>NZ_CDRMWP010000001.1:0-4338832 GCF_977008105.1 Cupriavidus ulmosensis
ATGCAAGATTTCTGGCAGGCGGCAGCCGCGCAACTCGAGCGCGAGCTGACGCCGCAACAGTTCAAGACCTGGATCAAGCCGTTGGCGCCTGTCGCCTTCGACGAGGAAGCGCATGCGCTGCGCATTGCCGCGCCCAACCGCTTCAAGCTCGACTGGGTGAAAAGCCAGTTCTCCGGCCGCATCACGGCGCTCGCCTGCGAGTACTGGGAGGCCAACGTCAGCGTTCACTTCGTCCTCGACCCCGCCGCCTCGGGCCGCGCCGCCGCCGGCTATCCGCAAGGCGGCCAGCCGGGCCAGCCCGGCATGGCGCCGCAGCAGGCCGGCCCCGGCTATCCCACCGGCCAGCCGCTGTCGCAGAACTTCGGCCAGCCCGGCATGCAGCCCGGCTACGGCAACCCGATGCACCAGGGCGCCGCGCCGGCCCAGAACGGCCAGGGCGGCCAGCGCGGCGCGCAGGCGCCCTACTCCGCCAGCTACGCCGGGGCCCAGGCGGCTCATCCGGGCCACGCGGGCCATGCCGGCCAGGGCGCCGGCATGGGCGGCATGGTCGGCGAACTGGTCGACATCGACGTGCCGCAGCTCGACCCGGCCGAAGCCAGCGCCCGCTCCTACCGCGTGCCCCAGCCGCAGCAGCCCATGCCGGGCGGCGGCCAGGGCGGCCACCCCGGCAATCACCCGGGCGGCCATCCCGGCAATGGCCAGGGCGGCCAGCAGCAGAACGACACGGTGCACGAGCGCTCGCGCCTGAACCCGATCCTGACGTTCGATAACTTCGTCACCGGCAAGGCCAACCAGCTCGCGCGCGCCGCCGCCATCCAGGTGGCCAACAACCCCGGCAAGTCGTACAACCCGCTGTATCTCTATGGCGGCGTGGGCCTGGGCAAGACCCACTTGATCCACGCCATCGGCAACTTCATGCTGCTGGAGAACCCGCGCGCGCGCATCCGCTACATCCACGCCGAGCAGTACGTCTCCGACGTGGTCAAGGCGTACCAGCGCAAGGCCTTCGACGAGTTCAAGCGCTACTACCACTCGCTCGACCTGCTGCTGATCGATGATATTCAATTCTTCTCGGGCAAGAACCGCACGCAGGAAGAGTTCTTCTACGCGTTCGAGGCGCTGATCGCCAACCGGGCCCAGGTCATCATCACCAGCGATACCTACCCCAAGGAAATCAGCGGCATCGACGACCGCCTGATCTCGCGCTTCGACTCCGGCCTGACCGTGGCCATCGAGCCGCCCGAGCTGGAAATGCGCGTGGCCATCCTGATGAAGAAGGCCGCCGCCGAGAACGTGAGCGTGCCCGAGGAAGTCGCCTTCTTCGTCGCCAAGCACCTGCGCTCCAACGTGCGCGAGCTCGAAGGCGCGCTGCGCAAGATCCTGGCCTTCTCCAACTTCCACGGCAAGGACATCACCATCGATGTCACCCGCGAAGCGCTGAAGGACCTGCTGACCGTGCAGAATCGCCAGATCTCCGTGGAAAACATCCAGAAGACCTGCGCCGATTTCTACAACATCAAGGTCGCGGACATGTACAGCAAGAAGCGGCCCGCCAACATCGCGCGGCCGCGCCAGATCGCCATGTACCTGGCCAAGGAACTCACGCAGAAGAGCCTGCCGGAAATCGGCGAGCTGTTCGGCGGGCGCGACCACACCACCGTGCTGCACGCGGTGCGCAAGATCGCCGACGAACGCAGCAAGGACGCGCAGCTCAACCACGAGCTGCACGTGCTGGAGCAGACGCTCAAGGGTTGAGTTGCGGCGATGTCATGCCGGTGCGTCGACGAGGCCGGCATGACGGCAGGTGTTCTCCCGCGATGTACCGCGGGGCGCCAGCATGACTGATGGTGTTCTCCCCTCTCCCACTTGTGGGAGAGGGGCCGGGGGAGAGGATGGGCGTTTGCGAATGGCGAAGGCCGCCACTTCGTGGAAGCTCCGCCCCTCTCCCCCAACCCCTCTCCCGCGTGCGGGAGAGGGGAGCAAAACACGGCGCGAAACCGGGCGTGAAACAGGCGCCCGGCAGCAAGGCCTGGGGCACTTTGTGCCGCAAGGACGGATTTACCGGAACCGCCACGCGGGGCTGGCATACTGTAGGGTACGCGCCGGGCACGATCCGGCGCATGAATCAATCGGCAAGCATCGCCGGGGCGTTGCCGGTCATTGGCGCGAAAGCGGCCTGGGCTAAGGCTTTGCGGTGAGTCGGGACGAGCGGGCGGAGGGTGCGGCCGGAACAAGGCCGGGCAAGCCCCAGAATTGTGCGCGATGTCGCACAATTTTTACCTCCGATCGCGCTTCTCCCGCTTCACCGCAGCGGCTTATCCTTGGTACAATGGCAAATTAACTCCTTGATTCCAAAGTAAATTTGGAGTCGCCGGGAGGAATGCGCAACCCGCGGTCGCTTACTACAAACGACGAAGGATAAATTCAATGCAATTGGTCAAAACCTCGCGAGACAATCTGCTGCGTCCGCTGCAAATCGTGAGCGGCATCGTGGAGCGCCGCCACACCCTCCCGATCCTGGCCAACCTGCTGATTCGCAAGTCCGGGGCGGGCGTTTCCTTCCTCTCGACCGACATCGAGATCCAGATCACCACGCACGCCGAATGCGGCGTCGGCAGCGACAGCGTGGCCACCACCGTGGCCGCCCGCAAGCTGCTCGACATTCTGCGCGCCATGCCCGACGGCGAAGTCGCCCTGTCGCTCAACGACAAGCGCATGACCGTGCAGTCCGGCAAGAGCCGCTTCGCGCTGCAGACCCTGGCCGCCGAGGAATTCCCGACCGTGGCCGAAGCCAGCGAGTTCGGCGCCTCGGTCAGCCTGCCGCAGAAGACCTTCAAGCACCTGCTCGCGATGGTCCATTTCGCCATGGCCCAGCAGGACATCCGCTACTACCTCAACGGCATGCTGCTGGTGGTGGACGGCAAGAAGGTCATGGCGGTCGCCACCGACGGCCACCGCCTGGCCTACTGCGGCGTGGAACTGGACACCGCCGCCACCGGCGAAGGCGCGCGCCAGGAAGTCATCATCCCGCGCAAGACCATCCTCGAGCTGCAACGCCTGCTCGAAGACAACGACGATCCCGTGCAGGTGCAGCTCGCCGCCAACCAGGTCAAGTTCACCTTCGCCAACATCGAACTGATTTCCAAGCTGGTGGAAGGCAAGTTCCCCGATTTCCAGCGCGTGATCCCGAAGGGCTACAAGAACGCCTTCGCCATCGACCGCGTGCAACTGCAACAGGCGCTGCAGCGCACCGCCATCCTGACCACCGACAAGTTCAAGGGCGTGCGCTGCATTCTCGACACGCACGTGCTCAAGATCAGCTCCACCAACGCCGACCAGGAAGAGGCGCAGGAAGAGCTGGAGCTCGACTATTCGGGCGACGCCCTCGACATCGGCTTTAACGTGACCTACCTGCTCGACGTCCTTGCCAACCTCAAGAGCGAGCAAGTGCAGGTCAGCCTCGGCGACTCCAATTCGAGCGCGCTGATCACCGTGCCGGAAGACGACAACTTCAAGTACGTCGTCATGCCGATGCGTATCTGATGATCCGGTAGAAGGTAAAAGGAAAACAACATACGCAACACCGGAACATCGAACGGCAGGCTACGGCTCTCGCCCGGCAGGCGAAAGACGCACCGCAGCACGCAGGGGCCGGATCTCTCGATCCGCCCCTTTTGCCGTTTTTATGTAACCCGCCATGCGGCCCATCCGCAGCGCGCCCGACCGGGCGCCGCGCGAAACGCCGCATTCGCCGTGAGTAAGAGAACATGACCGAACAGCAACAACCGCAACCGCAACAGGAAAACAGCTACGGCGCAGGATCGATCCAGATCCTGGAAGGCCTGGAGGCGGTGCGCAAGCGGCCGGGCATGTACATCGGCGACACGTCCGACGGCACCGGCCTGCACCACCTCGTCTTCGAAGTGCTGGACAACTCCATCGACGAGGCGCTGGCCGGCTGGTGCACCGAGATCCAGGTCACCATCCACAGCGACAACTCGATCTCGATCACCGACAACGGCCGCGGCATCCCGCCCCTGGTCAAGTTCGACGACAAGCACGAACCCAAGCGCAGCGCGGCCGAGATCGCCATGACCGAGCTGCACGCCGGCGGCAAGTTCAACCAGAACAGCTACAAGGTCTCCGGCGGCCTGCACGGCGTGGGCGTGTCCTGCGTCAACGCCCTGTCCAAGTGGCTGCGCCTCACCGTGCGCCGCGACGGCCAGGCCCACCTGCTCGAATTCGCGCAAGGCGCGGTGCAGAACCGCCTGGTGGAAACCGTCACCGGCCCCGACGGCCAGCCCGTGGAAGTCTCGCCGATGAAGATCATCGGCCCGACCGACAAGCGCGGCACCGAAGTCCACTTCCTCGCCGACGAGGAAATCTTCACCCACGTCGAGTTCCACTACGAGATCCTCTCCAAGCGCATCCGCGAGCTCTCGTTCCTGAACAACGGCGTGCACATCCGCCTGACCGACCAGCGCACCGGCAAGGAAGAAGACTTCGCCTTCTCCGGCGGCGTCAAAGGCTTCGTCGAGTACATCAACCGCGGCAAGAGCACCCTGCACCCGAACATCTTCTACGCCAACACCGAGAAAGACGGGATCGCCGTGGAAGTCTCCATGCAGTGGAACGACGGCTACAACGAGCAGGTGCTCTGCTTCACCAACAACATCCCGCAGCGCGACGGCGGCACCCACCTCACCGGCCTGCGCGCCGCGATGACCCGCGTCATCAACAAGTACATCGAAGAAAACGAGATCGCCAAGAAGGCCAAGGTCGAGACCACCGGCGACGACATGCGCGAAGGCCTGGCCTGCGTGCTCTCCGTCAAGGTGCCCGAGCCCAAGTTCAGCTCCCAGACCAAGGACAAGCTGGTCTCCTCCGAAGTGCGCCTGCCCGTGGAAGAACTCGTCGCCAAGGCACTGTCCGACTTCCTGCTCGAGACCCCCGGCGACGCCAAGATCATCTGCGGCAAGATCGTCGACGCCGCGCGCGCGCGCGAAGCCGCCCGCAAGGCCCGCGAAATGACCCGCCGCAAAGGCGTGCTCGACGGCATGGGCCTGCCCGGCAAGCTCGCCGACTGCCAGGAAAAAGACCCCGCCCAGTCCGAACTCTTCCTGGTGGAGGGCGACTCCGCAGGCGGCTCCGCCAAGCAAGGCCGCGACCGCAAGTTCCAGGCAATCCTGCCGCTCAAGGGCAAGATCCTCAACGTGGAACGCGCCCGCTTCGACAAGATGCTCTCCAGCCAGGAAGTGCTCACGCTCATCACGGCGCTGGGCACCGGCATCGGCAAGGAAGACTACAACCTCGAAAAGCTGCGCTACCACCGCATCATCATCATGACCGACGCGGACGTGGACGGCTCCCACATCCGCACCCTGCTGCTCACGTTCTTCTACCGCCAGATGCCCGACATCATCGAGCGCGGCTACGTGTACATCGCCCAGCCGCCGCTCTACAAGATCAAGCACGGCAAGGAAGAGCGCTACATCAAGGACGACAACGAGCTCAACGCCTACCTGCTGCGCCTGGCCATGGAAAAAGCCGCGCTGATCAACCCGGACGGCAGCGAAGTCTCCGGTGACGCCCTCACCGAACTCGCCCGCCAGTACCAGCTCGCCGAAGGCGTGATCGGCCGCCTCTCCCGCATCGTCGACGCCGACGCCCTGCGCGCCATCGCCGACGGCGTGGAACTCGACCTCGACAGCACCGCCGCCGCCGAAGCCTCAGCCACCGCGCTCAAGGCCAAGCTCAGCGAAATGCACGCCAAGACCCTGCTCGGCGCCGCCGTCAACGACGACGGCACCGCGGACGTCTACGCCCAGTTCGACGAGAAGACCGACAAGCACCGCCTGATGATCGCCCGCCGCCACCACGGCAACGTGCGCCTGTCCCACCTGGACGCGGACTTCGTCCACGGCGCGGACTACGCAGCGCTGTCACTGGCCGCCAAGACCTTCCAGGGGCTGATTCCCGAGGGCACCAAGGTGCGGCGTGGGGAGGGCGAGAAGCTGCGCGACCAGACCGTGAATGATTTCCACGGCGCCATGCAGTGGCTGCTTTCCGAGGCCGAGCGTGGGGTTTCTCGCCAGCGGTACAAGGGGCTGGGGGAGATGAATCCTGAGCAGCTTTTTGAGACCACACTGGACGTGACTCAAAGGCGGCTGCTTAAGGTGCAGATTGAGGATGCTATTGCTGCCGATCAGATTTTTACTACGCTGATGGGGGATGAGGTGGAGCCGCGTAGGAATTTTATTGAAAGTAATGCGCTTGTGGCGCGGAATATTGATGTTTGATCTGTATCTAGATTCCGCCGTTTCCGCTACGACTTAATCGTGGAAAAAGAATGGCCAGCTCATTGAGCTGGCCTTTTTTCTTTCTGGCGTCGGTGGCTGACTAGGTCGCCGATTCTCTCTATTAGTTTCGCGGCACCGAGCCGCCCTCGACTTGACGGCAGATAGTAGATCTGGGTGACAATTCAGTTTTCGCTATATCCAAAATAGTCCGCTTAGATGTGGATGATGATCTTGATGCAAAAGGTGGTTGAAAGATCGACCGATGTAGGTTGATCTCATCTACTTCAATGCAAGCAAGGGTAAGAATCCAGCTGACTCGTAAATCTTCGAGAAAAGTGAAATTGCGCCACCGATGTATGCGTTGAATCGGCATGGTACGCTGCTAAGTATGGTTTCTTACTACTCGAAAGGGATAACGTGATGACTCGGAACGGTGGCTTAGCAGCAATCCAATACGCAGGGATAGCAGGTGTCTCCGCGAGTTGTCTTGAGGCCGTTATGCGATTCATCCAATTTGATGAGCGAATCGAAGAGGCTAGAATTTTAACCGCAAACAATGTCCACTGCATACTTCTTACATTGTGTGGTGATGAGCTTGTAGCGATCAAGTCCGGGTTTCGTTCCGGGTATAGTGGCGAAGGACCTCGGGCATTTGCGAAAGTACTCCACATGCTTCAGGCGTATGGGGTAGACATAGAAGAATCCAGTGTGTCAAAAGCTCTGCTGGATCGCATAGATGATTCAGCGCTTACTAAAAGGGATATAGTACTTATACAATCGTGTGAGGTAGTGCGTCCAATGCGTTGGTTTGACTATATCTATGATGCTGGATATGGCGATGCAAAGAGTGAAGACGCGTGGGCGCTCTATAGGCCGGTCATGCCCTGGGCGATTGTTGATTCTCGGATTGTTGATTTGGCAACCGAATTCTTCAACGACCCCGATCGCAGCATTCTGAATGCGTTCCGTCGTCTGGAGGACATCATAAGACTGCGCCTAAATACGGATGCCAGTAGCACTCGGTTATTTGCTATGGCCTTCCAGGGGGAGGAGTCACATCTGACGTGGCCCGGTCTTGACTCGGGGGAACAGAAGGGGCGCGGCCAGCTATTCGCTGCTGTCTACATGGCGTATCGTAATCCTCGGGCACATAAAGAGGTGGACTCCGACAGGTCTGCGGAGCTGGCAGAGTTTCTTCTTCTTAATCAGCTCTATTTGCTGGAGAGAGCAGCTGTGACGCGACTTCCTCTAAAGACTGACTCCGAGTCGAGCTAGTTGACCGGTACATATTTCGTTACAAGGGTATTCGTTCCTTCACATTGAAGGTACGCTGCGGTTAGACGTCTGAAACGCGTGTACTATGCAAAATTTTTCGATAGCAATCGATAGACTGATTGGTGATCAAAGGTGAGACGGAATGAGTCGGTATTGTGGGGATGATGATTCCAAGTCAATTCTGGATGCGGCCGAGCATTGGCGCAGCTCATGCCTACTTGGCGGCGGCTCGGTGCTCACTAGTCACCAGCTTTGGACCTCGCCGCTACTAGACCAGATTGATTACTACTTCGTGCAGCGGCCGGATCTGGGGAAAGGGACTTTCTTTGAAAAGCTAGAGCAACAACTTGCGCCGGCAGAGAGCGCGGCAAAGTTGCTAGTGGCAGAGATGATGTGGCTCATGTATCTCTGCCCCAGTAGCCTCACCGCTGCGCACAAGCGCAAGACCGTCCAGGCTATTTGGGCTTGGACGGGAGAGGCAGTTCCTTCGAACTCGCGATGGCTAGACGACGACGTGCTGGCTGGTGTCGGTAGCGCTGGCCCCGGCTTCAACCAGAATCAATGGCGGGAGCTCGCGTTCCTTGTCAACTTCATGCGCAAGTTCCGCGCGCTTGATGCCACTGAGCAGCAGCAATTGGTGGCGGACGGCTGGAAGTTTGATGAATGGCTCAAGCAAGTGCCTGATTGGGAGGTGAGGCAGTTTCGCCACATGCTGCTCTTCCTACTGTTCCCCGACGATTTCGAGCGCATCTTCGGTCAGAACGATCGCAAGACCATCGTTCGTCATTACTCAAAGCACGATCGCCGCGAAGTGAATCGAATGGACGCGCTTCAATTGGATCGTGAGCTTCAGTCCATTCGCAAGCAGCTCGAGGCGGAGCGAGGCACCACGCAGCTTGACTACTACGTGCCGCCTCTCAAGGGCGAATGGAAGAGCGAGACGTTTGCCGCAGCAACGGAGGGTGTGGCTGCCGAACATATCCGTCAGGCACTTGAAGAGATCCAACGTGACGGCGTTCCAAAAGATGCAGAATCAACTGGCTACGACCTTGTTGACGGCGGTCACCGTTATCCACCCAAGCTTGTATTGTCGCTCGCGGTAAAGCACGCCACTGGCGAGCCGCTGGATCGCGCTAATTTCTCAGGAGGGGAGGAGTCACCAGCATTCCGTCTCTTGCGCAGGCTTGGGTTCGAGATTCAACCGAAGATCGAATCTCCGAGCGGCGTTGCTGAGCTGCTCGATCGCTTTCTCGAGCAAGCCGACGCAGGCAAGGATCTCAGTGCACAAGGCTATCTACGCGAATATCAAGGCCTCAAAGTTCGAGTGAGCTTTGGGAAGGGCAATTTCGCCAGAATCCCCTGGATTGCATTTCTTGGTGATGGCCAGTCGGTTTCGGAGGGGGTCTATCCAGTGCTCCTCCTCTTCCGTGACAAGCGGCAACTTCTTCTCTGCTATGGCGTCAGTGAGGAAGGGCCAGCCCGACTGAGTTGGGGAGATCTCGGGGGCGCGCAAACGGTAAATGCATGGTTCAGAAGCCACTATGGACACGCGCCAGACCGATACGGCGCGTCCTTTGTTCGCGCAGCTTACGATGTCACTCAGCCCTTGCCAATCGCTGAGCTGACACAGCATCTCGATGACGTAATCGATGTCTATCAACGCGTTCTGTCCGCGGAAGATGCTGCTGACTTACCGACGGAACCCGCCCAGGACGCGGACTCAACTGACGTACAGTTGCCAATGCGAGCTGACCTGCGTGAATCGGTGCAGTCATTCGGGGATGCCCTGCGGGCTTCTGGTGTGCAATTTGGCGAGCAACATGACTCACTGATTTCCGCGTTCATTTCCAGCCTTGTCACGAAGCCATTGGTCATCTTAACTGGCCTATCTGGCTCCGGCAAAACGCAAATTGCCATGCGCTTCGGGGAATGGCTGGGCAAGGATCGGCTACACGTTGCCGCTGTCCGTCCGGACTGGACTGGTGCGGAAGCGTTGTTCGGCTATGAGGACGCACTCAAACGGGAGGTCGACGGACGAGCAGCTTGGTCGGTTCCCGCTCCACTTGAGTTCATGCTGAAGGCGGCGGCAGACTCTCAACACCCCCATGTGTTGCTGTTGGACGAGATGAACCTCGCGCACGTCGAGCGCTACTTCGCCGACGTGTTATCAGGGATGGAGTCTGGCAAGGACTGTCTGCCGAACTTGCATAAGGGCGCCGACGGTTGCTGGCGAGTACGGAATACAGGGAGGATGAGGATTCCTTTCCCTCGCAATCTCTGGATTGTCGGTACTGTCAATATCGACGAGACTACCTACATGTTCTCGCCGAAGGTGCTGGACCGGGCGAATACCTTCGAGTTTCGCGTCCACACAAGTGACCTCGCGCTTGAAATGCGCAAACCTGTCCCCTGCGCTCCCGGCGACCCCGAGTTAGTCCGAGGTCTCTTGAGCATTGCGCAAGACGATAACTGGCATCTCGATCGTCAGGGCGAATCCCTTGATGAGCTCACAAGCCACCTCCGCAAGCTGCACGAGCTGCTGAGTCGTTATGGTTTGGAGTTTGGTCATCGGGTGTTCTACGAGGCTGTTCGCTTCGCATCGTTGGCAGAAGGGGCCGGCATCTCTGGCTTGCATTCGTTGCTGGACCGCATCGTGATGCAGAAGATCTTGCCCCGCCTACACGGGTCACGCCGCAGGCTGGAGCTACCGTTGCTCGCGCTTGGCCAGTATTGCCGGGACTTGCCTGAAGTCATCGTAACTGATGACAAGCTGCACGCGGCCGGTGTTGAGGCGTTTCCCGCGCAGGGTGCAGCGTTGCCGACCGCGTATGCAAAGACGATGCGTATGCTTCGCGGCCTGCGCGCCAATCAGTTTGCCAGTTTCACAGAGTAGCCGTGCACGCCGTCACAGAAGCTCATGCTGTTCTGCGCAACTCGTCGGGGGAGATCACTGCAATATTGCACATCGCGGTGTTGCCACGCAGAGGAGGAGCGTCCTTCTCATCGCTCTGGGCGGCCAGTGAGTTACCAGACCCGGGCGTGAAAGCTGGCGCCATAGAAGTGCTCGAGGGGATGGAGTACCGGTACACGTGGAAGCCACTTGCCCCAACAACAGAGGTTGTTCTCGCCGATCCAGAAGAGATCTTTCAACCTGACACAACGGAAGGGCTGACCGGTCGGCTGCGTCCTGGGCTAGCAACAGGCACAGTGCGTGTCGTGTTGCGCGACGAGTCAGAAGTACTTGGTGAGCTGGAGCTCGAAGTACGTTCGCGTAAGCTCAGCTATTTGTCCGAGTATCGATGGATGCTTCGCGACATTGCAGAGCGCATGACTGAGCTGGTGATGGATCGCTTCGCCGTCAGCGACACCCGTTTCGAGCAGGATGAGATGCGCGACGCAGTCACGCTATATCAACGCTTTACCTTCCTGCGAGCGCTATTCGAAAGCGAAAACTTCCAAAGCGCCATCCGTGAAATTCTCCGCCGTCCGCATACAGCATGGGAGTCTGTTGGTGACACGGTTCGCCCGGGAATGGGCATTCACGCAGATTCGCATGTCCTCCGGCAGCTCGCTAAAGCGGGTGCGCGGTCAGCATGGCCCGATGGACCTATCTACTCGGTGCCTGCTCTCCTCGAACGAAAGCGGACGGAGGCAACGCATGACACCACGCCCAACCGCTTTGTGAAGTTTGCGCTAGAGCATTGGTCCCAACTTCTTGGTGACATTGACAGAGGACTCGCGGCGGGAAAGCCCACACCAGCCGCTATTCGCGGCCGGCGCGAGATTGCTGCAGTGATGATCCAGTTGGAAGAGGTTCTTCACCATGACCTGTTTGCCGAAGTCGGTAGGATCGTACGCTTCCCTGCGGATGACCAAGTGCTCCAGAAGCGCGAGGGCTATCGGGACATCTTTAAGGCATACGTCGAGCTGGAATTTGCCGCACGTTTGTCGTGGCGCGACTCATCCGATGATCATGCCGCGGGGCAGCGTGACGTCGCCACCTTGTATGAGTACTGGGCATTCATTCAGCTTGCGCAGGTTGTTGCGGACCTAGTCGGCCAGACCTTCGACATGGGGCCGCTTGTTCAGTCTCGACCGGATGGGCTGACTGTCGGGATTCAATCGGGTGTGGAGACTGTCCTCAAGGGGGAGGTGGAGCGCTTTGGCCGGCGTATGGCCATTGAGCTGTGCTTCAACAGAACATACCGTCTCGGCTCTGGGCGTGTTGCTTCATGGACCCGGCCCATGAGGCCGGACTATTCCCTTCTGATCAGTCCCGCAAATGGGGAAAAGGCAGTCTTCGAGCCGATCGTGCTCCACTTCGATGCCAAGTACCGAGTTGATTTTGTCAAAGAGATATTCGGTCAAGGCGATGAGGATGGGAGCGATGCCATTGAGCAGGACACGCCGATCGGATTGGAGCGCGGTGGTGTGCTACGAGCAGATCTGCTGAAAATGCACGCTTATCGGGATGCAATCCGCAGGACGGCGGGGGCTTATGTTCTTTATCCCGGCGGGGATGAGGAGCTACACAATCAGCAGTTCCTCGAATATCACGAGTTGCTGCCCGGTCTCGGTGCCTTCGTACTTCGCCCAACAGACATCGGCAACGCAAGCGGCGCGCCGGCATTAAAGCGGTTTATCGGGGACGTGCTGGATCACGTTGCTACTCGTTTGACGATGCATGAGAGAGGACGACACTGGCTCGAAGAGATGCATGGAGCGTCATATCCGAGTGGTTTGGCAGATCGCCTTCTGCTGCCACTTCCCGAAACAAGTGTGCTGCTCGGTTTTGTGAAAAGTGCAGAGCATTGGGCGTGGATTCAAGAACACAAGGTCTACAACGTGCGAGCAGAAGGAAGGCCTGGAGGCGTTCGAGCCGACGCTGCCTTACTTTACGCCCAGCTTCTGCTTCTCTATTGCCCGGCGACAGAACAAATTGCATTGGCTCGGATTGTGTCGGATGCGGAAGAAATATTATCAGAAGGTATGAGCGCAATGGATTACCCGAAACCCCACGGCGCGTATTGGTGTGTTCAGCTCCATTGGCTTGACCAGCCTCAGTGGCTGATTGGCATCTCCCCTAGCAAACTTGACGAATATGTTCAACGGAAGGGGCTCTTGCGTGGTGAACCCCTTGGTACGTCATGGGAGGTAGTGCATCGGGTCGGTCGCAATTTATGACTAGGGACGCATCATGGTCAATTTGCCGCCTTTCGCATTGCTAGAGTTTTTCTGGTAACCCGTGGGTGGATCGCTCAACTCGGCGCGGATAGCCCACATTGCAACATAAGCCTAGCCTCCAATGTGTCGGGACTTCGTTCATAGCCCCTCACAGGCGACGGCAGAAGGTACGTTCTACTGCCGAAACGCAAACATAGGAGACTGAGTGTGCCTTCATCGACCGCGATCAAGATGGAAGACAACAACATGCCGCCCGAGGTCACTGCCCAGAAGGAAGCCCCCACTCTTGAGGCGCTCATGGTTGAACTCAGGGCAGTGGTGTCGGCAGGGCAGGATGGCAAGAGCAGCGGGTCAACGCCACGCTACCAGAACAGACTTCTATGTGCTTGCTTGGCGGCAATGTTATGCGCATGGGTCACCGCAGTCGCAGCCGAGCGAGGTGCACCCGTGTGGGTTTCCTATTTGTCTCTTGGGGCACTTGTGTTCGGCGCTCTTGCGGCAGTCGGCTCTGGGGTATCCAGTGCGAAGGGTTTCTTGCAAGAATGGAAAACGGTTGAAGTCGACATGCTGGAAGGGGTGAGCAAACGGATGAGTGTCTGGTATGGGACGATTTCTACGATTCGCAAGACATACACCCCTGATCAGATTCACTTTGCACAGGATTATGTGACGGCCGTTAGTTCGCAACTGCGTTCACGGCTGGCGTGTTTCGTCGGAGCGCTTGATAAAGTCGGAGTGATTCCCGTTGTGGCATCTGCATCAGTGGCGCTAATCAAGTTCCACCAGGATGGGGTCCCTTCCTTCATCTGGCTGACAGCGACATCCATTGCCGTGTTCTTTTACGTGCTGGCGCTGCGCTTCCTTGATGTTGCCTTTACGCTTGAGCGCTTGGCGGTAATACTGAAGCACGCCGCAATTCAGCCGGAGATGGCTAAGACGTCAACATGATGTCCTTGCCGTCCTGATACAGCCCTCATCTCTGCCATCGCCTCTCACGGTTTCATCGGCTAGTCATCGGCCGGCGGAGCGGAGGGTGCTCAGTAAGTGCTGGCTCAGCGCGGGTGCACTGGCATTGACGTTGTGGCCCGTGGCTCGCCTGGTGGTGGATGCTGCAGGCTCACAGCAGGCAATTCCATATGACTGTCGAATCGCCAGGCCGCGCGCGACGCAGCGGACGAATACCTCGCAAGGCCCGCACACCCATCCGCCAGCAAAACGCTCAAAACGGCTTGGTCGGCAAATACTTGCCATCCAGCGTGATCACCGCACGGTGGCCACCTTCGGGATCTTCCACCTTCTTGATATCAAGCCTGAAGTTGATCGCGCTGATGATGCCGTCGCCGAACTGCTCGTGCACCAGCGCCTTGAGCGTGGAGCCGTAGATCTGCACGATCTCGTAGAAGCGGTAGATGGTCGGGTCGGTCGGCACGCCGCCGGGGATGCTGCCGCGCAGGGGGATGGTCTGCAACTGGCGCACCGCGTCGTCGTCCAGGTCCAGCCTGGCGGCCACGATTTTGGCGGCGTCGGCGGGCAGCGGGTGCTGGCCCAGCAGCGCGGCGGTGACGAAGGCCACGCTCAGGCCGGTGCCTTCGTTGATCTGCTCGAACGTCAGGCCCTTGCGGATCTTGGCGTCGATGATGCGGTCGCTCAGGGCCTGGCGCGGGGCCTGGCTGTATTGGGATTGGGTCATGGCTGTTCCTTGGGACGGATGGGAGTGGAAAACGGGGCGGGGCATTCAGGTGGCGCTCTGTGCGCGCCTGACCGGGGGCGTCGCGGCCACGTCGGGATGCGCCGCGAGGGAGACGAACTGGCCGGTGTTGCCGTCCAGCGCGTCGATCGTGCCTGTCTCGATGTCGTAGACCCAGCCGTGCAGCGTCATGCGGCCTTGTTCGAGCGCGAGCACCACGGTGGGGTGGGTCTTGAGGTTGGCCAGCTGGGCGATGACGTTCTCGCGCACCATCGAGTCCACGCGGGCGCGCGTGGATGCGTGCTCGCGCGCTTCGTTGACCGCCTTGGCGGCGTCCGCGTGATGCAGCCAGCCTTTCACGGCTGGCATGTGGTCGAGGCACTGGCACGTGGCTACGGCGGTCATGGCGCCGCAGTCGGAATGGCCGCAGATCACGATGTCGGTGACGTTGAGCCCGGCCACCGCGTATTCCACGCTGGCCGACACGCCGCCGGGCTGCACGCCGTAGGCGGGCACGATGTTGCCGGCATTGCGGATGACGAACAGCTCGCCCGGCTCGCGCTGCGTGAGCAGCTCGGGCACGACCCGGCTGTCGGAGCAGGCGATGAACAGCGTGGCGGGGCTCTGGCCGTTGGCCAGCCGCTTGAACAGGTCCGAGCGCTGCGGGAAGGCGTCACGCTGGAACTTCAGTACGCCGTCGACGATGTCTTGCATGGTCCTGCTCCATCGGTGTGTGCCGTGATTCGATGGCGCAAGGATGGCGGGAATCGGCCGATAGGTCCAAGACCGGTTTGTTATCCGGTCCATAGGCCATGTCAATAGTTTGACGGTGGCGCTCATTTTCGCGCTCGCTCTGGAGGAAAGAAGTTCAGGGCGGTTTGATATGTGACGCATGGACTATATGTCGCCATTGGCCGCGAGCAGGGCGGAGGCCGATGGCGCGTCCCGCGCGCTGCGGTGTCGTCCGATGTGCTTGCCGCGTACCGGCGCATTCCATCCATCGCGGGTAAATCCCGCCCGCGGTGCCCAATTGCGGCGACAATGCCCACGTGCGTCCCCGACAAGGCACATGACAACAAGGCCATGCCGCGGCCATGACCGGCCCCGGCTCCCGCCCGCGCCGGATTCTCCGCCCCGCCCGCGCGCGAAACCACCGCGGCGTGCAACGTCCTGCTTTCTTGGAACCTATGGTCGAATCCATCCTGCTTTCCGCGGTCCGCGTTTCGTCCTTCGACGGCCAGCAAGGCATCGCCAATGCCAGCGGATTTTTCTTCGAGCGCGACAACCATCTGTTCGTGGTGACAAGCCGCCACGTGGTCTTCGACGAGCCTTCCGGCCATCATCCGGACCGCATCGAGATCGAGCTGCACCGCGAGGCCGGCAACATGGCCAATTCGATCGGCTTCTCGATTCCGCTGTATCGCGACGGCGTGGCGGTCTGGCGCATCGGCGAGGATGGCGGCGGCCCGGTGGACGTGGCGGTGGTGGAGCTGGAACGCAGCGCGCTGCCGGCGGGCCTGGTGTACCGCGCGTTCACGCCGGACCACCTGGTGCAGACCTCGGATCACGTGGAGGTGGGCGATTCGCTGCTGATCGTCGGTTTTCCGCTGGGTTTCCACGATGCCCTGCATCACCTGCCGGTGGCGCGGCAGGCGGTGGTGGCGTCGGCGTTCGGCCTGCGCTTCCAGGGGCAGGGCTTTTTCCTGACCGACGCGCGCACGCACCGCGGCACCAGCGGCGCGCCGGTGGTGATGCGCATGCGCGGCACGCGCGGCAAGCGGCATGACCTGCCGTGGCTGCTGCTGGGCGTGCATTCGGCGCGCTTCGACGTGGGCACGCGCGACCTCGCCGAGGACGAGGCGCTGGGCCTGAACTCGGCCTGGTACGCGGACATGCTGCTGACGCTGACCGCGCCGGCGCGCGCCGCCGGCGGCAAAATAAGATCGTCGCTGCCGCGCGCTTCGGAGTAGAGTGGGGTACTTGGGCCGGAACGTGGGCAATCCCGGCGCTTTGCGTCGCCAGCCCGTCCGGCATCCCGCTCGCGGCCAGGTGCCGTGTTGCCGCCTTGCGTGCCGCGCAGGCCCCGCTGCCTGGCGGGGCGCCGTGCGAGGGGGCCTATGTTGGACCTGGTGGCTTTCATCAAGCCTGTGCTCGACGAGATCACGGGCCAGGACGTGCGTACCTGGACGGTGCGGCGGCATGTGGTCAACGCCAACTGGCAGATTCCCGATACCAGCAGCCGCAACTGGTCGGCCAGGAAGGTGGAGATCGAAATCGCGCACGAGGCCGCGGAGCAATTGCGCCACGCGGACCAGTGCGCCTTATATCAACTGCAGCGCGGCCTGGACGCGTTCCTGCGCGCACGGCTGGGCTCGCACAGCCGGATGAGCGGGGCCGACGGGGTGATCGTCATCGTGATCGATCGCCTGGTTCCGTTCTGACCCTGGCGCCGGGATGGCGCGGCCGACGGCAACGCTGCCGCATGGAGCAAACGACGTGAACAATACGCCTAGCGCGAGCTACAAGGGCTTCGATCTTTATCCGCTGGTCTACAAGGTCCAGCCCGCCCAGTCGTGGCCGCGCGCCAAGCCGGACCGCAGCTTCACCGCGTCGGTGGTGATCTGCCGCGAGGGCTACCGGCCCGGCGGCGAGCGCACCAAGGTGTTCCGCCTGGAAACCGAGGATCGTCAGGAAAATGTGTGGGTGCCCGGAGGCTCCGGAAGGTTCCCAAGTGCATGATATAGCGCGATTTCCGTGGCTCTGAAGGTCCGGAAGCCGTACGCTTTTCTCATGGTGACTTTGGCCTTATTGTTCAGACCCTCGACGACGCCGCTGGAGAACTGCTTGCGCGCACGGAAGTAGTTGAGGATCAGTTCACGGTGGACACGCACGGTGCGGGCGAACTTCTTCATCGGCTCGATGCGCGAGCGCATCACTTGGGTACACCACTGGTCGAGGAATTTGCCGGCCCACTCGGGCGAGATGTAATCCCAGAGTTGCTGGAACTCTTCCTTGAGCAGCCAGGCCCGCACGGTCCGCAAGTTGTATTGCAGCAGATCGCGCAGACGCACCCGCTGTTTGTCGGTCAGATTTTCCTGCCGCTTGAGCAGGCACCAGCGGGACTTCTTGAGCACTGGCTCGTATCCGTCGCGGCTCATGCGGCGACTTTCCTCGGCGCGAACCTCATCGATCGCCTTGTTCATCTTGGCAACGATGTGGAAGCGATCCAGGATGTTCAGTGCGTTGGGGCAATGCAGCGCGATCATCTCGAGATAGGGCTTCCACATGTCAGAGCAGACGAACTCGACCTTCTCACATACCTGTTTTCCGATCATGGCGAAGAACTTCGAGAAGCTTTCTTTCGTGCGCTCCTGCCCGACCCAGAGCAGGCGCGTGCAGCCGGCCTCGATCTGGTAGACCAGTGTGAGGTACTTGTGTCCACGACCATACTGAATCTCATCGACGCCAAAGGCGCGGATCGTACCGACTTCGCGATGGGCCAGCCCCCAGTCGACCACCCACTCCACTGCGTTGAAGACTTTCTCCCAACTGGTGCGGAAGCTTTGTGCCGTCTCCCTCCACGACAGCTTGCGTGCCCACTGCGCCAGGAACAGCATGTACGCTCGGGTGAGCGTGTGCTTGCCACTGGCCCACGGCAGGGCTTCGACCTTCACGCCACAGTCACGACAATCGACGCGCCGCATGGTGTAAAGCAGGAACACTGCAAAACCCCAGACTGGAATAAACTCGAACCTGCGCTGCGCAAGCGTGTCGTAACCCCGCGCAGGCTGGCTACAGCATGAGCAGATCGCCTTGGAACCCTTGCGCGGTCGTACCTCGATCTCGATGGACTGGGTTGCTTCGCACAGCCGCGCACCTTCATAGACAAAACCGGGAAAATGGTGGCAGGCGTTGAGCAAGCGAGTCAGCAACATGGTTAGCGCGGCCCCAAGCGGCAAGGGCAAAAAAGTCGCTATTGTCGCCCCGGACCAGGATGCGTTGGCGCGTTACGTGCCGGACCTGCAGAACTGGCCCGCGTCCTGGCGTTTCGATGACCAGGACCTCCCGCCCGGGCAGGCACTCGTCGAAGTGTTCACGCCTTTCCTGCAACACCTGCTCACACTGGGATATGCGCGCAAAACGTTGAATTATCACCGCGATCACCTCTGGATGCTCGGCGGAGCATCTCATTGAGGTCCGCCACGAAGACCCGGACGCGGCCGCCATGGATGCCCGCACGCTCGTTCTCCACCAAATTCACAAGTACGGAGGTCCGTTGATCTCCCGGCACCTCGACGAGCAGGCCCAGAGCGCCTTCGATGCGACCTGCAAGAAGCTCTATCGCTTCCTCTGCTCCTCGTAAATCGCCTCCATCTACCCACAGATTCCCCCGACGAGCCGAAACCGAGGAGTGGGAGAACATCGGCACCGCGCGCCGTGGCGCGGTCAAGTTCGGCGAGGACATCATCAACGGCCTGATCGCAGGCGAATCGGTGACGACGCTGTAGCGCGTCCTGGTCGAGATGGGAAAGTGAGGGCGGCGCCATCGTGCGCCGCTTTTGCCGTGCGCCGGTCCGCGTGGCGCGATGCGCGCGGATGGCCGGGGCAGGGCGGGGAATGCCGCCATGCCCGGGGATAGAGCCCGGGCGTGCGGGACCGCGAGATCGCTAGACGCTGAAGGCGGGGCTGCCGTAGCGGTCCAGCAATTGCTCCAGCAGCTCGAGCCGGTCGGTGCGCGGCGTGCGGTCCTCGATGGCGCGCGAGGGGCCACCGTAGGTGGCCGTGACGTGGCGGCGCACCGTGAGCACGTCGTTGGCCGGCGCGGCGCGCGTGACCACGGGGCCGGGCACGTGCTGGTAGCTGCCGGCGACCCATCCGTCCGGGGTCAGGTGCATTTCTTCCCATTCTTCGCTGACTGACATGCTTTGCTCCTTCAGTGGATGCGTTGATGATGCCGGGGAGGCGCACCGGCCGCGGATGCCGGCGCCGCGGCGCGCGCGCGGGTCCCGCGCGCTGGCGTCAGAACTTGTGGCGGTAGTTGATGCGGCCCTTGGTGAGGTCGTATGGCGACATCTCCAGCGTGACGCGGTCGCCCGCCAGGATGCGGATGCGGTTCTTCTTGAGCCGCCCGGACGAGTACGCCCAGACTTCGAAGCCGTTTTCCAGGATCACGCGAAAGCGGCTGTCCGGGAGCACTTCCGAGACTTTGCCGCCGAATTCCACCAGTTCTTCTTTTGCCAAGGATGATGCCTCTCTAGGTTGGGTGGCGTGCGGGCGCGGCGCCATGCGCCGGCCGCGCGCGCCGTGGCGTTCACTGCAGGCGCATGCCCGCGGCGGCGCGTTCGGCGGCAAAGCGGGCGGCCTGCTTGGCCTGGGCTTCGGTGCCGTGGGTGGCGTGGCGCATGGTGACGTTGGCGACGACGCGCTCGGCGCCGCTGCGGTATTCGCTGATCATGTACGTGGCGAACCACACGCCGGGTTGCTGCTCGATGGGGTACACCGACACGGTGTACGGAGACGGATTGTGCTGCAAGGTATGTCCTGATCTGGGCGGACGGTCCGGGGCGCGCCGGATGCACTCACTGTGCGCGACGTGTTCTTTCGGTGATCGCTCGCCGCATGGGTTGTGCTGCGGATTTGCCGGGCGCCGCCGATGGCCGCGCAGGTACGCGGAAAAAGGGGCCGGCGAAGGTGGACCGTGCCTGCGCAGCCGGCACACGCGGATAGCCCTGCGTGGCGCTGCGGAGCGGCCTTGTGTGCCGCGGGTCGGATGGGTGAGGGGCGCGTATCGCCCTGATTTTGCCGGGTGCCTTGCCCGGCTGGTGGGCCACCGCGGCGGTAAGTTCGCCTGCTATCGCGGTGACGTGTCCGTCAGGCGCCAGGGCCTGTCGGCGAGCCTGCATCGACGCACGCTGGCGCATCGGCAAGATGGCGGATGATAACACCGATGGCGTTTCCCTGCCGGCGCGCGCGCTTGCCGTGGCGGCGCCGCGAGCCGGTGCGGCGCCGCCGGGACGGCGGCCCGGCACTGCTACTTGTGCGCGACCGAGGTGGACATGCCGTCGATGACGGCGCGCGCATGGGTCACTGCCAGCGCGATGGCGTCGTGCGGCGTGCGCCCGCTTTGCTGCTCCAGCGGCGGCACCAGCCGCAGCGAGCCGCTGTCGCGGCTGACCTGCGTGATGGTGACGGTGGCGAGGAAGCCGGCGGGCACCGGCGTGGCGCCGTGGCCGCCGCCGGGGGCGCGGCGCACGATGGCGGACACCTTGAACCCCTTGTAGATCGCATTGTTCTGAGACATGATGATCTCCTTTCTCCGTCGAGCATACGCTGCTTGCACGGATAAGTACGATTTAGTTTCGGGCGCGCCGCCCGGCGCGCGCCACCGTTCCGCCGACGCTCCCGACCGCCTCGTTCCAGCCCGAACCGTCCCGCCCGAGTGCGAGCCCGCCGGCCTGCGTCCGCGGCGCGCCGGGCCATGCCGTGGCCGGCCGGACGCGCGCGCATGCCGCAGTCATTTCACGGAGGGTTTCTTGCTTCACGGCTCCAGCATCGACCCCGCGCTCATCCAGGCCTACCTGGAGACGCGCTATCACGTGCGCGGCGATGCGCCGCTCACGCTGGCGATCGGCGAGGCCAGCCCCGCGCTGGCCGCGCTGCACGCGGCGGCGGGCGTGGACTGCAGCGCGTTCGTGACGGCGTGGAACCCGCACAGCCGGCCCGAGCCGGACCCGGCCGCCAACGCGGCGCGCCAGCAGGCGCTGGCGCGCGAGCTGGCGCAACGGGGCCTGCATGCGATCGAGGGCATCGGCCAGCATCCGTCAGGCAGCTGGCCGGGCGAGGAGAGCCTGCTGGTGCTCGGGCTGGCGCTGGACGCGGCCCGGGCGCTCGGCGCGCGCCACGGCCAGAACGCGATCGTGTGGAGCGGCGCCGATGCGGTGCCGCAGCTGATCCTGCTGCGCTAGGCGACAGGCGGCAGGCGATATAAGCGGCAGGCGCCGCGCGCGGGCCGCGCCGCCCGCCTCGGCCCGCCGCGCGGCTCAGCCGTTCTGCTGCGCGACGAAGCGGACTTCCACGCGCCGGTTGCGCGCGTCCTCGGGCGGCACGTTCGCGAGCGGATGCGAGTCGCCGAAGCCGGCCACCACCACGCGCTTGGCGACCTGCGCGTCGAGCTTGCCGATCAGCAGGCGCCGGGCCTCGCGCGCGCGGGCGGCCGACAGCGTGTAGTTGTCGTCGTAGACCGTGCAGAAGTGGCTGAAGTCGGTGACGGGGCGGGCGACCTGCAGGTTGTCGGTGTGCCCCTCGACGTAGATCTGGCCGCCCGGCATGCTGTCGAGGTAGGCCGAGATCTTGTCCTCGACCTGCGCGAACGCCGCCCTGGCTTCCGGCGTGATGCAGGCGCTGCCGCGCGCGAACACGTTGTCGCGCAGGACCACCTTGCCGGCCTGCGCGTCGATCGACACCAGCCCCTCGGCGCCCTGCTGCGCGAACGCGGCCTTCATGTCCTGCAGCATCTGCGCGATATGCTTGCGCTGCGCCGCCGAGCCCTGCTCCATCTCGGCCTTGTGACGCACGTCGGCATATTGCTTCTGCACCACCGACAGCACCAGCAGCAGCATCACCACCGCCATCACGCCGGCCATCAGGTCGGCGATGGCCACCCATTCATTCGGCTTCTCTTTCATGGCGTGCGGCTTCAGGTGTCGGCGCGGCCGCCGCGCGCGCGGCGCTCGCTCGCGGGCGGCTTCGTCATCTGGATCACGGCGGTGTCGAGCCGGTTGTCGATGCTGTGCAGCGCCGCCAGCATGTCGCGGCGGGTACGGTCGTCCTTGTTCGCCGTGGCGGCCTGCCTGATCGTCGCGGCGGCGGCTTCGAGCGTGCCGGTGACGTTCTGGCTGACGTCGGCGATCCGTTCGTAGTGCCCGCCAAGCTCGGCGGTGCGGCGCACGCTCTCGGACACGGACTTGAGCCCGGAGACGATCTTCTCGCGCAGGTCCTCCACGAGATTGGTCATGGCCTGCACGTTGACGTTGAGCGTGTCGCTGGACTCGACGAAGATGCCGTGCGCCTTCTGCTGCGTCGACAGCGACTGGCCGACGGCCGCCTCGACGGACTTCAGGGTGGTGTCGACGCTCGTCGACAGCGTCGTGATGGAGCGCGAGATGTCGCCGGTGGCGTCGGACATCTTCTCGGAGATGACCGCCATGTTCTCGGCGAAGCGGCCGGACATGTCGGCGATGGTCTGGCCGAGGTCGGACTTCATGTCGTCCAGGACTTCCGCCACGCTGACGCGGAACTCGGAGATCGCGGCCTGCAGCTCGGCGGTCGAGCGCCCGGCCATGACGGCGGCGCTGGCCATGTTCGCCGAGGCTTCCGCCATCGCCGTGATGTTGGCGGACACGCCGTCGACGAACGTCTCGATGGCGTGGCGCGTGGATTCGTTGTGGACCACCAGCTCGTCCATCTTCGCCAGTTGCTGCGTGCCCTGCGCGGTCTGCGCCTTCAGGCCCGCGCGCAGCGCCGCCAGCGCTTCGAGCTGCTGCGCGTGGCGCTGCGCGCCGTCCTGCGCCTGCTGCGCGGCGTTGTCACGCAGCACGGCGCCCAGCGCGCCGATGGCGTCGACCAGTTGCCGGTTGTCCGCGACCTGCAGCTCGCGGGCCTCCTTGCGCCGGCGGTCCACCTCGGTCTTCATCTTGCCGATGCACCAGTTCAGGCGGCGCTCCTCGAAGCCGTTGCGGCTGCAATAGATCTTCAGCGTCAGGAACGCCAGGATGCCCCAGGTCGACGTCTTGAACTTGGAACCGAGGCCGTGCATCATCGACATCAGGTTGTCCATCATGCTGTCCATGCCGCCGCTGCCGGTGGCCTGCGACAGGATCACGGACGCCTTGTCGAGCGCCAGGCCCAGGCCGACGAACGTCCCGAGCAGGCCCACGATCAGCAGCATGCCGGGCAGGATGTCGGCGAGCTTTTCCTGCGGCGTCGCCACGGCGGCGCTGAGGTCGTTGACGGAGCCGTGCTCTACGTCCAGCTGGCCGGCGTCGCTGCCCGCTTCATTGCCCGTTTCATGGCCCGCCTTGCCGTCGACCTCGCGGTGCCAGTTCCTCGCCCAGTTGTCGGGCGTCGCGTGCCGGCGCACGCCGCGCCATGCATGGATCACCGCCACGAAGATGACGGTGAAAAAGCCGATCTGCAGCCACTCCGGCGGGAGGACCTGCGGCAGGATGAAGTGCAGGATCTGTTCAAGCACGGCTCTCGACCTCCAGTTCGCCGCTGCGCGCGCGGCATTCTTCCTCGAAGATGTTGGCGAAGTCGATGATCAGCATCTGCTGGTCTTCGTTCAGCGCCTCCCAGGCCTTGCCGTTCTGCGCGCAGTCGATCAGGATCGTCCCGACCTCGCTGCCCTGGCGCAGCAGGTAGGCGCGGTCCTCGCTGGCGAGTTGCTCCTCGCTCTTCTCCAGCATCTGCATGAAGCCTTCGCTGGCATAGACGTAGTTGCGCCGCTCGCGGTTGCGCTTGGCCAGGCTGTCGGCCTGCGCCTTGAGCGCGGGCACGGTGGACTGGAGCTCGGCCAGCATGGCGGCCTCGTCGGGCGCGAGATCGCCGAGCTTCCGGGCGGTCTCCAGGCGGCGCAGCAGCACCTGCTCCCTGGCCAGGCGCTGGTTGTCCGCCTGCCACTGCTTCTCGTCGGCCTGCAGGGCGACGTCCCAGGCCTTGGTCAGTTCCTCGAACACGAACGGCAGCAGCTTCTTGCCGTGGCGCGCGGCGATGATGGCGTCGAGCCTGTCGGTGTCGGCCGCCGACAGCGTCGGCTCGGGCGCGATCAGGTCCGACGCGACCTTGACGAGGAAGACGTCGTCGGCCGAGATGTCGGCGATGTCGCGCGCTTTCTCCAGCTTGTGCTCGGCGGACCTGAGCAGCTTCTGCGTGGCGCGCAGGCGCAGGTAGTGGTCGAAGCTCTGCAGCTCGCCCGCTTCGAGCAGGTTGTCGACGCCGGCGGTGGCCAGCACGTAGTCGTTGACCAGCGCGGCGAGGTCGAGCCCGTGCCGCGCTGTCTCGGGCAGGCGCGAGCGCGCTTCCTCGAAGGTCTTCTTGTGCCGGCGGGCCTGCGCCTCTTCCTCGGCGTTCATCTTCTTGCGCAGCGCGCGCGCGCGCTGGATCGCCCAGTTGATGGCTTTCTCCAGCTTTTGCAGGACCGGGCTGTTCTCGAGCTTCATCAGCGCGGTCAGCGCGGTGTCGATCGCCACGATGGCGTCGCCGAGCCAGGGGAGGCCCATATTCTTCGCCGCGGTCGCCGCTACCGCGAAGTACGGCTTGATCCGCTGCAGCACCGGGCGCACCTTGCGCCAGGTTTCCTTGACCGTGCCCACGAAGGTCTCGGCCTCGTCGGCCAGCCAGTCGATGGCCTTCACGGCGATGTTCCGCGCCGTGTCGTAGATGCTCTTGGCGGCCGAGACGAAGGCGCTCCCGACCGATCTTGCAAATGAAAACAGCCCCATGATTCCCTCTTTTCCTGTTAGTCGACGCCCAGCAGCCGCCGGGTCGTTGCGGAGTCGGCCGCGGGCCCGCGGCGGTGTTCCGGTGAACCGGCTACCTCGTCGCCGGCCTTGCGCACCTCGCCGATGGCGGCTTCGAGGTGCGCCAGCGCCAGGCCGGGCGGCTGGCCGTGCCGCTCGGCCTCGTGCAGCGCCTTGGGCAGCGCCAGCCGCATGCAGGTGCGGATCTCGCGGCCGGAGAAGCCGTCGCTGAGCGCGGCGCAGCGCGCCAGCAGGGGCTCGCGCGGATCCCGCAGCGGGATGCCCGCGACCAGCATGCGCGACCACAGGCGCTGGCGCGCGTCGAGGTCGGGCAGGTCGAAGTGCACGTGATAGCCGATGCGGCTGCGGAACGCCTCGTCGTAGTTCTTGGCGAAGTTGGTGGCGAAGACCGCCACGCCGTCGAAGCGCTCCAGCTCGATCAGCAGCGTGGAGCGCATGGCGTTGACTTCGTTGTCCACGCCCTGCGTCACCGAGGACAGGCGCTTGCCGAGCAGGGTGTCGGCCTCGTCGAAGAACAGCAGCGCGCCGGCCGCGCGCGCGGCGTCGAACGCGGCCTGGATGTTCTTCGCGGTCTCGCCCATGAACTTGCTTTCCAGCTCGGCGATGCCCAGCGACATGAACGGCAGGTCCAGCGTGCCCGCCAGGGCCTCGGCCGCGAGCGTCTTGCCGGTGCCGGGCGGGCCGTAGAAGTTGAGGATGGTGCTCAGGCCGAGCGGGTCCACGGCGCCGAAGTCCCAGTCGACGTAGATGGTCTTGCGGTGGCGCAGCTTGGTCAGGCATTCGGCAAGGCGCAGCGCCGTGGCGTCGGACAGGATGACGTCGGCGCCGAGCCGGAAGCGCGGCGCGCGCGCGGCGAAGCGCGCGCCGTCGTCCGGCGCGCCCGGGCGGGGGCCGCGTTCGGGCGCCGCCAGCCGCCCGCCCCCGGTGGTGTTCTCGTTCAAAGCGTGTTCCCCATGTATTGCGCGGCATCCGGGCGTGGCCTGCCCGCGCCGCCCGTGCCGGCCCCGGTTCTGCCGCCGGGGCGCGATGCGAACGTCAAGTGACCTACTATCGGCAGCGGCCCGCAAAAATGGAGTCCTGCTTTCGGGGGGGATCGCGCCGGCTTCGCGGAAGTCTGTCCGCGTATCTGCGCATCGCGTGCGCAGATACGCGGACAGACTGTGCCGGCCCGTTCCGGGCAAGTTATCCTCCATCCACGTTTTGACTACCTCGCCACGCATGCAGCAAGACACCGAACTCCGCATCGCCAAGCGCAAGGCGCTGGCATTCCTGCTGTTCGCCTTCGCGGTCTTCATCGCCACCCTGTTCGTGCCGCACGGCTTCGCCGCCGGCTGGGTGCGCGCCGCGTCGGAGGCCGCGATGGTCGGCGGGCTGGCCGACTGGTTCGCGGTGGCGGCGCTGTTCCGCCGCATTCCGCTGCCGGGGCTGGCCGGGCACACCAACATCGTCGCGCGCAAGAAGGACGACATCGCCGACGGCCTCGCCGCCTTCGTGCGCGACAAGTTCCTCGACGTGCCGTCGGTGGTCGCGCTGATCGACCGGCACAATCCCGCGCAGGCGGTGGCGCAATGGCTGGCCGCGCCCGGCAACACGCGCGAGATCGGCGACGTGGTGGCGAAGGTGGCCGGCACCGCGCTGGACCTGATGGACGAGCGGGACATCCAGGCCGCGATCCGCCACGCGGCGCACGCCATGATCGGCAAGGTGGACCTGTCGCGCTCGGCCGCCACCATCCTCGAGAGCCTGACCGAGAACGGCCGCCACCAGGCGCTGCTCGACGCCTCGCTGGCGCAGCTGATCCGGCTGCTCAACGAGCCCGGCACGCGCGCGTTCATCGCCGAGCGCATCGTGGAATGGCTCAAGAGCGAGCATCCGAAGAAGGAGCGGATCCTGCCCACGGAGTGGATCGGCAGCAACGGCGCCGACCTCGTCGCCGCGGCGCTGGGCCGCGTGCTGGGGCAGGTGGAGGCGGACACCACGCACCAGTTGCGCCGCGCGTTCGACGACGCCGTGGCCACGCTGATCGCGCGCCTCAAGGACGACCCGGCCTTTCACGCCCGGGCCGACCGGATCCGGCAGCAGCTCCAGGGCGACAGCGCGCTCAACGCCTACCTCGGCGGCCTGTGGGCGGACTGGCGCGGCTGGCTCAAGCAGGACCTCGCGCGCGCGGATTCCGTGGTCCACCGCAAGGTCATGGAAGCCGGCCACTGGATCGGCGCCGAGCTGGCGCGCAGCCCGTCGCTGCGCGCCTCGCTCAACGACCATCTGCGCGAAGCCGCGCGCGGCATGGCGCCGGACTTCGCGGAATTCGTCACGCGCCATATCAGCAGCACCGTGCGCGGCTGGGACGCGCGCGAGATGGCGCGCCAGATCGAGCTCAGCGTGGGGCGCGACCTGCAGTACATCCGCATGAACGGCACGCTGGTGGGCGGGCTGATCGGCGCGGTGCTGTACCTGGTCGCGCAGATGCCGGCGCTGCTCGGCCGCCTGTGAATGCGGTGGGCGCGATGAGCGCGATGAGCGTGGCCGGCGCGCCCTAGCCCGCCGTGTCGCCGCGGCCCGTGAAGAACCGCCAGAGCCGGATCATGGCCAGCGTGTCGAGGCCGCAGTAGTCCGTGAGCTGCCGCTCGATCTGCGCCTTGCGCGCGGGCGCGGTGCCGGGCGCGATGGCTTCCTGGTAGGCGCTCATGGCCATGCCGCCGTCCTGCACGCCGTCCAGCGCGTCGTAGCGCAGGTCGGGCGCGATGGCCGGCAGCACCTTCTTGATGCTCCAGCTGCCCTGCTGGTCCGGGTGGTAGTAGTACTGCTGGGCAACCGGGAGCAGGTCCACCACGCGCGCGCAGATGGCCAGCAGCGGCGCTTCCAGCGCCGCAAAGCGCGCGGCGAGCTCGCGCATGCGCGCGGTCTCGAAGGCGGCGTTGTAGACGAAGACCGGGCCGGCCTGCCCGCAGCCGGCCACCAGCGCCCGCGCGAACGCGAGCGAGGGATCGTCGCCGGACAGGTCGAGGAACGACCGGTGCTCCAGCTTGCCCGTGCGCGACAGCCGGTGCAGGCTGAACTGGAACGGCAGTTGCTGGTACGGCCGCGTGCCGGGCCAGACCGGCACCGCGAACTGGATCGTCTCGAAGTCCAGGAAAAAGGCCGGCAGCTTGTGCGCGGCGAGCTCGGCCGCGGCGCCGGCGGTGTCGAAGAAGACCTCGCCGGACAGCGTGTGCGCCTTCACGCGGCGCTGCCGGTCGTTGAGCAGGCGGTCCGGCACGTCGCGCATGTCGGCCACGCCGTCCTCTTCGATCAGCGCCTTGAGCGCCCTGGCCTGGATGCGGGGCAGCCACCGCACCGGATACTGCGCCGCCGGCTCCTGGCCGCGGCAATGGTCGAGGAAGCCGCATTCGTAGGGCGTGCCGCAGTGCCGGCCGGTGGCCTGCTCCGGCTCGCCGGCCCGCGCGGCGACGGCCTGCGCCTGCGCGATCCAGCCCTGGACCTCGCCGGCGCGCGCGAAGGCCTGTTCGGAGACGTCGGCCTCGGCCAGCAGGCCGCGGTAGTCGCCGCCGCCCGGATAGACCCACTGGCTGTCGATGTGCGCCAGCGCGATGCCGCTGAGCGGCACGCCCGCGCGCGTCGCCACGAACGCCTGCACGGCGGTGTCGTCGAGGTGGTAGTCCTTCACGCTGGTGGATGACTTGACCTCGACCATGCGCCAGGTGCGCGCCGCGCCGGCGCCGTCCGGCAGCATGACGTCGGCGAACGCCAGTGCGCCCTCGGCGCGAAAGCCCGCCTCGAACACCGGCGCCGAACTGCCGAGCAGGTCCTGGCTGCGCGCGAAGGCGGCCTCGAAGCCTTCCGCCTGCGCATCCACCAGCGCGCCGGTGCCGCGCGGGTCATAGAGCCGGCGCGCGATCTCGCCGACCTGGTGCCCGATCGCGAAGCTCGCCTCGGTCGCGGCCGAATCGCTGCGCAGCGCCGGGCGGTGGATTTCCAGCCAGAGCCGCTTCGGGCATTGCCGGAAGGCCATCAGTTTGGATTTCGATAATAAGCGCATGGTCTTTCTGTCTTGTCGTGCCGGCGGGGGACGCCGCCTTTGTGCTGTCATCGTGCCGCCATTGTGCCGCACGCCGCGATGGCCGCGTGGCGGCCGCTCGGGTATTCTCGTGCTCTTTCCAAGAGACGACGGAGCATTCCCGTGGCGCGCATCATTCCCGACGGCTGGGAAACCCTGGAGGCCAGCGGCCCCGCCCAGCGCGAGCTGGAGACGCTCGCGGTGCTGGCGGCCGGGCTGCCGGACGGCTATACGGTCTACCACTCGGTGCACTGGACCAACGTGGCGCACGTGCACGCCATCTACGGCGAGATCGATTTCGTGGTGGTGAACCGCGCGGGGCAGCTGCTCATCATCGAGCAGAAGAGCGGCTTCCTCGACGAGACGCCCGAGGGGCTGGTCAAGCACTACGGCACGCGCTCGCGCGTGGTCTCGGTGCAGATGGGCCGCACCGCGGACGGCCTGCGCGGCAAGCTGATGCGCAGCCTGGGCGGCCAGCCGGTGTTCATCGAGCACCTGCTGTACTGCCCGGACTACACGGTGCGCAATCCGGTCACGGCGGGGCTGTCGCCGCAGCGCATCGTCGACGCGGGCCGGCGCGCGCAGCTGTGCGCCATCATCCGGGCGATCCTGCCGCCGGGCGAGGACGCGCCGGTGGCCGAGCGGATCCATCGCTTCCTGTGCGACACCATCGAGCTCGACACCGACGTCAGCGCGCTGATCGGCCAGGCGCGCACGCTGGTGACGCGCGTGTCCGGCGGCCTGTCGCACTGGGCGCGGCAGCTCGACATCGAGCCGTTCCGCCTGCGCGTGACCGGCACCGCGGGCTCGGGCAAGACCCAGCTCGCGCTGGCCGAGTACCGCGACGCGATCGCGCGCGGGCGGCGCCCGCTCTACGTCTGCTTCAACCGCCCGCTGGCCGACCACTTCGCGCGCATCGCGCCGCCGGGCGGGCTGGCCTGCACGTTCCACATGCTGTGCGAATCGCTGCTGCGCCATCACGGCGGCGTGCCGGACTTCACGCAGCCCGACGCGTTCACGAAGCTGGTGGACGACGTGGCGCGGCTCGCGGTGCCCGGCGAATTCGTCTTCGACACGCTGATCGTGGACGAAGGCCAGGACTTCGCGCCGCACTGGCGCGACCTGGTGCTGCGGCACGCGGGCCCGGCGGCGCGCGCGCTGTGGCTGGAAGACCCGATGCAGAACCTGTACGGCCACCCGCCGGCCGAGCTGCCGGGCTGGGTGCGCCTGCGCGCGCGCAGCAACTTCCGCAGCCCGCGCCCGGTGGTGAAGCTGCTGCAGCCGCTGCTGCCGCCCGAGGTGGAGATCGAGGCCACCGCGCCGATCGCCACGGCGGAGGTGGAATTCCTGGTGTACCGGGACCATGAACTGCTCGACCGCGTCAAGGACGGCCTGCGCCTGTGTTACTCCGACGGCTTCCGGCAGGAGGATGTGGTGCTGCTGAGCTACCGCGGGCGCGACAATTCCCGCCTGCTCGGTTACGACCAGCTCGGCCCGAACCGGCTGCGCTCGTTTACCGGCGCCTACGACGCGCAGGGCCAGCCGGTCTACTCGCAGGGCGACGTGCTGGCGGAATCGGTGTTCCGCTTCAAGGGACAGTCCGCGCCCGCCATCGTGTTCGCCGAGATCGATTTCGAGACGCTCGGCGAGAAGGAGATCCGCCGGCTGTTCGTCGGCGCGACGCGGGCGACGATGAAGCTGGTGCTGGTGCTGTCCGAGCGCGCGGCGGGTTTGCTGTACGACCGGCTGTAGGTTCTCCGGGGCGGCGCGGGAGGGGCGCGGGAGAGGCTGGGGAGAGCGGGCACGGCGTCCCGTTGCCCGCCTCCCGCGACGGATTGCATGCCGGTGCCGCATCTGCGCACCGGATGCGCAGATGCGTGGCGACACTGCACTCCTCGGCAGAACAGGAGGGCAAGCCATGCAATTCGTCACGATTCCCGGAACCGTTTCCGGCACCGCCATCGCCACCTCGCAGGTCCGGCCGCAGCGCGTGCTGCTGCGCCGCTGGGGCTTCTCCGAGCAGGAGGCCGCAGGCCTGCTGCTCGACCTGCCGTCGCTGGAGGGCCGGCTGGCGTGGACGCTGGACGAGCAGGCCCGGCCGCGGCCCGACCTGGTCATCCACCTCGTGGATGCCACGCGCCTGAGCGGCGTGTTCGGCGGCGCGCGCTGGAACGCGATGGGCCCGGTCGACGCCATGCGCCGCGCGCGCCGGCGCGGCACCAGCGAGATCGCCCTGGTGCTGGGCTCGGCCCAGCACCTGCCGCCCGAGCGCGACGGCTGCTGGGTGCTGGCCGGCGAGCGCAGCCTGGCCGCGGCGCTGGACATCCTCGCGCGCACCGCCATCGAGCCGCTGCTGGCGCCCGGCGCGGGCCGGCGCACGGGGTTTCACGAGCTGGCGTCGATGAACGCGCTGTGCGTGCTGGCGCGCGAGCAGGAGCAGGACCGCGAGGCCCTGTCCCGGCGCATCGTCTCGGTCCTGTGGACGGCGGTCGAACGCTCGTACTCGATGCCCGCGCGCCTGCTGGTGGCCGCGCAGACGCACGTGATGGACCACGTGGACTCGTTCAACCCGAACCTGCTGCAGCGCATCCGCGCGCACCGGCGCGACACCGGCTCGCTCGACCTCGCGGCCGACATCACCATCGCCTATCCGTGGCCGGCGCCGTGCGTGCCGGCGCTATGACGCCCTATGTCCCTGACGCCTCCGGCGCCCCCGATGCGAGCGCGTCCGCGTAGGCGCGGCACGCCTGCGACAGGTTCCCGGCGATCTCCCTGCGCAGATGCGCCGGCGACAGGATCTCGACGCGGGCCGAGCGCTCCATCAGCAGGTTGCGGAACTCCACCGAGGGAATGACCGTGGCGGTGAGGCGGAAGCCGCCCTCCTCCTCGACGATCTCCTGGTCGTCGGCCAGCTTCTGCTCGCGGAACAGGTTCTTGATCTCGCCGTCTTCCCTGACGCGCAGTTCCACGCGCACCGGCGCCTCGGGGAAGAACGAGAAGAACTGGTTGTGCAGGACGTAGGCGTCCAGGTCGAAGTCCGGGTCGGCCCTGCCGGCCACCTCGGTGCAGGTGGCCTGGACGAAGCGGTCCAGCCGCAGCTGGTAGCGCTTGAAGCTGCCGTCGCTGCGCTCGCGGCTCGCCACCAGGTAAAGCACCGGCCCGCGCTCGACCAGCGCCAGCGGCACCACGTTGAACGCGGCGGGCTCCTCGCTGTCGAGCCGGGAATTGCGGTAGCAGACCGACAGGACCTGGGTGGCATAGAGCGCGCGCCGCACGGCGTTGAGGATGTCCTCGCGGATCGGCGGCGAGCGCAGCGGATAACCGGCGTCGATGCGCACCGTCTTGGCCGCCCACGCGCGCGCGGTGGCCAGCGCCGGGTCCACCGGGCTTTCCTGCAGCACCCTGGCGGCGCCGACGAAATAATCCTCGAGCTGGCTGATGACGTGGCTCGGGAGATGATTGGGCGCATGCCGCTGCAGCGTGAGCAGCGCGATGGCCAGCTCCAGCGGCGGCCGGCGCGCCGTGCCCGAGACCGCCTTCTTGCCGGTGCGCCACCATTTCTTGTCGCGCGAGCGCCCTTCCTTGCCGACCAGGCCTTCCTCGCACAGGCGGTCCAGCGCGCGGATCACGGTGTCGCGCCCCGGCGCCTGCTCGCCATACTTCGCCTGCACGCGGGACAGCAGCTCCCCGGAGAAGATGCGCGCCTCCGCCTGGGGAGGCATGCAGGACAGGATATCGCTTTCGAGCCGTGGCCAGTTTGCCGAGGTCGCCATCTGAACTTGTCGCCTGTTTTATTTTTCGGGAGGCGCTATCGTAGCGGATCTGCGCACGGCTTGCGCAGAAGCCATGCTAAGCGCGGCCCGCGGCGCGGCACCGTGGTTCAATAGCGTTCGTTCCATTGCATCGCAGACCATCATGACCCTGATCGACACCAAGAACCTCCAGCGCGCCGCGCACGAATTCGGCGAAGCCCGCGGCTGGGGGAAATACCACAGCCCCAAGAACCTGGCGATGGCGCTGAGCGTGGAAGCGGCCGAGCTGGTGGAGATTTTCCAGTGGAAGACCGAGGAGGAATCGCGCGGGATCATGGCGACCGACGAGCGGGAGCATGTGGAGCAGGAGCTGGCGGATATTGCGATTTATCTGTCGCAGTTGCTGAATGTGTTGGGGGTGGATCTGGATGCGGCGGTGAAGGCGAAGATGGTGGTGAATGCGGGGAAGTATCCGGTGCCGGGAGGGGAATAGGATTGGGGGGGTGTTTGATTTCTTTAGAGTCGACTTTGACTTCGGCTTCAAGGGATTTGGCTTCGAAGTCGGCTGCTTAACGTTAAAGTTAAAGTCAAAGTCAAAGTCAAAGTCAAAGTCAAAGTCAAAGTCAAAGTCAAAGTCAAAGTCAAAGTCAAAGTCAAAGTCAAAGTCAAAGGCTTTCGCTCCTCCGGAGCGACCTACTTTCTTTTGTCCGAAAAGAAAGTAGGCCAAGAAAGCGGACTGCCTGGCCGGCAGGGGCAGAAACGTTGGGATTTCTAATTGTTGGTGGTTTCGTGGTGGGGCCGGTGGTTCTGCGTGCATCTGCCGTTACCGGTGCGAGCGGCCACGACACTGCTGGCTGTAGTGGCTTCGTGGTCAGACCTATGATGGCGAGTGCACTGCTGGTTCGGCCATCTGCCGTTACCGGCTTTGGACACCACGACATAGCACCCTCATGGTTTCGTGGTGGGCATGGTGGACCCGGCGCGGGTGTGTCGGGTTTCGATCAGCGTTGAGCGTTCTCGTGTCGGTACGTTTCAAGCCGGGGCCACCGCGCCCACCACGAAACCAGCATCGTCCCTATGACGAACCCATCCGCTCCGGTCGCGGCAGCAGCCCGAAGGGCCTGGGCCAACGCCATCATGCAGCGCCACCACGAATCGAACGCCATTCGCGATGCCGCAGGCAAGCAAACCGGTAGCGTCAGCAGTCTCATCGAAGCCAGCGCCCGCACCACGAAACCAGCACCAGCCATAACGTCTGAGCGCCCAGCCCCCCTGCAAGGGGTCGTTTTCTTTTGGTTACTTTTCTTTGTCGAGACAAAGAAAAGTAACGATCTTCACCAAGCCCGAACCACCAAAACCGCTCGCGCCTCAAGGCCCACGAAAGTCCGAACAAGGACCCTAAGCTCAAGCCACCAATCAAGTTCGAGCCTCAAGGCCCACGAAAGTCCGAACAAGGACCCTAAGCTCAAGCCACCAATCAAGTTCGAGCCTCAAGGCCCACGAAAGCTAGAACAAGGACCCAAAGCCCAAACCACCAATCAAGCCCGAGCCGCCAGGCCCACAAAAGCCCGAACAAGAAAATCCGCCCCCCAATCCCATATGTATTGATACGTTCATTCACGCCCCCGTAATACGTACCCGCCACAATCCGCTCCCGTCCCATCCCTAGCGCTTCCTCCTGGCCGTCGGCGTGCCGGCTTTCGTTCGCCCATGCCCGCGCGGGCCGCGCTTTCCATTCCATGTCCAAGACCCTGCTTGCGTTGCTGATGACGTTGTCGTGCCTGTCCGCTTGCGGCGGCGGCGACGACGGCGCGAACACCGTTGCCACGCCCGCGGCCCCCGCGCCGCAGGCGCCCGTGGCCGATGCGGTCATCCGCTGCGCGCCTGCCGTCAGCCCGAAATAAGCCAGCTCACCGGATCGCCGTCACATGTCCTCGAAGTCCCTGAAGAGTCGTCGCCAGTTTCTGAAGTTCGGAGCCGCTTCGGCGGGTGCCGCCGCCGCTTCGATGGTGCTGCCGCAAAGCATCCGCGACGCGCTGGCCATTTCCGCCAACCGCCGCACCGGCACGCTCCAGGATGTGGAGCACATCGTGGTGCTGATGCAGGAGAACCGCTCGTTCGATCATTACTTCGGCACCATGAACGGCGTGCGCGGCTTCGGCGATCCGAAGCCGGTGCCGCTGCGCAGCGGCAGGCCGGTGTGGTATCAGCCGGCCGGGCGCAACGCGGATGCGCGCACCGGCTATGCCAACGTGGGTTATGCGAACTGGCCGAAGACGAGCCAGTGGTACGAGAGCGATCCGGTGCTGCAGGCGCAGCAGAAGTACGTGCTGCCGTTCCGCCTGGACACCACCACGACCAACGCGCAGCATCTCGGCGGCACGGACCACAACTGGAAGCTCGAGCAAGGCATCTGGAAGCACTGGGACGCCTGGGTGCCGCTGAAGAGCCGCATGTCGATGGGCTACTACGATGCGCGCAAGGACCTGCCGTTCTACTACCAGCTGGCCAGCGCCTTCACCATCTGCGACGCCAACCATTGCTCGATCTTCGCCAACACCGAGCCCAACCGCCAGTACTACACCAGCGGCGCCAGCGTCTACACCATGAGCGGCTACCAGGCCGGCACCCGGAAGCGCCTCAAGGGCCAGGAGCTGGACAACAACTGGACCGCCAACATGGACCTCGACGAGGCCTGGGAAGGGCTGACCTGGAAGTGCTACGCCGAGCGGCTGCAGGAAAAGAAGATCGACTGGCGCGTGTACCAGGCGTATTCCAACTACGGCTGCAACTCCGTCGCCTTCCACAAGACCTTCCGCAAGCTCGACAAGCAGTCCGACGAGTACCGCCGCGGGCGCGCCTACGTGGGCAACAAGCTGGCCTCGAACGAGGCCGCCTACGACGAGGAGCTGGCCAACGCCATCGCCCAGGACGTGCAGAACGGCACGCTGCCGCAGGTGTCGTGGATCATCTGCCCGGATGCCTACTGCGAGCACCCGGACGCCTCGCCGGCGGCCGGCCAGGCGCTGGTGGACAAGCTGCTCAAGGCGCTGACCTCGAATCCCGAGGTGTGGGCCAAGACCGTGTTCATCATCAACTACGACGAGAACGACGGTTTCTTCGACCACATGCCGGCCTACGTGCCGCCGGTCAACACCGCCATGTACGGCTACCAGGGCCAGAGCACGGTGTCGGTGGACGAGGAAAACTACAACGGCGTGCCGATCGGCCTGGGGCCGCGCGTGCCGATGATGGTGGTGTCGCCGTGGAGCAAGGGCGGCTGGGTGTGCTCGCAGGTGTTCGACCACACCTCGGTGCTGCGCTTCATCGAGGCGCGCTTCGGCGTGCCGTGCGAGTACATCTCGCCGTGGCGCCGCGCGGTCTGCGGCGACCTGACCTCGGCCTTCGATTTCACCAAGCCCAACGGCGACCTGCCCACCGACCTGCCCAACACCACGTACTACAAGGCGGACGCCGACGCGGCCCGCACCCGTCCTAGCCCGGCGGTGCCGTCCGCGCCCACGCGCCCGGTGCAGGAGGTCGGCCAGCGCCGCGCGCGCGCCCTGCCCTACGAGCTGTTCGCGCATGGCCGCGCGGATGCCGACGGCAAGCGCTTCTGGATCGATTTCGCCAACACCGGCGCGGCCGGCGCGGGCTTCATCGTCTATGCCAACGGCGGCACCAGTTACGCCGAGCCGGACAAGCCGCACGACCAGGACGACACGGTGTTCCCGCCCGCCACCTTCGACGCGCTCAACAACGGCGGCGGCGTGTGGCAGTACACCGTCGAGGCGGGCAAGAGCCTGTCCGACAACTGGATGCCGCAGCCGGCCGGCGCGCAGGATGGCCGCTACGATCTCTCCGTCTACGGTCCCAACGGCTTCCTCAACCAGTTCCGCGGCAAGCTCGGGCAGGCCGGGCCCGAAGTGGCGGCCTGCTACGACATCACCAACGGCAAGCTGCTGCTGACGCTGGTCAACCAGGGCAAGCAGGCGTGCGTGATGTACGCCGCCGACGGCTACGACAGCGCCGACGCGCGCACCTACCATCTCGCGCCCGGCGCCTCGCAGCAGGACAGCTGGGACCTGAGCGCGACCAGCCAGTGGTTCGACGTGCGCCTCACCACGGACGCCGGCGACGGCTTCCTGCGCCGCTTCGCGGGCCATATCGAAACCGGCCGCCACAGCCTGACCGATCCGCGCATCGGCGGCGCCGCGGTGGACATGCTGTGAACCGCGCCCGCACAGGAACCGTCATGAGCAAAATCGGAACGCGCGCCATGCGCACTCTCGCGGCCGGCGCGCTGGCGCTGGCCACGCTGCTGGCCGCCTGCGGCGGCGACGGCACGGCCCCGGCCGCCGGCGCGCTGCCGCCCGCGGACGCGCCGCCCGCCGCCGGCACGCGCCGCGTGCTGCTGATCGGCATGGACGGCGTGAACTATCCCGAGCTGCGCGCCGCGCTGGCGCAGCAGCAGGCGCCGGCGCTGGCGCAACTGACGCTGGGGCCGGCCTACACCGGCGGCGTCAGCGGCACGGTCACGCAGCAGGAAGCGCTGGCCGGCCCCGGCTGGGCCACCCTGCTCACCGGCACCTGGGCCAACCGGCACGGCATCACCACCGACCAGGGCGGGCAGCTGCTGCGCGCCGACACGCTGTTCGCGCGGCTGCGGCAGGCGCGCGCGGGCGGCAAGATCGCCGTGGCCGCGGGCTGGAGCACGCTCGCGCAGCAGCTGGGCGCCGACGCCTGGGCCAGCCGCATCGACAGCCTGGTGGACTGCGCCGGCGTGGACGCCTGCGTGACCGACGCCGCGCTGCGCGCCGTGGCCGACCGCGACTATGGCGTGGTGGTGGCCAACTTCCACGCGCCGGCGCAGGCCGCCGGCGGCCTGGACAGCGACTACCGCCGCGCCCTCGCCACGCTGGACCAGCAAGTGGGCCGGCTGATGGCGGCGCTGCAGGCCAGCAGCACCGCCCGTCCCGGCGAGGACTGGCTGGTGGTCGCCACCACCAGCCGCCCGATGCGCGCGAAGGACTACGCGCCGGATGCCGCGGCCATCGACGACACCAGCTTCATCGGCCTGAACCGCGCCGGCAACGCCGTCTTCGCCGCCTCGGCCAGGGACGCGATGCCGGCCTCCAGGGCCGACCTCTACACGCGCCCGGGCATCGCCGACGTGACGCCCACGGTGCTGGACTTTCTCGGCGTGGCGCCGGTCGCCGCGCAGTACGCGATCGAGGGCCAGTCGCTGCTCGGCACGCCCGGCGTGCAGCAGTTGCGCGCCAGCGCCGGGCGCGACGCCGGCAGCGTCAGCCTGAGCTGGAAGCTGGCGCCGGACGCGCCTCCGCCCGCGCGGATCGAGATCTACCGCGACGGCGCCAAGGTGGCCACGCTCGCCGGCGACGCCACCGGTTATGTCGATGCCGACGTCGGCCTGGCCGGCAAGCCCGAGGGCACCTACCGCTTCGACTACGTGGTGATGGCCGGCGCGGTGCCGCTCGCCTACCGCGCGGCCATCGCCTACGTGCCGCCGATCGTGCTGCCAGCCACGCTGCTCGACCGCCTGATGCATTTCTTCTCGTTCGACACCGGCCTGGCCGACACCCGCAGCGCCGACGCGCTGCGCGCGCTGGAGACCCCGGCGCCGGCGCCGCTGTCCGGCGACGACGGCTTCGGCGGCAGGTCGCTGGCGATCGACCCGGACAGGACCAGCTACGACCTGCCGAGCGACGTGCCGCTGCAGCCGCAGTTCTCGGTCGGCTTCTGGTACAAGTCGGACGCGCAGCAGGCGTGGCTGCCGGTGCTGACCAACAAGGACTGGAATTCGGGCGCCAACCGCGGCTTCATCATCGGGCAGTCCTCGGCCGGCACCATGACCTTCAACTTCGGCGACGGCTCGCGCCGCGCCGATGCGTTCATGGGCTTCACCGCCAACCAGTGGGTGTATGTCGCGCTGACCGTCGACACCGTGGCCAAGACCGCCACCGCCTATATCGCCGACCCGGTGCTGGGCGTGCGCAGCACCGCCATGAACCTCGGCACGCTGACGATGGCCAACCTGCGCGACACGCGCCTGGTGCTCAACGAGGACACCACCGGCACCGCCTATCCCGGCTACACCGCGCCGACGGCGGTCGCGCCCGAGTACAACGACCTCGCCTTCTGGTCGCGCGTGCTCGATGCCACCGAAGTGAAGGCGCTGTACGCCGCGGGCAAGTCGCTGTCGACGCTGAATCCGTAGCGCGATCGCCGGCATTGCCGGCATTTCCGACAATGCCGGCGACGCACGGCAAATGCCGAACGGTTTGCTCCCCTCTCCCGCCTGTACACCGCCCGCGGGAGAGGGGACGGGGCAGAGGGCCGGCGCCCCCACGAAGTCACCACCCGCCCCACGCGCGAGCCCCCGTTCATCAGCGCGGCGCGCAAACCACCCCCTGCCTTGCCGCGCATCCGCCACAACACTCCGAGTACCGCCAGGGCGCGATCCCGCGCGCATTCCCGGCAGAATTTCCTAGACTGCTAAGGATCGGCCCCGCCGCCGGCCATGTGCCGGCTCTAGTACAGGAGTCCGGCATGAGCGACCAGCTTCTCGTTGGCACCGGCAAGGGCCTGTTCATGTGGCGGCGCGACGGCGCGGGCGGCTGGCGGCAGGCGGCCGTGCATTTCCTCGGCGCGCCGGTGAGCGCGGCGCTGGCCGATCCGCGCAGCGGCACGCTCTATGCGGCACTTGGGCGCGGGCGCGGCGTGCGGCTGTGGCGGCGCCGGCCGCGCGACGCGGACTGGGACGGCTGCGGCCTGCCGGCCTATCCGCCGCAACTGGTGTCGGGCGCCGGGCCGGGCGGGCTCGCGCTGCAGCGCATCTGGGTGCTCGAGGCGGGCGGGCCGGACGACCCCGGCGCGCTGTGGGCGGGCACCATGCCGGGCGGCCTGTTCCGCTCGGCCGACGAGGGCGGCAACTGGGCGCTGAACCGGCCGCTGTGGGAGCGCCCCGAGCGCCGCGCGTGGGCCGGCCACGGCTGCGAGGTGCCGGGCATCCACTCGGTCTGCGTGGATCCGCACGACAGCCGCCACGTCACCATCGCGGTGTCGTGCGGCGGCGTGTGGCAGACGCGGGACAGCGGCATCAGCTGGGTCCGCACCGTCACCGGCATGGCGCCGTCGCGCGACGAGCACGGCCAGCACCAGGACCCGCTGCGGCTGGTGCAGTGCGCGGGGCACGCGCATGCCATGTGGGTGCAGCACCGCGGCGGCATGTTCCGCTCCGGCGACGCGGGCATGACGTGGCAGCGCCTGCGCGCGGGCACGGCGGGCATGGCGGGCATGCTGAGCACGGCGGGCTTCGGCCTGACGGTGGCGGCGCATCCGCACCGGCCCAACACGGCGTGGTTCGTGCCGCTGGCCGCCGACCACTGCCGCGTGCCCGTGGACGGCCGGCTGGCGGTCAGCCGCACGCGCGACGGCGGGCGCAGCTTCGAGCCCTGCGACGACGGCCTGCCCGCCGCGCCGGCCTACGACGTGGTCGACCGCCACGGGCTGGCGGTGGACAATAGCGGCGAATGCCTGGCGCTGGGTTCCACCACCGGCAGCCTGTGGATGTCGGAGAATGGCGGCGAGCACTGGAAGCTGCTGACGGCGCATCTGCCGCCGGTGCACTGCCTGCGTTTCTGCTGAATCCGCTTGCCCGTTTTTCTTTCTTCTTGCTTTGCCTTTCTGACAAGGATGCGCGCGCATGGCTGGAACCAGTGCCGGGAAAAAGAACGCGGCGGCGGCCGCACAGAGCGTCCAGAGCGCCCGCGTCGGCATCGGCGGCTGGAACTTCGCGCCGTGGCGCGGCAGCTTCTATCCGGCGAAGCTGGTGCAGAGCCGGGAGCTCGAATACGCCAGCCGCCACCTCACCGCCATCGAGATCAACAGCACCTATCACGGCACGCAGAAGCGCACCTCGTTCGCCAGGTGGCGCGACGAGACGCCCGACGATTTCGTGTTCTCGCTCAAGGCCTCGCGCTTCGCCACCAACCGCCGCGTGCTGGCCGAGGCGGGCGAGTCGGTCGAGCGCTTCCTGGACAGCGGCATCGCCGAGCTGGGCGACAAGCTCGGCCCCGTGGTGTGGCAGTTCGCGCCGACGAAGCCGTTCGAGGCGGAGGACTTCGAGGCCTTCCTCGCGCTGCTGCCCGATGCGGTGGAAGGCCGCAGGCTGCGCCACGTGCTCGACGTGCGGCACGACAGCTTCATGACGCCGGACTATCTCAGGCTCGCGCGCAAGTACAAGGCCGCCACCGTGTTTACCGATTCGCCGAAGTTCCCGTCGTTCGCCGACCTCACCGCCGACTTCGTCTACGCGCGGCTGATGTGCAGCAGCGAGAAGATCGGGACCGGCTACGCGCCGGCGGACCTCGATGCGTGGCGCGACCGCGTGCAGGCCTGGGCCGCGGGCGGCGCGCCCGAAGACCTGCCGCGCGTGGAAGGCAAGGCCGCGGCCGCGCGCGGGTGCGAGGTCTTCGTCTTCTTCATCAACGGCGCCAAGGAGCGCGCGCCCGCGGCGGCCGGCGCGCTGCTGGCGCGCCTCGGATGGGCGCCGCCGCCGTGGGACGAAGGCGGCAAGGCCGGCGGCAAGACCGGTACCGAAGTCGTCACCGGGACCGCAATCAAGACCACCGTCAGGACCACTACCAAGACCGCCGCCAAGGCCCGCGGCGCAGCCAAATGAGGGCGGGCGCCAGCCCGCTATAATCCGGCATGAACTCAAGCCCCGAATCCGCCGCGGCGTCTGCCGCCGGCGCCTCTTTCTCCCGGTTGCCCCTTTCGCCCGCCACGCTGGCGACGCTCGAGCAGCTCGGCTACCAGACCATGACGCCGATCCAGGCCGCCAGCCTGCCGGTGGCGCTGGCCGGCCAGGATCTGATCGCGCAGGCCAAGACCGGCAGCGGCAAGACCGCCGCGTTCGCGCTGGCGCTGCTCAACCGGCTCGACGCGCGCCGCTTCGACGTGCAGGCGCTGGTGCTGTGCCCCACGCGCGAGCTGGCCGACCAGGTCACGCAGGAGATCCGCCGCCTGGCGCGCGCCGAGGAGAACATCAAGATCCTGACGCTGTGCGGCGGCACGCCGATGCGCCCGCAGGTCGACAGCCTGGCGCATGGCGCACATATCGCCGTGGGCACGCCGGGACGCATCATGGATCACCTGGAGCGCGGCACGCTGGTGCTCGACGGGCTCAACACGCTGGTGCTCGACGAAGCCGACCGCATGCTCGACATGGGCTTCTTCGACGACATCGCGCACGTGGCGCGCCAGTGCCCCAAGGAACGCCAGACGCTGCTGTTCTCGGCCACCTATCCCGAGGGCATCGCGCGGCTGAGCCAGCAGTTCCTGCGCAAGCCGCACGAGATCAAGCTCAAGGAGCAGCACGACGACAGCAAGATCCGCCAGCGCTTCTACGAGGTCGAGGAAGGCCAGCGCCTGAACGCGGTGGCGCTGCTGCTCAACCACTACCGCCCGGTCAGCACGCTGGCGTTCTGCAACACCAAGGCGCGCTGCCGCGATCTGGTGGAGCTGCTGCGCGCGCAGGGCTTCGAGGCGCTGGCGCTGCACGGCGAGCTGGAGCAGCGCGAGCGCGACCAGGTGCTGGTGCAGTTCGCCAACCGCAGCTGCTCGGTGCTGGTGGCCACCGACGTGGCCGCGCGCGGCCTCGACATCGCGCAGCTGGAGGCGGTCATCAACGTCGACGTCACGCCCGACCCCGAGGTCTACGTCCACCGCATCGGCCGCACCGGCCGCGCCGACCAGGACGGCATGGCGCTGAGCCTGGCCAGCATGAACGAGATGGGCCGCGTGGGCAACATCGAGCAGCAGCTCGGCGTGGAGATGGAATGGCAGCCGCTGTCCGCGCTGGCGCCGGCCAGCAGCGAGCGCCTGCTGCCGCCGATGGTCACGCTGCAGATCCTCGGCGGGCGCAAGGAGAAGATGCGCCCCGGCGACATCCTCGGCGCGCTCACCGGCGAGGCCGGCTACGCCAAGGAGCAGATCGGCAAGATCAACGTGATGGAGATGTCCACCTACGTGGCGGTGGCGCGCGGCATCGGCCGCGAGGCCGTGCGCAAGCTCAACGATGGCAAGGTCAAGGGCAAGCGCGTGAAAGTGCGCATGCTGACCGAGTGAGGGCGGCGCGCCGGCTGCCGCGGGGCCGCGCCCGATGAAGACGCCGAAGCGGCTGCAGCCGCTGGTCGAGGAAGGCCTGGTCGACGAAGTGATGCGCCAGCTCATGAGCGGCAAGGAAGCCACCGTCTACGTGGTGCGCTGCGGCGGCGAGATCCGCTGCGCCAAGGTCTACAAGGACGCGGCGCAGCGCAGCTTCCGCCAGGCTGCGACCTACCAGGAAGGGCGCAAGGTCAAGAACAGCCGGCAGGCGCGCGCGATGGAAAAAGGCTCGCGCTACGGCCGCAAGGTGGCCGAGGAAGCCTGGCACAACGCCGAGGTGGACGCGCTGTACCGCCTGGCCGCCGCCGGCGTGCGCGTGCCCACGCCCTACCTGTGCTTCGAGGGCGTGCTGCTGATGGAGCTGGTGGTGGACGCCGCCGGCAACGCCGCGCCGCGCCTGAACGACGTGGCGCTGGACGAGGCCACGGCGCTGGCCTTCCACGACGCGCTGCTCGGCCAGGTGGTGCGCATGCTGTGCGCCGGCGTGGTGCACGGCGACCTGTCCGAGTTCAACATCCTGGTCGATGCCGAAGGCCCGGTCATCATCGACCTGCCGCAGGCGGTGGACGCCGCCGGCAACAACGACGCCAGCGCGATGCTCGAGCGCGACGTGGACAACCTCGCCTTCTACTTCGGCCAGTTCGTGCCGCAACTCAACGGCACGCGCTACGGCAAGGAAATCTGGGCGCTCTACCAGGCCGGCCTGCTGCATCCCGGCATCGCGCTGAGCGGCCAGGTGGCGGTCGACGACACGCCCGTGGACGTGGACGCGGTGCTGCAGGAAGTCGAGGACGTGCGCCTCGAGGAAGAAGCGCGCCTGCGCTACCTGCAAAGCGCGGAGTAAGCCGCCGGCGTTGCTGCTGCCATTGCTGCTGCCGTTATCCGCCGCGCACCATGCCGGCGCGGGCCGCCGCCGTTGTTCATTTCCCTGCATTCTGGTCTGAAGCGTTTTTACAAAGATTCGTGGGCGTCACCCTGTAAGACGCGCGCCGCGAGTGCTAATCTGAAAGCACCGTGCCGCGCGGGAGTTGCGCGCGTAGCCGGGTGTACCCGCCGCCGGCGCGCGGGCGGTGGCAAATCGAGGCTGCAAATCCTTCGGACGGAACAAGGAGTGGGTGATGAAAACCGCACGGCAGGTTCTGGAATCCAAGCCGACCCAGGCTATCTACAGCATCACGCCCGGCGCCACGGTGTATGCCGCGCTGCAGCTGATGGCGGAAAAGGGCATCGGCGCGCTGCTGGTGATCGCGCAGGGCGACATCGTCGGCATCCTCAGCGAGCGCGACTACGCGCGCAAGGTGATCCTGATGCAGCGCACCTCGCGCGAGACCTTCGTGCGCGACATCATGACCTCGGCGGTCATCTACGTGCGCGCCGAGCAGAGCACCGACGAATGCATGGCGCTGATGACGCAGCACCGCCTGCGCCACCTGCCCGTGATGGACGGCGACAAGCTGATCGGCATGCTGTCCATCGGCGACCTCGTGAAGGACATCATCTCCGAGCAGAAATTCATCATCGAGCAGCTCGAGCACTACATCACCGGCAGCGTGCACCCGTAGCGCCGCCCTGCCCGACCCGCGCGGCCGCCGTCCGTCCGGGCGGCGGCCGCGGGTTGCGCGCGACACTTCCCCCGCTGAATCCGGTACGTCGCGTTCCGTCCGCGGTCATGCGCAATCGCGCGCAACGGTGCGCAACGATGCGCAACCGTGCCGCGGCAAGCCCCCAAAACACGCCAACGTCCGGCAACGCGCCGCGGCGGCCTTCCGCGCAAGCGCGCAAACCGAGTTAGCCTTGCACTTGATATTCATTATCCGCATATAATTATGCGTTCGCTGAATTAGGCCGGTCCGCCGCGCACAAGCGCAGCACCGGGTACGCACTAGCTCGGCTGAATTCCCTGTTGCGGCCATGTTCGCTGCTGTACGCCGGCAAACGCCACACGTTGCCGGCTGTTCGCCGCGGACGGCCGTCCGGCCTACGCGTTCCCGCCCGCCCCGATGCCAGCCTCCGCTTCCGCCCCCGCCACGCCCGCCCTGAGCCACCAGGACATCATGCGCGTGATCGGCGGCATCATCCTCTGCATCCTGCTTGCCTCGCTCGACCAGACCGTGGTCATCCCGGCGGTGCCCGCCATCGCCAACGACCTGAATGGCTTCGGGCACCTGTCGTGGATCGTCACGGCCTACCTGATCACCTCCACGGTATCCACGCCGCTGTACGGCAAGCTGTCCGACAGCTACGGCCGGCGGCGCCTGCTGATGCTGGCCATCGCCCTGTTCATCCTGGCCTCGGTGGCCTGCGCGCTGGCCGCGTCGCTGGAGCAGCTGATCCTGTTCCGCGCCTTGCAGGGCATCGGCGGCGGCGGCTTGATGTCGCTCGCGCAGGCGGCCATCGCCGACGTGGTGGCGCCGCGCCAGCGCGGGCGCTACCAGGGCTACCTCGCCACGGTGTGGGCGGTGGCGTCGATCGCCGGCCCGCTGGTGGGCGGCTGGACCTCGGACCACCTGTCGTGGCGCTGGCTGTTCTGGATCAACGTGCCGCTCGGCGTGCTGGCGATGTTCATGTGCCACCGCGGCCTGAGCCAGCTGCAGGCGCGCGGCGGCGCGGCGCGCGTGGACTGGGGCGGCGCGCTGCTGCTCACGGTGTCGATCGTGGCCTTCCTGCTGGCGATGAGCTGGGGCGGCGACGTCTACGACTGGGTGTCGCCGCAGATCGTCGGGCTGGCGCTGCTGGCGGTGGCCGCGCTGGCCGGGCTGGTCTGGCAGGAGCGCCGCGCGGCGGACCCGATGCTGCCGCCGCGCCTGTTCGGCAACCGCGCCTACGTGCTGGGCGTGGCCGCGTCGGCGATGGCGGCGCTCAACATCTTCCTGTGCATTTTCGCGCTGCCGCTGCATTTCCAGCTGGTGCGCGGCGCCGGCGCGGCGCAGTCGGGCCTGCTGGTGGTGCCATTCCTGCTGTCCACGGTGGCCGGCAACTTCGTGGTGGCCGGGCTGGCGCCGCGGCTGGGGCGCATGCGCGGCATCCTGACCGGCGGCTTCATCGCCGCCGCGCTGGGCCTGCTGGGGCTGGTGGCGGTCTCGCCCGGCACGCCGGTGGCGCTGGAGCTGCTGGCCATGACGGTGGCCGGCGTGGGCCTGGGCATGACGATGGTCGGCACGCTGATGAGCGTGCAGAACGTGCTCGAGCGCCGCGACACCGGCGCCGGCACCGGCGCGCTGCTGGTGCTGCGCTCGCTGGGCAGCGCCTTCGGCGGCGCGCTGGCGGGCACGCTGCTGACGCTGGCCTTCCACAACGCGCTGCATGCCTCGGGCGTGACGCAGGCGCTGGACCTGGGCGCGCTGCGCCACGGCAGCGAGACGCTGGCGCGGCTCTCGCCGGCGGTGCGCGACACGCTCACCGGCGGCGTGGAGACCGGCTTCCGGCTGATCTTCGCCGGCGGCGCGCTGGCCGCGCTGCTGGCGCTGGCGATCGTGCGGCGCATGCCGGACGCGGAGCTGCGCAGCAGCGTGACCGAGCACGGCGCCGCGCTGGCGATGGATTGAGGGGCCCGGCGCATCGTTGCCCGCGGGTCGGCGTAAACTACGCTCACCCTGATCCCGGAGTGCCCTCCATGCGCCGTCTTCCCGCCCAGCGCCCGCGCGCGCTGCGTTCGACCACCGTATCGACCGCCGCGCTGGCCGGCGCGCTGGCGCTCGCCGCGGCCGCCGCCATCGTGACGCCGCGCCCGGCGCGCGCCGCCGACGCGCCCACGCCCGCGGCCCAGCCCGCGGGCGCCTGCCCGGCCGCGCTCAATTTCAAGTTCCCGCGCCTGCAGGACGAGGCGCCGCAGAACCTGTGCCAGTACGCCGGCAAGGTGGTGCTGGTGGTCAACACCGCCAGCTACTGCGGCTTCACCCCGCAGTACGAAGGGCTGGAGGCGCTCTACGCCAAGTACCGCGAGCGCGGCCTGGTGGTGCTGGGCTTCCCGTCCAACGACTTCTCGCAGGAGCCGGGCTCGTCCAAGGAGATCGCGGACTTCTGCTACAACACCTACGGCGTCAAGTTCCCCATGCTGGGCAAGTCGCACGTGCGCGGCAGCGAGGCCAATCCGATGTACGCGCTGCTGGCGAAGGCGTCCGGCACCACGCCGAAGTGGAATTTCTACAAGTACCTGATCGACCGCAACGGCGAGGTGGCGGGCAGCTTCAACAGCGCGACCAAGCCGGACGACAAGCAGTTCGTCGGCAAGATCGAGCAGTTGCTGAACGCCACGCGCTAGCCGGGCTGGCGGCGTCCCATCGCGGCGTGCGCCAGCAGGTTGAGCACGGCGAAGCCGATGGCAGCCACGCACACCGCGCGCCAGCCGCCCGCGGCCCACGCGGCGCCGGCGGCCAGCGCGCCGGCCGCGCCGCCGACGAAGAAGATGCCGACGAACAGGCCGTTGAGGCGCCCGCGCGCGGCGGGGTCGAGCAGGTTGATCTCGCGCCGGCCGAAGGTCTGGTCGGCGGTCACGCCCGCGTCCAGCACCATCGCGGCCACCACCAGCAGGCCGATCGCCGCGGCGCGGTGCGCCTGCGCGTCGAAGCCGAACCAGCCGCCGCCGGCCGCGCCGGCCAGCAGCAGCGCGGCCAGCACCGCCAGTTGCGCGGCGCCGGTGCCGGCGTGGCCGTGCCCGCGGTCGCCCAGGCGGCCGGCCAGCGGCGCCGCCACCGCGCCCGCCGCGCCGGCCAGCGCGAACAGCGCCAGGCCGTGGCTGCCGAGCGCGAACGGCGGCTGCGCCAGCCGCAGCGCCACCGCCGTCCAGAACGCGCTGAACGCGCCCATCGACAGCGCCGCCGTGAGCGCGTGCCGGCGCAGCACGGGCTGGCCGCGCAGCAGGTGCCACATCGAGGCGATCAGGCCGGCGTAGCGGTGGCCGCCCGCCGGCTGGCGGCGCGGCAGCCAGCGCATCAGCACCACCGCCAGCAGCGCGTCCAGCCCCGCCAGCACGGCGTAGCAGGCGCGCCACCCGCCCGCGCCGGCCAGCAGGCTGGCCAGCGGGCGCGACAGTAGGATGCCCAGCATCAGGCCGCTCATCACATTGCCGACCGCGCGCCCGCGCCGGGCTTCGGGCGCCATCAGCGCGGCCAGCGGCACCAGCATCTGGATCGCGCACGAGGCGGCGCCGGCCGCGGCTACCGCCACGAAGAACACCGCGCCCGACCACGCCGCCGCGGCCAGCGCCAGCATGGCCGCGCACAGCAGCAGCGTGCCCGTCACCAGGCGGCGGTTTTCCAGCAGGTCGGCCAGCGGCACCAGCAGCACCAGGCCGGCGGCGTAGCCGAGCTGCGGCAGCATTGCCACCAGCCCGCGCCAGGCCGGCGGCAGGCCGAGCGAGGCGCTGACCGGGCCGGTCAGCGGCTGGGCGGCGAACAGGTTGAGCACGATCACGCCGACCGCGGCGGCGAGGAACAGCGCGAGGCGCCCGGTCAGTTCGGGCAGGGCGGTGGCGGGCGGCGGCGCGGCTGGATGGACCACGGCGGGTTCGGCGAGGGCGGGGCAAGACATGGCATCTCCGGCAAGAGGGCCCGCGCCGGTGCGGCGCGCCACATTGGCGTGCGCCGGCCCGGCAGGCCCGGGCTGGCAATGTTAGGATCCGGCTATCCATGCGGCAATTGAAATATAGGGATAATCTTTATGCCGGTTTGTTTGCATGTCCCGGGCCGCGTGCCGGCTCGCACGCCGCGGTTCGCCCACGGAGCCCGCCATGAACACGCGTGACATCGAAGCCTTCATCGCGGTCGTCGAAGCCGGCTCGATGGTGCGGGCCGCCAGCCGCCTGCACCTGACCCAGCCCGGGCTTACGCGCCGCGTGCAGAGCCTGGAAGCGCTGATCGGCGTGGCGCTGCTGGACCGACAGGCCAAGCCGCTGCGGCCCACCGCCGCCGGCCATGAGGTCTACGAACTCGGCAAGCGCGTGCTGCTGGCCACCGACGACCTGATGTCGCGCGCGGCGCGCGGCGCCGAGGTGGTGGGCGAACTGCGCCTGGGCATGCCGCCGTTCCTCTCCGACATGGCGCTCGCCCTGCCCATCGACCGCCTGCGCGAGCAGTTTCCGCGGCTGACGGTGCGGGTCACGGCGGGCTGGTCGCCGGGCCTGCTGGAGCAGGTGGAAAGCGCGCGCCTGGATGCCGTGGCCGCGCTGCTGCCCGACGGCGTGGTGCCGCCCGCGCATCTGACGGCGCGCGAGCTGGGCCGCTACGCCACGCTGGTGGTGGCCGCGCGCGGCATGCGCGCGCCGGCCGCGGGCCTGAGCCTGCGCGAGCTGTCCGGGCATGCCTGGGTGCTCAACCAGGACGGCTGCGGCATGCGCTCGGTGCTGCGCCGCGCGCTGGACGCGGCGCACCTGCCGTTCAACGTGGCGGTGGAGGCGTTCGGCGCGGAGCTGCAGTTGTCGCTGGTGGCGCGCGGCGTCGGCATCGGCGCGGTGACGCCCGAGGTGCTGGCGCGCAGCGCGCACCGCGATGCCGTGCAGGTGCTCGACGTGCGCGGCTTCCGCGCCGGCCTGACCGCGTGGCTGCTGCACGCGCCGCTGCCGCGCCGGCTGGGCGCGCCGCTGGCGCTGCTGTTCGACGCGCTGCGCGCGGAGATCGCCGCGGCGCAGGCGGGCGGGTCCGGCGCCTCGGCGCCGCATGCCATACCCGATCCGGCGCCGGATTCGGCACCCGATTCCACCGTTCCTTGATCCGCGTCAAGCCGCCACCGCGCCGCCGTCGCTACTTTCGCCGCTTTGGGGAGAGACAAGAGCGATGGCCATCACGCTGTACGACGCCGGCGGACACACCTGCCTGATGTTTTCCGACCTGGTCGAGGAAGAGCACGGCGAGGTGGTGCAGACCAACCAGTTCCTGGTGGTGGACCACGGCCACGGCGCGCTGATCGACCCCGGCGGGCAGATGACCTACAGCGAGCTGTACCTCGCCATCGGCCGCTACTTCCCGCCCAAGCAGCTCGACTACGTGCTCGCCTCGCACGCCGACCCGGACATCGTCGCCTCGGTCGGGCGCTGGCTCTCCGCCTCCGACAGCCGCATCGCGATCTCGCGCGTGTGGGCGCGCTTCCTGCCGCATTTCTGCCAGGCCGGCCGCACCGAGGGGCGCATCATCTCCATCCCCGACGCCGGCATGCCGATCGCGCTCGGCCAGAGCACGCTGCTGGCGGTGCCGGCGCACTTCCTGCACTCGGAAGGCAACTTCCAGTTCTACGACCCGGTCAGCAAGATCCTGTTCTCGGGCGACCTCGGCGCGGCCCTGACCAGCGCGAGCGAGGCCAGCGAAACGGTGCGCGATTTCGATGCGCACACGCGCGCCATGCTGCCCTTCCATCAGCGCTACATGAGCGGCAACCGCGCGTGCCGGCTGTGGGCCAACATGGCGCGCGGGCTCGACATCGAGTGGATCGTGCCGCAGCACGGCCCGTCGTTCCGCGGCAAGGCGATGGTGACGCAGTTCATCGACTGGGTGGCCACGCTGGCGTGCGGGCTGGACCTGCTGAGCCAGGACGACTACCGGCTGCCGCCCATGCCCGCGGCGCGCGCCTGACGCCGGGCCGTCCGCGCGACCGGCGCCGGTCCGCCCCGCTCGCGTCCGGCCGCGCCATCGATCGCACTCAATCGCACTCAACCGTGTCCAGCCGCGCCGGCCGCGCTTGACCGCGCCCGGTCCCGCTCAATCGCGCGCCAGCCCTTCGGCCACCAGCGCCTCGCGCACGCGGGGCCGCGCCGCCACGCGCGACAGGTAGGCCTGCAGCGCCGGATACGGGTTCAGCGGCATGCGCAGGATCGTGGCCCAGTTGACGATGGCGAAGCCGTACGCATCCGCCACGCCGAAGCGGTCGCCGGCCAGGTAGTCGCGCGTGGCGAGGTGGCGGTCGAGCTCGGCGAAGCGCAGCGCCACCTTGGCCTTGCACGCCTCGCGCGTGCTCTCGGCGGTTTCCTTGCGCCACAGCCACGGGCTGAACACCTTGTGCAGCTCGGTAGAGACCAGCGTGAGCCAGCCCACCGCTTCCAGCCGTGCCACCGTGCCGGCCGGCGGCAGCAGCGCGGCGGCGGGCGCGAGGTCGGCCACGTACTGCAGCAGCGAGGCGGCCTCGGTGTGGCGCGAGCCGTCGTCGAGTTGCAGCATCGGCACGTAGCCGCGCGGGCTGACCGCGTAGAAATCGGTGCTGCCGTTCTCGGCCTCGGCCAGCGTGTGCGTGGCGAGGTCCACCTTGGCCAGCGTGAACGGCAGGCCCGCTTCGCGCAGCGCGATATGGACGGCGAGCGAGCAGGCGCCGGGGGTGTAGTAGAGCTTCATCGGGATGATTCCTCTGGGAGGCTTCGGGGTTTGCCGCCACGGCTTGTGACGGGCGTGCGGGCAGTCTAGGATTGCGAATATGCAATCGCAATGCGCGCGGCTGCAAGCAATCAATGCGGATCTGCAATGCCCTACCAACTGACCTCCCCGGATCTCGACATCGTGCTGGCGCTGGTGCGCGGCGCGACCCTGGCCGAGGCCGGGCGGCGGCTCGGGCTCGACGCCTCCACCGTGTTCCGCGCCCTGCAGCGCATCGAGAAAGGCCTGGGCCGGCGCCTGTTCGAGCGCAGCCGCGCGGGCTACCTCGCCACCGAACTCGCGCAGCAGTTCGCCCAGCACGCCGAGCGCATCGAGGCCGAGCTGGAAGCGGCGCGCGCGCAGGCGTCGGTGAGCGCGGGCACGGTCACGGGGCTGGTGCGCATCACCACCACCGACACCGTGCTGCACGGCATGGTGCTGCCGGCGCTGGCGCCGCTCGGGCGCGCCCATCCCGGCCTGAGCTTCGAGCTGACCGCCACCAACGAACTCGCCAGCCTGACCCGGCGCGATGCCGACATCGCCGTGCGCGCCACGCGGCAGCCGCCCGACCACCTGATCGGCCGGCGGCTCGGCCCGCTGCGCGTGGCGGTGTTCGCCTCGCGCGAGCTGCTCGCCGTGGCGGGCGTGGCGCCGCCGCGCGACGGCGGCAGCGTGGCGCCGGCGGCATTGGCCGCCCTGCCCTGGGCCGCGCCCGACGAAGCCATGCCCGACCATCCTTCGGTGCGCTGGCGCCGCAGGCACCTGCCGCGCGTGTCGCCGCAGTACCGCGTCAACAGTATCGCCGGCGTGGTGGAGGTCATCGAAGGCGGACTCGGCATCGGCATCATCTCGCTGATGATCGGGCGCCGCAGCGGCCGGCTGGTGCAGCTCACCGGAGCGCTCGACGAATGCGACACCGACCTGTGGCTGCTGACCCATCCCGAGTCGCGCCACCTGCGCCGCATCGCCACCGTGGTCGCGCATCTCGCCGGGCACGTGCGGCTCGACGGGCAGGCGGATGAATAAGGCGGACGGATAAGCGTGCCGCCGCCAATGCGGATATGCTGCGCCGGTGAGCCGAAAGCGGGCAGCCAAAAGAAAGTCCGCCGGCCGTTCCGTCACCAAAGCCAAGCCAAGGAGAAACAACGATGAAACTGGTACGTGTGGGCAAGCCCGGCGCCGAGCGCCCGGGACTGATCGATGCCGAGGGCCGCGTGCGCGACCTGTCCGGCGTGATCGACGGCCTGGGGCCGCAGCAACTGTCGGCCGAGGCGCTGGCGAAGCTGGCCGCGCTCGACCCGGCCGCGCTGCCGGTGGTGCAGGGCGAGCGCTTCGGCGTGCCCTGGAGCGGCATCGGCAAGATCGTGGCGATCGGCCTGAACTACGCCGACCACGCCGCCGAGGCCGGCATGCCGCTGCCGGCCGAGCCCATCGTCTTCCTCAAGGCCAACAGCTCGCTCAACGGCCCCGACGACGCGGTGATGCTGCCGCGCGGCTCGGCGAAGACCGACTGGGAGGTGGAACTGGGCGTGGTGATCGGCAAGCTCGCGCGCGACGTCTCGCGCGAGGAAGCGCTCTCGCACGTGGCCGGCTACTGCGTGGTCAACGACGTCTCCGAGCGCGAATTCCAGATCGAGCGCGGCGGCACCTGGGACAAGGGCAAGGGCTGCGACACCTTCTGCCCGGTCGGCCCGTGGCTGGTCACGCGCGACGAAGTGGCCGACCCGCAGGCGCTCGGCCTGTGGCTGGACGTGAACGGCGAGCGCGTGCAGAAGGGCAGCACCGCCACGATGGTGTTCGACGTGGCCACGCTGGTGAGCTACGTCAGCCGCTTCATGACGCTGCACCCGGGCGACCTGATCTGCACCGGCACGCCGCCGGGCGTGGGCATGGGCTTCAAGCCGCCGCGCTACCTCAAGGCCGGCGACCGCATGCGCCTGGGCATCGACGGCCTCGGCGAGCAGGCGCAGACGGTGGTGGCCTACGCCAAGGGGTGACGCCGCCGGCCGGTGCGTGCGAAGTGGCGGCGAAGGAAAGCGAAGGAAAAGCGAAGGGAAGGGCGGCCAGCAATCGGCCGCCTTTTTCTTTGCTGCCGCGCCTTGCTTTGGCGCATGGTTTTCTCCCCTCTCCCGCCCGGCGGGACAGGGGCCGGGGGGGAGGGCCGGCGCCCGCCGAAGCCATCGCGATCGCATCGCCCCACACCCGCATGGCGCCACGCGCGCAACGCAAACAAAGCACCTCCGCATCGAAGCTGTACCGCCGGCGACACCTCATGCCGGCAAGCCACGCGGCAGGCCATCCCCAGGAAAACCGCCGCGGGAAACGGCGGCTTGTGATCCCATCCCCCGCCGCGAGTTCCCCCTGTGATCCCCGCGCGCGCAAACCGTCCCCCGTTCGCAACACTTCCCGCGCGATTTCGCTACAAAGGGTTAAACCGTTTGCGCTCCCCGGCCAGCGTGAAATACTGTTTTCTATACGCCTCGAACACGAGCCCGCCATGTCAGAACACGCCCCCGAACTGATGGAGTCACTGCTCGCCGACTCCGATCCCGATTCCGCTTTTTCCCGCTCGCAATCAAGCCCATCTTCCGGCCCATCCTCCGGCTGCGCTTCCGGCCCTTCCGTCTTCTCCGCCCGCGTTGCCCGCTTCTGCGAACTCGCCGACACCGTCGACAGCCGCGACGAGCTCGAAGCCATCCGCCACAGCATCCACCAGCATCCGGAACTCGCCTTCGACGAAGTGCGCACCGCCGAGCTGGTCGCCAGCCAGCTCGAAGGCTGGGGCTACGAGGTGACGCGCCACGTCGGCGGCACCGGCGTGGTCGGCCGCCTGCGCCAGGGCGACAGCCCGCGCACCGTCGGCGTGCGCGCCGACATGGACGCGCTGCCGATCCACGAGCGCACCGGCCTGCCCTACGCCAGCCTCAACGCCGGCAAGATGCATGCGTGCGGGCACGACGGCCACACCACCGTGCTGCTGGGCGCCGCGCGCCAGCTTGCGCGCACGCGCAATTTCAACGGCACCGTGCACCTGATCTTCCAGCCTGCCGAGGAAATCGGCGCGGGCGGCGGCGCCGAGCGCATGCTGGCCGACGGCCTGTTCGAGCGCTTCCCGTGCGACGCGATCTTCGGCCTGCACAACCATCCCGGCGTGGAGACCGGCACCTTCATGTTCCGCAGCGGGCCGTTCATGGCCGCCTGCGATACGGTGGCCATCACCATCCGCGGCAAGGGCGGCCACGCCGCGCGCCCGCACCAGTCGATCGACCCGATCCTGGTCGCCGGCAGCCTCGTGATGGCGCTGCAGAGCGTGGTCTCGCGCAATGTCGACCCCAACGAGACCGCGGTAGTCACCATCGGCACGCTGCACGCCGGCCACGCGCCCAACGTGATCCCGGAAAGCGCCAAGCTCGAACTGAGCGTGCGCTCGTTCAACCCGGACGTGCGCCGCACGCTGGAAGCGCGCATCACGCGGCTGGTGACGTCGCACGTGGAAGGTTATGGCGCCACCGTGGAGATCGACTACATCCGCGGCTACCCGGTGCTGGTCAACAGCGAGCGCGAGACCGAGTTCGCCCGGCAGGTGGCCGAGGAACTGGTCGGCCCGGACAAGGTGGTGGGGCATTTCCCGCTGATCGCCGGCAGCGAGGACTTCGCCTACTTCCTGCAGCAGCGCCCGGGCTGCTTCGTGCGCATGGGCAACGGCACCGGCCAGCCGCTGCTGCATAACGCCGGCTACGACTTCAACGACGAGAACCTGACGATCGGCGCGGCGTACTGGACGCGGCTGGTGGAGCGGTATCTGGCGTGACCCGCGGTGCCGCGCCGGAGTGCGGCGACGGCGCGGCGATGGAGTGACGATGACATGGCGGCGGCGCGGCGTCGGGGCCGGTCCGCGCCCGGCCGCGGCGCATGTCTTCGCGCCGGCATGGCGCGCGGGTTCTCGTGAATTTCGCTATTAACGGCCGTACCTGCATCAGCCATGCCGGGCCTGAGGGCGTTTTGCCGGGAATGTCTGGCGGCGGGGTTCGCGGTCCGGGATTTTGGCTGCCGGCCCGGCTGTCGCCAGCCAGAGTTTGCCGGCCGTGCGCGCCGGCCAGGTACGCGGCAGGCCAAGCAGGCAGGCTCGGGCACGCAGTCCCGGGTACGCGGCGAGGCATCCCCGGCCGGTGCCGGAGCTACCTGAAGAAAGCGCTCGGCGGCACGCCGAACTGCTTGCGGAACATCGTCGAGAAGGCGCTCGGGCTGTCGTAGCCGAGGTCGAGCGCCACGTCCACCACCTTGGCCCCCGCGGCCAGCCCCTCCAGCGCGGCCAGCAGCCGGGCCTGCTGGCGCCACTGCCCGAACGTCATGCCGGTCTCGCGCGCGAAGCGGCGCTGGATGGTCTTGGGGTCCATGCCGAGCCGTTCGCCCCACTGCGCCAGCGTGAGCGCCGTGTCGGGCGCGCCGACGATGGCCTCGCAGATCTGGCGCAGGCCGGCGTCGGCCGGGCGCGGCAGGTGCAGGGGCAGGGTGGGCACCAGCATCACTTCGTCCAGCAGCAGCCGCATCAGGCGCCCGTCGCGCGAATCGGCCTTGTAGGGAATCAGGATGTCGATGGCGGCGAGGATCAGCTCGCGCAGCAGCGGGCTGATGCCGAGCACGGTGCAGCGCGTGGGCAGGTCGGCGGCGGCGTCGGGGCGGATGTAGGCGGTGCGCATGCGCACGTGGCCGACCATGCGGATCCAGTGCACGGTGCCGCCCGGCATCCACATGCCGCGCGTGGGCGGCACGATCCACTGGCCCTCGGCGGTGGCGACCACCATCACGCCGTGCACGGCATGGACCAGCTGCGCGTGCGGATGCTGGTGGGGCTTGGTGACGTGGCCGGGCAGGTAGTCGGCCGCCATCGCGGTGACGGGCATGGGGCCGCGGTCGTAGCGCAGGTAGGCCGGCGCGGCGCTGTAGGTGTCGGCGCGGTCCTCGGCGTGGGCCGGGAGGTGTGGCGCGAGGTGGGGAGGGCGGTGTGACGGATCGAGGGGATCGGGCGGCGCGAGCGGCACGCCGGGCATGCCGGACGGCGGCGCGGCCGGCGCGCCATCCGCATCATCCGCGCGCGCGCGGGCGGTGGCCGGGCGGCGGCGCTGGCCGGTCGTGGCGGTAATGGTGGTAGCGGCGGTAGCGGCGGTAGCGGCGGTCGTGGCTGCGGTAGCCGCGGCGGCTGCGGTGGCGGGACGGCGCGGCATGTCCTTTTCTCCAAGGTTCTGGCCCTATTCTCGCAGGACAGGCGCCATCGCGCCAATTAGCATGGCTGCCAGATTCCCAATCTTGTTGTCTCTCCAGCCCCCGACTCCATCATGAGCAGCCGCATCGACACCGCGCCAGGCGGCGCGACCGCCTCGCCGCAGGGCCAGGCGCAGCCTTCCCACAGTACGCAGTCCGCCGAGCGGACCGGTTTCCGCGTGCTGTCGGCGATCAGCTTTTCGCATTTCCTCAACGACATGATCCAGTCGCTGATCCTGGCCATCTATCCGATGCTCAAGGGCGGCTTCAACCTCAGCTTCACGCAGATCGGCCTGCTGACGCTGACGTACCAGATCACGGCGTCGCTGCTGCAGCCGGTGGTGGGCCTGTACACCGACAAGCATCCCAAGCCGAAGTCGCTGCCGATCGGCATGGGCTTCACGCTGTGCGGGCTGCTGCTGCTGTCGGTGGCGCCGACCTACGGCGTGCTGCTGGTGGCGGCCGCGCTGGTGGGCACGGGTTCCTCGATCTTCCATCCGGAGTCGTCGCGCGTGGCGCGCATGGCCTCGGGCGGCCAGCACGGGCTGGCGCAGTCGATCTTCCAGGTCGGCGGCAACGCCGGCAGCGCGGCGGGCCCGCTGCTGGCCGCGGCGATCGTGCACCGGCAGAGCAGCCTGGCGTGGTTCTCGGTGGCGGCGCTGCTGGCCATCGCCGTGCTGTGGCAGATCGGCGGCTGGTACGGCCGCGAGCTGGCCCACACCGCGCGCAAGCGCAAGGCCGCCGCCGCCGTCTCGCCGCTGCCGCGCAGCACCGTGGTGCGCGCCATGATCGTGCTGATGCTGCTGGTGTTCTCCAAGTATTTCTACATGGCGAGCCTGAACACCTACTACACGTTCTACCTGATGGAGCGCTTCGGCCTGGACCGCCAGAGCTCGCAGATCTACCTGTTCGCGTTCCTGTTCGCGGTGGCGGCCGGCACCATCCTGGGCGGCCCGATCGGCGACCGCATCGGCCGCAAGCGCGTGATCTGGGCGTCGATCCTCGGCGTGGCGCCGTTCACGCTGATGCTGCCGCACGCCAACCTGTTCTGGACCGGCGTGCTGTCGTTCATCATCGGCTTCATCCTGGCCTCGGCGTTCTCGGCCATCCTGGTGTTCGCGCAGGAGCTGATCCCGGGCAAGGTGGGCATGGTGTCGGGCCTGTTCTTCGGCTTCGCCTTCGGCATGGGCGGCATCGGTGCCGCGGTGCTGGGCACGCTGGCCGACGCGCACGGCATCGAGATGGTCTACCAGCTGTGCGCGTTCCTGCCGCTGCTGGGCCTGCTGGCGGTGTTCCTGCCCGACCTGGGCGGGCGCAGGAAGGCGGCCTGAAGCTGACCTGAAACAGGTTTGAAGCCGCCCCGGCGGCGGCCCGAAAGCGCGGCCCGGCGGCGGCCCGAAGCCCGCCTGAAACCGGACCGATCCGGTGGCCGGAGCCCGCCGGAAATCCGCCGGCCAGCTTCCGCCGGCGCGGGCGCGGCGCACTCGCAAGTGGCGTGAGGCGCACCGCAATGGCGGCGGCGCATGCCGCGCGCACCACGGCGGTGCGCGCGGCCGGCCGCGCCGGCGCCCGCCGCTTTCAGGCGTGCCGTGCCGCGCGGGCGCGGCCGGGCTGCTGCTGCTGGACGATCACGCCATACCAGCCCAGCCCGGCGTAGGTTTCGTAGCCGGGCGTGCGCGCGAACGCCACCAGCGCGCCGTCGGGCGCCTCGTACCAGCCGGCGGGATTGCCCTGGTCCTGCAGCGCGAAGGTCTCGGCCAGCGCGCCGGCGCCGTCGGAGGCGGCGATCACGCGGTGCTGCGCGTCCACCAGCAGGCAGCGGGTGCGCTGCCAGTCCTCGGCCGACAGGCGCACGCCGCCGACCACGGCCTGCGCCTGCGGCGCCCAGTTGAAGAAGATCGCCAGCACGCCCTGCGGCGCGCCGTCCGCGCGGCCGCCGGCGCGGATCGCGGTGGCGTAGGTGGCCACGCTGGCGTTGTCGAGGAAGCGCGAGACGGTGATGTCGTGCGCGACGTAGTTGTCGCCGGAGCGGGTCGCCATGGCGCGCTGGAACCAGTCCACGCCGCGCACGACGCGCCCGGCCACGCCCGGGTAGTTGCGCGGGCGGCCGTTGGCGATGACGCGGCCCTGCGCGTCGATCACCCAGAGATCGAGATATACCGTGTAGCTGTTGAGGATGACGCCGAGGCGCTCGCTGGCGAAGGCGGCGGCCGCGCCGTCGCCGGGCCGGCTCGCGGCGGCCACGATGGCCGCGTCGGTGGCCCACCAGCGCACGTCGCAGGAGCGCTCGTAGAGGTTGCGATCGATCACGTCGATCATGTTCAGCGCCAGGTCCGCCAGGCGCTGGCCCTGGTGGCCGCGCATCTGGCGGATCATGGCGTCGCCCAGTTGCGTCAGCTCGGCGATCGAGCCGCCCAGCTCCGTGGTGAGCTCGCCGGTGATGCCGGAGATGCGTTCCGAGACGTGCTTGACCTGGTTGGCCACCACGCTGAAGCCCCGGCCGGCCTCGCCGGCGCGCGCGGCTTCGATGAGCGCGTTCAGCGCCAGGAACCGGGTTTCGCGGTTGATCTCGGCAATGCTGGAGATCTTGTTGTCCGCGATTGTGCCCACGTGATGGGACAGCTCGACGATGCGTTCCGCGCTTGCCATACGGTATCTCCCATTCAGATCACTGACCCGCCAGGCGCGAGGCGTGTGCTGTGAGGAGATGGCGGTATCCTGGCCGCACCGGTTGTCCTGTCCCGCGCCTGGTGAATCACCATAGGCGAGAAACGTGCCAGCCCGGACGCATGGCCCGGGCCGGTCCGGCGGAAAGGTTCAGCGCCCGGTCTTGTCCTGCGACACGTCCATGATCATGCGTGTGAGCAGGTACAGGCGCGGCGTGACCGAGTTCAGGTCGACGTACTCGGCGTCGTTCGAGTGCGCGCCGAAGCCGCGCAGGCCGAAGCGCTCGATCACCGGCGCCTTGGTCGCCGCGGCGGCGAAGGCCGCGTCGGTGCCGCCGCCTTCGGCGGTGTCGTAGACCAGCAGCTTCTCGCCGATCTCGCCGTACACGCCCTGCGCGTGCGCGGCCAGCTTGCGCGCCGCGTCGGTGACTTCGAGCGGCGGGCGGCGGCGCTCGAACTTCACCTCGACGCGGGTATCGGGGATGAGCTGCTTCTTCACGCGCTCCTGCAGCGTGTGCTCCAGGCCGTCGTAGTCGGCCGTGCGCAGCACGCGCACGTCGGCCTGCGCGGTGGCGATGGCGGGAATCACGTTGCGGTTGGTGCCGGCCGACGAGATCGTCCAGTTGACCTTGAGGCCGGTGTCCGGGTTGGACAGGTCGCGCATCTGCAGGATCTGGTGCGAGAGCTCGTACAGCGCGTTGCGGCCCTGCTCGGGCGCGCTGCCCGCGTGCGAGGACTTGCCGTGCACGGTCAGCGAGATCGCGCCGATGCCGCTGGTGGCCAGCGACAGCCGGTCGCCGGTCACGCGCGTGGCCTCGCACGAGAACACCGCGTCCTGCTGGCTGCCCATCTTGGTCAACATCGCGCGCGCGCCCGGCGAGCTGATTTCCTCGTCGCCGTTGATCAGCACGGTGAGCGTGCCGTAGTCCTTGAAGCCCATCTTCTGCAGGATCGCCACGGTGTGCAGGATCACGGCCACGCCGTTCTTGTCGTCGGCGATGCCCAGGCCGTAGGCGCGGTCGCCGTCGACGCGGAACGGCTGCTGCGCCAGCATGCCGCGCAGGTAGACCGTGTCCATGTGGCCGATCAGCATGATGTTGCGTTTCCCGGTGCCCTTGAACTGGGCCATCACCATCTTGCCCACGTCCTTGGGCGTGTCTTCCATGCGGTAGACGTCGGCCGGCGCGATCAGTTGCGCCTCGCCGCCGAGCGCGGCCAGGCGGTCGCGGATCAGCGCGGCGATGCGGTCCAGGCCCTCGATGTCCTTGCTGCCCGACTCGATCGAGACCAGGTCCTTGAGGGTGGCGATCAGCGCCGGCTTTTCCTGCTGCGACAACTGGTAGGCCGGCTCGACCGGCGCGGCCTGGGCGGCTTGCGCGGCGCCGGCGCAGAGCAGGGCGGCGAGCCTCAGCGAGGGGCGCAGCGAAGCACGGGCCGCCGGGCGGCGCAAGGACGCGCCGGAGCGCGGGCGGATGGACAGGGGCATGCGGGTGGTCTCCGGAATGAGCGGGGTGAAAAGCGAAGAGGGTAACAGCGCGGGCCGCCGTATGGGTAGCGAACGCGGCGGCGGACAGCAGGCGCGCCGTTGCGCGCGCCGGCGTGCGGGCAGACTCGCGGATGAACGGCTGTGCCGCTTGCAGGCTTCGTGCCCGGGCCGGTTGCGGCGACGGTCGGCGTGCCGCTGCCGCTGCCGCTGACACCGACACCGACACCGACACCGACACCGACACCGACACCGATGCCACCGGCACGGCACCCGGTCCGGCGTACGGGGCCGGGGTGGAATCGCTTCCCAATCTGCTCCCAACCGGCCCCGAACAGGCCCCCAACCAGCCCCGAACAGACGCGAAACCGGCGCACGGAAGCGCTCCTGCAACAGGTCGACCCGGCGGAAATGAAACCCGCCCCGTTTTTGCGGCATCATGGCGGGCATGACGTCCGTTGCGCCTCCTTCCCATCCCAAGCCCGCGCCCGCCATCCGCGCCGCCTGCGGGCACTGTCTCGCGCTGGCCGCCGATCCGCGCCGGCGCGAGCCGCACGAGCGCCTGGCGCTCAAGCACACCGCGCCGCTGGTGAGCCAGAGCGCCGCCGGCGTGCCGTTCAGCATGCTGACCTTCACCTGCCGCGAATGCGGCACGACGTGGCGGCTGTACGACCGCGCCAACGAACTGTTCGTGTCGTGGGTGCCCGAATGCGCGCTGGAACCCGCGGAACCGGGCTCCGGCCCGCGCGGTGGCGCGCCGGCGATCGGCTAGAATCGGTCCTTCGTTTTCCATCCTTTCCGCGGTCCCGCCACCGCCGTGCCTGCCATGTCCGCCATGCCTGCCATGCCCGCTTTCCGCCGAATTTCCCTGCTGGCTGCCGCCGCGTCCGCCATCGCGGCGAGCCTGTCTGCCGGTCCCGCCACCGCCGCCACCGCCGATGCCTACCCCTCGCGCCCGATCCGCCTGATCGTGGCCTATCCCACCGGCGGCATCAGCGACGCCGTGGCGCGCGCGCTCGGCGAGCGCCTGTCGGCGCAGATGGGCGGCTCGGTGGTGGTGGAGAACAAGGCCGGCGCCGGCGGCAGCATCGGCATCGACGCCGTGGCCAAGGCCGCGCCGGACGGCTACACGCTGGGCTTCGCCTCGACCAGCCCGCTCACGCTCACCCCGCACGTCGGCCACGTCAACTACGACCCGCAGCGCGACATCGCGCCGGTGATGAGCGTGATGTACTCGCCGGTGCTGGTGGTCGCCACGCCGAGCTTCGCCGGCAAGTCGTTCCAGGACCTGCTGGCGCAGGCCAAGACCCGGCCCGGTTCGGTGCGCTGGGCCACCTCGGGCCTCGGCACGATCGGCCACGTCATGCTGGAGCAGGTCAAGTCCAAGGCCCATGCCGACCTGACACTGATTCCCTACAAGGGCGCCGGCCAGCAGATGAACGACGCGCTCGGCGGCCAGTTCGAGGTGATGAGCACCAACGCCAGCCCGATGCTGACCCAGCACATGGAGGCCGGCCGCCTGCGCGCGCTGGCGGTGGGCGCGCCCAGGCGCATCGCCTCGCTGGCGGGCGTGCCGACGCTGGCCGAACTCGGCTACCCCAAGGCCAACCTGACCTCGACCTTCGGCATCTTCGCGCCGGCGCGCACGCCGCCGGCCATCATCGCCCGGCTCAACGCCGAACTGAACAAGGCGCTGGCCGAGCCCGAGGTGCGCGAGCGCCTGCTCAAGGGCGGCGAAGTGCCCACCGGCGGCACCGCCGCGCAGTTCGCCGCGGCGATCCGCGCCGAGTACGACGACAACGCGCGCATCGTCAAGGAAGCCGGCATCAAGGCCGACTGAGCGGCCATCGCGGATCATCGGACGGCCCCGCTGGCGCCGCCCCGGCTGCGGCTGCCGCGCTCCGGCCGGCCGGCGCCCGCGGGTGTATCGGCGGGTTTGGACGCGGCGATTGGCGCGGCGTCCGACGCAACGACCGATGCGGCAGCCAGCGCGTCAGCCGGCGCAACCGCCGGCATAACGAGGTCGAGCCGGCACCCGGTCGCATACACCGACGACAGCCGCACGCCGTTGCGCGGCTGCAGCGCCAGCTTGGCGCGCAGGCGCGACAGGTGGCTGTCCAGCGTGCGCGAGCCGCGCGGCATCGCGCACCGCCACACCGCCAGCTCGACGGCCCGGCGCAGCAGCAGTTGCCCGGCATGGCGGAACAGCAGCACCGCCAGCTCGAATTCCTTGGGCGACAGCCTGACCTGCCGGCCGCCGACGAAGGCGCGCCGCTCGTCCAGCGCGAAGCGGTAGGGGCCGAGCTCGAGCCGGTCGCGCCGCGGCGCCGGCACGCGCCGCAGCAGCGCCTGCACGCGCGCCGCCAGTTCGGCGCCGCGCACCGGCGCGGGCACCACGGCATCGGCGCCGAGTGCGATGCATTCGGCGATGTGCGCCTCGCCGCCGCGCCCGCCCAGCACCATTACCGGCAGCGCCCCGCCCAGCGCGCGCCGTATCCACAGCAGCACGTCGCGCGCGGGGATGCCGGGAATCTCCCACGCCAGCAGCAGCAACGCGCAGGGCTCGCTGCGCAGCGCCTGCATCAGCGCGCGGCCTTCGCGGAAGCGCGCGGTGTCGTGCCCGCCCAGCGCGAGCATCTGCTCCAGCCGCAAGGCCCGGGCCGGGTCGTCCTCCAGTATCGCGATTCGCATGCGGCGTCTCCTGGCGCGGCAGGGGTGCCGCTTTGCCAATGATCGTGCGGCCGCCGCCGCGGCGGAATGCGAAAACTCTCATATGCCGGCCCGCCGTCCGGGCATGTAATGGCATGGAGCCCCGCATCGCCGGGCATGCCGGCGCACCGGCCGCCGCGAGATCGATGCGCGAGATCCGGCGCATGAGATCCGGTTTGCGAGATCGATGCGCGAGATCGATGCACGAGACCAACCAACGCGAGACCGGCCAGCTATGGGAATGAAGATCGCTTCACTGGAAGACCATCCCGCCGAGGCGGCCCTGATCCGCCGGATCCTGGGCGAGGCGGGGCACGACTGCATGACCTTCGGGCGCAGCCGCGAGATGCTGCTGCGCCTGCGCGAGGAAAACTTCGACCTGCTGCTGCTCGACTGGCACCTGCCCGACCTGTCCGGCAAGGAGGTGCTGACCTGGGTGCGGGCCAACCTCGACCGCCGCGTGCCGGTGATGTTCGTGACCGGCCGCAGCGCCGAGGAAGACATCGTCGACGGCCTCGCCACCGGCGCCGACGACTACATGCTCAAGCCGGTGCGGCGCGGCGAGCTGCTGGCGCGCACCGCGTCCCTGCTGCGGCGCGCCTACCCGGAGCCCGGCAGCGGCTGCGCGCGCGTGGCGCTGGCCGGCTACGTGTTCGATTGCGCCGCGCGCACGGTGGTGCGCGGCGCCACGCCGCTGCGGCTCACGCCGAAGGAGTTCGACCTCGCCGTGCTGCTGTTCCGCAACGAGGGCCGCATCGTGTCGCGCGACCATATCGTGGCGGCGGTGTGGGGGCGCGAGATCTCGCCGCTGTCGCGCACCATCGACACGCACATGTCGCGCGTGCGCAGCAAGCTGGGGCTGGCGCCCGAGCACGGGCTGCGGCTGCTGCCGGTCTACACGCACGGCTACCGGCTCGAACTGGTGCCGGCCACGGCGTGGGGTCGCGCGAGAGCGGGGGATAGCGGGTGAGGGAGGGTGAGGAGGGCGAGGGCGAGGAGGGCGAGGAGGGCGAGGAGGGCGAGGAGGGCGAGGGCGAGGGCGAGCGAAACGCCGGGACGGCGGCCCGTACGCGGATGCGGATGTGCAGCTGGCCCGCGCATGGCTTGCCCGGCTGCCGCCGCCACTGTCATGGCCACCGCCGATGCCGCCGATGCCTGCCAAAAGCAAGAAAGCCCCCGAAGGGGCTTTCTTGTCGGCTGGAACCTGAAGCGTCCCCGCGCGGGGCGGGGACTTGCCCGTGAAGGCAATCAGGCCAGGAACGATCAGAAAATGTGGCGGATGCCCAGGGCTGCGCCGGTCTGGTTGTTCCTGCCCGGCAGTTCGGTCTGCGTGCCGCCGGTCAGCTTGTTGTAGTCCACGGTGCCGTAGACCTGGGTGCGCTTGGACAGCGAGTACTCGGCCAGCAGCACGCCGGTGTAGCGGTTGCCTGCGTTGTTCGCCACGCCGTTCGCGTCCTTGACGTGGTCGCCATAGAACACGCCGGTCAGCGCCAGGGCCGGGGTCAGCTGATAGGTCAGACCCAGGTAGCCGATCATGTCCTTGCGCGGGTTGGCCGTGAAGTTGCCGGCCGGCACCGCGTTGGCGCTGCCTGCGGCCAGCGCGTCGCCGTTCAGGCTGGCGTCGACCGAGCCGGTGCGGTCCTTGCCACCGACGTAGCCGAGGAACACCTTGGCCGGGCCGATGCTGTACTTGCCGGACGCGCCCCACATCTGCTGCTTGTTGCCGTTGGCGTCACGGGTTTCCTGGAACACGGCGCCGACGCCGAACGGACCGAACGTGTACGCGGCGCGGGTACCCCAGTACTGCGACGAGGTGAAGCTGCCCGCCTTCTCGCCGAAGCCGTAGCTGGCGCCGACGTTCAGGCCGCCGAACTTGCCGTCGTAGCTGACCACGTTGTTGTTGCGGAAGTTGGTCAGGAAGAACGGCCAGGCGTTGCCGGTGTAGTTGCCGATGGTCAGCGGATCGTAGTCGCCGAAGAAGTTGAAGCCTTCGGTGTACTGGCGGCCCAGCTTGATGGTACCGAAATCACCCGACAGGCCCACGTAGGCCTGGCGACCGAACAGGCTGTTGTTCTGGTTGGCGCGGCCGGTATCGGGATCGAAGCCGTTTTCCAGCTGGAAGATCGCCTTCAGGTTGTTACCCAGGGCTTCGGCGCCTTTGATGCCCCAGCGGCTGTTGGTGATGGCACCGTTGGTCAGCTGGAACTGGTTGTCGTTGGCACCGTTCGAGTTGCTGGTGTAACGGATGCTCTGGTCGACGATACCGTACAGGGTAACGGACGACTGAGCGTAGGCGCTGCCGGCCAGCAGCGTGCCAATTGCGAGGGTCAGGGCTGATTTCTTCATAGTGCTCCTTTTCTGTTCTGTCGTGTCCGCTGCCGGATCACGGTGGCGGACGGGTTTACGTTTCGTGTAAACGCCGCGAAAATTTAACAAAACGGAAAAGATTAGGACACTAATGGACGTTGTTGGCCGCCTCTAAGCGGGCAAATGGTGCAAAAACCGTTGTGATGCCGCGACAAAACGACAAAATGGTGCAGCGCGAAATGACAGTGGTGCAGCTTGCTTACCCCGCCGTGGGAGGGCTTCCAGCCTGGTTTTCCGGGGCTCGGATTGGCTGAGAAACCGGGTCGGCCGAGACGGCGCGCGAGGCCGGCAGCGAAGCGCGGCGAGGCCGGCGCCTGGCGAGCCGCCGTGACGCCGCATCGGGCGGCTTGCCGGCGCGCCCGGCCAACGCACCCGGCCAACGCGCTAGGTCGACGCGCCTAACACGCGCCCGATCACGCACCCAGTCGACGCACCCAGTCAGGCCCAGTCAGGCGCGCTCAACGAACCCGCTCAACGAAGCCGGGATGCGGGGCATCAGCCCTGCGGGATCTCGATCTTGACCTCGAGCACCTCCAGGTTGTCCTGGCGCTCGAGGCTCACGCGCAGGTCCTGGTCGCTGATTTTCACGTATTTCGAAATGACCGCGACCAGTTCGCGCTGCAGGGCGGGCAGGTAGTCGGCCGGCGCCGAATGGCCGGTGCGTTCGTGGGCGAGAATGATCTGGAGCCGCTCCTTGGCAACGGAGGCGGATTTCTTTTTCTCGCCGAGCAGGAAGGACAGGATCGACATGGTGGCAGGCCCTCCTTACTTGTTGCCGAAGATGCGGGAGAGCAGCCCCGGCTTCTGGTAGTCGGTGAAGCGCATCGGCTTGTCCTTGCCCAGGAAGCGGTCGACCACGTCGCCGTAGGCGTCGGCCACGTCGCTGCCTTCCAGGTGGATGGCCGGCGTGCCCTGGTTGGAGGCGTGCAGCACCGCCTCCGACTCCGGCACCACGCCGATGAGCTTGATGCGCAGGATTTCCTGGATGTCGGTCAGCGACAGCATCTCGCCGCCGTGCACGCGCTTGGGGTTGTAGCGCGTGATCAGCAGGTGTTCCTTGATCGGCTCGCCGCCTTCGCTGGCGCGCTTGGTCTTGGACGCCAGGATGCCCAGGATGCGGTCCGAGTCGCGCACCGAGGACACTTCCGGGTTGGTCACGACCAGCGCCTCGTCGGCGAAATACATGGCCAGCAGCGCGCCCGACTCGATGCCCGCGGGCGAGTCGCACACGATGTACTCGAAGCCCATCTCGACCAGGCCGTTGATGACCTTCTCCACGCCTTCCTTGGTCAGCGCGTCCTTGTCGCGCGTCTGCGAGGCCGGCAGGATGAACAGGTTCTCGCACTTCTTGTCCTTGATCAGGGCCTGGTTCAGGTTGGCCTCGCCCTGCACCACGTTGACCAGGTCGTACACCACGCGGCGCTCGCAGCCCATGATCAGGTCGAGGTTGCGCAGGCCGACGTCGAAGTCGATCACGGCAGTCTTGTGGCCACGCAGGGCCAGCCCGGCGGAGAAGCTGGCGCTGGTGGTGGTCTTGCCTACGCCTCCCTTGCCGGAGGTCACAACGATGATTTTTGCCATGGCTCTTGGATCCAGTAATGGTTGAAGCTTGCGCTGCTGTGGTTGGTGCTCGGCGGCGGTGTTACTTCATCCGGAGCGGTTCGAGGATCAGTTTTTCGCCGTCCAGGCGTACCTGGGCGGGCTTGCCCAGCACGTCGGCGGGCAGCGACAGTTCGCCGGTGCGGTAGATGCCGGCGATGGAAAGCAGTTCGGGTTCCAGGCAGGTGCAGAAGATGCGTGCCTGCGTGTCGCCCTTGACGCCCGCCAGCGCGCGGCCGCGCAGCGGGGCATAGACGTGGATGTTGCCCTCGGCGATGACCTCGGCGCCGTAGCTGACCAGGTCCAGGATCACCACGTCGCCGGCGGCGTAGACCTGCTGGCCCGAGCGCAGCGGCTTGTCGATCAGCATGGTCGGCACGCTGCGCGCGGCGGCGTCCGCCACCGTGGCCGCGACCACCTCGGCCGCGGCCTGCGCCGGCCCGGGCGGGGCTTCCGCCGGGACCGCGGCGGGCCCCTCGGCCGGCCCCTCGGCCGGCCCGGCCTGCGTAGTCTGCGTGGCCGGCGCGGCTTCTTCGCGGCCGCCGCGCCGGCTGTGGCTGTCCAGCAGCGGCAGGCCGAAGGACGCCGCCCAGCCGTGCTGGGCCTCGCGCGCCACCACGCCGATGGCGCGGGCCTTGAGCTGGGCCAGGGTCTCGATCACCGTGTCGAGCGCGATCCGCTCGTCGCCTTCCAGGCGGCGCAGGTCGAGGGCGACGACATCGTTGGAGAAGAAATCGGGGGTCGATTCGAAGCGGGACAGGAGGTCGTCCCGCAGCGCTGCCATGTCAGCGGACTTGAGCGCGAGGAGGAGGGCGTCGACGTTGCCACTGCGCAGTTCGAAGCGTGGCGATTTCTTCTGGGACATAGTCGGTGACCGTGGAAATGGGACATTCTAACGTCAGCTGGAGGCAGAACTGTAACAAATACCCCTGCCGGGCTTTCCAGTGCCGGATGGGGCGCGCGCCAGGCCGCCGCGGCCACCCGCCGCGCACGCGGCCGCACTTCGTCGCACTTCGTCGCCCTGCGCCGCAGGGCGGCCGCATGTCCGCTGCCGGTTCGTCGCCGGTTCGCCGCCGCGCCGCCCCCGCGCGGGCCGCGCTCTTGTTACGATTGCGCCATTCGGACAAGGGAGCAGGCATGGGTGCGATCGTCAACAGCGTGGCTTACCGCGACGGCAAGCGGCTCGGGGATGTGGCGGTGGACGAGATCAGCGACGCCATCGCGGTGCCCGGAACCTTCGTCTGGCTTGGCCTGCACGAGCCGGACCTGCCGCTGCTGCGCAAGGTGCAGCAGGAATTCGGCCTGCACGACCTCGCCGTGGAAGACGCCCTCGACGCACACCAGCGCCCCAAGCTGGAGACCTACGGCGACTCTATCTTCGTCGTGCTCAACACCGCCCAGCTGGTGAACGAGGAGGTGGTGGTGGGCGAGACTCACCTGTTCGTGGGGCCGCGCTACGTGGTGTCGGTGCGCCACGGCGCCAGCAGCAGCTACGCGCCGGTGCGCGAGCGCTGCGAGAGCGACCCGCGCGCGCTCGCCAACGGGCCGGGCTACGTGCTCTACGCGCTGATGGATTTCGTGGTGGACCACTACATGCCCATCGTCACGCGGCTCGAGGACGCCTTCGAGCAGCTCGAGCAGGGCATCTTCCGCGACGAGTTCGACCGCGCCGCCATCGAGCACCTGTACCACATCAAGCGCCAGGTCCTGCGCCTGCGCAACGCGGTCTACCCGATCGAAGAGATCTGCGGGCAACTGATCCGGCTGCACGAGGAACTGGTGCCCAAGGAGCTGCGCGCCTACTTCCGCGACATCGAGGATCATGCCAGCCGCCTGGTGCGCACGCTCGACGTGGTGCGCGAAATGCTGACCACCGCGGTGCAGGTCAACCTGGCGCTGGTCACTGTCGGCCAGAACGAGATCGTCAAGCGCCTGGCCGGCTGGGGCGCCATCCTGGCGATTCCCACCGTGGTGTTCAGCCTGTACGGGATGAACTTCAACTTCATGCCGGAGCTGAAGTTCCACTACGCCTACCCGACCGTGATCGGCGTGACCGCGCTGGCCTGCGCGGGGCTCTGGCGCAAATTGCACAAGTCGGGCTGGATCTAGCCGGACGGGTGCCCGGCGCGGCTTGCGCCGGTGCGTTTCAATTGCCGCAAGCGGCGGGCTGATCTTTGCCGGCTGCCGCACGCCACCACCACTCCCCGTCTTTATATCTTCTTTACACCCCCCTTCCCCCTCTCTACCCCGTTTTTACCGCGCCATCCCTAACCTGCCATCTGTGAATCACTCACGGTGTTTGTCATGGACGGGATCTATTTCATTGGTTTGTTGCTGTTCGGTGCGCTGACCGGCGCACTGCTGGCGCTGTGCGCCGCGCTGGGTGGCAAGCCGCCGGGCGCGGCCGACGGCCCGGGAGCGGACGGCGCCGACGCGCGCCGCAAGGACAGCGCCGCGGACAGGAGGCTGTGATGGACTGGGCCGATCTGCTGGGCGGCGTGCTCGCCGCTGCTGTCTTCATCTACCTCCTGATTGCCCTGTTCCGGCCGGAGAAATTCTGATGTCAACCGAATTCCTGGGACTGCTCGTCCTCTACCTCGCCATCCTGCTGGCGCTCGCGCCGTTCCTCGGGCGCTACATCCGCCGCGCGATGGAGGATGGCGGCTACCGCGCCACCGCCTGGGGCCGGCCGCTGGAGCGCCTGCTGTACCGCGCGGGCGGCGTGCGCGCCGACGCCGGCATGGGCTGGAAGCAATACACGGTGGCGCTGGTCGCCTTCAACATGCTGGGCGTGGTGGCGGTCTACGCGCTGCAGCGTCTGCAGGCGTGGCTGCCGTTCAACCCGCAGGGCTTCGGCGCGGTGTCGCCGGACTCGGCCTTCAACACCGCGGTGAGCTTCGTCTCCAACACGAACTGGCAGGGTTATGCCGGCGAATCCACCATGAGCTACCTCACGCAGATGCTGGCGCTCACGGTGCAGAACTTCTTCTCGGCGGCCACCGGCATCGCCGTGGTGTTCGCGCTGATCCGCGGCTTCGCGCGCCAGAGCGCGGCGACCATCGGCAACTTCTGGGTGGACGTCACGCGCTGCACGCTCTACGTGCTGTTGCCGCTGTCGGTCGCCTTCGCCGTGGCGCTGGTCGGCCAGGGCGTGATCCAGAACTTCGACGCCTACAAGGAAGTCGCGCTGGTGACGCCCATCGAGTACAGCCAGCCCAAGGTGGACGCCGCCGGCCAGCCGGTGCTCGACGCCAAGGGCGCGCCCGTCACCGAGGCCATGAAGACCGGCACGCAGACGCTGGCGATGGGCCCGGTGGCCTCGCAGGAAGCCATCAAGATGCTCGGCACCAACGGCGGCGGTTTCTTCAACGCCAACTCGGCGCATCCGTTCGAGAATCCGACCGAACTGGCCAACCTGCTGCAGATGCTGGCCATCTTCCTGATTCCGGCGGCGCTGTGCTTCACCTTCGGCGAGATGGTCAAGGACCGCCGCCAGGGCGTGGCGGTGCTGGCGTCGATGACGGTGATCTTCGTGGCGATGGCGTGCGTGGCGGCGCTGTCCGAGCAGCAGGCCAATGCCGCGCTGGCGGGTTTGCCGGTCGACCACGTGGCCAGCGCGCTGCAGGCCGGCGGCAACATGGAAGGCAAGGAAACCCGCTTCGGCATCGCCGCCAGCGCGCTGTTCGCCACCATCACCACGGCGGCCTCGTGCGGCGCGGTCAATGCCATGCACGACTCCTTCACCGCCATCGGCGGGCTGGTGCCGATGCTGCTGATGCAGCTCGGCGAGGTGGTGTTCGGCGGGGTCGGCTCGGGCCTGTACGGCATGCTGGTGTACGCGGTGCTGGCGGTCTTCATCGCCGGCCTGATGATCGGCCGCACGCCCGAATACCTGGGCAAGAAGATCGAGGCCTACGAGATGAAGATGACCGCGGTGGCGATCCTCGTCACGCCGCTGCTGGTGCTGCTCGGCACCGCCGTGGCGGTGATGGTGGAGGCCGGGCGCGCGGGCGTGTTCAACCCCGGCACGCACGGCTTCTCGGAGATCCTCTACGCGCTCTCGTCGGCGGCCAACAACAACGGTAGCGCCTTCGCCGGGCTGTCGGCCAACACGCCGTTCTACAACGGGCTGCTGGCCGCGGCGATGTGGCTCGGCCGCTTCTGGATCATCGTGCCGATCCTGGCGCTGGCCGGCTCGCTGGCCGCCAAGAAGCGCGTGCCGGTGACGGGCGGCACCATGCCCACGCACGGCCCGCTGTTCGTGGTGCTGCTGGTCGGCTCGGTGCTGATGGTGGGCGCGCTGACCTACGTCCCGGCGCTGGCGCTGGGGCCGGTGGCGGAGCAATTGCAGGGCGCCGTGGTCACGGCGGCAGGAAAGTAGCCCGGGGCCGCCCGCCCGCCGCGCATCGCCGCGCGGGCGGCATCCCCAGGCAGATCAGCGTATTGCGGAGAAACGCATGCAACAAGAATCGATGGTGACGCGCGGCAAGCAGGCCGGCGCGGCACCGGCAAGCACCACCCCGGCGGCCACTGGCGGCGCGCCGGCCCCGGGCGGCACCCACAAGGCAGGCGCCCACCAGGGCGGCGGCCACCAGCGCCCGCCGCGCGGCGGCATGTTCGCGCCCGAGCTGGTCAGGCCGGCCCTGCTCGACGCGGTGAAGAAGCTGTCGCCGCGCGACCAGCTGCGCAACCCGGTGATGTTCGTGGTCTACGTGGGCAGCATCCTGACCACCATCCTGTTCTTCCGCGCGCTGTTCGCGCCCGCCAGCGCGGGCGGCGAGAGCGCGGGCTTCATCCTCGCGGTGTCGGTGTGGCTGTGGTTCACCGTGCTGTTCGCCAACTTCGCCGAGGCGCTGGCCGAAGGGCGCAGCAAGCAGCAGGCCGAGGCGCTGCGCGGGCTCAAGACCACCGTCACCGCGAAACTGGTCAAGGAAGGCCGGCGCGACTGGCGCGCCGCCGGCGCCACCGAGGCGCGCGCGGCCACCGCGCTGCGCCGCGGCGACGTGGTGCTGGTCGAGGCCGGCGACATGGTGCCCGGCGACGGCGAGGTGATCGAAGGCGTGGCCTCGGTCGACGAAAGCGCCATCACCGGCGAATCCGCGCCGGTGATCCGCGAGTCGGGCGGCGATTTTTCCTCGGTGACGGGCGGCACGCGCGTGCTGTCGGACTGGATCGTGGTGCGCATCACCACCAATCCGGGCGAGAGCTTCATCGACCGCATGATCACGATGGTCGAGGGCGCCAAGCGCCAGAAGACCCCCAACGAGCTGGCGCTGACCATCCTGCTGGTGGGCCTGACCATCGTGCTGCTGCTGGCCACCGCCACGCTGCAGCCGTTCTCGGTGTACAGCGTGCTGGTGACGAAGGCCGGCATGCCCGTCACCATCACCGTGCTGATCGCGCTGCTGGTGTGCCTGATCCCGACCACCATCGGCGGGCTGCTGTCGGCCATCGGCGTGGCGGGCATGAGCCGCATGATGGAAGCCAACGTGATCGCCACCTCGGGCCGCGCGGTGGAAGCCGCCGGCGACGTCGACGTGCTGCTGCTCGACAAGACCGGCACCATCACCCACGGCAACCGCCAGGCCGCGCGCTTCATCGCCGCGCCCGGCGTCGGCGCGCAGCAGCTTGCCGACGCCGCGTGGCTGTCGTCGCTGGCCGACGAGACGCCCGAGGGCCGCAGCATCGTCACGCTGGCGCGCCAGCAGTCCGGCGCCGCCGCGCCCGACATCAGCGCGCTGCGCCCGATCTTCGTGCCGTTCACCGCGCAGACCCGCATGAGCGGCGTGGACGCGGGCGGGCGCAGCGTGCGCAAGGGCGCCGCCGACGCCGTGCGCCGCTACGTGACCGAGCGCGCCGGCAAGTTCCCCGAGGCGGTGATGCAGGCCGTGGACGACGTGGCCCGCGCCGGCAGCACGCCGCTGGTGGTGGCCGAGTCGTTCGACGACGGCCGCGGCGAGACCGTGCGCGTGCTCGGCGTGGTCGAGCTCAAGGACATCGTCAAGTCCGGCATCCGCGAGCGCTTCGGCGAGCTGCGCAAGATGGGCATCCGCACCGTGATGATCACCGGCGACAACCGCCTCACCGCGGCCTCGATCGCGGCCGAGGCGGGCGTCGACGACTTCCTCGCCGAGGCCACGCCCGAAGCCAAGCTCAAGCTGATCCGCGACTACCAGGCCGAAGGCCGCCTGGTGGCGATGACCGGCGACGGCACCAACGACGCGCCCGCGCTGGCGCAGGCCGACGTGGCCGTGGCCATGAACAGCGGCACGCAGGCGGCCAAGGAAGCCGGCAACATGGTCGACCTCGACAGCAACCCGACCAAGCTGATCGAGATCGTGGAGATCGGCAAGCAGATGCTGATGACGCGCGGCTCGCTGACCACCTTCAGCGTGGCCAACGACGTGGCCAAGTACTTCGCCATCATCCCGGCCGCGTTCGCCACCACCTATCCGCAGCTCAACCTGCTCAACGTGATGGGCCTGGCCACGCCGGCCTCGGCCATCCTGTCGGCGGTGATCTTCAACGCGCTCATCATCGTGGTGCTGATCCCGCTGGCGCTGCGCGGCGTGGTGTATCGCCCGCTCGGCGCGGCCGTGCTGCTGCGGCGCAACCTGCTGGTCTACGGCCTGGGCGGCATCCTGGTGCCGTTCGTCGGCATCAAGATCATCGACATGATCCTGGTGCTGTTCGGCTGGGCGTGAGCCACGCCCGCGTCCAGGTCCATACCCAAGCCCGCGCACCGCACCCGCAAAGACATTGAACGGAGTCATCATGCATACCCAAGCCACAGCCCCCCGCGGCGCCAATGGCCAGCCCGAAACGCCCGTGCAGGGCGGCCTGCTGCGCCCGCTGCTGACGCTGTTCGTCGCGCTGTCCGCCGTCACCGGCCTGCTCTACCCGGGCGTCGTCACCGGCATCGCGCGCGCCGTGTTCCCGCAGCAGGCGGCCGGCTCGCTGATCGTCAAGGACGGCAAGGCGGTCGGCTCCGAGCTGATCGGCCAGCCCTTCTCCGACCCGAAGTACTTCTGGGGCCGCTTGTCGGCCACCGCGCCGATGCCCTACAACGGCGCCGCCTCGGTCGGCTCCAACTACGGCCCGAGCAACCCCGCGCTGACCGACGCCGCGCGCGCGCGCATCGACGCGCTGCACGCGGCCGACCCGGCCAACCAGGCGCCGGTGCCGGTCGATCTCGTCACCGCCTCGGCCAGCGGCCTGGACCCGCACATCAGCCCGGCCGCCGCGCAGTACCAGGCCGCGCGCGTGGCGCGCGCGCGCGGCCTGCCGGCCGAGCGGGTGCAGGCGCTGGTGGCGGCCAATACGCAAGGGCCGCTGCTGGCGGTGCTGGGCGATCCGGTGGTCAACGTGCTCAAGCTGAACCTGGCGCTGGATGCGGAAAAGCCGTGACGGCGCGGGCTTTGCTCCCCTGTCCCGCGCGCGGGACAGGGGCCGGGGGAGAGCGCCGGCGCATCAACCGCCGCCGCGCCCGGCCGCGCGCCGCCGTGGCACAATCGTCCGCATCCTCCCGCCTTGCGCGCAGCGCGCCTTCCCATGCCTGACACCGCCACGCGCGACACGCCGCCGCGGCCCGATCCCGACGCCCTGCTGCAACGCATGCAGGCCGAGGGCGAGCGCGCCGCGCGCGGCAGGCTGCGCGTGTATTTCGGCGCCTCGGCCGGCGTGGGCAAGACCTTCGCCATGCTGGCCGCGGCGCGCGCGCTGCGCGAGCAGGGCAGCGACGTGCTGGTCGGCGTGGTGGAAACCCACGGCCGCGCCGAGACCGAGGCCCTGCTCGACGGCCTCGAGCGGCTGCCGCCGAAGGCCATGCCGCACCAGAAGCTGGACGGCCGCGTGCTGCACGAGTTCGATCTCGACGGCGCGCTGGCGCGGCACCCGGCGCTGATCCTGGTCGACGAGCTCGCGCATTCCAACGCGCCCGGCAGCCGCCATCCGAAGCGCTGGCAGGACATCGAGGAACTGCTCTCGGCCGGCATCGACGTGTGGACCACCGTCAACGTCCAGCATCTCGACAGCCTCAACGAGGCGGTCGGCGGCATCACCGGCATCCGCGTGTGGGAGACCGTGCCCGACACGGTGTTCGACGATGCCGACGAAGTGATCCTGGTGGACCTGCCCGCCGACGAGCTGCTGCGGCGCCTGCGCGACGGCAAGGTCTACATGCCGGAGCAGGCGCGCACCGCGGCCAGCAATTTCTTCCGCAAGGGCAACCTGATCGCGCTGCGCGAGCTGGCGCTGCGCCGCACCGCCGACCGCGTGGACGACGACGTGCGCGCCTACCGCCACGCCGAATCGATCCGCCCGGTGTGGCGCACGCGCGAGGCGGTGCTGGCCTGCATCGGCACCGGCGACGATGCCGCGCAGGTGGTCAAGAGCGCGCGGCGGCTGGCCGGCCAGCTCGATTGCGACTGGCACGTGGTGACGGTGGCCACGCCGCGCCTGGCGCCGCTGGCCGCGCCGGCGCGCGCCAGCCTGGAAGCGGCGATGCGGCTGGCCGAGGAGCTCGGCGCGCGCACCGAGACGCTGGCCGGCAGCGACATCGTGCAGGCCGTGACCGGCTACGTGCGCCGCCACAACCTGACCAAGGTGGTGGTGGGACGCGCGCCCGGCGCGTGGCACCGCGCCGGCGGCGGCGTGCTGGCGCGCGGGCGCGCGCTGCTGGCGCTCGCGCTGGCGCCGTTCCTGGGCGCGCGCGCGTGGCTGTTCGGGCGCCACAGCTTTGCCGATTCGCTGGCGCTGGGCTGCCCCGAGATCGACGTGATCCGCGTGGCCGCCGACGCGATGGCGGCCGACGCGCGCGGCCGCGCGCAGCCGGCGGCGGGGCCGGGTTCGCGCGCGGACGTGCGCGGCGACCTCGATGCCGGCGCGGCCGGCGTGGCCGACGGCGAGCGCGGCGTGGCGGCGCGCCGCCTCGACTACCTGTGGGCGGTGGCGTGGTGCGCCGGCGCCAGCGTGCTGTCGGCGCTGGCGCGGCCGTGGTTCGAGCTGGTCAACATCGCCATGCTGTTCCTGGCCGCGGTGGTGGCGGTGGCGCTGCGCCACGGGCGCGGGCCGGCCGCGCTGGCCTCGGTGGTGTCGGTGGCGGCCTTCGACTTTTTCTTCGTGCCGCCGCGGCTGTCGTTCTCGGTCAGCGACGTGCAGTATCTCGTGACCTTCGTGGTGATGCTCACCGTGGGCCTGGTGATCGGCCAGCTGACCGCCGGGCTGCGCGAGCAGGCGCGCGTGTCGGTCGAGCGCGAGACCGAGGCGCGCACGCTCTACGAGCTGGCGCGCGAGCTGTCGGCCGCGCTGGTGCCCGAGCAGATCGTCGCCATCGGCAGCCGCTTCCTGCAGGCCGCGCTCGGCGCGCGCTCGGCCTTTTTCCTGGTCTCGCCCAAGGGCCGCCTGATGGCGCCCGCGGTGGACCCGGACCAGCGCGCCAGCGGCGCCATCGACCCGGTGCTGGCGCAATGGGTGTTCGACCACGGCCAGCCTGCCGGCACCGGCACCCACACGCTGCCCGGCAGCACCGTGCTCTACCTGCCGCTCAAGGCGCCGATGCGCACGCGCGGCGTGCTCGCGGTGGAGCCGCAGGCGTGGCGCGCGCTGGCGCAGCCCGAGCTGCGCCGCCAGGCCGACGTGTTCGCCACGCTGATCGCCATCGCCATCGAGCGGCTGCACTACGTGGAGGTGGCGCAGCAGGCGCTGGTGTCGATGGAGTCCGAGCGGCTGCGCAGCTCGCTGCTGGCCGCGGTCTCGCACGACCTGCGCACGCCGCTGACCAGCCTGGTCGGCATGGCCGAGACCATGCAGCGCGCCGAGCCGCCGCTGCCGCCGCCGCTGGCCGAGACCGTCGCCGCCATGCGCGAGCAGGCGCTGCGCATGCGCACGATGGTCATCAACCTGCTCGACATGGCGCGCCTGCAGAGCCGCGACGTGCACATGCGCAAGGAGTGGCAGTCGTGCGAGGAAATGGTCGGCGCGGCGCTGGCCGCCATGCGCGACGCGCTCGCGCGCCACCGCGTGTCGGTGTCCGGGCTGGCCGCGCTGCCGCTGGTGGAATGCGACGCCGTGCTGATGGAGCGCGTGCTGTGCAACCTGCTGGAGAACGCCGCCAAGTACACGCCGGCGGGCACCGCCATCCGCGTCTCGGGCGAGCTGGCCGACACCGAGGTGCGGCTGGTGGTGGCCGACCAGGGCCCGGGCGTGCCGCGCGGGCAGGAACAGTCGATCTTCCAGAAATTCACGCGCGGCGAGCGCGAGTCGGCCACCGCCGGCGTGGGCCTGGGCCTGGCCGTGTGCGAAGCCATCGTGCAGGCGCACGGCGGGCGCATCTGGGTGGAGAGCGCGGGCGGAGACGATGGCGAAGGCCGCGGCGCGCGCTTCGTGGTGGCGCTGCCGCGCGGCACGCCGCCCGCGGTCGAGCCCGAAGCCGCGGCGGCGGGCGCAACACACAAGGAACCTCACTGAGATGGCATTCGATTTTTCGCCCACGGTACTGCTGGTCGAGGACGAGCCGCATATCCGCCGCTTCGTGCGCGAGGCGCTGCAGGCCGAAGGCTGCGCCGTGCACGAGGCCGAGACGCTCAAGCGCGGCCTGATCGACGCCGGCACGCGCCAGCCCGACATCGTGATCCTCGACCTCGGCCTGCCCGACGGCGACGGCATGACGCTGATCCGCGAGATGCGCACCTGGACCGAAGTGCCGGTGCTGGTGCTGTCCGCGCGCAGCGGCGAGGACGACAAGATCGCCGCGCTCGACGCCGGCGCCGACGACTACCTCACCAAGCCGTTCGGCGTCGGCGAACTGATCGCGCGCGTGCGCGTGCTGCTGCGCCGGCACGCCCGCCTCAATCCCCAGGGCAGCGCGCTGGTCGCCTTCGGCGACGTGCAGATCGACCTAGCCAACCGCGTGGTCACGCGGGCCGGCGAGGACGTTCACCTGACACCGATCGAATACCGCCTGCTGGCGGTGCTGATCGCGCACCGCGGCAAGGTCATGACGCACCGCGAGCTGCTGCGCGAGGTGTGGGGGCCGGCGCATTCGGAGAGCAGTCACTATCTGCGTGTCTATATGGGGCACCTGCGGCAGAAGCTGGAGAGGGATTCGGCGCAGCCGGTGCATTTGATGACGGAGTTGGGGGTGGGGTATAGGTTTGTGGGATAGGGGTTTGTTTGTTTTTGGCTTTAAAGTTGAAGTCAACTTCTTAACGTCAAAGTCAAAGTCAAAGTCAAAGGCTTTCGCTCCCCCGGAGCGACCTACTTTCTTTTCCCCGAAAAGAAAGTAGGCAAAGAAAGCGGGCTGCCTGGCCGGCAGGGGCAGAGCCGAACAGGGTTTCTTGGATTGGTGGTTTCGTGGTGGGGGCGGTGGTTCTGCTGGGATTCTGCCGGTACCGGTTTTGGCGGCCACTGTCTCTCGGGTGGTGTTCGATTCGTGGTGGCGCTGCATGATGGCGGAGGCCCAGGCCCTTCGGGCTGCTGCCGCGACCGCGGCAAATGCATACGGCATAGGAACGGTGCTGGTTTCGTGGTGGGCGCGGTGGCCCCTGTTTGAACGCAGTGCCGGACGGCTGAAAAGCAATCCCGGTTCCAGCAACCCCGCGCACTCGCGCTGGGTCCACCACGCCCACCACGAAACCAGTGCCGATGCTATGTCGTGGCCGCCCGAGTCGGTAACGGCAGATGGCCGAACCAGCAGTGTGCCGGCCATCATAGGTCTGACCCCGCAACCCATACCGCCAGCCAGATCGTGGCCGCTCGCACCGGTAACGGCAGGATGCCAGCAGAACCACAGGCCCCACGACGAAACCACCAACAACAAGAAACCCCAACGTTTCTGCCCCTGCCGGCCAGGCAGCCCGCTTTCTTTGCCTACTTTCTTTTCGGGGAAAAGAAAGTAGGTCGCTCCGGGGGAGCGAAAGCCTTTGACTTTGAATTTGACGTTAAGAAGCTGACTTTGAATTTAAGCCATTGACTTTGAAATCAAACCTTTGAATAAAAAAAACCAAAAAAATCAAAAAACCCCCCTCTCCGCCAGATTGCAGTACAGCGCCCGCACACCGAAGGCCCAAGGCGCAATCTCCGTACTCAACCTCACTGTATTGACCAACGCGCCAAGCGCGGGCGCCGAGATCGTCACCACATCACCGAGATGATGCGTGAAGCCGGCGCCCGGCGCATCGCGATCCTTGATCGGCGAGAACATGGTGCCGAGGAACAGCATGAATCCGTCCGGATACTGGTGATGCGCCCCGCAGGTCTGCGCGACGAGATCGGCCGGGTCGCGGCTGATCTCTGCCATGTGGCTCACGCCTTCCAGCACGAAGCCATCGTCGGCGCCTTCCACGCGCAGCGACACGCTGGCGTGGCGCACGCTGTCCAGCGTGAAATGCCCATCGAACAGCCGCACGAACGGGCCGATCGCGCATGAGCCGTTGTTGTCCTTGCACTTGCCGAGCAGCAGCGCGGAGCGGCCTTCGATGTCGCGCAGGTTGACGTCGTTGCCGAGCGTGGCGCCGACCGGCTGGCCGGCGGCGTTCACCGCCAGCACGATCTCCGGTTCCGGGTTGTTCCACACCGAGGCCGGATGCAGGCCGACGTCGGCGCCGAAGCCGACTGCCGACATCGGCTGCGATTTCGAGAACACTTCGGCGTCGGGGCCGATGCCGACTTCCATGTACTGCGACCACGCGCCGCGCCGCTCGAGTTCGGCCTTGAGCCGCCGCGCGGCTTCGGAGCCGGGCTTGATCTTCGACAGGTCCGCGCCGATCAGCGCGGCGATGGTCTCGCGCACGTCCCGGGCGCGCGCGGGGTCGCCGCCGGCCTGTTCCTCGATCACGCGCTCGATCAGGCTGACCGCGAAGGTCACGCCGCACGCCTTGATGGCCTGCACGTCGCACGGCGCCAGCAGCCGCGTCGCGTTGCCGGCGGCGCCGGGCGCGCTGGCGGCCAGCAGCGCCGCGGCCGGGCCGAGCGCCTCGCCGGGCGCGTGGCGCACGACGTCCGCCGCGTCGGCGCGGTCGAACAGGTCGGCCGTGGTCGGCACGGCGGCGGTGATGTCGAACGCTTCGCCGCCGCGCACGGCGACCACGCAGGGGCCTTCGTGAGCGCCGGCGCGGCGCCAGACGCGCCCGGCCAGCAGCGCCTGATCGAGGTCGTCGGGCAGGCAGCGCAATGCGTCGGCGGGGCTCATGACAGGGCCGCGCGCGGGCGCGGTGCGAAGGTCCTGGGCAGGCCGGCGCGCGCGATGGCGCCGGTGAACGGCTCGCCGGGCAGCCACGCGGCCAGCGTCTCGCGCATTTCGCGCAGCGCGTCGAGGTCGATGCCGGTGTGCAGGCCCTCGGACTCGAGCAGGAACACGGTGTCCTCGGTATTGATGTTGCCGGTCGCGTTGGGCGCGAACGGGCAGCCGCCGAGGCCGCCGAGCGAGGCGTCGAAGCAGCGCACGCCGGCGTCGAGCGCGGCGATCACGTTGGCCAGCCCCAGCCCGCGCGTGTCGTGGAAGTGGCAGGCCAGCGGCACCTCGCCGGCCAGCGCGCGCACCTTGCGCATCAGCGCGCGCACCTGGCCCGGATGCGCGTAGCCGACCGTGTCGGCGATGGTGATTTCCTCGGCGCCGGCTTCCAGCAGCGTCTCCACCAGCGCCAGCACGGTGCCTTCGTCCACCTCGCCGGCGATGGTGCAGCCGAACGCGGTGGCCACGCCGGCGCCCAGCACCACGTGCCGGCCGCTCTCGTCGCGCGCGGCCACGATGCGGGCGAAGTCCTCGGCGGACTCGGCCGTGGTGCGCCGGACGTTCTTCAGGTTGTGCGCGTTGCTGGCCGACAGCACGTAGTGGACCTTGGGCAGGCCGGCCTCGAACGCGCGCTGCGCGCCCTTCAGGTTGGGCACCAGCGCGGCGGCGTGCAGGCCGGGGATCTCCAGCGCGCCGCGCGCCACCTCGCCGGCGTCGGCGAACTGCGGCACCACCTGCGGCGGCACGAACGAAGTCACCTCGATCTCGGTGCAGCCCGCGGCCACCATGCGCGCGCACCATGCGAGCTTCTGCGCCGGCGTGAGGATGGTGCGCACCATCTGCAACCCGTCGCGCAGGCCCACCTCGCGGACCTGCGCCGTGTCGTTTGTCGTCATGACTGTCTTCTCTGTCCCGTTACCGTGATTGCGATTGACCTGCTATACCGCGGCGCTGGCCGGCGCGGCGTCGTCCGCGGCCCGCGCGCCGCCATCGGCCGGCGCGGCCAACGGCGCGGAGGAGGTGCGCGGGGCGAACACGATCGCGGCGATGGCGCCCAGCACCATCAGCAGCGAGATCGCGCCGAGGCCGCCGGCCATGCTGTTGGTCAGGGTCTTGATCGAGCCGATGATCATCGGGCTGACGAAGCCGCCCAGCAGCCCCACGCAGTTGATGACGGCGATGCCGCCGGCCGCGCCGCTGCCGCGGATGTAGTCGGTGGAGATGGCCCAGATCAGCGGGTTCGGCGCCAGGATGCCGGCCGTGGCCACCGACAGCGCCACCAGCGACAGCACCAGGTTGCCGTTGATGAGGCCGGCCGCGAACAGCCCCGCCGCGCCGCACAGCATGGCGAGGGCGCAGTGCCAGCGCCGCTCCATGTTGTGGTCGGAATGGCGGTTCAGCGCGATCAGCGCCACCCAGCTCACGAAGTAGGGGATCGCCGAATAGCAGCCGATCTCCAGCGGGCTGGACACGCCCGAGCTCTTGATCAGCGTGGGCAGCCAGAAGCCGATGGCGAACACGCCGGCGATCTGCGTGAACCACACGAAGCCCATCACGTACACGCGGAAATCGGTGAGCGCGCGCCCGAAGGTGTGCTCGCTGTGGGTCTCGCTCACCGCCGAGCTGCGGTGCAGGTCGCGGGACACCAGCGCCTTCTCGCCGTCGCTGAGCCAGCGCGCCTCCTGCGGGCCGTTGTCGAGGTAGAAGATGGCGAGGATGCCCAGCACCGTGGCCGGCAGCCCCTCGACGATGAACATCCACTGCCAGCCCTGCATGCCGTGCGCGCCGTCGAAGTGGGTCATCAGCCAGCCCGACAGCGGCCCGCCCAGCAGCCCGGCGATGCCGGTCGCGCAGGTGAAGATGGCGATCACCTTGGCGCGCCGCTCCACCGGGTACCAGCGCGTCAGGTAGAAGATCACGCCCGGATAGAGCCCGGCCTCGGCCAGCCCGAGCAGGAAGCGGATGGTGTAGAGGTGCGCGGGCAGCGTGACGAAGGCCGTGGCGGCGGCGATCAGGCCCCACAGGATCATGATGCGCGAGAAGGTGCGCTTGACGCCGATGCGCGCCAGCAGCAGGTTGCTGGGCACTTCCATGAGCACGTAGCCGACGAAGAAGATGCCGGCGCCGATGCTGTAGGTCAGGTCGCTGAAGCCGACGTCCTGCTTCATGTCGAGCTGCGCGATGCCGATGTTGATGCGGTCGAGAAAGGCGAACACGTAGCACAGGAACAGGAACGGGATCAGCCTGAGCGTGATCTTCCTGTAGGTGCTCTGAGCCTGCGGGTCGCCGAGGCTGGCGCTGTTGTGGTTCATCGTTGTCTCCTCCGGTCGGTGCCGGCTGTTGCTTGATGATGCTCCGGCGGCGCCCGGTGGCGCCGCCGTGGGCCGGCCGGTCATGGCCGGCCGGTGTTTCCTGCCTTGCGCGTCAGCACCCCCTGAACGCCGGCTGGCGCTTCTCGTTGTAGGCGCTGATGCCTTCCAGGCGGTCGGCGGTCGGGATCAGGCGGTTGTACGCCTCGATCTCGACGAACAGCCCGGTGTGCAGGTCGCTCTGCATGCCGAGGTCGATCGCCTTCTTGGCCTGCGTGACCGACAGCGGCGCGCTGGTGCAGATGTCGCGCGCCGCGTCGATGGCGTCGGCCAGCACGCGGCCCGCCTCGCTGAGGTGGTTGACCACGCCCCACGCCAGCGCCTGCTCCGCGCTGAAGCGCGCGCCGCGGAAGATCAGCTCCTTGGCGCGCCGCGTGCCGATGGTACGCGGCAATTGCTGGGTGCCGCCGCCGCCCGGCATGATGCCGCGCTTGACCTCGGTGAAGCCGAACACGGCGGTCTTCGACGCGTAGGCGAAGTCGCAGGCCAGCAGCAGCTCCAGCCCGCCCGCCACCGCCGAGCCGTTGGCCGCGCAGATCAGCGGCAGCGGGCAACTGGTGATGGCGCGGTTCATGCGCTCGAACAGGTAGTGCTGCGCGCCGAACTGCGCGTCGGTCATGCCTTCGCGCTGCTTGAGGTCGGCGCCGCCGCAGAACGCGCGTTCGCCGGCGCCGGTCAGGATGGCGCAGCGGTACAGCGACGGGTCGGCCTCGAGCGCGCCGAACACGCGCAGCAGCTCGTGCCCCATCGGCGTGCTGATGGCGTTGGAAACCTGGGGCCGGTTGAGCTGGATCACGAGTATCTGTGCGTCGATCTCTTCGAGCCGCAGGGTGTCCAGCGGCGCGGGGCCGAGGTGCGATGCGATTTTCATGGTGTCTCCTGTTGCAGGTGCGCGGGCACGTGCGTGTGCGTGCCCGCCAGCAGATGATTGTGTTCGCCGAGCTTCGGCGTGCGTCCGGTGGCGGCGGGGCGCTGGCCGCCGAACGAGACCGGCAGGCCGACCACGGTGGCGGCGCCGTCGTCGGTGGTGCGCAGCAGGTCCAGCGCCTCGGTCTGCGCGTGCGCGACCACCTGGTCGAGGGTCTGGATCGGCCCGCACGGGATGCCGGCGGCGTCGAGCGCGGCCAGCCAGTGCGCGCTGCCGGCGCGCGCGAACGCCTCGTGCAGCAGCGCGATCAGCTCGGCGCGGTGGCTCACGCGCGCGCCGTTGGTGGCGAAGCGCGGGTCGTCGGCCAGCGCGTTGGTGCCGAGCACCTCGCACAGCCGGCGGAACAGGCGGTCGTTGCCGGCCGCCACCATGATGGTGCCGTCGGCGCAGGCGAACGCCTGGTGCGGCACGATGGCCGCGGTGCCCGAGCCCCAGCGCCCGGGCAGCACGCCCGAGGCGAGGTAGTCGGCGATCTGGATGCCGCCCCAGGCGATCGCGGTCTCGTACAGCGACACCGAGACGATCTCGCCCGCGCCGCTGGCCTGGCGCCGGAACAGCGCCGCGAGCACGCCGATGGCGGCCCACAGCCCGGTGCCCATGTCGTTGACCGACACCGGGATGCGGCTCAGCGGCTCGCCGGGGCCGCCCATGAAGCTTATCAGCCCGGCCACGGCCTGCACCAGCGGGTCGTAGCCCGGCTTGTCGCGCCACGGCCCGCTGCTGCCGAACGCGCCCAGATTGCAGTACACCAGCGAGGGCTTGTCGCGCAGCATGGCCTCGGCGCCCAGCCCGTATTTCTCGGTGCCGCCGGCCTTGAGGTTCTGCAGCACGACGTCGGCGCGCTCGCGGATCAGCTCGCGCAGCCGCGCGGCCTGCTCCGGGTCCGACAGCGACATCGCGATGCTGGCCTTGCCGTGGTTGACGGCGTGGAACAGCGCCGCCGCGCCGTCGACGAACGGCGGGCCCCAGTCGCGCGCGTAGTCGCCGCCCTGCGCGCTTTCGATCTTGATGACCTCGGCGCCGAGCGCGCCGAGGATCATGCCGGCATAGGGCGCGGCCAGGCTGTGGCCGATCTCGACCACGCACACGCCCGCCAGCGGCAGCGGCCGGTCCATGTCCGCCGCGGCGCTCATTGGTCCGCCACCGCCAGCGCGGCGTCCGCGCCGGTTTCCTCGGCGGGCGCGCCGGCGCCTGCGCCGGTGTTGACGCGGTAGAACTCGCGCGCGGCCTGCGCGCTGACGTAGCCGTCGGCCACGTCGGCCAGCACGCGCTCGCGCTCGCGCTCGAGCGGGTCGCCGTAGCCGCCGCTGCCGGCCGGCTGCACCACCACGCGGTCGCCGCGGTAGACCACGGTCTGGCCGCCCTTGGCCGGCACCTTGTGCTCGCTGCCGTCGGCGCGGCGCACGGTGCACTGGAAGCGCGTGCCGGGCAGGCCGCCGAAATGGCCCTCGGGCGCCGAGCGGCCGCGCTCGCCGGACACCGTGAAGGTGGCCTCGTCGTAGGCCACGCGGTAGACGCGCCGCGAGGTCAGCCCGCCGCGCCGGCGGCCCGCGCCGCCGCTGTCGGTCACCAGCGACCATTCCTCCACCGTCAGCGGCGAGGTGCGCTCGATCATCTCGACCGACTGGCTGCCCGCGTTGCCGACGTAGACGCGGATGCCGCTCACGCCGTCCTTGCCGGCGCGCGCGCCCATGCCGCCGGCGTGCACGTCATGCATGGTGACGAAGGGCTGGCCGGTCTGCCGCACGCGCTGCGCGTCGGTGTCGCGCCCGCTGAAGATGCCGGCGCACGACGCGCAGTTGCTCTGCCCGGTGATGCGCTCGGGCACCGCCGGCGCCAGCGCCTTGAGCAGCAGGTCGATCACGCGCGGCGAGGTCTCGGTGTTGCCCGACACCACCGAGGCCGGGTACTCGCAGTTCAGCACGCTGCCCGGCGGCGCGATGATGGTCACGGGCCGGTAGCAGCCCTGGTTGATGGGGATGCTCAGGTCGGTCAGCGCCTTGACCGTGAACCACGTGCTGTTGCAGGTGACGGACAGCGGGCAGTTGATGCCGCCGCGCACCTGCGCGCCGGTGCCGCTGTAGTCGAAGGTGATGTGGTCGTCCTCGACCGTGATCCTGACCTTGAGCAGCGGGCGCTCCTGCTTCCAGCCCGGCGCCTCGATCGGGTCGAGGTATTCCTCGGCCTCGTACACGCCGTTGGGGATGCGGGCGATCTCCGCGCGGATCAGCTTCTCCGAATGGTCCAGGCTCTGGCGCATCACGTCGCGCAGCGCCTCGGCGCCGTACTTGCCGACCAGGTCGGCGATGCGGCGATCGCCGACGAAGGTGCCCGCGTACTGGGCCTGGATGTCGAGGATCAGCTCGTGCGCGTTGCGGCTGTTGCGCGTGAGGATCTCCAGCATGTCGCGCACCGGCTCGTCGTTGCGGTACAGCAGCACCGGCGGGATGCGGATGCCCTCGGCGAACACGTCCCAGGTGGTGACGGTGTAGCTGCCCGGGGTCTGGCCGCCGATGTCGGTCCAGTGGCCGCGCGTCATCACGAAGGCGACGATCTTGCCGTCGACGAACACCGGGCGCGTGAACTGCACGTCGGGCTGGTGGTTGCCGCCGCCGACGTAGGCGTCGTTGCTGACGATCACGTCGCCGGGGCGCAGGTTGTCGCGGCCGATGGTCTCGACCGACACGCGCGTCGAGATGACCGCCGAGCCCAGCATGGTGGGGATGTCGTTGCCCTGGGCGACGAGCTGCATGTCGGCGTCGAAGATGGCCGCCGAGGAATCGCCGCTGGCGTGCATCAGCGGGCTGCCCGCGGTGCGCATCATGGCGATCTTCATCTCCCGCGCGATGGCGAAGAGACTGCTGCGGATGATTTCGTAGGTAACAATATCCATGAGTCAGGCTGCCAGTTCGATCACAAGATTGAGGTCCGAGTCCACGCGCGCCGTGTGCGACGCCTTGAGCACCGCGCAACTGCTGTGCTCCTCGATCACGGCCGGGCCCTCGATGCACGCGCCGACCGGGATCTCGTTGCGCGCGAACACCGGCAGCGTGCGCACGCCGCCGTCGAAATACACGTCGCGCGTGCGCACCGCGCGGGCCTCGCCGAGGCCGTCGGGCTGCGTCACGCCGCCGCGCCAGCCGGTCGCGGTGATCAGTTGCAGGCGCAGGTTGGCCACCACCACGGGCTTGTCCTTGCTGATGAAATTCCATTGCCGCTGGTGCGCCGCCTCGAACTCGCGCGCCAGGCTCTCGCACAGGCCCGCTTCGCCGTCCTGCACGGCCACGGTGATGACGTCGGGCTGGCCGGCGTAGCGGCAGTCGGCCAGGCGCACCGCGCGCACGTCGCGCGGGTCCACGCCGTGGCGGCGCAGCTCGTCGGTGCCGATGGCGAGCAGGTCGTCGAGCTCGCCGGACAGGCGCGCGTCGTCGCACTGCGCGAGGTCGCACTCGACCGGGCTCTGGTAGTCGTACTGCTGGTCGGCCACGGTCATGCCGAAGGCGCTGAACAGGCCCGGCAGCGGCGGGATCACCACGCGGCGGATGCCCATCTCCTGCGCCAGGTCGACCGCGTGCACGGGGCCCGCGCCGCCGTAGCAGATGTAGGAGAACTCGCGCGGATCGTAGCCGCGCTCCACGGTCATGATGCGGATCGCCTGCGCCATCAGCGCGTTGGCCACCGAGCGCACCGCCTGCGCGGCCTCGGGCACGCTCATGCCGAGCGGGCGGGCGATGACTTCCTCGACCACGCGCCAGGCCGCCTTGGCGTCGAGCTGGAATTCGCCGCCGAGGAAGTTGTCGGGGTCGATGTAGCCGAGCACCAGGTTGCAGTCGGTCACGGTGGCGTGCTTGCCGCCGCGGCCGTAGCAGGCCGGGCCGGGATCGGCGCCGGCGCTGGCCGGCCCGATGCGCACGCCGCCGCCGGCGTCGATCCACACGATCGAGCCGCCGCCCGCGCCGACCGAGTCGATGTCGATGCTGGGCGAGCGCACGGTGTAGGTGTGCAGCAGGCTCTTGTTGCGGATCTCGGGGCGGAATTCGCGGATCAGCGACACGTCGAAGGTGGTGCCGCCCATGTCGCCGAGGATGGCGTTGCGCAGCTCGCTCTTCTCGCAGTTGCGGATCGCCGCGCTGACGCCGCCGGCTGGGCCGGACTCGAGCAGCACGATGGGCCGGTCGGCCACCATCGCCGGGCTGGCCAGGCCGCCGTTGGACTGCATGAAGAGGAACTTGCCGGCGAAGCCCAGCTCCGCCAGCGCGTCGGTCAGGCGGCCGATGTAGCGCCCGCACACCGGGCCCAGCATGGCGTTGATCACGGTCGAGCTGGCGCGCTCGTACTCCATCGCCTCCGGGTTGACCTCGTGCGAGGCGCTGATGAAGCGGCCCGGCAGCAGCCGGCGCAGCGTGTCGACCACGGCGCGCTCGTGGGCCGGGTTGACGTGCGCGTGCAGCAGGCACACCGCCACCGCCTCGACGTCCGAGGCGCGGATGCGCTCGGCGATCTCCACCAGCTCGTCGTGGTCCAGCGGCGTCTCGACCTCGCCGTCGTAGCGCAGGCGCTCGGTGACTTCGAGGCGCCAGCGGCGCTCGACCAGCGCGCGCGGGTTGTCGAACAGCAGATCGTAGAGGTCGGCGCGGTCATGGCGCGACACGCGCCGCAGCTCCAGGATGTCGCGGAAGCCGCGCGTAGTGACCAGCGCGGTCTTCGCGCCGGTGCCCTCGACCACCATGTTGGTCGCCATCGTGGTGCCGTGGCCGAGGAAGGAGACGTCGGCGCTGGCCGTGCCCGAGATCTCCAGGATCTTGCGAAACCCCTCCACGGTGCCGACCACGCGGTCCTTCGGCGTGGTCGGCACCTTGGTCGACCAGATGCGGCCGGTGTCGTCGTCCACCATCACCACGTCGGTGAAGGTGCCGCCGACGTCGATTCCAATTCTTCTCACTTTGCCTATCTCCATTTGCTGGCATCTCGATGCGGAACTCGCGGCTCCCGCCGCAGTCAGTCGGGGAGCCGTTCGCGCTGCGGTGCAGCATCGCCGCATGCTGTCGCGCCGTCCGGCCAGCGGCCACGTGTTGGGCTATGATCGGCCGCTGGATCGCTGCCGCGCACCGCGCTTTCGCGCCGGCGGCTACCGATGCTGCAATGTAGAAGGCACGGGCAGCGTGCAGATAATGAAAACTTCCGATCACGTGAGACAGTGGAGTTATATCGGTGATAACCAGTATCGATGCGATCCTGAGGAGACTGCGCGGCAATCACATCGCGCTGCTGATCGCGCTCGACGACCACGGCTCGCTGCGCAAGGCGGCCAACCAGGTGTCGCTGTCGCAGCCGGCCACCACCAAGTCGCTGCGCGAGATCGAGGCGATGTTCGGCGCCGACCTGTTCGCGCGCTCGCCGCGCGGCATCGTCGCCAATGAGATGGGCCGCTGCGTGATCCGCCACGCGCGCGTGATGCGCGCCGAGGTCGGCGCGCTGCGCGACGAGCTCGCCGCGATCATGCGCGGCGGCGGCGGCACGCTGGCCGTGGGCGCGGTGATGGGATCGGTGCCGGTGTGGCTCACGCCGATGCTCAAGACCCTGCGCGAGGTGCAGCCCGATATTTCGGTGGAAGTGTGGGAAGACAACAGCGCGCGGCTGCTGTCGATGCTCGACCAGCGCCTGCTCGACCTGGTGATCGGCCGCCCCAGCGTCAGCGTGCATCCCGACGCCTACGACTTCGTGCCGCTCGATACCGAGGAAGTGTGCTTCGTGGTGGACGGCGCCGACCCGCTCGCGCGCGATCCGTCCATTACGCTGGCCGACATCGCCGCCAATCCGTGGATCGTGCCGCAGGCCACGCTGCCGATGCGCTCGCTGCTGGAGCAGCTGTTCGAGGACGGCGGCCTGCCGTTCCCGCGCTACGCGATCGAGACCTCATCGACGTTCGCCACGCTGTCGCTGCTGCGCTCCGGCGCGGGCACGGTCGGCCTGATGCCGCTCAAGGTGGCGGAGTATTTCGCGGAATACGGCCTGATCGCCATCCTCGCCATCCCGGTCGAGCGGCGCGGCCCGCCCTACGGCATCGCGACGCGGCGCGGTTCCACGTTGATGCAGCCGGTGCAGAAGTTCATCGACTTGTGTCTGGAGCGCGGCGCGGTGCGGTGAGGCGCGCCTTCACCACACCCCAAAAAAAACCCCCGCCTGCTTGTGGACGTTGGTCTTCGCCGCGACCTCCTCGCTGGTGACGGTGGTGCGCGGCTTGAGCGTGCAGAACCACTCGAGCAGATGCGTGCGCATGGCGGAGCGCACGGGCTCGAAGCCGGCGTCGGCGCCGAGGTCGAAGAACTCGTCGGGATCGTTTTCGAGGTCGAACAGCTGCGGGCGGAAGCCTTGCCAGTGCACGTATTTCCAGCGCGCGTCGCGCACCATCCAGGCGCGGCATTCGCCGGGGTGCCGGCCCAGCGCCACGCGCGCGCCGCGGTAGGCGTAGTCGAGTTCGGAGACGACGAAGCCGCGCCACGCGCCGCAGTCTTCGCCTGCGCGCGCCTGCGTGAGGTCGAGCAGCGAGCGGCCTTCGACGCGGTGGTCGGCGGGCGGCAGGCCGAGCGCGTCGAGCACGGTGGGCACCACGTCGACGGCGCTGACCATGCGCGCGTCGGCGCTGCCGCGCGTGGCGTCGGCGGCGGGCGCGGGGTCGTAGACGATCAGCGGGATCTTCTGCACGGTGTCGTAGAACTGCTCTTTCTCGCCGAGCCAGTGGTCGCCGAGGAAGTCGCCGTGGTCGGCGGTGAACACGATCAGCGTGTCCTGCCAGCGGCCCAGGCGCTCGAGCTGTTCCCATAGTTCGCCGAGGCGGTCGTCGATCTGCTGCACGAGGCCCTGGTAGGTCGGGCGCACGGTGTCGGAGACTTCGCGGCGCATGAAGTTGGCGCATTCTTCCTGCGTGCGGTAGGCGTCGAGCACCGGGTGCGGGTTCTCCAGTTCGGCGTCGTGGCGCCTGAGCGGCAGGCAGTCGTCGAGCGTGTAGGCGGCGTGATAGGGCGCGGGCGCCATGTAGGGCCAGTGTGGCTTGACCAGCGACAGGTGCAGCACCCACGGGTCGTCGCCGCGCGCGGCGATGTATTGCATGGCCTGCCCGACCGTGTACGCGGTTTCCGAATGCGGCTCGGCCACGCGCGCGGGCAGCCCGGCGTTGCGCATGTGCCAGCCGGAGACGATCTCGCCGCGCGCGTTCTCGGCGCTGATGACGTAGTCGGTCCACGGGTCGGCGCTGTCGTAGCCTTGCCGGCGCAGCCACCCGGCATAGGCGCCGCGCGGCTCGGCGTGGTGGCCGTCGTGGCGGTCGACCTCGACGAAGTGGCCGCTGCGCAGCAGCGTTTCCAGCTCGCTGCCGCCGTCGAGATGCAGGCGCCTGAGGTTGGCGTTGTCTGGCATGACGTGGGTCTTGCCGGCCAGCGCGAGCGCGCGGGCGCTGTCCTTGAGGTATTCGCCGAGCGTGACTTCGCCGAGCGACAGCGGCACGCGGTTCCAGGTGGCGCCGTGGCTGCTCGGGTAGCGTCCGGTGTAGAAGCTCATGCGGCTCGGTCCGCAGACGCCGGAGGTGACGAAGGCGCTGGTGAAGCGCACGCCGCGCGCGGCGAGGGCGTCGATATTGCGCGTGCGCAGCGTGGGATGGCCGTAGCAGCCCAGGTGGTCCTGGCGCAGCTGGTCGCACATGATGAAGAGCGTGTTGCGGGCGGTCATGGCAGCTTGAGGTCGGTTGGCGTGGGTGCTATGCATATCGATGCGACGAATAACATGGGATCGAAACGCCATGATGTTTTTCAGTCGCCCGTATAACCGGAGCTTTTCACCACCGGGCCCCAGCGGCTGGCGTCGGCCGCCAGCACCTTGGCGAACTGCGCGGCGCTGCCGCTCTGCGGCTCCAGCCCCAGCCTGAGGAAGCGCTCGCGCAGGTCGGGCGACCGCAGCGCCTGGACGATGGCCGCGTTGAGGCGGTCGAGCGTGGCCTGCGGCGTGCCGGCCGGCGCCAGGAAGCCGTAGCGGCCCACGCCTTCGATGTCCTTGTAGCCGAGCTCGGTAAACGTCGGCACGTCGGGCAGGGCGGCCGAGCGCTGCGTGCCGGAGCTGGCCAGCACGCGGATCTTGCCGGCGCGGTGCATCTCGGCCAGGTCGGCCAGCGTGTCGACCGAGGCCGGCACCTGGGCGCCGACCAGCGCGTTCATCAGCGGCGCCGAGCCGTTGAACGGCACGTGCAGCATCTCCACGCCGACCTGCCTGCCGAACAGCAGGCCGAAGAAGTGCGGGATGCTGCCGAGCGCGGGCGAGGCGTAGGAGTTGTTCTTGGCCGGGCTGGCCTTGAGCCAGTCGATGTATTCCCTGAGCGATTTCGCCGGCGTGCCGGGCCCGGTGGCCAGCGCGAGCTGGAAGTTGGCGATCTGCGCCACCGGCGCGAAGTCGCGCCGGAGGTCGTAGTTGAGCTTGCGGTAGACCAGCGGGGCGATGGTCATGACCGCCGAGTTGGCCACCACCAGCGTGTTGCCGTCGGCGGGCAGGCCGCGCGCGTAGTCCATCACCAGCCGGCCGCCGGCGCCGGGCTTGTTCTCGACCACCACGGTCTGCCCGAGCGTCTCGCGCAGCTTGTCGCCCACGAGGCGCGCGGCGAGGTCGGCGGTGCCGCCGGCGGGGTAGCCCACCAGGATGCGCAGCGGGCGCTCGCCCAGGGCGAGCGCCGGGGCGGCCGGCGCGATGGCCAGCAGGGCGGCCGCGGCGGCAAGGGCGGGAACGAGGGCGCGCAGCAGTCTGGCGAGGGTCATGGAGTCTCCTGTGGGGTCGGCGGCAGGCGCGGCGGGAGCAGCCCCGGGGCCGGCCAATTGATCGGTACGGCCGCGGTGCGCCAACGAAGGATTGCGCGCATCGATCCGCGCCCGGCATGCCTTGCCCCGGCGCCGCCGGACCGTACCCGGCGCCGGCGCGGATGCCCCGCGGCGTGCCGGTTTCTGTGTGCCACGGACGCTAACACCGGCCCATATAATTGACAAAATCAACCAATTTTGCGGGTGCGGCATGAAGCAGGCCACGGACGATGGCGAAACGGGCGGCGCAGGCCGGCGCGGCGCGGACCCGGCTGACGGCGCGGACAATGGCGCGGCCAACGGCGCGGACAGCCCGGATAGCCGAGCCGGCCACCCCGCCGATCCCGCCGATCCTGCCGACCCCGGCCACATCCTGCAGCATCCGGCCCGCCTCGCCGATTTCCTCAACTACCGTCTCTACCACCTGAGCCGCGTGGCGCTCAATGCCAGCGGGCTGCACCTGCGCGCCGCCGCCGGGGTGAGCCGGCGCGAGTGGCGCATGCTGGCCTTCCTCGGCGAGCAGCCCGGCACCCGCCTGACCGAGCTGGCGCGCAGCGCCGGGCTCGACAAGGTGCTGGCCAGCCGCGCCGTGCACGCGCTGATGGCGCGCGGGCTGGTGCGGCGCGACACGCGCGCGCAGGACCGGCGCGCGGCGGCCTTCGCGCTGACGGACGAGGGCGAGGCGGTCTACCGGCGGGCCTTCGATCAGGCGCGGGCGTTCAATGCCCGCCTGGCCGGCTGCCTGTCGGCGGACGAGGCGCGCGTGCTGGCGGACTGCCTGACGCGCCTGCACGCCGAGGCGGAAGTCCTGCTGGCGCAGGCCGGGACGCTGCCGAGCAGCGTACCCATGCCTGCGCCGGCGTCGCCGGACTGGTGGCGCCGGACGTGAGGCGCCCGGCGGCGTCTCCTGCAGCGCCGCCGTTCAGCCCAGCTTGTCCAGCAGGCTGTACCACGCCACTCCCGCCGCTATATAGAAGCGCTGCAGGCCGTGCAGCGGGATCGGCGTCACCGGCGTGACCGGATAGGGGAACGGGTCCGGCTTGCCGGCGATGCGCGCCGCCATGTGCTTGCCCAGGCTGGTGCACAGCGCCACGCCCCGGCCGTTGCAGCCCAGCGCCACGGTCACGCCGGGCGCGGGCTCGTGCACGTGCGGCATGAAGTCGCGCGTGATGGCGATGCGTCCGCCCCAGCGGTACGCGTATTCGAGCGGGCCGAGCTGCGGGAACAGCAGCGCGAGCGAGCGCTCCAGGTGGGCGAAGTCCTGCGGGCCGCGCGGGTCGGCGAAGAAGCCGCGCCCGCCCATCAGCAGGCGGCCCTGCGCGTCCCGGCGGAAATACAGCAGCAGCCGTTGCGAGGTCGAGGCGGTTTCGCCGCGTGCCAGGATGCCCTGCGCTTCGGCGCCGCGCAGCGGGCGCGTGGCGACGATGAAGCTGTTGGCCGACAGCACCGTCTGCGCCAGGCTGGGCCACAGCGCGCCGGTGTAGCCATTGGTGGCGATCACCACCTGCGCGGCGCTCACCTGCGCGCCGGTGGAGGTGGTCGCCACCCACTGCGTGCCTTGCCGCTCCAGCGCCGTGACTTGGGTGCCACCGTGCACCGCGGCGCCGGCTTCCTGGGCCGCCCTGACCAGTCCGCGCGTGTACGCCAGCGGCTGCACCGCGCCCGCCCGCCCGTCCAGCCAGCCGCCGGCGAAGGCCTGCGTGCCCACGCGCCGGGCGACCTCGGCGCGCTCGAGCATCTCCACCGGCACGCCGCGGCGCGCCCATTGCGCGGCGCGCGCATGCATGGCCGGCAGCGCCGCCGACGAATAGGACAGCTGCAGCCAGCCGCTGCGCACCGGCTGGCAGTCGATGCGGTGGCGCGCGATCAGGTCGAACACCAGGTCGGCCGAGCGCGAGACCGCGTCGATGAGCGGCTCGGCCCGCGCGGCGCCGAGCATGCGCACCAGTTCGTCGGGATCGTACTTGAGGGTGGGATTGACCTGGCCGCCATTGCGCCCGGACGCGCCCCAGCCGGGCTCGCTGGCTTCGAGCACGCACACGCGCGCGCCGTGCCCGGCGAGGTGCAGCGCGGTGGACAGGCCGGTGAAGCCGGCCCCGACCACGAGCACGTCGGTGGCGAGCGATTCGCGCAGCGGCGGGGTTGCCGGCGCGGGCGGCGCGGTCGCGGCCCACAGCGAAGGCGGCAGGGGCGCGGCAACCCCGGCGCCGCCGCCGGTCAGCGTGGCCGCGCTCATGTTGCCGCTCCCGTGGTGGCCGCCGTGGCCGTGGCGGCCGCGGCGGGCTTGTGCAGCACGCGGCGCAGGAAGTCCTGCGTGCGCGGCTGGCGCGGCGCGCCCAGCACCTGCTCGGCGGTGCCTTCTTCGACGATGGTGCCGCTATGCAGGAAGCACACGCGGTCGGCCACCTCGCGCGCGAAGCCCATTTCGTGCGTGACCACGATCATGGTCATGCCTTCGCGTGCGAGATCGCGCATGACTTCGAGCACGTCGCCGACCAGTTCCGGGTCGAGCGCCGAGGTGGGTTCGTCGAACAGCATGGCCTCGGGCTTCATCGCCAGCGCGCGGGCGATCGCCACGCGCTGCTGCTGCCCGCCCGAGAGCTGGGCCGGCCAGGCGTGCGCCTTGGCGGCCAGGCCGACCTTCTCCAGCAGCGCCAGCGCCTCGCCGCGCGCCTTGTCGCGGCTTTCGCCCTGCACGTACACGGGTCCTTCCATCACGTTCTCCAGCACGCTGCGGTGGGGAAACAGGTTGAAGCGCTGGAACACCATGCCCATGCGGCTGCGCAGGTGGTGGATGCCCTTGCCGGCACGCTCGACGCGCTCGCCGAAGGCGAGGATCTCGCCGCCGTCATAGGACTCCAGGCCGTTGATGCAGCGCAGGACGGTCGACTTGCCCGAGCCCGACGGCCCGATCAGGCAGACCACCTGGCCGCGGTCGACGTGCAGGCCGACGCCGCGCAGCACGTGGTGGTCGCCGTAGTGCTTGTGCAGATCGTGGATGTGGATCATGTTCTCTTCCTCCCCGCGCCGAGGCGCCGCTCCAGCCGGCGCAGGCAGAACACCAGCGGCAGGCTCATCAGCAGGTACAGCAGGGCGACCAGCGTGTACACGGTCATGTTCTGGAACGTCGACGAGGCGATCAGCTGCCCCGCGCGCGTCATTTCCGCCACCGTGATGGTGGACACCAGCGACGAATCCTTGAGCATCATCACCAGCGTGTTGCCATAGGGCGGCAGCGCGATGCGGAAGGCCTGCGGCAGGATCACGCGGCGCATCACCAGCGCGGGGCGCATGCCCATCGCCTGGGCGGCTTCGCGCTGGCCCGGGTCGACCGCTTCGATGCCGGCGCGGAAGTTCTCCGCCTGGTAGGCCGAGTAGGCGATGCCGAGCCCGATCACGCCGGCCTGGAACGCCGTCAGGTGGATGCCGATGTCGGGCAGCACGAAGTAGATGTAGAACAGCTGCACGATGATGGGCAGGCCGCGGATCACGTTGATCACCGTCGCCGCGCCCCACGACAGCGCGCGCACCGGCGACAGCTTCAGCAGCGCCAGGGCCAGCCCGATGGCGCTGCTGAGCAGGAAGGCCAGCACCGTCACCTGCACGGTCACGATGGCCCCCTGCAGCAGGATCGGCAGGAAATCGCGCGCCTGCTGGAAGAAGTTGGCGGCTTCCATCGCGGCTCACATGCCCCATTTCTGCACGATGCCCGCCAGCGTGCCGTCGGCCTTGATCCGGGCGATGGCCTTGTTGATGCGGGCCAGCATCTCCGCGTCGCCCTTGCGCACCACCAGGCACACGTCGCCCACGTTGACCGGCTTGTAGCCAGCGGCCAGCTTCACGCCCTGGAAGGCGTTCTGGCGCAACTGGTACGCGATGATGGGCTGGTCGCCGAGGCCGGCCTTGATGCGGCCCAGCGCCAGGTCGCGCGTCATGTCGGCGACCGAGTCGTAGCTGCGCACCTCCTTGAAGATGCCCTTCTTGTTGAGCATGTCCAGGAACACCGTGCCGACCTGGGCGCCCACCACCTCGCCCTTGAGTTCGTCGAGCGAGGCGTAGGGCTTGTTGTCGTCGCTCTTGACGATCAGCCCTTCGCCGTAGGAGTAGACCGGGTCGCTGAAGTCCACCACCTGCTGGCGCGCCGGCGTCTTGAGCATGGCGGCCGAGATGATGTCGATCTTGCCGGTGGTCAGCGACGGCACCAGCGCGGCGAAGCCGGTCTGCTGCACGTTGACGCCGAAGCCCGCCGCCTTGCCGACCGCGGTGACGGTGTCGATCATCATGCCCTGGATGGTGTTGGTCTTGACGTCCAGGAAGGTGAACGGCACCCCGGTGGCGGTGGCGCCCACGTTGTAGGCCGGCGGCGTGCCCTGGGCGCGGGCGGCCGGGAGGACGGAGAAAATGGTGCCGGCGGCGCACAGGATCAGTGCAGTGCGGCGCGAGATCGAAAAGCGGGACATACGGACACTCCTGGCAGATGGGACAAAAAGGTGCCCAGGCGGGGGCAGCTCACGGCTTCATGCAACGAACATGCCAATTTTCAATTTTCATGGATCAAAAATTAATTGGTGTTAACAAGTAATTGCGCTTTAAGAATCGATATGCGATTCTTCGGCCTGATTCGTCACTGTCATCGCCATGCCCGCCTCCCCCCTGCCGTCCCCCGAAGCCGATGCAACGCCCAGCCTCCTGTTCAACCAGTCGCTGGAAAAAGGGCTGGCCGTGCTGCGCGCGTTCAGCGCCGAGCGCCGCACCATGACCATCGCCGACGTGGCCGAGGCCGCCGGCATCAACAAGAGCTCGGCCCAGCGCATGGTCTTCACGCTCGAGCAGCTGGGCTACCTGCGCCGGCATCCGCAGACGCGGCGCTACCAGCTCGCGCCGCGCGTGATGGAAATCGGCTTCAACTACCTGGCGGCCAATCCGCTGATCGAGGTGGCCAACCCCTTCCTGTCGGAGCTGACCAAGGTCACGACCGAGACCTCGTGCCTGACCGAGCCCGACCTGCTCGACATGGTCTACATCGCGCGGTTCGTCAGCGCGCATTTCGTGCCGGTGCACATGCCGATCGGCAGCCGCATCCCGATGTACTGCACGGCCTCGGGCCGCGCCTACCTGAGCGCGCTGCCGGAGGACGACGCGCTCGCCGCGATCGGGCGCGCGCAGCGGATCGCGCATACCGTCCATACCCGCACGCAGGTGGACGACATCCTGGCCGTGCTGCGCGAGGCGCGCCAGCGCGGCTACGCGGTCAACTGCGAGGAGCTGTTCCTGGGCGACATGACCATCGCCGCGCCGGTGATCGGCGGCAACGGGCGTCCGCTGGGCGCGGTGCACGTGGTCGCGCCCACCAGCCGCTGGACGCGCGAGGAAGCCGAGCGCAAGCTCGCGCCGCCGCTGCTGCAATGCGCGCGCGCCGTGAGCAGTTCGGTGCGCGCGCTGGGCTAGCGCGCTGCGGCGCGGGGCTGGCCGCCGGTCCCGGCCGCCGCCCTGCGCCGGCCATGCGCGATGCCGGGCCGGCGTACCCATGCCTGCGCCCGCCGCCGGCATGGCGGCGGCGCGGGGGCTCCTGGCGGGATGGCGGCCGCGCCCGGGCGCCGCGCAAGGCTTACACTCGAGACGTGGAGTCAGCGTGTGTCTTGCCGGGAGCCTGCCATGCCGCTTTTTCGCCGTCTTTCCCCCTTGCTGGCATCCGCCGCGGCGGGTGCCGTTCTGGCTTTCTCGCTCAGCGTCTGCGCCGCCCCGGCGGCCCGGGCCGCGCCGCGGCCGCCGGCCCCGGCGCAGGCGCTCACGCAGCAGGCGGTGGCCGCCTACGACGCCGGCGCCTTCGACGCCGCGCTGCGCGACTTCGCCAGGGCGGCCCAGCAGGGCAACCGGCTGGCGCAGTTCAACTACGCCATGATGCTGCTGCGCGGCGAGGGCACGCCGGTGCGCCAGCAGGAGGCGCTGACGTGGCTGCGCCGCGCGGCCGACAACGACATGACCCACGCCCAGTTCACCTTCGGCGAGCTGTACGAGCACGGCGACCTGGTGCCGCGCTCGCTCGAAGCGGCCAACACGTGGTACCGCCGCGCCGCCGAGGGCGGCCACGTGCAGGCCCAGGTGGCGCTGGCCACCAACTATTTCACCGGGCGCGGCGTGGCGCGCGACTACGGTCAGGCCTTCGCGTGGTACAGCCGCGCGGCAGCCGCCGGCGACGGCGACGCGCAGTACATCGTCGCCAGCTACTACGAGCGCGGCGAGCCCGGCGTGGTGGAGAAGGACATCGAGCAGGCCAAGATCTGGTACGCGCGCTCGGCCTCGCACGGCGATCCCGGCGCGCTGGCCAAGCTGCGCTCGCTGCTCGAGGAGGGGCTCAAGGCCAGGCAGCAGGCCGGCGGCATGTAATGACGGCGTAGTCTGGCTATGCTCGCATGGCGGCATGCCACGCCGGCGGCGGCCGGCGGTGGCGTATTCCGGCCGCCGCGCCCGGTTCCCGGGCGGCGGGGCGGTACAACTCTTGCTTACGAGAAACGGCACAAATACTGCGCCAATGGGAGGCCTTTGTGGCAACGCACGTCGCACTGAATCACGTCACCCACTACCGGTATGACCGGCCGGTGAAGCTCTCGCCGCAGGTGGTCAGGCTCCGGCCCGCACCGCACTGCCGCACCCCGATCCTTTCCTATTCACTGCGCATCGAGCCCGAGCAGCATTTCATCAACTGGCAGCAGGACCCGTTCTCCAACTACCTGGCCCGGCTGGTCATCCCCGAGCCGACGCGCGAGTTCAAGATCACCGTCGACCTGGTGGTCGAGATGGCGGTCTACAACCCGTTCGACTTCTTCCTCGAGCCCTACGCCGAGGCCTTCCCGTTCAGCTACGACGCGGGCCTGGCGCACGAGCTGGCGCCCTACCTGGTCAAGGGCGAGGCGACGCCGCGCTTCGCCGCCTTCGTCGACAGCATCCCGCGCACGCCCCAGCGCACCATCGATTTCCTGGTGGGCCTGAACCAGCGCCTGCAGCACGACATCCGCTACCTGATCCGCATGGAGCCGGGCGTGCAGACGCCGGAGCAGACGCTGGCGTCGGGCGCCGGTTCCTGCCGCGACTCGGGCTGGCTGCTGGTGCAGACGCTGCGCCACCTCGGGCTGGCGGCGCGCTTCGTGTCCGGCTACCTGCTGCAGCTCACGCCCGACGTGAAGGCGCTCGACGGCCCCAGCGGCGCCGAGGCCGACTTCACCGACCTGCACGCCTGGTGCGAGGTCTACCTGCCCGGCGCGGGCTGGATCGGGCTCGATCCCACCTCCGGCCTGCTGGCCGGCGAGGGCCACATCCCGGTGGCGTGCACGCCCGAGCCCGGCAGCGCCGCGCCGGTCAGCGGCGCGGTGGACGAGAGCGAGGTGGAGTTCCACCACGAGATGTCGATCACGCGCGTCTACGAGTCGCCGCGCGTGACCAAGCCCTATACCGAGGCACAGTGGCAGGCGGTGGCCGGCGTGGGCGCCGAGGTCGACCGCCGGCTCGAGGCGCAGGACGTGCGCCTGACGATGGGCGGCGAGCCCACCTTCGTGGCGGTCAGGGACCGCGACGGCGCCGAATGGAACACCGACGCGCTCGGGCCGACCAAGCGCGGTTATGCCACCGAACTGGTGCACAAGCTGCGCGACCGCTACGGCAAGGGCGGCTTCCTGCACTTCGGCCAGGGCAAGTGGTATCCGGGCGAGCAGCTGCCGCGCTGGGCGCTGTCGATCTGCTGGCGCGCCGACGGCCAGCCGTGCTGGCAGGACCCGTCGCTGTTCGCCGACGAGCGCGAGCCGGGCAACTACAGCGACGCCGACGCGCGCCGCTTCCTCGACCGCCTCGCCGGCACGCTCGGCCTTGACTCCGCCTTCGTGCAGCCGGGTTATGAAGATGCCTGGTACTACCTGTGGCGCGAGCGGCGCCTGCCGGTCAACGTCGATCCGCTGGAGTCGCGCCTGGACGACGAGATGGAGCGCATGCGCCTGCGCCGCGTGTTCGGCGCGGGGCTGGCGCAGGTGACGGGCTACGTGCTGCCGCTGCGCCGCGCCGGCGAGGAGGATGCGCCGGCCCTGCACGGCCAGCGCTGGATCAGCGGCCCGTGGTTCTTCCGCGACGACCGCATGTACCTGCTGCCCGGCGATTCGCCGATGGGCTACCGCCTGCCGCTCGACGCGCTGCCCTGGGTCAGCGAAGCCGACTACCCGTGGCAGTTCGACCAGGACCCGTTCGCGCAGCGCGCGCCGCTGCCCACCGGCGCGCAGTTGCGCGCGCAGTGGCCCGGGCCGGGGTCGACGGGCGCGGAAGGGGCGGGCGGCGCGGTTGGCGGCGCAGTTGGCGGGACAACTGGCGGGACAACTGGCGGAGCCGCCGCCGACGGCACGCCCGGCCGGCACGCCGCCGCGATCCGCGCCGGCACCGCCGCCTTCAGCGCGCGCGGCGGCGCCGCGCCGGCCGGCACGGGCGCCTTCGCCCACGGCGCGGCGGACCTGGCGCGCGTGCCCGCGCGCGGCGAGTCCGCGGGCTGGATCACGCGCACCGCGCTGTGCGTGGAGGTGCGCCATCCCAGCCGCGCGGCCGGCCCCAAGGCCGAGCTGGCGGCCGCCGGCGACAAGCGCGGCATGCTCTACGTCTTCATGCCGCCGCTGACGGTGCTGGAGGATTACCTGGAACTGCTGGCCGCGGTCGAGTCCACCGCCGCCGCGCTGGGCGTGAAGATCGTGCTCGAAGGCTATCCGCCGCCGCGCGACGCGCGCCTGAAGCTGCTGCAGGTCACGCCCGACCCCGGCGTGATCGAGGTCAACATCCATCCCGCCGCCAACTGGGACGAGCTGGTCGACCATACCGAATACCTCTACCAGGCCGCGCACGAGACCTACCTGAGCAGCGAGAAGTTCATGGTCGACGGCCGCCACACCGGCACCGGCGGCGGCAACCACTTCGTGCTGGGCGGCGCCACGCCGGCCGACAGCCCGTTCCTGCGCCGCCCGGACGTGCTGGCCAGCCTGATCGCGTACTGGCACAACCATCCCTCGCTGTCCTACCTGTTCTCGGGCCTGTTCATCGGCCCGACCAGCCAGGCGCCGCGCGTGGACGAGGCGCGCAACGACCAGCTCTACGAGCTGGAGATCGCCTTCGCCGAGCTGCAGCACCAGCTCGACCGCCTGGGCAGCACGCAGGGCGGCATCGGCGGCGGCGCCTACATGCCGCCGTGGCTGGTGGACCGCACGCTGCGCAACATCCTGATCGACGTCACCGGCAACACGCACCGCAGCGAGTTCTGCATCGACAAGCTCTACTCGCCCGACGGCCCCACCGGGCGCCTGGGCCTGCTGGAGCTGCGCGCGTTCGAGATGCCGCCGCACGCGCGCATGAGCCTGGTGCAGCAACTGCTGCTGCGCGCGCTGGTGGCGCGCTTCTGGCGCCAGCCGTACCGCACGCGCCTGACGCGCTGGGGCACCGAGCTGCACGACCGCTTCCTGCTCGGCACCTTCGTGCAGATGGATTTCGACGACGTGCTCAGCGAGATGCGCGAGGCCGGCTTCGCCTTCGACAACGCCTGGTTCGCCCCGCACTTCGAGTTCCGCTTCCCGCGCGTGGGCGAGCTGTCCGCCGGCGGGCTGCACCTGACGCTGCGCAGCGCGCTCGAGCCCTGGCACGTGATGGGCGAGGAAGGCAGCGCCGGCGGCACGGTGCGCTACGTGGACTCGTCGCTCGAGCGCCTCGAGGTGCGCGTGCTGGGCATGAACGAGAGCCGCCACGTGGTCACGGTCAACGGCCGCGCGGTGCCGCTGCAGCCCACCGGGCGGGCCGGCGAGTACGTGGCCGGGGTGCGCTACCGCGCCTGGGCGCCGCCGTCTGCGCTCCACCCCACCATCGGCGTGCACGCACCGTTGACATTCGACGTAGTGGACAGCTGGATGGGGCGCAGCATCGGCGGATGCCGGTATCATGTCTCGCATCCGGGCGGGCGCAACTACGAAACCTTCCCGGTCAATGCCTACGAGGCCGAGAGCCGGCGGCTGGCGCGCTTCTTCACGCTCGGCCACACGCCGGGCGCGATGCGCGTCGAGACGCCGGCGCGCAGCCTCGAGTTTCCGTTCACGCTGGACCTGCGGCAACGCTGATCCGCCTTGCCGCCGAGCTTCGCCCCGTGCCTTTGCAGCCCTCACTGCCCTTCGACGAATCCGCGCCCGCCGCCGAGGCGGCCATGCGCCGCGCGCGCGCGGTGCCGCCCGGGCACCTGGACGAGCTCGGCGCGGGCGCGGGCGGGCTGCGCGAGCCGTGGGCGGGCTTCTTCCAGGTGCTGGGCGAGGACGGCATCGGCGCGCTCGGCCAGCAGGCCGCCGCGATGGCGCGCCAGATCCGCGACAACGGCGTGACCTACAACGTCTACGCCGACAACGGCGGCGCGCGCGCCTGGGCGCTGGACCTGCTGCCGTTCATGGTGGCCGAGGAGGACTGGCTGCAGATCGAGCGCGGCGTGATCCAGCGCGCCACCCTGGCCAACGCCGTGGTGGCCGACATCTACGGCCCGCAGACGCTGCTGGCCAAGGGCCTGCTGCCGGCCGGGCTGGTCTTCGGCCATCCCGGCTACCTGCGCCCGCTCAAGGGCTACCAGCCGCCGGACGGCAATTTCCTGCACATCGTCGCGGTCGACCTCGCGCACACCGCCGAGGGCGGCTGGACCGTGATGGCGCACCGCACCGAGACGCCTTCCGGCATGGGCTATGCGCTGGAGAACCGGCTCATCATCTCCAGCCTGTTCGCCGACGCCTTCCGCGAGCTGCGCGTGCGGCGCCTGCCGGCCGCCTTCGCGCAACTGGTGGCCACGCTGGCGCAACTGCCCGCGGGCCGCCTGTCCGGCCCGGCCGGCGTGCCCGGTGCGCCGCCGCCGCGCGCGGCCGACGCCAGCGCCGCCGCGGCGGCCGCCGGCAAGCACATCGTGCTGCTGACCCCCGGCCCCTACAACGAGACCTATTTCGAGCACACCTTCCTGGCGCGCTACCTCGGCATCACGCTGGTCGAGGGCAAGGACCTGACGGTGCGCAACGACGTGGTCTACCTCAAGACGCTGGCCGGGCTGGAGCGCGTGGACGTGATCCTGCGCCGGCTCGACGACGCCTACTGCGACCCGGTCGAGCTGCGCCAGGACTCCACGCTGGGCGTGCCCGGGCTGCTGCAGGCGATGCGCGCGGGCAACGTGCTGGTCTCCAACGTGCCCGGCTCGGGTTTCCTGGAGACGCCCGCCATCCACGGCTTCCTGCCGGCCATCGCGCGCGAGCTGCTGGGCGAGCCGCTGCTGCTGCCCGGCGTGCCGAGCTGGTGGTGCGGCGAGGACTCGGCGCGCGCGCAGGCGCTCGACCAGCTCGGCGAGGCCTTCCTGATGCCGACCTACCCGCGCGGCATGGCGCAGCCGTGGGAAGGGCCGCGCCTGGGCATGGAGCGCGGCCTGCAGCGGCTGGCCGACTGGCGCGAGCGCATCGGGCAGGTGCCCGACCTGTTCACCATCCAGGCCGACCTGCCGCTGTCGCACGCGCCGCGCTGGGAGGGTCCGCAGATCGGCTCGCGCGCGGCCATGCTGCGCGTCTACGCGATCGCCGACGGGCGCGGCGGCTGGCAGGTCATGCCGGGCGGCTTCACGCGGCTGGCCGGCGAGGGCCAGCCGGCGGTGTCGATGCAACTGGGCGGCTCCAGCGTCGATACCTGGGTGCTGTCGAGCCAGCCGCCGCACGGGCCGGCGCTGGCGGCCGCGACCACGCTGGGCGGGGCCGGGCCGGGGCCGGTCGCCAAGCCGCTGGCGGTGTCGAGCCGCGCCGCCGAGAACCTGTTCTGGGCCGGACGCTACGCCGAGCGCGCCGAGAACAACGTGCGCCTGTGCCGGCTGGTGCTGGGCTCGATCGAAAGCAGCGACGAGCGCGACGACAGCGTGCTCGACGTGATCGGCGAGCTGACGCAGGCCTGCGGCCTGCTGCCGCCCGGCGCGCCGCAGCCGCGCGCCTCGCTGCGCGTGTTCGAGCGCAGCCTGGTGGCGGCGCTGGCCGAGAGCGCCGGCTGGACCAGCGTGGGCCAGAACCTGGCCAGCCACGTGCACGCCGCCACCGAGATCCGCAACCGCCTGTCCAACGACCACTGGCGCACCATCCTGGCCGCGCGCAACGATTTCGGCGACGCGATGGCGGCGGCCTGCACCGGCGCGTCCGGCAGCGGCGACTGCGGCTACTACGACCGCCCGCGCGTGCTGGCCGCGCTCGACCACCTCGGCATGCAGCTCGCCGCCATCAGCGGCGCCCAGGGCGACCGCATGATGCGCGACGAAGCCTGGCGCCTGCTGTTCATCGGCCGCCATATCGAGCGCGTGGGCACGCTGTCGACCTTCCTCGAAGTCTTCACGCGGCATGGCGCGCTCATGCACCGCAGCGGCTTCGACCTGCTGCTGCACCTGTTCGACAGCACGCTCACCTTCCGCGCGCTCTATCCGGGGCGCACCGACATGCCCGCACTCATCGAGCAGATCGTGATCGAACCCACCAACCCGCGCGGGCTCTACGGCCTGCTGGCGCGGCTGCGCGTCAAGCTCGGCCAGATCACGCCGCCGGCCAGCCCGGCCGGCGGCGGCCGCGCGCCGCTGCCGCAATGGCTGCCCGCGGTGGAGACGCTGCCCGGCTGGGAAGCACTATGCGAGCGCGACGGGCGCGGCCAATACGCCAATCTGGTGCAATTGTGCGACCGCCTGGGCGGCCTGATGGCGCAGCTCTCCGACGAGATCAGCGCGCGCTACTTCAGCCATGCCGGCGTGGCCGGCGTGCGGGTGCGGCCATGAGCGCGCCGGCGACGGGGCTGGCGGGCGGCGCGGCGGAGCGTCCCGTGGACGAGGCCGGGGCCGGGGCCAAGATCGGGACCGCAGCCGGCAACGACGCGGTGGCCGACCCGGCGGGCGCGGCGGCCATCGCCGCGGTGCCTGCCCCGGCGCCCGCCGCGGCCTTGCTCACGGTCCACCACAAGACCACCTACGCCTACTCCGCGCCGGTGGAGAACGCCCAGCAGCGCGCCGTGGTCTGGCCGGTGGCCTGCCCGTGGCAGACCGTGCTGTCGCACAGCGCGTGGGTCGACCCCGAGCCGTCGCACCAGCATGCCGGCACCGACGCCTTCGGCAACCACGTGCTGTATTTCACCATCGACGTGCCGCACGACTTCATGCAGCTGTGCTGCGAGAGCACGGTGCGCGTGATGCCGCGCTGGGACGCGCTCGATCCCGCCGCCAGCATGCCGTGGGAAGACGCCGTGGCGGCGCTGCGCTTTCGCGCCGGCCAGCCGTTCCGGGCGCAGAGCGAGTTCTGCTTCGCCTCGCCCAACGTGGCGCTGCACCCGGACCTCAAGGCCTACGCGCTGGCCAGCTTCGGGCCCGGCGTGCCGGTGGTGGCCGGCGCCATCGACCTGATGCACCGCATCCACGCCGACTTCGAATACGAGACCGACGCCACCGAGGTGGACACCCCCGCGCTGAAGGCGTTCGCGCTGCGCAGCGGCGTGTGCCAGGACTTCGCCCAGGTCATGATCGGCTGCCTGCGCTCGCTCGGCCTGGCCGCGCGCTACGTCAGCGGCTACCTGCGCACCGAGCCGCCGCCGGGCCAGCCGCGCCTGATCGGCGCCGACGCCTCGCACGCGTGGCTGTCGGTGTACTGCCCGCTGGCCGGCTGGGTCGACCTCGACCCGACCAACGACGTGCTGGCCGACACCGGCCACGTGACGCTGGCGTTCGGGCGCGACTACAGCGACGTCTCGCTGCTGCGCGGGGTCATCGTGGGCGGCGGCGCGCATACCGTCGAGGTGGAGGTAAGCGTGCTGCCGCTGGCGTAGCCGGCGCGCGCTGCGCCGGCGGCACGGCTGGCAAGCCAATTGCTTGCGCATTGCAGGGGTTGCCGAAAAAGAAGGGGAATCAATATGCTGAGCCGCACCGCCGACCACCTGTTCTGGATGGCCCGCTACACCGAGCGCGCCGAGAACACCGCGCGCATGCTCGACGTCAACCACCAGACCGCGCTGCTGCCGCAGTCGCGCGACGCATCCCGGCAGGGCTGGCTGGCCATGCTCGACGCGACCGAACTCACCCCGGTCTTCGCCGAGCACCACGGCACCGTGGTGCACGAGGAAGTGCTCGACTTCATGGTGCGCGACCTGAGCCATCCGGCCTCGATCATGTCCTGCCTGCGCGCCGCCCGCGAAAACGCCCGCGCCGTGCGCGGCGCGCTGACCACGCCGCTGTGGGAAACCATCAACACCACCTGGCTCGACGTGCAGCAGATGATCGCCGACGGCATCCTGCGGCACGATCCCGCGCAGTTCTTCGAGTGGGTCAAGTTCCGCTCCCACCTCACGCGCGGCGTGGAAGCCGGCACCATGCTCAAGGACGAGGCCTACTGCTTCATGCGCCTGGGCACCTTCCTGGAGCGCGCCGACAACACAGCGCGGCTGCTCGACGTCAAGTTCCAGTCCACCGACCTCGACCGCCAGCAGGACGACTTCTACCAGTGGGCCGCCGTGCTGCGCTCGGTCTCCGGGTTCGAGATGTACCGCAAGGTCTACCGCGCGGCGGTCACGCCCGAGCGCGTGGCCGAACTGCTGATCGTGCATCCCGACATGCCGCGCTCGCTCGCGGCCAGCCTGCGGGAGGTGGTGGCGCTGCTGGCGCAGGTGCGCAATGGGGCTTCAGCGGAGACTGAGCGGCGTGCGGGGAAGCTGCATGCCGAGCTCAAGTTTGCGCGGATCGAGGATATTTTTTCTGTGGGGATTCATGGGTGGCTGGGGGATTTTTTGCGGAGGGTGCATGAGGTGGGGAGTGGGGTTAGTCATAGTTTTTTGATGCGGGGGTAGTAGGGTTTTGTGCTTCGGCTTCAAAGGCCGCTTCGACTTCAAAGTCAACTTCTTAACGTCCACTTCTGAACGTCAACGGCTGAACGTCAAAGTCAACTGCTTAACGTCAAAATCAAAGTCAAAGGCTTTCGCTCCCCCGGAGCGACCTACTTTCTTTTCCCCGAAAAGAAAGTAGGCAAAGAAAGCGGGCTGCCTGGCCGGCAGGGGCAGAGCCGAACAGGGTTTCTTGGGTTGGTGGTTTCGTGGTGGGGGTGGTGGTTCTGCAGGGATTCTGCCGGTACCGGTTTTGGTGGCCACGTTCTCTCGGGTGGTGTTCGATTCGTGGTGGCGCTGCATGATGGCGGAGGTCCAGGCCCTTCGGGCTGCTGCCGCGACCGCGGCAGATGGGCTCGTCGTAGGAACGGTGCTGGTTTCGTGGTGGGCATGGTGGCCCCCATTCGATCTCAGTGCCAAACGGTTTTGACTTGAGAGGCAATCCGGCTCAAAGCAACCCCGCGCACCCGCGCCGGGTCCACCACGCCCACCACGAAACCAGTGCCGGTGCTACGCCGTGACCGCCTGCACCGGTAACGGCAGATGCCCGAACCAGCAGTACGCCCGCCATCATAGGTCTGGCCCCGAAACCCATACCGCCAGCCAGATCGTGACCAGTCGAACCGGTAACGGCAGGATGCCAGCAGAACTACAGGCCCCACCACGAAACCACCAACAAGAGAAATCCCAACGTTTCTGCCCCTGCCGGCCAGGCAGCCCGCTTTCTTTGCCTACTTTCTTTTCGGGGAAAAGAAAGTAGGTCGCTCCGGGGGAGCGAAAGCCTTTGACTTTGAAGTTGACTTTGAAGTTAAGGCCTTTAAAGCCGTTGACTTTGAAGTCAAGCAGTGGTGGCCTTTGAAACCAAGCCGTAGCTTTCGACTTAGAACCCCAACCCCACCCCTCACCCCAACTTCTTCCTCAACAACTCATTGACCTGCGCCGGGTTCCCCTTCCCCTTGGTGGCCTTCATGGCCTGCCCGACCAGGGCATTGAACGCCTTCTCCTTGCCGGCCCGGAATTCCTCCACCGACTTGGCGTTGGCGGCCAGCACGTCGTCGATGATCTTTTCCAGCTCGCCGGAGTCGGACATCTGCTTGAGGCCCTTGGCGGCGATGATGGCGTCGGCGTCGCTGCCTTCTTCGCCGGCCCACATGGCGGGGAACACGTCTTTCTTGGCGGTGTTGTTGGAGACCGTGGCGTCGGCGATGCGCACCAGCAGCCTGGCCAGTTGGGCGGGTTTGACCGGGGCGGCGTCGAGCGCGATGCCTTCGCGGTTGAGCAGCGAGGACACGTCGCCCATCAGCCAGTTGGCGGCGGGCTTGGCGTTGGCGGCGCCGGCTTCGGCGACCACGGCTTCGAAGTAGCTGGCGAGCGGCTTGGAGGCGGTCAGCACGCTGGCGTCGTAGGCGGACAGGCCGTATTGCGACACCAGGCGCGCCTGCATGGCGGCGGGCAGTTCGGGCAGGGCGGCCTTCACGCGCTCGATCCAGGCGGCGTCGATGTCCAGCGGCAGCAGGTCGGGGTCGGGGAAGTAGCGGTAGTCGTGCGCGTCTTCCTTGGTGCGCATGGCGCGCGTCTCGCCGGTGTCGGGGTCGAACAGCACGGTGGCCTGCTGGATCTCGCGGCCGTCCTCGATCTCGGCGATCTGCCACTGCACTTCATACTCGATGGCCTGCTGCAGGAAGCGGAACGAGTTGAGGTTCTTGATCTCGCGGCGCGTGCCGAGCTTGGGGCTCCCATATGGGCGCACCGACACGTTGGCGTCGCAGCGGAAGCTGCCTTCCTGCATGTTGCCGTCGCAGATGCCCAGCCACGTCACCAGCGCGTGCAGCGCCTTGGCATAGGCCACGGCTTCGGCGGCGCTGCGCATGTCGGGCTCGGTGACGATTTCCAGCAGCGGCGTGCCGGCGCGGTTCAGGTCGATGCCGGTCATGCCGGCGAAGTCTTCGTGCAGCGACTTGCCGGCGTCTTCCTCGAGGTGGGCGCGCGTGAGCTGCACGGTCTTCTCGTAGGTCTCGCCCTTCTTGCCTTCGACCTGGATGCTGATGCTGCCGCCCTGCACCACCGGGATCTCGTACTGGCTGATCTGGTAGCCCTTGGGCAGGTCGGGGTAGAAGTAGTTCTTGCGCGCGAAGATGCTGCGCGGCGCGATGGTGGCGCCGATGGCCAGGCCGAACTGGATGGCGCGCTCGACCGCGCCGCGGTTGAGCACCGGCAGCACGCCGGGCAGCGCCAGGTCGACCGGCGAGGCCTGCGTGTTCGGCGCCGCGCCGAAGGCGGTGGAGCTGCCGGAGAAAATCTTGGAGGCCGTCGACAGCTGCGTGTGCGTCTCGAGGCCGATCACCACTTCCCATTGCATGGCGGTATTCCTGTTCGTATTCGTCGTGTACGTCGTATTCGGTGCGTGTTGCTGCGTGTTGCGTTGCGCTGGCCGCGCGGTCCTCATCGTGTCTGCGCGCAGCCGCCGGTGCCGGGCTCGAACATCACCGGCCAGGCTTCCTCATAGATGCCGGGCGAGCAGCGCTGCTGGCAGTTGGCGTGCGCCAGCGTGACGCGGCGCGGGTCCTGCCAGACCATCAGCTTGCAGGCGCTGCCGTCGTTGGCGCGCAGCTCGATGTGCGGCTTCTTCTGCGTCTGGCGGAACTCGGCCAGGTTGAAGCTGCACGAGCCGCGCTTGCCTACCCACAGCTTCCACGACAACTGCTGCACGGTGTTGTCCGCCACGCGCAGCTGCGCGTCCTCGCGGAAGCCGTCTTCCTCGGTGCGGCGGCAGTCGCCGGCGAGGTCGATGTCGCGGCTGGCGATGGGCGTGGGCCGGCCGAAGCGCGGCAGCGGGATGCACGCCGCCAGCGCGGCGGCCAGCGCCACGCCCGCGGCGATGCGGACCAGCCAGCGCCGCGCGCTCATGCCTGCGCGGGCCGGCGCAGATGCCAGTCCGTGGCCTGCTGGAACGCGTGCGCGGTCTGCAGCAGCTCGGCTTCGCCGAAGTAGTTGCCGATCAGCTGCAGGCCGACCGGCATGCCGCCTTCGCCCAGGCCGCACGGCACGCTCATGCCGGGCAGGCCGGCCAGGCTGGTCGACAGCGTGAAGATGTCGGCCAGGTACATCTGCACCGGGTCGGCGCTCTTCTCGCCGAGCTTCCACGCCACCGTGGGCGCCACCGGGCCCATGATCACGTCGCAGCGCGCGAACGCGCGCTGGAAGTCCTCGGCGATGATGCGGCGGATCTTCTGCGCCTGCAGGTAGTAGGCGTCGTAGTAGCCGTGCGACAGCACGTAGGCGCCCACCAGGATGCGGCGCTTGACCTCGGGGCCGAAGCCTTCGGCGCGGCTCTTCTTGTACATGTCCATCAGGTCGCGGTATTCGGCCGCGCGGTGGCCGTAGCGCACGCCGTCGAAGCGCGACAGGTTGGACGAGGCCTCGGCCGGCGCGATCACGTAGTACACCGGGATCGACAGCTCGGTCTTGGGCAGCGACACCTCGACCAGCGTGGCGCCCAGCTTCTCGTACTCGGCCAGCGCGGCGCGCACGGCCTGTTCCACGTCGGCCGACAGGCCGGCGCCGAAGTATTCCTTCGGCAGGCCGATGCGCAGGCCCGACAGCGGCCGCGCGGCGCCGGCGCCGGCGCGCGGCTGGCCCAGCAGGCGGGTGAAGTCCTCGTCCACGCCGCCCTGGGCCGGCGCCAGGCTGGTGGAGTCGCGCTCGTCGAAGCCGGCCATCGCGCCGAGCAGCAGCGCGCAGTCCTCGGCGGTGTGCGCCATCGGGCCGCCCTGGTCGAGCGACGAGGCGAACGCGATCATGCCGTAGCGCGACACGCGGCCGTAGGTGGGCTTGATGCCGGTGATGCCGGAGAACGAGGCCGGCTGGCGGATCGAGCCGCCGGTGTCGGTGCCGGTGGCGGCCGGCGCCAGGCCGGCGGCCACGGCCGCGGCCGAGCCGCCCGAGGAGCCGCCCGGCACGCGCGCCGGGTCCCACGGGTTCCTGACCGGGCCGAAGTGCGAGTTCTCGTTGGACGAGCCCATCGCGAACTCGTCCATGTTGGTCTTGCCCAGCGTGACCATGCCGGCGGCGGCGAGGCGCTCGACCACGGTGGCGTCGAACGGGCTTTCGTAATCGGCCAGCATGCGCGAGCCGGCGGTGGCGCGCCAGCCGCGCGTGACGAACACGTCCTTGTGGGCGACCGGCACGCCGGTCAGCGGGCCGGCTTCGCCGCGCGCGCGGCGCGCGTCGGCCGCGCGCGCCTGCGCCAGCGTGAGTTCGGGGTTGACGTCGACGAAGGCGTTGAGCGCGGCGGCCTGCTCGATGCGGCCCAGGTAGTCGCGCGCCAGCTCCTCGGCGGAGACGGTGCGGGCCGCCAGCGCGTCGGCGAGCTGGCGCAGGGAGGTCACTGAAGTTGCGGAAAAGGACATGTCGGTCGTATGGCTTGGCAGGGTGGCTGCCGGCGCGCGGCGCAGGGGCGGCGCGACGCAGCGGCGGGTTCGGTGGCCGGGCGGCGGGCGCGAGCCCGCTTATTCGATGACCTTGGGCACCAGGTACAGGCCGCCTTCGGTGGCCGGCGCGGGGCGCTGGTAGTCGTCGCGCCGGTCGGTCTCGGTCACGGCGTCGTCGCGCAGGCGCTGCGACATCTCGCGCACCGTCGACAGCGGGTGCGCCAGCGGCTCCATGCCGGTGGTGTCGACCGCCTGCATCTGTTCGACCAGCGAGAAGAATTGATTGAGCTGCACCAGCGTGTGCCCTGCTTCGTCATCGTTGATCTCGATGCGGGCAAGGTGGGCGATGCGCTTGACGTCGGATAGGTCGAGAGCCATGGCTAGGGTTCGGTGTCGATGCGGAAAACGGCGAAATCGGCTGCGAGATCGGGGAAGCGGGTCCGGGCGCGGAGGCGGCAGCGGGAGGCAAGGCAGGCGCCGCCTGGGCGGGCGGGGCGAGTGCTGCCGGGAGCGCCCCGGAATCGTCAAAGTTACACGTTTTTTCGAGGCAGAAGCCCCCGAAACAGGGGGAATTATAAGGTATCATTGCGCGTTGCCATTCCCTGGCAGCGCCTTCGTCACATTGGTGCGGAACCGCGTTCGCCGGCGCTTTTTCGGTAACGTCCGCGGCAACGCGCGTGGCAGCGTCGGCGGCAATGCCCGCGGCGGCGCCCGCGGCACGGTCCGCCGCCCACCATCGCCCTCCGCGCGGCCACCCCGGCCGCCCGGCCGCGGCACGCAGGCGGCGGACGGCGCGCGGGCAGGGAGGCAGGCGAGGGCCCTCTGATTAGGCCGCCCCGGCCGCAATTTTTTGTAATTGTGGCGCGGTTCCACCGAACTTTCGAGCGTGGCCTAATCAAAGGTTCCCGTAGAGGCTGTGCCGCCCGGGGGCGGTCCGGCCTCGGCTGGCGGTTCCGCCGTGGCCGCCGCGCATCCCCTGGATGGCGCGGCGCCGGCGTGGCGCCTGGCTCACCGCACGGTGGGGGGCCTTGAATACTACCCGTCGCAATGAATTTCGTGGCTGGCCCGATTGCGGTGCCGGCCGCTTCGCATACCTCGCGAACCACCAGAAAACAGGATTCCTGATGTTCGGATTTCTCCGCAGCTATTTCTCCAACGATCTCGCGATCGACCTCGGCACCGCCAACACCCTGATCTACATGCGCGACAAGGGCATCGTCCTGGACGAGCCCTCGGTGGTGGCGATCCGCCAGGAAGGCGGTCCCAACGCCAAGAAGACGATCCAGGCGGTGGGCAAGGAAGCCAAGCAGATGCTGGGCAAGGTGCCGGGCAACATCGAAGCGATCCGCCCGATGAAGGACGGCGTGATCGCCGACTTCACCGTGACCGAGCAGATGCTCAAGCAGTTCATCAAGATGGTCCACGACTCCAAGCTGCTGCGCCCGAGCCCGCGCATCATCATCTGCGTGCCGTGCGGCTCGACCCAGGTCGAGCGCCGCGCCATCCGCGAATCGGCGCTGGGCGCCGGCGCCAGCCAGGTGTACCTGATCGAGGAGCCGATGTCGGCGGCGATCGGCGCCGGCCTGCCGGTGTCGGAGCCGTCGGGCTCGATGGTGGTGGACATCGGCGGCGGCACCACCGAGGTGGGCATCATCTCGCTGGGCGGCATGGTCTACAAGGGTTCGGTGCGCGTGGGCGGCGACAAGTTCGACGAGGCCATCGTCAACTACATCCGCCGCAACTACGGCATGCTGATCGGCGAGCAGACTGCCGAGGCCATCAAGAAGGAAATCGGCTCGGCCTTCCCGGGCTCCGAGGTGCGCGAGATGGAAGTCAAGGGCCGCAACCTGTCCGAGGGCATCCCGCGCGCGTTCACGGTGTCGTCCAACGAAATCCTCGAGGCGCTGACCGACCCGCTCAACCAGATCGTCTCGGCGGTCAAGATCGCGCTGGAGCAGACCCCGCCGGAACTGGGCGCGGACATCGCCGAGCGCGGCATGATGCTGACCGGCGGCGGCGCGCTGCTGCGCGACCTGGACCGCCTGCTGGCCGAGGAAACCGGCCTGCCGGTGCTGGTGGCCGAGGACCCGCTGACCTGCGTGGTGCGCGGCTCGGGCATGGCGCTCGAGCGCATGGACAAGCTCGGCAGCATCTTCTCCTACGAATAACCAGTCGGCGAGAGGACATCGCTCGTGGCGCGACGCGGCCTGCCGGATCGCCTGGTCGGGGCCGCGCCGCGCCGTGACGCCGCCTTGGCCACTGTCCCGGCCGCCGCCGCGGCCGCTCGCCTGGCCGCCTGCGCGGCCGCCTTCCCGACCCGGCCCGGCCCAGGGCACCCCGCGCCAGCGCGCCTTTCCCGCCACCCCGGCCATGCCGGCGGGCGCGGCGGGCGGGCGGCGGCGCGCGCCCGGGGCCGGCAGACCTCCACGCCAGCGCACGGGTAAATGGATTACACTCCGCCGCCGCTCTTCAAGCAGGGCACTTCCGCCGTCGCGCGCCTCGTCTTCTATGTGACGATCGCGCTGGTGCTGCTCGTCGTCGACGCGCGCTTCGACGCGCTGCGCGTGGTGCGCCAGGTCGCCGCCACCGTGCTGATGCCGGTCGAGCGGACCGTGCTGGTGCCGCGCGACGCGCTGCGCGCCGTGTTCGACTACGCCCAGTCGTCGGCCGCGCTCGCCAGCGAGAACCGCGAGCTGCGCCGCCGCGCCGTGACCGAGGCCGAGGGCTCGGTGCGCCAGTCCCAGCTCGAGTCCGAGAACAACCAGCTGCGCAAGCTGCTCGGCCTGCAGCAGCAGTCGGCCACGCCGGTGACGGCGGCCGAGATCCTCTACGACGCGCGCGACCCCTACAGCCAGCGCATCGTGATCGACCGCGGCAGCCAGCACGGCCTGCGCGCCGGTTATCCGGTGATCGACGAGCGCGGCGTGATCGGCCAGGTCACGCGGGTCTCGCCGTTCCAGTCCGAAGTCACGCTGCTGACCGACAAGGAACAGGCGATTCCCGTGCAGGTGGTGCGCAACGGGCTGCGCAGCGTGGCCTTCGGCGGCGCCCGCGCCGGCCTGCTCGACCTGCGCTTCATGGCCGCCTCGGCCGACCTGCAGCAGGGCGACCTGCTGGTGACGTCGGGCCTGGACGGCACCTACCCGCCGGGCCTGCCGGTGGCGAAGATCGTGCAGATCGAGCGCAAGGCCGACACCGCCTTCTCGCGCGTGTACTGCGAGCCGGTGGCCGGGGTGCGCTCGCACCGCCAGTTGCTGGTGATCCGCTACGAGGCGCAGCTGCCGCCGCGCGACACCATCGACGGCCCGCGCGATGCCCGCGAAAGCAAGGGCGGCAGGCCCGACCGGGCCGACCGCCCGGGCGTCAGGGACGCCGAGCGGGGCGGCGACCGGCCGGCCGAGAAACCGGCCGGCAAGCCCGCGGCCAAGGAGGCCACGCAGTGACCAATCCCCAATACCTGCTGCGCCCGGTCAACCCGGCGTTCATCGCGCTGAGCTTCGTGCTGGCGTTCCTGTTCAACCTGATGCCGTGGGGCGCCACGCTGTGGATTCCCGACATGGTGGCGCTGGTGCTGGTGTTCTGGAACATCCACCAGCCGCGCAAGGTGGGCATGGGCGTGGCGTTCGCGCTGGGCCTGCTGATGGACGTGCACGACGCGCGCCTGCTCGGCGAGCACGCCATCGCGTACACGCTGCTGGCCTATTTCGCCATCACCATCCACCGCCGCGTGCTGTGGTTCACGGTCTATACCCAGGCGCTGCACGTGGTGCCGCTGCTGTTCGTGGCGCACGCGGTGCCGGTGGTGATCCGCCTGGCGATGGGCGCGCCGCTGCCGGGCTGGCAACTGCTGCTGGCGCCCGGCATCGAGGCGCTGCTGTGGCCGCTGGCCACCAGCATGCTGCTGGCGCCCCAGCGGCGCAGCGCCGACGTGGACGAGACGCGGCCCATCTAGATCGGGCGCCGCGCCGCGCGCTGGCCGATGCAATGGCTTGACCCTCAACGAGTTCCGCCGCGCCCCTCGCGGGTGCGCGGCACACCGCAAGGCTGACGCAGTACCATGACCGAAATCCGCAATGTCGAACAGGAGCTCGGCCGCTTCCGCATCCGCGTGGCGGCCGCGGGCCTGTTCGCCGTGATCTGCTTCGGCCTGCTGTTCACGCGCTTTCTCTGGCTGCAGTGGTACAAGCACGACCAGTACTCGGCCAAGGCCGAGGACAACCGCATCTCGGTGGCGCCGATCGAGCCCAACCGCGGCATCATCATGGACCGCAACGGCGTGGTGCTGGCGCGCAACTATTCGGCCTACACGCTGGAAATCACGCCGTCCAAGCTGTCCGACACGCTCGACAACACCATCGAGGCGCTCAGCCAGGTGGTCGACATCCAGCCGCGCGACCGGCGCCGCTTCAAGCGGCTGATGGAGGAGTCGCGCAGCTTCGAGAGCCTGCCGATCCGCAGCCAGCTCAGCGACGAGGAAGTGGCGCGCTTTTCCGCGCAGCGCTTCCGCTTTCCCGGCGTGGACGTGCGCGCGCGGCTGTTCCGCCAGTACCCGATGGGCGAGTCCGCCTCGCACGTGATCGGCTACATCGGCCGCATCTCGCAGCGCGACCAGGAGCGCATCGAGGCGATGGACGAGGCCAACGACGCCGAGGGCGCCAAGTACGACCCGCGCAAGGACGCCGACAACTACAAGGGCTCCAACTACATCGGCAAGATCGGCATCGAGCAGAGCTACGAGACCGAGCTGCACGGCCTGACCGGCTTCGAGGAAGTGGAGGTGAGCGCGGGCGGGCGGCCGATCCGCACGCTATCCACCTCGCCGTCCACGCCCGGCAACAACCTGATCCTGTCGCTCGACATCCGCCTGCAGCAGCTCGCCGAGGCGCTGTTCGGCGACCGGCGCGGCGCGCTGGTGGCGATCGAGCCGGCCACCGGCGACATCCTGGCCTTCGTCTCCAAGCCGACCTTCGACCCCAACCTGTTCGTCGAGGGCATCGACAGCAACACCTGGAACGAGCTCAACGGCTCGCCCGACAAGCCGCTGCTGAACCGCCCGCTGCGCGGCACCTACCCGCCCGGCTCGACCTACAAGCCGTTCATGGCGCTGGCCGCGCTCACCACCGGCAAGCGCACCGCGGCCTGGGGCTTCCACGACCCGGGCTCGTTCACGCTGGGCAACCACACCTTCCGCGACGACAAGCCGGGCGGCCACGGCTGGGTCGACATGCAGGCCTCCATCGTGCAGTCCTGCGACACCTATTACTACATGCTGGCGCGCGACATGGGCGTCAACGCCATCCACGATTTCATGAAGCCGCTCGGCTTCGGCCAGATCACTGGCATCGACATCGAGGGCGAGAGCCGCGGCATCCTGCCGTCCACCGACTGGAAGCGCCGCGCCTACCGCAAGCCCGAGCAGCAGAAGTGGTATGACGGCGAGACCATCTCGCTGGGCATCGGCCAGGGCTACAACAGCTTCACCATCCTGCAGCTGGCCAACGCGGTGTCGATCCTGGTCAACAACGGCACCGCGATGAAGCCCCACCTGGTCAAGGCGGTGGAGGATTCGGTGACGCGCGACCGCGCGCTCACGGTGCCCAAGGAAAGCTACCGGCTCTCGTTCAGGCAGGCCGACGTCGACGTGATCAAGCGCGCGATGGTCGGCGTGACGCATTCGGGCACGGCCGCGCGCGCGTTCGCCGGCGCCGCCTACGAATCCGCCGGCAAGACCGGCACCGCGCAGACCTTCACGATCGGCAAGAACGAGAAGTACAACCACCATGCGCTCGACGAGCGCAAGCGCGACCACGCGCTGTACACCGCCTTCGCCCCGGCCGACAACCCGAAGATCGCGCTGGCGATGATCGTGGAGAACGCCGGCTTCGGCGGCGCCGTGGCCGCGCCGATCGCGCGCAAGGTGATGGACTACTACCTGGTGGGCAAGTGGCCCGAGGAACTGGCGGCCATCGCCCCGCCGGCCGCCGAGCGCGCCGGCGGCAAGCCGCCCGTGGACACGCCCAGCGTGTTCACCACGGGCCACACCGCCAGCATCGCCAGCGCCACCGTGATGGGCGCCAGCGAGGCGGCCGCCACCAGCGCCAGCGCCGTCGCGGTGGCGGCGGTTGCCGCTGCGGCCGGCGCGGCCGGCGCGGCCAGCACGCCGGTGGCGCGCGCGCCGGGCGCTTCCGCCGCCGTGGCGGCGCCGCTGATCGACCCGGCCGCGATCCCGCCCGCCTCGGCGGTGCAGACGCTGGACGAGCGCATGGCGCAGGCGCTCGGCCACAGCCGCCCGGCGCCGGCGCCGGCCCAGGCCGCGCCGGCGGCACCGGCCGCCACCGCCCCGAAACCCCGCGCCAGGCCCGTCGCCGCCCCCGGCGCGGGCGGCGCCAACGCTACCCGCTGAAGGAGACGCGCATGGACAAACGCCGCGTCCTGTCATTCATCAAGACCGCGCTGACCGGCTTCGACAAGCCGCTCGCGCTGATCGTGTTCCTGCTGTTCGCCACCGGCATCGTGGCGCTCTACTCGGCCGCCATCGACATGCCCGGCCGGGTCGAGGACCAGTTGCGCAACATCCTGCTCTCCTACGCGGTGATGTGGGTGATCGCCTACCTGCCCACGCAGACGCTGATGCGGGTGGCGGTGCCGCTTTACACGGTGGGCGTGGCGCTGCTGATCGGCGTGGCCATGTTCGGCCTGATCCGCAAGGGCGCGCGGCGCTGGCTCAACGTGGGCATGGTGATCCAGCCGTCCGAGATCATGAAGATCGCCATGCCGCTGATGCTGGCGTGGTACTTCCAGAAGCGCGAGGGCTCGGTGCGCTGGTACGACTTCGTGGTGGCGCTGCTGCTGCTCGGCGTGCCGGTGGGCCTGATCGCCAAGCAGCCCGACCTTGGCACCGGCCTGCTGGTGCTGGCCGCCGGCGTGTACGTGATCTACTTCGCCGGGCTGTCGTGGAAGATCATCCTGCCGCTGCTGGTGGCGCTGGTGGTGGCGGTCGGCCTGCTGATCACGTTCGAGAACGACATGTGCGCGCCCGGCGTGAACTGGCCGGTGCTGCACGACTACCAGCAGCACCGCATCTGCACGCTGCTGGACCCGACCACCGATCCGCTCGGCAAGGGCTTCCACACCATCCAGTCGATCATCGCCATCGGCTCGGGCGGGGTGTTCGGCAAGGGCTGGCTCAAGGGCACGCAGACTCACCTGGAGTTCATCCCGGAGAAGCACACCGACTTCATCTTCGCGGTGTTCTCGGAGGAGTTCGGCCTGGTCGGCAACGCCGTGCTGCTGGTGCTCTACCTGCTGCTGATCTTCCGCGGGCTGTACATCGCCGCCAACGCGCCGACGCTGTTCTCGCGGCTGCTGGCGGGCTCGATCACGCTGATCTTCTTCACCTACGCCTTCGTCAACATGGGCATGGTGAGCGGCATCCTGCCCGTGGTGGGCGTGCCGCTGCCGCTGATGAGCTACGGCGGCACCGCGCTGGTGACGCTGGGGATGGGCATCGGCATCCTGATGAGCATCTCGCGGCAGAAGCGCCTGATCCAGACCTGACGCGGGGGCCGGGCCGCCCGGCCTCGCGCCTTCGCGCCGGCGGCGCGCCGCCTTTCGCGCCGCCTTTCGCACCACCTCCCGCACCACCTCCCGCACCACCTCCCGCACCCACCATACGCCTGCCCGTTCCCCGCGGCAGGCGATTCCCGCGGGGCGCGCCGCCAACCGCCGCGCCCGCCGCCGCGCCGCCATGTCTCCGGCGGGCCGGCAAGCCACCCGAATGCGGGACATGCCGCAAACTCCACGCCCGGCGCGGCCCGAGCCGCCGTCCGCCGCGCGCGGATTCCGCCTCGCCGCGGCCGGATGTGACGGGATCGATATTTCTCCGTCCATGCTCTGATCTGCGTCAAAAACATCGCACTTATGAAGTGCGCCCGCACAACGATGATCCGGGTCCAGGTGGCGCATCGCATTCATGTGGTGCACCACGCTTCTGGCGGAAGATCGCGCCGGGGACCCGCCGAAACCGCCGGATATGCGCCGCGGCGCGCGCGCGCGCCAATCGCCGCCGGGATTTACGTGGCACACCACGTATTGGCACGCCTTTTGCGTTGAGATTCCTTCGACGAAGCACGGTGTCGCCATTTCCCCGCAAACAACGCTATCCGGACTTATGGACCTAACCCTGTCGATCGCCGAGTACGGCCATCATCCCGCAGCACGGCGGGTATCGACCCTGGCGGCTTCGTCGTCGGGTTTCCCGCGCTATGCCGACGTGGTGCGGCGCGCGCAGTCGTGCGCGTTCGACTGCGTGTTCTTCACGTCCGCCGCATCCGCCGAAGGCGCGCCCGTCGCGCTGGCGCCCGACACCACGCCGCTGCTCGGCTCCCTGATCGCGCAGGTGCCGCGCATCGGCCTTGGCGCCGCGGTGGCGCTCGCGCACACCGAGCCGTTCCACACCGCCCGCGCGTTCTCGGTGCTCGACGGCCTGTCGGCCGGGCGCACCGCGCTGCTGTGCGACCTGCGCTGGCGCGAGGGCGGCGACGCCGCCTTCGCCCATGCGCCGCCGCTCTCGCGCGACGCGCACTACGCGCGCGCCGGCGAATATCTGGAGGTCCTCGCCAAGCTGTGGGATAGCTGGGAAGACGGCGCGGTGCTGGCCGACAAGGAAGCCGGCCTGTTCGCCGATTCGGCCCGCATCCACCCGATCCATCATGCCGGCGCGTACTTCGGCGTGCGCGGTCCGCTGACCGCGGTGCGGCCGGTGCAGGGCCATCCCGTCATGGCGTTCGACGATGCGTCCGCGCCCGGCCTTGCGCTGGCGGCCCGGTTCGGCGACGTGTTCCTGGCCGATTGCGCTTCGCCGGAAGCGCTCGCGTCGCTGCGCGGCGACCTGCGCGCGCCGGCGCGGCGGCAGGGCCGGCCCGACGGCGCGCCGCGCGTGCTGGCCACGCTGTCCGTGGTGCTGGCCGATTCCGACGAGGCCGCGGCGCAGCGCATGGCGCATCTCGACGCGCTGGCGCCGCCGACGGCGCCGGCCATGCCCGGCTACCGCTTCGCGGGCAGCGCCGCGCGCCTGCGCGAACTGATGGATTCGTGGTACGCGGCGGGCATCTGCGACGGCTTCCACATCGCGCCGGCGGTGCTGCCCGACGATCTGGAGCGCTTCGCCAGCGAGGTCGCTCCCTGCCTCGCGGGGCGCCCGCCGGCGGATGCCGCGCAGCCGGCCGCCACGCTGCGCGACCGCCTCGCCCTCGCGCGCCCTTCCAACCGCTTCTCCGAGGTCTCCGTTCATGGCTAGGCAACTGCACCTGGGTCTGTTCATCTATCCCGGCGGCCACCACATCGCCGGCTGGCGCCATCCGTCGACGCCCGCCGCGGGCGTGACCGGGCTCGACTTCTACCGCACCGCGGCGCAGCTCGCCGAGCGCGGCAAGTTCGACCTGTTCTTCGTCGGCGACACGCTGTTTACCCGCGAGAAGGACGGCCGCTTCTTCGGCCGCCAGGCGGTGTCGAATCTCGATCCGGTCTCGCTGCTGTCCACGCTGTCGTCGGTCACGGACAAGCTGGGGCTGGTCGGCACGCTGTCGACGACGTACCACGAGCCGTTCGCCATCGCCGGCAAGTTCGCCACGCTCGACCACCTGAGCGCGGGACGCGCCGGCTGGAACGTCGTCACCACGTGGGAGGACCGCGCCTCGCTGAACTTCAGCCGGCAGCAGGCCATGCCCAAGGCCGACCGCTACGTGCGCGGCCGCGAGTTCGTCGACGTGTGCACCGCGCTGTGGGACAGCCGCGGCGACTCACCTGCCGCGCCGGCCCGCCCGATCGACCATCGCGGCGAGAGCTTCACCGTCGCCGGCGCGCTGCCGGTGCCGCGCCCGGTGCAGGGCTGGCCGGTGCTGGTGCAGGCGGGCGGCTCGCCGCCGGGCCTGGAGTTCGCCGCGCTGGTGGCCGAGGCGGTGTTCACCGCGCAGACCGACCTGGCCCAGGCGCGCGAATTCCGCCTGTCCACGCATGCGCGCATGGCGCGCTACGGCCGGCGCCCGGACGAGGTCGTGATCATGCCCGGGCTGTCGCCGCTGATCGGCGCGACCGAGGCGGAGGCGCTGCGCCTGGAGCGCGAGCTGGCCGATCTCGTGCATCCCGAAGTGGGGGTGTGGATGCTGAGCGAAAACCTCGGCTTCCCGCTGTACGACCGCCAGCCCGACGAACTGCTGCCGGTCGAGACGATCCGCGCGGTGAAGAAGCCGACCGCCAACGCCGACATGCTGCTCACCACCGCCGCACGCCAGAAGCTCACCATCGCCGACAGCGCGCGGCTGATCGCCCGCTCGCGCGCCCACCACGGCTTCGTGGGCACGCCGGAGCAGCTGGCCGACCTGATGGAGCGCTGGCTGCGCGAAGGCGCCTGCGACGGCTTCAACATCATGCCGCCGTATTTCCCCGAGCAGCTCACGGTGTTCGTGGAGCAGGTCGTGCCGGAGCTGCAGCGGCGCGGCGTGTTCCGCGAGGACTACGAAGGGTCGACGCTGCGCGAGCACCTCGGCCTGGACCGTCCGTCGCCGGGGCGCTTCCAGCGCATGCTGGCGCACGTGCCCGCATAACCGTCCGTCCCCGGCGCCTGGCCGGCAATGTATCGGCCAGGTGCCGACGAGGCCGCGCCGCAGGCGGCCGGCCTCGTCCCCGCAAGTCCATGTTCTCCCAGCCCCGGAGCCACTGGCATGACGATAGTCCCCCCGCCCGCACCTGACCGGATGCCGGCATGAGCGCGAGCATCCGCATGATGAGGCCGCGCGCCGCGGCCGCGCCGCAGGGCGCGACCGACACGAACCAAGCCGCCGGAGCCGCCGAAGCCGACGCGCCGCGCGCGTGGCAGGCCGCCGCGGCGCCGATCCTGAGCATCCGCGACCTGTCGGTCGCGTTCGGCGCCGGCGCCGCCGCCGTTCCCGCGCTGCGCGGCGTCAGCCTCGAGCTGCACGCGGGCCGCTGCCTCGGCATCGTGGGCGAGTCCGGCAGCGGCAAGAGCGTGACCTCGCTCGCCGTCATGGGCCTGCTGCCGCAGCCGGCCGCGCGCATCACCGCCGGGCGCATCGAGTTCGAAGGGCAGGACCTGCTGGCCATGTCCGCCGCGCAGCGGCGGCTGCGGCGCGGCCGCGCGATCGCGATGATCTTCCAGGACCCGATGTCGTCGCTGAACCCGGCCTTCACCATCGGCGACCAGATCGCCGAGTCGATCACCGCCCACGAAGCGGTCGACAGGCGCGAGGCCCGCCGCCGCGCCGTCGAGCTGCTCCGGCAGGTCCACATTCCGTCCGCCGAGCGGCGCTTCGACGACTATCCGCACCGCCTGTCGGGCGGCATGCGCCAGCGCGTGATGATCGCGATGGCGCTGGCCTGCAACCCGCGGCTGCTGATCGCCGACGAGCCCACCACGGCGCTCGACGTCACCGTGCAGGCGCAGATCGTCGAGCTGCTGCACGAGATCCGGCAGGAGCGCGGCACCGCCATCGTGCTGATCTCGCACAACCTCGGGCTGGTGGCCGGGCTGGCCGACGACATCGCGGTCATGTACGCCGGGCGCGTCGTGGAGCACGGCCCGGCGCACCGCGTGATGGCGCATCCCGAGCACCCGTACACGGTCGGCCTGCTGGGCGCGGTGCCGCGCGCCGAGCCGGGCGACCAGCCGCTGGTCGCCATCGGCGGCAGCGTGCCCGACCTGCGCACGCTCGGCGCGGGCTGCGCGTTCCGCCCGCGCTGCCCGTTCGCGCTGCCCGACTGCGACACCGCGGCGCCCGCGCCGCGGCAACTGTTCCCCGGCCATCGCGCGGCCTGCCACGCGGCGCCGCTCGGAGACACGCCATGAATCCTGCCGCGCCGGATGCAATGACCACCACGGCCACCATGCCCGCCACGCCCGCCGCCGAGGCGCCCCTGCTGCGCGTGCGCGGCCTGAAGAAGCACTACAACGCGGGCGGCCTGTTCGGCCGGCGCGGCCGCGTCGCCGCGGTCGACGGCGTCTCGTTCGACATCGCCGCCGGCGAGACGCTGGGCCTGGTCGGCGAGAGCGGCTGCGGCAAGTCCACCGTCAGCCGGCTCATCCTGCGCCTCATGGATGCCAGCGCCGGCTCGGTGGCATTCCGCGGCACGGACCTGACCCGGCTCGGCCGCGCCGAGATGCACAACCACCGGCGCGACATCCAGCTGGTGTTCCAGGACCCGTTCAGCTCGCTCAATCCCAGCATGACCGTGCGCGAACTCGTGGGCGAGCCGCTGGTGGTGCACCGCGTCGACCTGCGCTCGGGCATCGAGCGGCGCGTGGCGGAGCTGCTGGCGATGGTCGGCCTGAACGCCTCGCACATGGACCGCTATCCCCACGAATTCTCGGGCGGCCAGCGCCAGCGCATCGGCATCGCCCGCGCGCTCGCGCTGGAGCCGCAGCTGATCGTGTGCGACGAGCCGGTCTCGGCGCTCGACGTGTCGGTCCAGGCGCAGGTGCTCAACCTGCTGCGCGCGCTGCAGCGGCAGACCGACGTCGGCATGCTGTTCATCTCGCACGACCTGATGGCGGTGCGCCACGTCGCCCACCGCGTGGCGGTGATGTACCTCGGCCGGCTGGTCGAGACGGCGCCCACCGGCGCGCTGTTCGGCGCGCCGCGCCACCCGTACACGCGCGCGCTGCTGGATGCCGTGCCGGCGCTGGAAGCCGGCCAGCGCCCGCGCATGGTGCTCGGCGGCGACCTGCCCAGCCCGCTCGATCCGCCGCCGGGCTGCAGCTTCCATCCCCGCTGCGCGTTCGCGACCGAGCTGTGCCGGCGCAGCGCGCCCGAGCTGGCGGCGGACGAGTCCGGCCACGGCTGCGCCTGCCATCACTGGCGCGAGCTGCCGCCGTGGCAGGGGCTGAGCCCGTCGCTGACGCAGCCGCCGGCGCCGCGGCTCGCGCGCCTGCTCGAGCGGTTCCGCCAGCCCGTCACGCCTGCCACGCCCGCCACGCCCGTGATGCCCGCCACGCCCGCCTGACCCGCCACCTCACCCGTCACCGCCCCCATCCAACCCGCCACCCCCGACATCCCATGCGCAAGCTCCCGTCTCTTCTCTTCCTCACGCTCGCCGCCTGCCTGGCGGGCCACGCCGCCGCCCAGGGCGTGCTGCGGATCGGCCTGAACGAGGACCCGGACACGCTCGACCCCACGCTCAACCGCCTCGCCACCGGCCGCCAGCCGCTGACCGCGCTGTGCGACAAGCTGTTCGACGTCAAGACCGACCTGACGCTCACGCCGCAGCTCGCCGCCGGCTACGAGATCGCCAAGGACGGCCTGTCCGTCACGCTCAAGCTGCGCCCCGGCGTGAAGTTCCACGACGGCGAGCCCCTCGACGCGCAGGCCGTGCGCTACAACATCGGCCGCCACATGCAGTTGCCGGGCTCGCTGCGCCGCACCGAGCTGAGCATGGTCGACCACGTCGACGTGGTCGACGCGGCCACCGTGCGCTTCGTGCTCAAGGCGCCGCAGGCCAACCTGCTGCTGTTCGGCCTGGCCGAGCGCGCCGGCATGATGGTCGCGCCGCAGGCCGCGCAGCGCCTGGGCGACCGCTTCGGCTCGCAGCCGGTGTGCGCCGGCGAATACCGCTTCGTCGAGCGCGTGCCGCAGGGCCGCATCGTGGTGGAGAAGTTCACCGATTACTGGGACGCCGCCCAGACCAAGGGCGATCCGGACCGCATCGAATACCTGCCCATCAGCGATTCCACCGTGCGGCTGTCGTCGCTGCGCTCGGGGCAGATCCAGATCGCCGAGCGGCTCACGCCGGCCGACCTGCCGCAGCTCGCCGGCGACGCGCGCGCGAAGATCGTGTCGGCGTCCGACCTCGGCTACCACTACATCCGCTACAACAGCGGCAACGGCGCGCGCGCCGCCACCTTCCGCGACGTGCGCGTGCGGCGCGCGGTGGACCTGGCGATCGACCGCAGGGTCCTGGTCAAGGCGCTCTTCAACGACCAGTACCTGGCCGGCAACCAGTTCGTCAATCCGAACAGCCGCTACTACGACAAGGCCCATCCGGTGCCCGCGCGCGACGTCGCCGCGGCGCGCCGGCTGTTGCAGGAGGCCGGCGTGCCGCGCCTGGCGTTCTCGCTGCTGGTGCCGCCCGAGCGCGAGCGCCAGGAGGCCGCGCAGATGATCCAGGCGATGCTGGCGGAGGCCGGCATCACCATGAAGATCGAGACCCAGGAAGACGCGGTCATGCTGCAGAACGCCCGCCGCGGCGACTTCGACGCGATCTTCAACTTCTGGAGCGGGCGCCCGCATCCGGACGGCAACATCTACGCGCACATCGCCTGCAGCGGGCCGCAGAACGACTCGAAGTTCTGCGACCCCGAGCTCGACAAGGTCATGGTGCAGGCCCGCGAGGCGACCAGCGACGGCGAGCGCGAGCGCCTCTACCGCCAGGTCAACGCGATACTGGCCACCGACTATCCGGTGTCGGTGCTGTGGCATCGCCGCACCTTCACCGGGCTGAGCACCAAGGTGTCGGGCTTCGTGCCGCACCCGGACAGCACCATCCGGGTCAAGGGCATCCGGCTCCAGCCCTAGGAACGCACGGCCATGAGATTCCTCCTGTTCATCGGCCGCCGCATCGCGCTGGCGCTGCCGACCGTGCTGATCCTGTCGACGCTGATCTTCCTGCTGCAGCGCATGCTGCCCGGCGACCCCGCGCTCGCGCTCGCCGGCGGCGAGGCGGTGGACGCGCGGATGCTCGACGAGATCCGCCACAAGTACGGCCTGGACCTGCCGGTCTACGTCCAGTACGGACGCTGGCTGGCCGGCGCGCTGCACGGCTACCTCGGCGTGTCCATGCGCAACGACATCGGCGTGAGCGAGCTGCTGGCCGGCAAGCTCGGCATCACGCTGCAGCTGGCGCTGGCGTCGATGGCGATCGCGCTGGCCATCGGCATTCCGCTGGGCATCGTCGCCGCCACGCGCAAGGGCCGGCTCGGCGACGCGGTGGCCAGCGGCCTCGCGCTGACCGGCATCTCGATCCCGCATTTCTGGCTCGGCATCCTGCTGGTGCTGGCGTTCTCGGTGCACCTGAACTGGTTTCCCGCGTCCGGCTACGTGCCGTTCCGCGAGGACCCGGTGCGCAGCGTGATGGGCTTCGTGCTGCCGTCGATCGTGCTGGGCACCGGCATCGCCGGCGTGCTGATGCGCCACATGCGCAGCGCCATGCTGGACGCGCTGCAGGCCGACTACGTCCGCACCGCGCGCGCCAAGGGGCTGAGCGAATGGCGCGTGGTGCTGCGCCACGCGCTGCGCAACGCGCTGATGCCGGTGGTGACGCTGGGCGCGATCGAGTTCGGGCAACTGCTGGCCGGCGCCGTGCTGACCGAGCAGGTGTTCTCGATCCCCGGCTTCGGCAAGCTGCTGGTGGACAGCGTGCTCAACCGCGACTACCAGGTGGTGCAGGGGCTGGTGCTGGTGTCCTCGGTCATGTTCATCGCCGCGAGCCTGCTCGCCGACGTCCTGTATTTCGTCATCAACCCGCGCCTGAGGACCTGACGATGCCGACCATCGCCCCGCAACTGCCGCGCCCGGCCGCGGTCCGCCGGAAAAGTCGCCCGCAGAGCCGCCCGCAGAGCCGCCTGCGCTCGGCCGGCCGGCGCCTGCTGCACAGGCCGTCGAGCGTGCTGGCCGGCGCCGCCATCCTGCTGTTCGTGCTGGCCGCCGTGCTGGCGCCGTTCCTGGCGCCCTACGATCCGCTGCAATCCGATTTCCTGATGATCCGCAAGGCGCCCTCCGCGCTGCACCTGCTCGGCACCGACGAGGTCGGGCGCGACGTGCTGTCGCGGCTGATCTGGGGCGCGCGCGCGTCGCTGCTGGCGGGTTTCCTGCCGGTGCTGGTGGCGTGCGCCGTGAGCGTGCCGCTGGGCGTGGCGTGCGGCTACGCGGGCGGCTGGCTCGACATGCTCGTGATGCGCGTGACCGACGCGATGCTGGCGGTACCGTTCCTGATCGTGGCCATCGCGCTGGCCGCCTTCCTCGGGCCGGACCTGCGCAATTCGATCCTCGCCATCGGCGTGGCGGCGCTGCCCACGTTCCTGCGCCTGGCGCGCGCCGCGGCCATGACGATCCGCGCCGAGGACTACGTGGAGGCCGCGCGCGCCGTGGGCGCCTCGCCGCTGCGCATCGCGCTGCGCCACATCCTGCCCAACATGCTGCCGCCGCTGTTCGTGCAGGCCAGCATCACCGCCGCCGCGGCCGTCATCGCCGAGGCCTCGCTGTCGTTCCTCGGCCTCGGGCAGCAGCCGCCCGCGCCGTCGTGGGGCAGCACGCTCAACGCGGCCCAGCAATACATGACCACGGCGCCGTGGATGGCGATCGCGCCGGGCGCCATGATTTTCGTGCTCGTCATCTCGCTGAACGTCTTCGGAGACGGGCTGCGCGACGCGCTGGACACCCGGCGCCGATGACTTCCAGATCCCCCTTACCAGAACGGAGAACCGAAATGCAGGCAACAGTCTGGACGCAGCCCGTCGCCACCCCGCAGGCGTGGCGCCGTGCCGACCTGATCGACAGCGAGAGCTGGCAGTGGTGGCTGAGCGGCGCGGAGCAGGACGAGATCGCCGCGGCGCTGCGCCACGCGCAGGCCGGCGGCGTGCCGATGCTGCACTGGCAGCAGCGCGACTTCCCGCTCGGCGCGCTGCGCGAGCGGCTCGCCGCCCTCGCCGCCGAGGTGCGCGACGGCATGGGCATCGTGCTGCTGCGCGGCCTGGACATCGCCGGCTTCAGCGACGAAGAGGTCTGCATGATCTACTGGGGGATCGGCCTGTACCTGGGCGAGCCGCTCGGCCAGAACCCGAAGGGCGACCTGCTCGGCCACGTGTTCGACCAGGGCCGCGAATACGGCCGCATCGACGTGCGCGGCTACGAGACCAGCGCCTACCTGCCGTTCCACACCGACCGCGCCGACCTGCTCGGCCTGATGTGCCTGCGCCAGGGCCTGTCGGGCGGGCGCAGCAGCTACGTCAGCGCGCTGTCGATCTACAACATCATCCTCGCCGAGCACCCGGAATACCTGGGCCTGCTCTACAACGGCTTCTACTACATCCGCCGCGAGGAGGCCCTCACCGGCAAGGGCGTGTCGGCGCTGCCGCTGCCCGTGTTCGGCCACGAGAACGGCGTGATCCGCTGCCGCTACATCCGCAACCAGATCAACGCCGGCGCCGAGAAGCGCGGCGTGCCGCTGACGCCGCTGGAGCGCGAGGCGCTCGACTTCTTCGATGCGCTGACGCAGCGCGAGGACCTGCGCGTCGACTTCACGATGGCGCCGGGCGACATCGCCTTCTGCAACAACCTGACCATGCTGCATTCCCGCACCGGCTTCGTCAACGGACCGGAGCGGCATCAGCAGCGCCACATGCTGCGGCTGTGGCTGCGTTTCCACCAGCCGTGGCCCATCTCCAGCCTGTTCGGCGAGGACGGCAACTACGTCCTGCACGAACGCGGCGCTGTGGTCTCGACACAGACCTGAGCGCGCGGCCGTCGTCCGACGGCGCAGACCGCTTCCCCGGCGCCGCGGGCGCCCGCGCCTGACCTCGCGGGCGTTCGCGGCGGCGGGGCGGGCGGTCCCGGGCACGTACCAGAAAGCATTGCCAGCCAGCTCGTGGCGCCATCGCGCGGCCACGGCGGGGAGCGCTCGCGCCTGCGCGGCGGTTCGCCACGTGCTGTCTGCCGGCGGCGCTTTCTGTTCGTCACGGGCAATCGCCGTGTCCGTCTCCTGGCCTGCCGCCCGCGGCGGGCCGGGACGCACACGGCCGGCGCCCGGTTTCGTTTGCTTCATTTGTTGTTCGCATCACGGGCATGGCGCCGCACGGAGAGGCATGCGTGCCCGTCCTTTTCGTACCACCTTACCTTCAGGAAATGAGCCATGAAAAAAACGATACTGATTGCCGCCGCCACCACGCTGGGCGGCCTGTCCGGGGCGCATGCGCAGACCAGCTCGGTCACGCTCTACGGCATCGTCGATGCCGGCCTGACCTACAACTCGAACGCCAAGGGCTCCAAGCAGTACCTGCTGACCAGCGGCAACGCCTCGGGCTCGCGCTGGGGGCTGCGCGGCACCGAGGATCTCGGCGGCGGCACGCAGGCGTTCTTCCGCCTGGAAAGCGGCTTCAGCTCGATCAACGGCACCAGCGGGCAGGGCGGCACGCTGTTCGGGCGCGGCGCCTACGTCGGCCTGTCCTCCACCCGCGCGGGCGCGGTCTCGCTCGGCCGCCAGGCGACCACCCAGTACGACTTCATCAGCCCGTTCACGTCCGGCGGCACGTGGGCCGCGTCCGGCATCGGCTACGGCACCCACGTGGGCGACGTCGACGCGCTGGACAACTTCAACCGCATCAACAGCGCGATCAAGTACCTGAGCCCGACCTTCGGCGGCATGCGTTTCGGCGCGAACTACAGCTTCGGCGGCGCGCCCGGCAGCGTCTCGCAGAACCAGACCTGGTCGTTCGGCGCGGACTATGCCTCCGGGCCGTTCTCGCTGGCCGCGGCGTACAACCAGGTCGACCGCCCCAACTTCTCGTTCTTCGGCAACAAGGCCAGCGACAGCGCGGTGAACAACAACATCACCAACGCCGCCATCTCCGGTTACGCGTCGGCCAAGACCCAGCAGATCTTCGCCGCGGCGGCGGCCTACGAGCGCGGCCCGGCCAGGCTCGCCGTGACCTACACCAACACGCGCTTTCGCAACCTGGGCGAGGTGGCGGTCGCCAACCTGAGCGCCGCGCAGAGCCGCTTCCGCGGCACGGCCGTGTTCGACATCGTCGAAGGCAACTTCACGTACCAGCTCACGCCGGCGCTGCAACTGGGCGTGGCCTACACCTACACGCACAACAGCAATGCCGACAACCTGGACAGCGCGGTGTACCACCAGGTCAATCTCGGCGCGGACTATTTCCTGTCCAAGCGCACCGACCTGTTCGCCAACGCGTTCTACCAGCACGCCGGCGGGACCGACGCGTCGGGCGGCCGCGCGGTGGCGGCGATCACCGGCGCCACGGCGTCGACCAGCAACCACCAGCTGATCGGCCTGATCGGCATGCGCCACCGCTTCTAGCACCGGCGGCGCGCGGCGGCGCGGCAGCGGCCGCCGCGTGCCCGTTACCGTGCGCCGGCGTGCCGGCGACGTCATGTGGTGCACCTCCCATGCCTGATCGGAGTGCAGCGTGCCCTGCGACAAGGCACCGGCATCGTGCGGCGCGCGCGGTGCCGGCGCCGCGCCCGGGCGCGGCTGGCGCCTCGGCGCGCGCTCTGGCGCAAGGCAATTGCGTGGTACACCATATTTTTATCAGGAAGCGCGCGATACGGCTTTTCCGCCGGAAATTGGCATATCAATTGCTTTGATCCATCCGCCTGTCCTCATCGTTTTCATTGCGCCCGGCGCCCCCGCCGCTTGCATCGCTCGTCAGCGCTTTCCCCGCTGAAGCCACTCAACAACAACCGGACCCGCTATCTCGATGTCGAACCAAACCACGGACAACCACGGCACCCCCGCCCACGGCGCCACGCGCCGCCAGGTGCTGCGCGCCGGCGCGGCCGCCACTGCCGCGCTCGCCATGCCGGCGATCGTGCGCGCCCAGCCGAAGGTGCTCTACGTCAACTCGCAGGGCGGCTCCTGGGAAGCCGCCGCGCGCAAGAACCTCTTCGACCCGTTTACCAGGAAGACCGGGATCGAGATCAAGAGCGCGCCCGGCGCGTCGTTCGCCAAGCTAGCGCTGCAGGCCCGCACCGGCGTCTACGAGTTCGACATCCAGACCGTCGGCGCGCCCAACGTGGTGCAGGCGATGAAGCAGAACCTGCTCGAGCCGATCAACTACGGCATCTTCGGGCGCGACACGGTGCCCGCCGGCCAGATCCTCGAGCACGGCGTCGGCAACCACGCCTACTCCACCAACATCTGCTTCAACACCACCCGCTACGCGCCCGGCTCGATCAAGACCTGGCAGGACTTCTGGAACGTCGGCAAGTTTCCCGGCCCGCGCTCGCTGGGCCGCGAGCTGTCGCAGACCATCGTGTTCGCGCTGCTGGCCGACGGCGTGCCGCGCGATAAGCTCTACCCGATCGACCTCGACCGCGCCTTCCGCAGCCTCGACAAGATCAAGCAGAGCACGCGCGTGTGGTGGACCACCGGCCCGCAGATCCGCGAGCTGCTCGGCGACGGCGAGGTGAACATGGCCTCGGTCTGGCATGCCCACGGCGTGGCCCTGCGCAAGACCGGCGCGCCGGTGGAGATCGTGTGGAACGAGTTCACCATGGACCGCACCTACTGGATCGTGTCGCGCGGCACGCCGCGCGCCGAGTTCGCCTGGGAGTTCCTCAAGTTCGCGCTCGAGCCGAAGAACAACGCGGGCTTCTGCGTCGACGGCGCCTACGGCCCGCTCAACCCGGCCGCCTTCAAGTACGTGACGCCCGAGCAGGCCAGGAACATGCCGACCAATCCCGCCTACGCCAGCGGCGCGATCGAGTTCGACGCGCGCGGCATGGGCGACCTCATGACGCAGGCCGAGCGGCGCTTCCAGCGCTGGCTCCAGCAATAACCATGAGCGCCAACGCCCTCGAGCGTCCCAGCGCGGCGAATGCCATCGTCGCGCTGGGTGTCGCCATCTTCATTCTCGCGCCCCTGCTGATCGTGGTGCCGATGTCGTTCAGCTCGGCGCATTCGTTCGAGTTCCCGCCGCCGAGCTACTGGCTCGGACACTACCGCGCCTACTTCACCGCGGACTGGCTGCGGCCCACGCTGAACAGCTTCCTGATCGCGGTGGCGTCGAGCATCGTCACGCTGCTGGTGGCCACGCCCGCGGCGTTCGCCGTGTGCCGGCGCGAGTTCGGCGCGCGGCGCGCGCTGCAGATCATCCTGCTGCTGCCGATGCTGGTGCCCAGCATCATCATGGCGATCAGCTACTACTCGGTGTTCGGCGTGGTGGGCCTGAACCAGACCTACCTCGGGGTGATCCTCGCCCATACCTGCATCTCGATCCCGGTGGTGCTGACCGCGATGTCGGCGTCGCTGCGCAACCTGGACCGCAACCTGGAGCGCGCCGCGGCGATCTGCGGCGCGACGCAGGCGCAGACCTTCATGCTGGTGACGTTCCCGCTGCTGCGCCCGGCGTTCCTGATCGCGGCATTCTTCGCCTTCATCCATTCGTTCGACGAAGCGACGATCGCGCTGTTCATCTCCAGCCGCGAGGTCTCGACCCTGCCCAGGCGCATGTTCTCGAGCATCAACCTGGACGCCGATCCGGTGATCGCCGTCGCTTCCACCTTCATGATCGCCATCGCACTGACCGTGATGGTGGTGCTGACGTTCCTGTCACGACGCCGCCAGGCGGCGGAGGCCAGCCGATGACCACACCCAACGCCCAACAAGTCTCCGCCGTCGCCCCGGTGTCCGCGCGCGCGCGCAGCGGGGCCGCCGCGCGCGCGCGGCGTCTGCCGCGCGGCATCCCGACGTGGCTGCTGCTGCTGCCCGCGCTGGCCTACCTGCTCGCCACGTTCGGCGTGCCGCTGGCCAACACGTTCTGGACCAGCATCTCTGATCCGGAACTCAGCCTGGAGAACTACCGCCACATCTTCACCGACCCGATCTACCTGACGGTCTACCTGCGCACCGTGCTGGTGGCGCTGTCCGTCACCGTGCTGTGCCTGCTGCTCGGGTATCCGCTGGCGCACTACATGGCGCGCAAGGGCGGGCTGGTGGCGGCCTCGCTGCTGGCCGTCACCGGGCTGTGCTTCTGGATCAGCTTCCTGGTCAGGACCTTCGCGTGGACCGTGATCCTGGGCAACCGCGGGCCGTACACCGAGGTGGCCAGGTGGCTGGGCTTCGACCCGCCGCCGGTGCTGCTGTTCACCACGGCGGCGTCGCTGATCGCCATGACGCACATCCTGCTGCCCTACATGGTGCTCACGCTCTACGTGGTGATGTCCAAGCTCGACGTCAACCTGATCCGCGCCGCGCACAGCCTGGGCGCGAGCCGGCGGCAGACGTTCTGGAGCGTGGTCGCGCCGCTGTCGCTGCCGGGCGTCGTCAGCGGCTCGCTGCTGGTGTTCATCTTCTGCATCGGCTTCTACGTCACGCCGACGCTGCTGGGCTCGCCGCACGACATGATGATCGCCAGCCTGATCTCCAACGAGGTCGAGACGCTGCTCGATTTCGGCACGGCGTCGGCGCTGTCGATGGTGCTGCTCGCCGCCATCATGGCGATGCTGGCGCTCTACGACCGGCTGGTCGGCCTCGAGCGGATCACGGAATGAGGCGCACGGTGGATCATTCGGCAGACAGGGCGCAGCCCGACCTGACCCCGCTGCTGGCGCCGCGCAGCATCGCCATCGTCGGCGCGTCCGACCGGCCCGGCCCGTCGCAGCGGATCTTCGCCTCGCTGCGGGCGCTCGGCTTCGCCGGCGAGATCCACGCCGTCAACCCGGGCCGCAGCGAGGCCCTGGGCCGCGACTGCGCGCCTTCGCTGGCGGCGCTGGCCGCGCGCGGCAAGGTGCCCGACGTGGCGGTGCTGTGCGTCGCGCCCGAACGCGTGGCGGCGGCCGTGCTCGACGCTGCCGGGGCCGGCGTGAGGGGCGTGGTGTCCTACGCCAGCGGCGTCGGCCGCACCGCGCACGACGGGCGCGCTTCGCTCGACGTCATCGTGGAGGCCTGCGCGCGCGCCGGCATCGCGTTCTGCGGCCCGGACTGCATGGGCATACTCAACCCGGCCACGCGCTCGACCCTGTACCTGGGCGAGCTGCTCGACGCGGCGGCGGTCGGCGGCGACGTCGGCCTCATCACGCAGAGCGGGTCGATGGCGATCGGCCTGCTGACCGACGTGCGCCGCTTCGGCTACAGCCACGTCATCTCCACCGGCGCCGAGGCGGTGCTCACCGCCGCCGACTATCTCGCCGCGCTGGCCGACGATCCGGCCACGCGGGTCATCGCGCTGTTCCTCGAGGCCGTGCGCGACATGGACCGCTTCCTGGCGGCGCTCGACCACGCCCGCGCGCGCGGCAAGCCGGTGGTGGTGCTCAAGGTCGGCAAGACCGCGCAGAGCCGCGCCGCGGCGCTGGGGCACACCGGCGGCATCGCCGGCGACGCGCGCGTGTTCTCGGCACTGCTGGCCCGCCACGGCTGCATCGAGGCGGCCACGCTCGAGGAGCTGACCGAGACCATCGTCTGCCTGCGCGCGGCCAGGCTGCCGGCCGCGCCGGGCATCGGCATCGTCAGCCCGTCGGGCGGGCACGTGGAGTACGCGCTCGACACCGCCGCGCGCGCCGGCGTCGAGTTGCCGCCGATGCCGCCGGCGAGCCTCGCGCCACTGGCAGAGGTCATCGGGCCGGTGTCCGGGCCGGGCAATCCGGTCGATGCGTGGGGCAACGGCGATTTCGAAACCAACCTGCGCGCCGGGCTGGCGGCGTTCGCGGCGTCGCCCGACCACGGCGCCGTGGCGCTGGTCACGGACACCCTGGACGGCCAGCCGACGCGCCCGACCCGCTACGTCGACGCGCTGCTCGACGTCGCCGCGACCGCCGACAAGCCGTTCTACCTGCTCAGCTCGCGCGCCGGCCTGTTCCGGCGCGAATATGCCGAGCGGCTCGCCGCGCACGGCGCGGCGCAATTGAGCGGCATCGAGCCCGCGCTGCGCGCGATCGGCCACGCGGCCGCGTGGCGCGCGGCGGTGGCGCGCCCGGCGCGCGCGCCGGCGGCCGTGCCCGGCATGTCCGGTGTGCCCGGTGTGCCCGACGTGTTCGGCCAGTTGCCGCGCAGCGAAGGCTGGCTCAACGAAGCGCGCGCCAAGGCGTTCCTGCGCGCGTGCGGCCTGCCCACGCCGCGCGGCGCGCTGGCGGGCGCCGGCGACGCGCCGGCCGCCATCGCCGGCGAGATCGGCTTTCCGGTCGCGCTCAAGGTCATCGACGACCGCATCCCGCACCGCACGCCCTACGGCCTGCTGCAGCTCGACCTCGCCGATGCCGGCGCGGTTGAGCGCGCCGCCGCGCTGATGCGCGACCGGCTGGCGCGGCACTTCCCGCAATGCGTCGACGCGCCGCTGCTGGTCGAAGGCATGACCGCGGCCGGCATCGACCTGTTCGTGGCGGCCAGCACCGATCCCGAATGCGGCCCGATGCTGGTGATCGGCCTGGGCGGCTTCCTGCTGGAGGTGGTGCGCGACGTCGTCGCCGTGCCGCTGCCGCCGCGCGCAGGCGAGGTGGCAGCGCGGCTGGCCGACAGCGCCATCGGCCGCTTCCTGGCGAGCCGTTCCGGCGACCTGTTCGGCGGCGTCGCCGCGCTCGCGCGCCTGGCCGAGACCATCGGCGACCTCTACGTGGCGGCGGCCGGGCGGCTGTCGCTGATCGAACTCAACCCCGTGCGGCTGGTGGCCGGGGCTGACCAACCCGTGATTCTCGACGCGCTGATCGCAACCGGCGCGCCCCGCTCATGACCGATACCCTCCTTGCCGAAACGCGGGGGCCGCTGCTCGTCCTCACGCTCAACAAGCCCCACAAGCTCAACGCGCTCGACGCGGGCATGCTGGCCGAGATGGCGGCGCGGGTCCGCGCCGCGGACCTGGACCGGTCCGTCGCGGCCATCGTCATCCGCGGCACCGGGCGCGCGTTTTCCACCGGCTTCGACATGACCGCGGGCGGCGCCGCGGGCGAGGCCGGCGCGCGGCTGCGCGCCAACCTGGAGAGCTTCCTGGCCGTGTGGCACGCGCGCAAGCCGGTGGTGGCGGCGGTGGACGGCTACGCGCTGGGCGCCGGCTGCATCCTCGCCAACCTGTGCGACTTCATCTTCGCGTCGGAGCGCTCGGTCTTCGGCGAGCCGGAGATCCGCTACTGGAACCCGGCGTCCGTCACCATCCTGCCGTGGGTGGTCGGCATCCGCCGCGCCAAGCAGCTGCTGTTCTACGGCAAGAACCTCGATGCCCGCACCGCGCTGGCGTGGGGCATGGTGACGGAGGTGCTGCCCGACGAAGGGTTCGCCGAGGCCGTGCTCGACGCGGTGCGCCCGCTCGCCCATCTGCATCCGGACGGCGCCGCCGCGCTCAAGCGCTCGATCAACGGCGGCATGGAGATCGCCGGCTTCCTCGACGCGCTGCGCGCGGGCTGCGAGGAAATCATCCCGCTCTACGAGCCGGACTCGCGCGCCCGCGCGGCCTACCAGGCCGGGGTCGCGCAGCGCGGCTTCAAGGAATACATCCGCTATCGCGACGAATTATTAAGGAACTGAATCCGATGTCACATTTGCAGCTAGTAGGCGTATCGAAGCGCTACGGCGCGGTGCAGGCCGTGATCGATGCCGCGCTGGAAGTGCAGGACGGCGAGTTCGTCAGCCTGCTCGGCCCCAGCGGCTCCGGCAAGACTTCCACGCTGATGATGATCGCCGGTTTCGAGGAACCGAGCGAAGGCAGCATCCTGCTCGGCGGCCAGCATGTCGAGAACGTGCCCTCCAACCGGCGCGACATCGGCATGGTGTTCCAGAGCTATGCGCTGTTCCCGCACCTGAGCATCGCCGAGAACGTGGCCTTCCCGCTCAAGGTGCGGCGGCGCCCGGCCGCCGCCATCGACGCGGCCGTCAAGCGCGTGCTGGCCCTGGTCGGGCTGGCCGACAAGGCGGACCGCAAGCCCAAGCAGCTCTCCGGCGGGCAGCAGCAGCGCGTGGCGCTGGCGCGCGCGCTGGTCTACGAGCCCAAGCTGCTGCTGCTCGACGAGCCGCTCAGCGCGCTCGACAAGAACATGCGCGAGCAGATGCAGATCGAGCTGCGGCGCATCCACCAGCAGGTCGGCATCACCACGCTCTACGTGACCCACGACCAGAGCGAGGCCATGACGCTGTCCGACCGCATCGTGGTGTTCAACCACGGGCGCATCGAGCAGGTCGGCACGCCGCTGGACGTGTACGCGCATCCGGCCAGCCGCTTCGCGGCCACCTTCATCGGCGACAGCAACATCTTCGACGGCCGGCCCGGCGCGTCGCCCGGCGAGCTGCTGGCCGAGGGCGGCTTCACGGTCCGCGCGTCGCGGCCGCTGGCGGCGGACCGGTCGGGCCAGGCCTGCCTGCTGGTGCGGCCCGAGGACATCCACATCGGCCAGCCGCCCGAGGGCGCGGTGGCGAACACGCTGGTGGCGCGGGTCAGCAGCGTGCTGAACATGGGCTCGGGCCTGCTGGTCATCGCCCAGCACGGCGGGCGCGAGCTGCGCGTGCGCGCGCCGGTGTCCGCGCTGGCCTCGGCCGGCGAGGGCGCCTCGATTCCGCTGTGGTGGACCCCGGAGAGCACCTGGCCGATTCCGCCGGCGGCGACCCACTGAGACAACCGCCCGCTCGCGGGTACAACCACGAAACCACCAAGAGGATCTCCATGCGTTCGAACCAACGCCCAGACCAGATGAAGCTGGGCGCCTTCTTCCATCCCACGGGCCATCACGTGGCCGCGTGGATGCACCCCGGCTCGCAGATCGACGCCGGCACCAACTTCCAGCATTACGTCAAGCTGGCGCAGACCGCCGAGCGCGGCAAGTTCGACCTGATGTTCCTGGCCGACAGCCTGGCCGTGCGCGATGCCTCGCGGGAAGCGCTCAGCCGCTGGCCGCAGTACGCCGTCTACTTCGAGCCGCTCACGCTGCTGTCGGCGATCGCCGCCGTGACCGAGCACCTGGGGCTGGTGGCCACCGCGTCGACCAGCTACAGCGCGCCCTACAACGTGGCCCGCGCCTATGCCTCGCTCGACCACATCAGCGGCGGCCGGGCCGGCTGGAACGTGGTCACGTCGGGCGGCGCGGCGGCGGCGGCGAACTTCGGCCGCGTGGACTACGCGCACGACGAGCGCTACGGCCGCGCCGTGGAGTTCGCCGAAGTGGTGCTCGGCCTGTGGGATAGCTGGGACGACGACGCCTTCGTGCGCGACCGCGCCAGCGGCCGCTACTTCGACCCGGACAAGGTCCACACGCTCGGCCACGAGGGCGAGTTCTTCTCGGTCAGGGGGCCGCTCAACGCCGCGCGCCCGCCGCAGGGCCATCCGGTGCTGTTCCAGGCCGGCGGCTCGCCGCCGGGGCGCGAACTGGCCGCCCGGCTGTGCGAGGCGGTGTTCACGCCGCTGCACACGCTCGATGCCGCGCAGTCGTTCTACCAGGACGTCAAGAGCCGCATGGCCAGGTTCGGGCGCACGCCGGACCAGCTCAAGATCATGCCGGGGCTCAATCCGGTGGTCGGCCGCACGACCCGGGAAGCGCAGGAAAAGCACGAGTACCTGCAATCGCTGATCCATCCCGACGTGGGCTTCGAGGTCCTGTCGAACGCGCTGGGCGGCTATGACCTGTCGGGCTGCGATCCGGACGGCCCGCTGCCGGCCGAGCTCGACACCATGCACACCGAAGGCGGGCAGACCCAGTTCAAGAACGTGCTGGGCTGGGCGCGCAACGAGAACCTGACCATCCGCCAGCTCTACGAGCGCTTCGCCGGCGCGCGCGGCCAGCGCACGGTGATCGGCACCGGCGCGCAGATCGCCGACGAGATGCAGGCCTGGTTCGAAGCCTACGGCGTCGACGGCTTCCTGATCCAGCCGCCGTACCTGCCCGACGGCCTCGACGAATTCGTCGCCGAAGTCATTCCCGTCCTGCAGGAGCGCGGCCTGTTTCGCACCGAATACGAGGGCAAGACCCTGCGCGACAACCTCGGCCTGGCGCGGCCGGCCAGCCGCTACGCGGCGCAGGCCGAAGCCTGAGCGGCGGCGCGCGGGGGCGGGGCGGCCGATGCGCGCGGCCCCGTGGCCCTGTCGTCCTGTGGTGGGCATTGACGTGCGTCAAGGACTGGCCCGCCCGCGGCGCAGATTGCGAATGGTCTGATTCCTCAAGCCGCCGCGCCGCGGTACTTTCACCGGATGCGCCGCTTGCGCCGGGTTTGCCGGCGGCCGCGGCATCCCGGGAGAGTGGACAGCTTGAAGACCAGACACACCAAACCGCAACTGGCCCGCACCGGCGGGGCCTATACCCGCACCGCGCAGGCGCTCCACTGGCTGATGGCGCTGATATGGCTGGCAAGCTGGGGCATCGGCATGGTGGCCGCCCACGTGCCCGCGCTGAATCCGCAGCATGGCCTGACCGCGCTGCACAAGGCCGTCGCCACCAGCCTGCTGTTCCTGATCGTGATCCGCGTGGCATGGCGGCTCACGCATCCGGCGCCCGCCATGCCGGCCAGCATGAGCATGCCGATGCAGCGCGCGGCCCACCTCGGGCATTTCGTCCTCTACGCCGTGGCCCTGATCGTGCTGCCGCTGTCGGGCTGGTACTGGAGCTCGGTGTCGGGCCGCGCCGTGCAGTTCCTCGGCCTGCTGCCGCTGCCGCCGCTGGCGGCGCCCGACGCGGCCCGGCAGGACCTGGCCGGGACGGTCCACGTCCTGACCGCGTGGTGCTGCGGCGCGCTGGTCGCCGGGCATGTCCTGGCCGCGCTCAAACACCGCTTCATCGACAAGGATTCGGTCATGGCGGCCATGATGCCGGGGAGCAAGGGCTAGCGGCGCGGCGCGCCGCACACGCGACCGCACGCGCGATCTGGTCCGGCGCGGCGCGGCGCACCGGCGCGGCCCGCCGCGCCTGCTCCGGGCGCCCGCCCGGAATTCGGCATGCGCCCGGGTTGGCCGGCTTTGTGTTTGCTACACTGCCTGCCAAACATCCCGGTTGAAGCCAATGAACGCCCAAGACGTCGTCACTTTCCTGCAGACCAATCCCCAGTTCTTCGAAGACCACGCCGAGCTGCTGGCCTCCGTGCAGCTCACCAGCCCGCACAGCCACCGCGCGGTGTCGCTGCAGGAGCGCCAGATGGAAATCCTGCGCGAGAAGAACAAGGGCCTGGAGCTGAAGCTGGCGGACCTGGTGCGCCACGGCCACGACAACGACCGCACGCAGCAGCGCATGCATGCGTGGCAGTTGCGCCTGCTGGCCGAGGTGGATTCGCACGCGCTGCCGTATGCGGTGCAGGATGGCCTGCAGCAGGTGTTCGAGGTGCCCGTGGTGGCGCTCAAGCTGTGGCACGTGGCCGAAGGCTACGCGCACATGGAGGTCACGCAGGGCGTGAGCGAGGACGTGCGCCTGTTTGCCGAGGGCCTGCGCGCGCCGTACTGCGGGCCCAACAGCGGCTTCGAGGCGGCGGCCTGGCTGGAGCGCGACGACATTGCCTCGCTGGCGATGGTGACGCTGCGCGTGCCGTCGCGCGAGCCGGGCACGCTCGGCGCGGCGTTCGGCCTGCTGGTGCTGGGCTCGCCCGAGGCGCGGCGCTTCCATGAAGGCATGGGCACCGCCTACCTCGCGCAGATCGGCGAGGTGGCGGGCGCCGCGCTCAACCGCCTGCGCGACTGACGCCGCCGTGTCCCGCGAGCGCACCGGAGCCGCGCCGTGACGCGCAAGGCCGCGCCCGGGGCGGCCATCGCGCCGCCGGCCGCGAAGCCGGCGCCGGACCCGCTGGTGCTGCGCTATCTCGAATGGCTGGCCAGCGGGCGCAAGCTGGCGGCCCACACGCTTTCCAGCTACGGCCGCGATCTCTCCGTGCTGCAGGAATACGCGCAGCGCTTCGCGCCGGGCTGCGCGCTGCTGTCGCTGCAGAACCATCATATCCGCGGCTTTGCCGCGCGCCTGCACGGCGGCGGGCTGGCCGGCACCAGCATCGCGCGCGCGCTGTCGGCGTGGCGCGGCTTCTACCTGTGGGCGGCGCGCCACGGCCTCGGCGTGCAGGCCAACCCGGTCGACGGCGTGCGCGCGCCGAGGTCGGGCCACCGGCTGCCCAAGGCGCTGTCGGTGGAGCACGCGGTGGCGCTGGTCTCGTACCAGGGCGGCGAGGGCGCGGAGGACGTGCGCGACCGCGCCGTCCATGAACTGTTCTATTCCAGCGGCCTGCGCCTGTCCGAGCTGGTGCAGCTCGACCAGCGCTACGCCGAGGACGGCGAATACCGCTCGGCCGGCTGGATCGACATGGACGGCGCCGAGGTCACGGTGATCGGCAAGGGTTCGCGCCGGCGCACGGTGCCGGTCGGCAGCAAGGCGATGGAGGCGCTGCGCGCGTGGCTGGCGGTGCGCGCGCAGATGCTGCGCCCGGGCGCGCCGCCGGAGGACGCGCATGCGCTGTTCCTGAACCCGCGCGGGCGGCGCCTGCCGGCGCGCACGGTGCAGTTGCGCATCAAGCAGCAGGCCATCCGCGCCGGCGTGCCGGCCGACGTGCATCCGCACATGCTGCGGCATTCGTTCGCCACCCACGTGCTGCAGTCCTCGGGCGACCTGCGCGCGGTGCAGGAAATGCTGGGCCACGCCAGCGTGGCCACCACGCAGATCTACACCGCGCTCGATTTCCAGCACCTGGCCAAGGTCTACGACAAGGCGCATCCGCGCGCGGGCAGGGCACAGGCCGCGCCCGCGCCGGCCGCTTCCGCCGATCCCGACGCGGACGCGGAACCGGGCGGCGGCTGAGCGCGGCTAGGGCGCGTCGGTCTTGTCCCTGGTGCCGGCCTTGTCCGCCGTCTTGTCCGCTGCCTTGTCCGCCGCTTTGTCCGCCTTGTCTCCCCACTGTGCCAGGATGGCGCGGAACGCTTCCATCTCCGGCAGCAGCCACGCGCGGAAGGCCTTCACCTTGGGCGCCTCGAGCATGCCGGGCGAACACACGAAGTAGAGCAGCCACGGGCACGTGATGCTGACGTCGAACAGCCGCACCACGCGCCCCGACAGCAGGTCGTTGTAGGCCAGCGAGGAGCGGATCAGTGCGATGCCCTGGCCGGCGGCGGCGGCCTGCAGCAACAGCGAGGAATCCTCCAGCAGCAGGCCCTTGCGCGGCTCGGGCCAGTCCAGGCCGGCCGCGTCGAACCACGGTTTCCACGGGTCGCCTTCGCCGCGCAGCAGCGGCATGCCGGCCATGTCGCGCGGGCGCGCCGGCAGCCTGCCGCCGTTGAAGGCCGGGCTGCAGACCGGGAAGAACACGTCGTCGAGCAGCTTTTCCACGTACAGGCCGGGATAGTCGCCGCTGCCCATGCGCAGCGCGATGTCCACCTCCTCGCGCGTGAAATCGACCAGGCTGTTGGACGACAGCAGCTCCACGTCCAGCTCGGGATGCTGCTCGATGAAGCTGCCGATGCGCGGCGTGAGCCAGCGCGCCGCGAACGAGGGCATGGTGCTGATGGTGAGGCGCTTGTCGCGGTTGCCGGCCTGCAGCGCGCGGGTCGCGTCGGCGATCTCCAGCAGCGCCTCGCGCACGCGCATGGCGTAGGCGCGCCCGCCCGGCGTGAGGCTCACGCGCTTGCCGTTGCGCTCGAACAGCGGCTGCCCGAGCTCTTCCTCGAGCGCGCGGATCTGGTGGCTGACCGCGCCGTGGGTGACGAACAGCTCGGTGGCCGCGCGCGAAAAGCTCTCGTGGCGGGCCGCGGCCTCGAACGCGCGCAGCGCGGTCAGCGCCGGCAGGCGCGGCAGTTCGCGGTGCCAGCCGCGCGGCAGATCATTCTCCCAAGCTCGCTTCAACGCCATGACCGGCCTCGCCTTATGTGAGTTTCTCTAACAAGAACCGGGAAAATATATCGTTTTGGAAGGGCTTCGGCAATCACTAGAATGCAATGCATCGGTACTCCACCCCGCACCAGTTCCGCTGAAGCAGACGCTGCGCCCGACGGGCAAGCGCACGACGCGGCCGCCCATTCCGGGCCGGCGGGGACGCAGAGGCGCCGATGTCAGTGAAGGATGCCCAACATGAAAACATTGCTCACAACGACCCTGTTCACCCTGAGCCCGGGCGAAGTCACCTCGCTTTCCATCCACGTCGCCCAGCGCCTGCGCGTGGAAGAGGCCGCCGGCATCGACCTGTGGGTCACCCGCGAAGGCGACTCCGAGGACCACTGGCTGCGCTGCGGCGGCAGCATGCTGCTCGAGCGCGGCGACGAGATCGTCCTGAGCATCGATCCGCGCGCCGCCGGGCCGGTGCGCCTGGCCCTGATCGCCGAGGCCCGCCGGCCGACCGCCAACGTGGCGCGCCTGGTGGCGCGCATGGCGCGGCGCCTGGTTCGAGGGACCGAATGGACGCCCAACCAGGACCAGATCACGGCTTCCTGACCCGCGGCACCCGGGCGGGGCGGAAGACGCCCCGCCCGGCCGCGCGCGCGGCCACCTGCGGCTGGTGCACTCGCGCGACACCCGGGACGGCGGGCCGGCCTGACCTGGCCCGCGGCAAGACCCGGTGGCAAGACCCGCCGCAAGACCCGGCAGCGGGAAGGGGCGGCGCCCGTGGCGGCCGCCCCTTTTTCGTATTTTCGTTAAACTGCCGGGATGCAAGCGATCCAAGTCATCGAGCAGGGCCGCCAGGACTACCAGCCCTGTTTCGACGCGATGCGCGCCTACACCGCCGCCCGCACCGCCGAAACCCCCGACCAGATCTGGCTGGTGGAGCATCCCCCGGTCTACACGCTCGGCCAGGCCGGCGACCCGGCGCACCTGCTGGCGCCCGACGAGGCGATTCCCGTGGTGCGCATCGACCGTGGCGGGCAAATCACTTATCACGGTCCGGGCCAGATCGTGGCCTACCTGCTGCTGGACCTGCGCCGGCGCCACCTGATGGTGCGCGAGCTGGTCCATGCGATCGAGCAGGCCGTGCTGGACACGCTCGCGGCGTATAATCTCGCAGCCGAACGCAAGGCCGGCGCGCCGGGCATCTACCTTTCCGAAGGTCCGCACCGGGGCGCCAAGATCGCCGCGCTCGGGCTCAAGATCCGCAACGGCTGCAGCTATCACGGCGTCAGCCTCAACGTGCAGATGGACCTCGCGCCTTTCCTGCGCATCAACCCGTGCGGCTATGCCGGCCTGGAAACGGTCGACATGGCCACCGCGGGCGCCACCTACGCGGCGGCCGATGCGGCGGGCGCGCCTCGCCTGCCCGTGAGCGCGGCCCAGCAGGCCGAGATCGCGCGGCGCCTCGCGGCGGCGCTGCGCGACGTACTGGCAGCGGCGCGCGAGCGCGCCGTGGCTGCCGGCCCCAACCCCGCCGCGGCCCTGGCCAACTAGTCACCCAGCCGAACATGCACGCACCGCGCGTGCGGAGAACACTATGAGCGACGCCCTGATCGCCTCTTCCAGCGAAGCCCCGCAACCCCAGGCGGAGCAGTACGACCCGACCCGCAAGCAGAAGTCCGCCGACAAGACCGCGCGCATCCCCATCAAGATCGTGCCGGCCGAGAAGCTCAAGAAACCCGAGTGGATCCGCGTCAAGGCGGCCACCGGCAATTCGCGCTTCTACGAGATCAAGGACGTGCTGCGCGCCAACAACCTGGTCACGGTGTGCGAAGAGGCGAGCTGCCCGAACATCGGCGAATGCTTCGGCAAGGGCACGGCCACTTTCATGATCATGGGCGACAAGTGCACGCGCCGCTGCCCGTTCTGCGACGTGGGCCACGGCCGCCCCGACCCGCTCGACGCCAACGAGCCGGGCAACCTGGCGCGCACCATCGCGCAGCTGCGCCTGAACTACGTGGTGATCACCAGCGTCGACCGCGACGACCTGCGCGACGGCGGCGCCCAGCATTTCGTCGACTGCATCACGCAGACGCGCGCGCTCTCGCCGGCCACCCGCATCGAAGTGCTGGTGCCCGACTTCCGCGGCCGCCTGGACAAGGCGCTGGACATCCTCCAGTCCGGCCCGCCCGACGTGATGAACCACAACATGGAAACCGTGCCGCGCCTGTACAAGCAGGCCCGCCCGGGCGCCGACTACGCGCACTCGCTCAAGCTGCTGCAGGAGTTCAAGCGGCGCAATCCGACCGTGGCCACCAAGAGCGGCCTGATGGTCGGCCTGGGCGAGACCGACGAGGAAATCCTCGAAGTCATGCGCGACATGCGCGCCCACGACATCGACATGCTGACCATCGGCCAGTACCTGGCGCCGTCGGGCCACCACCTGCCGGTGATGCGCTACGTGCATCCGGACACCTTCAAGATGTTCGAGGACGAAGCCTACAAGATGGGCTTCACGCACGCCGCCGTGGGCGCGATGGTGCGCAGCTCGTACCACGCCGACCAGCAGGCGCATCAGGCCGGCTTCGCCTGAGCCGGCGCCGGTTTTCTTGATGCGCGGGCAGGCAAGCCTTCGATTGCCGAAGGTTTGCTCCCCTCTCCCGCGCGCGGGAGAGGGCAGAACGCAGACAGCAAGCTGATCTCGTCAGCAGCCTGAACGGCCGGTTTCCACCGGCCGTTTTTCTTTGTCGGCGCCTTTCTCATGCGCGTCTTTGGCCCGCGTTCGGCCCCTCGCATCCCGTCGCCAGCACGCCGAACGTTGCGGGCACGCCACGATTCCTCCCGGCGGCGCAAAAAATTCTGCTTTCCGCGACTTCCCCCCGCCTGCGCGCCCGGCCCGCCTGCCGCGCCGTTCCTGCACCGCCGTGGCTCGTAACGAGACTGCCCGGCTCGCCGCGGACGCGCGTCCGGCGCCCTCGCGGTGCGGCCTGCACCAAGGCGGGGCGGGGCTGCGCCGGTCCCTCCCGCCGTCCCGGCAGTGTCCTAGGGTCTACACCTAGCCCCATCATCTTCTCGTTTGGTTATCATGAATTCATCGATAAATTGTCGATGAAAAAAGATTATTGCAACGGACCGCTTCGCGGCCGGCGCCGCGTCTGACGAGTCCGGTGCGCGCGCCTACACTGCAAGTCAGGTCCCTTCCCGGTGCCTTTCCATGTTCCGATGTTCCGTTCACCGCCTGGCCGAGCGCGCGCTGCTGTGCAGCGTGCCGCCGCCGGCCTCGCTCGACGTACAGCGCCGCATCTGGGCCATGGCGCAGCGCGCCGCCGAATGGCGCGGCGTGGTGGATGCGGTGCCCGGCATGAACAACCTCACCGTGGTGTTCGACCACGACGCCGACCCGCAGGCGCTGGAGCGCAACCTCAAGCTCGCCTGGGCATCCGGCGAGGCGCGCGAGGCCACCGGCCGGCTGGTCGAGATCCCGGTGCGCTACGGCGGCGAATACGGCCCCGACCTGGCCGACGTGGCCGCGCACACCGGGCTGAGCGCGCAGGAAGTGGTGCGCCGCCACAGCGCCGGCGAATACGTGGTGTACTTCCTCGGCTTCCAGCCCGGCTTCGCCTACATGGGCGGGCTCGATCCCGCGCTGGCCACGCCGCGCCGGCACGAGCCGCGGCTGTCGGTGCCGGCCGGCTCGGTCGGCATCGGCGGCGAGCAGACCGGCATCTACCCGGCCGCCGCGCCCGGCGGCTGGCAGTTGATCGGGCACACGGACAGCGAGCTGTTCGTGGCCGACCGCGATCCGCCTTCCCTGTTCGCGCCCGGCGATACCGTGCGCTTCGTCGTCGAGGAGTTGCTGGCGTGATCGAAATTCTCCGTCCCGGCGCGCTGGCCTCGGTCCAGGATCTCGGCCGCCCGGGTTTCCGCCGCTTCGGCGTGGGCACCGCGGGCGCGCTCGATACCGTCGCGCTCACCATCGGCAACCGCCTGCTCGGCAACGCGGCCGGCGAGGCCGCCATCGAATTCACCCTCGGCCGCGCCGCCGTGCGCTTCCACGCGGACATGCGCGTGGCGCTCACCGGCGCCGACTGCAAGTCCAACCTCGACGGCGTGCCGGTGTGGTCGTGGCACGCCTTCGACGTGCGCCGCGGCGAGACCCTGACCCTGTCGGCCGCGCAGGGCGGCACGCGCACCTACCTGTGCGTGGCCGGCGGCATCGGCGTGGCGCCGGTGATGGGCTCGCGCAGCACCGATCTCAAGGCCGGCTTCGGCGGTTTCGCCGGCCGCGCGCTGCGCGAAGGCGACCGGCTCGCGGCCGGCCGGCCCGGCGTGGCCGACGACAGCGACTGGCTCGGCGTGCAGGCGCCGGCGTGGGCGCTGCCGGTGAAGAAGCTCGGCGACGCGGTGCCGATCCGCATGCTGCCCGGCATCGAGTACGACGATTTCGAGCCGGCCGCGCGCGACGCGCTGTGGCAGTCCGAGTGGACCGTCACGCCCAACAGCAACCGCATGGGTCTGCGGCTGCAGGGCCCGGCGCTGGCGCGCGAGCCCGCGCGCGCGGCGGACCTGCTCTCGCACGGCGTGCTGCCCGGCGTGGTGCAGGTGCCGCCGGCCGGCCAGCCCATCGTGCTGATGGCCGACGCGCAGACCACCGGCGGTTATCCGAAGATCGGCGTGGTGATCGGCGCCGACCTGTGGCGGCTGGCGCAGGTGCCGCTGGGCGCGCCCGTGCGCTTCGCGCGGGTGACGCTGGAGCAGGCCGCCGCCGCCCAGGCCGAGCTGGACCGTTACTTGCAACAGGTCGACCAGGCCCTGCAGTGGCAGGGCGACGGCAGCATGGTGATCGCGGCGCGGCGGCGCACGCGCACGCGGCTGGCGGTGGCGTGAGATGGTGTCCGCCCGCATCGAATGACCCGCACACGGACATGGCCGCATCGCCGGCAAGGACAGAACCAGGAGTAATGCAATGCACATCGACTTGAATGCCGACCTCGGCGAAGGCTGCGGCACCGACCGCGAGCTGCTCACGCTGATCAGCTCGGCCAACGTGGCCTGCGGCTGGCATGCCGGCGACGCCGCCACCATGCTGCAGACCGTGCGCTGGGCGCTGGCGTCCGGCGTGGCGATCGGCGCGCACCCGAGCTACCCCGACCGCGAGAACTTCGGCCGCACCGAGATGCAGCTCGCGCCCGACACCGTGTACGCCGACGTGCTCTACCAGATCGGCGCGCTGGCCGCGCTGGTGCGCGCGCAGGGCGGGCAGCTGGCCCACGTCAAGCCGCACGGCGCGCTCTACAACCAGGCCGCGAAGGACCCCGTGCTGGCCGACGCCATCGTGCGCGCGGTGCGCGATTTCGACTCCGACCTGGTCTTCTTCGGCCTGGCCGGCAGCGCGATGGTCAAGGTGGCGCGCGAGGCCGGCCTCAAGGTCAAGGAAGAAGTCTTCGCCGACCGCGGCTACAACCCCGACGGCTCGCTGGTCAGGCGCGGCACGCCGGGCGCGCTGCACGAGGACGAAGACGTGGCCCTGGGCCAGACGCTCGACATGGTGCGCGGCCAGCGCGTGCGCGCCATCGACGGCACCTGGGTACCGATTCGCGCCGAAACCGTGTGTCTGCACGGCGACGGCGCGCACGCGCTTGCCTTTGCGCGCCGCATCCGCGAGCGGCTCGGCGCCGAAGGCATCGCAATCCGCGCCGGAGCCTGAAGCGCGCGCCGCGCGCTTCCGGTCCCGGCATCACCGTGCCCCGCGGGCGTCGAGCAGCATGACGCGGCGCAGGGCACTCGCCTCCATCACACGCTACTGGTGTCTCTCATGGAACAGGCAGTCAATCTCTGGCCCCTAGTCGGGGTCGGTATCATCATTCTCGGCTTCGTGCTGCGCTTCAATCCCATGATGGTGGTGGCCCTGGCCGCCATCGCCACGGGCCTTGCCGCGAGCATGCCGGTCACGCAGATCTTCACTGCGATCGGCACCGCTTTCGTCAAGACGCGCAACCTGCCGCTGATCATCCTGCTGCCGCTGGCGGTGATCGGCCTGCTCGAGCGGCACGGGCTGCGCGAGCACGCGCAGGCGTGGATCTCGCGAATCGCCTCGGCTACCGTCGGGCGCCTGCTGATCGTCTACCTCGGCGTGCGCGAGCTGACCGCCGCGGTCGGCCTGACCAGCCTCGGCGGCCATCCGCAGATGGTGCGCCCGCTGCTCGCGCCGATGGCCGAAGGCGCGGCGGAAGCGCGCTTCGGCAAGCTGCCCGAGCCGGTGCGCCAGCGCGTGCTGGCCTTCTGCGCGGCCACCGACAACGTCGGCCTGTTCTTCGGCGAGGACATCTTCGTGGCGTTCGGCGCGATCGCGCTGATGCACACCTTCCTGCTGTCGTCGAACATCGACGTGGAGCCGCTGCACATCGCCGTGTGGGGCATCCCCACCGCGGTCTGCGCGTTCCTGATCCACGCGGTGCGCCTCAAGCGCCTGGACGGCTGGCTGGCCCGCGAGATGGGCGGCCGCGCCGCCGCGCCCGGCGCAGCCGGTGTCGCAGCCAACGCCAAGGGCGGGGAGTAAGCCATCATGATCGTATCCATCGACTATCTCTACTGGCTCGCCGGCCTGGTGCTGGCCATCACCGCGCTGATGACCTTCGCCGACCGCGAGCATCCGCGCCGCCTCTCCACCGGCCTGTTCTGGGCGCTCTACGCGCTGGTCTTCCTGGTCGGCGACAAGCTGCCGCCGGCCATCGTCGGCATCGGCGCGGTGGTGATGGCGCTGATCGCCGGCTTCGGCGGCGTGGGCCACGGCAAGCACGGCACCCTGCCCGAGGGCGAGCGCCGCGCCTCGGCCAAGCGCCTGAGCAACAAGCTGTTCATCCCGGCGCTGCTGATCCCGCTGGTGACGGTGATCGGCACCGTGCTGTTCAAGGACGTGAAGCTCGCCGGCCTGCCGCTGCTCGACCCCAAGAACGTGACCTTCGTCTCGCTCGGCATCGGCTGCCTGATCGCGCTCGGCACCGCATGCTGGCTCACCCGCGACACCGTGATGCAGGGCATGCGCGAATCGCGCCGCCTGACCGAGTCGCTCGGCTGGGCGCTGGTGCTGCCGCAGATGCTGGCCATGCTGGGCCTGGTGTTCGCCGACGCCGGCGTGGGCAAGGCCGTGGCGCACCTGACCACCGCCTACATCAACATGGACTACAAGCTGGTGGCCGTGGTGGTGTACTGCGTGGGCATGGCGCTGTTTACCGTCATCATGGGCAACGGCTTCGCCGCGTTCCCGGTGATGACCGGCGGCGTGGGCGTGCCCATCCTGGTCAACATGTTCCACGGCAACCCGGCGGTGATGGCGGCCATCGGGATGTTCTCGGGATACTGCGGCACGCTGCTTACGCCGATGGCGGCCAACTTCAATATCGTGCCGGCGGCGCTGCTGGAGCTCGACGACAAGAATGCGGTGATTCGGGCGCAGGTGCCTACGGCGTTGTTGATTTTGGTGGCTAATATTGGGTTGTTGTATTTCTTGATGTGAGGTTTTTTTGAGTTTTGGCGTTGGGGTTAGAGTGGATTTTTTTTGGGAGGGCTTTAACTTCAACGGCCTTAAAGGCTTTAACTTCAAAGTCAAAGTCAACATCAAAGTCAAAGGCTTTCGCTCCCCCGGAGCGACCTACTTTCTTTTCCCCGAAAAGAAAGTAGGCAAAGAAAGCGGGCTGCCTGGCCGGCAGGGGCAGAGCCGAACAGTGTTGCTGGTTGTTGGTGGTTTCGTGGTGGGGCCTGCGGTTCTGCTGGCATCTTGCCGTTACCGGTTCGGCTAGCCACGATCTGGCTGGCGGTATGGGTTTCGGGGTCAGACCTATGATGGCCGGCACACTGCTGGTTCGGGCATCTGCCGTTACCGGTTTTGGCGGTCACGGCGTAGCACCGGCACTGGTTTCATGGTGGGCGCGGTGGACCCAGCGCGGGTGTGCTGGGTTGCTTTGAATCGGATTGCCTCTCAAGTCAAAACCGTTTGGCACCGAGATCGAATGGGGGCCACCACGCCCACCACGAAACCAGCACCGACCCTACGACGATCCCCTCCGCCCCGGTCGCGGCAGCAGCCCGAAGGGCCTGGGCCACCGCCATCATGCAGCGCCACCACGAATCGAACACCACCCGAGAGAACGTGGACGCAAAAGCTGGTACCGGCAGAATCCCAGCAGAACCACCGCCCCCACCACGAAACCAGCAACACTAGAAATCCCAACGTTTCTGCCCCTGCCGGCCAGGCAGCCCGCTTTCTTTGCCTACTTTCTTTTCGGGGAAAAGAAAGTAGGTCGCTCCGGGGGAGCGAAAGCCTTTGACTTTGAAGTTGACTTTGAAGTTGACTTTGACGTTCAGCCGTTGACGTTCAACCGTTGACGTTCAGAAGTCGACATTCAGAAGTCGACGTCCAGCCGCAAACTTTGAAGCCGAAACTTGACGCCAAGCAGCGCAAATGGACCACAAATCCCGGGCCGCCAGGCCCACAGACACAGGCATCCCCCTCACCCCCCACCACCCCTCCTCCTCCTCGCCCTCCGCAAACTCCGCCGGTCAATCTGAAACTGCTCAAACCGCCAGACCAGATAAAACAGCGCCAGGAACGGCCACAGCCACCCCAGCCACTGCGACAGGCTGTTGAAGTGGATGAAGCGCCCGAGCCGCCAGCCTTGTTCCGAGATCCATGAGTACGGATTCGGCGGCAGCAGGTTGCACAGCACCAGCAGCACCATCAGCGTGGCCAGCGCCAGCGCGCCGCGCAGCCAGCGCGGCAGGCGCAGCAGCAGCACCAGCACCAGCGAGCCGGTGAGCAGCGCGAAGCGGCCCGCGTCGGACAGCCAGTTGAAGGCGTTGTCGTCGGGGAACTGGATTTCCGCTACCACCGCCTTGAGCAGCAGCGTGGCGGCGAGCAGGCCGGCGAGGATGCGCAGCATCGGCGCATGGCGGCGCATCGCGGCGGAGGCGAACAGGCCGGTGCCGACCCAGCCGCATGCCGTCACCAGCGACTCGACCAGTTGCTGGCCCTGCGCATCGTCGGGGCGCAGCAGACCGATGCTTTCGATCATGCCGGGCAGCGCGGGGAACATGCCTTGCAGCCACTGCACCGGCCATGAGTCGGGATCGGACAGCCACTCGCGCACGATGCCGCCCATGCCGAACAGGTAGTCCTGCGGGAAGATCTGCGCCAGCGGCCACAGCAGCATCAGGATGATGGCGAAGCTGGCATGCGGCTCGAACCACGCCATGCGCAGCTGGCGCAGCGAGCCGCGGTCGATCAGCGCGGCCGAGAATGGCGCCACCACGGCGCCGCCGAGCAGCGCGCCCAGCGCGTTGGTGATGAGGTCGATGTTGGACGAGATGCGGTTGGGCAGCCAGGTCTGCAGCGCCTCCATCACGCCCGACAGCACCGCGCCCGCGGCCAGCGCCAGCAGCGTGGCGCGCGCGCCGGACACGCGCGGGTGCAGGGCCAGCACCACCAGCGCGCCGAACGGGCAGTAGCCGAGCACGTTGGTGATGATGTCGAACTCGGTCAGGTAGCGCGGCTTGGGCGCGGTGAGGAAGGCCAGCGGCGAGATGCCGTTGTCGGTCCAGCCGCTGAACGGGTAGAGGCTGCCGTAGACCACCAGCAGCGTGAAGCACAGCAGGCCCACGCGCGCCAGCGGCGAGTGGCGCGATGCCGGTGGCGGCGCGGACGGCAGCTCGGGGGGCGGGGAGGACGGCGGGGGAGCCGATGCCATGCGGCGGCGCCTATTGCTGCAGCGGCAGCGTGGCCGCCCAGTCGAGGATGGCGGCGATGATGGCGTCGCTGGCCGCGGCCAGCGCCTTGACGCCGCCGGCGCCGTCGGCCGTGGGCGCGGGCTGCTCGGCGACGAAGGTCTTCTGCCCGATCAGGCCGCTGCGGAACACCGTGGCGCGCACGCGGATGACGCCGCGGCTGGCGCTGGCGCTGTCGAAGACCTGCTCGAACTCCAGCATGTCGACCTTGACCGCCGGCGCGGCGGTGTCGCCGTACCAGGTCAGCGCGCCGCGCGAGGCCACCGCTTCGCGCAGGCGCTCGTCGAACAGGCGCACCGGCGACATCACCCAGCGCTGGGTGGCGTAGGGCTGCAGGCGCTCGGCCTGGGCGTAGTGCAGGCGGTAGTAGAGCCCGTTGCCGTCGAGCCAGGTCGGGCCGTCGGTCTGCGCCACGCGCAGCCGCGGCAGCGGCGTGGCGCCGGGCGCGGCGCCGGCGGGCGGGCCGAGGTCGTAGGTGATGGTGGGCGCGGCCGGCGCGAACGCGCAGCCGCCCAGCGCGGCGGCGACGGCCAGGGCGGCCAGCGCGCCGGTGCCGGCACGGAAGCGGGCGGCGAGGCGCATCATGGCGTGCCCGGGTTGGCCCGCAGGCGGTTGGCTCGGAGGGTTGGCGCGGGTACGCGGCATGGCGGCTTCCTGCATGGCGGCTTCCTTATCGCGGCGGATGGCTGCGGCGGTGGCGAGGGGGCGCGTCGATGGCTTCACGGCGCCGTGAAGCCGGGTTCGCCCGGCCCCGGCGCGGCCGACGGGCCGCCGAACAGCACGCTGCGCGGGCTGTCGTTGAACTGGCTGGCGGCGCGGTCGATGCTGCGTATGGTCTGGCGCGCGTCGCGGGCCAGGCCGTTGACCTGCGGCAGCGTGTCCTGGCTGACGCCGGCGGCGGCCGACTGCACCGAATCGGCGGCGCCCTGCAGGTCGCGGCCGATGCTGCCCACGGTGCGCAGCACGGTGCCGTCCGGGCTGGCCAGCTCCTGCGTCAGGCGCCGCGTGGAGGCCAGCGTGGCGTTGAGGTTTTCCGTGACCTGCGGCAACTGGCGCATCGCCGGCTCGATCGTGTGGGCCAGGCGCGAGTAGTCGTTGGCGGTGGTGCGCACCGAGCGGATCGCCTCCATCAGGTCGCGCCGGTTGTTGGGCTGGAACATGTCGCCGAGCGAGTCCATCAGGGTCTCGAGCTGGGTGAGCAGGGAGTCGCCGCGCTTTTCGAGTTCCTCGAAGAAGCCCGCGCGCATGGCGATGCGCGCCACCGACTTGGGCGAGGTCGGCAGGTGCGGCGAGGGCTGGCCGCCGTTCTGCGTGGCGGTGTCGTCGAGCTGCACGTAGCCGATGCCGGTCACGCCCTGGAAGCTCAGCGTGGCGTAGGTGGTGGTGGTGATGGGGGTGTTGCGGTCGACGCTCACGCGCACGATGATCTGGCCCGGTACGGCGGGGTCGAAGCGGATCGAGTCCACCTTGCCCACGTCCAGCCCGCGGTACTTGACGTCGGCCTGCGGGCCGAGGCCGTTGACGGTGGAGCGGGTGATGAGGTCGTAGGGCACGAGCACGGCGTGGTCGCTGCTGAACCAGAAGATCGAGAACAGCACCAGGACCGCCAGGCCGATCGTGAACACGCCGGCCAGGAAGGCGTGTGACTTGTTTTCCATCATGCTTCTCCAGGTTGCGGGCCCGCCGGATCCGGCGCATCCGCCGGACTTGCCGGATGCGCCGGACTTGCCGGTCCCGCCGCCGGCGCCGGGGGCAGGGCCTGCATGGCGCGCTGCCCGCGCTCGCCGAGGAAATATTCGCGGATGAACGGGTGGTCGATGCGCACCAGCTCGCGGATCGGCCGCGCCGCCAGCACCTTGTGGTCGGCCAGCACCGCCACGCGGTCCGACAGCGCCACCAGCGTGTCGAGGTCGTGCGTCACCATCACCACGGTCAGCCCCAGCTCGCGGCGCAGCTCGCGGATCAGCGCCACGTAGTCGTCCGAGGCCATCGGGTCCAGCCCCGCGGTGGGCTCGTCCAGGAACACCAGCTCCGGCTCCAGCGCCAGCGCGCGCGCCAGCGCCACGCGCTTGATCATGCCGCCGGACAGGTCGGACGGCATCTTGTCCGCGTCGCGCGCGCTCAGGCCCACCAGTTGCAGCTTGAGCAGCGAAGCCTGGCAGATCAGATCGTCGGGCAGGGTGCGAAGTTCACGCAGCGGCAGCGCGATGTTGTCGATCACCGACAGCGCCGAGAACAGCGCGCCGCGCTGGAACTGCAGCCCCCAGCGGTTGCGCAGCGCCTGCAGCGCGGCCGCGCCGAGCGTCTTGAGGTCCTCGCCGAACACGCGGATGGTGCCCGAGGTGGGGCGCTCCAGCCCCACGATCTGGCGCAGCAGCACGGTCTTGCCGCTGCCTGAGCCGCCCACGATGGACAGCACCTCGCCGCGGTAGACGTCGAGGTTCAGATCGTCGTGCACGACCGCCTCGCCGAAGCGCTTGACCAGGCGGCGCACCTCGATCACGGTGGTGCGCTGGTCGGGTTGCACGCCGCCCGGCGCGGAGGGCGCGATGGCTGCCGCGTTCATATGCCGACGTCCTTGAAGAGGATGGCGAAGATCGCGTCGGCCACGATCACCACGGTGATCGAGGTCACGACCGAGGCGGTGGTGCCTTCGCCCAGGCTGCGCGTGTTGGGCTGGATGCGCAGGCCGAAGTGGCAGGCCGTGAGCGCGATCAGCATGCCGAACACCACGCCCTTGCCCAGCCCCAGCCACAGGTTGGCCACCGGCACGGCGTCGGGCAGCGCGCGCAGGAAGAAGGCCGCGCTGATGTTCAGCTGGAAGTGCGCGGCCAGCATGCCGCCGCTGAGCGCCATCACGTCGGTCCAGGCCACCAGCAGCGGCATCGCCACGGCCAGCGCGATCACGCGCGGCATGATGAGCCGGAAGCCGTGCGAGATGCCCATCACGCGCATGGCGTCGAGCTCCTCGGTCACGCGCATCACGCCGATCTGCGCGGTGATGGCCGAGCCCGAGCGCCCGGCGATCAGGATCGCCGCCAGCACCGGCCCGAGCTCGCGGATCACCGCCATGCCGAGGATGTTGACGATGAAGATGCTGGCGCCGAAGATGCGCAACTGGTTGGCCGACAGGTAGGACAGCACGATGCCGATCAGGAATCCCACCAGCGCGGTGATGCCGAGCGCCTTGTAGCCGATGCTGTAGATGTTGGCCGAGATCTCGCGCCACGGCCCGCGCTGTGGCGCGCGCGCGAAGCGCAGCAGGTCGAAGGCGAGCTGGCCCAGCATGGTCACGCCGTTGGCGAGCTGCGCGAGCATCGACAGGATCGAGGCGCCGAGCAGCGTGACCGGGTTGAAGCGGTCCACCATGTGCTTCTTCCAGTTTTCGCGGCGCAGCCCGGCCACGCGGCCGAACACGCGGCGCTGGGCTTCATTGGCTTCCAGCCGCTCGGGCAGCTTGCTGCCCCAGGCCTGCCACATCAGTTGCGCGCCGACGTGGTCGAGCCGGCCCAGGCCCGCCAGCGACCATTGCGCGTCGGCGCCGACCGTGTGCAGTTCGTGGCGCAGCGCGCGGGCGCGATGGCAGTCCGACAGCGCGAGCGCGGTCCAGTCGCCGCGCAGGTGCGCCGTTGCCGCGCCGTCCGCGCGCGTCACTTCAATGGCTGGCGTGCTCAGGCTTTCCAATGGATGGGGGAAGTGATGGGCAAGTCTCGATTCTAAGCCACGCGCAGGCATAGCGGGCGCCGGAAGGACGGGGCCGCGCGCCGGCCGCGGATTTTCCGCGTTCCGTGCGTCCCGCCTGCGCGCTTGTCCCATGCTTGCCGCGCACTTGCCGCGCGGACGGCGCGGCTACAATGCGGGCAGGCCCTGCCGCGCCGGCCCCGCCGCGCGCGCCACGGCGCTTCTCCATGTTCGCGCTTTCCGTGTTTTCCGTGCCCATCGCCCCGCATGTCCGCTGACTCTCCGCTGCCGCCGCCTTCGTCACTCTTGCCCCCTTCGCCGCCGCCGGCCTGGCGCATCGACATGGACCGCCTGCGCGCCGCCCTGGACGGCGACGCGCGCGGCTGGGCCCTCGGGGCGGTCGACGAAACCGGCTCCACCAACGCCGACCTCATGCTGGCCAGCCGCGCCGCGCCGTGGGGCGAGGCCGGCACGCTGCGCCTGACCTACAACCAGACCGCCGGGCGCGGGCGCCAGGGCCGCCCGTGGCAGGGGCAGGCCGGGCTGACCTTCTCGGTCGCGCTGCCGCTGCCGCTGGCGCCGTCGCAGCTCAGCGGGCTGAGCCTGGCAGTCGGGCTGGCGCTGGCTGAAGCGCTGGCGGACCACGACGCGCGCCTGGGCGCCGCGGTCCGCCTCAAATGGCCCAACGACCTGCAGATCGGCGGCCGCAAGCTGGCCGGCATCCTGATCGAGTCGGTGCCGGCGGGGCCGCGGCGGGTCTGGGCGGTGATCGGCATCGGCCTGAACCTGGTGCGCGACGCGCAGATGGAAGCCGCGCTCGGGCGCGAGCTGGCCGGCGTGGCCGAATACCTGCCCGCGCCCGACCCCACCGCGCTGCTGGCCGCCGTGCTGAACCGGCTGGCGGCGATGCGCGCGGCCTTCATCGCCGACGGCTTCGCGCCGATGGCGCCGCGCTGGTCGGCGCGCGACGCCTTCCGCGACCAGCCGGTGCGCCTGCTGCACGACGGCCAGGTGCAGGCCGAGGGCCTGGCGCGCGGCGTCGACGGCGACGGCCACCTGCTGCTGGAAACGGCCGCCGGGCTGGAGCGCATCTCCAGCGGCGAGGTATCGCTGCGGGCCGCGCCGGCCGGCGCGGGCGGGGCGCCGGCATGAGCGCCGCCGCCATGCCGGCGCCGCGGCTGCTGATCGACATCGGCAACACCCGCCTGAAATGGGCCTGGTGCACGCAGGACTTGCCCGCCGCTGCCGCTGACGCCGCCGCCGCCGATGCGCCGGCCGACGGCCCGCTGCCCACGCCGTGGCGGCACGCCGGCGCGGCGGCCCACGGCGAGCTCGCCGCGCTGCTGCCGAAGTGGGGCGCGCTGCGCGACGCCGCTGGCGGCGCGCGGCCGCAGGTGTGGGTCAGCAACGTGGCCGGCACGGCCGTGGCGGCCAGCCTGCGGGCCGCGCTCGATGCCGTGTTCGGCGCCGGCGCCGGCGTCACCTGGGTGCGCTCGGCGCCGCGCTTCGGCAGCCTCGTCAACGGCTACCGCGATCCCTGCCAGCTCGGCGTGGACCGCTGGACCGGCAGCATCGGCGCGCGCCGCTACCGCCCGCAGGGCGCGCTGCTGATCGTCACCGCCGGCACCGCCACCACGCTCGACGTGGTGAGCGCGCAGGACCGCTTCGAAGGCGGCCTGATCCTGCCCGGGGTGGACCTGATGCTGGGCGCGCTGGCGCGCAACACGGCGCAGTTGCCCACGCTGGACGCCAGCGATGCCGGCCTGTCCGTGCCGTGGGCCGACAACACGCGCGACGCCATCGCCGCCGGCTGCCTGGCCGCGCAGGCCGGTGCGGTGGAGCGCACCTGGCGCGCGCTGTCCGGACGCGGCCCGGTGCGCTGCCTGATCTCGGGCGGCGCGCGCCACATCCTCGCCCAGGCGCTCTGCATGCCGTTCGAGATGCACGATAATCTCGTGCTGCTCGGCCTGCATGTCATGGCCGCGCGGCACGGCGCGGGCATCCTGCCGGACTGACCGCGCATGGTCTTCCCAACCTGTTCCGCGCGCCGCGCGCGCGCTGCCTGACGTTCCGCCCGCATCGCCCCATGCTCCTGCGAAACCTGCTCATCCTGCTGGTCCTGTGCAACGCCTTGCTGCTGGCCGCCGTGCTCGGCGCCTTCGGTCCGCGGCCCTTGTCGGGCTGGCTCGAAAGCCCGCGCGAGCCCGAGCGCGCCGCCCAGCAGGCGCGCGCCGAGCGCTTCCGCCAGATGGCCGGGCAGCAGGGCGCGGCCTCCGCGCCCGCGGTGGCGGCGCCGGCCACGCCGCCGGGCGCCAGCGCCGCGCAGGCGGCCGCGCTCACGCCGGTGGCCTCGGCCTGCGTGGAAATCGGCGGCTTCAACGGGGATCTGGTGCGGCGCGTGGCCGACGAGCTGGCCGGCGCGCCGCCGGGCGCGTGGCGGGTGGAGCAGTTCGAGCGGCAGGAGCAGGCGCGCTGGTGGGTCCACCTGCCGCCGCAGCCTTCGCGCGAGAGCGTGGAGCGCAAGCTCGGCGAGCTGCGCCGGCGCAACGTCACCGACGTGGCGGTGGTCAGCGGCGGCTCGCCGCTGACCTACACGGTATCGCTGGGCCTGTTCCAGGAGCGCGACCACGCCGAGCATTTCCTGGACAACCTGCGCGAGCATGGCGTGCGCACCGCGCTGCTGAGCGACGCGCCGCATCCGCTCACGCGCCAGTGGCTGCGCGTGCGCAATGCCGACGCCGCGCTGCGCACGCGGCTCGACGAGGTGCGCCGGCGCTACGGCGTGTCCGACCTGCTGACCTGCGCCTGAGGCTGTTTCAAGAGAATCCTGGCGTGGTTGCGCGGCCCGGGGTTCAGCCGCCCTGGCGCACCTTGGTCAGCAGCTTGGTGGTGGAGCGGTCGTGCAGGAACGCGATGGCGTGCGCCTGCCCGCCCCAGCTGCGCACCAGCCGGGTTTCTTCCAGCGTGTCGATGTCATAGTCGCCGCCCTTGACGTAGATGTCCGGGCGCACCAGCCGGATCAGCTCCACCGGCGTCTTCTCGCGGAACATCACCACCAGGTCCACCGAGGCGAGCGCGGCCACCAGCGCCATGCGGTCCGCCTCGTGGTTGAGCGGGCGGTCGTCGCCCTTGCCCAGCATGCGTACCGAGGCGTCGCTGTTCACGCCCACCACCAGGCTCGCGCCCATCGCCCTGGCCTGCGCCAGGTAGGTGGCGTGGCCGCGGTGGAGGATGTCGAACACGCCGTTGGTGAAGACCATCGGGCGCGGCAGCGCGGCCAGTTGCCGGGCCAGCGCGGCGGCGTCGTCGGGCGGGACCAGTTTGGATTCGAAGGAAGCGGGGAGCATGGCGGTGGCGGGTTTGGCTGGAAAAGACAAAGCCCCATCATACGATGGGGCTTCGGGTGGCTGGCAGACCTCCGGCAGGCTGACGTCGCCGGCGGCCTGAAGCGCCGTCATCCGACGGAGCCCATCGCCTGAAGGATCAGGCCTGCGCCGGCTGGGCGCCGCCCGCGGCCTGCAGGCGCGCGTTCAGTTCCTTGCGGTAGCGGTTCAGGTCCTGCACCGTCTCGAAGGTGCGCTCGAACAGCAGCGACATATTGTGCAGGATGCGCTCGATGACCTTCTTCTCCCAGCCTTCGTCGAAGCGGATCTGCTCGTCGAGCCAGTGCTCGAGCCAGTCCGGGTCGGGCAGGCGCGACTGGATGGTGTCGTTCGGGAACAGCGTCTTGTTGACGTGCAGGTTGGTCGGGTGCAGCGGCTTGTCGGTGCGCCGCGCCGAGGCCATCAGCACGCCGATCTTGGCGAAGGCCGAGCGCGCGCTGTCGCCGAACTGGACCAGGTACTTCTTCATGTAGCGCAGGTAGGCGCCGCCGTGGCGGGCCTCGTCCTGCGACAGCGTGCGGTAGATCTGCTTGATCACGGGCTCGGTGTGCCATTCGGCGGCGCGGCGATACCAGTGGTTGAGGCGGATCTCGCCGCAGAAATGCAGCATCAGGGTTTCCAGCGGCGGGGCCGGGTCGAACTCGAAGCGCACCGCGTGCAGCTCTTCCTCGGTCGGCACCAGGTCCGGGCGGAAGCGGCGCAGGTATTCCATCAGCACCAGCGAATGCTTCTGCTCTTCGAAGAACCAGATGCTCATGAAGGCCGAAAAGTCGGAATCGTGGCGGTTGTCGCGCAGGAACATCTCGGTGGCGGGCAGGGCCGACCATTCGGTGATGGCGTTCATGCGAATCGTCTTGGCCTGGTCGTCGGTGAGCAGGCTCGCGTCGAAGGAATCCCAGGGGATGTCCTTGTCCATGTGCCAACGGACCGCTTCCAGCGATTTGAACAGTTCGGGGTAGAGCATGGTAAGCCTTTGAAATTACGGGCAGATTCTAACAGATGCGAATTATTCCCAACGCCCTTTTTGCGCTGAATGCAAGCGGCTGGAGACATCCGGGGCGGCAAAACACCAAGTTATGGGCGAATATCGCGCGCGGCTGGCCGCTTGCCGGCCGCCCGCATGCGGCATGCGCCTGGAAAAGCGCCCGCCGGGATACGCGCCGGGCCGGTCCGCTCAGGCCGTCACGCCGGCCGGCGGCGCAAGCTCGGCGGGCGCGGCCGCCGCCGCGGCGGGCGCGTCGCCGTCGGGCGGGATGACGCCGTACAGGAAGGCGGCGAGCTCGTGCTGCTGCGCCATCGCGTCGCGCTCGCCGAGGTCGATCAGCGCCTGGGTGAACTCGGGCTCGAACAGCAGGTAGCTGGCGAAGGCGGCGCCGCGCGCCTCGGTGCCGCCGAGCGGGGTCAGCAGGGCGCGCACGGTGCGCGGCAGCCGGTGCACGTGCGCCGCGGCGATGGCCTCGACGGGCTCGCTGGGCGAGATCGTCATCACCTCCACCGGGCGCCAGCCCTCGCTGTCGTTGGCGATCTCCGGCATGCGCGCGAGCAGGCTGTTGATGTGCTGCAGGCGCTCCAGGTCCGCCGACAGGCCGTCGAGGAAGATGCTGGCCAGCGCCTGCCCGCCCACCTGCGCCAGCGACGGGTAGCCGCCCGCGGGCACGGTGTCGAACCAGCCCGGGCGCTGGCGCGAGGCGGCGCCGATGGCCAGGATGCGCGACGCGCCCAGGTGGATGGCCGGCGACAGCGGCGACATCTGGCGCATGGTGCCGTCGCCGAACCACTCGTGATGGCCTTCCAGCTCGAGCGGCAGCGCCGGGAACAGGAACGGGATCGAGGACGAGGCCAGCAGGTGGTCCACGCCGATCTTGGCCTCCACCGCCAGCCGCTGGCTGCGCTTCCACGGGTGGATGCGGTGGTGCGACTGGTAGAAGGTGACGTGGCGCCCGGTGGTGTAGGACAGCGCGGTCACGGCGAAGGCCTGCAGGTCGCCGGCGTCGAGGCTGACCTGCACGCGCTCGGGATCGAACAGCTCGCCCAGCATGCCGCCCAGCGGCTCGTTGTCGAACAGCGCGCGCGGCGCGCGGCGCGTGACCCAGCCGAAGGCCAGCGCGGACAGCCAGCGCGCGCCCGAGGCGCCCACGCCCACCAGCCCGGTGCGGTAGACGTCCTCGGCATGGATGCCGCTCCACAGCGCGGCCAGGCTGTCGGCGGCGGCGCGGAAGTTGGCGGCGTTGATGGCCATGCCGGCGCCGTTGATGGCGCCGGCCGAGGTGCCGCAGATGATGTCGAACGGAATGCGGCTGCGGTCCAGCCCGTGGCGCGCGGCGATGCGCGCGATGCCGCGCAGCACGCCGGCCTGGTAGGCGGCGCGCGCGCCGCCGCCCATCATGATGAGTGAAGTCGGTTTCGGTGCCGGCATGCGTCGGGGGCTGGGCTCGGGAGCGGTGGGGGCGGTCGGTCAGCGCTCGCCGCCGGGCTCGGTGTCCGGCTTGCCGCCGGTGCCGGGCGCGGTGTTGGGCGCGGTCCGGGGCGCGGTGTCGGCGGGCGTGGCGGTGTCCTGCACGGCCGCCGGGCGCGGGGCCGGCGCCTTGCGCGCGGGCCTGGCGGCTGTCTTGGCGCCGGTCTTGGACGCGGTCTTGGCTACCGTCTTGGCCGCAGTCCCGGGTACGGGCCCGGATGTGGTTTTGGGCTTGGGCTTGGGCTTGGACTTGGACGCGGACTTGGACGTGGATTTGGCGCCGGCCTTGCGGGCCGCGGTCTTTTTCTTCGCCGGCCGGGCCGGGTCGGCGGCCTTCCCGGCACGCGCCGGCGCGGCCGGCGCGGCGCCCGGCATGCCGAAGCCGCCGAGGTTGCCGAACGGGTTCAGGCTGGCGCTGGCGGCACTGGCGGCGATCTGGTTGAACTGCTGCTGCAGCATGTCCCACCAGAGCCCGGCGTTGGGCGCCGCGGCGCTGTCCTGGCGCTTGGCCTCGCCGGCCTCGGCCTGGGGTGCCTGCGCGGCTTCGGGCGGGCCTTCGTCCTCGTCGTCCTCGTTTTCCTCCACCGTGGGCTCGGCGCGCGCGCCGAAGCCGGCGGGCTCCTCCCTGCGCTGGTGCGGCGGCACCGCGCTGGGCGCGTTGGCGGCGCGCGCCACGTTTTCCATCGCGCTCTGCATGGCCTCGGGCGAGAGCGCGCTGCCGAAGGTCTGCAAGGCCACCAGCGTGGCGCGCTGGACTTCCAGGCCCTGGATGGTGGTGCGCAGCAGGTTGACGTTGAGCTGCAGCCAGCCCTCCACGGCCTTGAGGTCGTGGATGCGCTTTTCCAGTTCTTCCAGGTCCATCGGCGGGGTCATGGCCTGCAGGCCGGGCATCAGGCCGCCGGGCATGCCCGCGGCGCTGCCCCACATCTTGCGCAGGAACTCGAAGCCGTTGGTGAAATCTGGAATCTGGCCGAACATGGTTACTCGCCTCCGCGGGTCGGCAGCCGGCGGCGCCGGCTGCTGGGTCGAACTGCATCAATCGTGCTGCCTGGGTGCTGCCTGGGTTACTGCGTCGGTGTTGCGTCAGTCGCCGGCCCGGTCGAACCGCGGCGGGCGCTTCTCGCGCAGGCTGGCCACGCCCTCGCGCACGTCGGGGCCGGCAAAGCCCATGAATTCCAGCGCCAGCGAGCTGTCGAACGACGGCCCCGCCATGCGCAGCCAGTTGTTGAGCGCGTACTTGGTCCAGCGGATCGCGGTCTGCGAGCCCTCGGCCAGCCTGCGCGCCACCTCGAAGGCGCGCCCGACCAGCTCCGATTCGTCCACCACCAGCGACACCAGCCCGATGCGCTCGGCCTCTTCGCCGCTCACCGACTCGCACAGCATCAGATAGTACTTGGCCTTGGCCATCCCGCACAGCAGCGGCCACACGATCGCCGCGTGGTCGCCGGCCGCCACGCCCAGCCGGGTGTGGCCGTCGACGATGCGCGCGGTGCGCGCCGCGATCGAGATGTCGGCCAGCAGCCCGGCCACCAGGCCCGCGCCCACGGCCGGGCCGTGCATGGCGGAGACGATCGGCTTGTCGCAGTTGATCACGTTGTAGACCAGGTCGCGCGCCTCGTGCCACACGCGCGTGCGGGTGGCGAAGTCGTTGGCCATGTCCTCCACCAGAGAGAGGTCGCCGCCGGCCGAGAAGCCCTTGCCCTCGCCGCGGATCAGCGCCACGCGGATGTCGGGGTCGGCGGACACGTCGCGCCAGATCTCGGCCAGCTCGCGGTGCATGTTGGCGTCGGCGGTGGCCAGCTTGCCGTTGGCGGACTGGCCGGCGCCCATCACGATCTCCAGGATGGGGCCGTGCCGGCGCAGCGTCAGCGCGCTGTAGCGGGCATAGCGTGGCGAGAGCGGAGAGGGCGGGGTAGCGCCTTGCGGCGGGGAGGGCGGCGAAGACTGCGGGGGAAGCGCGTTCATGGGCAGCGATGGCCTCGGCCATTCCGTAGGGGAACATGGGCCGGGCCGCGCCAGGCGGCCCGGGGCACCGCCGGCGGCCGGTGGTAATTGGCAGACCGGGCGGTCGGTCAATTATAAGCGTGCCTGCCGCGCCGCCGCGCGCGGACTTCAGCCGCGCGCCGACACCAGCTGGTCGATGGCGCCGAACACCGAGTGTCCCTGCGCGTCGAACATCTCGATCTTGACCGCGTCGCCGAACTTCATGAAGCCGGTGGCGGGCTGGCCGCCGTCGATGATCTCCAGCATGCGCTTCTCGGCGATGCAGCAGTAGCCCTTGCTGCGGTCCACGTTGGAGATGGTGCCCGAGCCGACGATGCTGCCGGCGCGCACGTTGCGCGTCTTGCAGATGTGGGCGATGAGCTGGCCGAAGTCGAACACCATGTCGGTGCCGCAGTCGGGCCAGCCCACTTTCTTGCTGTTCCAGTGCACGGTCATGGGCAGGTGCACGCGGCGCTCGCGCCAGGCTTCGCCGAGTTCGTCGGGCGTCACCGCCACCGGCGAGAACGCCGTGGCCGGCTTGCTCTGGAAGAAGCCGAAGCCCTTGCCCAGCTCGGCCGGGATCAGGTTGCGCAGCGACACGTCGTTGGCCAGCATCAGCAGGCGGATGCCTTCGGCGGCCTGCTCGGGCGTGGCGCCGGCCTTGACGTCGCCGGTGATGACGGCCACCTCGGCCTCGAAGTCGATGCCGTGGGCCTCGCTGGCGCACACGATGTCGTCGTGCGGGCCGATCAGGTCGTCGGAGCCGCCCTGGTACATGAGCGGGTCGGTCCAGAATTCGGGCGGCATCTCGGCGCCGCGCGCGCGGCGCACCAGCTCGACGTGGTTGACGTAGGCCGAGCCGTCGGCCCACTGGTAGGCGCGCGGCAGCGGCGCCATGCAGGCGCGCGCGTCGAACGCGAACGGGTGGCGCGCGCGGCCGGCGTTGAGCGCGTCGTAGACGTCCTGCAACTGCGGCGCGTAGAACTGCCAGTCGTCCAGCACGGTCTGCAGCTTGCCGGCGATGTCGTTGACGTAGTGCGCGGTCTTGAGGTCGCGCGAGACGACCACGAGCTGGCCGTCGCGGGAGCCGTCCTTGAGGGTGGCGAGTTTCATGTATTCAGGTGCATTGGGACAAAGCGGAAGACCGCGCCGCGCATCCTCGCGGTGCCGGCGCGGCGCGACCGCTAGTCTACCGTGATGCCCTTGGCCTTGATCAGTTTGCCCCAGCGCTCGGATTCCGCGCGCGCGTACTGCGCGAATTCCTCGGGCGTGCCGGACACCGGCTCCACGCCGATGCCCTCGAAGCGCTTCTGCACCTCGGGGCTCCTGAGCGCCCGGGCCAGCTCGGCGTTCAGGCGCGCCACCACCGGCCGCGGCGTGCCCGCCGGCGCCACCACGCCCTGCCAGGCGTAGGCCTCGAAGCCGGGCACGCCGGCCTCGGCCACGGTCGGCACCGCCGGCAGCGCGGCCAGGCGCCGCGGCGTGGCCGCGCCGAGCGCGCGCACCTTGCCGGCGATGATGTTCTGCTGGCCCGCGGCGAGGTCGAGGAACATCAGGTCGACCTGGCCCGCCAGCAGGTCCTGCACCGCGGGCGCGGCGCCCTTGTACGGCACGTGCGTCATCTTCGTGCGGGTCTGGTCCATGAACAGCTCCATCGCCAGATGGTGCGGGCTGCCGGCGCCGGGCGAGGCGAAATTGACCTTGCCCGGGTTCTGCTGCGCGTATTCCACCGCCTCCTTGAGCGTGCGCGCCGGGAAGTTCGGCGCGGCCACCAGGATCAGCGGGAAGCGCGCCACCAGGCCGACGTGCACGAAGTCCTTGCCGGCGTCGTAGGGCAGCTTCCTGTAGAGCGCGGGATTGGCCGCCAGCGTGGCGGTGTCGGCGGTCAGCAGCGTGTAGCCGTCGGGCCTGGCGTGAGCCACCGCGTCGGCGCCGACGATGGTGGCGGCGCCGGGGCGGTTGTCGATCACCACCTGCTGGCCCAGCGCCGGCGCGATGGCCTGGCCCAGGGTGCGCGCCACCACGTCGGTGCCGCCGCCGGCCGGATAGGGCACCACCCAGCGCACCGGCTGGCTCGGCCACGCGTCCGCGGCGCGGGCCGGCTGGCCGGCGGCGAGGCCCAGCGCCAGCAGCGCGAGCAGGGGCAGTGGGCGGGCGAGGCGAAAGGGGCGGCGGGATGCGGAAACGGCGGTGTCGCCGCGGGGCGCGAGGCGGGTCATCTTGGTTGTCTCCTGATGGAAGGCGGCCGCGCCATGTGCATTGCATGGCGTCGTGCCGGCGGCTCGTTATGCGCGGAAAGTCTACCGGCGGTTTAAAAATCGGTAAATCGATTTCGCTATAGTAAATTCACGGCTGAGCCGGCGCGGCGAGTCTGGTGTAATGTGACGCGCGCCGTCCATTGCCGTCCATTGCCGTCCGCCGTTTCGTTTTTCCGCCCCGCCATCCTCCCACCCCGCTGCCGCATGACCGAACCCGAAGAAGACGATTCCAAGCTGCGCTCCGGCATCCAGTCGATCGAGGTCGGCTTCAAGCTGCTGCAGGCGCTGGCCGCCTCGCCGCGCGCGATGATGCTGCGCGACCTCGCCGCCGCCGCCGACATGAACCCGGCCAAGGCGCACCGCTACCTGGTCAGCTTCCAGCGCCTGGGCGTGGTGGCGCAGGACCCGGTGGGCGGCCGCTACGACCTCGGGCCGTTCGCGCTGCAGCTCGGCCTGGCCGGCCTGAACCGGCTCGATCCGGTCAAGAAGGCGCGCCCGGTCCTGTCGCAGTTGCGCGACGAGATCGACCAGACCGTCGGCATCGCCGTGTGGGGCAACCACGGCCCGACCATCGTGCACTGGGAGGAGTCCAGCCACCCGGTGACGGTGAGCCTGCGCCTGGGCGACGTGATGCCCATGCTCAACTCGGCCACCGGCCGGCTGTTCGGCGCCTACCTGCCGAAACAACAGACGCGGGCGCTGGTCGAACGGGAACTGGCCGAGCGCGGCCGCGACGACCTGCCCGACCTGCCGCGCTCGCCGGCCGACTACGACGCGGTCTGCGCCGAGGTGCGCGCGCGCGGCGCGGCGCGCATCCGGGGTGGCGTGCTGCCTGGCATCAATGCGTTCTCGATGCCGGTGTTCGACGCCAACGGCCATGTCGCGATGGCGCTGATCGCGCTCGGCGCGCAAAGCGTATTCGATGCAGAATGGGGTGGCGCGGTGGACCGCCGCATGCGCGACGTCGCCCGGCGCATTTCTTCGGAGCTTGGTTATCTTGATGGCAGCCCGACGCACGGGGCGGACGATTCGAAAGGCGCCTCCCGCTAGGCCCGGCCCGCGCCGCCTGCGCTGGGTGCTGGCGCTCGCGCTGGTGCTGGCGGTTCACCTGGGCGTCGTGCTCGGCCTGATGCATCTGCCGGGGCCGCATGTCGATCCCGCCGACCTGCCCGCGCTCGAAGCGATTCTGCTGCCGCCGCCCGCGCCGCCCGCGGAAAAGGCGCCGCCGCCGGCGCAGAAGCGCCGCCCCGCGCACCCCACGCTGGCACCCGCGCCCGCTCCGCAACCCGAGACCCCGCCCGCCGTGCCGGCGCCCGAGGCTCCCGCGCTGGCGGGCGGCTCCGCGAGCCCCGCCGCGGCGGGCGGCGGCGGCGACGCCGGCACTGCCGCCTCCGCGCCGCCGGCGGCGCCCGCCTCGGCCGCCGCGCCCGCGCCGGCGCCGGCCGACACCACCCGCTACGCGGCGCCGCCGTCGACGCTGCTGCACTACGCCAGCTTCGTCAACGGCATCCAGAATCCGGACGGCCTGATCCGCTGGCAGAACGACGGCAGCCGCTACCGGCTGGAGGTGGAAACGCACGTGCTGTGGTTCCGCTTCGCCTTCTTCAGCAGCGGCGCGCTGGGCGAGCACGGGCTGGCGCCCGAGCGCTACGAGGAAAGCCGCCGCAGCCGCGTGGAGGCGGCCCGCTTCGACCGCGCCGGCGGCCTGCTGGTGTTCGAAGGGCGCGACAAGCAGGTGCCGCTGCCGCCCGCCGCGCAGGACCGTTTCAGCGTGTTCCTCCAGCTGGTGGGCATGGTGCGCGGCGATCCGCAGCGCTACGCCGCGCCGGGCGTGACCGAGAGCTTCGAGGTAAGCGACACGCGTGACCTGGAGCCGATGCAGGTGCAGTATGTGGGGGAAGAGGACGTCGATACGGGCCAGGGCGCGGTGCGGGCCAAGCACTTCGTGCGCCTGCCGCGGCACCCCGGCGACCGGCGCCGCGTGGAAGTGTGGCTGGCGCCGTCGCTGCAATGGCTGCCGGTCAGGCTGCGGCAGACCGAGCCCGACGGCACGCAGATCGAACTCGTCTACCGCGACAGCGAAGCGCTGCGCTGAGCCCGCCGCATGCCGCGCCCCGCGGCGGCGGGGCGCGGTGGCCGGTCGTGTCGTCGTCATTCGTGCCGTCGTCATTTCAGGAGGTCCGCCATGCATGCCGTCCAGCCACCCACCGAAAGCCGCCGCGTGCGCGTCGGCGACATCAGCCTGCATGTGCGCATCGACGGCGGCGACGGCCCCTGGGTGATCCTGGCGCACGCGCTCGGCGCCGACCACACCCTGTGGGACGCCACCGCGCGGCACCTGGCGCCGCGCTACCGCGTGCTGCGCTACGACCTGCGCGGCCACGGCCAGAGCGACGCGCCGATCGGCGCCTACTCGATGATCCGGCTGGCCGACGACGTGGCCGGCCTGATGGACGCGCTGGCGGTGCCGGAGGCGCATTTCGCCGGCGTGTCGGTCGGCGGCATGATCGGCCAGACCCTGGCGCTGCGGTATCCCGAGCGGCTGCTGTCGCTCACGCTGGTCGACACCATCGACCGCACGCCGCTCGAGGCGCACCCGATGTGGCACGAGCGCATCGGCCACGTGGAGGCGCACGGCATGGCCGGCGTGGTCGACGGCACGCTGCAGCGCTGGCTGACCGGACCGTTCCGCGCCGCGCACCCGGACGAGGCCGAGCGTGTGCGCCGGATGCTGCTGGCCGCGCCGGTGCACGGCTACGTGGGCACGGCGCTGGCGATCATGGCGTTCGACCTGGCCGGCGCCATCGCGCGCATCCGCTGCCCCACGCTGGTGGTGGCGGGCGAGGAAGACCAGAGCGCGCCGCCGGCGATGGCGCGCGCGATCGCCGGCGCGATCCCGGCCGCGCGGCTGGAGATCCTGCCGCGCGCGGCGCACCTGGCCCACATCGAGCAGGCCGAGCGCTTTCATGCGGTGCTCGACGCATTTCTCGGCAGTGCCGCCTGCGGGGCCCAGTGCGCCGCGCCATGAGCAAGACTTTTCCGCCCGGCTCAAGAACTTGCCGGCACCGCCGTTGCCCAATATGACGAGGGAACGCTTATCGGGCAGTAAAGCGGTCGTTCGAGCGGTTCGCCGGCAGGGAATCTTGAAAACACGGCGGACGCCCTCAGCTTGGAGGTGAAATCGCGGTGGGGCCGGGGCACGATTCCGGCGAATGCAACAACGATGGGCCCGCCGCCAACCCATGACAGCCCGGAGGTGTGCCATGCAAATGATCTACAACAGCGACAACTATTGCATCGTCGAGTTTGGCGCGGATGTCGAGCATGCGCCTCTTGCCTCGGGCGGCTATGAAATCGTCGACAAGAACCTGAAACGCGAGATCTTCCTCGGCGGCCAGATGGCCGAGAGCTTTCGCGCGGACGTGAAGCGTCTGATCGAAAGCGAGCCGTCGGTGGAAGAGGTGGATGATTTCCTCGGGAAGTTCGATACCGTGATGACGCATCCGCTGGTGATGCACTGAACGCAGCCGACGCGGCGGGGCCGCCGTCCTTCCCCCGCGGAAGGGCGGCGCCGGCAGCCGGCTTCGCGCAGCAGGAAAGCCCGTGCCGCCGAGCGCACGGGCTTTTTGCTTCTTGCCGCGCGCGCAAGTGCCGGCGCAGCGGTTCAGTACTGTTCCCAGGGCAGGCCGGCGTGGCGCCAGCCGTTGAGCGTGTTGCGGTGGCGCTCGGCGTCGAGGTCGCCCTCGAAGCCATGCAGCACGCTGTAGACCGTGCTGAAGCCCGCGCCTTCGAGCGCGCGCGCGGCCGCCGCCGAGCGGTTGCCGCTGCGGCAGATCAGCAGCACCGGCCGCGCCGAGGCCTGGCCGGCCAGCTTCTTCACCGCCTGCACGAAATGCGGGTTCACCTCCCAGTCGGGCCCGTCGTTCCACGGCACGTTGTGCGCGCCCTTGGGATGGCCGACGAACAGGTATTCCATCTCGCTGCGGCAGTCGATGAAGAGCGCGTCGGGCGATGCGCCGAGCAGGGCCTGCGCGTCGACGGGGCTGAGGTGTTGCATGGGCTGGGTTTGCGTTGGGGTTGGGGGAGGGCGGGATTTCCGCAGTGTAGGGCCGGCGCCGGCCGGGCCGCAACCGCCGGGCCGCGCGCGAGGCATCCGGCGGCGGCGCCGCGTAATCCGCAAACCATTGATGTAACTGATAAAATCGACATCTTTTCCCTGCCGCAGAAGCCCCTCATGAGCGCCGCCCCAAGTTCCGCCTCGCTGCCCGCCGCGCATCCGCCGGCGCGCCCCTACACCCGCGCGGCCAGCCTGCCCGCCCTGCTGCGCCAGCGCATCCTGATCCTGGACGGCGCGATGGGCACCATGATCCAGCGCTACAAGCTGTCCGAGGCGGACTACCGCGGCGAGCGTTTCGCCGGCCACCACGTGGACGTCAAGGGCAACAACGAGCTGCTGCTGCTCACGCGCCCGCAGGTCATCAGCGAGATCCACGAGCAGTACCTGGCCGCCGGCGCCGACCTGATCGAGACCAACACCTTCGGCGCCACGCGCGTGGCGCAGGAGGACTACAAGATGGCCGGGCTGGCCTACGAGATGAACGTCGAGGCGGCGAAGCTCGCGCGCGCCGCCTGCGACAAGTACAGCACGCCGGACAAGCCGCGCTTCGTGGCCGGCGCGTTCGGCCCCACGCCCAAGACCGCCAGCATCTCGCCGGACGTCAACGATCCCGGCGCGCGCAACGTCAGCTTCGAGGAGCTGCGCCAGTCCTACTACGAGCAGGGCAAGGGGCTGCTCGAAGGCGGCGCCGACGTGTTCCTGGTCGAGACCATCTTCGACACGCTCAACGCCAAGGCCGCGCTGTTCGCCATCGACCAGTTGTTCGAGGACACCGGCGAGCGCCTGCCGGTGATGATCTCCGGCACCGTGACCGACGCTTCCGGCCGCATCCTGTCGGGCCAGACCGTGGAGGCGTTCTGGAACAGCCTGCGCCACGCGCGCCCGATCACGTTCGGCCTGAACTGCGCGCTCGGCGCCACGCTGATGCGCCCGTACATCGCCGAGCTGGCCAAGATCTGCGACGCGGCGGTGTCGTGCTACCCGAACGCCGGCCTGCCCAACCCGATGAGCGACACCGGCTTCGACGAAACCCCGGAAGTCACCTCGTCGCTGGTGGACGAGTTCGCCGCCTCCGGCCTGGTCAACCTGGTGGGCGGCTGCTGCGGCACCACGCCCGAGCACATCGCCGCCATCGCGCAGCGCGTGGCCAGCCGCAAGCCGCGCACCTGGCCCGGCCAGTACCGCGACAGCGGCAGCGACGACGCAGCCGCAGCGTGAACCCGCCGCGCGCCCACGAGCCCACCGAACAAGACCAAGCCATGACCCAAGCTACCCTGCCGCCGCGCCCGATGCGCCTGTCCGGCCTCGAACCCTTCACCATCGACGAGGACACGCTGTTCGTCAACGTCGGCGAGCGCACCAACGTCACCGGCTCCAAGGCCTTCGCGCGCATGATCCTCAACGGCCAGTTCGACGAGGCCCTGGCGGTGGCGCGCCAGCAGGTCGAGAACGGCGCGCAGATCATCGACATCAACATGGACGAGGCCATGCTGGACTCCAAGGCCGCCATGATCCGGTTCCTCAACCTGATCGCCTCGGAGCCGGACATCGCGCGCGTGCCGATCATGCTGGACTCGTCCAAGTGGGAAGTGATCGAGGCCGGCCTGCAGTGCGTGCAGGGCAAGCCGGTGGTCAACTCGATCTCGCTCAAGGAAGGCGAGGCGCAGTTCCGCCACCACGCCGGGCTGATCCGCCGCTACGGCGCCGCCGCCGTGGTGATGGCGTTCGACGAGAAGGGCCAGGCCGACACCTACGCGCGCAAGACCGAGATCTGCAAGCGCAGCTACGACATCCTCGTGGGCGAGATCGGCTTCCCGCCCGAGGACATCATCTTCGACCCGAACATCTTCGCGGTGGCGACCGGCATCGAGGAGCACAACAACTACGCGGTGGACTTCATCGAGGCCACCGCGTGGATCAAGCAGAACCTGCCCTACGCCAAGGTCAGCGGCGGCGTGTCCAACGTGTCGTTCTCGTTCCGCGGCAACGACGCGGTGCGCGAGGCCATCCACACCGTGTTCCTGTACCACGCGATCAAGGCGGGCATGGACATGGGCATCGTCAACGCCGGCCAGCTCGGCGTGTACGACCAGCTCGACCCCGAGCTGCGCGAGCGCGTGGAAGACGTGGTGCTCAACCGCCGCGAGGACGCCACCGACCGCCTGCTCGAGATCGCCGACCGCTTCAAGGGCGGCGGCGCCAAGAAGGAAGAGAACCTGCTGTGGCGCGGCACGCCCGAGAACCCGGTGCCGGTGGGCGAGCGCCTGGCGCACGCGCTGGTGCACGGCATCACCACGTTCATCGTCGAGGACACCGAGGAAGTGCGCCAGCAGGTCGAGGCGCGCGGCGGCCGCCCGATCGAGGTGATCGAAGGCCCGCTGATGGACGGCATGAACATCGTGGGCGACCTGTTCGGCGCCGGCAAGATGTTCCTGCCGCAGGTGGTCAAGAGCGCGCGCGTGATGAAGCAGGCGGTGGCCCACCTGCTGCCCTACATCGAGGAGGAGAAGCGCCTGCTGGCCGAGGCCGGCGGCGACGTCAGGGCGCGCGGCAAGATCATCATCGCCACGGTCAAGGGCGACGTGCACGACATCGGCAAGAACATCGTGTCGGTGGTGCTCCAGTGCAACAACTTCGAAGTGGTCAACATGGGCGTGATGGTTCCGTGCAACGAGATCCTGGCGCGCGCCAAGGTCGAGGGCGCGGACATCGTCGGCCTGTCCGGGCTGATCACGCCGTCGCTCGAGGAAATGGCCTACGTCGCCTCGGAGATGCAGCGCGACGACTACTTCCGCATCAAGAAGATCCCGCTGCTGATCGGCGGCGCGACCACCTCGCGCGTGCACACCGCGGTCAAGATCGCGCCCAACTACGAAGGCCCGGTGGTCTACGTGCCGGACGCCTCGCGCTCGGTCAGCGTGGCCTCGAGCCTGCTGTCCGACGAAGGCGCGGCGCGCTACCTCGACGAGCTGAAGACGGACTACGAGCGCATCCGCCACCAGCACGCCAACCGCAAGGCCACGCCGATGGTGACGCTGGCGCAGGCGCGCGCCAACAAGACCAGGATCGACTGGAGCGCCTACGTGCCGCCCAAGCCGAAGTTCATCGGCCGGCGCGTGTTCCGCAACTACGACCTCGCGGAGCTGGCCAACTACATCGACTGGGCGCCGTTCTTCCAGACCTGGGACCTGGCCGGCAAATTCCCCGACATCCTCAACGACGAGATCGTCGGCGAGTCCGCGCGCAAGGTCTTCTCCGACGGCAAGGCCATGCTGTCGCGCCTGATCCAGGGCCGCTGGCTGAGCGCCAACGGCGTGCTGGCGCTGCTGCCGGCCAACACCGTCAACGACGACGACATCGAGATCTACACCGACGAGAGCCGCGGCCAGGTCGCGCTGACCTGGCACAACCTGCGCCAGCAGAGCGAGCGCCCGGTGATCGACGGCGTGATGCGCCCCAACCGCTGCCTGGCCGATTTCATCGCGCCCAAGGACAGCGGCATCGCCGACTATATCGGCGTGTTCGCGGTCACGGCGGGCATCGGCGTGGACAAGAAGGAAGCCCAGTTCGAGGCCGACCACGACGACTACAGCGCGATCATGCTCAAGTCGCTGGCCGACCGCCTGGCCGAGGCCTTCGCCGAATGCCTGCACGAGCGCGTGCGCCGCGATCTGTGGGGCTACGACGCCGGCGAGGTGCTGACCAACGACCAGCTGATCGAGGAGCGCTACCGCGGCATCCGCCCCGCGCCCGGCTACCCGGCCTGCCCGGAGCACACCGTCAAGGCGCCGATGTTCGACTACCTCAACGCCGCCGAGATCGGCATGGGCATCACCGATTCGCTGGCCATGACGCCGGCCGCGTCGGTGAGCGGCTTCTATCTCGCGCATCCCGAGTCGACGTATTTCTCGGTCGGCAAGATCGGCCAGGACCAGCTCGACGACATGGCCGCGCGCCGCGGCGAGGAACGCAGCGTGCTCGAGCGCGCGCTCGCGCCGAACCTGTAACCGCATCTGCGCGGCGCGCGCGCCGATATGCGCCGATACGCGCCGCCGCCGCGCCGCAAGCCGTTGGGCAGGCAGGGAAAATGCCCGCCCGCGCGCGGCGGCGCGACCTCGGCGGGGCTTCACCACTCCTTACAAGGCATTACATCTCCTAACAGACCGCGCCGCGGCGCGTCCCTAGACTTGGGGGCTCACATCAAGTGAACGCCGCGGCGAGCGTTTCGCCGCGGAGCCAACTGCAAGGAGCCTCTCCATGAACAAACTGCTGATCTCCCTTTCCGCCCTGTCGATCGCCGCCGCTTCGTCGCTGGCCCTGGCGCAAGGTACCGGCGCCGATGCCAAGGCCGGCGCCGCCGGCACCCTGGCGGCGCCCGCGGTGAGCGCGCCCGCGGACAAGGGCGTGGCGGCCGGCGCGGATGTGAACGCGGGCAGCGACAAGGGCGCGGACGCGAAGGCCGGCGCGCACGCCAGGACCGGCAAGCATGTCAGCCACGCCAAGGCCAGGAAGGGAACCGCCGCCGAGACCGGCGCCACGGCCGACACGGGCGCCGCGGCCAAGGTCCAGTAAGCCCGCCAGGGACTGCTGGCTTGCGCTCTTCTCCCGCTTGCGGGAGAGGAGCCGGGGGCCGGAGCATCAACGAAGTCATCGTCCTCCCGCCCCCATTCTCCATCCCCATTCCGCCCCCCTGCCACCGCGCCTTGTCAGCCTTACACCGACATTCCCGCGGCTTTGTAACCACTACAATGTTTCAGTCCACTGGCCCAGTGGGCATGCCCGTTCCGACCGGAACGGCGCATCCATGCCCAGGGAGAGACCCATGATCCGCGTCCTGATCGCCGACGATCACCAGATCGTGCGCGCCGGTCTGCGCCAGTTCATCTCCGACGAGCCCGACATCCGGGTGGAAGGGGAAGCTGCCAGCGGCGACGAAGTCATGACCCGGCTGCGCGAGCACGAGTTCGACGTGGTCGTGCTCGACATCTCGATGCCCGACCGCAACGGCATCGACGTGCTCAAGCTGCTGCGCCAGCGCCATCCCGACCTGCCGGTGCTGATCCTGTCCACCTACCCGGAGGACCAGTACGCCATCAACCTGATCCGTGCCGGCGCCTCGGGCTACCTCACCAAGGAAAGCGCGCCGGACGATCTCGTCAAGGCGATCCGCACCGTGGCCCAGGGCCGCCGCTACGTCAGCGCGACGGTCGCGGACCTGCTGATCGGCGGGCTCGACAAGCCGACCGACCAGCCGCTGCACCAGACCCTGTCCAAGCGGGAATTCCAGATCTTCTGCAAGCTGTCGCGCGGCCAGTCGGTCTCCGTGATCGCCGACGAGCTGTTCCTCAGCGTCAAGACCGTCAGCACGTACCGCTCGCGCATCCTGGAAAAGATGGGCATGAAGACCAATGCGGACCTGACCTACTATGCCATCAAGAACGGGCTGGTGGAGTAGGCGCCGCGCCGGCCGCGGCGGCAGAACCATCGCTTGGCCGACACCCCTGTAGGACGGACGCCGATAGTTGCTTTCCATGCCCAGTTGCTACCATTGAATCATGTCGGATCAAGCTGCGGCCTCTTCGTATCGCGCGCTGCGGGTCTTGCTCATCGAGGACTCGGCGGTCCTGCGGGGTATGTTGCTTGAGTACCTGACCGCGTTTCCGTTCGTCGAGGCCGTGGATTGGGCGGATACCGAAAGCTCGGCGCTGCGCCTCTACGAGGCGGGCAGGCACGAGGTCGTCATCGTCGACCTGCAGCTGCGGCAGGGCAACGGCATCAACGTGCTGCGCGCCATGCGGAAATCCGTGCCCTCGGGCATCCGCATCGTGTACACGAATCACGCGCAGGTGCCGACCTACCGGCGCCAGTGCGCCGAGGCCGGAGCCGACTACTTCTTCGACAAGTCGCTCGAGCTCGAGCAGGTATTTCGCGTCATCGAGGAATACGCGCAGGCGGGCGCCTGAACCGGCGGCCGCGCCGCCGCGGCCTTTCCCTCTGGCGCATTCCCGTCGCGGCGCCGCCGCGTCAACCACGCAAGGAGAAAATCATGAGAAGACTGATGGCGTTGTTCGCCCTGGCGGGTGTCGTCCTGGTGACCGGCTGCAATACCGTGGCGGGCGCGGGCAAGGACATAGAGCGCGGCGGCGAGAAAATGCAGGGCGCCGCCGAGGACACCAGGCAGAAGATGTAAGGCAGCGGCGCGGCGCCGCGAACGAAAACGGCGGACGCTCCGGTGTTCCGCCGTTTTTTTATGGGCTGCTGGCAGGCCTGCGGTTGCCGCAGGTTTGCTCCCCTCTCCCGCAGGCGGGAGAGGGGAGACCACAGGCGATGCGGGCTAACCCGGCGCGCGCGGCGTCCCGGCCTCGCCGGACGGCGCGGGCGCTTCGGCATCCGCCGCCTCGCCAGGGGGATCCTGCGCCGCCTCGCCGAACGCCTCGTCGTCGTTGCGCTCGGGCGCCACGATGGCGTCGGTCAGCGGCACTTCCACGTGGATGGTCACGCCGGCGCCGGGCCGCGAGCGGATGTCGATGGTGCCGCCGAGCGCGATCACGCGCTGCTCCATGCCCAGCAGGCCGTGGTGCCCGGCCGTGCGGCGCGTCTCGAAATCCTCGGGCAGGCCGCGGCCGTTGTCGCTGACCTCCAGCGTGAGCATGCCGCCGCCGTCGTCCAGCGTGATGGTCACGCGCTTCGCCTCGGCGTACTTGCTGGCGTTGGTCAGCGATTCCTGCACGATGCGGTAGAGCGCGATGGCGGCATCGTCGCGCAGCGGCGGCACGCTCTCGCCGAGCAGCACGTCGGCCTCCCACTGGTTGCGCGCGGCGACTTCCTCGGCCAGTTGGCCGATGGCTTCCTTCAGGCCCAGGTTGAGCAGCACCGTGGGCCGCAGGTCCTCGATCAGGCGCCGCTTGATCTGGATGCCCTGGTCCACGTGCAGCATCACGCGGGTGAGCTTTTCCTTCACGTCGGGATGGGTGTCCTCCAGGCGCCGGCGCACCCAGTGCATGTCGAGCTTGGTGGCGGTCAGGATGGCGCCGAGCTCGTCGTGCAGCTCGCGCGCCAGGCGCGTCTTCTCGTCCTCGGTGACGCGCTGCAGGTGCGAGGCCAGCGCCGACAACTGGCGCGTGCGCGCGCGCACCATGCGCTCCAGGCGCGCGCTTTCCTCTTCCAGCTCGCTGCGCGCGGCTTCGGACACCGCCATGCGGCGCGAGTGCTGCAGGCCGACCACGACCAGCAGCACGATGTTGATGGCCGTCAGCAGGCCGATGCCGTAGCGCGACAGCGCCAGGTCGCGGTCGGCGTACTCGAGGCTGCGCGAGACCGAGGCGGACTCGCGCGCGAGCAGCGCCTCGAGCCCGCGCCGCGCGTTGTCCATCGTCTGCTTGCCGAAGTCCGTGCGCACCAGGTCGAGCGCCACTTCCACGTCGCGCTTGCCGTAGATCAGCGTCAGGTCCATCTCGGTGAGCTTGCGGTTGACGGCGGTGGACGCCGCGGCGAACAGCTTGAGCGATTCGGGATCGTTGGCGTAGCGGTTGCGCAGCGCGCTCATCAGCGCATTGATGCGCGGCAGGGCCTGGTAGTAGGGCTGCAGGTAGTTTTCCTTGCCGGTCAGCAGGAAGCCGCGCTGGCCGGCCTCGGCATTGACCAGCTCGCCGATCAGCGAGGTGATCTGGCCCTGCACCTGCTGCGACTGGATCACCTGGGTATAACCCTCGCGCAGGCGGATGTTGCCCGCCTCGGAGGCCATCAGCACCACCACCGTCAGCAAGATGCCGCCAGCCAGCAGCAGCGTGGAGCGCAGCATGGACTGCTTGAACATTGTCGTTTCCCGATGCCGGGGCGGGGCCGGGACTGCGCCGGCACGCGGCGGCGCCGGGCGGTGGGGCATGCCGGCCGCGCACCCTGTCGGCGACGATGGAAGCATATCGGCGCGGCCCGGTCAACCTGCCGCGCGGCGCCGGTGCCCGCCGGCCCGCGCCGGCATTGGCCTTGTAGGAATCCGCTGACACCGGAATCGGTGGCGCGGGGGTGCCTGCGCCGGGGCGCGCTTTCTACCATGAATCCATGAGCTTGCGCCTGCCGCGCGAGCCGCACAGCGCAGCAAGGAGAAACGCCGATGCTCAAGTGGGCACTGATCTTCGCCGTGGTTTCCGTGATCGCGGGCCTGCTCGGCTTTACCGGCATCGCCGCCGGGGCCGCCGGCATCGCCAAGATCCTGTTCTTCATCTTCGTGGTGCTGTTCGTGCTGTTCCTGGTCCTCGGCGTGACCGTGTTCAGGGCGGTGAAGTAGCAGGCGCCGGACAGACCGCGGAACGCCGCCGCAGCACCCGCGCGCGGGGCCGAACCCATCCAGGGAGCCGTCATCATGTTGCACTACGCACTCGTATTTTTCGTCATCGCGCTGATCGCGGCGCTGTTCGGCTTCGGCGGCATCGCCGCGGGGGCCGTCGAGATCGCCAAGATCCTGTTCTTCATCTTCCTGGTGGTGGCGCTGGTGACGTTCGTCATCAGCCTGGTCAGGCGATAGGCGCCGCGGGAACGATGGCCAGGACAGACATGGAGGGACAACGATGCTGACCCACAACCCGAAGGTCCGGAAGGAACTTGCGCACCTGGCCGACAGCGCCGGCAGCACGGTGCGCCAGATGCGGCATGCCGCGCGCGACACGCGCGGCGCGGCGCGCGACGCCGCCGGCCCGGTGGCCGAGGAAGTGCGCTCGCTGATCGCGCAGCTCGAGCAGACGATGGAAGTGCTGGGGCGCGAAGGCTCGTCCGAGGCCGTGCAGGCCGGGCGGCGCCTGCAGGACCGCGCCCGCGCGCTCGGCGAGCATCTGCGCCAGGCCACGCTGGATGGCGCCAGCCGCGCCCGCGAGCGGGTCGACCACGCCGTGGAGGGCGTGCAGCAGCGCGTGGTCGAGTCGCCGCTGAAGGCGCTCGGCATCGCCGCCGCGGTCGGCGCCTTCGTCGGCCTGCTGCTGGCGGTCAACGGCCGCGCCGGCCGGGGCGGCGACTGACGCCGCGCGCGGCCCCCGCGCCCCGGCCACGCGCCGCAGGCGAGGGCAGATTCTCGCCTTCGGGGCGGCGAATGCCGCATCGGGCGCCCCGAGGCCGCCGCCGACCGGTTTTGACTCCTTTCGACCCGCTTCGACCCGCTTCGACCCCTTTCGACCGCTTTGATCTTCACCCCCCTTCCGGATCTGCCTCCCTGATCCGGCAAGCCCGGCCGGCCCCGGCCGGGCTTCTTTTTTTCCGGCGCCGGCCAGACGCGACAAAGCCCGCGTCAGCGGGCTCCGGCGGAACGGGAACAGCAAGGAACAACGGCAACGGCAGGGCGCGGACGGCGCCGCTAGACGCCCCACATCACTTCGGTGTTCTCGCGCTGCGAGGCGCGCAGCATGTCCAGGAACGGAAAGGCGCGCTGGCCCAGGTGCAGCGGCTCTTCCTCGTCCTCGTCGGCCTTGTCCGGCGACACCGCCGATTCCGCCGGGTGCGCCCGCCTGGCGTCGGCGACCGCGGCCTCGAGCTTGTGGATCGCGCGCGGCAGCTCATCGGCGGTGATCACCCCGCGTTCTCCCAGGTGCTTGCCGATAATCCCGAGTAGCGTGACGGCGAGATCCTTCATCATGATGAGGTCTTGCGCCGCGTGGGATTTGAAGGTGATCAGCATGATATTTCCTTTCCTTGGCTACAGCGAACTGACGAGACCGCGCGTCGTGTCCCGGAATCGGGGCGGGGGCGCGCAGCGGCCGGTTTGGGGCGCGCTGCATGATGTCAGCATAGCACCTGATAAAATCCGCGTTCTGCAATTCATTGCCTGCCACGCGACGCGGCATCCACATGCCGCCGCGTGACGGTGCCGCCACGGCGGGACTGCCGCGCCGGCACCGTACAACTGCCCCCGGGGCCACGATACATCCATGCTGCCTGTTCAGACCACCAATCTCGCCGCCGCGTTCGACGACGCCGTGCGCGCCCTCGCCCCGGCCGGCGCCACGCTGCCCGCCGCGACCTTCGAGCGCCCCAAGGCCGCCGCCCACGGCGACCTCGCCTGCAACCTCGCCATGCAGGTCGCGCGCGCGCTCAAGCGCAACCCGCGCGAGCTGGCCCAGCAGATCGTCGACGCGGTCAAGGCCGACGCGCGCACCGCGGACCTGGTGGCCGGCATGGAGATCGCCGGGCCCGGCTTCATCAACCTGCGCCTGACGCCGGCGGCCAAGGCCGACGTGCTGCGCGCGGTGCTCCAGCAGGGCGACCGCTACGGCGCCCAGGCGCGGGGCGCGCGCGGCAACGTGCTGGTGGAGTTCGTCTCGGCCAACCCGACCGGGCCGCTGCACGTCGGCCACGGCCGCCAGGCGGCGCTGGGCGACGCGCTGGCCAACCTGCTCGACTGGCAGGGCTTCGCCGTGCACCGCGAGTTCTACTACAACGACGCCGGCGTGCAGATCCAGACCCTGGCGCTGTCGGTGCAGGCGCGCGCGCGCGGCCTCAAGCCGGGCGACGCGGGCTGGCCCGAGTCGGCCTACAACGGCGACTACATCGCCGACATCGCCGCCGACTTCCTGGCCGGCAAGAGCGTGCGCGCCTCCGACGGCGACGCCGTCACCGCCTCCGGCAACGTCGAGGACATCGACTCGATCCGCAAGTTCGCCGTGGCCTACCTGCGCAACGAGCAGGACATCGACCTGCGCGCGTTCGGCGTCAAGTTCGACCGCTATTACCTGGAATCGTCGCTGTACACCGACGGCAAGGTCGAAGCCGCCGTGCAGTCGCTGGTCGCCAAGGGCAAGACCTACGAGAACGAGGGCGCGCTGTGGCTGCGCACCACCGACGACGGCGACGACAAGGACCGCGTCATGCGCAAGGGCGACGGCACCTACACCTACTTCGTGCCCGACGTGGCCTACCACACCACCAAGTGGGAGCGCGGCTTCGCCAAGGTCATCAACGTGCAGGGCAGCGACCACCACGGCACCATCGCGCGCGTGCGCGCCGGCCTGCAGGGGCTGGAGATCGGCATCCCGGTCGGCTATCCCGACTACGTGCTGCACAAGATGGTCACGGTCATGCGCAACGGCGAGGAGGTCAAGATCTCCAAGCGCGCCGGCTCCTACGTGACCGTGCGCGACCTGATCGAGTGGAGCAACGGCGCCGAGGGCGGCGAGACCATCCGCGGCTGCCTGGAGGCGGGCGTGGCGGACTGGCCGTCGCACTTCACGCGCGGGCGCGACGCGGTGCGCTTCTTCCTGCTGTCGCGCAAGGCGGACACCGAGTTCGTGTTCGACGTCGACCTCGCGCTCAAGCAGAACGACGAGAACCCGGTGTACTACGTGCAGTACGCCCATGCCCGCATCTGCTCGATCTTCGAGTCGTGGGGCGGCGCCGGCTGGGAAGCCAGGCTCGCCGCGCTGGTCGGCACCGACCTGGCGCCGGTGACGGGCGCGGACGCCAGCCCGCAGGCGCTCGCGCTGGGGCAGCGCCTGGCCGACTTCCCCGACATGCTGGCCGCGGCGGCGGCGGAACTGGCGCCGCACGCGGTGGCGTTCTACCTGCGCGACCTCGCCGGCGACTTCCACGCCTTCTACAACACCGACCGCGTGCTGGTGGACGACGAGCCGGTCAAGCTGGCGCGCCTGGCGCTGCTGGCCGCCACGCGCCAGGTGCTGCGCAACGGCCTGGCGGTGATCGGCGTGTCCGCGCCGCAGCGGATGTAAGTCCCTGCTTACCGCGGCCGCGCCGGGCCGGCGGCCGCGCGTGTCGTCCTGACCACAGACAGTGATGCGTGTCACGGCGCAGGCTCTATAATCGCGCCATCACGCAAGAGGAATTCATGCAACAGCAACGCAAGCGCGCTCCGCGCAATGCCAGCCGCGCCCCGCAGCGCGGCGGTACGTTCCTGGGACTGGTGCTGGGCCTGATCGTCGGCCTGGCGATCGCGGTGGTGGTCGCCTTGTACATCACCCGTTCCCCGGCGCCATTCCAGCAGAAGAACGGACAGAAGCAGGCCGAGCCCGGCAACGTCGTCAGCAACCTGCCCGCGCCGGCGCAGGAAGCCCCGAGCGATCCGAACAAGCCGCTGTGGAGCAAGACCCCGGCCAAGCCGGTCGGCCCCGCCGCCGAGCCCGACCAGCCCGCCGGCCCGGCGCCCACGGTCAGGCCGGCCGAGCGCCCGGCGCCGCCGGTGGTCGCCACCCGCCCGGCCGACAAGCCGGCCGAGCGGCCTGCCGAAAAACCGGCCGACAAGCCCGCCGCGGTGGCGCAGAAGCCCGCCGACAAGGCGGCCGAGAAGCCCGCCGAGAAGCCGGTCGCCGACCCCATCGCCGAGATCGCCCAGGCCGACGCCAACAAGGTCGGCTACCTGCTGCAGGTGGGCGCCTTCCGCTCGCAGGACGACGCCGACCGCCAGAAGGCCAACCTCGCCATGCAGGGCTTCGAGGCCAAGGTGACGGAGCGCGAGGTCAACGGCGTCAAGCTGTACCGCGTGCGCCTGGGGCCGTACAACAGGATCGAGGACATGAACCGCTCGCGCGACCGCCTGCAGTCGTCGGGATTCGAGGCTTCGGTCATCCGCTTCACCAAGCAGTAAGCAACCGTAACCAAGCCGGCGCGCCGCCGCTGAACCGGAAAGCCCGGCCGCTGTCATACGCACATCGCCCATTCTCGAAAGCCGCGCCTTATGAAGAAACTCGCCACCTTGTTCGCCACGCTGGTCGCCGTGACCGGTTTCCTGATGAATGCGCCCGCGCAGGCCGCCGCGCCCGCCGCCGGCAAGGAATACCAGGTCCTGAAGGCGCCGCAGCCCGTCACGCCGGGCAAGATCGAAGTCACCGAGTTCTTCTGGTACGGCTGCCCGCACTGCTTCGACTTCGAGCCCGAGCTCGAGGCGTGGGTCGGCAAGCAGGGCAAGGACGTGGTGTTCAAGCGCGTGCCGGTGGCCTTCCGCGACGACCTGCTGGCGCACACCAAGATCTTCTACACGCTGGAAGCGCTGGGCAAGCTCGACGCCATGCACGGCAAGGTCTTCAACGCCATCCACGTCGAGCGCAAGCGCATGCTCGACCCGAACGAGATCGCCGACTTCATGGCCAAGAACGGCATCGACCGCAAGGCCTTCCTCGACACCTACAACTCGTTCTCGGTGACGACCAACTCGCAGCGCGCCAACAAGATCGCCGACGCCTACAAGATCGACGGCGTGCCGACCATCGTGGTGCAGGGCAAGTACGCGACCTCGCCGTCCATCGCCGGCACCAAGGCCGCCGCCATCCAGACGATGGACTACCTGGTCGGCCAGGTGCGCGACAAGAAGCTGTAATCTTCCCCGCGGCGGCAGCCGGCCCGACGGCCGCGCCGCCGCCGGCCCGACCGGCAGCGCTGGCTCCCAGCCGCCGGACCGCATCGGGCGGGTCCGCCGGCATGGCCATGTTGCGGTTTTCCCCTGGACCCTTCCCATCCCGATGCGAGCTCAGAAAGTCTTCCTTACCGGCGCGTCGAGCGGACTCGGCCAGGCCCTGGCGCGCGAGTACGCCGCGCGGGGCGCCATCCTCGGGCTGGTCGGCCGGCGCGAAGCCGCGCTGCGCGAGCTCGCCGCCAGCCTGCCGAACCCCAACGCGGTGCGCGTCTATGCCGCCGACGTGCGCGACGCGGCCGCCATGCAGGCCGCCGCGCAGGACTTCCTCGATCATTTCGGCTGCCCCGACGTGGTGATCGCCAACGCCGGCGTGTCGGTGGGCACGGTCGCCAGCGAGCGCGAGGACCTCGAAGCGTTCCGCATGGTGATGGACACCAACTGGTTCGGCGTGCTCACCACCTTCCAGCCGTTCCTGCAGCCGATGCGCGCGCGCGAGCCCGGCGCCGGCGGCTGGCGCGGCACGCTGGTGGGCATCGCCAGCGTGGCCGGCGTGCGCGGCCTGCCCGGCGGCGGCGCCTACAGCGCCTCCAAGTCCGCCGTCATCAAGCTGCTGGAAAGCCTGCGCCTGGAGCAGCGCCGCGAGCGCATCCGCGTGGTCACGATCGCGCCCGGCTACATCCGCACGCCGATGACCGAGCACAATCCCTACCGCATGCCGTTCCTGATGGACGCCGACGTGTTCGCCCGCAAGGCCGTGCGCGCGATCGCCGCGGGCCGGCGCTTCGCCGTGTTGCCGTGGCAGATGGGCGTGGTCGCCTCCGTCCTGCACCTGATGCCGCGCTGGCTCTACGACGCGCTGTTCGCCCGCGCGCCGCGCAAGCCGCGCGGCCCGGACCGCCAGCCATGAGCTGGCAGGATGCCGCCGGCGCCTGGCACGGCGCGGCCGGCGGCGCGGTCCGCATCGCCTCGCTGGTGCCTTCCGTGACCGAGCTGCTGTTCGCGCTCGGGCTGGGGCCGCGCGTGGTGGCGCGCACCGGCTTCTGCGTCCATCCCGAGCCGGCCGTGCGCGCCGTCGCCAAGGTGGGCGGCACCAAGGACGTCCGGCTCGAGCGCCTGCGCGCGCTGGCGCCCACCCACGTCATCGTCAACATCGACGAGAACCGCCGCGAGACCGTCGACGAGATCCGCGCGTTCGTGCCGCACGTGATCGTGACGCACCCGTGCGCGCCCGAGGACAACCTCGCGCTGTACCGGCTGCTGGGCGGCGTCTTCGGCCGCGAGGCCGAGGCCGGCGCGCTGTGCGGCGCGCTGGAGGCGGTGCTGGCGCAGGCGCGGGCCCGGCCGTGGCCGGCGCGCCGGGTGCTGTACGCGATCTGGCAGGACCCGTGGATGACGGTGTCGCGCGACACCTACATCAGCCGCATGCTGGCGCTGGTCAACTGGCGGACCTGGCCGGCGGCGCCGGCGCAGGCGTGCGTGGACGGCGATTGCAGCCGGCCCAACGCGCCCGATGCGCGCTATCCGAGCTTCCGCTGGAGCGACGCGCTGGTGCGCGAGCTCGACCTCGTGCTGCTGTCCACCGAGCCCTACCGCTTCACCGAGGCGCACGCCGACGCGCTCGAGCGGCAGCTCGGCAAGGAAGTGCTGCTCGCGGACGGCGAGATGGTGTCGTGGTACGGCAGCCGCGCGGTGGACGGCGTGCGCTACCTGATGGACCTCGCCGCGCAGGTCTGACGCACCGTTCCGGCGCGGCTGTCCGGCGGGGCCTCAGGCCCGGAACCGCACGATGCCGTCGTCGCCCACTTCGCGGCGCACTTCGCCTGCGTGCCACAGCAGGTGCAGGTGCGCCAGCGCCTCGCCCATCGCGAAGGTCATCTGGTGGATGTCGAACTGCCGGTTGAAGATCACGCCGACGATGTCGTGCGCGTTGCAGGCAGCCCGCGCGCACGCCGCGCGCGTCTCGGCCAGCCGCTCCACGTGGTGCTCGCGCAACTGGCGGATGCGCGTGTGCAGGTTGCGGAACGGCTTGCCGTGCGACGGCAGGATCAGCACGTCCTGCGGCAGCGGCTCGTACTTGCCGAGCGAATCGAGGTAGAGCCTGAGCGGGTTGGCCTCCGGTTCCATGTCGAACACGCTGACGTTGGTGGAGATGCGCGGCAGCACCATGTCGCCGGAGATCAGCACGTTGGTGGCGGCGTTGTACAGCGCCACGTGCTCGGGCGCGTGGCCGAAGCCGGTGATCACGCGCCAGCCCGAGGTGGCCGGGTCGGTGCCGATATGGACCGTGTCGCCGTCCATCAGGCGGCGGTACTGGCCCGGCAGGTCGGGCACCAGCGACGGGTAGTAGCTCTTGCGCGCGCGCAGCTTCTCCAGGCTGTCGGGGTCGGTCAGGCCGTGGCGGGCGAAGTGGCTGGCGGCGAAGTCGCCGCCGGCGTTGGAGCCGGCGCCGGTGCCGCCGCCCATCACGCGCGCGTTCATGTAGTCGCCCAGGCTCATCCACAGCCGCACGTCCCAGCGCTTGCACAGCCAGTGCGCCAGCCCGATGTGGTCCGGGTGGCAGTGCGTGGCCAGCACGCGCAGCACCGGCAGGCCTTCGAGCTCGTTGGCGAAGATGGTTTCCCAGTGCGCCTTGATGGTGTCGCTGGTGATGCCGCAGTCGATCACGGTCCAGCCGTCGCGCCCGTCGAGCCGGTCGCGCAGCAGCCACAGGTTGATATGGTCCAGCGCGAACGGCAGCGGCATGCGCAGCCAGTACACGCCGGGCGCGACTTCCTGGCGGGCGCCGGCGAGCGGCAGGGTGTCGCCGAACGGGTATTGGAGCTGGTGTTCGAGTGCGTTCATGAGCGTCTCTCCGGTCCGAAGCCCTGCGCGCGCGCGGCGCGGGCGGGCTTTCTTGTCATGGTGCCGCGGACCGCGGAGGCAGGCGCACGGCGTGGTTGCCACGGGTTTTGATTGACGCTAACGTTAACGTCAATCGGAACGGGCTTCCGCCATCTTAAGCGAAAACTTCATTCCGCAACGAACGACCGTTCACTTTTCACGGGCCACCATGCCAGCTTCGCCAGCCTTGCCAGCCGCGCCGACCTACACCATCACCGACCTCGCGCGCGAGTTCGAGGTGACCCCGCGCGCCATCCGCTTCTACGAGGACCAGGGCCTGCTGGCGCCCGAGCGCGAAGGGCCGGGCGGGCGCAAGCGCGTCTACAACGGGCGCGAGCGCACCCGCCTCAAGCTCACGCTGCGCGGCAAGCGGCTGGGCCTGACGCTCAACGAGATCCGCGAGATCCTCGATCTCTACGAGTCGCCGCGCGACACCGCGCCCCAGTTAGAGCGCTTCCTGCACTCGCTGGCGCGGCACCGCGGCGCGCTCGAGCGCCAGCTGGAGGACCTGCAGGCCCAGCTGGCCGAGATCGACCAGCACGAGCGGCAGTGCCGCGCGCTGCTCGCCGGGCAGGCCGCCGGACCGGGCGCCGAAGTCAAAAGCGCCTGATAGCCGTCTTTCTGGCGCTTGGCGCCGGATTTGATTGACGTTTACGTAAACGTAAATAAAATAGCTTCGCAATCCGTCATCCGTGCCGCCGCGCCATCGCATCATCGCGCCCAGCGGCCGGCCAACCCAGGAAACGCCATGCCCGCAGCCCCCGCTCCCGCCTCCGGCAACACGCTTCCCGCGGCCCGCGCGGACGCCATCGCCACCAGCTTTGCCCGCCAGGGCCTGATGACCACCTTCGGCGCCGCGCTCACGCGCATCGAGCACGGCGAGGTGGAGATCGCCATGCCGTGGTCCGAGGGCGTCACCCAGCAGCACGGCTTCTTCCACGGCGGCACGGTCGGCGCGCTGGCCGACAGCGCGTGCGGCTACGCCGCGCTGTCGATGGTGGCCGAGGGCGAGGCCGGGCTGACCGCCGAGTACAAGATCAACCTGCTGTCGCCGGCGCAGGGCGAGCGGCTGGTCGCCGTGGGCCGCGTGCTCAAGCCCGGCCGCACGCTGATCGTGGCGCAGGGCGACGTGTTCTGCGAGAAGGACGGCGCGCGCAAGCAGGTGGCCACCATGCTGATGACGCTGTGCGTGGTGCGCACGCTCGGCCACGTCTGACGACGGTCCGGCGCACAAAGACAACGATCGCGCGCTCACGCAATCACGCAATCACGCGATCACGATAAGGAGACCGACATGACAGAACTCCCCGGCCTGAACTTCCACCTCGGCGAAGACATCGACATGCTGCGCGCAAGCGTGCGCGACTGGGCGCAGGCCGAGCTGGCCCCGCGCGCCGCCGAGATCGACCGCACCGACCAGTTCCCGATGGACGCCTGGAAAAAGATGGGCGACCTCGGCGTGCTCGGCATCACCGTGGCCGAGGAATACGGCGGCGCCAGCATGGGCTACCTCGCCCACATGGTGGCGATGGAGGAAATCAGCCGCGCCTCGGCCTCGGTCGGCCTGTCCTACGGCGCGCACTCCAACCTGTGCGTGAACCAGATCCACCGCAACGGCAGCGCCGCGCAGAAAGCCAAGTACCTGCCCAAGCTGGTCTCGGGCGACTGGATCGGCGCGCTGGCCATGAGCGAGCCCAATGCCGGCTCCGACGTGGTCAGCATGAAGCTGCGCGCCGAGTTCAAGGGCGACCGCTACGTGCTCAACGGCACCAAGATGTGGATCACCAACGGCCCGGACTGCGACGTGCTGGTGGTCTACGCCAAGACCGAGCCGGACCTGGGCGCGCGCGGCATGACCGCGTTCATCGTCGAGAAGGGCATGAAGGGCTTCTCGGTGGCGCAGAAGCTCGACAAGCTCGGCATGCGCGGCTCGCACACCGGCGAGCTGGTGTTCGAGGACGTGGAAGTGCCGGTGGAGAACATCCTCGGCGCCGAGAACGGCGGCGCGCGCGTGCTGATGAGCGGGCTGGACTACGAGCGCGCGGTGCTCTCGGGCGGGCCGGTCGGCATCATGCAGGCGTGCATGGACGTGGTCACGCCCTACATCCACGACCGCAGGCAGTTCGGCCAGAGCATCGGCGAGTTCCAGCTGATCCAGGGCAAGGTGGCGGACATGTACACCACCTTGCAGGCGGCGCGCAGCTACCTGTACACGGTGGGCAAGAACCTCGACGCGCTGGGCCGCGAGCACGTGCGGCAGGTGCGCAAGGACTGCGCGGCGGTGATCCTGTACACGGCGGAGAAGGCCACGTGGATGGCGGGCGAGTCGGTGCAGATCCTGGGCGGCAACGGCTACATCAACGAATACCCGGTGGGCCGGCTGTGGCGCGACGCCAAGCTGTACGAGATCGGCGCGGGCACCTCGGAGATCCGCCGCATGCTGATCGGGCGCGAACTGTACGCCGAGACGATGTGACGCCAGCGTGACAAGCGGGCCGGCGGCCGGCCATCGCGCCAAACAGGCAGCGCCGGCCCCTCGAACCAATTTACAATCTCCGGAAACTCGCAGTCGTTGCCCGCAGTCGTCGCTTTTTCCTTGCCACCGGCCCGCGCCATGTCCCACTTCCCCAAGCTGCTGTCCTCGCAGATCGCTTACGACGTGGCCCGCACCATGCTGGACGGGTTCGACAAGCACTATCGCCTGTTCCGCGAGGTCAGCCACGAAGCCAAGCGGCGCTTCGAGGCGGCGGACTGGCACGGCCTGCAGCAGCTCCAGCGCGACCGCATCGCCTTCTACAACGAGCGCGTGCGCGAGACCAGCGTGATCCTGGAGGACGAATACGACGCCGAGCGCATCGAGGACGAGATCTGGCAGCAGATCAAGCTGCACTACATCGGCCTGCTGACCAACCATCACCAGCCCGAGCTGGCCGAGACCTTCTTCAATTCGGTGTGCACGCGCATCCTGCACCGCTCGTATTTCAACAACGACTTCATCTTCGTGCGCCCGGCCATCTCGACCGAGTACATCGAGAACGAGGAGTCGCCCACGCGGCCGACCTTCCGCGCCTACTACCCGGGCAGCCGCGCCGGCATGGCGGCCTGCTTCGAGCGCATCGTCCACAACTTCCAGCTCGATCTGCCGTTCGAGGACCTGCGGCGCGACATCGACTACGTGGTGCGCGCCGTCACCGAGTATTTCGGCGACTTCCGCATCGCGCCGAATTTCCAGGTCCACGTGCTGTCGTCGCTGTTCTTCCGCAACAAGTCGGCCTTCATCATCGGCCGCGTGGTGAACGCCGACCGCACCTACCCGCTGGCCATCCCGATCGTGCACGCGCCGGGCGGCAGGCTCATGCTCGACACGGTGCTGCTGAAGAAGGAACAGCTGCTGATCCTGTTCTCGTTCACGCACGCCTACTTCATGGTCGACATGGAGATTCCCTCGGCCTACGTGACCTTCCTGCGCGACATCATGCCGCGCAAGCCGCGCGCGGAAATCTACACCTCGCTGGGTTTGCAGAAGCAGGGCAAGAACCTGTTCTACCGGGACTTCCTGCACCACCTGCAGCACTCGTCGGACAAGTTCATCAGCGCGCCCGGCATCAAGGGCCTGGTGATGCTGGTGTTCACGCTGCCGTCGTATCCCTACGTGTTCAAGGTCATCAGGGACTTCTTCCCGGCGCCCAAGGAGACCACGCGCGAGCTGGTCAAGTCCAAGTACCAGCTCGTCAAGCAGCACGACCGCGTCGGGCGCATGGCCGACACGCTCGAATACTCCGACGTGGCCTTCCCGCTGTCGCGCTTCGACGACGCGCTGGTGCGCGAGCTGGAACTGCACGCGCCGTCGATGATCGAATACCAGCGCGGCAAGGACGGCGGCGAGGAGATCGTGGTGCGCCACGTCTACATCGAGCGCCGCATGACGCCGCTCAACATCTGGCTGCAGGAAGGCTCGGACGCGCAGGTCGAGCACGGCATCGTCGAGTACGGCAACGCCATCAAGGAGCTGATCGCCGCCAACATCTTCCCCGGCGACATGCTGTACAAGAACTTCGGCGTCACGCGCCACGGCCGCGTGGTGTTCTACGACTACGACGAGATCGAATACCTGACCGACATCAACGTGCGCCGCGTGCCGCAGCCGCGCAACGAGGAGGAGGAGATGTCCGGCGAGCCCTGGTACAGCGTGGGCCGCCACGACATCTTCCCGGAGACCTACCGCACTTTCCTGCTGGGCGACGCGCGCGTGCGCGCGGCGTTCCTGCGCCACCACGAAGATTTCTTCGACCCCGCCATGTGGCAGGGCCACAAGGACCGGCTGCTGGCCGGACACATCCATGACTTTTATGCCTACGACGTCAAAGAGCGCTTCATCAACCGCTACGGCGAGCCCGCTGCCGCCGCGAGGAGGGCAGCATGAGTGACGCCATCGATCAACTGTTCCGCAACAACCGCGAGTGGGTCGACCGCGTCAACGCGGAAGACCCCGGCTTCTTCATGCGCCTGGCCAACCAGCAGGCGCCCGAATACCTGTGGATCGGCTGCTCCGATTCGCGCGTGCCGGCCAACCAGATCCTCGGGCTGGCGCCCGGCGAGGTGTTCGTCCACCGCAACATCGCCAACGTGATCGTGCACAGCGACCTCAACGCGCTGTCGGTGATCCAGTTCGCGGTGGAGGTGCTCAAGGTGCGCCACATCACCGTGGTGGGCCACTACGGCTGCAGCGGCGTGAAGGTCGCGCTGATGCGCGAGCGCGTGGGCCTTGCCGACAACTGGCTGCGCCACGTGCGCGACGTGGCCGACAAGCACGGCGCCTACCTGGGCACCGTGACGCGCGAGGAAGACGCCCACACGCGGCTGTGCGAGCTCAACGTGATCGAGCAGGTCAACAACGTGTGCCAGACCACCGTGCTGCAGGATGCCTGGAGCCGCGGCCAGGAAGTGACCGTGCATGGCTGGGTCTACGGCGTGTCCGACGGCCTGCTGCGCGACCTCGGCATGGCCGCCAGCAGCAACGACGAGCTGCACCGGCAGCTCGAGGCGGCGTACCGCCAGTTCGGCGATCCGCCGCAGGCGTCGATCCGCTGACGCGCGCGGCGCGGCAGCGGCGCATTCACGGCAGGGCGGTTCGCGCCGCCCGCCATTGCAACCCACACATCAACGGAGACATACCATGCAAGATCCCGTCGTCATCGTATCCGCGGCCCGCACGCCGATGGCCGCCTTCCAGGGCGAGTTCGCCGCGCTGACCGCGCCGCAGCTCGGCGCCGCCGCCATCCGCGCCGCGGTGGAGCGCGCCGGCCTCAAGCCGGAGCAGGTCGAGGAAGTGGTGTTCGGCTGCGTGCTGCCGGCCGGCCTGGGCCAGGCGCCCGCGCGCCAGGCCGCGCTCGGCGCCGGCCTGCCGATGGGCACCGGCTGCACCACCGTCAACAAGATGTGCGGCTCCGGCATGCGCGCGGCCATGACCGTGCACGACGCGCTGCTGGCCGGCGCGTTCGAGGTCGCGGTGGCGGGCGGCATGGAAAGCATGACCAACGCGCCCTATCTCGTGCCCAAGGGCCGCGGCGGCTACCGCATCGGCCACGGCATGATCTTCGACCACATGATGCTCGACGGCCTCGAGGACGCCTATATCCGCGACGAAAAGGGCGGCGGCCGCTCGATGGGCACCTTCGGCGAGGACTGCGCGTCGAAGTACGGCTTCACGCGCGCCGCGCAGGACGAGTTCGCGATGGAAAGCGTGCGGCGCGCGCAGCAGGCCACCGAGCGCGGCGACTTCCGCTGGGAGATCGCCGCGGTGACGGTGCCCGGGCGCGGCGGCGACACCGTCATCGACACCGACGAAGGCCCGCGCCGCATCAAGCTCGACAAGATCCCCTCGCTCAGGCCCGCGTTCGCCAAGGACGGCACCATCACCGCCGCCTCGTCGTCGTCGATCAACGACGGCGCCGCCGCGCTGGTGATGATGCGCGAGTCCACCGCGAAGCGCCTCGGCCTGCAGCCGGTGGCCCGCCTGCTCGGCCACACCACGCACGCGCAGGAGCCGGGCTGGTTCACCACCGCGCCGGTGGAGGCCATCGGCAAGCTCTACCGCAAGCTCGGCTGGACCACCGACAGCGTCGACCTGTTCGAGATCAACGAAGCGTTCGCGGTGGTGCCGATGGCCGCCATGCACGATCTCAAGATCCCGCACGCCAAGGTCAACATCCACGGCGGCGCCTGCGCGCTCGGCCACCCGATCGGCGCCTCGGGCGCGCGCATCATGGCCACGCTGATCGGCGCGCTGCGCAAGACCGGCGGCAAGCGCGGCGTGGCCAGCCTGTGCATCGGCGGCGGCGAGGCCACCGCCGTGGGGCTGGAAATCATCTGACCACCCGGGGCATCCGGCGCGCGCCGCCCGGCGGCGCGCGGCCGCGGCCCCGCAATCCATCGACCAGAAACAAGGAGTCCGTCTTGCCTACCGCTCTCATCCTCGGTGCCTCGCGCGGCATCGGCCTCGAATTCGTGCGCCAGTACCGCGCCGACGGCTGGCGCGTGCTGGCCGTGGCGCGCAGTGACGAAGGCATCGCCGCCATCGAGGCGCTCGGCGCCGAAGCGCTGCGCGCCGACCTGACCGACGCCGGGCAGGTCGCCGGGCTGGGCTGGAAGCTCGACGGCGAATCGTTCGACGTGGCGGTCTACAACGCCGGCGTGATCGGCCCGCGCACCGAAGGCGCGCAGCCGGTCTCGCGCCAGGACTTCGACGCCGTGATGCACGTCAACGTGCTCGGCCCGATGATGGCGCTGCCGCTGCTGCTGCCGATGGTGGAAACCGGCCGCGGCGGCCAGGGCGGCGTGCTGGCGGTGCTGGCCTCGCGCATGGGCAGCATCGGCGCGATGGACAGCAACCGCAGCTGGCTCTACCGCGTCAGCAAGGCCGCCGCCAACGCCGCGCTCAAGGCCGCCTCGCTCGACGCGCGCCACGCCACCTGCCTGGCCTTCCACCCGGGCTGGGTGCAGACCGACATGGGCGGCAAGGAAGCCGACATCACGCCGCAGCAGAGCGTGTCCGGCATGCGCCGCGTGATGGCCGGCGCCACGCGGCACGACAACGGCGGCTTCCGCAACTACGACGGCGCGGTGATTCCGTGGTGAGCCGGGCCGGCGCCGCGCGGCGCCGGCCGCGCGGAAAAACAGAACAGAGATAGAGAGACAGGGACGACATGCTGCTCACACCCGAACAGGAAATGATCCGCGACGCCGTGCGCCAGTTCGCGCAACGGGAGATCGCGCCGCACGCCGCCGCGTGGGACCGCGACAAGACCTTCCCCAAGGCCGTGCACCGCGGGCTGGCCGCGCTCGGCGCCTACGGCGTGGCGGTGCCGGAGCAGTACGGCGGCGCCGGGCTGGACTATCTCTCGCTGGCGCTGATCCTCGAGGAGATCGCCGCCGGCGACGGCGGCACCTCCACCGTCATCAGCGTCAACAACTGCCCCGTGTGCAGCATGCTGATGGCGTTCGCCAGCGAGGCGCAGAAGCAGCAGTGGCTGGTGCCGCTGGCGCGCGGCGAGATGCTCGGCGCGTTCTGCCTGACCGAGCCGCACGTCGGCTCGGACGCGGCCGCGCTGCGCACCAGCGCCGTGCGCGACGGCGACCACTACGTGCTCAACGGCGTCAAGCAGTTCATCACCAGCGGCCAGAACGCCGACGTAGCCATCGTGCTGGCCGTGACCGACAAGGCCGCCGGCAAGCGCGGCATCAGCGCCTTCCTGGTGCCGACCGCCACGCCCGGCTACGTGGTCGCGCGCATCGAGGACAAGCTCGGCCAGCATTCGTCCGACACCGCCCAGATCGTGTTCGAGGACTGCCGCGTGCCGGCCGCCAACCTGCTCGGCGACGAAGGCGCCGGCTACAAGATGGCGCTGTCGGGGCTGGAAGGCGGGCGCATCGGCATCGCCTCGCAGAGCATCGGCATGGCGCGCGCCGCCTTCGAGGCGGCGCTGGCCTACGCCAGGGAGCGCGAGAGCTTCGGCCAGCCGCTGTTCGCGCACCAGGCGGTGCAGTTCCGCCTGGCCGAGATGGCCACCAAGATCGAGGTGGCGCGCCAGATGGTGTGGCACGCGGCCTCGCTCCGGGACGCCGGGCGCCCGTGCCTGAAGGAGGCCGCGATGGCCAAGCTCTACGCCAGCGAGATGGCCGAGGCGGTCTGCTCGGCCGCCATCCAGGTATTCGGCGGCTACGGCTACGTCAGCGATTTCCCGGTCGAGCGCATCTACCGCGACGTGCGCGTCTGCCAGATCTACGAGGGCACCAGCGACATCCAGAAGATCCTGATCGCGCGCGCGTTATCCTGACGGCTGCCGCGCGCCAAGCCGGCGCGGCAGCACGGCACCGAACCCAGTGCAGCACCAACCCAACGCAGCATCGAACCCGGCCAGACCCCAGGAGTCCCCCACGCCATGACCGCCCCCATCGATTTCTACTTCGATTTTTCCTCGCCCTACGGCTACTTTGCCAGCACCCGCATCGACGAGCTGGCGCAGAAATACGGCCGCTTCGTGGCCTGGCATCCGATCCTGCTCGGGGTGGTGTTCAAGACCACCGGCAGCGCGCCGCTGCCGCACGTGCCGCTCAAGGGCGACTACTGCTGGCTCGATTTCGAGCGCACCGCGGCCTTCCACCACATCGAGTACAAGCGCCCCACGCATTTCCCGCTGCCCACCACGCAGGCCGCGCGCGCCATGCTGTGGCTGCAGAACCATCACGGCGCGGACATCGCCTCGGCCTTCGCCAAGTCGGTCTACCATGCGCTGTTCGTCGACGACGTCAACATCGCCGAGCCGGCCGAGCTGGTGAAGCTGGCCGAGCCGCTCGGCATCGACGCGCACGCGATGGACGCCGGCGCCAGCAGCTTCCAGATCAAGGACCAGCTCAAGGCGGAGATCGAGGTGGCGATGGCCAAGGGCGTGTTCGGCTCGCCCTTCGTCATCATCGACGGCGAGCCGTTCTGGGGCTTCGACCGCTTCGAGCAGATCGAGGCCCATCTCAAGAGCCGCCGCCAGACCGAACTGCGCGCGGTGGCCGGCGGCGGCACAACCAGCAACACAGACAGCAGCAAGGAAAAGAAACCCGCATGAATGCCAGTATCCGGCCGGTCCGCCATCCCCGTTTCGATTGCGTGATCTTCGACTGCGACGGGGTGCTCGTCGACAGCGAGCCCATCGTCAACCGCGTGCTCAACGAGATGCTCAACGAGCTCGGCATCCGCATCTCGCTGGAGGAATCCACCGAGTGGTTCCTCGGCCGCGCGGTGCGTGAGGAGCTCGCCAACATCGAGCGCAGGCGCGGCGCGCCGCTGCCGGAGAACTGGCTGTCGCACTGGTTCGCGCGCCGCAACGCGGTGCTGGAGGCCGAAGTGCAGGCCGTGCCGCACGTGCGCGAGGCGGTCGCCGCCATTGCCGCCACCGGCCTGCCGGTGTGCGTGGCCTCCGGCGCGGACCGCATCAAGGTCAAGCTGCAGCTGACCCGCACCGGGCTGGTGGCGCTGTTCCGGCAGGACGAGCGCGAGCACATCTTCTCGGCCACCGAGGTCGCGCGCAGCAAGCCCGCGCCCGACGTGTACCTGCTGGCCGCGCGCACCATGAACGTGGCGCCGGCGCGCTGCGCGGTGATCGAGGACAGCCCGGCCGGCATCACCGCCGGCGTGGCGGCCGGCATGACGGTGTTCGGCTATGCCGCGCGCAACGCTGCCGCCACGCTGCTGGCGGCCGGCGCGGGCAGCACCTTCGCCGACATGCGCGAGCTGCCGGAGCGGATCGGATGAAAGATGCGCGCAAGCCTGGCGCGGGCGCCGCGGCCTGCCCGTGCGGCGGTGGCGAGTACGCCGCCTGCTGCGGGCGCTTCCACCGCGGCGAGGCGCTGCCGGCCAATGCCGAGCAACTGATGCGCTCGCGTTATTGCGCCTACGTGATGGGCGACGTGGCGTGGCTGCGCCAGACCTGGCATCCGTCGACCTGCCCGCCCGACCTCGCGCCCGATACCGCCACGCGCTGGCTCGGGCTGGCGATCAAGGCGCACGCGCAGCAGGACGAGACCCACGCGCAGGTGGAGTTCGTCGCGCGCTACAAGGTCGGCGGGCGCGCGTGGCGGCTGCACGAGCGCAGCCGCTTCGTGCGCGAGCCGCGCGCCGCCGGCGAGGCGCCGCGCTGGCTTTATGTGGATGGCGACATGCTGGGGGAGGCGCCATGACGCCGGGGGGCGCGGCGGCGCGCCTTTTCCGGGAGCCGGGGCCGCCGTCCGGCCCGCCATCCTGAGCGCGCCGCGGCGCATCGGCCACATCCGCTGCGCGGATCGGCGCATGCTGGCGGCACGATGCCAGACGCTTGCCGGCTTCTTCGCGGTTTGTCGCCCAACATGCCGCTAACGTGTAAAACCGGGCCTGTTTGCCAAGGGGCAGGGGAGCTCCCTACCATGACTCTCCCCAACGCGCACGCGAGTGCCGCCGCGCCGGCGCCCGCCGGCCCGGCCGGCACGGTGCGCGGTCAACAAAGGAGGGTTTCCTTGGACAACCAGTCCCAATCCCCGCGCGCGGCGCTAGCCGCGCCGTCGCTCGGCGAACGCAGCCTGCGCGCGGTGTGGCATCCCTGCACGCCGCTGCGGCCCGACGCCGGCGAGCTGCCGCTGGCCATCGCCCGCGGCGAGGGGCCGTGGCTCCACGGCGAGGACGGCCAGCGCTATTTCGACGCCACCAGCTCGTGGTGGGTCAACCTGTTCGGCCACGCCAACGCCGACATCAACGCCGCGCTGCGCGCGCAGCTCGACACGCTTGAGCACGTCATGCTGGCCGGCTGCACGCACGCGCCGGCGGTGGAGCTGGCCGAGCGCCTGTCGGCGCTGACCGGCGGCGCGCTGGGCCACGTGTTCTATGCCAGCGACGGCGCCTCGGCGGTCGAGATCGCGCTCAAGATGAGCTTCCACTACTGGCGCAACACCGGGCTGCCGGGCAAGCGCGAGTTCGTCTGCCTGCGCCACGGCTACCACGGCGAGACCGTGGGCGCGCTGGCGGTGACCGACGTGGCGATCTTCCGCGACGCCTACGACCCGATGCTGATGCAGTCGCACGTGGTGATGTCGCCCGACGCGCGCCAGGCCGCGCCCGGCGAGAGCGCGGCGCAGGTGGCGCAGCGCGCGCTCGCCGAGCTGGAGGTGCTGCTGCAGGCGCGCGGCGGCCAGATCGCGGCGCTGATCGTCGAGCCGCTGGTGCAGTGCGCGGCCGGCATGGCGATGCACGACCCGCTTTACCTGGCCGGCGTGCGCGCGCTGTGCGACCGCTACCGCGTGCACCTGATCGCCGACGAGATCGCGGTCGGCTGCGGGCGCACCGGCACCTTCTTCGCCTGGGAGCAGTCGCGCGGCGAGCCCGCCACGGATGGCCCGCTGCCGGCGCACCTGTGGCCCGATTTCCTGTGCCTGTCCAAGGGCATCAGCGGCGGCTACCTGCCGCTCTCGCTGGTGATGTCGCGCAGCGCGCTGCAGCACGCCTTCGTCACCGCGGCGCACGACCCCGACCGCGCCCGCAGCTTCCTGCATTCGCATTCCTACACCGGCAACCCGCTCGCCTGCCGCGCCGCGCTCGCCACGCTCGACCTGTTCGCGCGGGACGGCGTGGTGGCGCGCAACCGCGAGCGCGCGCAGTGGCTGGCGCGCGCCATGTCCGCGCTGGCCGCCGACGCGCGGCTGGAGCACGTGCGCCAGCGCGGCCTGATCTGGGCCGCCGACGTGCGCGAAGCCTGCGTGCCGGGCGGCGCCGGCGACTTCGCCGCGCGCTTCCACCACGCCGCGCGCGCGCACGGCGTGCTGATCCGCCCGATCGGCCGCACGCTCTACGTCATGCCGCCCTACGTGTTCGACGCGGACATGGCGCAATGGCTGGCGGACCGGCTGCACGCCACGCTCGACACGGTACTGTCCGGACCGGCCGCCGCGCCGGCCGATGCGCCAGCCGCCGCGCCGGTGCAACCCACGGAGACGCACGATGTTGCTTGAACACCTGAAGCTGGCCGCCGCCGAGCGCGACGAGCAGGCCCTCACGCGCCGCCGCCGCACCGCCCACACCGCGTGCGCGCCGCACCAGGAAGTCAGCGACGCCGGCGGCGAGCGCCACGCGCTGCTGACTTTCTGCAGCAACGACTACCTGGGACTGGCCAACCACCCGGCGCTGGTCGAGGCGATGGCCGAGGGCGCGCGCCGCTACGGCGCGGGCAGCGGCGCGTCGCACCTGGTGAGCGGCCACTCGCAGGCGCACCACCTGCTCGAGAGCGAGCTGGGCGAATGGTTCGCGCCCCACATCCCGCATGCGCGCGCGCTGTACTTCTGCACCGGCTACATGGCCAACATGGGCGTGCTGAGCGCGCTCGGCGGCGCCGACGCCACGCTGTTCTGCGAGGAACTGAACCACGCTTCGCTGATCGACGGCGCGCGCCTGGCCCGCGCCAAGGTGACGCGCTACCCGCACCGCGACGTGGCTGCGCTGGAGCAGTTGCTGGCCGGCGCGGCCACCCCGCTCAAGCTGATCGTCACCGACAGCATCTTCAGCATGGACGGCGACCTCGCGCCGCTGGACGAACTGCTGGCGCTGGCCGAGCGCCACGACGCCTGGATCATCGTCGACGACGCGCACGGCTTCGGCGTGCTGGGCGAGTCCGGCCGCGGCGTGCTCGAGCACCTCGCGCTGACCTCGCCGCGCCTGATCTACGTCGGCACGCTGGGCAAGGCCGCCGGCGTGGCGGGCGCCTTCGTGGCCGCGCACGAAACCATCATCGAGCACCTGATCAACACCGCGCGCCAGTACATCTACACCACCGCCGCGCCGCCCGCGGTGGCGCACGCGGTGTCGGCCAGCCTGGCGCTGATCGCCGGCGAGGAAGGGCGGCAGCGCCGCGCCCATCTCGCCGCGCTGATCCGCACGCTGCGCGGCGGCCTGGCCGGCCTGACGCGCGCCGCCGGCTGGCGCCTGGGCGAGAGCGCCAGCGCCATCCAGCCGGTGATCGTGGGCGACAACGTGGCCGCGCTGGCGCTGTCCGCGGCGCTCGAGGCCGACGGCATCCGCGTCGGCGCGATCCGCCCGCCCACGGTGCCGGCCGGCACCGCGCGGCTGCGCATCACGCTCTCGGCCGCGCACGCGCAGGCCGACGTGGAGCGCCTGCTGGCCAGCCTCGGCAGCGTGGTGCCGCACAGGGAGATCGCATGAGCGGCAGCATGAGCGCGGCCCCGTTCGCGTGCTTCGTCACCGGCACCGACACCGGCGTGGGCAAGACCCACGCCAGCGCCACGCTGCTGCACGCGCTGCGCGCCGCCGGCCGCCAGGCCGTGGGCATGAAGCCCGTGGCCAGCGGCAGCGAATGGCGCGGCGACCACTGGCACAACGACGACGTCGCGCAGCTGCGCGCGGCCAGCGCCGTGGACGTGCCGCAGGCGCTGACCTGCCCGTTCCTGCTGCGCACGCCGGCCTCGCCGCACCTGGCCGCCGCCGCCGAAGGCGCGCGCATCACGCGCGAGCCGATCCGCGCCGCCTTCGCCGCCCTGCAGGCGCGCGCCGATGCGGTGGTGGTCGAAGGCGTGGGCGGCTTCCGCGTGCCGCTCGACGGCGCGCCGGCCGCGGACGGCGGCTGGGACACGGCCGACCTCGCCGTGATGCTCGGCCTGCCGGTGGTGCTGGTGGCGGGCATCCGCCTGGGCGGCATCAACCACGCGCTGCTGACCGCCGAGGCGGTGCGCGCGCGCGGCCTGCATCTGGCCGGCTGGATCGCCAACCGCATCGACCCGGACATGGACCTCGCCGACGAAAACATCGACACGCTGCGCCGCACGCTGGACGCGCCCCTGCTCGGCACGCTGCCGTGGCAGGTGCCGCCGGCCGAAGCCGCCGGCCGGCTGGCGCTCGCGCCGCTGCTCGGCTGAGCGCGGCGCGCGGAACCTATCCCCCAAGACAAGACAGAACACGGAAACGACCATGACCAATAACACCCTCGCCGGCGACGCCATCGCCACCATCTCCGCCGACAGCCTGCGCCAGACCGCCCGCCGCTTCGCCGAACCCGCGCCCGCCAAGCCCGGCGACTGGTCCGTGGCCGACGTCGCCGCGCTCTACGCGCTGCCGTTCAACGACCTGATGTTCCGCGCCCAGCAGGTGCACCGCGAGAATTTCGACCCCAACGCCGTGCAGCTCTCCACGCTGCTGTCGATCAAGACCGGCGGCTGCGAGGAGGATTGCGGCTACTGCCCGCAGAGCGCGCACCACGACGCCGGCGTCAAGGCCGAGAAGCTGATGGCGCTGGACGAAGTGCTCGAAGCCGCGCGCGCCGCCAAGGCCAGCGGCGCCGGCCGCTTCTGCATGGGCGCGGCCTGGCGCAGCCCCAAGGAGCGCCACCTCGAGCCGGTCATCGAGATGGTCAAGGAAGTCAAGGCGATGGGCCTGGAGACCTGCGTCACGCTCGGCATGCTCGAAGCCGAACAGGCGCGCCGCCTGAAGGAAGCGGGCCTGGACTACTACAACCACAACCTCGACACCTCGCCCGAGTTCTACGGCGAGATCATCACCACCCGCACCTACCAGGACCGCCTCGACACCATCGGCCACGTGCGCGACGCCGGCATCCACGTCTGCTGCGGCGGCATCGTCGGCATGGGCGAATCGCGCGACGCGCGCGCCGGGCTGATCGCCCAGCTCGCCAACATGGACCCGTATCCCGAGTCGGTGCCCATCAACAACCTGGTGGCCGTGGAAGGCACGCCGCTGGCCCACGCCGAGCCAATCGACCCGTTCGAGTTCGTACGCACCATCGCGGTGGCGCGCATCACCATGCCGCGGGCGATGGTGCGGCTGTCGGCCGGGCGCGAGGCGATGGACGATGCGTTGCAGGCGTTGTGTTTCATGGCGGGGGCCAATTCCATTTTTTATGGGGATCGGCTGTTGACGACGGCCAATCCGCAGGCGGATCGGGATCGGGCTTTGCTGGGGAGGTTGGATATTCGGACTGAGGGGTATGGTGGGTAGGGGGATTTTTTTGTTCGGGGTGGTTGGGGGTATTGGCTGATTTGGCTGACTTCGAAGTTGGCTTTGGCTTCAATGGTTTGACGTCGGTGGCTGAACGTCAAAGTCAACATTCTGAATGTCAACTTCTGAACGTCAACGGCTGAACGTCAAAGTCAAAGGCTTTCGCTCCCCCGGAGCGACCTACTTTCTTTTCCCCGAAAAGAAAGTAGGCAAAGAAAGCGGGCTGCCTGGCCGGCAGGGGCAGAGCCGAACAGTGTTGCTGGTTGTTGGTGGTTTCGTGGTGGGGGTGGTGGTTCTGCAGGGGTTCTGCCGGTACCGGTTTTGGTGGCCACGTTCTCTCGGGTGGTGTTCGATTCGTGGTGGCGCTGCATGATGGCGGAGGTCCAGGCCCTTCGGGATGCTGCCGCGACCGGGGCGGAGGGGCTCGTCATAGAGATGGTGCTGGTTTCGTGGTGGGCGCGGTGGCCCCTGTTCGAGCGCGGTGCCGAACAGTTGAAAAGCAATCCCGGTTCCAGCAACCCAACACACCCGCGCGGGGTCCACCACGCCCACCACGAAACCAGTGCCGATGCTATGTCGTGGCCGCCCGAGTCGGTAACGGCAGATGGCGGAACCAGCAGTGTGCCGGCCATCATAGGTCTGACCCCGCAACCCATACCGCCAGCCAGATCGTGGCCGCTCGCACCGGTAACGGCAGGATGCCAGCAGAACCACAGGCCCCACGACGAAACCAGAAACACTAGAAACCCCAACGTTTCTGCCCCTGCCGGCCAGGCAGCCCGCTTTCTTTGCCTACTTTCTTTTCGGGGAAAAGAAAGTAGGTCGCTCCGGGGGAGCGAAAGCCTTTGACTTTGAAGTTGACTTTGATTTTGACGTTCAGCCGTTGACGTTCAGCCGTTGACTTTGACGTTCAGCCATTGACGTTCAACAGTCCCCGTTCAACAGTCACCCTTGACCCTCAACAGTCAACCAAGAAACCAAACGAACACCCCCCCCCCGCCGCCGCCAGGCCCCCAGAAGCCCCCCACTCCCACCCCATCTCTGCGAAAATAGACCAAATCACGATAAGAACCCCCTGTGGAGAAGAAATGAAGCTGCAGTTGTACGTGCCCGACGGCCGCTACCAACCCTGGATCGACGGCTTCTCCGAAGCCCTGCCGGAGGCACAATGCCTGACCTGGGAAGACAGCAAATCCGAACGCGCCGACTACGCCGTGGTGTGGCGCCCGCCGCTGGAGATGCTGCGCGGGCGCACCGACCTCAAGGCGGTGTTCAACCTCGGCGCCGGCGTGGACGGCATCCTGCGCCTGCGTGACGACGATCCGCGCGCGCTGCCGGACGGCGTGCCCATCGTGCGCCTGGACGACGCCGGCATGGCCGCGCAGATGATCGAGTACGTGACGCACGCGGTACTGCGCTATTTCCGCCGCCTGGACGAATACGCGCTGGCGCAGCAGGCCGGCAACTGGCGCTTCCTCAAGCCGCATCGCCGCGCGGGTTTCAGCGTGGGCGTGATGGGCGTGGGCACGCTCGGCGCGCAGATCGCGCGGGCGCTGGCGGGTTTCGGGTTTCCGGTGCGCGGCTGGAGCCGCACGCCGCGCGAGATCGAGGGTGTGCGGGGGTTTGCCGGCGAGGCCGGACAGGCCGCGTTCCTCGACGGGCTGCACGTGCTGGTCAACGTGCTGCCGCTGACGCCGCAGACCGAGAACATGCTCGACGCGGCCCTGTTCGGCAAGCTGGCCAAGGGCGCTTATCTGGTCAACGTGGCGCGCGGGCAGCATCTGGTCGAGGAAGACCTGCTGGCCGCGGTGCAGTCCGGCCAGATTGCCGGCGCCACGCTGGACGTGTTCCGCACCGAGCCGCTGCCGGCCGAGCATCCGTTCTGGGGCGAGCCGCGCATCACCATCACGCCGCACATCGCCGCGCTGACGCTGCGCGAGGACAGCATCGCCCAGATCGCCGGCAAGATCCGCGCGCTCGGGGCGGGCCAGCCGATTGCCGGCGTGGTCGACCTGCAGCGCGGTTACTGAACGCAGACACAGCAAGCAGACACAGCCGCCGCGGCGTGCGCGCCGCGGCGGCAGGACACGGAGGAGACGCCATGACACTGCCCAACTATGTGAAGATCGTCGAGGTCGGCCCGCGCGACGGGCTGCAGAACGAAAAGGCGCTGGTGCCGACCGAGGTCAAGGTCGAGCTGGTCAACCGCCTGAGCGACGCCGGTTTCGTCAACATCGAGTCGGCCTCGTTCGTCTCGCCCAAGTGGGTGCCGCAGATGGCCGACGGCGCCGAGGTGATGGCGCGCATCCAGCGCCGCCCGGGCACGCTGTACTCGGTGCTCACGCCCAACATGAAGGGCTTCGAGGGCGCGGTGGCCGCCGGCGCCGACGAGGTGGTGATCTTCGGCGCGGCCAGCGAGGCGTTCTCGCAGAAGAACATCAACTGCTCGATCGCCGAGTCCATCGCGCGCTTCGAGCCGGTGGCCGCGGCGGCCAAGGAAAAGGGCCTGCGCCTGCGCGCGAGCCTCTCGTGCGCGCTGGGCTGCCCCTACCAGGGCGAGGTGCCGGTGCGCGCCGTGGTGGACGTGGTGCGCCGCATGCGCGACCTCGGCTGCGACGAGATCGACATTGCCGACACCATCGGCGTGGGCACGCCCGTGCGCGTGCAGGAAGTGATGCGCGCGGCCGCCGCGGAATTCCCGATGGACCGCCTCTCCGGCCATTTCCACGATACCTACGGCCAGGCGCTGTCCAACATCCTGGCCAGCCTGGAAGTGGGCATCTCGATCTTCCACGCCTCCGTCGCGGGCCTGGGCGGCTGCCCGTATGCCAAGGGCGCGACCGGCAACGTCGCCACCGAGGACGTGCTGTACATGCTGCACGGCATGGGCCTGCACACCGGCGTGGACCTGGATCAGGTGGTGCGCGCCGGCGACTTCATCTCGCAGGCCATCGGCCGCGCCAACAGCTCGCGCGTGGGCCGCGCGCTGCTGACCAAGTGGGCGAGCGCCGCCGAGGCGGCGCCGGCCTGCGTGTGAACCCGCACCGGAAAGAAGACATGAACGACCGTTCCGTGAACGACGACGAGGCCGCGGCGCCCCTGCCCGAGGCCGCGCAGCGCGTGGCCGGGCTGCTGGCCGGCCTGGGCCATGCCAAGCCGGTGGTGATGCTGCCGGCGACCGGCAAGACCTCGGCCGAGGCCGCGGCGGGCCTGGGCTGCTCGGTGGCCGAGATCGCCAAGTCCATCATCTTCCGCCGCGTGGCGGACGACGCGCCGGTGCTGGTGATCGCCAGCGGCAGCAACCGCGTCGACGAAGCCAAGGTGGCGGCGGTGGTCGGGCCGCTCGGCAAGGCCGACGCGAAATTCGTGCGCGAGAAGACCGGCTACGCCATCGGCGGGGTCTGCCCGATCGGCCATGCGGTGGCGCCGGTGATGCTGCTCGACAGCGACCTGTTCCGCTACGACAGCCTGTGGGCCGCCGCCGGCCATCCGCACGCGGTGTTCAACCTCACCCCGCACGAGCTGCAGCGCATGACCGGCGCCCCGGTGGCCGACGTGGCGCAGCGGGCCGGGGACTGAGGCCGTGTCGCGGCTGTCCCGCCTGGCCGCGGACCTGACGCGCGGCGCGCAGGCCGCGCAGCATGCGCTGCCGGTGCCGTCGCCATGCCGCAACGTGTGCCGCATGGACGCGGCCAGCGGCTATTGCGAGGGCTGCCTGCGCACCATCGACGAAATCGCCGCGTGGTCCGGCAGCGACGACGCCGCGCGGCGCGCCATCTGGGCGCGGCTGCCGGCGCGCGCCGCGCAACTGGCCGCGCAGGCCGCGCGGCCCGGCACGGAGTGAGGCTGCCATGACCGCCGCCGATTCTGCTACCGATTTCGCCACCAGCCCCGCCACCGATTTCGTCGCCGATTTCGCCACCGATCCCGCTGTCGCTCCCGCCGCCATCGACTGGTACTTCGACCCGATCTCGCCATTCTCCTACCTCGCCTTCGAGCGGCTGCCGCAGGTCCTGCCGGCCGCCACGCGCGTGCGCTACGTGCCGGTGCTGTTCGCCGGCCTGCTGCGGCACTGGGGCAACGTCGGCCCGGCGGAGATTCCGCCCAAGCGCCGCTTCACCTTCGAGCACGTCGCCTGGATCGCGCACCGCGACGAGGTGCCGCTGGCCATGCCGGCGGCGCACCCGTTCAATCCGCTGCCGCTGTTGCGGCTGGCCGTGGCGCTGGAACTGGAGGGCCGGCTCTCGCGCGAGACGCTGGCGCCGCTGCTGCATTTCGTCTGGCGGCACGGCCACGTGCCGCAGCGGCAGGCCGAATTCGCGGTGCTGTGCGGCGCGCTGGGCGTACCCGCCGCTGCGCTGGTGCGGGAGCCAGTGAAGGCGCGCCTGCGCGAGCACGGCGACGAGGCCGTGGCGCGCGGCGTGTTCGGCGTGCCGACCGCGGTGCTGCCGGGCGACCCCGCCGGCCAGCTGTTCTGGGGCCTCGACGCGCTCGACATGCTGGCCGCGCGCCTGCGGCGGGACCCGTTCTTCGCCTCCGACGCCTTCCGCGCGGCCGGGGAGTTGCCGCCCGGCGAAGGCCGCGCGGATGCGCCGAAGCCGGCCGGCCCCTAGCCGGCGCGGGCCAGAATCAGAAAACCGGAAAAACCAGAAAAACACAGAGACAAACGCCGATGCCCGATGCCTTCACCCCGCCGGTCCTGCCCTCCACCATGCGCGTGTTCGAGCGCGGCTGGCTGTCGGCCAACAACATCCTGTTCGTCGACGGCGACGACACCGCGCTGGTCGATTCCGGTTATGTCACGCACGCGCCGCAGACGCTGGCGCTGGCCGAGGCCGGCCTGGGCGGCAAACCGCTGCGGCGGCTGGTGAACACGCACCTGCATTCCGACCATTGCGGCGGCAACGCCATCCTGCAGCGGCGCTGGCAGCCGCGCACGCTGATCCCGGCGGCCGAGGCCGCGGCCGTGCGGAGCTGGGACGACGACCTGCTCAGCTACCGCGCCACCGGCCAGCAGTGCGACCGCTTCGTCTTCGACGGCGTGGTGCAGGACGGCGACGCGCTGCGCCTGGGCGGCATCGACTGGCAGGTGGTGGCCGCGCCCGGGCACGACCCGCACGCGGTGATGCTGTTCGCGCCGCACGAGCGCATCCTGATCTCGGGCGACGCGCTGTGGGAGAACGGCTTCGGCGTGATCTTCCCCGAACTCGACGGCGAAAGCGGCTTCGCCGAGCAGGCCGCGGTGCTGGCGCGCATCGCCACGCTCGGCGCGCGCGTGGTGATTCCCGGCCACGGCCGGCCCTTCACCGACGTCGACGCCGCGCTCGAGGTGGCCGGTGGCCGGCTGGCCTACCTGAGTGCCGATCCCGCGCGCAACGCCGCGCACGCGGTCAAGGTGCTGCTCAAGTTCAAGCTGCTCGAGCAGCAGCGCATGTCCCACGCGGCGCTGCTGGCGTGGGTCGGGCAGACCCCGCTGATGCGGCGCATCCACGCGCGCTTCCTGGCCGGCGAGGATTTCGGCGCCATGCTCGCGCGCATGCTGGCGTCGCTGGCGAAGGCCGGCGCGGTGGCGGTGGAAGGCGACGAAGTCCATAACCGGGATTAAGGGCGGACAACCGGGGGCGGACGAAGGAGCGTGGGCGGCCAGCGGCGGTTCCCCTCGTTTTCCGTTTGATCGCGCCCGCCGGACGCCGTAGCATGTAGGCACGTTGCGCCCCCCGAACCGTCCGCGAGGAAGCCGCCGATGCCTGTCTTTCCCGTCGCATTGCTCCAGCCCCTGGTTGCCCATCTCACCCCCTCGTCCATCCGCGCGCACGGCGCCGACCTGCTGGTCGAGCTCGCGCCGTTCCCGCTCGGCGGCGCGCAGGTGCGCACGGCGCTCCGCCTCGACGGCGTGAGTCTGCCCAGCCTCAGCCTGGCGCGGCTCGCCGGCCGGCGCCTGCGCTTCCCGCTCAACCCGGAGCCGGGTTATATCGACGGCTCGCTCTATCTCGACGGCCGGCACCATGCCGTGGACGTCGGCGCGCTGCGCTTCGGCGAGCTCGACCCGCAGGGCCTCGACGTGGAGATCGAAGGCCGCATCCATTTCGACGACGGCGCCGGTTTCGACGACACCGCGCTGCATCTGGCCGCGCGCATCGCCGCGCCGCTGTCAGAGTGCGAGCTCGACGCCGCCATCGACCGCGCCGCGGCCGAGGCGGGCGCCGCCGGCGCGCGGCAGGCCGGCAAGGCAATGGCCATCCTCAGCCGCGACCCGCGCCTGCGCCATGCCGACATGGCCCTGCTGCACGCGCGCGTGCAGGCCCGCCTGCTGATCGCCGGGGCGATGGCGCGCGGCGGCAGGGCGCTGCGCTGAGTGCGGCGAAGCACGAGGCGCGGCAAGCGCAGGCGAAGCGGAACCCGCCGCGAGAAACCGAGGACCAGAACACTTTGAGGACACGAGGCCCCATCATGCAAGCGCTCCACGGCCAGGGTTTCCTGCTGCGCCCGTTCCGCTACACGGACGTGCCGCAGTTCGTTGCGGCCGTGCACGAATCGCTCGACACCGTGGGCAAGTGGATGCCCTGGTGCCACGCCGGCTACAACGTGCGCGACGCCGAAAGCTGGTTCGACATGTGCGAGGAAAGCATGAGCAGCGGCGAAGCCTACGACATCGGCGTGTTCGCGCCGGACGGCCGCGAGCTGTACGGCGGCGTCTCCATCAACCAGATCAACCGCGACTACAACTTCGGCAACCTCGGCTACTGGATCCGGCAAAGCCGCCAGCGCCAGGGCATCGGCGCGCGCGCGGCCGACATGATGGCGTGTTATGGATTTCACTGGCTGGGGTTGACGCGGCTCGAGGTGGTGGCCGCGGAGAACAACGCGGTCAGCCGCGCGGTGGCGGAGAAGATCGGCGCGCGTTTCGAGTGCATTGCGCGGAACCGGCTGGTGTTGCATGGGGTGCCGTGTGCGGCGGCTATGTATTCGTTGGTGCCGCCTTGGTATGAGGGGGAGTAGGTTTTAATCAGAGGTTTCAACTTTAAAGTAAATTTCAAGGGCCTTAAAGGCATAAAGTCAAAATCAAGGTCAAAGTCAAAGGCTTTCGCTCCCCCGGAGCGACCTACTTTCTTTTGTCCGAAAAGAAAGTAGGCCAAGAAAGCGGGCTGCCTGGCCGGCAGGGGCAGAGCCGAACAGTGTTGCTGGTTGTTGGTGGTTTCGTCGTGGGGTTCGTGGTTCTGCTGGCATCCTGCCATTACCGGTGCGAGTGGCCACGATCTGGCTGGCGGTATGGGTTGCGGGGTCAGACCTATGATGGCGGGCGCACTGCTGGTTCGGGCATCTGCCGTTACCGGTTTTGGCCACCGCTACATAGCACCCTTATGGTTTCGTGGTGGGCGTGGTGGACCCGGTGCGAGTGTGTTGGGTTTCGGTCAGCGTTGAGGTTCTCGTGCCGGGCGCATTTCAATCCGGGGCCACCGTGCCCACCACGAAACCAGTGCCGCTCCCATGACGTGCCCATTCGCTTCGGTCGCGGCAGCAGCCTGAAGGGCCTGGGCCGCCGCCATCATGCAGCGCCACCACGAATCCAATTTCGTTTGCGACGCCGCAGGCAAGCAAACCGGTAGCGTCAGCAGCCTCATCGAAGCCACAGACCGCACCACGAATCCCGCACCAGCCATAAAGTCTGAGCGCCCAGCCCCCCTGCAAGGGGTCTGCTTTCTTTGGTTACTTTCTTTTCAGACAAAAGAAAGTGACTGGCAGCCCCGCGCAGCGGGGATGTCATACAGCTTTTGGGTTCAAGCGCCAACAACCGCCCGAGCCTCAAGGCCCACAAAAGCCAGAACAAGAAACCTAAAAAATACCAAAAAACTACTTGGAAATCGCAAACGCATGAGTCCTCTCATCCTGCCGAGGCACCACGTTATATCCCTTCCTCGCCGCCCAAACATTAATCTGGAAATAAAGCGGAATCACCCCATAATCCTTGATCCCGATCTCGGTCGCATCCTGCAACAGCTTCTCTCGTGCGCGATCGTCAATCGTGGTCAGCGCCGCGCTCAGCTTGGCGTCAAGCGCCGCATTGCTGTAGCGCCCGCGATTGGACGCCCCCCACCCCTTGGCCGGATCATAGGTCGCCAGCAATGACTTGAGCGAGGACCCGGCCTCGCCGGTGTCTGCCCCCCATCCGGCCAGCATGAACGAGAAGTCGAGCTTGTTGGCGCGCGTGAAGAAGGTGGCCGACGGCATGGCTTCCACGCGGGTCTGGATGCCGATGCGCGAGAGCATCGAGGCGATGGCCTGGGCGACCTGTTCGTCGTTGACGTAGCGGTTGTTGGGCGCGTGCAGCGTGAGCTGGAAGCCGTCCGGGTAGCCGGCGTCGGCCAGCAGCTTCCTGGCCGCGGCGGCGTCGAAGGTGTCGGGCTTGAGCGACGGCGCGTAGCCGAACAGCGTGGAGTTGACCAGCTGGCCGGTGGGCTCGGCGGCGCCTTCCATCACGCGGTCGACGATGGCCTGGCGCGAGATCGCGTGCGAGATGGCGGCGCGCACGCGCGGGTCCTTGAGCGGGTTCTTCGCCAGCGGCTTGCCGGCCTTGTCGGCGGCGAACGGGGTGACGTCGCGGTTGCTGTCGAGGTGCAGGTACATCAGGCGGAAGGTGGGCACCTTGAACACGCTCACGCCCGGGTCGGCGGACAGCTTGCGGATGTCGGAGGTGGGCACGTTCTCGATGACCTGCACGTCGCCGGCCAGCAGCGCGGCCACGCGCGGCGCGTCGTTGGTGAGGATGCGCAGCGAGACGGTGTCCCACTCGGGCCTGGGGCCCCAGTAGCTGTCGTTGCGCACGAGCTCGACGCGGTCGCCCTTGCGGAAGCTGGCGAATTTGTAGGGGCCGGTGCCGACCATCGCGCGGCCGCTGTTGAAGTCGTCGCTGCCGGCATTCTCGGCGACCTTCTTCGACACCATGTAGATGGTGGACAGGTCGTTGGGCACCAGCGGGTACGGGCCGTTGGTGGTGATGCGCACGGTCAGCTTGTCGACCGCGACGATGTCCTTGAAGCCCTTGGTGTAGATGGTGTACGGCGACGGGCTGTTCTTGACGGTGGCGGGGCGGTTGAGCGAGTAGACCACGTCGGCCGAGGTGAACTCGCTGCCGTCGTGGAACTTCACGCCGGGGCGCAGCCTGATTTCCCAGGTGGTGTCGTCGAGCGGCTTCCACGACAGCGCCAGCGCGGGCTTGAAGCGCATCTTCTCGTCCTTGGCGATGAGCGCCTCGAACATGTGCTCGGCGACGTTCGCGTTGGGCGTGACGTTGTGATAGTGCGGGTCGAGCGAGGTGATGTCGCCGGACAGCCCGATGGTGAGGCCGGCGGCCACGGCGGCCGGGGAGGACATGGCGCAGGCCAGGCTCGTGGCGAGGGCTGCACAGGCAAGGGCGCGGCGAATGAGGGTCATCGGGTGGTCCGTGGTTGTCCTGTGATGCAGGCATTGTCAGGACTCGCCCATGCCCGGTCAAGGCGGGCCGACCCGCGGCGCGCGATGCACCGCGCCGAGGCGGGATGCACGGCGGGCGGGCGCGATGCTGGCGCCCGCCGCCGCGCTTTCACCACGGCAAGGCATGGGCGGCGGCGCTCAGAACGTGGTGCGCAGGCCGATCTTGACGTTGCGCCCGGCCAGCGGCGCGATGTCGCGCAGGATCGAGGTCGAGCTGCGGGCGTCCTGGTTGGTCAGGTTGTCGCCGCGCAGGTAGACCAGCGTCTGCGTGCCGGCCAGCTTGAACTTGTAGGTGATGGACAGGCCGAGCAGGGTGTAGCCGTCGGTGGGCGTGTCGTTGGCCGGCACGCGCGACTGGCGCGCGGCGTAGGTCACGTCGGCGCGCGCGCCCCACGGCCCGGCGCCGTACACCACCGCGCCGCCGAGGCGCAGCGGCGACAGGCGCGGCAGCGGCTCGCCGGTGGTGCGGTTCTGGCCGTGCACGTAGTCGGCGCGCGCTTCCAGGTCGAGCGTGTCGCTGCCGGTCAGCAGCTTCTGCGCCACGCGCGCGCGGCCTTCGGCCTCGAAGCCGTACAGCGTGGCGGCCACGCCCTGGTACTGGAACTCGGGCAGCGCGCCGGCGGCGCCGGGCGCCACCACATTGCCTTCTGCGTCGCGCGCGTTGCCGGTGGCCGACAGCGCCAGGTAGTTCGAGAAGCGGCTGTAGTAGCCCGACAGGCTGGCGCTGTGCGGGCCGGACTTGAAGCGCACGCCGAGATCGAGCGAGGTGGCGCGTTCCTTGGACGCATCCGGGTTGCCCTGTTCCCACGCGCCGGTGGCCACGTGGGGGCCGTTGGCGTAGAGCTCGTAGAAGGTCGGCGCGCGCTCGGTGTAGGCCAGGTTGGAGGTCAGCGACAGGGCCGGCGCGAGCTTGTAGAGCAGTCCGGCCGAGGCGCTGCCGGCATTGAAGCTGCGGCTGGCGTCCGAGAAGCGCTCGTTGCCGTCGGCGCGCGCCTTCAGGCTGGTGTGGTCCATGCGCGCGCCGAGGTTGAGCTTGAGGTCGCCGCCGGCGGTCAGCGGCATTTCCTCGAAGATGAACAGCGCGGCGTTGTCGGTGTCGGTGCTCGGCACGAAGGCTTCCTCGCCCAGCGCCGAGAAGCGCGTCGAGCCGAACTGGGTGCCGATCACGCCGGTCATGTTGCCGATGCGCGCGTGCTTCGCCTCGAAGCGCGCGTCCCAGCCGTGGTTCTTGAAGACGGTGCCGGTCTGGCCGGACTCGATTTCCTTGTGCTCGTAGTCGGTGTAGCTGAACTTGCCCTTGACCGATTCGATGAAGCCGCCGGTGCGCCCGGCCAGGTTGCGCGCCTCGCCTTCGAGCGCGAAGCGCTGCTGGCGCATCTGCAGGCGCACGTCGTCCTCGGCCGGGGTACCGTATTCGTTGTGGTATTCGCTGTAGTTGGCGCCGACGAAGCCGTCGGCCCAGGTGTAGGCGCCGCCCAGCGAGCCGCCCTGCTGCTGCGCGCTGCTGTTGGGCAGGCGGCCGTAGGCCTCGGATTCGCCTTCGGGCAGCGGCTGGCTGTTGCGCAGGCTGGCGCTGCGCGCGTAGCCGGGAATGCGCAGGTCGCTGGTCTTGCGCACGAAGCCGTCGGCGTGCACGGCGAACTGCCCGTTGCCGGCCTCGACCAGGCCGCTGGCGCCGCGCGCGGTGTCGCCGCCGGCGGTGGCGCTGGCGTCCACCGCGCCGCCCACGCCGTGGATCGGCTCCTTGGGGATGCGGTTGTCGATCACGTTGACCACGCCGCCGATGGCGTTGCCGCCGTACATCAGCGCGGCCGGCCCGCGCACCACCTCGATGCGCTCGGCCACCAGCGGGTCGACCGGCACCGCGTGGTCGTTGGAGAGGGTGGAGGCGTCGATGGTGCTGCCGCCGTTCTGCAGCACCTTGATGCGGTCGCCGTCGAGGCCGCGGATGATCGGGCGGCTGGCGTTGGGGCCGAAGTAGCTGGACGACACGCCGGGCAGCCGGTCGAGCGTCTCGCCCAGCGTGCTGGCCTGGCGCACCGCGAGGGCGTCGCCGCCGAGGCTGGACACCGGCGCGACCAGATCGGTGAGCTCGCTGCCGAGCGGGTTGGCGGTGACGACCACCTCGCGCAGCGTGGCGGCGGGCGCGGCCGGGGCAGTCGGTGCGGGAGCCGCCGTGGAAGTCGCGGGCGCGCCCTGCGCGAAGGCGCCGGCGGGGGCGGAGGCGATCAGGGCGGCGATGGCGGCCAGCGGGGTGCGGCGCAGCAGGGATTCGGGTTGGAAGCGGTAAGACAAGGACATGGCTCGCGTTGCTTTTTTATCTGCGGTCGGGCGCGCGGCGCCGGCGGCCGCGCACGCGCGCCGCGCCGCCGGGCGCGTACAGGCCAGTGCGGGCATGTACGGGCGCGGGGCGGCACGGCAAGCGGCGTGGCAGGCTGCGTGTGTGGCGCGGTGCGTCAGGAAGCGGGCGGCGGCGCGGCGGCCGCGGCCCGGATGTCAGGCGAGGGCGGAGGCGGCGGGCGGGGCGCGCGGGTGGAAGGGCCGGGCCGGAGGCAGGTCAGGCTTGCGCCAGCCCTTGGCGGGCGGCAGCGGGGACTGGAGATGGGTCAGCGCCGGCAGGGCCGGCGTGCCGCAATGGCTGGCGGCCACGGTGGCGCCGTCGAACAGGACGCAGAAGTGTCCCGCCGCGCCGGCGGACAGCGGGACGGCGGGTTCGGGCTGGAGGTCGTCGTCCGTGTCCATGTCCGTGTCCGCGGCCAGTTCGGCGGCGGCCAGGGCGGAGCCGGCGGCGTCATTGATGGCGTCGGCGGATGCCTGCGCCGGCAGGTACGGCATCGCGCCGTGGTGGACGCGGTGGGTCAGCCCGGCGTGCTGGGCCAGCAGCAGGCACAGCGCGAGCCACAGCGCCGGCCACAGGCCGAGGCCGCGCGCGCGGCGGCGCTGCAGGCGCCGCCAGGGCGGGACCGGCCTAGCGGGCATGCCCGCCGTGACCATCGTCGCCGTCGTGGCCATCGTCGTGGTCGCCGTGATCGTGCGCGTGGCCATGATGGTGGCCGTGGTCGCCGCAGCCGCAGTCGTCGCCGTGCACGTGGTCGTCGTCGAGTCCGTCTTCCCAGGACGGGAACGGGTCGGGATAACTCGCCCAGGCCGCCGGGCCGGCCGCCATTTCGGCGTCGGTCAGCAGGCAGGCATCGAGCAGCGCCTCGAGCGCGGGGCGGTCGAGGTCCTGGCCGATCAGCACCAGTTCCTGGCGGCGGTCGCCGAACGGGGCGGGCTGGCCGTCCACGGTCATGTCGGCCTCGATCCCGGCGCGGCTGTCGTCGTCGTCGGGCCATTCGGACGCATCCAGCGCGGCCCACCAGGCGCCGGCGCCGCCGTGGCGGCACACGCCGCCGGCCTGGCCCCAGGTGCCGGCCGTGTCCATGCGCGTGGCCAGCCAGAAGAAGCCCTTGGAGCGCAGCACGCTGCCGTGCTCGCGCAGCCATTCGGTGTGGATCAGGTCGGCGAAGCGCTGCGGGTGGAACGGGCGGCGGCGCCGGTAGACGAAGCTGCCGATGCCGTAGGCCTCGCTCTCCGGCACGTGCTCGCCGCGCAGCTCGGCCAGCCAGCCGGGCGCCGCCGCGGCGGCGTCGAAGTCGAAGCGGCCGGTGTCGAGCACGCTGTCCAGCGGCACCTTGCCGAAGCTGGCCGGCACGATGGCCGCGCGCGGGTTGAGCGAGCGCAGGATGCCGGTCAGGCGCGCGCGCTCGGCGTCGCCGACGAGGTCGAGCTTGTTGAGCACGATCACGTCGCAGAACTCGACCTGCTCGATCAGCAGGTCGACCACGGTGCGGTCGTCGTCCTCGTCGCGCGCCTGGCCGCGGTCCTGGAGGAAATCGGCTTCGTTGAAGTCCTGCAGGAAGTGCGCGGCGTCGACCACCGTCACCAGGGTGTCGAGGCGCGCCAGGCTGTCCAGCGCCACGCCCTGCTCGTCGGCGAAGGTGAAGGTCTCGGCCACCGGCAGCGGCTCGGCCACGCCGGTCGATTCCACCAGCAGGTAGTCGAAGCGGCCTTCGCGCGCGAGCTTGGCCACCTCGACCAGCAGGTCCTCGCGTAGCGTGCAGCAGATGCAGCCGTTGGACAGCTCCACCAGGCGCTCGCCGCTCTGCGCCACCATGCCGTCGGCAACCAGGCGGGCATCGATGTTCACGTCCGCGAGGTCGTTGACGATCACGGCCACGCGCCTGCCTTCGCGGTTGGCGAGGATGTGGTTCAGCAGGGTGGTCTTGCCGGCACCGAGGAATCCGGACAGCACGGTGACGGGCAGGCGATCGGCCATGACGGGAAGGCGCGCCCGGCGAGGTGCGCGCATGTTATTGCAACAAAGTTGCGACTGTATCAGAAAGCGGGTGTTTCGGGGCCGCCGCGGCCGATATTGCGCCCGGCCATGCCGGGGCGGCGGGCGGCAGTTCTCCCGCCGTGCCTAATGATAGGCCGGTGACGTGACACCGCAAAGACGTGCCGGACAGGGCACCGGCGCGGCGGCGCGCGGCCAAGCAAAACGGCCCGGGGAACCGGGCCGTCTGGGAGCGCGCCGGCGGGTCCGGCTCAGTCGCCGAACAGCTTCTGGCGCAATTCGCGGCGCTGCTGGGCTTCCAGCGAGAGCGTGGCGGTGGGGCGCGCCAGCAGGCGCGGCACGCCGATCGGCTCGCCGGTTTCCTCGCACCAGCCGTAGTCGCCGGACTCGATGCGGGCCAGCGACTGCTCCACCTTCTTGAGCAGCTTGCGTTCGCGGTCGCGCGTGCGCAGCTCCAGGGCGTGCTCTTCCTCGATGGTGGCGCGGTCGGCCGGATCGGGCACGATCACCGTTTCGCGCAGGTGCTCGGTGGTCTGATCGGCGTTCTTCAGGATGTCGTCGCGCAGCTGCTCAAGGCGATTCTTGAAAAAGGCCAGTTGCGCCTCGTTCATGTAATCCTTGTCGCCCATCTTCAGGATTTCAGCTTCAGTCAGAAGTTTATTGCTGCTCATGGTTGCTGCTGATTCTCTTGTTGATGCGACCGGCGGCGTCTTGGTCCGCTCGGGTGCAGTGTCCTGCCGCTTGCGCGGCGTGGACGTTTCGCTCTGGCTGGCTGCAGTCTTGCTGCTTTGCGTGCCCCCCTTGGCCTCGCCCGCACCGGCGTGCACCGTACTGCCGCGGGGAGCGGGCGCAGCCTTGGTGGGCCGCGCCTTCAGCGTCTCGGCCGCAGCGCTACCGTTCTTGCTGCGGCTTTCTTTCGTTTTCGTTGCGGCTACCATGGGACACCTCTTTTCTCGCGTCGGTCGATATCGGCGCGGAACCTGTGCCCCAAGCGGAGGGCGGTCTCCGCACGAAGCACTGCGACCGCACCTGCCGGCAGCCCGCCTCATGCTGACGACGACCGCCGCCCTGCATTGCGCGGGCGCCGCCGCCGAGGCTGCGTAACCCGCACTAAATCCAGACTATTGTACTTGAACAAAAATTTTGGAGATATGGGGGAAAAGCGGGGAGTTTTCCCTGAGTTCCCGACCCCCTTGCCGGCGGGGGCGGGCGGGGCGGGCGGAGGGCGCCCGCCGCGGGGTCAGGCCAGGCAGGTCGCCAGGCCCTTCAGGATGGCGTCCTTGGGCAGGTCGACGCCGATGAAGACCATCTTGGTGCCGGGGGTCTCGTCGCCCCACTTGGCGCCGATGTCGCTGCCCATGAGCTGGTGCACGCCCTGGAACACCACCTTGCGGTCGACCGCGTCCATGTACAGCACGCCCTTGTAGCGCAGCAGGTTCTCGCCGTAGACCGAGAGGATGCCGGACAGGAATTCCTCCAGTTTGGCGTAGTTGAACGGCCGCTCGCTGCGGAACACGAACGAGCCGATGCGGTCGGTGTGGTGATGATGGTGGTGGTGATCGTGGCCGTGATGATGGTCGTGGTGGTCGTGGCCGCAGTCGTCGCCGCAGTGCTCGCCGTGCGCGTGGCCGTGGTCGTGATCGTGTTCCTCGGCCTCGGCGCGCAGGAAATCGGGGTCGATCTCGAGCTTTTCGTTCAGGTTGAAGCCGCGCAGGTCGAAGATGGTCTCGATCGGCGCCTCGCCGAAATGCGCCGTGCGCACCGGCGCGCGCGGGTTCATGTGCAGCAGGCGGTGGCGCAGCTCGGCCACGTCGGCTTCGTCCACCAGGTCCGCCTTGGTGATGAAGATGGCGTCAGCGAAGCCCACCTGGCGCTGCGCCTCCTCCTGCTTGTCGAGCTGCAGGTTGGCGTGCTTGGCGTCCACCAGCGTGATCACGGCGTCGAGCAGGTAGCGCGAGGCGATCTCGTCGTCCATGAAGAAGGTCTGCGCCACCGGGCCGGGGTTGGCCACGCCGGTGGTCTCGATCACCACGCGGTCGAAGCCGATCTCGCCGGCGTCGCGCTGCGTCATCAGCTGCGACAGCGCGGCCACGAGGTCGCCGCGGATGGTGCAGCAGATGCAGCCGTTGCTCATCTGCACGATCTGCTCGCGGCCATCCTGGACCAGGATCTCGTTGTCGATGTTTTCCTCGCCGAACTCGTTCTCGATCACGGCGATCTTCATGCCGTGCTGCTCGTTCAGGATGCGCTTGAGCAAGGTGGTCTTGCCGCTGCCGAGGAAGCCGGTCAGGATGGTGACCGGGGTCAGTTTGGACATTGTTGTTTCTCCGGGAAGGGAATACCGCTGGCCTGCCGTGCGCGGGGCCGGTGTGATTGGGGTGATGCCGGCGGCATGTGCCGGGCGGCGCGGGCGTTCATTGGCCGCGCCCGGTCGTGTGCGCGCCGCATTCGGCGCAGACGCCGTTGACGGTGAGTTCCACGTGCTCCACGGCGAAGCCGCTCGGCACCTTGGGCGCGGCCTGGGCCGGCACGCTGGCGCCGTCCAGGCAGAAGGTGCGGTCGCAGCGGCTGCAATGGAAATGGCTGTGCTGGCGGTGCGCCTGCGCGCGCGCGGCCTCGTGCTCGACCAGGCTGAAGCGGAACACGCGGTCGTGGCCGGCGCGCTTTTGCGCCAGACCCTGCTCGACCAGCCAGTCCAGCACGCGGTAGACGGTCACGCGGTCCACCGCCTCGCCGTCGGCCGGCATGCGGTCGATCACCGCCTGGTGGGTCAGCGCCTCGCTGCTCTCCATCAGGCAGGCCAGGATGCCCAGGCGCGGCTGGGTGACGCGGGCGCCCAGCTCGCGCAGGCGCTCGTGGGCGGCGTCCAGGGTGGTCGCCGCCGGCGTCATGCCGGGGGCCGGCGCGGCCAGGTTGGGGGTGGGGCTGCTGCTCATGGGCCGATTTAACCATAGCGCCGGTACTGATGCAATTCAGTTGCGTCAACTGCGCTTGGGCGGATGGCCCGGGGCGGGTCTTCCGGCCGCTTTCCGGTTGCGCGCCGCTTGTGCCCCGCTTGTGCCCCGCATGTGCTCCGCTTGTGCCCCGGTTGCGTCTATCATCGGCAACGGCAGGGCACGCGGCGCCAGGATGGCGCCGCGCGCCCCGCCGCATTGCCGCGTATTGGCCGCCGGTCCCCAGGAGACGTCCCGATGCAGAACGATGCCAGTGCCCTGCTGTTCCCCAATTTCGAGCCGTTCCGCCTGCAACTGGGCGAAGTCTCCATCGCCGGCGTGCGGGGCGGCTCCGGGCCGCCGCTGCTGCTGTTGCACGGCCATCCGCAGAGCCACCTGATCTGGCACAAGGTGGCGCCCGCGCTGGCCGACCGCTTCACCGTCATCGCCACCGACCTGCGCGGCTACGGCGGCAGCGACGCGCCGCCGGGCAGCGCCGGCCACGAGAACTACAGCAAGCGCGCGATGGCGCAGGACCAGGTGGAGGTGATGGCGCGCCTGGGCTTCGGCAGCTTCGCGCTGTGCGCGCACGACCGCGGCGCGCGCGTGGCCCACCGCCTGTGCATGGACCACCCCGGGCGCGTCACGCGCGCCATGCTGCTCGACATCGCGCCCACGCTGGCGATGTACGAGCGCACCAGCATGGCCTTTGCCGCCGCCTACTGGCACTGGTTCTTCCTGATCCAGCCGGCGCCGTTTCCCGAGACGCTCATCAATGCCGAGCCCGAGTTCTACCTGCACAAACTGATGGGGCTGCGCCACGGCGGCCCCAGCCCGTTCGCGCCCGACGCGATGGCCGCCTACGTCGCCGCCATGCGCGACCCGGCCCACGTGCACGCCATGTGCGAGGACTACCGCGCGGCGGCCACCATCGACCTGGAGCACGACCGCGCCGACCGCGCCGACGGCCGCCGCATCGAGTGCCCGCTGCGCGTGCTGTGGGGCGAGCACGGCGTGGTGGCGCGCTGCTTCGAACCGCTCTCGCTGTGGCAGGAAGTGGCCGCCGACGTCAGCGGCCAGGCGCTGCCGTGCGGGCACTACATCCCGGAGGAAGCGCCGGCGCTGCTGCAGCAGGACATGCTCGATTTCTTCCGCTGATTGTCTGGGCCGGCCCCGGCGCGGCCAGGGTGGGCCGGAAACCGGCTTTTAAGCGGCGATGGAAATGTCTTCGCGGGTTTTTCCGGATATTTGGCATTTTTCGGCATTGATAGCATTGCGCTCCGGTTGCGCGGCCCTTGCCGCGGGCCGGTGCGCCGTGCCCGTGTCATGGTCGGCGCCGCCGTCGGGATCGCTCGGATCGGGACGGCGGCGCGGGAACGGCCGCGCTCCGTCCGCGAGGACGGGCGCGCCGCTCCGGCCGGGACGGCGCCAAACGGGGAATGAGGCGGGTATCCAGGAGATAGCATGAAACGAGTTGCACAATTTGTCGCAGCCGCGCTGGCGGTGGGCGTAATGGGCACGCAGGCGGGCGCGCAGGCGCAGGAATTCCCGGGCAGCAAGCCGGTCTCGGCCGTGGTGCCGTTCGCGGCGGGCGGCCCGACCGACAAGGTCGCGCGCGAGCTGGTGATGATCATGTCCAAGCACCTGGGCACCACGATGGTGATCGAGAACCTCGGCGGCGCCGGCGGCACCATCGGCGCCAAGAAGGTCGCCCAGTCCAAGAACGACGGCTACACCATCCTGATCCACCACATCGGCATGTCGACGGCGCCGGCGCTGTACCGCAACCTCGGCTTCGATCCGCTCAAGGACTTCGAGACCGTGGGCGAGATCGCCGACGTGCCGATGGTGATGGTCGGCAACAAGAACCTGCCGCCGAACAACTTCAAGGACCTGCTGCCGTACATCAAAGCCAACGCCGCCAAGCTGTCGCTGGCCAACGCCGGCATCGGCTCGGCCTCGCACCTGTGCGGGCTGCTGTTCCAGAGCGCGATCCAGACCGAGCTGACCACGGTGCCCTACAAGGGCACGGCACCGGCGCTGACCGACATCCTGGGCGGGCAGGTCAACCTGATGTGCGACCAGACCACCAATATCGCCGGCCAGCTCAAGGCCGGTTCGCTCAAGCCCTACGCCGCCATGCAGAGCCGCCGCGTGGAAGCGTTCAAGGACATCCCGACCGCGGCCGAGCAGGGCCTGCCCGGCGTGGAAGTGAAGATCTGGCACGCCATGTACGCGCCCAAGGGCACGCCCAAGCCGGTGGTGGACAAGCTGTCCGCCGCGCTGCAGAAGGCCGTGACCGACCCCAACTTCCGCGCCAAGATGGCCGAGCTGGGCGCCGAGGCGGTGCCGGCCCAGCGCGCCACGCCGGATTCGCTCAAGACCTTCCTGACCGCCGAAATCGGCAAGTGGACGCCGGTCATCAAGAAGGCCGGGGTGTACGCCGACTGAGCCTCCGGCCAGCCGGAATGAAGAAAAGGCCACGCGCGACGCGTGGCCTTTTTGCTTTTGCGCCGCTTCTGCGCCGTTTCTGCACCGCTCTTGCGCCGCTTCTGCGCCGTTCCCGCGCGGCCGGCCGGCATCCCGCCGGGTCTGCCGGGCTGGCCCGTTGGCGGCCCGGCCTGTCCGCTGCGCCGCGCGGCGCTCGTCTATATTGGTCTGGTGCCGCCGTCCGGCAGCCGGTCGGGGCGTCGCCGCCGCGGCCCTTGAATTCGTTGCTACCGTCGCCAAGTAGCCCCCAGACATATTCTCGCGAAGGCATCATGGAACAGTATCACGGCACTACCATCGTCAGCGTGCGGCGCGGCAACCAGGTTGCGCTCGGCGGTGACGGTCAGGTCACTCTCGGCAATGTCGTCATGAAGGGCACGGCGCGCAAGGTGCGCCGCATCTACAACGGCAAGGTCCTGGTCGGCTTCGCCGGCAGCACGGCCGACGCGTTCTCGCTGCTCGACCGCTTCGAGGCCAAGCTCGAGAAATACCAGGGCAACCTGACCCGCGCCGCCGTCGACCTCGCCAAGGACTGGCGCTCGGACCGCGCGCTGCGCCGGCTCGAAGCCATGCTCATCACCGCGGACCGCGACACCACGCTGGTCATCACCGGCAACGGCGACGTGCTCGACCCCGAAGGCGGCATCGCCGCGATCGGCTCGGGTGGCGTCTACGCCCAGTCGGCGGCCAAGGCCCTGGTGGAGAACACCGACCTCGGGCCCAGGGACATCGTGGAAAAGTCGCTCGGCATCGCCGGCGAGCTCTGCATCTACACCAACACCAACTTCGTCATCGAGACGCTGGAATAAGCGTCGGCCGGCCCCCGCGCCGCCGCCGGCGCGAGGCCTGCGCGTCTCCTTTCTTGAACGGATACCATGCCGCATACCATGACCCCGTCGGAAATCGTTTCCGAACTCGACAAGCACATCATCGGCCAGAACAAGGCCAAGAAGGCGGTGGCCGTCGCGCTGCGCAACCGCTGGCGCCGCCAGCAGGTGGAAGAACCCCTGCGCCAGGAAATCACCCCGAAGAACATCCTCATGATCGGGCCGACCGGCGTCGGCAAGACCGAGATCGCGCGCCGCCTGGCCAAGCTGGCCGACGCGCCTTTCATCAAGATCGAGGCGACCAAGTTCACGGAAGTGGGCTACGTCGGCCGCGACGTGGACACCATTGTGCGCGATCTCGCCGAGATGGCGGTCAAGCAGGCGCGCGAGTCCGAGATGAAGAAGGTGCGCACCAAGGCCGAGGAAGCCGCCGAGGACCGCCTGCTCGACGTGCTGCTGCCGCCGCCGCGCGACATCGGCTTCAACCAGCCCGAGGAAAAGGATTCCAACACCCGCCAGGTGTTCCGCAAGAAGCTGCGCGAAGGCCAGCTCGACGACAAGGAAATCGAGCTCGAGGTCTCCGCCGGCACGCCCAGCATGGACATCATGGGTCCGCCGGGCATGGAAGACATGACCGAGCAGATCCGCACCATGTTCGCGGGCCTGGGCCAGGGCAAGAAGGCGCGCCGCAAGATGAAGGTGGCCGAAGCGTTCAAGCTGCTGATCGACGAGGAAGCCGCCAAGCTGCTCAACGACGAGGAGCTCAAGCACAAGGCGGTGGCCAACGTGGAGCAGAACGGCATCGTGTTCCTCGACGAGATCGACAAGATCGCCAGCCGCAGCGAGCTGGGCGGCGGCGAAGTGTCGCGCCAGGGCGTGCAGCGCGACCTGCTGCCGCTGGTCGAGGGCACCACGGTGAACACCAAATACGGCATGATCAAGACCGATCACATCCTGTTCATCGCCTCCGGCGCGTTCCACCTGTCCAAGCCGAGCGACCTGATCCCGGAACTGCAGGGCCGCTTCCCGATCCGCGTCGAGCTGGAGTCGCTGTCGGTGTCCGACTTCGAAGCCATCCTGACGCAGACCGACGCCAGCCTGACCAAGCAATACCAGGCGCTGCTCGGCACCGAGCAGGTCCAGCTCGTGTTCGCGCCGGACGGCATCCGCCGCCTCGCGGAGATCGCGTTCTCGGTCAACGAGAAGGTCGAGAACATCGGCGCGCGCCGCCTGTACACGGTGATGGAGCGGCTGCTGGAGGACCTGTCCTTCCACGCCGCCAGGTCGTCGGGCGAGACCGTCACCATCGACGCCGCCTATGTCGATGAGCGGCTCGGCGACCTCGCCGGCAACGAGGACCTGTCGCGCTACGTGCTGTAAGCCGCCGCCCCGGCAGCCAGCCCCGATCGCCCCGCGTGGACACGCTCCACGCGGGGCGATCCGCATTTGGGGCCTGCCTATGCCAACTGTGGGAATCGTCTGACGCGGCTTTCGGAGCCGCACGCCTGCTTGCGCGCGGGCTTGCTGCGTAACCTGTTCATACGGTGTGGGCCAGAGCGGACCGCAGGCCGGAGCCGCCATCCACGCCATGCCGTCACTGAAAAGGAGCATGACATGATGAAGAAATGGCTGATTGCCACAGCATGTTCGATGATGATCGCCGCCCCCGCCGGTCATGCGCTGGCCCAGGGCGCGCCGGGATCCAAGGCGGACTATGACGCCGCCGTGAAGACGGCCAACGCCGGCTACAAGGCCGCGCGGGCTCGCTGCGACAGCCTCAAGGACAACGCCCGGGACGTGTGCGTGAAGGAGGCCAGGCGCGACCAGGACGTAGCCAAGGCCAACGCCGAAGCCACCCGCGACGGCACCGCGAAGGCCCGCGCCAAGGCCGAGAAGGTCAAGGCCGACGCCGACTACGACGTCGCCAAGGAAAAGTGCGACGACCGCAAGGGCAACGACAAGGACGTGTGCGTGAAGGAAGCCAAGGCCGCCCACGAGCAGGCGCTCGGCGCGGCCAAGGTCGACAAGGCCGCCGCCACCGGCACCAGTACCGACGTGGCCGAGGCGCGCCGCGACGCCAGGAAGGACACCGTCGACGCCAGCTACAAGGCCGACAAGGAAAAGTGCGACGCGCTGTCCGGCGACGCCAAGGACAAGTGCCAGGCCAACGTGCAGGCCAGGTACGCCAGGTAACCTGAAACCAGCGCTGAAACCAGCGCCGAAACCAGCACCGAAACCAGCACCGAAACCAGCACCGAAACCAGCAGCAACCGGGCCGGCCAGCCGCGCCGCGGCGCCCCCGTCCACCGCAATCGCGACCAAGGAGCAACCATGAACTGGGATCAGATCGAAGGCAAGTGGGATCAGGCCAAGGGCAAGATCAAGGAGAAGTGGGGCCAGCTCACCGACGACGACCTCACGCAGATCCAGGGCAAGCGCGACCAGCTTGCCGGCCGCATCCAGGAACGGTACGGCTATACCAAGGAACGTGTCGAGGATGAAATGAAAGCGTGGGAGCGTGACACGCGCTGGTAAGGACCGTAAGCATTGGTAAGCGCGCTGGCAAGCGCTACCGTGCGATGACAAAGTGGCGGCCGGCTCTCCCCCGCGGGGAGCCGGCTTGCCGCTCTCACCAGCCATCCGCGCCGCGCTCCGGCCGGCGGGGACTTGACGGTGCAGCGGCGCAGGTCATCTCCACGGCCCCGCGGCGGGTCGTTCCACGGAGGCTGCCGGCCATGCCGCCGGCGGCCTTCATGACAACAACCGCAAACCGATCAGGCAGGAGGACCGAAATGAAACGCGAGCTGCTGTCCTATTTCGCCGTGCTGGGCGGCATGGCCGCCGCCACCCTGTTCCTGTGCGCGCGCCCCGATGTCGCGCCACACGCGGCGCTGGCCACGCCCGCCGCGATCCGCGCCGCCGCCGACACACACACCGGCACGCGCACCGACACACGCACTGAAACGCGCACTGAAACGCGCACCGAGACACAAGCCGGCACGCGCGCCGACGCCGTGCCGCCCGCCGCCGAACTGGCGGTCGAGGCCGGCGACCTCGGCTCGCGCGCCGACCGCCATGCCAGCGACGCGCTGCGCGTGGCGCAGCAGCCGGTGCGGGAAGACGATCTCGACTGGGACTACGTCCAGCTGCGGCTCTGACGATGCCGCGCGCGGCCCGCGCGCCGCGCTAGTGCATCAGCGCGCTAGCGCGAGACCGGCCGCTTGCCCAGCTTGCGCTGCAGCGTGCGCCGATGCATGTTGAGCGCGCGCGCGGTGGCCGAGATATTGCCGTCGTGCTCGGCCAGCACGCGCTGGATGTGTTCCCACTCCAGGCGCGCCACCGACAGCGGCACCGGCTCTTCCATCGCGGCTTCGGCCGCGTCTTCCGATACCCCCGCCATCAGCGCGGTCAGGATCGAATCCACATTGGCCGGCTTGGCCAGGTACTCGTCGGCGCCATGCTTGACCGCCGCCACCGCGGTGGCGATGCTGGCGTAGCCGGTCAGCACCAGGATGCGCGCGTCCGGCAGGGCCGCGCGCAGCGGCCCGACCAGGTGCAGGCCGGATTCCGCCGGCGCGGTGCTGCCGGCCTCGGGCGGCGCGCTCAGGTGCAGGTCCAGCGTGATGTAGGCGAACGGCGTCTGCGCGGCCAGCGCGAGCGCCTGCGCGCCGGTGTGCGCGATCTGCACCGCGTAGCCGCGGCGCGTGAGCGCGCGCGCCAGCGCGCCGGCGAACACGGCATCGTCGTCGATGACCAGGAAGGGGCCGGCATCGCCGGTGCCGGGCTGCTGCGTGGCGGCGGGGTCGTGGGAGGCGTCGGTCATGGCTGGCTCGTTGTCGTGGGTGCGGCCGTGGATGGGGCCGCGGGTGAGGCAATCGGTTGGGCTTCGGGCGGCGCGGCGACAGGCTCGGGCAGGTGCAGCTCGGCCACGGTGCCGCCTTCGTGGTGGTCGTGCCAGGCCAGCCATCCGCCCATCTGCAGCGCGGCGCTCTGCGCCAGGTAGGCGCCGATGCCCTGGCCGCCGTGCATGCTGCTCATGGGCGCCTCGCCGAGCCGCGCGCGCTGCGCCGGCGGGATGCCGAGGCCGCGGTCGGTGACGCGGAAGGTCAGCGTGGGCTGGCCCTCCTGCTTGTCGAGCACGATGGCCAGGCGCAGCGGCACCTGCGCGTGGCCGGCGGCGAGCTGGCTGCGCGCGGCGTTGTCGAGCAGGATGGTCAGGATCTGGCCCACGCGCGCGGCTTCCACCGGCAGCGCGGCGGCCTCGCCGATGGCGCTGGCTTCCAGGCGCGCATGCGGGTGGCGCAACTGCCAGCGCTCGACGAAGCCGTCCAGCCAGGCGTCCACGCGCTGCGGCGCGGCGGTCTGGTGGTCGTCGCGCAGGCGCGCCAGGATCGACTTGCACAGGTCGAGCTGCTGCTCCACGGTCTGCAGGTCGGGCAGGTAGGCGTTGACCGGGGTGGCGCCCAGGCGCGCGTCGGCGGCATCGGCGCGCAGTTCGCCCGCGATCACCGCGAGCGTGGCCAGCGGCGTGCCGATCTCGTGCGCCACGGCGGCGGCCTGGTCGTTGAGCGCCTCGATGCGCGCGTCGCGCAGCAATTGCTCGCGCGCGAGGTTGAGTTCGGCGTCGCGCTGGCGCAGCACGTTGGACAGGCGCGCCACGAACACCGCGATCATGGTGGCGCTGACGACGAAGTTCAGCCACATGCCGGCGAGGTGGTAGGTGATGGCGTTGTCCGGGTTGTGCAGGTTCAGCGGCACGTACTCGATCAGCATCACGCTGTAGCAGGCCATCGCGTAGAAGGCCAGCACCACCACGAGGCGCCACGGCAGCACCGCCCCGGCGATGGCCAGGCCGGGCAGGTAGAACGAGACGAACGGGTTGGTCGCGCCGCCGGTGAAGAACAGCGCGGCCGACAGCGCGGTCAGGTCGACCAGCAGCTGGCCCATCAGCTCGGCGTCGCTGGGCCGCGCGCCGCGCCCGCGCTGGTGGCGCAGGCGCAGGCCGGTCAGCAGGTTGAACAGCGTCTGCAGCGTGAGGATGGCCAGCAGCGGGCTGTAGGGCAGGATCACGCCGGCCACCGCCTCGCACGACACCAGCAGCAGCGCCTGCCCGCCGAGCAGCGCCCAGCGCAGCCAGAACAGGCGGCGCAGGCTCACCAGGTTGTGGCGCAGCGGGCCGGTGCGGGCGGAGGTCGCCGCGGCGGCAGCGGCAGCGGCGGACGCGGCGGCGGGAGAGGCCGGGCCGGGCGGCACGGCGGAGGAGGTATCCATGCCGCGAGTTTAACAATGGCGCGGCGCGGGCCCGCATTATGCGACACCGTGCCGCATTGGCCACCCCGCGGCGCGCTGCCAGACTGGTTCGTTGACCGCCGGCGCCGGCCACGCCGCCCGCGCCGGCATGGTCTAATGGCGCCTTTGCGACGCAAGTGAAGTTCAGTGGAGAAGATTCCCATGCAAGCCAGATTCCTCGCCGCCCTGCCCGCCGCCGCTGCCGTGCTGGCCGCGCTCTGTTCGGGCACGGCCTTCGCGCAGGTCGACGTCAGCAACGCCTGGGCCCGCGGCACCGTGCCGGCGCAGACCGCGACCGGCGTGTTCATGACCCTGCACGCGCACGAGACGGCCAGACTGGTCGGCGTGAGCACGCCCGCCGCGGCCACCGCCGAGGTCCATGAAATGAAGATGGACGGCAACGTCATGCGCATGCGCGCGGTCGGCGCGCTGGACCTGCCGCGCATGCAGGACGTGGAGCTCAAGCCGGGCGGCTACCACGTGATGCTGATGGGCCTCAAGGCGCCGCTCAAGAAGGGCGACACCGTGCCGCTGACGCTCAGGATCGAGCAGGGCGGCAAGGTGATCGAGGAGAAGGTGGACGCCGAGGTGCGCGACCTCGGGGCCGGCGCGCCCGCGGCCGGCGCGCACGGCGACCACAAGCACTGAAATTGAAGTCCCGGCTCCGGCCGGCGGTTGCGCGCTCCGGCAGTCCGGTCAGCGGTCCGGCGCGGCTCAGCGGCGCAGGCTGATCGCGTCGCCGGGCTCGTCGCCGGCCGCCACCGCCTTGACGCGCTCGCGCAGCCAGGTCTGGCCCGGGTCGGCGTCGGTGCGGTCGTGCCAGATCAGGCTGAAGGTGAAGCCCGGCAGCGCGAAGGGCGGCTCGAACACCGCGAAGCGCGCGTCGTCCTCGAACGCGGCCAGGCTGCGGCGCGCCGTGGTCAGGACCAGGTTGGTGCCGGCGATCAGCGCCGGCGCCACGCTCCAGTGGGGCAGCACGCAGGCGATCTTGCGCCGCCCGCCGGCCTTGGCCACCGCGGCGTCGATGGCGTCCACGCGCTCGCCGTGGGCCGACACCAGCACGTGCGAGCGGGCCAGGTAAGCCACCTGGTCCAGCTTGCCCTGGCCGCGCACCGTGGCCGCATCCACCATGCAGGCATAGGCTTCCTCGAACAGCGGCGCGCCGCGCATGCCTTCGGGCGGCGCCTCGAACACGCCCAGCGCGAGGTCGATCTCGCCGTCCGCCACCTTGGCCACCATGCCTTCGCGGCTGGCCTGCGAGACCACCAGGTCGATGCCCGGCGCGGCCTTGCGCACCGCGCGCAGCAGGCCGGGCAGCAGCGCCATCGCGCCGTAGTCGGACATGGCCAGGCGGAAGCTGCGGCGCGCCGTGGCGGGCTGGAAGCCCGTCGGCCCGAGCAGGATGCGCACCTGCGCCAGCGCCTCGGCCAGCGGCCCGGCCAGCTCGTGGGCGCGCGGGCTCGGCACCAGCCCGCCCTGGCCGCGCACCAGCAGCGGGTCGTCCAGCAACTGGCGCAGGCGGCCCAGCGCGTGGCTGACGGCAGGCTGGCTCAGGTGCAGGCGCAGCGCCGCGCGCGAGATATGTCGTTCGGCCAGCAGCGCTTCCAGCACCACCAGCAGGTTCAGGTCGATTGCACGTAGATCATTCATGGGGCGAATAGTAGCCGCATGAATGGGAAATGGAAATTCGTTGCGCAATATTTTGCGCGGGGCACCGCGGCAGGCCCGCCGCTCAGGCGGCGCCGGGCGCCGCTTCGGCGGCCTCGCGGCGCCTGGCCAGGCAAGCCGGGCACAGGCAGTGCCGGCCCGGCACGATCAGCCGCGCCGGCAGCAGCGGCTGGCTGGCGCACCAGCACTGCGGCAGGCCGGCCGCGTAGCCGCACACGAAGCCGGCGCCGCAGGCGCTGCAATGCTCGACCGGGCGCAGCTGGCCGGTCAGCACGGTGGCCGGGTCGCTCACGGCGCGGCGCCGGGCTTGCCGGCATTGTCTGCGGTGCCCGGGCGGCGCCTGTCGGTGCGCAGGGCATCGGGTTTGTCAGGGTGCAGGCTCTTTGTCATGCCGCTGTTCTAATGTGTAGCGAGACTTGTGCGCGACCGGCGGGCAGATCGCCGGCTGGACTGTTGCGTGGAGGGGACGTCATGGTGCGCCGCAGGACGCATGTGCCGGCCTTGTGCCCCCGCTGCGCCACGGTCCGCTCGCGTGTGCTCCGGTTTCTTGTAAAATCGGCGCCTGCCGCGGCCGGAGGTGGCTTGTCAGGGGCACGATGCCCATGACGCGCCTGCCTGCCGCCGGCCAGAACCGCCATGATACCTGTTGAATCTCACGGATGTCCCTTGCCATGAACGCCGACAACCCCGGGCCTGCCGCAACTGCGGTGGCCGCCATCGCCCCCGCCCTCAAGGCCGAAATCCTTGCCGAGGCGCTGCCCTATATCCGCAAGTTTCACGGCAAGACCATCGTGGTCAAGTACGGCGGCAATGCCATGACCGAGGAAAAGCTCAAGCACGGCTTCGCGCGCGACGTGATCCTGCTCAAGCTGGTCGGCATGAACCCGGTGGTGGTCCACGGCGGCGGCCCGCAGATCGACGAGGCGCTGAAGAAGGTCGGCAAGGTCGGCACCTTCATCCAGGGCATGCGCGTGACCGACGAAGAAACGATGGAAGTGGTCGAGTGGGTGCTCGGCGGCGAGGTCCAGCAGGACATCGTCATGCTGATCAACCAGTACGGCGGCCAGGCCGTGGGCCTGACCGGCAAGGACGGCGGCCTGATCCGCGCCAAGCGCCTGAAGATGCCGGACCGCGAGAACCCGGGCGCCTTCATCGACATCGGCTACGTGGGCGACATCGAGGCCATCAACCCGGCCGTGGTCAAGGCGCTGCAGGACGACGCCTTCATCCCGGTGATCTCGCCGATCGGCTTCTCCGACGACGGCCAGGCCTACAACATCAACGCCGACGTGGTCGCCGGCAAGATGGCCGAGATCCTCAAGGCCGAGAAGCTGGTCATGATGACCAACATCCCGGGCGTGATGGACAAGGCCGGCAACCTGCTGACCGACCTGTCGGCGCGCGAGATCGAGGAGCTGTTCGCCGACGGCACCATCTCCGGCGGCATGCTGCCGAAGATCTCGTCGGCGCTGGACGCGGCCAAGAGCGGCGTCAACTCGGTGCACATCGTCGATGGCCGCATCGAACACTCGCTGCTGCTCGAAATCCTGACCGAACAGGCGTTCGGCACCATGATCCGCTCGCACTGAGCGGCGTCCGCCGGCCGCGCGCGCCGCGCGCGGCCGGTCCTGCCTTCCTCCCCTTCCCGCGTGCCGACACCCACCCAGACCCCGCGCCCCAGCCTGCGCGGTGCGCGCCGCCGCCGCCCCGCCGGCGACAATTCCGGCCGCACCGTCTGGCTGTTCGACCTCGACAACACGCTGCACGACGCCTCGCACGCGATCTTCCCGGCCATCAACCGGTTGATGACCGCGTACGTGGCGCGCGTGATCGGCTGCGACGAGGCCACCGCCAGCGAGGTGCGGGTGAAGTACTGGCAGCGCTACGGCGCCACGCTGCTCGGCATGATCCGCCACCACGGCGTGGACCCGGCCGACTTCCTGCGTGCCGCGCACGATTTTCCCGAGCTGGCGCAGATGGTGCGCGTGCAGCGCGGGCTGGTCGCGCACCTGATGCGCCTGCCGGGCCGCAAGATCCTCGTCACCAACGCGCCCGCGCAGTACGCGCGCGCGGTGCTGCGCGTGGCCGGCATCTCGCACTGCTTCGAGCGCGTGGTGGCGGTCGAGGACATGTGGGTGCACGGCCACCTGCGGCCCAAGCCCGACCGCCGCATGCTGCGCCGGCTGCTGGCCCAGCACGGCGTGGCGCCGCACCGCGCGGTGCTGGTGGAAGACACGCTGTCCCACCTCAAGCGCTACGCCGGCACCGGCGTCCGCACCGCCTGGGTGACGGGCTATCTGCGCACGCTGGCGCCGTCGCGCCCGCACGCGGTGCCGCTGCCGGCCGATGCCGCGGTGGCCGGCGTGAGCGGCGACGCCGTGCTGCGCAGCACGCTCGATGCCGAAGACCGCCAGCGCGCCGGCCACGCCGCGCAGGAGCGCTCGGTGACGCTGGTGGCGGCCGAGACGCAGGACCCGCCGGCCGCGGCCGCGCAGGGCGCGGCCGGCGGCACCGCGCCCCAGGCGCTGCCCGCTTCGGCGCCGCGCGTGCGCGCGCGCATCGTAAATCGTCCCGGCTATGTGGACGTAAAAGTACAATCCATGCATCAACTCAAACAAAGAATGCGGGGAATCGGGTCATGATGCAGAGCAATGGGCGCCCCTCGGGCGCCGCTTCAGGCAGCAATGCCGGCACCACCGCGGGCACCACCGCGGCCGCCGGCGCGCCGGCCGCGGGCGCCGACGGGGCGCCGGTGCGCAAGCGGCCGCGCCCCGGCGAGCGGCGCGTGCAGATCCTGCAGACGCTGGCCGGCATGCTGGAAGTGCCGCGCGGGGAGAAGATCACCACCGCCGCGCTGGCCGCCAAGCTGAGCGTGTCGGAGGCGGCGCTGTACCGCCATTTCGCCAGCAAGGCGCAGATGTTCGAAGGCCTGATCGGCTTCATCGAGCAGACCGTGTTCGGCCTCATCAACCAGATCACCACGCAGGAAGAGAACGGCCTGCGCCAGGCGCACGCCATCGTGCGCATGCTGCTGTCGTTCGCCGAGAAGAACCCCGGCATGACGCGCGTGCTGACCGGCGAGGCGCTGGTCGGCGAGCACGACCGCCTGCAGGAGCGCATCAACCAGCTGGTGGACCGCATCGAGGCCTCGCTGCGGCAGTGCCTGAAGGTCGCCATCAGCCAGGGCGCCTTCCCGGCCGACGCCGACGTGCCGGTGCGCGCCGCGCTGATCGTGGCGGCGGTGCAGGGCCAGTGGCACCGCTACGCCAAGAGCGGCTTCCGCAAGCTGCCCAGCGAGAACGCCGACGCGCAGTTGCGCGTGCTGCTGGGCTGAGCCGCCGCGATCAGCGCGGCACGTGGATGCTGGCCTTGATGTGCTTGAGGTTGGCCACGATGGTGAAGGTCATCACGATCAGCAGCGACCACGAGCTCCACTTGCCCACGTGCACCGCCGACCACGCGCCGAGCTGGTCGGGATAGCGCCATACCGAGAAGAAGGTGCTGATGTTCTCGGCGATCCAGACGAACAGCCCGATTAGCACGAAGGCCAGCAGCAGCGGCATGCCGCGCTCGCGGTCGAGCGGGCGGAAGCGCACCGTGGCGCGCGCGTAGAGGCCGCAGATGCCGCAGGCCAGGTACCAGCGGTAGTCGCCGATATAGTGGTGCATGAAAAAGTTGGCATACACCAGCACCGCCATCGCGGCCGCCATCCAGTGCGGCGGATGGTGCCGCACGCTGACGCCGAGGATGCGCCAGGCCTGGATGATGTAGCTGCCCACCGCCGCGTACATGAACCCCGCGAACAGCGGCACGCCAAGCACCTTGGTGTAGGCGAAGTCGGGATAGCTCCACGACTGGATGTCGCCGGAAGTCTTGAACGCCTCCAGCGCGAAGCCCACCACGTGGAACAGGCTGATGGCCTTGAGCTCGTCCACGGTTTCCAGCCGCGCCCACACCATCGCCGCCTGGATGGCGAGCGCCGCGGCCAGCAGCAGGTCGTAGCGCGGGATGCCCAGCCAGCCGCCGCGCGGCACCGCGAACACCGCCAGGAAAAACAGCCCGGCGAACAGGCAGGCGCGCGCCTCCTTGATGCCGAAGGCGAGCAATTCGCACAGCGCGCGCCGCGTGCCCGCCAGCGCCAGCGCCGGGCGCGGCGCGGTCAGGAAGCGGTCGATGCGGTTGGTGGCGGCCAGGGCCGCGCCGGTGGCCGGTCTCATGCGCGCCTCACTTGGCCAGCGCGGGACGCCGCGCCAGCCCCGCGCGCTCCAGCCACAGCCGCAGGCCGGCGCCGAGCGTGCCCGCCGCCAGCAGCGGCAGGCCGATCCACAGGCATTCGAGCCGCAGGCGCGCCACGCCGAACAGGCCCGCCGCCGACAGCGGCAATGGCCGCCACGGCAAGTTTACGCGCCGGTCCGTCAGCGGGTAGAACAGCGCCGAGCCGATGCCGCGGTCGGTGAGCAGGTCCAGCAGCGGATGCGACACGGCGCTCGCCGCCACGAACAGGAACGCGATGCCGGGCCGCCAGCCGCGGCGCCGCGCCGCCAGCGCGGCCAGCAGGCCGAGCGCCAGCGCGAAGCCGATCGAGTGCGTCAGGCCCCGGTGGCCCAGCACCGTGTCGTAGCGCGCGCCGGCGTGCCAGACGGCGAGCATGTCCAGGTCCGGCAGCACGCTGGCCGCCACGCCGGCGGCCAGCAGGCCGGCCGGCACGCGGCGCGGGCCGAGCGCGGCCGCGAGGGCCAGCGGCGGGGCGCAATGGAGATAGGTCGGCATGAGCGGCGGTTTCCTTTGGGCTCGGCAATGAGAATGCCGCCAGTGTGCCGCCGCCGTGTGAGGCGCCGCGGAAGCCTGTGTGAAGCGAATGTGTGGCGAGCCGAATGTGTGGCGAACCGGCCGCCGCCGGCGCTATGCCGACGGCAGCGTCAGCGTGGCGCAGGCCCCGCCCCGCGCGTCGTTGGCCAGCGCGATGGCGCCCTGGTGCAGCGTGGCGATCTCGCGCACGAAGCACAGCCCCAGCCCGGTGCTCTTGTCCTGGCCGCCCGGGCGCGGCAGCGAGTAGAAGCGCTCGAACAGGCGCGGCAGCGCGTAGTCCGGGATGCCCGGCCCCTGGTCGGCCACGCGCACGGCGGTGGTGGCGCCGGCCTGCTCCACCGAGATGTCCACCGCGCTGCCCGCCGGCGCGAAATCGAGCGCGTTTTCCAGCAGGTTGGCCAGCGCCTGGCGCAGCAGGAACGGGTCGCCTTCCACGGCCGGGTCCGGCTGCGCGGGCGGCAGCAGGCGCAGCGACAGTTCGCGCTGGCGCGCGCGCGGCTCCAGCTCCTGCAGCAGTTGCCCGATCAGCGGCAGCAGCGCCACGCGCTCGCGCGTCTCCAGGCGCTGGCGCTGCTCCAGCGCGGCCAGCGCCAGCAGCTTGCGGATCATCTGTTCCAGGCGCTGCGCCTGGCGACCGATGTTGGCGGCGAAGCGGCCGCGGTCCGCCGCCGGCATGTCCTCCTGCAGCAGCTCGGCCGCGCCGCCGATGGCCGCCAGCGGGCTCTTCATCTCGTGCGTGAGGGTGTGGATGTAGTGCTCGACGTACTGCTTGTCTTCCAGCCGCGCGCGCATGCCCTGCACCGCGCGGCCCAGCTCGGCCAGCTCGCTGGCGCCGCGCAGCGGCATCTCGGCGCGCTCGCCGGCCGCCACCGCGCGCGCGTAGCGCTGCAGGCGGCGCAGGCCGTGCACCAGCCACAGCGTGCAGGCCAGGCCGATGGCGAAGGCGCCGCCCATCAGCAGCAGGCCGTTGAGCAGGATCTTGCGCTGGCTGCGCGCGATGAACGGCGCCATCGTCACGTTGGGCTTGGCCACGGTCAGCACGCCGATGATCCGGCCGCCGTCGCGGATCGGCGCGGCCACGTGCATGACGGTGCTGGCGTCGTCGTCCGGGTCGGCGCGCGTGCTGCGCGCGCCGTACTGGCCGCGCAGGGTGCGGTAGACGTCGTTCCAGCGCGAGTAGTCGGCGCCTGTCGCGCCTGTCGCGCTTGTCCCGGCGTCGCCGGAGTCGAAGCGCACGATGCCGCGCTCGTCGGTGACGTAGATGCGGTAGCCGACCGCGTCCTTGTGCATGCCCCACACGTTGGCGTCGACCTTGTCCTCGCGCAGCCGCGCCAGGCGCCGCGCGAAGGCGCCGTCGGCGATATGCCCGCTCTTGAGGTCGTCGGCGGCCAGCACCGCGAGCACGTGGGCGGTGTCGACCAGCGTGTCCTCCATCGCCTGCCGCACGCCCGGCTTGACCTCCTGCACGAACACGCGCAGCGTGAGGAAGGCCGCCAGTCCGACGATCAGGAAGAAGCCGAAGAAGATGCGAAGGCCGATGTGCATGCGTGGGCGCGAAGGAGGGGAGAGCGGGATCAGGCCGCGAGCGAATAGCCCATGCCGCGGTGCGTGCGGATCGGGTCGCAGGCGGGATCGAGCGCGCGCAGCTTGGCGCGCACGGTCTTGACGTGGGTGTCGACGGTGCGGTCGATGGTGTCGGCGGCATCGTGCCAGACCAGCGCCATCAGCTGCGCGCGCGAGTAGATGCGCCCCGGGTGTCGCAGCAGCAGCGACAGCAGCAAGTATTCGTAGCGGGTCAGGTCCAGCCACCGGCCGCGCCAGGCCACGCGCGCGCCGTCGGCATCGAGCGTGAATCCTTGCGCGGCGGCGGCGGCGGCTGGCGGCGCTGGCGGCGGTGTAGCGCGCGTGCCGGCGCGGCGCAGGATCACGCGCACGCGCGCGGCCAGCTCGCGCGGCGAGAACGGCTTGACCACGTAGTCGTCGGCGCCGATCTCCAGGCCCACGATGCGGTCGATCTCTTCATGGCGCGCGGTCAGGAAGATCACCGGCACGTCGGAGAACGTGCGCAGCGTGCGGCAGACCTCGAAGCCGTTGATGTCCGGCAGGCCCACGTCGAGAATCACCAGGTCGGGCACCTGCGCGCGCAGCCGCGCCAGCGCCGCACCGCCGAGCGCGCAATGCGCCACCGACATGCCGTCGGTGGACAGCGCGTAGAGGATGGTGTCCGCGATCGCGGCTTCGTCTTCGATGACCAGGATGCTGGGCGGGTTCGTCAAGGCAAGGCTCGCTGGCAGTAGGGACAACGGCGCGGGGCAGGCGGCGCCGGCGCCGTTTGCTCTATAATAAGCGCGTCGCGCCGATTTGATGACTGGCTTGCGGGCGCGCGGCAGCCACGGTTCCCTTGTCGGGATGTCGCGGCGGCCAATATAAATGCGGCTAAAGAGGTTGGGCCGGTACCCTGCCACGCAAGGCACCGGCAAGCGGCGACAAGGCCCGCGCAAAACCCGATTGGCTGCGCCACCGTTCGTGCAAATGCAAATGCAAACCGCAACCGCACGCGACGGCCATGCAAATGCCGGTCGGGTTTTTTTACGCCCGTCTCCCGGCGGGCCCACTTCATGACAGACGTAGCTACGCCTCCTGCCACGCTGGCACCGCCGGCCGATTCGGTCGGCATCGTCACGCCGCGGCGCATGCATTTCCCCGAGCCGCTGAAGCTGCGCAACGGCACCTCGATCGCCGACTACGACCTGATGGTCGAGACCTACGGCACGCTCAACGCCGCGCGCTCCAACGCCGTGCTGGTGTGCCACGCGCTCAACGCCTCGCACCACGTGGCGGGCGTGTCGGCGCACGATCCGCACGACGTGGGCTGGTGGGACAACATGGTCGGCCCCGGCAAGCCGCTCGACACCAACCGCTTCTTCGTCATCGGCGTGAACAACCTCGGCTCGTGCTTCGGCTCGACCGGCCCGATGAGCCCCAACCCGGCCACCGGCAAGCCCTACGGCGCGATGTTCCCGGTGGTGACGGTGGAAGACTGGGTCAACGCGCAGGCGCGCGTGGCCGACCAGTTCGGCATCGCGCAGTTCGCCGCGGTGATGGGCGGCAGCCTCGGCGGCATGCAGGCGCTGGCGTGGAGCCTGATGTACCCGGACCGGCTGCGCCACTGCATCGTGGTGGCCTCCACGCCCAAGCTGTCGGCGCAGAACATCGCCTTCAACGAGGTGGCGCGCAGCGCCATCCTGTCGGACCCGGACTTCCACGGCGGCAACTACTACGCGCACAACGTCAAGCCCAAGCGCGGCCTGCGCGTGGCGCGCATGATCGGCCATATCACCTACCTGTCCGACGAGGACATGGCCGAGAAATTCGGCCGCGAGCTCAAGACCGACGACATCCGCTTCTCGTTCGACGTCGAGTTCCAGGTGGAGAGCTACCTGCGCTACCAGGGCGACAAGTTCGCCGAGTATTTCGACGCCAACACCTACCTGCTGATCACGCGCGCGCTGGACTACTTCGATCCCGCGCTGGCCTTCGGCGGCGACCTCACGCGCGCGGTGGCGCAGACCCGCGCCAGCTTCCTGGTGGCCAGCTTCACCACCGACTGGCGCTTCGCGCCGAACCGCAGCCGCGAGCTGGTCAAGGCGCTGCTCGACAACAAGCGCCCGGTCAGCTACGCCGAGATCGACGCGCCGCACGGCCACGACGCCTTCCTGCTGGACGACGCGCGCTACCACAACCTGATGCGCGCCTACTACCAGCGCATCGCCGAGGAGATTGGCGCATGAACGCCGCTGCCAACCCCAACATCCTGGCGCTGCGCCCCGACTTCCGCGCCATCGCGCGCTGGATCGAGCCCGATTCCACCGTGCTGGACCTCGGCTGCGGCGACGGCAGCCTGCTGCGCGTGCTGCAGGACGAGCTCGACGTGCAGGCCTACGGCATCGAGATCCAGGACGAAGGCGTGCTGGCGTGCGCGCAGAAGGGCGTGCACGTGATCCAGCAGAACCTGGAAGGCGGACTGGCGCTGTTCGAGGACAAGAGCTTCGATACGGTGATCCTGTCGCAGACGCTGCAGACCATCCACAACACCGCGCAGGTCCTGCGCGAGACGCTGCGCGTGGGGCGCGAATGCATCGTGTCGTTTCCCAACTTCGGCTACTGGCCGCACCGGCTGTCGGTGTTCCGCGGCCGCATGCCGGTGTCGGAGGCGCTGCCCTACCAGTGGTACAACACGCCCAACGTGCGCGTGCTGACCATCAGCGACTTCGAGGCGCTCGCGCCCAAGGTCGGGCTGCGCGTGCTGGACCGCGTGGTGATGCACGAAGGCGTGACGGTCAACTGGGGGCGGAACTGGCGCGGCAGCCTGGCGGTGTACCGGGTGTGTGCCGCCTGAGGGCGGCGCGAAGGTAGCATGAAGGCAGCGCGAAGGTAGTGTGACGGCAGCCTGAACGGGCGCGTCCGGCCCTGGCGGCGCGCGCCGGCAGCGCGCGGCGCTTTGGCGTATTATCGAACGACCGTACTTTTTTCGGCATCGATCCAAACATAATACGCAGAGACATCATGACCGCCACCCAAGCCGCCAGCCAGCCCGTCCACTCCTTCGACCACGCGATCGCGCTGGAGCACGCGGGCGGCAATCTCTTCCACGGCCGCACCACGCCGGAGTACTGGAACATGATCGGGCCGTTCGGCGGCATCACCGCGGCCACGCTGCTGCAGGCCGCGCTCCGGCATCCGGCCCGGCTCGGCGACCCGTCCGCGCTGACCGTCAACTTCGCCGGCCCGATCGTGGCAGGGCCGTTCGTGATCGAGGCGCGCCCGGTGCGCACCAACCGCAACACCCAGCACTGGTCGATCGAGCTGCGCCAGGGCGACGAGGTGGCCACCACCGCCACCGCCTTCTTCGCCGTGCGCCGCGAGACGTGGAACTGCGCCGAGGCGGCATTCCCGCAGGTGCCGCCCGCGCAGGCCGTGCCGCCGATGGCGGGCTTCGCGCCGGTGCGCTGGCTCGATGCCTACGAGCTGCGCCCGGTGCGCGGCGCCAGGCCGAGCGCCGAGCCCGGCACCGAGCATCCCGACAGCCTCACGCAGTTCTGGCTGCGCGACGCGCCGGCGCGCACGCCGGACTTCGCCGCGATGGCGGCGTGGTGCGACACCTTTTACCCGCGCATCTTCCTCAAGCGCGCCGGCTTCGTGCCGGCCGGCACGGTGTCGCTGACCACGTATTTCCATGCCGACGCCGCCACGCTGGCCGCGCTCGGCGACAGCCACGTGCTGGGCAGCGCCCAGGCGCAGGTGTTCCGCCAGGGCTTCTTCGACCAGGGCGCGCAGATCTGGAGCCCGCAGGGCGAATTGCTCGCCACCTCGCACCAGATCGTCTACTACAAGCAGTAAGGCCGGCGGCCCCGCCGCGTCAGGCGGCGGCGCGCGCGCTGGCCTCGTAGCGGTGCACGGTGTTGCGCATCGCCCAGAGCAGCGCCACGCCCGGCAGCGCCACCACCACCGTGCTGAGGTAGAACGCCGGCCAGCCGAATGCCTCCACCAGGTAGCCCGAGCTGGGCCCCACGTAGACGCGCCCGACCGAGGCCAGCGCCGACAGCAGCGCGTACTGCGTGGCCGAGAACGAGCGGTTGCACAGCGTCATCAGCAGCGCCACGAAGGCGGCCGTGCCCATGCCGCCGCACAGGTTTTCCACGAAGATGGTGGCGCCCATGCTCCACAGGTGCGGCGGCGTCACCGCCAGCAGCCAGTAGCCGAGGTTGGACACCGCCTGCAGCATGCCGAACAGCATCAGCGAGCGGTACAGCCCCAGGCGCACCATCAGCGTGCCGCCGAACAGCGCGCCCACGATGGTGGCGGCCAGCCCGAGCGTCTTGTTGACCAGCCCGACCTCGCCGGCGGAAAAACCCACGCCGCGGATCAGGAAGGTGGTCGACAGGCTGCCGGCGAAGGCGTCGCCGAGCTTGTACAGCACGATCAGCAGCAGTAGCCACCACGCGCCCGGGCGCGAGAAGAAGTCGCGCAGCGGGCCGAGGATCGCCTCCTCGATGGAGCGCGGCATGCGCGCCGGCGATTCCGCCTCGGGCGCCCACGACAGCGAGAAGATGCCGATGCCCATCAGGCCGGCCATCAGGATGTACATCTGCTGCCAGCCCATCACGCGGTCGGCCAGCCACAGCGCCAGCCCGCCCGAGACCAGCATCGCCAGCCGGTAGCCCAGCACCTTGACCGCCGCGCCCACGCCGCGCTCGGGCGCGCGCAGCACGTCGGTGCTGTAGGCGTCGAACACGATGTCCTGCGAGGCCGACAGGAAGGCCACCAGCGTGGCCAGCGCCGCCAGCGCCCACAATGCCTCGCGCGGCGGGCAGAAGGCCATGCCGGCGATGCCCAGCACCAGCCCGAGCTGCGTGACCAGCAGCCAGCCGCGGCGCCGGCCCAGCAGCGGCGGCGTGTAGCGGTCCATCAGCGGCGCCCACAGGAACTTGAAGATGTAGGCCTGGCCCACCAGCGAGAAGAAGCCGATGGTCTTGATGTCGAGGCCCTCCACCGTCATCCAGGCCTGCAGGGTCCCGGAGGTGAGCGCCAGCGGCAGCCCGGAGGCGAAGCCCAGCGTCAGCATGGCGCCGATGCGGCGGTTGCGGAAAATGTCGAGATAGTCTTGGAAGGTCATGAATCGGCGGCGATGGGCCAGGCGGGGCGCCGTGTATTATTGCATTACGCTGCGGCCGGGCCGGCAGGTGCCGGGCGCTTTCGCGGCGCGACCGCGCCGCCTGCTGCAGACCAGCCTGCAAACCACGTCCGGCAAACCGCTTCCGGGGAATCCTCCATGTCCGATTGCCAGCATTGTCAGAACCGCCCCCGCCAGGCCGGGCTGGCGATGCCGCGGCAGTTCGCCGCGCTGGCGCTGGCGGCCTCGGCCGCGTTCGGCGCGCCGGCGGCCCTGGCCCAGGACGCCGAGCCGGACGACGGCATCCGCGTGCAGCGCGGCGGCGCGCCGGTGCGGCTGATCGTGCCGGTCGAGGTGATCGAGCAGCAGGCCGCGCAGGAATACGAGCAGATCAAGACCGAGGCGCAGTCCAAGCGCACGCTGGCGCCGGACGGCAACCCGCAGCTGATCCGCCTGCGCGCCATCGCCAGGCGCCTGCTGCCGCAGACCACGCGCTGGAACGAACGCGCGCGGCAGTGGAAGTGGGAGGTCAACCTGATCAACTCCAGGCAGGTCAATGCCTTCTGCATGCCGGGCGGCAAGATCGCCTTCTACTCCGGCCTGCTCGACCAGCTCAAGCTCACCGACGACGAAGTCGCCGAGGTGATGGGGCACGAGATCGCCCACGCGCTGCAGGAGCACGCGCGCGAGCGCGCCGCCAAGTCCGAGATCACCAACCTCGGCGCCAACGTGATCTCGCAACTGTTCGGCTTCGGCAACCTCGGCAACATGGCGATCGGCACCAGCGCGCAACTGCTCACGCTGCGTTTCTCGCGCGCCGACGAGACCGAGGCCGACCTGGTCGGCATGGACATCGCCGCGCGCGCCGGCTTCGACCCGCGCGCCGCGATCTCGCTGTGGCAGAAGATGGGCATGGTGTCGAAGGCGCCGGCGCAGCAGGGCTCCGAGTTCCTGTCCACCCATCCCTCCGGCCGCACCCGCATCGCCGAGCTGGAAAAGCATCTGCCCGAGGTGCTGCCGCTGTACGCGCGCGCGATCGAGTCGAGCATGGCGAAGCTGCCCGAGTACCGAGCCAACATGGCCAACCTGGGCGGCGCCCCCGAGGACAGCGGCGACGACGATCGCCAGAAGCCGCTGAAAAAGTAGGGCGGCAAGGGCCTCCGCCGCGCGGCGCATCGCATAGGATGAAGATGTGCGCGGCCCGCGGCGCGGCGCCGTGCCGCCTTTTCTCGTGATGTCACGGAGCAAGGAGCGGGATATGAAACGATGGATGCGGATCAGCCTGATGGCCGGCGCGCTGCTGGCCGGCGCCAGCGCGCAGGCGGCCGACCAGTTGCTCAACCAGCCGATCGACAAGGCGCTGGCCTCGGCCGAGGCCAAGTCGCGCGTGGATCCGTCGATCAGGCTGCTGTTCGGTTTCAACCGGCTGCCCGACGCGCAGGGCGGCCAGACCTACAAGACCGTCAAGCGCATCCGCCGGCCGGTGGACAACAGCGGCGCCACCGGCGCCGCGCCGCCGCCCGGAGACGAGGAACTGTGCGCCACCACCTTCGTGCAGGCCGTGCAGGAGCTGCAGCAGCGCGCCATGAAGGAAGGCGGCAACGCGGTGGTCGACATCCGCAGCAACTGGAAGAACGACGAGACCGCCAGCGACAGCACCTATGTCTGCGCCAAGGGTGCCGCGTATATCGGCGTGGCGCTCAAGGGCGTGGTGGTCCGCACGGGCAGTTGAGTCCGAGCCATGAAAAAAGCCGGCCGAGGCCGGCTTTTTTCATCTACCCCGGACAACCGGACGGCGCCACTCAGGCGCGCAGCCCGGTCGCCTCGTCCGCGCCCACATGCACGTTCATGCATTGCACGGCGGCGCCGGCGGCGCCCTTGCCCAGGTTGTCCAGGCGCGCCATCAGCACGATGCGCTCGGCCGAGCCGAACACGAACAGGTCGACGCGGTTGGTATCGTTGCTGGCCTGCACGTCGAAGAAGCCGCCGTCGAGGTTGGCTTCGTCGCCCACCGGCATCACGCGCACGAACTGCTCGCCTTCGTAGTGCTTGCGGTAGATGTCGGCGATCTGCTCCGGCGTGACCTTGCGCGCGAGGCGGTCCGGGTACACCGGCACCGTCACGGCCAGGCCCTTGAGGAAGTTGCCGACGATCGGGCTGAAGATCGGCGCGTGCGCCAGGCCGGTCTGCACGCGCATCTCCGGCAGGTGCTTGTGCGCCAGGCCCAGCGAATAGGGACGCGGGCTGTTCAGCTTCGGATTACCGCCGGCTTCGAACTCCGCGATCATCTGCTTGCCGCCGCCGCTGTAGCCGGTCAGCGAGAACGCCGAGACCGGGTAGTCGGCCTGCATCACACCGGCCTCCACCAGCGGGCGCACCGCCAGCACGAAGGCGCTGGCGTGGCAGCCCGGCACCGCGATGCGCTTGCTCGCGCGGACCTTCTCGCGCTGGCCGCGCGTGAGTTCCGGCAGGCCGTAGGCCCAGTTGTCTGCGGTGCGGAACGCCGTGCTGGCGTCGATCACGCAGGTATCCGGATTGGTCACGAGCGACACGGCTTCGCGCGACGCCACGTCGGGCAGGCACAGGAAAGCGACGTCCGCGGCATTCAGGAATCGTGCTCGCTCGGCCGGGTCCTTGCGCTTGTCATCGGCGATACGCAGCAGTTCCACATCGGAACGGCCGGACAGATAGTCGAGCAACCGGAGGCCGGTAGTGCCTTCCTGACCATCTACGAACACTTTGAAAACCATGGCGGACTCACTCGGAAATACGAAGGTTCCCATGCCGGAATCGGACGGGAACCAGCATTGTAACTAGGTTGGGATGACGCTGCGGTGTCGATGCGGGCCTTGATGGGCTTTGATGGGCCTTGATGCGGCGGCGCAGCGCGAATCCCTTGATCCCGATAACCTAGTAGGTTAAATTCGCATGGAGAAACATAGGCCGCATTGTCGGCTGTCCGTGGTCAGGACGCTGATCGAGGCGGACCAGGTGCGCCTGACGGCCTCTGCCGCGCGTCATGGCCGCCTGCTCGGGTTCGACCGGGACGGAATCGTTGCCGTGGTTGCCGCGCTGACGCCGGCGGACTTCTACAAGAGCATGACGACCTACGCGAATCACACGGTATGGCAGGACGTCTACCGGCCAGTCACCGCGGCCGGCGCGCTCTATCTGAAACTGACCGTGACCGATGCGGTGCTGGTCGTGTCATTCAAGGAGTGGGAATCATGATCTGTCCGGAATGCGGCGCCGCGGAACTGGTGCACGACACGCGCGACGTGCCCTACACGTACAAGGGCGAAACCACGCTCATTCCGGCCGTCTCTGGCGATTTCTGCCCGGCATGCGGCGAAATCGTGCTCGACCGGGGGCAGGAGGACCGCTACGGCGAAGCGGTGGTGGCATTCAACAAGCAGGTCAACGCCGCCATCGTCGACCCCGAATTCATCGCCGGCGTGCGCAAGCGCCTCGCGCTGGACCAGCGCGAGGCCGCCGAGATCTTCGGCGGCGGCGTCAACGCGTTCTCGCGCTACGAGACCGGCCGGACCCGGCCGCCGCTGGCGCTGGTGAAGCTGCTCAAGCTGCTCGAGCGCCATCCGGAACTGCTGGAAGAAGTGCGCGCCGCGTAGGCGCCGCGCGGAGCCGCCCGTTTCTTACAGCGGGAAATCGTAGTCGATCGACAGCGGCGCGTGATCGCTGAACTTCTCGTCCTTGTAGATCGAGGTGGCGCTGGCCGTGTCGGCGATCTTCGGCGTGGCGAGGTGGTAGTCGATGCGCCAGCCCACGTTCTTCGCGTAGGCCTGGCCGCGGTTGCTCCACCACGTGTACTGCTCGGGCCGCGGGTCGAGCTTGCGGAACACGTCCACGTAGCCGTGCACGTCGAACAGTTCGCCGATCCAGCTGCGCTCCTCCGGCAGGAAGCCCGAGTTCTTCAGGTTGCCCTTCCAGTTCTTGATGTCGATTTCCTTGTGGGCGATATTGACGTCGCCGCACAGCACGATCTCGCGCCCGCTGGCCTTGAGCTGCAGCAGGTGGGGCAGGAAGGCTGCCATGAAGCGGAACTTGGCGAGCTGGCGTTCCTCGCCGCTGGAGCCGGACGGCACGTAGACCGAGATCACGGCCAGGTGCGGATACTGCACCTCCACGTAGCGCCCTTCACTGTCGAACTCGGCGCAGCCGAAGCCCGTGACCACGCGCTCCGGCTTGTGGCGGGTATAGAGGCCGACGCCGCTGTAGCCTTTTTTCTCCGCGTAGTGGAAGTAGCCGTGGTAGCCGTGCGGCGCGAGGAACGCTTCGGTCATGTCGGCGGACTGGGCCTTGAGCTCCTGGACGCAGACCATGTCGGCGTCCTGCTTGCCCATCCATTCGAAAAAGCCTTTCTTGGCCGCGGAGCGGATGCCGTTGAGGTTGGCGCTGATAATCCGTAACATCTCGGGAAATTTGAAATCAGAGAGAAAAGATGACGCAGCAGACGACGCCGCAGCCCGGCGCTGGCGACCTCAGCCAGACTTTCATCCGTTTTGCGCTGGACGCCGGCGTGCTGTCCTTCGGCGAATTCGTGACCAAGGCAGGGCGCAAGTCGCCGTACTTCTTCAACGCGGGCCTGTTCAACCAGGGTGCGATGCTGGGCCAGGTGGCGCAATTCTATGCGAAAACCCTGCTGGCCTCGGGCGTGGACTTCGACGTGCTGTTCGGGCCGGCCTACAAGGGCATCACGCTGGCCTCGGCCACCGCGGTGGCGCTGTCCGGCCTCGGGCGTGACGTGGGCTTCGCCTACAACCGCAAGGAAGCCAAGGACCACGGCGAGGGCGGCACGCTGGTCGGCGCCAAGCTCAAGGGCAAGGTGGTGATCGTCGACGACGTGATCTCGGCCGGCACCTCGGTGCGCGAATCGATGCAGATGATCCGCGCGGCCGGCGCCGAGCCCGCCGCGGTGCTGATCGCGCTCGACCGCATGGAGAAAAGCGGCACCGCCGAGCAGGTCGGCACCCATTCCGCAGTGCAGGATGTACAGCGCGAATATGGCGTGCCCGTCATCTCGATCGCCAGCCTCAAGGACCTGCTCGCCTACCTGGACGCCTCCCGCGATCCCGCGCTGAGCGCCTCGCGCGAGGCCGTGGCTGCCTATCGCCAGCGCTACGGCGTATAGTCTGGGATCTGTTGCCCGCTGCATTGCAAAGCTTTGTCGCAATGCAGCAGATGACGGGAACCGCGCGGAAAATTCGCCGGTCTGACTGATCTCGCCGGCCGGCCGGGACCGCCCGCCGCCAGCGATTCGCCTTGCCGCCCGGCAAGGCGGCGCAGCATCTCTTCAGGAGGTTAGCTGGCATGGACATCAAGACGATCCGCGAGCAGGCATTCGCCATGCCGCTTACCAGTCCGGCCTATCCGATGGGCCCGTACCGCTTCATCCATCGGGAATTCTTCATCATCACCTACCGCACCGATCCCGCGCTACTGCGCGCGGTGGTGCCGGAACCGCTGGAGATCGCCGACGCGGTGGTCAACTACGAGTTCATCCGCATGCCGGACTCCACCGGCTTCGGCGACTACACCGAATCGGGCCAGGTGATTCCCGTCACCTACCAGGGCAAGCCCGCCACCTACACCCACGCCATGTACCTCGACGACCATCCGCCGCTGGCGGGCGGGCGCGAACTGTGGGGCTTCCCGAAGAAACTCGCCAGCCCCAGGCTGGAGGTCCACACCGACACCCTGGTCGGCACGCTCGACTACGGCCCGGTGCGCGTGGCCACCGGCACGATGGGCTACAAGCACCGCGAGCTCGACAAGGACGCGCTCGGCCTGTCGCTCTCCACCACGCCGAACTATCTGCTCAAGGTGATTCCGCACGTGGATGGCAGCCCGCGCATCTGCGAGCTGGTGTGCTACTTCCTCAAGGACGTGGAGATGAAGGGCGCCTGGACTGGCCCGGCCGCGCTGTCGCTGTCGCCGCACGCGCTGGCGCCGGTGTCCGCGCTGCCGGTGCTGGAGGTGCTCGGCGCGAAGCATTTCGTGGCCGACCTTACGCTCGGCCTGGGCGAGGTGGTGTTCGATTACCTGGCCTGAGCGGCCCGCCCGCCGGCCTTTCGTCTTTCGTTCCTTTCGTTCCTTTCGTTTTCTTTCGCTCTTTCCGATCTTCCGCGCATCGCGAGCCCTCCGCCCGCCGCGCCCAACCCGCATCAATCACACGAGGTGTCTTCATGAAGCTCCAGGGAAAAACCGCCATCGTCACCGGCGCCGCCAGCGGCATCGGCAAAGCCATCGCCGACCTGCTGGCCAAGGAGGGCGCGGCGGTCGCCATCGCCGACCTGAATCTCGAGGCCGCGCAGAAAGCCGCCGCCGACATCGAGGCCGCCGGCGGACGCGCCATCGCCGTGGCGATGGACGTGACCAACGAGGATGCCGTCAACAACGCCACCGACGAGGTCGCCAGGGTCTTCGGCCATATCGACATCCTGGTCTCGAACGCCGGCATCCAGATCGTCAACCCGATCCAGAACTACGCGTTCTCCGACTGGAAGAAGATGCAGGCCATCCACGTGGACGGCGCCTTCCTGACCACCAAGGCCGCGCTCAAGTACATGTACCAGGACAAGCGCGGCGGCACCGTGATCTACATGGGCTCGGTCCATTCGCACGAAGCCTCGCCGCTGAAATCCGCCTACGTCGCCGCCAAGCACGCGCTGCTCGGGCTGGCGCGCGTGCTGGCCAAGGAAGGCGCGGAATACAACGTGCGCTCGCACGTGATCTGCCCGGGCTTCGTGCGCACGCCGCTGGTGGACAAGCAGATCCCCGAGCAGGCCAAGGAACTGGGCATCAGCGAGGAAGAAGTGATCCGCCGCGTGATGCTGGGCGGCACCGTGGACGGCGTCTTCACCACCGTGGACGACGTGGCCCAGACCGCGCTGTTCCTGTGCGCGTTCCCGTCGGCGGCGCTGACCGGGCAGTCGTTCATCGTCAGCCACGGCTGGTACATGCAGTAGGAAGTCGTCTCAAGAAGATCCTGGCGTCGTTGCGGGGCACGGCAAGTACCAGTCGTACTGTCTGCGGCCCCGCGCCTAGCCAGGACCGCTTCGCTTCATTTTGAAACAACTTCCAGGGGCAGCCGGGCGACGCGGTGCCGCGCCGCCGGCAGCCTGAAGGACGAACCAGAGCAAGGAGAGGCCGTGGCAGTAGGACGTCGGCAGAAAGCGGATCAGATGGCAGCGAAGGTCGGGAAAAACGGCGCGCCCGGAGAATCCGGCGCGCCCGGCGCGGCGGCGGCCGTGGTGGCCGATCCCGCGGCGCCCGCGGTGAAGCGCGCGGCAAAGGCGAAGGCGCCCAAGGCGCCGGAGCCCAACTACCTGCCGCCCGGCGGCTGCGCGCCGCCCGATCTCGCGCCCCAGGGCGCCGGGCAGAAACGCCCGGTGCACCACGAATACACGGTGCGCGCGCTGGTGCTGCAAGGCGGCGGCGCGCTCGGCTCCTACCAGGCCGGCGTGTACCAGGGCCTGGCCGAGGCCGGCGTGCAGCCCAACTGGGTGGCGGGCATCTCGATCGGCGCGCTCAACGCCGCGGTCATCGCCGGCAACGCGCCCGAGCGCCGCGTCGAGCAGTTGCGCGCGTTCTGGGAATACATCTGCCGCCAGCCCTGGCTGCCCAGCCTGCTGCCCTACGAGGCGATCGCCGAGAGCGCCGTGCACTGGCCCGATCCGGTGCGCGTCTTCTTCGACGGCATCGAAGCCGCCCGCGCCGTGCTCGAAGGCCAGCGCGGCTTCTTCCAGCCGCGCCTGTGGCCCACGCTGTTCGAGCACCAGGGCGGACCGGGCACCGCCAGCTACTACGACACCTCGCCGCTGAAGTCCACGCTCGAGCGCTTCGCCGATTTCGACCGCATCAACCACCAGCACAACGAGATGCGCGTCTCGGTGGGCGCGGTCAACGTGCGCACCGGCAATTTCGCCTATTTCGACAACACCCGCCGCAAGCTGTCCGCCGAGCATTTCATGGCCTCGGGCGCCCTGCCGCCGGGCTTTCCCGCGGTGGAGATCGACGGCGAGTTCTACTGGGACGGCGGCCTCGTGTCCAACACGCCGCTGTCCGAGGTGCTGACCGCCCAGCCCCGCCGCGACGCGCTGATCTTCCAGGTCGACCTGTGGAGCGCGCGCGGCAAGCTGCCGCACAACCTGCTGGACGTGGCCGAGCGCCAGAAGGACATCCAGTACTCCAGCCGTACCCGCACCATCACCGACTACATGGGCGAGCAGCAGAACTACCGCCGCATGCTCAGCGAAGTGATGGCGCTGGTGCCGCAGGCGCAGCGCGACAGCGACTGGTACCGCAAGGCAGCCGAATACGCATGCGACGCGCGGCGCAACGTGATCCAGCTCATCTACCGCGACAAGACCTTCGAGGGCAATGCCAAGGATTACCAGTTCGGTCTGCTGACCATGAACGAGCACTGGACCAGCGGGCTGGACGACATCCGCGAGACGCTCAAGCACCCGGAATGGCTAGCGATGCCGACGCACGAGCGGCCGTTCGTCACGCATGATATTCATCGGGGGAATGGGGGGGCGTGATTGGGTTTTTGGGGGTATTGGTTTCCTTGTTCTGGCTGTTGTGGGCCTTGAGGCTCGGGCGGTTTTGGTGCTTGAATCCAAAGGCTGTATGACATCCCCGCTGCGCGGGGCTGCCAGTCACTTTCTTTTGTCTGAAAAGAAAGTAACCAAAGAAAGCAGACCCCTTGCAGGGGGGCTGGGCGCTCAGACTTTATGGCTGGTGCGGGATTCGTGGTGCGGGCGTTGGCTTCGATGAGGCTGCTGACGCTACCGGTTTGCTTGCCTGCGGCGTCGCAAACGAAATTGGATTCGTGGTGGCGCTGCATGATGGCGGCGGCCCAGACCCTTCAGGCTGCTGCCGCGACCGAAGCGAATGGGCACGTCATGGGAGCGGCACTGGTTTCGTGGTGGGCACGGTGGCCCCAATGCAAGGGTACCCATTGACACCCGCGCCCCGGTCCACCACGCCCACCACGAAACCATGAGGGTGCTATGTCGGGGTGGCCAAAACCGGTAACGGCAGATGCCCGAACCAGCAGTGCACTCGCCATCATAGGTCTGACCCCGAAACCCATACCGCCAGCCAGATCGTGGCCGCCCGCACCGGTAACGGCAGGATACAAACAGAACCACCGCCCCCACCACGAAACCACCAACAACCAGAAACCCCAACGTTTCTGCCCCTGCCGGCCAGGCAGTCCGCTTTCTTGGCCTACTTTCTTTTCGGACAAAAGAAAGTAGGTCGCGCCGGAGGAGCGAAAGCCTTTGACTTTGAAGTTGACGTTCAGTAGTTGACTTTAAGCCTTTGATTTTAAGCCTTTGACTTTGAAGCTAAAGCCTCTGACTTTAAAGTTAAGCCTTTAGACTTTTAAAAACCTTAAAAATAATCAAACCACCTTCAATTTCCCTAACCCCGGATCCCCTGCCGGATAAGCCGGCTTCAACCTCGAAAAAACATCAAACACAATCTCCGCGACCATCAGGTTCCGATGCGTCTTGGAATTCGCCGGCACGATGTACCAGGGCGCCTCCGGCGTGCTGGTCGCGGCGATCGCCGCCTCGTAGGCGGTCATGTAGCTTTTCCAGTACTGACGTTCCTCCAGGTCCCGCGGATCGAACTTCCAGTGTTTCTGCGGATCGGCCAGCCGTGACTCCAGGCGGGTTTTCTGCTCGTCCTTGGTAATGTGCAGGAAGCACTTGACGATGGTGGTGCCGGTTTCCATCAGCAGCGTCTCGAACGCGCGCAATTGCTTGTAGCGTCGCTCGCATTCGTCTTCGTCGATCCACTCGTGCACGCGCGTGATCAGCACGTCTTCGTAGTGGCTGCGGTTGAACACCACGATCTCGCCGGCGCGCGGGACCTGCGCGTGGATGCGCCACAGGTAATCGTGCGCGAGCTCTTCGGCGGTGGGGGACTTGAAGCTGACCACGCGGATGCCCAGCGGGTCGAAGCTGCGGAACACGCCGCGCACGGTGCCGTCCTTGCCGGCGGTGTCCATGCCCTGCAGCACGATCAGCAGCTTGCGCCGGTGCTCGGCGTAGAAGACGTCCTGCTGCAGGTCGAGCTCGGTGCTCAGCTCGGAGATGCGCGCCAGGTCGGCGGCCTTGTCGCCGCTGGACAGCGGCTTGGCGCCTGGGTCGAAGTCGGCCAGGCGGAAGTTCTTGCCGGAGGTGATGCGGAAGTCGGCGAGGGGCATTGGCACTCCATCGGGGGCGCGGCCCGGGCGGGCCGCAATCCCCTATGGTCAGGCAGGCAGCCGCTCCAGGTCAATGCTGCCCTCGAACACGGTGGTGGCCGGGCCGGTCATGCGCACCGGCTCGCCTTCGCCGTCCCAGGCGATGGTGAGGTCGCCGCCGTGGGTGTGGACCACCACCGGCGAGTCCAGCAGGCCGCGGCGGATGCCGGCCACCACCGCCGCGCAGGCGCCCGTGCCGCAGGCCAGCGTCTCGCCGGCGCCGCGCTCGAACACGCGCAGGCGCACGATGTGGCGCGCCAGCACCTGCATGAAGCCGGCGTTGACGCGGTTGGGGAAGCTCGGGTGATGCTCGATGACGGGGCCGTCCTGCAGCACCGGGAAGGCCTCGGTGTCGTCCACCACCTGCACCGCGTGCGGGTTGCCCATCGACACGGCGGAGATCCACGCCGTGCGGCCGTTGACCTCGAGGCCGTACAGCGTGTCGCGGCCTTCGCCGCGCGTGGGCAGGCCCTCGGCGCGGAACGGCACGCGCGCTGGCTCGAGCTCGGGCGCGCCCATGTCGACCGTGACCTGGCCGTCGTCCTGCAGCGTCAGCGTGATCACGCCGTTCATGACCTGCACGCGCACCGAGCGCTTGTCGGTCAGGCCGCGTTCGGTGACGAAGCGCACGAAGCAGCGCGCGCCGTTGCCGCAATGCTCCACCTCGCCGCCGTCGGCGTTGAAGATGCGGTAGCGGAAATCGACGTCGTCGCGGGTGGGCTTCTCGACCACCAGGATCTGGTCGGCGCCCACGCCGAAATGCCGGCTGGCGAGCGCGCGCCACTGCGCGGGCGTCAGGTTCAGGGTCTGGTGGATGCCGTCGAGCACGACGAAGTCGTTGCCGGCGCCGTGCATCTTGGTGAACTGGAGTCTCATGGTGCGATTGTATGCCTGGCCGGGCGCGCGTGCATGGCGCGCCGCGGGCCGTGTCGGTAGTGTCAGTAGATCTCGGGCTCGCCCGGCGGACGGTGCTTGAAGCGCTTGTGCACCCAGTAATACTCGGCGATGCGCGGGCGGATGCAGTCCTCGAAGAAGGCGTTCATGCGCCGCGTGTCGTCGGTCACGCTGTCGCCGGGATAGTCTTCCCAGGCCGGCAGGATGTGCAGCACGTAGCCCTGGTAGCCGGGCAGCATCTCGGTGTAGATCGGCACCACCCTGGCGCCGGTCAGCCGCGCCAGGCGCGACACCGAGGTCAGCGTCAGCGCCTGCACGCCGAAGAACGGCACGAACTCGGAGTCGCGCTCGCCGAAGTCCATGTCGGCGATCAGTTGCAGCGCCTCGCCCTTGCGCAGGCAGCGGATGATGTCGCGCGCGCTGTCGTTGCGGGCGATCATGTTGGCGCCGAAGCGCCCGCGCGCGTGTTTGAGAAAGCCGTCGAACAGGTCGTTCTTCTGCTTGGTGTAGAGCGAGGCGCCCGAGCGCCCCACGTGGTCGCGCAGGTGGATGGTCAGGCGGATCGCGCCGGCCTCCACGCCCGACAGGTGCAGCGTGACCAGGATGTGCGGCTTGCCGTCGAGCGCCACCAGGTCGGCGTGGTCCTCGATGCGGACCCAGCGGCGCATCTGCTTCTCGCTGCCGGTCCAGAAGATGCCGCGTTCGGCGAAGCTGCGGAACACGGTGCGGAAGGTCTGGCGCGACAGCGCCTCGATCTCGGCCTCGCTGCGCTCGGGAAAGCTCAGGCGCAGGTTGGTCTGCACCACGCCGCGGCGGCTGCTCGGAAACAGGTAGAGCAGGCTGCCCAGCGCTTCGCCGAAGCGCGCCACCAGCGGATAGGGCAGCTTGCCCAGCACGGTCAGCAGGGCAATGCCCAGCCAGGTAAAGATACGGCTCATCTGTTCTAGTTGGGAAGCGGCGCCGGTGCGGGAGGAGCCTCGGCGCCGCGCGGTTGCTTGTATCGGTTGTAGCCCCACAGGTACTGCGTGGGCGCCGCCTCGACCAGGGCCTCGATGGCCTGGTTGAGCACGGCGGCTGCGGCGGCCGGGTCGGCCGGCAGCGGCTCCTCGATCACCTGCATGTGACCGCGGAAGCCGGCACCGCGCGGCAGGCGCTCGGCGAAGATCGCCGCGATCGGCGAGCCGGTGTGCTGCTGCAGGCGCTGCACCAGCGTCATGGTATAGGCCGGCTTGCCGAAGAACGGCGCCCACGCGCCTTCGCCGCCGGGCGGCACCTGGTCGGGCAGGATGCCGACCGCCTCGCCGCGCTTGAGCGCCTTGAGCAGCATGCGCACGCCGCGCGGCTCGGCTGGCGCCATCGCCAGGTTATGGCGCGTGCGCATCTTGAGGATCCAGGCGCGCAGCCACGGCTGGTGCGGCGGCTTGTAGAGCGCGGTGACCGGATGCCGCAGCGCGAACGCCTGCGGCAGCACCTCGAAGCAGCCCAGGTGCGGCACCAGGATGATGAGCCCGCGCTCCTGCGCCATCAGTCGGTCCAGCTCCGGCCACAGCGGGCCGGCAAAGCCGTACATGCGCCCGGGCGGGTTGCGGCGGCACCAGAAATACGGCATTTCCAGGATCATGCGGCCGGTCGCGCGCGCGGCCTCGGCCAGCGTGGCGGCGTCCGCGCGCGGATAGGCCTGGCGCAGGTGGGCGGTCAGCCGGGTGCCGTAGCGTCCCGGCAGGCGCGCCGCCAGCAGGCCCAGCGCACCGCCGGCGGCGTGCAGCCACGACAGCGGCAGGCGGGAAATCAGCCAGAACAAAAAGGTCATCGGATCGCGCTCAGCGGCATCGTGGCCGGGTAAGGGATTAAGGTTTTTGCCCGGTGGCGCCGATATTGGGGCAATCGAAACGAGGCGGGCGGCGTGTTCCGGGCCCGTCTTCGCACCTGCACGGTCCGCGCGGCCGGCGTGGCCGGGAACCCGGCCGCATCCGCCGGCAATGGCCGCGACGGCGCCGCGCGCAGGCAACCCCGATGGCTGTGGGGCCTGCTGCACAGCGGCCGGCAGGCGCGTATAATAGCGCGTATCGCCGAGTTAACTGACAACTTGCGGGGCGATACCGTTCTACCGGAACGGCTTGAAAATACCGCTAAAGCGTCGCCGCCCGGGCTGAACAGGTTGGCGCGCAATAGCCAACCTGGAGAAAAAGTTCGTGGCAAACGACTTCCTGTTCACTTCGGAATCCGTCTCCGAAGGCCATCCCGATAAGGTCGCTGACCAGATTTCCGACGCAGTCCTGGACGCCATCCTGTCCCAGGACAAGTACGCGCGCGTGGCGGCCGAGACGCTTTGCAACACCGGGCTGGTGGTCCTCGCCGGGGAAATCACCACGACCGCCAACGTCGACTACATCCAGGTCGCACGCGACACCATCAAGCGCATCGGCTACGACAACACCGACTACGGCATCGACTACAAGGGCTGCGCCGTGCTGGTGGCCTACGACAAGCAGTCGCCCGACATCGCCCAGGGCGTGGACCGCGCCTCCGACGACTACCTGAACCAGGGCGCCGGCGACCAGGGCCTGATGTTCGGCTACGCCTGCGACGAGACGCCGGAACTGATGCCGTTCCCGATCTACTATTCGCATCGCCTGGTCGAGCGCCAGTCGCAGCTGCGCCGCGACGGCCGCCTGCCCTGGCTGCGTCCGGACGCCAAGTCGCAGGTGACCGTGCGCTACGTCGACGGCCGCCCGCACAGCGTGGACACCGTGGTGCTGTCGACCCAGCACGCGCCGGACATCAGCCAGGCGCAGATCCGCGAAGCCGTGATCGAGGAAATCATCAAGCCGGTGCTGCCGGCCGCGATGCTCAAGGACACCAAGTACCTGGTCAACCCGACCGGCCGCTTCGTCATCGGCGGCCCGCAGGGCGACTGCGGCCTGACCGGCCGCAAGATCATCGTCGACACCTACGGCGGCGCCTCGCCGCACGGCGGCGGCGCGTTCTCGGGCAAGGACCCGTCCAAGGTCGACCGCTCGGCCGCCTACGCCGCGCGCTACGTCGCCAAGAACGTGGTCGCCGCCGGCCTGGCGCGCCAGTGCCAGGTGCAGGTCAGCTACGCCATCGGCGTGGCCCGCCCGATCAACGTGACCGTGTACACGGAAGGCACCGGCAAGATCTCCGACGAGGCCATCGCCGCGCTGGTGCAGGAGCATTTCGACCTGCGCCCGAAGGGCATCGTGCAGATGCTGGACCTGCTGCGCCCGATCTACGAGAAGACCGCCGCCTACGGCCACTTCGGCCGCGAAGAGCCGGAATTCTCGTGGGAAGCCACCGACAAGGCCGCCGCGCTGCGCGCCGCCGCCGGCCTGTAAGGCTCGCCTCCGCCGCGCAGAACGCCGCCTCCGGGCGGCGTTTTTTCTGGCGCCCGCGATCTTGTCGAAGATCAAGCGCGGCCGGTGGCCGGGATGGCGCGCGCAGCGCGCGAGGGTAGAATCGCGGGATCGCGGAGCGGCCCGGCAAGTGGCGCTCCGCGCTCTTGCCGAAGCCCGCCAGAGCCTGCCGGAGTCCGCCGGATTGCCGCGCGGCGGAGCCCGCAGCCCGCATACCCGAGGACGCCCATGTCACAAGACACGACCCATTCGACGCCGGCGCCGGCCGCAGCCGGCCAGGCCGCCATGCCCGGCGCGGATGGCCCCGCCTTCAACCTGATCCGTCCCCAGCCCTACGCCGACTGGGCGCCGCAGGTCGACGCCGCCACCGCGGCCGGGCTGCGTCAGCAGCTCGAGCAGGGCGCGGTGCTGTATTTCCCGAACCTGCATTTCCGCTTCGAGCCGGGCGAGGAACGCTTTCTCGACAGCCGCTGGTCGGACGGCAAGTCCAAGAACATCAACCTGCGCGCCAGCGACCACGCCGTGCGCGGCGCCCAGGGCGGCGAGCAGGACCTCAAGGACCTCTACCGCCTGATCCGCCGCTATGCCGAGTCCAGCGAAAAGCTGGTACTGAGCCTGTTCCCCGAGTACGGCCCGCACCTCGTGCGCGCCGGCACCTCGCTGCGCCCGAGCGAGATCGCCGGCCGCCCGGTGAGCTGGCGCAAGGACGACACCCGCCTGCACGTGGATGCCTTCCCGTCCAACCCGCTGCTGGGCCAGCGCCTGCTGCGCGTGTTCCACAACATCGACCCGCAGGCGCCGCGCGTGTGGCGCGTGGGCGAGCCGTTCGGCGACTTCGCGCGCCGCTTCGTGCCGCAGACCAAGGGCATGTGGCCGGGCCAGGCGCGCCTGATGGAATTGCTGCACATCACCAAGCGCCGCCGCTCGGAATACGACCACCGCATGCTGCAATTGCACGACCTGGCCAAGGCCGACCTGGCCTACCAGGCCAATGTGCCGCAGCAGGAATTCCAGTTCCCGCCGGGCGCCACCTGGATGGTGTTCAGCGACCAGGTGCTGCACGCCGCCATGCGCGGGCGCGCCATGATGGAGCAGACCTATTACCTGTCGCCCAAGGCCATCGGCGACCACACGCACTCGCCGGAGGCGGTGCTGTCGCGCATGCTCGGCCGGCCGATGCTGGCTTCGTAAGGCGGCCCCGGCCGCTTCAGCGCAGCAGCATGCGGATCATCGTCTCGAAGCGCTTGCCGTAGGGCGGCTTGAGCAGCCCCGCGCCGTTGAGCGCCGACTGCCGGAAGATCGGCTTGAACTTGGAGAAGGTCGCGAAGCCCGCCTCGCCGTGGTACGCGCCCATGCCGCTGGGCCCGACGCCGCCGAACGGCAGGTCTTCCTGGGCGATGTGCAGCAGCGTCTCGTTGATGCTGACGCCGCCAGCCACGGTCTGCGCCATCACGCGGTCGATCGCGCCGCGCTCCCGCTCGAACAGGTACAGCGCCAGCGGACGCGGGCGCGCGTTGACGTAGGCGATCGCGTCTTCCAGCGAGCGGTACGTCACCAGTGGCAGCACCGGGCCGAAGATTTCCTCCCGCATCACGGTGGCGTCCCCGGGCACGTCGAGCAGCAGCACCGGCGCCAGCCGGCGGCGCGCGGCGTCCGACGCGGCCTGCGTCAGCGGCACCACGCGCGCGCCCGCGCGCGCGGCGTCGTCCACCAGGCCGCCCAGCCGCGCGAAGTGGCGCGGGCTGATGATGGTGGTGTAGTCCGGGTTGGTGTCCAGGTCAGGGTAGAGCCGGCCGGCGCAGGCGCGCGCCGACTCGACGAAGCGCTCGCGCATCGTTTCGGGCAGCAGCACGTAGTCGGGCGCGATGCAGGTCTGGCCGGCGTTGAGCAGCTTGCCGACCAGGATGCGCTCCACCGCGCGCTCCAGGTCGGCGCCGGGGCCGAGGATGGCGGGCGACTTGCCGCCCAGCTCCAGCGTCACCGGCGTCAGGTTGGCGGCGGCCGCGCGCATGACGTGGTGGCCGACCTGGGTCGAGCCGGTAAACAACAGGTGGTCGAAGGGCAGGGCGGAGAAGTTGCTTGCCACCAGGGCGTCGCCGTTGATCACGGTGACTTCGTCGGCGGCGAAGGTCTGCTGCGCCAGCGTGGCGAACAGCGCGGCAAAGCGCGGCGTGTATTCGGAAAGCTTGATCATGGCGCGGTTGCCCGCGGCCAGCGCGCCGGCGAGCGGGCCGACGGTCAGGTAGAGCGGGTAGTTCCACGGCACCACGATGCCGACCACGCCGAGCGGCTGCGGCATCAGGCGCGAGCTGGCGGGCCGGAACCAGATGCCGGTGCGCGCGCGCCGCACGCGCATCCAGCGCTTGCCGTGGCGCAGCGCGTCGTCGATGCCGGACACGCTCGGGAAGATCTCCAGCAGGGCGGTTTCCTGGCGCGCGCGGTTGCCGAAATCCGCGCTGATGGCAGCGGCGATCTCGTCCCGGTGGTCCGTGACCAGGCGGCGCAGGCGCCGCAGGCGGTCGGCGCGCACGCCCCAGGCGGGCGCCTGGTCGCTGCGCGAGGCGGCGTGCATGGCGCCGAACACGGATGACATCTCGGGCACTTCTCTCATCTCTCGGTCTCCGGGGCCGTGCGCTGCCCCTGGCGCGCATGGCGTTATCGATCCCCGCACCATATGCCATGCCGCTCCCTCGCACAATCGCGGCGCGCCTCTAGCGCGCGGCGCTTCAAACAGGCGTTCAGGCGGACATTCGGGCGGAAGCACGGCAAGGTGCGCCACGGCCCGCCGGGCGGCCGTCCGCATGCCTTTTCCTGGTGCGCCGGCCGGCGCCTCCGCGCGGGCGCGCCCGCGCGCGGCGGCGGCCGCGGCGGTCTGCGCTTCGTCCTTTTCCCCCTCCCCGCAAAGCGCCTACACTGGTTTTCAGACCGGCTCGGGGATCGCCGTGGCGGGCGCGGCAACGCCGGCGCGCCGGCCACCCGGCCACGCGGGGAGACAGATGGAAACCACCTTTGACTATCTCGTCGTCGGCGGCGGTTCGGCCGGCTGCGCCCTGGCCGGACGGCTGGCCGACAGCGGCAGCGACAGCGTGGCGGTGCTCGAGGCCGGCGGCCACGATCACCACGTGCTGGTCTCCACGCCGGCCGGCGTCGCCGCCATGCTGCCGCGCGCCGGCAGCCACAACTACGGCTACCGCACCGTGCCGCAGCCCGGCCTGGACGGGCGCCGCGGCTACCAGCCGCGCGGGCGCGGGCTGGGCGGCAGCTCGTCGCTCAACGCCATGATCTACACGCGCGGCCGTCCGTCCGACTACGACGGCTGGGCCGCGGCCGGCTGCGACGGCTGGGCCTGGGACGACGTGCTGCCGTATTTCCGCCGCGCCGAATGCAACGAGCGCCTGGCCGGGCGCGACGACGACCCGCTGCACGGCGGCAGCGGCCCGCTCCACGTCGCCGACCTGCGCACGCCCAATCCGTTCGGCCAGCGCTTCATCGAGGCGGCGCAGCAGGCCGGCTACCGCCGCAACGACGATTTCAACGGCATGGAGCAGGAAGGCGCCGGCTGGTACCAGGTGACGCAGCACGGCGGCGAGCGCTGGAACGCCGCGCGCGCCTACCTGCACCGCGGCGATGCCGCCGACCCGGCTAGCAACGGCGGCCGCGCCAACCTGCACGTGCTGACCGGCATGCAGGTGCTGCGCATTGCCTTCGAAGGCCGCCACGCGGCCGGCGTGATGGTGCGGCTCGACGGCCGCGAGACGCTGCTGCGCGCGCGCCGCGAGGTGATCGTCGCGGCCGGCGCGTTCGGCTCGCCGCAACTGCTGATGGCATCGGGCGTGGGCCCGGGCGCGCACCTGCGCGAGCTCGGCATTCCGCTGGTGCACCACCTGCCCGGCGTGGGCACGAACCTGCAGGACCATATCGATGTCGTCGTGCACAAGCGCGTGGCGGCGTCCGAACTGTTCGGCGTGTCGCCGGGCGGCGCGCTGCGCCTGCTGGCCGAGATGCTGCGCTACCGGCGCGAGCGCACCGGCATGCTGACCTCCAACTTCGCCGAGGCCGGCGCGTTTCTCAAGAGCCGGCCCGAGCTCGAAGAGCCCGACCTGCAACTGCATTTCGTGGTCGGCATGGCCGACGACCACATGCGCCGCCTCCGCTTCGGCCACGGCTACTCGTGCCATGTCTGCGTGCTGCGCCCGCGCAGCCGCGGCGAGGTCCGGCTGGCCTCGCCCGACATCCGCGAGGCCCCGCTGATCGACCCGCGCTTCCTGTCCGACCCGCGCGACCTCGACGACCTCGTGGCCGGCGTGCGCATCGTGCGCCGCATCCTGGCCCAGCCGCAACTGGCGGCGTTCGGCGGCAAGGAACTCTATTCCGCGCACCTGCAGGCCGACGGCAGCGACGACGCCGCCATCCGCGCCATGATCCGCGAGCATGCCGACACCATCTACCACCCGGTCGGCACCTGCCGCATGGGCATGGACCAGGGCGCGGTGGTCGACCCGCAACTGCGCGTGCGCGGCGTGGAGGGTCTGCGCGTGGTGGATGCGTCGATCATGCCGACGCTGATCGGCGGCAACACCAACGCGCCGGCCGTCATGATCGGCGAGCGCGCGCACGACCTGATCCGCCACGGCCCGCGCGTGGTGCTGCGCCTGGCCGAGATACTGGCGGTGTAGCCGGCGCGACCGATGCCGGTTGTTCAGGCCCCGGCCAGCCGGAACGTCGACACCGTGTCGCGCAGCTTGCCGGCCTGGTCGTCGAGCGACTGCGCCGCCGCGGCGGCCTGTTCCACCAGCGCGGCGTTCTGCTGCGTGACCTGGTCCATCTGGCCGACCGCCTGGTTGACCTGCTCGATCCCCGCGCTCTGCTCGGCCGAGGCCGCGCTGATCTCGCTGATGATGTCGGACACGCGCTTCACGGCCTGGCGCACGTCGTCCATGGTCTTGCCGGCGTCCTGCGCCTGCGTGGAGCCGGCGCGCACGGTGCCGGCCGATTCGTCGATCAGGTCCTTGATCTCTTTGGCGGCGCTCGACGAGCGCTGCGCCAGCGTGCGCACCTCGCCGGCCACCACGGCGAAGCCGCGGCCCTGCTCGCCGGCGCGCGCGGCTTCCACCGCCGCGTTGAGCGCCAGGATGTTGGTCTGGAACGCGATGCCCTCGATCAGGCTGGTGATCTCGGCGATACGGCCCGAGCTGGCCGCGATCGCGCCCATGGTCTGCACCACCTGCTGCACCGCGTGGCTGCCCTGCTCGGCCACGCTGGCCGCGTCGCCGGCCAGTCCGCTGGCCTGGCGCGCGTTGTCGGCGTTCTGCCGCACGGTGGTGGTCAGCTCCTCCATGCTCGACGCGGTTTCCTCCAGCGAGGCCGCCTGCTGCTCGGTGCGCGCCGACAGGTCGGTGTTGCCCGCCGCGATCTGGCGCGCGGCCACGCCCACCGATTCGGTCGACTCGCGCACCTCGCGCATGGCGGCGCCGACCCGTTCGAGCAGCCGGTTGAAGGCGCTCGCGGTACGGCCGACCTCGTCCATGCGGCCCACCGGCGCGCGGCGCTCCAGGTCGAGGCTGCCGCTGACGTACTCGAGGGTCTGCTCGATCTCGGCCAGGCTGCCGTGGATGCGGCGGTACAGCGCCACGGCCAGCGCGCCCGTGCCCAGCACCGCGGCGGCGATCAGGATGGAAAACACCAGCACCGCGGTGTGGTAGCGCTCGCGGTTGTCCGCGACGGCGTGCTCGCCGAGCTCGGCGTTGTAGGCGATATGTTCGTCGAGCGCCTTGCGCAGCGCGGAGGCCGCCTCGCTCAGCTCGCCGCCCAGCAGCATCTGCTGGGCGCCCTGGTAATCGTTGGCATGCGATTTTTCCAGCAGCGCGGGCCGCGCGCTGCGAAAGCGCTTGAAGGCGGCGAGGTCGGCATCGAGCAGCTTGCGGTCGGTGTCGTCGCTGATGTCGTCGCGCGCATACTTGGCCGCGGTGGCCTCGAACTTGTCCTCGGCGCGGGCCAGCGCCGCCTCGTCCTCGGCCTTGGCCTTGAGGTCGTCGCTCATGGTGTGCCGGTACAGCGCGATGCGCATGGCGTTCACGTTGTCCTTCATGTCGCCGAGCGTGCGCACGCTGCCCAGCGTGTTGTCGTTGAAGTATTCGAAGCGCGCTTCGGACTGGCTGAGCTGCCAGATGCCGCCAAGGCCCACGACCAGCAGGGCGAGCAAGGCAAGCGAAAGCGAAAGCAACAGGCGTTGACTGATGTTCATGTTTGATAGGCCCCCGTCGGGAGGCGCGCCACTAGGTCAGGAAAGAGGACCGGCCGGCACTTATGTATGGAATGTATGCCATTTGGGTCAAGGCCTGTTTACGGCAGGTCTCCCGGCACCTGTAGCGGCGCCGGGAGAATATTTCCGGAAGTGACGGATAGGGCGGGCGCGGTGCCGCGCGCGGCGAGCTCAGCCCGGCCACGCGCGCGCCGCCACGCGCGCGAGCGCCGCCGCGTCGCCCTCCAGCGTGCCGAACACGCGGCCGTGCTGGCGGCCCAGGCGGCTGGCGACGAAGCGCTCGGCGTCCTCGGCGTCGGCATGGTTCAGCATCAGCGCTGCCTGCGCGGTCAGCACCAGGCCCTGGGCGAAGCGGCGCGCGCCGGCCTCGAGGTGCTCGGGCGCGTCGCGCAGCATCGCCTGCAGCGAGGCCAGCTCGGCGCGCACGGCCGGATGCCCGCCGGCGCGCTGCGCGAGGTCCTGCAGCAGCCGCGCGCCGTCCTCGGGATTGCGCTGCAGCGCGCGCAGCACGTCCAGGCACATGATGTTGCCCGAGCCTTCCCAGATCGAGTTGACCGGCGCCTCGCGGTACAGCCGCGCCATCGGCCCCTCTTCCACGTAGCCGTTGCCGCCCCACACCTCCATCGCCTCGCCGGTGGCCTCGATCGCGCGCTTGCAGATCCAGAACTTGGCCGCCGGCGTGACGATGCGCTTCCACGCGGCCGCCAGCGGGTCGGCGTCGGCGCGCTCGAAGGCGTGCGCCAGTTCCATCATCAGCAGCGTCGCGCCCTGGCTTTCCAGCGCCAGATCGGCCAGCACGTTGCGCATCAGCGGCTGCTCGGCCAGCAGCTGGCCGAAGGCCATGCGGTGGCGCGCGTGGTGGAGCGCCTGCACCAGCGCGGCGCGGAGGATGGCGGCGCTGCCGATCACGCAGTCCAGCCGGGTATAGGTCGCCATCTCGATGATGGTCGGGATGCCGCGGCCCTCCTCGCCGATCAGGATGCCGGTGGCGCCGCGGAACTCCACCTCGCTGCTGGCGTTGGAGCGGTTGCCGAGCTTGTCCTTGAGGCGCTGGATCTGCACCGGGTTCTTGCTGCCGTCGTCGCGAAAGCGCGGCACGAAGAAGCACGACAGCGGTCCGTCCTCGGCGCCCATGCGCGCCACCACCAGGTGCGCGTCGCACATCGGCGCGGAGAAGAACCACTTGTGCCCGGTCAGCTCGTACTCGGCGCCGCGCCCCTCGCCGCGCACGGCGCGCGCCACCGTGGTGTTGCTGCGCACGTCCGAGCCGCCCTGCTTCTCCGTCATGCCCATGCCGATCATGACGGCGCGCTTGTCGCGCCACGGCAGGTCGCGCGCGTCGTGCTCGGTGGCGAACAGCTTCGGCCCCAGCCCGGCGAACAGCGCGGTCTCCTTTTGCAGCACGGGAATGCTGGCGAAGGTCATGGTCGGCGGGCACAGCGAGCCCGATTCGACCTGCGCCTGCAGGTAATAGCCCGCCGCGCGCGCCACCCAGGCGCCGTCGCGCGGCTGCGCGAACGGCAGCGCCTGCAGCTGCTGGCTGCGCAGCAGGGCCAGCAGTTCGTGCCACGCGGCGGGGAATTCCACCTCGTCGATGCGCTCGCCGGTGCGGCCGTGCGTATGCAGCTCGGGCGTGTGGCGGTTCGCCTCGGCCGCCCAGCGCTGCACGTCGGCCTGCCCCAGGCGCGCGCCGAACACGTCGAGCGCGCCGGCATGCCAGCCGCCGCCGAGGCGCTCGAGCGCCGCGCGCAGGGCCGGATCGCCGGCGAACAGGTTGTAGCCGGCAAGGTCCGGCACCTGGTTGAACACGCGATGGGTGGCGGCGTCGGTCATGCGGTCTCCTGGAATGGGCGGCGCGTGGCCGCGTTGTCCTGTTTTCTGCTGTTTTCTGCATGGTAGAGCAAGCCGCGCGCTATGTGACGGCCGGCAAGGTCTGCCGGGTGTGGTGCCCGGGTCCCACCGCGCTCCATCGCGCCCCACGGCTTTTTTGCCGCGCCGCAGCAAGCGCCAGTCCTGACTTGCGCGCACGGCTGTCCAGATTGAAACAAGGGTGGTCAAGCCCCGGCCCTTGTGCTTAAATTCACCCCGTTGGATGAAACAGGGGTGCCACACGGATGGGCCGTGCGGCTGAGAGAGTCCCTTCGAACCCGATCCGGCTAGTACCGGCGTGGGAAGTTTCATGACTACCGAACAGCTCCTGCCTCCCGCGAGGCACATGACCCGGCCATCGCGCCCGGCCCATGCTCAGGGCTCCTGGTTTCGTCCATCCCCGCAAGAGAGAGGACGATACCTATGGCCCGCACAAATTCCGCCCCTGCCGCTTCCTTCGAATCGCTCGAGACCGATCTCGACAAGAAGTTTGCCTATCCGGCTTCCAGCAAGACCTACCTGACCGGCAGCCGGCCCGACATCCGGGTGCCGCTGCGCACGATCCTGCAGACCTCCACGCGCACGGACAAGGGCGAGATGTCCAATCCGCCGATTCCCGTGTACGACACCTCGGGCCCGTACAGCGACCCGGACGTGCACATCGACCTCAAGGCCGGCCTGCCGTCGGTGCGCGGCAGGTGGATCGAGGAGCGCGGCGACACCGAGGTGCTGTCCGGCCTGTCGTCCGAATACGGCCTGGCGCGCGCCGCCGACCCGGCCACCGCGCACCTGCGCTTCGCACAGCTGACCAACCCGCGCCGCGCCAAGGCCGGCGCCAACGTGTCGCAGATGCACTATGCGCGCCAGGGCATCATCACGCCCGAGATGGAATACGTGGCGCTGCGCGAGTCGCTCAACCTGCAGGCGCTCTACGACAAGCCCGAGTACAAGGCGCTGCTGCGCCAGCACCCGGGCAACGCGCTCGGCGCCGCGCTGCCGCTGCGCCCCGAGGACATGACGCCGGAATTCGTGCGCCGCGAGATCGCCTCCGGCCGCGCCATCATCCCCGCCAACATCAACCACACCGAGCTGGAGCCGATGGCGATCGGGCGCAATTTCCGCGTCAAGATCAACGGCAACCTCGGCAACTCGGCGGTGACGTCGTCGCTGGCCGAGGAAGTCGAGAAGATGGTGTGGTCGATCCGCTGGGGCGCCGACACCATCATGGACCTGTCCACCGGCAAGCACATCCATGAGACCCGTGAATGGATCCTGCGCAATTCGCCGGTGCCGATCGGCACGGTGCCGATCTACCAGGCGCTCGACAAGACCGGCGGCATCGCCGAGGACCTGACCTGGGAGATGTTCCGCGACACGCTGATCGAGCAGGCCGAGCAGGGCGTGGACTACTTCACCATCCACGCCGGCGTGCTGCTGCGCTACGTGCCGATGACCGCCGACCGCGTCACCGGCATCGTCTCGCGCGGCGGCTCGATCATGGCCAAGTGGTGCCTCGCGCACCACAAGGAAAACTTCCTGTACACGCACTTCGACGAGATCTGCGAAATCATGAAGGCCTACGACGTCTCGTTCAGCCTCGGCGACGGCCTGCGCCCGGGCTGCATCGCCGACTCCAACGACGACGCCCAGTTCGGCGAGCTGCGCACGCTCGGCGAGCTGACCGCCAAGGCCTGGAAGCACGACGTGCAGGTCATGATCGAAGGCCCGGGCCACGTGCCGCTGCAGCGCATCCAGGCCAACATGGACGAGGAGCTCAAGCACTGCTACGAAGCCCCGTTCTACACGCTCGGACCGCTGGTGACGGACATCGCACCCGGCTACGACCACATCACCAGCGGCATCGGCGCGGCCAACATCGGCTGGATGGGCACGGCCATGCTGTGCTACGTCACGCCCAAGGAACACCTGGGCCTGCCCGACAAGGAGGACGTGCGCGAAGGCATCATCACCTACAAGATCGCCGCGCACGCGGCTGACCTTGCCAAGGGCTGGCCGGGCGCGCAGCTGCGCGACAACGCGCTGTCCAAGGCGCGCTTCGAGTTCCGCTGGGAAGACCAGTTCAACCTCGGCCTGGACCCGGAGCGCGCGCGCTCGTTCCACGACGCCACGCTGCCGGCCGAGGGCGCCAAGATCGCCCACTTCTGCTCGATGTGCGGTCCCAAGTTCTGCTCGATGAAGATCACGCAGGAAGTGCGCGACTACGCCGCCTCGCTCAAGCCGGAGGCCGAGAAGGGCATGCAGGAAAAGTCGATCGAGTTCGTCAAGAGCGGCAGCAAGATCTACTCGTGAGGCAGGGTGCGGCGCGCGCCTGCGTGCGCGCCGCGTGAAGTACCGCGCCCCGCCCGCGGGGCGCGCCATGAATGAAAGGAGGCCGGAGCCCGCCGCGCAGTCGCGGCAGGCACTGGCGCAAACATCCCCATGACAGTGCAGTCGTTTGATGTGGCCGTGCTCGGCGCCGGCCTGGCCGGGCGGCTTTCCGCCTGGCAACTGGTGCGGGCCGGCCTGCGCGTTGCGCTGGTCGAGCGCGCCGGTCCCGATGGCGCCGGCTCGGCCGCGCACGTGGCCGCCGCCATGCTGGCGCCGCTGGCCGAATCCGCGATCGCCGAGCGCCGTATCGTCGAGCTCGGCATCGCCAGCGTCGACCTGTGGCGCGGCTGGCTGGCCGAGCTGCCCGAGCCGGTGTTCTTCCAGGAAGGCGGCACGCTGGTGGTCTGGCATGCGCGCGACCGCGGCGAGATGTCGCTGTTCGCCAGCCGCGTGCGCGCGGTGGCGCCGCCGGCGCTGGTGGCCGAGCGCATGCGCGCGCTCGACGGCGACGGCGTGGCCGCGCTGGAGCCCGCGCTCGCGGGCCGCTTCCCGCAGGGCCTGCTGCTGGCCGGCGAAGGCCAGCTCGACAACCGCGGCACGCTGCGCGCGCTGCTGTCCTGCGCCGTGGCCAGCGGCGTGCACTGCGTGTGGGAAGCCGGCGAAGTCGAGGCGCAGGACCTGCCGGCGCTGGGCATCCGCGCCCGCGTGGTGCTGGACTGCCGCGGCCTCGGCGCGCGCGCCGCGTGGCCCGCGCAGGCGGCCGCGCGCGGCACCATCCCCGGGCTGCGCGGCCTGCGCGGCGAGGTGGTGCGCGTGCATGCGCCCGAGGTCAAGCTGCAGCGCCCGGTGCGCCTGCTGCATCCGCGCTACCCGATCTACATCGCGCCCAAGCCGGGCGACCTCTACGTGATCGGCGCCACCGAAATCGAAAGCGACGACGATTCGCCGATGAGCGTGCGCTCCGCGCTGGAGCTGCTGTCGGCGGCCTACTCGCTGCATCCGGCCTTCGGCGAGGCGCGCGTGCTCGAACTCAACGTGCAGCGCCGCCCCACGCGGCCGGACCACCTGCCCGCCATCCGGGTCGACCAGCATGCGCGCATCGTGCGCCTCAACGGCCTGTACCGGCACGGCTTCCTGATCGCGCCGGCCGTCACCGAGGCCGCCTGCGAGGTGGTGCGCGCGCTGCTCGACGGCGACCCGGCCGCGCATGCCGTGCCTGCCGCGCTGCGCTGGCCCGGCATGATCGGCCCGGCGCTCGACACCGTCGCCGGCGGCTCGCCGGTGCTGCACTGAACAGACGCAGACAGACCATGGAAATCCTGCTCAACGGCCGCCCGCTGGCCCTTGCCGACCACGCCACGCTGGCCGACGCGGTGGCCGGCGCCGGCATCGCGCCGCCGTTCGCCGCCGCGCTCAACGGCCAGTTCGTGCCGCGCGCCGCGCATGGCGCAACAGCGCTCGCCGCCGGCGACCGCATCGACCTCGTGCAACCCGTCACGGGAGGCTGAACCGACATGACCCTCGATACCCTCGATCCTCTCGACCAACGCGGCGGCCTGCTCGGCGACCCCTTCGTGCTGTACGGCGAGCGGTTCGCCTCGCGCCTGCTGCTCGGCACCGCGCGCTATCCGTCCCCCGCCACCCTGCAGGCCGCCGTGGAAGCGTCCCGCCCCGCCATGCTGACGGTGGCGCTGCGCCGCCAGGGCGCGGTCGGCGACGGCGAAGGCGGCCAGTCGTTCTGGCAGATGCTCAAGGCGCTCGGCGTGCCGGTGCTGCCCAACACCGCCGGCTGCATGGCGCCGCAGGAAGCGATCACCACCGCCATGATGGCGCGCGAGGTGTTCGAGACCGACTGGATCAAGCTCGAAGTGGTGGGCGACGACTACACGCTGCAGCCCGACACGCTCAACCTGCCCGCGGTGGCCGAGACCCTCGTCAAGGAAGGCTTCAAGGTGCTGCCGTACTGCACCGAGGACCTCGTGCTGTGCCGCCGCCTGCTCGACGTGGGCTGCCAGGCGCTGATGCCGTGGGCCGCGCCGATCGGCACCGGCAAGGGCGTGGTCAACCCGCACGCCATGCGCCTGCTGCGCGAGCGCCTGCCCGACACCCCGCTGATCGTCGACGCCGGCCTCGGCCTGCCGTCGCACGCGGCGCAGGTGCTGGAGTGGGGCTACGACGGCGTGCTGCTCAACACCGCGGTGGCGCAGGCCGCCTACCCGGTCGACATGGCGCGCGCGTTCGCGCAGGCCGTCGACGCCGGCCGCACCGCCTACCTGGCCGGCCCGATGCCCGAGCGCGACATCGCCCAGGCCAGCACCCCCGTGGTCGGCATGCCGTTCTGGCACGCCGCGGGCACGGAGGACCGCGCATGAGCCGCGCCGCCGTGAAAGCGCTCGTCGACGCCGCGCTGCGCGACACGCTGCTGGCGCGCTACGGCGCCACCTTCGGCACCAGCGACCAGCCCTGGCGTGCGCTGGCGCAGGCCGGCGCCGAGGCGCCCGGCAGTGCCGACGTGGTGCTGTGCGACGGCGAGGCCGACGCCGCCACGCTCGCGCGCATCGCCGCCGCCGGCGCGACCGCCATCGAGAGCGAGCGCGAGGGCGGCCGCTGGATCGACACCGTGCGCTCGCCGATGGGCACCTGGGTGTTCAGCGCCCACGCCGACGGCGACAGCGCGCACTCGCCCGCGTTCACCGCCGTGCTGCTGGCCTGCCTGGCGCTGCATTTCCCCGCGCACGACGCGCTCTGCCTGGCGCGCGCGTGGCGGCCCGGCTCGCTCGACTGGCCGGCCGATTTCGCGCGCTTCCCGCAGGTGCGCCACGCCGCGCTGGTCGCGCCCGAGCAGCCCGCCGCGCCGTTCGCGCCGTGCCCGCCGCTGGGCCTGTACGCCGTGGTGCCGAGCGCCGCATGGATCGCGCGGCTGGTGCCGCTCGGCGTGCCCACGGTGCAGCTGCGCTTCAAGTCCGACGACGCGCAGGCCGTGCGCGACGAGATCGCGCGCGCCGCCGATGCCGCGCGCGGCAGCCGCGCGCGCCTGTTCATCAACGACCACTGGCGCGAGGCCATCGCGCTGCACGCCGGCTTCGGCAACGACAGCGCGCGCAGCGGCATCTACGGCATCCACCTCGGCCAGGAAGACCTCGACGAAGCCGACCTCGGCGCGCTGCGCGCCTCGGGCCTGCGCCTCGGCGTGTCCACCCACGGCTACGCCGAGATGCTGCGCGTGGCCACCATCGGCCCGAGCTACCTCGCGCTCGGCGCGATCTTCCCGACCACCACCAAGGTCATGCCGACCGCGCCGCAGGGCATGGGCCGCTTCCAGTCCTATGCGAAGCTGATGCAGCCGGTGATCCCGTCGCTGGTCGGCATCGGCGGCGTCGACGCCGCGCGGCTGCCGGAGGTGCTGGCGGTCGGCGTCGGCAGCGCGGCGGTGGTGCGCGCGATCACCGAGGCTGCCGACGTGCCGGCGGCGGTGGCGAACCTGCTGGGGATGTTTCCGGCGGGTTGATGCGCGTCTGACCAGCCGGCGCCATGCGGTACGATGGACGCCACTTCCGTCCCCCGCCGCCGCGCCATGATCTCGTCCCAGTTCCTCAGCCGCGTCACCCTGCGCCGCGACATCGTCGAGAGCTTCGCGCGCTACCCGTTCAGCCTGCCCGCGGTGCGCGCGCTCGACGTGCTGGAGCTCCATCCCAAGGTGACGTTCCTGGTCGGCGAGAATGGCTCGGGCAAGTCCACGCTGATGGAGGCGATCGCGGTGGCGGCCGGCTACAACGCCGAGGGCGGCTCGCGCAACTTCAGCTTCGGCACGCGCCGCTCGCACTCGGTGCTCAACGAATACCTGCGCCTGGCGCGCGGCTTCCGGCGCCCGCGCGACGGCTACTTCCTGCGCGCGGAGAGCTTCTTCAACGTCGCCACCGAGATCGAGCGCCTCGATGCCGAGCCCGGCCCGGGCGCGCCGGTGATGCCGGCCTACGGCGCTCGCTCGCTGCACGAGCAGTCGCACGGCGAATCGTTCCTCGCGCTGCTGACCGAGCGCTTCCGCGGCAACGGCCTCTACCTGCTCGACGAACCCGAGGCCGCGCTCTCGCCGCAGCGCCAGCTTGCCGTGCTGTCGCGCATCCACGACCTGGTGCGCGCCGATTCGCAGTTCCTCATCGCCACGCACTCGCCGATCCTGATGGCCTACCCCGATGCGTGGATCTACCGCCTCGGCGCCGACGGCGTGCAGCGCATCGCCTACGAGGACACCGAGCACTTCCGCGTGACGCGCGATTTCCTGGCCGATCCGCAGCGCATGCTGCGCGTGCTGCTGGAGCCGTGAGCCGCCTGCCGGCGCCATTCGCGCCGGGGTTGGCGCTACCATTGCGGTCGGCGGGCGCGATGACGGCAGCCCAGGCAGCAATCAGACTCGGATAAAGGAAGACAAGCTTTGGAATTTCCCTCGCAGATCGTCCCGGTGGCGCCCGGCACCCCGGAGCAGCCCTATTTCGGCATCGACGTGCCGCTGATGCGCCACCTTGGCCTGCAGCCGGTGCAGATCGAGGAGGGCCTGTGCCGCACGCGGCTGCCGGCCAGCCCGTTCCTGGTCAACAGCCGCGGCGACGTGCACGGCGGCACGCTGATGGCGGCGCTGGACTTCACGCTCAGCGGCGCGGCGCGCTCGCACGCGCCGATGCAGACCGGCGTGATCACCATCGACATGTCCACGCATTTCCTCGCCGCCGCGCGCGGCGAGCTGCACCTGGAGGCGCGCTGCATGCGGCGCGGCGCGCGCATCGCGTTCTGCGAGGGCGAGGTGAAGAACGCCGGCGGCGAAGTGGTGTGCGTGGCGCGCGCGGCGTTCAAGCTGGTGCCGCTGAGCAGCGGCGGCAACTAGCCGCCCCGGGCGCCGCCGCGGCCGGCCGTCAGGCGGGCCGGTAGACCTGGGCGAAGCGCGCCTGCTGCACGATGCCGTAGTCGCCCGGCGCGTACTGCATCAGCCAGTCGCCGGCCTCGCCGCGCAGCACGTCGCCGCCGGCCGAGCGGGCGATGCCGAAGGCCGCCGCCATGCGCTTTGCCAGCACCGTCGCAGGCTTGTTGCGGTAGGCGCCGTCGCGCCCGTGCGCGCCGGCTTCCAGCGGCTCGTAGCGCGCGTCGAAGCGGTCGCGCGACACCACCCAGCGGTCGCCGGTGGAGCCGGTGACGAGGGCGTCGCCGGGCTGGTAGCGGTTGGGGCCTTCGAGGCTGGCGAGCTCGCCGGGCGCGGCGGCGAACGCCACCTGCACCACTTCGTGTTTCCGGTAGGGCGCGGCGGCGGGGTCGGCGCGCAGGTCGATCTGGGACAGCAGGGTCATGGCGTGGCAAGGATGGCGCTGGCGGCCGGACGATGGAGAGCCCGATCATACCGCCGCCCGCGGGCCGGTGTGCCGGCCCGTGCGTCATCCCATCGCGCGCGGCGCGAAGGCGTGGTTGAGCGGGCCGTTGCCGGCGCCGAGCTCGAGGTCGGCGCCGGCGACGATGGCCTCGGCCACGTAGTCGAGCGCCGCGTCCACCGCGTCCGCCAGCGCGTTGCCGCGCGCGAGCTGCGCGGCGACGGCGGCGGCCAGCGTGCAGCCGGTGCCGTGCAGGTTGCGGGTCTCCACGCGCGGGTGCGAGAACACGCGCACGGTGCCGTCGGCGGTCATCAGCAGGTCGTCGAGGCCGCCGTCGGCCGGGTCGAGGTGGCCGCCCTTGAGCAGCACGGCGCGGCAGCCCAGCGCCAGCAGGTCGCGCGCGGCCTGTTCCATCTCGCCGCGGCGGCTGATCCTGCGGCCCAGCAGCCACGAGGCTTCCGGCAGGTTGGGCGTGACCAGCACGGCGCGCGGGAACAGCAGGCGCGTCATGGCCTGGCTGGTGGCGTCGTCGGCCAGGGTGGCGCCGGAGGTGGAGATCATGACCGGGTCCACCACCAGCTGGCGGATGGCGTGGCGGTCCACCGCGGCGGCCACCGCCTCGACGATGTCGGCGGTGCCCAGCATGCCGGTCTTGGCGGCGTCCACGCCGATGTCGCTGGCCACCGCGTCGATCTGCGCGGCCACCATCTCCGCCGGGATCGCGTGCACGCCGCTCACGCCGAGCGTGTTCTGCGCGGTGATGGCGGTGATCGCGCTCATGCCGAAGCAGCCCAGCGCGGCGAAGGTCTTGAGGTCGGCCTGGATGCCGGCGCCGCCGCCGGAGTCGGAGCCGGCGATGGTCAGGGTGCGCGGAGGACGGTGTGTGGTCGGGGTCATGTGCGGTGCGAGGCAGGCCGCCGCGGGGCGGCGAGAAACGGCAAAGGAAGCAACAAAACAAGCAGCAAGAAAGAGCAAGAAAGGCGCCAGGGACGGCACTAAAGACAGCGCCAAAGACAGCACCAACGGAAGCGCCAGGCAAAAAATCACGCGGCGCCGGTGCGCGGCGCCGGCGGTCAGGCTACAATACCGCCACTCCGAGGAGCGTTGCAACGGATGCGACCATTGTGCCCCAGTGCGCGATTGGCCATTCGCCAGGCTCGGACTGTCTCAACGGCGCTCGCTGATCCGTGGCCCCCACGGTGGCGAGTCGACCTATCCGCCCGCTTTGCATGCCCGCGTTGCCCGGCATGCCCGCGCGCCGCGTATCCCCCCGCACTCGCCGCCATCGCGCCACTCTTCACCGGAGTGAAACATGAACGCAGTGACTGACCTGAAGAACGACTACCTGGTCGCCGACATCGACCTGGCCGGCTGGGGCCGCAAGGAAATCGCCATCGCCGAGACCGAGATGCCCGGCCTGATGGCGATCCGCGACGAGTTCGCCGCCGCCCAGCCGCTCAAGGGCGCGCGCATCGCCGGTTCCCTGCACATGACCATCCAGACCGCCGTGCTGATCGAGACGCTGGTTGCGCTCGGCGCCGACGTGCGCTGGGCCTCGTGCAACATCTTCTCGACCCAGGACCACGCCGCCGCGGCCATCGCCGCCTCGGGCACGCCGGTGTTCGCCTTCAAGGGCGAGTCGCTGAAGGAATACTGGGACTTCACCCACCGCATCTTCGACTGGAAGGACGGCGGCACCCCCAACATGATCCTCGACGACGGCGGCGACGCCACGCTGCTGCTGCACCTGGGCGCGCGCGCCGAGAAGGACGCCACGCTGATCTCCAAGCCGGGCAGCGAGGAAGAAACCTACCTGTTCGCCGCCATCAAGGACAAGCTGGCCAAGGACCCGACCTGGTACAGCCGCAACCTGGACGCCATCAAGGGCGTGACCGAGGAAACCACCACCGGCGTGCACCGCCTGTACCAGATGGCGCAAAAGGGTGAACTCCGTTTCCCGGCCATCAACGTCAACGACTCCGTCACCAAGAGCAAGTTCGACAACCTGTACGGCTGCCGCGAGTCGCTGGTGGACGGCATCAAGCGCGCCACCGACGTGATGATCGCCGGCAAGGTCGCCGTGGTGGCCGGCTACGGCGACGTGGGCAAGGGCAGCGCGCAGGCGCTGCGCGCGCTGTCGGCGCAGGTGTGGGTGACGGAGATCGACCCGATCTGCGCGCTGCAGGCCGCGATGGAAGGCTACCGCGTGGTGACGATGGACTACGCCGCCGAGCATGGCGACATCTTCGTCACCTGCACCGGCAACTACCACGTCATCACCCATGACCACATGGCGAAGATGAAGGACCAGGCCATCGTCTGCAACATCGGCCACTTCGACAACGAGATCGACATCGCCTCGATCGAGAAGTACGAATGGGACGAGATCAAGCCGCAGGTCGACCACGTGATCTTCCCCGACGGCAAGAAGCTGATCATCCTGGCCAAGGGCCGCCTGGTGAACCTGGGCTGCGGCACGGGCCACCCGTCCTACGTGATGAGCAGCTCGTTCGCCAACCAGACCATCGCCCAGATCGAGCTGTGGCTGGAACGCGATAGCGGCAAGTACCCGGTCGGCGTCTACACGCTGCCCAAGCACCTGGACGAGAAGGTCGCGCGCCTGCAGCTCAAGAAGCTCAACGCGCAGCTGTCCGAGCTGACCGACCAGCAGGCCGCCTACATCGGCGTGAAGAAGGAAGGCCCGTACAAGGCCGACCACTACCGCTACTGATCGCGGCGGGCCGGCGCGCGCGCTGCGCGCCGGTTGACCGCGCGCATTGATCGCGGCCGTGGATCGCGGGTACGATCGCACGGCCGGGCTGTCCCGGCTGCCGCGGTGTTCCGCATCCTGTTTCGTCTGACCCGAGCTAAGGAGTCGTCATGAGATTGCTGGCCGTCTGGATCATCAACGCCGCCGCGCTGTTCCTGGTGGGCAACCTGATCAGCGGGATTCACCTGGGCGGCTTCGGCTCGGCCATGATCGCCGCGCTGGTGCTGGGCCTGGTCAACACCCTGATCCGCCCGATCCTGGTCATCCTCACGCTGCCGGTGACGCTGCTCACGCTCGGCCTGTTCATCTTCGTGATCAACGCGCTGCTGTTCCTGTTCGTGGGCAAGCTGCTGTCCGGCTTCGTGGTCAGCGGCTTCGGCGCGGCGCTGCTCGGATCGATCCTGTACAGCGTGATTTCCTGGGCGCTGTCGAGCCTGCTGCTCGGCGAACGCCGCAGCGCCTGACGCACGCCAAACCTTCCAGCGCGCCGCGCCACACGCGGCGCGCCACCATCATGCAAGACCGCTACTTCAGCTTCGAATTCTTCCCGCCCAAGACGGCCGAGGGCGCCGAGAAGCTGCGCAATACGCGCGCGCAGCTCGCTCCGCTGCATCCCAAGTACATCTCGGTGACGTTCGGCGCCGGCGGCACCACCCAGCAGGGCACGCTGGACGCCGTGCTGGAAATCCAGCGCGACGGCATCGAGGCCGCGCCGCACCTGTCGTGCGTGGGCTCCACGCGCGCGAGCATCCGCCAGATCCTGCAGACCTACCGCGACGGCGGCATCCGCCACATCGTGGCGCTGCGCGGCGACATGCCCTCGGGCATGGGCGAGATCGGCGAGTTCCGCTACGCCAACGAACTGGTGGAATTCATCCGCGCCGAGACCGGCGACTGGTTCCACATCGAGGTGGCGGCCTATCCCGAGTACCACCCGCAGGCCAAGTCGCCGCGCGTGGACCTGGAGAACTTCGTGCGCAAGGTCAAGGCCGGCGCCGACTCCGCCATCACCCAGTATTTCTTCAACGCCGACGCCTATTTCCGCTTCGTCGACGACGCGCGCGCGATGGGCGTGGACGTGCCGGTGGTGCCCGGCATCATGCCGATCACCAACTCCTCGCAACTGATGCGCTTCTCCGAGATGTGCGGCGCCGAAGTGCCGCGCTGGATCGCCCGGCGCCTGGAAGGCTTCGGCGACGACCGCGAATCGATCCGCGCGTTCGGCCTCGACGTGGTCACTGCGCTGTGCGAGCGCCTGCTCGCGGCCGGCGTGCCGGGGCTGCATTTCTACACGCTCAACACCGCCGGCGCCACCAAGGCGATCTGGCAGCGTCTCAAGCTCTGAGCGCCGGGCGCTTCACGCATGGCCACCGCGCGCCGCCCCGATCCCTTCGTCGACCATCTGCTCGAGCTGATGGGCCCGCTGGCCGCGCGCATCGGCCCCATCACCGCGCGCCGCATGTTCGGCGGCCACGGGCTGTATTACGACGGGCTGATGTTCGCGCTGGTGTCGGACGGGCGCTGCTGGCTCAAGACCGACGAGCAGACCCGCGCGCGGTTCGAGGCCGAGGGCGGCGAGCCGTTCCGGTACAGCAGCCGCGGGCGTGAAGTCACCATGCGGCATTATCTGAGTCTGCCCGCGGTTTGTCTGGAGTCGGCGGAGGAGATGACGACGTGGGCGCGGTGGTCGGTGGAGGCTACGTTGAGGTTGGCTAATCAGGTGGGGTGAGTTTTTTGGGGTTTGGGTTTGGGTGGGGGCCTTGTTCTGGCTGTTGTGGGCCTTGAGGCTCGGGCGGTTGTTGGTGCTTGAATCCAAAGGCCATATGACATCCCCGCTGCGCGGGGCTGCCAGTCACTTTCTTTTGTCTGAAAAGAAAGTAACCAAAGAAAGCAGACCCCTTGCAGGGGGGCTGGGCGCTCAGACTTTATGGCTGGTGCGGGATTCGTGGTGCGGGCGTTGGCTTCGATGAGACTGCTGACGCTACCGGTGCTGGCCGCGGTGCCATTTCGGATGGGGGCGTTTCACATTCCGGCTCCATGATGGCCAAAGCTCAGGTCGTACAAGCTTCTGCCGTTACCAGTTTGGGCGGCCACGGCGTAGCATCCTCGTGTTTTCGTGGTGGGCGCGGTGGACCGGGGCGCGGATGTCAGCGGGTACTCTCGCGCCGGAGCCACCGCGCCCACCACGAAACCAGCACCATCTCTATGACGAGCCCATCCGCCCCGGTCGCGGCAGCAGCCCGAAGGGCCTGGACCTCCGCCATCATGCAGCGCCACCACGAATCCAATTTCGTTTGCGACGCCGCAGGCAAGCAAACCGGTAGCGTCAGCAGCCTCATCGAAGCCACAGACCGCACCACGAATCCCGCACCAGCCATAAAGTCTGAGCGCCCAGCCCCCCTGCAAGGGGTCTGCTTTCTTTGGTTACTTTCTTTTCAGACAAAAGAAAGTGACTGGCAGCCCCGCGCAGCGGGGATGTCATACAGCCTTTGGGTTCAAGCACCAAAACCGCCCGAGCCTCAAGGCCCACAAACAGCCCGAACAAGGACCCCATCCAAGTCTCAAGCCAGACCCACAGCAGCTAGAACAAAGCCCCCACCCAAGCCCAAACAAGAAAACTAAGAAACCCCCTCAAAAACACCCCCTCTCGCTAACAATCCAATCCATAGCCAAATCATGCCCCTGCGCGGCCAGCGCAATCCGGCAAGCCTCAAAACCAACCCCAATCGCCACCGGAGTGACCCCGCCGGCTGCCAGCGCCGCCAGTGTGCGGTCATAAAACCCGCCCCCATATCCAAGCCGGAACTTATCGGCACTGAAACCGACACATGGAATCAGCAGCGCGTCGGGCACCACGGCCGGCGTGCCGTCGGGAATCGGAATGCCGTAGTGGCCTTTGGTCATCGCGGTGCCGGGTTGCCACAGGTGGAAGTCGAGCGGCGCGCCGGGGCGGCTGACTACCGGCAGGGCCGCCTGGCGGCCCGGGTCGGCGGCCAGCCAGCGCGTCACGGTGGCGCGCGCGTCGAACTCGTGCTGGATCGGCCAGTAGAAACCGAGGCGCCGCGCGGCCAGGCGTTCCAGCAGGGTGGCCAGCGCGGCTTCGATGGCGGCATCGGCGTCGGCGCGCGCGGGCAGGGTGGCGCGCAGCGCCAGCAGCCGGCGCCGCAGGGCGCCGCGTGCTTCGCTGGCGGGGGCCTGCGCGGCGGGTTTGCCGGGCGCGCCGGAACGGTTGCGAACCTCGTCGCTGGGCATGGCTGCGTGGGATAATGTTTGCTGTCGACCAAATATCGCACGGTCGGACGCGGGCCCTTCGACAAGAGCGGAGAAGGCGATGCCGTCCGGCCGTCACAACAAGGAAAGCCAAGAATGCCGAAGGGAGTATATCCGCAGCGTGCGGCCAGGGCCGCCCTCGCGGCGATCGCGTGTGCGCTGCTTGCCGCGCCGGCGTTTGCGCAGAAGCGGCCATCGCCGCAGCCGCAGTCACAATCCCCGGCAACCTTCATCCCGGGCAATCCCGACGACGCTTTCGTGGCGCTGCGCGACGCCGCGCGCAAGAACGACGTGGTCCGCACCGATGCCATCTCGGCCACGCTGGTGGACTACCCGATCTCGTCGTACGTGGAATATTTCCGCATCAAGCCGCAGATGTTCGACGCCAGCGGCCTGGCCCGCATCGACGCGCCGGACGACCAGGTGCGCGCGTTCCTGCAGCGCTACAAGGGCGAGGCCATCGCCGACCGCATGCGCAACGACTGGCTGCTGGTGCTGGGCAAGAAGCGCGACTGGGCGAACTTCGACGCCGAGTACCCGCAGTTCGTGCTCAAGGACGACACCCAGGTGGAGTGCTATGCGCTGCTGTCGCGCGCGCTCAAGGGCCAGAACGTGGCGGCCGAGGCACGCGCGGCGCTGGCCGATCCGAAGTATTACGGCGAAGGCTGCGTCGACCTGATCGGCTATCTCGCGCAGAGCCGCCAGATCGAGCCGAGCGACGTGGCCTTCCAGGCACGCCAGGCGCTGGAGCAGAACTTCGTCACGCTGGCCGGGCGCATCGCCGCCACCGCGCCCGAGGCGCGCGGCGACAGCAACACGCTGGCCACCGTGGTCAAGATGGCGCGCAACGATCCGTCGCAGGCCGCCGCCTATCTGAACGCCAGCGCCGCCGGCCTGTCGCGCGACGAGCAGGGCGCGGGCTGGGGCGTGATCGGCCAGTTCGCGGCCAAGAAGCTGGCGCCCGAGGCGGCCGGCTACTACCGCCGCCAGATGGACCTGGGCGGCAACCAGTGGCTGTCCGACGAAAGCCAGGAGTGGCGCGTGCGCGCCGCGCTGCGCCAGGGCGACTGGAAGCAGGTGCGCATGGCGGTCGAGGCCATGCGCCCCGAGCTGCGCGCCAAGGACCCGGCCTGGACCTACTGGTACGGCCGCGCGCTCAAGGCCGACAACCGCGCCGCCGAGGCGCAGCAGCAGTTCCAGGCCATCGCCGGCCAGTTCAACTTCTACGGCCAGCTCGCCAATGAAGAGCTGGGCAACCGCACCGTGCTGCCCGCGCGTACCCAGGTCAGCGACGCCGAGGTCAACGCCATGCGCGCGCGCCCGGGTTTCCTGCGCGCGCAGAAGCTCTACGACCTCAACCTGCGCTTCGAAGGCAACCGCGAGTGGAACTGGGAGCTGCGCGGCATGACCGACCGCCAGTTGCTGGCCGCGGCCGACTACGCGCGCCGCATCGAGCTGCTGGACCGCGCCGTCAACACCGCCGACCGCACCCAGGCCGAGCACGATTTCTCGCTGCGCTTCCTGATGCCCTACCGCGACATCATGCAGCGCGCCACCGACGACGTCGGCCTCGACATGGCGTGGGCCTACGGCCTGGTGCGCCAGGAATCGCGCTTCATCATGAACGCGCGCTCGTCGGCCGGCGCGCACGGCCTGATGCAGGTGATGCCGGCCACCGCCAAGTGGGTCGCGCGCAAGATCGGCATGACGGATTTCTCGCCGTCGATGATGGGCGATCCCAACGTCAACATCATGCTCGGCACCAACTACATGAGCATGGTGTTCACCGACCTGGACAGCTCGTGGACGCTGGCCTCGGCCGCCTACAACGCCGGCCCGGGGCGCCCCAAGAGCTGGCGCTCCAGCCTGCCGCGCCAGGTCGAGGGCGCGGTCTTCGCCGAGACCATCCCGTTCGCGGAGACCCGCACCTACGTCAAGAACGTGCTGTCGAACGCCACGTACTATGCTGCATTGATGAGCGGCAGGCCGCAGTCGCTCAAGGATCGCCTGGGCACGGTGTCGCCGTCGCAGATCACCACCACCGCCTTGCCCTGAGCCGGCGCGCGGTCTGCCGGCGAGTGCGGCCGCCGGCGCATGCCCCATCCGGGGCGCGCGCCGGCCGGGCCTTGCCACGGAGGAATCCATGCAGACCAGCAACGTTCTAGTGATCGGCGCCGCCGGTTTCGTCGGCAGCCACCTGGTGGCCCGCCTGGCGGGCGTGGCCACCGCCTCGGCCACGCCGCTCGAGCCGGGCAGCGTGACCGAGCCGCCCATCGACCCCGAGCGCATTGTCGCCGCCGCGCGCGATGCCGAGCACGCCCAGCACCTGCTGCTGCTGCCGCGCGTGGAAGTCGTCGAGCTCGACGTGCGCAACGAGGCGGCGCTCGACGCCGCGGTCGGCTCGCTGGGCACCGAGGGCATCGTGGTCAACCTCGCCGGCATCCTGCACGGCGAGCGCGCCGAGCCCTACGGCGCCGCCTTCGCCGCGGCGCACGTGGAGCTGCCGCGGCGCCTGGTGGCGGCCTGCCGCGGCACCGGCGTGCGCAGGCTGTTGCACATGAGCGCGCTGGGCGCCGACAGCGCCGGCCCGTCGATGTACCTGCGCAGCAAGGGCGACGGCGAGCGCGTGGTGCGCGAAAGCGGGCTGGACTGGACCATCTTCCGCCCGTCCGTGATCTTCGGGCCCGACGATCACTTCCTCAACCTGTTCGCCCACATGCAGCAGATCGCGCCGGTGGTGCCGCTGGCGTGCGCGCAGGCGCGCTTCCAACCGGTCTACGTGCAGGACGTGGCGCAGGCCTTCGTCAACGCGATGGCCACGCCGGCCACCGTCGGCTACGCCTACGACCTGGCCGGGCCGCAGGTCTACACGCTCGAGGCGCTGGTGCGCTATGCCGGGCGCGCCAGCGGCCACCCGCGCCCGGTCCTGCACCTGCCCGACGCGCTCGCGCGCCTGCAGGCGGCCGTGCTGGAGCACATGCCGGGCACGCCGGTGATGACGCGCGACAACCTCGACTCCATGCGGCTCGACAACGTCATGGCCGGCTCGCTCGCGCCGGAACTGGGCCTGCGCCAGCCGGTCAGCCTGGAAGCGGTGATGACCGACGTGCTGGCCGGGCGCGGCCACGAGAGCCAGATGCAGACCCTGCGGCGCAGCGTGTATCGCTGAAGCTGCCGGCGCCGATGGCGCGGATGGCGCGGGCCGGCGGGCCGGGCGCGGCCCGCCTGTGACGCGCCAGTGATCGGCTTGTGACCCGCTTGTGATCTGCTTGTGACCCGCGCTCACATCGCTGCGAGCGCAATTCGCTTGGATCGGCCAGGCGCGGCTGGATACAATGCCTTGTTCCGCCGGTGTGCTTTCCCGGCCGCTCCCTCTCCCAGTTCCAGCAAGGATTCCGCGATGAAGCTCGTCATCGGCAACAAGAACTATTCGTCCTGGTCGCTGCGCCCGTGGCTGCTGATGCGGCAGGCCGGCATCGCCTTCGAGGAGATCAAGGTGCGCCTGTCCACGCCGGACTTCGATGCGGTGGTCGCACGCCATTCGCCGGCCGGCAAGGTGCCGGTGCTGGTCGACGGCGACCTCGCCGTGTGGGACACGCTGTCGATCGCCGAATACCTGGCCGAGCGCTTTCCCGAGAAGCAGCTGTGGCCGGCCGAGCGCGGCGCGCGCGCGCTGGCGCGCTCGGTCTGCGCGGAGATGCATGCGGGCTTCGGCAACCTGCGCAGCCAGATGCCGATGAACGCCACCGCGATGCTGCCCGGCCTGGGCTGGAACGCCGCCGTGCAGCGCGACGTGGACCGCATCGCCGCGATCTGGACCGACCTGCGCGCGCGCTTCGGCGCCGGCGGCCCGTTCCTGTTCGGCGCCTTCACCATCGCCGACGCGTACTTCGCGCCGGTGGTCAGCCGCTTCGCCACCTACGGCACGCACCTGCCCGATGAAGCCAAGCGCTACGCCGACTTCATCCTGGCGCTGCCGGCCATGCAGGCGTGGATCGCCGATGCGCGCGAGGAGCGCGACTTCATCGTGGCGGACGAGCCGTACCGGCTCGCGCCGGACCGCGCCGACGCCATCATCATCAATCACTGAGGGCCGTTCATGCAGGTGTATGCCGTCGGCGGCGCCATTCGCGACGCCCTGCTGGGCAAGCCCAGCCAGGACCGCGACTACGTGGTGGTGGGCGCGACCCCGGCCGAGATGGAAGCCGCCGGCTACAAGCCGGTCGGCAAGGATTTCCCGGTGTTCCTCCATCCACGGACCAGGGAGGAGTACGCGCTGGCCCGCACCGAGCGCAAGACCGCGGCCGGCTACAAGGGCTTCGCGTTCTACTGCGCGCCCGACGTCACGCTCGAGGACGACCTCGTGCGGCGCGACCTCACCATCAACGCGATGGCGCGCGCGGTCGATGCCGGCGGCGAGCTTGCCGGCCCGGTGATCGATCCCTACGGCGGCCGGCGCGACCTCGCCGCGCGCCAGTTCCGCCACGTCTCCGAGGCATTCGCCGAAGACCCGGTGCGCATCCTGCGCGTGGCCCGCTTCGCCGCACGCTTCCACGACTTCACCGTGGCGCCGGACACGCTCGCGCTGATGCGCGGCATGGTCCAGGCCGGCGAGGTCGACGCGCTGGTGGCCGAGCGCGTCTGGCAGGAAATCGCGCGCGGCCTGATGGAGGCCCGGCCCTCGCGCATGTTCGAGGTGCTGCGCGACTGCGGCGCGCTGGCGCGCCTGCTGCCCGAGCTGGACCGGCTGTGGGGCGTGCCCCAGCGCGCCGACTACCACCCCGAGGTGGATACCGGCGTGCACGTGATGATGGTGGTCGATACCGCCGCCGGCATGGACGCGCCGCTGCCGGTGCGCTTCGCCGCGCTGGTGCACGACCTCGGCAAGGGCACCACGCCGGCCGACGTGCTGCCGCGCCACATCGGCCACGAGCAGCGCAGCGTGGCGCTGCTCGAAGACGTCTGCAAGCGCCTGCGCGTGCCCACCGAATGCCGCGACCTCGCGGTGGCGGTGGCGCGCGAGCACGGCAACATCCACCGCAGCGACGCCTTCGGCGCGGCCGCGCTGACGCGCCTGCTGGAGCGCTGCGACGCGCTGCGCAAGCCCGCGCGCTTCGCCGGCATCCTGCAGGCCTGCGAAGCCGACGCGCGCGGCCGGCTCGGCTTCGAGCAGCGCAGCTATCCGCAGGCGGCGCGGCTGATGGCGGCGCTGGCCGCGGCGGCGGCGGTGGATGCCGGCGCGGTGGCGCGGGAATGCGCCGGCAATGCCAGCCTCATCAAGGACCGCGTGCATGTGGCGCGGGTGGCGGCGGTGGAGGCGGCGCTGGGGGAAAGCGTCGGCATGAATGAGCGGAAATCTGATTAGATTCGGTATCAGAAATAGTATCTGATACTATATTTTCAGTCTAAGTCGAATCGATTCCGGTCGAGTTGATTAGAATTCGTGCTATTTTTAAAGCATGGTTGAAAATCCAAGGAAGCATCCAATCAAGCGCCTGCAGCTTGAGTTGCCCCGCGGCGCCCCTTTCGATCTGCAGGCCCTCCAGCGTCTCGACGTGTCCGCGCAGCTCGCCGCGCACTACGTGTCGAGCGGCTGGCTCCTGCGGCTGGCCCAGGGCGTCTACGCATTTCCCAACGATGCATTCGGCGTCTATGGCGCGCTTGGATTCCTCCGGCAGCGGGTGGCCGGGCTGCACGTCGGCGGCAAGAGCGCGCTGGCGCTGCAAGGCGTGCGGCACAATCTCGGCACGCGCGAAACGCTGACCCTGTGGGGCGATGCGCGCTTCGAGATACCGGACTGGTTCGCGTCGAGATTCCCGGCGCGCTATCGCCATGCGCGCCTGTTCGACTGGGCTGGAGAGAGCCTGGCCGGCAAGACGCTGGCCACGCCGCCGGGCCTGCCGGACGGCCTGCCGGTCTCCGTGCCCGAGCGCGCCATCCTCGAACTGCTCTATGACGTCGGGGTTCACCAGGGACTGGAGGAGGCGCGCAACCTCTTCGAAGGGCTGCGCAGCCCGCGCAAGGAACTCATGGGCCAGTTGCTGGCCTGTTGCACCAGCGTGAAGGCGGTCCGGCTTTTCCTGACCTGGGCCCGAGAGACCGGCGTGGTGGACGTGGATGCGCTGCTGGAACGGTTCCCGGTCCGCACCGGCAGCAACCGGCGCTGGATGAGCCGGCTGGACGACGGCACGCTGCTGAGCCTCAAGCCGCATGGATAAAGCCTACGCGGACACGGTCCGCTTGCTGCTCGACATCGCTCCCGATGTCTTCCGCAACGAGATATTTGCGCTGAAGGGCGGCACGGCGATCAACCTGTTCGTGCAGGACATGCCGCGGCTGTCCGTCGACATCGACGTGGTCTACGTCCCCAGGGACGCGCAGCGCGACGAGGCGATGCAGGAGATCGAGCGCGAACTGGGCGCCATCGCCGACCGCCTGGCGGCGCGTGGCCTCGGCGTGCGCCGCGTGCGCCGCGTGCGAGGCGGAAAGGAAGATGCCGGCGCCAAGCTGCTCGTCGAGGCCGGCAACAGCCAGGTGAAGGTCGAAGTCAACATCGTCCTGCGCGGCACGGTGCTGCCGGTCGAACGGCGTCCGCTCATGGCGAGGACAGCGGACCGTTTCGGCGTCGAATTCGATCTGCCGGTCCTGGCTCCCGACGAACTCTACGCGGGCAAGCTGGTTGCCGCGATGGACCGCCAGCATCCACGCGACCTGTTCGACGTGTGGCAACTGCTCGGGTCGGGCGGCTTCACAGCGCAGATGGTCGAGTGCGTCGTCGTCTATCTCGCGGGCCATCCGCGCCCGCCGCACGAAATCCTGTTCGGCAATGACAAGGACATCGCCCGCGAGTACGAGCGCGCTTTCGCCGGCATGATGGAAATCGATTGCCCGCTGGAGACCCTGCTGGAAACGCGGAAGACGCTCAGACGAGAGCTGCCGCGCCGCTTCAGCGAGGCGCAACGGCGGTTCCTCGCGGGCCTGGTGCGCGCGCAACCCGACTGGTCCCTGCTGCAGCAGGCGCATGTCGCCGAGCTGCCGGCCATACGCTGGAAACTGCTGAACCTCGAGAGATTCCGCCGCGGCAAGCCGGAGGAGGCCGAACGGCAGGCGCGGGCGCTGGAAGCGGGGTTCTTGCAGTGAGGGGAATGACAACCGTCGGGCACCACTAGTGGCTTCGGCGCATCCGTTGGCTTGAGCGGTTTTGCCACATGCCCAAGGTTTGCTCCCCTCTCCCGCTCGCGGGAGACAGGCCGGGGGAGGGCCGGGAGAGGGCCGGCGCTCGCAGAACCGCTACCGCCACCGTCCCCGCCACCGAATCAGATCAGCTTCCCCACCAGCAACGCCACCATCGACAACAGGATCGTCGACGCGAACGGCAGCATGAAGTCACGCCCGAACAGCCGGAAGCGCACGTCCCCGGGCAGCCGCCCCAGCCCCAGCTTCTGCAGCCACGGCAAGGCCGCCGACAGCACGATGACGGCCAGGAAGATGGTGAAGGTCCAGCGCAGCATGATGGGTGCCTGTGAGGTCGGGGTGCCTGACTATAGCGCCACGGCGTTACAGCGCGTGGCTGCGGTCGGCGCGCGCGAAGCCGGCCAGCGGCAGCGCGTCGTCGAGCCCGCGGGTCAGGGCGATGACCTTGAACAGCTCGCCCATCTCGGCCTCGGACAGCAGCTTCTGCACGGCGTTGGCGGCGGGCAGGAAGCTGTGCGTGTCGTTGGGGTCGAGCGCCATCAGCAGGTCGGTGATGCCGGCGTTCATCAGGAAGCGCGCCTGCGAGGCGAAGCCGGCCACGGTCAGGCCGGTGTCGGCGGCGGCGTGGGCGATGCCGCTGAAGTTGACGTGGGCGGTGATGTCCTGCAGCCCGGGGTAGAGGAACGGGTCCGGGTGCGCGTGATGGCGGTAGTGGCACATCAGCGTGCCGCCGGTGCGCTGCGGGTGGTAATACTCGGCGCCCGGGAAGCCGTAGTCGATGAAGAAGGCGGCGCCGCGCGCGAGCATCGCGCCGACCGCGCGCATGAAGCCTTCGGCCTCGGCGTGGGTCTCGGTGACGATGTCGTGGTCGCCGGGGATGGCGTGCAGCGCCTCGGGCAGGTCGCCGGCGGGCAGCGGGCGGTCGGAGAAGGCGAAGGCGTTGCCGCCCTGCGCCGTCTCGGCGCGATCTCCGGCGCCATCCTCGGCATCCGCCCGGACCACGCCGCGCTCGAGCCAGCGGCCGTGGCTGCGGGCGAACAGGCGCACCGGCATGGCATCGAGCACTTCGTTGCCGACGATGACGCCCTCGAAGCGCTCGGGCAGCGTGTCGAGCCACGCCACGCGCGCGGCCAGGTGCGGGGCGCGCTCGGCCAGCGTGGCCTGCTGGCGCGCGCGCAGCTCGCCGGAGAGCTCGACGATGGCATAGCGCGCGGGCAACTGGCCTTCCTGTTCCAGCGCCAGCAGCAGGTCGGCCGCCAGGCGGCCGGTGCCGGCGCCGAATTCGAGCAGTTGCGCCAGGCCGGGACGCGCCAGCAGCGGCGCGAACTGGCGCGCCAGCGTGCGGGCGAAGAACGGGCTCAGTTCGGGGGCGGTGATGAAGTCGCTGCCGTCGCGCGCGTCGCGGCCGAACTTGGCGGCGCCGCCGCTGTAATAGCCGAGGCCGGGCGCGTACAGCGCCAGCGCCATGTAGCGGTCGAAACCGAGCCAGCCGCCGGCTTCGTCGATGGCCTGGGCGATATGTGCGCCGAGCGTGGCAGAGGCGCTCAGCGCGTCCGCGGGGGGAAGGGGTAGACTAGCGCCTTTGTGCATATCGCGATTGTAGCAATGCCCGACTCCACATCTCCTGACTCCGCCTCGCCCGGCAGCGCCTGCGCCGCCGCTTCCGCGGCCGCCGCGCCGGCGCGCGGCGTCGCGCTCGTGACCGGTGCGGCGCGCCGGCTCGGCCGCGTGATCGCGCTGGAACTGGCCGCGCGCGGCTGGGACGTGGCCGTGCACTGCCACCGCTCGCTGGCCGAGGCCGAGGCGCTGGCCGAGCAGATCCGCGCGCGCGGCCGCCGCGCCGCGGTGCTGCAGGCCGACCTCGCCGACGAGGCCGCCACCGGCAAGCTGATCGCCGCCTGCACCGCGGCGCTGGGCGTGCCGGGCTGCCTGGTCAACAACGCCTCGCTGTTCCAGTACGACGTGGCCACCAGCTTCTCCTACGCCTCGCTCGACACGCACATGCGCACCAACGTGGCGGCGCCGCTGCTGCTGTCGCGCGAGCTGCACCGCGCGCTGCCGGAAGGGCAGACTGGCGTGGTGATCAACCTGCTGGACCAGAAGCTGGACAACCTCAACCCGGATTTCCTGTCCTACACGCTGTCCAAGGCGGCGCTGCAGACCGCCACCGTGCAGCTCGCCCAGGCGCTCGCGCCCAAGCTGCGCGTGGTGGGCGTGGCGCCCGGCATCACGATGGTCTCGGCCGACCAGTCCGGCTCCGGCTTCCGGCGCGCGCACTGCATGACGCCGCTGGGCCACTCGTCCACGCCGGAGGACATCGCGCAGGCGGTGGCCTACCTGGCCGAGGCGCGCGCCGTGACCGGCACCACGCTCTACGTCGATGGCGGGCAGCACCTGATGCCGCTCGCGCGCGACGTGATGTTCCTCACCGAATGACGCTTTGACGTACCCGGCGCGCGGCCGCGACCCGGCCCGCGCGCCTTCCCGACCCGTTTTTCCCCCATCATGACCATGCTCGCCGCCCTTACCCACCCCAGCCTGCAAGACTGCCGCCGCATGTTCCTGCGCAACTATGAAGTGCAGATCAACATCGGCGTGCACGAATTCGAGAAAAAGGGCGAGCAGCGCGTGCTGATCAACATCGACCTGTTCGTGCCGCTGGCGCAGAGCACGCCCCAGGAAGACAAGCTGCAGGAAGTGGTGGACTACGACTTCATGCGCAACACCGTGGCCGAGCGCATGGCGCAGGGCCACGTGCACCTGCAGGAAACGCTGTGCGACGACGTGGCGCGCGCCATGCTCCGGCATCCCAAGGTGCGCGCCGTGCGCGTCTCGACCGAGAAGCCGGACGTGTACCCGGACTGTGATTCGGTCGGCGTCGAGGTGTTCCACATCAAGGCGGCCGAGGCGATATAAGGCCATCGGGCGCGCCAGCACGTCGCCCAAACGCCGCCGCAAACTTCGCACAAGCGCCGCACAAGCGCCCAAACGCCGCACAAACGCGGCCAGCGACCGCCCAATGAGCGCATGCGGCGGCACGAAGCCGCGCAACGCCGCCGGCCGCCCTCCGGCGCGGCCGGCGCGCTCACGCTAAAATACCGGGCTGTCCAGCCACGGACCGGACCCGGCGGCACCGCGCGAGTTACCTACAAGTGATGTACGGGTGACTCACAAGCGACGCGCGTGCCGCGCCGCAGGCCGTTCCGCCCCCGCATTCCCGATCAGAGCGCCATGACCGCCACCACGCATTCCAAGAACTTCTTCCGCCTGGAAACCTACCTCCAGTCGCAGACGGGCCGCGCCATCGGCGACTTCAAGATGATCGAGGACGGCGACACGGTGCTGGTGTGCCTGTCCGGCGGCAAGGACTCGTACACCATGCTGTCGGTGCTGATGGCGCTGCAGAAGCGCGCGCCGATCGACTTCAAGCTGATCGCGATGAACCTCGACCAGAAGCAGCCCGGCTTTCCCGCCGACGTGCTGCCGGCCTACCTCAAGTCGGTCGGGGTCGAGTACGTGATCGTGGACGCCGACACCTATTCCATCGTCAAGGAGAAGGTGCCCGAGGGCAAGACCACCTGCTCGCTGTGCTCGCGCCTGCGCCGCGGCGTGATCTACCGCACCGCCAAGGAGCTGGGCGCCAACAAGATCGCGCTGGGCCACCACCGCGACGACATCGTCCAGACCTTCTTCCTGAACCTGTTCTTCGGCGGCAAGATGAAGGCCATGCCGCCCAAGCTGGCCACCGACGACGGCCAGCACATCGTGATCCGCCCGCTGGCCTACTGCCCCGAGAAGGACATCGCCGCCTACGCGCGCGCGATGGCCTACCCGATCATCCCGTGCAACCTGTGCGGCTCGCAGGAGAACCTGCAGCGCAAGAAGGTCAAGGAGATGCTGCTGGAGTGGGAACGTCAGAACCCGGGCCGCATCGACAACATCTTCGCGGCGCTGCGCAGCGTGGTGCCGTCGCACCTGGCCGACACCGAGCTGTTCGACTTCAACGGCCTGGCCACCGGGCTGGCCAAGGTGGACGAGGCCATGCTGTTCGGCCAGACCGCGTTTTCCCAGCAGCCGCTGGTGTTCGCCGGCGGCATGGAAGAGAACAAGCTGGAGTTCGTGCGCTTCGAGAAGTCCGCGCCGGCGGACACGCAGCCGGCCGGCGCGGAGTAAGGGCCGGGCGGCGGGGGACGCCGCCGGCGCCCCGGCCGACGCCCGCGACCGTCGCCTGCGATGGCCGCCCTCGGCGGCCGCCCTCAGTTGTCCGCCCGGGCCGGCAGGGCGCCGGCGGTCTTGCCGGACTGGCCTTCGCGCATCAGCGCGTTGGCGTCGTCGATCCATTTCTGGAAGCGCTCGGCCGCGTGGTGCTTCTGCTCGGGCGTGGTCAGGTTGGCGATGGTGGCCGTCAGCACCAGCCCGGCCTCGTTGTTGGCGTCGTAGCGCGCGTCGCGCTCGCGCGTCGGCGGGTTCTGCCAGTGGTCGCCGTAGCGCTTGAGCATGTCCACCACCTGGGCACGGGGCGGATGGGTGGCCTGCACCTGCCGCGCCAGCGCCAGCCATTCCTGCTGGCGCTTGACGCGCTCGTCGTAGCGCGCCTCGGCGCCCTGCACCACCGGCCCGATCGCGCGGCGGATGGCGTCTTCCTGCTCGTCGGAGAAGCGCCCGTAGACCAGGCGGGCATAGTCCATCACCTTGTCGAAGCGGGCCTCGGCGCGCGCGGACGGGTCGGGGCGCAGGTATTCCTTGCGGTACTTGGCGTTGGCGTCGCTGAATTTCTTCTCCATGCGGGCGATCTGCTCGGGCGCGAGCGTCAGCAGCAGGTCGGCCACGTCCGGCGCGGAGCGGTCGAACGCCACCCGCGCCAGGCGCTGGGCGCCTTCCTGGATGCGGGCCACCTCGGCCGGCGTGACCGGCTGCTGCACCTCGCTGCGGGCCTGGCGCAGCAGGCCGGCGATCTCGGGCAACTGCTCGCGGCGGTGCCAGGCGAAGAAGCGGGCGATGGCGTCGCGCGTGGGCGGCTCCTGGCTGGCCGACACGTCCACGTAGTTGTCGACCCACCAGAACGCCAGCCGGTCGCCCTGCTGGTAGCCCAGTTTCAGTGCATTGCAGGCGCTCAGCGCCAGCACGGCGCCGGCCAGGGCCAGGTGCCGCAAGCCGCGCAAAAACGTGAGATTTGGTGACAAACTGCGTAAAACCCCCATGATAGAATCCTTTCCCGCGCGATCCGGCGCTTCCCCCGGCGCTGCCGCGCGCGCCCGGCCCCCCTCCGTGGTGGGCTGTGCCGCGCGCCCCGGAAACCCGATCATCCGGCCGGCGGGTGCGTTCGTCCCCGACTCGGTCCGGAGGGCGGCTTCAAACGGTTTCATGGACACACTCACTTAGGATCCTCCTTGTGAATATCGTCATTCTCGCTGCGGGAATGGGCAAGCGGATGAATTCCGCGCTGCCCAAGGTACTGCATCCGCTCGCCGGCCGGCCGCTGCTTGCGCATGTGATTGCGACGGCCCGCCAATTGTCGCCGACGCGGCTGGTGGTGGTGGTCGGGCACGGCGCCGAGCGCGTGCGCGAGGCCGTGGGCGCGGACGACGTCGCCTTCGCCCTGCAGGCCGAGCAGCTCGGCACCGGCCACGCCGTGGCGCAGGCGCTGCCGCTGCTCGACGACAGCCGGCCCACGCTGGTGCTCTACGGCGACGTGCCGCTGACCGAGCCGGCCACGCTGCGGCGCCTGGTGGCCGAGGCCGGCGCGGAGCGCTTCGGCATCCTCACCGTGGAGATGGACGATCCCACCGGCTACGGCCGCATCGTGCGCGAGGGCGGCGACAACACCGGCAGCATCACGCGCATCGTCGAGCAGAAGGACGCCAGCGCGGCGCAGCGCGCCATCCGCGAGATCAACACCGGCATCATCATGGCGCCCACCGGCCACCTGCGCCGCTGGCTGTCCACGCTGCGCAACGACAACGCCCAGGGCGAGTACTACCTGACCGACACCGTCGAGCGCGCCGTCGCCGACGACGTGGAAGTGGTCTCGGCGCAGCCCGGCGCGCTGTGGGAGACGCTCGGCGTCAACAGCAAGGTGCAGCTGGCCGAGCTCGAGCGCATCCACCAGCGCAACCTCGCGCAGCGCCTGCTCGAGGCCGGCGTGACGCTGATGGACCCGGCGCGCATCGACATCCGCGGCGAGCTGACCTGCGGGCGCGACGTGACCATCGACGTCAACTGCGTGTTCGAAGGCCGCGTGCACCTCGAAGACGGCGCCCATGTCGGCGCCAATTGCGTGATCCGCAACAGCACCGTCGGCGCCGGCGCGCACCTGCAGCCGTTCTGCCACTTCGAGGACGCCAGCGTGGGCGCGCACGGCCGCATCGGCCCGTATGCGCGGCTGCGCCCCGGCACCGTGCTGGGCGAGGACGTGCACATCGGCAACTTCGTCGAGGTCAAGAACAGCCAGATCGCCGCGCACAGCAAGGCCAACCACCTCGCCTACGTGGGCGACGCCACGGTCGGCTCGCGCGTCAACATCGGCGCCGGCACCATCACCTGCAACTACGACGGCGCCAACAAGCACCGCACCGTGATCGAGGACGACGTCTTCATCGGCTCCGACTCGCAGCTGGTGGCGCCCGTGACCGTGCGGCGCGGCGCCACGCTCGGCGCCGGCACCACGCTGACCAAGGACGCGCCGGCCGGCAAGCTGACGCTGTCGCGCGCCAAGCAGATGACCCTCGACGGCTGGCAGCGTCCGGTCAAGCAGGCAAAGAAATAACCCCCGCCTCCGCGCGGCCCGGGAAAAGCCGGGCGGCATTGGCAATACGCGGGTAACGGCGCCGCCGTTACCGCGCAAACCAACCGGCGCGGCCATGACCGCGCCTATCGGGAGAAAACTATGTGCGGCATCGTCGGCGCGGTTTCCACGCGCAACATCGTACCGGTCCTGATCGAAGGCCTGCGCCGCCTCGAATACCGCGGCTATGACTCGTGCGGCGTGGCCGTGGTGCGCGAAGGCGCGCTCGAGCGCGCGCGCACCGTCTCGCGCGTGGCCGACCTGGACGAGCAGACCCGCGCCTCCGGCCTGGCCGGCTTCACCGGCGTGGCGCATACGCGCTGGGCCACCCACGGCAAGCCCGACACCACCAACGCCCACCCGCATTTCTCGGGCGAGACCATCGCGCTGGTGCACAACGGCATCATCGAGAACTACGAGCCGCTGCGCGAGGAACTGCGCGCGGCCGGCTACGGCTTCGAGTCGCAGACCGACACCGAGGTCGTGGCCCACCTGATTCACCAGGCCTACAGCTACCCGAGCAGCGCCACGCGCGGCGACCTGTTCGCCTCGGTGCGCGCCGTGACCAAGCGCCTGCACGGCGCCTACGCCATCGCCGTGTTCGCCAAGGACCATCCCGAGCGCGTGGTCGGCGCGCGCGCCGGCTCGCCGCTGGTGGTGGCGCTGGGCGAGAACGAATCGTTCCTGGCCTCGGACGCGCTGGCCGTGGCCGGCACGGCCAACCACATCATCTACCTCGAAGAGGGCGACGTGGTCGAGCTGACCCGCGAGGGCGCCACCATCCGCGACCTGCACGACCACCTGGTCGAGCGCGAGGTGCGCGTGGTCGAGACCCACGCCGCGGCGGTCGAGCTGGGCCCGTACCGCCACTTCATGCAGAAGGAAATCTTCGAGCAGCCGCGCGCGCTCGGCGACACCCTCGAAGGCGTGGACGCCATCGTGCCCGAACTGTTCGGCGCCAACGCGGCGAGCGTGTTCGCCGAGATCGACAGCATCCTGATCCTGGCCTGCGGCACCAGCTACTACTCGGGCTGCACCGCCAAGTACTGGCTGGAGGCGGTGGCGAAGATCCCGACCCAGGTCGAGGTCGCCAGCGAATACCGCTACCGCGAGACCGTGCCCAACCCGCGCGCGCTGGTGGTGGTGATCTCGCAGTCCGGCGAGACCGCCGACACGATGGCCGCGCTGCGCCACGCCAAGTCGCTCGGCCACACCCACACGCTGGCCGTGTGCAACGTGTCCACCAGCGCGATGGTGCGCGAGACCGAGCTGCGCTTCCTGACCCGCGCCGGCACCGAGATCGGCGTGGCCTCCACCAAGGCCTTCACCACCCAGCTCGCCGCGCTGTACATGCTGACGCTGGCGCTGGCCAAGGTGCGCGGCAGGCTTACCGCCGAGGCCGAGGCCGCCGCGCTGACCAACCTGCGCCACCTGCCGGTCGCGCTGCATGGCGTGCTGGCGCTGGAGCCGCAGATCATCTCGTGGTCCGAGGACTTCGCCCGCCGCGAGAACGCGCTGTTCCTGGGCCGCGGCCTGCATTACCCGATCGCGCTCGAAGGCGCGCTCAAGCTCAAGGAAATCTCGTACATCCACGCCGAGGCCTACCCGGCCGGCGAGCTCAAGCACGGCCCGCTGGCGCTGGTGACGGAGGCCATGCCGGTGGTCACGGTGGCGCCCAACGACGCGCTGCTGGAAAAGCTCAAGTCCAACATCCAGGAAGTGCGCGCGCGCGGCGGCCGCCTGTACGTGTTCGCCGACAGCGACACCCACATCCAGTCGAGCGAAGGCATCCAGGTGATCCGCCTGCCCGAGCACTACGGCGACCTCTCGCCGATCCTGCACGTGGTGCCGCTGCAGCTGCTGGCCTATCACACGGCCTGCGCGCGCGGCACGGACGTCGACAAGCCGCGCAACCTGGCCAAGTCGGTCACGGTCGAGTAAGCGGCATAGCGGGCGCCGGCGCGGCCCGCGCGAGATACGGGCGGGCTCGCCGCACGGCCGCGGCGGGTTTGTCCCGGCTGCGTCGGACATGCGCTTCCATCCCGCGCCGCCCCGGGCGAGGCAACTTTGCCCGGGAGGCGGGCGGGGAACGTGGTTCACGAGCCGAGTGTCGGCCAGAGCCGCGCCGGCCGCTATCGGCCGTCCGCCTACACGGCAGCGCGCTCCGCGCTGCCTGAGCCTTTGTCTCCGGGCGTCCCGGGACTTCGTCATGCTCCACCATCCACCACGATGGCCGGATGGCCGGCCGGCAGGCGATCGCCCGCGCGGTCCACGCCGGTCCCGGTGCGGGGCGCCGACCGCGTCGGCGTGCGCATCTCGCCGTCGGGCAAACCGGGCAAACCGGGCAAATGGGGGCGGCATCTGCGCAGCGACCCGCAGGCCGCCTCCAGCCAAGCGGCGCAAGTACGAGACACGCGTGAGACTGCCTGTCCGCATGTGACCGCGCCGCGCGTCAACGGGGAGGGACGCCACCTCGCATCGCGGCCATGCTCCCCCCTCACGCTCCCTGGGGGCGCACTTCACCGCCCCGATCATCGCCGCCGCGCCGCCGCTGCCGGCGCGGGACCCGGCAGCCGACCTTTGTCGCGTCATCGGGATGTGGCAAACTCCCGCGCGGAAGCGGTTCGGCGCGCGCCCGGTCCGGCCAGCGAAAGGCGGGCCGGAGCGGGCCAGGCCGTTTACTGCTCCTGGAGTGGCATGGGCAGCACCGGCCCCGGGTTTCCCGGAGGGATGGGTAAGGATCCCGCCGGCCCGCGGCCCACGCCAAGACCAAAGACCTGCCCGGCACAGGGCACCCCGCCGCGCCAGCCGCAGCGGGAAGACTAGAAGCTTCACCGTTGTCGTATATGTGGCCGGGAATCACCGATTCGCCGTGCCGCGCACTTTGTCTCGGGAATGATTCATGATTGGCTTGCCGGGCGGCTGGGATGCCGCCCGGAGTGGGGGGCCGCGCCGGCCAGGAGACGCGTTGGCGCGGGATGCTTGCGGCCGGCGTGGCGGGGCCTGGCGCTGGCCTGCCTGCTGATGGCGCGCGCCGCGGCGGCCGACGATGGCCCGCTGCTGCTGCAAGGCACGGCCGTGTCCTGGCTGCGCGACCCCGGCGGCCGCCTCGGCATCGCCCAGGTGGCGGCGGCCGGCGGCTTCGCGCCGCTGCGCGGCAGCCTGCGCGCGGGCCGCTCGCAGGACGCTTTCTGGCTGCGGGTGGTGCTGCCGCCCGCCGTGCGCGACAGCGGGCACCTGCTGGAGGTGTCTCCGGGCGGGCTGGCCGACGTGCGCCTGTACGAGGGCCGCGGCGGCGCCTGGCGCGAGCGCCCCGGCGGCGGCGCCGTGCCGTTCCGGCAGCGCGAGATGCCCGTGCGCGGCGCGGTCTTCCGGCTGGCGCGCCCGCGCCCCGGCGACGTGCTGTACCTGCGCATCCGCACCGGGCAGGCGATGGCGGCCGAACTGCGCCTGTGGCGGGAGCCCGCGCTGCAGGCCGCGGCCGGCGTCGCCACGCTCGGCGCCGGCATGTACCTGGGCCTGATGCTGACGGTGGCGCTGTTCAACCTGGCCGGCTGGCTGGTGACGCGGCGCGGCCTGTACGGCTTGTTCGCGCTGTTCGTGGCCGCCGGCGCGCTGCGCTGGTTTGTCTCCGGCGGGCTGGCCGGCCAGTTCCTGTTCCCCGCCGGCCCCGCCGTGCCGCAGCCGCTGGCCGACGCGCTGCTGGCCCTGCAGGCGCTGTGCGCCAACCTGTTCCGCATCCGGCTGCTGCAGCTGCGCGAGCGCGCCCCGCGCCTGCTGCGCTATTTCCAGGGGCTGGTGCTGCTCGGCGCGCTGGCCGTGGCCGCCGCGCCGACCGGCCACTTCACCGCCGCGATGCGCCTGCTCTACGCGGCCACGCTGGCCGGCCACGTGCTCTCGCTGCCGGTGTACGCCAGCCTGTGGCGCACCGGCGGGGCGGCCGGGCGCCTGATCGTGGCGGCGCTGCTGCTGTATTGCGCGGTGCTGCTGCCGGCCATGCTCGGCGCGCTCGGGCTGGTGCCGCTGCACCCGCTCGCGCTGCAGGCCGCGCAGCTCGTGGACCTGCCCGCGGTGCTGGCGCTGCACCTGGTGCTGATGCTGCGCATGCGCGACGCCGAGCGCGAGCGCAACCAGGCCATGCTGCAGGCCAGCCACGCCGTTGCCGCCACCGAGCGCGAGCGTGGCGCGCGCGAAGAGCAGGACCGCCTGCTGGCCATGATGGCGCACGAAGTGCGCACGCCGGTGGCGGTGATCGACGCCGCCGCCCACAGCCTGCGCCTGCTCGACGATGCCCGCCCCGACCGCGCCCAGCGCGACAGCCGCTACCAGAGCATCCGCCTCGCCGTGCGGCGGCTGACGCTGCTGAGCGAGCTGGCCGAGGCGCGCGAGCGGCTGGCGCCCGGCGACGGACACCAGCCAGCCGAGCCCTTCGACCTGCACGGGCTCAGCCGCCAGGTGCTGGCCACGCTGGAGCCGCAGGCCGCGGCGCGGGTCGCGCTGGCGGTGCGCGCCGGCGCGGCCGGCGAGGCGCCGCCGCAGCTGGCCGGAGACGCGCGCCTGATGCATTTCGCGCTGTTCAACCTGGTCGACAACGCGCTCAAGTACGCCTACCCGGACACGGCCATCCGCATCGACATCGCCGCCCGCGGCCATCTGGGCCGGCGCGGCGTGGCCTGGCGCATCCGCGACCACGGCCCGGGCGTGCCGCCCGGCAAGGAAGAGGCCATCTTCGAGAAATTCCAGCGGTTCGACGAGCGTGCCGGGCATCCCGGCCTCGGCCTCGGGCTGCCGCTGGCGCGCCGCATCGCCGAGCTGCACGGCGGCGCGCTGCGCTGCGAGCCGGACTGGCGCGCGGGCGCCTGCTTCGCGCTGTGGCTGCCGGAGGCCCCATGATGTGCAACCGCCTTGCCGCGCCTGTCGCCAGTTCCGCGGCACCGCGCGCGCCCATCGCCCTGGTGGACGACAACGCGCTGCTGTGCGCCGAGCTGCTGTTCCATCTCGCCCATGCGGGCTACGCGCCCACCGGGCTGGCCCACGGCGCGGCGCTCGACGCGCACCTGGCCAGCGAGCCGTGCCGGCTGGTGGTGCTCGACCTCGGCCTGCCCGGCGAGGACGGGCTCTCGATCTGCGAGCGCCTGCGCCGCACGCGGCCCGAGCTCGGCATCGTGGTGCTGACCGGGCGCGGCACGCTGCAGCACCGGCTCGACGGCTTGCGCGGCGGCGCAGACGCCTATCTCGTCAAGCCGGTGCCGGTCGAGGAGCTGCTGCTGGTGATCGCCAACCTGCTGCGCCGGCTCGATGCCGCGCCCGATGCCGGGCCGGCGCCGCAGGCGGACGGCGCGCCGGCGTGGCGCCTCGACGCGCGCCGCCTGCTCGCCACCACGCCGGCCGGCCGCGCGCTGATCCTGACGCGCGTGGAATGCCTGCTGCTGCGGGCGCTCGCGCGCAGCGCGCCGTGCCCGGCCACGCGCCGGCAACTGGTCGAGGCGCTGGGCGGCAACTACCTGGAGTTCGACGAGCACCGCATCGAGGTCGCGGTCAGCCGCCTGCGCGGCAAGCTCGCGCGGGCCTGGCCCCACGCGCCGGCCATCCGCACCGTGCGCGGCGTCGGCTACCTGCTGGTGCAGCCGTGGCTGGCGGTCACGGCCTAGGGCGCGCGGGACGGCGAGGCGCGGTGTGCCTCAGTGAGCATTTGTGAGCTTTGCCGCCGCGTATTTTTGTAAGCTGCTTCGCCACGGGCGCGGCGCCTCGAGACGCCATCGCGCCATGACGGCAACGCCGTCGCGGCGGAATCATCCTTCTCCTGCGCGACGCGGCAAATGCGAGAGATACGAAGCATGGAGCAGGGATGAGGCAGGGCGAGCTATTGGGCAGGGTGGTGGACGGCGCGGTCCTGCGCATCACGCGCGACCCCTGGGGCAATCTGTTGCCCAGCGTGACGCTGGCCGGGCCGGGGCCGCAAGACCAGGCCGAGGTCGTGCACTGCTGGCAGATCGGCAAGATGGTGCACGCGGGTCTGCTGACCTACGACAAGGGCGCGCCGGAACTGTCGGACCAGCTGGTGCCGACGGCGGCCGGGCTGGCGGCGGGGCGGGCCTGGAACCGCGCGAAGACGCGCGGCGAAGGGTAGGGCGGGGCAAACAGCGCGGGTGGGGCGGGCAGGCCGCCACGCGCCCGCCCCGCCCGCGCGGTGCCCGCTATGCGGGCCGGCTCGCCGGCGCGCGCGTGTGGACGCCGTCGACCAGCCGGTCGATGCCCAGCGGGTTGCCATCCTTCAGCGCGTCGGGCAGCAGCGCGTCGGCGAAGTTCTGGTAGCAGACCGGGCGCAGGTAGCGGTCGATCGCCAGCGTGCCGACCGAGGTGCCGCGCGGGTCCGAGGTGGCCGGGTAGGGGCCGCCGTGCACCATCGCGTCGCACACTTCCACGCCGGTCGGATAACCGTTGACCAGCAGCCGGCCCACCTTCTGCTCGAGCCGCGCGACCAGCGCGGCGCAGTCGGCGAGGTCGTCGTCGTCCGCGATCAGCGTGGCCGTCAACTGGCCGCGCAGGCTGTCGACGAGGCGGCCGAGCTCCGCCGCGTCGGCCGCCTCGACCACCACCGTGGCGGGGCCGAAGACTTCCTCCTGCAGCAGCGCGTCGCCTGCGAGCAGCAGCGCCGCGTCGGCCTTGAAGACCTGGGCGCCGGCCTTGCCGTCGCGCGGCGCCGCGCCGGCCAGCCGCGCCACGCGCGGGTGCGCCGCCAGCGCCTGCGAGCCGTGCGCGTAGTGGTCCAGCCCGCCCGCGCTCAGCATGGTCTGCGCCGGCTGCGCCTCGGCCGCCGCGCACAGGTGCGCCACGAACGCGCCGAACGCCTCGCCGCGCACGCCCAGCACCAGGCCCGGGTTGGTGCAGAACTGCCCGGCGCCCAGCGCCACCGACGCCGCCAGCTCCGCCGCCACCTGCGCGCCGCGGCGCGCCAGCGCGCGCGGCATGAGCAGCACCGGGTTGATGCTGCTCATCTCGGCGAACACGGGAATCGGCTGTGGCCGCGCGGCGGCCATGTCGCACAGCGCGCGCCCGCCGCGCAGCGAGCCGGTGAAGCCCACCGCCTGGATCGCCGGATGCTTGACCAGGCGCTCGCCCACGCGGTCGCCGAACACCATGTTGAAGACGCCGGCCGGCATGCCGAGCCGGTCCGCCGCGCGCAGGATGGCGTCGGCGACCGCCTGCGCGGTCGCCATATGGCCCATGTGCGCCTTGAACACGACCGGGCAGCCGGCGGCCAGCGCCGAGGCGGTGTCGCCGCCGGCGGTGGAGAACGCCAGCGGGAAGTTGCTGGCGCCGAACACCGCCACCGGGCCGATGCCGGCGCGGTACTGGCGCAGGTCCGGGCGCGGTAGCGGCTGGCGCGCGGGCAGCGCGGTGTCGATGCGCGCGCCGAGGAAGTCGCCGCGGCGCAGGACCTGCGCGAACAGCCGCATCTGGCCGCTGGTGCGGCCGCGCTCGCCGCGGATGCGCGCGGCCGGCAGCGCGGTCTCGCGGCAGACCAGCTCGACGAAATCCTCGCCGAGCGCGTCGATCTCGTCGGCGACGGCATCGAGGAATTCGGCGCGCCGGCCCGGCGCGAGCGCGCGGAACGCCGGGAAGGCGGCGGCCGCGGCCTGCGCGGCGGCGTCGATCTCCGCCGGCGTGGCCTCGACGAAGCGCAGCGGCAGGCGTTCGCCGCTGGCCGCGTCGACGCTGTAGAGGAAGGCCGAGCCTTCCGCGCGGCGCTCGCCGCCGATGTAGTTGTAGCCCGACGTTTCCGGCATGGCGATGGTCTCCTGTGGATGGGGGGATGGTGCTGCGATCCGCAACGAGGCGCGCGGCGTGGCCGAGCCGGCCGCGCGTCCGGGCCGTCGACTGTAGCGGCCGCGGCCGCGCCCGGCCAATGACGTTTCGGCCCGGGGTGATAAGCGGGCGTTATCGGTCGGGTGCCATCGGCCGGCAAGCCGGGCCGCCTTGCCGGGCCGCTTCCCGCACCCGGCGCGGGACGCCCCGGGCGCCCCGGCAAGCCCGCCGGGCGCCGCAGCCGATATAGTGGCGCTTCCTCCCGCGCCGCCATCGCCATGAGCCACACCGTTCCCTCGCTGCACATCCTCGCCTCGCGCCTGCGCCTCAAGCAGTTGCGCCTGCTCATCGAGCTCGACCGCCACGGCTCGCTGCACAAGGCCGCCGACGAGATCGCCATCTCGCAGCCGGGCGCGACCAGGGTGCTGCGCGAGATCGAGACCCTGCTCGGCATGCCGCTGTTCGAACGCCAGCCCAAGGGGCTGGTCGCCAACGACCTGGGCCGCTGCGTGATCCGCTACGCGCGCCTGATCTACAGCGACCTCGAACATCTGCGCGAAGAGATGACCGCCATCGCGCAGGGCCACGGCGGGCACCTCGCGGTGGGCACCATCATGGGCGCGGTGCCGCTGCTCACGCGGGCGCTGGCGTCGCTGCGCCGCAAGCATCCGACGCTGTCCGTGGAAGTGGTGGAGGACACCAGCGCGCGCCTGCTCGATCTCGTCGACGAGGGCCGCGTGGACGTGGCCATTTGCCGCAGCGGCGTGAGCCGCCGGCCCGACGCCTACACTTGCCTGCGCCTGGACGAGGAGCCGCTGTCGGTGGTGGTGGCCCGCGCGCATCCGCTCGCCGGCGCGCCGGCGGTGGCGCTCGAAGCGCTGGCCGGCTCGAGCTGGATCGCCTACCCGGTCGACATGCCGATGCGCGTGGCGCTGGAGCGCGAGCTCGCCAGCGCCGGCATCAAGGCGCCGCGCTTCCCGCTCGAGACCGCCTCCACCTTCACCACCTTCGCCATGCTGCAGGAAGACCCCACGCTGGTGGCGGTCATGCCGCGCGAGGTGGCGCTGTTCGGCGAGCGCTTCGGGCTGGTGGCGCGCCTGCCGGTCACGCTGCCGTCGCTGGAAGAGCCGTTCGGCGTGGTCAGCCGCGCCGGCTCGGCGCCGTCGCCGGGCGCGCGCCTGCTGATCGACGAACTGTTCGCGGGGCGGCCCGGCGGCGCAGCGCGGCCGGCCTGATGCGCGCCGCGCCGTGCAGAGTTTTCCGTTTCCGGATACACTGCGCCCCGCACTGAACGAGGACGCGCAGCGCGGCGTCCTCCTCGGCGGCGGGGTGGCAGAGTGGTTATGCGACGGTCTGCAAAGCCGTACACGGCGGTTCGATTCCGTTCCCCCCGCCTCCAGCATCGCTGGCCGGTGCCGCTTCGCGCATCGGCCATGTGTGTGGCCGCCGCGGCATGCGGCAGGCGCTCCGCGCACCTTTCCCGTTTTCCGTTTTTTCCCCGCTGTTCCCCCCCAAATGCGTGATGCGACCCCGCGCGATGTGGCCCGCCGTTCGCCGCGCGCCCGCGCCATGCGCACAGAGGGTTTCCTGCCGTATTCCCGGCTGGAACAAGTCGGCCGAATCATGTAGTGTGAAGTCAACGCAGTCCATCCATGACAACCTCCGTCATCGTGCGTGGCGGGGAGACAATTGCAATGACAAGAGATCTGCGTGTCCGCGCCGCACAACCGGCCGACTGGCCGGCCATCGCGGAAATACTCCAGTCCTGCGGGCTTGCCAGCGACGATCTCGATCCGTCGCAGGCATCGTTCCATGTCGCCCTGCTCGACGGCCTGCTGGTCGGCTGCGCCGGCACCGAGGCCTACGGCGACACGGTGGTGGTGCGTTCGGTGGCGGTGCTGCCGCCATACCGCGACCGCGGCGTCGCCACCCACATGGTGTCCGCCGCGATGATGCGCGCGCGCGCCAACGGCTGCGTGCGGGCGGTGCTGCTCAGCGCCAACTGTCCCAACTACTTTGCCCGCTACGGCTTCTCGCTGATCTCGGCGGAGTGCCTGCCGCCGGCGGTGCGCGCCTCGCGCGAGTTCCAGCGGCAGGAAGGCGCATTGCCGCTGTGCATGTGCTGCGAGCTGAAATAGGCCGGCCAGCGCCGGATGACACAGAGATGAAATACCGATGACCTCGCCCACGCCGGTGGCGGCACCCATGCAGCCGGAGCCGGCGCCATTCGACTACCTGGTCTACATCGGCCGCTTCGAGCCGTTCCACGACGGGCACTTCGCCATGCTGCGCCGGGCGCTGTCGCAGGCGCGCGCGGTGGTGGTGGTGCTCGGCTCGGCCGGCGGCGCGCGCACCGTGAAGAACCCGTTTACCGAAACCGAGCGCCGCCGCATGATCGAAGCCGCGGTGGCCGGCTGGGACGCCGCCCGCGTGGCCGACCTGCGCTTCGTCGCCGTGCGCGACTACTACCAGGGCCAGCGCTGGGCCGCCGCGGTGCGCGCCGCCGTGGGCGCGGCGCTCGAGGCGGAGGCCGGCGGCAAGCCCGCCGCGCGCGTCGGCCTGTTCGGCCATTTCAAGGATGCTTCCTCGGGGTATCTCAACGATTTTCCCGGCTGGCCGCTGGTGCCGCAGCCGAGCTTCGGCCAGCTCAACGCGGCCGACGTGCGCCGCCAGTGGTTCGCGCAGGCCGGCGCGCTCGACGGCGTGGCGCACGTGCTGCCGGCCCCGGTCGCGGCCTTCCTGCGCGAGTTCGCCGGCAGCGAGGCCTTCGCCGTGCTGCTGGCGGAGTACCGTTTTCTGGAAGACCATCGCCGCCGCTGGGCGGCCGCGCCGTATCCGCCGGTGTTCGTCACCGTCGATGCGGTGGTGCGCTGCCGCGGCCACGTGCTGCTGATCCGCCGCGGCGGCCAGCCCGGGCGCGGCGCGTGGGCGCTGCCGGGCGGCTTCCTCGACCAGCACGAGCGCGTGGCCGACGCGGTGCTGCGCGAGCTCGACGAGGAGACTCGCTTCGACCTGCCCAAGGCGGCGCTGCGGCAGGCGTGCCGCGGGCAGGCGCTGTTCGACCATCCCGAACGCAGCCAGCGCGGGCGCACGCTGACCCATGCGTTCTTCTTCGACCTCGCGCTCGACGCGCTGCCCGAGGTGGACGCCGCCGACGACGCGGCCGCGGTACGCTGGGTGCCGCAGCACGAACTGCTGGCGCGGGAAGGGCAGATGTTCGAGGACCACCTGCTGATCCTCGACCATTTCCTGCACCTGTTCGACGGGGCCGACGCGGCCGACGGCGAGCCGGCTTCTCAGTGACCGCCCAGATAGGCCTGCGCCAGCGCCGGATCGCGCGCGAGCCGGTCGGCCGGGCCGCTGGCCACCACGCGGCCTTCCTCCATCACGTAGCCGCGGTCGGCCAGCGCCAGCGCGAGCGCCGCCATCTGGTCCACCAGCAGGATGCTGATCGACGCCTCGCGCAACTGGTCCAGCGAATCGAACAGCTCGGCGATGACCTTGGGCGCCAGCCCCAGCGACGGTTCGTCCAGCAGCAGCACGCGCGGGCGCGACATCAGCGCGCGCGCGATCGCCAGCATCTGCTGCTCGCCGCCGGACAGCAGGCCGGCGCGCTGATGCTGGCGCTCGCGCAGGCGCGGGAAGCGGGCCATCATGGCCTCCACGCGCCTGACCATCTCCATGTGCGGCAGCGGGCCGGACGGAAACGCGCCGAGGCGCAGGTTGTCGAGCACCGACAGTTCCGGGAACACCTGCCGGCCTTCCGGCACCAGCACCACGCCCATCGCCGCGATCTGCTCGGCGTCGAGCCGGGCCAGGTCGGTGCCGTCGAAGGTGATGCCGCCCTGCACCGGCCGGTGCAGGCCCGACAGCGCGCGCATCAGCGTGGACTTGCCGGCGCCGTTGGCGCCGAGCAGCGCCACCATCTCGCCTTCGCGCACCTGCAGCGCCACGTCGTGCAGCACCGGCGCGGCGCCGTAGCCCGCGCATAGCGCGGACACGCCCAGCACTTCCGGCAACGCCTCGGAAGACGCCTTGCGCGCCCGCGCGCCGTCCTGCCCGGCCAGCGCGCCGGCCTCGCCCAGGTAGGCGCGCCGCACCTGCGGGTCGCCGCGGATGGCGGCCGGCGTGCCCGCGGCGAGGTGCTGGCCGGCGTCGATCACCACGATGCCGTCGGACACGTCCATCACCAGCGACATGTCGTGTTCCACCAGCCCCACCGCGATGCCGCTGGCGGCGATGCCGCGCAGCAGCGCGCCCAGGCGCGCCTTGTCCTCGCGCGACAGGCCGGCGGCCGGCTCGTCGAGCAGCAGCACCGCGGGGCGCGTGGCCAGCGCGCGGGCGATCTCCACCAGGCGCCGGTCGACGTGGGCGAGGTCGGCCGCGCCGGCGTCGGGGTCGCCGGCGTAGCCGCACGCGGCCAGCAGTGCCAGCGCCTGGCGCCGCACCGCCGGCGCGTTGAAGCCGGCGATGCCGAGCAGCGGCCCGAGGCGCCCGCGCCGCAGCGCGATGGCGACGTTGTCCACCGCGCTCATGCCGGCGAACAGCTGCGAGGTCTGGTAGGTGCGCGCGATGCCGTTGCGCGCGCTGTGGCACGCGCCGCGCGCGGGCAGCGCGGCCTCGCCCAGGCTGCGGCCGCCGGCGCGCGGCCGGTAGTAGCCGGACAGCATGTTGAGCACGGTCGACTTGCCCGCGCCGTTGGGGCCGATCAGGCTGGTCACGGCGCCGGCCGGCAGGTCGAAGGACAGGTCGTCGACCGCGCGCACGCCGCCGAACACCATCGACAGGCCGCGCGCGGCCAGCCCGCGCCGCGCCTCGGTGGGCAACTGCGGCAGCCCGGCGGCCGCGCCCTCGCGCGGCGCGGCGCGCGGCCCGCGCGCGCGCTGCCACAGCCGTGCCAGCAGGCCGGCCATGCCGCCCGGCGCCACCCACAGCACCAGCAACAGCAGGCCGCCGAAGAACAGCAGGCGCAGGTTCTCCAGGCTCGACAGCAGCTCGGGCAGCACGCCCACCACCACCGCGCCCAGCACCGGCCCGGCCACCGTGCCGGCGCCGCCGATCATCACCACCAGCACGAACAGGATCGACTGCAGGAACGAGAACATGCCCGGCGTGACCATGCCCTGCAGCGGCGCGAACAGGCCGCCGGCCAGCCCCGCCAGCGCGGCCGAGATGGCGAACGCCACGGTCTTGACCACCAGCGGGTCGATGCCGACCGAGGCCGCCGCGGTCTCGCTGTCGCGCACCGCGCGCATGGCCGCGCCCCACGGCCCGCGCGCGATGCGCGCATAGGCCGCCAGCGCGAGCCCCAGCACCACCAGCGCGATCAGCGCCAGCGCGCGCTCGCCGCCGTCCACGCCGGGCAGCGCCGGCTGGGCGATGCCCATCAGGCCGTTCTGCCCGCCGGTCAGCGCGCGCCATTCCACCGCGCCGTGCTCGACGATGAAGCCGAAGGCGATCGTCACCATCGCCAGCCCGGGCCCCTTCACGCGCAGCGCCGGCAGCGCCAGCAGCGCGCCGGTGGCCGCCGCCAGCAGCGCGCCCACGGGCCACGCCGCCCAGAAGCTCCAGCCGGCCTGCCCGGTCAGCACCGCCACCGCGTAGGCGCCGATCGCATAGAAACCCACGTGGCCGAACGAGACCTGCCCGGTCAGCCCGAGCAGCAGGTTCAGGCCCACGCCGCAGATCGCCAGCATGGCGACCCCGGCGATGACGAAGACGAAGTAACCGTTGACCAGCAGCGCCGCGGCGCCGGCGGCCGCCAGCGCGAGCGCCATCGCGCCGACCTGCAGCGGCGTGCCGAGGCCCAGCAGCGGCGCTTTCGGCGCGTCGGCGGCGGGCGTTGCCCGCGGCGCGGATGCCAGAGTGGAATCGTTCATACCTTGCGCACCTCCGCGCGCCCGAACAGGCCGTCAGGCCGCATGGCCAGCAGCACGATCACCAGCGTGAAGGTGATGATCTGGGTGTAGCCCGAGCCGAGCGACGCCGTCACCAGCGCCTCGGCCACGCCGAAGATCAGCCCCGCCACCATCACGCCCCAGGCGCTGCCCAGCCCGCCGAGGATGGCCACCGCGAAGGCCTTGAGGCCGAACACGGTGCCCATGTCGGACTGCACGTTGAACAGCGGCGCGATCAGCACGCCGGCAATGCCGGCCAGCAGCGTGGACAGCGCGAACGACGCCGCCACCAGGCGCCGGATCGGGATGCCCATCAGGCGCGCGGCGTCGCGGTTCTGCACCACCGCCAGCATCGCCACGCCCCAGCGCGAGCGGCGCAGCGCGAGATGCAGCACGCCCGCCAGCGCCAGCCCGATCACCGGGATCAGCAACTGCAGCGGGTAGACGCCCACGCCGGTGTCGCCAAGCTGCATCGAGGATGCCGCCAGCGGCGAGGGCAGGCTGCGCGGCTCGGTGCCGAAGGTCAGCATCACCACGTTGTCGAGCACGATGCCCAGCGCCACCGTGGCCATCAGCCACGCATTGGAGCCGCGGCTGGCGAACGGGCGCACCGCCAGGAACTCCACCGCCAGCCCGTACAGCGCGCACAGCGCCAGCGCCAGCAGCACCGCCAGCGGCATCGGCCAGCCCAGCGTCTGCGCGAAGGTGTAGGCCAGCACCGCGCCGAGCATCATCGAGCTGCCCTGCGCGAAGTTGACCGTGGCCGAGACCGCGTAGGTGATGTGGAAGCCCAGTGCCATCAGCCCGTACATGCTGCCCAGGCCGAGGCCGCTGATGAGGGCGGAGATCCATAACATGGTGAGTCCTTGTGGTGCCTTTCTCTTTCTATGCGGATGTAGTTCGGGGGGCGCCCGCAATGACGCTCCCGCCTTACTTCGCCACCGGCACGATCCGGTTGTCGACGAACTGCGCCCACACGTAGTCGTTTTCGCTCAGCGCGTCATGCACTTCCGGCGTGAACGGCTTGACGTAGGTCTTGATCAGACCCTCGTAGCGGTCGATCTTGTAGAAGCCCTCGCGCACCGCGTCGCCCTTGGTGGAGCCGGCGCGCGCGATGGCCAGCGCGGCCAGCTGCGTGGCGTCGTAGGCGTTGGCCACGCCGACCGCCGGCGTGATGTCGTCCGGGCCCTTGATGTCGCTGTACTTGGCCTTGAGCTCGGCGACCACGCGCGTGCTGACCGGCGTGGGCGTGCCGAAGAAGCTGTAGGTCTGCACGAAGTGGACGTTCCTGGCATTGGCGCCGGCCAGCTCGGTGAAGCGCCCGCCGGCCGGGCCCCAGTGCGAGACCACCGGCACCTTCCAGCCCATGCGGTCGAGCGACTTCACCACCTGCGCCGACGGCCCCACGTTGCCGACCATGAACAGCACGTCGGCGCCGGCGGCCTTGAGGCGGCCGAGCTGCGGCACCACGTCGACGTCGTTGGCCTCGAACTTCTCCACGCCGGCCGGCTTCATGCCCTTGGCCGCGAGCGCGGCGACGATGCCCTTCTCGTTCGATTCGCCCCACGGGTTGTTGACCAGGATCAGGCCGGGCTTGCTGGCGTTGAAGCTCTTCTGCGCGTACTGCAGCATGGCCTTGTCGACCACCTCGTCCACCGCCGAGACGCGGAAGGCGTAGTTGGGATTGGCGCCGTTGCGCGTGATCGGCGTGCCGGCCGCCCACGGTCCCATGAACGGCACCTTCTCCTGGTTGGCGATCGGCACGATGGCCATCGACACCGGCGTGTCGAGTCCGCCGAACAGCACCGCGACCTTCTCCTTGTAGATCAGCTCGCGCGCGGCCAGCACGCCCTTGGCGGGGTTGCCTTCGTCGTCGCGGCGCACCAGCTCCAGCTTGCGCCCGCCCAGCAGGCCGCCCTTGGCGTTGATCTCGTCGATGGCGATGGTCATGCCGCGCGTGAGCGCCTCGCCGGCGCGCGCCGACTGGCCGGACAGGGCCGTGACCAGCCCGATCTTGATGGTGTCGGCCGCGAGCGCGGGCAGGGCGGGCAAGGCGCAGGCGGCGGCGATGGCGGCCAGCACGGCGCGGCGAGAGACGGTGGTCATGGCAGTTCTCCGGAAATGGGAAAAAGCAGGGGCAGGCGAGGATGGGAATGGGCTACGGGCACTGCCGCTCGCAAGACGCATGCCATCCGTCGGCGAAACGGGGTGAAACCCCGCGACGACGCGGAATTCGATACGTAGACGATATGGCCTGCTTTTTGCGAACGATTCTGCAAAGAAGTTGCATACGATCAACGCAGCCCGTCCCTGCACGATGTCGGTGCCCGGCGCCCTGAGCGGTGGCGGGGCTGCACCGAAGCGGCGCCAGGGCGGGCACGACGCGAGACCACCGGACCATGACGCAAGACCTGCTTTCCCCCGCCGCCGAGGCGCCGGCCGGCGCCGAGCCTGGCCACGAGTTCGGACCGCTGCGCACGCACGGCCGCTTCCCGTACCGGCCCATCACCGACACCGACGACTACCGCTGGCCCGGCGGCGCGCGGCTGGCGGTCTACCTCGGCTTCAACATCGAGCACTTCGCCTTCGGCGAGGGGCTGGGCGCCAACCTCGGCCCGGTCTCGCCGCAGCCGGACGTGCTCAACTACAGTTGGCGCGAGTACGGCAACCGCGTGGGCGTGTGGCGCTGTCTGGAGTTGTTCGACGAACTGGCGCTGCCGGCCGGCGTCATCATCAACACCGCGCTCTACGACCACTGCCCCGAAGTGGTGGACGCCTTCCTCGCGCGCGGCGACGAGCTGATCGGCCACGGCCACACCAACGCGCGCCGCCAGAGCGAGCTCGACGAAGCCGGCGAGCGCGCGCTGCTGCGCCATTGCCGCGCGCGCATCGCCGCGCACGCGGGCACGGCGCCGTCGGGCTGGCTGTCGCCGTGGATCGCCGAGACCGCGCGCACGCCCGACCTGCTGGCCGAGGCCGGCTACCGCTACACGCTCAACTGGTGCCACGACGACCGCCCGGTGCGCATGGATACGCGCGCCGGCCCGCTGTGGGCGATTCCCTATCCGCAGGAGCTCAACGACATCCCGATGATCGTGGGCCGCCAGATGGACGGCCGCGCCTTCGCCGACATGATCGTCGACCAGTTCGACGAGATGCTGGCGCAGGCGGACCACCCGCTGCACCCGCAGCCGCTGGTGATGGGCATCGCGCTGCATCCCTACCTGGTCGGCCAGCCCTACCGGCTGCGCCACCTGCGCCGCGCGCTGGCGCACATCGCCGCGCGCGCGGCGCAGGGCGGCGTGTGGCTGGCCACGCCGGGCGCGATCTGCGACCACCTCGAACAGGTGGCGCCGCTGCCCGTCACCGCTTCGCGCTAACATCATGCGCTCGAACGCTAACCTGTCCCCGGCCGACGTCATGCCCCGCACCGCATCGCCCCGCACCGCCAGACCGGCAGGCGCGCCGCCCAAGGCCGCGCGCAAGCGCGCCGCCACCACCGGTTCCATTGCCGATCCCGTCGCAGATTCCACCATCGATCCCGCCGGCGCGGCCGCGCCGGATGCCGACACGCGCATCTACCAGTCCATCTTCGACGGCGTGCTCAACCACCGCCTCACGCCCGGCACCAAGCTGCCCGAGCCCGAGCTGTGCCAGTTGTTCGGCGTGGGCCGCGCGGTGGTGCGGCGCGTGCTGGAAAAGCTCGCGCACGACGGCATCGTCGAGCTGCGCCCCAACAAGGGCGCGGTCATCGCCGAGCCCACGCCGGCCGAGACCAGCCAGATCTTCGAGGCGCGCCGCGCGCTGGAGCGCGTGCTGGTGGAACTGGCGGTGGCGCGCGTCACCGACGCCGACCTGCGCGCGCTGCGCGCCCAGCTCGCCGCCGAGCACGAAGCCATGCACCGCTTCGACCAGCCCTCGTGGGCGCGGCTGGCGAGCGGCTTCCACCTGCGCATCGCGGCGCTGGCGCGCAACCCGGTGCTGCAGCGCTACCTGACCGAGCTGGTGTCGCGCTGCTCGCTGATCGTGGGCCTGTACGAGCCGCCCGGCCACGCGCCGTGCGAGCACGACGAGCACGCCGCCATCGTCGACTGCATCGAGCGGCGCGACGCCGCCGGCGCGGTGCAGCGCATGGAAGCGCACCTGCGCGAGCTGGAACAGCGCATCGAGACCTCGCGCATGCAGGGCGAGAAAAGCCTGGCGCAACTGCTCGGCCTGAGCAAGGAGTAAGCATGGAAGTCGATTTCGAAGCGATCACCGAGTACCAGCGCTACAAGCTGATGGCCAGCCTGATCGTGCCGCGCCCGATCGCGCTGGTGACGACGCTGTCCGCGGACGGCACCGTCAATGCCGCGCCGTTCTCCATGTTCAACATGCTGGGCGAGGAGCCGCCCATCGTGATGATCAGCGTGAACCGCATGCAGGACGGCGCGCTCAAGGACACCGCCGTCAACATCGCGCGCAGCCGCGAGTTCGTGGTGCACCTGAGCGACGAAGCGATGGCGCAGAAGATGCACGACTGCGGCGAGCGCCTGCCGCCCGACCAGAGCGAGCTGGCGCGCGTGGGCCTCACGCCGCTGCCCTCCAGCGCGGTGGCGCCGCCGCGCATCGCCGAGGCGCCGGTGGCGTTCGAATGCACGCTGTGGGAAACGCTGGAAACCACCAGCCGCCAGATCTTCATCGGCCGCGTGCTGCGCCTGCACGCGCGCGACGGCCTGATCGACACCGAGACCTGGCGCGTGCGCCTGCAGGACTATTTCCCGGTGGGCCGCTTCGGCGCGAGCTTCTACGTGACCACGCGCGACCGGTTCTCGCTGGACACGGAGGCAGGGGTGGCTACGGCGAGTACGGCGGTGGACGAGATGTGAAGGTGCGCCGGGGGCGCCCAGTCCGCGCTTGCCATGCGTGAATGCATAGACTGGACCAACCGAACTTAGTTTAGTTGGGCGTACCATGCCCGGTCCCGTGCGCCTCGTGCGCTAGCGTGCCTCCCGCCTAATGGCTGATCATCCAGGGCCGCCCGTTCGGGTTGCCCTTCGGCGCGCCAGCCGGCGCGCCGGCCAGCTTCACCTTGCCCCCGCCCGAGCAGCACCCGCAGCCCGCGCCGTGCCCGCGCCCGGACTCCTTCGGCGCGTGCGCGCTGCGTTCGTTGATGGCGTGCGCGCGGCGCGACGCGGCCGGCATGCCGGCCAGCGACGGCGCGGCGACCAGCGCGCGCTCGGCGAAGCTGCCGCAGGACGGGCAGGCGCAGGGGTCGTCGCGGCGCGACATGGGCCGCAGCGCGGCGAAGTCGCCGCAGTCGCGGCAACGGTAGTCGTAGGTCGGCATGCGGTGGCCTCCGGTCTGGTTTGCGGGCGCGGCCCGCGCGCGACGGCGCGCGCGGGCCGCGCTGGTTCGCTCAAACGTCCTGCGAGATCGGCAGGTCCACGTCGCCCTTGATGTGCTTGACGGGGCCGTCCGCGCTCGGGCGGATGTCGAAGTCGAAGATCTGCGTGGGCAGCCACAGCGTGGCGCAGGCGTTGGGGATGTCCACCACGCCGCTGATGTGGCCCTGCACCGGCGCCGTGCCGAGGATGGAGTAGGCCTGCGCGGGCGAGTAGCCGAACTTGGTCATGTACTCGATGGCGTTGAGGCAGGCCTGGCGGTAGGCTACGTGCACGTCGAGGTAGTGCTGCTGGCCGGCCTCGTCCACCGAGATGCCTTCGAAGATCAGGTAGTCGTTGTAGTGCGGCGTGATCGGGCTGGGCTTGAAGATCGGGTTCTTGATGCCGTACTTGGCCATGCCGCCCTTGATCAGCGACACGCGCATGTGCACCCAGCCGGCCATCTCGATGGCGCCGCAGAAGGTGATTTCGCCGTCGCCCTGCGAGAAGTGCAGGTCGCCCACCGACAGGCCGGCGCCGTCCACGTAGACCGGGAAGTACACCTTGGCGCCGCGCGACAGGTCCTTGATGTCGCAGTTGCCGCCGTGCTCGCGCGGCGGCACGGTGCGCGCGCCGTGCGCGGCGGCCTGGTCGCGCGCGTCGCCCTGCAGGCGGCCCATGTGCGCGGTGGCGGCGAAGGGCGGGTTGGCCAGCGGCGGCACGCGCGCCGGCTCGGTGGCGATGAAGTCCAGCTCGCGCTTGTTCCAGGTCTCCAGCATGGCCTTGTCGGGCAGGCAGCCGATCAGGCCCGGGTGGATCAGCCCGGCGAAGTTGACGCCCGGGATGTGGCGCGACGAGGTGTAGAGGCCGTGGAAATCCCAGATCGATTTCTGCGCGAGCGGAAAGCGGTCGGTCAGGAAGCCGCCGCCGTTCTGCTTCGAGAAGAAGCCGTTGAAGCCCCACTGGCTTTCGGCCTTGGCGCCGATGTCGAGCAGGTCCACCACCAGCAGGTCGCCGGGCTCGGCGCCTTCCACGCCGACCGGGCCGGACAGGAAGTGCACGATCGACAGGTCGATGTCGCGCACGTCGTCGGCCGAGTCGTTGTTCTTGATGAAGCCGCCGGTCCAGTCGTAGGTCTCCAGGATGAAATCGTCGCCGGGCTTGACCCAGCAGGCCATCGGGATGTCCGGGTGCCAGCGGTTGTGGACGTCGGGGTTCTCGTACGGGGATTGGGCCAGGTCGACCTTGATCAGGGTGTCCGTCATGACATGCCTCCAGTGTTGGCGTGAGGGGATGGGGTCGGAAAGCGTAGGAAAGGTGTCTACACCGACAGCAGCTGCCGGATGTGCTCGACGTCGGTGCTGTCGCGCTGGGTCTCGTGCACGAAGCGCCCGCCTTCGATCACCAGCAGGCGGTCGGCCACGTCGAGCGCGAAGCTGAGCACCTGCTCGGAGAAGACGATGGTGATGTCGCGCGTGCGGCGGATCTCCAGCAGCGCGCGCGCGATGTCCTTGATGATGGAAGGCTGGATGCCCTCGGTGGGCTCGTCGAGCAGCAGCACCTTGGGGTTGGCCACCAGCGCGCGCGCGATGGCGAGCTGCTGCTGCTGGCCGCCGGACAGGTTGCCGCCCTTGCGCCGGCGCATGTCGAACAGCACCGGGAACATGGCGAAGATCTCCTCGGGGATGCGGCGCGTCCTGCCCTGCTCCATGCCGGTGAGGATGTTCTCCTCCACGGTCAGGTGCGAGAAGATCATGCGCCCCTGCGGCACGTAGGCCAGCCCCGCGCGCACGCGGCGGTAGCTTTCGTCGTTGGCCACGTCGCGGCCGTCCACGCAGACCTGCCCCGAGCGCACCGGCAGCATGCCGATCATGGCCTTGAACAGCGTGGTCTTGCCCATGCCGTTGCGGCCCATGATGGCCACCGTCTCGCCCTGCGCGGCGGCGAACGACACGCCGTGCAGCGCCTCGCTCTGGCCGTAGTTCACGACCACGTTGTCGACTGTGAGCATGCTGGTTTCCTCCGGTAAAGTGGCCAGCATCAGTGGCCGAGATAGACGTCGATCACGCGCGGATCGTTCTGCACCTGCTCCATCGAGCCTTCCGCGAGGATCTTGCCCTGGTGCATCACCGTGACCTTGTCGGCGATGCGCTTGACGAAATCCATGTCGTGCTCGATCACGATCACCGCGCGCCCGCGGCTGATGCGCTTGAGCAGCTCGGCGGTCTGCTCGCGCTCGCGCACGCTCATGCCGGCGATGGGCTCGTCGAGCATCAGCAACTGCGGCTCCTGCATCAGCAGCATGCCGATCTCCAGCCACTGCTTCTGCCCGTGCGAGAGCTGCGCGGCCTCGCGCCCGAGCGCGTCGCCCAGGCCGATCTCGGCGGCCACGTCGGCCACGCGCTGGCGCACCTCGGGCGTGGTGCGGAACATCAGCGCGCCGAACACGCCGCGCCCGCGCGGGAACGACACCGCGAGGTTCTGGAACACGCTGAGGTTTTCGTAGATGGAGGGCGTCTGGAACTTGCGGCCCACGCCGGCGCGCACGATGCGGTACTCGGCCAGTCCGGTCATCTCGCGGTTGGCGAACTTGATGCTGCCGCCGGTGGCGCGCGTCTTGCCGCAGATCAGGTCGAGCAGCGTGGTCTTGCCGGCGCCGTTGGGGCCGATGATCACGCGCAGCTCGTCGCGGTCCACGTAGAGCGTGAGGTTGTCGATGGCGCGGAAGCCGTCGAAGGAAACGGTCAGGTCCTCCACCGCCAGCATGAAATCGGTATTGCTCATGGCGTCTTCCTCGCGTTCAGGCGCGCTGCTGCGCGCCGGCTTCGGTGGTCCCGGCGTCGCCGGCGGCGGCCGGCGATGCCGGTGTGGCGGCGTGGTCGCGGCGCGCCATGTACTTGCGGTAGAGGCCGGCCAGCCCGTCGGGGAAGGCCACCACCACGCCGATGAACAGCGCCGCCATCAGGAACAGCCACAGGTCCGGGAAGCTCTCGGAGAAATACGTCTTGCCGAAGTTGACCAGCAGCGTGCCCCACACCGCGCCCACCAGGCTCATGCGCCCGCCCACCGCGGCGAAGATCACCATCTCGATGGACGGCACGATGCCGACGAACGACGGCGACATGAAGCCCACCTGCAGCGTGAACAGCGCGCCGCCCACCGCCGACAGCGCCGCGGCCAGGCAGAACACGAAGACCTTGAACATGGCCACGTCGTAGCCGGAGAAGCGCACCCGGTCTTCCTTGTCGCGCATGGCCAGCAGCAGCACGCCGAGCTTGCTGCGCTGGATCCAGCGGCACAGCGCGATGGCGCCGAACAGCAGCGCCACGTTGGCGAAGTACAGCGCCACCTTGGCGCCGTCGCCGCGGATGTCCCAGCCCAGCATGGTCTTGAGGTCGGTGATGCCGTTGACGCCGCCGGTGTAGCCCTGCTGGCCGATGATCAGCACCGACAGGATCAGCGCTACGGCCTGCGTGATGATGGCGAAGTAGACCCCGCCCACGCGCCGGCGGAACATGGCGAAGCTCACCACGAAGGCCAGCGCCACCGGCACCGCGATCACGCCGGCCAGCGCGAACGGCAGGTGGCGGAACGGCTCCCACCACCACGGCAGCGCGGTGATCTGGTTCCAGTCCATGAAGTCGGGGATGCCGGGCGTGGACTGGATCGCGGTGCTCTTGGGGTCGGACGCCTCGAGCTTGAGGAACATCGCCATCGCATAGCCGCCGAGGCCGAAGAACACGCCCTGGCCGAGGCTGAGCACGCCGCCGTAGCCCCACAGCATGACCAGCCCGACGGCGACGAAGGCGTAGCTGAGGTACTTGCCGACCAGGTTGAGGCGGAACACGTCGAGCGCCAGCGGCATGATGACCACCAGCACCAGCGCCAGCAGCAGGTAGCCCGAGAGCTCGCTGCGCAGCAGGCGCAGCGGCAGGGACGGGCGGCGCGGCGCCGGCGCGGCGGCGGAGGACGGAGAAGAGGAAGGGGCGGAGGGAGACATCACAAGCTCCTGGGGCGGTCCGGTTCGAGTCGGTGCGGTTCGGTGGAAGGGCGGTGGTGCGTCAGCGCCGCACCGCCGGCGCGAACAGGCCTTGCGGGCGGATCATCAGGATGGTCACGATCAGCAGCAGCGTCAGCACGCGCGCCATCGAGCCGGTCAGGAAGAACTCGCTGATCGACTGCGCCTGCGCGATGCCGAAGGCCGAGGCCACGGTGCCGAGCAGGCTGGCCGCGCCGCCGAAGGTCACCACCAGGAACGAGTCGACGATGTACAGCGAGCCGCTGGTGGGCCCGGTCGAGCCGATCGTGGTGAAGGCCGCGCCGGCCACGCCGGCGATGCCGCAGCCGATGGCGAAGGTGAGGCGGTCGGTGCGGCGCGTGTTGATGCCGGCGGCGTTGGCCATCGGCCGGTTCAGCGTGGTGGCGCGCACGCGCAACCCCCAGCGCGAGCGGTACAGCGCCAGCCACACCATGCCGGTGACGAACAGCGTGAGCGCCATCACGAACAGGCCGTTGATGGGAATGTCGAGGCCCGCGGCCGGTGCCCACGAGCCCATCAGCCACTCCGGCAGCGTGGGGCTGACCTCCTTGGGGCCGAAGGTGGAGCGGAAGGTCTGCTGCATGCCCAGCGACAGGCCCCAGGTGGCCAGCAGCGTGTCGAGCGGGCGGCGGTAGAGATGGCGGATCAGCGCCCACTCGGCCACCCAGCCCGCGCAGAACGCCAGCACGAAGGCCGCGCCGATCGCCAGCGGGAAATAGAACGGCATCCACGACGGCGCCAGGCGCTCGGTCAGCGTGGAAGCGAGGAAGATGGTGTAGGCGCCGATCGTCATGAACTCGCCGTGGGCCATGTTGATCACGCCCATCTGCCCGAAGATGATGGCCAGGCCCAGCGCCATCAGCAGCAGCACCGAGAACAGGCTCAGGCCGGCAAAGCCCTGCATCAGGCCGATGTTCAGCATGTCGGTTAGATTCATGTCGCGCTCGCCAAGGAAAGAATGCAGAGAAGACGCCGGACGAAGGCGTCGGTTATCGGTTTTCGGGGCGCAGAACAAGCGAAGCCGATGGTCTTGTCCCGCGCGGCAGCATTGGCCGGCCTCCGCCCTCTCCCCCGGCCCCTCTCCCGCGGGCGGGAGAGGGGAGAACCCCCCCCCCGGGCGATTGACGAAGCCGGCGAACGGGCCCACACCAGCGAGAGCTGGCCCAGGCAAGGTGTTCCCCTCTCCCCTCACGGGGAGAGGGCCGGGGAGAGGGGCGGTTTAGCTGGGAGCCACATCAAGCGGGGCCAGCGGTGTTGTCCAGCGCAGAGGCGAGAAACGAAGCCGCCGGTTTTTTCCAGCACGGCGGCATCCGCCAGCGCCGGCCCTCTCCCCCGACCCCTCTCCCGCAAGCGGGAGAGGGGAGCCAACCAGGCTTTACTGATACCCCTTCGGAAACGGATTCGGCGGGATCAGCTGCGGCGACTCGGCCACCACCTTGAACTGTCCGTCGAGCTGGGCCAGGCCCACGCGCGTCTTGCTCCACAGGTGGTGGTTGGGGTCGACCTTGACGAAGCCTTCCGGCGCGGTCTTCAGCTCGATGCCGGGCGAGGCGGCCACCACCTTGTCGATGTCGAAGCTGCCGGCCTTCTCCACCGCGGCCTTCCACAGCCACGGGCCGAGGTAGGCGGCCTGGGTCACGTCGCCGATCACCGACTTGGCGCCGTACTTGGCCTTGAAGGCTTCCACGAAGGCCTTGTTGTTGGGGTTGTCGAGCGACTGGAAGTACTTCATGGCCGCGTAGAAGCCGGCGATGTTCTCGCCGCCGATGCCCAGCACTTCGTCCTCGGTGACGGAGATGGTCAGCAGGAACTGCTTGTCGGCGGTGATGCCGGCGGCCTTGAGCTGCTTGTAGAAGGCCACGTTGGAGCCGCCCACCACGATGGCGTAGATGCAGTCCGGCTTGGCCACCTTGATCTTGTTGATGAGCGAGTTGAAGTTGGTGTGGCCCAGCGGGTAGTACTCCTCGCCCACCACCTTGAGCTTGAGGAAGTTCTCGATGTGCTTGCGCGCGATCTTGTTCGAGGTGCGCGGCCAGATGTAGTCCGAGCCGATCAGGAAGAAGCTCTTGGCGTTCTTCTGCTTGGCCGCCCAGTCCAGGCCCCAGATGATCTGCTGGGTGGCTTCCTGGCCGGTGTAGATGACGTTCTTGGACTGCTCCAGCCCTTCGTAGAAGGTCGGGTAGTAGAGCAGGCCGTTCTCCTTCTCGAAGATCGGCAGCACGGCCTTGCGCGAGGCCGAGGTCCAGCAGCCGAACACGGCCGCCACGCGGTCGTTGACCAGCAGCTTCTTGGACTTCTCGGCGAAGGTCGGCCAGTCGGAGGCGCCGTCTTCCTTGATGACCTTGATCTTGCGCCCGAGGATGCCGCCGGCCGCGTTGATCTGGTCGATGGCGAGCTGCTCGGCCTGGATCGAGCCGGTCTCGGAGATGGCCATCGTGCCGGTGGCGGAATGGAGCTGGCCGACCGTGACCTCGGTATCGGTGACGGCCAGCTTGGTGGTGTTGGCCACCGCCGTGGGCACCGCCGCGCGCGCCTGCATGCTCAGGCCGGACAGGCCCGCCAGCGACAGCGCCGGCAGCGAGGCCAGGCCCTGCATCATGCGCCGGCGCTGCGGCGAGATGGTGGCGCCGTCTTCGGTTTGCTGCGGTGGGAGGGACCCGTTCTTTGCTTTGTCACGCATGATCGACGCTCCTTGGAGGCGTGGTTGGATGGCGATGGAAGGCGGTGATTGACCCTGCGGCTGGATCATGGTGCAGCGCAACGCACGCTTCCATACGTCATTCGACGTACCCGCCTGCGCATGCTCGGCAGCGGCGCCGGCACGGCACAGCTCTTGCATCAGCGCAGCGCGGCCCACGCCCGGCCCGCGTCCGCACCGTCCGGAGTCATCCACCCTCATGCCCACCGCCAGCCAGCCCGTACAGCGCATCAGCAAGATCCGGCGCGACTACAACCGCTGGGTTGCCGACGAGACCCTGGAGGACTACGCGCTGCGTTTTGCACCAAGGACGTTCCGCAAGTGGAGCGCCTTCCGCGTGGCCAATACCGCTTTTGGTGCAGTGGCTTTCCTGGCGCTCGAAGCCATCGGCGCGGCCATCACGCTCAGCTACGGCTTCACCAACGCGATGTGGGCCATCGGCGTGGTCAGCCTGGCGATCTTCCTGACCGGCCTGCCGATCTCCTACTACGCCGCCCGCCACGGCCTGGACATGGACCTGCTGGCGCGCGGCGCCGGCTTCGGCTACCTGGGCTCGACCGTCACCTCGCTGATCTACGCCAGCTTCACCTTCATCTTCTTCGCGCTCGAGGCGGCCATCATGGCGCAGGCGTTCGAGCTGCTGTTCGGGCTGCCGCGCTCGTTCGGCTACCTGCTCTCGGCGCTGGTGGTGATCCCGCTGGTCACGCACGGCGTGACGCTGATCTCGCGCTTCCAGCTGTGGACGCAGCCGCTGTGGCTGCTGCTGCTGGCGCTGCCCTACGCGGCGATCGCGTGGCGCGAGCCGGGCCTGTACGCCGACTTCCTCTCGTTCAACGGCCGCCTGGCCGAGGGCGACGGCTTCTCGTGGCATGCGTTCGGCGCCGCCGCCACCGTGACCGCCGCGCTGATCGCGCAGATCGGCGAGCAGGTCGACTTCCTGCGCTTCATGCCCGAGCTGACGCGGCGCAACCGGCTGCGCTGGTGGAGCGCGCTGATCGCCGCCGGCCCGGGCTGGATCCTGCTGGGCGCGGCCAAGATGGCGGGCGGCGCGTTCCTCGCGTTCGTGGCGCTGCAGGCCGAGGTGCCGATCTCGCACGCGCTCGAGCCCACGCAGATGTACCTGGCCGGCTTCGCGCGCGCGCTCGGCGGCGCCGGCCCGGCGTGGCTGGCGGTGGCGCTGACCGGGCTGTTCGTGCTGCTGTCGCAGACCAAGATCAACATCACCAACGCCTACGCCGGCTCGCTGGCGTGGTCCAACGTGTTCGCGCGGCTCACGCACAGCCACCCGGGGCGCGTGGTGTGGCTGGGCTTCAACGTGCTGATCGCGGTGATGCTGATGGCGATGGGGGTGTTCGAGGCGCTCGAGCAGGTGCTGGCGCTGTACGCGCACCTCGCGGTGGCGTGGGTCGGGGCCATCGTCGGCGACCTCGTCATCAGCAAGCCGCTGGGGCTGTCGCCGCGCACCATCGAGTTCCGCCGCGCCTACCTGTTCGACATCAACCCGGCCGGCTTCGGCGCCATGATGCTGGCCTCGGCGCTGTCGATGCTGGTGCACCTGGGCGCGTTCGGCGAAACGCTGCGGCCGGCCTCGATCGGCGTGGGGCTGGCGCTGGCCATCGCGTTCCCGCCGCTGATCGCGTTCGCCACCCACAGCCGCTACTACATCGCGCGCGTGCCGGTGGATTTCGGCCCGCGCCACAAGCGCGTGCGCTGCACGATCTGCCGCAACCCGTTCGAGGTGGAGGACGTGGCCGCGTGCCCGGCCTACCGCGGCCCGATCTGCTCGCTGTGCTGCACGCTCGACGCGCGCTGCGGCGACCGCTGCAAGCCCGGCGCCAGCGCGCAGGAGCAGATCGCCACGGCGCTGGCGCGCGTGCTGCCGGCCGGCACGCCGCCGGTGATGGCGCGCCGCATCGGCCAGTTCTGCCTGGTGCTGGCGGGCATGGTGTTCGCGTTCGGCACGCTGCTGTGGCTGCTCTACACGCAGGAGCAGTTGTCCGGCTCGCTGTACGCGGCCATGCAGCCGCGCACCGGCCTGTTCGTCAAGATCTTCGCCGGGCTGCTGCTGTTCGCCGCGGTGGCGGCGTGGTGGCTGGTGCTGGCCAACGAGAGCCGCGCGGTGGCGCAGGAAGAGTCGGAGCGGCAGAACATGCTGCTGCAGAAGGAAATCGACGCGCACCGCCACACCGACGCGCTGCTGCAGGGCGCCAAGGAAGCCGCCGAGAAGGCCAACCTCGCCAAGAGCCGCTTCATCACCGGCATGAGCCACGAGATGCGCGCCGGCCTGAACTCCATCCTCGGCTACTCGCAGCTGCTGCTGCGCGCGCCGCAGCTGCCGGGCGCGCTGCGCGAGGACGTGCGCACCATCGGCCGCGCCGGCGAGCATCTCTCCAGCCTGGTCGACGGGCTGCTGGAGCTGTCGCGCATCGAGGCCGGCAAGCTGCGCCTGGCGCAGGAAGCGGTGGCGCTGGAGGGCCTGTTCGACGAACTGGTGCGCATGTTCCGCCCGCTGGCCGCGGCGCGCGGGCTGGCGTTCCACTACCGCGTGGAGGGCGCGCTGCCCACGCACGTGCACGGCGACCCCAAGCGGCTGCGCCAGATCGTCATCAATCTGGTCAGCAACGCCATCAAGTTCACCGAGCAGGGCGCCGTCACGCTGTCGGTGCGGCACCAGCGCGAGCTGGCCACCATCGTGGTGAGCGACACCGGCCCCGGCATCGACGCGGCCGACCAGGCGCGCATCTTCGACCCGTTCGAGCGCGCCGGCGGCCACGATGACCGCGAGGGCATCGGCCTGGGGCTGGCCATCGTGCGGCTGCTGGCCGACCTGATGGGCGGCGAGATCCGCGTGCGCAGCGCGCCCGGCGCCGGCAGCGAGTTCGCGGTGCGGCTGTACCTGCCGGCGGTGACGGCGCCGCTGGCGCGCCGCGCCGCCGCGCCGGACAGCCCGCTGCCGGCCAACGCGCGCGTGCTGGTGGTGGACGACCGCGCCGCGCACCGCGCCGTGCTGCTCGGCTTCCTGGCGCCGCTCGGCCTGGCCGTGCGCGAGGCCGGCGAGGGCGCCGCGGTGCTGCCGGCGGTGCAGCGCTGGCAGCCGCAGCTGGTGCTGCTCGACCTCAACCTGCCGGACGCCTCGGGCTGGGACCTGTGCCGCATGCTGCGCGCGCTGCCGCAGCCGCCGCTGGTGGTGATCGTGTCCGCCAACGCGCACGAGAACACCGAGGAGGCGCGCGCCACGCACGGCTATTTCGCTTTCGTCAGCAAGCCGGTGCGCGAGGCCGAGCTGATCGAGGTGGTGCGGCGCGCGCTGGCGGCCGCCAGCGCCACCGCTTCATCGGCGCCGCCCCCGGCGCCGCCCGCCGACCTGCTGCGCGAGCTGCTGCTGCTCGGCGCCACCGGGCGCCAGCGCGCGCTCGAGGCGCAACTGGCGGAGCTGGCCGAAGGCGCCGACGCCAGCGCGCCGTGGGCCGCCCGCATGCTGGCGCTGGCGCGCAGCAATGCCGACGCATTCAACCATTCCCTAGGCGAGGCGCTCCATGAATCCCGCTCCTGACCTGCAGACCCGCGTGCTGGTGGTGGACGACAACGCCGACGCGCGCGGCTTCATCGCGCGCGCGCTCGGCGGCGAGGCGATGGCCGTGCACGCCGCCCACAGCGGCGACGCCGCGCTTGCCGCGCTGGCCTTCTTCGAGCCCGACGCGGTGCTGCTCGACGTGGACATGCCCGGCATGGACGGCTTCGCCACCTGCGCCGCGCTGGTCGACCGCCATGCCGACCTGCCGGTGATCTTCATGACGGGCCTGGGCGAGACCGGCCACATCGTGCGCGGCTTCGAGGTCGGCGGCTGCGACTACGTGACCAAGCCGGTGGCGATCGCCGAGGTGGTGGCGCGCGTGCGCTCGCACGCCGCCAAGGCGCGCCTGGCGCGCAGCGCGCGCGCGGCCGTGCTGGGCAGCGCGGTGCCGATGCTGGCCGCCGGCGCGGGCGGGCAACTGATGTGGATGAACGACAGCGCCGCGGCGCTGCTGCGCGCGCAGGGCCTGGCCGCGGTGCCGCCGGGGCAATTGCTGCCGGCGCCGCTGGCCTCGGCGCTGGAGTCGCTGCGCGACGATGCCGGCCCGCAGTGCGCGCGCCTGGGCGCGCTGCAGCTGCGCCGGCTGACCGGCGTGAGCGCGGGCGTGACGGTGGTGGAGCTGGCGGCTTATGCCGCGCAGGCCGCCGGGGAGGGCGGCGTGGCTGGTGTGGCCGGTTCTGCCACCGAGCTGACGCCGCGCGAGGCGGAGGTGATGGTGTGGGTGGCGCGCGGCAAAACCAACCGCGACGTCGCCGAGATCCTCGGCATGAGCCCGCGCACGGTCAACAAGCATCTCGAGCACATCTACGAGAAGCTTGGCGTGGAGACGCGCACCGCGGCGGTGGCGGCGGCGCAGCGCGGCATGGCCTAGGCCGGCCGCGCCGGCGGCGCGATGCAGTGCGGCGAGGTGCAGGCCGCCTAGTGCCCGCAGCGGTGGATTTCCACCGTCACGTGCGCGAGTTCCTCGTGCACGGACAGCGCCTCCTTCACGCGCGCCGGCGTGAGCGCGTCGTCGTGCGTCACCAGGCTGGCGATCACGGCGAACTTCTGCTTGCCCACGCGCCACACGTGCAGGTCGGCCACGCGCGTGCCTTCGGGGCCGTCGTCGAAGCCGGCCAGCACCTCGCGCACCTCGTCCACCACCGGGTGGTCCATCTCGCGGTCCAGCAGCACGGTGCCGGTCTGCCGCAGCAGGCCCAGCGCCCAGTGGCCGACCAGCGCGGCGCCGGCCAGGCCCATCACCGGGTCGAGCCAGCCCAGGCCGAGCCACCAGCCGCCGGCCAGCGCCAGCACCGCCAGCACCGAGGTGGCGGCGTCGGCCAGCACGTGCAGGTAGGCCGAGCGCAGGTTCAGGTCGTGGTGGCCGTGGTGATCGTGGCCATGATCGTGGCCGTGCTCATGCCCGTGCCCGTGTCCGTGGTCATGCCCGTGGTCATGTCCGTGATGGGCGCCGCCCAGGATCAGCGCGCACGCCAGGTTGACCAGCAGGCCGGCGATGGTCACGGCCAGCGCCTCGCGGTAGTGGATGGCCTGCGGGCTGAACAGCCGCTCGACCGAGCCGTACACCATCAGCGCGGCCACGCCGAGCAGGAAGATGGCGCTGGCGAAGCCGGCCAGCACCTCGATCCTCCACGCGCCGAAGGCGAAGCGCCGGTCGCCGGCATAGCGGCGTGCCGCGGCGTAGGCGAACGCGGTCAGGCCGATGGCCAGCGCGTGCGAGCTCATGTGCCAGCCGTCGGCCAGCAGCGCCATCGAGTTGAACCACAGGCCGGCGGCGATCTCGACGACCATGGTGGCGGCGGTGATCAGCATCACCAGGCGGGTGCCGCGCTCGGCGGCGCGGTTGCCGGTGTCGAAGACGTGGCTGTGGGTCCAGCGGGAGAGATCCTGGGTATGCATGGCGGTCCTGTGCAGCTTGGAAATATCGTCGGGCGCAAGCGTAACAGCGCGCGGCGCCACCGGGGCGATTCGTCCCTGCCGGCAGCATGGGCAGGCGCGCCGGCGCGGGCTGTCACGCGTCTCTGCTATTGTTGGCGCGCTGCCCGCCGCAGGCAAGGCACAAGATAACCCACAAGACACCCTACAAGACAGCGCCACAGACGATGCATGCCTCCACCCTGACTTCCGCGGCCGCCCCGGCGCCGATCCCGCTGCGCCAGGCGTTCTGGTACTGGCTCAAGCTGGGCTTCATCAGCTTCGGCGGCCCGGCCGGGCAGATCGCCATCATGCACGAGGACCTGGTCGAGCGGCGCCGCTGGATCTCCGAGAGCCGTTTCCTGCACGCGCTCAACTACTGCATGGTGCTGCCCGGCCCCGAGGCGCAGCAGCTGGCCACCTACATCGGCTGGCTGATGCACCGCACCTGGGGCGGAGTGATCGCGGGCGGGCTGTTCGTGCTGCCTTCGCTGCTGATCCTGATGCTGCTGTCGTGGATCTACCTGCGCTTCGGCGAGGTGCCGGCGGTGGCCGGCGTGCTGTACGGCATCAAGCCGGCGGTGACGGCCATCGTGGTGTCGGCGGCGTGGCGCATCGGCTCGCGCACGCTCCGGAACGGCTGGCTGTGGGCCATCGCGGCGGCGTCGTTCGTGGCGATCTTCGCGCTCGGGCTGCCGTTCCCGGCCATCGTGGTGGCCGCCGCCGTGGCCGGCCACGTGGGCGGGCGCATCGCGCCGCAGCGCTTCGCCGGCGGCGGCGGGCATGGCGCCGGCAAGGCCGGGCACGGCCCGGCGCTGATCGACGACCACACGCCCACGCCCGCGCACGCGCTGTTCTCGTGGCGGCGCTTCGCGCGCGTGCTGGCGGTGTTCCTGGCGGTATGGGCGCTGGCGCTGGGCGCGCTGGCGTGGCGCTACGGCTGGCAGGGCACGCTCACGCAGATGGGCTGGTTCTTCACCAAGGCCGCGCTGATGACCTTCGGCGGCGCCTACGCGGTGCTGCCCTATGTCTACCAGGGCGCGGTGGCGCATTTCCACTGGCTGACCGCGCCGCAGATGATCGACGGGCTGGCGCTGGGCGAGACCACGCCGGGCCCGCTCATCATGGTGGTGGCCTTCGTCGGTTTCGTCGGCGGCTGGACCCACGCCGTGTTCGGCGCCCACGCGCTGGTGGCCTCGGCGGTGGCGGCCGCCGCGGTGGTGACGTTCTTCACCTTCCTGCCGTCCTTCCTGTTCATCCTGCTGGGCGGCCCGTTCGTGGAAAGCACGCACGGCAACCTGAAGTTCACCGCGCCGCTGACCGCCATCACGGCGGCGGTGGTCGGCGTGATCGTCAACCTGGCGGTGTTCTTCGCCTATCACGTGCTGTGGCCGGCCGGGCTGCAAGGCCGCTTCGACTGGCCCTCGGCGCTGATCGGGCTGGCCGCGGCGGTGGCGCTGTTCCGCTTCAAGGCCGGCGTGATCCCGGTGATCCTGGGCTGCGGGCTGGCCGGCATGGCCATCGTGCTGCTGCGCTGAGCCCGCCAGCCGCCGCTGCCAGTCGCTACCAGCCGCTGTAAGGCGCGTCCGGCGCGCGGTGTGCGGCGAAATGCCGCGCCAGGTAGTCGACGAAGGCGCGCACCTTGGCGGTGAGATGGTCGCGCGTGAGGAACACGGCGGACACGTCCGCCGGCGGCGTCGACCACTCCGCCAGCACTTGGCGCAGCCGGCCCGAGCGCAGCATCGGCGCCACTTCCCATTCCGAGCGCATCAGGATGCCGTGGCCCTGCAGGGCCCAGCCGAGCGCGACCTCGCCGTCGTTGGTGCTGGCCGGGCCGCGCACCTTGACGGTCTCCTGGCGGCTGGCCGAGCGCAGGTGCCAGGTGCCGTAGGTGGCGTCGCTCTCGCGCAGCACGATGCAGCGGTGCCGCTGCAGCTCGCGCGGCGAGGCCGGCTCGCCGTGGCTGGCCAGGTAGCGCGGCGCGGCGCACAGCAGGCGGCGGTTGTGGGCGAGCGGGCGCGCGGTCAGGCGGGCGTCGGGCAGGCCGCCCACGCGGATGCCCACGTCGAAGCCGGCCTCGGCCAGGTTGAGCGGCCGGTCGGTCAGCTCGAGCTGGACCTCCACTTCCGGGCAGGCCAGCAGGAAGGCGCCCACCGCCGGCGCCACGTGGCGCCGGCCGAAGCCGAGCGTGGCATTGACGCGCAGCAGCCCGCGCGGCGCCACGCGGCTGCCGCCCAGGCCCTGCTCCAGCTCCTCCAGTTCGGCCAGGATGCGCGCGCCCTGTTCCAGGTAGGCCTCGCCCTCCTGCGTCACGCTCAGGCGCCGCGTGGTGCGGTGGAGCAGGCGCACGCCCAGGCGCGCCTCCAGCGCGGCCAGCCGCTTGCTGGCGGCCGACGGCGTGATGCCGAACTGCTGCGCCGCGCCGGCCAGGCTGCCGCGCTTGACCAGGGTGACGAAGAAGGCGAGGTCGGAGAAGGTATCCAAACGGGAATTGGTGAACTGAAGGACCGAATGAAAGTCTGTGGATGAAATTATAGCGGCGCGTTCAATGGTTACACTGGCATCTCCATAAAACAGCGCGGCGGAAGCGGTCCCGTTTCCAAGCCGCCGGACCAAGGAGACCCACCATGACCCGCTTTACCGCGACCCGCGCGTTGACCACCCTGGCCCGCCGCGTGCGCCGGGCCCCGGCTGCCGCGCTTGGCGCGCTCGCCCTGTGCGCCGCGCTGGCGCCCGCCGGCGCCGCCGAGACCTTCCCGGCGCGCCCGATCCGCCTGATCGTGCCGTTCGCGCCGGGCGGCAGCGTGGACATCGCCGCGCGCCTGATCACCGAAGCGTGGGGCCGCCAGCTCGGCCAGCCGGTGGTGGCGGACAACCGCGCCGGCGCCTCCGGCAACATCGGCATGGACCAGGCCGCCAAGGCCAGGCCGGACGGCTACACGCTGGCCATCAACAACGTGGCGCTGGCGGTCAATCCTTCGCTGTTCGCCAGGCTGCCGTTCGACACCGAGCGCGATCTGATGTCGGTCGGCACGATGGGCACCTCGCAGCATGTGCTGGTGGTCACCAGCAGCCTGCCGGCCAAGGACGTGAAGCAGCTGATCGCGCTGGCCAGGAGCGAGCCCGGCAAGCTGAGCTTCGGCTCGGCCGGCACCGGCAGCACCCTCCACATGGCGGCGGAGCTGTTCAAGTCCGAGTCCGGCGCCAACATCCTGCACGTGCCCTACAAGGGCGGCGGCCCGGCCATGCTCGACACCATCGCCGGCCAGGTGCAGATCAGCTTCCCGGTGCTGTCGGCCGCGCAGCAGCAGGTGCAGGCCGGCAAGCTGCGCGCGCTGGCGGTGACCGGGCCCAAGCGCTCGCCGCTGATGCCGGGCGTGCCGACCGTCGCCGAGGCGGGCCTGCCCAACTACACGTTCGAGACCTGGTTCATCGTCAGCGCGCCGGCCGGCACGCCCAAGGACGTCATCGCCACGCTCAACCGCACGCTGAACCAGGCGCTGTCCACGCCGGAGATGAAGGCGCGCCTGCTCAAGGAAGGCTTCGAGCCGCTCACCATGAGCCCGGCCCAGGCCGACGCCATGCTGCACAAGGAAACCCTGCGCTGGGCCGCGCAGATCAAGCAGGCCGGCATCACGCCGGAATAGCCATGCCGCGCGGCGGCCACCGCCGCCGGCCGGCTACCCACAAACAAGCACCCACAAGCACAAGTCTCATGCCAGGCCGTACCTTTTACCGCAAGCTGGTGGATTCGCACACCGTGGCGGCGCTCGACGCCGACCACGTGCTGCTCTACGCGGATCTGCACCTGATGAACGAATACACCAGCCCGCAGGCGTTCGCCGGGCTGGCCGAGCACGGGCGCGCGGTGCCCGCGCCGGGCCAGCAGGTGGCGGTGGTGGACCACATCATCCCCACCCACGCGGAAAGCCCGCGCCGCATCCAGGACCCGGCCTCCGCCTTGCAGGCGCGCAACCTCAAGCGCAACTGCGAGCGGCACGGCATCGCGCTGTTCGACACCGACGACGCGCTGCAGGGCATCGAGCACGTGATCGCGCCCGAGCACGGCATGATCCGCCCGGGCATGGTGGTGCTGTGTGGCGACAGCCATACCACCACCTACGGCGCGCTGGGCGCGCTCGGCTTCGGCATCGGCACCTCGGAGGTCGAGCACGTGCTGGCCACGCAGACGCTGGTGTACCGCGTGGCGCGGGACATGCGCATCCGCGTGGACGGCACGCTGCCGCGCGGCGCCACCGCCAAGGACCTGATCCTGCACGTCATCAGCCGCATCGGCGCGCAGGGCGCGCGCGGCTACGTGGTGGAGTTCTGCGGCAGCGCCATCGGCGCGCTGTCCGTGGAGGCGCGCATGACCCTGTGCAACATGACGGTGGAAGCCGGCGCGCGCGGCGCGCTGATCGCCCCCGACGCGCGCACCGTCGACTACGTGCTGGCGCGCGCGCCGGATATCGCCGGCGAGCTGCGCGAGCGCGCGCTGGCCTGCTGGCGCGAGCTGCATTCCGACGCCGATGCGCGCTTCGACAGCGAGCTCGCGTTCGACGCCAGCCACGTCGCGCCCTACGTCAGCTGGGGCACCAGCCCCGATCAGGCCATCGCCATCGACGCGCGCGTGCCGCTGCCCGCGGACGCCGCCGACGACGTGGCGTGCAGCGCCGCGGCGCGCGCGCTCGACTACATCGGCCTGGAGGCCGGCGCCACGCTCGAAGGGCTGCCGGTGCAGCGCGTGTTCATCGGCTCGTGCACCAACGGCCGCATCGAAGACCTGCGCGCGGTGGCCGGCATCGTGCGCGGACGCCGCGTGGCCGAGGGCGTGCGCGCGATGGTGGTGCCGGGCTCGGGCGCGGTGCGCGCCCAGGCCGAGGAAGAGGGCATCGCGCAGGTGCTGCGCGACGCCGGCTTCGAGTGGCGCAAGCCGGGCTGCTCGATGTGCCTGGCCATGAACGACGACGTGCTGGCGCCCGGCGAGCGCTGCGCCTCCACCACCAACCGCAATTTCGAGGGACGCCAGGGGCGCGCCGGGCGCACCCACCTGATGAGTCCCGCGATGGCCGCCGCCGCGGCCCTGACCGGCTGCATCACCGACGTGCGCCGCCTGGAGCAGACCGATGCCTGACAACCGTAGCGAAATCCGCACCGAAAGCCAGACCGGACACGGCGCAAGCCAGGCCGGACACGACCTGATCGCCGCCACCGGCGCGCCGCTGCCGGTGGGCAACCTCGACACCGACCAGATCATGCCCAAGCAGTTCCTGCGCATCATCGACAAGGCCGGGCTGGACCGCGGGCTGCTGTACGACATGCGCTTCGACGCCGACGGCGCGCCGCGCCCGGACTTCGTGCTCAACCAGCCGCAGTACCAGGGCGCCGGCGTGCTGGTGGCCGGGCCCAACTTCGGCTGCGGCTCCAGCCGCGAGCACGCGGTGTGGGGCCTGCAGCAGTTCGGCATCCGCGCGGTGATCGCGCCGAGCTTCGGCGAGATCTTCTACTCCAACGCCATCAACAACCGCCTGCTGCTGGTGATGCTGCCGCAGGCCGAGGTGGACGCGCTGATGGCCGCGGTGTCGGCGCCCGCGCCCGCGCGCATCGAGATCGACCTGGCCGCCATGACCGTGCGCGCCGGCGCGCTGTGCTTCGGCTTCGCGCTGGCCGAGCGCCACCGCCTGATGTTCCGCCAGGGCCTGGACATGATCGGCGCTACGCTGGCGCAGCAGGCGCGCATAGCGGAATTCGCGCGGCGCCATCACAATGCACAGCCGTGGCTGCAGGATGTCGCGGCCCGGACGATGGCGCGGCTGTCCGCCTAGGCGCGGCCGCATTCAGGAGGACCGATCGTGTTCGAAGGCTTCACCCCGCGCCGCGTGCCCTGCGGCGACGTCGAGATCCACGCCGTGGTGGGCGGGCAGGGCCCGGCCCTGCTGCTGCTGCACGGCCATCCGCAGACCCACGTGATCTGGCACAAGGTGGCCGCCGCGCTGGCGCGCCACTTCACCGTGGTCGCCACCGACCTGCGCGGCTACGGCGACAGCGGCAAGCCCGCCGGCCTGCCGGACCACGCCAACTACAGCAAGCGCGTCATGGCGCAGGACCAGGTCGCGCTCATGCACGCGCTCGGCTTCGAGCGCCTCCTGGTGATGGCGCACGACCGCGGCGCGCGCGTGGCGCACCGCATGGCGCTCGACCATCCCGGCGCGGTGCGGCGGCTGGTGACGCTGGACATCGCGCCCACGCTGGCGATGTACGAGCAGACCAGCCTGCAGTTCGCCACCGCGTACTGGCACTGGTTCTTCCTGATCCGCCCGGCGCCGTTCCCCGAGACGCTGATCGAGGCCGACCCGGCGCTCTACCTGCGCAGCACGATGGGCGCGCGCAGGGCCGGCCTGGCGCCGTTCACGGACGCGGCGATGGCCGAATACCTGCGCTGCCTCGAGCTGCCCGGCGCCGCGCACGGCCTGTGCGAGGACTATCGCGCGAGCGCTTCGATCGACCTCGAGCACGACCGCGCCGATCTCGCCGCCGGGCGCAAGGTCGAGTGCGGGATGCTCGCGCTGTGGGGCGAGCAGGGCGCGGTGGGCCGCTGCTTCGCGCCGCTGGACGAGTGGCGCAAGGTGGCGCGCGACGTGCGCGGCAAGAGCCTGCCGTGCGGCCACTACATCGCCGAGGAAGCGCCCGAGCTGCTGCTGGAAGAGACGCTGCCGTTCCTGCTGGCCGCGCACTGAGCCACACTGAGCCGCATCGAGACACATCGAGGCACATCGCGCTGCACGCAGACGCATTGCGCCGCCCGGCGCGAGTGGGGATGACGGGGGGTAGCCCGCGCGTGCATGCGCGCCACGGCCCGCGCTTTATCGCGCAATGAGGGCACAAAGCGCGGTGTTCGGGGATAAAATGCGCGCCATGCCTGCCATTTGCCGTCGTGTCCCGGTCCGGGACGCGCGGCAGCCCGGCACTTCTCTCCCCTATGGACGACACCCCGCCGCGCGCACCGATCCCGTCACCTCCCGCCACGTTCGCCGCGCCTGCAGGCGCGAGCGCGGCGGCGGGCGTGGCCGCCGCCGCCGGGCAGCCGGACCTGCTGCTCGACAGCATCGCCGATGCCGTCGTCGCGTTCGACCGCGACTGGCGCTTCACCTACGTCAACCGGCCCGCCGAGCGCCTGTTCAGGCGCAGCCGCGCCGAACTGCTGGGCCGCGCCATCCGCGACTGCTGCCCCGAGCTGGACGGCTCGCCCAGCTACCAGGCCGGCGTCGAGGCCGCCGCCAGCGGCGAGCCCCGCACCAGCACCGCGTTCCATGCGCCGCTGGCCTGCTGGCTGGAGGCGCGCGTGTTCCCGCACGCCGGCGGGCTGGCCATCCTGTTCCGCGACGTCAGCAGCGAGCGCGAGCAGTCCGCGCAGCTCGAATACCACGCCGGCCACGATTACCTGACCGGCCTGCCCAACCGCCGCCGCTGCACGCAGGTGCTGGCTGACGCGGTGGCCGAGGCGGCCGCGGCGCGCGCCGCCGCGGCGGGCGGCAGCAATGACGGCGGCGACGGCGCGCGCGACGGCGTGGCCGTGCTGTTCGTCGACCTGGACCGCTTCAAGGAAGTGAACGATGCGTTCGGCCACGCCGCCGGCGACGCCCTGCTGCGCGAAGTGGCCGAGCGCTTCCTGGCGCTGCTCGGCCCCGACGCCTTCGTCGCGCGCGTGGGCGGCGACGAGTTCGTCTTCGTGCTGCGCTGCGCCCATGCCGGCCAGGCCGAGCGCTTCGCCGGCACCATCCTGGCCGGCGTCTCGCATCCGTTCCAGGTCGAGGGCCACACGGTGCTGCTGGGCGCCAGCGTGGGCATCGCGCAATGGCCCGAGGCCGGCAGCGGCGCCGACACGCTGCTCAACCACGCCGACGCCGCCATGTACGCCGCCAAGGGCGCGGGCCGCTTCCAGTTCCGCACCTTCCACCGCGATCTCGCGCACGGCATGCGCCAGCGCCTGCAGCTGCGCGCCGACCTGCTGGCGGCGCTGGCCGACGACCAGCTCGTGCTGCACTTCCAGCCGCAATGGTCGCTGCCGGACGCGCGCCTGGTGGGCGCCGAGGCGCTGCTGCGCTGGCAGCACCCGGTGCACGGGCTGCTGCTGCCGGGCGCCTTCCTCGACGTGGTGCTCGAGTCGCCGCTCGAGGCCGCGGTCGGCATGTGGGTGATGCGCGCCGTGTGCGGCCAGATCGCCGGCTGGCGCCGCGAGGGCCTGCCGGTGCCCAAGATCTCGCTCAACCTGTCGGCCCGCCAACTGGTGATGCCGGGGCTGGCCGGGGTCCTGACCGGGCTGGCGAGCGAGCACCGGGTGCCGTGCGCGCTGCTCGACGTGGAAGTCACCGAGAACGCGCTGATGACCGACCTCGACAACGCCGCCGCGGCGCTGGGCGAGCTCAAGCGGGCCGGCATCAGCGCCTCGCTGGACGATTTCGGCTCGGGCTACTCCAGCCTGGCCTACCTGACGCGCCTGCCGGTCGACACGCTCAAGGTCGACAAATCGTTCGTCGCCGCGCTGGGCCGCGCGCCCGAGGCGCTGGCGGTGATGCGCGGGGTGATCGCGCTGGCGCGCTCGCTGGGCCTGCGCAGCCTCGCCGAGGGCGTGGAAAACGAGGCCCAGCAGCGCCTGCTGGCCGACGAGGGCTGCGACGCGGCGCAGGGTTTCCTGCTCGGCCGGCCGCTGCCGCCGGCCGAGTTCGCCGCCGTGATGCGCGGCGGCGGAGCCACCGGGCGCGGATGACGCAGCGCGGCAACAACCCGCAGTCATGCCGAGCACGATGGGGCCCGGAGGTGCATAATCGCCCACCAGTACGACACGTCCTGGCCGAAGTGGTCGACCGGCTCAACATACATTCATGAATGGATGTATAATTTCGCGATTGTTCGCCTGGGAGTCCAGGCGTCTGTTGCGGAACTTGACCATGACTTACCGTTTTATTGCCGGATGCATCGGCACCTGGCTTGCGATCGCCGTGACCGCGGGCTGGGTGATGGAGCGCCTCTGGTCCTGAGTACGGGTGGTCGGCCTTGCCGCGCGGAGGTGGCAAGGTTTTCGCCAGGACTTGCCATTCTCGCGGTTTCACCACCACCTTGCACATGACCAATCAGAAGAAGAAGGCCGGCCTTGCCCGCCGGTTCGCATCGCAATTCAAGGCGCTCGGCGCCGTCGCCGCTCTGGGCGCCTGCGCTGCCGCGCACGCCGATCCCGCGGTCCACGTGGCCGTCGGCCGCGATCCCGGCCACAACATCAACAAGTACGAAGTCGGCGTCAACTGGGATTCCGGCTTTGCCTGGGGCAACCCGCAGGGCTGGCAGTTCAAGCTGCAGTGGGAAGCCGAAGTCGCCGAGTGGAACACCCTGAGCGGCACCAACCACCACAACCTGACCGAATTCGGCTTCACGCCGGTGTGGCGCCTGGAAAAGCGCGGCGGCGCCTGGGTGCCGTTCCTCGAAGCCGCGGTCGGCGTGCGCATGCTGAGCAGCAAGTACACCTCGGAAGAGCACCGTTCGGGCAGCCTGTTCCAGTTCTCGGACATGCTGGGCCTGGGCGTGGCCTTCGGCCCGAAGACCGCCTATGAGGCCGGCTTCCGCTACCAGCACGTCTCCAACGCCGGCATCAAGCAGCCCAATCCGGGCAGCGGCTTCTACACCGGCTACGTGCGTTATCGCTTCTGAAGCGAACCGCCGGGCCTGACGCCCGGCGCCCATCAGGCCAGCCGCGCCAGCCCCGGGCGCGCGCCACGCGCGCCGCGCGCCGGGCTTTCCGCCGGCGCGGCGCGGTCCTGCCCGCCGCGCAGCGAATCGAAGAAGCGCCACAGCGCCGGCGCGTCGCTGGTGGCCACGTTGAAGCGGATCCACGGCGAATCGCCCTCGTCCGGCACGAAATACGATCCCGGCGCGAGCCAGATGCCGTGCTCCAGCGCCAGCGTGGCCAGCCGGTTGCCGGAGCGCGCGGCCTCGCCGTCGCTTCCTTCTCTTTCTCCGCTTGCCCCGTTCTTCCCGCTGTCCTCCGGCCGCACGCGCGCCCAGGCGAACATCCCGCCTTCCGGGCGCAGCAGCACTTCCAGCCCGTGCGCCTCCATCTTCTCCGTGATGCGGTCCTGTTGGCCGCGCAGCCGCTCGGCCAGCGCCGCCACGTGGCGGCCGTAGTGGCCGCTGGCCAGCACCGAGTACACCAGCCGCTCGGTCACTTCCGACGAGGTCAGCCCCACCGCCATCTTGGTGCGCGCCAGCGCCTTGGCCAGTTCCGGGCTGGCCGCGAGGTAGCCCACCCGCAGCGAGGGCGCGATGGTCTTGGAGAAGCCGTTCACGTAGATCACGTGCGACAGCCCGTCCATTGCCGCCAGCATCGGCGAGCCGGCCGGCGCCAGCTCGCGGTAGATGTCGTCTTCCACCACCAGCAGCCGGTATTGCTCGGCCAGCTGCAGCACGCGGTGCGCGTTCATGCTGGTGAGCGTGCCGCCGGTCGGGTTCTGCAGCACCGTGTTGACGAACAGCGCGCGCGGCGCGTGGGTGCGGATGGCGTGGTCGAGCGCGTCGGTGTCCAGCCCGGCCGCGGTGCGGCGCACGCCCACCACCCGCAGCCCGGCCAGGCGCAGGATCTGCAGCAGGTTGCAGTAGCAGGGATCCTCCACCAGCACCGTGTCGCCGGGGCGCAGCAGCGTGCGTACCACCAGGTCCAGCGCCTGGGTGGCGCCCTGCGTGAGCACCACCTGCTGGGCCTGCACCGGCATGCCGTACTGGCTCAGGCCGGCGGCGATATGCTCGCGCAGCGCGGCGAAGCCGTAGGGATGGCCGTAGCCCGACACCTGCGCGGCCGGCACGCGCGCGGCCGCGCGCATGGCCTGATGCAGCCCTTCCTCGTTGAGCCAGTCGCCGGGCAGCCAGCCCGCGCCGGCCTTGATCGGCACCGAGTGGTCGGCGAACACGTCCGACAGCAGCCAGGCGGCGTTGAGTCCGGGTGCTTCCCAGCGTGCCGCCGGCACCTGTCCGGCGGGCGCGTGGCGGTGCGCCACCGTGTAGCCCGAGCCCACGCGCGCGCTCAGGTAGCCCAGCGCGGTCAGGCGGCCGTAGGCCTCGGCCACGGTGAAGGTGCTGATGCCATGCTGCTGGGCGAAGCGCCGCACCGAAGGCAGCGCCACGCCGGCGCGCAGCACGCGGCGGTCGACCAGGCTGGCGATGCCGGCCACGATCTGTTCGGTCAGGGTGTCGCCGCTGCGGCGGCCGCGCACGAGTTCCAGGTTGAGCATGCGTCACGCGCGATGGAAATGAACCTGTACAGTTTAAGCGCACCGCCCGGCCAACGGGAAGCACGGCCTCGCGGCACCTCGATGCCACGCTGCCGCGCAATGCCCGCGCGGGCGCGGATTTCCATGACGCAATGCGCAATCGCGTTGCCATCGGCCGTGCCGGCCGGCATCGGCGCCATGCCGTGATCTGTACGGTTGTTGCACTAGAACCTGTACGGTCAGGCGAGGTTTTGCCGACCGTATATTCTTCAAGACAGGCCGTACCGCTACAGTGGCCGCATTCACCAGCAGTGCCCCCGGACAACCGACCGAACAACCCGGGCGCGGCCCGCACGCCGCGCCCCTAGCCGAACCCCCTGAGGAGGACGTATGGATGCCGCCAAGACCGTGATCCCCGATCTCGACGCCCTGTGGATGCCGTTTACCGCCAACCGCCAGTACAAGGCGGCGCCGCGCCTGCTGGCCTCGGCCAGCGGCATGTACTACACCACCCATGACGGCCGCCAGGTGCTCGACGGCTGCGCCGGCCTGTGGTGCGTGGCCGCCGGCCACTGCCGCACCGAGATCACCGAAGCCGTGGCGCGCCAGATCCAGACGCTGGACTACGCGCCGCCGTTCCAGATGAGCCACCCGCTCACGTTCGAAGCCGCCACCAAGCTCGCCGGCATCATGCCCGCGGGCCTGGACCGCATCTTCTTCACCAACTCGGGCTCGGAATCGGTCGACACCGCGCTGAAGATCGCGCTGGCCTACCACCGCGCGCGCGGCGAGGGCCAGCGCACGCGCTTCATCGGCCGCGAGCGCGGCTACCACGGCGTGGGCTTCGGCGGCATGGCGGTGGGCGGCATCGGCGGCAACCGCAAGGTCTTCTCTGGCAACCTGATGCCCGGCGCGGATCACCTGCCGGCCACGCTCAACATCGCCGAGGCGGCCTACTCCAAGGGCCAGCCGCAATGGGGCGCGCACCTGGCCGAGGATCTCGAGCGCATCCTGGCGCTGCACGACCCGTCCAACGTCGCCGCCGTGATCGTCGAGCCGCTGTCCGGCTCGGCCGGCGTGCTGGTGCCGCCGGTGGGCTACCTGGAAAAGCTGCGCGAGATCACCAGCAAGCATGGCATCCTGCTGATCTTCGACGAGGTCATCACCGCCTTCGGCCGCCTGGGCGCGGCCACCGCGGCCGAGCGCTTCAAGGTCACGCCGGACCTGATCACGATGGCCAAGGCCATCAACAACGCGGCCGTGCCGATGGGCGCGGTGGCGGTGCGCCGCGAAGTGCACGACGCCGTGATCAACTCCGCCGCGCCGGGCGCGATCGAGTTCCTGCACGGCTACACGTATTCGGGCCACCCGCTGGCCGCCGCCGCGGCCATCGCCACGCTGGACATCTACAAGAACGAGGACCTGTTCGGCCGCGCCGCCGCGCTGGCGCCCGCGTTCGAGACCGCCGCGCATTCGGTGCGCGGCGCGCCGCACGTGAAGGACATCCGCAACTTCGGCCTGGTGGCCGGCATCGAGCTGGAGCCGCGCGCGGGCCAGCCCGGCGCGCGCGGCTACGAGGCCTTCCTCAAGTGCCTGGAGCGCGGCGTGCTGGTGCGCTACACCGGCGACATCCTGGCCTTCTCGCCGCCGCTGATCATCACCGAAGAGCAGATCGGCCACATGTTCGACACCGTGAAGAAGGTCCTGCAGGAATTGCAGTAACCGCGGCGACCAGACAGGGGACACCGACGTGAACATCGCAGAAAACCGGCAGATCGCCGACATCGGGCACTACATCGGCGGCACCGTGCGCGCCGCCTCCTCGGACCGCTTCGCCGATGTCTTCAACCCGGCCACCGGCGCCGTGGCCGCCCGCGTGGCGTTGGGCGGCGCGCGGGACGTTGACGCCGCCGTGGCCGCCGCGCACGCGGCGTTCCCGGCCTGGTCCGAGACCGCGCCGCTCAAGCGCGCGCGCATCCTGTTCAAGTTCAAGGAACTGCTCGACCGCCACCACGACGACCTCGCCGCGCTGATCACGCGCGAGCACGGCAAGGTGTTCTCCGACGCCAAGGGCGAAGTCACGCGCGGCGTCGAGGTGGTGGAGTTCGCCTGCGGCATCCCCAACCTGCTCAAGACCGACTTCACCGACAACATCGGCGGCGGCATCGACAACTGGAACCTGCGCCAGCCGCTCGGCGTGGTGGCCGGCATCACGCCGTTCAACTTCCCGGTGATGGTGCCGATGTGGATGTTCCCGGTGGCGCTGGCGTGCGGCAACACCTTCGTGCTCAAGCCGAGCGAGCGCGATCCGTCGCCCTCGCTGCTGATCGCCGACCTGCTCAAGCAGGCCGGCCTGCCCGACGGCGTGTTCAACGTCGTGCAGGGCGGCAAGGAAGCCGTCGACGCGCTGCTCGCGCACAAGGACGTGCAGGCGCTGTCGTTCGTCGGCTCCACGCCGATCGCCGAGTACATCTATACCGAAGGCACCAGGCACGGCAAGCGCGTGCAGGCCCTGGGCGGCGCCAAGAACCACCTCGTGGTGATGCCCGACGCCGATCTCGACCAGGCCGTGGACGCGCTGATCGGCGCCGCCTACGGCTCGGCCGGCGAGCGCTGCATGGCGATCTCGGTGGCGGTGGCGGTCGGCGACGTGGCCGACAAGTTGGTGCCGCGCCTGGCCGAGCGCGCCAGGACGCTGAAGATCCGCAACGGCATGGAAGCCGACGCCGAGATGGGCCCGCTGGTCACGGCCGCGCACAAGGCCAAGGTCGAGGGCTACATCGCCCGCGGCGTGGAAGAGGGCGCCACGCTCGTGACCGACGGCCGCGGCCACAAGGTCGACGGCCACGAAGGCGGCTTCTACGTGGGCGGCACGCTGTTCGACCACGTCACCCCGGACATGACCATCTACAAGGAAGAGATCTTCGGCCCGGTGCTGTCGGTGGTGCGCGTAAACGACCTCGCCCACGCGGTGGCGCTGATCAACGCGCACGAGTTCGGCAACGGCGTGTCCTGCTACACCAGCGACGGCGGCGTGGCGCGCGCGTTCTCGCGCCAGATCCAGGTCGGCATGGTCGGCATCAACGTGCCGATCCCGGTGCCGATGGCGTGGCACTCGTTCGGCGGCTGGAAGCGCTCGCTGTTCGGCGACCACCACGCCTACGGCGAGGAAGGCGTGCGCTTCTACACGCGCTACAAGAGCATCATGCAGCGCTGGCCGGACAGCATCGGCAAGGGCGCGGAGTTCACGATGCCGGTGGCGAAATAACGCTGCCGGCGGGGGCGGGCGGCGATGTCCGCCCCTGGCCCTGGCGCTGCGAATGCCCTTCACCGGATGGTGCAAGGGCATTTTTCTTTTGCGGCTGGCGCCGCCGCGGCTCACGCGGGCGGCGTTGCCCAGTCCTCGAACCGAAGTCCCGGTATGCGCCGGAACTCGCGCACGTTGTTGGTGATCAGCGTGGCGCCGGCGGCGCTGGCATGTCCCGCGATGGCGGCATCGTTGTCGCCGACCGGCGTGCCGCGCGCGGCCAGTTCCACGCGGATTGCCGTGGTGGTATCGACGGCGGCCGCATCCCAGGGCAGGATGCCGTCGAGGCGCGAGACAAAAGCGGAAACGAGTGCGGTGTGCTTCGGCGAGGCTTTCTTGCCGACCGAGCCGAAGCGCATTTCCGCATAGGTGATGGCCGATACGACGATGCGGTGCTGCGCGCTGACGCAGGCCTGGAGCCTGGCGAGCACTTCGGGATGGCGCTCGCGCATGACGAACGAGCAGATATTGGTGTCGAGCATGTAGAGCCGCTTCACTCCCGGGTCGCCTCCTTGTTCCCATCCGTGCCGGACAGATCGAAGCCTCCCATCTGGACGACGGCCGGGCGCTCGGTGAGGAAATCGCCATCCGCCAGCGGCTCGCCCGTGAACGACACCCACGACGGCCGCACCGGGCGCAGCAGGATCGTGTCCCCGTCGCGGCGGATCTCCAGTTCGGTCACGCCGTCGAACTGCATGTCCTTGGGAATGTGGATGGCCTGGCCGGCGTTGTTCCTGAAAATGGCAACGGTACGCATGGCACCTCCTGTGGAATGGATGACCTTACCGCGCCATTCTAGATATATGCCTCCATCTGTAAAGCCGACTACGTGCTGTAGGCGGCGCTTCTAACACATGTTGACATGTGGTCCACGCATACAGCCACGCCAGGCGAAATCGCCGCGTGGATGATCGGCCGGGACTTGCTGCTCTCGAGTACGGCTTTTCCTACGCGCGCCGCGACGCGGTGCCGCATGGCGGCTGAGGTGCGCGCCGCCGCCGGCGTGCCCGAACGCCGCCCGGCATGATAAGGTTCGCACGCGAATCTCTTCGCGCGCCTTTCACGAGCAAGGGCAGCCACCGATTCGAGGACGACGATCGAGGACGACAAGTTGACGGTAAAGGACGATTCGGAGCGCCGCCTGGTCTACCTGCTGAACGTGGGCCAGCGCCGCCTGCAGCGCTGGACGCAGGCGCGCGCCGCGGCCGGCGGCGTGACCGCGGCGCAGGCGGGCCTGCTGTACTTCCTGGGCAAAAACAACGGCGCGCTGATGAGCGAGGCGGCCGCCGCGCTCGACATGGGCGCCCCCGGCATGAGTGGCCTGGTGGACCGCATGGCCCTGGCGGGCCTGGTGGAGCGGCGCGCCGACGCGGACGACGGGCGCGCCTCGCGCATCTGGCTGACGCCGGCGGGCCGCGCCGCGCGGGCCCGCGCCAAGGCGGGGCTGGCGCAGCTCAACGCCCGCCTGACCGAAGGCTTCAGCGAGGCGGAGATGGCCATCGTCGCGCGCTGGCTGCAGAGCCTGCAGGAGAAGTTTCCCGCCGTCGACGACTGAGCGGCCGGGCGACTGAGCGACCGAGCGACCGAGCGACTGAGCGACTGAATGACCGAAGGCAGGCGCCTACGCGCGCGCCACCTTCGAGAAATCGGCCGGGCGGCGCTGCGCGAACGCGCTGAAGGCTTCCCGGGCTTCGGCGCTCTTCAGGCGCGCTTCGAAGCAGGCGCTTTCCGCCTCCATCTGCGCGACCAGCGCCTGCCCGTCGCGCATCAGTCCCTTCATCGCCAGCAGCGAGCCGGCCGGCTTGGCGGCGATGCGCGCGGCCATCGCCTTGGCTTCCGCATGCAGCTGGCGCGCCGGCACGATGCGGTTGGCGAGGCCCCAGGCCAGCGCCTGCGCGGCCGCCACCGGCTCGCCGAGCGCGAACATCTCGAACGCGCGCGCGTGCCCCACGCGCAGCGGCATCAGCAGGCTGGAGGCGGCTTCCGGCACCAGCGCGAGGTTGATGAACGGCGTGATGAGCTGGGCATCGTCGGCCAGCAGCACGTAGTCGCAATGCAGCAGCATGGTGGTGCCCACGCCGACCGCCTTGCCCTGCACGGCGGCCACCAGCGGCAGCCTGGCGGTGGCGAGGCTGTGCAGGAAGCGCGTCACGTGCCGCTCGGCCGGGCCGTTGCCGGCGGCCTGGGCGGCGAATTCGCTGACGTCGTTGCCGGCGCTGAAGGTGTCGCCGGCGCCCCGGATGACGACGACGCGGATGCGGGGGTCATCCTGCGCGCCTTCGATGGCGTCCGCCAGCGCGCCGTACATGGCGTTGGTCAGCGCGTTCTTCTTGTCGGTGTGCGAGATGGTCAGCGTGAGCACGCCGCCGGCGAGGTCGGTGTCGAGTTCCGGGATCAATGCGGTCTCCTGAAATAAAGTTCGCATGCAAAGTATATCTACTTTGCATGCGAAGTAAACCAGGAGCGGGCCTGCCTTCTCTCCCGCTTATCCCCGGCGCGCGCCGGCCTCTTCCAGGAAAGCCAGCGCGCGCGGCTCCTCCACGAATGCCGAGTTGATGCGGATCCAGGCCGAGGTCTCGCCGCCGGGGCGGAAGTAATTGCCCGGCGCCAGCGTCACGCCGTGCTGCTCGGCCAGCGTCACCAGCTCGCGCGAGTCCGCCACGCCGCGCGTGCGCGCCCACAGGAAGTTGCCGCCGGCCGGTTCGCAATAGACTTCCCAGCCCGCGCCGTGCAGGCGCCGCACCGCGCCCGCGGTGGCCTGGCGCACGCGCAGGCGCAGCCGCTCCATGTACTTGCGGTAGGCGCCGCGCTCGAGCAGCGCCGCGGTCACGGCTTCCGCGAAGTGCGAGCCGGCCACGCTGGTCAGCACCTTCACGTCCACCAGGTCCTTGACCAGCGCCTTGTCGGCCACCAGGTAGCCGATGCGCAGCGAGGCCGACACCGTCTTGGAGAAGCCGCCGATGTAGATCACGTGCTCGAGCTGGTCCAGCGTGGCGAGGCGGTCGGTGAAGTGGGTCTGGAAGTCGGAGAAGATGTCGTCCTCGACGAAGCGGAAGCCGTGCTTGCGCGCCAGCTCCAGCAGCCGGAACGCCACCGGCGGCGCCAGCGTGGAGCCGGTGGGGTTCTGCAGCACGCTGTTGGTGAAGAACAGCTTGGGCTTGTGCTCGCGCAGCAGCGCCTCGGCGGCGTCGGGGTCGGGGCCGTTGGCGGTGTGCGGCACGCCCACCAGGCGCACGCCGTGCAGGCGCAGCAGGCCGAACAGGTTGTAGTAGCCGGGGTCTTCCACGAACACCGTGTCGCCGGGCTTGAGCAGGCGGCGCACCACCAGGTCCAGCGCCTGGCTGGCGCCGCTGGTGATCAGCACCTGCGGCAGCTCGGCGGTGATGCCGAGTTGCCGCACGCGCGTGAGCACGTGCTGGCGCAGCTCCGGCAGGCCCATCGGCGTGGCGTAGTGGATCACGCTGGCCACTTCCGTGCGCGAGACCTGGCGGATGGCCTGGGTCAGGCCTTCGAGGTCGCGCCACTGCTCCGGCACGAAGCCGCCCGCCAGCTTGAGCGTGGCGCTCGGGTGGTTGAACTGCTCCAGGATGTGGTCGGAGAGATCCTCGGCCAGGCTCGGGTTGGACCAGCCGTTGGCGCCGCGCGCCAGCAGCGGGCTGTCCGCCACGAAGAAGCCCGAGCCGTGGCGCGAATCGAGCAGGCCCTGCGACACCAGCCGGTCATAGGCCTCGATCACCGGGAAGCGGCTGATGCCGTGCTCGGCGGCGAGCTGGCGGATCGACGGCAGGCGCGCGCCGGGGCGCACCTCGCTCGAGCTGATCCAGCTCTTGACCTCGTTGACGATCTGGTCGGTGATGGGCACGCCGGTGGCGGGGACGAGAGTGAGCTTCATGAGGGCGCGTGTCGGGGAAGAACGTGTGCCGGAAAAGGCAAGTGTCAGGAAAAACTACTGAACAGTGCATGGAAAACTGTTCACAACTGTTCATGGGATTGTAGTTGCCGCCGTGAATAATGGAAGGCATGCGGAGGAGGTGCCCCCGCCAGTCGGCGCGGCAGGGCATGGAGCACACCGCAATGCAGAGACAGGAGCGGCAACATGCGTGAACTACGGATCTTCGAACTGGATGAACCCGGCCGGCCGGTGGGCTGGCGCGCCCGCGAAGGGCAGACCGTCAAGGCGGTCGAAGGACGCCTGTGGCTGACGATCGAAGGCCATCACGCCGACATCTGGCTGCTGCCCGGCGCCTGCTGCGCGCTGCCGGCCGGCGCCAGGGTCTGGCTGTCCGGCGAGAGCGAGGGCGCCCGCTTCACGCTGGCCGAAACCCCGGTGCCGCTGTCGTGGCGCTGGCTGGCCATCCTCGGGCGCGCGCTGGGCCGGCGCCTGGGCCAGCGGCGCGCCGGCGCCACGCAGTGTCCGGAGCCGGGGCTGTGAGGCGCGCGCGGCCCGGTTATTTCCGTCGGTAAAGAATGTCGGCGCAGCGTGTGCGCAGGAACTCGTGCAGCCGCTGCACCGCCGGCGTGAGCAGCGTGCGGTGCGCGCTGACCAGTTGCAGCGGCGTCGGCTCGCCGTGCTCGGGCGGGAACAGTTCGACCAGGCGGCCGGCGTACAGGTCCGGCGAGACATCGATGCGCGATTTGTACACCAGCCCGTGGCCGGCCACGGCCCAGCGCCGCACCACGTCGGCATCGTCGCTGACGCGGTCGCCTTTCACGGTCACGGTTTCCACGCCGCGCGGCAGGTGGAAGGTCCAGCGCTCGTGGGTCTGGTCGCCCATCACGTAGCGCAGGCAGTTGTGCTTGCGCAGGTCCGCCGGCGAGGCCGGCGCGCCGTGGCGCTTCAGGTAGGCGGGCGAGGCGCACAGCGTGCGGCGGTTGGCCGGCGCCAGCGGCAGCGCCACCAGGCTGGAATCGGCCAGCGTGCCGTAGCGCACGCCGATGTCGAGCGGCTGGCGGAAGAAGTCCGCGGCCTGGTCGCTGATGCGCAGGTACAGCGAGACTTTCGGATGCGCCTGCTGGAACGCGTCCAGCCAGGGCAGCAGCACGTTGCGCCCCAGGTCCGACGGCGCCGACAGCCGGATCGGCCCGGCAATCTCGGCGCTGGCCTGCGCCAGCGCCTGGCGCCCGCCGTCGATGGCTGCCAGCGCCGCCTGCGCGTGCGGCAGGTAGCGCTCGCCTTCTTCCGACAAGCGCAGGCTGCGCGTGGAGCGCACGAACAGGCGCAGGCCCAGCTCCTGCTCCAGCCGCTTCATGGCGCTGCTGGCCAGCGCCGGCGTGATGTCCAGCAGCCGGGCCGCCGCGGAAAAGCTGCCCGACTCGGCGGTCCGGACAAATACCTGGAGATCGTCGAGCCTGAGCATTTTCTTCGGATCAGCGAAAGTGTTTGCTCGATTAGAGCATTTTTCGCGGAAGCCGGATAGGCGAACATCGCGGCATGCATCGGTTGCCGCTCACCGTCGCTTACCGCCTGCCTTGTTCGCCCGATTCCCATGTCCAGGAACCTGTCCGCCATGAAAGCCATCGCCTACACCCGCAACGACCTGCCCATCACCGACCCGGCCTCGCTGGTCGACATCGAACTGCCCGTGCCCACGCCCGGCCCGCGCGACCTGCTGGTGGCGATCCGCGCCATCTCGGTCAACCCGGTGGACACCAAGGTGCGCGCCAACTTCCCGACCGAAGCCCCGCGCGTGCTGGGCTGGGACGCCGCCGGCACGGTGACGGCCGTGGGCGCCGAGGTCACGCTGTTCCAGCCCGGCGACGCGGTCTACTACGCCGGCACGCTGGGCCGCCCCGGCACCAACGCCGAATACAGCCTCGTCGACGAGCGCATCGCCGGCCACAAGCCCGCCACGCTGAGCGATGCCCACGCCGCCGCGCTGCCGCTGACCGCGCTCACCGCCTGGGAACTGCTGTTCGACCGCCTCCACATCGCCGAAGGCGGCGGCGCGGGCCAGCACCTGCTGGTGGTCGGCGCGGCCGGCGGCGTGGGTTCGATCCTGGTGCAGCTCGCGCGCAAGCTCACCGGACTGACCATCATCGGCACCGCCTCGCGCGCCGAAACCCAGCAATGGGTGCGGGACCTCGGCGCCCACCACGTCATCGACCACAGCCAGCCGCTGGCGGCCGAGCTGGCCCGCATCGGCGTCAGGCAGGTCGAGCACATCGCCAGCCTGACCCATACCGACGCGCACTACGCCGCGCTGGTCGAAGCGCTGGCCCCGCAAGGCCAGTTCGCGCTGATCGACGACCCCGCCACGCTGGACGCCATGCCGCTCAAGCGCAAGTCGGCCTCGCTGCACTGGGAATTCATGTTCGCCCGCTCCATGTTCGAGACCCCGGACATGATCCGCCAGCACGAGATCCTCGACCGCGTGGCCGGGCTGATCGACGACGGCACGCTCAAGACCACCTTCGGCGAGCACTACGGCACCATTGACGCGGCCAACCTGCGCCGCGCGCATGCCTTGCTGGAAAGCGGCCGCGCGCGCGGCAAGATCGTGCTCGAGGGGTTCTGAGCGCTGCCGGGCGCCAGGTGCCGTCAGGATTGTTGATTTGCAAAAGGGCGCTTCGGCGCCCTTTTTGCGTTTGGAATGACCGGCGCGAAACGCCGCGTCATGCGCGGTGCCGGCATGGCCGGCTCCGGGTCCGGTCCCGGTTATGCCGCCTCGATTTCCAGGCGCGGATGCAGCCCCGAGCGCACCACCAGCGACACCAGCATGTCGAGGCTGAACTTGTCCCACTTGCCGCGCACCAGATCGGAGACGCGCGGCTGGCTGATGCCCAGCGCGTCCGCCGCCTGGGCCTGGGTCCATCCGCGGGCGTCGATGACCTGACGCAGCGAGGCCATGAGATCGGCCCGCAGCTTGAGCAGGGTGGCTTCCTCGTCGGAGAAGCCGAGGTCGGCAAACACGTTGCCGCCCGATTCGGTGATGATGTCTTTCATGAGGTCACTCTTCAATCTGTCTGTAGCGGCGGGCAGCGAGCTCGATATCGGCCTTGGTGGTCTTCTGCGTGCGCTTGGGAAAGGCGTGCAGCACATAGACCGCATCCGCAAACTTGGCCACGTAGATGACGCGCCACTCGCCCTCCACGTGAATGCGCACCTCATAGGCTCCGGGGCCGACCGTCACCATCGGCTTGAAGTCGGGCGGCATCATGCCGCGCTGGATCGCATCCAGCGCGAAGCCGGCATGGCGCCTGGCCTCGGCAGGGAAATTGCGCAAATCGTCCAGGGCCGAGCCCACGAAGCGAAGGGATTTCATGGCACTGGATTATATAAGAATTTATATATCCGGTGCCGCCCTCCGGCAAGCCGCGGCGGAGCACCTTCCCGTCAAGAGCAGATAGCAGTACCCTCGATGCATCTCATCCCATCGCACCCGGCCGCTTTCCCAACGGGAAAACCACGCGGGTAGCCAGAACAGAAAAGGGAGAGAAAACTACCCGTAAATCCTTGCCCGCGAGGATTTCACGTCTTAGGTGGAGACAATGACCGATCTTTCCGACGTGCAAAAGGGCGCGCAACCGGGCGCGCAACCGGGCGCCGCCCATCCGGCGCAGGAACCGAAGGGTCCCGTCAACAAGGTGCGTTTCGTCACCGCGGCCTCGCTGTTCGACGGCCATGACGCTTCGATCAACATCATGCGGCGCATCCTGCAGTCCTCGGGCTGCGAGGTGATCCATCTCGGGCACAACCGCTCGGTGCAGGAGGTGGTCGGCGCGGCGCTGCAGGAGGACGTGCAGGGCATCGCGATTTCCAGCTACCAGGGCGGCCACGTCGAGTATTTCAGGTACATGGTCGACCTGCTGCGCGAGCGCGGCGGCGAGCGCATCCAGGTGTTCGGCGGCGGTGGCGGCGTGATCGTGCCGGAGGAGATCCGCGCGCTGCAGGCCTACGGCGTGGCGCGCATCTTCAGCCCGGAGGACGGCCAGCGCATGGGCCTGGCCGGCATGATCGCGGACATGGTGCGGCGCTGCGACATCGACCTCGCGCGCTACGCGCCCGCCACGCTCGACGCGGTCAGGGGCGGCGACCGCCGCGCGCTGGCGCAACTGATCACGGCGCTGGAGAACGGCAAGGCCGCGCCGGGGCTGGCCGAGGCGCTGCGCGCCGAAGCGGCGGGCGTGAAGACGCCCGTGCTGGGCATCACGGGCACCGGCGGTGCCGGCAAGTCGTCGCTGACCGACGAACTGATCCGCCGCTTCCGGCTCGACCAGCGCGAGGCGCTGTCGATCGCGGTGATCTCCATCGATCCGTCGCGCCGCAAGTCGGGCGGCGCGCTGCTGGGCGACCGCATCCGCATGAACGCGATCGATCACCCGAACATCTTCATGCGCTCGCTGGCCACGCGCGATGCCGGCTCGGAGATCTCGCAGGCGCTGCCGGACGTGCTGGCCGCATGCAAGGCGGGCGGCTTCGACCTGATCGTGGTGGAGACCTCGGGCATCGGCCAGGGCGACGCGGCCATCGTGCCGCACGCGGACCTGTCGCTGTACGTGATGACGCCCGAGTTCGGCGCGGCCAGCCAGCTCGAGAAGATCGACATGCTGGACTTCGCCGATTTCGTCGCCATCAACAAGTTCGACCGCAAGGGCGCGCAGGATGCCTGGCGCGACGTGGCCAGGCAGGTGCAGCGCAACCGCGAGCAGTGGCACGGCAAGCCCGAGGACATGCCGGTCTACGGCACGCAGGCCTCGCGCTTCAACGACGACGGCGTCACCATGCTGTACCAGGGCCTGCGCGATGCGCTGCACGCGCGCGGCATGCGCGTGGCCGAAGGCACGCTGCCGCGGCTGGCCGGGCGCATCTCCACCGGCCACAACGTGATCGTGCCGCCGGCGCGCAGCCGCTACCTGGCGGAGATCGCCGATACCGTGCGCGCCTACCACCGCCGCGTGGCGGCGCAGAGCCGGCTGGCGCGCGAGCGCCAGCAGCTGAGCGAAGCGCGCCGCATGCTGCTGGCCGCGCACGGGCAGGATGGCGGCGACGCCCTGCAGGCGCTGGCCGGCGAGCGCGACGCCGCGCTCGGCGCGCACGAGCGCAAGCTGCTGGCGATGTGGCCCGAGATGCGGCGCGCCTACGGCGGTGACGAATACGTGGTGAAGATCCGCGACAAGGAACTCCACACCGCGCTCACCGGCAAGACCCTGTCCGGCACCACCATCCGCAAGGTGGTGCTGCCGCGCTTCGAGGACGACGGCGAGGTGCTGCGCTGGCTGATGCGCGAGAACGTGCCCGGCAGCTTCCCGTACACCGCCGGCGTGTTCGCCTTCAAGCGCGAGAACGAGGACCCCACGCGCATGTTTGCCGGCGAGGGCGATGCGTTCCGCACCAACCGCCGCTTCAAGCTGGTGTCCGAGGGCATGGACGCCAAGCGCCTGTCCACCGCGTTCGACTCGGTCACGCTGTACGGCGAGGACCCGCACACGCGCCCGGACATCTACGGCAAGGTCGGCAACTCGGGCGTGTCCATCGCCACGCTGGACGACATGAAGGCGCTCTACGACGGCTTCGACCTGACCAGCCCGTCGACCTCGGTGTCGATGACCATCAACGGCCCCGCGCCGACCATCCTGGCGATGTTCATGAACACCGCCATCGACCAGCAAGTGGACAAGTTCCGCGCCGACAACGGCCGCGAGCCCAGCGCCGGCGAGGAAGCCAAGCTCCGCGCGTGGGTACTGCAGAACGTGCGCGGCACGGTGCAGGCCGACATCCTCAAGGAAGACCAGGGCCAGAACACCTGCATCTTTTCCACCGAGTTCTCGCTCAAGGTGATGGGCGACATCCAGGAATACTTCGTGCACCACCAGGTGCGCAATTTCTACTCGGTGTCGATCTCGGGCTACCACATCGCCGAGGCCGGCGCCAACCCGATCTCGCAGCTCGCCTTCACGCTCTCCAACGGCTTCACCTACGTGGAGGCGTATCTCGCGCGCGGCATGCACATCGACGATTTCGCGCCCAACCTGTCGTTCTTCTTCTCCAACGGCATGGACCCCGAATACAGCGTGCTAGGCCGCGTGGCGCGCCGCATCTGGGCGGTGGCCCTGCGCGACAAGTACGGCGCCAACGAGCGCAGCCAGAAGCTCAAGTACCACATCCAGACCTCGGGCCGCTCGCTGCACGCGCAGGAGATCGACTTCAACGACATCCGCACCACGCTGCAGGCGCTGATCGCCATCTACGACAACTGCAACTCCCTGCACACCAACGCCTACGACGAAGCCATCACCACGCCCACCGGCGAATCGGTGCGGCGCGCGCTGGCCATCCAGCTCATCATCAACCGCGAATGGGGCGTGGCCCGCTGCGAGAACCCCAACCAGGGCAGCTTCCTGGTCGAGGAGCTGACCGACCTGGTGGAAGAGGCGGTGATGCAGGAGTTCGAGCGCATCGCCGAGCGCGGCGGCGTGCTCGGCGCGATGGAGACCGGCTACCAGCGCGGCAAGATCCAGGAAGAGTCGCTGTACTACGAGCAGCGCAAGCACGACGGCACGCTGCCCATCATCGGCGTGAACACCTTCCGCAACCCGGATGGCGACCCCACGCCGCAGGCGCTGGAACTGGCGCGCTCCAGCGACGCGGAAAAGCAGAGCCAGCTCGCCCGCCTGGCGGACTTCCACGCGCGCCACGCCGGCGCCGCGCCCGCCGCGCTGGCGCGCCTGCGCCAGGCCGTGATCGACGACGGCAACGTGTTCGCCGTGCTGATGGACGCGGTGCGCACCTGCTCGCTGGGGCAGGTCACGCACGCGCTGTTCGAGGTGGGCGGCCAGTACCGTCGCAATATGTGACGGCGGCGTGGCAGCCGTGGGGTTTGGCGTGACGCTGCGCTGCGTTAAACTTCAAGGCTGCGCCCGCCACGGCCCGCCACGGCATGCCGTCGAGCGCCGTGGTGCGCCGCAGCGCACCGCGGCCCGCCCAACAGCAACGAGACCAGACATGAGCAACGCTTCTTACGATCCCAACAACGTCTTCGCCCGCATCCTGCGCGGCGAGCTGCCGTGCAACAAGGTCTATGAAGACGACGACACCATCGCCTTCATGGACATCATGCCGCAGTCCGACGGCCACACCCTGGTGGTGACCAAGGAAGCCGCCGCCGAGATCTTCGACCTGTCCGAAGCCGCCGCCGGCGCCGCCATCCGCACCACGCAGCGCGTCGCGCGCGCCGTGCGCGCCGCGTTCAGCCCGGACGGCATCTCGATCGGCCAGTTCAACGGCGCCGCCGCCGGCCAGACCGTGCCGCACGTGCATTTCCACATCGTGCCGCGCTATGCCGACCGCCCCCTGCGCGGCCACGGCAGCGACATGCAGGACCCGGCCGTGCTGGCCGGGCACGCCGAGCGCATCATCGCCGCGCTGCGCGAGGCCTGAGCACCGCATCCGCGCGCGCCGCCCGCGCGGCGCGCCAATCCCATCAAGCAACCAGCAACAAGGAAGACAAAATGGCAATCAGGACAGTGGGCATCGTAGGCGCCGGCACGATGGGCAACGGCATCGCGCAGGCGTGCGCCGTGGCGGGCCTGGACGTGGTGATGGTGGACATCAGCGACGCCGCCGTGCAGAAGGGCATCTCCACCGTGGCCGGCAGCCTGGACCGCCTGATCAGGAAGGACAAGATCAGCGAAGCCGACAAGGCCGCGGCGCTCGCGCGCATCAAGGGCTCGACCGCCTACGACGACCTCAAGGCTGCCGACATCGTGATCGAGGCCGCCACCGAGAACTTCGACCTCAAGGTCAAGATCCTCAAGCAGATCGACGCCATCGTCGGCGACGACGTGGTGGTGGCCTCCAACACCTCCTCGATCTCGATCACCAAGCTGGCCGCCGTCATCAGCCGCCCGGCCAACTTCATCGGCATGCACTTCTTCAACCCGGTGCCGATGATGGCCCTGGTCGAGCTGATCCGCGGCCTGCAGACCAGCGACAACACGCACGCGCTGGTCGAGGCGCTGTCGAAGGAACTCGGCAAGTACCCGATCACGGTCAAGAACAACCCGGGCTTCGTGGTCAACCGCATCCTCTGCCCGATGATCAACGAAGCGTTCTGCGTGCTCGGCGAAGGCCTGGCCTCGCCCGAGGAAATCGACGAAGGCATGAAGCTCGGCTGCAACCACCCGATCGGCCCGCTGGCGCTGGCCGACATGATCGGCCTGGACACCATGCTGGCGGTGATGGAGGTGCTGTACACCGAATTCGCCGACCCGAAGTACCGGCCGGCGATGCTGATGCGGGAGATGGTGGCGGCGGGTTATCTGGGGCGGAAGACGGGTCGTGGGGTGTATGTTTATAGTAAATAGGTGGGGGCGGTTGAAATAAAAAAACCGGCGACGGGGGTGCCCCGTTGGCCGGTTTTTTGTTTATTTGGGGGGAAGTTGATTTTATGGGGGCAAAGGCTTTAAAGGCCTAAAGTCAAAGGCTTTAACTTCAAGAGCTTTAACTTCAAAGTCAAAGGCTTAAAGTCAAAGGCTTTCGCTCCTCCGGAGCGACCTACTTTCTTTTGTCCGAAAAGAAAGTAGGCCAAGAAAGCGGACTGCCTGGCCGGCAGGGGCAGAAACGTTGGGGTTTCTATTGTTTCTGGTTTCGTCGTGGGGTTTGTGGTTCTGCTGGCATCCTGCCGTTACCGGTGCGGGCGGCCACGATTCTGCTGGTGGCGTTGGTTTCGGGGTCAGACCTATGATGGCGAGCGCACTGCTGGTTCGGCCATCTGCCGTTACCGGTTTGGGCGGCCACGACATAGCACCCTCGTGTTTTCGTGGTGGGCGCGGTGGACCGGTGCGCGGGTGTTGGCGGGCACTTTCGTGTCGGAGCCACCGCGCCCACCACGAAACCAGTGTCGATTCCATGACGCACCCATCCGCCCCGGTCGCGGCAGCAGCCTGAAGGGCCTGGGCCAACGCCATCATGCAGTGCCACCACGAATCCAATTTCGTTTGCGACGCCGCAGGCGGGCAAACCGGTAGCGTCAGCAGTCTCATCGAAGCCAACGCCCGCACCACGAAACCACCACCAACCATAAAGTCTGAGCGCCCAGCCCCCCTGCAAGGGGTCTGCTTTCTTTGGTTACTTTCTTTTCAGACAAAAGAAAGTGACTGGCAGCCCCGCGCAGCGGGGATGTCATATGGCCGTTGGATTCAAGCACCAAAACCGCCCGAGCCTAAAGACCCACGAAAGCTAGAACAAGGACCCCAAGCTCGAACCACCAATCAAGTCCGAGCCGCCAGGCCCACAGCAGCTAGAACAAGGAACCCAGCCTCCACCCTACGAAGCCGGCGCCCCGGCCCCCCCAACCACATCCTTCCACCCACCTCCAAGCGCCTTGTACAGATTGACCTCGCTGCTCAACTGGTTGAGCCGGTCGCCAATCAGCACCTGCTGCGCGCTATACAGCTGGCGCTGCGCGTCGAGCACGGTCAGGTAGTTGTCGACCCCGGTGCGGTAACGCTGCTCGGCCAGCTTGTAGTAGTCCTGCGTGGCGTCGACCAGCCGCGTCTGCGCCTGGAGCTGCTCGCTGAACGTGCCGCGCGCGGCCAGCCCGTCGGCGACTTCGCGGAAGGCGGTCTGGATGGTGCGTTCGTACTGCGCCACGTTGATGTCCTTCTGGATGCGCGCGTAGTCCAGGCTTGCCGACAGGCTGCCCGCGGTAAACAGCGGCAGGTTGATGTGCGGCTGGAACAGCCAGGTGCCCGAGCCCGCCGAGAACAGGTCGGAGAGCTGGTTGCTGGCCGTGCCGGCGGAGGCGGTCAGGCTGATGCTGGGGAAGAACGCCGCGCGCGCCGCGCCGATGTCGGCGTTGGCCGACAGCAGCTGGTGCTCGGCCGAGAGGATGTCGGGCCGGTTCTGCAGCAGGTCGGACGGCAGGCCGGCCGGGACTTCGGCCAGCAGTTTCTGGTCGAGGTCCAGCCCAGGCGGCAGGTCGGCCGGCATGCTGGCGGTGCCGAGCAGCACCAGCAGCGCGTTCTCGTCCTGCGCGACCTGGCGCGTGTAGCGTGCCAGGCTGGCGCGCGCGGTTTCCACGCTGGTCTGCGCCTGGCGCAGGTCCAGGCGCGAGGCCACGCCTTCGTCGTAGCTGCGCTTGGTCAGGCGGTAGCTGCGCTCGTAGGTGCCGAGCGTGTCGCGCGTGAGCTTCAGCAGCGCCTCGTCGGCGCGCAGCGTCAGGTAGGCGTCCGCCACGCTGGCGACCAGCGCGACGTGGGTGCCGCGCATGGCTTCCTGGCTGGCGAAGTAGCGTTCCAGCGTGGCGGTGCTCAGGCTGCGCACGCGCCCGAACAGGTCGAGCTCCCACGCGGTGGTGCCGAGCGACACGCCGTAGCTGCTGCTGATGACGCGCTGGCCGGTGGTGGACAGGTCGGCCGGCACGCGCTGGCGCGAGCCCGAGCCGCTGGCGTCCACCTCGGGGAACAGCTCGGCGCGCTGGATGCGGTACTGCGCGCGGTAGGCCTCGACGTTGAGCGCGGCCACGCGCAGGTCGCGGTTGTTGTCGAGCGCCGTCTCGATGAGGCGGCGCAGGCGCGGGTCGGCGAAGAAATCGCGCCAGCCGAGTTCGGTCGCCTGCGGCGCCTGGGCGGGGGCGGCCTGCGGGTAGGCCGGGCCCTGCGGGTACGCGCCCGCCACCGGCGCGGCCGGGCGCTCGTAGTGCGGAATCAGGCTGCAACCGGACAGCGCAGCGAGCGCCGCCGCGGCGGCCAGGCCAATCACGTGTTTTTTCATTGGAGCGCTTCCGTTTTGATGGGGGCGGCGTCGTCGTGGGGCTTGCGCTTGAACAGCGCGCCCACCGCGACGAAGAACAGCGGCACCCAGAAGATGGCCAGGACCGTGGCCGTCACCATGCCGCCGATCACGCCCGTGCCGATCGCGTGCTGGCTGCCGGCGCCGGCGCCGCTCGATACCGCCAGCGGCGCCACGCCCAGCATGAACGCGAGCGAGGTCATGATGATCGGGCGCAGCCGCATGCGGCAGGCCTCGACCGCGGATTCGACCAGGCCCTTGCCCTGCTCATGCAGCTCCTTGGCGAATTCCACGATCAGGATCGCGTTCTTGGCCGACAGGCCGACCGTGGTCAGCAGGCCCACCTGGAAGAACACGTCGTTGGACAGCCCGCGCAGCAGCGTGGCCAGCAGCGCGCCGATCACGCCCAGCGGCACCACCAGCATCACCGAGAACGGGATCGACCAGCTTTCGTACAGCGCAGCCAGGCACAGGAACACCACGAGCAGCGACAGCGCGTACAGCGCCGGCGCCTGCGAGCCCGACAGCCGCTCTTCATACGACAGGCCGGTCCACGCATAGCCGATGCCCGGCGGCATCTGCTTCATGATTTCCTCGACGGCGGCCATCGCCTCGCCCGAGCTGCGGCCCGCGGCCGGCTCGCCGAGCACTTCCACCGCCGGCACGCCGTTGTAGCGCTGCAGCTTGGGCGAGCCGTAGCCCCAGCGGCCGGTGGCGAAGGCCGAGAACGGCACCATCGTGCCCTTGTCGTTGCGCACGAACCACTTGTCCACGTCGTCCGGGTTCATGCGCGAGTTGGGCTGGCCCTGCAGGTAGACCCGCTTGACGCGGCCGCGGTCGATGAAGTCGTTGACGTAGCTCGAGCCCCACGCGATCGACACCGTGTTGTTGATGTCCGACAGCGACAGGCCCAGCGCGCGCGCCTTCTCGTCGTCGATCTCCAGCATGTACTGCGGCTGGTCGTTCAGGCCGTTCGGGCGCACGCGCTGCAGCACCGGGTTCTTCGACGCGAGCTGCAGGAACTTGTCGCGCGCGTTCATCAGCGCCTGGTGGCCGAGGCCCGCCTGGTCCTGCATGTAGAGGTCGAAGCCGGTGGCGTTGCCGAGCTCCTGCACCGCGGGCGGCGCGAACGCGAACGACAGCGAATCGCGGAACGAGGCGAACTTGCGCTGCGCGCGCTGGGTCAGGTCGAACACGCTGGTGTTCTCGCCGCTGCGCTCTTCCCACGGCTTGAGCAGGATGAACGCCAGGCCCGAGTTCTGGCCGCGGCCGGCGAAGTTGAAGCCGTTGACCGTGAACAGCGAGTCCACCACCTTGCCTTCGTCCTTGAGCAGGTACTCGCGCATCTGGTCGAGCACCTTCTGCGTGCGCTCGGCGGTCGCGCCCGGCGGCGTCTGCACCTGGGCATACAGCACGCCCTGGTCTTCTTCCGGCAGGAACGAGGTCGGGATGCGCGTGAACAGGAAGGCCATCGCCGCGACGATCGCCACGTAGAGCAGCAGGAACGGAATGCGCCGGCGCAGGATGCCCTGCACGCTGCGCTCGTAGCTCTGCGTGGTGGAGATGAACTTGCGGTTGAACCAGCCGAAGAAGCCGCGCTTGTGCTCGCCGTGGTCGCCCTTGTCGATCGGCTTGAGCATGGTCGCGCACAGCGCCGGCGTCAGCACCAGCGCCACCAGCACCGACAGCACCATCGACGAGACGATGGTGATCGAGAACTGGCGGTAGATCACGCCGGTCGAGCCGCCGAAGAACGCCATCGGCAGGAACACCGCCGAGAGCACCATCGCGATGCCCACCAGCGCGCCCTGGATCTGCCCCATCGACTTGCGCGCGGCCTCCTTGGGCGACAGCCCTTCCTCGGCCATCACCCGCTCGACGTTCTCCACCACCACGATGGCATCGTCCACCAGCAGGCCGATCGCCAGCACCATGCCGAACATGGTCAGCGTGTTGATCGAGTAGCCGAACGCCGCCAGCACGCCGAACGTGCCCAGCAGCACCACCGGCACGGCGATGGTCGGGATCAGCGTGGCGCGCACGTTCTGCAGGAACAGGTACATCACCAGGAACACCAGCACGATGGCTTCGAGCAGCGTCTTCACCACCTCGTGGATGGAGCCCGAGATCACCGGCGAGGTGTCATACGGGTACACCACCTTCATGCCCTGCGGGAAGAACGGCTGCAACTGGTCCAGCGTCTGGCGGATCGCCTTGACCGTCTCCAGCGCGTTGGCGCCGCTGGCCAGGCGCACGGCGATGCCGGAAGCCGGCTGGCCGTTGTAGAGCGCGTTGATGTTGTAGTCCTGGCCGCCCAGCTCCACCTGCGCCACGTCCTTCAGGCGCACCTGCGAGCCGTCCGGGTTGACCTTGAGCAGGATGTTGCCGAACTGCTCGCTGGTCTGCAGGCGGGTCTTGCCGATCACGCTGGCGTTGAGCTGCTGGCCCTTGACCGCCGGCAGCCCGCCCAGCTGGCCGGAGGCCACCTGCACGTTCTGCGCCTTGATGGCGTTGCTGACGTCGAGCGGCGCGAGCTGGAAGCTGTTGAGCTTGGCCGGGTCGATCCACACGCGCATCGCGTACTGCGAGCCGAACACCTGGAAGTCGCCCACGCCGTAGGTGCGCGACAGCGGATCCTGGATGTTCGAGACGATGTAGTTCGACAAGTCCTCGCGCGTCACCTTCGGATCGGTCGAGATCAGGCCCACGATGAGCAGGAAGTTGCGCACCGACTTGGTCACGCGGATACCCTGCTGCTGGACTTCCTGCGGCAGCAGCGGCGTGGCCAGCTGCAGCTTGTTCTGCACCTGCACCTGCGCGATGTCGGGGTTGGTGCCCTGCTCGAAGGTCACGGTGATGGTCATGCTGCCGTCGGAATTGCTTTCCGACGAGATGTAGCGCAGGCGGTCCAGGCCATTGAGCTGCTGCTCGATGACCTGCACGACCGTGTCCTGCACCGTCTCGGCGGAAGCGCCGGGGTAATTGACCGAAATGGCGATGGTCGGCGGCGCGATCGCCGGGTACTGGCTGATCGGCAGTGCCCGGATCGACAGCACGCCGGCGAGCATGATGACCAGCGCGATCACCCACGCGAAGATCGGGCGATCGATGAAGAATTTAGACATGGAGGATTCCTTATCCCTTGTTCCTTGCTCGGGCGCGTGCTCAGGACTTGGCCGGCGCGGCGGCGGCCGGCGCGTTGCCGGAAGCCTGCGCGGCCGCCGGCACCGCCTTGACCTTGGCGCCCGGGCGCACGAACTGCAGGCCCTCGACGATGACGCGGTCGCCGGCGTTCAGGCCGCTGCTCACCAGCCACTTGTCGCCGACCGCGCGCTCGGTGGTGAGCGTGCGCAGCTCGACCTCGTCCTTGGCGTTGACCACCAGCGCGGTGGCCTGGCCCTTGAGGTCGCGCGTGACGCCGACCTGCGGCGCCAGGATCGCGTTGGCCTTGACGCCTTCGCTCAGGCGCGCGTGCACGAACATGCCCGGCAGCAGCACGTGGTTCGGGTTCGGGAACACCGCGCGCAGCGTCACCGAGCCGGTGCCCTGGTCCACCGACACCTCGGAGAACTCGAGCCGGCCGGTCTCGGGGTAGGTCGTGCCGTCCTCCAGCCGCAGGTTCACCTTGGCCGCGTTGGCGCCGGCGCCGTCGAGCTTGCCGTCGGCCAGCTCGCGGCGCAGGCGCAGCAGCGTGGACGAGGGCTGCGTCACGTCGACGAAGATCGGGTCGATCTGCTGCACCGTGGCCAGCGCGGTGGCCTGCCCGTTGACCGCCAGCGCGCCCTGGGTCACGCTGGAGCGGCCGATGCGCCCGGAGATCGGCGCCAGCACCTTGGTGTAGCGCAGGTTGATCTCGGCGCGCTGCACGGCGGCCTGCGCCTGCAGGAACGACGCCTTGGCCTCGGCCGCGGCCTGCTTGCTGACCGCCTCGTCGGCGACCAGCTTGCCGTAGCGCTCGGCCAGCAGCCGGCTCGATTCCAGCGTGGCCTGCGCGCTCTTGTAGGCGGCGTCGTAGGTGGACGGGTCGATCTGGTACAGCTGCTGACCCTGCTTGACGTCGCTGCCTTCCTTGAACAGCCGGTGCTGGATGATGCCGTCGACCTGCGGCCGCACTTCGGCGACGAGGTAGGCGGTGGTGCGGCCCGGCAGCTCGGAGTTCACCATGACCGACTCCGGCGCCAGCGTGACCACCCCGACCTGCGGCGGCTGCGGTGCCGCGGCCGCCTGTTCTTTCTTGCCGCATCCGGCGAGCGCGGCCAGGGCAATCCCCGGCACGCCCAGAATCAAAGCACGCGTGATGCGCGATCGTTGCATTGCGATTTCCTAGAAGATTGAAAGACTGCGAGACCCGCTCGACCGCCGGACCGTCCATTCTGCGGTCGCGTGGGTCAGCCGATACGGTTGAGTGAGAGCGCCCGCCAGCAGGCGCCTACGCCGGAAGTCCGGCGGCAATTGCGATTGTGGATGCGAAGATAGCTGACAGGTCAGATGATTACAAGAGGATGATAGGGAAATGAAATACCGGGCAACGAACGCTCAGGCAGCCTGCGCCGGAGTTTGGTTCCTGGCGCGGGGCACGAGGCAGCCCGGTGTCGGGCGTTTCGGGACGGTGGCAGTCATGCCGCAGAAGCGAGCAAGGAACGTGCCGCCGGGGCCTCACGATGCGTGGCGTGAGTGCGCCTACCGATACGCAGATAGGTGATTCTATCCCGGCTACGCAGGGTTTTCCCGACATTGTCCGGGCGAAATATTTCAAACGATTAATGCGGTGCCCGATGCGGCGCCGTCGCATGCGGCATGTTGTCGCAGTGGCGGCGCGGCGATGATCCATTCTGGTGCGCGAGTCCGCACAAAAAACCGCACGAAAGAGCGCACGCGAAGCCGCGTCCCGCCCGCGCGCGGGCAATGAACGAAAATGGCGCGCGCCGGCAACTTTCAGATCTCAGACAGGACAAGGCAAGCATGAATATGTTCGAAGCGATGGGAATCTTCGTCCAGGTGGTCGACCACGGCAGCTTCGCGCGCGCCGCGCAGGCCAATCAGTTCCATCGCCCCGCCGTGACCAAGGCCATCCAGCAGCTCGAGCGCGAGCTGGGCGTGCAACTGCTCCACCGCACCACGCGCAAGCTGAGCATGACCGAGGAAGGCGAGGAGTTCTACCAGCGCTGCACCCAGCTGCTCGGCGACTTCGCCGACACGCTCGCGCTGTTCTCGCCGACGCGCCCGCCCAAGGGCAAGCTGCGCCTGGACATGCCCACGGCGGTGGCCAAGGCCATCATCGTGCCGGCGCTGCCCGACTTCCGCCGGCGCTATCCCGCCATCGAGCTCGTGCTGCGCTCATCCGACCACCACGTCGACCTGATCGGCGAAGGCGTGGACTGCGCCGTGCGCCTGGGCGAGCTGGCCGATTCCAGCCTGGTGGCGCGCCGCATTGGCACCATCCCGATGGTGACGTGCGGCTCGCCCGGCTACCTGGCCCGGCACGGCACGCCGGCCTCGCTCGACGACCTCGACCGCCACGTCGCGGTCAACTTCCTGGTCCAGCACGGCCGGCGCACGCTCGAATGGCAGTTCGACGCGGGCGACCGCATCGTCACCAGGCAGGTGCCCAGCGACATCGTGGTGGACGACTCCGAAGCGTTCCACGCCTGCGGGCTGGCCGGACTTGGCCTGCTGCAGGGCCTGCGGCCCGCGCTGCAGCCCTACATCGACGCCGGCCAGCTGGTCGAGGTCCTGCCGCACTGCAAGCCGGTGCCCAGGCCGATCTCCGTGGTCATGACGCAGCGCCGCCACCGGCCGCCCAAGGTCGATGCGTTCATCGGCTGGCTGGAGGCGCTGTTCGTCGAGCGCGGGCTGGCCTGAGCGCCGGCCGCGCGCCATTGTTATTGCCACGGCAATAGTCAAGTTCGCCGGCGCGCGTTTATCGGCGCGGGCATTGCGCGTAGATTCCCGCCGCGGGCAGTGCCGGTCCTTGCTGGTCTTCGCGGGTCTTCGCATGCCACGGCCGGGCGACGAGGTCGGCGCCTGCGCCCGCCTGCCAATCGCATTTGCCGCCCACGCGGCACCGAACCGGGAAACAAGATGGACCTGCAGCTCAGCGGCAAGACCGCCGTCGTCACCGGCGCCAGCCAGGGCATCGGCCGCGCCATCGCCAGGACGCTGGCCGCCGAGGGCGCCAGGGTGCTGGCGACCGCGCGCGACGAAGCGTTGCTCGCCAGCCTGGCCGACGAGATCGTCGCCGCCGGCGGCGCCGACCCCGTCCTGCTGGTGCAGGACTTCGTCGCCGACGACGGCCCGCGCCGCATCGCCGACGCCGCGCTGGCGCGGCTCGGCCACGTCGACATCCTCGTCAACAACGCCGGCGGCAGCCGCCCGATGGGCGTGGACGCGCCCGAGGCGCAATGGCTCGAAGGCATGACGCTCAACTTCGACCGCCACCGCCAGCTCACCCAGGCGCTGCTGCCCAATTTCCTCGAACGCAAGTCGGGCGCCATCGTCAGCCTGTCCGGCAACCTCGAGCCGGAAGTGGTCAACGCCGCGATGGTGGCCAAGGCCGGCCTCGTGGTCTGGTCCAAGGGCCTGTCCGAGCAGCTCGGCCAGCACGGCATCACGGTCAACTGCGTGCAGCCCGGCCTGATCGACACCGCGCAGATCCGCCGCCTGTACCCTGGCGACGAGCGCCGCAAGTTCGCCGAGCGCGAGATCGCGCTGCGCGACTTCGGCGAGCCCGAGGACGTGGCCAACGCGGTGGCGTTCCTGGTGTCGCCGCGGGCGCGCTACATCACCGGCACGGTGATGCTGGTCGACGGCGGCATGCGCCGCTACGCGTTCTGACCGCCATTCCCCGCTTCGCCTCATTTTCAGACAACCGCCAGATTCGCCAAGAGAACGACGCAATGCCAAAGGTCTATCAGTTCAACCGCACCGGCGGTCCCGAGGTGCTGGAGCTGCATGAAGTGGAAGTGGCCGCGCCCGGCGCCGGCGAAGTGCGCATCCGCGTCAAGGCGATCGGCCTGAACCGCGCCGAAGTGATGTACCGCAGCGGCCAATACGTGATCGAGCCGCGCTTTCCGGCCCGCCTGGGCTATGAAGCCGCCGGCGTGGTCGACGCGGTCGGCGCCGGCGTGGCGGGCTTCGCGCCCGGCGACGAGGTCAGCGTGGTGCCCGCCTTCTCGTTCGCCGACTACGGCATGTACGGCGAGCTCGTCAACGCGCCCGCGCATGCGGTGGTGAAGCACCCGCGCGGCCTGTCGTTCGTCGATGCCGCCGCGGCGTGGATGATGTTCGTCACCGCCTACGGCGCGCTGGTCGAACTCGGCAACCTGCGCGCCGGCGAGACCGTGCTGGTGCGCGCGGCCTCCAGCAGCGTGGGCCTGGCCGCGATCCAGATCGCCAGGATGGCGGGCGCGGTGCCGGTGGCGCTGACGCGCGGCAGCGGCAAGCGGCAGGCGCTGCTGGACGCCGGCGCGGCGCACGTCATCGCCACGCAGGAGCAGGATCTCGTTGCCGAGGTGGCGCGCATCACCGGCGGCGCCGGCGCGCGCATGGCGTTCGACCCGGTCGGCGGGCCGGAGGCCGCCAGGCTGTTCAAGGCGCTATGCGCGGGCGGCATCTTCTTCCAGTACGGCGCGCTCGACACTGGCGACATCCCGGTGCCGGTGATGGACCTGCTCGGCAAGCACCTGACGCTGCGCGGCTACGAGCTGTTCGAGATCACCACCGATCCGGAGCGGCTCGGCAAGGCCCGCGACTTCGTCAACGCCGGGCTCGCCTCCGGCCAACTGCGCCCGGTGGTGGACAAGACCTTCGCCTTCGAGGACATGGCCGCGGCGCACCGCTACATGGAGTCCAACGCGCAGGTCGGCAAGATCGTCGTCACCTTGTAGCCGTCACCCCGTGGTCGCCGCCCGGCAGCGGGGCGGCCCGCGCGTCAGCGGCCCGGCGCGCCGATGCTGCTCAGGCCGATCGGCGCGCCCGAGCGGTCGGTCACGCGCGCCAGCTCGCGGTAGGCGCGCGCCTGCACGCGCTCGGGCAGCGGCACGAACTTCGCCTCGCGCGCCAGGTCGTCGCCGCGCAGGTAGCCCCAGGTGACGAACTTCAGCGCATCGAGCGTGCGCGCGCCGCTCTGGCTGACCGCCGGCACCACGATGAAGGTGCCCATCGTGATCGGCCACGCGTTGGTGCCCGGCTGGTTCACCAGGCTCGCGGTGAAGTTGCCCTTCTGGTTCCACTCGCTCTGCACCACCGCCTCGCGGAAGTTGTCGACCTGCGCCGGCACGAAGCGCCCGGCCGCGTTGCGCAGCTGCACGGCGTTGAGGCCGGCGTCGAGCACGTAGTTGTAGTCCACGTAGCCGATGGTGCCGGCCGTGCCCTGCACGGCGCCGACCACCTCGCTGCTGCCGCGCGCGGCGGTGAAGGACGACGGCCACGGCAAGGTGGACTGGGTGCCGTAGGTGGCCTTCCAGTCCGCGCTGACCGCGCTCAGGTAGCTGCTGAAATGGTAGGTGGTGCCCGAGCCGTCGGCGCGCACCACCGGGCGGATCGGCAGGCGCGGCAGCGCGACGCCGGGGTTGAGCGCGCGGATCTCCGGCGCGTCCCAGGCCGTGAGCTTGCCCAGGAAGATCGCCGCCAGCACCTCGCCGGTGAGCTTGAGCCTGCCCTGCGGCACGCCGGGCAGGTTGACCACCGGCACCGCGCCCGTCACCACCGACGGCACGAACACCAGCCCGGCCTTCTTCGCTTCCGCCTCCGGCATGGGCACGTCCGACGCGCCGAAATCCACCTGCCCGGCGCGCACGCGCTTGAGGCCCTCGCCCGAGCCGACCGCGTCGTACTGGAGCGTGACGCCGGTGGCGGCCTTGTAGCCGTCCGCCCAGACGCGGTAGATGGGCGCGGCGGCGGTGGAGCCCGCGCCGCGGATCTCGGTGGCGGCCAGCGCGGACGCGCCGCAGGTCAGCGCCGCCAGGGCGGCCAGGAAAGCCTTTCGCATGATGGGGATACTTGTCGGAGGACGCTGGGAGACGAGGCGCGATTGTATAGGAGCGGCGTGACGCGCATGCCCGCCGGATGCGGCCCTGTCGCGCGGCGCGCATCGGCCCGCCGCCGTCATCATCCTGACGCACGGCGGCGGTAGCCGGCGCCGCGGGGAAGCAACCCGGAGCGTCACTCTCCGTACTGCCGCAGCCCCTCCAGGTCCAGCACCTCGATCACGCCGTAGTCCACCTTCACCAGCCCCTGCTGCTCCAGCACCTTGAGCGCCTGGTTGGCGCGCTGGCGCGAGATGCCCGCCAGCAGGCCGATCTCCTCCTGCGAGATTTCCAGCGTGGTGCCCAGCCCCGGATACAGGTGCTCGTTGAACAGCGACGACACCGCGCGCGCCACGCGCGAGTCGATGTCGAGCAGGCGCTCGTATTCCACCGCGGCGATGAACTGCCCGAGCCGCTCGTTGAACTGCGTGAGCAGGAAGCGCGTGAACGGCAGGCTGGTATCGAGCAGCCACTGGAAGGTGTCGAGCGGCAGGAAGGCGATGCGCGAGCGGCGCAGCGCCATCACGTCGTACTTGCGGATCTCGCGCTTGAGCACCGCGCCCTCGCCGAACCAGCCGCCGGTGGGCACGCCGGTGAACGTCACCGACTTGCCCGAGGGCGACACCGTGGTGATCTTGACGATGCCTTCGAGCACGCCCAGCCAGTGCTCGGCCACGTCGCCCTTGTGGCAGACGTAGTCGCCCTGGCTGTACTCGCGCACGCACATCGCGCGGCGCACGCGGTCGCGCTGCTCGGGCGTGAGGTCGGCCGCCCACACGCAGCGGTCCACGAAATCGTTAAGCATTAGCTGAAAACCCTTCCCGTAGGGATTAACCCCGAATTGTCACCGGCGTGACAACCGGGGGAAATGGCATGAACTATCTTACGATCACCACGAACCGCGAGTGCGCGCCAGGACAGGCGCGGCGGGCTTGTTGCGACGCGGCAGCCGCAGGGCCGCCGGCGGGCAAAACAGGCCAAGTATAACCAGCGGAAGCAGGCTTGACACCGGCCGCGGAGCCCCGCCGCCGAGGGAAAGGAGACAGCGATGCAGGAACCGTCGGCGACGACCTTCCCGCGCCTGCTGCTGGCGCATGCCCAGCAGCGGCCCGGAAGCCCGGCCTACCGCGAGAAGGACCTCGGTATCTGGCAGACCTACAGCTGGGCGCAGGCCGCGCAGGAGGTGCGCGCGCTCGCCTGCGGGCTGGCCGCGCTCGGTTTTGCGCGCGGCATGAACCTCGCGGTGGTGGGCGACAACCGCCCGCGCCTGTACTGGGCCATGAGCGCCGCGCAGGCGCTCGGCGGCGTGCCCGTGCCGCTGTACCAGGACGCCATCGGCGGCGAGATGGTCTACGTGCTCGACGACGCCGAGATCGACTTCGCCATCGTCGAGGACCAGGAGCAAGTCGACAAGCTGCTCGAAGTCCAGGCGCAGCGCGCCGTGCGCCACATCGTCTACGAAGACCCGCGCGGGCTGCGCGGCTACGACCATCCGGCGCTGATGTCGTATGCGCGCCTGCAGGAGATCGGCCGCGAGTTCGACCGCGCCAACCCTGGTTTCTTCGATGCCGCGGTCGAGGCTGGCTCGCCCGAGGACACCGCCATCATCCTCTACACCTCCGGCACCACCGGCAAGCCCAAGGGCGTGTGCCATTCGCACCGCGGCTTGATCGGCGCGGCGCGCAACGGCTGCGCGTTCGACGGCCTCGTGCCCGGCGACGACGTGCTGTCCTACCTGCCGATGGCGTGGGTCGGCGACAACCTGTTCTCCTACGCGCAGGCGCTGGTGGCCGGTTTCACGGTGAACTGCCCCGAGTCGCGCGACACCGTGATGACCGACCTGCGCGAGATCGGCCCCACGTATTACTTCGCGCCGCCGCGCATCTACGAGAACCTGCTCACACAGGTGATGATCCGCATGGAAGACGCGGGCTGGGCCAAGCGGCGCCTGTTCCGCTGGGCCATGAACGTGGCGCGCCGCTGCGGCACCGACATCCTCGACGGCCGCCCGGTGCCGCTGGCCGAGCGCCTGCGCTACGCCGCCGGCGAAGCGCTGATCTACGGGCCGTTGCGCAACGTGCTCGGCATGAGCCGCATCCGCGTGGGCTACACCGCCGGCGAGGCCATCGGCCCGGACCTGTTCCGCTTCTACCGCTCCATCGGCGTCAACCTCAAGCAGTTCTACGGCCAGACCGAGACCTGCGCCTACGTCTGCCTGCAGCCCGACGGCAAGGTCAAGTTCGACTCGGTCGGCCCGGCCGCGCCCGGCATGGAGATCCGCATCGCCGACAACGGCGAGGTGCTGGTGCGCGGCGTGGGCCTGCTCAAGTCCTACTACAAGCGCGACGACGCCACCCGCGAGGCCATCAACGACGAAGGCTATTTCATGACCGGCGACGCCGGCGTGATCGACGCCGACGGCCACCTCAAGATCATCGACCGCGCCAAGGACGTGGGCAAGCTCGCCGACGGCGCGATGTTCGCGCCCAAGTACATCGAGAACAAGCTCAAGTTCTTCCCCTACATCAAGGAAGCGGTGGCCTTCGGCACCGGGCGCGAGCGCGTCTGCGCGTTCATCAACATCGACTTCGACGCGGTGGGCAACTGGGCCGAGCGGCGCCACCTGCCGTATGCCGGTTATATCGACCTGGCCGCGCAGCCCGAGGTGATCGCCATGATCGGCGAGTGCGTGGCGCAGGTGAACGCGGACCTCGCGGCCGACGCCATGCTGGCCGGCTCGCAGGTGGCGCGCTTCCTGATCCTGCACAAGGAGCTCGACCCCGACGACGACGAGCTCACGCGCACGCGCAAGGTGCGGCGCGGCTTTATCGCGGAGAAATACGCCGCGCTGGTCGATGCGCTGTTCGCCGGCCGCGGCGAACAGTTCATCGAGACGCGCGTGAAGTTCGAGGACGGACGCGAAGGCAGCGTCTCGGCCACCCTGAAGCTGGTCGATGTGAAGCGCTTCGCGCCGGCCGCCGGCGCGGCGCGCGCGGCATGAGCGGGGACGCAAGGATGACGCAGATGGCATGGCAAGGCGTAGCGCGCGGCGGCGATGGCCAGCCCGCATGGAGCGGCGCGTCCGCCGCGGCGATCGCGGCGGAGTCTCCGCGGGAGGATGCGCAGGCCGCGCAGGCGCACGCGCGCCAGGCCGGCGACGTGATCCTGGACCTGCAGAACATCTCGCTCTCGTTCGGCGGGGTGAAGGCGCTCACGGACATCTCGTTCGACGTGCGCGAGCACGAGATCCGCGCCATCATCGGCCCCAACGGCGCGGGCAAGAGTTCCATGCTCAACGTCATCAACGGGGTCTACCACCCGCAGCAGGGCCGCATCGTCTTTCGCGGCGAGGAACGCCGCAAGATGCATCCGACCGAGGCCGCGCGCCAGGGCATCGCGCGCACCTTCCAGAACATCGCGCTGTTCAAGGGCATGACCGTGCTCGACAACATCATGACCGGGCGCAACACCAAATTCCGCAGCGGCCTGCTGGCCAACGCGCTGTGGTGGGGCCCGGCGCGCAACGAGGAAACGCGGCACCGCCGCAAGGTCGAGGAAGTGATCGACTTCCTGGAGATCCAGGCCATCCGCAAGACCCCGGTGGGGCGCCTGCCCTACGGCCTGCAAAAGCGCGTGGAACTCGCGCGGGCACTGGCGGCCGAGCCGTCCATGCTGCTGCTCGACGAACCGATGGCCGGCATGAACGTGGAAGAAAAGCAGGACATGTGCCGCTTCATCCTCGACGTGAACCACCAGTTCGGCACCACCATCGTGCTGATCGAGCACGACATGGGCGTGGTGATGGACATCTCCGACCGCGTGGTGGTGCTCGACTACGGCAAGAAGATCGGCGACGGCACGCCCGACGTGGTCAAGGCCAACCCGGACGTGATCCGCGCCTACCTCGGCGCCGGCCACTGACGCGCGGGATCCAGGTAACAGGGAACAAGGAACATCATGACGTTCTTCTTCGAGATCCTGATCGGCGGCCTGCTGTCGGGACTGATGTACTCGCTGGTGGCGCTCGGCTTCGTGCTGATCTACAAGGCCTCGGGCGTGTTCAACTTCGCCCAGGGCGCGATGGTCTACTTCGCCGCGCTCGCGGTGGTGGGGCTGATGGACAAGGGCCTGCCGATGTGGGCCGCGGTGATCGGCGCGTTCGGCGTGATGCTGGTGGTGGGCATCAGCACCGAGCGCTTCGTGCTGCGCAAGCTGGTCAACCAGCCGCCCATCACGCTGTTCATGGCCACCATCGGCCTGTCGTTCTTCCTCGAAGGGCTGGGGCCGCTGCTGTTCGGCAACGAAGTGCGGCCGATCAACCTCGGCATCGTCGACGAGCCGATCGAGGCCATCCTCACGCGCTTCAACATCGTGCTGTCCAAGTTCGACCTCGCGGCGGCGGCCATCGCCGGCATCCTGGTCGGCGCGCTGGCGCTGTTCTTCCAGTTCACCAAGGTCGGCCGCGCGCTGCGCGCGGTGGCGGACGACCACCAGGCGGCGCTGTCGCTGGGGATTCCGCTGCAGCATATCTGGGCCATCGTGTGGGGCGTGGCGGGGTTCGTCGCGCTGGTGGCCGGCATGCTGTGGGGCTCGCGCAATGGCGTGCAGTTCGCGCTGACGCTGACGGCGCTCAAGGCGCTGCCGGTGCTGATCCTGGGCGGCTTCACCTCGGTGCCGGGCGCCATCGTCGGCGGGCTCATCATCGGCGCGTCCGAGAAGCTGGCCGAGATCTACATTCCGCCGGTGTTCCAGTCCGCGTTCGGCGGCAACTTCGGCGGCATCGAAGGGTGGTTCCCCTACGTGTTCGCGTTGCTCTTCCTGCTGGTGCGGCCCGAGGGGCTGTTCGGCGAAAAACACATCGACCGCGTCTGAGCGGCACGGCCCCAACAGGAGACAACCCCATGTTCTATCGTGAAGCCGGCCAGTTCAAGACCACCTACGAGGCCGACAGCCAGGTATTCCCGATCCGCCAGGACCGCATCGGCTTCGCCGTGCTGATGGCGGTGGCCTTCGTGGCGATTCCGTTCACCGCGTCGGAATACTGGTTCTCCGCCATCCTGATCCCGTTCCTGATCTTCGCGCTGGCCGCGCTCGGCCTCAACATCCTGACCGGCTACGCCGGCCAGCTCTCGCTCGGCACCGCCGCGTTCATGGCGGTGGGCGCCTACGCCGCGTACAACTTCCAGCTGCGCATCGAAGGGCTGCCGGTGCTGCTCACGTTCATCCTGGCGGGGCTGTCCGCCGCGCTGGTCGGCGTGGCGTTCGGCCTGCCGTCGCTGCGCATCAAGGGCTTCTACCTCGCCGTGGCCACGCTGGCCGCGCAGTTCTTCGTGGTGTGGGCGCTGACCAAGTTTCCCTGGTTCTCCAACAACAGCTCCTCCGGCGTGATCACCGCGCAGAAGCTCGCGCTGTTCGGCATCGCCATCGATACGCCCGTGAAGAAATACCTGTTCGTGCTGGCGCTGGTGACGGTGCTGGCGGTGGTGGCCAAGAACCTGGTGCGCTCGTCCACGGGCCGCGCGTGGATGTCGGTGCGCGACATGGACGTGGCCGCCGAGGTGATCGGCATCCCGCTCATGCGCACCAAGCTGCTGGCGTTCGCCGTCAGCTCGTTCTACTGCGGCGTGGCCGGCGCGCTCTATGCGTTCTGCTACCTCGGCTCGGTGGAGCCGGACGGCTTCTCGCTGGACCTGTCGTTCCGCGTGCTGTTCATGATCATCATCGGCGGCGTGGGCAGCATCCTCGGCGCCTTCCTCGGCGCGGCCTTCATCCTGCTGCTGCCGATCTTCCTGGACAACGTGCTGCCGCCGCTGGCCGCGCTGCTGCACCTGCCGTTCACCAACGCGGCGGTGTCGCACATCCAGCTGATGGTGTTCGGCGCGCTCATCATCTTCTTCCTGGTGGTAGAGCCGCACGGGCTCGCGCGGCTATGGCAGATCGCCAAGGAAAAGCTGCGGCTGTGGCCGTTCCCGCATTGAGACATTGACGAGATTTCGAGGTCGGACCAAGCAAAACGGGTATTCCATAACAAACACACACCTGCCAAGGTGAAGGAGACTGTCATGACCATCCTGATTCGCAACCTGCGGCGCATCGCCGTGGCCGCGGGCGCGTGCGCCGCGCTGCTGGCGCCGCCGGCCGCGCAGGCCCAGAGCGGCGAGCAGTTCGTGGCGCTGCCCAGCTACCGCGTGGGGCCGTACGGCGCCAACGGGCAGTCCTTCTACGGCGGCTTCATCGACTACCTCAATTACGTCAACCTCAAGGACGGCGGCGTCAACGGCGTCAAGCTCTCTTGGGAAGAGTGCGAGACCGAGTACAACAACGCCAAGGGCGTGGAATGCTATGAGCGCCTGAAGTCCAAGAGCGCGGCCAGCAAGGGCACCGCGTACCACACCATGTCCACCGGCATCTCCTACGCGCTGGTGGACAAGACCTCGGCCGACAAGGTGCCGCTGGTGATGATGGGCTACGGCCGCACCGACGCGGTGGACGGCTCGGTGTTCCCCTATGCCTTCCCGCTCGTGACCACCTACCAGATGCAGGTCTCGGCCATCGTCAAGTTCCTGGCCGGCAAGAACGGCGGCTCGCTCGCCGGCAAGAAGATCGTCTACCTGTACCACGACTCCGCCTACGGCAAGGAGCCCATCGTGGCGCTGGAAGCCGAGGCCAAGCTTGGCAAGTTCAACCTGGTCGAGATCCCGGTGGCGCATCCCGGCAACGAGCAGGGCGCGCAGTGGCTCAAGATCCGCCAGGAAAATCCCGACTACGTGATCTTCTGGGGCTGGGGCGTGATGAACCAGACCGCGCTCAAGGCCGCGCAGAAGGTCGGCTACGCGCGCGACAAGATGATCGGCTCGTGGTGGGCCGGCTCCGAGGAAGACACCGTGCCCGCCGGCGACGCCGCCAAGGGCTACATGAGCGCCACCTGGAACGTGGCCGGCAAGACCGTGCCCGTCATCGCCGACATCGACAAGGTGGTCTACGGCGCCGGCAAGGGCAACATGCAGGACCGCAACAAGGTCGGCTCCGTGCTCTACAACCGCGGCGTGTCCGCCGCCGTGGTCACGGTGGAAGCCATCCGCGTGGCCCAGGCCAAGTACGGCAAGGGCAAGGTCATGAGCGGCGACGACATGCGCTGGGCCTTCGAGAACCTCAACCTCACCAGCGCGCGCCTGCAGCAGCTCGGCGCCACCGGCCTGCTGCCCGAGATCAAGACCAGCTGCGACAACCACGAAGGCTCCGGCAAGGTGAAGATCCAGCAATGGGACGGCACCAGGTGGACCGTGGTGTCCGACTGGATCGAAGGCAACAAGAACCTGATCCACCCGCTGTTCAAGGCCACCGCCGCGCAGTTCGCCAAGGAGAAGGGAATCACGCCGGGGTGCATGAAGTCGTGATGGCCTGATGCTGTGGGTTTGCTCCCCTCTCCCATGAAGTGGGAGAAGGGAGCAGGAAAACGCCAGGCGCAGCCAGAAAGAACCACCAACCGAGCCGTACCATGACCCTCTTGTCCGTCAACAACATCGAAGTCATCTACGACCACGTCATCCTGGTGCTCAAGGGCGTCTCGCTCGACGTGCCGGAAGGCCGGATCGTGGCGCTGCTGGGCGCCAACGGCGCGGGCAAGACCACCACGCTCAAGGCCATCTCCAACCTGCTGCATGCCGAGCGCGGCGACGTCACCAAGGGCTCCATCGAATACCGCGGCGACCGCGTGGACCGCCTCACGCCCAACGCGCTGGTCAGGCGCGGCGTGATCCAGGTGATGGAAGGGCGCCACTGCTTCGCCCACCTCACGCTGGAAGAAAACCTGCTCACCGGCGCCTACACGCGCGGCCTCTCGCGCGCCGAGACGCGCGACGCGCTGGAGCGCATCTACGCCTATTTCCCACGCCTGAAGACGCGCCGCAAGTCGCAGGCCGGCTACACCTCCGGCGGCGAGCAGCAGATGTGCGCGATCGGCCGGGCCATGATGGCCAAGCCCAGCATGATCCTGCTCGACGAGCCCTCGATGGGCCTCGCGCCGCAGATCGTGGAAGAGATCTTCGAGATCGTGCGCGACCTCAACCAGCGCGAGAAGGTCAGCTTCCTGCTGGCCGAGCAGAACACGATGGTGGCGCTGCGCTACGCCGACTACGGCTACATCCTCGAGAACGGCCGCGTGGTGATGGACGGCGCCGCCGAGGCGCTGCGCTCCAACGAGGACGTGAAGGAGTTCTACCTCGGCGTGGCGGCCAACGACGGCGAGGGCGGCGGGCGCAGCTCGTTCCGCGACGTCAAGAGTTATCGCCGCCGGAAGCGCTGGCTCGCCTGATTTCCGCATCGCCCCTATTCACGCGACTCATACGCAAACCATGTCCGAACACTTCGATTCGCTGGAAACGCGCGCGCCCGCCGCGCGCGCGCAGGCCCTGCTGGCGGACCTGCGCCGGCAGGTGGCCCACGCCAAGGCGCACGCGCCGTACTTCGCGCAACTGCTGCGCGAGGTGGACCCGGACGCGCTCGATTCGCGCGCGGCGCTGGCCGCGCTGCCGGTGACGCGCAAGTCCGAGCTGACGCAGCGGCAGCGCGCCGCGCCGCCGCTCGGCGGGCTCAACGCCACGCCGCTCGGCGGGCTGCGCCACATCTTCCAGTCGCCCGGCCCCATTCACGAGCCGGACGGCCACGGCGCGGACTGGTGGCGCATCGCGCGCGCCATGTTCGCCGCGGGCTTTCGCGCCGGGGATCTGGTCTACAACACCTTCTCCTATCACTTCACGCCGGCCGGCATGATGATGGAAAGCGGCGCGCACAAGCTGGGCTGCTGCGTGTTCCCGGCCGGCGTGGGCCAGACCGAATCGCAGGTGCAGGCGCTGGCCAGCCTGCAGCCGGCCGCCTACGCGGGCACGCCCTCGTTCCTGCGCATCCTGCTGGAGAAGGGCGACGAGATGGGCCTGCCGTGCACCAGCCTGCGCAAGGCGCTGGTCTCCGGCGAGGCGCTGCCGCCCTCGCTGCGCGCGTGGTTCGGCGAGCGCGGCATCCGCGTGCAGCAGATGTACGGCAGCGCCGACGTCGGCCTGGTCGCCTACGAGAGCGAGGGCGCGGACGGCTGGGTGGTGGACGAAGGCGTGCTGGTGGAGATCGTCGAGCCCGGCGGCACGCAGCCGATGCCCGACGGCGAGGTCGGCGAGGTGGTGGTGACGGTGCTCGGCAACGGCGACTATCCGCTGATCCGCTTCGGCACCGGCGACCTCTCCGCCTTCGTGGCCGGCTCCGCCGAGCAAGCCAGCCCGTGCGGGCGCACCAACCTGCGGCTCAAGGGATGGCTCGGCCGCGCCGACCAGACCACCAAGGTCAAGGGCATGTTCGTGCATCCCGGACAGGTTGGGGAGGTCATGCGGCGGCATCCCGAAGTGCGGGCCGCTCGCCTCATCGTCACGGGCCGCGTGGGAGCCGATGTGATGACCCTGCATTGCGAGGCTGTGGGGAATGACGAGAACCTGGCCCGCGCGATCGGGGAATCGGTGCGGGAGGTGTTGCGGTTGCGTGGGGAGGTACGGTTTGTGGCGGTGGGGGCGTTGCCGCAGGATGGGAGGGTTATTGAGGATGCTAGGAGTTATGAGTGAGGGGGAGTGGTTTATTTGTGCTGCTTGGCTTCAAAGTCAACGGCTTAACGTCGGCGGCTGAACGTCAAAGTCAACGGCTTAACATCAACGGCTTAACATCAACGGCTGAACGTCAAAGTCAAAGTCAAAGGCTTTCGCTCCCCCGGAGCGACCTACTTTCTTTTCCCCGAAAAGAAAGTAGGCAAAGAAAGCGGGCTGCCTGGCCGGCAGGGGCAGAGCCGAACAGGGTTTCTTGGGTTGGTGGTTTCGTGGTGGGGGTGGTGGTTCTGCTGGGGTTCTGCCGGTACCGGTCTTGGCGGCCACTGTCTCTCGGGTGGTGTTCGATTCGTGGTGGCGCTGCATGATGGCGGTGGCCCAGGCCCTTCGGGCTGCTGCCGCGACCGGGGCGGAGGGGATCGTCGTAGGGGCGGTGCTGGTTTCGTGGTGGGCGTGGTGGCCCCATTCGATCTCAGTGCCAAACGGTTTTGACTTGAGAGGCAATCCGGTTCAAAGCAACCCCGCACACCCGCGCGGGGTCCACCACGCCCACCACGAAACCAGTGCCGGTGCTACGCCGTGACCGCCAGCACCGGTAACGGCAGATGCCCGAACCAGCAGTGCGCCCGCCATCATAGGTCTGACCCCGCAACCCATACCGCCAGCCAGATCGTGGCCGCTCGCACCGGTAATGGCAGGATGCCAGCAGAACCACAGGCCCCACGACGAAACCACCAACAACAAGAAACCCCAACGTTTCTGCCCCTGCCGGCCAGGCAGCCCGCTTTCTTTGCCTACTTTCTTTTCGGGGAAAAGAAAGTAGGTCGCTCCGGGGGAGCGAAAGCCTTTGACTTTGAAGTTGATTTTGACTTTGATGTTGATTTTGATCTTGACATTAGGCCGTTGAATTTAAGTTTTTTCATAGAGAAATATCAAATCTCCAAGATATCAAGAACAGACCCCGTCCTCTTAACTGTAGCCAAAACAATATGAGAATTAATAGCCATCACCCCCGGCGCCTTATGCAACCGATCGACAACAAACTCAGAATAATGCTCTAAACTCCGTGCCCGCACAGTCAGCACATAGTTGGACGGCCCCGACACGATCCGTGCGGTCACCACCTCCGGCCAGTCGTTCAAGGCCTGCACGAAATTCTCGTGCCAGCGCTCCACGTCGGTGCGCATCGACACCTGCACCAGTGCCTCGAACTCCATGCCCAGCGCCTTGGCGTCGAGCACGCAGCGGTAGCCCGCGATCACGCCGGCCTCTTCCAGTAGCTTCACCCGCCGGAAGCATGCCGAGGCGGACAGGTTCACCGCCTCGGCCAGTTCCTGGTTGGTGGTTTTTCCGTCGCGGGTCAGGTGGCGCAGGATGCGGACATCGATCAGGTCAAGTTTCATTCTGAATATTTAACCGCGAAATCGTTATTTGGCGAAATAAATGCAGCGCAAAACGATTTGATGCGATAAAAAGTCGAAGAAAATTCAATTATCTGTTTGTTAATATACCTCTCCCTGAGCGTAAAAGCACTGGCTGGCATGCAGTGCCGCGCATCAGGCTGGTCCGTTCGCCGCGAGGCGCGCGGAGCCGGAAAAACAAAAAAGAGAGGAGACGCATCGATGAAGACATTCGGACCGCCGCTATTGGCGGGCATGCTCGCCGCAGGCGGCGCCAGCGCGCAGGGCTCGGCCACGCTCTACGGCATCGTCGACCAGAGCCTGCGCTTCACCACCCACGCCAACGCCGCCAACGACCACGACATCGCGCTGGCCAACGGCGCCGTGACCAACAGCCGCTTTGGCCTGCGCGGCGAGGAAACGCTGGGCTCCGGCCTCAAGGCCATCTTCCGCCTGGAAAACGGCTTCGACCCGCAGACCGGCCACACCAACCAGAACGGCCGGCTGTTCGGCCGCTACGCCTACGTCGGCCTGTCCGGCCGCCTCGGCACGCTGCGGCTCGGCCGCCAGTCCACCGAAGGCTTCAACCTGTTCGGCGACTTCGACCTGCTCACCATCGCCAACTACACCGCCAACTACTGGCCGTACTTCATCACCGCGGGCCGCATCGACAACGCCGCCAGCTATGACGGCACCTTCGGCGGCCTCAACGTGGGCGCCAGCTACGGCTTCGGCGAGCAGCCCGGCAGCGTGGGCCGCAACGCGTACTGGGGCGCGCGCGCCGCCTACACCGCCGGCGCCGTCAGCGTGGGCAGCGTGTACCAGGAGACGCGCGACGCCGCCAGCAACGCGCAGCGCATGTGGGGCGCGGCCGCGCGCTACGCGGCGGGCGCCGGCAGGTATTTCCTCGGCTACCTCGGCGGCCGGGACGCCACCGGCTCGCTCGACGCCGCGCTCAACGATGCCGCCCGCACCGTCGCCCACGGCACCTTCACGGCCAACCCGCGCCGGGACGACACCGTCTACGCCGGCCTCGCTTATCAGATGGCGCCGGCGCTCACGCTGACCGCCGTCTTCTACTACGACCGCATCCGCAACGCCAACGGCATCGCCGGCAACGGCGGCAGGCGCTACACGGGCGTGGCGCTGGCCGAGTACGCGCTGTCGCGGCGCACGCAGTTGTACGGCACGGTGGACCACAACATCGTCAGCGGCGGCGCCGCCACGGAACTGCCCGGGCGCGGCAACCAGACCGGCGTGGCGCTCGGCATCCGCCACAGCTTCTGAGCCGCGGCGCTTCGCATCATCCGGTCCCCGGTCCAGGGACGATGCGGCAACCGCGGGCCTCGCGCCGGCGCGGCCGCGCACACGAAGGAGACAAGCCATGACAAATCCCCCGCAGCAGTTCCAGCAGATCGTCGAGCGCGAGAAAGGGCTGCGGCGCAGCCTCAGCGCCAGCCAGATGACCATGATCGCCATCGGCGGCGCGGTCGGCACCGGGCTGTTCCTCGGCAGCGGTTTCGCCATCGGCTTTGCCGGCCCGAGCGTGCTGGTGAGCTACGCCATCGGCGCGTGCATCGCGCTGCTGCTGATGGGCTGCCTGGCCGAGATGACGGTCGCGCACCCGACCTCCGGCTCGTTCGGCGCCTATGCCGAGCACTACGTCGGGCCGCTGGCCGGCTTCCTGGTGCGCTATGCCTACTGGGCCTGCATCGTGCTGGCGGTCGGCGCCGAGGTCACGGCCACCGCGCTCTACATGAAGTACTGGCTGCCGGCGGTGCCGGGCTGGTTCTGGATCGTGTCGTTCTCGGGCGCGCTGGTGCTGGTCAACGCGCTGAGCGTCAACATCTTCGGCGCGGTGGAGTACTGGTTCTCGGTCATCAAGATCGCCGCCATCGTCGGCTTCATCCTGCTCGGCGCCTACGTGGTCTTCGGCGCGCCCACGCTGGTCGGCGACGGCGCGCGGCAGGCCGGCTTCCACCACTACACCGCGCACGGCGGCTTCTTTCCCAACGGCATCGGCGGCACGTGGGTGGCGGTGATCGTCTCCATCTTCAGCTACCTGAGCATCGAGATGATCGCCGTGGCCGCCGGCGAGGCGCAGGACCCGGAGCGCGCCGTCATGCGCGCGTTCCGCTCCACCATGCTGCGGCTGGTGCTGTTCTATCTGCTCACGCTCGCGCTGATGCTGGCCATCGTGCCGTGGACGGCCGCCGGCCACGACCAGAGCCCCTTCGTCAAGGTCATGGAAGCCATCCGCATTCCCGGCGCGGCCGGCGTCATCAACTTCGTGGTGCTGATCGCCGCGCTGTCGGCCATGAACAGCCAGCTCTACATCACCACGCGCATGATGTTCAGCCTCTCGCGCGCCGGCTACGCGCCGCGGCCGCTCGGCCAGCTCAGCGCGCGCGGCGTGCCGCTGCCGGCGCTGCTGCTGTCCACCGGCGGCATCGCCATCGCCACGCTGGTGAGCATCTTCTATCCCGACGCCTCGTTCACCATCATGATGGCCGTGTCGATGTTCGGCGCGCTGTTCACGTGGATGATGATCTTCGTCACCCACTACTTCTTCCGCCGCGCGTGGCATGCCCGGGGCGGCGCGCCGCTGCGCTTTCGCATGTGGGGCTTTCCGGTGCTCACGCTGCTCGGCGCGGGGCTGATGCTGGCCGTGATGCTCACCACGGCGTTCACGCAGGCATTCCGCATGACGCTGGTGTTCGGCGTGCCGTTCCTGGCGGTGCTGACGGTGGCTTACTTCGGCTGGTACAAGGCGCGCGCGCTGGCGGTGGCCGCGCGGGCAAACGAAGCGGCCTGAGCCGGCCGCTCAGGCCTCGCCGTCCGGGGCGGACGGCGGATAGCCGCCGCGCGGGCGCGTCGGCAGCCACAGCAGCCACGTGGTCACGGCCGCCGCGCAGGCCAGCAAGGCGACCGAGACGAACGGGCGCTCGCGCAGCAGCCACGCCGTGGCGCCCATCGACGGCCACATGGTGCCGATGGCCAGCCACTTGGCGCGCAGCGGCACGCTGTGGTGCTGCTGCCAGTCATGCACCAGCGGCCCCAGCCGCGGATGCGCCAGCAGCCGCGCATGAAAACGCTCCGAGCCGCGCGCGAAGCACGCCGCGGCCAGCAGCACGAACGGCGTGGTCGGCAGCACCGGCAGGAAGATGCCGACGATGCCCAGCAGCAGGCTGAGCGCGCCGAGCGCGACGAACAGCGCGCGCAGCAAGCGCTCGCGGTGGCTGCACACGGCGGCGCCGGTACCGGCATTGGCGCCGGCGTCAGTGTCTGCGTCGGCGTTGGTGCCGGAGCCGGCGGGCGGCCGCTTCGCGCTCAGACCGCCAGCCCCAGGCGCGCGCGCGCCGCGTCGTACTCGGCCTTCATGCGCGCCACGATCTCGCCGGCGGCCGGGACATCGTGGATCTGGCCCACGCCCTGGCCCGCGCCCCACACGTCCTTCCACGCCTTCGCCTTGGACGCGCCGCTGGAGAAATCCATCTTGCTCTTGTCCGCTTCCGGCAGGTTCTCCGGGTCCAGCCCGGACGCCACGATGCTCTCGCGGATGTAGTTGCCGTGCACGCCGGTGAACAGGTTGGTGTAGATGATGTCCGCCGCGGCCGACGTGGTGATCGACTGCTTGTACTGCTCGCTCGCGTGCGCCTCCTGCGAAGCGATGAAGCGCGTGCCCACGTAGGCGAAGTCCGCGCCCATCGCCTGCGCGGCCAGCACCGCCTCGCCGGTGGCGATCGACCCCGACAGCGCGATCACGCCGTCGAAGATCTTGCGCACCTCGCCCACCAGCGCGAACGGCGACAGCGTGCCCGCGTGCCCGCCCGCGCCGGCCGCCACCAGGATCAGGCCATCCACGCCGGCCTCGATGGCCTTCTGCGCATGGCGGATGCTGATCACGTCGTGCAGCACGATGCCGCCGTAGCTGTGCACCGCGTCGATCATCTCCCTGGGCGGCGCGCGCAGCGAGGTGATGAAGATCGGCACCTTGTGGTCCACGCACACCTTGATGTCATGCTCCAGCCGCACGTTGGACGCATGCACGATCTGGTTCACCGCCACCGGCCCCACCGGCGCGCCCGGGTTGGCCGCGCGGAAGCTGGCCAGCGCCTCCTCGATCTGCGTCAGCCAGTCGCCCAGCACCTCCGCCGGGCGCGCGTTCAGCGCGGGGAAGGAACCGACGATGCCCGCCTTGCACTGCGCCAGCACCAGCTCCGGATAACTGACGATGAACATCGGCGAGGCAATGACGGGCAGGGCGAGGTTCTGCAGGACCTTCGGCAATTGTCTGGCGGCGGGCATGGTGTCTCCTGAACCACGGCGGGCGCCGCGACCAGCGCCCGGGATGTGAACGATCGTTCGATTATAGGGAGTTTCCGCGCGGCGGCGTTGGGGGCTGGCTAGACGCGCCAGTCTACGGCCGGCTGGCCGGCGCGGGCGCGTGTAAGAAACGGATACAAGCCCGGAGCCCGCCCCGGTACACGGCGCATACGCCTCATCCGTTAAACCCATACGAGATGGCGCGCGGTGACTGGTGCATATGCAGCTTGGTTCCGCGCAAATTGTTTCTTTTGCAGAACAGTGTATTGACTGAATCAGGGTTTCCCCTAGGTCAATCCCAGGCGTACATTTCGTGAACCGCCAGGCTTCCGCGCCGCCGCAAGGCGACGGCCACGGAACCAGGCAGCAGCGCCGGCCCGGCCGGCGCGCGTCCCCAGCCAGTAGTCAGCAGCAAAGGAGTGCATTCATGAGTTCCATCCTCGAAGCCCTGTTCTCCAGGCACATCGGCGACCCCGATCGCGTGGTCACGGCGCTCAACCATCAGGAAATCGTCGTCGCCCTGTCAGCGCTGGTCGCCGAGAAGAACGTCGCCATCCTGCACATGCTCTACCCGCGCACCGACGCCCGCACCCACCGCAGCCTGGACGCCCTGGTCGGCGCGCTGCACAACCACGGGCTGCACCAGACGGCCGAACTGATCGCGCAGGAAGCGCACTACCTCGTGTTCAAGGAACCCGACAAGGCGTGGAAGACCCTGCAGGAAATCCGCCACGACTCGCTGGCCATCGGCGTGCATCTTTACTACAAGGGTGCCACTGGCGACGCGGCGGAACGTGAGCTGGATAAGGATGCGCACCGGAAGGCTTGAGGTGGTGCAGGTATTGCAGCGGCGTGGCCCCGCGCTGCGTGGTTGCTGATCTGCTGACTGACTTCCCGGTTTGCTCCCCTCTCCCGCGCAGTGGGAGAGGGGGCGGGGGAGAGGGCAGAGCGCTTGCGAATGACGAACGCGGTCACTTTGCAGAGCACCTGATTTCCTCCCCCGCCGCTGCCCCGCACACGGGAGAGCAGCGTGCCACAAAGCGCCAGGCCGACTTCATCAACAGCCTGAAGGCCCCGCAATGCGGGGCCTTGTTGCATGTTCTTGCTGAAGACGGACATGTGCCGGGTGCTTGCGCATGCAGTGACTTTGGGCTCGGTCCAGGCGCGCGCGTTTGCTGATCCTGCGTCGCCGCAGTTGAGCGAGGCGTTTGCTGTGACTGCTGAAATGCCAGGGTGGAGGGTGTTGCAGGCGGTTGTGGGACTGGCGTTCAGGGGTGCAAAAAAATCTGCGGTTGGTAACAGAAGTTATCAAATCGCACGCCAACTCGGAGCTAGACTCTAGTCGTTGCCGCTTTCTGCGGCGACCGGGAATAGCAGCCTGAATACGAAGGACGAGCCGCCGGCATCCGGCGGACACTTTATTTCAGCCTGCGAGAACGCCCAATGCACCAGCACACCCGAGACGGCATCACCGCCGACCACAACGGCGCAGACATGTCCTTGACTGCGCGCTTTCCACATGAAAATCCCCTGAGCCTTGCGGTATTGAAGGCTGCGCAGCTGCATGCGTTGTTGTTGATGGCCAGCGATTTCGTGGTGGCCGATGGCTCGGCCAACGGCTTGCAGCCGATGGAGCGGGAGAGTGTTTTTTCGCTGGCTGCGGAGCTGGCGGGGGAGGTGTTGGCGTTGAGTGAGATGGTGGGGGTGGCGGGGCGGGAGGGGGTGGTTGATGGGTGAGACAAGTGTCTCTTGGACCTAGCCTATCTAGAACGCTGACTGTTGTTTGCAGGGAATGGATCACAGGTGTTTGAACTCGTGGGCCATTTTTTTTGAGCTAAGGGAGGGGTCGGTAAGCGGACATTGGGCGAGGCTGTCAGAAGGCTGCTGCCGACCCACTCCGGTCAGGCAACTTTCATCAAACCGGTCAGTCAGCCGAATCCAGATTTTGCAAGCCGCAGTGCACTAAGCGGCCGCTGGCGACCTCACCCAATCGGCCATCATCGGCCCGTGCCTCGCGTGCTCCCAATGGCAGTTTCTACTTCGCGAGCAGACGTTTCGAGCGTCGGTCCAAGTGTGTCGCTGGAATTCGCCGCATAGCTGCCGCAATCCGCAATGTGCTCGTTTGCAATGCCGTCGCGCGGAAGCTTTGCGGTGCCTTATGCGAAACGTCGGTTGTGCTGCTACCTCATTGACGTGAGACCGAATCGGGAAACCATCTTGCACAACGGCGGCATGGATGCCTTGGTAGACGTCGATGAAATAGTATTAAATAATATTTTTTAATCAAAATAAAGGGCTTGCGCGACATTAAGTCGCGCAAGCCTCCCCGCATTCAGTACGCCAGCACTTCGGCAACTTTTATTTCATTAGCAACCACAAATCATCCTTGGAATTGTTTTGCATTTTCATTATTTGAGAAATTCGTCGGGTATGTTTTCTCTGTGGAATATATAATGCCCCCTCATCGCCGGCGCCTAAGATGATAATCCCGTTATTTATCATATATTGAATTGCACCATCTGCCGCGTCACGGTCCCAATACCGCTCTGCGCCGCGCAAAAGCGCATCCTCGCGACGTCCTCGCCCTTTTTGGAAAAAAAGCTTCTTGAGAATCGCCAACAGAGTCTTCTGAGAATTCGAAAGATTGAGTTCGCTGATTCGTGCCGCCGACGATGCATCCTCGCTTTTGCCAATTGTTGGATTGACGAAGGCATCCTTAAATCCCGAAAGATCAGATGCGCCTTTCAAAATTTCGATCATGCAATCCGAAAAACGCGCTGCTTCAAACTCAACGCCCTCGATTACAAGCTCCTCTATCTCAACGGCGTTCACGGACAAATTTTTAATCTTGATATCAATCAATATAAGATTTTTGATTCGACCATCATGTATACTAAAACCATGAAAATCAATCTCATCGTCTTCTAACAACACACGAGCCGCTATGAAATCACAACCCACCTGGTTATTTACATGTGCCGAACAGTGTTTTGCAAATTTTTCGGTGTCGTGGCCTAGACCGGCGTTGCGCGCTAGCATCCGCAGTCCGAGCTGACCCAAAGGCTTAATCCAATTCTGCCGAGGAAGATCCTTGTCAAATCTCTGCACAGACCTGGCCAGCGCAATACCTCGCAAACCATCTTTCGCGTAATCATCAACGAATATGCGCTCGGCTCCGCCTTCTCCCGTACGACCTAAGTACGGAAGCTTTTGAAGTAATTGAGCTGCCTCATCAACAGGCGCGGCCCCAGTCACGTCAAAGAAAACTCGATTGATCTCTTCAGCAGTAATTTTTTCTTCGTCTTCGTATTTTTCTCGAGTGCGCTGCGCTAGCAGCAACAAAATACTCTTCAAGCTGTCTTTGAAAATTGCGGGATTCAGCTTAGTTTCTCGAGCACAAATCGCGTCAAATACGCTTTCAAAAAATTCAAGTTCACCTTCTGCCGCTGACTCGATACGATCAACTTCCTCAGGACTGAGCCGCGCCAGCAATTGGCATATTAGCGGCTTGCGAGGCATCCAATGGGGGACCGACTTGAGCGCAGTGTTTGTTTTCAGATAATCCCCAAGCTCCTCGTCAGAAAATTCCTCTGGGCATTTTAGGAGCAAAATATCCGATAAAGCCACGCCCAAACATTCTGCCATTTCCTCGTGAGTGGAAAAGTAGTGCTCACGCCCCGTCAGTAAAATTCCCGAATTAGCACAATTCGCAATGAGATCACGAACCCCTTCCAAGCTACGCTTTCGCGTTTCTCTGAGTCTGTTCGGGTCCCCAGACCATGCCTGTGATCCTATTTCATCAAATCCATCAAGAAGAAGGATTTGCTGCCCTCTTCGTACACTACGAACGATATTGTCCGTGTACTCCCCTAGTCCTAGACTATCCAAATGATCTGATATAAGTCGATTGAACTTTTTTACGCCATAGTTTTCGCGAAGATTGATTGCTATAGGTGGAAATTGACCATTTGATTGAATTAGGTCTTTGAAAATTTCCATAATGCAACGAGATTTTCCAGAACCAAACTCGCCCGTCAGAACAATTTTCTTTCCCGATTTGAGAGCGGATACTATATTTTCTATAGAATATTCCCGATCAGCGGAATCGAAATAACGTATTGCGGTGTAGGATTTCTCGTCCACTTCGCCGGTGTCGGGATCGACCGCACTTCCGAATGGACTTCGCAGTCGTTCGGTGATGTACTGAGATGATCCAATAAATTTTGACGCAAATGTCTCAAGACTATGGACATCAACGTCAAGCGCTTCGCCCGTAGTCCTTAACGAATTGTGATCGCCAAGTGTGACAAAGTAGCACTCAGAGAAGATTCTTCGTGCAAATAGTCCTTGCTTCATCACATTTAGTTTGGCGACATCATCGCGCAGCTTGTTGATGTCATCGCGCTTTGATACTTCTATTAAAATCCAATAGTCCTTTTTAGTCTTCAAGACCACGTCACACCGAACACCGGCAATATCTTCGGGCTCGGCCTTCGTTGACCACACGGATTCCGCGATTTTTTTTACTTCGCGTTCTAGATCTTGCCAGCGCATTGTATTCTCACGTTTAACACCGGTTTCAAAAGGTGCGCCATTGGCGACTGAGGCTCTAGTTTAATCGAATCACGACGCGGCCCGTGGATATTAGCTTTCGGTGTACAACGCCTCCGACGCTCTTGATGTCGGCTTGTGCGCCGCTTGTTACGCTCAATTTCGCTCCTGGGCGTGACCTAGACCATTCGAAAGCTCTATATTGTCTTCGTTGTCATCTTTGGAATCGCTCTACGCAGGGGGGAAGCGCTCCATGAACTCGTTTGGCACCACGCTCATTGAAGGAAACCCCCTTGGGGCGTATACCGACGGTCCCCGCGGATATGCCGATGGCGGGGTTGTAGATATCCTTTTTGGACAACGCCCGCCGAACTCATTGTCATAGCCCAAGCGCTCGGACTGACCGGCACTGGTCATCTCCAGGCGCCGGGCAACGCCGCGCCGCGCACCCTGTCCGGGCATGGCGCGCGGGATCAGTGGGCCAGCAATCGCAGCCGCACGCACGACCGGTTCACCAGACATTGCGGCTTCACTGCGCAACGGGTCAACGCAGCGGCCGTACGGTTTAAGTTGCCTTGCCGTGTGGCACCCGTCGATCACCTACAGGAGGTCGACGAGCCTCACGAGGACTCAACATCCATCCATCGACGACCTCTATTTTGGACAAGGATTGCACACAATTTGAGGGCAGACGTTGACCGACTGCTCATGGCCGACAGCGGCCAGTGGCAGGCTCGTAATCTATGACCGCTGTTGAAACGTGAACCATTGCCGAACTAGACTGGCAACGAAAGCCTATCGGCAGTTACTAGTTTAAGCAATGCAAGAGATCTGGAGCGGGGGCAATACTCTTACCATTAGCAAGCGCTGCGTCCGCCGTGTGGGTGGAGGGAGGCTTAACGGCAGCCTTATTGTAGAGCACCAAGAAAACACTAAGCCGCCAACACAAACTGCGCCCCAAGCTTATCTAGCAATTCAAACGTATTCATCCACGGCACGCCAAAGTGCTGACAAATATTCGGAATCAAGAACTTCCTACGAGCATCCCTGTGAAAAGCCTCATGCGTGACCACAATCGCGTCGGTTGCCATAGCCTTGGCAATCAACCAAGGATCGGCTCCGGCCATGAACTTTTCAAGGGCACCGACTTTCATCACTGGTGCCTGTTCGGCGACAACACGTGCAACATCCACGAAGGCCAACTGCGTGGCGTCGTCGCTGACATCCATGAAAAGCCCTGCATTGTCCTTGGCCCATTGGGCCAGTTCGTCGTTGCCCTTCTTCAACTCGTCGGCAACCATAGAGATGCTGCCTACCTGCAACAACTGATTTTGGCCATGAACCCACTGCCAGAAAGCCGGACAGAAGGTCATGCTGTAATACCGGTTCTTTGCCTCAATCAACGTGTTGGAGTCGAGCAGATGCTTCATTCGGTGACGGTACTGGCGTAGGCTTTCATTTTCGATGGCTGGATACCGAGTAGCCTGGCGGCGTCGCGCAGCAGCATGTTGCCTCGCATCGTCTCCGCCAGCACGGCTCTGCTGAAGCGCGCGCTGTTCTTGGCGCCGGCGTTGCGGTAGAAATTCCCGCCGCCGTTGTCTTTGTCCCGGTATGCCTGGAGTTCGGCGAGGTAGTAGCCGCTGTAGGCCTCCCTGGCGATGAGGCCAAGATCGGCGGCGCGCCTGGCAATGACCAGCTTGCTGACCTTGAAGTCGGCGGCGAGCACGGGAAGATTCTCCTTCCAGTCGACATCACCGCGCCAGGCTTGGCGGAAGGCGGCCTCCGGCGCGAGAAATTCCCCGGCAACGGCGTTGCAGAAAATCTCTTCCCGCTGGTTGGCGTTCACCGATACGCTGGAAATGCCGCTGCTGTTGATCCAGACATGCGCCAATTCGTGGATGAGCGTGAAGAGTCGCGCTGCCGGCGCATCGGCGCTGTTGATGAACACCACGGGCGCCAGCGGGTTGCTGATGGCAAAGCCGCGGAATTCGCCCACGTCGAGCTTGCGATGGGTATTGGTGCCCACGATGCCGCTGCGCATCACGAGTATGCCGACAGACTCGGCAGCTGCTATGAGCGTGCGAAGGAATTCTTCATGGGTCGGCCGCGCGGCATTTTCTGCAACATGCAGCGTCTTCCGCATGTCCGCGACGACCTCCTTGACAGGGCTCTGGCTGGTGAAGCGCCCGACGAACGGTAGCGGCCCGAACTCGTGTTCCTTGAGATAGTCCAGATACCAGCCGTGCTTCCAGAGAACGTCCTTTACCGCATCGACCAATTCGGGGCTCGGCCGGGCCGGCGCCGCGCCACCCAGCGTGCGCAGGTCCGGCAGCGGCAGTTCGTCAGAGGGTGGTTCCTTCAGGAACAGGAATCCGAACGGTATGTGAGACAGAAGGGCCCACTTCTGTGCCTGCTTGAAAGTGGGCTGGCTATCGCCTACCTCCCACTCAAAGACTTTCTCTGGCTTCACGGGGATTTTGTCCGCCACGTCGAACTCGGACAGCCCGGCCCGCAGGCGGGACCAGGTGAGCAGACGAGGGGTGACGAGAGCGTGACTCATGGCGTAGTGATGATAGGTCACGGTGTCGATTTGCGTCCAGTGTGGCGGAGAGGGGGCATCGCAGAGTGCTGATTTTCGGACTGTGCCTGTGTAGCCCAGGGGACGTTTCCGGTCACTCACACCGATTGGCCGAAATCTGCGCCCCCGTCCTCTGAACCGCCTCCGCCGCCCGCTGTGCCTCCGCTGCATCGCCGCGCGCCATCGCGCGCTCCGACCAAGCCAGGTTTGCCGTGTACGTTTGCCGAAGGGAAGGGCAGACAATGCTGGACGCCAACCGCTTGGCGGATTGCTGATCCCCAATCACGAACGGCTGCGCACGATCCTCGGCGTTAAGCTGCCCGATGGACTTGCGAGTCAGTTCGGTCTTGGCGCTGTCCGGGCAAGGTGAATCCTGGAGCGTGACTTTCCCCGCGGCATTTCGGCATTGATAGATCGTCTGGGCCTGGACGCCCGTGCCGGTCACGATCAGCAGCAATAGTAGCGGTATCCGCATCGCAATCCTCCCGAGGGGGATTCTGCAGATGCTTGCCTTCGCTGGATTCCCCTCCGGAGCAGGGTGTTTCTCCGGGCTGTAAGTCTTCGCACGCTATCCCGGTTGCATGACAACGGTCTGACCCGGACGCCACCTCACCGATAATGCCCATGCCTTTCCAAGACTTCGATCTTGTATCCGTCAGGGTCCTGGATAAAGAAAAACCGCGCCAGCAGTTCCTCCCCAACCCTGAACTCCTTGACCGGCAGCGGACTGTACCCGGCCGCGGTCAGCGCCGCATGCGTGGCCGCAACATCGTCAACGACCGCCGCCACATGCCCGTACCCGTCGCCATGCGTATAGGGCTCCTCGCGCCCCTTGTTCAACGTGAGCTCAAGCTCGACATCGTTCTCGGCATTGCGCAGATACACCAGCGCGAAGTCCGGAAAATCCAGCGTGTGGGCAGGCTTGAGGCCGAGGACTTCGTCGTAGAAGCGCAGCGATGCGTCGAGGTCGCGCACGCGGATCATCGTGTGGATCAGCTTGGCCATGATTAGTGGGTGGTGACGGTGGTTTTCTTCGGGGGCGGCGCGGGTTCGGTCAGGCTTTCCTGCGCGCTTTCGAGCCGGTCGCATTTGCGGCGCAGGTAGCGCAGGCACGTCACGCGCAGGAACGAGGTGAAGTTCTGCACGTCGCCGCGGTGGAGCATGATCTCGTCGTGGAACTGCACGATCAGCGCGTTGGTGGTCATGCCTTCTTCGGCGGCCAGGGTGGCCAGCGTGTCCCAGACGAAGTTCTCCAGGCGGATGCTGGTGTGCACGCCGTGGATGCGCACCGAGCGCGTGCGGGATTCGTAGTGGATCGGGTCGGCCGTGACGAAGAATTCGCACATGGGGGCCTCCTTGGCGGCAGGGGGGCGCTCGGATGCCGCGCTCAGATCGTGCGCCTGGACATCTGCGCGGCGATGTAGTCGGCCTGGCGGATCGCGAGCGTCACGATGGTGAGCGTGGGGTTTTCGGAGCCGCCGGTGGTGAACTGGCTGCCGTCGCTGATGAACAGGTTGGGGATGTCGTGGGTCTGCCCCCATTTGTTGCACACGCCGTCGCGGGGGCGCGCGCTCATGCGCGCGGTGCCGAGGTTGTGGGTGGACGGGTAGGGCGGCGTGCGGAAGGTCTTGATGGCGCCGACCGCGCCGTAGATGCGCTCGGCCTGGGTGTAGGCGTGGCTGCGCATGGCGATGTCGTTGTCGTGGTCGTCGAAGTGGACGTTGGGCACGTAGTTGCCCCACTGATCCTTGACGTTCTGGTTGAGCGTGACGCGGTTGGTTTCGCGCGGCATGTCTTCGCCGACCAGCCACATGCCGGCGAGGCTGGTGTAGCGGTCCATCCACCACGTGAAGTCGCTGCCCCAGCCGCCGGGGTTGAGGAAGGCGGCCATGAACGGGATGCCGAGCGAGAGCGTTTCCAGCTCGTAGCCGCCGACGAAGCCGCGCTTGGTGTCGTGGCGGGATTCGTCGCGCACGATGCCGGCCATCGTGGTGCCGCGGTACATGTGCACGGGTTCGTTGAAGGCGGCGTAGACGGAGCCGGTCATGTGGCGCATGTAGTTGCGCCCGACCTGTCCGGAGGAGTTCGCCAGGCCGTCCTTGAACAGGCTGGAGGCGGACAGCAGCAGCAGGCGCGGCGTTTCGATGGCGTTGCCGGCCACGCAGACGATGCGCGCTTTCTGGCGCTGGGTCTTGCCGTCGGCGTCCACGTAGAGCACGGCGTTGACGCGGCCTTTGTCGTCGTGCTCGATGCGCGTGGCGTGCGCCTGCGTGCGCAGCTCGAACTTGCCGGTGGCTTCGGCTTCGGGCAGTTCGGTGTAGAGGGTGGACCATTTGGCGCCGCTCTTGCAGCCTTCGAAGCAGAAGCCGAGCTGCAGGCAGCGCGCGCGGCCGTTGCGCGGGCGGCTGTTGATGGCCATGTTGCCGGTGTGCACTTCCTTGTAGCCCAGGCGCGTGGCGCCGTTGTACATGACCTTGAAGTTGTTGTTGCCGGGCAGGCCGGGGATGCCGTGGGTGCGCGTGACACCCATCTTGTCCTCGGCCTTGCCGTAGTAGGGCGCGAGTTCGCGCAGCGTGAGGGGCCAGTCCTGCAGGTTGGCGCCCTTGATGTCGCCGTAGACCGTGCGCGCGCGGAATTCGTGTTCCTGGAAGCGCAGCGACGCGCCGGCCCAGTGCGTGGTGGTGCCGCCCACGGTCTTGCAGATCCACGCGGGCAGGCCGGCGAAGTCCTTGGCGACGCGCCAGCTTCCGGAGGTGGTGCGCTTGTCCAGCCACGCGAGCTGGCTGAACGCTTTCCATTCGTCGTTGATGAAGCTGGCGTTGGATTGCGTGCCGCCGGCTTCCAGCACCACCACCTTGACGCCTTTCTGGCACAGCTCGTTGGCCAGCGTGCCGCCGCCGGCGCCGGAGCCGATGATGACGACGACGGAGTCGTCGCCGAAGTCGAACTTGGCCATGTGCATGTCTCCTTTGTGGGCCCGGGCGCGCGGCTCGGGTTGTGTCCGGGTTGCGTCCGGGTTGCGTCTTGCCCCGGCTCTGCGGCCGGATCGGGGGACTGCCGCCGGCGTCAGCCCATGTACGGCGGCGGGCTCGCCGCCGCGGGCGGCGCGGGCAGCCACTTGAGGTCCTGGAAGCCGCGCAGGATGTAGCCGCCTTTTTCCCAGGAGGAGCCGGGATAGCCGAAGGTGGCGAACGCCATTTCGTTGTCGTAGAGCGCGGTCACGCACTTGCCTCGCACGGTGTCGAAGAACGGCTGCCCTTCGAGCGCCTTGACGGCGGCCAGCTGCCGGTCCGGCGCGGCGGCGGTGAAGCTGCCGCCGGCGAGCTTGTCGAGCGAGGCCACGCCGGCGCGCAGCTGGCTGGCGACGGCGGCGTCCTTGGCCGCGGCGGCGTCGAGGTCCTTGACCAGCAGCGCGTAGACGGCGTCCGGCAGGCGCTCGTGCGGGTACAGCACGCGGCCCATGCGCAGCAGCGCCTCGCCTTCGCCCTGGTCCAGCGCGGCGAGCTCTAGCGCCCACACGGTCGACGGCGCCAGCAGCGCCAGCGGGCTGCCGATGGCCAGCGTGCCGATCAGCACGCCGGTGCCCTTGAGCAGCGAGCGGCGCGTGAGCGTCGGCGTGGTCTTGTGCGCTGCATCGCCGCGCTCGCGGATGTGCACGATGGGAATGGTTTTCACGGTGTCTGCTCCGAAGGGTTCGACGGGCGTGGTCCGCCGCGGGCGGTGTCTCGCATGATGTCGCGCGCCTGCGTGCTTCACATGGCGGTTGTCGGGAGGGGAGAGGCGGCGTTGTGCGATGCGGCACGATCCTGCCGCCGCGGCCGTGCCGCGTGGCCGGGCCGGCGTGCGCCTGGGGTGAGCGTGGTGGACAAGATGTCGTCTCCGTCGTTGTCGTTCCCTCCATTCTTGCGGGAGGGTCGATACGACTATAGGCCGAAGACGCCGGGCATGGGTCACAGCCCGCTACTCACACGGGAAAAACCCTAGTGAGGATGGCGACGCACGCCGGCGCGCGCGGCGGCGGGGTTCGCGCCCGGCGGCGGAGGCAGCCGGCGCGGCAGGGAGGGAAGGGTCAGAAATCGACCTGCGCGCTCAGCATGAAGGTGCGCGGCGCGCCTTGCGTCAGGTACGAGGCGCTGGTGAGCCAGTACGCCCGGTCGGCGAGGTTGTCGATGTTGAAACGCACCGTGGCGCGCTTGCCGGCCACGCGCGTGACGTAGCGCACGCCGGCGTCGAGCAGCGTGTACGACGGCACCGACGCGGTGTTGGCGGCGTCGATCGGGCGCGCGCCGTAGTACTGCAGGCCGGCGGTGAGCGTAAAGCCGGTGTCCGCCAGGCGGTATTCGGTGTACAGCGCGGCCTGCTGCTTGGGCGTGCCGTCCACGCGCTTGCCGTTGAGCTCCTGGGCGACGTTTTCGTTGCGGGCGTTGAGGAACAGCACGCTGGCGCTGACCAGCCACAGCGGCGTCACCTGCGCGCGCGCGGACAGTTCCAGCCCGTCGTAGCGCGCTTCGCCGTCCTGCGTGAACACGTTCGACGCATTGGTGTACGTGAGTCCGCGCTTGATGCGGAACAGCGCGGCGTTGGCGGACCAGTTGGCGCGCTCGGCCTTGACGCCCACTTCCATCTGCTTGCTCTTGAGCGGCGCGAACACTTCCTGCGCGTTGGCCGCGGACAGCGGCGCGGTCGAGCCCTGCTCCAGCGACTCGACGTAGCTGCCGTAGGTGGACAGCCAGTTCACCGGCTTGAAGATGAGCGCCGCCGTGGGCGTGGTGGCGCTCTTGTCGTAATGGTTGATGGTGTCCTTGATGCTGTTGCGGCGCACGCCGGCCACCACGTCCCAGTGCTGGCCGAGATGGAGCGTGTCCGAGGCGAACACGGCGCGCTGCGCGGCGTAGCTGCCGAGCGTGTCGGCGGGCTCGGCGGCGATGCCGGGGTTGGCGAAATTGCCCGGGTTGGCGAGGTTGCCGGTGCCGAGCACGGCGTAGTTCGACACGCTCGAATAGTAGGAGCGGGTGCGCCCGTAGGACAGGCCGAAGGCGAGGTCGTGCGAGACGAAGCCGGTGCGCGCCTTGCCGGTGACGAGCGCCTGCGCGTCGTCGGTCTTGAAGCGGTCGGTGCCGCCGTACTGGGCCTCGGTGTAGTCGCCCTGCGCGTTGGCGTAGACGGAGCCGTTCAGGTAGACCCGGTCCATGACCGAGCCGCGATAGGCCAGGCGCGCGTTCCAGTCTTCGGCGAAACCCCAGTCGACGGCGGTGCCGTAGACCTTGGCGCGCGTCTCGTAGCTGGTGAACGGCGAGAAGATGCGCTTGCTGCCGCGGATCGGGCCGGGCGGCTGCGCCACGGTGAAGTCGCTGTCGGTGCCGCTGGCATTGGGGAAGAGGCCCCAGGTGGAGGAGCCCTTGACCACGCGGTCCATGCCCAGCGCGTCCGCGCTCCAGACCAGGTTGGGCAGGATGCGCCAGTCCAGCGCCAGCGAGGCGGAGCCGCGCTTGACGCGCCCGCCGTCGGTGACATAGCTGTCGCCTTCCTCGCCGACCAGGTTGGCGCGGTAGCCGAAGCGGTCGTCGGGGCCGAAGCGCCCGCCGAGGTCGCCGGCCAGCAGGAAGGTGCCGCTGCCGGTGACGGAGGTGAGCACGCTGCGCACGGGCGTGTCGGTGGGGCGCTTGCTGACGAAGTTGACCGTGCCGCCGGGCTGCGCGAAGCCATAGAGGAAGCCGGTGGCGCCGCGCAGCACCTGCAGCTGCTCGAAGTGCTCCAGCGGCAGGTCGCCGCTCCAGCCGAAGACGTTGAGGCCGTCGATCTTGCGGCCGTTGAGCAGGTCCAGCCCGATGCCGCGGATGGCGATCTGCGAGGACAGGCCGCCGATGTTGTTGCTGGTGGGCGAGACCGAGGCGTCGTTCTTGAGCGCCTGCACCAGCGAGCCCGCCTGCTGGTTGTCCATCAGCGCGCGCGTGACCACGTCCACGCTGTAGGGCGTGTCGAGCAGCGCCTTGTTGCCCAGGGCGCCGAGGCTGGCGCTGTCCGCGCGGTAGGCCAGGCCGGCGGGCGGCTCGGGCTGGTCGGCCAGCGCGCGCACGGTGACGGGCGGCAGCGTGGCTTCGGCGCCCGGGGCCGGCGCGGCGACGATGGTGTAGGTGCGCGGGCTGTTGGCCACCAGCCGCAGCCCCGAGCCGGCCAGCAGGCGGCCCAGCGCGTCTTCCACGCTGAGCGAGCCGCGCACGGCCGGCGCGCGGTGGCCTTCGGCCAGCGCGGTCGAGAACAGGATCTGCACGTCGGCCTGGCGCGCCAGCGCCGCGAGCGATTGCGCCAGCGGCTGCGCGGGCAGGTCGACCGCCAGCGCGGCGCTCTGCGCGATGGCGCCGGCGGCGAACAGCGCGGCCACGGCCGGCACGGCCAGAGACAACAGCCGCGCCACCGGGCGGCGCGCGGGCTGGTTACGAACGATCGGCTTCAATGATTTCTCCCGAATTCGGCCGGTGCATCCGGCCTTGTCAGAGAGTTGCCGAGCAGGAGGCGCGCGATGTACACCTGCGCGCGGAAAAAATTTTCGGGTGCGCGGCGGCGGCCGGGGTTCGCCGCCGCCGCGGTTTGCCGATGTTCGCCGGCCGCCGCTAGTTGCCGCCCTGTCCGGCCCGCAGCGCCAGGTGCGCGCTGCCGTCCGCCGCGGTACGCAGCGTGACGGGCAGGATGCCGGGCAGCAGCGGCAGCATGGCGTCGGCCTGGTCGCGGTCGAACTCGGCGGACAGGCGCAGCGCCGCCGCCCGGCTGTCGTCGATGACGATGCGGCGCGCGGTGAACGGCTGCATCTCGCGCACCGCCTCGGCCAGCGTCAGGCCGTCGAACGAGAGCTTGCCGCGCCGCCAGGCGGTGATGCGCTCGGCGTCGACGCGGCTGGCCGCCGACGGCGCGCCGCCGTCAGGCACGTCCACCCGCTGGTTGGCGCCGACGCGGCGCGTGCCGCCGCCGGCGCTGACTTCCACGGCGCCTTCGAGCACCACCACGCGCGTGCTGCCGTCATGCCGGCGCACGTCGAACACGGTGCCGATGTCGCGCACGCGCGTGTCGCCGGCCTGCACCGTGAATGCGCGCGGGCTGTGGGCGACGCGGAACAGCGCCTCGCCGGCGGCCAGCGTGAGCCGGCGCGAGCGCAGGTGCCAGGCCACGTCGACGCGGCTGCCGCGGTCGAGCTCGATCTCGCTGCCGTCGGCCAGCACCTGCGTGGCGGGCTGGCCGGCCGCGGCGGTAACGTGATCGGTGCGGTATGCGGGATCGGTCACCCACAGCGCCGCGGCGAGCAGCGCGGCGCACGCGGCGGTGCCGGCCCGCGCGCGGCGCCGGCGCTCGCGGCGCGCCTGGGCGGCCTGCGTGATGGCCTCCACCGACGGGAAGCGCTCGCGCAGCGCCTGCTGGTACGGCGAGAGCGGATCGGCCGGCGCGGGCGGGGATGGCGGGGATGGCTGGGAGGAGGGCGGGGATGGTTCGGTCATGGGCGCGTCGGATCTGGCCCGGGCTGGCGCGGCAATCGGCTTCATGAGGCGGACCCCGGAGGTTGGGCGCTGGCGGCCAGTTCGTCAAGCGCCGGCGCGAGCAGCGTCATGGCGCGCGCCATGTGGCGCGCCACCATGCCGCGCGAGATGCCGAGCCGCTCGGCCACCTCGTCCTGCGGCAGGTCGTGCAGCCGGTGCAGTACGAAGGCGTCCCGGCAGCGCGGCGGCAGGGCGGCGATGCACGCCGCGAGCCGGTCCACCTGCTGGCGGAACGCCAGTGCCTGGGCGCCGTCCGGCGCGCTCGCGCCATGCGCCTGCGTTACCGCGGCCCATTCGTCCAGCGCCTGCTGGCGGGCCTGCTCGGCGCGGTAGCGGTCGATCGCGCGGTGCGTGGAGACGTGGCGCAGGAACGCCAGCGGCCTGGCGACGATGCCGGCCGGCGGGCGCTCCAGCACCTGCACGCAGACGTCCTGCACCACGTCGCGGGCGAAATGGCGGTCGCCGAAGCGGCGCCGGACGTGGTCGACCAGGTCGTCATAGTGCCGTATCAGGGTGGCGAACAGCGTGAGGTGGGCGGGGTCGCGTAGCACGGCCGGGAGAACCTGGTTCTGTCGAGGTGCGCACGATTATAAATGCGAATGATTGTCATTTGTGTGATGTATTCATGCCCGGCCCGCGCGCGGCGAACCGAGGTCGAGGGTCTGGCGCAGCCACTGCGCGAAATCGGCGATTTCCGCGCGGACCAGTTCGTGGCCCATGTCGTAGAGGCGGGTCTCGCGGCGCACGCCGAGGCGCGCCAGCAGCGCGTCGGCGCGCTGGGCCCAGAACGCGGGCAGCTTGTCGTCGTGGCGGCCGTGGGCGACGAAGGCGTCGAGCGTGCGCAGCGCCTCGGGCGGGGCGATATGCGGTTCGATCTCGGGCAGGATGCGGCCGCTGAGCAGGCCGAAGCCGCTGACCTTGTGCGGCGCGCTGAGGCCCACGCTGGCGCTGACGATGCCGCCCTGGCTGAAGCCGGCGACGACGGTGGGCAGCGGCGGCAGGGCGTCGAGAAAGCGCAGCACGCGCGCGCGGCTGGCTTCGGCCTGCGCGGCGTCGATGACCGGGCCGCCGGCGGTGAAGCTGACCGGGAACCACGCGAAGCCGGACGGCCCCATGCGCAGCGGCGCGCGCAGCAGCAGCACTTCGAGGCCGTCGGGCCAGTCGCTTTCCAGCCCGGCGAAGTTGGTTTCGTTGCCGCCCACGCCGTGCAGCAGCACCAGCCGCGCGCGCGGCGCTTGCGGCTGGCAGGCGCGGCGGTAGTGCAGGCCGGAGTGGGGTTCCAGTTCGAGGCTGGCGATTCCGTTCGCGTCGTTCATGCGGCCACCTCGCGTTGCTCGGGCTGCGTGGATTGGGTTTGCGCCGGCGGGCCGTCGAACAGATAGCTGTCCATCGACAGCACGCCGTGCGTGATGCCGCCGTCGAGCACGCGCAGCGTGTAGTTTTCGCCGGCGGCGCCGAGCGCGACGAACAGCGGCAGGAAATGCTCGTCGGTCGGGTGCGCGCGCGCGGCGCCGGGCGCGAGGTCGCGGTAGGCCAGCAGCTTGTCGCGCTGCCTGTCGCGCAGCGCGCCGGCGGTCCAGCGCGCGAAGTCGACCACATAGCCGGCCACATCGCCGGCCGCCTCCGGCGAGCCGTCGCGCGACGCGCGGAACTCGTACAGGTTGTGCGTGAGGCTGCCCGATGCCACGATCAGCACGCCCTGCTCGCGCAGCGGCCGCAGCGCCTGCCCGAGGCGCAGCGCGTCGGCCGGCGCGAGCGGCGCGGGCAGCGAGACCTGCACCACGGGCACGTCCGCCGCGGGCAGCAGGTGCATCAGCGGCACCCAGGCGCCGTGGTCGAGGCCGCGCTGCGGATCGAGCGTGGCGGGCCAGCCGGCGGCGCCGAGCAGCGTCTGGATCCGCGCGGCCAGCGCGGGCTGGCCCGGCGCGGAGTATTGCAGCCGGTACAGCGCTTCGGGGAAGCCGCCGAAGTCGTGGATGGTGGCCGGCGCGGCGCTGGCGCCGATGCGCACGCCGCCGCGCGTGTGCCAGTGCGGCGAGATCACGACCACGGCGCCGGGGCGCGGCAGCGCCTGGCCGAGCGCGGCGAGGCTGGCGCCGGCCAGGCCCGGTTCGATGGCGAACGTGGGCGCGCCGTGGGAGACGAAGAGAACCGGGGATGCGTGCTGCATCGGGGTGTTCATGGGGGCCTCTGCAAATCGGTAGGAACGTGATTCCGAGTGTATAGATTCGGTTGCAGGGATAAAGATGGTCTAATGCGACAAATCATCCCGGCAGGTGAGACAAAGGCAGGTGAGATAAATGGATCGCGCCCTCGAGATGCAGGTGTTCTGCACGGTGGTGGACAAAGGCAGCTTCATCGCCGCCACCGAGCCGCTGGCCATGTCCAAGGCAGCGGTGTCGCGCTACGTGAACGCGCTGGAGGCGCGGCTCGGCGTGCGGCTGCTGCACCGGACCACGCGGCGGCTGTCGCTGACCGAGGAGGGGCGCATCTTCTACCAGCAGGCGCGCGACGTGCTGGCGCTGATGGACGCGGCCGAGGGCGCAGCGGCGTCCGGCTCGGAGGAGCCGGCGGGCGTGCTGCGCGTCAACGCGCCGCTGAGCTTCGGCATCGCGCACCTCGCGCCGCTGTGGGCGGACTTCATGCGCGCGCACCCGAAGATCGAGCTCGACATCAGCCTCAACGACCGCGTGGTGGATCTGGTGGAGGAGGGGTTCGACGTGGCGGTGCGCATCGCGCGCATGGAGGATTCGTCACTGGTGGGCCGCCGGCTGGCCAGCACGCGCATGCGCCTGTGCGCGGCGCCGGCGTACCTGGCGCGGCATCCGCCGCTGGCGCGGCCGGCGGACCTGCTGGCGCACAAGGTGATCGCGTATAGCCACTTCGCCTCGCGCAATGAATGGACCTTCACCGGCCCGGCGGGCGAGGCCACGGTGCAGACGCAGCCGGCGGTACGCTGCAACAACGGCGACACCTGCCGCGCCATCGGCCTGAGCGGCGGCGGCATCCTGCTGCAGCCGAGCTTCATGCTGGCCGACGACATCCGGCGCGGCGATCTCGTGGAAATCCTGCCGGGCTACCGCGCCATCGAGCTCGGCATCTACGCGGTGTATCCGTCGCGCAAGCACCTGCCGCCCAAGGTGCGGGCGCTGGTCAACTACCTCGTGGAGCGCTTCGCGGGCGTGCGCTGGGACGACTGACCCGGCCGGCTGGCCTGGCGCGCGCCGGGCGCTTGCGCCCGGCATCGGGCTGCGGCAAAATGCACAGCTTGCGGAGATGGCATGCCTCCCTTAACCGCCGACGGCAGCAACCTTGTCGGCTGATGATGCCTACGAATTCCTGGACAGGGAAGTCGTAGGCTCGCGTCTATGCGATCACCATGCGGCGTCCCGCCGTCCAGGTTTGTGTTCTGCGAATCTGGTCATCATGAAGAAAACATTCGTTCCGCCGGAACAACTGGCGATGCTGCCTTACCTGGGCCGCTGGCTCGTTCTCGCGTCCGCCGCCGGCGTGCTTGCCGGCACCGGCTCGGCCGCGTTGCTGGCCGCGCTGGACTGGGCCACGGCCACGCGCGTGTCACATCCGTGGCTGCTGTGGCTGCTGCCGTTCGCGGGCCTCGCGGTCGGGCTGGCCTATCACTACCTGGGGCAGTCGGTGGAGGGCGGCAACAACCTGCTCATCGACGAGATCCACGACCCCAAGCGCATCGTGCCCAAGCGCATGGCACCGCTGATTCTCGCCGGCACCGTGGTCACGCACCTGTTCGGCGGCTCGGCGGGGCGGGAGGGCACGGCGGTGCAGATGGGCGGCAGCTTTGCCGACTACCTCACGCGGCTGTTCCGGCTCGGCGCGCAGGCGCGCCGCATCCTGCTGATGGCGGGCATCAGCGCGGGTTTTGCCTCGGTGTTCGGCACGCCGCTGGCCGGCGCGGTGTTCGGGCTGGAGGTGCTGGCGATCGGGCGGCTGCGCTATGACGCGATCCTGCCGTGCTTCGTGGCGGCCATCGTGGGCGACCTGATCCCGCCGCTGCTGGGCGTGCATCACACCGTCTACGCGGTGCCGTTCGTGCCGCATCCCGGGCCGCTGACGCTGGGCGCGATGGTGCTGGCGGGCATCGTCTTCGGCGTGGCCGGCATGACGTTCGCCGAGGCCACGCACCGCCTGTCGCGCGCGCTCAAGCGCCGCGTCGCGTTCGGGCCGCTGCGGCCCCTGCTGGGCGGCGCGGTGGTCGCGGGCGCGGCCATGCTGATCGGCACCGACAAGTACCTGGGGCTGGGCATCCCGACCATCGTGGCGGCGTTCCAGGGGCCGCTGCCGGCCTACGACTTCGCCGGCAAGATGGCGTTCACGGTGGCGACGCTGGCCTCGGGCTTCAAGGGCGGGGAGGTGACGCCGCTGTTCTACATCGGCGCCACGCTCGGCAACGCGCTGGCCTACGTGCTGCCGCTGCCGGTGCCGCTGCTGGCCGGCGCGGGTTTCGTCGCGGTGTTCGCCGGCGCGGCCAACACGCCGATCGCCTCGACCATCATGGCGATGGAACTGTTCGGCCCGGAGGTGGGCGTGTTCGCGGGCATCGCCTGCGTGGTGAGCTATCTGTTCTCGGGCCACACCGGCATCTATCCCGCGCAGCGCGTCGGCCATGCCAAGCGCGCGCGCGTGCCGGAGGGTTTGCGGCTGTCCGAGGTGCCGGCTTTCCAGCGCGCCGAGAGGGATGCCGCGGAGAAACACTGAGCGCGGCGCCCGCGCCCGCTCATTCGTCCGCGGCGCCGGCCGCGCCGCGCGCGGGCCGGCGCGCGACGCGCAGTTTGGCGCTGTTGCCGCCGCCGCAGTAGAACCTGTCCGCGCCGTCGGACTCGAGCCCGGACACGCCGACGCCGGCCGGCATGTCGAGCTGTTCCAGCACTTCGCCGGTTTGCGGATCGATGCGCCGCAGGTCGCTCTGCTCGTTTTCCCAGGTGCCGTGCCAGAGTTCGCCGTCGACCCAGGTGACGCCGGTGACGAAGCGGCTCGACGCGATGGTGCGCAGGACCGCGCCGGTCTCGGGGTCGACCTGGTGGATCTTGCGCTCGCGGTACTGGCCGACCCACAGCGTGCCTTCGGCCCATGCCATGCCCGAGACGGCGCCGCCGCCGGGCGCCGGGATGGTGGCGAGCACGCGGCCGCTTTGCGGGTCGATCTTCTGGATGCGGTCTTCGGCGATCTGGAACAGGTGGCGGCCGTCGAAGGCGGTGCCGGCGTGCGCGGGGACCGCGATGGCGCGCACGGTCTCGCCGCTGGCCGGGTCTAGGGCGTTGAGCTTGTCGCCGCTGGCGAACCAGACGTGGCGGCCGTCGTAGGTGACGCCGCCGATCTGGTCGACGCCGGGGAAGGGGCCGTATTCGCGGAGGATTTCGGCTGCGGATGGTTTCATGTCTGTCCTCGTGGTCACGCGGTGGTGGAGTGCATCCTACTCACTCGGCAGCGGCGCGGGGAGTAACAAGGCCGTCGCGAATCCGGGGACGGGCGGGGTCATCCAGCGGCGCGCGCGGCCGTGGCCGCACGGCTGCACCTTGCCGGCGGCGGCCAGCGCGTCGAGCGCGCGCTGCACGGTGCGCTGGCTGGCGCCGAGCGCGAGCGCCAGCGCGGAGCTGGACCACGATTCGCCGTCGGCGAGGCAGGCCAGCAGCGCGGCGTGCTTGTCCTCGACCGGGCGCGCCAGCAGGACCACTTCGCGCGTGTTGCGCGGCGCCAGCACGAAGCCCCGCGGCGTGGCGTCCACGCCGGCCAGCGCGCGCAGCAACGCGCGCAGCCGGCCGATCTCGACGCGCAGCCGCGCGCGGTGCGAGGCGTCGGCGTGCCGGGTGCGGAAGGCCTGCGCGATGAGCGTGTCGCGCGGCACGTCGGCGGGCCACGCCTCGGCCAGCGCGCGGGCGAGCGCGAACAGGACCGGGCGCGTGGCGAGCGAGACCGCGTGGCCGGCGTCGCGCACCGCGTGGCGGCAGGCATCCACCACCAGCGCCGGCGATGCCAGCAGCGTTTCCACTTCGTCGAGCAGCACGGCGCGCGACTCGCCATGCGCGACCACGCGCGCGGCGGGCGTGTCGAGGACGGCGCCGGCGTGCTCGACTTCCGCCAGCAGCGCGGGGATGCCCGCGTCGCGCGCGGCGAGCCTGGCGCGGGCGAGCGCGGCGCGCGCGGCCTGCGCATGCAGGCGCCGCAGCGCGATGCCCGCGGCGATCAGCTCGTGGGCGGCGCGCAGCGCGGGCGGCAGGGGCGCGGGGTCGAGCGCGGCGAGCGCGTGCCCGGCGGCGTCGACGCGGCCGGTCAGCAGCAGGTGCCGGATGGCGAGATAACCCGCATGCGCGGCGTTGACCGGGTCGCCGTGCGCGGCGAGCGTGGCGCGCGCCGCGTCGAGCGCGCGGGCGGGCCAGCCGAGGTCGCGCGCGGCCAGCGCGATCTCGGCCTCGGCGACCACGCAGCGTGCGCGCGCCACGGCTTCCTGCGGGCCGAAGGCGCGCGCGGCGCCGCGCACCAGCGCCCGCGCGCGCGCGAAATCGCCGAGCTGCGCCAGCGCGATGCCGCGCAGCGCGAGCGCGGGCGCGTCGTCGCGCAGGGCGATCCGGTTGAGCGCGCCGAGCGGATCGCCGGCCGCGAGCGCGCGTGCTGCCGCCGTGATCAGCGAGTCCATCGGAATCCCGCCACGCTTGTCACTCCCGCCGTTCGATGTCCGGGGCTAATCTAGCACACGACCATCCATCGGCCGGCGCGCCGGATGCGGCGCCGCGGGCCAAGCCAAGGAGGACGAACCATGACCACGCACATCACCGGAACACACGAGGAATGGCTGGCGGCGCGGCTTGCGCTGCTGGAGGAGGAGAAGGCGCTGACGCGGCGCAGCGACGCGCTGGCGCGGCAGCGGCAGGCGCTGCCGTGGGTGCGCGTGGACAAGGCGTACCGCTTCGAGACCGAGGCGGGCGCGGCCTCGCTGGCGGACCTGTTCGGCGGGCGTTCGCAACTGCTGGTCTATCACTTCATGTTCGGCCCGGACTACACGGCGGGCTGCCCGTCCTGCTCGGCGCTCGCGGACGGCTTCGACGGCTTTGCCGTCCACCTGGCGCATCACGACGTCACGCTGGCGGCGGTGTCGCGCGCGCCGCTGGCGAAGCTGCTGGCGTACCGGCGGCGCATGGGCTGGACGTTTCCGTGGGCGTCCTCGCTCGGCGGCGACTTCAACTTCGATTTCAACGTCGCGGTCACGGAGGCGCAGCAGCGCGCGGGCGACGTGGAATACAACTACCGCCGTGGCGGCCACGCGATGGACGCGGCGCCGGTGCCGGAGCCGGTCGCGCGCTTCGCCGCCAGTTGCGGCACCGACGCGCCCACCTACTCGCGCGACCGGCCGGGCATGAGCGCGTTCGTGCTGGAGGACGGCGAGGTCTATCACACCTATTCCACCTACGCGCGCGGGCTGGACGGCCTGTGGGGCATGTACCAGTGGCTGGACCGCGCGCCCAGGGGACGCAACGAGACCGGCGTGTGGTGGCGCCGCCATGACGAATACGGCGCGCGTTGAGCAGGGCTTCCGGCGATGGCGGCGGCTGGCGGGAATGCGGCGCGGCGCGATGCCCGCGCCGCATGCGTGACGTGCCGGATCAGGCGTTGAACGAGTCGTCGTCCAGGAAATCGTCGAGGCCGTCGTCGAGGCCGCCGTTGTCCAGCGCGGCATCCACGCCGGTGTCGCGCCCGTCCGCCAGCGCGCGGTCGTCGCTGCCGTAGAAGTTGTTGACGACGGTCTCGGTCGGCGCCTGTCCCGTGGCGGACTGCCCGAGGAAGCCGCCGCCGCCGTTGCGGTGGAACAGGCTCTCGATGCCCTGGAACAGGAACGCGCCGCCGGCCACGCCGGCCGCCGTGGTGGCGATGCCGCCCAGCGCGCTGCCGAAGCCGCCGCCGAGGAATCCGGGTCGGGCCGCCTGCGCGGGCATGGCCTGGGGTTCCGGCGGCAGCGGTGCCGGCGCGCTGGGCGGCGGCGCCATGACGGGGCGCGCCGCGGCGGCGGGGCTGGGGTTGGCGTTGGCGTGGACGCCCCAGGCGTTCTCGGTGTCGAGGAAGCGGCTGGCGCCGCCGGCCTGGGCGGCCTGCAACTGGCTTTGCAGCGTGGTGATCTGGGTCCTGGCCGAGGCCAGCGCGTGGTCGAGCAGCATGGCGCGCTGGACCAGCAGGTAGGCGGCATCGGGCTGCCGGGCGACGGCTTCGGCGATCAGCGCGTCGGCCTGCGGGTCCTTCACGCCGGCGCGGGCCTGCGTCAGCTGGTTCAGGAAGCCTTCCAGCGCTTGCATCTCTTGGGGGGTCATGGCACCACCTATCCGGGTTGTTGAGTGCTCCCAGTCTAGGGGCCGAGTCTTAAGCAAGACTTAAATCGGGCAAGACCTGGCGGGATGCGAAACCGGCGGCTGTGTGGCGGCGCCTGCCTGCGCCGGGTCCGGCGCGGCGCGGGGGAGGCTACTTCTTCTTGGCGGCGCCATCGTTGCCGACGCGCGACTGCACGGCGCCGAACGGGGTGGCCGGCGCGGCGGGCTTCTTGGGCTGCTTCGGTTTCTTGGCTTCGCGATTACCGCGTAGTTGACTCTTGGCCATGATGTACTCCTGTGGCGTGGTGGTGCATTGCTTGCCGGAGGGCGCATCCAGCATACGCCGTTAACCGGCGGCCAAGGGAAATATCGTGCACGGTGCGGTCGGCCACATTCGCGCGCGGCGCTTCGCGCGGCGCGCGCCGCCGGACGCCTACAATCGAGCGGTTTTCCGTCCACAAATTCCCCGGCCGCCCGGATGCGGGCAGTGCCTGGGCCTGGCCGTCGCCACCGTGGCGGGCTCGGGCGCTTCGCCGCTGTGACGCGGCGCGCCGCACGCGCATCGGACGCGGCTAGATGCCTTCGTATTCGCCGGGGCCGTCGGGCCACGGCGTGAGGATCTCCACGCCGTCCGCCGTCACCGCCACCATGTGCTCCCACTGCGCGGAAAGCGAGTGGTCGCGCGTCACCACGGTCCAGCCGTCGGGCAGTTCCTTGACGTGGCGCTTGCCGGCGTTGATCATCGGTTCGATCGTAAACACCATGCCTTCCTTGAGGCGCAGCCCTTCGCCGCGGTTGCCGTAGTGCAGCACCTGCGGCTCGTCGTGGTAGATGGTGCCGATGCCGTGCCCGCAGTATTCGCGCACCACGCTGAAGCCCTCGCGGTGCGCCACCGTCTGGATCGCGTGGCCCACGTCGCCGAGCGTGGCGCCGGGGCGCACCTGGCGGATGCCGGCCAGCAGCGCCTCGTAGGTGGTGCGCACCAGCTTGCGGGCCAGCGGCGCGGGCTCGCCGACGAAGTACATGCGGCTGGTGTCGCCGAACCAGCCGTCCTTGATGATGGCCACGTCGAGGTTGACGATGTCGCCGGCCTTGAGCACCCTGGCCGGCGACGGGATGCCGTGGCACACCACCTGGTTCACCGACGCGCACAGCGTCTTCTGGTAGCCGTGATAGCCGATGTTGGCCGGCGTCACCTTGAGTTCGTGGACGATGTAGTCGTGGCAGATGCGGTCCAGGTCCTCGGTGCTGGCGCCGGGCTTCACGTGGGGCGCGATCATGCGCAGCACGTCGGCGGCCAGCTTGCCGGCCTCGCGGGCGCGGGCGACTTCCGCCGGCGACTTGATCGGAACGCCGCGTCTCATCGCGCACCTCCGGCGGCGGCCAGGCGCGGCGCTTCGTCGGCCAGGATGGCGGCCAGGTCGAAATGGCCGGCCTGCTCGGCGCGCATGAGCAGCTGGCAGATCTGCGCGTGGTTCAGCGCCGGGTACAGCTCGGCCAGCATGCCGATGCGCATCCAGTGCTCGGCCTGCGCGTTGATGGAGCGGGACAGTGCACTGCTGCTCAGGCGCAGGTTCTCGTGCATCTGGTCCGAGATCTTGACGATACCCATGTTTTTTAATATACGAAACGTAAACGAATCGTATATTAACACGGTGCCGGCGGCCGCGCCAAGGGTGCCGCGGATGGTTCGCCCGCAAGCGGTACTTGCCGCGCCGATCTTCTCGAAACGGCTTGCTAGCAGCGCAGATCGAAGAACCCGCTCGCCATGCGCCGGCCGTTCACGACCAGTTCGACCTCGTGGCGGCCCGGGTAGTGGGTGCGCGTGGTGAAGTCGCGGATATGCTGGCTGCGCCGCACGGACACGCGCTGCCCGCCCGGCAGCGACAGTGCCTTGAGCTTGAACACCTTGGCCGAGGTCGCGCCGGATTTCTTCACGTAGGTGATCCGGTAGTCGACCACGAGCCGCTGCGGCGCCGGCGAGGTCGACACCAGCTCGAACGACAGCGTGACCGCGTCGCCGAGCGCGATGCTGGCCGGCGTGACGGCGAACCGGCCGATCTCCACCAGCGGCGCGGCGCCCGCGCCGATCACCGTCAGCGCGCGCGGGTTGCCCTGCTTGACCAGCGTGCGCAGCGCCTGCTTCACGATCCACGCGGTGCGCGGATTGCCGGCGGCCCAGGCCTCGACCCGGTCCAGCACCCAGTCCGGATGCCGCTTGGTGATGTCGTTGAGGTGGTTGGCCACCGACTTGCGGACGTAGAGGCTCTCGTCCGCGCGCAGGTTGTCGATGATGTTCGCGGTCAGCGCCGGGTCGGCTTCTATCTCGCCGAGCCGGAAGGACCACGGCAGGCGCGGGCGGCTGCCTTCGCTGGCGAGGCGGCGCACCGCGTCGCTGCTGTCCGTGGACCACGTTTCCATGATGGCGAGCGCGCGCGGCAGGTCGTCGCGCAGGAATTCCCGGACCGCGAATTCCGACGTGCCGAACTGCGTGAAGAACTTCAGCGCGTTCATCGAGGCATCGAACGCGCGGCGTCCGGCATGGCGCCCGTATTGTCCGACATAGTCGGGCGGCACCAGCGACATGAAGCCTGCGCCGATATGCGGCGCGGCTTCGGTCAGCATGCGCAGCGCGCCGTCGAAGCCGGCGGGGCAAGCCGCGTGGATGGCCACGCTCGCCCGGCGCACGCGCGCCATCAGGGTCAGGTCTTCCAGGCCGTCGAGCGCGACCGAGAGAAAGGTCTTGTCGTCGAAGTCGGGCGCAACGGCGCGCAGGCGCTTCGCCAGCTGGCGGAAGCGCTGCGTGTCCATTGCCAGTTTCAGCGGAGCTGGCGCAGCTTTGGTCATGGGTCTCGTGCCGGTCAGACCGCCGTTCGGTCTGCTGGCGGGAGCATAGACCAGGCTGCTGTCAGTTTCTGTCAGGAGACTTCGGGGAGCGTGAAGCGCGGGCGCGCGGCTGGCGGGGCGTGGCGAGTGGCATGGCGAAAAACCGGCGCCGGAAAACAGAAAACCCCGCGGGCACGAGGCTTTGCGGGGCTCTGACGGATTGCTTGTTGCTACCTTCTCACTGTCTTTTTACTGCTTTCTCACTGCAATACAGCTTCGTGGTGCCCAGGAGAGGACTCGAACCTCCACAGTGTTGCCACCGCTAGGACCTGAACCTAGTGCGTCTACCAATTTCGCCACCTGGGCAAGCTGAGCCGCGCATTTTACCCAAGGCATGGAAATTTGCAAGCGCCGCGGTTCGCGATGGCGGGAAGGCGCCGGCGAAGTCCCGTCATGGGCCTGCGCCTGCGCCGGCTTGCGGCGGGTGGGGAGCCGCGCTCGGGGCCGTGGCCGGCGTGCTCCCCGGGGCTGTCCCCGCGTCAGGTCAGGAGGTTGAACGCGAACCCCAGCGCGATCGCGCCGCCGAGGGCTTCCAGTGCTGCCAGTGCGAGAAGGTTCTTCAAAACGAAGGCATCATCCTGCTTGGTCACCATGTCGTCTCCCGATATAGGAATCCACGGCCGAAGGTCGATGGCGGGCACCGCGATGGCAAGCACAGCGGTACGGGTCCACGCTCCAGCCACGTCTTGATGCGCGTTCAGTAGACCGCAACGCGGGGGCGGCGAAAAGTCGGCATAAACCCGTACCGCGGTACGGTGCAGAGCAGCAATCGCCGCCGTCCGCGGCCTCATGCCGCCGCCATTGCCTTCGGCCCGCCGGGCGCGAGGTTCCCCATGCCGGCCAGCGTCGCCTCCACCGCTTCGTCGAGCGGGGTGTGCGGCTCGTGTCCCAGCACCGCCAGCAGGCGCGCGTTGTCCATGCGCACGGGCGTGTTCCACAGGTAGCGCATCTCGCGCAGTTCGCGCAGCGTCGCCACGAACGGCGACGCCAGCGCGGTCAGCCACCACGGGAAGGCGGCCACGCGCGGCGCGGCGCCGGTGCGGCGCGCCACCACGCGGCGGATGGCGCCGCTCATCTGCGTGCCGTCCGCGTCCCAGTGGCCCGCCATGTGGAACGCGGCGAAGGCGTCGAGCGTGTCGCGGCGCGCGAGCAGCTCGACCATCGTGCGGGCGACGTCGGGCAGGTAGGACCACTGGTGCCCGACGCCGCGCCGGCCCGGGTAGCGGATGGTCTTCACCGGCTGCCCGGGTTTGACCAGCCCTTGCGAGAACCAGTTGTTGCCGGCGCCCGGCCCGAAGAAGTCCCCGGCGCGCACGATGATGACGCGGGCGCCCGCGCGGCTGGCCTGTTCCAGGCGCCGCTCGAGCTCGACGCGGATGGCGCCCTTGCGCGTGGCCGGGTGCTGCGGCGCGTCCTCGCGCAGCACGGGGAAGGCGTCGGCGCCGTAGTTGTAGACCGTGCCGGGCAGCACGATGGTCGCGCGCTGCGCGATGGCGGCGGCGATGGTGTTGTCGAGCATCGGCAGCACCAGCTGCTGCCAGTTGCGGTAGCCGGGCGGGTTGACCGCATGGACGATCACCGCGCAGCCCGCCGCGGCGCTGGCCACGTCCGCGGCGATGAGCGCATCGCCGCGCAGCCACAGGATGCCGTCCCTGCGCCCGGTGGCGTGCGCCGCGCCGCGCCGGAGCGCGCGCACGTCCCAGCCCGCGTCGCGCAACTGGCGCGCCACTTCGCCGCCGGCGCCGCCGGTGGCGCCGAGAACCAGGACCGTGTTGCCGTTTGCCATCTTGCTCTCCGAAAAGGCGTGTCGATGGCGGTATTCTGCGAGCGGATGGACTAAACGAAAATTACCGAATTCCGACTAGTCGCTATACATTTACGCATGACCTCGAATATCGGCTGGGAACTCTACCGCTCCTTCCTCGGCGTGCTGAAGGCCGGCTCGCTGTCCGGCGCCGCGCGCGAACTGGGCCTGACCCAGCCGACCGTGGGGCGCCACGTCGCGGCGCTGGAGGCGGCGCTGGGCGTGGCCCTGTTCACGCGCTCGCAGGTCGGCCTCGCGCCGACCGAGGTGGCGCTGGGCCTGCGCGCCCACGCGGAGATCATGGCCAGCACGGCCGCCTCGCTCGAGCGCGCGGCCTCCGGTTATGGCGAAGGCGTGCGCGGCGTGGTGCGCGTGTCGGCCAGCGAGGTGGTCGGGGTCGAGGTGCTGCCGCCCATCGTCGAGCGCCTGCGGCGCCGGCACGCGGAACTGAAGATCGAGCTGGTCCTGACCAACCGGGTGCAGGACCTGCTGCGGCGCGAGGCCGACATCGCGGTGCGCATGATGCGGCCCGAGCAGGCGCAACTGCTTGCCCGCCGCGTCGGCAACATCGAGATCGGCCTGCACGCGCGCAAGGACTACCTCGCCCGGCATGGCGCGCCGCGCCGGGTCAGCGAGCTGGCCGGGCACGCGCTGATCGGCTACGACCAGCCGAGCGCGTTCGTGCGCGCGGCCAGCCGGTCCTTCACGGGCTTCGACCGCGATGCGTTCTCGATCCGCACCGACAGCGACCTCGCGCAGCTCGCGCTGATCCGCAGCGGCGCCGGCATCGGTATCTGCCAGGCCGCGCTCGCCGCGCGTGACGACACGCTGGCGCGGGTGCTGCCAGGCGCGTTCTCCATGCAGCTCGACACCTGGGTGACGATGCACGAGGACCTGCGCAACAGCCCGCGCTGCCGGGTCACGTTCGATGCGCTGGTCGAGGGGCTGGTGGCCTACGCGCGGCCTTAGCGATCGTTTCAGGATCCGTGGCGCAGCCCGGCAGGCGTGCTTACCCGTTGAGCAGCCGCCCGCCGTCGACCACGATCTCCGAGCCTACCGTCCACGCCGATTCATCCGACGCCAGGTAGACCACCGCGCTGGCAACTTCCTCCGGCTTGCCGAAGCGTCCGGCGGGGATGGTCTTGACGATGTCCTGGCTGACCTGCGCGCGATACGCATCGGGGATGCCCAGCTTGTCGTAGAGCGGCGTATCCACCGGCCCGGGGCTGACGGCGTTGACGCGGATGCCGCGCGGCAGCAGTTCGCCCGACAGCGTTCTGGCCATGCTGAGAAGCGCGGCCTTGCTGGCGGCATAGACGGTCGAGCGGGCGGCGCCGGCGTGCGCGTTGATCGAGGTGTTCAGCACGACTGAGGCGGGACTGGCGAATACCGGCAGCAACGCCTGGACCAGAAAGTAGGGACCCTTGACGTTGGTATCGAAGGTGCGGTCGAACATCGCCTCGGTCCAGTCGCCGACCGGCATCCATACCGCGACGCCGGCATTGAGGAATGCCACGTCGAGCTGGCCATAGTGGTCCTTGACGGCCTGGGCAAGCGCCTGCTGGGCGGTGACGCTGGCCGAGTCGGCGCGCAGGACCAGGACTTCGGAGCCGAGTTCGGCGCGGGCCCTGGCGATGGATTCGGGATTGACCCCGGTGACGATGACGCGGGCGCCTTCGGCCAGGAATTGCCTGGCGGTCTCCAGGCCGATGCCGCTGGTGCCGCCGGTGATGAGGGTGCGTTTGCCTTGCAGTCGGGACATGCTTTTTCTCTGGGATGGGAATGCCGTGGTTCGGGCAGCGGATGCTGCTTGCCTTGCCGCAGAGAATGCGCTCCCGGGCCCTGGCCGATAAGTGGGGTGGAACGTATATGATTCATGCTCTGATTGCATGAATTGCCACGGTGAGGTGAAGATTGGACCGCTTCCTGTTGATGACCTGCTTTGCGCGCGCCGTGGAAACCGGGAGTTTTTCGGCGGCCGGGCGAGAGCTGGGCATCGGCCAGCCCAATGTCAGCCGCCACGTGGCGGCGCTGGAGCAGCACCTCGGCACCCGCCTGTTGCACCGCTCCACGCGCAGGCTCGCGCTGACTCCCGAGGGCGAGCGCTATTACGCCGAGACGCGGCGCGTGCTCGATGCCGTGATGGAGGCCGAATCGACCGCTCGCGGCGATGCGCAGCCATCGGGGCTGCTGCGCGTGGCATGTCCTACCACGCTGGGCAGGATCCACCTGCTGCCGCTGGTGGCGCCGCTGCTGGAGCGCTATCCCAAGCTTGAACTCGACTTGCTGATGAGCGACCGCTATGTCGATCTCGTCGACGAAGCCGCGGACCTCGCGATCCGCATCGGCACGTTGAAGGACAGCGCCTTGCGCGCGCGGCGCATCGGCATGTCGGAGCGGGTATGCGTGGCCAGCGCCGACTACCTGGCGCGGCGCGGCGAGCCGCGCACGCCCGCCGAACTGCGCGACCACGACTGCATCGTCTACACGCTGCTGTCCTCGGGCAGCATCTGGCGCTTCCGCGACGGCGAGGTTGCCGTCGCCGGGCGCTTTCGCGTCAATTCGCCCGACGGTGTTTGTGCCGCGGTGCTTGCCGGCGTCGGTATTGCTTACGCACCGCCCTGGTTGTTCGAGGACGCGCTGCGCAGCGGACAGGCGCGGCTGTTGTTGCGCGAGCATGCCGCGCCGCCGGTGCCGATCCAGATCGTCTATGCGGCAAGCCGGCTGCTGCCGCGGCGTGCGGCGGTGTTCATGGATTTCATCGCCAGCGCGTTCGCGGCGATACCTGCGCTCAACGAAGGCGGCCTGGCAAGCTGGTCCGCGCGCGGCGACGCAGCATGAGGTGACGCCGCAGGCATCGGCGCCGTCGCGCCGCCGGCGAATGTGGCGGCGTGGGCGCCCGCCTGCCGCGCCCGCCGCGCTGGTGCTTGCCTTGCGCGGCCATTTCCCGAACACTGCGGGGACCCTCGTGCCAGGCTGGCCGCCAGCAAGGAGCGCCGCGTGATCACACTCTATTCCTACCCGGACCTGTTCGGCGTGGAGGACAACAATCCCTACGGCCTCAAGGTCTTCGCGTTCCTCAAGCTGTGCGGGCTGGCGTTCGGGCATCGCCACATCCTCGACGCGCGGTCGGCGCCGCGCGCGCAGTTGCCCTACGTGGACGACGACGGCCACGCCATCGGCGACAGCGACGCCATCGTGCGCCACCTGACGCAGCACTACGGCTTGTCCATCGACGCGGCGCTGACCGACGCGCAGCGCGACCTTGATCACCTCGTGCGGCGCACGCTGGACGACCTGTACTGGGTGATGTCGTATTCGCGCTGGCGCGACGAGCGCTACTGGCCGGCGTTCATGGCGGCGCTGCTGCGCACGCATGCCGACCTCACCGAGGACGCGCTCCTCGCCGCGCGGAAGTACAACTTCGAGCGCTATTACTACCAGGGCATCGGGCGCTACGAGCGGGACGAGGTGTATGCGCGGGGCATGGCCGACCTTGCGGTGGTGTCCCGCCTGATCGGCGAGCGGGCCTTCCTGTTCGGCGACGCGCCGGCCAGCACCGACGCGGGCATCTACGGCTTCGTCGCCAACATCCATTGCTACGACATCGACACGCCGCTCAAGCGCTTCGTGCTGTCGCGGCCGAACATGGTGCGGCACTGCAACGGCGTGCGCGCGGCGATGGGGCAGGGTGCGCGGTAGGGCGGCGGGCCGTTCGGTTCCTGGCGCGTGGCCGCGCGTCCTTCCTGGCGGTGCTTTCGGTTCCGCTTTCGGTGACGTTTCCGCCGGCATTTTCCGGTAATGTGCCGCGGTCGTCATGCCGCCCGCCATGCCGGGTTTAAAAACAATTCGTGAATTCGTTTCGGAAATTTCTTTATTGATTGTTTTATATCAATTGCCCGCGCGATTGAAGTGCGGGCCGCCTTATTTCATGGAGAATTCGCCGCGAAATCAGGCCGGGAGTGGCGAAATGGAAGAACGGAGTTCAATTTGGCGCGGGAATGGCCGCCGGCAATGAGGGGAATCCACAATGCCGGCATAGATATGATTGACCTCGCCTCATGGCGATGGCAGTGTCTTGAAAAAACGGCAAGGCATCCGTTTTCGCGGGACCGGATCCGGATATTCGATCAGACGCTGCCGGACGCTTATCGGAAATTTATCGGAAATTTATCGGACGATATCGGAAAATTCCTGTTCGATAAAAAAGACGAGACATCTGCAAGCTGCCCGCGCGCCACGCTCGTGCGCCAATTTCACCGGCTGCGAAGCCATCGCCGTACCATAGCCGGGCTTTGATCATGCCGGAGCGCCGCGCCCGGGCGACGCGCTCCGCTCGCCGGGCACCGGCGCTTTTCATCACAGGGAGTCAATCTTGTCCGAATCGGCCATCTCGGACCGCCCGCCGTGGCGCCGCCATCTGCTGCTGGCCTGCGTCGCGCTCGTGCCGCTGCTGTTGTGCGCGGTGCTGAGCTGGACCGAGGCGCGCCGCCACGAGCGGCGCGAGGCGATGCAGGTCGCCGACCTCGTGCGCAACCGGGCGGAAAGCATACTCGGGCACGCGCGCCTGGTGGCGGGCCAGTTGCTGCCGCTGACGGAGCAGCCGTGCGCGCCGATCGCCAACCAGCTGGCGCGCGTGGGCTCGCTGGAGCCGTATTTCCGCTCCGTGCTGCTGACCGACCACGACCGCATCTATTGCTCGTCGATCGACGGCCCGGTGGACTACCCGCTGTCCTCGGTCAAGGCGTTCCCGGCCAGGGTGCCCGGCAAGCCGTGGACCCGCATGGTGAGCGGCTCGCCGCTGATGCCGGACCGCCCGGCTCTGCTGGTGGAGAAATCCGGCGGCGCGCGCTCGGTGCTGACCATCGTCGACGGCCAGCACCTGCTCGACCTGCTGCAGGCGGTGGCGCCGCTCGGCGGCTACAGCCTGGAGCTGCGCGTGGGCGACGGCATCGCCCTGCGCGGCGGCGTGCCGGAGGCCACCCGCGCGATGACCTCGATGCTGTTCGAGGGCGACGCCGACGTGTCGGGCACCCGGATCGGCGTGCGCGTGCACGGCCTGCGCGCGCGCCTGTACGCCGCGTGGCACGAGCTGCTGCAGCGTTTCATGCCGTTCGCGGTGCTGCTGTCGGGCGTGCTGGTGTTCCTTTGCCACCGGCTGCAGCAGGGCCGGCGCTCGGAGCGCGAGCAACTGCTGCGCGCCATCCGCGACGGCGAGTTCCGCGTCGAGTACCAGCCGGTCTACAGCGCCGCCGAGGACCGCTGCGAGGGCGCGGAGGCGCTGCTGCGCTGGGACCGCCCGGGCACGGGCCCGGTGCGTCCCGATACCTTCATCGCCACCGCGGAGCAGACCCACGTCATCGTGCCGCTGACGCGGCACCTGCTGGAGATGGTGGCGCGCGATTTCCGCGGCTGGCAGACCCGGCCCGGGTTTCACCTCGGCATCAACCTCGCCGCCGAGCACCTGTCGAGCCCGGGCCTGCTGGCCGACATGCGCGCCTTCCTGGCCGAGGTGTCGGCGCGCCAGCCGGTGGTGGTGCTCGAAATCACCGAGCGCGGCCTGGTCGAGAACCCGGAGCAGGCGCAGCGCAACCTGCATGCCCTGCGCGCCGAGGGCGTGCGCGTGGCCATCGACGACTTCGGCACCGGCTATTGCGCGCTGTCGTACCTGCAGCGGTTTCCGTTCGACCTGCTCAAGGTCGACAAGGGCTTCGTGCAGGCCATCGACCCGGAGCAGGGCAACGCGCCGGTGCTGGACACCATCATCGGCCTGGCGCAGCGCCTCGGCGCCGGGCTGGTGGCCGAGGGCGTGGAGCGGCCGGTGCAGTTCGACTACCTGCGCGCGCGCGGCGTGTCGTTCATGCAGGGCTTCCTGTACGCGCGGCCGATGCCGCCGCTGGAATTCGCGCGCTGGTACGCGAGCGCGGGGCAGCGCCGCTTGCCCAGCAGCGCCGGCGAGGCAAAAAAAAGCCCCGCTACGCCGCGGGGCAACTACCACGAAGACTGATAGGAAGAGGCGGAAGGACACCTGCCAATGCCGCATCCGCACAGCGGACTATAGGCAGGTTTTGTGACGGACCGAAGACGTTCGCATGAAGACGTGATGACGGCGGCGGCGATGACGGCGCGGGGCGGCGCGCTAGCGGAAGGCGCCCGCGCGCGCATCGCCTTAGCGCCCGCCCGCGGCCGGCGTGCCGAAGCCGCGCACGAGCGCGTCGAGCAGCGTGCGCACCGCCGGCACCAGCCCGCGCCGGCTCGGGAATACCGCGTGGACGATGCCGACCGGCAGGCGGAATTCCGGCAGCACGCGGATCAGCGCGCCTTCGTCGAGCGCGCGCTGCACGAAGTTGTGGGGCAGGCATGCCACGCCGGCGCCATCGCAGGCGGCATGCAGCAGAGTGGACATGTCGTCGGTCGCCAGCCGCGGCACGTGATGAAAGGGCACTTCCGTGCCGCCCGGCCCGCGCAGCGGCCATACGTGCTTGTCGGCCATGCGCGCGGTGCCCAGCGTGGGCAGGCCGGCGAGCGCCGCCACCGTGGCCGGATGGCCGTAGCAGGCGAGCAGGCGGGGGCTGGCGACCAGCACCATTGCCGAGTCGCCCAGCGGCCGCACGGCCAGGTCGGAGTCGTCGAGCGGCGGCCGCCGCACGCGGATGGCGATGTCGAACCCTTCCTTCACCACGTTGACGCGCCGGTTGGTGGCGACCAGGTCGATGCGCACCAGCGGGTGTTCGGCCAGGTAGCGCGACAGGATGGCCGCCACGTCGCTGCGCAGCAGCCCGGGCGGACAACTGAGGCGCACCACGCCCTGCGGCGCGGAACGCACGCGCTCGACGGCTTCGCGCGCCGCGCGCGCCTCGCTTTGCAGCGCCACGCAATGCCGGTAGAGCGTCTGCCCGATCTCCGTCACGGTGACGCTGCGGGTGGTGCGCTGGAGCAGCCGCACGCCGAGCTGCGCCTCGAGTTCCGCGACGCGCCGGCTCAGCTTCGATGCCTGCATGCCGGTGGCGCGCGCGGCGGCGGTATAGCCGCCGTGCTCGACCACCTGGGCGAACAGCAGCATGTCGGTCACGTCGGGGAAATCGGGCAGGTCGGCTGCGGCGGGCAAAAGTGGCTCCTTTGAACTATTGCAAATATAGAACGATCCCTTGCCGCAGGCTGCCTTGTTCCGCACCTGGGCGCGGCCTATTCTGCTCCCACACCGGCGTGCCAATGGTGGCAGGCCGCAAGACACCGCAAGGAATCGCAGCATGGGCAACAAACTCGAAGGCAAGATCGCCGTCATCACCGGCGCCAGTTCCGGCATCGGCCTGGCCACCGCCAGGCGCTTCGTCGCCGAAGGCGCGCGCGTCTTCATCACCGGCCGCCGCCAGGATGCGCTCGACGCCGCGGTCGCGCAGCTCGGCGGCAATGTCACGGCATTGCGCGGCGACGTCGCCAGCCTCGACGACCTGGACCGGTTCTACGCGCTGGTCGGGCAGGAGGCGGGACGGATCGACGTGCTGTTCGCCAATGCCGGCGGCGGCGAGTTCGCGCCGCTCGGCACGATCACCGAGGCGCACTATGAAAGCACCTTCGATACCAATGTGAAGGGCACCCTGTTCACGGTGCAGAAGGCGCTGCCGCTGCTCAAGGATGGCGCCTCGGTGATCCTGACCGGCTCCACCGCCGGCTCCTCGGGCACCGAAGCGTTCAGCGTGTACAGCGCCAGCAAGGCCGCGGTGCGCAACTTCGCGCGCTCGTGGATCCTCGACCTGAAGCCGCGCGGCATCCGCGTCAATGTGCTGAGCCCCGGGGCCACGCGCACGCCCGGGCTGACCGGGCTGGTGCCCGAAGGACAGGCCGATGCGATCTACGGCCACCTGGCGGCCGCCACGCCGCTCGGCCGGGTCGGCGATCCGGCCGAGATCGCCGCCGCCGCGCTGTTCCTCGCGTCGGACGACAGCAGCTTCGTGAACGGCGCCGAATTCTTTGTCGACGGCGGGCTCGCGCAGGTCTGAGTCCCGGCAAAAAAAAGCCCGCCGCGCTGCCTGGCGCGGCGGGCGGGCTGCCTGGCATTGCCGGAAACGGCGCCGCCGCGGCCTCAGATTTTTTCGAGCAGCAGGCCCTTGAGGTATTCGCCTTCGGGGAAGGCCGCCAGCATCGGGTGGTCGGTGCCGGCCGACAGGCGCCGCAGGATGCGCGCGTCGACGCGCGCGTCGGTCGCCGCGCCGGCCACGATCTTCTGGAACAGCTCCATGCTGATCGCGCCCGAGCACGAGTACGTGAACAGCAGGCCGCCCGGGCGCAGCAACTGCATGCCGACCAGGTTGATCTCCTTGTAGGCGCGCGCGGCGCGGTCGATGTGCTGGGCCGACGGCGCGAACTTGGGCGGGTCGAGCACGATCAGGTCGAACTGGCGGCCCTCGGCGCGGAACTGGCGCAGCGTCTTGAACACGTCGGCGTCGAGCCAGGTGGCGCGCGCGGGGTCGAAGCCGTTGAGCGTGACGTTGCCGGCGGCGGTCTTGAGCGCTTCGCCCGACGAGTCGATCGAAGTCACGGCGGTGGCGCCGCCGCGCAGCGCGGCCAGCGAGAAGCCGCCGGTGTAGCAGAAGCAGTTGAGCACCTCGCGGCCGGCGGCGAGGTCGCCGACCAGCTTGCGGTTGTCGCGCTGGTCCACGTAGAAGCCGGTCTTGTGGCCGTTGCGCACGTCCACGTAATAGCGCACGCCGTGCTCGGTGACGTTGAGCGCCGGGTCGGGCTCGGCGCCGGCCAGCACGCCAGTGACCAGCGGCAGGCCTTCGCGCTCGCGCACGGCGGCGTCGGAGCGCTCGTAGACGTTGGGGCAGCCGGTTTCCTTGACCAGCGCCTGCACCAGCGCGTCCTTCCAGGCTTCCACGCCGGCCGAGTTGAACTGGCACACCAGCTGGCCGCCCGCGCCGCTGCCGTAGTAGTCGACGATCAGGCCCGGCAGGCGGTCGGACTCGCCGAAGACCAGGCGCACGGCGTTGCTGTCGGCGACCCACTGCTTGCGGTGCGCGAGCGCGGCGGACACGCGGCGCTTGAACATGGCGTGGTCGACCGGCTCGTTCTCGTCGAAGCTCCACACCCGCGCGCGGATCTGCGAAGAGGGGCTGTACGCCGCGCGCGCCAGGAAGCGGCCGTCGGCGGCACGCACGATCACGGTGCTGCCCGGCTCGCAACGGCCTTCGGTGGCGGCCACGCCGGTGGCGTAGACCCAGGGGTGGCGGCGCAGCAGCGATTTTTCCTTGCCGGGCTTGAGGGTGATGGTGTTCATGGTTTTTTTGGTTTTGGGGCTGGCAGCGGCGGGCAACGAAGCCGGGGGTTTTTTCGGCACGGCGGCATTCGCAAGCCCCCGCCCTCTCCCCCGGCCCCTCTCCCGCGGGCGGGAGAGGGGAGGAACCCCCCCCCCGGGGCGATCGACGAAGCCCGCGAATGGGCCCACACCGCCAGAGCTGGCCCAAGCAAGGTGTCCCCCCTCTCCCCTCACGGGGAGAGGGCCGGGGAGAGGGGCGGTTTAGCTAGGAGCCACATCAAGCGGAGCCAGCGGTTTTTCCCAGCGCAGAGGCGAGAAACGAAGCCGCCGGTTTTTTCCAGCACGGCAGCATTCGCAACCCCCGTCTCCTCTCCCGCAAGCAGGAGAGGAGCGCGAACTACAGCACGATCTTGACCATCGGGTGCGAGGTCAGCGCGCGGTACAGGTCGTCGAGCTGCTCGCGGCTGGTGACCCACACGGTGATGGTCAGGCCGAGGTAGTTGCCGTTGCGCGAGGGGCGCATTTCCAGCTTGCCGGCGTGAAAGTCGGCGTCGAACTCCTGCACCAGCGTGACGATGGCTTCGGCGAAGCCGTCCTGCATGCTGCCCATCACCTTGATGGGGAAATGGCTGGGGTATTCGATCAGCGATTCGGACGGCGGGATGTCGCCCGGCCTGCCCTTGGGGTCGTCGGTGCTCATGGCAAAGCCCTCCTGCTTACTTGCGCTTGAACCACAGGCGGATGGTATCCCACAGGCGGCCGAAGAAGCCGGCCTCGGGCACTTCCTCGAGCGCCACCACCGGGAACTCGGCCACCTTGGTGGCGCCGTCCATCAGCTTGACGGTGCCGACCTGCTGGCCGGCGGCGATCGGCGCCACCAGCAGCTCCTGGCGCTCCAGCACCGGCTTGATGCGCGCGCCCGTGCCCTTGGGCACGGTGATGAAGGTCTCGTCCTTGACGCCGATCTTGATGGTGGACGCGCGGCCCTTGTAGATGTCCGGCGTGGCCAGCACCTGGCCGCGGTCGTACAGGCGCAGCGTGTCGAAGAACTGGAAGCCGTAGTTGAGGATCTTCAGGCTTTCCTGCGTGCGCACGGCTTCGGTGGCGGTGCCGATCACCACCGAGATCAGGCGGCGCGAACCGTTCGGCACGTTGGCCAGCGGGCGCTTGGCCGACGAGATCAGGCAGTAGCCGGCCGACTTGGTGTGGCCGGTCTTGACGCCGTCCACGGTCGGGTCGATGTAGAGCAGGCGGTTGCGGTTGGGCTGGCGGATCTTGTTGTAGGTGAATTCCTTCTGCGAGTACATGCCGTAGTACTCGGGGAAGTCCTTGATCAGGCGCGTGGTCAGCGTGGCCAGGTCGTTGGCCGTGGTGTAGTGGTTCGGGTCGGGGATGCCGTCGGTGTTGGTGAAGTGGGTGTTCTTCATGCCCAGTTGCTGGGCCTGGCGGTTCATCATCGCCACGAAGCCTTCTTCCGAGCCGCCCACGGCTTCGGCCAGCGCCAGCGCGGCGTCGTTGCCGGACTGCACGATCAGGCCCAGCAGCAGGTCCTGCACGCTGACCGGCTTGTTGGGCTCGAGGAACATGCGCGACTCGTCGCTCTTGACCTTGAGCACCAGCGTGGTCGGCACCACGGTCTGCTCCAGCGTCAGGCGCCTTTCCTTGAGCGCGGCGAAGGCCAGGTAGGCGGTCATCAGCTTGGTCAGCGAGGCCGGCTCGATGCGCTGGTCGGCGTTCTGCGAAGCCAGGGCCTGGCCGCTGGTGGCGTCGAACAGCATCCAGGACTTGGCCGCGACCTGCGGCGTTGGCACGCCCTGGGCGCGCGCGGGCGCGGGGGCGAGCAGCGTGGCGGCGCCGACCACGGCGGCGGTGGCGGCGGCGGCCAGGACGGACGTGTTGGCGGACGCGAGAAGCGGCGTGGCTCTATTCAACATGTTTCAGTTTCCGACAAAAAAATGGGTACGGGCAAGGCGCGGGCGGGGCGGGCAGAAGCGCTGCCGCGTCACCGCTCCCACGCATTGACGACGAGCTGCTTGATCAGGTGCAGCTTGCGGTGAAAGAAGTGGTCGGCGCCGGGAATCACGATCACGGGCAGCTCCTGCGGGCGCGCCCAGTCGAACACGCTCGCCAGCGGCACGGTCTCGTCCTGCTCGCCGTGGATGACGATGGTGTCGGCCGGCACCCCGGCCACCTGCCAGCGGCTGGCGGCGGTGCCGACCATGACCAGGCGCTGCGCGGGCGTGCCGGCCTCGGCCAGGCGCCGGGCGACGTGGCTGGCGACGAAGCTGCCGAACGAGAAGCCGCCCAGCGCCAGCGGCAGCGTGGCGGCCTCGGGCGACCAGCCGGTCTGCGCGCGCATCCAGTCGATCACGGCGAGCAGGTCGTCCTGCTCGCCCACGCCGTTGTCGTGGGTGCCGGCGCTGCCGCCCACGCCGCGGAAGTTGGGGCGCACGGTGGCGTAGCCGAGCTGCACGAAGCTGCGCGCCAGGGTCTGCGCCACCTTGTTGTCCTTGGTGCCACCGAACAGCGGATGCGGGTGGGCCACCAGCGCGAGGCCGCGCGGCGCCTGGCCCTGCGGCAGGTCCACCGAGAGTTCGATGGCGCCGGCCGGGCCGGTGATGGTGAGTACCTGGGTATGCGCGTTCATGGAAAACCGGAAGCAGGGAACTGGATGGCGGTATGGCTGGCGCCGGCGCGGTGGCGCGCGGGCTTGCAGCGATGCCGGGGATTCAGGGGTGTCCGCGCGGCGGGCGCGGACCGGCGGCTCAGCGGTCGATCATCAGGCGCTCGACCGGCTTGCCGCCCACCAGGTGGCTGTCGATGATTTCGTCGATGTCGTGCTCGTCGACGAAGGTGTACCAGACGGCCTCGGGATAGACCACCAGCACCGGGCCGAGTTCACAGCGGTCCAGGCAGCCGGACTTGTTGATCCGCACGCGCCCTTCGCCGTTGATGCCGAGCGCCTTGCAGCGCTTCTTGGCGTATTCCTGCATGGCCTGGGCGTTGTGGTCGGCGCAGCAGGCCCGGCCGTCGTCGCGCTGGTTGAGGCAGAAGAAAACGTGGTGCTGGTAGAAGCTGCTCATGCGTGCTCGGCGGATGTCGTCGGGTGTCGGCGGAGGTCGGCGATCTGTGGCACCGGAGGCTGGTGCCCGGCGTGCGCCGGCCGCTGGGTCAGGTGGAAGCCCTGAATTATACGGCGTTGCGCGCGGCGATTTACCGCTTTGCCGCGGCGCCGCCGGGCGGGAACGTGGCGGCCGCGCTCGCGGGTGGCGTAACGGGCACCTATGCCGGCGCCGGCGTACGGATTCCCGGACGCGCGCTTTCCGGAATTCCGGAAAGCCGGAGTGCGCGCGCCTGCGCCTGGAGAATTCCCGTTTGGAATCATGAGGTTGTCGCGTGGCGCCGGGCTGGCACGGCGGTTGCGATGCTTAAACCAGACGCGTCCTCGTCGAGAAGGGCGCGCGATCCTGCCGCCGCCGCGGCGGCGGGCACGGTCAAAACACCGAGGATGACATCATGAGGAAACCCTTTTACAAGATCCTGTACGTGCAGGTGCTGTTCGCCATCGCGGTCGGCATCGTGCTCGGACACTACTGGCCCGATACCGGCGTGGCCATGAAACCGCTTGGCGACGCGTTCATCAAGCTGATCAAGATGATCATCGGGCCGATCATCTTCTGTACCGTGGTGTCCGGCATCGCCGGCATGCGCGACATGAAGAAGGTCGGCCGGGTCGGCGGCAAGGCGCTGCTGTACTTCGAGATCGTCTCCACCTTCGCGCTGCTGATCGGCCTGCTGGCCGCCCATGCGCTCAAGCCAGGCGTGGGCTTCAACATCGATCCGGCCACGCTGGACACCAAGGCGATCTCGCAGTACGTGAAGCAGGCGCACGGCCAGAGCACGGTCGACTTCTTCATGCACATCATCCCGGACACGATCTTCAGCGCGTTCGCCAACGGCGAAATCCTGCAGATCCTGCTGGTGTCGATGTTCTTCGGCTCGGCGCTGGCGGCGATGGGCGACCGCTCGAAGATCGTGTTCGACTTCGTCGAGCAGGTCTCCAAGGTGTTCTTCCACATCGTGCACGTCATCACCAAGGTCGCGCCGCTCGGCGCGTTCGGCGCGATGGCCTTCACCATCGGCAAGTACGGCCTGGGCTCGCTGGTGCCGCTGCTCAAGCTGATCGGCACGTTCTACTTCACGGCCATCGTGTTCGTGGTGGTGGTGCTGGGCACGATCGCGCGCTTCACCGGCTTCTCGATCTTCCGCTTCGTCGCCTACATCAAGGAAGAGCTGCTGATCGTGCTGGGCACCAGCTCGTCGGAGGCCGCGCTGCCGCACCTGATGGAAAAGCTGGAAAAGCTCGGCTGCTCCAAGTCGGTGGTGGGCCTGGTGGTGCCCACGGGTTACTCGTTCAACCTGGACGGCACCAACATCTACATGACGATGGCGGTGATCTTCATCGCCCAGGCCACCGGCATCGAGCTGACGCTGCTGCAGCAGTTCACCGTGCTGGGCGTGGCGATGATCACCTCCAAGGGCGCCAGCGGCGTGACCGGCTCGGGCTTCATCACGCTGGCCGCCACGCTGGCGGTGGTGCCTGACATCCCGGTGGCGGGCATGGTGCTGATCCTCGGCATCGACCGCTTCATGAGCGAGTGCCGCGCGCTGACCAACATCGTCGGCAACGGCGTGGCCACGGTGGTGATGTCGGCCTGGGAGCGCGAGCTCGACCGCAAGCAGCTCGACCGCGTGCTGCGCGGCGGCGGCGATGGCACGGCCGAACTTGCCGAAGCCGGCACCGGCGCCCGCTGAGGACGCCGCCGGCGCCCGCGGGCCGGCCGCGGCGCCCGCCGGCGCCGCCCGCCAGCGGGTATCATCGGCGCGTGTCCCAACGCATGCGCCGATGCCACATTCCGACGATTTCCTCGCCGTGCATGATCCCGCTTCCGACCGCCTGGTGCACGCGCCGGGCGAGGGCGGCGGGACGCTGCGGGGATTTGCCGCGGCGCTGGCCGCCGGCCTGCTGCTGCTGTGCGCGCTGACCTGGCTGGTCTCGGTGCAGCGCGGCATCGACGCACTGCAGCAGACCACCGCCACGCGCGCCGACCGCTACGCGGCCACGCTGGAAAGCACGCTGGACCGCTACGAGTTCCTGCCCGCGCTGGTCTCGCTCCATCCCTTCGTACACGATCTGCTGGCCGCGCCCGACGATCCCGCGCGCGTGGCGGCGGCCAACCGCTACCTGGCCGAGGTCAACCGGCGCGCGCGCGCCTCGGCCACCTACGTGATCGCCGCCAACGGCATCGCGCTGGCGGCCAGCAACCATGACCTGCCGGGCAGCTTCGTCGGCACCGACTACCGCTTCCGGCCCTATTTCCAGATGGCCGCGCGCGGCCAGGTCGGGCGCTTCTACGCCATCGGCGTGACCAGCGACGAGCCCGGCTACTACATCGCCCAGCCGGTCCGGTCGGGCGGGCGCGTGGTGGGCGTGACGGTGGTCAAGCTCAACCTGGAGTGGTTCCAGCGCGCCGGCGCCGGCGGCACCGAGCCGGTGATGGTGAGCGACGACCACGGCGTGATCTTCCTGTCCTCCGTGCCGGCCTGGCAGTACCGCACGCTGCGCCCGCTGCCGCCGGCGCTGCAGACGGAGCTGGACCGCACGCGCCAGTACCACGGCCAGGCGGTCAGGCCGCTGCCGCTCGAGGCGCTGCAGTCGCCGGTGACGCGCTGGCTCACCCAGGCCGTGCTGCGCGACGGCGCGCGGCTGGTGCGCATCGGCACCGGCGGCGGCGCCGAGCGCTACCTGGAGATCAGCCGCAAGGTCGGCCCGGCCGACTGGACCATGCAGGTGATGGCCGCGCTCGACCCGGTGCTGGCCAGCGCGCGCAACGCCACGCTGGGCGCGGCGCTGGCCTATGCCTGCATGTGCCTGCTGCTGTTCAACTGGCGCCAGCGCCGCCAGCGCGCGCGCGACATCGAGTACGGCCGGCGCCTGCTGGAAGCCGCCTACGACGAACTGGAGCGCCGCGTGGAGGCGCGCACCGCCGACCTGATGGCGATCAACGAGCAGCTCGAGGCCGAGGTGGCCGAGCGCACCCGCGCCGAGAGCGAGCTGCGCGCGGCCCAGGACGAGCTGGTGCAGGCCAGCAAGCTGGCGGCGCTGGGCCAGATGGCCGCCGGCATCACCCACGAGCTGAACCAGCCGCTGGCGGCGCTGCGCACGTTTTCCGACAACACGCGCGTGCTGCTCGAGCGCGGCAAGCTGGATGCCGCCACCGACAACCTCGCCGCCATCGCCGACCTGACCGCGCGCATGGGCAAGATCACCGGCCAGCTCAAGCTGTTCGCCGGCAAGGCGCGCCCGCGCCGCCACGCGGTGCCGGTGCGCGCCGCGCTCGACCACGTGCTGGCGCTGATGGCGCCGCGCCTGGGCGCGGTGGCGCTGCGGGTGGAAGGCCTGCAGGCGGCGCCCGGCCCGGCGGTGTGGGCCGACGAGCTCAAGTTCGAACAGGTGCTGCTCAACCTGCTCGGCAACGCGCTCGATGCGCTGGCCGCCGCCGCGCCCGCGGCGCCCTGCGTCGAGGTGGTGGTCGGCGAGCAGGGCGACACCGTCAGCATCGCGGTGCGCGACAATGGCGGCGGCATCGCCGAAGACGCGCTGCCGCGGCTGTTCGAACCGTTCTTCACCACCAAGGAAATCGGCCAGGGCCTGGGCCTGGGCCTGGCCATCTCCACCTCCATCGTGCGCGAGTTCGGTGGCCAGTTGAGCGCGGCCAACCGCGCCGGCGGCGGCGCCGAGTTCGTGGTGGTGCTGCGGCGCGCGCCCGCGCCGGACGGCGCCGGGGCGGTGTCCGCGGCGTCCGACGCCGCTTCCCCTACCCATACCGAGTGAGCATTGCCATGCAAGACGGATTGCGTGTCCTGTTCGTCGAAGACGAACCCCTGGTGCGCCAGGCTACCGCGCAGAGCCTGGAGCTTGCTGGCTTCAACGTGCTGGCGCTGCCTTCGGCCGAAGCCGCCATGCCGCACCTGTCGGCCGAGTTTCCCGGCGTGCTGGTGACGGACGTGCGCCTGACCGGCGCCAGCGGGCTGGACCTGCTGCAGCACTGCCGCAACGCCGCGCCGGGCGTGCCGGTGATCCTGGTCACCGGCCACGGCGACATCACGATGGCCGTGCAGGCCATGCGCGAGGGCGCCTACGATTTCATCGAGAAGCCGTTCGGCGCCGACCGCCTGACCGAGACCGTGCGCCGCGCGCTCGAGCGGCGCGCGCTGGAACTGGAAAACCACGCGCTGCGGCGCGAGCTGGCCGGGCCCGCGGCGGGCACGCGCATCATCGGCCGCTCGCCGGCCATCGAGCAGGTGCGCATGCTGGTGGCCAACGTCGCCGCCACCGACGTGCCGGTGATGATCAACGGCGAGACCGGCACCGGCAAGGAGCTGGTGGCGCGCAGCCTGCACGCGCTGTCCACGCGCCACCAGGCGCCGTTCGTGGCGCTGAACTGCGGCGCGGTGCCGGAGGCCATCTTCGAGAGCGAGATGTTCGGCCACGAGGCCGGCGCCTTCACCGGCGCGGGCAAGCGCCGCGTGGGCAAGCTCGAGCATGCCTCGGGCGGCACGCTGTTCCTCGACGAGATCGAGAGCATGCCGCTGGCCTTGCAGGTCAAGCTGCTGCGCGTGCTGCAGGAGGGCACGCTGGAGCGGCTCGGCTCCAATGCCTCGATCGGCATCGACGTGCGCATCGTGGCGGCGGCCAAGGGCGACATGGAGACGCTGGTGGCCAACGGCACCTTCCGCCAGGATCTGCTGTACCGGCTCAACGTGGTGACGATCCCGCTGCCGCCGCTGCGCGAGCGGCGCGAGGACATCGTGCCGCTGTTCGAGCATTTCATGCTGGTGGCGGCGGTGCGCTACCAGCGGCCCGCGCCGATCCTGTCCGAGCTGCAGCGCCAGGCGCTGATGCAGCGCGCCTGGCCCGGCAACGTGCGCGAGCTGCGCAACGCCGCCGACCGCCTCGTGCTGGGCGTGCCGGAGGGCGGCGCGCGCGCCGACGCGCCGGACGACTCCACGCCGCTCAAGGAGCGCATGGAGCACTACGAGCGCGCGGTGATCGCCGACACGCTGGCGCGCACCGGCGGCGCGGTCAGCCAGGCGGCCGACCTGCTGCAGGTCGGCAAGGCCACGCTGTACGAGAAGATCAAGCGCTACGGCCTGTGAAGGGCCCATGACGGGCCGATGAAAGGCCCATGAAGGGCCGCCGGCGGGCCGCGGCCGGCGCCGGCTGCATCTCTTGATACACTCGCGGGCTCTGCATGCCGCGCGGCCCCGCGCCGCCCGGCGTGCCTCCGAACAGCTCATCCGGAACAAGCCATGAACGAGGTATCCCTGGAGGCCGGCGCGACCGTGCGGGTCGACGGACATCAACTGACCGCCGCCGCGGTGGCGCAGGTGGCACGCGGCGGCGCCGCGCGGCTGGACGACGCGGCGCGCGCGCACGTGGCCGATGCGCGCGCGCGCTTCGAGCAACTGGCCTCGGCCAATATCCCGATCTACGGCGTGTCCACCGGCTTTGGCGAGCTGGTCCACAACTGGGTGGACATCGAGCATGGCCGCGCGCTGCAGGAAAACCTGCTGCGCAGCCACTGCGCCGGCGTGGGCCCGCTGTTCGCGCGCGAGGAAGTGCGCGCCATGATGGTGGCGCGCGCCAACGCGCTGGCGCGCGGCTATTCGGCGGTGCGCCCGCTGGTGATCGAGCAGCTGCTGCGCTACGTGGAAGCGGGCATCACGCCGGCGGTGCCGCAGGTCGGCTCGCTCGGCGCCAGCGGCGACCTCGCGCCGCTGTCGCACATCGCCATCACGCTGATCGGCGAAGGCAAGGTGCTGCTGGCCGACGGCGGCACCGCGCCCACCGCGCAGGTGCTGCGCGAGCACGGCATCGAGCCGATCAAGCTGGCCTACAAGGAAGGGCTGGCGCTGATCAACGGCACCTCGGCCATGACCGGCATGTCGTGCCTGCTGCTGGAGACCATGCGCGCGCAGGTGACGCAGGCGGAGATCATCGCCGCGCTGGCGCTCGAAGGGCTGAACGCCTCGGCCGACGCCTTCATGACGCACGGCCACGACATCGCCAAGCCGCACCCCGGGCAGGTGCAGTCCGCCGCCAACATGCGCGCGCTGCTGGCGGGCGCCACGCGCCTGTCCGGCCACGGCGAGCTGGCCGGCGAGATGAAGACGCGCGCCGGCGCCGAGAAGAACACCGGCACCGGCGTGTTCATCCAGAAGGCCTACACGCTGCGCTGCATCCCGCAGGTGCTGGGCGCGGTGCGCGACACGCTGGGCCACTGCGCCGCGGTGGTGGAGCGCGAGCTGAACTCGTCCAACGACAACCCGCTGTTCTTCGACGACAGCGAGCTGTTCCACGGCGGCAATTTCCACGGCCAGCAGGTGGCGTTCGCGATGGACTTCCTGGCCATCGCGGCGACGCAGCTCGGCGTGGTGTCCGAGCGCCGCCTGAACCGCCTGCTGAGCCCGCACCTGAACAACGGCCTGCCGGCGTTCCTGGCGGCGGCCAACGAGGGCCTGAGCTGCGGCTTTGCCGGCGCGCAGTATCCGGCCACCGCGCTGATCGCCGAGAACCGCACCATCTGCAGCCCGGCCAGCATCCAGAGCGTGCCGTCCAACGGCGACAACCAGGACGTGGTGAGCATGGGCCTGATCGGCGCGCGCAACGCGCGCCGCATCATCGACAACAATCAGTACATCCTCGCCGTGGAACTGCTGGCCGCGTGCCAGGCGGCCGAGCTGGCGGGGGCGGTGGCGCACCTGTCGCCGGCCGGGCGCGCGGTGTTCGGCTTCGTGCGCGAGCGCGTGCCGTTCCTGGACATGGACCGCTACATGACCGACGACATCGAGGCCATCGCCGCGCAGTTGCGCGCGGGCGCGCTGGTGGCGGTGGCGCGCGCGGCGGGCGCCGCGGTGCACTGAGGCGCTTGATTAGCGCCGATCTGCGCTGAGATGTGCCGGGATGTGCCGTGATGCGCCGAAATGTGTTGAGGCGCGGCGGCTAGCGCCACATGTCGCGCATCTTGCTGCCGAGGTCCAGCTTCGGCAGCGAAGCCTTGGCCGGGGCCTGCGGCACCGGCGGCGGCTCCGGCCACGCCCGGCTGTGGAACAGCGGCATCACGCGGTTGGGCAGGAAGCGCGTGCGCGAGGCATAGATGTGGCGGTCGCCGAAGCCGCTTTGCTGCTGCACGTAGAAGCGCTGCGGCACCACGATGTCCAGGTGGTCGCGCGCGCGCGTCATGGCCACGTAGAGCAGGCGGCGCTCTTCCTCGATTTCCTCGGTGGTGCCGGTGGCGAGGTCCGACGGCATGCAGCCGTCCACGGCGTTGAGCACGTAGACCGCCTTCCATTCCTGGCCCTTGGCGGAGTGGATGGTGGACAGGATCAGGTAGTCCTCGTCGCGCAGCGGCGCGCCGGATTCGTCGCTCGACGCATCGGGCGGGTCGAGCGTGAGCTCGGTCAGGAAGCGCTCGCGCGAGGCGTAGGTGGCGGCGACGCGCTCGAGCTGCTGCAGGTCGGCGGCGCGCGCGTGGGCGTCGTCGTGCATGCGCTCCAGGTGCGGCTGGTACCACGCCACCACCTGCTCGAAGACCGACGGCCACGGCGCGGCCGGCGCCATCAGCACGCGCGCCAGCGCGACGAATTCCGGCCACGCCTCGGCCGCGGCCGGCGGCGCCTCGAACGATTCGAGCGCGAACAGCGGTTCGGTGGCGACCTCGATGGCGTCGAGCACGCGCGCGGCGGTCTTGGGGCCCACGCCCGGCATCAACTGCAGGCTGCGGAAGGCCGCCATGCGGTCGCGCGGATTCTCCATCCAGCGCACCACCGACAGCACGTCCTTGACGTGCGTCGACTCCAGGAATTTCAGGCCGCCGAACTTCACGAACGGGATGTTGCGGCGGACCAGTTCGATCTCGAGCTGCGCGCTGTAGTCGGCGGCGCGGAACAGCACCGCCTGCGAGATCAGCGCCAGCCCGGCCTCGCGCCGCGCCAGGATCTGCTCGGCCACGTAGCGGGCCTGGTCGGCCTCGTCGTTGACCACCACGATGTGCGGTTTCTCGGCCGAGGCGCGCTCGGACCACAGGTCCTTGGTGAAGCGCTCGGCGGCCAGGCCGATCACGGCGTTGGCGGCGCACAGGATGGGCTGCGTGGAGCGGTAGTTCTGCGACAGCGTGACCATGTCCGCCGCCGGCGAGAACCGCGTGGGGAAATCGAGGATGTTGCGCACGGTGGCGCCGCGGAACGCGTAGATGGACTGCGCGTCGTCGCCGACCACCGTGAGGCCGCGCCCGTGCGGCTTCAGGCGCAGCAGGATGGCGGCCTGCAGCGCGTTGGTGTCCTGGTATTCGTCGACCAGCACGTGGTCGAAGCGCGCGCCCATGTCCTGCGCCAGCGCCGGCTCGCCGAGCGCCTGCGCCCAGTAGAGCAGCAGGTCGTCGTAGTCCAGCACCTGCTGCTTCTGCTTGGCTTCCACGTAGCCGGCGAACAGGCCGCGCAGCGCGTCGGCCCACTGGGCGTAGCGCGGGAACCAGTGCTTGAGCACGTCTTCGAGCGGGGCCTGGGTGTTGACCACGCGCGAATAGATCGACAGGCAGGTTTCCTTGCGCGGGAAGCGCGTGGCCTGCGCCGACAGGCCGAGGTCGTGCCGCACCATGTTCATCAGGTCGGCGGCGTCGCCGCGGTCGCTGATGGTGAAGGCGGGCGACAGGCCGAGCGTCTCGGCGTATTCGCGCAGCAGGCGCGCGCCGATGGCGTGGAAGGTGCCCGACCATTGCAGCGCGGCGCGCCCGGCGCCCGAGGCCTGGTTGCCGAGCGCCTGGTCGACGATGCGCTCCACGCGCCGCCCCATCTCGGCGGCGGCGCGCCGCGAGAACGTCAGCAGCAGGATGCGGCGCGGATCGGCGCCGCCCAGCACCAGGTGCGCCACGCGGTGCGCCAGCGTGTTGGTCTTGCCCGAGCCGGCGCCGGCGATGATGAGCAGCGGCGAGTGCGCCTCGTGCGTCACGGCGGCGCGCTGTTCGGGATTCAGCTTCGCGAGATGCGGCGGCACCTCCGCGGCGGGCGGCGGCGGCGTGGCGGGCGAAGCCGGAGGGGCGTCGCCGGGAACGGCAATAGGGGTGGCAGGGGCGGTAGGGGTGGCAGCGGGGGCGGAATCGAGTAGCACGGCAGGAGCCTCTGGGCTGCGGGGGCGCGCATGTGCGCTGCCCGGCATGGGCGGGACGAGGGCGAAAAACGGCTGCCGGTAACTGTATATCTATACAGGCCGCGCGCGCAAGCCGCAGCGTTGCGCGCGTGGCCCTGTCAGCGGGAAACGCTGCGGGAAAGTGCCTGCAAAGGCTGGCGGAGGCGGGGAAAGACGAGAAAGAAGGCGGGTCAGACGGCCTTGGCCAGCGCGTCGTCGAGCAGCTTGTGCAGCGCGTCCCATTCGGGCTCGCCCACGTAGCGCTTGAGGATGTGGCCGTCCTTGTCGATCACGAAGGTGGTCGGGGTCAGTTGCACTTCGCCGAAGGCCTTGGCGGCGGCGCCGTCGGAGTCCATCGCCACCTTGAACGGCAGCTGGCGCGTCTGCGCATAGTTCATCACGTACATCGGCGGGTCGTAGCTCATCGCCACCGCCACGAACTCCAGGCCCTTGCCCTTGAACTTGTCGTAGGTGCGGACCATTTCCGGCATCTCCTTGACGCAGGTGGTGCAGCTGGTGGCCCAGAAGTTGACGAGGTAGACCTTGCCCTTGAGGTCGGCGGTGCTGATCTTCTGGCCCGACAGCAGCGTGAAGGTGGCGGGGGGCGCGGCGTTGGCCGGCGCGATCGCGCGGTAGCCGAAGAAGCCGAGCACGGCGACCAGCACCACGGCGCCGATGACGGGCCACAGCTTGCGCTGGGCGGCGCGGGTGGTCGGGGTGGACATGGCGGGGGAAGCCGAGGTCGTCATGATGCTTGCCGGCGGGTCAGGGGATAAGCTCCCATTCTACTGCCGCGGCCGAAGCGCTGCCGGAGGCAATTCCGGGCGCGGCCAGGCTGCGGCGATTGGCCGCAGTGCCGGGCGGCGTCAGCGTGGCGCCGCCGCCAGCGCCGCGCGGGCCTGGTCCAGCGCCTGCTCCAGGTAGGCGCCGTAGAAATCCGGCTGCAGGCCTTGCAGCGGCGCGGCCAGCGAGCGGCCGCGGGCGTCGAGGAACAGCACCGTGGGCGCCACCGACACGTTGTGGCTGCGCGCCCAGTCGCGCGCGGTGGTCATGGTGCCGTCGGCATTGCGCAGCGGCGTGGCGGCGGTCATGTCCAGCTCGCGCGCCTCGATCTCGCCGGCGGCGGCCTGCGGGCCGAGATAGTTGCGGCGCACGGTCTCGCAGTAGACGCAGCCGGGCAGGCTGACCAGCACCACCAGCGGCTGGCCCTTGCCGGCGGCGGCCGCGCCCTGCGCGGCGAGGTCGGTGGCGGGCGGCAGGTGAGCGGGCGCGGCCAGCGCGCTCGCGCCGCCGGCGAGCAGGGCGGCACCGAGCAGCACGGCGGCCACGGCATGCCGGGCGCGCGCGCATGGCGGCGGCATCGGGGACGGGGCGCGGGGCAGGCTCGGCATGGCGGGGGTGGGGGTGGGGGGTGGGGAATGCAAGAATACGCGCTGGCGCGCGGGTTCCCCGATAATAGCGGCTTCCGTCCGTACCCGTGGCGCCGCGCCGGCCCGCGGGCGCGGGACCGCACCACCACGCAGCAGCCGTCCGCAGGACCGTTGCCCTATCCGCCGCCGCGATGCCCCACGCCTGGTTGTCCCGCCTGCCGTCCACGCTGTCCGCCCTTGGCGCGGCCGCCGCCGTCTGCGCGCTCGTCGGCTGCTCGCCGCGCTACGACTGGCGCACCATCCAGTCCAGCGAGGGCGCCTACGCCGCGCTCTACCCGGGCAAGCCGACCGGCGCGGCGCGCGAGGTGGCCATCGCCGGGCGCAAGCTGCCGATGACGATGGACGCGGCGCGCGTCGACGAGACCCTGTTCGCCGTGGGCGTGGTGACGCTGCCCGCCGACGACGCCGCCTTGCGCCAGGCCGCGCTCGAATCGATGCAGGCCGGGCTGCTCGGCAACCTCGGGCCGCACGCGCCCGACGCGGTCAAGACGCGCCAGGTGACGGTGATGTCCGCCGCCACGCCGGCGGTGGCGCTGCCGGGCGTGGAGGTGCAGGTGGCGGCGGTGTCGCCGCAGGACCAGGCGCCGCGCCGGCTGACCGCGCGGCTGGTGGCCTCGGGCGTGCGGGTCTACCAGGCGGTGGTGCTGGAGGCCGGCGACGCCGCGCGCGATCAGCGCCAGGCCGAGCAGGTCGACCAGTTCCTGACGGGTTTCCACCCGTTCTGAGTGCGGGACTGGCGCAACGTTTTTTCAAGGAGTGATGTCATGCGTTGGGAAGTTTGGCTGGCCTATTTCGCGGCCTGTTGGGTGATTGCCGTGTCGCCGGGTTCGGGCGCGGTGCTGTCGATGAGCCACGGCCTGTCCTACGGGCTGCGCAAGACCACCACCACCATCTTCGGCCTGCAGGCGGGGCTGGTGATCATCCTGCTGGTGGCGGGCGGCGGCCTGGGCGCGCTGCTGCTGGCTTCCGAGCACGCCTTCGCCGTGGTCAAGACGATCGGCGCGCTCTACCTGATCTACCTGGGCGTGCAGCAGTGGCGCGCGCGCGTGGAGGACAGCCCGGCCGCCGCCGAGGACGCGGCCGCCGCGCCGCGCGTGGCCGCGCTGAGCCCGCGCCGGCGCTTCGCCACCGGGCTGCTGACCAACGTGACCAATCCCAAGGGCATCATCTTCATGGTGGCGGTGCTGCCGCAGTTCATCGACCCCACGCATCCGCTGGCGCCGCAGCTCGCCATCCTGGCCGCGACCATGTGCGGCGTGGACCTGGTGGTGATGCACGGCTACGCGCTGCTGGCCTCGCGCATGCGCGGCCTGTTCCGCAACGCGCGCGCCATGCGCTGGCAGAACCGCGTGTTCGGCAGCGTGCTGGTGGCGGTGGGCACGGCGCTGTTCTTCGTGCGGCGCCATCCGGCCTGACCGTCGGGCCCGCCCGCGCCGGCCGCATCGCGGCTGGCCACGGGGGCGCGGGTTTGCTTAAATAGGTGCATTGTCCCGTTGCGGAGTCCAGCCATGCGCAGTCCCTCCCTCTTGCAGGCCCTGCCGTCCGGGCGTCCGTTCCATACCGTGCCGCCGGTGGAGGAGCCCGGGCCGCCGGGGGTGCCGCCCGACCTGCCGCTGCCGCCCGAGGAAGACCCGCCGCCGGCGGAGCCGCCGGTGGCCGTGCCGCCGCGCGGCTGAGGGCATTCGCCCAAGACCCTCCCGAGACCATCTCAAGGCCCGCGCAGCGCGCGCCGGTACTGGATGGCCTCGCCCACGTGACCGGGCTGCAATAGCCCGGCGCCTTCCAGGTCCGCCACCGTGCGGGCGATCTTCAATACCCTGAAATAGGCGCGCGCCGACCACGCCAGCTTGGTCATGGCGGCGCGCAGCATGGCTTGCGCCTCGGGCGCGAGCGGGCAGTGCTCGTCGATCTCGCGGCCGGCCAGGGCGGCGTTGGGTTTGCCCTGGCGCGCCTGTTGGCGGGCGCGCGCGGCCAGTATGCGCTCGCGTACATCGGCGCTGGCTTCGCCGGGCGGGCCGTCGAGCATGTCCTGCTGATCCTGGGCGCGCACCTCGATCTGCAGGTCGATGCGGTCGAGCAGCGGGCCGGAGAGCCGGGACTGGTAGCGCTGGACCTGGTCGGGCGTGCAGCGGCAGGGCCGGGACGGATGGCCGAGGTAGCCGCACGGGCACGGGTTCATGGCGGCGACGAACTGGAAGCGGGCCGGGAAGTCGGCCTGGCGGTTGGCGCGCGAGATGGTGACGCGGCCGGATTCCAGCGGCTCGCGCAGGACTTCGAGCACGCGGCGGTCGAACTCGGGCAGCTCGTCCAGGAACAGCACGCCGTGGTGGGCGAGGGAAATCTCGCCGGGCCGGGGATTGCCGCCGCCGCCGACCAGCGCGGCGGCCGAGGCGGTGTGGTGCGGCGCGCGGTAGGGCCGCTCGCGCCAGCGGGCGGGCTGGAAGCCGGCGTTGGTGAGGCTTTGCACGGCGGCCGACTCGAGCGCTTCTTCCAGCGTCATCGGCGGCAGCAGGCCCGGGAAGCGCTGCGCGAGCATCGACTTGCCGGTGCCGGGCGGCCCCACCAGCAGCGCCGAATGCTGGCCCGCGGCGGCGATCTCCATCGCGCGGCGGGCCTGGGCCTGGCCGCGCACGTCGCGCATGTCGGGGCAGTCCGGGCCATTGTCGGCGAGCGCGACCAGCGGTTCGGCGCGCGGCAGGCGGCCGTCGGGCAGCGGCCCAAGGTGAGCGCAGACTTCCAGCAGGGAGCGCGCCGCGTAGACGGTGACGCCGTCGATCAGGGCGGCCTCGGGGGCGTTCTCGGCCGCCACCACGAAGGCGCGCGCCGGCCCGGCGCCGGCGGCCGCGCGCGCGGCGTTGTCGCGCCCGAGGCCCATCGTCATGGCCAGCGCGCCGCGCACCGGGCGCAGCGCGCCGGACAGCGACAGCTCGCCGGCGAACTCGCAGGCGTCCAGCCCGTCGAGCGGGATCTGCCCGCTGGCGGCGAGGATGCCGAGGGCGATGGGCAGGTCGAAGCGCCCCGATTCCTTGGGCAGGTCGGCCGGCGCGAGATTGACGGTGATGCGCCGGTTCGGGAATTCGAAGCGGCTGTTGAGGATGGCCGCGCGCACGCGCTCGCGGCTTTCGCGGACCTCGGTCTCGGCCAGGCCGACGATGCTGCAGGCGGGCAGGCCGTTGGCGAGATGGACCTCGACCGACACCAGCGGGGCTTCCAGCCCGGTCAGGGCGCGGCTGCGCAGCAGGGCGAGGCTCATCGCGGCGCCGCCGGCGTTGCGGAAGTGTTAACGAAAATGGCCGCCGGAGTGCGGCGGCCATCGTGGCGGGTCGGGCTGCGGCCCGGGCTTCCCGGTGTCCCGGCGCGGTCCGGGACCATATTCGGGACGCCATCCGGGACGCCATCCGGGACCATGCAGCGGCGGCGACGCGGCAAGCGCGTCAGCCGGCAGCCGGGGTGTCGGTGCCGCCGGCGGCGCGGCGTTCCAGCTCGAGCACGCGCGCTTCCAGTTCTTCCAGGCGCGCGCGGGTGCGGGCCAGCACCTGCGACTGCACGTCGAATTCCTCGCGCGTGACCAGGTCGAGCTTGGAAAAGCCCTGCGCCATCATGCTGCGCACGTTTTTCTCGATGTCCTTGGCGGGCGAGTTGCGCAGCGCCTCGCTGACCTTGGCCTGGAAGTCGTTGAACAGGTCGGTCGGTTTCATGGTGATTCTCCTTTTGCACCGCGTTGGTGCGGATGATGGGTGGGCGGCTCCGCTCTGCTGCATCGCGGTGCAGCCTCCCGGGGGCGCGGGCAAACGCGGTGCGCACTCGGCACATGCCGCCGGCATGGGCCGATTATCGCGCTTCGCGCGCCGCCGGGAAAGCGCCAGCGCGGCCTGGTAACACCTTTTGACGTGTGGATGCCCTCGCGGCGGTCCGTGGCGGGGGGATCGGGGAGGGATTCAATCTGCACAAAAACCGTGGCCGGCGGGGTCCGTGAGGCTGGCACGGCAGTTGCAGTAATGAAACCAGGAGCCTCGTTTTACATTTATTCAAACACACGAGTACCGAGCCAAAAAAAGGAGAAGAAATCCATGAAGAAGTTGGCCTTTGCAGTCAGCGCCAGTGCAGTCGTGCTTTGCGGTCTTGTTCCCGCAGCTTACGCCCAGAGCACCCCGGACGCGGCGGCCGCCCCCGCCGCCGCTCCCGCCGCTGAAGAAGCCTCGCCGCATACGTTCTCGGCCAACGTGACGCTGGCCAGCGAATATCGCTATCGCGGCCTGATGCAGACCAACCGCCGCCCGGCCATCCAGGGCGGGTTCGACTACGCGCATTCGAGCGGCTTCTACATCGGCAACTGGAACTCGAGCATCAGCTGGCTCGACGACAGCAACCCGGACGTGTCGGCGCCGATCGAGATGGATTTCTACGCCGGCTTCAAGAATACCGTGACCATCGCCGGACTGGAGTGGAACTATGACGCCGGCGTGCTGCAGTACTACTACCCGGGCGACTACCCGAACGGCTACACGCGCCCGAACACGACGGAGCTCTATGTTGGCGCCGGCTACGGCCCGGTGTTCCTGAAGTATTCGCAGTCGATGACCAACCTGTTCGGTTATGCCGACAGCCGCTACAGCTACTACGTGGACCTGAGCGCGAACGTGCCGCTGAACTTCTGGGACCTGACGGCGAACGCGCACATCGGCTACCAGAACGTGAAGCACGTGGACAGCGCCTCGTACACGGACTGGAAGCTGGGCCTGACCAAGGACCTGGGCAAGGGTTTCGCGCTGGCGATCGCGTATATCGACACCAACGCGCACCGCTCGGTCTATACCAATACCTCCGGCCGCTATGTCGGCCGTGCCACGGCCTGGGCTTCGATCACCAAGACTTTCTAAACAAGCGTGAGGTAGGGCGGGCGGCCGGTGCATACTCGGCCGTGCTGCCCAGAGGAGAAATCGGATGAAACTCATCATCGCTGTCATCAAGCCGTTCAAGCTCGACGAGGTGCGCGAAGCGCTCTCCGACGTCGGCGTGTCCGGCATCACCGTGACCGAGGTCAAGGGCTTCGGTCGCCAGAAGGGCCATACCGAGCTGTACCGGGGCGCGGAGTACATCGTCGACTTCCTGCCCAAGGTGAAGATCGAAGTGGCGGTCCCGGACGACGTGGTGGACCGGGCCATCGAGGCGATCGAAAAATCGGCGCGCACCGGCAAGATTGGCGACGGCAAGATCTTCGTCGCCCCGATCGAGCAGGTCATCCGCATCCGCACCGGCGAGACCGGCGGCGATGCGCTGTGACGCACAGCCCAACGACAAGAGGTTAATCACATGAAATCCTGGTTCAAGCGCATCCTGACAACCGGCGCCGTGGCGCTGGCCCTGGGCACGGCCGGCCTCGGCCTGGCCACGCAAGCCGTGGCGCAGGACAAGCCTGCCGCCGAAGCGTCGGCCCCGGCCGCCGCTGCCGCGGCACCCGCGCCCGCGCCCGCAGCGGCCGCGCCTGCCGCGGCGGCCGCCGCCGCACCGGCCGCCGCGCCCGAGGCTGCCCCGGCACCTGTGCCCAACAAGGGCGACACCGCCTGGCTGCTGGTCGCGACCGCCTTCGTCATCCTGATGACGCTGCCCGGCCTGGCCCTGTTCTACGGCGGCCTGGTCCGTTCGAAGAACATGCTGTCGGTGCTGATGCAGTGCCTGGTGATCTTCTCGCTGGTGTCGCTGCTGTGGGCCATCTACGGCTACAGCTTCGCCTTCACCGAGGGCAACGCCTTCTTCGGCGGCACCGACCGGCTCTTCATGAAGGGTCTGGTCGCCGACGCCGTGACCGCGACCTTCAGCAAGGGCGTGGTGGTGCCGGAACTGGCCTTCTTCGCCTTCCAGTGCGCTTTCGCGGCGATCACCTGCGGCCTGATCATCGGCGCCTTCGCCGAGCGCGCCAAGTTCTCGGCGGTGCTGGTGTTCGTGGTGCTGTGGTTCACCTTCGCCTACATCCCGATGGCCCACATGGTCTGGTTCTGGCCGGGTCCTGACGCCTACACCGACGCGGCAGCAGGCGCGGCGGCCACGGCCAAGGGCGGCTGGCTGTTCCAGAAGGGCGCGCTCGACTACGCCGGCGGCACGGTGGTGCACATCAACGCGGCCGTGGCCGGCCTGGTGGGTGCCTTCATGTTCGGCAAGCGCATCGGCTTCGGCCGCGAGGCACTGCGTCCGCACAGCCTGACCTTCACGATGGTGGGTGCTTCGCTGCTGTGGTTCGGCTGGTTCGGCTTCAACGCCGGCTCGGGCCTGGAAGCCAACGGCGGCGCCGCGCTGGCCTTCGTCAACACGCTGCTGGCCACCTGCGCCGCGGTGCTGGCCTGGACCTTCGGCGAGTGGATCAGCAAGGGCAAGCCGTCGATGCTGGGCGGTGCCTCGGGCGCCGTGGCCGGCCTGGTGGCGATCACCCCGGCGGCCGGCTTCGTCGGCCCGATGGGCTCGATCGTGATCGGCATCGCCGCGGGCCTGCTGTGCCTGTGGGGCGTGACCGGACTGAAGAAGCTGCTGGGCATGGACGACTCGCTGGACGTGTTCGGCGTGCACGGCGTGGGCGGCATCCTGGGTGCGCTGCTGACCGGCGTGTTCGCCGCGCCGAGCCTGGGCGGCACGGGTGTCTACGACTACGTGGCCAACAAGGTCGCCGACGACTATTCGATCGCCGGCCAGGTGTGGATCCAGTTCGAAGGTGTGCTGACCACCATCGTGTGGTCCGGCGTGGTGGCCTTCGTGGCCTACAAGCTGGTGGATATGCTGATCGGCCTGCGGGTGCCGGAAGAAGAAGAGCGCGAGGGTCTGGACATTACCTCGCACGGCGAGACCGCGTATGAGGCCTGATCGTAAAGGTGTTGTGCTGGAGAGCTGATTGGGAATCTTCTCTCAGGAGTTTCGCCCGGCCTTGTGCCGGGCTTTTTTCATTCTGGTGCCGGCATCGTGGCGGCTTTGGCGCCGAACCTGCCGGCATCGTGCGCCGCCGGCGCCCGGCGGTGCCTTACGCACACTGCCGACATGGACTTTTCGCCAAGTGCTTAAATCCGATCTTAAAAAGCTTCAATTGTTTTAGGGGGGCGGCGCACATACAGTGCGAGTGAGGCAGTTTCCTCCACCTGCAGAACGCTCCCCGTATCTGTCAGGCCATTTGAAAGCGCGACGAACGTCGCGCTTTTTTTTGTCCCGGCGCCCCGGCGCCGCCCTCGGCCCGGGAGGCTGGCGGCTGGCGCGCGGTCCCCTTTGCGTCCCCCTTTTAATCCGGCCCGCCACCCCCATATTCTTCATCCTCTTGCCGGTGCTCGCATATGCTTATTCAGGCGGCGCCAGCAGCCAATTGGCCGTTCCTCTACAATCTGGGCGAACGATAAAGACGATCAATAGGATGTATATGGTCCCGCATCTCATCACCGCGCTGAACGGTCCGCTGCTCGAACTGGAAAAAAAGATCCTGGACGCGACGCCGTCCATCGAGCGCTGGTTCAGGCTGGAATGGCAGGAACATACGCCTCCGTTCTACTGTTCGGTGGACCTGCGCAACGCCGGTTTCAAGCTGGCCCCGGTCGATACCAACCTGTTCCCGGGCGGCTTCAACAACCTCGCGCCGGAGATGCTGCCGCTGGCGGTGCAGGCCGCGATGGCCGCGATCGAGAAGATCTGCCCGGACGCCAAGAACCTGCTGCTGATCCCCGAGCGCCACACGCGCAACATGTTCTATCTGCAGAACGTGGCGCGCCTGTCGCTGATCATGCGCCAGGCCGGGCTCAACGTGCGCCTGGGCTCGCTGTCCGAGGACATCACCGAGCCCACCCCGATCGAGCTGCCCGACGGCCAGACGCTGGTGGTCGAGCCGCTGGCGCGCCTGGGCGTGCGCGGGCGCCGGCTGGGCCTGAAGGACTTCGATCCCTGTTCGATCCTGCTCAACAACGATCTCTCGGCCGGCATCCCGCCGATCCTGGAGAATATCAACGAGCAGTACCTGCTGCCGCCGCTGCACGCGGGCTGGTCGACGCGGCGCAAGACCAGCCACTTCGCCGCCTATGACGAGGTGGCCAAGAAGTTCGCCAAGCTGATCGACATCGACCCGTGGATGGTCAACCCGTACTTCGCCAAGTGCTCGGGCATCGATTTCCACGAGCGCGTGGGCGAGGAAGCGCTGGCCGACTCGGTCGAGGCGGTGCTCAAGAAGATCGCCAAGAAGTACCGCGAGTACGGCATCAAGGAAACGCCCTACGTGGTGGTCAAGGCCGACGCGGGCACCTACGGCATGGGCATCATGACCGTGCGCGACCCGTCCGAGGTCAAGGGGCTGAACCGCAAGGAACGCAACAAGATGAGCGTCGTCAAGGAAGGCCTCGAGGTCAACGACGTCATCATCCAGGAAGGCGTGCACACCTTCGAGAAGGTCAACGAGGCGGTGGCCGAGCCGGTGGTGTACATGATCGACCGCTACGTGGTCGGCGGCTTCTACCGCGTGCACACCGGCCGCGGCAACGACGAGAACCTGAACGCGCCGGGCATGCATTTCGTGCCGCTGGCGTTCGCGCCCAACGGCATCCCGGACAGCCATGCCAAGCCGGGCGCGGCGGTGCCGAACCGTTTCTACATGTATGGCGTGGTGGCGCGGCTGGCGCTGCTGGCGGCCTCGCTGGAACTCGAGAAGACCGACCCCAATCCGATTCTGTAAGGCGGCGCCGCCCCCGGGCGGCGCCCCGACGTGCCGCGCGACGCGCGCGGCGATCCTGTCACCCGGGACGAGCCATCATGCGCATTCTGTTTATTACCGACCCGCTGGACACCTTCAAGACCTACAAGGACTCCACCTACGCCATGATGGTGGAGGCGGCCGCGCGCGGCCACACGTTGTTCGTCTGCCTGCAGTCGCAGTTGTCGCTGTCGGCGCACCAGGTCGAGGCGGTCACGAGCCCGCTGCAGCTGACCGGCGACGCCCATGACTGGTACCGCGCCGGCGAGCCGTCGCTGCAGCCGCTGACCGGCTTCGACGCGGTGCTGATGCGCAAGGACCCGCCGTTCGACATGGAATACGTGACCAGCACCTGGCTGCTGGAGCTGGCCGAGTCGCATGGCGCCAACGTGTTCAACAAGCCGCAGGCGGTGCGCGACTTTTCCGAGAAGCTGGCGATCGCCAAGTATCCCCAGTTCATCACGCCGACCCTGGTCACGCGCGATGCCGAGCGCATCCGCGCGTTCCACGCCGAGCACCGCGACGTCATCCTCAAGCCGCTCGACGGCATGGGCGGCATGGGCATCTTCCGCGTCGGCGCGGACGGCCTGAACCTCGGCTCCATCATCGAGACGCTGGGCGAGAATGGCGCGCGCACGCTGATGGCGCAGCGCTACATCCCCGAGATCAAGGACGGCGACAAGCGCATCCTGCTGATCGGCGGCAAGCCGGTGCCGTATGCGCTGGCGCGCATTCCCAAGGACGGCGAGGTGCGCGGCAACCTGGCCGCGGGCGGCACCGGGCGCGCGCAGGAGTTGTCGCGGCGCGACCGCGAGATCGCCGAGGCGCTGGCGCCGGGGCTGTGGCAGCGCGGCCTGCTGCTGGTGGGGCTGGACGCGATCGGCGACTACCTCACCGAAGTCAATGTGACGAGCCCGACCTGCTTCCAGGAAATCACGCAGCAGACCGGCTTCCGGGTGGCCGCCATGTTCATCGACGCGCTGGAGCAGGCGGTGCAGGCCCGCGCGGCCTGAGCGCCCCGCCGGAGGCGGGGCGTCCTGGCCGATTCGCGGGCTGGAGCGCCTGCTACAATCGCGTCAATCCAACGGATTCACCACCATGGCAGGCATCCTGATCATCGCGCACGCCCCGCTGGCTTCGGCATTGCGCGAGTGCGCCGCCCACGTCTACTGCGGCCAGCCGCAGCGGCTCGAAGCGATCGACGTCATGCCCGACGCCGAGCCGGCCGCCGTGCTGGCCGAAGCGCGGCGCCGCCTGGCGGAAATCTGCGAGGACAACGGCGCGCTGGTGCTGACCGACATCTTCGGCGCCACGCCGGCCAACATCGCCGCGCGCCTGGCCGAGCCGGGCCGCGTCAGGGTGCTCGCCGGCGTCAACCTTCCCATGCTGGTGCGCGCCATTTGCTACCGTACCGAGAAGCTCGACCAGCTCGCCCTCAAGGCGCTGGCCGGCGGCTCGCAAGGGGTGCTGCAGGTAGGCTCCACCACCGTCCAGAACCAGATCGCAAATCATCCCGACAAATATGCTGCAGAGGGACACCAACATCATCAATAAGCTCGGGCTGCATGCCCGCGCTTCCGCCAAGCTGACGCAGCTGGCGGGCAGTTTCGTGAGTCAGGTCAAGATGTCGCGCAATGGCCGGCAGGTCGACGCCAAGAGCATCATGGGCGTGATGATGCTGGCCGCCGGCATCGGCTCGACCGTGACCATCGAGACCGACGGGCCCGACGAGCAGGAGGCGATGGACGCGCTGCTGGCGCTGATCGCCAACCGCTTCGGCGAGGGAGAGTAAAGGCCCGAGCGGGACCAGGCGGCGGCAGCGTCCGCCACGGCGCGCCCGGCCGGGGCCGCCTCGCCGCGTTCCGCAACGGCTCCTGAGACTGCTGGCCCTGGCCAGATTTCTTTAAACGTTCCTGACGGAGCGGTACATGCCATTTGCCCTGCACGGCATCCCGGTCTCGCGCGGCGTCGCCATCGGCCGCGCGCATCTGCTGGCGCCTGCCGCGCTCGATGTCTCCCATTACCTGGTCGACGAAGACCGGCTCGACGACGAGGTCGAGCGCCTGCGCTCGGCGCGCGCCGTGGTGCGCGCCGAGCTCGCCGCGCTCAAGCGGGACCTGCCGCGCGAGGCGCCCGAGGAGATGGGCGCCTTTCTCGACGTGCACGCGATGATCCTCGACGACGAGGCGCTCGCGCGCGAGCCCGAGGCGCTGATCCGCAACCGCCGCTACAACGCCGAATGGGCGCTGACCACGCGGCTCGAAGAGCTGATGCGGCAGTTCGACGAAATCGAGGACGAGTACCTGCGCGAGCGCAAGGCGGACATCCGCCAGGTGGTCGAGCGCATTCTCAAGGTGCTGGCCGGCGCGGCCATGCTGGCGCCGGCCCCGGCGCCGCCGTCCTCGCTGGCGCCGGACGGCGAGCCCGCGCCGGGCGTGATCGTGGTCGCGCACGACATCGCGCCGGCCGACATGCTGCAGTTCCGCCATACCGTGTTCCACGGCTTCGTGACCGACCTGGGCGGGCGCACCTCGCATACCGCCATCGTGGCGCGCAGCCTGGACATCCCCGCCGCGGTGGGCGTGCAGAGCGCCAGCGAGCTGATCCGCCAGGACGACTGGGTCATCATCGACGGCGACGCCGGGCTGGTGATCGTGGACCCGTCGGCGATCATCCTCGAGGAATACCGCCACCGCCAGAGCGAGCGCGCGCTGGAGAAGAAGCGCCTGCAGCGCCTGCGCCATACGCCGGCGGTGACGCTGGACGGGCTGGAGATCGACCTGCTGGCCAACATCGAGATGGCCGAGGACGCCAGCGCGGCGCTGGCCGCGGGCGCGGTCGGCGTGGGCCTGTTCCGCTCCGAGTTCCTGTTCATGAACCGGCGCGGCGAGCTGCCCGACGAGGAGGAACAGTTCCAGGCCTACCGCGGCGCCGTGGATGCCATGCACGGGCTGCCCGTCACGATCCGCACCATCGACATCGGTGCCGACAAGCCGCTCGACGGGCGCGACGGCAGGGACGGGCGCGGCGACCGCGGCGATGACTTCGAGACCGCGCTCAACCCGGCGCTGGGCCTGCGCGCGATCCGCTGGTCGCTGTCCGAGCCGACCATGTTCCTGACCCAGTTGCGCGCGCTGCTGCGCGCCTCGGCGTTCGGGCCGGTGCGGCTGCTGATCCCGATGCTGGCGCACGCGCGCGAGATCGACCAGACCCTGGAGCTGATCGCCCAGGCCAAGCGCCAGCTGGCGGCGCGCGGCCAGGCCTTCGACCCCAACCTCAAGGTCGGCGCCATGATCGAGATCCCGGCCGCGGTGCTGATGCTGCCGCTGTTCCTGCGGCGCATGGATTTCCTCTCGATCGGCACCAACGACCTGATCCAGTACACGCTGGCCATCGACCGCGCCGACAACGCCGTGGCGCACCTGTACGACCCGCTGCACCCGGCCGTGCTGCAACTGATCGCGCGCACCATCCGCGAGGCCAACCACGCCGGCGTGCCGGTGGCGGTGTGCGGCGAGATGGCGGGCGACCCGGCCATGACGCGCCTGCTGCTGGGCATGGGCCTGCGCGAGTTCTCGATGCATCCCTCGCAACTGCTGCGGGTCAAGCAGGAAGTCCTCCACGCCGACTGCCAGCGCCTCGAGCGCCTGGTGGGGCAGGTGCTCGAGGCCTACGAGCCGGACGAGCTGGCCTGCGCGCTCAAGCAGCTCTGACAACCCTGTCCGCCTTGGGGTTTTTCTGCCGGATACCACGCCCGCGGGCGCGGTATCCGGCACTTCAAGACAGCGCTGTGACGCCTCCCGCATGCCGGCAACGCCGTCCGAGTGGCGCTTTCCGGGCATGTACCCTTTGTGGCTTAATGGGAATTGTTATCATTTTCGATCTCTGATATTCTGGCGTACATCGCGGGTGACATGCCGGTGTCACCCCTGCCCCAAGGAGGGATTTGTGTACGTTTGCATCTGCAACCAGGTTACCGACCGAGAAATCCATGGCGCCGTGCATCTCGGCGTGGAAACGCTCGACGAACTGGCGGAAACGCTGGGCGTGGGCACCTGCTGCGGGCGCTGCCGCGATTGCGCACAGCAGGTGCTGTGCGAAGGCGTGGCCGCGGTGCGCAGCGTCACGGTCGCCACCATCCAGATGGTGGACATTTCGTCCTGTTCGTCCTCAGGTCCGCGTGCCATAATGGACACTCGGGACCCGGCAGTCGCGAACGACCAGCAAACCGAGCTGGTTGCCTGAACTCGCCCGCAACTTCCAGGTTGCGGGGCGTTTTCCCATTTCCAGACTGCATGCGGCGCATCTTGCGCCGCTTCGCGTTTATGCGGGGTTCCGATGCTACAGGAGCCTCCAAATGAAAGGTGACAAGAAGGTCATCCAACACCTGAACGCGCAGCTCAAGAACGAGCTGACCGCGATCAACCAGTATTTCCTGCACGCCCGCATGTACCGTCACTGGGGCCTGAAGAAGCTCGGCGAGGTGGAATACAAGGAATCCATCGGCGAGATGAAGCACGCCGACCGCCTGATCGAACGCATCCTCATGCTCGACGGCCTGCCCAACCTGCAGGACCTGAACAAGCTGCTGCTCGGCGAAGACACCCCGGAAATGCTCAAGTGCGACCTGAAGCTCGAGCAGGGCGCGCACGCCACGGTCAAGGAAGGCATCGCTTACTGCGAATCGGTGGGCGACTACGTCAGCCGCGAGATCCTGGTCGACATCCTGACCGACACCGAAGAGCACATCGAATACCTGGAAACGCAGATCGACCTGATCGACAAGGTTGGCCTGCCGAACTATCTGCAATCGCAGATGGAGCCGGGCGAACAGTAAGCCTGGCAGTCGGCCGCAAGTTCGCGAGAACGCAGTGGCCGCATCCGCGCGGCGCCGTCCGGTGCTGCCGCCATCCGCCGCGTCCTGGCGGGAATTCCTCTCATTCGGATTCAGATTCCCATTCGAGCTCATGCGAGCCGGATCGAGCGCATTCGCGCCCATCCGGGGCGGGCCGTCCTGCGCGCGCGGGACAGCGGTTGAGGCGAGGCCCTGGCCCCCGCAAATCGTCCCTGGCCGCCAGCCGGATTGCTAGGCGCCGTGCCCGCCGTCGTGCCCGCCGCAGACCTCGCAGTCCGGCGCGCGGGCGAGCCGCATGGTGGTCCACTCCATGCCGAGCGCGTCGACCATCAGCAGGCGCCCGGCCAGGCTGGTGCCGATGCCCGCCAGCAGCTTGAGCGCCTCGGCGACCTGCACGGTGCCGACCATGCCCACCAGCGGCGCGAACACGCCCATGCTGGCGCAGGCGGCTTCCTGCGCGGGCTGCGACGGCGGGAACAGGCAGGCGTAGCACGGCGCGCCGGGCTGGCGCTGGTCGAACACGCTGACCTGCCCGTCGAAGCGCAGCGCGGCGCCGGACACCAGCGGCACGCGGTGCCGCACGCAGGCGCGGTTGACGGCCTGGCGCGTGGCGAAGTTGTCGCTGCAGTCGAGCACCACGTCGGCCCCGGCGACCAGCCGCGCGAGTTCCGGCTCGCCCGCGCGTGCGGCAATCAGCCGCACGTCGATGTCCGGATTGATGCGCAGCATGCCTTCGCGCGCCGACTCCACCTTGGGCCGGCCGACGTTGGCGGTGGTGTGGATCACCTGGCGCTGCAGGTTGGTGAGGTCGACCACGTCGTCGTCCACCACCGTGATGGTGCCGACCCCGGCCGAGGCTAGGTAGGGCAGCGCGGCCGCGCCCAGCCCGCCGGCGCCGATCACCAGCGCGTGGCCGGCCAGCAGCCGGCCTTGTCCTTCGATGCCGAGCTCGTCGAGCAGGATGTGCCGCGAGTAGCGCAGCAGTTGGTCGTCGTTCATGCGTCCTTGCGTCCTTCATGCCTGGCAACGAAAAAGCGGCCCCGCAGGGCCGCTTTTTCCGGTCGGGATCTCAGGGAGTCTTGCCGGTCGGGGTGCCCAGCGGGGTCCCGATCGGCGCGCTCGCCGGCGCCTTGTCCTTGGTGGCGGGCTTGGCCGGCGCGGTGCTCTTGGGCGCGGGCTTGGTGGCCGGCTTGTCGGAGGTCGCCACGGCTTCGAGCCTGGACTTGGAGCGCTTGACCGGCTGGCCTTCGAGCTGGGCGACGGCCTGCTGCAGCATGAAGTCTTCCGCCGAGCCGAACTCGATGGGCTTCTTCTTGCGTTCCTGGTCGCGCTGCTCCGGCGTCTTCTTGGCGTTTTCTTCCTCGAGCCGGCGCAGTTCCTCGACGCGGCGCTGCTCGCGCTCGTTCATCTCCGGCTCTTCCGATTCCTGCTTGTTGTGCAGGTGGCGCTCGGTGTCGATCTCGCGCGTGATCAGCGCGTCGTCGGGATCGCCCTCGGGGTTCTGGTCGACCGGGATGTCCGGGCGGATGCCCTTGGCCTGGATCGACTTGCCGGTCGGCGTGTAGTAGTACGCGATGGTCAGCTTGATGCCGGTGTCGTTGGTCAGCGGGCGCACGGTCTGCACCGAGCCCTTGCCGAAGGTGGTCTTGCCCATGATCAGCGCGCGCTTGTGGTCCTGCAGCGCGCCGGCCACGATCTCGGAAGCCGAGGCCGAGTAGGCGTTGGTCAGCACCACCATCGGGATCTTCTTGTACAGCGCCGGCAGGTCCTTGAGCGGATCGTCCTCGAGCGACGACAGGCGGTAGTTGTTGAAGGTCGCCTTGTAGACGCGCTTGGCGTCCGGCACCTGGCCGTTGGTCGAGACCACGGTCGCGTCGTCGGGCAGGAAGGCCGCGGCCACGCCCACGGCGCCTTGCAGCACGCCGCCGCCGTTGTTGCGCAGGTCGAGGATCACGCCCTTGAGGTTGGGGTTCTTCTTGGCCAGCTCGTCGAGCTTCTTGCCCAGGTCGGCCACGGTGCGTTCCTGGAAGCTGGTCAGGCGCACCCAGGCCAGGCGGTCGTTGTCGATCAGCTTGGCCTTGACCGACTGCACGCGGATCTCGGCGCGCGTGATCGAGACCGGGAAGGTGCGCTCGTCGCTCTTGCGGTAGATGGTCAGCGTGACCTTGGTGCCCGGCTCGCCGCGCATGCGCTTGACCGCCTGCTCCAGCGGCAGGCCGCGCACGGGCTTGTCGTCGATGCGGGTGATCAGGTCGCCCGGCTGGATGCCGGCGCGGAAGGCGGGGGTGTCCTCGATCGGGTTGATGACCTTGACCAGGCCTTCTTCCTGCGAGATCTCGATGCCCAGGCCGGCGAAGCGCCCGCGCGTGCCTTCCTGCAGTTCCTTGAAGTCCTTTTCGTCCAGGTAGGCCGAATGCGGGTCGAGGCTGGCGACCATGCCCTTGATGGCTTCGGTCAGCAGCTTCTTGTCGTCGACCGGCTCCACGTACTCGCGCTTGATCTGGCCGAAGATGTCCGCCATCAGGCGCAACTGCTCCAGCGGCAGCGGCCCGGACGAATTCTGCGCCGTGGCCGAGAGTTGCATGGTAGCCAGCACGCCGGCGACGAGTCCGGCAGTAACAAGACTGATGTTCTTGAGCGTCTTACGCATGAGGGCTGCCTGAACGTGTGAGGAAAATGCGGTGTCGGACCCGGCCTGGTGCGTCACACCGGCCGGTTGTGTCCGACAGTATAAGAGGGAGTGGAAAAAAAGGCCTGACCCGCTGCGAGCCAAGGCCGGGCAGCGCGCGGCGGCGCGCGCCCGGCCCTGGCCTCAGCGTGCCTTGCCCTGGCTGGCCACGGCGGCCAGCGATGCGGCGATCGCTTCCTGGTCGCCCAGGTAGTAATGGCGCAGCGGACGCAGTTCGGCGTCGAGCTCGTACACGAGCGGGGTGCCATTGGGAATGTTGATGCCAACGATGTCGTCATCCGAAACCTGGTCCAGGTACTTCACCAGCGCGCGGATGCTGTTGCCATGAGCGGCAATCACCACGCGCTTCCCGGATTTGATGTCAGGTGCAATGAATTCGTTCCATAGCGGCAGCACGCGGGCCACCGTGTCCTTCAGGCATTCCGTGAGCGGGATCTGCTCGCGCGGCACGCCGGCGTAGCGCGGGTCGTCGTATGAGGCACGCGGATCGTCCTGCGCCAGCGCGGGCGGCGGGGTGTCGTAGCTGCGGCGCCAGACCAGCACCTGCTGGTCGCCGAACTTGGCGGCGGTCTCGGCCTTGTTGAGGCCGGACAGCGCGCCGTAGTGGCGCTCGTTCAGGCGCCACTCGTTGCGCACCGGGATCCACATCTGGTCCATCTCGTCCTGCACGTGCCACAGCGTGCGGATGGCCCGCTTGAGCACGGAGGTATAGGCTACGTCGAAGGCGAAGCCGCCCTCGCGCAGCAGCTTGCCGGCCTGCTTGGCCTGCGCCACGCCGGTGTCGGTCAGGTCGACGTCGACCCAGCCGGTGAAGCGGTTTTCGAGATTCCAGGTGGATTCGCCGTGACGAATGAGAACGAGTTTGTACATGCTGCTTCCAAAGCGTGAGAAACCGGTGCGCGCCATGTCACTCGCTCCGTTCATGTGTCAAGTAGGAGACAATGCCGGCTCGCGGGCGCGAAACCGTCTATTTTATAATGCCGCCGACTCAACCCACCGGAATGCCAACGTGAATTTCTTCGCCGACTACAACAACCTTGCCCTGATCGCCATCGCCGTGGTGTCGGGCGGCCTGCTGGCCTGGCCCGTCATCTCGCGCGGCTCCCTGGGCGGCAAGTCGGTCAACCCGGCTGGCGCGACGCAGCTGATCAACAGGCGCAACGCGGTGGTGGTGGACATCCGCGAGGCCGCCGAATACGCCAAGGGCCACCTGCCGCAGGCCAAGAGCGCGCCGCTCGCCGACCTGGCCAGCCGCGCCGCCGGCCTTGCAAAGGACAAGTCCGTACCCATCATCGTGGTGTGCCAGACCGGCCAGCGCTCGGGCAAGGGCCAAGCAGCGCTGAAGGAAGCCGGTTACAGTGAGGTCTATTCGCTCGAAGGCGGCCTGGCCGCATGGCAGCAAGCCGGCTTGCCGGTGGTCAAGTAAGACGCGCGCCGGGCGCGGCAGGGTGCCGGGCCGGCTGTCCCGCCGGCCGCCCCGAGCCGCGCCAGTTTCTAGTCTCAAGGAGAACCGCATGGCCCGCGTTGTGATGTACAGCACGGTAGTTTGCCCGTATTGCCAGATGGCCGAGCGCCTTCTGAAGGCCAAGGGCGTGGAGTCGATCGAGAAGATCCTGATCGACCGCGAACCCGGCAAGCGTGAAGAAATGATGACCCGCACCGGCCGCCGCACGGTGCCGCAGATCTACATCGACGAGACCCACGTGGGCGGTTTCGACGACCTCTCGGCGCTCGACCGCAAGGGCGGCCTGGTGCCGCTGCTGGCGGCCTGAGGCAAATTCCTAGCCGCGATGCGGGTGAATTCGCCACCCGCGTCATGTACCATATGCGTTTTCGTGCGACACGCACTATCGTGTCCGGGTAGCTCCAACGTAAGGAGCATCGACCTTTGTTGAGACAAGGGGAAGGCCTCGGCCAGAACCGTCCAATCTCAACCATCTCTTGCTTTGACAAGCCCAGCCGCAAGGCCGGGGCGAGTCCATGTGTTGTGGGAAGGCCAACGTATCGGCTAACTCTCAGCTTGCTATTTGCTGGATGGATTTCCAGCCATTGCCCAAAGGCGGGGACGCTTGCCTTTGGGCAGATGTCTTTGCGGTACGCACCCTCTCCGGAGGATGCGGGTGGAGATGCAACTTCTGTTTCGTTGCCTGTCTGCTACATAGCATTTAAACCGACCCATCAGGGTCGGCGCTACGTTCTTTGGGACGAGGGCATGCGCTCGAAAGAGACCGCCGTCGTCAAGCGCTCGCTGGTAAAGGAGCACATGAAGTAAGGAAGTGAGGTCCCGGAGCGGAAGCTCTGCGCGTTATGGTTCGGTCGGACTCACCCGCGAGGGTGTTCTGATAGAGAACCTGCTATGCGACTAGCAGTAGCCTAGGGAGACATGCGTCACTGGTAACGGTGGGGTGTGAAGCTCTCCTGACAATGTAGCCCCCGCAAGGGTGTCCATCCTCTGTGAGGACGGTGGGCAGAGACTCCCAGCAGCAATGGGGTCGAGGAGCTAGGCTGGCTGGTATGGGTAATGTAAGTGAACTGCTGGTAAACGCCGTGAATATGACGGTGCCAAAGCTGCTGATAGGCATCAACCAAAAGGTACGTGGTCGGATATTCCGCTGGAAACTCGGAATACGTCGTCATCAGACCACCGGCGAAGAGGCAGGCCCTAACCCAGTCGTGTAACGCGCGGGGAACGTGGTAAGCCCGTATGGCTGCCGGAGCGCAGTTTGGCTCAGGCAGGCGAACCGCAAGGGACGCTGTCGGCTGTGCGGGTATGGGAGGTTGGAGAAAGCGAATGCCGGGCTGTAATGGTCCGGATAGGGGTTGAAACATCATCCCACGCGAAAGCGGGCAGACTTCCAACTGGTCTTTCGTCGCAAGACGGCTGACTGAACTCGCTTGTTTAATTTTCTTCCCTTGAGGGGCAATGTGTCCCTCAAGGGGCATGTTGTCTCTGCTGTTTGGGGAAGTCCTCAAGATAGGAGAGCAGCATGGAAGCATTGATCCGCAAGGATGAATCTGCGCCCTCCGGCATTCCAGAGCGATGGGGCGACATTAATTGGCGCCGCGTCGAACGGAATGTTCGAGCAATGCAGATTCGAATTGCGAAGGCGACACAGGAAGGGGACTGGCGCAGGGTGAAAGCCTTGCAACGGTCTCTGACCCGCTCGTTCTCCGCCAAAGCATCGGCGGTAAGACGGGTGACGGAGAACCAAGGGAAACGGACGGCTGGCGTCGACCGTGAACTGTGGGACTCGCCTGAAGTCCGGTGGGCAGCCATCGGACGGTTGAAGCGCCGGGGGTATCGGCCCATGCCATTACGGAGGGTTTACATCCCCAAATCTAGCGGGAAGGAGCGCCCCCTGGGCATTCCGACCATGTTGGATCGGGCCATGCAAGCGTTGTATCTGCTGGCGCTGGAACCGGTGTCCGAAGGAACGAGCGATCCGAACTCTTATGGGTTTCGGAGCAATCGCTCCACTGCGGATGCCATGTCTCAGCTATTCGTCAACCTGTCCAGAAAGGTCTCGGCCCAATGGATTCTGGAAGCGGATATTAAAGGCTGCTTTGACCATATCAGCCATGACTGGCTGGAGCGCAATGTCCGGATGGACAAAGTGATCCTGCGGAAATGGCTGAAGGCTGGCGTGGTATTTCAGGGCCAGCTTCAGGCGACCGAAGCCGGAACGCCACAGGGGGGCATCATTTCCCCGACTCTGGCAAACGTGGCACTGAACGGGTTGGAACGACAACTGATAGAGTCCCTTCGGACAAAATTGGGGGTTAACAATCTGCGAAAGCTCAAGGTCAATGTTGTACGGTACGCGGATGACTTCGTGATCACTGGCTGTACGCCGGAGGTATTAGAAAACGAGGTGAAGCCGTGGGTAGAGCAATTCCTGGCAGTACGGGGGTTGACACTATCGACGGAGAAAACGCGGATTGTCAATGTCGCTGACGGCTTCGATTTCCTAGGGTGGAATTTCCGGAAATACTCGGAAACGCTGCTCATCAAACCGAGCAAGAAAAACGTGCAAACGTTCTATCGCAAGGTGAAGGAGACCGTTAGTGCCAACAAGGCGGTGACGCAGGAGGATCTCATCCGATTGCTGAACCCGATGCTAAGAGGCTGGGCGCAGTATCACAGCCCAGTGGTTGCGAAAGCGGCGTTTACACGTGTGGAGCGCGATGTATTTAGGGCTCTATGGCGGTGGGCGAAACGGCGGCATCGAGGGAAGAACGCTGAATGGGTGCGACGGAAGTATTTCGGCTCAATCGGTGAACGGAACTGGGTGTTTGGTACTCGCATCGCGGAAAGCAATGGCAGTAGCTACTGGTTGGAGCTGTACTCACTCGCGAGTACGCCTATCCGGCGGCACAAGAAGATTCGAGGGGATTACCATCCTTTCGATCCAGCGCAGGAACGGTATGGCGAGACATTGCGGCAGGAACGCATGCTGGAAAGCATGTTGCACCGAAAGCAATGGATCAAACTGTATATGTCCCAGCGGGGCTTGTGCGCGGTGTGTGAAGGCAAGATTACCAAGGAGACGGGATGGGAAGACCATCACATCGAGTACCGTACTCACGGAGGCTCAGATGCTCTAGGGAATCGTGTGCTGCTACATCCGGACTGCCATAAGCAAGTACATCACTACGGTAAAACTGTTGTGAAACCGGTGTTCGATTGAACATTTTGTAAAAGGCTTGAGCCGCATGCGGGGAAACTCGCACGTGTGGTTCTTAGGGGGGAGTATGGCCAGCAATGGTATACTCCTACCCTCCCAACCGGGTGCCGACCCGGGTCGCCAGCCTGGGCCTTAGCCGCCCGCGGGGCTCGCGGCCGCGGTATCTGGCGTCCAATGCCCATTCCCGGAAGCCTTTCATGAGCGACCAGCAAAACAATCAGCAGGAAGACCAGCCGTTCTTCAACATCCAGCGCGTGTACCTGAAGGACATGTCGCTCGAACAGCCGAACTCGCCCGCCATCTTCCTCGAGACCGAAGCGCCGGCCGTGGAAGTCCAGGTGAACGTGGGTGCCACCCAACTGCAGGAAGGCATCTTCGAAGTGGTCGTGACCGGCACCGTGACCACCAAGGTGCAGGACAAGGTCGCCTTCCTGGTCGAAGCGCACCAGGCCGGCATCTTCGACATCCGCAACGTGCCGGTGGAGCAGCTCGACCCGCTGCTGGGCATCGCCTGCCCGACCATCCTCTACCCGTACCTGCGCGGCAACATCGCCGACGTGATCACGCGCGCCGGCTTCCAGGCCATCCACCTGTCGGAAATCAACTTCCAGGCGCTCTACGAGCAACGCCTGCAGGCGGCCATGCAGGAAGCCGAAGCGGCCCAGGGCGGCAACAGCGGCATCGTGATGCCCGACGGCAGCCAGGCCCGCCACTGATCCTCGGATCCTGGCGCGGCATGCGGTAAAGACGGGGCCACGTGCCCCGTTTTGTGTTTTCCGGCCCGCCCGGCGGGCCACGCGGCCGGCAGGCCGTTCGAGCGAGGCAAAGCGTCATGAAAATCACTGTCTTCGGAGCCGGGGCCTGGGGCACCGCGCTGGCCAGCCATGCGGCCGCGGTCCACGACGTGGTGCTGTGGGGCCGGGAGGCCGCCGGGCTGGCGGCGATCGGCGCCAGCCATGAAAACGCCACCTACCTGCCCGGCGTGGCGCTGTCGGCGCGGCTCGCGGTGCAGGCCGACTTCGAGCGCGCCGCCGCGCACGTGGATGCCGATCCCGACGGCCTGCTGATCGTCGCCACGCCGGTCTCCGGCCTGCGCGAGATGACGCGCCGGCTGGCCGCGCGCCGCGCCGGCCTGCGCATGCTGTGGCTGTGCAAGGGCTTCGAGGCCGTCACCAATGCCTTGCCGCACCAGATGGTGCGCGAGGAGCTCGACGCCGCGGGCCGGCTCGGCGACGCCATGTTCGGCGTGCTGACCGGCCCCAGCTTCGCCCGCGAGGTGGCGCTCGGCCTGCCGTGCGCGCTGACCGTGGCCGGCACCTCGCCGCTGCTGGCCGATCTGGCGCAGCAGGGTTTCCATCACCATGCCATGCGCATCTACGGCAGCGACGACCTGGTCGGCGCCGAGGTGGGCGGCGCGGTCAAGAACGTGCTGGCGATCGCCACCGGCGCCAGCGACGGGCTCGGCCTGGGCCTGAACGCGCGCGCCGCGCTGGTCACGCGCGGCCTGGCCGAGATGACGCGGCTGGGCATGGCGCTGGGCGGGCGCGTCGAGACCTTCATGGGCCTGGCCGGCGTGGGCGACCTGATCCTGACCGCCACCGGCGACCTCTCGCGCAACCGCAAGGTCGGCCAGCAACTGGCGCAGGGCATGACGCTCGAGCAGATCCTCACCGACCTCGGCCACGTCGCCGAAGGCGTGCGCTGCGCGCAGGCGGTGGCGGCGCTGGCCGCCGCGCACGGCGTGGAGATGCCGATCACGCGCGCGGTGTGCGCGGTGCTGTTCGATGGCCTGCCGGTGGCCGACGCGGTGGCGCGCCTGCTCCAGCGCGACGCGCGCGACGAGTGAGCGCGCCGCTTTTTCCCCTTCATTTCCTTTCCCGGCGGTGATGCCCGCGCCGACGCGGATGTCCGGCCGCCCTGGTCCTGTCTCATGTCCCAAGATTGCATCGCGGCCCGCCGCCGCGTCCTGATGGCCCTTGCCGCCGCCGTGCCCGCCGCGCTGGCGTTTCCCGCGCGCGCGGCCGGCAACTGGCCCGAGCGGCCGGTGCGCCTGGTGGTGCCGTTTCCGGCCGGCTCCTCGCCGGACCTGATCGCGCGCCTGCTGGCCGAGAAGCTGTCGGCGTCGCTCGGCCAGCCGGTGGTGGTGGAGAACCGCCCCGGCGCCGGCGGCAATATCGGCACCGGCATGGCGGCGCGCGCCGCGCCCGACGGCTACACGCTGCTGCTGACCATCAACGGCCCGCTGGTCACGGCGCCGACGCTGTGGCGCCATCTCGGCTACGACCCCGTGCGCCAGCTTGCGCCGGTCTCGCTGGTGGCGACCTCGCCCAACGTGCTGGTGGTGGATGCGCGCCTGCCGGTGCACGACGTGCGCGAGTTCGTGGCGCTGGCGCGCGCGCGTCCCGGCGCGCTGAACTACGGCTCGGTCGGCAACGGCAGCGCCGCCCATCTCGCGATGGAGCAGCTCAAGGCGATGGCGAAGATCGACCTCGCCCATATTCCGTACCCGGGCTTCGCGCAGATCACCACGGCGATGGTCGGCGGCCAGGTGCAGGCCGGCTTCATGGTGCCGGCGATCGCCATGCCCCTGGTGAGCGCGGGCAAGCTGCGCGTCCTCGCCGTGACCACCAGCGGGCGCACCAGCCTGCTGCCGGCGGTGCCCACCGTGGCCGAGTCCGGTTATCCGGGCTTCGAGGCGATCTCGTGGCAGGCCGTGATGGCGCCGGCGGGCACGCCCGCGCCGGTGATCGACCGGCTCTACCGCGAGCTGGTGGCGATCATCGGCAGCGAAGACGTGCGCGCCAAAATGCGCGCGCAGTATTTCGCGCCGGCGGGCACGGCGCCGCAGTCGCTGCGCGAGACCCTGGCGAACGAGAAGGCGCGCTGGGACAAGGTGATCCGGATCGCCGGCGTGCAGCCGGAGTAGGCGAACGCTAGGCGCCGCCGGCGAAGCCGTTCTGGCGCCAGGCCTCGAACACCACCACGGCCACCGTGTTGGAGAGGTTGAGGCTGCGGTTGTCCGGGCGCATCGGCAGGCGGATGCGCTGCGCGGCGGGAAACCACTCGCGCCGCTCCGGCGCCAGGCCGCGCGTCTCGGAGCCGAACACGAACCAGTCGCCGGGCCGGAAGGCGACCTGCCCGAACGGCGTCGCGCCATGCGTGGTGAGCGCGAACATGCGGGCCGGGTCGGGCTGTTCGCTGGCCATCAGGGCGTCCCAGTTCTCGTGCACGCGCATGGTGGCGTACTCGTGGTAGTCCAGGCCGGCGCGGCGCATGCGCGCATCCTCGAGCGGGAAGCCGAGCGGCTTGACGAGGTGCAGGCGGGCGCCGGTATTGGCGCACAGGCGGATCACGTTGCCGGTGTTCGGCGGGATCTCGGGTTCGACCAGGACGACATTGAACATGTTGGGGGGCGGGCCTCGGGGCGCCGCTTGTAAACCGCTGCGCAGCTTACCTTGCCGGGTGGCGCCTGTCACGCCGCCATCGCCGTGCCCCCCCGCTACGGCGTGCGCAGCGGGACGAACAAGGTGACGCGCGCCGCGCCGTGCGCCTTCAGCACGCGCGCGGCCTCGCCGAGCGTCGCGCCGCTGGTCATCACGTCGTCCACCAGCCCGATGTGCAGGCCGGCGACCTCGCCACCCGGCGCGAGGCCGAAGGCATCCCGCAGGTTGGCCTGCCGCGCGGGCAGGTCCAGCGAGGCCTGGGCCGGTGTGTCGCGCAGGCGGGCCAGCAGCGCCGGGCGCGCGCGCACGCCCAGGCGGCGCGCCAGCGGCCGGGCGATCTCCCACGACTGGTTGAAGCCGCGCGCCGCCAGCCGCCGCGGCGACAGCGGCACCGGCGCCAGCAGGTCGGGCAGGGCGGGAGGATCGGGCAGGGCGCGCGCGGTATCGCGCATGGCCTGCCAGCGCTCGGCGAGCGCCGCCGCCAGCCAGTCCGCGAGCGGCAGCGCGCCGCCGAACTTGAGCGCCAGCACCAGCCCGTCCTGCGGGCTGGCGTAGTCGCCGAGCGTGACGGCGGCGTCGAACGCGGGTGGTTCGAGCCGGCAGTGATGGCAGCGCGGACCGTGGCGCAAGCTGTGGCGCGCATCGCGGCGCAGGGCAGGCCGCGCGCAGACGCGGCAGCGCGCCGCCGGGGCCAGCAGTTCGCGCGCGCAGCCGGCGCACACGGCGTCTTCCTGCACCTCGCCGCACAGCGCGCACGCGCACGGCAGCAGCGCGCGCCACAGCCGGCGCGCCTGGCGGCGCAGGGCGCCTTCGGCGTGGCGGGCGCCGGCAGCGGACGCGGCGCACGCGTATACTTGCGCTCCGGCCGCCGCGCCCGCAGGCGCGCGCGCCGCATTCCGCCCGGGCGCGCGCGTCCGGCCGTGTTCCTCATTCTCCTGTTGCCTGGCTTGCCCGTGTCCCTGCATGACGCCGACTCCCCCGATGCCTATCTGCCGCCCGCGCGGCTGACCCGCCTCGCCTTCGACCGGCGCAGCGCGCGCTTCGGCCAGCTCGATTTCCTGCTGGGCGAGATCGGCCAGCGCATGCAGGAGCGCATGCAGATGATCCGGCTGTCGCCCGCGCGCGCGCTGGACATCGGCTGCGGCCACGGCCGCGGCCTGGCGGCGCTGCGCGCGCAGTACCCGGACGCGCAGATCGCCGGCCTGGACATCTCCGGCGCCATGCTGCGCGAGGCGGCCCAGCGTGATCCCCAGCGCCAGGCCGGATGGCTCGGGCGCATGCTCGGCAAGCGGCCCGTGTTCGACCTGGTGCAGGGCGATCTTGCCACATTGCCGTTTGCCCCGGCCAGCTTCGACCTGCTCTGGTCCAACCTCGCGCTGCACTGGCATCCTGAACCACATAGGGTATTTCCCGAGTGGCATCGTGTCGCACGTGACGAGGGCCTGGTGCTGTTCTCGCTGTTCGGCCCGGACACGCTGGCCGAGTTGCGCGCGGCTTTCGCCGAGGTCGATCCGGGCACCCACACGCTGCGCTTCGTCGACATGCACGACATCGGCGACATGCTGGTCAACAGCGGCTGGTCCACGCCCGTGATGGACATGGAAACGCTGACGATCACCTATGAATCGCCGCGCACCCTGCTGCGCGAAGTACAGGCCTTCGGCGGCCTGCGGCTGCCGCCAATCCCAAGCCAGGGCTTGCGTGGCAGGCGTTGGCTCGATGCGCTGCTGGGCGCGCTCGAGCGCCGCCGCAATGCCGACGGGCTGATTCCGCTGACCTTCGAGATCGTCTACGGGCATGCGTGGAAACTGGCGCCGCGCGGCCGGCAGGACGTCGACGAAATGGGCCGCGCGGTGGTGCCGCTGGACAAGATCGGACGCGCGCGGCCGCGCCGATAGCGTGCCCCGGACGGGGCACCGCGAGGCCGCCGCGTGCACCGCGCTGAAGCACAAAACCGTGTCGCGCGCCACCCCGGCGGTCAAGGGGCGGCCTTGTTCGAGCAGGTGAAGCGCCCTATAATGCGCCAGTTTGTCGCAGTGGTTCCCCTGGCACATGTGCCCCGGAATCGCACTAAGTTAGTGCGGCCCAGGCGATCGTCCCAGGTGTGCATCCTATGCAGAGTGGTGGGCGATGCAAGACTTGGGTATCGCATTCCAGACGGCGCAAGACGAGCCCGGCAGCAGTCCCGGCGGGCCCGGTGCGCCGGACAAAGACTGGCTGATGAAGCGGAATTGCTCGCTGTCGCCACGCCAGGTCGGCTGGTTCTACCTCTCAATCGTCTGTGTCTCGCTCGCCATCGCGTTGTGCTTTGCGTGGCGGGGTTCGTGGCTCGTGCTGCCCTTCGCCGGGCTGGACCTGCTGGGTCTGGGCATCGCGCTGCTGGTCTACGCGCGGCATGCGGCCGACTACGAACGCGTCAGCCTGGCGGGCGGCCTGCTGGTGGTCGTCTCCGTCAGTGCCGGGCAGCTGACCCGGCATGAGTTCAACCCGCTCTGGGTGCGGGTCGAACAGGGTGAATCGTTAAGGGCGCTGGTGCAGTTGCGCTCGGGTAAGTGCGTTGTGCAGGTGGGGTGTTTTCTGGACCCGTACAAGCGCAGAAAGTTCGCGCAGGAGCTCGTATCTGCCTTGCGTTGCCTTTGAATGGAGACTGGCAGCGGCCGGGCAGGCTGACAGATTTGCATCTGTAAATTGGGTAGATAACAAATGAAAATGTGGAAGAAGGCATCCGCAGCGTGTCTGACGGGCGCGTCCCTGCTCGTTGGCCAGGCAGCCCTGGCGGTGGAAGACATGCCGGGCGGCCCCGCAGTGCGACAGCTCAATCTGGCCGAGCCCGTCACCAAGATCGCCGAACAGATTCACTGGCTGAACTGGATGATGCTGATCATCTGCACGGTGATCTTCGTCGGCGTGTTCGGCGTGATGTTCTATTCCGTGTTCAAGCACCGCAGGTCCAAGGGTGCGAAATCTGCCTCCTTCCACGAAAGCATCACCGTCGAGGTGATCTGGACCATCATCCCCTTCCTGATCGTCATCGGCATGGCGCTGCCCGCCACCAAGACGGTCGTGGCGATGAAGGACACCACCAATTCCGACATCACCATCAAGGCCACCGGCTACCAGTGGAAATGGGGTTATGACTACCTCAAGGGCGAAGGCGAGGGCATCTCCTTCGTCTCCACCCTGGCCACCCCGCGCGACCAGATCAACAACGAGGCGCCGAAGTCCAACACCTACCTGATGGAGGTGGACAACGAGCTGGTGGTGCCCGTCAACAAGAAGGTGCGCATCGTCACCACCGCCAACGACGTGATCCATGCGTGGATGATCCCGGCGTTCGGCGTCAAGCAGGACGCGATCCCCGGCTTCGTGCGCGACACCTGGTTCAAGGCCGAGAAGATCGGCGTGTACCGCGGCCAGTGCGCCGAGCTGTGCGGCAAGGAACACGCCTTCATGCCGATCGTGGTGCGCGTGGTGTCCGACGCCGACTACGCCAAGTGGGTCGACGGCAAGAAGAAGGAACTCGCCGCCAAGGCCGACGACCCCAACAAGACCTGGACCCTCGACGAGCTCAAGGCGCGCGGCGAGAAGGTCTACGCCGCCAACTGCGCGGTCTGCCACCAGCCCACCGGCAAGGGCGGCGGCGCGTTCCCGGCGCTGGACGGCTCCAAGGTCGTCAACGGCCCCAAGGCCGGCCAGATGCACATCCTGCTCGAAGGCAAGGGCGCCATGCCCGTCTGGAAGCACCTCTCCGATACCGAGCTCGCCGCCGTCATGACCTTTACCCGCAACAACTGGGGCAACCATACCGGCGAAGTGATTCAACCGAGCGATTTCGTGAACGCCCGCGCGGGCAAGTTCCCGGAAGGCGGTGGCGCCGCGGGCGGCGACGCCGCACCCAAGGCGCAAGACAAGCCCGCCGCCAAGCAGGCCAGCGTCGCGGGCGACCGCGCGGCAGGCTGATCAGGACTAGAGGAGTTTTCGCGATGAGTACTGCTACCCCGGACGCGCTCGGCCATCCGCACGACCACGCGCACGATCATGCGCATGACCACGCGCACGATGAGCATCACGATCACCCGCATGGCTGGCGCCGCTGGCTGTTCGCCACCAACCACAAGGACATCGGCACGCTGTACCTGCTGTTCTCGTTCACCATGCTGCTGTCGGGCGGCATGCTGGCGCTGCTGATCCGCCTGGAACTGTTCGAGCCGGGCCTGCAGTTCTTCCGCCCCGAGCTGTTCAACCAGTTCACCACCATGCACGGCCTGATCATGGTGTTCGGCGCGATCATGCCGGCCTTCGTGGGCTTCGCCAACTGGATGATCCCGCTGCAGATCGGCGCCTCCGACATGGCGTTCGCGCGCATGAACAACTTCAGCTTCTGGCTGATGCCGCCGGCCGCGCTGCTGCTGGTGCTGTCGTTCTTCGCGCCGGGCGGCGCCACCGCCGCCGGCTGGACGCTGTACGCGCCGCTGTCGGTGCAGATGGGCCCGGGCATGGACATGGCCATCTTCGCCATGCACATCATGGGCGCGTCGTCGATCATGGGCTCGATCAACATCATCGTCACCGTGCTCAATATGCGCGCGCCCGGCATGACGCTGATGAAGATGCCGATGTTCTGCTGGACCTGGCTCATCACCGCCTACCTGCTGATCGCCGTGATGCCCGTGCTGGCCGGCGCCATCACGATGGTGCTGACCGACCGCCACTTCGGCACGAGCTTCTTCTCGGCCGCCGGCGGCGGCGACCCGGTGATGTACCAGCACATCTTCTGGTTCTTCGGCCACCCCGAGGTGTACATCATGATCCTGCCCGCGTTCGGGATCATCTCGCACGTGGTGCCGACCTTCGCGCGCAAGCGCCTGTTCGGCTACAGCTCGATGGTGTACGCCACCGCCTCGATCGCCATCCTGTCGTTCATCGTGTGGGCGCACCACATGTTCACGACCGGCATGCCGGTGACGGGCCAGCTGTTCTTCATGTACGCGACCATGCTGATCGCGGTGCCGACCGCCGTGAAGATCTTCAACTGGATCGCCACCATGTGGCGCGGCTCGATGACGTTCGAGACGCCGATGCTGTTCGCCATCGGCTTCATCTTCGTGTTCACCATCGGCGGCTTCACCGGCCTGATGCCGGCGGTCGCGCCGATCGACATCCAGCTGCAGGACACCTACTTCATCGTGGCCCACTTCCACTACGTGCTGGTGGCCGGCTCGCTGTTCGCGATGTTCTCGGGCTTCTACTACTGGGGCCCGAAGTGGAGCGGCTTCATGTACAACGAGACCCGCGGCCAGATCCACTTCTGGGGCTCGATGATCTTCTTCAACATCACGTTCTTCCCGATGCACTTCCTCGGCCTGGCCGGCATGCCGCGCCGCTATGCCGACTACCCGACGCAGTTCGCCGACTTCAACGCGATCGCCTCGATCGGCGCGCTGGGCTTCGGGCTGATGCAGGTGTATTTCTTCTTCTTCGTGGTGCTGCCGTCGTACCGTGGCGGCCAGAAGGCCGGGGACAAGCCCTGGGACGGCGCCGAAGGCCTGGAATGGACCGTGCCGTCGCCGGCCCCGTTCCACACCTTCGAGGTGCCGCCGCAAGTCAAGTAAGCCGTAACCAGGCGCGGCGGGGACGGGCGCGACGCCTGTCCCCGCCGCGCCACGCAGACAGGGTGCCATGCAGGGTCCAGACAACAATCCATCGCAGCCTGACCGCAAGGCCGCCAACCGCCGCCTCGGTCTGATCCTCTTCTCGATCGTGGTGGTTTTCTTTCTGGGTTTCTTCGCCAAGATGATTCTTCTGGGCTGAAGCCGCGGGGGTATTGGAATGAGCACGAACCAGCCGTCACAGGACGCCGCCGACAGGCGCTTCAACCGCAGCATGATGCTGCGGCTGCTGGTGGTGGTGGCGCTGATGTTCTCGTTCGGCTACGCGCTGGTGCCGCTGTACAAGAAGATCTGCGAGATCACCGGCCTCAACGTCGTGACCACGCGCGACCTGTACGGCGGGCAGGTCAGGAACACGCAGGTGGACAAGAGCCGCACCATCACGGTCGAGTTCGATTCCAACGCGCGCGGGCCGTTCGCGTTCCGGCCGGTGAAGAGCAGCATGGAAGTGCATCCGGGCGAGATGGCGACGATCGTCTACGAGGTGGCCAACGGCCAGCCGCGCGACATCTCGGCGCAGGCGATCCCGAGCTACCTGCCCAAGCTGGCCACGCAGTATTTCAAGAAGATCGAGTGCTTCTGCTTCAAGCAGCAGACGCTCAAGGCAAAGGAAGCGCGCGAGATGCCGGTGGTGTTCGTGATCGATCCGGACCTGCCGAAGGACGTGAGGAACATTACGCTGTCCTATACCTTCTTCGAGATCGGCGCGCCGGTGGCGCAGGTGCCGCAGGGCGGCGCCGACACGCCGGCCGGAGCGGGCAGGGGCATTTGAGATTCCGGGATTCGCGCCGTGGCCGGCGATGCCGGTCCGGGCAGTTCGAAGCGACACGACGCAACACGAAGCGACACGAAGCCACAAGCAGGAGCAAGCCGTGGAAGAGATGAAGGACGCGGTCAAGCGCAAGATGTCTTTCGCGCAGACGCTGCGCGCGGTGTTCTGGTCGTTCATCGGCCTGCGCAAGGGCAGCGAGCACGAGCGCGACATGGCGCAGCTCAACCCGGTCCACGTGATCATCGCCGGGCTGATCGGGGTGGCCATCCTGATCGCGGTGCTGATCACCGTGGTGCGCGTGGTGGTGGCAGGGTAAGGGTACAAGTAGGGTACAAGCAGGCAAAAGCATGCCGCCGGCCGGCCGTCGGGGCCGGATGCGCGGATAACGATGACTGAATCAAGACTCTGAGCTGGAGAAAAAAGAATGAGTGCGAATCGCGCCAACGCTCCGTACTACTTCGTACCGGGCCCCTCGCGCCATCCGATCACGGCGGCCTTCGGCCTGCTGCTGACGGCCGGCGGGGCCGCGGGCTGGGTGAACGGGCAACCGTGGGGGCCGTATGTCTGCGGCCTCGGCCTGCTGTGGTTCCTGTTCGTGCTCAAGAGCTGGTTCGGCGACGCCATCAGCGAGTCGGAGACCGGCAAGTACGGCAAGAACATCGACCTGTCCTTCCGCTGGTCGATGGGCTGGTTCATCTTCTCCGAGGTGATGTTCTTCGCGGCCTTCTTCGGCGCGCTGTTCTACGCCCGCAACATCGCCATGCCGTGGCTGGGCGACCTGAACAACAAGATCCTGTGGCCCGACTTCGCCGCGGTGTGGCCCAACGCCGGCCCGGCCGGCGTGGTCGAGAGCTTCCAGACGATGGGCCCGTGGCCGATCCCGACGATCAACACGGCCCTGCTGCTGACCTCCGGCGTGACGCTGACCTGGGCGCACCACGCGCTGCTGGCCAACAAGCGCAGCCAGCTGATCCAGGGCCTGGTGCTGACCATCCTGCTGGGCGCGCTGTTCATGTGCTTCCAGGTCTACGAGTACCATCACGCCTACACCGAGCTCAACCTCAAGCTGACCTCGGGCATCTACGGCTCCACCTTCTTCCTGCTGACCGGCTTCCACGGCTTCCACGTGACGATGGGCGCGATCATGCTCACGGTGGTGCTGGTGCGCGTGCTGAAGGGGCATTTCACGCCCGACCACCACTTCGCCTTCGAAGGCGCGGCCTGGTACTGGCACTTCGTGGACGTGGTGTGGCTGTTCCTCTACGTCGTGGTGTACTGGCTGTAACACACCCGGGGCGCGGTGGCCGCCGGCCACCGCCGGGGAGGGCAGCCTCCCACGGAGCACGAAAAACAAGCGCCGCAGGGGCCTGGCCAGCCTGCGGCGCTTGTTTTTTGCGATCCCGCCGCCGTGGCGCGAGCCGCCGGCGGCCATCCGCGGGCCCGGCGCGCGCGCCTCACGGCCCCATGCGGATGCCGGTGCTCTGTATCCAGCCCATCCAGTGCGAGAACAGGATGAACAGGAACAGCGCCACGGAGAAGCCGACCCGGAACATCAGCGAGCGCATCATGTTCGGCGTCCTGCCGCGGTCGCGCATCATGAAGAACAGGGCGGAGGCCAGGCTGCCGACGATGAGGACGAACGCGATGAGGATGACGATGCGCATGGAGGGTTCGCCCGGGCGGGATCGGCTGGAGGTGAAGTACCATTATCGCACCGGCGCGCCGGTGCCGGCACTCGGGGGCCGCCCGTGAAACCGTGGCGCGCGCTGAGCCCGGTGCCTGCCATCGCCGCGCTGGCGGTGATCGCCGTGACCTGCGCGCTGGGCAACTGGCAGCTTGGCCGCGCCCACGAGAAGATCGCGCGGGCGCAGCGCCTGCAGGCGCTGGCCGCGCAGCCGCCGCTGGAAGTCGGGCGGACGCTGGTGGCGGGCCCGGTGGCCGAGCGGCGCGTGCATGCGCGCGGCCGTTTCGACACGGACCACACCGTGCTGCTGGACAACCGGCCGCATGGCAACGGCAGCGACAGCCGCGCCGGCTTCATGGTGCTGACGCCGCTGCGCGTGTCGGACGACCGCGCCGCGCCGGCGGTGCTGGTGCTGCGCGGCTGGCTGCCGCGCGACGCGCAGGACCGCACCCGCATCGCGCCGTTCGCCACACCCGCGGGCGAGGTGGACGTGGAAGGCACGGCGCTGGCAACGGTGCCCCGGGTCTTCGGCCTCGGCCGCGGCGCGGATGCCGAAGCTGGCCAGAAGATCCGCCAGAACGTGGACATCGCCGCCTTTGCCAGGGAGCTGGGCATGCCCTTGCAGCCGTTCGTGCTGGAGCAGCGCAGCGACAATGGCGACGGGCTGGCGCGCGACTGGGCGCCGGCCGACATCGGCGCCGACCGCCATTACGGTTATGCCTTCCAGTGGTTCGGGATGGCCGCGCTGGCGCTGGTGTTGCTGGTGGCGCTGAGCTGGCGGCGCGCGCGGCACATGGCGGCCGAGGCGCGGGCGGAGACGCCGCCGGAGATGCGGCCCGAACCACCGCGGGGCCGCGCGGTCAGATGAGCGCGGCACCCGCGACCGGACACCCGAGAGACAGAAGAGACAGAAGAGACAGAAGAGACAGAAGAGACGAACGAACGTGATGCCACAACGAGACCCAGCGCCGGCCCAGGCCGCGCGCGCCGCACCGCAGGACCCGCGCATCGATGCCCGCACCCGGCGCGGCCGCATCCAGATGCTGCTGCTGCTGCTGGTGTGCGCTTCGCCGGTGATTGCCTCCTACCTGACCTACTACGTGTTCAGGCCGGCCGGCGGCACCACCAACTACGGCGCGCTGATCGAGCCGCAGCGCCCGATGCCGGCCGTGCAGGTCGCCAACGAGCGCGCCGAGCCGGTGCCGCTGGACAGCTTCAAGGGCAAGTGGCTGCTGATCAGCGCCGACGGCGCCGCCTGCGGCGAAGCCTGCGCCAGGAAGCTGTTCACCATCCGCCAACTGCGCGCCGGCCAGGGCCAGGACCGCGAGCGCATCGTGCCGGTATGGCTGGTCAGCGACGACGGCCCCATCGACGCGCGCCTGTCCGCCGCCTACAACGAGCCCTACGCCGGCGTGCGCTTCCTGCGCGCGCCGCGCGACGCGCTGCAGAAGTGGCTGCCGCCCGACGCGGGCGCGCGCATCGAGGACACGCTCTACCTGGTCGACCCGCTCGGCAACCTGATGATGCGCTTCCCGAAGGACCCGGACCCCCAGAAGATGAGCTCCGACCTCAAGAAGCTGCTCAAGTATTCCCACATCGGCTGAACCCACATCGACTGAAGCCCGGGCTTACGGCCAGACTCAACGACTACGCGCATGCTGCTCCAACTCGCCGTCATCGGCGTCCTGATCGCGCTGTTTCCCCTGAGCTACGTGCTGGTCAGGGGCGACCGCAACAAGTACCGCAAACTGGTGTGGATCACCGCCTTCCTGACGCTGGACCTGATCATGTTCGGCAGCTTCACGCGGCTGACCGATTCCGGCCTGGGCTGCCCGGACTGGCCGGGCTGCTACGGCCACTCCAACCCGCACGCGGCCAGCGAGCCGATCCGCGCGGCCGAGACCGCGCTGCCCAGCGGCCCGGTTTCCGCCACCAAGGCCTGGATCGAGATGATCCACCGCTATTTCGCGATGGCGGTGGGCGTGCTGATCATCACGCTGATGGTGCTGGCCTGGGTCAGGCGGCGCGAGCTGCGGCAGTCGCCGTGGTTCGCCACCGGCGTGCTGCTGCTGGTGTGCGTGCAGGGCGCCTTCGGCGCGTTCACGGTCACGCTCAAGCTGCAGCCCGTCATCGTGGTCACGCACCTGATGCTGGGCATGGCCCTGCTGGCGTCGCTGATCTGGCTGGGCTCGCGCAACGACCCGCCGCTGGGCGTGGCGCCGGCGGCCGGCGCGCTGCGCTGGCCGGCGCGGCTGGGGCTGGCGCTGCTGGTGCTGCAGATCTTCCTGGGCGGCTGGGTGAGCACCAACTACGCGGTGCTGGCCTGCACCGACTTCCCGCTGTGCAACGGCCAGCTGGTGCCGGAGATGGACTTCCGCCACGGCTTCACGCTGTGGCGCCAGCTCGGCATGACCGCCGACGGCGACTACATCCCGCACTCGGCGCTGGTGGCGATCCACTGGGTGCACCGCGGCTTCGCCTTCGTGGTGCTGGGCTACCTGGCGTGGTTCGGGCTGCGCGCGCGCCGCCTCGGCGGGCTGGCGCGCCACGCGGGCTGGCTGCTGGGCGTGCTCGCGCTGCAACTGGCCACCGGCTTGTCCAACATCGTGTTCGACTGGCCGCTGGTGGCCGCGGTGGCCCACAACGGCGGCGCGGCGGTGCTTCTGATGCTGTTGGTCCGCCTCAACTACAATATAGGGCTCGCGGCCCGCGCCGCTGACCTCGCTACTGACGTGCCGGCCGCCGTGCGCGCCACATGAAAGAGAAGATTCCCCCCGTGGTTACTGCTACCCACCCTCATCCTGCCGGACGGGTCCGTCACCTGGTCCGCCAGTACGCCGCCCTCACCAAGCCCCGCGTCACGCAACTGGCCGTCTTCTGCGCCATCATCGGCATGTTCCTGGCTTCGCCGGGCATGGTGCCGTGGCCGGTGCTGATCGGCGGCGCGGCGGGCATCTGGCTGCTGGCGGGCGCGGCGTTCGCCATCAACTGCCTGGTGGAGCAGAAGATCGACGCGCTGATGCGCCGCACCGCGTGGCGCCCCTCGGCCACCGGCGAGATCACCACCGCGCAGACGCTGGTGTTCTCCGCGGTGCTGGGCGGGGCGGGGATGTGGCTGCTGCACGTGTTCGCCAACGACCTGACCATGTGGCTGACGGTGGCGACCTTCGTCGGCTACGCGGTGGTGTACACCATCCTGCTCAAGCCGGCCACGCCACAGAACATCGTGATCGGCGGCCTGTCCGGCGCCATGCCGCCGGCGCTGGGCTGGGCGGCGGTGTCGGGCACCGTGCCGGCCGAAGCGTGGTTCCTGGTGCTCATCATCTTCACCTGGACCCCGCCGCATTTCTGGGCGCTGGCGCTGTACCGCCGCGCCGACTACGCCAAGTCGGGCCTGCCGATGCTGCCGATCACCCACGGCGAGCGCTTCACCCTGCTGCACATCCTGCTGTACACGCTGATCATGATCGCGGCCACGCTGCTGCCGTTCGTGTACGGCATGTGCGGTTATATCTACCTGGCGTCCGCGCTGGTGCTCGGCGGCGGTTTCCTGGCCTATGCCTGGAAGCTGTACCGCAACTACTCGGATGCGCTGGCGCAGCGCATGTTCCGCTTCTCGATCCTGTACCTGTCGCTGCTGTTCGCGGCGCTGCTGATCGACCACTACTTCAAGTTCCTGCCGCAGTCCTGAACGGCGCGCCGGCGCCGGTCTTGCGGCATCTTGTCGCGGACCGGGCGCAGCGGCGGCGCGATCGGCGATACTGCGCCCATATGCCAATGCGAGGCGGCCAATGTGAAGCGGCCGCCCTGCGCCGCCCCATCCATCACGCGACCCGAATGCCTACCCGCCCCTTCCCCGGTTCTTCCTCCAGCTTCGCGCTGCTGCTTCGTCGTTTCTGCCTGCTGGCGCTGTGTTCGCTGCTGCTCGCCGCGTGTGGCCAGCAGCGCGCGTCCTTCAAGAACGTCGACATCACCGGCGGCAGCGAATTCGGCAAGGACTTCAGCCTCACCGACCACACCGGCAAGGTCCGCACGCTGGCCGACTTCAAGGGCAAGGCGGTGGTGATGTTCTTCGGCTACACGCATTGCCCGGACGTCTGCCCGACCACGATGGCCGAGCTCAAGGCGGTCATGGAGCAGCTCGGCCCCGATGCCGACAAGGTGCAGGTGCTGTTCGTCACGGTCGACCCCGAGCGCGACACGCAGGAGCTGCTGGCGCAATACGTGCCGGCCTTCGACCCGCGCTTCCTGGGCATGCGCGCGGCCGACGACGCCGCGCTGCAGAAGGTGGCCAAGGACTTCAAGGTGTATTACGCCAAGGTGCCCGGCACCTCGCCGAACAACTACACGATGGACCACTCGGCCGGCAGCTACGTGTTCGACCCGAGCGGCAAGCTGCGCCTGTTCATCCGCCACGGCCAGGGGCCGGAGCCGATCGTGCACGATCTCAAGCAGCTGCTGTCCTGATCCGCGTGCCGCCGCAGGCGGCGCGCGGACGAAAAAAGGGCCGGTCGCGAGGACCGGCCCTTTTTCGTTGCGCGGCGCGGCTTTCGCCGCCGCGCGCGGTCAGGCAAACGCTTCAGGCAAACGCTTGCAGCGCGCCCTTCATCTTCTTCATCGCCGCGGTCTCGATCTGGCGGATGCGCTCGGCCGACACGCCGAACTCGTCAGCCAGCTCGTGCAGCGTCGAGCCGCCCGAGCCGTCGTCGTTGACGTGCAGCCAGCGCGCCTCGATGATGCGGCGGCTGCGCTCGTCGAGCTTGCCCAGCGCTTCTTCCAGGCCCTGCACCTGCAGGCGGTCGTGGCGCTGGGCCTCGATCACGCGGGTCGGCTCGTTGTGGTTGTCGGCCAGGTAGGCGATGGGGGCGAATTCCTCCTCGCCGTCGTCGATCTGGCCTTCCAGCGCCAGGTCGCCGCCCGACAGGCGGGTCTCCATCTCCATCACTTCTTCCGGCTTGACGTTCAGCTCGCGCGCCACCGCGTCGATCTGTTCCGGCGTGAAGGTGTGGGCGCCCTGCTTGTGGCTGCGCAGGTTGAAGAACAGCTTGCGCTGGGCCTTGGTGGTGGCCACCTTGACCATGCGCCAGTTCTTCAGCACGTACTCGTGGATCTCGGCCTTGATCCAGTGCATGGCATACGACACCAGGCGCACGCCCTGGTCCGGGTCGAAGCGCTTCACCGCCTTCATCAGGCCGATGTTGCCTTCCTGGATCAGGTCGGCGTGGGGCAGGCCGTAGCCAAGGTACTGGCGGGCGATGGACACCACCAGGCGCAGGTGCGATAGCACCAGGCGGCGCGCCGCGTCGACGGAGTCGTGCTCGCGCAGGTCGCGCGCAAGCCGCTGCTCCTCCTCGGGCGTCAGCATGGGGATACGATGGACAGCCTGGATATAGCTGTCCAGGTTTCCCAGATTACCGGGAAACGTCAGCGCGAACGCCCCGGCGCCCTGAGGCGCCGTAGGCAGGCGGCTGCTGGTTTGGGTCTGGTCGGCAGATAGGACCGCGTTCACTCGATTGCTCCTTTCGCATCCGGCGGGTGGGTTGCCCGCGGCGCTCGCCACAAGGGTCCGCGCACTGCATTGCAACACATATTAGCACTCAAGCCGGGGGACTGCTAAGTTGGAGTCCCCGTGGGGTTGATAGTTCCAGCTAATTGATGCCGTGAATCACATAGTCTTTTATCGGGGCCGGCTTCCGTCATGTGGCGTAATCACTATCAGACAGCGTTCGCTGCCTTATCGGACAAAGATTAGAGGGGGCGCGCCCCGTCTGGTTCTGTCGCCGGATGAGATGCTGTGTTCCGCCAGCAGCTACACTCCTCTCATTTGGCCGGCCCTCAGCTTCGGCCCAACCGGGGAGATCCATGTCTGTCATCGAACACTTGCTCAAGCCGCACACACGCGATCTCGGCGACGGTTTCACCGTCAGCCGCGTGCTGCCCGCCGCCGCGGCCCAGACGGTGGGCCCGTTCATCTTCTTCGACCACATGGGGCCCACGGCCCTGCCGCGCGGCCAGGGGCTGGATGTGCGCCCGCATCCGCATATCGGCCTGGCCACCGTGACCTACCTGTTCGACGGCGAAATCCTCCACCACGACAGCCTGGGCAGCAAGCAGGTGATCCGGCCCGGCGACGTCAACTGGATGACCGCCGGCAGCGGCATCGCGCACTCGGAGCGCTCGCCCGCGGCGGCCCGCGAGGCCGGGCCGAGCCTGCACGGCATCCAGACCTGGGTGGCGCTGCCGCTGGAACACGAGACCACCGCGCCGTCGTTCTTCCACCATCCGGCCGCGACGTTGCCCAAGCTCGAGCGCCCGGGCGTGCGCATGACTGTGATCGCGGGCGATGCGTTCGGCGCCGAGGCGCCGGTGAAGGTCTTCAGCCGCACGCTGTACGTGGCGATCGAGCTGGAGGCGGGCGCCAGCCTGGAGATCCCGCCCGAGCATGCCGAGCGCGGCGTCTATCCGGTCGACGGCGTGGTCGCGCTCGACGGCGAGGTGCTGCCGGAGCGTCACATGGCGGTGCTGGTGCCCGGCCAGACCGTCACGCTGAACGCCGAGGCGCCTTCGCGCGTGATGCTGCTCGGCGGCGATCCGACCGACGGGCACCGCTTCATCTTCTGGAATTTCGTCGCCAGCAGCAAGGAGGCCATCGAAGCCGCGTCGCAGCGCTGGGAGAACGACCAGTTCCCGCGCGTGCCGGGCGAGGACGACCGCATCCCGCTGCCGCCGCGCAAGCGCTAGACCGGGCTGGTCCAGGCCACGCGCGTGCCCTGCTGCACGCAGCCGCGGATGGCCTCGACCTGGGTGGCGATCGGTGCCGGCACCGGCACCTTGCCGTCCAGCACGGCGCGGATCCAGGCCGCGGTCTGCGCGGCGTCGTTGCCGGGCGGCAGTTCCGGCACCTCGCCAATCGAGCCCGCGGTGGGGTCGACCAGCGTGCGCTGGTGGCCGTCGTGCAGCCAGTCGATGCGGCCGGCGCGGCGCGCGTCGGCCACCACCTCGCCCTCGGTGCCGCGCGCCAGCAGCACGTTGGCCGGCTCGTGCGAGAAGTAGTCGGTCAGGGTCTCGCGGTATTCCGGATGGGTGTAGCTGTACAGGCGCAGCGCCTCGGCCGGCGTATGCGCGCCGACGGGCTGCAGCATCTTCGCCACCGTGTGCGAGGAATTGCGCAGGCCGATCTGCATGCGCCGGTCGAGCAGCCGCGACAGCGCCGGCGACAGCACGTCGACCGGCAGCACCGCCAGCGGGTTGTCCTTCTCGCGCAGGCGGGACTCGGCTTCGGCCACCGTCGCGCACGGCGCGATGCCGAGCGCCCCGAACAGCGCGATGCTGGTCACGCGCCCGCTGAATTCGCGGCTGCCGTGCACCAGCACCGGCACGCCTTCGCGCGCCAGCAGCAGCGCCAGCAGCGGCACCAGGTTGGGCTGCTTGCGCGCGCCGTTGTAGCTGGGGATGGAGACCACCACGCGGTCGGGCGGCGCGGCCAGCGGCAGGCAGTGCGCGTGCGCGGCCTCCAGCATGCCGGCCAGCTCGTGCGGCGCCTCGCCCTTGATGCGGTAGGCCATCAGCACGGCGCCCAGCTCGATGTCGGCCACGCGGCCGGCCAGCATGGCGTCGAACAGCGTCTGCGCGTCCTCGCGCGGCAGCGCGCGGGCGCCGTTGACGCCGCGGCCGATTTCCTTGATGTACCTGGCTGCGGCGAAAGGGGCAGCGGCGGGGGTGGCAGCGGGCGTGGCGGTGTCGGTCATGGCGGGCTGGGACGGTGTTGTTTGTGGTTCATGATAGCGGAGCGGGCCGGCGCTGCCCATCGCAGCCGCCGGCCCGCGCCGTTGAATCCGCGCCATGAACCCGCGGCCCGGCCCGCGCTCAGGCCGCTTCCTTGAGCGCCGGATTGCGCTGCTTGCGGTACAGGAAGTCCAGCACCGCGGTGCGGCAGGCGTGGTAGGCCTTGTCGTCGGCCAGCGCCATGCGCTCGCGCGGGCGCGGCAGGTCCACCGGCAGCACCTCGCCGATGGTCGCCGCGGGGCCGTTGGTCATCATGACGATGCGGTCGGCCAGCAGCACGGCCTCGTCCACGTCGTGCGTCACCATCACCACCGTGCTGCGGGTCTTGGCGACGATCTTGATGAGCTCGTCCTGCAGGTGGGCGCGCGTGAGCGCATCGAGCGCGCCGAATGGTTCGTCCATCAGCAGCACCTTGGGCTCCATCGCCAGCGCCCGCGCGATGCCCACGCGCTGCTTCATGCCGCCGGAGATCTCCTGCGGGTACTTGCCCTCGGCATGGGTCAGGCCCACCATTGCCAGCGTGTCGTGCGTGCGGGCCTTGAGCTGCGCGCGGTTTTCGCTGCCGCCGAACACGCGTTCCACGCCGAGGTAGACGTTCTCGAAGCAGGTCAGCCACGGCAGCAGCGAGTGGTTCTGGAATACCACCGCGCGGTCCGGCCCTGGGCCGGAGATCTCGCGCTCGGCGCAGATCAGCGCGCCGCTGCTGGGGCGGTCGAGCCCGGCCAGCAGGTTCAGCAGCGTCGATTTGCCGCAGCCCGAATGGCCGATCAGCGTGATGAACTCGCCGCGGGCGATGGTCAGGTTGACGTCGCGCAGCGCGACGAACGGTCCCTTCTTGGTCTTGAAGGTCTGGCCCACGTTTTCGATGCGGACGAACTTTTCCATGTCGTTCTCCCTGGCGCGCTAGTTGCCGTAGCTGAAGCGTCTGGCGAGGCTCAGCAGCGCGTATTCGAGCAGCAGGCCCACCACGCCGATGATGAAGATGGCGATCACGATGTGCTCCACCTTCAGGTTATTCCACTCGTCCCACAGCCAGAAGCCGATGCCGGTGCCGCCGGTCAGCATCTCCGCGGCCACGATCACCAGCCACGCGGTGCCGATCGACAGCCGCACGCCGGTCAGCATGTAGGGCAGCACCGCCGGCAGCAGCACGCGCGTGAACACCTTCCACTCGGACAGGTCGAGCACGCGCGCCACGTTCAGGTAGTCCTGCGGCACGCGCGTGACGCCCACCGCGGTGTTGATGACCATCGGCCAGATCGAGCAGATGAAGATGGCCCAGATCGCGGCCGGGTTGGCGGACTTGAACAGCAGCAGCCCGATCGGCAGCCACGCCAGCGGCGAGACCGGCCGCAGCAGGCTGATGATGGGCGCCATCATGGCGTTGAGGAAGGCGAAGCGGCCCAGCGCGAAGCCGGCCGGGATGCCGATCAGCGCGGCCAGCCCGAAGCCCGCCGCCACGCGCGCCAGCGACGCCAGCACGTTCCAGCCGATGCCCTGGTCGTTGGGCCCGTTGCGGTAGAACGGGTCGGAGAACAGCGGCACGGCCGCGTGCCAGGTGGCGGCGGGCGTCGGGATGGCCGGGATCAGCGTGGCCACGCCGTGCCAGAACAGCAGGAACAGCGCGAAGCCGGCCACCGGCGGCATCGCCTTGAGCACCACCGCCGCGACGGCCTCGCGCCGCGCCGCGCGGCGCGCCTCGGCCTGGGCCTCCAGCGCGCGGCGCTCGGCGCGCTCGCGCGCCTGCGGGTCGCCGAGCGAGGCGAGTCCGCCGAGACTGGCGGCGCCGGCATCGGCGGGAGAAGCTGGGTTGCCGGCATGGTCGGCCGGCCGAGCTAGTGCATTCACGTCAGGCTCCTTGGAGGCGCCGGCGCGCAGGCGGCGCCGGCATTCATGCGGCAATCGGACCGGCTCAGGCCTTGATCTTGAAACCGTCGGCGTAGGCCTTCGGGTCCTTGGCGGCGTCCCACGTCACGCCGTCCATCAGGCGCGCGGTGCGGAAATCGCTCTTGGGCAGCGGCACCTGCGCGGCGGCGGCGCCCTGCTTGTAGACGTCGATGCGGTTGACCTTCTTGGCCACCGCCAGGTAGTCGGGATGCTCCTTGAGCAGGCCCCAGCGCTTGTGCTGCGTGAGGAACCACATGCCGTCGGAGAGGAACGGGTAGTTGGCGACGCCGTCCTGGTAGAACTTCATCGCGTCGGGGTCGTCCCAGGTCTTGCCCAGGCCGTTGCTGTAGCGGCCCAGCATGCGGTCCAGGATGATGTCCATGTCGGTGTTGACGTAGGACTTGGCGGCGATGGTCTCGGCGGTCTTGCGGCGGTTGGAGGCCGAGGCGTCGATGAACCGGGACGCCTCCAGCACCGCGGCCACCATCGCGCGCGCGGTGTTCGGGTACTTCTGCACGAACTCGGCGGTGGTGCCGAGCACCTTCTCGGGATGGTCCTTCCAGATCGCCTGCGTGGTTTCCGCGGTGAAGCCGATCTTGTCGGCGATGGCGCGCGCGCCCCAGGGCTCGCCCACGCAGTAGCCGTCCATGTTGCCCACGCGCATGTTGGCCACCATCTGCGGCGGCGGCACCGTGATGACCTTGGCGTCCTGCATCGGGTTGATGCCGTTGGCGGCCAGCCAGTAGTACAGCCACATCGCGTGGGTGCCGGTGGGGAAGGTCTGGGCGAAGGTGTAGTCGCGCTTTTCCTTCGTCATCAGCGCCTTCAGGCTGGCGCCGTCCTTGACGCCCTTCTCGGCCAGCTTGGACGACAGCGTGATGGCCTGGCCGTTGTGGTTCAGGCTCATCAGCACGGCCATGTCCTTCTTGGGGCCGCCGATGCCGAGCTGCACGCCGTAGACCAGGCCGTAGAGCACGTGCGCCGCGTCCAGCTCGCCGTTGACCAGCTTGTCGCGCACGCCGGCCCAGGAGGCTTCCTTGGTGGGCGTGATCTTGATGCCGTATTTCTTGTCGAGGCCGAGCGTGCTGGCCATCACCACCGAGGCGCAGTCGGTCAGCGGAATGAAGCCGATCCTCACCTCCGGCTTTTCCGGCGCGTCGGAGCCGGCCGCCCACGCGCCCGCGCGCACCAGCGGATCGACCAGCGTGACCACGCTGGCGCCGGCGATGGTCGCCAGCGCGCGGCGGCGTCCGCTGCTGGCGGGCACCGCGTCGGCGGCGGCGCCGGCATCGTTGGCGACCGCGGCATGCAGCGGCTTGGCAATCTTCAGGCGAGAGGGCATTCCACGGCTCCAAAAGAAAAGCGTCCTGAACCGCGCCGCGTTCGCCAGAATGCGGGACGGTCCAGGACGCCGTTGTCCTGTGATGCGGCGCGGCCTTCGTTGGCGGCGCCGATCGGGTTTGTGTGCGGCCTTCGTTGGCCGGCATGGCAACTACGCAAGCGGTGTGCCAGGCGCCGAAACGGGGAATCCGGGAAACGCGGGCGAAAGACGGGCCGCACGGCGCACGGGAACCGTGAACGGGGTGGCCGGCACGCGCGCTCCGGCGCGGGTGCGGTGCGCGCGGGGTTGCCGCGCGGCGCCATGTTTGTGCAATGCACCAGCGCCGTGCGCGCTCAGCTCATCACATCGATCACGCGGCGGGCGGCCTCGACCAGCTTGATGCCGCGCTCCATCGCCATGCTGCGCAGGCGCTTGTAGGCCTCGTCCTCGGTCATGCCGCGCTCCTTCATCAGCAGGCCCTTGGCGCGTTCCACTTCCTTGCGCTCGGCCAGCTGCAGGCGCGTGGCGTCGAGTTCGGCGCGCAGTTCCTGGTCGAGCTGGAAGCGCGCGTAGGCCACGTCGAGCACGGTCTTGACGCGCTCGGCGCGCAGGCCGTCGACGATGTAGGCGGTGATGCCCGCGGTGAGCGCGGCCTTGATGCGCTGGGCGTCGTCGTTGTCGGTAAACAGCACGATCGGCCGCGGCGCGTGCTGGGTCGAGACGCACACATGTTCCACCGTGTCGCGCGCGGCGGACTCGGAGGCGATGATGATGAGGTCGGGCTGGCGCGCGGCGATGGCGTCGGGCAGGCGCAGGTCCGCATCCACCGTGTCGATGTCGGTGAAACCCGCCGAGACCAGCCCGGCCTGGATGGTCTCGACATTGAGCGGGTCGGCGTCGTGCGGGTCCCTGACCAGCAGGATGCGCAGGCTGCGCGATGCCGTGGGCGGCGTCGCGGGGCTCGGCGGGCTGGGAGGGGCGGGGGAGCGTCGGGTCATGGCGTCAGGGGCATTGTCGGCAGTCATGCAAGAACCGCGCCGGATGGTTCCTGCCATGTATTGCGGGGATACCCGCATGCGCGGCCCGCGAGAGTACACGGCGCGGGGGCGCGGTGTATGCTATCGCCCTGCTGCGCGGCAGGGCGTGCGCCGGCAACGCCGCGGCGCCGGTGCGCCGGCGCGCGGCCCAAAAAACACAGTACACACACAGTACAAGCAAAGTCTGGAGAGTTGGATGACCGAATTCGTATTCGCCCCGCCCGCGCCCACCGGCGTGCCCGTGCGCGGGGGCCATGCCCAGTTCCCGGTGCGCCGGGTCTACTGCGTGGGCCGCAATTATGCCGCCCATGCCCGCGAGATGGGTTCGGACCCCGACCGCGAGCCGCCGTTCTTCTTCTGCAAGCCCGCCGACGCGGTGAGCTACGTGGCCGACGGCACCGAAGGCCACTTCCCGTATCCGCAGGGCACCAGCAACTGCCATTACGAGGTGGAGCTGGTGGTGGCCATCGGCAAGGGCGGCAAGGACATCGCCGAGGCCGACGCCGCCAGCCACGTGTTCGGCTACGCCATCGGCCTGGACATGACGCGCCGCGACCTGCAGAACGAATCGAAGAAGACCGGGCGCCCCTGGGAAACCGGCAAGGCCTTCGACAAGTCCGCGCCGATCGGCCCGATCGTGCCGGTGTCCGCCATCGGCCATCCCGACAAGGGCGCGGTCACGCTGGCCGTGAACGGCGCCGAGAAGCAGCGCGGCGACCTCTCCGACCTGATCTGGTCGGTGCCCGAAATGGTGTCCTACCTGTCGCGCCTGTTCGAGCTGCAGCCGGGCGACCTGATCTACAGCGGCACGCCCGAAGGCGTGGGCCCGGTGGTCAAGGGCGACGTCATGCAATGCAAGATCGAAGGCGTGGGCGAGCTCACCGTCAAGGTGGTGTGAGCCGATGCTGAAGCTCTACAGCTACTTCCGTAGCTCGGCTTCGTACCGGGTGCGCATCGCGCTGAACCTCAAGGGCCTGCCCTACGACTACGCGCCGGTGCACCTGCTGCGCGACGGCGGCCAGCAACTGCTGCCGGCCTACCGCGCGCTCAATCCGGACGCGCTGGTGCCGACCCTGGTCGACGACGATCACGTCCTGATGCAATCGGTCGCGATGGTGGAGTACCTCGACGAGACGCATCCCGAGCCGCTGCTGCTGCCCGGCAGCGCGCTCGACCGCGCCTACATCCGCGCGGTCGCGCTCGAGGTCGCGTGCGAGATCCATCCGCTCAACAACCTGCGCGTGCTGAAGTACCTCAAGCACACGCTGGGCGTGACCGAGGAAGCCAAGGACGCGTGGTACCGCCACTGGGTCGAGCTGGGCTTCGAGGCGGTCAACACCAACCTCGCGCGCTCGGGCAAGGCCGGCCGTTTCTGCTTCGGCGACACGCCGACGCTGGCCGACATCTGCCTGGTGCCGCAGGTGTTCAACGCGCAGCGCTTCAACATCGACGTGAGCCGCTATGCGGCGATCGCGAAGGCGTTCGAGGCGTGCATGGCGCTGCCGGCTTTCCAGCAGGCCGAGCCGAAGGCGCAGCCGGACGCGGAGTAGGGCGGCGGGCTGTCGGTGATGAAGACCCCGCGGTGGTTTGCGGGGTTTTTTTTATTGCCGAGGCAACTGGCCTGCCGCTTGTGGTCTCCCCTCTCCCATTTCATGGGAGAGGGGAGCAAACCGTCGGCAATGCGGCCCCCGCAATCGTTGGCAGGTTTCCTTGCCGCTCGCCGTTCAGCCCAGCAAAGCCTCGGCGAACTCGTCGGCCCGGAACGGCTGCAGGTCTTCCACCTTCTCGCCCACGCCGATGAAATAGACCGGCACCGGGCGCTGGCGCGCGATCGCGGCGAGGATGCCGCCCTTGGCGGTGCCGTCGAGCTTGGTCACGATCAGCCCGGTCAGCCCGAGCGCGTCGTCGAAGGCCTTGACCTGGGCCAGCGCGTTCTGGCCGGTGTTGGCGTCGATCACCAGCAGCGCTTCGTGGGGCGCGCTCGGCATGGCCTTGGCGATGACGCGCTTGACCTTCTTGAGCTCTTCCATCAGGTGCAGCTGCGTCGGCAGGCGCCCGGCGGTGTCGGCCATCACGATGTCGATGCGGCGCGCGCGCGCGGCGTTGACCGCGTCGAAGATCACCGCGGCCGGGTCGCCGCTTTCCTGCGACACCACGGTGACGTTGTTGCGCTCGCCCCAGATCGTCAGCTGCTCGCGCGCGGCGGCGCGGAAGGTGTCGCCGGCGGCCAGCAGCACGGACTGGCCGTAGCTCTGGAAATGCTTGCACAGCTTGCCGATACTGGTGGTCTTGCCGGCGCCGTTGACGCCCGCGATCATCATCACCATCGGCTGCTCGCGGCCCAGCGCCATCGTCTTTTCGAGCGGACGCAGCAGGTTGGTGAGCAGCTCGCGCAGCGCGGCCTTGACGCCCTCGGAGGTTTCGATGCGCTCGCTCTTGACCCGGCGGCGCAGCTCGCCGAGCAGGTATTCGGTGGCTTCCACGCCCGCGTCGGCCATCAGCAGCGCGGTTTCCAGCTCCTCGAACAGGGCTTCGTCGACCTTGACGCCGACGAACAGGGTGCCGAGGTTGCGGCTGGTCTTGGACAGGCCCGAGCGCAGGCGCTGCATCCAGCCGCGCCGCGCTTCCGGCGTGACGGCCGGTGGCGGGGTCAGGACCATTTCCTCGGCGGCGGCCGGCTGGGGCACCGGCTGCTGCGCGACCGGCGCGGGAGCGGGAGCGGGAATGGGGACGGGCCGGGGAGCCGGAACCTGGGCTGGCCCGGCGGCGGGAAGCGCCGCTGGTGCGGCGGCCGGCGACGGAACGGGTGCAGGCGCGGCCGCGGGCGCCGGGGCCGGCACCTCGGGTGGCGCACTGGCCGGTTCGGCCTTGCGCTTCTTCCAGAAACTAAACATTGGGAAAGGGGTCAATACCCCGGTAGAATCAATCGCCAAAATTCTAGCAGACGGGGTTGCATGAACCATTGTGCTGTCAGGTCCAGGCCGGGCGCCGCCCGTGCCGCATCGCCGCTCGCCGGCGCCGGTGCCTTCCGGGCTTCACGCGCCGCCGCTCGTGCGCGGCGCCTTCTTCCCACCCTGCTGCTAGGCGTCCTGCCCTGGTTCGGCGCGGTTCACGCGCAGACCGGCGTGGTGGCGCCGCCCCTGCCCACCGGCCGGGCCACCGCCTCCTCGCAGAGCGCGGCTGCCGAGGCTACCACTACCGAGTTCACGCTGTCCAACGGTATGCGCGTGATCGTCAAGGAAGACCACCGCGCGCCCACCGTGGCCCACCAGATCTGGTACCGGGTCGGCGGCATGGACGAGGTCAGCGGCACCACCGGCGTGGCGCACATGCTCGAGCACATGATGTTCAAGGGCACGCCCAAGGTGGGCATCGGCGAGTTCTCCAGGCAGATCGCCGAGCTGGGCGGGCGCGAGAACGCCATGACCAACCGCGACTTCACGCTCTATTACCAGCAGATCGGCAAGCAGTACCTGCCGCGCATGATGGAGCTGGAGGCCGACCGCATGGCCAACCTCATCATTCGCAAGGACGAGTTCGAGCGCGAGATGAAGGTGGTGATGGAAGAGCGCCGCCTGCGCACCGACGACTCCGCGCGCGGCACGGTCTACGAGCAGTTGCTGGCCACGGTGTTTACCGCCGCGCCGTACCGCCACCCGGTGATCGGCTGGATGGACGACCTCGTCAACATGCGCGTGGAAGACGTGCAGGCGTGGTACCGCGAATGGTACGTGCCCAACAACGCGCTGCTGATCGTCACCGGCGACGTCACCGCCGCCGAGGTGAAGACCCTGGCCGAGCGCACCTACGGCAAGCTCAAGCCGCGCCCGCTGCCGCTGCGCAAGACCCAGCTCGAGGCCGAGCAGAAGGGCATCAAGCGGATCTGGGTCAAGGCGCCGGCCGAGAATCCCTACGTGGTGCTGGCCTACAAGGTGCCGCGCCTGCACGACGTGGACAAGGACGTCGACCCCTACGCGCTCGAGGTCCTGGCCGCCGTGCTCAACGGTTACGACAACGCGCGCCTGACGCGCGACCTGGTGCGCGAGCGGCGCCTGGCGGACGACGTCAACGTCGGCTACGACAGCATCAACCGCGCGGAATCGATCATGGTGCTCGACGGCACCCCGGCCGCCGGCCACACCGCCGAGGAGATCGAGCGCGCGCTGCGCGACGAGGTCGCCCGCATCGCGCGCGACGGCGTCTCGCCCGAGGAGCTCAAGCGCGTCAAGGCGCAGGTCGTGGCCTCGCAGATCTACAAGCGCGACTCCGTGTTCGGGCAAGGCATGGAGATCGGCGTGGCGGAGATGGCCGGCATTTCGTGGCGCAAGCTCGACCGCATGCTGGAGCGCATCAAGGACGTCACGCCGGCGCAGGTGCAGGCCGTGGCCGCCAGGTATTTCAGCGACGACAACCTCACTGTGGCGACGTTGCTGCCCCAGCCGATCGATCCCAACAAGAAGCAGCAGGCGCCGGTCGATCCCGGCTCGCTGCGCTGAGTCACCAAGAGGACCGAAGATGCCTCTCTTTGCCCCGACGATCCCGTCGCCACGCCTGCTGCGCCGCCTCGCGGGCGTGGCCGGCGGCGCGCTGCTCGCGGCCGCCTCGCTGCTGGCCCCGCAGGCCGCGCAGGCCGCCATCCCGATCGAGCAGTGGACCACCTCCACCGGCGCGCGCGTTTATTTCGTGCGCAGCCCGTCCATTCCCATGCTGGACGTCAATATGGATTTCGACGCCGGCAGCCGCTATGACCCGCCCGGCAAGGCGGGGCTGGCCACGCTGGCGTCGGCCCTGCTCGACAAGGGAGCCGGCGCGCAGGACGGCCAGCCCGCGCGCGACGAAGCCCAGGTCGCCGACGCCTTCGCCGACACCGGCGCGGACTTCGGCGGCGCGGCCAGCAGCGACCGCGGCGGCATCGGCCTGCGCACGCTCACCAGCGAGCCCGAGCTGAGCCAGTCGCTCGCGCTCGCCGCGCAACTGGTCAAGGCGCCGGCCTACCCGGATGCCGTGGTCGCGCGCGAGAAGCAGCGCCTGATCACCGCCATCCGCGAAGCCGACTCCAAGCCCGGCGTGATCGCCGACAAGATGGTGTCGCGCGCGATCTATCCCGCGCATCCGTATGGCGTGTCCGCCACCGTGGCCTCGGTCGAGTCCATCACGCGGGCCGACCTGCAGCGCTTCTGGCACGACAACTTCGCCGCCTCGCGCGCCGTGGTGACGCTGATCGGCGCGATCGACCGCAAGCAGGCCGAGTCCATCGCCGAGGCGCTCACGCGCGGCCTGCCGGCCGGCGCCGCGCCGCCGGCCATGCCGCCGGTGCAGCTCGCCATCCCGGCCAGCGAGCAGCGCGTGCCGCATCCGGCGCAGCAGGCCACGGTGGCGATCGGCCAGCCCGCCATCGCGCGCGGCGACCCCGACTACTTCCCGCTGCTGGTGGGCAACTACGTGCTCGGCGGCGGCGGCTTCAGCTCGCGCCTGACCAACGAGGTGCGCGAGAAGCGCGGCCTGACCTACGGCGTGGACAGCTATTTCGCGCCGGCCAAGCAGGCGGGCCCGTTCGGCATCGGCCTGCAGACCAAGAAGGAGCAGACCAACGAGGCGCTGGCGCTGGTGCGCAAGGTGCTGGCGCAATACGTGGCCGAGGGCCCGACCGAGGCCGAGCTCAAGGCGGCCAGGGACAACCTCGTCAACGGCTTCCCGCTGCGCATCGACAGCAACCGCAAGCTGCTGACCAACGTGGCCAACATCGGCTGGTACGGACTGCCGCTGGACTACCTGGACACCTGGACCGCGCAGATCGGCAAGGTGACGCGGGCGCAGGTGAAGGACGCCTTCCAGCGCCACGTGCATCCGGATGCGATGGCCACCGTGATCGTGGGTGGACCGGAATAAGACGTCGTTTCGGAAAGATCCTGGCCAGAATCGGCGGAACCGGCGGAACCGGCGGGGCAAGCGGAACAGGCGGAGCAAGGCGGGCGCGCCGGGCGCGGAGCACGGGCGCGTTCGCAGGCTCTACAATCACGGCATGAATTCGCGTACCCGATCTCCTTCGCCCGCCGCCGGCGGGCCATCCCCGGCGCCTGCCGCGCGGCGCTCGCCCGCGCAGGTCCGCATCATCGGCGGCAAGTGGAAGCGCACGCCGCTGCCCGTGCTCGACGCCGAAGGCCTGCGCCCCACGCCCGACCGCGTGCGGGAAACCCTGTTCAACTGGCTCGGCCAGGACATGTCCGGCCTGGCGTGCCTGGACCTGTTCGCCGGCTCCGGCGCGCTCGGCTTCGAGGCCGCCTCGCGCGGGGCGGTGCAGGTGACGATGGTGGAGGCCAATCCGCGCGTGGCCAAACAGTTGCGCGACAACCAGTACCGGCTCGACGCGCAGCAGATCCGCATCGTGCAGGGTGACGCATTCGCAACCGCGGCGCAGATGCCGGCGTCGAGCTTCGACGTGGTCTTCCTCGATCCGCCGTTCGCGCAGGACTGGCTGCGGCCCGCGCTCGAGCACGCGGCCAGGCTGTCGCGCCCGGGCGGCGCGGTCTACGTGGAGACCGACCGCGCGCTGAACGGTCCCGACGCGCCGGTGCCGGCCGCGCTGGAGATCGTGCGGCATGCGCGCGCGGGCGCGGTGCACTTCCATCTGCTGCAGCACCGGACCACCTGATCCGCCCGGCCCGATCCGCCCGGCCGGGCGCCGTGGCCGGCCATCGCACGCTGGATGCCGCACTGCCGCGAAACCGTCATCGGGCGGCTTGCAAGTGCTGCTTTTAGCGTTACACTACGCCGCTGTCGCCAACGCTCGTCACGCAGCCTCGGCTCCCAGCCCTCACCATAGCGGGCGGGGCCAAGCGGTCCATCCAGGACCGGCAACGGGCAGAACAAGGAGGAAGCATGGTCGTCGCGGTCTACCCCGGCACGTTCGATCCAATGACCCGGGGCCACGAGGATCTGGTGCGCAGAGCGTCCAACATCTTCGATGAGCTCGTGGTCGGTGTGGCGCATAGTCCCAACAAGCGCCCGTTCTTTTCGCTGGAAGAGCGCATCGGTATCGCCCGCGAGGTGCTGGGCCACTATCCCAACGTGCGCGTGGAAGGCTTCTCCGGCCTGCTCAAGGATTTCGTCCGCAAGAACAACGCCCGCGTGATCGTGCGCGGCCTGCGCGCCGTGTCCGACTTCGAGTACGAGTTCCAGATGGCGGGCATGAACCGCTACCTGCTGCCCGACGTGGAAACCATGTTCCTGACGCCGTCGGACCAGTACCAGTTCATCTCCGGCACCTTCGTGCGCGAGATCGCGGTGCTCGGCGGCGACGTCAGCAAGTTCGTATTCCCCTCGGTCGAGCGCTGGCTGAAAGAGAAAATCGGCAAAGCGGAATAGAATGAGGGCTTGCGACATGCGGACCGCGGCCAGTCGGGCGCGGCCCATGTCCGGCTGAAAGGAAACACGATGGCACTGATGATCACCGACGACTGCATCAATTGCGACGTTTGTGAGCCGGAGTGCCCGAACGAAGCCATTTCGATGGGGCCCGAGATCTACGAGATCGACCCCAACAAATGCACGGAATGCGTCGGACACTTCGATGAACCGCAATGCCAGCAGGTCTGCCCCGTGGCTTGCATCCCGCACGATCCGGCCCGGGTCGAATCGCGCGAGACGCTGATGGGGCGCTACCGCCTGCTGACGGCGGCCAAGCGCGCCGCCTGAAGCCACACGGCCAGGCAGCCTGTTCGGCGGCAAAAAACCCCGGCACCGGAAGGTGGCGGGGTTTTTTGTTGGGTGCTTGTTGGGCGTCCCGCGCGCGTGATGCCGGCGCGGCGCTCAGCGGCCCGTGTGCAGCTCCAGCATGGCGCGCTCGCTCTCGCCCCTGGCCAGCAGCGACAGCGGCGCGATGCTGCGGTCGATGGCCTCGTCGATGGCCTGCTGCTCCTCGCGGCGCGGCGGCTTGAGCACATAATTGATCACGTCCTCGCGCCCGCCCGCGCCGCCCGGCGCGTTGCGCGGATGGCCCACGCCCAGGCGCAGCCGCCAGTAGTCCTGCGTGGTCAGGTGCGCGGCGATGTCCTTGAGGCCGTTGTGGCCGCCGGCGCCGCCGCCGCGCTTGAGCTTGACCGCGCCCGGCGGCAGGTCCATCTCGTCGTGGGCGACCAGGATCTCGTCGGGCAGGATCTTGTAGAAGCGCGCCAGCGACACCACCGACAGCCCCGAGCGGTTCATGAAGGTGGACGGCTTGAGCAGCCAGATGTCCTGGTCCCACAGGCGCGCGCGCGCGGCCAGCCCGTGGAAGCGGCCTTCCACGCGCAGCGTGGCGCCGCCCATGCGGGCAAGCTGGTCGACCAGCCAGAAGCCGGCGTTGTGGCGGGTGGCTTCGTATTCCGCCCCGGGATTGCCGAGGCCGACGATGAGTTTGATCATGCGTGCACTACGTGGGTGAGGGCGGCCAGAGGCCAAGCATACGCGAAACGGCATGGGGACCGGCACGCGAAAAAAAACCGCCGGACACGCCGGCGGCTCTTTCTTGCCATTGCTGGTGCGCGGCCCGCGGGCCGCGCTCAGGCAACTCAGGCAGCGGGCGTTTCGCCGCCTTCGGCAGCTTCCGCGACGCCACCGGCCGGCAGCGAGATGCTGGCGACGGCGGGGTTTTCGTCACCGTGGGTGATGGCGCTCACGCCCTTCGGCAGCTTCACGTCCGACAGGTGCAGGGTCTGGCCCAGCTCGCCCGCGCCCAGGTCCACCTCGATGAACTCGGGCAGGTCGGCCGGCAGGCACGACACTTCCAGTTCGTTCAGGATGTGGTTGACGATGCCGTGGCCCAGCTTCACGCCCGGGGCGTTTTCCTGGTTGACGAAGTGCAGCGGCACCTTCACGTGGATCTTGTCCGAGGCCGACACGCGCTGGAAGTCGACGTGCAGCACCAGCGGCTTGAACGGGTGCATCTGGAACGCGCGCAGCAGGGCCTTCTCGGCCTTGCCTTCCACTTCCAGGTCGAGGATCGACGAGTGGAACGCTTCCTTCTTCAGCGCGTGGAACAGCGCGTTGTGATCGAGTTCGATCATCTTGGGTTCGGCAGCGCCGCCATAGATGATGCCCGGGGTCTTGCCGGCGTTGCGCAGGCGGCGGCTCGCACCCGTTCCCTGTACGCTACGCTCGAAAGCTACGACTTTCATGATGACTCCAAATGTAAGAGGGCTGTCCGCGACCAGACAGCCCGATGAACCGGCAGGAAAGGGCTATTTGCCCCTGCCCGCCACAGTAAAGCCTTGAATTCTATCAGGAATCGGCAAACAGCGACATGATCGAGTCGCCCTTGACGATCCGGGTAAAGGTTTCGGCCAGCAGCGGCGCGGTCGACAGCTGGCGGATCTTGCCGGACTGGATGGCGTCGTCGCGCAGCGGGATGGTGTCGCACACCACCACTTCGTCCAGCTCGGAATCCGCGATGCGGGCAGCGGCGCCGCCCGACAGCACCGGATGGGTGCAATAGGCGAAGACCTTCTGCGCGCCGCGCTCCTTGAGCACCTGGGCCGCCTTGCACAGCGTGCCGCCGGTGTCGATCATGTCGTCCATGATCACGCAGTTGCGGCCGTCGACTTCACCGATGATGTTCATCACCTCGGCCACGTTGGCCTTGGGGCGGCGCTTGTCGATGATGGCCAGGTCGCAGTTGAGCTGCTTGGCCAGCGCACGGGCGCGCACCACGCCGCCGACGTCGGGCGAGACCACCAGCAGGTCGCCGTAGTTCTTCTCGCGCAGGTCGCCCAGCAGGACCGGCGAGGCGTAGATGTTGTCGACGGGGATGTCGAAGAAGCCCTGGATCTGGTCGGCGTGCAGGTCCATCGTCAGGATGCGGTCGACGCCGGCGACTTCCAGCATGTTGGCCACCACCTTGGCCGAGATCGCGACGCGCGCCGAGCGCGGGCGGCGGTCCTGGCGGGCATAGCCGAAGTAGGGCATGGCGGCGGTGATGCTGCGTGCCGAGGCGCGCTTGAGCGCGTCGACCATCACCATCAGTTCCATCAGGTTGTCGTTGGTCGGCGCGCAGGTAGACTGCAGCACGATGACGTGCTTGCCGCGAACGTTTTCCTGGATTTCGACTTGGACTTCGCCGTCGGAGAACCGGCCCACCTGTGCCTTCCCAAGGGGAATGCCGAGGTGCTGCACGACAGCCTCCGCGAGTTTGGGGTTGGCGTTGCCGGTAAAAACCATCAAGCCTTCGCTGCTCATTCGGTGCACCTGTCTTGCTGCTGGGGGGGACGACCGTCACCGGCTAGTGCCGGTGACGTATTCTGCGGATCTGCGAGGAATGTAATGGCAGGGGAAGAAGGATTCGAACCTTCGAATGCCGGAATCAAAATCCGGTGCCTTGACCAACTTGGCGACTCCCCTACACAACCGGGTCCGTCCATCGTCACATACAGCCAGCGTGACGCCGAACGAAAAACTATCAAGCGAGCGCTGCGAGCGGGTGGCGGGACAAACTCCTCGCACACTTGCCATCCCATCCGGGTGGCAACCGTTCCAGTACCTGCTGCGCCGTCTGCTCGTCATCAAACCGTGCAAACACGCAGGCGCCGGATCCGGTCATCCTTGCATGGGGACTGTATTGTCTCAACCATTCAAGGGCTCGGGCAACTTCGCCGAACTTCGCCGTTGCTATCGTTTCCAGATCGTTGCGACCGAAAGCGAATTTGTTTGTGCAAGCAGCGAAGACCGCAACTATAGAGATCGGCGTATCCCTTGTCAAGCGCCCGTCCGAAAAAATTTCCGGGGTCGGGACGTGCTGGCGCGGATGGACGATCACGAACCAGCTCTCGGGCAGTTCGACCGTGGCCAGTTCCTCGCCGATGCCCTGCGCGAAGGCATTCTCGCCGTGCAGGAAGAACGGCACGTCGGCGCCGAGCGTGAGGCCGATGCGCTTGAGTTCCTCGCGCGGCAGGCCCAGGCCCCACAGGTGGTTGAGCGCCATCAGCGTGGTGGCCGCGTCGGACGAGCCGCCGCCGATGCCGCCGCCCATCGGCAGCCGCTTGTCGATGGCGATGTCGGCGCCGAACGCGGTGCCGCCGGCCTGCTGCAGCGCGCGCGCCGCGCGCACGATCAGGTCCGAGTCGGCCGGCACGCCGGGCACCTCGGTGACGCGCTCGATGCGGCCGTCGTCGCGGCGGCGGAAGTCCAGCGTGTCGCTCCAGTCCACCAGCTGGAACACGGTCTGCAGCGTGTGGTAGCCGTCGGGGCGGCGCCCGGTCACGTGCAGGAAGAGATTGAGCTTGGCGGGCGCGGGGCAGCCGCGCAGTTCGGGCGGGGGCAGGGTGCGGGCAGTATTCATTGGGCCTGTTCCGGGTCGATCACGAGGCGGACCGACAAGGGGTTGCTGTCGCCGTCGCGCGCGAGGTCGATGCGGCGCGGCTGCTGTGCGGCCGCATCCTGCCACGCGACGTAGCGCACGGTCCAGCCGTTCTGCGCCAGCGTGGCCAGGCGCCCGCTGTCGTCGCGCGTGGCGCGCGCGGGCGTGCCCGGCGCGGGCCGGCCGTACAGCCAGTCGCGCATGCCGGCCACCGGCAGCGAGAAGCCGAGGGCTTCCTCCAGCAGCGTGTCCACCTCGGGCGCGTTGCGCGGCGGCTGGTTGGGCAGGTCGAGCGTGGCGCCGGACGGCGTGGAAGTCACCACGGCCAGGGTCTGGCCCAGCGGCGAGATCAGGTCGAGCCGCACGTTGCGGCCCTGCTCATGCCACTGGAAGCTGCCCTGCACGCCTTCGTCGCGGCCGTAGCGCACGTAGCTGGCGGCAAAGCGGCCCTTGAGGTCGCGCGCCTGCGCGGCCTCGCCGGTGTCGAACTGGCGGGTGGGCGTGATGCTGGCGCAGGCCGCGAGCCAGAGGGGCGCGGTCAGGCACAGCAGGGCTAGGCGTCGGGATATGGGCATGGGTGTCTGGCGCCCGCGCCGGCGGCGGGCCTTCCTCCCGGCGCGGGCCGGAAGGAAGCGGGTGGATCATCGGACGCGGCGAACAGAGGCGAACGTCGGCGAAGGCAGGCGCGGGCCTACTTGGACAGCGCCGACAGCGGCACGTTGTAGCGGCGCAGGGTGTCGATCAGGATCACGTTGTCCGGCTCGATCTTGGCGGCTTCGGTCCAGGTCTTGCGCGCCTCGTCCTGCTGGCCGAGCTGCCAGAGGACCTCGCCCAGGTGGGCGCCGATCTCGGCCTCGGGCGCCCGGGCGTAGGCGTTGCGCAGCAGTTCGGCGGCCGGCTGGAGCTGGCCCAGGCGGAATTTGACCCAGGCCAGGCTGTCCATGATGTAGGGATCGTCCGGGCCCAGCGCCGAAGCCTTCTCGAGCAGCTGCAGCGCCTCGGGCAGGCGCACGTTGCGGTCGGCCAGCGAGTAGCCGAGCGCGTTGTAGCCCTGCTTCTGCTCGGGCTGCATGGCGATCACCCGGCGCAGCAGCGTCTCCATGCTGTCGTAGCGCTTCTCGCGCTCGTCGAGCATGGCCAGCTCGTAGACCCAGTCGGAGTTGTCGGGCTCGGCCGTGGTCCGTTCCTCCAGCACCTTGCGGGCGCGGCCGTAGGCCTTGGCGTCGAGCAGCATGCCGACCTCGGCCTGGCGTATCGCGGTCATGCGCTGCGCGCGCTGGTCCGGCTCGGCGATGTCCTCGCTGTCGGCCAGCATGTCGTTGAAGACGGCCTGGGCATCGTCGAGCTTGCCCATGCGGCCCAGCAGCTGCGCGCGCTTCACCGCGGCGGCGGGCGCCAGGCGGCTGTCGTCGATGCGGTCGAGCCAGGCCACCGCGGCCGGGTAGTCCTTCTTTTCCTCGGCGATCTGCGCCAGGTACTGGTAGGCGATGTCCGGGCTGGCGGTCGGCACCTGGCCGGCCAGCTGCAGGTATTCCTTCAGGTACTGCTCGGCCTCGTCGTAGCGCTTGGACTGCAGACTGGTCAGGCCGAGCGCGAGCGGCACGCGCGGGTCCTTCGGCGCGATCTTGCGCAGGGTCTCGAACTCGGCGCGCGCGGCCTGCAGGTCGTTCTGCTGCAGGTACAGGCGGGCCAGCGTGATGTGCCCGTTGATCGAGACCGGCGCCTTGTCGACGAAGGCTTTCAGTCCGGCGATGGCCTGGTCGGGCGCGCCGTCCGCGCGCAGCTCGGCGGCCATCAGCGCGGCCGCCTCGTAGTCGGGCCGCATGCGCAGCGTCTGGTCGAGCTCGGTCAGCGCGCCGGGGATGTCGTTGGCGGCTTCCCTGGCGCGGGCCAGCGCGAGGTGGGTCTCGGCCGAGCCCATGTCGTTGGCCACCAGGCGCCGCAGCAGGGCGGCGGCGCCGGCCGGGTCGCTGGTGCGCGAGAGTTGCTGCTGCATCTGCAGGATCGCGTCCGGCCGGTGGCCCGGCGGCACGCCGTTGAGCTGCAGCGCGAGCAGCGGCTCGGCCTCGTCCCAGCGGGCGCTCAGCACCAGCAGGGTGGACAGCACCTGGCGCGCGCCCGCCGAAGTGGGCGCAAGCTCGGTCCACAGGCGCGCGGCCTCCAGCGCCTGCGGGGCGCTGCGCGCGTTGAACGCGATCTCGGTGGCGCGCTGGGCGAAGCGCGGGTCGCGCGTGTTGCGGGCCAGTTCCAGGTAGGTCTGGTAGGCCGGGCCGATCACGCCGCGCTGCACGGAAATCTCCGCGGCCAGCACGCGGTACAGGATGTCGCCGGTCAGCGGCACCGCCGGCAGCGGCATCTTGGGCGGCAGCGGGTTGGAGCGGGCCGGCGCCGGCGCGGCTTCCGCGGCGAGCGTGAGCGGACGGGCGTCGGCGGCATGGCCGGCGAGCGGAGCCAGGGCGCAGACCGCCAGCGCGGCCACGGCGATGGCCGCCAGCCTGTGACGCAGGGGCCGCCGGGCCGGCCGGGCAAGGATGGAGTCAGCGGGGGTCATCGAGGTACGGTCCAGACGGTCCGACATGTGGGTGGGTGCTCCAGCACGCAAAAGCGCAGATGCGATGGGATAGTTAAGGGCATTGTAGCCTGCCGTTACAATGCCTTGCTTGTCCGCGTGGCGCCAGCCGGCATGGGGCTTCTGGCGGTTTGAGTGGCTTGGAAGGGAGAGGTTCGATGCCTGAGTTGCCGGAGGTCGAAGTGACCCGGCGCGGCTTGCTGCCGCACGTGGTCGGCCGGCGTATCGCCGAGGTCGTGGTGCGCCATCGCGGCCTGCGCTGGCCGGTGGAAACCGGGCTGGAGGCGCAACTGGCCGGGCGCGTGGTCGCGCGCATCGAGCGGCGCGGCAAGTACCTGCTGCTGGAGTGCATGCGGGCGGCCCCGCACGATGATGGGGCGCCGGGCCCGGCCGCCGTGGCGGGTCCGGCGCCTGGGTCGCCGCCCGGCGGCGAGCGCGGCTGGCTGCTGATCCACCTCGGCATGACCGGCACGCTGCGGGTGCTGCCGCAGGCGCCGCCGCCGGGCGCGCACGACCACCTCGACCTGGTCCTGGCCGGGGCGGAAGGAGATGGCGCCGCGGCGCCGCTCGTGCTGCGCTTTCGCGATCCGCGCCGCTTCGGCGCGGTGCTGTGGAGCGCGCTGGCGGAGGCCGAACTCGAGACCCATCCGCTGCTGCGCGGGCTCGGCATCGAGCCTTTCGACGCGCGCTTCGACGGCGCCTGGCTGCACCGCCACGGGCGCGGCCGCAGCGCGGCCATCAAGACCGTGCTGCTGGCCGGCAACATCGTGGTCGGCGTGGGCAACATCTACGCCTCCGAGAGTTTGTTCGCCGCCGGCATCCGCCCGACCACGCCGGCCGGGCGGCTGTCGCTGGCGCGCTGCGAGCGGCTGGCCGCGGCCGTGCGCGACACGCTGGCGCGCGCCATCGAGCGCGGCGGCAGCACCCTGCGCGATTTCGTCGGCAGCGACGGCAGCAGCGGCTACTTCCAGCTCGACTGCGCGGTGTACGACCGCGCCGGCCATCCGTGCCGGGTGTGCGGCACGACCATCCGGCAGATCGTGCAGGGCCAGCGCTCCACCTTCTATTGCCCGACCTGCCAGCGTTGAGCGGCGCCCGGCGAAGTGCTTCGCGGGCGTCTTGCGGCTGGTGCCGCGCGCACCCGATGGGCCGGCGCAACACCGCGGCCCGCGGGCGCTTCTAATTTCACAAAAGTGCGCCGGAAACCTGTATCTTCGATAACGTAAAAAAGTGTTACAGAATACACAGCCGAATACTCAGCCCCTGCGCCGGCGCGAGCCGGCGTAGACGCCTGCGCCAGGCCCGTGATGCCGCCGCGGGGGCTGATCGCTCAAGATCCCAGTACCAATGACAACCCTCGCCCTTCAATTCGAACAGTACGGCGCCTGGAGAACCGGGGTACTCGATTCCCTGGCCGAATTCCGTGGCTGGCTGCAGCAGCACGACCTCTACGACGCCCAGGCCGACGAGCGCGCGCAGCGCATCCAGAGCGTGCTCAAGAGCGACCGGCTCAAGGTGGCGTTCATCGCCGAGTTCTCGCGCGGCAAGAGCGAACTGATCAACGCGATCTTCTTCGCCGACTACGGCCGGCGCATCCTGCCGTCGTCGGCCGGGCGCACCACCATGTGCCCGACCGAGCTGCGCTACGACGAGACCGAGGCGCCCTGCATCCGCCTGCTGCCGATCGAGACGCGCCTGCAGGAAGCCTCCACTGCCGACTTCCTCGACGTCGACTCGCACTGGCACACCGTGCCGCTCGACCCGTCCTCGCCCGACGGCATGCTCGACGCCTTCCGCCACGTGATCGAGACCAGCCGCGTCACGCGCGAGATGGCCGAGTCGCTGGGCCTGTACAACGACAAGGACCCCGACGCCGCCTACGCGCTCGACGCCGACGGCATGGTGGAGATCTCGCGCTGGCGCCACGCGGTGATCAACTTCCCGCATCCGCTGCTGCGCCAGGGCCTGGTGATCCTCGACACGCCGGGCCTCAACGCCATCGGCACCGAGCCGGAACTGACGCTGCGCCTGATCCCCGATGCGCACGTGGTGGTGTTCATGCTGGCCGCCGACGCCGGCGTTACCAAGAGCGACCTCGACCTGTGGCGCAGCCATGTCAGCGCGGGGCACCGCAAGGGCTGCCTGGCGGTGCTCAACAAGATCGACGGCCTGTGGGACCCGCTCAAGTCGCCGGCCGAGACCGCCGCGGAGATCACGCGCCAGGTCACCTCCAGCGCGCAGGTGCTGGGCATCGACGAGGCGCGCGTCTACCCGGTGTCGGCGCAGAAGGGCCTGGTCGCCAAGGTGACGCACGACGACGACCTGCTCGTGCGTAGCGGCCTGCCGCAGTTCGAGCACGTGCTGTCGGACCAGTTGATCCCGCAGCGGCGCGAGATCGTCGCCGACCAGGTGCAGCGCGCCGTCGAGGAGATGGCGCGCGGCGCGCAGCAACTGCTGCAAAGCCGCCGCCGCAGCATCGTCGAGCAGTTGTTCGAGCTGCGCGGGCTGCGCGGCAAGAACCACGCGATGGTCAAGCACATGCTCTCGCGCGTGCAGTCCGAGAAGGAAGAGTTCGAGCAGAGCATCGCCAAGTTCCAGGCGCTGCGGCTGGTGTTCGGCCGGCACAGCGCCGACATCATCAAGAGCCTGCAGCTGCGCGACGTGCGCAGCACCATGCGCGAGCGCCGCGAGCAGATGAAGGAGCGCTTCTTCTCGCGCGGCCTGCGCGAGGACATGGACAGCCTGTTCGCGCGGCTGGTCGAGCTGGTCAGCGAGGCCGACCAGAAGATCGCCCAGCTGCACCAGCTCACCGACAGCATGTACCGCCGCTTCAATGCCGAGCACGGCTTCACGCTGCCGGCGCCGATCCAGTTCGTCACCGCGCGCTACGTCAGCGAGCTGCAGGCCACGCTGGCGCTGGCCAACACGCATTTCGGCGCCATGAGCATGCTCACGCGCTCGCGTCCGCAACTGGTGCAGAGCGCGTTCTCGACCATCGCCAGCCGCGTGCTGGAGACCTTCCGCGACCTCAACCGCGACATCGAGATCTGGCTCAAGTCGGTGATGACGCCGCTCGAGGCGCAGGTGCGCGAGCACCAGAAGCAGCTGCGCCGCCGCGTCGATTCGATCGAGCGCATCCATGAAGCCACCGACACGCTCGAGAGCCGCATCGCGCAGCTCGAGGAAGTGCTCAACGGCCTGGACGACCGCAGCGGGCGCATCGAAGCCTATGCCCGGCAGATCCTGCGGCCCGAGAGCAGCGGCCACGCGCGGGCGGCGGCCTGAAGGCAGTCTGTAGGCAGTCTGAAGGCGGCATGAAGCAGCGCGGCCCGCGGGCCGCGCCGCGGGAGGCGGTATCATGACGCGCCGCCGCTCCCGGCGCCGCCTTTGCCCGCCACGTCCCCGATGCCCCGCAAGTCCGCCGTCCTGTCCGCCGATATTCCCGCCACCGTAGCCCGGCCCGCCGCCGGCGTTCCTGCCGCCGGTGTTCCCACCGATTTCGCCGCCCGCGTGGTGGCGTGGCAGCGCGTGCACGGGCGCCATGACCTGCCGTGGCAGAACACGCGCGACCCGTATCGCATCTGGCTGTCGGAGATCATGCTGCAGCAGACCCAGGTCAGCGCGGTGATCGAATACTTCCAGCGTTTCGTCGGCCGCCTGCCCACCGTGGCCGCGCTGGCCGAGGCGAGCGCGGACGAGGTGATGGCGCTGTGGGCGGGGCTCGGCTACTACTCGCGCGCGCGTAACCTGCACCGCTGCGCCAAGGCGGTGATGAGCGAGCACGGCGGCGTGTTCCCGAGCGACCCCGAAGTCCTGGTGACGCTGCCCGGCATCGGCCGCTCGACCGCGGCGGCGGTGGCGGCCTTCAGCGCCGGCGTGCGCTCGCCCATCCTCGACGGCAACGTCAAGCGCGTGTTCGCCAGGTTCTTCGGCATCCACGGACATCCCGGCGTCAAGGCGGTCGAGACCCGCATGTGGCAACTGGCCGGCGAGGTGCTGCCCGCCCAAGGCCCCGCGCAGTCCGAGGACATGGTGTCCTACACCCAGGGCCTGATGGACCTCGGCGCCACCATCTGCTCGCGCGGCAAGCCCGCCTGCCTGGGCAGCGCCGCGGCCTGTCCGCTGTCCGCCGACTGCGTGGCGCGCCGCGACGGCCTTACCGCCGCGCTGCCCACGCCCAAGCCGCGCGCCGCCATCCCCGAGCGCAGCACCGTGATGCTGCTGCTGCGGCGCGGCCGCGAGATCCTGCTCGCGCTGCGCCCCGACAGCGGCATCTGGGGCGGCCTGTGGAGCCTGCCCGAAATGCCGGTCGACACCGTGCCCTTCGACGCCGAGCAGGCCGAGGACGCCGCGCTCGAACGCGCCCGCGCGTTCGGCACGCCCGGCCGCGCCGAACTGGTCGGCGAGCTCACCCACGTCTTCACCCACTTCCGCCTGCTGATCCGCGCCATCCGCGTGGACATGACCGCGCTGGCCATGCGCGACGGCGGCGATGGCCCCGCGCTGCGCTGGATCTCGCTGGACGACCTGGACGAAGTCGGCACGCCAGCGCCGGTGCGCAAGCTGCTCGAAACGCAAGCGCAAAGCGGCCTGTTCTGATGGTTTGATCAGCGCCCCGAAGGTGCGAAGAAATCGCAGCGCCTGCCACGGCCCGCGCAGTAGATTTATTCGCGCCTTCGCTACAGGATGTGGTGCTGGTGCATGTACTTGTGGACGATCTCGATCCGCATCCCCGCGTCCGGCAGCGCCATCAGCATCTGCTTGGCCTTGAGCGGCACCGGCAGCAGCTCGCACAGGCGGTTCGCCACCCAGCTCGGGTCGTCCCACAGGAAGGGCTCGCAGAAAGGCAGCTTGCCCGGGTGCTCGGCATGCAGCGCGCCGACGATGCGGCGTAGCACGGCCAGGCATTCGCCCAGCAGTTCCAGCTTGCAGTCGATGATGTCCGGCGGCAGCAGCCTGGCCTGCCCGACCAGCAGGCCGTTGTCGCGCACGGTGTAGCTGAGCAGCTCGAAGCGCTGCCGGCCGCGCGTGCTGATCAGCAGCACGCCGAGCTGCTCCATGTTGCAGTCGATGATGTCGGCCAGGCAGCCGACGGTTTCCGGCACGGTGGGCTCGTCGGGGCGGGCCACCTCGCTGCCGCTGGCGATCAGGCACACGCCGAACGGCGCGCGGTCGCGCATGCAGGCGCGCACCATGTCGACGTAGCGCGCCTCGAACACGCGCAGCGGCAGCAGGCCGTCGGGGAACAGCACGGTGTTCAGCGGGAACAGCGGCAGGCTATCCAGCGTGGGCGGCGCCGATGTGGCGGACAGGGAAGGCGAGGCGGATGGGCCGGGTGCGGCGGGCGTGGCGCGTGAGGACATGCTGAGCCAGCAAAGGTTGCGGGCGGGCAGCGGTGCCGGGCACCGGCTGCCGGGGCCGGGCCGCGAAGGCGGGCGCGGCAGCGTGTATCAGCCGCCCGGCGCGAGCTCGCGGTGTCTCACCAGCACATTACCATGCGCGCGGAAATAGTTGGCAAGTCTTTCGGCGATGTAGACCGAACGGTGCTGGCCGCCGGTGCAGCCGATGGCCACGGTCAGGTAGCTGCGGTTGTCGGCGATGAAACTCGGCAGCCACTTTTCGACGTAGGCGCGGATGTCCTCGGCCATCGCCAGCACCATCGGCTGGCTCTGCAGGAAGTCGATCACCGGCGCGTCGCGCCCGGTCAGCGGGCGCAGGGCGAGGTCGTAGTACGGGTTGGGCAGCGAGCGCACGTCGAACACCATGTCCGCGTCGCTGGGCACGCCGTGCTTGAAGCCGAACGACTCGAACAGCAGCGTGAGCTGCAGGCCGTCTTCGCGCACGAATTCCTTGATCCAGGCGCGCAGCGTGTTGGTGCGCACGTTGCTGGTGTCGATGCGGTGCGCGGCCTCGGCCAGCGGGCTGAGCAGCTCGCGCTCCATCTCGATCGCCTCGACCAGCGAGGTGTCGTTGAGCGGCGCGGCAGCGGCGACATTGTCTGCATTGTTCTCGCCGGCCGCGCCGGGTTTCTCCGTGCGCATGGACAGCGGGTGGCGCCGCCGCGTCTCCGAGTAGCGCTGCACCAGCGCGTCGGTATTGGCGGTCAGGAACACCACGCGGACCTGGTGCTCGGCCGCGAGGTCGCGCAGCGTGCCCGGCAGCTGGTCGAGCGATTCGCGGCTGCGGATGTCGGTGGCGACGCCCAAATGCGTGTAGCCCTGGGACGCGAGATAGCGCGCCAGCTCGGGGATGAACTGCGCTGGCAGGTTGTCGACGCAGTAGTAGCCCGCGTCTTCCAGTACGTTCAGGGCGACCGACTTGCCGGAGCCGGAAATTCCGGTGATAAGTATGATGCGCATAGCGTCACAAGCATAACATCAGGGGAATGACGCCGTCATGACGGCGCGGGCGCCAAGAAAAATGGCGAACCGGGGTTCGCCATTCGACTGCGTGCCTTGCCGCAAGGGCGGCCCTTTTACTTGGACAGGCAATCCTTCATGAAGGCCTTGCGCTCGTCGCCCTTCTTGCCGGTGGCGTCCTTGTTGCACGCCTTCATCTTTTCCTGCTGGCTGTTGCCGGGCGCCGCCGCCGGCTTGTTCGACAGGCAGCCCTTCATGAAGGTCTTGCGCTCGTCGCCCTTCTTGCCGGAAGCCTGGGTGTTGCAGGCCTTCATCTTGTCCTGCTGGGTGTTGGCGGCTGCGGGTGCCGCCGCGGGGGCGGCGGGTGCGGCGGGGGCCGCAGCCGTCTGGGCAAACGCCACGCTGGCGAACAGCGGGGCTACCAGCGCGCACATCGCGATCATCTTCTTCATGCTTGCTCTCCTGGCTGTGGAAAACGTCATGGCCGCCGGCCTGTCGGCGCGGCGGCTCGGGGTGGGCTCGATGCCCATTACAGCACAAAACGGACGATGTCCCAAAGCCGTTGACGGCCTGGACCCGCAAGCAATGTAAGCAAATGAAAAACCGCGCGGGGCGGGCGCGCTTTCTGCGCGCGCGCGCCCGCGCTCCCGGCGCTTCAGAGCAGCCGGCCCTGGCCGCGCGCGACCACGTCGGCCTGCATCGCCGCGCGCTGGCGGTCCATGAAGTCGCGCAGCGTGTCGATGCCGCGCAGGCGCAGGATGGTGTTGCGCACGGCGGCCTCGACCAGCACGGCGAGGTTGCGGCCGGCCGCCACCTGGATCTTGACCATGTGGATCGGCAGGCCGAGCACGTCGAGGTATTGCGAATCGAGCGGCAGGCGCTCGAACTCGCCGTCGTTGCGGCGCACGAGCTGCACCACCAGCTTCATCTTCATCTTCCGGCGCACCGCGGTCTCGCCGAAGATGGTCTTGATGTCGAGCAGGCCCAGTCCGCGCACCTCGAGCAGGTTCTGCAGCAGCGGCGGGCAGCGGCCTTCGATGAAGTCCGGCCCCAGGCGCACGAAGTCCACCGCGTCGTCGGCCACCAGCCCGTGTCCGCGCGAGATCAGTTCCAGGCCGAGCTCGCTCTTGCCCAGGCCCGACTCGCCCATGATCAGCACGCCCATGCCGAGGATGTCGAGGAACACGCCGTGCATGGTCACGCGCGGCGCGGAGATCCGCGAGAGATAGAGTCGCAGGTGGTCGATCACCGCGGCCGAGGACACCGGCGTGGTGAACAGCGGCGTGGACGAGCGCGTGCAGCGCAGTTCCAGGTCGGGCGGCGGCTCCATGCCGTCGGCGATCACCAGGAACGGCGGCTCGAGCAGGATCAGCTCGCCCATCTGGCGCTTGCGCATCTCGTCGTCGAGGCGCTGGTAGTAGGTGATCTCCGGCTTGCCGAGCACCTGGATCCGGTTCGGGTGGATCAGGTTCAGGTGGCCGACGAGGTCGGCGGCGGAGGTGGCTTCGCGCGCGAACTCGACGTCGAAGGCGCGGTCCGCGCCTTCCAGCCCAGCAACCCAGGAGAGTTTGATGTCGGCTGCGTTGTCGTCGAAGATCGACTGCGAGGTGACGCCAGTGAGTTCCATGCGGCTACTTTCGGGGGACGGGCTTTCAGGCCGGGCGGGCCGTCGCCCGGCGTGCCGGGTGGCGGCTGCCCAGGCGGATCAGGGATGCCATTGCGTCAGCAACTGGTGCACGGCATCGGAAGTGGGCAGGGTGGCGAGTCCTTCGCGCATCTCGCGGTCGGACAGCAGCTGGGCGATCTCGGAGAGGATTTCCAGGTGTTGCTGGGTGGCCTGCTCGGGCACCAGCAGGAAGATCAGCAGCGATACCGGCTTGCCGTCCGGCGACTCGAACGGGATCGGCTCGGCCAGGCGCATGAAGCCGGCCAGCGGCTGCTTCAGGCCCTTGATGCGGCCGTGCGGAATGGCCACGCCGGCGCCGAGGCCGGTCGAGCCCAGCGATTCGCGGGCAAACAGGTTGTCGGTCACGGTGGCGCGCGCTACGCCGTGGTTGTTCTCGAAGAGGAGCCCGGCCTGTTCGAACACCCGCTTCTTGCTGGTGACGCTGACGTCGAGGTTGATGTTGCCGGGTGGCAGCAATTTAGCCAAACGATTCATGTGGAATGCGCAGGTTTTTCTAGTAAGCAGGCCCGGGGCCGGCAGGGGGGCGCGCCAGGCAAAAAGGGGATGAAAAGGCTGGTGCCGGCTCATACCCGCATTGCACCGGTTGTCCCATGCCGGTGTCGGGCGTCTGGCCATTATAGAGCAGGCCCGCCCCCGCCTTGTGCATCGCAATAGCCCGTGCGCGGAAGCGGTGCCGCGCGCATGCCCGGAATCGCTGAACCACCGTTCATGTATTGCGCAGCATACACCGGCGGCGGGGCGTTGCGGAATCCCCTTGTGGCATTGCGCAACGGCCGCCGGCGCGAGGGTGGACACGAAAGCGGACGGCGCAAAAAAGCCGCGCAACGGGCGCGGCTTGTTCTGGTTCAAGGGACTGACACCGGCGGCCCCCTTGGCGGGCCGCCAGGCACGGTCATTGCTGCATCTGCGATGCGGCCATCTGGTACTTGACCGCGTCGCGGTCGTGGCTCTGCACGCGATCCTTGTGGCGAATCACCTGCCGGTCGAGCTTGTCGACCAGTGCGTCGATGGCGGCATACAGGTCTTCGTGATGCGCCTCGACAAAGATGTCCTTGCCCTTGAGATGTAGATTGATTTCCGCATACTGCCGCCGGTCCTTTTCTTTTGTATTGTCGACAGAGAGCAGCACGCTTACGCCAATGACTTGATCGAAATGCCTGACGATACGCTCCAGTTTCGTTTCCACGTACTCACGCAGCGGGGGCGTGATGTCCAAGTGGTGTCCACTGATCTTGAAGTTCATAGCGTTTCTCCTTCTGAAAGAGCCACACCAGGCAGGCGGTGCGGCTCGGCTACAAAGTCTTGCGGAGATTGACGGCAGGGATTTTCAGCGCTTCACGGTATTTGGCCACGGTTCGCCGGGCCACCACGAAGCCTTGCTCGCCGAGCAGTTCGGCGATCCTGCTGTCCGACAGGGGGTTCCTGGGGTCTTCGGCTCCTATGAGTTGCTTGATCAACGCCCTGATTGCCGTTGATGAGGCCGCGCCGCCGGTTTCCGTGGATACGTGACTGCCGAAGAAGTACTTCAGCTCGAAAGTCCCCATCGGCGTTGCCATGTATTTATTGGTTGTCACCCGAGAGATGGTGGACTCGTGTAAACCCAGTGTATCGGCAATCTCCCGCAAAACCAAGGGGCGCATCGCAATTTCCCCGTGGGTGAAGAAGTTCTTTTGACGTTCGACAATCGCTTGTGCGACGCGCAATATGGTGTCGAAGCGCTGCTGGATATTCTTGATGAGCCAGCGCGCTTCCTGCAGCTTCTGCTGCAGCCCGGCCGCGCCGGAGTCGCCTTTTGCGCCGCGCAGGATCTGCGCGTACATGTCGTTGATGCGTAGCCGCGGCATCACATCCGGGTTGAGCTGCGCGATCCAGCCGCCGCTCATTTTCCGCACGAACACGTCGGGCACGACGAAGTCGGCCTCGGGGCGGCTGTAGGCATGGCCGGGGTAGGGCGCGAGCGAGCGGATCAGCTCGTGCGCGGCCTTGAGGTCGGCCTCGTCGACCTGCAGCGCCTTCTTCAGGCGCGTGTAGTCGCGCACCGCGAGCAGTTCGAGATGGCTGGTGACGATGGTCAGGGCCAGCTCGCGCTGCGGATGCTTGAGCCGGCGCAGCTGCAGCGCCAGGCATTCGGCGGCGTTGCGCGCGCCCACGCCGGCGGGGTCGAAGCTCTGCAGCAGCGTGAGGATGGCGTGCACCTCGTCGAGCTCGAATTCGAGCTCCTCGGGCAGTTCCGTGCAGATTTCCTCGAGCGAGGCGCTCAGGTAGCCGTCGTCGTCGAGCGACTCGATCAGGAAGATGGCCAGGCCCTTGTCGCGCATGGAGATCTTCAGCGGGGCGAGCTGCTCCATCAGGTGCTCGCGCAGCGTGGGCTCCGCGTCGCGCAACTGCATCGGGGTCTTTTCGTCCTCGTCGCCTTGCGGGCGGCGGGCGAAGTCGTCCAGGCTCCAGTCGTTGCCGTAGTCCTCGCCGCTGTCGCTGTAGCTGTCCTCGCTGTCGGCGGCGCCGTCGGCGCGGTTCTCGCTGGTGCCCTGGCCGTCGGCGGGGGCCGGCGCGGGCGCGCTCTGCAGGTTGACCGAGCCGTCGGCGGCCACGCGCAGCGGGCTTTCGATCCAGTCGTTCTCGCGTTCGAGCAGCGGATTCTCGGTCAGGGCCTGTTCCACTTCCTGCTGCAGTTCGAGCGTGGACAGTTGCAGCAGGCGGATCGACTGCTGGAGTTGCGGCGTGAGCGCGAGATGTTGCGAGAGGCGGAGCTGTAGCGACGGTTTCATGCGAGCTATTTTATGCCCAACTTCCGTACTGGTGGAACGGAAATTGCTATCGCTGGCGTCGCCGTGATCGTTTGCGGGGCGAAAGGCGGCATGAACGCCGCCTCGCGGGTGTCCCCGCGTGCCCCTCCCGCGGCTACATGCGGAAGTTCTCGCCCAGGTAGACCTTGCGCACCGACTCATTGGCGATGATGTCTTCCGGCTGTCCGGACGCCAGCACCGTGCCTTCGCTGATGATGTAGGCGTGGTCGCAGATGCCCAGGGTCTCGCGCACGTTGTGGTCGGTGATCAGCACGCCGATGTTGCGCGCCTTGAGGAAGCTGACGATGCGCTGGATCTCGCCCACCGCGATCGGGTCCACGCCGGCGAACGGCTCGTCGAGCAGGATGAAGCGCGGCGCGGAGGCCAGCGCGCGCGCGATTTCCACGCGGCGGCGCTCGCCGCCCGACAGCGACAGCGCCGGGTTGTCGCGCAGGTGGGCGATCTGCAGGTCGTCGAGCAGGGTGTCCAGGCGCCGCTCGATCTCGGCCTTGGCCAGCGGCTTGCCGTCGTGGACCTGCAATTCCAGCACGGCGCGGATGTTCTCCTGCACGTTGAGCTTGCGGAACACCGACGCTTCCTGCGGCAGGTAGGACAGGCCCATGCGGGCGCGCTCGTGGATGGCCAGGCCGCTGATGTGCTTGTCGTCGAGCACGATGTCGCCCTCGTCCAGCGCCACCAGCCCGACGATCATGTAGAACGAGGTGGTCTTGCCCGCGCCGTTGGGGCCGAGCAGGCCCACCACCTCGCCGCTCTTCACGTCGAGCGACACGTCCTTGACCACCGTGCGCGAGCCGTAGCGCTTCTTCAGGTGGCGCACGACGAGCGTGCTGCTTTCGGTCAGGACGTTGGTCGCGGACGACGGTTCGGTCAAGGTAGCGGTCATGAAGGCGTGAATCCGTGGGTCGGCTGCGGCGGGGTCAGGGGGCGGCGGGGGCCGGCGCGGGCTTGAGCGGCAGCGCGCTGGCGGCGGCGCCGCTGGCGGGCTGCTCCTGGCGCGGCGACAGCACCGCGCGCACGCGCCCTGACGGGCTGCCCGCGGTGGCGTTGTCGGTGCCGCCGGTGGCCGTGTAGAACTCGTTGCGGCTGTCGTAGGTGATCACCGCGCCGCGGATCTCGTCGATCAGCTTGGCGCCGGCCAGGCGCGCCATGCGGGCGTGGCCGATCAGCTTGGACAGGTCCTGCTTGCCGTCGGACTCGATGCGGTCGCCCCAGCCGTCGATGTATTCATCGACGTTGTCGCGCTTCTGGCGGATGTAGGCCTGCTTGCCGCCCTTGGAGGTGGCCACCGCGTACTGGTAGCCCTCGGGGTCGGTGCGCACTTCCGCCGCGTCCGACTTCAGCACCATCGTGCCCTTGGTCAGCACCACGTTGCCGGTCAGTACGTACACCTGCTTGACGTCGTCGTAGCTGGCGTTGTCGGCCTCCAGCACTAGCGGCTTGTCGCGGTCGGCCTTCTCGGCGCGGGCCGGCGCGACCAGCGCCAGGCCGAGGAGGGCCGCGGCCGTCATCAGGGCAGCCGTGCCGCGGCGGCGACAGGACGATGTCGTCAGGAATGGATTCATATTGGCGTGGTGGCGGTTGGCGCGGACGGCTGTGGCCCGCGGGCGGCTTCGTTTCTCTGGCGGTTTCCGGGTGGGGCCACGTCAGGCCCTGCTCACGGCCTGGCCGCGGGGCTGGCCGGCGGCGGGACCGTGATGATGGTGCCGTGTACGTTACCCAGCAATTGTACTTCGCGGGTGACGTTGTTGAAGACGAGCCCGTTGGCGGTCATCACGGAAGGCCCGCGCGTGAGCTTGACGGCCTTGTCGGTCTTGACGATGTCGTCGTTGACCAGCACCTGGAAATACTCGGAGGCGGCCGTCATGGGTGGGTCCTTGGACGGGTCGGGCCCCTGCGCGCGCACGATCAGGGCGTTGCCGAACAGGTCCACCACCGAGCCCTCGGCGTTCATGGTGCCGCGGTCGGCATGGCCCGTGACCGGCGGGCGGCCGATCTCGTAGGCGCGCATGGCCGGCCTGGTCACTTCGTAGGTCTGGTCGTCGGCGAAGTGGATCATCTTGTCGCCGGTGAAGCGCATCTTGGTGTTGCCGTCCTCGGCCAGCTCGGTGGCCGAGAAGCGGACCATGTAGTAGTCCGGCTCGTGTTTGGCGCCGACCGGCCCGGCGGGCGCCTCGCGCGGCGAATTGACCTGCACCAGCCAGAACGTGCTGCCGGCCACCAGCGCCATCAGCAGCAGGGGCAGCAGCCGCATGCCGAGCCGGCCGAGGGAGGACAGGAATTCCCGCATGTGTCGTGGCCGGCCTCAGATGACCTTGGCGCGGGTCAGGTCGTGGATGTGCAGCGCGCCCACCAGGCGGCCGTCGGCGTCGACCACCAGCATCTGGTTGATGCGGTTGGCCTCCATCACCTGCACCGCTTCCACGGCGAGCTGGTCCGGGCCCACGGCGTGGGGCGAGCGGTGCATGACCTCGCTGATCGGCATGGTCTTCCAGTCGCGCGGCGTCTCCAGCAGGCGGCGCAGGTCGCCGTCGGTGAACACGCCGATCAGGCGCTCGTCCGGGTCCACCACGGCGGTCATGGCCATGCCCTTGCGGGTGATTTCCATCAGCGCCTGGGCCAGCGGCGTGTTTTCGCGTACCTTGGGCACGGCGTTGCCGCTGCGCATGACGTCGCGCACGTGCGTGAGCAGCTTGCGCCCGAGCGCGCCGCCCGGGTGCGAGCGGGCGAAGTCTTCCTCGCCGAAGCCGCGCGCGTCCAGCACCGCCACCGCCAGCGCGTCGCCCATCGCCAGCGCGGCGGTGGTGCTCGCGGTCGGCGCCAGGTTGAGCGGGCAGGCTTCCTTCTCGACGCCGGCATTGAGGTGGGCGTCGGCCAGCTTGGCCAGCGCCGATTCCGGATTGCCCGTCACCGAGATCAGCTTGGCGCCGATGCGCTTGACGATCGGGACGATCGACAGCAGCTCGGCGGTCTCGCCGGAATTGGAGAAGGCGATCAGCACGTCGTCGCGCGTGACCATGCCGAGGTCGCCGTGGCTGGCCTCGGCGGGGTGCACGAAGAACGAGGGCGTGCCGGTCGAGGCCAGCGTGGCCGCCACCTTGCGCCCGATGTGCCCGGACTTGCCCATGCCCGACACCACCACCCGGCCGGTGCACCCGAGCGTGAGCTCGACGGCGCGCGCGAACTCGCCGTCCAGGCGGCCCGCGAGGGCGGCAACGGCTTCGGCTTCGGTCTGGAGCGTGTCGCGGGCGAGCCGAAGTGCTCGATCCGCATTGAAATTAGCTATCATGGCGACGAAGTATACCAACGAATGCGATGGCGCTTTGGCTGTTCCGGGGATCGGGGCGGCCGTTGCGGCTGCCGCGCCTGCCGCAACCCGCCGGCAGGGCCGCCCGCGCCGGGCCTGGCCCTGGCGCGGGACGGCGCACCCAGACCCCTTTCGATGCATTCTCCGCTGGACCTGACTCTCGTGCTGCTGGCCGCCGCCGTGTTTGGCGTGGTCGCTTTCCGCATGCTGCAATTGCCGCCGATGCTGGGCTACCTGGCGGTCGGCATCCTGATCGGGCCGCACGCGCTCGGGCTGGCCAGCGATACCGCGCAGACCAAATACCTGGCCGAATTCGGCGTGGTCTTCCTGATGTTCTCGATCGGGCTGGAGTTCAGCCTGGGCAAGCTCAAGGCCATGAAGCGCCAGGTGTTCGGCCTGGGCGGCTCGCAGGTGGTGCTGTCGATGCTGGCGGTGGTGCCGGCGAGCTGGCTGTTCAACTGGGCCTTCCCGCTGTCCTGGCAGGCCTCGGTGGCGCTCGGCGGGGCGCTGGCGATGTCGTCCACGGCCATCGTCTCCAAGATGCTGTCCGAGCGCCTCGAGCTGGAAAGCGAGCACGGGCGCAACATCATCAGCATCCTGCTGTTCCAGGACCTGGCCGTGGTGCCGCTGCTGATCGTGATTCCGGCGCTGTCGCGCGACCCCGGCGATCTGGTCATGGCGCTGGTGCTGGCCACGGTGAAGATCGCGGTGGCGCTGAGCGTGATCTTCTTCCTCGGCCAGAAAGTGATGAGCCGGTGGTTCCACGTGGTGGCCGCGCGCCGCTCGCAGGAACTGTTCATGCTCAACCTGCTGCTGGTCACGCTGGGCATGGCGGCGCTGACCGAGCGGCTCGGGCTGTCGATGGCGCTGGGCGCCTTCATGGCCGGCATGCTGATCTCCGAGACGCCCTACCGCCACCAGGTGGAGGAAGACATCAAGCCGTTCCGCGACGTGCTGCTGGGGCTGTTCTTCGTCACCATCGGCATGCTGCTCAACATCCACGTGGTGCTGGACCACCTGTGGCTGGTGCTGGCGCTGCTGGTGGTGCCGATCCTGTTCAAGCTGCTGCTGATCGCCGGGCTGGCGCGCCTGTTCGGCTCGCGCCAGGGCGTGGCGATCCGCACCGGGCTGGGGCTGGCGCAGGCCGGCGAGTTCGGCTTCGTGCTGCTCAACCAGATCGACGGCCTCAACCTGGTGGACCCGGTGCTGACCCAGGTCATCCTGGCCTCGATGCTGCTCTCCATGCTGGCCGCGCCGTTCCTGATCCAGTACAGCGACGCCATCGTGCTGCGCTTCGCCGCCAACGAATGGCTGATGCAGTCGCTGAACATGACGCGCATCGCCGTGCAGAGCCTGCAGACCGAGAAGCACGCCATCATCTGCGGCTTCGGCCGCAGCGGGCAGAACCTCGCGCGCATGCTGGAGCGCGAGGGCATCACCTACGTGGCGCTCGACCTCGACCCCGACCGCGTGCGCGAGGCCGCCGGCGCCGGCGACACCGTGGTGTACGGCGACGCGGGCCGGCGCGAGGCGCTGATCGCCGCCGGCCTGCACCGCGCCGCGGCGGTCATCATCACCTACGCCAACACGCCGTCGGCGCTCAAGGTGCTGCACCACGTGCAGGAGCTCGCGCCGGCGCTGCCGGTGATCGTGCGCACGGTGGACGACTCGGAACTCGGCGTGCTGCAGAAGGCCGGCGCCACCGAGGTGGTGCCGGAGATCATCGAAGGCAGCCTGATGCTGGCCTCGCACGCGCTGGTGCTGCTGGGCGTGCCGATGCGGCGCGTGGTGCGCGGCGTGCAGCAGGCGCGCGACGCGCGCTACAGCCTGCTGCGCGGCTACTTCCACGGCCGCGACGACGACGAGGACATGGTGGAGCGCGAGTCGGTGCGGCTGTGCTCGGTCTCGCTCGGGCCGGACGCCACCGCGCTCGGGCGCAGCCTCGGCACGCTCGGGCTGGAGCGCATCGGCGTGGAGGTGACGGCGGTGCGCCGGCGCGGCATCCGCGCGTTCGACCCGCAGCCCGAGACCGTGCTGGAGCCGGGCGACATCGTGGTCCTGCGCGGCCAGCCCGAGGCGCTGGAAGCGGCGGAAAAACGCATGCTGACGGGCTGATGCCCGCCGTCAGGCAAATGCGCGGATCGCGGTCAGGCTACCGTCAGGCCGCCGCGCGCGGCGCGGCCGTGGCGCTCGCCGCGCCGTCGGCCCACGACGGCGGCAGGCCTTCGAGCACCGAGCGCGCGTCGAGCGAGCGGATCGGCACCAGCGGGTCGGCCGGGATGCGGCCCTCGCCCTGCAGCATCAGGTAGCGCAGGCAGCACACGCGCAGGAAGGACGTGAAATTGGCCGCCTCGCCCCGGTAGGCCACCAGTTCGTCGTGCAGCCGCGTGATCAGCTGGCCCACGCTCATGGCGTCGCGCCGGGCCAGCGTTTCCAGCACTTCCCAGAACAGGCTTTCCAGGCGGATGCTGGTGGCCACGCCATGCAGCCGCAGCGAGCGCGACTGGCACAGATACGACTCCGGATTGGCCCGGATGAAGATTTCGCACATGGGAGACTCCCGTTCGGCGCGGCCGGCGGGCAACGCAAGCACGCGGGCCGCCTCCGGCAGCCTCTAATGTACGATCCGGGTGCCCAGCACCGCAAGGAACTGCGCCAGCCAGGCCGGGTGCGCCGGCCATGCCGGGGCGGTCACGAGGTTGCCGTCGGTATGGGCCTGGTCCACCGGGATGTCGGCGTACTTGCCGCCGGCCAGCCGCACTTCCGGCGCGCAGGCCGGGTAGGCCGAGCAGGTGCGTCCTTCCAGCACGCCCGCGGCGGCCAGCAGTTGCGCGCCGTGGCAGACCGCGGCGATCGGCTTGCCGGCGCCGGCGAAGTGGCGCACGATCTCCAGCACGCGCTCGTTCAGGCGCAGGTATTCGGGGGCGCGCCCGCCCGGGATCACCAGCGCATCGTAGGCGGCGGGATCGACCTCGGCGAAGGTCGCGTTGAGCGCGAAGTTGTGGCCGCGTTTCTCGCTGTAGGTCTGGTCGCCCTCGAAGTCATGGATGGCGGTCGCGCAGCTCGCGCCGGCCTTCTTGTCCGGGCAGACCGCGTGCACCGTGTGGCCGACCATCTGGAGCGCCTGGAACGGCACCATCGTTTCGTAGTCCTCGGCGTAGTCGCCGACCAGCATCAAGATCTTTTTTGCCATCGCGGTCTCCTGTATGGTTACGGGTGCCCGGCGGGGCGCACGCGCGGACGGACCGCGCGCCCGGCCCGCCCGGCGCGAGCCCATTGTGTTGCCGTTCGCGGCCGCCCGGGTAGTAACCCATTACCGCATCCTGTCCCGCAGCCTGTTCCGCACCCCTCCGGCATCCGGCCACCGCGGCCGGCCTGCCGGGCCGGCAGGCCGCACCAACGAGTTCCCATGCCCAATACCACCATCCAGTCGTCCGCCCTCGGCCACGTCACCGAATACCTGCGCGAGCGGATCCGCACCGTGCCCGACTGGCCGCAGCCCGGCGTGATGTTCCGCGACATCACCCCGCTGCTGCAGGACCCCAAGACCCTGCGCGTGCTGATCGACGTCTTCGTCCACCGCTACATGGACGCCCGCCTGGACCTGGTCGCCGGCATCGACGCGCGCGGCTTCATCCTCGGCGCGATCGTCGCCTACGAGCTCAACCTCGGCTTCGTGCCGATCCGCAAGAAGGGCAAGCTGCCGTTCCAGACCGTGTCCGAGGAATACGAGCTCGAATACGGCAGCGCCACCGTCGAGATCCACGCCGACGCCTGCAAGCCCGGCGACCGCGTGCTGCTGATCGACGACCTGATCGCCACCGGCGGCACCATGATGGCCGGGCGCAAGCTGCTCGAGCGCCTGGGCGCCACCGTGGTGGAGGGCGCGGCCATCGTCGACCTGCCCGAACTGGGCGGCTCGCGCCACCTGCTCGACAGCGGGCTGCCGCTGTTTACCGTGTGCCGCTTCGACGGGCACTGAAGCCGGGCGCGCGCCTGAATCAATCACCGGAGCCTCTGCCATGCCGGATCTGCTGCTGTTCCTCGTCACCTCGGTCGCCATCACGCTGGCGCCCGGGCCCGACAACCTCCAGGTGCTGGCGCGCGGCATGGCGCAGGGGCGCCGCGCCGGCGTGGTGGCGGCGCTCGGCTTCGCCTCGGGCTGCCTGTTCCACACCGTGGTGGCCGCGGTCGGGCTGGCGGCGGTGCTGCGCTCCTCGCCGCTGGCGTTCCAGTGCATCAAGTTCGCCGGCGCGGCCTACCTGATCTGGATCGGCATCCAGGCGCTGCGCTCGCGCGGCGCGCTCGGCCGGGGCGCCGACGCGCCGGCGGTGCCGCTGGCGCGGGTGTTCCGCCAGAGCGTGCTGGCCAACCTGATGAACCCCAAGGTGACGTTGTTCTTCCTGGTGTTCCTGCCGCAGTTCGTGCGCGCCGACGCCGCCCACGCGGGCTGGCAGATGCTGCTGCTGGGCCTGGTCTTCATGCTGCAGACGGCGGTGGTGTTCTCGCTGTTCGGGCTGTTCGCGGGCGTGCTGGGCGACTGGCTCCGGCACCGGCCGCGCGCGGGCCGCTGGCTCGACCGCGTGGCCGGCGCCATCTTCGTGGCGCTCGGCGTCAAGGTCGCGCTGCCGGCCTGAACGCGCGCGGGCGGCCCGGCGCCGCCGCGTTGCGCCGCGTGCCCACGCCCTGTCCGCCCCCCGTCCGCGGCGTTGCCCGCCCATGCGTGGCGGCGCATAATGCCCTCTTGACAACGATACGATGGCCGGGCGGCACCTTGCGCCGGCATTTGCATCAGCTCCGGCATCAGCGCCGCGCCCGGCCCCGCGTCCGGCCCCGCGTCTTCCGGCTCCTGCATCTGCCCTCGCAACGGCGGTACCGGTCACAGAAGGGCAGACCATGGGCGTTCTACTTCATTTGCTTTCCGGCGTGGCGCTGCTGGTGTGGGGCACCAACATCGTCAAGGTCGGCATCCTGCGCGTGTACGGCGCCAACCTGCGCCACGTGCTCTCCTCCAGCATCGCCAACCGCTTCACGGCGTTCGCCGCCGGCCTCGGCGTGACCGGGCTGGTACAGAGCAGCAACGCCACCGCGGTGATCGTCAGCTCCTTCGTCGGCCAGGGCCTGATCGCCGTGGCGCCGGCGCTGGCCATCATGCTGGGCGCCAACGTGGGCACCGCGGTGATGGTGCAGGTGTTCTCGCTGGACCTGTCGTGGCTGTCGCCGCTGCTGATCTTCGTCGGCGTGATCCTGCACCTGAGCTGGAAGGGCAACAAGCCCGGCCACGTCGGCCGCGTGCTGATCGGCCTGGGGCTCATCACGCTGGCGCTCGAGCTGATCTCCATCGCCACCCGGCCGGTGGTGCAGGCCGCCGGCGTCAAGGTGCTGTTCGGCACGCTGACCGGCGACCCCACGCTGGACATGCTGGTCGGCGCCTTCCTCACCATCCTGTGCTATTCCAGCCTGGCGGTGGTGCTGTTCTGCGGCGCGCTGGCCTCGGCCGGCGTGGTCTCGCTGCACGTGGCGATGGCGCTGGTGCTGGGCGCGAATCTCGGCTCCGGCATCTCCGCGCTGCTCACCACCTCGGGCAACAACCAGCCCGGCAAGCGCGTCACGCTGGGCAACCTGCTGTCGCGCCTGCTCGGCTGCGTGATCGCGCTGCCGCTGCTGGGACAGGCCGAGCGCCTGCTCGCGCTGCTCGACGCCGACCCGCAGCGGCTGGTGGTCAACTTCCACCTGCTCTTCAACGTGGCGCTGGCGGTGCTGCTGCTGGGCGCCACCGGCCCGCTCGCGCGCCTGTGCGAAGCGGTGCTGCCGGGACGCAACACCGGCGACAGCCAGGTCACGCCGCGCCACCTCGACGCCGCGGCGCTGACCACGCCCACGCTGGCGCTGTCCAACGCCGCGCGCGAAGTGCTGCGCATCGGCGACCGCATCGAGCAGATGCTCGACAACATGCTGCGCGTGCTGCGCACCAACGACGCCAAGCTGGCCACCGCCACCTGCCGCATCGACGACGAGGTCGACGACCTCTACACCGCGATCAAGCTCTACCTCACCCAGATCAGCCTGGAAGCGCTGGACGAGCGCGACGGCCGCCGCTGGACCGAGATCATCTCGCTCACCATCAACCTCGAGCATGCCGGCGACATCATCGAGCGCATCCTGCTCGACGCGCGCGAGAAGAAGATCGCCCACAACCTGGCGTTCTCGGAAGCGGGCATGGAGGAAATCGCGCAGATGCACGCGCGCGTGGTGGCGAACCTGCGGCTGGGGTTGTCGGTGTTCCTCTCCGGCGACCTCAAGAGCGCGCAGCAGCTCATGAGCGAGAAAGCCACCTTCCGCGAACTGGAGCGCCGGTTCGCGCGCAACCACCTGCAGCGCATTGCGGTGCAGACCGCGGAGAGCATCGAGACCAGCTCGCTGCATCTCGACATCATCAGCAATCTCAAGCGGCTCAATTCGCTGTTCTGCGCCACGGCGTATCCGGTGCTGGAGGAAGCGGGGGTGCTGAATCGGAGCCGGATGAAGGAGGATGATGGGGAGCCGCCGGTGGGGGTGGTGTCGGCGGGGGTTTGAGGTTGATGGGGGGGGGAAGGTTTAACGTCAACTGCCTAACGTCAACTGCTTAAAGTCAAAGTCAAAAGCCTAAAGTCAAAGTCAACCTCAAAGTCAAAGGCTTTCGCTCCCCCGGAGCGACCTACTTTCTTTTCCCCGAAAAGAAAGTAGGCAAAGAAAGCGGGCTGCCTGGCCGGCAGGGGCAGAAACGTTGGGATTGCTTAGGTTGCTGGTTTCGTCGTGGGGTTCGTGGTTCTGCTGGCATCCTGCCGTTACCGGTGCGAGCGACCACGATCTGACTGGCGGTGTTGATTTCGGGGTCAGACCTATGATGACGGGCGCACTGCTGGTTCGGGCATCTGCCGTTACCGGTTTTGGCGGTCACGGCGTAGCACCCTCGTGTTTTCGTGGTGGGCGTGGTGGACCGGGGCGCGGGTGTTGGCGGGTACGCGCTCGAATAGGGACCACCGCGCCCACCACGAAACCAGCACCATCTCTATGACGAGCCCATCCGCCCCGGTCGCGGCAGCAGCCCGAAGGGCCTGGACCAACGCCATCATGCAGCGCCACCACGAATCCAATTTCGTTTGCGACGCCGCAGGCGAGCAAACCGGTAGCGTCAGCAGTCTCATCGAAGCCAACGCGCGCACCACGAAACCACCACCAACCATAAGGTCTGAGCGCCCAGCCCCCCTGCAAGGGGTCTGCTTTCTTTGGTTACTTTCTTTTCAGACAAAAGAAAGTGACTGGCAGCCCCGCGCAGCGGGGATGTCATATGGCCGTTGGATTCAAGCACCAACAACCGCCCGAGCCTCAAGGCCCACAACAGCCCGGACAAGGATCCCTCACCCCTTCGCCAACAACGGCGCCAAATACTTCCCCGTAAAACTAGCCCGACTCTTCGCCACCGTCTCCGGCGTCCCCTTGGCAATCACCTGTCCGCCGCCGGCGCCACCCTCCGGCCCCATGTCGAGCAGCCAGTCGGCGGTCTTGATGACGTCCAGGTTGTGTTCGATGATGACCACCGTATTCCCCTGGTCGCGCAGCTTGTGGATGACCTTGAGCAGCAGTTCGATGTCGTGGAAATGCAAGCCGGTGGTGGGCTCGTCGAGGATGTAGAGCGTGCGGCCGGTGTCGCGCTTGGACAGTTCCAGCGACAGCTTCACGCGCTGCGCTTCGCCGCCGGACAGCGTGGTGGCGGACTGCCCCAGGCGGATATAGCCCAGGCCCACGTCGAGCAGCGTCTTGAGCTTGCGCCGCACCACCGGCACCGCGCTGAAGAACTCGTGCGCCTGCTCCACGGTCATGTCCAGCGTTTCGTGGATGTTCTTGCCCTTGTAGAGCACCTCCAGCGTCTCGCGGTTGTAGCGCTTGCCGTGGCACACGTCGCACGGCACGTACACGTCCGGCAGGAAGTGCATTTCCACCTTGAGCACGCCGTCGCCCTGGCAGGCTTCGCAGCGCCCGCCCTTGACGTTGAACGAGAAGCGGCCCGGGTCGTAGCCGCGTTCCTTGGCGGCGGGCACGCCGGCGAACAGTTCGCGGATGGGCGTGAACAGGCCGGTGTAGGTGGCGGGGTTGGAGCGCGGGGTGCGGCCGATCGGGCTCTGGTCGACGTTGATGACCTTGTCGAAGTGTTCCAGCCCCTCGATGCGGTCGTGCGGCGCGGGCTCCGCCGTGGAGCCGTACAGGTGGCGCGCCACCGCGTGGTAGAGCGTGTCGTTGATCAGCGTGGACTTGCCCGAGCCGGACACGCCGGTCACGCAGGTCAGCAGGCCCACCGGGATTTCCGCGCTGACGTTGCGCAGGTTGTTGCCGGTGGCGTTGACGATGCGCAGCAGCTTGTCGTCGTCGGGCGCGGTGCGCGTGGGCGGCACCTCGATGCGGCGCGCGCCGGACATGTACTGCCCGGTCAGCGAGTTAGGCGACTGCTCGATCTGCGCCGGCGTGCCCTCGGCCACGATCATGCCGCCGTGCACGCCCGCGCCGGGGCCGATGTCGACCACGTAGTCGCTGGCGCGGATCATGTCCTCGTCGTGCTCCACCACCAGCACCGAGTTGCCGATGTCGCGCAGGTGCTTGAGCGTGCCGATCAGGCGGTCGTTGTCGCGCTGGTGCAGGCCGATCGACGGCTCGTCGAGCACGTACATCACGCCGGTCAGGCCCGAGCCGATCTGCGAGGCCAGGCGGATGCGCTGCGCCTCGCCGCCCGAGAGCGTGTCTGCGCTGCGCTCGAGCGAGAGATAGTCCAGCCCGACGTTGTTGAGGAAGTTCAGCCGCGCGGTGATTTCCTTGACGATCTTGTCGGCGATCTCGCGCTTGGCGCCGTGCATGTCGAGCGTGAGGAAGTACGTCAGCGCGTCGCGCAGCGGCCAGCCGTTGATCTCGAAGATCGCGCGCGCCTGGTCGTTCTCGCCGAGCTTGACGTGGCGCGCCTCGGTGCGCAGCCGCGTGCCGTGGCAGGCCGGGCAGGCCTGGTTGTTCTGGTACTTGGCCAGTTCCTCGCGCACCGCGACCGAGTCGGTCTCGCGGTAGCGCCGCTCCAGGTTGGGGATGATGCCCTCGAAAGCGTGCTCGCGCACCGTGGTGCGGCCGCGCTCGTTCATGTAGGTGAACGGGATCTCCACCTCGCCCGAGCCGTGCAGCACCACTTCCTGCACCTCGGCCGGCAGGTCCTCGAAGGCCGTTTCCAGTTCGAAGTCGTAGTAGGCCGCCAGGCTTTGCAGCATCTGGAAGTAGAACTGGTTGCGGCGGTCCCAGCCCTTGATCGCGCCCGAGGCCAGCGACAGGTTGGGGAAGGCCACCACGCGCTTGGGATCGAAGAAGGTGATCTGGCCCAGGCCGTCGCAGCTCGGGCAGGCGCCCATCGGGTTGTTGAACGAGAACAGGCGCGGCTCGAGCTCCTGCAGCGAGTACGAGCAGATCGGGCAGGCGAACTTGGAGCTGAACACGTGCTCCTGGCCGCTGTCGATCTCCAGCGCCACGGCGCGGCCGTCGGCCAGCCGCAGCGCGGTCTCGAACGATTCCGCCAGGCGCTGCTTGATGTCGGCGCGCACCTTGACGCGGTCGACCACCACGTCGATCGAATGCTTCTCGGTCTTCTTCAGCTTGGGCAGCGCGTCCACCTCGTAGACCACCGCCGGCGCCTCGTGCGTGGTGCCGCCGCCCGAGCGGATGCGGAAACGCACGAAACCCTGCGCCTGCATGGTGTCGAACAGGTCGGAGTGCTCGCCCTTGCGGTTGGCCACCACCGGCGCCAGGATCATCAGCTTGGTGTCTTCCGGCAGCGCCAGCGCCGCGTCCACCATCTGCGACACGCTCTGCGCCTGCAGCGCCAGGTTGTGGTCGGGGCAGTAGGGCGTGCCGGCGCGCGCGAACAGCAGGCGCAGGTAGTCGTGGATCTCGGTGACGGTGCCGACCGTGGAGCGGGGGTTGTGGCTGGTTGCCTTCTGTTCGATGGAGATCGCGGGCGACAGGCCCTCGATCAGGTCCACGTCGGGCTTCTCCATCAGTTGCAGGAACTGGCGCGCGTAGGCCGACAGCGACTCCACGTAGCGGCGCTGGCCCTCCGCGTACAGGGTGTCGAAGGCCAGCGACGACTTGCCCGAACCGGACAGCCCGGTGATCACGATCAGCTTGTTGCGCGGCAGGTCGAGATTGATGTTCTTCAGGTTGTGGGTACGGGCACCACGGATTCTGATTTCTTCCATATACCGATTGTCTTCGCCAGGCGGGGCCGCCGGTCAGGTCGACAGGCCGGTCTCACGGAATTTCCAAGAAAAAAGCATGCCAGGCGCGGCTCCGGCGGCCCGCCCCGGGCCGCGCGGCGCCCGTTGCGGCGCCCGAAGCGCGGCGAAGCAAACCTGTTAATATACCGAACTTCGGTTTCCGGGGTTGCCAGCCCCTGTCCGGCAGCACCTGCGGGAGGCCTTTTTTGCGGGTTTGCCACGGGTTTGCGCGGTGCCCCCGAGGCGTTCCAGCAGTGTCCCTGCAGGGGGCCGCGGCGGCGCTCCGGACGGTGCCTCCGGTGAGGCCGCGCGGCAGCCTGGCGCGCGGCGCGCGCATCCGGCACGCCGCGCGGGCCGGTCCGGCAACCAGTCTCGGAAATTCCCACGATCGCAATGTCGTCGATCCATAGCTCCTCCCAAGATGCGGCCAAGGCCGACGATTCCAAGGCCGACGGCGCCAGCGCGCCGGCCGCCGGGCGCGACCGCATGACCCGCATGGAACTGCGGGCCAGCATCTCGCTCGCCAGCATCTTCGCGCTGCGCATGCTCGGCCTGTTCCTGATCCTGCCGGTGTTCGCCGAATACGCGGCCGGGCTGCCCGATGGGCACGACGCCCAGCGCGTGGGCCTGGCGATGGGCATCTACGGCCTGATGCAGGCCTTCCTCCATATCCCGCTGGGCTGGCTGTCCGACCGCGTCGGCCGCAAGCCGGTCATGGTCGCCGGGCTGCTGCTGTTCGTCGCCGGCGGGCTGGTGGCGGCGAACGCGGACACGCTCAACGGCATCATCGCCGGGCGCGCGCTGCAGGGCATGGGCGCGATCTCCGCGGCCATCACCGCCTGCATCGCCGACCTGACCCGCGAGCAGCACCGCACCAAGGCGATGGCCCTGGTCGGCGGCAGCATCGGCCTGACCTTCGCGCTGTCGCTGGTGATTGCCTCGCCGCTGCTGCACGGCATCGGCATGCCGGGCATCTTCACGCTGATGTCGGTGCTCGGCGTGCTCGCCATCCTGGTCACGCTGTTCCTGGTGCCCGCGCCGCCGCCGCCGCATCCGGTGCGCATGCCGTTCCGCGCCGTGCTGGCCAACCCCGACCTGCTGCGGCTCAACGTGGGCGTGCTCGCGCTGCACGCCTCCCAGGTCGCCATGTTCATGGTGGTGCCGGCCATGCTCAGCGACGCCGGCATGCCGCTGGACCAGCACTGGAAGGTCTACCTGCCGGTGGTGCTGGTGTCCTTCGTGCTGATGCTCGGGCCGATGATGGCCGCCGAGCGCTACGGCAAGGTGCGTCCCGTGCTGCTGTGCGCGGTCGGACTGATGACCGCCGTGCAGCTGCTGTTCGCCGCCGTGCACGGCCTGTGGGGCATCGTCGCGGTGCTGCTGCTGTTCTTCGTCGCCTTCAACGTGCTCGAAGCCATGCAGCCCTCGCTGGTGTCGCGCTACGCCGCCGCCGCGCGCGGAGCCGCGCTCGGCGTGTACAACACCACCCAGGCGCTGGGCCTGTTCCTCGGCGGCGCGGTCGGCGGCTGGCTGCTCAAGCACGAAGGCCGCAGCGCCGTGTTCCTCGGCTGTGCGGTGGTGCTGCTCCTCTGGCTTATAATCGCCTGGAACATGAAGTCGCCCCCGGCGCGGAAAAGCAGTGCGCCGGCCGTCGCCGCCTGAAGCCGGCGGCAACGCCGGCGATGACGGAGGTGGGCCCGCAAGGGTTTCCCGCATCACTTATTAACGCTTTTCGCCGCAATTTGGCGTTAGCATGACCGCGCGCCCGACTCAATGGCCGGGGGCGCGTTATTCGTTTACGCGCATTTTTTTCCAGCGCATTTGTTTGCGCATCAGTCAAGGCATCGCCACGCCGCTTGCAGCAGAGGGCGTGGCCCTGGGAGAACACTCACATGGCATCGATCAATAAAGTCATCCTCGTCGGCAACCTGGGCGCGGACCCCGAAACCCGCTACATGCCCAGCGGCGACGCCGTGACCAACATCCGCCTGGCGACCACCGACCGCTACAAGGACAAGCAGAGCGGCGAGTTCAAGGAAGCCACCGAGTGGCACCGCATCGCCTTCTTCGGCAAGCTGGCCGAGATCGCCGGCCAGTACCTGAAGAAGGGCTCGCAGGTCTATATCGAAGGGCGCATCCGCACCCGCAAGTGGACCGACCAGTCCGGCGCGGAAAAATACAGCACCGAAATCGTCGCCGATCAGATGCAGATGCTGGGCTCGCGCCAGGGCATGGGCGGCGGTGGCGGCGGTGACGACATGGGCGGCGGCTACGGCGGCGGCCGCGAGTCGAGCGGCGGTGGCGGCGGCGGTGGTGGCTATGGCGCGCGCGGCGGCCAGGCTGCCGGCGGTGGCGGTGGCCAGCAGGGCGGCGGCGCGGCGCGGCGTCCGCAGCCGGCGCCGTCGAACGGCTTCGAGGACATGGACGACGATATTCCGTTCTAGCCCGGAACAGGTTCAGGAAAGTAAATAACTCAAGCCTCACCATTGATTTGGTGGGGCTTTTTTCATTGTTTACATTTTTTTGTTAGCTATCCTATACTTTTCATAGTGTTCACCTATGGAGAGTGTAAACAATGACCAACCCCTACGCCGTGAGAACTCTGAGGTTGTCCTCGGGGGAGCGGTTGCCTGTGCTCATCGACACAAGGGTTGGAGCGCCGCTATTTGAGCCGACGATTTATTCACTGACTCAGCTCCGAGGGCGCAATCTCGCAGCGAACACCATCGAGCAGTCGCTGCGCCATATCATGCTGCTGCTGCTCTTCCTCGAGAAGGAAGGCATCGACATCGAGGCTCGCTTTCAGGAAGGCCGCATTGCCGACCTAGCCGAGATTGAGTCTTTGGCAAATGCTTGTTCCCTCTGTCTGGCCGACATGATTGCAGCTGGCAATCAGAAAGCCGAAGCTGGGGCGAAACCCTCGCGGGTGCAGTCCTTAGAGCGGTTGCGCCAGCTTCGTACGAATGCGAGGCCCAAAATGGTTGTTGCTGAATCGGCAGCCAATCGGGTCCGCGGGATTGCTGACTATGTGTCCTGGTTGGCCAAGGCACATCTGTTGAAGCTGCATGCCAGTAGCTCGAGGTTTCAGGCTTTCGAATCCGCTCGGCAGATGGTCATCGAAACGCTGCTGGCCCGGGCTCCCGACCACCGCAGCAGGAACGTCGTGTCCGCCCGAGAAGGCTTACCGCGTGAGACCGCGACCCGCCTTTTGTCGGTAACTGCCAGGAGTTCCCCAGAGAATCCTTGGGCAGGGAAATTCGCCAAGTTAAGGAATGAGCTGGTCTTCCGGTGGTTATATTCCTTCGGCCTACGCCGCGGTGAGCTGCTGAATGTGAAGGTCTCGGACATTGACTTCCGGAAGGAAACCGTCACCATCGTCCGCAGGGCGGATGCACCAGAGGACCCCCGAAATGAACAGCCGACGGTTAAAACTCGGGACCGCGTGTTGCCTATCTCCCCAGACCTCTGCCGACTGACCCACGATTATGTAATTCACGCGCGTCGGCATCTGGTAGGCGCTCGGAAGCATGAGTATCTTTTTGTGGCCGACAAGACCGGGGCACCTATGTCCCTGAGTGCATTGAACAAGTGCTTCGCTTTCCTACGCACACATATTCCAGAATTGCCGGATGATTTGTCTCCCCACGTGCTGCGGCACACTTGGAATGACAATTTCTCTCAGGCCATGGACCAAATGAAGACGCCGGAAGCTGACGAGCAGAAGATGCGCTCTTTCCTCATGGGATGGTCTGAAACGTCGGGTACGGCGGTCAATTACACCCGGCGGCATGTGCGCCAGCGGGCCAATGAAGTATCCCTGCAACTTCAGTCTGAAATGACCAATAAGAACGACATCTGATGACCGCACTACCCATAAGCATAAAAACAAAATCTCCTGTCGTTCGGACTCGTGGTGGAGCTTTGTTTGACCCTAGTCAGGTACGGTGGATAATTCGAGAGGGGCATGCTGCCGCCAGTATTAACTTTGCACGACTAATTGGTGCGGCAACGCCGATGTTCGTACATGGCTTTCAGAAGGCGTTAATCTGGTACGCAGAAAACAAATCTCTGCGGCACCTGGACAATATGTTTCAGCGAGCCGAACATCTATTCAAGCATCTTGCCGAGGGTCGAATTGAACCGCTACACGAAGTATCAGAAATTGACTTACTGAACTACCATTCGGCTCTTGGAGGTCGGAAATGGTACCTGGGTGCGCTGGCAGGTTTCCTTAAGAAATGGCACTCGCTTGGTTATCACGGTGTCACTTCCCAAGCGATTGCCCTGCTTAACGAGCTCAGGCTGAAAGGTAATCAGAAGGGGGCGGCGGTCTTGACGATGGACCCGCACAACGGGCCGTTCACGGACATTGAGCTCGAATCCATACAGGTCGCACTGAATCACGCCTTTGCCTCTGGCTCAGTTGCCAAGGATGATTATCTTCTGGCGTGGTTGTTTATGCTTCTTGGACAGAGGCCGGCTCAATATGCCCTGCTAAAATTGTGCGATGTCAACGTCCTGCGAGCCCAGGATGGCTCGCATAATTACTGCCTAAAGGTTCCCCGTGCCAAGCAACGGAAAGCTGCGCGGCTGGAGTTCAAGGAACGCCTTATAACGCCGCAGATTGGCCAGTTGCTGTATGAGTATGCGACCGAGGTTGAGAAATCATTTGAAGGGAAGCTCGAAGACCCTCGACAAGCACCTCTTTTTCCTGCAAATGAGACTGACCAACAGCCCGTCGGAATGGAGTATCACCTGACGGCTACTTCGCTCGCCAATAAGCTCGTAAGAATTCTGGGGAAGCTCGAGGTATTTTCCGAGCGCACTGGCGACCTTATTCATATTACTGCCACCAGATTTCGAAGAACCTTGGGCACCAGGGCCGCGCGGGAAGGGCACGGCGAGCTGGTCATCGCTGAACTGCTGGACCATACCGATACCCAAAACGTCGGCGTGTACGTGCAATCAACTCCGGAAATCGTTGAGCGCATCGACAAGGCCGTTGCCATGGCACTGGCTCCGTTGGCGCAAGCGTTTGCTGGCGTCGTCATTGCCGACGAGTCGGCTGCTACCCGCGGAAGCGACCCATCGAGCAGAGTCTTCGACCCACGTATCGAACGTAGTTGCCAGCCAATGGGGAGCTGCGGCAGCCACGGCTTTTGTGGGTTCTCGGCACCCATAGCTTGCTACACCTGCCAGAGCTTCCAGGCCTGGCTCGACGGGCCGCATGAAGCTGTCCTGAACCACTTGTTGGCCGAGCGTGAGCGCAAGCTCGTGGTTGCCGACAAGCGGATTGCCTCGATTAACGACCGAACCATCTTGGCCGTTGCCGAGGTCATTCGTCAATGCCAAGTAATAAGAGAGGTGGATTTGGAGAAAGCCCATGAGTGCTGAACTCATCCTATTTACCCCTCGAGCGGAAAGGGACGCGGAAAGTAACTTGGAGCAGTTCATCCAACTATGCCGTAACCAGCTAACCACGTACGGAAACGACCTGGCATTTGATGCTGACGAACGGGATATTTCTGACCACGTGAACCTGAAAGGCATGGGGAACAAACGTACCAGGCTGCGATTTTATACCTACTCCTCCTTAGACTTGCCAGAGCCGCAGGCGATGACCGAACCTTACAAGTCATTTGCTAAGGCATATATTCGTTATACAAATGCGATGCGGCCGCTGACGAGCTTCGGTCCTGTGCTGGCCGCATTGCGGATGGTTCACGAGGCGTTGACGGAGGGAGGGGAAGTTACCCCTGTTCGCATTGATGCCGCGATATTGAATCGAGCGGCGCAGATAACCGTGGAGAATTACCGGGGCAGTGCTGTTAGTATAGGGGGGCATCTTCAAAGGATTGCAGCCTTTTTGGAGAGACATCGTCTAACCGCAATCCCAGCTAATAGTTGGAAGAGTCCTATAACGCGACAGAGAACTCAAGGACGCGTGGGCCAGCAGTTTGATGAAGAGCGTGCCTCAAAGCTGCCATCGGAGGCCGCCTTGGATGCCTTGCCAAAGATATTTCGGCTTGCTGACGAAACCACTTTTGTGCTGGTTTCCTCTATTGCGGCACTCCTTTGTGCGGCGCCAGACCGCATTAATGAGGTGCTGATGCTGCCAACCGATTGTGAAGTTCACCAGCGGAATGCAGATGGTTCTGAGGCCTATGGTCTTCGGTGGTGGCCTGCAAAGGGTGCAGACCCGATGGTGAAATGGATTGTGCCCTCGATGAAGGAGGTCGTGAGTGAGGCGCTCAACAAGATTCGAAAATACACAAGGCACGCCCGGGAGGTAGCGCGCTGGTATGAAGATAACCCCAATAGGGTCTATATTCTGCCTGAGTATGAGTATTTGCGTGGAAAAGCCTTGTTAAGAAACTCCGAGGTCGGTTTCATTCTATTTGGAAAGGAGACGGACCGTAGTGTCATCAACGGGTGGTACAAAAGCAAGGGTATCGAAACAGTCTGCGTCGAAGGAAAGCATTACGCTCGGTTCTCGGACATCGAGCGATTTATTTTGTCGCAGCTGCCTCGGGGGTTTCCCTGGCTTAATGCTGAGTTGGAGCTGAAATTTAGTGATGCATTATTTGTTGCTAAGAGAAATGACTTTGCAGCAGACAGGGCATCGTGGGTGGGAATTGTCGAGGCGGTAAACGTAAATCAAGTCAATAATAGGCTTGGACCAAAAAATGGCAGTCACCACGTGACCATCTTTGAGCGCTACGGATTTACGGAGCCTGACGGGAGTCCAATCAAAGTCACGACACACCAGTTTCGGCATTATCTGAACACCCTGGCGCAGGCCGGAGGGCTGAGCCAGCTCGACATTGCAAAATGGTCTGGACGCAAGAACATTCATCAAAATGCGGCTTACGACCACGTGTCCGCCGACGAGCTGGTACTTAAGATTCGAAATGCCCTTGGCGATGACTGCCAGGTATTCGGTCCGCTGGCTGAGCTCCCTAAGCGGATAGTGATTCATCGCGATGAGTTTGCCCGGCTTAAAGTCCCAACTGCTCACACCACGGAGTTTGGTGTCTGCATTCATGACTACACAATGGCTCCTTGCCAGTTGCATGCGGATTGCCTCAACTGCCATGAGCAGGTGTGTATCAAAGGGGATGAGATGCGGACCGCCAGAATTCGCGCGGAACTCGAAACTGCCAGAGAGAACCTTGCCGCAGCAGAACAAGCCCAGGGTGATGGCTATTTTGGCGCCAGCCGCTGGGTGGAACACCATAGGTTGGCCGTCGAGAGGCTGACGCAGTTGTGCGTCATCCTCGATGACCCCAAGGTCTCCAGAGGCGCCATCATCCAGCTATCGAACCTCCCGGTCCCATCTCGAATTGAGCAGGCCGCGGAGGCTCGTGCTGCTCTGGGACATGAGACGGCATCCTTAGCGGATGAGGCTACGTCAACGCAAGCCATGCGCAACTTGCTCACCATGATGGAGAAAGTCGATGCCTAGAACATCGAAATCCCGAGCGCGAAATCTGGGGGACCAAGACATAGAGGCCATCGCTCGCCTACTGGACGGCTGGGATGGAAAGCTCTCATGGGAACTCCTCATTGAGACCGTCGAGACCCGCCTGAAGGCTCGATACACCAGGCAGGCGCTCAGTCAGCATGCGCGTATCAAACAGGCGTTCCAATTAACGAAGGAACGCCTCACAGGGCTGCCTCGCAGCAAGAAACAAGGCTCTGCAGGGCTCGGCGCCACGGAAGCGCAAGCGCTCTTGGAGCGCTACCAGCGATTGGAGGCCGAAAACGCGAGGCTCAAGGCTGAGAACGAACGACTATTGGAGCAGTTTGTTGTATGGGCATACAACGCGAGCAACCGTGGCCTGGATGCCCAGTTTCTAAGCCAGCCGCTGCCGAGAGTCGACCGAGAGCAAACGCGGCCGCCAAAGACGAAGCCTCTCTCTAGGCGCCAGGGTGATTGACCGCTGGGGCCGGTACGAGCGACTGCTAGGAGCGCTAGTGATAGACGCGACCACTTTACAGGGTGTGCCGCGAGAGTTCCGCTCGGCGGTATCACCGAGTATCACGCGAAATAAAACTTCTCAAAAGTGGCGATACTTCGTGATACTGCCAGCCTGCTGGGCGACGCTGGGACTCAAGGACCATCGTTGACTAAACGGAGGGTGAGCATCCCAATCGATGATGTCACTGTTCATCGGCATAGCCGTGTTTGCGGGCCAACAGGGTCTCAATCAGGGACTTGATGTGGCTATGTTCCTTCCTCGAGAGACGCGCCCAAGCGAGTAGCAGCTCGGCAAGCTCATCGTCCTCGCAGTAGAAGTATGCAGCTGGCAACTGGAGCGCTTGTGCCAGTTTCAGAGCGATGCCAAACGGAGGCTCGTGCGTGCCCGTTTCGTAGCGGCTCATTCGAGCACTTGCGGTCCCTTCGTCAAGGCCGATTTGGACACCTAGTCGGTCCTGTGGAATATCGGCTCGTCGCCTCGCCTCCCGCAGACGGCGTCCGAAAAGTGTCGCTGGCTCCTTCTTAGTCATCCTACGAATATCGTAGAAATGGCTTGCTGTTTCTCTACGAAATTCGTAGAATTTGGGCCGCTGGATGCTTGACCGTTGATGCCCCGCGGGGACTTCGTTCAAGCCTTAGGCAACGGCTAAACTGTAGATTGCATTGCAACAGCTCGCCGCTCCTAGTCTCCATGGAAGCGCGAGCCTGCCGGGCAAGAAATGTTGAAAGAGGTCCATCAATGAGCGGCTACGGGACGGGCCGTCGCCCAAATCCTTCGTCCGGCGTCCTCAACCATGAGGACGCATGGCAATGGCCGGAGCCACAACGGCGGCTCTTCTCAAAGTACCCGTTGTTCTTCCGGTCAGTTCATTATCCCGAAGCCTACCCGTCAACCCTTGCGCTACTAGGCATTCAATGCGGCAGGGGGTGGTATCCGATTATTGAGGCGGCTGCGCAGGAAATTGAGCAGCACCTCCGTGACATATGGTGCGAGCCAGCTGACGCGACTTGGGAAATGGCATCCCTGGACCGCCGACTGCGTTGGGGAGCATCCGCGCCCCTTGATGTTTCCCCCCTCATTCCGTTTTGCCGTGAAATTCGCGAAACAGAGGGGAGGTTGCGAATATCGATGGCGAGTGGCTACTTGTTCCATGGTCAGGCTTCGCTCTGCATTCGATATTCCATTGAGCATGCTGAACTGAGTGCTCAAACCACGTGTGAATGCTGTGGCCGCCCCGGCGTACTAAGAGACGACTATTGGAGGCATGTGTACTGCGACGACTGCATTACTCCCCCACCACTTTGCAAACAACCGACGTCGGGAACGACAGCGTCGAAGGGAGCCGCCAACAATGGAACATCCCTTAATTATTCTGGACCGGCCCAACTCGACGCTTTTCGTTGACTACGATGGGACGCGTCACGGCGGTCACGCATACATCGCCTACCATTTCGGTCGTGAACCCGGAGAGCTCGTACGCAACTTCTTACTTCTCGACTCCGTGCGCGACATTAGCGACGAATGCGCGCAGCAGTACATTCGGGAGTGGCTGGCCGAGGTTCACGAGGACATGGGCTAATGTCCGCCAGGGCAGTCTGGTTCGGCGAGCGGCCTAGCTGCCGTCCTTTGGCAAGAGGACAAGTAGCGGGCTATCTAAGACTCGCTATCAGGACTCGCCAGAAGAAGCAGAGCCACATGCGCATCCGAGTCCGTGCAATACTTTTGCCATGTCGCTACCCCTACGCCTTGACTCTGTAGCCGCGCTGCCCGCCGAATTTGTTGCGCGCTTAGCCGAACATCGGCAACTGTTCGAGCAGCGCGAGTTCTTGGATGCCGTTCTAGAGAGCCGCTCTGTTCGCGCTATCGCCGACGAACTTGAGGTGTATCTGAAGCAGCAGCGCATCCACGGGTATCACTGCACTAAGGAACCGTCGCCTGGCTTTTTTGAGGCACACGGCCTTCGCCCAACCGACGTAGCAGCCCATCAGGCTGAGTTCCTGGCGACATTCCGTGACCACTTCACCGCAATGGAAATAGCCGACATCATGGCTGCGTGGGAGACCTACTTCGAGCATCATGGTCAACGCAGTGTACGAGACGGCCTCGTTTGGGCATGCCTATCCCGCTCCTTAATCAAGACGAAAGGGACCGAGACGTTTTTCCGATTCTTCGGTGGTGAGGCAATCTTCATGCCTCTCAAACAGCATTTGACAATAGCGCCGAAGCTGGAGGCAATTGGGCGTCCGGTCGTCGTTGAGGTGGCTCTTCCAGGGGATGCCCTCAGGGCCGCATACGCGATGTCACGTGCGGTGCTGAGTCACTATCACGCAACGGTTCATCCAGACGCTCATCTCTACGAATCCGAGGCGTGCCTGCGCCAATTGATACCGTCGTCTGACGTTATCGGTGTGACTCCGCTAGGGGAATTCTTAGTGTAGGCTCAATGAGAGAAAGCTATGCCCATCGACCGTCCAATTCTCGAAGCTGCAATTAAAGCCTCTGGCGGGGCCGACCAACCGGACGACCAAGTTGACGGCCTCTTGGCTAAGCTTCATGCGCTGGAGGTAACCGGACGCTATGGTGCGCTGTTCAACACGCTTGCTCGGGCAAACGATAAGAGCAACTTTCTCGCATTCTTGCTGGAGGCAACCTTCGCCTATCAGTTTGAGACCGCTGGCATGCCTCTGGAATATGAAGTCAGGCAGGATTCAGGGCAAACCAGCTCAATCGATTTTAGGTTGGCTGGGGCGACAGGCGATGCAGTCTTCTTTGAGCTGCGACTACAACAGCAGGATAAGTCTACCGCCGATGATATTGCGAAACAGTTGGCGGCGGGTCAGAACTATGTGGCCATGAAGCACGGCGATGACGAGGCGGAAGAAATCTTCCGCCTGCAGTCCACCATTCTCTCGAAGGTTCAAAAGTCGGACGGTACTCCAGTCAAGTTCCTGAAGGTCGTGCCAGGAGTTGTCAACATCGTCGTTATATGTATTTCGGACATTCTTCTGGGAATGCCAGACGGGTTCGACTGCAAACTCGCGATGTACGGCGACCCCGACGTGCCAGAGCATTGTCGGCGTGGTGTGTTCGGCCTATTCCAAGACACAAATGCTGGCGATTCTGAGGAAATACGAACTCGAGCTGCGAAGTTCCAGCATATCAAGGCCACACTCCACGGGGTACTGTTCTTATTCCGGCCCAATGGCGTCGGAGCGCTGGACTATCAATTGCAACAGGTCATGGTCTGGAACCGGAGTCTTGTGTCGAAGACTCAGGCATCAACGCTGATGGGCCAATTCTCAGCAGCAATTCCTGCAAAGACATAGAGAGAGGCGGTATCCGACCCGCTAGGGTTGGGACGTTGCTAGGTTTGAAAACCGGATGTTATGGCGCTGGCGGAAGCACCGACCGCTTGAGTCTCGGTTTGCTGGCGCGTTGGCGTGGTTTCGCTTCTCGTGTAAGCATCAGTGGATTGATAGTCGGGACAGGAGCTATGGTCTCAAGCCATTGCTCCCGTCCGAGAGTTCGGAGGACCACGATGAGGGTATGCAACGATGAACCGTTGCCGCATTCGAGGTTCCGCAACGCCCGCACGCTGATACCCGCACGCATTGACAGCGTGGCTTGGTCCAGATTGCGGTGTACGCGCAGGGTTTTCAGCCGCTCCCCTAGCTCGGCTTCCATTTCCTCTGGCGTTAGGTTTCTGGGCGCGTGACCTATTGCTCGCATCGCATCCTCCACACCTCGCTGGCTGTAGTCGTAATAACAGGTAGAATTTTGCCTGTTGAACGTGATTTCGTCTATTACCGGCAAAATATTGCCGGTAATAGCACGACCAATATCGTCCTCTACGCTCTGCTCCCTTTACTTCGCCCCCCACTTAGGCTTCGTCTGCCGCTTTCCAAACGCTAGCCTGCCGGTTCCCCCTTCCCGCTGCCACACAGGCGATTCGTCCGCGAATGCTTCAATCATCTCTTCAAGCCCGGGCTTGCTGGCGTAGACGGCCTTGTAGGCAAATCTGCAGACCTCGAGATTGACTCGGAAGACCCAGTCCTCGTCCGCTACCTCACCGTACATAAGCCCGTGTTCCGAGAACCTAGTTTTTTGGTCGCTTGCTCCGACTAGCAGTGTGGTCGGGCTCACGGGGAAGAAGAGCATTATTGGACCGCCAGTTGGGACCGTGTACGGCTGAAGTTCGTCTACCGGAACCGATGGGTCGAACCATATAACTGGGTTGTCGCTTGTTAGGAAGGGCACGTTGGTCCGATTCTGAATTGCAAAGAGACCAATGCTCTCGAACACATTACGGGCCGCGAACACGTCATCGACCATGCCATGAATGGACTTGTGAGGGTCGATGGAAACGACGACTTCGTCAAGTCGGCCCGCTAACTCGGGAGGCGGCGGAAGCAGCTTCCCTTCGGCAAACATGTCGAGCATCGCCTGGTGAACCTGCGCTGCCAACCTCGCTTCTGTTGCATCTCTGCTAGCCGGCACCCGAACTCGCTGAAGAAGCATGAATTCGAAGATGAGCAGTAGCGAGTCGTTGACGTTCTCTCCGCGGCTGAGACGTTCGACGACCGCAGGCCATAGCCCTTCCGTTTGCGAGAACAGGTCTTCAAGCAGATTGTGGTCAACCCCACCATCAGGCGTTGGCTGAGAGTAGTAGTACCGCTCGAAGCCGGTTCCGTCCGGGGCGACATGCAAGACCTTGCTCGGTTCGTCCTTACGGTAGACAAGGACGCGGCCCGCGGCATCAGCAAAGGCTTTCAGGTATGCCTTCGGCACGTAGTGATGCCGCTTCTTGATAGTCATCGAAATGAGTGAGTTTGGAATTGCAAGCGTGGAGGTGGGGTTCCCCCACTCGCTCGGGCATCAGATTGCATGATGTAGTCCGGAGTGAGCGGGGGAACCCCCTCCCTTGAATTAGTTCCGGACATACTTGGAGTCTGCCGACGCAGCGCCGAGCGCCGCGTCGGCAAGTTGGCGATGTACTTCCCGCAGTTGCGCCGTGCTTTCGGCCCCAATACACTGGGTCAGTGCATCGTCGGGCATGGCAGATACCGCCTCCGAATTGAGCGCCTCACGCTCAATCAATGCGAGAAGCTGACCACGGTTGAGCTCTATCGGTAGGTCGAGCAAAGGAAGTCCCCGCGTCGGGAGACCAAACTCTAGACGAGGAATCAGCTCTTCAACCGACGTCAGCAGTTCGGGGTTGTCGAGAAACAGTGCTGTAAGGATGCCACGGGCGGAACGCAGATGATAGCGAGTCGTGTCTGTGATGTTCACGATGTCGCCAAAACTGATGGCCGCCCAGAATTGGTTCGTCGTGTAACGGCGCTCAATTTCGTCAACGGCAACACCGTCTATCCAATCATAGATAACGCACGCTCTTTTACATCGCTTCCAAAACTGATGTTGGTCGGCACCGAACCTCTGCAGAAGTTGCGCGGCACGCAAGCCGAACCGTTGCGTAGTTTGGCTTACTCGAACCGCCTCAGTGGTGCCGCGTTTCAAGGTAGGCGCATTTACCGCGTCCAATTCCTCCAAGACCTGAAGCAGACACAGCACGTAGACTGATGGCGTAGTCGCCCAGTCCACACCCCTCACAAGCTCAACGAGGCGCAGCCCAGACTCGAATGACAGCGATGATGCTCCCACTGCCTGGCCAAGAAGGGTGAGATGAATCACTCCGTTCTCCTCCTCCGCCAGATTGGCTTGGAGCAGTCGGGAGATGAGCGCCGAAATTTGCTCTTCAACCCAGGGTACCCATGCCGGATTCGCTCGCGAGGCAGCATATCCCCCGAACGTATTGACGAGTAGACCTGGAATCTCTGCCGTCGACACTCCACGAACCTGGCTGAGAAGGCGTAGAACCCAGGTCGCCAGCTTTTCATTCCTGAACGAAGAAACCACGTCTTCTGGCTGGCCCTGGACATAGCGCGCAAAGAGTTGGGTTCGCTCCATAGGATTGTCAGCGAGAATGATGGCCTTTCCTGTCTCCTTGAATCCCAAGCGACCGGCTCGACCAGCCATGTTCTTGTATTCGGCGATGGTGAAGGGCCGGCCGTCTTCACCGAGGAACTCCTTTTCGGCAAGGATGACTGTCGATGCCGGTGTGTTGATGCCCGCAGCCAGTGTTGTCGTCGACGCAAGCGCGTGAATCCCACCGTCAGCATTACGGAACCCCCGCTCGACGGCTTCTCTCTCAACTCTCGTCAGGTTTGCGCTATGAAAGGCAGTGCCGCCCTCCAGGCAAAAGCGCAAATCGTGAGATGCAGAGCTCAAGCCGTGCTTTGGCAAGGCTTCAAGTGCTGCTGTCGCCGGGCGAAGGCCGAGCTCCCTCGCGAGGTACTTGGCGCAACCTTGCGCCTTTCCGCGCGAGTTTCTGAAGACAATTAGCTTCTCCCCGACAGGTACAAGCTTTTGGGCCAATGGGACAACCACGTCCTGCGAAGATTGCTCCTTCGTTCGTTGGACAATGGCGTGCCGTGGCAACATCTCTTCGGTCTTGATGGCACCGTCGACGTCCAGGTATTGGAACATGCCGTTGCGGTCGATAACCCCCTCAATCAGCGGTACTGGACGCTCCCTGGAGAGAAGGACGGGAACATCCAGCCATTGATTGAAGCCGTTCAATTCGCCTAGGACAGCCGATAGCAAGACAAGCTGCGGAGATACGCCGCGCTCCTTGGCCCGAACAAGCATGGCGAGTATCAGCTCGACCGTGATACCGCGCCGTGGGTCGGCAATGAACTGCCCCTCATCGACCACCACAACGCCTAAACGGCTCAACAGGTGGGGCGAACCAAGCGCGACACTGAGGAACATCTCGTAGGTGAAGAAGGCAAGGTCGTATCTACCCGTTAGGATAGAGCCGACCGAGTCGGACGCATCCCCCGAACAACGGACCACGCGCAGGCCGGCCTCCCCATACCTGGCGGTGAATTCCTCGAATTTTTCATTGACGATGGCGCGGTACGGCAGTAGGAATACCGCCTTCTGGCCCGCGATGACCGACTGAATGGCTGCGAGCTCCCCCACCATGGTCTTTCCCGAGCTAGTCGGGGCGACGACCATGAGTGAACGGGCAGCCAGGACGCCGTACTCATTGACGGCTCGCATCTGAAGCGCGTTTAGCCCATCCGGAAAGCGTGCGGCCCACTGCTCAACAATTGCCTCTGGGAAACCATGCGCGAGGAGGTCCGAAAACGGCCCATTGATGTGAATGACGTTCGTCGAGGGGAAGCTGGCATTGAAGTTAGCCCCGCGCTTAAGCCTTGGGAAGACCAACCCACCCTCTACGTGCCCTAAGAACACGGGTGTTTGCGTATAGCCAAGTCTCTCGCCGGCGACTCGGGTGAGTTGGATAATCTCATCCGCGATTGCGGGAAAACTCACTGTCTCCGCCATTCCATCTGCCATGGCTTGAATCAATGCAGCCGTCAGCAGGCCGTGGCCAGTTCCAGGCTGCTCCCAAGCCGATTGGGTTGCCGTGCATGCTGCGAGAAGCACTCGCCCATCGCCGGCAACATTCTCTAGCGAGAAGGCGCTACGCGGCGTTGCATTGACCTCGAGCACTCGCGCTGGGGCATGTCCGCTAAAACACGAATCCAGGACAAATAGAACTGCTCTAGCCTTGGTCAACCTGAATGCGTCGGCAAGGGTTGCCATCGGCAAAGTCGTGCCGGAAAGGTCTGTGCTGTCGGTGTCGTAGAACGCGAGGCAGCCATCGGGCGTGCCGTGCCCCGCAAAACTGAGGATAACGACGTCTTCGTCCGACGCTGTATCTAACGCCTGCAGGATTTCTCGAGACGCCACGTCTCTTGTTGCGGCTTCATCGACGAGAAGCGTGGAGCCGAGGCCGGGGAACGTGTCGGAGAACAGCGACCAGAGTGCTAAGGCGTCGCGCTTTGCCCCGGGTAGCTCGTTGACCGTTGGGTCGAGCTGCTTGTTGACTCCAACAAATACGGCTTTGTAAGCCATTGCATTCCCCTCTTAAGCGGGATTTACACGATTGCTCGCGCGAATCGGCGCACTTCGTTTTGATAAGGATATGTCAAACTAGCACCCCGGCCATCGGACACTCCGGGTGGTGTATTATAATTTGCGATGCGAAGGATAGTCGCAGCAAAAAAATATAATTGGGGAGGGTTTTTTGAGACATGAATGCCGACGTCAGAACTGCAGATGGTGCAGTCGTGCCGTTGCACGCTGCCAGCAACGGTGACTACAAGGAAAAGTGGGCCCACGTCCGACAGCACATAGAAATCCGACGTACGAACGACTATTGTGTCGGCATCGACGAAAAGCTGAGGATTGACTGGGGTACCACCGAGGAGTACGACCAGCGTGAGTCTGCAAAAGAGGAATCGCTGCGAAAGCGGTGCTCGTCAATTCTCGCGGACATCGCTGTTGAGGAAGCGTGCCCTCGCGACGACCTAGATAAAGACGTAGTCATTCGCTATAAAACGCTGCTTGGCGAAGCTTACGTTCTCTGCTTTGAGGGCGAGTTCGACGGGGCGCAAAGAACGCTTGAAAGCGCAAAGAAATACATGGCTTCGCGCAGCGAAGAGCGTTCCCGTCAATGGTATGTCGAGGCCAGCGCCGTGGCCACTCTCCCGTTCCTCATAATCTTTGCTGCATTTTGGTGCCTCCGCAATTCGGCTAGTGCTTTCTTCGGCGTCGATGCATTCTGGCTGCTGCTTTCTGGCTGCGGCGGCGCAATCGGCGCACTTTTCTCAGTTATCGCACGAAGCGGCAAGCTAGAGTTTGACGTTGGCGCGGGGAAACGGCTCCATTACCTTGAGGGCACCTCGCGAATTGTCGCCGGGGCAATATCCGGGCTGGTCGCCGCCATGGCTGTTCGGTCAGACTTGGTGTTTAGCGCTTTCGCCCGGGACCACTTGTCGTTGGTAACTATTCTCGCAGCAATCGCAGCTGGCACAGGTGAACGCCTAGCTACGTCGATTATCTCGAAGTTCGACGAGAAAACTGAATCAACAAAATCCGAAGGATAAACAGAACGTTGAGGATAGTATGGTGAATAGAAGAGCGTTGATTGTTGGATGCCCCGATAAAGATATTCCGGGCGTGTTGGTCGATATGGAAAACTATCGTCGTTTTTTCCAGAGCTCGTCCGGTGGCGCGTGGTATTCGAACGAAATTGAGGTGCTCAAATCACCATCGAGTTCGTCGCTCCAATCTGCTGTGCGCAGACTTCGGAGTGCTGATTATTCGGTGGTGGTATTTGCCGGCCATGGTGGATATTCAAACGCGAAGCAAACCACCCTTCTGCAACTGTCCCCCGGCGTTAGCATTGAGGAGCACGAACTGAAGGACGGCGCACCTCGCCACACGGTCATTATCGACGCGTGTCGAGTTCATCTTGATAAGCCCGTGACGGAGGAATTTCGCGCGAAGGCCATGACGTTTGATAGAGCCGACAACACAGCACGCAGCCGGATTCTGTTCGACAACCATATCCGGGCGTGTGCACCGGGACTCGCGGTCATGCATAGCTGCTCAATCGGCGAAGGTGCCGAAGAGACCACCGATTCGGGTGGCCTGTACTCGTCGATTCTGATTCGCGTTGGAGAGAATCGACGAGCCGGGGCGGGACAGATTTCGACCATCAGTGAAGTGCATGCGGACGCGACTCCCCTGGTGCGTCGAGAGACCCGGGACAAGCAGAATCCGAGAGCAATGTTCCCTCGCACGCTTCCGCGATTCCCCTTCGCCGTCGATGCATAAACACCCCAGGTGACCGAACACGCTGGCGCCCAAAGCCTCGGCCACTTCAAATCTGTAAACAGAATGGCGTCCAAACCAAGAGTTGTGGACATTGTTGTACGCAGGGCATGTGTGAGGACCGCTCCGCTACTCGCGCGCGCGCCGATGTTTACACTTTTTGGTCCGCTTAATCGTTCTAATTTAGTGTAAGTAAAAACTGTAAAGATCAACCCCGCTCAAAGGCGGGGTTTTTCTTTTTAATCAGTACCTTATGGGCAGTGGTGCGTTGGAGAGATCCAAGCGTGGTTTTGCGGAGGAGCATGAGATTTCCGTCAGGAAGCGAAAGTGTCAACTTCGGCGTCCAAGGAGCGAAAATCTCGGGAATGATCATCAACGTCCAACGGGGTGGACATGGCGTGCGAGGAACGTGAGCCAGTGCTAACCACCGCTGAGAGTCGCATAACGGACCCTCTGCGGTCGTTCAGGCGTAGCTGCGCTGTGGCCGCTCCGCAGCGGCTGCTGCCGGTATCATTAGAGCCATCACAACAAGGGAGATAGCACAGCAATGGCACGATGCACAGCACCAGTTCGAGGGCACCACTCGGCAGCCGCGCAAGCAGCCTGCCCCGCATGTAGTTCCCGCTATGGCGGGTACCGCAGTAGCTATGGCAGCGGGTACGACAGTGGCTACAGCCCGTCCTACTCTTCTGGTGGCGGGAGCAGCTACAGCAGCGGTGGCAGGTCCAGCGGAGGCGGCAGTTCAAGGCCGCGCTGGTCGCGTGCCGGTTCGTCCGTTCTGTACACGCCCGCTCAGGTGGCGTCCCTCACACCGATTCGCGAGGCTGTTGAAAAAGAAGCGGCGGCGAAACCGGACCTTCGGGATTGCTTCCTCTGCCACGCTTGGGATGACAGGCGGGGCGCAGCCAAGGAGCTGCACGATTTGCTCGAGGCGGTTGGTGTCAAGGTTTGGTTCAGCGAGAAGGACCTTGGCCTTGGCGTGCCGATGATGCGAGCCATCGATAAAGGCTTAGCGGCCTCGAAAATTGGGCTTGTCCTGGTGACCCCTGCATTGTTGGCACGCCTTCCGAAAGAGGGCGTCGCCGACAAAGAGCTTTCGACTCTTCTGCAGAGTAACCGTCTCGTGCCCATCGTGCACGGCACTACGTACACTGCGCTCCGCGATGTCAGCCCCATGCTTGCTTCGCGAAGCGGACTTGACACGTCGGAAGACACGATGGCGGTGGTCGCAACCAAAATTGCCGAGCTGGTCGCCATCTGGAGCTGACAGGTACGGCTTTCTTCGGCTGCTTCACCTTTGACTGCCGCTAGTCTCCAGGTCTCCCTCCAAAGACCGCTGTCAGCCTGAAGCGAAATCCACCTAGTGTGCGGGGGGAAAGCCGGCGAGAGCCGGCTTTTTGCTTCTGGGGCTGCGATCACCGCTTCGTGACACGGAAAAGTCGTAAACATTCCATCAAGCTGATCTGGTGCGATACGTGGAGGAGTGTGGAAATGCCGACAAGCATCCGGGCGAGCGCAAAGATTAGCGAGCGTAAGAAGGCGGGTATCATCGCCGAGCTTGAGCGCTGGCAGGGAAGGGAGTTGGGCACGCGGCTGACATGGGAGCGTGTCGAAGCGTTCTCCGGTTACACCCGCCAGGCACTGAGCCGTCATCCGGAGATCGTGCACGCATACCAGGAGGCCAAGCGTGCGCTGGCCGACAGCGGCCGGAAATCCAGATCGCGCGCGCGTCGCGACGAGCTTGCCTATCTCGATCAAACGGTGGAGAGCCTGCGCGCCAAGATCCGCTGGTACGAAAACCTTGAAGCGCAATGGCTACAGCGCTGGCAACGCATTGCCAATCAATGTCTGCAGCGCGGACTCAGCATCGATGATCTGGATCGACCGCTGGATCCCTTGAACCGGAAAGCCTAGGCAGAATTAGTGGTCTCGGGCGTATCAGAGCTCGGTGTCGCGGCTTTGAGGAAGGTGCAGCCGTCCAACGTCGTCTGGGCAACGGCATCGACGTACTTCTCCGCTCGGGCGGCTCGCTTCCGAACGCGCTGCGCCCATTCGTTGGTAGCCTTGCGATAAAAGCGCTCGGATTCCTCCCTCCAGCTGCCGTGCCGATTCGACATGACCTGGGCGAGGTAGACGCGGTCAATGGCGAGATCCTCGAAGCGGCGGTGGTGGTGCACCTGGTTCCGCTCTCGAAGCTCCTGATCAAAATCCCTCTCGAATTGCTTAAGGAACTGTCCGATATCGATTCCATGACGTGGTTCGACCTTCGTCATCGCATTGAGGTATCTCTTGATCCGTTCCTTGAGTTCGTAGAACCGATTGAAGTACATCTCGCACATGTACGTGAGATGTTCGTGCTTGCTCACTGGCAGGCCATGAAAGGGAAACCGGCGGAAATAGTACTCACAGTCCCTAAGGGCTTGAAGGGCTTGCCCGATGCCCAGGTACTGGACAACTAGGTCGCGCTGTTGCTCGATCTCTGGAGCGAAAACGAATTCCTCTGGATGGGTGTCGTCCTCTGGCAGCGGGAAGTCGTCGTCATAGAGGGTTCGCACGAAGCGCCCCTTGCGCCAGTCGGACCACCCGGGGTAGGTCTCCAACTGCTTCATCCAGTTGCCGATGGCGCGTTCAACTAGTTCGCGAGGGGACGACGGGGCGATTCCTTTAGGCATGGCAGACACGGGCAACTCCGTTCGCGCGGGGAACGGGAGCATTCTGCCATTGGAAAATGTGATTTATAGGGATTCTGAGAAAGCTGGTCCAAAAAGCCAAGCATTCGCAGAACCTGCCTAGGAGGAGCAGGGCTAGAATGGGCCAACACTCGCGCAACATTGCGCATCGACTAAGTTCGCTGTCCAGTACGGCAATGCCGGCTCGCCGAACTTTACGTTCGTTCGGCTCGACGCCCCGCAATCCATTCGCCAAGGCCATCTTGCGCGAAATGTTTACGTAGTTCCGCTACAGAACCGTTCTGACCTCCCGTAACGGAAAGCCATAAACATCGAACCCGCCGAGTGCGGGGTTTTTGGCATTTGAGCGGCAAGTTTTTTCTTGCATGTTCGTGTGTTTCTCTCCACCTTGAAGCGTTGTCATGTTTCCGTGGGGCAGTGGCATGCGCACTCTGACTCGCTCGCTGGTGGGAGAAGGCTCCCTCGGGATTCGATTCACCAGATTCGCTGGCGGTGAAAGGGTTCCGGTGCTAGTCGATCACCGCGGCCTCCGCGCCTATCTGCCCACGTTATCTGTTGCCGCCCAGATTCGGAACGCCGGCAAGGCACCGAACACCATGCTCGCCGCGCTCCATGCATGGCGGTGGCCTTACCGCCGGGCGGCGGCGCAATCCATCGATCTCCAGGCATTGGAAGGTCGCGTTGACCTTCCGTGCGCGGGCGCGGCGCTGGCGCACAACCGTCTTGCGTTTGCCACCTACGCCGACACCCGCTCGGTATCCGGCATGACGAAGCGATGTTCGATCAGGTCGGGTTGCGGATGGTAGTAGCGCAGGGCCATGGCGAACCTCCCCTTGGGTGCCGGGAGCCAGTTGGCGAGGCCTTCCGCGGGCGGTGCGCATTGGATGGCGAGATCCAGAGACCCGTCCGCGTTTCGCGTCAGCCCGGGCGTACGATCGCCGATGGCGTAGCGCTGGATCGGATTCGCCGTGAAGAAGCGCCGCCCGTCCGGCGCGAACTCGTACATCGACAGCGACCAGAAGGCGTTCACGGGCATCCGTGCAGGCACGTGCAGCCGGTAGCAGTGCGCGCCGTCGAGCGGCTGGCCGTCTCCATCGGTCAATGCACTGGCGTAGATGGCTTCCGGGCGCTCCAGCGCGCCGAGTCCGACCAGCGAGATATAGGCGCGGTACAAATAGTCGGTGCCGAAGTTGCCGATGTGGTCCATGCCGCTGAGCCAGGATCCGCGCGGTCCGTTCCGGCGGAGGCTGCCCTTGGGCGGGTGCTCCAGTTCGTGGCGCAGCGCGGGCCACAGGCGTGTCCAGGCCTCACGGATCTCCGGCGACAGCGTGTCCCACGCGGCCAGGTCGCCGGCGCGGACGCCCAGGTCGGCAAAGCCCGCCACCATCTCCTGTTCATGCGCGGGCACGCCGTTGCGCGCCAGCGCTTCGTTGACCAGCGCCAGGTAGGCGGCGGGGCGGGTCTCGTCGGGCGTGGTCTGGAGGCGTGCGGGCGGCACGGCGCTTGTGCCGAGCCGCATCTGTTCCTGCAGCGCATGGACTTGCGGCAGGTCCGACGGGCCGTCGACGAGCACGCGCGCCAGCAGCCAGACGTCGTTGCACGGGGCGCGCGCCAGGACGGCGCCGTTGGGCAGCCCGGCCGGCGCGCTGGCGTGGTGCGCCGGCCCGGCGATGACGAACACGTGCGCGCCGGGGCCATTCGTGCGCAGGCCCAGGCAGGCGAAATTGTTGGTGAAGGCATCCATCAGCGCCACGCTGTAGTAGCGGCTGCCCATGTCGGGAACCGTCAGCGTGGCGGGGCCGGCGGACAGGTCGAGCCATGCCAACGAATACAGCGTGTCGTTGTTCGGCATCGTCACCTGGCGCGCGCGGTCGTCCAGCAGATCGCGGTTGTGATGCAGCTGGTTGGCTGGCCTGCCGTGCGTGGTCTCGTGCTGCGTGAAGCGCCAGCGCGTGCGTGCCAGGTCGTGCAGCGCAAAGGTGTAGATAAAGGCTGCGCGGATGCGCTGGTCCAGTGCGGCGCGGTCTGTGGTCATGTCGGTTCCTCGATGGTGTCGTTAGTCCACGGTGATGTGGTTGGCGCGAATCACGTTGCCCCAGACCGCCACGTCGTCGCGCACGGTCTGCGCAAACTGCTCCGGCGTCTTGATTGGCGGATCGGTCATGTTCATTTGCAGGAAGCGCTCCCGTATGTCGGCGCTGGCCAATGCCTGGTTCACTTCCGCGTTGAGCCGATGGACGATGGCGGCGGGGGTACCGGCCGGCGCGAACAGGCCGTACCAGCTATCGGTGTCGAACGGGTAGCCCTGCTCGGTCATGGTCGGCACGTCTGGCGTGGCCGCGCCGCGCCGCGTGCCGCTGATGGCCAGCACGCGCAGCTTGCCGGCCCGGATCAGCGGCAGCGACGACGACGCATCGACCCATCCCACCTTCACGATGCCACCCTGCATGTCGTTCAGGATCTGCGGCACGGACTTGTAGGGCACATGCCGCATGCGGATGCCGCTCTGCATCCGCAGTGCCTCCATCGTCAGATGGCCGCCGGAGCCGATGCCCCACGACGCGTAGTCGTAGGTGTCGGGCCGCGCCCGCACGTGGGCGACGAACTCCTTCAGATTGCGCGCCGGAAACGCCGGCACCACCACCAGGAAGTTGCCGCCCGCGCCAATCTGGGCCACCGGCGTCAGGTCACGCAGCCCGTCGTACGGCATCTTTGGCTGCAAGGTCTGGTTGATGACCACCGTGGCCGCGTAGGTGAACAGCAGCGTCTGGCCGTCCGGCGCCGCCTTGGCGACGATGTTATTGCCGATGATGCCGGTGGCGCCGGGCTTGTTGTCGATCACGAACGGCTGGCCCAGCCGCCTGCCGATGACTTCGGCCAGCGGCCGGGCGAACAGGTCGGGGCCGCTGCCGGCCGACGCCGGCACGACCAGCCGGATCGGCCGCGACGGCCACGTGGCAGCGGCGCGGGCCGGGTGCAAGACCGCGCCCAGTCCAAGCCAGGCAAGCCACCGCAGGGCATCGCGGCGGCTGCGCCCGGGCGCCGCGCCGGTCATGAGGGGATGCGTCATCGCTGGCTCCTCAGTGGATGCCGAAGTTGTCGTCCGAACCGCTTTCCAGCACCGTCGCGGCCGCCACATAGAGGCTGCGGGACACATAGCTGCGCACCTGTCTTGATCGGGCGCGCAGCCATTGGGCCTTGCGTTGGCGGGCTTCCGTCACGGGCGGCGCGTCGCCGGGCGCCTGCGCCAGCAGGTCGATCACATGCAGCGCAAGCTGGATATCTCCGCGTTCGGCCAGCGCGCACGCATGCCGCACCACGGCGCCGTGGTCGGCGATTGCCGCCGCGATCTCGCTGGCCACGTCCTCGGGCGCGGCAGGATGCAGCGTCGTGGCATTGCGGTCCCACCAGCCGTTCTCGGACCGGTAGATATCGCGTGCGATGTAGGTCGGATCGCCGTAGGTCGGCTGCATGCACGGCTGCTCGAACAGTTCGGCCGGTGGTTGCAGCGCGGCCAGCATCTGGCGCTCGTTGCAGCCGGCGTTCATCAGCCGCACCACTTCCCCGCGCATCCAGCGCAGCGCGGCCGCCGTATGCAGCAGCACCTGCCGGCAGGTCTCCTCGCCGTGCAGGGTGGTCCCGAATTCCCGGGCCACCGTCTCGGGCCGCAGCCCGGCCAGGCGTTCCAGCGTTTCGGCCCAGCGCACCGTATCGCGCATCGTGCGGAACGGAGTGCCGATGTTCGGGATGGAGTCGATGACGGCCGGGCCGCCATACAGCAGCCGACTGCCCGGCAGCCACACGGCTACGGCATCGTCCGTCTCCGAGGGGGCCCACAGGATTTCGGCGCGACGATCGCCCTGGCCCACCGTGATGCCGTCGTGGAACGTCTCCGTGGGCACGCTTTGGCGCAGCCTGCCCGCCAGGGCGCCGCTGGCGTGCCGGAACTGGATCTCCGCCATGCGCTCCTGCATGCGCTGGGTCTCGCGGTAGCGGCTCTGGCGCGCCAGTACGTTGACGTGCGCCAGCACGCGTGGCGCCGGTTCGCCGCGCTGGGCGGCATGGTCGATCCACTGCTTCACACCGGCGTTGTAGCCCAGGTGTCCGTGGCTGTAGCAGAGCGCCAGCACAGGGAGGCTGGTCCGGGTGCGCAGCACTTCGATCATCCCGGCCGTCACGCCGCCGCCAGGGCCGCTGTCGACCACCAGCAGCCCGCCACCCACGTCGGCGACGAAACTCTGGCCCTGGCCGTGCAGCAGCCAGATGCCGTCTCCAATGGCGTCGATGCCGTGGCCGGTGATCAGCGCGGCGGGGCGGTCCTCGATTGTGTGCATGTGTTTCCCCTCCCAGTTGGCGAAGGGATATTCACGCGCAGACGCGGGACTATATGCAGTGGGGAAAGTCCCGGTGCGGCCGGGCGCGCCGGCTGCGCGGGCAGCGCTGGCGCGGCCTGGCGGGCGTTGCGGAACTTCAGGTGTGAACCGGCGGTTATCGCCTGTGGCCGGCCGGGAATTCCCGCCGGCGCGGCGCTGGGCTAGCCGACCGCTTCCGGGGGGTGCGGCACCTGGCGGCGCAGCGGGCTGTCGGGCATCTTGCTCAGGTAGTGCACTTCACGGCGCAGCAGCTTCGCGAACTGTTCGGCCACGGGCGTCATCGGCGAATCGGCGCGATAGACCAGGCTGACGGCATGGCTGGGCAGCGGGTCTTCGATCGGCAGCACCACCAGGCTGGCGTTGGTCAGGCGGCCCGGCACGAGCTGGCGCGGCAGCAGGCACAGCAGCGAGCGGTCTTCGAGCAGCGTCTGGATCATGCCGATGGTGTCGCACCGTACCGCCACGCGGGGCAGCGGCAGGTCGCGGGCACGGAAGGCGTCCATGATCGCCGCGCCGGGCCCGTGCATCCGCTGCCCGGTCAGCACCCATTCCGAACCCACCAGCTCGCGCAGAGATCGGGCGTTGCGCAACGGATGCTCGCGGTGCGCCACCACCACGGAATCGTTGTTGTACAGGGGCTCGCAGACGAACTCGCGCTCGATGCCCTCGTCGGGAATCGGGCTCACGGCCATGTCCATCGCGCCCGCGCGCAGGTTCGACAGATGGGCCGGATAGACGCCGCTGTCGATGCAGACCTGCACGTCGGGATGCTGGGACCGGAAACGCTTGAGCACCGCCGGCAGCAGCAGATGCGCCGGGCCGCCCGTGACGCCAATGCGGACCACGCCGTTGCGCGTGCCAAGCATCTGGGCCATCTCGTCGGTGGCCTTCCGGGCTTCGCTGGCGATGAGCTGGGCCCGGCGCAGGAACGCCTCGCCATAGCGTGAGAGCACGATGCCGCGCGTGGTGCGCGTCAGCAGCGGCACATGCAGCTCCTCCTCGAGCAGCCGGATGCTCTTGGTGATGGCCGGTGCCGACACGCCGCGCGCCTTGGCGCCGGCACGGATGCTGCCGCACTCGGCCACGGCGATGAAGTCCTGTACCTGGCTTAGTCGCATGGGTTCGTCTCCTGTCGCGGGCGTTCATGGCGGCGCCCTGTCCGCCAGCATAGCGCCAGCCGCGCGGCCACGGGATTACCCGTGGTGCTAACCGCCGGTTCACGCCGCAGCGATCTGGGAAGCTGCCGCATCCGATGCACGTGCCGCATGATCCGTTTCCATCGATGCCGTCATGGCATGCATTCGGAAGACAGGATGAAGACCCAGAACGACCTGCCGCTTGCAGGCATTCGCGTGGCCGAATTCGGCCAGTTCATCGCCGCACCGGGGGCGGCGATGCTGCTGGCCGACCTTGGCGCCGACGTCATCAAGGTGGAACCGCTGCGCGGCGACGGCGCCCGGCGCTTCGACGGCACCAGCCCGCAGAGCCCGATGTTCCTGGCCTACAACCGCGGCAAGCGCGCCATCGCGCTGGACCTGCGTCGTCCGGCGGGGCTGCAGGCCGCCCGCAAGCTGGCGTTGTCGTGCGACGTGGTGCTGCACAACGCGCGGCCCGGCTCGATGGAGTCGCTGGGCCTGGATGCCGTCTCGCTGCGGGACGTCCGGCCCGATCTGGTCCATGCCAGTGTCACCGCCTTCGGCACGCGCGGGCCGTCGCGCCTGCGGCCGGGCCTGGATATCGCCGCGCAGGCCGAAAGCGGCATGATGTCCGTGACGGGCGAGGCCGGCGGCCAGCCGCTGAAGGCCGGCTTCGCGCTGATCGATGCCGCCACGGCGCTGGCGACATCCAGCGGCATCGTGGCGGCGCTGTTCCGGCGCTTGCGCACAGGCCACGGCGATACCATCGAGACGTCGCTGCTGAACGTCGGCGTGCATCTGCAGGCCCAGCTCTGGGCCGAGTACCAGTGCTCGGGCGCGCTGCCGGTACGCAGCGGCAACAGCCAGCCCAAGGCGGCGCCTGCCGCCGACGTGATTGGCGTGGCGGACGGCCATATCGTGCTGTCGGCCTATCTCGACGAACACTGGGCGCGGCTGTGCACGGCCATCGGGCAACCCGGGCTGGCCAGCGATGCCCGCTTTGCCAGCAACCCGCTGCGCGTGCAGAACCGGCCGGCCTTGCTGGCGATCCTGCATGACGCGCTGCGCGGGTACTCGGGCGAGGACGCGTGCGCGCTGCTCGAACGGCATCGGGTGGTGGTGGGCGTGGTGCGCGACTATCGCCAGGTCGAGGTCAGCGCCGACGTGCACGCCAACGCAATGTTGATGGCTGTTGCCGACGGCGCTGGCGGTCACCTGTCGCTGCCGGGCCTGCCGTTCCGCATGGAGGCGGCCCCGCCTGCATCCAGCCCGGTGGTGCCCCGGATCGGCCAGCACACGGTGGAGGTGCTCCGCGAGCTTGGCTATGGCGACGATGCCATCGACACGATGGCCCGCGACGGCGCGATCGGTGTGGCGTTGCCGCGTCGCGAAGGCGCGGCAGCATGACCACCGCGCCGACTGTCCCGGCATCTCGCCACGAAGGCTGGGCGGAGCTCACGCTGAACCGCCCCGAGACGCGCAACACCATCGATATGGCCACCGCCCAGGCCCTGGCCACACCAGGCGCGCGCGGCGCCTGTTCGCGACACGCCGGCAACGTACTGGCATGAACGGCCAATGCGCCGTGATGGAGACAGCAATATGCGTAGTCAGAGATCTGGCGTCCGCGTGGCCTTGCCGGTCATCGTGGCGGCGCTGGCCACGGGGTCCGGCATCGCCCCGGCCCATGCCGAGACCGCACCGTATCCCAACCGTCCGATCCGGATGCTGGTGCCGTCCGGCGCGGGCAGCGTGACCGACCAGACCGCCCGGCTGGTGGCGGAACGGCTCTCGGCGGCGTTCAAGCAGCCGGTGGTGGTGGATAACCGCCCCGGTGCCAACGGCATCATCGCCAGCGAGATGGTGGCGCGTGCCGAGCCCGATGGCTACACGCTGCTGTTCACGTACTCGGCCACGATGACCGTGAACCCGTGGACCACGGCCAGCCTGCCCTATGACCCCGTCAAGGATTTCACGCCGATTGCCCGGCCGGTTGCCCCGGGCGGCAACCTGCTGGCGGTGACGTCCACCGTGCCGGCGCGCAGCCTCAAGGAGCTCATCGCCCATGTCGAGGCAAGCCCCACCGAACTGGCCTATTGCTCGTGGGGCGTAGGGTCGGGCGGCCATCTGGCGATGGAGTACCTCAAGGCCAAAACCGGCATCCGCATGCGCCACGTGCCGTACAAGACTGCCGTCCAGTGCACCAGCGACCTGGCGGCCGGACACGTGACCATCGCCTTCACCGATTCGCTGTCTGCCATTCCGCATCTGAAGTCGGGCCGCATTCGCGGCATCGCCGTATCCGGCCCCGAACGCATGCTCTCCGCGCCCGAGGTGTCGACCATGGGCGAGCAGGGCGTGCCGTTCGAGCAGGCAAGCTGGCTTGCGCTGTTCGGACCCAGGGGCCTGCCCGCGCCCATCGTTTCGCGCCTGAACGCCGAAGTGAACCGCATCCTGCAATCGCGCGAGGGACAGCTGCGCTTTGCGTCGATGTACCTGAAGCCTGGCAAGCCTTCAACGCCTGACGAACTCGGGCAACTGCTGCGCGCCGATCTGGCTGCGTGGGGCGACATCGTCAAGCTTGCCGGCGTGACACCGCAGTAGGCGGCACCCTCAGCGTTGGCAGGGCCCGCATCACCTGAAATAGCCACCAAGGAGACAAACGATGCAGCAGCGTAGAACGGGAGACGGCAGCGTGAGAGAGAGCAGAGCAAGCAGACGGCCATCGGGCATCGTGATCGGCACGAACCTGGGCCTCGGCCTGGCCCTGGCCTGCGGCGGCGCGGCGGCCATGACGGCGCAGTTGTATGGCGTGGTCGACGCGTCGATCGAATATGCAAAGGGGTCGCAAAGCGTGGTACGGATGCGCGAAGGCCAGCAGGCGGCGTCGCGCTGGGGGCTGCGTGGCATCGAGGACCTGGGCGGAGGCACCAAGGCCAACTTCCTGGTCGAGTCCGGTTTCAACATCGATACCGGCACCGAGCTCTTCGGCAATGGCCGCCTGTTTGGCCGCCAGTCGTGGTTGGGGCTTTCCAACGAATCATGGGGCGAGATCCGGTTGGGCCGGCAGTACACGCCGTCGTTCTATGTCTTGCTGCGGCTCGATCCCTTCCTGCTGAACGGCATGGTGTCGCCATTCAACCTGCTGGGCGCCACGGCGTCGCAAGGTATCGGGCAGGTCGCGTATGGCGCGCGCTTCGACAATGCCGTGCAGTACTTCTCGCCGACCTGGGGCGGCTTCTCGCTCGGTGCCGCCGTGGCCCCGGGCGAGGTGCCGGGCAATCCGCGTTCGGGCACCAACTTCGGCATGAACGCGATGTACGAAGCTGGTAACGCCTACGCGTTTTACGGCTACCAGGGCATGTACACGGGCACCAGCACGCCGCAGGTTCCCACTGCGCTGACGTCGAACCACTTCCTGGGTGGCGCGTACCGCTTCAAGCCGGTGAAGGTGGGCCTGTTGCTGGCACAGGCCGGCAGCAAGCTGACGACGACCCGGGTGGCGCGCCACTACGGCATCACGTTCAGCTGGAACGTCACGCAGAAGGGCACATTCAAGGCGGTGGCGCTCAAGCGGCAGATACTGGGCGGCGGCGAGCGGCCCTGGAGCATGACGCTCGGCTGGGACCACGATCTCAGCAAGCGCACCACCGCCTATCTGCGCGCGGTCTATGTCCACAACAGCCCCGGCGGCAGCGTGACGATCAACAGTATTGCCATCGACCGCGGCAGCGGTGACGACGCGCGCTCGCTCAGCGTGGGCCTGCGTCACAGGTTCTGACAGGACGCTTCGGCACAGGCCAGCGGCCTGCCGGACTTCCGCCCGGCAGGTTCCGTCGTCCGCCTCAGGCGCCGCTCACGGAGCGCGCATCCTCGGCGGCCTTCGCCGCGCTCAGGACGTGGTCGAAGCACAGCTGGCGGGTGGTCTCGGCATCCCGCTTCTCGATCGCCGACACGACCGCGTCGAGCTCCTTGATGGATTCGGCGAGCCGTCCGGTGCGCCCGAGAGACAGGCGGCGCAGAAGGGTGATGCGGTTGTTGAGCTGGGTGAGCATTTGCCCGGCAATCTCATTGCCGCAGCCTTCCATCAGGATGGCGTAGAAGGTGTTCTTGCCCAGCAGCAGGGCATCGGTGTCGGCGGATGCCTGCGGCGTGGCCAGGTATTGCAGCGCGGCTCTCAGCCGCGAAATCTGCGGGTCCGTCGCGTTGCGCGCGAAGCCTTCCCCGATGCACGCTTCCAGGTAGGCGCGCACGGCGTAGATCTGGCGCGCTTCCTCCGCGGAAATGGTTGCCACCACCGGGCCCTTGTGGGGAATGAGATGAATCAATCCCTCCGCCTGGAGCTGCTGCAGCGCCTCGCGCAGGAGCGGCCGGCTCACGCCCAGGTTCTCGCATAGTTCCCGTTCCACGAGTCGCGCGCCCGGCAGGAAGCGGCCGGAAAGGATAGCCTGACGCAACCTGTCCGTCACTTGCTGACGCAGGGTGGTCATGTCGCGCTTGATGTACAGGTCTGTTTCCATAGATTGCCATGCTGGTTGCGGGAAATTATCCCAGATTTCTCGCCAAACAGATTGTCAGACAATCTTATTGACTTATGAAAGGCCGCGCTCTACGATGGGAGCCGTTAACCAAAGGAGACACGCATGAACCAAGACCTGTTCGAGAAAGGCCTCAAGACCCGTCGTGAAGTGCTGGGCAGCGAGTACGTGGACGCTTCGCTGAAGAACGCCGACGATTTCAATCGCGACATGCAGGAGTTGGTCACGCAGTACTGCTGGGGCGACGTGTGGAACCGCCCCGGCCTCGAGCGCCGCACCCGCAGCTTCCTGAACCTCGCGATGATTGCCGCGCTCAACCGGCCGCACGAACTGAAGCTGCACGTGCGCGGCGCCATCAACAACGGGCTGACCAAGGACGAAATCAAGGAGGTCTTCCTGCAGGTGGCGATCTACTGCGGCGTGCCGGCGGCGATCGACTCGTTCCGGATTGCCCGCGAAGTGTTCAAGGAAATGGGCATCTAAGGAGCCGGCCATGAAGCAAATCGGATTCGTCGGCCTGGGGATGATGGGTTTCCCCATGGCCGGCCGGCTGGCGGCCGCGGGCGTGAACGTCCTGGCGTATGACGTGGTGGCCGAGACGCGGCAGCGTTTCGCCGCCGAGAACAAGGCGGCGCGCGTCGCCGCGGACCTGCGGGCGTTCGGCGACTGCGATGTCGTGGTGACGATGCTGCCGAACTCCGACATCGTCGACGAGGCGGTCCTCGCGCTGACGAAGGTGCTCGGGCAAGGCGCGCTCGTCATCGACATGAGCTCCGCGGACCCGGTGCGCACGCGGGCGTTGTCGGCAGCGGTCAAGGCCGAGGGCCTGGCCATGATCGACGCCCCGGTTTCCGGCGGGGTAAGCCGCGCAAGGTCGGGCACCCTGGCGATCATGGCCGGGGGCGATGCCGCCGACGTCGACCGCGCGCGGCCATTGCTCGGCCACCTGGGTTCCACGCTCACCCGTGTCGGCGACATCGGCGCGGGCCATGCGATGAAGGCGCTGAACAACTACGTGTCGGCCGCCGGCCTGATTGCGACCGCGGAAGCCCTGATTGCCGGACAGCGTTTTGGCATCGACCCCAACATCATGGTCGACGTTCTGAACAGCTCCACCGGAAAGAACAACACGACGGAAAACAAGGCAAAGCAGTTCATGCTTTCCGGCGCGTTCAACTCCGGGTTCTCGCTGGCACTGATGGCCAAGGACGTTGCCATCGCGGCCGTGCTGGCCGAGGCCGTGCAGGCCGACATGCGGCTGGGCGCGCATGTCAACGCGCTGTGCACGCAAGCTTCCAATGCGCTTGGGAAAGCCGCGGACCACACGGAGATGTATCGCTTCGTCGAGCACCCGTAGCCTGCGGACCAGCCGCCAGGGCTTCCGACGGACAGCGCAAAGCCCGGGCGTTTCCCGAATTCCTCGATGTACGGATTTGCCGCGCCGCAAGGCGCGGTGGACCGCGCTCGTCCCCGTGACGGCCGCGGGCCCGAAAAAACAAGGCGAATCGACAGAAGTCGCCGTTCAGACTGGAGACATCATGAAACGCATCCTTGCAGCAGCCACGGGTATTGTCATGGCGCTGACGTCAGCCATCGCGGCTGCTCAGTCGTATCCCAACAAGCCGGTTCAGGTCATCATTCCGTATGCGCCCGGCGGGTCCACCGACGTGATCGGGCGGGCCTTGGGCGAAGCGATGTCGCGCAACCTCAAGCAGCCGGTGGTCATCGAGAACTCGGGCGGCGCTGGCGGGACCATCGGAACCGGGCGCGTCGTCAACGCGCAGGCGAACGGCTACACGCTTCTGTTCCACAACATGGGCATCGCCACCGCGCCGGCGCTGTACAAGAAACTGAACTTCGACTCGACCAAGGACCTGGATCCGGTCGGCCAGGCGGCCGACGTGCCGATGATCCTGGTGGGCGCGAAGGGGTTCGCGCCGTCGAACCTGAAGGAAGTCATCGCCACCATCAAGCAACGGCAGGGAGAAGTGCGCTTCGGCCATGCCGGCATCGGCTCGACCTCGCATCTTTGCGCGATGCTGCTGGCCAAGACGATCGGCACCGAAGTCACGATGGTGCCGTACCGCGGCACCGGCCCGGCGCTGCAGGACCTGCTCGCGGGGCAAGTCGACCTGTTGTGCGACCAGCCGGTGGCGACGGGGCCGTACATCAAGAGCGGTTTGCTGAAACCCTACGCGCTGGCCGCCGGTTCGCGCCTTTCGAGCCTGCCGGATGTGCCCACGTTCGCCGAAGCGGGCCTGGCGAATTTCGAGCTCGAGGTCTGGCATGGCCTCTACGCGCCGAAGGGCACGCCGCCGGCCGTCATCGAGCGCCTGAACCAATCGTTGCGCTTCGCGCTTGCCGACCCGTCCGTATTGCAGAGATTTGCCCAGATGGGCGTTGCGGTGCCGACGGCCGCGCGGCTGGACGCGCCGACGCTGGGGAAACGCACGAAGGCGGAAGTCGCGCGCTGGACGCCGATCATCAAGGCCGCGGGCATCTACGCGGAATAACGATCGGGCTGGTCTGTCCGCAGGCAGGCAGCGAGCCTGCCCTGTCGGCAACGCCGTCTCAGTCCGCTTCCGAAGCCGCCTTCAGCGAACCGATCTTCAGCGAGCCGTCCTCGCGTGGCGCCGCGGACGGCAGGCTGGCCCCGGCGGCACCGGCCTGGCGCTCGGCGAGGGCTTCCAGCAGCGTGGCCGACGGCGTGAAGAACAGCCCGCCGGTGACGGCCTTGCTGAAGTCGAGCAGCCGGTCGTAGTTGCCGGGCGGCCGCCCCACGAACATGTTCTCGAGCATCTGCTCGATCGGCCGGGGCGAGCGCGCATAGCCGATGAAGTAGGTGCCGAACTCGCCTTTGCCGGGCTGGCCGAACGGCATGTTGTCGCGCAGGATCTTCACCTCTTCGCCGTTTTCCTCGAGCGTGGTGAGCGAGCTGTGCGACGACGACGGCTTGACCGCGTCGTCGAGCTCGATGTCCGAGAGTTTCGTGCGGCCGATGATCCGTTCCTGCGTCTCCACGGGCAGCTTGTTCCAGCCGGCCATGTCGTGCAGGTACTTCTGCACCAGCACGTAGCTGCCGCCGGCGAACGCGGCGTCCTCGCCGCCGATGATGGTGAAGTCGACGGCTTCGGTGCCGGTCGGGTTCTCGGTGCCGTCGACGAAGCCCACCATGCTGCGCATGTCGAAGTAGCGAAAGCCGTGCACTTCGTCCACCACCGAGACGGCCTCGCCGAGCCGGCTCATCAACTGGGTCGCGAGCTCGAAGCACAGGTCCATCTGCTCGGCGCGGATGTGCAGGAGCAGGTCGCCCGGCGTCGCCACCGCGCGCCGTTCGCCGGCGCCGAATTCGCGAAAGGCGTGCAGGCCCGCGGGACGCGGGTCGCCGAACAGCCGGTCCCAGGCATCGGAGCCGAATCCGCACACGCACGAGAGGTTGCCGGCGGGCACGCGCTTGCCCACGGAGCGCACCAGCGCGGCGATGTCGGCGCACAGCGCGCGCACCGTTTCGGCGTGTTCGTCGCCGGGGGAAATGACGGCGACGATGAAGATCGCGCTGCGCGTGATCGGACTGCAGACGGCTTGCTGCTCGGGAATGTGGTTGGGCATGTCGGGGAGTGTTTTTTGCATCGGGTTCCAACAATAGCGGAACGATGCGCGCGGATCAATTTTGCGATGGCGCCGGCGCGGCCCGGGGCCGCCGGCCGTGGCCGGTGGTCCCGCGTGCCGCGCGCAGGCCGCTGCCGGTGACTGCCGACTATCCGGCGTGCCCCAGCACCACGGCCGCCTCGGCCGTCAGCATGAGAAAGGTGAGGGTTTCCTGGAAGTACAGGCGCACGGTGGTGTCGGTATGGCCAAGGTAGCCGATCGAGACGTCCTGGCCGACGTGCAGCTCGAAATCGCCGCCCCGCTCGGTGAGCACCACGCCGCCTTGCATCGCCGGCGCCCAGATGATGTCGCCGTCCACGAGCTCGCGGATGTCGCGCAGCACGGGATAACCGCTGTCGGTGGCGCCGCTCAGGGCCGTGAACGGCTGGTCGCCGAGCAGCAGCCGGTAGGGGCCGTCGACGCCGGCGCGGCGCAGCTGGTCCACCGCCTGCGCCACCACGGCCGGATAGCCGCTGATGTCGGCCGGCAGGGCCAGCGCGACATTGCTGGCGCCCTGGGCGATGCCCTGGATGCCGGCCGCCGCGTAGCCGTCGAAGACGATGCGGTCCTCGGCGTCGGCGAGCTTGCGGGCCGCGTCCTTGAGCGGCTGCAGGTCGGGATTGTTCGAGCCGCGCTCGACGCTGTCCATCTCCGCGCGCGACAGCTCGAACGGCACGCGCAGCTCCACCAGCGCCCGCACGTCGCGCTGGGTGGCTTCGACGCCGTCGCCCGGCGCGGCGATCTGCCGCAGGTGGCCGGTGCCGACCGCGGCGAGCTCGGGCCCCTTCGGCCCGATCAGGTCCACCACGCGCCGCGCCGCGAAGTAGCGCTTGAGGGTGCGGGATGCTTCCTGCTCGATCTGTCCCCACGCACCTTCGGACAGCGGTGCGAGTTCCCGATGAAGATTGTTCATTTGAAGGCTTTCCTTTGACTGGCCGCCACGAGGCGCATCGTCATGCCGTCGTCGCGTGTTTCGTGTTCCCTTCCTCCGGCCACGGCCGCCGGCGTGCCGGCCGGGCGTGGCTGCCCGGTCATTCTCGATGAACGTCCCGGGCGGGGCAAGTGCGCGGCAAGGCTTCTTCCGCATCGTCTTGCTTCCGGCCGATTCCGCTGTGCCTCAAGGGACACTATCGGGACGCCATCCGCGCCATGCGCGCCTGCCGCGAGTGCCGCCCGGGCCACCGTGCCGACTTCGTGCTGTCACCGTGCGCCGGCACAATCCGCAACGGATCGGGCCGGCGCGGACAAGCAGTGAACACGCCGTGGCCGTGCCCGGTGCCGCCTTGCCGATCATGCTGGACGTGCGTCCCCAGAGACGCCGCGAGCCGGCCGGGCGGTCATTGATCGCGGGGAACCACTGGAGCCGTCTGCTGGACGGCTCTTTTTGTTGCGGCGCGCCCGCCCGTTACGGCTCGGTGCTCTTGAGATGGGTCCAGCGGTCCGGCCCGTCCTCGGTGGTGGCGGACAGCAGGATGGTCTGCCCGCAGACCTGGCAGCGATAGACGAACGCGTTGCCGCCCGCGCCGGCGTGGAACGTACTGGCCTTGACGAGCCGCGGATGTGGCGGGAAATGGCCGGGGCGGTCGACTTGCGCCATGCACAGCTCGCAGAGTGACATGCCTGCCTCCTGGGAATGCGCTGCGCGAACCACGAAATGCTGTGGTGCAGCATGAGTCCAGTATAGAGGTCTTTCGGCGCGGGGGCAGCGTCGCCCGGGCCGCATACACAGTCGTTTGCGTTTTCCGCATGCGGCGTGCCGCGCACGCGCGGGGTGCCTCAGGTCGCCGCGGGTGGCGGCGGCGCCACCGCCAGCAGGTGGCGCACCTGCGGCGCGCCGGGGCCGCTGTGGAAGCGGCTGACGTCGCGCTGGAGGTCGGCGTCGGCGTTCGGCACGCGCTCGTGCTGGCGCAGGTGCTCGGCCCACGACTCCACCAGGAACCACTCGGTGAACGCGCCGGGATCGGCCGCGTCTTCCATCACGCCCCAGTTGAACGCGCCGTCGCGCAGCCGTTCCTCGGACAGCGCATGGACCGCGCGCAGGAAGCCGTCGCGGTTCTCGCTGCTGACGCGGTAGGCGATCTGGACCATCACCGGGCCGCGGTCATGCGCCACGGCTTCGGCCAGCGCCGGCTCGGGCCAGTGGTGCGCCGGCACGAGGTCATCCTCGCCGCGCGGCAGCTTGACCCGGTGCAGCGCCACGCCGGCCACGGCCAGCCCGGCCGCCGCCGCCATCAGCCCCTGGGCGACGCCCAGCTCCTGCGCGACGAAGCCCCACAGCAGGCTGCCGCCCGCCATCGCGCCGTTGAAGACCATCTGGTACACCGCCAGCGCGCGGCCGCGCACCCAGTTCGGCAGGATCGCCTGCGCGGTGCCGCCGAGCGTGGTCAGCGCCATGATCCACGCCGCGCCCAGCAGGAGCAGCAGCGGCAGCGCCAGCCACACCGGGGGCGCGGCCGACAGCGCCGCCATCACCGCCGCGGTGGCGAGCGCGGACAGCAGCACCAGGCCGTCGGCATCGAGGCGGCGCTGCAGGCCGGGCATGGCCAGCGCGCCGAGGATGGCGCCCGCGCCGACCGCGCCGAGCAGGATGCCGTAGAGGCTCGCGCCGCCGTGCAGCAGCTGCTTGGCCACCAGCGGCAACAGCGCCCACACGCTGCTGCCGAAGGCGAAATGGCAGGCCGAGCGCGCCAGCACCACGTGCAGCCGGCGGTGCGCGCGCGTGAAGCGCAGCCCCGCGCGGAAGGCGCCGAAGAACTGCTCGCGCAGCGGGTCGTCGGCGCGGGCCGGGCGCTTCCACCACAGCAGCGCCGCCACCACGAAGACGTAGCTGGCCAGATCGAAGCCATAGGTCACGGCCGCGCCGAAGGCCGCCAGCAGCAGCCCGCCCGCGGCCGGGCCGATGGCGCGCGCGATGTTGACGCCCAGCGCGTTGAGCGCCACCGCGTTCTTGAGTTCGCGCTGCGGCACCAGCTCGGGCACGATCGACTGCCAGGTCGGCCCCATCATGGCCGCGCCGATGCCGCCGGCGAAGGCCATCGCCACCAGGATCTCGATGGTCAGCGCGCCGCGCCAGGCCAGCGTCATCAGCGTGCCGCTCACCAGCGCCAGCGCGGCCTGGATCACGATCAGGAAGCGGCGCCGGTCGAGGATGTCGGACAGCACGCCGGCGGGAATCGCCAGCAGGAACACCGGCAGCGTCGCCGCGGCCTGGATCGTGGCCACGGCCGCCGGCGAGCCGGACAGGTCGGTGGCCAGCCAGGCGCTGGCCACGTCGCGCATGAAGCTGCCCACGTTGCCCAGCACCGTGGCCGCCCACAGCACGGCGAAGGTGGTCTGCGCCAGCGGCGCGAAGCTGCCGGCCGGCCTGGCGCCCGCGTCGCCGCCGGCCGCCGTCACGGCGCCGCCCGGTGGCGGGCCGCGCGGGCGCCGGGCCGGCAAGCGGGTACACGTGGGGTCATGTCGCTACCTCCGTCGGCTGGACGCCCGGCGCCTGTCGGCGCCGCGGGGCGTGAGTGCATGGTAGGCAAGGGCGCGAGGAAGCACAACGGGCATGCGCTGGCCACGGCCTGCGGCGCCGGCGGCACGCGCAATGCCGCGGCGTTCCGGCAGCGGGGTTTGCCGTTATATTCGGCGATATACTACGAGCCGGTTGCGCGGCCCGCGCGCGGAACCCAGATGACACGGAGGCAAGACGCCATGCTGACCGAAACCGCGCCGCAGGCGCATCCGCCGCACGCGCAGGACGCGCAGGATATGCAGGACGTCCGGCATTTCTCCGACAGCATCGCCGTGACCGGCGTGCTGCCGGGCAGCCGCAGCTTCGGCCGCGACGAGCTGCTCGCGCTGGCCGACGTGCGCAGCGGCCCGGCCACCATCGAGTGCTATTCGGGACGGCACGTGCGCGACCTGGGCGGCATGCGCGGCGTGCGGCTGACGGCGCTGCTCGATGCGGCGGGCATGCAGTCGCTGCCGCGCGCGGTGTGCAAGCGGCTGGTCATCGCCGCGCTGGCCGGCGACGGCTACGCCTGCCTGTTCACCTGGCACGAGTTGTACAACACGCCGGTGGGCGAGGGCGCCATCGTGATGGTGGAGCAGGACGGCGTGGCGCTGCCACCGTCCGCCGGCGGCCTGCAGCTGGTGTCGCTGGGCGACCTGCGCCTCGGCCCCAGGCAGGCCAGCGCCGTGAACCGCATCGAGGTGCGCGGCTGGCAGGCCGCGGGCTAGGCGCTCGGGGCGCCGCCATCGCGGCGGGCGGCGCGGCGGGGTGCCGCGCCGGGTCTTTCCGTCTTACTCCGCGCTGGCGCCGGAGTCCTTCGCCACCTTGGTCCACTTGACCGTCTCGGCGCGGATGAAGCCGGCCAGTTGCGCGGGCGTCATGTCGCCGGCGGTCACGCCCTGTTCCTCGAAGCGCTTCTGCACGTCGGGCTGCTTGAGCAGCTTGGCCAGCTCGGCGGCCACGCGCTGCTCCACCGCCGGCGGCGTGCCGTGCGGCGCCATCACGGCGTACCACGTGGTCACTTCGAAGCCCTTCACGCCGCTCTCGTCCAGCGTGGGCACGCCGGGGTAGGCGCCCGAGCGCTTGGCCGTCGTCACCGCCAGCGCGCGGACCTTGCCGCTGCGCACGTGCGGCGCGGCCGACGGGCTGGTCTCGATGGCCATCTGGATCTGGCCGGCGATCAGGTCGGTCATCATCGGCGCGCCGCCCTTGTAGGGCACGTGGGCGATGTCGGTGTGGGTCATCGAGCGGAACAGCTCGCCGGACAGGTGCTCGGTGCTGCCGGTGCCGGCCGAGCCGTAGTTGACCTTGCCCGGATGCGCCTTGATGTAGGCGATCAGCTCCGGCACGTTCTTGGCCGGGATCGACTGGTTGACCAGCAGCACGTTGGGCGTCAGCGCGGCCAGCCCGACGGGGTCGAGGTCCCTGATGAAATCGTAGGGCAGGCTCTTGTAGATGCCGGGCGCCATCGTGTGCGCCACGGTGGCCAGCAGCAGGGTGTAGCCGTCCGGCTGCGCGCGCGCCACGATGCCGGCGCCGAGCGTGCCGCCCGCGCCGGGGCGGTTGTCCACCACCACCGGCTGGTGCAGCGCCTCGCCGAGCTTCTGGCCGATGGTGCGGCCGATGATGTCGGTGGTGCCGCCCGCGGCGAACGGCACCACCAGCGTGACCGGCTTGGCGGGCCACGGGTCCGCCGCGAACGACGCGGCGCCGGCGGACATGAGGAGGGTGCCGATGATGCCGGCGAGCGCGGCGCGGCGGGCGGTGGACTGCATGATGTCTCCTGGAGGGATGGCTCTTGTCGTGCGTGCGTCATGCGCCGGGCAATGCGAGGGCATGCGCCGGCGGGGCGCGCTGTTGGCGTGACTGTACGCAGCGCCGCCGGGCGGCGCCAGTCACGTTGCGGCAAGGGGTCTTCAGGATTCGTGAAGGGTGGCGCCGGGCCAGCGGCCCTCGGTGACGAGCGCGCGCGTCACGCTGGCCAGCACGGTGCGCGCGGCCAGCCCGGCCGGCGACAGTTCGTCGTCGCTCAGGCTGACCAGCAGGTTGGGCCGGCACACCGTGCCGGAGCCATTGCCGCCGTGGGTGCCGTTGCCGCCGTCGGCGATCTCGGTCATGGCGAGCGGCTCGCCGAGCAGCCGCGCCACCGCGGCGCCGGGCTGGATGGTGGCGCCCAGGCCGGCGCGCACCGCGTCCATCAGCATGGCCAGGCCGTCGATCTCGGCCACCACGTTGGGCTGGTGCTGGCCGCGCGCGAACGCCTGGTTGAGCAGCGCGCGCAGGCCGTGCGGGCTGCTCGGCAGGATCAGCGGCAGCGCGCCGAGCTGCTCCAGCTCCAGCGGGCCGCCGGCGGGCACGCCCGGCAGGCCGTCGCGCGCGATCAGGAACAGCCGCTCTTCCAGCAGCGGCGTCACGCTCCAGCGCTGGCCGGCCTCGACCTGGAACAGCACGGCGAGGTCGAGCTGGCGCGCGCCGATCATCGCGGCCAGGTTGCCGGACAGGTTCTCCACCAGGTGCAGGCGGATGTCGGGATAGCGCTCGCGCATGGCCAGCATGAACGGCAGGCCGAGCACGGCCACGGTGCTGGGCGCCATGCCCACGCTGACGTGGCCGGACAGGCGCGCGAGCTGGGCCGCGCGCACCGCGTCGTCGGCATGGCGGATGGCGAGCTGCGCCTGGCGCCAGAAGGCCAGGCCGGCGTCGGTGGGCACCGCGCCGCTGGAGGTGCGCTGCAGCAGGCGCGTGGACAGCTCGCTCTCCAGCCGGCTGATCTGCTGGCTCAGCGCGGAAGTGACCACGCCCAGCTTCTGCGCCGCCTGGCCCATGCTGCCCATCTCCACCACCTGGACGAAATAGCGTAGCTGCCGAAGTTCCATGTCTGTGTGTCTCTGGTTTTTCTGCTCGGGGGCGGCAGCCCGCATTGTGCACGGTGCCTAGCCGCGCGCCACCAGCGGCGCCGCCACGCCCTCGATCCGCACGTTGACGCAGGCCGGCTTGCCCGAGGCGATGGCGCGCCGCACGGCGGGCAGCAGTTCTCCCGCCTCGCGCACCAGCTCGCCGTGCCCGCCGAAGGCAGCGCACACCTGGTCGTAGCGCGTGGGCAGCAGCTCGCAGCCGACCAGCCGGTCCCGGCCGTAGCTGTTCAGCTGGATCTGGTACTCGGCGTTCCAGCGCGCGTCGTTGCCGACCACGGCGACGAACGGCAGGCCGTAGCGCAGCGCGGTGTCGAACTCGGCGATGTGGAAGCCGGCGCTGCCGTCGCCCATCATGGCGATGACCGGGGCTTCCGGCTGCGCCAGCCGCGCCGCCAGCGCCATCGGCAGGCCCGCACCGATGGCGCCGGCGGGGCCGTTGACGAGGCGGTGCGGCGCGTGCAGGCAGGCCTGCGCCCACTGCCCGAACTCGCCGCCGTCGCAGACCAGCACCGCGTCGGGGTGGCTGTCCAGGATGGTCTGCAGCGGGCGGCAGGCCTGCACCGGGTGCAGCGCGCCGGCGCCGGCCGCGGTGTCCCACGCCGCCGGCCGGTAGCGGATCGCGGCGTCCACTTCGCCGCGCCACGCGGCGTGCGCCTGGCTGCCGGCCGCGAGTTGCGTGAGCTGCGCGATGGCGCTGCCCACGTCGGCCTGCCGCGCGAAGCGCAGGCGCTCGCCGGCGGCGCGCTGGCTGCGCGCGAGTTCGTCCGCGTCGGCGTCGATCTGCAGGAAGGCGCAGTCCGGCGCGAACGCGGGCGCGGCGCCGAAGCGCAGCGTGAAGTCCAGGCGCTTGCCCAGCAGCAGCACGCAGTCGGCGCGCGCCAGCATCTGCGCGAACGCGCCCAGGCCCGGGTCGGCGATGCCGCGCGGGCTTTCCATGCCGGCCACCGGGATGCCGGTGCCGGCTTCCAGCGCCGCGGTGGCGGCGCGCCCGCGCGCGCTCAGCCACGCCGGCCCGGCCAGGATCAGCGGGCGCCGCGCGCCGGCCAGCAGCGCCAGCACGGCGTGCGCGTCGTCCGCGCCGAACGCGGGCGCGTCGGGTGGCGCGGCGACGGACGCGGGCGCGCCGGCCGGGCCCACGAGGTCTTCGAGCGCGTCGGTCGGCAGGCTCAGGTGCACGGGGCCGGGCCGGCCGGCGGCGGCGATGCGCATCGCCAGCGCCATGTCGGCGGCGACCGCATCCGCGCCGGCGCAGGTCCACGCGGCCTTGCACACCGGCGCCGCCATCTCGGCCTGGCGCATTTCCTGGAACGCGCCGAAGCCGTGCTGCCGGTTCGGCGCGTGGCCGGACAGCAGCACCACCGCGGACTCCGACATCTGCGCGGTGTAGAGCGCCGACACCGCGTTGGCATGGCCGGGGCCGCCGGTCACCAGCGCCACGCCGACCTCGCCGGTCAGGCGCGCCCAGGCGTCGGCCATGTGCACGGCGGCGGCTTCGTGGCGCACGTGCACCAGCGCGATGCCGGCGCCGAGGCAGGCATCGAAGACCGGCATCACGTGGTTGCCGGACAAGGTGAACAGGCGGCGCACGCCGGCCCGCGCCAGCGTGGCGGCGAGCGCGTCGGCGCCGCGTGGGGACTTCGCCATCGTTTTTTTTCCGTTCTCGTGGTTTCGGTGTGGGCCGGGCGCCGCCCGCGGCGCGGCCATGCCCGCAGTTTGCCAGCCCGGCGGCGTATCCGTCCCTGTTTTCTCCTGACAGCGTACTGTCAGGAGATGTCAGCGCCACACCCGGCAAGCGGGCGCGCGCGCGTGCTTCGGGATAGGATAGCGGCCTGATCGTACCAATACCGCATGCTGCGTGCCGCCGGCGACACTCGCCGCCGCGCCCCGCCCACCCGCAGCAAACCGCAAGCCAAGAGGACGCAAGCCATGTCATCCGGTGTCATCCGCATCCGCGGAGCCCGTCAGCACAATCTCAAGAATCTCGACCTCGACCTGCACACCGGCGAAATGACCGTGGTGACGGGGCCGTCCGGGTCGGGCAAGTCGAGCCTGGTGTTCGACACGCTCTACGCCGAGGGCCAGCGCCGCTACGTCGAGACCTTCAGCGCCTACGCGCGCCAGTTCCTCGACCGCATGGACCGGCCGCAGGTGGACCGCGTGGACGGCGTGCCGCCGGCGATCGCCATCGACCAGACCAACCCGGTGCGCAGCTCGCGCTCCACGGTCGGCACCATGACCGAGCTCAACGACCACCTCAAGCTGCTCTACGCGCGCGCGGCCGAGCTGTTCGACCGCAAGACCGCGCAGCCGGTGCGCCACGATTCGCCCGAGACGATTTATGCCGAATTGCAGGCGCGCGCCGCGCAGGACGATCCGCGCCTGGTGGTGACGTTCCCGGTGGAGCTGCCCGAGACCACCACCGAGGCCGAGATCGCGCAATGGCTGTCGGTCAGCGGCTACACGCGCGTGCAGGCGCAGCGCGTGGTCGCGTCGCCGACCGGCCCGCGCAAGGTGCTCGACGTGGTGGCCGACCGCTTCCGCCTCGGCACCACGGAGAAGGCGCGCGCGCTGGAGGCCATCGAGGCCTCGCTCAAGCGCGGCGGCGGCCGCGTCAACGTCTACGTGCTCAACGCCGCCGACGAGGCGGCCGGGCCGCAGGTGTGGCGCTTCTCCACCGGCCTGCACAGCCCCGAGAGCGACATCCGCTACGCCGACCCGCAGCCCGCGCTGTTCTCGTTCAACTCCGCCTACGGCGCGTGCGAGACCTGCCGCGGCTTCGGCCGCGTGATCGGCGTCGACCTCGGGCTGGTGATCCCGGACGAGCGCAAGAGCCTGCGCGACGGCGCCATCAAGCCGATGCAGACGCCGGCCTGGAAGGAATGCCAGGACGACCTGATGCGCTACGCCGCCCGCGCCGGCATCCCGCGCGACGTGCCGTGGTCCAGCCTGACCGCGGCCGAGCGCGCCTGGGTCATCGACGGCTCGCCCGACTGGAACGGCAAGTGGAACACGCACTGGTACGGCGTCAAGCGCTTCTTCGACTACCTGGAGTCGAAGGCCTACAAGATGCACATCCGCGTGCTGCTGTCGAAGTACCGCAGCTACACCCCATGCGAGACCTGCGGCGGCGCGCGCCTGAAGACCGAGGCGCTGCTGTGGCGCCTGGGCGGCAAGGCCGGCGCCGACGCCGTGTGCGAGCCGGCGCGGCGCTTCCTGCCGCGCGGCGTGGACTGGGACCGCGGCCAGCTCGAGGCGCTGCCGGGCCTGACCGTGCACGACCTGATGCTGATGCCGATCGGGCGCATCCGCCAGTTCTTCGACGAGCTCACGCTGCCGAGCCTGATGCTCGACGACGCGCTCAAGCTGCTGCTGGCCGAGGTGCGCACGCGCCTGAAGTACCTGTGCGACGTGGGCCTGGGCTACCTCACGCTGGACCGCCAGAGCCGCACGCTGTCCGGCGGCGAGGTGCAGCGCATCAACCTGACCACGGCGCTCGGCACCTCGCTGGTGAAGACGCTGTTCGTGCTCGACGAGCCCAGCATCGGCCTGCACCCGCGCGACCTCAACCGCATCGTCGAGGCCATGCGGCGCCTGCGCGACGCCGGCAACACGCTGGTGGTGGTGGAGCACGACCCGTCCGTGATGCTCGCGGCCGACCGCCTGATCGACATGGGTCCCGGCCCCGGCGAGCGCGGCGGCAACATCATCTATGACGGCACGCCGGGCGACATCCGCGCCGCCGGCACGCTCACCGGCGAATACCTCGCCGGGCGCCGCCAGGTGACCGACCTGTCCGCGTGGGCGCCGCGCCCGGTGGACGCCGCCACGCCGCGCATCGTGCTGGAAGGCGCCACCGAGCACAACCTGCGCGACGTCACCGTGGCGATCCCGCTGCAGCGCCTGGTGTGCGTGACCGGCGTGTCCGGCTCGGGCAAGTCCACGCTGCTGCAGGACGTGCTCTACCCGGCGATGGCGCGCCACTTCGGCAAGTCCACCGACGCGCCCGGCGCGTTCCGCCGGCTGGAAGGCGCCGGGCAGGTCAGCGACGTGGTGTTCGTCGACCAGTCGCCGATCGGCAAGACCGCGCGCTCCAACCCGGCCAGCTACGTGGGCGCGTTCGACGAGATCCGCAAGCTGTTCGCCAAGGCGCCGATGGCGCTGCAGCGCAGCTACACCGCTGGCATGTTCAGCTTCAACTCGGGCGACGGGCGCTGCCCCACGTGCGGCGGCTCCGGCTTCGAGCACGTCGAGATGCAGTTCCTCTCCGACGTCTACCTGCGCTGCCCCGACTGCGACGGGCGCCGCTACCGCGCCGAGATCCTCGAGGTGAAGATCGAGCGCGCGCTGCCGGGCCAGCCGCCGCGCCCGCTCAGCGTGGCCGACGTGCTGGAGCTGACCGTGAGCGAGGCGGTGGCGTATTTCGCCGGCGACGCCGCGGTGCTGCGCGTGCTCCAGCCGATCGTCGACGTGGGCCTGGAATACGTCAAGCTGGGCCAGCCGGTGCCGACGCTGTCGGGCGGCGAGGCCCAGCGCCTCAAGCTAGCCGGCTACCTGGCCGAGACCGCGCACGGCGGCATGGCGTCGCGCAACAAGCCGCTGCCGCACGAAGGCCGGCTGTTCATGTTCGACGAGCCCACCACCGGGCTGCACTTCGACGACATCGCCAAGCTGATGCGCGCGTTCGGCAAGCTGCTCGACGGCGGCCACTCGCTGATCGTGATCGAGCACAACCTCGATGTGGTGCGCGCGGCCGACTGGATCATCGACCTCGGCCCCGAGGGCGGCGACGCCGGCGGCGAGGTGCTGTGCGTGGGCACGCCGCAGGACGTGCGGCAGTGCGCGGCGTCCCACACCGGGCAGGCGCTGCTGCACTACGACCGCGCCATCGGCCACGCCTTCGCGCTCGACGACGAAGGCGTGCCGCTGCAGGCCGCGCTGCGCGCCGCGCGCGAGCGCCGCGCGGTGGAAGGCGTGGACGTGGTGCGCATCGTCAACGCGCACGAGCACAACCTCAAGGCGCTCAACGTCGACATCCCGCACGGCAAGTTCAACGTGGTCACGGGCGTGTCCGGCTCGGGCAAGTCCACGCTGGCCTTCGACATCCTGTTCCACGAAGGGCAGCGCCGCTATCTCGAATCGCTCAACGCCTACGCGCGCTCGATCGTGCAGCCGGCCGGGCGGCCCGAGGTGGACGCGGTGTACGGCATCCCGCCCACGGTGGCGATCGAGCAGCGCCTGTCGCGCGGCGGGCGCAAGAGCACGGTGGCGACCACCTCCGAGGTCTGGCACTTCCTGCGCCTGATGTACGTGAAGCTGGGCATCCAGCACTGCATCCACGACGGCACGCCGGTCACTTCGCAGAGCCCCGAGTCCATCGCCGCGCAGCTGCTGCGCGACTACAAGGGCCAGCACGTGGGTTTGCTGGCGCCGCTGGTGGTCAACCGCAAGGGCGTCTACACCGACCTCGCCAAGTGGGCCAAGGCGCGCGGCAACACGCACCTGCGCGTGGACGGCGAATTCCTGCCGGTCGATCCGTGGCCGCGCCTGGACCGCTTCCGCGAGCACACCATCGAGCTGCCGGTCGGCGACATCAAGGTCTCGGCCGAGAACGAGGCCGCGCTGCGCGCGCTGCTCGGCCAGGCGCTCGAAGCCGGCAAGGGCGTGATGCACCTGCTGGCGCCGCTCGACGGCCTCGGCCACGCGATGGGCAACGGCGGCACGCGCGGCATCGGCGCCACCACGGTGTTCTCCACCAAGCGCGCCTGCCCGGTGTGCAGCACCAGCTATCCCGAGCTGGACCCGCGCCTGTTCTCGTACAACAGCAAGCACGGCTGGTGCCCGAGCTGCGTTGGCACCGGCCTCACGCTCACGCGCGAGCAGCGCGCCGCCTTCGACGACACCGTGATGGCCGACGACAACCGCGGCCGCGAGCAGACCCTGCCGTCCGAGCAGCAAGAGCCCGACGACGTGGCCGACCTGCCGTGCCCCGACTGCGGCGGCACGCGCCTGAACCCGGTGGCGCGCGCGGTCACGTTCGACGCGCACGCCATCACCGACGTGGCGCGGTGGACCGTGTCCGACACCCACCGCTGGGTGCAGACGCTGCGCCTGGCCGGACGCGACGCCGAGATCGCGCGCGACGTGGTCAGCGAGATCCGCAGCCGCCTGCAGTTCCTCGAGGAAGTGGGCCTGGGCTACCTCAGCCTGGACCGCGCCGCGCCCAGCCTCTCGGGCGGCGAGGCGCAGCGCATCCGCCTCGCCGCGCAGCTCGGCAGCAACCTGCAGGGCGTGTGCTACGTGCTCGACGAGCCCACCATCGGCCTGCACCCGCGCGACAACCAGATCCTGCTCGACGCGCTGCGCAAGCTCGGCGAGAAGGGCAACACGCTGGTGGTGGTGGAGCACGACGAGGACACCATCCGCCGCGCCGACCACATCATCGACATCGGCCCCGGCGCCGGCAAGCGCGGCGGCACGCTGGTGGCGCAGGGCGGGGTGGCGGCGCTGTCGGCCAGCCCCGACTCGCTGACCGGCCAGTTCCTCGCGCACCCGATCCTGCATCCGCTGCAGCCGCGCCGCGCGGTGCGCCCCGAAGGCAAGGGCCGCGAGGCGGTGCCGGCGCAATGGCTGACCGTGCACGGCGCCTCGCTGCACAACCTGCGCGGCGTCACCGCCGGCATCCCGCTCGGGCGGCTGGTGGCGATCACCGGCGTGTCCGGCTCGGGCAAGTCCACGCTCGCGCGCGACGTGCTGATGACCAACCTGCTCGACGCGGTGGGCCGCTCGGTGATGTCGTCGCCGGCCACGCGCCGCGCGCGCAAGGCCGCCGGCGCCGATGCCGCCAATGCCGCGCGCACGCGCAGCGCCGCGCGCGCCGAGCCGCGCCGCAAGCTCGACGTCGCGCACGACTGGCAGGGCTGCGACGCCGTCACCGGCTTCGAGAGCATCGACCGCGTGCTGGAAGTGGACCAGACCCCGATCGGCAAGACGCCGCGCTCGTGCCCGGCCACCTACATCGGCGTGTGGGACACCATCCGCAAGCTGTTCGCGCAGACGCTCGAAGCCAAGGCGCGCGGCTACTCCGCCTCGCGCTTCTCGTTCAACACCGGCGACGGCCGCTGCCCGGCCTGCGAAGGCCAGGGCGTGCGCACCATCGGCATGAGCTTCCTGCCCGACGTGAAGGTGCCGTGCGACGTCTGCCACGGCCAGCGCTTCAACCCCGAGACGCTGGCGGTGACGTGGCGCGGCAAGAACATCGGCGACGTGCTGACGATGGAGATCGACGAGGCGGTGGAGTTCTTCGCCGCCATGTCCAACATCGCCCATCCGCTGCAGCTGATGAAGGACGTGGGCCTGGGCTACCTCACGCTGGGCCAGCCCTCGCCCACGCTGTCCGGCGGCGAGGCGCAGCGCATCAAGCTGGTGACGGAGCTGTCCAAGGTGCGCGACGACATCACGCGGCGCGGCCAGCAGGCGCCGCACACGCTCTACGTGCTGGACGAGCCCACCGTGGGCCTGCACATGGCCGACGTGGCCAAGCTGATCCGCGTGCTGCACCGGCTCGCCGACGGCGGCCACAGCGTGGTGGTGATCGAGCACGACCTCGACGTGATCGCCGAGGCCGACTGGATCATCGACCTCGGGCCGGAGGGCGGCGTGGCCGGCGGCGCCATCGTCGCCGCGACCGATCCGGAAGGGCTGGTGAAGGTCAAGGCCAGCCATACCGGGGCGGCGCTGGCGCCGGTGCTGGCGCGCGGGCGGGCAGTCGCCGCGCCGGCCGGCACGCAGGCCGCGCGGCCGCGGAAAGTCGCGGTGTCCTAGGGGCCGGCGCGGCGGCGCGGGCGCGCCGCGCCGTGCACCAACCTGGGCCGCGCCCGCCTGCCCGCCTGCACCAACTTGAGCGGCGCGGCGGCGGATTGCCGGAAAGCGGCCAAAGTGGCCATATGGAATACTCGGAAATGGCTATCCAAAGTAACGCCAATGCGCCCTATAGTTGTGCGCACGGTCACTCTACGGATAGATCCAGATATGAGGCAGGCGATTGAGCGCCAGGCGGCAACGCAGGCGCAGGCAGGCGGCATGCATGGCATGCCGGATCCGCTCGGCGGCGACGGGCTGTTTGCCGTGTCGACACCCAAGCTCGACCTCCGGCAGGTGCAGGCGCTGGCCGCGGAGGTGTATGGCATCGACAGCCGCGCGACGGTGCTGAGCAGCGAGCGCGACCAGAATTTCCGGCTCGACGGCCGCGATGGCGGCACCTACGTGCTCAAGGTCACGCACCCGGCCGAGGACCCCGGGGTAACGGATTTCCAGACCCAGGCGCAGCTGCACCTGATGCGTGCACAGCCGGCGCTGCCGGTGCCGGGCATCCTGCCGACCAGGAGCGGCGAGAGCATCCACTGGCGCGAGGTGGGCGCCGGCGGGCTGCGCCAGGCGGTGCGGCTGATCACCTTCCTGCCCGGCGTGCCGCTGTACAAGGTGGCGCGCAGCGCCAGGCAGCGCCGGGCCCTCGGCGGCGCCCTGGCGCGCTTCGACCAGGCCCTGGCGGGCTTTTCCCACGCGCATTCGAATCACCGGCTGCTGTGGGACATCCAGCACGTCTCCCAGCTGCGTCCGCTGCTGGCCCTGGTCGAAGACGGCCCGCGCCGCGCGCTGGCCACGCGGTTCCTCGACCACTACGAGCAGGCCACCGCGCAGCGGGTCGCGGGCCTGCGCCGGCAGGTCATCCATAACGATCTCAACGCCTACAACGTGCTGGTGGACGAGCACGACACCGAGCGCGTGACCGCGATCCTGGATTTCGGCGACATGGTGGAGGCGCCGCTGGTCAACGACCTCGCCGTGGCGTGCGCCTACCAGCTCGCCGACGCGCCCGACCCGCTGGCGACGGCGCTCGACTGCATCCGGGCCTACCACCGCGTCCTCCCGCTGACCGAGGCGGAGGCCGGCGTGCTGCCCGACCTCATCGCCGCGCGGCTGCTGATCACGGTGCTGATCACCGGCTGGCGCGCGCGGCAGCATCCCGAGAACAGCGCATACATCCTGCGCAACAATGCCCTGTCGTGGACCGGCCTTCATCGCCTGGCCGCGTTGCCGCGCGGGCAGGCTGAACACACCGTGCTAGAGGCGATCGGCGGCGAACTGGAGAACCACCATGAGTAAAGACAAGGCCATGCTCAACGCCTTCGACCCCGCGCGGTCGGGCACGCTGGGCGACATCGACCGCGCGCTGATCGAGCGCCGGCAGCGGCTGCTGGGGCCGGCATACCGGCTCTTCTACGAAGAGCCGCTGCACATGGTCCGCGGCGAGGGCGTCTGGCTGTACGACAACACCGGCAAGGCCTACCTTGACGCCTACAACAACGTGGCATCGGTCGGGCACTGCCGCCCCGAGGTGGTCGAGGCCATCGCCCGGCAGGCCGCCACGCTCAACACCCACACGCGCTATCTGCACGAAGGCGTGCTGGACTACGCGGAGCAGTTGCTGGCCACCTTCCCCGCCGAGCTTTCGCAGGCGATGTTCGCCTGCACCGGCAGCGAAGCCAACGACCTGGCGCTGCGCATCGCCCGCCGCCACACCGGCGGCACCGGCGTGGTGGTGACGCAGCTGGCCTACCACGGCGTCACCGCCGCCGTCGCGGCGATCTCGCCGTCGCTGGGCAAGTCGGTCCCGCTCGGCGCGGACGTGCGCGCCGTGCCCGCGCCGGACAGCTATTTCGGCGACCCGGACACCGTGGGGGCGCGGTTCGCGCGCGACGTCCAGCACGCCATCGACGACATGCTCCGGCACGGCATCCGGCCGGCCGCGCTGATCGTGGACACGTTGTTCTCGAGCGACGGCGTGTTCGCCGACCCGCCCGGCTTCCTGCGCGAGGCGGTCGAGGTAATGCGCCGCGCCGGCGGCATCTTCATCGCCGACGAAGTGCAGGCCGGCTTTGCCAGGACGGGGACCGCGATGTGGGGCTTCCAGCGCCACGGCCTGGTGCCCGACATCGTCACGATGGGCAAGCCGATGGGCAACGGGCATCCGGTCTCGGGCCTGGTGGCCAGGCCGGAAGTGATCGCGGCGTTCGGCCGCGAGGCGCGCTACTTCAACACGTTCGGCGGCAACCCGGTGTCCTGCGCGGCCGCCCGGGCGACGCTGGACGTGATCCAGAAGAACGGGCTGCAGGAGAACGCGGCCGCGATCGGCGACTACATCCGGCAGGGCTTCGGCGAGCTGGCGCGCCGGCACGACCTGATCGGCGACGTGCGCGGCGCGGGCCTGTTCATCGGCGTGGAGCTGGTGCGCGACCGCGCGGGCAAGCAGGCCGCGGCCGACGAGGCCGGCCGCGTGGTCAACGCGATGCGCGAGAACGGCGTGCTGATCAGCACCACCGGCCCGCGCGGCAACGTGCTGAAGATCCGGCCGCTGCTGCCGTTCAGCCGCGCCAACGCCGACCTGCTGCTGGAGGTCGCCGACCACGCCCTGCGCGCGGCCTGAGCGTCCGGCGTCCGGCGTTCAGCGTTCAGGCCGGCGCGCGCTTCTTCGCGCCGCATTGCTCCACCACCCGGGCGAGCCGCTCCACGCCCGGGGCGATCTCGGCGAGCGGCACGCCGCCGAAACCCAGCACCACGGAGCGGTCTTCCAGGTCCGGGCGCGCCGCCACGAAGCGCGGGGCGCCGAGCACGATGTGCTTCGCCCGGGCCGCTTCCACCAGGGCGCCGGTGCCCGTCTTCAGGTCCATGCGCATGAACAGGTGCAGGCCGGCGCGCGCCTCCGACAGGCTGATCGCGCCGCCGAGCCGGCGCGTCAGGCACGCGCGCAGCGTGTTCTGCCGCTCGGCGTATTCGAGCCGCATGCGGCGGATGTGCTGGGAGAAGTGGCCTTCGTCGATGAAGTCGGCGAGGGCCGCCTGCGCATGGAGCTGGCCGGGCCGGTAGAGCTTGGCGCTGGCCATCGAGAAGGTCTGCGCCAGGTGCGCGGGCACCACCAGGTAGCCCAGGCGCACGCCGGCGAACATCGCCTTGCTGAAGGTGCCCACGTAGATGACCCGCGCATCGCTGTCCAGCCCCTGCAGCGAGGGCAGCGGCGCGCCGTCGTAGCGGAACTCGCTGTCGTAGTCGTCCTCCATGACCCACAGGTTGCGCGAGCGCGCGCTCTGCAGCAGCTCCAGCCGGCGCGCCAGCGGCATCACCACGCCGGTGGGATAGTGATGCGACGGGCTGGTGACGACCAGGCGCGTGTGGCGCGGCGCGTGGCTCGCTTCCAGCGACAGCCCGTGCTCGTCCACGGTGCCGGCGCCGATGCTGAGCCCGGCCGACGCCAGCACCGTGGGGAACGCCCAGTGGCACGGGTTCTCGACCAGGGCCATGTCGCCGGGGTCGGCCAGCAGGCGCGCGCACAGGTCGATGGACTGGTGCGTGCCCGAGGTGATGATGACCTGCTCCGGCTCGCACGCCACCGAGCGGGAGATCTTCAGGTAGCTCGCCACCGCCGCGCGCAGCGGCGCGAAGCCGCCGCCGTCGGCCGCGTACCCCGACAGCGAGAGGTCGCCCTTGCCGATGTGCCGGGACACCAGCCGCCGCCACAGGTGGAACGGGAACATCGAGGCATCGGCCACGCCGGGCACGAAGGCGCCGCTGGACTGGCTCAGGCCGCCGGGCAGGTCCTCCAGCATGCGCCCGCGCTGGGACAGGGCCATCGTGTGCCTGGCGTGGCTCGCCTCGGACGCGCCGCCGAGCGGCCGCACGCTGGTCGGCGCGACGAAGGTGCCGCTGCCGCTGCTGGCATTGAGATAGTTCTCCGCGATCAGGCGGTCGTAGGCCAGCGAGACGGTGATGCGGGAGATGCCCAGGTCCTGCGCCAGCGCGCGCGAGGAGGGCAGCTTCTGCCCGGCGACCAGCGTGTGGTCGAGCACCGCGCGCCGCACCACCTGGTAGATCTGGCGCTGCATCGGTTCCTCCCCCGACCTCGAAAGCGCTTGCGAAAGCAGGTCGGTAAGCAGCACGGCGCGCATCGAAATGGCCTCATCAAATAAACGTATTTGGATATATAGGCTATAGCCATCGATTGCTATAGTCAATCGCCGCCTACCCATCCGAACAGATCCAGTCATCCGGCGGTGACTCGCGGCGGCGGCTCGCGCCGCGAGTGTGGACGCAACGGGCACCACCAATCACGAAGGAAGACAGAACATGGGTACGACAACGACGCGGCAGCCATTCCGGGCGGCCGCAGCCGCATTCTTCGGGACCACCATCGAGTGGTACGACTTTTTCTGCTACGCCACCGCGTCGGCCCTGGTGTTCGGCGACGTGTTCTTCGCCACCAAGGACCACTTCATGGGCACGCTCGCGTCGCTGGGCACCTTCGCCGTGGGCTTCGTGGCGCGGCCCTTCGGCGCCATCCTGTTCGGCCACCTGGGCGACAAGGTGGGCCGCCGCGAAGCGCTGATCATCACGCTGCTGCTGATGGGCGTGTCGACCACGCTGATCGGGCTGCTGCCGTCGTATCACGCCATCGGCATCTCGGCGGCGGTCCTGCTGGTGATCCTGCGGCTGGTCCAGGGCGTCGCCGTGGGCGGCGAGTGGGGCGGCGCGGTGCTGATCGCCGCCGAGCACGCGCCGTGGCGCTGGCGCACCTTCCTGGCCGCCGCGCCGCAATACGGCAGCCCGGTCGGCCTGATCATGGCGACCTCGATCTTCCAGGTGGTGTCGGCGCTGCCCGAGAACGATTTCAGGAGCTGGGGCTGGCGCATCCCGTTCCTGGTGAGCGCGGTGCTGGTGCTGGTGGCGTTCCTGATCCGGCGCGGCGTCAACGAGAGCCCGGAGCTGGAGGCGCACCGCGAGGCGCGCGCGCGGAGCGCGCACGCGGTCGAGGTCGCGCCGCTGCGCACGATCTTCGCGCGCTTCAAGGGCCGGCTGGTGGCGGGGATCGGGCTGTCCATGCTCGGCATCTCCGGGTTCTACTTCATCACCACGCTGATGATCACCTACACCACCAACTACCTGCACGTCGCCAAGCCCGACATCCTCAAGATCGTCACCTACACCGGCCTGGTCGAGTTCCTGAGCTTCCCGCTGGCCTCCTATCTCGCCCATCGCCTCGGCGAGCGCAGGTTCATCGCCATCGTGTCGGGCGCGGCGGTGCTGTGGGCGGCGCCCATGATGATGCTCATCCTGACCCGCGACCTGACCAACATCGCCATCGGCATCCTGGTGGCCACGGCCTTCATCGGCGCCTACTACGCGGTGCTGGCGCCGTTCCTGCCCAAGGCGTTCCCGGTCAACGTGCGCTACACCGGCATCTCGCTGAGCTTCCAGATCTGCGGCGCCGTCTTCGGCGGGACCACGCCGCTGGTGGGACTGTGGATCGCGCAGCAGTACGGCCTGCAATGGGGGCCGCTGGCGCTGCTGTTCGCGCTGATCGCCGGCAGCACGTTCCTGGCCGCGCTGCTCATCCCCAATGGCGAGGGCGCGTCCGCGGAGGACCGCCAGGAAGCGGCCGGCGACTATCCCGGCATGGCCGTGGAGCGGGGCTGAGGCGCGCGCGGGGGCGGCTTCGGCGGCCGCATCGGAACATCCGGAAACCGGCGCCAGGGTGCTGCCGCCGGCAATGATCTCAAAGGCAAACGCATGAACCAGAACGAACTCGCCACGCCGCTGGCGGACTCTCTCGCCGCGCGCATTCTCGACGCGGTAGACAGCGGCTTCGACACGCAGACCGAGCTGCTCCGGCAGCTGGTCAGGATTCCCTCGCAGCGCGGCGAGGAAGCGACGGCCCAGGATTTCATGGCGCGGCAATACCGCGCGCGCGGTTATGCCGTGGACCAGTGGCAGATCGACGTCGAGAAGATCCGGCACCTGCCGGGCTTCTCGCCGGTGGCGGTCTCGTATGACAACGCCTTCAACGTGGTCGGCGCGCATCGCGCGCGCACGCAGGCCGGGCGCTCGCTGATCCTGAACGGGCACATCGACGTCGTGCCCGTCGGGCCGCTGGCGCAATGGACGCGCGACCCGTACAGCGCCGAGATCGTCGACGGCTGGATGCACGGGCGCGGCGCCGGGGACATGAAGGCGGGGCTGGTGGCCTGCATGTCGGCGCTGGACGCGCTGCGCGCGGTGGGCCTGCAGCCCGCGGCCAACGTGTACCTGCAATCGGTGGTGGAAGAGGAATGCACCGGCAACGGCGCGCTGGCCTGCCTGCAGCGTGGCTACCGGGCGGACGCCGCCTTCATTCCCGAGCCGCTGCTGCCCAAGCTCATGCGGGCCCAGGTCGGGCCGATGTGGTTCCAGGTGCAGGTCGACGGCGACCCGCAGCACGCCTCGGCGGCGTTCTCGGGCGCCGGCGCCAACGCGATCGAGAAGGCGATCTTCCTGATCGGCGAGCTGAAGGCGCTGGAAGTCACCTGGAACGCGCGCAAGAAGGACTACCGGCACTATTGCTGCCACCCGCATCCCATCAACTTCAACCTCGGCAAGATCGCCGGCGGCGACTGGGCTTCGAGCGTGCCCGCGTGGTGCCACTTCGACATGCGCGTGGCGGTGTATCCGGGCCAGAGCCTGGCGTCCGCCAGGGCGGAGATCGAGGCCTTCATCGCCGCGGCCGCGGCCCGCGATCCTTTCCTGGCCAAGCATCCGCCGCGCGTGATCTACCACGGCTTCATGGCCGAGGGTTACGTGCTGGAGAACGGCGAGGACGTGGAAGCCGCGCTGCGCGCCAGCCACGAGCGCGTGTTCGGCGAGGCGCTGCAGGAGTATTCGACCTCGGCCGCCACCGACGCCCGGTTCTTCGGCCTGTACGCCGACACGCCGGCCATCGTCTACGGCCCGGAATGCCGCATGCCGCATGGCTACGACGAGGCGGTCAACCTGCAGTCCGTGCGCATGGTGACCAAGACGCTGGCGCTTTTCATCGCCAGCTGGTGCGGCGTCGAGGCGCTGGCGGCCTAGCGCCGCCGGCCGGAGGGACTGCCGGAGAGGGTCGAAGAGGGCATCGCGGAAAGGGGGCCGGCGGGTCCGCGATTCAGGATACTGGCCCGGGAGCGCCACTAGCTGCGACAATGCTTCCTTCGGCAACGAGCGGCGGCGGGCGATTCCCGGTCTCGCCGCGGCGAGACAGTGTGATCTTGAAACCCCTCCTTCCCATCCTCGCAACCCTGTGCGCCTGCCTGGCGGCCCAGGCAGCCCCGGCCGCGCCGCCCGCCGACCAGCCCGGCGCCGGCGCCGCGCCCGGCAAGGCCGCGCCGCGCGCGGCCGGCAAGGCGCCGCCCGCGCCGGCGCTCCGGCCGGCCGCGCCGCCGCTCTCGCCGGGCAACCGCGACCAGTACGCGCTGCGCCCGGAGCGCGAGGCGCAGCCGCAGAGCAGCTTCGGCCTGCGCATGAAGCCCGGCTGGGTATCGCAGGGCGGCGTCGACGACGACGGGCGCTAGCGCCCGCCGCGCCTCAGCCGCGCGCGAAGATGCTGTGGAAGTCGGGCGTGCCGCTGGCCTGCGCGGTGAGGTCGAGCGAGGCCTCGATGTGTTCCAGGTGCTCGGTCATCAGCGCGCCGGCGCGCGCGGCGTCGCGCTTCTCGATGGCGTCGATCAGCTCGCGGTGCTCGTGCTCGGGGCAGGCGGGCGCGCCCGGGCGGTCGTAGAGCGTGATGATCAGGCAGGTCAGCGAGACCATCTCGCGGATCAGCTTTTCCAGGATCGCGTTGCCGGCGATCTCCGCCAGCAGGATGTGGAACTCGCCGGACAGGCGGATCATGGCGGCGCGGTCGCCGCGGCCGCGCGCGCTGTCTTCCTCCTGCGCGTGGCGGCGCAGGCTGCGGATGCGGGCCGGCGTGGCCTGCCGCGCCAGCACGCCGGCCAGCTCCGGCTCCACCACGCGGCGCGCCTGGAACACCTGGCGTGCCTCGTCCACCGTGGGGCTGGCGATGAAGGCGCCGCGGTTGGGCACCAGCGTCACCAGCTTCTCGTGCGCGAGCCGCGCGAACACCTGGCGGATGCGCGCGCGGCTCGCTCCGGTGACTTCGCACAGGCGCTCCTCCACCAGCTTGGTGCCCGCCAGCAGGCGGTGCTCCATGATCGCGGTGAGCAGGTGGAGGTAGATCGTCTCGGCGGGCGAGCCCTCGCCGGCCTCGGCCGCCTCGGTCGCCTCCGCGGCGTTGTCCTTGTCCTTGTCCTTCGGTTTCGCTTTGCTTCTGCTGGTTGCCATCTGGGTACGCATGGTCGGCTTGCCGCCGAGATTGGCGACGAAATTCCCGCATATCGTACACAAGTCGGCTGGCAGGCCGCGCGCTCAGTTGAGCGCGAACGGCGCCAGCATGCCGGCGTAGGCCTTGGGCAGCGGGCGCGCCCAGTCGCCGCGCTTGCTGGTGCCGAGCCGGATCGAGACCATTCCCTCGGCCATCTTCACCGCCGCGCTCACGCCGTCGATCACCGGCGCGCCGATGGCCTCGGCGATCTCCTCGCACAGGTCGGCCATGCCGGCGCAGCCGAGCACGATGCAGTCGCTGCCGTCGCGCGCGAGCGCGCCGCGGCAGGCCTCGGCGACGATGCGGCGCGCGTCCGAGCCGGGCCGCTCCAGCTCCAGCACCGGCAGGTCGCAGGCGTGCACCGCGCGGCAGAAGCGCTTCATGCCGTAGCGCTCGGCCAGGTGCCAGGCGATGTTGCAGGTGCGCGCCAGCGTCGTCACCACGCTGAAGCTGGTGCCGACCATGCTGGCCATGTGCATGGCCGCCTCGGCCACGCCGATCACCGGGCCGCGCGCGAGCTCGCGCGCCGCGTACAGGCCGGGATCGCCGAAGCAGGCGATCACGTAGCCGTCGGTGCCGTCCTGCTCGCCGGCCAGGATCTCGTCGAGGATGCCGGGCACCGAGAGCGCCTCGTCGTAGTGGCTCTCGATCGAGGCCGGCCCCATGCGCGGGCTGACCGCGACGATGCGCGTGCCGGGCGCGGCCACGGCGGCGGCGCACTGCCCGATCTTGTCGGTCATGCTCTGGGTGGTGTTGGGGTTGATGATCTTGAGCTTCATGGCGGGTCTTCGGGGTCGGGTGTCCGGGGTCAGATGTCCGGGGTCAGATGTCTAGGGAATTCAGCCGCGGTCGGCAAGGTGCGCCGCCATCAGGCGCGGCGCCAGCAGGCGGTACAGCAGCAGGGCCATGCCCATGCCGATGAACCAGCTGTAGTTCGCCAGCCCCTGCCACGCCGGCACCACCACGCACAGGATGGGCACCAGCGCCGACGGCAGCAGGGTGAGCACGGCCGCCGGGTTGTAGCCGTTGCGGTACCAGTAGCGGCCTTGCGCGCTCATGGTGTAGAGGTCGTCCACCGCCACGCGCTGCCGGCGCACCAGGTAGTAGTCGGCGATCAGGATGCCGAACAGCGGGCCGATGAACGCGCCCAGGATGTCCAGCGTGTAGTGGATGACCTGCGGGTTGTTGTAGAGATTCCACGGCGTGATGAAGATCGACGCCACCGCCGCGATCATGCCGCCGGTGCGCCAGCTGATGTGCTTCGGCGAGACGTTGGAGAAGTCGAACGCCGGCGAGACGAAGTTGGCCACGATATTGATGCCGATGGTGGCGGTCATGAAGGTGAACGCGCCCAGCAGCATGGCGAAGGTGCTGTCGATGTGGCTGACGGTCTCCACCGGGTCGGTGATGAGCTTGCCGAACACCGGCAGCGTGGCCGAGGTGGTGATCACCGTGAGCAGCGAGAAGCCGAGGAAGTTGACCGGCAGGCCCCAGAAGTTGCCGCGCCGCACCGCGCGGAAGTCCTTCGCATAGCGCGAGAAGTCGCCGAAGTTGAGCATCGGGCCGGAGAAGTACGACACCACCAGCGCGATCGCCGTGAGCATCACCGGCACCGCGTCCCAGCCGGTGTACTTGAGGAAGCTCAGCGTGAAGTTGACGTTCTGCCAGCCGGCCTTCTGCACCAGCCAGATCGCCAGCGCGATCATCACCACGTAGACCGCCGGGCCGGCCCAGTCGATGAATTTGCGGATGGTCTCCATGCCGTTCCAGAACACCAGCGCCTGCAGCACCCACAGCGTCATGAACGCGCACCAGCCCAGCGCGGACAGTCCGGCGAAGCCGTGCAGCTTCGCATCCGCATACGGTGCCAGCGCCGGGAAGAAATGCAGCGCCAGCACCAGGAACGCGCTCGACGCGAGATAGGTCTGGATGCCGTACCACGCCACCGCGATCAGCCCGCGGATCACCGCCGGGATGTTGGCGCCGAGCACGCCGAACGAGGCGCGGCAGATCACCGGGTAGGGCGTGCCGGTGGCCTGGCTGGGCCTGGCCACGAGGTTGCAGAAGAACTGCACGATCACGATGCCCACCAGCAGCGACACCAGCACCTGCCAGCTCGACAGGCCCAGCGCGAACAGGCTGCCGGCGGTGATGTAGCCGCCCACGCTGTGCACGTCGGACATCCAGAACGCGAAGATGTTGTAGGTGCCCCAGGTCTGCCGGCGCAGCGGGGCGAGGTCCTCGTTGGTCAGGCGCTCGTCGTAGCCGGGCTTGACGAGGGCGTTGCCGTGCGCGTGGCCGGCGGCCTGGGCGGCGTCGGGCGACGCGGTGGGGGTGGCAGTCGCTTGCATCGTGGATCTCTCCTGGTGGCGGATGCCGGCCGGGCGGCAAGGCGGTCCCGCTGGACGGGCCGCGCCCGGGCCGTGCGTGGCGAGGCGCCGGCCGCGTTCCTGTGCGCGGCCCGCATTTTTATTGAGAACAAAATTGTCTACAAAACTAACTGATGTTGTGGACAGATTTGTAGGCGATAAAGGCGAGAGAGTCAATGCGGCGGGGATCGGGACAATCCCTAGGCGGCGGCCGCGCGCGGCCGGGCCGGGGCTGGCGCCCGGCGCCGCGCAAGATGGCGCGGGAATTGCTCCGTGCCCGGGCCGGCGCCGATACCGCGGCCACCGGCTTTGCGCTACGCTTGCGCGGATGCGCCGCTTCTCCCCGCTTCCCCCCGCCTCGCCGCGCGCCCGCCGGCGCGGGGCCACCCGACACCAAGGAGTGCAGATGTCCACCAGCCAGCCCGGCCCGGCCGCCGCCCGCGCCGCCGTCCATCACCTGCGCGCCTCGCGCATCCGCGAGGTGGCCAACGCCGGCATCGGCCTGCCCGACGTGCTGCCGTTCTGGTTCGGCGAGTCCGACCAGGTCACGCCCGCCTTCATCCGCGACGCCGCCAGCCGCGCGCTGGCCGGCGGCGCCACGTTCTACACGCACAACCTCGGCATCGCGCCGCTGCGCGAGGCGCTGGCCGGCTACGTGAGCGCGCTGCACGGCGCCACCGCGGCGGACAACGTGGCCGTCACCAGCGCCGGCGTCAACGCGCTGATGCTGGCCGCGCAGCTGGTGGCCGGCCCCGGCGACCGCGCCGTGGCGGTCACGCCGCTGTGGCCCAACCTGGTGGAGATTCCCAAGATCCTCGGCGCCGAGGTGGAGACGGTCTCGCTCGACTACGGCGCGCACGGCTGGACGCTCGACCTGGACAAGCTGCTGGCCGCGCTCACGCCCGGCACGCGCCTGCTGATGATCAACTCGCCCAACAACCCGACCGGCTGGGTGATGTCGCGCGCGGACCAGCAGGCCGTGCTCGACCACTGCCGCCGGCACGGCATCTGGATCATCGCGGACGAGGTCTACGAGCGGCTCTACTACGGCGGCGGCGAACACGCCGTGGCGCCGTCCTTCCTCGACATCGCCAGCCGCGACGAGCGCGTGATCTGCGTGAACTCGTTCTCGAAGGCGTGGCTGATGACGGGCTGGCGGCTGGGCTGGATGGTGCTGCCGGCGGCGCTTACCGGCGATCTCGGCAAGCTGATCGAGTACAACACCTCGTGCGCGCCGTCGTTCGTGCAGGAGGCGGGCATCGTGGCCGTGCGCGAGGGCGAGGCCTTCACGCGCGAGCTGGTCGGCAAGCTGCGCGCGGCGCGCGACCACCTCGTGAGTGCGCTGTCCGAAGTGCCCGGCGTGGACGTGCATGCGCCGGAGGGCGCGATGTACGTGTTCTTCCGGCTCGAGGGCGCGCGCGACAGCCTGGCGCTGTGCAAGCAGCTGGTGCGCGAGGCGCATCTGGGCCTGGCGCCCGGCAGCGCGTTCGGCGACGAAGGCGAAGGCTTCGTGCGCTGGTGCTACGCCTGCGACACCGCCCGCCTCGACGAAGGCGCGCGCCGGCTACGGGCGTTCCTGGGGCGCTGACGCCAACGCCTTGCCAGTGGCGGCGGCCTGCTCCTGCCACCAGCCGCCGCCCAGCGCCTGCAGCAGCGCGGCCGAGTCGGAGAAGCGGCTCGCGCGCGCCTGCGCCAGCGTCAGCCGCGCCTGCCGGTCCTGCCGCTCGGCATCGAGCACCGCCAGCTGGCTGACGCCGCCGAGGCGGTACTGTTCCCTGACCACGGCCAGCGTGGCGGCGGCCTCGCGCGCGCTGTCGGCGCGCGCGCGCAGCGCGTCGGCGTCGGCCTCGAGCGCGCGCAGCGTGTCGGCCACTTCGCGCAGGCCGCTCAGCACCGCCTGCCGGTAGGCGGCCAGCGATTGCTCGTAGGCCGCCTCGGCCGAGCGCTTGCGCGCCACCAGCTCGCCGCCGCGGAACACCGGCTGCACGATGCCCGCCGCCAGCGACCACACGTTGAAGCTGTCGAACAGGTTGCGCGTGGACATGGCCTGGGTGCCGGCGCTGCCGCTCAGCGTGAGCTGCGGATAGCGCTGCGCGGCGGCGACGCCGATATTGGCCGAGGCCTGGTGCAGCAGCGCCTCGGCCGCGCGGATGTCGGGCCGGCGCCGCGCCAGCGCGGACGGCAGGGTCAGCGGCAGCGTGTCGGGCAGCGTCAGGTCTTCGAGGCGGAATTCGGGCAGGCCGGCGCTTGCCGGTTCCTGGCCCGCGTACACCGCGAGCTGGTGGCGCGTGGCGGCAAGCTGCTGGACCAGCCCCGGCAGCAGCGCCTGGCTCTGCGCCAGCTCGCCGCGCTGGCGCCGCACGTCGAGCGCGGCCACGCCGCCGGCCTGGTGGCGCTGCTCCGTGATGGCGAGCTGCTGCTGCTGGGCCCGCACGATGGCCTCGGTGTCGGCGATCTGCGCGCGCAGGCTGGCCTCGCGGATCGCCGCGGTGGCCACGTTGCCGGCCAGCGCCAGGCGCGCCGCCTCCAGCTCGAAGCGCTGGTAGTCCACCGCCGCGCGCAGGCCTTCGAGCTCACGCCGCGCGCCGCCGAACAGGTCGAGCGTGTAGGAGACCGTCACGCTGGCGCCGTACAGCGTGAACGGGCCCGGGCTGGGAAACGCGGTGATGCCGACCGAGGCAAGGTCGACCTGCTCGCGCGTGGTGTTGAGCTTGGCGTCCACGCGCGGCGCCAGCAGCGCGCCGGTGCTGGCGGAGAGGTCCTGGCGCGCCTGCTCCAGCCGCGCGCGCGCCTGCGCCAGCGTGGGGCTGGCGTCCAGCGCGGCGCGGATGGCGCGGTCCAGCGCCGGGCTTTGGAACAGCGTCCACCATTGCGCCGGCACGTCGGCACCGGCCAGCAGCGCCTGCGCGTGGCCGTCCGGCGCGTCGGCCGCGCCGGTGCGCTGCGGCTGCGCGCCGGCGGTGTAGGTGTCGCCGGCGGGCGCGGGCGGCACCGCGAAATCGGGGCCGACGGCGCAGCCGCCGAACGCGAGCGCGAGCGCGGCGGGCAGCATGGAGACGAGAACGCGCGGCGAGGCTGGCATGGCCGGCTCCCTTAGTCGAGTGTGCGGCGGTAGAAACGCACCGCGATGGCCATCACCACGGCGGTAAACAGCAGCAGCGGCCACACGTCGGGCCACAGCTCGGCCCAGCCGTTGCCCTTGAGCAGGATGCCGCGGATCATGCGGTTGAAGTAGGTCAGCGGCAGCACGCTGCCGATGCCCTGCGCCCAGCGCGGCATGCCCTGGAACGGGAACATGAAGCCCGACAGCAGGATGCCCGGCAGGAAATAGAAGAAGGTCAGCTGCACCGCCTGCAGCTGGTTCTGCGCCAGCGACGACAGCGTGATGCCGACCGTCAGGTTGGCGGCGATGAACAGCAGCGCGGCCAGGTAGACCGCCAGCACCGAGCCGACGAACGGCACGTGGAAGACCCAGCGCGCCGCCAGCAGGATGATGGTGGACTGGATCAGGCCGATGAACACGTAGGGCACGATCTTGCCGGTGATGACTTCGAGCGGCCGGACCGGCGTGGCGAGCAGGTTCTCCATCGTGCCGCGCTCGCGCTCGCGCGTCATCGCCAGGCCGGTCATCATCACCATCGTCATGGTCAGGATCACGCCCATCAGGCCGGGGATGATGTTGTACGGCGTGAGGCCCTCCGGGTTGTAGAGGCGCTGCACCTGCACCTCGAACGGCGCCTTGCCGCCCGCGAGATGCGCGAGCGCGCCCCGCAGGTCCTTGTCGGCCACCGAGTAGGCCAGCTGCGGCAGCGCGGCGATGGCCTGGCCGGTGGCGGACGGGTCGGTGGCGTCGGCCTCGACCAGCAGCGCCGGGCGCTCGCCGCGCAGCAGCCGCGCGGTGAAGTCGGGCGGGATGGTGAGCACGAACTGCACGTCGCCGCGGCGCAGCGCGGCGCGCCCGGCCGCTTCGTCGGGCAGGGTGCGGGTCACGCGGAAATACGTGGAAGCCTGCATGCCGGCCACGAACGAGCGCGTGAATTCGCTGTGGTCCGCCGCGATCACCGCGGTGGGCAGCTGGCGCGGGTCGGTGTTGATGGCGAAGCCGAACAGCATCAGCTGGATGATCGGCAGGCCCACGATCATGCCGAAGGTGATGCGGTCGCGGCGCAGCTGCAGGAACTCCTTGATGACGATGCTCCACCAGCGCTGCGGCGAGAACGCGAAGCGCCCGCCATTGCCGTTGCCGCTCATCGCCCGGCCTCCTTGCCGGCGCGCATGTTGTCGTCGGCGCGGCTCATCATGTGGATGAAGACGTCTTCGAGGCTGGTGTCGATCCGCTCCAGCCGGTGCCGCGCGCCGGCCACGCGGCGCAGCGTGGCTTCGAGCGCGGCTTCGTCGTGCCCGGTGACGTGCAGCGCGCTGCCGAACACCACGGTCTGCTCGACCCCGGGCGCGCCGCGCAATTGGTCGGACAGCGCGGAAAGCTGCTCGCCCAGCACGCTCCACGTGACCAGCTTCTGGCTGGCCACCACCTCGCCCGCGGTGCCCTGCGCCAGCAGCTTGCCGTAGGCGATGTAGGCGAGCTTGTGGCAGCGCTCGGCCTCGTCCATATAGTGCGTGCTGACCAGCACCGAGATGCCGCGCGCGGCGAGCTGATGCAACTGCGCCCAGAAATCGCGCCGCGCCTTCGGGTCCACGCCGGCGGTGGGCTCGTCGAGCAGCAGCAACTGCGGCTCGTGCAGCAGGCAGGCGGCCAGCGCCAGGCGCTGCTTCCAGCCGCCCGAGAGCGAGCCGGCCAGCTGCTGCGCGCGGCTGGCCAGGCCGAGTTCCTCGAGCGCGCGGTCCACGGCCTCGCGCCGCTTCGGCATGCCGTACACGCGCGCGACGAAATCGAGGTTCTCGCGGATGGAGAGATCGTCCCAGTAGGAAAATTTCTGCGTCATGTAACCCACGCGGCGCTTGATCTGCGCGCTCTCGCGCAGGATGTCGTAGCCCAGGCAGGTGCCGCTGCCGCCGTCAGGCGTGAGCAGGCCGCACATCATGCGGATCGAGGTGGTCTTGCCGCTGCCGTTGGGGCCGAGGAAGCCGAAGATCTCGCCGCGCCCGACCTGCATGGCGAGCTTGTCGACCACCACCTTGTCGCCGTAGCGCTTGGTGAGGTCGCGCACGTCGATGACCCATCCGGCGTGGCCGTTGCCGCGCGGACCGGGCGCTGCCGCAGGCATGGCGGATGCGCTCATGGCCGCGCCACCTCGACCGGCTGGCCCGGGTGCAGCTTCGGCGCGTCGGCCGCGGCCGGGCGCGCTTCCACCAGGAACACCAGCTTGGCGCGCGTCTCGTTGCTGTAGATCACCGGCGGCGTGAACTCGGCCTGGCTGGAGATGTAGCTGACGGTGGCGTCGACCGGCGCGGCGCAGCCGTCGCAGCGCACGCGCACCGGCTCGCCGGTCCTGAACGCGCCGACCACGGTTTCCGGCACGTAGAAGCGCACCTTGACGTTGCCCGGCGGCAGCAGCCTGACCACCGGGCTGCCGGCCGGCACCCAGTCGCCGCGGCGGAACGGCGTGTCGTAGACCAGGCCGGCCTGGGTCGCGCTCACGGTCTTGCGCGAGAGCTTCCACTCGGCCTGCGCCAGCGCGGCGCGCGCCGCGGCCACCTGGGCCTCCTGCGCGGCGCGCTGGGCGCTGCGCCCGGGCAGGCGCGCCACTTCCACGTCGCGCTGCAGTTCGCGCACGCGGGCGGCGTCGGCGGCGGCCGTGGCGCGGCTTTCCTCGAGCTGCGCCTGGGACACGCCGCCGATGGCGAACTGCGCCTGGTCGCGCCGGTATTGCGCCGCGCTGCGCAGCGCGCCGGCCTGCGCCTGCGCGAGCTGCGCGCGGGTGGCGTCCACCTCGGGCGGGCGCTTGCCGGTCTGCAGGTCGGCCGCCTGCGACTCGGCCGCGCGCACCTGCGCGGCGGCCTGCTGCCGCGCGGCGCTTTCGTCGTCGGCTTCGAGCGCGAACAGCGGCGCGCCGCCGGCGACCTGCTGGCCGCGCTGCACGGCGAGCTGGTCGAGCCGCCCGGCGAACGGCGAGGCCACGCTGACGAACTCGCCCTCCACGTAGCCTTGCCAGGCGGGCGGCGCGTCGTTGCCGCACGCGCCGAGCAGCGCGGCGGCCGCGGCCGGCAACGCCAGGGCGGCGGTCCGGCGGGAGAGGTGGAGAAGGTGGCGAAGGCGGTGGCGGTGCATGGCAGGCTCCGTGCGCATGGCTGGGTCTCAGGCGGAGGGGCTGGGAGGCAGCGGCGACATCCCGTGCGCGAGCAGCGCGCCGACGTGGCGCGCCAGCGCCTCGGGGTCGATGCCCTGCGCGCCGGGCAGGCGCTGCCAGATATGCGTGGTGGCCAGCGGCAGCAGCGCCAGCCCGATCAGAGACACCATCAGCAGCGCCGGCTCCACGCCCGGGTTGAGCTTGCCGGCCGCGCGCGCGGCGCCCAGGTGGGCGGTGACGATGCCGGCGCGCTGCAGCGCGATCTTCTGCAGCACGCGCTCGTGCAGCTGGCCTTCCGCGTTGACGATCTCGCGGATCCACAGCCCGGGGAACCACGGCGTGGCGGCGGCGGCGCGGATCAGCCGCGTGGCGATGCCGACCAGCATCGCGGTGGGATCTTCCTGGTCCGCCAGCGCGGGCGCGAAGACCTGCTCCACCAGCGGCTGCAGGCGCTCGTCGACCACCGCGTCGAGCAGCTGGTCGCGGTCGCGGAAGTAGTAGTGCACCAGCGCCGGCGTGACGCCGGCATGCGCGGCAATGGTCCTGATCGGCGTGGCGGCCACGCCGTGCCGCGCGAACAGGGTGGTGGCGGCGTCGAGCAGTTGCCCGCGCTGGCCGGCCGTGGCCGCCTTGCCGGCGGCTGGCCGGCCCGGGCGGCGGGGCGGGGAAGGCGAGCGGGCGGGCGGCGGCGTGGGCATGGGGCAAGCGCTGTGCGGGAACATAGAAATATTAATTGTTGGGTTAATTAATTCAAGGCCGGTTACAAAAATGACGATGGCCTGGGACCGCGGCGCACCCGCGCGGGAAGCGGAATGTTGCAATGCAGCAATGCAAGGTAGACATGTCATAAAGCCTTGGCTATGCTTCGTCCCGCCAATTCGCCAGGCAGCACCGTTGCTGCCGCCGGCCGCCCCGCCGGTCAGGTTTCTCCCCGGATTTTTCATGCTGCTTCGCCGTCTCACCGCCGCCCCGGCGCGGTTCCGCTTGTCCGTTGCCTGCCGCTTGCCGGCCGTCGCCCTGTCGCTGCTGGCCTGCGCCGGCATGGCGCGGGCGCAGGACGCAGGCCCGGCGCCGGACCCGATGCCGGCCTCGGGCAGCCTGGTGAACGAGGCCGACGCGCCGTTCTCGTTCCACGGCCAGACCACCTATATCTGGCAGCGCAAGCCGGCCTTCGGCGCGGCCTACTCGGGCGACAACAGCCTGGCCGCGCAGCGCGCCAAGAGCTATTCGTTCAGCACCACGCTCGATCTGGGGATCCGCCTGTGGCGCGGCGCCGAATTCCACTTCAACCCGGAGGTGACGCAGGGCGTGCCGTTCTCCGAGCTGCACGGCCTGGGCGGCCTGCCCAACGGCGAGCTGGCCAAGGTGTCGAGCACCAACCCGGTGTTCTACCGCGCGCGCGCCTTCGTGCGCCAGACCTGGGGCCTGGGCGGCGGCAGCGAGGACGTCGAGGCCGATTTCAACCAGTTCGCCGGCAGCGTCGACAAGCGCCGCGTGGTGCTGACCGCCGGCAATTTCGGCGCGCTCGACGTGTTCGACCAGAACGAATTCGGCTCCGACCCGCGCACCCAGTTCATGAACTGGTCATTCCTCACGCACGGCGCGTTCGACTACCCGGCCGACGCGCGCGGCTACGACTGGGGCGTGGCGCTGGAATACATCGGCGACGCGTGGTCGGCGCGCATCGGCCGCTTCCTGCAGCCGCTCGAATCCAACGGGCTGGAGCTGGACACGCGCATGTTCCAGCACTACGGCGACATCCTCGAACTGGAAAAGCGCTACAGCATCGCCGGCCAGCCCGGCACCGCGCGGCTGCTGTTCTTCCGCAACAAGGCGCGCATGGGCGCGTTCAGCGACGCGCTGCAGTTCGGCGCCGCCACCGGCACCACGCCGGACGTGGCCAACGTGCGCGAGGAACACGCCAAGATCGGCGTGGGGCTGACCCTGCTGCAACGGATCAACGAATCGCTGGGCGTGTTCGCGCGCGCCAATATGTCCGACGACAAGACCGAGACCTACGCCTTCACGGAAATCGGCCGCCAGGTATCGGCCGGCGGCGTGCTCAACGGCAACGCCTGGGGCCGCCCGCGCGACGCGGTGGGGCTGGCCGTGGCGGTCAACATGCTGGGACCGCGGCACCGGGCGTATCTGGAGGCCGGCGGCCTCGGGGCGTTTCTCGGGGACGGCGCGCTACGGTATGGGCCGGAACAGGTGATGGAGTTGTATTACAGTTTTCAGCCGGTCAAGTATTTGAGTATTAGTCCGGATTTTCAGTATATTCGGAATCCTGGATATAATCGGGATCGGGGGCCGGCCAAGTTTTATGGGGTCAGGTTGCATGGGGAGTTTTGAGTTTTTTTGAGTTCTTGTTTGGGCGGTTTGGGTACTTGAACCCAAAGGCTGTATGACATCCCCGCTGCGCGGGGCTGCCAGTGTGGTGGTCTAATGATCCTGGACACTTCAAAAGGTAGACTTCCGGTCAACTAGAGAGGTGATGATGGGACGCAGAGATTTCTCCGACGAGTTCAAGGCCGACGCAGTGAACTTGGTGCTAGAGCAGGGATATTCAGTGACCAATGCCGCCAAGGCACTGGACATTGGTGAGACAGCGCTTCGTCGTTGGATTGGCAATCGCCAGGCGAAGCCGGTACCGACCACAAGTGACCCGACGGGCTTGACGCCCGACCAGCGCCGCATCCGGGATCTGGAGCGGCAAGTGGCCCGGCTGGAGCGTGAGCGCGACATCCTAAAAAAGTCCACGGCCTTCTTCGTCAAGGAACTCGATCGCAATACGAAGTGATCGAACAGGCGGAGAAGGTCTGGCCGGTGGCGGTGGTGTGCGAGACCCTGGGCATGCCGCGCAGCACCTACTACGCGTGGAAGGCCCGGCAAGCCAAGCCGCGTGCCCAACGTGAGGCGCTGATGGGTCAGGTCCAGGCGATTCATGAGACGAGTGGGCAAAGCTACGGCAGCCGCCGCATGTCGCAGGAGCTGCGCAGACGAGGCCATGCTGTCGGACGCCATCGAGCCAGAGGATTGATGCGGGAAGCCCAGGTCGCGGTCCGGAAGGCTCGCAAGCATTATTACTCGAAGGGCGGGAAGTCCTCGGCCATAGCGCCGAACCGATTGAACCGGCAGTTTGTCGTCGCGCAACCGAACCGGGTGTGGGCTGGAGATGTGACCTTCATCTGGACGCAGCAAGGCTGGCTGTACCTGGCCGTGGTGATGGACCTATTCTCGCGGCGGGTGGTGGGTTGGGCTTACTCGAATTCGGCCGACACGCGGCTAGTGGTGAGGGCACTGAGAATCGCGCTGTCGAGCCGGCAGCCGGCCGAGGGCCTGATGTTTCACTCGGATCAGGGCAGCCCGTATGCCAGCCATGCGTTCCAGGAATTGTTGCGCGAAGAAGGGATCACACCGAGCATGAGTCGGGCGGGCAACTGCTGGGACAACGCGGTCGTCGAGCGTTTCTTCTGCAGCCTGAAGGGCGAGCGCATCCGCGACCGGATCTACTGCGACCGCGCGGAGGCACAGGCGGACATCACGAACTACGTGCTGTTCTTCTACAACCAACAGAGATTGCACTCGGCCGCGATGAACATGCCGCCTGCCGAGTACGAGAATTTAAAGATAGAAGTGGCCAGAAAAGTGTCCAAGATTACTTGACCACCACACAGTCACTTTCTTTTGTCTGAAAAGAAAGTAACCAAAGAAAGCAGACCCCTTGCAGGGGGGCTGGGCGCTCAGACTTTATAACTGGTGCTGGTTTCGTGGTGCGGGCGTTGGCTTCGATGGGACTGCTGACGCTACCGGTTTGCCCGCCTGCGGCGTCGCAAACGAAATTGGATTCGTGGTGGCGCTGCATGATGGCGATGGCCCAGGCCCTTCAGGCTGCTGCCGCGACCGGGGCGGATGCCCACGGTATAGGGACGGTGCTGGTTTCGTGGTGGGCGCGGTGGCCCCTGTTCGAGCGCGGTGCCGAACAGTTGAAAAGCAATCCCGGTTCCAGCAACCCAACACACCCGCGCTGGGTCCACCACGCCCACCACGAAACCAGTGCCGGTGCTACGCCGTGATCGCCAAAACCGGTAACGGCAGATGTCCGAACCAGCAGTGCGCCCGCCATCATAGGTCTGACCCCGCAACCCATACCGCCAGCCAGATCGCGGCCAGCCGAACCGGTAACGGCAGGATGCCAGCAGAACCACAGGCCCCACCACGAAACCACCAACAAGAGAAATCCCAACGTTTCTGCCCCTGCCGGCCAGGCAGCCCGCTTTCTTTGCCTACTTTCTTTTCGGGGAAAAGAAAGTAGGTCGCTCCGGGGGAGCGAAAGCCTTTGACTTTGACTTTGACGTTCAGAAGTGGACGTTAAGCAGTTGACTTCGAAGCTAAATAATTAAATTCAAAGCCTCTGAATATAAACTGCCAAGAAATCCAAAACTCCCCCAATCAAAAAAATCTACTGCCGACCATTCCGCCGATTATCCGGCCACGGAGTATTGTAATTAGTCCGAAACGGATTAATATCAAGCCCCCCCCGCCGCGTATACCGCGCATAAACCGCCAGCTTCACCGGCCTGCACTCCCGCATCACGTCAACAAAAATCCTCTCCACGCACTGCTCATGAAACTCGTTATGGTTGCGAAACGAGATCAGATACTTGAGCAGCCCTTCCTGGTTGATCGGCGCGCCAACGTATCGGATCTGCACGCTGCCCCAGTCGGGCTGGCCGGTGACGAGGCAGTTCGACTTGAGCAGGTGCGACACCAGCGTTTCCTCGACCGGCGGCTCGTCCTGGTTCGCGCGCAGCAGGTGCGGCGCGGGTTCGTAGATGTCGGTCTCGATGTCGAGGCGGTCGAGCTGGATGCCGTCGAGTTCGCCCATCTTCTGGCTGCCGAGGTCGGCCTCGTTCACCAGGCGGACCTGCACGGTGCCGCCGGTGGCTTCGGAGAGGTCGTGGTGCAGCAGTTGCTGCACGGCCTCGGGCGAGGCGATCTTGCTCTGGTTGAACGAGTTCAGGTAGAGCTTGAACGACTTGGACTCGACGATGTTCGGCGTGTCGGCGGGAATGATGAAGCTGGCCAGCGCGACCTGCGGCTTGCCTTTCAGGTTCAGCCACGACAATTCGTAGGCGTTCCAGATGTCCACGCCGAAGAAGGGCAGGGCGCGGCCTTCGGCCAGGCCGATCTCGGTGCGCTTGGGCTGGCGCGGGATCGGGAACAGCAGCGTGGGATCGTATTCGGTCTTGTAGGCCGAGGGCTTGCCCAGCGGCGAGTGTTCGGGGAGGCTCATGGGGGCTCCGGGGCGGTGGGTCTTCTCCCTCTCCCGCGGGCGCGGGAGGGGGAGGAAGACCTCGGCTATCGGTCAGGTGGCCGGGCGGTCCGGCGTTTCGGCAAATCAGGACAGGAACAGCTTGTACACCGGATTCTCCGTCTCTTCCCAGTGTACGTAGCCCAGCGTGGCGAGGAAGGCGCGGAACGCGCGTTTCTCGTTCTTGGGCACCTGGATGCCGACCAGGATGTTGGACGTGTCGCCGCCCTGGTTGCGGTAGTGGAACAGGCTGATGTTCCAGTTCGGGCTCATGCTGGAGAGGAAGCGCATCAGCGCGCCCGGGCGCTCGGGGAACTCGAAGCGGTACAGCAGTTCGTCGTGCGCGAGCGGCGAATGGCCGCCGACCATGTAGCGGATGTGCTGCTTGGCCAGTTCGTTGTTGGACAGGTCCACCGTCTCGAAGCCGTGGCGGCGGAAGCCCGCGGTGATCTTCTCGTTTTCCGCGCGGCTGCTGATCTGCACGCCGACGAAGATGTGCGCGGTGCTGTTGTCGGCGATGCGGTAGTTGAACTCGGTCACGTTGCGCGTGCCGACCTGTTCGCAGAAGCGGCGGAAGCTGCCGCGCTCCTCGGGGATGCTGACCGCGAACACGGCTTCGCGCGCCTCGCCCACCTCGGCGCGCTCGGCGACGAAGCGCAGGCGGTCGAAGTTCATGTTGGCGCCGCAGGCGATGGCCACCAGGTGCTGGCCCTTGAGCTTCTCGCGCTCGGCGTAGAGCTTGAGGCCGGCCACGGCCAGCGCGCCGGCCGGCTCGAGGATGCTGCGGGTGTCCTGGAACACGTCCTTGAGGCCGGCGCAGATCGCGTCGGTGTCCACCAGCACGATCTCGTCGACCAGCTCGCGCGTGATGCGGAAGGTTTCCTTGCCGACCAGCTTGACCGCGGTGCCGTCGGAGAACAGGCCCACTTCCTTGAGTTCCACGCGCTTGCCGGCGTCCACCGAGCGCTTCATCGCGTCGGAATCCACGGTCTGCACGCCGATCACCTTGATCTCCGGGCGCACCGCCTTGATGTAGGAGGCGATGCCGGAGATCAGCCCGCCGCCGCCGATGGCCACGAACACCGCGTGCAGCGGGCCCGGGTGCTGGCGCAGGATTTCCATCGCGATGGTGCCCTGGCCGGCGATCACGTCGGGGTCGTCGAACGGGTGGATGAAGGTCAGCTTGTGCTTCTTCTCCAGTTCCACCGCGCGGTTGTAGGCATCGCTGTAGGAGTCGCCGTGCAGCACGATCTGCACCCATTCGCCGCCGCGCTCGCGCACCGCGTCGATCTTCACCTGCGGGGTGGTGACGGGCATCGCGATGATCGCCTTGCATTGCAGGCGCGCCGCCGACAGCGCCACGCCCTGCGCATGGTTGCCGGCCGAGGCGGCGATCACGCCGCGCCGCAGTTCCTCGGGCGTGAGCGAGGCCATCTTGTTGTAGGCGCCGCGCAGCTTGAACGAGAACACCGGCTGGGTGTCCTCGCGCTTGAACCACACCGAGTTGCCGGTGCGCGCGGACAACTGCTGGGCAAAGGTGAGATCGGTTTCCTGCGCCACGTCATACACTTTGGTGGTCAGGATTTTTCTCAGGTAATCGGTTTTGCGGGTCATCGTGGACAGCCAGGGCAGGGATGGCGAAACCGTCAATGATAAAGGATGGCGCGCCGCCCGATGCCTGCGCCGGCACCCGGCGCGCGCGCAGCGCGGGCCGCGCAGCGCGCCGGGAGCAGGCTGGCGCACGTGCCCGGCGCCCGCACCGCGGCGGTGCAGGCGCCGGCGTGGTGCAGCCCGCGCGGCCGCGCACCATGTAGGACGGCGCCCGGTGGACGCTGTCAAAACACTCTGATACGGTGTAGCGCAATGCCTCCCTTGCCTCTCATCGAACCCGACACGGCGCTGTTCCTGGATTTCGACGGTACGCTGGCGGACCTCGCGCCCCGCCCTGACCTGGTACGGGTCGAACCGGAACTGGTGGGGACCCTGCGCGCCCTGCACCGCCACCTGGACGGCGCCGTGGCGCTGGTGTCCGGGCGGCCCATCGCCGAACTGGACGACTTCCTCAAGCCCCTGCAACTGCCCGCGGCCGGCGTGCATGGCGCGGAACTGCGCGACGCCGGCGGCCGCCGCCTGCGCGAGCCCGATCCGGGCGTGCCGCTGCTGCTGCCGCCGCTGCAGGCGCTGGTGGCGGCGCACGCGGGGCTGCAGCTCGAGCGCAAGTCCGTCGCGGTCGCGGTCCATTACCGCGCCGCGCCCGAGCTGGAGGGGCTGGTGCGCGACTTCGCCGCGCGCCTGGCCGCCGGCGCGCCCGGCATCGAGGTCCTGCACGGCAAGATGGTGGTGGAGCTCAAGCCGGCCGGCATCGACAAGGGCGGCGCCATCGACACCTTCATGCGCGGCCCGCCGTTCGCGCGGCGCCGGCCGCTGTTCGCCGGCGACGACATCACCGACGAAGCCGGCTTCGCGGTGGTGCGCCGCCTCGGCGGCCTGGGCGTGCTGGTCGGCGAGCGGCCCAGCGCGGCCACCGTCAGCGTGGCCGGGCCGGCGGCGCTGCGCTGCTGGCTGCACCGCTCGGCCAAGGCGCTGGAAGTCATGGCGGCGGCCGGCAACATGCCCACGGCGCCTACAGCGCCCGCTTCGCACGCTTCGCCTACGCCGTCCGCGCCACCCGCCGAGTCCGCCCCCACATCCACGACGACGCCTTGAGGGAGAAATTGCTGTGAGCCAATCATCCACCGAGGACAGCCAGCCGCGTGCCGCCGGCGCCACCCGCCACTATGCCGATCCCTCGCTCTCGCTGGGCATGATCGGCAACTGCGCGATCTCCGCGCTGGTCGACGGGCGCGGCCGCTACGTCTGGTGCTGCCTGCCGCGCTTCGACGGCGATCCGGTCTTCAACGCGCTGCTCGACCCGGGCGAGAACGCCGGCCACTTCGCCATCGAGATCGAGGATTTCCAGGAAGCGCAGCAGTGGTACGAGCCGAACACCGCGGTGCTGCGCACGCGGCTGACGGACCGCCACAACAACTGCATGGAGATCACCGATTTCGCGCCGCGCTTCTTCCGCCTGGGCCGCTATTTCCGGCCGACCACGCTGATCCGGCGCATCCGCCCGGTGCGCGGCGCGCCGCGCGTGCGGGTGACGGTGGCGCCGCGCTTCGACTGGGGCCGCGTGGCGCCCGAGATCACGCGCGGCAGCAGCCACGTGCGTTACATCGGCGACGGCATGACGCTGCGCATGACCACCAACGCGCCGCTGACCTATGTGCTGTCGCGCACGCCCTTCCTGCTCACGCGCAGCCTCGACTTCATCCTCGGCCCCGACGAGACGCTGCAGGGCGGGGTGGAGGAGATCGCGCGCGACTTCGAGCAGGAGACCACCGCCTACTGGCGCCTGTGGAGCCGCCGCCTGGCGGTGCCGCGCGAATGGCAGGACGCGGTGATCCGCGCCGCCATCACGCTCAAGATGTCGCTGTTCGAGGAGACCGGCGCCATCGTCGCGGCCATGACCACCAGCATCCCGGAGGCGCCCGGCAGCGGCCGCAACTGGGACTACCGCTTCTGCTGGCTGCGCGACGCCTTCTTCGTGATCCGCGCGCTCAACAGCCTGTCCGAGGTGGGCACGATGGAGGACTACCTGCGCTGGCTGTCCAACGTGGTGATGCAGTCCAAGGACGGCCACATCCAGCCGCTGTACGGCATCGGCCTGGAGCTGGAGCTGCCCGAGAGCGTGCTCGATCACCTCTCCGGCTACCGCGGCATGGGGCCGGTGCGCGTGGGCAACCAGGCGCAGGAGCACTTCCAGCACGACGTGTACGGCAACGTGGTGCTGGGCGCGGCGCAGGCGTTCCACGACCACCGCCTGCTGCACCGGGGCGGCGCGGCCGAGTTCCGCGTGCTGGAGACCGTGGGCGAGCAGGCGGTGCGCGTGTTCGGCACGCCCGACGCCGGCATGTGGGAGCTGCGCACGCGCGCGCGCGTGCACACCTCGTCGGCGCTGATGAGCTGGGCCGCGTGCGACCGCCTGGCCAAGATCGGCGACGCGCTGCAGCTGGCGGGCCGTGCGGCGTACTGGCGCCGGCACGCGGACGTGATGAAGGAGCGCATCGTGCGCGAGTCGTGGAGCGAGGAGCGCCAGGCGTTCGCCGAGAGCTTCGGCGGGCGCGAGCTGGACGCCAGCGTGCTGCTGATGGCCGAGGTCGGCTTCATCGCGCCGCAGGACGAGCGCTTCATGTCCACGCTCCGGGCGATGGAAGCCTCGCTGTGCGACGGGCCCTACATGCGCCGCTACGAGGCGCCCGACGATTTCGGCAAGCCCGAGACGGCGTTCAACATCTGCACCTTCTGGCGCATCGACGCGCTCGCCCGCGTGGGGCGCCGCGAGGAGGCGCGCGAGATCTTCGAGGCCATGCTGGCGGCGCGCAATCCGCTCGGCCTGCTGTCCGAGGACACCCATCCCGTCACCGGCGAGATGTGGGGCAATTTCCCGCAGACGTATTCGATGGTGGGCCTGATCAATGGCGCCACGCGCTTGTCGGCACCGTGGGACGCGGTGATCTGAGCCGGCGGGCGGGCCGCGGCGCCGCACCACAAAGGAAGACATGGGCAGACTAGTTGCGGTATCCAACCGCGTGGCCGACCCCCGCAACATCGCCGCGGGCGGGCTGGCGGTGGCGCTGGGCGAGGCGCTCAAGGCCACCGGCGGCGTCTGGTTCGGCTGGAGCGGCAAGATCGTGGAGACCGCGCAGGGCGGCACGCCGGGCGAGGGCGAGCTGCACATCCAGCAGGCCGGCAACGTCACGCTGGCCACGGTGGACCTGTGCCGCGAGGACCACGACGCGTATTACCAGGGCTACAGCAACGGCGTGCTGTGGCCGGTGTTCCACTACCGCATCGACCTGGCGGATTTCGATTCGGCCCACCTCAACGTGTACCGCCGCGTCAACCAGCTGTTCGCGCGCAAGCTCGCGCCGCTGCTGCGCCCCGACGACGTGATCTGGATCCACGACTACCACCTGATCCCGCTGGCGTCGGAGCTGCGCGCGATGGGCTGCGGCCAGCGCATCGGCTTCTTCCTGCACATCCCGCTGCCGCCGCCGCTGATCCTGGCCGCGATCCCGCAGCACGAGTGGCTGATGCGCGCGCTGTTCGCCTATGACCTGATTGGCTTCCAGAGCCAGCTCGATCTCGAGCATTTCTCGCGCTACGTGCAGCGCGAGGCGCAGGCCGAGCCGATGGGCGACAACCGCTTCCGGGCGTTCCACCGCACCGTGCGCGCGCAGGCCTTCCCGATCGGCATCGACGTGGACGAGTTCGCCGCGCTGGGCCGGGGCGACGAATCGCGCGAGACCTACGAGATGATGCGCGGCCAGTACGCCACGCGCCGGCTGCTGCTGGGCATCGACCGCCTCGATTATTCCAAGGGCCTGCCGCAGCGCCTGAAGGCGGTGCGGCAACTGATGGCGCAGTACCCGGAGAACCGCCGCAGCGCCACGCTGATCCAGATCGCCGCGCCCTCGCGCGAGACCGTGGACGCCTATGCCGACCTGCGGCGCGAGATGGAGGGGCTGTCGGGCGCGATCAACGGCGAGTACGGCGAGCTGGACTGGATGCCGGTGCGCTACATCCACCGCACCACCGCGCGCCGCCGCCTGCCGGGGCTGTGCCGCGCGTGCCGCGTGGCGCTGGTGACGCCGCTGCGCGACGGCATGAACCTGGTGGCCAAGGAGTTCGTCGCCGCGCAGGACCCGGACGACCCCGGCGTGCTGGTGCTGTCGCGCTTCGCCGGCGCGGCCGAGCAGCTGCGCGAGGCGCTGCTGGTCAATCCCTACGACATCAACGCCACCGCGCAGGCGATCCAGCAGGCGCTGCACATGCCGCTGGCCGAGCGCCAGTCGCGCCACCAGAAGCTGCTCGAGCGCATCCGCGCGCAGGACGTGCACTGGTGGCGGCGCGAGTACCTGCGGACGCTCTCGGAGTCGGACGGCAACTGACGGCGGGACGACGAGACGACGAGATGGCCGGGCGGCGCCGGCGCAGCGGCTGCCAGCCGGGCGTTCAGCCCGCCAGGTCGCCGGCCACGTCCACGTCGCGGAAGGCGCCTTCGTCTTCGGTCGGGATGCGGATCACCGGCTGGCTTTTCAGCAGCGCGCGCGCGCCTTCGTCGCCGTCGAGCGCGAGCAGCGCCTCGCGCCAGGCCGCGCCGAACCCCACCGGATGCCCGCGCCGGCCGTTGCGCCACGGCGCGGCGATGGCCCCGGGCGTGGTGACGGCCAGCGCCACCGCGCGGATCAGCTCCGCGGACAGCCACGGCATGTCGGCCAGCGCCACCACCCAGCCGCGCGCGGCCGGCGTGGCGGCGATGGCCGCGGCCAGCGCGGCGCCCATGCCGGCCTCGGCGGCCGGGGCCTCGAGCACGCGGCAGCCGGCCGCGCGCAGCTCGTGCGCCAGCGCCGGGTGGCCCGGGCGGATCACGGCCAGCGCGCCGGGCAGCGTGGCGGCCAGCGTGCGCGCGCTGCGCCCGGCCACGGTGTGGCCGTCGGGCAGCCGGGCGAGCAGCTTGTTCTGCCGGCCGCTGGCGTCGAAGCGGCGGCCGTAGCCGGCCGCCAGCAGGATGCCGGTGGGCGGCCCGGCGGCATCGGGCGCCGCCCCGCTCACGAGTCGACGCCGCAGGAGCTGGCCGGGTCGGCGGCCAGTTCGCGCGCGGCCTTGGCGCCTTCGACCTGGAGGATGTCGGGCAGCGAGACGTGGTTCTTGGCGGCCACCACCTCGGCCAGGATCGAGATGGCGATCTCCGGCGGCGTGCGGCTGCCGATATAGATGCCGACCGGGCCGTGCAGGCGCGCGAGCTGCAGGTCGTTGAGGTCGAATTCCTTGAGCCGCTCGCGGCGCGCCTGGTTGTTGCGGCGCGAGCCGAGCGCGCCCACGTAGAACGCGCGCGTGCGCAGCGCTTCCATCAGCGCGAGGTCGTCGAGCTTGGGGTCGTGGGTGAGGGCGATCACGGCGCTGCGCTCGTCGAGCTTCATCTCCGTCACGGTGTCGTCCGGCATGGTGCGCACCATCGTCACGCCGGGGATGTCCCAGGTCTCGGTGTATTCCTCGCGCGGGTCGCACACCGTGACCTGGAAGCCCAGCCCGACCGCGATCTGGCACAGGTACTTCGACAACTGCCCGGCGCCGATCACCAGCATGCGGTAGCGCGGGCCGTGGATGGTGAGCAGCGTGCGGCCGTCGAAGGCCAGGCCGTCGGTGGCCTCGGCGTGGCCGAGCGTGGCGCGGCCGCTGGCCATGTCCAGCGAGCGCGCCACCAGCCGGCCTTCCTCCACCGCGGCCAGCAGCTCGGCCAGCCCGCTGGCGGGGCCGAGCGGCTCCGTCACCAGTTCGATGGTGCCGCCGCAGGGCAGGCCGAAGCGGTGCGCTTCCTCGGCGCTGATGCCGTACTTGACGGACTCGGGGCGCGCGCCGGCGATGCCCTCGCGTCGCACGCGGTCGATGAGGTCATCCTCGATGCAGCCGCCCGAGACCGAACCGACCACCAGGCCGTCGTCGCGCACCGCCAGCATGGCGCCTTCGGGCCGGGGCGACGAGCCCCAGGTCCTGACCACCGTCACCAATAGCGTGCGGTGGCCTTCTGCCATCCAGCGCACGCTGCTTTTCAGGACTTCGAGATCCACGCTGTCCATGATCGTTTCCGCTTCGATTCACCGTTCTGTTCACCGGGCGCGCCGCCGTCGACGGCTGGCGCCCCATCCGTGGCGGTATCGTCCGCCGTTGTTGTCTCCCCCTGCGCCTGGGCTTCTGCCTGCGCCTGCGGGTCGCCGCCCAGCGCCGCCGTGAAGCGGTCGAAGAAGGCGTCGGCCATCTTGCGCGCGGCCGCATCCACCAGCCGCGAGCCGATCTGCGCGATCTTGCCGCCGACCTGGGCGTTGACCGTGTAGGTCAGCAGCGTGTGCTCGCCTTCGGGCGCCAGCGTCACGTGCGCGCGGCCCTTGCCGAAGCCGGCCGCGCCGCCCTGTCCGTCGAACTGGATGGTGTAGCTGTCGGGCGCCTGGATGTCCTGCAAGGCCATGCGTCCCTTGAAGCGCGCCTTGACCGGGCCGACCGCCGCGGTCAGCGCCAGCAGGTAGGCGTCGCCGAGGTCGCCGTCAGGCTCGATGCTCTCACATCCCGGGATGCACTGCTTGAGCAGGGCCGTGTCGTTGAGGGCTGCCCAGGCGGCCTGCTGCGCCACCGGCAATTGCCTGGTCTGTGTCATTTCCATGATGGGGCGGTCTCCTTGTCTTGTCTGCCGGGTCTTGTCTGCAACGGGTGCGTGGCGGGCGGCGCGTGGCGCGGCTCGGCCAGCAGCGCCTCGAGCGCGAACAGGCTGTCCAGGTTGTGGGCCGGGCGCAGCGCGTCCACGTGGGGCAGGATGGCCTGCACGCCACGCGCGCGCGGCGTGAAGCCGGCGTAGCGCAGCAGCGGGTTGAGCCACAGGATGCGGTGGGCGAAGCGGCGCAGGCGCGCCATTTCGGTCTCCAGCAGGCCGATGTCCTCGTGGTCCAGGCCGTCCGTGACCAGCAGCACGGTGGCGCGCCCGGACAGCGTGCGGCGCGCCCACTGGCGGTTGAACGCGGCCAGCGCGGCGCCGATGCGGGTGCCGCCGGCCCAGTCGCGCACCTGGCCGGCGATGGCTTCGACCGCCTCGTCCGGGTCGCGCTCGCGCAGCGCGCGCGTGATGTTGGTCAGGCGGGTGCCGAACAGGAACACCGAGAGCCGCTCGCGCGACTGCATCAGCGCGTGGCAGAAGTACAGCACCGCGCGCGAGTACTGGCTCATCGAGCCGGAGATGTCGAGCAGCAGCACCAGCGGCGGGCGGCGCTCGGCATGGCGGCGGAATTTCCAGCGCAGCCATTCGCCCTGCTGGCGCACCGCGAGCCTGGCGCTGGCGCGCAGGTCGGCGCGCGGCCCGCTGGCGGCGGCGCGCAGGCGGCGCGTGCGTTCGGTGGCCAGGCGCGCGTGGCGCGCGCGGATCATGTGCCGCAGCGCGCGCCATTCCTCGGCGCCGAGCGTCTCGAAATCGCGCTGCGCGAGCCGCTCCTGCGCCGAGAAGGTGAGCGGGGCGCCGAAGCGTTCCCCGGTTTCCTCGTTCTCCTTTTCGCGCCGGGCGGCCCGGGGCGGCTGCCGCGCGGCCAGCGCGTCGGCCAGGCGGTTGCCGCGCCGCGGCGGCGGCGTGCCCGCGTCCACGCGCGGCAGCAGCAGCGCGCGCAGCTTGCCTTCCCAGTCGGGGTCGCGCCAGAACAGGTCGAAGGCGGCGTCGAACAGGGGCCGCTGGTCGGGGCCGCCGACCATCAGCGCGGCCATCGCCGCGCGCACTTCGTCGCGCCGGCCGATGTCGACGTATTGCAGCGCGTCCAGCGTATCCGCCGCGTGCGCCGGCGACAGGCCGAAACCGGCGTCGCGCAGCAGCCGCACGAAGTGCGCGACGTTGCGCGCCAGCATGGGCAGGGCGCCGGCGGCGGGCGTGCCGGCGGGCGTGGCGTCGGGGTGCAGCCTGGGCATGGCTCAGCCTCCCGGCGCGCCGGCCAGCAGCTCGGCCACGGTGGGGCCGTCCACGCGGGCGAGGTCGTCCTGGTATTTCAGCAGCACGCCCAGCGTGTCGCGCACCGACTGCGGGTCGAGCTCGCTCACGCCGAGCGCGGCCAGCGCGCGGCACCAGTCGATGGCCTCGGCGACGCCGGGCGCCTTGAACAGGTCGATGCCGCGCAGCCCGTGCACGAAGCCGATGGCCGCGAGCTGCAGCGCGGCGGCGGCCTCGGGCGCGCGCGCGGCGACGATCTGCAATTCGCGCTCGCGCTGCGGATAGCCCATCCATTGATAGAGGCAGCGCCGCTTGAGCGCATCGTGCACCTCGCGCGTGCGGTTGGACGTGACCACGATCAGCGGCGGCTGTTCGGCCTGCACCACGCCGATCTCGGGAATCGACACCTGGTATTCGGACAGCACTTCCAGCAGGAAGGCCTCGAACGGCTCGTCGGCGCGGTCGATCTCGTCGATCAGCAGCACGCGCGGCATGCCGGGCGCGGCCGGGTCGGGCAGCAGCGATTCGAGCAGCGGGCGCTTGAGCAGGAAATCGTCGTGGTAGAGCGACTGCGCCTCGGGCCGCTCGCCGCGCGCCTCGGCCAGGCGCAGCGCCATGATCTGGCGCGGGTAGTCCCACTCGTAGAGCGCGCTCGACGCGTCCAGCCCTTCGTAGCATTGCAGGCGCAGCAGCCGCGTGCCGAGCGCGCCGGCGATGGCGCGCGCCAGCGCGGTCTTGCCCACGCCGGGCTCGCCTTCGAGGAACAGCGGGCGCTGCATGCGCAGCGCCAGGTAGAGCACGGTGGCGGTCTCGCGGTCGGCGAAGTATTGCTGCGCCTCCAGCAGGGCGGCGGTGTGGTCGATGGAGGTGGGGAGCATGGTGTTGGGGGCGCGGAGCGAGGCGGTGGGTTTGCGTGGGCCTGGTGGTGCTGCAGGCGCTGGCCCTCTCCCCCAGCCGCTCTCCGGCGTGCGGGAGAGGGGAGAAAACCGACGGTGCCTGCATTGCTGTCGGCGTGCTCCCCTCTCCCACTTGTGGGAGAGGGGTTGGGGGAGAGGGCGGGCGCCCGCCAGTGCGAAAGCGCCCGCGCGGCGTCAGCCGCCGCCGGCCTGCTCCACCGCCCGCGCCGCCAGCACCGGGATCAGGTGCGCGCGGTACTCGGCCGACGCATGCAGGTCGGCGTTCAGCCGGCCCGCGTCCACCGTGACCGCGCGCGCCGCCGCCGGCGTGAAGCTGGCCGACAGCGCCTGCTCCAGCGGCGCGCAGCGGAACACGCTGTCGGCCGCGCCGGTGACGGCCACGCGCACCGCGTTGCCGAAGCGCGCCACCATCACGCCGACCAGCGCGAAGCGCGAGGCCGGGTTGCGGAACTTGACGTAGGCGGCCTGCCCGGGGACGCGGAAGCGCACGGCGGCGATCAGCTCGTCGGGCTCCAGCGCCGTCTCGTAGAGGCCCTTGAAGAAGTTGTCGGCGGCGATGTTGCGGCGGTCGGTCACCACCGTGGCGTCGAGCGCGAGCACCGCGGCCGGGTAGCACGCGGCGGGGTCGTCGTTGGCCAGCGAGCCGCCGAGCGTGCCCATCGCGCGCACCTGGCGGTCGCCGATGCCGCCGGCCAGCGCGGCCAGCGCGGGAATCGCCCTGGCCACTTCCGCGCTGGCGGCGACGTCGGCGTGGCGCGCGGCCGCGCCGATCACCAGCTCGCCGTTGTCCATGCGGATGTCGGCCATGCCGGCGATGCGCGACACGTCGATCAGCGCCGACGGCGCCGCCAGCCGCAGCTTCATCGCGGCCAGCAGGCTCTGGCCGCCGCCGAGGAACTTGGCGTCGGGGTCGCGCTTGAGCGCGGCCACCGCGGTCCTGGCATCCGCGGCGCGTTCGAAATGGAATGCGTACATGGTCTGCCTCCGGTTCAGTTGGCGCCTTGCGCGTGGTGGTCCGCCTGCCGGATCGCCTGCCATACGCGATGCGGGGTGGCGGGCATCTGGATGTCGCGCACGCCCAGCGGCGCGAGCGCATCGACCAGCGCGTTGATGAAGGCCGGCGGCGAGCCGATCGCGCCGGCCTCGCCGCAGCCCTTCACGCCGAGCGGGTTGTGCGTGCAGGGCGTGCCCTTGGCGGTCTCCACCGTGAAGTCCGGCAGGTCGGCGGCGCGCGGCATGGCGTAGTCCATGTAGGAGCCGGTCAGCAACTGGCCGCTGTCGTCGTCGTAGATGCACTGCTCCAGCATGGCCTGCCCGAGGCCCTGGCCGATGCCGCCGTGCACCTGGCCTTCGACGATCATCGGGTTGATGATGTTGCCGAAGTCGTCCACGGCGGTGAACTTGACCACCTGGCTCTCGCCGGTGTCGGGGTCCACCTCCACCTCGCACACGTAGGCGCCGGACGGGTAGGTGAAGTTGGTCGGATCGTAGAAGGCGTTCTCGTTGAGGCCCGGCTCGAGTTTGTCGAGCGGGTAGTTGTGCGGCACGTAGGCGGTCAGCGCGATCTCGCCGAAGGTCTTGCTGCGGTCGGTGCCGGCCACGCTGAACACGCCGTCCTTGAACTCGATGTCGGCGTCGGACGCTTCCAGCAGGTGGGCCGCGATCTTCTTGGCCTTGGCCTCGATCTTGTCGAGCGCCTTCATGATGGCCGAGCCTCCCACCGCCAGCGAGCGCGAGCCGTAGGTGCCCATGCCGAACGGCACGCGGCCGGTGTCGCCGTGCACGACCTCCACCGCGTCGAGCGCGATGCCGAGGCGGTCGGCCACCACCTGCGCGAAGGTGGTCTCGTGGCCCTGGCCGTGGCTGTGCGAGCCGGTGAACACGGTCACGGTGCCGGTCGGGTGGACGCGGATCTCGCCCACCTCGAACAGCCCCGCGCGCGCGCCCAGCGCGCCGGCGATGTTCGACGGCGCCAGCCCGCAGGCCTCGATGTAGCACGAGTAGCCCAGCCCGCGCAGCTTGCCGCGCTGCCTGGCCTCGTCGCGCCGCGCCGGGAAGCCCTTCACGTCGGCGAGCTCCTGCGCGCGCGCCAGGCACGGCTCGTAGTCGCCGGTGTCGTAGGTCAGGCCGACCGGCGTGGCGTAGGGGAAGTCGCGGATGAAGTTCTTGCGGCGCAGCTCGGCGGGGTCCATCTTCAGCTCGCGCGCGGCGGTCTCCACCAGCCGCTCGACCACGTAGGTGGCCTCCGGGCGGCCGGCGCCGCGGTAGGCGTCCACCGGCGCGGTGTTGGTGAACACCGCGCGCACCTCGGCGTAGATCGCCGGCGTGGCGTATTGCCCGGCCAGCAGCGTGGCGTAGAGGATGGTGGGCACGCTCGAGGAGAACGTGGACAGGTAGGCGCCCATGTTGGCCACCGTGTGCACGCGCATCGCCAGGAACCTGCCGTCGGCGTCGAGCGCCAGTTCGGCCTTGGTGACGTGGTCGCGCCCGTGCGCGTCGGTGAGGAAGGATTCCGAGCGTTCGGCGGTCCACTTGATCGGGCGCCGGACCTTCTTCGAGGCCCAGGTCAGCGCCACGTCCTCGGCGTACAGGAATATCTTGGAGCCGAAGCCGCCGCCCACGTCCGGCGCGATGATGCGCAGCCGCGACTCGGGCAGGCCGAGCACGAAGGCGCCCATCAGCAGGCGTTCCACGTGCGGGTTCTGGTTGGCGACGTAGACGGTGTAGCTGTCGTCCTGCTTCGTGTAGCTGGCATTGACCGCGCGCGGCTCGATCGCGTTGGGGATCAGGCGGTTGTTGACGATCTCCAGCGTGGTCACGTGGGCGGCGCGCGCGAACGCGGCGTCGGTGGCGGCGCGGTCGCCATGGCCCCACACGTAGCTGGTGTTCTCCGGCACGTCGTCGTGCACCAGCGTGGCGGCGGAGGCGGCCTGCGCGGTGTTGACCACGGCCGGCAGTTCTTCGTAGTCGACCTCGATCTTCTCGGCGGCGTCCCTGGCCTGCTGCAGGGTCTCGGCCACCACCAGCGCGACCTGGTCGCCCACGTGGCGGGCCTTGCCCTGCGCCAGCACCGGGTGCGGCGGCTCCTTCATCGGGCTGCCGTCGATGCTGTGGATCAGCCAGCCGCACGGCAGGCCGCCGACCTTGTCGGCGGCGATGTCGTCGCCGGTGAAGACGGCGATCACGCCGGGCGAGGCCAGCGCCTCGGCCTTGTCGATGGCGCGGATGCGCGCGTGCGCGTGCGGCGAGCGCACGAAGTAGCCGTAGCTTTGCTGCGGCAGCACGATGTCGTCGGTGTACTGGCCGTTGCCGGTCAGGAAGCGATAGTCTTCCTTGCGCCTGACCGGGGCGCCGATCAGGTGCTGGTGTTCGGGTGCGTTCATGGCGGGTCCCCTTACTCGGCGCTGGCGGTGGCGGCGCCAAGCATGGCGGCCTGGCCTTCCTGCACGGCGCGCACGATGTTGTGGTACCCGGTGCAGCGGCACAGGTTGCCGTCGAGCTGCTCGCGGATGGCGGCGGCGTCGGCCCCGGGCCGGGCCTGGACCAGGGCGGTGGCGCTCATCACCATGCCGGGCGTGCAGAAGCCGCACTGCAGGCCGTGGCAGTTGCGGAAGGCCTCCTGCATGGGGTGGAGCTGGCCTTCGGGGGCCAGCCCCTCGATGGTGGTGACGCGGGCGCCGTCCGCCTGCAGCGCCAGCAGGTTGCACGACTTGACCGCGCGGCCGTCCAGGTGCACGGTGCAGGCGCCGCACTGGGCGGTGTCGCAGCCGACGTGGGTGCCGGTGAGGCGAAGCTGGTCGCGCAGGAACTGGACGAGAAGGGTGTTGGGTTCTACCTGGGCCTCGACGGCGCGGCCGTTGACGGTCAGGCGGATAGGAATCGCCATGCTTGTCTCCATGTGGGTGGACACGTGCATGACCAGAGCCGCGAATCCCGACATGCTGCGCGGGACTGGCCACGACGCGTTACTGCCGTTTGGTGATGTTGCTGCTGACGGCTATTTCGTGATGTTGGTACTGCGGTGCTGCGGCTGCCTGTTGACGCTGCTGGTTGACGCTGTCCGCCGCGGCTGCCGGCCGATGCGGCCTGTCGCGATTCGCGGCAATCCGCGCCGCCGGTAAGATGCGTGCGGACGACGGCTGCTGGCGACCGCTGCGGACGACCCATGCAGACAACGCATGCGCGCGAACGTTTGCCCGCGGCCGGCTCTAACAGTTAATCACAAATCACCGGCGCCTGCCATGCGGGTTGCCCCCCCTGGGGCAGCCCGCGCGGCGGCGCGGAACCACAGGACCACTTTTGCCAATGGAAGGCTTCATCGACTGGCTGTTCGGCACCATCGCGCTGCCCAAGGTGGGGCTGCCGGCGATCTTCGTGGTCAGCCTGGTGTCGGCCACGCTGCTGCCGCTTGGCTCGGAGCCGGCGGTGTTCGGCTACATCAAGCTCAACCCGCACATGTTCTGGCCGGCCATCGCCGTGGCCACGCTCGGCAACACCGCCGGCGGCGCCATCGACTGGTGGCTCGGCTACGCCGCCAAGCTGGCGCTGGTGCGCTACCGCAGGCGCCGCCAGCAGCGCGCGCACGAGCAGGAGCACGCCGGGCACCGGCTCCATCCGCGCCACGCGCGCAAGCCGGCGCTGGACCAGCGCTATTTCCGCTGGATGCGCCGGCTCGGGCCGCCGACCCTGCTGGCGTCGTGGCTGCCGGCCATTGGTGATCCTCTGTGCACTTTGGCGGGGTGGCTGCGGCTGCCGTTCGGGCCCAGCCTGGTTTACATGGCGATCGGCAAGTTTCTGCGCTACCTTGCCATGACCGTCGCGCTGCTGACGGTGCCGGACAGCTTCTGGCACGGTATTGGTGCGGGCCTGCGCAGCCTGTTCTAGCGCGCGCCGGCCGGGCGGCGGCCGCCAGGCGAGGCCCGGCGGGGGTTCCAGGGGGGTATTCCATTCCCGCATGCTGCGGTGCGGCGAAAGCAGGCGTTGAAGTACAATTGCCCTTTAAAGACGATCCGGCGCACCGTCCCCGTGCGCTACAGGTAGCGGTCCCTCCCCATGAACGCCCCACTCGTGCTCGATGCCAAACTCGCCGCGCAGGATGCCCAGCCGCGCCTGCGTGAGATCCCCTATAACTACACGTCTTTCTCGGACCGCGAGATCGTCATCCGACTGCTGGGCGAGGAAGCCTGGCGCATCCTGCACGAGCTGCGCGGCGAGCGCCGCACCGGCCGCTCGGCGCGCATGCTGTACGAGGTGCTGGGCGACATCTGGGTGGTGCGCCGCAATCCCTACCTGCAGGACGACCTGCTCGAGAATCCCAAGCGCCGCCAGATGCTGGTGAGCGCGCTGCACCACCGCCTGTCCGAGGTGGAGAAGCGCAGCGCCGCCGACCGCGCCGAGCATGCCGAGCCGGCCGCCGAGGACCGCTCCCACCGCGTCGAGCAGCTGGTCAGCTTCGCCAAGCAGGCCATCGAGGACTTCAAGCAGGAGTTCGCCGACGCCTACGAGCTGCGCAAGCGCACCCAGCGCGTGCTGGGCCGCGTCACGCAGAAGGACAACATCAAGTTCGACGGCCTGTCGCGCGTCTCGCACGTGACCGACGCCACCGACTGGCGCGTGGAATACCCGTTCGTGGTGCTCACGCCGGACACCGAGGAAGAGATCGCCGGCATGGTCAAGGGCTGCTTCGAGCTGGGCCTGACCATCATCCCGCGCGGCGGCGGCACCGGCTACACCGGCGGCGCCGTGCCGCTCACGCCGATGAGCGCGGTCATCAACACCGAGAAGCTGGAGCAGCTCGGGCCGGTCGAGCAGAGCGACCTGCCGGGCGTGGCGCGCAAGGTCGCCACCATCTTCTCCGGCGCCGGCGTGGTGACGCGCCGCGTGGCCGACGCGGCCGACCGCGCCGGGCTGGTGTTCGCGGTCGACCCGACCTCGATCGACGCCTCGTGCATCGGCGGCAACGTGGCCATGAACGCCGGCGGCAAGAAGGCCGTGCTGTGGGGCACCGCGCTGGACAACCTGGCGTGGTGGCGCATGGTGGACCCGGAAGGCAACTGGCTCGAAGTCACCCGGCTGGACCACAACCTGGGCAAGATCCACGACGTGCCGGTGGCTTCGTTCGAGTTGAAGTGGTCGGACGGCAGCCGCGGCCCCGGCGAGAAGGTGCTGCGCACCGAGACGCTCGCCATCGAGGGCCGCAAGTTCCGCAAGGAAGGCCTGGGCAAGGACGTCACCGACAAGTTCCTGGCCGGCCTGCCCGGCATCCAGAAGGAAGGCTGCGACGGCATCATCACCAGCGCGCGCTGGATCCTGCACCGCATGCCGGCGCACGTGCGCACCGTGTGCCTGGAGTTCTTCGGCCAGGCGCGCGACGCGATTCCGAGCATCGTCGAGATCAAGGACTACCTGGACGTGGAGTCGCGCACGCCGGGCGGCGCCGTGCTGGCCGGCCTGGAGCACCTGGACGAGCGCTACCTGCGCGCGGTCGGCTACGCCACCAAGAGCAAGCGCAACGCCTTCCCGAAGATGGTCCTGATCGGCGACATCGTCGGCGACGACCAGGACGCGGTGGCGCGCGCCACCTCGGAAGTCATCCGCATGGCCAACGGCAAGAGCGGCGAAGGCTTCGTCGCGGTCAGCCCCGAGGCGCGCAAGAAATTCTGGCTGGACCGCTCGCGCACCGCCGCGATCGCCAGGCACACCAACGCCTTCAAGATCAACGAAGACGTGGTGATCCCGCTGCCGCGCATGGGCGAGTACACCGACGGCATCGAGCGCATCAACATCGAGCTGTCGATCAAGAACAAGCTCAAGCTGACCGACGCGCTGGAAGCGTTCTTCGCGCGCGGCAACCTGCCGCTGGGCCGCAGCGACGACGCCAACGAGATTCCCAGCGCCGAGCTGCTGGAAGACCGCGTGCAGCATGCGCTGCAGCTGCTGCGCGAGATCCGCTCGCGCTGGATCTACCTGCAGGACCACCTCGACACGCCGCTGGCCAGCGCGCGCGCCGCGCTGATCGGCCACGGCCTGGGCCTGCTCGGCCAGGCCTTCGAGGCGCGCCTGGCGCAGCAGCCGGACGCCACCGTGTTCCACCTGCTGCAGGACCGCACCATCCGCGTGTCGTGGAAGAACGAGCTGCGCGCCGAGCTGCGCAACATCTTCAACGGCGGCGAGTTCAAGCCGATCCTGGACGAGGCGCAGAAGATCCACAAGCAGGTGCTGCGCGGGCGCGTCTTCGTGGCGCTGCACATGCACGCCGGCGACGGCAACGTGCACACCAACATCCCGGTCAACTCCGACGACTACGACATGCTGCAGGACGCCCACCGCGCGGTGGCCCGCATCATGGCGCTGGCGCGCTCGCTCGACGGCGTGATCTCCGGCGAGCACGGCATCGGCATCACCAAGCTGGAGTTCCTGACGGAGGACGAGATCGGCGAGTTCCGCCAGTACAAGCAGCGCGTGGACCCGCAGGGCCGCTTCAACAAGGGCAAGCTGCTGCCCGGCGCGGACCTGCGCAATGCGTACACGCCGTCGTTCGGGCTGATGGGGCACGAGTCCATCATCATGCAGCAGAGCGACATCGGCGCCATCGCCGACAGCGTCAAGGACTGCCTGCGCTGCGGCAAGTGCAAGCCGGTGTGCGCCACCCACGTGCCGCGCGCCAACCTGCTGTACAGCCCGCGCAACAAGATCCTGGCGACCTCGCTGCTGGTGGAGGCGTTCCTGTACGAGGAGCAGACCCGGCGCGGCATCTCGATCAAGCACTGGGACGAGTTCTCCGACGTGGCCGACCACTGCACGGTGTGCCACAAGTGCGTGACGCCGTGCCCGGTCAAGATCGACTTCGGCGACGTGTCGATGAACATGCGCAACCTGCTGCGCAAGATGGGGCAGAAGAAGTTCAACCCCGGCACCGCGGCGTCGATGTTCTTCCTCAACGCCACCAGCCCGCAGACCATCAACATGACCCGCAAGGTCATGATCGGCTGGGGCTACAAGGCGCAGCGCCTGGGCCACGACGTGCTCAGGAAGCTGGCGAAGAAGCAGACCGCGCACCCGCCCGCCACGGTGGGCCGCGCGCCGGTGCAGGAGCAGGTGATCCACTTCATCAACAAGAAGATGCCGGGCAACCTGCCCAAGAAGACCGCGCGCGCGCTGCTCGACATCGAGGACAACGAGATCGTGCCGATCATCCGCGACCCGAAGCGGACCTCGCCCGAGACCGAGGCGGTGTTCTACTTCCCGGGCTGCGGCTCGGAGCGGCTGTTCTCGCAGGTCGGCCTGGCCACGCAGGCCATGCTGTGGCACGTGGGCGTGCAGACCGTGCTGCCGCCGGGCTACCTGTGCTGCGGTTATCCGCAGCGCGGCAACGGCCAGTTCGACAAGGCCGAGAAGATCGTCACCGACAACCGCGTGCTGTTCCACCGCGTGGCCAACACGCTCAACTACCTCGACATCAAGACCGTGGTGGTGAGCTGCGGCACCTGCTACGACCAGCTGGCCGGCTATGAATTCGACAAGATCTTCCCGGGCTGCCGCATCATCGACATCCACGAATACCTGCTGGAGAAGGGCGTCAAGCTCGAAGGCGTGACCGGCACGCGCTACATGTACCACGACCCGTGCCACACGCCGATCAAGACGATGGACCCGACCAAGCTCGTCAACGCGCTGATGGGCGGCAACGAGGGCGGCGGCAAGATCGAGAAGAACGAGCGCTGCTGCGGCGAGTCGGGCACGCTGGCGGTGAGCCGCCCGGACGTGTCCACGCAGATCCGCTTCCGCAAGGAAGAGGAGATGACCCGGGGCGCGGACAAGCTGCGCGCCGACGGCTTCGGCGGCGACGTCAAGATCCTGACCAGTTGCCCGTCGTGCCTGCAGGGCTTGTCGCGCTACAAGGAAGACGCCACGGTGCAGGCCGACTACATCGTGGTCGAGATGGCCAGGCACCTGCTGGGCCAGGACTGGATGCCCGAGTACGTGGCCCGCGCCAACGCCGGCGGCATCGAGCGGGTGCTGGTGTGATGGCGGCGAGCGCCGCGGGCGCCGGCAGGCGGTCGGTTCGCGCCCCTCTCCCGCGGCGGGAGAAGGGAGCAAGACGCCGGCATCGCGGAGGCATCGCGGCATGAGCATCGTCCCCGACTGCCCCCTCTGCGAAACCGACGGCGGCGAGCTGGTCTGGCGCGGCGAGCGCGCCCGCATCATCCTGGTCGAGCACGCGCGCTTCCCCGGCTTCTGCCGCGTGGTCTGGAACGGCCACGTGGCCGAGCAGACCGACCTGCCCGACGACGACCAGGCCTGGCTGATGCGGCTGGTGGCGCGCGTCGAGCGCGTCGTGCGCGAGGTGATGACGCCCGACAAGGTCAACCTCGCCGCCTTCGGCAACATGGTGCCGCACCTGCACTGGCATGTCATTCCGCGCTATCGCTGGGACACGCATTTCCCGGAAGCCGTGTGGGCCGCGCCGCAGCGCGAGGCCGACGCGGCGCGGGTGGCGGAACTGGCGTCGCGGCTGCCGGTGCTGCGCGACGCGCTGGCGCACATCGGCGAGATGGGCTAGGCGTGTCCACGCCATGCCGGCGCGCCGCGTTGTAGTGGCTGGGGAACCCGGCACGCGCTGCCGGCTTCTAAGAGGCTAATATCTTCCACGAGCGCAGGCCGACGGCCGTGCGTGACCTGCTTGCGCGAAAGGTGCCATGTCCACACCGACTTCCGTTACCGTACCCGGCCCGGCCGTGCCGGCCCGTGCCCTCAAGATCCAGAGCCGCCTGCGCGTGGCCGAGACCTGGGCGCTGATCAAGCCCTACTGGAAGTCCGAGGACCGCAAGGCCGGGCTCGGGCTGCTGGCCTTCGTGGTGGCGCTCAATCTCGGCATCGTCTACATCAACGTGCTGCTCAACGAGTGGAACCGGGTGTTCTACAACGCGCTGGAGCAGCATGACTACACCTCCTTCAAGGCGCTGCTGATCCGCTTTTCGTGGATCGCCGGCTTCTTCATCGTGGCGGCCATCTCGCGGCAGTACTACACCATGATGCTGCAGATGCGCTGGCGCACCTGGATGACCGGCCAGTTCATGGACCACTGGCTCAGCCACCAGGCCTACTACCGCATCGAGCAGACCCACGCCACCGACAACCCCGACCAGCGGCTGGCCGACGACCTGCGCTCGTTTACCGACGGCGCGCTGTCGCTCTCGCTCGGGCTGCTCAATTCAGTGGTCACGCTGCTGTCCTTCGTCGGCATCCTGTGGGCGGTGTCGGGGCCGATCAGCTTCGCGCTGGGCGGCACCACGCTCACCATTCCCGGCTACATGGTGTGGTTCGCGGTCGGCTACGCGGTGATCGGCTCGCTGATCGCCCACATGGTGGGGCGCCCGCTGATCGGCCTGAACTTCCAGCAGGAGCAGTACGAGGCGGATTTCCGCTTCACGCTGGTGCGCCTGCGCGAGAACAGCGAGCCGGTGGCGCTGTACCGCGGCGAGCCGACCGAGCAGGCCGGCCTGCGCTCGCGCTTCGACCGCATCCGCGCCAACTGGAACCAGCTGATGCGCTATACGCGGCGGCTGACCTTCGTCAATTCCGGCTACAGCCAGTTCGCCATCATCTTCCCGCTGATCGTGGCGGCGCCGCGCTACTTCGCCGGCAAGATGACGCTGGGCGGGCTGATGCAGATGAGTTCCGCGTTCGGCCAGGTGCAGGGCGCGCTGTCGTGGTTCGTCGACAGCTATGCCACGCTGGTGGGCTGGAAGGCCGCGGCCAACCGGCTGATCGACTTCGGCGACGCCATCCGCGTGGCCGAGCGCCAGGACCGGGAGCACACCGGCGTGCGCGACATCGAGGTGGACCAGGCCGACGGCGCGGCCATCCGCATCGACACGCTGGCGCTGGCGCTGCCGGTGCGCACCGGCAACCGCGGCGAGATCCGGCAGCGCCCGCTGGTGGCGCCGTTCTCGCTGCAGATCGCGCCGGGCGAGCGCTGGCTGGTGAGCGGCCCGTCCGGCTGCGGCAAGAGCGTGCTGTTCCGCGCGCTGGCCGGCATCTGGCCCTACGGCAGCGGCACGGTGTCGATGCCGCGCGCGGCGCGCATGCTGTTCCTGCCCCAGCGCAGCTACCTGCCGATCGGCTCGCTGGCCGACGCGCTGGCCTATCCCGACGCGGGCACCCTGCACAGCACCGAGGCGCTGCAGCGGGTGCTGGTGCAGGCCCGGCTCGGCGCGCTGACCGGGCAACTCGACGTGTTCGACAACTGGTCGCTGCGGCTGTCGCCGGGCGAGCAGCAGCGGCTGGCGTTCGCGCGCGCGCTGCTGCAGAAGCCCGACTACCTGTTCCTCGACGAGGCCACCAGCGCGCTCGACGAGGAAACCGAGGAAGCCATGTACCGCCTGATGGTGGAGTCGCTGCCCGGCGCGGCCATCGTCAGCATCGCCCACCGCAGCACGGTGGCGGCCTTCCACGGCCGCCGCCTGCGCTACGTGGCCGCCGACGGCGCGCACTGGGAGGCGGAGCCGGACGGGCGGGGGGCGCAAAGCGGGCAAAGTGGGCAAGCAGAGGCGGCTGCGGTAAGCTATCGGGTCGTACACGAAGCGTGAAGGCGGGTGTGGCCGCGGCCTGCGGCGTCCCCGCTGCCGCGCGCACCCATCACATGGCAGGCCTCGAAAAAGATACTCCCCATCCCACCGCCCTCACCGTGCACACCCAGTCGCGCGTGCTGGAGGTGGGCTTCGACAACGGCGCCAGCTTCCGGCTGCCCTTCGAATACCTGCGCGTCAACTCGCCCTCGGCCGAGGTGCAGGGCCACGGCCCCGGGCAGGAAGTGCTGCAGACCGGCAAGCGCGACGTCGCCATCGCGGCGGTCGAGCAGGTCGGCAACTACGCCATCCTGATCCGGTTTTCCGACGGGCACGACACCGGCATCTATTCGTGGGAACTGCTGTACCGCCTCGGCGCCGAGCAGGACGCCATCTGGCAGGCCTACCTGAAGCGGCTGGAGGCGGCCGGGATCGACCGCGACGCCCCGATGCCCGCCGCCGGCGGCCACGCCTGCGGCAACCATTGAGCCCGGGCGCCGCGCGCGCCTGCCGTCGCGGCCATCGGCACGATGACCGGCACGACCACCGCCGCGCATACCGACGAGATTACTGAATTACGGAGCAAGCCATGAGCGAAACCCATTTCGGGTTCGAGAAAGTCAGCGAAGAGGAAAAGGCCGGCAAGGTGGCCGGCGTGTTCCATTCGGTGGCGAGCAAGTACGACGTCATGAACGACCTGATGTCGGGCGGCATGCACCGGCTGTGGAAGATGTTCACCATCGCCCAGGCCGGCGTGCGGCCGGGCTTCAAGGTGCTCGACATCGCCGGCGGCACCGGCGACCTGGCCAAGGCCTTCGCCCGCCAGGCCGGCCCGACCGGCGAGGTCTGGCTGACCGACATCAACGAGTCGATGCTGCGCGTGGGCCGCGACCGCCTGCTCAACAAGGGCGTCGTCACCCCGGTCTGCCTGTGCGACGCCGAGCACATCCCGTTCCCCGACAACCACTTCGACCTCGTCACGGTGGCCTTCGGCCTGCGCAACATGACCCACAAGGACGCCGCGCTGGCGGAGATGCGCCGCGTGGTCAAGCCGGGCGGCAAGGTGATGGTGCTGGAGTTCTCCAAGGTCTGGAAGCCGCTGGAAAAAGCCTACGATATCTACTCCTTCAAGGTGCTGCCCTGGCTGGGCGAGCGCGTGGCCCAGGATGCCCACAGCTATCGCTACCTCGCGGAATCGATCAGAATGCATCCAGACCAGGTTTCACTTGTACGCCTGATGGAACATGCGGGCCTGGAAAATGTCGAATACTTCAATCTGACGGCCGGGGTCGTGGCTCTTCACGTCGGGCGGAAGTACTAGACTGATATAGGCTCAATGAAGATGAGCGAACTTGACAGGGGAAGTGCAAAAATGTCGCAAATTCGCGGAAAATTCATGGCGGCGGTGCTGATCGGCACCCTCGCTCTCGGCATGGCGCTGGACGCCAATGCCAAGCGGCTGGGCGGCGGCTCGCGCAGCTTCGGCAAGCAGTCGTCGAACGTGACGCAGCGCCAGCAGACACCGCCGCAGCAAGCGCCCAGCCAGACGCCGGCCCAGCAGCCGGGCCAGCAGGCCGCGCCCGCCGGTGTCGCGGCTGGCGCCGGGGCAGCCGCCGCGGCCGCGCCCAAGCGCAACTGGGGCGGCATGCTGGGCGGCATCGCCGCCGGCCTGGGCATCGGCTGGCTGCTGTCGCACTTCGGCCTGGGCGGCGCGGCGATGAGCTTCCTGTCCAACCTGATCCTGATCGCGCTGGCGGCCTTCGTGGTGATGTGGCTGATCCGCAAGTTCCGCGGCGGCGCCGGCCGCGCGCAGCAGCCGGCCTATGCCGGCGGCGGCCTGGGCGGCATGAATGGCGGCTCGGTCGGCAGCAGCGAGCCGGTCCTGCGCCAGCAGGTGCCCGGCGGGGCGGCCAATCCCGTGATGCCCGCGGCCGGCGCGGCCGCGCCGGCGATGGCGGGCGCCGCGCAGCCGTGGGGCGTGCCGGCCGATTTCGACACCGCCGCCTTCCTGCGCAACGCCAAGGTCTACTACGTGCGCCTGCAGGCCGCGTGGGACGCCGGCAATCTCGAGGACATCCGCGAGTTCACCACGCCGGAAATGTTCGCCGAGATCAAGATAGATCTGGCCGAGCGCGGCGCCGAGGTCAACAAGACCGACGTGGTCACGCTGGAAGCCGAGCTGCTGGGCATCGAGGACAGCCCGGCGCAGCATCTGGCCAGCGTGCGCTTCTCCGGCATGATCCGCGAGAAGGCGGGCGAGCCGGCGCAGCCGTTCGCCGAGGTCTGGAACCTGGCCAAGCCGGTCAGCGGCAGCGGCGGCTGGGTGCTGGCCGGGATCCAGCAGGTGTCCTGAGCCTGCCGGCCAGGCGGGCTGCCGCCCGCCTGCAGGTGGCTTAGAATGGAGGCCCACGTGAAAACGTGGGCTTTCTTTTTGTCCGGCGCCGCGGTGCCGGCGCCAGCCACCCGGACTTCACGGACCTCACGGATTCCCACGGACCCTCACGGATCTCAACCCGCAAGCACTGAAAGGCCCCGCCCCCAGCCCGACCCCCTTATGCCCACCCTCCCCACCGCCCTGACCACGCCTCCGATCACCGCCCTGAACCACCTGCTCGAGCAGGAGCCGTGGGCGCTCTCGCTGCTCCAGCCGTTCGCCGGCCGCGCGCTGCGCTTCGACGCGGCCGCCTTCACGGTGGTCCTGCGCGTCACCGGCCAGGGGCTGGTCGAACCGGCGCCGGCGGAGGAGGCCCCCGCGGTGACGCTGACCGTGCCGCTGCAGCAATGGCCGCTGGTGGCATCCGACATCGCCGACGGCGGGCAGGCGGCGGCGATGAAGCACGTGCGCATCGAGGGCGATGCCGAGCTGGCCAATACCGTGTCGACGCTGGCGCGCAACCTGCGCTGGGACGCCGCCGAAGACCTGTCGCGCGCGCTGCGCGGCATCCTCGGCGGCCCGCTCAGCGACAGCGTGGCGCAGCGCGTGGTGCAGGGCGCGCAGGACGCCCGTGCGCAGGCCGCGCGGCTGGGCCGCACGCTGGTCGAGAACGTGACCGAATACCTGCTCGACGAACAGCCCACCCTGGTGCGCCACGCCGCGCTCGACACGTTCGGCACCGGGGTGCGGGCGCTTGGCGACGATCTCGCGCGGCTGGAGAAGCGGCTGGAGAAGCTGGAGCAGCGCGCCCGCCCGCAAGGCGGCGCGGCCGCGGGGGCGGGCAGCCTGCCGTCCGCCCACCGCTGAACGCCGCCCGCCCATGCCGATGGCTGTGCCCGCATCGGCCAATCCGTAGCGCCCAAATACTGAAACCTGCATGACCCGCTTCCTGCGCCTTTGCAAGATTGTCTTCGTCATCCTCTACTACGGGCTGGATGAACTCGTGCTGTCCGGCTTCAAGAGCCGCCGCATCCGCTTCCTGGTGCGCGTCATCACCATCGGGCGCAAGCTCGACATGCCGCGCGGCGAGCGCCTGCGGCTGGCGCTGACGCGGCTCGGGCCGATCTTCGTCAAGTTCGGCCAGGTGCTCTCGACCCGGCGCGACCTGATGCCGGCCGACATCGCCGACGAGCTGGCCAAGCTGCAGGACCAGGTGCCGCCGTTCGACCCGGTGGTGGCGGTCAAGATCATCGAGCGCTCGCTGGGCCGGCCGCTGGCCACGCTGTTCGAGAGCTTCGACCACCAGCCGGTGGCCAGCGCGTCGATCGCGCAGGTGCACTTCGCCACGCTCAAGGGCGGCTCCAGCCACGGCCGCGAGGTGGCGGTGAAGGTGCTGCGCCCGGGCATGCTGCCGGTGATCGACAGCGACCTCGCGCTGATGCGCGACCTCGCCGCCTGGCTCGAGCGCTTCTGGGCCGACGGCAAGCGCCTCAAGCCGCGCGAGGTGGTGGCCGAGTTCGACAAGTACCTGCACGACGAGCTCGACCTGATGATCGAGGCCGCCAACTGCAGCCAGTTGCGCCGCAACTTCAACGACACCAAACTGCTGCTGGTGCCCGAGGTGTTCTGGGACTTCTGCAGCAGCGAGGTGTTCGTGATGGAGCGCATGCACGGCGTTCCCATCTCGCGCAACGAGGCGCTCAGGGCGGCCGGCGTGGACATGCACAAGCTGGCCGAGGAGGGCGTGGAGATCTTCTTCACCCAGGTCTTCCGCGACGGCTTCTTCCATGCCGACATGCACCCCGGCAACATCCTCGTGTCGGTGGCGCCGCAGACGCTGGGCCGCTACATCGCGCTGGACTTCGGCATCGTCGGCGCGCTGTCCGAGTTCGACAAGAACTACCTGGCGCAGAACTTCATCGCCTTCTTCCGCCGCGACTACCACCGCGTGGCGCTGCTGCACGTGGAGTCCGGCTGGGTGCCGCCCGACACGCGCGTGGAAGAGCTCGAAAGCGCGGTGCGCGCCTGCTGCGAGCCGTACTTCGACAAGCCGCTCAAGGAGATCTCGCTGGGCATGGTGCTGATGCGCCTGTTCCAGACCTCGCGCCGCTTCAACGTCGAGATCCAGCCGCAACTGGTGCTGCTGCAGAAGACCCTGCTCAACATCGAGGGCCTGGGCCGCCAGCTCGATCCCGACCTCGACCTGTGGCAGACCGCCAAGCCCTTCCTGGAAAAATGGATGCACGAGCAGGTCGGCTGGAAGGGCGCGTGGGAGCGCATCCAGGTCGAGGCGCCGCAATGGGCCAAGATGCTGCCGGACTTCCCGCGCCTCGCGCACCAGTTCCTCGAGCGCCGCGCGCTGGTGGACAACGGCCAGCAGGAGAAGCTGCTCGGCACGCTGATCGCCGAGCAGCGCCGCACCAACCGCCTGATCGCCACGGCGCTGCTGCTGGCCGGCGGCTTCCTCGCCGGCATCGTGCTGACGGAACTGCTGAGCCTGGGCGGCTACCTGTAGCCCGCCGCGTTCGCGGCCCGCATCGGGCGGGACAATCACAAGGAGACACGGCGTGACCGAAGCCAACAAGGGCGGCAAGGACAGCAAGGACAGCAAGGACAGCAAGGACAGCAAGGAGCGCAAGGACAGCGACCCCGGCAGCGCCGCCGCGCCCGCCTTCGCCACCCGCGACGCCGCCGACCCGGCGTTCTGGGACGAGCGTTTCGGAAAGGGCTTCATGCCGTGGGACCTGGGCGGCGTGCCGGCCGAGTTCGCCGCCTTCGCCACCGCGCTGGCGCCGTGCCCCACGCTGGTGCCCGGCTGCGGCAACGGCTGGGAAGCCGGCTGGCTGCACGCGCGCGGCTGGCCCGTGACCGCGATCGACTTTTCGCCGCAGGCCGTGGCCAGCGCGCGCCACGCGCTGGGGCCGGCCGGCGCCGTGGTGCGCGAGGCGGATTTCTTCGCCTTCACACCGGAGCCCGCCTGCCGCCTGATCTACGAGCGCGCGTTCCTGTGCGCGCTGCCGCCGGCCATGCGCGCCGCCTACGGCGCGCGCGTGGCGGCACTGCTGCCGGCGGGCGGCCTGCTGGCCGGCTATTTCTTCCTGGACGAGACCCGCGGCGGCCCGCCGTTCTCGATCCCGCGCGCCGGGCTGGAGGCGCTGCTGGCGCCGGCCTTCGAGCTGGTGGAGGACCGTCCCGCCACCGGTTCGCTGCCGGTGTTCGCCGGGCGAGAGCACTGGCAAGTCTGGCGCCGGCGCGCATAGGCGCCCGCGTTTTCCCGGGGCGCCGGCGCGCGCGGGCCCGCCTGTGGCGCCCGCGCTGCACCGCTTCGGGGATTTGCCCGGCGCCCGGAATTTTTTTCTCCCGCGGCGGCCTGCGTGGCTATAATCCGCGTTTTGATTCGGCTACGACCGCAGGCTAGATCAGCCACCCATGCGGCCCCGACCGATGAATTGGACCCGGGGCAGGGCGGCACAGGCACAGGCAGCATCCCGCCCACCCGGCAACCGGTTTTTCGCCGCAAGGGCATTTTTGGGATAGGGCAGCGCCATGCTGATCTGGTTCGTCGTCATCTACTGGATAATCTCGGTCGGCATCGGCCTGTGGGCCGCGCTGCGCGTGCGCAACACCACGGACTTCGCGGTCGCCGGCCGCAGCCTGCCTTTCTACATCGTCACCGCCACCGTCTTTGCCACGTGGTTCGGCTCGGAGACGGTGCTCGGCATCCCCGCCGTGTTCCTCAAGGAGGGCCTGTCCGGGGTGGTGTCCGATCCCTTCGGTTCCTCGCTGTGCCTGATCCTGGTCGGCCTGTTCTTCGCGCGTCCGCTGTACCGCATGAACCTGCTCACCATCGGCGACTACTATCACAACCGCTACGGGCGGCTGGCCGAGGTGCTGACCACGCTGTGCATCGTGATGTCCTACCTGGGCTGGGTGGCCGCGCAGATCAAGGCGCTCGGGCTGGTGTTCTTCACCGTCTCGGACGGCGCGCTGTCGCAGGAGGCCGGCATGATGATCGGCGCGGCCAGCGTGCTGGTCTACACGCTGTTCGGCGGCATGTGGTCGGTGGCCGTGACCGACTTCATCCAGATGATCATCATCGTGATCGGCATGGTGTACATCGGCGTCGAGGTCAGCGGCCAGGCCGGCGGCGTGGCCGCGGTGGTGTCGCACGCGGCGGCGGCCGGCAAGTTCACCTTCCTGCCGTCGCTGGACCTGGTGCAGATCATCGGCTTCGCGGCGGCGCTGTTTACCATGATGCTGGGCTCGATCCCGCAGCAGGACGTGTTCCAGCGCGTGACCTCGTCGCGCACCGAGCAGATCGCCGGGCGCGCCTCGGTGCTCGGCGGCGTGCTGTATTTCTGCTTCGCCTTCATCCCGATGTTCCTGGCGTACTCGGCCACCATGATCGACCCGCAGATGGTGGAGAAGTACATCAACACCGACTCGCAGCTGATCCTGCCCAAGCTGATCCTGACCCACGCGCCGATGTTCGCCCAGGTGATGTTCTTCGGCGCGCTGCTGTCGGCCATCAAGAGCTGCGCCTCGGCCACGCTGCTGGCGCCGTCGGTGACGTTCGCCGAGAACATCCTGCGGCCGTACTTCCGCCACCTCGACGACCGCCGCTTCCTGCGCGTGATGCAGACCGTGGTGCTGTGTTTCGCGGTGCTGGTGACGCTGTTCGCGCTGAACTCGCACCTGTCGATCTTCCACATGGTCGAAAACGCCTACAAGGTCACATTGGTCTCGTCCTTCGTGCCGCTGGCGTTCGGCATGTTCTGGAAGCCCGCCACGCGCCAGGGCGGCCTCGCCGCCATCCTGCTGGGGCTGGCGTCGTGGCTGTGCTGCGAGGTCGCCTTCCCCGACGCGGCGGTGCCGCCGCAGATGGTCGGGCTGATGTTCTCGATCGGCGGCATGGTGCTCGGCTCGCTGCTGCCGCAGTGGATCGGCGACCATCCGCGCGTCAAGGAAGTCCACCTGGCCTGAGCGGCGCCGGCATCGCATCCCGCCTGGCGTGCGTCCGGATGCATTTTCTGCCCCTTTTCCTGCGGCCCGGCTCACGCAGAACGGTTTATAATTCAAAGCTTTGCACCGCCATGCGGCGGCCCGGGAACGGCAACTTCCCGGCCGGCACGGCGGCGCCTTCCGATCCGTCCATCCAGTTTCCGTTCCAGAATCCTCGCGGAGAGCCACTATGCCGATTTATGCCTACCGTTGCGACGCCTGCGGCCACGGGCGCGATGTGCTGCAGAAAATGAGCGATGCTCCGCTCACCGACTGCCCATCCTGCGGCGCGGCGGGCACCTTCAAGAAACAACTGACCGCGGCGGGCTTCCAGCTCAAGGGCTCGGGCTGGTACGTCACCGACTTCCGCGGCGGCAACGGCGGCACCTCCGCGCCGGCCACCGCGCCCGCCGCGGGCGGCGACAGCGCCGGCGGCGCGCCGGCAGCGTCGGGCGAGCCGGCCGGCGGCGCCGCTGCCTCTTCGACCGCTTCGGCGGCCTCGGGCACCACCGCATCGACAAGCCCGGCCGGCGGTTGCGGCAGCGCTTGCGCCTGCCATTGAAAGCAGAACGCACCGTGCCGGCGAAGAAGACCTCCGCCCTCAAGACCTGGTTCCTGACCGGGCTGCTTGTCCTGGTGCCGCTGGGCATCACGCTGTGGGTGCTGAGCCTGGTCATCGGCACGATGGACCAGAGCCTGGCGCTGCTGCCCGAGACCTGGCGCCCGGACCGGCTGATGTTCGGCAAGCGCGTGACCGGCCTGGGCGCGATCCTGACGCTGCTGTTCATCCTGCTGGTCGGCATGCTGGCCCACAACTTCATCGGCCAGAGGCTGGTGCGCTGGTGGGAGGCGCTGCTGGGCCACATCCCGGTGGTCGGGCCGATCTACACCAGCGTCAAGCAGGTGTCCGACACGCTGCTGTCGTCCTCGGGCAATGCCTTTCGCAAGGCGTTGCTGGTGCAGTATCCGCGCGAAGGCTCGTGGACCATCGCCTTCCTCACCGGCCGCCCCGGCGGCGACGTGCAGAACCATCTCCAGGGCGAGTACGTCAGCGTCTACGTGCCGACCACGCCCAACCCGACCTCGGGCTTCTTCCTGATGATGCCCAAGGCCGATACCATCGAACTCGACATGACCGTCGACGCCGCGCTGAAGTACATCGTCTCGATGGGCGTGGTGGCGCCGACCGAGCTGCCGCGCAAGAGCGACACGGCGCGCGACGACGGGGCGCCGGACGAAGCCCTCGCCGAGCCCGCCGACACAACGTCTTCAAATTGATCGCCGGCCGCACCAGCGGCCGCGTTATTCCGGGAATTCTCTTATGTCCTCCATGCGTACTCACTATTGCGGTCTCGTGACCGAACAACTGACGGGCCAGGAAGTGGCCCTGACCGGCTGGGTGCAGCGCCGCCGCGATCACGGCGGCGTGATCTTCATCGACCTGCGCGACCGCGAAGGCCTGGTTCAGGTGGTATGCGACCCCGACCGCCCCGAGATGTTCAAGGCGGCCGAAGAGATCCGCAACGAGTTCTGCATCCGCATCACCGGCAAGGTGCGCGCGCGCCCGGCCGGCACCGAGAACGCCAACCTGACCTCGGGCAAGATCGAGGTGCTGTGCTACGAGCTGACCGTGCTCAACCCGTCGGTCACGCCGCCGTTCCAGCTCGACGACGACAACCTGTCGGAAACCACGCGCCTGACGCACCGCGTGCTGGACCTGCGCCGCCCGCAGATGCAGTACAACCTGCGCCTGCGCTACAAGGTGGCGATGGAAGTACGCAAGTTCCTCGACGCGCAGGGCTTCATCGACATCGAGACGCCGATGCTGGGCAAGAGCACGCCGGAAGGCGCGCGCGACTACCTGGTGCCGTCGCGCACCAACCCGGGCCACTTCTTCGCGCTGCCGCAGTCGCCGCAGATCTTCAAGCAGATGCTGATGGTGTCGGGCTTCGACCGCTACTACCAGATCACCAAGTGCTTCCGCGACGAGGACCTGCGCGCCGACCGCCAGCCCGAGTTCACGCAGATCGACTGCGAGACCTCGTTCCTGACCGAGCAGGAGATCCGCGACCTGTTCGAGGACATGATGCGCACGGTGTTCAAGAACGCCATCGACGTGGACCTCGACGCCCGGTTCCCGGTGATGGAGTTCCGCGAGGCGATGGCCCGCTTCGGCTCGGACAAGCCCGACCTGCGCGTCAAGCTTGAATTCACCGAGCTGACCGACGTCATGAAGGACGTCGACTTCAAGGTGTTCTCCGGCCCCGCCAACAGCGACAACGGCCGCGTGGTCGGCCTGCGCGTGCCGGGCGGCAGCGCCATCTCGCGCGGCGAGATCGACGCCTACACCCAGTTCGTCGGCATCTACGGCGCCAAGGGCCTGGCCTGGATCAAGGTCAACGAAGTGGCCAAGGGCCGCGACGGCCTGCAATCGCCGATCGTCAAGAACCTGCACGACGCCGCCATCGCCGAGATCCTCAAGCGCACCGGCGCCCAGGACGGCGACATCATCTTCTTCGGCGCGGACAAGGCCAAGGTGGTCAACGACGCCATCGGCGGCCTGCGCCTGAAGATCGGCCACTCCGAGTTCGGCAAGAGCAACGGCCTGTTCGAGGACGTGTGGAAGCCGCTGTGGGTGATCGACTTCCCGATGTTCGAGTACGACGAGGAAGACGCCCGCTGGGTCGCCATGCACCACCCGTTCACCAGCCCCAAGGACGAGCACCTGCAATACCTGGAAACCGATCCGGGCAAGTGCATCGCCAAGGCCTACGACATGGTGCTCAACGGCTGGGAAATGGGCGGCGGCTCGGTGCGGATCTACCGCGAGGACGTGCAGAGCAAGGTGTTCCGCGCGCTCAAGATCGGCGAGGAAGAAGCCCGCGCCAAGTTCGGCTACCTGCTCGACGCGCTGCAGTACGGCGCGCCCCCGCACGGCGGCCTGGCCTTCGGCCTGGACCGCATCGTCACGATGATGGCCGGCGCCGACTCGATCCGCGACGTGATCGCCTTCCCCAAGACCCAGCGCGCCCAGGACCTGCTGACCCAGGCCCCGAGCACGGTCGACGAGAAGCAACTGCGCGAGCTGCACATCCGCCTGCGCTCGGCCGAGCCGAAGACCGCCTGAGTGCCGGGCGGCCTGCGGGCCGCCCGCCGCATGCTGCTCAGGAAGCCCTGCGTGGCGCCGACCCCGGTTGGCGCGCGCAGGGCTTTTTTTTGCCCGCGCAAGGCCGGGGCCCGCGCGTTGCGTGCCCTGCCGCACGCGCGCGGCGCGCGGTGGCGGCCCGCCGGGCCGCGCCACAGGCGGCTTTGCGGCATTTCGGCGTGCGCGTAGGCAGAAACCCGCAGTCGCCCCGATTTGTCCATCCAGTGGACAACCTGCATTGAGGGTGCCCGCACCCGTCCCGATAATGGCTCCATCCCGCGCCGGCCCCCCTGGCCAGAAGCGTGGCGGACAGACCAGAAAGGAGACAGAGGTGCATTTCCGCAAGCTATCCAATTCCCTCGGCGCAGAAGTCGTCGGCTTCAGGATCACCGCCGACTGCGCGCCGGACGATCTCGCCGGGATCCGGCAGGCATTCGCGCAGTACCAGGTGCTGCTGTTCCGCGACCAGGACATCTCGTTCGACACGCACATCGCGTTCAGCCGGAAGTTCGGGCCGCTCGAGCAGCACGACGCGATCCCCGAGTACCGCCACCCGGACCATCCCGAGCTGATCGTCGTCACCAACGAAGGCAAGGAGCGCTCCAAGGTGTTCGGCCAGCAGTGGCATTCGGACCACTCGATGACGCTGCGCCCGAGCATGGCCTCGCTGCTGCACGCGCACGTGATTCCCGAGGTGGGCGGCGACACCATGTTCGCCAACATGTACGAGGCCTACGACACGCTCTCGGATGGCATGAAGCGCCTGCTCGCGCCGATGCGCGCGGTGCACACCGTGATCGCCGCGAAGCACCTGCGCGGGCTCGACGAGAAGACGCTGGCCGCCAAGGCCAGGAACAACCCGCCGGTGGTCCACCCGGTGGTGCGCATCCATCCGGTGACGGGGCGCCCCGCGCTCTACGTCAACGAAATGCTGACCAGCCATTTCGAAGGCATGACGGTGGCCGAGAGCCAGCCGCTGCTGCAGTACCTGTTCGCGCACTCCACGCGGTCCGAGTCCGTCTACCGCCACCAGTGGCGCAAGCACGACGTGCTGATGTGGGACAACCGCTGCACTATGCACCTGGCGCTGATGGACTATGACCACCAGCAGCTGCGCCGCCTGTTCCGCACCACGCTCGAAGGCGATTGCGCGGGCGAGTATCTCGACGCCGCCGCCACCGCTACCGCCACCGCCTGAACGGGAGACCACCATGCTATTCAGGGAAAACAGGATCAAGGCGGCGCTGGCCGCGGGCGGCGCACCGATCGGCGCGTTCGTGCAGATGGCCTGCCCGGAGATCGTCGAGGTGGCGGGCAACGCCGGCTACGACTACGTGTGGATCGACGGCGAGCACGGCTCGTTCGGGCTCGAGACCACGGTGCAGATGATCCGCGCGGCCGAGGCCACCGGCATGACGCCGATGGTGCGCGTGCCCAGCCACGACCCGGCCGGCATCGCCAAGGCGCTCGACGCCGGCGCGATGGGCGTGATCGTGCCGCAGGTGGCCACGCGCGCGCAGGCCGAGGCCGTGGTGGCGGCCGCGCGCTACCGCAACGCCGAGTGGCCGCAGGGCCGGCGCGGCGCCTGCCCGCTGATCCGCGCCACCGGCCACCAGACGCTGGACTGGAAGGGCTACGCCAAGTGGGCCAACGACAACGTCATGGTGTGGCTGCTGGTGGAGACCGTGGAAGGGCTGGACAACCTTGGCGAGATTCTCCAGGTGCCCGGCATCGACGCCATCGTGCTGGGCGCGTTCGACCTCGCGGTGTCGATGGGCCATGACGGCGACCGCCACCACCCGGCCGTGGCCGCGCGGCTCGACGGCATGATCGGCATGGTGCGCGAGCACGGCGTGGAAGTGGTGGCGCTGCTGTTCGACGCCGACATCGCGGACATGAAGGCGGCCCGGCGCCACTACGCGGACAGCGGCTGCCGCATCCTCATCGCGGGCAGCGACCGGCGCACCATTTCCAATGCTTTCGGCGCCATCCACGACGCCATCCGAGACGCTGCGCAGGACACTGGCGACGTTGCCGCGCGGGATGCCATCCGCGCTGCCGTCCCGGCCTGACGCCGGCGCAAACGGGAGACAACCATCATGCATTCCATTCCCTCCATCGCGGGGCGCGTGCTCATTGCCGCGGCCCTGGCCTGCGGCGTGGCGCGCGCGCAGCCGCAGCAGCCCTATCCGTCCAAGCCGGTGCGCGTGGTGGCGCCGGCGCCGGCCGGCGGCGGCACCGACTTCCTGGCGCGCCTGATCGGCGTGAAGATCGGCGAGAAATCCGGCCAGCCGTTCGTGGTCGACAACGTCACCGGCGCCAACGGCAACATCGGCGCCGCGCAGGTCGCGCGCGCCACGCCGGACGGCTACACCTTGCTGATGTCCTACGTCGGCACGCAGTCGATCAACCCGAGCCTGTACAAGTCGATGCCCTACGACCCGTCGACCGACCTCGAGCCGATCGCCAAGGTGGCGTCGTATCCGTTCGTGATCGCGGTCAACGTCAGCGTGCCGGTGAATTCGCTCAAGGAGCTGATCGAGTACTCGCGCGCCAATCCGACCAAGCTGAGCTTCGGCACGGCCGGCGTCGGCAGCGGCGGGCATCTCGTGGGCGAGATGTTCAACCGGCGCCACGGCACGCATATCGCGCACGTGCCGTACCGCGGCAGCGCGCCGGTCATCACCGACCTGATGGCCGGGCAACTGCAGGTCATCTTCGACACGCTGAACACCGCCGGGCCGTACATCCGCGCCGGCAAGATCAAGGCGCTCGCCGTGACCAGCGAGACCCGCGTGCCGTCCTTTCCGGAGATTCCCACGGTGGCGGAGCAGGGCTTTCCCGACATGGTGATCAGCGGCTGGTACGGGCTGTTCGCGCCGCGCGCCACGCCCGCGCCAATCGTGGCGACGATCCGCAAGCAGGTCGGCGAGGTGCTGGCCAGCGCCGACTACCGCGACAAGGTCGCGGCGGCCGGCTACGTGCCGGCGCCGCCGCAGGCCGGCGGCCAGTTCCGCGACTTCGTCAACGCCGAGACCCGGCGCTGGGCGGTGCTGGTCAAGGACAGCGGCGCCAGCATGGAGTGAGCGCGGCGCGGCGTCAGTGGCCCGCGGCCTTGATCTCGGCCTGCATGATCGCGACCGCTTCGCGCTGGCGCGGGATCGACATCCGGTCCAGCGGCGCGGTCACGCTCATGGCGGCCTGCCCGAGGCCGCCCGAGGCCTTCATCGGCACGCCCACGGCCAGGATGCCCTTGAGCGAGTAGTTGCCGACCACGGCGTAGCCGCGCTCGCGGCAGTTCTCGACCAGGCGGCGCACGGTGGAGACATGGAGGTTGCCGTAGTTCAGGTAGGCCTCGGTGTTGGCCTTGAGCAGCGCCGTCACCTGGCGCGCGCCCATCGTGGAAAGCAGGGCCACGCCGGCCGCGCCGACGCCCAGCGGCTGGCGCCCGCCGACCGGCAGCGACAGGATCTGGATCGGGTAGGTGCCGATCTCGCGATGCAGGCAGAGCAGGTCGTTGTCCTTCTGGCGCACCAGGAACACGGCGTTGCCGGTGCGCTGCGCGATGCGGCGCATCACCGGCTCCATCTGGCGCACGAACGCGCCCCAGCGGTCGTCGGGATTGTCGACGGCGGCCGCCAGCGTGAACGACTTGCCGTCCGCCTCGCGCGCCACGAAGCCTTCGGCCTCGAGGATCTCGAGCAGGCGGTACACGGTGGGGCGCGGGATGCCGGTGAGCGCGGCGAGCTCGGCCGCGCGCAGCGCCGCGGCGTCGCGCAGCGCGCGGAGGATGCGCAGGCCGCGGCGCAGGGCGCCGGGTTCCATCGGCTCGGTGGGGGGCGTGTCCGGGGACGTATTCGGGGGCGTGTCCATAGGATGGACATATTAGTGGGCAACGGCGGCGCTGGCAAAGCGCGCCGCTGCCGGTAGCAGCGCCGGCCCCGCCGCGGGGCCACGGCGATTTCCCTTCGTGAATTTCTGAACAAGGAGCAGGCAATGACCAACCCAAGCGCAGGCGCCCGGCTGCGGGCACTGATCCAGCGCGGCAGCATCGCCGTCGCGCCCGGCTGCTACGACGGCCTCACCGCGCGCCTGGTCGAGCAGGCCGGGTTCGAGGCGGCCTACATGTCCGGCCTGTGCGTGGCCGCCACGCTGGGCGAGCCGGACGTCGGCGCGATCAGCGTGGACGCGATGGTCGAGCGGGCCCGGATCATCGCGCAGTCCACCTCGCTGCCGCTGATCGTCGACGCCGACAGCGGCTACGGCGGCGCCTACAACGTGTTCCGCGCCACGCGCGCGTTCGAGGCGGCCGGCGCGGCGGCGCTCCATCTCGAAGACCAGCCGTTCCCGAAGAAATGCGCGGCGATGCCGGGCAAGACGCTGGTCGGCGCCGCCGAGATGGTGGCGCGCATCCGCGTGGCGCTGGAAGCGCGCACCGACCCCGATTTCATGATCATCGCGCGCACCGATGCGTTCGCGGTCGAAGGCCTCGACGCGGCCATCGCGCGCGCGCAGGTCTACGAGCAGGCCGGCGCCGACGCCACCATCATCATGTCGGTGGCCGCCGAGGCCGACATGGCGCGCATCACCGCGAGCCTGAAGAAGCCGACCATCGTCATGATGGTGGAGAACCTGCGCCCGCTGGTGCCGGCCGCGCGGCTGCAGGCGATCGGCTATCCGCTGGTGGTCTATCCGGTGTCGCTGCTGCAGGGGCAGGTGCACGCGCAGGCTCGCATGCTGGCCGCGCTGCGCGAGGACGGCAGCACCGCCGCGAGCGCGGCCGCGGCGGTCACGCTGGGCGACATCGCCGGCCATCTCGACCTGCCGCGCGCCAGCCGCGTGGATGCGGACTACGCGCGGTACGTGGCGCAGGCCCGCGACGGAGTCGCCGCGCAATGAGCCGCCCGTCGCTGACCGTGGCCGAGAAGATCCTGGCGCGCGCCGCCGGCCTCGGCGCCGTGCGCGCCGGCGACGTGGTGTGGGCGGTGCCCGACCTGATCGTCGCCCACGACCTCAACTACCACCGCCACCGCAAGATGCTGGACGGGCTCGGCTACGCGAACCTGGCCGCGCCCGGGAAGGTCTTCGTCACCATCGACCACACCACCAACTCGGCCGCGCCCGGGCACCTGGAAGCGCACGCCTTCATGCGCGGCGATGCGCGCGCGCAGGGCGTGGGCTGGTTCCTCGACACCGGCCGGCACGGCATCAGCCACAACGCGCCGCTGGACTTCGGCATCGTCAGGCCCGGCATGCTGGTGGTGGCCGCCGACACGCGCGCGCCGGCGCTCGGCTGCGCCGGCGCGCTCGGCGTGGCGCTGGGGCTGAGCGTCACGCTGGCGCTGGCCACCGGCAAGGTGTGGCTGCGCGTGCCCGAGACCATCCGCGTGCGCCTGTCGGGGCCGGTGCGCGCCGGCGTGATGAGCCGCGACGTGGGCCAGTGGGTGGCGGCCGCCATCGGCGCGGAGCGCGGCGACTACCGCTGCATCGAGTTCCACGGCAGCTACGTCGACGCGCTCGGCGAGGACGAGCGCCACACGCTGTGCAACGCGATGGTGGACATCGGCGTCAAGGCCGCGGTGTGCCCGGCCACCGACGCGCACGGCGTGCGCTGGGCCAGCGATCCCGGCGCGCGTTTCGCCGAGGACATCGCCTTCGACGTCTCCGGGCTGGACCTGCAGGTGTGCCTGCCGCCCGACCCGCAGCACACCGTGCCGCTGGCGCGGGCGGCCGGCGTGCCGATCACCTCGGCCTTCATCGGCTCGTGCATCGGCGGCAAGATGGAAGACCTGCGCGCGGCGGCGGCGGTGCTGGCCGGGCGGCGCGTGCATGCGGGCGTGCGGCTGACCGTGATCGCCGCGACCCAGGCGATCTACCAGCAGGCCATGCGCGAGGGGCTGCTGGCCATTCTCTCGGCGGCCGGCGCGGAGATCTCCGCCGGCATCTGCGGGCCGTGCTACGGCACCTACGCGCCGCTCGGCGACAACGACGTTTCCATCTGCACCGCCACGCGCAACGACCACGGCCGGCTCGGCAGCGAGCGCGCGCCGGTGTACCTCGCCAACGCCGCGGTGGTGGCGGCATCCGCCGTGATGGGCCGCATCGCGGCGCCGGCCGAACTGACCCGGGAGGCAGCATGACCACGACATCCGGCGGCACGCTGGTGCAGCGCGGCCGCGTATGGCGCTTCGGCGACGACGTGCTCAACGACGGCCAGATCATGGACATCGAGATGACCCGCCAGGTGGTGTACGACCCGGCGCGGCTGGCGCCGCTGGCCATGTGCGGGCTCGACAAGGACTTCGCCGGGCTGGCGCGGCATGGCGATTTCGTGGTGGCCGGGCGCAACTTCGGCAAGGGGCCGATGCACATCCAGGGGCCGCTCGCGCTGGGCGCGCTCGGCGTCTCGGTGCTGGCCGAGTCGATGGCGCGCTCGTTCTTCCGGCTGGCCGTGTCGGTGGGCCTGAAAACGCTGCCGTTCGCCGCCGGCATCACGGCCTTCGCCGGGCAGGGCGACGACATCGAGGTCGATTTCATCAGCGGCGAAGTGCTCAACCACACACGCGGCACGCGCGGCGGCTTCGGCGCCATGTCGCCGGCGCTGGTGGAGATCGTGCGCGCCGGCGGCGAGCAGGCCTGGCTGAAGGCGCAGGCGGGCGCCTGAACGCGCGGGCCGGCGGCGTTCCGGGGGCGGCGTAGCGCCGCCCCCGCCCCGGCTGGTTTCCAATTGTTACATCGCGGAACGAAGGGTCCCGGCCCCCGGTCTTCTTCCTTTAGGCGCGAAGCCGCAAGCCCGTTTCGAAGGCACGCCGGCCGCGCGGGAGGAATCTGCCGTGTCCCTGGATATAGAACTGATCCGCCAGTTTTTGCTGGCCCATGCCGAAACCATCCTGACCTGGCTGGTGGCCGGGCTGGCGATGATGTTGCTGGCGCGTTTCGAGCTGCGGCGCGCGGTGCGCCGCTCGGCCATCGCCATGTCCGAGTCGGTGGCCACCACGGTGGCGGCCTGCGTGCCGGAGATCGCGCATGCCGCGCAGAGCGGCGGCGCGGGCGCGGCACCCCAGTCCGAGCCGGTGGAGCTGCAGCGCGCCGAGGCGCTGCGCCGGGTCGCGCTCGATACCGTCGGCACCGTGATGGCGCGCGGGCGCTGGCTGGAAGACCTGGGCAACCTGCGCGTGGCCGACGACGCGCTGCTGCCGGGCGGCCGGGCCGGCGGCGCCGATCCGCTGCTGGTGGTGGCGCCGCAGCCGGTGGTGCAGGCCTACCTGGCGGCGCAGCGCAGCTTCGAGGAGCATGCCGCGCAACTGCGCGACGAGCGCCGCGAGGCCATGCGGCTGGCCGACGCGCTGCAGGCGCTGGCCGACGAGGCCGCCCACGTCGAGCAGGAAACCACCAGCATCGTGATGCGCTTCGAGCAGGCCAACGCGCAGGCCGGGCAGGGCGTGGAGCCCGGCGACTACCACCGCTTCCTGATCCAGAAGTACAACGCGCTGGGCGTGCGCGAGAAGGAGATCGGGCAGGAACGCACGCAGCTCCATGCGCAGGCGCGGCAGGCCGCCGACCGCCTCGCCGCGCATGCCAACGCGGCCTCGCGCGACTACACGCAGGCGCTCACGCCGCTGATGCAGCAGCTGCGCGCGGCGTGGGGCCACGGCGACTCGCCGGGCGTGTTCGAGACCTGGCTGCGCGAGGCGCCGGCCCAACCATCCGCCGAGCCGCCGTCCCAGTCCAGCGTGCACGCCGCCTGAGTACCGGGCGGGACCGCGCCGAAGCCTTCCGTGAACCACGGCGCCACCGTGTTTTCCCGTGGCGGCCGCGTCCATCTGCGGTAAGCTTGGGGTCGTTGCCCGCCCCCATCCCATGCCCTACAAGATTCCTCAATCCGTGCTGGTCGTGATCCATACGCCGGACCTGCAAGTGCTGTTGCTGGAGCGCGCCGACCGGCCCGGTTACTGGCAGTCCGTCACCGGCAGCCTGGATGCGCCCGACGAGCCGCTGGCCATGACCGCCGCGCGCGAGGTGGTCGAGGAAACCGGCCTCGTCGCCGCCGAGCACCGGCTCGAAGACTGGCAGCACACCCTCGACTACGAAATCTACCCGCAGTGGCGCCACCGCTACGCCCCCGGCGTGACGCGCAACACCGAGCACTGGTTCGGCCTGCGCGTGGCGCGCCCGGTGCCGGTGACGCTGGCGCCGCGCGAACACCTGCAATGGCAGTGGCTGCCGTGGCGCGAAGCCGCCGCGCGCTGCTTTTCGAGCAGCAACGCGCAAGCCGTGCTGCAACTGGACTGGCGCGTGCAGGGCCTGCGCGCGCCGCGTGGAGCCGATTCATGAGATTGCGTGTGGTCACCTACAACATCCACAAGGGCGTGACCGGCATCGCGCGCAAGCCGCGCATCCAGAACGTGCGCACCGGCCTGCATACGGTCGATGCCGACATCGTGTTCCTGCAGGAAGTGCAGGACCGCAACGACCGCCTGGTGGCCGCCGAGCTGTTCGACGCCGACCACACCCAGCTCAACTACCTCGCCACCGACGCCTATCCGCACTCGGTGTACGGGCGCAACGCGGTGTACGACCACGGCCACCACGGCAACGCGATCCTGTCGCGCCACCCGATCCTGATGTCGGAGAACCTCGACATCTCCGACCACCGCTTCGAGCAGCGCGGCCTGCTGCACGCGGTGGCGGACATGAACGGCACCGAGGCGCACCTGATCTGCGTGCACTTCGGCCTGTTCGCGCGCAGCCGCGCGCGCCAGGCCGAGGCGCTGGTCAAGCGCGTGCGCGACGTGGTGCCGGCCGAGGCGCCGCTGGTCATCGCCGGCGACTTCAACGACTGGAACCACCGGCTGGACAACCTGATCTGCTCCACGCTGGGCGCCACCGAGGTGTCCCACGCCGGCGGCGCGCGCCTGCACACGTTCCCGAGCCACATGCCGTGGTGGCAGCTCGACCGCATCTACGTGCGCGGCTTCGAGATCGAGCGCGCCAGCGCGCTGACCGGGCGCGACTGGGCGCAGCGCTCCGACCACGTGCCGCTGATGGCGGAGCTGGCCCGCATCGCGGTGCCGGAGCGGCCGCTCGCGCGCACCGACGGCGGCGGCGCCTGACGGCGCGCGAGGCCGCCGTTCGTTTTTTCCGGGAAGCGCGTTGCCCTGCCGTGGCGCCACCGCAGGTGGTTCTGGCAGCGGTGGCCGGGCCTATTGCGCCTGGCGAGTCCCGCAAGCGGGGCTGGCCTGCGCGAGCACCAGCGCGGCGATGGCGTCCAGGTCGGCCAGGTCCAGCACCGGCAGCGCGGTGGCCGCCGCCACTGTCCGCGGCTCGTCGGTGGCCACGGCCACCACGCCGGGCAGGCCGGCCCACAGCGGCGGGCGGCCCAGCGCGGGGCGGTAGACCTCCAGCTTGGGGAAGCTGCTGCGCTTGTAGCCTTCCACCAGCACCAGGTCGGTGGCGGCGGGCAGCACGGCGAGCGCGTCGGCCAGTTCGGGCGAGGGTTCGGTTTCCGGGTAGTGGCGCATCAGCGTCAGGTGGCGCGCCCCGACCAGCACCACGTTGGCGCAGCCGGCCTCGCGCATGCGCCAGGAATCCTTGCCGGGCGTGTCGGGGTCGAAGCCGTGGTGGGTATGCTTGACGCCGGCCACGCGCAGGCCGGCGGCAACGAAATGTGGGATCAGCCGGTCCAGCAGCGTGGTCTTGCCGCTGCCGGACGAGCCGGAAATACCGAAAACCTTCACGATATGGGGGCGCGTGGCGGGATAAAGCGCCGAAGATAGCAGAGAACGGCGCGCGCGGCGCGGAACATGCGCATGACACCGGCGTGCCTGATAATGTGCCCCATGCCGCCGCTTTCGCCCCCGCATCCGCATCCGCACGCCTGCCCGGTGCCGCCGTCCCGCGCCGGCATCGCCGCGCTGCGCGACGACGCCGATGCCGATGCGGGCGCGCCGCCGCAGGCGCCGCGCCGGGCCGGCCCGCTGCGCTCCGAGTGGCGCCGCGGCAAGCCGCTCGGCGGCAATGCCGTGCGGCTGCTGCGCGGCGGCGCCGAGTTCTTCCCGGCGCTGATCGCCGCCATCGACCGCGCGGTGTTCTCGGTCTCGCTGGAAACCTATATCTACGCCGACGACGAGGTCGGCGCGGCCGTGACCGGCGCGCTGGTGCGCGCGGCCGCGCGCGGCGTGACCGTGCGGCTGGTGGTGGACGGCTTCGGCGCCGGCGACATGCCGGCCGCGCTGGCCGCGCGCCTGCGCGACGGCGGCGTGGCGCTCAAGGTGTTCCGCCCGCTGCGCGGCTTTCGCCTGGCGCGGCGCAACCTGCGCCGGCTGCACCGCAAGCTCGCCGTGATCGACCAGCAGGTCGGTTTCGTCGGCGGCATCAACATCATCGACGACCACAACCACGGCCCGTTCGAGAGCGCCGGCCTGGGCCCGCGCTATGACTTCGCCGTGGAGGTGCGCGGCCCGCTGGTCGGCCAGATCGCGCTGAGCGCGGAGCGCCTGTGGTGGCAGCTCACGCTGCGCGGCGAGATGCGCAGCGTCGGGCTGGCCGGGGTGGCGGCCGAATTCCCGCTCATCACCGACCTGCCGCTGCCGCGCCAGGACGTGGCCGGCGGCATGCGCGCCGCGCTGCTGCTGCGCGACAACCTGCGCAACCGCCGCGCCATCGAGCGCCAGTACCTGCAGGCGCTGGGCAGCGCGCGGCGCGAGGTCATCATCGCCAATGCCTATTTCCTGCCCGGCTACAAGATGCGCCGCGCGCTGCTGGCCTGCCGCGAGCGCGGCGTGCGGGTGCGCCTGCTGCTGCAGGGCATGGTCGAGTACCGGCTCCAGCACTACGCCACGCATGCGCTCTACGCCACCCTGCTGGCCGCCGGCGTGGAGATCCACGAATATGCCGACAGCTTCCTGCACGCCAAGGTGGCGGTGGTGGACGATGCCTGGGCCACGGTCGGCTCCAGTAATATGGATCCCTTCAGCCTGCTGCTCGCGCGCGAGGCCAACGTCGCGGTCTACGACGCCGGTTTCTGCGCCGGCCTGCGCCAGGAGCTGGAGCGCGCCATCGCCACGCGCAGCAGCGAGGTCAAGGCCGCCACCCACGCGCGCCGCTCCGCGCTGCGCCGCCTGGGTAGCTGGGCCGCGTACATGGTGCTGCGCATCGGCGTGGTGGTGGCGGGGGTGACGGGGCGCTACTGACGCGGCCGGCCAGCCGCCTGCTGCTCTGCGGTGGCGGCGGCGCAGCGAAGCGCGGGCGCGGCGCCGCGTCGCCATGCCCCGGCTTGTTGCGCCGCACCGAACCCGGCCGCTGCGTTTAGAAACGCCGGTCTAATTAAATGCTTGCCGCCGCGGGGCGCCATCACAATAATCTGAACGACCGTTCTTTTTTGCCTTAGACTGCGTGCATTCGCGTCTGCCGGGCAGCGTCTTCAGGGCCGCCGGGCAGCGTAAATCAGCATTACGTCAGGGTCATTGCGCGGCCGCGAACAGGAATCGCGCCGCCAAGAACGGAGAAAAATCATGCGACACCAGTCTGCCCGTCTCGAATCCGCCGCTTCCGCGTCCCCCGCGCCCATGCGCAAGGGGGAAATGACGCGCGTGGCGATTCTGGATGCCGCGCTGGAACTGTCGTCCCGCGACGGGCTCGAGGGTTTGACCATCGGGCTGCTCGCGGAACGCATGCAGATGAGCAAGAGCGGCGTGTTCGCGCATTTCGGTTCGCGCGAGGACCTGCAGGTGGAAGTGGTGCGCGAGTATCACCGGCGTTTCGAGCAGGAGGTGTTCTACCCCTCGCTGCACGAGCCGCGCGGGCTGCCCCGGCTGCAATCCATGGTGCGGCGCTGGATGGAAAAACGCATCCAGGAAGTGACCACGGGCTGCATCTACATCAGCGGGGCGGTGGAATACGACGACCGCGCGGAAAGCCCGGTGCGTGACGAGCTGGTCAAGAGCGTCACCATCTGGCGCGCCGCGCTCACGCGCGCCATCGACCAGGCCAAGGAAGAGGGGCACCTGCGCGCGGACTGCGATCCGCGCCTGATGCTGTTCGAGATGTACAGCCTTGAGCTAGGCTTGCATCATGACGCCCGCTTCCTGCGCCTGCCCGCCAGCGCCGAGCTTGCGATGGTCGCGCTCAACAAGTTGATCCAGTCTTACCGAACCTGACGCCGCGTGGCGTTCCGTGCCGGGATCGTGCACGGGCGGCGTGGCGGCTTTACAGATACCTCCAAGGAGTCTTTGATGGGCCAGTACACCGCACCGTTGCGCGACATGCAGTTCGTGCTCCATGAATTGCTCGGCGTGGAAGCCGAACTCAAGGCGCTGCCGAAGCACGCCGACGTCGACGCGGAGACCATCAACCAGGTGCTCGAGGAGGCCGGCAAGTTCTGCTCCGAGGTGGTGTTCCCGCTCAACCAGAGCGGCGACCGCGAAGGCTGCACCTATGTCGGCGACGGCGTGGTGACGGCGCCCAAGGGCTTCAGGGAAGCCTACCGCCAGTACGTGGAAGCCGGCTGGCCGGCGCTGGGCTGCGACCCCGAATACGGCGGCCAGGGCCTGCCCATCCTGGTCAACAACGCGCTGTTCGAGATGCTGAACTCGGCCAGCCAGGCGTGGACCATGTACCCCGGCCTGTCGCACGGCGCCTACGAGGCGCTGCACGCGCACGGCACGCCCGAACTGCAGCAGACCTACCTGCCCAAGCTGGTGTCCGGCGAGTGGACCGGCACCATGTGCCTGACCGAGCCGCACTGCGGCACCGACCTCGGCATCCTGCGCAGCAAGGCCGAGCCGCAGGCCGACGGCGCATACCGCATCACCGGCACCAAGATCTTCATCTCGGCCGGCGAGCACGACCTCTCCGACAACATCATCCACCTGGTGCTGGCGCGCCTGCCGGACGCGCCGCAGGGCACCAAGGGCATCTCGCTGTTCGTGGTGCCCAAGTTCATCCCGGACGCGGCCGGCAACCCCGGCGAGCGCAACGGCATCAAGTGCGGCTCGATCGAGCACAAGATGGGCATCCACGGCAACGCCACCTGCGTGATGAACCTGGACGGCGCGCGCGGCTGGATGGTGGGCGAGCCCAACAAGGGCCTCAACGCCATGTTCGTGATGATGAACGCGGCGCGCCTGGGCGTGGGCATGCAGGGCCTGGGCCTGACCGAGGTGGCCTACCAGAACTCGCTGGCCTACGCCAAGGACCGCCTGCAGATGCGCGCGCTGACCGGCCCCAAGGCGCCGGACAAGCCGGCCGACCCGATCATCGTGCACCCCGACGTGCGCCGCATGCTGCTGACGCAGAAGGCCTACGCCGAAGGCGGCCGCGCGTTCAGCTACTGGACTGCGCTGCAGATCGACCGCGAGCTGTCGCACCCGGACGAAACCGTGCGCAAGGAGGCCGGCGACCTGGTGGCGCTGCTCACGCCGGTGATCAAGGCGTTCCTGACCGACAACGCCTTCACCGCCACCAACGAAGGCATGCAGGTGTTCGGCGGCCACGGCTACATCGCCGAGTGGGGCATGGAGCAGTACGTGCGCGACGCCCGCATCAACATGATCTACGAAGGCACCAACACCATCCAGGCGCTGGACCTGCTGGGCCGCAAGATCCTCGGCGACATGGGCGCCAAGCTCAAGGCCTTCGGCAAGATCGTGCAGGCGTTCGTCGAGCAGGAGGGCACCAGTGAAGCCATGCAGGAGTTCGTCAACCCGCTGGCCGACCTGGGCGACAAGGTGCAGAAGCTGACCATGGAAATCGGCATGAAGGCGATGGCCAACCCCGACGAGGTCGGCGCCGCCGCGGTGCCTTACCTGCGCGTGGTGGGCCACCTGGTGTTCTCGTACTTCTGGGCGCGCATGGCCCGCATCGCGCTGGACAAGGAAGCCGGCGGCGACAAGTTCTACGCCAGCAAGCTGGCCACGGCCCGCTTCTACTTCGCCCGGCTGCTGCCGGAGACCGCCGCCGAGATCCGCAAGGCGCGCGCCGGCTCGGCCAGCCTGATGGCGCTGGACGCGGATCTGTTCTGATCTTCGCGGTTGCCATTGCGCGTGCGCTTCCGGCGATGCGGCAGGTTGGCTCCCCTCTCCCATGCAATGGGAGAGGGGCCGGGGGAGAGGGCCGGCGGTTCGACAGGCGACGTCGCCTGAACGAGCGCCCGCCCTCTCCCCCAACCCCTCTCCCGCTTGCGGGAGAGGGGAGCCAGCCGCCAGCATGACCGGACGCACGCGGGCAACCCCCTCTCTTCTCAACGCTCACTTCTCCTAGGAGCGCGCATGTCCAATTTCATCGTCAAGAAGGTCGCCGTGCTGGGTGCCGGCGTCATGGGGGCGCAGATCGCGGCGCATCTCGTCAATGCCCGCGTGCCGGTGGTGCTGTTCGACCTGCCTGCGAAGGAAGGCCCGAAGAACGGCATTTCGCTCAAGGCGGTCGAGAACCTCGGGAAGCTGTCGCCGGCACCGCTCGGCATCAAGGAAGACGCCGCGCTGATCCGGGTCGCCAACTACGAGGACGACATCGGCCTGCTCAAGGAATGCGACCTGGTGATCGAGGCGATCGCCGAGCGCATGGACTGGAAGCACGACCTGTACAAGAAGGTCGCGCCGTATCTCGCGCCGCACGCGATCTTCGCCACCAATACCTCGGGCCTGTCGATCACCGCGCTGTCGGACGGCTTCGACGCGGACCTCAAGTCGCGCTTCTGCGGCGTGCACTTCTTCAACCCGCCGCGCTACATGCATCTGGTCGAGCTGATCCCGACCGCCGCCACGCAGCCGACCATCCTGGACCGCCTGGAAACGTTCCTGACCTCCACGCTCGGCAAGGGCGTGGTGCGCGCCAGGGACACGCCCAACTTCATCGCCAACCGCGTCGGCATCTTCTCGATCCTGGCGGTGTTCGCCGAGGCCGAGAAGTACGGCATCCCGTTCGACGTGGTGGACGACCTGACCGGCGCCAAGCTGGGCCGCGCCAAGTCCGCCACCTTCCGCACCGCCGACGTGGTGGGCCTGGACACGATGGCCCACGTCATCAAGACCATGCAGGACACGCTGCAGGACGACCCGTTCGCGCCGGTCTACAAGACGCCGGCCGTGCTCAAGGGGCTGGTGGACGCGGGCGCGCTGGGGCAGAAGACCGGCGCCGGCTTCTACAAGAAGGAAGGCAAGGCCATCAAGGTGCTGGACCCGAAGACCGGCCAGTACGTCGACGCCGGCAAGAAGGCCGACGAGATCGTGGTGCGCATGCTGAAGAAGGAGCCGGCCGAGCGCATCAAGCTGCTGCGCGAGTCAACCAACCCGCAGGCGCAGTTCCTGTGGGCGGTGTTCCGCGACGTGTTCCACTACATCGCCGTGTATCTCGAGCAGATCGCCGGCTCGGCCGCCGACATCGACCTGGCGATCCGCTGGGGCTTCGGCTGGAATTCCGGTCCGTTCGAGGACTGGCAGGCGGCCGGCTGGCAGCAGGTGGCCGACTGGGTGAAGGAAGACGTGGATGCGGGCAAGGCGCTGGCGAAGGTCGCGCTGCCGGCATGGGTGTTCTCCGGCCCCGTGGCCGAGGCCCAGGGCGTGCATGGCGCGCAGGGCTCGTGGTCGCCCGCGGCCAACGCCTTCGTCAAGCGAGCCGAGCTGCCTGTCTATCAGCGCCAGGTGTTCCGCGCCGCCCTGAAGGGCACGGCCGCGGCCGATCCGCGCAAGGCCGGCCGCACCGTGGAGGAGAACGACGCGGTGCGCATCTGGGTGAGCGAAGGCCAGGACGACGTGCTGGTGGTCTCGTTCAAGAGCAAGATGAACACCATCGGGCCGGACGTGATCGCCGGCCTCACGCGCGCGGTCGACCTCGCCGAGGCCGGGTACAAGGGCCTGGTGGTGTGGCAGCCGACCTCGCTGCAACTGGGCGCGCCGGGCGGCCCGTTCTCCGCGGGCGCCAACCTGGAAGCCGCGATGCCGGCCTTCATGATGGGCGGCGCCAAGGGCATCGAGCCCTTCGTCAAGACGTTCCAGGACGGCATGATGCGCGTGAAGTACAGCGCCGTGCCGGTGGTGGCGGCGGCGTCCGGCATCGCGCTGGGCGGCGGCTGCGAGCTGATGCTGCATTCGGCGGCGCGCGTGGCCGCGCTGGAGACCTACGTCGGCCTGGTGGAAGTGGGCGTCGGGCTGGTGCCGTCCGGCGGCGGGCTGAAGGAGGCGGTGCTGGCCGCGGCGCGCGCGGCGCAGGCCGCCGGCAGCACCAACTATCTGCAGTTCGTCACCGGACGCTTCCAGAGCGCGGCCACGGCCAAGGTCTCGGCCTCGGCGCTGGAGGCGCGCGCGATGGGCTACCTGCAGCCGTCGGACGCCATCGTCTTCAACGTGCACGAGCTGCTGCACGTGGCGCAGAACACCGTGCGCGCGCTGGCCGACGCCGGCTACCGCGCGCCGCTGCCGGCGCTGGTGCCGGTGGCGGGCCGCTCGGGCATCGCCACCATCAAGGCGCAGCTGGCCAACATGCGCGACGGCGGCTTCATCTCCGCGCACGACTTCCTGATCGCCAGCCGCATCGCCGAGGTGGTGTGCGGCGGCGACGTGGAGGCCGGCTCGCTGGTCAGCGAGGAATGGCTGCTGGCGCTGGAGCGCCGCGCCTTTGTCGATCTGCTCGGCACGGGCAAGACCCAGGAACGCATCATGGGCATGCTGCAGACCGGCAAGCCGGTGCGCAACTAAGGCAAGCGAGGAACCGACATCATGAAACAACTGCAAGACGCATACATCGTTGCCGCGACCCGCACGCCGATCGGCAAGGCGCCCAAGGGCGCGTTCAGGAACACCCGCCCGGACGACCTGCTGGCCACCATCCTGCGCGCGGCCGTGGCGCAGGTGCCCGGGCTCGATCCCGCGCTGATCGAGGACGCCATCGTCGGCTGCGCGATTCCCGAGGCCCAGCAGGGCCTGAACGTGGCGCGCATCGGCGCGCTGCTGTCGGGCCTGCCGGTCAGCGTGGGCGGCATCACGGTCAACCGCTTCTGCGCCTCGGGCCTGTCGGCGGTGGCGATGGCGGCCGACCGCATCCGCGTGGGCGAGTCCGACGTGATGATCGCCGCCGGCGTGGAGTCGATGAGCATGGTGCCGATGATGGGCAACTCGCCGTCGATGTCGCCGTCGATCTTCGCGCGCGACGAGAACATCGGCATCGCCTACGGCATGGGCCTGACCGCCGAGAAGGTGGCCAGTCAGTGGCAGGTCAGCCGCGAGGACCAGGATGCGTTCTCGCTGGCCTCGCACCAGAAGGCGATCCGCGCGCAGCAGGCCGGCGAGTTCGCCGACGAGATCACGCCGGTGGAGATCGTGGAGAAATTTCCCGACCTCGCCACCGGGCAGGTCGACGTCAAGACGCGCACCATCGCGCTCGACGAAGGCCCGCGCCCGGAGACCTCGCTCGAAGGGCTGGCCCGGCTGCGCCCGGTGTTCGCCAGCAAGGGCAGCGTCACCGCCGGCAACAGCTCGCAGACCTCGGACGGCGCCGGCGCGCTGATCCTGGTCTCGGAGAAGATCCTCAAGCAGTTCAACCTGGTGCCGCTGGCGCGCTTCGTCTCGTTCGCGGTGCGCGGCGTGCCGCCCGAGATCATGGGCATCGGCCCCAAGGAAGCGATTCCGGCCGCGCTCAAGGCGGCGGGCCTGACCCAGGACCGGATCGACTGGATCGAGCTCAACGAAGCCTTCGCCGCGCAGGCGCTGGCGGTGACGCGCGACCTTGGCCTGGATCCGGACAAGGTCAACCGCATGGGCGGCGCCATCGCGCTGGGCCACCCGCTCGGCGCCACCGGCGCGATCCGCTCGGCCACCGTGGTGCACGCGCTGCGCCGCCACGACCTGAAGTACGGCATGGTGACGATGTGCGTGGGCACCGGCATGGGCGCGGCGGGGATCTTCGAGCGCGTCTGAACGCGCCGCGGGCGACGTAGTCGAGACGGGCCACGGAACACGGACTCGCGCCGTGCCGCCGTGGCCCGTCTTGCCATTCTCCCGGCCCGTCGTACAACAGCGCCGGGCCGGCCAGCAAGGAGCGGACATTCCATGAGCATTCTCACCACCATCGGGCAGGGCATCCTGACCATCGAGTTCGACCGGCTCGACAAGAAGAACGCCATCACCGCGGCGATGTACCAGGCGATGGCCGACGCGCTGCGCGCGGCCGAGACCGACCCGGCCGTGCGCGTGGTGCTGCTGCGCGGCAAGCCCGAGGTCTTCACCGCCGGCAACGACCTCGACGACTTCATGAAGCGCCCGCCCACCGGCGGCGAGGGCGAGCCGCCGGCGCCGGTGTTCCAGTTCCTGCAGCAGATCAGCCAGGCCGGCAAGCCGCTGGTGGCCGCGGTGAGCGGGCCGGCGGTCGGCGTGGGCACCACCATGCTGCTGCATTGCGACCTGGTCTACGCCTCCGAGACGGCGCGGCTGTCGCTGCCGTTCGCGCAGCTCGGGCTGTGCCCGGAAGCGGCTTCGAGCCTGTTGCTGCCGCGCCTGCTGGGCTACCAGCGCGCCGCGGAAAAGCTGCTGCTGGGCGAAGCCTTTGGCGCGCACGAAGCGCAGCAGATCGGGCTGGTCACGCGCGTGCTGCCGGTGGCCGAGCTGCACGAGTTCGCGCTGCAGCAGGCGCGCAAGCTGGCCGCGCTGCCGGCCTCGTCGCTGCGCGCGACCAAGCGCCTGATGAAGGGCGGCGACATGGCCGCGGTGCAGGCGCGGATGCAGGAGGAAGGCGAGACGTTCCGGCGCATGCTGCAGGCGCCGGAGGCGAAGGAGGCCTTCACCGCGTTTTTCGAGAAGCGCCGCCCGGATTTCTCGCGCTTCGACTGAGGCGTCAGAACGAGTAGACCGCGCTCAGGACGGCGGCGCGGCCGTCGCCGTATTCGAGCGCCGACGAGCGCGAGGCGCTGCCCAGCGACTGCCGCACCCGCTCCACGTAGGCCTTGTTGAACAGGTTGTCGACGTTCAGCTGGAACCGGAGGCGCTTGTTCGGCGCATAGCCGAGCATGGCGTTGTGCACCAAATAGCTGCCGAGCTTGCCGTCGCCGGCCGAGGTCACGTTGCGCCTGCCGACGTAGCGCGCGCCGTAGCCGAGCGTCCAGCCGGCCGCAAGCTGGTAGGTGGTCCACAAGCTGAGCGAATGCGCCGGCGTGTTGGCCAGCGCCTTGCCTTCGCGCGCGGGCGCGAGAGGCGACCGGCGCGTCGCGCTGTTCAGGTAGGTGTAGCTGGCCAGCAGGTCCCATTGCGGCGTCAGCTTGCCGGCCGCGCCCAGTTCCACGCCGCGCACGCGCTGCTTGCCCGCCAGCGCGTAGCTGCCGTCGGCCAGCCGTTCGCGCGCATTGTTCTTGTCGACCTGGAACAGCGCGCCGTTGACGCTCAGGCGCCGCGCCATGAACTCCCATTTGGTGCCGGCCTCGAAGGTCCTGTTCTTTTCCGGCGCGAGCGAGGCCGTGTTCTTGTCCACGCCCGAGCCGGTGGTGACGAGATGCTCGGCGGACGGATTGAAGGCGGTGCCATAGGCGGCATAGACGCGGCCGTTGTCCGTGGGCTTGAAGACCACGCCCGCGCGCGTGCTGAGCTGGCGGTCGGCGCTGTCCGCGCGCTCGGTGGGTTTGCCCGCCGGCGTGCTTTGCGAACTGCCGTCCATCCAGTCGTAGCGCATGCCCAGGCTCAGGTCCCAGGCCTTGCCCAGGGCGATGGTGTCGAGCGCGTAGAGCGCCTTCACGTCGAGCCAGGTCCGGTTGTAGCCGCTGTCCTGCCGGTTGGCCGGGCCGCTCCAGAAGCCGGGCGGGTTGCGCAGGTCGTAGCCGCCGGCGGGGTAGTGGCCGGAGAGATTGTAGGAATAGGTGCCGCGCTCGTAGGTCTCGCGCGAGATCTCGAAGCCGCCGACCAGCGTGTGCGCCAGCCCGAAGGTATCGAACCGGCCGGTCAGGTTGGTCTGGTTGATCCACATGGCGGTGGTCGAATCGCGGCCGTAGCCCTGCGGGCCGGCCGGCTTGTAGCGCCCGGGCGGCAGCCCGGTCTGGTCGACGTGCGAGGCCGAGATGACGGTGTCGCGGTGCAGGCGCGAGTAGCGCGTCAGGTTCTGCAGCTTGAGCCTGTCGCTGAACTCGTGTTCGAGCCGGGCGGTGATCGCGTCGGTGGTAATGTCTTCCTTGTCGAGATTGCGCCAGCCGAAGTAGCCGTGGCGGCCCGCGCCGGCCAGCGGGTGGCCGTTGAGCGCCGGCACGCCGTAGTCGGGCAGGTTGTCGTCGCGCTGGTGGAAGTAGCTCAGGGTCAGCTGCGTGGGCGATCGCAGGCCGAACACGACCGACGGCGCGACGCCCCAGCGGCGCCGGTCGACCGGGCCGCGGCCCGGCACGTCGTTCTCGTGCGCCATCAGGTTCAGGCGCACCGCGGTCGATGCCGCGCCCCACGGCAGCACCTGGTTGGTGTCCAGCGTCAGGCGGCGGAAGTTGTCGGTGCCGAGGCCCGCGCCGGCGTGCGTGAAGCTGTCCGCCCCGGGCTGCTTGCTGATCATGTTGATGCTGCCGCCGGTGGTGCCGGCGCCGCCGAACACCGAGTTCGGCCCCTTGATGACCTCGACCGCCTCCAGGTTGAACAGGTCGCTGCGGTTGTTCTGGCCGCTGTCGCGCAGGCCGTCGACCTGCATGTTGGCGTTGGCGCTGAAGCCGCGGATGTTGATGCTGTCGCCCGAGCCGCCGCCGCCCTCGCCGGCGTTGAAGGTGATGCCGGAAACGTTGGACAGCACCTGCCGCAGGCTCAGCGCGTTCTGCTCCTCCATCACCTGCCGCGGCACCACCGAGATGGTCTGGGGCGTGTCCAGCAGCGGCATCGCGTACTTGGCCGAACCCGAGGCGTTCACCTTGGCGCCCGGCAGGAGCGCTTCGCGCAGCGTGACCGTTTCCAGCTCGACGTGCCGGCCTCGCCGTTCGCGGTCCTCGGCCAGGACCGGCGCGGCGCAGGCCGCCATCGCCAGCACGGTGCAAGCCAGGGGGCGGCGCGGCGGCAGCGCGACGGATTTTATGTAGCTGCTCATTCTTTGCTCCAGAAACACGATTGATAATCATTCGTATTTAAGGATCGAAAGACAGGCCGGGGACTCGGAAGCAGCCCAATTCACGGAGGGAAATTTCCGCTTTTCAACCGGAGAGCGTGCACCTGCCGGGTGGCCGGCCGCGCGCCGGCGGCCCGGGGCGGGCCGGGCGGCGGCATGGCGGCGGCGCTGTCGATGGTGCTGGCGGCGTGTCCTCGGGGATTCCCGCGAGGATTCAGGCGGCCGCCTGGGCGGCAGTCCGGCCGGGGAGGGCGGTCAGATCGCCGGCAGCACGCGCGGCTGCCGGCTGTCGTCGGTCGCCACGTAGGTCAGCGTGGCTTCCGTGACCTTGACGATCTCGTTGCTGTGGCGCATGCGTTGCGCGTAGACCTCCACCGACACCGTGATCGAGGTGCGGCCGGTCTTCTCGATGTCGGCGTAGAAGCTCACCAGGTCGCCGACGAAGACGGGATGCTTGAACAGGAACGAGTTGACCGCCACCGTGGCCACGCGGCCCTGGGCGCGCTCGACCGCGGGGATCGAGCCGGCCAGGTCGACCTGCGCCATGATCCAGCCGCCGAACACGTCGCCGTGCACGTTGGCGTCGGCCGGCATGGGGACGACGCGCAGCGCGGGATATTTGCCGGGCGGCAGGCAGGGGTGGTCGATGGCTTGGGTCATGATGGCTGGGGCAGAAGAGACAGGGTTGGGGCGGCGCCGTGCCGCGGGGCCGGGCGATGCGTGCCGGAGTGCGTTGGCCGCCGTGCGGCGCCGGCATCGCGGCGTGGCCGCGGTCGGGCGGATGCGAGGGTGGCGCCGGCCAGCCGGGCCGATCTCTGCCACAATCGCATATTCGCCCGAATTCTAACGTATGCGACGCTATTCCCCGCCGGCCGAGCCGTCCCCCGCCCGGCCCGCTTCCTCCCTGTTCGCCAAGTCCGGCGTGCCACGCAGCGACTGGCAGACCGTGCGCAATCTGCTGCCCTACGTATGGCACTACAAATGGCGCGTGATGCTGGCGCTGGTCTGCCTGGTGGCGGCCAAGGTGGCCAACCTCGGCGTGCCGGTGCTGATGAAGAAGCTGGTGGACAACATGAACGTGCCCGCCGGCAGCGCCGCCGCGCTGCTGGTGGTGCCGGTCGGGCTGATCGTGGCCTACGGCGTGCTGCGGCTGTCCGGCACGCTGTTCACGGAGCTGCGCGAGATATTGTTTGCCAAGGTCACGCAGAGCGCGGTGCGCGAGATCGCGCTGCAGGTGTTCCGCCACCTGCACGCGCTGTCGCTGCGCTTTCACCTGGAGCGGCAGACCGGCGGCATGAGCCGCGACATCGAGCGCGGCACGCGCGGCATCCAGTCGCTGATCTCGTATTCGCTCTACAGCATCCTGCCGACCCTGGTCGAGATGGGGCTGGTGATGGGCTTCTTCATCCTGCACTACGACATCTGGTTCGCCGCCATCACCGGCTGCGCGCTGGTGAGCTACATCGTCTTCACCATCGTGGTGACGGAGTGGCGCACGCACTTCCGCCGCAGGATGAACGAGCTGGATTCGCGCGCCAACCAGAAGGCGATCGACTCGCTGCTCAACTTCGAGACCGTCAAGTACTTCGGCAACGAGGAGTACGAGGCGCGCCGCTACGACGAGAACCTGCTGACCTACCGCTCGGCGGCGATCCGCTCGCAGAACTCGCTGTCCTTCCTCAACTTCGGCCAGCAGGCCATCATCGCCACCGGGCTGATCCTGATCCTGTGGCGCGCCACCGTGGGCGTGGCCGCGGGCAAGCTCACGCTGGGCGACCTGGTGCTGGTCAACACGCTGATGATCCAGCTCTACATTCCGCTGAACTTCCTCGGCGTGATCTACCGCGAGATCAAGCAGGCCACCACCGACATGGACCGCATGTTCGTGCTGCTGGGCACCAACCGCGAAGTGGCCGACGCGCCGGGCGCGCCGGCGCTGCGCGTGCAGGGCGCGGCGGTGCGCTTCGCCCACGTGGGCTTCGGCTACGAGAGCAACCGCACCATCCTCGACGACGTCGACTTCACCATCGCGGCGGGCACCACCACCGCAGTGGTGGGGCACAGCGGCTCGGGCAAGTCCACGCTGGCGCGGCTGCTGTTCCGCTTCTACGACGTGGGCAGCGGCGCCATCGAGATCGACGGGCAGGACATCCGCGCGGTCACGCAGGACAGCCTGCGCCGCGCCATCGGCATCGTGCCGCAGGACACCGTGCTGTTCAACGACAGCATCTACTACAACATCGCCTACGGCCGGCCCGAGGCCAGCCACGAGGAAGTCATCGCGGCCGCGCGCGCGGCGCAGATCGATACCTTCATCCGCGAGCTGCCGCAGGGCTACGACACGCCCGTGGGCGAGCGCGGCCTCAAGCTCTCGGGCGGCGAGAAGCAGCGCGTGGCGATCGCGCGCACGCTGCTCAAGAACCCGCCCATCCTGGTGTTCGACGAAGCCACCTCGGCGCTCGACTCGCGCACCGAGCAGGCCATCCAGGCCGAGCTGATCCGCCTGGCGCAGAACCGCACCACGCTGCTGATCGCGCACCGGCTCTCGACCGTGGTGCACGCCGACCAGATCCTGGTGATGGACCACGGCCGCGTGGTCGAGCGCGGCACCCATGCCGAGCTGATGCGCATGGATGGCCGCTACGCCGAGATGTGGCGCATCCAGGCGCGCAGCGCCGCGCAGAACGCCACGCCGGTGGAAGACGCGACGCTGGCCGTCGAGGCCGGCGACGCCACGCAGGACGCCTGAACATCTGATCGCCTGAAGCGGCGGCGGGGCGGACACGCCCGGCGCGCGCAATTCGCGCAATCCGCGCAATCCGCACGCGCGGATTGCCGACAATCCGGCGCGGCAAACGGCGCCGGCGCATCGGCTTGCGCAAGTCCGGTTCGACAAACCGATGCGGGCTCGCCCAGGCCTGGTGCGCCTTCGCATGGCATGCCGCTTGCAGACGGACTCTCCACGAAAACGATCAACAGGAGAGAGAGTCCATGCCGCAATCCCGTGCCGCCAACCCGATCGAAGTCATTGCCGCCGCCACCGCCGCGCCGGCCGCGTCCGCCGCGCCAACGCTGGGCCGCCGCATGCTGCAGCTCGGCATGGCGCTCGGCACCGCGCTGGTGCTGTCGACGCAATTCGCCGGCCACGCGCATGCCCAGACCAAGGTCCGCTTCCAGCTCGACTGGCGTTTCGAGGGGCCGTCCGCGCTGTTCCTGCTGGGCGAGCAGAAGGGCTATTTCAAGGCCGAGAAGCTCGACGTGTCGATCGACGCTGGCAACGGCTCGGGCAACGTGGTCAACCGCGTGGCCTCCGGCACCTACGACATGGGCTTCGCCGACCTGGCCTCGGTGATGGAGTTCTACGGCAACAACCCGGACGCGCGCAACAAGCCGGTGGCCGTGATGATGGTCTACAACAACACGCCGGCGGCCGTGCTGGCGCTGAAGAAGTCCGGCATCAAGGCGCCGCGCGACCTGGCCGGCAAGAAGCTCGGCGCGCCGGTGTTCGACGCCGGGCGCCGCGCCTTCCCGATCTTCGCCAGGGCCAACGGGCTGCAGGCGGCGAGCTTCAACTGGCAGGCGATGGATCCGGCCCTGCGCGAGACCATGCTCGCGCGCGGCGACCTCGACGCCATCACCGGCTTCTCGTTCACCTCCATCCTCAACCTCAATGCGCGCGGCGTGAAGGACGAGGACATCGTGGTGCTGCCGTATCCGCAGTACGGCGTGAAGCTGTACGGCAACGCGGTGATCGCCTCGGAGGAATTCATCAAGAAGAACCCGGAAGCCGTGAAGGCCTTCCTGCGCGCGTTCGCCAGGTCCGCGCGCGACGTGATCGCCCGGCCCGAGGACGGCGTCAAGGCGGTCAAGGCGCGCGACGGCATCATCGACGAGAAGCTCGAGGTCCGGCGCCTGAAGCTGGCGCTGGACAGCGCGGTCAAGTCGCCCGACGCGCGCGCCGAGGGCTTCGGCCGCGTCAGCAAGCCGCGCCTGTCGCTGATGGCGTCGCAGGTGGCCGACGCGTTCGGCACCAAGGGCCGCATCGATCCCGACGCGCTGTGGACCGATGCCTACCTGCCCTCGGCCGCCGAACTGGACGTGCTGCGATGACGGCCGGACACGCATCGCCGCGCGCGCTGGCGCCGGCCGAACCCGCGGAACCGGCGGAACCGGCGGACAGGCCCTTCGTCGAGTTCAACCGCGTGTGGCTGGCCTATAACGACGAGCTGGCCCGCAAGGGCGAGTTCGCCGTCGAGGACATCTCGCTGCAGGTCGAGCCCGGCGAGTTCATCGCCATCGTCGGGCCTTCGGGCTGCGGCAAGTCCACCTTCATGAAGCTGGCCACCGGCCTGCGGCCGGCCACGCGCGGCGTGGTCAGGATCGCCGGCCGGAAGGTGAACGGGCCGCTCAACATGGTCGGCATGGCGTTCCAGGCGCCGACGCTGCTGCCGTGGCGCACCACGCTGCAGAACGTGATGCTGCCGCTGGAGATCGTCGAGCCCTACCGCGCCACGCTGCGCGAAAAGCGCGAGGAATACACGGCGCGCGCACGCGACCTGCTGCGCACGGTGGGGCTGGCCGGCTACGAGGACAAGTATCCGTGGCAGCTTTCCGGCGGCATGCAGCAGCGCGCCTCGATCTGCCGCGCGCTGATCCACGAGCCGCGCATGCTGCTGCTTGACGAGCCGTTCGGCGCGCTCGACGCCTTCACGCGCGAGGAGCTGTGGTGCGTGCTGCGCGACCTGTGGCAGGCGCGGCGCTTCAACGTGATCCTGGTCACGCACGACCTGCGCGAGGCGGTGTTCCTGGCCGACACCGTGTACGTGATGAGCCAGCGCCCCGGGCGCATCCTCACGCGCAAGGAGATCGGCCTGCCGCGCCCGCGCGACCTCGACCTGACCTATACCGAACCCTTCGCCGATCTGGTCCACGCGCTGCGCGAGAAGATCGGCCACGTGAGGCAGCACTGACCATGAGCACCTTCTCTTCCCCGATGAGCGCCGCGCGGCAGCGCCGCGTGCAGCGCGTGGCGCCGTGGCTGCTGCTGGCCGCGGTCCTGGCGCTGTGGCAGGGCGCGTGCCTGGCGTTCGACCTGTCGGACTTCATCCTGCCCAGCCCGCGCGCGATCGTCGCCGCGCTGTTCGAATACTGGGACGTGATCGCCGGGCATGCCTGGCGCACCTTCTGGACCACGATGGTCGGCTTCGCCCTGGCCATCGTGGTGGGCGTGGCGCTGGGGCTGGTGATGGGCTCGTCGAAGCTGGCCTACGCCGCGGGCTATCCGCTGATGACGGCGTTCAACGCGCTGCCCAAGGCCGCCTTCGTGCCGATCCTGGTGGTGTGGTTCGGCCTCGGCGCCGGCCCGGCCATCCTGACCGCGTTCCTGATCTCGTTCTTCCCGATCATGGTCAACATCGCCACCGGCCTGGCCACGCTCGAGCCCGAGCTGGAGGACGTGCTGCGCGTGCTTGGCGCAAAGCGCACCGACGTGCTGCTCAAGATCGGCCTGCCGCGCTCGATGCCGTTCTTCTTCGCCTCGCTCAAGGTGGCCATCACGCTGGCCTTCGTCGGCACCACCGTGTCGGAGATGAACGCCGCCAACGAAGGCATCGGCTACCTGCTGGTGTCGGCCGGCTCGGCCATGAAGATGCCGCTGGCCTTCGCCGGGCTGGTGGTGATCGCCGTGATGGCGATGGTGATGTACGAGTTCTTCGCGGTGGTGGAGCGGCGGATGACGGGGTGGGCCAATCGCGGGTGAGTGATGGGGCGACGCAGTGCCCGACGTGGCCGAGGCAGCAGAGGTCGTTGAGGTAGCTGAGGCCGGGGTCGGACTCGAATTGTAAGTATAAGTATCTGAATTTATTGGAATAAAAAATATTTTCATTCCAGGAGTACTATCAAAAGTACCAACGTTTCCCAAGCCTTACCTCGCGTCTGCCGATGTTGTCTATCGCTGCCTCAAGACTTCCACCGGACCGCTGGGGGTACAGCCCCTCACTTAAATTTTACGATGCTCTGCCGATAGCCTGTGAACACACGAAGGCCGGCAGTTCGTATAGGGACGGGGCACCTACAACTATGTCGAATATCTTCCTGAGTGAGCTTGTCCCAAGAACCGAATCCCATGCTGAGAGCCTGTTTGAAAATTCGCCGCAGATGTGATCTGACGTTCGGATGTGGAAGAAAGAACATCGAGAACGGCAGGCAAGTATGGCGGCCAAGGCAAAGCGATATCCGAGCGACGTGACAGACGTGGAATGGGCTGCGATGGAAGGATTGCTGCCGAAGCCAGCCCAGCGTGGGCGACGCAGGAAGGCCGACCTGCACGAAGTCATCAACGCGCTGCGATACCTGGTGCGCTCGGGCTGCGGCTGGCGAATGCTGCCCAAGGACTTCCCGGCCTGGCAAACGGTGTATTGGTGGTTTCGCCGACTGATGCGCAGGTTCCTGTTTCGCACGCTCCACGATGTTGTACTGATGCTCGACAGGGAGTTGGACGGCCGCCAGCTTTGCCCCAGCGCTGGTGTTGTGGATAGCCAATCGGTGAAGGCGCCAGCGGCGAAAGAGCGCGGCTACGATGCTGCGAAGAAGATCGTCGGGCGCAAGCGGCATATTGCCGTGGATACAAATGGGCGGCTGCTGATGGTGAACCTGACGCCTGCAGGCATTGCCGACAGTACAGGGGTAGTGACGGTACTGGAGGCCTTGAAGAGGCGTTGGCCGGGCCTGAAACATCTGTTTGCTGATGGCGCGTACGATCGTCGCGCGCTGACGGATAAAGCCGCGACGCCCGACTTTGTCGTCGAGGTGGTGCGTCGCCGCGAGGATCAGGTCGGCTTGGCAGTTCTGCCCCGGCGTTGGGTAGTGGAACTTACCTTCGGCTGGATGATTCGCTGGCGTCGCCTGGTCAGGGACTACGAGCGACGTCCCGACGTGTCCGAGGCAATGGTCTATATCGCAATGGGCGGACTTCTGCTACGCAGAGTCGCCCATCCTTGAATTTTCAAACGGGCTCTAAGGATCAGGAAGGTCGTTATCGTCGGGAGCCAAGGCGCCGCTTCTCGGCGGAGTACAAATGCCAGATGGTGCAGACGCAGTTGTCGTCGCCGATGTCATTGGCGTGCTTTGAGCGCGAGCACGACTTGGGCAGATCAGTCCTGCAGGACGGTGAACTCGGCGTCGATGGCTTCGCCTGCTTGGCGCCATGCATTGAAGCGGTCGCGCTGCTGCCGACGCTGCGCCACGTCCAGTTGCACCTCCGCCACGTTGCTGCGTAGTTCGATGTATTCGGAGAAGAAGTGGTCGACGAAGTGCACCCCGTCGATCAACTGCAGCAGTTCCATCCGCTGGATGTTGAAGTTCGCGACCATCATCTCGATCGACTCGCGGAACTTCTCCTCGCGCTTGGCCTGCTCCCAGCTATCCCAGGCCTCCAGGGCTAGGCCCGCGAAGGCCAGCACGCCGTTGATTCCTTTGGCCAGATTGACGGCTCCCCAGGGCTTGAATTTCAGCATCTTGCCCAAGTCTACTCCGACCGTTTTTGCAATGGCGACGATGCCATCCCGTGTCGCCAGCACCGTGGAGTTATTGATCAGGTTGCTCTTGAGCATGTAGCCAGGCCCTGCTTACCGAGCACTTTGACCGCACCATTGAAGTGGTTGATTTCTGTGTTGAAACCGATTTTCATCTTGCTGACTTCCAGGGTGACCGCCTGCAGTTGGCGCTCGAACTCGTTCTGCAGACGCGTCGTCAGCACGATGCCGTTGTTGCCCACTTCGCGCTCGAAGAATTCGGTGAAGGTGGCCAGGCTCGCCCCCTTTGCCTGCAGGATCAAGTCCGTGAAGTAGTCGGAGACGAACTCGCGAAGGCTTACGCGCACCGCCGAGATCTTGCCCTCGGTCGAAGCGAGCTGCCGGGCCAGCCTGGTGTTCATCGCTTCGAGCTTGTCCACCTCACGGCCGATCTTCTCGTCGTTGGCGACCGCCACTGGCAGCTGTTTGGTCAGGACGTCGCGGATGACGCTCGCTTTTGTGGCCTCGGCAATGGCTGTGGCGCCGCCGTTGGCCTTGACTTTCTCTGACGTGGCCGCCTGCAACGTGGCGATGTGGGAGAGCGTCTTGAACTTGCCCAGGTTTGACAGCCAGTACTCAGTGCCCATGTCGAACGGGTTTGCCGCCACGGCGACGATCGCCAGAGCGGCCGTCTCGACGGCGTCCAGGCAGATCAGGTTGCGCAGGCGGTCGCTGACGTTGTCGCGCTTGACCGCCAGGCTTTCCCGGTACTCCCGCTCGTCTTCCACGTCGGCGACTTCGTCGAAGCGGCTCAGCACGAACACCGTGCGCGGCAGGAGGTCCAGCGTGCGGAACAGCCACATCAGGTCTTCCTTGTGGCTTTCCTTAATGGGGTTGGTCGAGTTCATTACGTACAGCACTAGGTGGGCTTCGCTCACGTACTTCTTGGTGATGTCCTTGTACTTCTCCACGAGGTGGGTTTGCGCATTGTATTGTTCCTTGAAGCCGAACAGCCCGGGGGTGTCGATCAGTACGAAATCGGAGCCCACGTCGTACACCTTCACTTCGTTGGACGATTCCTTGTGGCTGATCTTCATGGTGGACTTGTCCAGTTGCTCCATCCAGGCCGCAGCGATAGAGGTCTTGCCCTCCGAGAAGCCGCCAACTAGTGCAATCCTGAGTTTTTCTTCGGCTACGTCCTGGATGGCCGTTTGCAGCTTGGCCTTTAGGTTCGGATCGATCTGCACGCCGACGCTTTCGCCTTGTTGCAGGAAGCCCTGAAGCTTCTCCAAGATGTCCACGGCGCGGGATTGTTGCGCCTTGAAGGTGTCTAGGGTCTTTTCCATTTACTGTGCACCTACGGCTTCGATGGTTTTGGATAGTTTCTTTAGCTCCGCCACGGACTTGAGCAGCGTCGCACTGATTTCGTCAACCTGGCGGACAGGCTCGTTCAGCGCTTCCTTAATGATCTCGACGTTTTCCTCCAGTTCGCGGAAGGCGGCGGTCAGGCTTCCGCGCAGCGAGTCGCGCATCTTGTCTGCGATGGTCTCCAGGTTCTGGTCGGCCGACTTGCGCTGTTGGGACATTTTGTAGCTGGAGCTGAAGAAGCCGACGAGGGCCTTGCCGAGGCTGACCAGCAGCGTGATGGCGCCGATCGTCAGCGCGACCCACCCGGCCGGGTTCCAGATCATCAGCACTCCGCCGACCAGCGAGCCAAGCAGGTTGGATATCTTGAGGCCGTTGTCAATGCTGATCTTCAGCTCGAACGAGCTGTCCAACTGGCCCATGCCGATCTTGCCGTAGGTCTCGACCAACTCGCTGGCGTATTGCTGGAACTGCTCGACGACCTCTGCGATCTCCGCCTTGAAGGTCTTCAGTTCGGCCTCCATCAGCCCGGGCAGGCGCTGTTCTAGGCTGGCCTGCTCGATCCTGATGCAGGATTCGAGCGCGTTCTTGAAGATATCGTTGCCGATGTCGGACTCGATGCGCGCGTAAATGCGCCTGCGCACGGCGTTCTTGAAACCGGTGATCGTCCGTTCACCTTCTGTTTCCAGGCGTGTCTTAAGCGTTCGGAGCGCGATGGTCAGTTGCTCGCGGGAGCCATTTGCGTCCTGCTTTAGCTGCTGTCCCAGCGGCTTGAACGAATCACGCTGGATCCTGGCGACCTCATCCGCCGCCGTCTTGACCACTTGGTTGGCCTTGTTGAAATTGGAGCGTCTGATCTTGGTCTTATAGTCGTGCACCAGGTTGCCGGCCAGAAGCTCGCGAAACTGCTCCATGTTCGAGCGCTGCAGCAGTTCTTGGGGCTTGAGCCTAGCGAGGAACTTGTCCTTGCTCTTGGCATTCTGTGAGCCGGGCACCAGGCAGTCGGCAACGGCTAGGAACGCGGGCTGGGCACTCAGCGGGATGACGCGCTGGTAGTGCTCGCCGAGCTGCTCGCGCATTTTTTCGTCGAGGTCCTGCAGGCTCTCGAGTTCGTCCTGGCTGGCGAGCCCGCCCTTCTCTAGCTGCATGGGGTTGGTGATGCGCTTGTTGAAGAGGGTCCAGACCTCGGTCTGCGTGCCAAGGTGTTCCTTGATCTTCTCCAACGTGCCCTTGGTATGCTCGTCGCCTTTCTGCGGAGCCGCAGCTTTGCCCGTCACATAGAACACGGCATGGGCCTTCTGCACTGCCGAGCGGATGCCGTCCATGACCATGGCTTCCTTGCCTTCGATGCCGGGAACGTCGAGCAAGGTGAATTTGTGGCCACCAGCTTCGAATGCATAGCCTCGGGTCTCGAGCGTATAGTCGGAGCGCCCGTTACCGATGATTACGCCGTCGGCCAGCGATTCCAGCTTGTGCTGGTCGCGCTCCACGCGTTCGAGTTCCCGTTCGGCAGCTTGCTTTGTATCCAGCGTCTCGCGCTGCTGCCGCGCGACGTCCTCGACGGCGCCGTTCCTCTCGGCGAGCAGGGCCCTCAGGCTGGCTTCTGCACCGGTAAAGGTCTGTTCTTCAGGCAACTGGCGCAGCCGGTTCAGGAATTTCTGCCAGAGTGTCGCCGTTCTCTTTTTCTCGACCACCAGTGCATGCAGGCGGTGGATCTCGTCGCGGCAGGCCTGCTCCTGCTCATCATAGTACGACACGAGTCCGTCAAGGCGCGCCTGCAACTCGGTAAGCAGTGCGTCGCCCTGCCGGATTCGTTGGCGCAGGGCCTCGAGATTCTCCTCGCTGACGCAAAGTTCTTCCCGCAGTGTCCGGAAGGCCTGCTGAGCCTTAGCCTTGCTCTGTTCCCCCAGCATGATGCGCAGCGTCTCGATGATGGTCGACTTGCCGGCATTGGTTTCGCCGTAGAAGGCGATGGTGAAGGTGTCCCATTCGGCATGGCGCTCGAGCCCGGCGATATTGCCTTCGATGTCTCGCTGGAACTTCTCGAGGATGGCGCGGGTATTCTTCTTGGCCTCCAATACCTGCTGGTCCTCCGATGCGCTGCCAAGCCTTCGCAAAATACTCTCTACTTCGCGCGAGACGTTCAGGTAGATGTCTCGCGGGGATTCCGGGCTTATACTCATCCGTCGTTCTTGTCGTTTCAAGAGAGAAATCGCCGCCAGCTGGCGGCAACTCATTCATGCGCGCGAGCGCGGCATGCAGCGCTCGCGCGGCCCCCGATTTTGCGGGATGGCCCCTGGAACGGCCGCCCTCCTAAAGCGGGGTGAAGTCGTGCGGCATGGCTGCCGTTAACTAGCTGGGGTTATGCGCGAGCCGCGGGCGCGTCGGGCAAAAAGAAAGGTTTTTCGCTGATCTGTGTGACCGCTTAGAAACAAGAAGAGCCAACTTCCGCTATTGTAAGTGGGAGACTGTGTCCAGCGTCTCAGGGGGTCGCTCTAGCCGCTGGACAATGCGGATTCGTAGCTGAGTGCGCATCATGCGCATCAATGAGGATCCAGCCGCTATCAGGTCATGTTGCGCTTACCGCCAGCAACGGGATGATCTTCGCCCTAGCCTTGAGTTGATCCAGATAGTCTGCCCACTTCTGCATCATCACTCGCGGGTCCTTAATGAATTTAGTGCGGTTATATGCCGCGCCGAGTGCATCGGGAACTGAGTGCGCGAGCTGGTGCTCGATCACCTCGGGCTTTTGCTCCAATTCTTCATGAAGAATGGTGTGCGCCATCACACGGAAGCCATGGCTGGTAATCTCCGTGTGCGTGTCGTAGCCAAGCCGGCGCAACGCAGCGTTGATCGCAGCATTGCTCATAGGGCGCTGCCTGGAGCGAGCCCCCCGGAAACACATACCGCTCGTTACCGGTCACCGCTTGCAGTTCTTTGAGGATTTGAATGACCTGCGTGGCGAGCGGAACGAGGTGTTCCGTTTTGGTTTTTGTAACCAGATAGCGCCACTCCCCTTTTTCAAGGTCGAATTGAGCCCATTCCGCCTTGCGCAATTCCCCGGCCGGACGAATACTAGCGGTGCCAGCTTGAGGGCGCATAGAACCGTGAAGGTGCCGCTGAAGCCATCGAAGGCCGAAGCATTTCACCAACCTTTGCCGGATCGGTGATCGACGCAAAGTGCGTGGCTTTCGCTGGTGGGATCGCCTTGACCAGAGCCGCGGCGGGGTTGCTGATGCAGAGCCCTTCCTTGACGCCGTAGAGAAACACCCGGCGGAATTTCGCTGCACACGCGGTGCTCGGTGAAACGCGCTCCTCGGCCATCATCCGTTTCAGCACCGCCAGGATTTCTGGGGCCTCGATTTCGGTAATCGGGCGCTTTCCCAGCCAGGGATAGACATCGTTCTTGAGGCGCTAGAGTGTTTTTTCGCATTGTTTGGGAGTCACGGTGCTTCCGTGCTCCTTGATCCATGCGTTTGCAACCACCTCGAACGAGTTTTCCGCTGCCAAGCGGGCAGTGTGCTTGTCGCTTTTCTTGAGTTCCCCGGGGTCAAATCCTACTGCCAGTTTCTCGCGTGCCTCCGCGCGCCGCTGTCGGGCTGAAGCCAGACTCACTTCGGGGTAGACGCCCAGGGCCAATGTCTTTTGCTTGCCGAGGTAGCGGTAGGCGAGCCGCCAATATTTTCCGCCGCTCGGCTGTACTAACAGAAACATGCCGTCGCCGTCAGTTATCTTGTACTGCTTGTCCAGGGGCTTGGCATTGCGGACGGCCAGGTCGGTGAGGCTCTTGGGGCGATTGATACCAACAGGGAGGAGTAGGTACTAACGAATATACCATCAGCTTTTTCGGATCCAGTTGGACATCGTCGGATGCCCAAAAAGAAAGAATCCAGCAAAATCAGGGGCTAATGCGGGGTTCTTGGACGGCTATGGAGGTTGTTGGACGTGCTGTTGGTGCCCGGGGTCTGTTCCCCTCTCCCTTTCGGCTTCGCTGGATGGCGCGGAGATCTAGTCGGCGTAATCCAGCGGCAGCGCGGTGGTGTACTTGATCTGCTCCATCGCGAAGCTGGAGCTGACGTCGGCCAGCTCCGCGCCCTGGATCAGCTTCTTGTAGACGCGGTCGTAGGCGGCGATGTCCGGCACCACCACGCGCAGCAGGTAGTCGGTGTCTCCCGCCATGCGGTAGAACTCGGTGACTTCGGGGATCGAGGCGACCAGCTCGTGAAAGGTCTTGAGCCACCTGGCGCTGTGCTGGTTGGTGCGGACCGAGACGAACACGGTCACGCCCACGTTGAGCAGGGCCGGGTCGAGCAGCGCCACGCGCTTGCGGATCACGCCGCTTTCCTCCAGCTTCTGCACGCGCCGCCAGCACGGCGTGGAGGTCAGGCCGACGCGCTCGCCGAGTTCGGCCACCGGCACGGTGGCGTCTTCCTGCAGGGCGGCGAGTATCTGGCGGTCGTAGCGGTCCATGTTCGGGCGGTGTTTTCCTGGCATGCAGCGTGACAGGTGCCCGGCCGCGCCGGCCCGGAATCAGGCCGCGTCGACCAGCAGGTTCACACCGCTGCCGATGTGTTCCTGGTCCACCCCGTAGATGTGCAGCGACACGGCTACTTCGGTGCCGTCGTTGCCGAGCGCGTGGATGTGGCGCAGGCCGGCCGGCACGCTGAAGGTGTCGCCCGCCGCGCGCGGCATTTCGCCGCACAGCCGCGCGCGCCGCGCCTGCGCGTCCCAGCGGTAGTGGCGCTCGTGCAGCGTGCCTTGCAGCACGCGGTAGGCGCACCAGGTCTGGTGGCCGTGCACCGGGCTGTGCTGGCCGGGTCGCCACACCAGCAGCATGGCCGCGTAGCGCGCCAGCGGGTCGGCGTGGACCAGGTGGCGCACATAGCCGTGCGGCGAGCCGGCGCGCAGCGGTTCGGGCAGCAGCGCCAGCAGCGCGGCGGCATCCGGCAGGCTGTCCTCGATGCCCTGCGCCACCAGGCGCGCGCTGGCCGCGAACGCCGAGGACATGCCCGCGGACAGCGGAGCGAACAGGCCGGGATGCGGGGTCTGGCGGTGGGCGGCATCGGCCGCGCCGGCTTGCTGGGTGGCCATGTCGGGCTCCTTGTTGGTCTGCGACCATCATAGCGCCGGGCCTTTAGCAAACACGTGCGTCTTGTCGTGCAAATCTGCCTGGAAGTGTAATCTCATTCCACCAAAAGGCAAGAAGGTGGAATTTCATTCCCGCGGCTGCGCCGGACGCGGGCAGCCGGTGGATAATGCCGCCTCATGGAAATCAAATGGCTTGAAGACTTCGTCAGCCTGGCCGAGACGCACAGCTTCTCGCGCTCGGCCGAGCAGCGCCACGTGACGCAGCCCGCGTTCTCGCGCCGGATCCAGTCGCTGGAGTCCTGGGTGGGCACGGAGCTGATCGACCGCTCCAGCTATCCGACCAGCCTGACGCCGGCCGGCAAGGTGTTCTACGAGCAGGCGCTGGCGATGCTGGCGCAGGTCAGCGAGACGCGCGCGCTGATGCGCGGCCAGCGCTCGGCCAACGGCCACGTGCTGGAATTCGCGGTGCCGCACACGCTGTCGCTGACCTTCTTCCCGGAATGGCTCAAGGCGGTGGAGCGCGAGATCGGCACGCTGCCGTGCCGGCTGCGCGCGCTCAACGTGCACGACGCGGTGCTGGCGCTGGTCGACGGCGGCTGCGACCTGGTGATGGTCTACCACCACGCGCGCCAGGCCATCCAGCTCGACCCGGCGCACTACGACATGCTGGTGCTTGGCATCGAGCGGCTGTCGCCGTACAGCGTGCCCGACGCCGCCGGCAAGCCGCTGTACCGGCTGCCCGGCACCGACAAGAAGCCGGTGCCGTTCCTCAGCTACACGCCGAACGCGTTCCTCGGGCGCATGGTGGACATGCTGCTGGGCGAGACCGCGGACAAGCTCAAGCTCGACAAATGCTACGAGACGGACATGGCCGAGGCGCTCAAGGTGATGGCGCTGGCCGGGCACGGCATGGCCTTCCTGCCCGAGAGCGCGGTGCGCGACGAGATCGCCCACCACCGGCTGGTGCGGGCGGAGCCGGCGCGCGGGCTGCCGCTGTCGATCGACATGGAGATCCGCCTGTACCGCGAGAAGCCGGGCGAGCAGGCCGGCGAGCGCCGCAGCGCGCAGTTGCGCAACAAGCGCCGGCTGGTGGACCGCGTCTGGAACGCGGTGGCCGCGCGCAGCCTGCCCGCGCCGGGCGCGTGGCAGGCCGGCGCGCCCGCCGGCGCCACGGGAGGCGCCCCCGCGTAGGCGCGCGGCGCCGCGGGCAACGTTATGCGCGGCTTGCATAACATGCGCGGCGGGATGACCAAACGGCATTGGCTTCGGCGGGGCCGCCTCCTCTAAGCTGGCGGCACCTTCACACCGAGACCCAACGATGTCTTCCGCCGTACCCTCATCCGTCCTCTCCAACGCCGCCGCTTCATCCCACACGCTGCCTTCCTACCTCAACCCCGAGGCCCTCGGCCCCTGGGGCACCTACCTGCAGCAGGTCGACCGCGTCACGCCCTACCTGGGCTCGCTGGCCCGCTGGGTCGAGACGCTCAAGCGCCCCAAGCGCGCGCTGATCGTGGACGTGCCCATCGAGATGGACAACGGCACCATCGCCCACTTCGAAGGCTACCGCGTGCAGCACAACCTGTCGCGCGGCCCGGGCAAGGGCGGCGTGCGCTTCCACCAGGACGTGACGCTGTCCGAGGTGATGGCGCTGTCGGCCTGGATGTCGGTCAAGAACGCGGCGGTCAACGTGCCCTACGGCGGCGCCAAGGGCGGCATCCGCGTCGATCCGCGCACCCTCTCGCACGGCGAGCTGGAGCGCATCACGCGCCGCTACACCAGCGAGATCAACATCATCATCGGGCCCAACAAGGACATCCCGGCGCCCGACGTCAACACCAACGCGCAGGTGATGGCGTGGATGATGGACACCTATTCGATGAACTCGGGCAGCACCGCCACCGGCGTGGTGACGGGCAAGCCGATCTCGCTGGGCGGCTCGCTGGGCCGCCACGAGGCCACCGGCCGCGGCGTGTTCGTGGTCGGCTCCGAGGCGGCGCGCAACCTGGGGCTGGAGATCCGCGGCGCCCGCGTGGCGGTGCAGGGCTTCGGCAACGTCGGCGCGGTAGCGGCCAAGCTGTTCCACGAGGCCGGCGCCCGCGTGGTGGCGGTGCAGGACCACCGCACCTCGCTGTACAATCCGGCCGGCCTGGACGTGCCCGCCATGATGGAATATGCGTCGCACAGCGGCACCATCGACGGCTTCCAGGGCGAGACCATCTCCAGCGGGCAGTTCTGGCAGGTCGACTGCGACATCCTGATCCCGGCCGCGCTGGAAGGCCAGATCACCGCGCAGAACGCGCCCCAAATCAAGGCACGGATGGTCATTGAAGGTGCGAACGGCCCGACCACGCCCGAAGCCGACGACATCCTGCGCGAGCGCAACATCCTGGTGGCACCGGATGTGATCGCCAACGCCGGCGGCGTCACGGTTTCGTACTTCGAATGGGTGCAGGATTTCTCCAGCTTCTTCTGGACCGAGGAGGAGATCAACCAGCGCCTGGTACGAATCATGCAAGAGGCTTTCCGTGCGATCTGGCAGATCGCTCAGGAAAACAAGGTTACCTTGCGCACGGCCGCGTTCATCGTGGCCTGCACGCGGATCCTGCAGGCGCGCGAAATGCGCGGCCTCTACCCCTGATGGTCGGGGCGGCTTGCTGCCGCGGCGTCGCCGGAGGGTGATGCTGCATTGCAGCAATCCAGTCGGGTGTCGGTAACGCGGCTGCCGGATGTTCCGGCAGCCGCGTTGTCGTATGGTGTCGCCAGCCGCGCTGACGGGAGCGGCGGCGGCCATGCGGCATGTGACCGTCCGATGACGGCCGCGCGGAAGCCGGTCCGCGGCGCTTTCCGGCGTTCCCCGGTGTTGCCGGGAGGAAACGGCCGGCCGGCAACGGGTCCGTATCCGGGCCGCAACAGGGTGCGATCTCCCCGCAAACCATGCCCATATTGGCTTTGCTAGGGGAAAAACCCGTTGTCTTGAGTGCATGCCTGCGCAATACTATTTCGTCGGCGGGTGGTTTTTTGTTAGAGTCCCGCCTTTCTTCTCTTCATGGTCAAGGAGATGTTATGAATGTTGCCAAGTTGGCTTCCCTGATGATTGCAGCCGGCGTGCTGTGCGGTACCGCGCAAGCCGCCGAGCAACTGACGGGCACGCTGCAGAAGATCAAAGACACCGGTGTGATTACGCTTGGCGTGCGCGAATCGTCGATTCCGTTCAACTACAACCTGGGCGGCGTGCGCCAGGTCGGCTATTCCTACGACATCAACGTCAAGATCGTGGAAGCCATCAAGGACCAACTGAAGCTGCCGAACCTGCAGGTCAAGGAAATCCCGATCACCTCGCAGAACCGCATCACGCTGCTGCAGAACGGCACCATCGACATCGAGTGCGGCTCGACCACCAACAACCTCGAACGCCAGAAGCAGGCATCGTTTACCACCAGCATCTTCATCATCGGCACCCGCATCATGGTGAAGAAGGACGGCGGCATCAAGGACTGGGCCGACCTCAAGGGCAAGAACGTCGTGACCACCGCCGGCACCACGTCCGAACGCCTGCTGCGCAAGATGAACGATGACCAGAAGCTGGGCATGAACATCATCAGCACCAAGGACCACGGCCAGTCGTTCCTGACGCTGGAATCGGGCCGCGCGGTCGCGTTCATGATGGACGACGCGCTGCTGTACGGCGAGCGCGCCAAGGCCAAGAACCCGGCCGACTGGATCGTGGTGGCCAAGCCGCAATCGCGCGAGTCCTACGGCTGCATGATCCGCAAGGATGACGCACCGTTCAAGAAGCTGTCGGACACCGTCATCACCGGCATGATGAAGGACGGCTCGATCAACACGCTGTACACCAAGTGGTTCCAGCAGCCGGTGCCGCCCAAGGGCCTGAACCTGGACTTCCCGCTGTCCGAAGACATGAAGGCGTTGTTCAAGACGCCGAATGACAAGGCGCTCGACTGATCCTGGGATTCCGGTTGTGCGAAACGGAAGGCATGTCCTTCCGTTTCTTTTTGAGGACTCATCATGAATTACAGCTGGCATTGGGGGGTATTCCTCGAGCAGGCCGCCCAGAACGAGACCTACCTTGACTGGATGATTTCCGGGCTCAAGGTCACGCTGGCGCTCGGGCTCTCGTCATGGATCATCGCCCTGGTCATCGGCTCGGTGCTCGGCGTGCTGCGCACGGTGCCCAACAAGTGGCTGTCCGGCCTTGCCGCGACCTACGTCGAGATCTTCCGCAATATTCCGCTGCTGGTGCAGCTGTTCATCTGGTACTTCGTCATGCCCGAGCTGCTGCCCGGCGGCGAGATGTTCAAGCAGATGAACCCGTTCGCGCAGCAGTTCCTGGCAGCCATGTTCTGCCTGGGCACGTTCACCGCGGCCCGGGTCTGCGAGCAGGTGCGCTCGGGCATCAACTCGCTGCCGCGCGGCCAGCGCAACGCCGGCCTGGCGATGGGCTTCACGCTGGCGCAGACCTACCGCTTCGTGCTGCTGCCGATGTCGTTCCGCGTCATCGTGCCGCCGCTGACCTCCGAGTTCCTGAACATCTTCAAGAACTCCGCGGTGGCGTCCACGATCGGCCTGCTGGAACTGGCGGCGCAGGGCCGGCAACTGGTGGACTACACGGCGCGCCCGTACGAGTCCTTCATCGCCGTGACCATCATGTACGCGCTGATCAATCTCGTCGTGATGCTGCTCATGCGCTGGGTGGAACAGCGCACCCGCGTGCCCGGCTTCATCGGTGGCAAGTAAGAGGACCCGTCATGGCATATTCATTCGATTTCAGCTCGATCAACGCGACCACGCTGGAAGTGCTGGGCGAGGGCATGATGGTCTCGCTCAAGATCACCGTCACCGCGGTGGTGGTGGGCATCGTCTGGGGCACCATCCTGGCGATGATGCGCCTGTCCTCGGTCAAGCCGCTGAACTGGTTCGCGCAGGGCTACGTGACCATCTTCCGCTCCATCCCGCTGGTGATGGTGCTGCTGTGGTTCTTCCTGATCATCCCGCAGGTGCTGCAGAAGACGTTCAACCTGTCGCAGGCGTCGGACCTGCGCATGACCTCGGCGCTGATCGCGTTCGCGCTGTTCGAGGCGGCGTACTACTCCGAGATCATTCGCGCCGGCATCCAGAGCGTGTCGCGCGGGCAGATGTTCGCCGCGCAGGCGATGGGCATGACCTACGGCCAGTCCATGCGGCTGGTGATCCTGCCGCAGGCGTTCCGCAACATGGTGCCGCTGCTGCTGACCCAGGGCATCATCCTGTTCCAGGATACGTCGCTGGTCTACGTCAGCGCGCTGGCCGACTTCTTCGGCCAGGCCTACGGCATCGGCGAGCGTGACGGCCGCATCGTGGAGATGCTGCTGTTCGCCGGGCTGGTGTACTTCATAATCTGTTTTTCCGCATCTCTGCTGGTCAAGCGTTACCAGAAAAAGGTGGCCGTATGATTGAAATCAACAACGTCTCCAAGTGGTATGGCGCCTTCCAGGTGCTGACCGATTGCACCACCAAGGTCGCCAAGGGCGAGGTGGTGGTGGTGTGCGGTCCGTCGGGCTCCGGCAAGTCGACCCTGATCAAGACCGTCAACGCGCTGGAACCGTTCCAGAAGGGCGACATCCTGGTCGACGGCACCTCGGTCGGCTCGCCCAAGACCAACCTGCCCAAGCTGCGCTCGCGCGTGGGCATGGTGTTCCAGAACTTCGAGCTGTTCCCGCACCTGTCGATCACCGAGAACCTGACCATCGCCCAGGTGAAGGTGCTCGGCCGCTCGAAGGAGGAAGCCACCGCCAAGGGCCTGAAGTACCTCGAGCGGGTCGGCCTGAAGAGCCAGGCGGCCAAGTTCCCGGGCCAGTTGTCGGGCGGCCAGCAGCAGCGCGTGGCGATCGCCCGCGCGCTGTCGATGGACCCGATCTGCATGCTGTTCGACGAGCCCACTTCGGCGCTGGACCCGGAAATGGTCAACGAAGTGCTGGACGTGATGGTGCAGCTCGCGCAGGAAGGCATGACCATGATGTGCGTGACCCACGAAATGGGCTTCGCGCGCAAGGTCGCCAACCGCGTGATCTTCATGGATGCGGGCAAGATCGTCGAGGACTGCCCCAAGGAAGAGTTCTTCGGCAACATCGACGCGCGCTCGGAGCGCGCCAAGCAGTTCCTGTCGAAGATCCTGCATCATTGAGATTGGATGGCCGCCCGAGGCGGCAAGCCATGAAAAGGGACGCCGAGGCGTCCCTTTTCTTATCCGCCGGCAAAGACGGTCGGTTGCCGCATGTTGTCTCCCCCCGGACGATTGACGAAGCCCGCGAACGGGCCCACACCGCCAGAGCTGGCCCAAGCAAGGTGTCCTCCCTCTCCCCTCACGGGGAGAGGGCCGGGGAGAGGGGCGGTTTGACCAGGAGTCACAAGAAGCGGGGCCAACGGTGTTGTCCGGCATGATGACCGCGGACGAAGCCGCCGGTTTTTTCCAGCGCGCCAGCATTCGCCAGCCCCCGCCCTCTCCCCCAACCCCTCTCCCACTGCGCGGGAGAGGGGAGCAAACCGGCACCTCAGGTGCAGGCGCTGTTCGCCGCGTTCCTGGCCTGCACCTCGGGCGGGATCGGCACCGACAGCGTCATCACCGAGCGGCCTTCCTCGAACATCATCAGCTCGCCCGGCGCGAACGCGGTCCAGGTCTCGTTGTCGGTCAGCGGCGCGGTGGCGATCACCGCCACGCGGTCGTCGGGCGTGGTGACCTGGGCGAAGTCGATCGACAGGTCGGCGTCGATCAGGTGCGCCGTGGAAAACGGCCACTGGCGCACGATGTAGTACAGGCGCGTGGAGCAGTGCGCGAACAGCGCCTGCCCGTTGGACAGCAGGTAGTTGAACACGCCGTGCAGCGTGATCTCGCGCGTGATGTCGGCCAGCGCGTGGCACAGCTCGTTGAGCGGCGGCTGCGAGCCGGGGAAGCGCTTGCGCAGGCCCTGCATCAGCGTGCAGAAGGCCAGTTCGCTGTCGGTGTCGCCCACCGGCTGGTAGACGCCGGACAGGAACGGCGAGAAGTTCTTCAGGTCGCCGTTGTGGGCGAAGATCCAGTGCCGGCCCCACAGCTCGCGCATGAACGGGTGGCAGTTCTCCAGCAGCACGGTGCCCTGGGTCGCCTTGCGGATATGCGAGATGACGTTCTTGGACTTGATCGGGTAGCGCTTGATCAGGTCGGCCACCGGCGAGGTGCCGGCGGACTGGTTGTCGATGAACAGTCGGCAGGCCTTGTCCTCGAAGAACGCCACGCCGAAGCCGTCGGCATGGTGGTCCGTGACGCCGCCGCGGGCGGCGAAGCCGGTAAAGGAGAACGTCACGTCGGTCGGCGTGGCGCAGTTCATGCCGAGCAGCTGGCACATGGCGGGGCACCGGACCGGCAGCAGGCTGCCGGATTGCAATAGAATGTTCCATTATCCGGCCAGCCCGGGTTTTCTGCCAAGCGCGTCGCGCCTCGCGGTTTTCCCGCGCGCCGCCGGCATGCCGCCCGGCCGCCGCCGGATCTTCCCGACAACCATTCGTCCTGTACACCTTCAGCGGGCTTTTCGAGACATGAGCAAATACAAGATCGCAGTCATCCCTGGCGACGGCATCGGCACCGAAGTGATGCCCGAGGGGCTGCGCGTGATGGACGCCGCCGCGCGGCGTTTCGGCATCGACCTGCAGTTCGACCAGTTCGACTTTTCCAGCTGCGACTACTACGCCCGCCACGGCAAGATGCTGCCGGACGACTGGTTCGACACCCTGGTCAAGTACGACGCGATCTATTTCGGCGCGGTGGGCTGGCCCGATTCCGTGCCCGACCACGTCTCGCTGTGGGGCTCGCTGCTGCAGTTCCGCCGCTCGTTCGACCAGTACGTCAACCTGCGCCCGGTGCGGCTCATGCCCGGCATCCGCAGCCCGCTGGTGGACCGCGACGGCAACCCGCGCAAGCCCGGCGACATCGATTTCTACGTGGTGCGCGAGAACACCGAGGGCGAGTATTCCAGCATCGGCGGACGCATGTTCCCCGGCACCGACCGCGAAGTGGTGATCCAGGAAACGGTGATGACGCGCACCGGCGTGGACCGCATCCTCAAGTTCGCCTTCGAGCTGGCGAACAAGCGCCCGGGCAAGCATCTGACCTCGGCCACCAAGTCCAACGGCATCTCCATCACCATGCCGTACTGGGACGAGCGCGTGGAGGCGATGGCGGCCGGCTATCCCGGCGTCAAGGTCGACAAGTACCACATCGACATCCTGACCGCGCACTTCGTCCAGCATCCCGACTGGTTCGACGTGGTGGTGGCCAGCAACCTGTTCGGCGACATCCTTTCCGACCTGGGCCCGGCCTGCACCGGCACCATCGGCATCGCGCCGTCGGGCAACATCAACCCGGACCGCACCTTCCCCAGCCTGTTCGAGCCGGTGCACGGCTCGGCGCCCGACATCGCCGGGCGCGGCGTGGCCAACCCGATCGGCCAGATCTGGTGCGGCGCGATGATGCTGGAGCACCTGGGCCACGCGGAAGCCGGCGCGGCCGTGCTGGGCGCCATCGAGCAGGTGCTGGCGGCCGGCCCGGAACACGCGCCGCTGACCCGCGACATCGGCGGCAAGGCCGGCACCGCGGACCTGGGCCAGGCCATCGCGGAGGCGCTGTGAGCGCGGCCGACGCGCGGGCCCTGCTGCTCGACACCTTCCAGGCAGCGGTAGCGGCGGCCGATCCGCTGCGCATCGTGGCGGACCATCTGCCGCCGCCGCAGCCGGGCGGCCGCACGCTGGTGGTGGGCGCGGGCAAGGCCGCCGCCTCGATGGCGCTGGCGGTGGAGCAGGCCTATGCGCGCCTGGACCCGGGCCATGTCATCGAAGGGCTGGTGGTCACGCGCTATGCCCACGGCCTGCCGACCGCGCACGTGCGCGTGATCGAGGCCGGCCACCCGGTGCCCGACGAAGCCGGCGAGCGCGCCGCGGCCGAGATCCTGGCCTGCGTGGCCGCGCTCGGCCCGGACGACCGTCTGATCGTGCTGGTCTCGGGCGGCGGCTCGAGCCTGCTGTCGCTGCCGGCCGAAGGCATCGCGATGGCCGACCTGAAGGCCACCACGCAGGAACTGCTGCGCTGCGGCGCGCCGATCACCGAGATGAACATCGTGCGCAAGCACCTGTCGCGCATCCAGGGCGGGCGGCTCGCCCAGGCCAGCCGCGCGCCGGTGACGACGCTGATCGTCTCCGACGTGGCCGGCGACGACCCGAGCGCGATTGCCTCCGGCCCCACGGTGCCGGACCCGAGCACCTACGGCGACGCGCTGGACATCCTGCGCCGCCACGGCGCCACGGTGCCGCCGGCGGTGCGCGCCTACCTCGAGCGCGGCGCGCGCGGCGAAGTGGCGGAAACGCCCAAGCCGGGCGACGCGCTGTTCGCCCGCGTCGACAACCGCGTGATCGCCACGGCGCACGGCAGCCTGACGGCGGCGGCCGAGGTCTTCCGCGCGCGCGGCATCCAGCCGGTGGTGCTGGGCGACACCGTGACCGGCGAGGCGCAGGAAGTGGCGCGCGTGTACGCCGCGCTGGTGCGCGAGATACGCGCGTACAATGCGCCGTTCGCCGCGCCGGTGGCGCTGATCTCGGGCGGCGAATGCACCGTGACGCTGCCCGCGGGCGGCGGCGCGGCCGGCACGAAGCCGCGCGGCGGGCGCTGCGCCGAGTTCCTGCTGTCGCTGGCGCTGGAGCTCGACGGCGCCGCCGGCGTGTACGCCATCGCGGCCGACACCGACGGCATCGACGGCTCCGAGGACAACGCCGGCGCCCTGCTGGACCCGTCCACGGCGGCGCGCGCGCAGGCCGCCGGCGCCCCGGCGCGCGCGCGGCTGGACGCGCACGACGCCTGGGGCTTCTTCGACGCCGCCGGCGACCTCGTGATCACCGGCCCCACGCGCACCAACGTGAACGACTACCGCGCCATCCTGATCCTGTAATCCCCCGCGAAAGCGCTGGCCGCCACCGGCGGCCGGCCACCCGAGCCACACCAAGCCATGACCCAGACCCTCACCATCACCCGCCCGGACGACTGGCACCTGCACCTGCGCGACGGCGCGGCGCTGGCCGCCGTGCTGCCCGACACCGCCCGCCAGTTCGCCCGCGCCATCATCATGCCGAACCTGAAGCCGCCCGTGACCACGGTGGCGCAGGCGGCGGCCTACCGCGAGCGCATCCTGGCCGCGCTGCCGGCCGGCATGGCGTTCGAGCCGCTGATGACGCTGTACCTGACCGACAACACCCCGGCCGCGGAAATCGTCGCGGCCAAGGCCAGCGGCTTCGTGCACGGGGTCAAGCTCTACCCGGCCGGCGCCACCACCAACAGCGACGCCGGCGTGAGCGACCTGCGCCGCTGCGCGAGCGCGCTGGAGGCGATGGAGCGCGCCGGCCTGCCGCTGCTGGTGCACGGCGAAGTGACCGATGCCGACATCGACATCTTCGACCGCGAGGCCGTCTTCATCGACCGCGTGATGACGCCGCTGCGCCGCGACTTCCCCGGCCTCAAGGTGGTCTTCGAGCACATCACCACCAAGGACGCCGCCGAATACGTGCGCGACGCCGAAGGCCCGGTCGGCGCCACCATCACCGCGCATCACCTGCTGTACAACCGCAACGCGCTCTTCACCGGCGGCATCCGCCCGCACTACTACTGCCTGCCGGTGCTCAAGCGCGAGATCCACCGCGCCGCGCTGGTGGCCGCCGCCGTGTCCGGCAGCCCGCGCTTCTTCCTCGGTACCGACAGCGCGCCGCACGCGCGCGGCCTCAAGGAACATGCCTGCGGCTGTGCCGGCTGCTACACCGCGCTGCACGCGATGGAGCTCTACGCCGAGGCCTTCGAGGCCGCCGGCGCGCTGGACAAGCTCGAAGCGTTCGCCAGCTTCAACGGCCCGGCCTTCTACGGCCTGCCGCGCAACGGCGGCACGCTGACGCTGACGCGCGAGGCGTGGCAACTGCCGGCCGAACTGCCGTACGGCGACACCACGCTGGTGCCGCTGCGCGGCGGCGAGACGCTGCGCTGGAAGGCCAACTGAGCCTCGCGGCCGTGACGCAGCAGCGGGGCGGCACGCCGCCCGTGGCCGGCGCCGTGGCGGAGATCGACTGGACGCGGCCCTGGTACAAACCGTTCGCACGGGTCGGCGCGGCGCTGGCCGGCGCGCTGCAAGCCGGCGCCGACCTGCGCGCCGCGCTCTGCGAGCTCAGCGCGCGGCAAGGCCTGCGCAACGCGCGCGGCCTGCCGCTGCGCTTCGTGCCGCAGGCCGAGCTTCCTGCCGGCACCGCCTACGAGGCCCATATCTTCGCCACCGGCGCGGTGCCCACGCGCGACAACCTGCACGACGTCTTCAACGCGCTGGTCTGGCTGCATTTCCCCCAGGCCAAGCGCGCGCTGAACCGGCTCCAGGCCGAGACGATCGCCGCCGCCGGCGTGCAGCCGCGCCGCGGCGCCCTGCGCGACGCCGCCACCTTGTTCGACGAGAACGCCATCCTGTTCCTGAGCACGGACGGCAGGCTGGAAAGCGCGTTGCGCGGTTTCGGCTGGCACACGCTGTTCGTGGCGCGGCGCGCGGACTGGGAGGCAGCCGGCTGCGCCGTGGTGCCGTTCGGCCACGCGCTGCTGGAAAAGCTGGCGCGGCCCTACAAGGCCCTGACCGCGCACGCGTGGCCGCTGGCCTTGCCGCCCGCGGCGGGCGGCGAGTTGCCCGGCACGCTCGATGCGGCCGTGGCCGCCTCGCTCGAACGCCGCGCGCTGTCGAGCCGCGATTTCGCGCCGCTGCCCGTGCTGGGCATCCCGGGCTGGTGCGATGCCAACCGCGATCCGGACTTCTACGCGGATGCCGCCGTGTTCCGTCCGGGCCGGCGCGCCGCGGCGGCCTAGCGCCCGGGCCGCGCGCGCCAGGCCGGGCCGGGGCCAAACGGTGTTAGACTGCGGGCCGCAAAGCAGGACAGACAATCGCTGCTTGCATCGCAAGGTGCAAGGGGAGGAAAGTCCGGACTCCACAGGGCAGGGTGTTGGCTAACAGCCATCCACGGCAACGTGCGGAATAGGGCCACAGAGACGAGTCTTGCCGCCGAGTTCGCTCGGCGGCAAGGGTGAAACGCGGTAACCTCCACCTGGAGCAATCCCAAATAGGCAGGCATCGAGGCGGCCCGCTGAGCCTGCGGGTAGGGAGCTGGAGCCGGCCGGTAACGGCCGGCCTAGAGGAATGGTTGTCACGCGCCGCCGGCCGCAAGGCGGGTGGCGCGCACAGAATCCGGCTTATCGGCCTGCTTTGCTTCCCGATTCTTCCGTCCCGGCCGGCGCGCATTGCGCGTCGCATGCCGCCCGGGACAATGGAAGGTGCGGCCGCCATGCCGGTCCGCGCCCATCCTCGCGCTTACCGCTTACCCTTCCACGATCTCCACCGTGTGCGTGATCTCGGCCGTCTTGGCCAGCATGATCGACGCCGAGCAGTACTTGTCGTGCGACAGCTGGATGGCGCGCTCGACCGTGCTGGCATTGAGGTTGCGGCCCGTCACGGTGAAATGGAAATTGATGCGCGTGAACACCTTCGGGTCTTCGCCGGCGCGCTCGGCTTCCAGCTTCACGCTGCAGCCGCGCACGTCCTGCCGGCCGCGCTTCAGGATCAGCACGACGTCATAGGCGGTGCAGCCGCCGGTGCCCAGCAACACCATTTCCATCGGCCGCGGCGCCAGGTCGTGGCCGCCGCCCTCGCGCGCACCGTCCATCGCGACCACGTGGCCGCTGCCGGTCTCGGCCACGAAGGTCATGCCGTCGCCGCCCATCCAAGTTACTTTGCATTCCATTTTGTTCGATCCTGCGCTTTGGTGAGTGCGTATCCGATCACGAACACGCGATTTCGAAACTTGATTTTTTAGTATATGCCACTTGCCAATGTGTGGTCAGGACGCATCAGATCCGGCTCAAGACTGAGGGTTTCCTCTAAGATGACGGTTTGATGACAGGCGAAATCGGTCATAAGTATTTGATTCTATTGATTAATGCACTATGTTTTTGCCGTGTCGCAATTTTTTACAATGCAAAACGCCATTCCGCACTGCAAATTTTCTTGCGCCGGAAGGGCGCTCATGTATAATTTCAATCATTGAACGACGGCATGCAGGACTCGCCAGAGTGCGAAAGCGAACTTCCCGGTTCGCCGGCCGCACCGCCAGCCAGGCCCCGTCGCTCTCCAGGTGTCTCCTCCACCCTCCTCCTTTGGTGGATTCAAACCCAAGCTCATGGCTTGGGTTTTTTTTCGCCTTCCCGCACCCGTCTACCTCCCGCCGGCATCCGGCCGCGCCCATCGAAGTGCCGCCGCCGTCGCCCGGCACATGCCGTCTTGACGCGGAGCCCAGACTTTGCTTGTGCCTGCGCCAAAAACGACAGTATAATCGAGGGCTTTTCCGTCATGCCCGCGGAAAAGGAATTCAGGGAGAGCCTGCACATACAAGCAGGAGAAGGCCAGGTCCCGAGGACCGGCCGACGGCGCCAGCACCGATCAGCGATCACAAGCAAGGCGGTGCGCGTCACGTTACGGGCAGTTCTACAAGTCTCAGGAAAAATCATGAAGACCTTTTCCGCCAAGCCTGCAGAGGTAAAGCGCGACTGGTACGTGATTGACGCGACGGACAAAGTCCTCGGCCGTGTTGCCAGCGAAGTGGCACGCCGACTGCGCGGCAAGCACAAGCCGGAATTTACTCCGCACGTCGACACGGGTGATTACATCATCATCGTCAACGCAGCCAAGCTGCGTGTCACGGGTACCAAGGAAACGGACAAGAAGTACTATCGCCATTCGGGCTACCCGGGCGGTATCTACGAAACGACGTTCGGCAAGATGCAGCAGCGTTTCCCGGGCCGTGCCCTGGAAAAGGCTGTGAAGGGCATGCTGCCCAAGGGCCCGCTGGGCTATGCGATGATCAAGAAGCTGAAGGTGTACGCCGAAGCCGAGCATCCGCATGAAGCGCAGCAGCCTAAGGCGCTGGAAATCTAAGGGGGCCATCCATGATCGGAAACTGGAATTACGGTACCGGCCGCCGCAAAAGCGCTGTGGCTCGTGTCTTCATCAAGTCGGGCAAGGGCGACATCATCGTCAACGGCAAGCCCATCAATGAGTATTTCGCTCGCGAAACCTCGCTGATGATCGTGCGCCAGCCGCTCGAACTGACCGCCAACGCACAGACCTTCGACATCAAGGTCAACGTGACCGGCGGCGGCGAAACCGGCCAGGCCGGCGCGGTTCGCCATGGCATCACCCGCGCGCTGATCGACTACGACGCGACCCTGAAGCCCACGCTGTCCAAGGCTGGCTTCGTCACGCGCGATGCGCGCGAAGTGGAACGCAAGAAGGTCGGTTTCCACAAGGCACGTCGCCGCAAGCAGTTCTCGAAGCGCTGATCGTGTCCGGCAGGTCCGGTTCACCGGATCTGGCCGAGCCAGAAAGACCGCACGGTTCGCCGTGCGGTTTTTTTTTGCCGGCCGGCCGTGCCACCCGCGCCGACCCCGGCGCGAGGCAGGTGTCACGCGCGCTTTATAATGCCAATGCCTCTTCCCGGATACAATTCCGGCACTTCCCGCCCGGAGAACCTCAGATGACCCAACCGCCAGCGCGGCCCCGGCGCAGCGCATGAAATACCGCCTGCTGCGTCCGCGTCGCGCGCCGATGTCGCGGCCGCTGGCCGTGCGCTCGCACCGGCCGTGGCCGGTGCGCGTGCTGGGCGGGGCGCTGGTGGCCGCGCTGGTGGCGGCGGTGGCGGGAGGGGCGTATTACGCCGGCCGGCGCGCGGTTGGCGCGGCGGGGCCGGACATGGCGGCGCAGAACAGGGCGCTGCGCGGGCAGGTGGCGGCGGTTTCGGCCGAGCGCGACCGCCTGCAGGCCGCGGCCAATACCGCCGACGCGCAGTTGCAGATGGCGCGCGGCGCGCAGCGCGGGCTGGCGCAGCAGCTCAAGACGGCGGAGGGCGAGGTTGCCCAGCTCCAGGAAGACCTGGCGTTCTTCGAGAGCCTGCTGCCCGCCAGTGGCAATACCTCGGGCATCCACGTGCGCAGCTTCCGGGTCAGCGTTGATGAAGCTGACACACAAAAGATGCACTATCGGTTACTTGTCATGCAGGGCGGCTCGAAGGCGTTCTCGTCCCTGCCCGAGTTTCGCGGTGAGTTACAGTTGGTGGCTTCGCTGGTGCGGGACGGCCAGCCCGTCACCTTGAACCTGGGCGAGGACCAGGCCGGCGCGCTGCCGGACCTGCGCCTCACGCACTACCAGCGCATCGAGGGGACGTTCGCGCTGCCCGCAGGCGCCGCGGTGCAGGCGGTGACGGTACGAATTTTGCAGAACGGTCAGTTACGCGCGACCCAGACGGCCCTGCCGTAAGGCCGCCGCGGCCGGCAACTCCAGAGAGGGGCAAAAGGACCTATGTTTTTTTCCAAGAAGAAGGGCCTGGCGATCGATACGCTGATCGGCCAGCACACCGTGATCCAGGGCGACCTCACGTTCTCGGGCGGCCTGCGCCTGGACGGCCGCGTGCGCGGCAACGTGACGGCGCTGGCCGAGCAGTCGAGCATGCTGGTCATCAGCGAGAAAGGCGTGGTCGAGGGCGAGGTCCGCGTCGGCCACCTGATCCTCAACGGCACCGTGACCGGCCCCGTCCACGCGGCCGAGCTGCTGGAACTGCAGCCGCACGCGCGCGTGTACGGCGAGGTGCACTACGCGGCGCTGGAAATGCACCAGGGCGCGCTGGTCGAAGGGCGGCTGGTGCCGCTCGGCACCGGCGAGCCCAAGGCGCTGCCCAACCTGTCGCTGGCCAGCGGCGCGGCGGACGCTTCGGATGCCGCCGATGTTGCGGATGTTGCGGACGTTGCGGATGCGGCCGGGGATGCGCAGAAAACCGCCTGATGGCGCACGCGCGGCGGGCCGGCGGCGGCAGAAGCCCTTGAAGTTGCGGGGTTTCGGCACGATCTTCCCGATGCGCTTAGAATACAGGCGTATCTAAACAGGAGAACCCCATGAACGCAGTCGCAGAGGCACCCGTTACCGAGGACATGCCGGCTCCGTTTGTCTTTACCGACAGCGCTGCCGACAAGGTCAAGCAGTTGATCGAGGAAGAGGGCAATGCCGACCTGAAACTGCGCGTCTTCGTGCAGGGCGGCGGCTGTTCCGGCTTCCAGTACGGCTTCACCTTCGATGAAGACGTCAACGAGGACGACACCACCCTCAACAAGAACGGCGTCACGCTGCTGATCGACTCGATGAGCTACCAGTACCTGGTGGGCGCCGAGATCGACTACAAGGAAGACATCAACGGCGCGCAGTTCGTGATCAAGAATCCCAACGCCACCACCACCTGCGGCTGCGGTTCTTCGTTCTCGGTCTGACGAACGCCCGACCGGCCAGCAGTAAAAAAGCGCACTTCGGTGCGCTTTTTGTTTTCATGCACCCGGCATGGGCCGCCGTCCCGTACCAGCACGAGGCGCGGCCGATCTACGAAGGCCGGCGCCACACCACCGGGAACCAGTCCTCGCGCATGCGCTCGCCGCTGGCCAGCCCGATGCCCGGGAACGGCGGCGAGGTCCGGCCCGGCCGCGCGAGGTAGCGCACGTCGTCGCCGAGGAAGCGCGCCGAGAACGCGCGGCGCCGGCCGCTGCCGGTATTGCCGGCGGCGCCGTGCACGGTGCGGAAGTCGAACACCACCGCGTCGCCGGGCTCCAGCTCCGGCACCAGGATCGCGTGGCTGCCGTCTTCCACGTCGGGCATCTCCATGAACAGGTCGTCGCCGGCGTAGAAATTCTCGTTGCTGGCCCAGCGCTTGGGCCGCACCAGCCGCGGCCAGCGGTGCGAGCCGAGCACCACGCGCAAGGTGTTGGCGCGGGTGACGGGGTCGAGCGGAATCCAGTAGCTCGCGGTCTGCAGTCCTTCCACGCAGTAATAGGGCAGGTCCTGGTGCCAGGGCGTGGGCTTGGCCGTGCCCGGCTCCTTGACCAGGATGTGCTCGTGGAAGATCTGCACGGCGTCGGCCCCCATCAGCCGCCCGGCGATCTCCGCCGCCGGCGAGCGGCGGATGAAGTCGGCGAACGGCGCGATGCGCTGCCAGTTGCAGTAGTCCTCGAAGAAGCGCCCGCGCTCGCCGCCGCCGACGTTCTCGATCGCGAACGGACCGGGCTGCGCGAGATTCTGCTCGAAGCCATCGCGCAGCGCGGCCACCCAGCCGGCGAAGGCGCCGCGCAGCACCAGCGCGCCGTCGCGCTGGTAGGTTTCGATGTCGGCCGGCGAGAGGGCGGCCGGGAGGGCGGCCGAGGGGGCTGGCGAGAGGGTCACGATGGTCCTTTCCGGCTGGCGTGGGGCGGGGATGGAGCGAGTATCGCGGCTGCCTGGGGATAGGAAAAGCATATATTTCCTATGCTGTAGTATTGGAAATCATGATTGGTTTCTCCTTCCGCCAGCTCGAATACTTCGTGGCCGCCGCCGAGCACGGCAGCATCAGCGCCGCCGCGCGGGCGCGCCATGTGTCGCAGCCGTCGGTGTCGCTGGCGATCGCGCAGCTCGAGGAAACGCTCGGCGAGACGCTGTTCCGCCGCCAGGTCAGCCGCGGGCTGGAACTGACGCCGGCCGGCCAGCAACTGCTCGGCCGCGCGCGCGACATCCTGGCGCTGGCCGCGGGCCTGGGCGCCGGCGGCGCGCACGGGGCCGCCGGGCGCGGCCTGCGCGGGCAGCTTTCGCTGACGTGCTTCCAGGATCTCGGCGCCTACTATGCGCCGCGCCTGCTGGCCGGCTTTCGCCGCCGGCATCCGGAGGTCTCGGTGACGCTGTTCGAGGCGGACCTGGCGACGGTGCACCGCACGCTGGCCGCCGGCAAGGCGGAGCTGGCGCTGACCTACGATCTCGGCTTCGACCAGCGCATCGCGCGCTGGGTGGTGGCGCGGCTGGCGCCCTATGCGCTATTGCCGGCGGGCCACGCGCGCGCCGGGCAGGCGGACGTCAGCCTGGCCGAACTGGCCTCGGAGCGGCTGATCCTGGAGGACATCGCGCAGACGCGCGAGTATTTCCTGTCGCTGTTCTGGGCCCACGGCCTGCGCCCGCAGCTGCACCAGTACACGCAGACCTTCGAGATGCAGCGCGGGCTGGTGGCGCATGGCTACGGCGTGGCGCTGTCGTGCACGCGCCCGGCCGGGGACCACAGCTACGACGGCGAGCCGATCGCCTGCCTGCCGCTGCGCGACGCGGTGGCGCCGCAGCGCGTGGTGCTGGCGCGCTCGCCGGCCATGCGGCCGTCGCCGGTGGCCGAGGCCTTCATCCAGTGGACATGCGAGGCCGGCCATGCGCAGCCGGCGTGAGGCCGTAGCGGCAAGAAGCGCCTTCTAGGAAGCGCCGTCTTAGCGCGGGTAGAGCGCGCCCAGCACGCGCGGGCCGGCCGCGCCGGTGACGGTCGGCACGTTGCCCGGCGCGCGCAGCAGCATCTGGCGCGCCAGCCATGCGAAGGCGATGCCTTCGACCTGCGAGACCGGCACGCCGAAGTCGTCCGAGCTTTGCACGGCCACGCCCGGCAGTGCGCGCGCCAGCAGCGCCATGACGAAGCCGTTGCGCGCGCCGCCGCCGCACACGATGAGCCGCGCGGCGCCGGGCGCGTGCGCGCGCACGTCGCGCGCGATGGCCTCGGCCGTGAGCGCGGCCAGCGTGGCCTGCACGTCGGCCGGCGCAAGCGCGGCGCCGTGGGCGGCGAGATGGCTTTCCAGCCAGGCCGGGTGGAACAGGTCGCGGCCGGTGCTCTTGGGCGGGGCCACGCTGAAATAGGGCTCGGCCAGCAGGCGCGCCAGCAGCGCGTGGTCGATGCTGCCGCTGGCGCCCCAGGCGCCGCCGGCGTCGAAGGCCTGGCCGTGGTGGCGCTCGATCCAGTAGTCGAGCAGCACGTTGCCGGGGCCGCAGTCGAAGCCGCTGACGGGAGCCTGGCCGCCCTGGCCGCCGGCGATGGCGGGCAGCACGCTGATGTTCGAGATGCCGCCGATGTTGCAGGCCACGCGCGTCTCGCCGGCGGCGCCGAACAGCGCCTGGTGCAGCGCCGGCACCAGCGGCGCGCCCTGGCCGCCGGCGGCCACATCGCGGCTGCGGAAATCCGCCACCACGTCGATGCCGCACAGCTCGGCCAGCAGCGCGGGCTGCTGGCTCTGGCGCGTGTAGCCGGTGCCGTCGTAGAGGCCGGGCCGGTGGCGGATGGTCTGCCCGTGCGCGCCCACGGCCGCGATCGCCGCCGCCGCCAGCCCCGAGTCGCGCAGCAGCGACGCCACGCAGCCGGCGTAGACGCGCGCCAGCCCGTTGGCGGCCAGCGCCTCGCGGTGGATCTCGTCGGCGCCGGGCTGCTGGAGCGCGGCGAAGGCCTCGCGCAGCTCGGCCGGGAAGGGCTGGTGCGCCGCCGCCAGCACCGCCGGCCGCGCGCCGGAGAAATCGACCAGCACGCCGTCGGCGCCGTCCATGCTGGTGCCGGACATGATGCCGATGAAGCGGTCGGAGGCGGACGGCGGGGACGCGGAGGTCGGCATGCTGGCTCAGTTGTTGATGGAGGCCACGTTGTAGGTGCGCAGCGCGTTGATGCGGCTGAGCAGCTCGCTGGAGTAGGCGAGGAACTGCTGGCGCGCCGGCCCGGTCAGCGCCGGCGTGTCCAGCGCGGCGATGGCCAGCGGGTTGAGCGGCACGTCGTTGACGCGGAACTCGTAGTGCAGGTGCGGCCCGGTGGCCCAGCCGGTCTGGCCGACGTAGCCGATGACCTGCCCCTGCGACACATGCTGGCCGCGCTGCATGCCGGCAAAGCCGGACAGGTGCGCGTAGTAGGTGGCGTAGCCGCTGTGGTGCCGGAGGATGACGATGTTGCCGTAGCCGTTCTGCTGGCCGACGAATTCCACCTCGCCGTCGCCGGTGGCCATCACCTTGGTGCCGGTCGGCGCGGCGAAGTCCACGCCCTTGTGCTGCGCCCAGTTGTGATGCAGCGGATGGTTGCGCCCGCCGAAGCCGGACGACACCCGCGAGAACTCCACCGGCGAGCGCAGGAACGGCCGCTTCATGCTGCGCCCGTCGAAGGTGTAGTAGGCGCCCTGGGCGCCCTGCGCGCCGCCGTCGGGCGCGTACCACAGCGCCTGGTGCAGCTGGTTGTGGTTGATCAGCTCGACCGCCACCACGCGGCCGTTGCGCACGAAGGCGGCGTCGCGGTAGCCCGCCTCGTAGACGATGCGGAAGCGGTCGCCGGCGGTGATGTCGTGGTGGAAGTCGATGACGCCGGAGAAGATCGAGATCATCTGCGCGACCACGTCGTCGGGCACGTCGGCGTCGTCCATGGCCTTGAAGAAGCCGCCCGCGGCGATGGCGCCGGACAGCATCTCGTAGTGCACGTCGTTCTTCACCGACTGCACGCGCGCCTTGTAGGCCGGCGTGGCGGCGTCGCCGGCGCGCTCGATCACCAGCTCGCGCGAGGACTGCGCGTCGCCGCCGAGGTTGGCCTGCAGCGACACCAGCAGGTTGTCCTGGTCGACCTCGGCCTGCACGTTCTGGCCCGGCTCGAGCGCGAACAGGCCACGCGCGGTGGCGTTGCCGCGGATGAAGGCCTGCGCGTCGGGATCGTCGATGCCGAGCCGCTTGAGCAGCGTGGCGATGGTGTCGCCGCGCAGCATGCGCGCCTCGCGCACGAAGGTGGCGTCGGTTTCGGTAAGTTGCTCGAGCTGGTCGCGCAGGTCGGGCAGCCGGATGGTTTCCCGGATGCGCGGCGCAAGGGGGTCGTCGTAGGCGTTGCGCGGCGCCACGCCCATGGCGGCCGCCATGCCAAGCGTAAACACCGTGCCGACCGCCGCCGTGAGCTGCTTGCGCCGGCGCGCGTGCAGGGCGTTGGTCGGATCGACGAGAACCACCAGCTCACGCGCGAAAACTTCGCGGAGTCTGGACCACATCACGTAAAATTCACTCTTTGGTTCGGGCTGCGCTGCCGCGACGATCTGCTTCGTCTGCCTTCCTCCCCCGAGGTGCGGCGCGTGCCATATTGGTTTGCCGCCGTAGAATGGCGGTTGGCCAACGGGAGCGTCCCGCCGGCACAAGAAGCGCGGATTATACCAAATGCGGCCGCTGGCTGTTTTTCGTACGCGTCTGAATTCTCATGTTTTTCAAAGACTTACGTCATGACTGAAGTTTCCTCCGGCGCCGCCACCTCCTACCCCCTCACGCCTACCGTGATGCACGCCCTGGAGGTGTCCAAGCGCGGCTGCGACGAACTGCTGGTCGAGTCCGAGTGGCTGGCCAAGCTCGCGCGCAGCGAGGCGACCGGCGTGCCGCTGCGCATCAAGCTGGGCCTGGACCCGACCGCGCCCGACATCCACATCGGCCACACCGTGGTGCTCAACAAGCTGCGCCAGCTGCAGGACCTCGGCCACCAGGTCATCTTCCTGATCGGCGACTTCACCTCCACCATCGGCGATCCGTCCGGGCGCAACGCCACGCGCCCCCCGCTCACGCGCGAGCAGATCGAGGCCAACGCCCAGACCTACTACCGCCAGGCCAGCCTGGTGCTCGACCCGGACCGCACCGAGATCCGCTACAACAGCGAATGGTGCGACCCGCTCGGCGCGCGCGGCATGATCGAGCTGGCGGCCAAGTACACCGTGGCGCGCATGATGGAGCGCGACGACTTCACCAAGCGGTTCCGTTCTGGGATTCCGATTTCGGTCCATGAGTTCCTCTACCCGCTGATGCAGGGCTACGATTCGGTCGCGCTCAAGGCCGACCTCGAGCTCGGCGGCACTGACCAGAAGTTCAACCTGCTGGTCGGGCGCGAGCTGCAGAAGGAGTACGGCCAGGAGCAGCAGTGCATCCTGACCATGCCGCTGCTGGTCGGCCTGGACGGCGTGGAGAAGATGTCCAAGTCCAAGGGCAACTACGTCGGCGTGACCGAGGCCCCGAGCGACATGTTCGGCAAGCTGATGAGCATCTCCGACGACCTGATGTGGCAGTACTTCGAGCTGCTGTCGTTCCGCCCGCTGAGCGAGATCGACCTGATGAAGCAGGAGATCGCGCTGGGCCGCAACCCGCGCGACTGCAAGGTGCTGCTCGGCCAGGAGATCGTCGCGCGCTTCCACAGCGCGGCCGACGCCGAGCGCGCGCTGGAAGACTTCAACCACCGCGCGCGCGGCGGCGTGCCCGACGACATCCCGGCGGTCAGCCTGTCCGGCGCGCCGCTGGGCATCGCGCAGCTGCTCAAGCAGGCCAACCTGGTGCCGTCCACCTCCGAGGCCAACCGCAACATCGAGCAGGGCGGCGTCAAGATCGACGGCGCCGTGGTCAGCGACAAGGCGCTCAAGGTCGAGGCCGGCAGCTACGTCGTGCAGGTCGGCAAGCGCCGCTTCGCGCGCGTGACGCTGGCGTGAGCGCGCGCCGGAGCCGTCCATGATCGCGCTGATCCAGCGGGTCTCGCAGGCCCGCGTCACGGTCGAAGGCCGCACCACCGGCGAAATCGGCGCCGGCCTGCTGGCGCTGGTGTGCGCCGAGCGCGGCGACACCGAAGCCCAGGCCGAGCGCCTGCTGGCCAAGCTGCTGTCCTACCGCGTGTTCTCCGACGCCAACGGCAAGATGAACCTGCCGGTGCAGGACATCGACGGCCGCGGCACGCGCGGCGGCCTGCTGGTGGTGTCGCAGTTCACGCTGGCGGCCGACACCAACAGCGGCACCCGCCCGAGCTTCACCCCGGCCGCCGCGCCGGCCGACGGCGAGCGTCTCTACAACCATTTCGTGCAGCGCGCCCGCGCCGCGCACGGCGAGGTCCAGACCGGCGAATTCGGCGCCATGATGCAGGTCAGCCTGGTCAACGACGGCCCGGTGACCTTCTGGCTGCGCGTGCCGCCGGCCTGAGTCCGCCGACCCTCACATTGGCCGCGCCGCGCGCGGCGCCCAAATCAGCAAGGAGAGATACATGAAGATCTGGAGCAAGGCATTCGGCGACAACGGTCCCATCCCGGTCGATTTCGCTTTCGGCGCGATGGATCCCGCCACCCACGTGGCGCTGTCGGGCAACCGCAATCCCGACCTGCACTGGGACGAGGCGCCGGCCGCCACGCGCTCGTTCGTGCTGATCTGCCACGACCCGGACGTGCCGAGCCGCGGCGACGACGTCAATCAGGAAGGCCGCGAAGTGCCGGCCTCGCTGCCGCGCGTGGACTTCTTCCACTGGGTGCTGGTCGACATCCCGCCTGGCCTGCGCTCGATCTCCGCCGGCAGCCACAGCGACGGCGTGATCGCGCGCGGCAAGCCCGGCCCCGAGGCCACCGGCGGCACCGCGGCGGCGGGCGGCCTGCGCCACGGCCTCAACGACTACACCGGCTGGTTCGCCGGCGACCCCGACATGAAGGGCGACTACTACGGCTACGACGGCCCCTGCCCGCCGTGGAACGACACCCTGCTGCACCACTACGTGTTCACCGTCTACGCGCTCGACGTCGACCGCCTGCCGCTCGACGGCACCTTCACCGGCGCGCAGGTGCGCGAGGCGATCCGCGGCCACGTGCTGGCGCAGGCGGCGATCACCGGCACCTACACGCTGAACCCGCAGCTGTCCGGCCCGGCGCAATAGGCTGCGACAGGCCACAACGGGCCACGACAGGCCGCGCGAGGCCGTGCGCGGCCGCGGACCCCGCCGGCCATGCCGGCAGGGTCCGCGAAGGGTCGCAGGCAAACGCAAGGAAGAGAAAGGAAACGGCATGTCGCAATTGCCCGGGCCGCATTCGCTGGCCTTCACCCACCTGATCCTGATCCGCCACGGCGAGACCGCGTGGAACCGCGAGCGGCGCCTGCAGGGGCAGCTCGACATCCCGCTCAACGCCACCGGCGTGGCGCAGGCCGACGCGCTGGCGCAGGCGCTGTCCGGCGAGCCGATCGACGCGGTCTATGCCAGCGACCTGTCGCGCGCGATGCAGACCGCGGCGCCGCTGGCCGAGGCGCTCGGCATCACGGTGCGGCCCGACGCGCGGCTGCGCGAGCGCTGCTACGGCGCGCTCGAAGGCCGCACCTACGCGGAGGTGGCGGAGAATTCGCCCGAGGATTTCGCCCGCTGGCAGGCGCGCGTGCCGGACTACGCGCCGCAGGGCGGCGAATCGCTGCTGGCCTTCCACGAGCGCGCGGTGGAAGCCGCGCTGGCGCTGGCGCGCCGCCATCCGGGCGAGCGCATCGCGCTGGTCGCGCATGGCGGGGTGCTCGACTGCCTCTACCGGGAAGCCAACGACATGACGCTCGAAGCGCCGCGCCAGCACGAGCTGCTCAACGCCAGCATCAACCGGCTGCGCTGCGACAGTCAGCGCCTGACCGTGATGCAGTGGGCCGACGTGGCCCACCTGCAGGACCTGGCGCTCGACGAGGTGGACCGCCGCGTGCCCTAGCCTCGGGCATCACTGGCAGCGCTACACGCGCAGCCGGAACGGCGTGAAGTCGGTGTTGCGGTCGTACCAGTCCTCGCGCTCGGCGCGCTTGAGGAAACCCACCACCTTGTAGGTGACCGGCGTCATCACCACCTCCCAGCCGGTCTTCAGGATGTACTGGGCGATCGCCACCTGGATCACCTTCTCCAGCGGCCAGATGCCGTAGAACGCGATCACGTAGAACAGCGACGAGTCGACCAGCTCGCCGGCCAGCGTGGAGCCGATGGTGCGCGTCCACAGCCAGCGCCCCTCGGTCCACAGCTTCATCTTGGCCAGCACATAGCTGTTGGCGAAGCTGCCGCAGCAGAACGCGATCAGCGAGCCGAGCGCGATGCGCCAGGTGTTGCCGAACACGTCCTGCAGGCTTTTCTGGTAGTCGCTCATGAATGGCGCCACCGGCATCTTCAGCACCACCAGGCTCATGAACGTGGCGAAGGCCAGCGCGGCGAAGCCGGCCCACACCACGCGGCGATCGCGCCCGTAGCCGTAGACCTCGGTCAGCACGTCGCCGAAGATGTAGGAGATGGGGAAGAACAGCACGCCGGCGCCGAAGGTCACCGGGCCGATCAGCGGCAGCGTGACCTGGGCCGCCTTGGCCGCGCCGATCAGGTTGGAGCACAGCAGGACCGTGACGAACGCCACCATCACGAGATCGTAGTAGCGGTAGACGCGCCCGGTATGGCCGGGCGTGGCGTTCGATGTGGTCATGGCGGTTCCAGGGGCGGCGGTGTGGCGATTATGCCAGCCATGCCGCCGCCGTGTTCGCGCCGCGTCCGCCTCGCTCGCGCGCCGGGAGGCGCGCGCCGGACTACAGGTCCAGCTTGCCGATCTTGGAGCCGTCCAGCGAGATGTCGAACATCAGCCCGGCGTTGGTCTGCACGAAGCCGATCACCGGCTGCTGCGCGGTGTTGGTGTCGATCGAGCCGTTGGCGCCGATCTTGGCCAGCGCCACGCTGGCATCCGCGCCCACGGTCCAGCCGCTGCTGTTGAGGAACTTGCTGTAGGCGTCGGGCGTCATGAACATGATGATGACCGACTTGGACTGCCCGCCCGCGGTCAGGCCCACCGAGGCCGAGGTGGTGCGGTAGTAGCCCACCGGGGCGCCGCTGCGGCCACGCAACACGCCTTCGCCATATTCGCCGCCGATCACCAGCCCCGCCGACAGCACGCGCGGGAAGACCAGGATGCCCTGGGCGCGCGCGGCCAGCTCGCGCGCGCTGCTGGTGGTGCCGTAGAGCCGGTTGAGCGCGCCGTCGGCCCCCGCGTTGATCTCCTGCCGCTTGGCCGCTGCGTCGGTTGGCGCATTGGTGCCCGTGGTGGTGCAGCCCGCGGTGAAGGCGGTGGCCACGAGCAGGCCCGAGCCCGCCATCCGGGTCACAAACTGGCGTCGATTCATGTGCTCTCTCCTGTCAGGTACGAACGGGGCCGGCCGCCCGGCATGCGGCGCCAGGCCGGTACCGCCTCGCGGCGGCCGGAACTAAGCCATTGTGAACAGGCAGGCAGCCGCCAGCAACGCGCGACGAAAGAATTGTCTGCGGGCAACGAAAACATTTAACACGGGATACGCGGCACCGCGCGGCCGTCGCCGCCGCGCCTCAGGGCGCCGGCTCGGCCTCGCCGCCCGGCGCGGGCAGGCCGAAGTGCAGGTAGGCGGCGGCCGTGGCCATGCGCCCGCGCGGCGTGCGCTGCAGGTAGCCCTGCTGGATCAGGTACGGCTCCAGCACGTCCTCGATGGTGTCGCGCTCCTCGCCGATGGCCGCGGCGAGGTTGTCCACGCCGACCGGGCCGCCGCCGAACTTGTGCAGGATGGCCTCGAGCAGCTTGCGGTCCATCAGGTCGAAGCCGACCGCGTCCACGTCGAGCATGGCCAGCGCGGCATCGGCGGTGGTGCGCGTGATGGTGCCGTCGCTCTTGACCTCGGCGAAATCGCGCACGCGCCGCAGCAGGCGGTTGGCGATGCGCGGCGTGCCGCGCGCGCGGCGGGCGATCTCCAGCGCGCCGAGCGGGTCGATGCGGGCATTGAGCAATTGCGCCGAGCGGGTGACGATGCGCCCGAGCTCCTCGGCGGTGTAGAACTCCAGCCGCGCGACGATGCCGAAGCGGTCGCGCAGCGGGTTGGTCAGCATGCCGGCGCGCGTGGTGGCGCCGACCAGCGTGAACGGCTGCAGGTCCAGCTTGACCGAGCGCGCGGCCGGCCCCTCGCCGATCATGATGTCGATCTGGTAGTCCTCGAGCGCCGGGTACAGGATTTCCTCCACCACCGGCGAGAGGCGGTGGATCTCGTCGATGAAGAGGACGTCGTTGGCCTCGAGGTTGGTCAGCAGCGCGGCGAGGTCGCCCGGGCGCTCCAGCACCGGGCCGGAGGTCTGGCGCAGGTTCACGCCCATCTCGCGCGCGATGATGTGCGCCAGCGTGGTCTTGCCCAGGCCCGGCGGGCCGAACAGCAGCACGTGGTCGAGCGCCTCGCGGCGGTTGCGCGCGGCGTGCATGAAGATGTCGAGCTGGCCGCGCACCTTCTCCTGGCCGACGTATTCGTCGAGCAGCTTCGGGCGCAGCGCGCGCTCGAAGGCCTCCTCGCTGGGGGAGGCGGTGGTGGGGGCGATCACGCGGTCGCTGCCGCGGTCGGGGACCAGCTTGTCGGTTTCGATCATGGGTGTGCTACGGGCGAAGTGGCTCGATTGTAGCCCCTCCGGGCCGCGCTACCCGCGCCGGCCGCGCCTGCCCGCGGCCGCTCAGCCCTTGGAGAGCGACTTCAGCGCCAGCTTGATGCCGTCCGACACGCCGGTGCCGGCCGGCACCTGCTTGATGGCCAGCGCCGCTTCCTTCTCCGAGTAGCCCAGCGCCAGCAGCGCGTTGAGGATGTCGACGGCGTTGTCGTGTACCGGGGTGCTGCCCGGCGCGTGGCCGAGCTCGGCGCCGAGCTTGCCCTTGAGCTCGAGCAGCAGGCGCTCGGCGGTCTTCTTGCCGATGCCCGGCACGCGCGTCAGGCGCCCGGCCTCCTGCAGCGTGATGGCCTGCGCCAGCTCGCCGACCGACATGCCCGACAGCACGGCCAGCGCCATGCGCGCGCCGATGCCGGTGATCTTGATCAGCTCGCGGAACGCATTGCGCTCGGTGGCGGTGCCGAAGCCGTACAGCAGGTGCGCGTCCTCGCGCACGATCTGCTGGGTCAGCAGCGTGACCGGATGGCCCACCGCGGGCAGGTTGTAGAACGTGCTCATCGGCACGTCGATCTCGTAGCCGACGCCGTGGCAGTCGACCAGCAGGTGCGGGGGATTCTTCTCGATGAGGGTGCCGGCGATGCGTCCGATCATGGTGTCTGGTGTGTGCGGCGAAAGCGAAAGTGGGCGCCAGTGTAGCCGAGCGGCGGGTCAGCGTCCCAGGGTGTCGACGGCGCGGCGGCCCAGCGCCGGGTCGTCGGTGAAGACGCCGTCGACGCCGGCGGCCAGGAAGGCCTGCACCTCCCGCACCATGCCGTCCGGGCTGCGCGTGGCATCGTCGCCGCCGGTGCGCAGGCCGCGCGGCAGGAAGCTGTTCTCGGGGCGGAACGTGTACGGGTGCACCAGCAGCCCGGCGGCATGGGCGTTGCGCACCAGCGCGGTGGGCGCGCCGAGGCCGCCGCCGGCGTCGCGCGGCACCACGCTGGACTTCTCCGGCGCGATGCCGCCGGCATAGCTGGCCACCTCGCGCAGGCCGATGGGCGTCATCATGTCGGCGTAGGTGCGGGTGTCGCCGGCCAGGCGCCAGTCGGCGGGCCGGCCGCGCGCGCCGCCCATCAGCTGTACCAGCTTCACGTTCGGCATGCCGGCGCCCAGGCGCTGGCGCAGCTCGCGCAGGTTGCCGCTCTCGAACGACTGCACGTACACCGGCGCGCTGCGCGTATAGGCGTGCGCGCGCAGCGTGGCCACCAGCTTTTCCTCGAGCGGCAGGCCGATGCCGCGGAAATAGCTCGGGTGCTTGGTCTCGGGGTACAGGGCGATCACGCGGCCGCTGCGCCGCGAAGCGCTGGCCACCATGTCGATGATCTCGTCGAGGGTCGGGATCTCGAACTGGTCGTTGTACTGCGTGTTGGCGCGGCGCAGCTGCGGGATGCGCTCGCGCGCGCGCAGCGTCTTCAGTTCGGCCAGCGTGAAGTCCTCAGTGAACCAGCCGTCCAGGCGCTCGCCGTCGATCACCTTGATGCGCTTGCGGCCGGCGAACTGCGGCAGCGTGGAGACATTGGTGGTGCCGCCGATCTCGTTCTCGTGGCGGGCCACCAGCACGCCGTCACGCGTCGTCACGAGGTCCGGCTCGATGGCGTCGGCGCCGTCCTCGATGGCGCGCGCGTAGGATGCCAGCGTGTGTTCCGGGCGCAGCGCGCTGGCGCCGCGATGCCCGATCACCAGCGCCCTGGGCGCGGCCGGCGCCGGCGATGCGGCGGGAGCCGGCGCGGTGGCCACCGGCGGCGCGGCGCAGCCGGCCAGGACCGCGGCGGCCAGCGCGGGCAGCAGCGCGGCCAGGCATGGCAGGCGCGGGCGCGCGCAAGCGCGAAGGCGACGGAAGTCGGCGGGCAGGCGGAACATGGGCATCCTCGGGCGGGCAACCGTCCGATTGTAAGCGGCCCGGAAAGACGATCAGCCGACCAGCCGGCCGCGCCGCACGCGCATGCCCTTGCGCACCAGCTCGGGCGCGAGGCCCGTCAGCGCGCCCAGCGTATTGCTGCCGTTGGCATGGCAGATCGCCACGCCGAGCGCGTCGGCCGCATCGGAACCGGGCCGGCCGCTCAGGCTCAGCAGGCGCATCACCATCTCCTGCACCTGCTCCTTGTTGGCGCGGCCATAGCCGACCACCGCCACCTTCAGCTGCAGCGCGGTGTACTCGAACACCGGCAGGCCCTGGCCCACCAGCCCGCAGATCGCCGCGCCGCGGGCCTGGCCCAGCAGCAGCGTGGATTGCGGGTTGACGTTGACGAACACCTTCTCGATCGCGGCGCAGTCCGGCGCATAGGTGCGCGCGACCTCGCTGATGCCGTCGAACAGCGTCTTGAGACGCGAGGGCAGATCGCTCTCGCCATCGCTCTTGATGGTGCCCGAGGCGATGTAGCTGAGCTTGCTGCCGTGCTTTTCGAGCACGCCGAAGCCGGTGGTGCGGAGGCCGGGGTCGATGCCGAGGATACGCATGGGATTTGGGGTGTCTGCTTGGGACCTGGCCGCGTGGCTTGGAGAGGGTGTCAGTATGACATTGCTTTTGCGGATTCTTGCTGGTGATATTGGGGTGGTCTATTACTCGGTTGGGGTTTGCGGGCGGTTGTTGGTGCTTGAACCCAAAGGCCATATGACATCCCCGCTGCGCGGGGCTGCCAGTCACTTTCTTTTGTCTGAAAAGAAAGTAACCAAAGAAAGCAGACTCCTGGGCGGAGGGCCAGACCCTTGGCACGGTGCCCGTGTTTTGGCGGCGGCAGGGCGTGGATGTGGTTCTTGAGCTGGCATCTGCCGTTACCGGCTCGGGCGGCCACGACATAGCACCCGCATGGTTTCGTGGTGGGCGTGGTGGACCGGGGCGCGGGTGTCAGCGGGTACTCTTGTGGTGGGGCCACCGTCCCCACCACGAAACCAGCACCATTCCTATGCCGTGTGCATCCGCCCCGGTCGCGGCAGCAGCCTGAAGGGCCTGGACCTCCGCCATCATGCAGCGCCACCACGAATCCAATTTCGCTTGCGACGCCGCAGGCGAGCAAACCGGTAGCGTCAGCAGTCTCATCGAAGCCAACGCCCGCACCACGAAACCACCACCAGACATAAGGTCTGAGCGCCCGGCCCCCCTGCAAGGGGTCTGCTTTCTTTGGTTACTTTCTTTTCAGACAAAAGAAAGTGACTGGTGTGGTGGTCTAATGATCCTGGACACTTCAAAAGGTAGACTTCCGGTCAACTAGAGAGGTGATGATGGGACGCAGAGATTTCTCCGACGAGTTCAAGGCCGACGCAGTGAACTTGGTGCTAGAGCAGGGATATTCAGTGACCAATGCCGCCAAGGCACTGGACATTGGTGAGACAGCGCTTCGTCGTTGGATTGGCAATCGCCAGGCGAAGCCGGTACCGACCACAAGTGACCCGACGGGCTTGACGCCCGACCAGCGCCGCATCCGGGATCTGGAGCGGCAAGTGGCCCGGCTGGAGCGTGAGCGCGACATCCTAAAAAAGTCCACGGCCTTCTTCGTCAAGGAACTCGATCGCAATACGAAGTGATCGAACAGGCGGAGAAGGTCTGGCCGGTGGCGGTGGTGTGCGAGACCCTGGGCATGCCGCGCAGCACCTACTACGCGTGGAAGGCCCGGCAAGCCAAGCCGCGTGCCCAACGTGAGGCGCTGATGGGTCAGGTCCAGGCGATTCATGAGACGAGTGGGCAAAGCTACGGCAGCCGCCGCATGTCGCAGGAGCTGCGCAGACGAGGCCATGCTGTCGGACGCCATCGAGCCAGAGGATTGATGCGGGAAGCCCAGGTCGCGGTCCGGAAGGCTCGCAAGCATTATTACTCGAAGGGCGGGAAGTCCTCGGCCATAGCGCCGAACCGATTGAACCGGCAGTTTGTCGTCGCGCAACCGAACCGGGTGTGGGCTGGAGATGTGACCTTCATCTGGACGCAGCAAGGCTGGCTGTACCTGGCCGTGGTGATGGACCTATTCTCGCGGCGGGTGGTGGGTTGGGCTTACTCGAATTCGGCCGACACGCGGCTAGTGGTGAGGGCACTGAGAATCGCGCTGTCGAGCCGGCAGCCGGCCGAGGGCCTGATGTTTCACTCGGATCAGGGCAGCCCGTATGCCAGCCATGCGTTCCAGGAATTGTTGCGCGAAGAAGGGATCACACCGAGCATGAGTCGGGCGGGCAACTGCTGGGACAACGCGGTCGTCGAGCGTTTCTTCTGCAGCCTGAAGGGCGAGCGCATCCGCGACCGGATCTACTGCGACCGCGCGGAGGCACAGGCGGACATCACGAACTACGTGCTGTTCTTCTACAACCAACAGAGATTGCACTCGGCCGCGATGAACATGCCGCCTGCCGAGTACGAGAATTTAAAGATAGAAGTGGCCAGAAAAGTGTCCAAGATTACTTGACCACCACACTGGCAGCCCCGCGCAGCGGGGATGTCATACAGCTTTTGGGTTCAAGCGCCAACGCGGCCAAAAAAACCGCCCGTCGCTCAAATCAGGCCAATCAATGCCTGAAATGCCGAGTCCCAGTCAGCACCATCGCAATATTCCTCTCATCCGCCGCCGCGATCACCTCATCGTCCCGCACCGAACCGCCGGGCTGGATCACGCACGAGGCGCCCGCGTCCACCACCACGTCGAGGCCGTCGCGGAACGGGAAGAACGCATCCGACGCCACCGCCGAGCCGGCCAGCGTCAGGCCGGCGTTCTGCGCCTTGATGCTGGCGATGCGCGCGGAGTCCACGCGGCTCATCTGGCCGGCGCCGACGCCCAGCGTCATGCCGCCGCCGCAGAACACGATGGCGTTGGACTTGACGAACTTGGCCACGCGCCAGGCGAACATCAGGTCGTCCATTTCCTTCGGGGTGGGATGGCGCTTGGTCACCACGCGCAGTTCTTCGCGCTGCACGTTCCTGGCGTCCGGGCCCTGCACCAGCAGGCCGCCGCCGACGCGCTTGAAGTCATACGGGTTCACGCCCTTGCCGAGCGGGATCTCCAGCAGGCGCACGTTCTGCTTGGCGGCGAACACCGCGCGCGCGCCGGCCGTGAACGACGGCGCGATCAGCACTTCGACGAACTGTTTGGCTACCGCCTGCGCGGCGGCTTCGTCGAGCTCGACGTTGAAGGCGATGATGCCGCCGAAGGCCGAGGTGGAGTCGGTCTTGAAGGCCTTCTCGTAGGCTTCCAGCGCGCTGGCGCCCACTGCCACGCCGCACGGGTTGGCGTGCTTGATGATGACGCAGGCCGCGCCGTAGGCGGCGTCGAACGACTTGACGCATTCCCACGCGGCGTCGGCGTCGGCGATGTTGTTGTACGACAGTTCCTTGCCCTGCAGCTGCGCGTAGTTGGCCAGCGCGCCGTCGAACGACTTGAGGTCGCGGTAGAACGCGGCCGACTGGTGCGGGTTCTCGCCGTAGCGCATTTCCTGCACCTTCTCGAAGGCGAGGTTGAGCGTCTGCGGGTAGGCGCTGCGGGCCTGGTGCGACTTGTCGGCGCCGAGGCTGGTCAGGTAGTTGGTGATGGCGCCGTCGTACTGCGCGGTGTGCGCGAACACCTTGGTGGCCAGGCGGAAGTTGGTGTCGTAGCCGACGCTGTTGGCGTTGGCGCGCATTTCCGCCAGCACCGGCGCGTAGTCGGCGGGATCCACCACCACGGTGACGTCGCGGTGGTTCTTGGCCGCCGAGCGCAGCATGGTGGGGCCGCCGATGTCGATGTTCTCGATCGCGTCCGGCAGCGTGCAGTCGTCCTTGGCCACGGTCTGCTGGAACGGGTACAGGTTGACCACCAGCAGGTCGATGGTGGGGATGTCGTGCGCGGCCAGCGCGGCCATGTGCTCGGGCAGGTCGCGGCGCGCCAGGATGCCGCCGTGCACCTTGGGGTGCAGCGTCTTGACGCGGCCGTCGAGCATTTCGGGGAAGCCGGTGTAGTCGGCCACTTCCGTGACCGGCAGGCCGGCCTCGGCGAGTAGCTTGGCGGTGCCGCCGGTGGAGAGCAGCGCCACGCCCAGCGCGTTGAGCTCGCGGGCGAAGTCGACGATGCCGGTCTTGTCGGATACGGAGAGAAGAGCTTGCTTGATCATGGCTGTGGGGAACGCTTCAAAGTAAACCGTGCTGCTGCAGTTTCTTGCGCAGCGTATTGCGATTGATGCCCAGGTAGGCGGCGGCCAGCGACTGGTTGCGCTCGGCGCGCGCCATCACGGCTTCCAGCAGCGGCCGCTCCACGGCTTCGAGCACCATGTTGTACATGTTCGACGGCTCTTCGCCGTCCAGGTCGCGGAAATAGGCACTCAGGCTGTCCCGAATGCACTGGTCGATAGCGTTGCGGCTCATGCGGCAAGCAACTCCCCGTTCTTGTTGTTGTTCGACCCGTTGCGGTCGTCTTCGTCGCCGTCCGGGCCGGCCGCGCCTTCGTCCACGTAGACCAGGCGGTCCGACAGCAGCGCCTGCTGGTCGAAGAAGGCGTTGACCGCGGCCAGCTGGGCGGTGCTGCTGTCCAGCGTGTTCATGTGGTGGCGGAACAGGTTGGCGCCGGCCAGCCCGCGCGTGTACCACGCGATGTGCTTGCGCGCGGTGCGCACGCCGGTGAACTCGCCGTAGAACGCGTAGTGGTCTTCGAGGTGCTCGTTCATGATCGCGCGGATCTCGGCCACCTCGGGTGGCGGCAGCAGCGCGCCGGTGTCGAGATAGTGCGCGATCTCGCGGAACAGCCAGGGCCGGCCCTGCGCCGCGCGGCCGATCATGATGGCGTCGGCGCCGGTCGCGGCCAGCACGTGCCTGGCCTTGTGCGGCGAGTCGATGTCGCCGTTGGCGACCACCGGGATCGAGACCGACGCCTTGACCGCGGCGATGGTCTCGTACTCGGCCTCGCCCTTGTACAGGTCGGCGCGCGTGCGGCCGTGCACGGTCAGCATGCTGATGCCGGCTTCCTGGGCGAGGTGCGCGACGCGCAGCGCGTTGCGGTTCTGGCGGTCCCAGCCGGTGCGGATCTTGAGCGTGACGGGCACGCGCGGATCGACCTCGGCCACCGCGGCGACCACCGCCGCGACGATGCGCGCCACCAGCGGCTCGTTCTGCAGCAGCGCCGAGCCGGCGGCGACGTTGCACACCTTCTTGGCCGGGCAGCCCATGTTGATGTCGATGATCTGCGCGCCGCGCTCGACGTTGTAGCGCGCCGCCTCGGCCATCATCGACGGCTCGGCGCCGGCGATCTGCACCGCGATCGGCTCGACTTCGCCAGTGTGATTGGCGCGCCGCATGGTCTTCTCGCTCTTCCACAACTGCGCATTGGACGCGACCATTTCCGACACCGCATAACCCGCGCCCAGCCGCTTGCAGAGCTGGCGGAAGGGACGGTCCGTCACGCCGGCCATGGGCGCGACGAACAGATTGTTGCGGAGCAGGTGCGGTCCGATTTGCACGATAGAGACTGGCGGGGGGCCGGCAAGGCGGCCCGCAACGAGACAAAAATGAAATGGCATGCCCTGCCGAAACCATGCTCGGCGCAAGGTTCGGCGACTTCCAGGGGCATGTGCGAGGGCAGGATTTTACCGCCAAACCGGGCGGGTTGCTTAAGTTTTGAGCAAATAATCGCAAGGGCGCCGCGACGGCCGGCGGCGGGACCGTGGCGCAGCGCGGCCGCGCGCCCCGCAGCGCCCCGCAGCGCGCGTTGCCGCGGCCCCGGCGGCGTCAGCGCCGCATGCCGTACATCATCTGCCGCGCCAGCGCATCCTTGAGCGGCCCGAGGCAGGCCAGCGCCGCCAGCGAGGCGCCGCGCGCATGCGCGGCCAGCGGGTAGGACACGCCGAACAGCCGGGGCAGCATGTCGGTCACGCCGATGGTCACGGCGCGGTCCAGCCGCTGCCGCCCGGCGAACGCCTGCAAGGCCTGCGGGCTGCACTCGGCGCGCAGCGCGGCGCCCAGCGCGAACGCGTCGCGCAGCCCCAGGTTGAGGCCCTGGCCGGCCACCGGATGCAGCGTCTGCGCGGCATTGCCGACCGCGACCACGCGGCCGTCGACCGTCACCTGGGCGGCATTGAGCCCGAGCGGGAACGCGTGGCGCTTGCCGATCGCGGTGAAGCGGCCCATGCGCGCGCCGAACGCCTGCTCCAGCTCGGCGAGGAACGCCGCGTCGGGCAGGGCCAGGCGGCGCGCCGCCTGTTCCGGCGGGCAGCACCAGACCAGCGCGTAGCCCGGCTCGCCGTGCTGTTCTTCATAGGGCAGCAGCGCCAGCGGGCCTTCCTCGGTGAAGCGCTCCCAGGCCCAGCCCGGCTGCGGGCGCGAGCAGATCACGTGGGCGATGATGGCGGTCTGGCCGTAGTCGCGCCGGAACACCGGGCCGCCGCGCGCGCGCGGCGCGGCCTTGTCCTTGTCCTTGTCTTTGCCCTGGTCCTTGTCGGCCTGCGGCTGGAACAGGCCGCCCTCGGCCTGCACCGCCAGCCGCGCGGTGAAGACGGCGGGCTGCTGCTCGTGCGCGTGGCCGCTCAGGCGCACCAGCCCGGCGGGATCGTCGTGCTGTCCGGTGTGCCCGATGTGCGTGTCGTAGGCGCGCAGCAGGCGCGCGCCGCCGTCCGGCACGGACTGCGCGGCCGCGGCCAGCGCCCGCTCGAGCGCGCCGCACAGCTCGCCGTAGCGCACCACGTAGCCGAGCGCCGGCACGGCGTAGTCGTCGTGGTGCAGGCGCACGTGGCCGAAGCGCCCGCGCTGCGACACATGGATGTGTTCGATCGGCGTCACCGCGCGCGGCCATGCGCCGATCTGCTCGAGCAGCTGGCGGCTGCCGTGCGAGAGCGCGATGGCGCGCGGGTCGCGCGCCGCGCGCGCCGGCGTGGCGGCGTCGATCAGCGCCACCCGCCAGGGACTGGTGCGCAGCAGCAGGCAGGCCAGGGACAGGCCGACCGGGCCGGCGCCGACGATGGCGATATCCGCGTCCATGATGTCGTCAGTGGCCGCCGGGCGCATGCGTGCCGTCCGCCGCGTCCGCCTGCCTTGCCGGGTCCGCCGCGCCGGCATCGCTCGCGGCCGGCTCCGGCTGCGCGCCGCGCTTCCACAGGTTGGCGTCGGTGCGGTGCTTGCCGGCCGCGGCGTCGCGCAGCGCGTTGTCGAGCTTGGACTGGCTGAAGCCGGGCAGCGCCTGCAGGCGCTCCACCAGCGCGGCCTGGTTGACCGCGTTCATCGGCACCACGCAGCCGCGCCGGGCGCCGTCGGCGGCCGGGTCGCCGACCAGGATCAGCCAGGCGGGGCCGGCCCACGGCTCGCGGTTCGAGACCCGCACCACCACGCGCTCCAGCGCGTCCCACTCGACTTCCTCGCGCTGGCCGTCGGGGCGGTGCACCACCACGCGGTCATCGTAGAGATTGATCACGAACGGCTGCGACGGATCGTAGCCGCGCGCGCGCAGGGCGTCGGCGCGGCCGGCGCCGGGCAGGACCTTGCGCAGCCAGCCGATCATCGCGCACCTCCCGCCTCGCGCATGAGGGCTTCGATCTCGTCGGCCTTGACCGGCACGCCGCGCGTGATCAGCTCGCAGCCGGCGGCGGTGACGACCGCGTCGTCCTCGATGCGGATGCCGATGTGCCAGAAGCGCTCGGACACATCCGGCGCCGGGCGCACGTAGATGCCCGGCTCCACGGTCAGCACCATGCCGGGCTCGAGCGGGCGCCACGGGCGTTCGCCTTCGGCCGGCGCGGCGCCCGGCACGCGGTATTCGCCCACGTCGTGCACGTCCATGCCCAGCCAGTGGCCGGTGCGGTGCATGTAGAACTGGCGGTAGGCGCCGCTGGCGAGCACGTCGTCGACGTTGCCGCAGCGGTTCGCGTCGAGCAGGCCGCTGTCGAGCATGCCCTGCGCCAGCACGCGCGTGGCGGCGTCGTGCGGCACGTTGTAGGGCACGCCGGGGCGGGTCTCGGCGATGGCGGCTTCCTGCGCGGCCAGCACCAGGTCGTAGAGCTCGCGCTGGGCCGGCGAGAAGCGGCCCGAGACCGGGAAGGTGCGGGTGATGTCCGACGCATAGCTGTCGAGTTCGCAGCCGGCGTCGATCAGGCACAGGTCGCCGTCGCGCAGTTCGGCCGGGCCGGCGCGGTAGTGCAGCACGCAGGCATTGGCGCCGGTGGCGACGATCGAGTTGTAGGCCACGCTCTGCGCGCCGTGGCGGCGGAATTCGTAGAGCAGTTCGGCTTCGAGGTGGTATTCGCGCAGCCCCTGGCGCGACGCGCGCATGGCGCGCACGTGCGCCTGCGCCGAGATCTCGCCGGCGCGGCGCATCACCGCGATCTCGCCGGCGTCCTTGAACAGGCGCATCTCGTCGAGGATGGTGCGGATGTCGAGCGCGGTCGCCGGCGCGGTCACGCCGGCGCGGCCCTGCATGCGCACCGCGTCGAGCCAGCGGCGCACCTGCATGTCGGTGCGGGTGGTGGCGGCCAGCGGGTAGGCCAGCACGGCGTGGTTGGCCAGCAGCGGCGGCAGCAGCGTGTCGATCTCCTCGACCGAATGCGCCGCGTCGAAGCCGAACGCGGCCTGCGCGCCTTCCGGGCCGTGGCGGAAGCCGTCCCAGATCTCGCGCTCTTCGTGCTTGGGGCGGCAGAACAGGATGCAGCGCTCCGGGCCCGCGGCCGGCGCCACCAGCACCAGCACCGCTTCCGGCTCGGTGAAGCCGGTCAGGTAATAGAAATAGCTGTCGTGGCGATACGGGTAGTCGCTGTCGCGGTTGCGCATGGCTTCCGGCGCGGTGGGCAGGATCGCCACGCCGCCGCCGGCGGCGCGCAACTGCTGCAGCACGCGGGCGCGGCGGCCGCGACAGGCGGAAAGAAGGGCGGGGTCGGGAGCGGTCATGTGTGTGGCCACGTGGATGTTGGGGGGAACAGGCTCGATTCTACGCCGCCGCCATCGGCGGGTCAGCGCGGCGGCGCGGCGCCGGCGCCGGCCGCGGCGCGCAGGGCGGCGTCCAGGCCGGCAAGCTGGGCCGGGGTGCCGACGTTCTCCCAGGCGCCGTCGAAGCGCTCGCCGCTGGCCAGGCCGGCGGCCACGGCGGCGCGGTAGTAGGGCGTCATGGCGACCTTCCGGCCGGGCTCGATGTCGGCGAACATGCGCGTGTCGTACAGGCCGATGTTGCCGAAGGTCAGGCTGGCCGCGCCGGCGCTGCCGGCGGGCCGCAGCAGGCCGTCGGCGCCGAGCGCGAAGTCGCCGCCGGGATGGAACGGCGGGTTGGGCACCATCACCAGGTGCATGCGCGGCTCGGGCGCGCCGGCCAGCGCGCGCGCGCGCGGCAGCAGCGCGCGGTAGTCGAAGTCGGTGAAGATGTCGCCCGACACCGCCAGGAAGATGTCGCCGCGCGCCGGCGCTGCGCTCAGCAGCGGCAGGGCGCGGGCGATGCCGCCGGCGGTCTCCAGCGCGCTGGCCTCGGCCGAGTAGGCCAGGCGCACGCCGAAGCGGCCGCCGTCGCCGAGCGCGTCCTCGATCTGCTGGCCGAGCCATGCGTGGTTGATGACGATGTCGGTGAAGCCGGCGCGCGCCAGCGCCTCGATCTGCCAGACGATCAGCGGCTTGCCGCCGGCCGGCAGCAGCGGCTTGGGGCGGGCGTCGGTCAGCGGGCGCATGCGCTCGCCGCGCCCGGCGGCGAAGATCATGGCTTTCAAGGCGGGCTCCGGTGCGTTCGCGTTGGCGTTCATTTCGGCAGGTGGTCGAGCCACCAGGTGAGGCCGATCAGCGTGGCCATGCCGCCGGCGATGGTCCAGCCGACGCTGCGCGTGCGCGCGGCGATGACGATGGCCACCAGGCCGGCCAGCAGGCGCGCGTTGTCCAGGCCGAGCGCGAGCCGGCCGCCGCGCATCAGCAGGTCGGGCGCGATCAGCGCCGACAGCATGGCCGCCGGCACGAACTGCAGCGCGGTGCGGAACCACGAGGGCAGCCGCACCCGGCCTTCCACGGCGATGAAGGACAGGCGGATCAGGAAGGTGGCGAGGCCGGCGCCGAGGAACACCAGCAGCAAGGTCATCTGGCTCATGCCGCGGGCTCCGTGGCGCCGTGCTTGCGCTGGCCGCCGCCGCGCAGCAGCATGCCGGCGGCGATGCCGCCCAGCGCCGCCACCATCAGGCCCAGCTTGTGCGGCATGCCGAAGCAGGCCACCGCCAGCGCGCTGGCCACCAGCGCCGCCGCGCCATGCGAGCGGTGCCGGATGCCGGGCACGATGATGGCGATGAAGGTCAGCGGCAGGAAGAAGTCGAGCGGCCAGTCGCGCGGCACCTGCGCGCCGACCAGCACGCCGGCCAGCGTCGAGACCTGCCAGCTCGCCCACAGCGAGAACCCGGCGCCGAAGAAGAACCAGTGGCGGTAGCGCCGCCGCTCGCCGTCGTCGGCCAGGCGGCGCGTCATGGCGGCGAAGGCCTCGTCGGTCAGCAGGTAGGCCACCAGCGCCTTCCAGCGGCGCGGCAGGTGGGCCAGCGCCGGCGCGATGCTGGCCGAGTAGAGCGCGTGGCGCAGGTTGACCATCGCCACCGTGACCGCGATCAGCACGGCCGGCGTGCCGGCCGCCCACAACTGTGTGAGGATCATCTGCGAGGCGCCGCCGAACACCACCGCGCTCATGGCGCAGGCCAGCCACGCCGGCATGCCGGCGTTGACCGCCAGCACGCCATAGATCAGGCCGAACGGCACCACGCCGAGCAGCATCGGCGCCAGCGCGCGCACGCCGGCCCACCATTCGCCGCGGCGGGTGGCGGCGGGCCCGGCGGGCGAGGCGGCGGGCCCGCCTTGTGCGGCGGCCATCAGAAGGTGTAGCCGACCGGGCGCTCGACGCCGTCGAGGGCGTCGAACAGGCGTACCAGCTTGCGCAGTTCGGCGTAGCGGCCGGCCACCTGGCGCGCGTATTTCAGCACCAGCGGCAGGTTGGCGAGGTAGCCGTCCTTGCCGTCGCGGTGGTACAGGCGGGCGAAGATGCCGAGCACCTTGAGATGGCGCTGCAGGCCCATCCACTCGAAGTCGCGGTAGAAGTCGCCGAAATCGCCGGCCACCGGCAGGCCGGCCTTGCGCGCGCGCTCCCAGTAGCGGATCAGCCAGTCGAGCTGCGCCTCTTCTTCCCATTCGACGTAGGCGTCGCGCCACAGCGAGACCGCGTCGTAGGTGATGGGGCCGATCACCGCGTCCTGGAAGTCGAGGATGCCGGGATTGGCCTCGCCCTCGAGCACCATCAGGTTGCGCGAGTGGTAGTCGCGGTGCACGTAGACCTGCGGCTGCGCGAGGTTGTTGGCCAGCAGCGCCTGCATCACTTCGGCCAGGCCTTCCTGCTGCGCCGCCGTGAGCGTGACGCCGAGGTGCCGCGCCACGTACCACTGCGGGAACAGGTCGAGCTCGCGCTGCAGCAGCGCCTGGTCGTAGGCGGGCAGGGTGCCGGGGCGGGTGGCCGCCTGGATGCGCACCAGCGCCGCCGCGGCGTCGCCGTACAGCTGCCGCGCGCTGGCGGTGTCGAGCCGCGACAGGTAGGTGGTGTTGCCCAGGTCGCTCAGCAGCAGGAAGCCCTGCTCCAGGTCCTGCGCCAGCACCTTGGGCACGGTCACGCCGGCGTCGCCGAACAGGCCGGCCACGTGGATGAACGGGCGGCAGTCTTCCTGCGCGGGCGGCGCATCCATCACGATCACGCTCGGATGCGCCGGATTGCCGGTGCGGGCGCGGAAGTAGCGCCGGAAGCTGGCGTCGGCCGAGGCCGGCACGCAGGAGGCGGGGTCGACCGACCAGGCCGGACCGAGTCCGGACACCCACAGTTTGAGCTGGTCGAGACGCGGGTCGAGAGGATGTGCTGCCATGCCGGAAAGGGAGAATACGATGCCCCGTATAATACCCGACCAGCACCGGGCCCCGGGGCGGCCCCGGGTGGGCTTGCCTTGCCCGGAAAGCCTGCTCCGGCGGCGGCTGGCGGCCACTGGACCGCCGCCGTCGCGCTGACCCATGACCCGCTCGCATGACCGAACAACGACGATCACCGCACCAGAAGGCAAGCAAGACATCGGCGCGACTGCCCGGCAGCGCACTGCGCCCGCTCGTGTTGGCGATGGCCGGATGGTCGGTGTGCGCGCAGGCGCAGACAGCGAGTTCGGTCATTCCCGACCTGCCGGTCGCCGAGCCCGCCGCCGCGCAGGTGCCCGAGGCGCCGCCGGTCTCCGGCGAGTTGGTGCCGCGCCTGGCCGAGCCCGGCGGCCCCCAGGCCCCGCCGGCGGCGCCCGGCGAGAACCCGCCGACCTTCGTCTCGGGCGACCGCATGAACGGCTACAACCAGCGCGGCGTGGAGCTCGAGGGCAACGCCGAGCTGCGCCGCGCGGGCGGCGTGGTCAAGGGCGACAAGCTCACCTACGACCAGGACAGCGACGAGGCCTTCGTGCACGGCAACGCGCGCCTGTCGCGCGGCGGCTCGCTGGCGGTGGGCCCGGAAGCCCGGCTCAAGGTCGAGGCCAACGAAGGCTACATGCTGTCGCCGGACTATTATTTCCAGCAGACCGGCGGCTCGGGCAAGGCCGAGCGCATCGACTTCCTCGACAAGGACGTCAGCACGATCCAGCACGCCACCTATACCACCTGTTCGCCGGACAACGCGGACTGGTATTTCAGCGCGCGCACGCTCGACATCGACAACGATCGACAGGTCGGCACCGCCTACGGCGGCGTGCTGCGCTTCTTCGACGTGCCGATCATGGCCGCGCCGGTGTTCAGCTTCCCGCTCAACAGCGACCGCCACAGTGGCTTCCTGCCGCCGCTGTTCGGCTACAGTTCCTCGTCCGGCCTGGACCTGACGGCGCCGTATTACTTCAATATCGCGCCCAACCGCGACCTGACGGTCTTTCCGCGCGTGGTGAGCTCGCGCGGCTTCCAGCTCGGCAGCGACTACCGCTATATCGGCAGCGGCTACGCCGGGCGCATCCGCGCCGAGTTCCTGCCGGACGACCAGAAGACCAAGACCAACCGCTGGTCGTACTCGATCCAGCATGTGCAGACGCTCGCCCCCGGGCTGGCCGCGTATGTGAACGTGAACAAGGTGTCGGATGCCCAGTATCCGAACGACCTGAGCCGCTCGGTGGTGCAGGCTACGCAACTGCAATACAACCAGGAAGGGGGCATCACCTACAACTGGCAGGATTTCTCGCTGCTGGCGCGCGTGCAGAAGTTCCAGACGCTGCCGCCGAGCGGGCCTTCCTACGAGCGCGTGCCGCAGTTGAACGGCAAGTACATCCGCTATGACCTGGGCGGTTTCGACATCCAGGTGGAGACCGACTTCAGCCGCTTCCGCATCCCGCTGTCGGCGGGCAGCGCGCAGCAGCCCGAAGGCGACCGCCTGTTCATTCAGCCGTCGATCAGCTACCCGATCGTGCGGCCCGGCTGGTTCGTCACGCCCAAGGTGTCGTTCAACGCCACCCAGTACCAGATGGAGCCGGGCTCGATCGCGGCGGGCACGCCCAACACGCTGAACCGGAACCTGCCGACCTTCAGCGTGGACTCCGGCATGACCTTCGAGCGCGACGCGCCGACCGTGAGCCGGCTGTTCGGCGTCAACTACGTGCAGACGCTCGAGCCGCGCCTGTTCTATGTCTACACGCCGTTCCGCGACCAGAGCCTGTTCCCGCTGTTCGATACCGTGCAGTCGGACTTCGGCTACGGCCAGATCTTCAGCGAGAACCCGTTTACCGGCTACGACCGCATCGCCGACAACAACAAGATCACGGCTGGCGTGACCACGCGCCTGATCGAGGCGGGCACCGGCATCGAGCGCTTCCGCGGCACCATCGCCCAGCGCTTCGACCTGACCGGCCAGCGCGTGCAGATCGGCGGCACCGACCCGATCGGCAAGGCCGGCTACTCCGACCTGCTGGCGGCGGCCACGGTCCAGCTGTTCCGGGGCTATTATCTCGATACCGGGGTGCAGTACAACCCGGACAGCGACCGTGTGATTTATTCGAATATCGCCTTCTCGTGGCGTCCCGAGGCGCGCAAGACGTTCAATATCGGCTACCGCTACCGCCGGCCGACCTCGGTGACGGACGATACCGCCATCGACCAGCTCGAGCTGTCGAGCCAGTGGCCGCTGACCCAGCGCACCTACGGCATCGGCCGGGTCGCGTTCGACATGAGCGCGAGCCAGCTCGTCGACGCGCTCGCCGGGGTCGAATACGCGGCCGACTGCTGGGTCGGACGGGTGGTCTACCAGCGCTTCCGCAACACGACGAACGGCTACACCGGACGGATCTTCTTCCAGGTGGAGTTCCGCGGGCTGTCCAAGATCGGCTCCAATCCGCTGGATATACTGCGGCTGAACGTGCCGGGTTATGAGCCCGTCACCGCCAGTCCGGTGATTCCATCCCAGCTCGACCATTACGAATGACGGACCATGATGAAACGTCAAGAAAGCACCGCGTTGTCCCACCTGCCGTCCGGCCTGACCGGCTGGCATAGCCTGCTGCTGGCCGCGCTGCTGGCCGCTTTCGCGCTGCCTGCCGCGGCGCAGCTCAAGGCGCCCGGCGCCCAGCCGCGCGCCACCGGCATCTTCCTGCCGCAGGCGGGCGACAGCAGCGCCACTTCGCCGAGCCAGCCGCGCCTGGGCGTGACGCAGCCCGGCGCCACCGCCCAGCGCTCGCAGCTGGTGGACGAGGTGGTGGCGATCGTCGACAGCAGCGTGATCACACGGCGCGAGCTGCTGGACCGCGCCGACGAGATTGAGGGACAGCTGCGCGCCGCCAACCGGCCGGTGCCGGCGCGCGCCGACCTGCTCGGCGAGGTGCTGGAGCGCCTGGTGATGGAGCGCGTGCAGACGCAGGCCGCGCAGGACGCGGGCATCAAGGTGACCGACCAGGAAGTCGACCGCGCGGTCGAGTCGGTGGCGCAGCAGAACCGCATGAGCGTGACCGACCTGCGCTCGCAGGTCGAGCGCAGCGGCATGGCCTGGCCCAAGTACCGCGACGAGCTGCGCAAGCAGGTGCAGGTGATCCGCCTGCGCGAGCGCGAGGTCGACTCCAAGGTCCAGGTCTACGACGGCGAGATCGACAACTATCTCGCCGCGCGCGGCGGCCAGGGCGCCGCCGGCAGCGGCCCGACCGAGTACAACGTCGCCCAGATCCTGGTGCGCGTGCCGGAAGACGCCTCGGACGCCCAGAAGACCGCGCTGCGCGCCAAGGCCGAGGGCCTGCTCAAGCAGGTCCAGGGCGGCGCCGACTTCGCCCAGCTGGCGAAAGCCTCCGACTCGGCGGAAGCGGCCCAGGGCGGCGCGCTCGGCTTCCGCGAGATCGGCCGCCTGCCGGCGCTGTTCGCCAACGCCGTGCTCGACCTGCAGGTGGGCGCGGTGGCGCCGCAGGTGATCGAAAGCGCCAACGGCTTCCACGTGCTCAAGCTGGTGGCCAAGCGCACCGCGCCGGCCGCGGCGCCGAACCCGGCGGCCAGCGAGCGCATCGCCCAGACCCAGGTGCGCCACATCCTGATCCGCACCGGCCCCAACATGCCGGAAGCCGAGGCGCGCCGCCAGTTGTCCACGCTGCGCGACCGCATCACCCACGGCGGCGATTTCGCCGACGCCGCGCGCCGCTTCTCGCAGGACGGCTCCGCCTCCAACGGCGGCGACCTCGGCTGGGTCTCGCCCGGCGAGCTGGTGCCCGAGTTCGAGCAGGCCATGAGCCGGCTGCGCCCGGGCGAGGTATCCGAGCCGGTGGTCAGCCAGTTCGGCGTGCACCTGATCCAGGTCCTCGACCGCCGCGAAACCGAGATCACGCCGGAAAAGCAGCGCGATTTCGCCCGCGCCGAAGTGCGCGAGCAGAAGATCCGCGCGGCCTACGAAGACTGGCAGCGCCAACTGCGCCAGGCGGCCTACGTGGAATACCGCGTCAACCGCCAGCGTTCCGAGAATTGAGCGCGCGCGCCGCCGCCATGTCCGCACCGCTCGCGCTGGCCATCACCACCGGGGAGCCTGCCGGCATCGGCCCCGACATCACCGTGGGCGCCCTGCTGCAGATGGCCGGCGAGTACCCGCAGGCGCGCTTCCACGTGATCGGCGACGCGCGCCTGCTGGCCGAGCGCGCCGCCGCGCTCGGCGTGGCGCAGGCGTGGGCCCGCCGGCTGGCCGACGGCAGCGTGGCGAGTGAGGACATCGCGCTGTCGGTGCCGTGCCATGCCGGCCGGCTCGACGCGCGCAACGGCGACTACGTGCTGGCGCTGCTGGACCACGCCATCGACGGCTGCACGCCCGGCGCGGACGGCGCCGCGCGCTACGCCGGCATGGTCACGGCGCCGGTGCAGAAGAGCACCATCAATGACGCCGGCGTGCCGTTTACCGGCCACACCGAATACCTGGCCGAGCGCGCCGGCGTGCCGCGCGTGGTGATGATGCTGGCCGGCCCGCAGCCCGCGCACGCCAACGCCGTGCTGCGCGTGGCGCTGGCTACCACCCACCTGCCGCTGCGCGCGGTGCCCGACGCGATCGACGTGTCCATGCTGGTGCAGACGCTGGCCATCGTCGACGCCGACCTGCGCCGCCACTTCGGCATCGAGCGCCCGCGCATCCTGGTGACGGGGCTCAACCCCCACGCCGGCGAGAGCGGCCACATGGGCCACGAGGAAATCGACGTCATCATCCCCGCGCTGGCCGCGGCCGCCGACGCCGGCATCGACGCGCGCGGGCCCTATCCGGCCGACACGCTGTTCCAGCCGCGCCACCTCGACGGCGCCGACTGCGTGCTGGCGATGTACCACGATCAGGGCCTCGCGCCGCTCAAGTACGGCACCTTCGGGCACGGCGTCAACATCACGCTGGGCCTGCCCTTCATCCGCACGTCGGTCGACCACGGCACGGCGCTCGACCTGGCCGGCAGCGGCCGCGCCGAGCACGGCAGCATGATCGAGGCGATCCGCAATGCCATCGTCATGGCCGGACACGCCGGCGGCCGCCCGCGCGCCGTGCCGGCGGCAACCCGCTGAGGCCCGGCGAGAGCCGACGAGAGAGCTATGCGTTCCAACGTACATCAGGGCCACGTGGCCCGCAAACGATTCGGGCAGAACTTCCTGGTCGATGACGGCATCATCCACGGCATCGTCAGCGCCATCGACCCGCAGCCGGGCGACACCCTGGTCGAGATCGGCCCGGGCCTCGGCGCGCTGACCCAGCCGCTGCTCGAGCGCCTGCCGCGGATGCAGGTGGTGGAGCTGGACCGCGACCTGGTCGAGCGCCTGCGCCGCCGCTATGGCGAGCGCCTGACCATCCATGCCGGCGACGCGCTGGCCTTCGACTTCGGCAAGCTGCACGAGGCCGGCAAGCCGCTGCGCATCGTCGGCAACCTGCCGTACAACATCTCCAGCCCGCTGCTGTTCCACCTCGCCGCCTTCGCCGACCTCGTGCGCGACCAGCATTTCATGCTGCAGAAGGAAGTGGTGGAGCGCATGGTGGCCGAGCCCGGCAGCAAGGCCTTCGGCCGGCTGTCGATCATGCTGCAGGTGCGCTACCACATGGAGCACGTGCTGGACGTGCCGCCGGCCTCGTTCAATCCGCCGCCCAAGGTCGACTCCGCCGTGGTGCGCATGATCCCGTGGCCGCGCCAGGCCGACGGCCAGTTGCGCTCGCCGTATCCGGCCTGCGACCTGACCGTGCTCGGCGACGTGGTCGCCGCGGCGTTCTCGCAGCGGCGCAAGGTGCTGCGCAACACGCTGTCGATGCTGCGCGACCAGGTCGACTTCGACGCGCTGGGCTTCGACCTGAGCCGGCGCGCCGAGGAAGTGCCGGTGGCCGACTACGTCGGGCTGGCGCGCCAGCTCGAACTGCCCGCCGCGTGAGGCCGTTGCGATGATGCGCGCCATGCCGACCCGTATGCTCCGCGTCCGTCGCTGGCGCCGCCGCTGAAGCGAGCGGCGCGCCGTCATCGACCGGACATTCACCGACAGATCCACCGACAGATCCACCGATCCCGACTTCAGCCGCCGCAGCCCGCCCGGCAGGCGCATCGCCCCGCCGGACCGCTGCGCGGCGCCACCCCTCCCAAGGAAATGCCATGACTAGCGAAACGCAGGCGCCCCGGCGCAAGGTCATCCTCACCGGCGACCGTCCCACCGGCCAGCTCCACCTCGGCCACTACGTCGGCTCGCTCAAGAGCCGCGTGGCGCTGCAGGATTCCCACCAGCAATACCTGCTGCTGGCCGACACCCAGGCCATGACCGACAACGCGCACGATCCCGACAAGGTGCGGCGCAACGTGCTGGAGGTGGCGCTCGACTACCTGGCGGTCGGCATCGACCCGGCCAAGACCACCATCACGGTGCAGTCCTACCTGCCCGCGCTGGCCGAGCTGACGCTGCTGTACCTGAACTTCGTCACGGTGGCCCGCCTCGAGCGCAACCCGACCATCAAGGAAGAGATCCAGGCGCGCGGCTTCGGCCGCGACATCCCGGCCGGCTTCCTGTGCTACCCGGCCGCGCAGGCCGCCGACATCACCGGCTTCAAGGCCGAGGTGGTGCCGGTGGGCGAGGACCAGGCGCCGCTGATCGAGCAGACCAACGAGATCGTGCGCCGCATCAACCACCAGGTCGGGCGCGACGTGCTGCCCGAGGCCGCCGCGCTGATCCCGCGCTTCGGCCGCCTGCCCGGCGTCGACGGCAAGGCCAAGATGAGCAAGTCGCAGGGCAACGCGATCCCGCTCGCGGCCACGCCCGAGCAGATCAAGGAAGCGGTCATGCGCATGTACACCGACCCCAGCCACCTCAAGGTGTCCGATCCGGGCCAGGTGGAAGGCAACGTGGTGTTCACCTACCTCGATGCGTTCGACGAGGCCGCCGACGAAGTGGCGGAACTGAAGGCGCACTACCGCCGCGGCGGCCTCGGCGACATGGTGCTCAAGCGCCGGCTCGAAGGCGTGCTGCAGGCGCTGCTGGCGCCGATCCGCGAGCGCCGCGAAGCGCTCGCCAAGGACCCGCAGCACGTGTTCGACATCCTGCGCCACGGCACCGAGCAGGCGCGCGGCATCACCCAGCGCACGCTCGACGAAGTGCGCGACGCGCTGGGCACGTTCCGCTTCTGAGTTTTTCGGGAAGGCGCGCCGCGCCGCTTCAGGCGCGCCGGTTCACCAGCACGATGCCGGCCAGCACCAGCAGCGCCGCCACCGCCGAGCGCACGCCCGCCTGCAGCACCGCGCCCATCAGCGGCGCGGTCATCTTGATCACCACCTGCTGCAGACCCCAGACCAGGCACAGCAGCACCATCAGGCCGATCGCGGTGCCGTCCAGCGGACGGCGGCTCAGCGCCGGCGCGCCCACCTCAAGGACGCGCCGCGTCGCGCGTGGAGTGGCGCTCGATCAGCTCGATCTTGTAGCCGTCCGGGTCCTCCACGAAGGCGATCACGGTAGTGCCGCCCTTGACCGGGCCCGCCTCGCGCGTGACCTTGCCGCCAGCCGCGCGGATACGCTCGCAGGCCGCCGCGGCGTCGTCGGTCTCCAGCGCGACGTGGCCGTAGGCGGTGCCCATTTCGTACTTGTCGACGCCGTAGTTGTAGGTCAGCTCCAGCACGGCCGTCTCGGATTCCGGGCCATAGCCGACGAAGGCCAGGCGGTACTTGTATTCGGGGTTGTCGCTCTGGCGCAGCAGTTGCATGCCGAGGATGCGGGTGTAAAAGTCGATCGAGCGCTGGAGGTCGCCGACGCGGAGCATGGTGTGGAGGAGACGCATTTTTGGGGTTTGGTTGTTGGTGGGGGGGGGGGGAGGGGGGTATTTTAGACGGGATGGGGGTGGGCTTCAAAGGTGGCTGCATGACGTCAACTGCTGAACGTCAACATCAAAGTCAAAGGCTTTCGCTCCCCCGGAGCGACCTACTTTCTTTTCCCCGAAAAGAAAGTAGGCAAAGAAAGCGGGCTGCCTGGCCGGCAGGGGCAGAGCCGAACAGGGTTTCTCGGGTTGGTGGTTTCGTGGTGGAGGTGGTGGTTCTGCTGGGATTCTGCCGGTACCGGTTTTGGCGGCCACTGTCTCTCGGGTGGTGTTCGATTCGTGGTGGCGCTGCATGATGGCGTAGGCCCAGGCCCCTCAAGCTGCTGCCGCGACCGGGGCGGATGGGTACGTCATAGAAACGGTGCTGGTTTCGTGGTGGGCGCGGTGGTCCCCATTTGAGCGCAGTGCCGGACGCCTGAAAAGCAATCCCGGTTCCAGTAACCCAACGCACCCGCGCTGGGTCCACCATGCCCACCACGAAACCACGAGGGTGCTATGTCGTGGTGGCTCGCGCCGGTAACGGCAGATGCCCGAATCAGCAGTGCGTCCGCCATCATAGGTCTGACCCCGCGACCACCACCGCCAGCAAGTTCGTGGCGAGCCGAACTGGTAACGGCAGGATGCCAGCAGAACCACCGCCCCCACCACGAAACCACCAACAACCAGTAACCCTGTTCGGCTCTGCCCCTGCCGGCCAGGCAGCCCGCTTTCTTTGCCTACTTTCTTTTCGGGGAAAAGAAAGTAGGTCGCTCCGGGGGAGCGAAAGCCTTTGACTTTGACTTTGAAGTGGATTTTGACGTTAAGCCGTTGAAGTTGACTTTGAAGTTAAGCAGATCAACGTCAAACCCCCTCTCAAAAAGTCGGCAACAACTCCGGCGGATGCGCCCGCAACTGCGCCCTCGCATCCCGAAACTCGGGAAAAATCGACGCCACCGTATCCCAGAACCTGGGACTATGGTTCATCTCCTTGAGATGCGCCAGCTCATGCGCCGCCACATAGTCGATCATCGACATCGGAAAATGCATCAGCCGCCAGTTCAGCCGGATCTTGCCGTCGGCGGTGCAGCTGCCCCAGCGCGTGGCGGCGGAGGTGAGCGCGAACGCGCTGTGCCGCACGCCGAGCTTTTCGGCGTAGACGTCCAGGCGCTGGGACAGCAGGCGCCTGGCCTGATGCTGCAGCCAGCCCTGCACGCGGTCCTTGATCTGCTGCTCGTCGGCGTGCGGCGGCAGCGCGAGGTGCAGCACGCGGGTGTCGGCGTCGAACAGCAGGATGCCGGCGGGGGACTCGAGCTGCAGCGTGATGGCCTGGCCCAGGAAGGGCAGGCTGGCGCCTTCGCGCCATTGCACGGTGGGCAGCACGCGCCGGGCTTCGCGGTGCCGCCACTCGCCGAGCTTGTTGAAGATCCAGCGCTGCTTTTCGAGGATCGCGGATTCGATGTCGGCCAGCGTCACCCAGCGCGGCGCGGTGATGGACAGGCCGCGGTCGTCGACGGTGAAGCCGATGGTCCGGCGCGACGAGCGCTTGAGCGTGTAGTGCACGCTGCGTTCGCCCACCTGCAGGCGCCGGGCGTTGGGCTGCGGCAGCGGCCAGGGCTGGGCGCCGGGCAGGAGGGGCTGCGCCGGTGTGCATCCGCCCGGCGCCGCGCCGGATGCCGCGCCGTCGCCCGCGAGGGCGTCGGACAGCGGCAGCTCCATCTGGGAACCAGGGGCATCGGGGGATTGGCGCAGCAATTTCATGCGGGCTCGCGGCTCCGGTAGCTCTGGGCGTCGATTCTACGCATATCTTGCTCGATCCACGTCTCCACCTCCTGGTTGAGCTGGTCGGCGGTCTTGTTGGCCGAGGAAATCGGCGCGCCCACGGAGACCGTGATGGTGCCAGGGTACTTCATGAAGGCGTTGCGCGGCCACAGGCGGCCGGAGTTGACCGCGATCGGCACCACCCACGCGCCGGCCTCCACCGCCAGGCGCGCGCCGCCGCTCTTGTAGCGCGGCTTTTCCATGCCCGCGGGCGTGCGCGTGCCTTCCGGGAACATGATGATCCAGGCGCCCTCGGCCAGCCGCTCGCGGCCCTGGCGCACGGCCGAGGCGAACGCGCGCGTGCCTTCCTTGCGGTTGATGTGCACCATCTTGAGCATGCCCAGCGCCCAGCCGAAGAACGGCACCATCAGCAGTTCGCGCTTGAACACGAAGCACATCGGCTTGGGCATGGTGGCGACGTAGGCCACGGTCTCCCAGGCCGACTGGTGCTTGGACAGCACCACCACCGGCTTGTCGAGCACGCCGTCGAAGTTCTCGTAGCCCTCGAAGCGGTAGCGGATGCCGCAGATCAGCGTGGCGGCGGCGATCACCAGCCGCGGCCAGCCGCGCACGAAGGCGTAGCGGCGGTTGGCGCTCATGAACGGAAAGGCGATGAAGCACGCGCAGGCGTAGGGCGGCGTCAGCACCAGCAGGTACAGCGCGAACAGCAGGGAGCGGAGAAAGATCATCGGTGCGGGGAAAGGGCGAAAGGGCGCAGGGGATTCAGGAGGCGGCCAGGCGCGGGGCGCCGTCGCCGGTGAGCAGCCAGCGCGCGAACGCGCGCAGGTCATCGTGGACCAGCGTGCCGGCCGGCAGGCCGCCCTTGGCCAGGGTCTCCCGGCCCTTGCCGGTCAGCACCAAGTGCGGGGCGCAGGCCACCGCCACGCCGGCTTCGAGGTCGCGCAGCGAGTCGCCCACCAGCGACACGCCCTTGAGCTCCACGCCGAAGCGCTCGGCCAGCTGCTCCAGCATGCCGGGCTTGGGCTTGCGGCAGTCGCAGCCGTCGGCGGCGGTATGCGGGCAGAAGAACACGGCGTCGACGCGCCCGCCGAGATGGGCCAGCGCCTTGTGCATCTTTTCATGCATGGCGTTGAGCGCGCTCATCTCGAACAGGCCGCGGCCGATGCCGGACTGGTTGCTGACGATCACCACGCGGTAGCCCGCCTGGTTGAGCGAGGCGATCGCCTCCAGGCTGCCTTCGATGGCGATCCATTCGTCCGGCGTCTTGATGAACTGGTCGCTGTCGAGGTTGACCACCCCGTCGCGGTCGAGGATGACGAGCTTGGGCGGAGTCTGCGGCATGATGGCCTCCCGGTTCGGTGCGCCCGCCTACGCGGCGAGCTTGGAGATGTCGGCCACGCGGTTGGCCAGCACGTGCAGCGAGGCCAGCAGCGCGAGCCGGTTGGCGCGCAGCTGCGCGTCCTCGGCCATCACCATGACGTCGTTGAAGAAGCGGTCCACCGCGTCGCGCAACTGCGCCAGGTCGCGCAGCGCGGCGGCGAAGTCGCCGCCGGCGAAGGCGGCCTCCACCTGCGGGCGCACGCTCTCGACGGCGGCATGCAGCGCGCTCTCGGCGGCTTCCTGCAGCAGCGCGGGCTGCACCTGGCCCACCGGCTCGGTGTTCTTGCGCAGGATGTTGGTGATGCGCTTGTTGGCCGCGGCCAGCGCCTCGGCCTGCGGCAGCGCGGCGAAGGTGCGCACCGCTTCCAGGCGGGCCAGGATGTCGTCCAGGCGCCGCGGGCGCTGGCTCACCACCGCTTCCACCTCGTTGGTGGTGTAGCCCTTGTCCTTGAGGTAGCCGCGCAGGCGGTCGTAGAGGAAGTCGGCGATGGCGTCCTGCGCGGGCTTGACCGCGGCGATGCCGGCGAACGACTGCTGCGCGATCTCCAGCAGTGTGTCCAGCGCCAGCGGCAGCGGCGTCTCCACCAGCATGCGCAGGATGCCCAGCGCGTGGCGGCGCAGCGCGAACGGATCCTTCTCGCCGGTCGGCGACAGGCCGATGCCCCAGATGCCGACCAGGGTCTCGAGCTTGTCGGCCAGCGCCACGGCCAGGCTCACCGGGCCGGCCGGCAGCGCGTCGCCGGCGAAACGCGGGCGGTAGTGCTCGGAGCAGGCCAGCGCCACTTCCTCGGCCTCGCCGTCGTGGCGCGCGTAGTAGGTGCCCATCGTGCCCTGCAGCTCGGGGAACTCGCCGACCATGTCGGTCAGCAGGTCGGCCTTGGCCAGCTCGGCGCCGCGCATGGCGGCGGCCTTGTCCACGGCGATGCCGGCCGCGGCCAGCGCGTCGGCGATGTGGCCGGCGATCTGCTGCAGGCGCTGCACGCGGTCGAGCTGCGAGCCGATCTTGTTGTGGTAGACCACGCTGCCCAGTTGCGGCACGCGCGAGGCCAGGGTCTTCTTGCGGTCCTGGTCGAAGAAGAACTTGGCGTCGGCCAGGCGCGGGCGCACCACGCGCTCGTTGCCGGTGATGATGGACTGCGGCGTGTCGGTGGCCAGGTTGGAGACGATCAGGAAGCGGTTGCGCAGGTGGCCGGCGGCGTCGGTCAGCGCGAAGTACTTCTGGTTGGTCTGCATGGTCAGGATCAGGCATTCCTGCGGCACTTCGAGGAAGGCTTCCTCGAAATGGCAGGCGTAGACCACCGGCCATTCCACCAGCGAGTTGACTTCGTCGAGCAGCGCGTCGGGCATGATGACGCGGTCGTCGCCGGCCTGTTCCAGCAGCGCGGCGCGGATGCGCTCGCGGCGCGCGGCGTAGCTGGCCAGCACGCGGCCCCGGCTTTCCAGCACGGCGGCGTATTCGCCGGCGTGGGCGATCTCGATCGCGCCGTCGGACAGGAAGCGGTGGCCCTGCGTGGTGCGGCCGGCCTGCAGGCCGAGCGCCGTCACCGGCACGACTTCGGCGCCCAGCAGCGCGATCAGGCGGTGCGCGGGGCGCACGAAGTGCACGGTGCTGCCGTCCGGGCGCTGGTAGCTCATCACCTTGGGGATGGGCAGCTTGGCGATGGTGTCGTCGAGCGCCGCCTGCAGGCCCGCGACCAGCTCGGCGCCGCGCGCGGTGTAGCGGTGGAAGAAGGCGTCGGCCTTGCCGTCGGAGGCGCGCTCCAGGCTGCGCCAGTCGATCGATTCCACGCCCACCGACCTGGCCAGCGCGGCCAGCTTCTTGGCCAGCGGCGGGGTCGGCTCGCCGTTGGCGTCGAGCGCCACCGACAGCGGCAGCACCTTCTCGCGCTGCTCGCGGTCGGGCGCGTTGCGGCGCACGCGGGTCACTTGCGCGGCCAGGCGGCGCGGCGTGGCGAACGCGGTCACGGCCGCGCCGTCACCCAGCAGGCCCTGCGCCGAGAGGCCGGCGAACAGGCCCTGCGCGAAGGCTTCGCCCAGGCGCGCCAGCGCCTTGGGCGGCAGCTCTTCGGTGAACAGCTCGATCAGCAGCGTATCGTTCGAATCGGTCAGGAGTTGCGACATGAATCGTTTCCAGCAAGTTGGGGCACGCGCTGCGCGTCAGCAGCGCGGTGCGGTAGTGGGTTCTACGCCGGACAGCAGCCACAGGCCGTTCTGCTGGCGGAATTGCAGCGTGGTCGCCACGCACTGCGTGTCCGCGCCGGCGGGGCTGCTGCCGCGCGCGCCGGACGCGCCCGCGCCCGGGCGCGGCGCGAAGAAGCGCGCGTCGAGCCGGCGCAGGCGCCGGTCGTAGCGGATCTCGTCGATGCGGCCGCTGACCCAGAAATCGATCCGGGGCGGCAGTTGCGCAGCGGAATAATAGGTCTTGACCAGGCGCTTCACGCGGCCGTTGACGGTCTGTGTCTCGGTCCAGGTCAGCGGGTAGCGGATCGCGCTCTCGTAGGCGCGCAGCGGCACGCGGTGCCAGCCCAGGTCCTTGGAGCCGGACAGGTCGCACGAGAACGTGCGCACCAGTTGGGTCCACTGGTCGAGCGCGTTGTTGGGGCCGAACGCACCATGCCAGTGCCGGTCGATGGCCTGCTGCAGCGCCTGCGGGTTGGCCTCGCACACGTTGGACAGGTCGGCCGGCAGGTACAGCGCCTGCGGGCTGGGCACGGGCACGGTGGCGCCGGCCGCGCCGCGCGCGGCCAGGGCCAGCACCGCCAGGGCAGCGCCCCGGCGCCAGGCGCCGCGCGCGGCGCGCGTCATGCGGCGGCCTCGCGGTCGCACATCGGGAAGCCCAGCGCCTCGCGCGATTCGTAGTAGGCCTGCGCGACCGAGCGCGACAGGTTGCGGATGCGGCCGATGTAGGCGGCGCGCTCGGTGACGGAGATGGCGCCGCGCGCGTCCAGCAGGTTGAAGGTGTGCGCGGCCTTGAGCAGCTGCTCGTAGGCGGGCAGCGGCAGGCGCCTGGCGGCCTCGGCTTCCTGTCCTTCGGCGGCGCCCATCAGGCGCTTGGCCTCGGCTTCGTGCTCGGCGAAATGGCGGAACAGGATCTCGGTGTTGCTCTGCTCGAAGTTGTAGGTGGACTGCTCCACCTCGTTCTGGTGGTACACGTCGCCGTAGGTCAGGCGGCGGGTCTTGCCGTTCTCTTCCCACTCGGTCCAGACCAAGTCGTAGACGTTCTCGACCTTCTGCAGGTACATCGCCAGCCGCTCGATGCCGTAGGTGATCTCGCCGGTGATCGGCTTGCAGTCGATGCCGCCGACCTGCTGGAAGTAGGTGAACTGGGTCACTTCCATGCCGTTGAGCCAGACTTCCCAGCCCAGGCCCCAGGCGCCCAGCGTGGGGTTCTCCCAGTCGTCCTCGACGAAGCGGATGTCGTTCTGCTTGAGGTCCAGGCCTAGCGCCTCGAGCGAGCCCAGGTACAGCTCCAGGATGTTCTCGGGCGCCGGCTTGAGCACCACCTGGTACTGGTAGTAGTGCTGCAGGCGGTTGGGGTTCTCGCCGTAGCGGCCGTCCTTGGGGCGGCGCGACGGCTGCACGTAGGCGGCGCGCCACGGCTCCGGCCCGATCGCGCGCAGGAAGGTGTGCACGTGCGAGGTTCCGGCGCCGACCTCCAGATCGATGGGTTGCAAGAGTGCGCAGCCCTGCCGGTCCCAGTAGGACTGCAGGGTGAGGATCATTTGTTGGAAGGTCAGCATAGGCGAAGACGGCAAAGACGACGGCGAAGACAAGTAGGGGCCCGCATGGGGTGCTCGATCATGCAGGGCCGGCAGGCGAGGGCGCCGCCGCGGCGGCAAAAGTCGCCAGAAGTCGCCGGGGCGTCGCACGGAGTTCGTGCCAAACCCTGAATTCTATCGGTTTTTTCCGCCAGGCCCGTCATCGGCACGGCCCTTGCATGTCATGGCGCGCTGGCGGGGCGTTTCGGGTGGCATCGGGGCGCTGTCGGGGGCGCTGTCGGCGCTCCGCAACGAATCGGGTAAACACCGAAGCCCCCTAAAGTCCCTGCCGATACTTGTCGATAGCGTTTTTGTATACAGTATTAGGCAGAGCCGCGCGCAGCGTCGTCATTGCTGCCGCAGCGGCCGAACCATCCGAATTCATCCACACGGACACCCAAACGGGGACACTGGTCATGTCGCTTCTTTCTCGCAAGCCCTATCTCGTCGCCATCGCCGTGATGATCGCCGCCGCGCTGCTGTCCGCCGTGGCGGGCGTCTCGGCCTAGCCCGGCCCGGGCCCGCTGCCTAGCCGCGCGCGCGCCGCCGCCAGGCGGCGGCCAGCACCAGCACGCAGCCCGCCAGCGCCGGCACGTTGCCCCAGCGCACGAACGGCGTGAAGCCCTGCGTGCCCTGCACGGTGGCCGTCAGCGTGCCGACCGTGAAGGTGGGCAGGCGCGCGCTCACCACGCCGTCGGGCGCGACCACGGCGGTCATGCCGGTGTTGGTCGAGCGCAGCATCGGCCGGCGCGTCTCCAGCGCGCGCATGCGCGAGATCTGCAGATGCTGGTCCAGCGCGATGGTGTCGCCGAACCACGCCAGGTTGGTCACGTTGGCCAGGATGTTGGCCGGCACCGGCTGGCTGCGCAGGGTCTCGGCGATTTCCTCGCCGAACAGATCCTCGTAGCAGATGTTGGGCGCCACCATGATGCCGCGCACCGGCAGCGGCGCCTGGTCCAGCCCGCCGCGGCGGAAATCCCCGAGCGGCATCTTCATCATGTCGACGAACCAGTGGAAGCCGAACGGGATGAACTCGCCGAACGGCACCAGGTGGTGCTTGTTGTAGCGGTAGAGCTGCTGCGTCAGCGGGCCCAGGCCGAACACGCTGTTGGTGAAGTCCACCGGCGAGTCCGCGCCGGCCGCGCCGAACAACACGGTGGTGCCGCTGGCCGCGCTGAAGTCGCGCACGGCGATGGCGATGTCCACCGGCAGGTCCTGCAGGATGACCGGGAACGCGGTTTCCGGCGTGACCACGAGGTCGGCCGGCGTGGCCGTGATCAGGTCGCGGTACAGCTCCAGCGAGCGCTGCACGCCGGCCGGCTCGAACTTGATGTCCTGCGCCACGTTGCCTTGCAGCAGCCGCACCGAGATGGGCTTGCCGGCCGGCGTGGTCCAGGCCAGCGGCGCCAGCGCCGCGCCGGCCAGCGGCAGCGCCGCGGCGACCGCCAGCGCGAGCCAGCCTCCGCGCCGGCCATCGCGCCGGTCGTTGCGGGCAAAGCCGCGCACCGCCGCCACCAGCAGCGCGGCCACGGCGCCGGCCAGCGCGCCGATGCCGTACACGCCGACCAGCGGCGCGAAGCCGGCCAGCGGACCGTCGCTGTGGGCATAGCCGCTGGCCAGCCACGGGAAGCCGGTAAACACCACGCCGCGCAGCCATTCCGACAGGCCCCACGTGGCGCCGAAGGCCAGCGGCATCAGCAGCGCCGAAGCCCGCGCGCGCGCGCCCAGCCAGTGCCAGGCCGCGGCGGCCAGCGCCGGGTAGAGCGAGAGATAGGCGGCGAACAGCAGCACGGCCAGGAGCGCCATCCAGGCCGGCATCTCGCCGTAGACGTGCATGCTGATATAGAGCCACCACACGCCGGACAGGAACCAGCCCAGGCCGAAGGCGTAGCCGGTGGCGGCGGCGCCGCGCGCGCGCGGCGCGTCGGCGACCAGCGCCACCAGCCCGGCCAGCGACAGCAGCTGCAGCCACCACCAGGTGTGGGGCGCGTAGGCCTGGGTGTGGGCCACGCCGAGCACCGCGGCCAGCAGCAGGCGCGGCAGGCCGGCGCCGCGCGCGCGTTCGCGCCCGGCTGCGGCCGCACCGGTCCGGTCCGGGAACGGGCTCCTCATGCGCCGTCCAGGCCGGACGGCACGGCGGGCGCCTCGCGGCGCACCAGCAGCAGGTGTACCTGGCGCGCGTCGGCGCGCAGGACCTCGAAGCGCACCGGCGGCAGCACCACCACCTCGCCGCGGTGCGGGACGTGGCCGAGGTGGTTGCTCAGCAGGCCGCCCACGGTGTCCACGTCCTGGTCGGAGAAGTGGGTGCCGAAGACTTCGTTGAACTGCTCGATCTCGGTCAGGCCGTGCACGCGCCAGCCGCCGTCGGGCAGTTGCACGATGTTGTCGTGGTCCTCGTCGAGGTCGAACTCGTCCTCGATGTCGCCCACGATCTGCTCCAGCACGTCCTCGATCGTGACCAGCCCGGCGACGCCGCCGTACTCGTCCACCACCATCGCGATGTGGTTGCGGTTGATGCGGAACTCGCGCAGCAGGATGTTCAGGCGCTTGGATTCGGGGATGAAGACCGCCGGGCGCAGGGTCTCGCGCAGGTCGAACTGTTCGTCCGTGTAGTAGCGCAGCAGGTCCTTGGCCAGCAGGATGCCGATGACGTTGTCGCGGCTGCCCTCGTAGACGGGAAAGCGCGAGTGCGCGGTCTGCCGCATGAAGGGGATGAAGCTGTCCGGCGCGTCGGCGATGTTGACCATGTCCATCTGGCCGCGCGGCACCATGATGTCGCGCGCGGTCAGCTCGGAGACCTGGAACACGCCCTCGATCATGGAGAGGGAGTCGGCGTCGATCAGGTTGCGGGCGTGCGCATCCTGCAGCACCGCAAGCAGTTCAACGCGGGATTCGGGCTCGGGGGAGATGAAATCCGAGAGCCGTTCGAGCAGGGATCGGGGTCGGTCGACTGGCTTCGAACTGGGATAAGGGTCGTTCATGGCGCGGCGAGCGCGTGGTGGAGATCGGTCAAAGGATACACCAAAAGAGTTTGCGTTCCGTGACAGCGCAAGGCCGTGCGGCGCGGGCGCCGCACCGCGCGGCCCCGGGCGCGGCGGGCTCAGGCGGCCTTGCCGCGCACGAGGTAGGGATCGGCGAAACCGAGCGCCTGCAGGGTCTCGGTCTCGATCGCCTCCATCTCCTCGGCCTCGGCGTCGTCCTCGTGCTCGTAGCCCTGCGCGTGCAGCACGCCGTGCACGATCAGGTGGGCATAGTGCGCCTCGAGCGGCTTTTTCTGCTCGCGCGCTTCGCGCTCCACCACCGGGCAGCACAGCACGATGTCGCCGCTGACCGGATCGGACTCGTGCTCGGCGTAGGCAAAGGTCAGCACATTGGTGGCGTAGTCCTTGCCGCGGTAGCTGCGGTTCAGGCCGCGGCCTTCTTCCTCGCCGACGAAGCGCACGGTCAGCGCGGCGTCGGCGTACAGCGCCGATTTCACCCAGGTCTGCACCTTGCGCTGCGTGGGCAGGCCGCGGCGGCCCCGCATGCCGTTGCCGTACTGTAGCGCGAGGTCGAGTTCGGGCGGCGTGGCGGGCGTGCCCGTGGTGGTGACCAGCGGGGTGGCGGTGACGGCCACCGAGAGCGCGTCGTGGTTGTCCGGGCGCACCAGCAGGCCGGCCTGCTGGCGGTCGTCGGTGTGCTCGGCCAGCAGCGCGAGCACGCCGTCGGCGGCCTGCGACAGGTCCACGGTGAGGCTGCGGCCGTCGGCCAGCTGCACGCGCAGCGCATGCGCCTGGGTCTTGCGCGCGCGCCCGTCGGCGTCGAACAGGATCAGGCTGGCGGCGGCGTTCTTGATATTGGTGTTTACGGTCATTCGGTCAGGCATCCCGGTGCTGGGCATGGTATTCGTCGTAGGCATCCACGATGCGCGCCACCAGCGGATGGCGCACCACGTCGATGCTGGTAAAGCGCGTCATGGCCACGCCGCGCACGTCGCGCAGCACGTGCTGCGCCTCCACCAGGCCGCTTTTCTGGCCGCGCGGCAGGTCGATCTGCGTGGTGTCGCCGGTGATCACCGCCCTGGAGCCGAAGCCGATGCGCGTGAGGAACATCTTCATCTGCTCCGGCGTGGTGTTCTGCGCTTCGTCGAGGATGATGAAGGCATGGTTGAGCGTGCGCCCGCGCATGTAGGCCAGCGGCGCGATCTCGATCATCTGGCGCTCGAACATCTTCTGCGTGCGGTCGAAGCCGAGCAGGTCGTAGAGCGCGTCGTAGAGCGGGCGCAGGTAGGGGTCGACCTTCTGCGCCAGGTCGCCGGGCAGGAAGCCCAGGCGCTCGCCGGCCTCCACCGCCGGGCGCGTGAGCACGATGCGCTTGACCGCGTCGCGCTCGAGCGCGTCCACCGCGCAGGCCACCGCCAGGTAGGTCTTGCCGGTGCCGGCCGGGCCGATGCCCAGCGTCAGGTCGTGGGCCAGGATGTTGCGCAGGTAGTCGCGCTGCATCGGCGTGCGGCCCTGCAGCCCGGTGCGGCGCGTGTGCAGCACCGGCGAGCTGTCCTCGCCCGTGCCGGCCTCGGCGGCATCGGCGCCCTCGGGCACGTAGCCGCCGTGCGCGGCCGACTGGCGCGCCTCCACCAGGCCGAGCTGCACGTCGTCGATCGACAGCGCGCCGCGCGCCTGGTTGTAGAAGCGCTCGAGCGCCGCGGCGGCCTCGCGCGCGTAGGCGCCGCGCACCGTCATGCGGTGGCCGCGGCGCTGGATGGTGACGTCGAGCGCCTGCTCGATCTGGCGCAGGTTCTCGTCCAGCGGCCCACACAGGTTCTGCAGGCGGGTGTTGTCGTCCTTGGGAGCGACGAATTCGGCTGAGGGGATCTTCATCTGGGCGGTCTTGTTCTTGTCGTTCCGGTCTGCATGGGCGCGGTTCGCGCGGCGCTACTGGCGCACCACGATCTCGCCGCGCAGCGAGTGCGGGAAGGCCTCGGTGATCGCCACCTCCACCATCTCGCCCACCAGGCGGTCGCGGCCGGCCTGCGGCACGCCGGGCAGCGCGAAGTTCACCACGCGGTTGTTCTCGGTGCGGCCGTGCAGCTCGGTCGGGTCCTTGCGCGCCGGGCCTTCGACCAGGATGCGCTGCACCGTGCCGACCATGCCGCGGCTGATGCGCTGCACGTTTTCCTCGATGGTGGCCTGCAGGTGCTGCAGGCGCCTGAGCTTGACCTCGTGCGGCGTGTCGTCGGACAGGCTGGCCGCCGGCGTGCCGGGGCGCGGGCTGAAGATGAACGAGAACGAGGTGTCGTAGCCGATCTCCTCGATCATCGCCATCAGCTTGTCGAAGTCGGCATCGGTCTCGCCGGGGAAGCCGACGATGAAGTCCGACGACAGCGACATGTCCGGGCGGATCGCACGCAACTTGCGGATGATGCTCTTGTACTCCAGCACGCTGTAGCCGCGCTTCATCGCCATCAGGATGCGGTCCGAGGCATGCTGCACCGGCAGGTGCAGGTGGTTGACCAGCTTCGGGCAGCGCGCGTACATCTCGATCAGGCGCGGCGTGAATTCCTTCGGGTGGCTGGTGGTGTAGCGGATGCGCTCGATGCCGGGGATCTCGGCCACGTACTCGATCAGCAGCGCGAAGTCGGCGATCTCGCTGGTGCCGCCCATCGCGCCGCGGTAGGCGTTGACGTTCTGGCCCAGCAGCGTGACCTCGCGCACGCCCTGCCCGGCCAGGCCGGCGATCTCCGCCAGCACGTCCTCGAACGGGCGCGAGACTTCCTCGCCGCGCGTGTAGGGCACCACGCAGTAGCTGCAATACTTGGAGCAGCCTTCCATGATCGAGACGAACGCGCTCGGGCCTTCCACGCGCGCCGGCGGCAGGTGGTCGAACTTCTCGATCTCGGGGAACGAGATGTCCACCTGCGAGCGGCCGGTCTGGCGGCGGCGGTTGATCATCTCGGGCAGGCGGTGCAGCGTCTGCGGGCCGAACACCACGTCCACGTAGGGCGCGCGCTGCACGATGGCCGCGCCTTCCTGGCTGGCCACGCAGCCGCCCACGCCGATCACCAGTTCGGGCTTGAGCGCCTTGAGCGCCTTCATGCGGCCCAGCTCCGAGAACACCTTCTCCTGCGCCTTCTCGCGCACCGAGCAGGTGTTGAAGAGGATCACGTCGGCGTCCTCGGGGTTGTCGGTCTTCTCCAGGCCGTCGGTGGCGTGGAGCACGTCTACCATCTTGTCCGAGTCGTACTCGTTCATCTGGCAGCCGTAGGTCTTGATGAATACTTTCTTCATGGTGCCGGTCTCAGTGGTTTACCTGGGGGCATCAGGGTTTGGGGGACGAATGCGGTCGTGGCCGCGGATTGCAGCCACGAATGGCAGCCACGGACGGCGGTCACTGCGCCGTCTTCTCCTTCTGCTCCTGCTCGCTCAGCACCCACGCCGTCAGCAACTGGCCGTAGAGATCGAGCCTGAAGCGCACCGGCAGCTTCTGGCCGGCCACCGCGGCGACCGGCAGCAACTGGTTGTCGGTGCCGAACAGCCGCAGCCCCGGCGCCACGCCCACGGCCTTGCCGTCGAGCGTGGCCGACAGCGGCGCGCTGGCCGACGGCGTGGCCAGCACCAGCTGCGCGCGCGCCGCGTCGGCGGGAATCACGCGCAGCGGCACCTGCGCCAGCGCGCCGGCCGGCAACAGGGCGGCGCCCGCCGCAAGCGTGGCCAGCGTGGCGGCAAGCAGACAGGCGCGGATGGTCGGCGCGCGGCGCGCGGCGCGGTTGGCTGGCATGGGGGCTCCGGCGAGAGGTTCGGGAACGGTTCGGAACAGCCTCGGCAAGGCTTCGGCAAGCAAAGGGCAACCCGCCATTCTACCCGCTCGCGCCATCCCTGGCGCCCCGCGGGCCCGCCGCTAGAACAAGCTGGATGCCTCTTGCAGCACACGCTGCTTCGACACCGTGCCCATCAGCTCGCGCCCGGCCGCGTCGCGCACCAGCGGGATGCGGTTGAGCGCGTGGTGGGTAAACAGCTGCAGCGCGTCGGGCAGGTGCGACTCCGGCGTCAGCGTGGGGAAGTCGCGCTCGCACAGCGCCGCCAGCGCCGCGCCCGGCTGCTCGCGCAGCGCGCGCTGCACGGCGTGGATCGACAGCGCGCCGAGCAGGCGGCCCTCGGGGCACACCACGTACAGATAGCGCGTGCCGGTCTCGGCGAACTTGTCGCTGGCCTGCGCGAGCGTGGCGTCGGGGCCGATGATGGTGTCGGTCGGGTCGCACAGCCCGGCCAGCGTCAGGGCGCGCGCGCGCTCGGCCGCGGCCGAGGCCTGGGTGCGCTCGGCCACCACGCTGTAGAGCGACAGCGTCTGGCAGCGCGAGGCGGTGTAGTACGCCGCCGCCGCGCCGATCATGCCCGGCAGCAGCAGCGCCGGCGCCAGCGTCATCTCGAACACCATCAGCACCGACATCAGCGGCGCCTGGCTGGTGGCGGCCAGGAAGGCGGCCATGCCCACCAGCGGCAGCAGCGGCGCGCCGGCGCCGCCCGGCACGGCCGGCGCCAGCAACTGGCCCAGCGCCGCGCCCACGAACAGCGACGGCGTGAACACCCCGCCCACCGCGCCCGAGCCCATGCTCAGCACCGTGGCCGCCAGCTTGGCCAGCAGCACCGCCGCCAGCGGCACGCTCAGCGCATGCGCCTGCAGGATCGACTGGATGGTGTAGTAGCCGTTGCCCACCACCTCCGGCACCCGCATCGCCAGCACGCCCACCAGCGCGCCGCCCAGCGCCAGGCGCGGCACCAGCCCGCCGGGCACGTGCGAGAAGGCGGCCCTGGCCAGGCCCGAGGCGCGCATGAAGCCGGCGCCGGCCACGCCCGCGAGCACGCCCAGCAGCGCGGCGGCCAGCAGCATCGGCGGGTGCAGCAGGTCCGACGGCACGCTCAGCCCCGGGTAGAGCGGCTGCAGGCCGCCGTGCAGCTGGCTGACCACGGTGCCGGCCACCGAGGCCAGGAACAGCGGCATCAGCCGCTGCACCGCCACCGCGCCGAACACCACCTCGGCGACGAACACCGCCGCCGAGAGCGGCGTGTGATAGACCGAGGCCAGCCCGGCCGCGGCGGCGCAGGCGGTGAGCATGCGCCGCAGGTTGGTGTCGCCGTCCGGCCCCGGGCGCCCGCGCGCCGACGGAAACACCGAGCCGCACAGCGCGGCGAGCTGGATCATGGCGCCTTCCTTGCCGACCGAGCTGCCGGTGACGATCGAGCAGAACGAGGACAGCGCGCGCAGCAGCGTGATGCGCACCGGCAGGCGTCCGGTGCCGCTGGCCACCGCTTCCATATAGTCGGACACGCCGGGCTGGGCCGCGTTGAGGCGCGCGGCGGCGCTCAGCAGCAGGCCCGCCACCACGCCGCCGAGCGTCGGGATCGCCACGCGCCAGGCCAGCGCCAGCCCGGCGAACACGGTGACGATGTCGGCGCGCGTGCCGAACATGGCCAGCCCGCTGGCGTCCAGCGCCTCCTTGAACAGGGTGGTGACGATGGCGGCGGCGATCCCCACCGGGATGGCGGTGAAAAGGGTGACTTCCTGGTCTTCGATGAATCGGAACCGCATCGTGTCTGCATCCGGGGGCGAGGGGGGATGCGCCGCCGCCCGCCCGCGCCGCGGCCACGGGCCAGGCGGGGCAAGGCTTGGCTGGCAGCATCATAGCGCAGGGGGCGGCGCTTTTTTTCGGGGTTTGCCCGCCGGGCCGCGGCGGGCGGCGGCGCCGGGATCTTGCCGCAAACGAGGTTGGCCCCTGCGCGCGGACGCCAGGCTGTTACACTAGCGGTCTTTCCTCCAAAGAAGCGGGGGCAGTCGCCTCGCTTCGCCGGCCGTGTTGGCCGGTTTTCGGTTTTCTCACTCACGTCGCCCCCGCGATTGGCGCACCGCGTGCGCAAAGGGCGGCCGAAGCGTCAATTCATGTCTTTTTCCGAACTTGGCTTGTCCGACAAGCTCCTGCGTGCAGTGGCCGAACAGGGCTATACCACGCCGACCCCGATTCAAGCGCAGGCCATCCCCGCCATCCTCAAGGGCGGCGACCTGCTCGCCGGCGCGCAGACCGGCACCGGCAAGACGGCCGGCTTCACGCTGCCGCTGCTGCAACTGCTGTCCGAATCCCCGGCCAGCCGCGAACCCGCGCGCGGCCAGCGCCTGCCGGTGCGCGCCCTGGTCCTCACGCCCACCCGCGAACTGGCGGCGCAGGTCGAGGAAAGCGTGCGCAACTACGGCAAGTACCTCAAGCTGCGCTCGATGGTGATGTTCGGCGGCGTCGGCATCAACCCGCAGATCGAGCAGCTCAAGCGCGGCGTCGACATCGTGGTGGCCACGCCTGGCCGCCTGCTGGACCACCTGTCCCAGCGCACCATCGATCTCTCGCACGTGGAAATCCTGGTGCTGGACGAAGCCGACCGCATGCTCGACATGGGCTTCATCCACGACATCCGCAAGATCCTCAACGTGCTGCCGCCGAAGCGCCAGAACCTGCTGTTCTCGGCCACCTTCTCGGACGAGATCCGCGGCCTGGCCGACCGGCTGCTCGACAACCCCGCCTCGATCGAGGTGGCGCGCCGCAACACTACGGCCGAAACGGTGGCGCAGCGCGTCTACCCGGTGGACCGCGAGCGCAAGCGCGAACTGCTGGCCCATCTCGTGCGCGAGAACGACTGGCACCAGGTGCTGGTGTTTACGCGCACCAAGCATGGCGCCAACCGCCTGGCCGAGCAGCTCGACAAGGACGGCCTGTCGGCGCTGGCGATCCACGGCAACAAGAGCCAGTCCGCGCGCACGCGCGCGCTGACCGAGTTCAAGGCCGGCACGCTGCGTCTGCTGGTGGCCACCGACATCGCCGCGCGCGGCATCGACATCGACCAGCTTCCCCACGTGGTCAACTATGACCTGCCCAACGTGCCCGAAGACTACGTGCACCGGATCGGCCGCACCGGCCGCGCCGGCGCCGAGGGCGAGGCTATTTCGCTGGTGTGCGTGGACGAGGCCGGCCTGCTGCGCGACATCGAGCGCCTGATCAAGCGCCAGATCGAAAAGACCGTGCTGCCGGGCTTCGAGGTCGATCCGTCGATCCCGCCCGAACCGATCCAGAAGGGCCGGCAGGCCCGCGGCCAGGGCAATGGCGGTGGTGGCGGTGGTGGCGGCCGTGGCCGCGCCCCGGCCCCCGCGGGCGGCGGCCAGCCGCGCGCGCGCGCGCCCGAAGGCGGCGAGCGCCAGCAGCGTCCGGCCCGCGCGCCGCAAGGCCGCGGCACCGCCGCGCCGGCCGGCGCCGAAGGCCAGCGCCGCGCGCCGCAGCCGCAGGGCCAGCGTCCCGCGCAGGGCGGCGGCCGTCCGGCGCAGGCCGGCCAGGGCGCGCCGCGCAACGGCCAGGCCAACGGCAACCGCGCCGCCGGCAATGGCAATGGTGGTGGTAACGGCAACGGCGGTGGCCGCGGCGGCAACGGTGGCGGCGACGTCAACGGCAACGTCGCGCAGCCGCGCGGCGGCCAGGGCCGCCGTCCGGCGCCGCAAGCCGCGCTGCTGGGCGGCCAGCGCAAGACCGGCCGCTGATTCCCCCACGGCGGCCGCGCATCATGTCCAGCTCAGGCTTCGATCTTCCGGGTACGGGCGATGGCGTCGATGATGGCGGCGTGCCCTACGCCGGCCTGACGCCGGACCTGCTGCTCGACGCGCTGGAAGCCGCCGGCTTCCAGCCGGACGGCCGCCTGCTGGCGCTCAACAGCTACGAGAACCGGGTCTGGCAGGTCGGCATCGAAGACAGCGCGCCGGTGGTGGCCAAGTTCTACCGGCCCGGCCGCTGGAGCGACGCCGCCATCCTGGAAGAACACGCGTTCGTGCAGCAACTGGCCGACGCCGAGATCCCGGCGGTGCCGGCCATCGCGCGCGACGGCCGCACGCTGCTGGCGCACGCGGGCTTCCGCTTCGCGGTGTTCCCGCGCTGCGGCGGGCGCGAGCCCGAGCTCGACCGCGCCGACACGCTGACCTGGCTCGGCCGCTTCATCGGCCGCATCCACGCGGTCGGCGCCACGCGGCCCTACGTCGCGCGCCCGGCCATCGACGTGGACACCTTCGGCGTGGCCCCGCGCGACTGGCTGCTGGCGCACGACTGCATTCCGCACGACCTGCGCCCGGCCTGGGAAGCGGTGGCGGCGCTCGCCATCGACGGCGCGCGCCGCTGCTACGAGCGCGCCGGCGAACTGCCGCTGCTGCGCCTGCATGGCGACTGCCATCGCGGCAACGTGCTGTGGATAGAGGCGTCGCAAGCCGGCGCGCGTCCGCCCGGCCCGCACTTCGTCGACTTCGACGACAGCCGCATGGGCCCGGCCGTGCAGGATCTGTGGATGCTGCTCGAAGGCGACCGCGCCGCGATGCAGCGCCAGATGGCCGACATCCTGGCCGGCTACGAGGATTTCGCGGAATTCCATCCGCGCCAGCTCCACCTGATCGAGGCGCTGCGCACGCTGCGCCTGCTGCACTACAGCGCGTGGCTGGCCAGCCGCTGGCGCGACCCGGCCTTCCCCACGGCCTTTCCGTGGTTCGGCACGGCGCGCTACTGGCAGGACCGCATCCTCGAACTGCGCGAGCAGGTCGCGCTGATGGACGAGCCGCCGCTCTGGCCGGCATGAAGCCCGGCCGGACCCGGACATCAGCCCGGGCACAAGCGCGGGCACAAGCGCGGCCTAAAGCAAGCGGCGCGGACCGCGCAGGCCTTACTTCTTGTCCTGCGCCTTGACCAGCACCACCGGGCACGGCGCATGCGCCAGCACCCGGCCCGCCACCGAGCCGATCACCGCGTCGAAGAACGAGCCGCGCCCGTGCGTGCCCATGACGATGCCCTGCGCGTCCACGCTGGTGGCATAGGCCACGATGCGCTCCGGCGCGAAGCCGTGCAGCGCGTGGCGCTCGAAGGCGACGCCGCCCGCGGCGAGAATGTCCGACACCGACTTCATGGCCTTGTCGCTTTCCTCCTGGTGCCAGGCGTCGATGGTTTCCTTGCTGACGAAGGCGCGTACCTGTCCGGTGACTTCCGGCGTCACGTGCACCACGTGCACGGTGAAGCCGCTCTGCAGCAGGCGGCCTTCGATGATGAAGCGCGCGGCGGCATCGGCAAAGGGCGAACCATCGGTGGCAAGCACGATATTGGTCATGGGGCGATCTCCTGATTGGGCAACGGTTGTCCTGGCGTGGCTGCGCCCCGGGGCGCAGGCCGGGACGGCGTGCGGACAGCCGGGGGCGGCCATTGCGGGCAATGATGGCACCGATGGCAGGCGCCTGCCAGGATCCAGATCAAGTTATGTCGATTTCGGCACTCGCCGCCGGCGGGTTTTTTATTTCACGATGACTCCAACCCGACATTTCGCTGGACTGCGCTGTAGCCCGATACAGCAGGTTTATCAATAACTTACGCGCGTCCATCATATGCCGGTGCTTTCTGAAACCTGACCCGGCTTCCCCCCGCGCCGCTCCTATGTGGCTCTTGGAATCGGGTCGTTCCAAGGAGTCATCATGGCAAAGATCAAGCTCACCAAGACCGCCGTAGAGGCGGCACAACCCCAGGCCACGGCTATCGAACTGCGGGATACCGTGGTGCCCGGCTTCCTCTGTAAGATCACCCCGGCGGGCCGTCGGGTGTTCATGCTTCAGTACCGCACAAACGCTGGGGAACGCCGCAAGCCCGCCTTGGGCTTGTTCGGGGAACTGACGGTTGAACAGGCCCGCGTCATGGCGCAGGACTGGCTGGCCGAGGTTCGCCGGGGCGGCGACCCCGGCGGCGCCAAGGCCGAGGCGCGCAAAGCGCCCACGATGGCTGAGTTGTGCACGAAGTTCATGGAGGACTATTCCAAGAAGCGCAACAAGCCCAGCACGCAGGAAGGCTATCAGGGCGTCATCGACCGCTGCATCATCCCGCTGCTAGGCCGCAAGAAGGTACAGGACGTGAAGCGCCCCGACATTGCCGGGTTGATGGAAAAGCTCTCGTACAAGCCCACTGAGGCAAACAAGGCATTCGGCGTGCTGCGCAAGATGTTCAATCTGGCCGAAGTGTGGGGCTACCGCCCGGACGGCACCAACCCGTGCCGCCATGTCCCGATGTTTCCGCCGGGCAAGGAAACCCGGCTCATTGTGGACGGCGAACTGACGCTGATCTACCGCCATCTGGACAAGCTGGAGGCCGAAGGGCTGGAGAACTACGTCATCCCGCTGGCGATCCGGCTGCAATTCGAGTTTGCCGCCCGGCGCTCCGAAATCTGCCCACTCGAATGGGCTTGGCTGGACTTCGAGAACCGCCGTGTGGTCTGGCCCGACAGCAAGACCGGCGGCATGTCCAAACCCATGAGCGCGGAAGCCTATCGGCTGCTTTCGACGGCGCCGCGCCGGGAAGGCTGCCCGTATGTCCTGCCGTCGCCCAACGACCCGGACAAGCACCTGACCTTTGGCGAGCACTACGGCGGCTGGTGCCGGGCGCTCAAGGCCGCCGGCGTGCCGCACGTCGGCACGCATGGCATTCGCCACCGCTCGACCACCGACATTGCCAATTCGGGCGTGCCGACCAAGGTAGGCATGAAGCTGACGGGCCACAAGACCGTGGCGATGTTCATGCACTACGTCCACACCGAGGACAAGCCGGTGCGCGACGCGGCCGAGTTGGTGGCCAGCCGCCGCCAGGCCATTACCGGTGCGCGGCAACAGCAGCCCCAGGAGGCCACGGCATGAGCGCCCGGACACCCAAGGAAAAAGGCGCGGCCCTGCCTGCCGGCTACGCCGGCATCCACAGCGGCATTGTGGAGCTGCTTGGCGCTGCGCGCCAGGCGGCGGCACGCAGCGTCAATGCGCTGATGACGGCAAGCTATTGGGAGATTGGCCGCCGCATCGTGGAGGCCGAGCAACAGGGCAAGCGGCGCGCAGGGTACGGCGAACAGTTGATTGCCCGACTGTCCGCCGACCTCACCGCGCGCTTCGGGCGCGGGTTCAGCCCGGACAACCTGGAGAACATGCGGCGGTTCTTCGCCGCCTATCCCCGGCCGGTGATTTCCGAGGCATTGTCTCGGAAATCGGGGGACGGGCTGCCCGCCGAGAAATCCGAGACAGCGTCTCGGAAATTGGCCTTGGGCGAGCTGGCGCAGGTGTTCACGCTGCCGTGGTCGGCCTACGTGCGGCTGCTGTCGGTGAAGGATGAACACGCCCGCCGCTTCTACGAGGCCGAGGCGCTGCGCGGCGGCTGGAGCGTGCGCCAGCTTGACCGGCAGATTGGCAGCCAGTTCTACGAGCGCACGGCGCTGTCGAAGAACAAGGCGGCGATGCTGGTCAAGGGCGCGGTGCCCATGCCCGAGGATGTCGTCACCCCCAACGACACCATCAAAGACCCGTATGTGCTGGAGTTCCTCGACCTCAAGGACGAGTATTCGGAATCCGATCTTGAAACCGCCCTGATCCGGCGGCTGGAGGACTTCCTGCTGGAGCTGGGTGAAGGCTTCACCTTCATCGGTCGGCAGCGCCGGTTGCGCATCAACCAGACCTGGTATCGGGTCGATTTGCTGCTGTTCCATCGGCGCTTACGCTGCCTGGTCATCATCGACTTGAAACTGGGCAGCCTGACCCATGCGGACGTAGGCCAGATGCACATGTATTGCAACTATGCCAAGGAGCATTGGGCCTATCCCGATGAGAACCCGCCCGTGGGCCTGATCCTGTGCGCCGACAAGGGCCATGCACTGGCGCGGTATGCCTTGGAAGGTTTGGGCGTTGTTGCATAAATCCAGTTTGAGGCGAGTTACCCCCAACCCCAGCCGTGGCTATGCCACGGCTGCCGTCTGAGGACGGCCCAGCTCAGTGAATCGGTTCAGTATGGCTGCTCGAATATGCAGCTCGTTCACTTGTCGCTCAAAGGTTCGAGACATCACACGCTCGCCCAGTCGCTTGATGCAGTGCATCTTGGTTTCCACCAAACTTCGCCGGTGATAGCCAATCCAGCGCTTCCAGATACTACGCCCTAGCCGCCTGCATGCAGTAATGGCTGCATTGCGGTACTCAAAGACACTTCCCCTACGAATTCGAGCATTCTTGCGTGGAGGAATGATTGGGATAGCACCACGCCTGATGACAGCTTCGTAGGCTGGCTGTGTGTCGTATGCACCATCCCCCGTCAGACTCTCTAGCGTTTCATCCGCAGGCAACTGCTGTAGCAAATCAGGAATCACTGCAGCGTCACTGACGTTGTTCGAGGTCACACAGATGGCTCGAATCTGCAGTGTCTTGGCGTCAATGCCGATGTGCAGCTTGCGCCACTGACGGCGGCGCTCAGGGCCATGCTTTTTGCATTTCCATTCGCCTTCACCCAGGAATTTGATTCCTGTTGAATCGACTAGTAGGTGTAAGCCAACTTTACTGCGGGTATACGGAATCTGGACATTCAAATCGAGTTGCCGCCTGCACAGCGTACTGAAGTCCGGTACTGGCCAAGCAAGCCCATACAAGTGCAGTACCGACTCGACTAGCCCGGTGGTTTGCCTGAGTGCCAGGCAAAACAAGTTCTTGAGCGTTAAACAAAATTGAATAGCGGCATCAGAGAACTTCGGACTGCGTCCGCGTTTGCCGCTTGCAGCGGCAAACCAGCACATGCGCTTGTCCAGCCACACCGTCAAAGAGCCCCGAGCTTTAAGGGTTGCGCTGTACTGTTTCCAGTTGGTGGTTCGGTAGCGGGGCTTACGGGGCTGGCTCATGCAGCAAGCCTACAGCTTGCTGAGCAACGATTTGTGCAACAACGCCCCGGCAAAGCCGGGCCGCGCTGCTCCAGGTTCGCTGCCCGCTCATCCCTGCGGGACTGTCTATCGCCAGCCTTCCAAATCGCTGACGCCTCCGGCCCTTCTGGGCCTGCGCGCTGCGCTTGCCAGCATCGAATGTGTGCATTGGACGGGCCTGGCTGTTCCCTTCACCGTATCACGACGTTCTCGCCGTCAAGGGCGGCGCGCGCGGGTGCGCGCTTGCGTCCTGGTGGCCGTCTGCGACCCCTGACTGCTTGCGCTGCGCCGTGCTGGCGACGGTTCCGGGCAATTCCGCCCGAGCAACCGGAGCACGATCATGTCGCAACTGACCTTTTCCTCGTTCGACGCCTCGTTGATGGTGCGCGACGCGCAGGGCCACTACCTCTTGGCGACGGCCGAGCAGGTGCTGGAGGCCGCGCGCCAGGTCATCGAGCACAAGATGCAGCGCGGTGCCTCGTTCACTTCACCGGCGGCCGTCAAGGAGTACCTGTGTGCCAAGTTGGCGGGCTACGAGCACGAAGTCTTCGCGGTGCTGTTTCTGGATACGAAGCATCGCCTGATCGAATACGTCGAGATGTTCCACGGCACCATCGACAGTGCATCGGTGCATCCGCGCGAGGTGGTCAAGGAGGCGCTGCGGCTCAATGCGGCGGCGGTCATTGTTTCGCACAATCACCCGAGCGGAAATCCCGAACCGAGCGGCGCCGACAGGTCACTGACTCAGCGGCTCAAGGAGGCGCTGGCGCTGGTGGATGTTGTCACGCTGGATCATGTCGTCGCGGGCAACAGCGCCGCGTCATTTGCCGAACGTGGCCTGATTTGACCGAGGGGGCTTCGGCCCCCTTTTTGCTGCGTCTGGTGGCGCAACTCCGGCCCATGCGGGCCTGCGCGCTTCGCTTGCGGAAAACCGAGGAGCATGGAGGTGTGAGGGAGGCGGTCTTGCTGTTCCCTTCATCGTGCCACGGCGTGCTCGCCGTCAATGACTGCGCGCCGGAGGCGCTTGCGGCCTGGCGGCCGTCTTCGATCTTTGACTGCTTGCGCTGCGCCGTGCCCTGGAAGGGCTGGGCAATTCCGCCCGGCAACCTTTCAGGAGTTCACCATGAACAACGCACTCATCACTGACGAGCAGCGCATTGTGCTGCTGGCCAACGGCCGCGAATCCTTGGAGAACCCGGACTTCGATCCGGCACCCGTGGTCAAGCTGTTCACGCCGGACGCCGGCGCGACCTGGCTGCTGACCGAGATTGATCCTGATGACCACGACCACGCCTTCGGTCTTTGCGACCTGGGGCTGGGTGAGCCGGAAATCGGCTGGGTCAGCCTGGGTGAGCTGGCGACGGTGCGCGGCGGGTTGGGCCTGCCGATTGAGCGCGACCTGTCGTTTCGGGCCGAGAAGCGGTTGAGCGCCTATGCGCGCGATGCGCGGATGGCTGGGCGGATCGTTGTCTGATCCGGGCCTGGGGCGTCGAGGGACGCCCTTCGCATCGCGCCCATGCGGCGCGATGCCTGCGCACCTTCGGCTTGCCCTCCAGGGGAAAGCCCTGCGGGCTATCCCCGCCGCGCAGGCGTGGCGCCCCTGAACACCGCCGACCCGGCTGCGCCGGATCGGCCAGACCGCATTCGCAGCAGATTCACGATGCCTTGCGTGGACTCGTCCTGATCTTGCGTTGAAGGCTGGGCGTCCCCGGCCACCTGGGGGATGGCCGGTCGCGCTGTCGTGCTGCGCATCGAACCCCCTGCGGGGTTTCGCCCCTGTCGGGCTTCCATCGTTCCCTCGCTCCGCTCGGCTGACGCCTCGGCCCGGCTTCCAGCTTCGGGCCTGCGCGCTTCGCTTGCGTGCGGTTCAGCACACAGGGATGGCCGTTGCCTTGTCCAGCCGTCTCCCCTGACTTCATCACCTTGTCCGCGACTGTAGCCCGCGCCCGTGCGCCGTCAAGGCGCGCAGGGCCGTGTCCTCGGCTACGCCTGCGGGCCGCACCAACCCTGCGCTTGTTTCCTTGACGGCGCCCGTTCGCGCGCTCCTGACCGTCGCGGGCGATGAACTCAGGAAAGACGGTGGCAACAGGGCCAACCGGGTTCCTCGTGCCGACCGCACCGAACAGCCGAAAGGCTGGGCTCCGAATCTAGGAATCCGGTTTGCGGTGTGAACAGCAAACCTCTTTTTGTCAGGAGAAAGACCATGCAACTCGCATCCCGTTTCGCTTCCCGTTCCCCTTCGCTGCGCAGCGACTACCCGCTGTCCGATGACCAGATTCGCAGCGTGGCCCCGTCCATCTTCGCGGACGCCCCGCATGAGAGCCGTTCCGAACGGTACAGCTACATCCCGACCGCTGCCGTCCTGACCGAGCTTCGCAAAGAAGGCTTCCAGCCTTTCATGGTGACGCAAACCCGCGTGCGCGATGAAGGCAAGCGCGAGCACACCAAACACATGCTGCGCCTGCGCCATGCCAACCAGATCAACGGCGCGGAGGCTAACGAAATCGTGCTGCTGAACTCGCATGACGGCACGAGCAGCTATCAAATGTTGGCGGGGATGTTCCGCTTCGTTTGCAGCAATGGCCTTGTCTGCGGCGACACCGTGGCGGACGTGCGCGTACCCCACAAAGGCGACGTGGCCGGTTCCGTCATCGAAGGCGCTTTCGAGGTATTGAGCGGCTTCGAGCGGGTGAAGGAATCCCGCGATGCCATGCGCGCGATCAAGCTGGACGAAGGCGAAGCCGAAGTGTTCGCCCGTTCCGCGCTGGCCCTCAAGTACGACCCCACCGACAACAAGCCCGCGCCCATCACCGAATCGCAAATCCTGATGCCGCGCCGGTTCGATGACCGCCGCCCCGACCTGTGGAGCGTGTTCAACCGCACGCAGGAGAACTTGACCAAGGGCGGATTGCATGGCCGCAGCGCCAACGGACGCCGCCAGCAGACCCGCCCGGTGCAGGGCATTGATTCCGATGTGCGCCTCAATCGCGCCCTCTGGATGCTGGCCGATGGCCTGCGCCAGTTGAAAGCCTGAACCGTCCCCCCGTCGGAGGGGCGGTTTCCCCTCCATTCCCTTGTTTCACTCGATTGGAGATACACCATGAACGCCGTTACCCAAACCGAAGCCCGCGCCGTCAATACCGCCGCAGCTATCCCGCTGGAAGCTGCCGACCCGACCAAGAACCTGATTTTGGTTCCACTGTCGCGGCTGGTGCTGCGCCCCACGGGCCGCAACGTGCGCAAGACCCCGCGCATGTCCATCCCTGAACTGGCCGCAAGCATCCAGCGCGTGGGCCTGCTGCAAAACCTCATCGTGATTGCATCTGCCGATGGCGAGCATTACGAAGTCGTGGCCGGTGGCCGTCGCCTCGCCGCGTTGAAGCTGCTGGCGAAGAAACACCGCATCGCCAAGGATTGGGAGGTGCCTTGCTTGCAGGTGGCCGATGGCACGGCCCGCACCGCCAGTCTGACCGAGAACGTGCAGCGCGAAGCCATGCACCCGGCAGACCAGTTCGAGGCTTTCGCCGCGCTGGTGGCCGAAGGCCGTCCCATCGAGGACATTGCAGCGGATTTCAGCGTCACGCCGCTGGTGGTGCAGCGCCGTTTGAAGCTCGCCAACGTGTCGCCGCGCTTGATGGCCGACTACCGAGCCGATGCCGTGAGCCTTGACCAGTTGATGGCACTTGCCATCACCGACGACCACGCCGCGCAGGAAAGCGCGTTCTACGATGCGCCGCAGTGGCAGCGCCATCCCTCGCACTTGCGCGAACGCCTCACCGAAAGGGAAATCGACGCCTACCGGCATCCGCTGGTGCGCTTCGTCGGACTGGACAGCTACGAAGCCGCAGGCGGCGGCATCCGCCGTGACCTGTTCGCGGAAGGCGATGCGGGCGTGTACCTCAACGACGCCGCGCTGCTGGAACGGCTGGCGCAAGACAAGCTGGCAGGCATTGCCGCCACTGTCCGCGCCGAGGGTTGGGCGTGGGTGGACGCCACGCCGGGCGTAACTTATGCCGACCTGCACGCCTTCCAGCGTGCGCCGAGGGAACGGCGCGAGCCAAACAAGCGCGAAGCGCAACGCATCGAAAAGCTGCAAGAGAAAATGCGGGCCATCGGTGAAGCCGTGGACGCCGCGATGGATGCCGACGACGAGGAAAAGGCCGACGCCTTGCAGGAGGAAGGTGAAGCCGTGGGCGAGCAGTTGCAGGCGCTGGAAGATGGCTTGCAGGACTACGGCGCGAATGTGAAGGCCGCAGCCGGTGCCATCGTCACCATCGACCGCAACGGCGAGGCCGTCATTCATCGCGGCCTGATGCGTGAGGCCGAGGCCAAGGCGCTGCGCACGCTTGAAAAGCTGCGCCAAGGTTTCAGCGACCCGGACGCCGAGAACGACGACGAAGGCGAGGACGACGAGCAACCCAAGAGCGTCGCCATGTCCGACCGGCTGGCGCAACGCTTGAGCGCTCACCGCACCGCCGCGCTGCAAATCGAAGTCGCACGTCATCCGCAAGCTGCGCTGGCTGCCGTGGTGCATGGCATGGTGCAGACCGTCTTGCAGGAAAGGCGCTACGGCCTCAACCGTGATTCTCTGCCGCTGGGCGTGGGCCTCAAACTGCAAGACCGGCTGGAAGGCATGGCCCCGGATTGGCCGGAATCGCCTGCCGCCGTGGCGCTGCGCAAACTGCAACAGGTGGCCGGGGAAGCCTTGCCGGAAGACAGCGCCGAACTGTTCGCCGTGCTGCTGACGAAGCCGCAAGACGAACTGGTGCGGTTGCTGGCCGTGTGCGTGGCTTCCACGGTGGACGTGGTGATGCCCCGCGCCACGGCGCAGCAACCCGGCGAGGAACTGGCGCAGGCCGTGGGCCTCGACATGGCCGCATGGTGGCAGCCGACCGCCGAGGGGTATTTCAAGCACGTTCCGAAAGCGGCAGTTCTGCAAGCCGTGGGCGAATACGCGCCCAATCAGGTTTCCCGGCTGGCGAAGTTGAAGAAGGCCGACATTGCCAGCGAGGCCGAGCGGCTGGCCGATGGCACGGGCTGGATGCCTGCCATCTTCAAGGCCGAAGGCCCGGAGCAGGACGCCCCGGAAGATGCCGAAGCAATGGCGGATGAAACCGCCGAGGCGCTGGCCGCTTGACCCGCGCCGAAGGCAAGCGCCCCGGCCTCGACCGGGGCGCTTCGCCGGAAGGAGAAGCCCCCATGACCCGCATCACCAGCAGCCGCCCGCGCATGGCGGCAAGCTACGCCCCCGGCACGGTGCGCGCTCGCCGCTGGCACGGCGATGGCGACGTGCGCGGCCACCTCCCGCCCTCGGGCTGGTCGGCCCGCGCCGACCTCACCGACATTCATCCCATCACGGGCCGCGCCTTGGCGCGCGCCGTGTGGTGGATCATCGAGACGAAGGAATAACCGTCGTCAGCACCGCGCCCAGGCCGTTCCGTCCTGGGCGCGGTGAACTTCAAAAATCCGGGCGCGGCGGTGGCCGCGCCCGGTGTTCAAGGCCAACAGCCCATCAGAACGTCGCCGCCTTCGCGCTGGCTCAGGCGGCGGCGTTGAAGGCATCGCTGTATTGCGCGACGCCTTCGGGCACTGGCCCGTGGAAGGCCAGTGCCACGAAATAGCCGGGCGGCCCGGCAGTTGCAGGCCCGGATGCGCTTGGAAGCCAAAGCGCGCGTAGTACGCGGGTTCGGCCAGCGCCTGTTGCATCAGACGCGAGCCGATGCCTTGTCCTTGCCTTGCAGGTATGACGGAGATCAGCCCCAGACCGTACCAATCTTTGACCTTGTGGCAGTGACTGTCGGTGATGATGACGGAGGATCCCTACTGTCTATCGCGGATCTGGTGGCCTATTGCAGAGGGCAGCAGGCTTAGACCATACGTCTTTGCGGACCACACAGATAGCCGGCCAGCATTTCGACGATGGCCTGCTCGACTTGCTGGGCGGGGCAAGGGGCGCCAGGCGGAATGACCGCCGCATGGATCAGTGATTCCATGGTTCGCAGTACAACCCATGTCGCCAGTTCCAGGTCCTGCAGCACGACCTCGCTTTGGTGGTCTTCCAGCAACTGGCGAATGCGGTGCTGAATGCTTTGGTCAGCCGTGCTTTGCTCCGGCGGAGCATCGAAGAAAGGAAATTCCTTTTCCAGTACGCGATGCAACTCAGGGGCGACCTGGTGTGCCGCCAGCCACGCACGCACGATGGCCGCCAGTTTCCCTCTCAGGTCCAGTGGATGCGCGCTTGCCAGCACGGTCTCCATGGCTGCGTGCATTTCCACCGCATGCCGCTCATGGAGCGCCGTGATGAGCGAATCCTTGTTCGGGAAATACTGATAGACCGAACCCACGCTCACGCCAGCGCGCTCGGCCACCAGATTGGTGTTGGCTCCGGCATAGCCGCGCTCGGTCAAAACGCGAGCCGTTGCTTCAAGTATGGCGTCCACCAAGGCCCGAGAACGGCTCTGGCGGGGGACGCGGCGTGGCTGAGGCAAGGGTGGCATGGGGATCATCCGAACGCGAGTTTTCAACGTGAGCAATGACTCATATTATTCCATATGTCGAGCAAATGCTCATGTTTGGAGTTGTTGATGTCTTCTCGTTCTCACACGGGGGCGACCAAGGTGGCAAATCCGCCACCTGTCGCCAACGTCTTTCTCAAGTTGCTGCCGATCACACTGGCGGTGTTCGTCAGCTTTCTCACCATCGGCTTGCCGCTGCCGGTGCTTCCCCTGCATGTGTCCAGCACATTGGGCATGAGCACGCTGGTGGTGGGTGTGGTCATTGGCGCGCAGTTCGCCGCGGCCCTGCTCTCTCGCGCCTGGGCAGGCAACCTCTCCGACACGCGTGGGGCCAAACGGTCCGTGGTCACGGGCTTTCTGGTGGCGTCGGCGTCAGGTGTGGCCTACCTTGCGTCGCTGGCCTTCGTCTCGTCACCTGCCGCCTCGGTTGGGGTTCTGCTGTTGGGGCGGGTGCTGCTCGGCTGCGGCGAAAGCCTGATCGTCACCGGCTCCTTGAGTTGGGGGATCGGACTCGTGGGCCCGCAAAACGCAGGCAAGGTCATGGCATGGAATGGCATGGCGATGTACGGCGCCTACGCGGTGGGTGCGCCCATGGGTATCGCCATTCAAGGTGGATATGGCTTCGCCGGCATTTCAGTGGCTGCCGTCGTTCTTCCCCTGTTGGCATTGGCACTGATTGCCAACGTTCGGGCGACTGCCCCGACGGCTGTCCGCCGCACGCCTTTCTACAAGGTGCTGGGGATGGTGTGGCACCCGGGCTTGGGGCTGGCCTTGTGCAGCGTGGGCTTTGGGGTCATCACGGCGTTCATTGCCCTGTTGTTCGCTTCCCGAGACTGGGGCAACGCCTCACTGGCATTCACCGCCTTCGGCCTGGCGTTCATTGCCGCGCGCATCTTTTTCGGCCACTTGTCCGACAAGCTCGGCGGCGCCAGCGTGGCGCTGGTTTGTGTGCTGATCGAAGCCGTTGGGCAGTTGCTGATCTGGGGCGCCCAGAGCCCTACCGTTGCCTACGCCGGCGCTGCGCTGACGGGATTCGGTTACTCGCTGGCCTTTCCGGGATTTGGCGTGGAAGCCGTGCGCCGGGCGCCTCCACAAAGTCGGGGCTTGGCCATGGGGGCTTATGTGGCGTTTCTCGACATTGCCCTGGGCATCACCGGCCCGGTGCTGGGGGCCGTGGCAGGCGCATGGCACATTGAGGCCGTCTACCTTGCGGGCGCCGTTGCGGTCGCCCTGTCGGCTCTCGTTGCTTTGCAACTGCTGATTTCCGCACCCAAGGGAGGCCACCATGCCTGAAGTCATGCCAAGGCCTCGTACCGAAAGAGCAGTCGGAACCGTGCAGGCGGTTCGTTCGGTGACGCCCCATATGCAACGGATCACACTTGGAGGCTCTGAGGTTGCCGAATTTCTCAAAGTCGCGGGAGCCAACGAACCGGCAGCGTGGGTGAAAGTTTTTCTTCCCTCGGGTGACGGCCGGGCCTACACCATACAAAACATTGATTTCAATGCAGGAACACTGGATCTGGATTTCGTCCTGCACGGTGCAGGCGGCGACTCTGGCCCCGCAGTGGCGGCTTTCTGCTTCCCAGTGATGCGCGCTGGGTCATGTTCGCGGGGGATGCCACGGCGTTGCCTGGCATCCAGAGCATTGCACGCCGTTTGCCTTCTGGTATCAACGCCAAGGCGTATGTCGAGGTGCCGTCAGGGGATGACCGGCAGCCGATCGACAGCCCTGCCCGATTGCGGGTTCAGTGGATGAACGCCCAATCGGAACCCGGACTGACGCTATGTCAGTCGCTGTTGCACCGTCCTTTACCGACCGGTCCAGGCTACATCTGGATGGCAGGTGAATCCGCAGCCATAAAAAAGCTGAAACTTCACTACCTTCAAGACAGGGAGCTCCCGAGACACAGTGTTAGCGCCAAGGGATATTGGAAGGCTGGAGAGTCCGATCATCGTGATTCGTGAAGAATAAGGTGATACCGATAAAATTTCGCCACTTTCCCTGTTTCCCTGTCGTCGCAGAAGAGTTGTACTTCGCCCGTGCGACCGAAAGGTTGCACATCCAGCTTCAATCCCTCACGCCTGCGCGCCAGCGGCGCTGCGCTTACCTCTAGGGGATCGGCACAAGGCCCATCCCTGCCGCGCGAGCTTGGCACCCCTCGATACCGCCGGATCGGCCAGGCCAGCGCTCCGCTGCAATGGACAGGGCTGGCAAACACGCTGGTGCTTGCTGCGGCAGGTTGTGCGAATGCGTGCCGTCCTCAACGCTGGCGGTTCTCGCCCATCACGTCACGAAGGACGGTTCACGGACATCCCGCCCGGCATCGCTATGGAGCTTCCACGCCACGCCTCAAGACCGGCGCCGCAAGGTGCGGCCGGGGCGTTCTCGCTTGTCGTCGGATGGTTGACCTGGCCCGCGTCAGTGGGCGAGCCGGTGCAGCCTTCGTGCGGGGATGCCGAGCCAGCCCTGTCTCCTTTCGGAGCGGTTCGGCCCAATGCGTCCTTGTCTCGTTGTGAATCCTGGCGGGGGCGCGGCTGCGCCTCGGGCTTCATTGCTGCAACCGTCCAGCGAAAACAATTTCCCCTGCGCTGCGCGCATTCCTCGCGGGACAAATTCTTTTCGCCTCCCGGCTCTCCACTGCGTTGCGACCGCAAGCGGTGCAGCCAGCCCGTCCCCCGCCGGCCGGATCACAACAAGGACGCGATGGGCGCGAACCTTGTTCAACCGAACGGAGAAAACATCATGGCCAACATCGGCACCTTCACCGCAGACAAAGACGGCTTCGCCGGCACGCTTCGCACCCTGACGCTCAACGTCAAGGTCAAGTTGGTTCCCAACGACAAGGGGGACAACGAGAAGGCCCCGGACTTCCGCCTGCAGGCCGCCAGTCACGACATCGGCGCGGCGTGGAAGAAGACCAGCGAGGCCGGGCGGGAGTACATCTCCGTGACCCTCGACGATCCTTCGTTCCCGGCCACGGTCTACGCCCGCCTGATCGAAGGCGAGAACGGCACGCACGACCTGATCTGGTCGCGCAGCAAGCCCTAGGCGGCGTGACCGCCGCAGCGCCCCGCCCACGTGGCGGGGCGCAGTGCTGCTTGGATCGGCATACAGGAAGGCTTGGCTTTCCCAGCTTCGTGATGGTGGTGGCCGGGCAGCATCACAATGACCTCGGGTTGCCAAGGCGGATATAGGGCGATTCGGCGCACTGCGCCGACCGGGCTTTGCGGGCTGCGCCCCATGCCGACTTCGCCGTCATGGCCATTCGGCTTCAATCCCTATCGCAGCTTCGCGCCGGTGGCGCTGCGCGCTGCGCTTGCCTCCAGGGGAAAGCCCTGCGGCCTATCCCCGCCGCGCGATGCTCGGCGCCCCTGAAGTCCCCGAACCGGCTGCGCCGGATCGGTGGCCCAGCGCCTACGGCTGGGCCGCTGCTGCGAGCTGGCTCTCAGCCTCGCTCATCAGCACTGCCGTGCTGCATTCGAGCGCACTGGCGATCTTGAAGATGATCGCCAGCGTGGGCATGTGTTCGCCGCGCTCAACCTTACCCATGTGCGAACGCTCAATGCCGGCGAGGTTCGCCAGCGATTCCTGCGCGATGCCACGCTCCGTCCGCAGCGCACGCACCGCCGCGCCGAAGGCTTGCGCCAACTCGGCATCGTAGGTGGTGGTGCCGGCCGGTCGGCCGCGCTGGATGGATCGCTTCTGCATAGACAGAAGCGTCAATTCGCAGCACAATTAAAACCACGTTATCTTTAACTCATTCATGCTTTTGGCCCTTTTTCGTGCTTTTACGGAAATCCGCTTCTGCGGATTCCGGTGGAACCGGAAAACCGCCAACGTGCCTTTGCAGATTTCTACAATTGAGCTTTTGCGCTTTCGTGTTTCCACGGCTTTCGTGGAAACGCAAAACCGACATGCCATGTTGGAACAGGAGCACCCCGATGAAGGCTCCCCTCGTAACCGAGGAGCAGCGCGCCACGCTGCTGGAGAACGGGCAGCGGGTCGCCGCCGGTGAACCTCACGACCCGTTGCCGGTCGTGCGGCTATTCACTCCCGACGCCCACGCGATCTGGCTGCTGGCATCGCTCGATCCTGCCGACGGCGATACAGCTTGGGGCGTCATGGACGTGGGCATCGGTATGCCCGAGCTGGGTCACATCAAGCTGTCCGACCTGGCCTCCATCGTCGGCCCGAGCAAGCAGCCCGTAGCGCGGGATTTGTACTTCCAGGCGGCGCGCCCGCTGTCGGAATACCTGCGGCTGGCGCAGGAAAACGGCTCTATCGTCGATTGAGCTATTCGCGCTCAAGCCGGGCGCATTAAGGCTATTTCGGTCTTGCTCCAGACCCGCAAAGTCTGAATCCGCACTCTTGCACCGAAATAGTGCCCTCATGCGAAAAATAGCCACGATCCTTCGCGGGAGTTGCGGCACGGTATTCCGTGCCGCATGACATTTCTAAGTCGGGCGGCCGTCGCATTCGGACGGATTTCGCAACACGCCGGAGCCAATTAGCCTTGACACCAACAGATACAGCTTAACCGGATTTCTACCTTGATTTAAGGCTCCTGCATGTCTGACGCCGTGGCGACGTTCCTGCTATTCGACGGGAGCTTCGGTCATGGTCAATCCTCATCATGTCGCGCACTGGTATCCCACTGCGGCCTACCTCTACATCCTGTGGTTGGACGTGCTGGCACTGGCTTGGGAGTACCTGCGCCGCCATCCTGACTACCGGCTTGACTGGATGCGCCGTGCGCGCCGCCCCAATGCTGCGCATCGCTGGGGATTGCGCCTGCTGGAAGACCCAGCCTTGGATGCGCGTGATGCGCATGCGGCCTGGCTCCCCGGCCATGCTGCCGTGGTGCAGCTCCACCCTGATACCGATCCGCCACCTGACGCTGTGGCCTTCGACTTCTGGAACATCCCCGGCCACAAGCACCTGCTCCACGATGGCCAGCGACTGGCGCTGATCGCGCGCAGTGCCGGCCATTGCCAGCGCTATGCGCTGGCGCCCGGACTGGAAGACGGCATGGCTGTCGCCTACGCCCATCGCGGTGGCGCCGCCGCGCCTGCGCTCGGTCACGCGCCCAGCACCGCGCGAACCAGGCCCAGGCCGACGCCTGCTGCGCTGCTGGAACTGCACACCCTGCAGGCGCTCGACGCGACCCTGGCGGGCGCGTCCTTGCGCGACGTGGCCGAAGGCTTGTTCGGAGTGGACGCCGCGGCCGGTTGGTACAGCGACGGCGGCCTGCGCTCCAAGGTGCGCCGCCTGGTACGGCGCGGCGATGCGTTGATGCGCGGCGGCTATCGCCGCCTAGCACAACTACCGCTGCTTGAGAAGGGTCGTTTTGAAGAGAGCGCAAAACGACCCTGAGCAAGAGGGCTTCGTTTTCTGAGACTGCCTCCATCCGGTTGCGCTGTGCGGCCGGAGCTTTGAAAGCTATGGAGGCTCTCATCATGCGTCCCGCTCCCTTGCGGCCTGCCGCCGCTCCTGCCACTACCGCTGCGCAGCCGCAGCGTTACCTCACCAACGACGAAGCCGCCGACTACCTGCGTCTGTCGCCGCGCACGCTGGAGAAGCAGCGCGTGCTGGGTGGCGGCCCCAAGTTCCGCAAGTTCGGCCGACGCGTCATGTACGCCGTGGCCGACCTCGATGCCTGGGCTGCGGATCGCAGCTTCGAGAGCACGTCCGATCCCGAGTATGCCGAGCAGCACTCGGCGGACAGCCGTGCGCGCTGATCGCTTGCGCGCGGGTGGCCTTCGCCATGTCCAGCCCTGCGCTGCCGTCCCGGCAGCGGCTCGTGCCAGAGCGCGAACAGCTCGACCTGTTCCGCGCCCTGCCGGGCGACATGGCGCCGCGCGACAGTCAGGACTTGATGGCCTTTCCGTTCTTCTCGCTGGCGAAGTCGCGGCGCGTCGCGCCGATCGACTTCCGGGCCAGCGGCATCACGATCCGCGTGGAGGGCACGCAGGAGCACGGCATCGCCACGATTTGGGATGCGGACATCCTGATCTGGGCGGCCAGTCAGATCGTGGAAGCGCGCGATGCGGGCTTGCGCCCGTCGCGGCTGATGCAGGCCACGCCTTACGAGATCCTGCGCTTCATCGGGCGCGGTACGTCGCTGCGCGACTACCAGCGCCTCAAAGCGGCCTTGGATCGCCTGCAATCCACCACGGTGGCCACGTCCATCCGGGAAACCACGGGAAGACGGCTGCACCGCTTCTCGTGGATCAACGAATGGAAGGAACTGGCCGATGCCAAGGGCACGCCCTTGGGGCTGGAGCTGATCCTGCCGGACTGGTTTTACGCGGGCGTCATGGATGCCGCCCTGGTACTGACCATCGACCCGGCGTATTTCCGGCTCACGGGCGGGATCGAGCGATGGCTGTACCGGCTGGTGCGCAAGCACGGCGGGCGCCAACCGGGCGGCTGGCAATTCGATTTCCGGCACCTGTATCGGAAATCGGGCAGCGCCACGCGCTTCTCGGACTTCGCCTACGACCTGCGCACGCTGGTCGCGCGGCAGTCGATGCCCGGCTACGTCCTGGGCATCGAGCGAATGCCGGACAACGGCGCCGAGCTGCTGACCTTTCGGCCCGTGCCGTTCACGGCACGGGGATAAACGGTGCGCAGCTTGTGGACGGGCTCGTGCTATCAGGAGTACGGAGTATCGTGCTATCGGGAGTACGGCTATCGTGCTATCAGGAGTACGAATCGCCAGAAAACCCAATAACGGCGCGGGTCTACGGCCCCTCTAACTTCCCTAACTTAAATCATCTAACTGATAGTAGAAGCGCCGCACGCCGGTGGAAAACCGCCGAGCGGCACCACGCACAGCAGCAACAGCCGGGCTTTCCAACGTGGAGGGCCAGGCCATGATCGTCGCGCTGCTCAACCAGAAAGGCGGCGTGGGCAAGACCACGCTCGCCACCCACATCGCCGGTGAGCTGGCGATGCGCGGCCAGCACGTCGTGCTGCTGGACGCCGACCCGCAGGGTTCATCGCTGGACTGGACACAGCGCAGAAGCCAGCAAGGCTTGCCACGACTGTTCAGCGCCGTGGGCCTTGCACGCGAAACGCTGCACCAAGAAGCGCCAGAACTCGCCAGGCGGGCCGATCACGTTGTCATCGACGGCCCGCCGCGCATCGCCGCCTTGGCACGCTCCGCGCTGCTGGCGGCCGAGCGCGTGCTGATCCCCGTGCAACCCAGCCCCTATGACCTGTGGGCCAGCGCCGAGATGGTGGCACTGATCCGCGAGGCGCAGGTATTCCGGCCTGCGCTGCGCGCGGCCTTCGTCATCAACCGGCGCGTGAGCACCACTGTGATCGGACGCGAAGCGCGCCAGGCGCTCGCCGACCAGCCGCTTCCTGCGCTGCGCTCGGAAGTGCATCAACGCATCGTGTTCGCCGACAGCGTGGCCGCTGGCCGGCTCGCCCGCGAGACGGCGCCCGATAGCGCCGCCGCGCGCGAAATCACTGCGCTGGTGGATGAACTGCTGCGGTGGACGCCATGACCGCGAAGCCGCCACCGAACAGCAAGCGCACGGCAAAGCGCGTCGGCATCGGCGCGCGTCCGCCGGCGAATCCGCACGCCGAGGCGTGGATTCGCCAGGGCGATGCCGATGCGCTGGGTAAGGGCGACCTCTACACGGCCCGCCTGACCCTCGACATCACGCCCGCAATGCGGGCGCGCATCAAGGTGTCGGCCTTCACGCAGGGCGTGACCGTGGCCGAGCTGTTGCGCGGTCTGCTGGAGCGGGAATTTCCCGAGCACCGCAGGGAGAACGCACCATGACTGCATTTGCTTCGCCTGCCTCCGCGCCTGCCGCCATCGCGGCTACGGCTGCGCTCGCAGCGCCTTCCAGCCAGTCCGCCAGCACGCCGCTGACGCGCGTGGCGCTGGCCTACATCGAATCGCGCTTCAAGCTCTACCTGCGCTTCGGCGAACCCGCGCGCACACTCCAACTCGACCGCTGGCGGCGTAGCGCCGTGTTCCTACCGGGCACGATGTTCTGCCGCATCCGCTGGCACGCCAATGACTACGGCACCGTGCGCTGGCAGCTCATGGTGATGCAGGCCGCCACGCCGCTGGACGACGTGCAGCGCATCCCCGGCGTGCGGCCCGGCGCACGCCTGCTGCTGCACGCCGAAGGTGAGAACGCGGTGCGTGCCGTGCTGGAACGCATCGACAGCATCGACGCGCTGGGTATCGCGCCCGCTGCCGCTTCGCCCGCGTACTGGCGCACGCTTGCCAACCGGCTCGCTGCGCGCCTGCCGCTGCCCGAATACAGCGCCGAGCGGCACGCCGCCTGGCTGGCCGGGAGGGCGCTGCCATGACCGCCGTTTTCACTTCCGGCACCGGGCCGCGTCCTCGCTCGCCCCGCGCACATTTGCGCGCTCGCCTCGTACTGGCGGGCCTTTCCGCCTGCGGCCTCGCTGCGCTGGCCTGGGCGTCCTTCGTGCATCCGCTGCCGCGCCTGACCTACAACCCGTCCGATAGCGTGGCTGTCGGCTGGTATCGCGTCGATCCGCTCGACCATCGCGCCAGCTCACCGCCACGTCCGCTGTCCGTGGGCAGCATCGTGCTGGTGCCGCTGCCCGCCGAGGCTGCCGCCCTCGCTGCGCAGCGCGGCTACCTGCCGACGCGCATCCCGCTGCTCAAGCGCGTGGGCGCGGTCGCACCGCAGGAGGTTTGCATCATTGGGGGCAGCGTCCGCATCGACGGCGTGCCTTCGGCCGCCGTGCTATCTGCCGACCGCTGGGGCCGGCCGCTGCCATCCTGGCAGCAGTGCCGCCGCCTTCGGCCCGGCGAGCTGTTTCTGCTCAGTGTCACCAATCCGGCGTCGTTCGACAGCCGCTACTTCGGACCGGTCAGTGCAGCGGCCGTGATCGGCGTTGCGCATCCGGTCTGGCTGGAGTCGCGCCCATGATGGCCGCCGACTCGCTGCACGTTGCCTTGCATCTCGTCGTGCCATCGAGCATGTCGTGCTGCTGTCCGTCGCCGTGTCGTCGCGCGTGCAGTGCGAGCGCATCCGCGCCGCACTTCGCGCTGCCTTCGGCGCAGCAATCCAACGTGCAGGCGTCTTGCCTCGAACGCGCCCGGCCTGTGGCCGTGTTCGCGTTCGCCGGCGCGCTGGCTGCTCGTGCAGCAGCGCCACCGGGCCGCCGCTGCCCGGAGCGCCAGCGAGGGGCAAAGGCGGAAGGCAAGATTGAAGGGCGCGGCACCACGGCGCGCGCAAAGCCAGTCTGCACGTGGGTTGGGGGCGGCACTCGCCACAAGGTGGCTTCGTGCCGCCAGCAGCCCCAAGGCCTTGCGGGCATTGGGAATACCGTGTGCCGCATGCGCTCGGGCGCGATGGGCTTGGTGGGGACTGCATCATGAGCCAGCGCGGAAATCCCGGTGACGATGACCGTTTTCGCGTGCGGCCCAGCAAGCCCAGGCAGCGCGGCGACACCTTCATTGCCCAGGTGCTGCGCCAGACGAGCAAGGCCGCTGGCGTCTCTGGCCGGGGGCGCAAGACCACCGGCAAGCCCCCCGGTTCGCGCCTGGGGCGCGGTCATGTCGCAGCCCGCTTCACGGGCCAGTCGTTGACGGCGCTTTCTCGCCGGGCCACGGTCAAGGTGCGGCTGGTGTATTTGCAGCAGGCCAGCGGCCGCTCCACCGTGCAGCACCTGCGCTACATCGAGCGCGAAGGCGTGGACCGCCAGGGTGGACAGGGCCGTGCCTATGGCGCCATCACCGACGAGGCGGACACGGCCGCCTTCGAGGAGCGTGGCAAGGGCGACCGCCACCAGTTCCGCTTCATCGTCTCGCCCGAGGATGCGGAGCAGCTCGAAGACCTGCGCACCTACACCCGGCACCTGATGCAGCGCATGGAGGCCGACCTGGGCACCCGCCTGGATTGGGTGGCGGTCGATCACTGGAATACCGACAACCCGCACACCCATGTCGTGCTGTGCGGCAAGGACGACACTGGCAAGGATCTCATCATTTCGCAGGAGTACATCACCCGCGGCATGCGCGAGCGGGCGATGGAACTGGCCACCGAATGGCTGGGGCCGCGCACCGAGCTGGAGATCCAGCGCACCCTAGCCCGCGAAGTGGAACAGGAGCGGTGGACGAGCCTGGATCGCACCCTCCAGCGCGAGGCGGTGGACGGCCTGGTGAAGGTCGAGCGCTTCAACGAACCCAAACTGCAACGCCAGCGTCTGCTGCTGGTCGGGCGCTTGCAGCGGCTTCAACGCATGGGGCTTGCCACGCAGACCCAGCCCGGCACTTGGGCCGTGCATGCCGATGCCGAGAAAACCTTGCGGGCCATGGGAGAACGTGGCGACATCATCCGCACCATGCAGCGCGCGATGGGCGGCAAGCAGCGTGACCTGGCCGTGTTCCAACCGGGCGAGGATGGACACTCCATCATCGGCCGCGTGGCGGGCAAAGGACTGGCCGACGAACTGTACGACCGGGGCTATCTGGTGGTCGATGGCATCGACGGCAAGGCCCACTATGTGGCGCTGCCGCCCAGGACGGAACTGGAGCAGTACCCCATGAGCGCAGTGGTCGAGGTGAAAGGCTCCGCCGAGGTGCGCGCAGCGGACAAGACCATCACCGCGCTGGCGACCAATGGGCTGTACCGCACCGACCATCACTTGGCCATTGCACAAGGCCAGGCCAAGGATGGCCGCGACCCGCATGAAGTGGTTGCGGCCCATGTCCGCCGCCTTGAAGCCCTGCGCCGAGCGGGCATCGTGGAGCGCGTCGCTGAGGGACTATGGAAGGTGCCCGGTGACTTGCCTGAGCGTGGCCGCCAGTACGACGCGCAGCGCCTGGGCGGCGTGGCCGTGGAGCTGAAATCGCACCTGCCCATCGAGCGGCAGGCCCGCGTGATCGGTGCCACCTGGCTGGATCAGCAGTTGATCGGCGGCGGCTCCGGTCTGGGTGACCTGGGCTTTGGCGGCGAGGCCAAGCAGGCGCTACAGCAGCGCGCCGATTTCCTGGCCGAACAGGGACTGGCCGAGCGGCGCGGCCAGCGCGTGATCCTGGCGCGCAATCTGCTGGGCGCGTTGCGCAATCGGGAAGTGGCGCAGGCCGCGAAGGACATTGCCGCTGATACGGGCTTGGAGCATCGTCCGGTAGCTGAGGGGCAGCGCGTGGCGGGTATCTACCGCCGCAGCCTCATGCTGGCCAGCGGGCGCTACGCGATGCTGGATGACGGTATGGGGTTCAGCCTGGTGCCGTGGAAGCCGGTCATCGAACAACGACTCGGCATGCTGATTTCTGCACAGATACATGGTGGCACTGTATCCTGGCAAATCCGACGCCAGTTGGGTTTATCCATTACCTGACGCCAACGGCAATTGAACTCCACCAACTGGATGCGTCTACAACCGATCAGCGTCCGGTAAACTGAGGCACTCGCTTTGCGACGAACGCGTGGACCGCTTCCAGCGAATCCGTGGTTTTCGAGGCCCGATTCATTTCGGCCGCCTCTAACCTCAATGAGGTCACCAGACCGCTCTCGAAGGCAGCAAGTTGCAGGCGCTTGGCGCCCGCATAACCATGCGTAGGACCGGTCGAGAATTGCACCGTCATGCGCTGCGCTTCGTCCAGCAGGCTCTCGCCCGGAACTACTTTCTCGACCAATCCCCAGGCCAAGGCTTCATCCGAACCGACCACGCGGTTGGTCAGGATCATGTCGCGTGCGCGTCGTCCGCCCACTGCGCGCGGCAGGAGCCAGCTGATGCCGAAATCCCCCGCGTATCCAAGGCCGGTGTGGGCCGCCACGAATTTCGTCCCACTTGCGGCAATCAGGTAGTCAGAGGCCAATGCTAGTCCGAGGCCGCCTCCAGCGACCGCGCCTTGTACGGCGCAGACCACCGGGAATGGCAGGCTGGCGAATTGAGGAATCATGCGTTCGACCACCCTCAATTCGTCATCGACCAAGGTAGACAACGCTTCGCCTGCTGCCGCCATTTCGTCGATGTCGCCGCCGCAACTGAACATCCGGCCCTCGCCGCGCAGCAGCAAAGCGCGAATCGAGCCGTCACGTTCGACGTCTGCAATGACGCCAGCTAGCACGTTGACGACAGACGTGCTCAGCGCATTCTTTTTCTGAGGCGCATTGAGTGTGATGGTCGCAACAGCACCATGCTTTTCGAGAATGACAGAATTTTCGGACATGACGCTTCCTGATGGGCCAAGATTTCAGGCGTCAGCGCGGCGCCATGCGAATAGCGCCATCCACCCGAATGGACTCGGCGTTCATGTAGCCGCAGGTGACGAGAAACTCGACGGCCTGCGCGAATTCATCGGGATCGCCCAAACGCTTGGGAAAGGGCACGCTGGCCGCCAGCGCCTGCTTGACGTTGTCCGGCAGGCCCAGCAGCAATGGTGTTCCGAAGATCCCCGGCATGATGGTGTTGACCCGGATCCCTTCGTCCATCATGTCGCGCGCAATCGGCAAGGCCATGCCCACGATGGCAGCCTTACTGGCAGCATAGCTGGCCTGGCCAACCTGGCCATCCTGTGCGGCGGCCGACGCAGTGTTGACGATGGCGCCGCGGTCGCCATCGGCCAGCGGCGCGAGCGTCAACATGCCCGCGGCTGACTTGGCGATGCAGCGGAAGGTGCCCACTAGGTTGATCTGAATGATGCGATTGAAACGATCTGTTGGGCATGGGCGGATTTCGCCGGTTTTCTTGTCGCGGCTGACCGTCTTGACGGCATCGGCAGTACCGGCGCAGTTGACCAGAATGCGTTCCTGTCCAATGGCCGCGCGGGCCTTGGCGAAGGCGGCGTCCACTTGCTCCTCGGACGTCACGTCCACGTTGCAGTAAACACCGTCAAGTTCGCTGGCCAACGCCTGGCCGATGGCTTCGTTCATGTCAAAGATGGCGACTTTGACACCATGGCTGGCCAAGCGCCTGGCCGTGGCAGCTCCTAGGCCGGAAGCGCCCCCGGTGATGACGGCGGAGATGTCGGAATTGAGTTGCATGATTTTTGCTCGATGGATGAGAGACAGGCGCTATTGGCCCGTGAAGTGGGGGAGGCGCTTGCCGAGGAATGCGGCTTGCCCCTCCAGGTTGTCGGCCGAATGCAAAGCGACGAGGAAATTACGCTTCTCATGCTCCAGGCCTTGCGCGAGCGGAGTTTCAAAGCTGGCCAGTGCCGCATCTTTCGCCAGTGCCACGGCCAGCGGCGAATTGGATGCAATCCGGTTGGCCATCGCCAACGCCGTCGGCAGGGCCTGGCCGTCAGCCGTCACCTCGGCGACCATGCCCGCATCGCAGGCTTTGCGGGCGTCGATGAAATCGCCGGTCAGCAGCAGGGCCATAGCCTTGGACTTGCCGATGGCATGGATCAGACGCTGGGTGCCCCCGGCCCCGGGAATGGCGCCCAGCTTGACTTCAGGCACGCCGAACTTGGTGGACTCGCCAGCGATAGCAATGTCACAGGCCAACGCCAGTTCCGTGCCGCCGCCCAGCGCGAGCTTTTCCACGGCTGCGATGACGGGCTTAGGGAAGCGCTCCAGTTCCGCCCAGAAGTGGCCACCTGCCGCCGCACGGTCGCCCAGCAGCGGTTCGGCGCGCAGAGAGTCGAAGGCCGTGATGTCGGCCCCTGCACAAAACACGCCCTCGGCGCCGGTGATGATGACCGCGCGTACGGCATCGTCGTCGCGCAGTTGCACGAGCTGTGCACGCAGGCCATCGAATACTGCGCGGTTCAAGCTGTTCTTCGCGCGCGGGCGGTTGATGATCAAGGTGACGATGGCGCCTTCGCGGCTGACGAGCACTTCGCTGGCTTCGCTCATGGTGGCCTCGTTCATGCCAGGCGCTCGATGATGGTGGTGTTGGCCGTGCCCGAAGCCTCGCAGATGGTCTGCAAGCCATAGCGGCCGCCTCGGCGCTCCAGCTCGCACAGCAGGTCGGTGAGCATGCGCGCGCCAGTGGAGCCCAGCGGATGGCCGATGGCCACCGAGCCGCCATTGACGTTGAGGCGGTCGTCCGGAATGCCGAATTCCTGCTGGAACATCAGCGGCACGCCGCCGAATGCCTCATTGACTTCAAACAGGTCGATGTCGGCCGGGGTCAGCCCCGATTCCTTCAACGCCTTGCGGGTGGCATCGAGCACAGCAGTGAACTGGATGACAGGGTCGGCTGCCGCCACTGCGGTGCTGACGAAGCGCGCACGCGGCTTCAGGCCGTGCTGCTGGGCGTAGGCGCGGCTGGCGATCAGCAGCGCGGCGGCGCCGTCGCTGATCTGCGAGGAGTTAGCAGCCGTTGTAGCGCCGTCTGCGGCAAACACGGGCTTAAGCGTAGCCATCTTCTCGGGGTTGGGGTCGGCGCGCATGCCCTCGTCGGCGGTGACGAGCGGGCTGTCTGGGTCGGTCGGATCCTCATGCAGCCGCACGAGTTGGTCTTGGACACGACCAGCCCGCGAAGCCTCAATGGCGCGCCGATGGCTGCGCACGGCGAAGGCGTCCAGCGCCTCGCGCGTGAGGCCGAAGCGCTTGTTCATCAACTCCGACGAAGCGCCTTGCGGTATCAGCGGGTTGCCCTGGTAGCGCGCCAGCTCACGCGGGCTGTATTGCGCGCCGAGCGGCGCGCCGGGCTTGAATGACGGCGGCATGGGCGCCTGCGACATCGACTCTACCCCGGCGCCGATGGCCAGTTGGTAGGCGCCCGCTTGAATACCGTGCACGACAAAGCTCACCGCCTGCTGGCCGGAGCCGCATTGCCGGTCGACCGTCACCGCCGGGACGGATTCTGGCAGCCCCGCCGCCAGCACGGCATGCCGGCCCAGATTGCCGTGCTGCTGGTCCCACTGCAGCACGCAACCGACGATCACATCGTCCAGATCGGCGGGGTTGATGCCGGAGCGCTCGACCAGCTGACGCAGCGTCTCACCCAGCAGATCAACGGGGTGCCATTTCTGCAAGCGCCCGCCGCGCTTGCCCACGGGGGTGCGCAGCGCACCGACGATGACGGGTTCATGGTCATTCATGTTGTTTTCCTGTAGCAAAAGGTTGGCTCACTCGGCGTAGCGGTCCGCATGCTCAACGCGTATGCGCTTCTTGTCGAGCTTGCCGACGCTGGTCTTGGGGATGGCTTCGACGAACAGAACCTGGTCCGGCAACTGCCACTTGGCGAACGCGCTGCTCAGGTGTTCCTGCAGTTGTTCCTGGGTCGCCTGCTGACCGGGCTTCAGCACCACCAGGGCCAGCGGCCGTTCCTGCCACTTAGCATGCGGAATGCCGACCACTGCGGCGTCACGCACAGCCGGATGGCCCATGAGCAGGTTCTCCATGTCAATGGATGAGATCCATTCACCGCCGCTCTTGATCACGTCCTTGATGCGGTCGGTAACCTTGAGGTAGCCGTTCTCGTCCACCGTGCCGACATCGCCCGAGCGCCACCAGCCGCCCTCCAGGAAGCGGTCGCCTGAATCCGGCATGTCGTGATAGCTGGTCGTGATCCAGGGGCCGCGCAGGCAGATCTCGCCAGCCGACTGTCCGTCGTGCGGGAGGTCCTGGTCGTCTGCATCGAGAATGCGGATGTCCACCCCGGTAAGGATCAGGCCCTGCTTGCGCTTGAGGTTCCACTGCTCGTCCTGGGTCAGGCGCTTCTTGAGCGTGGACTTGAGGCGGTTGACCGCCACCAGCGTCGTGGCTTCGGTGGCGCCGTAGCCGTGCACCACCTCGGCACCCGTCAGTTCGTAAAAGCCGATCATCATCGACAGAGGTGGCTCGGTGGCGCCGGACAGCATGCGCATGCGGCTGAAGTCCGGCTTGACCGGCAACGTCTCGATGTACTGCAGCATAGGCTGGAAGATGGCCGGTGCGCCGTTGGTGATGGTCACGCCCTCGGCGATCATGGTGTCGACCAATGGCTTGGTGTCCTCGGCGGCGTAGCGGCCCGGCAGCACGATCTTGTCGCCCAGCAGCGTGGCCGCCTGCGGCAGGCCCCAGCACTGCCCGTGGAACATGGGCGTGATGAGCATGACGCAGTCGTCCAGCGTCATGCCCATGTTGGTGGCCATGCCCGTGGAATGCAGGTAGATTCCGCGGTGCGAGTAGTACACGCCCTTGGGCTTGCCCGTGGTGCCGGTGGTGTAGCAGGCGCTGTAAGCCGAGGTTTCGTCGATCTCGGGCCAGTCGATCTTGGCGTCGGCGGCGGCCAGCAGGTCTTCGTAGTGCAGCAGCGGCGCCAGCGTGGTCTTGACCTGGTCCAGCGGCTTTTCGGTCATAACGATCCAGCCCTTGATCTGGGGCGAGTTCGCTGCGACGGATTCGGCAATAGGCAGCAATGATTCGTCCACGCAAACGTAGGACACGTCGCTATGGCCGACAACGTAGCCCAGGTCCTCGGGGCCCAGGCGCAGGTTCATCTGCAGCATGACCGCGCCCAGGCCGGGGATGGACCAGTACAGCTCGAAGTGGCGCCGGCTGTTCCAGTCCAGGACGCCGACCCGGTCGCCCGGCTCGACGCCGAGCGCGCGCAGCGCATTGGCGCTGCGGCAGACGCGTGCGTAGCAGTCGGCATAGGTGTAGCGGTCCCAGCCGCCGCCGGGTGTGCGATACACGATCTCCTGATCCCCATGGGTGCGTGCAGCGTGGCGGATCAGCGTCGTGGTGTTCAGTTGGCGCTCGTTGCCCGTGGTGGACGGGCAGCCGCGGACAGGCTTGGTGGGCTGGACGGTTTCGGTCATGTGCTTGTCTCCTAGGTAGTTGTGTCGAGTGCCTGGAACCGTGGGGCCGGGGCCGCTTCGATGGCGCCGGAGGGGGTGATCTGGTAGATGCCCCGTGCCGCGTTATGCGGATGCTGCACCGACTCGGCGAGGCTGAGCACGGGTGCAAAGCAAGCGTCGCTGCCTTCGAGCAGCGCGCACCAGTGCGCTCGGGGCTGGCTGCGGATGAGGGCTGCGATGCGCTCTTTCAGCGCCGGCCACGTTGCCGTGTCGTACTGGTCGGCAGGCTCCACGTCCGCCAGGCCCAGCTTCGACAGCAGCAAGGCGTAGAAAGGCGGCTCGATCGCGCCGAGGCTGATGAAGCCGCCGTCGGCGCAGGCGTACACGTCATAAAACGGCGAATCGTGAAACGGACTCGGCTGCGCGCCATCGATCTGCCCATTGGCGCGAATCCAGTGCACCAGGGTGCCCAGCATTGCCACGATGTCAACGATGGCGGCGTCCACGACCCGGCCGCGGCCGGTGGCGCGCGCATCGACCAGCGCGCAGGCGACGCCGAAAGCCATGCCCAGCGCCCCGGCCGCGTCCCCGAGTACCGTGGGCGGAACGATGGGCGCTTGCCCTTTGTGTGCCGACAGCGACAGCAGGCCGGTCAGCGCGACGTAGTTCATGTCGTGTCCGGCGGCCTGGGCGAGCGGGCCGTCCTGGCCCCAGCCCGTCATGCGGCCGTAGACCAGCCTGGGGTTGCGCGCCGCACACTCGGCGGGGCCGAAGCCCAACCGTTCCATCACACCGGGGCGAAAGCCTTCGATCAAGGCGTCTGCCTGAGCGATCAGGTCCAGGGCACGCGCCTTGCCTTCGGGCGACTTCAGGTCGATGACCTCGACCGTCTTGCCGCGGCGCAGCGGGTTCTCCACCGCCCCGCCCAGCCGCCGCGCCGCAGCGGCCTGCTCGGCGCGTGTCAGCGTAATCACCTCGGCGCCCATGTCAGCTAGCATCCTGGCGGCCAGCGGGCCTGGCCCTATGCCCTCGAACTCCACCACGCGGACGCCGTGCAGCGGCATCTGCAGCGTATGCAACGTGTGCGACATGTTCACAGCTTCCTCGAAACCAGGTCTTTCAGGACCTCGTTGGCGCCGCCATAGATCTTCTGCACTCGCGAAGCGGCATACATCCGCGCGATCGGGTACTCGGCCATGTAGCCGTAGCCGCCGAACAATTGGAGGCATTCGTCCACCACGCGGCACTGCTGCTCGGTGCACCACCACTTGGCCATATAGGCGGCCTCGTTATCCAGCGTGCCGTCCAACAGGCGCTGGGTGCAGTCGTTGACGAAGCTGCGCACCACATGCGCGGTAGTGGCCACCTCAGCCAGTTTCTGGCGCGTGAGCTGCATATCGAAGAGGGGCGCACCGAAGGCCTTGCGCTGCTTCGTGTACTCCACCGTGACGGCCAGTGCCTGCTCGATAGTGGCGGCCGCCGGCACGGCAATGAGCATGCGCTCGTAGGGCAACGCGCCCATCAACTGCCCGAAGCCCTTGCCTTCGACCTCGCCCAGCAGTTGGTCGGCTGGCACGCGCACGCCGTCGAAGAACAACTCCGCCGTGTCCGATGCCTGCATGCCGATCTTCTCCAGTAGTCGGCCAACGCGAAAGCCGGGCAGATTCTCGGTTTCCAGCACAAACAGCGACACCCCCTTGCTGCCCGCGCCGCTGGTGCGCGCCGCGACGATCAGCAGGTTGCCAGTGAAGCCGTTGGTGATGAAGGTTTTGGCGCCGTCGATCACGTAGTGGTCTCCGTCACGGCGGGCCCGGGTGGAAATGGCCTTTAGATCCGAGCCGCAACCCGGCTCGGTCATCGCGATGGCGGCCAGCATCTCGCCGTTCGTCACCTTGGGCAGCCAGCGCTGCTTTTGCGCTTCCGTGCCGAAGTCCAGGATGTAGTGCGAAGCGATGGTGTGCACCGCGATATTGACTGGCATCTCGGCCTTGGCTAGCTCGTCCTGCACCACCAACTGGTAGGCAAGGCTGGCGCCGGCGCCTCCATAGGTCTCGGGCATCTCGGGCAGCAGAAAGCTCATCTCGCCGAATGGACGCCAGACCTCGCGCGGGATGTAGCCCTGACGGCGCCATTCATCGAGCCGGGGCGTGAATTCGGCGGCAACGTAGCGGCGCACCTGCTCGCGAAATGCGTCGATCTCGCCGTCCATCCAGGCGTGGCGATAAAGCTGTGGCAACATGAGAGCGTCTCCTTATATGTTGGCTTCTGTCCCCGCATCGGACGTTCCGCGCAGTGCCACTGCCGAAATGTTTTGGGGATGACACAATCGTAGTAATTGGCCCCTGCAAGGGCGATGGCGGATTACCTCAATCAACTGACAATTAACTTCTTTCGGCCTATGCGACCGGCGTTGGCCCCTTAGAATCACACGCCATGCTGGAACCCGTCTTAACCGCTCCCATCTTTGCCGTGCATGGCCTGCTGGACGGTGCGCGCGGCAAGGGGCTGGCCACGCCAGAATGGCTGGTAGGTGTGCTGGGGCGCGCGGGCATCAGTGAATCGCTGCTGGAGTTGGAGGAGTCGCGCGTGACCGTGGAGCAGTTCAACGCGCTGTTCATCGCCGTCAAGGACAGCCTGAACGACGAGTGCCTGGGCTACCTGCATGGGCGGCCGATGCGCCCGGGCAGCTTCGCACTGATGGTGCGCAGTGCGTTCACTGCCCACTCATTGTCGTTCGCCCTGCGCCGCCTGGGTGAATCCTTTGCTTTGCTGCAGGACGATGTGGCGCTAGTCCCCGTGACTGAGGGCAGGCTGACGGGTGTCGCGCTCGATATGCGTGGCGGCCCGGGCGCGCATGCCGACTTCCTGCACGCACATCTGCTGCGCGTGTTCTGGCGACTGCTGGTATGGCTGCACGGCGGCCGACTGGTGCCGCAGCGCTTCGACTTCAACTTTGCGCCGCCACCTCACGCGCAGAACTACCAACGCATCTTTTCCGGCACGTTGTGCTTTGGGCAGCCGCGCACGGCCGCCTGGTTCGACGCCGATGCCTTCAAACAGCCGGTGCGGCGCGATCGGGACGCGCTGCAGTCCTTCCTGCGCGCCACGCCAGGCAACGTGGTGGGGCCGTACCTGAACGAGCGCAGCGCCAGCGCGCGGGTCCGCATGGTGCTGCAGCGGGCCAGTCCCGAATGGCCTGATCTGGCCATCACTGCGCAGCGCCTGCACATGTCGGTGAGTGCGTTGCAGAGGCACTTGGCCTCCGAGGGCACTTCTTTCCAGGCGCTAAAGGACCAACTGCGGCGCGACATGGCGATCGTACGCCTGACCAGCAGCGAAGCCTCGCTCGCCGCCATCGCCGCTGACCTGGGCTTCACCGACAGCACCGCCTTCCAACGCGCCTTCAAGGTCTGGACCGGCAGCGCGCCGGGAGCCTACCGTGCCCGCTCGCGCACCAAGCAGTACCTTACATAGAGGTATCCGACCAATTTCAGCTTGGCCGCCGAGGAGATCGGCGCCTTCATGGCTACCGGGGCCGTGGCCTGCTTCGGGCGAGGCTCTTGTGCGCTCAAGAGACTGTTGACCGCCGTTGGGGGTTGCACCGACGGCAGCGCAGTGACTGGCTGCGCCAGGACGCAGACGTTTTCCGTCAGCCTATCGAGGTCATTCGTCATTGTCACTTGTCAGTGCTGACCTTAAGCTAAAAATGAACTCGCACAGCATAAGAGTGATGGCTGTGCACCATTGAAGCGGCATTGCCAGAATGTAAACCAAGCATCATGACCGACGCAGCCCCGGCACTCTCGTATCCGTTCTCTCATCTCCCGCTGCCTGGTCAAGCCATTGAAATCAAGCCAGGTGTGCTGTGGCTACGCATGCCGCTGCCGTTTTCCCTGGATCACATCAACCTCTGGGTATTGAGCGATGGTTCTGGTTGGGCGGTCGTGGACACCGGAATTCGTAGCGTGGACGTAATGAACGCATGGTTCGCCTTGTTCGCTCCTCAGGGGCCGCTAGCAGGCCGTCCTGTCTCCCGTGTAATGGCGACGCACATGCACCCGGATCACGTGGGCATGGCGGGATGGTTGACACGTCGCTTCGAATGCGCGCTGTGGATGACACGAGACGAGTATTTAAGCTGTCGGGTGATGCTTGCCGATTCAGGGCGGGAAGCGCCAGTCGATGGTGTTCGCTTCTACCGGAGAGCCGGATGGAGCGACACCGAGGTCGATGAGTATCGCACTCGGTTTGGTGACTTCGGCAAAATGATTCATCCTTTGCCTGACAGCTTTGTACGGCTCACGGATGGTCAGATGTTGCGGATCGGGAATCAGGAATGGGAGGTCATTGTTGGCACAGGACATTCTCCCGAGCACGCGTGCTTTTACTCGCGCGAACTGGATTTGCTGATATCGGGAGATCAGGTTCTTCCCAGGATCAGTTCCAATACCTCCGTGTACGCCACCGAGCCGCATGCTAATCCTTTGCAGGGCTGGCTCGACTCCATCGACCGATTGCTGCAACGCGTACCTGGGAGCGTCTTGGTTCTGCCTGCCCACAACGAACCTTTCTATGGCCTGCACCTACGGTTGGAGCAACTACGTGCGAGCGCCGTGAAAGGCACAGACCGTGTCAGGCAACAACTTGCGCAGCCTTTAAGGGTCATCGACCTAGTTCGCGTCTTGTACCGTTCGTCCACTGTTGCGGAGCAAATGCACCTCAACCTCGCGACCGGAGAGACACTCGCCCACCTGAACTATCTCGACCAGCGTGGGGAAATCGTGTCTGCAGAGGATGAAGACGGCGCCATGCGCTATCGGCTCGCCTGATGCGCTAATTTGCCCTCAAGGATGTAGAAGCAACCCAATCAAGCCCAGTCATTGACTGGGTTCTTTGTGGGGGGGTGTTTCGAGAGCAATGGGTATTTGCACCAGCGCGCCGTGTATGGCCTTCGGTCCTTTGAACACCTTGTTTGCGAACTGAATCGCACCGGGTTTGGTGGAGGCTAGTTTGTTGAAGTGCAGGCGTTAGCCTGCACGGTATTGGCAACTTGCCTCCAGTAGTTTGCCTCAGCTTCCGCTGGCGGTATATGTCCTATAGATTCCAGCAGCCTGTCATGGTTGAACCAGTGCACCCATTGCAGCGTTGCCAGCTCCAGTGATTCCTTTGTTTTCCACGGCCCTCGTTTGTAGATAACTTCCGTTTTGTACAAACCGTTGATGGTTTCGGCCAAGGCGTTGTCGTAGGAGTCGCCAGTGCTGCCCACTGAAGGCATCAGTCCAGCTTCTTCCAAGCGTTCGGTGTAGCGAATGGACACATACTGACTCCCCCTGTCGGAGTGGTGAATCAGTTTGGTGTCGCTGGACGGCTGCCGTGCATACAGAGCCTGCTCCAAAGCATCCACCACAAAGTCCGTACGCATATGGCTGCTGACCCGCCAGCCCACTATGCGGCGTGCATACACATCAATCACAAAGGCCACAAACATCTGCCCTTGCCATGTAGATACATAGGTGAAGTCTGCAACCCAAAGCTGGTCAGGGCGCTGAGCTGTGAACTGGCGGTTGACCAGGTCTAGCGGGCTTGGCCGTGCCACATCTGGGCGTGTCGTACGCACCTTCTTGCCTCGTCTAGCGCCTTCAAGGCCCAGCTTGCGCATCAGGCGTTGCACTGTGCAGCGGGCAATGGTCAAGCCCTCTCGGTGCATCTGCTTCCAAACTTTGACGGCACCATACACCTGCCAATTGGCGTGCCACACCCGTTGAATATGACTGCAACGTTCTTCATCTGATTGGCTGCGCTTGCAGCGCAGCCAATAGCAGTTTCTTTGTTGAACTCTGCGCCTGTAGCCCGATGGGGCAATTTGCAGCAACCTGCAAATTGGCTCGACCCCATAGGCATCACGATACTGGTCTACAAAGTCAATTAACTCTTGATGCGACGGTCCAGCTCCGCCTGCGCAAAAAAAGCGCTCGCAGCCTTGAGGATGTCATTGGCTCGGCGCAGTTCCTTGTTCTCTCGCTCCAGTTGCTTGAGCCGCTCACGTTCATCCGTGGTCAATCCTGGGCGTTGGCCTGCATCTATTTCTTTGCGCTGCACCCATCCATGCAAGGTGCTGACAGAGCAGCCAATCTTGGGGGCTATCGATTCACATGCGCCCCACAGCGATGCGTAATCCGCTTGGCATTCCTGCACCAAACGTACGGCACGTTCACGTACCTCAGGGCTAAAACGAGCAGCTTTAGTGTTCATGACTCAATCCTCTCAGGAGTTGAGCCTCCACGGAAGCCGGTGTGATTCAAACTGGTCTTGAAGTGGCACCTTTCACAGATGCTCGACAGGGTTCATCTCAATTTTGCTTGACGCTTGACCTCTTGGCGCACTTGACGGGGCCCTCAGAAAGGGGCCGTTTGTCATTCGATCGGGGCGCTTCGTCATCGCGGATTGCTGCACCGGCACCTACGATTCCTTGCGTGCGCTGGACGATATGTAGCGGTGCGGCGATGACCGCCGTCCCCACGATCCGGAGCCAAGTTCAAAGGAGACAAACACGTGTGCCAAATCGACATGCAGAAGCTCGCCGACGACGCTCGCTTCAACCGCTTTCATGCCAAGGTGCTTCTATGGTGCCTGTTGATTCTCATCATTGACGGCTATGACATCGCCGTGGTGGGCATCGCCCTGCCGTCCATCATGCAGCAGATGGGCGTGAACGCATCGACTGCCGGTTTCATGGCCAGTTCGGCGCTGTTTGGCATGATGTTCGGTGCTATGGTTCTGGGCACGCTGTCCGACCGGATTGGTCGTCGCTGGGCCCTCTCCATTGGTGTCATGCTGTTCAGTGTGTTCACTGCGGCCGCCGGATTCACCAAGGACCCCATCAGCTTCAGCGTGGTGCGCTTCATTGCTGGCTTGGGGATTGGTGGCGTGCTCCCGGTCATCGTGGCACAGATGGTCGAGTATTCGCCCAAGAAGATCCGCAGCCTGATGACGGCACTGATGACTTCGGGCTACGCACTGGGCGGCATCCTGGCTGCGGTGCTGGGCAAGCAACTGATCGGCGAGTATGGCTGGCAGGCCGTGTTCATCGCGGCGGGGGTGCCCGTGCTGCTAGTTCCGTTCATCCTGAAGTTGGTGCCGGAGTCCATGACCTACCTGATCGCTCAGCGTCGCAATGGTGAGCTAGCCGAAGTGGCACGCCATCTCCAGCCGGGCGGCAAGCACCCGGCGGACGCCCAGTTCTTCGTGCCGGCAGCTGACCGCATGGCAGGTGCACCGGTTACCCGCCTTTTCCAGGACGGGCGGGGCCTGAGCACGGCGCTGTTCTGGGTCGCCTTCTTCTCGGGTCTGTTCATGGTCTATGCGCTCAGTAGCTGGCTGACCAAGCTGATGGCGATGGCTGGCTACAGCCTGGGGTCTGCCCTCAGCTTCGTGATCGCGCTGAATGTTGGCGCGATCATCGGTGCCGTGTGCGGCGGGTGGCTCGCCGACAAGTTCAACATCAAGTGGGTGCTGGTGGCGATGTATGCGCTGGGCGGCGTGCTGCTGTACCTGATGACGTTCCAGACCTTGACCGAGGTGCGCTATCTGATCATTGGCGCGGTCGGCGCCTGCACCACTGGTGCGCAACTGGTGGCCTATGCCTTCTGCGGGCAGTTCTACCCGATGTCCATCCGCTCGACCGGTATCGGCATGGCCTCCGGCGTAGGGCGCCTGGGTGCTATTGCGGCGCCTCTGCTGATCGGCCAGATCGTCGCACTGGAACTACCGCTGGAACAGAACTTCCTGGTGATCGGCGGTTTCGGAGTCCTCGGCGCAATCGCCCTGGCGTTTATCAAGTACGGCGGCCCGACGTCGGCGACTCCGCAAGAGGCCGTGCCAGAACTGCGCCCGTTGCAGCCGACACCGCAAAACGCTTGATCGCTACCATCAAAGGAGTCCGCCATGTCTGTCTATACCGCGCCCTTGCGCGACATGCTGTTCACGATGAAGGAAGTCGGAGGCCTGGAAGCGATCTGCGCCCAGCCCGGCCATGAAGAGACCACACCCGACCTGGTCGAGGCCATCCTGCAGGAGGCAGCCCACTATGCCGCCGGCGTGCTGGATTCACTCAACCGTACGGGCGATGTGCAGGGCGCGCGCTGGCACGATGGCGAGGTCACGCCCGCCGATGGCTTTCGCGAGGCCTGGTCCAGCTTCTGCGAGAACGGCTGGATTGGAATGCCGGCCTCCACAGAGTGGGGCGGTCAAGGACTGCCCACGCTGGTGTCCACCGCCGTGCTGGAGATGTGGAAATCGTCCAACCTGGCCTTCAGCCTGTGCCAGATGCTCACGCTCGGTGCCGTGGAGGCGATTGCCCACCACGGCAGCGAGGCGCTCAAGCAGCGCTTTCTGGAGCCCATGGTCGCCGGCCGCTGGACCGGCACCATGAATCTCACCGAGCCGCAGGCCGGATCCGATCTGGCCGCGCTGCGCAGCCGCGCCGTGCCCGAGGGGGATCACTACCGCATCAGCGGCAACAAGATCTTCATCACCTGGGGCGAGCACGACATGACCGAGAACATCGTGCACTTGGTGCTTGCCCGGCTGCCCGATGCGCCGCCGGGCGTGAAAGGCATCTCGCTGTTTCTGTGCCCGAAGTTCCTGGTCAATGACGACGGCTCCCTGGGCGAACGCAACGACCTGGCCTGCACCTCGATCGAGCACAAGCTGGGCATCCACGGCAGCCCCACGGCCTCTATGACTTTCGGCGACAACGGGGGCGCGATCGGTTATCTCGTCGGCGAGCCGCACCAGGGGCTGGCGTGCATGTTCACCATGATGAACCACGCACGGCTGAACGTCGGGCTGGAGGGCGTGGGCGTTTCCGAGCGTGCCTACCAGCATGCCCGGGCCTATGCGCTCGAGCGCGTGCAGGGCAAGCCGGCGCTGGCCGGCAGCAGCACCATCGCTGGCCACCCCGACGTGCGGCGCATGCTGATGGACATGAAGGCGCGCACCGAGGCCATGCGCGCGCTGGCCTATTTCTGTGCCGGCCAGATGGACCGCGTCGCCGGACACCCCGATGCGCAGGAGCGCGCGCAGGCACAGGCCCTGGTTGGCCTGCTGACGCCTGTGGTCAAAGGCTGGTGCACCGACAGCGCACAGGGCATCACCTCCGATGGCCTGCAGATTCATGGCGGCATGGGCTATATCGAGGAAACCGGGGCCGCGCAGTACTTCCGCGATGCCCGCATCACGACGATCTATGAAGGTACCACCGGCATCCAGGCCAACGACCTGATCGGCCGCAAGCTGGCACGCGAGGGGGGACGCACGCTGAAGGGCTTGTTGACACGTATCGACAGCGATGCGCGCCAGTTGATGGATGCGCGCGACCCGGAGCTCTCGTCCATCGGCGACGCGTTGATGAGAGCAGTTCGGGCTCTGGAGGACGGGGCTGACTGGCAGCTGGCCCACAGTGACGCGCAGCCGCAGGACTGCGCCGCGGGGGCGGTGCCTTTCCTGCGATTGGCGGGCACCGTGATCGGTGGCTGGCTGTCGGCGCGCATGGCCGAAGCCGCCACGGCGCAGTTGGCGGCGGATTCCAGCGATGCGGGCTTTCTGCGGGCCAAGCGCATCACGGCCAGCCACTATGCGACGCACATCCTGGTGGAGGCCTCCGCGCTGCGCGACATCGTGGTCCATGGCGCGGCCAGCACGTTGGCATTGTCGGACGACCAGCTCTGAGAGATATAGACGATGAACGACCTGAATGGCTACGACGTCGAGGATCTGCAGCCGGGCATGAACGCCTGCTTCTCGAAGACCATTACCGAAGCGGACATCGTGATGTTTGCTGGCGTCTCCGGCGATACCAATGCGGTACATCTCAACGAAGAGTTCGCGGCCACGACGCGATTTGGCGCACGCATCGCGCACGGCTTTCTGACGGCCAGCGTGATTTCTGCAGCGGTCGCAAACCGGCTGCCGGGGCCAGGTACGGTCTATCTGGGGCAGCAATTGCGCTTCAAGGTGCCTGTCAAACCGGGCGACACCGTTCATGCCGCGGTCACCGTACTGTCGGTGGAGGTGGCCAAGGCACGGGCAGTGCTGTCCACGGTCTGCCGAGTCAAGGACACCGTAGTCATCGAGGGCGAGGCAACGGTGATGATCACTTCGCGTGCGCAGCGCGCAGCAAGCGAGCTCCAGGCCATGCCCTCGGTGGCCTGAACCTCAATAGGAAATCCTCTCATGAAAATTCTCGTATCCGTAAAACGCGTGGTGGACTACAACGTCAAGGTGCGTGTGAAGTCCGACGGCAGCGGCGTGGACATCGCCAACGTCAAGATGAGCATGAACCCCTTCGACGAGATTGCTGTTGAGGAAGCCGTGCGCCTGAAAGAAAAAGGCGTGGTCACCGAAGTGATCGCCGTCTCCTGCGGCGTGGCCCAGTGCCAGGAAACGCTGCGCACTGCCATGGCCATCGGCGCCGACCGCGGCATCCTGGTCGAGACCAATGAAGAACTGCAGCCGCTGGCCGTGGCCAAGCTGCTCAAGGCTCTGATCGAAAAGGAACAGCCCGGCCTCGTGATCCTGGGCAAGCAGGCCATCGACGACGACTGCAACCAGACGGGTCAGATGCTGGCGGCGCTGGCCGACCTGCCGCAAGCCACCTTCGCCTCCAAGGTCGAGATCGCTGGCGACAAGGTGAACGTGACCCGCGAAGTGGACGGCGGCCTCGAAACCCTGGCGCTGAACATACCTGCGGTCATCACCACCGACCTGCGCCTGAACGAGCCGCGCTACGTCACGCTGCCCAACATCATGAAGGCCAAGAAGAAACAGCTGGACACCTTCAAGCCCGAGGAACTGGGCGTGGACGTGGCACCCCGCATCAAGACGCTGAAGGTCAGCGAGCCGCCCAAGCGCGGCGCCGGAGTCAAGGTGCCCGACGCGGCCACCCTCATTGACAAGCTCAAGAACGAAGCCAAGGTCATCTAAGGCTCATCACAACAACATCGAAAGGACACCAGCCATGACCGCACTCGTTATTGCAGATCACGACAACGCAAGCATCAAGAGCGCCACCCTCAACACCGTCACGGCCGCCAAGGCCTGCGTCGGTGACGTGCACGTGCTCGTCGCCGGCGAGAACGCCGCCGCCGCCGCTGCCGCCGCCGCCCAGATCGCTGGCGTCGCCAAGGTCATCCACGCCGACGGCGCGAGCCTGAAGCACGGCCTGGCCGAGAACATCGCCGCCCAGGTGCTGGCCATCGCGGGCAACTACAGCCACATCCTGTTCCCAGCCACCGCCGGCGGCAAGAACGTGGCCCCCCGCGTGGCCGCCAAGCTCGACGTGGCGCAGATCAGCGACATCACCAAGGTCGACGGCCCCGACACCTTCGAGCGCCCCATCTACGCCGGCAACGCCATCGCCACCGTGCAATCGGGCGACGCCACCAAGGTCATCACCGTGCGCGGCACTGGCTTCGACGCCGCGTCCGCCACCGGTGGCGCAGCAGCGGTCGAGACCGTCGCCGCCGTCGCCGACTCCGGCAAGAGCAGTTTCGTGGGTTCCGAGATCGTCAAGAGCGACCGTCCCGAGCTGACGGCCGCCAAGATCATCGTCTCGGGTGGCCGGGCGCTGGGCAGCGAAGAGAAGTTCAAGGAAGTCATCACCCCGCTGGCCGACAAGCTGGGCGCCGCCATCGGTGCCAGCCGCGCCGCGGTGGACGCGGGCTACGCCCCCAACGACCTGCAGGTCGGCCAGACCGGCAAGATCGTGGCGCCGCAGCTGTACATCGCCTGCGGCATCTCGGGCGCCATCCAGCACCTGGCGGGCATGAAGGACTCCAAGGTGATCGTGGCGATCAACAAGGACCCGGAGGCACCGATCTTCTCGGTGGCCGACTACGGGCTGGAGGCGGACCTGTTTGCCGCCGTGCCGGAGATGACAGCAATTATCTAAATAGGAGCATGACTATGGCCTTGCTGCGCCAGTATTTGTTCGAACTGCGAGCGGCCCTTGAGGCAGGCGCGGCAAGTTGCGATAGCCAAGAAGTGCCGAGTATATTGAATCCCTGTTTTACCGAAATTGCTGCTATCGATCCATCAACCATGGCGGAATCAAATGTGCTATTCAGACCATCTTCGATTGTCAACAAGGTACCACTAGTTCAATGAAGCGGGTCTTGTAGTAATCGCACTCAGTCGCTAACTCGCCGACAACGACTTACAGGCTCGATATATTGGTACATCGGCATTACGACCGGTATTCTCCGCCTTCAAAGTCCCAAGAATCCGGGGGGGGCTTGCGTGTCGCAGGAATGGAAAATTTTCCAATGGAGCTTAGACATTTACGCTACTTTCTCACGGTCGCCGAGGAGCTTCACTTTGCTCGGGCTGCAGAAAAACTGCATATGGATCAGTCACCTCTATCCCGTGCCATCAAAGATCTGGAAGACGAACTAGGAGCAAAGCTATTCACCCGTACCACACGCAACATTCGACTGACTCATGCCGGCAAAGTATTTCTGGAGCGGGTTCCACGTATCTTTGAGGCACTGGAACAAGCGCGCGATGGTGCGAAATCGGCCGCCAGTGGGTTTCATGGCCAGTTGCGCATTGCCCTGTCCGACGGTATCACGCCATCGCGGCTGCCTGCCTTGCTGGCCCGTAGCCGCGAGGAAGAGCCCGAAGTAGAAATCCGCCTGTTCGAGGTACCACTGGATCAGCAGATCAGAGGCTTGCAAGAAGACCTGTACGACGCGGGCTTGTCTATGGCGGACGAGGTAGGCGACGGCATCGTGACGACTCCCGCGTGGGATGACGAATTGATGGTGGCGCTGTCTTTGCGCCACCCCTTGCTGGAGCACCGGCGCATTCCGCTGGAGATGGTGTTGCAGCAACGGTTGGTGCTCGGCGACCCGGCCGCATGCCAGGGGCATACTCGCCAGATAGACCGCATCCTGCAGAAGCGGGACGAGGAGTTGCAGATCCTCCAGCGCGTTGCCACCTTCGACGTGATGATGGCCCTGGTATCCGCAGGACTGGCGGTTGGTCTGGCAGGTGCAGCGCATATCGCATCCAGTAAAGAGCCTGGAGTCAAGGCCCGTCAGTTGGCGGGAACGCCACCCATGCTGACAACTTATCTGCTGCGTCGAGATACTGAACCGTCACCGATGCTGACCCGGTTCATTCAACGTGTCGTCACCATGGATTCGGCTGGTGCCGATAACGTGACCGATTCGTGAATCCGAAATCCAAAGGACGCTCGCCATGAACAAAATCGTGATGTCCGTGATTGCCGTTGTGATGACGGCCTGTGGTCCTGCCAATCCTACAGAGACAGTGGATGAGCTGGTGGCGAACCCCGCACGCATCAAGGAAATCCAGCGCCAATGCAAGGAAGATCGCGCGAAGATCGGCGATGAACTTTGCATGCGCGCAGCCGCAGCCGCCGAACGGCGCTTCTTCGGCGACAGGCCGGAGCAGAAGAAAGCCCCGTAGCCCACGCAAGGCGCACCGGCGTCGCGCTTCTGCGACAGCTTGCGCACTGTTACCTCGATACGCCGCAGCGCCTTTGTGCCTGCGGCATTTTTATTGTCTTCGCCACAGCAAGAACTATGGCTTTTTAAGCCTTAATCCCGGCGATTTCAGTCTTTGACCGGTACTCCCTATGGCATTGATCCTGATAGGGGCGGCACGTTGTTGTGCCGTTCTCGGAGGCAGGATCATGCAAGGGACGAACGTGCTGTTCGGTCAGATTGCCGTCGTATTCGGCATCGTGATCGCCGGAGTGTGGAGCGCCACGCAATGGACGGCAGCGGCTCTGGGGTACCAGCTACGCCTGGGATCGCCGTGGTTCGATTTCCTCGGCACGCCGGTCTATCACCCGTGGCGCCTGTTCGAGTGGTGGTTCTTCTTCGATGCCTACGCGCCGCATGTCTTCGACGTGGGCGGGGTCATTGCAGCGGGCAGTGGCCTGTTCGCGGTGCTGGTCGCCATCGGCATGTCGATCTGGCGCTCGCGCCAGTCCAAGCTGGTCACGACCTATGGCTCTGCGCGCTGGGCCAACGCGGAGGACATTCACAAAGCGGGCCTTGACCAGTCCGCGGGCGTGTTCCTCGGCCTGCATCGCCAGCAGTACCTGCGCCATGAAGGCCCGGAACACGTCCTGACCTTCGCGCCCACCCGCTCGGGCAAGGGTGTGGGCCTAGTGGTGCCGACCCTGCTGTCGTGGCCCGCATCCGCCGTCATCCACGACATCAAGGGCGAGAACTGGAGCATTACCGCAGGTTGGCGTTCGCGCTTCTCGCACTGCCTGCTGTTCAACCCGACGGATAGCCAGTCGGCGGCCTACAACCCGCTGCTCGAAGTGCGGCGCGGCGGGCATGAGGTGCGCGACGTGCAGAACATCGCGGACATCCTGGTCGATCCAGAAGGCGCACTGGAGCGGCGCAACCACTGGGAGAAGACTTCGCATGCGCTGCTGGTTGGAGCCATCCTGCATGTGCTCTACGCGGGCGAAGACAAGACGCTGCGCGGCGTGGCGAACTTCCTTTCCGATCCTGCCTGCCCATTCGATCTGACCTTGCACCGCATGATGACCACGCCCCACCTCGTGAATGAGGAGGGTGGTGGCCCGCATCCGGTGGTGGCTTCAGCGGCGCGCGAAGTGCTCAACAAGAGCGACAACGAGCGCTCGGGCGTGCTGTCCACGGCCATGTCGTTCTTGGGCCTCTACCGCGACCCTACGGTGGCCGAAGTCACGTCGCGCTGCGACTGGCGCATCGCTGACCTGATCGCGGCCGAGCATCCGGTGTCGCTGTACTTGGTGGTGCCGCCTTCGGACATTTCGCGGACGAAGCCGCTGATCCGCCTGATCCTCAACCAGATCGGGCGACGCCTCACCGAATCGCTTGACGGCTCCGATGGCATCGAGCGCCGCCACAAGCTGCTGCTGATGCTCGATGAATTCCCCGCGCTCGGGCGGCTGGATTTCTTCGAGACGGCGCTGGCCTTCATGGCGGGCTACGGCATCCGCAGCTTCCTGATCGCGCAGAGCCTGAACCAGATCGATAAGGCCTACGGCCAGAACCATTCGATCCTGGACAACTGCCATGTGCGCGTGACCTTCGCCACCAACGATGAGCGCACCGCCAAGCGGATATCCGAGACACTGGGAACCGCCACCGAACTGCGCGCGCAGCGCAACTATGCCGGCCATCGGCTCGCGCCCTGGCTGGGGCACCTCATGGTGTCACGGCAGGAGACAGCCCGCCCGCTGCTGACGGCCGGCGAAGTCATGCAGCTACCGCCCGACGAGGCGGTGGTGATGGTCTCCAGCGTGGCGCCGATCAAGGCCAGGAAGCTGCGCTACTACGCGGACGCCAACTTCAAGCGACGGGTGCTGCCGCCGCCGGTGCTCGCCGCGGGGCGCTATGCCGACGTGCCGCCGGCCCGTGCGGATGACTGGAGTGGGCTGGCGATTCCCGCCGTGCCCGTCGCACCGGCCGCGGCATCGGCCGATGGCCTGGAGCACCTGGGTTCGACCGATGACGGCGGCCCGCGCCGTCAGCCCGAACTCTCCGAGACCGTCGCCTACGACCCCGACCTGGTTGCGCCCGCAGCCGACCTCGGGCTGCTCGATGACGACGACATGCCTTTGCCTCTTTCGGTCTCCCTCCCGCGCCAGCTCGACCCGGCCCTGCAGCGCACGGCCCGGCTGGCATCCCTCGACCCTGACGACGGAATCGCGCTATGAGTCAGCACCGCTTGAATCTCTTCATCCAGCCCGAGCACGCCAGGCGGCTCGACGAACTGGCCGCCGCCAAGGGCGTGTCCAAGTCCAGCATCGTCGCGGCAGCGCTTGCATCGTGGCTGTCGCCCGACGCTGGCGACCAGCGCGAAGCCGCCATCGCCAAGCGACTGGATCGCCTGTCGCGCCACGCCGAGCGCCTGGAGCGCGACCAGAACATTGCCATCGAAACGCTGGCGCTGTTCATCCGCTACTTCCTGACCGTCAGCACACCTGTTCCCGAGGCCCATCAGGACGCCGCCCGCGCCCAGGGTAAGGCCCGCTTCGAGCAGTTTGTCGAACAGCTTGGCCGCCACCTGCTGCGTGGGCGCAGTCTGGTGCGCGACGTGGTGGACGAACTGAATCCCGATCCGATGCGGATGGCGGACACGGCCGAAGCACAGGAGCGAGCCTCATGAGCGCCGTTCCTTCCTCCTTCACGGCCACATCGCTGGATCGCCGCATCCAGATGCTGCGCACGGCAATGGGGCCGCTGATCGCTGCCGCGCTCGAAGACCCGGACGTGGTGGAAATCATGCTCAATCCCGACCGGACGCTCTGGGTGGATCGCCTGTCCACGGGCCGCGCGCCGATGGGCGTGGAGCTGTCCGAGGCCGATGGCGAACGCATCATCCGCCTCGTGGCTGCCCACGTCGGCGCCGAAGTGCATCGGGGTCAGCCACTGCTGACAGCCGAGCTGCCGGAAACCGGCGAACGCTTCGAGGGCATCCTGCCGCCCGCTGCACCGGGGCCAGCCTTCGCGCTGCGCAAGCGCGCCTTCGGCGTGATCCCGTTGTCGCGCTACATCGAGGACGGGATGATGACCGCCGCACAGGCGGGCCTGCTGGTGCGCGCTGTGCGCGAGCGCCAGAACATCCTGATCGCCGGTGGGACGAGTACCGGCAAGACCACCCTGGCCAATGCGTTGCTGGCCGAGATCGCCGCCACCGGCGACCGCGTGCTGGTGCTCGAAGACACGGTGGAGCTGCAATGCGCAGCCCGCGACCACGTACCGCTGCGCACACGCCAGGGCGTGGTGTCCATGACCGAGCTGGTGCGGTCTTCGATGCGCCTGCGCCCGGATCGTGTCGTCGTCGGCGAGGTGCGCGGCGCCGAGGCGCTGGATCTCATCAAGGTCTGGGGCACCGGCCATCCAGGCGGCGTCGCCACCATCCACGCCGGCTCCGCGCTGGGCGCATTGCTGCGCCTGGAGCAACTGATTCTCGAAGTGGCGGTGAACCCGCCCCGTGCGCTGATCGCGGAAGCGGTCAATGTGGTCATCCACATCGCCGGGCGCGGGCGCAAGCGCCGCATCGAGAGCATCGCCCGCGTCGTCGGCTTCGATGGCGTGGGCTACCAACTGGCGGATGCACTGGAGGCTCCATTCCCGGAGCTGCTGCCGCAGTCCGACCTTTCCTCCCCGTCCCCTGACCACTCTGGAGAACTGCCATGACGCAGATGATCGTTCCTGCTTTCCGTACTTCCGCAAATCCTCTTCGCCGGCCCGCGCGGCTGGATAACCTGGCTCGCCCGGCCATGCAAGGCTTGATGCTCGCGGCGCTGATGCTGCTGCTTGCGGGCACCGCCCAGGCCGCGGGTTCCTCGATGCCCTGGGAAGGGCCGCTGCAATCCATCCTCGAATCCATCCAGGGGCCGGTGGCCCGGATCATCGCGGTCATCATCATCATCGCCACGGGCCTGGCGCTGGCCTTCGGCGATACCTCGGGCGGGTTCCGCAAGCTGATCCAGATCGTCTTCGGTCTGTCGATCGCGTTTGCCGCGTCCTCGTTCTTCCTGTCGTTCTTCAGCTTCTCGGGCGGGGCCGTCGTATGAACGCGGCCCACGATGGCGTGCAGGGCTTCGCTCCCGGCTTTGAGGTGCCGCTGCATCGCTCGCTGACCGAGCCGATTTTGATGGGCGGCGCTCCGCGCACCGTGGCCATCACCAACGGCACCTTGGCCGCTGCCGTGGGCCTGGGCTTGCAGATGTGGATTCCCGGCGTGGTGCTCTGGATCGTCGGTCATGCGCTGGCGGTTTGGGGCGCGCGCGTCGATCCGCAGTTCATGCAGGTCTTCGCCCGCCACATCAAGCACCGGCCGCTGCTGGACGTGTGAGGGGAATGCCATGCTGAACCTTGCCGAATACCGCCAGCGGCCCGCATTGCTGGCCGACTGGCTGCCCTGGGCCGGGCTGGTTGCGCCGGGCGTCGTGCTGAACAAGGATGGCTCGTTCCAGCGCACGGCGCGCTTTCGTGGCCCCGACCTCGACAGTGCCACGCAGGGCGAGCTGATCTCTACGTCAGCACGATTGAACAACGCGTTGCGCAGGCTGGGTTCGGGCTGGGCCTTGTTCATCGAAGCCGAGCGCCGGCCCGCCGCCAACTACCCGCACTCGGAGTTTCCCGAGCCGCTGTCGTGGCTGGTAGACGAGGAACGCCGCGCCGCCTTCCAGGACTCGGGCAACCACTTCGAGAGCGGCTACCACCTGACGCTGATGTATCTGCCGCCCGAGGAGGCACGCGCCCGCGCGGCGGGCCTGCTCTACGAGAACCGTCCGACCGAAGGCGTGGACTGGCGCGAGCGCCTGACGGCCTTCGTCGCGGAAACGGATCGCATCTTTGACCTGCTCGATGGCGTGATGCCGGAGATCGCGTGGCTCGATGACAGCCAGACGCTGACCTACCTGCACTCGACCATCTCCACGCGGTGCTATCGCGTCGGTGTGCCGGAAGTGCCATTCCATCTCGATGCGCTGCTGGCCGATTCCGCGCTCATTGGCGGGCTGGCGCCCATGCTGGGCGATCAGCACCTGCGCGTGGCGACGGTGCGCGGCTTCCCGACCTCGACCTGGCCGGGGATTCTGGATGACCTCAACCGCCTCGGCTTTGCGTATCGCTGGTCAACCCGGTTCCTGTGCCTCGACAAAGCCGATGCGGAAAAGGAGCTTTCCCGCCTGCGCCGCCAATGGTTCGCCAAGCGCAAGAACGTCATCGCATTGCTGCGCGAAACCATCTTCCAGCAGGAAACCCCGCTGGTCGATACCGACGCGAGCAAAAAATCGGCGGATGCCGATGCGGCGTTGCAGGAGCTGGGCAGCGACCAAGTGGCCTTCGGCTATGTCACCACCACGGTGACGGTGCTCGATGCCGACCCGGCGAAGGCCGATGAGAAGCTGCGCATGGTGGAACGCGTCATCCAGGGGCGCGGCTTTGTGACGATCCCCGAAACGCTCAATGCCGTGGATGCCTGGCTATCGTCGATTCCGGGGCACGCCTACGCGAACGTGCGCCAGCCCATCATCTCGACGCTGAATCTGGCACATCTGATGCCGGTGTCCGCCGTATGGGCCGGGCCGGAGAAGAACGACCACCTCGACGGCCCGCCGCTGATCGTCACGCGCACCGAGGGGGCAACGCCGTTCCGGCTGGTGACGCACATTGGCGACGTGGGCCATACCTTGGTGGCCGGCCCCACGGGCATGGGCAAGTCGGTCTTGCTCGCCACCTTGGCGATGCAGTTCCGTCGTTATCGCGGCTCGCGCATCTTCGCCTTCGACATGGGGCGCTCGATGCGCGCCACCATCCTGGGCCTGGGCGGCGAGCACTACGACCTGGGCACGGATGGAGAAATTGCCTTCCAGCCGCTCGCCCGCATCGACCGCGAGGGCTATCGCACCTGGGCGGCCGAATGGCTCGAAGGCCGCTTGCGGCATGAGGGTGTCGCGGTCGGCCCCGACGAGAAGGTGGCCATCTGGTCGGCACTCGGCAGTCTCGCCGGTGCTCCGCTGGAGCAGCGCACGATGACCGGGCTTTCCGTCTTGCTGCAATCGAACGCACTGCGGCAAGCGCTGGCGCCCTATGTGCTAGGTGGCGCACACGGCAAGTTGCTGGATGCGGATTCGGATCGCCTGGGCGCTGGTTCCGTGCAGTGCTTCGAGATGGAGGAACTGATGCACAGCAAGGCCGCTGTCATGGCCGTGCTGCATTACCTCTTTGCGCGCTTCGATGAACGCTTTGACGGTGCGCCGACGCTGCTGATCCTCGACGAAGCGTGGCTGTTTCTCGATGACCCGGTGTTTGCGGCGCACATCCGCCAGTGGCTCAAGACGCTCAGGAAGAAGAACGTCAGCGTCATCTTTGCCACGCAGAGCCTGGCGGACATCAAGGATTCGAGCATCGCGCCGGCCATCATCGAGAGCTGCGCGAGCCGCATCTTCCTGCCCAACCCGCAGGCGACCGAGCCGCAGATTCGCACGATCTACGAAGGCTTCGGGCTCAACAGCCGCCAGATCGAGATCGTGGCGACTGCACAGCCCAAGCGGGACTACTACTACCAGTCGCGTCTCGGCAATCGCCTGTTCGACCTCGACCTGGGCGCCGCGACCTTGGCCTTCGCGGGTGCGTCCACGCCGCAAGACCAGCGCGACATCGACGCGGTGCTCGCTGCCGCCACCACCTCCACATCTTCCGCTTCCACCCCGTTCGCGGCCACCTGGCTGCGCCATCGCGGCCTGCATTGGGCCGCCGAACTGCTGTCCTCGTTTCCTTCCCACCCGCAGGAGAACTCACCATGAAAACCCGCATCCTTCCCGCCGCAATCGCCGCCGTCCTGACCGGCTCCCTGATGTTCGCCCAGCCCGCGGCGGCCCTCATCGTGTTCGATCCGTCCAACTTCGTGCAGAACATGCTGACGGCCATCCAGACGCTGCAGCAGCTCTACAACCAGATCAAGCAGTTGCAGAACGAGGCCAAGATGTTGGAGAACCAGGCGCGCAACCTGGCGAGCTTGCCATCCAGCGTGGTCGGTCAGTTGCGCGCCAACCTGGCGTTGACCCAGCGGCTGATCGACCAGGCCAAGGGCCTGGCCTACGACGTGACGAACATGGACAAGGAGTTCAAGCGCCTGTATCCCGAGCAGTACGCTGCCACCGTGAGCGGCGACCAGATGTACCGGGACACGCAGGAACGCTGGAAGAACACGCTCACCAGCCTGCAGACCGCGATGCAGATGCAGGCCCAGGCCTCGCAGAACCTCAAGGATGACGAGGCCGTGCTGGCTGACCTCGTGGGTAAGAGCCAATCGGCCGTGGGCGCGCTGCAAGCGATGCAGGCCATGAACCAGTTGCTGGCCCTGCAGGCCAAGCAGTCGATCCAGACGCAACGCTTGCAGCTCACGCAGGATCGCGCCGTATCGCTGGAGCAGGCGCGGCAGGCCGCGGCCACGGAGCGCGGGCGCGAAATCACGCGGCGCTTTCTGGGCTCTGGAACGCCATACACGCCGCACCCCGTCGATTTCTACAACCGCTGACGGGGCCGGGCCATGAACGACGTATCGGTCATCGACCGCTTTCTCGATGTTTTCTCGCGCTACATCGACTCGGGCTTTGGGCTGCTGCAGGGCGAGGTGGCGTTTCTGACAGCCACGCTGATCGTCATCGACATGACGCTCGCCGGACTGTTCTGGGCGATGGGCCATGCCAGCGGCCAGGGCGAGGACGTGATCGCCAAGCTGATCCGCAAGGTGCTCTATGTGGGCGCCTTCGCCTACATCATCGGCAACTTCAACATGCTCGCGGGCGTGGTGTTTCGCTCTTTCGCGGGGCTGGGCCTGACGGCCAGCGGTTCCAGCGTGAGCATGGGCAACTTCCTGCAGCCGGGGCGGCTGGCCAAGACCGGCATCGACGCGGCGGCCCCCATCCTGGAGCAGATCAAGCAGATGGCGGGCTTCCCGGAGGTGTTCGTCAACATCACCTCCATCGTGGTGCTGTTCCTCGCGTGGGGCATCGTCCTCCTGTGCTTCTTCGTGCTGGCGGTGCAGCTCTTCGTGACGCTGATCGAGTTCAAGCTGACCACGCTCGCGGGCTTCGTGTTGGTGCCGTTCGCCCTCTGGAACAAGACGGCGTTCCTGGCCGAGAAGGTGCTGGGCAATGTGGTGTCTTCGGGCATCAAGGTGCTGGTGCTCGCGGTCATCGTGGGGATCGGCACCGGGCTGTTTGCCGAGTTCAGGATTCCCGCAGGTGCCGAGCCCTCCATCGACCAGGCGCTGGTCATCATGCTGGCTTCGCTGTCCATGCTGGCCCTGGGCATCTTCGGGCCGGGCATTGCCACCGGGCTGGTGTCCGGCGGGCCACAGCTTGGAGCCGGTGCGATGGCCGGAGCAACGCTGGGGGCCGCAGGCGCTGCCATTGGCGTCGGGGCTGCGGCTGCTGGCGTCGGCAGCGCCGTGGCTGCAGGGGCGCGGATGGCACCTGGTGCAGCCCGCCTTGCGGCCGGCGGCGCGCGCGGCGCCAAGGCGGCTTTCGATGCTGGCTCTACGGCCGCAGGCAGTGGCATCCAAGGCGCTGCCGCTGGCGCGGGCAACGTGGCCAAGACCGCCGGGCAAAAGGTAGCCGACGGCGCACGCTCGATGAAGGAGCGCGTGGCAGCGGCCTTCCGGCCGGATGAGGCGCCGGCATCTGGCGCTGATGCCGCAGATGCGCCTCCATCCAACGAACAGCCTGCCTGGGCCAAGCGCCTGCACCGCAGGCAGCAGCTCACCCATGCCGCGACCACGGCCGCCCACACGCTGCGCGGCGGCGACGGCGGAAGCTCCAGCCAGGGGCCAAGCCTTCGTGATTCCGATTCATAAGGAGAACTCCCATGCGATTCAAACGACCGCAGGTGCGCTACGCCGATACGCCGCAGCCTGCCACCCCGTACCAATCCGCCGCCCAGGTCTGGGACGACCGCATCGGCTCGGCCCGCGTGCAGGCGAAGAACTGGCGGCTTATGGCCTTCGGCTGCCTCACGCTGGCGGTGCTGATGGCCGGCGGCCTGGTCTGGCGCTCGGCGCAGTCCATCGTCACGCCCTACGTGATCGAGGTGGACAACGCGGGCCAGGTGCGCGCTGTCGGCGAAGCCGCCACGCCGTACCAGCCCAGCGATGCGCAGATTGCTTACCACCTGGGCCGCTTCATCGGCCTGGTGCGCTCGCTGTCCATCGACCCCATCGTGGTGCGGCAGAACTGGCTCGATGCCTATGACTACACCACGGACAAGGGCGCCGTGGTGCTCAATGAGTACGCGCGGGTGGCTGATCCGTTCTCGCGCATCGGCAAGGAGTCGGTGACGGTGCAGGTGTCCAGCGTGACCCGCGCCAGCGACCAGTCCTTCAACGTGCGCTGGACCGAGACGCGCTTCGTCAACGGCGCGCTGGATCGCACCGAGCGCTGGAACGCGGTGATCTCCACGGTGCTGCAGACCCCGCGCACGGAGCAGCGCGTGCGCAAGAACCCGCTGGGTATCTACGTCAACGGGCTGGCGTGGAGCCGCGAGCTGGAAGGAAACGAAGGAGCAAAACCATGAATGGACATTTCCGTAAACCCGCCTTGCCTGTGATCCTACTGGCATCCACCGTTTTGTTCTCGGGCTGCGCCACGCAGGGGACTCCGCCGCCATCCATCTCGTTGGATGGGCCGGTGCAGGCCCAGCCGCTGCCCGAGGCGCCGAAGCCCGTGGAGGTCGTGACCGTGCCCGAGGTGCTGGCACTGCCTGGACAGATGAAGCCGCTGGCCGGTGATGCCAAGGCCACACTGGAATCGCCCGACGAGAAGGTGCGCGTGACCCGTGCGAACACGGAGGCCCGTGTTGCGCCCACACGCGAGGGCTATGTGAACGCCATCCAGGTCTGGCCGTTCACTGATGGCGCGCTGTACCAGGTCTATGCGGCCGTGGGTCGCGTGACCGTGATCGCGCTCCAGCCGGGCGAGGAACTGGTGACGGTGGCTGCCGGTGACACGGTGCGCTGGATCGTGGGCGACACATCGAGCGGCAGCGGCGATGCGCTGCGCGTCAATGTGATGGTCAAGCCCATCCGCTCGGGCCTCAAGACCAATTTGGTCATCACGACCAGTCGGCGCACCTACCTGCTAGAACTGACTTCGACCGAGAAGACATGGATGGCTTCGGTGTCCTGGGAATACCCCAAGGACAGGATGCTGGCCCTGCAGCGCCAGGCACAAGCGGCCAGCGCCGCCGCGCCGGTCGATGCCGGGCTGTCGCTGGAGAAGATCCGTTTCCGCTACGCGGTCAGCGGCAGCAATCCGCCGTGGAAGCCGTTGCGGGCCTTTGACGATGGCGAGAAGGTCTATATCCAGTTTCCGGCGGGCATCGCTCAAGGCGAGCTACCGCCAATGTTCGTGATCGGCGCGCAAGGCGACGGACAACTGGTGAACTACCGCTTCCGCTCGCCGTACTACATCGTGGATCGGCTGTTTGGTGCGGCCGAGCTGCGCCTGGGTGGCGATAAGGGCGCCGTGGTGCGAATTGAGCGCACCGATGGCGTGGCACGGAGGAATTGAGCATGAGCCAAGACAACACCCCCGACCATGCCACTTCTCAGGGGGGCAAGGCGGCGCCCGAAGCGATGGCGTTGCGCGCCCAGCCGCGCCCGGTCACGCGCCTGAACCGGCGCACGCTGGCCATGCTCACCGGCGGCCTGTCGGTCGCCGTGCTCGGGGCCACGATCTGGGCCCTGCAGCCGCACCGGCGCGGCGCAGGCTGGCAGAACGAGCTGTACAACGTGGATCGGGTCTCAAAGTCCGAAGGGCTGGATGGGTTGCCGTCCGATTACTCGAAACTGCCGAAGGCGCCCGAGCTGGGGCCGCCGCTGCCGGGCGACCTGGGGCCGGCCATCGTGGCGGCGCAGCAGCCCACCTACATGCCGCCGGGACATGATCCCAACGACGCCTTGCGCAAGGAGGCCGAAGCGGCGGCGGCTTCGGCGGTGTTCTTCCGCTCGGGAAAGCCGGGCCAAGCCGCTGGCGCTGTCGCGCAGGCGGCGCCCGGAGCACCCGGCATGGCCAACGCCTTGGCAGGGTTCGATCCGCTGGCGGCCGGTCCGGCCTCGACGGCGGCCCAGCCCAGTGATCCCACCACCGTGCAGAACCGGCAAGACCAGAAAGAGGCGTTCCTGAAAGGCGGCTCCAAGGAGACTCGCAATTCCGGCAATCTCCAAATGCCAGCCTCGCCGTACCAGGTGATGGCCGGGACGGTGATCGCAGCGGCGCTGGTCACAGGCATCAAGTCCGACCTGCCGGGCGATGTGATCGCCACGGTGACGGAGCCGGTCTATGACACGGCTACGGGCAGGTTCCTGCTGATTCCGCAGGGCTCGCGCATTTTGGGCAAATACAACAGCCAGGTGAGCTTCGGGCAGAGCCGGGTGCAGATGGTGTGGAACCGGATCATCTTGCCAGACACATCCTCGCTGACGCTCGACAACCTTGTCGGCACCGATCCTGCGGGCTACGCAGGGTTGGAGGATGAAGTGGATCAGCATTGGGGCCGCATCTTTGCCGGGGCGGCGCTGACCACGCTGCTGGGTATCGGCGCCGAGTTGGCCGCGCCGGAGAATCGGCAGAACGGCAACCGCATCGTCATTGCCGGGCGCGATGGTCTGCAGGACAGTGTGAACCAAGTGGGGCAGGAGATGACCCGGCGCAACATGAACATCCAGCCGACGCTGACAGCGCGGCCGGGGTTGCCGGTGCGGATCATCGTGGCAAGGGATTTACAGGTTCGACCTTACCAGCCGCTCTTTCTTCAGCGTGGAGGTGCCCGATGAACATGGCCAGAAAACTCCGGCTTGGGCCGCTGCCATCGACCAGCAGCACCAAGCTGACATTCGCTTGTCCAGCCAGCCTGAAAATGGATCTAGACCGGTACGCCGCTCTTCATGCGCAGACCTATGGCGAAGCGGTCGATGCGGCCACGCTGATCCCGCACATGCTCGAAGCCTTCATGGCGGGGGATCGGGGATTCAAGCGGGGTGGCAAGGCCAAGGCCGTCGCCACCCCGAAGTCAGGATGACGATGCTCCGACATAGATTTAATGAAGAACGCGCGGCTCCAGGCCGTGCGTTCTTCGTTTGGGAAGCCGGTAATATGGGAGTTCAGGTCGGTTGCCGACGCTGCACTCCGTGTCCGATGTAGCGCGATCCGGCTTTCTCTCCCAACGCTCTCATGTGGCACCTAGCCCACACCGCCGAGGTGCCATCGGGTGGCACGATACAGAGCTAACTTGCTGTCTCGTATAAGGTTTCAGGCCAAATGGGATGCCTTGAAAATACTTGACACCGAACATTTTTTAGGCGTTCTTTGCGCGCGGCGGCCGCATCGATGCGCAGTCTTGATGCGGCCGCGCCTACGCTGCAGGCAGGAACATTGCGCCGGGCTTTCCCCCGGCTTGCCGTCATGTCGACCTGGATCGTTTACCGGCTGGCGCTCGGCGCGCTGGCCATCGCCGCGCTGGTGCTGCTGTTCGCCGCCGAATATGGGCTCGCCAGCGCCATCGCGCGCCGCGAGCATGGCTTCGCGCGCGCGCCGGACGAGCAGGGGCCGTAGCGGCCCGGCGTCCGCCCGCGCGGCGCGCCTAGTTCTGGAGCACCTGCGCGGCGAAGCCGGCGAGGTAGCCGCTGCCGATGCAGGCGGCCAGCCAGCCGGCCAGGATGAGGGCGCTTTCCTTGAAGGTCATGGCGTGCACCCGCGCGCGGCTCAGACGGCGAAGCCGAACGGGTACTCGTTGACCACGGTGCGGGCGCCGCCGCCGAAGGCATCCGCGCCGCCGGCAGCGCGCGCGGCGCCGCGCGCATGGCCGTGGCCGTGGCCGGCATCGGCGCCGCGCGCGTCGGCGGCGAAGGCGGAGTTGAGCGAGAGCAGGGCGGCGCCGGCGAGGGCGGCGGCGAGCAGCAGGCGGGTGGTGGTGATGGTCATGGCGGATCGTTCTTTGTTGAAATCGGCAGAAGCGTTCGCGCTTCCATGCCATCAAGAATAGATCCGCGGCCTTGCCGCGATGCGGTGCCGTCTCGTATTCGATATTCAGGAAATTTGAATATCCATCCGGCCGATGGGGTCATGCGGCGGGTATGAAGCGGGCCATGAGGCGGGGTACGCGCGGGCTGCACGGCCGGCAGGCGCCGCCGGCCCGGCGGCTCAGCGCGGCCCCGCGCCGGCGGGCTTCAGCGGCGCCATTCGCGCTCGCGCCCGCGATCGTCGTACCGGTCGTGCTCGTGATCGTCATGGTGATCGCGCCAGCGCCGCTCGCGCCATTCGCGCTCACGCCAGGCCCGCTCGCGCCAGCCCGGGCCGTAGTAGCCCGGACCGTAGTAGCCGGGGCCCACCACCACGGGCGCCGGCGCGACGTACACGGGCGCCGGCGCATAGACCGGCGCGGGCTGGTAGACCGGGGCCGGCTGGTACACCGGGGCCGGCGCGACGTACACCGGCGCGGGCACGCCGATGCCGATGTCCACGTCGACGCGCGCGCTGGCCGCGCTCGAAGCCAGCGCGGTGGAAACCGCGACGGCGGCAAAAGTGCAAAGGGTGGCGATGTTTCGCACGGGGGCAGCTCCGGTTGGCAAGTGACTGCACTTTAGCCGGTCGCTCTGGCGCCAGGTATTAGCGGCCCAATACAACTGTGTCCGGGTGTAACGTCCACGCCCGGGTCCGCGCTCGGTTTGCCCCTACGCGCTGCGCCACGGCATGCGCCGGCCCAGCCACGGCGCCAGCGCGGTGGTGGCCACGCCCAGCGCGATCAGCGCCAGCCCGGCCGACAGGTCGGCGGAGATGCGCTCGTGGAAGGCCGCCGCGGAGACGATCAGCCCGATCACCGGCACGCACAGCATGGCCACCGAGGTGGCCGCCGGCGGCAGCGCCTGCGTCATGTTCAGCACCACGATGAAAGTCAGCGCGGTGGCCAGCGGGCCGGTGTAGAACAGCAGCGGCCAGATCTCCGGGATGGACAGGAAATGCGGCGCGCCGTCGCGCAGCAGCGCCAGCAGCACCAGCGGCACCGAGGCCACGGCGGTCTCCCACGGAATCATGTCAGCGCCCAGGCGCACCGCGCGGCTGGCGCGCAGCTGGATGATGCTGAGCGACCACGCCAGCGAGGCGCCGAGCAGCATCGCCAGCCCCACCACCGTATGCAGCTGCCAGCCGCCCAGCGCCGGCGCCACCATCAGCGCGATGCCGGCGTAGCTCAGCCCGGTGGCGATCCACTGCGGGCGCGACAGCCGCTCCTTGAGCACCAGCGACGACAGCGGGATCACCCACACCGAGGTGGCATAGGCGATCACCGAGGCGCGCCCGGGCGGCACGTACTGCAGCGCCCACAGCGCCAGCGCGGTGAAGGCCGCCATCTGCAGCAGGCCCACGCCGATCACCAGCGGCCATTCCTGCCGGCTCGGCAGCCGCAGCCGGCGCAGCATGCCCAGCACCACGAAGCTGATCGCCGCGGCCGAGACGAAGCGCGCGGCGGCGAACCACAGCGGGCTGACGTGGGTCAGGCCCAGTTTCATCACCGGCCAGTTGCCGCCCCAGATCGCCACGGCGCAGGCCAGCGGAACGAACCGGCGCCATCCTTGTTGTGCTGCTTGCATGCTTCGACTCGTATTGCGGTGCCGCCAGTGCGGAAACGTCCTTTGCGCCCGGCGCGCGAATGCACCTGGGCGACCCGGAAAGTCTACGTTCTGGTGCGCCGCAGCAAAAACCGAAGTTCGCTGCATGGATCGCGCATGGCGGCATAGAATGCCGTCATTCGATCGAACTGGAGTGCAACGTGCTGGAAGACCTGGAACTGGACGCCACCGACATCCGCATCCTCAACGAGCTGCAGCGCGACGCCAGCCTGACCAACGTGGAGCTGGCCAGCCGCGTCAGCCTGTCGCCGTCGCCGTGCCTGGCGCGCGTCAAGCAACTGGAGAAGCGCGGCGTGATCTCGCGCCGGGTGACGCTGCTCGACGCGCGCCGCCTCGGGCTGAAGGTGGTGGTGTTCATCCAGGTCTCGCTGGACAAGCAGCGGCGCGAAAGCCTGGACGTGTTCGAGCGGCGCATCGCGGCGCTGCCGCAGGTGATGGAGTGCTACCTGATGTCGGGCGACGCCGACTACCTGCTGCGCGTGATCGTGCCCGACGTGGAGGCGCTGGAGCGGCTGATCATCGACCAGATCACGCGCATCCCCGGCGTGTCGAACATCCGCTCGAGCTTCGCGCTCAAGCAGGTGCTGTACAGCACGGCTCTGCCATTGGCCTAGTCCCGTCCCGCCTGTTGCCGGGCCTCCCGCGCGCACAGCGCCACCACGCTGTCGAGGCGCGTGTCGGCGCAGGCCACGGCGATGCCGCCGGCCAGCAGCGGCGCGGCCAGCCGCGTGAGCACGTTGCCGGGCGGCATCTCCACCGCCAGCCGCATGCCGCATTCGCGCGCCAGCAGCATGGTCTCGTGCCAGCGCACCGGCACGGCGAGATTGCGCGCGAGGTCGGCGGCGATGCGCGCCGGGTCGCGCAGCTCGCGCGCGGCGCTGGCGCTGAAGTAGCGCAGGCGCGGCCGCGCCACCGCGACGCCGGCGAAGGCGCGCTCCAACTCGGCGGCCTGCGCGTCGAGCAGCGCGCAGTGCGAGGGCACGCTGATGGCCACCGGCTTGGCCGCGTGCGCGCCGGCGGCCAGCGCCAGTTCGGCCACGCGCGCCATCGCCGCCTCGGCGCCGGCGATCACGATCTGCATCGGCGCGTTGAAGTTGGCCAGGTAGACCGGCGCGGCCGGCGCGCATACCCGCGCCACGATGCGTTCGAGCGGCGCGCGCTCCAGCCCGAGGATGGCCGTCATGCCGTAGCCGCGCGGATAGGCCTGCGCCATCAGCCGCGCGCGCAGCGCCACCAGCCGGACCGCGTCGGCATGCTCCAGCACGCCCGCGCACACGGCCGCCGCATAGGCGCCGATGGACAGGCCCGCCACCGCGTCGGGCCGCGCGCCTTCGGCCAGCAGGCAGCGGGCCGTCGCCACGCCGGCGGTCAGCAGGCAGAGCTGCACGGCCACGGTGGAGGCCAGCGCCGCCGCGCTGTCCAGCGCCAGCACGTCCTCGCCGAGCGCCGCGCTGGTCTCGGCCACGGTGGCGCGCGTGGCCGGGTGGTCCGGCAGCGCGTGCAGCATGCCGGCGCGCTGCGCGCCCTGGCCGGGGAAGGTGAACAGCGTGCTCATGGTGCTCATGGGCGTGCCGCCGGCGCCAGCCACGGGTCGTCGCACATGACCGGGCCGTCCGCGGTCTTGAGCAGCACGCGCCCGCCCGTGCGCGCGCGCTCGCGCAGCGCGAACGCGCCGCGCGGCGTGCCGACCTGGATGTCGAGGCGGGGATCGTCGAGCAGCGCGATCAGCGCGCGCTCCGCAGGCGGCGCGAGCGGCGCGGCGGCGGTGACGAGCAGGTCGAGGTCGCTGCCCTCGTGCAGCAGGTCGAGGCCCGACGCGAGGCTGAAGCCCACGCTGCCGGCCACGCCCCAGTCCACCCGCATGGCGTCCAGCAGCGGCGCGGCGCGCGCGAGCGCGGCCAGCGCGGGCAGCGCCCGGCGCGGATGCTCGCGCCAGCGCGCCAGCCGCGCGATCCTGCGCGGCGTGACGGCGCGCGCCACCTGCGCGGCGGGCAGCCACGCGGCGTGGCGCTGCGCGCGCGTGACGCCGCGCAGGCCCACCGGGATGCGGCCGCGCGCATCGGCGCGCGCGCGCCGCACCACCAGCGGCGCCTGCGCCAGCCACGCGGCGCTCGCCCACGCGGGCAGCGCGCAGTCCGCGCGGTCCGCATGGTCCGCAACGAAGGCGGCGGGATCGGCGAGCCACAGCAGGTCGTGCGGCAGCGGGGCGGATGCGGTCATGGCCTGCGGGCGCGGGGCGCGTCAGTCATCCCACTGCCGCGCCAGCACTTCGCGCACGCGGCCCGACGCCTGGCGGTTGGGTCCGCCCAGGCGGCTGCGCAGGTCGCGCTGCGGGTCGGCCAGGATGTCGGCGAGCGCGGCCAGCAGCGCGCCCTGCACGGTATCGAGGTCGGCCGCATCGGGCGCGGCCGCGTGGCCCACGCGGATGCGCCGCCACAGCAGGCCCAGCGTGGCGTAGCTGCCGATGTCGTAGGCCATCGGCGGCACGCTGGCGGCGAACGTTTCCAGGTCTTCCACGCTGCGCATGGTGATGCGCGCGGCGGCCTGCTTGCCCATCGCGTGGACTTCCACGCCGGCGTCGTCGAGCGCGAGCAGGCGGTTGGCCTGGTAGCCGTGCGCGAGGAAGGCGCCCGACATGGCGGGCCCGACCAGCAGCGCGATGACCGGGTGCCCGCGCAGCCGCGCTTGCGCGTAGGCGCCGGCGGCGCCGGCCAGCGACTGGTGGATCCCGAACGCTTCCTCGCGCCGGCCATAGGCCTGGCTGGGCGTGTCGACGATGGCGACGACGGGCCGCTTGATGGCGGCGTCGCGGTCGGCCTGCACCACCTCGTGCACGGCGCGCGCCAGCGACCAGCCTTCGATCACGCCGGCCTCGCCGTGGCGCGCGCGCGGCCACGCGCTGGCCGGGTCGGGCACCAGCGCGACGAAGCGCGCCGGCTGGCCGCCGAGGGCGGCATCGGCCACCTGCACGCTGGCCGGGTAGCCGGCCACGCGCGCGGCGTTGCCGCTCAGCGCGGCCAGCCAGGCGGCGCCGCGGCTGGCGGCGGGGTTTGCGGTCTCGGTCGCGGTTGCGATTGCGATTGCGGTTGCGATATTCATGACGAGGCTCCGTCGGCGTAGATGTCGCGCACGGTCTGCGGCTCCGGCTGGCACGCCGGATCGTACGACCGCAGCCGCGCCAGGTAATGCGCGTAGCGCTCGCTGCGGTGCGTGGCCGGCGGCCCGGCCGCCAGCAGCGCGCGCACGGTGGCGCGGATGGCCGCGCTGTCGTCTTCCACGTAGCGGTCCGCCAGCCCGGTGGCGATGCGCTGCTCGCCGCCGGTGAAGCTCCAGATGAACGGGCGGTCGCGCGAATCGTATTCGGCCACGCCGGCTTCCTGCTCGATCACGGCCGGGCCGTTGAGGCCGAGCCGCGCCTCGCGCGTGACCACCAGATAGCTGCACAGCCCGGCGGCGATCGACATGCCGCCGAAGCAGCCGACCTGCCCGGCGATCACGCCGACCACCGCCTGGTAGCGGCGCAGGTCGGCGATGCCCGCGTGGATCTCGGCGATGGCGGCGAGGCCGAGGTTGGCCTCCTGCAGGCGCACGCCGCCGGTCTCGAACAGGATCACCGCGCGCGTGGGCACGCCGCGGCGGTTGTCCTGCGCGGCCAGCTCCAGCGCGCCGGCGATCTTGGCGCCGCCGACCTCGCCCAGGCTGCCGCCCTGGAACGCGCCTTCGATGGCCAGCACCACGGCGCCGTGGCCGTCGATGCGGCCCTTGGCCACGATCACGCCGTCATCGGCCTGCGGCACCACGCCCTGGCGCGCCAGCCACGGCGACACCAGCCCGTCGAACGGGCCGGCCAGTTCGCGCACGGTCCCGGCATCGAGCAGCGCATGCGCGCGGGCGCGCGCGCCCAGCTCGACGAAGCTCTCGCGTTCGAGCAGCGACGGATGGTTCATGGCTGCTCCTTGCTGTTGTCGTCGGCGGATGCGTCCAGCGCTTCGAACGCCTCGGCCAGGCGCATGCCGACCACGCCCGGCGTGGCGCCGAAGTCGTGGATGCGGATGCGCATGGCCGCGCGCGGCCCGGCCTTGAACACGCGCGCGAGCTGCGCGTCCCACACCTTGCCGTAGCCGTCCACCGAGGTGGTGACGTCGATCACGGTGGTGCCGGCGCTGCCGGGCTCGACCAGGACCTCGAGGTCGCCGGAGCCGACCACGCCGACCAGCACGCGGCGGCCGGCCGGCGCGCCGGCGGGATATTCGAACTGAAGCTGTTCCATTTACTTGTCTCCTTGCAGGCTGGCGGGGGCGGCGTCGAGCGATGCCATCGCCAGCGGCAGGCGGTCGAGGAAAAAGGTGGCGGCGAGCAGGTCGGCGGCGCCGCCGGGCGAGGCGTTGCAGGCCAGCATGCCGGCCTCCAGCGCGCGCAGCAGGCGGCGCCCGGGCAGTGTGGCGATGCCGCCGGCGGCCAGCACCCGCGCCGCGCCGGACTGCATCAGCGCCAGCCCGTCGCGGCCGGCGCGGGCCAGCACGCAGGTGTCGTCGAGCCGGCTCATGATCGCCAGCAGCGCGTTGACGCGCGCGCTCGGCTCGGCGTCGCCGCGCGCGCGGCTGCGCCGCAGCTCGGGCAGGCCGGCGCGCAGCACGTGCGGAAAGCCGGCCTGCGCCTGGCCGCGCGCGCCGCGCACGCCGTAGTCGAGGCAGGCGCGCTCGCCCTTGTGGCCGGTGCGCGCGGGGCGGTGGCGGTCGGGCAGGCGCGCCACGGCGCCGGCGGTGCGCGCCACGGCATGGACGGAATGCGGCGAGCGGGTGGCGCGCGACTGCTGGTGCCAGCCAGCGGCGCCGACCAGCAGGCCCAGGCTCCAGATCGCGCCGCGGTGCGTGTTGACGCCGCCGGTGGCGCGCATCATCGCGGCCTCCGCTTCGCGGCCCAGCGCGCCAAGCGTCTCGCGCAGCGCCACGCCAGGCCGCGCGGCCCGCAGGCCGGCGGCGGCCATCGCCGCGAAGGCGGGATGCAGCGCGCGCGCCGAGCGGCACATCAGGTCCAGGTCGAGGTCGGCATGGGCGCCGCTGCCGCGGCCGTCCACCAGGCCGGGCTTGGGCGACAGCGCGGCCTCGTCGAGCAGCGCGGCCACGGCGAGGTCGGCCAGCATGGCGGCGGCGGGCGGCAGGCCCGCATCGGGCCGCGCGAGCAGGGCGGGGCTTGCCATCACCAGCTCCTGAAGCGAGCCGGCGGCTGGTACAGCCCGCCCGACCAGTCGACCAGGTCGGCCATGCTTTTCGCCGCCAGCAGCGAGCGCGTGGCCTGGCCGCGCTGCACGCCGAGATCCTCGGGCAGCGCGATCAGGCCGTCGCTGCGCATGCGGCGCGTGGCGGCGGGGTCGTGGCGCAGGCCGACCGGCGTGACGCCGGCCACCGCCGCCAGCATGGCGCGGCGTTCCTCGAGCGAGCGCGCCTTGTACAGGTAGGCGATGCCTTCCTCGGTCAGCACGTGGGTGACGTCGTCGCCGTAGATCATCACCGGCGCCAGCGGCATGCCGCTGTCCCTGGCCACCTGCACCGCGTCGAGCGATTCGACGAAGGTCGGCTTGCCGCCGGCCTGGAAGGTCTCCACCATCTGCACCACCAGCTTGCGCCCGCGCGCGAGCGGATCCCCGGTCTCGATCAGGTCCAGCCACGCGGGCGTGGCATGGCGCCGCCCGCCCGGGTTGTGGCCCATGTTGGGCGCGCCGCCAAAGCCCGACAGGCGCCCGCGCGTGACCGTGGAGGAATGGCCGTCGCCGTCGATCTGCAGCGTGGAGCCGATGAACAGGTCCACCGCGTACTGGCCGGCGAGCTGGCAGAGCGCGCGGTTCGAGCGCAGCGAGCCGTCGGCGCCGGTGAAGAAGATGTCCGGGCGCGCGGCCACGTAGCCTTCCATGCCGAGCTCGCTGCCGAAGCTGTGCACGCTCTCCACCCAGCCCGACTCGATCGCGGGGATCAGCGTGGGATGCGGGTTGAGCGCCCAGTGCTTGCAGATCTTGCCCTTGAGGCCGAGCGACTCGCCGTAGGTCGGCAGGATCAGCTCGATCGCCGCGGTGTTGAAGCCGATGCCGTGGTTGAGCGACTGCACCTGGTGGCGCTCGTAGATGCCGCGGATCGCCATCATCGCCATCAGCACGTGCACCGGCTTGATCAGGCGCGGGTCGCGCGTGAACAGCGGCTCGCAGAAGAAGGGCCGGTCGGCCTGCACCACGTAGTCGATCCACGAGCCGGGAATGTCCACGCGCGGCAGGCCGGCGGGGTCGTCCACGATTTCGTTGACCTGCGCCACCACGATGCCGTCGCGGAACGCGGCGGCTTCCACCAGCGCGGGCGTGTCCTCGGTGCTGGGGCCGGTGTAGAGGTTGCCGTCGCGGTCGGCCTTGTAGCCGGCGATCAGCACGATGTCCGGCGTGAGGTCGACGTAGAGCCGCGCGTACAGCTCGATATAGGTGTGGATGGCGCCGATCTCGAGCTGGCCGTCCTCGAGGAACTGCGAGATGCGCAGGCTCTGCGCGCCGGCGTAGGCGAAGTCCAGCTTGCGCGCGATGCCGCGCTCGAACAGGTCCAGGTGCTCGACCCGGCTGACGCTCGGGATGATCATGTGCAGGCCGTGCACCTTGGCCGGGTCCACCTCGGCCAGCGCGCGCGAGAGGAAATCGGCCTGCTTCTGGTTGTTGCCTTCTAGCACCACGCGGTCGCCCGGCGCGGCGATGGCTTCGAGGAACGGGACGATGTCGGCGGTGGGCACCACGCGGCCGTTGGCGAAGGCCGCGCCGCGCGCCTGGCGCTGGCGCTTGCCGGCGCGGCGGGTGTCCCATTGTCGGTCGGTGGCTGGATTCGGCATCGCGTCTGCCCTGTGTGGTGGCTGGGAATGTCACCACGATAGGGGGCCGGCGCGGCGCAAGCAATGACGCCCGCCGCGGCATCGTTACTCCGGGCGTAAGTGTCGGCGCCGCCGCCCGTCCGCGTGCGCGGCGCGGGTGTGTCGCATGTGCGCCGCATGTGTGCCGCCGGGCCGCCGCCGCCCGTCACCGCCCACTGCCGCAGTTAGCGCCAAGCTAACGATCCGTCCGCCGGGTTGATTGATGCGCCCCGGCGGCCTGCCTAAGGTAGACCGTGACGGAAGCCCGCATGGCGCGGCGCGTTCCGCGCACCCGCAAAAACAGCCTGCGCGCAAGCACGCCGGCAGGCCATCTGGAGACAAGCACCATGATCATCTACGGAACCGCCTTGCTGGCGGTCTGCCATCTCGCCGGCCTGTTCCTCGGCGAACTGCTCGGCGTGGCCATCGGCGTCAAGGCCAACGTGGGCGGCGTCGGCATCGCCATGCTGCTGCTCATCGGCATCCGGCTGTGGCTGCACGGGCGCGGCCTGCTGCCGCGCGAGACCGAGGCCGGCGTGGGCTTCTGGGGCGCGATGTACATCCCGGTGGTGGTGGCGATGGCGGCGCAGCAGAACGTGGTCGCCGCGCTGCGCGGCGGGCCAGTCGCGCTGCTCGCCGCGTTCGGCGCGGTGCTGGTGTCGGCCGGCTGCATCGCCGTGCTGAGCCGCACCGGCGACCATGCGCCGCTGCCGCCGCTCGACGCCGACGGCGCCGCCGTCTCCACGCACTGAGGAGCCGCCATCATGCATTCCATCCCGCACATGTTCCAGGCCGTGCTGCTGCAGAACGGCCTGGTCACGGCCTTCGCCGCGGTCGGCATCATCATGTGGCTGTCGTCGCGGCTGTCGCGCTGGCTGACCTTCGGCCGCGTGCACGGCTCGGCCATCGCCATCGTCATCGGCCTGCTGCTGGCCTATTACGGCGGCATCGTCACCGGCAAGGAAAAAGGCCTGGCCGACCTCTCGCTGTTCTCCGGCATCGGCCTGATGGGCGGTGCCATGCTGCGCGATTTCGCCATCGTCGCCACCGCGTTCGAGGTGCAGGTCACGGAAGCGCGCAAGGCCGGGCTGGTGGGCGCGGTCTCGCTGCTGCTCGGCACCGTGCTGCCGTTCATCGTCGGCGCGGCGGTGGCGCGCGCGTTTGGCTACAGCGACGCGGTCAGCATGACCACCATCGGCGCTGGCGCCGTGACCTACATCGTCGGGCCGGTCACGGGCGCGGCGCTCGGCGCCAGTTCCGACGTGATCGCGCTGAGCATCGCCACCGGTCTCATCAAGGCCATCATCGTGATGGTCGGCACGCCGATGGCGGCCGGCTTCCTCGGCCTGAACAACCCGCGCGCGGCGATGGTGTTCGGCGGGCTGGCCGGCACCGTCAGCGGCGTCTCGGCCGGGCTGGCCGCGACCGACCGCCGGCTGGTGCCCTACGGCGCGCTGGTTGCCACGTTCCACACCGGGCTGGGCTGCCTGCTGGGGCCGTCGCTGCTGTTCCTGGCCACCAAGGCGGCGGTCGGCTAGCCTTCGCGCTCGCGCATCGCCAGCCGGCACACCGCGGCCAGCGCGAGCAGGTTGGGGTCGCGCTCGCGCCGGCGCAGGAAGCTCAGGCCGATGCGCTGGCGCAGCCGGTATTGCGGCGACAGCGGGATCAGCGTCACCTTGTGCGGCAGCATGTCGCGCACGCGCCCCGGCAGCAGCGCGTAGCCCACGCCGCCGCTCACGAGGTTCATCAGCGAGAAGATGTCGCCGGTCTTCATCACCACCTTGGGCGTGAAGCCGGCGATGCGGAAGGCTTCCACGAAGCCCTGGAAGGTGACGAAGCCTTCGCTGAGCGAGACGAAGGCTTCGTCGCGGCAGGCGTGCAGGTCGACCGACGCCTGGCGCGCGTAGGCCGACTCGGCCGGCGCGGCGAAGTGGATCTCGTCCTCGAACAGCGCGATCGACTCGACCTCCGGGTCGGGCTCGGGTACCGCCATCAGCGCCGCGTCGATGGCGCCCTGCTTGAGCTTGAACAGCAGGTCGGCGTTGGAGCCGAGCACCAGCTCGGGCTGCAGTTCCGGGCGCCGCAGCTTGATGCCCATCACCACTTCCGGCACGGTGCGGATGGTCAGCGAATACAGCGAGCCGATCTTGAGGTGGTCGGCCGAATAGCCGGCCGCCTCGCGCGTGGCGCGGATGCCGTCGGACATGGTCTTGATCACTTCGCCGGCGATCTCGGCCAGCACGTGCGCGGCCTCGGTGGGAATCAGGCTGCGCCCCTCGTGGCGGAACAGCGCGCAGCGCATGCCTTCCTCGAGCGAGTGCAGCGCGCGGTGCACGCTGACCGCGCTCACGTCCAGCGCCTCGGCGGCCTTGGCGAGGTTGCCGGCTTCCATGTACGCGAGCAGGACTTCGAGCTTGCGGAAGGTGATCTCTTCGTTGATGCGGTTGCGCATGGGGATGCGGACAAGGCGGCGGGCGGTGGCGATGCGGGCCATGATAACCAGATTCGCGCACCGCGGCGGGTCCGGCGCCGCGGTGCGGGTGTGGCGGTGGCGTGGCGGTGATGTGCGGTGGCGTGCCGGCGAGGACGGAAGGGCGGCGCGGGCGCGGATGCCTGCCCCCCGACAAAACCCCTTCCGCCGGAATGGTTAGCAGGATAATAGTTTGCAACCTAACTATATGGTTGCTATCATTCCCTCCATGCCCCCGCTCGACGCCCTCCGTTTCGCCTTCACTGGCCAGCTCATGCTGGCCGGCCGCCAATGGCGTCACATCTCGCAGGGCGCGGTGACCGCCTACGGCATCTCCGCCGCCGCGGCCGGGCCGCTGCTGTTCATCCGCCGCCTCGGCGGCGGTGTGCGGCAGGTCACGCTGGCCGACTACGTGGGGCTGGAAGGCGCGTCGCTGGTGCGGCTGGTCGACCAGCTTTCCGCCGCGGGCCTGGTGCGCCGCGAGGTCGACGCCAATGACCGCCGCGCCAACGCGCTGTGGCTGACCGACGCCGGCGAGGAACTCGCCACCAAGATCGAGGCCGAGCTCAAGCAGTTGCGCGCGGATGTCTTCGCGGGCCTGACGGAGCAGGATTTCGAAGGCGCGCTGCGCGTGCTCGACGCGCTCTCGCGCGCGGCCGCCGCCGCGGGCGGCAATGCCGGCAACATCACCATCTCCGGCCTCACGGAATCCTGACGGCAATGATGACCTGGCCTTCCGGAAGAGACTGGCTCTTTTCCTTCAAAGCCTTCGTGGCCGCCATGCTGGCGCTGTTCATCGCGCTCTATCTTGGCCTGCCGCGCCCGTACTGGGCGATGGCTTCCGTCTATATCGTGGCGCACCCGCTGACCGGCGCGACGCGCTCCAAGGCGCTGTACCGCGTGCTCGGCACGCTGCTGGGCGCGGCCGCCGCCGTGGTCATGGTGCCCACGCTGGTCAACGCGCCGGCGCTGCTGATGGCGGCGGTGGCGGTGTGGACCGGCGTGCTGCTGTACGTGGCGCTGCTGCACCGCACGCCGCGCAGCTACGTCTTCATGCTGGCGGCCTATACGCTGCCGCTGGTGGCGCTGCCTTCGGTCAACGACCCCGGCGGCATCTTCGACATCGCCGTGGCGCGCGCCGAGGAAATCTGCATCGGCATCCTGTGCGCCAGCGTGGTCGGCTCGCTGCTGTTCCCGGCCGACGTGGCCACGGTGCTGCGCCAGCGCTCGGCCCAGTGGCTCGGCGACGCCGCGCTGTGGGCCACCGACATGCTGTGCGCGGACGCCGCCGCCAAGGTCTCGCGCCACCACAGCCGGCACCGGCTGGCGGCCGACATCCTGGCGCTGGACCAGCTCATCAGCCAGCTTTCCTACGACACCGAGACCGCCGCGCGCGTGCGGCAGGCGCAGGAGCTGCGCGGGCGCATGACCATGCTGCTGCCGGTGCTGTCGTCGCTGGCGGCGGTGGTGGAAGCCCTGCACCAGAACCCGGCCGGCATGCCCGGGCGGTTGTCGCGCAACATGGCGCGGGTGCAGAAGTGGATCGCCGGCGGCGCGCAGGCGCCGCTGCCCGAGCTGGAGCTGCCGCAGGCGTCGCCGATGGCGGACGCGCAGGCCCGGCTCGATGCCACAGAGGCCAGCGATGGCGCCGAAGGCGCGCGCGGCCCGGACTGGCACGACGCGCTGGCCGCCACCGCCGAGGGCCGCCTGCGCGAGCTGATGGAGCTGTGGCAGGACTGCGTGGCATTGCAGCGCCGCGTCGGCGCGGCCGCGCCGGAAGCGGAGTGGACGCCGGCGTTCCGGCGCTGGGAAGTCGGCGCCGCGCGCCATTACGACCACGGCATGCTGCTGTTTTCCACGGTGACGGTGGCGCTGGCCATCTTCAGCATGGGCATGATCTGGATCTGGTCCGGCTGGGCCGACGGCGCCGGCGCGGTGGCGCTGGGCGCGGTCGCCTGCTGCTTCTTCGCGGCGCTGGACGAGCCCGCGCCGATGATCCATTCGTTCTTCACCTGGAACGTGGTGTGCCTGGTGATCGCCACCATCTACCTGTTCCTGGTGCTGCCCAATGCGCACGACTTCGAGATGCTGGTGCTGATGTTCTCCGCGCCCTACCTGGCGATCGGCGTGCTGATGGCGCAGCCGCGGCTGGCCCTGATCGGCCTGCCGCTGGCGGTCATCACGGCCAACGACATCGGCATCCAGGGCGCCTACAGCGCGGACTTCCAGGCCTTCTTCAACGGCAACGTGGCCGGCATCGCCGGCATCCTGTTCGCGCTGATCTGGACCCTGGTGTTCCGCCCGTTCGGCACCCGGGTGGCGGCGCGCCGGCTGGTGCGCGCGAGCTGGGACGACATCGCCCGCAACGCCACCGGGCGCGAGCCCGGCGAGCACGCCCACCTGCGCGCGCGCATGCTGGACCGCCTGGCGCAACTGGTGCCGCGGCTGGCCGCCAGCGAGAGCGAGCTGTCCACCGACGGCTTCTCCGAAGTGCGCGTGGAGCTGAGCACGCTGGCATTGCAGCGCGAGATGCCGGACCTGGCGCCGGACCACCAGCATGCCGTGCGGCGCGTGCTGCACGGCGTGGCCAGCTACTACCAGGCGCGCCTCGACGCGCGCGCCGAGGCGCCGCCGCAGGTGCTGCGCGAGCGCATGGGCAAGGCCATCCGCGCCGTCGCCACGCGCGCCGACCATGCCTCGCGCGAGGCGTTCGCGGCGCTGGTGGAGATGCACGTGGCGCTGTTCGCCGCGGCGCCGCCGGCACCGCTGCCGCCGCCGTCCGGTCCGGCCGGGAGCCGATGATGGTCATGGCAATGAATAACCGTTACCCACGCGGAGGCGCGCAATGAGCGGCGAGATCGACGTCTACGGCGTGTTTGTCCCGAGCCTGCTGGCATGGATGCTGGTGGCTTTCCTGATTACCGCCTGCGCGCGCGCCGTGCTGGCGCGCACGGGCTTTTACCGGCTGGTCTGGCACCGGTCGCTGTTCAATCTGGCGTTTTACGTGATCGTGCTGGGTGGCGTCGTCTACCTCGCGCATCGGCTGCAGTCATGAAACTGAATCTTCGCACGCTCGGACCTGTGGTCCTTACCCTCGTCGTCACCGCGGTCGCGGTGGTCGTCGTCAAGCACCTGTGGGACTACTACACCATCGCGCCGTGGACGCGCGACGGCCACGTGCGCGCCGACGTGGTGCAGATCGCGCCGGACGTGTCGGGCCTCGTGACCAAGGTGCTGGTCAAGGACAACCAGCTCGTGCGGCGCGGCCAGCCGCTGTTCGAGATCGACCGCGACCGCTTCGCGCTGGCGCTGCAGCAGGCGCAGGCCACGCTGGCCGCGCAGAGCGCCACGCTGGCGCAGGCGCGGCGCGAGTCGCGCCGCAGCCAGACGCTCTCGGAAGTGGTCTCCAAGGAAGTGGTGGAAGAAGGCCTGGCCAAGGTCCAGCAGGGCGAGGCCGCCGTGCAGCAGGCGCAGGCCGCGGTCGACCTGGCGCGCCTGAACCTGACGCGCACCAGCGTGCTCAGCCCGGTGGACGGCTACGTCAACGACCGCCTGCCGCGCCTGGGCGACTACGTCACCACCGGCCGCCCGGTGCTGTCGATGGTGGACGCCAACTCGTTCCACGTGGAAGGCTATTTCGAGGAAACCAAGCTGCACGGCATCCACATCGGCAACCCGGTGGACATCCGCATCATGGGCGAGTCGCGCGTGCTGCACGGCCACGTGCAGAGCATCGCCGCCGGCATCGAGGACCGCGACCGCACCAACGGCTCGAACCTGCTGCCCAACGTCAACCCGACCTTCAACTGGGTGCGGCTGGCGCAGCGCATCCCGGTGCGCATCGTGCTGGACGAGCCGCCGCCCGACCTGCGCCTGGTGGCGGGCCGCACCGCCACCGTGTCGGTGCGCGAGGCGCGCGCGCAAGGTTCGGCGCAGGGTCCGGCGCAAGAGAGCGGCAAGGCCGCCTCGGCCCCGGCCGCGGCCAGCCAGGGAGCGGCGCGATGAACGCGCTGCGCCTGGCCCTGCTGCCGGCGCTGGTGCCGCTGCTGTTCGCGTGCACCACGGTGGGCCCCGATTACCGCGTGCCGGACGATGCCGCCATCCATGCGCCGGCTGCCAACGGCGCGCTGCTCGGCGCCGACAACGCGGCCGTCTCCGTCGGCGAGGTGCCGGACGGCTGGTGGCGCCTGTACGACGACCCGAAGCTCGACCAGCTCGTGCAGCAGGCGCTGGCCGCCAACACCGACCTGCGCGTGGCCTCGGCCAACCTCAAGCGCGCCATCGCGGTCTATCACGAGGTGGAGTCGGAGAACCTGCCGCAGGGCGCCTTCGGCGCCAGCGTGGCGCGCGGGCAGATCGCCGGCGAGCCGCTGCTGCACGAAGAGAAGATCCCGGTGTTCAACTTCGGCGACGTGGGGCTCAACGTCTCCTACCTGATCGACTTCTTCGGCAAGCTGGCGCGCGCGGACGAAGCCGCGCTGGCCGGCGCGCAGGCCAGCGCCGCCGCGCTCGACCAGGCCCGCGTGGTGGTGGCGGCCGAGACCGTGCGCGCCTACGTGCAGGGCTGCGCCGCCACGCACGAGCTTGAAGTGGCCGAGCACCAGCTCGTGCTGCAGAACCGCGGCGTGGAGATCGCCCGCAAGATGGTCGAGGCCGGCCGCGGCCAGCCGGTCGACCTGCTGCGCGCCGAGGCCCAGTCCGACGCGCTGCGCGCCAACCTGCCGCGCTTCAAGGCCGAGCAGGACGGCGCGGCCTATCGTCTCGCGGTGATGCTGGGCAAGCCGCCCACCGCGGAGTCGCGCGCCGAATACGCCTGCCATGAGGAGCCGCGCCTGACCCAGCCGCTGCCGGTGGGCGACGGCGCCGCGCTGCTCAAGCGCCGGCCCGACGTGCGCCAGGCCGAGCGCGAGCTGGCCGCCGCCACGGCGAAGATCGGCGTGGCCACGGCGGACCTGTACCCGTCCATCCGCATCGGCGCCTCCACCGGCCTGAGCGGCATTCTCGACCACCTCGGCCAGGGCCAGACCGCGCACTGGACCGTGGGCCCGCTCATCACCTGGAACCTGCCGACCAACGGCACGCGCGCGCGCATCCACGGCACCGAGGCCGGCGCCGAGGCCGCGCTGGCGCATTTCGACGGCGTGGTGCTCAAGGCGCTGCGCGAGACCCAGACCGCGCTGAGCAGCTACACGCGCGAGCTGGAGCGCGCCGGCGCGCTGCGCGACGCGCGCGACAAGGCCAGCGAGGCCGCGCGCCAGAACCGCCAGCTCTACCAGGCCGGCCGCTCGCCGTACCTGTCCAGCCTCGACGCGGACCGCACGCTGGCCAGCACCGAGGCCCAGCTCGCCGCGGCGCAAAGCCAGGTCGCGCTCGACCAGATCAGCCTGTTCCTCGCGCTCGGCGGCGGCTGGCAGGGCGCGCCAAAGGTCGAAGCGCATACAATGGGCGAGCGCTGAGCCGGCCTGCCTTCGGTCCGGCCGGCCGGTCTCTCATTATTCGAAGCACAACATGGCAATCACTCCTTTCCCCTATTCCCGTTTTTCCCTCGGCAAGACGCTGGCCGCGGCCGTGGCCGCGCTCGGCATCGCCGTCTCGGGCGCCGCGCTGGCGCAGGAGCAGGCCGTGCGCGTGGGCACCGTCAGCGGCCCCGACGCGCAGGTCTGGCAGGTGGTCCAGAAAGTGGCCAGGCGCAACGGCCTCGACGTCAAGGTCGTGGAGTTCAACGACTACGTGCAGCCCAACGCCGCGCTCGACGCCGGCGACCTCGACGCCAACAGCTTCCAGCACCAGCCGTACCTCGACAGCCAGATCAAGCAGCGCGGCTACAAGATGACGAGCGTGGGCTACACCTACATCTCGCCGCTGGGCATCTACTCGCAGAAGCTCAAGTCGCCCAAGGACCTGCCGCCGGGCGCCAAGGTGGCGGTGCCCAACGACCCGTCCAACGAGAACCGCGCGCTGCTGCTGCTGGCCGCGCAGGGCGTGATCAAGCTCAAGCCGGGCGTGGGCAGCAACGGCGTCAACGCCACGCCGCTAGACGTGAGCGACAACCCGAAGAAGCTGAAGCTCGTCGAGCTCGACGCGGCGCAGCTCGCGCGCGCGCTGCCCGACGTGGCCGCTGCCGTGATCAACACCAACTACGCGCTGGCGGCCGGCCTGCAGCCGCTGCGCAACGCCATCGCGCTGGAAGACATCCACAGCCCGTACGCCAACATCATCGTGGTGCGCACGCAGGACAAGGACAAGCCGTGGGTGAAGAAGCTGGTGGCGGCGTACCAGTCGGAGGAAGTGCGCCAGTTCATGAAGAGCGAGTTCAAGGGCGCGATGGTGCCGTCGTTCTGAGCTGTCGGGTTTGACGGGCGGGCGCGGCGCATTCGCGGGCGCCTGCCCTCTCCCCCGACCCCTCTCCCGCACGCGGGAGAGGGGAGCAAACCTGAAGCGATTGACGAAGCCCGCGAACGGGCCCACGCCGCGCGAGCCAGCCCAAGCAAGGTGTCCTCCCTCTCCCCTCACGGGGAGAGGGGCGGGGAGAGGGGCGGTTCGGCTAGGAGCCACATCAAGCGAAGCCAACGGTGTTACCCAACACACCAGCCCCATCCAGCACCCCCGCCAATTTAGGACAAGTCCTAAATACGGAGCACTCCCCCGCACGTACACTGGGAACCGATGCGCACGAGCCACCTCGGCCCGCGCCGGAACCGCTCCTCCACCATCGGACGCCATGTACGCAAAACTCCTCCTCCCAGCCCTTCTCGTCCTCGCCCTCGGCGCCTGCGGCAAGTCCGCGCCCGACGCGCAGGGCACGGCCCCGGCATCGGCCGCCGCGCAGCCGGCGACCGCGATCTCGGTGGACGCCATCGCCGCCGAGACCAAGGGATTCAGCGCCGGCAACCTGCTCAGCGCGAAGAAGGTCTACATCTTCTTCGACCCGCAGTGCCCGCATTGCGGCGAGCTGTGGAAGGCCGCCACGCCGCTGATGTCCTCGGTGCATTTCACCTGGATCCCGGTGGCGCTGCTGACGCCGGAGCGCTCCGCGCAGCAGGGCGCCGCGCTGCTCGCCAGCAAGGACGCGGTGAAGACCATGAACAGCCACGAGGCCACGCTGGCGACCGCGCAGCGCGGGCTCGACACCGCCGGCATGGCGCTGCCCGAGCAGGCGCTGGCGCAGGTCAAGGCCAATACCGAATACTTCCTGCGGCTGGGCATCACCAGCGTGCCGTTCGTCGTGTTCGCGGGCGAGGGCGGGCAGGCGCAGACCTTCGAGGGCGCGCTGTCCACCGATGCCCTGAAGGCCCGCCTCGGCGTCTGAGGCGGCGCGGCGGATTGCCACATGCGGCAATCCGCCGCGCAGGGTTTGTATAAGGCTTATCTGGCCGCCAGCCGCCTTGCCGGCGCCGTGCCGGCCAGCCCGGCCGCGCCGCTCCAGTAGACCCAGCTGCGCGTGCGCCGCAGCCGGTCCAGGTAGTCGTTCTCGAAGCCGCGCGGGAAGCGGCTCGCGGCTTGCCGCGCGGCGTCCTGCAGGCCCGCCGCTTCCCACACCCGGATCGTGCCCGAGGCGAGCCGGCCGGCCATGCCGAGGTCGAAGTAGGGCACGGCCAGGCCGAGGTGATGGCGCGACTGCGACACGCTCGCGCTCCAGTCGCGCATGGCGTCGGCCAGCGCCAGCAGCGCCGCCGAGAACGACTGGCGGGTGCGCGCCATCAGCATGCGGCCGCTGAGCACGCCGTCCACGAGGTCGCGCTGCGCGTCCGACAACCGCGCGCGCTCGAAGCTGCCCAGCGTCGGATGGCGCGCGGCGAGCAGGCGCAGGCAATCGGCCAGCCCGGTGGCGCCTTCGTCGTCGATGGCGAGCGCGGGGCAGCGCGGGTCGGCGTCGGAGAGCAGCGGCAGCACTTCGGCCGCGTGGCGCGGCGAGGCCAGTTCATGGACGGTGTGCGCGATGCCGGCGTCCTGCATGAACAGCGCGAGCGTGGCGCAGGCCGGGCATCCTTTCGATACGAAGAGTTGGTACATCGCGAGGACGAGACATCCCGTCCCCCAGGGCAAGGTATTGCCGGGGGAGAAATGCCGTTCGGGGGGAGGTCTGGACAGGCGGACTTTACGGCCGCGCCGCGCGCGCGGAAAGAATCAGATCCGGCGAATATGACCGGATCAGCGCAAGCCGCCGCATCTGCGCGGCACGCCCGCAATAGTCCCGCGGTATTCCCGCAGTATTCCCGCGGTACCTCGCTGTCGCCCCCGGCGCGCGGCTACACCACGATCTCGCGGTGCTGGCGCGGCATGCGCGCGAGCAGGTCGGCCAGCTTCTTCAGCGCCAGCGCCAGGCGCGCGCGCTCCTTGACGCCGCCCAGCGAGATGCGGATCGCGTTGGGCGGGTTGGGCCCGGAGTGGAAGGCGTCGGAGGCGGTCACGCGCAGGTCTTCGGCGTGCGCGGCCTGGGTCAGCTCGCGCGAGGTCCAGTAGCTCGGCAGCAGGTGCCACATGTGGATGCCGGCCGAAGGCGGGTGGCCGAGGCTGCCCAGCATGCCGCGCGCGAGTGCCAGGCGCGCGGCGCATTCGGCGCGGATGTCGCCCAGCAGCGCAAGGGCGGTGCCGTCGTGCACCCATTGCGTGGCCAGCGCGGTGGACAGCGGCGTGGACATCAGCGCGAACGAGCGCAGCGCGGCCAGCACCGCGTCCTGGTCGGCGGCCGGCGGCGTGACGAGGTAGGCGGTGCGCAGGCCCGGGCTCAGGCATTTGGACAGCGTGGCGATGTAATAGACGTGCGCGGGCGAGTAGTGCGCCAGCGGCGGCGGCGCGTGCGGCGTCAGCAGCCAGTACGGGTCGTCCTCGATGATGGCGATGCCGCGCTGCTCGGCCACGCGCGCGATGTCGCGGCGGCGCTGCGCCGGCATGGTGCGGGCGTTGGGGTTCTGCGAGGTCGGGTTGAGGTAGGCCACGCGCGCGCCGTGCTCGCGGCAGGCCGCTTCCAGCGCGTCGGGGCGCATGCCTTGGTCGTCCGCGGCGACGCTCGCCACCGCGCGGCCGAGCTGCTCGGCAGCCAGCCGCAGGCCCGGGTAGCACAGCGGCTCGGTGACGATGGTGCCGCCGGGCGGCGTGAGCGCGAGGATCAGCGCGGCCAGCGCGGCCTGCGCGCCGGGACAGGCGACCAGCCGCGCGGGCGCCACCTCGCCCAGCATCGGCGCCAGCCACAGCGCGCCGGCGGCCTTGTCGGGGCTGCTGCCGCCGCCCAGCTGGTAGGTCATCAGCAGGTTGGCGTCGGTGCGCATCAGCACCTGCGACATGCCGCGCCGCAGCAGGTCGTCGAAGTCGAGCCCCTCGGGTGGCGGCGGCACGTTCATGCTGAGGTCCACCATCTGCGCCAGTTCCACCGTGGGCGCGGCGACGAAGGTGCCGAGCGCGCCGCGCGCCTCCACCAGGTGGCGGCGCTTGGCTTCGGCCAGCGCGCGGGTCACGGTGGTGAGGTCCACGCCGAGCAGCTCGGCGAGCTGGCGCTGGGGCGGCAGGCGGTCGCCCGGATTGAGCCCGCCGTCGGCCACGGCCTGCTCCATCGCGGCCACCACCTGCAGGTAGCGCGCGCCCTTGCCGGGGCGGAAATCGGGTAGCCACGCCGGCCGCGCGGCGGTTTCCGTGGCTGGCTCTCGTGGGGTGGATTTTCTAGGCATAAACCCTCGTTGTATGGCTTTTGTCTTACCTTAAGATCCGGCACCGCATCACATTAAGCCATACATTGAGCCGTTTTGTATGCCCTCCCGCCTTCGTGGCGGCCGTCGCTCGCAGCAAGCCCTCGCCCCATGTATTCCGCGTGCCGTGGCATTCCGTCCCGACAAGTGCATAGGTTATGTGATGCATAACTAAGGTGATTCAGATATGCGCAAATCGACGGCCGGGCCAGCCATGGCGATCCGGCGCCCCCTACATGCCCGGGCAAAGGCGTGGGCCGGCAAGCTGCCGGGCTCCGCGCTGGCCTGCGGAGCCGCAGCGGCGCTGCTGCTCAACGGCTGCTCGATGGAACTCTTCTCCCCGAAGGGCGCCATCGGGCACCAGGAAAAATCGCTCATCGTCATCTCGCTCGCGCTGATGCTGATGGTGGTGATTCCGGTCATCGTCCTCACGCTGTATTTCGCCTGGCGCTACCGCGCTTCCAACACGCGCGCGACCTACGCGCCGAAGTGGGCGCACTCCACCGCCATCGAGGTGGTGGTGTGGACCATCCCGTGCGTGATCGTGATCTTCCTCGGCATCCTGATCTGGGACACCACGCACAAGCTCGACCCGTACCGGCCCATCGAGTCGGCCGCCGAGCCGGTGGAAGTGGAGGTGGTCGCGCTGAACTGGAAATGGCTGTTCATCTATCCGCAGTACGGCGTGGCCTCGCTCAACCAGCTGACGATCCCCGTGGACACGCCGGTCAACTTCCGGATCACGGCCGAGTCGATGATGAACTCCTTCTTCATCCCGCAGTTGGGCAGCCAGGTCTACGCGATGGCGGGCATGCAGACGCGCCTGCACCTGATCGCCGACACGCCGGGCGTGTATCTCGGCCAGTCCGCCGCGTTCAGCGGGCAGGGCTTCTCCGACATGCACTTCAAGACCTTCGCCACCTCGCGCGCCGACTTCGAGCGCTGGATCGCCGAGGCGAAGCAGTCCGCCCGGCCGCTCGACGAGAAGGCCTTCCGCATGCTCGAGCGCCCCAGCAGCAAGGACCCGGCCACGCTGTACTCGAGCGTGGCGCCGGCGCTGTTCGCCGGCGTGGTGAACAAGTACATGAAGGGCGGCGACGCGATCTGCCGCGCGAACAGCCCGGTCACGCTGGAGGCCGCCGCCGCGCCCGCCGCCGTGACAGTTGCCACGCCCGCTGCCGCGCCCGCCTCCCGGGACCTTTCGCAAGTCTCGATTCCGCGCTCCGGCGCCACGGCCACGGAGCTATAAGCCATGTTTGGAAAACTCACCCTCGACGCCGTCCCGTACCATGAGCCGATCATCATGGGCACGCTGGCGGTCGTCCTGCTGGGCGGCGCCGCGCTGCTCGGCGCGATCACCTACTTCGGCAAGTGGAAGTACCTGTGGACCGAGTGGTTCACCTCGGTGGACCACAAGAAGATCGGCGTGATGTACATCATCATGGCGCTGGTGATGCTGCTGCGCGGCTTCGCCGACGCCATCATGATGCGCGCGCAGCAGGCCCTGGCCTACGGCGACGCGGCCGGCTACCTGCCGCCGCATCACTACGACCAGATCTTCACCGCGCACGGCGTGATCATGATCTTCTTCGTGGCCACGCCGTTCATCCTCGGCCTGATGAACGTGATCGTGCCGCTGCAGATCGGCGCGCGCGACGTGGCCTACCCGTTCGTCAACTCGCTGAGCTTCTGGCTGGCGGTGGCGGGCGCGGTGCTGGTGATGCTGTCGATGTTCGTCGGCGACTTCGCCGCCACTGGCTGGGTCGCCTACCCGCCGCTGTCGGAGCTCGGCTACAGTCCGACGGTCGGGGTGGACTACTACATATGGTCCCTGCAGGTATCGGGGCTGGGCACCACGCTGACCGGCATCAACTTCATCGTCACCATCCTGCGCATGCGCGCGCCCGGCCTGAACCTGATGAAGATGCCGGTGTTCACGTGGACCGCGCTGATCACCAACATCCTGATCGTGGCGGTGTTCCCGGTGCTGACCGCGACGCTGGCGCTGCTGACCGCCGACCGCTACCTGGGCATGCATTTCTTCACCAACGAGCTCGGTGGGAATGCCATGATGTACATCAACCTGATCTGGGTCTGGGGCCACCCCGAGGTGTACATCCTGATCCTGCCGTGCTTCGGCGCGTTCTCGGAAATCATCTCGACGTTCTCGGGCAAGCCGCTGTTCGGCTACAAGTCGATGGTGTACGCCACCTCGTCGATCGGCATCCTCTCGTTCTTCGTCTGGCTGCACCACTTCTTCACGATGGGCTCGGGCGCCAACGTCAATGCCTTCTTCGGCATCATGACCTCGATCATCTCGATCCCGACCGGGGTCAAGCTGTTCAACTGGCTGTTCACGATGTACCGCGGCCGCATCCGCTACCACTCGTCGACGCTGTGGACCATCGGCTTCATGGTGACGTTCGCCATCGGCGGCATGACCGGCGTGCTGCTGGCGGTGCCGGGCGCGGACTTCGTGCTGCACAACAGCCTGTTCCTGGTGGCCCACTTCCACAACGTCATCATCGGCGGCGTGGTGTTCGGCTGCCTGGCGGCGATGAGCTTCTGGTTCCCCAAGGTGTTCGGCTTCACCCTCAACGAGCGCTGGGGCAAGATCTCGTTCTGGTGCTGGCTGGTGGGCTTCTACCTGGCCTTCATGCCGCTCTACGTGCTCGGCTTCAAGGGCATGACGCGCCGGATGAACCACTACGCCAACGTCGACTGGCATCCCTACCTGGTGGTGGCGCTGTGCGGCGCGGTGATCATCGGCGCCGGCATCCTGGCGCTGCTGATCCAGCTCTACGTCAGCGTGCGCGACCGCAAGCAGAACATGGACCCGACCGGCGACCCGTGGAACGGCCGCAGCCTGGAATGGGCCACGGCCTCGCCGGCGCCGTTCTACAACTTCGCCCACGTGCCGCACATCACCTCGCTCGAGCAGCACTGGGACGACAAGGAAAGCGGCCGCGCCTACGTGCAGCCCGCGCGCTACGAGGACATCCACATGCCGAAGAACACCGGCGCCGGCATCATCATCTCCGGCTTCAGCCTGGTGTTGTGCTTCGCGCTGGTGTGGCACATCTGGCCGCTGGCCATCGTCGCGCTGGCCGGCATGATCGGCACCTTCATCCTGCGCAGCTACGACCGCGACGTGGACTACTACGTGCCGGCGGCGGAAGTCGAGCGTATCGAGAACTCGCGCTACGCGAAGCTGCAGGAGGCGGCGTAAACCATGAGCAATACCATGACCGCGCACACGCACGCGCATTCGCACGCCCACGCCCATCACGACGACGGCACCAAGACCACGCTCGGGTTCTGGATCTACCTGATGAGCGACTGCCTGATCTTCTCGGTGCTGTTCGCCACCTTCGGCGTGCTGGCGGGCAACACCGCCGGCGGGCCGAGCGGGCGCGAACTGTTCGAGCTGCCGTTCGTGCTGGGCGAGACCATGCTGCTGCTGCTCAGCAGCTTCACCTTCGGCGTGGCGATGCTGTACATGCATTCCGGGCGCAGCCAGATGGTGGTGCGCTGGCTGGGCGTGACCTTCCTGCTCGGCGCCGGCTTCATCGCGATGGAGCTGTACGAGTTCACCGAGCTGCTGCACCGCGGCGCGGGCCCCGGCGTGAGCGCGTTCCTGTCCTCGTACTTCACGCTGGTCGGCACCCACGGCCTGCACGTGACCTGCGGGCTGGTGTGGATCGCCGTGATGATGCACCAGATCAAGCGCTTCGGCCTGGACGGCGTCACCAGCCGCCGCCTGAACTGCCTGAGCATGTTCTGGCACTTCCTGGACCTGATCTGGATCTGCGTCTTTACCTTCGTTTACCTGCGTGAGTTCGTATGAAGACCAAGCATCTCCACCCGGCCGGCGCCGCCGACGCCGCGCACGGCAGTTTCAAGGGCTACGTGGTCGGCTTCGTGCTGTCGGTGCTGCTGACCTTCGCCTCGTTCGGCGCCGTGATGCTCGACGTGGTGCCGCGCCACCTGGGCCTGGCGGCCATCGTCGCGCTGTGCGTGGTGCAGCTGCTGGTGCAGCTCGTGTTCTTCCTGCACATGGGCGCCGCGCGCGACCAGCGCCAGAACACCGCCATCTTCATCTGCAGCGCGCTGCTGATCGCCATCATCGTGGCGGGCTCGCTGTGGGTCATGCATAACGCCAACGTCAACATGATGCCGACGCAGATGTCGATGGAGCGCGCCAAGATGCGCGACTAGCCGGCCCGGCCGGCTCCGCGCGCACCGCCGCGCCGCCTTTTCAATTCCACCGAACGGAATTGAAGGGCTGCAAAGCGGGGCGCGCGGGCCTATTCTCGTCTCCAACAAACGGGGCACCGCGCCGCTGGCGCACGGTGCCCCGGATTCCACGGAGACGACAGTGCATTCCCTTTCCCGTCGCGTCGCCAGCAGGCTGGCCGCGCTATCCGCCGCGCCGCTCGGCGCGTGCTTGTCCGCGCTGGCCCTCGCCGCCGCGTGCCTGCCGGCCACCGCCACGGCGGCCTTTCCCGACAAGCCCATCCGCATCGTGGTGCCGTTCTCCCCGGGCGGCGGCACCGACCTGATCGCGCGCACCATCGGCGTGGCCATGTCGCAGGACCTCGGCCAGCCCGTGGTGGTCGACAACAAGCCCGGCGGCGGCACCATCATCGGCACCGACAACGTGGCCAAGAGCGCGCCGGACGGCTACACGCTGGTGATGGCGACCTTCGCGCACGCCGTCAACCCGAGCCTGCAGCCCAAGCTGCCCTACGCCACCGACAAGGCGTTCGCGCCGGTGGTGCTGGTGGGCCGCTCGCCCAACGTGCTGGTGGTGCGCCCGGACAGTCCGTACCAGACCGTGCAGGACCTGATCGCCGCGGCCCGCGCCAACCCCGGCAAGATCTCCTTCGCCTCGCAGGGACCCGGCACCTCGGCGCACCTCGCCGGCGAGCTGTTCAAGAGCCTGGCCAAGGTCAACCTCAACCACATTCCCTACCGCGGCGCCGGCCCGGCCATCACCGACCTGCTCGGCGGCCAGGTGGACCTGATGTTCGCCACCGCCTCGGCGGTCGGCAACCTGCTGGAGTCCGGCAAGCTGCGCGCGCTCGGCGTGACCAGCGCGCAGCGCTCCACCAGCCCCGACCTGGCCAGGGTGCCGACCATTGCCGAGAGCGGCGTGCCCGGCTACGTGGCGGAAAGCTGGTACGGGCTGTTCGCGCCCGTCGGCACGCCGGCGCCGGTCATCGCCCGCCTCAACGCCGCGGCCAGGAAGGCCGTGGCCACCGACGCCTTCCGCAAGCGCGCCGACGCCGAGGGGCTGATCGTCAGCCCCGGCACGCCGGAGGCGTTCGGCCGCTACGTGCGCGGCGAGCAGGCGCGCTGGAGCCAGGTCGTCAAAGATGCAAAGATCACCATCAACTGAACCGAGCCGCAGCCAGACACACCATGACCGACTATTCCTTCATCGAGCTGGAAACGCAGGACGGCATCGCCGTGCTGACCCTCAACCGCCCCGACAAGCGCAACGCCATCACCGACGACATGCGCAGCGAGCTGATCGACGCGCTGGAGCGCGTCACCGCCGAGCGCGGCATCCGCGCGCTGGTGCTGACCGGCAGCGGCAAGGGCTTCTGCGCCGGCGGCGACGTGGCCGGCATGCAGAAGCGCATGGACGCGCCGCAGGGCGAGGTCGGCTTCAACGGCTGGGCGCGCCAGCAGCGCGTGCACCACTCGGTGGCGCTGCTGCACGACATGCCCAAGCCGACCATCGCCGCGGTCAACGGCGCGGCCGCCGGGCTGGGCGCCGACATGGCGATGGCCTGCGACTTCGTGGTCGCCTCGGAGAGCGCCAGCTTTGCCTGGTCCTACATCCACCGCGGGCTGATCCCCGACGGCGGCGGCATGTATTTCCTGCCGCGCCGCACCGGCCTGTCCAGGGCCAAGGAACTGATCTTCAGCGGACGCAAGGTGGACGTGGCCGAGGCGCTGCGGCTCGGCATCGCCGACCGCGTGAGCGCGCCGGACGCGCTGCTGGCCGACGCGCGCAACTGGGCGGCGGAGCTGAGCCACGGCTCGCCCACCGCGCTGGCGCTGGGCAAGTCCATCCTCAACCAGAGCTTCGAGCTGCCGGCCGGGCAGGTGTTCGCGCAGGGCAGCCAGGCGCAGGGTATCTGCTACACCAGCAGCGAGCACCGCGCGTCGGTGCTGGCCTTCCTCAACAAGACCGCGGCCGCGGCGAAGGGCTGACGCGATGGCATCCGACCTGATTTCCAACGCGGCCACCGCCTCCACCGCTTCCGCCATCGCGCGCCTGGTCAAGCCGCGCAGCGTGGCGGTCATCGGCGCCTCGGCCGACCCGGCCAAGACCTCGGGCCGCCCGGTGTCCTACCTGACGCGGCACGGCTTCGGCGGCGCCATCTACCCGGTCAACCCGAAGGTGGACACCATCGGCGGCATCCGCTGCTACCCGGACATCGGCTCGCTGCCCGAGGTGCCGGACGTGGGCATCGTGCTGCTCGGCGCCGAGCGCGCGCAGCACGCCGTGCGCGAGCTGGCCGCGCGCGGCACCGGCGCGGCCATCGTGCTGGCCAGCGGCTACACCGAGACCGGCGCCGAGGGCGCGCGCCGCCAGGCCGAGCTGGTCGAGGCGGCCGGCAGCATGCGCCTGCTCGGGCCCAACACCATCGGGCTGGTCAACGTGACCGACGGCATTCCGCTGTCGGCCAGCGGCGCGCTGGAGATGGAGCATTTCCCGGCCGGCAGCATCGGCGTGGTGTCGCAGAGCGGCGGCATCCTCGGCGCCCTGCTGTCGCGCGCCGCGGCGCGCGGCATCGGCCTGTCCAAGCTGGTCTCCACCAGCAACGAGGCCGACCTCGACCTGGCCGACTTCATCGACTACCTGGCCGACGACGAAGCCACCCGCGTGATCGCGCTGTACGTGGAAAGCGTGCGCGACCCGGCGCGCTTCCGCGCCGCCGCGCTCAAGGCGGCGGCCGCCGGCAAGCCGGTGGTGGCGTTCAAGATCGGCCGCTCCGAGGCCGGCGCGCGCGCGGCGGTCTCGCATACCGGCGCGCTGGCCGGCGCCGACCGCATGTACGACGCGCTGTTCCGCCAGGTCGGCGTGATCCGCGCGCAGACCTTCGCCGACCTGATCGACATTCCCGCTGCGCTGGCGGCCGGGCGCGTGCTGCGCGGCCGGCGCGTGGCGGTGCTGACCTCGACCGGCGGCGCCGGCACGCTGGTGTCGGACAGCCTGGGCGTGTCCGGCTTCGAGACGCCGCCGCCCGACGCGGCCACCGCGGCGCAGCTGCGCGCGCTGCAGAACGGCGACCACGCCGCGCTGGACCGCAACCCGATCGACGTCACGCTGGCCGGCCTGCAGCCCGACCTGCTGCGCGCGGCCATCCGCACGCTGCTCGACAGCCCGGGCTACGACGCCGTGGCGGTGATCGTCGGCTCCTCCGGCCTGGCCATGCCGGACCTGATGGCCGACGCCATCCGCGACTGCCTGCCGGGCAGCGACAAGCCGGTGCTGGCCTACGTCAGCCCGCACGCGCCGCACGTGGCCGCGGTGCTGAACCAGCGCGGCGTGCCGGCCTTCAGCGCACCGGAAAGCTGCGCCGCGGCGCTGGGCGCGATGCTCGACGCGGCGCGCCTGCGCGCGGCGGCGGAGCAGGCGTTGGCTGCGCCTGTCGCGCCCGCCGCCGGCATCGCGGACCTGCCGTCCGGCTCGCTCGACGAGGCGCAGGCCAAGGCGCTGTTCGCGCGCTTCGGCGTGCCCACGGTGCGCGAGACGGTGGTGCGCGACGATGCGCAGGCGCAGGCCGCCGCGCGCGCGCTCGGCGAGCGCGTGGTGCTGAAGATCCTGTCGTCGGAGATCACGCACAAGAGCGACGTCGGCGGCGTGGCGGTCGGCGTGGCGCCGCAGGACGTGCCCGCGCGGCTGGCGGCGATGCGCGCCGAGGTGGCCGGCCACACCGGCCGCGAGCCGGAGCGCTTCCTGGTGCAGGAGATGGTCGGCGGCGGCGTCGAGATGATCCTTGGCCTGCACCGCGACGCGCTCGGCACCGCGGTGCTGCTCGGCATGGGCGGCGTCGCCGCCGAGCTGTTCCAGGACACCACCCTGCGCCTGCTGCCGCCCGGCGGCGCGCTCTCGCGCGAAGAGGCGGCGGCGATGGCGCGCGAGCTCAAGACGTGGCCGCTGCTGGACGGCTACCGCGGCCGCCCCAGGGCGGACGTGCCGGCGCTGGCCGAGGCCATCGTCGCGTTCTCGCGCATGGCCGCCGCGCTCGGCGAGCGGCTGGTGGAGGCCGAGATCAACCCGGTGTTCGTGCTGCCGGCCGGGCAGGGCGTGCGCGCCGCCGACGGCGTGGCGGTCATCGCCTAGCCGGGACTCGCGCCGGGGGCTCGCGCGCCGGGCCGGTCTGTGCCAGACTGCTGCCCTCGGCGCCGCATTTCCGTCCAGCGGAAATGCGGCGCCCCATGCCATCGGAGGCCGCAGTGGATTCGGAGGATGCAAGCAGCCGCGCGCGCGGGCGGCCTGCCAGCCAGCTTGCCAACCGCTCGCTGGAGCGCGGCATCGCGCTGCTGCGCGCGTTCCGGCCCGGCTCCGAGGTGCTCGGCAACGGCGAGCTGGCCGAGCGCACCGGGCTGGCGCGCTCCACCGTCAGCCGCCTGACGCAAAGCCTGGTCGAGACCGGCTTCCTGCAATACGACCCCGACCTGCGCGCCTACCGCCTCGGCGCGCCGGTGCTGAGCCTGGCGCACGCCATGCGCACCGGCTCCACCGTGCTGCAGCTGGCCGCGCCGCTGATGCGCGAGCTGGCGCAGGCCGAGCACATCAACGTCGGGCTGGCGATGGCCGACCAGGACGAGATGGTCTACCTGGAATCGATCCGCTACAGCCGCAAGGTGTCGCTGCGCAACGTGGTGACGGGCCAGCGCGTGCCCATCGCGCTGACCTCGCTGGGCCGCGCCTGGCTGGCGGCCGCGCCCGCGCATGAGCGCGAGGCGCTGATGCGGCAGTTCCGCCAGCGCTTCTCCGCGCACTGGCCCGAGCTGGAAGCGGAGATCCTCGAGGCCATCGACCACGTGCAGCGGCACGGCTGGTGCGCCGCCGGCTGGCAGCCCGAGGTGGTGGCGCTGTCCACGCCGATGCAGCTTGGCCACTATCCGCTCCACGTGCTCAACGTCAGCACCTCCACGCGCGCCGGCGTGGCGGCGGCCAGCCGCGAGCTCAGGCCGCACCTGATGCGGCTGGCGGCGCAATTGCGGCAGGCCTTCGAGCAGGCGCGGCCGGACTGACGGGACGGGCAGGGCGCACATGGCGCGGCGGCGCGGATCGTTCCGTCCGCCGCGCCACGTGGCTGGCCGGCCATTTCCCGCGCCGCGGTCGGGCGGCACCCGACTGCCTTCCCGCGCTTCTTCCTGCATCTCCTCCTCATCCCGCCGGGGACCGCGTCCGCATAATTACTTGACATATAAACTATATAGATCTAAATTAAATTGCGCCCCACGATAACGGAACAGCTGAATGGCCGGATGCCGGAACAGCGGCCGGAACAGCGCAACGGACGAGCGCAAGCTCAAGGAGACCTGGTGATGAAGATCGTTTGCATCGGCGGCGGCCCGGCGGGCCTGTATTTCGCGCTGCTCATGAAGCAGCAGAACCCGCGGCACGAGATCGTGGTGGTGGAGCGCAACAAGCCTTATGACACCTTCGGCTGGGGGGTGGTGTTCTCGGACGCCACGATGGACAACATGCGCCGCTGGGACCCCGTCACGGCCGACGCGATCCAGCAGGCCTTCAACCACTGGGACGACATCGAGCTGGAATTCAAGGGCCAGGTGATCCGCTCGGGCGGGCACGGCTTCGTCGGCATCGGCCGCAAGAAGCTGCTCAACATCCTGCAGGAGCGCTGCGAGCAGCTTGGCGTGAAGCTGGTGTTCGAGACCGAGGCCGACTCCGACACCGACTATCCCGACGCCGATCTCGTCATCGCCAGCGACGGCATCAATTCCCGCGTCCGCGACAAGTACGCCGGGACCTTCCGGCCCGACGTGGTGGTGCGGCCCAACCGCTATATCTGGCTGGGCACGCACAAGCTGTACGACGCCTTCACCTTCCTGTTCGAGAAGACCGAGCACGGCTGGTTCCAGGCGCACATCTACAAGTTCGACGACAAGACCACCACCTTCATCGTCGAATGCCCCGAGCACGTGTGGCTCGCGCACGGGCTGGACAAGGCCGACCAGGAACAGTCGATCGCCTTCTGCGAGAAGCTGTTCGCCGCCAACCTCAAGGGCGCCCCGCTGATGACCAACGCGCGCCACCTGCGCGGCTCGGCGTGGCTCAACTTCCAGCGCGTGGTGTGCGAACAGTGGTGGCTGCGCAATGCGCACGGCAGCCACGTGGTGCTGATGGGCGACGCCGTGCACACCGCGCACTTCGCCATCGGCTCGGGCACCAAGCTCGCCTTCGAGGACGCCATCGAGCTGACCCGGCAGTTCCGCCTGCTCGGCGACAGCCCCGACCAGATCGAGGCCGTGCTCACGCGCTACCAGGAAGCGCGCCGCATCGAGACGCTGCGCCTGCAGAACGCGGCGTGGAACGCGATGGAATGGTTCGAGGTCTGCGGCGAGCGCTACTGCGACCAGTTCGAGCCGCCGCAGTTCATGTACTCCATGCTCACGCGCAGCCAGCGCATCAGCCACGAGAACCTGCGCCTGCGCGACCAGCCGTGGCTGGAAGGCTACGAGCGCTGGCTGGCGCGGCGCGCGGGCGTGCCGGTGGCCGACGGCAGCGCGCCGCCGCCGCCGATGTTCACGCCGTACACGGTGCGCGGGGTCACGCTCAAGAACCGCATCGTGGTCTCGCCGATGGCGCAGTACTCGGCCGTGGACGGCGAGCCCGGCGACTATCACCTCGTGCACCTGGGCGCGCGCGCGATGGGCGGCGCCGGGCTGGTGTTCGCCGAGATGACCTGCGTCAGCGCCGAGGGCCGCATCACGCCGGGATGCCCGGGCATGTACACGCCGCGGCAGCAGGCGGCGTGGCAGCGCATCGTCTCGTGGATCCATGCCAGCACCGACGCGAAGTTCGCCATGCAGATCGGCCATGCCGGCGCCAAGGCGTCGACGCGCGCGGCCTGGGACGGCATCGACCAGCCGCTGGCGTCCGGCAACTGGCCGGTGATGGCGGCCTCGCCGCAGCAGTATCTCGAAGGCGTGAGCCAGACCGCGCGCGAGATGACCCGGCGCGACATGGACGAAGTCAAGGCGCAGTTCGTCAACGCGGCCAAGGCCGCGGCGGAGATCGGCGTGGACTGGCTCGAGCTGCATTGCGCGCACGGCTACCTGCTGTCGGGCTTCATTTCGCCGCTGACCAACCACCGCACCGACGAATACGGCGGCAGCCTGGCCAACCGCCTGCGCTATCCGCTCGAGGTGTTCGCCGCGGTGCGCGCCGCGTGGCCGCAGGACAAGCCGATGTCGGTGCGCATCTCCGCGCACGACTGGGTCGAGGGCGGCATCACACCGGACGACGCGGTGGAGATCGCGCGCGCGTTCAAGGCCGCGGGCGCCGACATGATCGACTGCTCCTCGGGCCAGGTCAGCAAGAAGGAGAAGCCGGTCTACGGCCGCATGTTCCAGACGCCGTTCGCCGACCGCATCCGCCAGGAAGCGGGCATCCCGACCATCGCCGTGGGCGCCATCAGCGAAGCCGACCACGCCAACAGCATCCTCGCCGCGGGCCGCGCCGACCTGTGCGCGGTGGCGCGCCCGCACCTGGCCAACCCGGCGTGGACGCTGACCGAGGCGGCCAAGATCGGCTACGCGCCGGTGGACTGGCCGCGCCAGTACCGCTCGGCCAAGGCCCAGATGGAGGCGAACTTCGCGCGCGAGAAAGCCGCTTCGGCGAACTGACGCACGGCGACCATCCACACCGCACCGAGGAGACCGCGACATGGCCGACAGCGCCCACGTCGACACGTTCGCCCGCGACAACCTGCCGCCGGCCGAACTCCAGCCGGCGTACCGGTTCGAGCTGCCCGAGCTGCAGTTCGGCGAGCGCCTGAACTGCGCCACCGAGCTGCTCGACCGGCACGTCGGGCAGGGCCGCGGCGAGCGCATCTGCATCCGCGCGCCGGGGCTGGCGTGGACCTACGCCGAGCTGCGGGACAAGGCCAACCGCATCGCCAACGTGCTGGTGCGCGACATGGGGCTGGTGCCGGGCAACCGCGTGCTGCTGCGCGCGCCCAACAACCCCATGCTGGTGGCGTGCTGGTTCGCGGTGATGAAGGCCGGCGGCATCGCGGTGGCCACCATGCCGCTGCTGCGCGCCAAGGAGCTCAAGGCCATCGCCGCGATCGGCCGCGTCACGCACGCGCTGTGCGACGCGGCGCTGGCCGCCGAGCTGCGCCTGACCGCGCTCGACGCGCCGGCGCTGCGCCAGATCCGCCATTTCAACTACGACGGGCCGGACAGCCTGGAAGCGGCGATGGAGCGCGCCTCGCCGCATTTCGACAACGTCGACACCGCGGCCGACGACACCTGCATCTTCGGCTTCACCTCGGGCACCACCGGCGTGCCCAAGGCGACCATGCATTACCACCGCGACGTCATGGCCATCTGCGCCTGCTGGCCGCGCCACGTGCTGCGCGCGAACGAGGACGACGTCTTCATCGGCAGCCCGCCGCTGGCGTTCACCTTCGGCCTGGGCGGGCTGGTGCTGTTCCCGATGTCGCTGGGCGCCTCCACGGTGCTGCTGGAGAAGGCCAGCCCGCCGCAACTGCTGGACGGCATCGGCGAATTCGGCGCCACCGTGCTGTTCACCGCGCCCACGTCCTACCGCACGCTGGCCGCGCGCAGCATCGAGGTGCGGCGCACGCCATTGCGCAAATGCGTGTCGGCCGGCGAGGTCCTGCCGGCGGCCACGCGCGCGCTGTGGAAGGAGGCCACCGGCATCGAGCTGATCGACGGCATCGGCGCGACCGAGATGCTGCACATCTTCATCTCGCACGACGAGTGCGGCGCGCGCCCGGGCGCCACCGGCAAGCCGGTGCCAGGCTACCGCGCCAGGGTGGTGGACGCCGACGGCCGCGAAGTGCCGCCGGGCACCGTGGGCCAGCTTGCCGTGCAGGGTCCGACCGGATGCCGCTACCTGGCCGACGCGCGCCAGCGCGACTACGTGCGCGATGGCTGGAACCTCACCGGCGACGCCTACCTGATGGATGCCGACGGCTATTTCTTCTACCAGGCACGCGCCGACGACATGATCGTCTCGGCCGGCTACAACATCGCCGCGCCCGAGGTGGAGGACGCGCTGATCCTGCATCCGGCCGTGGCCGAGTGCGCGGTGATCGGCGTGCCCGACGGCGAGCGCGGCCAGATCGTCAAGGCCTTCGTCGTGCTGCGCCCGGGGCAGGCCGGCGACGCGGCGATGGCGAAGGCGCTGCAGGACTTCGTCAAGCAGACCGTGGCGCCCTACAAATACCCGCGCGCCGTCGAATTCACCGACAAGCTGCCGCGCACGCAGACCGGCAAGCTGCAGCGCTTCAAGCTGCACGGGCCGCAATGAGCGCGGGCTTGACCGTCAGGCAACCGACCAGAACCCAACCGACCTGGAGCCAACCGTCATGCAAGTCCTCCTTCCTCCCGGCTGGCCGCGCCCACGCGGCTACGCCAACGGCGTATCCGCGCGCGGCCGCACGGTGTTCGTGGCCGGCATGATCGGCTGGGATGCCGACGGCGTGTTCCACACCGACGATCTCGCGGGGCAGGTGCGCCAGGCGCTGTCGAACATCGTCGCGGTGCTCGCGGCCGGCGACGCCCGCCCCGAGCACATCGTGCGCATGACCTGGTACGTCACCGACAAGCGCGCCTACGTGGCCGCCTACCCGGAGATCGGCAAGGCCTTCCGCGAGATCATCGGCAGCTTCAACGCGGCCATGACCGCGGTGGAGGTCTCGGCGCTGATCGAGGACCGCGCCAAGGTGGAGATCGAAGTCACGGCGGTGGTGCCGGACTGAGGGCAAAAAAAAAGAGCCCGTGCGGCGGACTCGAAGCGGCTCTTTCTGGTGCATCCTCTTGGCGGGTTTCTCCTCCAACTCTTCCGGTCGGGCGCTTGTGTCGAATGAGCGGGACCAGTGTAGCGGCGGAGATTCGCCACGGCAGCTAGGGAAAGCGATCAGGCACGCCCGCGTGTTTCCACGCTTGCGCCGCGCTGCCGCCATCGCTATCGCTCCGGCCGGGTGATGCGCTCCACGGCGCGGCGGATGACGGGCGCCGCCAACACGACGACCGGCAGCATGACCAGCCACGACATGGCCCACGAGCGCAGCCAGTGACCGATGAAGGTGCCTTCAGCGACGAAGGGCAGGTTCGCGATGGCCGCGGCGATCGCGCAGGTCAGTCCCGACTGGAGAACGCCAAAGACGAAATGACCGTATCGGCTGGGAATATGCGGCATGGGGTCCGGCCTGCGTTTGCGAAGGCGTTCGCGGAGGCGTTTGCGATGGAGGAGAGGCGCCGTCGGGAGCGGCACGGCGCGCCGTGCCGCTCCCGGCCGCGCTACGCGAGTTGCGCCACCGCTTCCCGGGTCGTCCACAGCGCGTGCGCGAGGAACCGGTAGTTGATGATGGCGGCCAGATAGCCGTCCCCGTCGGGCAGGCGCGGGCCGGCGGTGGCGTCCCGGACCACGGCGACCTCGAAGCCCTGTTCGATCAGTTCGCGCAGATGCGACTCGATGCACATGTTGGCTGCCATGCCGGCCAGGATGACCTGCGAGACGCCTTTCTTGCGCAACTGCAGCACGAGATCGTTGGTCTCCGGGCCATAGACCTTGTGCGGCGAGGCGATGACGGTCTTGCCGTCGAGGATGTAGGGCTTGTATTCCTCGAGGAAGTCGGCGCCGGAACCCTCGAACTCGTCCACGGTGAGCGAGCCCTTGCGGTCGAACATGCCGATGCTGTGCATGACCTTCTCCAGAGGGCCGCCGAAATGCCATTCGTGGTCCTGGGGATAGTAGTAGTGCGGCGACACGGCGACCGTGATCGCGGCGGCCTTGGCGGCCTGGAACAACCGGCCGATGTTGGCCACCGTGTCGTTCTCCGTGATGCTGGCGCCGACCATCGACCAGGTTGCGCCCTGCGGGCTCAGGAAGTCGTTCTGGGGATCGACCACCACCAGCGCGGCCTTGGTGAGGTCCAGCCTGAAGCCGGTCGCCGGCAAGGCGGGGTTCGCCGGATCGGCGTAGGGGCTGGCCGCGGCCTGCTGGTTCGCGTCGGAGTTGCTTTGCTGGGTCATGACATTCCTCTGTGCTCGGGATGGGTTGGTGCTTCGGGGACTGGCGGGCGGCTCCCGCCGGATGCGGCCGGTCTCTTTTATAAGTGACCAGTCGGTTTATAAAAAGCGGAAAAAAAATCAGCGCAGCAGGCGCGGCAGGACAAGGCTCTCGAAACGCGCGAGCGCCGCGCCGCTGCGCTCGACCTTGCCGCGCATCACCGCACCTTCGAAGCCTTCGACGAGAATCGCCGCGAGCGCGTCCGGATCCTGCCCGGCCGCCAGATCGCCGCGCTCCTGCGCTTCGCGCAGGCAGGCGCCCAGCGCGCTTTCCCAGCGGCCCAGCACGCCGGACAATACCTGCCGCGTTTCCGCGCTGTTGTTCGACAGCTCCAGCGACAGGTTGCCGATCAGGCAGCCCAGCGTGAAATCATGGCGGCGGTGGTCCTCGGACAAGGCGTGGAAGAACCGCGCAACGCGCTCGAGCGGCCGGACGCGCGCATCGTACAGCAGCGGCCCGTGCCTGGCCTCGATCGACAGCCAGTAGCCTTCGAGGATCTCGCCGGCAAATGACTCCTTGCTGTCGAAGTAGTTGTAGAACGAGCCCTTCGGCACCTCGGCCGCGGCCGTGATGTCCTGCACGCCGCAGCCGTTGAAGCCCAGCTCGAGCACCACGTCGCGCCCGGCGGCCAGCAGGCGGGAACGGACTTCGGGATTGGCGGGTCTTGGCATGGTGGATCGTGCTATGGGTTAGGACGGATTTTAAGATAGTCGGTCATCTATTTATTGTCAATGGGAAGTTGGTTTGTTTCGTTGGTTGGATGATCGAGGGGGGAGGATGCTTGGCGACGTGTTCAAGCGCAGGGTGCTGCGTATGGGCTCCCTCATCACCGCGGGGAAAGTGCCAGCCTTGTTCAGGACGGAACGCGGTGCCGGCCGAACTGGCGCTGTGGGCTGGGATTGGGCCGCACTCGGCGAGGACGTGCCGGCAGTGCTATGCCGAGAATCGGTTTTGCGCAACCGCAGGCAAATCGCAGACAAGAAAAAAGGGCTTCCAGTTGCCTGGAAACCCTTTTCAAATACTGGTGGCGAATCAGGGACTCGAACCCCGGACCTGCGGATTATGATTCCGTCGCTCTAACCGACTGAGCTAATTCGCCGTTGAAGACCGAAATTATACCTGGGCTTTCAACGCTGTCAACACCTTCCCTGAAAAAGTTTCAGGACGCCGCCGCGGGCCGCGTAGGCCGTGTGCGCAAAAAAAAGCCGGCGGACCTTGCGGCCCGCAGGCTGGAGCGACTGATTACCGGGTCAGTCTTGCCTGCGTATTCCTGCAGCCTGCTGGCCGCGTATGCGCGAGGTCCGTTCAGTCGTTGGCGTAGATGTCGAGGTCCTTGGTTTCCCGCACGAACAGGGAGCCGAGGACCAGCGTCACGCCGGCGATGATGATCGGGTACCAGAGGCCGTAGTAGATGTTGCCGTTCTGCGCCACCAGCGCGAAGGAGATGGTGGGCAGCAGGCCGCCGAACCAGCCGTTGCCGATGTGATACGGCAGCGACATCGAGGTGTAGCGGATGCGGGTCGGGAACATCTCCACCAGCATGGCGGCGATCGGGCCGTACACCATCGTCACGTAGATGACGAGGATGACGAGGACCACCAGCACCATGATGGTGTTCATTTGCGCCGGGTCGGCCTTGGTCGGGTAGCCGGCCGAGGCCATCGAGCTGCCCACTTCCTTCTTGAACGCGGCGATCTGCTTCTTGCTGGCGTCGTCGAAGCTGTGGCCGGCGGTATCCAGCGAGGCGTTGAAGGCGTCGATCTGCTTGTCGCCGATCTTCACCGAGGCCACCGTGCCGGCCGGGGCTTCCACCACTTCATAGCTGGCGGAGGCTTGCGCCAGGGTCCGCTTGACGATGTCGCAGGAGCTGCGGAAATCGATCTCGCGGGCGATCGGGCTGCCCTGGAACGAGCACTGCTTGGGATCGGCGGTGACGACGATCTGCGCGGTCTGCTGCGCGCGTTCCAGCGCCGGGTTGGCGTAGTGGGTGAGCGCCTTGAACAGCGGGAAGTAGGTCAGCATCGCCAGCGCGCAGCCGGCCATGATGATCCACTTGCGGCCGATCTTGTCGGACAGCGAGCCGAAGAAGATGAAGAACGGCGTGCCGATCACCAGCGCGCCCGCGATCAGCAGGTTGGCGGTGGTGGCGTCGACCTTGAGCACCTGGGTCAGGAAGAACAGCGAGTAGAACTGGCCGGTGTACCAGACCACGGCCTGGCCGGCGGTCAGGCCCACCAGCGCCAGGATCACGATCTTGAGGTTGCGCCATTGGGCGAACGCTTCGGTCAGCGGCGCCTTGGAGGTCTTGCCTTCGGCCTTCATCTTCTGGAACGCCGGCGATTCGTTCATCGACAGGCGGATGTAGACCGATACCGCGAGCAGCAGGATCGAGACCAGGAACGGAATGCGCCAGCCCCAGTCGTCGAAGGCCGCGCCGGTCAGGTTGCGGCACAGCAGGATCACGATCAGCGACAGGAACAGGCCGAGCGTGGCGGTGGTCTGGATCCATGCCGTGTACGCGCCGCGCTTGCCGTGCGGGGCATGCTCGGCCACGTAGGTGGCCGCGCCGCCGTACTCGCCGCCGAGCGCCAGGCCCTGCAGCATGCGCAGCGCGATCAGGATGATCGGCGCCGCCCACCCGATCGTGGTGAAGCCCGGCAGCAGGCCCACGATGAAGGTCGACGAACCCATGATCAGGATGGTCACGAGGAAGGTGTACTTGCGCCCGATCATGTCGCCGAGGCGGCCGAACACCAGCGCGCCGAACGGCCGCACGATGAAGCCGGCGGCGAAGGCCAGCAGCGCGAAGATGAACGCCGCGGTGGGGTCCAGTCCGGCAAAGAACTGCTTGGCGATGATGGCCGCCAGCGAACCGTAGAGATAAAAGTCGTACCACTCGAATACCGTGCCGAGAGAGGAGGCGAAAATCACCTTCTTCTCTTCGGCTGTCATTGCCGAACCCTGGGCGCTGCCGCCGGGCATCGCTACGTTCTGCGCGTTAGCCATTGTCTCCTCCGTTTTGAGATCGGAATCGTTCGGGTGGGCAGCGGGCACGCGTGGCGCGGACACAGCACAGCCACCGAAGTTCAATGGATTGTGGGAGGCGAAACTTACTGCGTTCTGACAATTTCCGCCCCGTTCGCCACTAAACGCTCGGGGTATACGCTAGGCAAAAAAACGCGCCGCGATTGCTGCGGCGCGATGCCTTGCGGCCTTGTCGGCGGGCCGCTTCCGCACTGGGCGCGGCGGCCGCGGTTTTCCTGCTATGCAGCATCCTGGCCGCGATCGCGGGGCACGGCCGGGGTGGCGGTTCCGTCATCGCTTTCGTCGGCCGTCAGGTTCATGCGCCATGCGTAGAGCGCCGCCATCAGCACGTAGACCACCAGCGCGCCCTGCGCGCCGACCCAGAACGAGAACGGCCAGCCGAAGAAGTCGAAGCGCAGCTCGCGCGCGAACCAGGCGACCACGAACGTGACCACGAACCAGATCGTCAGCAGCACGGCGATCCAGCGCAGGTTGTGGCGCCATGCGCGGCGCGCGGCAGGAGAGGGCTGGCCGGCCGGCATGGGCGGCGTAGGCTGAACAGGCGAGATGGGCGGAACGTGCGCCGCAGGCTCGACGGGCGACTGGCCGGTATCGCTCATGCGGCATCCCCAGCGACGGGCCGGCGCAGCGTGACGCGGAAGCACGCCCCGGCCAGGCGCGGCTCGGTCTGGTAGACGTTGTCGACGATGGCGACGTCGCCGCCGTGCTGCTGCACGATCTCGCGCACGATGGCCAGGCCCAGGCCGCTGCCCTGGGTCTGCGTGCCCAGCACGCGGTAGAAGCGCTCCATCACGCGTTCGCGCTCGGCCACCGGAATGCCGGGGCCGGTGTCTTCCACCTCGAGGTAGGCGAACGGCTCGAACGCGTCGGCGCGCACGCGCACGGTGGCATGGCCGCCGGCGGGCGTGTAGCGGATCGCGTTGTCGATCAGGTTGTTGAGCATCTCGGTGAGCATCAGGCGGTTGCCCTGCACCATGACGGGATGATCGTCGGCGTCGACGCCGAGATCGATGCGGCGCGCCCACGCCTGCGGCAGCCAGTCCTTGACCACCTCGCGCGCGAGCGCGCCCAGGTCCAGCGGCGCCATGCTGCCGGCGCCGGCGAGGTTCTCCATGCGCGCCAGCGACAGCAGCTGCGTGACCAGGTGGGCGGTGCGCTCGGAGCTGCCGGCGATCTGCGCCAGCGACTTGCGCAATTCCTCCGGCGTCTGCTCGCGCTGGGCCAGTTCGGCCTGCATGCGCAGGCCGGCCAGCGGCGTCTTCATCTGGTGCGCGGCATCGGCGATGAAGCGCTTCTGCGTCTGCACCGACATGTCCAGGCGCGCGAGCAGGTCGTTGAAGGACGCCACCAGCGGCGTGATCTCCTGCGGCGCGGCGTGCTCGTCGATGGGGCTGGTGTCGCCGGGGTTGCGCGCGCGGATGCGCTGCTGGATCGCGTTCAGCGGCGCCAGCCCGCGCGTGAGGCCGAACCACACCAGCACCACCGCCAGCGGCAGGATCACGAACTGCGGCAGGATCACGCCCTTGATGATTTCATTGGCCAGGCGCGCGCGCTTGTCCAGCGTTTCGCCGACCTGCACCAGCACCGGCTGGGTGTCGCTGCCGTGCTTGAGGTCGACATAGGTATAGGCCACGCGCACGTCGTTGCCGGCCACGCGGTCGTCGCGCAGCGACACCAGCCCGGCGTGGCCGCGGTCTTCCTCGCTGGGCAGCGGCAGGTCGTTGTCGCCGGCGACGAACTCGCCGTGCGTGCCGACCACCTGGTAGTAGATGTTGTCGCTCTCGTCGGCGCGCAGGATCTCGCGCGCGGACAGCGGCAGCTGCAGCGTGACGCGCCCGTTGACCTCGCGCACCTGCTGCGAGAGCACGATGGCGCTGGCCTCCAGCGAGCGGTCGAACGGCCCGTTGGCGATCGACTTGGCCACCAGGTAGGTCACGGCGATGCTCATCGGCCAGAGCAGCAGCAGCGGCGCCAGCATCCAGTCCAGGATCTCGCCGAACAGCGAGCGCGGCGACGGGTGGCCGGCGCTGTCCTCCAGATGGGGCAGCGCCTCGGCCAGCGCTTCGTCGCCAGGACTGGCATCGGGCGCGGCGGAGTCGGGAGGCGGCGTGGCGGGCCGGGCGGCCCGCGCGCGCCGCCGGGGCAGTCGCAGCAGGCTCATGGGGAAGGGTTCGGGTGGTCCGTGGCGGGCAGGCCGGAAGAGCGACGCGGGGCGGGCGGCAGGATAGGCGAGGTCTCCCGGCCGGCTAGCCGTGCACCGCGGCGGCCTGGTATTTCTCCAGGCAATAGCCCAGGCCGCGCACCGTGGCGATGCGGATGCCGCCCACCTCGATCTTCTTGCGCAGCCGGTGCACGTAGACTTCGATGGCGTTGTTGCTGACTTCCTCGCCCCATTCGCACAGGTGGTCCACCAGTTGTTCCTTCGAGACCAGCCGCCCGGTGCGGGTCAGCAGGATTTCCAGCAGGCCCACCTCGCGCGCGGAGAGGTCCAGCATCTCTTCGTTCAGGTAGGCGATGCGGCCGACCTGGTCGAAGGCCAGCGGGCCGTGGTGCGTTAGCGTGGCGCCGCCGCCGGCGCCGCGCCGCACCAGCGCGCGCACGCGCGCTTCCAGCTCGGACAGCGCGAACGGCTTGGCCATGTAGTCGTCGGCGCCGAGGTCCAGCCCCTTGACGCGCTCGTCCACGCCGTCGGCGGCGGTCAGGATCAGCACCGGCAGCATGGCGCCGCGCGCGCGCAGGCGCTTGAGCACCTCCAGGCCGGGCAGGCGCGGCAGGCCGAGATCGAGGATGAGCAGGTCGAAGGTCTGGGTGGACAGCGCCGAATCGGCCTCCATCCCGCTGGCCACGTGGTCGACGGCATAGCCGGAGTGGCGCAGGGAGCGCGTCAGGCCGTCGGCCAGCACGTCGTCATCTTCAGCGATCAGAATACGCATGGTTGTCTCCACCCAGGCTCGGCTTTGTCGCCCCTTTGCCACCGGGTGTCGCCGGCGGTGCGGGCAGGGCTTGCCAAGCATACTGTTTTTTTATACAGTACCCGCTTGTTCCGGTCGCATTGTGCGCGGCCGGCATTTACCGGATTTTTCCGCCGCCTCTCATGCTGCGCGCCGATGCCACGGGCGGGTCGCGTACCGGGGCGGGCGGCGGGGCGGGCGCAAGCCCGCAAAAGCAGGCAGCGCGCCACATGCGGCCTATTTATACACCATTGACGGAAGGACGACCATGGATGACGGCAAGAAGGCGGGTGCTGGCGTAAGCGCCGAAAAGCAGAAGGCGCTGGCGGCCGCGCTGGCCCAGATCGAGAAGCAGTTCGGCAAGGGCTCGATCATGAAACTGGGCGAAGCCGAAATCGACCAGGACATCCAGGTCGTGTCCACCGGTTCGCTGGGCCTGGACATCGCGCTGGGCGTGGGCGGCCTGCCGCGCGGCCGCGTGGTGGAGATCTACGGTCCGGAATCGTCGGGCAAGACCACGCTGACGCTGCAGGTGGTGGCCGAGATGCAGAAGCTGGGCGGCACCTGCGCGTTCATCGACGCCGAGCACGCGCTCGACGTCAACTACGCCGGCAAGCTCGGCGTCAACGTGGGCGACCTGCTGATCTCCCAGCCGGACACCGGCGAGCAGGCCCTGGAAATCACCGACGCGCTGGTGCGCTCGGGCTCGGTCGACCTGATCGTGATCGACTCGGTGGCGGCACTGGTGCCCAAGGCCGAAATCGAAGGCGAGATGGGCGACTCGCTGCCGGGCCTGCAGGCCCGCCTGATGAGTCAGGCGCTGCGCAAGCTGACCGGCACCATCAAGCGTACCAACTGCCTGGTGATCTTCATCAACCAGATCCGCATGAAGATCGGCGTGATGTTCGGCTCGCCCGAGACCACTACCGGCGGCAATGCCCTCAAGTTCTACGCCTCGGTGCGCCTGGACATCCGTCGCATCGGCTCGATCAAGAAGGGCGACGACGTGATCGGCAACGAAACCAAGGTCAAGGTGGTCAAGAACAAGGTCTCGCCGCCGTTCCGCGAGGCGTTCTTCGACATCCTCTACGGCCAGGGCATTTCGCGCCAGGGCGAGATCATCGACCTCGGCGTGGACGCCAAGATCGTCGAGAAGTCGGGTGCCTGGTACAGCTACAAGGGCGAGAAGATCGGCCAGGGCAAGGACAACGCGCGCGAATACCTGCGCGAGAATCCCGACATCGCCGACGAGATCGAGAACAAGGTGCGCGAGACGCTGGGCGTGGCACTGATGAACGGCACGCCGGCCGCCGCGGTGACGGCCGACGCGAGCTGAGCGGGGCCGGGCGGGGCGCGTTGAGGGCATCGGAGGGCCATCGGGGCCGGCTGGAGTTGAGCCTGGCTCCGGCGGTCGGTGGTCCGTCGATTTCGCGGGCTTTCTCGTCCGTTTTCTTGCCTGCTGTTTTGTTCGATCTCGCCTGATTTCGCTTGATCCCGGCCGGGGCGGCGCGTGCATTGGCACGCGCCGCCCCGGTGTGCATTCCGCGGCCGCAACTCGCCGGTGGCCGCGATTGCTGGCGGTTGCCGGCTATTGCTTGCCCGCCGTTGTTTGCCGGTTGTTGCTTGTCAGTCGTCGCTTGCTTGCCGTCGCCGGTTCGGCGCCGCGCCAGGCAGATACATTCCACCGTTGCATTCGCGCCGCTTCCCATCGCGCCGCATTCTTTCATGGCCACTCGTCCTCCCCTTTCGCTGAAGGCCCGCGCGGTCGGCTACCTGTCGCGCCGCGAGCACAGCCGGGTGGAGCTGGCCCGCAAGCTGGCTCCCCATGCGGAATCGCCCGAGGCGCTCGAGCAATTGCTGGATGCGCTCGAGCGCGAGAACTGGCTGTCCAACGCGCGCTTCGTCGACAGCCTGGTGCACCGCCGCGCCAGCCGCTACGGCGCGGCCCGGGTCATGCAGGAAGCGCGCACCCACCAGCTTGGCGGCGACCAGTTGGCGGATCTGCAGGAGCGCCTGCGCGATTCCGAACTGGAGCGCGGCCGCGCGGTCTGGCAGAAGCGCTTCGGCGCGCCGCCGGCCACGCCCGAGGAACGGGCAAAGCAGATCCGCTTCCTGGTGGCCCGCGGCTTCTCCCGCGCCGTGGTGAGCCAGATTATCAAGGGCGCCGACGAGTGGCTGGACGGTAGCGACTGACGCCGCGCGCGGCGTTGTGCGACCGCAGCACGGAGGGTGCCGCCGCGACGCTGCCATGCACCGGCACGGGGCGCATACCTGCTTTGGCAGTAGGCGTATTCACCGCGCCCGGCATCCGTTCCGCCCGTCGCCCGAGCGCCGCCCGAGCGCCTTGCGCCGCGCATTCCCGCACCGCAGCAGGCCATCCGCGGGACGACAATCGCCGGCAACGGCACTCCGCACAGTTTGTTCCCGGTCAAACTTGTGCGGCATGTTAAAATCCTGCGGTTTCCCGGCCCAGCCGTCCTGAGTCGTTCTGAGTCGTGTCTGTTAAGCCGTTCCTGGTCATATCCATTAGCCGCCTGTTCCCCCGCTCCAGCCTGGTGTTATGCCGCTTTCCCCGCCCGTCAACCGTTCCCTGCGCCATCGCCGTGCCATCACGGCCGAGGCCTATCTTAGGGACGATGGCCTGTGGGACATCGAGGCGCGCCTGACCGACACCAAGCCGCGCGACATTCCGCTGGCCGGCGGCGGCGTGCGCCCGGTCGGCCAGCCGCTGCACGACCTGTGGCTGCGCGTCACCATCGACCTGCGCATGAACGTGGTGGACGCCGAGGCGTGCTCCGACTGGGTGCCGTATCCCGGCCAGTGCGACACCATCGGCCCGGCCTACCGCAAGCTGATCGGCCTGAACCTGATGAAGGGTTTCCGCAAGGCGGTGCGCGAGCGCCTGTCGGGCGTGGCCGGCTGCACCCACCTGACCGAGCTGGCCGGCGTGTTGCCGACCACCGCGATCCAGGCTTTCGCCGGCGACGTCTTCAACATCCGCGACGCCGGCACCGAAGACACCAATCCCGAACCGCCTTACCAGTTGCACGGCTGCCATGCCCTGCATTTCGAAGGTGAGGTGGTGCGCCAGTTTTACCCGCGCTGGTATGGTCACCAGCCGAAGCCGAGGATCAGGGCCGAAGGGTCCCCGATCCCGGCGGCGCAGCCAGCGGAGGCGCTCGCCGCCGCCGACGGCGGCGCCGACTCCCGCAGGCTCACCGGCACCTCCGGCTAAGCCGCACGGCCTGCAAAACGCCGAGATTCCATCTCCACACTTTTACGCCTACCCGAAAGGAAACACGCATGAATATCCATGAGTACCAAGGCAAGGAAATCCTGCGCAAATACAATGTGCCGGTTCCGCGCGGCATCCCCGCGTTCTCGGTCGAAGAGGCCCTGAAGGCTGCTGAGCAACTGGGCGGCCCGGTCTGGGTCGTCAAGGCGCAGATCCACGCGGGCGGTCGCGGCAAGGGCGGCGGCGTGAAGGTGGCCAAGAGCATCGACGAGGTCAAGACCTACGCCACCAACATCCTCGGCATGACCCTGGTCACGCACCAGACCGGCCCGGAAGGCAAGAAGGTCAACCGCCTGCTGATCGAAGAAGGCGCTGACATCAAGAAGGAACTGTACGTTTCGCTGGTGGTGGACCGCGTATCGCAGAAGGTGGCCCTGATGGCCTCCAGCGAAGGCGGCATGGACATCGAGGAAGTCGCTGCCCACACCCCGGAAAAGATCCACACCCTGATCATCGACCCGGCCACCGGCCTGGCCGACGCCGATGCCGACGACATCGCGCGCAAGATCGGCGTGCCCGACGCGAGCGTGGCGCAAGCCCGCCAGGCCCTGCAAGGCCTGTACAAGGCGTTCTGGGAAACCGACGCATCGCTGGCGGAAATCAACCCGCTGATCCTGACCGGCGACGGCAAGGTGATCGCGCTCGACGCCAAGTTCAATTTCGACTCCAACGCCCTGTTCCGCCACCCGGAAATCGTCGCCTACCGCGACCTGGACGAAGAAGACGCCAACGAAATCGAAGCCTCCAAGTTCGACCTGGCCTACATCTCGCTGGACGGCAACATCGGCTGCCTGGTGAACGGCGCCGGCCTGGCGATGGCCACGATGGACACCATCAAGCTGTTCGGCGGCGAGCCGGCCAACTTCCTCGACGTGGGCGGCGGCGCCACCACCGAGAAGGTGACCGAAGCCTTCAAGCTGATGCTGAAGAACCCGAACCTGAAGGCCATCCTGGTCAACATCTTCGGCGGCATCATGCGCTGCGACGTGATCGCCGAGGGCGTGATCGCTGCTTCCAAGGCCGTGTCGCTGTCCGTGCCGCTGGTCGTGCGCATGAAGGGCACCAACGAAGAGATCGGCAAGAAGATGCTGGCCGACTCGGGCCTGCCCATCATCGCTGCCGACACCATGGAAGAGGCCGCCCAGAAGGTGGTGGCCGCGGCCGCGGGCAAGTAAGCCAAGACGCACGAACGCCAACAAAACGCGAACGCGAGCGGCGCGCCGGGCCTGGCCCCGCGCTGCTACGAGCCAAGCAAAGGATTACAGCATGTCGATTCTGATCAACAAAGACACCAAGGTCATCACCCAGGGCATCACCGGCAAGACCGGCCAGTTCCACACACGTGGCTGCCGCGACTACGCCAACGGCAAGAACGCCTTCGTGGCGGGCGTGAACCCGAAGAAGGCCGGCGAAGACTTCGAAGGCATTCCCATCTACGCCAGCGTGAAGGACGCCAAGGACTCCACCGGCGCCACCGTTTCCGTGATCTACGTGCCGCCCGCGGGCGCCGCCGCCGCGATCTGGGAAGCCGTCGACGCCGACCTGGACCTGGTGGTCTGCATCACCGAAGGCATCCCCGTGCGCGACATGATGGAGCTCAAGGACAAGATGCGTAAGGGCAACAAGAAGACCTTGCTGCTCGGACCGAACTGCCCTGGCCTGATCACGCCGGACGAAATCAAGATCGGCATCATGCCGGGCCACATCCACCGCAAGGGCCGCATCGGCGTGGTGTCGCGCTCGGGCACGCTGACCTATGAAGCCGTGGGCCAGCTGACCGCGCTGGGCCTGGGCCAGTCGTCGGCAGTGGGCATCGGTGGCGACCCCATCAATGGCCTGAAGCACATCGACATCATGAAGATGTTCAACGACGATCCCGAAACGGACGCCGTGGTCATGATCGGCGAAATCGGCGGTCCGGACGAAGCCAACGCCGCGCAATGGATCAAGGACAACATGAAGAAGCCGGTGGTCGGCTTCATCGCTGGCGTGACCGCGCCTCCGGGCAAGCGCATGGGCCACGCCGGCGCGCTGATCTCGGGCGGTGCCGACACGGCGCAGGCCAAGCTGGAAATCATGGAAGCCTGCGGCATCAAGGTCACCAAGAATCCGTCGGAAATGGGCCGCCTGCTCAAGTCGATCCTGTAATCGCCGCTGTCTGGTGAATCCCGCCCGCGAGGGCGGGAGAATTACCGGGCCGGCGCGCGGTTGCCCCAGGGCAGCCGCGCCGCTGGCCACCGATGCCCCCGCCTTCGTGCGGGGGCGCGTCATTCTGGGACGCCAGGAACCTAGGGTATCTCCCGAGGCGGGCGGGAAGGCGATTGAAACCGAATCGAAAGCTTGATACGGTAAATCTCATGTCTGAAAAATCAGACATCCGAATTTTGTCGTTGGCTGAACATCATCGGTTGCGCATCGCCCGTCGCCATGCGGCGTTCGAACCATAATTCAAGAAACTCGAGGAGCTTTACCGTGGAATTGTTGTCCTCCACCGCATTCTGGATCGCGCTGGGATCCATCATCCTGACCAACATCGTGCTCTCCGGCGACAACGCCGTGGTGATCGCGCTCGCCTCGCGCAACCTGCCGCCCGCGCAGCAGAAGAAAGCGATCTTCTGGGGCAGCGCCGCCGCCATCGTCATGCGCGTGATCCTGACCGTGGCTGCGGTCAAGCTGCTGAGCCTGCCGTACCTCAAGATCGTCGGCGCCGCGCTGCTGGTCTACATCGGCGTGCAACTGCTGACCGGCGACGACGAGGAAGAAGGCCACGCCGCCAAGGAAAATATCTGGGCCGCGATCCGCACCATCCTGATCGCCGACCTCGTGATGTCGCTCGACAACGTGGTTGCCGTGGCCGCCGCCGCCCAGAAGGGGCCGGAAGGCAGCCAGCTGATGCTGCTGGTGCTGGGCCTGGGCCTGTCCATCCCGCTGATCGTGTTCGGCAGCACCATCCTGCTCAAGGTCATGGACCGCTTCCCCATCATCATCGTGCTGGGCGCCGCGCTGCTGGGCTACCTCGCCGGCGAAATGCTGGTGAGCGATCCGGTCGACTCCGCCTGGTTCGAAATGCACGTGCCGCACGCACACCTGGTGTTCGGCATCGTCGGCGCCGCGCTGGTGGTGGTGATCGGCAAGCTGATGCAGAAGCGCGCGGCGCAGCCGGCGTGACGGCCTGATGCCGGTCCCGCTCGCAGGGGCGGGATCGCGATCAGGCGGGGCGGTGCTCTTGTCGCACCGCGGGACGGGCGGCCCTGGAGCCGCCCGTTGCGTTTTCCGAGACAGGAATCTGGTTGTGAATTCAGTGTGCTTTCGTACTGAATTAAGCGAAACCCTCGGTTTACTGACTGTCTGCGTCATCGCAAGTGACAAAATTTGCGCGCTGTCAAAGCTAGGAGTGCTCTGAAGTGGCGAAAATTGTCACCTGCCAACGAGAGTTCAAGGGGCGCCGGGCTGGCACGCAAACTGCTAAAGATTGTGCAGCATCACATGAAACAAGATGTTTCTATTTGTATCCAAAATTCCTTCGAGGGGTCAATCATGCAACAACGGGTTCAACTGAAGAAACTGGGCCGCCGTGTCCAGAAGGGCTTTACGCTGATCGAACTGATGATCGTGGTTGCGATCATCGGTATCCTGGCGGCGATTGCGATTCCGCAGTATCAGGATTACACCATCAAGGCAAAGGCGACGGAAGGCCTGAGCTTGGCCGGTCCGATTAAGACGGCCATTGCACTTGCAGCTTCCAACGGTGATATCAGCACTGCAGACAGCACCACGGCTGCCGGTGCCGCCGCGCTGGGCGTTCCGGTGGACACCGCTATCACCAGCCCCCTGGTCTTGAAGGTGGGGGTCAAGGGAACCAGCGCCGTGGGTGCCACGCCGCAGACCGCGGATGTCACGATCACATATGCGGCCGCTGCTTCGAATGTTCCCAAGAATCTGGCGGGTAAGACATTGGTCCTGACGGGGAGCTTCGATGTCGGTGCTGCCACTTGGTCGATTGGCGCAGCGTCAACGCTGGATGCGCAATATCGCCCCAAGATCTAACCAATTCGTAGTGAGATAGCGAAGCGCCCCCTGGGGCGCTTTTTCTTTTCCCATCCCCCAAGCTATCATCCGCCTTTTGCCAACCCGGCATAACAAGGCACCCGCATGCTGCCCTCCCGGTCAGCCATTCCCCTCAGTTTCCTCGCCGCCGCGCTCGTCGTGCCCCTGCTGGTCTCGCGGCACACGCTTCCGCTTGCCACCTTCTATGGCGAATGGACTGCCGCGCTGTTGTTCGCGCTTGCCGTGATCGTGCTGGGGGCCGTGACGCCCCGGCAGGCCGGCGGCCTCGCCGGTCGGGCGGAGCCGGCCCGATTCCCCTGGATCATCCTCTTCCCGCTCTGGCTCATCGCCACCGGCATTGCGCAGGGCCTCGTTGGCATGGCCGATGTTCCCGGTAGCCGGCTGATCACCGAGCTGACGCTGGCGCTGGCCGCCGCGGTGATGTGGGCGGCGTGGCGGCAGGGCCGGGCGGCGTCCGCGCAGGAGCGGCAGGCGCTGGCCGATACGCTGGCCACCGCGTGGCTGGTGGCCGGGCTGCTGGGCACGCTGGCGCAGTGGGTGCAGGTCTTCGGCCTGGAGCCGGATACGTTCGGGCTGGTGTCGACCTATTTCTACGATGACAACCGTCGCCTGTGGGGCAACCTGAACCAGCCCAATCACCAGGCCACGGTCGAGGGGCTGGCGCTGGCGGCGGCGGTGTGGCTGGCCGCGCGCGGCTGGCTGCGCGCGCCGGCGTGGCTGGCGGCGGTGCTGCTGCTGGAGAGCGGCATCGTGCTGTCGGGTTCGCGCACGGGCGTGCTGCACGTGGGTCTGGCCGCGGCTTATGCGCTGGTGGCGGCGTGGCTGGCGTGGGGGCAGGGCGCCGGCGCTGGCGTGCGGCAGCGCGGGCCCAACCCGATGCGCCGCCCGGCCGGGCTGGTGTTCGCCGCGGTGGCGATGGTGGCGATGCTGCTGGTCCTGCAGCCCGCGATCAAGAGCGCGGGTCAGGCGATGGGCTGGCGGTTGTTCGACACGGTGGCGCAGTTGCAGGGCGCCGACCAGCTTTCGGCGCGCGGCGCGCTGTGGGCGCACGCGTGGGCGATGTTCCGCGCGCATCCGTGGCTCGGTGTGGGCTGGGGCGAGTTCGGCTGGGCGCAGTTCCAGCAGATGGCGCAGGTCGGGGTCAGGGTGGAGATGTCGCTGCATGCCCACAACGCCGTGCTGGACCTGCTGGCCAAGACCGGCATCGTGGGCGCGGCCGGCGCCTTGCTGTCGCTGCTGGCGTGGCTGGGCCGCGTGGTCTACCGGCGCTTGTGGCGCGGCGACGCGCCGGAGCGCGCGCAGACCGTCCTCGTGCTGACGTGGCTGGCGATGCTGGGCGCGCATTCGATGCTGGAGTACCCGCTGCACTACCTGTATTTCTTGCTGCCGTTCTGCTTCATGCTGGGCTGGCTGGAGCCGTCCGGCTTCGGCCATGCGCGGCTGCCGCGCGCGGCGGCGGTGCTGGCGGGCCTGGTCTTCGCCGGTGTGTCCGCCACCGTGCTCGCGACCATGTGGATGGACTTCCGCCGCGCCGAGGCGCGCGAGTATGCGCACGCCGGGCACCGGGCCGCGCTGCCCATGCCGCAGCGCTGGTTCCGCCAGGCGGCCGAGTCCGACGCGGCCGAGGATGCGGTCATCACCGCGGCCAACGCCGCGCAACTGCTCGGCCCGCATATCGCCGCGGTCCACCTGCTGCCCACGCCGACGCTGATCGCGCGCACCGCGTGGCTGCTCGCGCTGACCGGCGACCCCGCGCAGGGCCGTGCGTGGCTCGAGCGCCTGCGCTTCTATTACGCCGGCGACGAGGCCCGGCAGTTCGCCGAGGTGGCGCGTGCCTGCGCCGGCGTGGACGCGGCCGCGCGGCCGCGGGAATTCTGCGACTGGGTCGAGGCGCGCAGCAAGGCGTGGCCCGGCCCGGCGCCGGCCCATGATGCGGAAGGCGATGCAGAGGATGGCCCCGCATAGACGCATCCCGCGCCGCGGCCGGCCTCGGGGCCGGCGCGTGCGCGGGATGCGGGGACCAGCGTGGCGGCCAGGCGCCGCTTACTGCGGCGGGGGCGCGTAGCCCGGCGGCGGAGGCGGATAGTAGTAGGTTGGCGCCGGCGGCCGCGGGGACGAGGACATCATCTGGCCATAGACCGGCACGCGGTGGCCGCTGGCGTACATGCACTGCACGTAGGCCGCGTCGTAGCGGCGCTGGCTGCCGTAGCCGGACGCCTGCGCATTGCCCGCGCCGACCGCGGCGCCCGTCAGCAGGCCCACGCCGGCGCCCACGGCCGCGCCGGAGCCGCCGTTGAACGCCGCACCGGCGGCCGCGCCGAGCGCGGTGCCGACGGCCGCGCTGCCGAGCGCGCTGCCGGTGGCGGCCTGGTTGGCGGTGACGCCGCCGACCTGCCCGAAGGCGAACTGGCGGCAGCTATAGTCGTCGGCCCGGAACTGGTCGAAATTCTTGCCCGTGCCCGGCAGCACCATCACGCTCGGGCCGCTGGGCATCACGGCGCAGCCGGCCAGCGCCAGCGCGGCCAGGGGCAAAGCCAGCAGAACGGGCCGCCTGCACAGGCCCGGGCGGGTGAACGCTTTCATCTGGGTACCTCGATACTGGTCAACAAATCGTCTCGCGCGGCCACCGGCGGTGCCGCGCGTCGTCGCATGCCACAGCGGCATCGCGTCAGGCCGGGGGCTGGGCGGGGACCTTCTGCCAGCCGCCCGGGCACGCCTTGATGTACGGGTAGTAGCCGTCCGGCTGGCTGCAGTGGTACCAGAACGCCTGCTCGGGCGCCGGCGCGGCGGCACCCGCGCCGCCTCCCATGTCGACCGGGCCGTCCTGGCCCTGCTCGATGTATTGCGGCGGCGCCGACGGCACCGCGACCACCGGCGGGTAGTAATACGGCGGAGCGTAGTACGGATACGGGTAGCCCCAGCCGTAGCCATAGCCAAAACCGGGGCCGATCACGACCCCCACGTTGCCATGCCACCCGCCGTGCCATCCTCCCCCATGCCCATGCCATCCGCCGCCGCCGTGCCACCCGCCGCCGCGGGCCGCCAAAGCGGCTCCGCTCGCACCCAGCGCCGCCAACACCAGCACTATCTGGCCAACCCTACGCCCGTTCATCTTGCTCACCTTGGATTGATGCGGGGCCGCGCCCCGCGGGTAGCACAACAGCGCTCCCTGACTGCATTGAATACCAATTTTCCCGATGTGGCGCGTGCCTCGCGGCTGGCGAAATGCGGCGTTACGCTTGTTACAGCGGAATGGCACGGGCCGTAAGACCGTGTCATGCACGGTAAGAAAACCAGACGCGCACGCAACGGATACGATACATGGCCGGCGCGGGAGTGATCCCACGCGTCGGACCGTGTTCCGGCGCGCTTCAACCGCCCGCCACCCAATCCCCCGACTTCCCGCCATGCTTTTCCAGCAGCTTCACGTTGCCCATCACCATCCCCCGGTCCACCGCCTTGCACATGTCGTAGATGGTCAGCAGCGCCACCTGCACGCCGGTCAGCGCTTCCATTTCCACGCCGGTCTGGCCGTGGGTTTCGGCGCGCACCGTGCAGCGCACGGCGGAGGCCGCCTCGTCGAGGGCGAAGTCCACCGCCACCTTGGTGAGCGCCAGCGGATGGCACAGCGGAATCAGGTCGGAGGTGCGCTTGGTGGCCATGATGGCGGCCACGCGGGCGATGCCGAGCACGTCGCCCTTCCTGGCGTTGCCGTCCCGCACCAGCGCGAAGGTGGCCGGCAGCATGGTGATGGTGCCGGTGGCGAGGGCCGCGCGGTGGCTGTGCGCCTTGGCGCCGACGTCGACCATATGGGCTTGTCCGGCGGAATCGAAGTGGGTGAGCTGGCTCATGGCGTGGGCGGGAATCGAAGGGGAGTTGCGGCAATGCCGGGGACTGGCCGTAGGCCCGCCGCGCCAGTTGGCGCGCGGCCTGGGCGGCATCGGGGACCTGTCGGGCCCGCCTTGGGCGCGCCCGATGGGAATGGTTTCCGGAGGCCGCTATCATAGCAAGATGCGCAAGAATCCAACGCTCCGCGGAGCGCTCTCCTCGCCCGCCCGACAGGCCTGCCCGACATCGCCTGGGATGCATCCGCGGCATGCCCGCGCCGCCGCTTCCCGCATTTCCCGCGCTTCGGCTAGCCTGGCGCGCCGCTCGCTCGCGGCGCTGCTGGCGCTGACGGTGGCCCTGCCCGCGTGGCCGCAGCAGCGCGCGCTGCTCAACGATCCGGCGCGCACGGCCGCCGACGCCGTCTATGGCGGCGACAGCAGCGACCAGGTCTACGACAACCTGAACCGCAGCGTGAAGGCGGGGCAGAAGTCCGAGTTTGGGCTGCGCACCAACAACACCGTGGTGGAGGGCAGCGGCGTGCAGCTGCCCGACCTCGGCGACCCTTCCACGGCATCGCTGACGCCCGACATGGAGCGGCGCCTGGGCGAGCACATCATGCGCGACATCCGGCGCGACCCGGACTACGTGGTCGACCCGCTGCTGGCCGACTACCTGAACGCGCTCGGCTACCGCCTGGTGCAGGCGGCGCGCCGGCAGAACATCTCGGGCTCGACCGGCTCGGGCACCTTCGCCACCGGCTTCGAGCTGTTCGCGGTGCGCGACCGCACCATCAACGCCTTCGCGCTGCCCGGCGGCTATATCGGCGTGCATACCGGCCTGCTGGTGCAGTCGGAGACCGAGTCGGAGCTGGCCTCGGTGCTGGGCCACGAAATCGGCCACGTGATGCAGCGGCACATCGCGCGCGGCATCACCTCGCAGGACCAGTCGATGTGGATCTCGCTGGCGTCGATGGTGCTGGCCGGGCTGGCCGCCACCAAGAGCGGCGACGCGGCCTCGGCGCTGGCGATGGGCGGGCAGGCGGCGGCGGTCGCCAACCAGTTGTCGTTCTCGCGCGGGGCCGAGCGCGAGGCCGACCGCGTGGGCTTCCAGATCATGACCGCGGCGGGCTTCGACCCGCAGGGTATGCCGGACTTCTTCAAGCGCCTGCAGCGCGTGATGGGCATCTCGGAGAACTCGGTGCCGGCCTATGTGCGCACCCACCCGCTGACCTCGGAGCGCATCGCCGACATGCAGGACCGCGTCAGCCACGTGGCGGTGCGCCACGTCGGCAGCACGCCCGAATACGAGTTCGCGCGCGTGCGCTCGCGCATCATCCAGGAAACCACGCCGAGCGACCTGCAGAACGTGCGCGCCGCGCTGCAGGCGCAACTGCCCTCGGCGGCGCCGGCGCGCGTGCCGGCGCTGTACTACGGCATGGCCTTCGCCGACCAGCGCCTGGGCCGCAACGCCGCCGCCGAGCAGTCGCTGGCGGAGGCGCGCCGGCTCTACGGCACCATTCCCGGCGCGACCTCCGGCAGCCCCATGCTGGACGTGATGGCGATCGAGCTGGCACGCGCGCAGGGCCGGCCGCAGGATGCGCTCAACCAGGCCGCGGCGTCGATGAGGGCGTTCCCGCTCTCGCACGCGGTGGCGGTGAGCTACGCGGCGACCTTGCTGGGGGCGGGGCGGCTGGACCAGGCGGTGGCCTTCCTGCGCGAGCGCACGCGCGAGGACATCTCGCGCGCCGAGTGGTGGGACATGCTGGCGCGCGCCTACGCGGGCCAGGGCCGGCGCGTGCAGCAGCACCAGGCGCTGGCCGAGAAATACGCCATCGACGGCGCCTACCAGGCCGCCATCGAGCAGTTGCAGATCGCGCGCAAGGCTGGCGACGGGGATTTCTACACGCTGTCCGAGGTGGACGCGCGGCTGCACCAGCTCGAGCGGCAGTTCCGCGAGGAAAAGCAGGACAACAAGGGCATGCCGAACTAGCCGCGGCCGCGGTTCGGGCGGCCGTTCAGGCGGCCGTTCAGGAGGTCACTCAGGCCGCCGCTTCGCCCGCCGGCGGCGCCGGCTGGCGCACGAAGCCGTAGCGGACCGGCACTTCGTCCTGCGCGACCGGCTCGATCGGCACGTCGGCGCCGTCGAAGTGGAACACGCCGAGATCGCCGCCGCAGGCCTCGCCATGCCAGGTGCAGGCGCTGCTGAAGGCGTCGAGGTCATGGTCGTGCAGCAGCGCGGCCGCGATGCCGCCGCCGCCTTCCGCCTCGCTTGCCTCGATCTCTCCGGTCAGCACCACGTTGCCCTGCTCGTCGGCAAGGCAGCCGCGCAGCGCGAACGCGCGGCCGGTGGTGGTGTGCAGCCGGCCCTGGTGCAGCCGCACGATCCACGGGGCGTAGGCCAGCGCCACGAACACGCGCTGCGGCCCGTTCTGGAAGTACCAGGCGCCGCGCTCGTCGCGCTGGTAGTTGCGCTCGATGAAGGCGACCAGCGCCTCGTGCCGGATCGGGTCGCCGGACAGGCCGTGCTGCTGGGCGTACTCGTTGCGCATGCGCCATTGCCCGCGCCGGTCCAGCGCCAGCCAGCCGTAGCAGTTGGGTACGTTGGGCCAGCGGGCCATCGCTTGCTTGACTGTCTCGTCCATGATCTTTGTCTCCTCTGTGGCGCGCCTCGCGGCGGGCCGCCTCGCCGGCCGCGGGGCTATGCCACGCTGTCGAAGAATTGCAGGATGCGCGCCGGCAGCCACTCGATATGGCCAGCATACGGCAGCACCGGCAAGGCCCGCAGCAGATCTTCGCGCGGCGTCATGAAGCCGACGTGACCGCCGTGCGCCGGCTGCTCCAGCCGGACCTGCGCGCCGACGTCGGCGGGGCCGGGCAGGTAGCGCGCCGGCAGGAAGGGATCGTTGCGCGCGTTGAGCACCAGCGTGGGCACGGCGATGGCGCCGAGCACCGGCTTGCTGGAGGCGCGCGCCCAGTAGTCGTCGGTGTCGCGGAAGCCGTGCAGCGGCGCGGTCACGATATTGTCGAAGGCGTACAGGTCGCGGCTGGCCAGCATGGCGGCGCGGTCGAACAGGCCGGGATACTGGCGCAGCTTGTCGAGCGACTTGCGCTTGAGCGTCTGCAGGAACATGCGCGTGTAGAGCATGTTGAAGCCCTGCGACAGCGCCGCGCCGCCGCCGGCCAGGTCGAGCGGCGCCGACACCGAGGCGGCCGCATCGACGAAGCGCGCGCCGCCGCCTTCCTCGCCCAGGTAGCGCAGCAGCGCGTTGCCGCCCAGCGAGATGCCCACCGCCAGCAGCCTGCGCCCGTGCGCGCAGTATTCGCGGCGCAGCCGCTCCAGGATCCAGCGGATCTCCTGCGCGTCGCCGGAGTGGTAGAAGCGCGGCGCCAGGTTGAGCTCGCCCGAGCAGCCGCGGAAATGCGGCACCACGCCCTGCCAGCCGCGCGCGGCCAGCGCGTGCATCATGGCCTGCGCGTAGTGGCTGCCGGAATTGCCTTCCAGGCCGTGGAACATCACCAGCAGCGGCGTGCCGGGCGTGACCGCGTGGGTGGTCCAGTCGAGGTCGATGAAGTCGCCGTCGGGCGCGCTCCAGCGCTCGCGCCGGAAGGCCGCGCGCGGGCGCCGGGTGAAGCGCGCCGGGATGATGGTCTGGGCGTGGCCGCCGGACAGCCACCAAGGCATGCGGCGGCCGCCGCCGAATGCCTTCGCGCCGGATGCGTTCATGCTGCCGGGCACGGCTAGTGCAGCGCCTGCCCCGGTGCCGTGCTGACGGCGGCGACCTGCGCGGCGTTGGCCGGGCTGCAGTGGATATGGGCCAGGCGCCAGCCTTCGTGGTTCTGCATCAGCACGTAGGTGGTGTGCACGTACAGGTCCGCCTCGACGCGGTCGCCGCCGAAGCGCAGCGCCTCGGTCACGTCGAAGATGGCCACGCCGAGCGAGGCGTGACTGCTGGTCTCGATCACGTCGATCAGCACCGGCTGCAGGTCGAGCAACTGGGCGAATGCCTGGCGCAGCTGCTCGTGGCCGATCAGGCGCTGGCCGTCCGGCATCACGCAGGTGACCGAGTCCTCGTCCAGCCACAGGCGCAGCGCGCCGTCCGCGTCGCGCAGTTTCATGGCTTCGCGAAAGGCTTCGACAATGTCTTCGGCGGAATCGAACAGGCGGGCAAAACGAGGCATGGTGACAGGGCTCAGGGATTCGTTGGCCGGATCGACACGGACTTGGGGGCCGGCATCAGGTGCGTCGGGCTGGTGCGTCAGGCGCGGTGCAGGAGCTTGCGCAGCTCCACGAACACCATTTCCGGCTCGATGTCTTTCAGGCATCGCAAGTGGCCCAGGGGACACTCGCGCTTGAAGCAAGGGCTGCATTCGAGCTGCAGCCACATGATACTAGCAGCCTGCGACAGCGGGGGCGTGTGGCGCGGGTCGCTCGAGCCGAACACCGCCACCTGCGGCCGGTTCAGCGCCGCGGTGACGTGCATCAGGCCGGAGTCGTTGCAGACCGCGCCCTCGGCCAGCGCCAGCAGGTCCACGGCGTCGTCCAGCGAGGTCTGGCCGCACAGGTTGCGCACGAACGGCGCGCCGGCGACGATCTCGGCGGCGATCTCCGCGTCCTTGGGCGAGCCCAGCGTGACCATCTGCGCGTAGGGGAACGAGCGCTTGAGCATCTGCGCCAGCTCGGCGAAGTGCGCGGCCGGCCAGCGCTTGGCCGGGCCAAACTCGGCGCCCGGGCAGAACGCGATCAGGCGCGTGCCGGGCGGGATGCCGAAGCGCTCGGCGGTCTTGGCCATGCGTGCCGGGTCGGTGCGCAGGCGCGGCTCGGGCAGGTCCTCGGGCAGGCGCGCGCCGGGCTTGAGCGCCAGCCGCGCGTAGTGCTCGACCATCGGCGGGCGCTGGTCGCGCGGCGGGTTGGCGTGGCGGATGTTGAGCATGCCGAAGCGCGCCTCGCCGCGGTAGCCGACGCGCAGCGGAATGCCGGCCAGCCACGGGATCAGCGCCGACTTGAGCGAGTTGGGCAGCACGTAGGCGGCGTCGTAGCCTTCGTTCTTGAGCTGCTGCGCGAACATCAGCCGCGCCGAGAGCTGCAGCTTGCCGTGCGCCAGCTCGCTCGGGAACACCTGGTTGATCTCGGGCATGCGCGCCAGCACCGGCGCCACCCATTTGGGGGCGAGGGCGTCGATCAGCAGGCGCGGATGGCGCGCCTTCATGAGCGAGAAGAGCGGCTGCGCCATCAGGGCGTCGCCGATCCAGTTGGGGGCGATGACGAGGGCTTTTTTCATGGATGGGGCGCTGCCGGAAAGAAAGGCGTGATGCAGGCGCTGACGGTGCCGGCGGGCAGGCCGGCCGCGCGCGCCGCGCACGCCAACGCTCCGGCGCGCCTGGAGGCGGGCCGGAGCATCGGGACGGTGCGGTCAGGCGTGGAGTGCGTCAGTGGTGGCCCTTGATGACGGTGCCTGCCTTGAGCTTGTAGACGGTGCCGCAATACGGGCACTTCACTTCGCCGGTGTCCACCACGTCGAGGAAAACGCGCGGATGGTAGTTCCAGGCGGGCGTGTTGCCGGTGGGGCAGTGCAGCGGAAGGTCTTCTGCGCCGATTTCGATTACGGAGGCGGTTTGCGTCATGGTCTTGCGAGGATGGTGTTGGTCTTGTGGGGAACAGGGGGCGCCGGGCGCTGGCCCGGCGGCTGGGTTCGGTGCGTCCGCGGCAGGCTTGCGTGGCCGCGCTCAGACCAGCGTCAGCCAGCGCTTGTACTGCTCGCTGGTGCCGCCCACGGCGGCGAAGAAGGCGTCCTGCACGCGCTTGGTGACGGGGCCGCGGCGGCCTTCGCCGATGATGCGGTCGTCGAGCTCGCGGATCGGCGTGACTTCGGCCGCGGTGCCGGTGAAGAAGGCTTCGTCGGCGCAGTAGACCTCGTCGCGCGTGATGCGCTTCTCGCGCACCGGGATGCCGAGGTCGCGCGCGATGGTGAGGATGGCGTCGCGCGTGATGCCGTCCAGGCACGAGGCCAGGTCGGGCGTGTAGATCACGCCGTCGCGCACCACGAACACGTTCTCGCCGGAGCCTTCGCTGACGTAGCCCTCGGTGTCGAGCAGCAGCGCCTCGTCGTAGCCGAGGCTGGTGGCTTCCTGGTTGGCCAGGATCGAGTTGATGTAGTAGCCGCTGGCCTTGGCGCGCACCAGCGAGACGTTGACGTGGTGGCGCGTGAACGAGGAGGTCTTGACGCGGATGCCGCGCTCCATGCCTTCCTCGCCCAGGTAGGCGCCCCACGGCCACGCGGCGATGGCCACGTGGATGGTGTTGCCCTTGGCCGACACGCCGAGCTTTTCCGAGCCGATCCACACCAGCGGGCGGATGTAGCAGGATTCGAGCTGGTTGGCCTTGACCACCTCGCGCTGCGCCTGCGCCAGCGTGGCCTCGTCGAACGGCATCGCCATCTGGAAGATCTTGGCGGAGTTGAACAGGCGGCGGGTGTGTTCCTTGAGGCGGAAGATCGCGGTGCCGTCCGGCGTCTTGTACGCGCGCACCCCCTCGAACACGCCCATGCCGTAGTGCAGGGTATGGGTGAGCACGTGGATCTTGGCGTCGCGCCATTCGATCAACTTGCCATCCATCCAGATTTTTCCGTCGCGATCCGCCATCGACATGGTTTTCTCCGTGTGCGTCGTCAGCAATACAAAAGCGACATTGTAAACCCCGGGACCCCCGGTGCCAACGCGGTCGCGGCGCCGGTGCGGCTTAAAATCGTCACATTGTGTCCGCTGCCGTACCCATGCCGCCTTCGTTTCCTCCCGCCACGCCCCACGCCGATCCGCTGACCGCGCTGCTGCGCGACGCGCTGTTCTCCGGCGCGCCGGAGCAGGTCGTCGAGCCCCTGCTGATGCTGGCCGGCGACCGCGCCGGGCAGGCGCGGGCGCTGGTCGACGCCCTGCTGGCGGCCGGCGACGCGCGGCTGCTGGACCGCGTGGCGCTGCCCTACCGCTGGCACATCGTGCTGGCCGGGCTGGACGTGCTGTTCTACGACTGGGACCCGCGCCTGCGGCCTTGCCTCGATTACGCGCTGGCCTGCGCGCGGGCCGATGCGCCGGCGGTGCCGCCGCACATCCGCGGCGCGCTGGCCCAGGGCCTGCTGTTCGCCGGCGACGCGCCCGGCGCGCTGGCGCTGATCCCGGCCAGCGGCGGCAGCGGCGACGACCTGGCGCAGCGCGCGCTCGCGCGCCTGCAGCAAGGCGACTGGCCCGGCGCCCAGGCCGGCTTCGAGGCGGCGCTCAGGCAGATCCGCGCCGAGACCGGCGAGCGCGCCGGGCTGCTGGGCCCCGCGCTGGCGCCGTTCTACCCGCTGGCGCTGCTGGCGCAGCGCGCGCCCGTCCACCTGGAGCGCGCGCGCCGCTTCTGCCAGGCGGAAGCCGGCACGCGCACGCCGGCGGCGCGCGGGCGCTGGGGCTTGTGGGTCCACGCGCTCGACGCGCAGCGCGGCGACGCGCGGCTGGACGAAGCCGCCTTCGCGCTGGCGCCCGAGGTGCCGCCGCTGGCGCAGTTCTGGCGCGTGCTGCTGCGCGCGTGGCTCGGCGACGGCGTGCCGGCCAGCGGGCGCCGCCAGCCCGAAGCCGAGCGCGTCCGCGCCGTGGCCGGCCTGCGCGAGCGGCTGCAGGCCTGCGGCATGGACTGGCTCGGCCGGCAACTGGACGGCGCCGTGGCGCTGGCGGACGGGGAGCCGGTGCCCGCGCACTTCTTCGCCGGCCAGCGCCGCGAAAGCTGGCGGCTGGCGCTCGACGCGCTGCAGGCGCTGGCCGGCGAGACGCGCGCGCCCGACGGCGCCAGCGCCAGCCGCCTGCTGTGGGCGGTGACGCTGGACGCCGACGGCGCGGTCGGCACCATCGAGCCGCTCGAGCAGGCGCGCGGCCCGCGCGGCTGGAACAAGCCGCGCCCGCTGCCGCTGGCGAAGCTGGCCGAAGACGACCGGCTCGAGCCGTGGGACGCCCGCGTGGCGCGCGCGATCCGGCGCGACCAGTCCTCGCGCCGCCGCTACGTGCTCGACCGCGCCGCCGCCGTGCTGGCGCTGGTCGGCCATCCGGGCGTGGTGCTGGCGCAGGCGCCCGAGCAGACCCTCGAGGTGGTAGAAGGCGCGCCCACGCTGGAGGTGGTGCGCGACCGCACGCGCTACACCCTGCGCGTGTCGCCGCCGCTGCGCGAGGCGCCGGCGCTGGACAGCTTCCTGCCGGCCGGCAGCCGCGCCGAGGCCGAGGCGCTGCGCCAGATCACCGTGCTGCGCGAAGGCTCGCAGCGCCTGCGCGTGATCCGCCTCACGCCGGCGCAGCAGGGCGCCGCGCAACTGATCGCCGACGGGCTGGCCGTGCCGGCCGAGGCGCAGGGCCAGCTCGACGCCACGCTGCGCGCGCTGTCGGGGCATTTCCAGGTGCATTCCGACCTCGGCGGCGGCACGCGCGAGCTCGAGACCGAAAGCCGCCTGCGCGCCGAGCTGGCGCCGCTCGGCGAGGGCCTCGCGCTGCGCCTGGTGGTGACGCCGCTGGGGCCGCTGGGCCCGCGCCTGGCGCCGGGCGGCGGGCGCGAGCGGCTGATGGCCGCGGTGCGGGGCGAGTCGCTCGCCACCCAGCGCGACCTCGCCGCCGAGCTCGCCAACGTGGCCGAGGTGTTCGACGCGCTGCCCTTCCTGGTGCCGCGCGCGCCCGACAGCGGCGAATACGACTGGACCCTGACCGACCCCGAAGAGGCGCTGTCGGTGGTCGAGGCATTGCCCGGGCTGGCCGGCGTGCAGGCGCTGGAATGGCCGCGCGGCAAGGAAGTGCGCGTGACCGGCGCCGACATCGCCCAGCTGGCGGTGCGCATCGAGACCGAAAGCGCCTGGTTCAAGCTGGTCGGCGAGCTGCGCGTGGCCGAAGGGCTGGTGGTGCAGCTCGGCGAGCTGCTGGCCTGGGCCGCCAGCCACGCCGGGCGCTTCATGCCGATGGGGCAGGGCGTCTACGTGGCGCTCACGCGCAGCCTGCGCGCGCGGCTGCGCGACCTCGCCAGCGTGGCGCACGGCGCGCGCGACGGCATCCAGGTGCCGCTGATGGCCGCGCCCTGGCTGGACGACGTGCTGGCCGGCGCCGGCGTCGACCCCGACAGCCATTTCCGCGAGCGCGCGCGGCGCCTGCGCGGCGCGCGCGCCAGCCTGGCCGCGCTGCCCGCCAACCTGGCGGCCGAGCTGCGGCCCTACCAGGAAGACGGCTACCGCTGGGCCATGTCGCTGGCCGAGGCCGGCTTCGGCGCCTGCCTGGCCGACGACATGGGGCTGGGCAAGACCCTGCAGGCGCTGGCCGTGATGCTGGCACGCGCCCCCGGCGGCGCCGCGCTGGTGGTCGCGCCGACCTCGGTGTGCGGCAACTGGGCCGAGGAGGCGCGCCGCTTCGCGCCCACGCTGCGCGTGCATCTGTATGGCGAGAACACCGCCGAAGGCGAGCGCGGGGCGCTGCTGGCGCAGGCCGGCCCGTTCGACGTGGTGATTGTCACCTACACGCTGCTGCTGCAGGCGCGCGCCGCGTTCTGCCAGCGCGAATGGCATACCGTGGTGGCCGACGAGGCGCAGTCGTTCAAGAACGCCGCCGCGCGGCGCGCGCAGGCCATCTTCGCGCTCAAGGCCGGCTTCCGCATGGCGCTGTCCGGCACGCCGGTCGAGAACCGGCTGGCCGAGCTGTGGTCCATCATGCGCTTCTGCAATCCCGGCCTGCTCGGCTCGCTGGCGCGCTTCAACGAGCATTTCGCCGTGCCCGTCGAGCGCAACGGCGTGCGCGAGGCCGCGCTGCGGCTGCGCCGCATGATCGCGCCGTTCGTGCTGCGCCGGACCAAGGCCCAGGTGCTCGACGAGCTGCCGCCGCGCACCGAGCTGGTCCTGCGCGTGGAGCCCGACGCGGTGGAGGCCGCCCACTACGAGGCGCTGCGCCGCCAGGCGCTGGCCGAGGCCGAGGCCGCGGTGGCCGCGCCGGCGCGCGGCGCCGGGAAGGGCCAGCTGAAAGGCCAGCCGGCCCCCGATGCGCGCATCCACGTGCTGGCGCAACTGATGCGGCTGCGCCGCGCGGCCTGCGACGCGCGCCTGGTCACGCCGGAGCTGGACCTCGGGAATCCCGGGCAGGACGGCGCCAAGCTGCGCGCGTTCGTGCAACTGGCCGGCGAGCTGGCCGCCAACGGCCACAAGACGCTGGTGTTCAGCCAGTTCGTCGATTTCCTGCAACTGCTGCGCGACGGCCTGGAGCGCGCCGGGCTGGCCTGGCAATACCTCGACGGCGCCACCCCGGCGGCCGAGCGCACCCGGCGCGTGGCGGCCTTCCAGGCCGGCGAGGGCGACGTCTTCCTGATCAGCCTGAAGGCCGGCGGCTTCGGCCTCAACCTGACCGCGGCCGACTACGTCGTCATCGCCGACCCGTGGTGGAACCCCGCCGCCGAGGACCAGGCGATGGGGCGCGCGCACCGCATCGGCCAGCAGCGCCCGGTCACGGTGTACCGCCTGATCAGCGCCGGCACCATCGAGGAGCGCATCCTCACGCTGCACCACGGCAAGCGCGCGCTGGCCGACGGCATCCTGGAAGCCGGCGAGGAGGGCGGCGCGGCGATGGACGGCACCGCGGCGCTGCCCGACATCGACGAACTGGTGGGGCTGCTGCGCCGTTGAGCCGGCCCGCGGCGCGGCCCGGTACGTCATGTCTGCTTATGCCAACATGGCATACCTTCAAGCGATCTGGATCGTTGGTGATGCGGCGGATCGTTGGTATCTTGCTGTCCTGGCCCGGGGCGCAGACCCCGGCCGCGCGCCCCTGGCCCCAGCCTTGCTTCGCCCTGAACTCCCGCGATCCTTTTTTCCGACGGTGCCCCCCATGTTCCGCATTGCTTCCCGCCGCTTCCCATTCAGCACCCGCGCTTCGCGCCTGGCCGCCGGTCTCGGCGCGCTGGCGGCGATCTGCGCCGTTTCCACACTTTCGGCGCCGGCCCGCGCCCAGGGCGCGGCATGGCCGAACCAGCCGATCACCATCCTGATGGGCTTCACCGCCGGCTCGGGCGTGGACATGGTCGGCCGCACGCTGCAGGAGTCGCTGCAGAAGTCGCTCAAGACCACCATCATCTATGACTACCGGCCCGGCGCCGGCGGCAACGTGGCCTCCGAAGTGGTGGCCCACGCCAAGCCCGACGGCTACACGCTGCTGCTCGGCACCGCCGCCACCCACGGCATCAACCCGGCGCTGTACAAGAGCCTGCCGTTCGACGCCGAGGCCGACTTCACGCCGGTGGCGCCGCTGGTCGAGGTCTCCAACGTGCTGACCGTGAACCCGGCCGTGATCGACGTGAAGTCGGTCAAGGAATTCATCGAGAAGGTCAAGGCCAACCCCGGCAAGTACAACTACGCCTCCACCGGCAACGGCACCGGCACGCACCTGGCCTTCGCCGAGTTCAACGCGCGCGCCGGGCTGGACATGGTGCACGTGCCGTACAAGGGCGGCCCCGACGCGCTGCAGGCCGTGCTCAAGGGCGAGGTCTGCTGCATCTTCAACCAGGTGCAGAGCGTGCTGCCGCAATACCGCGCCGGCAAGGTGCGCCTGCTCGGCGTGACCACCAAGGGCCGCGTGGCGGTGATCCCGGAAGTGCCGACCATCGCCGAGAGCGGCCTGGCGGGCTTCAACAGCACCATCTGGTTCGGTTTCTTCGGGCCGAAGGGGCTCGATCCGAAGATCAGCAAGAAGATCAACGACGCGGTCAAGGTGGCGCTGGAAACGCCGGCGATCCGGCAGAAGCTGATCGAGGCGGGGAATTCGCCGCGCGTCGAGACCGTGGAGCAGTTCCGGGAGACGGTGAAGGCGGACCGGAAGAAGTGGGCGGGGGTGGTGAAGAGTGTGGGGGCTTCGATCGATTGATTTGGTTGGTGCTGGCTGGCGTTTTTCCCCTTCAACGTCAACGGCGGTTTCACCTCCCCTGCGGGGAGGCGACCTACTTTCTTGTCTCGCCAAGAAAGTAGGCAAAAAAGGCGACCCGGATGCGGCGACACCCCCTCGCCGTCGAACCTGGAAGAGCGGCCGGGGCGCAAACTCGGATCGCCTCAAGGCGATCCTCAGACATGCGCCCCTCTTCTCCGCTCTTCCAGGTCCGCCGGCGAGGCGCCGCATACGGGACCTGACCCCCTCCACGGCTCGCTTCGCTTTGCCGTGGGGCGCGCCGGGAATCCTGGGGTTTGCCTGTCTTTTCTTGTCTTTCCCTTGTCTTTTCCCTGTTTTGCTCCTGCCTTATTCCTGTTAAGCGGATGCTTACGAGGGTGCGGGGTGGCTCTATAATGGCCGCTTGCCTGCGCGGGCTTGCCTGCCCGGCGCAGCCGCCCCATCCATCCCTCGCATCATGACCTTCCAGTCTCCCCAGGCGCTGCAGCGTGCCTGGCAGCGTTTCGATCCGGCCGAACGGGCGGGTTTCGTCGATGGCGCGCGTCATTTCGCGCCTTCCTTGCCGGCGGTGTTTTCGTGGGGGCTGGTGACGGGCGTGGCGATGAGCAAGTCGGTCATGACGGTGCCGGAGGCCATCGGCATGTCGCTGCTGGTCTACGCGGGGTCGGCGCAGCTGGCGGTGCTGCCGCTGTTCGCGGCGGGTTTGCCGCTATGGACGATCTGGCTGACGGCGGCCGTCGTCAACCTGCGCTTCGTGATCTTCAGCGCGGGGCTGCAGCCGCATTTCAGCCATCTGCCGCTGTGGCGCCGCACGCTGCTGGGGTCGTTCAACGGCGACCTGCACTTCGTCTATTTCATGCAGCGCTATGCCACGCCGGGCTACGAGCCGGGCAAGGAAGGGTATTTCTGGGGCATGGCGCTGACCAACTTCGTCATGTGGCAGGTCTCGTCCATCGTCGGCATCGTGCTGGCCAGCGCGTTTCCGGACAGCTGGGGGCTGGCGCTGGCCGGCACGATGGCGCTGATCCCGGTGATGGTGTCCACCATCGGCTCGCGCTCGACGCTGCTGGCGGTCGCGGTGGCGGCCACGCTGGCGCTGCTGTGCTTCGACCTGCCTTACCGGCTCGGGCTGGTGGCGGCGGTGGTGGGGGCGATCGCCGCGGGCATGGCCAGCGACGAGCTGGCGGCGCGCGCCACCTTGCGCGGCATCCGCCGGCGCAATGCCGGGGCCGGGCGTGCCGGCGCGGCGCCTTCGGCGGAGGACCGCGCATGAGCCATTTCCAGATCTGGGTCGCGCTGGCCGGCATGGCGCTGGTGACGATCGTCACGCGCGCGCTGTTCCTGATGGCGGGCGAGCGCGTGAGCGTGCCGGACCGCCTCCAGCGCGCGCTGCGCTATGCGCCGGCGGCCGCGCTGGCGGCCATCATCCTGCCGGACCTGATGACGTGGCAGGGGCATTTCTCGGTGGCGCCGGGCAACTTCAAGCTGGTGGCCGGCGCGGTGGCGCTGGGGTTCTACCTGCTGACGCGGCGCATGGTCGGCATGATCGCGGCCGGGATGGCGGTGTACACGGGCCTGCGCCTGTTCGCCTGAGCCCCGCCGGGGGCCGGTCAGTCCGGCTTGCCGCTGTCGCCGCTGTCGCCGCCACCGGCTTCCGGCCCCGGCCCGAGCGCCGCGCCCAGCCGGGTCAGCAGCCGCGCCAGGCGCGCCTGGGTGCCGGTGCCGGTCTTGAGGAATACCGCCTTGAGCTGGCTGCGCGCGGTCTCGTGGCGCACGCGCAGGCGCTCGCTGGCTTCGGGCAGGCCCATGCCGGTGGCCAGCAGGGCGGCGAGCCGGATCTCGGCCGGCGTCAGTCCGTAGAGGTCGCGCAGCAGCCCGGGCAGGTGCGCGGCCGACGCGCCGTCTTCATGGATCACCACCAGCGCCGCCGGCTTCTGCCACGGCAGCGCGAAGCGGTGCGACGGCGGCAGCGGCAGCACGATCACCTGCGCGCTGGCGCCGTCGGGGTGGCGCGCCAGCGCCGCCTGGGCCGGCTGCGGGCTGTGCGCGGCGCAGGCGGCGGCCACCATGTCGGCCAGCGGGCGGCCGAGCTGCCATTCGCTGGCCTTGCCGGCGGGGTCGAGCCGCCGCACCCAGCGCTCGCCGAGGGCGTTGCTCAGCAGCACCTGCCGCTCGGCCGAGAAGGCGATCAGGCCGAACGACACGCGCTCCAGCACCTGCGCCGACAACCGGGCCTGCATGGTCAGCCCGAGCGTGCGGTCGCGCATCGCCATCGCGGTGCGCATGTGGGGCAGCGCCCAGTCCAGCGCGCGCGTGTCGGCCTCGGTGAACACGCCCTGCGAGAACGAGCGCTGCAGGGCGAAATACACTTCGTAGTGCGGCTGCCGCTCGACCAGGCAGGCGGCGTAGGAGCACAGGTCGAAGCGGTGGAAGAAGTCGCGGTAGAACGGGCTGCGCCGCATGGCGCCTTCGCCGAAGTCGCGCGCGTCGATGTACCACTGCCCGGGCGAGAGCTTCTGCGCGAACAGCTTGCCCGGGTCGATCTCGTGGAATTCGCCTTCGTAGGCGGCGAGCAGTTCGTGCACGGGCCGCACCATCTCGCTGACGGTCATCAGGTCGCGGTCGGTGTCGCGCACGATCATCGACGCATGCGCGCAGCCGGCGAAGCTGCTGATGGTGTGCAGGCTGCGCTGCCAGGCCTGCGCGTCGAGAATGCCTTCGTACAAGCCACGGATTGCCCCGTGCATGTCCTCGTTCATGATTACCCCCGCATCGCGACAACGGCATGTGCCGTGTGGCGCCGGCGCCGCTTCCCGAAAGCGCGTCCGGCCTGGTGCCGTGGGTCCCGTCTGATATTGCCTGGCTTTGCCTGGTATCGCGGGCCTCTGGCTTGGTCTTCGCGTGCCCCTTTGTAGAGACAATGCACGCTGTGGCGCAGGTTACGAGACAGCCGGCGAATCTTTCACCCCCCGTTCAGGGGGGATGTCGCGGGGATGCGGCAGCTTTGCCTCCGGTTGTGATCGGCGGCTAACCCGGAGGTTGGGTAAGACGGCGCCCAAAACGCGCAAAACGGTAGTTGCGTTCAGGTAAAATGCCGAATTTCCCCGATTTTCGCTCTCTTCCACATCGCCATGACCTCTGTCCTGCGTCTTTCCGATCTCATCTCCCAAGGCAAAATCGCCGGCAAGCGTGTCTTTATCCGCGCCGACCTGAACGTGCCCCAGGATGACGCCGGCCACATCACCGAAGACACCCGCATCCGCGCCTCGGTGCCGGCCATCGAGGCCTGCCTGGCCGCCGGCGCCGCGGTGATGGTGACTTCGCACCTGGGCCGCCCGACCGAGGGCGAGTTCAAGCCCGAGGATTCGCTGGCGCCGGTGGCCGCGCGCCTGTCCGAACTGCTGGGCAAGCCGGTCAGGCTCGTGCAGAACTGGGTCGACGGCACCGGCGAGGTCAGCCAGGTCAAGCCCGGCGAAGTGGTGCTGCTGGAAAACTGCCGCGTCAACAAGGGCGAGAAGAAGAACAGCGACGAACTCGCGCAGAAGATGGCGCGGCTGTGCGACGTCTACGTCAACGACGCGTTCGGCACCGCCCACCGCGCCGAGGCCACCACGCACGGCATCGCCAAGTACGCGCCGGTGGCCTGCGCCGGCCCGCTGCTGGCGGCCGAGATCGACGCGCTGGGCAAGGCGCTGGGCCAGCCGGCGCGCCCGCTGGTGGCCATCGTCGCCGGCTCCAAGGTCTCGACCAAGCTGACCATTCTCAAGACGCTGGCCGACAAGGTCGACAATCTGGTCGTCGGCGGCGGCATCGCCAACACCTTCATGCTGGCCGCCGGCCTGAAGATCGGCAAGTCGCTGGCCGAGCCGGACCTGGTGGCCGACGCGCGCGCCATCATCGAGCTGATGGCCGCGCGCGGCGCCTCGGTGCCCATTCCCGTCGACGTGGTGTGCGCCAAGGCATTCAGCGCCACCGCCGCGGCCACCGTCAAGGACGCCGCGGACGTGGCCGACGACGACATGATCCTGGACATCGGCCCGAAGACCGCGCAGATGCTGGCCGGGCAGCTCAAGGCCGCCGGCACCATCGTGTGGAACGGCCCGGTCGGCGTGTTCGAGTTCGACCAGTTCGGCAACGGCACGAAGGTGCTGGCCGGCGCCATCGCCGAGTCGAAGGCGTTCTCCATCGCCGGCGGCGGCGACACGCTGGCGGCCATCGCCAAGTACAACATCGCCGACCGCGTGGGCTACATCTCCACCGGCGGCGGCGCGTTCCTGGAATTCCTCGAAGGCAAGAAGCTGCCGGCCTTCGAAGTGCTGGAGCAGCGCGCGGCAGGCTGAGCCGGCACGCGCCGCGCGCCGCGCGGCGCCTGTGATGACGCCGCCGGTGCCCATCCACGAGATGGCGCCGGCGGCCCGACCATGCTGGACCGCGCGGCCACCGGACCGGGCCGGCCACAAGCCAAGGAAACAGTGTTCATGACCCGCTCGACCAAGATCGTCGCCACCATCGGCCCCGCCTCCAGCACGCTGGAGGTGCTCACGCGCATGATCGCGGCGGGCGTGGACGTGGTGCGCCTGAACTTCTCCCACGGCACGGCCCAGGACCATCTCGAGCGCGCCCGCCTGGTGCGCGAGGCGGCCCAGGCGTGCGGGCGCGAGGTCGCCATCATGGCCGATCTGCAGGGCCCCAAGATCCGCGTGGGCAAGTTCGAGCAGGGCAAGATCACGCTCAAGGCCGGCGATCCGTTCGTCCTCGACGCGACCTGCGCGCTCGGCAACCAGGAGCGCGCCGGCCTCGACTACGAAGACCTGCCGCGCGACGTCGGCCCGGGCGACCTGCTGCTGCTCAACGACGGCCTGATCGTGCTGGTGGTCGAGCGCGTGTTCGGCCACGAGATCTTCACCACCGTGAAGATCGGCGGCGAGCTGTCCAACAACAAGGGCATCAACCGCCAGGGCGGCGGCCTGTCGGCGCCGGCGCTGACCGCCAAGGACATGGACGACATCAAGACCGCGATGGCGCTGGGCGCGGACTACGTGGCGGTGAGCTTCCCCAAGAACGCCACCGACATGGAAATGGCGCGCCAGCTGGCCGCCGTGGCCGGCCAGCCGCACCAGCACAAGACCCGCATGATCGCCAAGATCGAGCGCGCCGAGGCGATCCGCCCGGGCGTGCTGGAAGAGATCCTGCAGGCGTGCGACGGCATCATGGTGGCGCGCGGCGACCTCGCCGTGGAAGTGGGCAACGCCGCGGTGCCGGCGCTGCAGAAGCGCATGATCCGGCTCGCGCGCGAGGCCAACAAGCTGACCATTACCGCCACCCAGATGATGGAGAGCATGATCGTCAACCCGGTGCCGACGCGCGCCGAGGTCTCGGACGTGGCCAACGCCGTGCTGGACGGCACCGACGCCGTGATGCTGTCGGCCGAGACCGCCGCCGGGCGCTACCCCGTGGAAACCGTGGAGGCGATGGCCGCGGTGTGCGTGGAAGCCGAGAAATCCGAGGTGGTGCAGCTCGACACCGATTTCCTCAACCAGACCTTCGCCCGCATCGACCAGTCGATCGCGATGGGTGCGCTGTTCACCGCCTATCATTTGCAGGTGAAGGCCATCGCCGCGCTGACCGATTCCGGCGCCACCGCGCTGTGGATGAGCCGGCACCGCATCCACGTGCCGATCTACGCCATGACGCCCAACCTGGCCTCGCAGCGCAAGATGCAGCTCTACCGCAACGTGGTGGCGCTGCCGCTGGAAGCCAGCACCGACCGCGACACCGCGCTGGAGCAGGCCGAGGAGCTGCTGCTGGCGCGCGGCGTGGTGCAGCGCGGCGACTTCATCGTGCTCACCATCGGCGAGCCGATGGGCCAGCCCGGCGGCACCAACACGCTGAAGATCGTCAGGGTCGGCGCCTGATGCCGGGGTCTGTGTCTTGCCGAGCGGAAGGGCAGGCGGGCGCCCGCGACAATACGAATACGAAGAACCGAGCGAAATACCGAGACACCCCATTTTTTCTTTAGGAGTTTTGACATGCCACTCGTATCGATGCGCCAGCTGCTCGACCACGCCGCCGAAAACGGCTACGGCCTGCCGGCCTTCAACGTCAACAACCTGGAGCAGGTCCAGGCCATCATGCAGGCCGCCGACGAAGTCAACGCGCCGGTGATCATGCAGGCCTCGGCCGGCGCGCGCAAGTACGCGGGCGAGCACTTCCTGCGCCACCTGATCGAAGCCGCGGTGGAGGCCTACCCGCACATCCCGGTGGTGATGCACCAGGACCACGGCCAGTCGCCGGCGGTCTGCCAGGCCGCCATCGACCTGGGCTTTTCCTCGGTGATGATGGACGGCTCGCTGCGCGAAGACGGCAAGACCCCGTCCGACTATGAATACAACATCGACGTGACCCGCAAGGTGGTGCAGCTCTCGCACGCCATCGGCGTGACCGTCGAAGGCGAGCTCGGCTGCCTGGGCTCGCTCGAGACCGGCGAGGCCGGCGAGGAAGACGGCATCGGCGCCGAAGGCAAGCTCGACCACTCCATGCTGCTGACCGACCCCGAGCAGGCCGCCGACTTCGTCAAGGCCACCCAGCTCGACGCGCTGGCCATCGCCATCGGCACCTCGCACGGCGCCTACAAGTTCACGCGCAAGCCCACCGGCGACATCCTGGCGATCGACCGCATCAAGGAAATCCACGCGCGCATCCCCAACACCCACCTGGTGATGCACGGCTCGTCCTCGGTGCCGCAGGAACTGCTCGAGGAAATCCGCAAGTTCGGCGGCGACATGAAGGAAACCTACGGCGTGCCGGTCGAGGAAATCCAGGAAGCGATCAAGTTCGGCGTGCGCAAGATCAACATCGACACCGACATCCGCCTGGCCATGACCGGCGCGATCCGCCGCTTCTTCGCCGAGAACCCGAGCAAGTTCGACCCGCGCGAATACCTCAAGCCGGCCCGCGAAGCGGCCAAGCTGGTGTGCAAGGCGCGCTACGTCGCGTTCGGCTGCGAAGGCCAGGCCTCGAAGATCAAGCCGGTCTCGCTCGACGCGATCGCCCAGCAGTACAAGTCGGGCGCGCTCGCGCAGGTCGTGCAGTAAATTGCAGTCCGCGCCGCCGGCGTGCCGGCGGCGCCAACGTATGCCCTGCGTCTCCAGCCGGGTCCCCGGCGCGGGGGCCGCCGGGGACGACGCTTTTCCAGGCCGCGCGCCTGGCGCCGCGTTTTATCGGAACCACCATGTCCAACGCCCTTTATCAGTCCTCCATCACTTCGCTGCCGCTGCTCGGCCACGGCAAGGTCCGCGACAACTACGCCGTCGGCGACGACAAGCTGCTGATCGTCACCTCCGACCGCCTGTCCGCGTTCGACGTCATCCTGGGCGAGCCGATTCCCGGCAAGGGCCGCGTGCTCAACCAGATGGCCAATTTCTGGTTCAAGAAGCTGGCCCACATCGTGCCGAACCACGAGACCGGCGTGACCGCCGAAAGCGTGGTGAGCCCGGCCGAGGTCGAGCAGGTCAGGGGCCGCGCCGTGGTGGTCAAGCGCCTCAAGCCGATCCTGGTCGAAGCCGTGGTGCGCGGCTACCTGGCCGGCAGCGGCTGGAAGGACTACCAGGCCACCGGCAGCGTGTGCGGCATCGCGCTGCCCGCCGGCCTGCAGAACGCGCAGAAGCTGCCCGAGCCGATCTTCACCCCGGCCGCCAAGGCCGAGATGGGCGAGCACGACGAGAACATCTCGTTCGGCGAAGTCGAGACCCGCATCGGCGTGGACCTCGCGCGCCAGATGCGCGACATCTCGATCCGCCTGTACAAGGAAGCGGCCGACTACGCCGCCACGCGCGGCATCATCATCGCCGACACCAAGTTCGAGTTCGGCCTGGACGACAACGGCACGCTGACGCTGATGGACGAGGTGCTGACCGCCGATTCGTCGCGCTTCTGGCCGGCGGACTCGTACCAGGTCGGCACCAACCCGCCGTCGTTCGACAAGCAGTTCGTGCGCGACTGGCTCGAAGCCGTGCGCATCGACGGCAAGCCCTGGCCCAAGACCGCGCCGGCGCCGAAGCTGCCCGAAGACGTGATCGAGAAGACCGCCGCCAAGTACCGCGAGGCGCTGACGCGGCTGACGGGCGAGGAATTGCAGTAATTTGGGGGGGCGCCGCGCCGCTTGCCAGCCCCCCGCCCTCTCCCTCGGCCCCTCTGCCGCAGGCGGGAGAGGGGAGCAAACCGCCGAGAGGCGTGACCCGGCGCGGCAAAGCGTGCCGGACGGATTCATAAGGATTTGACGTGAGCAATACAGCCAAGCCGCTGGTCGGCGTCGTGATGGGCAGCAGTTCCGACTGGGACGTGATGCAGAACGCGGTGGCCATGCTGAAGGACTTCGGCGTGGCCTTCGAGGCGCGCGTGGTCTCGGCCCACCGCATGGCCGACGAGATGTTCGAGTACGCCGCCAGCGCGCGCGCGCGCGGCCTGCGCGCGATCATCGCCGGCGCCGGCGGCGCCGCGCACCTGCCCGGCATGATCGCCGCCAAGACCATCGTGCCGGTGTTCGGCGTGCCGGTGCCGTCCAAGTACCTGCGCGGCGAGGACTCGCTGCTGTCGATCGTGCAGATGCCCAAGGGCGTGCCGGTCGCCACCTTCGCCATCGGCGAGGCCGGCGCCGCCAACGCCGCGCTGCATGCCATCGCCACGCTGGCCACCACCGACGACGCGCTGGCCGCGGCGCTCGAGGCGTTCCGCGCCCGCCAGACCGAGGCGGCGCGCGCGATGACGCTGCCGGTCTGAGCCGCGCCATGCCGAAAACCAAGCCATCGGCGCCGGTCCGGCCGCCGGCCCGCGGCGAACTGGTGCGGGCGGTCGTGCTGGCGGTGGCCGGCACCCTGCTGTTCTGGTACGGCATGGGCTTCCTCGGCGGCGCCGGCGCCGAGCCGGACGCGGCCACGCGGGCAAGCTGGTCCTACCAGACCTTCGGCCGCGACGGCCCGAGCATGGCCATCGCCGCGGTCGGCATGATCATGCTGCTGGCCGGCGTGCGCATGGGCAAGCGCTACTGGCTGAAGTCGCGCGGCCACCGCTGACGCGCCCCGCCTGCCGTTGCCGCCTCTGTCCCCGTTTTCGCTCCCGGCCCCGTTGCCATCGGCGCCCGAAGTGCCCATGATGCTGGTGGTACTGGTGTAGCGCCCCGTTTTCCAAAATTCGTTTCAGGAGGCCTGCGTGCCCACCGACATCCATCCCCATCTGGTCGAAGCCCACACGCCGGAATCGCGCGCCGAGTTCGGCATCGACAATCCCAGCGCGCCCATCCTGCCCGGCGCCTGGCTCGGCGTGCTCGGCGGTGGCCAGCTCGGCCGCATGTTCGCGCACGCCGCCCAGGCGATGGGCTACAAGGTCTGCGTGCTCGACCCCGACCAGGACAGCCCGGCCGGCACCATCGCCGAGAAGCACATCTGCGCGCCCTACGTCGACGAGGCCGCGCTGGCCGAGATGGGCGCGCTGTGCGCGGCCGTGACCACCGAGTTCGAGAACGTGCCCTCGCTCTCGCTGGACCGGCTCGAGCAGCTCGGCGCGTTCGTCGCGCCGCGCGGCTACTGCGTGTCGATCGCGCAGAACCGCATCGGCGAGAAGAAGTTCTTCGCCTCGTGCGCCGAGCGCACCGGCGTGCCCACCGCGCCGCACTGGGTGATCCAGCACGACGCCGACGTCGACCAGGTGCCCGAGGGGCTGCTGCCCGGCATCCTCAAGACCGCGCGCATGGGCTACGACGGCAAGGGCCAGGCCCGCGTCAAGACGCGCGAGGACGTGCGCGCCGCGTGGCGCGCCATGCAGCGCGTGCCGTGCGTGCTGGAAAAGATGCTGCCGCTGGCCTACGAGGTCTCGGTGCTGGCCGCGCGCGCCGCCGACGGCAGCACCGCCACCTGGCCGCTGGCCGAGAACGTGCACCGCGACGGCATCCTGTTCGCCACCACCATGCCGTCGACCAGCGTCTCCGACGACATCGCCGACCGCGCGCGCGCGGCGGCCGCCACCATCGCCACCGAGATGGGCTACGTGGGCGTGCTGTGCATCGAGTTCTTCGTGCTGACCGACGGCTCGCTGGTCGCCAACGAGATGGCGCCGCGCCCGCACAACTCCGGCCACATCACGATGGACGCCTGCGAGACCAGCCAGTTCGAGCAGCAGGTGCGCGCGATGGCGCGCTTGCCGCTGGGCAGCACGCGCCAGCACTCGGCCGGCAAGATGCTCAACCTGCTCGGCGACGCCTGGTTCGAGTTCGGCCTCGAGCGCACGCCGGCGTGGGACGCGGTGCTGGGCCAGCCCGGCGCCAAGCTGCACCTGTACGGCAAGAGCGACGCGCGCCCCTCGCGCAAGATGGGCCACGTCAACTGCGTGGGCGGCGAGGCGGCCGATGCCGCGCGCAGCTTCGACGCCGCGCTGGCCGCGCTGCACATCGAGCCCTGACGCCACTGCTGCCACTGCCGCCGCCGCCGTTCCCACCACTTCAGAGACTTGCCGATGTCGCGCATGCCCACCTCCGCCGAACTTGACCAGGCGGCCCGACTGCTGGAAGCCGGCCAGCTGGTCGCCTTTCCCACCGAGACCGTCTACGGCCTCGGCGCCGACGCGGAGAACCCCGAGGCGATCGCGCGCATCTACGCCGCCAAGGGCCGGCCCTCGAACCATCCCATCATCGTGCACGTGGTGGACGGCGGCGACATCAGCTACTGGGTCGACGACGTGCCGCCCGCCGCGCAGGACCTGATCGATGCCTTCTGGCCCGGCCCGCTCACGCTGATCCTCAAGCGCGCCGCGCACATCCCCGCGGCGGTGGCGGGCGGGCAGGACAGCATCGGCCTGCGCTGCCCCTCGCATCCGGTGGCGCAGGCGCTGCTGGCGCGCTTCAAGCGCGGCCGCGGCGGCATCGCCGCGCCGTCGGCCAACAAGTTCGGCCAGGTCAGCCCGACCACCGCCCAGCACGTGCGCGACGAATTCGGCGACAGCGTGTTCGTGCTCGAAGGCGACGGCGTGGAGGTCGGCATCGAATCCACCATCGTCGACCTGTCGCGGCTGGAGCAGGGCATTGGCCCGGTGCTGCTGCGTCCCGGCGCGATCACCGCGGCGATGATGGCGCCGGTGCTGGGCGCCATGCCGCTGCCGCCGGACGCCGCCGCGCCGCGCGCGTCGGGCACGCTCAAGGCGCACTACGCGCCGCACACGCCGCTGGCGCTGTCGTCGATGGCCGAGTTGCCCGCGGTGCTGGCGGACTTGCCCGCCGACGCCAGCGTGGCCTGGGTCGGCAACCGGGCTGCGGCCGATCCGCGTTGTGTTTGGGTGCCGGCGCCGGACAGCGCCGAGGCTTATGCGCGGGAGTTGTATCGCCTGCTGCGCAGGCTGGATCGGGAGGGGTATGCGTTATTGGTGGTGGAGGCCTTGCCGGCGGGGCATGAGTGGGATGGGGTTAGGGATCGGTTGCAGCGGGCGGCTGCGGCGTTTGCGTGAGGGGGATTTGGTTTTTTGGGGTTTGGCTTCAAAGGCAAAGGCTTTCGCTTCAAAGGCTTTAGAAGCTTAAAGTCAAAGTCAAAGTCAAAGGCTTAAAGTCAAAGTCAAAGGCTTTCGCTCCTCCGGAGCGACCTACTTTCTTTTGTCCGAAAAGAAAGTAGGCCAAGAAAGCGGACTGCCTGGCCGGCAGGGGCAGAAACGTTGGGATTTCTCTTGTGGGTGGTTTCGTGGTGGGGCCTGCGGTTCTGCTGGGATCCTGCCGTTACCGGTTCGGCTGGCCACGATCTGGCTGGCGGTATGGGTTGCGGGGTCAGACCTATGATGGCGGGCGCACTGCCGGTTCGGGCATCTGCTGTTACCGGTTTTGGCGGTCACGGCGTAGCACCGGCACTGGTTTCGTGGTGGGCGTGGTGGACCCAGCGCGGGTGTGCTGGGTTGCTGGAACCGGGATTGCTTTTCAACTGTTCGGCACCGCGCTCGAACAGGGGCCACCGCGCCCACCACGAATCCAGCACCGTCCCTATGACGTACCCATCCGCCCCGGTCGCGGCAGCAGCCCGACGGGCCTGGACCTCCGCCATCATGCAGCGCCACCACGAATCGAACACCACCGGAGAGAACGTGGCCACCAAAACCGGTACCGGCAGAACCCCAGCAGAACCACCACCCCCACCACGAAACCACCAACAACCAGCAACCCTGTTCGGCTCTGCCCCTGCCGGCCAGGCAGCCCGCTTTCTTTGCCTACTTTCTTTTCGGGGAAAAGAAAGTAGGTCGCTCCGGGGGAGCGAAAGCCTTTGACTTTGAAGTTGACTTTGACGTTCAGCCGTTGACTTTGATCTTGACGTTAAGAAGCCGAACCTCAGGGCGCCCCCTGATAAACCCACTGCAACAAAGCATCATGCGCCTGCTGCCCAGCCGAAGCATTCGCATGATTGATATAGCTGACCACCACATATCGCTCGCCGTTGAGCGCATCCACATATCCCGCCAGCGCCCGCACGTCTGACAGCGTGCCTGTCTTCATGTAGGCATTGCCGGCGGCGCCCGCGCGCGTGAGGCGGTTGCGCAGCGTGCCGTCCACGCCGAGGATCGGCAGCGAGTCGATCAGCACCGGTCCCACGTCGCTGGCCAGCGCCTGTTGCAGCAGGCGCGACATGTCGTAGGCGCTGATGCGCTCCTCGCGCGACAGGCCCGAGCCGTTGTCCAGCACCAGGTCCGGCATGTCCAGGCCCTGGCGGCTCAGCCAGCGCTGCACCACCTTGGCCGAGCGTGCCGTGCTGGCGGGGCCGCCGCGGTCCACTTCGGCGCCGATGGTGAGGTAGAGCTGGCGCGCCATCACGTTGTTCGAATACTTGTTGATGTCGCGCACGATTTCCGACAGCGGCTGGCCGTAGTGGCGCGCCAGCAGGAAGGCGCCGCGCGGCGCGCGGCCCATGCGCAGCGCGGGCAGGTGCGTGAAGTGGCCGCCCGCGGCCTGCCATTCGGCGACGAAGCCGCCCCAGGCGAATTCATTGTGCGAGAGCGCGGCGATGTTGACCACGTGCTCGCCGCAGTCGGCCGCGTAGCTGCCGTCGAAGGAGGCCAGCACGGTGCCGTCCGGCTGCGGCGTGATCAGCGGGTTGGCGCGCGCGCGCCAGTCGCCGCATTTGCCGCGCGACAGCGCCAGGCGGTTGTCGAGCTTGAGCTGGGCCAGCGCCGGCGTGACCGAGACCGCCACGGTCTCGCTGGCGGGGTCCGGCGTGAGCGTGAACGAGAGCGTCTTGAAGGCGTACAGCAGCGCGTCGGGGCTGACGTTGTAGGCGCGCTGGGTCTCGCCGTCGATGGTGCTGCCGTTGTCGATGGCGGTGTCGAAGAAGCTGCGGTCCAGCACCAGGTCGCCGTTGATGGTGGCGGCGCCGGCGCTGCGCGCGCTGGCCACCAGCTTGGCCATTTCCTCCGGCACCAGCTTGGGGTCGCCCTGGCCGCGCAGGTAGACGTTGCCGTTGATGGTGCCGTCCGGGCCGGGCTGGCCGTCGGCGTAGAGCGAGGTCTGCCAGCGGTAGGCCGGCCCGAGCAGCTGCAGGCCGGCGAAGGTGGTCACCAGCTTCATGGTCGACGCCGGGTTCATCGGCGCCTGCGCGTTCCAGCTCGCGCGCGGCGCCGGCGCGCCGACCTTGATGACGTAGAAGCTGGTGGCGGCCAGCGGGATGTGGGCGTGCCTGAGCGCGGCGGTCACGCCGGCCGGGAGGCCCGAGCGCGGCGCGGCCGGCGCGCTTTCGGCGGCCTCGTGCTTCGCGGCGTGGGTGCTGGCGCGGACCGCCTTGGCGGCGGGTCTGGCATCGGCGGCCGGCAGGCCGTTGAGGAACAGCAGCGCCGCGGCGCAGAGAAGCGGCAGGCGGCGGGCAAAGGGGGGGCGGCGTTTCGGCATGGTGCCCATGTTAACGCACGGACACGGCGCCACGGATGACGCCGCTTTCAGATTTCGGCCGGTGTTGGCGATCGGCATCGGCGCGCTTGCCAGGGCCGCGTTTGTGGGAATCCGCTGACAGCAGGTTCGGCCTCCGCCCGCTCGCGAAGTGCCTTTCCAGCCGCCATACTGTCTGTATGCATCGTGCCCGGGTTTGCGCCCGGCGCGGCAATCCGACAAGGAGCCCCATCATGCGTACCGTGACCCTGACTCTCGTGCTGGCCACCCTGCTGACCGCGGCGGGCTGTGCCGACATGACGCCCAAGCAGCGCAACACCGCGATCGGCGCCGGCGTCGGCGGCGTGGCCGGCGCGGCCCTGATCGGCGGCCCGGCCGCGACCATCGGCGGCGCGGCGCTGGGCGGCGTGGTGGGCAACGTGGCCACGCCGGAGCGGCGCTGAGCGTGGCGCGCCGGCGCGGCGCGCGAACAAGAACGGATGCCGCGGCATCCGTTTTTTATTGCGCCGTCGCCGCGCCTACCGGCCGCACGGCTCCGGCAGCGCCGCCGGCTTCGGATCCGCGGCGGCCTTGCCGGGCGGGAACGCCGCGTCGTATGCCCAGTTGTAGAAGAAGGCATAGACCACGTAGAAGGCCGCCACCGCGATGTCCATGAGGAAGGCGTCGAGCAGGCTCATGCCGAGGTACCACGACACCATCGGCAGGAACACCACCAGCAGGCCGCCTTCGAACAGCAGCGCGTGCAATACGCGCACCGCCACCGGCTTGCGCAGTTGCCCGGTGAGCCGCAGCATGGCCTTGTCGAACAGCAGGTTGTAGAGGTAGTTCCAGCCGGCCGCGATGACCGAGGCGACCACCGCGAGGATGCCCATCTGGTGCAGCGCGAAACCGAACACGAGGCTGCCTAGCGGCGCGAAGAGGCACAGGCCGATGACCTCGAAGCCGATGGTGTGGCGGATCCGGTCCTTCGTGGTGCGCATGATCTTTCCTGTCTGGTGAAACACAGCGGCCATTCTATCGAGAATCCGCCAGTGGTAAAGTTGGTATCCATCGATTTATCAGATAGATGCCGGCTGCATTCGCGCTGCCGGCCGGAGCGCCCATGAGCCTTTCCCTCGAACAATTGCAGGCCTTCGCCGCCGCCGCCGAATGCGGCTCGTTCTCCGCCGCCGCGCGCCGGCTCGGCAAGGCGCAGTCGGTGGTCAGCACCGCCGTGTCCAACCTGGAGATCGACCTCGGCAACCAGCTGTTCGACCGCGCCGGGCGCTACCCCGCGCTGACCGCCGCCGGCGAGCGCCTGCTGGCCGAGGCGCGCGTGATCCTGGAACGCTGCGAGCATTTCCGCGGCGTGGCCAAGAGCCTGGGCGAGGGCGTCGAGAGCCGCCTCGTGCTGGCGGTCGACGAGCTCTACCCGGAGGAGACGCTGGGCGTGATGCTCGAGGAGTTCTCCGCGCGCTTCCCGGCGGTGGAGCTGGAACTGCTGTTCCCGCTGATGGAGGACGTCAGCCGGCTGGTGCTGGAAGGCAGCGCCGACCTCGGCCTGATGTGGCGCCAGGAGGTGCTGCCGCCGGAGCTGGGCTTTCGCGCGCTGGGCTGGGTGCCGATGCGGATCATCTGCGCGCCGGACCATCCGCTGGCCGACCAGCGCGTCGGCTGGGAGGAGCTCAAGCGCTACCGCCAGTTGATGGTGGCGGTGCGCAGCAGCGACAGCGAGGAGAAAAAACGCCTGCGCGTGGCGGCCGAGGTGTGGTGGGTGGAGAGCCAGTGGGTGATCGTGGAGCTGGTCAAGCGGCGTCTGGGCTGGGCCTTCGTGCCGTGGCACGTGGCGGCCAATTCGCCGGCGGCGGCGCAACTGGTGTCGCCGGTGCTGGAGTTCGACGACCAGGACTGGCCGGTGGCGATGGAGCTGGTGTGGCACAAGCAGCGCCCGCTCGGCAAGGCCGCCGCCTGGCTCAAGGAGCGCGTCAGCAAGCAGCCGCTGCCGCGCCCCGGCGGCGAAGGCTAGCGGGCCAGGCCGAATTCCCTGGCCAGCGCGGCGTAGCGCTGCACCGTCTGCCGGACGTAGGCGTCGAGCGCGGCGGCATTCATCGCGGCAGGGCCTACCGGGTAGAGGCCCTGCGCGGCGCGCAGGCGGGCGAAGTCCGGGCTGGCCTGCAGGCGCTCGAAGCGCGCCGCCCAGCGCTGGTAGTCGGCCTGCGCGACCCTGGGGCCCATGTAGAAACCGCGCACCACGGGCCAGGTGATGTCGTAGCCCTGCTCGCGCGCGGTCGGCACGCCGGCCAGCCGGCCCGGCAGGCGCTGTTCGGCCAGCACCGCGAGGATGCGGATGTTGCCGGTGGCCAGTTGCATGGCCGCCTCCGAGGCGTCGCCCGAGACCGCCTGCACGTCGCCGGCCCGCAGCGCGGTGAAGGCCTCGCCGCCGCCCTCGAAGCCGACGAAGCGCATGCGCTTGTAGCCCACGCGGGCCTGGCGCGCCACCAGCGCGGCCTTCATCCAGTCCTGGTTGCCGATGGTGCCGCCGGCGCCGAACAGCACCCGGTCGGGATCGGCCGCGAGCGCGGCCACGAGGTCTTTCAGGGTCTGGTAGGGCGAGTCGGCGCGCACCGCGATCATGCCGTAGTCGGCGGCCAGCGCGCCGACCCAGCGCACGTCCGCCGCGCCATACTTGCCGAACTTGCCTTCGGCCAGCGCCAGCAGCGAGCCGCTGGAAAAGGCGACCAGCGTGTCGGGCTCGGCCGGGCGCTGCGCCACCACGGTGTTGTAGGCCACCGCGCCGATGCCGCCGGGCAGGTAGGCGAGGCGCATCGGCTCGGCCATGCCGGCCTCCTGCAGCGCGCGCTGCGCCAGCTTGCAGGTCAGGTCGAAGCCGCCGCCCGGCTTGGCGGGCACGATGCACTCGGGCGCGGCCACGGCCGGCAGCGCGCAGGACGCGGCCAGCGCGGCGCAGGCAATACGCACAATACGCACAACATGCGCGGCGGCGGGGACTTGGCCCATCGGTTCTCCCAGGAAATGCCGCCGCGGCGGCGGAAGGCGGCAACAGCATAACGGCAAACGCGGGATGCGAGAATACGGCATCATGGCGCGCCCCGGGGGGCGCGGGAAGCCCGGCAAGATGCGCCAGCGCCGGTCAAGACGACGACGTTTTTCACTCCCTTTCCCCTCACGGCGAGAGGGGCGGGGAGAGGGGAGCAAATCGTCGCACGGCATGACGTATCTCGGGACGCATCGCCCGGTGACAGGAAAAAGCAAAAAAAGCAGGAGGAGAGGCGCGGATGAGAGTGCTGCTGGTCGAGGACCACGACGAACTGGCCACCTGGGTGACGCAGGCGCTGCGCGCCATGCATTTCACGGTGGAGCGCGCGGCCGACGCGGCCAGCGCCGAATCGCTGCTGTTCAGCACGCACGCCGGCGCGGCCGGCGGCGACTACGCGCTGGTGCTGCTGGACCTGACCCTGCCGGACCGCGACGGCCTGGAACTGCTGGCGCACCTGCGCAAGCGCGGCTACCGCGTGCCGGTGATGATCCTGACCGCGCGCGGCGAGGTGGGCGACCGCGTGCGCGGCCTCGACCTGGGCGCCGACGACTACATGGCCAAGCCCTTCGACCTCGCCGAGTTCGAGGCGCGCGTCAAGGCGCTGCTGCGGCGCGCGCGGCAGACCGAGGCGCCGCTGGTGCTGTGCGGCGGCCTCGGCTTCGACACCGTGGCGCGGCATTTCCAGGTGGGCGGCGTGCCGCTGGCGCTGACGCCGCGCGAGCACGCGGTGCTGGAGATCCTGATGACGCCGCCCGGCAGGGCGGTCAGCAAGGAGCGCATCTACGCCAACATCTTCACGCTGGCCGACGAGGCCCAGCCCGACGTGATCGAAGTCTACGTGCACCGGCTGCGCCGCAAGCTCGAAGGCTCGGGCGCGGCCATCGTGACGCTGCGCGGGCTGGGCTACATGCTGGAGCCGGCCGGTGGCTGAGCCGGGCACGCCGGCCGGCCGGCAGCGGCCCGCCAGCCTGCGCGCGCGCCTGCTGTGGTGGCTGATCCCGCCGATGCTGGCGCTGCAGGCGGCCTACGGCGTGGTGGCTTACTCGAACGCGCTGGCCTCGGCCGACATGGCCTACGACCGCACCTTGCTGGCGTCGGCGCGCAACATCTCCGAGCGCATCACGCTCACGCCCGACGGCGTGCGCGTGGACGCGCCCTACATCTCGCTGGACACCTTCGAGGTCGGCATGAACGCCACCATGTTCTACCGCGTGAGCGGCGTGCATGGCGAGTTCGTCTCCGGCTACGACGACCTGCCGCCGTTCGACGCCAGCCAGCCGCGCACCCGGCTCTATCCGGCGCTGGTGAGCTTCTACGACCGCACCTACCGCGGCCGGCCGATCCGCATCGCCGCGCTGCGCCAGCCGGTCATGGACGCCAGCGGCACGCGTGGCGGCATGGCGCTGATCGAGGTGGGCGAGACGCTCGATTCGCGCCAGGCGCTCACGCGCAACATCCTGTTCGACGTGCTGTGGGGGCAGGCCGTGCTGGTGCTGGCCGTGGTGCTGGTGATCTGGCTGTTCACGCGGCGCGCGCTGGCGCCGCTGGACGCGCTGCGCGACGAGGTGGCGCGGCGCCAGCCCGGCGCCACCACGCCGCTCGCGCTGGACAGCGCGCCGCGCGAGGCCGCGCCGCTGGTGGCGGCGATGAACGGCTACATGGCGCGGCTGGAGCAGGTGCTGGCGGCGCAGCGGCGCTTCATCGCCGACGCCGCGCACCAGTTGCGCACGCCGCTGGCGGTGCTGCACACGCAGGCGCAGCTGGCCGCGCGCGAGCACGATCCGGCCGAGCAGCGCCGCATCGCGCGCGAGCTGGCCGACAGCACCGCGCGCATGGCCGCGCTGGCCGAGCGCCTGCTGTCCACGGCGCGCGCCGCGCATGGCGGCACCGCGCCGGCGCGGCCGCTGGCGCTGGACGCGCTGGCGCGCGAGGTGTGCGTGGAGCTGATGCCCGACGCCCGCGCGCGCGGCATCGACCTGGGGCTCGAAGCAGAAGTGGAGGCGGACGGCGCGGCGCGGGTGGCGGGCACCGAGCTGCTGCGCGAGCTGGTGGTGAACCTGGTCGACAACGCGCTGCGCTACACGCCGCGCGGCGGCCGCGTGACCGTGCGCGCGCGCCGCGACGGCGCGGCCTGCCTGCTGGAGGTGGAGGACGACGGCCCCGGCATCGCGCCGGACGAGCGCGCCGCGGTGCTGGAGCCGTTCTACCGCGGCAAGGGCGCGGGGCCGGGCGGCAGCGGGCTGGGCCTGACCATCGCGCGCGACATCGCCGGCGCGCACGGCGCCACGCTGGCGCTGCTGTCCGGCGCCGCAGGCCGCGGGCTGCTGGTGCGGGTCAGCTTCGCGGCCGCCTGAGCGCGGCCGGGCGCGGACCGGCGCCGGTCAGCGCGCGCGCGTGCTGCCCGGCGTTTCCTCGGCGATGGCCTGCACCGGCGTGCCCGTCCTGCCGCCCGCCGGCGCCGGCGCTGCCGGCGCCCGCGCGAGGTCCGCGGCGGCCGGCGCCGACAGCGGCGTCCACGCGGGCACGGCGGCCGGCGTCGCTTCGGCCGCGTTCGTTGCGGGCGCTGCCGGCGCCGCCGCGCCGGGCTGGCCGCCGCGCGCCACGTCGCCGCCCTCCACATGCCAGCCGCCGCCCAGCGCGCGCATCAGCACCACGCTGGCAGTGAACTGGCGGCCGTAGATCGACAGCGCCGTGACCTCGGCCTGGTAGGCGGTGGTCTGCGCGGTCAGCACGTCGAGCAGCGCGGCGGTGCCGGCGCGGTAGCGGTTGTTGACCAGCGCCAGCGCCTCGCGCGCGGAGCGCAGCGCGTCGTCCTGCACCACGGCTTCCTGCTCCAGCAGGCGCGCCGCGGCGAGGTTGTCCTCGATCTCCTGGAAGGCGGCCAGCACGGTCTGCCGGTACTCGGCCACCGACTGGTCGTAGGCGGCCACCGCCTGCGCCTTGGCCGCGCTGCGCAGGCCGCCGTCGAACAGCGTGCCGGCCAGCGCCGGGCCGATCGACCACACGCGGTCGGGCAGCGACAGCCAGCGCGCCAGCGTGGCCGCGGACAGCCCGCCCGAGGCCGACAGCGACAGCGTGGGATAGAACGCCGCCTGCGCCACGCCGATCTGGGCGTTGGAGGCCGCCATCTGGCGCTCGGCGGCGGCGATGTCGGGGCGGCGCTCTAGCAGCGCGGACGGCAGCGCCGCCGGCACGCGCGGCACGCGCGAGGCGAAGTCGTGCGCCGTGACCGAGAACGAGGCCGGCGCCTGGCCGATCAGGATGGCGATGGCGTGCTCGTACTGCGCGCGCGTGATCTGGATGTCGATCTGCTGGGCCTGGGCGCTCTTGAGCTGGGTTTCCGACTGCAGCACGTCGGAGCGCTGCGCGGTGCCGACCGCGTACTGGTTGCGCACCAGCTGCAGCGAGCGCGTGTAGTCGGCCACGGTGCGCTCGAGCAGCGCGCGCTGCTGGTCGGTGATGCGCAGCAGGAAGTAGGTCTGCGCCAGCGTGGCCTGGGTCGACAGCAGCGTGGAGGCCAGCGTGGCCTCGCTGGCCTGCGCGCTGGCCTCGCTGCTCTCCACCTGGCGGCGCACCTTGCCCCACAGGTCGGGCTCCCAGCTCGCCGTCAGCGAGGCGCCCTGGCTGTTGGCGATGCGCGCGGCGCCGGTGGTGGTGGTGCCGGAGCTGGAGCGGCCGGCCGAGGCGGACGCGCCCACGGTCGGGTAGTAGCCCGCGCGCGCCGACTGCAGCAGCGCCTGCGCCTGCCGGTACTGGGCCTCGGCCGCCTTGATGTTCTGGTTGGAGATCTGCACCTGCGACATCAGCGCGTCGAGGTCGGCATCGCCGAAGATGGCCCACCAGCGGCCGCGCGCGCTGGCGTCCTGCGGCTCGGCCGGCTTCCATTCGCCCCACTGCGCGCTGTCGGCGGGGGCTTCCTTGAAGGCGGGCGCGGCCGGCGCGTCCGGGCGCTGGTAGTCGGGGCCGACGGCGCAGCCGCCCAGCAGCAGGGCGCAGGCCAGGGCCAGCGGGGCGGGCACGGAAGAGGAGCGGAAAATGGCGTTCATGGGTCGCATTCAGGATTCGAGGCCGGGGCGGCCCGTGGCGAGCGCGGCGCGGCGGCTGCGCCATGCCTTCACCTTGAGGCGCCAGCGGTCCAGGGTCAGGTACACCACCGGCGTCGTGTAGAGCGTCAGCAACTGGCTGACCACCAGCCCGCCCACGATGGAGATGCCCAGCGGCGCGCGCAGCTCGGCGCCGTCGCCGTGGCCGATCGCCAGCGGGATGGCGCCGAGCAGCGCCGCCATCGTGGTCATCATGATGGGGCGGAAGCGCAGCAGGCAGGCGCGGTAGATCGCGTCCTGCGGCGCCAGGCCCTCGCGCCGCTCGGCGTCGATGGCGAAGTCGATCATCATGATGGCGTTCTTCTTGACGATGCCGATCAGCAGGATCACGCCGATCAGCGCGATGATGGTGAAGTCGGTGTGCGTGCCCAGCAGCGCCAGCAGCGCGCCCACGCCGGCCGAGGGCAGCGTCGAGAGGATGGTGAGCGGGTGCACGTAGCTCTCGTACAGCATGCCCAGCACGATGTAGATCGTGATCAGCGCGGCCAGGATCAGCAGCGGCTGGCTCTTGAGCGAGTCCTGGAACGCGCGCGCGCTGCCCTGGAAGCTCGCGCGCAGCGTCTCCGGCGCGCCGATGCGCGCCATCGCGTCCTGGATCGCCGCGGTCGCCTGCGACAGCGAGAAGCCGTCGGCGAGGTTGAACGAGATGGTGGACGCGGCGAACTGGCCCTGGTGGTTCACGCCCAGCGGCGTGCTGGTCGGCGTCACGCGCGCGAAGGCCGACAGCGGCACGCGGTGGCCGTTGCCGGCGACCACGTAGATGTCCTTGAGCGCGTTCGGCCCCTGCAGGTATTCCTGGCTCAGCTCCATCACCACGCGGTACTGGTTGAGCGGGTTGTAGATGGTCGCCACCTGGCGCTGGCCGAAGGCGTCGTTGAGCACGGCGTCGATCTGCTGCGCGGTGATGCCGAGCTTGTAGGCGGTGTCGCGGTCGATGATGACCGAGGTCTGCAGGCCCTTGTCGTTGGTGTCGGTGTCGATGTCCTCGAGCCCCTTGACGTTGGAGAGCGCGGCGCGCACCTTGGGCTCCCATTCGCGCAGCACCTCGAGGTCGTCGGACTGCAGCGTGAACTGGTATTGCGAGCTGCTCTGCCGCCCGCCGATGCGGATGTCCTGCACCGACTGCAGGAACAGGCTGGCGCCGGGCTCCTTGGCCAGCTTGCCGCGCAGCCGCGCGATGATCTGGTCGGCCGATTCGTCGCGCTGGCTCAGCGGCTTGAGCGTGACGAACATCTGTCCGGTGTTGCGCTGCGAGCCGCCGGTGAAGCCGGTCACGTTGACCACGGCCGGGTCCGACTGCACGATGCGGGTGAAGTTGTCGAGCTTGACGCGCATGGCCTGGAACGAGGTGGCCTGGTCGGCGCGGATGAAGCCGATCAGCCGCCCGGTGTCCTGCTGCGGGAAGAAGCCCTTGGGCACGATCACGTAGAGCCACACGTTGAGCCCGACCGTGCACAGCAGCACCAGCCAGACCAGCCGGCTGTGGCGCAGCGCCACCGCCAGCGAGCGCGCGTAGCCGTCGTGCAGCCATTGGAACACGCGCTCGCTGGCGCGGAAGAAGCGCCCCTGCGCCTGCTCGGGCGGCATCGGCTTGAGCAGGCGCGAGCACATCATCGGCGTGGTGGTCAGCGACACCACCAGCGACACCATGATGGCCACCGACAGCGTGACGGCGAACTCCTGGAACAGCCGCCCGACGATGCCGCCCATCATCAGCAGCGGAATGAACACCGCGATCAGCGACAGGCTCATCGACAGCACCGTGAAGCCGACCTCGCGCGTGCCCTTGAGCGCGGCGGCCATCGGCGTCATGCCTTCCTCGATGTGGCGCGAGATGTTCTCCAGCACCACGATGGCGTCGTCCACCACGAAGCCGGTGGCGATGGTCAGCGCCATCAGCGACAGGTTGTTCAGCGAGAAGCCCGCCAGGTACATCACCGTGAAGGTGCCGACCAGCGAGACCGGCACCGCCACGCTCGGGATCAGCGTGGCGCGCACGTTGCGCAGGAACAGGAACACCACCATGATCACCAGCGCCACCGAGATCATCAGCGTGTACTCGACCTCGCGCAGCGAGGCGCGGATGGTGGGCGTGCGGTCCATCATCACGTCCATCGAGATCGCCGCCGGGATCATCTTCTGCAACTGCGGCAGCATCTCGGTGACGCGGTCCACGGTCTCGATGATGTTGGCGCCGGGCGAGCGGTTGAGCACCAGCAGCACCGAGGGCTTGCCGTTGGCCGAGCCGGCGTTGCGGATGTCCTCGACCGAATCGACCACGTTGGCCACGTCGGACAGCCGCACCGGCACCGCGAACGAGTTCGGGCCCGCGCCGCCGGCGTTGCCGCCGGTCGCGCCCGTGCTGATGGTGGTGGTGCCGCTGCTGGTGGTGATGGTGGTGACGGTGACGCCGTTGACGGTCTTGGTGCTGACGCCGCCGCCCGCGGTGGCGTTGGCGGTGCTGGCGATCAGCGCGCCGGCCGAGGTCGACGAGAACGTGCCGGGCGTGGCGTAGCGGATGATCAGCGGCATGTACTCCGCCGCCGTGCGGGCCTGGTCGTTGGCGTACACCTGCCAGTTCTTGGCCGCGCTTTCCACCGAGCCCAGCGGCCGGTTGGCGTTGGTGGCGCTGATGGTGTTGCGCACGTCCTCGAGCGCGATGCCGTACTTGTTGAGCGCGGTCGGGTTGAGCTCCACGCGCACCGCCGGCAGCGAGGCGCCGCCGATGGTGACCTGCCCCACGCCCTCGACCTGCGACAGCTTCTGCGCGAGGATGGTGGAGGCCGCGTCGTAGAGCTGGCCGCGCGTCATGGTCGGCGAGGTCAGGCCGATGATCATGATCGGCGCGTCGGCCGGGTTGACCTTGCGGTAGGTCGGGTTGTTGGGCAGGCTGGTGGGCAGCGTGCCGCGCGCGGCGTTGATGGCCGCCTGCACGTCGCGCGCGGCGCCGTCGATGTCGCGCGACAGGTCGAACTGCATGGTCACGCGGGTCGAGCCCAGCGAGCTGCTGGAGGTGATCTCGGTGACGCCGGCGATGGCGCCGAGCGCGCGCTCCAGCGGCGTGGCCACGGTGGCGGCCATCGTCTCGGGGCTGGCGCCCGGCAGCGAGGCCGATACCGAGATGGTGGGGAAGTCCACCTGCGGCAGCGGCGACACCGGCAGCGTGCGCAGCGCCGCGACGCCGGCCAGCAGGATGCCGAGCGTGAGCAGCGCGGTGGCGACCGGCCGGTGGATGAAGAGGGCGGACAGGTTCATCGCGGCTCCGCGGGTGCCGGCTTGCCGCCGCCCCAGCCGCTGTCGCCTTCGTCATCGGGCTTGCCCGGGTCGTGCGGATCGTGCGGATCGCCGATGTGCCGGCGCCGCCAAGCCGCCAGGCGCGCGGCGATGCGGTCGAATGCGAGGTAGATCACCGGCGTGGTGAACAGCGTCAGCACCTGGCTGACCAGCAGGCCGCCCACCATCGTGATGCCCAGCGGGCGGCGCAGCTCGGAGCCGATGCCGGTGCCCAGCATCAGCGGCAGCGCCGCCAGCAGCGCGGCCATCGTCGTCATCAGGATCGGGCGGAAGCGCAGCAGGCAGGCCTGGTGGATGGCGTCGCGCGGCTTCATGCCGCCCTCGCGCTCGGCCTCGAGCGCGAAGTCGATCATCATGATGGCGTTCTTCTTGACGATGCCGATCAGCAGGATGATGCCGATGATGGCGATGATGCCGAGGTCCTGCCCCGACACCAGCAGCGCCAGCAGCGCGCCCACGCCGGCCGAGGGCAGCGTGGACAGGATGGTGACCGGGTGGATGGTGCTCTCGTACAGCACGCCGAGCACGATGTACATGGTCACCACCGCGGCCAGGATCAGCCACAGCGTGTTCGACAGCGAGGCGCGGAACGCCAGCGCGGCGCCCTGGAACTCGGTCTGCATCGAGATCGGCAGGCCGATCTCCTGCTCCACCTTGGTGATCTTGTCGACCGCCGCGCCCAGCGACGCGCCCGGCGCCAGGTTGAAGGAGATCGTCGAGGCCGGGAACTGGCCCTCGTGGTTGATCACCAGCGGGCCGGTGCGCTCGGAGATGCGCGCCACCGCGCCCAGCGGCACCTGGCCGCCGGAAGAGGAGGGCAGGCGCAGCTCGGCCAGCGACTGCGGGCCGGTGCGGAAGTTGGGCATGGCCTCCAGCACCACGCGGTACTGGTTCGACTGCGTGAAGATGGTCGACACCAGGCGCTGGCCGTAGGCGCTGTACAGCGCGCTGTCGATCACCGCGGTGGTGATGCCGAAGCGCGCGGCCGAGTCGCGGTCGATCTCCACGTAGGCGCGCAGGCCGTTGTTCTGCAGGTCGCTGGCGACGTCGCGCATCTCCGGCTCCTGCTTGAGCCGCTCGACCAGGCGCGGCACCCAGGTGGCCAGCGTGGCCGGGTCCGGGTCCTGCACCGTGAACTGGTACTGCGTGCGCGCCACGCGGTCCTCGATGGTCAGGTCCTGCACCGGCTGCATGTACATGGCGATGCCGCCGAGCTTCTCGACCGAGGCCTGCAGGCGGTGCGTGACCTCCTCGATGGTCTCGCTGCGCTGGTCCTTGGGCTTGAGGTTGATCAGCATGCGCCCGGCGTTGAGCGTGGTGTTGGTGCCGTCCACGCCGATGAACGACGACAGGCTTTCCACCGCCGGGTCCTGCATCACCACCTTGGCCACCGCCTCCTGCTTGAGCTGCATGGCCGGGAACGAGGTGCTCTGCGAGGCCTCGGTGATGGCCTGGATCACACCGGTGTCCTGCACCGGGAAGAAGCCCTTGGGCACCAGCAGGTAGAGCAGCACGGTCAGCACCAGCGTGCCCACCGCCACCAGCAGCGTGCTTTTCTGGCGGTCGAGCACCCAGTCCAGCGCGCGGCCGTAGCGCGCGATCACGTCGTCGAAGAAGCGGCCGGTGGCGCGGTGGAAGCGCGACAGCTTTTCCTCCGGCACGTGGTGCAGCAGGCGCGCGCACATCATCGGCGTGAGCGTGAGCGAGACCACCGCGGAGATCAGGATCGACACCGCCAGCGTGATGGCAAACTCGCGGAACAGCCGGCCCACCACGTCGCCCATGAACAGCAGCGGGATCAGCACCGCCACCAGCGAGAAGGTCAGCGAGATGATGGTGAAGCCGATCTGCTTCGAGCCCTTGAGCGCCGCCGCCATCGGGCTCTCGCCGTCCTCGATGTAGCGCATGATGTTCTCGATCATCACGATCGCGTCGTCCACCACGAAGCCGGTGGCGATGGTCAGCGCCATCAGCGTTAGGTTGTTGATCGAGAAGCCGGCCAGGTACATCACGCCGAAGGTGCCCACCAGCGACAGCGGCACCGCCACGCCCGGGATGATGGTGGCCGGCACGTTGCGCAGGAACACGAAGATCACCATCACCACCAGCGCCACGGCCAGCAGCAGCTCGAACTCCACGTCGCGCACCGAGGCGCGGATGGTGGTGGTGCGGTCGGTCAGCAACTGCACGTGCACGGCGGCCGGCAGCGCGGTCTCCAGCTGCGGCAGCAGCGTCTTGATGCGGTCCACCACCTCGATCACGTTGGCGCCGGGCTGGCGCTGGATGTTCATGATGATGGCCGGCTTGTCGTTGGACCAGGCCGCCAGCCGCGAATTTTCCGCGCCGTCGACGATGTTGGCGACGTCGGTGATGCGGATCGGCGCCCCGTTCTGGTAGCCGATGATGATCTGCTTGTACTCGTCGGCCGACTTGAGCTGGTCGTTGGCGTCGATGGTCGAGGCGCGCGCCGGGCCGTCGAAGCTGCCCTTGGAGCCGTTGACGTTGGCGTTGCCGATGGCGGTGCGCAGGTCGTCGATCGACATGCCGAGCGAGGCCAGCGCGGTGGGGTTGGCCTGCACGCGCACGGCCGGGCGCTGCCCGCCGCTGAGCGTGACCAGGCCCACGCCCTGGATCTGCGAGATCTTCTGCGCCACGCGCGTGTCGACCATGTCCTGCAGCTTGGGCAGCGGCAGGGTGTCGGAGGTGATGCCCAGGCTCAGGATGGGCGCGTCGGCCGGGTTGACCTTGCTGTAGACCGGCGGCATCGGCAGGTCGGCCGGCAGCAGGTTGCTGCCGGCGTTGATGGCCGCCTGCACCTGCTGCTCGGCGATGTCGAGCGACAGCGTCAGCTCGAACTGCAGCGTGATCACCGAGGCGCCGCCCGACGACGAGGACGACATCTGCTTGAGCCCCGGCATCTGGCCGAACTGGCGCTCCAGCGGCGCGGTGATCGACGAGGTCATCACGTCGGGGCTGGCGCCGGGGTAGAGCGTGGTGACCTGGATGGTCGGGTAGTCGACCTCGGGCAGCGCGGACAGCGGCAGCAGGCGGAAGGCCACCAGCCCGGACAGCAGGATGGCGAGCATCAGCAGCGCGGTGGCGACCGGCCGCTCGATGAAGAGGCGTGACGGGTTCATGTATCGGTCCTTACTGCGGCCGCTGCGGCGCGGCGCCCGCCGGGGCGCCGCCGCCGGCCGCCGCCGCGCTGGCGCCGTTGTGGTGGCGGCGGCCCTCGCCGCCGGCGCCGGAGGCACCGGAGGCACCTGAGGCACCAGCGGCGCCCGAGCCGCTGGCACCGCCCCAGCCGCCTTCGCGGCGGCGTCCGCGCCCGCGCGGCTGGCTGGCCGGCACGAGCTGCGAGGCGCGCGCGGCCGGGTCCACGGTTTCCACCGTCATGCCTTCCTTGAGCCGGTCGGCGCCGTCCACCACCACGTGCTGGCCCGGCTCCAGGCCCTTGGCGACCGACACCCGGTTCTCGTCGCCCGGGCCCAGCGTGACGTTCTGCACCTTGACCTGGTTGTTGTCGTCGACGACGTAGACGAAGGTGCCCTGCTGGCCGCGCTGGACCGCCGCCACCGGGATGACGGTGGCGTCCTCGAGCGTGTCCACGCGGGTGCGCACGTTGACGAACTGGTTGGGGAACAGCATCCCGTCGGCGTTGGGGAAGATGGCCTTGAGCTTGACCGTGCCGGTGGTGGTGTCGATCTGGTTGTCGGTGGTCAGCAGCGTGCCCTCGGCCAGCTTGTTGCGCGCCTGGCGGTCCAGCGCGATCACCGGCAGCTGCTCGCCGGCGTTCAGGCGCCGCAGCACCGACGGCAGGTTGTCCTCGGGAATCGTGTACAGCACCGCGATCGGCGCCACCTGGGTGATCAGCGCGATGCCGTTGGTATCGGTGGTGCTGACGATGTTGCCCGGGTCCACCTGGCGCAGGCCGATGCGCCCGGACACCGGCGCCAGCACGCGCGTGTAGCCCAGTTGCAGGCGCGCGTTGTCGACGTTGCCCTGGTCGGTCTTGACGGTGCCCTCGTACTGGCGCACCAGCGCGTCCTGGGTGTCCACCTGCTGGCTGGAAACCGAATCCTGCGCCAGCAGCGTGCGGTAGCGCTTCTGGTCCAGGCGGGCGTTCTCGAGCAGCGCGCGGTCGCGCGCCAGCGTGCCCACGGCCTGGTCGAGCGCGGCCTGGAACGGGCGCGGGTCGATCTCGGCGAGCACGTCGCCGGCCTTGACCATCTGGCCTTCCTTGAACAGGACCTTGAGCATGGGCCCGGACACCTGGACGCGCACGGTCACGTTGGCCACCGGCGTGACGTTGCCCAGGCCGTTGAGGATGACGTCCATGTTGCGCCTGGCGACCGTGCTGACCACCACCGGCGAGCGCTGCGCGCCGGGGCCGCCGGGGCCGCCGCGTCCGCCCGGACCACTCGCGCCGGGCGCGCGCGCGCCGGCGCCGGCCGCGGCGCCCTGCGCGTCCGGCGCGGCCGCGCTACGATGGTGGTACCAGTACCATCCACCGCCCGCCAGCAGCACGGCCAGCGCGGCGGCGATCAGTCTGGGGCGGTGCGAGGCCGCCTTGCCGGACGTTGGCTGTTTAGCCTGTTGGTTTTCTTCGGGGTTGGCCATGACCGGTTCCTGGGATGCGACGCGACAAAACGCGTAAATCGGGTTTTCGGGGTGGGAGAGGCAGAAGTATGCCGTAATGCCATCCGCGCGAGCCGCGGGCAGCACGCGACGGCACATCGTGCCGGGCAGCTTCGGATCGGTGCCGCGCTCTCCGGCGGCGCCGGGGGCAGCAAACATAAGCGAAGCATAATGCGCCCTGGCGGCGCGGATGTTTCACCGCCGACGCCCATTCTTACAGTTCATTACCAGTGGCCCGGGTGTAATGCCCTGAAACAATTCGCCCGGATTGCCGCGCCCAGCCTAGCTATCATCTGCCTATGCGAGCCAATCAGCCCACCCAGATCCTGGTCGTCGACGACGATCCAGAACTCCGCGACCTGCTGCGCGAATACCTGAGCCAGCAAGGCTTTGCGGTCTCCGTCCTGCACGACGGCGAAGGCCTGCATGCGCGCCTGGAGCGAGAGCGCCCGGCGCTGATCGTGCTGGATCTGATGATGCCGAAGGTGGACGGCCTCACCGCGCTGCGCAACCTGCGCGCCAAGAACGACGACATCCCGGTCATCCTGCTGACCGCGCGCAGCGACGAGATCGACCGCATCGTGGGCCTGGAGATCGGCGCCGACGACTACCTCGGCAAGCCGTTCTCGCCGCGCGAGCTGCTGGCCCGCATCAACGCCGTGCTGCGGCGCAAGCTGGCGCGCCCGGCGGCCGCGCCGGAAGACCGCGAAGGGCTCGCGTTCGGGCCGTTCCGCGTGAATTTCCGCCAGCGCTCGCTGGTGCGCGCGGGCGACGCGGTGCCGATCAGCGACACCGAATTCGCGCTGCTCAAGCTGCTGCTCACGCATCCGCTCGAAGTGCTCTCGCGCGAGCGCATCGTGGAGCTGATGTACGGCTCCGCGAGCGGCATCAGCGACCGCGGCATCGACGTGCAGATATGGCGCCTGCGCCGCCTGCTCGACGAAGACGCGCAGCGGCCCCGCTACATCCAGACCGTGCGCGGGCGCGGCTACACCTTCGTGCCCGACGAAGCCGACGACATACCGCAATGAAACTGCGCATCGACACGCTGTTCGGCCGCATCGCGCTGCTGATTGCCGCGGTGCTGGTGCTGAGCCACTTCTCGTGGCTGGCGATCCTGCGCATGGACCGCCGCCAGCAGCAGGTGGACTATTCGGTCGAGCAGATGCTGTTCCAGTTCGACAGCATCCAGCGCGCGCTGGCGGCCAAGCCGCCGGCGCCGCTGCCGAGCCTGGTCGAGGTGGCCAGCGAGGCCAGCGCGGTCGAGCACACCGTGACCGCCAAGGGCCGCGCGCGCCGCCTGGTCGACCAGTTCGCCCAGCGCCTGCCGGCCGGCAGCCAGGTGCGGCTGGAGGAGGAAGAGACCTCGCGCATCTGGGTCAAGCTGCCGCATCGCGAGGACTGGATCGCCATGCCGGTGCTGTGGGTGGTCAACCCGCCGCCCGACAACCGCCTGCTGCCGGGCGTGATCCTGGTGGTGGGCGTGGCGATGGCGGTGGCGCTGCTGATCGCCTGGCAGATCCAGCGCCCGGTGCGCGACATGGCCGCCGCGGCCGAGCAGCTCTCGCGCCAGCACGCGGTGGAGCCGCTGCGCGAGCGCGGCCCGCACGAGCTGCGCCAGTTGATCGAGCGCTTCAACCGCATGATGGCCGACCTCACGCGCATCGACCAGGAGCGCAACACCATGCTGGCCGGCATCGCCCACGACCTGAAGACGCCGCTGGCGCGGCTGCGCCTGCGCGCCGAGATGCTGGCCGATCCCAAGTCGGCCGCCGGCGTGACGCGCGACGTGGAGTCGATGTCCGCCATCGTCGAGCAGTTCCTCACCTTCGCCCAGAGCGGCGAGCCGGCCGCGCGCCCGGTGCCGGTCGACCGCCGCATCGCCGAGCTGGCCGCCTCGCTGGCCGAGCAGGACAAGACCATCGAGCTGTCGCTGGCCGCCGGCGAAGGCTTTCGCATGATCGCCACCCAGCTCGACCGCATCGTCGGCAACCTGATCGACAACGCTTACGCCTACGGCGCGCCGCCGGTGCGGCTGTCCACCTCGCGCCAGGCCGACGGCTGGCACATGGTGGTGGAGGACGAAGGCAGCGGCATTCCGCCCGAGGCGATGGAAAAGGTCACGCTGCCATTCGTGCGGCTGGACCCGGCGCGCGGCGGCAACGCCCACTCGGGCCTCGGCCTAGCCATCGTCGACCGCCTGGTGCGCCAGTCGGGCGGCCGCCTGGTGCTGGAAAACCGCGCCGAAGGCGGCCTGCGGGTGGAGATGATCTTCCCGTTCGCGGCGCTGGCGCAGGCGGCCTGAGCGACTCCGCCGCGCGGGTCCGCGCGGCAGGGCGTATCAATCCTGAAGCAGTTTTGGCCGGATCGGCGCGCCGGCGCGCCCGTCTTCCCTTGCCATCGCCATGCGTGCCGCGTGCCGCCTCGCGTGGTACGCAGATTGCGGCTCCCGGCTTCTCCATGTGTTTCGGCGACGCACCGTGCCGTGCCAGTTGATCAGGAGACGCATCATGGCAACCTTTGTCACCTTACTGAACTTCACCGACCAGGGAATCCGTACCGTAAAGGATACGACCCGGCGTGCCGCAATCGTCCGCGAAATGGCGAAGACATGCGGCATCGAGATGAAAGACATCTACTGGACGCTCGGGCAATACGACCTCGTGGCGACCTTTTCCGCGCCCGACGAAGCCACGATGACGGCATTCGGCCTGTCGATCGGCGCGGCCGGCAACGTCCGCACGCAGACGCTGCCGGCCTTCTCCGCGGACGAGATGGAAAAGATCCTCGGCAAGATGCCCTGAGCGCCCGCCCGAAAATTCAGGGTCGGGCGACTCCGCGTGGCGCGGGTCCGGCAGCGGACCCGGCGCACTTTCAGGCCGGTTCCTGGTGGCGGGCCCTGGCCCAGCTATAGGTATCGTCGAGCGCGCCTTCGATGCCGTCGAACAGCTGTTCGATCTCGCTCCTGGAGATGATCAACGGCGGGCACATGTTGACCGTGTCCCCGAGCGCTCGCGTGATGACGCCGCGCGACAGCGCGAAGGTCCCGGCTTTGGCCGCGACCCCGGTTTCCACCGGATAGGCTTCCTTGGTCTGCTTGTCCGCCACCACCTCGACGGCCCCGAGCAGCCCGACGCCCCGGGCTTCCCCGACGAGCGGATGGCCGGCCAGCGCGGCCAGCCGCGCCTGGAAATGGGGGATGATTTCGCGCACGTGGTCGAGAATCCGCTCGTCCTCGTAGATATCGAGGGTCTCCAGGGCGACCGCGGCCGCGACCGGGTGGCCCGTGTATGTGAAGCCGTGGCCAAAGGTGCCGATCTTGCGGCTCTCGTCGACCATCGCCCGATACACCTTGTCGTTGACCATCAGCGCGGAAATGGGCAGGAAGCCGGCGGAGAGCTGCTTGGCGCAGGCAATCATGTCGGGCTGCAGATCGTAGAGCTGCGAGCCGAACGTCTCTCCCGTTCTGTAGAAACCGCAGATCACCTCGTCGGCAATAAGGAGGATGTCGTACTTCCTGAGGATCTTCTGGATCTTTTCGAAGTACGTCGCGGGCGGAACGATGACGCCGCCGGACACCATGATCGGCTCGGCGAAGAAGGCGGCAATGGTCTGCGGGCCTTCGGCGAGAATGAGTCGCTCCAGCGAGTCGGCGCAGCGGGTCGCGAAGGCCTCCTCGCTTTCGCCGGCGAGCGCGTTGCGGTAGTGGTGCGGGCAGTCGGTGTGCAGGATGCCGGCGATCGGCAGATCGAAATCCCGGTGATTGTTCGGCAATCCGGTGAGGCTCGCCGAGGCGATCGTGACGCCGTGGTATGCCCGCTTCCGCGAGATGATCTTCTTCTTGTCGGGCCGGCCCAGCGCATTGTTGTAGTACCACGCGAGCTTGATCGCGGTGTCGTTGGCTTCCGAGCCGGAGTTGGCGAAGAAGACTTTCGACATCGGTGCCGGGGCCATCCCGATCAGCCGCTCGGCGAGGCGGATGGACGGCTCGGACGCCTTGTGCCCGAATGCGTGATAGAAGGGCAGCTTGCGCATCTGCCTGTCCGCCGCATCCGCCAGGCGGTCATTGCTGAAACCGAGCGACGCGCAGAACAGGCCGGCAAGCCCCTCCAGATAGCGGTTTCCCTTGTCGTCGTACACATACACGCCTTCGCCGCGCGTGATGATCATGGGGCCAGTCGTTTCGTGCACCCCCAGGTTCGTGTAGGGATGCAGTTGATTGGCGATATCCGCCGATGAGAGATTCGTTGCCTGTTTCATTGTTCTACTCGCGTTTGGATTGCATGGCTACCGGCGGGGTCAGATGGGCTCCACCCCCGCCTCCTTCATGACATCGCGCAGCTTCGGGATGTCCGACTTGATCTGTTCGGCGAATGCCGCGGGGCCGATCTTTTCCGGCGGGAGTTCCTGGCCCACTTCGGACAGGCGTTCCCTGTATTCCTTCGACTTCAGGACCTTGGTCAGCGCCGCCTGCAGCTTGCCGACGATGTCCTTCGGGGTATTTTTCGGCGCGACGATGGAAGCCCACGACGACATGTCGAATCCGGGGAATCCCTGCTCTGCGATGGTGGGAACGTCCGGCAGCGCCGCCGTGCGCGCGGCGCTCGTGACGGCGAGGGGTTTCAGGTTGCCGTTCCGGATGTACGAGATGCTGCTCGAGATCGTGTCCGCATAGATCTGGACCTGGTTTCCGATCAATGCCGGAAGCGCCTCGGCGGCGCCCTTGTAGGGGACATGGGTCATCTTGATGCCGGCACGGGTGTCGAGCAGCTCCACGGCGAGATGGGAAAACGTCCCGGTTCCGAATGAGCCATAGCTGAGCGCGTCGGGGTGTTGCTTCGCCTGGCCGATCAGTCCCTTGACGTTCTTGAGCGGGAGCGTCTGGTTTGCCAGCAGGACCAGCGGCTGATACGAGACCAGCGACACCAGCTCGAACGCATCCGGGTCGTAGCGCAGCTTCTTGTACTGAAAGCGATTCGATACGAGCGACGACGTGGTGGCCACCAGCAGCGTATAACCGTCGGGCGTGGCATTCGACACGGCCTCGGACGCGATCAGCGTCGCCGCGCCGGGGCGGTTCTCGACGACAAACGACTGGTTGAGCTCGGCCGACAGCTTCTCGCCCAGGTAGCGGCTCACGATGTCGACGCCGCCTCCGGCCGGGAACGGAACCACGAGGCGTACCGGCCTGGCCGGCCAGGAGCTGGTTTGCGCAAGGGCGGTGGTCCCGAGAGCCAGCAGGGTGAATCCACAGCAGATTCGTCGAAAGAGACTCATCATCACTCCGTAGAAAGGTCGTCTTGGCAGCGGAGGGGTTGCCTCCGTCCTGGAGCCGTCTGCCCGGGGCGCGAGAAGCCAATGATACGCAGGCGCCCCGGATTTTGAATCCGCGTATACACGAATACGTGTATCCAATTCCAGATGGCGAAATATAATGGAGCAAGAGTTGTGCCTGGGAGGGTGGGGCTTGCGCGCACCCTTGCAGTGCCGTTTGCGTGTCGCGGGCAACGATTCCGGCGTCTGCGCTGCACCGGAAGCGCACATCGGGATGGCGCGGATGTGCCGTGCCCGCGCATGTTCGTGTCACGAACATGCGCGGGGGAGCGCGCTCTCTATAATTGCTCCCCAAACATCAGGACACAGAATGCGTCAGTCACCGTTCGAGCCTCGCCCCGCAAGCGCGCAGGAAGAGGCGTACCAACACATCCTCCACGGGATCCGCATGGGGGAGATGCGGCCCGGCGATCGCCTCGTTCCCGAGGAAATCGCGGCTGCCATCGGCATGAGCCGCATGCCGGTCCGCGAGGCGTTCAGCCGGCTGGCGGGCGAGGGCCTGCTTGTCATCCGGCCGAACCGCGGTGTCGTGGTCCGGGGCCTGACCGAGAAGGAGGTCAGCGAGGTCTTCGAGATGCGCGCGGTGCTGGAGGGGCTGGCCGCGGCGATGGCGGCCGAGCGGGCCACGGAGGCGGATATCCAGGACCTGGAACAGCTGCTCGTGCGGATGGAAAGCTGTCAGCCCAGCCTCTCGGACTGGATCACCGTGCATCGGCAGTTCCACGAACGGCTGTGTTCCATCAGCGACGCGCCCAGGCTGATGCGCCAGATATCCTCACTGCATTCAGTGGTGGAGCCGCTGATGCGCATCTGGCTGGAGAACTCGCCTTCGCTGGACAGCATCCAGTCCGTCCACGAGGAATTGATGCAGGCGCTGAGGGACGGCGACCCCGCCGTCATGGAGGCATTGATGCGCGCTCACGTGCGGGAGACGACTTCGAGCATCACGGATGCGATGCGGCAGGGCGCTCAGGCCCCGTCTGGCGTGTAGCGCGCGGAAGCGGGCCGCGCCGCTTCCGGCGCAGACCTTCAGCCCGCCTTCTTCTTTTCACCGATCCGGCTTTCCTTGCCGGCCAGCAGGTTGCCGATGTTCGCCCGGTGCCGCACCACCAGCATCACGCTGATGACGAACACCGCGCCGGCGATCACGTCCACTCCCGACATCAGCACGTAGAAGAACGGCGCGAACACCGCCGCCACCAGCGCGGCCAGCGACGAGTAGCGGAAGAAGAAGGCCATGATGAGCCACGTGGCCAGCGTGCCCAGGCCCAGCAGCGGGTCGATGGCGAACAGGATGCCGGCCGCGGTCGCCACGCCCTTGCCGCCGGCGAAACCGAAGAACACCGGGAACAGGTGGCCGAGGAACACCGCCACCGCCGCCAGTGCCACGCCGCTGTCGCCGATGCCATAGGCCGGGCCGAAATGCCGCGCCAGCCAGACCGCCAGCCAGCCCTTGAGGCCGTCGCCGATCAGCGTCAGCACCGCCGCCTTCTTGTTGCCGCTGCGCAGGACGTTGGTGGCGCCGGGGTTGCCGGAGCCGTAGGTGTGCGGATCGGGCAGGCCCATCGCCTTGCTGACCACGACGGCGAAGGAGAGGGAACCGATCAGGTAGGCGAGGATAGCGAGAATCAGGTTGGCCATGTGGGGAACGGGAATTTGAGGCTGGCCGGATTGTAGCGCGGGCCAGCCCGGCGCAGTGCCGCGGCTGCGCCGCGATTTCCCCGTGACTTCCCCAATACCGCGCCGCCGTTCTTGCGGGACGGCGCGCGCGGGCGCCGCTCAGTCGGGCAGCGCGCACTCCACCGCCACGGCGCCGACCAGCCCGGGCAGCACGCCCGGCGCGATGCTCACCAGGTAGCCGCGCCGGCCGCCGTTGATGTAGATCGTGTCCAGCGCCAGCACGCTCGCCTCCACGTAGACCGGCATGCGCTTGCGCGTGCCGAACGGCGAGGTGCCTCCGACCATGTAGCCGCTGTGGCGCTGCGCGACCTCGGGCTTGCACGGCTGCACGCTCTTGCGGCCGGTCTGGCGCGCGAGGTTCTTGGTGGAAACCGAGCAGTCGCCGTGCATCAGCACGATCAGCGGCTGCGCCTTCTCGTCTTCCATCACCAGCGTCTTGACCACGGCATGCTCGGGCACGCCGAGCTGGCGGGCCGATTCGCCGGTGCCGCCGTGCTCGACGTACTCGTAGGCATGCTCGCCGTAGGCCACGCCGTGCTGCTTGAGGAACTGGGTGGCCGGGGTTTCGGAAACGTGTCTGGGCTTGCTCATGATGAATGCTGCTGTGACGGGTGCGCGCGGCGGGGCGCTCAGCCGCGCGGATGGTGGTGCTGGTGCAGTTCGCGCAGGCGCTCGCGCGCCACGTGGGTGTAGATCTGCGTGGTGGAGATGTCGGCGTGCCCAAGCAGCAGCTGCACCACGCGCAGGTCGGCGCCGTGGTTGAGCAGGTGCGTGGCGAAGGCATGCCGCAGCGTGTGCGGCGACAGCGGGGCGTGGATGCCGCCCTCGCGCGCGTGGCGCTTGATCAGGTGCCAGAAGGCCTGGCGCGTCATGCCCTCGCCGCGCTGGGTGACGAACAGCGCGTCGCAGGCGCGCTCGCCGAGCAGCGCGGGGCGGCCCTGCGCGAGGTAGCGGCGCAGCCAGTCGCCGGCTTCCGCGCCGAACGGCACCAGCCGCTCCTTGTTGCCCTTGCCGCCGACCACGCGCGCCACGCCCTCGTTGAGGCCGATCTCGATGGTCTTCATCTGCGTGAGCTCGGACACGCGCAGGCCGCTGGCGTACATCAGCTCCAGCATGGTGCGGTCGCGCAGGCCGAGCGCGGTGGCGGTGTCGGGCGCGGCGAGCAGGGCCTCGACCTGCGCCTCGCTCAGCGTCTTGGGAAAGCGCGGCGGCTGCTTGGCCGGGCGCAGCAGCAGGCAGGGGTCGGCGGTGATCATGCGCTCGCGCAGCGCCCACTGGAAGAAGCGCTTGAACACCGTGAGCCGCCGGTTGGCCGACGACGCGCGCGTCTCGGGGTGGCGCGCGGCGAAGTAGCCGTTGAGGGCGGCGTCGTCGACCTCGAGCAGCGCGCGCGGGGCATCGGCGTGCAGCCAGCGCGCGAGCAGCGTGAGGTCGCGCCGGTAGGCGTCGATGGTGTTCTGCGAGAGGCCGTCCTCGAGCCACAGCGCGTCGCAGAAGCGGCCGACCAGGTCCAGGTCGGCCAGCAGCGCGGCGCTGTCGGGCGCCGCGTCGGGGTCGGGGAGGGCGGCTGTGGCTGCGGCGCGGCTCATATCAGCATCACGCCTTCGTGGCGCAGCAGCCAGCGCTTGGTGTCGAGCAGGAAACCGTTCTCGCTGTGATGGGCGAAGCCGCCCAGGCCGCCCGCGCTCACCACGCGGTGGCACGGGATCACCAGCGGAAACGCGTTGGAGCCGCAGGCCTGCCCGACCGCGCGCGGCACGCTGGCGATCTCGCGCGCCATCGCGCCGTAGGTGGTGACCTTGCCGCGCGGCACGGCGGCGATGGCGCGCCACACGCGGCGCTGGAAGTCGGTGCCGGCCGGCGCCAGCGGCACGTCCAGCGGCGCGTCGGGATCGGCGTAATAGGCCTCGAGCTGCCGCGCCAGCCGCCGCGCCACGGCGCTGGCGGGCGCGACGGGCGGCACGCTGCCGGGCAGGTAGACGATCTCGCGGATCATGTCGCCCCCGGTGCGCACGCCGACCTTGCCGAAGGGCGCGGGGAGGATGGCGTCGAAGCGGGAATGCATGGCGGGCGGAGTGCGGGAAACGGGCAGCGGTTGGCGCGAAAGGCCGGCGCAACGGCCGGGCCGGTAAATCCGGATTCTAGTGCATGGCGGCGCGGCGATCGAAAAAGGCCTCCCGCGGGAGGCCTTCCAGATTGCCGATTGCCGGCGAGGCTGGCTTGCCGCCGGTGTTCTCCCCCTTTCCCATTTCATGGGAGAGGGGAGAACACCTTCGGCGGCGCAGTTCCGCTCCGCGCTTACTGCTCGAGCTTGATGTTCTGCACCTTGACCAGGTTCTTCATCTTGTCGAACTCCTTCTTGATCTCCGCCGCGTGCTGCGCCGGCGAGTTGCCCGACGGCTCGGCGCCGGCGGTGCGCAGGCGCTGCTGGAAGTCCTTGTCCTGCAGGGCCTTGACGGCGGCCTCGTTGAGCTTCTTGATGACGTCGTCGGGCGTGCCGGCCGGCGCCACCAGGCCGTACCACGCCGGGTCGTTCGGCTCCTTCAGGCCCATCTCGCCGAAGGTCGGCACGTCGGGCAGCGAGTCCAGGCGCTTGTTCCACGCCACCACGATCGCGCGCAGCTTGCCGGCCTTGATGTAGGGCATCGACGACGGCAGGTTGTCCACCATGATCGGCACCTGGCCGGCCAGCACGTCGTTCAGCGCGGGGCCCGCGCCGCGGTACGGGATATGGACCATGAAGGTCTTGGTCGAGACCTTGAACTGCTCGCCCAGCATGTGGCCGAACGCGCAGGTGCCGGACGTGGCGAACGAGTACTTGCCCGGGTTGGCCTTGAGCACCGCGAGGAATTCCTGGTAGTTCTTGGCCGGGAAGTTCGGGTTGACCGCGATCACGTTGGCCACGTTGGCCAGGTTGGTGATGGGCTTGAAGTCCTTGATCGGGTCGTAGGACAGCTTGGGGTTGCAGGCGGGGTTGACCGCCATCGTCGACACCGTGGAGATGCCGATGGTGTAGCCGTCGGGCGCGGCCTTGGCGATGGCGTCGGCGCCGATCGAGCCGCCCCCGCCGGCGCGGTTTTCCACCACCACGGGCTGGCCCAGGATGCGGCTCATCTGGTCGGCCGCGCCGCGCCCGACGATGTCGGTGGTGCCGCCCGGGGCGAACGGGATGATCAGCCGGATCGGCTTGGTCGGAAAGCTTTGCGCCTGCGCGACCGACGCGGCGGCGGCCAGGCCGAGGGCCAGTGCAATCTTGCTCTTGTGCATGAGATCGTGTCTCCCATCAAAGACCGGGCGGGGATGTCCGCCCAAGGTGAAGAACGCCGGCCAGGCGCCCGCGGTGGCGGGCGCGGCGAGGCCGGCGGCGTGAGTTCTGGCGGGCGGGCCGTGCGCTGCGGCCCGCGTCTCGCCGGTCAGCCGCCCAGGAGGCCGCGCTTGAGGTCCCGGTCGACCGGATGGTCGCCCAGGAAGATGCGCAGCACCGCCTGGTAGAAATCCTCGCCCGGGATCGGCTTGCCGCGCGGGGTGCCGTTGATGGCCACCACGGTGCCGCCGTCGGGCGAGAAGTCGAAATCGATCACGTCGCCCTTGCGGGCCGTGCCCATCTGTTCCATCGTCCGGTGCAGCAGCAGCAGGCGTTCGGACAGCCGCCGCACCTGCATCTCGCTGTGGTTCTCGCGGATGCCCTCGTCCAGCGCCTTGATGAAGCTGTCCGCGCCGACCTCGCGCAGCGGCCGGATCTGCAGGCGCTTGGGGCCCGGCGCGCCCAGCACCACGGTGGCGTTGCGGGCCTTCTCGGGCAGGTAGAGCGCGGCCACGTAGCCCTTGATGACGAACACCGAGCGCAGGCCCATGCCGTTGAGCTGCAGCTCCTTGCCGCCGACCCGGGTCGCGTCGTCGATGCGCATGCCCTCGATCTCGCCGGCGCGGGCGTGCCCGCCAGGCAGGGACAGGGCCGCGGCCGCGCTCGCGATGAGCGCCAGCTGGCAGGCGCGGCGCGGCAACGGCGCGCGCGCGGACGGGGTACGACGGGGCAGCATGAAGGACAGGCGGAACGACGGAACGTGTCATATTGAGGGATTTCTGCAACAATACCTATCGGTATCGGCCCTAGTCCGCACTTTGTTGCACTTTGCCGAAATTGCGCTACGCGAGGCAGTTTCCGCAGATAAGACAAATAAAACAAAGAAAGCAGTTAAAACAAACGAGACAATGTCTTTTGCCTTGCTGTTGGTGCCGGATTTCAGCCTGATCCTGATCGGCTGGCTGCTGGTGCGCTATACGCCGTTCGACCGCGCGTTCTGGGCCGGCGTCGAGCGCCTGGTGTATTTCGTCCTGTTCCCGGCGCTGCTGCTGCAGTCCACCAACAGCGCGAAGTTCGATTTTTCCTCCACCTCGGCCATGCTCGGCCTGGCCCTGGCGACCACCGCGTTCGGCATGGCCGGCGGCTACGCCGTCAAGTGGGTGCTGCGGCCCGCGCCGGTCGATTTCGCCTCCGGCCTGCAGACCGCCTTCCGCTTCAATTCCTACATCGCGCTGGCGCTGGCCGCGCGCCTGGGCGGCGGCGAGGGCCTCGCCATGATGGCGGTGATCGTCGGCTGCACGGTGCCGCTGTGCAACGTGGTGGCGGTGTGGGCGCTGGCGCGCCACGGCGACGCGCGCGTGTGGCGCGAGCTGGCGCGCAACCCGCTGATTCTGGCCACCGCGGGCGGCCTGCTGACCAACCTGCTCGGCCTGCATCCGCCCGAGGTGCTGGCGATGACGCTGAACCGGCTCGGCTCGGCCTCGACCGCGCTGGGGCTGATGACCGTGGGCGCCGGCCTGCAGATGAGCGGCGCCACCGGCGCGGCCGGGCCGATGGCGTGGTGGAGCGGGGTCAAGCTGGTGGCGATGCCGTGCTTCGCGTGGCTGCTGGCGCGGCTGCTGCCGCTGACCGAGCTGCAGGCGCAGATCGTGGTGCTGTACGCCTCGCTGCCGACCGCCTCGAGCACCTACATCCTGGCCGTGCGCATGGGCGGCAACGGGCCGATGGTGGCGGCCACCATCTCGGTCATGACCGTGGTGGCCATCGTCACCACGCCGTTCTGGCTGGCCGTGGTCAGCTAGCGCGCGCGGCTAGCGTGGACGGCGCCGGCGCGGCCCGCCGGCGGCTTCGGTCCGATCCGGCATGCTCAAGCGGGTTTCAGTCCGCGGCGCAGGCCGGCGCCGCGGCGCCCACTTCCTGCGCCAGCGCCCAGTCGATGTGCTCGCGCACCAGCGGGCTGGCCGTGGCCTGGCGCGCGCCGAGCGCGGCGCGGATGCGCGCGGCCAGCGCCGCGTCGCCGCGCTCGCAGGCCGCGCGCAGGCCATTGCCGAGCCCCACCGCGAGGTTGCGCAGCCAGCGCTCGTGGCCGATGCGGCGGATCGGGCTGCCTTCCAGGCGCTGGCTGAATTCCGCCTCGGTCCAGCCGAACAGCGCCGCCATGTCGGGCGCGTCGAAGCCGTTGCGCACGTCGAAGTCCAGCAGCGTGGCGCGGTGGGCGAACTTGTTCCACGGGCACGCGAGCTGGCAGTCGTCGCAGCCGTACACGCGGTTGCCCAGCGGCGCACGCAGCGGCTCGGGGATGGCGCCCTTGTGCTCGATGGTCAGGTAGGAAATGCAGCGGCGCGCGTCGAGCCGGTAGGGCGCGAGGATGGCCTGCGTGGGGCAGATGTCGATGCAGCGGCGGCAGTTGCCGCAATGGGCTTCGGCCGGCGGGTCGGCCGGGAACGGCACGTCGACCAGGATCTCGCCGAGGAAGAACATCGAGCCGCCCTCGCGGTCGAGCAGCAGCGTGTGCTTGCCGCGCCAGCCCAGGCCGCCCTGCGTGGCCAGCGCGACCTCCATCACCGGCGCCGAATCGGTAAACACGCGGTAGCCGAACGGGCCGATGGCGGCCTCGATGCGGCTGGCCAGCTGCTGCAGGCGGCTGCGCAGCACCTTGTGATAGTCGCGTCCGCGCGCATAGAGCGAGACCACCGCGGTGGCGGGGTCGTCGAGCCGGGCCAGTTCGCGCGTGCGCCAGTCGTCGGCGCCGGCGGCCGGCAGGTAGGGCATGCGGGCCACGATCGCGCGCACGGTGCCGGGCACCAGTTCCGCGGGGCGGGCGCGCCGCGGGCCGTGGTTCGCCATATAATCCATGTCGCCGTGGTAGCCCTGCGCCAGCCACGCCATCAACCCCGCTTCCGCCCGGCTCAGGTCCACGTCGGCGATGCTGACCGCGTCGAAGCCCAGCTCCGCGCCCCACGCCCGGATCGAGCGCACCAGCGTAGCCAGGCCGGCGCCGCCGCTGGCAGGAAGGGGTGAGGTGGCGGGCGCGCCGGTGGCTCGGTCGATCATTCCCGAATTGTACGCAATGCCCCTGCTCGAAGAACGCACCCTGACCCTGCCCGACGAAGCCGCCACCGCGCGGCTCGGCGCGGCGCTGGCCGGCGCCGTGCGCGTGCTGCCGCCGCAAACCGTGCACGTGCAGCTCTCGGGCGATCTCGGCGCGGGCAAGACCACGCTGTCGCGCGCGATCCTGCGCGCGCTCGGCCACCCGGGCAAGGTCCGCAGCCCGACCTACACGCTGTGCGAGCCGTACCAGGTCGCGCGCGCCGACGGCTCGCCGCTGACCGTCTACCACTTCGACCTGTACCGCTTCGCCGACCCGGAGGAATGGGCCGATGCCGGTTTTCGCGACTGCTTTGCCGAACCCGCCCTCAACCTGGTCGAATGGCCGGAGAAGGCCGGCCGCCTGCTCGGGGAACCGGACCTTCATCTGTTGCTCCAATCGGACACGGGCGACGCCGACGATGCCGCGGAGCGCCGGACGGTCACGCTTCGTGCCTATACTCAAATTGGACTTACCCTGCTTTGCGCATGCTGATCAAGCGACTCGCCACCGACCGCCCCGATGAACTGCTGCTGGCCCGCCGCAAATGGCTGGCGCAGTGCCTCAAGGCCGGCGCCGGCACCGTGGTGCTGACGCTGGCGGGACCGCAGATCGCCTTCGGCGCCGGCATCGTCGCCGTGCGGGTCTGGCCCGCCGAGGAATACACCCGCGTCACCATCGAGTCCGACGCGCCGCTGGCCGCGGTGCACCAGATGGTGCACGGCCCCGACCGCCTCGTGGTGGACATCGACGGCCTCGACCTGTCGCCCACGCTGCGCGAGCTGGTGGCCAAGATCACCTCCAACGACCCGTACATCCAGACCGTGCGCGTGGGCCAGAACCGGCCGCGCGTGGTGCGGCTGGTGTTCGACCTGAAGGAAGACGTCTCGCCGCAGGTGTTCACGCTGGCGCCGATCGGCAACTACCGCAACCGCCTGGTGTTCGACCTCTACCCGGTCAACCCGCCCGACCCGCTGTGGAAGCTGGTGCGCGACACCGAGGACAAGCAGCGCCGCTTCGCCGCGGCGCAGCCGCCGGCCGGCGCGGACCGCGCCGACACCGTCTCCGGCGCGCCCGCCACCGGCGAGGAAGACGCCATCGGCGCGCTGGTGCGCCGGTTCGAGGACAAGGGCGCCAACCCGGTGCCGGCCATGCCGCCGATGGCCGCGATCCGGCCCCGGCCGCCCGCGCCCCAGGCAGCGCCGTCCGCCCAGTCCGCGCCGCCGCTGGCGCAGAACAGCGCGCCGCCGGCGCTGCCCGCCAACAATCCGCCCGTCGACCGCCCGTTCAAGATGCGCCGCCTGCTGACGGTGGCCATCGACCCGGGCCACGGCGGCGAGGACCCGGGCGCCACCGGCGCGGCCGGCTCGCGCGAGAAGGACGTGGTGCTGCAGATCGCGCATCGCCTGCGCGCCAAGATCGACGCGCAGCCCAACATGCGCGCCATGATGACGCGCGACGCGGACTTCTTCGTGCCGCTCAACGTGCGCGTGCAGAAGGCGCGCCGCGTGCAGGCCGACCTGTTCGTGTCGATCCACGCCGATGCCTTCCTGTCGCCGGAGGCCAAGGGCGCGTCGGTGTTCGCGCTGTCCGAGCGCGGCGCCTCGAGCAGCGCCGCGCGCTGGATGGCCAACAAGGAAAACGCCTCCGACCTGATCGGCGGCGCCAACATGGGCAACAAGGACGCCCAGGTCGCGCGCGTGCTGCTGGACCTGTCGACCACCGCGCAGATCAACGACAGCCTGCAGGTCGGCAAGGCCGTGCTGTCGGAGATCGGCGGCATCAACCGCCTGCACAAGGGCAGCGTGGAGCAGGCCGGCTTCGCCGTGCTGAAGGCGCCGGACATCCCCTCGATCCTGGTCGAGACCGCTTTCATCAGCAACCCGGAGGAGGAGCGCAAGCTCAACGACGAAGCCCACCAGGAGCAACTGGCCAACGCCATCCTGCGCGGCATCCGCAACTACTTCGCGCGCAATCCGCCGCTGTCGAAGAACCCGTCGGTGTAAGGCGGCGTCCCCCCGGAAAGCAGAACGGCCGGCAAATGCCGGCCGTTCTGCATCGAGCGCGGTGCTTACGCGCGCGCGGTGGCCGTGCCGGGCAGCGTGTCGCGGTTGGCGTAGCGCGAGGCGATCACCGAGCAGACGATCAGCTGCAACTGGTGGTAGACCATCAGCGGCAGCACCAGCAGGCCCAGCGCCGGGTGGCCGGCGAACAGGATCTTGGCCATCGGGATGCCGTTGGCCAGGCTCTTCTTGGAGCCGCAGAACACCGCCGTGATCTCGTCTTCCACCGAGAAGCCGAGGCGGCGCGCGGTGAAGGTGGTGGTGGCCAGGATCACCAGCAGCAGCACGGCGGCCAGCGCCATCACCGCGCCGATGGTCTCCCAGCTGTACTTGTGCCAGAGGCCGGCGGCGGTGGCGTCGCAGAACGAGGAATACACGATCAGCACGATCACGCCGCGGTCGATCTTGTTGGTGATCTGCTTGTTCTTGACCAGCCAGTTGCCGATCAGCGGGCGGGCCGCCTGGCCCAGCGCGAACGGCAGCAGCAGTTGCAGCGCCACGCCCATGAGCGCCTTGCCCAGCGGCATGGAGGCGCCGCTGGCGCTGATCACCAGCCCCATCAGCAGCGGCGTGGCGGCCATGCCGATCAGCCCGGAGATGGTGGCGTTGAAGATCGCGCCGGGCACGTTGCCGCGCGCCATCGAGGTCATGGCCACCGACGACGACACCGTGGACGGCAGCGCGCACAGGTAGAACACGCCCAGCAGCAGCTCGGCGGGCAGCATATGGCGCAGGCCGAACATCAGCGCCAGGCCGACCACCGGGAACACGATATAGGTGAAGCTCTGCACGAAGGCGTGCAGGCGCCAGTGGCGCGCGCCGGCCACCAGCCGGTCGCGCGACAGCGCCGCGCCGTGCAGGAAGAACACCAGCGCCACGCCTAGGTTGGTGACGATGCCGAGGTGCAGCGGACCGTCGCCGGCGCCGATCTGGGGCGCCAGCAGCGAGATGCCGATGGCGGAGAGCATGATGAGGACGAAGCCGTCGATCAAGTCGTAGAGTTTCTTGAACGGTGAGAGGATGGCGGACATGACAGCAGGTTGGATTAGGGTTTCGCCTAGTATTGGACGCTACGCCAGCCTAGAATGCAAATTCATTTATCGCATCCATTGATCTCATAGACGCATGAATTACACCTTGCGCCAGTTGCGCGTCTTTCTCGCCGTGGTCGGGCATGGCAGTTTCAGCCGCGCCGCCGATGCCGTGGGGCTGACCCAGCCCGCCGTGAGCCGCGGCGTGGCGGAGCTGGAAGAGGCACTTGGCGTGCGCCTGCTCGACCGCACCACGCGCGAGGTGCTCGTCACCGAGGCGGGGCAGGCGCTGGCGCCGGCCATCGAGCGGCTGCTCGGCCAGCTCGACGACACGCTGGAAGAGACGCGCCAGCTGGGCGAGCGCTATCGCGGCCGCGTTGTGATTGCCAGCGCACCCACGATCTCGGCGCGGCTGATGCCGCTCTACGTCTCCACCTGCGCGCGCCAGTATCCGGACATCCGCCTGAGCGTGCGCGACAACGTGCAGGCCGACGGGCTGGAGCAGATCCGCGCCGGCGCGGTGGATTTCGGCGTGCTGATCGACCCGCTCGCTCGCGAGGGGTTGACCATCGCGCCGCTGGCCACCGACCCGTTCTGCTTCGTGTGCCGGCGCGACCATCCGCTGGCCGGCGCCGAGTCGGTGCCGTGGCGCGCGCTGGACGGCATGCCGCTGGTGCTGCTGGATTTCGCCTCGGGCAGCCGGCCGCTGATCGACCGCATCTTCGCCAGCCACGGCGTGACGCCGAGCGTGGTGCAGGAGCTCGGCCACTCGGCCAGCGTGTTCGGCATGGTCGAGGCCGGTATCGGCGCCTCGGTGCTGCCGTCGTTCTCGCTGCCGCTGCCGGCCGCCTCGCCGCTGGTGTGGCGCCCGCTCACGCCTCGCGAGGAGCGGCGCATCGTCATGGTGTGCCGCGAGGACCGCTCGCTGTCGCCGTCGGCGGCGGCGGTCTGGCAGATGGTGCGCAGCCTGCCGCTGCCGGCCGAGCCGGCCATGCCGTAGGCGCCGCGGACGCTCAGGCGCGCGCCGCCGTCACCATCACCGCCTCCAGCGCGAAGCTGCCGTCGGCCTGCACCAGATAGTGGTCGCGGACTTCCGCCGGCGCCAGCTGCCACAGGTGGCGGATGGCGGCCACCGCCACCTCGGGCGTGCGCATGCGCTGCACCCAGGTGGCGAACTCCAGTTCGATGCGCCACACCGGCGACACGCTGGCCGCGAAGCCGGCCGCCGCCAGCATCGCCAGCCACGCGCGGCCGGTGTAGTCGCGGATATGGGACGGATCGCGCAGCAGCTCCACCGATTGCAGCCAGGTGTCGAGCAGCGGGTCTTCGGAGCCCGCGATGTCGATCAGTACCACCTTGCCGCCCGGCTTGAGCACGCGGTGCATTTCCGCCAGCGCAGCCGGCACGTTGCGCCAATGGTGGGCGCTCATGCGCGAGATCACGGCGTCGAAGCCGGCATCGGCGAACGGCAGCACTTCCGCGGCACCCTGGCGCGTGACGATGTTGCCCAGGCCCTTGTCGCGCGCGGCCGCCTCCACCACGGCCAGCATCTCGGCCGACAGATCGTAAGCCGTCACTTCGGCCGCGACCTTCGCCGCCGCGAAGCTGGCGTGGCCGGCGCCGCAGCCCAGGTCGAGCACGCGGGCGTCCGGGATGCCGGACAGCGCCTGCGCGAGCTGCTGGAGGTCGGCGCCCTGGGCGTGGACCGCGCTGGTGAGGTAGGCGCTGGCCGTCGCGCCGAACTGGGCGGCGACGAGTTCTTGTTGCTGCATATGGCTCTCCTGGCGGCACGCGCCGCCGGTGGGTTCTGGTGAGGGGACGGGGCGGCGGGGGACTTGCCCGCCCGCCGGCTTCGACGTACTGTAGCAGCCTGTTTTCCCGGTACAAGTCACCGTTTTATCCTGGTATAAAACGCACCAGTTTTCGCCGCTGGGCAGGCCGGGAGCCACCGCCCGCCCATTGCACATGACCGACGCCGCGCCCCTTGCCGCCACCGCTGCCCCGAACGACACCCCCAGTGAGCACGAACTGACCCGCGAAGCCGTGCTCGGCCGTTTCCTGCGCGCGCACCGCGAGCGGCTGGCGCCGGCCGAGGTCGGCCTCGCGCCGGGCCGCCGGCGGCGCACGCCGGGCCTGCGGCGCGAGGAACTGGCGCAACTGGCGGGGTTGAGCGCGACCTGGGTGACGTGGCTGGAGCAGGGCCGCCCGGTGGCGCTGTCCGCGCGCGCGCTGGCCGGGCTGGCCGGCGCGCTGCGGCTGTCGCGCGCCGAGCGCGCCTACCTGTTCGAGCTGGCGGGCCGGCGCGACCCGATGCAGGCGCAGGACGGCCACGTGCCGGCCACCGTGATGGCGAGCGTGGAAGCGATCGCCGGGCCGGCCTACCTGCTCGACCGGCAATGGAACGCGCTGGCGTGGAACGCGGCGGCGGCGGACCTGTTCGTGGGCTGGCTCGACGGCGCCAGCAGCGAGCGCAATCTGCTGCGCAGCATGTTCCTGTCGCCGGGCCTGCAGGCGCTGGTGGAAGACTGGCCGCACCGGGCGGCGCGGCTGGTGGCGGAATTCCGCGCGCACAGCATCCGCCATGCCGAGGACCCGCCCACGCGCGCGCTGGTCGAGGGTCTGCTGGCCGAGAGCCCGGCCTTCCGCGCCGACTGGCTGTCGCAGGACGTGGAGGAGCGCCAGGGCGGCCGGCGCGGCTTTCGCCATCCGCGGCGCGGGCTGCTGCATTTCGAGCAGCTCACGCTGGTGCCGGCGGCCGCGCCGGGGCTGACGCTGGTGATGCTGATGCCGGCGCAGCGCGCCGGCGGCTGAGCTTACTTGGGCTGCATGCGGATGGCGCCGTCCAGGCGGATCACCTCGCCGTTGAGCATGGTGTTGCCGATGATGGCGGCGACCATCTTGGCGTATTCGGCCGGGCGGCCCAGGCGCGGCGGGAACGGCACCATCCGGCCGAGCGCGTCCTGCACTTCCTGCGGCATGCCCAGCAGCATCGGCGTCTCGAAGATGCCCGGCGCGATGGTCATGCAGCGCACGCCGTCGCGCGACAGGTCGCGCGCGATGGCCAGGGTCATGGCCACCACGCCGCCCTTGGAGGCGGCGTAGGCGGCCTGGCCGATCTGCCCGTCGAAGGCCGCCACCGAGGCGGTGTTGACGATCACGCCGCGCTCGCCCTCGGCGTCGGGCGTGTTCTGCACCATCGCCGCGGCGGCCAGCCGGATCATGTTGAAGGTGCCGATCAGGTTGACGCGGATGGTCTTGTCGAACGCATCGAGCGGGTGCGGGCCGTTCTTGCCGACGGTCTTGCCGGCGGTGGCGATGCCGGCGCAGTTGACCAGCCCGGCCAGGCGGCCCAGCGCCGTGGCGGCGGCCACCACCGCCTGGCCGTCGGTCTCGCTGGTGACGTCGCAGCGCACGAAGCGCCCGCCCAGCTCGGCCGCCAGCGCCGCGCCGGCGGCCTCGTTGAGGTCGGCGATCACCACCTTGCCGCCCGCCGCGGCCAGCATGCGGGCGCTGCCCTCGCCCAGGCCCGACGCGCCGCCGGTGACGATGAATACGTTGTCGCGGATTTCCATCTTTGTCTCTCTCCTTTGATTTCGGGATGCTCGTTTCGGGATGCTTGCCCCGGGATGCGGGTATGCCGGACCGGTGCTGCCGTTGGATCGGCATGTTGGCATAACGTTTACGTAAACGTCAATCAATGGCCGATCAGCGCGGGCGGCTTCCGCCCCGGTCCCAAAACGAAAAAAGCGGCCCGAAGGCCGCCTTTCGCGTGCGCCGCGCGGCGTTGCCGCCGCGGTCGCTGATTCAAATGCCGCTTACTTCAACGCGCCGAACACGCGCGCCGTGATGTCTTCCACGCTGCCCACGCCCGCGATCTTGCGGTACTGCGGCGGCGCGACCTTGGCGCTGGCGTCGCCCTCGGTGGCCCACCTGGAGTAGTAGTCCACCAGCGGACGGGTCTGCTGGGAATAGACGTCCAGGCGCTTCTTGACGGTTTCTTCCTTGTCGTCCTCGCGCTGGATCAGCGGCTCGCCGGTGACGTCGTCCAGGCCCTCGGCCTTGGGCGGGTTGTACTTGACGTGGTAGGTGCGGCCCGACGCCACGTGCACGCGGCGTCCGCTCATGCGCTCGATGATGGCATCGAACGGCACGTCGATTTCCAGCACGAAATCGATCGCCACGCCCGCTTCCTTCATGGCCTCGGCCTGCGGGATGGTGCGCGGGAAGCCGTCGAACAGGTAGCCGCCCTTGCAGTCGGCCGCCTGCAGGCGGTCCTTGACCAGGCCGATGATGATGTCGTCCGACACCAGGCCGCCTGCGTCCATCACCTTCTTGGCCGCCACGCCGAGCGGCGTGCCCGCCTTCACCGCGGCGCGCAGCATGTCGCCGGTGGAGATTTGCGGAATGCCGAACTTCTCGCAGATGAACTGGGCTTGCGTGCCTTTGCCGGCGCCGGGCGCGCCCAACAGGATCAAACGCATTTACGGGTCCTCAGAGTTTTGAATCTGGTAAGGCGGGGGATGGAAGGAGGGTAACGCCGAAACTTGACGCGAGGCTTACCGCGCCGCGGGGGCGGCGCGCCTCGGATCGGAGTCTGGTCTGTCGACGGCCGGCATGCCGCGGCTCGCTGCCGATGGCGGCGACCCGGATACCGGACGGGCTCACTCTTTTCATCTCCCCACCGAGCCTTGGCCGGGCGTCTGAACGCCCGACGGCTCTGTATCGTCAAGCATTATGCCATGAGGCGGCGTAAAACCGGCTTGCCGGCACGGTGACAACTGTCATGACAGCCGTGCCGGTGATGCGCGCGCGCACCGCGGCACCGCGCGCCGGGGTGGCGTCAGGGGCCTTCCTGCGCCATGCCTCGTGCCCACAGCGCGCGCACGCGCTCCAGGTCGGCCGGCGTGTCGACGCCCGGCGCGGGCGCGGCGGTGGTCTGCAGCACGCCGATGCGCTCGCCGTGCCACATCGCGCGCAACTGCTCGAGCGCCTCGGTCTGTTCCAGCGGCGCCGCCGCCAGCGTGGGAAAGCGCCGCAGGAACGCCGCGCGGTAGGCGTACAGGCCGATGTGGCGCAGCACCGGCATGTCCGGCAGCGCCGCCTGCGGGTCGGCCGCGGGCCGGGCCGGCACGCCGGCCCAGGCGTCGCGCGCCCACGGGATCGGCGCGCGCGAGAAATACAGCGCGCGGCCGGCCGCGTCGCACACCACCTTCACCACGTTGGGGTTGAAGACCTCGGCGATCGCGCCGATCGGGTGGGCGGCGGTGGCGATGGCGCAGTCGGCGTGGCGCGCCAGGTGCAGCGCCACTTCGTCGATCAGGCCCGGCTCGATCAGCGGCTCGTCGCCCTGCACGTTGACCACGATGGCGTCGTCGGCCAGGCCCAGCAGCGTAGCCACCTCGGCCAGGCGGTCGGTGCCGGACGGGTGGTCGGCGCGCGTGAGCACCGCCTCGATGCCGTGCGCGGCGCAGGCCGCGGCGACCTCGGCGGCGTCGGTGGCGACCACCGTGCGCTGCGCCGAGCTGGCGTGGGCGCGCTCGGCCACGCGCACGATCATGGGCTTGCCGCCGATGTCGGCCAGCGGCTTGTCGGGCAGGCGGGTCGAGGCCAGGCGCGCCGGGATGACCACGGTAAAGGCGGGCAGGGACATGATGCGGGCTCGGTATGCGTGGGTCAGTCCGGCGAGACCAGGCGGCCCGGCACGGTCTGGCGGGCCTCGTCGGCCAGCATCACGGGGATGCCGTCGCGGATCGGGTAGGCCAGCTTGTCGACCTGGCAGATCAGTTCCTGGGCGGCGCGGTCGTATTCCAGCTTGCTCTTGCACAGCGGGCAGACCAGGATTTCAAGCAGCCGGTTGTCCATCTCGGGTTTCCTTGGTGTGGCCGGCCGCGGCCGCGGCGCCCGCCGCGCCGGGCGCGGACTGGGCGTGCGCGGCGACGGCGCGGCGAATCTTGTCGATCAGGCCCGCGTCGATCACGGGCAGGGTGGGGACGACCCAGATCCGCGGATCGAGCGGGTCGCTCAGGCGCTCGCATTTTACGGCATCCTTCTCGGTGATCAGGATGGCGTCGGCGGCGCGCGCGACGGGATCGTCGGCGAACGGGTCTTCGGCGAAGTCGTAGTGGTCCGGCAGCGGCATGGTGTCGGGTTGCAGGCCGGCGCCGCGCAGGCTGGCGAAGAAGCGCTCGGGGTTGCCGATGCCGGCCGCGGCCAGCACGCGCTGCCCGGCGAACGCCGACAGCGGCCTGGCCAGGGCCGGATCGGCCAACTGCCAGGCGTCCTGCAGCTCCAGGCGCATGCCGTAGACGTCCGGCCGCGCGGGGCTGGCGCGGAAGTCCGGGTCGTTGATGAGGGTGGCGTCGCGCTGGCGCGAGAGCGGCTCGCGCAGCGGGCCGGCCGGCAGCAGGAAGCCGTTGCCGCCCATGCGCGTGTCGAACATCACGATCTCGAAGTCGCGCTGGAGCTTGTAGTGCTGCAGGCCGTCGTCGAGCAGCAGCACGTTGACGCCGGGGTGCGACACCAGCATGGTCTGCGCGCACAGCGCGCGGTCGGGGAAGACCCACACCGGCACGTCGGCCGCGCGCGCGATCAGCAGCGGCTCGTCGCCGACGTCGCGCGCCTCCGAGGTCGGCTTGACCCGGCGCGGGTGCTTCAGCGTGACGCCATAGCCGCGCGAGACCACGCCCGGGCGCAGGCCGGCCTCGGCCAGCGCGTGCGCGAGCGCGATCACGGCCGGCGTCTTGCCGGTGCCGCCCACGGTCACGTTGCCCACCACCACCACCGGCATCGGCAGGCGCGTGGACTTGTACCAGCCGCGCCGGTAGGCCAGCCGGCGCCAGCCGCTGACCAGGCCGAAGAGCCACGAAAGCGGCAGCATCAGCCAGGCGAACCAGCCGCGGCGCTGCCACTGGGCGGTCACGAAGTCGGCGAGGGCGTGGCGGGGAGCGGGCATGGGCGTCGGGGGGAGGGGTCTGGGGAAGCGTCGGGGGGCGTCAGGAAAGCGTCAGGAAAGCGGCGGACGGTGGCGAAGGATACGGGAACGCGCCGGGAACGGCGCGCAACGAGCGGGGCAACTGCGGCAGCCGGCCGGTGTGGGGCCGGGCGCGGCAAGGCCGCCTTATCTGACCATTATGGGCACCTTCCGGCGCCCGCGGCAAGCCGGGGCTTGCCGTGCGCCGCGACGAGCTCTGGCGTTGCCTCAGCGCGCCTGCGAGCTCTGCGTGGCGAAGGTCAGGCGCGGAAGGCCGGCCAGGCGCGCCGCTTCCATCACGTTGATGACCGACTGGTGGCTGGCCTGCGCGTCGGCGTTGACGATCAGCACGGGCGGCTGGCCTTCGCCGCCGCCGGCCACCTCGCGCAGGCGCGCGGCCAGGCTGGTCACGTCCTGCTGCTCCATGACCTGCTTGTTGACGGCGTAGACGCCCTTGGCCGAGACCGACACCACGATCTCGCCCGGGCGCTGCTGGGCCTTCTCGGCGTCGGCGGTCGGCAACTGGATCTGCAGCTCGGTGTAGCGCGAATACGTGGTCGTGATCATCAGGAAGATCAGGATCACGAGCAGCACGTCGATCAGCGGGATCAGGTTGATCTCCGGCTCTTCGCGCCGCTGGCGGGAACGGAAGTGCATGGCGGGAGTCAGGCGCGGCGCTGCGGCAGGATGGCGTCGAGGAACGCCGTGGCGCGGAATTCCAGCTCGGCCACATAGTCGTCCACGCGGCGGCGGAAATAGCGCCAGAAGATCAGCGCCGGAATCGCGATGATCAGGCCGAAGGCGGTGTTGTACAGCGCCACCGAGATGCCGTGCGCGAGCTGCTCGGGGCTGGCGCCGGCGCCGCCCTGGCTGCCGAAGATCTCGATCATGCCGATCACCGTGCCCAGCAGGCCCATCAGCGGCGCCACCGAGGCGATGGTGCCGAGCGCGTTGAGATAGCGCTCCAGCTCGTGCGCCACCGCGCGGCCGGCTTCTTCGACCACTTCCTTGGCGGCGTCGCGCGAGGTGTGGGGCTGCAGCACGACGTGGCGCAGGCCGGCCGCCAGCACGCGGCCCAGCGGCGAGTTCTGCTCCAGGGTGCTCACCACCTCGGGCGTGGCGCGGCGCTGGTGCGCCACCGTCAGCGCTTCCTCGTACAGCTTGGGCGGCAGCACCTTGCTGCGCTTGAGGCTCAGGAAGCGCTCGACGATCAGCGCCAGGGCGATGACCGAGGCGATCAGCAAGGGCCAGATCGGCCAGCCGGCCGCTTGAATGATGGAAAACACGTGGAACCCCGAAATTCGACGGCTTGTCTGCACGCCAGCCGCCGCAGCCGCACGCGCGCTGGCTCTGTATTGAAAAATCAGGCGCCACTCTAACCCGCGGCATGGCGGCGCGGCAAGACGCCATGCCGCGGTGTCTCGGCGGCGCATCGCCGCGCCGCGCGGGATGTCCACACAGGACAGGGACAGCGTTGTGGATGGATTGTGGACAGCTATCTGACAAGCCGCTCAACGTCTTGATTCGAAAGGGAAAACAATCGCCAGCCTAAAAAACGGGCAGCGCGCCTGTGACGCCGGCGGCCCGCCGGCGCCGCGCCGGCACGCGCGGCCAGGTTTCGGGCTGTCCACATAAAGGCAGGACAGTGTTGTGGAGCGGTTGTGGACAGTTGCCTGAAAACACAGCTAAGTCATTGATTCGGCAGCGGCTTCCCGTGTCTGCTCAAAAAACGGGCAGAGAGAGCCCGGCAGCACTTGGGCGCGCCGTCAGGGGGAGGAATCCGAAAAACTTCCGCCATGTCGACCGCTTTCCACATTCGTCCGGGACAGTCTTGTGGACGGGTTGTGGACAACCGCCGGAGAAGCGGGCTAAGCCATTGATAACAAAGGCCGGAATCCGGCGTGCCCAAAAAACGGGCAGCAACCGGGCAGGCCGGTTTCCGGGGTGCCCGGCGCGATTCCGGCTGAATATGGTTCCGGCAGCACTTTTGATGGTCTTTACATCGTGTTTACGGTTTACCCACAGCCGGCGGACCGGCGGCCGCCAATCTATCCACAGGCACGGGCCTTCTGGCAAGGTTGTCCAGAGTTCCTGTGGATAACTTTGTGAACAAGCCGGGGGCGCAGCCGGTAAGTCGTTGACGCATAAGGGGTTTGCTTACATTGCTCAAAAAATAAGACAGCAGAAACCACATAAGAATCAAAGGCTTGTGTCAAGTCATGCGGCTTTGCGGGTCGACGGGCCGCCCCCCGCCAAGAGACTTGACAGAGCGGTTATGCTGTGGACATGTCAATTCCACGCCGCATGCCCGGCTGCGCCCATGTCTGAATCGCTGAACTTTTCGCGTGAACCCCAGCCTGCGGCGCCCGCGGGCGGCCGCGAAGCCATCCCCGTCGGCGAACTCAACCACGCCATTTCCCAGGTGCTCGAACGCAATTTCCCGCTGCTCTGGGTAAGGGGAGAAATCTCCAATTTCACCCGCGCCGCCAGCGGGCACTGGTACTTTTCGCTCAAGGACGCGCGCGCGCAGATCCGCTGCGTGATGTTCCGCGGGCGCAACCAGCATGTCGGGTTCGTGCCGCGCGAGGGCGAGGCGGTGGAAGTCCGGGCGCTGGTGTCGATGTACGAGGCGCGCGGCGAGTTGCAGCTCGGCGTGGAAGCCATGCGCCGCGCGGGCCTCGGCAATCTCTACGAAGCCTTCCTGCGCCTGAAAGAGAAACTCGCGCAGGCCGGCCTGTTCGCGCCCGAGCGCAAGCGCCCGGTGCCGGCCCATCCGCGCGCCATCGGCGTGGTGACGTCGCTGCAGGCCGCCGCGCTGCGCGACGTGCTCAGCACCCTGCGCCGGCGCGCGCCGCACGTGCCGGTGGTGGTCTATCCGGTGCCGGTGCAGGGCGCGGGCGCCGCCGAGAAGATCGCCGCGATGATCGACACCGCCAGCGCGCGCAACGAATGCGACGTGCTGATCCTGTGCCGCGGCGGCGGCAGCATCGAAGACCTGTGGTCGTTCAACGAGGAATGCGTGGCGCAGGCCATCGCGCGCTGCGCCGTGCCGCTGGTGTCGGGCGTGGGCCACGAGACCGATTTCACCATCGCCGATTTTGTCGCCGACGTGCGCGCGCCCACCCCCACCGGCGCCGCCGAGCTGGTCAGCCCCGACCGCGCCCACATGCTGATGCAGGCCCTGCGCGCGCGCAACGCGCTGGCCCAGTGCATGCAGCGCCAGCTCGACCGCCGCGCCCAGGGCCTGGACTGGCTGGCGCGCCGCCTGCGCAGCCCGCAGGCGCAGTTGCAGGAGCGCCGCCTGCAGGTCGACAACCTGATGCGGCACCTGCGCAGCGCGCTGCGCGACACCGTGGCCGCGCGCCGCCACCAGCAGCAGGTGCTGGCCATGCGCTGGGCCGCCGGCCGCCCCGACCTGGCGGCGGCCCAGGCCGAACTGCGCCGCGTCGCGCTGCGCATGGGCGACGCCGCGCGCCGCCAGCACGAGCGCGCCGGGCAGCGCTGGCAGCGCGCCGCCGGCGCGCTGGAACTGCTGGCGCCGCAGCGCACGCTCGAGCGCGGCTACGCCGTGCTGCTCGACCAGCGCGGCCACGCGCTGCGCTCGCCGGCCGAGCTGCGCGCCGGCACCACCATCGAGATCCACCTGGCTGAAGGCGTGGCCGACGCCGGCATCGCCAGCGTCCAGCCGCGCCTGGGCGAGGTGTAGCGCAGGCAGGCCGCGGCGGCCTTCGCGGGCGTCGGCGGCCCACCGACAGCGAACGCATATCGATGAACCTAATATGTTCGAGGGGGCTTTGTTTCCCGCGTTTGCGCGGGTCTGGCAAGTCCCCTACAATCGACATCTCCCGTCCTTCAACCCCACAGAGACAAAACAATGGAACATACTCTCCCCCCGCTGCCCTACGCGCATGATGCGCTCGCTCCGCACATCTCCAAGGAGACCCTGGAGTTCCATCACGACAAGCACCACCAGACCTACGTCACCAACCTGAACAACCTGATCAAGGGCACCGAGTTCGAGAACTCGACCCTCGAGGAAATCGTCAAGAAGTCCTCCGGCGGCATCTTCAACAACGCCGCCCAGGTGTGGAACCACACCTTCTACTGGGACTCGCTCAAGCCCAACGGCGGCGGCCAGCCGACCGGCGCGCTGGCGGCTGCCATCAACGCCAAGTGGGGCTCGTTCGACAAGTTCAAGGAAGAATTCACCAAGACCGCGGTCGGCACCTTCGGCTCGGGCTGGGCCTGGCTGGTCAAGAAGGCCGACGGCTCGCTGGACCTGGTCTCGACCTCCAACGCCGCCACCCCGCTGACCACCGACGCCAAGCCGCTGCTGACCTGCGACGTGTGGGAACACGCCTACTACATCGACTACCGCAATGCCCGCCCGAAGTACGTCGAGGCATTCTGGAACGTGGTGAACTGGGACTTCGCCGGCAAGAACTTCGCGGGCTGAGCGCCTGCCGTGGCGTGAATCCGGACAGCGGCGCCGCGCCGGGAAAGCCCGGCCGCGCCGCCCGAAGCCCGGGTGCCGCCATGCTTCGAAAGAAAGCCCTCCAGTCGTGAGGGCTTTCTTTTTGCCTGCGCGCCGGGAATAAAAAAGGCCCTCGATTCCGAGGGCCTTGCATCCGCGCGCATCGCCGCCTTACTGCGCCGTCCAGCCCCCGTCGGCCACCCAGGCCGCGCCGCGGATCTCGCTGCCGAACGGCGAGCACAGCATCAGCGCGAGGTTGCCGAGCTGCGCGGGCGTGACGAACTGGCCCGACGGCTGCTTTTCATCGAGCAGGCGCGCCTGCGCCGCGGCCGGCGTCAGGCCCTCGCGCGCGGCGAGGTCGTCGATCTGCTTCTGCACCAGCGGCGTCAGCACGAAGCCCGGGCAGATCGCGTTGCAGGTCACGCCGGTGCGCGCGGTCTCGAGCGCAGTGACCTTGGTCAGGCCGACCAGGCCGTGCTTGGCCGCCACGTAGGCGGACTTGCCGGCCGAGCCGACCAGGCCGTGCACCGAGGCGATGTTGATGATGCGGCCCCAGTCGCGCGCGCGCATGCCGGGCAGCGCGCAGCGCGTGGTGTGGAAGCCCGAGGTCAGGTTGATGGCGATGATGTCGTCCCACTTCTGCGGCGGGAAGGCCTCGACCGGCGCGACGTGCTGGATGCCGGCGTTGTTGACGAGAATGTCCACGGCGCCGAAGCGCGTGCCGGCCGCGGCGAACATCGCCTCGATCTCGTCGGCCTTGCGCATGTCGGCCGGGTGGTGCTCGGCCTGCGCGCCGGTGGCGCGGATGGCGGCCAGGGCCGCGTCGATGTCGCCGAAGCCGTTGAGCATGATGTTGGCGCCGGCCTGCGCCAGCACCTCGGCAATGCCTAGGCCGATGCCGCTCGTCGAGCCGGTGATCAGCGCCGTCTTTCCTTTCAGGTCTGTCATGGGATTTGCGTGTATGCGTGGGGATTTCGCCCGCGCGTCATGTCCGCGCGGGCGGCTTTCGTGCCGGGCTCAGACCAGGCCGGTGAGATAAAAGACCGCGATGACGAAGAATACCGCGAGCGTCTTGATGACGGTGACGGCGAAGATGTCGCGGTACGACTCGCGGTGGGTCAGTCCGGTCACGGCCAGCAGGGTGATGACGGCGCCGTTGTGCGGCAGCGTGTCCATGCCGCCGCTGGCCATCGCCACCACGCGGTGCAGCACGTCGAGCGGAATGCCGGCGGCCTGCGCGCCCTGGATGAAGGTGTCGGACATGGCGGCCAGCGCGATGCTCATGCCGCCCGAGGCCGAGCCGGTGATGCCGGCCAGCGTGCTGACCGAGACCGCGGCGTTGACCAGCGGGTTGGGGATGCTCTTGAGCGCGTCGCTGACCACCAGGAAGCCCGGCAGCGCGGCGATCACGCCGCCGAAGCCGTATTCCGAGGCGGTGTTGAGCGAGGCCAGCAGCGCGCCGGCGACGGCGGCCTTGCTGCCTTCGGCGAAGCGCTGGCGCACGGTGCCGAACGCGGTCAGCACCACGACCACGATGCCCAGCAGCAGGGCGCCTTCGACGGCCCAGATGGCCGTGACCGAGGCGGTCGGGATCGAGACCGGCTTGGCCAGCCCCGGCAGCGAGAGCGAACTGGTGGCGCCGTACCATTGCGGGATCAGGCGGGTCAGCGCGAAGTTCGCCACGCCCACCAGCACCAGCGGCGCGATGGCCAGCACGGGGTTGGGCAGGTGCGTGGTGGCCACCGGCTCCGGCTCGTTCACCAGCGAGGTGCCGTAGCCTTCGCCGCGCGCCACCGCCGCGCGGCGGCGCCATTCGAGGTACGCCAGGCCCACCGCGATGATGAACAGCGCGCCGAGCACGCCGAGCGCGGGCGCGGCCCACGCGGTGGTCTTGAAGAACGTGGTCGGGATGATGTTCTGGATCTGCGGCGTGCCGGGCAGCGAATCCATCGTGAACGAGAACGCGCCGAGCGCGATCGCGCCGGGCATCAGCCGCTTGGGAATGTTGCTCTGGCGATAGAGCTCGGCGGCGAACGGATAGACCGCGAACACCACCACGAACAGCGACACCCCGCCGTAGGTCAGCAGCGCGCACACCGCCACGATCACGGCGTTGGCGCGCGCGCTGCCGATGTAGCGGATCGCGGCGGCGACGATCGAGCGCGAGTATCCGGACAGCTCGATGACCTTGCCGAACACCGCGCCGAGCAGGAACACGGGGAAGTACAGCTTGACGAAGCCCACCATCTTTTCCATGAAGATGCCGGTGAAGGCGGGCGCGACCGCGGACGGATCGGTGAGCAGCACGGCGCCGAGGGCGGCCAGCGGCGCGAACAGGATGACGCTGTAGCCCCGGTAAGCGGCGAACATCAGGAATGCAAGGGCTGCAATGACTACGACAAACGACATGAGGTCTCCGCGAGGATCTTATTGATTTGAGCGCGCGCCCACGGCCGGGAAACCGGGCGCGCGCACGGCGACGGTCCCGCCCGCGGCAAGGGCCGCGCGGCGGGCGCCGCATGCCTTTGCACGGACCATGCCAGTGCGGGAAGTGGCTGACGAGCCATAAACCCGCGAAGAAGGTGGACGGAAAGGCATGACGAAATCTCGAATCGTGGAATCCGGAGGGCGGATGTCCGTGCCACGCCGCGCCACAGTCTCGAATATGAGAAACTTTGTCTCAATGTGGAGACAAAAAGCAAAGACGATGGCAACGACGGAGACGATGGAAACACTGAGCGAGATCGGCGACAGCGCGCTGGGCAACTACGATTCCGTGGCCCGCCGCGCGATGGAGTCGCTGTTCCGCACCTTCGAGAATTTCAGCGAGGGCACGATCGTGGTGGACGCGCAGGGCCGCGTGGTGTGGATCAACAAGCGCTATGCCGCGCGCTTCGGTTTCGCCGACCCGCGCGACGCCATCGGCCTGGATTGCGAGCGCGTCATCCCCAACAGCCTGATGCGCGAGGTGGTGGCGACCGGCAAGCCGATCCTGCTCGACATCCTCGAGACCGGGCGCGAGCCGATGATCGTGATGCGCCTGCCGATCAAGGACGGCGACGGCAACACCGTGGGCGCGGTCGGCTTCGCGCTGTTCGACGAGCTCAAGTCGCTCACGCCGCTGTTCCTGCACTACTCGCGCGTGCGCGAGGAGCTGGTCGCCACGCGCCGCACGCTGGAACAGGCGCGCCGCGCCAAGTACACCTTCGCCAGCTTCGTCGGCACCTGCGCGGCCACGCTGGAGGTCAAGCGGCAGGCGCGCCGCGCCGCGCTGGCCGACGCGCCGGTGCTGCTGCTGGGCGAGACCGGCACCGGCAAGGAACTGCTGGCGCATGCCATCCACGCCGCCTCGGCGCGCGCCGAGCGGCCGCTGGTCACGGTCAACGTGGCGGCCATCCCGGAAGCGCTGCTGGAAGTGGAGTTCTTCGGCGCCGCGCCGGGCGCCTATACCGGCGTCGACCGCAAGGGCCGCATGGGCAAGTTCGAGCTGGCCGACGGCGGCACGCTGCTGCTCGACGAGGTCGGGGACATGCCGCTGATGCTGCAGAGCAAGCTGCTGCGCGCGCTGCAGGACAAGGAGTTCGAGCCGCTCGGCTCCAACCGCATCATCCGCTCCGACGTGCGCATCATCGCCGCCACCTCGGCCGACCTGCCGGCGCTGGTGGCCGCGGGCAAGTTCCGCGCGGACCTGTATTACCGGCTCAACGTGCTGCCGGTCTACCTGCCGCCGCTGCGCCGGCGCCAGCCGGACCTGGTGCCGCTGACCTACGCGCTGCTCGAGGAAATCTGCGCGCGCGCCGGGCGCGACGCGCCGGTGCTGTCCGACGCGGCGCTGGCGCTGCTGGCCGGGCATGACTGGCCGGGCAACGTGCGCGAGCTGCGCAACGCTCTGGAGCGGCTGGTGATGATGCACGACGCCGACGATGCCGACGCGCAGGTGCTCGCCTCGCTGCTCGGCCGCGAGCCGGCGCCGCCCGCCGCGCCGGTCCCGGCGGAACCGGCGCCGGCAGCATCGTCCACATCGTCCGCATCGCTCGCATTGCCGGCTTCCCCGGCCGCGCGGGACTTGCCGGCCGCGCCGCCGGCAGCCGCGCCGGCCGGTTACGCCGCCGCGATGGCGCGCTTCGAGGCGGACTACCTGATGCAGGCGCTGGCCACGTGGCCGCGCATGGCGGCCACGTGGCCAGCGCCGCCGGCAGCATCGGCCTGAGCCGCGCCGCTTTCTACAAGAAGCTGACCGCGCACCGGCAGGCCGGGCTGCTGCCGCCCGAGGCCGCCGCCGCGCCCGCGGCCGGCGGCCGGGAAGGCTAGCGCGATCGGGGCTGGTGCCGGCCGCCCGCCGCCGCCTTGCGGAATCGTTCGCGCCGGCGCTTAAACCGTATATACTGTTTATATCGTTTTCGTTTCGTGAAAGAATCTGGATGCATTCCCCCATCGTCAAGGCGCCGACCGACACAACCTTCTACTTCCCCATGAGCATGGATACTCCCGGCAAGCAGGCAGCAACGTCCCCCCGCAAGGCCCGCAAGACCTCCGCCAAGGCGGCTCCGGCCGAGGCCGCGCAGGCCGCGGCAAAAGCGCCGAAGGCAGCGAAGGCCGCCAAGGTGGAGAAAGCGGAAAAAGCCGTGAAGCCGGCCAAGGCGCCGAAGGCGGCCAAGCCCGCCAAGGCACCCAGGGCCGACAGCCCGGCCAAGCCCGCCGAAGCCGCCAAGGCCCCTGCCCCGGTGGCGGCCAGGCCGGAAGAAAAGGCCCGCCGCGCGAAGAAGGAAAAAGTGGTGCGCGACAGCTTCACCATGCCGAAGTCGGAATACGGCCAGCTCGACGCGCTCAAGGAGCGCTGCCTCGGCGCCGGCGTCGCCGCGAAGAAGAGCGAGCTGCTGCGCGCGGGCCTGATCCTGCTTGCCGGCCTCGACGACCAGCAACTGCTGGCCGCGGTCGCGGGCCTGGAAGCGGTCAAGACCGGGCGTCCCGCCAAGGCCTGATTCTTGACGCCGGCCGCCCGACGCCGGCCGCCCAAGGCCTGACCCGGCGCCGGGCGGCCGCGCCTACCTGACCAGCGCCAGCACGTCGCGAAAGCGCGCGTGCCGGCTGCTGCGCATCCACTCGAAGGCCGCCATCTCCACCGTCACCACGGCCGCGCCGGCCTGCCGCAGGCGCTCGGCCGCGGCGGCGTGGCTGGCCGGCTGGCGCGAGCCGGCCGCGTCGGTGACGAGGCTCACGCCGTAGCCGCGCCGCAGCAGGCCCATCGCGGTCTGCAGCACGCACACATGGGCTTCGCAGCCGGCGATCGCCACGGTCTTGCGCCCGGCGGGCAGGGCCTCGGCGAGGCCGTCCTCGCAGCCGTCGAAATGATCCTTGGCCACGGTCAGCCCGCACAGTTGCCGGATCTCCGCGAGATTCTGGCCCAGGCTGGCCGGGCTCTGCTCGGTGCCGATCACCGGCACGCCGAGCATGCCGGCGATGCGGGCGAGCCGCGCGCATTCCCGCAGCACGCGCTCGCCGTCATGGATGGCCGGCATCAGCCGCGCCTGCAGGTCCACCAGCACCAGCACGGAATCTTCGGCGTTCAGCAGCACGTTGGTCTCCTCGGTTTGCAGCGTTGGCTTCGGCGCGGTCCGGCCGTCATGGCCGCCCGCGGGCCCGCGCCTGCCAATTTAAACGCCGCGGCCGCTGTCCACAAGCGCGTTTCCCGCGGCGGTGGCGCCCGGCGCCGGAAACCTGCCGCCAAGCCGCCCGGTGAGCGCGCGCGCCGCGCTCCTGACCGCCAGCGCCCAGGCCGGGCGCAGCCGCTCGCGCGGCATGGTCAGCGTGATGGTGCCGGCGAGCTGCCCGGCGGGGCCGAAGACGGGCGCGGCGATGCCGGCGAGTTCCGGCTCGCGGTCGCCGCAGAGCACGACGACCCGCCGCTGGCGGATGCGCCGGCCGAGCGCAGCGTCGTTCTCGCTGCCCTCGCTGCCGTAGGCCTGCAGCACGCGCCCGCCCGCGCCGCGGTCCAGCGGCAGCAGGTCTCCCACGCGGATGTGGTCGCGCACCGGCTGCGGCGAGTCGACGCGGTGCAGGCACAGCCGGTACATCCCCTGGCGCACGTGGAAGGCCGCGCTTTCCCGCGTTGCCGCGCCCAGCTGGCGCAGCACCGGCATCACCAGCGGCTCGTAGGAGAACGATTGCGTGTAGACCGTGTGCAGCCTGGCCACGCCGGGCCCCAGCGCGTAGCGGCCGTCGGCCAGCCGCGTGACGAGCTGCGCGTGCTCCAGCGAGGCCAGCAGCCGCAGGGCGGTGCTCTTGTACAGGCGCGTGCGCTGCGCGAGCGCGCTCAGCGTCAGCGCCGGCGTGTCGGCGCCGAAGGCCGACAGCAGGCACAGCGCGCGGTCGACCGCCGCCACCCCGCCGGCCGCGGCGTGCTCGTCGGCCAGCGACGCGACGGCGGCGCGCCGGGGCATGGTGCGCGCGCCTTCAGCCGAACTTGAACAGGATGCCGTGGCCGCCGCGCGGGTAGTCCCACTCGATGTTCTGGTGGTCGGTGCAGAGGATGCGGCAGCTGCCGCATTCGAGGCAGCCGTCGGTGATCAGCGTCACCGCGCCGTTGCCCTCGGCCTTGTAGCAGGACGCGGGGCAGACGAAGGTGCAGCTCTTGCTGCCGCACTCGTTCAGGCACACGTCCGCGTCCTTGATGCGGATGTGCGGCCGCCCCGCATCCACGCGGTAGCGGTTCTGGAACAGTTTTTCCTCGACGTTGACGGGGATTGCGCTCATCGGAAGGCCCTCCAGAGTTTGTAGGCGTCGCCCACCAGGCCGGTGAGGGAACGGGTGCGGCGAAAGCTCGACAGGATCTCGCGCTCCTTGGTTTTCTTGTCCACGCCGTCGACCGTGATCATGGTGCGCGCGGCGCGCCCCAGCAGCTCGGGGTAGGTGGTGAAGAACTGCGGGTTCTGGTGCAGCACGCGCGGCATGTCGCGGTACTTGCGCAGGTCCTTCATGACGAAGCTGTCGTCCAGCGCCGCCTTGTAGGCCCGCAGCGCGCCGGCGCGGTAGCCGCTGCCCGCGGCCTTGGCCCGGATCACCGTCTGCGCGGCCAGGCGGCCGGTGGTCATGGCGAGGTTCGAGCCTTCGCGGTGCGCGGCGTTGACGAAGCCGCCCGAGTCGCCCACGATCATCCAGCCGTGGCCGTAGACCTGCGGGATGGCATGGAAGCCGCCCTCCGGGATCAGGTGCGCGCAGTATTCCTTCATCTCGCCGCCGGCGATCAGCGGCGCGATCGACGGGTGGCGCTTCATCTGCTCGAGCAGCACGTAGGGGCTGGTGCGGTTCGGGTTGGCCTTGAAGTCGCCGAGCATGCAGCCCACGCCGATGGTGAGCGACTCCTTGTTGGTGTAGAGAAAGCCCGTGCCCATCATGCCGTCGGTGATCTTGCCCACCATCTCGATGACCACGCCTTCCTCCTCGCCGACGTTGAAGCGCTGGCGGATGGTCTCCTCGGGCATGAACAGGATTTCCTTGACCGCCAGCGCCACGTTGCCGGCCTCGATCTCGCCGTGGAAGCCGGCCTTGCGCGCGAGCGTGGAGTTCACGCCGTCGGCCAGGATCACCACGTCGGCGTAGACGTCGCCCTGCTCGCGGTCGCACTGCACGCCGACCACCTGGTCGCCGTCCAGGATCAGGTGCCTGACCGTGGTCTCGCAGATCAGCAGCGCGCCGGCTTCGCGCACCTTGCCGCTGAACCACTTGTCGAACTGCGCGCGGATGATGGTGTAGCGGTTGTAGGGCGGCTTGTTGTAGTCCTCGCTGCGCACGTGGGTGCCGACGAACGAGCTGTCGTCGAGCATCCACAGCCGCTGCTCGATGATGTGGCGCTCCAGCGGCGCGTCCTCGCGGAAGTCGGGAATGATCTCTTCCAGCGCCTGGGCGTAGAGAATCGCGCCCTGCACGTTCTTGCTGCCCGGATATTCGCCGCGCTCGATCTGCAGCACCTTCAGGCCGGCCTTGGCCATCAGGTAGGCGGCAGCGTTGCCGGAAGGCCCGGCGCCGACCACGATGGCGTCGAACTGGGACGGTTTCTTCATGATGTCTCTCCTCAGGCGGCGTGCCGGCCGCCGCGCGACAGGTGCTCGGCGAACGCCTGCGTCAGCGCCGGCAGCACCTGCAGCGCGTTGCCGACGATGCCGTAGTGGGCGAAGTCGAAGATCGGCGCGTTGGGGTCGGTGTTGATCGCCACGATCACGTCCGCGCTCTCCATGCCCACGCGGTGCTGGATGGCGCCGGAGATGCCGGCGGCGATGTAGAGCTTGGGCCGCACCGTCTTGCCGGTCTGCCCGACCTGGCGCTCGGCCTCGACCCAGCCGGCCTGCACGCAGGGCCGCGTCGCGCCCACCTCGCCGCCCAGCACGCGCGCCAGCTCGAACACCAGCTTGAAGTTCTCCGGGTTTTTCAGGCCCTTGCCGCCGCTGACGATGACGTCGGCGTAGGGCAGGTTGATCTTGTTGCTGCTGGCGTCGGCGATGAAGTCGAGCAGCTTGGTGACGATGGCGCTCTCCACCATGCCCAGCGTTTCCTGCACGATCTCGCCGCCGCGCTCGGCCTGGGCCTGCGGCATCGCCATCACGCGCGGGCGCACGGTCGCCATCTGCGGGCGGTAGGCCAGCGTCATGATCGTGCACAGCAGCGAGCCGCCGAAGGTCGGCCGCGTCGCCGCCAGCGCGCGCGAGACCGGGTCGATGTTGAGCTCGGTGCAGTCCGCGGTCAGCCCGGTGAGCAGCGTGGTGGCCACCGAGCCCGCGAGGTCGCGGCCCATCGAGGTCGCGCCCAGCAGCAGGATCTCGGGCTGGTACTTGTTGACGAGGTCGGTCAGGCCCTTGGTGAAGGGCTCGTTGCGGTAGCCCTGCAGCACCGCGTCGTGCACCACGTAGGCCTTGTCGGCGCCGTAGGTGAAGGCCTGCGCGGCGAACTGCTCGAGCGGCTCGGCGGGGCCGCCGAGCACCACCACGCTGACCGCGCTGCCGAGCGTGTCGGCCAGCTTGCGCGCCTCGCCCAGCAGTTCCCACGAGACCGTGTGCACCTGTCCGCGCTCGTGCTCGAGGAAGACCCACACGCCCTTGTAGGCCTTCAGGTGCTCGGGCAGCTCCAGGTTGCGGCCGGCGCGGCCGGCCGGCTTCTTCGCGGCGGGAGTAGCGGGAGTAGCGGGGGTGGCGGCGGGAGTCGGGGCGTTCATGGTGCCTCCTTCATCAGCAGGTCCGCCTCCAGGGTCGGATGGCGGGTGAAGATCTTCTGCAGCAGGTTGAGCGACACGTCGCGCAGGCTGGAGGTTTCCAGCGCCAGCATCTCGGCCTTCTCGCTGCGCGGGGTCGGGCCGAACACCTTGCTGACCACCGTGGGCGAGCCCTTCAGGCCGATCTTGCCCAGGTCCTCGATGCCGGCCTGCTCCTTGTTCCACTTGCGCACCGGATAGCCGGCCGCGTGGATCATCGCCGGCAGCGTGGCGAAGCGCAGCTCGTTGGTGTTCTCCAGCATGGTGATCAGGCACGGCAGCGCGGTCTTGAGCACCTGCACGCCGCCCTCGGCGCGCCGCTCGACGGTGATGGTGCGCTGCTCCAGGTCGGTCTCGACGATGCGCGACACGTAGGTCAGCAACTGCAGCCCCATGCGCTTGGCGATGCCGGGGCCGACCTGCGCGGTGTCGCCGTCGATGGTCTGCTTGCCGGTGAAGACGATGTCCACCGCCTGCTCGCGCGCGATCTGCCGCACGCCGGCGGCCAGCGCGTAGGAGGTGGCCAGCGTGTCGGCGCCGGCGAAGGCGCGGTCGGTGACCAGCACGGCATCGTCCGCGCCATAGCCGATGCACTTGCGCAGCGCGTCCTCGGCCTGCGGCGGGCCCATGCACAGCATGGTCACCTTGCCGCCGAAGCGGTCCTTGAGCCGCAGCGCCTCTTCCAGCGAGAACAGGTCGTACGGGTTGACGATGGCCGGCACGCCCTGGCGCATGATGGTGTTGGTGACGGGGTGGACGCGGATCTGCGCGGAGTCCGGCACTTGCTTGATACAGACGACGATATGCATGGCGATGCTCCTTCGCGTCAGGCCACGGCGCGCGCGGGCAGCGCGGCGCGCACGCTGTCGAGCGAGACGTGCTGCTGCCCGTCGACGTCCTGGAACACCTTGAACACCTTCTCGCGCGCCGGCGTGGAGACCACGAAGTCGCCGTAGGCCTTTTCCAGCAGCGCGCGGTACGAGGTGAACAGCGCCAGCTCGTCGTCGGCGGGCAGCTCGGCCTGCTGGCGGATGTACTGGAAGAACCGCTTCAGGATGTGAAGCCGGCTGACGTTGACGATCTTCTGGTCGAACGACACCCCGAAGAACTGCAGGAAGTCTTCGGCCGAGGACAGGGCCTTGAGCTGCTGGGTCAGGTTTTCCATGATGCGCATCCTCAGTTGAGGGTTTCGGAACGGGGCTGGTCGAACGCCGGTTCGGCACAGCGGTCTTCGCAGGCCTCGCAGCCCTTGCCGGGGTCCGCCCGCGGCGCCGCGCCGGCCTGCTGCTCCAGCACCGCGACGCGCTCCAGCAGGCAGGCGATGGCCTTGCCCACCGGATCGGGAATCAGGTGGTGGTCGAGGTCGAAGCCGTGGGCGGCGCGCTGGCGCCGCCGCGCCACCACGCGCCCGGGAATGCCGACCACCGTGGCGTGCTCCGGCACCGCGTCGATCACCACCGAGTTGGCCGCGATGCGCGCATGGCTGCCGACCGTGATCGGCCCCAGCACCGAGGCGCCGGCGCCGACCACCACGTGGTCGCCCAGGGTCGGGTGGCGCTTGCCCGGGTGCCAGCTCGTGCCGCCCAGCGTGACGCCGTGATAGAGCGTGACGTCGTTGCCGATCTCCGCGGTCTCGCCGATCACCACGCCCACGCCGTGGTCGATGAAGAAGCGCTCGCCGATGCGCGCCGCCGGGTGGATGTCGATATGCGTGAACAGGCGCGCCACGAACGACAGCCAGCGCGGCAGGTAGCGCCAGCCGCGCCGCCACAGCGCGTGCGCCACGCGGTGCAGCGCGAGCGCCTGCACGCCGGGGTAGATGGTCCAGACCTCCACCAGGCTGCGCGCGGCCGGGTCGCGCTCCAGCACGCAGCGCGCGTCGGCGCGCAGCAGCCGGTGCCACGGCGGCGGGGGCACGGCGGCGTCCGGCGCGATGGCCACGGCGCAGTCCCCGCCGCTCACGGCAACTCCCCCGCGGTCTCGACCGCCTCGAACAGGAAGCGGCGCAGGTCGGCGGCGCTGGGGGTCTGCTTGTACTGCATCGCGTGGTTGCGGATGCGGGTCAGCAGCGGGCCGACCAGCGCGTCGTCGAGCACCACGCCGAGCGCCTCGTAGGCCTGGCGCACGCCCTGCGAGCCCGAATGCTTGCCCAGCACCACGCTGCGCTGGCGGCCGAGCTCGGCGGGGTCGAAGCTCTCGTAGGTGGAGGCGTTCTTGGCCAGCCCGTCGGTGTGGATGCCGGACTCGTGCGTAAACACCCCGCCGCCGACGATGCTCTTGTTGAGCGCCACCGGCCGGCCCGAGGCCAGCGCCACCAGCCGGGAGATGCCCAGCAGCGCGGTGGTGTCCACGCCGGTGTCGCGGCCGTGCAGATGGCGCACCGCCATCACCACTTCCTCCAGCGCGGCATTGCCGGCGCGCTCGCCCAGGCCGTTGACGGTGGTGTTCGCGTGGGTCGCGCCGGCGCGCAGCGCGGACAGCGTGTTGGCGGTGGCCATGCCGAGGTCGTTGTGCGCGTGGATCTCGATTTCCATGTCGACCGCGTCGCGCAGCCGCGCGATGGCCTCGTAGGTGGAGAAGGGATCGAGCACGCCCAGCGTGTCGGCGAAGCGGATGCGCTGCGCGCCGCACTGCTGCGCGTGGCGCGCCACGTCGGCGAGGAAGGCCGGGTCGGCGCGCGACGCGTCCTCCGCGCCCAGCGACACCTTGCGCCCGCTCTTCACCGCCGCGCCGAGCACGCGCGTGATCTGCGCCAGCACCCACGCGCGCGGCTGGCGCAGCTTGTACTGCAGGTGGATGTCGGAGACCGGGATCGACAGGTGGACGATGTCGGGCCGGCAGCGCAGCGCCGCCGCGAGGTCGGTGTCGGTCAGGCGCCCCCAGACCATCAGCTCGGCATCGAGCTGCAGGTCGGTGATGGCCTGGATGCAGGCGATCTCCTCCTCGCCCATCGCCGGGATGCCGATCTCCATCTCGGGCACGCCGGCCCGCGACAGCGCCGCGGCGATCGCGCATTTCTCGTCAACCGTGAAGGCCACGCCGGCGGTCTGCTCGCCGTCGCGCAGCGTGGTGTCGTTGATGATGGGGTTCGACATGGCAGGGGTCCTTGGTCCGTTCCCGCTCTTCTTTGCAAGGGGTGTGCCATGCGCAAACGCGACAAAAAAACGGTGCCGGCGAACGTTGCCGGCCAGCCGGCGGCGCGGCACGCGCGGCGCGTGTCGCGAATGTTCCGTTTCTGACAGCGGGGTGGTCGGGGCGGGTGTTGGCGTTCGGATTGCCGGCGCGTTTCGGTGACTGCTGGTTTGCTCCCCTCTCCCGCACGCGGGAGAGGGGAGCAAACCAGCAGCCGTTCGGGTCCGTCAGCGCTCCCGCGCGTGATTGCGCGTATGCAGCGGCAGTTCCACGGTGAGGTCCGCGTCGCGCAGCTTCACGCAGCAGGCCAGGCGCGACTGCGCGTCCAGGCCCCAGGCATGGTCGAGCTGGTCGCTCTCCTCGTCGTCGGGCGGCGGCAGGCCGGCGCCGCCGGCGCGCACGTGGACGTGGCAGGTGGCGCACGCGCCCACCATCTCGCAGGCATGCTCGAGCGCGATGCCCGAGGCCAGCAGGCTTTCGCACAGCGAGGCGCCGCGCCGGGCCTGGATGTCCAGCCCGTCGGGGCAGAGTTCGGGATGAGGCAGTATGTGCACGCGGGGCATGGGCGCCACCTGTTCAGTCCAGACTGTCCACGGTGCGCCCGGCGAGCGCCTTGCGGATCGAGGCGTTCATGCGGCGCGCGGCGAACGCTTCGGTGGCGGTGCCGAGCGCGGCGGCGAGGCGCTTGAGGTCCGCGGCCGGCGCCTGCGTTTCGAGCGCCTCCGCGACCGCGAACAGCGCGCGCCTGACCTCGCCGTGCTCGGCCGGCGACAGCAGCGCGCCATCGGCCTTGAGCGCCGACTCGGTGGCGTCCAGCACGCGCCGCGCGTCGACCTGCGCCTCGCGCAGCATGCGCAGCTGCATGTCCGCCTGCGCGCTGCCGATGGCTTCGCGCAGCATGTCGGCGACCTGCAGGTCGGTGAGCCCGTACGACGGCTTGATCTCGACGTGCGCCTGCACGCCGCTGGCCTGCTCGCGCGCCGTCACCGCCAGCAGGCCGTCGGCGTCGATCTGGAAGCCGACGCGGATGCGCGCGGCGCCGGCCACCGCCGGCGGGATGCCGCGCAGCTCGAAGCGCGCCAGCGAGCGGCAGTCGGCGATGGTCTCGCGCTCGCCCTGCACCACGTGGATCGACATCGCGGTCTGGCCGTCCTTGAAGGTGGTGAACTCCTGCGCGCGCGCGGTGGGCAGCGTGGAGTTGCGCGGGATGATTTTCTCGACCAGCCCGCCCACGGTCTCGATGCCGAGCGACAGCGGGCAGACGTCGAGCAGCAGCCACTCGTCGGCGCCGCCGTTGCCGGCCAGCACGTTGGCCTGCATCGCCGCGCCGAGCGCCACCACCTGGTCGGGGTCGAGGTCGGTGAGCGGCTCGCGGCCGAAGAACGCGGTCACGGCCGCGCGGATCTGCGGCATGCGGGTCGAGCCGCCGACCAGCACGACGCCATCGACGTCCTGCGCCGCCAGCCCGGCGTCGCGCAGCGCGCGCCGCGCGGCGGCGACGGTGCGCGCGGTCAGCGCGGCGGTGGCCGCCTCGAAGTCGCCGCGGTCGACGTCGAGATGCAGTTCCGCGCCGCCCAGGCTGACCCGGAACGGCGCGGCGGCGCGCGCCGACAGCGCCTCCTTGCAGGCGCGCGCGGCGCGCCGCAGCGCGGCCTTGTCGGCCGCGGACTGCGCCGCGCGGCCGGTCTTGCGCAGGAACCAGCCGGTCAGCGCGGCGTCGTAGTCGTCGCCGCCGAGCGCGGCGTCGCCGCCGGTGGCCAGCACCTCGAACACGCCCCGCGACAGGCGCAGCACGGAAATGTCGAAGGTGCCGCCGCCGAGGTCGTAGACCGCGAAGGTGCCCTCGGCCGCGCGGTCCAGCCCGTAGGCGATGGCCGCCGCGGTCGGCTCGTTGAGCAGCCGCAGCACCGGCAGGCCGGCGATGCGCGCGGCGTCCTTGGTGGCCTGGCGCTGCGCGTCGTCGAAATAGGCCGGCACGGTGATCACCACGCCGGCGAGCTCGCCGCCCAGCGACTGCTCGGCGCGCCCGCGCAGCACGCGCAGGATGTCGGCGCTGACCTGCACCGGCGAGCGCTCGCCGGCCGCGGTGGCCAGCCCCACCATGCCGGGCTGGTCGACCAGCCGGAACGGCAGCGCGGCGGCATCCCCGAGGTCCGCCAGGCAGCGGCCCATGAAGCGCTTGACCGAGACGATGGTGTTGAGCGGGTCGTCGGCCGCGCGCGCCTGCGCCTGCCGGCCGACCTCCACGCCGCCGTCCGGCAGGTAGCGCGCCACCGACGGCAGCAGGCATTCGCCGTGCTCGTCCGGCAGCACCTGCGCCTGCGCGCCGCGCACCGTGGCCACCAGCGAGTTGGTGGTGCCCAGGTCGATGCCCGCGGCAAGCCGGCGCTGGTGGGGCGCCGTGCTCTGGCCGGGTTCGGCGATCTGCAGTAGAGCCATGAGCCGGTATTCCTTGTCCAGTGAGCCTTGGCGCCGCTTCGCGTCAGACCGCGAAGCTCTCGCCGCAGCCGCAGTTCGCGGTGGCGTTCGGGTTGTGGAACTTGAAGCCCTCGTTGAGGCCCTCGCGCACGAAGTCGAGCTCGGTGCCGTCCAGCATGACCAGGCTGCGCGGGTCGACCACCACCGTCACGCCGAGGCTCTCGAAGCACTGGTCCTCGGCATTGGCGGCATCGACGAACTCCAGCGCGTAGGCGAAGCCCGAGCAGCCGCTGGTCTTGACCGCGAGGCGCAGCCCGATGCCGCTGCCGCGCTTGCGCAGCGACTTCTCGACGTGGCGGGCGGCGGCGGGGGTGAGCGAGATCGTCATGGCCGCCTCACACCGAGAACGAGCTGCCGCAGCCGCAGGTGCTCTGGGCGTTGGGGTTGTGGATGACGAAGCGCGAGCCTTCCAGCCCGTCCTCGTAGTCGACGCGCGCGCCGAGCAGGTATTGCTGGCTCATCGCGTCGACCAGCAGCGCCACGCCCGCGGTGACGATCTGCGTGTCGTCGTCGCCGACCTGGTCGTCGAAGGCGAAGCCGTACTGGAAGCCCGAGCAGCCGCCGCCGGTGACGTACAGCCGCAGCTTGAGGCCGGGATTGCCTTCCTCCTCGATCAGCGCGGCCACCTTGGCGGCCGCCTGCGGGGTGAAGTCCAGCAGGCCGGGCATCGCGTCGGGTGCTTCGGGCGCAGCGGACGCGCCGGGGAGTGCGTGGGTCGAGGTTTGCGTTTCCATGTCGGTTTCCATTTCCAGTTTCTTTGCCGGAGTCGGTTGCGTGCCGGCCGGGGCGAAGCGCGGGTTCAGGGGGGCGGGGAGTCCAGGGATTCGGGAATTCAGGCGGGGTCGGCCGCGGCGTGGCGCGCGCGGAAGTCCGCCACCGCCGCCTTGATGGCGTCCTCGGCCAGGATCGAGCAGTGGATCTTGACCGGCGGCAGCGCCAGTTCCTCGGCGATCTGCGTGTTCTTGATGGCCAGCGCCTCGTCCAGCGTGCGCCCGCGCACCCATTCGGTCACGAGCGAGCTCGAGGCGATCGCCGAGCCGCAGCCGTAGGTCTTGAACTTCGCGTCCTCGATGACGCCCGCGCTGTTGACGCGGATCTGCAGCCGCATCACGTCGCCGCAGGCCGGCGCGCCGACCATGCCGGTGCCGACGCCTTCGGCATCGGCGTCGAAGGCGCCGACGTTGCGGGGATTCTCGTAGTGGTCCATGACCTTGTCGCCGTATGCCATGAGGTGCTCCGCGTGGTTGGTGAAGGATGGGGAAAACCGGGAAAGCCGGGAAATCAGTGCGCGGCCCACTGGATCGTGCTCAGGTCCACGCCGGCGCGCGCCATGTCCCACAGCGGGCTCATGTCGCGCAGCCGGGCCACCACCTGCGCGATGCGCGCGATGGTGAAGTCGATCTCCTCGGCGGTGGTGAAGCGCCCGAGCGAGAAGCGCACCGAGCTGTGCGCCAGCTCGTCGCTGCGGCCCATCGCGCGCAGCACGTAGCTGGGCTCCAGGCTGGCCGAGGTGCAGGCCGATCCCGACGAGACCGCCACGTCCTTGATGCCCATCAGCAGCGATTCGCCCTCGACGTAGCTGAAGCTGGCGTTGAGATAGTGCGGCGCGCGCCGTTCGGCGTCGCCGTTGAGCGCCACCGCCTCCATGCGCGACAGGCCGGCCCACAGCCGCTCGCGCAGCGCGCGGATGCGCGCGTTGTCGGACGCCATGCTCTCGCGCGCGAGCCAGAACGCCTCGCCCATGCCCACGATCTGGTGCGTGGGCAGCGTGCCGGAGCGCAGGCCGCGCTCGTGGCCGCCGCCGTGCATCTGGCATTCGATGCGCACGCGCGGGCGGCGCCGCACGTACAGCGCGCCGATGCCCTTCGGCCCGTACAGCTTGTGCGCCGACAGCGACATCAGGTCGACCGGCAGCTCGGCCAGGTCGATCGGCACCTTGCCCGCCGCCTGCGCGGCGTCGACGTGGAGCAGCACGCCGCGCGCGCGGCACAGCGCGCCCAGCGCGGCGATGTCCTGGATGACGCCGGTCTCGTTGTTGACCAGCATCACGGACGCCAGCACGGTGCCGGGCGTGAGCGCGGCCGCGAACACGTCCGGGTCCACCAGGCCGCTCGCCAGCACCGGCAGCACCGTGACCGCGAAGCCCTCGCGCTCGAGTTCGCGCATGGTGTCGAGCACCGCCTTGTGCTCGGTGGCCAGCGTCACCAGGTGGTTGCCGCGGGCGCGGTGGAAGCGCGCCGCGCCCTTGATGGCGAGGTTGTTGGATTCGGTGGCGCCGGAGGTCCAGGCGATCTCGCGCGGATCGGCATTGATCAGCGCGCACACCTGCTCGCGCGCCAGCTCCACTGCTTCCTCGGCCGCCCACCCGTAGGCGTGCGAGCGGCTGGCGGCGTTGCCGTACAGCTCGGTCAGGTACGGGATCATGCGCCGCGCCACGCGCGGGTCCACCGGCGTGGTGGCCGCGTAGTCGAGATAGACGGGCCGGCCATGACGGGGGAAGGCGCGGTCGCGGTGGAGGTCCGGCATGGCTGGCTCCTGGAATGTGTGGGGGTGGCAGTGGCTGCCAGGCAGCGGCATTTCCGCAACTTCCATGCCACTGGCTTTTTGCGCCGCATGGGCCGGCCGGGCGGCGGCGGCTGTTGTTTTTGTCGGAGCGCGGCCGCTGCCGCGCGGCGGCGGTTGTCCCGTTTGTCGGATTTGTGCGGGTGGCGCGCGGGGCGCGCGTGCTCCGTGTTGGGGACGAAATCGCGGCATGAATCTTGCGTGATTTTTCGCATTCCAATAGTCCGTCCTCACGCTGTGCCGCTGGCTCGAACGAGCGTGGCATCGCCCGCAACGGGGGGAACCATGCTGAAAACACAGGCAACAGAAGCTCGCCGCGAGCTGGATGCCGTCTACGAGGTCAGCAAGACGCTGGTTTCGTCGCTGGACGTCACCAAGACCTTCCGCGAGGCGCTGAATTATCTTTTGCACGCGGTGGACTGGCGGCGCGCCTTCGTGGTGCTTGGCGAGCCCGAAGGGCAGCTGCGCGGCCTGTGCGCCGCCGGCATGTCCTACGACGAGCAGCAGCGCCTGCGCTTCAAGGTGGGCGAGGGCATCGTCGGGCGGGTCTACGGCAGCGGCGTGCCGGCCATCGTGCGCGATGTGCGCGACGAGCCGCTGTTTCTCAACCGCACCGGCGGTGCCGACCTGATGCCGGGCGCCTGCATCGCCATGCTGGCGATGCCGATCCAGGCCGACCGGCGCATGCTCGGCGTGCTCGCCGTCGACTGCCTCAATCCCGGCGGCCTGCGCGCCTTCACCGACGACCTCCATCTGATGAAGATCGTCGCCACGCTGATGGGACAGGCGCTGCTGCTCCACCGCAGCGTGAGCGCGGCGCACGACAACATGCAGGCCGAGGTGCGGCGCATGCAGAAGGTCATCAAGCCGCGCCACCAGCTCGACCAAGTGGTGGGCGTGTCGGCGCCGATGCAGGAGGTGTTCGGCCAGGTGCGGCAGGTGGCGCCGGCGCGCACCACGGTGCTGCTGCGCGGGGAGAGCGGCACCGGCAAGGAAGTCATCGCGCGCGCCATCCACAACCTGTCGCCGCGCAGCGGCGAGGCCTTCGTCTGCGTGAACTGCGCTGCGCTGACCGAGTCGCTGCTGGAGAGCGAGCTGTTCGGCCACGAGAAGGGGGCGTTCACCGGCGCGCAGGGACAGCGCAAGGGACGGTTCGAACTGGCGCACGGCGGCACGCTGTTCCTCGACGAGATCGGCGACATCTCGGCCTCGTTCCAGGCCAAGCTGCTGCGCGTGCTGCAGGAGCGCGAGTTCGAGCGCGTCGGCGGCGGCACCGCGGTGAAGGTCGACGTGCGCCTGATCCTCGCCACCAACCGCAACCTCGAGCGCATGGTCAAGTCCGGCGAGTTCCGCGCCGATCTCTATTACCGCATCAACGTGGTCAGCATCCAGTTGCCGCCGCTGCGCGAGCGCCGCGAGGACATCCCGGCGATGGCGCAGCACTTCCTCGACCGCTTCAACCGCGACAACGGGCGCGCGATCCGCTTCAGCGCCGAGGCCATGCGCGTGCTGACCAGCTGCTACTGGCCCGGCAACGTGCGCGAGCTGGAGAACTGCGTCGAGCGCACCGCCACTATGACGCACGACGGCGTGATCAACCGCCTGGCGTTCCTGTGCCAGGAGGACCGCTGCCTGACCAAGGTGCTGCACCACCTCGAGCGCGAGGACGCGGTGCGCCCCGGCAGTCTGGCCGGCATCCCCATCACCGAGGTGCCGATGGCGGAGCCGCAGCACGCGGGCGCCGACGGCGCCGCCATGCCGCCGGGCTGGCCCGCCGGCGTGCCCGGCGTGCCCGGCGAGAACCCGCCCGACGCACAGGCGGCGGCGCCCTGCGACGGCAAGCCGGAAGGCGAGCGCGAGCGGCTGATGTGGGCGATGGAACGCTGCGGCTGGGTGCAGGCCAAGGCCGCGCGGCTGCTCAAGATCACGCCGCGGCAGATGGGCTACGCGCTGCAGAAATACGGCATCGAGGTGCGCAGGTTCTGACCAGGGCGGCGCGCGCGCGGCGCGCCGCTCTCCCGCTTTTTCCGTTTTTTTCCGCTTCCCCGCGTTCCGTCCTCCCCCTTCTCTTCTTCCCCGCTTGCGCCATCATCGACGCCACCACAATGGCCGGCGTCGCCGTGTGCGCTTTGTCGCAAGACCGACAGAATCGGGCCGGACTGTCGGTGCGCGGCGCCCGCGGGGTTGCGACAAAATCCCCGCGGATGCCGCTAAGTCCTTGATCGGCAAGCATCTTGCCGGGTGGCATGGATTTGGCTTTAACGCTTGCACGCGACCGTGGTCGGTGGCGAGGAGAGATTTCCATGCAAGCGAGCTCGAATGCCGGCGCCATGCCCGCCACCACCTACATCGGCATCGGCCAGATCCGCCCCCTCGGCGCCAAGGCCGACGTGCCCGCCGGCGGCGGCGGCTGTGGCACGCAGGGCGGCGAGGGCAAGGCCAGTTGCGGTTCCTCGGGCGGCCCCGACGACATGCCGGCGGAGATCTGGGAAAAGGTGAAGAACCACCCGTGCTACTCCGAGGAAGCGCATCACCACTACGCGCGCATGCACGTCGCGGTGGCGCCCGCCTGCAACATCCAGTGCAACTACTGCAACCGCAAGTACGACTGCTCCAACGAATCGCGCCCGGGCGTGGTCTCGCAGAAGCTCACGCCCGAGCAGGCCGTCAAGAAGGTGGTCGCGGTGGCGAGCGAGATCCCGCAGATGACGGTGCTCGGCATCGCCGGCCCCGGCGACTCGCTGGCCAACCCGAAGAAGACCTTCGACACCTTCCGCATGCTGCAGGAGCAGGCGCCCGACATCAAGCTGTGCATCTCCACCAACGGCCTGGCACTGCCCGAGCTGGTGGACGAGATCTGCACGTACAACATCGACCACGTCACCATCACCATCAACATGGTCGATCCCGCCGTGGGCGAGAAGATCTACCCGTGGATCTTCTGGGAGCACAAGCGCGTCACCGGCTATGAGGCGGCCCGCATCCTGCACGAGCAGCAGATGAAGGGCCTCGAGATGCTGACCGCGCGCGGCGTGCTGACCAAGATCAACTCGGTGCTGATCCCCGGCATCAACGACGAGCACCTGATCGAGGTGAACCGCGAGGTCAAGAAGCGCGGCGCGTTCCTGCACAACATCATGCCGCTGATCTCCGAGCCCGAGCACGGCACCTACTTCGGCCTCAACGGCCAGCGCGGGCCGAGCGCGCAGGAGCTCAAGGCGGTGCAGGACGCCTGCATGGGCGGCGCCAACCTGATGCGCCACTGCCGCCAGTGCCGCGCCGACGCGGTCGGCCTGCTGGGCGAGGACCGCAGCGAGGAATTCACGCTCGACAAGATCGAGCAGATGGAAGTGGTCTACGACCTCGACCGCCGGCGCGAGTACCAGAGCCGGGTCGAGGCCGAGCGCCAGGCCCAGCACGCCGCCAAGGAAGAGGCGCTGGCCGCGGCGCGGGCGCTCGATGCCGCCGATCCGCTCAAGGTGCTGGTGGCGGTGGCCACCAAGGGCGGCGGCCGCGTCAACGAGCATTTCGGCCACGTCACGGAATTCCAGATCTTCGAGGTGTCGGCCAGCGAGGCGCTGTTCGTCGGCCACCGGCGCGTGGACCTGTACTGCCAGGGCGGCTACGGCGACGACGAGCAGCTGCCCTCGGTGGTGCGCGCCATCAACGACTGCCACGCGGTGCTGGTGGCCAAGATCGGCGCCTGCCCGAAGGACGAGCTGGCACAGGCCGGCATCGAGCCGGTGGACCAGTACGTCGGCGAGTTCATCGAGAAGGCGGCGCTGGCCTGGTTCGACGACTACCGCGGCCGCGTGGCCAGCGGCGCGGTCGCGCACCGGGACCGCGGCGACGCCGCGATCCGGCAGGGCGCCTACACCGCGGGCGCCGCCGAGGTGGCCTGACGCCGCCAGCCATTCCCCACACAAGAGAAAACACAGAAGAGAGTCATCATGTCCCTCAAGATCATCGCTTCGACCTGCACCGGCTGCTCGGCCTGCGAGCCCGAATGCCCCAACGTCGCCATCCGCGAGAAGGGCGGCATCTTTGTCATCGACCCCAAGAAATGCACCGAATGCGAGGGGCACTACGACGATCCGCAATGCGTCGCAGTGTGCCCGGTGGACGGCTGCATCGTCCCGGCCTGAAGCCGGGCCGCCCACTACCCAGGAGAGAAGCCGAACCATGCTGCCCAACCTCACCATCACCCCCGCCGCGGACAAGTTCATGCGCCGCATCGTGCGTTTCTCGGGGCTGCCGGCCGGCGCCGGCTTCCGCCTGCTCGTGAGCGCGGGCGGCTGCTCGGGCTACAACGCGGAGTTCAGCGCGGAGCCGGCGCCGCAGCCCGGCGAGCAGGTGCTGGAGGCCGACGGCCTGCGCCTGTTCCTGCCGGCGGTCAGCCGGCTGATGCTCGACGGCGTGACCATCGACTTCGCCGACACGCCCACGCAGTCGGGGCTGACCTTCTTCAATCCCGCGCAGGGCGCGTGCGGCTGCGGCAGCTCGGCGGCGGCGGAGCCCGGCGTGGCGCGCATCGAGGTCGGCGCGATCGGCCGCGGCCGGCCGCCGGCACCGCCGCGGGCGTCCTGAACGCGGAGCGCGGACATGGATGCCATCGATGCGGTGCGTCCGCCCGCCGGGGACATTCCCGCGCGGCACTGGCGGGGCGGCCCGGTGGACTGCGCCGGCTGCGAATACGTCGCGCTGCGCGGCCTGCCGGACCAGCGCGGCTGCGAGCCGGGCCACGCCTGCATGCAGGACGCCTACGCGCGCCGCATCGACCGCTTCTTCCGCTGGCATCCCGAGCAGGGCAACGCGCAGCTCGCGCACCCGTACTTCGAGGTGCGCGCCATCGCCGCGCGCCATGCCGACGTCTTCCGCCTGCCGGCGCTGGCCGCCGATCCCGACGAGACCGTGCGCCTGCAGGCGGCGCTGCGGCTGCCGCTGGCGCAGCTGCGCCGGCTTGCCGCGGACCCGCACCGCGAGGTGCGCATGCGCGTGGCGCTGCGCCTGGCGCCGCCCGACCTCGCGGCGCTGCGCTACGACCCCGACTACGGCGTGCGCGAGCTGGTGGCGCGGCGCCTGCCGCCGGCCCTGCTGCCGACGATGGCCGCCGACGCCGAGCGCAGCGTGCGCATGCGCGTGGCCCAGCGCCTGGAAATGCCGGCGCTGTGGCGCCTGGCGCGCGACCCGGAAGCCGAGGTCAGGCGCATCGTGGCGCAGCGCCTGCCGCCGGCGCTGCTGGCCGGCATGGCGGGCGACGCCGACTGGCGCGTGCGCTGGGAAGTGGCGCAGCGCGCCGAACGCGCCGCGCTCGCGGCGCTGGCCGACGACCCCGATCCCGAAGTGCGCCGCGCGGTGCGGGAGCGCCGCATGGCGGCGCCCGCGTCCGTTCCCGCGTCCGTTCCCACCGCCGGCAGCCGGCAAGGAGCGCTCCATGTCTGACATCAACCGCGACGACGACCTGATCGAGGTCGCCTTCCCGCCGCGCTTCCACTACGGCGAGCGCGTGATCGCGCGCTCGGTGATCCGCAACGACGGCACCTACAACGGCAAGGACATCGGCGAGGTGCTGGTGGCGCGCGGCGAGATCGGCTACGTCACCGCCATCAACACCTTCCTGCAGCAGTTCTACATCTACGCGGTGGACTTCGTCGAGAGCGGCCATCGCGTCGGCATGCGCGCCAAGGAACTGTGCACGCTCGACAACCTGCCCGAGGACGTGCTGGCGCGCCTGGGCGAGCGCGCCGGGGCGCTGCGCGCGATGGGCGCGGATACCGGCGAGGGCGCCGGCGCGGCGCGGGAGCAGACATCATGAATATGCTGGCGGCCCCCGCGGCCTACTCATGGGGCATGCGCGTGATCGCGCTCGACGACCTCCGCAACGACGGCAGCTACCCGGGCCGCGCCGATGGCGAATGCCTGGCCGAGGCCGGCAGCGTGGGCGAGATCGTCAACGTCGGGCAGGTGGTGGAAAGCGGCGAGCCGGTCTACCTGGTGGAGTTCGGCGGCTGTGTGGTCGGCTGCACCGAGGACGAGATCGCGCCCGCGCCCGCCGGGCTGCTGCCCCAGGGCGGAGCGGCGGCATGACGTCCGCCGGGCGCGCGCCGCGGGACGCCGACGCGGGAGGCCGCGGCGTCGGCAGTGACAGCGGCGAGGGCGGCGAGGGCGGCGTGCTGGACCTGACCCGCTACCGCGTCGAGCGCGCCCTGCGCCAGCGCGCGCGCTACCGCTACGTGCGGCCGCGCGTGCTGCGCGAGGCGCAGGGCCTGCGCATCGAAAGCCCGTGCTGCTCGCGCAACGTGGATGCCGCGGGCGGGCTGATCGACATCGCCTGGCTGGCGCGCGATGGCGAGGGGCAGTGGTGCCTGCACGCGCGCGACCACGCGGCGCGGTGCTGGGTGCTGCGCCAGCGCAGCGCCGAGCTGGCCCCGCTGCTGGACGCGCTGTGCGTCGATGCCGAGCGCGTGTACTGGCCATGAAACGGCGCAGCGGCCACCGCCGGCGGCACGGAACCGGCGCACGGAACGGAACGAGCGCGGAAAGCGCAAGCAGCGCAAGACGCGCAAGCAGCGAAAAACGCGAAACAGGCGGAGCCCGATGATCTACCTCGACCACAACGCGACCACGCCGCCGGCGCCTGCCGTGGCGCAGGCCATGCTGTCCGCGCTGAGCGGCGCCTGGGCCAACCCGTCGTCGCAGCACGCGCCCGGCGAGGAAGCCCGGCGCGCGCTGGCGGCGGCGCGCGCCACCGCCGCGCGCGCGCTCGGCTGCAAGCCGGCCGAGCTGATCTTCACCAGCGGCGCCACCGAGGCCGGCCACCTCGCCGTGCTGGGGCTGCACGCCGCCGCCGGCGGGCGCGGGCGGCTGGTGTTCGGCGCGGTGGAGCACGCCGGCCAGCTGCGCCTGGCGCACGCGCTGGCCGCGCGCGGCATCGCGGTGGACTTCATCGCCGTGCACGCCGACGGCACGCTCGACCTCGACAGCGCGGCCCGGCTGATCGGCCCCGGCGTGGCGCTGGTCTCGCTGATGGCCGCCAACAACGAAACCGGCGTGCTGATGCCGGTGGCCGCGGTGCGCGAGCTGGCCCGCGCCGCCGGCGCGCGCATGCACGTCGACGCCACGCAACTGGCCGGCAAGCTGCCCTTCGATTTCACCGCGCTCGGCGTCGACGCGGTCTCGCTCTCCGCGCACAAGCTGCGCGGGCCCAAGGGCGCCGGCGCGCTGCTGCTGCGCCAGGGCTGCGCGATCGTGCCGCAGTTGTTCGGCAGCCAGGAGCGGCACCGCCGCGGCGGCACCGAGAACCTGCCCGCCATCGCCGGCTTCGCCGCGGCGCTGGCGCGCCTGGGCGATGCGCAGCACGACGTGGCGCGCGAGGCGGCGCGGCAGGCCGCGCTGCGCGACATGCTGGAGCAGGGCCTGCGGCGCGCGCTGCCGGCCGTGCACGTGTTCTCGGCGCAGGCGCCGCGCCTGCCCGGCACCAGCTACCTGCGCTTCGGCCGGCTGCCGGCCGAGGTGGTGCTGCAGCGGCTCGGGCAACTGGGCGTGGCCGCTTCCTCGGGCGCCGCCTGCTCGTCCGGCGGCAGCGAGCCGTCGCACGTGCTGGCGGCGATGGGCGTGCCGCGCGACGAGGCGCTGGCGGCCGTGCGCCTGTCGCTCGGCGAGACCACCACGGCGCAGAACATCGGGCACGTGGTGGCCGGGCTGCCGCCGCTGCTGGCGCCGCTGCTCGAAGACGACATGCCCGCCCACCGAACCCCTGACGCAACGCTGGAGCCCTGACCATGAAAGTGATGATCCGCAAGGACAGCAAAGGCGCGCTCAGCGCCTACGTGCCGAAGAAGGACCTGGAGGAGCCCATCGTGGCGATGGCGCAGCCCGGCATGTGGGGCGGCCTGGTCACGCTGGCCAACGGCTGGCAGCTCGAGCTGCCGGTCATGGCGGCCGACACGCCGCTGCCGATCACCGTCGAGGCCAGGCGCATCGCCGGCAAGGAGGAATGAGATGGGCCTGAGCACCGAACAACTGCGCGCCGCCGCCGAGCTGGTGGGCGCGGCGCCCACGCTGCGCGACGCCGCCGCCCAGTGGCGCGCGCGCCATCCCGGCGTGCGCGCGCTGCTGGTCGACGCGCTCGACATGCGCGACGAGACCGCCGCGCTGCGCCTGGGCGCGCGCAGCGTCTACCTGGCGGCGTCGAACGGGCACTGCTGGTCCGTCACGCAGCGGCCCGACGAGGCCGACGCGCTGATCCTGACGCAGGACTAGGCCGCACATGGAAATCGACGCCATTTCCCTCAGCGAGCCCGACTGCGGCGCGCGCGAAGCCGAGCTGGTCGGCGCGGTGCTGCAATCCGCGCGCTGGAGCGACGGGCCCATGCGCGAATCGTTCGAGCGCGCCTTCGCCGGCTGGACCGGCCGCGCCCACGCGGTGGCGGTGGCGAGCGGCACCGCCGGCACCTGGATCGCGCTGCGCGCGCTGGGCATCGGCCCCGGCGACGAAGTGGTGTGCGCCGCGCACACCTGGCATCAGGTCGCGCACGCCGTCACGCTGGCCGGCGCCGCGCCGGTGTTCGCCGACATCGACTACTGGAGCGGCTGCCTCAGCGCCGAGAAGGCCGCGCGCAGGATCGGCCCGCGCACGCGCGCCATCCTGGCCGGCAACACCAACGGCCATCCGGCCGCCTGGGGCCCGCTGCGCGAACTGGCCGACGCGCACGGCGTGGCGCTGATCGAGGACAGCACCGAGGCGCTCGGCTCGCGCTACAGGGGGCGCGGCGTGGGCGCCTTCGGCGACGTATCGGTGTTCGATTTCTCCGCGCCGTCGGCGCTGTGCACCGGCGAGGGCGGCATGCTGGTCACGGACGACGAGCGGCTCGCGCACGAGCTGCGCTACCTGCGCCAGCGCCGCGTGGCCGACCGCGCCTCGGTCTCGGTCGGCGCGCGGGTGCCGCTGCAGGGCGCCATGAGCGAGCTGACCGCGGCGCTCGGGCTGGCGCAGCTCGCGGGGCTCGACGAGCGGCTGGCGCGGCGCAAGCAGGTCGAGGCCTGGTACCAGGAGCAGATGCAGAGCTTCGAGGGCATCAAGCCGCCGTACCTCGCCGAGGACGTGGAGGAAGTCCACTGGATGCTCTACGTGGTGCACCTGGGCAAGCGCTTCACGCAGAGCGCGCGCGCGCAGATGATCGACGACATGCGGTCCTGCGGCATCGAGACCGCGCCCTACAGCCATCCGCTGCACCAGCAGTTCCACTACATGAACACCGGCGACGCGGCCGCGCACAAGCGCGGCCTGCTGCCCGACACCGAGCGCATCGGCGACCGCGCGCTGGCGCTGCCGCTGCACGCGCAGCTCGACGCCAGCCAGGTCAAGTACATCGTCAAGACGCTCAAGGACACCGCGACCAACGTCGGTGCCGGCGCCGCCATCTATCTCTGAGGTCCGGACATGCCCGCCGACATTGACCCAACCGACATCGACCCAACCGACATCGATCAGATCGCCCGCCAGCTGAATGCCGGCGCCATCATTCCCTACCTCGGCCCGGGGCTGCTGGCGCTGTGCGCCGACGCCGCCGTGCCGGCCACGCCGGTGGCGCTGGCGGAGCTTCTGACCGCGCGCATCAGCGTGCCGCACAAGATCCGCAAGCGGCTCACCCAGGCCGCGCAGTTCATCGAGAACTTCAAGCACCGCAAGTCGGTGGTCAACCTGCTGAACGAGGCCTTCGCCGCCACGCCGTCGCCGTCGCCGCTGCACCTGGCGCTGGCCGCCAGCGGCGCGGGGCTGTGGGTCGACACCTGGTACGACGACACCTTCGCCGCCGCGCTGGCGCAGGCGCGCCCGCGCGGCGGCTGGGCGCAGGTGCAGGGCCTGTCGCAGGCCGAGCATTTCGGCACGTGGTTCGGCGCCTACGGCCCGCACGGCGAGCCGCTGCCGGACGTGCCCGCCGCCGGCGCGCTGCTGTACAAGCCGATCGGCGGCCACGCGCCGGCCGCCAACTACCTGGTGTCCGACAGCGACTACGTCGAGGTGCTGACCGAGATCGACATCCAGACCCCGATCCCGCCGGCCGTGCAGGCCTGGCGCGGCGGGCGCGGCTTCCTGTTCCTGGGCTGCCGCTTCGACGACCAGCTCACGCGCAGCTTCGCGCGCCAGATCATGAAGCGCTCGTCCGGCGCGCACTGGGCGGTGCTGCCCGACGCGCCCACGCGCATGGAGGCGCGCTTCCTGGAAGAGCAGGGCATCGCCCGCATCGCCATGCCGCTGCCGGCGTTCGCCGACGCGCTGGTGGCCGCGCTGCGGCCCGCCCTGGCCGCGTAGCGGCGCCCGGCGCTTTTTCATGCATCGCAAACCAACCGGAGAAACCGAAATCATGACCGCACTGACCGTACTGCCCGCCGGCAAGACCTATGACGTGGCCGCCGGCGCCACGCTGCTGCAGGCGCTGCTCGCCAGCGGCGAGCCCATCGCGCACAAGTGCGACGGCAAGGCCGAATGCGGCGCCTGCCACGTCTTCGTGCAGGAGGGGCGCAAGAGCCTGTCGAAGATCCAGCGCGGCGAGAACGAGAAGCTGGACACCATCGTCGGCGTCGGCGCCAAGTCGCGCCTGGCCTGCCAGGCGGTGCTGGGCGAAGAGCCGGTGACGGTCGAGCTGCTGAGCTTCGTCTGAGCCGCGCCGTGGCCGGGGTCGAAGCGCTGCTGGCCGACGTGGCCATCGTCGGCGCCGGGGTGTGCGGCCTCGCGCTGGCGCGCGCGCTGCACGCGCAGGGGCGCTCGCTGGTGCTGGTCGAGGCGCGCGCGCGGCTCGGCGGCCGCGCGCTGTCGCGGCGCTGCGAAGCCACCGGACAGATGCTGGACCTCGGCCCGGCGTGGTTCTGGCCCGAGACCGAGCCGCGCGTCGCCGCGCTGCTCGACGAGCTCGGGCTGGCCAGCCGGCCCCAGCACGACCCCGGCGACGCGCTCTGGCTCACCGACCCGAACCGCGCGCCCGAGCGGCGCATGGCGCCCGGCGGCGTGCATGCCGGCGCGCGCCGCATCGCCGGCGGCGCGCAGCGCCTGGTGGCGGCGCTGGCCGACGCGCTGCCGGCGGGCAGCCTGCGCACCGGCTGCGCGCTGCGCCGGCTGCGCGACCGCGGCACCCACGTCGAACTGGAACTCGAGCTCGAAGCTGGCGGCGGCACGCGCCTGCTGCGCGCGCGCCACGTGGTGCTGGCTCTGCCGCCGCGCCTGGCGCACGAGCGCATCGCCTTCGAGCCGCCGCTGCCCGCGGCGCTGGCCGGCATGCTCGCCGCCACGCCGACCTGGATGGCGGCGCAGGCCAAGGTGGTGACCACCTACGCCCGCCCGTTCTGGCGCCAGGCGGGGCATTCGGGCAATGCTTTCGTGCGCCATGCCCAGGCCATGCTGGGCGAGGTCTTCGATGCCAGCGACGACGCCACCGAGGCCGGCGCGCTGGGCGGCTTCGTCGCGCTCGGCGCGGCGCAGCGCGCCGAGTTCCGGCGCGGCACCGCGCTGCTGGTGGAGAGCCAGCTGGCCCAGCTGTACGGCGCCGAGGCGCAGCACGGCGGCCGCCAGCATCTGCTCGACTGGGCCGACGAGCCGTGGACCTGCAGCCGCGCCGACCGCGCCGGCCCGGCGGCGCTGCCCCAGGCCGATCCCGGGCTGCGCCTGGCGCACTGGTCGGGACGGCTGCATTTCGGCGGCAGCGAGAGCGCCGCGCATGGCGCCGGCCACCTCGAAGGCGCGCTGGAAGCGGCGGCGCGCATCGCGCGGGCGCTGGCGCCGGCGGCGGACGGCGCCGGCGCCGATGCGGGCAATGACGGCAATGACGGCAATGAGGACAGGGCGGCCGAGGCGCGCGCGGCGTTCGCCGCCTGCGTGTCGGCGCGCCGCGAGCAGGCGCCCTCGCGCTATCGCCAGCACCTGGAGCGGCTGTTGTCGAGCCAGCAGCCGCAGCAGCCGACGCAGCGCGCGCTGCTGGCCACCGCGGAGCAGGTCTACAGCGAGGCGCTGGACGCGCTCGACACGCTGCTGCCCGGGCTCGGCGCCGGCCGCGCGGGTCCGGCGCAGGCCGGCCGGCATGCACTGACGCCGGTGCTGCTGGCCGTCTTCGACGGCTGGAACCGGCAGCTCATGGGCGCGGCGCTGGCCTTCAACGGCAGCGCGCGCGCGCTGTCCGGTTTTCCCGAGGAGCATCGGCCGGACGCGGCCTTGCAGCGCGCCATCGTGCTCGACCTGGCGGCGGCGTGGCGCGAGTTCGCGCTGGCGCTGAACGCGCGGCTGCTGGCGGCCGGCGCGCGGCCGGGCAGCGACGGGCCGGGCAGCCACGCGGAGATCGCACGGCGGCCGGCCTAGCGCAGCAGCTTGTTGCGCTCGGCCGCGCTGTACTGGCTGAAGTGGCCTTCGCGCGCGGCCTGCCGGCGCGCGGCGGCGACGACGGCCTTGCTCTTGCCGGGCGCGGCCGGCGCGCTGACCTGCTTGTCCAGCGCGGTGCCGCCGCATCGCGGGCAGGCCGGCGTGGCGCCGGCGCGCACCAGCGTCTCGAAGCGGTGCCCGCAGGCCTGGCAAAGATAGTCGTACAGCGGCATCGTCAACTCCGTTCAACGCGATTCATGGGATTCATGCGATTCATTCGGGTCGCTTCGGTCCGGCATCGGGCCGCGCGGCGCAGTGGCCCGCGGCCGCCGCGCAGCCCTCCAGCGGCCGGTCCGCGGCGGGGGCGTCGGCGCCGAGTCCGACCCATGCGTGCACGGCGGCGACGTCGAAGCCCGCCATGCGCCGCTCGCCGTGCGCCATCAGCGGGCGCCGGATCAGCAGCGGCTCGGCCAGCAGCAGGGCCAGCGCGGTGCCGGCGTCGAGTTCCTCGGGCACCACCTCGCCGGACTTGACGCGCGGCGCCGCGCGGTTGAACCACGCGCCGACCGGCAGCGGCGCCAGGTAGGCCAGCAGCGCCTCGCCGGTCCAGGGCCAGCGCAGCAGGTCGCGCACTTCCAGCGTGTGGCCGGCCGCGCGCAGCAGCGCCTTTTGCCGCGCGTTGCCGCCGCAGCCGGGTTTTTCATAGAAGACGATATGGCTCATGGGCGGTTTCGCTCAGGCTTCCCGCAGCGCGGCGTCGAGCGCGGGCATGGCCATGCGGCGCGCCGCGCGCAGCAGCTGCAGGCCGCGCTCGGCGGCCATGTCGAGCGCGCTGCGGCCGTCGGGCGCGTACAGGTTGGCCGAGGCGCCGTGCGCCAGCAGGATCTGCAGCACCTCCAGCCGGCCGCTGGCCGCGGCCTGCATCAGGCAGGTGATGTCGTCGTCGTTGGCGTGGTCGACCGGCGCGCCGGCCTGGATCAGGCGCACGATGGTCACGGGGTTGCCGTGCAGGCAGGCGAACCAGAGCGCGCCGTTGCCGTCGTCGTTGACCGCGCCGGGCGCGGCCCCGTAGGCCAGCAGCGCCGCGGCCACCGCGTCCTCGCCGCGCCAGGCCGCGCGCATCAGCGGCGTGTCGCCGTTGGCGGCGCGCGCGTGCAGGTCCGGGAAGTCGTGATAGGCCAGCCACGTGGCGAGCGCCGCGGGGATGACCGGCGGCGCGCCGGCGCCGGCCGCTTCGGCGGTGGCCTCGATGACGCGGCCGGCGACGGCCAGCGCGGTGTCGGTGGACGGGATCATGGTGGCGTCTCGCTGTCTGGCGTGGGTCGGAAGGCGCCGCCGGGCCAAGGCGGCCGGCGCCCGCGGGGGATCAGACCGGGCGGTTCTCGTTGGGGTTGCGCACCGGGCCCATCAGCTCCAGCCCTTCGGCGTAGGTGATGGTGTCGAAGGTCACGTCGAAGCGGAGCGCGGCGTCGGCCACCGCGTCGAGCTTGCCGGCGGTGTCGCGCTTCTTCAGGTCGTTCTTCTCCAGGTACAGCAGTTCGAGCATCTCGTTGTAGACGGTGGACTCGAAGATGGGCAGCACGTAGAACATCGCGCCCTTGTACGGCACCTGGTATTTCCTGCTCAGGTCGATGTTGTCGCAGAACAGGAAGTACTTGCCGCCGGCCGTCAGCGTGTCGCCGAGCACCTCGGCCACGTCCTTCAGGTATTCGAAGCTCAGCAGGTAGCCGGCGAAGAACGGCAGCTGCTTCTCGCCGATGGTGGCCACGGCCATCACCTGGTCGCAGGTCAGCTCGGGCGGGCGGGCCTCGTCGGCGAGCCTGGGCGCGAAGCGCAGCGCGAGCTCGCCGCGAAAACCGAAGCGGCCGGACTTGCCGGTGGGGGCCTTGAGCAGCGGGTTGAGCAGGCGGCCTTCGTGTTCGAGACGGGCGAACGCGGTGTCGTCGATCTCCTTGCGGGCAAGCGTGGCGGGCATGGCGGGTCCTTGTCGGTGGAAAGCGTGATGGGCGGGTGGCGTGGGTCGGGGCGGAATCAGGTTCGGGGGTTGCGCATCCAGTCCGCGATCTTGAAGAAGGCGGGCATCAGTTCGTCGCGCAGCGCGGCATCGGCGCCGGTCTCGTCGAGCGCGGCGCGCATGCAGGCCAGCCATGCGTCGCGCTCGGCCGCGCCGATGGCGAAGCCGGCGTGGCGCATGCGCAGGCGCGGATGGCCGTGCTGCGTGGAATAGCGCGGCGGGCCGCCGAGCCATTCGCACAGGTAGCTCACCAGCACCGCCTTGGTCGGCGACAGGTCGGGCTCGTGCATGGCGCGGATGCCGCGCGCGTCGGCGCGCGTGTCCATGTGGCGGTAGAAGGCGTCGACCAGCCGCGCGACCGCGGCGTCGCCGCCGAGGCGCTCGTAGTGCGTCGGCCGCGCGCGTTGCGCCGCGGGCTGCGTCGGCTGCGTGGCCGGCGTCGGTTGCGCGGGCTGCGCGGCGGGATCGGGTCGGGTTGCTGGTGTGTTCATGGCACGGCATTTCCGCAATAACCGTACCAGCCCGGGAAACCGCGCATGCGGCACGCATTGGCGCATGCGGCCGCGCGCGCGGCGCGTCCGGGCAGTGCCGTTCGCGACGAAGTTCGCACGCTTTGTCGGGTTCCCGACAAGCCCGCGCGCGCCGGCGCCGGCCGCGCGCGGCATCCCGCAAAGCCGCGCTGCCGCGCCGTTCGCGGACATTCGGGGCGCATCCGGCGGGGCGCCGCGCGCGCATGGCATGGAAGCTGCTGTTGAGGGCTTGCGCGGACACTGGTCCGGCCGGGGCGTGACTCGACAGAATAAGACCCATACAGGCACGACAGGCTGACATGGTCGCGGCTACGCAACCTTGGTATCAATCCTTCTTCCTGATTGGAGAACTGCAATGTCTCAACTTCGGCAAATCGCCTTCTACGGCAAAGGCGGCATCGGCAAGTCGACCACCTCGCAGAACACGCTGGCGGCGCTGACCGATCTCGGCCAGAAGATCCTGATCGTCGGCTGCGATCCCAAGGCGGACTCGACCCGCCTGATCCTGCACGCGAAGGCGCAGGACACCATCCTCTCGCTGGCCGCCGAGGCCGGCTCGGTGGAAGACCTCGAACTCGAGGACGTGATGAAGATCGGCTACAAGGACATCCGCTGCGTGGAGTCCGGCGGTCCGGAGCCGGGCGTCGGCTGCGCCGGGCGCGGCGTCATCACCTCGATCAACTTCCTCGAGGAGAACGGCGCCTACGACGGCGTGGACTACGTCTCGTACGACGTGCTCGGCGACGTGGTGTGCGGCGGCTTCGCCATGCCGATCCGCGAGAACAAGGCGCAGGAGATCTACATCGTGATGTCGGGCGAGATGATGGCCATGTACGCGGCCAACAATATCTCGAAGGGCATCCTGAAGTACGCCAACAGCGGTGGCGTGCGCCTGGGCGGGCTGGTGTGCAACGAGCGCCAGACCGACAAGGAGCTCGAGCTGGCCGAGGCGCTGGCGAAGATGCTGGGCTCCAGGCTGATCCACTTCGTGCCGCGCGACAACATCGTGCAGCACGCCGAGCTGCGCCGCATGACGGTGCTCGAGTTCGCGCCGGACTCCAAGCAGGCCGGCGAGTACCGCCAGCTCGCCACCAAGATCCACAACAACGCCGGCAACGGCACCATCCCGACCCCGATCACGATGGACCAGCTCGAAGACCTGCTGATGGAGCACGGGATCATGAAGGCCGTCGACGAATCGCAGGTCGGCAAGTCGGCCCAGGAACTGGTCGCGTAACGACCCGCGCGGCGGGCCGCGCAGGCGGCCCGCCCGGCAATCTCAATCTACTTACGGAGTATTTCCATGAGCGCCACCGTTGAAGAGCGCAAGGCCGCGAACAAGGCCCTGATCGACGAAGTGCTGAAGGCCTATCCCGAAAAGATGGCCAAGCGGCGCGCCAAGCATTTGGGCACCTTCGAGGACGGCAAGCCCGACTGTGGCGTCAAATCCAACATCAAGTCGCTGCCCGGCGTGATGACCATCCGCGGCTGCGCCTATGCGGGCTCCAAGGGCGTGGTGTGGGGCCCGATCAAGGACATGATCCACATCAGCCACGGCCCGGTGGGCTGCGGCCAGTATTCGTGGGCCGCGCGCCGCAACTACTACATCGGCACCACCGGCATCGACACCTTCGTGACGATGCAGTTCACCTCGGACTTCCAGGAAAAGGACATCGTCTTCGGCGGCGACAAGAAGCTCGACAAGATCATCGACGAGATCCAGGAACTGTTCCCGCTGAACAAGGGCATCTCGATCCAGAGCGAATGCCCGATCGGCCTGATCGGCGACGACATCGAGGCGGTCTCCAAGCGCAAGAGCAAGCAGTACGAAGGCCACACCATCGTGCCGGTGCGCTGCGAGGGCTTCCGCGGCGTGAGCCAGTCGCTGGGCCACCACCTGGCCAACGACGCCATCCGCGACTGGGTGTTCGACAAGGCCGACCCCGACAAGCGCCCGGACTTCGTCTCCACGCCCTACGACGTGGCCATCATCGGCGACTACAACATCGGCGGCGACGCCTGGTCCAGCCGCATCCTGCTCGAGGAGATCGGCCTGCGCGTGATCGCGCAGTGGTCGGGCGACGGCTCGATCGCCGAGCTGGAGAACACGCCGCGGGCCAAGCTCAACGTGCTGCACTGCTACCGCTCGATGAACTACATCAGCCGGCACATGGAGGAGAAGTACGGCATTCCCTGGGTGGAATACAACTTCTTCGGCCCGACCATGATCGAGAAGAGCCTGCGCGAGATCGCCAGCCACTTCGACGACACCATCAAGGCCAACGCCGAGAAGGTGATCGCCAAGTACCGGCCGCTGATGGACGCGGTGCTCGCCAAGTTCAAGCCGCGCCTGCAGGGCAAGAAGGTGATGCTGTTCGTCGGCGGGCTGCGCCCGCGCCACGTGATCGGGGCCTACGAGGACCTCGGCATGGAGGTGGTCGGCACCGGCTACGAGTTCGGCCACAACGACGACTACCAGCGCACCACGCACTACGTGAAGGACGGCACGCTGATCTACGACGACGTGACCGGCTACGAGTTCGAGAAGTTCGTCGAGCAGGTCCAGCCCGACCTGGTCGGCTCGGGCATCAAGGAAAAGTACGTGTTCCAGAAGATGGGCGTGCCGTTCCGCCAGATGCACAGCTGGGACTACTCGGGCCCGTACCACGGCTACGACGGCTTCGCCATCTTCGCGCGCGACATGGACATGGCGATCTCCAGCCCGGTGTGGGGCCTGGCCAAGGCGCCCTGGAAAAAAGCCGCCTGAGCCTGCGCGGCCGGCGCCTGCCGGCCGCGCGCGCCGCATCCACAGCAACCGCATATCAGGAGTACCCCATGCCGCAATCCGCAGACAAGATCCTCGACCACGAACTGCTGTTCCGCGAGCCGGAATACCAGGAGATCTTCCGCACCAAGAAGGAAAACTTCGAGTTCAACCACGCCGACGAGACCGTCAAGCAGATCGTCGAGTGGACCAAGACCGAGGACTACAAGCAGAAGAATTTCGCGCGCGACTCGCTCACCGTCAATCCCGCCAAGGCCTGCCAGCCGCTCGGCGCGGTCTACGTGGCCAACGGCTTTCACAAGACGCTGAGCTTCGTGCACGGCTCGCAGGGCTGCGTGGCCTACTACCGCTCGCATTTCTCGCGCCATTTCAAGGAGCCCACCTCGTGCGTGAGCTCCTCGATGACCGAGGACGCCGCCGTGTTCGGCGGCATGAACAACATGATCGACGGCCTGGCCAACGCCTACAGTCTGTACAAGCCCGAGATGATCGCGGTTTCCACCACCTGCATGGCCGAGGTGATCGGCGACGACCTCGACGCCTTCATCAAGAACAGCAAGCAGAAGGGCAGCGTGCCGGAGGACTACGACGTGCCGTTCGCGCATACGCCGGCCTTCGTCGGCAGCCACGTCACCGGCTACGACAACGCGCTGCTCGGCATCCTCAAGCATTTCTGGGACGGCAAGGCGGGCACCACCGCGCCGCTCGCGCGCGTGCCCGACGAGAGCGTCAACTTCATCGGCGGCTTCGACGGCTACGTGGTCGGCAACATGAAGGAGATCCGCCGCATCTTCGAACTGTTCGGCGTGCAGGTCAACGTGATCTGCGACCCGTCGGAGACCTGGAACACCCCGACCGACGGCGAGTTCCGCATGTACGAGGGCGGCACCACCAAGGTAGAGGTCGAGCGCGCGCTGCACGCCAGGGCCACCTTCGTGTTCCAGGAATACTGCTGCGAGAAGACCAGCAAGTTCATCGCCGAGCACGGCCAGGAAGTGGTGGTGCTGAACGCGCCGGTCGGCGTGGCCGGCACCGACCATTTCCTGATGGAGATCGCGCGCGTGACCGGCAAGCCGATCCCGGCGCAGCTGGAAAAGGAGCGCGGCCAGCTGGTCGACGCGATGGCCGACAGCCAGGCCCACCTGCACGGCAAGCGCTTCGCGCTGTACGGCGACCCCGACCAGATGCTGGGCTACACGCAGTTCCTGCTGGAGCTCGGCGCCGAGCCGGCCCACGTGCTGGCGACCAACGGCAACGAGGCCTGGGCCGCCAAGGTGCAGGCGCTGTTCGACGCCTCGCCCTATGGCGCCGGCTGCAAGGCCTACCCCAAGCGCGACCTGTGGCACCTGCGCTCGCTGCTGTTTACCGAGCCGGTGGATTTCCTGATCGGCAACACCTACGGCAAGTACCTCGAGCGCGACACCAAGACGCCGCTGGTGCGCATGGTGTTCCCGATCTTCGACCGCCACCACTACCACCGCTACCCCACCTGGGGCTACGACGGCGCGCTGCGGATCCTGGTCACGCTGCTCGACGAGTTCTTCGAGACGCTCGATGCCAACACCATCGTCGCCGCGCAGACCGACTACAGCTACGACATCATCCGCTGAGGCAGGGAGGCCGTCATGGCAGACACGGTGCTGGTCAAGCTCACGCAGGACGGCCGCAAGGTCGAGGTGATCGACGGCTGGGTCTGCCTGGCCGGCGCGCGCGAGGCCGACCGCCTGGTGCCGGTGCTCGAGCACCCGAACCGGCAGGGCATCGCCCGCGCGGTGCCGGGCGCCACGCACATGGCCGGCCGCGTGCCGCTGACGCACGCGGAAGCCGCCATCGCGCAGGGCGCGCTGGCGGCCGCGCAGCGCGCGTTCGACGCCAGCCCGTCCGGCATCGCGCAGCGCATCCGCCGCGCGATCTGGGCCAAGACCGCGGCCGAAGGGGTGGAGTAGGGCGGGGCAGGGTAAACAGCATTGGGAGCGTGCCGTGATCTATGTGGTCGAACTGCCGGCCGGCGGCGTGCCGCGGGCCTGGTTTGCCTACGACGACGAGGACTTCGCCCGCAAGGTGGCGGCGTCCGACCCGTTGTCGCGCCGGGAAATCCATGACCAGACCACGGCGCGCGCGCTGCTCGCGCTGCTGGGCCACCAGCCCGGCGAGCCGGCGCGCGCGCAATACCCGGCGATCAGCGCGCTCGGCGCCGAGCATGGCTGGGACACGCCGCTCTATCGCGCCGACCACCTGCTCGGGCGCGGCGTGTTCCGGCGCGAGCCGGTGAGCGAGCGCGCGGCGCTGGCGGCGGCGCTGGACGCGCGCGGCGGCGCCTGCATCTACTGGAACGAGCGCGACGCGGTCGGCGCCTTCGAGGGCGCCGACCCGCGCCTGGCCGGCGCGCCGAACTGGCGCGCGCGGCGCGCGCTGCACGCGCAACTGGTGGCGCTCGACGTGCTGGCCGACGACAACTGAGCGCGCGCCGTGGCCACCATCACCGCGCAGGACCTGATCCGGCTGGCGCTGCTGGCGGCGCAGAGCGAGGCCGCCACGCTCGGCGTGGCGGAGCAGGCGCTGATGGTGAGCGCGGTGCAGATGGACGCCATCGAGCGGCTCACGCCCGCGCAGCGCGGTCAGGTGCTCGCGCGCGCGCTGATGGCGCCGTATCCGCTGGGCTTCTTCGCGGCCATGCGCGGCTGCGCCGGGCTCAAGCGCCTGCTGCCCGAGCTCGACGCGCTGTTCGGCGTGCCGCACGGCGCCGACGGGCCGGAGCCGCTCGACGTCGGCGAGCACCAGTTGCGCGCGCTGGCCCAGGCCGCGCGCCGCAACGCGCCGCTGGCGGTGCGCCTGGCGGCGCTGCTGCACAAGATCGGCATGGGCCGCACGCCGCCGGCGGTGTGGCCGAGCCATCCCGGGCACGGCGCGCGCGGCATGATCCTGCTGGCCGCGCTGGCGCGGCGCATCGCGCTGCCCGCCGACGCGCTCGACCTGACGCTGCTGGCGGTGGCCGAGTGCGACCGCGTGCATCGCGCGTGCGACCTGCGCGCCGGCGCCATCGCCGCGCTGCTCGAGCGCGTGGAGGCCGAGGCGCGGCCCGAGCGCTTCGAGCAGCTGCTGGCCGTGTGCTGCTGCGACTACGCCGCCTACCCGGGCCACGCCGAAGCCGTCTACCAGCGCGCGCCGAGCCTGCGCCGCGCGCTGGCCGCCTATCTCGCCGTGCGCGAGCCCGCACAGCCGGACGCGCTGCTGGAAGCGCGCGCGCGGGCCATCGCGCAGGCGGGGATCGGTGCCGGGGTCGGCACGGGCACTGGCGCCGAAAACGCGGACCGGCGCTGAGCGCGCGCCGCCGGCGCTGTGTCGCGAATGCTTTGTCGCAATCCATTCAAACGCGCCAAGACACCGGTGCCGGCGCGTGTCTCCCTGACTGTCATGTGGCCGCCGCGTCGGTTTTGTGGCGCTTTGCGCGTGGTACGGAAATTGCCAGTGCAAGGGTACGTACCGGCAAGGAGCCCGTCATGTCAGTTTCGCTGAAAGCCAAGATCGCCGAAGTGTTCGACGAGCCCGGTTGCGACAAGAACCAGGGCAAGAGCGAGAAGGAGCGCAAGAAGGGCTGCACCAAGCAGCTCTCGCCCGGCGCGGCCGCGGGCGGCTGCGCGTTCGACGGCGCCAAGATCGCGCTGCAGCCGGTGGTGGACGTGGCCCACCTCGTGCACGGGCCGATCGCCTGCGAGGGCAACGCCTGGGACAACCGCCACGCGGCGTCGTCCGGCTCGCAGCTCTACCGCACCGGCTTCACCACCGACATCAACGAGCTCGACGTGATCTACGGCGGCGAGAAGCGCCTGTTCCGCAGCGTGCGCGAGATCATCGAGAAATACGACCCGCCGGCGGTGTTCGTCTACCAGACCTGCGTCACCGCGCTGATCGGCGACGACATCGAGGCGGTGTGCAAGCGCGCCAGCGAGAAGTTCGGCAAGCCGGTGATCCCGGTCAACGCGCCGGGCTTCGCCGGGCCCAAGAACCTCGGCAACAAGCTTGGCGGCGAGGCCATCCTGGACTACGTGATCGGCACGCGCGAGCCCGACTACACCACGCCCTACGACATCAACATCATCGGCGAGTACAACCTGTCCGGCGAGCTGTGGCAGACCAAGCCGCTGCTCGACGCGCTGGGCATCCGCATCCTGTCGTGCATCTCGGGCGACGGCCGCTACAACGAGATCGCCGGCGCGCACCGCGCCAGGGTCAACATGATGGTGTGCTCGAAGTCGATGATCAACATCGCCACCAAGATGCAGCAGCGCTACGGCATCCCTTACTTCGAGGGCTCGTTCTACGGCATCGGCGACATGAGCGACACGCTGCGGCAGATCGCCGCGCTGCTGGTGCGCCAGGGCGCGCCCGACGACCTGCTGGCGCGCGCCGAGCGGCTGATCGCGTCGGAGGAAGCGCGCGCCTGGCAGCGCATCGCGCGGTACCGGGAGCGCCTGGCCGGCAAGCGCGTGCTGCTCATCACCGGCGGCGTGAAGTCGTGGTCGGTGGTGGCGGCGCTGCAGGAGGCGGGGCTGGAGATCGTCGGCACCAGCATCAAGAAGAGCACCGCCGAGGACAAGCAGAAGATCAAGGAGATCATGGGCGACGACGCGCACATGATCGACGACATGACGCCGCGCGAGATGTACAACATGCTCCGCGAGGCGCGCGCCGACATCATGCTCTCGGGCGGGCGCTCGCAGTTCGTCGCGCTCAAGGCGCGCATGCCGTGGCTGGACATCAACCAGGAGCGCCACCATCCCTACGCCGGCTACGAGGGCATCGTCGAGCTGGTGCACGAGATCGACCGCGCGATCCACAACCCGGTGTGGCAGCAGGTGCGCATCCCGGCGCCGTGGGGCGACGACGGCGAGACCCTGGGCGCGCTGCCCGGCGCTCAACCGGTCCCGCAACCTGTCCCGCAACCTGCCCCGCAATTTGCCCCGCAACCCGCCGCCGTGCCGGCCTGAAGGCCGCGCCGCCATCGCCAGGAGCCAGCATGGCCCAAGTCGTCGAATCCCGCAAAGCCTGCGCGGTCAATCCGCTCAAGATGAGCCAGCCGCTCGGGGCGAGCTTCGCCTTCCTCGGGCTCGATGCCTGCATGCCGGTGATGCACGGCTCGCAGGGCTGCACCTCGTTCGGGCTGGTGCTGCTGGTGCGCCATTTCAAGGAGGCGATCCCGCTGCAGACCACGGCGATGAACGAAGTCACCACCATCCTGGGCGGCTACGAGAACATCGAGGCGGCGCTGCTCAACATCCGCAAGCGCGCCGCGCCGCGCATCATCGCCATCTGCTCCACGGGCCTGACCGAGACCAAGGGCGACGACGTGGAGGGCTACCTGGTCACGGCGCGCCAGCGCAAGCCGGAGCTGGCCGACACCGAGATCGTCTACGTCTCCACGCCCGACTACGTGGGCGCGTTCGAGGACGGCTACAAGCACGCCGTCACCGCGGTGGTGCGCGCGCTGGTCAGGCCGCTGCCGGTCGCGGCCGGGCAGGTCACGCTGCTGCCGGGCAGCCATTTGTCGCCGGGCGACATCGACGAGCTGCGCGAGATCGTCGAGGCATTCGGCCTGGAGGCCATCGTGCTGCCCGACATCTCCGGCTCGCTGGACGGGCACATCGCGCCCGACTGGCGCGGCACCACGCTGGGCGGCACCACGCTCGCGCAGATCCGCGCGGCTGGCGCCTCGGCCTTCACCATCGGCGTGGGCGAGCAGACCCGCGAGGCGGCCGAGGCGCTGCAATCGATCGCGGGCACCGGGTTCGAGATCTTCCCGCGGCTGACCGGGCTGGAGGCCAACGACCGCCTGCTGGAGCGGCTCGCGCAACTTTCCGGGCGGCCGGTGCCGGCCAGGTACCGGCGCCAGCGCAGCCAGTTGCTCGACGCCATGCTCGACGGCCATTTCTACACCGGCGGCATCAAGGTCGCCATCGGCGCCGAGCCCGACCTGCTGCTGGCGCTCGGCGGCCTGCTGCACGAGATGGGCGCCGAGCTGTGCTGCTGCGTCAGCACCACGCAGTCGGCCGCGCACGCGCTGCTGCCGGCGCAGCAGGTGGTGCTCGGCGACCTGGAGGACATGGAGCGCGCCGCCGCCGGCTGCGACCTGCTCATCACGCATTCGCACGGCCGGCAGATGGCCGCGCGCCTGGGCAAGCCGCTGCTGCGCGCGGGCTTTCCGCTGTTCGACCGCGTCGGCAACGCGCATCGCCGCCAGGTCGGCTACCGCGGCACCATGAACCTGATCTTCGAGGTCGCCAACCTGATGATCGAGCAGATCGCGCACCATCACCCGGGCGACTGGCCGCTGCCGCAGGCGGCGCTCGACCTCGCCGCGCGCGACCCGGCGCGCGCGGTGGACATTCCGGTCGTCGCCGCCGGCGCGTGAGTGGATACCCGAGTGGATACCTGAACGGCTACCCGATCCACACCAAGGAGCACTGAGCATGAAGATAGCGTTCGCCACCCAGGACAAGCAGTACGTCGATGCGCACTTCGGCTGGGCCAAGAGCATCGTCACCTACGACGTCACGCCGCACGGCTACCGCTTCGTCGAGTCGTTCGACTTCGGCGGCAAGCTGGAGGAAGACGGCGACGAGGACAAGCTCGCGCCCAAGCTGGACGCCATCAAGGACTGCGCCATCCTCTACGTGGCCGCCATCGGCGGCTCCGGCGCGGCGCGCGTGGTGGCGCTGAAGATCCACCCGATCAAGGTGCCGCAGCCCGAGGGCATCGAGGACATCCTCGGCCGGCTGCAGCAGGTGCTCAAGGGCACGCCGCCGCCGTGGCTGCGCAAGGCGCTGGCCAAGGACGGCGAGCGTGCCCACGATTTCGAAGACGACGAGGTATCTCATGGCTGACGCCAGCATCGAAGCGCCCACCGCCAATTCCACCGCCGCCACCGCCGCTACCGACGACGCGGCGCTGCTCGCCACGCCGTTCGTGCAGCAGCTGGTCAAGCAGCTGCGCGCGCAGGACACCCACGGCGCGTGGGACGGCAAGAGCGACATGCAGTTGCTCAAGCCCTACATCCTGACCCCCGAGGAGCGCCGCGCGATCCCGCTGATGGGCGACCCCGACCCCGAGACGCTGTGGCGGCTGGAAATCTTCTACAGCGCCATCGCCGTGGCCATCGAGCGCCAGACCGGCCAGATGGTCTCGCCGATGATGAAGATGAGCCACGAGGGCTTCGGCCGCCTGGTGCTGCTGGCCGGCCGGCTGGTGGTGGTCAACAAGCAGTTGCGCGACGTGCACCGCTTCGGTTTTCCGTCGCTGGAGAAGCTGGCCGACGCCGGCGGCAGGTTCCTCGACGAGGCGATCGGCATGATCGAGGCCTATCCGGCCGTGGCCCGCTACGGCGCCTGAAGGCGGAACGAAAGGAACGAGAGGAACGAGACCACCATGAGCACCGAAGCCGACGAACTCAAGGCGCGCCTGAAGAAACTCAACGCGCAGGCCACGCAGGCCAAGATGGACCTGCACGACCTGTCCGAGGAGCTGCCCACCAACTGGGAGCAGATCCTCGCCGTGGCGCAGCGCTGCCACGACGCCCACGCCGCGCTGATGGCGGCGCGCAAGGCCGCGGTGGCCTGAGCCACGCGCCCGCCCACGGAGAACGGAGAACCGCCATGAGCGACATGTTCAGCGTCACCCTGCCCAGCGGCGCCATCTGGACGCCGACCTTCGTCGCCGCGCTCGACGAGGAGAAATGCATCGGCTGCGGCCGCTGCTTCCGGGTCTGTCCGCGCGGCGTGCTCGAGCTGGTCGGCCTGGACGAGGACGGCGAGCACATCGCGCTGGCCGGCGACGACGACGAGGACGACGAGTACGAGAAGAAGGTCATGACCATCGCGCACAAGGAGCTGTGCATCGGCTGCACGGCGTGCGCGAAGATCTGCCCGAAGAAGTGCTACACGCACGCCGCCGCCGCGTTGTGAGCGAGGAGCCGGTCATGGACTATCGGGCGGTGTTGATGGCATGCGCGGCGGACCGGGACGATCCCACCGCGCTGGCGCTGGCCGGCGTGCTGTCGGCCGGCTTCGCGCGCGGCGGCACCGGCCTGCTGCCGCTGCCGGGGCTCGACGCCGGCCAGACGCGCCGGCTGCTGGCGCGCTGGTTTCCGGGCGCGGACCTGGCGCTGGGGCTGGCCTGGGACGCGCTGGCCGGCGCCAGCCGCGCCGGGGCGCGCCTGGACGAGTTCGACGACCTGGTGGCGCTGCTCAACGCGCACGCCGATCCCGCCGCCGGGCCCGCCGAGGAAGCCAACCAGGTGGCCCATGCGCTGGCCTGCGCCAGCCTCGGCGACAACCACCTGTGGCAGGACCTGCTGCTGCCGTCGCGGCGCGAGCTGTCCGCGCTGATCGGCCGCTGGTTCCCGCGGCTCGCGGCGAAGAACACGCACGACATGAAGTGGAAGAAGTTCTTCTACAAGCAGTTGTGCGAGCAGGAGGAGATCTTCCTGTGCAAGGCGCCGAGCTGCGGCGTGTGTTCCGATTACGCCATGTGCTTCGGAGCCGAGTAGCGGACGCGGCTCCCCCGACCTGTCACGCCGCGATGGCGACGCTTGCGCGTGCGCAGGCCGTCGTTTTTCTGGTCACGGCATGGAAATTGCGTTGGCACGTCTACCGTTATATACGGCAATATATAACCAGCCATAACCGACACAAGAGCCAGCACCATAGCCGACAAACCGGACCACAATCCCGACACGCTCATGGATCCGCACCACCGCGCCGCGCCCGCATCGCCTTCCCCGACATCGCCGACATTGCCGTCATCGACATCATCGCCGTCTGGCGCCCGCTGGGTGCCGTGCACGCGGGCCTGCTACCTGACGCTGCACTGGCCGGTCTCCGAGGCGCAGCCGGGCCGGCGCGAGGCGCCGGCGGGCTGCCTGCCGGTCCTGCCGCAGCCGCCGCACCGCCTGCTGGCGATCTGCGAGGAAAGCGGCCTGCGCGAGCTGGTGATGCATCACATGCGGCGGCTGCGGCTCACGCCGCTGTTCGCGCGCGCCGGCAACTGCTTCGAGTGCGTGGCCTCGCGCGTGGCCGACTTCGTGGTCGAGTCGTGCGGCGGGCCGCTGTACTACAGCCAGCACCACGCGCACCTGCAGGCCGGCGCCGGCCTGCCGCTGCTGCTCGACGAGGAAGGGCGCGAGCTGTGGCTGGTGCAGCTCTGGCACGCCTTCGACGATGCCGGTTTCCCGCCCGCGCTGCGCGCCGATTTCTGGGGCTGGGCCGAGCCGCTGTCGGTGCACCTGCTGGCGCCGCAGGCGCGCCACGCCGGCCTCACGCGCTATCCCTACGACACCGTGCGCAGCTGGTTCCCGGCGCCGCCGCCCGACGCGCGCGGCGAGGCCCGTCCCGGGCGCGGCTGACGGCCGCCGCGAAGCACCGCAGCGGGGAATGCCGCGCCATGCGCGCGCGCGCGGGCGGCGGGGAACCCCGCGGGCGGTAGCGGCTCCAAGGTGGCGGAGCCGCCACCGGCCGCGCTGCAGCCGCGGCGGCTTTCCGCTACGATGCCGTTGCCGCGGCGGCGCGGCCCGATCCGGTGGCCGCACCGCCCGTCCGCTGCCCGCCCGTTTTTCCCCCTTTCTTCGCCAGGATTTCCTGTCATGCGTCTGTCACGCCAATTCCTGCTTCCCCTGCTGGGCACGGCGGCCATCGCCGCCGCCGCGCCCGCGCTCGCCGCCGACGAAGGCCCGGCCTACGGCCCCGAGCTGCAGGGCTTCGACTACCCCGCGCCGGTCCGGCAATACGACTTCACCTCGCAGGGCGAGGCCATGCACATGGCCTACATGGACATCCGGCCGGCGCATCCCAACGGGCGCACCGCGGTGCTGCTGCACGGCAAGAACTTCTGCGCGGCGACCTGGGAGGGCAGCATCAAGGCGCTCGGCGCCGCGGGCTACCGCGTGGTGGCGCCGGACCAGATCGGCTTCTGCAAGTCCAGCAAGCCGGCGCGCTACCAGTACACGTTCCAGCAGCTGGCGCGCAACACGCACGCGCTGCTGGAATCGATCGGCGTCAAGGAGGCGGTGGTGATCGGACACTCCACCGGCGGCATGCTGGCGATACGCTACGCGCTGATGTATCCGCAGCAGACCGCGCAGCTCGCGCTGGTCAACCCGATCGGGCTGGAAGACTGGAAGGCCAAGGGCGTGCCCTCGCTGTCGGTCGACCAGTGGTACGCGCGCGAGCTGGCCACCAGCGCCGACAAGATCCGCAGCTACGAGCAGGCCACCTATTACTCGGGCACGTGGCGCCAGGACTACGAGCCGTGGGTGCAGATGCTGGCCGGCCTGAACCGCGGCCCGGGCAAGCAGCAGGTGGCGTGGAATTCGGCGCTGATCTACGACATGATCTTCACCCAGCCGGTGGTCTACGAGCTGGGCGCGCTGCAGACGCCGACGCTGCTGCTGATCGGCGACAAGGACACCACCGCCATCGCCAAGGACGCCGCGCCGCCCGACGTGCGCGCCAGGGTCGGCAACTACCCCGAGCTGGCCCGGCAGACGCTCGCGGCGCTGCCCAACGCGAAGCTGGTGGAATTCCCCGAGATGGGCCACGCGCCGCAGATGCAGGACCCGCAGGCCTTCCACAAGGCGCTGCTCGACGGGCTCGCCGCGCTGCCGGCGCTGCCGGCGAACCGCTAAGGCTGGCCGCCGCCGGCGCGCGCCGGCGGCATAGCGCGTCGGCCACCGCGCGCGGGCCGCGGCGCCGGCGCGGTGGCGCCGGTTGGTGCGTTTTACTCATCAAACCGAAAGGAATCGTCGCTTTCTCTTCCCCGGTGGCGCATTCAGAATCCTTGCCATACCCCAACCTGGTTGCGGGCATGTCAAGGAGAGGCTGGATGCAGTGGAAAGTGGAGGTGGTATCGACGGATGTGCTGGTCCTGGGAGGCGGCATGGCCGGCTTTCGCGCCGCCCTTGCGGCCCAGGCCCAGGGAGCGGACGTCACGTTGGCCTACCGTGCCCGGGGCGCGTCCCCCTACGTCATCGGCTTCAATGCGCCGATCGGCAGCGTGGACCCGATGGACAGCCCCGACGTGTTCTATGAGGACATGCTCAAGGGCGGCTACTTCCTCAACGACCGGCGGCTGGTGCGCCTGCTGGCGGAGAAATCGGTCGATGCGTTCCACGAGCTCGTCGCCTGGGGCGTGCCCTTCGCCCACGCCGCCGATTCCGCCGACGGCAGCGGCCAGGTATTGCAGCGTCACCTGAGCGGGAACCGCTATCCCAGGTCGGTGTTCGTGCCCGAGAGCACGGGCGGCGCCATCCTGCAGGTGATGGCGAACCGGGCGCGCTCCCTCGGCATCCACCAGATCGCGGGGCAAAAGGCGGTCGAGCTGCTGCGCGATGGCGCCGACGTGGTGGGCGCCGTCCTGTGGAAGCCCCATTCGGACCAGATCACCGTGGTGCATGCGCGCGCCGTCGTCATCGCGATGGGCGGGATCGGCCGCCTCTACGCCGACAGCACCTATCCGGTCGACGTGGGCGCGGACGGCCTCGGCATGGCGCTCGATGCCGGCGCGCGCCTGATCGACATGGAGTTCGTCCAGTTCGAGCCGGTCGTGACGGTCTGGCCGCAGGAATGCCGGGGCATGGAAATGCCGACCTCGATGCTTGGCGACGGCGCGCACCTGCTGAACAACCGCGGGGAGCGCTTCATGCTCGGCTACAACCCGCCGCTGGGCGAACGCGGCATCGAGAAGGCGCGCCTGGCTTTGTTCATCCAGCGCGAGATCGACGAGGGGCGCGGGTTTCCCGAGGGCGGCGTGGCGTTCGACGCCACCGTGCTCAGCGAGCAGCAGCGCGAAAGCTACGTATCGCATTGCCGCAGGCTGCGCGCCGCGGGAGTCGATCCGGCCACCACCCCGCCGATCGTCGCGCCCGCGGCCCACAGCATGATGGGCGGCGTGGCGGTCGACGGCGATTGCTGGTCCGGCGTGCCGGGCCTGTACGTCGGCGGCGAAGCCGCGGGCGGCGTGCACGGCGCCAGCCGCATCGCCGGCAATGGCTGCAGCGACACGCTCGTCTTCGGCGCCATCGCCGGCGGCGGTGCGGCGCGCGGCATGCTGCCCGCGACGGCGCGCGACTGGCCCGCCATCGAAGCCAGCGCCATCGCCCGTCTGGCGCACGCCGACGGCGGCGCTTGCGCCGAGGATGTGCGCCAGGCCAAGGAAGACATGCGCAAGGTTCTCTCGGAGGCGGCCGGCATCTGGCGCAACGGGCCTGGCCTCACGGCGGGCCTGGCCGCGTTTGGCGCGCTGCGCGAGAACATCTTCCGGATGCGCGCGGGCAGCCGCGAGGCCGCGGTGGAGCTGCGCGAGGCGCGGCGCATGGCGGCAGTCGGCACCACCGTCCTGCAGGCGGCGCTGGGCCGGACGGAAAGCCGCGGAGCGCACCAGCGCACCGACTTTCCCGCCACCGACAACACCCGCTGGCTGCAGCACATCGCCTTCACCCGCGGCGGCAACGACGAACTGGTCCAGAGCCTCGAACCCATCCACTAGCCGGCGCGGGCTTGCCAGCAGGGCTTTTGCATTCCATAAATAGAACGGAGACAACATGAGATTCGGAACCACACACTCGCGGCACGCGGGAGCCTCGCTCCTGTGCGCGCTATCGCTCGCCATCGGGGTGCCGGCGGCGCAGGCGGCCGATGCCTTTCCGAGCCGGCCGGTGCGGCTGGTCGTGCCGTATCCGCCCGGCGGCGGCAACGACGTGCTGGCCCGCATCGTCGCGCCCAAGCTGGCGGAGGAACTGAAGCAGCAGGTCTACATCGACAACCGCGGCGGCGCCGGCGGCACGATCGGCACCACCTACGCCGCGCAGGCGACGCCGGACGGCTACACGATCCTGATCATCAATACCCTGCCGCACACCTCGGCCGCCGGGCTGTATCCCTCGCTGCCTTATGATCCCATCAAGAGCTTCGTGTCGATCGGCGAAATCGCCACGGTCTCCTACATGCTGGCGGTGAATCCGAAGCTGCCGGTGCATACCGTCAAGGAGTTCGTCGACCTGGCGAACGCCAAGCCGGGAGCCATCAACTATGGCTCGGCCGGCAACGGCAGCGCCACGCATCTGGCGGCGGAACTCTTCAAGTCGGTGACGAAGGCGTCGATCACGCATGTCCCGTACAAGGGCGGCGGCCAGTCGCTGACCGACCTGATGGCCGGCCAGGTGCAGGCCACCTTCGAGAACGTGGCGGCGCTGGTGCCGTTCGTCACGCCCGGCACGCTGCGGGGCGTGGCGATCACCGGTCCGAAGCGGACGGCGCTGTTTCCCGCGCTGCCGACGGTGGCGGAGTCGGGCTATCCGGGCTTCGACGTGTCGGGCAAGTTCGGCCTGGTCGCGCCCGCGGGGACCCCGGCGAGCGTGATCGCGGTCCTGAACAAGGCGCTCAACCGGGCGCTGGCCGATCCCGAGCTGATCAAGAAGCTCGCCGCGCAGGGTGCCGAAGCGGCGCCGAGCACCGCGCCGGCGTATGACGAACTGATAAAGAAGGAGTCCGCCCTGTGGCTCAAGGTGGTGCGCGACACGCACATCAAGAGCGACTGACCATGCCGCGCCGGGTCCGCCCCGGCGGCGCGGCACAAAACCAGAAAAGGAGACAAGGCTCGTGAGCATTCTGATCGAAGAGATGCGCGGCGCATCGCTGGTACTCACGCTGAACCGGCCGGAGGCGCTCAACGCGCTGTCGTCGGAACTGGTGCAGGCGCTGCGCGACGCGGTGGGCCGCGCCGCGTCCATGCCCGAGGCGCGCACGGTCATCCTGACCGGCGCCGGGCGCGCCTTTTCCGCCGGCACCGATCTCAAGCAGCGCCAGACGCTGTCCCGTGAGCAGAAGGCGGCCCAGAGCCAGCTTCTGCTCACGCTTTCCGAAGAACTCTGGGACTTGCCCATGCCGGTGATTGCCGCCGTCGGCGGCTGGTGCCTGGGCGGCGGCGCCGAGCTGGCGCTGGCGTGCGACCTGCGCGTGGCGGCGGACAATGCCACGTTCGGCTTTCCCGAGATGACGCTGGGCGCCTATCCCGGCAGCGGCGGGCCGGTGACGCTCAGCCGCATCGTCGGCGTGACCCGCGCCAAGGACCTGCTGTTTACCGCGCGCCGGTTCGGCGCCGAGGACGCGCACCGGTTCGGCATGGTCGATCGCGTCGTGCCGGCGGAACACCTGCTCGACGAGGCGCTGAACTGGGCGCGGGAGATGGAGGCGACCGCGCCCCTGGCGCTGGCGGCGCTCAAGCGTTCGCTGAACGAAGGGGCCAGCCTGTCGCTGCGCGAAGCGGGGGCGCTGGACCAGCGCCTGCGCCGCCCGCTGGATGCCACGCAGGACAACGAAGAAGGCATGCGCGCGCACTTCGAGAAACGGCGCCCGGTGTTTCGAGGCAGATAATGTCCCTTCCCGATTCTTCTTCGCCGGGCGCCGGCAAGGCGCTGCGGGGCCTGCGGGTGCTCGAGTTCTCCGCCGGTTCGGTCGCCGGCCAGTATGGCGGGCAGTGCCTGGGCGACCTGGGCGCCGACGTGGTCCGCGTGGACGGCGTGGACGGCGCGTGGACGGCGGGCGCGGCCTGCCACGCGGCCTTCAACCGCAACAAGCGATCGCTGTCGGCGGACCCGCACACCGGCGAGGGGCGCGAACTGCTGCGCCGTCTGTGCAGCCGCGCCGACGTGCTGATCGACGCGCTGCCCGCGGCCACGCTCGACGGGCTGGGTCTTGGCTGGCCCGAGCTGTCGCGGGCCGCGCCGCGGCTGGTGTATGCGCGCGTGGTGCCGGCGGTGATGCCCGCTGGCCCCGCGCCGCAGGACGCCGCCGATCTGCTGGCCGAAGCCGCCGGGGGCTACATGGGCATCACCGGCGGGCGGGACGGCGCGCCCAGCCGCCTTGGCACCTCGGCCCTGGAGGCCCTGACCGGCGTCAACTGCCAGTCGGCCATCCTTGCCGCGCTGTTCCAGCGCGCGGCGACGGGGCTGGGCCAGCATGTCTCGACGAGCGTGCTCGAATCGGAAATCGCCTTTCTGGCCAACGCCGCCGTGGAATGCCTGCTGGGCGGGCCGCAGCCCGCGCGCTGGGGGTCGGAGCACGCGCAGCAGGTCCCCTACAAGGCCTTTCGCACGGCTGACGGGTGGATCGTCGTGGCGGCCGGCTTCCAGAACCTGTACGCGGCGTTCGTGCAGGAGCTCGGCCGTCCGGACCTCGCTGCCGATGCCCGCTTCGCCACCATGTCCGGGCGGGTGCAGAACCGCGCCGCGCTATATGCCGCCCTGGATGCGGAAACGGCGCGCCACGGCACCGGCGACCTCCTGCGCCGGCTGGAGCGCTCGGGCGTGCCGTGCGCGCCGGTCAACGACCTGGCGCAGGTCTTTGCACACCGGCAGGTGCGCCATCGCGGCATGCGCGTCGACCTGCCGGGCGGGCGGCCCGGCGCGCGCGCCGTGCTCGGCCCTCCCGCCAGGTATTCCGCCTTTGCCGTCGCCGAGGACTGGATGGCGCCGCCCGTGGCCGGCGAGCACACCGAGAGCGTATTGCAGGACTGGCTCGCGCCCGCGGACCAGGTTGCACCCCTAGTTCCCTAAACCCTGAACCATGCCAACCCCGGAGACCTTCTTCATGGAACTCGAATACTTTCAATCGCCGTCGGGCAAGATCGAAGACGTCGTCGTCGGAACCACCGTCGTCTTCACCAAGACCGTGTCCGAGTCCGACGTCTATCTGTACGCGGGCATCACCGGCGACTTCTCGCCCAACCACGTGGACGAGGAATACATGCGCAAGGGCGGGTATGGCACGCGCATCGCCCACGGCACCCTGCTCATGGGCTTCATGTCGACGGCGTCGGCCAGGCTGCGCATAGGGCGCACCGTGTCGCTCGGCTACGACAAGGTGCGCTTCCTGGACGGCGTCAGGTTCGGCGACACCGTCACCACGCGCTATGTCGTGGACAGCGTGGACCCGGCCAGCCGCCGCATCACCGCCAAGGTGGAATGCCTGAACCAGCATGGCAAGGTCGTGGCCGTGGCGACCCACATCAAGGCCTTCGTCGATTGAGTCGCCCGATGCATGACAAGCCCAAGCCCTATGCCGGGCTGAAGGTGCTCGACTTCACCCGCGTGCTCGCCGGACCCTACTGCACCATGCTGCTGGGCGACCTGGGTGCGGACGTGGTCAAGGTCGAGCTGCCCGGCACCGGCGATCCGCTGCGTCTCCAGGGCCCGCCTTTCCACGCGGGCAATGGCCTGACGTTCCTGGCGTGCAACCGCAACAAGCGCTCGCTCACGCTGGACCTGAAGTCGGCCGAAGGCGTCGCCCTGGCGCGCCGTCTCGCCGGCCAGGCGGACGTGCTGGTCGAGAATTTCCGGCCTGGCGTGATGGCGCGCCTGGGGCTCGACTACGAGAGCCTGTCGGGCGCCGCGCCGCGGCTGATCCACGCCTCCATTTCGGGATACGGCTCGGAGGGGCCGGACAGCCGCAGCGGCGCCTTCGACCTGACCATCCAGGCGCTGGGCGGCTACATGAGCCTGACCGGCGACGAGGATGCCGGCCCGATCAAGCTCGGCACCTCGGCGATCGACCTCGCCGCCGGCATGCACTGCCAGGCCGCGATCGCGGCGGCGCTGCTGCAGCGGCTGGCGACCGGCATGGGCCAGCGCGTGGAGACCAGCCTGCTGGAAAGCCAGGTGGCGCTCCTGCTCGACACCGCCGTGGATCATTTCCATACCGGGCAGGTGCCCGGGCGCCGGGGCGCGGCCAGCACGCGCGCCGCGCCGCGCAAGGCGTTTCGCACGCGCGACGACCGGTGGCTGGTGATCGACGCCGCGCGCGAGGATCACTTCATGGCGCTCGTGTCGGCCATCGGCCGGCCCAGCCTGCAACGCGACCCGCGCTTCTCGTCGGCCGCGGCGCGCGTCGCCCGCCAGGCGGAGCTCTATGCCTTGCTCGATGCGCGCATCGCGGAGTTCGACTTCGCGGCGCTGGCCATCGGGCTGCGCGAGGCCGGCGTGCCGCACGCGCTGGTGCACAGCATCGAGGAGGCGCTGGCGCACTGCCGCGACACCCACCGGGACATGGTGGCCGGCTCGGCGGGCCCCGCGGGCGGCGTGACGCCGCAGATCGCATCGGCAGTCACCTATTCGGCCTTCGACGTCGGCGCCGGCTGGACCGCGCCGCCGGCGGTCGGGCAGCACAGCGCCGACGTGCTGGCCGAATGGCTGGCCCTGTCCGCGGACGACATCGCGGGCCTGCGCCGGCGCGGCGTCATATGAGCCGGCCGGCGGCGCTACCCGCGATGCTATGATCCGGAAGCCCGCCGGGGCCCGGCGCCCGACCCGGCGGATGCGAGCCTTCGCGCCGCCGCGGGCGGAGCCGGCGTCGTCGTCGTGAAGGCAGCCCCGCAGCGTGGGATGAAGACCGGGCGCGCGGTGCCGCGCCGGATGACATGGAGGAACTGAGGGCTTTACGCAAGGCTTGGTAAGCGCCCTATGGTCGAACGATGAGCTGGCAACTACCTTCACTGACCGCCTTGCGTACCTTCGAGGCGGCCGCGCGCCACCTGAGCTTCACCCGGGCCGCGCAGGAACTGAATCTCACGCAGAGCGCCGTCAGCCGGCAGATCCGGCAGACCGAGGAATACCTGGGCCTGATGCTGTTCCAGCGGGTCAAGAAGCGCCTGGTCCTGACCGAAGCGGGGCAGAGCTACGTGGAGGACATCCGCGCCTCGCTCGAGCAGATGCAGACCGCCACGGTCAACCTGCTGGCGCACAAGGGCAAGGGCGGCATCATCCGGCTGGCGACGCCGCCCGCGTTCTGCACCCGGTGGCTGATCCCGCGGCTGGCGGAATTCTCCACGCGGTTCCCCAACATATTCGTCGACCTCTCCACGCGCGCCAAGCCCTTCGATTTCCAGTCCGAGCCCTTCGATGCCGCGATCTACTACGGCGCCAACGACTGGCCGGGCGCGGTGGTGACGGAGAAGCTGGTGGGCGAGGAACTGCTGGTGGTGTGTTCCCAGAGCTACTACCAGGCCAACCGGGAGAACCTGCTGTCCATCGACCACTTCGGGCGCCATGTGCTGCTGCAGCAGACCAGCCGCCAGACCTGCTGGCCCGAGTGGATGCAGAGCCGTGGCGTGCACGGCGTCAACGGCCTTGCCGGGCCGCGCTTCGAGCATCTCTACATGGTGCTGCAGGCGGCGGTGGCCGGGCTGGGCCTCGGGCTGCTGCCGCGCATCCTGATCGAGGACGAGGTGGCGACCGGCCGCCTGGTGGCGCCGTTCCCCGGCACGTTCACCAGCGAGGACGCTTATTGCCTGGTATTTCCGGAGGCAAAGAAGAACGAGTCGAGGCTCGAACTGTTCCGTTCCTGGATCCACGAAGAAGCGCGCCGGCAGACGGTCCGGGACGTCCGCGACGCCGGCGCCGGCGCCGCGCAGCAGGCCTGAATCCTTCCCCCGCGCCGGCCGCCGCGCCGTTTCGACGCCCGGCGCTGACACACGGCGCTTGACACACGGCGCTTGACGCACGGCACGCGCCCTGCCTGGCGCTCGCCCCTTCCGCACGCATGACCTGACAACTTTTTATCGCTTTCTACCCTCGCGGCACCGTGACACAGTGGTGTCGCCACCACGGTGGAAACCATAAAAAAAGGAGACATCCATGCTGCAGAAGTTCATGGCTTCGATGGTCGTGCTGAGCGCCGCGGTATTCGCCACGTCGGCCGTGGCCGAGCCCACCTATCCCGACAAGCCGATCCGGCTCATCGTCCCGCAGCCGCCCGGAGGCGCCAACGACAACCTCGCGCGCATCGTGGGCGACAAGCTCTCGCTCACGATCAGGCAGCCGGTGGTGGTGGACAATCGCCCCGGCGCGGGCATCACGGTCGGCACCTCCATCGCGGCCAAGTCCCCGGCCGACGGCTACACCATGCTGATGGTCAATTCCATCATGTTCTCGGCCAGCCCCAGCCTCTACAAGGGCATTCCCTATGATCCGGTGAGCGACTTCATGCCCGTCGCCAGCCTGGGCGTCGGCTCCTACGCGCTGGTGGTCGCCGACAAATTCCCGGCGCAGAACTTCGCCGAATTCATCAAGCTCATGAAGGCGGACCCGGGCAAGTACAACTATTCCTCCTCCGGCATCGGCAGCACGCCGCACCTGATCACGGAGATGCTCAAGCGGGCCGCCGGCTTCGAGGCCACGCACGTTCCCTACAAGGGGGGCGGCCCCTCCGTCGTCGGGCTGCTGGGCGGCGAAGTGGCCTTCACCGTCGAGAGCACGTCGACGATCGAGCCCCACGTCCGCGCCGGCAAGCTGCGCGTGCTGGCCGTGACCAGCGGGCAGCGCCTGGCGCAGTATCCCAATGTCCCCACCGTGGCCGAGACCGGCATCCCCGGGTTCGAGGTGACGGCGCTCTACAGCCTTGCCGTGCCCAAGGGGACGCCCAGGGCCGCCGTGGACAAGCTGGGCACCGAGGTCGCGCGCATCGTGGCGTCGCCGGAGGTCGGGCGCGCCTTCGACAAGCAGGGCGTGCAGGCGGTGAACCTTCCCGCCGAGCAGGTCCAGGCGCGCATCCGTTCCGAGGTCGACAACTGGTCCAGGATCGTCAAGGAAGCGAAAATCAAGGCCGAGTAGATCGCGCCCATCCCAAGGAGAGAGAAAACCATGCAGAAGACAGACAAGCCGCTGAGCGGCGTACGGGTGCTCGATTTCACCCGCTTTTTCGCCGGGCCCTACTGTGCCCAGTTGCTCGGGGACCTCGGCGCGGACGTGGTCAAGGTGGAGTCCCCCGGCGGCGGCGATCCGCTGCGCGAGCAAGGGCCGCCGTACTTCAAGGACAACGGCATCACCTGGTACGCGACCAACCGCAACAAGCGCTCCATCGTGCTCGACCTGCGCAGCGACGAGGGCCGGCAGACCGCGCGCGCGCTGTGCCTCAAGGCCGATGTCGTGCTGGAGAACTTCCGTCCCGACGTCATGGGACGGATGGGCCTGGACTACGAGACGCTCGCGGCCGCGTCGCCGCGGCTGGTCTATGCGTCGATATCCGGGTTCGGCGCCGACGGCCCGGACGCCGCGCTCGGCGCGTTCGACCTGACCATCCAGGGGGTGGGGGGGTACATGAGCATCACCGGCTCCCGCGAGGGGGCGCCGGTCAAGCTCGGCACGTCCGCGTTCGACATGCTGGCGGGGATGAACTGCCAGACGGCGATCGTCGCCGCCCTGCTGCAGCGCGAGCGCACCGGCCGGGGGCAGCACGTCATGACCAGCCTGCTGGAAAGCGAGGTCGCCTTCCTCGCCAACGCCGCGCTCGAGTACCTGATGACCGGGGAGGAACCCCGCAAGTGGGGTTCCGAACACGCGCAGCAGGTGCCCTACAAAGCGTTCGAGACGCGCGACGGCTGGGCCGTGATCGGCGCGGGCTTCCAGAATTTCTTCGAATCGTTCGTGAAGATCCTGGGCCGCCCGGAATTGCTGCGGGACGAACGCTACGGCACGATGCCGGCCCGCGTGGTGCACCGCGACGAGCTCTATGCCACGCTCGACGAGGAAGTGCGCAAGTGGGCCACCGACGACATCCTCGCCCGGCTGGAGGAAGCCGGCGTGCCCTGCGCGCCGGTAAACAGCATGAGCCAGGTCTTCGCCAACCGGCAGGTGCGCCACCGGGGCATGCAGCTGACCCTGCGCCACCCGCGCTATGGCGAGGTCCCCACGCTCGGCCCGGCGGTGCGCTACAGCGGCTTCGACATCACCGAAGGCTGGACGGCGCCCCCCGAAGTGGGCGAGCACAACGAAGACGTCATGCGGCAATGGCTCGGCTAGGCGCGGCGCTGCCCTCCCGGGGCTGAAGCCGTGCCCGCCGCCGCGGCCCTGCCTGGCCCCGGGCGGGCAGGGGCGCCGGCGCCGCGCGCTGGTGCTACCATGCGCGGCAGCTTGCCGGCCCGGGCATGGCGCGCGGGCGGCCAAACACGTCTTTGCAGGAGAGTCCGGATGGATCCCACCGTAGTGATCAGTACCTTCGAGCGCATCGCCACCGACGAAACGGTCGAGCTTTCGGTCGACGACGCCGTGGCGGGACTGGCCGCGCTGCTGGCCAGCGAGCCGTTCACGGACGCGGCGCGCGCCCTGCTCGAGAAAGTGGGCGCCACGCTGTACCGGGTCGGGCTGGATGGCTACGAAGACTGAGCGCGCGGGGCCGGGCGCCCGGCAAAAGGGTCTCGCCCCGGTCCTTTTTGCGCCGCGCGGCAGACTTTTTTCGCAGCTTCGTTGACACCATCCCCGCCGGCCTGTATAAACGCTGGTGCAGGTCTTTCAAGCGGTTACTCCGATGTTATGGATCGTCCCCTCCAAGCGGCGATTCAATTGCTCCATGTTCCTTCCTTGATCGTCGTGCCTGGTGAGCATCAGGCTCATTCAGAACTTTTAAGGTTTAAAGGATATCCAGCATGGAAACCGGTACCGTCAAGTGGTTCAATGATTCCAAGGGCTTCGGCTTCATCACCCCGGACGCAGGCGGCAACGACCTGTTCGCGCACTTCTCCGAAATCCAGGGCAGCGGCTTCAAGTCCCTGCAGGAAGGCCAGAAGGTGCGTTACGTCGCCGGCGTGGGCCAGAAGGGCCCGGCAGCGACCAAGATCGAACCGATCTGATCGCCGCAGCTTCACCCAGCTTCACCGCTGAAAAAAACCCCGCCTGGCGGGGTTTTTTTTATGGCCGCGACGCCCGCCGCCGCCGCAAATAAAAGGCAGGCCGCGCGGGCGATAGGAGTAGAGTGGGGAGCATCGAACCGCGGAGCGCATCATGGATACCAACCCGATTGCCAGCTACAAGGGGTACGACCTGTACCCGCTCGTCTACAAGCATGCGGTGGTGCGCAACTGGCCCGAGCGCAGGCCCGACCGGACCTTCGACGCCGCCGTGGTGATCTGCCGCGAGGGCGGCGAGCCCAGCGGCGGACAGGCCCGCACGTTCCGCCTCGACAGCACCCAGTGGGACAACGTCGGCGCAGCGCGCCGCGGCGTGCTGCGCTATGCCGAGGACATCATCAACGGCGCGGTTCCCGGGCAGTCCGTGGTATCGCTCTGACACCGGCGCGGGGCCGCCGCGCGGGCCGCGGCGATCCCCGGTAACATGGCCGGACCCCCGCAGCGCGGGACGGTCCGCGCCGGCGGCCTGTCCGGCTGTCAAATCCGGCCGCGCGCGCCGCGGCCTTGCGAGCGCATACACCATGAGCAAGGTTGCCGCACCGTCGAACTTCCTGTGTACCCTGCCGGGCGAGGGCAAGGGCATCGCCTATCACGTCGCCGTCAGCTTCGTCGACGCCAGCCGCCCGAACGGCGTGCGCTTCACCAGCTTCGTCGGCGAAGGCCGGCGCTCGTTCGGCGTGCAGGCCAGCGATGACACGGCGCTGGCCGGCGACGTCGCCGGCAGCTCCGAGGCGCTTTGCCGCCTGGCCATCGGCCAGGCCATCCGCGACAACCTCTACGACAAGAGCGGCGAGGGCGACTACGTGCTCGACCCGCAGGCGCAGCCGTGGGACGGCGAACTGCGCCCGGTCGGCTCGCGCGCCGCCGCGGGCGTGCCGCGCATGCGCTTCCCCAGCTAGCCGGACTACTTGCCCTCGTCGGGCACGTTGTAGGTCTGCTGCAGCGATGCGGTGAAGGGCCGGATCTTGTCGAGGCAGGCCTTGCCGTTCTCGCCTTCCATCGTGGAAAGGGTCCAGTTGCAGCCATCGGCATCGGGCGCATGCCAGACCACGTCGCCGAAGCAGGTGCCGGCGCATTCCGCGTGTTTCTGCTGCTCGGCGCGGATCATCGCGCGCAGTTCCGCCTTGTGCTTGATCTGTCTGGCCATCGTTGTCTCCCGTGCCGGCGTTTTCCGGGCAGCATACGCCGTTTGCCGGCGAGGGTGTGCGATTTGTTTGGCGCGCGCGGCAGTGTGGCGGGCCGCGCAAAATCCCACGGTGGACGCGCGCGTTAGCGCCTATGCTGGCAGCAGGAGCGCGCCGCCGGCGGCGCGCCCGACACGTCGGGAGGGGGACCAAATGCGGCGAGACATGTCTTTCGCGGACCGCGTTCTGACGGCGCTGCGGGCCGACAGCCAGGCCATGCTGAGCGATCTCCAGCTGGCCAAGGCGCTTGGCAACGTCGAGGCATCCAAGCTCGGCCACCACCTGCTGTTGCTGCAGGACGCGGGCCTGGTGGCCAAGACGGCCACGTCCGGATGGCGCCTGACCTGGGCCGGGCACGACCGCGCGGAGGCGCGCAGCAACGCCTAGCGCGGCTGCGCGCCGCCCGCGTCATTCTTCCTGGAACGCTTCCTCGCGCTTGGCCTTGATCGACGGCAGCGCCACGATGCACACCAGCACGGCCGCCGCGATCAGCAGGCCCAGCGACAGCGGGCGCGTGACGAACACGGTGAACGCGCCGCGCGACAGCAGCAGCGCGCGGCGGAAGTTCTCTTCCATCATCGGCCCCAGCACGAAGCCCAGCAGCAGCGGCGCCGGCTCGCACTTGAGCTTGATGAACAGGTAGCCGATCACGCCGAAGGCCGCCGCGGTGAACACGTCGAAGGTCTGGTTGTTGACCGAGTACACGCCGATGCAGCAGAACGTCAGGATGGCCGGATACAGGTAGCGGTAGGGCACCTGCAGCAGCTTGACCCAGATGCCGATCAGCGGCAGGTTCAGGATGATGAGCATGAAGTTGCCGATCCACATCGAGGCGATCAGGCCCCAGAACAGCGCCGGGTTGCTGGTCATGACCTGCGGGCCGGGCTGGATGTTGTGGATGGTCATGGCGCCCACCATCAGCGCCATCACGGCGTTGGGCGGAATGCCCAGCGTCAGCAGCGGGATGAAGGAAGTCTGCGCGGCGGCGTTGTTGGCCGACTCGGGGCCGGCCACGCCTTCGATGGCGCCCTTGCCGAATTCGCTCGAATACTTCGAGGTCTTCTTTTCCAGCGAGTAGGCCGCGAACGAGGCCAGCGCCGCGCCGCCGCCGGGCAGGATGCCCAGCACCGAGCCCAGCGCGGTGCCGCGCAATACCGCCGGGATCATGCGGCGGAAATCGGCGCGGCTCGGCCACAGGTTGGTGACGTGGTCGGTGAAGGTCTCGCGGTTTTCCTTCTGTTCGAGGTTGGCGATGATCTCCGCGAAGCCGAACATGCCCATCGCCAGCGCGACGAAGTCCACGCCGTCGGTCAGTTCGGGCACGTCGAACGAGAAGCGCGCGGCGCCGGAGTTGACGTCGGTGCCGACCAGCCCCAGCAGCAGCCCCAGCACGATCATCGACACCGCCTTGGGCAGCGAGCCCGAGGCCAGCACCACGGCGCCGATCAGGCCCAGCACCATCAGCGAGAAGTATTCGGCGGGGCCGAACTTGAAGGCCAGCTCCGACAGCGGCGTGGCGAACGCCGCCAGGATCAGCGTCGACACGCAGCCGGCGAAGAACGAGCCGAGTCCGGCGGTGGCCAGCGCCACCCCCGCCCGCCCGCGCCGCGCCATCTGGTAGCCGTCGATGGTGGTCACCACCGAGGACGACTCGCCGGGCAGGTTGACCAGGATGGCGGTGGTGGAGCCGCCGTACTGCGCGCCGTAGTAGATGCCGGCGAGCATGATGAGCGCGGCCACCGGGGGCAGCGTGTAGGTCACCGGCAGCAGCATGGCGATGGTGGCCAGCGGGCCGATGCCCGGCAGCACGCCGATCAGCGTGCCGAGCACGCAGCCGAGGAAGCAGTAGCCCACGTTCTGCAGCGTCAGGGCCGTGGAAAACCCGAGGCCCAGATGTTCGATCAGATCCATGACGCCGTCTCCCGGCCTGCATTGTGTGGTGCCACGAGATCGTCCTCGACAGCAGGCGTGCGCAGGTTGCGCGCCTCGGTGGCTCACCAATCACACTAGGCGGATGTGCTTTCATCCGCCTTTCAGCGGGGCCGCTCGCGGGTATTCACCGATGCGCCGCGGCTGGCGCGGCCCGCCCGGCGCCAACGCGTCGGGGCGGCCTTCGCGCGCGGCGCCGGCGTGCCGGCCGCGGCCCGCTACAATGCCGGATTGCCGGCCGCGCGCCGCTTCCACTTCGCCACAGGACGCCCCCATGCCGCTGAGCGCCGAGCAGTTGACCGAATACATGGATTTCGCCGCCAGCCTCGCGCAGGCGGCCGGTGCCGCCAGCCTGCCGTATTTCCGCAGCGCGCCCGCGGTGGAGGACAAGGGCGGCCGGCGCTTCGATCCCGTCACCGAGGCGGACAAGGCCGCCGAGCACGCCATGCGCGCGCTGATCCGGGCGCGCTATCCGCAGCACGGCATCCTCGGCGAGGAAGAGGGGCGCGTGGCCGGCAGCTCGCCGCTGACCTGGGTGCTCGACCCGATCGACGGCACGCGCGCGTTCATCACCGGGCTGCCGCTGTGGGGTACGCTGATCGCGCTCAACGACGGCCAGCGCCCGGTGCTGGGCGTGATGGACCAGCCCTACACGCGCGAGCGCTTCAGCGGCGACGGCCGCGGCGCGTGGCTCAACGGCCAGCCGCTGCGCACGCGCGCCTGCGCGGAGCTCGCGCAGGCCAAGGTGATGTGCACCACGCCCGAGATGTTCGACGACGAGGCCCAGTTCGCGGCCTTCCGGCGCGTGGCCGATGCCGCGCGCATGCAGCGCTACGGCGGCGACTGCTATGCCTATTGCATGGTCGCCGCCGGCCACGTCGACGCGGTGGTCGAGGCCGGCCTCAAGCCGTATGACGTGCAGGCGCTGATTCCCATTGTGCAGGGCGCCGGCGGCGTGATGACGAGCTGGAGCGGCGGCGACGCGCAGCACGGCGGCACCGTGGTGGCCTGCGGCGACGCGCGCCTGCACGGCCAGATCCTGGCGCTGCTCAACGCGCCGGCGTAGGCGCGCGCCGCGCCTGCCCCGCGGCGGGTGTCGCGGCAGGCCGTCACGGCCGGATCACGGTCCGCAGGAAGAGTATGATGCGGACCTCTTTTTTTGCAGCACGGGAAGAAACCAGAAACATGACGTCAAACGCATGCGGCCTCGATTTCGGCACCTCCAATTCCACGGTGGGCTGGGTCCGTCCGGGCCACGCCACGCTGTTGCCGCTGGAAGACGACAAGCTGACGCTGCCGTCGGTGATCTTTTTCCATGCGGAAGACCCGCTGGTCAGCTACGGCCGCGCCGCGCTCGGCGACTACCTGGCCGGCTACGAAGGCCGGCTGATGCGCTCGCTCAAGAGCCTGCTGGGCACCTCGATGATGGAAGACAGCACCGAGGTGATGGGGCAGGCCATGCCGTTCCGCAAGCTGCTCGCCCATTTCATCGGCGAGCTCAAGCAGCGCGCCGAGCGCGCCGCCGGCGCGCGCTTCGAGCGGGTCGTGCTGGGCCGCCCGGTGTTCTTCATCGACGAGGACGAGCAGGCCGACCGGCTCGCCGAGCAGACCCTGCGCGAGATCGCCGCCGACGCCGGCTTCAGGGACATCGAGTTCCAGTTCGAGCCGATCGCCGCGGCGTTCGACTACGAAGCCACCATCGGCCGCGAGGAGTTGGTGCTGGTGGCCGACATCGGCGGCGGCACCTCCGACTTCTCGCTGGTGCGCCTGTCGCCCGAGCGCGCCGGCAAGGCCGACCGGCGCGGCGACATCCTCGCCAACGGCGGCGTGCACATCGGCGGCACCGATTTCGACAAGAGCCTGAGCCTGGCCAGCGTGATGCCGTTCCTCGGCCTGGGCAGCGAGCTGCGCAACGGCAAGGCGATGCCGTCCGGCCAGTACTTCGACCTGGCGAGCTGGCACACCATCAACCAGGTGTACACGCGCAAGGCGTGGTCGCACGTGATGGACAACTACCGCGACGCCGCCGACACGGTCAAGCTCGACCGCCTGATCAGCCTCATCAAGCAGCGCGCCGGCCACTGGCTGGCGATCCAGGTGGAAGCGGCCAAGATCGCGCTGTCCGCCGAGCCGCATGCCGAACTCGACCTGGGCCGCATCGCGCCGGGCGAGACCATGACCATCGGCCGCGCCGACTTCGACCACGCCATCGGCAAGCTGGTCGGCAAGACCGAGCAGACCGTGCAGGCGCTGCTGCGCGACGCCGGCGTGCGGGCCGGCGACATCGACACCGTGCTGTTTACCGGCGGCTCGAGCAGCGTGCCGCTGCTGCGCGAGCGGCTGTCCGACCTGATCCCGGGCGCGCAGCGCATCGAGGGCGATCTGTTTGGCGGCATCGGCTCGGGGCTGGCGCTGGACGCGCGCCGCAAGTTCGGCTGAGGGCCGGGCCGCGCGAAAAAAGCGCGGCGCGGCGCATGGCGGCGGGGCCTCTCCCCGCCGCCATGCCGTCATGCTAATGTGCCGTTTTCGCGCAATCGAAGAGGCAACACATGCAAGCGGCAATCGTCGAAGCCGGCTACGGCTCCGATCCGGTCGGCCTGGTCAGCGGCTTCCGCTTTCCGCCGGGCGAGGCGGGCCAGCCCATCGACTCGGCCAGCGCGTCCGCCTGGCTCAAGTCGCCGCCGCCCGGCGACGAATTCATCTGGCTGCATTTCAACCTCGCCCACAGCGCCTGCGAGCGCTGGCTCAAGGGGCAGATGGAGCTGCCCGAAGGGTTTTTCGAGGCGCTGCGCGAAGGCTCGCGCTCCACGCGCATCGAACGCCTGGACACGGCGCTGCTGGCCGTGGTCAACGACGTCATCTATAACTTCGGCGTCACTTCCACCGACATCTCCACGCTGTGGGCCTGCGCCGACCGCCGCCTGCTGGTGACGGCGCGCCTCAAGCCGCTGCGCTCGGTGGACCAGTTGCGCGCCTCGGTCAAGCGCGGCGAGGTGTTCGCCTCGCCGCTGTCGCTGCTGGTGCACCTGCTGCGCGACCAGGCCGACGTGCTGGTGCACATCGTGCGCGAGACCACCGCCAACGTGGACCAGATCGAGGACCGCCTGCTGTCCCAGCGGCTGCAGGGCAACCGCGTGGAGCTGGGCTCGATGCGGCGCGGGCTGGTGCGCCTGCAGCGCCTGCTGGCGCCCGAGCCCGGCGCGCTGTTCCGCCTGCTCAACCGGCCGCCGCCGTGGCTGCGCGAGGAAGACAGCCTGGACCTGCGCGCCTCCACCGAGGAGTTCTCGCTGGTGCTCAACGACCTCACGGCGCTGGTCGAGCGCATCAAGCTGCTGCAGGAAGAGATCGCCGCCACGCTCAACGAGCAGACCAACCGCACGCTGTTCACGCTGACCCTGGTGACGGTGCTGGCGCTGCCGATCAACATCGTGGCCGGCTTCTTCGGCATGAACGTGGGCGGCATCCCGCTGGCCGACCACCCGCACGGCTTCTGGGTGCTGGTGGTGCTGGTGGCCAGCTTCACCGTGCTGGCCGGGCGCTGGGCGTTCCGCAAGCAGGACTCCTGAGCGGCGCACCACCGCGGCGCGGCTCCGGGGCCACGCCGCGCCGCGAGGCAACCGTTCATGCCGGCGTCATATGACGATGCTAGCGTGGCACGTTGTTGCGAACAGGAGCGTGCAAATGAGGCCAGAAGAGAGCGATCTGATCCGGCGTATCCACCGCGAGGTGGCCGATCACTACGACGAAGAACTCGAACTGGAGCTGGAGGACCACCACGTCGACACGCTGTTCGGCGAGGGCGGCGGCGGCCTGGACGAGGCGGAGCGCGCCATGCGCCGCCACTACTTCCGCGAGCTGTTCCGCCTGCAGGGCGAACTGGTCAAGCTGCAGAGCTGGGTGGTGGACACCGGCCACAAGGTCGTGATCCTGTTCGAGGGGCGCGACGCCGCCGGCAAGGGCGGCGTGATCAAGCGCATCACCCAGCGGCTCAATCCGCGCGTGGCCCGCGTGGCGGCGCTGCCGGCGCCCAACGACCGCGAGCGCACGCAGTGGTATTTCCAGCGCTACGTCTCGCACCTGCCGGCCGCCGGCGAGATCGTGCTGTTCGACCGTTCCTGGTACAACCGCGCCGGCGTCGAGCACGTGATGGGCTTCTGCAGCGACGACCAGTACGAGGAATTCTTCCGCTCGGTGCCGGAGTTCGAGCGCATGCTGGTGCGCTCGGGCATCCAGGTCATCAAGTACTGGTTCTCGATCTCCGACGAGGAACAGCACCTGCGCTTTCTCTCGCGCATCCACGACCCGCTCAAGCAGTGGAAGCTCAGCCCGATGGACCTGGAGTCGCGCCGCCGCTGGGAAGACTACACGCGCGCCAAGGAAGTCATGATGGAGCGCACCCACATCGCCGAGGCGCCGTGGTGGGTGGTGCAGGCCGTGGACAAGAAGAAGGCGCGCCTGAACTGCATCCACCACCTGCTGCAGCAGATGCCCTACGTCGAGCGCACGCAGCCGCCGGTGGTGCTGCCGCAGCGCGAGCGGCACGAGGACTACTCGCGCCAGCCGGTGCCGCAGGAAATGATCGTTCCCGAGATTTACTGAGCCGGCGACGGGCGAAGGACGCCGCCGCCCGGCGCTGCCCGGGCTGCCCGGGCTGTCGACGAAGCCGGCTCACCGCTTGTGTTCGCCCCTCTCCCACTTCGCGGGAGAGGGGAGCAAACCTCCGGCAACCGGAGGCTTGTCAGCGATCCGGGCCATGCCGGCCGCCGCCCGGGCCGCGCGCTTTCTCCCCCGCCCGCCGTGCAATGCGGCTCCGCGAAGCGCGGCAAGACGGGTTCCCGACGATGACCGTCCTTTCCGCGCGCCGCCTGGCGCCGCGCGGCCCCCCGGGCCACGCCGCCGATGGCAATATACCGGCGGCCGGCGGCCGACCGACCCCGCGGCGCAGCGCGGGCATCCCATGCCGAACTAAAGCTCCCCGCCGCGGCTGCCGATATTTGTCTTGATTTGTATTGGCCAATGCATGCGCCGGCTGCCGCCGGCCGCCGCTTATCCCCGAAACGGAGCAAGAAGAACATGTCGGACACCAGAATCCGCCCGCGCGCCAGCGTCCTCGCATCCCTCCTGGCCGCCGCCGCGCTGGCCGCCTGCGGCGGCGGAGGGGACAGCGCCCCGGCCCCGCAGACCACCAGCGGCCCGGTGGTGCCCCCGGTGGTCGCCGCGCCGGCCCCGACCATGCCGGCGCTGGCGCCCGCGTGCGCCGGCACCGAATGCGGCGCGGCCGACGGCAGCAACTACAGCGGCAGCGGCACGGGCGTCTGGTCGGCCTCCAACACGGCCGGCGTCGCGCTCGACCTGCCGGTCTCCATCGGCGGCGTGAACGGCAAGCCGGTCACGCTGCTCTACACCAACGGCGCCACCGCGCAGGCCATGCCGGCGCTGTCGCTGTCGGTGATCCAGCCGGTGGTGGGCAGCCTGTCGGTGCAGTCCGCGCAGGCCGCGCCGTCGGCGCGCGACGAGCAGACCATGCGCGACATCGGCGAGTTCAACCGCACGGGCTGGGCCGCGCTGGCCGGCGCCAAGCATCCCGCCAGCCAGTCGGAGATGGCCGCGCCGCCGCCGCACGCCTCCGTGGTCAGCGACGTCAAGAGCTGGTATCACACCGACGGCACGTCGCGCTCGGCCACGCTCGAGCGGCAGGTCAGCGCGCCGGACGGCACGGTGGTCAACTTCTGGGTGGAAACCACCGAGTGGACGCAGGCCGGCAGCAAGGTCAGCGACACCATCCTCGATGCGCTCGCCAGCGGCTTTGCCGGCTCCGGCGGCATCTATTCGATGCTGACCTCGGTCGGCGGCCCGCTGTGGGGACCGCACAGCTACAGCAACCTGATTGCCGGCACCGGCCAGCCCGTCGACATCGTCATCCTGAACTTCGACAACAATGCCACGCCGTTCGGCACGGTCGGGTATTTCTGGGGCGTGCACAATCTGCTGAAGACGTCGGATGCGCGCAGCAACGAGTCGCTGTCGCTCTATCTCGATTCCGAGACGCTCTACCTGGGCGGCACCGAGGGCATGAAGTCGATGAAGATGACGATGGCGCACGAAGGCATGCACATGCAGAACTTCTACCGCCGCGGCGTCAAGGCCGGCTCGCAGTACGCGTTCCAGACCTGGCTCGAGGAAATGTCCGCGATGATGATGGAAGACTTCGCCAGCCATACCATCGACCCGAGCTACAACGCGATCCGCGACGTGCGCTTCCGCGACTACCTGGGCTACGGCAACGGCAACTTCAATTGCAACATCCTGAACTTCACCGGCTTCGGCCCGACCTGCGAAAGCTATTCGGTGTCGGGCAGCTTCGGCGGCTTCCTCGACCGCCAGCTCGGGCTGGCCTTCTACAAGGACCTGCTCGCGCGCACCACCAGCACCGACTCGAAGACCGTGCTCGACCAGGCCATCAAGGCCGCGCGCGCCGATTCCGGCTTCGAGCAGGAACTGCAGCGCTGGAGCGTGACCAGCAACGCGCTGATGCCGGCCGTCTCCTCGCCCGCGCGCTACGGTTATCCCGAGCGGATCGACGGCGGCTTCACGCTGCCGGTGATCGATCCGTCGCTGTATGGCGCGATCCGCAAGCTGCCGAGCTCGGTGGCCGCCACGCTGCAGCCGTATGGCAGCTTCCCGGTGGTGCGCGGCGGCACCGGCGCCACCTTCAGCGAGACCGTGCGCGTGCCGGCCGGCTCGACCCTGTCGGTGGTGGTGTACTGAGCGGGCGCGCCATGCACCGCATCCTGCTCCTGGCCGCGGCGCTGTGCCTGGCGCTGGCCGCCTGCGCCCAGCCGGCGCCGTCGGCGCAGTCGGGCAATACGGTCACGCTCACGGGCAGGGTGGCGGTCAACGGCAGCGCCGGGTTCCAGCAGCCGGTGCTGATTACCGCCGGCGGCCAGGCGTGGCAGCTCGACGCGCTGCCGCTGGAACAGGCCCGCGCGCTGGACGGCCGCGCGGTGACGGTCACTGGCGTGGTGCTGCGCGCCGCCGCGCCGGGCACCTGGGGGCCGGCCGTGCGCGTCGAGCGCGTGGCACCTGCGGAGGGCGCGCCGGCCGCGCGCTAGCGCCCGGCGCCGCCGCGCGGGAAGGCTTCTTCCAGCGTCAGCACGGTGCCGGTGAGGCTGCCGTCGTAGCCGGGCAGGGCATCCACCACCTGGCGGAAGCTGCCGCTGCGCAGCGCCGCCACGGCGCCCGCCAGCGCGGGGCTCTGCAGCCGCTCGCGCTCGATGGCGAAGAAATAGCGCTCCTTGAGCACCGGCACGAAATCGAGGCCGAAGCGCCGCGCCGCCGTCTCCACCCCGAACCCCGCATCCGCCATGCCGCTGCCGATGTAGGCGGCCACCGCCGCGTGGGTGAACTCGCCGTTGCTGTAGCCCTCGATGCGGCTGCTGTCGATGCCGCGCGCCTCCAGCATCAGGTCCAGCAGCAGCCGCGTGCCGGAGCCGGTCTGGCGGTTGACGAAGCGCACGTCGGGCCGGCACAGGTCGCGCAGGCCGGTGACGCCGCGCGGGTTGCCCGGCCGCACGAAGAGACCCTGCGAGCGCACCGCGAGGTGGATCAGCAGGTGCGTCTCGGGCCGGATCCAGGCGGCGAAGCGCGCCAGCGTGCGCTGTTCGAACTCGCCGATCGGCACATGGAAGCCGGCGATGTCGCAGCCGCCCTGGGCCAGCGCCGCCACCGCCTCCAGGCTGCCGCAGTATTTCAGGTCGTGGCGCACCTGGTGGGTCTCGAGGAAGTCGTGCAGCGCCGCCACCGCGAAGCCGTGGCTGGCGTGCAGGCGCAGCGCGGGCTCGGCGCGGTCCACCAGTTTCTTGATCTCGATCTCCAGCTCCGAGGCCAGGCTTTCCAGCGTCGGCGACAGCCGCGCGGCGATGCGCTTGCTGGCCCACACCAGCTGCTGCGCCAGCGGCGACAGCGCGCTGCCGCGCCCGCGCGTCTTGGCGATCAGCGCGCCGCCGAACAGCGCCTCGGCATCACGCAGGATGCCCCAGGCGTAGCGGTAGGACAGGCCGCTGGCCTGCGCCGACTGGCTGATGCTGCCGGTGCTTTCGATCAGGCCCAGCAGGCCGACCAGGCGCGACACGTCGAGCGCCGGCCCGGCGCCGGGATCGTCGGCGCGGACCTGCAGATGCGGTTCGATGGAGATGCGTAACATATGCGAAAAATAGCATATTGCCCGAATGGATCCAACTGCCTATAGTCCGCTCAAACAGGCATTGCAGGCTGGCCGATATGGCGGCGCATGGCAGCGCATGGCCACAAGTGGCGGCGCAGCATGGCGGACGCTGCACGCGGGCCGGCCCGGGTGCCTCGAGATATGAAAAAAATAGCATATAAAGCGAATCGCATATAAAGCGGTGGCCATCCGATGGCCGGCCGCGCCCCGCAGCAGTTCCTGGCAAGACGCGCAAGCCAATGCGCCGCACCGTCTGCCGCCGGCCGCAGGCGCCGGCCAGTGCTGCTTCACCAGGAGATCCGATGTCGTCCCCGTCGCTGTCCCCATCCGCCGCCGGCGCCTTGCGCGAACCGGCCCGCGCGCAGATCGCCGCCATCATCGCGGCGCGCCGCGACCTGCCGGGCGCGCTGCTGCCCATCCTCCACGACATCCAGGACACGGTGGGCTACGTGCCGTCCGAGGTCCTGCCCGACATCGCGCGCGCGCTCAACCTGTCGCGCGCCGAGGTCCACGGCGTGGTCACGTTCTATCACGACTTCCGCGAGCGCAAGGCCGGCCGCCACGTGGTGCGCGTGTGCCGCGCCGAGGCGTGCCAGTCGGTCGGCAGCGAGGCGCTGGCCGCGCATGCCGAGCAGGCCGTGGGCTGCGCGTTCCATGAAACCACCGCCGACGGCGAATTCACGCTGGAGCCGGTCTATTGCCTGGGCCAGTGCGCGTGCGGCCCGGCCGTGACGGTCGACGGCAAGCTGGCCGGGCGCGTTACGCCGCAGCGCTTCGACGCGCTGCTGGCGGCGTGCGCGCGCGGCGGGGAGGCCACGGCATGAGCGCCATCACGGTATTCGTTCCGCGCGATTCCAGCGCGCTGGCGCTGGGCGCCGACGAGGTCGCGCAGGCCATCGCGCGCGAGGCCGCGGCGCGCGGCGCCGAGATCACGCTGGTGCGCAACGGCTCGCGCGGCATGTTCTGGCTGGAGCCGCTGGTCGAGGTGCGGACCGCGGCCGGCCGCGTGGCCTACGGCCCGGTCGCGCCGGAAGACGTGCCGGGTCTGTTCGACGCGGGTTTCCTCGGCGGCGGCGCGCACGCGCTGGCGCTCGGTCCGACCGGCGAGATCCCCTTCCTCAAGCGGCAGGAACGCCTGACCTTCGCCCGCGTCGGCATCACCGATCCGCTCTCGCTGGCCGACTACACCGCCCACGAAGGCTTCGCCGGGCTGACCCGCGCGCTGACGCTGGACGGCGCGCAGATCGTGCGCGAAGTCACCGAGTCCGGCCTGCGCGGCCGCGGCGGCGCGGCGTTCCCCACCGGCATCAAGTGGCAGACCGTGCTGAACGCGAAGTCGCCGGTCAAGTACGTGGTCTGCAACGCCGACGAGGGCGATTCCGGCACCTTCTCCGACCGCATGGCGATGGAAGGCGACCCGTTCATGCTGATCGAAGGCATGACCATCGCCGGGCTGGCGGTCGGCGCCGAACACGGCTACGTCTACGTGCGCTCCGAATACCCGCACGCCATCGCCATGCTGGAAGCCGCCATCGACGTGGCGCAGGCCGCCGGCTGGCTCGGCGACGACATCCGCGGCAGCGGCCGCCGCTTCCGCCTGGAAGTGCGCAAGGGCGCCGGCGCCTACGTGTGCGGCGAGGAAACCGCGCTGCTGGAAAGCCTCGAAGGCAAGCGCGGCGTGGTGCGCGCCAAGCCGCCGCTGCCGGCGCTCGAAGGCCTGTTCGGCAAGCCCACCGTCATCAACAACGTGATCTCGCTGGCCACCGTGCCGCTGATCCTGGCGCGCGGCGCGCAGTTCTACCGCGACTACGGCATGGGCCGCTCGCGCGGCACGCTGCCGTTCCAGCTCGCCGGCAACATCCGCCAGGGCGGGCTGGTCGAGAAGGCGTTCGGCCTGACGCTGCGCGAGCTGCTGGAAGACTTCGGCCAGGGCACGCGCAGCGGCCGGCCCATCCGCGCGGTGCAGGTGGGCGGCCCGCTCGGCGCCTACCTGCCGGTCTCGCGCCTGGACACGCCGATGGACTACGAGGCGTTCGCCGCGTTCGGCGCGGTGCTCGGCCACGGCGGCATCGTGGTGTTCGACGACACCGTGGACATGGCGCGGCAGGCCCGCTACGCGATGGCGTTCTGCGCGATCGAGTCGTGCGGCAAGTGCACGCCGTGCCGGATCGGCTCCACGCGCGGCGTGGAGGTGATCGACAAGATCATCGCCGGCGACCAGCCCGTCAGGCATGTCAAGCTGGTGCGCGACCTGTGCGACACCATGCTGGGCGGCTCGCTGTGCGCGATGGGCGGCATGACGCCGTACCCCGTGCTGTCGGCGCTCGACGCCTTCCCGGAAGACTTCGGCGTGGCCGTGCCCGCCAAGGCTGCCTGATCCCCGCACACCCAGAAAAACAAGCCAGCCAACGCCAGCATCAAGCCGGAGACCGCCTTGAACACACGCAATGAAATCGATTTCGGCACGCCCGCCAGCGATGCCCGGGAGCAGGTCACGCTGCAGATCGACGGCATCGACATCACCGTGCCGGCCGGCACCTCGCTGATGCGCGCGGCCGTGCAGGCCGGCGTCAACGTGCCCAAGCTGTGCGCCACCGACAGCCTCAAGTCGTTCGGCTCGTGCCGCCTGTGCCTGGTCGAGATCGAAGGCCGGCGCGGCTACCCGGCCTCGTGCACCACGCCGGCCGAGGCCGGCATGAAGGTGCGCACGCAGAGCGACAAGCTGGCCGACCTGCGCCGCGGCGTGATGGAGCTGTACATCTCCGACCACCCGCTCGACTGCCTGACCTGCCCGACCAACGGCAACTGCGAGCTGCAGGACATGGCCGGCGTGGTCGGCCTGCGCGAGGTGCGCTACGGCTACGACGGCGCCAACCACCGCGCCGCGGCCAAGGACGAATCCAACCCGTACTTCACCTACGACCCCTCCAAGTGCATCGTGTGCAACCGCTGCGTGCGCGCCTGCGAGGAAACCCAGGGCACCTTCGCGCTCACCATCGGCGGGCGCGGCTTCGACTCGCGCGTGACCGCGGGGCAGGGCGGCAGCTTCATGGAGTCGGACTGCGTGTCGTGCGGCGCCTGCGTGCAGGCCTGCCCCACCGCCACGCTGGCCGAGACCTCCATCATCCGCATGGGCCAGCCCGAGCACAGCGTGGTCACGACCTGCGCGTACTGCGGCGTGGGCTGCGCGTTCAAGGCCGAGATGAAGGGCAACGAAGTGGTGCGCATGGTGCCGTACAAGGACGGCCAGGCCAACGAAGGCCACTCGTGCGTGAAGGGGCGCTTCGCGTGGGGCTACGCCACCCACAACGACCGCATCCTCAACCCGATGATCCGCGCCAGGATCACCGACCCGTGGCGCGAGGTGTCGTGGGAAGAGGCCATCGCCTACGCCGCCGCGCAGTTCAAGCGCATCCAGGCCGAGCACGGCCGCGACGCCATCGGCGGCATCGTCTCCTCGCGCTGCACCAACGAGGAAGGCTACCTGGTGCAGAAGCTGGTGCGCGCCGCGTTCGGCAACAACAACGTCGACACCTGCGCGCGCGTGTGCCACTCGCCGACCGGCTACGGCCTCAAGCAGACGCTCGGCGAATCGGCCGGCACCCAGACCTTCCGCTCGGTCGGGAAGGCCGACGTCATCATGGTGATGGGCGCCAACCCGACCGACGGCCATCCGGTGTTCGCCTCGCGCATGAAGAAGCGCCTGCGCGCCGGCGCCAGGCTGATCGTGATCGACCCGCGCCGCATCGACCTGGCCGACTCGCCGCACGTGCGCGCCGATTTCCACCTGCAGCTGCGCCCCGGCACCAACGTGGCGGTGGTCACGTCGATGGCCCACGTGATCGTCACCGAAGGGCTGATGAACGAGGCCTTCATCGCCGAGCGCTGCGAGGACCGCGCGTTCCAGCAATGGCGCGACTTCGTCAGCCTGCCGGAGAATTCGCCCGAGGCGATGGCGGACGTCACCGGCATCCCGGCCGACCAGCTGCGCGGCGCCGCGCGCCTGTACGCCACCGGCGGCAACGCGGCGATCTACTACGGCCTGGGCGTGACCGAGCACGCGCAGGGCTCCACCACCGTGATGGGCATCGCCAACCTCGCCATGTGCACCGGCAACATCGGCCGCGAGGGCGTGGGCGTGAATCCGCTGCGCGGGCAGAACAACGTGCAGGGCTCGTGCGACATCGGCTCGTTCCCGCACGAGCTGCCGGGCTACCGCCACGTGTCGGACTCCACCACGCGCGGCCAGTTCGAGGCTGCCTGGAACGTGGAGATCAACCCCGAGCCGGGCCTGCGCATCCCCAACATGTTCGAGGCCGCGCTGTCGGGCAGCTTCAAGGGCCTGTACTGCCAGGGCGAGGACATCGTGCAGTCCGACCCCAACACGCAGCACGTGGCCGCGGCGCTGTCGGCGATGGAATGCATCGTGGTGCAGGACATCTTCCTCAACGAGACCGCCAAGTACGCGCACGTGTTCCTGCCGGGCTCGTCGTTCCTGGAGAAGGACGGCACCTTCACCAACGCCGAGCGCCGCATCTCGCGCGTGCGCAAGGTGATGCCGCCCAAGGCGCGCTACGCCGACTGGGAAGCCACCGTGCTGCTGTCCAACGCGCTCGGCTACCCGATGGAGTACACCCATCCGTCGCAGATCATGGACGAGATCGCGCGCCTCACGCCGACCTTCCGCGGCGTGAGCTACGCGCGCCTGGATGAGCTCGGCAGCATCCAGTGGCCGTGCAACGAAGACGCGCCCGAGGGCACGCCCACCATGCACATCGGCAGCTTCGTGCGCGGCAAGGGCAAGTTCATCATCACGCGCTACGTGCCCACCACCGAGCGCGTCAACCGCGCCTTCCCGCTGATCCTCACCACCGGGCGCATCCTCTCGCAGTACAACGTGGGCGCGCAGACGCGCCGCACCGAGAACGTGATGTGGCACGACGAGGACCGGCTCGAGATCCACCCGCACGACGCCGAGGAGCGCGGCATCAAGGACGGCGACTGGGTCGGCGTGCAGAGCCGCGCGGGCGAGACCGTGCTGCGCGCCATCGTCAGCGCGCGCATGCAGCCGGGCGTGGTCTACACTACGTTCCACTTCCCCGAATCGGGCGCCAACGTGATCACCACCGACAACTCCGACTGGGCCACCAACTGCCCCGAATACAAGGTCACGGCGGTGCAGGTCACGCCGGTGGCGCAGCCGTCCGAATGGCAGCGCCAGTACCACGACTTCCACGCGCAGCAGCTGCGCCTGCTGCAGGCCGCCAGCGCGGAGGCGCGCCCGGCATGAGCGAGCTCCGCACCAGCGCGGCGTGGCCGGCCGGCGACGCCGAGCCGCCCACCCACAGCACCTTCGAGGTCGGGCGCAGCCGGCTTGGCCAGGTCGCGCTGGAGGCCGACGAACTGGCCGAGGAAGTGCCGGTCGCGCTCGAGTACAACGGCATCTCGCACGCGGTCATGCTGGCCTCGCCGGCCGACCTCGAAGACTTCGCGCTCGGCTTCAGCCTGAGCGAAGGCCTGGTGGCGAGCCCGCGCGACGTCTACGAGATCGACACCGAGGCCGGCTGCGACGGCATCACGGTGCGCCTGCGCATCGCCGCCGAGGCGTTCGCCGGCTTCAAGGAGCGGCGCCGCGCCATGACCGGGCGCACCGGCTGCGGCCTGTGCGGCACCGAGTCGCTGCAGGAAGTCATGCGCGTGCCGGCGCCGGTGGCCAGCAGCGCCAGCTTCTCCGGCGCCGCGCTGTACGCCGCCTTCGCGCAGCTGCAGACGCGCCAGGAACTGCTGCGCCACACCGGCTCGACCCACGCCGCGGCGTGGCTGCGCGCCGACGGCCAGGTCGGCCTGGTGCGCGAGGACGTGGGCCGCCACAACGCGCTCGACAAGCTGATCGGCGCGCTGGCGCGCGGCGGCGAGGACCGCGCGCGCGGCGCCGTGCTGGTGACCAGCCGCGCCAGCTATGAAATGGTGCTCAAGACCGCCAGCGCCGGCGTCGGCCTGCTGGCCGCCGTGTCCGGCCCCACCGCGCTCGCGGTGCGGCTCGCGCAGCGGACCGGCGTGACGCTGGCCGGCTTCGTGCGCGACGGCCGCCACGTGGTCTACACCCACCCCCAACGCCTGCAGGACAGGACGGAACCGGCATGAACACGGACAACCTCGTCAAGATGGCGAACCAGATCGGCACCTTCTTCTCGGCCATGCCGGACCGCGAAGAAGCGCTCACGGACATCGCCTCGCACATCAAGCGCTTCTGGGAGCCGCGCATGCGGCGCGCGCTGCTGGCGCAGATCGACGACGGCGAAGCCGCCGGGCTGGACGACATCGTCCGCCAGGCCGTGATGCGCCACCGCGGCCTGCTGGCCGTGACGCCGCGCGCGTCGGAGCAGCAGCCCGAGCAACACTGAGCGGCCGCCCGGCCGCCGCTTGGCCGTCTACTTCAGACGCCTACCTCAGCCGCCTACCTCAGCCGCAACGGCTCCAGCAGCGCCGCGTCGTACTGCCCGCGGTCGATGCGGCCCAGTTCCAGCATGCGCAGCAGGATGTAGGCCTGCCGCTGGCGCGCGCGGCGCGGGTTGACCACCGGGTTGTTGGCCGACGGCGCCTTGGGCAGGCCGGCCAGCATCGCGCACTCGGCCAGCGTGAGCTCGCCCACGGGCTTGCCGAAATAGGTCTCGGCGGCCTCGGCGAAGCCGTAGGCGCCCTGGCCGAGGTAGATCTTGTTCATGTACAGCTCGAGGATCTCGTCCTTGCCCAGCGCATGCTCGATGCGGTAGGACAGCAGCACCTCGTACAGCTTGCGCGTATACGTCTTCTGGCGCGACAGGAAGAAGTTGCGCGCGACCTGCATGGTGATGGTGGAGGCGCCCTGCGAGAGCTCGTCAGACAGGTTGGCCACGCCGGCGCGGATCACGCCGACGTAGTCGATGCCGTCGTGCAGGTAGAAGCGCTCGTCCTCGATGGCGACCACCGCCTGCGTCAGCGCGGGCGGCATCTGGCCGATGGGCACGTAGCCGGGCGACTGGCGGAACGCGGCGAGCGCGTCGAGCGAGGGCAGCTGGCGCTGGGCCACCAGCACGGCCAGCGTGCCCAGCAGGGCCGCGCCGAGCACCAGCAGCAGCGCCAGCCTGATGAAATTTGACCAGAGACGTTTCATGGGCCGTATTGTGCCAGCACGCGGCGACGGTGCCGCCGCGCGTGCCGCCGGTCCCGCACTTCAGCCGGCCGGCACGGGCGCGCCGGCATGCTGGGGACAGCCCGCCCGCGGCGTCCGGCGGGGCGGATTATCCCGCCGCGCCGCGGCACTTGTCGAGGCCGGGCGCAAGCGTTCATGATGGTGGTCAAGCCGCCTGCCCGCGCCGGGATTTTTCGGGTACCGTACGCTGTCCCATTGCCGGAGCATCGCGCGGCAAGGGTTCACGGGCGCCGCGCGCGCGATCGCCGGGGCCGTTGTGGCCCGCGGCGGTCTGAAGCAATGATTCGGAGTGCATGATGAAGATTCTAGTGAGGGGCCTGCACCAGGGCATCGACGCGGCTCGCCTGCGCGAGGCGCTGGCCTCGTATGTGCGCGTCGTCGACGTCGAGCTGATCCTCGACGGCGATGGCGCCCATCCGTGGGCCTGGGTCGACCTCGACCTCGGCGACGCCGATCCGATGAGCGTGTGGAAACTGGTGGCGCGGCTCGATCACCGCTATATTGCCGGCTGCCATACGCGCTGGCACGTGCCGGCGCACCGCGCGCGCTGAGGCGCGCATCCGGCGCGCGCGGCTCATCGAGGGAGACAATGACAGATGCGGGGAATGCAGGCAGGCGAAGCCGGCGCGAAGCTGGTCCAGGGCGCGGCGCTGCCGCTCGACAACGTGGTCAACCTGCGCGATCTCGGCGGCCTGGCCACGCGCGACGGCCGCCGCGTGCGCGCCGGCAAGCTGTTCCGCAGCGGCAACCCGGCCTGCGCCAGCGCGGCCGATCTCGCGCTGCTGCGCGCGCTGCGGCTCGACCTGGTGATCGACTTCCGCTCCTCGGGCGAGAAGTCGCCGCAGGAGCGCGCGTTCGGCGAGGCCTTCCGCTGGGTCGCCACGCCGGTGCTGGAAGGCAGCATGTCGATGGCCGAGCTGATGCCGCGCATGCTCGGCGGCAGCCCCGCGCAGATGGAGGCCTTCATGCTGGAGGTCTACGGCGATTTCCCGCGCAAGTACCAGGCCGCCTTCGGCGGCTTCCTCAAGGCCGCGGAGGCGGGCGGCAACCTGCTGTACCACTGCACCGCGGGCAAGGACCGCACCGGCTTCGCCTCGCTGCTGCTGCTGGCCGGGCTCGGTGTCGACGCGGACGCCATCATGGCCAACTACCTCGCGTCCAATCACTGGAACCGGGATTTCAACGCGCGCATGAGCGCGCGCGCCGCCGAGGGCGGCGTCGACCCGGAGGTGATGCGCCCGCTGCTGGAGGTCAAGGCCGCGTACCTGGAGGCGTCGCTGCACGCCATCGAGCGCGACTACGGCGGCATGCCGGCCTACCTGGCCGACGTGCTCGCGGTGGACGTGCGGCGCCTGCGCGGGGCCTACCTGGCGGAGTAGGCGCGGGCCGCGGCGCTCATGCCGCGAGGTCTTCCTTCTTCTGCTGTTGTTGTTGTTGTTGCTGTTGCTGCTCCAGCATGATGCGCGCGGTATTCAGCGCGATCATCCCTTCCTCGTCGGTGGGCAGCACCAGCACCGGCACGCGGCTGTCGTCGCGGCTGATGCGCTGGCGGTTCTCGCCGTTGGCGCCAGCGTCGAGGTCGATGCCGAACAGCTCCGCCAGATGCGCGCAGATGCGCTCGCGCACCGGCGGCGAGTTGGCGCCGATGCCGGCGGTAAACACCAGCGCGTCGAGCCCGCCCAGCGTGGTGGCCAGCTTGCCGATCTCCTGCGCGGCGCGGTAGGCGTAGAAGTCGATCGCCAGGCGCGCGCGCGGCGCGTCGCTGGCCAGCAGCACGCGCATGTCGCTGCTCACGCCGGACAGGCCCTTGAGCCCCGAGTCGTGGTACAGCATGGTCTCGATGTCCTTGGTGGTCATGCCTTGCTGCGACAGCCACAGGATGGCGCCGGCGTCGATGGCGCCGCAGCGCGTGCCCATCGGCAGGCCGTCGAGCGCGGTCAGGCCCATCGTCGACTCGATGCTGCGGCCCGCGCGCATGGCGCACAGGCTGGCGCCGTTGCCGAGGTGGGCCACGATCACGCGGCCGGCGGCGAGGTCGGGCGCCACCTGCTGGAGCCGGCGCGCGATGTACTCGTAGGACAGGCCGTGGAAGCCGTAGCGGCGGATGCCGCGCTCGAAGTATTCGTAGGGCAGCGCCAGCAGCTGCGCCATCGCGTCGTGGCCGGCGTGGAACGCGGTGTCGAAGCACGCCACCTGCAGCAGCGCGGGCGCCGCCTCGCGCACCGCGCGGATCGCGGTGAGGTTGTGCGGCTGGTGCAGCGGCGCCAGCGGCACCAGCGCCTCCAGCTTGGCGATCACCTCGTCGTCGATCTTCACCGCCGCGGCGTAGTCGGCGCCGCCGTGCACCACGCGGTGGCCGATCGCCACCGGCGGCGTGTCGCGCAGGCCGATGCTGAGCACCAGGCGGATCAGGCGGAAGGCGGCGTCGTGGTCGGACACCTGCGCGACCGGGAAGTGCTCGTCGGCGACCGCGCGGCCGTCGGCCATGCTGGCGGTCAGGCGCGGCGCGATGCCGATGCCCTCGATCTGGCCGTGCGCGCTGAGCACCGGGTTGATGTCGGTGTTGGCGTGCGCGGCCTCGGGCACGTTGTAGACCGAGACCTTGACGCTGGACGAGCCGGCATTGACGACGAGGATGGTGGGATGGGTGGCGCTCACGCTGGGATGCCTCCTTGCGGCGACGGCGATGGGGGAATGGGTGGCTTCAGACCGCGGCGGGCGCCTGCGCGAGGCGGCGCGCATGCGCCACCAGCACGGCGATGGCGCAGCTGCCGATGCGCGCGCGCACGCTGTCGGCGCGGCTGGTGAGGATGATCGGCACGCGCGCGCCCAGCACGATGCCGGCGGCCTCGGCGCCGGCCAGGAAGGTGAGCTGCTTGGCCAGCATGTTGCCCGATTCGAGGTCCGGCACCAGCAGGATGTCGGGGTCGCCCGCGACCTCGGAGACGATGCCCTTGGTGATGGCGGCCTCGCGGCTGATGGCGTTGTCGAAGGCCAGCGGGCCGTCGAGGATGCCGCCTTCGATCTGGCCGCGCCGGCTCATCATGCACAGCGCGGCGGCGTCGATGGTGGAGGGGATCTTGTCGGTCACGGTCTCCACCGCCGAGAGGATCGCCACCTTGGGGTTGTCGATGCCGAGCACGCGCAGCAGGTCGATGGCGTTGCGGCAGATGTCGGCCTTGTCGTTGAGCGTGGGGAAGATGTTGACCGCGGCGTCGGTGATGAACAGCGGCTTGTGGTAGCTCGGCACGTCCATCGCGAACACGTGCGAGAGGCGGCGCGCGGTGCGCAGGCCGGTGTCCGCGGCGGTGACTTCGTGCATCAGCTCGTCGGTGTGCAGGCTGCCCTTCATCAGCAGCTCGGCCTCGCCGGCGCGCACGGCGGCCACTGCGCGCGCGGCGGCGGCGTGGCTGTGCGGCACGTCGATCAGCACCGCGTCGCCCAGTTCCAGCCCGTTGGCGTCGGCGACCTGGCGGATGCGCGCCACCGGCCCGATCAGCAGCGGCACGATCAGGCCAAGCTGCGCGGCCTGCAGCGCGCCGCCGAGCGAGGACGCGTCGCACGGATGGGCCACCGCCGTGGGGATGGCCGGGAGCTCGTTGCAGCGCGCCAGCAGGACGGAGTACTTGTCGAGGGGGTGGTTCATCGCTGCTCCAGTCTCCAGTGCGTCGGTCCGGATGGTGTGGTCCGGGGTGTCGGTCCAGGGTGTCGGCGCGCCGCGCCGGTCCGATGTCTTGAACCGGGGCATCGGCCCGGGGCGCCGGCCGGGCGCGCCGGGCATGCTGCGTCGCGCAAAAAGCAAGGCCAAGTATAGGGCATGTTTCCGGCGGAAAGATGACATGGCGCAAGCTCGCGCAGCTTGTCCGGCACGCGGCGCGCAGGCGCCCGAAGTGCGCCCGGCGGTCTTTTCCGGGCGCGCTTGTCAACGTCATGCGGCGCTGGTAGATTGGCCGTGCTGCAGGGCAGCAATGCGACCCGGGCGCGGACATGATCCGCCCCGCGCGCGGCTGCCGCTGCCTCCAACGCCACACCGCAGGAGGACGCCGAGTGAACGCACGTGTACCCGCCACCCAGACCGCCGGAGCATCCGGAAGTACCGAAGGCCTGCTGGCGCCGCCTCCCGCGTGGTCCTATGCGGTCGATGCCTGGCAGCGCACCATCCTGCTGCTCGACGTGCTGCGCGAGCGCGGCAACCAGACCTTCGAGCACGAGCGCGAGGGCATGCCGCCGGTGCTGGTGTTCGACCACGAGATCGTGGTCGACGGCCGCACGCTCGATCAGCCCGCCAACTACGCGCTGCTGCGCGTGCTGCCGCCGCCGGGCTGCGCGCCCACCGACGATGCCAGGCGGCCGTTCGTGGTGATCGACCCGCGCGCCGGCCACGGCCCCGGCATCGGCGGCTTCAAGATCGACAGCGAGATCGGCATCGCGCTGCGGCGCGGCCATCCGTGCTACTTCGTCACCTTCTTCCCGGTACCGTGCCCGGGCCAGACCATCGAGAGCGTGACGCGCGCCGAGGCGGTGTTCCTGCAGACCGTGATCGAGCGCCATCCGGACGCGCAGGGCAAGCCCTTCGTGATCGGCAACTGCCAGGGCGGCTGGGCGCTGATGCTGCTGGCCGCCGCCGCGCCCGAGCTGCCCGGGCCGCTGCTGCTGGCGGGCTCGCCGCTGTCGTACTGGGCCGGCATGCGCGGGCGCAACCCGATGCGCTACAGCGGCGGGCTGCTGGGCGGCTCGTGGCTGGCCTCGCTGTTCGCCGACCTCGGCAACGGCCGCTTCGACGGCGCCTGGCTGGTGGAGAACTTCGAGCAGCTCAACCCGGCCAACACGCTGTGGAAGAAGCTCTACGACGTGTACGCCAGGGTCGACACCGAGCGCGAGCGCTTCCTCGAGTTCGAGCTCTGGTGGGGCGGCCACTTCCTGCTCAACCGCGCCGAGATCGACTGGATCGTGCAGAACCTGTTCGTCGGCAACCACCTCACGGCCGGCGAGGTGCGCAGCGCCGACGGCAACCTCGCCGTGGACCTGCGCAACGTGCGCTCGCCGATCGTGGTGTTCGCCTCCTGGGGCGACAACATCACGCCGCCGCAGCAGGCGCTGGACTGGATCCCCGACCTCTACGCCAGCGTCGACGAGATCGTGGCCAACGAGCAGGTCATCGTCTACTGCCTGCACGAGAAGGTCGGCCACCTCGGCATCTTCGTCTCGGCCGGCGTGGCCAACCGCGAGCACACCGAGCTGATTTCCGCGCTCGACCTGATCGACGTGCTGCCGCCGGGCCTGTACGAGGCGCGCATCGAGGACATCGCGCCGGGCACCTCGCACCTGGACCTGATCGACGGGCGCTACCTGATGCGCTTCGAGCGCCGCACCATCGACGATATCCTCGCGCTCGACGACGGCCGCGACGACGAGGACCCGTTCGAGGTGGTGCGGCGCGTGGCCGAGATCAACCAGCGCCTCTACGACACCTTCGCCTCGCCGCTGGTGCAGGCCATGTCCAACGAGTTCAGCGCCTACGCCATGCGGCAGACGCATCCGGCGCGGCTGGAGCGCTCGCTGGCGTCCGACGCGAACCCGTGGATGGCGTGGATCGCCGCGCTCGCGCCGGCGGTGCGCCAGGCCCGCCGGCCGGTGGAGCAGGACAACCCGTTCCTGGCGCTCGAGCGCGCCGCTTCCGACAGCATCGTGCGCGCGCTCGACGCCTGGCGCGACCAGCGCGACGCCTGCTACGAGCACGTATTCGAAGCGCTGTACCAGTCGCCGTGGCTGTCGGCGCTGGTCGGCCTCGACCCCGGCGCGCACCGGCGCGGGCCGCCGCCGCAGAGCGCGGCGCTGCGCAGCGAGCTGGCCGCGCGGCGCATCCACGACGCCGAGCGGCGCATCGCGCAGGGCACGCCGCTCGACGCGTTCATGCGCATCCTGGTCTACGTCGCCGACGAGAACGCCGCCATCGAGGAGCGGCCCTTCAACCTGATGCGCAAGATGGCGCAGGAGCACCTCGCGCAGCAGCCCGACATCGCCGCGGTCAAGGCCGCGGTCAGGCGCCAGAGCTTCATCGTCGCGCTCGACCCCGCGCGCGCCGTGGCCGCGCTGCCCGAGCTGCTGCCGGACCCCGCGCTGCGCCACCACGCGATGGTGGCGATGCACCGCGTGTTCACCGTGGCCGGCCCGCTCGAAGGCGGGCGGCTGGCGCGCTACCGCGAGGTGGCGAACGTGCTCGGCACCGACCACACCGCGCGGCTGGAGGCGCCGCTCGCCGGTGCCGCGCCGGCGGCGGGCGTGCCGGACGTACCCGACGCGGCCGCGCCCGGCAACGCGCCCGGCAAGTAGGGACGGGGCGACAGCATGGTCCAGGTCTCCAATCCCCCGCTGCGGGGCGCGCGCGTGCTGGTGGTCGGCGTGGCCAACGAGGATTCCATCGCGTGGGGCTGCGCGCGCGCCTTTCGCGAGCTCGGCGCGGAACTGGCGCTGACCTACCTCAACGACAAGGCCTATCCGCACGTGGCGCCGCTGGCCGAGGTGGTGGGCGCCACCATCGTGATGCCGCTCGACGTGGAGGACGCCGCGCAGGAGCAGGCCCTGTTCGAACGCATCGAGCAACAGTGGGGCCGGCTCGACGCGGTGGTGCATTCGGTCGCGTTCGCGCCCAGGGACGACCTGCACGGCGGCCTGCTCAACTCTTCCGCGGCCGGCTTCGCGCGGGCCATGGACATTTCCTGCCACTCCTTCGTGCGCCTCGCGCGGCGCGCGGTGCCGCTGATGCCCGACGGCGGCAGCCTGTTCGCCATGAGCTACGAAGGCGCCGTCAGGGTGGTGCCGAACTACGATCTGATGGGGCCCGTCAAGGCCGCGCTCGAAGCCGCCTGCCGCTATCTCGCGCACGAGCTGGGCCCGCGCGGCATCCGCGTGCACGCGATCTCGCCGGGGCCGCTCAAGACCCGCGCCGCCTCCGGCCTGAAGGACTTCGACCACCTGCTGGCGGAAGCGGCCGGCCGCGCGCCGCTGGGCGAGCTGGTCGACATCATGGACGTCGGCTTCGCCACCGCCTACCTCGCCACGCCCTACGCGCGGCGCATCTCCGGCAACACCGTGTACGTGGACGGCGGCGTGCACATCATGGGCTAGGCGGGGCCGCCGCGTCCGCCCGCCGCGCGCGCGGCGGCGGCCTACAATGGTGGAAACAACGAAGGCCGCAGCCGCGGTGCGCGCGCGGCCTTGACTCGGGAGCCACACATGAAGGTACTCATCCGGGGCCTGCACCGCGATGTGACCGAACCGATGCTGCGCGAGAAACTGGCGCCCTACGCGCCGGTGACTGCCGTGGAGATGGTGCGCGACGGCGATCCCGACCACCCGTGGGCCTGGGTCGACCTCGACATCGATCCGTTCACCGCGTGGCGCCTGCTGCGCCAGCTCGACCGCCAGTATTTCGCCGGCAGCATGATGCGCTGGTACATCCCCGCCCATCAGGGCTAGCGCGCCGCCCGTCGAGCACCGCGCGCCGCCCCTCGCGCTCGGATCGGCGCTACCATAGCCCGCTTGTGCCACTTTGCGGCGCCGCCCGCGCGGCGGCGCCCGTCCACTCATGCTTGAACTCGACGGCGCGATCTGGTTCCGCTCCGGCAGCCGCGACTGGGGCGGCCGCGAGCGCATCGCCCTGCTGGCCGCGATCGGCGAGCACGGCTCCATCACCGCGGCGGCCAAGGCCGTGGGCCTGAGCTACAAGGCCGCGTGGGACGCCATCGACGCCATGAACAACAGCGCCGGCGAGCCGCTGGTGGTGCGCGCCACCGGCGGCAAGGGCGGCGGCGGCACCCTGCTGACCGCGCGCGGCGAGAGCCTGATCCGCACCTATCGCGCGCTCGAGCAGGAACACCAGCGCTTCCTCGCCCATCTGGCGCGCCTGGGCAACCTCGCCGAGCCCGCGCCGCAGGACCTCGACCTGATCCGCCGCTTCATGGTCCGCACCAGCGCGCGCAACAAGCTGTTCGGCACCGTGGCGGCGATCCGCGCCGGCGCCGTCAACGACGAAGTCGCGCTGGCGCTGCCGGGCGGGCAGCAGGTGGTCGCCAGCATCACCCATGAGAGCGTGGAGATGCTGGGGCTGGCGCCCGGCATGGAAGCCTTCGCGCTGGTCAAGGCCTCGTCGGTGCTGCTCGGCGTTGCCGACGCCGGCCTGCGGCTGTCGGCGCGCAACCAGTTGCCCGGCAGCGTGGCGCGCGTGCTGCCCGGCGCGGTCAGCACCGAGGTGGCGCTCGCGCTCGACGGCGGCGGCACCGTGGTGGCGGTCGTCACCCACGACAGCGTGGCGGCGCTGGGCCTGGCCGAAGGCAGCCGCGCGCTGGCCGTGTTCAAGGCCTCGAGCGTGATCCTCGGCGCGCTGTGAGGCGCGCGTGGCGCGGCGGCCCGGGAGGCCGGCCGCATCGATTCCCGGCAGCCGGAACCGGCAGAGCAACAGCAAGAGGACACCCCATGCCCACCAACGTGGAAATCAAGGCCCGCATCGCCAGCGTCGAGGCGCTGGCGCCGCTGGTGGCGCCGTTGGCCGACCACGGCCCGGAACGGATCGAGCAGGACGACACCTTCTTCGCGTGCGCCAACGGCCGCCTCAAGCTGCGCGTGCTGGCGCCCGGCGAAGGCCAGTTGATCTTCTATGCGCGCGCCGACCAGGCCGGGCCGAAGGAAAGCCACTACATCATCTCGCCGACGGCGGCGCCCGATTCCCTGCGCGCCGCGCTGGCGGCGGCGTGGGGCGAGGGCGGGCGCGTGCGCAAGACGCGCGTGCTGTACCTCGTGGGCCGCACGCGCGTGCACCTGGACCGCGTGGCCGGGCTGGGGGATTTTCTCGAGCTGGAAGTGGTGCTGGCCGACGGCGAAGCGGCCGCGGCGGGCGTGGCCGAGGCGCACGCGCTGCTGGACAAGCTCGGCGTGGTGCGCGCGCAACTGGTGGAAACCGCCTACGTGGACCTGCTGCGCGCGCGCTGAGACGGCCGCGCGCGCCTGGAAGTCGTTTCAACCTGCCGTGCCGCGCGACGACGCCAGGGTCTTCCCGAAACGGCTTCCTATTCGTGCGCCGGCACGGGCGCGTAGATCTGCGGATGTCCCTTGACCGGGCCGCCGCCGTGGATGCGGCCGTCGCGCACCTCCAGCACGTGGTCGCCCAGCGCCTCGACGTCCTCGGGGTCGTGCGAGATCACCAGCATCGGCACGTCCAGGCTGGCCTGCAGCGCCCGCAATTCGTTGCGCATGCGCACGCGCAGCGCCGGGTCGAGCGCGGAGAACGGCTCGTCGAGCAGCACGATGTCGGGCTGCGCCACCAGCGCGCGCGCCAGCGCCGTGCGCTGCTTCTGCCCGCCCGAGATCTCGCCGGGATAGTTGCCGGTGATCGCGCCCAGGCCGAACGCGTCGATCCAGCGCTGCGCCTCCGGGTGGCTCGCCTTGCGGCCCGGGTTGCGCCAGCCGCGCGCGAGGCCGAAGGCGATGTTCTGCGCCACCGTCAGATGGGGGAACAGCGCGTAGTCCTGGAACAGGTAGGCCACGCGGCGCTCCTGCGGGCGCACGTCGATGCCGGCCTCGCTGTCGAACAGCGTGCGCCCGTTGAGCACGATGCGGCCGCTGTCGGGCCGCAGCAGCCCGGCGATGGCGCGCAGCGTGAGGCTCTTGCCCGCGCCGGACGGCCCGAACAGGGCGATGCGCCGGCTCTCCGAGACGAAGCTGATGTCCAGCGCGAAGCGGCGGTCGTCGGTGCCGAGATCCTTGCGGACCGTGACGTGCATGCTCATGGCCGTGTCATCCCAGGGTCTTGCGCGCGGCCGGCACCAGCCGGCCCGCCGCCACCAGCAGCACCACGCAGGTGACGGACGTCACCAGCACCAGCAGGTTGGCGGTGTTGTCGTCGCCGGCCTGCACCGCTTCGTAGATGGCCACCGACAGGGTCTGCGTGCGGCCCGGCAGGTTGCCGGCCACCATCAGCGTGGCGCCGAACTCGCCCAGCGCGCGCGCGAACGCTAGCAGCACGCCGGCGATGATGCCGCGCGCGGCCAGCGGCAGCGTGATGCGGAAGAAGATGCCGGCCTCGGGCGTGCCGAGCACGCGCGCGGCATCCTCGTACTGGCTGTTCACGCCCTCGAACGCGGCGCGCGCCGACTTGAGCACCAGCGGGAAGGCCACGATGGTGGACGCCAGCACCGCGCCCTGCCAGGTGAACACCAGCTCGATGCCGAGCTGGCCGAGCCAGGCGCCGAGCACGCCGCGCCGGCCCACCAGCACCAGCAGGTAATAGCCCATCACGGTGGGCGGCAGCACCAGCGGCAGCGTGAGGATGGCGTCGACGAGGTCGCGCGCGCCCGAGCGCCAGCGCGACAGCGCATACGCCACCGCCACGCCGAGCACGGCGTTGATCAGCGTGGCCCAGCCCGCCACCTTGAGCGACAGCGCCAGCGGGACCCAGACGGCTTGCAGGGAATTCATAGGCATGGCCGGCCGGGCGCGTCGGCCCGGCGGCGGATGGCGCCGGGGCCGCGGCGCGGCCCGGCGCGCGGGGTCAGGGCTTCAGGAAACCGTACTTGGCCAGCACGGCCTGGCCTTCGTCCGAGAGCACGTAGCCGACGAAGGCGGCGGCCTCGGCCGGCTGCTTGGCGACGGCAGTGACGGCGATCGGGTAAGTGACCGGCTGGCGGGTCGGCACGCGCAGCGCGACCTTGACCTTGTCCGGCATGATGGCCGCGTCGGTGGCGAACACGAAGCCGGCCTCGACCTCGCCGCGCGCCACGTAGTCCAGGCTCTGGCGCACGTTCTGCGCCATCACGCCCTTGGCCGACACCGCATCCCACACGCCGGCCGCTTCCAGCGCGCCCTTGGTGTAGCGGCCCACCGGCACCGAGGCCGGGTTGCCGAAGGCGATGCGCTTGAACTCGGGCTTGGTCAGGTCCTGCAGCTTGCCCACTTCCTGCCTGCTGTCGGCCGGCACGATCAGCGCGAGCTGGTTGGCGGCGAAGTCGCGGCGGGTGGCGGCGTTCACCACGCGCGCGGCCTCGGCCTTGTTCATCGCGTCCTGGTCGGCCGAGGCGAACACGTCGGCCGGCGCGCCGTTGATGATCTGCTGCATCAGCACGTCCGACGCGCCGAAGTTCAGGATCACCTTGGTCTGCGGGTGGGCGCGCTCGTAGGACTCGGACAGCGCCTTGAAGGCGTTGGTCAGGCTGGCCGCGGCGGAGACCACCAGGTCGGCGCCGAAGGCGGCCGGCGCGGACAGCGCCAGCGTGGCGGACAGCAGCAGGCCGGCCGCGAGCGAGGCGCTCCGGCGGGCGCCGCGCGGCGGACGGGGCAGGGCGGGCGGGCAGGCGGGAATCGGTTGCATGGGCATGGCTGTGCGGAGGTTGGGAGAGCGGCCGCGGCGGGCCGGAAGGCTCGGCGCGCGTGCCGCGAACGCTGGAAGCGAATGCGCGCTACATGAATTCGCAATATATGACGGTATATAACGCGGCGTCAATGGCACATTCGGTGCATGCGGGCCCCGCGGCCCGGCCTGGCGTCACGGGCGTGTCACCGCCGCGTCACCCTGCTGCCATCTGCGTTCATGACAATGGCCGCGACCTCAATGGCTGGTGCGATGGCGATGACGATGACGGCAGCGACGGCGGGAACGGCGGCAATGGTGGCAGGCAGGGCGGCGCGGCCGCTCGCGGCGGGCGGCGTCCCGCGGACTTCCGTGGCCGCCGCGCGCGTGGCCGACAGCCACGACCAGCGCCGCCTGCTCGCCGCCGTGCTGGTGGCCGTGGCGGTGGCTGCCGGCTGCGTGGGCGGCGCTTCGGTGTGGCGCGAGCGCGCCGCCGCGCGCCGCCTGGAACTCGCGCACTGGCAGGCGCAGGCGGGCGCCGACCGCCACGCGCTGGCCGCGCTGCGCGGCGCCGCGCAGCAGGGCGAGGCGGCGGCCCAGGCCGCGCTCGGCGAGGCGCTGTTGGCCGGCGGCGATGCCGCGCAGCGCGCCGAAGGCAGCCGCTGGCTGCGCGCCGCCGCCGAGGGCGGCGACGCGCGCGCGCATTTCCTGCTGGGCAAGGCCGCGTTCCCGGGCGACGGCGCGGACAGCGGCGACGGCAGCGAAGCCGGCGGCACCGCGCCCGACGCCGCCGCGGCCTGGCATCACTTCGCGCTTGCCGCCGCCGCCGGCGACAGCGGCGCCGCCTACTACCTCGGCCTGCTGCACCGTGGCGGCTACGGTCGCGCGCCCGACGCCGCCAGCGCCGCGCGCTGGTTCGGCGTGGCCGCCGACGCCGGCGTGGCCCCGGCCATGTTCATGCTCGCCAACGCCTACCGCGACGGCGCCGGCGTGGCGCGCGACGAGCGCCGCGCGCTGGCATGGTACGAAGCGGCGGCCCAGCGCGGCCATGCCGCGGCGATCCGCGCGCTGGCGCGCCGCTAGGGGACGCGCTGCGCGGGAACACCAAGCATGTCGCGTAAGTCGCGCGAGGCCTGAAATCGCATACAAGGCAGTGGTTCGACATTCGCCCCGCGAGCTGATCGTCCCGTTCACGCATACTGCCATCCGACCGCTCAAGCCGCAGGCAGTCGCGCGATCACCTTGATCTCGAACTGGAAGCCGGACAGCCAGGTCACGCCAACCCCCGTCAGTGTCGGGTATGGCGCCTCGCCCCAGTAATCCGGCAGCACTTTCCAGACGGTCTCTAGCGTGTCCTGCGGATCAATCAGGAATGCCGTGACATCGACCACATCGTCAAACGTGCATCCAGCGGCCTCCAGCACAGCATTGAGATTGTCAAAAGCGCGTCGAATCTGTGCCTCCAACTCCGGCTCTGGCGAGCCATCCTCCCGGCTGCCGACTTGGCCGGACACGAAAAGGAAGCCGTCCACACGTACGGCCGGGGAGTAATGATTTCGTTCATACAAAGCTTGACGCCCTGCAGGGAATACAACATCGCGGGATGACGCCATGGCGAGTTCTCACTTTCTTTGTCCAGCAATCTCTGCCGGACTTCATTGGGATGAATGGAAGACTCTACAGGCGGGGATGTCATCGATAAATGGCCTATTCTCTTCACCAGAATTTGTAAAATCCAAACAATATGAATCAAATTCTCGGAACAAAAGATGGATCGGTTCGATGCGATGCGCGTCTTTGCTTGCGTGGTGGAAACAGGCAGCTTCACCAAGGCCTCGGAGACCCTGCATATCAGCCGGGCGACGGCAACCCAATTGGTGCAGCAGCTCGAGACACGCCTGCATGCCAAGCTGCTGCATAGAACCACCCGCAAGGTCAAGGTGACGGTTGCAGGGCAAACCTTCTACGACCATGCGATTCGGCTGCTGGCCGACCTGCAGGAAGCGGAACGTGGCGTGGCAGGAGGATCAGACATGCTCGAAGGGCGCTTGCGGGTCGATGTGCCCAGCCCACTGGCCCGCTTGATCCTGGTACCTGCACTCCCCGGTTTCTACGAGCGCTACCCCGGCATTCAGCTTGACATGCGTGTCAGCGACCGCACGTCTGATCTACTGGATGAGAACATCGACTGCGTGATCCGGGGCGGGCCCATTGCTGACCAGACACTGATCGCCAGGCGGGTGGGCGATCTCCATCTACAGACCTACGCCGCGCCCGAGTACCTGCGGCGCGCCGGGAACCCCGGCCATCCGAGCGAGCTCGATGGATCCGCGCATCGGATCGTGGGTTATCTGTGGGCACACAGAAACCAGCGCGTCCCGTATCCGATGCGACGTGGCGAGGAGATTGTCAGCATCCGTGGCAACTATGCCCTTGCCGTCGATGACGGCAATGCCTATCTGGCTGCAGGCGTGGCCGGACTGGGAATCGTATGGCTGCCAGACTACATGGCCCAGCGTTGTACAGCCGAGGGCACGTTGATCCGGTTGTTTCCCGAGTGGCAACTGGACCCCATGCCATTGCATGTCGCTTTCCACCCAAGCCGGCGTGCCAATGCCAGGCTGCGCGCCTTCATCGATTGGGTGGAGGAACGCATCGGCGCGATCTCCTGATCCGTTCGTTTTCGACGGCGTTGCTTTGCCAGGGCTTCCTTTTCCGAGTCCCCGATCCCCGCCATGAACGCCTCCAACATGGGCGGGATCGGCTTTTCGGCATCGACCGCCTCGCCATACGTCTGCGCGTGCAGCGCGGCGTGACGGTCGAGGCCGGTCTTCAGGCTGACCTTGCCGGCAACCCGGGGTGCCGCGCTCACGCCGGCGGCGCCCCGTCCTTGAATGCGCTCTTGAGCATCTGGCGCAGCTCCGGTCCGTCTTCATGGTGATGGACCTGCACCGCATGCTGCACGGCGACCTGAAGCAGTTCTTCCTCGCTGTCGGCGCTCAGGGCGACCGTGCACTTGGATTCGCTGGGAAACTCGCGGCAATCGATGTATTTGCGTCCCATGACTGGCTCCTGACGCGATGAGGGTGTATCGGCGGGGCCTCGCCGAGGCTCCGGTCGCGGCGCCGTGGCGGGCCACGCGCGGCGTGCGAGTCCAGTATAGGGCGGCCCGCGCGAAAGCCCATGCCGGGGCCGGATCGGCTATCCTCAAGCGCCTGCCCGCTGCCCAACCCGACATACCCAAGCCAAGATGAAATCGATCTACCTAGCCGGTTTCGACGTCTTCCGCCCGGACGCCGTCGCCCACGGCGAATACCTCAAGGCGCTGTGCGCCCGGCACGGCTTCCTCGGCCTCTATCCGCTCGACAAGGCGGCGCCCGCCGGCCTGCCGGGTCCCGACGCCGCGCGCTGGATCTACGAGGCCAACATCAACCTGTTGCGCCGCGCCGACATGGTGATGGCCAATCTCGACGATTTCCGCGGGCCCGGCGAGCCGGATTCGGGGACCGTGTTCGAGGCCGGTTTCGCGGTGGCGCTGCAGAAGCCGGTGTGGGGCTACAGCGCCGACGCCGGCACCCTGCTGGAGCGCGTCGGCGTGGCCAGGGGCGAGGACGGCGCCATGCGCGACGCGCGCGGCTTCGTGGTGGAGGATTTCGGCCTCGCCAAGAACCTGATGCTGGCCTGCTCGGTGAAGCTGGTGGCCGGCGGCCCGGAGGCATGCCTGGCCGCGATGGAGCAGGCCGAGCGGCGGCGCAGTTGCCGCGGCGCCGGCGCGCCGGCCGAGGACTGAGCGGCCGGGCGCGCGGCGCCGGTTCAGCGGCGCAGGCTGGCCATGCCGGCGGCGATGTCGTCCGCGGTGCCGGACACGATCTGGCGGTAGGCCGCCACCACGCCGTCCACCGCGCCCGGCGCCGGCAGTTCGGCCTGGGTGCGCCCGGCGCTGACCTTGCCGTCGGGCAGGCGGCGCACGGTCCAGTTGATGGTGGCGCTGGCGCGCTCGCCGACGCTGGCTTCCAGCCGCACCACCTCGGTGGTGATGCGGTACACGGGGGCCTCGTCCGGCAGGCCCGACAGGCCCTGCTGGTAGGTGTCCAGCGCGCCGAGCCGGGCCTGCAACTGCTGCGAGAGCGCGTCGCGCAGCTCGTCGGGCAGCGGCGCCGACCAGCGCGACTGGTCGAGCAGCCGCAGCTCGCCGTCCTGGCCGCTGCGCACCACCAGCTGCGGGCGGTTCAGGCGCTCGGGCACGCGCACCGGCGCCACCTCGATCCACAGCGGCCGGGCGCCGGGCGCCGGGGCCGCCGCGGGTGCGCCGTTCACCGTGGGCGCCCCATTCGCGCTGCCCGCGAGCGTGTAGTAGCGCGGCTCGGGCGAGGCGCAGCCGGCCAGCAGCGCGGCCGCGAGCGGCAGCGCCAGCATGGCGGAGGAGATCATCTTGCGGGTCATCATGGGGTCTCCGGCTTGCCGCGCACCAGCGCTTCGGGGTGGCGTTCCAGGTAGTCGGTCAGCGCGCGCAGCGACACCGCGGTGCGCGTGAGCTCCTGCATCATGCGGCGCGTGTCCTGCTGCAGCGGCGCGTCGGAGGCGAGCGTGCCGTTGGCGGCACTGAGCGTCTTGCGCGCGTCCTGCAGCGCGGCCACCACCTGCGGCGCGACGTCGCCGTTGAGCTGGCCGACCAGCTTGTCGGCGCTGGCGAGCATGGTGTTCATGGTGGCCAGCGAGGCGCGCAGGTCCTGGCCGATCTGCTCGAACGGCACCTTGTCGATCTTGTTGACGATGTCGCCGAGCTTGGCCTGCAGCTCGTCGAAGGTGCCGGGCGTGGTGGGCAGCTCGGGCATCGGGCCGTTGTATTCCACGCCGACCGGCGGCGCCTTGGGGAAGAAGTCGAGCGCCACGTAGAGCTGGCCGGTCAGCAGGTTGCCGGTGCGCAGCTGCGCGCGCATGCCGCGCTTGACCAGCGCCTGGACGATGGTGCGCGCGCGGTTGACGTCCTCGACGTCGCGCGCGCGGAAGCCCATGCGCGACGGGTAGAGCTCCACCACCACCGGCAGGCGGAAGGCCTTCTTGTCGCCCACGTACTCGATGCCGATCGAGCGCACCTGGCCCACCACCACGCCGCGGAAGTCCACCGGCGCGCCCGGCGAGAGCCCGCGCACCGACTGGTCGAAGTTGAGCACGGCCAGCGAGGGCACCAGTTCCTCGGGCTCCTTCATGGCCTCGGTCTGGTCGCTGGAGAGCAGGAACTGGGTGTTCTCGCTGGCCGCCGCGGTGGCCCTGGAGTCGTCCGGCGCCTGGAACGCCACGCCGCCCAGCAGCACCGTCACCAGCGACTGCGTGTTGAGCTTGAAGCCGCCGGCGTCGAGCTTGATGTCCACGCCGCTGGCGTGCCAGAAGCGGGTGTCGGCCGTGACCAGCTTGTCATAGGGTTTGTTGATGAACACGCGCAGCGACAGGTCGCGCCCGTTGGGCTCGAGCTGGTAGGCCACCACCTGGCCGACCTGCACGCGGCGGTAGTAGACCGGCGAGCCGATGTCGAGCGAGCCGAGGTCGGCCGCGCGCAGCACGAACTGCTTGCCGGAGGCGTCGGTGGTGACGGCCGGCGGCACCTCCAGCCCGGTGAAGTCGCGTATGCGTTCCTCGGACTTGCCGGCGTCCACGCCGATGTAGGCGCCCGACAGCAGCGTCTCCAGCCCGGAGATGCCGCTCGTCGCGAAGCGCGGGCGCACCACCCAGAAGCGCGTGTCTTTGGCCGAGAAGCTGGCCGCGTCCTGGGTCAGGTCGATCCTGGCGATCACGTGCGAGCGGTCCGGCGCCAGGCGCACCGACTTGACCAGGCCGATGTCCACGTCCTTGTAGCGCACCGGCGTCTTGCCCGGCGTGAGCCCTTCGGCGGTGCGGAAGGTGACGGTGATTTCGGGGCCGCGCTCGGCGATGGTGCGGATCAGCAGCGACAGGCCGACCACGGCGGCGACGATCGGGATCAGCCACACCAGCGAGGGCAGCCAGCGCGAGCGCCGGCGGCGCGCCGGCGAGGGCGGCTGCGGTGGCGGGGAGGGGGAAGCGTTGTCAAGATCGGGCATCGTTTGCATCCAGCGAATCCCACAGCAGGCGCGGGTCGAAACTGAGTGAGGCCAGCATGGTGAGCACCACCACGGAGCCGAAGGCCAGCGCGCCGCCGCCCGGGATGATGGTGGCGAGCGCGCCGGCGCGCACCAGCGAGGCCAGCAGCGCCACCACGAAGATGTCGAGCATCGACCAGCGGCCGATGACCTCGACCAGGCCGTACAGGCGGGTCTGCTGGCGGATGCGCCAGCGCGAGCGGAAATGCACGGACAGCAGCAGCAAGGTGAGGATGCACATCTTCAGCAGCGGCACCACGATGCTGGCGATCAGCACCACGATGGCCAGCAGGTTGGAGCCCGACAGCCACAGGTAGATCACGCCCGAGAAGATGGTGTCGTGCTGCGTGCCGAGGATCGACTGCGTCACCATCACCGGCAACAGGTTGGCCGGAATGTAGAGGATGTAGGCCGCCAGCAGGAAGGCCCAGGTGCGCGCCACGCTGTGCGGCTTGCGGTGGTGCAGCGTGGCGCCGCAGCGCGGGCAGGGCCCGCCCTCCAGCGCGCGCGGGCTGAGCGCGTCGCAGGCGTGGCACGAGACCAGCCCCATCGAGGTGGCGGTGGGCACCTGCGGCAGCGGCTTGTCTTCGTCGTCGTCGGCCAGCTCCGCCATCACGCCGGCGGCCATGCGGCGCGAGCGCGCCAGCGCGCTTTCGCCGTTGCCGCGCGGCGCGGGAGCGGGGGCAGGGTTGGGGGCGGAATCCGGCGCGGCGCTCATCGCGGCTCCTCGTCCAGGTAGTCCCACAGGTTGCGCGGGTCGAACGACAGCATCGCCGCCAGCACCACCACCAGCGCGCCGAACGACCACAGCGCCACGCCCGGCAGCACCTGGGCCATCGTCGAGAGCTTCACCAGCGTGACCAGCACGCCGATCATGAACACCTCGATCATGCCCCACGGGCGCGTCTGCCGGATGCCGCGCACGATGCGCTCGAAGCCGGCCGGCATGCGGTGGCGCGCCATCGGCACCAGCAGGTACAGCATCATCAGCATCTCGGTGAGCGGGAACAGGATGGTGGTGGCGAACACCAGCATCGCCACCAGCTCCATGTGGTCGGCGTAGAGCGCCCGCACTGCGCCCCACAGCGTGGTCTCGGTGCGCACGCCCTTGAGGTCCATCTCGACGATCGGATAGGCGTTGGAGACCGCGAACAGGATCAGCGCGGCCAGCACCAGCGGCAGCAGGCGCGCATAGGCGCGCGTGCTCTCGCGGTAGAGCTGGCCGCCGCAGCGCAGGCACAGCGCGCGCTCGCCGTCGGCCAGGGGCTCGCGCTGGTAGACCGCGTCGCAGTATTCGCAGGCCACCAGCCGCGCGAGCGCGGCCGGATCTTGCGGCTGCGGCTGCGGCTGCGGGCGGGCGTCGTCGCGGCGCGCTTCGCTCATGCCTTGCCGGAGCCGGCCACGTCCTCGGCGGCGATGGGTTTGCCCTGCGCCAGCGCGCGCGGCGGATCGGCCAGCTGCTGCGAGCCGATGGTCCAGTCGCGCAGCAGCGCGTAGGCCACCGCCAGCAGCGTCGGGCCGATGAACACGCCGAGGAAGCCGAACGCCAGCGCGCCGCCGAACACGCCCAGCATGACCCAGATCAGCGGCATGTCGGTGCCCTTGCTGATCAGCAGCGGCTTGATGATGTTGTCGGCCATGCTGACCACGCCCACGCCCCACACCACCATGAAGATGGCCCAGCCGAGCGCGCCGGTGTGGTACAGCCACAGCGCGGCCGGGATCCACACCAGCGGCGGCCCGACCGGGATCACCGACAGGAAGAAGGTCACGAAGCCGAGGATGGCCGCGCCCGGCACGCCCGCGATCCAGAAGCCGATGCCGGCCAGCAGCGCCTGCACGAAGGCCGTGCCCAGCACGCCGTAGACCACGCCCTTGACGGTGTTGCCGGCCAGCGCCAGCAGGTGGTCGGCGCGCTCGCCGGCGATGCGGCGCATGCCCGCGCGCAGCCACGCCACCGCGAACTCGCCGCCGGTATAGAAGAAGAACGCCAGCACGATCGACAGCGCCAGTTGCCCGAGCCCGGCGCCGATCGACAGGCCCGCGCCCAGCACCGCGTGGCCGACCGGCGCGATCAGCTTGCGCAGGTTGGCCACCATGTCGGAGTCGGCGTGGATCACCTTGTCCCAGCTGGTCTGCAGGTAGCTGCCGACGTAGGGCAGGCCGCTCAGCCAGTCCGGCAGCGCCGGCAGGCCGCTGTCGATGAAGCGGTCCACCACGCCGGAGAGCTGGTCGATATGGGCCGAGAAGCTGGCGCCGGCGTAGACGAACGGGCCCAGCACGATCACGGCGGCCAGCAGCACGCAGATCATGGCGGCCAGGCTGCGGCGGTTGCCCAGCCAGCGCGACAGCACCGAATACGGATACCAGGAACTGAACGCGAGGATGGCGGCCCACAGCAGCGCCGTGGTGAACGGCGCCAGCACCAGCAGCGAGCCGCCGATCAGGACGACCAGCGCCAGGACGGCGGCAATTTTTTCGATCAGTTGGCTGGAGTTCATCGGGTGCATCTCCGGGCATGCCGGCGTGACGGGAACGCCGACAATATATAGGAAAACATAGACCCTCCCGCCCGATAGCGGGGATGCCGGCGCGCGCGCGGGCAAAAAATGCTGCATTGCGGTTGCTGCGCCGCGGCACGGGCGCGCGCCGGCGCGGGGTGTGGGAGTGTGGGAGGCGGGGCCGGCGCGCAGCCGCCGCGGCTCGCGGCGGGTGCGGCGGGCACGGGGCCGGACGCTAGGCCGGCGGGTGAGCCGGCGGCGGCCCCTGCTCCAGCAGCGCCGCGATCAGGTCGGACTGCGTGACGATGCCGAGCAGCCGGCGCTGCGCGTCCACCACCGGCATCTCGTGCAGGCCGCCGTCGGAGAACGCGCGCGCCAGCTCCACCATCGGCTGCTCCGGCCGGGCGGTGGCCATGCCGGTGTGCATCAGGTCGCCGGCGCTGCCCGCGCGCGGCTGGCCGCCGGCGCGCGCGGCCAGCAGGTCGGCCAGGCCCAGCATGCCGACCAGGCGCCGCGCCTCGTCCACCACCGGCAGCGTGCGCAGGCCGTGGCGGTTGAGCAGCGCGCGCGCCTGCACGCCGCTGTGGCCGGGCTGCACCGTGACCACGTCGCGCGACATGATGTGCTCGCAGCGCACCTCGCCGAAGCGGCGGCGGTAGGCGCGCATCTGCGCGGCCACCAGGATGTCTTCCAGGTCGTCTTCCTCGATGTCGAGGAATTCGCCGCGCGCGCGCAGCACCGCGTCCAGGTCGGCGCGGCTGAAGCCCACGCGCGCGCTCGGCGGCGGATCGGCGGTGCGGTGCGCATTGGCGTGCTCGGCCGGGCGGTGCGGGTAGCGCCGCCGCAGCGCGTTGTTGAACAGCAGCGCCACCAGCAGCAGCAACATCGAATTGAGCGCCACCGGGAACGCCGCGAAGCCGAAGCCGAGCTTGGCCACGGCCGGCCCGCCGAACACGGCCGTGACCGCCACCGCGCCGCTGGGCGGGTGCACGCAGTGCAGCCGGAACATCGCCGCGATGGCCAGCGCCACCGCCGCCGCGGCGGCCAGCCCGGGGTCGGGAATCCAGCGCGCGCACGCCACCCCGATCAGCGCCGCCACCAGGTTGCCGCCGACGATGGACCACGGCTGCGCCAGCGGGCTGGCCGGCACCGCGAACAGCAGCACCGCCGAGGCGCCCATCGGCGCCACGAACCACGGGTTGAGGCCGCCGAGCATGCGGTGGCTGATCCATTCGGTGGCCAGCAGGCCGAGCAGCGCGCCCAGGCAGCTCTTGAAGCGCTCGCGCCGGCTGCCGGCGACGGGGGCGGGCACGAACGCGCGCAGCCAGGCGCGCGCCGGCGCGGGCGGGAAACCGGCCGGCGCGGCGGTGGACACAGCGGCCGAAGCCGTGGCGGAAGCGGCTCGGGAATCAGCCGGGGAAGGGGCCTGGGATGGCGGCATGGGGCGGGCCTGGTTCTCGGTTCGGTGGCCCGGGACGGGGCGCAAGGCTGGCTGCGCGGGCGCGGCGGCACGCATCCGCCGCCGGCCGCATCGCAGCAAGCCGGGCGCAAATATATCATGACGTGATACATTTCGCTGTCGCGGCGCCGGCCGCGGCACTACCCCATATGCGCACCGCGCAAGCCCCCACGAGTCCCATCATGCACTTCGAAAAACGCGACTACGCCGTCAGCCGGCGCCTGCTGCTGCTGGCCGCCCTGGCGCTGCCGATCGGCGCGGTCAGCACGGCGGCGGCGCTGCTGCTGCTGAACCTGATCCGCTTCTTCACCAATCTCTTCTTCTTCCAGACGCTGTCGCTGGCCGAGCGCTCGCCGGCGCAGCACGCGCCCGGCGCGTGGGCGATCCTGGTGCCGGTGGCCGGCGGGCTGCTGGTGGGACTGATGGCGCGCTACGGCAGCGACAAGATCCGCGGCCACGGCATCCCCGAGGCCATCGAGGCGGTGCTGTTCGGCAAGAGCCGGATGTCGCCGCGCGTGGCGGTGCTCAAGCCGCTCTCGTCGGGCATCGTGATCGGCAGCGGCGGGCCGTTCGGCGCCGAGGGGCCGATCATCATGACCGGCGGCTCGATCGCCTCGCTGCTGGCGCAATACCTGCACCTGACCGCCGCCGAGCGCAAGACGCTGCTGGTGGCGGGCGCCTGCGCCGGCATGACGGCGATCTTCGGCACGCCGGTGGCGGCGGTGCTGCTGGCGGTGGAGCTGCTGCTGTTCGAGCTGCGCCCGCGCAGCCTGCTGCCGGTGGCGCTGGCGTGCGCGGTGGCCGGTTTCCTGCGCCCGCTGGCGTTCGGTTCCGGCCCGCTGTTCGCCATGCAGACGCCGCCCGCGTCCGCCGTGGCGCTCGGCTCGTGCGTGGTCGCCGGGCTGCTGTGCGGCGTGCTCGGCGCGGTGCTGACGCTGGCGCTGTACCGCACCGAGGACCTGTTCTCCCGGCTCGGGCTGCACTGGATGTGGTGGCCCGCCATCGGCGGCGCGGTGGTCGGCATCGGCGGCTACTTCGAGCCGCGCGCGCTCGGCGTGGGCTACGACGTGATCGCCGACCTGCTGCACAACCGCCTGGCGCTGGAGGTGGCGCTGGCCCTGCTGGCGGTCAAGGCGGCGATCTGGGTCGCGGCGCTCGGCTCGGGCACTTCGGGCGGCGTGCTGGCGCCGCTGCTGATGCTCGGCGCGGGGCTGGGCGTGGCGCTCGGGCCGGTGCTGCCCGGCGGCTCGCCGCAGCTGTGGGCGCTGGTGTGCATGGCCGGCGTGCTGGGCAGCGTGCTCGGCGCGCCGCTGACCGCGATCGTGTTCGCGTTCGGGCTGACCCACGACAGCGAGGCGCTGCTGCCGCTGCTGCTGGCCACCGCGGTGGCGCACGGCTTCACGGTGCTGACCATGAAGCGCTCGATCATGACCGAGAAGATCGCGCGCCGCGGCCTGCACGTCTACCGCGAGTACGGCGTCGACCCGCTCGAGCGCCAGCACGTGGCGGACCTGATGACCACCGCGGTGGTGAGCGTGGACGGCGAGCAGGCGGTCGGCGCGCTGTGGCCGCGCCATTTCGGCGAGCACGCGCCGCACCGCGCCTATCCGGTGGTGTGCGGCGGGCGCGTGGCGGGCATGCTGGAGCGCAACGCCTTGCGCGGCCGGGAGGATTCGCCGCTGCGCGGGCGCGAGCTGATGATGCCGCTGGGCGCGGAGCAGGTGCTGCTGCCCGCGCACACCGCGCGCGCCGCCGCCGGGCGCATGGCGGCGCTCGGCGTGGGCCGCCTGCCGGTGGTGGCGGGCGCGGAGTCGATGCGGCTGGTGGGCGTGGTGTCGCTGCGCGACCTGCTGCATCCCAGCGGGCAGGTGCTCGACGAAGAAACGCGGCGCGAGCGGCTGCGCGGCGCGGGCCGCGGCGGGCCCGCGCGCGCCGTCACTTCTTCGTGAGCCGGTCCATCATGCTCTTGACCTTCTGCTCGTTGCGGCGGTCGATCTCCGCCTTCTCGGCCGGGGTCAGCGCCGCCGTGTTGCAGGCGCCGGCGTAGCTGGAGAAGCGGCTGGCGCACTGCGCCGCCAGCTGCTTGGCGCGGGTCCAGTCGCCGGCCTGGCCGTAGAAGCGGATGGCGTCGGGCCAGGCCGCGGGGGCGTCACTGAAGTAGCTCAGGCCCTGCTCCATCACCTGGCCCGCCTGCCGGCCCTGGCCGGCGCCGAGCAGCCCGCTGGCGCGGGTCACGTAGACCGTCCAGCTGCGGTCGGGCTCGGACTGCAGGTTGCGGTCCAGCAGCGCGCCGGCGCGCTGCATGCCCTGCGCGTTGCCGCCGGGGCCGAGCTCGGCCAGGCTCAGCGTCATCAGCGGCAGCGCCTGGCGCGCCGTGGGGCCGGAGCTGGCTTCCAGCGCCAGCTTGCGCGCGCGGGCGAAGTCCTGCGCCTGCAAGGCGCCCTGGGCATCGGCGGCGAGCTGGTAGTTCTTCAGCGTGGCGGCGGTGCGCCGCTGCGCCAGCGCGCGCGTCCAGGGCGCCATGCTCGGGCGCGGGCGCGGCTTGCCGGCCATCAGCGGCATGACCTGCGCGGTGAGCGAGTCGAGCCGGCCCGCGGTCGACGGGTGCGACACCGTGAGCTGGTCCCACAGGCCGCGCATGCCGTTGTCGAGGTTCTGGAACAGCCCGGCGCCGCCGGACTCCAGCGAGGCCTCCAGTTCGCGCACGGTCTGGTTGACGGCGTCGTTGCCCTGCGCCGTGCTCTTCTTGCGCGCATTGTCGGCGGCGGCCTGCTTGACCTGCTCGAGCAGGCGCTGCTGCTGGGCCTCGCGCAGCGCGGCGTTCTTCTGCTCCCAGGTGTCCTGGCGCTCGAGGAAGGCCTTGAAGCCCTGCGTGAACGAGTAGCCCAGGCGCAGGCTCACGGTGGCGCCGAAGCGGTCGGCGTTCTCTTCCTGCTGGCGGCCCCAGGCCGGCACCAGCACGCTCTTGCCGAGCGCGTAGGAGGCCAGCACGCTGTCGGCCAGGCCCCAGCCGGCGGCGTTGCCGGCCTTGCGCGCCAGCACCACGCCCACGGTGGTCCAGGTGGCGACCTTGTCGGCGGCGTCGGCCGCGCCTTCGAGCTGGTGGTAGTCGAGATAGACGTGGCCGTACTCGTGCGAGAGCAGTGCCACAATCTCGTCCTCCGACTCGGCCGAGGCCAGCCAGCCCAGCGACAGGTAGATGTTGCCGCTGCCGGTGCAATAGGCCTGCAGGTCGCCGGAGGCGGTGATGTAGACCGCGCCGGGCCAGTCCGGCACGCCGGCCGCGGTCTTGACCCTGGCCAGCAGGCCGTCGAGGTAGGCCTGCATCTCCGGCATGTCGACCAGGCCGTAGCCGCGCGCGCGCTGGTTGCGCACGTCCGGGGCCGGGTCGGGCCATGTGCGCCCGGTGGGCACGGGCGGCAGCTCGCCGGTCTTGAGGGCGAAGGTGTCGCCGCCGGGCAGCGTGGCGCAGCCGGCGGCCAGCCATGCCGCGGCGAGCGCCGCCAGCGTGGCCAGCACAGGCCGCGCCGGCGCGCGGCGCGGGCGCCTGGGCTTCGGGCTTGCTCGCATGGCGCTCAGCGGCAGTTGGCTTCGCCGGCGCCCGGGGTGGAGCCGGTCGGGCTGTGGTTGCTGCCGCCCTGCATCACGGTGCCGGCGCAGCTTGCCTTGGCGCCGCGCGTGACGCGCACGGTCATGCTGTCGACCCAGTAGTCGTGCCCGGCCACGCGCACGCGGTAGAAGTCGTCCTTCGACTCGAGCACGGGCCACGGCAGGTTGTCCGGCGCCACGCTCTGTGCGGCGGCGGCGTCGCCGGGGTGCGCGTACAGCGGCAGCGGCTTGACGACGGCGCCGGCGACCTGGCCGAGGTCGGACGGCGGCGTGGCGGCGCCGGCCGGCAACGCCGGCAGGACCGGCAGCAGGGCGAGCAGGGTGGCAGCGAGGCGGGCGCGGAGGAGCGGGAGGCGGCGCATGGTTTTTACTCCGGGTGGTGCGATTCGGTCAGGGGTGGCTCGTCCGGGTCGGTGCCGAGCGCGATGTCGGTGATCTTGCGGGTCCAGCCGAACCATTCGGCGGCGAGCGCCATCGCGGCGAGGTCCACCACGGGCAGCGTGCCGACGTCGAGCAGCCACTGGGCGCCGACGATGAACAGCATGATGGCCAGCGTGGAATAGGCCACGCGCCAGGCCTGCCCCGAGAGGAACGCGCCGACCCGGCCGGCGCCGAGCAGGAACGCGCTCAGGTGCCGGTCGCGCGGGCCGCGCGCGCCGGTGGTGCAGGCGTGGCGCAGGCGCGCGCGCAGGCGGCGCAGCCATACCCCGGGCTGGCGCCGCCAGCGCCCGCGCGCGTGCCGCGGGGGCGGGCCGCCGAACAGGCGCCGGCGGTGCAGCAGCAGGTGGGTCAGCGCCACCGCGACCAGGCCCAGCACGGCCAGGCGCCACGGCGGCGGCATCTCCCATTCCAGCGCGCGCTTGTAGCGCGCGCCGTAGGTCAGCAGGTTGTCGAGCGCCATCGCGTGCATGAACACGCCCGGGATCGGACCGTGCACGGGCGACGCCACCAGGTCGTTGCTGCCCGCCATCGAGGTGCCGATCAGCACGAAGCGGCCGTCGATGCGCTCGCGCAGCCGCTGCGCGTCCGCCTCGGTGGCCGGCTTGAGCTCGCGCATGGTCAGCGCGCGGCTGTAGGGGCAGATCGGCTTGAGCGCCTCGTCGCCGGCCCACAGCGCGCGCAGCGCGGGCGGCAGGACCTCGCCGGGGCCGGCATAGGGCCGGCACCATTCGGCAAAGCGCGGCAGGCCGGCATTGTCCACGCCCCAGACCAGCGCCATCGGCGCTTCCTCGCGCTCGAGCTTCACGCCGGCGGCATCCTCGGCCACCGCCAGCGCGGCGCTGCGCGCGGGCGGGGCGCCGTTTTCGCCGCGCGCTTCGCCGTGCTCCCCGCCGTGCGCCCGGTTCTCGTGCCTGCCTTCATGGCCGCCGGCCTCGCGCCACAGCGGGTAGTTCCAGATCAGGCGGTCGATGCGGTCGGCCTCGTAGTCCACGCCGACCAGCGTGAAGCACGGCGCCTCGCCGGCAGGCGTGGCCAGGCCCGGGCGCAGCGCCAGCCGGCCGTCCGCGCCGGGCAGCGCGGCCAGGAAGACCGGCACGCCGCGGTCGCGCAGCCGGCACAGCGCCTGCACCAGCGCGGGCAGCGTGGCGTCGTCGCGCGCCTGCGTGAAGGTGATGTCGACGAAGATCGCGCGCGGCTTGTAGGCCTGCCCCAGCACCGACAGCCAGCGCGCGTGCGTGCGGTACGGCACCGGCCAGCCCTGGCCGGCCTCGGCCAGGGAGGTGTCGTCGATCAGCAGCACGGTCACGTCGTCGCGGCGCGCGGCGGGGTAGAAGGCGCCCACCAGTGCGCTCTGCGCGCGCGCGGTGACGTGAGTGATGGCGTCGCTGGAGGGCACCACCTTGGGCACGCCCCACAGCATCAGGAAGGAGATCACCAGCGCGAACGGCAGCGAGACCAGGAAGCGCGTCGCGGGCTTGTAGCGCCGGGCGTCTTCCCGCGCGCCGGCGGCGTGGCCGATGGGCGGCGCGCCCGTGCCGGCTGGCGCCGCCGGCGTGGCGTGGTGAGGCGAGCTGGTCATCCTGCGGCGTTCTTGTTCTTGTCCTGGCGATGGCCGTGCGCGGCTCGCGCGCGCAGGGCTGTCCCGGGGGAGGTCAGATGTGGATCAACGGTGGCAAATGCCGGCGCTCATGATAGCTCGAAATTACATTTGCTTACATATGCCGATGTGGCTGCGGGGAGACAGCCGCCCCATCGGAGATCGGGAGGGCGGGAGGCGGGCAAGCGGGCCGCGCGCGGGTTCAGGCGGGCTGCACGTAGACCGTGAGCTGCAGGTCCACGATGCGGTAGCCTTTTTCCGCGACGAAGCGGTCCAGCCGTTCGAGCAGGGCTTCGTCCTCGAACTTGAAGATCTTCCCGTCCTGCATGCTGACCACGTGGACGTGCCGGCTGCCGTCGGACAGCTCGTAGAACGACTTGCCGTGGCCGAGCTGGCTGCGCCGGACGATGCCGGCGTTCTCCATGTCGCCCAGCACGCGGTAGACGGTGCCGATGCCGACCTGGTTGCCGGCGTCCCGGAGGGCGACGTAGAGGGCCTCCGCGGTCGGGTGCGCGTGGGCGCAGCGCTGCAGCGCGCCGAGGACCTGGAGCCGCAGCAGGGTGGGACGCAGGCCGGCGTCGCGGAGTACGGATTCGGAAGCGCTCATGGTGGAAAGGGGGCGGGGGCGCGGCGTGGCGTGGGCCATCCGAAGGGGCTCGGCGCTCAGATCTCAGACCATTCGCGCAGCAGGTTGTGATAGTGGTGGGTCAGCGTCAGCAGCTCCTCCGACTCGCCGCAGCGGGTCCGCAGCGACTGGATGGCCTGGTCCAGCTCGAACAGCATCGTGCGCCGGCCGTCGTTGCGGATCATGCTCTGCATCCAGAAGAACGAGCACAGGCGGCTGCCGCGGGTCACGGGGGTGACGCAGTGCACGCTGGTGGACGGGTACAGCACCATGTCGCCGGCCGGCAGCTTGACTTCGTGCACGCCGTAGGTGTCGCGGATGGTCAGGTCGCCGCCGTCGTATTCCTCGGGGTCGCACAGGAACAGCGTGGCCGACAGGTCGGTGCGCAGCCAGCCCGGGCTGTGGTCGTGGGCGCGCACCGCGCCGTCGACGTGGAAGCCGTAGTGCTCCAGATTCGCGCTGTCGTAGCGGTTGAACAAGGGCTGGGCGATGCGCAGCGGCAGCGCCGCGGAAAAGAACAGGGCGTTCTTCTTCAGCGCCTCGGTGACGATGCCCGCCATTTCGATCGAGGCCGGGGCATTGGCCGGGGCCTGGCGGTTGTTCTTCACCCTGGCGCCGGCGGTGCCGACCGTGGCGCGGCCGTCCACCCATGCGCCGGACTCGAGCCTGCCGCGCAGGGTCCGGACTTCTGCGGCGCTCAGCACGCCGGGGATGTGGAGAATCATGATGTCGACATGTTGTATTGATGCCCCGCCGGCCGCGCGCGGCCGCCGGCGGGGCGGCCTGGCTGCCGTCAGAAGCTGATGTTAGCCGTCAGCAGCGCGGTGCGCGGCGCTCCCGGGAAATACCGGTAGCCGCTCTTGTTGATGGACGCGACGTAGTTCTTGTCGAAGATGTTGTACACGTTCACCTGGAAGCTCAGGTTGCGCGACACGCGGTAGCTGGCCATCGCGTCGAACACCCAGTACGGATCGGTGTGGTCCGGCGTGCCGACCGCGCCGTCCGTGCCGCGCTTGAGCCCGCTCAGGTAGCGCGCGCCGCCGCCGATGGTGAAGCCCAGCGGCAGCTTGTACGTGGTCCACAGCGAGAGCGCGTGCTTGGGCGTGTAGGAGAGCAGGCTGGAGCCGTCCTGCGAGACCGCGCTGCCCGCCGCGACGGTGGCGTTCTGCAGCGTGTAGCCGCCCGTCAGCGACCAGTTCGGCGTGATCTGTCCCGCCGCGCCCAGCTCGATGCCCTGCACGCGCTTCTTGCCGATCTGCCCGTAGGTGCCGTCGTCGAGCAACTGCACTTCGTTGGTGATGTCGGTGCGGAACAGCGCGGCCGAGGTGAGCAGCTTCTTGTCGAACAGCTCCCACTTGGTGCCGATCTCGGCCGTCTTCGCGCGCTGCGGCGAGAAGTCGATGCGGTTGGCGCTGTTGCCGCTGCCGGCCGCGGCCAGGGCGAAGTTGGCGCCGCCCGGGGGCTGCTGCGAAACCGCGTAGTTGGCGTAGACGTTGCCGTTCGGCGTCACGCGGTACAGCGCGCCCAGCTTCCAGTCGAACAGGTTGCCCGAGGTCGAGGCGTTGACCGTGGTCACGGGCGTGCCGGCGGCGACGCCGCCAGGGCAGGCCACCACGGTGCGGCCGGTGCCGCCGCACGCGGTGGCGCTCGAATAGTGGGTGTTGTAGTGGTCCCAGCGCAGCCCGCCGTTGACCTGGATGCGGTCGGTCAGCTCGACCGTGTCGAAGAGGTAGGCGGCGACGGTGTTGGTCGAGCCGCTGGAGTCGGCGCCGTTCTTGCCGTAGTTCGTCGCGAACAGGCTGCTGTTCGGGCTGTAGATGCTGACGTTGGGCAGCGTCGGCGAATTGTGGCCGTACAGGGTCTGCTCTTCGTGCGTGAATTCGACGCCGGCGCTGATGTCGTGCTTGAAGCTGCCGGTCGCGAACTTGCTGGTGACGTTGGTCTGGTTGCTCAGGATCTGGTTGACGCTGTCGCGCAGGTTGGGCGTGCGCGTCATGGTCCAGGTCGACGGATCGGCGGGGTTGGGCGTCACGATGTTGGTCGCGGCGGCCATGAACGAGGTCAGCAGGTAGTCCTGCTTGGTCTGCGCCCAGCGCGTGGTGTTGTGCAGCGTGGTGGTGTCGCTGAAGCGGTGGTCCACGCGGATGGTGGCCATGTCCGTGGTCGAGTCGTCGTGGTCCGACGCGGTGCCGTAGAAGTTGTGCGTGTCGACCCTGCCGCTCGTGTTCAGCAGCGACAGCGCGGCGTTCGGCGCGCGGTAGCCGGGCAGCCCGATGGTCGAGACGCCGCCGTCCGGCACGTTGTTCTGCTTCACGTGCATGTAGTCGATGTACACCGTGGTCGGCGTGTTCAGGCCGAACGCCAGCGAAGGCGCGATGCCCCAGCGCTGGTTCTCGGCTTCGTCGCGGCCGGCGACGTCGGCCTTGTGCCCCATCAGGTTCAGGCGGAACGCGGTGGTTTCGCCGATCGCGCGGTTCCAGTCGATGGTCGAGCGCGCGTAGCTGGACGTGCCCGCGCTCAGGCTGGCGTCGAAGCTGTTGTCGAGCGTGGGCTGCTTGGTGATCAGGTTGATCGAGCCGCTCGGCGCGCTGCGGCCGTAGTCCGAGCCCGACGGCCCCTTGATGACCTCGACCTGCTGCGTGTTGAACATGTCGCGGTAGGTGGTGTTCGTGTCGCGGATGCCGTCGACGTAGATGCTGTTCGAGGTGTCGATCCCGCGCATGTAGATCGCGTCGCCGGTGCTGGTGCTGCCGTTCTCGCCGGCGAAGAAGGTGCCCGCGCCGGGCACGTTGCGCAGCGCCTCCGTCAGCGTGGTCGCCTGCTGGTCCTTGATGATTTCCTGGTTGATGATGGTGACGGTCTGCGTGGTGTCCTTCAGCGGCTCGGTGAATTTCGGCGAGGCCAGGGTATCGGTCTTGTAGGTGCCCGAGGCGGCGCTGACCTGCACCGGCGGCAGCGTGACTTCCGACGGGGCCGCGGCCTGCGCGGCGGCGGGCAGCGGGCAGCCCAGGGTCAGGCCGGTGGCGATGGTGGCGGCGGCTCCGGCGAGCGACGGATAACCCGTGCGGGACTCGGAGGGCGAGGATTTTCGACTGCGGATGTAAGACATTTGTTGTGTTTTGGATGGGTCCGTATCGCGGCAGATACAGATCGTCATAGGGGCACCCGTTTCAGTGCATGCATGCGGCCATGCTGATGCTCATGTCGCCGGGCAGCGCTTGCCAGGTTCGCGCGTTGCGGTGCTGCCGACGCCACGTGATGACGGGGATGATTTGGATCCAAGTGGTTTAGGCGGCACCTCCTTTTGCTGTGCGAGATCCCTGTCGCGGCCGCCTCCGATCTCCCTTGGTGGCGCATGGATCACTAAGTAAATGAAAATAATTATCATTTTAGTTTCCGCAATGTATTTTTTGCAACACAGACTTAAATAAATTGAACTTATGCGCGGCAGGAGACGCCACGGCGGGCATCCCGAACATGCCACCGGGGCCGCGCCTGGGCGGCCCGGGCGGGGCGCCCGGCGGCCATGCGGCGCGCCAGCCAGGAAGCGGGACGCCCGGGTTGGCCGCGTGTCGTCGGAGGGGGGAGGGAGAGGGGGAAAAGGCGATGCGGCGGCCCGCTGCGGGGCGCCGCGGCCGGGTGCCACGCCGGGATTACACAGGATTACGCGGGGTTACACCGGGTCACGCGCGTTTACGCCGGACCGCGCGCTCCCGGCGGGCATGCCGGAGCGCATGCCGCTCAGAGCTTGTAGCTCGACAGCAGGATGCTGGTCTCGGTGGCGCCGATGCCGTCGATCATGCGGATGCGGTCGAGCGTGCGGTCGAACGCCTCGAGCGTGTCCGCGCGCAGCTCGGCGATGATGTCCCAGCGCCCGTTGGTGGTGTGCAGGGCCTGCACGTTGGGCTCGCCGCGCAGCGCCTGCAGCACCTGGCGGCCCTTGTTGCCTTCCACGGCGATGGTCATCCACGCGCGGATGCGGTGGGCCTCGGCCTCGGGTTTGAGGCGGACCGTGTAGCCGACGATCAGCCCTTCCTTCTCCAGCCTGTCGATGCGGTTCTGCACGGTCGCGCGCGACACCCGCAGGGCCTTGGCCAGCGCGGTGGCGGGCAGGCGCGCGTTGTCGCGCAGCAGGGCGAGAAGCTGGCGGTCGGTGTCGTCCATGCGGGTTTCCGGGGTGGCCTGGGGTGTACCTGGATCGGGTTGGCGATTCGCCAGATGAAACTGGCGATATGAAAAGCATAGCAGGCGGATTGCGCAACCTGCTGCCTTTTAGTTAGCGCTGCACTGCACCAGAATGCAGTCACTGCGGTCCTCGGACCGCACGCACCTTCCACCCCCGCAGCCGTCACCCAGAAAGGAGCCAGCGTGATCAACCAGCCCACCATCCTGCTTGTCGACCCGACCCACTACGACGTGTCCTACAGCATCAACCCGTGGATGGACCCGGGCCTCTGGGCGCGCGATCCGCGCGGCATGCACCAGCACGCGGTGCGCTCGTTCGAGGCGCTCCACGCCGCGCTGCGCGCGTCGGGCTTCGCGGTGGAGACCGCGCCCGGCACGGCGGGCCTGCCCGACATGGTGTTCCCGGCCAACGCGGCGGTGGTGCTGGACGGCCACGCGGTGCTGGCGCGCTTCCGCCATCCCGAGCGCGCCGGCGAGGAAGCGCCGTTCGCGCGCATCTTCGAGGGCCTGCGCGAGCGCGGCCTGATCGACGCGGTGAGCGTGCTGCCCGAAGGCTGTTTCCAGGAGGGCGCGGGCGACTGCATCTGGGACGCGGTGCGCGGCCATTTCTGGGCCGGCTTCGGCCCGCGCTCGACGCGCGCCGCGGCCGACGTGATGGCGCAGCGCTTCGGCCGCGAGGTGGTGGCGCTGGAGCTGGCCACCGAGCAGAGCTATCACCTCGACGTGTGCTTCTGCCCGCTGTCGGGCGGCGAGATCCTGTACTACCCGCCGGCCTTCACGCCGCAGGCGCTGCGCACGCTGCGCGCGCGCGTGCCGGCCAGCCAGCGCATCGAGGCCAGCGAGGACGACCTGCGCCACTTCAGCGTCAACGCCGTCAACCTGCACGACCAGATCGTGATGACGCGCACCACGCCGCACCTGCGCGCCGAGCTGGGCCAGCGCGGCTACCACCTGCGCGAGGTCGACCTGTCGCCGTTCATGCTGTCGGGCGGCGGCGCGTACTGCATGACGCTGCGGCTGGACCGCGCCAGCGCGGCGGCGCAGGCCACCGCCGGCACGCGCGCGGCGCCGGCCGCCGCGTGAGCGCCGGCCGGGCGCGCACGCCATTCAACGGGGGAACATCATGAGAGAGATCGCCTTGACCCGCTTCCTGGATGCCGGCGACGTGGCCGCGCTGGTGCGCGAGACCGGCGTCGCCAGCGCCATCGCGCAGATGGCCCATCACATCCGCCAGGATTTCCTGCGCTGGGACGCGTTCGAGAAATCGGCGCGGCTGGCCTCGCATTCGCCGGGCGGCGTGATCGAGCTGATGCCGGCCAGCGACGGCGTGCAGTATGCGTTCAAGTACGTCAACGGCCATCCGCGCAACGCGCTGGCGGCCATGCCCACGGTGATGGCCTTCGGCGTGCTGGCCGAGGTGGCGAGCGGCTTTCCGCTGCTGCTGGCCGACCTGACGCTGGCCACCGCGCTGCGCACCGCGGCCACCTCGGCGCTGGCCGCGCACGCGATGGCGCGGCCCGGCGCCAGGGTCATGGCGCTGATCGGCAACGGCGCGCAGGCCGAGTTCCAGGCGCTGGCCTTCCACGCCATGCTCGGCATCCGCGAGATCCGCGCGTTCGACATCGACCCGGCCGCGACCGCGCGGCTGGCGCGCAACCTCGACGGGATACCGGGCCTGAGGGTGGTGGCGGCGGCATCGGCGCGCGCCGCGGTGGACGGCGCCGACATCGTCAGCACCGTGACCGCGGACAAGACACGCGCCACCATCCTGACGCCGGAGATGGTGGCGCCGGGCGTGCACATCAACGCGGTGGGCGGCGACTGCCCGGGCAAGACCGAGCTGCACGCGGACATCCTGCGCGCGGCGCGCATCGTGGTGGAATACGCGCCGCAGACGCGCATCGAGGGCGAGATCCAGCAGTTGCCGGCCGACTGGCCGGTCACGGAGCTGTGGGAAGTGCTGGCCGGGCGCGCGCCGGGGCGCGGCGGCGCGCACGAGGTGACGGTGTTCGATTCGGTCGGGTTCGCGCTGGAGGACTACGCCGCGCTGCGCTGGCTTCATGCCGCGGCCCACGCGCGGCACCGCGGCAGCCACGTGGAGCTGGTGGCCACGCCGCCCGACCCGCGCGATCTCTACGGCTGGATGATGGCGGCGGCCGCGCCGCTGCCCGCGCGCGCGGCGGAGGCGGAGCCGGCGTAAGCCGGCATCGGCATCGGCCGCCCGTGCCGGCGGATGCCCGCGGGGCTCAGCCGGCCGCGCCGCGCGTCATCATCAGCTGCGCGCGCAGGAAGCCCTTGACCTCTTCGAGCGACGGCGTCTTCAGGAAGACCATGATGCCCCAGTGCTGCAGGGCGTCGGCCACGCCGTCGTAGGCCTGGCGGTTGGTGATCACGGCGAAGATGACGTTCTGGCGCGCGAAGAAGTTCTGCAGCTTCTCGATGGTGGCCGACTCGGCGTCGCTCAGTTCTTCCACGTAGTAAAGCACCACGCGCGGGTGCGAGCTGACCGACGTGATGATCGTGTCCACCACGTCCTCCACCACCACGCTCTTCAGCGGCAGGCCCCACTTGCCCAGTTGCGCGTGGATGCGCTGGGCTTCCTGGTGGTTGGGGTGGAACACCACGAGATCGAGCTCGTGCACCGACGGCAGGTCCTGGCCGACGCGCGTGGCCAGCAGCCGGTGCACGGTCTCCTTGTGAATGCGGCGGTGGCCCCCGTTGGTCTTCCAGGCACCGAGTTCGCCGCGCTCCACCATCTTCTGTACAGTGCCCAACGAGACATTGAGCAGCTTGGCGGCGGTACGCGTGCTGTAGTAAGGCTTTTCAGCCAGTTCTGAATCCAGTTTCATCCGTTCACCCGTTAACAAGAAAACTCCGCACTGCGGTGCGACTGGCAGTGACAGCGCGTGCCTCCCGCGCTGGTTTGGATTCCGGCCGCGCGTAAAAAAAGCGCAACGACGCATGGCGTGCCGGCACCCTGAGCCTCTTGCATGACCTGCCCGATAACCCGGGCGCCGGAAGCGGAGGTGCTCCGCAGCCATGCAAGGACGTGATCTTGCGTCACAGGTGCCTTCTTCTTCCAAGGGAAGAATGCCGGTTTCCAATCATATGCGTTATCGAACATACGCTGCCACCGGGGGGTGGCAAATATTTCGAAAACGCCTCGAACGCTCCCACTTCTGTCTTTAAACGCATATTGTCGCGTTCTGGCAGACACGCGGCCAGCGGAATTTATCGCAAACAATGCAGACATCTGAAGCGGGGTCTACCCTGCACCCAGGATGCCCCGTCGCGGTGCGCGAAGGGCAGCCGGCGGCGCGCGCGGGACGCCCGCCCGCGCGCCGCGCGGCAGATGGCTTGCGTCCGCGCGCGCCGGCGTGGCCGGCGGCGGGCATGAGGGGCGGCGCCGGCGCTAGGCCGGCCCGGAGCCGGCGGTCTCGAGCACGGGCAGCGCGGCCGGCATCGCAGCGGGCATCGCAGCGGGCGCGGCGGCGGGCAGCCTGGCGAGGTCGGCGGCCAGCGCGGGCTCGCTGCACGGCACCAGGTCCGGCGTGGCCGGGTCGCCGTCCGCGGTGGCGGCCGCGGCCGTGGCCTGCGCCCTGAGTTCGCGCGTCTTGATGACGATGAAGTATTCGTAGATCGATTGCAGGATCGCGTAGGTCAGCCCGGCGCGGCCGTCGAGGAAGCCGCGCTTGCCCAGGTAGAGCAGCAGGAACTTGGCCAGCGGGCGCAGCGGCAGGCGGAAGAACAGTTCCTTCTGGTGCGCGCGCCGGCGGTGGAAGTCGCGCGCGAACAGCGCCTCGCGCAGGCTGAAGTCCGCCTTGCCGCGCCGGTTGTCGATGGTCTGCTGCGCCTCCAGGCTGCTGTAGCCGTTGTGGCGCGCGATCCAGTGGCTCAGGCCCTTGCTGAAGGGAAAGTGGTCGAGATAGCCGGACAGTTCGCCGACCGGGCCGTCGGGGATCGAGGTGGGATTGACCAGCCGTTCGTAGCGCATGCGCTCGGGCCGGAACAGGCGCAGGTAGAACGGCGCGGCCTGCACGTGGCGCAGCCAGGTGCCGAGGAAGAAGTCGCGCCGCTGCACGCGGTAGGCCACCTCGTCGCGCGCGCCGCGCGCGGCGGCGCACACCTGCTCGACCAGCGCGGGCGTCATGCGCTCGTCGGCGTCGATGTAGAACACCCAGGGATGGCGGAAGCGGATATGGCGCAGGCCCCAGTTCTGGTGGCTGGCCCAGTTGTCGAACGGCCGCTGCGTGACGTGGGCGCCGAAGCGCCGGGCGATCTGCACGGTGGCATCGGTGCTCATGGAGTCGTAGACGTGGATGTCGTCGGACCACGCCACGCTCTGCAGGCAGCCCGGCAGGTCCTGCTCCTCGTTGCGCGTGAGGATCAGCACCGAGACGCCGGGCGCGGCGTGCCGCGGCTGCATCTGGCCGGCCGCGCTGGCCGGACTAGGCTGGGGCTGTGCCATGTCTTGTCCTCGTGCTGATGGGCCGGGCCGGGACGCCGGCGTAGACGGTCCAGGGCGCGCGCAGGCTCCGCGTCACCACGGCGCGCGGCGCGACCACCGCGCCTTCGGCCAGGGACACGCCCGGCGAGACGAAGGCCTCGGCGCAGATCCACACGTGCGATGCCAGCACGATGGGATGCGCCACCAACTGGAAATTGGCGCTGTTGTAGTCGTGGCTGCCGGTGCACAGGTGCGCGCCCTGCGAGACCACGCAGTGGGCGCCGATCTCGATCGGCGCCATGTTGTAGAGCGTGACGCCGTCGGCCACGCCGCTGTGGCCGCCCACGCTCAGTTGCCACGGCGCCCAGATTTTCACGTCCGGGTAGATGTGCACATGCGGCCCGAGGCGCGCGCCGAACAGCCGCAGCAGCGCCGCGCGCCACGCGTGCAGCGGGCGCGGGCTGGGCCGGAACAGGCACAGCCAGACGCACTGCCAGAGCTGGCGCTGGAGCCGGTTGCCCAGCGTGAACGAGGCGCCGGTGGTCGGGTCGTTGCCTTGCAGGATCATCGTCGTTGCGCTCGATGGTTGGCGGCCGCGGCACGCGCGCGCGCCCCGGCCGGCGGCCGGGCTTGGTCCCGCACCGGCCGCGCCTGGCGCCGGGAGGACGCGGGGCGCGCGGGACGGGGTGAGCTCATGGTGGCGCGCCGGCCGGCGCGCTTCGGTGCGGCACCTCACACAGCGCGCGCGGCGGCGCGGCACGGGCCGGCCCGCGGCGCAGCGGGGGAAGGACGAAAGGGACGGACGAAGGGGAAGGACGAGCGGGAAGGGGGAAGGGGGAAGGGGGAAGGGCGGGCGGCGGCGCGGCAGTCGGCGGGCGCGCCGCCGCGCGGCTCAGAGCCGGTACTTCTTCACCTTGTCGAACAAGGTGGTCTTGGCGATGCCGAGCGCCTCGCTGGCGCGGCTCAGGTTGCCGTCGTGGCGGCGCATGGCGTCGGCCACCAGCGCGCGCTCGAACTGCTCGACGGCCTGCGCCAGCGGCAGCGCGGCCGGCGCGGCGGTGCCGTGGCCCGGGTTGCAGCCCAGCCCGAGCACGTGGCGCTCGGCGAGGTTGCGCAGCTCGCGCACGTTGCCGGGCCATTGGTAGGCCATCAGCGCGGCCATCTCGGCGCGGCTCGCCGGCAGCGCCTCGCGCTCGAAGCGCAGCGCGGCCTGCGCCACGAAATGCTCGAACAGCGGCGGCACGTCCTCGCGGCGCTCGCGCAGCGGCGGCAGTTCCAGCGTGACCACGTTGAGCCGGTAATAAAGGTCGGCGCGGAACTGGCCGGCCTCCGACAGCGCCTTGAGGTCGGACTTGGTGGCCGCCACCACGCGCGTGTTGACCGGCACCGGGGTGTTGGAGCCGAGCCGCTCCACCACGCGCTCCTGCAGCACGCGCAGCAGCTTGATCTGCATCGGCATCGGCATGCTCTCGATCTCGTCGAGGAACAGCGTGCCGCCCTCGGCGTGCTCGATCTTGCCGATGCGCCGGCGCGCCGCGCCGGTGAAGGAGCCGGCCTCGTGGCCGAAGATCTCGCTTTCGAACAGCTGCTCGGGCAGCCCGCCGCAGTTGATCGGCACGAAATGCCGCGCGTGGCGCGCGCTGGCTTCGTGCAGGCAGCGCGCCACCAGCTCCTTGCCGGTGCCGGTCTCGCCGTGGATCAGCACGTTGGCGGCGGTGTCGGCCAGGTCGGCGATCAGGCGGCGCAGCCGCTCGATGGCCGGCGAATGGCCGGTCAGGCGCGCCTCGAGCGTGTCGCGCCCGGCCAGCCTGCGGCGCAGGTCGGCCACCTCCAGCACCAGGCGGCGCTGCTCCAGCGCGCGCCGCGCCACCTCCACCAGCTGCTCGGGCGAGAACGGCTTCTCGAGGAAGTCGTAGGCGCCGTCCTTCATGGCCTGCACCGCCAGGCTGACGTCGCCGTGGCCGGTCACCATCACCACCGGCAGCGTGGCGTCGCGCGCGCGGAGCGCGCGCAGCAGCGCCATGCCGTCCATGCCGGGCAGGCGGATGTCGCTGACCACCACGCCGGCGAAGCCCGCGCCGGCTTCGCGCAGGGCCGCCTCGGCGCTGCCGGCCGCGCGCGTGGCGATGCCTTCGAGCCGCAGCGCCTGCTCGCAGCCCAGGCGCACGTCCGGGTCGTCCTCGACGATCAGTACGGTGAGCGGGCTAGTCGTCATGTGCGGTTTCCTTGCCTGGCTGGCCGCCCGGGCAGCCCGGTCCGGCCCCGGGCCGCGCCAGCGGCAGCACCAGCGTGAAGCAGGCGCCGCCGTCGGGATGGTTGCTGGCGTCGAGGCTGCCGCCGAACTCGTCCAGGATGCCGGCCGACAGCGTCAGCCCCAGCCCCAGGCCCTGGCCGGCGGGCTTGGTGGTGAAGAACGGCTCGAACAGGCGCGCGAAGGCTTCCTGGGACAGGCCCGGGCCGTTGTCGCGGATGGTCAGGCGCAGCTTGTCGCCGGCCAGGTGGGCGCGGATCTCCAGCACCGGCGCGGCGGTGGCGGCCATCGCGTCGAGCGCGTTGCCGATCAGGTTGACCAGCACCTGCTCCAGGCGGTTGGGGTCGCAGGCCAGCACCAGGCCGGGCTCGAGCTGGCGGTGCAGTTCCGGGCGCATGGCCTGCAGGCGCGTGTCGAGCAGGAACAGCGCGTTGTCGAGCGCCTCGTCCAGCCGCGCGGTGCGCCCGCCCTGGCCGGGCTTGCGCGCGAACGACCGGAGCGCGCCGGTGATGCGGCCCATGCGCTCGACCAGGCCGATGATGGTGGCGAGGTTGGCCTGCGCGGTGGCATTGTCGCCGCGCGCGAGGAATTTCTGCGTGTTGCCGGAGAGCGTGCGCAGCGCCGCCAGCGGCTGGTTGAGCTCGTGGGCGATGCCGGTGGACATCTGCCCCACGGCGGCCAGCTTGCCGGCCTGCAGCAGGCCGTCCTGGGCCTGGCGCAGGGTGGCCTCGGCGCGGATGCGCTCGGCCACCTCGGCCTGCAGTTGCTGGTTGGCGGCCGACAGGTCGGCGGTGCGCTCGGCCACCTTGCGCTCCAGCTCGCTGTTGGCGGCCTCGAGCGCGGCGCGCGCGGCCAGCCGCTCGCCGGCGATGCGCCGGCGCACGTTCCAGGCCGCCGCCAGCAGCAGCACGAAGGCGGTCAGCACGCCCGCCAGCGCGGCGGTGTTGAGCGCGGCCAGGCGCGCCTGGGAGGTGTTGGTGAGCAGCGTGAGCTGCCAGTCGGTGCCGACCAGCTCCGCGTTCTGCGCCAGCATCGGCGGGCCGCGCCGCAGGCGCACCAGCGCGTCGCTGTCGGACAGCTTGCGCACCGGCGCCAGTTCGAGCTGCGGCAGCGGGGCGCGGTTGTACTGGAGGCTGCGCTGCAGGCGGACGCGCTGCTCGGCCGACAGCGGCCTGAGCGCGGCGAGCTTGAGCGACGGGTCCGAGGCCAGGATCACCACGCCGTTCTCGTCGGTCAGCAGCATCTGCGCGTCGGCGCCCTGCCAGCGGTTCTCGAGCGGCTCCAGGCCGACCTTGACCACCGCCACGCCGCGCGGCTTGTGGCGGTCGCCGAGCGGCGCGGACAGGTAGTAGCCGGGCTCGCTGCGCGTGGTGCCGACGCCGTAGAAGCGGCCGAGCTGGCCGTCGGCGGCGTCGCCGAAATACGGGCGGAAGCTGAGGTCCTCGCCCATGTAGCTGTCGGGGCGCTGGTAGTTGCTGGCCGCGCGCACGCGGCCGCGCGCGTCGAGCACGAACACCGCGCGCGTGCCGGCGCGCGCGTTGAGCGCGGCCAGGTACTGGTTGGCCGCCTCGACCCGGGCCGGGTCGTCCGGGTTGGCCAGCAGCGCGGCGATCTTGTCTTCGAGCGACAGCAGGCTGGGCACGTAGTCGTAACGGGCCAGCTCGCTCGACAGCGCCTGGCTGTACAGGCGCAGCTGCACCTGGCCGCGCTCGCCCTGGCGCGCCAGCGCGGCGTCGTAGCTGTAGCGGTAGCCCAGCGCGCCGGCCAGCCCGACCAGCATCGCCAGCGCCAGCATGGCGAGCGGCGGCACCCAGCGGCGCAGGCGGCCGGCGCGGCCGTAGCTGGCGCAGGCGTCCTGCGCGGTGTCGCGCGGGCGGGCGGGCGGGGTGGCGTGCGAACGGAACGGGCCGGTCATGGAGCGGGCGGGGAAGGCTTGCGTGTGCTGCGGATGGCGATGGATGGCAGGGGTGGCGTGTGGTCGGGCCAAATGTGCCGCCGGCATGGCACCGCAACGGCGCCGCCCGCAGCAACCCCGTCTTTTACCACAACGCGCGGCGCCGGCCGCAAAACAAAAAGGGCCCGGCCGCCTGATCGGCGGCCGGGCCCTGGCGCGCTGGCGGTGTTACTTGCCGGCCAGGACCTGAACGGGTGTCAGGCCGCGGTTGCCGTCGGCAGCGGGGTCGTCCGCTTCTTCGGGCACCGGCGCGCCGATGGCGCCTTCGCTTTTGGCGACGACGGCGGTGGCAATGGCGTTGCCAAGCACATTGGTGACGGTGCGGCCCATGTCGAGCACGTGGTCGATGCCCAGCACCAGCAGGATGCCCGCCTCGGGCAGGCCGAACATCGGCAGCACGGCGGCCACCACCACCAGCGCCGCGCGCGGCACGCCGGCGATGCCCTTGCTGGTGACCAGCAGCACCAGCAGCATGGTGACCTGCTGCGCGAGCGAGAGGTGGATGCCGTACACCTGCGCCACGAACAGCGCGGCGAACGAGCTGTACATGATCGAGCCGTCGAGGTTGAAGGAGTAGCCCAGCGGCAGCACGAAGCCGGTGATGCGCTCCTTGACGCCGAAGCGGCCGAGCTGCTCGATCACCTTGGGGTAGGCCGATTCGCTGCTGGCCGTGGCGAAGCCGATCATCAGCGGCGCGCGCACCATCCCGAGCAGGCGGAACACGTCGCGGCCCAGGAAGAAGTAGCCCCCGGCGATCAGCGCCGCCCACAGCAGCGCCAGCGACAGGTAGACGCTGCCGAGCAGCTTGGCGTAGACCACCAGCACGCCCAGGCCCTCGGCGGTGATGACCGCGGCGATGGCGCCGAACACGCCCACCGGCGCGAACGCCATCACGTAGTTGGTGACCTTGAGCATGACGTGGCCGAGGCCGTCGATGGCGGCCAGCAGGGGCTTGCCCGCGCCGTCCTTGACGGTGCCCAGCGCGAAGCCGAAGAACAGCGAGAACACCACGATCTGCAGGATCTCGTTGGTGGCCATCGCCTCGACGAAGCTCCTCGGGAACATATGAGTGACGAAGTCGCCCAGGCTCAGCGCGCCGGTCTTCAGGTTGGAGGCGGCGTCCGCCGGCGGCAGCGCCAGGTTCATGCCCTGGCCCGGCGCCAGCAGGTTGGCCATGACCAGCCCCAGCAGCAGCGAGGTGATCGAGGCGGCGAGGAACCACGCCATCGCCTTCAGGCCGATGCGGCCCACGGCGCGGCCGTCGCCCATGCCGGCGATGCCGCTGACCAGCGTGGCGAACACCAGCGGCCCGATGATCATCTTGATCATGCGCAGGAACACGTCGGTGAGGATGGACAGGTAGCCGGCGATGGACTTGGCGGCGGCGGGGTCCGGCGCGAGGTGGTTGGCTGCCGCGCCGGCCAGCACGCCAAGCAGCATCGCAATGAAAATCAGGGTGGGCAGTCGGTTCAGTTTCATCAGAAGTCGGGCCGTGCGCCCGGCGGCTCGCCGGGCGGTTGTTTTATGCGGGGACTGGCAGGCTTCGGGCCTGGCGCGTCGACCCCGGGGGCGGCGTCGCGCGGCCTGGGCCGGGGGACGTCAGCGAGGCGGGGATGGCAAGGCGGGCGCGGTCATTGTTTCCTCCGTTGTTGTGTGGGCGCGGCGCGGCACCGGGGGGCGCCGCGCCGCCGGCCCGGATCGTCGTCCGGGCGGGCGCATACACCGCACGAGGCGTGCCATGCCGCCGGCCCCGCCGGCCTCGCCTAAGTCACTGAAAAACAAGGGGAATTCGAAGTGCTTCCGGCGCACGGTTCGGATTTCCGTGCAAGCGCGGGTGATCGGCGTTCGGATTTCCGGATGCGCGGGCGGCGCGGAGGGCGGCCGGGCGCAGCGTGGCGCCCGGCGCGCATGGCCGGGAGGGGGAAAGGAAGGGGCGGCCGGAGGAACGCGGGCGCGCGGCCGCGCGCGTCAGGCGTTGTCGGCCGGCACCGTGCGGCAGCGTTCCAGGAAATCCTCGAGCGGCATCGGCCGCCCGATCACATACCCCTGCGCGTAGTCCACGCCGATCGCGCGCAGGGTGTGCAGGGTCTGTTCGTCCTCCACCGATTCGGCCACCGTGAGGATGCCCAGCCGGTGCCCGATGTCGTTGATCGAGCTGACGATCTCGCGGTCGACCGCGCTGGCGGCCAGGTGGCGGATGAAGCTGCCGTCGATCTTGAGGTAGTCCACCGGGAACTGCTTGAGGTACGCGAACGACGACAGGCCCGCGCCGAAGTCGTCCAGCGCCACGGTGCAGCCGGCGCTGCGCATCTCGGCCACCAGGCGGCTGGCCGCGGCCATGTTGTTGATCAGCGCGGTTTCGGTGATCTCCAGCCGGATGCGGCTGGCCGGCAGCACCGATTCGTGCAGCTCGGCATGCAGGAAGGGCAGCAGGAACGGCTCGCCCAGCGAATTGGCCGACAGGTTGACGGCCACCGAGAGCCCCGGCACCGCCGCCAGGCGCGCGCCGAATTCGCGCAGCACGTGGTGGATCACCCAGCGGTCGACGTGGCCCATCAGGTCGTAGCGCTCGGCGGCCGGGATGAAGGCGCCGGGCATGATGAGCTTGCCCTGCTCGTCCACCATGCGCACCAGGATCTCGATGTGGAGTTCGGGGAGGTCGGCCTCGTGCGGCTGCAGCGCGCGGATCTCCTGCGCGAACAGGCGGAAGCGGTTGGCGTCGAGCGCCGAGTGGATGCCGGCGGCCACCTGCAGCTCCTGGTGGTGGCGCTGCGCGTCGCTCTCGTCGCGGCGGTACACCGAGACGCGGCTGCGCCCGGCGGCCTTGGCGGCGTAGCAGGCCACGTCGGCGCGGCTCATCAGCTCGCCCACCGGCGGCGTCTCGCTGTCGATGGCGGTGATGCCGATGCTGGCGCCGACGTCGTAGACGCGCCCCTCCCACGGGAAGCGCTGGCCGCGGATGGCGTCGATGATCTTCTGGCAGACCCGCTCGGCCTGGTCCACCGAGCAGTCCTTGAGCAGCAGCGCGAATTCGTCGCCGCCCAGGCGCGCCAGCAGGTCGTCGGGGCGCACGTGGTGGCGGATCACGTGGCCGAGCTCGCGCAGCAGCACGTCGCCGGCGGCGTGGCCGGCGGTGTCGTTGACGATCTTGAAGCGGTCCAGGTCGATGAAGCACAGCGCATGGTGCTGCTGCTGCAGGCGCGCCGCGTCGCAGGCCTCGCGCAGGCGCTTCTCGAACCAGATGCGGTTGGGCAGGCCGGTCAGCGCGTCGTGCGAGGCCGAGTGCGCCAGCTCGCGCTGCAGCGCGCGCGCGCTGGTGATGTCCTGGAACACCAGCACCGCGCCGATCACCTCGCCCGCGGCGGTGCGCACCGGCGCGGCCGAGTCCTGCACGTCGTGGCGGTCGCCGGTCAGGCTCTGCAGCACCGCGCCGTCCTGCAGGTAGACCGGGCGCAGCGTGCGCAGGCACTGCGCCACCGGGCTGGCGATGGGCTCGTTGCTGTGCTCGTCGACGATGCGGAACACGGTCTCCAGCGGCTGGCCGGCGGCGGCCTGGATGCTCCAGCCGGTGAGCTGCTCGGCGATCGGGTTCATGAAGGTCACGGCCATCGCCGCGTCGGTGCAGATCACCGCGTCGCCGATCGAGCTCAGCGTGATGTGCAGGCGCTCCTTCTCCTCGAACAGCGCCTCGGTCAGGCGGTGCTGCTCGGTGATGTCCCAGTTGGTGCCGATCATGCTCAGCGCGGTGCCGTCGTCGCGGCGCAGCACCATCGCCAGCGCGCGGATGTGGCGCACCTCGCCGCGCGCGTGCTGGATGCGGTATTGGGTGTCGAAGGCGCGCACGCCGCGCACCGCGGCGCGCATCTCGGCGCGCGCGCGCTCGATGTCGTCGGGATGCACCATGCCGGTCCAGCGCTGGAAGTCGGGGGCGCCGGCGGCCGGGTCGGTGCCGTGCAGCGCGTGCATGCGCGCGTCCCAGGCGATCGCGCCGCTGGCGATGTCCCATTCCCAGATCCCCACGCCGCCCGCTTCCACCGCGAGCTGGGTGCGGCGCGTCAGCGCCTCGAGCTTCTGCTGCGCGGTCTTGCGCTCCTCGATGCTTTCCACCTGCGAGATGAAATGCAGCGGCGCGCCGCTGTCCTCGTCGCGCACCAGCGAGACCGCCAGCAGGGCCCAGCGGTAGCTGCCGTCCTTGTGGCGGAAGCGCTTTTCGATGCGGTAGGCGTCGATCTCGCCGGCCAGCAGGCGCTCGACCTGGTGCAGGTCCGGGCCCAGGTCGTCGGGGTGCGTGATGAGCGGGAACGGCAGCTCGAACAGCTCGCTGGCCTCGTAGCCGAACAGCTCGCAGATGGCGCGGTTGACCTGCAGCCAGCGGCCGTCCAGGCCCACCAGCGCCATGCCGATGGCCGAATGCTCCATCGCCTGGCGGAAGCGCCGCTCGCTGCCGCGCAGCTCGCTGCGGTCGCGCCGGTTCTGCTCCAGCAGGAAGGCGATGCAGACCGGGAACAGCATGATGAGCGCGGTCGACAGTTGTATCGGCTGCAGCACGAAGGGCTCGCCCGCGCCGCGGCCGAAGGCGCTCGCGGCCAGCGTCGCCGCGGTGGTGGCGCAGATCGACAGCAGCGTGAGCAGCGCGGTGGCGAACGGGTTGGTCAGCAGCGCCGCCAGCACCAGCGGCAGCGCCATCACCACGAACGGCTCGTTGCTCTTGTGCAGCGCACCCGCGCCCACCACCAGGCACAGCAGCAGCAGCGCCGCGAAACGGCGCCGGCCGGCGCGGCCGAAGGTCTCGGCGGCGCGCTCGCGCGTGATCGACACCATCAGCGGCAGCAGCATCACCACGCCCATCGCGTCGGCCGTCCACCAGGTCCACCAGACCGCGCCGAAATCGCCGCGGTAGGCGGTGGCGACGGTGGCCGCGCCGATGGTGGCACCCACCGCCGGCCCCAGCGTGCTGGCCGCGCCCAGCGTCAGGCCGAAGCGCGCCAGCGGCCCGGGGCGGGTCAGCGTGGCGCCGGCGGTCATGGCGCGCACCAGCCAGCCGGAGAAGGCCATCTCGGCCACGTTGCCCAGCGCCAGCGCCAGCGCGATGGCGGGGTGGTCGCCCATCGCCGCGTTGGCCGCCACGCCCGCGGCCAGCATGCCGCCCAGCAGCACCGGCGCGTCGCGGCGGGGCCGGTGCAGCAGCACGCCGAGGCCGAACGCATTGGCCAGCCACAGCATGGCCACGTTGCCCGGAAAGCGCGACGCGGCGATGCCGGCCACGGCCAGCAGGAAGAAGCCGAGGGCGGCCAGCGCCGCGCGCTGCCAGCGCGGCGAAGGAGTGGGCAAGGAACGGACTTCCGGTTGTGGCGTCATGTCGCGTCTGCGATCTGGATAGGAGAACTTGCAATGGCGATGGCCGCCGGGCTGACGCAGGTTGCACGCGTGGCCCAGCCTAATCGATCAATATAGCGTCCATATGGCGGCAGCACGAGCCGAGAAAAATGACTCTGCCGGCGCTGTTCGGACTGGCATGCCGCGCCGATTTCCTGTATGGCCCCCTCGCTTGCCGGCCGGCTCCCGGCATCCCCGGCGGCGCTGCGGGCCGCGCCGGCGCACGGCCGGCGGCGGATTCGGGGGCGCCCGGAGAGCGCTCGGAGACAGCCGCGGCGCGTCCGCGCCGCGCTCGCCCGCGGCTGCGCCGCCGTCCGTCTCCCGCGGCCGTTTCAGGCATTTCCCCGCCGATGTGGGGTACCCCGACGGACGTCGCGAAGACGCGGGCCGGCATCGCTGCGATGACATGAGCGGACGGAGGCCGCCGCGCAACGGGTCGTGGAGCGGGTCGTGAAGCGAGTCGTGAAGCGAGTCCCGGCCCGGGGCGCCATCGCCTTCGGCGCCGCCGCCTTCGGCCCGCCGGCGCTCGCGCGGCAAGCCCCGGCCGGCCGGGCCGGTCCGCGTCCGCGCCGACGGCGCTGCCGCGCGCGCGGCGCGATGGCGCGGCGTTAAGCAAAGTTAATGCTTGCCGCTGCCCGATTCCTGAATAATGCCGACAGAGACGGCGGCGCAGGGAGCCGCGGGCCGCTTCGCGCCGGCGATGCCCGGGGTGTGCGCCACGCGCGCGCCACGTGTGCGACGCGTGGCCGGCGCATTCGGGCCAGACAACCTCACGTTAACCCTAGCTTTTGTCGTGGTTTGCACACAAATGCGAATGCGTCTCATGTAGAATTGGCACGTGGCTGGTACATAAGACATCCGAGCCGCCGGATGGAAGGGTCAGTTGGCGCGGCAAGCGCGCATTGGGAAGGGGGAACTGTCATGCGTGTTCTGATTGTTGAGGACGATCAGCGGGTCAGCCAGTGGCTAAGCGCCAGGCTGCAACAGAAAGGACATGACTGCCGCGTGACCGACACCGGCGAACAGGCGCTCGAGCTGATCGGATCCGAGGCATTCGACGCCGTGCTGCTGGACCGGATGCTGCCCGGCATCGACGGCATCGGCGTGCTGCGCGCGCTGGCCGATCATCCCCACCCGCCCGTCATGGTGCTCTCCGCGGTGGACCAGCCCAGCGACCGCGTCGAAGGGCTGCGCGCCGGCGCCGGCGACTACCTCGGAAAACCGTTCGATTTCACCGAGCTGCTGCTGCGCCTCGAAGGCCTGGCCAAGTGGCGCGCCCTGCCGGGCGACGCGGACTGGATCACCCGGCTGGAGGATCTGTGCATCGACTGGCGCGAGCGGCGCGTGTCGCGCAGCGGCCAGGCCATCGACCTGACCGAGAAGGAATTCGCGCTGCTGCAGGTGCTGGCCACCAACGCCGGCCGCACGGTCACGCGCGCCATGCTGCTGGAAAAGGTCTGGGGATACCAGTTCGATCCGCAGACGAACCTGATCGACGTCCATGTCTCGAAGCTGCGCAGCAAGATCGACCGGAATTTCCCGCGCTCGCTGCTGCGCACGGTGCGCGCAGTCGGTTATGTCCTGGGCTGAGCGCGTTGCCCACCTGCTCGAGACCCGCACTTTCCGCCACGCCTCGCTGGTCGCGTTCCTGTTCCTGCTGGTGGCGGTCGGCACGGTACTGCTGAGCGCCCACCAGATCGACGCGCTGCTGCACAGCCACGTGCGCGACATGGTCCTGGCCGACCTCCGCGCCCAGGAGCGCAGCCATCATTTCGCCGAAGCCAAGGGGCTGGCGTTCGCGCTCGCGCACGAGGACACCCGCGAGCGCGAAGGCAACAAGTCGTTCGTGCTGTCGCCCTCGGGCGCGCTGCTGTTCGGCGACCCGAAGGTGAGGGCCGCGCTGCAGTGCGAGCCGCCGTGCGCGCTGCAGTGGCGCAACGTCACCGTGGGCGACGCCAGCGCCCAGCTCGCGCAGCTGTTCGGCGTGCAGGTGCCGCTGGCGGACGGCGGCGTGTTCTTCAGCGGGTACGACATCCTGCCGATGCGCGAGCGGCTGCGCGTGATTCCGCTGGTGGCCGGCGCCGGACTGTTCGCGGTGCTGCTGTCGAGCCTGGCCATCGGGCTCTATACCAGCGTGCAAAGCATGCGCCGGGTGGACCGGATCCGCAGCGCGCTGCGCCGCTACGTGACCGGGGAGCGCGACGCGACGGTGCCGTGCGGGCCCGACGGCGACGAATTCGACCTGCTCGGGCAGGACATCAACCACGTGCTCGACCGCGTGAACCGGCTCATGGAAGAGGTCAAGAGCGTCAGCAGCCATCTGGCGCACGAACTGCGCACGCCGCTCACGCGCATCTACAACCGGCTGGCCAACCTGGCCGAGAAGGTGGACGACCCCATGCGCGAGGACGTGCTGGGCGCGCTCGAGGACGGCGAGCGCATCCAGCGCATGGTGCGCGCGGTGCTGCGCATCGGCGAGGTGGACGCGGGCCGCTGCGAGCACGCGTTCGAATGGTTCGAGGTGCGCACGCTGCTCGACGACCTGGCCGAATACTACGCGCCGCTGGTGGCGATCTCGGGCATGGCGCTGCGCATCGAGGCGGAGCCGGGGCGCGAGCTCTACGGCGACCGCGCGCTGCTGTTCCAGGCGCTGTCGAACCTGCTGGAAAACGCGATCAAGTACGCGCCCGGCGGCGAGACGCTGGTGCTGCTGGCGCACCGCCGCGGCGACGGCATCGCGCTGGGCGTGGCGGACAACGGTCCCGGCATTCCCGCCGCGCTGCGCGGCCAGGCGGTGGAGCGCTTCCGCCGCCTGGGCGGCACCTCGGGCGGCACGTCGCAATCGTCGCAATCGTCACAATCGGGCAGCGGACTTGGCCTGGCGCTGGTCAATGCCATCGCCAGGCTCCACGGCGCGCAGCTCTCGCTGGAGGAAAACCGCCCGACCGGGCTGCTGGCGGTGCTGCTGCTCGACCGCCGCCACTGGAACGACCGCACGGGTCTCAAGAGCGCGCTCAGGACGTGACGCGCGCCACGGCCGGCGGCATGGCGCGCTAGGCGGCGCGCCGGGGCTGCGCCGGCGTCTCGGGACGCCACCACATCCGGCAGGCCCCGCGCGGCGGCGATCACCCGGCGGCGGTCGTCGACCGACACCGCCGTGACATGGCTGCCGCGCATGGGTCAGGCGGTCTCGAACGTGCGCGCAAGCAGGCGCGCAAAGCGGTCGTAGGCCGCGTTGGCGCCCGCGATGACGGCGTCGTGCGTGCGCGCGTCCAGCGCATCGCTGTCCAGCGCGGCGACGAAATTGCGCCACGCGGTGGCGCGGCCCTGCGGATAGGCGGCCAGGTTGCGCGCGCCGAATTCGGCGGACAGGCCCAGCTTCTCCTGCGCGGCCTTGAACAGGAACGCCGCGCCGAGCGTCGAGCCTTCGGAGACGTAGAGCCAGCCCAGCGCCTCGGGCATGGCAACGCCGGCGCTGGCGATATCGGCTTGCGGCAACTCGCGCTCCAGGTCCGCGAGATCGGCCTGCGACGCGGCGGCGCGGCCGCGGCCGTCGAGATCCGGCACCGCGGCGCGCACGGCGGCGTCCTCGAACAGGTGCTCGACATCGCGCTGGAACAGATACTGCGCGGCAACGAAACGGGCATAGCCGTCGCGGCTGGCAAACGGATCGGCGGCTTCCATCAGCGTGTGCATGCGCTCGTGCTGGGCGGCCGTCTCATGCTTGAGCCGGGAAGACAGCGAGGGGCGGACTTCGGTGGAGGTGGTCATCGGGGAGGGTTCCGGGAATTGAACGGCGATAGCGGATGGCGGATAGCGGATGGCGGGCGCGATCGCGGCGCGCGGCGGCAGGCATGTGCAAGGCTTCTTTTTACGTGATCGCGCCGCGCAAGACACGTTAATCTTGCTTCATATAGTCCGCGTGTCGCAGTCCGCGCGCGCGCCGGATGCGCTCGTCGCGCGCCCGGTTCACCGCGCGCCCGGCGCGTCGCCCGCCTGCCCGGGCAGGTGGCCCAGCAACTGCTGGTACTGGTAGCGGAACGCGGTGCCGTTCGTGCCCAGCAGGCGCGGCAGCGGCGTGATGAAGTCCTTGCGGATCTCCACCGTGATGCGCCAGACCGGCACGGCCCGGCCGGCGGCGATGGCGCCGTGCGCCGCATTGCCGCCGCCGATGGTGTCGAGCGAGGTGAAGCTCTCGACGGCCACGGTGGCGATGTCGCCGTCGCGCAGATAGCCATGCCCGGCGGCCGCCATGCGCACGCGCACGCGCTGCTCCATCTGCCGCGCCTCCAGCGATCCGGCGGGGTCGGTGCGGAACTGCCCGATGGCGCGCTCCAGCGCCGTGCCGCCCATGACGATGGCGAGCCCGATGTTCCCGAGCTCCGTGAACATCATCGCGCCGGCAATGATGACGGGCAGCGCGAACGCGGCCTCGACGGTCAGCGCGCCACGGCCACCATGCCGGCGTGCGAAACGGCTACGCATGGCCGCGCTCCTCGCGCAACCGCCGCCTTGCCGCGGGGCGGCGGGCGGCGGCGCGCCATGTCGGAAGGCACCCGTGCATGGCGTCAGCCGAGGAACAGCACGAACGCCGCGCCGGCGGCAATCGCGATGCTGTACGGAATGCCGGGCAGCGCATGGGCGTGCAGCGCCGCCGGGGCGGGCGGCGGCCGGCGCAGCCACGAGCCCGGCTGTCTGGCGTACCACGCGGCGCACCACGCGGCGCACCGCGCGCTGCACCACGCGGCGCACCGCTCGGCCATGCGCAGGACCGGCATGCCCAGTGCCAGCACGCCGCCGGCCAGCGACATGACCAGCAGGAACGTCGACACGTTGCCCTCCAGCCAGAGGCAGAGCACCGCCACCAGCTTCACGTCGCCCGCGCCGACCCAGCGCATCGCGAACAGTCCGTAGCCCACCACCAGCACGATCGCGGCGGCCATCGCGCTGCGCCCGAGCTCCGGCCAGGCCACCGACCGCGCGTCCTGGAAAACCATCCACGCGGTGTGGACCGTCCACGCGGCCAGCAGCGCCAGCACCAGCCGGTTGGCGATGCGGCGGTACAGCAGGTCCGACAGCACCGTCCAGAGCAGCGCGGGCGGCAGCACCAGCGCGGCAAACGACAGCGAAGGCGGCACCAGCGCGATGGCGTCTTGCAGCAGATGGGGGAAACGGGCAGGCATGCGGGGGCTCCTGAACATGGCGGGAACGCGTCGGCTGACGGCGAATCGTCCTGGTTCCGCCGCTGGTCAGCCGAAGACGACGAACGGCACGCCTTCGTGCACCGGGGACGCCATTACCCTGGCGGCGATGCCGTAGACGCTGGCGAGATGGCTTTCCGTGAGCACCGCGGCGGGCTCGCCATACGCGACGGCCCGGCCGTCGGCTAGCAGCAGGAGCCGGTCGCACCAGCGCGCGGCGAGGTTGACGTCGTGGAGCACGAGCAGCGCCGCCAGGCCATCGGTGCGGCTCAGCGTCCTGATGCTGTCGAGCATCAGCAACTGGTGGCGCGGGTCGAGGCTGGAGATCGGCTCGTCGAGCAGCAAGGCGCGGTAGCCGTCCGGCGGGCGGCAGGCCAGCACCTGCACCAGCGTGCGGGCGAACTGGACGCGCTGCTGTTCGCCGCCGGAGAGGCTTTGATAGTCGCGCGCGGCCAGGTGCGTCACGTCGGCCAGGCCGAGCGCGCGGCGGATCAGCGCCCGGATGGCGCGGGGATCGAGTTCGGGAAACGGATAGCCGCCCATCGCCACCACCTCGGTGACGTCGAGGTCGAAGCTCAGGCCCGGCGACTGCGGCAGCACGGCGCGGGTGCGGGCGAGCTCCCGCACGGACCAGTCCGCCAGGCCGCGGCCGTTCAGCGTGACCGCCGCGGCGGGCGCGGCGATCTCGCCGGCCAGCGTGCCGAGCAGCGTGCTCTTGCCGGCGCCGTTCGCGCCGAGCACGCCGAGCACTTCGCCCGCGGGCAGGCTCAGGTCTATGTCGGACAGCACCAGGCGCCGGCCGCGGTGGCAACTGAGTTTGCGCGCAACCAGCACGTCATGCCCCCTTTCGCGTCAGCATCCAGAGCAGGAACGGCCCGCCCACGAGACTCGTCACGATGCCGATCGGCAGTTCCGCCGGAATCACCACAGTGCGGGAAAGCCAGTCGGCCAGCGTCATGGCGATGGCGCCGCCGGCCAGCGTGTTCGGCAGCAGCCAGCGGTGATCGGCGCCCAGCGGCATGCGCACCAGGTGCGGAACCACGAGGCCGATGAACGAAATCGTGCCGGTGACGGCGACGATGGGCCCCACCAGCAGCGCCGTCAGCACGATCAGCCGGCGGCGCAGCCGCTTGAGGTCGAAGCCCAGGTGCTGCGCCTCCCGCTCGCCCAGCAGCAGGGCGTTCATGGCGCGCCAGTCGCGCAGCAGCAGCGCGCACAGCACGCCGACCAGCGGCACGAGCCACGCGAGCATGGGCCACGTCGCGCCGGCGAGGCTGCCCATGTTCCAGAACGTGAGGTTGCGCAGCTGCACGTCGCTGGCCTGGTACGTGAAGAAGCCGACGACGGCGGCGCAGATCGCGTTGATCGCGATGCCCGCCAGCAGGAGATTGGCCATGCCCGCGCGCCGCGAGCCCAGGCGGTAGGCGAGCGCGGTGGCGGCAAGGCTGCCCAGGAACGCCGCGGGCGCGACGCCGGCCAGGCCCTCGGCGCCCAGCACGATGGCCGCCACGGCGCCCGCCGCGCCGCCCAGCGAAATCCCGATCAGGCCCGGCTCGGCCAGCGGATTGCGGAACAGTGCCTGCATGACCGCTCCCGACAAGGCCAGCGCGGCGCCGACCGTGACCGCCAGCACGATGCGCGGCAGCCGCACCTCGATCAGCACGTTGCGCCACATGGCATCGTCGCCGCTCGCGGCGGACGACCACAGCAGCGGCAGCAGCCGCCCGCGCGGGATCGACAATGCGCCGCTGGCCGCCGCCCAGAGCGCGGTGAATACCAGCATGACGCACAGGGCGGCGAACACGCCCGGCCGGTGGACGCGCATCAGCGGGCCGCCGGCTGCCGGGCGGTCAGCCCCGCCTGCAGCAGCCGCAGCGCTTCCGGCAGGCGCGGGCCGAAGCCGAGCAGCAGCAGGTCGTCCATGACGACGATGCGCCGGTTCCTGGCCGCCGGGGTCGCGTTGAGGCCCGGCTGGGCCAGGAAGGCGTCGGCGCTGCCGCTGGCGCCCACCGACATCGTGGTCGTCACGATCACGTCCGGCTTCAGCGCGGCCGCGGCCTCGGCCGAGAACGGCTTGAACCCGGTCTGCTCGGCCAGCACGTTGGTGGCGCCCGCGAGCCTGAGCATCGCATCGCTGGCGGTGTCGCTGCCCACCGCCTGCATCTTGCCGGTATGGCTGCTGACGATCAGCACGCGCACCGGCTGGCCGACGGGGCGGATGTCGTGCAGTTCGGCGTGCAGCCGCTCGACCAGGGCCTGTCCGCGCCCGGGGATTTCCAGCGCCGCGGCCGCGCCGAGGATGCGCTGGTCCAGCGCCTCGATCGTGGGCGCGGATGGCAGTATCACGACCTTGCTGCCGAGCTTGCGGATCTGCTCCAGCGCCTGGGGCGGGCCGGTCTGGTCGGAAGCCAGCACGAGGTCCGGCTTCAGGCTGGCGAGCCCTTCCACCGAGACCGTGCGGTAGTAGCCCACCTTCGGCAGCTTCGATGCCGCGGCGGGGTAGATGCTCGACGCATCCGCGCCGACGAGCGCGCGGTCCGCGTCCAGCGCGTAGATGATTTCGGTGACGGCGCCGCCCAGCCCGACCACGCGGGCGGGCGGCGCGGCCTGGGCCATGCCCGCCGCGCACAGCAGCGGCAGCAGCGCGGAACGCAGCAGTTTCATCGTTGACTCCGGCATGCGCATCAGGCGGCCAGCGCGGCCGGGCAGAGCGACTGGAGCAGTGCCCGCCACGCGCCCAGCTCCGGCTTGCCGGGCTTGCGCTCGCCGAAGAACTGCGCGATCAGCTCGCCGCTGGCGCCGAACAGTTCCAGGGACGTCACCCAGCCATCCACCGTGGGCTTGTTGACGACCCAGCTCGACGCCACGGCACCGGTGTTCAGGTGCAGATTGAACTTGTCGTCGAGCACGTTGAACCACGTACCGGTACGCACCAGCTTGTGCACCGGCCCCGTATGGATCTGCACGATGCCCCGGTTGGCGACGAAGCACATGATCGGCAGGCCCGATCCGGCGGCGCGTCCGAGCACGGTCTCGATGGCCGCGTCGTCCACCTGCTGCGCCAGGTCGCTGCCCGCGCTGCGCAGCGCGCCGAGGCGCGACACGCCGAACTGCCGCAGCATGGCGAAGAAATCGTGCGTGTCCTTGAGGCCGCGCCAGTGCTCGCGCATGGCCCCGGCGTCGGCGGGCAGGTCGGCTTCGGCAACGGCGGCGATGGCCTCGACCACCACCGGCGCCACCGCGTCCACGGCGTGCCGGTCGACATACGCCTGCCACGCCGCGGCGTCGGTGGCATCGGTCCGGTAGACCTTGTGCACCGCCTCGCCCGCCTTGTCGAAGAACTGCACGCTGTCGCGGCCGTTCTCCGTCACCGCGTAGAAGTAGCGCCAGGCGCCGAAGAACATGCGCAGGTCGATGTCGGGCCCGAGCACGATGCCCACGGGCCCCTCGGCTTCGATGCCCTGGTACTGGCCGTGCCGCTCGTGGACCGCATGGTCGTTGCGCGACAAGGCCATCACCGGCCCGAGCATGCCGAGGTCGCGGAACAACTGCTGCGCCGTGCCCCCGAGCTGCCGCGTCTGCACGCCGCAGCCCGCGGCGACGAGTTCGGCCTCGCTCACCCCGAGATGCCGCGCGCGGTCCCGGATGCGTAGTTTCGGTTGGGCCGCGGCCAGTTCCTGGTGCCGCCGGCGCAGCGCGTCAATGCTTTGTCGTTCCATTTCCATGCGGGTCCGGGAGGGTTCAGGGTTGGACGTCGAAGTTGATCGTCCAGGTCTGCTGGCTGCTGTTCGAGTTCGGGTCGGCGTAGGCGATCTTCGTCAGGTGGAAGCGCGCATACGTGGCCCCCTCGCCGCCGCGGATCAGGCCGCCGGCGTCCGGATTGGCGCTGATCAGGTGGGCCACCGCCGGCAGGCCGTTCGCCGCGGCCGCCGCGGCGGTCGGGAAGTACGAGTACCAGCCGTAGTTCAGCGGGTTCGGGTAGGCGCCGGTGTAGGTGGGATTGAGCAGCGATGCCGTCGCATCCTTCTTCCACTGGCTGGCCGCGGTGGGCAGGCTCATATCGGCGGCGGTCAGGTCGGCCAGCGTGGTGGTCACGCTGTTGACGTTGGTGAACGCCGATGCCACGGGCTTGTTCGACGCGTCATAGAACCCGGCGGGCGTCTTGCCCAGGAAGCCGGCCACCGTGCCGGTGCCCGATTCGCCGCCGTTGAGCTTGACGTTGTAGCGGTTGAACGCGATGTGCCACGGACCCGTGGCCGTGGTTTCCACGCGGTTGACCAGATCGTAGTAGACCCAGTCGGCCGAGGCGTTGACCGTCGCCGTGTACACGGTGCCCGGGGCGCTGCGGTCGACGAAGCGGAAGCTCGGATAGCCAGAGGTGGTGCCGCCCGGGCCGCCGTAGTAGCCGGTGATCTGCAGCGCGAACACGGGCGCCGCCACGGTGCCGGTGGTATCGGGCAGCGCGCTGTTGGTGGTGATCAGGAACGTGCGGAAGGTGGGATACAGCGAGTGGTCGGTGGCCGCGCCGGTCACGCCGTACTCGAACACGGCCGAACCGATGTCGTTGCTGCCCGCGAACACGCCGCTGGCCGAATCCTTCAGGAACACCGCGGCGGGCAGGGCGCCGTTGACCGGGTCGATGGTCGCGTTCTTCCACGCCGTCAGCGCGGTCCAGGTGTGGTCGAAGGGGCTGCCGAAGGCGCCGCCGTTGCCGGTGCCGGTGGTGCCGCTGTTCGTCCACAGCGTGGCGGTGCGCCCGCCCGTGTCGGTCTTGACCTTCAGGTCCCACGCGGTGCCGGTGCAGGCCGTCTCCGCCTTGGTGTTGAAGTCGTAGCAGAGCGACGCGCTGGCCGCCGGCAGCGCGAAGGTCCATTCGGCCGACTGCGTGAATGCCGTGGTCGCCGCGGGCGGGGTGGTGGTGCCGCCGCCCGTGGTGCCGTTGCCCCCCGTGCCGCCGGTGCCGCCGGTGGTGGTGGTGCCGTCGTCGCCGCCGCCGCCGCAGGCGGCCAGCGCCAGGGCGAGCGTGATCGTGCCGAGCGCGCCGGGCAGCCGGCGGCGCAGTGAGAGAGTGTCATTCATCATGATGCGTGTTTCCCCATTGATTTCTTGTTAGCGGGCGACGTCGACGTTGAACCGCGCGCCCAGGTAGATAAAGCGCCCCGCCACAGGCCCGAAGTCACTGGCATTCGCGAAATCGCGTTGACGATTGAAGAGGTTGTTGACGCCGGCGAATGCGGTGACGCTGCGGCCGATCTTCTGGTTCAGCACGAGGTCGAGCGTGGCCCAGCCCGGCGAGCGCGCGGCGGCGGCGGAGTCGGTCAGCTCGCTGCTCTGGAAGCGCGCGCGGGTCGACAGTTCGGTGGACGGAAAGACGCGCCAGTCGATGCCCGCGCGGCCCATGTGGCGGGGCCGGCGGGTCAGCTCGGTGCCGGTGTTGAGGTCTTCGGTGTCGGTGAAGGTGTAGGCCGCCGTCAGGTTGAGCTGGTTCGTGGCGCGCCAGCGCAGCGACGTCTCGGCGCCCTGCGTCCGGGCGCGCGCCACGTTCCGGTACGTATAGACCGCGATGCCGTTGACCATCGAGAAGTTGGTCATGTCGGTCTGGATCAGGTCCGTGACGCGGTTGTAGAACAGGTTGGCATCGAGCGTCACGCGCTCGCGCCAGGTGAGCTGGCCGCCGAACTGGAAGCTGTTCGACGACTCCGGCTTCAGGTCCGGGTTGCCCAGCACCATGTAGCCCAGCGAGCTGTGGTCGAACAGGTAGTGGCGTTCCTTGAGGTTGGGCACGCGGTAGCCCTGGCCATAGTTGGCGCGCAGCACGCCTTTCCAGGTGTCGCTGGAGAGCAGGTTGGCGCGCAGGCCCACCTTGGGCGCGAAGTGGCTGCCGAAGTCGGAATCGTGCTGGCCGCGCAGCCCGACGATCATTTCCCAGGTGTCGTTGAACAGGATGTCGTTCTGCACGTAGAGCTCGCCCGCGTGGCGCTCGGCGCTGCCGGCGCCGGTCAGCTCCGACGCCCCGTTGACGTTCTGGTTCAGCGTCTCGCGGTGGAAGTCGCCGCCGAACTGCCAGAGCTGGCGGTACCACGCCGGCATGTCGAACTGAGCGGAGACATGGTCGGTCTGCTGCGAGGAGTCGCGCGTGGCGGTCTGGAAGCCGTTCGAGTATTCGCGGGAGGTGCTGTCGTAGGTCTCGTGCACGCCGGCCAGCCGGGCGCGCACGCCGTTGGCGAATCCCCATTGCCCGCCATAGGTGTAGCGGTTGCGGTCGATGTCCTCGGTCTTGCGCTGCGGCACGTAGTTCGGCGGCGCGTAATACTGGTAGCGCTGCTCGTCCGTCTCGCGGTAGGCGCTGGCGTCGAGCCAGAACTTGCCCGTCGCGGTGGGGAGCCATTCGAGCCGGCCCGCGTATTGCCCGCGGCGGACCTTGTCGCCGTGGCGCGTCCAGTCGTCCGCGTCGACGGCGTAGCCCTTGTTGTCCAGCGCGTCCGCGCTGATGCGCGCCCGGAACTGCTCGGTGCCGCCCTCGACCCGGACATTGCCATGCAGCACGCCCGGCGAACCGTCGGCGTTCTGGCCGCCGTAGGTGCCGGTATCGGCGGTGACCGCGCCCGAGAGGCCTTTGGCGACCGGCCGCGTGATCACGTTGATGACGCCGCCCATCGCCGAGCTGCCGTACTGGGCCGAGCTGGCGCCCTTGACCACTTCGACGTGGTCGACCTCGGTGAGCAGGTATTGCGAGACGTCGACCGTCGAGCCGGTGCTGGCCGTGATGGGCAGGCCGTCGATCAGGATCAGCACCTGGTCGCTGGTCATGCCCTGCAGCGTGACTTCATAACCCGACTTGCCGTGGATCTCGCGCAGCTGCAGGCCGGGCACGTTCTCCAGCGCGTCCTTGAGCGTGCGCGCATGGGTGCGCTCGATTTCCTGGCGGTCCACCACCTCGGTGCGGATCGGCGTCTCGTCCAGCGTCTTCTCGCTGCGGGTGCCGGTGACGACCACCGTCGGCAGCGGGTCTCCCGGCGCGGCCTGTTGCGCCCGCGCGTGCGGCGTAGCGGAAAGTAGGGTGCTGGCGACGACGGCAAGGTATTTCAGACGCATGGGGGGCGGAACCGGCCGCGACAGATCCGGTAGATACAAAGGGATGCCGAATGATAATGATTCTCGTCTGCATCTTCCGTTAAGATTGCTTAATGCAGTTTCACCAGTGCTGTTTCCCCGGCGCAGGCCGGCATGTCCCTGCAAAAGAAGGTGCGTGCCCGGCCGCGCGGCGGCGGCTGGCACGCATGCCGGCCCGGCGGCGCCGCTCCGGTGCGGCGTACGGCACGTGCGCGGCTTTTGCACTATCCTCAGGGGGCTTTGCGGCGCGCGCCCACCGGGCGGTGGACGGTGCCGCCGGCCGGCCGCGCCTTGCGCGGACCAGGGCAAACAGACCCAAGGAGTTCCCCCCAATGACCACCCTAGACATCAATGGCAAGCCATTGCAGGTCGACGTCGATCCCTCCACGCCGCTGCTGTGGGCGCTGCGGGACAGCCTCGGCATGACCGGCACCAAGTTCGGCTGCGGCATCGCCTCGTGCGGCGCGTGCACGGTGCACGTAAACGGCCAGCCCACGCGCAGTTGCGTCACGCCGGTTTCGGCGGCGCAGGGCGTGCGCATCACCACCATCGAAGGCGTGGCCGGCGACAAGGTCGGGCGCGCGGTGCTCGACGCCTGGATCAAGCATGACGTGGCCCAGTGCGGCTACTGCCAGAACGGCCAGGTCATGAGCGCGACAGGACTGCTGCGCAACAAGAAGCACCCGACCGACGCCGACATCGACCAGGCGATGGCGGGCAACGTGTGCCGCTGCGGCACCTACCAGCGCATCCGCGCCGCCATCAAGGATGCGGCGCGCGCGCTGGCATAGGGAGACCATCATGCGAATCCAGAATCTCGAAGCGCTGGTCGGCAACGGCTGGCGCACGGATGCAGTCACCGGCACCGTCGATGCCGCCGCCGCCGCCGCCGCCGCCGCCGAATCTCCGGCCACGCTCGGCCGCCGCAGTTTCCTCAAGCTCGCCGGGTTTGCCGGCGGCGGCCTGGCGCTCGGCGTGCTGCCGCTGTCCGCCGCGCAGGCGCAGGAAGGCGGCGCGCCCAAGGCGCCGCCCTCCGCGCCGCAGGCCTTCGTGCTGATCGCGCCGGACAACACGGTCACGGTGGCGGTGAACCGCCTCGAATTCGGCCAGGGCGTGCATACCGCGCTGCCGATGGCGCTGGCCGAGGAGCTCGACGTGGACTGGCGCAACGTGCGCGCCACGCTGGCGCCCGCTGGCGACGCCTACAAGGACCCCGCCTTCGGCATGCAGATGACGGGCGGTTCCTCCGCGCTCAACCATTCCTTCCAGCAATACCGCGAGCTCGGCGCGCGCGCCCGCGCCATGCTGGTGGCCGCGGCGGCCAGGCAATGGCAGGTCGATCCCGCCAGCTGCCAGGTGGCGCTCGGCGTGGTGACTTCCGGCAGCCACCGCGCCACCTACGGCGAGCTGGCGCAGGCGGCGATGGCGCTGCCGGTGCCGCAGCAGGTGGCGCTGAAGGACCCCGCGCAGTTCAGGATCATCGGCAAGCCCACGCCGCGCCTGGACGCGCGCGGCAAGCTGGAATCCACCACCGCGTTCGGCATCGACACCCGCCTCGACGGCATGAAGGTGGCGCTGGTGGCGCGCCCGCCGCGCTTCGGCGGCAAGGTGAAATCGTTCAACGCCGACAAGGCGCGCGCGATCAAGGGCGTGGCCGACGTCATGCTGGTGCCGGTGGACCGCGGCGGCACCGGCGTGGCGGTGGTGGCCGACGGCTACTGGCCCGCCAGGCAGGGGCGCGACGCGCTCGAGATCGTGTGGGAAGACGCCGGCTCGAAGGTCACGTCCAAGGACCTGTTCGCCGACTACCGCAAGCTCGCCGCGCAGCCCGGCGCGGTGGCGGTGGCGGGCGACGTCGGCGCGCTCGCGGGCGCGGCGCGCACCATCGACGCCTATTACGAGTTTCCCTATCTCGCCCACGCGCCGATGGAACCGCTGAACTGCACCATGCAGGCCGAGCTGTCGGGCAAGACGGTGCGCTCGGTCAAGGTCTGGGTCGGCTCGCAGTTCCAGACCGTGGACCAGGCCGCCATCGCGCGCACGCTGGGGCTCAAGCCCGAGCAGGTCACGCTCAGCACCATGATGGCGGGCGGCGGCTTCGGCCGGCGCGCGGTGCCCACCTCCGACTACGTGGTCGAGGCGGCCAACGTGCTGCAGGCCTGGATCCGGAACGGCCATGCCGAGCCGCTCAAGGTGATGTGGAGCCGCGAGGACGACATCCGCGGCGGCTACTACCGCCCGCTGCACCTGCATCACGCCCGCATCGGCACCGATGCCCGCGGGCAGGTGGTGGCGTGGGACCACACCATCGTCGGGCAGTCGATCCTCGCCGGCACGCCGTTCGAGGCCTTCGCGGTCAAGGGCGGCGTCGACGGCACGATGGTCGAGGGCATCGCCGAGAACGACTACGGCTTTCCGCTGCGCCTGAGCGCGCACCACCCGCAGGTGGACGTGCCGGTGCTGTGGTGGCGCTCGGTGGGCAACACGCACACGGCCTTCGTCAAGGAGACCCTGATCGACGAGATCGCGGCGGGCGCGCGCCAGGACCCGGTGGCGTTCCGGCTCGCGCGCCTCGACGAGGCCAAGCACGCGCGCCACCGCGCGGCGCTGCAGCTGGCGGTGCAGAAGTCCGGCTACGGCAAGCGGCGCCTGCCCAAGGGCCAGGCCTGGGGCGTGGCCGTGCACGAGTCGTTCGGCACCGTGGTGGCCTACGTGGCGGAGGTGTCGCTGGTGAAGAACGAGCCGCGCGTGCACCGTGTCACGGCCGGCGTGCATGCCAACCGCGTGGTCAACCCGATGTCCGCCGAGGCGCAGGTCCAGGGCGCGTGCATCTTCGGGCTGGCCGCGCTGCGGCCGGGCTTCGCCATCGAGATCGAGAACGGCGTGGTGAAGAACAGCAACTTCCCCGACTATCCGCCCGTGCGCATGCCCGACGCGCCGCCGGTGGACGTGTTCTTCGTGCCCTCCGAAGACCCGCCCACCGGCCTGGGCGAGCCGGGCGTGCCGCCGATCGCCCCGGCGGTGGCCAACGCGCTGTTTACGCTCACCGGCAAGCGCCAGCGGCAGTTGCCGTTCGTGCTGGCCTGAGCGGCGCGCGCGGCCCGGTCAGCGCGCGCGGCCGTCCGCGGCCGCGCGCCAGGCCTGGGTGAAGCGCAGCAGGTCGTCGGCGGAAGCATCGGTGACGGCGGCATAGCGCATGCCGTCCGCTTCCCAGCGGGCCAGCTGGTAGCCCTGGTGCGATTCGATGGCGGGCGGCAGGGCGGCGGGATCGGCCCCGGCCGCCTTTTTTTCGTCGGCCAGCGGCAGCACGAACATATCGATGGGATGCTGGCTGTCGCGGTACACCAGCACCGCCACCGCGCGGCCATGCACGTAGTCGAGCCGCCCGCCGGCCAGCGGGAAGCCCTGCGCGGCGAGATCGCGCACCGGCGGCGCGTAATCGAGCCGGCCGTTGAACCACGGCTTGACGGTATGGCGGTCCGACGAAGCCACGTCGATGGCGTGGCCGGACAGCAGCGCGCGCACGTGGCTGCTGACCACCTCGCGCGCCACCGTCGGTTCGGCGGCGTCGCGCAGCGCGTACTGCGCCACGCCGATGCCGAGCGCGGCCACCGTCACCGCGGCCATCGCGGCATTGGCGGCCGGGCCCCAGGCGAAATGGCGGCGCAGCGGTTGCCACCAGCGCCACCAGCCGGCGGCGCCCGGCGTGCCGCGCGGCAGCGCCGCGGCGGCGCCGTCCGCCGGGGCCGCGTCGAGCGCGGCCAGCACCCGCATGCGCAGCGCCGGACTGGCGCGGTGGTACGGCGCGTGCGCGCGCAGCGCGGCGCGCATCTCGCGCAGCCGCGCCAGCCGCGCGCGGCACTCGGGGCATTGCGCCAGGTGGCGCTCCACGCGCAGCGTGTCGCCCGCGCCGGATTCGCCGTCCGCGCAGGCTTGCAGCAGCATGCCGATCTCATCGCAGTTCATGGCCCGTCTCCCCGGCGGGAAGCGGCGGGAAGCGGCGCCGCCGCGCTCCTGCCTGTCGTGGTGGCCGGCGCCGCGCCGCCCGCCGCGCGCGCGCCCTGCATTTCCTGCGCGCGCTGCGCCAGCACCGCCGCCGCCAGCAGCTTGCGCGCGCGCGCCAGGCGCGACATCACGGTGCCCAGCGGAATCTCGGCAATGGCGGCGATGTCGCGGTAGGGCAGGTCCTCCAGCTCGCGCAGCACCAGCACCTCGCGGAACGCCAGCGGCAGGCGCGCCAGCGCCACGTGCAGCAGGCGCACGTCCTCGGCGCGCAGCAGCCATTGCTCGGGGCTGTCGCCGTGGCCGTCCTGCCAGCCGGGCAGCGCGGCGCCGTCGAAATGCGCGTCGTCGTAGCCGGCGCTGGCGCCTTCGCCCGGCTGCTGGCGCTTGCGCCACGCGGTAAACCAGGTATTGCGCACGATCGCCAGCAGCCACGCGCGCGGCTGGTCGCCGCGGAAGCTGTCGAAGAAGCACAGCGCGCGCAGGCAGGCCTCCTGCACCACGTCGTCGGCCTCCGTGGCGCTGCCGGAGAGCCAGCGCGCCAGGTTGTAGGCGGCATCGAGATGCGGCAGCACGAGTTCGTCGAATCGGCGGCGCCGGTCGGCAGCGTCCACGTCACTCCTTTGGCTGGGCGCGCGCACGGCAAGGCCCGTGCGCGCGATCCCGTATACCGGAGACGCGTCGAGTTTATTCCCGCTTTCCGGCCCGCGCGCGAAAAATAAATCCACCGCGCGGCCGGAATAAACGCGGCGCGGCATCGGTATGACAGGCATCCCCACATCACATCTGTCACGGAGGTGCCGGAATGCAGCAACGATCATGGAAGCGGCGCGACTTTCTCGGCCTGGCCGCCTGCGCCGGCGGCGCGGTATTCGCGCAGGCCCTGCCCGGCTGGGCCGCCGGGCGCGACGAGGCGTTCTACTTCGTGCAGCTGTCGGACGCGCACTGGGGCTTCCAGGGCCCGCCCAACCCCGACGCGCGCGGCACGCTGCCCAAGGCCGTGGCCGCCGTCAACGCGCTGCCGCAGCCGCCCGACTTCCTGATGTTCACCGGCGACCTCACCCACACCACCGACGACGCCGCCGAGCGCCGCCGCCGCATGCGCGAGTTCCAGGCCATCGTCGCCGGGCTCAAGGTGCCGGTGGTGCACCTGATGCCGGGCGAGCACGACGCCAGCCTCGACCAGGGCGCCGCCTACCAGGAACTGTTCGGCCCCACGCACTACGTGTTCGACCACAAAGGCATGCACTTCATCGTGCTCGACAACGTCTCCGACCCCGCCGGCCGCGTCGGCGAGGCCCAGCTCGGCTGGCTCGCCGACGACCTCGCGCGCCAGCCGCGCGACGCGCGCATCGTGGTGTTCACCCACCGCCCGCTGTTCGACCTCTACCCGCAATGGGACTGGGCCACGCGCGACGGCGCGCAGGTGATCGAGCGCCTGATGCCCCATGCCAACGTCACGGTGTTCTACGGCCACATCCACCAGGAGCACCACCACATGACCGGCCACATCGCCCACCACGCGGCGCGCTCGCTGATGTTCCCGCTGCCCGCCGCCGGCTCCCAGCCCCAGCGCCAGCCGGTGCCGTGGGACCCGGCCCGGCCCTACCAGGGCCTCGGCTGGCGCGAAGTGCAGGCCGGCCGGCCCGGCGGCGAGTTCGGCATCGACGAAAAGCCGGTGGCCGGCTGAACGGCATCAGCCACGGCAACGCACGGACGCGAGGAGTCCCGCCATGACGAAGACAGAAACGAAACCCGGCCGCCGGCGCGCCCTGCGCTGCCTGCTGGCGCTGGCGGCAGGCACGCCGCTATTGCACAGCACCGCCGCCGCGCCGCGCGTGATCAAGGTGCATGCGCGCAAGTTCATCTTCACGCCCGACCGCATCTCACTGCGCGTGGGCGAGCCGGTGGTGTTCGAGCTGACCGCGCAGGATGTGGTGATGGGGTTCAGCGTGCCGGATCTGGGGATTCGGGCCGATCTGCCGCCGGGGCAGGTGGTGAGGCTGGCGGCCACGCCCGCCAAGGCGGGGACGTTTGGGTTTTTATGCGATATTTTTTGTGGGTCGGGGCATGAGACTATGAATGGGGTGATTGAGGTTATGTGAGGTTTTTTTTGGGGCTTGTGTGTTTGTGGGTCTTTAGGCTCGGGCGGTTGTTGGTGCTTGAATCCAACGGCCATATGACATCCCCGCTGCGCGGGGCTGCCAGTCACTTTCTTTTGTCTGAAAAGAAAGTAACCAAAGAAAGCAGACCCCTTGCAGGGGGGCTGGGCGCTCAGACTTTATGACTGGTGCTGGTTTCGTGGTGCGGGCGTCGGCTTCGATGAGACTGCTGACGCTACCGGTTTGCTTGCCTGCGGCATCGCAAGCGAAATTGGATTCGTGGTGGCGCTGCATGATGGCGGCGGCCCAGGCCCTTCAGGCTGCTGCCGCGACCGGGGCGGATGCCCACGGCATAGGGACGGTGCTGGTTTCGTGGTGGGCGCAGTGGCCCAGCAATCCCGGTTCCAGCAACCCCGCACACCCGCGCTGGGGCCACCGCGCCCACCACGAAACCACGAGGATGCTATGTCGTGGCCGCCCAAACCGGTAACGGCAGATAGCCGAACAAGCAGTGCACTCGCCATCATAGGTCTGACCACGAAACCAACACCGCCAGCAAAGTCGCGGTGGTTCGCGCCGGTAACGGCAGGATGCCAGCAGAACCGCAGACCCCACGACGAAACCAGAAACACCAGAAACCCCAACGTTTCTGCCCCTGCCGGCCAGGCAGTCCGCTTTCTTGGCTGTGGTGGTCAAGTAATCTTGGACACTTTTCTGGCCACTTCTATCTTTAAATTCTCGTACTCGGCAGGCGGCATGTTCATCGCGGCCGAGTGCAATCTCTGTTGGTTGTAGAAGAACAGCACGTAGTTCGTGATGTCCGCCTGTGCCTCCGCGCGGTCGCAGTAGATCCGGTCGCGGATGCGCTCGCCCTTCAGGCTGCAGAAGAAACGCTCGACGACCGCGTTGTCCCAGCAGTTGCCCGCCCGACTCATGCTCGGTGTGATCCCTTCTTCGCGCAACAATTCCTGGAACGCATGGCTGGCATACGGGCTGCCCTGATCCGAGTGAAACATCAGGCCCTCGGCCGGCTGCCGGCTCGACAGCGCGATTCTCAGTGCCCTCACCACTAGCCGCGTGTCGGCCGAATTCGAGTAAGCCCAACCCACCACCCGCCGCGAGAATAGGTCCATCACCACGGCCAGGTACAGCCAGCCTTGCTGCGTCCAGATGAAGGTCACATCTCCAGCCCACACCCGGTTCGGTTGCGCGACGACAAACTGCCGGTTCAATCGGTTCGGCGCTATGGCCGAGGACTTCCCGCCCTTCGAGTAATAATGCTTGCGAGCCTTCCGGACCGCGACCTGGGCTTCCCGCATCAATCCTCTGGCTCGATGGCGTCCGACAGCATGGCCTCGTCTGCGCAGCTCCTGCGACATGCGGCGGCTGCCGTAGCTTTGCCCACTCGTCTCATGAATCGCCTGGACCTGACCCATCAGCGCCTCACGTTGGGCACGCGGCTTGGCTTGCCGGGCCTTCCACGCGTAGTAGGTGCTGCGCGGCATGCCCAGGGTCTCGCACACCACCGCCACCGGCCAGACCTTCTCCGCCTGTTCGATCACTTCGTATTGCGATCGAGTTCCTTGACGAAGAAGGCCGTGGACTTTTTTAGGATGTCGCGCTCACGCTCCAGCCGGGCCACTTGCCGCTCCAGATCCCGGATGCGGCGCTGGTCGGGCGTCAAGCCCGTCGGGTCACTTGTGGTCGGTACCGGCTTCGCCTGGCGATTGCCAATCCAACGACGAAGCGCTGTCTCACCAATGTCCAGTGCCTTGGCGGCATTGGTCACTGAATATCCCTGCTCTAGCACCAAGTTCACTGCGTCGGCCTTGAACTCGTCGGAGAAATCTCTGCGTCCCATCATCACCTCTCTAGTTGACCGGAAGTCTACCTTTTGAAGTGTCCAGGATCATTAGACCACCACAGGCCTACTTTCTTTTCGGAAAAAAGAAAGTAGGTCGCGCCGGGGGCGCGAAAGCCTTTGACTTTGACTTTAAGATCTTGACTTTAAGCCTTTGATCTTAAGCCTTTGACTTTGAAGTTAAGCCTTCGACATTAAAGCCTTTACCTTCGAAGCCAAATCAAAAAACCCAAAAACCCCCTCAATCCCCCTCCCCACCCGCCAACACACGCGGAACGGGCGCCCCAGGTTCGTCATGCGGCGCCAACCCCGCCCTGCGCCGCGCCCGGCGCTCCTTGCGCTTCACATACCAATAATGCGCCCGGTCCAGATACAGATAGACCACCGGCGTGGTGAACAGCGTCAGCGCCTGCGACAACACCAGCCCGCCGACCATCGCGTAGCCGAGCGGCCTGCGCAGCTCGGACCCGGCGCCATGCCCCAGCATCAGCGGCAGCCCGGACAGCAGCGCGCACATGGTGGTCATCATGATCGGGCGGAAGCGCAGCAGGCAGGCCTGGTAGATGGCCTGCTCGGGCGTCATGCCGTGCTCGCGCTCGGCCGTGAGCGCGAAGTCGACCATCATGATGCCGTTCTTCTTGACGATGCCGATCAGCAGGATGATGCCGATCAGCGCGATCACGGTGAGGTCGTAGCCGCCGGCGAGCAGGATCAGCAGCGCGCCCACGCCGGCGGAGGGCAGCGTCGAGAGGATGGTGAGCGGGTGGATGTAGCTCTCGTACAGCAGGCCGAGCACGATGTACACGGCGATCAGCGCGGCGGCGATCAGGTAGGGCTGCGATGCCAGCGACGCGCCGAAGGCCTGGGCGGTGCCCTGGAACGAGCCGCCCAGCGTCTGCGGGCGGCCCATGCCGGCGAGCGTGCTGTTGATGGCGTTGACCGCGTCGCCGAGCGCCGCGCCCCTGGCCAGGTTGAACGAGATGGTGACGGCGGGGAACTGCCCCTGGTGGCTGATCGACAGGTAGGCGGTGCTGTTGGTGTCGATCTTGACGAAGGTGGACAGCGGCACCTGCTCGCCGGTCAGCGGCGAGGTGACGTAGAGCTTCGAGAACAGGGTCGGGTCTTCCTGCAGCGCCGGCGTGGCTTCGAGGATCACGTGGTAGCTGTTGATCTGCGTGAAGTACTGCGCCACCTGGCGCTGGCCGATGGCGTCGTACAGCGTGGCGTCGATCAGCGCCGGCGTGATGCCGAAGCTGGAGGCGCGCGCGCGGTCGATGGTCAGGCGCGCGGCGGCGGCGGCGTTCTGCTGGTCGGAGGCGACGTCGGTCAGCTCCGGCAGGCCGCGCAGGCGCTCCAGGATGCGCGGCGCCCACTGGTTGAGTTCGTCGAGGTTGGCGTCCACCAGCGTGTACTGGTACTGCGTGCGCGACAGCCGCCCGCCCACGTTGATGTCCTGGCCGGCCTGCAGGAACAGGTTGGCGCCCTGCACCTGCGCCAGCTTCGGGCGCAGCCGCGCGATGATCTCGTCGGCGCTGGCGGTGCGGCCCTGGTCCTTGGGCCGCAGGCTGATGAAGAAGTTGCCGGTGTTGATGGTGTTCTGCCCGCCGGTCATGCCGACCGCCATCACGTCGGGGTCGGCGCGCACCACGTCGGCCAGCTGCACCATGCGCGCGTTCATCGACTTGAACGAGGCGTCCTGGGCGGACTCGGCGAAGCCGAACATGAAGCCGGTGTCCTGCTGCGGGAAGAAGCCCTTGGGGATGTAGACGAACAGGGCCACGGTGGTGGCCACCGTGCCGATGAACACGCACAGCGTGATGAACTGGTGGCGCATCACCACGTCGAGCCCGCGCTTGTAGCCGGCCAGCATGGTGTCGAAGCCGCGCTCGAACCACTGGTAGAGGCGCCCGTGCTGGTGCCCGCGCGGCGGCGTCAGGTAGCGCGAGCACAGCATCGGCGTGAGCGTGAGCGAGACGATCACCGACACCCCGATGGTCAGCGTGACGGTCACGGCGAACTCGCGGAACAGCCGCCCGACGATGCCGCCCATCAGCAGCAGCGGGATGAACACCGCCACCAGCGAGACCGAGATCGACACGATGGTGAAGGCGATCTCGCCTGCGCCCTTGAGCGCGGCCTCCATCGGCGTCATGCCGTCTTCGACGTGGCGGTAGATGTTCTCCAGCATGACGATGGCGTCGTCCACCACGAAGCCCACCGCGATGGTGAGCGCCATCAGCGACAGGTTGTCCAGGCTGTAGCCGAGCAGGTACATCGCGCCCGCGGTGCCGAGCAGCGCCAGCGGTACGGTGACGCTCGGGATCACGGTGGCGGCCACGTTGCGCAGGAAGATGAAGATGATCATCACCACCAGCGCGATGGTCAGCACCAGCGTGAACTCGACGTCGGCCACCGAGGCGCGGATGGTCTGGGTGCGGTCGACCAGCGTGTTGACGCTGATGGTGGGCGGGATGGCGGCCTGCAGGCGCGGCAGCGCGGCGCGGATGCGGTCCACCGTCTCGATCACGTTGGCGCCGGGCTGCTTGGTGATGGCGAGGATGATGGCGCGCCCGTTGTGGAAGGTGTTGTCCGCGGGCGCGGCCGCGCCGGCGAAGCCCCAGCCGGCCAGCTTGACGTTCTCGGGCGCGTCCACCGCCACGCCCACGTCGCGCACGCGCACCGGCGCGCCGTTGCGGTAGGCCAGCACCATGTCGTTCCACGGCGCGGCCTTGGTGAGCTGGTCGTTGGTGTAGACGTTGAAGGCCTTGGTGCGCCCGTCGGTGGCGCCGGTCGGCTGGTTGACGGTGGTCGAGGCGATCACGCCGCGCACGTCTTCCAGGCTCATGCCCATCGAGGACAGCTTCTGCGGGTCCACCTGGATGCGCACCGCGGGCTTCTGCTGGCCGCCGATGTTGACCAGGCCCACGCCGGAGATCTGCGAGATCTGCTGCGCCAGCACGTTGTCGGCGTAGTCGTTGATCTCGGTCAGCGGCAGGGTGTCGGACTGCACCGCCAGCACCAGGATCGGCGAGTCCGCGGGGTTGATCTTGCGGAAGGTCGGCGGTGTCGGCAGGTTGCTCGGCAACTGGCCGCTGGCGGCGTTGATGGCGGCCTGCACGTCGACCGCGGCGGCGTCGATGTTGCGGTTCAGGTCGAACTGCAGCGTGATCTGCGCGTTGCCCTGGGCGCTGGCCGAGGTCATCTGCGTGAGGCCGGCGATCAGCGAGAACTGGCGCTCGAGCGGCTGCGCCACGTTCGACGCCATCGTCTCCGGGCTGGCGCCGGGCAGCGAGGCCGAGACCTGGATGGTGGGGAAGTCGACCTGCGGCAGCGGCGCGATCGGCAGCAGCGGCCAGGCCGCCACGCCGACCAGCAGCAGCGCCAGCGCCAGCAGCGAGGTGCCGATCGGGCGCTTGATGAAGTTGGCGGAAATGCTCATGGCCGTGCGTTCCCGGCGCCGGCCGCGGCCGGGGTGGCGGGTGGCGCGGCGGCAGGTCCGCTGCCCGCGCTGGCCACGGTGCCGGCGGGCGCGCTTTCGGTCACGCGCGCGCCGGGCTTGAGCTTGTACTGGCCGTCCACCACCACGCGCTCGTCCGGGGCCAGGCCTCGGGCGATGATGGCGCGCGTGTCCTGGATCTCCGTCACCTCGACCGGGCGCGAGGCCACGGTGTGGTCGGCCTGCACCACGTAGACGTAGGTGCCGGCCTGGCCGCGCTGCACCGCCGGCGCGGGGATGGTCAGCGCCTGGTCGCGCTCGCCCAGCACCAGCCGCGCGTTGACGTACTGGCCCGGCCACAGCGTGTGGGTCGGGTTGGGGAAGCGGCCCTTGAGCTGGATCGTGCCGGAGGTGGTGTCGATGGTGTTGTTGAGCAGGATCAGGCTGCCGCGGCCGAGCGGCTTGCCGCTCTCGCGCTCCATCGCTTCCACGGCCAGCGGCGTGCCGCTGGTCTGGATGGCGTGGTTGATGCGCTGGAAGTCGCCGTCGGGCAGCGTGAAGACCACGTCGATCGGGTCGATCTGGCGGATCACCACGATGCCACTGGCGTCGGCCGCGTGGATGATGTTGCCGGGGTCCACCAGGCGCGCGCCCACGCGCCCGGACAGCGGCGCGTTGATGGTGGTGAAGTCCAGCTGCACGCGCGCGGCGTTGACCTGCGCGTCGTCGTTCTTCACGGTGGCGGCGAGCTGCGCCACCAGCGCGCGCTGGGTGTCGAGCGTCTGCTGCGTGGTGGCGTTTTCGAGGATCAGGCCCTCGAAGCGCTTGAGGTCCACGCGGGCGTTGGCGAGCTGCGCCTCGTCGCGCGCCTTCTGCGCCTGGGCCTGCTGCAGCTGCGCCTGGAACGTGCGCGGGTCGATCTGCGCGAGCAGCTGGCCGGCCTTGACGTCCTGGCCCTCGACGAAGCCGACGCGGTCGAGCTGGCCGTCCACGCGCGACTTGACCGTCACCGTGGCCATCGCCTGCACGGTGCCGACGCCGGTCAGGCCGATCGGCACGTCCTCGCGCCTGGCCAGCGCGCTGGACACGGCGACCGCGGGCGCGGGCGCGGCCGCCTGCCGCGGCGCCAGCATGTGCTTGAGCGGGCCGCTGGCGAACCAGGCCAGCACGGCCAGCGCGAACACGGCGAGGCCGATCAGGAAGGGATTGCGGCGGGAGGGCTGAGTCGCCATGGAATGCCTTGGAAAGTAAGTCTGCCGATGCAAATCAGGGGTGGGCCGGGGCGGGCGAGGGCGGGGTGGCGCCGGCGGTACTGTCGCCGCCGCTCGCGCCCGTGCCATCGGCCCGGGCCAGCGCATCGCTGCTCCAGCCGCCGCCGATCGCCTTGATCAGCCCCACGCTGGCGGCCAGCTCGCGGCCGCGCACCTGGATCGCGCTACGTTCATTGGACAGCGAAAGGGCTTGTGCCGTTACCACCGTCAGGTAAGACGTCGTGCCGGCGCGGTACTGCGCCAGGCTCACGCGCTCGGCGGTGCGCGCGGCTTCCACCGCGCGGTCCTGCACCACCACTTCGTCGTCGAGCACGCGCAGCGCGGAGAGGTTGTCCTCCACTTCCTGCATGCCGCCGAGCACGGTCTGGCGGTAGACGGCCGCGGCGCCGTCGTAGGCGGCCACGGCCTGGTCGTTCTGCGCGTTGCGCAGGCCGCCGTCGAAGATGGTGCCGGCCAGCGCCGCGCCGAGCGACCACACGCGCCCGGGCGGGCCGAACCAGTCGGCGAGGCTGCCGCTGCTGCCGCCGCCCACGGCCGACAGCACCAGCGAAGGGAAGTACGCCGCGCGCGCCACGCCGATGTTGGCGTTGGCCGCGGCCATGCGGCGCTCGGCCGCGGCGATGTCGGGGCGGCGCTCGAGCAGCGCCGAGGGCAGCCCCGGCGGCACCGCCAGCGGGCGCATGGCGAACTCGGCCGGCGGCAGCGAGAATTCGGCCGGCGCGCGCCCGACCAGCACGGCGATGGCGTGCTCGAGCTGGGTGCGCTGCACGTCCAGGTCGATCGCCTGCGCGCGCGCCGATTCCAGCGTGACCTGCGCCAGCGCGACGTCGCCCGAGGTGGCCACGCCGGCGCGGAACTGGCTCTGCGTGAGCTTGAGCGATGCCTCGTAGGCGGTCAGCGTGCGCGCGAACAGCGCCTTGAGCACGTCGGTCACGCGCAGCTGCACGTAGTCCTGCACCAGTTCGCCCTGGATGGTCAGCCGGGCCGCGGCCAGATCCGCGGCGCTGGCCTGCGAGTTGTCCCGCGCGGCTTCGATGGTGCGCCGCACCTGGCCCCACAGGTCGACTTCCCAGCTGGCGTCCAGGCTGGCGGAATGCGTGTTGGACACCGACGCCATGCCCAGCGTGCTGCTGCGCGCGCGGCCCACCGAGGCGCCGGCGCCGAGCGTCGGGAACAGGCCGGCGCGCGCCGCCTGCGCCAGCGCGCGCGCCTGCCGGTATTGCGCCTCGGCCTGGCGCAGGGTCTGGTTGGCCGCGTTGGCCTGCGCCACCAGTTGGTTCAGGCGCGCATCGTCGAAGCCGCTCCACCAGTCGTGGTCCAGGTCCACCGGCCGCGGCTCGGCGATCTTCCACTGGTGGTCGGGCGGCGTGGCCTCGCGGTAGGCGGCCGGCGCGTCGGCCGGCGGGCGCTGGTAGTCGGGGCCGACGGCGCAGCCGGCCAGCCAGGCGCAGGCCAGGGCGATGCAGAGCTTGCGCGGCGCAAGCGGGCGCGCTGTCTTCATGGGCGGGGTAGACGGTCGGGCGTCATGGACGAGCCTTCATGGGTGATGCCGGTTTTTTGCACTGTCCTGCAACGCTTCGCGGTGTGTCTCGCCCGGGGACACGGTGGCAGGGCGGCAGGGTGGCGGGGGACCGGGATGCCGTCGGGCATGGACGGATGCGCGCCGCCCGCGGGGCGCCGCGAAGTTGCTTATCGCAAGGATAGTGCCGCGCGCGGCGCGGTGAAACGCGCCGCGCATTACCGAATATTTCATTGGTTTACGGCGTTGCGCGCCGCACGCGGCATGCCGCCGCCGCGATGTGCCGCGTGCACGACACCGGGCGCCGGGGCCGCGACGCCGGTTCGCGGCCCTGTTACGGCATCTTGCAGCGGGCGAGGGCTTGTGCGGTGCGGCAGCGCCGCGCTGCGCGCGGCTGGCAGGAACCATTCGCCACGCGCATTGTCTTGCCGCGCGGCCTGACGCGGCCCGTCCGGGCGCGCGCGCCGGGCTGTTGTAATCTTGTGTAATTGTGCGGCGGCGCGCGCCGGCAGGTTGCTTTTGCCTGGGCCGCCGCGTAGAAAGTAGGTGTCGGGCGGGCCGCCGGCCGGCGCGCAGCGACGATCCGGACGACCAGCGGGAAGGCGGGGTTATGGAGACCGATCAAGAAAGCACACTCACCTATGCGCTGCTGACCGTGCCGGCGCGCGCCGCCATCTGCCGCGCGCTGCTGGAGGCGGGCGACGCGGGCATGCCCGCCAGCGACCTGGCCAGCGTGGCCGGGCTGAACCTGGCGCGCGCCAGCCACCACTTCCGCGAGATGACGCAGGCCGACGTGCTGGCCCTGATCATCCGCGACCGCCAGGTCGTCTACGCGCTCAAGGCGCGCCGCGCGGTGCGCATGGCGCTGGAATATCTCGACAGCGGCGGCATGTAGGCCGGCGCGGCGGCGCGCCGTATAATCGCCGCCGGCGGTGGCGCCTGCGCGGTCGCGCCGCTCCGGCCGGCTTCGCCCCGGCGGTGCCGCCCCGCCTTGCGCCGCCCGCCTCATCCCATCCATTCCTGCATCTCCTTGTCCATGTCCGAGCTGGAAAACCTGTTTGCCGACCTTGAAGCGCAAGGCTGGGCGGTCTCCGACGACCTGATCGGCCGCGCGCTGGCGACCCGCCTGCACGGCGAGAGCCGCGCGGCCTGGGAGGCCGGGCTGTTCCATCTGGCGCGGGTGGGCCGGGGCGAGGGCACGACGCGCGAGCCGGGCATCCGCGGCGACGTGATCCTGTGGCTCGACGACGCCCCGGCCGGCCCGGCCGTGCGCGAGTTCCAGGCCTGGGCCGAGGGATTCCGCCGGGCGCTCAACGCCCGCTACTTCCTCGGCCTGCGGCGCGAGGAATTCCACTTCTCGCACTATCCGGCCGGCACCGCATACAAGAAGCACCTCGACCAGCACCGCGCCATGCGCGACCGCCAGATCTCGCTGGTGCTCTATCTGAATGCGGAGTGGGGCGAGCACGACGGCGGCGAGCTGGCGATCTATCCGCCCGACGATGCGTGCGGCGACGTGGCCAAGAACGCGTCCGACAGCGCGTCCGACAGCGCGCCCGATAGCGCCCCCGGCGCCCCCGGCGCCGCACCGCACCGCGTGCTGCCGCGCCTGGCGCGGCTGGCGGTGTTCCGCAGCGACCTGATCCCGCACGAGGTGCTGCCGTGCCGGCGCACGCGCTGGGCGCTCACCGGCTGGTTCCGCACCGACGCGGCCTAGCCCGCCGGGCGTGAGGCGCCCGTTGCCGCCGCCGTCGTTGCGCGGCGTCCGGCTTTTCGATTCGACCGGGGAGTGCAGGCGGATGGAGTGGAGCGACATCAGGATCTTCCTCGCGATCGCGCGGGCCGGCAGTCTGGGCGGCGCGGCGCGCGCGATCGGGCAGACCCAGCCGACGATGGGGCGCCGGCTCAGGGCGCTGGAGCAGGCGCTCGGGCAGACGCTGTTCCAGCGCACCAGCGACGGTTTCGTGCTGACCGCCGAGGGCGCCGCCGTGTTCGCGCACGCGGAGCGCATGGAGGAAGAGGCGCTGGCCTTCGCGCGCCAGCTGTCCGGGCGCGGGCGGGAGCTCGACGGCATGCTGCGCGTCTCGTCGTCGGACTGGTTCGGCGTGCACATGCTCACGCCGGTGATCGCCGGCTTCATCCGCGCGCATCCGCGCGTGGCGGTGGAACTGGTGACGGACGCGCGCCTGTTCAGCCTAGCGCGGCGCGAGGCCGACCTGGTGTTCCGCATCCGCGCCTTCGACGAGGCCGACGTGGTGCAGCGCAAGCTCATGCGCATGGAGTACGCGCTCTACGCGGCGCCCGGCGTGGCGCCGCCGCGCGCGGGCGGCGGCGAGGGCCACGCGCTGCTGACGCTCGACACCGGCTTCGCCGACCTGCCGGACGTGGCCTGGATGCGCCGGCTGCTGCCCGCGGCCAGGGTGGCGTTCGGCAGCAACAGCCGCGAGGCGCAGGCCCGGCTGTGCGCGGCCGGCGCCGGGCTGGCGGTGCTGCCGTGCCTGCTGGCCGAGCGCGTCGGCGGCCTGCGGGCGGTCGACCTGGGCGAGCCGCCGCCGGGCCGCGACGTGTGGGTGGGCTACCACCGCGACCTGCGCCGGCAAGGCCGGCTGCGCGCGTTCCTCGACGCCGCGTTCGAGCAGCTTGGCGATGGCGGCGCGCCGCCCGGTGCCGCTCCTGCCGCCGATTCCTCCGCTCATCCTTCCGCCCCTCCTTCCACCCCTCCCGCCGGCTAGAAGGCCACCCGGTTGCGGCCGGCCGCCTTGGCGCGGTAGAGCGCCTCGTCGGCCTGGTGCACGAGCTGGTCCGCGCTGGCGGTCGCGTGGCAGGCCTGCGCCACGCCCACGCTCGCGCTGACGGCGATGGCGTGGCCGGCGTAGCGCACCGTCTCGGCGCGGATGGCGCCGCGGATCCGCTCCGCCACCGCGATGGCGTCGGCAAACGCCGTGTTCGGCAATAGCACGGCGAATTCCTCGCCGCCGTAGCGGGCCACCACGTCGCGGTCGCGCAGGCAGGCGGCGACCCGCTGCGCCACCGCCTTGAGCACCGCGTCGCCGCCCGGGTGGCCGTGGTCGTCGTTGATGCGCTTGAAGTGGTCCAGGTCGAAGATCAGCACGGAGAGCGCGCGGCCGGACTTGCGCCAGCGGTGGAATTCCTCCTGCAGGCGGTCCTCGATATAGCGGCGGTTGTAGAGCCCGGTCAGCGCGTCGCGGATCGATGCCTCGCGCAGCGCGTCGACGGCCTCGTCGCGCGCGCGCTGCGCGATGGCGAGCTCGGTCGCGTCGAGGATGGTCACGCACACGGCGATGACCTCGTCGCCTTCCATGAGCGGCAGGAACTCGCAGTCCTGCCGCATCCATTCGAAGTCGCACGTGACCGGCAGGTCGTGCGGGAAGCGGAACAGGTAGGGCCGGTGCTCCCACGAGGTGAACGCGCTGATCTTCAGCAGGAACACCGATTCGAGCGTGCGCCGCAGCCACGCCGCGGGCAGCTCGGGAAACAGGCCGAGCAGCCGCTGGCCCAGCGCGGCCTCCGCGCTCACGCCGCTGCGGTCCGCCATGAAGTGGTTCCACAGCGCGATGCGGTGCTCGCGGTCCACCACGAACACGCCGCAGCCCATGCGCGCCAGCGCCAGTTCGTGCAGGCGCGCCTGCTGGGACGGTTCGAGAGGCATGTCGGGGGCTCCGGGCGTTGCCGATGCTGCGGGCGGATGCCGCCGTGCTACAGGCTGTCGAGGGTCGCGTCGAGCGCCGCGCACAGCCGCCCGAACGCGCTGCGCGCCAGCAGCGCGGCCAGGCAGGCCCGGAAGCGGCGGTCCTCGATGCGGACGTGCAGGTCGAGCAGCAGCGCGCTGCCCGCGGCCGGATTGCCCGACCTGGCGATGGCGCCGACGATCTGCGCCGCGTCGGTCTCGCGCGGCACGGAGAAGGCCGGCACGCGGCCGAGCTGCCCGAGCAGGCCGCAGACGCACGCGCCCGCGAGCACGTTCGCCACTTCGGGCAGCAGGCCGCGCAGCGCGGTCCCGCCGCCTTGGCCGCTCTCGCCGCACTCGCCGCACTCGCCGGCCAGGTCCTGGCGCCCGTAGAGCGCCTCGCAGAGTTCGCGCGCGCCGTCGCGCGCGAAGAACACCAGGCTCTCGCCGGCGATGTCAGCGCGGAAGCTCTGGCGGAAGGCCACCATGCCGCGCATGGCGCCGAGCCGCCGCTCGATTTCCTCCTTGAGCCGCTCCGGGTCGGCCACGCCGATGCGCGGGATCGACAGCGTGACGTGGCGGCCCAGCAGGCAGGCGAGCCTGGCGCCGGCCACGCCGATGCCGGCGTTCGCCAGCGCCTGCAGCGCATCGTGCCGCGCCGCGCCGAGCACGGCCGGCGCGCGGCGCGAACTGCGCCGGTCGCGGGCGCCGTGGCCGCGTTCGGTCATGGCCGCGGCCATGCGCGCCGGCTGGCGGCAGCTTGCGCGGCACTGGCATCGCGGACAAGCATTGGGGGTGGGACTGGGCGTGCCATGAATCTCCTCCGATCTTGACTGGGCGGCACGCGGTGGGGCTCCGCATGGGATTTGCCGGCGGCATTCGCGGCTGAACCGGCAATCCAGGCCGGTAAACAGTGACGGCGCCGGAATATCCGCGCGCCGCTCTCAATTAGATGGGGATGGCGGCGAAGAGTAAAGCGATTTGTTTTTATGCGGCATCGGTGGCGCGGCGGCGACCGGCGCGAGAAATACGGCGCGCGAAATTGGGATTGTTCTTAAACGATGACGATGCCGGAAGACGGCCGTTGCCTGCGCGGCAGTCGTCGGGCGGAGGCGGCGATGCGGCGGCGATGCGGCGGCAATACGGCGAAAGCGCGGGGGAATGTCCGCGTCCGGATGGCGAAGGCGTCGAAGGCGGTTGACAGGGGGCCGGTGCGGCATCGTCCGATCCCTGTTTATTTGATGAGATTTGTCTTAATTTTTCTTAAAGGGTTTTCCATGAAAATGACGAACCAAAAACAGGGAATTTCCATGATCCGATTCCGATTCACGGGAAATGGGCCGGTTATCCGCCTTTGTTCCCCGTTTTGACTCGCGCGCCGCGCGCCACCTCCGCGGCGGCCGGCGCGCGCTGGCGCCGCGCGATTTCCACCACGAGCTTGCCCCGCGCCGTGCCGGTCTCGATGGCGCGGTGCGCCTCGATGGCGTCGTCCAGGCCGAAGCGCCGCGGGTCGACGCGCACGGCGAGCTTGCCGGCGTCGGCCAGGCGCGCCGCCTCGCGCAGGATCGCGCCGTGGCGCGCGCGGCCGCGGCCGGTCAGCAGCGGGAGCAGCGTGAAGACGCCCGAGTATGTCGCGGCGCGCAGCGACAGCGGCGCCAGGCTGTGCGTGCCCCAGCCCAGGCAGCTCACCACGTGGCCGCCGCAGGTGCGCGCGGCGAGGAAGGCGTCGTCCAGCACCTTGCCGCCGACCGTGTCGTAGACCACGTCGAAGCCCTCTCCGCCGGTGTACTGGCCGACATACTGCTCGACCGTGACGGCGGCGAAGTCGATCGCGGTCGCGCCATAACCTTCGATGATGTCCCGGCTGGCGGCCGAGCCGGTGGCATGGACCCGCGCGCCGGCGGCTCGGGCGATCTGCACCGCGACATGCCCCACGCCGCCGGCGCCGCCGTGCACCAGCACCGTCTGCCCGGGCTGGACGCCGGCCCGGTCCACCAGCCCCTCCCACGCGGTGATGAACACCAGCGGCAGCGCGGCCGCCTCGCGCATGGAGAGCCGGGCCGGCTTGCGCGCGAGCAGGTCGGCGTCGACCGCGGCATACTCCGCCAGCGAGCCCTGCACGCCGCCCACGCCGCCGGTCATGCCGTAGACCTCGTCGCCGGGCGCGAAGCGGGTCACGCCCGGCCCGACCGCCTCCACCACGCCGGCCAGGTCGAGGCCGAGCACGGCCGGCAGCGGCTGGCGCGCATGCGCGGCGTTGCCGGCGCGGATCTTGGTGTCGAGCGGGTTGACGCCGCTGGCGAGGATGCGGACCAGCACCTCGCCGGGGCCGGCCTGCGGCCTGGGCAGGCTGGCAACCCGGAACGGCGCGTTGGCGCGCTCCGCGATCAGAGCCTGCATGGTGGCTTGGGACATGGGGGACTCCGTTGGCAATGTCGTGGTGGATGTCCCATTCTTGTGCATGCCCGGATGAAGATAAATCAACTTATCGGCATCCCGTCCATGCAGATCTGCATGCGTGCGGAAGCGCCCTCTGTGGCGGCGCCGGCGTGGCCGGCCAACAAATTCGCGCGATCCAAGGGTAAACACGTATCAAGTCGCTGACTTGAAAACGTAAACCCCCGTCCCTATAATTAGCACTCGTTGGGTTAGAGTGCTAACAGCGCTCTCTCAGCCTTCCGATTCTGCTGGCAGCTAGCCAAAGCGGCCAGTTTTGTGAACGTAAAATCACTTTTTGTACCAAGGAGTCCGTATGAATCTGCGTCCTTTGCACGACCGCGTGATCGTCAAGCGTCTGGACAATGAAACCAAGACCGCTTCCGGCATCGTGATTCCCGACAATGCTGCCGAAAAGCCTGATCAAGGTGAAGTGCTGGCCGTGGGCCCCGGCAAGAAGGATGACAAGGGTGCTTCGATCGCGCTCGACGTCAAGGTGGGTGACCGCGTGCTGTTCGGCAAGTATGCCGGCCAGGCCGTGAAGGTGGATGGCCAGGAACTGCTGGTCATGCGCGAAGAAGACATCATGGCCGTGGTGAACAAGTAATCACGCCCCCATCCGTACAGATTTAGGAGATTCAGAACATGGCAGCTAAAGACGTAGTGTTCGGCGACGCCGCCCGCGCCAAGATGGTCGAAGGCGTGAACATTCTCGCCAACGCAGTGAAGGTGACGCTGGGCCCGAAGGGCCGCAACGTCGTGCTGGAGCGCAGCTTCGGCGGCCCGACCGTGACCAAGGACGGCGTGTCCGTGGCCAAGGAAATCGAGCTGAAGGACAAGCTGCAGAACATGGGCGCGCAGATGGTCAAGGAAGTGGCTTCCAAGACCAGCGACAACGCCGGTGACGGCACCACCACCGCGACCGTGCTGGCCCAGTCGATCGTGCGCGAAGGCATGAAGTACGTTGCCGCCGGCATGAACCCGATGGACCTGAAGCGCGGCATCGACAAGGCCGTGCTGAACGCGGTCGAAGAGCTGAAGAAGCTGACCAAGAACACCACCACCAGCAAGGAAATCGCGCAAGTCGGCTCGATCTCCGCCAACAGCGACGAAGTGATCGGCAAGCTGATCGCGGAAGCGATGGACAAGGTCGGCAAGGAAGGCGTGATCACCGTCGAAGACGGCAAGTCGCTGGCCGACGAGCTGGAAGTCGTGGAAGGCATGCAGTTCGACCGCGGCTACCTGTCGCCGTACTTCATCAACAACCCGGAAAAGCAGGTTGTCGCCCTCGACAACCCGTTCGTCCTGCTGTTCGACAAGAAGATCTCGAACATCCGCGACCTGCTGCCGGTGCTGGAACAAGTGGCCAAGTCGGGCCGCCCGCTGCTGATCATCGCTGAAGACGTCGAAGGCGAAGCCCTGGCGACCCTGGTGGTGAACAACATCCGTGGCATCCTGAAGACCGCCGCCGTCAAGGCTCCGGGCTTCGGCGACCGCCGCAAGGCCATGCTGGAAGACATCGCCATCCTGACCGGCGGCGCCGTGATCGCCGAGGAAATCGGCCTGACGCTGGAAAAGGCGACCCTGCAGGAACTGGGTCAAGCCAAGCGCATCGAGATCGGCAAGGAAAACACCATCATCATCGACGGCGCCGGCGACGCAGCCTCGATCGAAGCGCGCGTCAAGCAGATCCGCGCCCAGATCGAAGAAGCGACCTCGGACTACGACCGCGAAAAGCTGCAAGAACGCGTGGCCAAGCTGGCCGGCGGTGTTGCCGTGATCAAGGTCGGCGCAGCCACCGAAGTCGAAATGAAGGAAAAGAAGGCCCGCGTGGAAGATGCACTGCACGCGACCCGCGCAGCCGTGGAAGAAGGCATTGTCCCCGGCGGCGGCGTGGCCCTGCTGCGCGCCCGCGCTGCCATCGCCAACCTGACCGGCGACAACGCCGACCAGAACGCCGGCATCAAGATCGTGCTGCGCGCGATGGAAGAGCCGCTGCGCCAGATCGTCCTGAACGCCGGCGAAGAAGCCTCGGTCGTGGTGGCCAAGGTCATCGAAGGCAAGGGCAACTACGGCTACAACGCCGCCACCGGCGAGTACGGTGACCTGGTGGAAATGGGCGTGCTGGACCCGACCAAGGTGACGCGCACCGCGCTGCAGAACGCCGCTTCGGTCGCTTCGCTGATGCTGACCACCGACTGCGCCGTGGCAGAACTGCCGAAGGACGAGTCGGCTCCGGCAATGCCGGGCGGCATGGGTGGCATGGGCGGCATGGACGGCATGATGTAAATCTGCCGGCCCGCCGCACAGGCAGCCTGCTTTACCCGCATTACCCGCAGTAGCAAAAACCCCCGCTGGCGCGAGCCGGCGGGGGTTTTTGTCTTTGGCGGCGGCGTCTTACGTGGATTGGCCCGGACTCGCGCGGACGCTCAGATCTCCACCGTGAAGCACCAGTCGAAGGCCGGGTTCTCCGGCTCGCCGGTCTGGCGGCGCACGTAGCCGCGCGGGTTGCACACCACGCGCGCGCCGTCGAGCCGGTAGTCGAAGCCCGTGTGCGTATGGCCGTGGACCCACAGGTCGGCCTGCGCGACCAGGTCCGGGCGGCGCGAGATGAAGCCGGCCGACACCACGTCGTGCGAATAGCGCGGGTCCAGGCTGCCGAGGTCGGGCGCGTGGTGCGTCACCACCACGGTCTTGCCGCCGAACGGCGCGGCGAGCTGCGCCGCCAGCCAGGCGCTGGCCGACTCGTGCAGCGCCAGCGCGTCGGCCGTGGTGAAGCGCCGCCGCTGGCCGTCGTCCCCGTCGGTCTCGATCAGGCGGTGGTCCACCATGCGGGCCGCGCAGGCCAGCATCGCCTCCTCGCGCCGGCCGGTGCCGAACAGCGCGTAGTCGCTCCACCAGGTCGTGCCGATCACGCGCACCCGCTCGCCGCCGGCGCCGTCGAAGTACACCACCGCGCCGTTGAGCACATGCACGTTCGCCGAGGCCCGCGCGGCGTCGGTCATGGCGGCGTCGGCCGCGTCGAATGAGCTCTCGTAGTATTCGTGGTTGCCCGGCACGTAGACCACCGGCTGGGCAAAGGCGCCGGCGGCCCAGTCCACGCCGGTGCGGCCGTTGGCGATGTCGCCGGCCAGCACCACCAGGTCGGCGGGGCAGGCGGGCATGGCTGCGGGGAAGTCGTGCTCGAGGTGCAGGTCGCTGAGGATGCGGATCTTCATGCTGTCTCCATGCCGTGCGCGCGCCGGGGCGGGGCGTGCGTATCCGCATGGATTCTTCAGAAAAGGGCGGCCGCGGTCAAGCGCGGCCGCATGCCGGGCCGGCCTGTTTGACGCGCCGCGCTCAGAAGACGCGGGGGATCATGCGGGAGCGCACGTTGCGCTTGTAGCTGCGGTATGCGGGATCGTCGGACAGGAGCTTCTCCTCGCGGATGATCCGGATGCCCTGGAGCAGGAATTGCCCGGCAAACACCAGGAGGTTCTGCATGCCGAAGTTGGCCAGCAGGAAGCCGATGTCGGTCACGAAGTAGCCGAGATAGATCGGGTGCCGCACGAACCGGTAGGCTCCCCTCGAGACGATGCCGCGGTTGGCCGGCAGTATGCCGAACGAATAGCGCAGCGACGCCTTTGCGAAGATCTGCCACCCCAGCCCGGCGATCTGGAGGCCGGCGCCGATCGCCTCCGGCACGACCCGCGTGCCGGGCGCGAGCTGGAAGGCGAGGAAATAATAGGTGCCGGCAAGCGAGCACAGCACGGCAACGGGATTCCAGTCGCGCCGCGCCGGCGCGCGCACCACCAGCGACAGGCCGAGCGTCAGGCACTCCGCCACCACCATGAGCAGCAGCGTGACGCGGGTCGGGTCGGCCATCCACTGCTTGATCGCAGCGAAGGCGAACATCCCCAGCAGGAAGGCGGTGCTGCCCCGCAGGCAGGCTTCCAGCGCCGCGTCGCGAAGGCGCAGCAGCGGCGGCAGCGGGTCGCGCGCGAGCGCGCGTGCGAGTGGGATGGACTTGCTGTCGATCATGATGCCTCCGGCGTGTCGTGTGTGCTTCGGTGCGCGTCGATGCGCGCTGTGTGCTGCCTATCTGGAGATCCGCAGGATCTCCGACGCCAGTTTCGAGAAGCAGGGCTTCAGGTTGTCGATGGTCTTGGCGTAGCAGTACACGCCGGAGGTCTGGTTCTTGTTGTAGAGCGGCGCGTCGGTGGTGTTGGCCATGTTCTTGAGCAGGCCCTCGTCGAAGCCGCCGTTGCCGTCCAGCCCGAGCGTGAAGATGTAGACGTTGTTGTCGCGCAGGTAGGAGGCCATTTCGATGGGCACGTTGGTGGCCGCGTAGTAGACGTTCTGCGCCGAATAGGCCGACGTGACGGTGTACGGCACGCTGGTGGGGTAGATCGCGTATTGCTGGTCGGCGGCGTTGTGCGCGTTGTACCACTGCGGCATCGCCATCGGCTGCGTCACCGTCGTCGTCACCGTGCCGTTGCGGCGGCCGTTGTTGGTGTCGCCGGTGGTGGTGGTCGTGCTGAGGCTGGCGCAGGCGCCGGACATCCTGGTGTTCTGCTGCGAGATGACGTAGAACCCGCTGAGGCTGCTGCCGGGCGAGGTGGCCGTGATGCCGCCCGCGCATACCGTGTTGGTGGGCACCGGCGCGCTGGTCGTGGTGGTGGTCGTGCAGTTGCGGTTGCAGTTGGTGGTGACGGCGGTGGTCGTGACCGTGCCCATCTTGTAGCTGGCCGACAGCGTGTTGGGCTGGCCGTCGGAGAAGAACACCACCACGCGCAGGCTGGAGCGGTTGCTGGTGATGCTGTCGAGCTGCGCGCGCGCCTGGTAGAGCGCCTCGGCGTAGTTGGTGTTGCCGCCGTTGGCCAGATTGCTGATGGTGTTCTGCATGTTGGGGCGGTTGAAGCCCCGGGTGGTGGTGCTGATCGGGATGTCGGACAGGCCGCCCGAGGCGAAATGCACGAGTCCGACGCGGTCCGACGACGGGCTGAACTGGTCGAGGAAGCTGTTGGCGTTGGACTTGACCGTGCTCCACACAGGCGACATCGAACCCGACGCGTCGATCACGAAGATCAGGTCGAGATCCCGGCGGATCGACTGTGCCGTCGCGGCGACCGCCACGTTGTTGAAGCCGAGCACCTTCATCAGCGTGAGCGGCATGGTGGCCGACGCCGAGACATTGATGGTGACCGCGCCCGAGGTCGGGGTGTCGAACAGCACGCTCGGCGTCGCCATCGCCGGCACGGCCTGCAGGTAGCCGCTCGGGAAGTTGGCGTCGAAGAAATCCTGCGCCGCCTGCCGCGCCGCGGCCGCCTGGTCGGACTGCGTGGTGCCGTTGGTGACGGCGCGGGCCGCCGCGACCGCGGCGGAGTCCACCGCGGCGTTGAGCTTGGCCTTGGTCACGTAGGCCATGCCCGCATCGACCGCGAGCCCGGCCGCGCCGAGCAGGCCGATCATCGTCATGGCGGCGATCAGGGTGATCTGGCCGCGCTGCCTGCCGGTGCCCGGCGCGCGCGCGGTTCGCAGTGTCGTTGCGGGGCTTCTCATGGCGGCTCCTTGCGTCGTGGTCTCGCGGCGGCAGTCAGAATGACGTGACCGAATACAGGTTGGGGCCGATGTCCGGCATCCTGAGCAATCCGATGGTCAGCCCCTTGAACAGCATGTCGAAGTTGTAGTAGGACTCGACCACGTAGGCGATCTGGCCGTCGGTGAGAAGGCCCGTCATGGCGTTCGCGGTGGGCGACGTGCTGCCGCCGGCGGGCATGCCGCCGCAGCTGCCGTCGTTCTGCCACTGGCCGGTGCCGCCGCCGCAATTCCACACCTTGCTGTCCGGCGCCGAGCCGCCGAGCGACCAGCCCCCGGCCCAGCGGTACTGCTCGAGCACGATGTTGCGCACGGCGCAGTTCGAGCCGCTCTTGTTGCACTCGTTGTCGCCCATGATCTTGGTGATGTAGATCATGCCGCGCTGGCTCATCTTCAGCGGCGGCGTGGTCTGCGCCAGCGCGACCATGATGTCCTGCGGCGTATAGGAGGCGCTGCGCGAGGCGAGGCTGGCGCCCTCGCGCGTCAGGTTGACGAGGATCAGGTTGGCCTGGATGGCGCGCGCGAAGTCGATCACCGGCAGCGTGAGGAAGATGAAGATCGGCAGCAGGATGGCGAACTCGATGCTGGCGATGCCGCGCGCGGCGCGCCTGCGCGGAAGGGGGCGGATGCGGTTCATCAGAAGGCCTCGTTGCGCATGGTGGCGGCCACGCTGAACGTGTACTTGCCGCCCGTGGAGGAGAAGAACGCGGCCACCATCGGCGTGACCAGCGGCCAGGCGCAGTTGACCTGGATCACCACGAGGTCGCCCGCGCCGCCGAACATCGTGTTGCCGCTGGCCTGCGAGCTGCCGTTGACCCAGGTGGTCACGGTCGCGTTCGACATGTCGTAGATGCCCAGCGAGGCGTCGTGGATCCTGGCCAGCACGGCCTGGTAGCGCTGCTGGGCGGCGTTGGCCGGATCGAGGGTGTTCTGGCCGGTGATGGCGAAGCGCGCGCCCTCGCGCACGGCGTTCTGCATGGCGAGGTTGGCGAACATCATCATGCTGAAGTCGATGATGGAGAAGAACACCAGGAAGAACACGGGCGCCACCAGCGCGAATTCGACGGCGCTGGCGCCGCGCTGGCGCAGCCGCCCGAAGATGGCCGAAGGTTGCATGGTAGGTCCTCCTGTCCTGGGTTGTGCCCGCCTGGCGCGCCCGCTGTGTCGCCGCGCGGCCTGGGTTGCCTATTGGTTGTTGCCCATCATGAACGGGATCAGCGAGCGGTAGAACTGGATGGCCGGCGAGCCGAGCAGCACCACGAACAGCGACGGCAGGATGAACAGCGTCAGCGGAAACAGCAGCTTGACGGCAATCTTGGCCGCGCATTCCTCGGCGCGCTGGCGCCGCTTGGTGCGCAGCGTGTCGGCATGCACGCGCAGCGAGTCGGCCACGCTGGTGCCGAAGCGGTCGGCCTGGATCAGCATGCTGACCAGCATGTCGATGTCCTCCACGCCGGTGCGCAGCGCGAAGTTGCGCAGGGCCTTTTCGCGCGACAGGCCGGCGCGCAGTTCCAGCACCAGCAGCTCGAGCTCTTCGCCGAGCGCGCTGTTCTCGCCGCGGAATTCCTCGACGACCTTGAGCAGCGCGGCGTCGAGCGCCAGCCCGGCCTCGACGCAGACCGTGATCAGGTCGAGCGTGTCGGGGAACGCTTCGAAGATCGCCTGCTTGCGCACGCGGATGCGCCGGCGCAGGACCAGGTCCGGCAGGTAGAAGCCGGCGATGGCGGCGGCCAGCAGCGCCGCCGGCAGCAGGCGCGGGTTGTCCTCGCTGACCACGCCGCGCGTGAGCAGCAGCACCAGCAGCGGGAATGCCACCGCCAGCACGGTCTTGGCGGCGAAGTAGACCGCGATCGCCGACGGGCTGCGCCAGCCCGCATTCATGAAACGGATGCGGATGGTGGAGGATTCCCAGCCTTCCTTGGGCAGGGCGAGCCTGGCCAGCGGCCTGGACAGCCGTTCCAGCTTGCGCATCCAGTCGTCCTGGAGCACCGAGGGCACGCTGTCCGCGCCCGCGGCCGACTTGCTCACCTGCGAGATGCGGCGCCGCAGGATGTCGGGCTGGAACAGCATCATGGCGGCCAGCGTCACGCCGAACGCCACCACGAAGGCGAGGATCAGGATCAGGATTTGCTCGATTGGCATGATGTGTCTCTCCCGGTTCTTCTGGCGGCGGCTACATGTGGATGCGCACGATCTTGCGCATCCACAGCAGGCCCAGCAGCATCAGCAGCACGGCATATCCCACGATCCACGGCCCGATGGGATCGTTGGCGAGCGGATCCAGGAACGTGGGGTTGAGCAGGTACATGGCCCCGGCCAGCGCGAACGGCAGCACGGCCAGGATGATTCCGGAGAAGCGCCCTTCGGCCGAGAGCACCCGCACCTGCCCCAGCAGCTTCATGCGCTCGCGGATGATGCGGGCGACGTTGCCGAGAATCTCCGCCAGGTTGCCGCCGGACTCGCGCTGGATCAGCACGGCGATCACCAGGTAGCGCAGGTCCGGCAGCGGGGCGCGCGCGGCCATGTTGTTGAGCGCGTCGTGCATGGACGCGCCGAAGTTCAGCTCGTCGAAGGTCAGGCGGAACTCCGCGCCCAGCGGATCGGGCAGCTCGTCGCCGGCCATGTCCAGCGCGCTGGAGAAAGAGTGCCCGGCGCGCAGCGCGCGGCTGATCAGGTCGGCGCCTTCCGGAAGCTGCGTCTCGATCAGCTGGAGGCGGCGACTGCGGCGCCGGAGCACAAACCAGAGCGGCGCCGCCGTCGAGCACAGGGCGGCGATGCCCACCGCCGGGGCGGGAAGGCCCATCAGCATGCCGAACGCGCAGATCGCCAGCGCGGGCAGCAGGTTGAAGCAGAGAAACGTCGACACCGTCCAGTTGAGCCCCGACTGCATCAGCAGCCGGTCGAGCGCGTGGATGCGCGGCAGCAGGCGCAGCAGGCTGGCGAACGACGCCGAGCTGCTCAGGGCGCGCTCCTTCATGATGGACGACGACTGCTCCTGCCAGCCGGCCTGGACCGCCGCGCGCACGCGGCGCCCCAGGCGCCGCGCGCCGGCGCTGTGCTTGCTCTGCCACCACTGGTAGCCGGCCACCACCGCCAGCACGATGGCGATGAAGAGCGAGAGGCCGAAGGCCGCGAAGGTCTGGTTCATGGCGTGATCTCCTGGACGGTGCGCGCGCGGCTCATACCTCGAAGCGCATCGAGGGCTCGAACAGCCGTTCCGGCACGTTCACGCCAAAGGCCTGCAGGCGCTCGCAGAAGTGCGGCCGCACGCCGGTGGCGCAGAAGTGCCCCTTCACGCGGCCCTCGGCGTCCACGCCGGTGCGCTTGAAGGTGAAGATCTCCTGCATGTTGACCACGTCGCTCTCCATGCCGGTGATCTCCTGCACGCTCATCAGCTTGCGGCGGCCGTCGGTCAGGCGCGAGACCTGCAGCATCACGGTGATGGCCGAGGTGATCTGCTGGCGCATGGTGCGCGGCGGCAGCGACAGGCCCGCCATGCTGATCATGTTCTCGAGCCGGGTCAGCGCGTCGCGCGGGGTGTTGGCGTGGATGGTGGCGAGCGAGCCTTCGTGGCCGGTGTTCATCGCGTGCAGCATGTCGAGCGCCTCGGCGCCGCGCACTTCGCCGAGGATGATGCGGTCGGGGCGCATGCGCAGCGCGTTCTTCACCAGCGCGCGCTGGGTGATCTCGCCGCGGCCTTCGATGTTGGGCGGGCGCGTCTCCAGGCGCAGCACGTGGTTCTGGCGCATCTGGAGTTCGGCCGCGTCCTCGATGGTGACGATGCGCTCGCTGGCCGGGATGAAGCCCGACAGGATGTTGAGCATGGTGGTCTTGCCGCTGCCGGTGCCGCCCGAGATCAGGATGTTCAGCTTGGCCTTGACCATCGCCTCGATCAGCTGCGCCATCGGCGGCGTGAGCGTCTGCAGCTCCACCAGGTCCTTGACCATCAGCGGATTGACCGAGAAGCGCCGGATCGAGAGCAGCGGGCCGTCCACCGCCGAGGGCGGGATGATGGCGTTGACGCGCGAGCCGTCGGGCAGGCGCGCGTCCACCATCGGGCTCGATTCGTCGATGCGCCGGCCCACGCGCGACACCATCTTGTCGATGACCTTCATCAGGTGCGCGTCGTCGCGGAAGGTCACGTCGGTCAGCTCGAGCTTGCCGCGCCGCTCCACGTAGACCTGCCTGAAGGTGTTGACCAGGATGTCGGAGACGGTCGGGTCGGTCAGCAGCGGCTCGAGCGGGCCGAAGCCGAGCATCTCGTCGCGCACGTCCGACACCAGGCGCTTGCGCTCGCTCTCGTTGATCGGGATGTTGCGCTCGTCGATGATGCGCTCGACCAGCAGGGCCAGCTCGCGGCGCACCTGGTCGGGCGCGAGGCGCTGCAGTTTTTCCAGTTCCACGCGCTCGATGATGGCTTCGTGGATTTCCATCTTGAGCTGCTGGTAGGCGGCGTTCGCGGTGGGGGCGGCGGGGCCGACGCGCTCGGCCACCGTTTCGCCGGCCTTCTCGTAGAGTTGTTCGCGCAGTGACATCTCGTTTCTCCGTGGCGCGTCGCGCGCCGGTATCTGGGTTGCCGGGGCGGCCGTCGCCGCGATCCGTTCAGGCGTGCCGCTCCACCGGCATGGCCTGCCCGGCGCGTTCCCTGCCGTGGCCGAGCAGCTTCCGCAGCAGGCCGTCCTCCTGCTTCGCGGTGTCCGGGAACACCGTGTCCACCATCTGCGCCAGCGCGCGCGCGATCGGGCTGCGCTCGGCGAGCTGCAGCACCGGCACGCCCTGGTTGCTGGCGTCGCGGGCCGGTTTGAGGTCGGACGGCAGGATGTGCGCGACCTTGCCGCCCAGCGTTTCTTCCAGCGTGCGCACGCTCACCGGCGAGTGCTTCTCGAACTCGTTGATCACCAGGTGCAGGCGGTCGGCGGGGTAGCCCAGCGAGCGGAAGATCTCCATCAGGCCGCGGCCCGCGCGCAGGTAGGGCAGGCTCAGCTGCAGCACCGGGTAGATGGTGTCGCTGTGGTCCAGCACCATGATCGAGGACGGGTTGATGTCCTGGCCGATGTCGAAGAGGATCACGTCGTAGGCCGGGCGCACCAGGTCGAGGATGTTTTCCAGGTGGGCGGACTTGATGTCGCCCGCCTTGACCGGATCGCCCGCGCCGGCGATCACGTCGAAGTTCGGGTGCGCATGCGTGATGCAGGCATCGAGCAGCGCCAGGTCGAGGCGCTCGACCTGCTGGCAGATGTCCGCGAGCGTGGCCGGCGGCGCCTTGTCCGTGACCAGGAAGGCGCCGTCGCCGAACTGCTGCACCAGGTCCACCAGCAGCACGCGCTTGCCGCGCCGGGCGGCGATGGCGTAGCCGAAGTTGGCGGCGACGAAGGTGGTGCCGCTGCCGCCCTTGCAGGAGGCAAAGGTGAAGGTGCGCGCCTCGGCGTGGCTGCCGTTGAGCGGCTTGACCGCGAGCCGCTCCAGTTCCCCGTTGAACTCGCGCGGGTCCAGCGGCCAGCGCAGCACGCTGCGGATGCCCATGCGCATGGCGCGCATCAGCAGCTCGGCCGACGGCGACGGCGTGACCAGGATGCAGGGCACGTCGCCGGGCTCCGGGAAGCGCTGGCGCAGGCGTTCCAGCACGTCGGCGCTGAAGTCGTCGGCCTGCAGGATCAGGAAGTCGGAGGGATGGATCAGCCCGGCCATGCCGAGTGCCTTCTCCGGGTCGGCGCAGACCAGCTGCAACTGCCTTTGCGTGGCGGCCTGGCCGGCCATCGAAGACATCTGCCGGGCCCGCGCCTCGTCGGCCGAGACCAGAATGAGCTTTGCCATCACTGTTTCTCCCAGATTGTGTTGTGCCTGGCGGCCCGCGGCGGCGTTGCAGCGGGCCGCCGCATGTCACCGCGTGCCGCCATCGGGTCAGGGCGCCGACGAAGCGGACGAAGTGCCGACGCCGATCGCGTACGCATTCGTGTCCGCGGGCGGATTGCGGAACGACGTGTTGTAGCGGTCCATCGCGAAGGTGGCGCTGCGCGCGTCGACGCCGGTGACGGGGTCCGCGTTCAGCGAGGCATCGGGATTGAGCGTCTGCATGGCGCGCACGATGCGCACGGCTTCGCCGAAGTGGGCGTCGTACACCGGCGTGGTGGTCATGCAGCCGGCCAGTCCGGCGGCCGCGCCCGCGGCGGCGGCGGCCAGGGCGAGCCGCGCGCAGCGGGCGGCGAGTGTGCGGATGTCCATGATGTTTCCCCTGTTCATTGCGCGGCATCGGCAGGCGTTGCCGTGCCGGCGATGGTCGGCGCCGGCGCGGCCGCGTCGGCGCTGTCGCGCGGGCCCGCCATCGGGTCCTTGCTGGTGGTGGGCGCGGCCGGGGCGGGCGCCATCGGCGCGGCCGGCGCGCTGACCGGCGCCGGCAGCGGCGCGCCGGCGGGCGCTCTCGGCGGCATGACCACGTCCGGATGGCCTTCCATGTTGCCGTTGATGAAGACCTCGCCCGGGGTGGGCCTGCCGAAGGAGTCGGTCGGCATCGGGTAGTTGGCCGGCAGCGGCTTGACCAGGCGCGGCGTGACCACGAACAGCAGCTCGCTCTTGTCCTGCTGGAAGTTGGTGCTGCGGAACAGGTTGCCGAGGATCGGCAGTTCGCCGGCGCCCGGCAGGGCCTTGAGGCTGCCCGTGACGTTGCTCTTGATCAGGCCGCCGATGGCGAAGCTCTGTCCGTCCATCACCTGCAGCGTGGTGGACGCGCGGCGTGTGGTGATCAGCGGCAGGATGGTGCTGCCGCTCAGGTTGGGCGCCGAGAGCGCGACGCCGGTGGGCGACAGCTCGGACACCTCGGGCGCCACCTTCAGGTTGATGCGGCCGTTGGCCAGCACCGTCGGCGTGAAGCGCAGGCCGACGCCGAAGGTCTCTTCCTGCAGCGTGATGGTGGTGCCGCCCGCGCTGGAGGCCTGCGGCACCGGGATGAAGACCTTGCCGCCGGCCAGGAAGCTCGCCTCCTGCCCGCTGATCGCCATCAGGTTGGGCTCGGCCAGCACCTTGACCAGGCTGTCGCCCTTCTGCGCGTCGACCTGGAAGTTGAACGGCAGGTTGTTGTGCTTGATGCCGGTGATCACGCCCGCGCCGCCCGAGAGGAAGTTGGCCAGCAGGCCGAAGCTCCAGCTGCCGAAGGCGCCGTTGAGGTTGGACGCGGCGCCGAGCTGGTCGATCAGCGTCTTGGACACCTCGGCCACCTTCACTTCGAGCATCACCTGCTGCGGCGAATCCACCGTCATCATGTTGATGATGCGCTGGCTGCGCAGCGGCTGCCCGCCGGCGTTGCCGGTGCCGGCCATGCCCATGCCCATGCCCCCCATCGGCATGCCGTTCATGGCCAGCATGGGCTGGCCGGGCGCGCCGAACCCTTGCGGAGGCGCCTGCAGCGGCCCGCGCGTCTGGCGCACGACAAAGGCGTTGGCGATGTCGATCACCATCTGGGCCACGGTGGAGTCCGGCACGTTGCCGGTCAGCACCAGGCTGTCGGCGGCGGCGGACACGCGCACGCCGCGCGCGCCGGGCAGCAGGTCGTGCAGGGTCGACTGCAGGCCGCCGGGGTCGGCGCCGACCGTCACGTCGATGACCGTGCAGTTGCCGCTCTTGCCTTGCACGATCATGTTGGTGGTGCCGACATCCAGGCCGAGCAGGTAGAGCGTCTGCGGCGACACCAGCATGGCCTGCACCACGCCGGGATTGCCCAGCGTGCGCGTGCGCACCGGCTCGGGCAGCGGCAGCATGCGCGACTTGCCCACCGGCACCGCGATCTGCTGCGGCTCGCGCGCCGCGCCCATGCAATTGGGCCCGCGGCTGAGGCCGGCATCGCTCGGCGGCGGCGGTACGCTGGCCGCGCCGATGGTGAGCTGGATCGGACCGTTGGCGGCGAGCTTCATCGCCTGCGGCGCAGCTTGTGCTGCCTGCGCGGCCTGTGCCTGGGCGGCGCCCGCCGCGCCCGCATTCCCCGTCGCGCCGGCGGTGCCGGCGGCCGCGGCATCGGCGGCCCGGGCCTGCTCGCTGCCCAGCCAGACGCAGGTCATCGACAGCACGGCGAGCGCGGTCAGGTTCAGGCGTGAGGGGCCGTTGCGCGGCGCGCGGCCGCGCGGGCTGCCCTCCTGGGTATGGTGTCGGTCCATTTGATTTTCCCCCCGGTTGTTGACCCCAGTGGCTGGGGCCGGCATCTGGCGTCGTCGGCGTCCGTGCCTTAGAAGCATTCCTGGTTTTGCTGCATGCCGCTGATCACGCCCACGCAGTTGCTGGCGATCTTCTTCTCGGTCAGCCGCTGCACGACCTGTATCACCTTGGCCACCGGCGCCGGGGCCACCGCGGCCTTGAGCACGGGCTCGTTGAGCAGGCTGCGCTTGGTGGCGCCGGCGGTGTCGACCGGGCGCGGGTCGACCTGATTGCGCAGCACCAGCGAGAGCGTGCCCACGCTGCGCGCCAGGTCGAGCTTCTCGGCTTCTTCCGGCGAGACTTCCAGCGTCACGGCATTGACCACCTTGGGCTTGGTCTCGTCGCGGTTGACCTCCTGCGCGATGGCCAGCACCAGGATCTTCTCGAGCACGATCTTGGAGATCGACTGCTCGTTCTGCGTGGCGCCCTCGCTCCTGGCCTGGTCTTTCTGCGTGTTGACGATGATGTCGACGAAGCTGCCCGGCAGCGCGAAGCCGGCCACGCCCACCACGTCGTTGACGCGCACGGTGATGGCGCGCTTGCCCTCGGCGATCACGGCGGAGAGGCCGCCGCGCGTGCCGACGGGCGTGAGCTTGGATTCGAGGATGGGCTCGCCGCGCATCACGCTGGCCTTGGTCACGCGGCCGTCGATCAGCTTCTGGTCGGTCAGCGCGCCGGGCGGCAGGCTCTCGCGCGGCCAGTCCACGACCTTGACGAACTCGGGCGCGAGCCGCTGGCCGAGGTTGATGTCGGTGCCGGCCACCACCACCTTGGTGACGCTGCCCGAGCTCTGCTGCATCATCCAGCGCGAGGCCAGCACCACCGCCGCCAGCCCGGCCAGCGCCGCCACCAGCAGCATCACGATTGCGCGTACGTTTCTCATTTGATGGTCCTCCCCAGTGTGGATCCAGGCATCGGCGCCGCCGGCGAGGCGCGAGTGCCTCCCCTGGCCCTGGCGCCAGTTCCGTTCATCGTCGTCGTCGTTGTTGTTTTGTCTTTGTCTTTCGTGGCGGGGGCGTGCGCCCGGCTCGTCAGAGCACGCCCGTCATCACCAGCACCACGCCGCCCGCGATCGCCACCGCGTAGGGCAGGCGGGCCGCCGTGGTCAGCTTGTCCCTGCCGGCCAGATTGGCCCGCAGGCCGAGCGGCAGCCACAGCAGGCGCGTGCCGATCCCGGACAATGTCTTTCTCACCCGCTTGCGCATCAGCATGACGGCCAGCGCGAGCAGCCCTCCCACGGCGAAGCTCGCGATGGCGATCTCCAGCGCCGCCTGCGGTCCGGCGAAGGCGCCGATGCTGGCCATCAGCTTGGCATCGCCGGCGCCCACGGCGCCGAGCAGGTACAGCGCCAGGTAGGGCGCGAATCCGGCCAGCGCGCCGGTCAGCCAGGCCTGGGCGCCCTGGCCTGGCCCGTGCAAGGTCATCTGCAGCGCCAGCGCCAGCAGGAGTCCGGCCGCGACCAGCCAGTTGGGGATACGGTGGCTGCGCATGTCGCTGGCGGCGGCAAGTCCGGTCAGGGCGAGCAGGTATCCGCTGGTAAGAGGGTCAAAGGTACTCATGGCATCCTCGTTGCATGAAGCGCGTGACGGCGTGATACCGAGGCATTCGCGGGCAGGCGGCGCGCGGCCCGGTCGGATTCGGATCCGGCCGGGACGCGCGGGCGGCAGGCTCAGGCGGCCGCCGTCGTCAGCGCCGCCTGGATCTTCGACCAGATGCTGCCGACCGCGGTGGCCAGGGCCGGGCCCGACACGATCATGACCAGCGCCACGAACGCCAGCAGCAGCGCATATTCCACGCCGGCAGCCCCGTCTTCTTCACGCGCAAAACGCTTGATGCCTTCGAACATGGTGTTCATGTCCTTCTCCTTTACGTCATGGTTCAAGGGGAAAAAGCGCCCGCTGAGAGTCGGGCACAAGATTCGGCCGGTGGTGCCGGCCGTGGCCAAGCCAGGGGGATTCCTCGATGACGCGTGCGCGGTGGCGCAGCAGCGATGCAAGCATCGCCGCCTCCCCGTGGCGCTACGCGACAAGGCGGGCCTCCCGGCTCCACCAGTCTTCAGGGAACCGTGTGGCTGGGTGCCAGCCGCGGGTCCTCACCCGGCGCGGTCGCCGCTTGCTGCGGCTTGTTGCGCTGGTAGGTGCCGCGAACCGGTTCTGACCTCCCTCAGGAACCGGTCCGCGCCTGAAAGTGCTGCAAGACTGCCTGTGATCGCCGCCGCGGCGCGTTGCTCGTCGCCGCTGCGGCGTGGGCCGTGGAAACAAAGATTGCGCCGGCCCGCCGCCAAACCTCCCCGCGAAACGGCTGCCCTGTCACGGCAACCGCTTCACCCCCGTTTTCAATGCTTTGTCGTGATGCCGGGGCTGCCGGATTGCACCGGCTTGGCCCTGGCATCCTCGGCGTACCGTGTTGTCTTGTTCCCGGTCGCTCTGGTCTTTGTAACGGGCATAAGAGCGACGAACATGCCAGTGAACTTAAGTGATTGATTTGATTGGTGATGTTTTTGGGCTACTTGTAACTTGACGCGGTTCTTGTAACAGGATGTTTCCCTGGTGTTACTGTGGCGCGGTGCTGCCGTGCCCGGCCGGATCGCGCGGGCCGGCCGCGCAGTGGCGTGGCGGGCGCCTGGCGGTGCGATCAAGTGCATGACAAGGCGCGCTCGTCGTGTTTTCAGGCAAAATCGTGCCCGGCGGGGTCGGGTAAGCGCGCAGGCGCATCCGGGTGGTGGAGCCGCCGCCGCACCGTCGCGCAAATGGTTTCATGCGCGATACGGCGGGGCCCGGAGCGGGCCGCGTGGGCCAACGCACGCTGCGCCGCGCGCATGCCCGCCGGCGGTGCGGGCAACGCGCGTCCGGATGAGGCCGGCGCCAAAAGCTGTAGCCGCGCTGTAGTCGCGCGGCAGGCCAACGTGGGCCGGCGCACGCCCGGGGCGGCGCTTTCTCGCTCTGTTGGATGAGGCAGGAACTTCTTACAAATCGGCCCGGTGACGGCGATTTTGGTTGCAGTCCTGATACATTGCTCGCCGCCACGATGGCGGTGGGCTATCGTCGCCCGATTTTCCGCCGGCGCATGGGCCTCGACGGGTACCGTTTGCGGCATTCAAGGGAGAAGCCAGCAATGCACGACAGCAATAACGATTTCCCGGTGCCGGCCTCGGCCGCGCCCGCCGCGCAGCCGCATCCGCTGCGGTTCGAGTTCGTCGGCTCGGGCTCGGAGTACTTCCGCATCTGGATCGTCAATGCGCTGCTGACGATCGTCACGCTGGGCATCTACTCGCCCTGGGCCAAGGTGCGCACCATGCAGTACTTCTACCGCAACACGCGGCTCGACAACGCCAGCTTCGACTATCACGGCCGCCCCACGGCCATCCTCAAGGGCCGGGCCATCGTGTTCGCGCTGGCGGCGGTGTTCCAGCTCGCCGGCCACGTCTCCATGCTGCTGTCGCTGGCGCTGGGCCTCGCGCTGGCGCTGGTGTTCCCGCTGCTGCTGGTGCGCTCGCTGCGCTTTCGCATGGCGAACTCCAGCTACCGCGGCCTGCGCTTCGCCTTCACCGGCGGCGACGCCGAGGCCTACAAGGTGTTCCTGCTGTGGCCCGCGCTCGCAGTGCTCACGCTCTATGCGCTGGCGCCGCTGGCGCACCAGCGCTTCAAGCGCTACCAGCACAACCACACGCGCTTCGGCACGGCGCCGTTCGCCATCGATGCCGCCGCGGGCGGCTTCTACGGCGTGTACCTGCGCGCCTTCGGCATGATGGTGGCGGTGGGCGTGCTCGCCGCGGTCGTCGTCGGCGTGCTCGGCCATGCCCTCGGCGGCAGCGCGGGCGGCGCGGCGATGGCCTTCCTGGCGGCGGTGGCGGGTTTCTACGTGGCGCTGCTGTCGATCGGGCCGTTCTTCATGGCGCGCCTGCAGAACCTGGTGTGGAACCACACCACGCTGGCGCCGCATGCGTTCCGCAGCGAGGTCAGGGCCGGGCGGCTGTTCTTCATCTTCTTCACCAACCTGATCGCCACCGTGTTCACGCTGGGCCTGTTCATGCCGTTCGCCAAGGTGCGCTCGACGCGCTACCGGGTCGAGAGCATGACCATGCTGGCAGCGGCGCCGCTGGATGCCTTCGTGGCCGGCGAAACCCAGCAGGTCGGCGCGCTCGGCGACGCGGCGGTGGACTGGTACGACATCGACATCGCGCTGTGAGCTCGCCGTGAGCCTTGCCTTGATCCCGTCCGCCTGATGCCGCATCCCTCCCAGGCCCCGGCCCCGGTCGCCGCCACTTACTACGATGGCCGCTCGTCGCGCGCGCACGCGGCCAGCTTGTCGGTCGAGGGGCGCGAGGCGGTGCTGCGCGACGGCGGCGGCGCGGTGCTGCGCCGCGCGCCACTGTCGGCGCTGCGGGTGTCGGAGCGCGTGCGGCGCGCGCCGCGCCTGGTGACGTTCGCCGACGGCGCGTTCTGCGAGATCGCCGACCACGCCGGGCTGGCCGCGCTGCTGGCCGCCAGCGGCCATCGCGAGGGCTGGGTGGCGCGCGCGCAGAACAGCTGGCGGCTGGTGCTGCTGTCGGTGCTCGGGCTGGCGGCGGTGCTGGCGGTCGGCTACGTCGTGGTGCTGCCGTGGGGCGCGGGCGTGGTGGCGCGCCGCGTGCCGCCGGCGCTGGAAGCGCGGCTCGGCGAGGCGACGCTGGCCAGCATCGACGACGGGCTGCTGGCGCCATCCCGGCTGCCGGCCGCGCAGCAGGAGCGCATCCGCGCGGACTTCGCCGCGCTGCGGCGCCCGCCCGACCCGGGCCACGACTACCGCATCGTGTTCCGCCGCGGTGGCCAGCTTGGCGCCAACGCGCTGGCGCTGCCGGGCGGCACCATCGTCGTCACCGACGAACTGGTGAAGCTGGCCGGCGCCGGCCCGGGCCTGAGCGGCGTGCTGGCCCACGAAGCCGGGCACGTGGCGCAGCGCCACGGATTGCAGCAGGTGCTGCAGGCCTCGGCGGTGGGCGCGCTGGCGGCGTATTTCTTCGGCGACTACTCCAGCGTGCTGGCGGGCGTGCCGGCGACGCTGCTGACGCTGCGCTACTCGCGCGAGCACGAGCGCGCGGCCGATGCCTACGCGGTCGAGGTCATGCGGGACAACCGCCTGCCGGTGTCGGCCTTCGCCGACGTGCTGGAAGCGCTGGAGGCCGCGCACAGGCAGGAGGCGGCGGCGCCGGCGGCCAGCGGCGACGCCTCCGCCGGCGCCGGCGGGCGCGAGACCAAGCGCGAGCGCCGCAGCCGCCGCGCCGCCGAGGACGGCGACAAGGCCGGGGACAACGATTTCTTCTCCACCCATCCGCTCACGCGCGAGCGCATCGAGGCCCTGCGCGCGGCGGCGCGGAACCAGGGCGGCTAGATCCCCGCGGGCCGCACGCCGTCCGGCAGCGACGAAGCCGCCACCTGCGCCTGCAGCCAGGCGTGGAACTGCTGGATGGTCTTCTCGCGCGGATTGGCTTCGCGCCAGATGACCCAGTAGTGCAGGCTGGACGGGATGCGCGCGGTGCCCAGCTGCACCAGCTCGCCGCTGGCGAGATAGTCGCGCGCCAGCTGCAGGCGCGCCGTGGCCGCGCCCTGGCCGGCCACGGCCGATTGCAGCAGCATGCCGGCATCCTGGAAGATCGGCCCGCGCTCGGGCTCGCTGGGCGGCAGGCCGGCCGCTTCCAGCCAGTCGCGCCACGGCCGCAGGGCGAAGCGCAGCATCGGCAGGCGCGGCAGGTCCGCCAGCGTGAAGCCGGGATAGCGCGCCAGCAGCGCCGGGCTGGCCACCGCGACCACGTGGTCCTCGATCAGGTTGTGGCAGGCGAAGCCGGGCAGGTCCACGCGCTGGTGCCAGATGCCCACGTCCACCGCGTAGGGGTCGGGCGGGCTGATCTCGGCGTGCAGCCGCAGGTGCAGGTCCAGCCCCGGCAGCACGTCGCGCAGGCTGGGCAGGCGGCGGATCAGCCAGGCATTGGCGAGATCCGCCATCACGCTCACTTCCAGCCGTATCACCTGCGGCGCGCAGCCGTTGCTGGCCTCGCGCAGGCCGTCCTGCAGCTCGGCCAGGCCGTCGCGGATGCGCTCGGCCAGGCGCGCGCCCACGCTGGTGGGCATCATCAGGTGGGCGGCGCGCTGGAACAGCTTGGTGCCGAGGCTGGCTTCCAGCGCGCGGATATGGTGGCTGATCGCGCTGTGGGTCAGCGCCAGCTCCTGCGCCGCGCGCGAGAAGCTGCGGTGCCGGGCCGCGGCCTCCACGGCGCGCAGCGCCTGCAGCGCGGGCAGGTGCGGGGTGGCGCGCTGGCGCGTGGCGCCGGGCGCCGGCGCGCCAGCGGGGCCATCGGCCACGGTGGCGGCGGTGGCGGTGGCCGGGATGGACGGCGGCGCGGCCGGCGGGGCGGGCTTGGGCGTTCGGGAGGTCATTGCCGTCAAATTCTACTCACAATCGCGGCAGGTATCTTTCGTTGGCCTTGCATTGTGCGACTCGGGACAATGCCGGCATGACTTCCGCCAATCCTGCTTCTTCCTCCGCCGCCGCCGCCGCCGTTGCCGCCCCGCCCGCGCCCGCCGCCGGCAGCCGGCCCGGGCCGGCCCTGCCGCGCGACGCCGGCGCGCGCTGGCGCGTGCTGTGCATCTTCTCGCTCGGTTTCCTGGTGTCCTATGTCTACCGCGGCGTCAACCTGGGCTTCGCGCCGCACCTGATCCGCGAGATGGGCCTGAGCGCCGCCGATCTCGGCCTGCTGACCAGTTTCTATTTCCTCGGCTTTGCCTGCGCGCAGATTCCGGCGGGCCTGCTGCTCGACCGCTTCGGCCCGCGCCGCACCGAGGCCGTGCTGCTGCTGGCGGCGGTGGCCGGCGCGCTGGTGTTCGCCAGCGCGCCCGGCATGGCGGCGCTGGCGGCCGGGCGCCTGCTGATCGGCATCGGCGTGTCGGTGTGCCTGGGCGCGGCCATCCAGGCGCTGTCGATCTGGTTCCCGCCGTCGCGCATGCCGCTGCTCAACGGCGTGGTCATGGCCATCGGCGGCCTCGGCGCGGTGGTGGTGGGCGCGCCGCTGGCGTGGCTGCTGTCGTGGACGGACTGGCGCACGCTCAGCTACGGGCTGGCCGGGCTGACGCTGGGCATGGCGGCGCTGCTGTGGTTCGCCGCGCCCGAAGCCGGCGGCGCCGGCCAGCAGCGCCTCGCCGAGCAGCTGCGCGGCACCTGGCAGGTATTGCGCAACGAGCGCTTCCTGCGCGTGGTGCCGCTGGCGCTGCTCAACCAGGGCATCTTCCTGTCGGTGCAGACCTTGTGGGTGGGCGCCTTCCTGCGCGACGTGGCGGGCCAGTCGCCGGGGCAGAGCGCGCGGCTGGTGTCGGTGATCGGCTTCGCCATGATGGGCGGCTGCGTGTGCGCCGGCTGGGCCGCGCGCCACCTCGAGCGCGCCGGGCTGAGCCTGTATGCGTTCGCCGGCCTGGGCATGAGCGGCTTCATCGTGGTCCAGTGCCTGATCATCGCGGGCGTGCCGCTGCCGCCGGTGCTGATGTGGAGCGCCTATGGCGTGTTCGGCTCGAGCGGCATCCTGGCCTATGCCGTGCTGGCGCGCGGTTTTCCCGACGCGCTGATCGGCCGCGCCACCACCGCGCTGACGCTGGCGGTGTTCCTGGCCACCTTCGCCTGCCAGGTCGGGGTGGGCATGGTGCTCGATCTCTGGCCGGTCGCGGACGGCCGCTATCCGGCGCGCGCGCACCTCGTGGTGTGGGGCGGGCTGGTGGCGCTGCAGGTGGCGGCGGCGGCCTGGTACGCGCTGGGCCGCGAGCGCGGCGCGCGGGCGGCCTGACCGCGATCCGCGGCGAAGGCGCGCCTGCCGCCGCGCGGCCGGGGGGCGCTACAGCACCACCGGCCGGTCGTCCAGCTGGTTGTGGTTGGGTTTGCCGTCCTCGGCGGGGAAGTGCGTGGCGAGCAGGTGGTGGATCTGCTCCACCGCCGCCAGCACCGGCCTGACCGAAAGGTCGCGCGCCAGCCCGGCGGCCAGTTCGCTGCACAGCGCGCGCCAGGTCTCGGGGCCGACGCGGGCGTCGATGCCGCGGTCGGCCAGCAGCTCGACGGCGTGGTCGGCCAGGTTGATGTAGAGCAGCACGCCGGTGTGGCCTTCGGTGTTCCAGACCTCGAGCGCGCCAAACAGGGCGCGCGCCCGCGCGCGCGGCGTGATGCCGGCGAAGGCCAGGCCGACCGGCAGGCTGGATTCGATCACCACGCGCACCTCGCCGTGGTGGCGCTGCTCGCCGGCGGCGACCGCCTGCTGCAGCTGCTGCCGGGCCTCGGCGGGGAAGTGGCGGTTGGCGGCACCGGGGCGGGTGCCGAGATGGCGCAGCGCGCGTTTGAAGTGGGGCATGCGTGGCTACCAGTTGCCGGAGGCGCCGCCTCCGTCGAATCCGCCGCCCCCGCCGCCGCCGAAGCCGCCACCCCCTCCGCCGCCACCGCCGCCGAATCCGCCCCCGCCGCCGCGTCCCCAGCCGCCGCCGAGCCCGCCGAGCGTGCCGCCCAGGCCGCCCGCGGCCGCGTCCCAGCCGCGCCGGCCGGTCACGATCTGCGGGCCGCGCGGGCGGCGCGCGGCGGAGATGAAGAAGAACAGGATGATGGCGAGCGGGAACAGCACCGGCAGCCAGCCGGCCAGCGAATCGCGCTGGGCCGGCTTGCCGCCGGCCTGCGGGCCGGGCAGGCCTTCCTTGTCGATGGTGGCCTGGATGGCCGAGACGCCGGCCGCGAGGCCACCGTAGAAGTCGTTCTGGCGGAAGTGCGGTGCCATCACGTCCTGCAGGATGCGCTTGGACATCGCGTCGGTGAGCGAGCCCTGCACGCCGCGGCCCACCTCGAGCCGCATCTTGCGCAGCCCGGGCGGGTTGTCCTTGGCGATCAGCAGGATCACGCCGTCGTCGATGCCCTTGCGCCCGGCGCGCCAGGCGTCGGCCACGCGGATGCTGTAGGCGTCGATCGGCTCGGGCTCGGTGGTGGGCACCATCAGCACGAAGATCTGGCTGCCGCGCTGCTGCTCGTATTCGGCCAGCACGTTTTCCAGCGCGCCGCGCTGGCTGGCGCTGAGCGTGCCGGTGAGGTCGGTCACGCGCTGGGTCAGCGGCGGCACCGGCACGAAGCCGTCGGCGCCGGCCGCCGCCGCGGCCGCGGCCGGCCACGCCAGCAGCGCGCCGAGCATCAGCGCCAGCGCCAGCAGCGCGCCGCGCCAGCCGCGCGCGGCCGGCGGGGGGAGGGGTCGGGCCAGGTCTTGCCGCATGGGTTCAGCCTCTTGGGTCTAGCCTGCTGTGTGCGCGGCGCGGATCAGAACTTCACCGCCGGCGGCGCCGAGATGGCCTTTTCGTTCTCCACCGAGAAGGACGGCTTGACCGGGTACTTGAACACCATCGCGGTCAGGTTGGTGGGGAAGCTGCGCGCCAGGACGTTGTAGTCGCGCACCGCGGCGATATAGCGCTGGCGCGCCACCGTGATGCGGTTCTCGGTGCCTTCGAGCTGCGACTGCAAATCGCGGAAAGAGGCGTCGGCCTTGAGCTGCGGATAGTTTTCCGACACGGCCAGCAGGCGCGACAGCGCGCCGCTCAGCTCGCCCTGGGCCTGCTGGAAGCGCTTGAAGGCCTCGGGGTCGTTGAGGGTCTCGGGCGAGACCTGGATGCTGGTGGCCGCGGCGCGGGCCTTGGTCACGGCTTCGAGGGTCTCGCGCTCGTGCGTGGCGTAGCCCTTGACGGTGTTGACCAGGTTGGGGATCAGGTCGGCGCGGCGCTGGTACTGGTTGATGACCTCGCCCCAGGCTGCCTTGACGGCCTCGTCCTTGGCCTGGAAGTCGTTGTATCCGCAGGCGGACAGCAGGCTGGCGCTCAGGGCCAGCAGCAGCCAGCGCAGGACGGACCGCGCGGAGGCCGGGACAGAGGACAGGGCAGGGGACAGGGATGCGCGCATCGAACACTCCGGAAATCGGGGAAGCACCAGTGTAGCGCAGGGGGCGCCGCCGGCAAGCGCCGGCGTGCCGGTTGACGCCGGCATGCCGGTGCCGGTAGATTGTCGGCTTCGGCCCGGCGGCCGCGGTCCCGCACCGGCACCGCCGCGGCCTTGCCCGGATTCTCGATCCCCGGTTTTCCCGATCCCCGCTTCGCCATGCGCGCCTTTCCGCCGATTTCCGCACCCGCCCGAGCTGCCTCGCAGCCGCGGATGCCCGCGCGCGCCAAAGCCAAAAAACAGCCGCTCGTCTGACCGGGGCGCGCTGTTCCGTCAGATGAGCGACGGAACGGCACCTGCGACCAGGGGCGAGGCCGGCTTTGCCGCTTCCATCTTCCCGCAGTCCACGGCAGACCCAGCCGCCAATCCGGCGCCCTTCTGTACGGTTTTTTCCTGACCGGTCGTACAGGAGTGTTTCATGCAGCAAGCAGAACAAGCAGAGCAATCACAACAACCGGCACGGCCGCCGCGGCAGGCCTTCGCCGGCATCTGGCTGCCGCTGGTGACGCCGTTCGCCCACGGCGAGGTCGACCACGCCGCGCTGGCGCGGCTGGCGCGCCGCTACGCCGCCAGCGGCATCGCCGGCTTCGTGGCGTGCGGCAGCACCGGCGAGGCGGCCGCGCTCGACGAGGACGAGCAACTGGCCGTGCTCGACACCGTGCTCGAGGCCGCCGGCGGGCTGCCGGTGATGATGGGCGTGGCGGGCAGCAACGCGCGCCAGGCGCAGGCGCGCGTGCGGCGCCTGGCCGCGCGGCCGCTGGCGGGCGTGCTGGCGTCGGCGCCGGCCTACGTGCGGCCGTCGCAGGCCGGGCTGATCGATTATTTCCACATGCTGGCCGACGCCGCCGCCGCGCCGCTGGTGCTGTACGACATTCCGTACCGCACCGGCGTGAAGCTGGAGACCGACACCATCCTGGCGCTGGCCGCGCATCCGAACATCCATGCCGTCAAGGATTGCGGCGGCGACTATCACGGTACCCAGGCGGTGATCGCCGACGGCCGCCTGGCGCTGCTGGCCGGCGAGGACCACCAGTTGCTGGGCACGCTGTGCCTGGGCGGCAGCGGGGCGATCGTCGCCTCGGCCCATCTGCGCCCGGAGTCGTTCGTGGCGCTGGCGCGCGCGGTGGCGGACCAGCGGCTGGAGCAGGCGCGGCGCCTGTTCCACGCGCTGATGCCGATGATCCGGCTGCTGTTCGCGCAGCCCAACCCCGGTCCGCTCAAGGCCATGCTGGCGCGCGAGGGCTGGCTGCGCAACGAGCTGCGCGCGCCGATGACGCCGGCCGGCGAGGCGCTGGCGTCGGCGCTGGCACGCGCGGGCGCCAGCCTCGGCGAGGCGGTCCCGCGCGGCTAGCCACGCGGTGGTGCGCAGGCCGCTCAGCCGGCGGCGAACGCCTTGCGCGCCGCCTCGATGGTGGTGGCGAGGATGGCGTCGTCGTGCTGCGCCGAGACGAAGCCGGCCTCGAACGCGGACGGCGCCAGGTAGACGCCGGCGTCCAGCATGGCGTGGAAGAAGCGGTTGAAGCGCGCGGTGTCGCACCGGGTGACTTCGGCGAAGCTGCCCGGCACGCCCTCGCGGAAGTACAGGCCGAACATGCCGCCGATGGCGTCGGCGGCGAACGGCACGCCGGCTTCGCGCGCGGCCGCGGCGAGGCCGTCGGCGAGCTTGCGGGTCTGCGCGGCGAGGCGGTCGTGGAAGCCGGGCGCCTGGATCAGCTTGAGCGTGGTCAGCCCGGCCGCCACCGCGAGCGGGTTGCCCGACAGCGTGCCGGCCTGGTAGACGCCGCCCAGCGGCGCCAGGCAGGCCATGATGTCGCGCCGGCCGCCGAAGGCCGCGGCCGGCATGCCGCCGCCGATCACCTTGCCCAGGCAGGTCATGTCCGGGGTGATGCCGTAGTGCGCCTGCGCGCCGCCCAGCGCCACGCGGAAGCCCGTCATCACCTCGTCGAAGATCAGCACGGCGCCGTGCCTGGTGCACAGCGCGCGCATGGCCTGCAGGAAGGCGTCGCTGGCGCGCACCAGGTTCATGTTGCCGGCCACCGGCTCGACGATCACCGCGGCGATCTCGCCCTCGTGCTTGATGAAGGCCTGTTCGAGCTGCTCGACGTTGTTGTACTCCAGCACCATCGTGTGCTTGGTCACGTCGGCCGGCACGCCGGCCGAGGACGGCGCGTTCTGCGTGGTGTCGGCGAACGTCAGCAGGCCCGAGCCGGCCTTGACCAGCAGGCTGTCGGCATGGCCGTGGTAGCAGCCCTCGAACTTGACGATCAGGTCGCGCTTGGTGAAGCCGCGCGCCAGGCGCAGCGCGCTCATGGTGGCCTCGGTGCCGGACGACACCAGCCGCACCTGCTCGATCGACGGCACCAGCTTGCAGATTTCCTCGGCCATCTCGATCTCGGCCTCGGTCGGCGCGCCGAACGAGAAGCTCAGGCCGGCGGTCTCGCGCACCGCGCGCACCACCTCGGGGTGGGCGTGGCCGACGATCATCGGGCCCCACGAGCCGATGTAGTCGATGTAGCGCTGGCCGTCGGCATCCCACATGTAGGCGCCTTCGGCGCGCGTGATGAAGCGGGGCGTGCCGCCCACCGAGCGGAAGGCGCGCACGGGCGAATTGACGCCGCCCGGGATGGTTTGCTGGGCGCGGTCGAAAAGCTGCTGGTTACGAGACATGGCTTTGCGTGAGATCAAAAGCAGGAGGAACGCGTTCTATCGGGCGGCAAGTCTGGCGGAAATGCCGGCAAAAAATCCCCAATGAAGGGCATTTGCGCGGTAACGTGCGCGAACACGGCGTGTTTGGCCCGGATCGTGCTTGCCCGGCTGGCGCCGGCGCCGCCGATTCGGTACCATCTGGCCCTGAATTTTAATGGAGAGTGACTGAACCGTTATGGAATACAAGACCTGGATGTGCCTGATCTGCGGGTGGATTTACGATGAAGCCGCCGGCGCGCCCGAAGACGGCATTGCCCCCGGCACCAAGTGGGAAGACGTGCCCATCAACTGGACGTGCCCGGAATGCGGCGCGCGCAAGGAAGATTTCGAGATGGTGGCTCTGTAAGCCGCCGTCGCGCGGCTCCGTGCCGCCGCGCGCCGGGGTATCGCATCCGCCGGCGGCGGGGCATCCCGGGCAGGGCAGCATGACGTGCCCGTGACAAGCCGGCCCGCGCCGCCGCGTCGCGTCGATGCGACAGATCGCCGGGGAATGTTCCGGATTCCGGATTGACGGCCCCACGGCGAGTTGTCACACTCTGTTTCAAATTTGAAAATCCCCCCTTTGGGGGCGGACTTGGGCAGGCGCGGGTACCACGCGCCGCCGTTTGCCGGGCGCGGGCCACCGCGGCGGTGTGTTTTTCGGGAATCAGGACGTTTTGTTTCGGGGTCCGCCGGCGCAGCCACGCTGCGCCGCGCGGAAGTTCTCAGGTGAATGCCGGCGGGTCCCGCGAGGGGCGCGCTGGTTGCGGGAACGGGATGCGGGTCGCTCAACCACTAGAAAGTATTCGGGTCAACGCCGAACGGGTCAGTGCCGGAGCCATCGGAGCCACCGGCGTGGCCGAAGCCGGCGCGGCCGCCGGCGGCACGGTCGCGCCCGCGCGCCGCAAGGTGCTCGTCATCGACGACTCCAGCACCATCCGCCGCACCGCCGAGATCTTCCTGTCGCAGGCCGGCTGCGAGGTGCTGCTGGCCGAGGACGGCTTCGAGGCGCTCGCCAAGGTTGGCGACATGCACCCGGACCTGATCTTCTGCGACATCCTGATGCCGCGCCTGGACGGCTACCAGACCTGCGCCCTGATCAAGAAAAGCCCGCGCTTCCATGCCATTCCGGTGATCATGCTGTCGTCCCGCGACGGCGTGTTCGACCGCTCGCGCGGCCGCCTCGTCGGCGCGCGCGACCATCTCGCCAAGCCGTTCACCCGCGAGTCGCTGCTGCAGGCCGTCGATGCCTGCGTGCCATGTGCCGCCGCCGTGGCCAGCGCCGAACCGGCCTGAGCGCATATCTAGGAATACTCATGACCATCAGCAAGATCCTCATCGTCGACGACTCCCCGACCGAAGCCCTGTTCATGTCCGACCTGCTCGGCAAGCAGGGCTTCAAGGTGTCGGTGGCCGGCAACAGCGACCAGGCCTTCGCCCGGCTCGAAAGCGAGCGCTTCGACCTGATCCTCATGGACGTGGTGATGCCGGGCCAGAACGGCTACCAGGCCACCCGCGCCATCAAGCGCGACGACCGCTTCAAGGACATCCCGGTCATCATGTGCACCAGCAAGGGCCTGGACACCGACCGCATCTGGGGCATGCGCCAGGGCGCGGCCGACTACATCGTCAAGCCGGTCGACGGCGCGGAGCTGCTCGGCAAGATCGCGGCGCTGGCCCACTGAGCCGGTCGCCGCCCGCCTGCCCACCCGCCTACTCCCTTGCCACGACGGAATCCGCCCATGAACGCGCCGCGCCAGGATCTCCGGGCCAGACAGACCCGGCTGCAGGACTACCAGGCCATGCTGGCCCGCCGCCTGCGCGAGGCGCGCAGCCTGCCGGCGATGGACAGCTTTCTCGGCCTGCAGGTCGGCCAGCGCCACTGGCTGCTGCCGCTCAAGGAGACCGGGGAAGTGCTGGAGATGCGCCAGCCCAGCCGCGTGCCGCTCACGCAGGGCTGGTACACGGGGCTGGTGAACGCGCGCGGCAGCCTGCTCGGCGTGATCGATTTCGGCCTGTTCTGCGGCGAGGGTGCCACCCCGCTGCAGCCGGGCAGCAAGATCGTGGTGCTGTCGCGCCAGGTCGAGCGCGCCTGCGGCATCCTGGCCACGCGCGTGATCGGCCTGCGCCATGCCGGCGAGCTGAGCCTGCCGGCGGAGCCGCCGTCCATGCCGCCGCCGGGCCAGCCCCAGGACGCGCCGGAATGGGAGGGCGCGCGCTTCGCCGACCGCGACGGGCGCGACTGGCAGGTGCTGGACGTGAACCGCCTGCTGGCGTCGCCGGCCTTCCTGCAGGTCGGCCGGCAGGCTGCCTGAGGGGCGCCGGCGGCACGGAGACGCATCGCGGGCGGCACGGAGAAGCGGCACGAAGAAGCGGCAGGCGGCGGGGAGGAGGCGGGTCCGCGCTGGCCGCGGACGCGCCGCAGAGAAACCAAGAATCGAAGAATAACGAACAGAGGGTGCTATGGGTTTCAAGAACATCAGCCTGGGTCGCCGGGCGCCGGTGGCCGCTGCCGCCGAGGTGGCGGTGAACGCGGCGGCGCCGGCGGACAGGAGCACCCCGGCCGAGCGCATCGCCGACAGGCTGGCCCGCATCCCGTTCGCCAGCCAGCAGCGCGCGCTGACCGGCGGCGTGGTGCTGTCGCTGGTGGCGCTGCTGGCGTCGGTGTACGCGGACAACCGCGAGGCCAACAACGGCGCGGCGCAGATCGAGATCGCCGGCGACATGCTGATGCACTCCCAGCGCCTGGCCAAGGCGGTGCCGGTGGCGCTGCTGGGCAATGCGCAGGGCTTCACGCAGCTGCGCCAGTCCAAGGCCGAGCTGGCCGGCGACTTGCAGTCGCTGCAGAACGGCAGCGATGAAAAGCACGTGCGCGCCACCGGCGGCGCGGCCGCGCCGCTGCTGGAGAAGGCCATCGAATCGTGGCGCCGCACCGAGAAGAGCGCGGGCGACGTGCTGGCCCAGCAGCCGACCCTGACCACCATCGGCCAGACGCTGCAGATCTTCAACGCCTCCAACCCGGAACTGCTGGAAAGCGCCGAGCAGGTGGCGGCGATCAAGCTGCAGGGCGGCGCCAACGCGCGCGAGGTGGCCGCCTCCGCGCAGCTGGTGATGCTGACGCAGCGCCTGGGCAAGAACCTCAACGAGTTCCTGGCCGGCGAAGGCGTCAACCCGGAAACCGCGTTCCTGCTGGGCAAGGACACCAACACCTTCCGCGAGACGCTGGACGGCCTGCTCAACGGCAGCGAGGCGCTGCGCCTGGCGGCCACCGGCGACGCCGAGACGCGCACCTACCTGCAGCAGCTCTCGCAGCGTTTCGACGCCGTGCAGAAGACCACGCAGACCATCCTGCAGAACCTGCCCGGCCTGATCGCCGCCAAGCGCGCCCAGCAGCAGATCTTCAACGACAACGAGGCGCTGCGCGGCGAGCTGTCGCAACTGCAGTCGGCCTACGCCGAAGGCGCGCGCGTGCGTCCGCTGACGCTGGGCGCGACCATCGTCTCGGCGGTGCTGACGCTGCTGTTCCTGGCCGGGCTGGCGGCGCTCTACCTGCGCGATTCGCGCGCCCGCGCCAGCGAGGCGGAAGCCCGCGAGCACGAAGCCGAGGCGCGCCGCCTCGAGGAAAAGCGCAACAACGACGCCACCCAGAAGGCCATTCTGCAGTTGATGAACGAGCTGCAGGACATCGCCGACGGCGACCTGACCAGGCAGGCCACCGTGACCGAGGACATCACCGGCGCCATCGCCGACTCGGTGAACTACACCGTGGAAGAACTGCGCGAGCTGGTCGGCCGGGTGCAGCAGACCGCGGGCGAGGTGACGCAGGCCTCGGGCCAGGTGCAGGACACCTCGACCCAGCTGGTGGCCGCCTCCGAGGAACAGTCGCGCCAGATCCGCCAGACCGGCGAGTCGGTGGTGGAGATGGCCGACCGCATCACCCAGGTGTCGCGCGGCGCGGCCGAGTCGGCCAACGTGGCGCGCGCCTCGCTGGCCGCCGCCGAGCAGGGCCAGCACGCGGTGCAGAACGCCATCGCCGGCATGAACGACATCCGCGAGCAGATCCAGGACACCTCCAAGCGGATCAAGCGCCTGGGCGAGTCGTCGCAGGAGATCGGCGAGATCGTCGAGCTGATTTCCGACATTACCGAGCAGACCAACGTGCTGGCGCTCAACGCCGCCATCCAGGCCGCCTCCGCCGGCGAGGCCGGGCGCGGCTTCTCGGTGGTGGCCGAGGAAGTGCAGCGCCTGGCCGAACGCTCGGGCGAGGCGACCAAGCAGATCGGCGCGCTGATCCGCACCATCCAGACCGACACGCAGGACGCGGTGCACGCGATGGAGCGCAGCACGCAGGGCGTGGTCGAAGGCGCCAAGCTGTCCGACAACGCCGGCGCCGCGCTGGTGGAGATCGGCCGCGTGTCGCGCCAGCTCGCCGAGCTGATCGAGCAGATTTCGCAGACCACCTCGCACGAAGCGGGGCTCGCCACCGCGGTGGCGCGCAATATCGAAGGGATCCTGCAGGTGACCGAACAGACCTCGTCCGGCACGCGCCAGACCGCGCTGTCGGTGCGCCAGCTCACCCTGCTGACCGAGGAACTGCGTAACTCCGTGCTGCGATTCAAGATCGCCTGACGGGTTACGCGAGCCACGGCCGCCGCGCGCCACGGACCGGCGCCACCGCATTGGACGCATTGGATGCAGTCATGTCATTGAATTTCCCCGCCTCGCACGAGCCCGCCGGCGCCGGTCCGGCCGCGCCGGACGTGCCGGCACCGGCGGCCCAGCGCGCCGCCGGCACCACGCACGCCGCCGAAGCCGCCGGCAGCCCGGTGTCGCGCGACCTTTCCATGCTGGCATGGCTGGCGCCGAGCCTGCGCGCGGCGCTCGACGATGCCGCCGCCGAACTGGGCCACTACGTCGACGAGGTGCAGCAGGCGCCCGAGGCGCTCGGCGCGCGCGACACCACCTCGCTGCGCCTGGCCGGCCAGCACCTGCACCAGGCCGCCGGCGCCGTGCACATCGTCGGCCTGCGCGGCGTGGACCCGTACTGCCAGGTGCTGCGCCGCCTGCTCGACGCCATCGACGCCGGCACCGTGCCGGCCGACGCGCAGACGCTGGGCGTGTTCCGCCTCGGCGTGCAGGCGCTGGCCGAGTACGTCGACGACCTGATGGCCGGCGACGACGAAGACCCGGTGCGCCTGTTCCGCTCCTATGCCGACGTGCTCGGCCGCCTCGGCGAAGACCGCGTGCATCCGGCCGACCTGTGGGTCGACGAGCTGCAGATGCTGCCCGGCATCCTGCTGCCGATGCGCATGGCTGCCTCGGTCACGCGCGCGCGCCAGCGCTTCGAGGCCGCGCTGCTCAAGGCGCTGCGCCTGCCGGTGCCGTGCCACGACGAGAGCCTGCTGCGCGAGGCCTACCTGCCGCTGGAGTCCGCGCTCGAAGACGTGCGCGCCAGCGAGCAGGAGCTGCGCCGCGCCACCGACCACCCCGACCGCGGCGTGTGGCACGTGCTGGCGCTGGTGTTCGGCGCGCTGGCCCACGGCCTGCTGCCCTCCGACCTGCTCGCCAAGCGCCTGGCGGCGCGGGCCCACCTGCTGCTGCGCCAGTACCTGCAAGGCCAGGTGCGCGTGCCGCAGGCGCTGCTCAACGACGCCGTCTACCTGCTGGTCACGACCACCGGCGCCGGCGCGGCCGCGCCCGCCGGCGAGGCCGAAAGCCAGCCGGTGCTGGCGCTGCGCTCGGCCATCCGCGAATGCCTGCAGGCGTTCCGCATCGACGCCGCGCACGGCGTGGCGCGCGCCGATTTCCGCGTGCGCTACTACGGCTGGCTCGACCCGATCGACACGCGCAACCTGCAGCAGGCCGCCGCCGCGCTCGAGCGCGCCGCCGCCGACCCGCAGCACGGCGACTGGCAGGGCGCGCTCGCGGCGCTGGCCGAAGCCGCGCAGCCGCTGGCCCAGCCCGCCTTGCTGCGCTGCCTGGACGCCGCCGCGCAGCCCGCCGTGCTGGCCGGCGGCGCGCGGCGGGAGGGCGTGCAGCAGGAAGGCGCCGAAGGCGAGGACATCGGTATCGGCGCCGTCGCGCTGTTCCTCGGCCGCGCGCTGGCGCTGCCGTGGCGCGTGCATGGCAACACCGGCCACGCCGCGGCCGCCGGTTTCGCGCAGCGCTGCGACGAGCTGACCGCCTACCTGGGCGAGCGCCAGCGGGGCAACGCCGCGGCGCCCGCGCCGCGCTGGCTGGCGCAGATGGTGGAGCAGGCGCGCGCGCAGCGCCTGCGCGAGGCCGCCGTGGCGCAGCTGCGCGGCCATCTCGACAGCGGTGAATCCTGGCTCGACGCCTACGACCGCGACGCGGCCCGCCCCGAATCCGGCGCCCACCTGCGCGATGCGCAGCGCGCGTTCGCCGCGCTGGGCGCCACGCTGGAACAATTGCAGGACGCCGGCGCGCTGCCGGAGACGCTGCGCGCCGAGGCGCTCACCGTGGCCGCGGCGCTGCAGCGCGTGGCGCAGTCGCTCGGCCTGCTGGCCGGCGCGCGCGCCACGCCGGATGCCGCGCCGGACGCCGCCGCCGGGCGCGCCGGCTGGCTGGCCGCGATCGCCGGCGAGCTCGGCGCGGTGCATGCGTTCATCGACGCGCTCGCGTTCGGCCGCCGCGCCGCCGCCGACGCGCCGGATGGCGCGGAATACGATGCGGCCGGCCACGCCGCGGCGGAAGGCGGCGCGGTGTCCCACGCGGCCCTGCTCGCCAACGCGCGCGCGGCCGCCAGCGAGGTGGTGCGCCACCCGGCCGCCGCCGACGCGCCCGAGGTCAAGGCGCTGCGCGCCGCGCTGCAGGCGCTCAACGAGCAGGCGGCCATCGACGACGACGCCGGCCTGCGGCGCCAGGCCGACGAAGCCACCACCCAGCTCAATGCCTGGCTGGCCGGCTCGCAGGGCGCGGCCGAGCGCCTGGTGGTGGCGCTGGCGGACGCGCTGCCGGCCAATGTGGCGAGCGCGCCCGCCGCCGCGCCGGCGCCGCCGGCTGCCGCGGACAGCGCCGCCATCGATGCCGAGCTGCTCGACATCTTCCTCACCGAGGCCGACGAAGTGCTGGGCGAGGTCGCCAGCGACCTGCGCGCCGGCCTCGCGGCGCTCGGCGACGCCGATACCGTCAGCCGCCTGCGGCGCGCCTTCCATACGCTCAAGGGATCGAGCCGCATGGTCGGGCTGCACCGCTACGGCGAGGCGGCCTGGGCCATCGAACAGGTGATGAACCTGTGGATCGCCGAGGCGCGCGGGCCGTCGCAGGCGGTGGTCGACCTGCTGCTGCGCGCGCACGGCGAGCTGGCCGCGTGGGTGACGGCGCTGCAGGTCGATCCGCTGGCCACGCACGACACCGCCGGCCTGCTGGCCGCGGCGCAGGCGGTGCGTGCCGGCGAGGAGGCTGCCGCTGCCGCTGCCGCTGCCGACGTCGCCGCCGCCGCCGCGCCGGTGGAAGACCCGGCCGCGTTCGCGGCGCCGGCCTTCGTGGACGGGCTCGCGCTGCTCGACGCGGACGGCCAGCCGGGCGGCGAGAGCGGCGTGGCCGCCGGACTCGCGGCCGAACTCGCGGGCGAACTCATGGCCGAATTCGTTCCCGGGTCCGAATTTGGGACCGGAAATGGGGCCGAGGCCGGGACCGAAGCCGGGACCGGACCGGCAGCGCAACCCGCCGACCAGGCAACCGGCCTGACCGCCGACGACGAAGCCGCGGCCGACGCCAAGGTCATCCCGTTCCGCTTCGCCAGCACGCCCGCCGAGCAGAACGACCATTTCAAGGTGATCGGCCCGGTCCGCATCAGCCTGCCGCTCTACAACGTCTACCTGCAGGAAGCCGACGATCTGGTGCGCCAGTTCGCCACCGACGTCTCCGAATGGCGCCACGAAGGGCGCCCGTGCCCGAGCGAGCTGGCGCTGCGCGTCGCGCATACGCTGCAGGGCAGCGCCTCCACCGTGGGCCTGGAGCCGGTGCGCGCGATCGCCGAGGCGCTCGAGCGCCTGATGCTGCAACTGGGCACGCATCCGGTGGCCATGCACCCCGGCGATTTCCGCCTGCTCGAACAGGCGGTCGAGCGCGTGCGCGGCATGCTGCACCAGTTCGCCGCCGGCATCTGGCCGGATGCCGACGACGCGCTGTGCCGCAGCCTGGCCGAGCTGGGCGAGCGCGCCATGGTGCGCCCGCGCCTGGCCGTGCCGGAATCGGCCGGCATGGCGCCGGAGGCGGAAGGCGCGCCGGTCGCGCTGCTGTTCGGCAAGCCATCGTCGCCATCGTCACCGCCGTTTGCCGAGGCGCAGGACGGCGCGGCCGGGTTTGCCGCGGCCATCCCGCTCGTGCCCGAACCCGCTTCCGCGCACGCGGCGGCGCCGCTGGCCGAGGCGGCCAACGAAAGCATCGCGCCGGACGGCGAGGCGCCGCTCGACCCCGCGCTGGTCGAGATCTTCCTCGAGGAAGCCCACGGCAGCCTGCCCGAGCTCGGCCGGCTGCTGCGCGGCTGGGAAGCCACCGCCGGCGACGGCCAGGATGCCCGCCACGCCGGCCTGATCCTGCGCGCCCTGCATACGCTCAAGGGCAGCGCGCGCATGGCCGGCGCGATGGCGCTGGGCCAGGCCGCGCACGAGATGGAGACGCTGCTCGACGCCGCCGTGCGCGGCGGGCGCGTCGACGCCGCGCTGTTCGCGCGCCTGTATGCCTGGTACGACCGCATCCTCGCGCATGGCGAGGCGCTGCAGGGCGGCCGCCTGCTGGCGGTGGACGACCCCGAGCTGATCAATGCCGGCGACGCGCAGGTTGGCGAGCCGGAAAGCGGCGTGGCGGCCGAGGTGCGGTCCGATGTGCAGTCCGATATGCGGACCGAAGCGCCGGCCCTGCTACAGCTGCCGCAGGCCGGAGCGAGGCCGCTGTCGCCGGGCGCGGTGGGCGTGGGCATGCTGCAGCCCGCCACCGTGCCGGTGCCGGCCGAGACCGGCGAGCGCCTGCGCGCGCTGGTGCGCGTGCAGGCCCGCACGCTCGACACCCTCATCACCGACGCCGGCGAAGTCGGCGCCACGCGCGCGCGGCTGGAAAGCGAGCTCGACGCGCTGCGCAGCTATCTCGGCGAACTCAACGACAACGTGGCGCGCCTGCGTGGCCAGTTGCGCGAGATCGAGATCCAGGCCGAGTCGCAGATGGCGTCGCGCATCGCCGACGCCCAGCATTCGCAGGACTTCGATCCGCTCGAATTCGACCGCTTCACGCGCTTCCAGGAACTGACCCGCATGATGGCCGAGTCGGTCAACGACGTGGCCACGGTCGAGCAGAACCTGCAGCGCGGCTTCGACCGCGCCACCGGCGACCTCGACGCGCAGGCCCGCCTCACGCGCGGCCTGCAGCGCAGCCTGATGCAGGCGCGCATGGTGCAGTTCGACGCGCTGGCCGAGCGGCTCTACCGCGTGGCGCGCCAGGCCGCCAGCGAGACCGGCAAGGAAGTGCGGCTGCTCATCAAGGGCGGCACGGTGGAAGTCGACCGCTCGGTGCTGGACCGCATGGCCGGCCCGATCGAGCACCTGATCCGCAACGCGGTGGTGCACGGCATCGAGCCGGCCGAGGTCCGCCGCGCGGCGGGCAAGCCGGCCGCCGGCGCGCTCACGCTCGAGGTGCAGCAGGAAGGCAACGAGGTGGTGCTGCATTTCGTCGACGACGGCGGCGGCCTGGACCTGGCGCGCATCCACGCGCGCGCCATCGAGCGCGAGCTGCTCTCGGCCGACGACGACGCCGGCGAGGCGCGCCTGACCGAGCTGATCTTCGCGCCCGGCTTCAGCACCGCCGAGTCGGTGTCCGAGCTGGCCGGGCGCGGCGTCGGCATGGACGTGGTGCGCGCCGAGACCGTGGCGCTGGGCGGGCGCATCGCGCTGGCCACGCAGGCCGGGCAGGGCACCCGCTTCACCGTGCACCTGCCGCTGACCACCGCCATCACGCAGGTGCTGCTGGTCACGCTGGGCGGGCGCCAGTTCGCCATCCCCAGCGGCATGATCGACCAGGTCCAGCAACTGCGCTCGCAAGGCCTGCTCGAAGCCTACAACCGCGGCCGGCTCGACGCCGCCGGCGGCGAGGTGCCGTTCTACTACTTCGGCACGCTGCTGGAGGAAACGCCGGCCATCGCCGCGGGCCGCAAGTACTCGCCCGTGGTGGTGGTGCGCAGCGGCGCCGAACGCATCGCCGTGCACGTGGACGAAGTGATCGGCAACCGCGAAGTGGTGGTCAAGCACATCGGCCCCCACCTGGCGCGCCTCGAAGGCATCGCCGGCGCCACCACGCTCGGCGATGGCGAGATCGTGCTGATCTACAACCCGGTGGTGCTGGCGCAGCGCTTCGTGCGCGAGCGCGGCGAGCCGCCGCGCCTGCCGCTGCCGGGCCTGGAGCAGGCCGCGCAGCAGCCCGCGCTGGGCGCGGTGGCCGAACTGGGCCACGGCGGCGCCGCGCCGGTGGCGGGCCTGGGCACGCAGCCGACCATCATGGTGGTGGACGACTCGCTCACCGTGCGCAAGGTCTCGCACCGCCTGCTGACCCGCGCCGGCTACCAGGTGGTGCTGGCGCGCGACGGCGTGGACGCGCTGCGGCAACTGCAGGACGTGATGCCCGACGCCATGCTGGTCGACATCGAGATGCCGCACATGGACGGCTTCGACCTGACCCGCAACGTGCGCGGCGACAGCCGCACCGCCCACATGCCGCTGGTGATGATCACCTCGCGCACGGCGGAAAAACACCGCCGCTACGCCGCCGAGATCGGCGTCAACGTGTATCTGGGCAAGCCGTACAACGAGGATGAACTGCTGACCACGCTGCACCATCTGCTGGGCGAACGCGCCGCGGGCACCGCGGGCTCGGTGGCGCAGATGCTGGGAGACGATGCGGGGAATTGAGGCGGAGGCGGGCCAGCTCCGGCCCTCTCCCCCGGCCCCTCTCCCGCGAGCGGGAGAGGGGAGCACACCGGCGGAAACTGCATTCGCCGGCGGCCCGGTTTTTCCATTTGCCTACTTGTTCACCATCTTCGCCGGCACCGACAAGGTCAGCGCCGCGCCGGCCACCAGGCACGCGGCCAGCAGGTACATGCCCGAATCCGTGCTCTGCGTCAGGTCCTTGAGCCAGCCCACCGCGTAGGGGCTGATGAAGCCGGCCAGGTTGCCCAGCGAATTGATCAGCGCGATGCCGGCGGCCGCGCCGGTGCCGGCGAGGAACGCCGTGGGCAGGCTCCAGAACAGCGGCAGCGTGGTCAGGATGCCGATGGTGCCTAGCGTGAGCCCGAACAGCGCCAGCGCGGTGTTGCCGTGCCAGTGCACCGACAGCAGCAGCCCCGCCGCGCCCACCAGCGCGGGGATGGCGATGTGCCAGCGGCGCTCGCGGTTGCGGTCGGCGCTGTAGGCCACCAGGATCATGCCGATGACCGCGCAGCCGTAGGGGATGGCGGTGAGCAGGCCGATGTCGAGCGTGCTCTTGACGCCGGTCTGCTTGATGATGGTCGGCAGCCAGAAGCTGACGCCGTACAGGCCCATCACGAACGAGAAGTAGATCGCGCTCATCAGCCACACGCGCGGGCTGGTCAGCACCTGCCTCACCGGCGCGTCTTCCTTGTGCATGTCCTCGCTGGCGATGTTGCGCTGGAGCAGCGCCTTCTCGTCCTCGCCGAGCCATTTGGCGTGGGCGATGCGGTCGTCCAGGTAGGCCAGCACGATCAGCCCCACCACCACCGACGGCACGCCTTCGATCAGGAACATCCACTGCCAGCCGGACCAGCCGTTGTGGCCGTCGAAGGACTGCATCACCCAGCCCGAGAGCGGGCCGCCGATCACGCCCGAGAGCGCGATGGCGGTCATGAAGAAGGTGGTGGTGCGCCCGCGCCGGTGCGCCGGGTACCAGTAGGTCAGGTAGAGGATGATGCCGGGGAAGAAGCCGGCCTCGGCGATGCCGAGCAGGAAGCGCAGCACGTAGAACATGGTCGGCGTGGTGACGAACATCATCGCCGCCGAGATCAGGCCCCAGGTGATCATGATGCGCGCGATCCAGATGCGCGCGCCCACCTTGTGCAGGATCACGTTGCTCGGCACCTCGAACAGGAAGTAGCCGATGAAGAAGATGCCCGCGCCCAGCCCGTAGATGGTCTCGCTGAACTTGAGGTCGCTGAGCATCTGCAGCTTGGCGAAGCCGACGTTGACGCGGTCCAGGTAGGCCACCACGTAGCACAGCAGCAGGAAAGGCACGAGGCGCCAGCTCACCTTGCGGTAGGTGGCGTCCTCGAAGGCGGTGCCGGAGGCACCGGGGTGTACTGCGGTCGTAGTCATGCTGTCTCCTCTGGGATTTGCTCTCTCTGGTTGCACGATACCGCTGGATGTGGCGCCGCTCGGCGCGGCGCCGGGAAACTGTTCCGTGTCTTCTCCTAGTGGGCGAACGGGCCGCGCCCGCGCAGCGCGTTGGCCGTCATCATCAGCGCCAGCAGGAAGGGCAGCGCCACGTAGAGGCACCAGTGCACGCGGTCGCCCACGGCCTCGCCCCACTTGCGCTTGAAGACCTGCAGGCGCGGCATGCCGGAGGGATTGGTGGCGCGCTTGTTTCTGACGTGCCACGCCATCCAGAAAAAGAAGATGGCGAAGGCGACCGACAGGAAATTGATATTACCCATGTTGTATGGCGATGGTTTTCAGTGTGGTGAATCCGTACAGGGCCTCGAAGCCCTTCTCGCGGCCGTGGCCCGACTGGCCGGTGCCGCCGAACGGCAGCTCGACGCCGCCGCCGGCGCCGTAGTTGTTGATGAAGACCTGGCCCGCGCGCAGCTTGCGCGCGAGGCGCAGCTGGCGCGCGCCGTCGCGCGTCCAGATGCCGGCCACCAGCCCGTAGGGCGTGCCGTTGGCCAGCGCGACGGCCTCGGCCTCGGTGTCGAACGGCGTGGCGGCCAGCAGCGGGCCGAACACCTCTTCCTGCGCCAGCCGGTGCGAGGGCGGCACGTCGCGGAACAGCATCGGCACCTGGTAGTAGCCGGCCTCGGGCGCCTCGGCCACGATCTGGCCCTGCGCCATCGCGACGATGCCGGCGTGCTGCGCGTCGGAGACGAAGTCCCACACGCGCTGCTGCTGCTTGCGGCTGATCAGCGGGCCGCATTCCAGGTCGAGCCCGGACGGCCCCACGCGCAGCGCTTCGAACACCGTGGCCAGGCGGTCCAGCACGGTGTCGTAGAGCGCGCGCTCGACCAGCACGCGGCTGCCGGCCGAGCAGGTCTGGCCGGCGTTCTGCACGATGCCGTTGACGATGACCGGCACCAGCGCGTCGAGGTCGGCGTCGGCGAACACGACCTGGGGCGATTTGCCGCCCAGCTCCAGCGTCACCGGCACATGGTTCTCGGCCGCCATCTGCGCGACCTGCCTGCCGGTCTGGGGCGACCCCGTGAACGAGATGTGGTTGATGCCGGGGTGGCGCGCCAGCGCGGCGCCGGCCTCGTGGCCGTAGCCGGTGACGATGTTGAGCGCGCCTTCGGGCAGGCCGGCCCCGGCGGCCAGCTCGGCCACGCGCAGCAGCGACAGGCAGGCGTCCTCGGCCGGCTTGACCACGCAGGCGTTGCCGGCGGCCAGCGCCGCGCCCACGCTGCGCCCGAAGATCTGCAGCGGGTAGTTCCACGGGATGATGTGGCCGGTCACGCCGTGCGGCTCGCGCACCGTCAGCACGGTGTAGCCGGGCTGGTAGGGGATGGTCTGGCCGTGCAGCTTGTCGGCCGCGCCGGCGTAGAACTCGAAGTAGCGCGCCACCGCGCGCGCGTCGGCGGCGGCCTGGCGCAGCGGCTTGCCGGTGTCGCGCGCTTCCAGCGCGGCGAGTTCGGCCTCGTGCTCGATCAGCACCAGCGCCACGCGGTTGAGCAGGCGCGCGCGCTCGGCCGGCGCCATCGCGCCCCAGGCGCCTTCGGCGGCCTGGCGGGCGGCGTGGACGGCCACGTTGATGTCGACGGCGTTGCCGCGCGCGATCTCGGCGAAGGGCTCGCCGCTGGAGGGGTCGAAGACCTTGATGCGCATGCCGGAATCCGGCGCGATCAGGCGGTTGGCAACGAAATGCTGGGCATGCATTGATGGGGCTCCGGCTGGATGCGACCGTCGCCGTGCGGCTGGCGGTGCGCCTGTCGATGCGTGGTTCGGACAATTCAGCATTATCACCCAGCGCGCGCGGCCCGCAAGGCACGCGGCCCGGGCCGGCCGCCATGCGGTCCCGAAGGCGGTCCCCGGCCGGCAATCGTCAGGGCCGGGTCAGCTTCGAACCGCTATAATGCCCGCCATCCACAAACACAGGCATCTGGAGAACTCGCATGAGCTTCAACCTCGTCTCCCCGGGCAAGGACATCCCCAACGATTTCAACGTCATCATCGAGATCTCGGCCCAGAGCGATCCGGTGAAGTACGAAGCCGACAAGGAAACCGGCCTGCTCTTCGTCGACCGCTTCATCGGCACCGGCATGCGCTATCCGGCCAACTACGGCTTCATTCCCCAGACCCTGTCGGGCGACGGCGACCCCGTCGACGTGCTGGTGCTGTCGCCGTTCCCGATCCTGGCCGGCGCGGTGGTGCGCTGCCGCGCGCTGGGCATGCTGAAGATGACCGACGAATCCGGCGTGGATGCCAAGCTGGTGGCCGTGCCCCTGGACAAGCTGTCGCCGGCCACCGCCTTCATGAAGGGCCTGTCGGACGTGCCGCAGAACCTGCTGGACCAGATCAAGCACTTCTTCGAGAACTACAAGGCGCTCGAAGCCGGCAAGTGGGTCAAGGTCGAAGGCTGGGCCGGCATCGAGGAAGCCCACAAGGAAATCACCGACGGCGTGGCGAACTACAAGAAGTAAGCCGAACCCGCCTGTCGCCGGCGGCGCGCCCCCCGAAGCGGGGCGCGCCGCCGGACCCCGACCCGCCACGGCGGGTTTTTTGTTGCCGCCGGATTGACCGAGACCAATGCCGGCGCCGCCGCGCGGGGTTAAGCTCCAGGCACATAGCACAAGGAGCCTCATCCCCATGAGCGCGATCTCCCCCGCGTATTCGTTCGACCGGCGCTATTCGGGCGCGGCCGTGTTTTTCCACTGGGCGGTGTTCCTGCTGGTCGCGGTGGCCTACGCGGCGATCGAGCTCAAGGGGTTCACCGCGCGCGGCAGCGCGGCCCGCGTGGCCGCCATGACGGCGCACGAATGGGCCGGCATGCTGGTGCTGGCGCTGGCCGTCCCGCGCCTGCTGTGGCGGCTGCTGGGCGGCGCGCCGGCGCCCGAGCCCGGCCCGCGCTGGATGCGGCTGGCCGGCGCCGCCGTGCACGTGGCGCTGTACCTGTTCATCCTGGCGCAGCCGCTGCTGGGCCTGCTCACCGTCAACGCGGCCGGCCACCTGCTGGCGCTGCCGGTGCCGGGCCTGGAAGTGCCGGCGCTGGTCGCCCCGGACCCGGCCCTCAAGGACACGCTCAAGTCCATCCACGAAATCCTGGGCACGGCGTTCTATACGGTGATCGGGCTGCACGCGCTGGCGGCGCTGTTCCATCACTACATGCTCGGCGACGATACCCTGCGCAGCATGTGGCGGCGCCGGCGCAGCCGCATGGCCGGCTAGGCTTCGGCAGTCGGCCGGTTCCGGTTGGTTCTGTGGCTGGTCCCGGCCGGTTAGGCGCCGCCGTTGCCGGCGGTGCGCGCGAACGGCGTGCGGTCGTTGAGCTCGTCGAGGTAGGCGTCGATGCCCTGGCGCTCGCGCTCCAGGAAGCGCTCCACCGCGTCGGCGAAGTCCGGATGCGCCAGCCAGTGGGCCGAGCGCGTCGCCACCGGCAGGAAGCCGCGCGCCATCTTGTGCTCGCCCTGGGCGCCGCCCTCGAAGGTGCGGATGCCCTCGGCGATGCAGAATGCCAGCGGCTGGTAGTAGGCGGTCTCGAAATGCAGGCAGGGATGGTGTTCCAGCGCGCCCCAGTAGCGCCCGAACAGCGTGCTGCGGGCCGGGTCGGCGTCGTACACCACCAGCGAGGCGGCGATCGGCCTGCCTTCGCGCTCGGCCACCACCAGCAGCAGGTTTTCGGGCATCGCCGCGCCGATGCGCAGGAAGAAGTCCAGGTTCAGGTAGGGCGTGGAGTGATGTTCGCGGTAGGTCTGGCGGTAGCAGCGGTGGAAGAAGCGCCACGCTTCCTCGTCGATCTGCGGCCCGCGCAACTGGCGAAAGCCGATGCCCGCCTCCGCCACCCGGCGCCGCTCGGCGCGGATGTTCTTGCGCTTTTTCTGCGACAGCGTGGCCAGGAAGGCCTCGAAGCTCTCGTAGCCGGGGTTGGTCCAGTGGAACTGCACGCCGTGCCGCATCAGCAGGCCGGCGTCGTCCATCAGCGCGGCTTCGTGCTCGTCCGGGAACAATATGTGCAGCGAGGACAACCCGCTCTGCCCGGCCACCGCCAGCGCCGCCCGCAGCAGCAGCCGGCGCTCGTCCTCGCCGCGCGCCAGCAGGCGCGCGCCCTGCACCGGGGTGAACGGGATCGCGCACAGCAGCTTGGGGTAGTAGGGCAGGTGGTGCTGGGCGTAGGCGTCGGCCCAGGCCCAGTCGAACACGTATTCCCCGTAGGAATGTGACTTGGCGTACAGCGGCATGGCCGCGGCGAGGCGGTCGTCGCCGTCCTCGCGCGCCCACAGGGTCAGGTAGCGCGGGCTCCAGCCGGTGTCGTCGCAGGCGCTGCCGCTGGCGTGCAGGGCGTGCAGGAAGGCGTGGCGCAGGAACGGCGTGGCGCCGGGCTGGGCGTCCACCAGGGCATCCCAGCGGTCCGCCGGGATCTCCGACAGATCCGAAACGATCTGCGTGCGATAATCCCCCGTCCGCCCGGGTTTCTGTCCGTCTTGTGCCGAAGCCGCCCCTGGCGCGTTTTCGGCGGGACGGTCCGGACCGGGCTTGCAAGATTCCGACTGCATTGCGCTTGATTCACTCACCGTTGGCTGCCGGCCGAGTCTACCGGAAACGCCGCGGTGCTGCAGCGCGGCAGACCGGGCTGGCCGCTGCCTGGCGAGGCGCCGGCGAGGGTCCGGCGGAAACCGGGTTTGCCGCGGTGCGGCAACCCACATCCCGCCGCCATGCCGCAGGGCTAGAATCTTTCACCAACCAATGAGAAGACAAGGGGCCGACATGAAGCAGATTACCGCCATCATCAAACCGTTCAAGCTGGACGAAGTGCGCGAGGCGCTGGCAGATGTGGGCGTCACCGGGCTGACGGTGACAGAGGTGAAGGGCTTTGGCCGCCAGAAGGGGCATACCGAGCTCTACCGCGGCGCCGAGTACGTGGTCGATTTCCTGCCCAAGATCAAGATCGAGGTGGTGGTGGCCGAGAACCAGCTCGACACCGTGCTGGACGCCATCGTCAAGGCCGCCCACACCGGCAAGATCGGCGACGGGAAGATTTTCGTGACCGAGATCGAGAGGGTGATTCGGATTCGGACCGGGGAGCAGGATGAGGCGGCGGTTTGAGAGGGAGTGAGTTGGGTTGGGCGGCTTTTGGTTTTTGCGCTTCGGCTTCAAAGTCAAAGGCTTTCGCTCCCCCGGAGCGACCTGCTTTCTTTTCCCCGAAAAGAAAGTAGGCAAAGAAAGCGGGCTGCCTGGCCGGCAGGGGCAGAAACGTTGGGATTGCTTAGGTTGCTGGTTTCGTCGTGGGGTTCGTGGTTCTGCTGGCATCCTGCCGTTACCGGTGCGAGCAGCCACGATCTGGCTGGCGGTATGGGTTTCGCGGCCAGACCTATGATGGCGGGCGCACTGCCTGTTCGGGCATCTGCCGTTGCCTGTTTTGACCGTCACGACATGGCGCCCTCGTGGTTTCGTGGTGGGCGTGGTGGGCGTGGTGGGCGTGGTGGACCGGTGCGCTGGTGTCGGCGGTTCAAGTACGGCCGGCACGGCTCGATGCTGACGCCTAGCTTGGCAGCTTCCAGCCGAAGCGGACCGACAGCAGGCGCGCGGCGGTGATGGTGATCGCGCCTGCCAGCAGGGCCACTTCCTGGTCGGCGCGCAGCCAGGTCAGGCCGATATAGACCCAGCAGCCCACGAACGCGCAGGTGGCGTAGGGCGAGCGGTCGCGCAGGATCATCGGCACTTCGTTGCACAGCACGTCGCGCACCACGCCGCCGAACACCGACGAGATGATGCCCATCATGACCGCCACGGTCGGCGTCATCTGCGCCACCAGCGCCAGCGAGGTGCCGGTGACGGAGAACAGTCCCAGGCCGACCGCGTCGGCGGCGATCATGGCGCGTTCCGACGCCACCCGGCTGACCACCCGCAGCACCAGCGAGGCGCCCAGCGACAGCAGGAAGATCAGGATCACGTAGCCTTCGTGGTCGACCCAGTAGAAGGGCCGGCGGTCGAGCAGCACGTCGCGCACGGTGCCGCCGCCGAAGGCCGTGACGAAGGCCACCACGAAGGTGCCCACGGCATCGAAGCGCTGCTTGCGCGCGTCGACCACGCCGGAGATGGCGAAGGCCAGCACGCCCGTGACTTCCATCACATGCAGGATCAGGGGCAGCCGCCCCATCAGGAGATCGAGCGGCAGGTGCATCGCGCCCGCGCGCTCAGGCGTGCGGCTGGCGCAGCAGCACCATCAGCGCGCCGGCGCCGCCTTCGGCGCCGCGCGCCTGCACGAAGGCCAGCACTTCTTCCTTTTGCACCAGCCAGCTGCGCACCTTGCCCTTGAGCACGGGCGTCTTGTCGGGCGAGCCGTTGCCCTTGCCGTGGATCACGCGCACGCAGCGCACGCCGCGCTTGACCGAGCGCCGCACGAACTCGGCCAGCGCCTCGCGCGCTTCGTCGCTGCGCAGGCCGTGCAGGTCGATCTTGTCCTGCGGCACCCATTCGCCGCGGCGCAGCTTCTTGACCACGTCGATGCCGATGCCGGGGCGGCGGAACGACAGCGTCTCGTCGGTATCGAGCAGGTTCTCGACGTCGAATTCGTCGGACAGCGAGGCGGCCAGCACGGCCTGGTCGTCGAGCCGGGTCTGCACCGGCACCGGTGCGGGATGCTTCGGCGCGGGCGCCACGCGGTTGCGGTCGCGCAGGGTGTTGACGTTGCCGACGCTGCTGCGGAACACGTCGGCTTCCTCGCGCGCGCGTTGCGCCGCCGCCTCGGCCTCGCGGCGCTCGGCTTCGCGCTGTTCGGTCTGCGCTTTCAGCGTGCTGCGCAGGCCGGACAGGTCATCCAGGCCGAAGCGCCTGGTCGGCTTGGGCTGGCTGGCGGGTTTCTTGGCGCCGTGCGGCATGGGGTCTCTCCGGGAAGGCTCGGTCTGGTCTCGGGAGATTATAGGGGAGGGCGGTGGGCGCAAGAAGGGTGCCGGATGTGCAGCGGATGTGCGCCGGCGCCCCAGGTGGCCGGCAAGGCCGGCTTGCCGCTTGTGTTCTCCCCTCTCCCACTTGCGTGGGAGAGGGGAGGCGGGATGCTCGAAGGCAACCCGCCGCCCTTTGCCGCGCGGCTGGCGCCGCTTACTGCAGCGCTTCCACGTAGCGCTGCGCGTCGAGCGCGGCCATGCAGCCGGTGCCGGCGCTGGTGATGGCCTGGCGGTAGATGTGGTCCTGCACGTCGCCGGCGGCGAACACGCCCGGGATGCTGGTGGCGGTGGCGTCGCCGGCCAGGCCGCTCTTGGTGACGATGTAGCCGTTGTGCATCTCGAGCTGGCCTTCGAACAGCTCGGTGTTGGGCTTGTGGCCGATGGCCACGAACACGCCGGCCAGCTTCACTTCCTCGACCGCGTTGGTCTGGGTGTTGCGCACCTTGATGCCGGTCACGCCGGAGTCGTCGCCGACCACTTCGTCGAGCACCGCGTTCCAGCGGATCTCGACGCGGCCTTCCTTCTCGCGCTGGAGCAGGCGGTCGACCAGGATCGGCTCGGCGCGGAACTTGTCGCGGCGGTGGAGCACCGTGACCTTGCTGGCGATGTGCGACAGGTACAGCGCTTCTTCCACGGCGGTGTTGCCGCCGCCGATCACCGCGACTTCCTGGTTCTTGTAGAAGAAGCCGTCGCAGGTGGCGCAGGCCGACACGCCGCGGCCCATGAAGCCTTCTTCCGAGGGCAGGCCCAGGTACTGGGCCGAGGCGCCGGTGGCGATGATGAGCGCGTCGCAGGTGTACTCGCCGGCGTCGCCGACCAGGCGGATCGGGCGCTCGGTCAGCTTCGCGGTGTGGATGTGATCGAAGATGATTTCGGTGTTGAAGCGCTCGGCATGCTCCAGGAAACGCTGCATCAGTTCGGGGCCTTGCACGCCGTTGGCATCGGCGGGCCAGTTTTCCACGTCGGTGGTGGTCATCAGCTGGCCGCCCTGGGCCAGGCCGGTGATCAGCACGGGCTGCAGGTTGGCGCGCGCCGCGTAGACGGCGGCGGTGTAGCCGGCGGGGCCGGAACCGAGAATCAGCACTTTTGCGTGTTTGGCCATGATGCGTTCCTGTGGCCGGTGCGGCATGCTGCGCACCGGCGTGAATCGAAACCAGCATTATAAGTGGACCGGCGTTTGCTCACTGTTGCAAATTCCAATGGGAGCGATAGCCCCGGGCAAGGTTAAAATGGCCGGCACCGCAATCCCAGACGGCAACCCAGACCAGGCATGGCCCGAGCTACCACCACCACCCGTACCGATCCCTCCGCGCTGCCTTCGCGCATCGGCAAGCTGCTCGGCGAGGTGCGCTGGTTCCTGATGCTGGCCGTCACGCTGGCCTTCGTCTGCATCCTGGCCAGCTACAGCAAGGCCGACCCGGGCTGGTCGCACGCCAACCAGGTGGCCGACATCCACAACCTGGGCGGCCGCGTCGGCGCCTGGCTGGCCGACGTGCTGTTCTTCATCTTCGGCTTTTCCGCCTACTGGTGGGCGGTGCTGCTGGTGCGGCGCTGCTGGCGCGGCTGGCGCGCGCTGAGCGCCGAGCTGCCCGAGCGCACCGCCGAGGCGCGCCAGGGGCTGGTGGTGAGCTGGATCGGCTTCGCGCTGTCGCTGACCGCCAGCATGGGGCTGGAGGCGATCCGCATGTACCCGCTGCGCTCGGCGCTGCCGCGCGCGCCCGGCGGCGTGCTGGGCGACCTGCTGGGCGGCTGGATGCAGATGGCGCTGGGCTTCACCGGCGCCACGCTGCTGCTGCTGCTGCTGCTGGCCATCGGGCTGTCGCTGTTCTTCCATTTCTCGTGGCTGTCGGTGGCCGAGCACGTCGGCGGTTTCGTCGAGAACCTGTTCCTCGGCTTCAAGGCGCGCCGCGAAAGCAAGCAGGACCGCATCATCGGCGAGGCCGCCAAGGTCGAGCGCACCGAGACCGTGGAGGTGCAGCGGGTCAAGATCGAGGAAGCGACGCCGGTGCAGATCGTGCGCCCGCAGGCCGTGCCCAAGCACGAGCGCGTGGAGCGCGAGAAGCAGCAGCCGCTGTTCGCCGACATCCAGGACTCCGACCTGCCGCCGCTGGCGCTGCTCGACCCGATCCCGGCGCACCAGGAAACCGTGAGCGCGGAAACGCTGGAATTCACCTCGCGCCTGATCGAGAAGAAGCTCAAGGACTTCGGCGTCGAGGTCAAGGTGGTGGCGGCCTATCCGGGCCCGGTCATCACCCGCTACGAGATCGAGCCGGCCACCGGCGTCAAGGGCAGCCAGGTGGTCAACCTGGCGCGCGACCTGGCGCGCTCGCTGTCGCTGGTGTCGATCCGCGTGGTCGAGACCATTCCCGGCAAGAACTACATGGGGCTGGAGCTGCCCAATCCCAAGCGCCAGACCGTGCGCCTGTCCGAGATCCTCGGCTCGCAGGTCTACAACGAAAGCGCGTCGATGCTGACGATGGCGCTCGGCAAGGACATCGCCGGCAAGCCGATGGTGGCCGACCTGGCCAAGATGCCGCACTGCATGGTGGCCGGCACCACCGGCTCGGGCAAGTCGGTCGGCATCAACGCCATGATCCTGTCGCTGCTGTACAAGGCCGGCGCCGAGTCGGTGCGGCTGATCCTGATCGACCCCAAGATGCTCGAAATGAGCGTCTACGAAGGCATCCCGCACCTGCTGTGCCCGGTCGTCACCGACATGCGCCAGGCCGGCAACGCGCTGAACTGGTCGGTCGGCGAGATGGAGCGGCGCTACAAGCTGATGAGCAAGCTCGGCGTGCGCAACCTGGCCGGCTACAACAAGAAGATCGACGAAGCCGCCGCGCGCGAGGAAAAGATCCCCAACCCGTTCAGCCTGACCCCGGACGCGCCCGAGCCGCTCGACAAGCTGCCGGTCATCGTCATCGTCATCGACGAGCTGGCCGACCTGATGATGGTGGTGGGCAAGAAGGTGGAAGAGCTGATCGCGCGCATCGCGCAGAAGGCGCGCGCCGCCGGCATCCACCTGGTGCTGGCCACGCAGCGCCCGTCGGTCGACGTCATCACCGGCCTCATCAAGGCCAACGTGCCGACCCGCATCGCCTTCCAGGTCAGCAGCAAGATCGACTCGCGCACCATCCTCGACCAGCAGGGCGCCGAGGCGCTGCTCGGCATGGGCGACATGCTGTACCTCGCGCCCGGCACCGGGCTGCCGATCCGCGTGCACGGCGCCTTCGTCTCCGACGAGGAAGTCCACCGCGTGGTGCAGAAGCTCAAGGAAGGCGGCGAGGCCAACTACATCGAGGGCATCCTCGAGGGCGGGCTGGCCGAGGGCGAGACCGGCACCGACGGCCTGGGCGGCGGCGCCGGCATCGGCGGTGGCGGCGGCGAAGCCGACCCGCTCTACGACCAGGCCGTCGAGGTGGTGCTCAAGAACCGCCGCGCCTCGATCTCGCTGGTGCAGCGCCACCTGCGCATCGGCTACAACCGTGCCGCGCGGCTGCTCGAGGACATGGAAAAGTCCGGGCTGGTCTCGGCCATGTCGGGCAACGGCAACCGCGACATCCTGGCCCAGCCGGGCGCCGCGCGCGAGGACGAATGAGAGGCGCCGGCAAGATGACCCCGGCGCCGTTGCGCGGCTGATATGCGCGGCTGACGTGCACGAGTAACATGCGGTTACGCGCGATGCACCCGGTTGCGGAATCCGCCGGGCGCGCGCCGCTCTAACCGGACATGCGGCGCCGCGCGCGTGCATCGCGGCACGGCGCGGCGGCCTCTCCATCCAGCAAGGAAAACTACATGCGAAACCGCTTTCTCGTGTCGGCATGCGCCGCCCTGGCCATGTCGCTGGCGGCGCCGGCGGTCATGGCGGCCGGCGTGGACCAGCTCCAGACCTTCGTCGCCAGCGTCAAGAGCGCGCGCGGCGAGTTCACCCAGCGCCAGGTCAAGGGGCAGGGCGACAGCCTCAAGGTCACCGGCACCTCCAGCGGCACCTTTGCCTTCGCGCGCCCGGGCAAGTTCACCTGGCGCTACGTCAAGCCCTACGACCAGTTGCTGCAGGCCGACGGCCAGACCCTCTACATCTACGACAAGGACCTCAACCAGGTCACCGAGCGCAAGCTCGACGGCGCGCTCGGCTCCAGCCCGGCGGCGATCCTGTTCGGCAGCAATGACCTCGAGAAGAACTTCGTGGTGAAGAACGGCCCGGCGCGCGACGGCGTGGAATGGATCGAGCTGACGCCCAAGGCCAAGGACACGCAGTTCGAGCGCATCGGCATCGGCTTCAAGAGCGGCAACCTGGAAGCGATGGAGCTGCGCGACGCGTTCGGCAACACCACGCTGCTGACCTTCAGCGCCATGCAGAAGAACCCGGCGCTGCCCGCCGACACCTTCCGGTTCACGGTGCCGAAGGGCGCCGACGTGATGAAGCAATGAGGCCGCCCATGACCGCACTTTTCCCGCCGCGCCGCGCCGGTGCCCTCGTTGCCCGCACTGTCCTCGCCGCTCTCGCGGCGGCCACGCTGCTCGCGGCCTGCGCCGGCAGCGGCGGCGCCAGCCGGCATTTCGACGTGGACGCCTTCCTGCGCGCCTCCGACACGGCCCTGCCCGAAGTGCTGGCCAACCCGGACTTCCTCTCCGCCACGCAGGCGCCCGCCAGCGACTGCGCGGTGCTGCTGCAGTCGGTCAGCAGCGGCGTGCTGGAAGGCCTGCCGCCTACCGGCAGCGGGCGCGGCCCGGCCTGGCTGCTGCATCCGGCCGGTACGCCGGACAAGGTGTGGCTGGTGGTGAGCAAGCCCGGCGGCGAGCGCACCTGCCACGGGCCGCTGCCGGCCGACGCGATGAAGGTCCTGGCGGAGCGCGCCGGCGCCTGACGCGGCGCGCATGGAAGAAGGGCGCGAAAGGCCGCGGACCCGGCGCGGCCCGCGCTCCGCCGGCAGCGCGGGCCGGGCGCTCCGGCATTGCCGCGGGCCAACATGACAGCGTTGTCACTTGACCTCGAAAATAGGAATGATTATTGTTTCTTGCTCGTCTTGCCGAAGGTGCCGGCACGGCATCTCCAGGGCGGAGCAGAACAATCATCGAGGGGAGAGTCATGATCGCATTCCGTCACTTGCTGCCGCGCGCCGCCGCGCTCGCGGTGCTCACCATGCTCGCCGCGCTGCCGCTCGCCGCGGGCGCCCAGGAAAAGGTGCTGAACCTCTACACGGCGCGCCATTACCAGACCGACGAGGCGCTCTACGCCAACTTCACCCGGCAGACCGGCATCAAGATCAACCGCATCGAGGGCCAGGAAGACCCGCTGCTCGAGCGCATCAAGAGCGAGGGCGCCAACAGCCCCGCCGACGTGTTCATCACCGTCGACATCGGCCGCCTGTGGCGCGCCCAGCAGGCGGGCGTGTTCGCGCCGCTCAGGTCGGGCGTGCTGGAGGCGCGCATTCCCGCCAACTACCGCGATCCCGGCGGCGACTGGTTCGGCTTCTCGGCGCGGGCCCGCGTGATCGCCTACAACAAGGACGCGGTCAAGCCCGGCGACATCCGGGACTATGAAGACCTGGCCGATCCCAGATGGAAAGGCAAGCTGTGCATCCGCTCCAGCGGCCACGTCTACAACCTGTCGCTGATGTCCAGCCTGATCGCCCATGACGGCGAGGCCAGGACGGAGCAGTGGGCGCGCGGCGTGGTGGCCAACCTGGCGCGCGCGCCCAAGGGCGGCGACACCGACCAGCTCAAGGCGGTGGCCGCCGGCGAGTGCGATCTCGCGGTCGCCAACACCTACTACATCGCCCGCATCCTGAAATCGGCCAGGCCCGAGGACAAGGCCGTGGCCGACAAGCTCGGCGTGCTGTGGCCTAACCAGGCCAGCCAGGGCGTGCACATGAACATCTCCGGCGGCGGCATGCTCAAGCACGCGCCCAACAAGGAGTCCGCGCGCGCCTTCCTCGAATACCTGGCGAGCGACGAGGCGCAGCGCTATTTTGCCGACGGCAACAATGAATGGCCGGTGGTGCCCGGCGTGAAGGTCAACAACCCGGCGCTCGAGGCGCTGGGCAGCTTCAAGGCGGACAAGATCAACGTCGCGGAACTGGGCAAGCACCAGCCGCAGGCGCAGAAGCTGGCGGACAAGGCCGGCTACAAATAAGCCCGGCGCGGCGCCGCCGGACGGGCATGGCGGCGCGCGCCGCCATGTTCACGGCACGGCCTTCGGCTTCGGCCGCGGCACGGCGGCCGCCTCCTTGTTTTCCTCCCCGTTTTCCACGCGCCGGAAGCGCAGCTTCGCGCCGCGCTCCTTGTGCCGCTCGAAGGCCAGCTTCAGCTGCTCGCGCCGCCGCACGCGCGTGTGGCCCACGGTGCCGTCCGCGTAAGGCAGCTTGGCGATCACCGTGCCCGCGGTCTGGCGCGCCAGCAGCACGTCCAGCGCCTGCCGCGCGCGCACCTGGGCATGCAGCAGCGCGTCGCCCGGGTTGGCGCGGGAGCGCTCCAGGTCGTAGGGCAGCATGACCGGGCCGGCCAGCTGGCGCAGCGCCGCGCGGATGTGCGGGCTGTCCAGCCCGGACTCGTGCAGGATCCAGGCGGCGTCATGGCGCAGCCACGGATCGGGGTCGCTGAGCTTGCGCAGCAGCGCGAGCGTGATGTCGGCCTGCCGGTAGCCGTGCGCGCGCCTCACCGCGTTGAGCGCGATGCGCCTGACATGGGCGTTCTCGTGGTCGAACAGGTCCGCCACGAGGCGCTCGACCATGCCGGGCTTGTCGAGTTGTTCCGCCAACTGGCCCGCCAGGGCGATCTCATCGACCGGGCTGATCCGCTCCTGGCGGGGCAGGCGGCCCAGCTTGAACACGAGCATGCGGTAACGAAGCTGCATAACACTCCCTGAAGACGCTGCGAACAAGTACGGGGCAAGTGCGGCGATATCGCCGCAATGCAGCGCGAAGCCGGCCAGCGGCGGGGGCGGACCGGTTGGCGCGCGCGGCAACGCGCACGCGCCGGGGCGCAGCTTCGGATCAGCGATATATCGGCAGCCCGTCGGAGAACTTTAGGAAAAGAAGCGCGGCGGCCGCCCGGGCCTATTGCCGCGCGTCGCGGCGGATCGAGCGCGACAGCAGGATCACCGGCAGCAGGCCCACCGCCACGATCACCAGCGATGCCGTGGCGGCCTCGGCCAGGCGCTCGTCGGCGGCCAGGTTGTAGGCCTGCACGGCGAGCGTGTCGAAATTGAACGGGCGCATCACGAACGTCGCCGGCAGCTCCTTCATGACGTCGACGAAGACGATCAGCGCCGCGGTGAGCAGGCTGCCGCGCAGCATCGGCAGGTGCACGCGCCGCAGCGTGGCGCCCGGGCCGTGGCCGAGGCTGCGCGCCGCCGCGTCCATGCCCGGCGTGATCTTCGCGAGGCCGGCGTTGACGGTCTGCAGGGCCACGCCGAGAAAGCGCACCAGGTAGGCGTAGACCAGCGCGGCGATGCCGCCGGTCAGCAAGAGCCCGGCCGACCATCCCAGGTGCTGCTGCAGCCAGGACGACAAGGCGTTGTCGAGCCGCGCCACCGGCACCAGCACGCCCACCGCGATCACCGAGCCGGGCAGCGCGTAGCCCATGCCGCAGACCCGCGTCAGCGCGCGCAGCAGCCAGCCCCGGCCGGCCCCGATGCCGCGTCCCGCATAGCCGATCAGCAGCGCGGCCAGCACCGCCGCCAGCGCGGTGACGCTGGCCAGCAGGAAACTGTTGCGCACCAGCCCGACGAAGCGCGGGCCGAACTGCGCGTCGCCCTCGGCCAGCGCCATCCTGCACAGCATCAGCGCGGGAACGGCGAAGCCCAGCAGCACGGGCAGCAGGCATGCCAGCAGCGCCAGCGCGGCCCGCCAGCCACGCAGGCGATAGGCCGGCGCGCGGCGCTGGCCGCCGTGCACGCGCGCGCGCCCGCGGCTGACGCGCTCGGCCAGCAGGATGCCGAGCACGAATGCCAGCATGCAGGCGGACAGCTGGGCCGCGGCGTTCTTGTCGCCGAGCGAGAACCACGCGCGGTAGATGCCGGTGGAAAACGTCGGGATGCCGAAATAGGCCACGGTGCCGAAGTCGGCCAGTGTCTCCATCAGCGCCAGCGCCGTGCCGGCGACGATGCCGGGGCGCGCCAGCGGCAGCATGACGCGCCACACGCTGCCCCAGGTGCCGTAGCCGAGCAGGCGCGCCGCCTCCAGCGTGTTCAGGGTCTGCTGCAGGAAGGCCGCGCGCGCGGTCAGGTAGACATAGGGATAGAGCACCAGCGTGAACAGCACGATGGCGCCGCCCAGCGAGCGGATGTCCGGGAACCAGTATTCGCGCGCGCGCCAGCCGGTCAGCGCCCGCAGCCAGCCCTGCACCGGGCCGGCGAACTGCAGCGCGTCGGTGTACGCGTAGGCGATGACGTAGGCCGGCATGGCCAGCGGCAGCACCAGCGCCCACTCCAGCCAGCCCCGCCCGGCAAAGCGGTAGGTGCTGACCAGCCAGGCGGTGGGCACGCCCAGCAGCAGCACGCCGGCGCAGACCCCGGCCAGCAGCCACAGGGTGTTGCCGACGTATTCGGCCAGCACCGTGTCGGCGAGGTGCCGCCAGGTGTCGCCGCCGGGCGCGAGCAGGCTGCCGGCCACCTGCGCGACCGGCAGCGCGATCAGCAGCGCGGCCAGGCCCGCGACAAGGGCGAGCGGCTGCGGGCGGCTGGCATGGCGAAGGCGGGGCAGGCTCATTCGGCGGCGGGATGGCGTCGGTTGCGGTCGGTCGGCGGGCGGGGCCCGGCGGGCCGGTGCCGGCTGGCGGCACCGTTGGGCAGGCTCCGCATTCTAGCAATGGCGGCGGGCCGGCCGGGACGCGCGCCGCCCGTCCCGCCATCGACGCCGATCCCTGCGCCGATTCTTGCCCGGATCCTCGCCCCCGATTTCCTCCTCCGGTTTCCGCCCCGATCCCCGCCGCATGCGCGCGCCCGCCCCATATAATGCCTGGCATGCGAGGCCACCCTCATTCCACCTCCGCGCCCGCGCGCGCCGATGCCGACACCGTGATCGAGGTCGACCACATCCGTCACGGCTTCGGCAGCCACGCCGTCGTCAACGGCATGTCGTTCACCCTGGCGCGCGGCAGCATCGCCTGCCTGCTCGGCCCCAGCGGCTGCGGCAAGACCACCGTGCTGCGCGCCATCGCCGGCTTCGAGCCGCTGCGCGAAGGCCGCATCCTGCTGCAGGGGGAGGTCGTGTCGTCGCCGGGCTTCGCGGTGCCGCCCGAGCGGCGGCGGGTGGGCATGGTGTTCCAGGACTACGCGCTGTTCCCGCACCTGAGCGTGGCCGACAACGTGGGTTTCGGGCTGCGCGCCGCGCGCCGCGGCGAACGCGCCGCGCGCGTGGCGGAGATGCTCGCGCTGGTCGGCCTGGCTGGCGCCGGCGGCAAGTTCCCGCATGAATTGTCGGGCGGCCAGCAGCAGCGCGTGGCGCTGGCGCCGCGTCTCGGCCTGCTGCTGCTCGACGAGCCGTTCTCCAACCTGGACATCGACCTGCGCGAACGCCTGAGCCTGGACGTGCGCGACATCCTCAAGGCCCAGGGCACCACCGCCATCCTGGTCACGCACGACCAGTACGAAGCGTTTGCCGTGGCCGACGAGATCGGCGTGATGCATGCCGGCGCCATCGAGCAGTGGGACAACGCGCACAATCTCTATCACCGCCCCGCCACGCGCGTCGTCGCGGATTTCATCGGGCAGGGCGTGCTGATGCCGGGGCGCCTCGACGGCCCGCATGCCGTCACGCTGGAGCTCGGCACGCTGCGCAGCCGCGAGCCGCTGCGCGTGCCGCCCGCCACGGCGGAGGTCGACGTGCTGATCCGGCCCGACGACATCGTCCACGACGACGCCAGCCCGCTGCGCGCGGAGGTCCTGCACAAGGCGTTCCGGGGCGCCGAGATCCTCTACACCCTGCGCCTGGCCGGCGGCGGGCAGGTGCTGGCGCTGGTGCCCTCGCACCACGACCACGCGCTCGGCGAGCGGATCGGCATCCGCGTGGAGGTCGACGACGTGGTGGCGTTCCCGCGCGGCCAGGCCCGCGGCCATCTCGCGGCCTGATTGCCGGTTGCCTGCCCCGAAGTTTTCATTTCCCCACCCACGACCCCCAGGACCTTTCATCATGCCCGCTTCCCCGAAGTCCGCGTTCCACCCGTTGCGCCGCCGGCTGCTGCGCGCCGGCGCGCTGCTCGCGCTGATTGCCTGCGGCGCCGGCCAGGGCTGGGCGCAGCCGGCCACGGCCACGACCTGGCGCATGGCCACGGAATACCCGTCCAGCGCCATGCCCGGCGAAGGGCTGGCCACGTTCGCCGAGGAGGTCGGAGCGCGCACCGCGGGCGCGCTGGCGGTCAGGCCGAGCTACGACGCCAGCGCCGGCATCCGCTCCGCGCAGATGCCGGCCGCGGTCCGGGAAGGCAAGCTGGAGGGCGGCGATGCCTTCGGCGGCGCGCTGGGCGCGGTGGACCCGCTGTTCCTGCTGTCGTCGCTGCCGTTCGTCGCCACCTCGGTGGACGGCGCGCGGCGCCTGGCCGAGCTGGCGCGCGCCGACTACGCGCGCGCGTTCGCGGCGCAGGGCCAGCACCTGCTCTATCTCACGCCGTGGCCGCCCACCGGGCTGTGGTCGCGCGACCCGGTCGCCACGCTGGCCGGGCTGCGCGCGCTGTCGGTGCGCACCTACGACGAGACCTCCACCGAGGTCATGAAGGCCGCCGGCGCGCAGGCCACCAACCTGTCGTTCGCCGACGCCATGCCGCGCCTCAAGGACGGCTCGGTCAACGCGGTGCTGTCCTCGGGCGACGGCGGCGCGGGCCGCAAGCTGTGGGACTACCTGCCCAACTTCACGGCGATCGGCTACGCCATGCCGCTGTCGTTCACCACCGTCAACGCCGCGGCCTACGCCGCGCTGCCGCCGGCCACGCGCGCGGCCGTGGACGCCGCCGCGCAGGCCACCGAGCAGAAGCAGTGGGCGCGCCTGGACACCCGGCTGGAAGAGAACACCGCGCGCATGCGCGCCAACGGCGTGGCCATCCAGGCGAGCCCCGCGCCCGCCGTGCAGCAGGCCTTGCGCGAGGCCGGCGCCGGCGCGGTGAGCGCCTGGCGCGCGCGCGTCGGCGGCGAGCGCGCCGGCGTGCTGGATGCGTTCACGCGCAACGAGCAGGCCGCGAAGTAGAGAACGGGGAGGGCGGCGCGAAGGCGCGGGCAGGCACGCCGCGCGGCGCGAACGCCGGGCCGCCAGCCGCGATGGTCTACACTGTCAGGTTCCAGGGCGCAGCGGCCTGCCCGTGCGCCCGCCCTGACCAAGAGGCCTGATTACCGTGGCGGATTCGCTGTTCTCCGAAGCTCCCGACCGTTCCCAACAACCGCTGGCCGAGCGCCTGCGCCCGCGCAACATCGACGAAGTCATCGGCCAGCAGCACCTGCTCGGCCCGGGCAAGCCGCTGCGCGTGGCCTTCGCCTCCGGCGAGCCGCATTCGATGATCCTGTGGGGCCCGCCCGGCGTGGGCAAGACCACGCTGGCGCGCCTCATGGCCACCGCCTTCGACGCCGAGTTCATCGCGCTCTCGGCGGTGCTGTCCGGCGTCAAGGACATCCGCGAGGCGGTCGAGCGCGCCGAGCAGTACCGCGCCCACGGCCGCCGCACGCTGGTGTTCGTCGACGAAGTGCACCGCTTCAACAAGAGCCAGCAGGACGCCTTCCTGCCGCACGTCGAAAGCGGTCTGTTCACCTTCATCGGCGCCACCACCGAGAACCCCTCGTTCGAGGTCAACGGCGCGCTGTTGTCGCGCGCGGCCGTGTACGTGCTCAAGAGCCTGGACGATGCCGAGCTCACGCAGCTCGCGCGGCGCGCCAGCGAGGAGCTCGGCGGCCTGCAGTGGGAGGACGAGGCGCTGGCGCTGGTGGTCGCGTCCGCCGACGGCGATGGCCGCAAGCTGCTCAACAACATCGAGATCGTGGCGCGCGCCGCGCGCAACGCCGGCGCCGCCAGCGTGGACACGGCGCTGCTGGGCAGCGCGCTGTCCGAGAACCTGCGCCGCTTCGACAAGGGCGGCGACGCCTTCTACGACCAGATCAGCGCGCTGCACAAGTCGGTGCGCGGCTCCGACCCCGACGCCACGCTCTACTGGTTCTGCCGCATGCTCGACGGCGGCGCCGACCCGCGCTACCTGGCGCGCCGCATCGTGCGCATGGCCTGGGAAGACGTCGGCCTGGCCGACCCGCGCGCGGCCCGCATCACGCTCGACGCGGCCGAGACCTACGAGCGCCTGGGCTCGCCCGAAGGCGAGCTGGCGCTGGCGCAGGCGCTGGTCTACCTGGCCGTGGCGCCCAAGTCCAACGCCGGCTACAACGCCTACAACGCGGCGCGCGCGTTCGTCGCCAAGGACAAGTCGCGCGGCGTGCCGGTGCACCTGCGCAACGCGCCGACCAGGCTGATGAAGGAACTCGGCTACGGCCACGCCTACCGCTACGCGCACGACGAGCCGGAAGCCTACGCGGCCGGCGAGCACTATTTCCCCGACGACCTCAAGCGCCAGGGCTGGTACCAGCCCACGCCGCGCGGGCTCGAAGGCAAGATCGGCGACAAGCTGCGCCACCTGCGCGAGCTCGACGCGCAGTGGCTGCGCCAGCAGAGCAAAGGCAAGGGCAAGGACGAGGGCGGCGAGCCCTAGCCGGCACACCCAGGCGCCGGGGCCGCCCGTCCCGCGGAACAGCGGCCGCCGCGGCCGTCTGTTCCGCGCCTGGCCGAACGGCGGGCGGCGGGGCCAGTGCAGTAAAATGGCGGGTCCGCCGGCATGTCGCCGGCCCAGCACCCTCCACACACGCAACATGCTAGACATCCAGTTGTTCCGCAAAGACATCGACGCCGTGGCGCAGCGCCTTGCCGCGCGCGGCTTCCAGCTCGACGTAGCGGCCTTCCAGGCACTCGAAGCCGAGCGCAAGCAACTGCAGACCCAGACCGAGGAACTGCAGGCGCGCCGCAACAGCCTGTCCAAGCAGATCGGCATGCTCAAGGGCAAGGGCGAGGACGCCTCGGCCGTGATGGCGGAAGTGGGCGGCATCGGCGATGCGCTCAAGGCCTCGGCCGCGCGCCTGGACGAGATCCAGGCCCAGCTCGCGGAGACCATGCTGGCCATTCCCAACCTGCCGCACGACAGCGTGCCGGTGGGCCGCGACGAAACCGAGAACGTGGAAGTGCGCCGCGTCGGCACGCCGCGCAGCTTCGACTTCGAAGTGAAGGACCACGTGGACGTGGGCGCGCGGCTGGGGCTGGACTTCGACACCGCCACCAAGGTCACCGGCTCGCGCTTCGCCATGCTGCGGGGCGGCATCGCGCGCATGCACCGCGCGCTGGTGCAGCTGATGCTCGATACCCACACGCTCGAGCACGGCTACACCGAGATGTACGTGCCCTACATCGTCAACGCGGCGTCGATGCGCGGCACCGGCCAGTTGCCCAAGTTCGAGGAAGACCTGTTCAAGGTGCCGCGCAAGGTCGGCGGCGAGAACAACGAAGGCGGCGAGCGCACCGAGAACTTCTACCTGATCCCCACCGCCGAGGTGCCGCTGACCAACATCGTGCGCGACGCCATCGTGGCCGGCGACAAGCTGCCGCTGCGCTTCGTCGCCCACACGCCGTGCTTCCGCTCCGAAGCCGGCTCGTATGGCCGCGACACGCGCGGCATGATCCGCCAGCACCAGTTCGACAAGGTCGAGCTCGTGCAGGTGGTGCCGCCCGAGCAGTCGTTCGACGCGCTCGAGCAGCTCACCGGCCATGCCGAGGCGATCCTCAAGAAGCTCGACCTGCCGTTCCGCACCATCGTGCTGTGCACCGGCGACATGGGCTTCGGCAGCACCAAGACCTACGACCTCGAAGTGTGGATCCCCGCGCAGAACACCTACCGCGAGATCAGCTCGTGCTCGAACATGGGCGACTTCCAGGCGCGCCGCATGCAGGCCCGCTTCCGCACGGCGCAGGGCAAGCCCGAGCTCGTGCACACGCTCAACGGCTCCGGCCTGGCCGTGGGCCGCACGCTGGTGGCGATCCTGGAGAACTACCAGAACGCCGACGGCTCGCTGACGGTGCCCGCCGCGCTGCAGCCGTACCTCGGCGGCCTCGCGCGCCTCGAACCCGAGGCATAAATTTTCTCGCGTAAGGGACTTGCGGTCGCGGTGGACTTCACTCTATAATCTTGTTCTTCGCGACACGCGACCAAGTTACCGGAGAGGTGGCAGAGTGGTCGAATGTACCTGACTCGAAATCAGGCGTACCGGCGACGGTACCGTGGGTTCGAATCCCACCCTCTCCGCCAGAAGAAGTAGCTTAGCCAAGCACCAGCAGCGCCGACTAGAATGATCGAAAACAACATTTCGAACAAACGGGTCAGATGCTAGCTGGATAAGCAAGGGTAGGCACGCAGGAACAAGAAGCACACGCTCAAACCGACGCACTGCACCAGCAGGCGTCGGTTTTATTTTTTCCGGGAAGCGGTCGGGCGGCACATCGAAGGCAGGGTGAAGGCAGGGCCCGCGAGGCCATTTGCTCGCCGTCGAGATTCACGGCGCGATGTCCAAATCTCCCGGTCTTGCTGTCAAAGAACCTGCGATGCACGCGCCAGGAAACAGCACGATGGATTGCGTCGTGGCGCTTCCCAAGCCGCGGGTTCAGGGCATGCGCATCGCGCCGCGCTGCGCCTCCGGCATCGGCGCAGCCACCACGCCGCGACGCGCCTGCCTCACGCGGCAACGCGCTCCGACGCTGCCGGCGGCGTACCCTTGCCGCGTGCAATCATCCGATCGATCAGCCAGACCCCTGCCAGGGTGACGCCCATCATCGGGAAGATCACGCCAAGCAGCCCCAGCCCGATCACCCATGCCCGCATGGCCGGCAGCGCCGACGGATGGGACGGCGCGCCAAGCGTCCGCGCGGGTTTGCGCCGCAACCACATGACACATCCGGTGACGGCCAGCGCCATCAGGCCAATTGATATCGTCGCACAGGCGATCTGATTGGCCAGCCCGAAGTAGCGCCCCATGTGCAGCGACGTTCCGTAGGAGACGGCCTTGGCCACGGCGCCGTAGTCTGCGAACCGGATGTCCTTGACGACGTCGCCGCTATGTTGGTCGATATGCAACGTGCGTTCACCTTGCGGATCGCTCGGGAAGCAGGAAACCGTGTAGACGGCGCTGGCCGACGCCGGCAATGCTATCTGGCAACCCGCCGACGCGCCACGCGCCTTTGCGATTTCCAGGACGCGGTCGAGCCCGACAGGCGTGTGCCCGGAGGAACCTGTCGGCACCGTCGTGAACCCGGTTGCCCAGGGCACGTCCGTCAGCGGCAGGCTTTCCATGGTGTGGCTGTGCGAGCCGCGCGCAGCAGGCGCGTCATGTGGTGCCTGTTGGCGCTGCTGTGCGACGGGATTGCCGTGCTGGTGCGCAGCCGTGCCCGTATCGGGACGGCCCAGGTTCGCTGCGGTGGTGATGGCCTTGAACTGCTTGCCCCATGATGCCGTCCACGGCAGGCCGGACAGCACGAAGGCCAGTGCGCCGAGCGCAAGCCATGCTCCCAGCAACAGGTGGATCTCCTTCCACCATCCGCGCTTGCTCGTTGCATTGGCCATCCGGAATGCCCCGATGCCGGCGGCACGCAGGCGCGGCCACCACATGGCCACGCCGGTGGCGATCATCACCAGCGTCCAGCAGCCGGCCAGTTCCATCAGCAGCTCCCCGGGCTTGCCGGCCAGCAGCGCGCGGTGCAGCATCCGGACTTGCTTCATGAAACGGTCCTCGACGCTCAGGCGGCCCAGCACCTCGCCGGAATGGGGATTCAGATAGACGCTCTCGCTCATTCCCGTCGGCAGGCGGAAGATGAATTCGGCACTGGCATCGGGGCGGGGATCGATGGTGTACGTCGTCGCGACGGCGCCCGCTGGCGCGGCGGCGCGCGCGCGATCCAGCAACGCCTGCGCGGACATGGATTCACCGGCCGGCCGGACCTTGAGCAGATGGGGGTAGAGCAGCGGCTCGATCTGTGGCTGGAAGCAGTAGATCGTGCCGGTGATCGCCAGCACGATCAGGAACGGCATCACGAACAGGCCGGCATAGAAATGCCAGCGCCAGAGCATGCGATAGGCGCAGGCCGCGGCAGCGACGGTGGGCGAGGGACTCTTGCTCATGGGAATGAATGCGGGGCGGCTTTCAGGTCGCAAGCATACCGCGCACGTGATTGCGGCTCGTGCGACCAATGGCCGCGCTGGATCCTTTCCGGTTCTTCCATGTACGCCAGGCCGTTCCGGGCATGCGGATCGGACATGCCAGGGCTCACGGGCCTGACTGGTTGTGCGTCCCTGTGCCGCATGCCGTCATTGTCTCCGGATTCATACAATGCGTGCCCATTCCTCCACTTCCCGGTCGTGCATCGCCGCGTGCGGCTGCCGCCTGCTCATCCATGTCCCGCTGCCTTCCTCGCAAACGTTTTCTCGCACTGGCTGCCGGGGCCGCCTGCATGCCTCACGTCCTCGCGCACGCGGCGGAGCCCGGCTCCGACATCCGGGAGCTAGCCCCGGTCACGGTGAATGCGTCGGCCGTGTCCGGATTGCGGGAGCCGACCACGACGGGCTCGAACCTTGGCCTGACGCTCATGCAGACGCCCGCCAGTGTCGACGTCATGACGCGAGACCGGATCGAAGAGCGCGGTGACGCTTCGCTGGTGGACGCCATCACTCGCGCGCCCGGCATGACCAGCCTTGGCCATCCGGGCAACGGCGGCGCGTCGTTGTCATCGCGCGGCTTTACCGATGCCACATCGGTCATGCGGCTCTACGACGGCCTGCGCCAGTACGGCGGCATTGGCGTGACCTTTCCGTTTGATACGTGGTCGGTCGAGCGCATCGAGGTATTGCGCGGCCCGGCCTCCGTCATCTATGGCGAGGGTGCCATCGGCGGCGTGGTCAACGTGGTGCCCAAGAAGCCCATGCGCGGCGCCATCGAGAACGAAATCCAGGCGGTCATCGGCACGGAAAACACCCAACGGCTGGCTTTCGGCAGCGGCGGTGCCGTCAACGACAAGTGGTCCTACCGGCTGGATGTGAGCGGCAATCGCTCCGATGGCTGGGTCGATTTCGGCAACTCGCGCAACTTGTCGGTCTCCGGCGCGCTGCAGTGGGACCCCACCCCGGAGTTGAGCGTGAAGCTCAGCTATGCCAAGGGATGGCAGGAGCCACCGCGATACTTCGGCGTCCCGCTCGTCAACGGGCAACAGGACCCGGCGCTGCGGACCAGGAACTACAACGTTGGCGACAGCCTGATCAAGTACGACGACCAATGGTCCGAGCTGTCCGCGCAATGGACGCCGAACAGCAACCTCACGGTCCGTTCGCGGCTGTACTACATCGACAGCAAGCGGCACTGGCGCGACGCCGAGTACTACGACTACCTTCCGGCGAGCGGACTGATCAACCGCTCCTCCTACACGGAGATCCTGCATGACCAGTGGCAGGTGGGGAACACGTCCGATGCCGCGATCCGCCATGACCTGCTCGGCATGAAGAACAACGTCTCGGCCGGTTATGACCTGAACCGCGCCTCCTTCCAGCACACGAACAATGCGCCGTACTCGGGCAGTTCCGTCGTCGATCCCGAGGTGTTCGACCGCGGCACGTTCATCAACGTGGCGGGCACCACGCCGCGCTACGCCAACCAGGCCACGCAGTACGCGCTGTTCCTCGAGGACCGGCTGGAGATCACGCCGAAATGGTCGGTGCTGGCCGGCCTGCGCTACGACCATGCCGACATCACGCGCCACGACCTGACCAGCAACCAGCAAGCCTATGACAAGTCGTTCTCGCACGTGGGGTGGCGCGCCGGCACGGTCTACAACCTGACCGACAACCTCGCTGTCTACGCGCAGTACTCGGCGGCGGCCGACCCCGTTAGCGCGCTGCTGATGCTCTCGCCAGCCAACAGCAACTTCAGCCTGTCCACGGGCCACCAGGTGGAAGCCGGCCTGAAGCAGTCGTTCTGGCGGAGCAAGGGTGAATGGACCTTCGCCGCGTACAGGATCGTGAAGAATAACCTGGTCACACGCGATGTGTTCAACCCCGCGCAGAGCGTTCAGGTGGGCCAGCAGTCCTCCAGGGGGATCGAAGCCACCGTCGGACTCGAATTCCTGCCGGGCTGGCGTCTCGATGCCAATGCCGCGCTGCTGCAGGCCCGCTACGACGACTTCACGGAGTCGGTGGGCGGCGCGCCTGTTTCACGCGCGGGCAATGTGCCAACCGACGTTCCCGAACGCGTGGCCAATGCCTGGCTGACCTGGCGTTTCCTGCCGGGCTGGACGGCTGGCGCGGGCCTGCGCTACGTGGGGCGCCGCTTCGCCGATCGCGCGAACACGCTGGAAATGCCGGCCTACACGACGACCGACGTGCTGCTGCAGTGGCGCCCGCGCAAGGATACGACGCTGTCGCTGCGTGGCTTCAATGTGTTCGACAAGCATTACGTGACGACTGCCTACTACAACCCCACGCAGTGGCTGCAGGGCTCCGGCCGCCGGGTGGAACTGGCCGTCAACTACCGCTTCTGACGACATCCGGCATCCCGTCGGTCGTGGCGGATTCCGGACGAAACCCTGGCGCTTGCCGATGCGGCGGCGCTCAGTAGACGAGCGCGCGAGGCCGATCTTCGTGACCGAGGTGCCGCGCGCCGCCGCGCCGCGCCCGGCTTCAATGTCCACTGGCAGCGCTTTGCCGCATCGGTGTTTTCAAGACCGAAAACGCCTAGTTCATGTGTGGTGCGAGAAGTGCGGTGCGACAGACCTCCAGGATTTCGTCCGCCAGCGGGGAGTCGTCGGGACACGCACGCGACAGCACGACCGCCCCGATCAAATGGGCAAGCGTGTCGATCCTCCTCGCGCGTGCCTTTCGCCGATCGGCCGCGTCCAGTTCCGTGTCTTCGCGCTCCAGTACCGCCAGCAGACCTTCAATTCCGGCCGCGAACGTGGCCTTGACTGCCTCGGGCTGACGCGCGGCGTCACCGCCCAGTGCCGCTAGCGTGCAGCCGGTGGCGCGAGCATCGCGGTGTTCGCGGGAAAGGTATTGCCGGACGAACCCGGGGACGTCCACCGTACCTGTCAGGGCAACAGTCTGCGACATGCCGCAGGCCGATGCCTCCGCCATCAGGTCGGCTTTGGAGCCGAAGTGCTTGTAGAACCCGCCGTGGGTGAAGCCGGCGGCCGCCATCAAGTCCGCAACGCCCACACCGTCATAGCCGTGCTCGCGGAACAATTCGGAAGCCGTCTCGACGATGCGCGTCCGGTTCTCCTGCGCCTGTGTCTTGGTGACTTTCATGCCAGCACGCCTTTTTCTTCATCCAAAGTCTGGATACTACATTGATTACGATCATCATCAAAGTTCTTGACGGTTATGATGATGATCATCATCATTGAGTTCCGTTGACTTGATGAGCCGATGCCATGACCGATACCCACTTGACCGTGCCGACGCGCTTCATCGAAGCCGATGGCGACCGGTTTGCCTACCGCCGCTGGGGCAACGCCGCCAGCGGCCAGCCACCGCTGTTCTTCGTCCAGCATTTTCGTGGCGGCCTGGATCACTGGGACCCGCTGCTGACCGACGGCCTGGCCGAAGGCCGGGAAGTCATCCTGTTCAACGGCCGCGGCATCGCCTCCTCGACAGGCACGCCGCGCAACCGGATCGAAGACCTGGCCGACGACATTGCCCTGGTGATCCGGGCGCTGGGCCTGTTGCAGGTCGATGTGCTCGGCTTCTCGATTGGCGGCATGCAGGCGCAGGAGGTCGCGCTGCGCCATCCAGAACTGGTACGCAAGCTGCTGTTGCTCGGCACCGGCCTGCGTGGCGGCGATCCGACGATGGCACCCAAGGTGCTGGAAATCGCACCGAATCCCGTGCCGACCGCCGAAGACTTTCTCTACCTGTTCTTCGGCCGCTCCGATGCGGCGAAGAAAGCCGGGCTGGCCTTCTGGGAACGGCGCCATCTCCGTGCTGACCAGGACCCACCCAGTTCGGCGGCGGTTGCACAAGCGCAGGCCCAGGCACACGCGGCTTATTTCGCACCGCTGTCGGGCGAGAACCCCTATGCCTATTTGAATGCGATCAAACAGCCGACCCTGGTGCTCAACGGCACCAACGACATCATGATCGCCTCAATCAATTCGTGGCATCTGGCCCAACACATTCCCAACGCTCAGTTGCTGATCTATCCCGATGCCGGGCATGGCGCGCAATACCAGTATCCCGAGCGTTTCCTGAAGCATGCAATCCAGTTTCTGGAGGAAAAAGCATGAGTGGCAAGACGTTGTTCGATCCCTACACCCTCGGCCCGTTGACGCTTTCCAACCGGATTGTGCTGGCACCGTTGACGCGCAATCGTGCCGGTGCAGGCTTCATACCGAGTGAATTTGCCGCGACCTATTACAGCCAGCGTGCATCGGCGGGCCTGCTGATCTCCGAGGCCACGCAGATCTCGCAGCAAGGACAGGGCTACCAGGACACGCCCGGCATCTACACGCAGTCGCAGATCGACGGCTGGCGCAAGGTTACTGATGCCGTGCATACGAAGGGCGGGCGAATCTTCCTGCAACTCTGGCATGTCGGCCGCGTCTCGCACGTCGACCTGCAGGCGAACGGCGCTGCGCCGGTAGCACCGTCGGCCATTCGCGCCGAAACCAAGACCTTCGCCAACAACAGCTTCGTGGACGTTTCCGAGCCGAGGGCGCTGGCGCTCGATGAGTTGCCGGGGATCGTCAACGATTTCCGCCAGGCCGCAGCCAATGCCATCGCCGCAGGTTTCGATGGCGTGGAGATTCATGGCGCCAACGGTTATCTGCTGGAACAGTTCATCAAGGACGGGGCCAATGTCCGCACCGATGCCTACGGTGGTTCCATCGAAAACCGCGCACGGCTACTGCTGGAAGTCACCGCTGCCGTGGTGGCCGAGATCGGCGCAGGGCGCACGGGCGTACGCATCTCGCCGGTTTCGCCGGCCAACGGCATCTCCAGCAGCGATCCGCAGCCACAGTTCGATTACATCGCCGACCAGCTCAATGCCTTGGGCATCGTCTATCTGCATGTGGTCGAGGGCGCGACCGGCGGCCCGCGCGATGTAGCGCCGTTCGACTACGATGCGCTGCGCCGGCGTTTCAAGAACACCTACATCGCCAACAACGGCTATGACCTGGAACTGGCCACCTCGCGCCTCGACGAAGGCAAGGCAGATCTGTTCGCCTTCGGCCGTCCGTTCATTGCCAACCCCGATCTGGTGGAGCGACTGAAGGCCGGTGCACCGCTGGCTGCCTTCAACCCGGCCACGCTCTACGGCGGGGGCGCGGCGGGATACACCGACTACCCGGCGCTGGCCGGAACAAGCGCCCAGTAAAGCCGAAGGGGCCGTGCTTCGGCACGGCCTCGCAAACACTGAAATTCAGAGAACAAGCCCATGTCCATTCGCTCCACGGTCCTTATCACCGGCGCCTCCAGCGGCATTGGTGCAACCTATGCCGAACGCTTCGCGCGTCGTGGCCACGATCTCGTCCTTGTCGCACGCGACAAGGCCAGACTGGATGCGCTGGCCGCCCGTCTGCGCCAGGAAAACGGCGTCGCCGTCGAGGTGCTCCAGGCCGACTTGACCCGGGCCGATGACCTGCAGGCGGTCGAAGCGCGCCTGCGCAGCGACGCCCGAATTGGTGTCCTCATCAACAATGCCGGAGCCGCCCAATCGGGCAGCTTCCTTGCGCAAACAGCAGACAGCATTGATCGGCTTGTCACGCTCAACACGACGGCCCTGGCACGGCTTGCCGGCGCCATTGCCCCACGGCTGGCGCAGGCTGGTGAGGGCGCAATCGTCAACATCGGTTCGGTCGTCGGCCTGGCGCCGGAATTCGGAATGTCGATCTATGGCGCGACGAAAGCCTTCGTGCTGTTCCTCTCGCAAGGGTTGAGCCTGGAACTCTTGCCCAAGGGCGTCTATATCCAGGCCGTGCTTCCCGCGGCCACCCGCACCGAGATATGGGAACGCGCGGGCATTGACGTCAACACGCTGCCCGAAGTCATGGAAGTGAGCGAGCTGGTCGATGCCGCACTGGCCGGCTTCGATCGCCGCGAACTCGTGACCATCCCGCCGCTGCACGATGCCGAACGCTGGGAGCGCCTTGACGCCGCTCGGCAAGCCCTGCTTTCGGGTATCAGGCAGGCACATGCCGCAGAACGTTATCGGACGGTTTCCTGAGATGCCGAACAAATACATCTCTTATTGTGAATAGGCCAGTCCAATGAAACCAGATAACGGCACATGGGTGCTCATCTCCGGCGCATCCACCGGCTTCGGTGAAGCGTTCGCCAAGCAATATGCGCAGCTTGGCCACCAGCTGATACTCGTTGCCCGCCGTTTGGATCGGCTTGCAGCGTTGGCGCAATCGTTGCGGGCGTATGTTCTTCGGCTTGGTGAGGCGCCTCACCGGGAGTTCAAGCGTGATGGCGTGACGGTGACATCGCTTTGCCCGGGACTGACGGATACAGGCCTCGCAAGTGTCGCGCGGCAAAGAATGACTCCCCAACTGAAGGCCCTCATGATGCAGACGCTCTCTGTCGTTCGAGCGGGCATTCGTGCATTGGATGCCAGGCGGATCGCAGGTCATGCGGGCACCGGAATCCGGGCGGCCGTTCTGGTGGAGGCCGTACTCGCATCGGCGTTTCCATTCATCGGGAAGAAGTCATGAAAGCCTTCATCATTGATCGTTACGGCAGCAAAGGCGGTGGGCGGATCGGCCAGGTGGCCGAACCTGAAGTGCGGACGGATGATGTTCTGGTGCAGATCCATGCGGCAAGCGTCAACGTCCTGGATTCAAAGATCCGGAAAGGCGAGTTCAAGCTGATCCTGCCGTATCGCTTGCCTCTGGTTCTCGGAAATGACGTGGCTGGCGTCGTCGTCCGTGTCGGGGCCAATGTGCGGGGATTCAAGCCAGGCGACGAGGTTTATGCGCGTCCGGACCAGGATCGCATTGGCACGTTCGCCGAACTTATTGCGGTAAAGGAAAGTGCGCTGGCGTTGAAGCCCAGCAACCTCAGCATGGAGGAAGCGGCCTCCATTCCTCTGGTCGGCCTGACCGCCTGGCAGGTTCTGGTCGAAACCGCGAAATTGAAAAGGGGGCAGAAGGTGCTGATCCACGCCGGTTCCGGTGGCGTGGGAACGATCGCCATTCAGCTCGCCAAGCATTTCGGCGCTTTCGTGGCCACGACCACCAGCACGAGCAACATCGACTGGGTGAAAGCCTTGGGCGCGGATATTGTCATCGACTACAGGAAACAGCACTTCGAAGATGCCTTGCATGGCTACGATGTCGTTCTGAACAGCCTTGGCAACGACGTGCTTGGGAAGTCGCTGCGCGTGCTGAAGCCCGGCGGAAAACTCATCTCCATATCCGGCCCTCCCAGCCCGGAGTTCGCGGTGGAGCAAGGCTTATCTTGGCCGTTGAAGCAGGTGATCCGCCTTCTGAGCTATCGGATTAGAAAGAAGGCCAAGCAGCAGGGCATCAGCTACTCGTTCGTGTTCATGCGTGCCAGCGGAGATCAATTGCGCGAGATTGGCTCGTTGATCGACTCCGGCGCAATCAAGCCAGTCATTGATCGAGTGTATTCGCTGGACTCCACGGCAGATGCGTTGGCCTATGTCGAGAATGGGCGATCGAAGGGAAAGGTGATCGTCAAGGTAAAGCAGCCCTGAAATGGAGGGGCAGGCAGGGAGGGGCAGGCGGTGGTGTTCATTTCTGGTCAGCCCGAGCGGTGACTTCTCCGCGGCGCGAACCGATATGGCCGGCCGGATGAAGTCCCGGTGTCCGGAAAAAGCCCAATTGCGGGCGAGTCGACATCAGTGACGCTGATAGCGGTTCTCGATCATGCGGGCCGTGGCAATCAGCCGCGGACGGACGTCGGAGATGAAATGCCCGGCGGACATGGTTCGCGATGGCGCTGCGGCATTGATGACCACTGGCGGCAGTTCGGCACCGAGCCTGAGTGGCACCGCGATGCCGTTGATCTCCTTGTTCCATTCGCCGAACGACGTGACGCAGCCGATTTCCGACAGTTCCGAGAACGCGCGTGCAATACCTTGCTCGATGGCTGGCCACTGCGCGTCTCCCAGTGCCTGGAGCCGCTGCATGACGGAGCGCCGTTCCGCCGCACCCATGATCGCGATGTGCGCCCGGCCCACGGCGGTTGTCCCAAGCGCCAGCCGGCTGCCGACGTCGAGGTTCAGCGTGACGGCGGTCGACTGGCTGCGACGGCAATCGATATAGAGCACCGACAGGTCATCGCGTATGCCAAGGGAAATCATGGTGTGGGTACTGTCGGCCAGCGCCTGAAGCGCCGCGTCGCTGGCCGCGCGCAGGTCCAGCCGCGCGTGCGCCACATGAGCCAGTGTCAGCGTGGCGAGGCCAATGCGATAGCGCCCGAGATCCGCGATGTGATGGAGAAAGCCGAGTGTCGTCAGCGTATAGGTCAGGCGCGTGACGGTGGACTTGGGCAAACCGCAGCGGTGGGCGATTTCGAGGTTGCCGAGCCGCTCCTCGCTGGAATGGAACACCTGCAGGATGCGCAGGCCCCGCGCCAGTGCCTCGACGAAATTCCGGTCCGATCCCTCGGCGATGATCGACGCCACGGCGCCCGCGTTGTCCGGCGCTTCGGATGCCGCCGCGCGCGCCGCAAGCACGCTCGGAGTTTCTGCCTTGCCCGATGCTTTTTTCACGGCGTCTCCTCTTTCCGCTGGCAGCGTTCCCGCATCGCGCGCTTGTCGTACTTGCCCACGCTCGTGCGCGGCAGCGCGTCAACGAAGTGTATCGCCTCTGGCACGGCATACAAGGAAGCGTCTCAGCACTTCCGCAAGCGCCTCCGGTTGCTCAAGCTGCGGCCAATGGCCGGCACGCGGCACCTTCTCGAGGCTCGCATCTCTGAAGCGCGTGGCCGTGGCCGCGATGACGTCTTCGGTAAAGAACGTGTCGTCGGTCGCCACGCAGAGGACGGGGCAGGGCAAAGCCGATGGCGTCCGGCCGGCGGGGTGGCCGCCGGTCCATGCCTGCAGTTGGGCCAGCGCATCCTCCCGCCGTGTCGCCACGGTGCCATCGACGAGGATGTCCAGCGCATCGGCATCGAGTTCCACCGCCAGCCCGCGCTTGCCCGCGCCGATGGCCTCACGGTCCGTCAGTCCGGCTCGTGCGGCGAACCGTGCCATGACAGCCGGCGGCAGCGGATAGCCGGCCAGCGGTGCGGCGGTGATCAGGGCAAGGCCGGCGAGTCGGTCGCCCAGTTGCAGCGCGGCCAGTTCCGCTACCTGGGCGCCCATGCTGTGGCCAACCACGACCACCGGCACCGACGCGTCCGCTGTGATTTCCCCGATCTGACGCACCACGTCCGCGGCATAGCCTTCGAGTTGACGGTCCGGCCCGGCCCCGGCCGCGCCGGAGCGCAATGCCACCGGGACAATCTTCCAGCCCTGCGGCGCGAACCGGCCGATCAGGCGGCTCCAGACGCCCGGGCCGTCGAGATAGCCGTGCACGAGCACCACGATGCCCTGCGTCATGCTCTCACCCCCGGCATCAGATGTTCCAGATACCACTGCAGCGCCGCCGAGCTGGAAGCCTCGAACGACTTCCGGTATGCGTCGAAGTGGCCGCCGGCGATGAGGCGCAGCCGCTTGGGCTCCACGGCCCGCTCGTAAGCTGCCAGCGCCAGGTCGGTCGGCGTGACGACGTCGTGTTCGGCGACGACCATCAGCAAAGGCTTCGGCCCGATGCGCGGAATCCAGTGGCCGGGCTCGTAGAGCTGCGACAGCCGGGACGAGCGCAACGTCACGTATTCGCTGGGTTCGACGCCATCGGGAATGTCGTAGGCGTTGTGGTAGTCCATCATGTCCTTCGACCGGTAGACCGCGCGCACCGCCGGGTCCAGGCTGACGACGCGCTGCATCGTCGGCGGCTCGCCGCGCAACTGCGCCCGTTCGTCGTCGTCGAACAGCGCCTGCTGGGCCGCGCGCGCGTCGGGCGCCACGCGGCGCAGGCTTTGCTCGTAGCCGCTGACGATCGGCACCTGTGCCACGACCGCGCGAATCCGCGCATCGGTGGCGCCCAGCACCACGGCGTGGCCGCCGGCGTAGCTCGTGCCCCAGATGCCGATCCGCTTCGCGTCGATGCCGTCGAGCGATGCCAGGTAGCCGATGGCGCGCCGCCAGTCGGCAATCTGCTGCCACGGGTCGATGTCGCCGCGCACCGCGCCGCCGCTCAGGCCGAAATTGCGATGATCGTGGACGAGCACCGCGAAGCCCGCGGCCGCGAAGCGCTCGGCATACTCGCGGAGTCCGCGGTATTTCAGGCCGGAGAAGCCATGCGCCATCGTGATGGCGGGAGCGGGCCCGTCGTGCGGGGCCGGCCGGAAGACCCAGGCATGCAGTTCGATTCCGCCTTCGGCCGGGATGTAGTGTTCTTCGGGTTGCATCATGTCGTTGCCTTTCATTGTCCGTGGAACGGGACTTCCGGCCGGGGCAGGCCGGCTTCGATGGCCGCGATGGCCGACTGCACGCCGCGTTGCACGTCGTCGGTGGCCAGCAGCACGGAAACCTGCTCGATCATCACTTCGTCCGCGGCCCTTACGCCGCCCGCGGACCAGGCGCCGAGCACCGACTTGGTCCCGGCATGCGCGCGCGTGGGACCGGCGGCCAGCTGCATGGCATGCCGCATGGCGGTTTCGGCCAGCGCACCGTCGGGCACGACCTTGGCGACGATGTTCAGCGACAGCGCCTCGGCCGCGGTGATTTCCTCGGACAGCATCACCAGGCGCGCCGCCACGCCGCGGCCGCAGCGCTCCGCTATGCGCTGAATGCCGCCCGCCAGAGGCGAAACCCCCAGCGTGGCTTCGGTGAAGCGGAACCGCGTCGATTCGGCGGCGAAGATCAGGTCGGTATGCAGCGCAAGCTCGAAGCCGCCGCCATAGGCGCGGCCGTTGACCTCGCAGATCGTGGGAATCGGCAACGATTCGATGGCATTGAGAATGCCGTTCGAATAGCCGAAGCGCTCGCGCCTGGCACTGTGCGTTTCAAGGTGAGGCCATTCGCGGAAATCGCCGCCCAGGCAAAAGTCGTCGAGTTCGCTGCGGAACAGCATGGCGCGCGCGCCGGCGCGCACGCCATGACGGATGGCGGCCTCGAGCTCGGCATACAGCGTCCGGGTCAGGCGGTTCTGCGGGGGGCGATTCAGCGTGACGATCGCCACGCCGTCGCGCATGGCATGGCGGATCAGCGGTTCGCCGGTGGATTGGGTGGATGCGGTCATGTCGTTGCTCCGTCAGACGGTTTCCCAGATGTCGGCGAGCGACGTGCGATCGGTCAGCGCGCTGGCGACGGACACCACGCGCCAGCCCTTGTCCGTGCGGTGGATGCCGAAATGCACGGCGCGGCGTTCGATCTCGCTCTCGTCGGCGCGCCGCCGCGACCAGATCACGTCGATCGATCCGGCGTTGTGGTTGTAGCCTTTGACGGCGCGGTCCAGCACGACGGTATGGGTGTACCGCTCGGCCTGCAGGGGGGCCTGGTTGGCCCGCAGCAGCCCGATGACCTGGTCTCCGGTGTGCAGGCATCGGGTCATGTTGACCGAAGCGGCATGCAGCGGCGCGCCCCAGTATTTCAGGATGGCCTCGGGATCGTGGTCCGTGTCGGCCCCCATCCGCACCCAGTCGGGCAGGTAGGTGTCGAAGAACCAGCTATTCATTTCGCGGACGGCGGTGCGGTCTGTGCTCATGGCGTGGGTGTTCCTCGGGGTGAATCGATTCGGTCAATCGAGCCTGGCGCCGGATTCACGGACGACCTGCTTCCATACCGGGGCTTCGCGCCGGTATGTGGCCGCCACGTCGACGGGGCCCTGGAAGCTGGGCGCCCACCCCAGGTCGCGGATGCGCTTCTGCACGTCGGGCTTGCGCAATGCCTTGTCGAGTTCCAGCGCTAGGCGGTCCACCACCGGCGCCGGCGTGCCGGCGGGCACGGCCACGCCGACCCAGCCCACCGCGCGCAGCAGCGCGTCGTCGATGCCGGTCTCGGTCAACGTGGGGACGTCGGGCAATGCGGCCAGCCGCGCCGGCCCGGTCACGCCGATCGGCTTGAGCCGCCCCGCGGCGATGAACTGTGGCGCCTGCGCGCCCGTGACAAAGGACACCTGGATGTTGCCGGCGACCAGATCGTTGATCATGGGCGATTCGCCGCGATAGGCAACGTGCGCCATGTCGCCGCCGAGCAGGTCGTTGAGGCGGCTGGCGCTCAGATGGGAAATCGTGCCGACGCCCCAGGAGCCGTACGACATCTTGCCCTTGTGCGACTGCACGTACTTGCGCAGGTCCGCCAGGTTGCCGACGTGGATGCCGGACGTCACGACCAGCACCAGCGGCGCCTCCGCGACCTTGGCAACGAGCTTGAGGTCCTTCTCCGGCTGGTAGGGCAGCTTCGTGTACAGAAACTGGTTGATCATGAGGTTCGAGCTCAGCGCCACGGTCAGCGTGTAGCCGTCGGCCGGCGCTTTGGCCACGACATCCACGCCAAGATTGCCGGCCGCGCCGGTCCTGTTGTCGACCACGAACGGCTGGCCCAGCGCCTGGCCGAGCGGCTGCGCCAGCGTGCGGGCGACGATGTCGATCGCGCCGCCGGCCGCGTATGGCGCCACGATCTTGACCGGCTTGGAGGGATAGTCCTGCGCCGCGATGCAAAGCGGGGCGAGCGAAAGCAAAGCGCTGCCCAGCACGCCGGCCAGCGCCGTGCGCGTTCTGTGATGCATGGTTGTCTCCTGATAGTTCTGGTTCTGGTTTGATGCGAAAGGCGTTGCTACATCCAGCTAAGCACCTGGCCGCCGTCGACGGGAATGACCGCCCCGGTCATGTACCGGCCGGCATCGGACGCCAGCAGCAGCATCGCGCCGTCGAGGTCCGACGGCTTGCCGAACCGGCGCATGGGAATCCGCCGGAGAATTCCCTCCTCGATGCCGCGCCGGGCGAACTCGGCGTGCATGTCCGTTTCGATGTTGCCCGGGGCGATCGCGTTGACGCGAACCCCCTTGCCGGCCAGCTCCAGCGCCATGATCTGCGTCAGGTGAATGAGCCCGGCTTTCGATGCGCCGTAGCTCGACATCTGGCCGCCGGCGCGCAGCCCCGAGGATGAAGCGATATTGATGATGCTGCCCCGCCCGCGCGCCACCATGTGGCGTGCCGCTTCCTGGGCCATCAGATAGGCCCCCTTCAGGTTGGTGTCGAAGACACGCGAGATGGCCTCGGGCGATTGCTCGACGAAGCGCGCCACGTGAATGACGCCCGCGTTGTTGACGAGGATGTCGATGGGCTGGTCCAGCGCCGCCTCGGCCGCCCGCCATGCGGGCGCGATGGCCGTGGCGTCGGTCACGTCCAGTGCCACGGCGCATGCCCTGTGTCCCGCCGAGCGCAACTCGGCGGCGACGGCTTCGAGCCGGTCGGTGCGCCGTGCCGCCAGCGCCACCGCCGCCCCCGCTTCGGCAAGCATGCGCGCGGTGTGCAGGCCGATGCCGCTCGAAGCGCCGGAGATGAAGGCGGCGCGGCCTTGAAGATCGAATGGTGATGCGTGCAGGTGCATGGAGATGGCTTCCTGGCCGTCGCCCATGACGTGCCGGAAGTCGGGCCATGCGGGCGACGGTGTGGAAAGTCTAGGGGGCGCTGGAGCGCGCGCCAACGGCGCGTTCCGCTGTGCGGTCCGGCATTGCGTCCGCGCTCGCCGGCGGCGGCGTTCCTTCCGTGCCGTGGCGATTACCCACTTTCCAGCCGGCGAAGTCGTTCCGCCAGCGTTTGGAACAGCCGGTCTTCGTCGTCATATGGCCTCCGCTCGACCCGAAGGAGACGAACGCCGAGGCGCCGGGGCGGCGACGGTTTCCGGGGACGCAGCAGCCGTTCGTCGGCCAACTGGCCTGTCCGAGTCGCGGCGGGCCGATCGCGCCGGGAAGGGTTCGCGGGTGAGCCGATGGTGAGCCTATGGCAGGGCTAAGTCAGCCTGGCCAGACTGATGGCAACCCATTTCACCTCGGCGGAAGAACACCATGAACAACTTGCCCACGGCCAGTTCCACGGGCTGGCTCAACAAAGTTCCGGAAGTCGCGCTGTCGTTCTGGATCATCAAGATCATGTCCACCACGGTGGGGGAGACGGGCGCCGATTTCCTGGCGGTCGACGCGGGCTGGGGCCAGGGCATGACCCGCGCGGTCATGGCTGCCTTGCTGGCGGCCGCCTTGTTCATGCAGTTGCGTACCCGCCGCCATACCCCGTGGATCTACTGGCTGACGGTGGTATTGGTCAGCGTGGTCGGTACCCAGATCACCGACCTGCTGACCGATGGCCTGGGCGTCAGCCTGTACGTCAGTACTTCGGCCTTCGCGGTGACGCTTGCCGCGATCTTCTTCGTCTGGTATCGGGTCGAGCGCACCCTGTCCATCCACGACATCGTGACGCGCCGCCGCGAATTGTTCTATTGGGCCGCCATCCTCTGCACGTTTGCTCTGGGCACCGCCGCCGGCGACCTGGCGACCGAGGCACTGGGCCTGGGCTTCACCTGGGGCGCCGTCGCGTTCGGCGCGCTGATCGGCATCACCTACACCGCCTGGCGCATGGGAGGCAATGCCGTGCTGACCTTCTGGATCGGATACATCCTGACCCGTCCCTTCGGCGCGGCGCTCGGCGACCTGCTGACGCAGGCCAAGACCTACGGCGGCCTCGGCATGGGGGCCATGTGGACCAGTGTCCTGTTCCTTTCGGTGATCGTCATGCTTGTGGCTCTTGCACAGATCGGCATGAACGGAAGCAGCGCCGCGCAAGCCGCCGAGTAACCCCCTTTAACTCCCTTTTGACCCCCTTCCCAAGCTCAAGGAGAAATCATGACCATGCAGCACTCGATCGTTCGTCCTGTGGCCGCCGTGTCGGCAGCCGTGCTCCTGGCCTTGGCGGCCGGTTGTTCCAAGCCCGCCGATCAGAGCCACGCCGGCGCAGCACCTGCCACGCCGGCCCGGACTGCCCCGGCACCGCAGGGCAAGACGGCCTCCAGACTGGGCGACCTGTCGGCCTTCCGCGGCATCGCCGCCGATGTGGCCGCCATCGTTGACAAGGGGGATCTACCCGCGGCCAGGACCCGCATCAAGGATCTGGAAGTCTCCTGGGATTCGGCCGAGGCCGGTTTGAAGCCGCGAGCAGCCGAAGACTGGCATGTGCTCGACAAGGCCATCGACAAGTCGCTTGCGGCGCTGCGCGCCGATACGCCAAGCCAGCCTGACTGCAAGGCAGCGCTGGGCGCCCTGCTGAAAACCTTCGACACGCTCGAAGGCAAAGCCTGACCCGTGAGCGCGCCCCATGCACGCACTGAACACGCCCTGGCCAAAGTCCTCGAAGTCACGCTGGGCTTCTGGCTTATCAAGATTGCCGCCACCACGCTCGGCGAAACCGGCGGCGATGCCGTTTCGATGTCCATGAACCTGGGCTACCCGGTCGGCACGGGCATCTTCGCGGCGATCTTCCTGGCCGCCGTGATCGCGCAGGCCAGGGCCAAGGGCTTCCATCCCTCCCTCTACTGGCGCACCATCATCGCCACCGCCAGGGTCGGCACGACCCCGGCCGATTTTGCGGATCGTTCGCTGGGAATCGGGTACATTCGGCGTCGGCCGTGCTGCTGGCCTTCATGCTGACGGCAATTCTGCTGTTCAGGCAGCGGGCGGCCAGGGCGGCGCATTGCACATCGCTTGAAAGGAGGGGGGATGCGGGTATTGCTGGTCGAAGACGACCCCATGATCGGCGAAGCGATTCAGGGCGCATTGAAGGATGCGTCCTATGCGGCTGACTGGGTCAAAGACGGACAGACGGCGCTCGCGACACTGGGAAGCCAGCACTACGACCTGGTGCTGCTCGATCTGGGCCTGCCCGGCAAGGACGGGCTGGCGGTGCTGGCCAGCATCCGAGCCAGGGACAACCCGATTTCCCTGCTCATCATCACGGCACGCGATGGCCTGGATGATCGCCTGCGCGGCCTGGACGGCGGGGCCGACGACTACGTCTCCAAGCCTTTCCAGATGGCGGAGCTGCTGGCGCGGATGCGCGCCGTCCTGCGGCGCAAAGGCGGCACGGCGGCGCCTGTTTTCGGCAACGGCGTGGTGTCCCTCGATCCGGCCACCAGGGAAGCAAGCGTCAACGGCGGTTCCCCGCAGCAATTGTCCAACCGCGAGTTCTCGCTGCTGCAGGCCCTGCTGGTTCGGCCGGGAGCGATCCTCTCGCGCAGCGAACTGGAGGACCGGATCTACGGCTGGGGGGAAGAGGTCGAAAGCAATGCGGTCGAATATCTGATCCACGCGCTGCGGCGCAAGCTCGGCGGCGAGGTCATCAAGAACGTCAGGGGGGTCGGATGGATGGTCTCGAAAGGCGCCTGAACGAATCGATTCAACTGAAGCTGTCTGTCATCCTGTCGCTGGCCATCCTTGTCGTGGCCACGGTGGCCGGCGCCTTCTCGTTCCTGTCCGCCTTCGACGAAGCGCACGAGCTACAGGATGACGTTCTGCGCCAGGTGGCGCAGCTCATGGATCGGCAGCGCCTGTCACCGGCCACTTTGATTGCCGACGCCCGCCCCAAGGATGCGGATGAAGAATCGCGCGTGATCGTCCAGCGCCTGGGCGAGGCCAGGCCCTCTCCGGCCGGCGTGGATGCTGGAGGAACACTCCCGCTGCCGGCCACGCTGTCCGATGGATTGCATACGCTGGAGGTCGGCGGCGAGACATTCCGCGTGCTGGTCAAGACCACGGCCGCCAACGAACGCATCGCCGTGGCCCAGGAAGCGGGCTTCCGCAATGAAATCGCCCGCGATGGCGCGCTGCGCACCGTGATGCCTTTCCTGATTCTCGTTCCAGTTCTGCTGCTGATCGTCGCCGATCTGGTGCGCAAGATGTTCCGGCCCATTGCCACGCTCTCCAGGGAAATCGACCAGCGCGCCGAGCGGGAGCTGCACCCCGTCGAAGACCGCCACCTTCCAGTCGAGGTGCGCCCGTTTGCCGTGGCGATCAATCGCCTGCTTGCCCGTGTCGGCCAGTCCATGGCGTCTCAGCGCCGCTTCGTGGCCGATGCCGCGCACGAGCTGCGCTCCCCGCTGACCGCCCTGTCGCTGCAGGCAGAGCGATTGGCGGACACGGAGATGTCGGAGCGAGCACGCGAACGGCTGTCGGTGCTACGCCAGGGGATCGAGCGCGGCCGGGGCCTGCTGGATCAGCTCCTGACCCTGGCCAGGGCGCAGTCCGCCACTGACACGCCGAAGTCGCCGGTATCCGTCCAGGGCATCTACCGCCGCGTGTTGGAGGACCTCATGCCGCTGGCCGAGGCCAAGCACATCGACATCGGTGTGGAAGGCATGCAGGACGCCGAAGTATGGGTGAGCGAACTGGACATGATCGCCGTGGTCAGGAACCTGGTCGACAACGCCATCCGCTACACGCCGGAGGGCGGGCGAGTTGACCTTTCCCTGGGGGTGTCGAACGGGAAGGCCGACTTGCATATCCAGGACAACGGACCCGGTATCCCCCTGGCTGAACGGGACCGGGTTTTCGATCCCTTCTACCGTACGCTGGGCAGCGAGCAGATCGGTTCCGGACTTGGGCTGTCCATCGTCCAGGCGATCACCAATCGCATCGGCGCGGAAATTCGCCTCGACTTCGCTGACAAAGCACGGCAAACCGGTTTGAGCGTTACCGTTATCGTTCCAGTCAAATGACGATTTCGGCAATGCGGATCGGCGTTACATCGACTCGGTCTTCAACGCCGTCGACCGGATCCAGCCCGCGAAGGCGTCGATGGACGCCTGCCTCGGATGATGCGCGGTCGTCACCAGGTAGAACCCATAGCCCGGCAAGGAAAGGGGATGCGCCTTGACCAAGGTCCCCGCGCGCAGTTCATCGCCGATCACGACATCACTGCATATTGCGATTCCCTGTCCGGCAACCACTGCGTCGATCGCATGCAGTTCCTCGCGGAAGCTCAGGCCGCACTTGACGGTGAGCTGCGTCATCATCGGGTCGATCATGCCCGCGGTAGCCAGCCATTTGTGCCACGTGGGGGCGTGCGGATCCCGGTTCATCCAGTCGAAATGGATCAGCGGAAAGCGCAGCAGATCTGCGGCGCACTGAACGGGCCGGCCATCCGTGGCGAGCAGTTCCGGCCGGCAGATGGGGAAGAAGGCGTCCCGGCCGATCTCCTGCGCGGCATGATCGGACGGCGAGGTTCGCGCGTAGCGGATCGCGATATCGGACTCGCCCGCCCGCAAGTCCAGGACAGCATCGGTGCCAATGATTTCCAGCGCGATCCCGGGGTGCAAGGCACGCCACTCGGGTAGTCGGGGAACCAGCCATCGGCTCGCGAACGCGTTCGAGCTCGTCACGCGCAGCGGGAGCTGGTGGTCGGCCGCCGCGATCGATGCCACGGCGCTCGCCAGGGCATCGAAGCCGTTGCGCAGCGCCGGGAACAGCTGCGCGCCCGCGCCAGTCAGGGCCAGCGGGCGGGGGCGCCGCTGGAACAGCGTCTGGCCGCAAGTCTCCTCCAGCAACCGGATTTGATGGCTAATGGCAGTCGGCGTCACACCGAGTTCCGCGGCGGCGGCCTTGAAGCTCCTGTGCCGGGCCGCAGCCTCGAAAGCGCGCAGCGAACGTAGCGGTGGCAGTTTGCGCATGAACTGAGTGTAGATGAGTGGAGCTCATCTGCCAGATGAGTTCTTCGAGCTTGCTTCGTTTCCCGCTTGCGTCAAGCATGTCACTGGAAACCGCGGCGCACAGGCCGCTGTGCCGGACATGGAAAGGGGGCTGCATGGATACGCATCTCATCTCCGGGAGTGCCGGAAGCAGGCCGGAGCATGCCGGCCTGGGCATGGAACGGTTCCGCCAGAGCCTGAACGGCGAAGCGATCCTGCGCGGAGAAGACGGATACGACAAGGCGCGCCAGGTCTGGAACGGCGCTATCGACAAGCGGCCGGCGATGATCGTCCATTGCGCCGATGCCGACGATGTCAGCCGTGCCGTGACGTTCGCCCGGGCAGGCGGCTATCTGGTGGCCGTGCGCAGCGGAGGCCATAACGTCGCCGGCTTGTCCGTCTGCGACGACGGCATCGTGATCGATCTGGCGCGCCTGAAACGGATCGAGATCGATCCGGTACGCCGCATTGCGCGTGCGGGCGCGGGCCTGAGCCTGGGCGAATTCGACAGCGCGACCCAGTCGCACGGGCTGGCGACGACGATGGGGGTCAACAGCGATACGGGCATCGCCGGGCTGACGCTTGGCGGCGGCTTCGGCAGGCTAGGCCGCAAACATGGCCTGGCATGCGATAACCTGATCGCGGCCGAGATCGTGCTGGCCGATGGCCGCATGCTGAGAGCCAGTGCCACCGAGAACGCGGACCTGCTATGGGGCCTTCGCGGCGGCGGCGGGAACTTCGGCATTGTGACGGCGTTCGAGTACCGGCTTCATCCTGTCGGGCCGATCCTTCTGAGCGGATCCGTGCTGCATCGCTACGACCAGGCGCGGGACGCCTTGCGCTTCTACCATGCGTTTGCGAGCCAGGCGCCGGACGAACTCAGCGTCGACGCCGCCCTCGTGACCACGCCGTCCGGCGAGCGCTTCCTGAGCCTCTCGGCATGCTATGCCGGACCGGTCACGGAAGGCGAGCGAGTGCTCGCGCCGCTCAGGGACCATGGCGTCCCGGCCGCGTGCCGGTTTGAGGCGATCCCTTACCTGGAGATCCAGCGTGCCGGCGACGCCATTTTTCCCCGCGGGCGCCGCTACTACTGGAAGGCGCAGTTCCTGCGCGAGCTCGCGGATGCGGCCATCGATACGCTGCTCGATGCCTATGCGAACGCGCGTGGCGGCATGCCACTGCTGGTCTTGCAGCACGTCGGCGGCGCGATTGCCCGGGTCCCGAGGACGGAGACACCCTATGTAAACCGCGATGCGCTTTATGACTGCCTCCCCATCTCGATCTGGGACGATCCGGCAGACGATGAAGCGAATGTACGGTGGGCGCGTGAAACGTGGGACGCCATCCGGCCGTTCTCGACGGGCGGGGTTTATGCGAATAATCTGGGCGAGGAAGGAGAGGACAGGGTACGGGCCGCCTATGGGGAGAACTACCAAAGGCTCGTCGAGATCAAGAACAAATACGACCCGGCCAACTTCTTTCGTCTGAACCAGAATGTCCGGCCCGGGCCGGTGGCCTGAGAGAATCTCCGGCGGCGGTGGCCACGCTGGCGCGCCGTCGCCTGCCACGTAGCGTCCGGCCAATGGCGGGCCGCAAAAGAGGGGGCAATTGCCGTTCGTGCCGTCTTGATCGTCTCAATGCCAGGCAGCCGAATGATTCGACCGCGGCGCGAAGCGTTGGAGTACGTGGCAAGTCATGCTTTTGGCCAGTTCCTCCTCGCCGAAGAAGACCGTTCCGATCCCTTCCTTGCGCAACATCAGTGACTCGTCCTCGTTGTGCGTGCGCATGACGATCTCGATTCTCGGATTGAGTGCGCGCGCCGTGTCGGCTATCTGGCGGACATTGAGCGAATCGGGCATGGCCACCACGAGCATGGCCGCGTCGGCGACGTGGGCCTGAATCAGTACCGAGGGGTCGGTGGCGTTGCCCGACACTGCCACCATGCCCTTCTTGCGCAAATCCTCGACCAGTTCCCGGTTCTGTTCCGCCACCACATAGGGGATGCCGCGCTCATCCAGTGCACTGGCGATCCGTTTGCCCACCCGGCCATACCCTACCAGCACGACCTGCCCCTCCAGATACTTGCGCTCGGTGTTCACCGGCAGTTCGGCGTAGGGGTCGCCTCGCCGCTCCAGGCGGCGAGCCAGTTCCGAGCGTCGGAGCACCCAGCGGCGCAACGGCTCGATGGCCGCGAAAAGCATGGGGTTCAGGGCAATGGAAATGAGCGCGCCGGCCAGCACCAGGCTCATGCCTTCGGCCGGCAGCAGGCCGAGGGAAAGCCCCAGCCCGGCCAGGATGAACGAGAATTCGCCGATCTGCGCCAGGCTGGCGGAGACCGTCAGCGCGGTGTTGAGCGGGTAGCGGAAAGCCAGTACGAGGGCCAGTGCCCCAATGGATTTGCCGACGATGATGATGGCCACCACGCCGAGCACGTGCACCGGCTGTGCCATCACGATAGCCGGTTCGAACAGCATGCCCACCGACACAAAGAAGAGCACGGAAAAAGCGTCGCGCAGCGGCAGGGATTCCTGAGCCGCTCGGTGGCTGAACTCGGATTCCCGCATGACCATCCCGGCAAAGAACGCGCCCAGAGCGAATGAGACGCTGAATAGCTGGGCGGCACCGTAGGCGATGCCAATGGCCGCGGTGATCGTCGACAGGGTGAACAATTCACGTGAGCCAGTCTTCGAGATCTGCCACAACAGCCAGGGCAGCACCCGGCGGCCGGCGATGAGCATCAGGGCAATGAAGGCCGACACCTGCAACAGCGTTTGCCCAATGGTCATCCACAAGGGTTGCGATTCGGCTGCGGGCACTTCCGCCGTGCCGCCCAGGACGCCGGCCAGCGGCGGCAGCAAGACCAGCACCAGCACGGTGGCCAGGTCCTCGACCACCAGCCAGCCGACCGCGATGCGGCCGTTCATGCTTTCGAGCACGCCACGTGCTTCCAGGGCCTTGAGCAACACCACGGTACTGGCGCACGACAGGGCCAGGCCGAAGATCAGACTGCTGCCCCAGCTCCATCCCCACCACCGCGCCACCAGCATGCCCAGCACCGTAGCCAATGCCATCTGCACCACGGCACCAGGCACGGCGATGCGTTTGACCGCCAGGAGGTCATTGACCGAGAAGTGCAGGCCGACGCCGAACATCAGCAGCATGACGCCTATCTCGGAGAGCTGGGAGGCCAGATGCGCATCGGCCACGAAACCGGGCGTGCTGGGGCCGATGATGATACCGGCCACCAGATAGCCGACCAGCGCCGGCACCTTGATGCGCTCGGCAAGGAACCCGAGGATCAGGGCGATGCTGAAGCCAGCGGCGAGCGTGGTGATCAGGGGGATGCTGTCTTCCATTCCGGGGCCGCGAAAGTTGGACGAATCGGATCCTCGCAGCCGCTGCAGCGGCAGGTGTGGCCTGCAGCTCAGATATGACGATCTCGACCACGCCGTACAAGGATATCGTATCGGCTGCCGACTTTCCGTTTCGCCGAGGTCGGTGCCCTGGCACTCACGGCGTCATGTCTCGGGGCCAAAGCTGCGTTTGCATCACGGTGGCGAGTCGTCCCGCACGCGGGACACGTCCATTCGCGCACCGGCGGTAAGTCGTCGTGGTCTCGGCGGCCACCGGCGTGCAGACAGCCTGCGGGCGGCGCGTGGTGCCGGGCACGTCGCGCGGCTGGGTGCCAGCGGTGTCCCGGCAGGTGCCGGAGATCGGGCCGGCCGCGGCCGCCTTCGCGCCGCGACGCGTAGCCGCCGCGACTCATAGCCCGCCGTCGGCGGTCCCCGCCTGCGACAGCGCCTCATATCCGGCCGTCACGTCGAACAGTTCCTCGTCGATCGCGCTTTGCCGTTCGCTGTGGAAGCGGCTGCGCAGGCTGTCCAGCAGTTCGTCGATGTTCTTGTCGGCGCGCTCCATCGCCGCCAGGCGGCTGGCATTCTCGCTGGCGAGCGATTCGGCGCACGCGCTGAACAGCGAGATGAAGAGATGCTCGCGGATCAGCGCGCGCAGCGTCGCGGTGCCGTCGCCGATCACCTGCGGCGGGTTGCGCGTGGGCCAGCGCTGCGCGAGCAGGGCGGCCAGCCATTGCGCGTCGAGCGGCAGCAGGCGCTGCGCCACCGGCCGGAACTGTGCGCCGGGCTGGGGCTGGTTGTAGAACACGTGGATGCGGGCCTGCTCCGGCTGGCTCCGCTGCGTTTCGGTGTCGAGCTGGAGGCGGTCGACCAGCCGGGCGATGGCCTCGACCGAGCCGGGCACCGCATAGGCGCCGGCCACCGCCACGCCGGCGTCCTCGAGGCGCGCGCGCACGCGCTCGCCGACGGCCCATACCGTGCGCTTGCCGGGCAGGGCCCGCAGCGCCGCGACCGCGTAATCGGCGATGATCTCGTTGAACTGGCCCACCAGCCCCTGGTCGGAGCCGAACACGATGGCGCCGAGGCTGTCCGCCGCGGTGGCCTTTTCTTCCCGGAGCGTGGAGACCGCGGCGCCGAGCGGGCGCAGGCACGCGCCCAGGCTCAGCGTGACCGCGCGCCGGTAGTCGGCCAGCGCGAGCACGGACTGCTCGTACTGGCTGATGCTCGATGCCGCCAGCGCGCGCATGGTGCGCACCACGCCTTGCAGTTCGGTGGCGCTGTCGATCTGGTGGCGCAGCGTGGCGGTGGTGTCGCTCATGGCGTCGTGCCGGGGCTGGCGGGCGGCGCGGCGCTGCCCGCCGCGGGCTGGAACGGCGCCAGCGCCGCGCGCGCGATGGCGACGACCGCCTGCGTGTCTTCCTTGCCCGGCTTGCCTGGCGCCTCGAGGCGGGCGGCGAGGGCGTCCGGGATGGCCGCCGCCGCCGCGCACACGGCGCGCTGGGCTGCTTCCATGCGCTCCAGCGGCACGGTGTCGAACAGGCCCGCGCTGAGCGCGCTGAGGATGGCGACCTGGGCGGGCACCGGGACCGGCTCGGACTCGGCCTGCATGAGGCAGGCGCGGATATGCTGGCCGTGCGCGATGGCCTGGCGGCTGTCGTCGTCGAGGCGGGCGCCGAAGCGGGAGAACGTCTCGAGTTCCTCGAACTGCGCGTAGGCCAGCTTGAGGTCGCCGGCCACGGCGCGGAAGCTGCCGTGCTGCGCCTTGCCGCCGACGCGCGACACCGACTTGCCGACGTCCACCGCCGGCAGCACGCCGAGCTCGAACAGCGTGGGCGAGAGGTAGATCTGGCCGTCGGTGATCGAGATCAGGTTGGTCGGGATGTAGGCCGACATGTCCTGCGCTTCGGTCTCGATGATCGGCAGCGCGGTGAGCGAGCCGCCGCCGCGCGCGGCGCCGAGATGGGTGGCCCGCTCGAGCAGCCGCGAGTGGATGTAGAAGATGTCGCCGGGGAACGCCTCGCGGCCCGGCGGCCGGCGCAGCAGCAGCGACAGCTCGCGGTAGGCGCGGGCGTGCTGGGTGAGGTCGTCGTAGACGACCAGCACGTCGCGCCCGGCTTCCATGAAATGCTCGGCGATGCTGGTGGCGGCGTAGGGCGCGATGTAGGCCAGCCCGGGCGGCTGGTCGCCTTCGGTGACGACCACCACGGTGTAGTCGAGCGCGCCGTTGGCGCGCAGCGTGGCCACGGCCTTGGCCACGGCGGAGGCGCGCTGGCCGATGGCGCAGTAGACGCACAGCACGTCGCGCCCGCGCTGGTTGAGGATGGTGTCGATGGCGATGGCGGTCTTGCCGGTCTGGCGGTCGCCGAGGATCAGCTCGCGCTGCCCGCGCCCGACCGGGATCAGCGCGTCGATGACCTTGACGCCGGTCTGCAGCGGCACCGTGACGGGGGCGCGCTCGAGGATCGGCGCGGCGGCGCGCTCGATCGGCAGCCGCGCGTGCGCCGCCACCGGGCCGAGGCCGTCGAGGGGGCGGCCGAGCGGGTCGATCACGCGCCCGAGCAGGGCCTCGCCGACCGCCACGTCCATCACGCGGCCGGTGCGCTCGACCTGGTCGCCGGCGCCGAGCCGCCAGTAGTCGTCGAGCAGCACCACGCCGACTTCGTCCTCGTCGATGTTGAACGCGATGCCGTACACGTCGCCGGGGAAGCGCACCAGTTCGTCGAAGCCGACGCCGGGCAGGCCCGAGACGTGCGCGACGCCGGTCGCCACGCTGACGACGGTGCCGATTTCCTGCGTGTCCAGCGGCGGCGCGAAGCGCTCGCGCGCCTCGCGCATGGCCGAGAACGCGTGCTCGATGGCGGCCCGCGGAGCGGGCAGGGCGGCGCTCATGGCTGGCCCGCCGCGGCTTGCGGGGCGGGGGCTGCCGGCGTGGCCGGGGTGTCCTTTGCCGCCGCGCGGTCCACGTCCAGCAGCTCGCCGGCGGCGTGTTCCAGCGCGTCGAGGTAATGGTCGACGTTCCACGCCAGCTTCTGGCCGCCGCCGACCAGCTCGATGCCGCCCACCAGTTCCGGGGCGGTCTCGAAGGCCGGCGCAATGCCGCCGCCCAGGCATTCGTCGAGCGCGGCCCGGATGGCGGCGCGCTGCGCCTGCGGCAGGTCGAACGCGCTGCGCACCGCGATGCGCGCCGGCGCCGTCCCGAGCGCGGCGGCGAGGCCGCGCCGGGCCGGCTCGTCGAGCGCGCGCAGGCGCCGCACGAAGACCGCCGCCACGCGCTCCTCGAGGCTGGCCGAGGCCAGGTCTTCCAGCGCGCGGCGCGCGATGGCGAACACCTCGCGCCGCGCCAGCTCGCCGAGCGAGCGCGTCAGCTGCCCGGCCTCGTTGCGCAGCGCGTCCTGGCGCTTGGCGCCGAGATCGTCGGCGGCCTGCCGGGCCGCGTCCATGAGCTGCCGGCGCAGGGCGTCGGCCTCGGCGGTGGCCTGCGCCACCAGCGCCGCGCGCTCACGGTCGAAGGCTTCGTTTTTCCGCCGGAAGGCGTCGCCCTGCTGGCGCGCGGCGGCATCCTTCGCCTCGGCATCGGCGATCTGCGCGGCGATGCGGCTCTCGCGGGCATCGATGGCGTCGAGCACGGGCTGGTAGAGAAAGCGCTTGAGCAGCCAGACCAGCACGACGAAGTTGAGTGCCTGCGCACCGACGGTGAACCAGTCGATCAACATGACTCACCTCTCACCTGAGCGCGGCGCGGGCAATGGCGGCGTTCCAGAACGGATTGGCGAAGATCAGGATCATCGAGACGACGAAGCAGTAGATCGCGGTCGACTCGATCATCGCCAGGCCGACGAAGAGCGTGCGCGTGATGGTGGCGGAGGCGTCGGGCTGCTGCGCCAGCGAGGTGAGGGCGGTGGCGACCGCGCGGCCTTCGGCGAGCGCGGGTCCCATGCAGCCGAAGCCGGTGCACAGGCCGGCGATGGCGATCGACGCTACCGCGATGATGGTCAGGCTGTCCATGAGCTGTTTCCTTGGTTGGGGGTTCGGTTGGATTCAGTTGGGTTCGGGCGACGGGGCCGGTGCCGGCTCCGTCTCGCCGGTGTGGGTGGCGGCCGCGAGATAGACCGCCGCCAGGATGCTGAAGATGTAGGCCTGCACCATGCCGGTGAGCAGGCCGAGCGCGGTCATGACGATGGGAAAGAGGAACGGCGTGATGGTCAGCAGGATGGCGATGATCATCGCCCCGCTCATCATGTTGCCGAACAGGCGCACCGCCAGCGCCAGCGTGCGCGACAGCTCGCTGATGATGTTGAACGGCAGCATCATCACGGTCGGCTCCAGGTACGAGCGCAGGTAGCCGCGCAGCCCCTGGTCGCGGATGCCGTACAGCGGCACCGCCACGAACACGCACAGCGCCAGCGCCAGCGTGGTCGAGAGCGAGCCGGTGGGTGGATCGTAGCCGGGCACGATGGTGCACAGGCTCGCCGCCGCGACGAACAGGAACAGCGTGCCGAGGAAGCCGAGGTAGCGGCGCGGCTGGCGCAGGCCCACATCCGCGATCTGCTGCTCGATGCCGGTGATGACGATCTCCAGCAGGTTCTGCCAGCGCGAGCGGCGGTGGTCCGGCGAGAGCCGCCGCGTGACCAGCCACGAGCCCAGCCACAGCAGCAGCATCAGCGCCCACGTGAACACGATGGTGGCATTGAGCTTGACGAAGCCGTGCTGCCAGAAGATCCACTGGTCAGGGCTGAGGCGCATGGCTGCCCTCCCCGCGGGCCGGCGCGTGTTGCGCGGTCTGCTCCGCCGGTTCCGTGCGCGTCATGCGCATCACGACGAAGCGCGCCGCGGTGAAGCCCGCCAGGCACGCCGCCATGCGTTCCCATTGTCCCGCGCCGATCCAGTAGAAGCCCAGCAGCGTGACGCCCGTGCGCAGCAGCAGGCTGCCCAGTTGCCACAGCGCCGCGCGGCCCGGCGACAGGCCCGGCGAGAGGGTTTGCCGCACCGTCCACCACAGCCCGCCGAAGAAGAAGGCGCCGAGCGCGCCGCCGGCCAGCCCCGCGAGCAGCAACGCCGCCATGTCATGCATCTGCATCGTCCTGACCTTCCTTGTCTTGCCGCATGGCCGCGTCTTCCCGTGCGACCCAGCGCCATGCATTGAAACAGCCGAGCACCAGCCCGGCCACCAGCAGCGCCAGCACCCACGAGTGCCGGCCCGGATAATGCTCGTCCAGCCAGATGCCCAGCGCCGCGCCGAGCAGCGTCGGCACTACCACCGACCAGCCGACCAGCCCCATCATGCCGAGCCCGGACCACACCCCGGGCACGCGCTGGCGCCGCGCCCACAGCTTGCGCCGCGCCTTGGCGCCGACCTTGCCGGCCAGCGTGGGCGCGGGCTCCGGCGGCGGCGCCTGCGGTTCCGCTTCCGGTCCCGCTTTCGGTTCCGTTTCTTTCGGCTCCGCCCTGTGCCCCGGCCGCGGTCCCGGCGGCGCCGTCATGGCGCCGTCCCGCGCAGCCTGGCGATGCGGGACAGGAAGCCCGTCTCCAGCTTGGCCATGACCGTGCGCAGGCTCAGCGCCTGCTCGTCGAGCGCGAGGAACTCGCGCTCCACCGTGCGGCGCAGCTGCGCGAGGTCGGTGCCGGCCATCGCCTGGCGCACCGACACGCGCACCTCGAGTCCGGTCTTCACCAGCACGCCCTGGTCGATGGCGATGAACACCTCGCCTTCGTCCGGCGTCTCGAACACCAGGATGCCGGGCGCGAGCGCGGCCACGCAGTCGAGGCGGTGCGGCAACATGCCGAACGAGCCCTCGGCGGTCTCCGCGACGATGCGCGACACCCCGGGCTTGCGCAGGAACACGCGGAAGGGCAGCAGCACTTCAAGCTGCATGCTGTCCGGCGGCATCCGGCACCTCGGCGGGTTGGGGCGTGGCGGGCTTGCTTCTGGCCTCGGAGATCGGCCCGATCATGTAGAGCGCGCTCTCCGGGTAGTCCTTGAATTCGTCGCGCAGGATGCGCTCGCAGCCGTCGAGCGCGTCCGCCAGGCTGACGGTCTTGCCCGGGATGCCGGTGAACTGCTCGGTGGTGAAGAACGGCTGCGTCAGGAAGCGTTCCAGGCGGCGCGCGCGCGCCACCACGTTGCGGTCGGACGCGGAGAGCTGCTCGAGCCCGAGCATGGCGATGATGTCCTTGAGCTCGGCGTACTGCGCCAGCGTGCGCCGGATGTCCTGCGCCAGTTGATAGTGGTGCGCGCCGACGATGCCGGGCGTGGCCATCATGGAGTTCGACTGCAGCGGGTCGACGGCCGGGTAGAGGCCTTCGCTGGCGCGCTTGCGCGACAGCACGATGGAGGCGGACAGGTGCGAGAAGGTATGCACGGCCGCCGGGTCGGTGAAGTCGTCGGCCGGCACGTAGACCGCCTGGATCGAGGTGATGGCGCCGGTGTCGGTGTTGGCGATGCGCTCCTCCAGCCCCGACAGCTCCGTGCCCAGCGTCGGCTGGTAGCCGAGGCGCGACGGCATCTGGCCCATCAGCCCGGAGACCTCCGAGCCGGCCTGGATGAAGCGGAAGATGTTGTCGATCAGCAGCAGCACGTCGCGATGCTCGTCGTCGCGGAAATACTCGGCCATCGTCAGCGCCGCGTGGCCGACGCGGAAGCGCGCGCCCGGCGGCTCGTTCATCTGGCCGAAGACCATCACCATGTCGGCCAACACGCCGGCCTCGCGCATGTCGTGGTAGAGCTCCTCGCCTTCGCGGCAGCGCTCGCCGATGCCGCAGAAGATGCTCACGCCCTGGTGGTGGCCGACCATGTTGTGGATCAGCTCGGTGAGCAGCACGGTCTTGCCCACGCCGGCGCCGCCGAACAGCCCGGCCTTGCCGCCGGTCTCGAGCGGCAGCAGCACGTCGATGGCCTTGATGCCGGTCTCGAACACGACCGAGCGCGTGGAGCGCCGCGCCAGCGGCGGCGGCGCGCGGTGCACCGAGCGCCAGCGCACGTCCTGCGGCGGCGGCAGGCGGTCGATGGGCTGGCCGAACACGTCGAACATGCGCGACAGGATGCTCGCGCCGACCGGCGCCTGCAGCGGCGCGCCGCTGTCGCGCACCGCCATGCCGCGCGCCAGCCCCTGGGTGGAGGTCAGCGCGATGCAGCGCACGTGGCGCGCGTCGAGCTGGGACAGCACCTCGATGGCGATGCGGCCGTCCTCGCCGGCGCGCAGCAGTGTGCGGATCGGCGGCAGCGCGGCCTCGAAGCGCACGTCGACCACGCTGCCGCGCACCGCGGCGATCACGCCGCGACTGGTCTCGCCGCCCGTGCCGTCACCCGTGCCCGCCGGCGCCTGCCATGTCGGTTCCACACTGTCTCTCACACCGTTCTCCACGGGCATTTGTGCCACTGCACAATCATGCGCTCCCGTCATCGGGGGAAGTTGACGCATGTCAACTTTCGGAGCGCGCCCCCGCCGGCGCGGCAAGTGCGCGTTGCGCCGCGCGGCCCATGCACTATCATGGCGCAGCCCCGACCCAGACCGCAAGCATCATGACCCTGCCTCCGACCCCGCCCGCCACCGGCGACTTCCTGCCCGGCATGCCCTACCGCCACTACAAGGGCGGCGCCTACGCCATCACCGGGCTCGGCCTGCTCGAGTCCGACCTGTCGCGCGTGGTGGTGTACCAGTCGATGCGCGACCGCAGCGAGCTGTGGGTGCGCCCGCTCGCCGTGTTCACCGAGACCGTGGCGACGCCGCAGGGCGCGCAGCCGCGCTTCGCGCCGGACTGGCCGGCGGCGCTGGCCTGCCTGGACTTCCTGCCGCGCGCCGCGGTGCTGCAGGCGCTGGCCTGCTACGACGCGCCGTACCGCCGCTACCACGACCGCCGCCACGTGCTGGAGATGTTCGCCGTGGCGCAGGCGCGCGGCCTCGCGCTCTCGCCCGCGCAGGCGCTGGCGGTGCTGTGCCACGACGCGGTCTACGTGCCGGGGTGCGAGCACAACGAGGCCGCCTCCGCGGCGCTGATCGAGACCGTGGCCGGCGGCGCGGATGCCGCGGTCATGGCGCTGGCCGCGCGCATCGTGATGGATACCCGCGGGCATCGCGCCTCGGCGCCCGAATCGGAACCGGTGCTGGACCTCGACCTGTGGTGCCTGGCCGCGCCGGCGGCGGATTTCGACGCCTACACCGAGGCGGTGTTCGAGGAAAACCGCGCGCTGCTGGCCAGCCGCTCGGGCTTGTCCGGCGAGGCGCTGCGGGCGGACTTCATGGCGCGCCGCATCGCCTTCCTGCAGGCGATGGCGCGGCGCGAGCGCCTGTTCCTGACGCCGGCCTTCGCCGATTGCGAGGCGCCGGCGCGCGCCAACATCGCGCGCATGGCGGCCGGGGCCTGAGGCGATGGAGGCCGTCCGTGGCGCCGATGCGTGGCTCACGCCGCTTGCCGCGCTGGGCGCGGTCGGCCTGCTGGCCGTGTTCGTGCTGTTGCTGCTGGGCGTGGTGCGCGGCCTGCTGCTGGTGATCCGGCCGCTGGTGCGCCGGCTCGACGGCGCGCGCCTGCGCGGGCGCGACGCGCTGCTGGCGCGCGCCGGGCCGCCGTGGCCGCGCCTGCTGCGCGTGCTGGAGCGCGTGCTGGAGCGAGACGTGGCCGAGCTGCTGTTGCTGGCCACCGCCGGCGCATTGCTGCTGGCGTGCGCCGCGGCGCTGCTGTGGCTGGGCGCGGCCATCGCCCACGGCGCGCCGCTGGTGCGGCTGGACGAGGCCGTGTTCGCGCAGTTGCGCGCGTGGCGGCGGGACTGGCTCGACGTGGCGATGGTGGCCATCACCGAACTGGGCGGCGCGCGCGTGTCGGTGGCGGTGGCGCTGGCCGTGCTGGCGTGGCTGGCATGGCGCCGCGCGTGGGTGGCCGCGGCCTACTGGGTGGGCGCGCTGCTCGGCGCGCGCGCCTGCGTGATGGTGCTCAAGCTGGCGCTGGCGCGCGGGCGGCCCGCCAGCATCTACGATGGCCTGGAGTCGTTCTCGTTCCCGAGCGGCCACGCCGCCAGCAGCATGGTGACGTATGGCTTCCTGGCCTTCCTGCTGTGCCTGCGCCAGCCGTGGCGCGTGCGCATGCCGGTGGTGGCGCTGACCGCGGTGGCGGTGGCGCTGATCTGCCTGTCGCGGCTCTACCTGGGCATGCACTGGCTGTCCGACGTGCTGGCCGGCTGCGCGCTGGGCTTCGCGTGGATCGTGCTGCTGGGCACCGCCTACGCGGCGCTGCACGCGCCGGAGCGGCTGGCGCCGCTGCGCCTGGGCGCGCTCGCCGCGGCCGCGGCGCTGGCGGCGGGCGCGTGGATCCTGGTGTTCCGGCTGGACGAGACGGTGGAGCGCTACCGCCGCGCGCTCACGGCTGGGACGGCGCCGGCGGCGGCAGCTTCGACACCAGCAGCTGGTCGATCTTGTGATGGTCGATGTCCAGCACTTCGAAGCGGTAGCCCGCCGCCTCGATGAACTCGGACTTCTTCGGGATGCGCTTGAGCGAGTAGATCACCAGCCCGGCGGCGGTGTCGACGTAGTCCTCGCCGGGCAGATCGTCGAGCTCCAGCGCCTTCTTGAGGTCCACCAGCGGCGTCAGGCCGTCCACCAGCCACGAGCCGTCGTCGCGCCGCACGATCTGCTCGTCCTCGCTGGAATAGATGATGTTGCCCATCAGCGCGCCGACGATGTCGTCCAGCGTGACGATGCCCACCACCAGCCCGTACTCGTTCATCACCACCGCGAAGCTCTGGTGCATCTCGCGAAAGCGCGTGAGCGCCTCGGTCAGCGTGAGCGTGTCGGGGATCACTAGCACGTTCTTGTCGTGGTGCTTGCCGATGTTGCCGATGTTGCCGATCACGCCGGTGGTGTCGTCGGCCAGGAACATCTGCAGGATGTCCTTGGAGTCGATGTAGCCGAGCACGTCGTCGAGGTTGTGCCCGCACACCGGGTACTGCGCGTGCGGGTGGTTGACCAGCTTGCGGCGCAGGCTGTCGGCGGGCTCGTCCAGGCCGATGTAGACCACGTCGTCGCGCGGCGTCATCACCGCGGTGACGTTCTTGGCGTCGAGCTCGAACACGTTCTCGATCAGGTGGATCTCGTGCTTGTGCAGCACGCCGGCCTCGGCGCCGGCGTCCACCATCGCCGCGATGTCTTCCGAGGTGATCTGGTCGATCTGCTTGGTGGGCAGGCCGAACAGGCGCAGGGTGGCGTCGGCGCTGGCGTTGAACACCCAGACCAGCGGCTTGAAGACCTTGATCATGGTCAGCATCGGCCCGATCACCAGCAGCGCGCAGGGCTCGGGAAAGCTCATGGCGATGCGCTTGGGGATCAGGTCGGCGAACTGGATGAACAGCAGCGTGACCACCAGGAACGAGCCGACGTTGGCGATCTGCCCGGCGGCCGCGGCGTCGAAGTAGGGCAGCAGCGCCGCGTGCAGCAGGTCGGAGACGTGCTTCTCGCCGACGATACCGGCGAGGATGGCCACGCTGTTGACGCCGATCTGCACGATGGTGAAGAAATTCCCGGGCTCTTCCTTGAGCAGCATGATCTTGGTGGCGCGGCGGTCGCCGCGCTCGGACAGCGTCTGCAGCTTGGTGCGGCGCGATGCGGTCAGCGCGATCTCGGAGGTCGAGAAGAAGGCGCTGATCAGGATGAGCAGGAGCAGGATTAGGGCGAACATAGGTTTCAGAAAGCACCAGATGGGCGCTTCAGGCTGTCTGATGATGGTGCACGGCGCATGGGGCTGTCAAATTCCGGGCGCCGGCGGGCGCTACTTGGGGACGTGTTCGAAGCTGACCGCCGGCGCTTCCAGGCGCGCGGGCAGCGTGGCCGCGAGCTGCAGCGCGGCGCCGGCGAACTGCGCGCGCATGTCGTCGGCCAGGCTGGAGCTGCCGCGGTGGCTGGCGCGCAGGGCCTGGATCTCGAAGGCCAGCGCCGGCTTGACCGTGTGCAGCGAGACCCGTTCCGGGCTGGCGCCGAGCGCGGTGTACTGGTCGAGCAGGGTCAGGCCCAGGCCCGCGTCGACCAGCGCCAGCGCCAGCGAGTAGGTCTGGACTTCCAGCATCGAGCGCGGCTCGAGCGCGTTGCGCGCGAGCGTCTGGCGCACCAGCAGGCCGAGCGAGCTGTTGTCGTCGTAGGCGATGAAGGGGCGCTCCACCAGCCGCTGCATCGGCACGTCGGCGCGGCGCGCGCGCGGCGAGGACGGCAAGAGCGGCTCGCCGCGCGGCACCGCCAGCAGCATCTGCCCGCTGGCCACCGGCTCGCTGGCGATGGCCTCGTGGCGCGGCGGCGCGAAGGCGAAGCCGAGGTCGATCTGGTTGGCCAGCAGGCCCTGCACGATCTCGTCGGTATGGTGGGTCAGCACCTGCACCTGGGTGTCCGGGTGGCGCGCGCAGAAGCGGCGCACGGCGGGCACCAGCAGCGGGTTGGCGAGGCTGGGCGTGGCCGCCACGCGCAGCCGGCCCGCGCCCTTGTGGCGCAGGCTCTCCGAGACGCGCCGCACGCGCTCGATCTCGCCGTAGAGCCGCTCCACGTCGCCGTACAGCGCGGTGGCCTCCGGCGTGGCCTGCAGGCGGCCCTTGACGCGCTCGAACAGGCGGAAGCCGAGCGTGGCCTCGGCGTGCTGCAGCACGCGCGTCACCACGGGCTGGGAGACGTGCAGCAGGCGCGCGGCCTCGCTGACGGTGCCGGTCAGCATGACGGCGCGGAAGATCTCGATCTGGCGCAGGCGCATCGGAGGTGGGCGTGGACGGGAAAGGGAAGGGGCGGCCGGGCATCCATAGCCTGAGGACATATTCTGGCACGTATTCGCATTGGGCAAGCCGGCGCGGCTGGTCTACGCTCTCGCGGATCGGATCGAATGGCGGCGAGGCAGGCAATGAAGGTGGTGATCGTGGGGGCGGGGGTGATCGGCATGAGCACGGCGTGGCGGCTGGCGGCCGACGGGCACGAGGTCGCGGTGCTGGAGCGCCGCGCCGGCCCGGGCGAGGAAACCAGCTTCGCCAACGGCGGCCAGCTGAGCTACAGCTACGTGGCGCCGCTGGCCGGGCCGGGCGTGCTGGGCAAGGTGCCGGGCTGGCTGCTGCGCGCCGATTCGCCGATGCGCTTCCGGCCCTCGCCGGACCCGGCGCAATGGCGCTGGCTGGCGGCGTTCGCGCGCGCCTGCAACGCCGCCGCCAGCGAGGCCACCACGCGCAAGCTGCTGCGCCTGGCGTTCCATTCGCGCGACCTGATGCGGGCTTTCGTCGACGGCGGGCCGGACGACTTCGGCTTCGCGCGGCGCGGCAAGCTGATCGTGCACCGCGACGCCGCGAGCTTCGCCGCGGCGTGCCGCCTGCTCGACTACCAGGCCAGCCTGGGCTGCGAGCAGCAGGCGCTGGACCGCGACGCCACCGTGGCGCTGGAGCCGGCGCTGGCGGGCATCCGCGGCGAGATCGCCGGCGCCATCCATACGCCGAGCGAGGAAGTGGCGGACTGCCACCGCTTCTGCCTGTCGCTGGCACGCTTGCTGCATGACCGTCCCGGCGTGTCGCTGCGCTTCGGCACCGACGTGCGGGGCATCGAGCGCGAGGGCGGACGCGAGGGTGGACGCGTGATCGGCGTGCGCACCGCCGCCGGCGTCGAGCGCGCCGACGCGGTGGTGGTGGCCGGCGGCATGGGCAGCGTGGGCCTGCTGCGCCCGCTGGGCCTGCGCGTGCCGCTGTGGCCGCTCAAGGGCTACAGCATCACGGTGCCGATCCGCGACGGCGCCGGCGCGCCGCACATCAGCATCACCGACTTCGCGCGCAAGATCGTCTATGCCCGCATCGGCAACACGCTGCGCGTGGCGGGCATGGCCGACCTCGTGCGCGGCGATACCGCGATCGACCGCCGCCGCATCGCCACGCTGGCCGGCGAGACCCGCGCGCTGTTCGCCGGGGTGGCGCCCGACGCGCGGTCGCCCGCGCAGCTGCAGCCGTGGGCCGGCCTGCGCCCGGCCACGCCCAGCGGGCTGCCGCTGGTGGGGCCGTCGCGCGTGCGCGGGCTGTGGCTCAACCTCGGCCACGGCGCGCTGGGCTTCACGCTGGCGCTGGGCAGCGCGAGCCTGTTGGCCGACCGGCTGGCCGGGCGCAAGCCGGCGGTCGAGGCCGAGGATTTCAGCGCGATGGCGGCGTAGCGCCCGCGGCGCGCGGCCAGGATGGATCCGCTTTGCCGCCGCGTTATCGCGCTTTACCGCCGCTTTTTCTTACCGCATCCCCCGGCCGTACCGCGGCAGCGTCCGCACCGAGCCTGACAACCACACGAGCCACCCTCACAGAGTCGTCCCTCAACCCACGGAGAAACACAAGATGAAACCGCATGCACGCCTGCCCCGCCTGAACCGATTCTCCCGCTGCCTGCTGGCCGCCGCCGTGCTCGCGGGCGCCGCCGGCGCCCCCGGCATGGCCAGTGCCGAGGACGGCGACACGCTGCGCAAGATCAAGGAAACCGGCGTGATCTCGCTGGGCTACCGCGACTCGTCGATCCCGTTCTCGTACACCAATGGCAAAGACGTGATGGGCTACTCGCACGAGATCCTGCTGCAGATCGTCGACAAGGTGAAGGCGCAGTTGCAGATGCCCAACCTGCAGGTCCGGCTGACCCCGATCACCTCGCAGAACCGCATCCCGCTGATGCAGAACGGCACCATCGACATCGAGTGCGGCACCACCACCAACAACCTCGAGCGGCAGAAGCAGGTGGCGTTCTCCAACAGCCTGTTCGTCTACGGCCTGCGCATGCTGACCAAGAAGGACTCGGGCGTGAAGGACTTCCCCGACCTGAAGGACCGCAACGTGGTGACGACCGCCGGCACCACCGACGAGCGCCTGCTGGTCAAGATGAACGGCGAGAAGGCCATGAACATGAACCTGATCAGCACCAAGGACCACGGCCAGTCCTTCCTGATCCTGGAAAGCGGCCGCGCGGTGGCCTTCGTCATGGACGAGCCGCTGCTGTACGGCGAGCTGACCAAGGCCAAGAACGCCGCCGACTGGGTGGTGGTGGGCACGCCGCTGCAGACCGAGAACTACGCCTGCATGTTCCGCAAGGACGATCCCTCGTTCAAGAAGCTGGCCGACGACGTGATCGCCGGGCTGATGACCAGCGGGCGCGCCGAGCAGCTCTACAAGAAGTGGTTCCAGTCGCCGATTCCGCCGCGCGGGCTCAACCTCAACTACCCGCTGTCGGCCGACATGAAGGACCTGTACGCGCATCCGAACGACAAGGCGTTCCAGTAGGGCGGGCGGGTTCCGGGCGGGCCGGGCGGCCCGGCAGGCGGGGCCGCGGAGTTGCGCAAGGCGGGAAGGCGGACTACGCTCCTAATGCGGATATTCGCCGCCCGTCCTGTCTGGAGACCCCATGCAATCACTTCGACTTCGCACCGGCTGCCGCAAGGCCGTGTCCGCCGTGCTGTTTGCCGCTGCGCTGCTGGCCGCCGGCGCCGCCGCCCACGCTGCCGACCTGCTCGACACCGTCAAGCAGGCCGGCGTGCTCAGGATCGGCGTGGAGGGCACGTATCCCCCGTTCAACTACCGCGGCGCCAACAACCAGCTCGACGGCTTCGACGTCGACGTGGCCAGGGGCGTGGCGTCCCGGCTGGGCGTCAAGCCCGAGTTCATCACCACCGAGTGGAGCGGCATCATTGCCGGGCTGCAGGCCGGCAAGTTCGACGTCATCGTCAACCAGGTCGCGGTCACGCCGGCGCGCAGGCAGGTGCTGGACTTCTCCACGCCCTACGTCTACTCGGCCGCGCAACTGATCCAGCGCAAGGACGACAAGCGCCAGTTCAAGTCGCTGGAGGACCTCAAGGGCAAGAAGCTCGGCGTGAGCCTGGGCAGCAACTACAACGAGCTGGCCAAGTCGGTGGACGGCATCGACGTCAGGACCTATCCCGGCGCGCCCGAGTACCTGCGCGACCTCGCCGCGCAGCGCGTGGACGCGGCGCTCAACGACCGCCTGATGGTCGGCTACCTGATCAAGACCGCCAACCTGCCGCTGCGGCCCGGCGCGATCGTCGAGGGCGGCGGCTCCGAGGTGGCGATTCCGTTCCGCAAGGACAACCCGAAGTTCGCGCAGGCCATCGACCGCGCGCTGGAAGACATGCGCAAGGACGGCTCGCTCGCCCGGCTGTCGGCGAAGTGGTTCGGCGGCGACGTGACCAGGCCCGCCAGGTAGGCCGGCAGGCTCGCGCGCGCTCATGTCCGCCCTGCAGCTGGTCGTCGCTTCCCTGCCCGTGCTGATGCAGGGCGTGCTGCTGACCATCAAGTTCGCGCTGCTGTCGATGGCGTTCGGGCTGGTGGCCGGCGTGGTGGTGGCGCTGATGGGCATCGGCCACCAGCCGGTGCTGCGCGCGCTCGCGCGCGCCTACGTCAGCATCATGCGCGGCACGCCGCTGCTGGTGCAGATCTTCGTGGTGTACTACGGGCTGCCGGGCATCGGCATCGCGCTGGAGCCGACCCCGGCCGGCGTGCTGACGCTGAGCCTCAACGTGGGCGCCTATCTTTCCGAGAGCATGCGCGGCGCCATCCTCGGCATTCCGCGCGGGCAGTGGCTGGCCGCCTACAGCCTGGGCCTGACGCCGGGCCAGACGCTGCGCTACGTGGTCGGGCCGCAGGCGCTGCGCCTGGCGGTGCCGAGCCTGTCCAACAGCCTCATCAGCCTGATCAAGGACACTTCGCTGGTGTCGGTGATCACCGTGACCGAGCTGCTGCGCACGGCGCAGGAGGTGATCGCCGCCACCTACCAGCCGCTGCCGCTCTACCTGGCGGTGGCGGCGATCTACTGGGTGCTGAGCACGGTCCTGTCGCAGGCGCAGCGGCTGCTGGAGCGGCGGCTGTCGCTGCCGGGCAGGCATTAGGTGCGGGGACGCGCCGCGGTAAAAACAAAAGCCAGCCTGAAAGGCTGGCTTTTGTTTTTTCGATGAGGCTTCGCTCGACCCCGGGGTTTGCTCCGCTCGCCCATCGCATGGGAGCGCGGAGCAAACCACCGCGTTGTGGGCGGTGCCTTGCGCGCTTACGCCGCTTCCCTGATCCGCTGCGCGATGTGCGCGAGCGCTTCTTCCACCTGGTCCACCAGGATCAGGCACAGGTCGCCGGCCTGCAGGTGCGCCAGCGCGGTATCGATGGCGAGGAACTCGCCGCGGATCTCCTCCACCGTGCTGGCGCGCTGCGCGCCTTGCAGGCCTTCGCGCAGCAGCGCCAGCACCTCGCCGTCCTCGCGGCCGCGCTGGCACTGGTCCTGGTACAGCACCACTTCGTCGAACACGCCGCCGAGGATCTCGGTCTGGCGGCGGATGTCGACGTCGCGGCGGTCGCCGGCGCCGCTGATCACCACCGAGCGCCGCTTGGCGGGCATGCTTTCGATGGCGTCGCACAGCGCCTGGATCGCGTCCGGGTTGTGGCCGTAGTCGGCGATCAGCGTGGCGCCTTTGTAGTCGAACACGTTGAAGCGGCCCGGGGCGGTGGCGGCGTCGTTGACGAAGGTGGCCAGGCCGCGGCGGATCGCGTCCCAGTCGATGCCGAGCGCCCACGCCGCGGCGACGGAGGACATCGCGTTCTCGACCTGGAAGCCGATGGTGCCGCCGCGCGTGAGCGGGATGTCCGCCAGCGCGATGCGCACCTGGCTGTCGCCTTCGGTGGCCACGATGTGGCCATCCTCGACGAACACCACGCGCTTGCCCTGCGCGCGGTGCGTGGCCATCACCGGGTTGTTGGTGTCGGCGGCGAAGAAGGTCACGGCGCCGGGGCAGGCGTCGGCCATGCGCACCACCATCGGGTCGGCGGCGTTGAGCACGGCCATGCCGTGCGGCGCCACGTTCTGCACGATCACGCTCTTGAGCACGGCCAGGTCTTCCACCGTGCTGATGTAGGACAGGCCGAGGTGGTCGCCTTCGCCCACGTTGGTGACGACGGCCACGTCGCAGCGGTCGAAGGCCAGGCCTTCGCGCAGCAGGCCGCCGCGCGCGGTCTCGAACACCGCGGCGTCGACGTCGGGGTGCATCAGCACGTTGCGCGCGCTGCGCGGGCCGCTGCAGTCGCCGGTGTCGATGCGCTCGCCCTGGATGTAGACGCCGTCGGTGCCGGTCATGCCCATGCGCAGGCCGCTGCCGGCGAGCAGATGGGCGATCAGGCGCACCGTGGTGGTCTTGCCGTTGGTGCCGGACACCGCCACCACCGGGATGCGGCCGTCGTCGCCGTCGGCGAACATGGTGGAGACGATGGCCTCGCCGACCGCGCGGCCCTTGCCGTAGGACGGCTGCAGGTGCATGCGCAGGCCCGGCGCGGCGTTGACCTCGACGATGCCGCCGGCCTGTTCCTCGAACGGCTTGAGCACGGTCTCGCAGACCGCGTCCACGCCGCAGATGTCGAGCCCGACCATCTGCGCCGCGGCCACGGCGCGCGCGGCCATGTCGGGGTGCACGTCGTCGGTGACGTCGGTGGCGCTGCCGCCGGTGGAGAGGTTGGCGTTGTTGCGCAGGACCACGCGCGTGCCCTTGGGCGGCACCGTGTCGGCGGTCAGGTTCTGCTTGGCCAGCACGGCCAGCGCGATGTCGTCGAAGCGGATCTTGGTCAGCGAGGTGGCGTGGCCTTCGCCGCGGCGCGGGTCGCGGTTGACCTCGTCGACCAGCTCGCGCACGGTGTGCCTGCCGTCGCCGGTGACCTGGGGCGGGTCGCGGCGCGCCGCGGCCACCAGGTGCTTGCCCACCACCAGCAGGCGGAAATCGTGCCCCGGGATGTAGCGCTCGACGATCACGTCCGAGCTGATGTCGGAGGCGACCTCGAAGGCGGCGTCGATTTCCTCGCGGGTGCGGATGCGCACGGCCACGCCCTTGCCCTGGTTGCCGTCGCGCGGCTTGACCACCACCGGCGCGTTGATCTCCTGGGCGGCGGCCCAGGCCTGGTCGGCGTCGGTCACGGTGCGGCCCAGCGGCACCGGCACGCCGGCGGCGTGCAGCAGGGTCTTGGTGAGGTCCTTGTCCTGCGCGATCGATTCCGAGACCGCGCTGGTCATGTCGGTTTCGGCGGCCTGGATGCGGCGCTGCTTGCTGCCCCAGCCGAACTGCACCATGCTGCCCTGGGTCAGGCGGCGGTAGGGAATGCCGCGCGCCACGGCGGCGTAGACGATGGAGCCGGTGCTCGGCCCCAGGCGCACGTCCTCGTCGAGTTCGCGCAGGCGGTGCAGCGCGTCGGCGAGGTCGAACGGCATGTCGTCGCGCGCGGCGCGGCACAGCGTGGCGGCCAGTTCCAGCGCGAGCCGGCCGACTTCCTCCTCGCTGTACTGCACCACCACCTGGTAGGTGCCGGGCTCGACCGTGGGCGCGGTGCGGCTGAAGCTGACCGGGCAGCCGGCCTCGGCCTGCAGGCGCAGCGCGGCGCATTCGAGCGCGTGCGCGAGCGAGACCACGCCTTCGTTGTCGTCGGGCCGCAGCGGGCCGACTTCGGGGAAGCGCGCGCGCAGGCGCTCTTCGAAGCCGGGCAACTGGGCCAGCGTGTGGGCCTCGTCGGAGCACGAGACGATGGCCTCGATGGCGGTGTGGCGGCACCACAGGTTGGGGCCGCGCAGGGCCCGGATACGTGAGACTTCCATGAAATCAGTTTCCTCTGGGATCCGTTCTTCTGCGTTCCGGATCAGGCGCGGCGGCCCGGCTGGCCCATCCACTGGTGGACCTGGTCGATGGTGGGCAGGGTCGAGCCCTCGTCGCATTGCAGCACCAGCAGGTCGCCGGCCACCACTTGCGCGAGCGCGGCCTCGACCGCCTGGCGGCGCGAGCCTTCGTCGATGATCTTGGTCACGCGGCGGCCTTCGTACAGGCCCTGCTTGAGCAGCGCGCGGGCTTCGGCGTCGGGCAGCGCGCTCTCCACGGAGCGGTCCTCGCACAGGAACACGCGGTCGAAAGCGGCGCCCAGGATCTTGCCCTGCCGGACCATGTCCTCGTCGCGGCGCGGCAGGCCAGCGCCGTACACCACCACGCGGCGCTCGGTCGGGAAGCGCTCCAGCGCCGCCACCAGCGCTTCCAGCGCGGGGGCGTTGTGGGCGTCGTCGATCACGACGATGGCGCCGTTGCGCTCGAACAGCGTGAAGCGGCCCGGCACGTCCACCTGGCCCACGTCGAACGTCACCACGCCGGCGCGGATCAGGTCGTGCGAGATGCCCAGCGCCCAGCCGGTGGCCACGGCCGCCAGCACGTTCTCGACCTGGAAGGCCACGCGGCCGGCGTAGGTGAGGGGAATCGCGGCGACGTCGGCCAGCGGCGTCTCGCGGCTGCCGGTGGCCAGCACCACCTTGCCGTCGCGCACGAAGACCGCTCGCTTGCCGGCCGCGCGGTGCGCGGCGATGGCGGGCAGGTCGGCCGACAGGCCGAAGAAGATCACGTCGCCGTCGCACAGCTCGGCCATCTCGACCACCAGCGGGTCGCGCGCGTTGAGCACGGCCACGCCGCCGTCGAGCACCACGTCGACCTGGGTGCGCAGCACGTTGTACATCTTGCCGATTTCCTCGACGTAGTACTGGCCGAGGTGGTCGGGCACGTCGATGTTCGTGACCACGCCGACCTGGCAGCGGTCATAGGCGAGGCCCTGGGAGAGGATGGCGCCGCTGTCGTTCTCGAGCACGGCGGCATCGACCGCGCGGTTCATCAGGATGCGGTGCGCGGCGTCCCAGTTGGCGCGGTCGCCGGCTTCGACCTGGCGGCGGTCCAGGTAGAGGCCGTCGCTGCAGGCCAGGCCGGTGTGCTTGCCGGACAGTTGCAGCAGGCGAGCCACCAGCTTGGCCACCACGGTCTTGCCGTTGGTGCCGGTGATGCCGACCACCGGGATGCGGCCGTTGTCGTCGCCTTCGCCGGCGGGGAACAGGTGGTCCACCACGGCGCGGCCGACCGGGCGCGCCTCGCCGTTGGAGGGCTTGAGGTGCATCAGCAGGCCGGGGCCGGCGTTGACCTCGACGATGGCGCCGCGCTGCTCGGCGAGCGGGCGCGAGATGTCCTGCGCCACCAGGTCCACGCCGGCGATGTCCAGGCCCACCACGCGGGCGGCCAGCGAGGCATGCGCGGCCACGCTCGGGTGCACGCGGTCGGTCACGTCGAAGGCGACGTTGCCGTTGCGCTGGATCAGCACGTGCTTGCCTTCGGGCGGCACCGAGCTGGCGTCATAGCCCTGGCGCCTGAGCTCCAGGCGCGCGGCGGAATCGAGGCGCACCTTGTTGAGCGGGTGGTCCTCGGTGCTGCCGCGGCGCGGGTCGGAATTGATCTGCAGCTCGATCAGCTCGTCGATGGTCGAGCGGCCGTCGCCGGTCACGCTGGCGGTCTCGCCCATCGCGGCGGCCACCAGGCGGCCGCCCACCACCAGCAGGCGGTGTTCGTTGCCGGGCACGAAGCGCTCGACGATGACGCCGCTGCCTTCGTCGATGGCCACCGCGTAGGCGGTCTCGACTTCCTCGCGCGTGGTCAGGTTGGTGAACACGCCGCGGCCGTGGTTGCCGTCGTAGGGCTTGACCACCACCGGCACGCCGATGTCCTCGGCGGCGTCCCAGGCGTCGGCGGCGCTGTCCACCAGGCGGCCTTCGGGCACGGGCACGCCGCACGATTCGAGCAGGCTCTTGGTCAGGTCCTTGTCGCGCGAGATGCTCTCGGCGATGGCGCTGGTGCGGTCGGTCTCGGCGGTCCAGATGCGGCGCTGGCGGCTGCCGTAGCCGAGCTGCACGAGGTTGCCCTCGGACAGGCGGATGGCGGGGATGTCGCGGTCGTCGGCGGCGTCGACGATGCACGCGGTGCTGGGCCCCAGGCAATGCTTGTCGACCAGGCGGCGCAGGTGGTCCACGGCCGCCTGCACGTCGTAGGGGCGGTCCTCGATGGCGGCCATCACCAGGTCGCGCGCGGAGAACAGGGCGGCGCGCGTGACTTCCTCGTGCCAGGCGCGCACCACCACCTTGTAGACGCCGCGGATCGGGGTCTCGCGCGCCTTGCCGAAGCCGCCGGGCATGCCGGCCAGGTTCTGCAGCTCGAGCGTGACGTGTTCGAGGATGTGGCCGGGCCAGGTGCCTTCCTTGAGGCGCTGCAGGAAGCCGCCGCGCTCGCCGATGCTGCAGCGGTGCTCGATCAGCGAGGGCAGCCAGGCCGACAGGCGCTCGTAGAATCCCGGGATGGTGTTGGAGGGAAAGTCCTCCAGTTCCCCGATGTCGACCCACGCCTCCAGCACAGGCCGATATGTCCACATATTCGGGCCGCGCAGCGACATGACATCGAAAATCTCAATGTCCTTCTTTTTCATTGATTTAGCTTGAGGCAGTGGGCGAGTGCCCGAGAAATAGAAGCCTAACCTTTCAGTAACGTTACAACGGTCAGCCGGTTGACTTTCTTGATTAAAAAGCGATTGTGCAGTGCATCAGGAGCGCCCGTGCGTTTGGCCTTATGTATACTGCGGGCAAATTGGCGGGCCGCCAGGGCGCGCCCGCGCTAAATTGTTTCAAGTTATGTCCATGTCCAGGGGACGCAGCATGCTGTGCCAACGATGACCCAACCTTCCTTGCCCGCGATTGATACCGACGCCCCGAACGAACCGTGGCGTAACGAACTCGGCACCCGTCTGGTGCCTGGCGAGGCCGTCCTGGCCTGGCTGGCGGTGGATCTCGACGCGAGGCTGCATTTTACCCAAGGCTGGGTGCTTGTGACGGATCGTCGACTGCTGGCCCGCACGTCGGGCCAGGGCGACTGGCAGGAATGGGCGGTCCAGCCCGGATTATCGCTGCATCACGCCGATCATGCCGGCGTCGGCACGCTCGAGCTGCAGCAGGCCGGCCGCCTGCTGGCGAGCTGGCGCTACACGCTGGGCCACAACCCGGCCGCGCTGCGCCTGATCGACCAGTTCCATGCCCGGCGCGACCTGCCGCAGGCGGGCGCCCCGGGGCTGCCCGGCGCCGAGGCGGTGTGCCCGACCTGCAAGGCGCCGCTGTCGCCCGACGACGAGCAGTGCCCGCAGTGCAGCCGCGACCTGGAGACGCCGCCCTCGACCTGGGCGCTGCTGCGCCTGTGGCGCTTTGCCCGGCCGTACCGCTTCGAGCTGCTGGCCGGTTTCCTGCTGACGCTGCTGTCGACGGCCGCCACGCTGGTGCCGCCGTACCTGACCATGCCGCTGATGGACAACGTGCTGATTCCGTTCCAGAACGGCGTGCCCATCGACTACGGCCGGGTCAAGCTCTACCTGGCCGGCCTGCTGGGCGCGGCGCTGGTGGCGTGGAGCCTGGGCTGGGCGCGCACCTACCTGCTGGCGCGGGTGTCGGAGCGCATCGGCGCCGACCTGCGCACCACCACCTACGAACACCTGCTGCGCCTGTCGCTGGAGTATTTCGGCGGCAAGCGCACCGGCGACCTGATGGCGCGCATCGGCTCGGAAAGCGACCGCATCTGCGTGTTCCTGTCGCTGCATCTGCTGGATTTCGCCACCGACGTGCTGATGATCGTCATGACGGCGGCCATCCTGATCTCCATCAACCCGTGGCTGGCGCTGGTGACGCTGGTGCCGCTGCCGTTCATCGCGTGGATGATCCACCTGGTGCGCGACCGCCTGCGCCACGGCTTCGAGAAGATCGACCGGATCTGGTCCGAGATCACCAACGTGCTGGCCGACACCATCCCGGGCATCCGCGTGGTCAAGGCCTTCGCCCAGGAAAAGCGCGAGGTCGAGCGCTTCCGCGAGGCCAACCGCCACAACCTGGCCATCAACGACCGCGTCAACGCGGTGTGGTCGCTGTTCACGCCGACCGTCACGCTGCTCACCGAGATCGGCCTGCTGGTGGTGTGGATCTTCGGCATCTGGCAGGTCTCGCACAACGCCATCACGGTGGGCGTGCTGGTGGCCTTCCTGACCTACATCAGCCGCTTCTACACGCGCCTGGACTCGATGAGCCGCATCGTCTCGGTCACGCAGAAGGCGGCCGCCGGCGCCAAGCGCATCTTCGACATCCTCGATCACGTCTCGAGCGTGCCGGAGCCGACCCGGCCCGTGCACCTGGAGCGCGTGGAAGGCGCCATCGAGCTGCGCGACCTGGGCTTCCGCTATGGCAACCGCGCGGTGATCCGCGGGCTCAACCTGTCGATCGCGCCGGGCGAGATGATCGGCCTGGTGGGGCACAGCGGCTCGGGCAAGAGCACGCTGGTCAACCTGATCTGCCGCTTCTACGACGTCTCGGAAGGCGCGATCCGCGTCGACGGGGTGGACATCCGCTCGCTGCCGGTGTCGGAGTTCCGCCGCCACATCGGGCTGGTGCTGCAGGAGCCGTTCCTGTTCTTCGGCACCATCGCCGAGAACATCGCCTACGGCAAGCCCGGCGCGACCCGCGAGGAGATCGTCGCGGCCGCGCGCGCGGCCCATGCGCACGAGTTCATCCTGCGCCTGCCGCACGGCTACGACTCGCTGGTCGGCGAGCGCGGCCAGGCGCTGTCCGGCGGCGAGCGCCAGCGCATCTCGATCGCGCGCGCGCTGCTGATCAACCCGCGCATCCTCATCATGGACGAGGCCACCTCGTCGGTGGACACCGCCACCGAGAAGGAAATCCAGAAGGCGCTCGACAACCTGGTGCAGGGCCGCACCACGATCGCCATCGCGCACCGCCTGTCGACGCTGCGCAAGGCCGACCGGCTGGTGGTGATGGACCGCGGCCAGATCGTGGAAGTGGGCGGGCACGAGGAGCTGCTGGCCCGCGAAGGCGCCTACTACAAGCTCTACCAGGCGCAGGCCCGCAACGTCGACACCGACGCGGACCCGAGCCTCGATACCGCCGCAGCGGCCAACGTGTAAGCAGGCAGCCTCCATGCAACGACACGAGCAACAACAGCAGCAAGCCGACTTCAAGCTTGCGCGCAACGCGCTGGGCCGCCTGGTGATGACCACGGCGGACGGCACCGTGCACGAAGGCGTGGTGCCGGTGCGCGCGTTTCCGATCGCCGCGCCCGACGACGGCGTCGGCATCATCAGCGCCGACGGCCGCGAGCTGGCCTGGCTGCCGCGCCTGGATACCCTGCCCGCGCCGCTGCGCGAGATGATCGAGGCCGAGCTGGCCAGCCGCGAGTTCATGCCGGAGATCCGCCGCATCCGCTCGGTGTCGACCTTCGCCACGCCCAGCACCTGGGAAGTGGAAACCGACCGCGGCGTCACCTCGCTGGTGCTGCGCGGCGAGGAAGACATCCGCCGCCTGGCCGGCGCCACGCTGCTGATCTCCGACAGCCACGGCATCCACTACCTGCTGCGCAACCTGGCCGGGCTGGACAAGGCCAGCCGCAAGCTGCTCGACCGTTTCCTGTAAGCGCGCGGCCCGGGCGGCCGCCTCCGGCCGTCAGTGCTTGCCGGTGAAGATCATGCCGGCCTGGCGGTCGGCGCGCATCACGAACAGGTAGAGCTGGCCGAGCGTGGGCAGGCTGTGCGTGGTGGTGGGGTCGTAGTAGGCAATGCCCGTCATCGTCGTGTTCGGGTAGCGGCACGGCGCCGCGCCGAACTGCAGGCTGACGTTGTAGACCTTGCCCTGGCGCCGCGGCGTCGCGGTGCCCGTGAACGCGCATCCCGCGCCGGCGTCCACGGTGATGTTGCCGGTGGCGTCGACGTGCATGGTGATGCCGTCCGAGCGCATGCCGCTGGTGTCCAGCGCCACCGCGCTGCCCGAGTAATCCCCCCGCAGCCCGTCCACCGTGGCGATGTAGTTGTAGTCCGTGCTGTAGTTCGCGGTGAACGCCGTATTGCGCGCGTTGCGGTAGGTCAGTTGCGTCTGCATCAGCGTGCTGGGCACGAAGCTGCCGTTGAAGTTCGCGGCCGTGAGGTTGTAGCCGGCTGCTTCCAGGTTGAAGTCGAGCCCGTTGTTGTTGGTGGTGAGCGTGTCGTTGTTGCTGCTGTAGTTGCCGGTGATCACGCCCATCGGCACGTCGGGCACGCCCGGCGCCGAATAGAAGATGTAGAAGGCGTTCTCGTCGAGCACCAGCACGTTGACGCGCTGCCCGTCCGGCGTGCTGCCGTTGAAGATGCCCGTGCCGATGGCATTGGTGTCGGGCGCCGGCGGCACCACCGGGGTGACGGGGGTGACGGGCGTGGTGGGGTCGGTCGGCGTGCTGCCGGCCGCTGGCGGCGTGCGCACGAGCGCCAGCCCGCTGTCGTTGTCGCCCGAGCCGCCGCATCCCGCGAGGACGAGCGGGATGGCCGCCGCGCCGATGATTCTCTTCATGTTGCCTCTTGCCGGTTCCGTTTTTTGCCCGGACGAAGCGTACGCCGTCCGGTCGTCGAAAAAAAATATCGACTGTAACAGACGATTACAATTTCGCGGCGGCCTCGCGCGGAAGCGGGTGGCGCTTCAGGCCCGGGCCGCCCGCCTGCCCGGCTTGCCCGGCTCCGCGGAGGCGGGTGGCGCGCGTTTCACGCCCGGCGGCATCGGCTGCGACTGCAGCGTGTCCTGCAGCAGGTCCAGCAGCAGCTGGGCGCTCGGCGCGAGCGCGCGCAGCGGGCGCGACATCACGCAGATCTCGCGCGTGAGGGTCGGTTCCTGCAATTCCTTCCAACGCAGTGCCTTGTTGCTGTTGCGCTGGAACGAGAGCGCCGGCAGTACCGCGTAATAGTCGCCGCTGGCCAGGACATCGAACAGGTAACTGGTGCTCTCGACTTCGTCGTGATCCTCGTTGAAGGGCGCGAACGAAGGCATGTGCAGGCGCAGGAAATGGCCGATCGCCGTGTCCGCGTTGAAGCCGACATAACGTCCCCAGGTGAGGTCGGACCACCTGACCGGCCGCTTGAGCACGGCGATCGGCGTGTCGCAATGGCAGACGACGCCGTAGGTATCCGTCATCAGCGGCGTGTACGTCAGCTCGTCGTTGTCCTGGTAACGGCTGTCGATGGCGAAGTCGACCTCGCCTTCCGCCACCAGGCGCTCGGTCTCCTGCGCCGCGGGATTCCGCAGCGAAATGGTGATGTGAGGGTACTGGCGGCGAAACTGCTGCAGCACCGGCACCAGGAACTGGCTAATGACCGAGGCCGCCGCGCCGATCCGTATATGGCCGCGTTCGCCCTGGGCCAGGGCCAGCATGTCCGAGACGGCGCTGTCCAGTCCATTGACCAGCCGTTCGGCCTCCGCCAGGAACCCCGCGGCGTGCGCGGTGAGCGTGACGCGGCGGGTCGTCCGGTCGAACAAGCGCACGCGCAGGCCTGCTTCCAGTTGCTGGATCGTCGCGGTCAGCGCCGAAGGGGTGACGCAGAGACGATGCGCCGCGGCCACGAACGAGCCGGTCTGCGCCACGGTCAGCAGCGCGCGAAGCTGTTTGATGTTGACGTTATGCGCCAAGGCCCGCTCCCATCCCGAATCCGGCCCGCGCCGGCCCGTGGGTCGCCGCATATGATTATTCAATTTATTTTTATAATGATTATAAAAAATTCGTTTGTCAATAATTATGGGCATTCATAGACTGCGGAGCTACGAACTACTCGCCGCATCCAGGCAGTCTTATGCCAACGAAGTCATCGAATTCGGTCCAGCACGCACGCGGGCAGACGATTGCCGAGAAGCTGCTGTCGCGCGCGGCGAATCACGCCGTCCATGCCGGCGACCTCGTGATCTGCCAGCCCGATGCCGCGATGGGGACCGACGGCTCCATTCCCATGGCGCTGCAATATTTCCGGACCATGCAGGACGATGGTGGCCTGCCCCCGCCGGCGTTTCCCGAGCGGTTGGTTTTTGCGCTGGACCACTATGGCGCGTCCTCCGGCGAGCGGGCGCTTGTGCTGCAGGAGACGGCGCGCGACTTCGCGCGCAAGGCCGGCATCTGCGTCTTCGAGACCGGCGAGGGGATCGGGCATCAACTGATGCTGGAGCGCGGCCGGGTGCTGCCGGGCCAGCTGGTGGTCGGGGCCGATTCACATGCCGTCTCCTACGGCGCGCTCAACGCATTCGGCAGCGGGATCGGCTCGTCCGACCTCGCCGGGATTTTCCAGTGCGGCCAGATCTGGCTCAAGGTGCCGGCGTCGATCCGGATCGTCCTGCATGGGCGGCTTCCGCACTACGCAAGCGCCAAGGATGTCGCGCTGACGCTGGCCCGGCGGCTGGGCGCGGGAGGCGCGAACTATTGCGCGCTGGAGTTCGCCGGCCCGGGCGTCGCCACGCTCGACATCGACGACAGGATCGTGCTGGCGAACATGTCCGTGGAAATGGGCGCGAAGGCGGGCATCTTTCCGCACGACCAGGCGACGGATGCCTGGCTGGCTTCGCGCACGAGCACCGCCTATGTTCCCGCCGTCGCGGACGCGGATGCCGAGTACGAGCAGATCATCGAGGTGAACCTGGACGACATCGTGCCCCAGGTCGCCCTGCCACATCGCGTGGACAACGTGACCGACGTGGCGGACAGCGCCGGCACGCGGATAGACATCGTCTATCTGGGGACATGCACCGGCGGGCGTCTCAAGGACTATCGGGAAGCCCTTGACGTGCTTTGCGCGGGGCGCGGCATCGCCGACGGCGTTCGCCTCATCGTGACGCCGGCCTCCAGAGAGATACAGCGGGAACTCGAACGCAGCGGCATGGCGGAGTCGTTCCGCCGCCTCGGCGCCGAATTTCAGGAACCGGGCTGCGGCTCGTGCTGCGGGACCTGCGGCGCGATTCCCGGCGACGGGCAGAAGGTGCTCTCGACCGCGAACCGCAATTTCAAGGGCCGCATGGGCAACCGCGAGGCGGAAATCTTCCTGGCGTCGCCGCGCATCTGCGCCCAGGCCGCGCTGACCGGAAGGCTGGAAGACATGGAGCGCACGCAATGATGGCGCTCGGGGAATCCGCCGGCGAGACGCTGCAGGGACGCGCCCGCGTGCTCGGGGACGACGTCAACACCGACTACATCATCTCGTCGAGCCGCAAGAAGAACAGCGTCGATCCCGACGTCCTGCGCCATTACCTGTTCGAGGATCTCGATCCGTCGTTCGCGGCGAGCGTGCGGGACGGCGACATTCTCGTCGCGGGACAGAACTTCGGGTGCGGCTCCGCGATGGAGGTCGCTGTCACGACCGTTCTCGGCGCCGGCATCAAGGCGGTGGTCGCCAGGAGTTTCGCCAGGACGTACTGGCGCAATGCAATCAACAACGGGCTGCTGCTGGTCACGGGCGACGCGCGGGACCTAGGGGAGGGCGAGTCCCTGCGGATCCGCATGACCCGCGACAGCGCATGGCTGGAAGTTGGAGACGGCCAGCGGCGTATCGAATGCGAAGCCGTTCCCGAAATCGTCCATCTGCTGCGGCGCGAGGGCGGCCTGATCCCCTACCTGAAGCGCCATCGCCGGCTCCCCGGGTTCGACGACGATGCGCAACGCGCCGATGCCGCCGCGCGTGCGGGGGGAGCGCCGACCTGAGCGCACCGGTCCCGGCCAGGACGCCATGCGCCCCCCGTTCGCCGGGCTTCCCGCCGCACTCCCGCATCCTGATGACGACCCTGTTCTCGGCCTGGACCGTCCTCGTTGACGACCGCCTCACCCCGCAAGGAAACACCAAGACATGAAACACATATCGATCGGCGTAGATATCGGCGGCACCTTCACCGACATCGTCGCGCTCGACTATCAGAGCGGCAGGATCCACGCCAAGAAGGTCCTTACCGCCTACGCCGATCCGACACAGCCCGTCATGGACGGCATCGAGGCCCTGCTGCGGGAGAACGGCTTTCGCGCCGCGCAGGTCGGCCGCTTCGTGCACGCGACCACGCTGTTTACGAATGCGCTGATCGAAGGGAAGGGCGCCAGGACGGGGCTTCTTACCACCGCCGGCTTCGGCGATGCCATAGAGATCGGGCGCGAGCGCCGCTACGATCTCTACGATGTGCACATCGACGGGCCGCAGAGCCTGGTGCCTCGCCATCTGCGCGCGGAGATCGCCGCGCGCATCGATGCGGCGGGCATCGAAGTCACGCCGCCCGACCGCGGCGAGACGCTGGCGGCGGTCGGCAAGCTGGTTGCGCAGGGAGTCGATTCGCTGGCCATCTGCCTGCTGCACGCCTACGTGAACCCGCGGCACGAGGCGCAGGTCGCGGCGTGGATTGCCGAGGCATTCGGGGAGATCAGCGTCTGCATCTCCAGCGCGATCGCCCCCGAGATCCGCGAATACGACCGGGTCTGCACTACCGTCGCCAACGCCTGCGTTCAACCCATCGCGCGCAGCTATCTCGACCGGCTGGAGCACAGGGTGAAGGCGATCGGCATCGATTGCGGCGTCCTGATGATGCTTTCCAACGGCGGGCTCTCCGCCGTGGCCGAGGCCAGGCGAAAGCCCATCGACCTGCTTGAGTCCGGGCCGGCGGCCGGTGCGATCTCGGCGGCATGGTCCGGAAGCCGCAACGACCGCACGAGCCTGCTCGCGTTCGATATGGGCGGCACCACCGCCAAGCTCTGCCTGGTCCAGGATGCCAGGCCGGCGGTGGCATACGGCTTCGAGGCGGCGCGGCGCAAGCGCTTTTCCGAGGGCAGCGGCATCCCGATCAAGATCACCACGGTGGACCTGATCGAGATCGGCGCGGGCGGCGGCAGCATCGCGCGTTCCGACAGCATGAAGTTGCTGAAGGTCGGACCGGAGAGCGCCGCATCCGAGCCCGGCCCCGCGTGCTTCGGCCGCGGCGGAACGCAGCCGACGGTGACCGACGCCAATGTTGTCCTCGGTTATCTCGACCCGAAATCGTTCGCCGGCGGCGCCATCCCGATCGACGTCGCCAGGGCCGACGCGGCCCTGCAGGCGCTGGGCAGGACGATCGGCATGGACGGGGCGGTCATCGCGCAGGGCATCCACGACATCGTTGCAGAGAACATGGCGGGCGCGGCGCGCGTGCACATTGCCGAACGGGGCCATGACCCGCGCCGGTTCGACATGGTGTGCACCGGTGGCGGCGGTCCGCTGCACGGGTATGCCGTGGCGCGCAAGGTAGGCATCGGCACGCTGATCGTTCCGCCGGCCGCCGGCGTGGCTTCCGCGATCGGCCTGCTGGTTGCCCCGGCACGCGCCGACCGCTCCCGGACCGCGATTTTCCAGCCCACTGACGGCGACCTGGCCGATCTGGAAGCGAGCTTCGACAAACTCGCCGGCGAGGCGCGCGGCTGTCTCGAAGAACTGAAGGACGGCTTCGGCGCGATCGCGGTGAAGCGCTACGCCGACGGCCGTTTCATCGGCCAGGGCTTCACGCTCACGTTGCAGCTTCCCGATGGGCCATACGCCGGCCCAGGCGTCGACGCGCAGCCGGTGCGGGCGGCGCTGCTCGCGGCCTTCAACAGCGCGTACAGCGAGAAATTCGGGCGCACGCCGCCCAACGTGCCGGTCGAGCTGGTCAGCCTGCGCGTTTCCGCGCTTGCCTACCCGAACGAGACCTTTGCCCCGGCCGCGCTGGCGCAGCGCAGCCAGTCGACGGCGCAGGGTTTCCGGCGGGTTTTCTTCGAGGAGGCCGGCGGCTTCATCGACACGGCAATCTATGCCCGCGGCGAGCTCGCCGTGAATGCGGTTCTGCAGGGGCCACTGCTGGTTGTCGATGCTGACTCGACGCTGGTCGTGGGGCCGGGAGGAACGCTGGTCCAGTCCGAGACCGGCAACCTGATCGTGAACATTCACTGAACTGCGGAGCATCTATCCATCATGCACGGCCAAACCTCCCCGGGACGTGAACTCACGCCCATCTTTCTCGAAGTCTTCTGGACCCGCGTCCGTTCCATCGTCGACGAAGCCGCCAAGCTCATCGTGAGGACCTCGTTCTCCACGCTGTCTTCGGAAGCCAACGACTTCGCGGTGGTGCTGACCGATGCGCGGGGACGCTCGCTGATCGAGAACAGCGGCAGCATCCCGTCGTTCATCGGCACGCTCCCGGCAACGGTGCGGCACGCGATCGAGGTCATCGGTATCGACGCGATGCGCGAAGGGGATGTCTACATCACCAACAATCCCTGGCACGGAACGGGCCACCTGAACGATTTCTGTTTCGTCAGGCCGGTCTTCCACCGCGGGGCGCTCGTCGCATTCGCGGCCACGGCCGCCCACATGCCCGACATCGGCGGGCGCATCCGTTCGGTGGATGCCAGGGAAATCTTCGAGGAAGGTTTCCAGATCCCGCTGATGTACCTGCTGCGCGAGGGACGGGCGGATGCTTCCCTGATCAGCCTGCTTCGCGCCAACGTGCGGACGCCCGACCAGACCGTGGGCGACCTCTGGTCGCAGGTGGGCGCTACCGAGCTGGTCGACCGCCGCGTCAACGAAGTCATGTCCGAATACGGCCTGTCGACCACGGAGGACATCGCCGAAGCCTTGTTCGCGCGCAGCGACCGGGCCATGCGCGACGCCCTGGCGGCGTTACCCGACGGTGAATACGTCTACGAAATGCAGACGGACGGATTCGAGTCGCCGTTCACCTACAAGGTGCGCGTGACGATCGCCGGCGAGACCATCGACATCGATTTCGACGGCACGAGCCCGCAGCAGGCCAAGGGCATCAATTGCGTTCTCGCCTACACCTACGCCATGTCCGTGTATGCGATCAAGAGCCTCCTGATTCCCGACCTGCCCAACAATGACGGCCTGTTCCGCGGGATCACGGTCCGGGCGCCGGCGGGCTCGCTGCTCAACCCCGTGTTTCCCGCCGCGGTGGGCGGCCGGGCCTGCACCGGGCACTACGTTCCCAGCCTGGTGTTCGGCGCATTGCAGGGCGTGCTGCCGGAGCGCGTGATGGCCGGCGTGGGCTCGCCCCTGTGGATTGTCAACATGAGCGGCGTGCGCAAGAACGGCCGGCCGTTTACTTCCGTGTTGTTCTTCAACGGGGGCATGGGGGCGACGGCGGAAAAAGATGGCGTGAGCGCCACGTCCTGGCCGAGCAACATCTCGTCCACCCCGGTGGAGGTCGCCGAGCGCGAAAGCCCGTTCTTCTTCAAGTACAAGCGCCTGATACCGGCATCGGGCGGTGCCGGCAGGCACCGCGGCGGCCTAGGGCAGGAAATTTGCTTTCAGAGCCTGCACGAAGGTCCGCTGAACGTCGTGTTCCTGACCGAGCGGATCCGGCACCCGGCCCAGGGGATCGCAGGCGGGGAGCCCGGCGCGTGCGGTGCCGTCCAGATCAACGGCGAGGATGTCGATTCCCGCCGTCCGCACATAGTCAAGCGAGGAGACGAAATCGTCCTGAGGACACCCGGTGGAGGTGGCTATGGCCCCCCGTCGGAGCGGACCGAAGCCGCCAGAGCAGCGGACGCCCGGCAGGGCTATCGATAGCCTTTCACACACATCAAGGGAAAAACATGAAACCCGCAAGATCCAGATCAGCAAACCGCGCCCGGCTCGTTGCGAAGGCGCTCGCTTGCATCGCCGTGGCTGCCACCACGGCGATGGCACAGGCGCAGCCCGCGAATTATCCGCAGCAGCCGGTTCGCGTCGTGGTGCCGTTTCCGCCTGGTGGCGTCGCCGACATGATTGCCCGGCTGCTCATGACCGGTATTTCCCAGAATATCCGCCAGAGCATCGTCATCGACAACCGCGGGGGAGCCAGCGGCTCCATCGGCACCTCGGTGGTCGCGCACTCGAAACCGGATGGGTACACCTTGCTGATGGTGCTGGATACTTTCGCGATCAACCCCTTGATCTACGAAGACGCGAACTATGCCAACAAGGATTTCGCGCCGATCTCGATGATCACGCAGTCGCCGATGGTCCTGCTCGCCAACCAGAATCTCCCCGCCAAGTCCGTCGGCGATCTCACCAGACTGGCCAAGGCCAAGCCGGGCACGCTCAACTTCGCCTCGGTCGGCCCGGGAAGCGCGAGCCACCTGACTGCCGAGATGTTCGACGCCAGGCAGGGCGTCAAGATGACGCACGTCCCGTACAAGGGTGGTGCACCGGCACAGACCGCCCTCATGTCCGGCGAAGTCGACATCATGTGGGGGTCGACGCCCTATGCGCTGAGTGTCGTCCGTGCCGGCAAGACGAAGGCGATCGCGCAGGCCAGCAAGACCCGCAGCGCTGTCTTCCCCGACCTGCCGACGACCGCGGAACAGGGCATGCCGGATTTCGAGGCCATCGGCTGGTCCGGGTTGCTCGCACCGGCCGGGACGCCGCCCGAGGTGATCAAGTTCTGGAATGAACAGTTGACGAAGGTCATCCAGGACCCCAAGGTCAAGAAGCAGATGCTGGAGCAGGGCCTCGACATCAAGCTTTCGACCCCAGACGAGTTCGGCAAGTACATCGATGGCCAGACGAAGATGTGGAAGAAGCTGATCGAAGAGCAGCACATTCCGGTTTCATGACCTTCATGGCCTGATGCCGCGGGTTCCCGGCATCGGGCTCCGGCAAGGCGCCGTGCGAGCCTGCCCGGTTGTGCGGGCAGGTTCATCCTGGCCGGGCGACGCGGGCACCGGGGGGGCAGTGTCGAGGGACGCGATTTCCTTGTCTTCGAACCGGTACCCGGGTCGCCACCATTTGCCGCCGCGGCTGGGCGTATCCGGGGCGGAACCATTTTGTGGCAATCGGTTGCCCCGGAAACCATCCCATATGCGCGGGCTGTAAAGAAACGCCCCGGCACCACGTGGAACGCCAAATCCCGTGAAACCAAAGAAAAAGCCCGGATATACCGGGCTTCTGAGACGCCCAGGATTAACCTGGAACGAGGGCCGGCGTCAATCACATTCCTCCCGCAAAGCCGCGACCATCGCCGGTCTCGATTTCTGAGTTGGCAAAGTTACCCCCAAAGTTACCCCCAGACTGGGCCGGCTGCCCCCTCGGCTGACCCGCCTGGTGTGCCGCGCCCGGCGTCCAGGTGGTGGGGTGCGGTCGCATCGCGGTGCCCCGGGAAATCTGGCCGCCGCCCAAAACCTTGGTGACACTGGTGACAGCCGGGGAAATCGCCCGAAAACCATGATGGCACAAGGGAAAAGCTGTCACCAACTGTCTATGTGTTTTTTGGTGACACATCTATATTTTGGTGACAAATCTGGTGACAATCCAAAAGTCGCCACGGTGGCATAAGGCTTTGCGGGCCGTTTCTTCCAGCAAACCCGCACGGGGCTGTGGGATTTGCTTTTTATCTTCATTTGTGCTCGAAAGCCTCGCAGGTTGCCCCCCGCTTCTGGTGCTGGGTTTATTCGAGCGTTCTCGGGACGCGGCGCGAGGGAAATTACCCGGTGCCCCACCTATCCAGTCGGTGCAACATGCTTGCTACAATCGGCGTTGCGAGGCCTAGGGCGGCCACCCGAAAGCCGGACACCTTCACCGGTGGGCCTCGCTCTCCCTGAAGGCGCATCCGAAGGAATGCGTTCCTCTACCTCATGCTGGGGCTGCTGGCGCGCGATCGGCCAGGATATGAGTCAAGAGAAAAGGACAACTTACACGCGCACGCTACGCATCGATTTTGGCGAGCAGAGTTTTAGCGTTCGTCGCTTTGAAGTTTTCAGAGTTCGCAAGGCTTCTCTACTCTGGGAGCGGCGAATCGAGCAGGACCGCAACCTAACCCTATCCCACTCCCACTCCCACTTGCTTTACATTGCGGCTGCGCCGTCTAGTGTGCGAGGTGGATATTGCGATATGCCGGCAGATTGGGCCTTGTGGGGTCTTGCACGTCAAGTTCGTGACGCACTTAGCATCATTCAGGAAATGGATCAAAGAAGCCTGCGCCGCGCACTCTGGGACGCGGGCAAGTGGGGTAGCAGTGCAGACACAGGTTTGTATGTGCCGATGGATATCGAGCGCGCAGCGCTTGCGGTCGCGAATATATTGCACAGTCCGAGGGACCACCGTAGAAAAGCTGCCATGCGTTCAAGTCCATTCCCAGATATGGACTTTGAAATAGCCGCAATCCGCATTTGCCTACTGGCCGCTCTAGTGGCGATTGATATCGCCCTGTTCATGACATCAGACAGCACATATGGTGTGGTGGCGGCGGTGGTGCGAGCAGCTACACATTTTAGTGACGCACAGCAATTAATGGGGCTCAGCTTTGGCTACCAAGAGGCCGCGGCGCAAAAAATGGGCGGCAAGGCGCGATGGGCGGAGGACGTTGAGTACACGGTAGCGAGGCGAGCCGTCTTTACAGCGTTTTGCGATTGGTACGAACGTGCGAATGGCAACCTCGGCCGGGGCAGAGCGGGGTTCGCGCGAGAACAGCAGGCTCGTTTCCAGGACGTAATAACGGACCCGCGCACGATAGCGGGATGGTTGGGGAAATGGCTGAATGGCACCGATTTTCCTGAGGGTGCTGAAGAGGATGCGACGCGCTTGCGTCGGTTGCTATGCCGTTGGTCGAGCGCCTAACGCAATATGCAGTGTGCTAGCTCAATGTGCATTGAGCTAGTTCACGTCTTTTTTCAGATGCAGTAGATTCATAGCATGTGGCCACACCGCTACGGGACGGTATAGGCCGCCCGGCGCTGCGGTGGCTTAACTGACTGCGATGCCACATGCAAATCCATTCCAATTGTAGGACCAACGCCAATTCGGCCGCCGCTGGCGGTCCGCTCTGGCGGCTCTCTACCGTCACCGCCAAGACTGGCCTCTCCCGCTCGGAGATCTACCGGCGTATCGCCCGCAATGCCTTCCCGCCTGGTGTTCGCCTCGGGGTTCGATCGCGCGCTTGGCGAGCCGCCGAGGTGGAAGCCTGGATTGCCGCGCTGCCGGTTGCGGAGTAGGCGGCATGACGCGACTTGTTCCCCTCGACTACCAATGCCAGTCGGTGCGCTTTACCGATGATGGCTGGATCAACGCCACCGAGGTGGCGGCGCGCTTCGGCAAGCGCCTCGATAACTGGCTGAGAAGCTCGGACACGCAGGACTACATCGCCGCCTTGGCCGACACGCTCAAATCCCTCAATTCCGGGGATTTGATCCGTACCCGTCGCGGCAACAACGGCGGCACCTGGCTCCATCCGAAGCTGGCGGTGTCGCTGGCCCGCTGGTGCGATGCCCGCTTCGCCGTCTGGTGCGACGCTCGCATTGATGACCTGCTGCGCGGCCCCGGTCTAGACGACTGGCGCGCACGCCGTGCCGATGCGGCCGTCGCCTTCCGTGCGATGACCGAAGCTGTGCTGATGAGCCGCCAGCTCGACGGCAAGACGGCGGAGACGCACCACTACAGCAATGAGGCGCGCCTAGTCGCGTGGGCACTGACCGGCGAGTTTGCGACCATCGATCGCAGCACGCTGTCTGACGCCCAGCTCGGCCACTTGGCCGTGCTAGAGACGCGCAATGCATTCCTTCTGGCACGTGGTCTGGAATATGCCGAACGCAAGGCGCTGTTGGCCGTCTACGCTGTCGAAATCGGCATGGCACAGCAGGTACCGGCTCTCGATGCGACACACCAGGTGCGCCGCCTGCCGCAGGATGCCCACTATGTCGCGTAACGGAAATAACGGAAAAAGCCGCACGCAAGCCGAGTGCGAGCGCCTGCTGGCAGGCCTGCGTCACGGGCCGCTCAATAGCGTGACTGCTGCCAGCGTCCATGCAATTCGCAACGTTTCGCACTGTGTGACCGAGCTGCGCAGACAGGGCCACCGCATCACCTCGCGCATGGTGTGGCACGTCACGCCAAACGGCAAGCGCAGCAAGGTAGCGCGCTATTCGTTGGAGGCGGCATGACGGCTCACGACAACACCTCATATGCCCAGCGCGTGCGCCTGCTCGATGCACTGCGTGTCGGCCCGGTGGATACCGTCTACGCGAGTCGGCAGCTCGACATCCTGCACCCGCCGCGCCGCGTCTTCGAATTGCGGGAGGAAGGCCACCATATTGTGATGACCTGGGAGGATCGTTTCACCGAGCAGGGCAAGCGGCATCGCGTTGGCGTGTACTCGTTGGTCAAGGCCATGCCGCCGGCGCAAGGGGAATTGCTGTGATGGCCCTCTCGATTTGCGCCCGCCTGGTGGTCACGTCCGCCGCCTTGACGCTCGCCCGCTGTGCGCTTGAGCCCATTGCTCTGGTGCTGGCCACGCAGGCCGGTCCGGCACTGGCGTTCGCCGAGGGCGGCGGCTCGCGCTATACTGTGCCCGTCGCTGCAACCACAGCGGCCGGGATTGGCGTCCCGTGCATAAGCGGACAACCGCTGCTAGGCGGTATTTTTTCGTCCGTCATGCCTTCGTGCGCTCTCATTGGGCGGGCCTGGGCAGGGGAGCCTTCGGGCTCGCCGGTTCTTGTGCCCGGTACGCCAACCCTGTCTTGCGCCCGCCCACCCCGATTGGCGTCGGGGAGCGGGATCGAAACCGCTCGCACAAGAGGCCGCACCATGCGCCAGTCTTCGCTCGCCCATACCGGGCAATCCCCCCTTCCCGAAATCCTCGCCATCGTCCGCACCGCCTTGCGCGATGCCGTGTCCGCTCGCACCGATCGCGAATCGCTCGATGTAGCCGGCGCTGCCCTCGTGGCGGTCGCTGAGCGCGTGCGTGCCCTGCAAGCGGAGGTGCGTCATGCTTGAGCACAGTCGATATACCGTCTCGGTGCGTTATGCCAATGGGGACACGATGCTGACCTCTCGTGAGTGCTGCACGAGGCCGGCCGCGATGGCTGCAGAAAAAGCCACGAAACTGTTTGCGCTGCTGACCATAGCGTGCGGCAACGGCGGTGGCGGCTTCGAGCAATTTTCTGGGCTGAACGAAGACATTCAGCATGACCTGTTGTGCCTTGCTTCCGATCTGGCGGGAGAGGTCCTGGTTCTCGGCGAGCTTGCTGCACGGGAAGAGTCAGGAGGACGCCATGCTTAGTTCCAGCACTTGCGAAGCCGCGCAAACTGAGTCGGTGAGAGACACGGTGCAGCGCGCTGTGTCTGCCCTTCATGGTTTGCGCTGGGCGGCCGGCTGTGCCCATTCCAACGGCGATATCGACGCCTTCCTCTGCCTGGTGGACAGCTTGCTGCCGCAGCTCGGGGTGGATCTGGAAACCGTGCACAGCGCCTTGGGCGGCAAGCCCATCGGATATTTCCCGGGCAGCGACACACGAGGGGAAGTGAGATGACGGCACCGGGGCCGAATCGCAATCAACATGAGCATGAGCGCGGGGCCATCGCGGCGCTGCGCTTCCTGCGCGCCTGGCGAGCGCAAACCCGGCAGGCATCCGATATCGCCCCGCCACCCCTGCGGCATGAGTTGGCCAGGCTGGGTGATCGCTCGCCGGCATTTCAGTGCGGCTGGATAGATGGTATCGGCGCCTTCGTCGTGAGCGCGCTGGAAGGCTCCGTGCTCGATGTGGAGCGCTGGCGCGTACTGCGAGACTTGGCGGACGTGAAAGACCGTGGGGAGGGCGTATGAAAGCATCTCGTGATAGCGGTGCGGCACGGCGCCGCTGGGAGGATGGCCGCTACGTGGCTCGCCGTCGTCAGCCACACCAGGCCGGCGAGGCCGCACGCCTGGCGCAGCTCGATGCGTTGCGCGAAGCCCTGGAAGAGGCTGGTGATGACCTGATGCATCTGATGCAGTTGTGCGCAGCGTTGCGGTTGCTGGTGCAGGACAACGCGGCCGGCCACGTTGTCGATGTGGTGCATTCGATGGTGTGCCACCTGCTTGATGACGTGGGCCAGTGTCTCAATACGCAGTTTCAGCCGCTCGACAAGGGAGAGCAGCTATGAATCAGACCAGTCGAACCAAAACGGCCGTGATCCCGGCCATTGCGCACGCCCCTGCGCGGGATGCCCATGTGTCGCTTGCCCACCAGTGGGCCGTCGATGTGGGCATTGCCACGGCAGATGACGCACTGTCGCAGCTCGGCACTATCCCGCTGCACGTGTTCGTGCCGGGTTGTGCAGCCCGCTTTCAGGACGTTGTGCAACAGGCGGCGGCTGACGTGGGGCGGGTGGTGTCGGCCGCCGATTTGCGGGCCTTTGTCGATGCCTACGTGGCGGGCCTGCTGGGTCGCCTGCAGCAATACCTGCTCGCCGGCCTGGCCGATCCTGCGCACGCCGCTGGGCGCGTCGCCGCGCGCCTGCACTAGGAAATCAACGCTATGAATGAACGATACATGCTGGCCCCTAACGGGGCCGGCGGGGTGCCCTCGTTCCTACGAATGGAGGGCGCGACCTGATGCAATACGAACACACGACGGATAAGATTCGTGCGGCCCTGGCCTGCATCCCCGCCGAAGAGCGGGACCTGTGGGTACGCATGGGCATGGCGCTCAAGCACGAGTTTGGGGACGATGGTTGGCAGCTCTTCAGCGATTGGAGCGAGACGGCCTCCAACTACGATGGGACCGCCGCTGCCGCGACTTGGAAGAGCTGCAAGGCCTCGGGTGGGGTCACGATCGCCACGTTGCTACACGAGGCCATGTCACGCGGCTTCGACCCGAAGCGTTATGGACCGGCGCCAGTCCGGTCGGCCGAAGAAGCGGCGCGTCGCGATGCTGAGCGCAAACAGCGTGAGGCGGATGCACAGGCCGAGCAGGCCGGGCAGCAGCGCCAGGCCGCGGCGACGGCGGTTGATCTGTGGGCGGCGGCGGCCGAGTCGGGCCGTTCCCCTTATCTCCAGCGCAAGGGCGTGGAGGCCTACGGCGTGCGCTTCGGCAAGGGCTGTGTCCTGGTGCCGGCGCGCGATGCGGGCGGCGAGCTGTGGAACGTGCAACGCATCTACGGCAAGCCGCTGCGAGACGGTAACGACAAGGTTTTCCTGAAAGGTGGAAGAGTCTCGGGCTGCTATCACCTGATCGGCACGCCCGCGCCGCAAGGCTGGATTCTGGTGGCGGAGGGCTATGCCACCGGGGCAACACTGCACCAGGTGAGCGGTTTGCCCGTTGCAGTGGCGTTCAATGCGACCAATTTGCGGCACGTGGCGCAGACGATGCGGCAGCTCTTCCCCGATGCTCCGCTGCTGGTCTGCGCCGATGATGACCGCGATACGGAAGCGGAGACCGGCAAGAATCCGGGCCTCGTCGCGGCCAAGGATGCCGCGCGATGTGCACGGGCGGCGATGGTGAAGCCCGAGGGTTTGCCGGAGGGTGGCAGTGACTTCAATGATCTGGCTTGCGCTCTTGGGGCTGAACAGGTGCGGCAGCAGCTCGACGCGGCCATGCGGCCAGTGTCCCCGCCTGTCAGCGGATCGACAGGCGCACCGGAAGGCGCGGCAAGCCAGCCGGCGCGGCCCACAGGCGCGAAACGCGGCGCCGAAGAGGGTAAGGGCGCCGTGAAGGATGAAAATGCCACCACGGGCCGCAAATCGAAGCGGCCGGCGCGCGGCGCGGGCAAGGCCTGGTTCGATGTGAATGATGGAGGGGTTTGGCATCATGGGTATTCCGACCAGGGCGACCCATTGCCACCGTACTGGGTGTGCTCCCGCCTCGATGTCACGGCCGGCACGCGGGACGACTCGGACGGCGAATGGGGGTGGCTGCTGGAGCTGAGCGACCCGGATGGCAATCACAAGCAATGGGTGATGCCCAAGCGCATGGTGTCGGGGGACGGCAACGAGTACCGGGCCGCGTTGCTGTCGATGGGGCTCGACGTGGCTCCCAGCTCGAAGGCCAAGACGCTACTCACGACCTACATTCAGACACAGGGGCGAGAGGTGGAGGCTCGGGCTAGATGTGTGGATCGCATTGGTTGGCATGGTGGTGCCTTCGTGCTGCCGGATCGCACGATAGGCCAGGTGGACGGCGAAAGAGTGCTGTTCCAATCTGCTGCCGGCATTGTGTCGCAGTTCAAGCGGCGCGGGTCGCTCGCGGAATGGAAAGAACAGGTCGCAGCCCTATGCATCGGCAATACCCGGCTGACCTTCTGCACCTCGGCCGCTTTCGCTGCGCCGCTGCTGCACCATGCGGGTTTGCAGTCGGGTGGCTTTCACCTGGTGGGTGACAGCTCCAGCGGCAAAACCACGGGTTTGCGTGTGGCAGCATCGGTGTTCGGCGGCCGTGACTATGCGCGGAGCTGGCGTGCCACGGATAACGCCCTGGAGTTGACCGCGGCCCAGCATTCGGATGCGCTGCTGATCCTGGATGAAATCGCGCAGGTCGATCCGAAGATCATCGGTGACACGGTGTACATGTTGGCCAATGAGGCGGGCAAGGGGCGCGCGACGCGCACCGCCACTGCACGTCCGGCGCTGACCTGGCGGGTGCTGTTCCTGTCCGATGGCGAAATCAAACTATCCGACCACATGGCCGAGGCAGGCAAGGCGACGAAATCGGGGCAGGAAATCCGGCTTGCCAACATCCCGGCCGATGCGGGCAAGGGTCTTGGCGTATTCGATGACCTGTGTAGCTTCGCCTCGGGTAAGGCCTTGTCGGATCACTTGCAGGAAGCCACGCGGAGCTACCACGGCATCGCCGGTATGGCGTTCATTGAATGGGCGGTGGACAATCAGGCCACGCTAGCGGAGGACCTGCGCAGCGGTGTGGGCGACCTGGTGAACGATTGGGTGAATGGAGACGCGCATGGCCAAGTGTACCGTGTCGCATCCCGCTTTGCACTGGTGGGTGTGGCCGGCGAGCTGGCTACCGATGCCGGTCTGACGGGCTGGCCCGTGGGTTGGGCCACGTCCGCCGCGCGGACCTGCTTTGATGCGTGGCTGGAAGAGCGGGGCGGCGCCGGCAGCGGTGAGCACAAGTCGATGGTTCGGCAGGTACGCAGCTTCCTGGAGCTGCACGGCGATGCGCGCTTCGTGTGGATGAACCGGGCGGCCGATGACCACAAGCCCAACACCATGCACCGTGCGGGCTTCAAGCGCCTGGTGACTGGCGACGGCAAACCGATCAACACGAATGCCGACTACCTGCGTTCCTTTGGCGACAAGATGGGCCATGAGGAAGCGGAGGCCGCTGCGTGCGAGTACTTCGTGCTGCCGGAGGTGTGGCGCAAGGAAGTGTGTAAGGGGTACGACCACAAGGCGGTGGCATCCCTGTTGATCGCGATGGGCGTGCTACAGCACGAAGAAAAGAGCGGGCGGCCAGACAAGCTGATGCGTGTTCCTGGTATGGGCCGAGCGCGGGTGTACAGCATTGGCTCGGCAATTTTCGAGCTGGATCTATGAGCGCCATCCGCACCAGGGCTGACTATCGACGGATGCGAGCTCGCTGGCGCCGGCTGCTGCATCGTGCCAGGGCCTGCGCGTCGCTCGATCTGATGGAAGCTGGTGCCGCCTATCTGGCGTGTGCGGAGCGGATCGAGCAAAGCTATCCCTTTCTCCAGCTCGCTCGCTTGGCTGCCCGGCAAGATCCACTGCTCCTACCTGTGCGGTGCCGCCTGGATGCATGGCGCACCGACCTCGATATTCTGTTCTGAGGGCATCGGGAGCCGGTGCGACGCCGTGCGCCCTTCGCCTTTGGAACTCTCCCGCGGCGGCAGTGATCCGGCGTGCTTGCCAGCGGGCCGCAGGCCTGCCGCTCGATGCATATCTAATGATGACGGTGGCCAGCGCTTCGACGTGGCCGTGCGGGCCGCACAGCGGCCGCTACCGGGGCGGCGGTGGCGGCGTGGTAGAGCTGCCTTTCGCGCCGTGGCTGGCGGGCTGCTGGCCAGCACCAGGGCCATGCAGCCCGGCGGTGTGGCCAGGGCCAGCGGCAGCAGCTCGCCGCCCGGCGCCAGCGGCGCCGCTCGTCCCTCACGATGGATCGGCGGTGACGCACCTGGGCGCCCGCCAGCGGGCCGCAGGCGCGCCGGCCGACACGTACCAGGTGGTGACGGTGGCCAGCGCCTCGACGTGGCCGTGCGGGCCGCATAGCGGCCGCTACCGGGGCTGCAGTGGCGGCGTGGTAGAGCTGCCTTTCGCGCCGTGGCTGGCAGGCTGCTGGCCAGCACCAGGACCGTGCGGCCCGGTGGCGTGGCTAGTGCCGGCGGCAGCAGCTCACCACCCGGCGCCAGCGGCGCCGCTCGTCCCTCACGATAGATCGGCGGTGATGCACCTGGGCGCCCGCCAGCGGGGCCGCAGGCGCGCCGGCCGACACGTACTAGGTGGTGACGGTGGCCAGCGCCTCGACGTGGCCGTGCGGGCCGCACAGCGGCCACCACCGGGGCAGCGGTGGTGGCGCGTGGCAGAGTTGCCTTTCGCGCCGTGGCTGGCGGGCTGCTGGCCAGCACCAGCACCAGCACCAGGACCGTGCGGCCCGGTGGCGTGGCTAGTGCCGGCGGCAGCAGCTCGCTACCCGGCGCCAGCGGCGCCGCTCGTTCCTCACGATAGATCGGCGGTGATGCACCTGGGCGCCCGCCAGCGGGCCGCAGGCGCGCCCCTCGATGCGCACCAGGTGGTGACGGTGGCAAGCGCCTCGACGTGACCGTGCGGGCCGCACAGCGGCCGCTACCGGGGCAGCGGTGGCGGCGTGGCAGAGCTTCTTTTCGCGCGCTCAAGGCGGGTGCGCTGGTGTCAGCACTAAGCACCAAAGCGAGGGCGAAGCACCGGATTTCCTTGTTTTTGGCGAAATTATTTGAATGATTCAAAGCGCTGGGTTTGAGGCGCCATTGGCGGCGTTCATCGGCTGCAATCCCTTGTTTCTTCGTCAGCGCTGGTGCCAGGTGTCACCAATGTCACCAGATCGAAACCGCCGTCACCACGGATTTTTGGTGACGCGCTATCCCTTGATTTAGAGCGGCTGGCGGTGCTTATCCACAGGCTGTCACCAGTGTCACCAGATTTTTAAAACGACTCCCGTGACGAAGTGAGAAAAATATGGTCGGATACGGGAAGACAATCAGGATATTTGAATGCACTGATCCACCCTGCTCAGGGCCTTCCTGGTGCTACAGCCGGGGGTAACTCGCACCCCGTTCAAAAACTACTCACGGGTCTTTCCCCCGGCGGCTATGCCGTGGCGGAGGATCGTTGTCCGGCGGTGCGGTCGGCAGGGCGCGGCCCACCCTGGTGCCGTCATCCCGGGCGCCTCCGGGGCGGCGGGTCCTTCCAGGGTGGGATGCACAGGGGGCATTCACGCCCCGATTCATTTCTAGACAAAAGGGCTCCTAGGGTTAGTTAATTACCGACTGGTAGGTAGAGCGTGGGGCTATCTTGTCGTGGGGTGTCTGCGTTCTGCTCGAGGGCCGATATCGGCAATGGGGGCCTCGCCCGCTCAAGGCAGTGGATGAGGCCTTTTGTCAGCCTATGCGAGCCCACGGGCGGTCCGAGTAGATGAACGTGGCCCCGGCGAAGCCAGCGGGCGGCTTGGGCGCCAAAGACAGCATCATGATGCTGCCGTTCGCTATATGCCGTCTGGCATTCTCGGCTTCGTTCTCGCGTACACGCGGGTCGGCAAGGCGGATTCGGTCCCGCGCCTGGCTAGTCATCTCTGAAGGGGCGCAGGATGGGTTGACGCAGGCATAAGAATGGATGTCGTGGCCTCGTTGAAAGTCAACGGCGGGCTGATCGCAGAGTGGGCAAGAGGACGGGATTTGTTGCATGGCTGCTTGCACTGGAGTTGAGGGAGCCCCATGGTAAGGGGCTCGCTGGCAATTCGAGTTCATCGGGCCATGTCCGAGCCCCCCGTCTGATCTCTGGGGCGTTCGGTCACCTGACCGTTCGTCCCGTGGATTTTTCGTGTGCGCAGGTTTTGGGGGGGAGAGGGGGCATGTCGGGCGGCCACGGCAGGGAGGGGGCATCGAAAGTCTGGAGGCCTGCCGGCCCGGGACCGTTCGTTCAGGCTCGCTTTATGGAGCCGCCATTTTCAGAGAGGGGGGGGTGAAAATTGCAGCCCCATGGCTGGCTTATCGTGAGGCTAGATGACGTTGCACTACCCTTGCTTGCCGTTCGCCTCGCCTGGCGCGCGCCAAAGGCTTGCCCGGCACCTTCACGCGGTCGGAGTCGGCTTTTGATGTGTGGGCGCGATGGAAATCTCCTCCCGGCTGCAGGTCGCACCCCGTGGCTGGTCAAACCCCTATGCGGCCTGGCCGTTGTCGAATGGCAGAACCTTGGCCCCGCGTTTCAGCTCGTCTAGATAGTCGGCCCAGCGCTGCATCATTTCGCGGCGCTGCGGCAGGTGTGCGGTGCGGTTGTAGGCGCGGCCGAGCGGATCCTTGACTGCGTGCGCGAGCTGGGCCTCGATGATGGCGGGCGGCAAGCCCAGCACCTCGTCCAGGATGGTGCGGGCCATGGCGCGAAAGCCGTGGCCGGTCATGGTTTCGTTGTCGTAGCCGAGTCGGCGCAGGCCGGCGTTGATGGTGTTGTCGCTCATCGGACGCGTGGGGGTACGCACACCGGGGAACACATAGCGGCCGGTACCGGTGAGCGCCTGCAGCTCACGCAGGATGGCCACCGCCTGGATCGGCAGCGGCACCAGGTGCGCCGGCCCCGCGGCCTTGCCTTCTTTGGTGCGCTTCATGCGACCGCCCGGGATCTCCCACATGGCACCGTCCAGGTCGAACTCCGGCCATTCGGCCATACGCAGCTCGCCAGGGCGCTGGAACAGCAGCGGCGCCAACTGGAGGGCGCAGGTGACGGGGAAGGTGCCGGTATAGCCGTCGATGGCACGCAGCAGCTCGCCCACCTTGCCCGGCTCGGTGATCGCGGCGAAGTGCCGTTTCTGCACCGGCGACAGGGCGCCGCGCAGGTCCGCGGTGATGTCCCGCTCGGCGCGGCCGGTGGCCACGGCGTAGCGCATCGCCTGGCCGATGTTGTCGCGCAGCCGGTGGGCGGTCTCCAGCGTGCCGCGCCGCTCGACCCGGCGCAGCACCTCCAGCACCTCGGCCGGCTTGAGGTCGGCGGTGGGCTTGCCGCCGATCCAGGGGAAGGCGTTCGCCTCCAAGCGGCGCAGGATGCGATCGCCGTGGCTGGGCGACCAGGTGCCGGCGTACTTGGCGTGCCACTCCCGCGCCACCAGCTCGAAGCTGTTCGCCTCTCGCTGCGCCCTGGTGCTCTTGGCGGCCTTGCGGTGGGCGCTCGGGTCGATGCCTTCGGCCAGCAGCCGGCGGGCCTCGTCGCGGCGGTCACGGGCCTCGCGTAGCCCCACCTCGGGATAGGTGCCCAGGGACAGCATCTTTTCCTTGCCACCGATGCGGTACTTCAGCCGCCACCACTTGCCGCCGCTGGGCGCCACCCACAGCAGGAGGCCGTCCGCGTCATACAGCTTGATGGTCTTGTCGCCGGGCTTGGCGTTCTTGATGGCGGTGTCGGTGAGCGGCATCTGGGGGTAAGTTTTTGGAGGTCCGAAAGCTACCCCGAAAGTTACCCTCAAAATGTTTGGGCTGCAAAGAAACACCCCGGAACGCCGTGGGACGTTAAATCCCGTGAAACCAAAGAAAAAGCCCGGATATACCGGGCTTCTGGAACGTCCAGGATTATCCTGAAACGGGTAATTGGTGGAGCCGGCGGGAATCGAACCCGCGTCCGCAAGCCCTCCACAGAGAGTTCTACATACTTAGTTCTGTCATTTGATTTAACCGGTGCATCGCGGACGAACACGCTCTACAACGGCGAGTCACTAGGTTTTCGTCCCCTGGTTCGTGACTCACCCGGGGCTTATCTGACGTAAATGACCTCGCGTAGTCTTGCGACTCTAGCCCGTCAGCGAGCCAGTGCGAGGACGGCCGCAATTAAGCGGCCAGTGCGTAACGTTCGTCGTTAGCAGTTATTGCATTCCCATTGATTAACGAGGTGACGGGTCCTCGGTATGCCCTCCACTGCTTTGTAACCCACGTCGAAACCAGGTCGGCCCCGTGTGAACTGCTTGAACAGTGTCAAGAGATGGAATTGTACTCCGTTGGCGCCCCGAAGGGTAGGCCGCGTCCCGGCGCCACCCGCAGGCTAGCGCCGCGCGGCCGGCGTCAGCAGCGCGATCAGCTCGCTCGGATGGCGCACGAGGTAGTCGGCGCCCCATTCCTCGGGCGGCTCGCCGTCGCCGCAGTAGCCGTAGGCGGCGGTGATGGTGGCCATGCCGGCTGCCTTGCCGGCCTGGATGTCGCGCAGGTCGTCGCCCACGTACACGCAGCGCGCGGGGGCCACGCCGCTGACTTCGGCGGCGTGCAGCAGCGGGGCGGGGTGGGGCTTGGCGTGCGCCGTGGTGTCGCCGCTGACCACCGCCGAGGCGCGCGGCGCCAGGCCGATGGCGGCCACCAGCGGCGCGGTGAAGCGGGTGACTTTGTTGGTGACGATGCCCCAGCGGATGCCGGCGGCCTCGAGCGCGTCCAGCACTTCGCCCATGCCGTCGAACAGGTGCGTGTGCACGGCGATGTCGGCCTCGTAGTAGTCGAGGAAGGTGTCGCGCAGGGCGGGGAACTCGGGGTCGGCCGGGCTCTTGCCGAAGGCCGCGCCGATCAGGCCGCGCGCGCCGTGCGAGGCCACCGGGCGGAGCTTTTCATAGGCCACCGGCGGGTGGCCGTGCTCGACGACGAGGCGGTTGGCGGCCGCGGCGAGATCCGGGGCGGTGTCGGCCAGGGTGCCGTCGAGATCGAAGAAGACTGCGTCGAAGGTCTGCATGGTCAGGCGGGCCGGCGCAATGCCATCAGGTAGTTCACGTCGGTGTCGGAGCCCAGCGCGTAGACGCGGGTCAGCGGGTTGTAGGTCATGCCGCGCATCTCGATCAGTTCGAGCCCGGCGTTGCGGGCGTAGCGGGCCAGTTCCGACGGCGTGATGAACTTGTCGTAGTCGTGCGTGCCGCGCGGCAGCATCTTGAGCACGTACTCGGCGCCGACCACGGCCAGCAGGTAGGCCTTGAGGTTGCGGTTGATGGTGGAGAAGAACACGGTGCCGCCGGGCCGCACCAGCGTGGCGCAGGCGCGCACGACCGATTGCGGGTCGGGCACGTGCTCGAGCATCTCCATGCAGGTCACTACGTCGAAGCCGGCGGGCATGCGCGCGGCCAGCGCTTCGGCGGCGATCTCCTCGTAAGTCACGGCTACGCCGGACTCCAGGCTGTGCAGGTCGGCCACGCGCAGCGCCTTGGTGGACAGGTCGATGCCGCGCACGGTGGCGCCGCTGCGCGCCATGCTCTCGGCCAGGATGCCGCCGCCGCAGCCGACGTCGACCACCTGCTTGCCGCTCAGGCCGGCGACGCCGTCGATCCAGCCCAGGCGCAGCGGGTTGAGCTCATGCAGCGGCTTGAACTCGCTTTCCGGGTCCCACCAGCGGTGGGCCAGTTCGCTGAACTTGTCGATTTCGCGGGCGTCGGCGTTCTTGCCGAGCAGGGTGGTTTCCAGGGTGGGGTGGTGCGGCGTGGAGATCTGCGTCATGGAGTTTGGCGCGCGGCCGGTGCGGCGGCGTGAAAGCGGAGGGTATTGCGGCACTGTATCAAAAAAAAAGCCCAGCTTGCGCTGGGCTTTTCTTCATCGGAAGGAATCCGATTAACGTGCGCTGCGGGTGCCGACCACTTCGACTTCCACGCGGCGGTTCGGCTGCTGGCAGGCGATCTGGGCCTTGCGGGTACCCTTGCACGACTTCGGATCGACCTTCAGTTGGCGCTTGCCCTTGCCTTCCGTGTAGACACGGTTGGCTTCCACGCCCTTGCTCACCAGATAGGCCTTGACGGCTTCGGCACGACGGATCGACAGGCGATCGTTGTACTTGTCCGAACCGAACGAGTCGGTGTGGCCAACGGCGATGATGACTTCCAGGGTGATGCCGGACAGCTTGGAGGACAGGTCGTCCAGCTTGGCCTTGCCTTCGGGCTTCAGCACGGCCTTGTCGAAATCGAACAGGGTGTCGGCAGCGAAAGTGACCTTTTCGCTGGAGACGACCGGCGGAGCAACCGGAGCTTGCGGTTGAGCAACCGGAGCGGACGCCGGAGCCAGGGCGCCATCGCACAGGGCGTTGGCGGTGGCCGGGGTCCACGAGCTATCGCGCCAGCAGAGCTCGTTCGTGCCGTTCTTCCACACGTACTCGCTCGTACCGTTGCCCCAGTTATCGTTCACAGCCTTCTTTTCGTAGGGGACGGACTGGGCTTGAGCGGATGCAGCCATTACTGCGGTAGCTGCAACGAGCGCGAGCTTGGCAAATTTTTTCATATTTCTCCTCTCAGGATGAGATCACCGCAGGGTTACTGCGAGCAAATGGACGGAAACAAGTCATACATTCTTCGGAGTATAACATTCTCGATGCGGTGTATGCTCCACTTCGAACAATGTCTGGCTCTTCGCTGGGGAATTGTGCCACAAGCCTCGTTTCCTAAGAAGTAAATATATTCGATTCAATCAATGGGTTTTGGGCCTGTGGTGTTTGTGCAACATGACCCTTGCGATGCCCGCAAACCCTTGCCTGGCCGGGCTTGCAGGTTTTCGGCGCGGGCTCCGCGCGGCCGTTCCGGGCCTCGCGCGAGGGCTGCCGCGCGGGGCCCCCGCGGCCGCGGGGGCGGGGTGCCGGGCATGTTAGAATGCCACGTTGCCCTGCTGTCAGACGCTCTCGCGGCGAATGGCGATTCACCGGGGCGCCTTCTGTTTAAATTCGCCGCATAACCCACGCCGCAATGGATCAATTCGCCAAAGAAACCCTTCCGGTCTCCCTCGAAGAGGAAATGCGCCGCTCCTATCTCGATTACGCGATGAGCGTGATTGTCGGGCGCGCGCTTCCCGACGTCCGGGATGGCCTGAAGCCGGTGCACCGGCGTGTGCTCTATGCGATGCATGAGCTGAACAACGACTGGAACCGGCCGTACAAGAAATCGGCGCGTATCGTGGGGGATGTGATCGGTAAGTACCACCCCCACGGCGACACTGCTGTATACGATACGATCGTCCGCATGGCGCAGAATTTTTCGCTGCGCTACATGCTCGTCGATGGCCAGGGGAATTTCGGCTCGGTGGACGGTGATAACGCGGCCGCCATGCGTTATACCGAAATCCGCCAGTCCAAGATCGCCCACGAGATGCTGCTGGACATCGACAAGGAAACTGTCGATTTCGGGCCGAATTATGACGGTTCCGAAAATGAGCCGCTGATTCTGCCGGCCCGCATCCCGAATCTGCTGATTAATGGTTCGTCGGGTATCGCGGTCGGCATGGCCACCAATATCCCGCCGCACAACCTCAACGAAGTGGTCGACGGCTGCCTGCACCTGCTGCGCAATCCGCAGGCCACGGTGGACGAGCTGATCGAGCTGATCCCGGCGCCGGACTTCCCGACCGCCGGCATCATCTACGGCATCCAGGGCGTGCGCGAGGGCTACCGCACCGGCCGCGGCCGCGTGGTGATGCGCGCCAAGACGCACTTCGAGGACATCGACCGCGGCCAGCGCCAGGCGATCATCGTCGACGAGCTGCCGTACCAGGTCAACAAGCGCACGCTGCTCGAGCGCATCGCCGAACTCGTCACCGACAAGAAGGTCGAGGGCATCTCGGACATCCGCGACGAGTCCGACAAGTCCGGCATGCGCGTGGTGGTCGAACTCAAGCGCAACGAAGTGCCGGAGGTGGTGCTCAACAACCTCTACAAGCACACCCAGCTGCAGGACACCTTCGGCATGAACATGGTGGCGCTGGTCGATGGCCAGCCGCGCCTGCTGAACCTGCGCCAGATGCTGGACTGCTTCCTGTCGCACCGGCGCGAGGTGGTCACCCGCCGCACCGTATTCGAGCTGCGCAAGGCGCGCGAGCGCGGCCACGTGCTCGAAGGCCTGGCGGTGGCGCTGGCGAACATCGACGAGTTCATCGCCATCATCAAGGCCGCGCCGACCCCGCCGATCGCCAAGCAGGGCCTGATGGCCAAGGCCTGGGATTCGAGCCTGGTGCGCGAGATGCTGTCGCGCGCCGAGGGCGAGACCCCGGGCGGCCGCGCGTCCTACCGCCCGGACGGCCTGCCGGCCATCTTCGGCATGCAGGGCGACGGCCTGTACCGCCTGTCCGACTCGCAGGCGCAGGAAATCCTGCAGATGCGCCTGCAGCGCCTGACCGGCCTGGAACAGGACAAGATCGTCCAGGAATACCGCGACATCATGGCGGAAATCGCCGACCTGCTCGACATCCTGTCGCGGCCCGAGCGCATCAGCACCATCATCGTCGACGAACTGACCGCGATCCGCGCCGAATTCGGCGACGCGCGCCGCTCGCACATCGAGCTCAACGCGACCGAGCTTGACACCGAGGACCTGATCACGCCGCAGGACATGGTGGTGACGCTGTCGCACAGCGGCTACATGAAGAGCCAGCCGATCTCCGAGTACCGCGCGCAGAAGCGCGGCGGGCGCGGCAAGCAGGCCACCGCCACCAAGGAAGACGACTGGATCGACACGCTGTTCGTGGCCAACACCCACGACTACATCCTGTGCTTCTCGAACCGCGGCCGCCTGTACTGGCTCAAGGTGTACGAGGTGCCGCAGGGCTCGCGCAATTCGCGCGGCCGGCCGATCGTCAACATGTTCCCGCTGTCCGACGGCGAGAAGATCAACGTCATCCTGCCGGTGCGCCAGTTTGACGCAGAGCATTTCATCTTCATGAGCACCGCGCGCGGCACCGTGAAGAAGACCGCGCTGACCGAGTTCTCCAATCCGCGCAAGGCCGGCATCATCGCGGTGGACCTCGACGAGGGCGACTACCTCGTGGGCGCCGCCGTCACCGACGGCCAGCACGACGTGATGCTGTTCTCGGACGCCGGCAAGGCCGTGCGCTTCGACGAGAACGACGTGCGCCCGATGGGCCGCCAGGCGCGCGGCGTGCGCGGCATGAACCTGGAAGACAGCCAGAGCGTGATCGCCATGCTGGTGGCGCCGGCCGAGACCAGCGAGCAGGCCGGCTCGGTCGGCAGCGTGCTGACCGCCACCGAGAACGGCTACGGCAAACGCACGCCGATCTCCGAATACACTCGACACGGCCGTGGCACCAAGGGCATGATTGCGATCCAGACGAGCGAGCGCAACGGCCGCGTGGTGGCCGCGGCGCTGGTATCGCCGGACGACGAGATCATGCTGATCACGACCGGTGGCGTGCTGATCCGTACTCGCGTGGCGGAGATTCGCGAAATGGGCCGCGCCACGCAGGGTGTGACGCTGATCAACGTGGATGAAGGCACCAAGCTGTCGGGGCTGCAGCGGATCGTCGAGAGCGATGCCGACAATGGCGTCGCGGGTGACGAATCCGACGCGGCCGGGACGGATGGCGCCGAAGGTGCCGCGCAGGGCGAGCAGGCCGGTGCGCCGGGCGGCACCGAAGCGGGCACGCCGGACACGGGATCGGATTCGTAAATTGTTGCAACATTGGACCGCGGCGCCGGAACTCGATTGCCGGCTGCGGGACTAAAACGGACATATTCAAGGGAGTCACAATGCTCAAGACCTATCGACGTATCGCTGTTCTGGCTGCCTTCGTGCCGGCCATGATGCTGGCTGGCGCGGCGCATGCCCAGGCTCAGGACGCGGACAAGACCGCTGCCATCAAGGAACTGCTGACGGTGATGCAGGCCGACCAGGCCGTGAAGGGCCAGGCCGACAACTGGCAGCAGGGCGCCAAGCAGGAAGCGCCGATGGTCCTGGAACAGGTGCTCGTCGAGAACAAGACGCTCAACGACAAGCAGAAGCAGGCCGCCGTCGACAAGCTCAAGAAGAACGGCGCGGTGCAGCGCATGGTGGACGGCGCGGGCCAGGCCTTCACCACCGACGGCTTCAAGAGCGACGCCATCAAGGCGCACTACGACGCCTTCGCCAAGTACTACAGCGCGCAGGAAATCCGCGACCTGACCACCTTCCTGAAGTCGCCCACCGGCCAGAAGTTCATGGCCAACCAGGGCAAGGCGACCCAGGAGATCTGGGGCTCGATGATGCAGAAGTACGGCCCGCAGGTCGGCAAGTCGATGCGCGACGCCGCCGAGAAGGAAATCGCCGCCGCTTCGAAGTAAGCCGGCAAGCCGCGCCGCGGGGAGCGGGGCGCCGCCCCGGTCTCCCCATCGCGGTGCGGGTTTGAGGGATAATGGCTGCTTGGTTTACACCGGCAGCCATTTTTCATTTCTACTTCCATGAACGAACCCCAGAATCCAGCACTTGCCGCCATGATGCAGCGCGCCGTGGCCGAGCGTGTCTATAACTTCTCGCCCGGTCCGGCGGCGCTGCCGACCGAGGTGCTGCTGCAGGCGGCCGAGGAGATGCTGTCGTGGCACGGCACGGGGGTGTCGGTCATGGAGATGAGCCACCGCAGCCGCGAGTTCGAGAGCATCCACGCCGAGGCGCTGGCCGGCCTGCGCGAGCTGCTGCGCGTGCCGAAGAACTTCCGCATCCTGTTCCTGCAGGGCGGCGCCATCGGCGAGAACGCGATCGTGCCGCTGAACCTGATGCGCCGCGTGCATGCCGAGCGCCCCAAGGCCGATTTCGTCGTCACCGGCAGCTGGTCGGTGAAGTCCGAGCAGGAAGCGCGCCGCTATGGCGAGGTCAACATCGCCGCCACCAGCGCCGCGCAGAAGTTCACGCGCATCCCCGACGTGTCCGAGTGGAAGCTGTCCGACGACGCGGCCTACGTGCACCTGTGCACCAACGAGACCATCGGCGGCGTCGAGTTCCACGCCGTGCCCGACGTCGGCCAGAGCCGCGACGGCGGCCCGGTGGTGGTGGCCGACGTCTCCAGCCACATCCTGTCGCGCGCGGTGGACTGGTCGCGCATCCAGGTGGCCTACGGCGGCGCGCAGAAGAACATCGGCCCGGCCGGCGTGACCATCGTGATCGTGCGCGAGGACCTGCTCGGCCACGCGCATCCGCTGTGCCCGTCCGCGTTCGACTGGCGCCTGGTGGCCGAGCACAATTCGATGTACAACACGCCGCCGACCTACGCCATCTACATCGCTGGCCTGGTCTTCAAGTGGCTCAAGGCCCAGGGCGGCGTGGACGCGATCGAGCAGCGCAACATCGCCAAGGCGGACGCGCTGTACCGCTTCCTCGACCAGAGCGCGTTCTACCGCAACGAGATCGACCCGGCCTGCCGCTCGCGCATGAACGTGCCGTTCTTCCTCGCCGACGAGTCGCGCAACGACGCCTTCCTGGCGGGCGCGCGCGCCAACGGCCTGGTGCAGCTCAAGGGCCACAAGTCGGTCGGCGGCATGCGCGCCAGCCTCTACAACGCCATGCCGCTCGACGGCGTGCTGGCGCTGATCGAGTACATGCGCGAGTTCGAGCGCAGCGCGGCCTGAGCGTTGTCCCCGGCCTGGCGCGGCGCAGCCTGCGCCTTGCCGCGCGCCCGCCGCGCCCAGGCGCGAGCCGGGAGGGCGCCGGGAGGGTGCCGAACGGGCGCAAACCGGTCTTTTTCAGAGCCGCCTTGCAAGGAGGCGGCGCAGCGGATCCATACGATGACAAACCAAGACAAGCACAGTGCGCAGGCGGCGGCGCCGCAGGACAACGCCGCGGCCGAGAAGGCGCTCGGCGTCGAGCTGACGCCGCTGCGCGAGCAGATCGATGCGCTCGACCGCGAACTGCTCTCGATGCTCAACCGCCGCGCGCAGCTTGCCCTCGACGTGGGCGAGGTCAAGAAGAAGTACGGCGCGCCGGTGTTCCGCCCGGAGCGCGAGCTGCAGGTGATCCGCAAGGTGCAGGGCGCCAATCCGGGCCCGCTGCTCGACGACAGCGTGGCCTCGATCTGGCGCGAGGTGATGTCGGCCTGCCGCGGGCTGGAGAAGCCGCTCGAAGTGGCCTTCCTGGGGCCGGCCGGCACCTTCTCCGAGCAGGCGCTGTATGCGCATTTCGGCCATGAGGTGAGCGGCGTGCCGTGCCCGAGCATCGACGAGGTGTTCCGCGCGGTGGAAGCCGGCACCGTCGAGTACGGCGTGGTGCCGGTGGAAAACTCCACCGAGGGCGCGGTGTCGCGCACGCTCGACCTGTTCCTGCAGACCTCGCTCAAGATCAGCGGCGAGATCGCGCTCAAGGTGCACCACAACCTGATGGCGTCGTCGCCCGACATGCAGGGCGTGACCGTGGTGCGCGCCCACGCGCAGGCGCTGGCGCAGTGCCAGCACTGGCTCACGGCCAACTATCCGCACCTCGAGCGCCAGGCGGTGTCGAGCAACGCGGAGGCCGCGCGCATGGCCAGCGAGGACCCGACCTCCGCGGCCATCGCCGGCGAGTCGGCGGCCAACCGCTATCACCTGCACATGGTGCGCACGCATATCCAGGACGACCCGCACAACCGCACCCGCTTCGCGGTGATCGGGCGCTACGAGACCGAGCCCTCGGGCAGCGACCAGACCTCGATGATCCTGTCGGTGCCGAACAAGGCCGGCGCGGTCTACCAGCTGCTCGCGCCGCTGGCCGACAACGGCGTGTCGATGTGCCGCTTCGAGTCGCGCCCGGCGCGCAGCGGCGCGTGGGAGTACTACTTCTACGTCGACGTGGAAGGCCACCAGAACGATGCCGCGGTGGCGCGCGCGCTGGAGGAACTGCGCCGCAACGCGGCCTATTTCAAGGTGCTGGGCTCGTACCCGTCCAGCAAGTAAGGCCGGGACGGCAGGCAGATGGCAGCATAGCGGCCGGGCAGCGACCGGCAAGGAGTCGACATGGCAGAGCAGGGCAGGCAGTTCGGTCCCGAGTACGTGCGGGCGATTTCACCCTACGTGGCGGGCAAGCCGATTTCCGAGGTGGCGCGCGAGTTCGGCCTGGACGAAGCCGCCATCGTCAAGCTGGCCTCGAACGAGAACCCGCTCGGCATGCCCGAGTCCGCCCGCACCGCCATCGCCGCCGCGGTGGCCGAGCTGGGCCGCTACCCCGACGCCAACGGCTTCGGGCTGAAGGCCGCGCTGTCGGCCCGCTTCGGCGTGCCGGCCGACTGGCTCACGCTGGGCAACGGCAGCAACGACATCCTCGAGATCGCCGCGCACGCGCTGGTCAGGCCGGGCGAATCGATCGTCTATGCCGAGCACTCGTTCGCGGTGTACGCGCTCGCCACGCAGGAAGTCGGCGCGCGCGCGATCGAGGTCAAGGCGCGCGACTACGGCCACGACCTGGACGCGATGGCCGCCGCGATCGCGCCGGACACGCGCCTGGTCTTCATCGCCAATCCCAACAACCCGACCGGCACCTTCCTGCCGGCGGCCGCCATCGAGGCCTTCCTGGCCAGGGTGCCGGCCAATGTGGTTGTGGTGCTGGACGAGGCCTACAACGAATACCTGGACGACGCCCAGCAGTACGACTCGGTGGCGTGGGTGCGCCGATACCCGAACCTGCTGGTCTCGCGCACCTTCTCCAAGGCCTACGGGCTGGCCGGGCTGCGCGTCGGCTACGCGGTGGCGCAGCCGGCGCTGACCGACCTGCTCAACCGCATCCGCCAGCCGTTCAACGTCAACAGCCTGGCCCAGGCGGCGGCCATCGCGGCGCTCGGCGACACCGCCTTCCTCAAGCGCAGCGCCGAGCTGAACCGCGCCGGCAAGGCGCAGCTGGTGGCCGCGTTCGACCGGCTCGGCCTGCAATACGTGCCGTCCTCGGGCAATTTCGTGCTGGTGCGCGTGGGCCGCGACGACGGCGCCGGCGCGCGCGTCAACCTGGCGCTGCTCCGGCAGGGCGTGATCGTGCGGCCGGTCGGCAACTACAACCTGCCGCAATGGCTGCGCGTGACCATCGGCCTGCCGGAAGAGAACGCGGCCTTCATCGCGGCGCTCGAGAAAGCGCTCGGATAGCCGGTCCCGCCCTCGTTTTTCTCCGCTTCGCGGCCGGTGCCCGCCCGATCGGCGCCGCCGCGGCCGGGCGGAGCGGATACAATGCCGGATTCCCGAACTTTCGTGCCTGGCAGCGTATTCCCGTGACCGATCCTGCGTCCGCTCCCTATTTTTCCCGTGTCGTCATCGTCGGCGTCGGCCTGATCGGCGGCTCGCTGGCGCTGGCGCTCAAGCGTGCCGGCGTGGTCGGCACGGTGGTCGGCGTGGGCCGCTCGCAGGCTTCGCTCGAGCGCGCGCTCAAGCTCGGCGTGATCGACGAGGCCGCCACGCTGGAAGAGGCCGCCAGGGGCGCCAGCGTGATCGTGCTGTGCGCGCCGGTGGCGCAGACCTTTGCGCTGCTCCATGCACTCGAGCCGCATATCGAGCCCGCCACCATCGTCACCGACGCGGGCAGCACCAAGTCCGACGTGATCGTGGCCGCCAAGACGGCGCTGGGCGACAAGGCCGCGCAGTTCGTGCCGGCGCATCCCATCGCGGGACGCGAGCTGAACGGCGTCGAGGCCGCGCTGGCCGATCTCTACGACGGCAAGCGCGCCGTGCTGTGCCCACTGCAGGAAAACAGCCGCCTCGACGTGGCCGCCGTGCGCGCCATGTGGGAAACCGCGGGCGCGCACTGCGACGTGATGTCGGCCGTGCAGCACGATGCCGTGTTCGCCGCGGTCAGCCACCTGCCGCACCTGCTGTCCTACGCGCTGGTGGCCCAGGTGGCCAATGCCGAGGATGCCGCGCTCAAGCTCGATTTCGCCGGCGGCGGCTTCCGCGATTTCACGCGCATCGCCGCGTCCTCGCCCGAAATGTGGCGCGACATCTGCATCGGCAACCGCGAGGCCATGCTGAGCGAGCTGTCGACCTACCAGGCCATGCTCGCCCACCTGAAGACCCTGATCGAGAAAAGCGACGGCGCGGGCCTGGAGCGCATCTTCCAGCGCGCCAGCCGGGCGCGCCTGCAATGGGGCGCGCAGCGCGCGCCCGCCGTCAACGCCGAACCCTGACCGCCACCCACACCGCGGCGGCCCGCCACCGGCGGGGCGCCGCACAACCCGCTCGCAGATCATGGAACACCTCACGCTCGGTCCCCTCACCCGCGCCTCCGGCACGGTCCGCCTGCCCGGCTCCAAGAGCATCTCCAACCGCGTGCTGCTGCTGGCGGCGCTCGCCGAAGGCGAAACGCGCGTACGCGACCTGCTCGATTCCGACGACACCCGCGTGATGCTGCAGGCGCTGCGCACGCTCGGCGTGGAGTGGCGGCAGGAAGACGGCGCGTGCGTGGTGCGCGGCGCCGGCGGCAACTTCCCCAACAAGTCGGCCGACCTGTTCATGGGCAACGCCGGCACCGCGATCCGCCCGCTCACCGCGGCGCTGGCGCTGCAGGGCGGCAGCTACAAGCTGTCCGGCGTGCCGCGCATGCACGAGCGGCCGATCGGCGACCTCGTCGACGGCCTGCGCCAGATCGGCGCGAAGATCGACTACCTCGGCACCGAGGGCTATCCGCCGCTGCAGATCTCGCCGGCGCCGATCCGCATCGACGCGCCGATCCGCGTGCGCGGCGACGTCTCCAGCCAGTTCCTGACGGCGCTGCTGATGACGCTGCCGCTGGCCGACGCCGCCGCCGGCATCATCGAGATCGAGGTGGTCGGCGAGCTGATTTCCAAGCCCTACATCGAGATCACGCTCAACCTGCTGGCGCGCTTCGGCATCGAGGTCCGGCGCGAAGGCTGGTCGCGCTTCATCGTGCCGGCGCGCGCGGCCTACCGCTCGCCCGGCGAGATCTTCGTCGAGGGCGATGCCTCGTCGGCCTCGTATTTCCTGGCGGCCGGCGCCATCGGCGGCGGCCCGCTGCGCGTGGAAGGCGTGGGCATGTCGAGCATCCAGGGCGACGTGAAGTTCGCCGAGGCGCTCAACCGCATGGGCGTCAACGTCATGGCCGGCGCCAACTGGATCGAGGTGCGCGGCACCGAGCGCGACGACGGCCGCCTGCGCGGCATCGAGCTCGACTGCAACCACATCCCGGACGCCGCCATGACGCTGGCGGTGGCGGCGCTGTTCGCCGACGGCCCGACCACGCTGACCAACATCGCGAGCTGGCGGGTCAAGGAAACCGACCGCATCGCCGCGATGGCCACCGAGCTGCGCAAGCTCGGCGTGGAAGTGGAGGAGGGCGCGGACTACCTGAAGGTGACGCCACCGTCGCAATGGCAGACGCCGGCCGCCGGCATCGACACCTACGACGACCACCGCATGGCGATGTGCTTCTCGCTGGCCGCGTTCGGCCCGCTGCCGGTGCGCATCAACGAGCCGGGTTGCGTGGCCAAGACCTTCCCCGATTATTTCGAGGTATTCGCCTCTGTGACGCGCTGATCACCGCGCGTGCCTGTGCGCGCCTGCCCCAGTAGCGGCCGGCGGCGTAATGCGCCACAGTAAGAGGATGCGCCGCGCGGCGCAGGCCGGCACTCTTGGCACTCTTGTTAGGAAGATTGATTTTTGTCCTGTTTCAATAAGCAATGACTATCGTCGACGTCATCACAATCGACGGGCCCACCGCCTCCGGCAAGGGCACCGTAGCGCACAAGGTGGCCGATGCGCTCAGCTTCCACTTGCTGGACAGCGGGGCCCTGTACCGCCTGGTGGCGCTCGCCAGCGAGCGGGCGGGCATCGACGCGCAGGATGTCGAGGGGCTTGCAAAACTGGCCACCCGCCTCGATGTCAAGTTCGGCCCGGACCGGGTCTGGCTCGGCGGCGAGGAGGTCAGCCTGGCCATCCGCGCCGAGGCCACCGGCAACCGCGCCTCCGCCATCGCCGTGCACCAGCCGGTGCGCGACGCGCTGACGGCGCTGCAGCGCGGTTTCCGCAAGCTGCCCGGGCTGGTCGCCGACGGGCGCGACATGGGCACCGTGATTTTCCCGGACGCCCGCCTGAAGGTGTTCCTGACCGCAAGTGTCGAGGCGCGCGCTCGCAGGCGCTATAAACAATTGATTGATAAGGGAATTTCTGCTAATATCGAAGACCTTTTGCGTGACCTCGAGTCGCGCGACCTGCGGGATCGCACCCGCACGGCCGCGCCGCTGCGTCCCGCAACGGATGCGCGGCTGCTCGACACCTCCGAGATGACGGTGGATCAGGCAGTGGCGCAGGTGCTGGAGTGGTACGCCGCGCAGGGTTGCTGACCCGCGCGCCCGGACCGCTGCGCGCCGAAGTGCCGGTGGCGCCCGCATGCGCGGAACCGCCGGTGTTGTTCAACCTGACCCCGCTGCCCAGGCAGACTGAGCGCGATCCTCGCGCCGGCCCGAGTACTGCGGATTGCTAAACAAGTTTATGTCCGACCTGCAAACTAACGAATCCTTTGCCGCACTGTTCGAGGAATCGATCGCCCGCTCCAATATGAAGGCTGGCGAAGTGATTTCCGCTGAAGTCGTGCGCATCGACCACAACTTCGTGGTCGTCAACGCCGGCCTCAAGTCCGAAGCCTTTGTGCCGGTGGAGGAGTTCCTGAACGACCAGGGCGAACTCGAAGTGCAGGCCGGCGACTACGTCTCCGTGGCCATCGACGCGCTCGAGAACGGCTATGGCGACACCATCCTGTCCCGCGACAAGGCCAAGCGCCTGGCATCGTGGCTGAACCTCGAGAAGGCGCTGGAAGACGGCGAGATCATCTCGGGCACGGTCACGGGCAAGGTCAAGGGCGGCCTGACCGTCATGGTCAACGGCATCCGCGCGTTCCTGCCGGGCTCGCTGGTCGACGTGCGTCCGATCAAGGACACCACGCCGTACGAAGGCAAGACCCTGGAATTCAAGGTCATCAAGCTGGATCGCAAGCGCAACAACGTGGTGCTGTCGCGCCGCGCCGTGGTCGAAGCGACCCTGGGCGAAGAGCGCCAGAAGCTGATGGAAACCCTGAAGGAAGGCGCCATCGTCAACGGTATCGTCAAGAACATCACCGACTACGGCGCGTTCGTGGACCTCGGCGGCATCGACGGCCTGCTGCACATCACCGACCTGGCATGGCGCCGTGTCCGCCACCCCAGCGAAGTGCTGTCGGTCGGCCAGGAAATCACCGCCAAGATCCTCAAGTTCGACCAGGAAAAGAACCGCGTCTCGCTGGGCGTGAAGCAGCTGGGCGAAGATCCGTGGGTCGGCATCTCGCGCCGCTACCCGCAAAGCACCCGCCTGTTCGGCAAGGTGACCAACCTGACCGACTACGGCGCGTTCGTCGAGATCGAAGCCGGCATCGAAGGCCTGGTGCACGTGTCGGAAATGGACTGGACCAACAAGAACGTGGCCCCGTCCAAGGTTGTCCAGCTCGGCGACGAAGTCGAAGTCATGGTGCTCGACATCGACGAAGACAAGCGTCGTATCAGCCTGGGCATGAAGCAGTGCAAGGCCAATCCGTGGGACGACTTCAGCCGCAACCACAAGAAGGGCGACAAGCTGGCCGGCCAGATCAAGTCGATCACCGACTTCGGCGTGTTCATCGGCCTGCCCGGCGGCATCGACGGCCTGGTGCACCTGTCGGACCTGTCCTGGCAGGAAACCGGCGAAGAAGCCGTGCGCAAGTACAAGAAGGGCGACGACGTGGAAGCCGTGGTCCTGGGCATCGACGTCGACAAGGAACGCATCTCGCTGGGCATCAAGCAGCTGTCGGGCGATCCGTTCAACAACTTCATCTCGGCCAACGACAAGGGTTCCCTGGTCAACGGCACCATCAAGACGGTGGATGCCAAGGGCGCCGTGGTGCAGCTGGCTGACGACGTGGAAGGCTACCTGCGCGCGTCCGAAATCTCGGCCGACCGCGTGGAAGATGCCCGCAACGTGCTGAAGGAAGGCGAGCAGATCACCGCCCTGGTGGTGAACGTCGACCGCAAGTCGCGCAACATCAACCTGTCGATCAAGGCCAAGGACAGCGCAGAGCAGCAGGAAGCGATGCAGAAGTTCCAGGCCGATACCGGCACCGCCGGCACGACCAACCTGGGCGCGCTGCTGAAGGCCAAGCTCGGCCAGGACAACCAGTAAGCATCGGTTCACTCCTGCCAGCGGATGCCCATGACCAAGTCCGAGCTTGTCGAAAAACTGGCTGCCCGGTTCCCGCAGTTGTTGCTGCGGGACGCGGACATCTCGGTCAAGACGATCCTCGATGCCATGTCCGAAGCGTTGGCCGATGGCCACCGCATCGAGATTCGCGGATTCGGCAGTTTTGGTCTGAACCGGCGTCCGCCGCGCGTGGGGCGCAACCCCAAGTCCGGCGAGAGGGTGCTGGTGCCTGAGAAACGGGTGCCGCACTTCAAGGCGGGCAAGGAGTTGCGCGAGCGGGTCGACCGCAGTCTGGTGACACAGGCCGCCGGTAACGGCGGCGGTGGCGCTGGTGCCATCGCCGGCGGCAACCATGTCGGCAATGGCAATGGCAATGGCAGCAATGCCAGTGGCAACGGCCACGGCGCGGTCCATGCGGCAACGGCGCACGGACAGCCCAAGCCGGCAGTCGCCGGCGGCGTGCTGCACGACGATGCCGGGCTGAAGCTGGCCCGTTCCTGAGTTGCTGCGATTCGCTCGCAATATGCCTGGATAGTCGAGAAAGCGCCCCGCATCGGGGCGCTTTTTCATTATGCGGGCATACAAGAGGTTACCGTTGGCGCGAGACGATTCCGCTACAATGCCGGAAATCCACAGAGGGGCGTCGCCGCCCGCTGGCCCGATGTCCGCATCGGCCTGCATTGCCGGAGCCCGATGCCTTACCTGCCGCCTGAAGTCCGCATGAAATCCTCCTGACGTCCGCATGAAATTTGTCGCCTGGATCATCCGCATTGTCCTGTTCGCGCTGCTGTTCGTGCTGGCGTTGCGCAATACCGCCGACGCCTCGCTGCGGCTGTTCTTCGACGCCGTCTGGCGCGCGCCGCTGATCCTGATCCTGCTGGCCGCCTTCGGGCTCGGCATCGTCGCCGCGCTGGCTGCGGTGGCGCCGGCGCTGATGCGCCAGCGCATCGAGATGGGCCGGCTGCGGCGCGCGCTCGGCGAGGCGCGCAGCCAGCCGCCGGAAGCCCCGCGCGATCCGCAGGCCGCCGCGTCCGGCGTTCCCTACAACGTAGTCGGCCCGAAAGTCTGAGCCATGATTTTTGAAACCTGGTGGCTGCTTGCGCTGCCGCTCATCTTCGGCCTCGGCTGGATGGCCGCGCGCTTCGACGCGCGCCAGCTCCTGAGCGAGCAGGGCGCCTTGCCCCGCTCCTATTTCAAGGGGCTGAACTTCCTGCTCAACGAGCAGCCCGACCAGGCCATCGATGCCTTCATCGAAGTGGTGCGCCTGGATCCCGAGACCACCGAGCTCCACTTCGCGCTCGGCGCGCTGTTCCGCCGCCGCGGCGAGACCGAGCGCGCCATCCGCGTGCACCAGAACCTGGCCAGCCGCCAGGACCTGCCCGACGCCGAGCGCGAGCACGCGCTCTACGAGCTCGGCCAGGATTACCTGCGCGCCGGCCTGCTGGACCGCGCCGAGGAATCGCTGCGGCGGCTGATGTCCGGCCCCTACGCGGCGCCGGCCAAGCACGTGCTGCTCGAGCTCTACGAAGTCGAGAAGGAATGGAAGAAGGCCATCGACGCCGCGCGCGAGCTGCAGCCGCTCGAGCAGAAGGACTACAAGGTGCAGATCGCCCAGTTCTGCTGCGAGCTGGCGCAGGACGCGCTGCAGCGCAAGCAGCCCGACGAGGCGACCGGCTGGCTGCGCCAGGCCATCGAGGAAAATCCCGCCAACGTGCGCGCGCCGATGCTGCTCGGCGATGTGGCGATGGCCGCCGGCGATGTGGCCGGGGCGCTCGGCCACTGGTTCGGCATCGAGCAGCAGGATGCGTCCTACCTGCCGCTGGTGGCCGACCGCGTGGTCAAGGCCTACCGCCAGCTCGGCGACGAGGGCAAGGCCCTGGCATGGCTGCGCGGCCTGCTCAAGACCAGCCTGGCGCCCGAGCTGCTCGACAGCGCCTACCGCGCCGAGCTCGAGCTGCACGGCGCGCCGGCCGCCGCCACGCTGATGCGCGAGCAGTTGCGCCGCCAGCCTTCGCTGCTGGCGCTGACCAAGTATTTCGAGGCCCAGGCCGCCGAAGCGGCGCAGGCGCAGGAAGCGCCCGCCAGTATGCCCGCCGACGTGCCCGCCGGTGTTGCGGCGGTGGCGTCGCCGGCCGCCGGCCAGGACATCGCGCAGGCGCAGGAAGTCGCGGCGATCCGCGACCTGCTGCAGCATCGTACGCGCAACCTGGCCCGCTATACCTGCCGTGAATGCGGTTTCCGCGCGCGGTTGTTCTATTGGCAGTGCCCCGGCTGCAACCGTTGGGAAACCTACGCGCCGCGCCGTTCGGAGGCACTCGGCTGACGCCCCGGCGTCGCACGCCAATCCCTATCTGGAGTACAAGCTATGAAAGTCACCGTTATCGGCAGCGGCTACGTCGGTCTAGTGACCGGGGCCTGCCTGGCCGAACTGGGCAACGACGTGTTCTGCCTGGATGTGGACGAGCGCAAGATCGCGCTGCTCAACGCCGGCGGCGTGCCGATCTACGAGCCGGGCCTCAAGGAACTGATCCTGCGCAATCGCGAGGCCGGCCGGCTGACCTTTTCCACCGACGTGGCGGCGAGCGTCGAGCACGCCGACGTGCAGTTCATCGCGGTCGGCACGCCGCCCGACGAGGACGGCTCGGCCGACCTGCAGTATGTGCTGGCGGCGGCGCGCAACATCGGCCGCCACATGACCGGCTTCAAGGTGGTGGTGGACAAGTCGACCGTGCCGGTCGGCACCGGCGACCGCGTCGCCCAGGCGATCCGTGCCGAGCTGGCCGCGCGCAGCCTGGAAGACCTGCAGTTCTCGGTGGTGTCCAACCCCGAGTTCCTCAAGGAAGGCGCCGCGGTGGAGGACTTCATGCGCCCCGACCGCATCGTGCTGGGCTGCGACGCCGACGTCGCGGGCCGCCACGCCAAGGCCATCATGCGCCAGCTCTACGCGCCGTTCAACCGCAACCACGAGCGCACCTTCTACATGGACGTGCGCTCGGCCGAGTTCACCAAGTACGCCGCCAACTCGATGCTGGCCACGCGCATCTCGTTCATGAACGAGCTGGCCAACCTGGCCGACGAGGTCGGCGCCGACATCGAGCTGGTGCGCATGGGCATCGGCTCCGATCCGCGCATCGGCTATAGTTTCCTCTATGCCGGCGCCGGCTACGGCGGCTCGTGCTTTCCCAAGGACGTGCAGGCGCTGATGCGCACCGCGAGCGCGCACGGCAAGCCCATGCGCGTGCTGGAGGCGGTCGAGGCCGTCAACGACGCGCAGAAGCAGGTGCTGGCCGACAAGATCGTGCGCCGCTTCGGCGAGGATCTCGCGGGGCGCACCTTCGCGGTGTGGGGCCTGGCGTTCAAGCCCAACACCGACGACATGCGCGAGGCGCCGTCGCGGGTGCTGGCGCGCGCGCTGGTGTCGCGCGGCGCCGCGCTGCGCGTGCACGACCCGATCTCGATGGCCGAGGCGCGCCGCGTGCTGGAGGAGGACCTCGCCGACATCGAGGGCGGCTTCGCGCGCGTGCATTTCAGCGACGCGCAGATGGACACGTTGGACGGCGCCGACGCGCTGGTCATCGTCACGGAATGGAAGGTCTTCCGCAGCCCCGACTTCAACCAGATCAAGCGCCGCCTGACGGCGCCCGTCATCTTCGACGGACGCAATCTGTACGAGCCCGAGGCCATGCAGGAAGCAGGCATCGAATATCATGCGATCGGGCGGCCGACCACGACGCGCTAACCGAGAAACCAACGGGAAGAACAAGCCGACGCGCTGGCTGACGGACCGGGCCGCGTTGCCAAGGATTCCATGAGCAAGAACCACATTCCGCTGCAACAGATCAATCAAGCCCGCATCCTGGTGACGGGCGACATGATGCTGGACCGCTACTGGTTCGGCGACGTGGAGCGCATCTCGCCGGAAGCGCCGGTGCCGGTCGTGCAGATCAAGCGCAGCGACGAGCGCCTCGGCGGCGCGGCCAACGTGGCGCGCAACGCGGCCGCGCTCGGCGCCAGCGTCGGCATGCTCGGCGTGGTCGGCGACGACGAGCCCGGCCGCACGCTCGAGACCCTGCTGGCGGCCAGCCACGTGCAGCCCTACCTGCATCGCGACGCGAGCGTCAACACCACCATCAAGCTGCGCGTGGTGGCGCACCAGCAGCAACTGCTGCGCGTGGACTTCGAGAACCCGCCCGCGCACGAGGTGCTGCTTTCCGTGCAGGAGCGCTTCCAGACCCTGGTCAAGGAATACAAGGTGCTGGTGCTGTCCGACTACGGCAAGGGCGGGCTGGCGCACGTGGGCCGCATGGTGGAAGCGGGCCGCGCGGCCGGCTGCCTGGTGCTGGTCGATCCCAAGGGCGACGACTACTCGCGCTATCGCGGCGCCACGCTGATCACGCCCAACCGCGCCGAGATGCGCCACGTGGTGGGGGCCTGGAAGACCGAGTCCGACCTCACCATCCGCGCCCAGAACCTGCGCCGCGAGCTGCACCTGGAAGCGCTGCTGCTGACGCGCTCGGAAGAGGGCATGACGCTCTACACCGAGGCCGAAGTGCTGCACGTGTCGGCGCAGGCGCGCGAGGTCTACGACGTCTCGGGCGCCGGCGACACCGTGATCGCCACGCTCGCCACCATGCTCGGCGCGGGCGTGCCGCTCAAGGAGGCCGTGCAGCACGCCAACCGCGCCGGCGGCATCGTGGTGGGCAAGCTCGGCACCGCCGTGGTCACCTATCCTGAACTGTTCGGTACGCCGGCGCAGGGCGCGGCACCGTCTTCCGGCTCGCACGAGTCCTCACGCACATGACCATCATCGTTACCGGCGCGGCCGGCTTCATCGGCAGCAACCTCGTCAAGGGCCTGAACGACCGCGGCGAGGACAATGTCGTCGCCGTCGACAACCTGACGCGCGCGGAGAAATTCCACAACCTGGTCGACTGCGACATCCGCGACTACGTCGACAAGACCGAATTCCTGGCCCGTTTCGCGCGCGGCGACTTCGGCAAGGTGCGCGCGGTGTTCCACGAGGGCGCCTGCTCCGACACGATGGAGCACGACGGCCGCTACATGATGGAGAACAACTACCGCTACACGCGCGCGCTGATGGAAGCCTGCCTGGAGCAGGGCGCGCAGTTCCTCTACGCCTCGTCGGCGGCCACCTACGGCGCCTCGCAGGTGTTCCGGGAAGACCGCGAGCACGAGCAGCCGCTCAACGTCTACGGCTACTCCAAGTTCCTGTTCGACCAGGTGGTGCGGCGCACGCTGCCGTCGGCGCTGTCGCAGATCGTGGGCTTCCGCTACTTCAACGTCTACGGCCCGCGCGAGGCGCACAAGGGGCGCATGGCCTCGGTGGCGTTCCACAACTTCAACCAGTTCCGCGCCGACGGCACGGTCAAGCTGTTCGGCGAATACGGCGGCTACGGCCCCGGCGGCCACACGCGCGATTTCGTCTCGGTCGAGGACGTGGTGAAGGTCAACCTGTTCTTCCTCGAGCATCCGGACAAGTCGGGCATCTTCAACCTCGGCACCGGCCACGCGCAGCCGTTCAACGACATCGCCAGCGCCGTAGTCAACACGCTGCGCGAAGCCGAGGACAAGCCGCGCCTGAGCCTGGACGAGCTGGTGCAGGAAGGGCTGGTGGAATACATCAAGTTCCCCGACGCGCTGCGCGGCAAGTACCAGTGCTACACGCAGTCCGACATGTCGCGCTTGCGCGCGGCCGGCTACAAGGATGCGTTCTACACGGTCGAGGAAGGCGTGTCGCGCTACTGCCGCTGGCTGCTGCAGCGCCGGGGCTGAGGCCGCGCACCGCGGCCCGTGGCCGGATTGACGCGGAACCTTCGATTGCCGCCGGTCTGCTCCCCTCTCCCGCACGCGGGAGCGGGGAAAACGCAAGCGGCAAGCTGATCTTCCTGACAGCCTGGACGCGCGCTTCGGCGCGCGTTTTTCTTTTGGAGCCGCGCGCGGACACATCCTGGTAGCCGACGTGAACTTTGGTTGCAGGATGCGCCAGGCGCGCCGCGCGCTTCTATCCTCGGTCTTGCGGCGTCCAGTCAGGACGCGGCAACCTTCACAACGGACAGGAGAATCTCCAATGCGCAATCAGGCAATCAGGCAGTCGCTCATGCAATCGCTCGTGCAGTCACGCACGCGGTCGCTCATGCAATCGCTCAAGCAGTCGATTCCGCACTCGATCAGGCACTCGCTCGCGCAGTCGGTCAGGCTGGTGTCCAGGCATGCGGTGCTTGCGCTTGCGCTCTGCTTTTCGCTGGCGGGCGCGGCCCATGCCGCCGTCGACGTGAACACCGCCGACGAGGCCACGCTGGTGACGCTCAAGGGCATCGGCCCGGCCACGGCCAGCACCATCGTGGCCGAGCGCGCCAAGGGCGGACCCTTCAGGGATGCGGCCGACCTCGCCGACCGCGTCAAGGGCCTGGGCCAGAAGTCGGTGGCGCGGCTGCAGGAAGCCGGCATGACCATCGGCGCGGGCGCCGCGCCGAAGCCCGCTGCCGCGGCCGTGGCGAAGAAGGAGGCCAGGCCCGCGGAGAAGGCGCCGGCCAAGGCCCTCAAGTAACCCGAGCCCCCGGAGCGCCGCGCCGCGTGTCATCGCGCAAGCCGTCGCGCATGCCATCGTGTATGCCGTCGCGCGCGGCGCGCGGCGCGCGGCGCACCGTCGAAGCCCCGGCCGCGTCCGGGGCTTCCTGCCTTCATGCACCACGATCGTGGCAAGGCCGCATGCCCGCGCTGGCATGTGCTGGTACGGCTTGTGCTAGTCCCGGTGGCTTCGCATGAATGCGGCCGCGCGGTATCATGCGCACGCCCGCGCGGACCGAGCCGGCCGCGCGGCCACGACAAACCAACCCAGGCCGGATCTCCAGGCCAAGGACAAGAAAGGGAGCTCGACGATGGCAAATGGTGAGGACGCGGGATTCCTGCCCAGGTGGCGGCTGAAGACACATGGCGTGATCGCGCCCGACGAGCGGCTGCCTGCCGGCCAGACCGTGCTGGCGGGCATCCAGCACGTGGTGGCGATGTTCGGCTCGACCGCCATCGCGCCGATCCTGATGGGCTTCAATCCCAATATCGCGATCCTGTTCTCCGGCATCGGCACGCTGATCTTCTTCCTGTGCGTGCGCGGCCGGGTGCCGAGCTACCTCGGCTCGAGCTTCGCCTTCATCGCGGTGGTGATCGCTGCCACCGGCTATGCCGGCAGCGGCCCGAACCCGAACATCCCGGTCGCGCTCGGCGGCATCATCGCCGCGGGCGCGCTCTACCTCGTCATCGGGCTGGTGGTGCAGGCGGTGGGCTACCGCTGGGTGGAGCGGCTGATGCCGCCGGTGGTCACGGGCGCCATCGTCGCGGCCATCGGCCTGAATCTCGCGCCGGTGGCGGTCAAGGCCGTGAGCGGCGCGGCGCTCGACACCTGGGTCGGCCTGGCCACGGTGCTGGCGGTGGGCCTGGTGGCGGTGCACGCGCCGGGCATGCTGCGCCGCCTGCCGGTGCTGGTCGGCGGGCTGTTCGGCTACCTGCTGTACTACGTCTGCACCAACCTCATGGGGCTGGGCAAGACCATCGACTTCTCCGGCGTGGCCGCGGCGAGCTGGTTCGGCCTGCCGGTGTTCACTTCGCCGGTGTTCCAGGCCAGCGCCATGCTGCTGATCGCGCCGGTGGCGATCGTGCTGGTGGCCGAGAACCTCGGGCACATCAAGGCCATCAGCGTGATGACCGGGCGCAATCTCGACCCGTACATCGGCCGCGCGTTCATCGGCGACGGCATCGCCACCATCATTTCGGCGGGCGGCGGCGGCACCGGCGTGACCACCTACGCCGAGAACATGGGCGTGATGGCGGTGACGCGGATCTACTCCACGCTGATCTTCGTGGTGGCCGCGGTGGTGGCGCTCATCCTGGGCTTCTCGCCCAAGTTCGGCGCGCTGATCCTGACCATCCCGGGGCCGGTGATCGGCGGCCTGACCATCGTCGTGTTCGGCCTGATCTCGGCCACCGCGGGGCGCATCTGGGTCGAGAACAAGGTGGACTTCTCCAGTTCGCGCAACCTCATCACGGTAGGCGCCACGCTGACCGTGGCCGCCGGCGACCTGACCCTCAAGCTCGGCGGCATGACGCTGGGCGGCATCGGCACCGCCACCTTCGGCGCCATCCTGCTGTACCACCTGCTGGGCGAGCGCAAGGGCGGCGAGGCCGAGGCCTGACGCTTGCTGTCCCGCCGGCCTTGCCATGAGGCGGGCTGTCGCAGCCGCGGCGGCCCGGCGCGCCTGCCGGCGCGAGTATTACGGCTGGATTACAATGTCCGCCGACATTCGGAATCCCGCTCATCATGGCCTACAAGACGATCGAAGACACCATCGGCAATACGCCGCTGGTGCAACTGCAGCGCATCCCCGGCGCCGCCGGCGCCCCGCGTGGCAACGTAATTCTCGGCAAGCTCGAGGGCAACAACCCGGCGGGTTCGGTCAAGGACCGGCCGGCGGTGTCGATGATCGCCCGCGCCGAGGCGCGCGGCCGCATCAAGCCGGGCGACACGCTGATCGAGGCCACCTCGGGCAACACCGGCATCGCGCTGGCGATGGCCGCCGCCATCCGCGGCTACAAGATGGTGCTGATCATGCCCGAGGACCTGAGCATGGAGCGCCGCCAGAGCATGGCCGCGTATGGCGCCGAGATCATCCTCACGCCGGTCAAGGGCGGCATGGAGTACGCGCGCGACCTCGCCGACTCGATGGAGCGCGACGGCCGCGGCGTGATCCTCGACCAGTTCGCCAACCCGGACAACCCGCTGGCCCACTACGAGACCACCGGCCCCGAGATCTGGCGCGAGACCGAAGGGCGCATCACTCACTTCGTCTCGGCGATGGGCACCACCGGCACCATCACCGGCGTGTCGCGCTACCTCAAGGAGCAGAGCACCGCGGTGCAGGTGGTCGGCGCGCAGCCGGCCGAAGGCTCGCGCATTCCCGGCATCCGCAAGTGGCCGGAGGCGTACATGCCGAAGATCTACGATCCCAAGTACATCGACCGCACCGAACTGGTCAGCCAGGGCGACGCCGAGCACATGGCGCGCCGCATGGCGCGCGAGGAAGGCATCTTCTGCGGGATCTCCGCCGCCGGCGCGCTGTGCGTGGCGCTGCGCATCGCCGAGGAAGTGGAGAACGCCACCATCGTCTTCGTGGTGTGCGATCGCGGTGACCGCTATCTGTCCACCGGGGTGTTCCCGGCCTGAGGCCCGCGCCACACGCCACAGGCATCGCGCGCGCCAGCAAAAAGCCCCGCTCATGGCAGCGGGGCTTTTTGTTTGCCGGCGGCGGCGACTAGCGTCAGGCCATCGCCGCCTTGACCGCTTCGCCGAGCTGGTACACCGCCAGCGCGTAGAAGAAGCTGCGGTTGTAGCGCGTGAGCACGTAGAAATTGCGCAGGCCCAGCATGTAGTCGGTGGTCTCGCCCGGCGTGGGCAGGTCCACCACCAGCACGCCGGTCTCGCCTTCGCGCGCGAGGTCGATCGGCTCGTCCACGCGCAGGCCGGCCTTGAGCAACTGGCTGAGCGTGCGGGTCGGCCAGGGCTCGCCGTCGGCCGCGGCCGTGGCGATGCCGCGGCTGCCTTCGTCGGGCGCGATGCGCCACGCCACCGGGCGGCCCTGTTCCCAGCCGTGTAGCTGCAGGAAGCGGCCCACGCTGCCGATGGCGTCGGTGGGGCTGTTGCGCAGGTCGATGTGGCCGTCGCCGTCGTAGTCGATGGCGTACTCGCGCAGGCTGGTGGGCATGAACTGCGGGATGCCGATCGCGCCGGCGTAGGAGCCCAGCACCGAGAACACGTCGGTGCCGGTGTCGCGGCACCACAGCAGGTAGTCGGAGAGCTGGTTGCGGAACAGCGTGGTGCGGGCCTCGCGGTTGGGCGTGTCGGGGTAGTCGAAGGCCAGCGTGGAGAGCGAGTCGATCACGCGGAACGTGCCCATGTCGCGCCCGTAGATGGTCTCCACGCCGATGATGCCGACGATCACCGAGGCCGGCACGCCGAACTCGGCCTCGGCGCGGCGCAGCGTGTCGCGGTTCTGCTGCCAGAAGCGCACGCCGGCGTTGATGCGGATCGGCTCGATGAAGCGCGAGCGGTAGGCGCGCCAGCTTTTGCGCCCCGGCGTGGCCGGCGGCATGATCAGGCGCGCCACCGTGGACGAATAGACGGTCTGGCCGAACCAGTCTTCGAGCGTGGCGCGCGGGAAGCCGTGGCGCGCCACCATGTCGTCGATGAACGCGCGGCTCCTGGGGTTGTCGCGGTAGCGGCCCGGCTCGATCTCTTCTTCGCGCACGCTCACGCGGCGCTTGCCGGCCGCAAGCAGGGCGGGGGAGACGCCGCACAAGCTCAATGCGGCAGCGGAAAGCGCGGCGCCCAGCAAGGGGCGGCGCAAGGAGCGCTGGATGTCGGTCATGGTGTCCTTTGCAAGTCGCTGCGAGTATAGCGGATGGTGCGCGCGCGGCGCCCCGCTGGGTGGCCGCGCCGGCATGTGCTAACGTAGCGATTGGAGACAACCATAAAGCAAGAAGACATGCCGACAGGCTTCTACACGCATCCCGAATTCCTGCTGCATGAGATGGGGCATTTTCATCCGGAATGCCCGGAGCGCCTGCAGGCCATCGAGGACCAGCTGATCTCGCACGGCATGGATGGCCTGCTGGACCGGCGCGAAGCCCCGCCCGCCACGGCCGAGCAGATCGGGCGCGTGCACCGGCCGGAATACGTCGCCAGCCTGGCCGCCGCCAGCCCCGCCAGCGGCTATCACCCGATCGACCCCGACACGCTGATGAACAGCCACACGCTGGCCGCCGCCGGGCTGGCCGCCGGCGCCGCCGTGGCCGCCACCGACGCGGTGATCGCCGGCGAGATCGAGAACGCCTTCTGCTGCGTGCGCCCGCCCGGCCACCACGCCGAGCCGGACCGCGCGATGGGCTTCTGCTTCTACAACAACGTGGCGGTGGCGGCGCGCCACGCGCTGGCCGCGCACGGGCTGGAGCGGGTGGCCATCGTCGATTTCGACGTGCACCACGGCAACGGCACCGAGGCGGCGTTCCGCTGCGACCAGCGGGTGCTGATGTGCAGCTTCTTCCAGCACCCGTTCTATCCCTACAGCGGCACCGAGCACATCGCCGCCAACATGTCGAACATCCCGCTGCCGGCCTATACCAACGGGCTGGCGGTGCGCGAGGTGGTGGAGACGATCTGGCTGCCGCGCCTGCACGACTTCAAGCCGCAGATGCTGTTCATCTCGGCGGGCTTCGACGCCCACCGCGAGGACGACCTCGGGCAGATGGGCCTGGTCGAGCAGGACTACGCCTGGATCACCGCGCAACTGATGGAAGTGGCCCGCGCCCACGCCAGCGGGCGCATCGTCAGTTGCCTGGAGGGCGGCTACAACCTCAGCGCGCTCGGGCGCAGCGTGCTGGCGCACCTCAAGGTGCTGCTCGAACAATAAGAAACAGCAAATACAGGAGACCGCCGGCATGGCAGAAACCGACAACCGCGCGGCCACGCCGCTGCTGGCCGAGAGCCTGGACGCCGCGGGCGTGCTGCGGCTGACCATGAACCGCCCCGAGGCCTTCAACGCCTTGTCCGAGGGCCTGCTCGACGCGCTCGCCGCCGCCTTCTCCCGCATCGCCGCCGATCCCGCCGTGCGCGTGGTGGTGCTGGCCGGGGCCGGGCGCGCCTTCTGCGCCGGCCACGACCTGCGCGAGATGCGCGCCAGCCCGTCGCATGCCTACTACCGCGCGCTGTTCGACCGCTGCACGCGCATGATGATGGCGATCCACAAGATGCCGCAGCCGGTGATCGCGCGCGTGCAGGGCATCGCCACCGCCGCCGGCTGCCAACTGGTGGCGATGTGCGACCTGGCGGTGGCGGCCGACGACGCCCGCTTCGCGGTGTCCGGCGTCAACCTCGGCCTGTTCTGCTCGACGCCGGGCGTGGCGCTGTCGCGCGACGTCTCGCGCAAGCAGGCGCTGGAGATGCTGCTGACCGGCGACATGATCGATGCGGCACAGGCGCGCGAGCGCGGCCTGGTCAACCGCGTGGTGCCGGCCGACGCGCTCGACGCCGAGGTCGTGCGCCTGGCCGCCAGCATCTGCGCCAAGCCGGCCGCGGCGGTGGCCGCCGGCAAGGGGCTGTTCTACCGCCAGCTGGAGATGGGCATCGAGGCGGCCTACCAGCTGGCCGGCCAGACGATGGCCTGCAACATGATGGACGACGCGGCACTGGAAGGCGTGCAGGCCTTCCTGGACAAGCGGCCCCCTTCGTGGCGGGGCGCCTAAGCAGCTTTTTGCCGTTCCATATGCCGTGAACATATAAAGACATCGGCAAAAAGTCGTTTCTGGTATGAAGCGGATCGCTTAAAATGCGAGCTTCGCCAAAAAAAACAAGATGCGGCAACAGCGCTTGAGACATTTCTCGCCTGTTGCCGTTTTCATTTCACATGATCGAACTGCAAGGTCTATCGCAGCGCTTTCCCGGCGGGTCGGGCGAAGTGCATGCATTGCGGGATGTCAGCCTGTCCATCGCCCCCGGCGAGGTCTTCGGCATCATCGGCCGCAGCGGCGCCGGCAAGAGCACGCTGGTGCGCGCCATCAACCTGCTCAACCGGCCCAGCGCCGGCCGCGTGATCGTCGCCGGCCAGGACCTGACCGCGCTCGGCAGCGGCGCGCTGCGCCAGGCCCGCCGCGACATCGGCATGATCTTCCAGCATTTCAACCTGCTGTCGTCGCGCACTGTGTACGACAACGTGGCGCTGCCGCTGGAGCTGGCCGGCAAGTCCAGGAGCGAGATCTCCGCGACGGTGCTGCCGCTGCTGGATCTGGTCGGCCTGTCGGCGCTGAAGGACCGTTATCCCGCCCAGATCAGCGGCGGGCAGAAGCAGCGCGTGGGCATTGCCCGCGCGCTGGCGAGCAAGCCCAAGGTGCTGCTGTCCGACGAGGCCACCTCGGCGCTCGACCCGGAAACCACGCGCGCCATCCTGGAACTGCTGCGCCAGATCAACCGCGACCTGGGCCTGACCATCGTCATGATCACGCACCAGATGGAAGTGATCAAACAGGTGTGCGACCGCGTGGCCGTGCTCGAAGCCGGGCAGGTGGTGGAAAGCGGCCGCGTGATCGACGTCTTCCTGCGCCCGCAGCACGAGGTCACGCGCGCCATGATCGGCGACGTGATCGCGCAGGAGCTGCCGGCGAGCGTGCTCAAGCGCGTGGAAAGCCGGCTCGGCAACGGCCGCGACCACGTCTACCGCCTCGCCTTCACCGGCGCCGGCGTGGACCAGCCGGTGCTGGCCCAGGCCATCCGCCGCCACGGGCTGGACTTCAACATCCTGCACGGGCACATCGACGAGATCCAGGGGCAGGCCTTCGGCTCGCTGGCCATCATGGCCACCGGCGAGCCGGCCGACGTCAAGGCCGCGATGGCCTTCCTGCAGGAGCAAGGCGTGGTAGTGGAGGAGATCGAGCATGTGGTCTGAAATGTTTGACCTGTTCCTGACCTCGTTCAACGAGACCCTGCTGATGGTGGGCATCTCGGGCGTGGTCGGGGCGCTGTTCGGCGTGCCGCTGGGCGTGCTGCTGCACCTGACCAACCGCGGCGGCGTGCTGTCGCACCCGCTGTTCAACCGCACCATCGGCGTGGTGGTCAACGCGGTGCGCTCGATTCCGTTCATCATCCTGCTGGTGGTGGTGATCCCGTTTACGCGCTTCATCGTCGGCTCGTCGATCGGCACCACGGCGGCCGTGGTGCCGCTGACCATCGCCGCGATCCCGTTCATCGCGCGGCTGGTGGAAAGCGCGCTGCGCGAGGTCGACAAGGGCCTGGTGGAAGCGGCCCAGTCGATGGGCGCGACCACCGGCCAGATCGTCATGAAGGTGCTGCTGCCCGAGGCCATGCCCGGCATCGTGGCGGGCCTGACCATCACCTTCGTCAGCCTGGTGGGCTACTCGGCGATGGCCGGCGCCATCGGCGGCGGCGGGCTGGGCGACCTCGGCATCCGCTACGGCTACCAGCGCTACATCACCGAGGTGATGGTGGCGGTGGTGCTGATCCTGATCGTCTTCGTGCAGGCGGTGCAGAGCTTCGGCGACTGGCTGGTGCGGCGCATCAGCCATAAGTAAGCAATAAGTCAGCGCCGGGACACGCGGAAGAAAACCGGCAATCAGAGCATTCGGGAAACAAGGAAGCCAGTCATGCAACGTCGCAACGTGCTGCAATGGATCGCCGGCGCCGCCATCGGCGCCGCCTTCGCCACCGGCGCCATCGCGCAGGAAAAGCCGATCAAGGTCGGCGTCACGGGCGGCCCGCACGCCCAGATCATGGAGCAGGTGAAGAAGGTCGCGGCCAGGGACGGCCTCAACATCCAGCTGGTGGAGTTCAGCGACTACATCCAGCCCAACGCCGCGCTGGCCGCGGGCGACCTCGACGCCAACAGCTACCAGCACCTGCCGTACCTGGAAGCGCAGATCAAGGACCGCGGCTACAAGTTCACCCACGTCGGCTTCACCGTGACCTTCCCGATGGGCGTGTACTCGAAGAAGCTCAAGTCGCTCGACCAGCTCAAGGACGGCGCGCGCGTGGGCGTGCCCAACGACCCCACCAACGGCGGCCGCGGCCTGCTGCTGCTGCAGAGCAAGGGCATCATCAAGCTGCGCCCGGATGCCGGCCTGAAGGCCACGCCGCTGGACATCGTGTCCAACCCGAAGAAGATCAGGATCGTGGAACTCGACGCGGCCCAGTTGCCGCGCTCGCTGGACGACCTCGACGCCGCCGCCATCAACGGCAACTATGCCGAGTCCGCCGGCCTGTCGCCGACCAAGGACGCGATCGCGATGGAAGGCCCGAAGGGCCCCTACGCCAACCTGATCGCCATCCGCGAGGCCGACCGGAACAAGCCGTGGGTGGCCAAGCTGGTGAAGGCCTACCACTCGCCCGAGGTCAAGCAGTACGTGCTGAGCACGTACAAGGATTCGGTGATTACCGCCTGGTAAGTTGGAGAAAAACCCGCAGACCGGCGTGCCGCTGGGCAGTCCGCGGCACAATGGCGCGAGGTTTTCACGCTGCCGGGCTATGCCCGGCAATTCTTTGCCGATAAAATAGTACGACCGTTCGAAAAACAAGAAGGCCGCCGACCCGGTGGTTATAATGGCGGGCGAACCAAATTTCTGACTATCGACTATCAGTGGAGTGAGCGCATGAAAGTACTCGTCGCAGTCAAGCGCGTGGTGGATTACAACGTCAAGGTCCGGGTCAAGTCGGACGGCACGGGCGTGGATCTGGCCAACGTCAAGATGAGCATGAACCCGTTTGACGAAATCGCCGTGGAAGAAGCGGTGCGCCTGAAGGAAGCCGGCGTGGCGACCGAGGTGATCGCCGTGTCGTGCGGCGTGGCGCAATGCCAGGAAACCCTGCGCACCGCGATGGCGATCGGCGCCGACCGCGGCATCCTGGTCGAGTCGAACGAAGACCTGCAGCCGCTGGCCGTGGCCAAGCTGCTCAAGGCACTGGTCGAGAAGGAACAGCCGCAACTGGTGATCCTGGGCAAGCAGGCCATCGACGACGACTCCAACCAGACCGGCCAGATGCTGGCCGCGCTGGCGGGCCTGCCGCAAGCCACCTTCGCCTCCAAGGTGACGGTCGCCGATGGCCGGGCCTCGGTGACGCGCGAAGTGGACGGCGGCCTGGAAACGCTGTCGCTCAAGCTGCCGGCGGTGGTCACCACCGACCTGCGCCTGAACGAGCCGCGCTACGTCACGCTGCCCAACATCATGAAGGCCAAGAAGAAGCCGCTCGAGACCGTCAAGCCCGAGGACCTCGGCGTCGACGTCGCGCCGCGCCTGAAGACCGTCAAGGTCGTCGAGCCGCCCAAGCGCAGCGCGGGTGTGATGGTGCCGGACGTCGCGACGCTGGTGCAGAAGCTGAAGAACGAAGCCAAGGTCATCTGAGCGCCAGGAGATAAAACATGACTGCACTCGTCATTGCTGAACACGACAACCAATCCATCAAGTCGGCCACGCTGAACACCGTGACCGCGGCCGTCCAGTGCGGCGGCGACGTCCACGTGCTGGTTGCCGGCGCCAATGCCAAGGCCGCCGCCGAGGCCGCCGCCAAGATCGCCGGCGTGGCCAAGGTGCTGCTGGCCGACGCGCCGTACTTCGGCGACGGCCTGGCCGAGAACATCGCCGAGCAGGTGCTGGCCATCGCCAGCGACTACAGCCACATCCTGGCGCCCGCCACCGCCTACGGCAAGAACATCCTGCCGCGCGTGGCCGCCAAGCTGGACGTGGCCCAACTGTCGGACATCACCAAGGTCGACAGCCCGGACACCTTCGAGCGCCCGATCTACGCCGGCAACGCGATCTCGATCGTGCAGTCGTCGGACAAGGTCAAGGTCATCACCGTGCGCGGCACCGGCTTCGACGCCGCCGCCGCCGAAGGCGGCTCGGCCGCCGTGGAGAACCTGCCGGCCGTGGCCGACACGGGCATCTCGCAATTCGTCTCGCGCGAAGTCACCAAGAGCGACCGCCCGGAACTGACCGCCGCCAAGATCATCGTGTCCGGCGGCCGCGGCGTGGGCTCGGGCGAGAACTACACCAAGGTGCTGACGCCGCTGGCCGACAAGCTGAACGCCGCGATGGGCGCCTCGCGCGCCGCGGTGGACGCCGGCTTCGTGCCGAACGACTACCAGGTCGGGCAGACCGGCAAGATCGTTGCGCCGCAGCTGTACATCGCCGTCGGCATCTCGGGCGCGATCCAGCATCTGGCCGGCATGAAGGACTCCAAGGTGATCGTGGCGATCAACAAGGACGCCGAGGCGCCGATCTTCTCGGTGGCCGACTACGGCCTGGTCGGCGACCTGAACACCGTCGTGCCGGAACTGGTGGCGGCGCTGGGCTGATCGCGCGGGCCCGCAGGGCCCGGCCAGAAAGTGCAAGCCGTTCCGGGTCCGTCCGCGAACGGCTTTTTCATACATACCCGGAGACATCGATGACCTATCGTGCCCCGCTCAAGGACATGCTGTTCGTGATGAACGAACTGGCTGGCCTCGACGCAGTCAGCAAGCTGCCCGGTTTCGAGGACGCCACGCCGGAGACGGCGCAGGCGGTGCTCGACGAGGCGGCCAAGTTCAACGAGCAGGTGGTGGCGCCGCTCAACCGCATCGGCGACACCGCCCCCAGCAGCTGGAAGGACGGCGTGGTGACGACCACGGCCGGCTTCAAGGAAGCCTTCCGCCAGTTCGCCGAAGGCGGCTGGCAGGGCGTGCTGCATTCGCCGGACTTCGGCGGCCAGGGCCTGCCCAAGCTGATCGCCACCGCCTGCAACGAGATGCTCAACAGCGCCAACCTGTCGTTCGCGCTGTGCCCGCTGCTGACCGACGGCGCCATCGAGGCGCTGCTCACCGCCGGCAGCGACGCGCAGAAGGCCGTCTTCCTGCCCAGGCTGATCTCGGGCGAGTGGACCGGCACCATGAACCTGACCGAGCCGCAGGCCGGCTCGGACCTGGCCGCGGTGCGCACGCGCGCCGAGCCGCAGGGCGACGGCACCTACAAGGTGTTCGGCACCAAGATCTTCATCACCTACGGCGAGCACGACATGGCGCAGAACATCGTCCATCTCGTGCTGGCGCGCACGCCCGATGCGCCCGAGGGCGTGAAGGGCATCTCGCTGTTCATCGTGCCCAAGTTCCTGGTCAACGAAGACGGCTCCACCGGCGCGCGCAACGACGTGCACTGCGTGTCGATCGAGCACAAGCTCGGCATCAAGGCCAGCCCCACCGCCGTGCTGCAGTTCGGCGACCACGGCGGCGCCATCGGCACGCTGGTGGGCGAGGAGAACCGCGGCCTCGAGTACATGTTCATCATGATGAACTCGGCGCGCTTCTCGGTCGGCATGCAGGGCGTGGCGGTGTCCGAGCGCGCCTACCAGCAGGCCGTGGCCTTCGCCCGCGAGCGCGTGCAGAGCCGCCCGGTCGACGGCTCCGCGCGCGAGGCGGTCACCATCATCCACCATCCCGACGTCAAGCGCATGCTGATGACCATGCGCGCGCTGACCGAAGGCGCGCGCGCGGTGGCCTACGTGGCCGCGGGCGCGTGCGACACCGCGCACCGGCACCCGGACGAGGCCGTGCGCCGGCAGTCCCAGGCCTTCTACGAGTTCCTGGTTCCCGTCGTCAAGGGCTGGAGCACCGAGCTGTCGATCGAAGTCACCAGCCTCGGCGTGCAGGTGCACGGCGGCATGGGCTTCATCGAGGAGACCGGCGCCGCGCAGCACTACCGCGACGCGCGCATCCTGCCGATCTACGAAGGCACCACCGCCATCCAGGCCAACGACCTGGTCGGGCGCAAGACCGCGCGCGACGGCGGCGCGACCGCGCGCGCGATCTGCGCGCAGATCGCCGAGACCGAGGCCGCGCTGGGTAAGCAGGGCGGCGCGGCCTTCGTGGCGGTGCAGGCGCAACTGGCGCGGGGCCGCGCAGCGCTCGAAGCCGCGGTGGCGTTCGTGGCCGGCCATGCCAAGACGGACCCCAACGCGGTGTTCGCCGGCAGCGTGCCTTACCTGAAGCTGTGCGGCATCGTGTTCTCGGGCTGGCAGCTCGCCCGCGCGATGCTGGCCGCGCAGGCGAAGCACGGCGAGGACGCGGCGTTCCACGGCGCCAAGATCGCCACGGCGCATTTCTTCGCCGAGCATATCCTGTCGCAGGCGTCGGGTTTGCGCGATGCCATCGTGGCCGGCGCGGCGCCGGTCAACGCCTTGAGCGAAGCGCAGTTCTGACGGTAGTGAAGCAGAGGCAAAAAGGGCGGCCCCGAAAGGGTCGCCCTTTTTGCTGATAAAGCGCCGTTTAACGCGCCGCGTGCCGAGGGGTTGCTCCCCTTTCCCGCACGCGGCGTGCAGACCGGAGAAGGAAGACCGCAAGCCGGCCTGGCCGGCCGCTCAGGCCACCGCGGGGCGGTGCGCGGCGCGCGCGCCCGGCTGCTTGAGGTAGCGCGTCACCGACAGGTCGTCGGCGCGGATGGCCGGCGAGGTGCCGGACACCAGGTCCGACAGCAGCTTGCCCGAGCCGCAGGCCATGGTCCAGCCCAGCGTGCCGTGGCCGGTATTGAGCCACAGGCCCTTGAGCGGCGTGGGGCCGACGATGGGCGTGCCGTCCGGCGTCATCGGGCGCAGGCCGGTCCAGAAGGTGGCGCGGCTGACGTCGCCGGCGCCCGGGAACAGGTCGGTCACCACGTGCTCGAGCGTGCGGCGCTTGGACGGGTCCAGCGAACGGTCGTAGCCGACGATCTGGGCCATGCCGCCCACGCGGATGCGGTCGTCGAAGCGCGTGATGGCGACCTTGTAGGTTTCGTCGAGCACGGTCGACACCGGGCTGCGCTCCGCGTCGGCCATCGGCACGGTGATGGAGAAACCCTTGAGCGGGTAGACCGGCAGGTTCGAGAGGCCCGGCAGGATGTTCTTCAGGAACGGCGTCGACCAGCTTCCCAGCGCCACCACCACGAGGTCGGCCGTCACCGGCTGGCCGCCGATCATCGCGCCGGTGACGGTGTCGCCGCGGGTCAGCAGCCCGTCGATGGTGCGGTCGTAGTGGAACTTCACGCCGAGGCCCTCGGCCATCGCCGCGAGCTGGGTGGTGAACAACTGGCAGTCGCCGGTCTCGTCGTTGGGCAGCCGCAGGCCGCCGCTCAGCTTGTGGCTGACCGCGGCCAGCGCCGGTTCGCTGGCGGCGAGATCCCCGCGCGACAGCAACTGGTAGGGTACGCCGGCCTGCTCGAGCACGGCGATGTCCTTGGCGGCGCCGTCGAGCTGCTCCTGCGTGCGGAAGACCTGCAGCGTGCCTTGCTGGCGGCCTTCGTAGGCGATGCCGGTATCGGCGCGCAGCGCGCGGATGCAGTCGCGGCTGTACTCGGCCAGCCGCACCATGCGTTCCTTGTTGGTGGCGTAGCGCTCGGCCGAGCAGTTCATCAGCATCTGCCACATCCACTGCAGCTGGAACAGCGTGCCGTCCGGGCGCACCGACAGCGGCGCGTGTTCCTGGAACATCCACTTGATGGCCTTGAGCGGCACCCCGGGCGCGGCCCACGGCGATGCGTAGCCGGGCGAGATCTGCCCGGCGTTGGCGAAACTGGTGCCGAGCGCGGGCGCGGCCTCGCGGTCGATCACGGTGACTTCGTGGCCGGCGCGGGCCAGATACCAGGCGCTTGTCACGCCGATTACACCGCTGCCAAGGACGAGAACTCGCATAGTCGGGGGCTCGAAACCAAAAAAGAGGGTGGATAAAGTAATTCTCTCTATACTATTTAAATATATGCAGTCATAGTTATCGTAATTTTCAAGGAAACAGGAACTACTCATGAGAACGAGCCGGCAACCGGTGCGTAGCCTCGACCGGCTGGACCGCAAGATACTGGCGCTGCTCCAGGCCGACGGGCGGATGTCGATGAAAGAGCTGGCCGAGGCCGTCGGGCTGACCATCACGCCCTGCATCGAGCGGGTCAAGCGCATGGAGCGCGACGGCGTGATCATGGGCTACTACGCGCGGCTCAATCCGGCCCTGCTGGGCAGCGGCCTGCTGGTGTTCGTGGAGATCTCGCTGGGCAACAAGTCCGGCAACATGTTCGAGCAGTTCCGCCGCGAGGTCTCGCGCATCCCGGAAGTGCTCGAATGCCATCTGGTGTCCGGCGATTTCGACTACCTCATCAAGGCGCGCATCCGCGAGATCGGCGAGTACCGCCGCCTGCTCGGCGACATCCTGCTGCAGCTGCCCGGCGCCGCGCAGTCCAAGAGCTACGTGGTGATGGAGGAGATCAAGGAGACACTGGCGATCGCCGTCGACGAAAAGGCGCCGCTCGCCTGAGGGCGGCCCGCCAGCCCGCGGCGCTTTCCCGCGCGCCGCCACGCCCCCGGAAAACCTGCATGCGGCGCCTCGATACTGTATATTTATACAGTACATCGTAACGCGCAGCAGGAGTTGTCATGGCGTCACTCAAGACCGGTTTCCAGCGCGGCCGCGGGGCGCTTTCCAACGTCGAATCCCGCTTCGACGGCTGGTCGCGCGAGCCCGACGACGACGGCCTCGCGGCGGTCCTGGAAGCCCACGGCGAACTGCCCCCGCGCAAGACCATCGTGGTCCTCGAGGCGGCGAAATCGATCATCACGCGCAACCAGTCGCCCGACATCCCGTTCGACCAGTCGATCAACGTCTACCGCGGCTGCGAGCACGGCTGCTCGTACTGCTTCGCGCGCCCGACCCACGCCTACCTCGGGCTGTCGCCGGGGCTGGACTTCGAGACGCAACTGTTCGCCAAGCCGAACGCGGCCGAGCTGCTGCGGCGGGAACTGAGCAAGAAGCACTACGTGCCCTCGGTGATCGCGCTCGGCACCAATACCGACCCTTACCAGCCGATCGAGCGGGAGCACCGGCTGACGCGCGCCATCCTGGAGGTGCTGGAGGAATTCAACCATCCGGTGGCCATCACGACCAAATCGTCGCTGGTCACGCGCGACGCCGACATCCTCGCCCGCATGGCGGCCAGGGGCCTGGCCCGGGTCTACGTCTCGATCGGCACGCTCGACGCGGACATCGCCCGGCGGCTCGAGCCGCGCGCCAATACGCCGGCCAGGCGCATGGAGGGCGTGCGGCGCCTGGCCGGGCAGGGCATTCCCACCGGCGTCATCGTGGCGCCGATCATTCCGGCGCTGACGGACTTCGACATCGAGCGCGTGCTCGAGACCGCCGCCGGGGCCGGCGCCGGGGCGGCCGGCTACGTCATGCTGCGCCTGCCGCTGGAGGTGCGGGACCTCTTCGTCGAATGGCTGGAGCAGCACTACCCGGGGCGGCGCCGCCACGTCATGAGCCTGATCGAGCAGATCCGCGACGGCAAGCACAACCAGTCCGAATTCGGCCAGCGCATGCGCGGCACCGGCATCTTCGCCGAGCTGGTCGGCAAGCGCTTCGCGCAGGCTTGCCGCCGCTTCGGGCTCAACCAGCAGCGCCCGCCCTTGCGGGCCGACCTGTTCCGCGTGCCGGAGCCGCCGTCCGCGCAGCAGTTGCTGTTCTGAAGCGCTGCGCGCGGTGTCCGCCCTCGCTGGCCTACACCGCCGCGCGCCGCAGGCGCAGCGCATTGGAGACCACCGACACCGAGCTCAGGCTCATGGCCAGCGCGGCGAACATCGGCGACAGCAGCATCCCGGTCGCGCCATACAGGACGCCGGCCGCCAGCGGCACGCCCAGCGCGTTGTAGACGAAGGCAAAGCCGAGGTTCTGCTTCATGTTGCGGATGGTCGCCTCGGACAGCTTGCGGGCGCGGGCGATGCCGCGCAGGTCGCCCTTCACCAGCGTGACCTGGGCGCTGTTCATGGCCACGTCCGTGCCGGTGCCCATCGCGATGCCGACGTCGGCCTTGGCCAGCGCCGGCGCATCGTTGATGCCGTCCCCGGCCATCGCCACCACGCGGCCTTCCTGCTGGAGCCGGGCGACCAGCGCCAGCTTGTCCGCCGGCCTGACCTCGCCGTGGTATTCGCCGATCCCCAGCTTGCCGGCCACGGCCCGGGCCGTGGCCACGCCGTCGCCGGTGGCCATCACCACGCGGATGCCCTGCGCCTGCAGGCTGCGCAGCGCTTCCGGCGTGGTCGCCTTGATCGGATCCGACACCGCCAGCAGGCCGGCCAGCGTGCCGTCGACGGCCAGGTACATGACGCTCGCGCCCTGCGTGCGCAGGGCGTCGCCGGCCTCGCTCAGGGCGGCGGCGGAGACGCCCGCGGCCGCCATCAGCACGGTATTGCCGAGCGCGAGTTTGCGGCCCGCCACGGTGCCCCGCACGCCGATGCCGGTGCCCGACTCGAAATCCGCGGCCGTGTCGAGCGGCAGGTTCTGCCGGCGCGCCGCCTCCACCAGCGCGGCCGCCAGCGGATGTTCGCTGCCCTGGTCGAGGCTGGCCGCCAGGCGCAGCACTTCCTGGTCGGAGAATCCGTTGATGCCGAGGCCGCGCTCGAAGGCCGGGCGGCCTTCCGTGAGCGTCCCGGTCTTGTCGACGATCAGCGTGTCGACCTTGCGCAGGTTCTCGATGGCCGACGCATCGCGGAACAGCACGCCGTTCGACGCGCCCTTGCCGCTGGCGACCATGATGGACATCGGGGTCGCCAGCCCGAGCGCGCACGGGCAGGCGATGATCAGCACCGCGACGGCGTTGATGAGGCCGTACACCCAGCCTGGCTGCGGGCCCCACAATCCCCACGCCAGGAACGTGAGCACGGCGACGGCGATGACCACGGCCACGAACACGCCGGCCACCTTGTCCGCCATGCGCTGCATCGGCGCCTTCGAGCGCTGCGCCTGCGCCACCATCTGCACGATCTGCGACAGCACGGTCTGGGAGCCGATTTTCTCGGACACGATGACCAGGCTGCCGGTGGCGTTCATGGTCGCGCCGATGACGTGGTCGCCGGCGCGCTTGGTCACGGGCATCGGCTCCCCGGTGATCATCGACTCGTCGACCGAGCTGCCGCCTTCGGCCACCACGCCGTCGACCGGCACCTTCTCGCCCGGCCGCACGCGCAGGCGGTCGCCCACGTGCACGTGGGCCAGCGGCACATCCTCCTCGCTGCCGTCGGCGTTGAGGCGGCGCGCCGTCTTCGGCGCGAGGCCGAGCAGCGAGCGGATCGCCGCCGAAGTCTGCGAGCGGGCCTTGAGCTCCAGCAGCTGGCCGACCAGCGTCAGCGAGATGATGACCGCGGCGGCCTCGAAATACACGCCGATGCGGCCATGCATGGCGAAGTCCTGCGGGAACAGCCCCGGCGCCACCGTGGCGACGACGCTGTAGACGTAGGCCGCGCCGGTGCCGAGGCCGATCAGCGTCCACATGTTGGGGCTGCGCTGCGCGAACGAGCGCACGCAGCGCGCCAGGAACGGATACCCCGCCCACAGCACGACCGGCGTGGACAGCGCCAGCTCGACCCAGCTTTGCGTCGCGGCCGCCATCCAGCCGAGCTGGTGCCCGAACATGGCCAGCACGAACACCACGGCGGTCAGCGGCAGGGTCCACCAGAAGCGCCGCTGGAAGTCAGCCAGCTCGGGGTTCTCCTCCGCTTCCAGTTCCGGCATCAGCGGCTCGAGCGTCATGCCGCATTTCGGGCAGTTGCCGGGATGATCCTGCCGGATCTCCGGATGCATGGGGCAGGTGTAGATGGTGCCTTCCTGCGCCGGCGCGGCGTCCGGGGATTGCCGGGGGCCGGGCGCCGGCGCATGGGCGTGATGGTGGTGATGGTCGTGGTCGTGCGGATGGCCGCCGGCGCCCATGCCGCCGTCCTGGGGCGGATGGACGTGCTGATGGGTTTCGCCCTGCGCGGGTTCGTGACGGTCCATTCGGCGGCGCTCCTTTCGGTTGAGCCACGCGCGCGCCTGTCGCGCGCCGGCGTTGGCATCATAGGCGCATCGCGCGGCGGCTTGCTGATGTGGCGCAAACCGTGGCGAACCGACGGCATGGCGGCGTCATGGCGGCGGCGGGCCGCCGCGTGGCTGGCTGGAACGGGAAGGCGCGGCGCATGGCCGCGTTGGGCGGCGGGCCGCGTGGCCGCGGTTACTGCGAGAGCGCCCGCGCCGCCTCGACCTGGGATTCGAAAAAGGTCTGGAAGCTGATGGCGAGGCCGGCCATCAGCAGGCCGGTGCCGATCAGCAGCGACAGGATGACCAGGATCACCACCGGCCAGCCCGAGCGGGTGGGCTGGCCGTGCGGGTTGAAGCGCGCGTCCCATTTGTCGTCGGCGCGCAGCCCGTACACGATGGCGGTGAGGAAGGCGGCGATCAGCGAGGCGCCGCCGGCCACCGCGAAGGTCCAGTTCAGCGCGGGCGAGCCGGCCCCGGTCTGCATCGACGCCACGCCGGTGGCGCCGGCCAGCGTGGCCAGCAGGTGGGCCCAGCCGAATTTGTCGCGCAGCCCGCCCAGGTAGAAGCGGTGCAGCCCGAGGCTGCCGCACAGGAAGGCCAGGGCGACCGTGGCCAGCTTGGATTTGCCGGTGGCGGCGGTCTTGGCGGCGGCGGGGACTTGGGTGGCGACGGGCATGGGCGGCGACGAAGTGAGGGCCGGCGGAACCTGCCGGCGGGGGCGGTCACGGGCCAGCCGTGCTGGCGCCGGCGCTCATTGTACGCCGCCGCATGACGCCGGCAATGCGCACGATGCCGCACGGGCGCGCCGCCGCCGCGGCGCGCGCGGGGCGGATCGGCAATCGGGGGAAGGGCGCAAAAGCGGGCGCAAAAGCGGGAAAATCCGGGCGCGGCGCCCGATCCGGCGATCCGGCTAGCGGCCGCCGTCGCGTCCGCGCGCCTGCCAGCCGGGGCCGACGCCGGAGTTGCGCTGCTCGCCGCGCACCGGGTCCGCCTGCGCGCTGCGCTCGGACGGGCGGGCGCGCTCGTCCTCGCGTTCCTGGGGCGGCAGCGCGCGGCCGCTGAGGCGGTCGTCGGCGCGCGCGCGCGCTTCCATGCGTTCGATCTGGGCGCGCACGTGATCCTGCCGTTCGGCGCGCACGCTGGCCATTTCCCAGCCGCCCTGGCCCGCCTGCGCGCGGGCATTGGCCAGGCTCCGGCCGTCGGGTCGGCTATGTTGCCAGAACGCGACCTGGGCATGGCCGGCGCCGCTGAGGCCGAGCAGAAGCACGGCCAGCAGGATGCCCGCCACCGGGTCGCGCAGGAGAGTGCGGGGGAACATGCGGAATCCCAGTTTCCTGTCGCGCGGCGATGTTGTCGGAAGATGGAATCATGGTACGCACGCGCATCCGGCGCGCCTATGCAAAAGCCGTTACCGGTGTAACGGATTGTTTCGCCCCCGCCGCCGCGTCATGACGCAGCGATGAAACCCCGGCGTGCTTCATTTGGCGGCGCTTATTTCGCGGCGCCCATTTCATGGCGCATAGCGGATGCGGTAGATCGCGCCCGCCATGTCGTCGCTGACCAGCAGCGAGCCATCGGGCGCCACCTGCACGTCGACCGGCCGGCCCCACGGCCGGCCGTCCTGCAGCCAGCCTTGCGCGAATACCTCGCTGCGCACGGCCTGGCCGCGCCCGTCGAGCACCACCCGGACCACGCGGTAGCCGACCGGCTGGCTGCGGTTCCAGCTGCCATGTTCGGCAATAAAGATATTGTTGCGATATTCGGCAGGAAATTGCGATCCGGCATAGAAGCGCATGCCGAGCGCGGCAACGTGGGCGCCGAGCCTGGCCGCCGGCGGCGCGAACTCGGCGCAGGCGCGCTGCTTGCCGAATTCCGGGTCGGCGATGTCGCCGGCATGGCAGTACGGATAGCCGAAGTGCTGGCCGGCGCGGGCGAGGTGGTTGAGCTCGTCGTCGGGCACGTCGTCGCCGAGGTTGTCGCGGCCGTTGTCGGTGAACCAGAGCTCGCGCGTGCCGGGCTGCCAGTCGAAGCCGACCGTGTTGCGCACGCCGCGCGCCACCACCTGCAGGTCGCTGCCGTCGGGCTTCATCTTCATGATGTTGGCGTAGCGGTTCTCGTCCGGCTTGCAGATATTGCACGGCGCGCCGACCGGCACGTAGAGATAGCCGTCCGGGCCGAACGCGATGAACTTCCAGCCGTGGTGCGTTTCGCCGGGAAAGCGGTCGCTCACCACGACGGGCGCGGGCGGATTGTCCAGGCGGGCCTCCACGCCGTCGATGCGCACGATGCGCGAGGTCGAGGACGCATAGAGCGCGCCGTCGCGGAACGCCACGCCGACCGGCATGGTCAGCCCGGTGGCGACGGTGCGCACCTGCGGGTTGCCGGCGAGTGGCGCGGCGATGGCGTACACCTTGCCTTCGCCGCGCGTGCCCACGAACAGCGTGCCGGCCGGCGACATGGTCATGCCGCGCGCCTCGGGCACCGCCTGGCTCAGCACTTCGATGCGAAAGCCGGGCGGCAGCTTGATGCGGTCCAGCGGCAAGGCCTCGGCGGCGCCGGCGGCGGCCGCATGCCCGAGCCAGGCGCCGGCGGCAAGCCAGCCCGCCAGCAGGGCGCGGCGGGCACGAATGTGAAGGTAGGAACGCATGCGATGCTCTCCTGTCGGGGTTTTCGCCACGATGCCCGTGGCGGGGTGTCGCGTCAATCGCTCTAAGTGTTTGTTTGGCCTCGGGATTTGGGCTATACTCTTGCGTTTCGTGTTCGAACATCAAGTTTTCTGAGGAATCACACCCATGGTCGTAATCCGTCTGGCTCGCGGTGGCAGCAAGAAGCGCCCGTTCTTCAACATCGTCGCCGCTGACTCGCGCAACCGTCGCGATGGCCGTTTCATCGAGCGTATCGGTTTCTACAATCCCCTGGCCGGCGCCAGCGAAGAAGGCCTGCGCCTGGTGCAGGACCGCCTGACCTACTGGACCGGCGTTGGCGCCCAGATGTCGCCGACCGTGGCCCGCCTGGTCAAGCAGAACGCCGCCAAGGCCGCTGCCTGATTGCTGTGACGCGCGTTTCGCGACGCGTGGCAGACGACACGTGACCGAACGTAAGCAAGGCGCCCCGGCGCGGCGGCCGCTGAATGTGCCGCTGGAACCCGCGGCCCGTCCGCAGTCCGCCGGCCAGAAGCCGGCGCCCAGGCCGCAGGCCGGATTGCCGGCCGCGCTGGCGTACACCGACGCGTTGCCGGACGACCTGATCGAAGTCGGTTACGTCGGCGCCGCATACGGAATCCGGGGCTGGATCAAGATCCAGCCGCACGCCGACGATGCCAGCGCGCTGCTGCACGCGCGCCGCTGGTGGCTGCTCAAGCCGCCGGCCGGCGTGCTGGGCGCGGCGGGCGCGGTGAGCGCCGAAGCCCTGTGCGTGAAGATCGCGCAGTCCCGCGAGCATAGCGGTACGGTGGTGGCGCAGGCGGTCGGCGTGTCCGACCGCAGCCACTCCGAAGCGCTCAAGGGCCGTCGTGTATGGATCCGCCGCGAGGATTTCCCCGCGCCGGACGAGAACGAGTTTTACTGGGTCGATCTGATCGGCTGCGCCGTGTCCAACGAACAGGGCGAGCTGCTGGGCGAAGTGTCCGGCCTGATCGACAACGGGGCTCACCAGATCCTGCAGGTGGCGCATGCCTTGCCCGACGGCAAGACCGGCGAGCGCCTGATCCCGTTTGTCGATGCCTTCCTGCGCTCGGTCGATATCAAGGCCCGGCAGGTGGTGGTCGACTGGGGGCTGGATTACTGAGCGCCTGGTGACAGGCGCCGGGCCGGGCCCGGTGGGCAAGCCAAGGGAGAGGCGGATGCAGTTCGATGTGATCACGCTGTTTCCCGAGATGTTCCGCGCGCTGACCGACTGGGGCATTACCAGCCGGGCGGCGAAGCAGCAGCGCTATGCGCTGCGCACCTGGAATCCGCGCGATTTCACCACCGACAACTACCGTACCATCGACGACCGCCCGTATGGCGGCGGCCCTGGCATGGTGATGCTGGCCAGGCCGCTCGAGGACGCCATCGACGCGGCTTGCGCGGCCCAGCAGGCGGCGCGGGCCGATGCCCAGGCGGATGCGGCGGATACGGTGAAGCCGCACGTGGTGCTGATGTCGCCGCAGGGCGCGCCGCTGACGCACGCGAAGGTGATGTCGCTGGCGCAGCGCCCCGGGCTGGTGCTGCTGTGCGGGCGCTACGAGGCCATCGACCAGCGCCTGATCGAGCGGCGCGTGGACGAGGAAATCAGCCTCGGCGATTTCGTGCTGTCGGGCGGCGAGCTGCCGGCGATGGCGGTGATCGACGCGGTGGTCAGGCATCTGCCCGGCGTGCTCGGCGACGCGCAGTCGGCGGTGCAGGACAGCTTCGTCAACGGCCTGCTGGATTGCCCGCACTACACGCGGCCGGAAGAATACGAAGGCATGCGGGTGCCCGAGATACTGCTCGGGGGCCATCATGCCGAGATCGAGAAGTGGCGGCGCCAGCAGGCGCTCGCCAACACTGCGAGGAAGCGCCCCGACCTGATCGGGGCCGCCCGCAGCGCAGGTTTGCTCAGCCGCGCCGACGAGAAATTCCTGTCGGCGTGGCTGGCGAATGAAGGGCGGGAGTTCGCTCCCGTCAAGTGAAACCCCATCCTCTGCCGGGGCCCGGGCAACGCCCGGGGCATACAACGCCGGCATGATGGACAAGGAGAAGAAACGATGAACCTCATCGAGCTGATCGAGAAAGACGAAATCGCGCGCCTGACCGCGAACAAGACCATCCCCGCATTCGCACCCGGCGACACCGTGATCGTCAGCGTGAACGTGGTGGAAGGTAACCGCAAGCGCGTGCAGGCCTACGAAGGCGTCGTGATTGCCAAGCGCAACCGCGGCCTGAACTCGTCCTTCATCGTGCGCAAGATTTCCTCGGGTGAAGGCGTGGAACGCACGTTCCAGCTGTACTCGCCGCTGATCGCCGGTATCGAAGTGAAGCGCCGCGGCGACGTCCGCCGCGCCAAGCTGTACTACCTGCGTGAGCGTTCGGGCAAGTCCGCGCGTATCAAGGAAAAGCTGGCATACAAGGCAGCGCCCGCCAAGGCGGCAGCAGCCGAGTAAGCCGGTTGCCGTGGCCGGTCCGCCGGCCGTGGCTGCGCAAGAAGGGCACCTCCGGGTGCCCTTTTTGCATGGGTCCGCGCAAGCCGCGTTGCAAAGCGTCCTGTTGCATCGCGCAAAGACGGTTTTGCCCGTCATCTGTCATACTGCGAGGCGATATGCGTCCCGCCTTCGATCCCGAAACCCTACCCATCGTCTCCACCGATAGCGGCCATCCGGCCCTGCCCGAGGTGCGCCTGCGGCCGGACTTCGTGCGCCACCGGCTCAAGTCGCCGCCGGCGTGGGCGCCCGAGCTGACCGACGAATCGCGCATCTACGACCGCAGCGTGGCGCTGCGCGACGCCGCCGTGCTGGTGCCGCTGGTGGAGCGCGAGCACGGCCTGACGGTGCTGCTCACGCAGCGCAACGCCAACCTCAGCGCCCACGCGGGGCAGATCAGCTTTCCGGGCGGGCGCCACGAGCCGTCGGATGTCGACCGGGTGGACACCGCGCTGCGCGAGACCGAAGAAGAAGTGGGGCTGGTGCGGGACTACGTGGAGGTGCTGGGCGCGCTGCCCGACTACATCACGGGCACCGGATTCCACGTCAGCCCCGTGGTCGGGCTGGTCCGCAGCGGCTTCACGCTGCGCCCCGACGCGCGCGAGGTGGCGGACGTGTTCGAGGTGCCGCTCGGCTTCCTGATGGACCCATCCCATCACCAGCGGCGCCTGTTCCGCTGGGTCGACGGCGAACGGCTGTTCTACGCCATGCCGTTCCCGCGCGAGAACGGCGGCTACCGCTTCATCTGGGGCGCCACCGCCGGCATGCTGCGCAATCTCTACCACCTGCTGGCGGCCTGAAGCCGCCCGCGTTCGGTTCAGGCCGCCGCCTGCCGCTGCGCGATGCAGTGGGGGCAGCTCTTGCCCACCACGTAGTGCGGGCTCTGCTGTTCCTCGGGCGTGACCACGGCGCGGCAGGCGAAGCACTGCTTGGGGCCGGCCGGCTCCAGGCTGGGATTCAGCGCGGTGCGGTAGTCGAACACGAAGCAGTCGCCCCGGTAGTGGCTGCCGCCCACTTCTTCGAAATATTTCAGGATGCCGCCCTCGAGCTGGTAGACATGCTCGATGCCGGCTTCCTGCATGTGGATGGCGGCCTTCTCGCAGCGGATGCCGCCGGTGCAGAACGACACCACGGTCTTGCCCTCGAATTCCGCCTTGTGCGCGGCGATGGCGGGCGGGAAGTCGCTGAACTTGGCGATGTCGTAGTCCACCGCGTGGGTGAAGGTGCCGACCGCCACCTCGAAATCGTTGCGGGTGTCGAGCATCACCACGGGGCGGCCGGCATCGTCGTGGCCCTGGTCGAGCCAGCGCTTCAGGTCCACCGGCCGCACCGCCGGCGCGCGCCCGGCTTCGGGGCGGATCAGCGGCATCTTCATGGTGATGATTTCCTTCTTCTCGCGCACCAGCATGCGCTTGAAGGGCTGGCTCTCCGACAGGCTTTCCTTGGGCGCGATGTCGGCGAAGCGCGGATCGGCGTGCAGCCAGCCCATGAAGCCGTCGATGGCCGCGCGGCTGCCCGCCAGGAACATGTTGATGCCCTCCGGCGCGAGCAGGATGGTGCCCTTCAGGCCCAGGGCCTCGCAGCGCGCGCGCATGTCCGGGCGCAGGGCCGGAATATCGTCCAGCGTGACGAATTTATAAGCGGAGATGTTGACGATCTGCATAGCGGAGGCGCGCCCGGCCGCGCGCCTTGCGGCCGCGCGGTAACTGCCTGATTGGAAAGGCGAAATTATAGCGCCTCGGAGGCCGCGCGGCGGCCTTGCCCGAGCGCCCCGCTCGGGCATGCCGGCGCGGCGCGCCTGCAAAGAAGGCAGGCGCGGCCATGCCGAGCCGGTACAATCACGTCCATGTCTGCACCTCGCTTCGTTCATCTCCGCCTCCATTCCGAATACTCCGTCGTCGACGGGATCGTGCGCCTTGATGCCGCCGTCGAGGCCGCCGCGGCCGACGGCATGGGCGCGCTCGCCCTGACCGACCTCGCCAACGCCTTCGGCCTGATCCGCTTCTACAAGGAAGCGCGCGGCGGCGGCGTCAAGCCGGTGGTCGGCGCCGACGTCTGGCTCACCAACGCCGAAGACCGCGACAAGCCGGCGCGCCTGCTGCTGCTGGTGCAGGACCGGCGCGGCTATCTCAACCTGTGCATGCTGCTGTCGCGCGCGTGGTTGTCCAACCAGCACCGCGGCCGCGCCGAGATCGAGCACGGCTGGTTCGACGAGCCCGGCGAGGAGGGCCTGCCGCTGGCCACCGGACTGATCGCGCTGTCCGGCGCCATGAGCGGCGACATCGGCATGGCGCTGGCCAACGGCAACGACGCCGCGGCCGAGCGCGCCGCCGCGCACTGGGCCCGGGTGTTCCCGCAGCGCTTCTACGTCGAGCTGCAGCGCGCCGGCCATCCCGGCACCGACGCCTACGTGCAGCAGGCCGTGCAGCTGGCGGCCAAGCTGCGCCTGCCGGTGGTGGCGACGCACCCGGTGCAGTTCATGACCGCCGACGACTTCACCGCGCACGAGGCCCGCACCTGCATCGCCGAGGGCGAGCTGCTGGCCAACCCGCGGCGCACGCGGCGCTTCACCACCGACCAGTATTTCAAGACGCAGGACGAGATGTGCGCGCTGTTCGCCGACATCCCGTCCGCGCTCGAGAACGCGGTGCAGATCGCGCGCCGCTGCAACCTCACGCTCGAGCTGGGCAAGCCGCGCCTGCCGCTGTTCCCCACGCCGGACGGCATGTCGCTCGACGACTACCTCGTCCACCTCGCCAAGGAAGGCCTGGAAAAGCGCATGGCCGTGCTGTTCCCGGACGAGGCCGAGCGCGAGTCCCGGCGCGCCGAGTACTACGCGCGGCTGGAATTCGAGACCGGCACCATCATCAAGATGGGCTTCCCCGGCTACTTCCTGATCGTGGCGGACTTCATCAACTGGGCCAAGAACAACGGCGTGCCGGTGGGCCCGGGGCGGGGCTCCGGCGCCGGCTCGCTGGTGGCCTACGCGCTCGGCATCACCGACCTCGACCCGCTCAAGTACGCGCTGCTGTTCGAGCGTTTCCTGAACCCGGAACGGGTCTCGATGCCCGACTTCGACATCGACTTCTGCCAGCACGGGCGCGACCGTGTCATCACCTACGTGAAGGAGAAGTACGGCAAGGACGCGGTCTCGCAGATCGCCACCTTCGGCACGATGGCGGCCAAGGCCGCCGTGCGCGACGTGGGCCGCGTGCTCGACCTCGGCTACGGCTTCGTCGACAGCATCGCCAAGCTGATCCCGTTCAAGCCCGGCAAGCTGGTCACCATCGAGGAGGCCAAGAAGGAAGAGCCGCTGCTGACCGAGCGCGAGAACAACGAGGAGGAAGTGCGCCAGCTGCTGGAGCTGGCGCAGCGCGTCGAGGGCATGACCCGCAACGTCGGCATGCACGCCGGCGGCGTGCTGATCGCGCCCGGCAAGCTCACCGACTTCTGCCCGCTCTACACCCAGGGCGGCCAGAACGACGGCATGAGCGGCGTGGTCAGCCAGTACGACAAGGACGACGTGGAAGCGGCCGGCCTGGTCAAGTTCGACTTCTTGGGCCTGACCACGCTGACCATCCTCGACTGGGCCGAGCGCTACATCCGCCGGCTCGACCCGTCCAGGGCGGACTGGAACTGCAGCCACATCCCGCTCGACGACGGCCCCGCCTTCGACATCCTCAAGACCGCCAACACGGTGGCCGTGTTCCAGCTGGAAAGCCGCGGCATGCAGGGCATGCTGAAAGACGCCAAGCCCGACCGCTTCGAGGACATCATCGCGCTGGTGGCGCTCTACCGCCCGGGCCCGATGGACCTGATCCCCAGCTTCTGCGCGCGCAAGCATGGCCGCGAGAAGGTGGAGTACCCGGACCCGCGCGTCGAGCCGGTGCTCAAGGAGACCTACGGCATCATGGTCTACCAGGAGCAGGTGATGCAGATGGCGCAGATCATCGGCGGCTACTCGCTCGGCGGCGCCGACCTGCTGCGCCGCGCGATGGGCAAGAAGAAGCCCGAGGAAATGGCGCAGCACCGCGTCATGTTCCGCGAGGGCGCCGACAAGAACGGGCTGACCGCCGGGCAGGCCGACGACATCTTCGACCTGATGGAGAAGTTCGCCGGCTACGGCTTCAACAAGTCGCACGCGGCCGCCTATGCGCTGCTGGCCTACTACACGGCGTGGCTCAAGGCGCACCATCCGGCCGAATTCATGGCAGCCAACATGTCGCTGGCGATGGACGACACCGACAAGGTCAAGATCCTCTACGAGGACTGCAAGCTCAATGGCCTCAAGGTGCTGCCGCCCGACGTCAACGCCAGCGAATACCGCTTCGCGCCGACCGACGCCAGGACCATCCGCTACGGCCTCGGCGGCATCAAGGGCTCGGGCCAGGGCGCCATCGAGGACATCCTGCGCGCGCGCGAGGAAAAGCCGTTCGCCGACCTGTTCGATTTCTGCGAGCGCGTCGACCGCCGTCAGGTCAACCGCCGCACCATCGAGGCGCTGATCCGCGCCGGCGCGTTCGACAGCCTCAACGACAACCGCGGCCAGTTGCTGGCCTCGGTGTCGCGCGCGATGGAAGCGGCCGAGCAGAAGGCCGAATCGGCCAACCAGGTCTCGCTGTTCGACCTGATGGCCGACGCCGGCGCGTCGCACCGCCCCGAACTGGTCGACGAGCCGCGCTGGCCGCCCAAGCGCACGCTGCAGGAGGAGAAGCAGGCGCTCGGCTACTACTTCTCGGGCCACCTGTTCGACGCCTACCGCGACGAGGTCGGGCGCTTCCTCAAGGGCACGCTGGCCGGGCTGGAAAAGGAAGTGCAGGGCAATGGCGGCGGCTACGGGCGCGACGTGCGCGGCAAGGTCATCGCCGGCGTCATCACCGGCATGCGCACGCAGATGACGCAGCGCGGCAAGATGCTGATCGTGATGCTCGACGACGGCACCGCGCAGATCGAGATGACGGTGTTCAACGAGCTGTTCGACGCCAACCGCCACATGTTCCGCGACGACGAGCTGGTGATCGTGCAGGGCAACGCGCGCCACGACACCTTCACCGGCGGCGTGCGCTTCACCGCCGAATCGGTGATGGACCTGGTGGCCGCGCGCGCCCGCTATGCCGAGGCCGTGGGGCTGGCCTTCAACGGCAACGCCTCGACCGAGCTGCTGCGCGAGCTGCTCACGCCGTATCTCGCCACCGTGGCCAACACGCCGGGCCTGCCCGTGCGCGTGAGCTACGCTACCAGCGGCGCGCGCTGCGAGGCCGAGCTCGGGCGGCAGTGGCTGGTCACGCCGTCGGACGACGCGCTCGCAAGCTTCCGCGCGGCGCTGTCCGGCGACAGCGTGCGCATGCTGTACGGCTGATCCGCAGTTGCCGGCAGTCCGTCATCCCCTGGATCCACCACGCCCCCGCATGGCCAAGCAACGCATCCTCTTTCACCTGACCCACTTCCTGCGCGGCGGCATCGAGACCTCGCTGGTGTCGCTGCTGGCCTCGCTGGACCGGGAGCGCTTCGAGCTCGGCCTGACGCTGACCTATCCGACCGAGGCGCTGGAGACGCATTTCCGCGCCATGCTGCCGCCGGACGTGAAGATCCACATCCTGGCGCCGGAGCGCTGGCTGTCGCATTTCCGGCAGAAGAAGAAGGCCGGCAAGCTCGGCCCGCTGGGCAAGATCTACGAGGAAGTGTTGCTGCCGCCGGTGCGCAAGCCGCTGGTCAACCGGCGCTTTCGCGCGATCGCGCGCGGCTACGACCTTGCCATCGACTACGACATGTCGCTGTCGCGGCTGACCGGCCGCCTGCCGATACCGATGATCGGCTACCAGCACTTCAGCGTGGCGCACCTGGAGCGAGACAACCCGCGCAAGCTGCGCAAGCTGCGGCGCCAGTGCCGCGAGCACTACGACCGCATCGTGGTGCTCAACGACAGCATGCTGGCCGACGCGCGCGCGCTGATTCCCGAGGCCGCGGCCAAGTTCGTGCGCCTGTACAACGCCACCGACCTGGACCGCATCCGCGCGCTCGGCAACGCGCCGTTCACGCCGCCGGCCCATCCTTACATCGTTTCGGTGGGGCGCCTGGAAGAAAGCCAGAAGGATTTCACCACGCTGCTGCACGCCTACGCCGCGCTGGTGCGCGGCACCGGCCTGCGCGAGCGCTTGGTGCTGGTGGGCGACGGCGCCTCGCGCGCGCGGCTCGAGGCGCTGGCGCGCGAGCTGGGCGTCAGCGAGCGGGTGACGTTCGCCGGCTTCCAGGCCAATCCCTACGCATGGATCCGCCACGCGCGGCTGATGGCGTTCAGCTCGAAGATGGAAGGGCTGCCCAACGTGCTGCTCGAAGGCATGGCGCTCGGCCAGCTGGTGGTGAGCACCGACTGCCCGGTGGGCCCGCGCGAGATCCTGGCCGACGGCAAGGCCGGCCTGCTCACGCCGGTCGGCGACGTGCACGCGCTGGCCGAGGCGATCCGGCGCGGGCTGGAAGACGCGCCGCTGCGCGCGCGGCTGCTGGCCTTCGCCGCCACCCACATCGAGCAGATGGGGTTCGGCCCGACCTCGGCCGCCTTTGCGGCCTGCGTGGACGACCTGCTGGGCGCGCCGCCGGCCGCGGCACCCGGCGCTAGCCCCGCGGCTCCTGCGGCTGCGTCTTCTGCCGCAGGTACCACAGCTTGATGTACTTGTAATAGCTGGCCTGGCCGTTCATCAGCGCCACGCCCAGCCCCTGCGCGCCGTCGAGGAAGCCGCGGCGCATCAGGTAGGTGCGCAGGAAGGCCCAGGCGCCATGCAGCACGGCGCCGGCGGGCGAGGCCGACTTGCCGCGCGCGAAGCCCTGCTGCGCGCCCAGCGTGGAGTACTGGTCGACCTTGCGCAGCACCTGCGAGAAGTCGTCGTAGGTGTAGTGCAGCAGCGGCGAGGCCAGCTTGCCGACCGGGCCGTCGGCGACCACGCGCTCGTGCACGAGGTCGTCGGTAAAGCGGGCATGGCCGCGCCTGAACAGCCGTGTGACGTAGTCAGGATACCAGCCGCCGTGGCGGATGAAGCGGCCGCAGAAGCGCGACAGGCGCGGCATCTCGTAGGCGTCGGCCTGGCCGGACGCGACCGCCGCCAGGATCTCGTCGCGCAGCTCGGGCGTGACGCGCTCGTCGGCGTCGAGCGAGAACACCCACTCGGTGTCGGCCTTGGACACGGCCAGGTTCTTCTGGGCGCCGAAGCCCGGCCAGTGCTCGGTTTCGAACACCTCGGCGCCGAGGCCGCGGGCCAGCTCGACCGTGCCGTCCCGGCTACCCGAATCCACTATAATCGCGCGGTCGCACCAGGACACGCTTTCCAGGCAGGCCCGGATGTTGTGTGCCTCGTTTTTCGTAATCAGTACGACTGAGATTTTCATAGAGCTTGTTTATGGTGTTTCGTGCGATAAAGCCGACTTCATTTGCCAATGTCCTCGTCCTGGCATTTCCGATCCTGGTGCTGTGCATCCCCAAAGGGGCCGGGATCTTCCTCGCCGGCGTGGTAGGACTCGCGCTGTGGAGCGGGCATGGCATCCGCACTACCTGGTCCGAGGGGCGCGGTGTGCTGTATCCGCTGGGGCTCGCTATTCTAGCCCTGACGATCGTCTACCTGGGCTCGAAGCTGGTCTTCGGCGTGCCGTGGAACGTGATTGATAATCCCTCCCGGAGCCTGTTGGCGCTGCTGGCTTGCCTGGTCATCCTGCACACCGCGCCCGACCCGCGCGTGCTCTGGCGAGGCATCACGATCGCCCTGGCGGCTGGCTTCGCCATCGTGGCGTACCAGTACTTTGTCCTGCAGGAGCCGCGCCCGGCGGCCTGGACCCAGGCCATCGCGTTCGCCAACATGGTGGCGGCGCTGGGCATCATCGGATTCGTGAGGCCGGGCACCGACCGGCGCGCGCATGTGGTGGCCTGGCTCAACCTGGCGCTGGCCATCGCCATCCTGGCCCTGAACGGCACGCGGGGCGCGCTGCTGGCGCTGCTCGTCACCATGCTGCCGCTGCTGCTGGTGCGCTACCCCGGCCTGAAGCCGTGGCGCTTCGTCACTGCGATCTCGCTGATCGGGCTGCTGGGCATCGGCCTGTACCTCGTGCCGAGCAGTCCGGTCGAGCAGCGTGTCGATCAGGTCCGCACCGAGATCAAGGGATTCCAGCACGGCGACAACGAGACTTCGGTCGGCGCACGCCTGAAGATCTGGGAGATCGCCATCGATTCGGTTCGTGTCCATCCGTGGATGGGCGTCGGCGTGGGGCAGTTTGCCCGGGTCCTGCGCGCTTCCGAGTTCTGCCGGCAACACCCGTCGCCGATCTGCCGGCTCGAGCACGCGCACAATGACATATTCGAGGCGGCCGCCACGATGGGCGTGCCCGGGGTGTTGGCGCTGCTGGGTTTGTTTTTCGTGCCGGGCATGCTGTTCTGGCGGCTGTTCCGCACCAGTTGCCGCAACGCCAACGGGCTTGGCGTCAGCCTCAGCGCGTCCGGCATCGGCGTGGTCCTGGCCAGCCTGATCAGCGGCCTGACCCAGGTGACGATGGCGCACCAGGCCAACATCGTGTTCTACGCCGGCATCGTCGGGCTGCTGCTCGGCCTGGCTGCCCTACAAGCAAGACATCCCCGCGCCGGCGGGGTGGAGAACCTGTGAACGTTCGAGAACAACACGCCCCCCACGGCCGCGAGGCCGATACCCTGAAGCGCGTCTGGGCCTACCTGCGCCCGGAGATGCGCGTCTTCGTCGTCGCCATCATCGCGATGGCGGTGGTGGCGGGCGCGGAAGGCCTGATCCCCAAGGTCGTCAACGACCTGCTCGACAAGGGGTTCGGCGGCGCCTACGTCGGCAAGCTCTGGCACGTGCCGGCACTGCTGACCGGCGTGGCGCTGATCCGCGGCGTGGCGCAGTTCGCCTCCGGCTACCTGCTGAGCCTGATCTCCAACCGCGTGCTGCTGAAGATGCGCATGCAGATGTTCGAGCGCATGCTGCACGCGCCGGCGCTGTTTTTCCACCGCAATACCGCGGCCTCGCTCATCAACGCGGTGATCTTCGAGGTCAACCAGGTCATGCAGATCCTGACCGGCGTGCTGATCACGCTGGTGCGCGATTCGCTGACGGTGCTGGCGCTGCTGGTCTACCTGTTCTACACCAACTGGCGGCTGACGCTGGTGGTGGCGGTGATCCTGCCGGTGATCGGCTTCGTGATGTCCAAGGTCAACCGGCGCCTGCGCCGCCTGAACCGCGACCACCAGGCGCTGACCAACAGCGCGGCCTACGTGGTCGAGGAAGCGGTGGGCGGCTACAAGGTGGTCAAGCTGCACGGCGGCGAACAGTACGAGACCCGGCGCTTCGCCGCGATGGCCGAGCGCCTGCGCGGCTATTCGATGCGCATGGCGGTGGCGGGCGGGCTGAACCAGCCGGTCACGGCCTTCCTGGCCTCGCTGGCGCTGTCGGTGATCCTGACCATCGCCATGATCCAGTCGCAGTCCAACCAGACTACGGTGGGCAGCTTCACCGGCTTCGTGATGGCGATGCTGCTGCTGATCTCGCCGCTCAAGCACCTGACCGACCTCAACCAGCCGCTGCAGCGCGGCCTGACCGCGGCCGAGATGATCTTCGGCCTGATCGACGAGCCGGTCGAGCGCCAGGAGGGCGGCCTGCCGCTGGCGCGCGCGCGCGGCGACCTGGTGTTCGACAAGGTGAGCTTCCGCTACGGCGACGCCGGCCGGCCGGCGCTGGACAAGGTCAGCTTCCACGCCAGCGCAGGCGAGGTGGTGGCGCTGGTGGGGCCGTCGGGCAGCGGCAAGACCACGCTGGTCAACCTGGTGCCGCGCTTCTTCGACCCGACCGAGGGCCGCATCCTGCTCGACGGCCAGCCGATCGACGTGTTCACGCTCAAGGACCTGCGCACCCAGATCGCCTTCGTCAGCCAGGACGTGGTGCTGTTCAACGGCACCGTGGCGGCCAACGTCGCCTACGGCGTGCACGACGCGCAGGACATCGACATCGCGCGCGTCGAGCGCGCGCTGGCGGCGGCCTACCTGACCGACATGGTCAAGGGCCTGCCGCAGGGCCTCGAGACCAATATCGGCGACAACGGCATGAAGCTGTCGGGCGGCCAGCGCCAGCGGCTGGCGATCGCGCGCGCGATCTACAAGGACGCGCCGATCCTGATCCTCGACGAGGCCACCTCGGCGCTGGATTCGGAGTCGGAGCGCCAGGTCCAGGCCGCGCTGGAGGCGCTGATGGTCGGCCGCACCACGCTGGTGATCGCGCACCGCCTGTCCACCATCGAGAACGCCGACCGCATCGTGGTGCTGGACCACGGGCGCGTGGCCGAGCACGGCAGCCACGAGGAGCTGCTGTCGGCCGAGGGGCTCTACGCCGGGCTGCACAAGATCCAGTTCGCCACGCACTGAGCGCGGCACCGGCGCCGCGGGCAGGCGGCGCCACATCCTCCCGCCGGGGTTTGCCGGTGCCGCCGGCCGACTTGGCTAGAATGGCAGGCAAACCACAGCCGAGAGGATGACATGAGCCAGCCCGTTTCCCCGATCAGCCGCTATCCCGTGCCCGCGCTCGCCAATCTGCCCGACGACATCCGCGCGCGCATCCTGGAGGTCCAGGACAAGGCCGGCTTCGTTCCCAACGTGTTCCTCACGCTGGCGCACCGGCCCGACGAGTTCCGCGCGTTCTTCGCCTACCACGACGCGCTCATGCTCAAGGACGGCGGCCTGACCAAGGGCGAGCGCGAGATGATCGTGGTGGCGACCTCGGGCGCCAACCAGTGCCTGTACTGCGTGGTGGCGCACGGCGCCATCCTGCGCATCTACGAGAAGCAGCCGGCGCTGGCCGACCAGGTCGCGGTCAACTACCGCAAGGCCGACATCACGCCGCGCCAGCGCGCCATGCTCGATTTCGCGCTCAAGGTCTGCCAGGCCTCGCACGAGGTCGACGAAGCCGATTTCGCCGCGCTGCGCGCGCATGGCTTCAGCGACGAGGACGCCTGGGACATCGCCGCCATCACGGCGTTCTTCGGCCTGTCCAACCGCATGGCCAACACCATCGGCATGCGCCCGAACGACGAGTTCTACCTGATGGGGCGCGTGCCCAAGGCAAAATAGCGCGCCCGTTCGCTGATTCGCTGATTCGCTGATTCGCCCGCTGCCGGGGCCGCGCGTGGCGCGGTCCCCGGCTCCCGCTGCCTCGATCCACCAACCTCTGTTCGTCCTGCCCGACCGGCACGGCGCCTTCCATCTTGAATCCTGTCTCGCTCTTCTTTGCCCAGGCCTGCCTGGTGGTGGGCACGCCCTTCGTCCTGTGGCGCGGACTGCGCATCGGCAGCATCGTGCCGCTGGTCGCCATGCAGATCGTGGGCGGCATCCTGCTCGGGCCGTCGCTGCTGGGCACCTTGTGGCCGCGGGGCTGGCAGGCGCTGTTCGGCGCCGCGCAGCTGTCGGCGCTGTCGGGCCTGCAATGGCTGGCGGTGGTGCTGTTCGCTTTCCTGTCGGGCCTGCATATCGGCGGCGCCGGGCAGCCGGGCATGCGGCGCATCGCCACGGCGGCGGCGCTGGGCTGCGTGCTGGCGCCGTTCGCGCTCGGCACCGCGGCCGGCGCGTGGCTGGCGCATGCGGCGCCGGCGGTGGTCGGGCCGGCGGCCTCGGCCTGGCAGTTCGCCTTTGCCGTGGGCGTGTCGATGGCAGTGACCGCGCTGCCGGTGCTGGGCGCCATCCTGCGCGAGATGAAGCTGTCCGATTCGGTGCCCGGCCAGCTCGCGCTGGGCTGCTCCGCGTTCAGCGACGCGGCGATCTGGCTGGTGCTCTCGGTCATCCTCGCCAGCGCGGGCCGCTCGTCGGCCGGTGACTTCCTGCGCCTGGCGCTGTGCGGCGCGCTCTACGTCGGCGCCATGCTGTGGCTGGTGCGCCCGGCGCTGGCGCGCCTGCTGCCGCGCATGCAGGGCAACGACGCGCGGCTGGCGCTGGTCGCGGTGCTGATCTTCGGCTCCGCGCTGGTCTCCGAATCGATCGGGCTGCACTACATCCTGGGCGGCTTCCTGGCTGGCGTGGCGCTGCCGCGCGAGGCGGCGGCCGACCTGCGGCGCCAGCTCGAGCCGACCACGGTGGTGGTGCTGATGCCGTTCTTCTTCCTGATGACCGGGCTGCGCACCGACATCGCCATCGGCGGGTACGACACGCTGCTCGTATTCGGGCTCAGCACGCTGGTGGCGGTCGCCGGCAAGGTGGCCGGCACCGCGCTGCCCGCGCGCCTGGCCGGCCTGCCGCGGCGCGAGGCATGGATGCTGGGCGCGCTGGTGCAGACTAAGGGGCTGATGGAAGTGGTGGTGCTGGGCATCCTGTTCGAGGCCGGGCTGATCGGCCAGACGGCGTTCTCGGGGCTGCTGCTGATGGCGCTGGCCACTACGGTGCTGGCCAAGCCGCTGACGCGCGCCGCTTCCGGGCTGCGCGGCGCCGCCTGAGCCGGGCGCGCTAGCGCACCTCCGCGCACGCGCCGCTGCGCGGGTCGAACAGGACCGGCCACGCCTGCTCGTAGATGCCCGGCGTGCAATGCTTCTCGCAATGGGCATGGGCCAGCGTCACGCGGCGCGGGTCCTGCCACACCATCAGTGTGCAGCCGCTGTCGTCGAGCGCGCGCAGTTCGATGTGCGGGGTCTTGCGGGTCTGGCGGAACTCGGCCAGGTCGAAATGGCAGGAGCCGCGCCGGCCGACCCACAGGGTCCAGGTGAGGCTGCGCACGTCGTTGCTCGCCACGCGCATGTGCGCGTCCTCGCGGAAACCATCGTCTTCGGTGCGCTGGCAGCTGCCGGCGAGGTCGATGTCGCGCGGCGGTATCGGCGTGGCGCGCTCGCGCGCGGCGCCGGCGGCCGAGGGGCGCGGCTCGGGCGCGCGCGCGGCGGGCGGGGAGGACGGCGGCAAGGTCACGGTACAGGCCGTCAGCGCGGCAACCGACAGCGCGGCGACCGGCACCCACGCAGGCAAGCGCGTGTTCTTCATGGCTACTCCTTGCGCCCGGTGCCCGCGCGGCCGTCGGGCTGGCCGCGCCCACCTCTACCTGTAGTTATAGCGGATGCGCAAAGGAAGGCGAGGGGAAAGCACGGCGCCTGCGTGCGGCAGGCATCGGAGGCCGCCGCCGGGGTTGCCGCGCCGCGCAACGAAAAGCAAAAACCCCGCGCCGTTGCCGGCGCGGGGTTTTTCGTTTGCGGGCCTGCGCGCGCCCGGCGCCGCATCTGGCGACGCGGTGCCGGGCGTGGGCTTACTTGGCCGCGGAGAAGTCGAGCGCGTTGCTCAGGTCGCCCATCGCCTTGCCCTTGTTGGCCAGCAGCGCATCGTCGCGCTGCTTCAGGCCCGGCAGCGTCGGCAGGGCGTAGCGGTGCGTGATGAAGCGCAGGATGGAGGCGGTGTCGTACTGGGTATGGTCGACGAAGCCCTTCTTGGCGAACGGCGACACGATGATCGCCGGGATGCGCGTGCCCGGGCCCCACACGTCGCCCTTCGGCACCGCGGCGTGGTCGAAGAAGCCGCCGTTTTCGTCGTAGGTCACGACGATCAGCATGTTCTTCCACTGCGGGCTTTGCTGGAGCTGGCTGATCACGCTGGCGATGTGGGCATCGCCGTCGGCCACGTTGGCGTAGCCGGCGTGCTGGTTCAGGTTGCCCTGCGGCTTGTAGAACGTGACGGCGGGCAGCTTGCCGGCGGCGGCGTCCTGCAGGAACTGCGAGTCGAAGTCCTTCAGGTGCGCGCTGCGGTAGCTGGCGTTGGCGACCGGGTCCAGCTTGGCGTAGAAGTTGAACGGCTGGTGGTGCGTCTGGAAGTTGGGCACGGCCTGGCCGTTGTTGATCAGCGTGCGGTCGGCCGTCACCTTGGACCAGGCGCCTGCATACCAGGCCCAGTTGACGCCGCGCGCGTCGAGCAGGTCGCCGATGGTGGCCTGCGTCTGCGGCGGCAGCGTGGTGGCCTTGCTCGGGTCGGCATAGGCCGCGTTGCCGCTGGCCGCCGGCGCGTTGCCGCTCGGCTGGTAGGCCGGTTGCATGGTGTTGACGGCGTAGTACATGCCCGTCTTGTCCTTCGGCGTCAGCGTGCTGTCGTTCTTGTAGGTGGCAGCACCGGTCAGGACGCTGGCCGGCGCCGCGGCGGCCGGCGTGAGGCGCACGAAATTGCCGTTGGCATCGGTGTCGATGGCGGAGATCGAGCCGCTGGCCGGCGAGGTGTCCGCGTTCGGGTATTGCGGCGCGCAGGCGCAGACCAGGTACTGGTGGTTCAGGAACGAGCCGCCGAACGCACCCATGTAGAAGTTGTCGGCCAGCGTGTAGTTCTGGGCGACCTTCCACAGGGCCATCTTGCTGCCGTCGTAGTAGCCCATCGACAGGCCGCCGGCGTCGGAGTAGGCCGCGAACTTGTCGTTCTTGCCGCCGTTGATCTGCATCTGGTTGTTGTAGAAGCGGTGCACCAGGTCGCGCGTGATGACGGTCTGGTCCACCACCGTGCTGGTGTTCTGCACGCCGGCCGGATCGTCGATGCGGAACGGCTTGTTGGCCCAGCCGACCGTGTTGGCCTGCGGGATCGTGACGGTCTGGCCGGTGGCGGTGAAGCCGCCCCAGGTCGGCGGCAGCGAGGACAGCGCGCTGTTGTCGAAGTCCTTCTGCGGCTCGATCTTGCCGTCCGACGTCGGGTTCGCGCCGGGGATGCCGTTGGCGCCCGGGAACAGGCCGTACAGGGTGTCGAAGCCACGGTTTTCCGCGTAGATCACCACCACGGTCTGGATGTTGTTCAGCGCCAGGCGCTTGGCCACGCCGTCGCCGATGGCCTTGCCGATGTCGCCACCAGCGGCCACGGCGTCGGCGATCAGGTCGATGGTCTGGTCGATCTCGGCCTGCAGCGTGGTCTTGATCTTGCTGTCGGTTTCCTTGTTGTGGTCTTCCAGCAGCTTGTCCGCGGCCACGCCGAGGCGGGTGGCCAGTTGCGTCTTGGCCGCGTTGAGGTCGCCGCCGTTGCCGTCCATCAGCGCGGCCAGCTCGGTCGAGATGGCGCTGAGCACGCCGTTGGCCGCCGCCGGTGCGCGGAAGACCAGCGGGCGGGTCACTGCGTTGTGCGCGCTGCCGTCGTTGCGGAAGGCGTCGGTGCCGATCTCGGCCACCACGGCGCCGCTGCCGGTGAGCGTGTAGGCGCCTTGCGCGTCGGTGAAGGTGCTGGCTTCGCCGCTGTCGCACTTGGCGTTGTTGTTGGCGTCGATACAGACCTTGGCGTGCTCGAAGTAGCTGCCGGTCACTACGCCGGAGGTGGTGGCGGCCGGCGTGGCCGGCGTCGGGCTGACGGAGTCGCTGCCGCCGCAGGCGGTCATGGCGGCAGCGGCTAGTGCCGCCAGCGGAAAGAGTCGAAATGCGCGACGCATGGGTTTTCCTCTTCTATGCGTTTGAGGGGACAAGAAATGGCTGCCGAGGCAAAAAAGGCCGGTGTTTTCCATGAGGCGGGAGTGTGGCGCGCGTCCGTGTCAAATTGATGATGGTGCTGCACAGCGGGGAACTTCGCGTGCCGGCGGCGGTCAGCGCCGCACAAGTCGGTCTGGTGACTGACACGCGGCTGTCATCCGCGTGCGCTAGTGTGGCAAGCCTTCCGGGCGCGAATGCCGACGCCTCGCGCCTGCGCCGCCCCCCTCACGACTTCCACGATTTCGCGCTTCGCCTCCATGCTGCCGCCGCCCTTGCCGTTGAATATCTCGTTGCCTTCACCGCAGGCGTGGAGGCGTGCTGCGGGTGGCGGGGCGCTGGTGCTGGCGGTGGCCTTGCTGGGCGCGTGCGGCGGGCAGGACGCGCCGCCGGTGGCGGCCAGCGCGCCGGCCCCGGCTTCCAAGGCCGCACCCAAGGCGTTCTACGCGATGATGGCCGAGCGCCATCCGTCGATTCCGGCGCTGGGCGCGCTCGGCAGGGCGCTGTTCTTCGATCCGGCGCTGTCGGCATCGGGCCAGCAGGCCTGCGCGAGCTGCCACAGCCCCACGCATGCCTACGGGCCGCCCAACGACCTGTCCGTGCAGCTGGGCGGCACCGACATGCGGCACCCGGGCACGCGCGCCGCGCCGTCGCTGCGCTATGTGCAGAACGTGCCGCCGTTCGCCGAGCACTTCCACGAGAACGACGGCGACGACTCGGTCGACCAGGGGCCGACCGGCGGCCACGACTGGGACGGCCGCGCCGCGTCGACGCACGAGCAGGCCGGCGCGCCGCTGCTGTCCGCGCACGAGATGGCCAACGGCACGCCGGGCGCGGTGGTCGCGCGCATCCGCTCGGGCCCGCATGCGGACACCTTCCGCCAGGTGTTCGGCAAGGACATCCTCGACGACGAAGGCACCGCCTACCAGGCCATCGTGATGGCGCTCGAGGTCTTCCAGGAAACGCCGGCCGAGTTCTATCCGTACACCAGCAAGTACGACGCCGTGCTGCGCGGCCAGGCGGCGCTGACCCCGCAGGAAACGCGCGGGCTGCGCGTGTTCAACGATCCGGACAAGGGCAATTGCGCCGCCTGCCACCCGGGCAGCATCCGCGAAGGCGCGTTCCCGGCGTTCACGGACTTCGGCTTCATCGCGCTGGGCGTGCCGCGCAACCGCAAGCTCGCGAGCAACGCGGACCCGGCCTTCTTCGACATGGGCCTGTGCGGCCCCGACCGTACCGATCTCAAGGAGCGCGGCGAATACTGCGGGCTGTTCCGCACGCCGTCGCTGCGCAACGTGGCGCTGCGCCGCACGTTCTTCCACAACGGCATGTTCCATTCGCTGGAAGCGGTGCTGCACTTCTACGCGGAGCGCGACACCAACCCGGGCCGCTGGTATCCGCGCAAGCCCGGCGGCGGCGTCGACAAGTTCGACGACCTGCCCGCGCAGTACCACGACAACGTCAACATGGAAGCGCCGTTCGGCGGCAAGGCCGGCGGCAAGCCGGCGATGAGCGACGCCGAGATCCGCGACGTGATCGCGTTCCTGAAGACGCTGACGGATGGTTACGCGGTGCCGGCGCCGGCCAAGGTGGCGGCGGCGCGTTGAGGCTGCAGATCAGGGATCAGGGCAGAACATCGGGGCAGGACGTCAAGGCGGCGCCAGGGCCGCGCGTGGCGTCTGGAGGTTGATGCCCGCCGGCCGCATGGCGCGGTCCGGCGGCTGGTCGGCTGGCGGCGCTTGGTCCCGGCGCAGGCCCCGCCCGCCGACCTGTGGCGATGCGGCGCTCAGTGGCCGATGAGGGTCTGGAGCACCACGCCGGTGGCCACGCCGATCAGGAAGTAGTCGCCGCCCACGCCGACCCACTGGTAGCCGCGCGGCGGCGCGGACAGGCGATGCTCGCGCCAGTTGTCGACCACGTACTGGCGGTCGCGGTATTCCATCGGAATCCGCTCGCCCTTGTGCCAGCCGCCCGGCGGCGGGCGATACCCCTCGGGGCCACGGTCGGGACCGCGGTCCGGGCCGCGGCCATGCGCGGGCCCGTGGCCGTGATCGTGATCGTAGCGGCCCGGCGGCGGGCCCCTGCGGTCGTCATGGCCCTGGGCGAACCCGGCGACCGAAGTCATCGCGAAAGCGGCCAGCAGCATGCTGGCGACCACCTTGGTCTTTTTCATCGTTTCTTCTCCGAAGAGCCCTGTTCAGGAAGGGCTTGCGGATCAGTCTAGCGTGGATCGCCCGGCACAACTGTTACCAATTCTTCCATTTCGGGAGGCGGGCGCCGCACGCCGGGCTCACATCAGGATGATGTCGTACTGCTCCTGGTGGAACGTCGATTCCACCTGCAGCGAGATCGGCTTGCCGATGAAGTCGCCGAGCATGGCGAGGTGCTGGCTTTCTTCCTCGAGGAACAGGTCGATCACGTGCTGCGAGCCGAGGATGCGGAATTCGCGCGGGTTGAACTGGCGCGACTCGCGCATGATCTCGCGCAGGATGTCGTAGCACACCGTGCGCGGCGTCTTGACCTGGCCCTTGCCCTGGCACACCGGGCACTGCTCGCACAGTACGTGCGCGAGCGATTCGCGCGTGCGCTTGCGGGTCATCTCGACCAGCCCGAGCTGGGAGAAGCTGTTGACGGTGATGCGGGTGCGGTCGCGCGCGAGCGCGCGCTTGAGCTCGGACAGCACGGCGTCGCGGTGCTCGGCGTTCTCCATGTCGATGAAATCGATGATGATGATGCCGCCCAGGTTGCGCAGCCGCAACTGGCGCGCGATGGTGTGCGCCGCCTCCAGGTTGGTCTTGAAGATGGTGTCGTCGAAGTTGCGCGCGCCGACGTAGCCCCCGGTGTTGACGTCGATGGTGGTCATGGCCTCCGTCTGGTCGATCATCAGGTAGCCGCCGGACTTGAGGTCGACGCGGCGCGACAGCGCCTTCTCGATCTCGGCGTCGATGTTGAAGAGGTCGAAGACGGGGCGCTCGCCGGTGTAGTGCGACAGGCGCGGCAGCACCGCGGGCGTGTATTCCTGGGCGAACTCGACCAGCTTCTGGTAGTTCTCGCGCGAGTCCACCTGGATCACGTTGGTGGCGTCGCTGACGAAGTCGCGCAGCACGCGCTGGGCCAGGTTCAGGTCCTGGTAGAGCAGGCTGGGCGCGGGCAGGCTGGTGGCGTTCTGGCGGATCGAGGCCCAGATCTTGCGCAGGTAGGCGATGTCGTTGCCGAGCTCCTCGTCGCTCGATTCCTCGGCGATGGTGCGCACGATGAAGCCGCCGCGCTCGTCGGCCGGCACCAGGCCCTGCACGCGCGCGCGCAGCGCTTCGCGGTCGACCTCGCCTTCGATGCGCTGGGAGATGCCGATGTGCGGGTCCTGCGGCAGGTAGACCAGCGTGCGCCCGGCGATGCTGACCTGGGTCGACAGGCGCGCGCCCTTGGTGCCGATCGGGTCCTTGATCACCTGCACCATCAGCGCCTGGCCTTCGTACAGCGTTTTCTCGATCGCCAGCGGCGCGGCGTTGCCGTTCTTCTCGGGGTCGCGCGGGTGCCAGATGTCGGCGACGTGGAGGAAGGCCGCGCGCTCCAGGCCGATGTCGATGAAGGCGGACTGCATGCCCGGCAGCACGCGCACGACCTTGCCCAGGTAGATGTTGCCGACCAGCCCGCGCGAAAGCGTGCGCTCGACATGGAGCTCCTGCACGGCGGCCTGCTGCACGATGGCCACGCGCGTTTCCTGCGGTGTGATGTTGACTAGGATGTCTTCAGTCATGGTGGGTGAAACTCGTGCCGGCGCGCCGGCCAGATGGTTGTCCGCACTATGCCGCCACGCGCTCCGGGGGCGATGCCACGGCCGTGCATGCCGTGGGTTGACGAAAAGGTCGGTGGCGGGTTCTCAGAACCGTAGTCGGGCCTGTCTGAGCAGGGCAGCCGTCTCGAACAAGGGCAAGCCCATGATACCCGAATAGCTGCCGGCGATTCGCGCCACGAACTCCGCCGCGCGGCCCTGGATGCCGTACGCGCCGGCCTTGCCGGCCGGCTCGCCGCTGGCCACGTAGGCGGCGATCTCGGCCTCGGTCATGGCGCGGAAGGTGACGTCGGAGACCGACAGCGCATGGCGCAGGCCGAGCGTGGAGGCCACCGTCACCGCGGTCAGCACGCGGTGGGTCCGGCCCGACAGCGCCGCCAGCATGCGCGCGGCATCGGCGTCGCCGTCCGGCTTGCCGAGGATCTCGCCGTCCAGGCAGACCGTGGTGTCGGAGGTCAGGATGGGCGCGTCGGGCAGGGCGCGCCGCTCGCGGCGGCGCAGCGCGGCCTCGGCCTTGAGCGCGCACACGCGCTGCACGTAGTCGTCGGGGCTTTCGCCGGGCAGCACCGCTTCGAGCGCTTCGGCGTCTTCATCGTCGCCGGCCAGCAGCAGTTCGTAGGCCACGCCGAGCTGGGTCAGCAGCTCGCGCCGGCGCGGGCTCTGGGAGGCAAGGTAGAGAAAGGGATGGATCACGGCGGTCGGGTAGTCCTGGTGGGAGAAGATCCGGCAGGCGCCATGCGCCGCTTGGGCCGCATTGTACCCTTGTGCTGCATCGCCGCAGATGCGGCCGGGGGGCGGTGCGCGGGACCGGCGCGCAGGTCAGGCGCGGTGATACGGATGGTTCTGCGTGACCGACCACGCGCGGTACAGCTGCTCGGCCAGCAGCACGCGCACCATGCCGTGCGGCAGGGTCAGGCTGGACAGCCGCAGCAGGGTCTGCGCGCGCGTCTTGAGGGCCGGGTCGAGGCCGTCGGCGCCGCCGATCAGGAAGGCCACGTCGCCGCCCTCGCGCTGCCAGTCGGTCAACTGGCCGGCGAGCTGCACCGTGGTGAGGTCGCGGCCGCGCTCGTCCAGCGCCACGATGCGGCATTGCCGCGGCAGCGCCGCCTCGATGCGGGCCGCCTCGCGCTGCATCACGGTGGCGGCGTTATTGCTGGAGGAACGCGCCTCGGGCTTGATCTCGCGCAGCTCGATGCGCAGTTCGGGCGGCATGCGCTTGGCGTACTCGGCGAAGCCGGTCTCGATCCAGCCGGGCATCTTGTGGCCGACGGCCACGATCAGCAACTGCATGGCGGGATGGCGCCGCGCCGGCTCAGGCCGGACGGGTGGCGCGCTTGCGCGCCGGCGCCTTGGCGGCGGCGGTCCTGGCGGGCGCCTTGGCCGCGGTCTTGGTGGCGGTCTTGACCGGCGTCTTCGCCGCGGTCTTGCGCGCCGCGCCGGTGCCGGCGGCGCTCTTGCGCGGCGCGGCGGACTTGGCCGGCGCGCCGCGCGCGGGAGCCGAGCCCAGGCTGCTGGTCAGGCGTTTCTTGACGGCCGGCGCGCGGTTGACGGCGATGGCGTCGGCGTCGGTGTCCTCGTGGCCGAGCGGCGGCGAGGGCTCTTTCATGCCTTCGGGCAGGCGTGCCAGCGCGGGGCGCAGGTTGCTGGCGCGGCGCACGGTGCGGACCACCGGCGCGTCTTCATCCTCGTCCTCGTCGACCGGCTCGCTGGCCTTGGCCAGGCCCTTTTTGGCGGCGGCCAGCTTCAGGCGCACCGGCTTGTCGCCCCAGATTTCCTCGAGGTTGTAGTACATGCGCAACTGCGGCTGCATGATGTGGACCACGGCGTCGCCGCAGTCGACCAGCACCCATTCGCCCGTTTCCAGCCCTTCCACCGCGACGATGTGGCCGCCCGCGCCCTTGACGGTATCGCGCACCGAGGCGGCCAGCGCCTTGGTCTGGCGGTTCGAGGTCCCGCTGGCGATCACCACCCGGTCGAACAGCTCGGTCAGGTGGGTGGTGTCGTACACCTTGATGTCCTGCGCCTTGACATCTTCGAGGCCGTCGACGATGGCGCGTTGCAGTTTGCGAATATCCATGGTGCGTTCTTGTTCAGCTGAGATCGGTTTGTGGGCGGGCCGCGCCGGGCAGATCCGACGGGGCAGGCCGGTAAAGGCCGCGGCTCGCGATGTAGTGTGCCACGCCGGGCGGCAGTTGGTCATCTGCCGGCTGTCCGGCGGCCAGGCGTTGGCGAAGGGCGGTGGAGGAGAGGTCGACGGCGAGCGTCTGGTCGATCCACATGTGGCCGGAGGGCGTGGATTGTATCAGGTGGGTGGGCGCGCGGCGCGCGGCGAGCTCCTGGCGCACCGGACCGTCGAGTTCGGAGAGGTCGAAACCGGGCCGCGTGGCCACGCACAGATGCACGTCCGCGAACAGCGCCTGCCAGCCGTGCCAGGTATGCAGGCGCAGCAACTGGTCGGCGCCCATCAACCACGCCAGCGAGGCGTGCGGGCCGTAGCGCTGGCGCAGTTCGTGCACGGTGTCGACGGTGTAGCTGGGGCCGGCGCGGTCGACTTCCATGCGGCTGGCGTGCACGCGCGCATGCGTGTCGGCCAGCGCCGCCGCGGCCAGTTCGGTCATGGCGAGGCGGTCGGCGGCGGGCGTGACGTCGTCGCCTTTCTGCCAGGACTGGCCGGTCGGGATCCACACCAGCTCATCCAGCTCGAGCCGCTCGATGCAGAGCCGCGCGAGCGCGACGTGGCCGCTGTGCGGTGGGTCGAAGGTGCCGCCGAGGATGCCGAGGCGGTAGGGGCGCTGGCCGTCGCCGGCGCTGCCTGATCGGGTCTTGTCGTATTCCATACGCTCGCCGTCAGGCCCAGTCGCGCACGGGCAGGAAGTCGGTGTACAGCGCCGCTTCGGCGCTGCCCGGCTCCGGCTGCCAGTCGTAGCGCCAGGTGGCCTGCGGCGGCATCGACATCAGGATGGATTCGCTGCGCCCGCCCGACTGCAGGCCGAAATGCGTGCCGCGGTCGAACACGAGGTTGAACTCCACGTAGCGCCCGCGCCGGTAGGCCTGGAAGTCGCGCTCGCGCGCGCCGTAGGGCTGGTCCTTGCGCGCGCGCAGGATCGGCAGATAGGCATCGAGGAAGGCGTCGCCGACCGATCGCGTCATGGCGAAGCTGCGCTCGAAGCCGAGCGCGGAGAAGTCGTCGAAGAAGATGCCGCCGATGCCGCGCGGCTCGTCGCGGTGCTTGAGGAAGAAATACTCGTCGCACCACTGCTTGAAGCGCGGATGGAGATCCGCGCCGTAGGGCGCCAGCGCGTCGCGGCAGGCGCGGTGGAAGTGCGCGCAGTCGCCGGCGTCGCCGTAGTACGGCGTCAGGTCCATGCCGCCGCCGAACCACCACACCGGCTCGGCGCCGTCCTTGACCGCCAGCAGGCAGCGCACGTTCATGTGCACGGTCGGCACGTAGGGGTTGCGCGGATGGAACACCAGCGACACGCCCAGCGCCTCGAAGCCGCGCCCGGCCAGCTCCGGCCGGCTGGCGGTGGCCGACGGCGGCAGCGCGTCGCCGCGCACGTGCGAAAAGCCCACGCCGGCGCGCTCCATCACGGCGCCGCCTTCCAGGATGCGGGTGCGCCCGCTGCCGCGCAGGCGCTCGGTGGGCGGCTTCTCCCAGGCATCGGTGGCGAACGGCTGGCCGTCGATGGCGGCGACAGCGTCGGTGATACGGTCTTGCAGACCGAGCAGATAGGCACGGACTGCCTGGGAATCGATCATGGTGTGCGGGCGGATGGGCCGGTGCGGCGACGGCCGGGCAGGCGGTTCGCCTGTCCGGCCGTCATGGCGGTGTCATGATTGTACTGGCTGGCGCCGGGAATGCCCGGAATAGGGGCTTTGCGGATGTTTGGCGCGGGGCATGCCGAAACGCTGAAACGCCGGTCCGGACGTCCCGTTGAAGGCGGAGAAATCGTAGCGAGCGGCGCATGGCGGGTCCGAGGAGCGCAGCCGTACATCGGTACGGCGAGCACCACAGGGCCCGCCATGCGCCGCGCAGTAGATTTATCCGCCTTTAACGCTTCAGGGCGCGGTAGCCGATGTCGGTACGATATTGCATGCCGTCGAAATGGATCTGCCCGACCGCCGCGTAGGCCGCGCGCTGCGCCGCCTTGACCGTGTCGGCCAGCCCGACCACGCACAGCACGCGCCCGCCGGTGACCTGCAGCACGCCGTCCTTGAGCGCGGTGCCGGCGTGGAAGGTCATGCTGTCCTCGGCCTCGGGCGGGATGCCGGTGATGACGTCGCCCTTGCGCGGCGCGTCGGGATAGCCGTGCGCGGCCATCACCACGCCCAGCGCGGTGCGGCGGTCCCAGTCCAGCTCGATCTCGTCGAGGCGGCCGGAGACCGCGTGCTCCATCACGTCGACCAGGTCGGTCTTCAGGCGCGCCAGGATCGGCTGGGTTTCCGGGTCGCCCATGCGGCAGTTGAATTCCAGCGTCTTGAGGCTGCCGTCGGCGCCGATCATCAGGCCGGCGTAGAGGAAGCCGGTGTAGACGATGCCGTCCTTCTCCATGCCGCGCACGGTCGGCAGGATGATCTCGCGCAGCGCGCGCGCGTGCAGCGCGGGCGTGACCACCGGGGCCGGCGAGTACGCGCCCATGCCGCCGGTGTTGGGGCCGGCGTCGTGGTCGAGCAGGCGCTTGTGGTCCTGGCTGGTGGCCAGCGCCAGCACGTTCTTGCCGTCCACCAGCACGATGAAGCTGGCTTCCTCGCCGGCCAGGAACTGCTCGATGACCACGCGCGCGCCGGCGTCGCCGAGGCGGTTGTCGGCCAGCATCATGTCGACCGCGGCGTGCGCTTCTTCCAGCGTGGTGGCGACCACCACGCCCTTGCCGGCGGCCAGGCCGTCGGCCTTGACGACGATCGGCGCGCCCTGCGCGTCGATGTAGGCATGCGCGGCGGCGGCGTCGTTGAAGGTCTGGTAGGCGGCGGTGGGGATGCCGTGGCGCTGCATGAAGGCCTTGGCGAAGTCCTTGGACGACTCCAGCTGCGCGGCGGCCTGGGTCGGCCCGAAGATGCGCAGGCCCTTGGCGCGGAAGATGTCGACGATGCCGGCCGCCAGCGGCGCCTCGGGGCCGACCACGGTGAAGCTCACGCCCTCGCGCTCGGCGAACGCCGCCAGCACTTCCGGATCGGTCAGCGGCACGTTCTGCAGACGCTTGTCGAGCGCGGTGCCGCCGTTGCCCGGCGCCACGTACACCACCTGTACCTTGGGCGACTGGGCCAGTTTCCAGGCCAGCGCGTGTTCACGACCACCCGAGCCGACAACCAATACTTTCATGATCCACTGCCAGAAAAAATTCGCATGCGAAAAAGCGGCAGCGAGGGTCCGCCAAGAACCGCGCTGCCGCCGTGGGACGAGCCTCCTGCCGGACGCCCGCTTATTCCTCGATCACCGCGTTGGTGAACACTTCCTGCACGTCGTCCAGGTTTTCCAGGACGTCGAGCAGCTTCTGCATCTTGGCGGCGTCGTCGCCGGTGAAGCTGACTTCGTTCTGCGGCTTCATGGTGACGTCCGCCAGCTCGGCCTTGAAGCCCGCGGCTTCCAGCGCGGCCTTGACCGTGCCGAAATCGTTGGGCGGGCACAGCACCTCGATCGAGCCGTCGTCGTTGGTGACCACGTCGTCGGCGCCGGCTTCCAGCGCGGCTTCCATCAGCTTGTCCTCGGGCGTGCCGGGGGCGAACAGGAACTGGCCGCAGTGGGTGAACATGAAGGCCACCGAGCCTTCCGTGCCCATGTTGCCGCCGTGCTTGGAAAACGCATGGCGCACTTCGGCCACGGTGCGGGTGCGGTTGTCGGTCAGGCAGTCGACGATGATGGCCGCGCCCGCCAGGCCGTAGCCCTCGTAGCGGATTTCTTCGTAGTTCACGCCTTCCAGGCCGCCCACGCCGCGCTGGATGGCGCGCTGCATGTTGTCCTTGGGCATGTTCGCGTCCATCGCCTTGTCCATCGACAGGCGCAGGCGCGGGTTGGAATCGGGGTCGCCGCCGCCGAGCTTGGCGGCCACCGTGATTTCCTTGATCAGGCGGGTCCAGACCTTGCCGCGCTTGGCGTCAGCGGCGGCCTTCTTGTGTTTGATATTGGCCCATTTTGAGTGACCGGCCATGATTCTCTCCGAAGCGGAATGCGTATTGATGCGCGCGCCTTGGCCGGCGCGCGCCGCCCGCGCCGGGCGGGCCAAGCTGGCCCGGCGGCGCCGGCGGAAGGTGTCGTATGCCTGTGAGCCGGCCTGGGGGCTGGCTATAATCAGCCCAGCATTTTATCACGCGGCCCTGCCGCCGCCGGCCCCCGATGGCGGGAGCCGCCGGCGCGCGGGGAACGACAAGCGGCGGCGCCCCGGGCGCCGCCTGCCAACCAGAGAAATCATGGCCGATCCCATCCTCATTGCCAAGAACGCAGAACTCGAACTCGCCCTGCTGCCCGAGATGGGCAACCGGCACGGGCTGATCACCGGCGCCACCGGCACCGGCAAGACCGTGACGCTGCAAAGCCTGGCGCAGGGATTCTCGCGGCTGGGCGTGCCGGTATTCCTGGCCGACGTCAAAGGTGACCTGACCGGCATCTCCCAGCCGGGCGCGCTGTCCGACAAGCTCAAGGCGCGCCTGCACGACCTGGGCCTGCCCGAGCCGGTGTGGGGCGGCTGCCCCACCACGCTGTGGGACGTGTTCGGGCAGAAGGGCCATCCGGTGCGCGCCACGGTCTCGCACATGGGCCCGCTGCTGCTGTCGCGCCTGCTGGAGCTCAACGACACCCAGCAGGGCGTGCTCAACCTGGTGTTCCGCATCGCCGACGCCAACGGCCTGCTGCTGCTCGACGCCAAGGACCTGCGCGCCATGCTGCAGTACGTGGGCGACAACGCCGGCCAGTTCACCACCGAGTACGGCAACATCTCCACGGCCTCGGTCGGCGCCATCCAGCGCGGCCTGATGGCGCTGGAGTCGCAGGGCGCGGACGTCTTCTTCGGCGAGCCCATGCTCAACCTGGACGACTTCATCCAGACCGAGAACGGGCAGGGCGTGGTCAACATCCTGGCCGCCGACAAGCTGCTCAGCTCTCCCAAGCTCTACGCCACCTTCCTGCTGTGGCTGCTGTCCGAGCTGTTCGAGAAGCTGCCCGAGGCCGGCGACCTCGACAAGCCCAAGCTGGTGTTCTTCTTCGACGAGGCGCACCTGCTGTTCAACGACGCGCCCAAGGCGCTGCTCGACAAGATCGAGCAGGTGGTGCGCCTGATCCGCTCCAAGGGCGTGGGCGTGTACTTCGTCACGCAGAACCCGGTGGACATTCCCGACACCGTGCTGGGCCAGCTCGGCAACCGCGTGCAGCACGCGCTGCGCGCGTTCACGCCGCGCGACCAGAAGGCGGTCAAGGTGGCGGCCACCACCATGCGCGCCAACCCGGCGCTGGACCTGGAAAAGGTGATCGGCGAGCTCGGCGTGGGCGAGGCGCTGGTGTCGCTGCTCGACGCCAAGGGCATCCCCGGCATCACCCAGCGCGCCTGGGTGATGGCGCCGGGCAGCCGCATCGGCCCGGTCAGCGACGACGAGCGCAAGCAACTGCTGGCCGCGTCGCTGGTGGCCGGCACCTACGAGCAGGCCATCGACCGCGAATCGGCCTACGAGAAGCTCAAGGGCCGCGCGGCGGGAACGGGAACGGCCGGCAATGGCGCGCCCGCCGGCACGCCCGCCGCGGGCCAGGACGCGCCGGCGCAGGGCGGCGGCTGGCTCGACCAGGCCGGCGAGATCTTCGGCGGCCTGACCAAGGGCACCGGCAAGAGCGGGCGCGGCGACTCCATCCTGGAGTCGATGGCCAAGTCGGCCGCGCGCACGGTCGGCTCGCAGGTCGGCCGCGAACTGATCCGCGGCGTGCTGGGCAGCCTGCTGGGAGGGGGCAAGAAGAAGTAGGCCGCCGCCCGCGCTAGGGCGGCGCGCCGGCTCAGCGCTTGCGCGCGGCCTCGGCATCCTCGCGCATCTTGCGCAGGAACAGGCGCGTGAAAAACCACCCCATGCCGATGATGAAGGCGATCACGGCCAGGCTCATCAGCCCGGTATCGGTGGTGAACAGGATCTTGAAGGCTTCCATCTGAGTCTCCCTGGTCTGGCGCGGCACGTCGGTCGACGTGCCGCTGCCCAGTCTAGGCAGACCCCCGGCTGCGGGCGTTGAGGCGGATCAATCCGGGTGCAGACTGTGCCGCCCGCCCGCGCCCCTCCCGCGCCCTTCCCGCGCTCAGTTCTTGGTGCCGAACAGGCGGTCGCCGGCGTCGCCGAGGCCCGGCACGATGTAGGCGTGCGAATCGAGGTGGCTGTCCAGCGAGGCCACGAACAGCCTCACGTTCGGGTGCGCCTTCTGGAACACTTCCACGCCTTCGGGCGCCGCCACCAGCGCGACGAAGGTGATGGCCTCGTCCTTCACGCCGCGGCGCTTGAGCACGTCGACCGCGTGCGCGGCCGAATAGCCGGTCGCCACCATCGGGTCGCACAGGATGAAGCTGCGGTCCTCCACGTCGGGCAGGCGCACCAGGTATTCCACCGGGCGGTGCTGGTCGTCGCGGTACACGCCGATGTGGCCGATGCGCGCCGACGGAATCAGCTCGACCAGGCCGTCGCTCATGCCCACGCCGGCGCGCAGCACCGGCACGATGGTCAGCTTCTTGCCGGCGATCACGGGCGCGTCCAGCTCGACCAGCGGCGTCTCGATGCGGCGCGTGGTGAGCGGCAGGCTGCGCGTGATCTCGTAGCCCATCAGCAGCGTGATCTCGCGCAGCAGCTCGCGGAACGTGCGCGTGGAGGTCTCCTTGTCGCGCATGTGGGAGAGCTTGTGCTGGATCAGCGGGTGGTCGAGGATGTACAGGTTGGGAAAGCGGGGGTCTTGCTTCATGGCGGATCGGCGGCAGAAAAGGCGCGGAAGGTACGCGCGGGTGTGCGCGGGTGCGCTGAACACGGGAAGGGGCGCGAGGCCCGGTGCAGCCGGATTGTAATGGATGCCGGGCCGCCCGCCGCCACCGTGGCGGGCCGGCCCGCCCGCGTCAGTCCAGCGAGATGCTGGCGCTCCTGGCCACCTTGCCGAACTTCTCGTACTCGGACAGCGTCAGCGACTGCAGCTCCGCCGCGCTCGAGCCCTTCGGGTTGAAGCCGGCCTGCACCAGCTTGTCCTTCACCTCGGCATTGCCGAGCGCCTCGACCAGCGCGGCGTTGAGCGCCTGCACCACCGGCGCCGGCATGCCGGCCGGGCCGTACACGCCGAACCACGGCTCCACGGCGTAGCCGGCCAGGCCGGCCTCGGCCAGCGTCGGCACGTTGGGCAGCGACGGCGAGCGGGTCTTGCCCGCCACCGCCAGCGCGCGCAGCTTGCCGGCCTGGATGTGCGGCAGCGAGGCCGGCAGGTTGTCGAACATCACCTGCACGTGGCCGCCCAGCATGTCGTTGATGGCCGGGCTGCTGCCCTTGTACGGCACGTGGACCAGGCCGGTCTGCGTCATCTGCGAGAACATCGCGCCGGCCAGGTGCATCGAGGTGCCGGCGCCCGCCGTGGCGTAGGTCAGGCCGGGATGCGCCTTGGCATAACCGACCAGCTCGGCTACCGTCTTCACCGGCAGGTCGTTGCTGACTTCCAGCACGATGGTGGAGGTGCCCAGCAGGCTCACCGCGGTGAAGTCCTTGCGCGGGTCGAACGGCACGTGCTTGTAGATGTGCGGGTTGAGCGCGTTGGTGGAGATCGCGCCGAAGCCGATGGTGTAGCCGTCCGGCGCGGCCTTGGCCACCGCCTCCATGCCGATGTTGCCGCCGGCGCCCGGGCGGTTTTCCACCACCACCGGCTGGCCCAGCTTCTCGCCGATGCGCTGGCCGACCGTGCGCGCCACCAGGTCGGTGGTGCCGCCGGCCGCGTAGGGCACGACGAAGCGGATCGGCCTGGACGGGTAGTCGCCGGCCGCGCCGGCCACGCCTGGCAGCCAGCTTCCGGCCAGCGCGGCGGCGATGGCGGCCGCGCCCAGCAGGCGCCGGCCGGCGGCCGGCCCGCGCGCGGCGGCGGGCGAAAGGGAGGGAAAGAGGGATGCTGCCGTCATGTGTGCTCCTTGGTTTTTCTTATGCGGCACGCGGGCGGGCGTGCCGACCGGCGAGCTTACGGCAGTTTGGCGAAGGCTGCCAGCGCCGCCTCGGCCGGGCCCGCGCCCGCGCCGCCGCGGCCGCTGCCGCCCGCCGCGGCCCGGCGCGGGCGGCGTCCGCAGCCTTTGCCTCTTTTCGCATACAATGGCTCGCGTCCTGCCCGAGCCGCCTCCGGCGGCGCGCGGCGTGTCCCATCCAGTCCGCCCCCGTGCCCGCATCCCCACTTTCCCGCATCGCGGCTCCCGCGCAGCCCGCTTCCCAGCCACCCTCCCAGCGCAGCGGCCTCGCCGTGGCCGCCATCGGCGCCGTGCTGTTTTCCTGCAAGGCCATCGTCGCCAAGCTGATGTACCGCTACGACGTCGACGCGGTCATGGTCATCACGCTGCGCATGCTGTTCGCCGTGCCGCTGTTCATGGCGATCGGCTGGTGGCAGTCGCGCCGGCTGCCGGCGCTGTCCTGGGCCGACCGCGGCCGCATCGTCTTCCTCGGCTTCATCGGCTACTACCTGTCGAGCTTCCTCGATTTCCTCGGCCTGCAGTACATCACCGCCGGGCTGGAGCGGCTGATCCTGTTCCTCACGCCGTCGTTCGTGCTGCTGACCAGCGCCGTGGTGTTCAAGCGCAGCATCAGCCCCAGGCAATGGCTGTCGCTGCTGCTCGCGTATATAGGCATCGTGCTGGTTTTCGCGCATGATCTGGACGTGAGCGGCAGCGGGGTCTGGCTGGGCGCGGCGCTGGTGCTGAGCAGCGCGCTGACCTACGGCATCTACCTGATCCTGTCCGGCGAGCTGGTGCAGCGCATCGGCTCGCTGCGGCTGGTGGCGTATGCGATGTGCGTGTCCACCGCCTGCTGCATCGTGCAGTATGTCGTGCTGGGGCGCCCCGTGGCGGCGCTGCTGCAGCCGGCGCCCGTGATGTGGCTGTCGCTGGTGAACTCGGTGCTGTGCACGGTGATGCCGGTGTCGCTGACGATGATCGCGGTGGCGCGCATCGGCGCGCCGATGGCGTCGCAGGCCGGCATGCTGGGCCCGGTGTCGACGCTGTTCCTCGGTTTCTGGCTGCTGGGCGAGCCGATCACCGGCGTGCAACTGGCCGGCAGCGCGCTGGTCATGGGCGGGATATATTTGCTGTCGGCGCGCCGGCGCGAACCGGCGCGGGCAGGCTAGAAGACACAAGGCATGGCCAACAACAGGGGCGGGCAGCCGCCCCGATGACACAACAAGGAGTCGACGAGATGGATCTAGGATTGCGCGGCAAGCATGCGCTGGTGTGCGGCGCCAGCAAGGGCCTCGGTTTCGCCTGCGCGGACGCGCTGGCCGCCGAAGGCGTGGACGTGGTGATCGTGGCGCGCGGCGCCGAGGCGCTGGAGAAGGCGGCGGCGGACCTGCGCGCGCGCCACGGCCGGCGCGTGGTGGCGGTGGCCACCGACATCACCACCCCGGAAGGACGCAAGCTGGCGCTGGATGCCGTCGCCAGGCTCGGCGACCTGGACATCCTCGTCAACAACGCCGGCGGCCCGCCGCCGGGCAATTTCCGCGACTGGGACCGCGATGCGTGGCTGGCCGCGATCGACGCCAACATGCTGACCCCGATCGAGCTGATCAAGTCCACCGTGGACGGCATGATCGCGCGCAAGTGGGGCCGCATCATCAACATCACCAGCGGCGCGGTCAAGGCGCCGATCGACGTGCTCGGCCTGTCCAACGGCGCGCGCTCGGGCCTGACCGGCTTCGTCGCCGGGCTGGCGCGCGAAGTGGCGCAGCACGGCGTGACCGTCAACAACCTGCTGCCGGGGCCGTTCCATACCGACCGCCTGTTCAAGACGATGGAAGGCGGCGCGAAGAAGGCCGGCCTGACGGTGGAGGAAGTGGCCGAGCGCCGCGCCGCGCAGAACCCGACCCGCCGCTTCGGCGAGCCGGCCGAGTTCGGCGCCACCTGCGCCTTCCTGTGCAGCCGCCAGGCCGCCTACATGACCGGCCAGAACATCCTGCTGGACGGTGGCGCGTTCCCGGGCACGTTCTAGGCCGCTTTTCGCCGTTTGCCCCGTTTTGCCGTACCCCGCGCGTGGCCTTGCCGCGCACGGGGTGTTTCCCGCCGGGCCGCGCCGGCCCGGCCTTTCCCTGACTGGCCCGGATGACGCAGATGACTTGCCCCCGCATTGCGCTGATCGCGCACGACCACAAGAAAGACGACATCGTCGCTTTTGCCCAGCGCCACCGCGATTTCCTCGCGCGCTGCGAACTGCTGGCCACCGGCACCACCGGCGGGCGCCTGGCCGACGAGGTTGGCCTCACGGTGACGCGCATGCTCTCCGGCCCCTGGGGCGGCGACCTGCAGATCGGCGCGCAACTGGCCGAAGGCCGCGTGGGCGTGGTGATCTTCCTGCGCGACCCGATGACGCCGCAGCCGCACGAGCCCGACATCAACGCGCTGGTGCGCGCCTGCGACGTGCACAACGTGCCGTGCGCGACCAACGTGGCGACCGCCGAACTGCTGGTCGCCGAACTGCGCCGGCTCTACCCCGAGCCGGGCACGCAAGCCTGATCCCTCACAAGTCGCGGTTGCAAGAACGACAGGAGCACAACATGAGCAAGGCCATCCGTATTTTCGAGACCGGCGGACCGGAAGTGATGCAGTGGGTGGATGTCGAGGTCGGCGAGCCCGGCCCCGGCCAGATCCGCGTGCGGCACGAGGCCGTGGGCCTGAACTACATCGACGTGTATTTCCGCACCGGCCTGTACAAGCAGCCGCTGCCCGGCGGCATCGGCATGGAAGGCGCCGGCGTGGTGGAGGCGGTGGGCGAGGGCGTGACGCACCTCGGCGTGGGCGACCGCGTGGCCTACGCGGGCCGTCCCACGGGCGCCTACGCGCAGGTGCGCGTGATGCCGGCCGACATCGTGGTGCGCCTGCCGGACGCGATCTCGTTCGAGCAGGGCGCGGCGATGATGCTGCAGGGCCTGACCGTGCAATACCTGGTGCGCGACAGCTACCGCGCGCAGCCCGGCGACACCGTGCTGCTGCACGCGGCCGCGGGCGGCGTCGGCCTGATCGCCAGCCAGTGGCTCAAGGCGCTCGGCGTGACCGTGATCGGCACCGCCGGCAGCGACGAGAAGGCGGCGCTGGCGCGCGCGCACGGCTGCGACCACACCATCGTCTACACGCGCGAATCGTTCGTCGACCGGGTCAAGGAGATCACCGGCGGCAAGGGCGTCGCCGCGGTCTACGACTCGGTGGGCAAGGACACCTTCAACGGCTCGCTGGACTGCCTGGCGCCGCGCGGCACGATGGTGGTGTTCGGCAACGCCTCGGGCCCGGTGCCGCCGTTCGACCTGTCGGTGCTCGGCAACAAGGGCTCGCTGCGCCTCACGCGGCCCACGCTGATGACCTACGTGGTCCACCGCGAACTGCTGGAGCCGATGGCGGCCGACCTGTTCGAGATGGTCACCAGCGGCAAGGTCAAGATCGAGGTGCGCCAGCGCTACGCGCTGGCCGACGTGGCGCAGGCGCACCGCGACCTGGAAGGCCGCAAGACCACCGGCACCACCATCCTGCTGCCCTGAGCGCGGCGGCTAGCGCGCGCGCACGGTGGTGGTGCCGGCGCGCGCCTCGGCCTGCCGCAGCACATGCGGCGGCAGGGCCTTGAGCATGAAGTGCACCGCCAGCGGAATCAGCACCACGTCGTCGACGATGCCCAGCCCGAGGATGAAATCCGGGATCAGGTCGATCGGCGAGATCGCATAGAGCACCAGCCCGAAGCTGGCCGGGCGCAGCCAGCGCGGCGCGTCCGGATGGCGCAGCGCGAACCACAGCAGGCGGCCGTCGCGCCGCAGCAGGGTCCATAGCGCGGAGAATCGTTTCCACATGAGAGGGGCTCCTTTACTCAGCGAGATTCATTCGCCATAAAGCTGGAGGGCGGGTCTTGTCTTGCAAGTAGCTTGGGGTGGTTGGCGGGGGTTCAAGTTCCCCGGTGACGGGGATTGCTATTTGTGGTTTTGGCTTGGCTTGCGGGTTGGTGTGCTTGTGCTTCAACGTCAACTGCAGAACGTCAAAATCAAAGGCTTTCGCTCCGGGGGAGCGAAAGCCTTTGATTTTGAAGTTGAAGTTAAGCGGTTGACTTTGACGTTAAGCAGTTGATTTTGAATTTGACTTCGAAGCACAAAAGCCACCCCCCCAATCCCCCAACGGCAAAAAAAGCGGCAGACGCCAAAACCCCATCCACCGCTCCCCACTACCTCCAACCATCACCCCGGAATCTTCCCCTCCACACCCTCCACGTAGAACTTGATCCCATGCAGGAAGCCGTCGTCGGCGACCTGATCCTTGGCCAACTGTTCCTTGCCGGTGTTGTCCTTGAGCGGACCCTTCCAGATCGGCGCCGAGCCGTCGGCGATGCCCTTCTTGCGCTCGTCCACCAGCGCCTTGACGTCATCCGGCACCACCGCGTTGAAGGCCTTGAGGTCGATCATGCCTTCCTTGATGCCCCACCACGTGGTGCTGTTCTTCCACTGGTTGGCCAGCACGTCGCCGACCACCTTGTTGTAGTAGACGCCCCACGAGATCGCCGAGGCGGCCAGGTGGGCCTTCTCGCCGAACTTGCTCATGTCGCTGTCCCAGCCGAACGCGTACACGCCCTTTTCCTGGGCGGTCTGCACCACGGCGGCGGAGTCGGTGTTCTGCATCAGCATGTCCACGCCCTGGCCGATCAGGGTGGTGGCGGCTTCGCGTTCCTTGCCCGGGTCGAACCACTTGTTCACCCACACCACCTTGACCGTGGCCTTGGGGTTGACGCTGCGCGCGCCCAGCGTGAACGAGTCGATGTTGCGGATCACCTCGGGGATGGGCACCGACGCGACCACGCCCATCTTGCCGCTCTTGCTCATCTTGCCGGCCACCACGCCGGCGAGGTAGGCGCCTTCATAGGTGCGCACGTCGTACTGCGCCAGGTTGTCGGCGGTCTTGAAGCCGGTGGCGTGCTCGAACTTCACGTCCGGGAATTCCTTGGCGACCTTGAGCATCGATTCCATGTAGCCGAAGGTGGTGCCGAAGATCAGCTTGTTGCCCTGGGCGGCCAGGTCGCGGAACACGCGCTCGGCGTCGGCGGCCGATTCGGGCACGTTCTCGACGAACGAGGTCTTCACCTTGTCGCCGTACTTTTCTTCCACGGCCTTGCGGCCGGCGTCGTGCGCGTAGGTCCAGCCGGCGTCGCCCACCGGTCCGATGTAGACGAAGGCGACCTTGAGCGGTTCGGCCTTCTGCTCGGCCACCGGGGCCGAGGCGGGTGCGGCGCTTTCGGCGGGCTTCTCGGCTTCCTTCTGGCCGCAGCCGGCGAGGGCCAGCACGGCGGTGGCGGCGAATGCCGCCAGGGTTTTCCTGCGCGTGACGATCATGGTTTCTCCTTGAAATGACCTGGCTAGTGATTGTTATGACTAAGGGTGCGACGTTGGCTCAACTGTGGTTCTCGAACGCGAAACACCGGTGCGGCGGCGCTTCCCCGCGCGCGCCGTCACCGGGAAAAACATGGCGGGAAGGGGCTCAGGCGGCACCGGGGCGGAACGGCTTGCCGAGCGACGCCGGCATGTTCAGGCGGATCCACGCCGGGTTGCGCGAGATCAGCGCCAGCACCACGATGGTGGCCGCGTAGGGCAGCATCGACAGGATCTGCGACGGCACTGCCACGCCGATGCCCTGCAGGTAGAACTGCAGGATGGTGACGCCGCCGAACAGCCACGCGCCGGCCAGCACGCGGCCCGGGCGCCAGGTGGCGAAGGTGGTCAGCGCCAGCGCGATCCAGCCGCGCCCGGCCACCAGGTTCTCCACCCACATCGGCGTGTACACCAGCGACAGGTAGGCGCCGGCCAGCCCGCAGCAGGCGCCGCCGAACAGCAGCGCGCCGAAGCGGATCAGGCGCACCGGATAGCCCAGCGCGTGGGCCGACTCGGGCGACTCGCCGATGGCGCGCAGCGTCAGTCCGGCGCGCGTGCGGAACAGGAACCACGCGATGGCCGCGCACAGCAGCAGGCTGAAATACACCATCCAGTGCTGCTGGAAGAAGGCCGGCCCGAAGAACGGGATGTCGGCCAGCCCGGGAACCGACCTGGCCTGCGAGGGCATGGCGAAGCCGACGAAGCGCTGGCCCATGAAGGCCGACAGCCCGGTGCCGAAGATCGACAGCGCCAGGCCGGTGGCGACCTGGTTGGTGGCCAGCACCAGCGCCAGCCACGAGAACAGCGTGGCCATCACCATGCCGGCCAGCGCGCCGGCGGCGAAGCCGATCATCGGCGACTGGGTCTGGTAGCCGGCCATGAAGCCGAACGCGGCCGCCACCAGCATCATGCCTTCGGCGCCGAGGTTGAGCACGCCGGCGCGCTCGTTGATGAGCAGGCCGAGCGCGGCCAGCAGCAGCGGCGTGCCGGCGTTGATCGCGGTGGCGATGAGGGGTGCGAATTGTTCCATGTACGTGGGTTCTCGCTCAGGCGGCCTTGGCGCGCCAGCGCAGGCGGTTGTCGATCAGCGTGTCGCTGGCCAGCAGGAAGAACAGCAGCATGCCCTGGAACACCGCGCCGATGGCCGAGGGCAGGCCCAGGCGCGACTGCGCCATCTCGCCGCCGATGTAGAACAGGGACATGACGATGCCGCCGAACACCGTGCCCACCGGATGCAGGCGGCCGACGAAGGCCACGATGATGGCGGTGAAGCCGTAGCCCGGCGAGATCGACGGCAGCAACTGGCCGATCGGCCCGGTCACTTCGAAGGCGCCCGCCAGGCCGGCGGTGCCGCCCGAGATCATCAGCGCGCTCCACAGCGAGCGGCGCGCCGAGAAGCCCGCATAGCGCGCCGCCGCCGGCGCGGTGCCGCCCACCTGCAGGCGGTAGCCGGCGAAGCTGCGGAAGATGAAGGCCGTCATGGCCACCACCAGCACCAGCATCACCGCGAAGCCGGCGTGCAGGCGCGAGCCCGCCATCAGGTTGGGCAGCAGGAACTCGGCGGAGAACACCTTGGACTGCGGGAAGTTCATGCCGTTGGGGTCCTTGAGCGGGCCGTTGACCACGTACAGCATCAGCTGCTGCGCGATGTAGGTCAGCATCAGCGACACCAGGATCTCGTTGGCGTTGAACTTGTCCTTGAGCGCGGCGGTGAGCGAGGCCCAGAACATGCCGCCGATCACGCCCGCGAGCGACGCCAGCACCAGCACCACGGTGCCGTTGATGGCGTGCCCCGGCACGTCGAAATACAGCACGGTGGCGCCGGCGAAGATGCCGCCCACGATGAGCTGGCCGTCGGCGCCGATGTTCCAGATATTGGCGCGGTAGCACACGGAGAGGCCGAGCGCGCACAGCACCAGCGGCACGGTCTTGAGCAGCACCTCGCCGATGGCGCGGCGGTCCTTGAGCGGATCGACCAGGAAGACCTTGAGCGCGGCCACCGGATCCTTGCCGAGCAGCAGGAACAGCAGCGCGCCGAACACCAGCGTGAGCGCCAGCGCGATGAACGGCGAGGCATAGGCCATGCGGCGCGAGGGCAGGCCGCGCGGGGCTAGCGAGAGCGGCGAGCGGAGCAGGAAATCAGGCATGGAGCGCTGCCTCCCGCGGTTCCTGCTGGCCGCCCGGCCCGCCTTCCCACAAGCCGCTCATCCACAGGCCGACCTGCTCGCGCGTGGCGTCCCGGGCCGGGATCGGCGGCGACAGCCGGCCCTTGGCGATCACGTGCAGGCGGTCGCAGATGGCGAACAGTTCGTCCAGCTCCTCGGACACCACCAGCAGCGCGCAGCCGGTGGCCTTGAGGGCCAGCAGCTCGTTGTGGATCTGCGCCGCGGCGCCGACGTCCACGCCCCAGGTGGGCTGGGCCACGATCAGCACCTTGGGGCCGCTCTCGATCTCGCGGCCGACGATGAATTTCTGCAGGTTGCCACCCGACAGGCTCTTGGCCAGCGCCTGCGGCCCGCTGGCCTTGACGCGGAAGCGCGTGATCACGGCCTGCGCCAGCCCGGCCGCGGCCTTGGGCGAGATCATGCCACGCCGCACGTAGGGCGCGGACTGGTGCGACAGCAGCGTGTTGGCGGCCAGGCTCATGCCCGGCACCGCGCCGCGGCCCAGGCGCTCTTCCGGCACGAAGGCCAGGCCGGCGCGGCGGCGCGCGCGCGCGTCGAGGCGGCCGACCGGCTTGTCGTCGAGCAGCACCGCGCCGCGCTCGGCGCGCGTGTCCTCGCCCGACAGCGCCGCCAGCAGTTCCTGCTGGCCGTTGCCGGACACGCCGGCGATGCCGACGATCTCGCCCGCGCGCAGGTCCATCGCGATGTCCGACAGCTCGGTGGCGAAGGCATGCGCGCGCGGCAGCGAGAGCGCGCGCACCGCCAGGCGGCAGGCGCCCGGCTCGGTCTGCACGCGCGCCTCGCGCGGCGGCTCGCCGCCGATCATCAGGCGCGACAGCGAGGCCGCGCTCTCCTGGCGCGGGTCGCACACGCCGGTGACGCGGCCCATGCGCATCACCGTGGCGCTGTGGCAGAGCTCGCGGATCTCGTCGAGCTTGTGGCTGATGTACAGGATGCTGGTGCCTTCGGCGGCAAGCTGGCGCAGCGTGACGAACAGCGTCTGCACGGCCTGCGGCGTGAGCACCGAGGTGGGCTCGTCGAGGATCAGCAGTTGCGGCCTGGCCAGCAGCGCGCGCACGATCTCCACGCGCTGGCGCTCGCCCACCGACAGCGTGTGCACGTGGCGGTTGGGCTCGAGCGGCAGGCCGTAGCGCTGCGCGGTCTCGCGGATGCGCTCGGCCAGCTGCTTCATGCTGGCGTTGTCCTTGCCCTTGCCGCGCGGCAGGCCCAGCGCGATGTTCTCGGTGACGGTCAGCGTGTCGAACAGCGAGAAATGCTGGAACACCATCGCGATGCCCAGGTTGCGGGCATCGTGCGGATTGTGGATGGCGGCGGGCGCACCGTTGAAGTGCATCTCGCCGGCGTCGGGCTTGACCGCGCCGAAGATGATCTTCATCAGGGTGGACTTGCCGGCGCCGTTCTCGCCGAGGACGGCGTGGATCTCGCCGGGAGCCACGACGAGCGAGACGTCGTCGTTGGCGGTTACGCCGGGGTAGCGCTTGCTGATATGCGCAAGCGCCAGCCGGGGAGGGGTGCTTAGGGTCACTGAGGCGGCTCGAATTGTTATGGCAGCAACGTTGGTCGACGTTCTTCGCAGGCGGCACCTCCTGCGGCGCGACGGGCAGGATCGCCGCATCGCATCGCCGGGACCATCACGGGATGGTGATGCCGTTTATTAAGCGAGGATTATATAAGTGCGCGGGGGCCGGACAGCCTGTTCCGGGCTGTTTCGGCGGCCCCGCAACGGTTGCAGGCAGGTTGCAAGTCGCATGCCGGGGCGTGGCGCCCGCGCCGCCGCGCAGCCGGCGCGGGCGCTGGCAAGGACGGGCGGCGCCAGCGGGCGGCAAGGCGAAAAAAAGCCCCGGGAGCAGGGTGTGCTCCCGGGGCTGCCGCGGGAAGGGCGCGTTGCCTTCCTGCCTGGGCGCGGCGCTTCAGGCGCCGTTGTTCGCCGCGATCCGGTTGAAGCGGCCTTCGCGGAAATCCGCCAGGGTCTGGTAGATCTCCTCCTGGCTGTTCATCACGAACGGCCCATATTGCACGATCGGCTCGCCCAGCGGCTTGCCCGCGATCAGCAGGAAGCGCGCATCGGTGGTCGCCGTCACCGTCACGCCGTCGGCGCCGGCGGCGTTGTCGAGCACGCCCATGCGCTGCGCTTCGAGCGCGGCCGCGTTGTCGCCGCTGCCCACCGCGATCTCGCCGCGGTAGGTGTACAGGAAGGCGTTATGGCCCGCGGGCAGCGCCTGCGAGAAGCGCTGGCCGGCCGGCAGCGACACGTCGAGGTAGAGCGGCGCCGTCACCGGGCGCGCGACCGCGCCGGCCACGCCGTGCGAGGCGCCCGCCAGCACGCGCACGGTGGCGCCGCCCGGCAGCGCCACCGTGGGCACGGCGGCGGCGGGCAGGTCGCGGTACCACGGCGCGGTCATCTTGTCGGCGGCCGGCAGGTTCAGCCAGAGCTGGAAGCCTTCCATGCGGCCGTCTTCCTGCTCGGGCATCTCCGAGTGCACCACGCCGGCGCCGGCCACCATCCACTGGGCGCCGCCGTTTTCCAGCAGGCCTTCGTTGCCGGCGCTGTCGCGGTGGCGCATGCGTCCGGCCAGCATGTAGGTGATGGTCTCGAAGCCGCGGTGCGGGTGGTCGGGGAAGCCGCCGATGTAGTCGTCGCGGCTGTCGGTGCCGAAGGCGTCCAGCATCAGGAACGGGTCGAGGCGGCGCTGCAGGTTCTGCGTCAGCACGCGGGTCAGCTTGACGCCGGCGCCGTCCGAGGTGGCGATGCCGCGCACCACGCGGTCGATCGCGCGCGATTGCTGCACGGTTTCCGTGGCGGTGGCCGGAATGGTCGGGATGGTGCGTTGTTCCATGTTCGATCTCCTGTGGGGGCGGGGGCGGCGGCAATGGCGCGCGGTCCCCGTTGGCTACCCTCCCAATTTAAGGGTTTGGCCCGAAAGCGGTAGAGGGCGGGCGGGCAACAGATTGTTCTGATAGTGATACGGTGGGGGCGTTCGATGCCGGTTTTTGCAACAACGCGGCGGCCCCCGGCGCTGTAGGACAAACACCGACAATGGCCCGCGGGCACGGCGAGAAATGCCGGAAGGTGACAGGATGAGCGTAAATGCGTATAATAGCGCTCTCGTTGTCATCCGATGCTGCGTAATCGCGCGTGAGGCACAAACGTTGGTCATGGCCCGGCAAGCTGCCCGGCCTGCCTCTTGTGTCCTGATCGCTGCCTGCGCCGCATCGGCCGATTGATCCGGCGGCGCGTCGGAAAACCATCAACTCTGCGCTGCCACTGGCCACCCTGTTCCGCGTCCTCGCGGCGGGCTGCGCCGCTCCAGGGACCCCGGCTTCATCGTCCGGGGTTCCGTCAAATGGGTTTCCCCGCCTCGCGGCGTGGAGCCCGGCGCCCGTCCACCGGCTCATCTGCCGGTCATGGCGGGCAAGACAATCCAGTCAGGGCCGGCGGCCCCCGTTTGCACCGCCCGCGCCCGTTTTATCGTCCGCTGGTCCGGATGTGGCGCTTCGTGCCCGCATGCGGCGCGGGGAGAGGGGAATATGTCCAAGCAATCCGTGCGGGCGCTCGCCTGGGGATGTCTCGCGCTTGCCGCGCTGGCCGGACTGGCCGCGTGGATCGGCGTCGACGTCATCCGGCAATACCGGGAGCGCCTGTGGTACGACGTGGCCGACCACCTGCGCCTGGTGGCGTGGTCGATGGCGCTGGCGCTGGCCACCGGCATCCCGGCCGGCATCGCCCTGAGCCGGCCCTGCATGCGCCGCTGGGCCGGCCGCCTGATGCAGGTCTTCAACGTCGGCAACACCGTGCCCTCGCTGGCGGTGCTGGCGCTGGCGCTGGCCGTGCTCGGCATCGGCGAGCGGCCCGCCATCCTGGCGCTGTGGCTGGCCTCGCTGCTGCCGATCGTGCGCAATACCTGCGAAGGCCTGCTCGGCGTGTCGCCGGCGCTGACCGAGGCCGCGCGCGGGCTCGGCATGACGGCGCGCCAGCGCCTGCTGCGCGTGGAGCTGCCCAATGCGCTGCCGGTGATCCTGGCCGGCGTGCGCATCAGCCTCGTCATCAACGTCGGCACCGTGCCGCTGTCGTTCCTGATCGGCGCCAACAGCCTGGGCGAGCTGATCTTCCCCGGCATCTACCTCAACAACCAGCCGCTGCTGCTGCTCGGCGCGGCCGCCACCGCGCTGCTGGCGCTGGCGCTCGACGGCCTGTTCGCCGCCGCCGGCCATTGCTACCTGCGCAGCCGCGGGCTGGTCCGCTGAGCACCGCGCACCACGCCGCGCACCACAAGGAGAATCCGATGCAACCGATCAAGAACGGACTGGCGAAACTGGCCGCCGCGCTGGCGCCGGCCGCGGCGCGTCTGTTGGCGCGCACACTGGCGCGCCCCGCCGTCTCGCTGGCGGTGCTGGCCGCCTGCGCCGCCGCCGCGCTGGGCGTGCCGGCGCATGCCGACACCATCCGCGTGGGCGGCAAGAACTTCACCGAGCAACTGATCCTGTCGTCGATGACGGCGCAATACCTCAAGGCCAAGGGGCTCGACACCGAGCTGACTTCCGGCCTGGGCAGCACGCTGATGCGCCAGGCCCAGGAAAGCGCGCAGCTCGACGTGGTGTGGGACTACACCGGCACCGCGCTGATCGTCTTCAACAAGGTCGAGGAAAAGCTCGGCGCGCAGGAGAGCTACGAGCGCGTCAAGGCGCTCGACGCCGCGCGCGGGCTGGTCTGGCTCGACGCCTCCGGCATCAACAACACCTACGCGCTGGCGATGCCGCGCAAGCGCGCCGAGGCCGCCAGCGTGACCACGCTGTCCGCGTTCGCCGGGAAGATGCGCGCGGCCGGCGAGGGCAGCGCGCATCCGTTCGCGGTCGACATGGAGTTCGCCGCGCGGCCCGATGGCCTGGAGCCGCTCAAGGCGCTCTACCAGTTGCCGTTCGCGCGCCGCGACGTGATCCAGCTCGATCCGGGCCTGGTCTACACCGCGCTGAAGAACGACCAGGTCGAGCTGGGCCTAGTCTACACCACCGACGGCCGCGTCAAGGGCTTCGACCTCGTGCTGCTCGAGGACGACCTGCATTTCTTTCCCGCGTACAACGCGGCGCCGGTGGTGCGCCAGGCGACGCTGGCGCAGCACCCGGAACTGGCGGCGCTGCTCAACGCGCTCGCCGCCGCGCTCGACAACGCGGCCATGACCGCGATGAACTACCAGGTCGACATCGGCCAGCAGCCGGTCGACAAGGTGGCGCAGGATTTCCTGCGCGGCCACGGCCTGATCTGAGGGCGGCCGCATGGACCTGACGACCTACCTGCAGCACGCCTGGCCCACGCTGCTGCGGCTGACCGGCCAGCATCTCGCGCTGGTGGGCTCGGCGGTGGGGCTGGCGATCGTCGCCGGCGTGCCGCTGGGCATCCTGTGCGCGCGCTTCCGCTTTCTCGCCACGCCGCTGCTGACGCTGGCCACCATCGTGCTGACGCTGCCGTCGATCGCGCTGTTCGGCCTGATGATCCCGGTGTTCGCGCGCTTCGGCCACGCGCTCGGCTACGTGCCGGCGGTGACGGCGGTGTTCCTGTATTCGCTGCTGCCGATCATGCGCAACACCTGCGTGGCGCTGGCCAGCGTGGACGACGGCATCCAGGAAGCCGGGCGCGGCATCGGCATGACCACCTGGCAGCGCATGCGGCTGGTGGACCTGCCGCTGGCCGTGCCGGTGATCCTCGGCGGCGTGCGCACCGCCGTGGTGATGAACATCGGCGTGGCCACCATCGCCGCCATCATCGGCGCGGGCGGCCTCGGGGTGCTGATCCTGCAGGCGATCAGCCAGAGCAACATGAGCAAGCTGGCGGTGGGCGCCGTGCTGGTCAGCGTGCTCGCCATCGTGGCCGATGCCTGCCTGCAGTGGCTGCAGCGCGCGCTGACGCCGAAAGGAATCCGCTGACATGATCGAACTCGACCAACTCACCAAGACCTTCCGCCAGAAGGACGGCGCCGAAGTGCGCGCCGTCGACGCCGTCTCGATGACGGTGCCCAGGGGCGAGATCTGCGTCTTCCTGGGGCCTTCGGGCTGCGGCAAGACCACCACGCTCAAGATGATCAACCGCCTGATCCGGCCCAGCGCCGGGCGCGTGCTGATCGACGGCGAGGACACCGCGCGCGTGGACGAGGTCACGCTGCGGCGCAAGATCGGCTACGTGATCCAGCAGATCGGCCTGTTCCCCAATATGACCATCGAGCAGAACATCATGGTGGTGCCGCGCCTGCTGGGCTGGGACAAGAAGCACTGCCGCGAGCGCGCGCGCGAGCTGATGTCGATGGTGCAGCTCGACCCCGGCAAGATGCTGTCGCGCTACCCGCGCGAGCTCTCGGGCGGGCAGCAGCAGCGCATCGGCGTGATCCGCGCGCTGGCCGCCGACGCGCCGGTGCTGCTGATGGACGAGCCGTTCGGCGCGGTCGACCCGATCAACCGCGAGAGCATCCAGAACGAGTTCCTGCTGATGCAGCGCCAGCTCGGCAAGACCGTCATCATGGTCTCGCACGACATCGACGAAGCCATCAAGCTCGGCGACCGCGTGGCGGTGTTCCGGCGCGGCAGGCTGGTGCAGTTCGACCATCCCGACGCGCTGCTCGCGCATCCCGCCGACGACTTCGTGCAGGCCTTCGTCGGCCACGACAACACGCTCAAGCGCCTGCTGCTGGTGCGCGCCGGCGACGCCGCCACGCTGGCGCAAAGCTGCGCGCCCGACATGCCGCTGGCGCAGGCCTTCGGCCTCATGGACGAAGCCGACGTGCGCCAGTTGCCGGTGGTGGACGCCGCCCGGCGCGCGCTCGGCTACGTCACGCGCCGCGACGCGCGCGGCGGGCAGGGCACGTGCGCCGACGCCATGCGTCCGTTCAAGGCCACCGCCGCGTTCGACGAGCACCTGCGCATCGTGCTGTCGCGCATGTACCAGCACAACACCAGCTGGCTGCCGGTGCTCGACGCCGATGGCGTGTACCTGGGCGAGGTCACGCAGGAATCGATCGCGGACTACCTGAGTTCGGGGCGCTCGCGCGGCAACGCGGCCGTAATCCGGCCGCCGCAGGCGCCGCCCGAGCGCGCGGCCGCGTGAGGCGCGCCGGCAGAGAACAAGACCGGAGCGTTGAACGAAGCCGGCGAACGGGCCCACGCCGCGAGAGCTAGCCCAAGCAAGGTGTTCTCCCCCGCCCCCTCTCCCGCAGGCGGGAGAGGGGAGAAAACAGCGGGCAGGATGATGCCGTCCGCGAACGAAAAAAGGGCCGGAATCCCCGGCCCTTCGTCATGACGGCAACGCCTGCCGCGTGCGCTTATTCGCGCCCGAGCTGCCCATCCTTCAGGCGCCACGCGCCCAGCGGATTGCCATCCTGCAGCACCGGCGGCAGCAGCTCGGCCGGCACGTTCTGGTAGCACACCGGGCGCAGGAAACGCTCGATGGCGGAAGCGCCCACCGAGGTCGAGCGCGTGTCCGACGTCGCCGGGAACGGGCCGCCGTGCACCATCGCGTAGGCCACCTCCACGCCGGTGGGATAGCCGTTGAACAGCACGCGGCCCACCTTGCGCTCGAGCACCGTCAGCAGGCTGGCGGCCTCGGCGCGGTCGCCGGCGTCGGCCTGCACGGTAGCGGTGAGCTGGCCTTCGAGGCGGCGCGCCACGGCCAGCATTTCCGCGTGGTCGCGGCAGACCACCAGCACCGAGGTCGGGCCGAACACTTCCGCCTCCATGCGGTGGTCGGCGAGGAACTGCGCCGCGGTGGTCTCGAACAGCGCCGGGCGGGCCTGGTTGGGGCCGTTGGCCGCCAGGCCGCTGCCGATGCGGCGCAGGCCTTCGATCTCGTTCAGTTGCGCCACGCCCTTTTCATAAGCCTGGCAGATGCCCGGCGTCAGCATGGTGCCCGCGGCCTTCTCCGCCAGCGCGGCGACCGTGCCCTGGCGGAACACGTCGAGCGCCGGGCTTTCCACCGCCAGCAGCAGGCCGGGGTTGGTGCAGAACTGGCCCACGCCCATCACCAGCGATTCCACCAGGTTGCGCGCGATGTCGGCGGCGCGCGCGTTGAGCGCGGCGGGCAGCAGGAACACCGGGTTGATGCTGCTCATCTCGGCATAGACCGGGATCGGCTGCGGCCGGCTGTTGGCGGCCTGCACCAGGGCCAGGCCGCCGCTGCGCGAGCCGGTGAAGCCGACCGCCTGGATCGCCGGGTGCGCCACCAGCGCGGTGCCGATGGCGAAGCCGCCGGCCAGCAGCGAGAACACGCCTTCCGGCAGGCCGGCATCGGCCACCGCCTGCTGGATCACGCGGCCGACCAGCTCGGAGGTGCCGGGGTGGGCCGGGTGCGCCTTGACCACCACCGGGCAGCCGGCCGCCAGCGCCGACGCGGTATCGCCGCCCGCCACCGAGAACGCCAGCGGGAAGTTGCTGGCGCCGAACACCGCGACCGGACCCACGGCGATCTTCTGCAGGCGCAGGTCGGGGCGCGGCGGGGTGCGCTCGGGCAGCGCGGCGTCGAGCGTGGCGGCTTGCCAGCGGCCGTCGCGCAGCACGCTTGCGAACAGGCGCAACTGGTTGGCGGTGCGGGCGCGCTCGCCTTGCAGGCGCGCCAGCGGCAGCGCGCTTTCGGCGTGGGCGCGCTCGATCAGCGTGTCGCCCAGCGCTTCCAGGCCGCCGGCGATGGCTTCCAGGAACTGCGCGCGCGTCTCGGGCGAGGTGTGGCGGTAGGTGTCGAAGGCCGCGTCGGCCAGCGCGCAGGCGCGCGCGGCATCGGCCGCGTCGCCGCCGTGGAACGCCGGCGCGAGGATCTCGCCGGTGGCCGGGTTGGTGGCATGGAGGATCTCGGCGGTGCCGCGCACGGCGCTGGCGCCGATCAGCATTTCACCGGTGATGGCGGTGGTGGTCATGGGAGGGGGTTCCTTCGACTGCGGTCAAATGGGCGCCCGGGCTGCGGGCGGGGTGACGGGCCGGGCGCGGCGGTGCGCCGCGCATAATCATAAGACATCCTACAACAACATCTGCCTTGCCCACAAGCGGAAGGCCGGTAGCACGGGGCGTGCGGCCGCTGGGGCATGGGGAGACGGGGCGATAGGGCTATACGGCTATAGGACGATGGGGCGGCGGATGGTGCCGGCGGAGCGGCGGCTCAGCCGCCCTCGACCGCGGCCGACGCCTTGCGCAGCCGCTCGCGGCTGTTGGTCAGGTGCATGCGCATCGCCGCCTTGGCGCCTTCGGGGTCGCGCCGCTCGATGGCGTCGTAGATGTTCTCGTGCTCGATGTTGACGCGCTCGAGGTACTGCGCGCGCTCCTGCGCGCTCACGTGCAGGCGGCTGCGCGGAATCACCGTGGTGCCCAGGTGGCCCATGATGTCGGTGAAATAGCGGTTGCCGGTGGCGCGCGCGATGGCGAGGTGGAATTCGAAGTCCGCGCCCACCGAATCCTTGCCGTCGGTGGCGGTGCGCTTGAGCTCGTCGAGCGCGCCGCGCATGACCGCGAGCTGTTCGTCGCTGCGGCGCGTGGCGGCGAGGCTGGCGGCCTCGGCCTCCAGGCTGACGCGGAATTCCAGCATGGCCAGCACGTCCATCGCGGTGATCATGGCGGCGGGGTCGATGCGGAACGGCGAGGCGCTCTCGGTCGGGCGCGCCAGCACGAAGGTGCCGATGCCGTGGCGGGTCTCGACCAGGCCGCTGGCCTGCAGGCGCGACAGCGCTTCACGCACCACGGTGCGGCTCACGCCCAGCGCGCTCATGATCTCCGACTCGGTGGGCAGCTTGTCGCCCGGCTTGAGCGCGCCCTGCTGGATCCGTTCGCTCAGGTTGCTCACCGCCTCTTCGGCAAGCGTGCGGCCGCGGCGCCGCAGCGGGGTGGAGGAAGCGAGCATGGGGTTTGACATGGTGAGGGCGGGGACTTGACCGGGTCGCGATGGCCTCATTATACTGCGTCGTAAGTCATATGACGACCGATAACAGCTTTCTGGCAGGACGAGACTTGCCGCCGCGCACCGCGGCCTGCCACCGCCGCTAGCATGAGAAAGCCGGCCCCAGCCGGCGCAGCCAAGCCCGAGACAACCCGCAGCGCCGGCCGCCGCCTGGCCGTCCGGCGCGCATTGCGCCGCACCTTGCGCCGAAATCCGACATGACCCAAACGCCTGTTTCCGCTGCCCGCGACGCCTCGCCGGCAAGCGCGCCCGCCACCGGCACGCCCGTCGTCACCGCGCTGACCGTGATCCCGGTGGCCGGCCACGACAGCATGCTGATGAACCTGTCCGGCGCGCACGGCCCGTTCTTCACCCGCAACATCGTCATCCTGGCCGACAGCGCCGGCAACACCGGCGTGGGCGAGGTGCCGGGCGGGGAGGGCATCCGCCAGACGCTGGAAGAGGCGCGCGAGCTGGTGGTGGGCCAGCCGGTCGGCAACTACCAGGCGGTGCTCAACCGCGTGCGCGGCGCCTTCGCCAGCCGCGACGCTGGCGGCCGCGGCCTGCAGACCTTCGACCTGCGCATTACCATCCACGCCGTCACCGCGCTGGAGGCGGCGCTGCTCGACCTGCTCGGCAAGCACCTCGGCGTGCCGGTGGCGGCGCTGCTCGGCGAAGGGCAGCAGCGCGACGCGGTGGAGATGCTGGGCTACCTGTTCTACGTGGGCGACCGCAACCGCACCACGCTCGGCTACCGCGGCGAGCCCGATGCCGACAACGCCTGGTTCCGCCTGCGCAACGAGGCGGCGATGGACGCCGCCGGCGTGGTCCGCCTCGCCGAGGCCGCGTTCGAGCGCTACGGCTTCAACGACTTCAAGCTCAAGGGCGGCGTGCTGCGCGGCGACGAGGAGATGGAGGCGATCGTCGCGCTGGCCGAGCGTTTTCCCAGGGCGCGCATCACGCTCGACCCGAACGGCGCGTGGTCGCTGGCCGAAGCCGTGCGCCTGTGCCGCGACAAGCACGGCGTGCTGGCCTACGCGGAAGATCCGTGCGGCGCCGAGGACGGCTACTCGGGCCGCGAGATCATGGCCGAGTTCCGCACCGCGACCGGCCTGCCCACCGCCACCAACATGATCGCCACCGACTGGCGCCAGATGGGCCACGCGGTGCGCCTGCAGTCGGTGGACATCCCGCTGGCCGACCCGCATTTCTGGACCATGCAGGGCTCGGTGCGCGTGGCGCAGATGTGCGCGGAGTGGGGCCTCACGTGGGGCTCGCACTCGAACAACCACTTCGACATCTCGCTGGCCATGTTCACCCACGTGGCCGCCGCCGCGCCGGGGCGCGTCACCGCCATCGACACGCATTGGATCTGGCAGGACGGCGAGCGCCTGACCCGCGCGCCGTTGAAGATCGAGAACGGCAAGGTCGCCGTGCCGAAGGCGCCCGGCCTCGGCGTGGAGCTCGACATGGCGCAGGTGGCGCTCGCGCACGAGCGCTACAAGCGCATGGGCCTGGGCGCGCGCGACGATGCCGTGGCCATGCAGTTCCTGATTCCCGGCTGGAAGTTCGACAACAAGGCGCCGTGCATGGTGAGGTGAGCGCGCCTTTCCGTGGCCGGCAGCACAAGAAAACAAGCGGTATCCGATCAGAAGTCGAAAGCCCGGGACATCCGGCATGTCCGCCATGCCCGCATCACGCATCGAGAACCAAGGAGACACCATGAACCCGTTCCAACAACCGTCCGCGCGGCGCAGGCTGTGCGCGCTCGCCGGCGCCCTGGTCGCCGCAGTGGCGGCCGCCGGCGGCATCAGCGCTGCCGCCGCGCAGACCTGGCCGACCAAGGCCGTCTCGGTGGTCGTGCCGTTCCCGGCCGGCGGCTCCACCGACACCATCGCGCGCATGCTGGCGCCGCCGCTCAACGAGAAGCTCGGCCAGCCCTTCGTGGTGGACAACCGCCCGGGCGCGACCGGCGCCATCGGCGCGGCGATGGTCAAGCGCGCGCCGGCCGACGGCTACACGTTGATGGTGGCGTCGATCGGCGTCTACGCCGTGAATCCCTTCCTGCAGAAGAACCTGCCCTATGATCCGGTCAAGGATTTCGACCTGCTGACGGTGGCGGTGCGCGCGCCCAACGTGCTCGTGACCAAGCCGGGCTTCCCCGCCGGCAACCTGCAGGAACTGGTGGCGTACATGAAGAAGAACCCGGGCAAGGTGTCGTTCGCGACTTCCGGCGCGGGCTCGTCCGACCACCTGACCGCCGCGCTGTTCTGGCAGAAATCCGGCACCGACGGGCTGCACGTGCCCTACAAGGGCGGCGCGCCGGCGATCTCCGATCTGCTGGCCGGGCAGGTCGATGCGTCGTTCCAGAACATCAACGCGGTGCTGCAGCACATCCGCAGCGGCAAGCTCAAGGCGCTGGCCGTGACCGGCGACAAGCGCTCGCCGGTGCTGCCCAACGTGCCCACCATGACCGAAGGCGGCGTCAAGGACGTGGACGTCTACTCGTGGCAGGCCGTGGCCGCGCCGCGCGGGCTGCCCAAGGACGTCAAGGCCAGGCTGCACGCCGCGCTGGTCAGCGCGCTGGCCGATCCGCAGATGCGCCAGAAGCTGGCCGAAAGCGGTTTCGAGGTGGTCGCCAACACGCCCGAGCAGTTCGACCAGTTCGAGAGGCAGGAACTGCAGCGCTGGAAGGCCGTGATCGAGGCCGGGAAGATCACCAGCGAATAAGCGCGCACGAGCCGCGCGGCTGGCGCGGCAGCGCCGATGTCATGCTCCTTGCCCCGCCATCGCGGCGGGGCTTTTTACCTGGCGGTCCCGCGGCCTGCTACGCTTGCCGGCATGCGCCGCCCCCTCATCCGCTTCTGCAAGTCGCCGCCCTGCGTGCTGGTCGAAACCCGCTGGCTGGTGCCGCGCCGTTTCGATGGCTTCACGCCCGGCCCGCTGATCCTGCTGCGGCCCGGCGCGAGCCACGCGCTGATCGAGCACGAGAAGGTGCACGTGCGCCAGTTCTGGCGCTCCTGCGGCCTGATGGGCGTGCTCTACCTGCTCAGCCCGCGCTGGCGGCTGCGCTTCGAGCTCGAAGCCTACCGCGAGCAGCTCAGGCATTGCGAGCCGCCGGCGGCGCGCCAGTTCGCGCGCATGCTGTCGCGCCATTACCACCTGAAGATTTCCGAGGAAGAAGCGTACCGGCTGCTGACGGCGCCGGCGGCGTGAGGACGCCCGCGGCGCATGCGGTCGGCCGCGGACGGCGCCGGCCGGTTTCGCCCGCGCTTGAAAATGGCGCGTTCTTGCCGATACAGGTAAATGGAAATGGCAGCCGGGATGGGTCCGGGATTGGGCCGGTATTGGGCCGGCATTGGCCCGCGGCCGGAAAATCCGGCGTGGGCAGTGCCCTGCCTTTCGGGAGATTCCCTTGTTTCGGCGCCCCGGGTAAAATCGGCGCCGACTTGCTTGGGGCAACGACGGGAATGCATACACATTACGATAATCTGAAGATTTCTCGTGAAGCACCACCGGAGGTCATTCGCGCGGCATACAAGGCGCTGAGCCAGAAGCATCATCCGGACCGGAACAACGGCTCGCCCGAGTCGCACCGGAACATGACGATCATCAACACGGCCTACGAGGTCCTGATCGACCCCGTGCGGCGCGCGCAGCATGACGCCTGGATCCTGGCGCAGGAGCAGGCCGAGAAGGCCGCCGCGCTGCACGCCCGGGCGCAGGCGCGGCCCGCCCCGGCGGCTTCCTCGTCGTCTTCCGCGTCCGCTTCCGCGAAGCGTCCCGGCCCGGCGCCGCGCCAGGCCAGTACGCAGGGCGCGGCCAAGCCCAAGGCCGCGCCGGCACCCGGCGGCGGTTCCGGCGCCGGGAAGGTGGTCGTCATGATCATTGCCGGCGTGGCGATATACGCCGCGTTCTCGACCTCGTCCCGCGCGCCGGACCGCGCCGCGCCGGCGCCGGCATGGACGCCCGCGGCCTCCGCGCCGCTGCCGATGCGCGTCTTGCCGGCCGCCGCGCGCGAACAGCCGCTGGCGCTGCCCGAACCCGCGCCGCGCTATGCACGCAGGCCCACGGCGCCCAACGGCTATCCGTGGCCGAACCGGAGCGGCTATGTGCCCGGTTATCCCGTCCTGAAGACCAACGGCCTCTCGACGCTGACGATAGACAACACGCGCAATGACGCGGACGTGTTCCTGAAGGTGTTCTCGCTGAACGCGGGCAGCAAGACGCCCGTGCGGTTCGCTTTCATCAAGGCCGGCGCATCCTTCGAATTCGCGGGCATCGCGCCCGGCGATTTCGATGTCCGCTACATGGACCTCGATACCGGCAGGATTTCCAGGTCGGAGCCGTTCACGCTCGATGAAACCGCCGAATACAACGGCACGCAATACAGCAAGACCACGCTCACGCTTTACAAGGTGCCCAACGGCAATACGCGGACGCGGGAAATCGGCGAAAGCGAATTCTAGGCAGTTCTTGGGGACTGTGGATTGCCGGGGTGCGGCCGGTACGGGAATACGCGAAATGCGTGCCGTTTTCTCGCGCGGACGGCGGAAGGCGGATTTTCGTGCCGGGGGATTCGAGAGGAACTGGCGGAAGCGGTGAGATTCGAACTCACGGATGGGTCACCCCATCGGCAGTTTTCAAGACTGCTGCCTTAAACCACTCGGCCACGCTTCCGGGAAGGAAAGAGCGCGCATTATAGCAAGGGCATGGAGCGGGGCACGGGTTTGTCGCGCGCGAGTCTGGCAAGATGGAACCTTGGTCGGGGCCTTCGGCTCCTATCATGCGTGAGAGCGCACATGCGGCGCGGCGTGGTCGTGGTTCCGGTCCGCTCGCTCTCCGGCAATTTCACGCAGTTGCGATCAATCGAGGAGAATTCTGATGAACGGCAAGACTCTGTTGGGCGTGGCGGCAGCGGCCGCCGTGGTTGGCCTGGCCGGATGCGCGGCGCCCGGCGGTTATGGCGGTGGCTACAACGGCGGTTACGGCGGCGGTTATAACGCGCCGCCGCCGCAGGGCGGCTACCAGCAGCCGGGTTATCCGCAGCAGGGGTATCAGCAGCCGGGCTACCAGCAGCCCGGCGCCACCACCTACCAGGCCCCGGCGGGGTCGGTGTTCTATGGCCGCGTCGAGTCGATCGAGCCGGTTGCCACGCAGCAGGGCGGCAGTTCGGGCCTGCTCGGCACGGTGATCGGCGGCGTCGCGGGCGGCCTGCTGGGCCACCAGATCGGCGGCGGCACCGGCAACACGGTGGCCACCATCGGCGGCGCGGTGCTGGGCGGCGTGGCCGGCAACCAGGTGGAGAAGCGCGTGAGCGGCCCCGAGACGGTCTACCGCGTCAACGTGCGGCTCGACGATGGCCGCCTGGCGACGGTCACGCAGCGCAACGTGAGCAATCTGCGCGTGGGCGCCCGCGCGCAGGTGGCCAACGACATGGCAACGCCGTACTGATGCTGTCCTGACGAAAACATACGGCCACCCTCGGGTGGCCGTATTGCATGGCGGCGCCTGCGCCGCCATCGGCGCGCTTCAGCCCTTCAGGAACATCTCCTGCAGGTCGTTGAGGAAGCGCCGTCCCAGCTCGGTGGGCTTGATGGTGGCGAGGTCGGCTTCGAGCAGGCCTTTTTTTTCGGCCGCGGCGAGGTCGCGGCTGATGGTGTGCAGCGGCAGGCCGGTGTGGTCGAAGAAGGTGCTGGCCGGCACGCCGTCGGTCAGGCGCAGCGCGTTGAGCATGAACTCGAAGGGCAGGTCCGCGGCGGGGACGTCGTGGCTTTCCTGCACCGCGCTGCCGGCTATCGCCTGCGCCATGTAGGTGGCCGGATGCTTGTGGCGCATCTGGCGCAGCACGCGGTGCGGGAACGAGAGCTTGCCGTGCGCGCCGGCGCCGATGCCGAGGTAGTCGCCGAAGCGCCAGTAGTTGAGGTTGTGGCGCGCCTGGCGGTGCGGCTTCGCGTAGGCGGAGGTCTCGTAGTGCCGGTAGCCGGCCTGCGCGGTGCGCGCGTCGATCAGGTCCTGCATCTCGTAGGCGCTGTCGTCGTCGGGCAGCGCCGGCGGGAACTTGGCGAACAGGGTGTTGGGCTCGAGCGTCAGGTGGTACAGCGACAGGTGCGTGGTGCCGAACGACAGCGCGGTTTCCAGGTCCTCGGCGCATTCGGCCAGGGTCTGGCCGGGCAGCGCGTACATCAGGTCCAGGTTGACGTTGTCGAAGTTGGCCAGCGCGATGCGGATGGCGGCGCGCGCTTCCTCGCCGCCGTGGATGCGCCCGAGCGCGGCGAGGTGGCGGTCGTTGAAGCTCTGGATGCCGATCGACAGGCGGTTGATGCCGCTGGCGCGATAGCTGGCGAAGCGCTCGGCCTCGAAGGTGCCGGGGTTGGCCTCCAGGGTGATCTCGGCGTCGGCGTCGAGCGGCAGCAGCGCGCGGATGTCGGACAGCAGGCGGTCCATGCCGGTGGCCGACAGCAGGCTCGGCGTGCCGCCGCCGATGAACACGGTATGCACGGGGCGGCCCCACACCAGCGGCAGCGACTGCTCGAGATCGGCGCGCAGCGCGTCGAGGTAGGCGTCTTCGGGGATGTCGTGGCTGCCGGCGGCGCCGGGCACCGCGTGCGAGTTGAAATCGCAGTACGGGCACTTGCGCACGCACCACGGCACGTGCACGTAGAGCGACAGCGGCGGCGAGCCGGGCAGCGAGATCTGGCCGGGCTGCAGCCACAGCGACTTGGTGTCGGCGGGGACGGCCGCGCCGGTCTGCGCGGCGGGAACGATCGGGATCATGACCGCGCGTGGTGGCTGCCCGAAGCGCGCAGGCGCTCGGTCAGCGCCTTGAGCGCCTGCGCGCGGTGGCTGATGGTGTTCTTTTCCTCGGCGCTGAGCTCGGCCGCGGTCTTGCCCAGCTGCGGCAGCAGGAAATGCGGGTCGTAGCCGAAGCCGGCGCTGCCGCGCGGCGCGTCGACCACCTCGCCGGCCCACACGCCTTCGGCGATCACCGGGCGCGGGTCGTCGGCATGGCGCACCAGCACCAGCACGCAGTAGTAGTAGGCATGCCGGTTGAGCTTGCCGGCCAGCTGCGAGATCAGGTGCGCGTTGTTGGCGGCGTCCGACCGGGGCTTGCCCACGAGCTGCGCGTAGCGCGCCGAGTAGACGCCCGGCGCGCCGTCGAGCGCGTCCACGCAGATGCCGGAGTCGTCGGCCAGCGCGGGCAGGTTGGACAGGCGGCTGGCATGGCGCGCCTTGGTGAGCGCGTTCTCGACGAAGGTGGCGAACGGCTCATCGGCCTCGGGAATGCCGAGCTGGCCCTGCGGCACCACGTCATAGCCCAGCGGCGCGAGCAGCGCGCCGAACTCGCCGAGCTTGCCGGGATTGTTGGAGGCGAGGACCAGGCGTTGCATCGCGTTCACCGTTGGGTTCGGTTCATCAGGCCAGGCCCAGCGCGCGGCGCTGGTGCGTCACCAGCTCGGCGATGCCTTGTTCGGCCAGGCGGGTCATGGCGTCGAGGTCGGCGCGGCTGAACGGCGCGCCTTCGGCGGTGCCCTGCACTTCGACGAAGCCGCCGCTGCCGGTCATCACCACGTTCATGTCGGTGTCGCAGCTGCTGTCCTCGGCGTAGTCGAGGTCGAGCACGGCCTTGCCGTCGACCATGCCGACCGACACGGCGGCGACGAAGTCGCGGATCGGGCTGGCCGTGAGCAGGCCGTCGCGCAGCATGGCGGAGATGGCGTCGTGCGCCGCCACGAAGGCGCCGGTGATGGCCGCGGTGCGCGTGCCGCCGTCGGCCTGGAGCACGTCGCAGTCGAGGTGGATGGTGTATTCGCCGAGCGCGGCGAGATCGAACACCGAGCGCATGGCGCGGCCGATCAGGCGCTGGATTTCCTGCGTGCGGCCGGTCTGCTTGCCGCGCGCGGCCTCGCGGTCCGAACGGGTGTGGGTGGCGCGCGGCAGCATGCCGTATTCGGCCGTGACCCAGCCTTCGCCGCTGCCTTTCTTGTGCGGCGGCACCTTGGCCAGCACGCTGGCCGTGCACAGCACCTTGGTATCGCCAAAGGCACTCAGGACGGCGCCTTCGGCGTGGCGGGTGTAGTGACGGGTCAGGGTGATAGGGCGCAGCGCATCGGCTGCGCGTCCGCTTGGTCGCATGGGGGAATTGTCTCGGGAAACGGTCCAGGAGCGGGATTTTACCGCCGGCCGGGCTTGCGTGCCCGTCCGGCGCCGGCGCGGGCGCCGATACCGTGCCGGTTTCCCGGTTTTTCTCGATTCCCGCGCTTCCTCTGCTTCCTCCGCTTCCCCGCGCTTGCCCCTCGTTCTTGCGCGCCGGGCGGCGCGGAGGCTACCTGGGCGGCCGGCAAGGCCGCCGCGCTCAGCGCATGAAGTTGCTGCTCTTGTCGATCGCCGCGCGGATCTCGGCGATCGAGCGCTCGATCTCTTCTTCCGACAGCAGGTCGGTGTCGCCGCCGTTGTTTTCGAGGATGGAGGTGGTGAAGGTGTTGAGCGGCAGGGTCTCGGTCGCCACCGCTTCCTCGTTGGGCAGGTGCGCGTCGAGCTCCCACATCATGGCGATGGCGGTGGTGTTGTCCGCGCCTTCGCCGGCGTTCTCCAGGGCCTGGTCGATCAGGTCGGGGATGGCGTGCACCACCGACAGGTTGGTCACTTTCTCGACCAGCAGCGGCTCCTCGATGCTGCCCCACAGGCCGTCCGAGCACAGCAGGGCGACGTCGCCGGGCTCCAGCCGCAGCGGGCCGCCGATGTCGATCAGCGGCAGGTTGGGCGAGCCCAGGCAGTTGTAGAGCTTGTTGCGCTCGGGGTGGTTGGCCACCTGCATCGGCAGCACGCGCTCCTGCTGCAGCAGGTTCTCGATCTTGGAGTGGTCGCGCGTGCGGGTCAGCAGGTTGCCCTTGCGCACCAGGTACAGGCGCGAGTCGCCGGCGTGCGCCCAGTGGATCTGGCCGTTCTGCACCAGGCAGCAGACCACCGTGGTGCGCGGCACGTCGGCCAGGCCGTTGGCCTCGGCGTAGCGATGGATGTCGCGGTGGGCCAGCATGATGGTGTCCTGCAGGAAGTCGGCCGGATTGCGGATCGACGGCCGGGCCTGGGCCTGGAACTGGCGCGCCAGGGTCTGCAGGGCCTGCTGCGCGGCGACTTCGCCGAGCGCGTGGCCGCCGAGCCCGTCGGCCAGGACCATCAGCAGGGCATCGCGCGTGAAGCAATACCCCATGCGGTCCTGGTTGATGCGGCGGCCGCCTTTTCTGCTTTCCTGATAGACGGAGAATCGCATTTTGGCTGTTGGGGTCGGTTTTCGGCCGGCGGCGCCCGCGGGCCGCGCCGGCCGAATGTAGGTTAATCGCCGCTTGTGCCGATTTCCCGCGCGGGGACGCCGGCAGCGGGTTCGTCGCGCTTGCGCAGCAGGGTCAGGAAGCGGCTGGCGATCGGGCGCTCGGCCGCGGCCGGGGCGGGCGCGCTGGCCGCGGCCTGCTCGCCGAGCGCGTTGGTCTGCTCGCGCAACTCCTTCTGCAGCCGGAACACGCTCTGCGGCCGCTCGGACGGCGTCAGGCGCAGGCACCATTCGACCAGGTCGACCAGGCCGTTGGTGTAGCTCGTGCGCAGGCGCGTCAGGGACTCCGCCATGCGGTCGTCCTTCTCGCGCTGGTTGGCTTCCTGGGGCGGCATGCCGGCCATGCAGGCGTAGAGCGTGGCGCCGAGGCTGTAGATGTCGGTCCAGGGGCCGAGCTCGCTGTGCTTGCCGTACAGCTCGGGCGCGGCGAAGCCGGGCGTGTACATGGGCTGGAAGCGCGCCGCCTCCATCGTCAGGATCTGGCGCGCGGCGCCGAAATCGAGCAGGATCGGCGACTCGTCCTCGCGCAGGTAGATGTTGCCGGGCTTGATGTCCAGGTGCAGCAGCTTGTGGATGTGGACCTCGCGCAGGCCGCTCATCAGCGCGTGGAAGACCTTGCGGATGAAATGCTCGCGCAGGACCTTGGCCCGGCCTTGCTGGCGCGCGTGCAGGATGTGTTCCTGCAGCGTCTTGCCCAGCTCGTAGTTCATCACCATGTAGACGGTGGAGTTCTCGCGGAAGAAATTCACCACGCGCACCACGCTGGGGTGCGAGATGCGGGCCAGCGAGCGGCCTTCCTCGAAGAAGTACTTGAGCCCGAGCCGGAACGACGCGGCGCTTTCCTCGGGCACCACCGGAATCAGCTCGCCGGGCTTGCGGCGCGCCAGCGACGAAGGCAGGTATTCCTTGATGGCGACGGGCGCGCCGGTCTCGTCGGTGGCGAGATAGACGAAACTGAACCCCCCGCTGGCCAACTTCTTTACAATACGGTAGTTGGACAGCAGCGTGCCGATGGGCAGCGGTGCGCTCTTCGGAGGTGTTGCGCCCTTGGACTCTGTCATAGGATTCGGGACCGTGATTGCCTCCGGATTGTCCTGACTAATCGATGACTTGTAAAGAACACAATAGCGGCCATTATCGGCCCTCTTTCGGGTATCCGGACGGCGCGGCAGCGGGACACCCGGCACCGCGCGCCGCCCGGACCCATGCGGCCAGTTGGCCATTTCGCGAGACTATCCAATGATCCACAGCATGACGGGCTACGGCCTGGCGTCCCGCCAGGCGCCGCTGACCGACGCACACGGCGCGCCGACCGGCAGGACGGCATCCGTATCGGTCGAATTCCGCACTGTCAACTCGCGATTCCTCGACCTGCTGTTCCGGGCCCCGGAAGAGTGCCGGGCGTTCGAGCCGGCCCTGCGCGAGATGCTCATGGCCAAGCTGTCGCGCGGCAAGCTGGAGTGCCGCATCAACCTGCAGCGCGCCGAGGCCGGCACCGGCGGCGCCACGCTGGCGCTCAACGACGCGCTGCTGGCGCAGATCCGCGCGATCGAATCCACCGTGGCGGCCACCTTCACCGAGGCCGGCACGCTGCGCATGGGCGAGATCCTGCGCTGGCCCGGCGTGCTGGTCGAGCCCGAGCTGTCGCAGGAAGCGCTGCGCGAGGCCGTGACCGAGGCGGCCAGGGACGCCCTGGCCCAGTTGCTCGAGGCGCGCCGCCGCGAGGGCGAGGCGCTCAAGGCCACGCTGGTCGAGCGCATCGAGGCCATGCTGGCCATCGTCGAGCGGCTCGTGCCGACCATTCCGCAGCTGATCGCCCACCACCAGGAAAAGCTCACCGAGCGCCTGCAGGAGGCGTTCGGCATGGTCGCGCCCAACGGCATGACCGCGATGAGCCGCGACGAGATCGGCGAGCGCATCCGCCAGGAAGCCACGGTCTACGGCATCCGCATCGACATCGCCGAAGAGCTCTCGCGCCTGCAGGCCCACCTGAACGAAACCCGCCACATCCTCAAGAAGGGCGGCCAGGTCGGCAAGCGGCTCGATTTCATGATGCAGGAGCTCAACCGCGAAGCCAACACGCTCGGCTCCAAGGCCGCCGCGAAGGAACTGGCCGATGCCTCGATGGAGCTCAAGCTGCTGATCGAGCAGATGCGCGAACAGATTCAGAACCTCGAATGATCATCATGAGTGAAACGTCGTCCCACGTCGCCATCGACACCGCCTACCCCGGCAACCTGTTCATGGTGGTGGCGCCTTCCGGCGCCGGCAAGTCCACGCTGGTCAACGCGCTGCTGGCGCAGGACCCGGCCATCCGCCTGTCCATCTCCCACACCACCCGCGCGCCGCGCCCCGGCGAGCAGGACGGGCGCGAATACCACTTCACCACGGTGGACGCCTTCCGCGCCGCGCGCGACCGCGGCGAGTTCCTCGAATGGGCCGAGGTGCACGGCAACTACTACGCGACCTCGCGCGTCTGGATCGAGCAGCAGATGGCCCAGGGCAACGACGTGCTGCTGGAGATCGACTGGCAGGGCGCGCAGCAGGTGCACCAGCGCTTCTCCAACGCCACGGAAATCTTCATCCTGCCGCCGTCGCTGTCGGCGCTCGAGGAGCGCCTGAACAAGCGCGGCCAGGACGAGCCCAACGTGATCGTGCGGCGCCTGCTGGCCGCCGGCAGCGAGATGGCGCACGCTTCCGAGTCGGACTACGTCATCATCAACGAGATATTCGAGCGGGCGCTGGAGGAGCTGCGCACCGTGATCCGCGCCACCCGTCTGCGCTTTTCGTCGCAAAAGGCGCGCCACACCGACCTCTTCATCGAGCTCGGGATTCATTGAGCCCGGGGGCGCGCGGGAACGGTTTTTCCCGCGTGCTGTAAAATAGCCGGCATCGCATAGGTTTTGTCCCGAGGTGGATTTGATATGGCGCGTATTACCGTCGAAGATTGTCTGAAACACATCCCGAATCGTTTCGAGCTCGCGCTCGCGGCGACGTACCGGGCCCGTCAGTTGGTGCAGGGTCATACGCCCAAGGTCGAGGCCAAGGACAAACCGACCGTGGTGGCGCTGCGCGAGATCGCGTCGGGCCAGGTCGGCATCGAGATGCTCAAGAAGGTACCCACCTGATTTTCGGGCGGCCGTGGCCAGTCTTCGCAATGCGTACCTTTGCATCCAGCGCTTGCTGCACCTGCTGACGTACCTGTTCGCGAACGCGATTGCACAGCCAGATCACAGAGGCCGCCCCGATGTCTTCTTCCCAGCCTTCCTCTCCTGCCGCCACGGCGAGCCCTCCGGGCGCGCCTTCGCGCCCGCACGGGGAAGTGCCTGGTGATGCGGGCGGCGAAGCAGCGCCGCCCGTCTCGCGCAAGCGCGCCGGGACCGGCCATCCGCCCGTGACGGCACGCACCGGCGCTCCCAATCTTCCCGATCCGCTCGGCGACAACGTCGTCGGCGAGCGCGCGGCCGCGCCCGCGATGGGCTCGGGCAAGGGCCGCGCCGCGCAGGCCGCGGCCGAAGGCGAGCTGAGCGAGGCGCCGGCCGCCGCCACGCCGGGCGACGCGCTGTTCATCGACGCCGTCCTGGCGCAGTCCTACCGCCACTTCTTCGGCCCGACCTCGCAGCCCGCGGTGCCGCCGCGCCAGCAGGTCATCTCGATCGGCCGGCTGATGGAGAAGCTGGCCTACCTGAAGCCGGCCGACCAGGCCATCGTGCGCGAGGCCTTCCAGTTCTCCGACGAGGCGCACCTGGGCCAGTACCGCCAGAGCGGCGAGCCCTACATCACCCATCCGGTGGCGGTGGCCGAGCTGTGCGCGGACTGGAAGCTCGACGTCCAGTCCATCATGGCCGCGCTGCTGCACGACGTGATGGAAGACCAGGGCATCACCAAGAGCGAGCTGGCCGAGAAATTCGGCCCCAAGGTGGCCGAGCTGGTCGACGGCCTGACCAAGCTGGACAAGCTCGAATTCCAGAGCCGCGAGCAGGCGCAGGCGGAGAGCTTCCGCAAGATGCTGCTGGCGATGGCGCGCGACGTGCGGGTGATCCTGGTCAAGCTGGCCGACCGCACCCACAACATGCGCACGCTCGATTTCGTGCCGCCCGAGAAGCGGCGCCGGATCGCGCTCGAGACGATGGAGATCTACGCGCCGATCGCGCACCGGCTCGGTCTCAACACCACTTACCGCGAGCTGCAGGAACTGTCGTTCAAGGTCGGCTCGCCGTTCCGCTACGCCACGCTCGAGAAGGCCGTCAAGGCCGCGCGCGGCAACCGGCGCGAGGTGGTCAAGCGCATCCTGGAGGCGGCGCAGAAGGCGCTGGGCGACGCCGGCATCGTGGCCGAGCTGTCCGGGCGCGAGAAGACGCTGTACAGCATCTACCGCAAGATGCACGACAAGCAGTTGTCGTTCTCGCAGGTGCTCGACGTCTACGGCTTCCGCGTGGTGGTGGAGACGCAGATGCACTGCTACATGGCGATGGGCGCGCTGCACGGCCTGTACAAGCCGATGCCGGGCAAGTTCAAGGACTACATCGCGATCCCCAAGATCAACGGCTACCAGTCGCTGCACACCACGCTGGTGGGCCCGTTCGGCACGCCGGTGGAATTCCAGATCCGCACGCGCGACATGCACCAGATCGCCGAGGCCGGCGTGGCCGCGCACTGGATGTACAAGCACCAGGCCGACCAGGCCAACGACATCCAGCAGCAGGCCCATCAGTGGCTGCAGTCGCTGCTCGACATCCAGAGCCAGACCGGCGATTCGCAGGAATTCCTCGAGCACGTCAAGATCGACCTGTTCCCGGACGCGGTCTACGTGTTCACGCCCAAGGGGCACATCCGCGCGCTGCCGCGCGGCGCCACCGCGCTCGATTTCGCCTACGCCGTGCACAGCGACCTCGGCAACCAGTGCGTGGCGGTCAAGATCAACAACGAGCTGCTGCCGCTGCGCACCGAGCTCAAGAGCGGCGACATCGTCGAGGTGGTGACGGCGCCGTACTCCAAGCCCAATCCGGCGTGGCTGGCCTTCGTGCGCACCGGCAAGGCGCGCGCGGCGATTCGCCACTACCTCAAGACCACGCGCCTCGACGAAGCCATCCAGCTCGGCGAGCGCCTGCTGGAGCAGTCCGCGCGCCAGCTCGGCATCGAGCTCAAGGCGCTGCCGCAGTCGGTGTGGGACCGCATGGTGCAGTGGACCGGCAACAAGCACCGCGAGGACATCTTCGCCGACCTGGCGCTGGGCCGGCGCGTGCCGGCCGTGGTGGCCAAGCGCATGGAGATCCTGCTGCAGGACCTGTCCGGCGACGTCGACAGCGCCTTGCTGGCCGCCGTGCAGACCTTCGCCGGCGACGAAGCGCCGGCGGTGCCGATCACCGGCGACGAAGGCATGTCGATGATCTTCTCGGCGTGCTGCCGCCCGATTCCCGGCGACTCCATCGTCGGCTACCTGGGCAAGGGCGAAGGCCTGCAGATCCACGTGCAGGACTGCAAGGTGGCCAAGCGCCTGCACAGCAAGGACCCGGAGCACTGGATCGACGTGATGTGGGCGCGCAAGACCACGCGCGCGTTCGACGCCTCGATCAAGGTCATGGTGCGCAACGTCAAGGGCATCGTCGCGCGCGTGGCGGCGGACCTGACCTCGGCCGACGCCAACGTGGCGCACGTCTCGATGGAGCAGCAGGAGGGCGGCCACCAGGAGGCCACCTACATGCAGTTCGTCATCCAGGTGCAGAACCGCCTGCACCTCGCCAACGTGATGCGGGCGCTGCGGCGCAACCCGGACGTGATCCGCATCTTCCGCGACCGCAACGACGGCTGACGCCGCCGCGCGCGCGGCGCCGGGGGCTCAGGCCTTGCCGGGCTGCGCGGCCGGCTGCTTCGGGTAGCGGACTTCCAGGATATCGATCTGCTCGACGCCGTTGGGCGTGTGCAGGGGCACGGTGTCGCCTTCGCGCGCCTTGATCAGCGCGCGCGCGACCGGCGAGATCCAGCTCACGTGGTTGCTGTCGAGGTCCACCTCGTCCATGCCGACGATGGTGACGGTGGTCTCTTCGCCGGCCCGGTTGGCGTAAGTCACCGTGGCGCCGAAGAAGATCTGGTCGTTGTCACCCTGCACGGACGGGTCCACCACCTCGGCCTTGTCCAGGCGGCGGGTCAGGAAGCGGATGCGGCGGTCGATCTCGCGCAGGCGTTTCTTGCCGTAGAGATAGTCGCCGTTCTCGGAGCGGTCGCCGTTGGACGCGGCCCACGAGACGATCTGGACCACCTCGGGGCGCTCCGTGTCGATCAGGTGCATCAGCTCGTCGCGCAGGCGCTGGTAGCCCTGCGCGGTGATGTAGTTCTTGCTGCCCGGCGGCAGCGGCGCGGCGCCCTCTGGCAGGTCGTCGTCCTCATCGCCGGACGACTCTTTGACGAATGCCTTGTTCATGGTACGGATCACTTCGATAGGGCTGTCATTATAGAAAGTCCACGCTGGCCGAAAGAAAAACCGGAAATATGCCAGAAGGGGGTTCACAAAACCCAAAAGTACGATATAATTTCTTTCTCGAGTGCGGCTGTAGCTCAGTTGGATAGAGTACTTGGCTACGAACCAAGGGGTCGTGGGTTCGAATCCTGCCAGCCGCACCACCTATCAAGAAGAGAAGGGCTTCCAGAAATGGAAGCCCTTTTTCTTTGGTCTTCGCTTTCCGCATCTGTCGGGCCTTCGCTGTCCGGCCTTCGCTTTCCCGGCGCCTGTCGGCGCCTTTGCGCTTCATCTCCGCGTCTTCCGTTCCCGCCATCGCCAGGCCATCCGCCCGCGGTTGCCTGCCGCGGCGCGCGCATCCGCGCGAATCAGAGTTGTCGCATCGCGCGCCGTTCTTGCCGCCGCTAATCTCGGTCCGGTGCGCACATGGTACGCGCCGATCGCCGCAACGCGGCGTGGTCGGTTTTTTTCCGGCCGCGCGCGGCCGCGATCGCTTTCTCCGATCGTTTTCTCCGAACGCTTCTCCGAGGGCTTCCACGATGCGGGCTTTACCCTGGTTCGTCTCCGTCCTGCTGCTTGCCGGGCTGGCCCGTGCAGCGCGGCACCAACGCCGCGCCGCGTGCGCGCCGCCGCCCATGCCCGCGTGCCGGCTGCCGGCCGGCAAGGGCGGCGCGGTCCGCCGCGCGGCGGCCATGCCAGGCGCGGCCGAGCGCGCGCACGGCTTGCTGCTCGGCCTGCTGCACGACGGCGGCCCGTGCGGCAATGCGCATGCGCTGGCCACCGGCGCCGATGCGCGCGCGCAGGCCAACGCGCTCGCCGACGACTGGCATATCCATACCGCCGGCGAGGCGCGCGGCACGCTGGCGTGGCTGCTCGAGGAAGGGCATCGCGCCCTGTACCCGCAGGTCTGCCGCATCCTGTTCAAGGTGCCGCGCGCCGCGCGCGAGCGCGAGATCGTGCGGCTCGACCAGTTGTTCGATCCGGTGCGCCTGGCGCTGTGCGTCGACCATCTCGAGCGCGCGCTGCCGGGCCTGCGCGCGGCGCGCTTCATCGCCTCGGGGCAGGATCTCGCGCGCGGCGTGCTGGCGTGGGACATGAGCCGCGCCATCCATCTCGCGCGCATGGCCCACGACTGCGGCATGCAGACCGACGCGCAGGCCTGGGCCGTGATCGAGCGCGCGGCGGCGCAGGCGTTCGCGCACTATGCGTCGTGGGAGCAGGTGGTGGCGGGCTACCTGCTCGGGCGCGCCATGTGGGCCGGCCCGGATGCCGGCTTCGCGCGCCACATGGCATTCGCGCGCGCCTGCATCGACGATCCCGCCGGTCCGTGGCGGGCCTCGCCGTATCCGCGCCGCGGTCCCGTGTAGGCGGGCGCCGGCTTGCGGGCGCGCGGCATGCGGGCTAGGCTGGATCGGGTGGCGCGGCGCGGGTGGCCGCGCCCGGCCACGGGCAACGCAGGAGGATGTCATGAACCATTCGGACTGGCGTGTCGAAGCCTATCGCGGCATGGATGTCTACGTGCTGGTCTCCGGGCAGGAGGAAGAACAGGGCGCGGGCATCGCGACGCTGGGCGGGGCAGGGAAGTGGCGATACGAAGTGCGGGTCGCGCAGGAAGGCGCGGACCCTTCCGATGCGGGAGACACCGAGCGCTCGTCGGCGCAGGGCCCGCCCTATGCGACCCGGCATGCCGCGGAGGAAGCGGCATTCATTGCCGGCTACCGGCTCGTCGACCAGCTGGTCGGCCGCGCCGAGAGCTAGGCCGGCGGCGTTCGCCGCTGGCCGGATCGGGGCACTGACGGCAGGCGCCGCCGGCGCGAACGCGCCGCGCGGCTGGCGGTGGCTTGGCGCGCGCTGTCGTGCGTGCCGCCGTGCGCGCGCATGCCGGCGAGGCGCGGTCTCAGCGCCGTCCGCCCCGGCCGCCGCCGCCACCACCACCGCGGCCGCCGGCGCCATGCCGTCCGCCGCCCCAGCCGCCGCCGCGGTAGTAGCCGTGGCCGGCGCCCGGGCGAGCGGGATAACCGCCCCGGTAGCCATAACCGCCGCGATACGGATAGGCGCCGTGATAGCGATACCAGGCGTGGGGCGCGCCGCCGCGGTAGTAGCCGCCATAGCCGCCATAGCCACCATAGCCACCATAGCCGTGGGAGCGGTAGCCATAGAAGACGGCGCCGCCGCCATAGAACCCGCCATAGAACGGCAGCGGATAGTCGTAGCCGTATCCATCCCCATATCCATAGCCGCCGTAGCCGTACCACGCGGGCGGGTAGGCGGCGCCGGGGCCGTAGAACGCATAGGGATCGTAGGCGCCGTAGGCATCGTAGGGGCCGTATGGGGAGTAGTCATAGTCGCTGTCGAAGGCGACGCAGGCTCCCAGCAACAACAGCGGCAAGGCCAGCAAGAGGCGGAGCGGAGCGCGGTGCATGATGCGTTCGGTCGGGCGGTAGGCTGCCCGGCGTGTGCCGGGCGATAACGGTTAGAGATGGCTGGCGCCCGCGAGGTTCATCGCCGCGTCCGCGGGGCAGGGCGGTGCCCGTCACTGGATGAGAGACATCCTATCCGACTTGCTCCAGGTCAAGCAGGTTCTCTCTGGAAATGATTCCTATTTGAGCATCGTGGACCTTTCTCATACAATCGGCGCTCGCCTGTTTGTCCCACGACCCATACATTATCTTGCCGAGGTAACTGAAATCATGATGCTGCATATCCCCGATGTGCTGACGCCGGCCCAGGTGGCCGAATGCCGTGCGTTGATGGACGCGGCGGAGTGGGTCGACGGCAACGTCACTTCCGGGCATCAGTCGGCGCTCGCCAAGCGCAACATGCAGTTGCCCGAGGGCTCGCCCGCGGCACGGCAGGTCGGCGACCTGATCCAGGACGCGCTGGCCGCCAACCCGCTGTTCTTCTCCGCGGCCTTGCCGCTCAAGGTCTATCCGCCGCTGTTCAACCGCTACGAGGGCGGGCAGGCCTTCGACAATCATGTCGACAATGCCATCCGCCATCTGCGCGGCACCAATTTCCGCATTCGCAGCGACCTTTCCGCCACGCTGTTCCTGACCGCGCTCGAGGACTACGACGGCGGCGAACTGGTGGTGGAGGATACCTACGGGCAGCAGCGCGTGAAGCTGCCGGCCGGCCACATGGTGCTGTACCCGGCGACCAGCCTGCACCACGTCAGCCCGGTCACGCGCGGGGCGCGCGTGTCGTCGTTCTTCTGGATCCAGAGCATGGTGCGCGACGATGGCCAGCGCTCGGTGCTGTTCGAGCTGGACTCGCAGATCCAGCGCGTGGCGCAAGCCCTGAGCCACAAGGAGCCCGCCGTGGTCGGACTGACCGGCGTGTATCACAACCTGCTGCGCCGCTGGGCCGACGCCTGAACGGGCACGCGATGGCGGGGTAAGGGAAAGGCGGGACAGGCGACCAGGGTGCCGCAGTCGGATGCGAAATATCCGGCGCGAAATATCCGGCGGGCCATGCCGGGAACCGAATATCGGGAGGGAACAGGAAGGAAGGGAAGGTTCGGATGATGCCGGATTTTCCCGAACCCGGCACCGGCCGTTCGCCATGCGGCGCTACGGCATCCGGCTGGCGCTGCCGGCGGCCGCCTACTCGCGGTCGCGCCGGTGCGGCGGCAGGGGTATCGCGGCGACGCGCCGCCGCGCGGGCTTGAGCGCGCGGGTCGGCCAGAAGACATAGGTGGTATGCGGATCCATCGGCTTGCCGAAGTAGGACACCCACACCTGCACGCCCTGTTCGGTTTCCGCGACGATGGCGGCCACTGCGCGGGCCGCGACTGCGGGAGATTTGAGCAAGGTCGCCAGCGCTTCCACGCCTTGGACCACATGGTGCTTGACACCGCCGAACCATGCGTATTGGCGCATGGCTGACAACAAACGTTTGGTCATTGAACGCTAGTGTTGGTGAGTGAGCTGATGAGACCCGAGCTTACTCCCTTTGTTCAGTGCCGGACGATGGGACTTCGCTATCGCTTTCCCTGAGTCATCGGATGTCGCGGCGGATGTTGCGGCGCGGCGGCCGGCCGTCGCCTTTTTGCGCGTGTCGGCAGCCCGCCGCATTGACAAGGCCCGGGCCGAGGATTAGCGTCATTGGCAGGGCTGCCGCGGCGCGAGGCGCCGGCCGGCCACGCCCGTCTTTCCCGGGGAGCTTGCCGATGACCGAAGAGATGCTGATGCAACTGATGGTCGAAGTCGAGAAGGAAGACCCGATCGACTACGCCGACCTGCCCTTCGACGACGCCACGCTGCGCAGTCTGGCCTGCCGGCTGGTGGCGCAGCGCTCGCACGCGATGGAGTCCGCCGGCATGCCGGTCGGCGACCTGCTGGCCACCATGTGGGCGTCCACCGCCAAGCTGGTGCTCGAGAACATGGTGCTCAATGCGCGCCTGCTCGCGCTGCGAGGCCAGTCCGAGGACGCCACCGCGCTGATCAGCCGCATCGCCCGCCAGTCCCGCGGCAACACCTGAGCGGCAGCACCGGCAATACGCGGGTGGCCGCCGGCCGCGCGCCGGCGCGCTGTGCGCCCGCGATCTCATTTAGCAGGGCGCCCTGCGTTTCGCTACACTACGGGTTTTCGCGCCCCCGATGCTGTCCCGTTGCCCGCGAGCGCAACGGTGTTCGATGCTGCTGATTTGGAGGATTTTCGGGTGATCAAGTGGATAATCGTCGCGGCGTACCTGGGAGCGATCCTGTACGTGCATTTCCGCGGCAAGGTAAGGCTGCGCATCTGGCGCCAGTTGCTGGATCATTCGGCGCTGGTGGCGCCGATCAACTGCTTCATGTACATGTTCTCGGGCGTGCCGCGCACGCCCTACATCCCGGTCGAACGCTTCCCCGAGCTCGAGACGATCCGCGCCGCGTGGCCGCAGATCCGCGATGAAGGGCTGGCGCTGGCCGCCATGCGCAAGATCAAGGCCGCGGAGAAGAACGACGATGCCGGCTTCAACTCGTTCTTCAAGTACGGCTGGAAGCGTTTCTACCTCAAGTGGTACGAGGCGCGCCATCCGTCGGCCGAGGTCCTGTGCCCGCGCACGGTGGAATTGCTGCGCGGCCTGCCCAGCGTGAAGGCCGCGATGTTCGCCGAGCTGCCGCCCGGCGGCAAGCTCAACCCGCACCGCGACCCGTTCGCGGGCTCGCTGCGCTACCACCTCGGGCTGGCCACGCCCAACGACGACCGCTGCTTCATCGAGGTCGACGGCGAGCGCCACAGCTGGCGTGACGGCCTGGGCGTGGTGTTCGACGAGACCTACCTGCACTGGGCCGAGAACAAGAGCGACAGCAACCGGCTGATCCTGTTCTGCGACATCGAGCGTCCGATGCGCTACCGCTGGGCCGCCGGGTTCAACCACTGGATGGGCCGCAAGGTCATGACCGCGGCCAGCTCGCCCAACGAGGAAAGCGACCAGACCGGCATGATCAACCGGCTGTTCCGCATCGTCTGGCTGGGCGGGCAGTACCGCCGCCGCTTCAAGGCCTGGAACCGCCAGGCGTACTACGTGGTCAAGTTCGGCCTGATCGCGGCCGGCGTGGCGCTGATCATCTACATCTGAGCGCGGCGCGTTTTTCCAGTGAAAAGGGCCGGCGCAAGCCGGCCCTTTTCACTTCCGCGCCGTCCGCCGCGCCACGCGCGCGGCAGGCGTCTTAGCGCCGCCGGCGCCCGCGCTCGTCGTCGAGTTCTTCGTAGTGGGCGCGCTTGGCCTGGTACATGCGCGAGTCGGCGAGCTTGATGGTGTCGCTCAGGCGCTCGTCGATGCCGCAGGTCGCGGTGCCGATCGACAGGCTCAGCGCGGTGCCGGGATAGAACTGGTTGTTCAGCTCCACCACCTGGTGGATCTGCTCCACCACGGCGGCCACGCCGCGCTCGTCGCGTCCCGGCAGCAGCACCATGAACTCGTCGCCGCCCACGCGCGCCACGCACATCTGGTCGCCCACGGCCTTCTTGAGCGCCTCGCCGGCGCGGCGCAGCAGCGCGTCGCCGTCGCCGTGGCCGAGCTGGTCGTTGACCTGCTTGAGGCCGTTGAGGTCCACCGCGATCACGCTGACCGGCCACGGTCCCTTGCGGCCCAGGCGCGCGAGCTCGTCCTCGTAGTAGGCGCGGTTGTAGAGCTTGGTCAGCACGTCGTGCTTGCCGAGGAATTCCACGTAGGCCTCGGCCTTCTTGCGCGCGGTGATGTCGGTCAGCGAGACCAGCACCTGGTCCCAGTCCGACTCGTGGCCCGGAAAGACCGACCATTGCATGAACACGTCCACCGCCCGGCCGTCGAGCGCGTAGTTGACGACCTCGCGCTGCTGCCACAGCTTCTCGTTCCACAGGTCGACCAGCTGCTCGGCGAACTGGAAGCGCATGTTGTCGCGGAACACGTCGCCCAGGCGCGACAGCAGCTCGGCCTTGGAGGTGGCGTTGAACATCAGCAGCGTCTGCTGGTTGACGTCGAGCACGCGGATTTCCTGCATGCAGCGCGAGATGAAGTCCGGATGCACGTTGAGGAAGGTGCGGAAATCCGTGATGCCCGCGCCGCGCACTTCGTCCAGCAGCAGCTTGACCGCGCTGAAGTCCTCCACCCACAGCGACACCGGCGAATGCTCGAACAGGCCCAGCGCGTACTGCTCGCTGCGGCGCAGTTCGCGCTCGGTGGCGGTGCGCACCGTGATGTCCTCGATCGACAGCAGCACGCGGTCCCAGGTGTCCTCGTGGCCCGGCATGACGGTCGCCTCGAGGCGGATGTCCAGGCGCTTGCCCTCGAGCGTGTAGTTGACGGTCTGGCTGGAGAAATGCGTGCTGCCGTCCCACAGTTGGCCCAGCTCCTCGACGTGCTGGTCGAACATGTCGTCGCGGAACACGGTGTCGAGATTGCCGACCAGGTCGGCGAGGTCGGAGGCGCGGAACAGGTCCAGCGTGCGCTTGTTGACGTCCAGCACGCGGATCAGCGCGGAGCAGTGCGCCACGTCCTGCGGATGCCGGCGCAGGTGGCTGCGCAGGTCGGTGACGCCGCGCGCCCGCAGCACCTGGAAATGCTCGCGCACCGCGCTGAAGTCTTCAAGCCACAGCGAAACCGGCGCGAGCTGGAACAAAGTCTGGTATTCGGCGTCGATGCGCGCCGCGTCGGTGATGGCCGTCAATGTGTTCTCTCCCTTTCCCGTTGGCGCGCCGGGCCGGCCGGCCCGGGCGTCCCGCTCTCCGGCGGGGCGCCGCCATGCGCGCAACGGCGATAGCATAGGGCAGCGCGGCGGAAAATGGGGAGATGTGTGGCGTAAAAACCGACGCGCGCGCGGCACCCCCTCCCGCGGAGGGGCAGGTTCAGGCCTGCGGCGAGAGTTCGGCGATGCGCGCCGGCGCGGTGCGGCGCGGCGCTTTTTCCTGCTCGGCGATCAGTTGCAGCGTGGCGGCCTGCAGCAGCGAGCCGGCGGTCAGATGGGAAGCCAGCGCGCGCAACTCGTCGAGCTTGTCGCGCATCGGGGGCTGGAGGGCGAGGGCGGTCATGTCGCGGGTGCCTGGCTCGGAAACAGCAGGCATGGTAGCGGCGCCCGGGGTCGCCGCGCTTTGCGCTGCGTCATGCGGCGTGTTCGTGGCTTCTCCTTCGTCCCGCGCGCCCGGGCCGGGGCGGGCGTGGCCGGCCTCGGCGCGCGCCGGCTGGCGATGGGCCTGGCCGGCGCGGCGCAAGGCGCACGGGCGCGGCGCGGCGGCGTCCTTGCACGCGGCGAGAGGGAGGAATGGGAGCTGCATCGGTTTCTCCTGGTGAGCGGCCTGCCGCCTTCGACAAGCCTTGCCAGCATGCCGCGCGCCGCCCGGCGTGCCCAGCGCGCTGCGATGAACGGCCGGATCGGCGGTGCGAAAAGCACGGCGCGGTGCCTGAGCCGGCACGCCGCGCGCGGGCGTCAGCCCGCCGCGCGCGCTCCGGCGCGGGCGCCGCGCGGCGGCTTGCCGGCCAGCCGCGCCGCCACCGCGGCCAGTTCGCGCAGCGCGCGCTCGATCTCGGGCGAGAACGGCATGCCGCAGTTCAGGCGCAGGAAATGGTCGAAGCGGTTGGAATTGGAGAACATCACGCCCGGCACCACGCGGATGCCAGCCTTCAGGGCTTCGTCGAACACGGCCTCGGACGATACCGGCCCGGGCAGCTCCACCCACAGGTGCAGGCCGCCGTGCGGATCGGAGGCGCGCGTGCCGGCCGGGAAATCGGCTGCGATCGTCTGCGCCACCTGCGCGCGCTGGCCGCGCAACTGCTCGCGCAGGCGCCGCAGGTGGCGCTCGAACGCGCCCGAGCCCATGTAGTCCGCCAGCGCCATCTGCGCCAGCAGCTCGTTGGGGCGCGACTGGCTGTACTTGAGCATTTCCACGCGCGCCTGCCAGCGGCCCGCCGCGATCCAGCCCAGCCGCATGCCGGGCGCGAGCGTCTTGTGCAGCGAGGCGCAGTGGATCACGCCGCCGTCGCGGTCCCATGACTTGAGCGCCGCGGGCGGCGTGTCGCCGTCGGCCAGCGCGGAGAAGCAGTCGTCCTCGACCAGCGCGATGTCCCGCTGCGCGCACCACGCCACCAGCCGGGCCTTGTTGTCGTCCGGCATGATGCAGCCGAGCGGGTTCTGCAGGTTGGGCACCACCACCACGGCGCGGATGTTGTCGTAGGTCTGCGCGGCCAGTTCCAGCGCCTCGAGCGAGATGCCGGTCTGCGGGCTGCTGGGGATCTCCAGCGCGCGCATGCCCAGGCTCTCCAGGATCTGCAGCAGGCCGTAGTAGGTCGGCGATTCCACCGCGATCACGTCGCCGGGGCGCGCCACCGCGCGCAGCGCGAGGTTGAGCGCCTCCGTGCAGCCGTGCGTGACGAGGATGTCCTCGGGCGCCACCGTGATGCGCGACAGCAGCGCGTGCCGCGCCAGCACCGCGCGGAAGGCGGGGTGCCCGCCGGCATCGGCGGCCGTGCCGAACAACTGCGGGTGGCGCCGCAGCGCGCGCGCCGCCGCGTCGCGCAGCGCTTGCGCCGGGTAGAGCGAGGGCGCGGCGCAGGCGCCGGCGAAATTCACCGCCACCGGGCGCTGGCGCCCGCGCGCGGTGATGGCCGAGATGCGCTCATGGATGCCGACGTACTGCGCCGGGTCCGGCAGCGTGGCCGCCGGCTCGGCGATCGGCGCCAGCGGCTTGTGCGGCGCGCGCGCCGGGGGCCGCACGAAGTAGCCCGAGCGCGGCCGCGCTTCGAGCAGCCCGTCGCTTTCCATCTGCCGGCAGGCCTGCAACGCGGTGGACAGGCTCACGCCGTGCAGCTCCATCAGCGTGCGCACCGACGGCACGCGGTCGCCCGGCTTGAGCGTGCCGGCCTCGATGGCATGGCGGTAGTGCTGCGCGAGCTGGCGGTAGAGCGGGGCGGAATCCATGCGGCATGGTGGCGCGGCGGCGGCCTGCGCAACAGATACAGATGCGGGGGTTCTGTATCGTAACAGATGGCCTGCATGTGTTCTGTTATGGTCCGCCCCGCGCGGGCGTGTGCCTGTTTCGTCCCGGCGCCGGCCGATAGTCTGGAGCCCTGTCCATACCGCAGGAGCCGCACCATGCCGGGCTACCGTTCCGATCCTTCCGATCTCATGAAATCGACCGCGCCGGTGATGACGGTGATGCCGGCCACGCCGGCCGCCGCGCCGCAGGCGCAGATGCTCGACCTCGAAACCAGCCGTGTGCTACGGTTCCATGCCAAAGCCGGCACCACGCTGCACGTGCTGGAGGGCGAGCTTGCCGTGTCCGGCGCGCCGCGCTGGCTGGCCGGCACGGTGTGGCGGCAGCCGCAGCGCCTCGCCGCCGGCAGCATGGTGGTGCTGCCCGCGGGCTGGGTGGAGGTGCTGGCCACGCGCGCCGCCACGCTGCGCCTGCACGCGCCCGCCGCGCGGCCGTGGCCGCGCTGGCTGTCCCTGGCCGCGCCGGCCAGCGCATCGCAATGTTTTCACGGAGAGCAACACAAATGAGCGAACTGGCAATTTCCTATGACGACGTGGCCGCGGCCCACCGGCGGCTGGAGGGCGTGGCCCACCGCACGCCGGTGATGACCTCCACCTATGCCGATGCGAACAGCGGCGCCGAGCTGTTCTTCAAGTGCGAGAACTTCCAGCGCATGGGCGCGTTCAAGTTCCGTGGCGGCTACAACGCCATCGCGCAGTTCACGCCGGCGCAGCGCAAGGCGGGCGTGATCGCGTTTTCCTCGGGCAACCACGCGCAGGCCATCGCGCTGTCGGCGCGGCTGTTCGGCGTGCGCGCGGTCATCGTGATGCCGCAGGACGCCCCGGCCATCAAGATCGCCGCCACGCGCGGCTACGGAGGCGAAGTGGTGCTGTACGACCGCTATACCGAGGACCGCGAAGCCATCGGCCGGCGCCTGGCGGAAGAGCAGGGCCTGACCCTGATCCCGCCGTACGACCACCCGCACGTGATGGCCGGGCAGGGCACGGCCGCCAAGGAGCTGTTCGAGCAGGCCGGCCCGCTCGATGTGCTGATCACCCCGCTCGGCGGCGGCGGGCTGCTGTCCGGCTGCGCCGTGGCCGCGCGCGCGCTCAACCCGGACTGCCAGGTGATCGGCGTCGAGCCGGAAGCCGGCAACGACGGCCAGCGCAGCCTGCGCAGCGGCAAGATCGTCCATATCGACACGCCGGAGACGCTGGCCGACGGCGCCCAGACCCAGCACCTCGGCAACCTCACCTTCCCGGTGCTGCGCAGCCTCGTGGACGACGTGGTGACGGTCAGCGACGCCGAGCTGGTCGAGGCGATGGCGTTCTTCGCCGGCCGCATGAAGATGGTGGTCGAGCCGACCGGCTGCCTGGGCGCGGCGGCGGTGTTTTCCCGGCGGATCGACGTCGGCGGCAAGCGCGTCGGCGTGGTGGTCTCGGGCGGCAACGTGGACCTGGCGCGCTTCGCCTCCCTGCTGCAGGCGGCGCAGCCGTAGGCGGCGGCCCTGGCGGCGCTCAGGGCTGCGCGTCGCGGGCGCTCAGCAGGCCGTGCGCGACCATGTCCAGCGCCGGGCGCGTGTCGCCGTTCTTGTCGGTCCAGACCTTGGGCGTGAGGCTGCCCGACAGCGCCACCGATTCGCCGTCCTCGAGCGCCAGCAGCGCGGCGCGCACCTTGTCGGCAAACGCGATCACGTTGACGATCACGGTATCGCCGTCGCCGGCCGTGGCCTTGAGCCGGGCGGTGACGAACAGGCTGCCGCCCTGGCCGCTGCGTTCGCTGGCGTGGCCGTGCAGGCGGCCGCTGACTAGTCCGTCGATCATGGTGTTCCTTGCTGTCATGGGAGTGGCCGCCGTCGCTGAGTTCGCCGCCGGGGTGCGGAAGATCTCATAATTTCGCCGCCGCGGGGCGAAGAATGCGGGGCCGGGGCCGAAAAACTATAAAATTGCGGTCCGGCCAGCCCGACGCTCAACCAGAGTGCAGTCCACGCCCCACGCGGGGCCGACCCACCGGCCGCAGAATTCCAGGTTCCCATGCTACGTCTAAGTGAAGTCAAACTCCCGCTCGACCATGCCGAGAGCGATCTCGAGGCCGTGGTGCGCGCACGCCTGGCCGAGCTCGGCGTCAAGGCCGATGGCCTGGTCGGGTTCACCGTGTTCCGCCGCGCGCACGACGCGCGCAAGCGCTCCGACATCAAGCTCACCTACATCATCGACATCGAGGTCAGGGACGAGGCCGCGGCGATCCGGCGCATGGCGGGCAAGCCCAACTGGAGCGTGACGCCGGACATGGCCTACCGCTTCGTGGCGCAGGCGCCGGCGCAAGGCACCCGGCTGCGCCCGGTGGTGATCGGCATGGGCCCGTGCGGGCTGCTGGCCGGGCTGATCCTGGCGCAGATGGGTTTCCGCCCCATCATCCTGGAGCGCGGCAAGGAAGTGCGCGAGCGCACCAAGGACACCTTCGGCCTGTGGCGCAAGAGCGTGCTGAACCCCGAGTCGAACGTGCAGTTCGGCGAGGGCGGCGCCGGCACCTTCTCGGACGGCAAGCTGTACAGCCAGATCAAGGACCCGCGCCATCTCGGGCGCAAGGTGCTGGACGAGTTCGTCAAGGCCGGCGCGCCGGAAGACATCCTTTATCTCGCGCGCCCGCACATCGGCACCTTCCGGCTGGTCAGCATGGTGGAGAAGATGCGCGCCGAGATCTTCGCGCTGGGCGGCGAGATCCGCTTCGAGACGCGCGTCGACGATTTCGACATCGACAACGGCAAGCTGCGCGGCCTCCGGCTGCACGGCGGCGAATACCTCGAAGCCGACCACGTGGTGCTGGCCGTGGGCCACAGCGCGCGCGACACGTTCCAGGTGTTGCACGACCGCGGCGTGTTCATGGAAGCCAAGCCGTTCTCGCTGGGCTTTCGCATCGAGCACCCGCAGGGCCTGATCAACCGCAGCCGCTTCGGCAAGTTCGCCGGCAACAAGCTGCTCGGCGCGGCCGACTACAAGGTGGTGCACCACGCCAGCAACGGGCGCGCGGTCTACAGCTTCTGCATGTGCCCGGGCGGCACCGTGGTGGCGGCGGCGTCCGAGCCGGGCCGCGTGGTCACCAACGGCATGAGCCAGTATTACCGCGCCGAGCGCAACGCCAATGCCGGCATCGTGGTCGGCATCACGCCCGAGGACTATCCCGGCGGCCCGCTCGCGGGCATCGCGTTCCAGCGCCACTGGGAAGCGCGCGCCTTCGAGCTGGGCGGCAGCAACTACAACGCGCCGGCGCAACTGGTCGGCGACTTCATCGCGCGCCGGCCTTCGACCGCGCTCGGCTCGGTCGAGCCGTCGTACAAGCCGGGCGTCACGCCGACCGACCTGTCCACCGCGCTGCCCGAGTACGTGACCGAGGCCATCCGCGAGGCGCTGCCCGAGCTCGACAAGAAGATCGCCGGTTTTGCCATGCACGACGCGGTGCTGACCGGCGTGGAGACGCGCACTTCGTCGCCGCTGCGCATCCGCCGCGACGACAGCTACCAGAGCATCAACGTGGCGGGCCTGTACCCGGCCGGCGAAGGCGCCGGCTACGCGGGCGGCATCTACTCGGCGGCCATCGACGGCATCGAGGTGGCCGAGGCCGTGGCGCTGAGCATCGTCAACGGCGCCTGAACGCGCGGCGCCGGCTCAGGCCGCGCGCGCCAGCCACGCGGCGGCGCCCAGCCCGGCCGCGCGCCCGCTGGCGAAGCAGGCGGTCAGCAGGTAGCCGCCGGTGGGCGCTTCCCAGTCCAGCATCTCGCCGGCGCAGAACACGCCCGGCACGGCGCGCAGCATCAGTTGCGCGTCCAGCGCCTCGAACGTGACGCCGCCCGCGCTGCTGATGACCTCGTCGAGCGGGCGCGCGCGCAGCAGGCGCAGCGGCAGCGCCTTGAGCGCGGCGGCCAGCCGCGCCGGATCGGCGAACTCTTCCTTCGGCAGGCATTCGCGCAGCAGCCCGGCCTTGACGCCGGTGATGCCGAGCCGGCTCTGCAGATGGCTCGACAGCGAGCGCGCGCCGCGCGGGCGCAGCACCGCCTCGGCCACGCGCTGCGCGCTCAGGCCGGGCGCGAGGTCGAGCTCGATCACGGCTTCGCCGGTGCTTTCCAGCAGGTCGCGCATCGGCGCGCTGAGCGCATAGACCAGGCTGCCTTCGATGCCGCCCGCGGTGACGACGAACTCGCCCTGGCGATCGTGCCGGTGGCCGTCGCGGTCGCGCAGGCCGATCGCCACGGCCTTGACCGGCTGCCCCGCGAAGCGCGTGCCGAAGTGCTCGCTCCAGGCCACGTCGAAGCCGCAGTTGGCGGGGCGCAGCGGCGCCACCTCGACGCCGCGCGCGGCCAGCAGCGGCACCCACGCGCCGTCCGAGCCGAGCCGCGCCCAACTGCCGCCGCCGAGCGCCAGCACTGTCGCCGCCGCGTGCACGCGCAGTTCGCCCTCGGGCGTGGCGAAGCGCAGTTCGTTCGCCGCGTTGTCAGTCACGTTGTCCGTCGCCTCGTCCGCCCAGCCGAGCCAGCGATGCCGCATATGGAAGCGCACGCCGGCCTCGCGCAGGCGGTGCAGCCACGCGCGCAGCAGCGGCGCGGCCTTCATGTCGGTCGGGAAGACGCGGCCCGAGCTGCCGACGAAGGTCTCGATGCCCAGGCCGTGCACCCATGCGCGCAGCGCCTGCGCATCGAAGCCGGCCAGCAGCGGCGCGATCCGCGTGCCGCGGCTGCCGTAGCGCGCGAGGAACGGCTCGGCCGCTTCCGAGTGCGTGAGGTTCATGCCGCCGCGCCCGGCCATCAGGAACTTGCGGCCCACCGAGGGCATGGCGTCGTACACGTCCACGCGCCAGCCGCGCGCGGCCAGCGCCTCGGCCGCCATCAGGCCCGCGGGGCCGCCGCCGATCACGGCGACGCTGGCGGAGGAGGGGGAGACGGCGGGTGCGGGCATGTGGGAATCCGGGGACGGGCGGCGGGGGAGGGCGGAACGGATTATATAGGGCGCCATCTCCGCCGGCGGCTGATAAGATCCGGCCCTCGACTTCATCGATACGCGCATCCACGCGCACCGCCATGACCACGCCGCTGCCCGCCCCGGCCTTCCGCCTTGCCACGCGCCTTGCCACGCGCCGCCTGCTGGCGAGCCTCGCGTTCGGCCTGCTCTGCGCCGCGCCGCCCGCGTTCGCGCAGGAAACCGCGCAGGGGCTGCAGGACAAGGCCATGCGCGGCGACTTCCTGTCCCAGCGCAACCTGTCGTATTGCCTGCAGTCCGGCTGCCTCGGGCTGGAGAAAGACCGCGTGCGCGCCTGCGCGTGGCGCAAGGTGATCCTGCTGTCCGGCGACCGCCATGTGACCGACCTCGACACCGCCAATCTCGAATACGTCTGCGGCAAGCTGAGCGCGGCCGAGCGCGAGTCGGCCATGCGCCAGGCCGACGCGCTGGCCAGGCAGATCCAGGGGCAGCGCCGCTGAGCGGCGGCGCGCGGGGCCGGCGCTAGAATGGCGGTTTCGCGCCGCCAGCCATCGTCATGACTTCTGCCCCGCCGTCCACCGAAACCGTCCTGCACGCCACCCGGCAATGGCTGGAGCGCGCCGTGATCGGCCTCAACCTGTGCCCGTTCGCCAAGTCCGTGCACGTGAAGCGGCAGATCCGCTACGCGGTCAGCGGCGCCACCGACGCCGAAGGCGTGATGGCGGACCTGGAGGCCGAACTGAAGCTGCTGGCCGAGGCCGACCCGGCCGAGATCGACACCACGCTGCTGATCCTGCCGCACGCGCTGGCGGACTTCCTCGACTACAACGACATGCTGTATTTCGCCGAGCGCCTGCTCAAGAGCCTGCGGCTGGCCGGCACGCTGCAGATCGCCAGCTTCCATCCGCACTACCAGTTCGAGGGGAACGGGCCGGACGACATCGAGAACTACACCAACCGCGCGCCCTATCCGATCCTGCACCTGCTGCGCGAAGCCAGCATCGCGCGCGCGGTGGCGGCCTTCCCGGACGCGGCGGACATCTACGAGCGCAACGAGCAGACCATGCGCCGGCTCGGCCTGGCCGGCTGGCAGGCGCTGATGCGCGACTGAGCCGGGCGCGGCGCGTCAGTTCGTCACTGCGCCACCGCGCAGGCATCCTCGCCGTGCTCGCCGGTATAGAAGCGCCCCGACATTTCCTCCAGCCCCAGCGTTTTCAGCACCTCGTTGAGGCGCTCGGCGGGCCGGCGGCGCGGCAGGTCCTTGTACTGCGCGATGATGAGCTCGTTCTTCATCGAGTGCTCCCAGCCCACCAGCTCGGTCACGCTGACCTGGTAGCCGTGCGCTTCCAGTTGCAGGCAGCGCAGCACGTTGGTGACCTGGCTGCCGAACTCGCGCGTGTGCAGCGGGTGGCGCCAGATCTCGGTAAGCGGGCTGGCCAGCGCGCGCGCCTTGTTCCTGCGCAGCACGCCGGCCACCTCGGCCTGGCAGCAGGGCACCACCACGATGTACTTCGCGTGCTTTTCCAGCGCGAAGCGGATGGCGTCGTCGGTGGCCGTGTTGCACGCATGCAGCGCGGTGACGATGTCGATGGTGGCCGGCAACTGCGGCGAGGCGATCGAGTCCGCCACCGACAGGTTGAGGAAGGACATGCCCGCGAAGCCCAGCCGCGCGGCCAGTTCCTGCGAGGTGCGCACCAGTTCCTCGCGCGTCTCGATGCCGTAGATGCGCGAGCCGTCGAGATGGTCCTTGAAGAACAGGTCGTACAGGATGAAGCCCAGGTAGGACTTGCCCGCGCCGTGGTCCACCAGCGTCACGTCGGGATGGTCCTGCTTGAGGTCCTGCAGCAGCGGCTCGATGAACTGGAACAGGTGGTAGACCTGCTTGAGCTTGCGGCGGCTGTCCTGGTTCATCTTGCCGTCGCGCGTGAGGATGTGCAGCGCCTTGAGCAGCTCGACGGACTGGCCGGGACGGATTTCGTGCGGGCTGGCCGCCGCTGCGGCGGGCGTCTTCGACGCCGGGGACTTCTGGGCCATCTGGGGAACCTGGAAAAACGGGGTGGGCGCCGTCGGCGCCAAAGCGGCAGTTTACCGAAAGTCGCCCGCGCCCGGGCGGAGTGACGCCGGCGCCGCTGGCGGCGGCGCGCCTACAGCAGGCAGTAGTCCACCGGCGCCAGCGGCGGCGGCAGGTCGGTTTCGCCGAGCGCTTCCTTGATCGTGATCTCGATGGCGCGGCACATCGCGTCGAGCGGCAGGTCGTTGGGCGAGGTGCCGAACGGCTCTTCCAGCTCGTCGCCGAGCGCGTCGAGGCCGAAGAACGTGTAGGCCACCAGCCCGACCACGATCGGCGTGAGGAAGCCGGTGGTGTCGACCAGCCCGAACGGCAGCAGGAAGCAGTAGAGATAGGCGGTGCGGTGCAGCAGCAGCGTGTACGAGAACGGGATCGGCGTATTGCGGATGCGGTCGCAGGCCACCGCGGTGGCGGTCATGGCCGACAGCGTGCCGTCGATCGCCACCGCCAGGCACGGGTCCACGCGCCGCTGCCGCACGCACTGGCCCAGATCCTCGCCCATGCGCATCATCAGCAGGGCCGGGGCGTTGGTGCTGCCGGCGAGCGCCTCGTGCTCGGCGTCGGCCAGCCACGCGCGGTCGATGCCGGCATCGGCGCGGTTGCCGCGCAGGCGGTTGCGCAGCGCGCAGGCGAAGGCGATGGCGCGCAGCAGCATGCGCCGGCGCACCGCGCCGGGCTCGGCCGGCGCATGGCCCGGCGCGGCGTCGCCGAGCAGGCTCATGCACTGCCGCGCGAGGTCCTGGCTGCGCACCACCAGCTCGCCCCACAGCTTGCGCCCTTCCCAGAAGCGGTCGTAGGCGGCGGTATTGCGAAAGCCCAGGAAAATGGCCAGCGGCAGCCCGATCAGCGAGAACGGGATGGCCGTGAGCGTGACCTTGTGCTGGAAGAAGGCGCCGTGGGTGACGGTGACGGCCACGGCGAGCAGCAGGTTCACCAGCAGCACGCGCCAGATGCGCGACAGGATCGAGCCTCGCAGGACCAGGAACAGCCTGAGTCCCGATGGGCGGTCTCGCACGATCATCTGGTCTTCCCCTTTTTGTTGCGGTGCGGCGTTGCGCGAATGGGCAGGAGTTTACCTTTTGCCCGGCCGCGAGGCTCAAGTTTTCCCCGAAACAGCCGTTGGTGTAGTGCGCGCTAGAAAGAACATAGATCAGCAGCGCGCAGTGCCTGCCATCAATCGCATGCCCGCCGCGCACGGCCAACATGGCCAAATTGGCGAATTTGGCCAGCAGAGGCTTCCTCGCCGCGAGGCGGGGGCGGGGCGGGATTGCGCAGGGCGCGGCGGTCTGGACCGCGCGCCCGCCAACGATCCATCGGGGGAAAGACGGAATGGAAAGCCGGGGAGAACACCCAGTCAGCGCCGCGGATGGCGCAACGCAAAACACAGCGGAAAACACAGCGGAGAATGCGGTGGAAGGCGCGGCGGAAGGCGCGGCGGAAAGCGGCCTGCGGATCCGCCTCGACGAGGCCACGCGGCATGTGCACGCCGCCTTTGCCGCGGTGCCGGGCCGGATGCCGCCGGACCGCGCCGCGCTCGAGGAAGCGCTGGCCGCGGCCGGCTGGCGCGGTGCCCGGCTGGACACCGCCACGGTCGGCAATTTTCTCTCGCAATGCCAGCGCGCCACCGAAGGCGCGCCGGTGGAAGCGCTGATCGGCGAGGTGACGGACGGCTATTTCGAGATCGACGTCAGCGCCGACAGCCTGAGCGTGCGGCTCAACCTGCTGCCGGCGCAGGGCGGGCGCGACGTGACGCGCGACGCGGTGCGCGCGGCGCTGGCCGAGCGCGGCATCGTGGCCGAGGTCGACGCCGCCGCGCTGCGCGGCGCCTTCGAGGCGGGCGCCTGCGAGGGCCTCGAGATCGCCGCCGGGCGCGCGCCGCTGCCCGGCACGCCGGCGCGCTTCGAGAGCCTGCTGGCGCCGCGCAAGCCGCTGGTGGAAGAAGACGACAGCGGTCGCATCGACCTGCGCGATCTCGGCACGCTGCTGCTGGTCAACCCGGGCACGCCGCTGATGCGCCGCATCCCGGCGCGCCAGGGCACGGACGGTCTCGACGTGTTCGGCAAGGTCGTGCCGGCGCCCGAGGCGGAAGACCCGCCCTACGCCGACGGCCTGACCGGCGTGGTGCCAGACCCCGCCGATCCGCAGGTGATGCTGGCGGCCATCTCCGGCTCGCCCGCGCTGCTGCCGCACGGCGTGTCGGTCAGCCCGGTGGTGGACGTGGAAGCGGTGGACATGCATTCGGGCAACGTCACCTTCGACGGCACCCTGCGCGTCAACGGCGACATCAAGACCGGCATGACGGTGCGCGTGACCGGCGACGTCATCGTCAGCGGCACCATCGAGGCCGCCCACGTGGAGGCGGGCGGCGACGTGGTGGTCAAGGGCGGCATCATCGGCAAGGCCGAAGGCCCGCACCCGGCCGGCGACGGCGCGGCGGCGCTGGCGAGCGTGCGCTGCAAGGGCCGGCTGCACGCGCGCTTCATCGAGAGCGCGGTGGTCGAGGCCGGCACCGACGTCACCGTGGAAAGCGGCATCCGCCAGAGCGAGGTGGCCGCCGGAAATGCCGTGTTCGCCGGCCCCAAGGGCGGGCAGGGCAACATCACCGGCGGGCGCATCCGCGCCAAGACGATCGTGCGCACCGCCACGCTCGGCGCGACCGCCGGCACCGCCACCGTCGTGCAGGTCGGCACCAATCCCTATGCCGAGGCGGAAAAGGCCGAGGTCGAGGCGCAGCGCCGCCAGATCGACGCCGAGCAGGCCAAGGTGCAGCAGTTGGTCAGCTTCTTCGCCAAGCATCCGGAGAAGGCTTCCGGCGACCTGCGCGAGAAGGCGCGCGCCACCCTGTTCAAGCTGACGCGGGACGCCATCGGGCTGGACGCGCGGCTGGCGAAGCTGGCCGAGCAACTGCACCCGGCGCCCGACGCGGTGATCGAGGTGAGCCGGCGCATCCACGGCGGGGTGGTCGCGCATATCGGCCAGAAGTCGCTGAAGATCATGGAAGACAAGCCGGGCGGCCAGTTCCGCATGGTCGAGGGCCGCGTCACGCTGGTCTGACCCGCGCCGGCGCCAGGGACCGCCCGCGTTGCCGGGCGGTTTTTTTTGCGCGCCGCGCGCCTGCCGGCGTGGCCGGGCGTGCCGGTGCGGCGTTTCGCCGCGGCAGCGAGCCGGTAGCGCGCCGGTAACGCGCGGCGGAACACGTTACGTGACGCGTAACACGCGGGAACGCGCCGCCATGCGCGCCATCCCGTCATCCCAGATTTTCCGATTCCCGCAGATCCTTGCCAGGCAAGGGTTTGCGGGCGGCGCCGCGCGTCCGGCCGGGCCGGCGGAACCGGCGCCGGCGTCTGGCATGTGCCTTGCGATCTCTCTGCATCATCGGGCGTCCGCCGCTGGCGCCATCCGGATCACAGAGCACAGAGCAGAGGAGCAATCATGGATATGGCACTCACCGCACGCGCCAACGTCGACAGCATCATCCCGCGCGGGCTCGCCTCGGCCCGGCCGCAGTGGCAGGGCGTGCGGCCGCAGAGGGCCGCGCACGACGCGGCGCCCGTGCGCGCGGTGGTGATCGACGAATGCGCGCTGCTGCGGCTGGGCCTGAGCCGCATGCTCGAGGCCATGCCCGGCGTCGCGCGCGTGGAAAGCGTGGACCCGGACGAGCTGCCGGGGCACGCCGGCGCCATCAGCGAGGCCGAGCTGCTGGTCTTCGGCATGCCGCAGGACGTGACCAGCGGCTGGCGCATGCTGCGCCAGTTGCGCAGCATGCTGCCGACGCAGCGCGTGCTGCTGCTCTCGGACAATATGTGGCTGCACATGCCGCCGCCGGAAATGGGCTACGGCATCTGCTGCTGCCTGCCCAAGACGGCCGCGCTGGTGACGCTCGAAGCGGCCATCGCCAGCATGCTGGAGGCGCAGGTCCTGGCGGCGTGAGGCGCGCGCCGGCGCGCCGGCGCGGGCGGTAGCCGTCACGGCCACCGCCCGCGCGGCGGATTTGCGGAAATTTCTGGATACCTGTTCGGAAGCGGCTGATTGGTCGGGACCGTTCTACTGGCTACAGTAGCTTCGTACCGCTCTCTCCCCGGGGGTGGTATTCCCGATGAGGGTCCATCCCTTGGCCCTCCTTCCGTAGCGCCGCATGCTTCTGCATGCGGCGTTTTTTTTCACCGCGTTCTCGCATCACGCGCGCCGGGCACGTTCAGGCCGGCGCGGCGCCCGTGGCGATCTCCGCGCCGCGCGTCGCGGCGCGCCACGACGCGCGGCTGTCGCGCTCGGTCAGTTCGCCGCGCATCCCGCGCATTCCGCGCACGTCGTGCGTTTCCTGCGTTTCGCGCATCTCGCGCATCTCGCGTGCATCGGCAAAGTCGGCGGCGTCGAGCCATACCGACAGGAAGGCGCCCATCGCGTCGAGCAGGGTGTCGGAGTTGATGCCGGTGGGGCCGCCCACCTTCGGGCAGATCACCAGGCGCGTGCCTTCGTGCGAGTACACGCGCAGCGTCTTCACCAGGTCGGCCGGCTGCAGGCGATGCTCCGAGCAGGGCACGCCCTGGAAGCCGAGCGCCAGCAGGAATTCCTCTTCCTCGGCCTGTCCCGTGCACAGGATCACCTTGGGCCGCATGCGGCGGCGCAGCTCGGCGATGAAGCGGAAGCGCCCGCCCTGGCGGCAGAAATCCACGTAGCGCCAGTTCGGGCTCAGGTAGGGATTGCGCCGGAAGGTCTCGATCTGCGAGAGGTCCATGTGCTGCGGCTTGGGCAGCGGGTAGAGGTTGAGCTTGAATTCCCAGCCGCCGGGCGCGTAGAGATGCCGCTCGAAATACGCATGCCAGTCCAGGGCCGGTATCGTCTCGCGCAAGGTGGCCGCGCGCGTGGCCGCCATGATGCGGGCCAGGCGCTGGTGCGTCTGCCAGCGCGGCATGTCGTGGCGATGGCGCTCGCGGAAGGCCGCGTCCCATGCCGGCGGCTCATGCGCGGGCGCCACCGCCGCGCCCGCGGCCAGCAGATGCGGCTCCTTGTCGCAAAGCCAGATCGCCGCACCGATGTTCCCGCCCTCCATGCCGGCGTATGACGAGAAATATGCGTCCAGCTCCTCGCTGCTGAAAATCGATGCCATTGGATGTCTCATTGATGCAAGCTCGCCATTCCCGCTCCCCGGTGTCTCTGCTGGACATATGGGGTTCCCGTTTTGCCGTCGGCGGCCGGCCGGGAAGCCGGCGCACGACGTTCTGCCGTCATGCATGCGCAATCGCCGTGCCACCGGCGCGGCGCGGCGTCCGCGGGCGCGCGGGCGGGCCTCGCCGCGCGCCCGCGGCCAGGCCGCAAGCCGCGCCGCGCAAGGGTTTGCGGGGAACGGGACAAGGCCGCGGACGGGCACGGCGGCGCGGCGGGCGCGCGCGCGCCGTGCCGCGCCGGCGTTACGCGTTACGTAACGCCGGCGCGGCGCGGGAACATCGCGGGCGGCGCCCCGCCCGCGCCTACCAGACCCGTATCCGGATCTGCAGGGAGATGCAGCCGTCGACCTTGCCCCTGATCGTCGGCACGTAGATCAGGGTCGCGCCCACGCGGCCGTACTCGATGCCGATCACCGGCGCCGCCATCGGCGACCAGCCGCCGTTGTTGACGTCGGGATAGCCGCGTATCGCGCCGGCCGTGGCGCCGATCCGCAGCGGCCCCAGATGCAGCGGCTGCCAGGCCACCGTGGCGTAGGTCGAGTGGCGGCGCACGCTGTTGCGGTACTCGCCGGCGGACAAGGTGAAGTCCTCGCTGACGCGCACGTCGGCGCCGAACCCCCAGTTGTACGCGTTGTAGTGCGCCGCGCGCTTGAAGTGGTAGGAGAGCAGGCCCGGGTTTAGCCAGACCTGCGGCCAGGCTTGCGGCGAATCCACCGGCGCGGCCGGCGGCGATGCCGTGGGCAGCTCCGCCGCGGGCGCTGCGATGACTGGAGGCACGGCATCATCCGCGCGCGCCGGGGCTGCTGCCAGTGAGGCACATATGGCAAGCAGCGCGAGGCAACCGCGCGGAAAAAGGCAACAGCTCGCCGCGCCAGGGAATGGACAAGCATCCATGGCCGCTTCCTTTGTTCTTGTTGTGGCTGGGACCGGCGTGGCGCGCGCAAGGCGCGGGCGCGGCAATCCTGCGATACCGGCGTGGCGCCGGTTATGTGATGGCGGTCTGCATGCTGTTCCCCGGTTGCGTGGCAATCAGCGAACGCGTGCCGGGCGTGCGCCGGCCGGTTCGTCGTGTCTCTGCGGGCGGCTGGAATCGCGGCCCGTCGCTTTACTTGTCGTGTGATGCCAGTCTGGTACGCGGGCCGCGGCGATTCAATGGATCGAACGCCGTAAGCCTAAGGAAGGGCACGGCAGACGGGAGACTGTCAACGGTTCGCGCCGCCATGCCTTTGGCGGACCGGCGTGCGGGGAAAGGCGCGGGAAAGGACGCGTGGAAGGACGCGGAGAGGAGGTGAAAGCGGGGCGGGAAGGGCGCCCGCCGTCGCGCCGGCGCGCATGGACGCATCGGCGCGGCGGCGAGCGTGTCAGCGCATCAGCGCATCAGCGCTTCCAGGCGACCGGCGCGGTGGCCGAGCATGTCGCCATCCTGCCGTACCAGTTGCGGCTGGTGGCGAGCCTGACGCGCTGCGCGTCGATCGGCTCGATCTGGCGCTGCCGGCGCTCGGCGAGGTTGTTCGCCACGCTCGCGAGCATGGCCCTGCATGCCGACTCCGCGGTGCCGGTGCGCACCGTGAAGCCGGAATAGCGATGGTTGACCATCAGCGTGAAGCCGTCGGCGACGTACTCCACCGTGTACTCGGTGTCGGTGTCGTAGGTGGACATCTGCCGGCCATTGCCCGGCATGGGCGCGGGCGTGGTGGTGCAGGCCGCCGCCGCCAGGCAGGCCATCGCTGCCAGCACCTTGGTGAATTTCACAGCATGACCTCCGTGGCATTGCTCGTGGATGGAAAGGGGCGCCGGCTGGCTCGCGGGCGCGCCCTGGGGCTGGATGGTACCAAGAATCGGGAAGCGCGCACCTCACTTGTCCCGCCACTTGTCCCGCACTTGTCCCGCATTTCCCCGCCGCCTTGCGCGCTGCCCGTTTCATAGGTCACGCCTATCGCTCTCGTTTTCCGATCAAAAAGATTTCCGGGCTCGGACGGTACCGCCGCGGCTGCCTGATCGGCTTTAGAGGTAAGGGCGCGTGCTTGCCGGCAGCGAAGCGCAATGGCGGAAAAACGAAGACAAAGGGAAAACTGCTCATGCCTTTCAGATGGAATCAGAAAACGCGGGCGTGCCATGCGCTGGGCGCGGCCCTGGCCGTGGCGAGCGCCAGCCTGTGCGCGCAGACGGCGATCAACATGCAGGCCCAGCCGTTGTCGACGGCGTTGTCGCAGCTTGCGCGGGAACGCGGCGTCAATATCCTGGCGCTCGACAATCTGGTCGCCGGCCGCGCCGCGCCGGCCGTTTCCGGCGTGATGACCGTGCCGCAGGCGCTCGACCGGCTGCTGCAGGGCAGCGGGCTGACGGCGCAGCAGCAGGACGAGAAGACCTACGTGATCCGCGCGTTGCCGCCCGCGCGCAAGGAGCCGGCCTCCGGCGCGGGCGCCAGCGTGCTGCCGACCATCACCGTCACCGACAGCAGCGCGCCATCGGATTCGGGTTTCGTCGCGGTGGCGACCTCGACGGCCACGCGCACCGACACGCCGATCGCGGAAATTCCGCAGTCGGTCCAGGTCGTGACGGAGGACGTGCTGAAAAGCCAGCAGGTGCAGTCCGTCGGCGACGCATTGCGCAACGTCAGCGGTGTGTCGATCTCGAACGCGGGCGCCGACAGCATCGGCGGCACGCCGTACATCCGCGGCATGACGGCGGCGGTCAGCGTCAATGGCGGCATAAGTCTCGCGCGCGCGGATACCGCGCTGTCGCTGCCGGCGATCGCGCTCTCGAGCGTCGAAGTCCTGAAGGGAGCGAGCGCCATCCTGGCGGGCGCATCGGATCCCGGCGGCATCGTCAACATCAACGTCAAGCGTCCGCAGGCGGAGCCCGTGCGCGAAGCGACCCTGCAGACCGGCTCGTACGGCAACCTGATGGGCGGGCTCGACCTGGCCGGCGCATTCTCGGAGGACAAGAAGCTGATCTACCGCTTCGTCGTCTCGGGCGAGCGCAACAGCCGCGATTTCATCGGCCACGACGGCAAGCGCGATTTCTATGTGGCGCCGTCGATCGGCTGGCGCAGCGGCGGCACCGACCTGGCGGTGGGTTTCGAGCAGCATACGGGGCGGCAGCCGCCCCCCAGCTATACCTTCCCCCTGTTGAGCGGCCCGGCGCCGCTCACCGGGCTGTCGGGCCGCGCGGACGACCACATGTCCGTCAACAGCACCTCGGCGTACTACGACCTCAAGCAACAGCTGACACCCGGGCTGACCCTGCAGAGCAAGGCGCGCTATATCGCCGACAGCTCGATCAACTCGGCCTACACGGCTTTCCCCGCCGACATGGGCACGTCCGATCCCCTGGCGGTGTACACCGGCGTTGCCAGCCGCACCAGCGTGCGTTCCTTCAATCTCGACAACAGCCTCAAGGCCCGGTTCGCCACCGGCCCGGTCCGGCATACGATGCTGGCCGGCTTTGCCTATACGACTGCGTGGACTTCGGTGAACGGCGGTTACGGAGGCATGGCGTTCGGGGCATTCCCGATGTCCGATCTGCCGCCGCTGAGCCAGGTGGTTACTCCGCAGCCGTCTTTTACCTATTCGGAACGCACTTACCAGAACGTCTTTTATCTGCAGGATCAGCTGAAATGGGACAGGCTCACCGTCCTGGCGAGCATCAACCACGGCCAGGCCTGGTCCAGCCTGCAGCCTTCGGTGGACGCCTGGTCGCCCGGCATCGGCTTCGTGTACCAGCTTACCGATGTGGTGGGGATCTACGCCAACGCGCTGCGCAGCTTTTCGCCGCAATCCAATATCAGGCGCGACCTCGGCAGGGCCGAGCCCATGCCGCCGCAGACCGGCCGTTCGGTGGAAGCCGGCGTCAAGCTGAACCTGCTCGATGACCGCCTCACGGGGACGCTGGCGGTGTACCGCGCCGCCAAGTACAACGTGGCGATGAGCGATCCGACGAATCCGGGCTTTTCCTTCCTGGTGCCGGGCGTCGTGAGCCGCGGCTTCGAAATGGACCTGACCGGGCGCCTGATGCCGGGCTGGAACATCATCGCCAGCTACACGTACGCCAATCAGTTGCCGACCGAGGGCAACATCAGCCAGCTGCCGCGAAGCTCCGCCAGCCTGTGGACGACCTATGACCTGCAGGGCGAGACCCTGCGCGGCTGGGGCGTCGGCGTCGGCATCTGGGCGCGCACCCGCTATCAGGCCACTGCCTTCACCGGCGAAAACCGCTCGATTCCCGGCCAGGCCCGCACCGACGCGAGCCTCTATTACCGCGACAGGCAGTGGTCGCTGACGCTCGGCGTGAAGAACCTGTTCGCCCGCGCGCTGTACGGCGATTACGCCAGCCAGCAACTGGTGGAAGTCCTGCCGGGGCGCCTGGTCTACGTCACCGCGACCCACAACTTCTGAGGCGCCTCATGGAGATCTTCGTGCCCTCGCCGCCGTGGCGGGCCCGCCCGGCGCCCGATGGAAAGCCGCGGCCATCCGCGCATGCGCGCCGGCTCGGCGGCGTGGCGTTCACGCTGCTGCTGCACGGGCTGGCGCTGTTCGGCATCGCGCGATACGCGCCGCCCGCCTCGCTCGCGGCCGCCGGCCGCCCGGTCTCCGGCGCGGGGGTGCGCGTCACGCTGGTGTCGGCGCCCGCTCCGGCACCAGCGCCCGCGCCGGAAAAACCGGCACCGGCGGCCCGGCCCGCGCCGCCGCGCCAGGCCGTGCCGCGGCACGCGCCGGTGCTGGCCTCGGCGCGCTCGCAGGCGGCGCGCAGCGTGCCGGCGGAAACCGCGCCGGCCACGCCGCCCGCGCCGCCCGAAGCGGTCACGCCGACGGCATCGCCAACGGCGCAGGCGGCGGCGCCGACCGCGCCCGCGGCGCTCAACCGCGAGCTCAACCTGCCCGGGGCCAATGCGGTCAGGGACGTCGCCCGCATCGTGTGCCATTTCGCCCAGCCCGCCTATCCGGCGGTGGCCCGGCGGCTGCGCCACGAAGGCACGGTGATCCTGCGCGTGACGATCGACGTCACCGGCAGGGCCGCCCAGGTCGAGGTCGACACCAGCAGCGGCTTCGCCGAGCTCGACGCCGCCGCGGTGCAGACCCTGCGCGCCGGCCGCTGCGATCCGTACCTCGAGAACGGCTTGCCCGCCAGCGTGCGCGCGGTGCAGACGCTGGCCTTCAACCTCACCAACTGACTCCACCGGATTCCAAGGAGAACCTCGCTATGCAATACGGACTGAACGCGGTCTGGCAGCAGGGCGACGCCGTCGCGCGCGCCATCATGCTGCTGCTCATCCTCATGTCGATGCTGTCATGGGGCGTCATCTTCTACAAAGGCATGGAGCTCGTCCGCCTCAAGCGGCGCGCCACCGCCGCCGAGCGGGATTTCTGGCTGGCGGGGTCGCTCGCCGAAGCGCAGGCCTCGCTGGGGCGCGCGGGTCCGGGCAACCCTCACCTGGACCTGGTGGAGGCGGCGCAGGAGGCCTATCGCGGCCCGCACTCGGAAGAGATGATGGCGCCCGACGAATGGCTGCACCGCTGCCTGGGCATCGCGCTCGACGAACATCTCGCCCGCCTGGCGAGCGGCCTGGGCGTGCTGGCCTCGATCGGCAGCACCGCGCCGTTCATCGGGCTGTTCGGCACGGTATGGGGCATCTACCACGCGCTGATGGCGATCAGCGCGGCGGGCCAGTCGAGCCTGTCGCAGGTGGCCGGTCCGGTCGGCGAATCGCTGGTGATGACCGCCTTCGGCCTGTTCGTGGCGATCCCGGCCGTGCTCGGCTACAACACCATCGCGCGCAACAACCGCGGCGTGGCGCACAAGCTGCACCGCTTCCGCCACGAGCTCCATTCGTTCTTCGTGCGGGGCGAGCGCGGCCGGGCCAGCAAGGGGACGAACATCGCGCCGTCCTCGCGGCCCGCGCTGTCGATCATGATCCAGCAGGGGATCTGACATGGCGCCCTCGTTCGAAGAGCACGACGACGTCGTCACCGAGATCAACATGACGCCGCTGATCGACGTGATGCTGGTGCTGCTGATCGTCTTCATGGTCACGCTGCCGGCCATCACGCACGCGGTCAAGCTCGAGCTGCCGCGCGCGAGCAGCACGCCCGCCGACAACCAGCCCGAGCGCGTCGAGGTCTCGGTCGACGCGGGCGGCGCCGTCGCGTGGAACGCCCGGCCGGTCGACGAAGGCGCGCTGGCCGCCAGGCTGGCGGTGGCGGCCGGGCAGCAGCCGCAGCCGGCGCTCCAGCTTTACGCCGACCGCGCGACACCCTACGAGGCGGTCGCCGGCGTGCTCGCGGCCGCGCAGCGCGCCGGGCTCACGAACATCAATTTCGTGACGACGCCGAAGTCCTAACCCAGCCGAGAGTCCATCCGTGAAGTCCTTTTTTCGCGAATCCGGCGCGGCGCCCCGCGCGGCGGCGGCGCCGGTCGTTCCGCCCGGCGGTACCCTGCGCGCTGCCTGGCGCCTGGCGTCTCCGGTCCTGGGCACGCCGCTGCGGTGGAAGGCCGTCGCGCTGCTGGCCCTGGCGATCGGCCTGACCCTCGTCACCAACCACGTGATGGTGGCGTTCAACGCGTGGCACGGCGTGTTCATGGACGCGGTGCAGCGCTACGACGTGGCCGGCATGGGCCCCATCGCCCGCCAGCTCGCCGCCATCATGGCCGCGATCGCGGTGCTCGCCTCGCTCGACATCCTGCTGCGCTCGACGCTGGAGATCGGCGGGCGCAGATGGATGACCGAACACATGATCGACAAGTGGCTCGCGCGCGGCGCGTTCTACCGCATCGAGCGCGACCAGTTGGTCGACAACCCCGACCAGCGCATCACCCAGGATGTGGCCCAGTTCGTCTCGCTCGGCTACACGCTGACCATCGGCTTCATCGCGGCGCTGGTGAGCCTGGCGAGCTTCTCGGAGATCCTGTGGCGGAAATCGGGACCGATCGACTTCGTTCTCTTCGGCCACGCGGTCGTGGTGCCGGGCTATCTGTTCTGGGCCGCGGTGCTGTACGCGCTGGGCACCTCGTGCCTGGTCCACCTGGTCGGCAAGCCGATGATGCGGCTCAATTTCGCCAAGGAGCGGGCCGAGGCCGATTTCCGCTTCATGATGACGGGCGTGCGGGAGCACGCCGAGCAGATCGCGCTGTATCGCGGCTCGCGGACCGAAAGCCAGCGGCTGCGCCGCGGCTTCGACGCCGTGTGGCGCAACGCATGGCAGATCGTCCGCTTCGACGTGCGCTTCACCCCGCTCAACGTCGTGCTGCTGCACATCTCCGTGTTCGTGCCGACGTTCATCGTGCTGCCGCGCTACCTGTCGCACGCGATCACGCTCGGCGACATGAGCATGATGGGCTCCGCGTTCACCACGCTGGTGATCACGCTCTCCTGGTTCATCGCGAACTACCAGAGCCTGCAGAACTTCCGCGTCATCGTCTCGCGCCTGGACGGACTCGAGCGGGCCACCGGCGCGGCGGACGACGCGCCGCGCCGACCGGCCATCGCGCACGCGGCCACGGCCGGGCAGCGGCTGGGCGCCGCCGGCCTGACGCTGGCCACGCCCGGGGGGCGCATCCTCGCCCGCGATCTTTCGTTCGAACTGGCGCCCGGCGAGCGCTGGCTGGTGCGCGGGCCGTCCGGCGCGGGCAAGAGCACGCTGATGCGCGCGCTGGCCGGCATCTGGCCCTACGGCGGCGGCACCGTCACGATGCCCGGCGGCGCGAAGATCCTGTTCCTGTCGCAGAAGAACTACCTGCCGGCCGGCACGCTCAAGGCGGCGCTGTGCTATCCCTCGGCCGAGGATGCCTTCCCCAACGCCGTGTGCCGCCAGGTGCTGGTCGAGTGCCAGCTCGGGCAGTACTGCGGCCAACTGGAAGAATCCGCGCCCTGGGGCCACCGGCTGTCGCCGGGCGAGCAGCAGCGCCTGGCGATCGCGCGCGCGCTGCTGCAGCGGCCCGACTACCTGCTGATGGACGAGTCGACCAGCGCGCTCGACCCGGATACCGAACGCCATCTCTACAACCTGCTCGTGCAGCGCTTGCCGGACACGGCGCTGTTCAGCATTTCGCACCACGCGACGCTCGGCGCGTTCCACACGCACGTGCTGCATGTGCAGGACAGCCAGTCCGCGCAGGGACCCGCCGCGCGGACCGGTTCCGCCGTTTCCATGCTGTCCGTCTGATGTCCGTCCGGCGTCTGTCCGGCGGCCATCCGGCGTTTCTCCGAACCAAAGGAAGCCATTGATCATGAGTGCTTTGATCCTCAATACCACCGACGCGACCTTCGAGCAGGATGTCCTGCAGTCGGAGCCTCCCGTGCTGCTCGATTTCTGGGCGCCCTGGTGCGCTCCCTGCAAGGCGCTCAACCCCATGCTGGAGCGCCTTGCCGGCCAGTACGCCGGCAGCATCCGGATCGTCAAGCTGAACATCGACGAAAACCCCGAAACCGCCAGGCGGTTCGGCATCCGCAGCATCCCGAGGCTGATGCTGTTCGGGCAGGGCGAACTGCGCATGCCGCACGTCGCGCATTCGCAGGCCGGCCTCAAGGTGCTGTTCGACGACCTCACGAAGGCCGTGCCCGCAGCCGCGGCGCCGGCGGCTGCGGCCGTGCCGAGCTTCGGCGGCGATCCCGCGCTCAAGGCGGACTATCTGCGGCGCCTGCGGGCGGCGGTGTTCGACACCGACAACCTTCCCGCCGACAGCGCGGCGACGCGCGCCGGCGCGTTCGCCGGCACCACCGGCGGCCCGCACACGCTGGGCAGCCTGCTCAACGGGCTGTGGTGGGTCGTCCGGGAGCCGGAAGACGGCGCGCCGGCCCACGACTGGGTGGTCGATTTCGTGGAAGGCATCCCGGTCGGCATCGACCTGGCCCGCGTCTCGCTCGTGCTGGCGGACTGGCTGCTGCACGACCCCAGCATCGGCAGCGCGCGCAACGCGCCGACCGAGGCCGCGCGCGCGCTGTGCGAGCGGCTGGCCGCGTTCCACCGGCGCGAACTGGACGGCGAGCCGGCCACGGAGCAGGAATGGTCGGTGCTGCTGCGCGACGTGGTCGCGCTCGCGCCGCCGCCGTTCGATCCCGATGCCGGCGGCGAGCTGCCCGACTGGTCGCCCGAGCAGGGGTTCCTGGTCAACTTCGAGCGCACGACGATGGCGCTGGCGGAGTGCGACATCTCCGCGCTGTTCTTCGCGTCGTACAGCCGCGCCCTGACCGCCGAGATGGCGCGCCTCGGCTGCTGGGGCGGCGAGGACCAGAAGCAGATGCAGTCCGTCTACGAGGCAACGTGGAAGGGGCTGTCGTCCACGCTCGGCGAGCGCCCCGCCGATGGCGACGCCGAAGCGCTGGCGCGATGGGAAGCGCGCAGGCAGGCGCTGCGCGAGCAGGTGCGGCCGACCGTGCGCAAGACCCATCCGGCGCTGCAGGCGCGCCTGGAGGCATGGGAGGCGGTGCAGCAGGCCAATGGCAGCCGCCTGGCCAATCTCGTCGGCGCCCGCTTCAAGGCGCTGTGCGCGGCGGCGCCCGTGATGGCCGCCGCCGACTGAAGACCGACCGGCTGCCAGCGAGGCACCGAAGACCGGCGACGGACCGCCGCGCGAGCCATGCCGCGGCGCCTCGCCATGCCAGCCAACACCACCTGTTCACCATGCATATCCCCGAACCCGGCATCCGCCACCTCGCGCTCGCGCAGGACATCCTGCTGGCGCCATACGGCCACGACGAAACCCTGCTCACCGGGACGCTCGCCGACATTTTCACGCACCAGGTCGATTACGCCGACCTCTATTTCCAGTCCACCCGCAGCGAGGCGTGGAGCCTCGAGGACGGCATCGTCAAGTCGGGCAGCTTCAGCATCGACCAGGGCGTCGGCGTGCGCGCGGTGGTGGGCGAGCGCACCGCGTTCGCCTACTCCGACGACCTCTCGCCGGAAGCGATTCGCGAGGCCGCCGCCACCACCAGGGCGATCACCCGCGCCGGCGGCGGCAGCCGGAAGATCGCGGCGGCGCCGGCGCTCCGGCGCGCGGCGGGCCGCGACCTGTACCGGCCCGCCGATCCGCTGGCATCGCTCGACGCCACCGCGAAGGTGAAGCTGCTCGAGCGCGTCGAGCGGATGGCCCGCGCGCGCGACCCGCGCGTCAGGCAGGTGATGGCCAGCCTGACCGGCACCTACGACGTGGTGCTGGTGGCGCGCAGCGACGGCGTGCTCGGCGCCGACGTCCGCCCGCTCGTGCGGCTCTCGGTCACGGTGATCGCCGAGCAGAACGGCCGGCGCGGAGAGGGCGCGGGCGGCGGTGGCGGCCGCACGGACTACGGCGGCTTCACCGACGCGGTGCTGGCGCGCTACGTCGGCGAGGCGGTGGACACCGCGCTGGTCAACCTGGAGGCGCGCGCCGCGCCGGCGGGCGTGATGACCGTGGTGCTCGGGCCGGGCCTGCCCGGCGTGCTGCTGCACGAAGCGATCGGCCACGGCCTGGAGGGCGACTTCATCCGCAAGGGCTCGTCGGTGTTCGCCGGCAGGCTCGGCGAGCAGGTCGCGGCCCGGGGCGTCACGGTGGTCGACGACGGCACGCTGCCGGGCCATCGCGGCTCGCTCAACATCGACGACGAAGGCAACCCGACCCAGTGCACGACGCTGATCGAGGACGGCATCCTGACGGGGTACATCCAGGACACCCTGAGCGCGCGCCTGAACGGCATGCCGGTGACGGGCAACGCGCGCCGCGAGTCGTACTCGGCGCTGCCGATGCCGCGCATGACCAACACCTACATGCGCAACGGCGACAAGGACCCGCGCGAGATCGTCGAATCCGTGAAGCATGGCCTGTACGCATGCAAGTTCGGCGGCGGCGAGGTCGACATCACGAACGGCAATTTCGTGTTCTCCGCCTCCGAGGCCTACCTGATCGAAGACGGCAGGATCACGCACCCGGTGAAGGGCGCCACGCTGATCGGCAGCGGGCCGGAATCGCTCAAGTACGTCAGCATGATCGGCAACGACATGGCGCTCGACGCGGGCGTCGGCAACTGCGGGAAGATGGGGCAGAGCGTGCCGGTGGGGCTCGGCCAGCCGACCTTGCGGATCGACCGGATGACGGTCGGCGGAACCAACTGAAGCATCGACGGATACATGACAATGGCTGTTACTTCCGATACGCGGGCGCGGCATTTCGCGCACACGCAGGACCAACTGAAAGACATGGCGGCGGACATTCTCCGCCACGCCAGGGCGCTCGGCGCGACCGACGCGGCCACCGAGATTTCCGAAGGCGACGGCCTGTCGGTGTCGGTGCGCCGCGGGGATGTCGAGACCGTCAAGCGCAGCCGCGACAAGACCGCCGGCGTCACCGTCTTCATCGGCAAGCGGCGCGGCGCCGCCAGCACCTCGGACTTCTCGCCAGCGGCGCTCAGGGATACCGTCGCGGCCGCGTGCAACATCGCGCGCTTCACGGCCGACGACGACGCGGCAAGCCTGGCCGACCCCGACCTGCTCGAGACCGCGCCGCGCGACCTCGACCTGTACCACCCGTGGCCGCTTTCCGCCGACGACGCGGTGGCAGTCGCCCGCCGCGCGGAAGCGGCGGCGTTCGCCGCCGGCGCGCAGGTGCGCAACTCGGACGGCGCGAGCGTGTCGGCCCGCCACTGGCAGTTCGTGCGCGCGACCTCGCAGGGCTTCGCCGGCGGCTATCCGCATTCGCAGCACTACATCGCGTGCGCGCCGATCGCGGGCAGCGGCGCCGACATGCAGCGCGGCAACTGGTACACCGTGCAGCGCAGCGCGGACGATCTCGCGTCGCCGGAGTCGGTCGGCCGCCGCGCCGCCCAGCGGGCGCTGGCGCGCATGGGCGCGCGCCGCCTCGACACCTGCAAGGTGCCGGTGCTGTTCGAGGCCGCGCTGGCGGCGGACCTGCTCGGCGTGTTCGCCCACGCCGCCAGCGGCGGCATGCTGTACCGCAGGTCGTCGTTTCTCGCCGACAGCCTCGGCAAGCCGGTGTTCGCGCCGCACGTGCAGATCGCCGAGGACGCGCACCTGCCGCGCGCGCTGGGCAGCGCGCCGTTCGACGCCGAGGGCGTGCGCACGCATGCGCGCAGCCTCGTGAAGGACGGCGTGGTGGAGGGCTATTTCCTGTCGACCTATTCGGCGCGCCGGCTCGGCATGCGCAGCACCGGCAACGCCAGCGGCCCGCACAACCTCGCGCTGCGCAGCGCCCGCACCCGCGGCGGCGACGATTTCGGCGCGATGCTCAAGACGATGGGCACGGGCCTGCTGCTGACGGAGCTGATGGGCAACGGCATCAACTACGTGACCGGCGACTATTCGCATGGCGCGGCCGGGTTCTGGGTCGAGAACGGCGCGATCCAGTATCCGGTCGAGGGGATCACGGTGGCCAGCACGCTGCAGGACATGTTCCGCAACATCGTCGCGGTCGGCGCCGATGCGATCGTGCGCGGGACCAACGAATCCGGCTCGGTGCTGATCGAGCAGATGACGATCGCCGGCAAGTAAGCCGCGGCCTGCCGGCCGCTCCCATGCCTGTGTCCGGCGCGCGCACGATGCCGGGCACAGGCGCCGCACATCGCCGCCGACGCGCGGCAACCGTCCCGAGTCCCCACGCAGGCCTGTCCCGATGCCGCCGCCTTCGCGGGCGAAGGCACGCCGTCATGCCACGTTCCGCATGCGCGCTCCGCATTTTTTTTCGACGTCATCGCGGCGAGTTTCGCGGCCTGCCAGCCGCCGGAGCGGGGCCGGTTTCACGATGGTTCCCGCGCTGCACCGCCTTGGTGTGGATGGCCGCCGAACGGCCGCGCGCTGCTGCATGCCGGTGCAGCCGAAGCGCGCGAAAACGCGGGGCGCGCCGCCGGCGCGAGCCCGTCCTCGCGCATCGCGCACCGCCGCGAAAACCGCGATCGCGCGGCAACCTGGCCTGACGTGCCCGTGACTGCGCAGCCGGGCGCAACCGCGGGCAAGAAAGGCCGCTTCGCCGCGCATTTCATTGCGCATGCGCGTCGCGCGGCGCCGCTGCGGCGGCACGCTGGCACGGCAGTTGCAATGAAGAAACCGGGAGCCCGGTGCCGCCATGCATGCCGGACCGGAACGAAGAAAAGGGAGAGAAAAACCATGAAGAAGTCGGCCCCCGCAGCCGGTGCCAGCGCGCTCGCGCCTGGCGCGCTTGCATCCCCGTCCCGATGAGCGCCGGTCGCCGCCCGGCGCCGGCCGCGATGGATTGCCGCGGCGGTCCCGGCGACATCGTCCGCGCGGGAATGCCGCCGCGCGCGCCTGGAGCCGCGTGACCATGAATTTCGTCGATGAACTGGTGAACGGCTATCAGGAACTGGTGCGCATCCTGTCGCGCGAGCTCAACGTGGACGATGCCCGCGACGTGGCGCAATCCTCGTTCGAGCGCGCGCTGGTCTACGGGCAGACGCATCAGGTGGCGTCTCCGCGCGGCCTGCTGTTCCGCATCGCGCAGGGGTTGCGGATCGATCATGTGCGGCGGCGTTCACGTGTACTGTGGGAATCGTTTCATGCATCCAGCGAGGAGGGCGACGACGACTTCGACCGGTATGGCCACGTCGAAGTAGGCCCGGAGCAGGAAGCCGTGAGTCAGCAGACACTGCGGAAACTGTGCGAAGTGCTGGACGGACTGCCGCCCCGTTGCCGCGAAGCGTTCGTCCTGTGTAAACTTCATGGCCTATCCTATGACGAAGCCGCCGCCGAAATGGGCATCAGTGCCGCCGTCGTGCACAAGTACCTGATCCAGGCGATGCGGGCCTGCCGTGGCGCGACGCAATCATAACGAGCGGCTTCGTTTCCTTCACGCCAGTCGTCCAGACATGCCGACATGCCGTTAACTCCGTCCGAGCAGGACTATGCCGAAAGCCTCCTCGTGTCCGCCCAGTTCGGCGACACGGCGCAGAGCGCATCGGCCAGGGCCGCTCTGGATGACTGGACCCGCCAGAGCGGCGAGCGCCAGGCCTACGTGCGCCAGCTCGAAGCGGCCGACCGCTCGCTGGACCGGAACCTGTCCGACCTCAAGGTCCGCTATGCCCGGCACGTCGAGCCCACCCCCGCGCCGCGGCTCGCGCCGGCGCGCGCGCTGCGCTGGCACCGCTCGCCCGCCACGTACCTGCTGGCCGCCGGCCTCGCGGCCTCGGTGCTGTGGACGGTCAACCCCGTGCTGTCCCGGCAGGAAGCCTCGTCCGCGATCGGGCAGCAGCGCACCATCGACCTCGACGACGGCAGCGCGGTGCTGCTGAACACCAACACCGCCGGCCGCTTCGTCAACCGCCTGCGCTCGCGCGAATGGACGCTGGAGCGCGGCGAGGCGCTGTTCTCGGTCAGGCACAGCCAGTGGCGCCCGTTCCACGTGTTCGCGGACGCGATCGACATCCGCGACATCGGCACGCGCTTCAGCGTGCGCAGGCTGGCCGGCGGCGTCAGCGTGGCGGTGCTGGAAGGGCGCGTCGAGGTCAGCGCGGCCGGCGCCGCCGCGCCGGCCGAACTGGGGCCGAGCGAGGCGGTGCGGGTCGACGGCTCGGTGCTCACCAGCCTCGACCCGAAATCGTTCGATACGCTGGTGAGCTGGAAGGACCGGCGCCTCGACTTCAACGGCACCGCGCTGACCGATGTCGTCAGCGAACTCCAGCGCTACCGCGCCGCGCCCATCGTGCTGGCCGACGCGCGCGCCGGCAAGGTCCAGATCACCGGCGGCTTCTCCAGCGCCGACCCGGACCACCTGCTCGACATGCTGCCCGTGGTCGCCCCGGTGGCCGTGTCGCGCAAGCAGGACGGCACGGTGGTCATTTCTTCGCGGCGGTAGCGCGCGCGGCCGGGGAGGAGGGCGAGGCGGCGCCATGCGCAGGAGGTCTTTCCGGCGGGCAACAAAAAACCCGGAGAGCCGTGGGCTGTCCGGGTTTTCCGCATGCCGCCGGGGTGGCGGCAAGAATTCTTGTGGTGCCGAAGAGAGGAATCGAACCCCCGACCTTCTCATTACGAATGAGCTGCTCTACCGACTGAGCTACTTCGGCCTCACCATCCGTGAAACAACTACTGGATGAAGCCCGCAATAATAGCAACGTTTTCTGGGGATGGGAAGTCCCTGCCGCAAAAAATTCGCGCCTTCGCGAGCACGTTGCGGCACGGCCGGCGGCGGAAAAAAGGGACGTCCGCGGACGTCCCTTTTTCGTGGCCAGCCGCGACTGTCAGCCGGCGGCCTGCTCTTCCTGGTGGTAGCGCGTGACGCGCTCCACCTCGTTCTTCGAGCCGAGGATCACCGACACGCGCTGGTGCAGCTTTTCCGGCTGGATCTCCAGGATGCGCTGCTGGCCGTTGGTGGCGGCGCCGCCGGCCTGCTCGACCAGCATGGCCATCGGGTTGGCTTCGTACATCAGGCGCAGCTTGCCGGGTTTTTCCGGCTCGCGCTTGTCCCACGGGTACATGAAGATGCCGCCGCGCGTGAGGATGCGGTGCACGTCGGCCACCATCGAGGCGATCCAGCGCATGTTGAAGTTCTTGCCGCGCGGGCCTTCGTCGCCGGCCAGGCATTCGTCGATGTAGCGGCGCACGGGCGGGGCCCAGTGGCGCATGTTGGACATGTTGATGGCGAATTCCCTGGTGTCCTCGGGAATCGTCACGTCCGACTGGGTGAGCACGAAGCTGCCCGCTTCGCGGTCCAGCGTGAACATGTGCACGCCGTTGCCGACGGTCAGCACCAGCGTGGTCTGCGGGCCGTACACGGCGTAGCCGGCGGCGACCTGGTGGGTGCCGGGCTGCAGGAAGTCGGCGTCGGTCACGGTCTGGCCCGGCTTGGGCATGTGCAGCACGGAGAAGATGGTGCCGATCGAGACGTTGACGTCGATGTTGGACGAGCCGTCGAGCGGGTCGAACATCAGCAGGTATTCGCCCTTGGGATAGCGGTTGGGGATCTCGTAGAAGCTGTCCATCTCCTCCGAGGCCATCGCGGCGAGGTGGCCGCCCCATTCGTTGGCGTCGAGCAGGACTTCGTTGGCGATCACGTCCAGCTTCTGCTGGGTCTCGCCCTGCACGTTGCCGGTGCCGGCCGAGCCGAGGATGCCGGCCAGGGCGCCCTTGCTGACGGAGTTGGAAATGGCCTTGCAGGCGCGCGCCACGACCTCGATCAGCAGCCGCAGCTCGGGCTGGATCGTGTTGTGTTTGCGCTGCTCCTCGACCAGGTAGCGGGTGAGGCTGATGCGACTCATGCGATTTCTCCTTGAATGGGCGCAATTCTACATGGGGCGCATGGCGCGCAGGCCGCCCGCGCGGGGGGATCGGCGCGGGCCGCCCGCGCGCGGACGGCCCGCCGGGGCGGCGCTTGCGGCGCTTGCCTACGACATTTACGGCGCCAGCGCCTTGCCCACGATCTCGCGCACGTCGCGCGACAGGTCGCGGGCGGCGGCCACCTGTTCCAGCGCGGCGCGCATGCGCTCGCGCAGCGGCAGCGCGTATTTCTGCCAGCGGTCCATCACGCGCGCCAGGCGCGAGGCGACCTGCGGGTTGATGGCGTCGAGCGCCAGCACCTGCTCGGCCCAGAACGCGTAGCCGGAGCCGTCCGCAGCGTGGAACTGGGCCGGGTTGGCGGCGCAGAAGCTGAAGATCAGCGAGCGCGCGCGGTTGGGGTTGCGCAGGTTGAAGGCCGGGTGCGTCATCAGCGCGCGCACGGTGTCGATGGTGTGCTTGCCGGCGTGGCCGGTGTCGCGCGGCTCCACCGTGCCGCGCTGCATGCCTTGCAGCGAGAACCATTTGTCGATCACCAGCGCGTCGTGCTCGAAGCGCTGGTAGAAATCGGCCAGCGCGGCTTCGCGCCCCGGGGCGAAGCTGTTGACCAGCGCGGCCAGCGCGGCGAAGCGGTCGGTCATGTTGTCGGCCGCGTGGTACTGCGCCTCGGCCAGCGCCTGCATGCCGGCGTCGCCGCTGTCGGCGAGGTAGCCCAGCGCCAGGTTGCGCAGCGCGCGCTTGCCGGCGGAGACGGCGTCGGGGCTGTACTCGCCGGGCGTGGCGTTGGCGTGGTAGGCGGCCAGCCAGTCGGCCTGGAGCTGGCGCGCCAGCGCTTCGCGCATGAACTGGCGCGCGCGGTGGATGGCGGCCGGGTCGGCCACGCCCATGCGCTCGGCCAGGTAGCCTTCGGCCGGCAGCGTGAGCGCCTGCTCGCGGAAGGCGGGGCTGAGCTGCCCGTCGTTGAGCACGGTGCGCAGCGCCGCCACCAGCGCCGGGTCGAGCCTGAGCTCGCGTGCGGCCTGCGCGTCCGACACCAGTTGCAGCAGGGCGCGCGTGGCCAGGCGCTGGCCGGCTTCCCAGCGGTTGAACGGGTCGCTGTCGTGGGCCAGCAGGAAGGTGAGCTGGGCTTCGCTGTAGTCGGCGTCGACGATCACCGGCGCGGAGAAATCGCGCAGCAGCGACGGCAGCGGCGGCGCCTCGCCGCGCGGCAGGTTGACGAAGCGGAAGCTTTGCTCGGCCTCGGTGAAGTCGAGCACGCGCGTGGTGGCGCCGGGCCGGCTCTCGCCTTCGAGCTGCAGCGGCAGGTCGCGGCCGCCGGCGTCGATGAGGCCCAGCGCGAACGGGATGTGGAACGGCAGCTTGTCCGGCGTGCCGGGGCGCGTCTCGATGCCGACCTTGGGGCAGTGCTGCGCGAGCGTGAGCGTGAGGCTGCCTTCATCGCCGTTCCAGGCGGTGCGCACGCTCACCACCGGCGTGCCGGCCTGGCTGTACCAGCGGCCGAACTGGCTCAGGTCGCGCCCGTTGGCGTCGGCCATCGCGGCGCGGAAGTCGTCGCAGGTCACGGCCTGGCCGTCGTGGCGCTGGAAGTACAGGTCCATGCCCTTGCGGAAGCCCGCGCGGCCCAGCAGGGTCTGGTACATGCGCACCACCTCGGCGCCTTTCTCGTAGACCGTGACGGTGTAGAAGTTGTTGATCTCCTCGTAGCTGTCCGGGCGCACCGGGTGCGCCATCGGGCCGGCGTCCTCGGGGAACTGCACCTGGCGCAGCACGCGCACGTCCTCGATGCGCTTGACCGCGCGGCCCGACTCGGAGCCCATCATGTCGGCCGAGAATTCCTGGTCGCGGAACACGGTCAGGCCTTCCTTGAGCGAGAGCTGGAACCAGTCGCGGCAGGTCACGCGGTTGCCGGTCCAGTTGTGGAAGTACTCGTGGCCGACCACCGACTCGATGTTGCCGAAGTCGGCGTCGGTGGCGGTCTGCGCGTTGGCCAGCACGTACTTGGTGTTGAAGATGTTGAGGCCCTTGTTCTCCATCGCGCCCATGTTGAAGTCGCCCACGGCGACGATCATGAAGCGGTCGAGGTCGAGCTCCAGGCCGAAGCGCCGCTCGTCCCAGCGGATCGAATGGATCAGCGAGTCCATCGCGTGGCGCGTCTTGGGCAGGTCCTGCGGCTCCACCCAGACCTGCAGCAGCTTTTCCTTGCCGGAGGCCGCGGTGATGCGTTCCTCGATGCGCTCGAGCTTGCCGGCCACCAGCGCGAACAGGTAGGACGGCTTCTTGAACGGGTCTTCCCACACCGCTTCGTGCCGCCCGCCGGGCAGCTCGCGCTCGCCGACCAGGTTGCCGTTGGACAGCAGCACCGGGTAGGCCGCGCGCTCGGCGCGCAGCGTCACGCGGAAGACGGACATCACGTCCGGGCGGTCGAGGTAGTAGGTGATCTTGCGAAAGCCCTCGGCCTCGCACTGGGTGAAGAAATTGCCGTTGGAGACGTAGAGGCCGGACAGCGAGGTGTTGGCGGCCGGCTGGCAGGCGGTGACGATCTCCAGCGTGCCGTGCGCCGGCAGCTCGGGCAAGGTGAGGGTGCCGGCCTCCTGGCGGGCATCGCCGAGCGGGCGGCCGTCGAGGCTGACGCTGACCAGCTCGAGTTCTTCGCCGGCCAGCACCAGCGGGCCGGGCGCCTGGCGCCGGAAGCGGAGCGTGTTGGTCACCACCGTGCGCGCCGGGTCGAGTTCGAGCACGAGGTCGACGTGCTCAAAAGCGAAGGCCGGCGGAGTATAGTCTTTGCGGTGGACGGTAACGGGCGTGTCGGTGCGCAGCATGAAAGAATCCTGTCCTCTGAAGGCCACATGAGCGGCATGGGCGGCATGGGCGCCATGCGGGGAAACCGGCGCGGCGGGCGAAAGGCCCGGCGGCCGCGCCGGCATGGCGCTGAAGAACCCATTGTAGCCAAGCGCGCCCCGGCCGGACATGCCAAGTACGGAAGAACAATCTTGCGAGGGGCATCATGACAAGACAAGGAGTGGCCGGCGCATGGGCGCGGCTGGCGGGTGGGGGCGCGCGGCGCGCCAGGGCGATGGCCGGCGCGGCGCTGCTGGGCGCGGCGCTGCTGTCCGGCTGCGCCAGCACCGTCACCACGGAAGTGACCGCCTTCCGCCAGGGCAACTGGCAGAACGACCCGCCGCGCACCTACGCCTTCGACCGCGCGCCGGGCCAGGACGCCCAGCTCGAGGAGCAGACCTACGAGCAGTGGCTGGCGCAGACGCTGTCCGGCGTCGGCTTCGAGCAGGTGGCGCGGCCGCAGGCGCGCTACCTGGTCAGCATGGAGTACGACAGCAACCAGCGCCTGATGCGCGTGCAGGAGACCACCTATTCCGACCCGTGGTACGGCGGCCCGTACTGGGGCCCCTACTGGGGACCGTACTACCGCCCGTGGGGCTGGGGCGGCCCGGGCTACTGGCCGCCGGTCACGACCGTGCGCGACGTGCCGGTGACGCTGTCCATGCTGCGCGTGGTCTTCAAGGAGGCGGCCAGCGGCAAGAAGGTCTACCAGGTCAGCGCGTATCACCGCGGCGAGGGCTCGTCGCTGCAGGCGGCCATGCCCTACCTGATCCGCAGCGCCTTCACGCAGTTCCCGGCCGAGAGCGGCCGGCCCCATCGCGTGACCCTGCCGCTGGAGCCGGGCGACAAGTGAGGCGAGGGCATTGCCCCCGCCGCGGTAAAAACTGAATTGCCCGGCGCGGGGCCCGCAAGCCCTGCCCGCGCCGGTGGCGGGGGCTTCGCGCCGCGCCTGCCTGAGCTAGAATGACGGCTCGATTTTTCGGCCCGAAAGGCCGGAGCACGCCGAGAGCAGCGCGGGAGCGGCGGACTCCGGCCGGGCCACTACCCGGACGAGCACAATGAGCAGCAAGACCGGCGGTGATGCACCGCAACATGTCCCCAACAGCCCCGAAGCGCAGTTGCGCCTGGCGGCCCTGGAATATCACCGCAGCCCGACCAGGGGCAAGATCCAGGTAACGGCGACCAAGGCGCTGTCGAACCAGCGCGACCTGTCGCTGGCGTACTCGCCGGGCGTGGCCTACGCCTGCGAGGAAATCGCCAAGGACCCGGCGATGGCCGCCGAATACACCTCGCGCGGCAACCTGGTGGCGGTGATCACCAACGGCACCGCGGTGCTGGGCATGGGCGACATCGGCCCGCTGGCCGGCAAGCCGGTGATGGAAGGCAAGGGCTGCCTGTTCAAGAAGTTCGCCGGCATCGACGTGTTCGACATCGAGCTCGACGCGCGCGACCCGGACAAGATCGTGGAGATCGTGGCCGCGCTGGAGCCCACGCTCGGCGGCGTGAACCTCGAGGACATCAAGGCGCCCGAGTGCTTCTACATCGAGCAGAAGCTGCGCGAGCGCATGAACATCCCGGTCTTCCACGACGACCAGCACGGCACCGCCATCATCTCGACCGCGGCGCTGCTCAACGGCCTCAAGGTGGTGGGCAAGGACATCGCCAAGGTCAAGGTGGCGGTCTCGGGCGCCGGCGCGGCGGCCATCGCCTGCCTGGACACGATGGTGAGCCTGGGCGTGACCCGCACCAACATCACGGTGGTGGACTCGAAGGGCGTGATCTACGTCGGCCGCGACGCCAGCATGGAGCCCAACAAGGCGCGCTACGCGCAGGAAACCGCCGACCGCACGCTGGCCGACATCGTCAACGGCGCCGACGTGTTCCTGGGCTGCTCGACCGCCGGCGTGCTGACCGCCGAGATGGTCAAGACGATGGCCGACAAGCCCATCATCCTGGCGCTGGCCAATCCCGAGCCGGAAATCCGCCCGGAGATCGCCAAGGCCGCGCGCCCGGACTGCATCATCGCCACCGGCCGTTCGGACTACCCGAATCAGGTCAACAACGTGCTGTGCTTCCCGTACATCTTCCGCGGCGCGCTCGATTGCGGCGCCACCAAGATCACGGAAGCGATGAAGCTGGCCTGCGTCAAGGCCATCGCCGAGCTGGCCGAGGCCGAGCTCAACGACGCGGTGGCGGCGGCCTACGGCGGCCAGGAACTGAAGTTCGGCCCCGACTACATCATCCCGACGCCGTTCGACCAGCGCCTGATCGAGAAGATCGCGCCGGCGGTGGCCAAGGCGGCCGAGGAATCCGGCGTGGCCACGCGCCCGATCAAGGACCTGGAAGCCTACCGCCAGCAACTGTCGCAGTACGTCTACCACACCGGCCTCATCATGAAGCCGGTGTTCTCCGCCGCCAAGGCCGCGCCCAAGCGCGTGGTCTACGCCGAGGGCGAGGAAGAGCGCGTGCTGCGCGCGGTGCAGGGCGTGGTCGACGAAGGCCTGGCGCGCCCGATCCTGATCGGCCGCCCGCACGTGATCCAGATGCGCATCGAGAAGGCCGGCCTGCGCCTGAAGCCGGGCGTGGACTTCGAGCTGGTCAACCCGGAAGACGATCCGCGCTACCGCGCCTATCACGAGGCCTACCACGCGCTGCGCGGCCGCGACGGCGTCACGCCCGACATGGCCAAGGTGGCGCTGCGCCGCTCCAACACGCTGATCGGCACCATGCTGATGCACATGGGCGACGCCGACGCGATGCTGTGCGGCACCGTGGGCCGCTTCGAGGCGCACCTGGAGCACGTGCGCGACGTGATCGGCCTGGCGCCGGGCGCCAAGGTGTTCGCGGCGATGAACGCGCTGATGCTGGAAAAGTACACGCTGTTCATCACCGACACCTTCGTCAACGACGACCCTACCGCCGAGGAACTGGCCGCCATCACCCAGCTGGCCGCCGAGGAAATCAAGCGCTTCGGCATCCAGCCGAAGGTGGCGCTGATGTCGCACTCGATGTTCGGTTCGTCGAACCGCCCGTCGGCGCGCAAGATGCGCGCGGCCCACGAGATCCTGGCGCAGGTCGCGCCGCACCTGGAGGTCGAAGGCGAGATGCAGGGCGACGCGGCCCTGGTCGAGGACGTGCGCCGCCACTTCCTGCCGGGCACCCAACTGGCCGGCAGCGCCAACCTGCTGGTCATGCCGACGCTGGACGCGGCCAACATCGCCTTCAACCTGCTCAAGATCACGGGCGGGCAGGGCGTCACGGTCGGCCCGGTCCTGCTGGGCGCGGCCAAGCCGGTGCACATCCTCAACCCGCACGCCACCGCGCGCCGCATCGTCAACATGACGGCCGTGGCCGTGGCCGAGGCCAACTCGGCGCGCTGACGCGGCGCCGCGCGGCTGCGGGCCGCGCCATGAAAAACGGGGCTCCTCATTGGAGCCCCGTTTTTTTGGGCCGGCTTGTGAAGCAGTCCCGCCGGTCCGGCAAAACCCTCGATGTTCCTGCGCCTGCCACAGGCGCCGCAGCCTGCCGTCGCGGCCTATTGCAGCAGGTTGTACTGCTCGCGCATCACCACGATGATCGATTTGGCGGCTGCCAGCTTGGTCGGCAGGTGGTCATCGCATTCGCGCGGGAAGTCGACTTCCGCGCTCCAGTTACAGCCGGTGTGGTCGGGCTGGTGCACGCGCATGGCGTGCAGTTCGCATTCGCCGCACTCGGGATTGTTGTTGAGGAACTGGTTCAGGATGGCCATCAACTCCGACCGGGTCTTTGCATCACGCCGCATGAGTCACCTCGTCCGTTGCCGTTTTGTTGCCTGGAACATAAATCTAGGCAGGCATCGGCGTGCTCGCCAATTGAATCGGTCTATTAAACAACGGCTTTCGATCCCGATGACACGGTAGACTGTCTCTATCGCATTGCAACAATCCCGTCGTTGCCGCGGCGTTCTGCCGCAGGCCCGACGCCAGCCTCCCGCCGGAGCGCTCCGCAGCGATGCCTCCCCCCGAAGCCACTTCCCGAGCCGCCGTCCAGGCCCGCGCAGGTCAATTCTTGCGCTCATTGGTGTGGAAATGAAGCGATAATACAAATCAATATCATTTACATTTGACCCGTTGTTCTGAAATAATCCGCCCACACCGTCCAGAACGCCCACGCCGCGTCGTTGCCGCGCGATGGACGCACAGGTTGTCTTGGGTCAGCAACGTGCCCCTCGCGGGCACGCACAGAACATCGGGAGTTTTACCTTGTCTTCAGCTTCACGTGGTTCGCATGTGCCTTGCGCGGCACTGCGCGCTCGCGCCGCCATGCGGCTTGCGCATTCCGGCCGTTTCCTCGCCGCCGCCCGGCTGCGCCCGCTGGTGACGGCGCTGGCCGTGGCCGGCGCCCTGCCTTCCTTCGCGCTGGCGCAGCAGGCGGCCCCGGCGCCCGCCGAGAGCCTGCCGGAAGTGACCGTGCGCGCGCCCGCCGCCGCCGCCGACCAGACGCCGCCGGCCTACGCCGGCGGCCAGGTGGCGCGCGGCGGCCGGCTCGGCATCCTGGGCAACCAGGACATCATGGACGTGCCGTTCAGCGTGACCTCCTACACCGCCGAGCTGATGCAGAACCAGCAGGCGCGCAGCATCGCCGACGTGCTGGCCAACGATCCGGGCGTGCGCAGCAGCTACGGCTTCGGCAACTACTCCGAGTCGTTCGTGGTGCGCGGCTTCCAGCTCACCGGCGACGACATCTCGTACAACGGCCTGTACGGCATCGCGCCGCGCCAGCTGGTGGCGGTGGAGGGGCTGGAGCGGGTCGAGGTGTTCCGCGGCGCGAGCGCGTTCCTCAACGGCGTGACGCCGGGCGGCTCGGGCATCGGCGGCGGCATCAACCTGGTGCCCAAGTTCGCCACCGACGCGCCCATCACCCAGGCCACGCTCGACTACGGCAGCGACGCGCAGGTCGGCGGCCACATCGACATCGGCCGCCGCTTCGGCGAGCAGAAGCAGTTCGGCGTGCGCATCAATGCGCTGGCGCGCGGCGGCGACACGCCGGTCGACCGCGAGAACCGGCAGCAGCGCCTGTTTACCGCCGGGCTCGACTACCAGGGCGACAAGGTGCGCCTGTCGGCCGACGTTGGCTACCAGAAGCAGAGCATCTACGGCGGCCGCTCGATCGTCCAGCTCAACGGCACCACCTTGCCCACGGTGCCGTCGGCCAGCGCCAACTACACCCAGCCGTGGGCCAACTCCATGCTGGAGGATACCTACGGCACGCTGCGCGGCGAGGTCGACATCGCGCCGGCCTGGACCGTCTACGCGGGCCTGGGCGCACACCACACCAACGAGTTCGGCAACTACTCCACGCCCACCGTGGACGGCAACGGCATCGGCACCGCCGGGCGCCTGACCGTGCCGTACAAGGCCGACACCACCTCGGAAGAGGTCGGCGTGCGCGGCCGCTTCGAGACCGGCCCGGTCAAGCACCAGGTCAACCTGGCGTGGTCGGGCATGCAGACCAAGAAGAACACCGCCTACGACTTCGGCTCGTCGGTGCCGGCCAACCTGTACGACTTCGTCTCGGCACCGCGCCCCGGCACCATCCTGGTCGGCGGCAACATGACCGATCCCGGCACCACCGGCCGCACCAACCTGAGCAGCGTGGCGGTGTCGGACACGCTGTCGTTCCTGCAGGACCGCGTGCTGCTCACGCTCGGCGTGCGCCAGCAGAACCTCAGCGTGCGCGGCTACAGCTACGACGGCCCGCAGACCAGCGACTACAACCGTTCGGCGACCTCGCCCGCGTTCGGCCTGGTGGTCAAGCCGTGGCGCAACATCTCGCTGTACGCCAACCACATCGAAGGCCTGGCGCAGGGGCCCACGCCGCCGACCACGGTGATCAACCGCAACGACGTGTTCGCGCCGATCAAGTCCAAGCAGGACGAGGCCGGCGTCAAGTGGGACAGCGGCAAGTTCGGCGCCACGCTGGCGGTGTACCAGATCAAGCAGCCGGTCGGCGTGACCGACGCGGCCAGCAACACCTTCGGCATGGCCGGCGAGCAGCGCAACCGCGGCGTCGAGCTGAGCGGCTTCGGCGAGCCGCTGCCCGGCGTGCGCGTGCTGGCCGGCATGGCCTACATCGACGCCAAGCTGACCAACACCGAGAACGGCGCCAACAACGGCAACAAGGCCATCGGCGTGCCGAACTACACGCTGAACCTCGGCGCGGAATGGGACCTGCCGTGGCTGGCCGGCGCCACCGTGACGGGCCGCTACCTGTACACCGGGCGCCAGTACCTCGATGCCGCCAACGCCGTGAGCATTCCGTCCTGGAACCGCTTCGACCTCGGCGCGCGCTATACCTTCAAGGCCGCGCAGCAGCGCTACACGGTGCGCGCGCTGGTCGAGAACGTGGCCAACAAGGCGTACTGGGCTTCGACCTACGGCGGCTACCTGCTGCAGGGCGCGCCGCGCACGTTCAAGGTGGCGATGACGGTGGATTTCTGAGGCGAGAAAAACCCGCCACGAGGGCGGGTCGGCTTGCTGACGGAGTCAGCCTGCTGCTGGTGGCCGCCCCTCTCCCATTGCATGGGAGAGGGGCGCGAACTTCCGGCAATCCGGCCCGCCGCCAAGGCGGGTTTTTTCTTGCCTTCAGAACTTGTGCCGCACGCCCACGCCGAACGTGTCGCCGTGCGACAGGTCGGTGATCTTGTCGTAGAAGTACGCCGCGTAGACGTCGGTGCGCTTGGACAGGTTGTAGTCGTAGGCGAGCGCCACCGTGTTGCGCTTGAAGTCCGCGACCGAGTTCTTGGTCTTATCGTAGGCGTAGGACGCCAGCACGCTGCCCGCGCCGATCGGCACCGACACGCCGACCTGGCCGTTGTAGTGCTTGATGTCGCCGTTGGGGTTGTTGTTGATGTCGGACTTGATGTACTGCCCCTGCGCGAACACCTTCACCACCTGGAAGTCGTAGCTCAGGCCGGCCTGCACGGCGTTCTGCTTGCTGAAGCCGACCAGCAGCGGGCTGGACGACGCGGTGACGTCGCCCGGCGTGCTGTCGAACTTCACCTGCTGGAAGGCCAGCGTGGCGGCGAGCGGGCCGTTGAAGTAGGTCAGGTTGCCGCCCCACTTGTTCTGGCCGATCGAGCCGACCTTCTCGCCGAACGAGTAGATCACGTTGGCGGTCAGGCCGCCGATGGTCGGGGTGGAGTACAGCACCGAGTTGTTCCAGCCCGAGTCGCCGATGATGCCAGGGTCGTTCACGCGCGCGTTGGACGCGCCGAAGTAGGTGTGGAACACCATCGGCGAGAACACGTAGGAGTCGATCAGCGGGTTGAACAGGATGGTCGACACGAAGTACGGCGTGGTGTTGCGGCCCAGCTTGACCGAACCCAGCTTGTCGCTCTGCAGGCCGACGAAGGCGTTGCGGCTGAACATCGAGTCGCCGTCGAAGCGGCCCGAGCGGCCGCCGTCGGTGCGGAAGAAGCCGTTCAGGTCGAACACGGCCTTGGTGCCGCCGCCGAGGTCCTCGGTGCCCTTGATGCCCCAGTACGAGGTCTGCATGCCACCCGAGTCCGCGACCCAGGCGCGCCCGGCCGAGCCCACGCCCTTGGTGCCGCCGACGAACATGTCGGCCTGGCCGTACAGCGTGACGCTGGACTGCGCGGCGGCGGCGCCGCTGACGAGGGCGGCAGCCACCGCCGCCAGCTTGAGTGCCGGCTTGAATTGCTTTTGCATTGGTGATTTCTCCGTGGTTGATCCGTTGCGTGCTTTTGTGTACTGGGTCCCTGACGGGTTCTATTCGTTCTTGGGGCATGCTCCGGCGGTGGCTTCCGCTGGCTCGCGGAACCCCGCCGGATGCTGCCCGGGCGCCTGTGACCGATGTCCTGCAATCGCGTCTTGCAACCGTGTCCTGCAATCGATAAGCAGGCTGCCCATTTCAACTCAGCGGGATACTAAGTCGTCCAGCCGGAACTGCGCAATGCGATGGATCTGATTGATGCATGTTTGCAACTCCGCGGCGGGCTCGTTGCCGACGCGCCGGGCGAATTCGCCGATGATGCCGGCGCGGTCGTAGCCGCGCACCGCGAGGATGAACGGGAAGCCGAACCTCGCGTTGTAGCGGCGGTTGAGATCCTGCAGCCGTTCGAACTCCTCGGCCGAGCACTGGTCGAGGCCCGCGCCGCTCTGCTCGCGCGTCGACTCGGCGGTCAGCTCGCCGCGCACCGCGGCCTTGCCGGCCAGCTCCGGGTGGGCGCGCACCAGCCTGACCTGGGCTTCGCCGCCGGCGCCGTCGACGATGGCGCGCATGGTGTCGGCCAGCGTGGCGATGTCGGCGAACGGGCGTTTGGCGGCGGCCGCCTCGGCCACCCACGGCGAGTGTTCGTAGATGCCGCCGAGCACCTGCACGAAGCCGGCGGCGGGCAGCGCGTTGAGTTGTCCGAGGGTGTAGGTCTGGCTCATGCTTGTGCCTTCGCGCGATAGGGATGGGTCTCGATCCAGTGGCGCGCGATGTCCACGCGCCGGCAGATCCACACCTTGTCGTGGCCCTGCACGTAGTCGAGGAAACGCTGCAGCCCGCGCATGCGGCCCGGGCGGCCCAGCAGGCGGCAGTGCATGCCGACCGACAGCATCTTGGGCTGGTCCAGGCCCTGCGGGTCGCCCTCGGCGTAGAGCACGTCGAAGGCGTCCTTGAGGTACTGGAAGAACTGCTCGCCGGTGTTGAAGCCCTGCGGCGTGGCGAAGCGCATGTCGTTGGAGTCCAGCGTGTAGGGCACCACCAGGTGGGGTTTCTTCTCGCCGCCGCCGGCCTCGACCTCGGTCCAGAACGGCAGGTCGTCGCCGTAGTAGTCCGAGTCGTAGAGCAGGCCGCCGTGCTCCACCACCAGGCGGCGCGTGTTGGGGCTGTCGCGGCCGGTGTACCAGCCCAGCGGCAGCGTGCCGGTCAGCTCCTTGATGATCTGCATGCCGATGCGCATGTGCTCGCGCTCGGTGGCCTCGTCGATGCCCTGGTAGTGGATCCAGCGCCAGCCGTGGCAGGCGATCTCGTGGCCGAGCGCGACGAACGCGCGGGTCAGCTCGGGATGGCGCTGCAGCGCCATCGACACGCCGAAGATCGTGAGCGGCAGGCCGCGCCGCTCGAACTCGCGCAGGATGCGCCACACGCCCGCGCGCGAGCCGTACTCGTACACGCCTTCCATGCTCATGTGGCGGTCCGGGTAGGCCGCCGCGCCGATGATCTCCGAGAGGAACTGCTCGGAGCCGGCGTCGCCGTGCAGCACGTTGTTCTCGCCGCCTTCCTCGTAGTTGAGGACGAACTGCAGCGCGATGCGCGCGCCGCCCGGCCAGCGGGCATGCGGTGGCTGGCCGCCGTATCCGACCAGGTCGCGTGGATAGTTGTTGCTTGTCGTCAGGGTCATGGTGTCTCAGGAAACGGTGCCGGACGCCGCCGGCTCGTAGTGCCGCGCGCTTGTTGCACAGCGCTCATTCGGTGCCGTGCGAATTCGCCGCAGCGTGGCGCATCGCGTCTTCGCGCGACTGCATGCCGTTGAAGAAGAGGTTGAGCAGCACCGCCACGATGGTGCCCAGCACGATGCCGCTGTGCGTGAACGGGTCGGTCCATTTGGGCAGGTACTGGAACAGCGTCGGCGACAGCGTGGGGATCATGCCGAAGCCGATCGAGATGGCGACGATGAACAGGTTGTGGCGGTTGCGGTTGAAGTCGCACGAGCCGAGGATGCGGATGCCGGTGGCCGCCACCATGCCGAACATCACGATGCCCGCGCCGCCCAGCACGAACTGCGGCACCGAGGCCACGATGTGGGCCATCTTGGGGAACAGCCCCAGCGCGATCAGGATGACGCCGCCGGCCGCGGCCACGTAGCGCGAGCGCACGCCCGTCACCGTGACCAGGCCCACGTTCTGCGAGAACGAGGTGTACGGGAAGGTGTTGAACACGCCGCCGATCACGGTGCCCAGGCCGTCGGCGCGCAGGCCGCGCGTGAGGTCGTCGTTGGACAGGCGCTTGCCGGTGATGTCCGCCAGCGCGAGGAACATGCCGGTGGACTCCACCAGCGTGATCAGCATCACCACGCACATCGACAGCGTGGCCGCGAGGTCGAAGCTGGGCATGCCGAAATGCAGCGGCGTGATGAAGGCGACCATGCTGGCCTCGCGCACGCCGTCGAACGACACCTTGCCCAGCGCCATCGCCACCAGCGTGCCGGCCACGATGCCCAGCAGCACCGCGCAGTTCGACACCAGGCCGCGGCCGTATTTGCTCAGCAGCAGGATCACCGCCAGCACCAGCCCGGCGATGCCGAGCGCGCCGAGGTCGCCGTAGGCGAGGTTGGGCACTTCCTTGACCACGCCGTCGATCACCGCGCGCGTGGTGGGCTGGCCGCCGCCGGCCCAGTTGATGCCCACGCGCATCAGCGACACGCCGATCAGCGTGATCACCGTGCCCGTCACCACGGGTGGGAACAGGCCCAGCATGCGCCCCATCAGCGGCGCCACCAGGATGCCGAACACCCCCGCGGCGATCACCGCGCCGTAGATGCCGAGCAGCCCCACGTTGGGGTCCGAGCCGATCGCGATCATCGGCGCCACCGAGGCGAACGTCACGCCCATCATCACCGGCATGCGGATGCCGAACTTCCAGATGCCGACCGCCTGGATCAGCGTGGCCAGGCCGGCGGCGAACAGGTCGGCGTTGATGAGGAAGGCAAGCTGGTCCTTGGGGAGCTTCAGCGCGCCGCCGATGATCAGCGGCACCGCAACCGTGCCGGCATACATCACCAGTACGTGCTGCAGGCCGAGCGCGAGCAGCCGGCCCGAGGGCAGCCGCTCGTTGGTGAGGTCCGCGGGGACCGTGGTGCTGGCGCTAGTCATGGGTGTCTCTCCTCTCCTTTGGATTTTGATGGGAACGCCGCCGGTGGCTGGCCCTGTTCGTGGTTCCGGCCCGCGCGCATCGTCGGGGACGCGTTCTCTTGAGCAGGAATCGGGCCTTGGCCGCGGGTGGCGGCGGGAACATCGCGCTAGGTGGAGTGGCCCAGCACGCTGCGAAGATCGAAGTTGCCGGGCTCGTCGGGCTGCACGCGGTCGGCGCAGGCGCCGAGATGGTGCGCCATGCGGCGCTGGGCCAGCGCCGCGTCGCCCTGTTCCAGGGCATCGAGGATCTCCTCGTGCTCGTCGAACGAGCAGGCGTTGTTGCCCGGCGCCTCCACGCTGGCGATCATCAGCGTGGTGCGCGACACCAGCCGGCGCATCATCGTGACCAGCAGCGCGTTGCCCGAGAGCTCCGCCAGCGCGGTGTGGAACTCGGCCGACAGGCGGATCCACTTGGGCCGCTCGTGGCCGAGGAAGGCCTGGCGCTCGGCCTCCACCATCTTGCGCAGCGGCGCGATCACGCGCTTGACGTCGCGCAGCGCGGCGAGCTTTTCCAGCACCGCGCGCTCGAGCATCTGGCGCAGCTCGAACATGTCGTGCGCCTCGTCGGTGGACGGGCTGGCGATGAACGCGCCGCGGTTGGGCTCGAGGTCGACCATGCCGTCGGCGGCCAGCCGCGCGAGCACCTTGCGCACGGTGTGGCGCGCGGTGGCATAGATTTCGCAAAGCGAGTGCTCGGTTAGCTTGGTGCGCGGCGGCAGCCGGTGTTCCATGATCGCGTCATAGATCTCGTGATACATGCGCTCCTCGACGGAGCCCTTGCGCGCGGGCTTGATTTCGGCCGGGGCGGCGGCGTCGGCGCCGCCAATCAGCTTGAGACTCTTGGACATCTTGGCACCAGCATATCGGTGAGGAGGAAAGCGGCGCGCTGCGGTGGCCCGGAGGGAAGCCGAGGGAACCGGTGGCGCGCCCCAAAAATTGTTGACAATTATTTGGTTATGCATTCAATATTGTCAACAAAACCGAGCTAGGTTTTCGACAACTCAGGGTAATTCCTGAGTTGCCATCCGGAGTGGTGCGAAGCATCTTCGCCCTGCACCAGTCCAGCGCCGGGATGCGTTATAAATACGTACCGAGCGGGCACCATTCCCACAAATGGTGCTAGTGAAGGCAGCGGCGCCTCTCACAACCCAAAGCCCTAAGGAAGAACAGGATGGGACGCTTGACCACGCATGTACTCGACACCGCAACCGGCAAACCCGGCGCCGGCATGTCGATCACCCTGCATAAAATTGTCGACAATCACAGGGAGGCGCTGAAGACCGTCGTCACCAATCACGACGGCCGCTGCGACCAGCCCCTGCTGGAGGGCGACAGCTTCGCCGCCGGCGTCTACGAGCTCGAGTTCGGCGCCGGCGACTACTTCCGCGCGCAGGGCGCGGCGCTGCCCGAGCCGGCCTTCCTCGACGTGGTGACGCTGCGCTTCGGCATCGCCGACACGGCCGCGCACTACCACGTGCCGCTGCTGGTCTCCCCCTGGTCGTATTCGACCTACCGCGGCAGCTGAGCGCGGGCCAGGCAATACAGGAGACAAGACATGGAAGGCTATATCCTCGACTGGGCCAATCTGCTGCTGCGCTGGGTGCACGTCATCACCGCCATCGCGTGGATCGGTTCCTCGTTCTATTTCGTCTGGCTCGACAACAGCCTGACGCGCCCGCAGGACCCCGAGCTGCAGGAGAAGGGCGTGGGCGGCGAGCTGTGGGCCGTGCACGGCGGCGGCTTCTACAACCCGCAGAAATACCTCACCGCGCCCAGGACGCTGCCGGAGAACCTGCACTGGTTCTACTGGGAGTCCTATTCCACCTGGATGACCGGCTTCGGCCTGCTGGTGGTGCTGTACCTGTTCAACGCCAGCACGTTCCTGATCGACCGCAACGTCTACGACATGTCGCCCGGCGCGGCGGTCGGGCTGGCGCTGTCCTACCTCGCCGCGGGCTGGGTGGTGTACGACTGCATCTGCCGCCTGTTCGGCAAGAGCGACCGCACCGTCGGCGTGCTGGTGGCGGTCTACGTGGCGGTGGCCGCCTACGTGGCGTGCCACGTGTTCTCGGGCCGCGCGGCGTTCCTGCTGACCGGCGCGATGATCGCCACCATCATGAGCGCCAACGTGCTGGTGTGGATCATCCCCGGCCAGCGCAAGGTGGTGGCGGCGCTGCGCAAGGGCGATCCGGTCGACCCGGTGCACGGCAAGCACGCCAAGCAGCGCAGCGTGCACAACACCTACTTCACGCTGCCGGTGCTGTTCGCCATGCTGTCGAACCACTACAGCATGACCTACAGCTACAAGTACAACTGGGCCGTGCTGGTGCTGATCATGCTGGCCGGCGTGCTGATCCGCCAGTTCTTCATCCTCAAGCACAAGGGCAGGATCAACGTGGCGTGGCCCGCCGCCGGCGTGGCCGTGCTCGGCGTGGTCGCGGTCATGATCGCGCCGGTGCCGCGCGAGACCGTGGCCGGCAAGGACGGCGCGGCCGCCGCGCCGGTGAGCTTCGCCCAGGTGCAGGAGGTCATCAACTCGCGCTGCATCCAGTGCCACGCCGCGTCGCCCAAGCTGATGCCCAGCGCCGCCAAGGGCATCAAGCTCGATACCGCCGACGAGATCAAGGCGCACGCGCAGCTGATCTACCAGCAGGCCGTGCAGCAGAAGGCCATGCCGCTGGGCAACGTCACGCAGATCACCGACGACGAGCGCGCGCTGCTGGGGCAGTGGTTCGAGGCGGGGGCGAAGACGGCGAATTGATGGGGGGCTGGCCGGCGTGATGCACGCCTGGCCGGGTTTGCCGGCATCGCCGGCTTGCCGAAGGTTGCCGGCAATCCAACGGGGCGCAAGCCCCGTTTTCATTTCACCGCCACTACGCCACGATGCGCGCCGCGCCGCCACGCACGCACCATTTTTGGTCTAGAGTGCGAAGGCGGGCCAGCCGTGCCGCCCGTGCCACGCGCTTGCCGGGCACTGGCGGCGCGGTGCCTGCCATGAGTCGCCCCCTGTGGTTCTCGAACTCAGGAGTCAGATATGTCTCGTCCCGATAGTCAGGCCACCACCACCGTGGCGCATGCCGTGGCCGACCGGCGCCGCCGTTTGCTGCTGGGCGGCTCGGGTGCCGCCCTGGCGGCGCTGGCGCTGGGCCTGCGTCCCGCGCGCGCGCGGGCGCAGGGCAATGCCGGCCCGGCGCGCATCGGCGTGATCGGTTCCGGCAACATCGGCGGCACCATCGGCGGACTGTGGGTGCGGGCCGGCCACCCGGTGCTGTTTTCCTCGCGCCACCCGGACGCGCTCAAGCCGCTGGTGGACAAGCTCGGCCCGCTCGCGCGCGCCGGCACCGTGGCCGACGCGCTGGCGTTCGCCGACGTGATCTTCCTGGCCGTGCCTTACAAGGCGCTGCCCGAGCTGGCCGAGCAGAACGGCAACGCCTTCGGCGGCAAGGTGGTGGTGGACGCGACCAACGCGGTGCGCGCGCGCGACGGCGCCATCGCCGACGAGGCGGCCGGCAACGGCATCGGCATCACCACGGCGAAGTACCTGCGCGGCGCGCGCGTGGTGCGCGCGTTCAACTTCACGGGCGCGGCCGAGTTCGCGCGGGAGAGTCACCGCGCGGGCGGGCTGCTGGCGGTGCCGATCGCCGCGGATGACGCGCAGGCCCTGCGCGTCGGCGCGCAGCTCGTGCGCGACGCCGGCTTCGAGCCGGTGGTGGTGGGCCCGCTGGCCACCGCGAACAGCTTTGCGCCGGGCGGCCCGCTGTTCCGCCAGATGGGCTCGGCCGACGAGCTGCGCGCGCGCATCGCGCAGGTGCTCGGCAGGCCGGCGCCGCAATAGCGCCGGCGGCGCGGCGCGCTCAGGCGCCCACGCCCAGCAGCGCAAGCACGCCCAGCACCAGGAAGATCGCCGCGGCGATCTTGTGCACCAGCGCGATCGGCATCTTGTTGGCGAAGCGGTCGCCGAGCAGCACGGCGGGCGCGTTGGCCAGCATCATGCCGAAGGTGGTGCCGGCCACCACGCCGATCACCTCGCCGCTGAAGCGCGCCGCCAGCGCCACGGTGGCGATCTGCGTCTTGTCGCCCATCTCCGCGAAGAAGAAGGCCACGATGGTGGTGCCGAGGATGCCGAGCGCGCCCTTGGCCGGCTTGCCCTGCTCGGCGTCGTCGAGCTTGTCGGGGATCAGCATCCAGCCGGCCATCGCGATGAAGCCCGCGCCGAGGATCCAGCGCAGCACGTCGGCGCCGAGCACGTGCGTGATCCAGCCGCCGAGCGCGCCGGCAAAACCGTGGTTGACGATGGTGGCGATGAAGATGCCGAGGATGATGGGCAGCGGCTTGCGGTAGCGGGCTGCGAGCACGAGCGACAGCAACTGGGTCTTGTCGCCCATTTCAGCAAGGGCGACGATGCCTGTGGAGACGAGGAAGGCTTCCATTCTTTTGTGGGTGTGTCCGGGCCGATGCATCGCGAGATGCCAATGACACGCACCTTTCCCGGCCCGGCCAGAAAGGTGATGTCATCGGTCTCGCCAGGCCCTGGAAGCAGGCCGCAGGCCCGCCCCGGAAGCTGCGCACGCCATAACCGCAAGCGGTCAAGTCTGTTGACGTGTGCCCCCGTTTTTTCGCATCCCGCGTTGCGCGGGTGGTGAAAACGGGGCGGCTACTCCCCAATGGAAGCCCGCATTATGCCAAGGCGGGCTGTTCTCGTCCAGTCCCTCCGGTCGCGCCGCGCGCCGGAGAAAATCCGTTGCCGATCGCCGCCTCGCGTCACCGCGCCATCAGCGCGAACGCGCCCCAGCCCAGGTATTCACGCGTGTACGTGGCGTAGCGCCCGGGTTCCGAGGCCAGCCCGGCGCGAACATCCTTCGCGAAGTCGTGGTGGGGATTCGCCTCGAGCCATCGGCGCATGGTGAGCCATTTGGCCGCCTCGTACCGGTCCCAGTCGTCCTGGCTTGCCAGCACCATTTCCACGACGTCGTAGCCGAGGTCGCCGAAAGACGCGAGAAGTCCGGGAAGCAGGAGAAAGTCGGAAACCGAGCCGGCGAGGCAGCCCCTGGCGACGTCTTCCGTCGGCGGCAACCGCAGCCAGTACGGTTCGCCGACGAGGATGATCCCCCCGGCGCGCAGGCTCTTCGCCAGAAGCCCGATGGTGCCCGCCACGCCCCCGCCGATCCAGGTGGCGCCGAGGCAGGCCGCCACGTTGGCCTTCTCGTCGGCCTTGTCGTCGGCGACGTAGCCGGCAGCGTCGCCGTGGATGAACCGGACCCGATCGGCGACGCCGAGTTCTTCGGCGCGGAGTTTCGCCTGCCCGGTGAACAACCGGCTCATGTCGATGCCGGTGCCGGTGACTCCGTGGTCGCGGGCCCAGGTGCACAGCATCTCGCCCGAGCCGCTGCCAAGGTCGAGCACACGGGTTCCTGGCGCCATGCGCAGCGCCGCGCCGAGCGTGGCGAGCTTTTCGGGCGAGAACGGGTTATGGATGCGGTGAGCGCTTTCGGTGATGCTGAAGATCCGTGGAATGTCCACCGTGGCGGCTCCTTACGGGTGCGAATGGGATCCGAATCCGGATCCGGATCTGTGCATCACCTTGTGGCGCGGCTGCCCCGCTTACAGCGGCACCGGCGCGTTGTCGCTGGTCTGGCGGCCGCGGAAGTCGGTCCAGCACAGCGCCTTGAAGTCATACAGCTTGCAGCGGCGCGCGGTGCCGAAATACCAGCGCCAGCTGAAGTTCTGGATGATGATGCGGCCCGGCAGGGCCTGCTCCAGCAGCGCCTGGGCGCGCTTGAGGCGGTACAGCGGCACGCTCATGTCGACGTGGTGGGCGGTGTGCTCCATGATGTGGTGCAGCGCCGCGCCGATGCCGTAGCGAAAGCGCAGGTGCACGGTGGTGGAGACGAACGGCTGGGCGCGCGCCCACATCGCCTTGGTGTCGTACCACGCCACGCTGGTGTGGGTGTGGTGCACGTAGAGCACGAAGCCCACGGTCAGGTTCCACACCAGGAACGGCAGCACGAAACCCAGGCCGACCAGTTGCACGGCCGACTGGCCGGTCGCCAGCGCCAGCCACACCAGCGCGCCGATCCAGGCGGCGCCGAACGCGGCCACCAGCACGCAGTCCCACATGAAGATGGCGCGGCGCGTGGGCATCTGGCGGCGGTTCGGGAAGAACATCTTGCACCACCAGATTTCCACCAGGTAGTACAGGCCCGCGCCGAAGCCGGTGCGGTAGATGCGCTCCATCGCGCGGCGCCAGCGCGGCAGCGCCTGGAATTCCTCGAGCGAGTACGGCGCCCACACGAAGTCGAAGCCCTTGAGGTTGGAGTAGCCGTGGTGGACCACGTTGTGGCCCACTTCCCACAGGCTGTAGGGCGTCAGCGACGGCAGGAAGGTCAGGCGCCCGAGCCACTTGTTGAGGCCGCGGCGCGGCGTCAGGCTCTGGTGGCAGGCGTCGTGCCCGATGATGAACAGGCGGGCGATGATGAGGCCCGTCACCACGCCGGCGGCCGTCTTGGCCAGCCAGTGGGAGAGCAGCACCACGGCGGCCAGCGCCGCGGCGAACAGCGCGGTGTCGAGCGCGAACAGCACCAGCGCGCGCGGCGTGCTGCGCGCCGTGATCGGGAGCATCCAGCTGCGGATGACCTTGCGCGGGGGCAGCGGAGCGTCGGGGGAAACCGGTTCGGGAAAGGGAATTTGCTGCGAGACGGTCATGGCACCTTCAGTTGTCGAACGCCTGGAATGGAATTGGGCGATTAGTGGCCGCACGGGCCCGAGATTGCGACAGCTTAGAAGGGATGTATGACGGGGGTGTTGACTGGCGTCAAAAAGAGCATGGCGGCACTCTAAAAGAGTTTCAGGCGGCACTTTTCCGTGCCGTTTGGGGTCGCCACCCCGCTCTGTTCCCCCGGGGTTTGCCGCTTCAGTGCGCCGCGCGCGCCGTGGCGCCGGCTTCCTCGCCCATCACGTAGACCTCGCTCACGGCGCGGTCGTCGCCGAGCATGGCGAAGGCGAACAACTGCTCTTCCAGCGTCTGCGAGCGCTCGCTGCGGCGCGCGATCAGCGGCGTGGCCTGCGGATCGAGCACGATGAAGTCGGCCTCGCAGCCGGGCAGGAAGCTGCCCACGCGCGCGCTCCAGCCGAGCGCGTCGGCGGCGGCGCGGGTGGCGAGGTAGAACATGCGCAGCGCGCTCAGGTGGTAGCCGCCCATGCGCGCGACCTTGTGCGCGGCGTTCATGGTGCGCAGCATCGAGAACGAGGTGCCGCCGCCCACGTCGGTGGCCAGCGTGACGTTGAGGCGGTTGGCGTCGGACTGGTGGAAGTCGTAGAAGCCGCTGCCGAGGAACAGGTTGGAGGTGGGGCAGTGCGCCACCGCGGCGCCGCTGTCGGCCAGGCGGCGGCGGTCGTCCTGGTCCAGGTAGATGGCGTGGCCGTAGAGCGCGCCGGGGCGCAGCAGGCCGTACTGGTCGTAGACGTCGAGGTAGCTGCGCGCCTGCGGGAACAGCTCGGCCACCCATTTCACCTCGTCGCGGTTTTCCGCCACGTGGGTCTGGATGAAGGCGTCCGGGTAAGCCTTGGCGAGTTCGCCGCAGGCAGCCAGCTGCGCTTCGGTGGAGGTCGGCGCGAAGCGCGGCGTGATGGCGTAGGACAGGCGCTTCCTGCCGTGCCAGCGGGACAGCAGGTCGGCCGAGTCGCGCGCGCCGGACTCGGCGGTGTCGCGCAGGAACTCGGGGCAGTTGCGGTCCATCATGACCTTGCCGGTGACCAGGCGCAGGTTGCGGCGCTCGGCCTCGGCGAACAGCGCCTCGGCCGAGGCCTTGTGCACGGTGCTCCAGGCCACCGCGCTGGTGGTGCCGTTGCGCAGCAGTTCGTCGGCGAAGAAGCCGGCCACCGCGGCGGCGTATTCCGGCTCGGCGAAGCGGCGCTCCTCGGGGAAGGTGTAGGTGTCGAGCCAGTGCAGCAGGCCCGGCGAGGGCGAGGCGATGATGTCGGTCTGCGGGTAGTGCACGTGGGTGTCGATGAAGCCCGGCACGATCAGCTTGCCGCGGCGGTCGACGATCTCGGCGCCGGGCGGGATCCGCGCGGCCAGCTCGGCGTAGGCGCCCGCCGCGGCGATGTGCCCGGCGGTGACGATCAGCACGCCGTCTTCCCAGTACTGGTGCGCGTCTTCATGGAACTGGGGGTCGCGCAGGAAATGCAGCACGCGGCCGCGGATGGCGCGGGTGGTGGCGGAAGTCGGGGGGCTGGTCGTCATGGTTGGTGTCTCGTGGTGCGCCGGCGCGCCGCCCGCTCGGGGCCGCGCGCCGGCATCTCGGCATGCGCCGCGCTCAGGCCGGGGCGGCCGGCGCGGCGGCGGGTTCGGCCGCGGGCAGCGGCGCTTGCCAGAAGTGGTCGACTTCGGCGAGGAAGGCGGCCTTCTGCGTGGCGGGCAGGAAGGCCGCCTCGAAACTGTTGCGCGCCAGCGCATGGCCGTCGGCCGCGGTCAGCGGCAGGGCGGCGAAGGTGGCTTCCCAGTTGGCGTTCATGTAGCCGCCGAAATAGGCGGGGTCGTCCGAGTGCAGCGTGACCAGCACGCCGGCGTCGAGCAGGCGCTTGAGCGAGTGGTCGCGCAGGTCCGGGTAGACCTTGAGCTTCTGGTTCGACAGCGGGCACACGGTCAGCGCCACGCGCTCGCGCGCCAGGCGCTCGACCAGCGCGGCATCGTCGATGGCGCGCACGCCGTGGTCGATGCGCTCGACCTTGAGGATGTCGAGCGAGTCGGTGACGTTCTGCGCCGGGCCTTCCTCGCCGGCATGCGCGACCAGCCGCAGGTCGAGCTCGCGGGCGCGCGCGAACACGCGCGCGAACTTCGCCGGCGGGTGGCCTTTTTCGGAGGAGTCGAGCCCCACGCCGATGAAGCGGTCGCGGTAGGGCAGCGCGGCTTCCAGCGTGGCGAAGGCGTCTTCCTCGGACAGGTGGCGCAGGAAGCAGAGGATCAGGCTGCTGGAGAAGTCGAACTGCGTGCGCGCCTGGGCCAGCGCGTCGGAGATGCCGTCGATCACCACGCCGATCGGCACGCCGCGCGCGGTGTGGGTCTGCGGGTCGAAGAAGATCTCGGCGTGGCGCACGTTGTCGGCCACCGCGCGCTGCACGTAGGCCATCGTCATGTCGAAGAAGTCGTCCTCGGTCAGCAGCACGCTGGCGCCGGCGTAGTAGATGTCGAGGAAGGACTGCAGGTCGGTGAAGGCGTAGGCGTCGCGCAGCGCTTCCACGCTGGGATAGGGCAGCTTCACGTGGTTGTGCTGGGCCAGCCGGAAGATCAGCTCGGGCTCGAGCGTGCCTTCGATATGGACGTGCAGCTCCGCCTTGGGGGTCAGGCGGATACGGTCGGCGAGCGCGGCATCGAGCGTCATGGGGTTCCTTTTGCGGTTCTAGTTTGCGTCGTTCCCGCCGCTTCGCCGCCGCGTGCCGCGCTCAGCGCGCCCAGGTGGGCGGCGCGCTGGTCGCGGACCTGCAGCAACTGGGCGACGATGGCAACCGCAATCATAGCCGGAGCCTTGTCGGTGATGCCGGCGATGCCCATCGGGCACGTCATTTCGGCGAAGCGCGCCGGGTCGATGCCGTGCTCGGCCATGCGGTGCTCGAAGCGCGCGCGCTTGGTTTTGGAGCCGATCAGGCCGAAATAGGCGAAGTCGTCGCGGCGCAGGATGCGCTCGCACAGCGTCTGGTCCAGCGCGTGGCTGTGCGTCATCACGAGGAAATAGCTGCCCGCCGGCGCGGCGTCGATCACCGCCTCCGGGGTGTCGGTGGCTTCGGCGCCGACGTTGGCCGGCAGCCCGGCCGGGAACAGGGTGTCGCGCTCGTCCACCCAGTGCACGCGGCACGGCAGGCTGGCCAGCAGCGTGACCAGCGCATGGCCGACGTGGCCGGCGCCGAACAGCACCACCTGCATCTCATCGGGCACCATCACGTCGGTCCAGCCGCCGTGCCGGTCCAGCGTCACCGAGGGCAGCAGCGCCGGCGCCGGCGCATGCCGCACCGGGCCATGCGCGGGCACCGTGCGCGCCAGCGAGCGGCCGGCGGCGAAGGCTTCCTGCACGGCTTCCAGCCACGGCAGGTCGGCCTCGCCGAGCACCTCGAAGGCGAGCCGCACCACGCCGCCGCAGCACTGTCCCAGCGCCGGGCCGAGCGGGATGCGCACCACCTGGCGCGCCGGGCCGCCCGTGTCCGGCGCGGCCCGGGCCGCCAGCATGCCGCGCGCGATCTCCATGCCGCGCCATTCGAGATGGCCGCCGCCGATGGTGCCGACGAGGTCGCCGGCCGTCACCAGCATGCGGATGCCGGCCTCGCGCGGGGCCGAGCCCTTGACCTCGGCGATCGTGACCAGCGCCGCCGGCACGCCGGCGCGCACGCAGCGGATGGCGTCGGCGAAGCGGAAGGGCTTGAGGGGGGCGTCCTGCATGATGTGCCTTCCTACCGGGATGCCGCGGCGCGCACCGCGTCCACCGCGTCGAGGATGGCCTCGCCGGTGGCCGGCGCCGACAGCGGCGGGTTGACGCGGTAGCCGCCCACGCTGGCCACCGCGTCGCGGATGGCGAAGAACACCGAGAACGGCAGCAGCAGCGGCGGCTCGCCGACCGCCTTGGAGCGGTGGATGCTGTCCTCCACGTTGCGGTTGTCGAACAGCCGCACGGTGAAGTTCTCGGGGCAGTCGTTGACGGTCGGGATCTTGTAGGTGGACGGCGCGTGCGTCATCAGCTTGCCGTCCTGGTTCCACCACAGTTCCTCGGTGGTGAGCCAGCCCATGCCCTGGATGAAGGCGCCCTCGACCTGGCCGATGTCGATGGCCGGGTTGAGCGAGCGGCCCGCGTCGTGCAGCACGTCGGCCTGCAGCAGCTTCCATTCGCCGGTCAGCATGTCCACCAGCACCTCGGAGCAGGCCGCGCCGTAGGCGAAGTAATAGAACGGCCGGCCTTGCAGCTTCGACTGGTCCCAGTACAGCTTGGGCGTGGTGTAGAAGCCGTCCGACCACAACTGCACGCGCGCCATGTAGGCCTGGCGGGCCAGCTCGCTGAAGTCCAGGCGCAGCTCGCCGGCCACCACCAGGTCGTCGCCGAAGCTGACCTCGCCGGGTTCCACGCCGGCCTGGCGCGCGGCGAACGCGGCCAGCCGCTCGCGGATCTGGCGCGCGGCGTCCTGCGCGGCCTTGCCGTTCAGGTCCGAGCCGGTGGAGGCAGCGGTGGCCGAGGTGTTGGCCACCTTGCTGGTGTCGGTGGCGGTCACGCGCACGCGCTCCAGGCGGATGCCGAGCTCGTGCGCCACCACCATCGCCACCTTGGTGTTGAGGCCCTGGCCCATCTCGGTGCCGCCGTGGTTCACCAGCACCGAGCCGTCGTTGTACACGTGCACCAGCGCGCCGGCCTGGTTGAAGTGGGCCACGTTGAACGAGATGCCGAACTTCACCGGCGTGATGGCGATGCCCTTCTTGAGCACCGGGCTGGCGGCGTTGAACGCGCGCGTGGCGGCGCGGCGCGCGCGGTAGGCGCTGCTGGCTTCCAGCTCGTCGAGCAGTTCGTGGATGACGTTGTCCTCCACGGTCTGGCCGTAGGGCGTGACGTTGCGCTCGGTCTTGCCGTACAGGTTGGCGCGGCGCACGTCGAGCGCGTCGCGGCCGACGGTGCGCGCCACGTTGTCGAGGATGTACTCGATGGCGAACGCGCCCTGCGGGCCGCCGAAGCCGCGGAACGCGGTGTTGCTCTGCGTGTTGGTCTTGCCGCAGTAGCCGTCGATGCGCACGTCGGGCAGCCAGTAGGCGTTGTCGAAGTGGCAGATCGCGCGCGTCATCACCGGGCCGGACAGGTCGGCCGAGAAGCCGGCGCGCGAGACCATCTCCACGGCCACGCCGTCGAGGCGGCCGTCGGCGTCGTGGCCGACCTCGTAGTCGAACACGAAGTCGTGGCGCTTGCCGGTGATCATCATGTCGTCGTCGCGGTCCGGGCGCAGCTTGACCGGGCACAGCAGCTTCCACGCCGCCAGCGCCGCGCAGCACGCGAAGATCGCCGACTGCGATTCCTTGCCGCCGAAGCCGCCGCCCATGCGCCGGCATTCCACCAGCACCTGGTGCGCGTGCCAGCCCAGCATGTGCGCCACCGCGTGCTGCATCTCGGTCGGATGCTGGGTGGAGCACCATACGTGCATGCCGTCGTTTTCCTTAGGCGCGGCGTAGGCGATCTGGCCTTCCAGGTAGAACTGCTCCTGGCCGCCCAGGCGGATATGGCCGCGCTCGCGGTGCGCGGCCGCGGCGATGCGGCCGGCCGGCTCGCCGCGCGCGAGGTGCATCGGCGGCAGCACGTAGCTGCCGGCCTGGTGCGCGGCCTCGGGCGACAGCACCGGGGGCAGGTCCTCGTATTCGATCGCGCCCAGGCGCGCGGCGCGGCGCGCGGCGTCGTGCGAGGTGGCGACCACCACGAACAGCGGCTGGCCGATGAACTGCACCACGCCGGTGGCCAGGATCGGGTCGTCGTGGAGGATCGGGCCGCAGTCGTTGGTGGCGGGGATGTCGTCGGCGGTCAGCACCGCCACCACGCCGGGCGCGGCGCGCACCTTGTCGAGCGAGACCGACCTGATGCGAGCATGCGCGCGCGTGCTCATGCCGAGCGCGGCGTGCAGCGTGCCGGCCAGCTCGGGGATGTCGTCGGTGTAGGTGGCGGTGCCGGCCACGTGCAGGTGCGCCGATTCGTGCGGGCGCGAGATGCCGACCTGCGGCGTGGCGATGGCGCGGTCGTCGTCGTCGCGTTCGTTCCCGGCGTCGAGCAGGAAGGGTTCGGTTTGCTTGTTCATGGTGCCGGTCCTCCCCTCAGGCGGTGGCCAGGGCCTGGCCGGCGCCCGGCGCGCGGACGTTGACGGCCGCCGCCGGCAGCGCGTCGGCGCGCGTTTCCAGCCAGAAGCGGTAGAGCAGGTTGGCGGCGCCGCGGTTGCGGTAGGCGGCGGTGGCGCGCATGTCGGTGAGCGGGGCGTAGTCCCGCGCCAGCGCGGCCATCGCGGCGCGCGCGGTGGCTTCGGTCCAGGGCTGGCCGAGCAGGGCGGCCTCGGCATGCGCGCCGCGCCTGGGCGTGGCGGCCATGCCGCCGAAGGCCACGCGCGCGTGGGCGATGACGCCGTCGTCGCCGAGCGTGATGGCGAAGGCGGCGCACACCGCGGAAATATCCTCGTCGAAGCGCTTGGACAGCTTGTAGGTGCGGAAATGCCGCGGGCCGGCCAGCGGCACGCGCAGGCCCGCGACGAACTCGCCCTCGGCCATCGCGGTCTTCTGGTAGGCCAGGTAGAGGTCTTCGAGCGGCAGCGCGCGGCGCGCGTCGCCACGCTGCAGCACCACTTCGGTGCCGAGCGCGATCAGCGCGGGCATGGAGTCGCCGATCGGCGAGCCGTTGGCGATATTGCCGCCCAGCGTGCCGGCGTTGCGGATCGGCAGCGAGGCGAAGCGCTTCCACAGCTCGCGCAGGCCGGGGTGGGCCGCTTCCAGCGCGGCGTAGGCGCGCTCCAGCGACACCGCTGCGCCGATCTCGATCATGCCCTCGCTTTCCCGGATGTATTGCAGGTCGGCCACCTGGCCCACGTACAGCAGGTTGCCCAGCTCGCGGAACTGCTTGGTGACCCACAGCCCCACGTCGGTGCTGCCGGCCAGGATGCGCGCGCCGGGCTCGGCGGCCTTGAGCGCGGCGAACGCCGACGCCGTGCGCGGCGCGTAGAAATGCTGGCCGTCGGCGCTGTAGTGGAAGGTGTCGTCGCGGCGCAGCGCGCGCAGGGTTTCGGCGATGTGCCGCGCATCGAGCTTGCCGGCGCGCGGCGCCGGCAGCGCCATCATGCGCTGGCCGGCCTCGACGATGGGGCGGTAGCCGGTGCAGCGGCACAGGTTGCCGGTAAGGGCGTCGCAGATGGCGTCGCGCGCCGGCGCGCGGCCGCTGCCGGCGTCGCCGGCGTGCTGCTGGTAGAGCGCCCACAGCGACATCACGAAGCCGGGCGTGCAGAAGCCGCACTGGGAGCCGTGGCATTCCACCAGCGCCTGCTGCACCGGGTGCAGCGCGCCGTCGGCCTGGCGCAGGTCTTCCACGGTGATGAGCGCGCGGCCGTCCAGCGTGGGCAGGAACTGGATGCAGGCGTTGACCGCCTTGAACTCGACCTCGCCATCCTCGCGCAGCTCGCCCAGCACCACGGTGCAGGCGCCGCAGTCGCCCTCGGCGCAGCCTTCCTTGGTGCCGGTGCAGCGCACGTCCTCGCGCAGGTACTGCAGCACGGTGCGGGTCACGGGCGCGCCGCCGACCTCCCTGACCTGGCCGCGGTGGTAGAAGCGGATGGTTTGCGTCTCCATGATGTCGTCTCTCTTTGCAATGGGGCAAAACATAGCACTCAGGCCGATGATGCAATATTCGGCCCAGGTGATATGCCCCATCAAGGGCGGGAGCGCGTTGCGCCGCCGCCCGGATTGACCGCTGGCGGGGTGCCTGACATACACTATGCGCCGTTCCCATCCCCCACGCCACCGGCCGCCGCGGCGCGCCCCGGCGCCCCCTCGCCATGCACGGACGCGACCATCTCGACACCTATTTGCTGCGTGTGCTGCACACCCTGCTGACCGAGCAGAGCGTGACCCGCACGGCGGTCAAGCTGGGCCAGTCGCAGCCGGCCATCAGCAACACGCTCAAGCGCCTGCGCGAGATCACCGGAGACGCCATCCTGGTGCGCGGCAAGAGCGGCATGGTGCCGACCGAGCGCGGGCGCGAGCTGCTGGCGCTGGCCGAGCAGAGCCTGGCGGCGATGGACCGCATCGCCCGCCCGCCGCAGCATTTCGATGCGGCCACCACCACGCGCACGTTCCACCTGGGCGCGCCCGACTACCTCGACGCCTTTTTCCTGCCCAACATCGTCGAGCGCGTGCGCCGGCTGGCGCCGGGCGCCCGGCTGTTCGTGCACCCGATGACCTCCTCCAGCGACTTCCTCGAAAGCCTGGAGCAGGGCCAGCTCGACATCGTGGTCGGCAACTGGCTGTCGCCGCCCGAGCACCTGCACATCTCGCCGCTGTTCGACGACGAGGTGGTGTGCATGCTCGGCGCCCAGCACCCGCTCGCGCGCAAGGGCCTGACGCTCAAGCACTACCTGGAGATGCCGCACCTGGCGCCGGCGCCGTATGCGTCCATGCAGCGCAGCATGATCGACCAGGCGCTGGCCGAGCAGGGCTACAAGCGCAATATCCAGGTCACGCTGCCGTATTTCGGCCTGGTGCCCTACGTGCTGATGAAGACCGACATGGTCTTCACCACCGGCCGCCAGTTCGCCGCGCACTATTCGCAGTACCTGCCGCTGCGCATGGTGCCGTCGCCGGTGCCGTTCCCGCGCATGCGCTTCTACCAGCTCTGGCACGAGCGCTGCCACGCGGCGCCGGACGTGATGTGGCTGCGGCGCATGATCGCGGAGGTGGCGGCCGAGCTGCCGCAACTGCCGCAGTTGCCCAGGCTCGGGGAAGTGCCGGCCTGATCCGCCGGCGGACGGCCGCATGTGACTGGCATGGCGCTTCCGGCGCTGGCCACGGCCCTGGCCGCGATGGCGGCGGTTGCGCGACATCCGGGCGGCCGGGCGGCCATTCATCGGCCATTCCGGCGGCGCCGTATTACACTGCTTGCAGCGGCCGGCTGCGCGCCTTCCGCCACAGACACGCAAGGAGCCTCATGCTAGAAACGGCCGCGTTGGCCGCGGGCTTGTCCTGGACCAGCGGATTCCGCCTCTATCTGGCCGTGTTCACGGCCGGCGCGCTCGGGCGCCTGGGGCTGCTGCACCTGCCGCCGGGGCTGCAGGTGCTGGAGTCATGGTGGATGATCGCCCTGGCCGCGCTGCTGGCGCTGGCCGAGTTCGTGGCCGACAAGGTGCCCGGCTTCGATTCGTTCTGGGACGGCATCCAGACCTTCATCCGCATTCCCGCCGGCGCGATCCTGGCCGCCGCCGCCTTCGGCCAGCTCGATCCGCAATGGGTGATGGCCGCGGGGCTGGCCGGCGGCACGCTGGCGGGCACCGCGCACGCGGCCAAGGCCGGCACGCGCGCGCTGATCAACGTCTCGCCGGAACCGTTTTCGAACTGGGCTGCCTCACTGAGCGAGGACGTCGCCGCCAGCGGCGGCCTGCTGCTGGCCTTCTTCCTGCCGGTGGCGTTCCTGGTGGTGCTGGCGCTGCTGCTGGTGGTGGCGATCTGGCTGCTGCCCAGGCTGTGGCGCGGCCTGCGCCGGCTGCGCCAGGCGCTGGGGCGGGGCGAGCCCGCCGTCGCGGCGCGCCGGCTGCCGCGGCGCTAGCGCCCAAGCCGGATTCATTGCCTTCACATCTTCACCGGACAACCGGCGGCCTGCCTGGCGGGCCGCTTCAACGCATGTGCACGGATAACTGACTGATGCCTTCCGAACTGGATTCGGCCGCCGGGATCGCCGGCGCTTTCCCTGCCGCCGCGGCGGCGCCCACGGCCCGCTTCTCCCCGTGGCGCCAGGCCCTGCGCATGGCGCGGCGCGACTGGCGCGCCGGCGAGCTGTACCTGCTGCTGTTCGCGCTGGTGCTGGCGGTGGCGGCGCTGAGCAGCGTGGGTTTCCTGGCCGACCGCATGCGGCTGGGGCTGGAGCGCGACGCGCGCCAGATGATCGCCGCCGACGTGCTGATCGTGAGCGACCAGCCGTTCGACGCGGCCTTCGCCGCCCGCGCCGCGCAGGCCGGGCTGGCCACCGCGCAGACCGTCACCTTTCCCAGCATGGCCACCGCGCACCGGGCCGGGCAGCAGACCACGGCCGCCGGCGCTTCGGCCGCGGCGGCGGAGCCGCCTTCGCAGCTGGCCGCGCTCAAGGCGGTCGGCCAGGGCTACCCGCTGCGCGGGCAGGTCAAGGTGGCCGGCGCGCGCGGCGGCCCGGAAGTGGCCGCCGCGGGCATCCCGGCGCCCGGCACGGTGTGGGTCGACGAGGCGCTGCTCGATTCGCTCGGCTTGTCGCTGGGCGACACCATCCAGCTCGGCAGCCGCGGCTTTCGCATCGAGCGCATCGTCACGCAGGAGCTCGACCGCGGCGCCGGCTTCATGAACTTCGCGCCGCGCGTGATGCTGCCGCTGTCGGACCTGGATGCCACCGGGCTGGTGGGCTGGGGCAGCCGCGTGACCTACCGCCTGCTGGTGGCGGGCCCCGACGCGGCCGGCCAGGCCTACCAGCGCTGGGCCGAGGCCGAGATCGGCCGGCGCGGGCTGCGCAACACGCGCGTGGAGTCGCTCGAGTCCGGCCAGCCGCAGATGCGCGCCACGCTGGACCGCGCCGAGCGTTTCCTGTCGCTGGTGGCGGTGCTGTCGGCGATGATCGCGGCGGTGGCCATCGCCATGTCCGCGCGCCGCTACATGCAGCGCCATACCGACGCCTGCGCGGTGTACAAGTGCATGGGCCTGTCGCGCCGCGAGATCCTGCTGGCCTTCACGCTGGAATTCCTGCTGCTGGGCATCGGCGGCGCGGTGGCCGGCGTGGTGCTGGGCTACCTGGCGCACTACGGCCTGCTGCTGTCGCTGGGCAACCTGCTGACCGTGACGCTGCCGCAGCCGTCGCTGGTGCCGGCGCTGGTGGGCCTGCTGGCCGGCATGGTGCTGCTGGCGGGCTTCGCGCTGCCGCCGCTGCTGGCGCTCACGCGCGTGCCGCCGCTGCGCGTGCTGCGGCGCGACCTGGGCGCGCCGCCGGTGTCCACGTGGGTGGCCTACGGGCTCGGCCTGGGCGCCTTCGTGGCGCTGCTGCTGGTGGCCGCGCGCGACCTCAAGCTGGGCCTGACCACCGCGGGCGGCTTTCTCGGCGCCGGCGTGGCCTTCGCGCTGCTGGCGCTGGGCCTGCTGAGCCTGCTGGCGCGCCTGATGCGCGGGCGCAAGCCGGGGCGCGGCAGCGTGGGCTGGCGCTTCGCGCTGGCGGTGCTGGAGCGGCGCCGCGCGGTGACGGTGCTGCAGACCGTGGCGCTGGCGGTGGGCCTGATGGCGCTGCTGCTGCTGGGCATGACCCGCAACGACCTGATCGCCTCGTGGCGCAACGCCACGCCGGCGGACGCGCCCAACCGCTTCATCATCAACATCCAGCCCGACCAGCGCGCGCCGCTGGCCGGCATGCTCGCGCACGCCGGCATCGCCGACCTGCTGTACCCGATGGTGCGCGGGCGCCTGACGCACATCGGCGGCCAGCCGGTGCAGGCCGGGCAGTACCCGGACGGGCGCGCGCGTAACCTGGTCGAGCGCGAGTTCAACCTGTCGTACACCGACCGGCTGCCCGAGGGCAACCGCGTGGTCGCCGGCCGCTGGCTGGCCGCCGGCGGCGGCGAGGCCGGCGCGTCGGTGGAGGAGGGCATCGCGAAGACGCTCGGCATCCACCTGGGCGACACGCTGCGCTTCGACGTGGCGGGGCAGCCGGTGGAGGCGCCGGTGACGTCGCTGCGCAAGCTGGACTGGGGCTCGATGCGGGTGAACTTCTTCGTCATCCTGCCGCCGGCGGCCATGAAGGGCATGCCCGAGACCTACATCACCGCGTTCCACCTGCCCGCGCCGCAGGCGGCGCTGGGCAACCGGCTGGTGGCGGCCTTCCCCAACATCACGGTGGTCAACACCGACCTGATCCTGCGCCAGATCCAGGAAGTGCTCGACCAGGTCATCGCCGCGGTGGAATTCCTGTTCGTGTTCACGCTGGCGGCCGGCGTGACGGTGCTTTACGCGGCGCTTTCCGGTTCACGCGACGAGCGCAAGCGCGACGCCGGCCTGCTCAAGGCGCTGGGCGCCTCGGCCGCGGTGGTGCGGCAGACGCAGTACACCGAGTTCCTGGTGGTGGGCGGCCTGGCGGGGCTGCTGGCCAGCCTGGGCGCGATCGCGGTGGGCTGGGGCCTGTCGCAGTTCGTGTTCGATTTCCCGTACCGCTTCAACGGCTGGATCGTGCCGGCCGGCGTGCTTTCTGGCATGCTGTGCGCTTTTGCGGGGGGCTGGCTGGGTTTGCGCGAGGTGCTGCGGCAGCCCGCGCTGGCCACGCTGCGCGACGCCTGAGCGGCCTTCGCATGCCTTCCGGCGGCATGGCCGCCCCGCGCCCGACGACCTGACGAGCATTCATGAGTACCGATCCGAACCCCGCAGCCACTGAAACCACCGATGCTGCTGCCACCGAGACCACCGCCTACGAACTGATCGGCGGCGAGGCGCGCGTGCGCGAACTGGTGGACCGCTTCTACGACCTGATGGACCTGGAAGAGCAGTTCAAGGGGCTGCGCTCGCTCCATCCCGCCTCGCTCGACGGCTCGCGCGACAAGCTGTTCTGGTTCCTGTGCGGCTGGCTGGGCGGGCCCAACCATTTCATCGAGCGCTTCGGCCACCCGCGCCTGCGCGCGCGCCACCTGCCGTTCCAGATCGGCACCAGCGAGCGCGACCAGTGGCTGCGCTGCATGGCGCTGGCGATGCAGGACGTGGGCCTGCCCGACGACCTGCAACTGCGCCTGATGAAGGCGTTCTTCGATACCGCCGACTGGATGCGCAACGTGCCGCGCTGAAGGCCGCCGCGAGGCGGCCGCGGACCCGGCGCGCGGGACTCAGGTCTGCTCGCGCTTTTCCTGCCACTTGTCGACGGTCACGCGCGGCGCGCGGGCGAGCTTGTCGAGGATGCCTTCGGGCGTGGTGTCGACGTGCAGCAGGTCGTTGTGGACCTGCTTGAGGAAGCCTTCGTCGACGGCGTGCTGCAGGAAGCCGCGCATGCCGTCGTAGAAGCCGGCCGCGTTGAGCAGGCCGACCGGCTTGGCGTGGTAGCCGAGCTGCAGCCAGGTGAAGGTCTCGAACAGTTCCTCGAAGGTGCCCACGCCGCCGGGCATGGCGACGAAGGCGTCGGCGCGGTCGGCCATCATCTGCTTGCGCTCGTGCATGTTGCGCACCACGTGCAGCTCGCTCAGGCCGCGGTGGCCCACCTCCTTCTGCATCAGCGCCTCGGGGATGATGCCGATGGCGGTGCCGCCGTGCGCCAGCACGGCATCGGCCACGGTGCCCATCAGCCCGACCTTGCCGCCGCCGTAGACCAGCGCCAGGCCGCGCTCGGCCAGGAGCCTGCCCATCGCGCGCGCCGCTTCGGCGTATTCGGGACGGTTGCCGGGGCTGGAGCCGCAGTAGATGCAAACGGACTTCACTTGTTGTCTTCCTTCTGGTTGGGAGTCTGGGCCGCGCGCGCGGCGGCGTATTCGCGCGCCTGCTGCTCGAACGCCTCGCGCGCCCTGCCGCGCAGGTAGGGCGCGAGGATCGAGAAGATGTGGTAGCTGGCGCCGTGCAGGTAGCCGCGGATCTGGTCCGGGTCGTTGTACTGGCGCGGGTGCTGCACGAACTGGAAGGACAGCCAGTAGGTGGACACCACGACCATGTTGGTGCAGATCGCGTCGACCTGCTCGGGCGTGGCTTCCATCTCGCCGTCTTCCTGGAACTGGCGGCAGATCTCCATCGCCAGGCGCTTCTTCTGCTCGACGATGCGCTTGAAGTTGGTTTCAAGCATGCGGTTGCGCGCCAGCAGGTCGTTGATGTCGCGGTACAGGAAGCGGTAGTTCCACAGGAACTCGGACATGTACTGGAGGTAGCCCCAGCTTTCGTCCAGCGTGGCCTTGTGGTCTTCCGGCAACTTGAGGCGGCGCTCCATCTCCTGCTCGAACAGCATGAAGATGGAGTTGATGATGTCGTCCTTGTTGCGGAAGTGGTAGTAGAGATTGCCGGGGCTGATCTCCATCGCCTCCGCGATCGTGGTGGTCGTCACGTTGGGCTCGCCGAGCTCGTTGAACAGGCGCAGCGAGACGTCGAGGATGCGGTCGCGGGTGCGGCGCGGGCCGGGTTGCGGTTTGGATTCCATGGGCGGCCGGGCGAGCGGCAATTCGGTGGGTTGAAGGCGATTATAAGCAATCGCGCTTGCCGCACTGCCGCATGCGGCAAGCATGGCCTCCATCCTGCCGCCTATCCTGCCGCCAATTTCGCCGCCCATTCCAGCATCCGTCCCGCCACTCATCCCGCCGCCCATTCCCGCCGCGCGCTCCTCATCCGGCCAGTTGCCGCAGCCAGCCGACCACGATCGGCCCGGCGATCGCCAGCCAGGTGCCGCCGCACAGCACCAGCGCCAGCATCACGGCGGCGCTGCCGAAGTCCTTGGCGCGCTTGGACAGGCCGTGGCGCTCCAGCGAGATGCGGTCCACCGCGGCTTCCACGCTGGAGTTGAGCAGCTCCACGATCAGCACCAGCAGCAGCGTGCCCAGCAGCAGGATGCGCTCGACGACGTCCACCGGCAGGAACAGCGCGCATGGCGTGAGGATCGCCACCAGCGTCAGTTCCTGGCGGAAGGCGCTTTCTTCCAGCACCGCGTAGCGCAGCCCGGACAGGGAATTGATGCCCGCATGCCAGGCCCGCGCCAGCCCGCGGTTGCCTTTGTGCGGGTTCTGCTCAATCGTGTAGTCGCTGTTCGGCGAAGCCTTGGCCGGCGCCGAGGTCTGGGCCGCCGGCGGGCGGCTGGATACGGGCGGTCGATGCGGAGTCGGCATGTTCGGATGAGGGACGGGCAGCGCCGCCGGGCGCGTTGTCGCGCGCGGCCGGCAGCGGCTGCAGGTGTGTCAGGAACTGCTCGGAGGCCGCGCGCCACGAGAACCGCTCGGCATGCGCGCGGGCGGTGGCGCGGTCGATGCGCAGTGCCTCCAGGCACGCTTCGCGCAGGTCTTCATGCATCACGCCGGCGCTGCTCTCGCCGAGCACATCGATCGGGCCGGTGACGGGGTAGGCCGCCACGGGCAGGCCGCTGGCGAGTGCCTCGAGCAGTACCAGGCCGAAGGTGTCGGTGCGGCTCGGAAACACGAAGACGTCGGCTGAAGCATACACCTTGGCCAGCTCGGGCTGGCTCAGCACGCCGAGGTAGTTCACGCCCGGATAGCGCGCCCGCAGCGAGGCCAGCGCCGGGCCGTCGCCGACCACCCACTTGGAGCCGGGCAGGTCGAGCGCGAGGAAGGCCTCGACGTTCTTTTCCACCGCCACGCGGCCCACGTAGAGGAAGATCGGATGGGCCGTGTTGAGCACGTTGGCCTGCTGCGTGGTGAACACGTCCAGGTCCACGCCGCGCGTCCACAGCACGCCGTGCGCGATGCCGTAGCGGCGCAGGTCCTGCAGCACCACCGGCGTGGGCGCCATCACCGCGCGCGCCGAGCCGTGGAACCAGCGCAGGAAGGCGTAGGTCCAGGCCAGCGGGATGCCGAAGCGCGCCTGCACGTATTCGGGAAAGCGGGTGTGGTACGCGGTGGTGAACGGCAGCTGCTCGCGCAGCGCGTAGCGGCGCGCGGCCAGGCCGAGCGGGCCTTCGGTGGCGATGTGCAGCGCGTCGGGCGCGAACGCGCGGATGCGCTCGCGCACCTTGGCGCCGGCGAACAGGGACAGCGAGATCTCGGGATAGGTGGGGCAGGGAATGGTGCGGAATTCCTGCGGCGTGATCAGTTCGACCGTATGCCCCAGCGCGCTCAGTTCGCGGCGGGTGGACTTGAGGGTGCGCACCACGCCGTTGACCTGCGGCTCCCAGGCATCGGTGACGATCAGGATCTTCATGTCTGCTCCTTGCGGCGGGCCGCGTGGGTGAGTCCCGGCCCCGGCGGGGTGGGGCCGGGGCCGGGGGACTGCGTTGGTGGCCGGCGCGGGCTCAGGCGGCCGTGACGGCGGCGCGGCGGCCGCTCGTGGCGGGCGCGTCGAGCAGCTTGGTCCAGTAGACGATCTGCAGTTCGCCTTCCTGCGTCTCGACCAGCGCCGACAGGCTTTCCACCCAGTCGCCGTCGTTGCAGTAGAGCTGGCCGTCCACCTCGCGGATCTCGGCCTTGTGGATGTGGCCGCAGATCACGCCGTCGCAGCCGCGGCGGCGCGCTTCCTCCACCATCGCCTGCTCGAACGAGTTGATGTAGTTGACCGCGTTCTTGACCTGGTGCTTGAGGTATTGCGACAGCGACCAGTACGGGAAGCCCAGGCGTGCGCGGACGCGGTTGAAGTGGCGGTTCAGCGCCAGGATCAGCGTGTAGAGCGAGTCGCCCAGGTAGGCCAGCCAGCGCGCGTGCTGCACCACGCCGTCGAACAGGTCGCCGTGCACCACCCACAGGCGGCGCCCGGTGGCGGTGACGTGGATGGCGTCCTCGCGCACGGCGATGTCGCCGAAGGCCAGGCCGTCGAACTGGCGCGCCACTTCGTCGTGGTTGCCGGGCACGTAGATCACCTCGGTGCCCTTGCGCGCCTTGCGCAGCAGCTTCTGCACCACGTCGTTGTGGCTTTGCGGCCAGTACCAGCCGCGCCGCAGCTGCCAGCCGTCGATGATGTCGCCGACCAGGTAGAGCTGTTCCGATTCGTTGTGCTTGAGGAAGTCGAGCAGGTAGTCGGCCTGGCAGCCGGCGGTGCCGAGATGGATGTCGGACAGCCAGATGGCGCGGTAGTGGCGGATCGGGTGGGCGGGATGCGGGGCGGAGGGCGTAGTGGCGGGGGGCGGCAGGCTGGCGGAGGCGGGGGTGGAAGCCCCGCGCGCGGGCGGGCGTTGCTGCAGGGTGCTGGCCGGTGGCATGAAGGCGGCCAGCGCGGCGGGCAGGGACGAGGAGCCGGGCCGCGGCGGGGACTCCGCCGTGCGGCCGCGCAGCAGTTGCGCGGCCTTTGCCAGTTGTCCGCGGGCAGAACGAAGGGCTTGAACCATGGCGGCCTCGGTATCGACGATGGCTGCATTGGGCCAGCCGGCGATGACGAAGCCGTGACGGAAACATGAATGTCACATGACTGTGGCGCGCCGGCAAACACCGCCGCCGCGCGCCGCGCGCGGGCCCGGAGTCAGGCGGCCGGCGCCACCGCGCACAGTCGCGCCAGCGCGCCCAGCGCCGCCTGCGTGGCGCGCGGGTGGCGCAGCAGGCCGACGTGGCCGACGCCGGACAGCGCGACGTGGTGGGCGCCTTCCAGCCACGACGAGCCGGCCGGGCCGGCGATGGAGTCGTGCCAGCTGAACACCGACACTAGCGCGGCGCGCTGGCGCGGGGTCTCGCGCGCCGCCAGCGCGCGCAGCCAGGCGCTGCCGCAGCGCATCTGGCGCGCGTTGAAGCCGCTGCCGTAGCGCGCCAGCGCGCAGCCGTGGTGGGGCGAGCCGAGCGTGACGATGCCGCGGCACGGCGGCGGCTTGCCGCGTCCCGCCACGGCCGCGCGCGCGGCCAGCCCGCCCATGCTGTGGCACAGCAGCAGCGGCGCCTGGCCGGTGGTGGCGGCGATGCGCGCGATGGCGGCGCGCACCTGCAGCGCGTAGTGGTCGAGGTCGCCGAACACGGGTTCGAGGTCGATCGCCTCGCAGTGGTAGCCGGCCGCGGCCAGCGCCGGCTGCATGTCCAGCCAGACTGCGTGGTTGCAGCCGTAGCCGTGCACCAGCAGCAGCGGCGGGCGCGAGCCGGGCGCGCGGGCCGGCGTGAAGCGGCGCCGCGAGCAGAACGGCTGGAGCCAGTCGAACATGCGCAGCACGGCGGCGTATTCGTGCAGGTAGCAGGCCAGCGCCGGCACCGGCGCCAGCGGCGCGGGCCGGGTCGCCAGCAGGGCCGGCGGCCGCGGCGGGCGCTGGCCGGCGGGCACGCCGAAGCCGGCCAGCGAGAGCACGAAGGCGCCGGCCAGCGACAGCCCCAGCAGGCCCAGCACCAGCAGCAGGCCGGCCAGCAGGCCGGCGCCGAGCGTCCAGCCGGCGCGCTCGCGCAGCGCCACCGCGCAGCCCGCCACCGCGGCAGCCTGCAATGCCACCGCGATGCGGCGCAAGGCGGCGGCCGAGAGCGTCATGGCCGGGGCGGGCGCAGGTCGGCCAGGCGGGTGCCGGCCATGCGGTCGTGCAGGAACTGGCGCCGCGGGTCCAGCCACGCCAGCAGGATCCAGATCAGCAGGCCGCCGGCGAGCACGCCGACGAAGGGCCCCTTGATCAGGCCGAGCGCGTGCCCGACGGCCGCCGACGGCGGCAGCCACAGCCACGCCAGCAGGTAGCGCGCGGCGGCGCGCGGCCAGCGCGGCGGCACGCCGGCGGCGGTTTCCACGCGCATGCGCCAGGTCTGCATGGCGAGGGTCTGGCCGTTGCGCTGCCAGAACCAGACGAAGTAGCAGCCCAGCACCAGAAAGCTCCATGCCTGCATGGCGAGCTCGCCGTCCACGCCGAGGCGCCGCAGCACCGGCCGCGCCAGCAGGTAGAGCGCGGTGGAGGCGCTCAGCACGCCGAACAGCAGCACGCCCTCGTAGAGCATGCAGGCGACGCGGCGGCGCAGCGAGGGCGCCGGGCGAGGGGCGCCGGCCGGGGCGGCTGGCTTGGTGCTGGTACGGGAGGTGGCGGCGGCGGGCATGGCGGAATTGGGCAAGGGCGGTGCCGGCCAGGTGCCGGCCGGGAGGAAGGGCGTCGCGACGGTCAGGGAGACCGGCGCGAGGACGGTCACCAAGCCGGTCACGAAGCCGGTCACGAAGTCAGGCACAAAGGACGGACGCGGCGACAGATGCGGCGACGGCGGCGCGCCCGGGCGCAACGCGCATTATGCCAAAGCCCGGCCGGCGGCAGTTGGCCGGGCAGCCGCGCTTATCGGCGGACCGGCTCGTCGGGGCTGGCCGGTCCGCCGGCGTTGCTGGCCGCGGGCTCGGCGCCGGCGCCGGCGTCGTGCGGCGCATCGGGCGCGGCGAGGATCGCGGCGGGCGCCACTGTGCCGGCTGCCGGCGCGGCGGCCGGCAGGTCGGGCACATGCGCGCCGGCGTCGGAGGCGGGGTGGTGGGCGGCCATGTGCGCGGCGGCCGGCACCTTCTTCTCGAGGTGCAGCTGGCGCGTGGTCTCGGCGGGCAGCCGCTTGCCCGAGGGCAGGGCGCTGACCGCGCCCGGGCGGCGCGGCACCTTCTCGGCGGCGGCCAGGTTCTTCTTCTGTTCTTCAGGCAGTTGCTGGTACTTGTCCCAGGCTTCGGCCTTCTTCTGCGGCGGCAGCGAGCGCGTGATCTGGTAGTTCTCGCGCGCCAGCCGGCGCTGCTGCGGCGTCATCTTGACCCATTCGGTCATGCGCGTCTGCAGGCGCGCCTGCTCGGCCGGCGAGAATTTCGGGTAGCGCTCCGCGATCTGCACCCATTTGCGGCGATTCAGTTCGGGGAAGTTGTTCCACTCGCCTTGCAGCGGGGCGAGCACGCGTTGCTGCACGACGGAGAGCTCGGCCCAGGTCGGATGCGCGTTGACGGGGCTGGTGGCGGCAGAAGCGCCGGTGGCGCGGCCGCCCTGGGCCTGGCACGCCAGCGGCGCGGACAGCCAGGCGGCGGCCGCGGCGGCGCCGGCCAGCAGCAAGCCTGCCAGCCGCCGGCGTGGCGCGGCGCGGCGCGAAGGGGTGCTGGCCATCGCTATTGCTGACCGCGTTTCAGGAACACGTGGAAGCCCTGGTCGGCGTAGGCCGCCGGCGGCAGGTCGTCGAGCAGCATGGCGGCATCCACGTCGGCGAGCTCGTCCACGCGCTTCTGCTGCTGCCAGTGGTAGATGCCGATCAGGCCGGCGCCCAGCGCCACCAGCGTCCACACCAGCCCGAGGCGGCGCAGCCAGGCGCCCGCGCGGTGCAGCGGCGAATCGTCTTCGTCGAACGAGACCGTGGCCGCGCCGGCCGTGGCCAGCTGCGGCGCGGCCACCGCGGCATGCGCCTTGCGGCGCGACAGCGCCATGCGCCGCGCGGCGGCGAGCCGTTCGGTCACATTGGCCGGCAACGCGTTCGCCGAGGCATCCAGTGCCGTGCGAATCTCGTGTGCCAGGCGGCGTTCATTGATTTCTTTTTCGTTTCTGTTACTCATAGTCGGACCCCCCGCGCTCGCAATGCCTGCGCCAGTGTGTGCGTGGCGCGGGAACAGTGAGTCTTGACGCTGCCTTCCGAGCATCCCATGACAGCAGCCGTTTCCGCGACGTCCATATCCTCCCAGTAACGCATCAGGAAAGCTTCGCGTTGACGTGTCGGCAGGCGCTGGATCTCCTGTTCGATGATGTGCATGGTCTGGGCGCGTTCCACTTTGTCGGCGCTGCTTTCGGCGGATTCGGAGCCGATTTCGGCCTCGAAAGTGTCGAGCAGGTCATTATCTTCGCCTTCCCGGTCGTCGCGCAGGTTGGAAAACAGCGTGACCCAGGTGTTTCGCACCTTCTGACGGCGGAACCAGTCGTGGATGGTGTTCTGCAGTATGCGCTGGAACAGCGGCGGCAGTTCGCCGGCGCTCTTGTCGCCGTATTTCTCGGCGAGCTTGATCATGGCGTCCTGGACGATGTCCAGGGCGGCCTCGTCGTCGCGCACCGCAAACACGGCCTGTTTGAAGGCGCGCCGCTCGACGCTGGCGAGAAAGTCGGATAGTTCCTGATCGGTTGCCATGCAGGCGGGGTACAGACGGTGAGGCCGCGGCCGGTGGATGTGCGGGTTACGGCTGCCCGCACGTCCAAAATGGGGGGAATGCTAGCAAATAACCCTGTGGGTGACCATCTTTGTTCTTTGTTGCGGTCATTCACGGGCCCGCCGGCACGGGCTGCAATGGCCGCGGCGCGCGCGGAAAACCGCACCGCGCCGGGCGCGCCCGGGCAGGCAGAAAGCCGTAGACCAGCCTGATGCATTGCGGTATCATCGTTGGTTCACGACATCAGTGGTTGTCTCATCAGGCCGCTTATGAGGCGGTCTACCATGCAGACGCGCACCGCTTGAACCCGCGCCACAAGCCCGGCAGAGAGCATCCGAACAATTTTTTGCCGAAAATTGCAAAGGACTGAAATGAACATGCCCAGCGCGGAATTCTCCCACGCAGACAGCAATTCATCTGCCGCACCCGAAATGATCGGTGCGGAAATCCTCGTTCACGCACTTGCCGAAGAAGGCGTCGAGTACGTCTGGGGCTACCCCGGCGGCGCAGTGCTGTATATCTACGACGAGTTCTACAAGCAGAAGAAGATCGAGCACATCCTGGTGCGCCACGAGCAGGCTGCGGTCCATGCCGCGGACGGCTATGCGCGCGCGACCGGCAAGGTGGGCTGCGCCCTGGTGACTTCGGGTCCCGGCGTCACCAACGCGGTGACGGGCATCGCCACGGCCTACCTGGATTCGATCCCGATGGTGGTGATCACCGGCAACGTGCCGACCCACGCCATCGGCCAGGACGCATTCCAGGAGTGCGACACGGTCGGCATCACCCGCCCGATCGTCAAGCACAACTTCCTGGTCAAGGACGTCCGCGATCTCGCTTCGACCATCAAGAAGGCGTTCTACATCGCCGCGACCGGCCGTCCCGGCCCGGTGGTGGTGGACATCCCCAAGGACGTCTCGCGCAACGCCTGCAAGTACGAGTATCCCAAGTCGATCGACATGCGCTCGTACAACCCGGTGAACAAGGGCCATTCGGGCCAGATCCGCAAGGCGCTCGCGCTGTTGCAGGGCGCCGAGCGGCCGTTCATCTACGCCGGCGGCGGGGTGGTGCTGGCCAACGCCAGCGAGGAGCTGCGCCAGCTGGCCGCGCTGACCGGCCATCCGGTCACCAACACGCTGATGGGCCTGGGCTCGTTCCCCGGCACCAGCAAGCAGTTCGTCGGCATGCTCGGCATGCACGGCACGTATGAAGCCAACATGGCCATGCAGAACTGCGACGTGCTGATCGCCATCGGCGCGCGCTTCGACGACCGCGTGATCGGCAACCCGGGGCACTTCACCTCGCAGCCGCGCAAGATCATCCACATCGACATCGACCCGTCTTCGATCTCGAAGCGCGTCAAGGTGGACATCCCCATCGTGGGCAACGTCAAGGACGTGCTGCAGGAGCTGATCTCGCAGCTGCAGGCCAGCGACGTCAAGCCCCGGCGCGAGGCCCTGGCCCGCTGGTGGGAGCAGATCGAGCAGTGGCGCTCGGTGGACTGCCTCAAGTACGACCGCAATTCCGAGATCATCAAGCCGCAGTACGTGGTCGAGAAGATCTGGGAACTGACCAAGGGCGATGCGTACATCTGCTCGGACGTCGGCCAGCACCAGATGTGGGCCGCGCAGTTCTACAAGTTCGACCAGCCGCGCCGCTGGATCAATTCCGGCGGCCTGGGCACGATGGGCGTGGGCCTGCCGTATGCGATGGGCATCAAGAAAGCCTTCCCCGAGAAGGAAGTGGTGACCATCACCGGCGAAGGCTCGATCCAGATGTGCATCCAGGAACTGTCGACCTGCCTGCAGTACGACACCCCGGTCAAGATCTGCGCGCTCAACAACCGCTATCTCGGTATGGTGCGCCAGTGGCAGGAGATCGAGTACGACAACCGCTACTCGCACTCCTACATGGACGCGCTGCCCGACTTCGTCAAGCTGGCCGAGGCCTATGGCCACGTCGGCATGCGCATCGAGAAGACCTCGGACGTCGAGCCCGCGCTGCGCGAAGCGTTCCGCCTGAAAGACCGTACCGTGTTCCTCGACTTCCAGACCGACCCCACCGAAAACGTGTGGCCGATGGTGCAGGCCGGCAAGGGCATCTCCGAGATGCTGCTCGGCGCGGAGGACCTGTGATGCGACATATCATTTCGGTCCTGCTGGAAAACGAACCGGGCGCGCTGTCGCGCGTGGTCGGCCTGTTCTCGGCGCGCGGCTACAACATCGAGACGCTGACGGTGGCACCCACCGAGGACGCCTCGCTGTCGCGCATGACCATCGTCACGAGCGGCTCCGACGACGTGATCGAGCAGATCACCAAGCACCTGAACCGCCTGGTGGAGGTGGTCAAGGTGGTGGACCTGACCGAAGGCGCGCACATCGAGCGTGAGCTGATGCTCGTCAAGGTGCGCGCGGTCGGCAAGGAGCGCGAGGAAATGAAGCGCACCGCCGACATCTTCCGCGGCCGCATCATCGACGTCACCGAGAAGACCTACACCATCGAGCTGACCGGCAACGGCGTCAAGCTCGACGCCTTCCTCGACGCCATCGACCGCGCCGCCATCCTCGAGACCGTCCGTACCGGCGGCTCGGGCATCGGCCGCGGCGAACGGATCCTGAAGGTCTGACCCGATTGCAGTATCCCCGGGCGGCATCGCCGCGCGCCGCGTGGCAGCCGCTACCCCGACACACGAAAACGAAAGCTTGAAGGAACCATCATGAAAGTGTTTTACGACAAGGACGCCGACCTCTCCCTGATCAAGGGCAAGAACGTCACCATCATCGGCTACGGCTCGCAAGGCCACGCCCACGCGCAGAACCTGAACGACTCGGGCGTCAAGGTCACGGTCGGCCTGCGCAAGAGCGGCGCATCGTGGAACAAGGCCGTCAACGCCGGCCTGCAGGTCAAGGAAGTGGCCGAGGCGGTCAAGTCCGCCGACGTGGTCATGATCCTGCTGCCGGACGAGCAGATCGCCGAGGTGTACAAGAACGAAGTGCACGACAACATCAAGGAAGGCGCCGCGCTGGCCTTCGCCCACGGCTTCAACGTGCACTACGGCGCCGTGATCCCGCGCGCCGACCTCGACGTGATCATGATCGCGCCGAAGGCCCCGGGCCACACCGTGCGCTCGACCTACGCGCAAGGCGGCGGCGTGCCCCACCTGATCGCCGTGCACCAGAACAAGTCCGGCGCCGCCCGTGACATCGCCCTGTCGTACGCCACCGCCAACGGCGGCGGCCGCGCCGGCATCATCGAGACCAACTTCCGCGAAGAAACCGAAACCGACCTGTTCGGCGAGCAGGCCGTGCTGTGCGGCGGCACCGTCGAGCTGATCAAGGCCGGCTTCGAGACGCTGGTGGAAGCCGGCTACGCGCCGGAAATGGCCTACTTCGAGTGCCTGCACGAACTGAAGCTGATCGTCGACCTGATCTATGAAGGCGGCATCGCCAACATGAACTACTCGATCTCCAACAACGCCGAATACGGCGAGTACGTCACCGGCCCGCGCGTCGTGACCGCGGAGACCAAGAAGGCCATGAAGCAGTGCCTGACCGACATCCAGACCGGCGAGTACGCCAAGAGCTTCCTGCTCGAGAACAAGGCCGGCGCGCCGACCCTGATCTCGCGCCGCCGCCTGACGGCCGAGCACCAGATCGAGGAAGTGGGCGCCAAGCTGCGCGCCATGATGCCCTGGATCGCCAAGAACAAGCTGGTCGACCAGTCGAAGAACTAAGTCGGAATGCAGTCCTGGGCCCGCCGTTTCGCGCGGCGGGCCGCGGCCGTCCGGCCTTCCGCGCGTTCGGTCCCCGCTTCCGGGGGCGCTTTCGCGCGGGGGCTGGACGGCTTTTTGTTATCCTTGTCAGACTTTACCTTCTACCAAGCATTGCATGAACTATCCTCATCCGCTGATCGCCCGTGAAGGCTGGCCGTTCCTGGGCATTGCCTTTGTCATCTCGCTGCTGGTGCAGGTCAGCGCCGGCTTCTGGTGGGCCCTGCCGCTGTGGATCGTCACGCTGTTCGTGCTGCAGTTCTTCCGCGACCCGCCGCGGCCGATCCCGGCCCAGCCGAACGCCGTGCTGGCCCCGGCCGACGGCCGCATCGTGGTGGTCGAGAAAACCCAGGACCCCTATGCCGGGCGCGAGGCGCTGAAGATCAGCGTGTTCATGAACGTGTTCAACGTGCACTCGAACCGCGTGTCGGTGGACGGCCAGGTGGAGAAGGTCGAATACTTCCCCGGCAAGTTCGTCAACGCCGACCTCGACAAGGCCTCGCTCGAGAACGAGCGCAACGCCGTGGTGATCCGCCGCGCCGGCGACGGCAAGGTGGTGACGCTGGTGCAGGTCGCCGGGCTGGTGGCGCGCCGCATCCTCTGCTATACCCGGGTGGGGGAGACCCTGTCGCGCGGCCAGCGCTACGGCTTCATCCGCTTCGGCTCGCGCGTGGACGTGTACCTGCCCGTGGACGCGCGCCCGCGCGTGACCATCGGCGAGAAAGTGTCGGCGTCGTCGACGGTCCTGGCCGAGCTGGACTGATCCGGCCCGCGGCCACTGGAGAAAACAGGCATGGGTGCATTCAACCGGCGCAACAAGCGCGCCAGCAACGGCAACGTGACGCATCTGCGTCCGTTCCGCCACAACCAGTTGCGCGGCGGCGAGCCGGACGGCTACGACGATGCCGCCGACCCCGACATCGAATACGTGCGGCCGCGCCGGCGCGGCATCTACCTGCTGCCCAACGCCTTCACCACCGCGGCGCTGTTCGCCGGCTTCTTCGCCATCGTGCAGGCCATGAACATGCGCTTCGACACGGCGGCCATCGCCATCTTCGCGGCGATGGTGCTGGACGGCATGGACGGCCGCGTGGCGCGCATCACCAATACCCAGAGCGCGTTCGGCGAGCAGTACGACTCGCTGTCCGACATGACCTCGTTCGGCGTGGCGCCGGCGCTGGTGATGTACGAGTGGATCCTGCACGACCTCGGCAAATGGGGCTGGATCGCCGCCTTCGTCTACTGCACCTGCGCCGCGCTGCGCCTGGCGCGCTTCAACGCCAACATCGGCGTGGTCGACAAGCGCTTCTTCCAGGGGCTGCCCAGCCCGGCGGCGGCGGCGCTGGTGGCCGGCTTCGTGTGGCTGGTGATCGACAACAAGCTGCCGGTCAAGGATTTGTGGATGCCGTGGGTGGCGTTCGGCATCACGCTGTACGCCGGGCTGTCGATGGTGTCGAACGCGCCGTTCTACAGCGGCAAGGCGCTCGACGTGCGCTACCGCGTGCCGTTCGGCATGATGGTGCTGGTGCTGGTGCTGTTCGTGGTGGTGTCGACCGACCCGCCGGTGGCGCTGTTCGGGCTGTTCGTGGCCTACGCGATCTCCGGCTACCTGCTGTGGGGCTGGCGCGCGCTGCACGGGCAGCCGGCCGGCGTGCGCAAGGCGCGCGACGGCGGGAACGAACGTTCCTGAGCCGTTCCGGTGAAAAGGCGCTGCGGCGCCTTTTCTTTTTTTTACTCTTCAGTGCTCGCTCTTTTACCGCCGCTCTCTTATCTTGGCTCTCTGATCCCGGCTGCTGTTGCGCCGCTGTTGCGTTGTTGTTCCTTTTCACGATCACAGGAGGTTCTCATGGGCATGCTCGACTTCATCAAGGAAGCAGGAGAGAAACTGTTCGGCGGCGGCGAGGCCAAGGCGGCCACGCCAGCTGCCGCGCCCGCGGCCGATGCCGACGCGGCCAACCGCGCCGCTGGCGACGCCATCGAGGGCTACATCAGGCAGATGGGCCTGGACGCCACCGGGCTGACGGTGCAGGTGGACGGCTCGCAGGGGCTGGTGACGGTGTTCGGCGTGGCGCCCGACCAGGCCACGCGCGAGAAGATCATCCTGTGCTGCGGCAACGTGCAGGGCGTGGACAAGGTCGACGACAAGATGTCGGTCAACGTGGAGACGGCCGAGTCGCAATGGCACACCGTGGTCAAGGGCGACACGCTGTGGGCGATCTCCCAGACCGCCTACGGCAACGGCGCGCTGTACACCGCCATCTTCGAGGCCAACCGCCCGATGCTGTCGAACCCGGACAAGATCTATCCGGGGCAGAAGCTGCGCATCCCGCCGAAGGCCTGACGGCGGGGCACCGATGGCCGGGGCGGCGCAGACACCGCCTGCGGCCATCGGGCATCGACTATCGGCACGATTGATGCGTCCATGTTGCGCGCGCCCGGCTTCTCGGCTATAGTCGCTGACATGATTTCGCGCCAAGCCCTACTCGCCCGCACCACGCTAGGTGGCCTACTAGGCCATCAGGTCGGGATGCGTTCGCGCTGAGGGAAGCCAACACCCTCGCGCAAAGTCACACAGGATTCACAAACGCCCCGGCCTGCTTCACTGCACGCCGGGGCGTTCTGCATTCAGCGCCGGCGCAGCGAGAACAGGCCAGGCCCGCCAGACGCCAAGCACAACAGATAAAGCCCAGGAGCCCCATCCATGTCCGACAAACTCATCATTTTCGACACCACCTTGCGCGACGGCGAGCAGTCGCCCGGCGCCTCCATGACCCGCGAGGAAAAGATCCGCATCGCGCGCCAGCTGGAGCGCCTGAGGGTGGACGTGATCGAAGCCGGCTTCGCGGCCAGCTCCAACGGCGATTTCGAGGCCATCCGCGCGATCGCCCAGGTGGTCAAGGACTCCACCATCTGCTCGCTGGCCCGCGCCAACGACAAGGACATCGCCCGCGCCGCCGAGGCGCTCAAGCCGGCCAACTCGTTCCGCATCCATACCTTCATCGCCACCTCGGCGCTGCACATGGAGAAGAAGCTGCGCATGACGCCGGACCAGGTCTATGAGCAGGCCCGCCTGGCCGTGCGCTTCGCGCGCCAGTTCACCGACGACATCGAGTTCTCGCCCGAGGACGGCAGCCGTTCGGACATGGACTTCCTGTGCCGCGTGCTCGAAGGCGTGATCGCCGAGGGCGCCACCACCATCAACCTGCCCGACACGGTCGGCTACGCGGTGCCGGAAGGCTACGCCGCGCTGATCCGCTCGGTGCGCGAGCGCATCCCCAATTCCGACAAGGCGATCTGGTCCGTGCACTGCCACAACGACCTCGGCATGGCGGTGGCCAATTCGCTGGCGGCGGTCAAGCTCGGCGGCGCGCGCCAGGTCGAGTGCACCATCAACGGCCTCGGCGAGCGTGCCGGCAACACCAGTCTCGAAGAGGTGGTGATGGCGGTCAAGACGCGCCGCGACTACTTCGACATGGACGTCGGCGTGGACACCACGCAGATCGTGCCGGCCTCCAAGCTGGTCTCGCAGATCACCGGCTTCGTGGTGCAGCCCAACAAGGCCGTGGTCGGCGCCAACGCGTTCGCGCACGCCTCGGGCATCCACCAGGACGGCGTGCTCAAGGCGCGCGACACCTACGAGATCATGCGCGCCGAGGACGTGGGCTGGAGCGCCAACAAGATCGTGCTGGGCAAGCTCTCGGGCCGCAACGCGTTCAAGCAGCGCCTGCAGGAGCTCGGCATCACGCTCGACAGCGAAAGCGAGATCAACGCCGCCTTCGCGCGCTTCAAGGAACTGGCCGACCAGAAGGCCGAGATCTTCGACGAAGACATCATGGCCATCGTTTCCGACGAGGCCCACGACGTCAACGACCACTTCCGCTTCATCTCGCTGTCGCAGCGCTCGGAAACCGGCGAGCGTCCGCACGCGCGCGTGGTCTTCAACATGGACGGCCAGGAACTGATCGGCGAAGCCGAGGGCAACGGCCCGGTCGACGCCACCCTGCATGCGATCGAAAGCAAGGTCAACAGCGGCGCCGAGCAGGTGCTGTATTCGGTCAACGCCATCACCACGGGCACCCAGGCCCAGGGCGAAGTGACGGTGCGCCTGTCCAAGGCCGGGCGCATCGTCAACGGCGTCGGCACGGACCCGGACATCGTGGCGGCTTCGGCCAAGGCCTACCTGGCCGCGCTGAACAAGCTGCACGACAAGGCCGTGCAGAAGATCAACCCGCAGATCTGACCCGGATCCCCGCGGCAAGCCCGCGGCCTATCCGGCCACGCGGCTTGAACCGGCCCGCCCGTTTCCCACGAGGACGCTGGCGGGCGTTTTGCGTTTCGTTTGGGCTTTCTTTTGCGCTGTCTTTGCGCTTCCTTCGCGCCGTCTTTGCGGCTTCTCGCGCTCCCCGCGCGCAATGCGCGGGCTTCAGCGGCGCCGGCATCCGGCGCGCATCCCGTGGCAACGGGCGTCATGGTGCCGCCTTCGCGGCGCCGCGCTTTCTGTCGGGCGAGGGCCGCCGCGGTTTGCCTCGGCCCGCGTCCGTGGCTTACCATGCATCGCTTTCGACGGGAGGGCTCTCGATGTGGAGTAGACGATGGCTGGCCGGCTGCCTGCTGGCGCTGGCCGCCGCGGGCGCGGGCGCGCAGGAGCCGATCCGGCTGGGCATGATCGAAGGGTTGTCCGGTCCGTTCGCCAACGCCGGCGACGCGGTGGTGCGCAACCTGCGCATCGCCGTGGAGCGCGTCAATGCGCGCGGCGGCGTGAAGACCGCGCAGGGCGCGCGCCCGTTCGAGCTGGTCACGCTCGACAGCAAGGGCAACGTCGACGAGAGCCTGATGCAGTTCCGCGCGCTGACCGACCGCCACATGCCGTTCGTCCTGCAGGGCAACAGCTCGGCGGTGGCCGCCGCGCTGGTCGGCGCGGTCAACCGCCACAACCAGCGCCAGCCCGACGCGCGCGTGCTGTTCCTCAACTACTCGGCGGTCGACCCGGCGCTGACCAACGAGAACTGCAGCTTCTGGCACTTCCGCTTCGACGCCAGCGCCGACATGCGCATGCAGGCGCTGACCGAGGTCATCCGCGCCGACGCGGGCGTGCGCCGCGTCTATCTGATCGACCAGGACTACAGCTTCGGCCACCAGGTGGCGCGCTCGGCGCGCGAGATGCTGGCCGCCAAGCGCCCCGACCTGCGCATCGTCGGCGACGAATTCCACCCGATCGGCAAGATCAAGGATTTCGCGCCGTACATCGCCAAGATCAAGGCCAGCGGCGCGGACGCCGTCATCACCGGCAACTGGGGCAACGACCTGACGCTGATGGTCAAGGCCGCGCGCGAAGGCGGCCTGAACGCCAGGTTTTACACCTTCTACGGCAACGGCCTGGGCGCGCCCGCGGCGATGGGCGACGCCGGGGTGGGGCGGGTGCTGGCGGTGGCCGAATGGCACCCGAACGTGGGCGGCGCCGCCTCGGATGCGTTCTACCGGGCCTTCCGCGCGCGCTACCCCGAGCCGCGCGACGACTACGTCCACCTGCGCATGCAGATGATGGTCGAGATGCTGGCGCGCGCGATCGAGCGGGCCGGCTCGACCGACGCCGTCAAGGTGGCGCACGCGCTGGAGGACATGCGCTACGTCAACGACTTCCACGAGGCCACCATCCGCGCCAGCGACCACCAGGTGCTGCAGCCGCTCTACGTGTCGGTGATGGAGAAGCAGGGCGGGGAGGTGCGCTTCGACAACGAGGGCTCGGGCTACGGCTTCCGCACGGTCAGGAAACTGAAGGCAGCGCAGACCACATTGCCGACGACGTGCCAGATGGAACGGTTCTGAGGGATTTGCTGGCAAGCGCGGCCGGATTTCCGCTATAATCGCCGGCTGTCACGGCCAAACCGGGGTCATCCACGGGGCGGGCGGCGGCAAATATGCCTGAAAAGCAACGCAAGCATCGCAAACCAGCAGCACAAGCAATGCAAAAGGGCAATGCAAAAGGCACGACGCAGGCGGCGCATTCCGCGCTGTAGCGTTCGCAAGTGAAAAGGAAATCATCATGGCAGCAGCCGAAACCAGCAGCAAGACCGACATCATCAAGCAGTTCGCACGCGCAACCAACGACACCGGCAGCCCCGAAGTCCAGGTCGCCCTGCTGACCAACCGCATCAACGAACTGACCCCCCACTTCAAGGCCAACATGAAGGATCACCACAGCCGCCGCGGCCTGCTGCGCATGGTGAGCCGTCGTCGCCGCCTGCTGGACTACCTCAAGGCCAACGATGCCGACCGCTATCGTTCGCTGATCGAGAAGCTGGGCCTGCGCAAGTAAGCACCCCAGGATCGTCCGGATGGCAGCGCGAATGGATGCACTGCACGCCTTCGCGTGAAGCCATGAATGCCTGCGTCAGCGCTGCTGATGCAGGCATTTTGTTTTTGCGGGCCGAGGCCCGCGACGCTGCCGGGTGGCGCGATGTCCGTTGTGACTTCGGTTCCACCCGGCAGCGCCAGGCGCCACCGCCTGGCGCCCGTTGCGCCAAGACGTGCAACGGAGTAAGTTAGTCCGTTCTTTAGCTTTTTTTCACACCGGAGTCGGGCAAGGAAGCGGGGCTTTGTGTCATTCCAGCGTGGTATCCGCGGTCGCGGGTATCCCGCTGGAATGGCATAGCACTTCCCTGTGACCGCGACCGACGCGCATCCGGCGGTTCGCCCGCGGCTGCTAACGCGGGCATTGCACAAGCGTGCAAGCACGAACAAAGGAACGCTCATGACCATGTTCAATAAAGTCGTCAAGGAATTCCAGTGGGGCCAGCACACGGTGCGCCTGGAAACCGGCGAAATCGCCCGCCAGGCTGGCGGCGCCGTGATCGTCGACGTGGAAGACACCGTGGTGCTGGCCACCGTGGTGGCCGCCAAGTCGCCCAAGGCCGGCCAGGACTTCTTCCCGCTGACCGTCGACTACATCGAGAAGACCTACGCCGCCGGCAAGATCCCCGGCGGTTTCTTCAAGCGTGAAGGCCGTCCGTCGGAAAACGAGACGCTGACCTCGCGCCTGATCGACCGTCCGCTGCGCCCGCTGTTCCCGGAAGGCTTCTACAACGACGTGCAGGTGGTGATCCACGTGCTGTCGCTGAACCCGGAAGTGCCGGCCGACATCCCCGCGCTGATCGGCGCCTCGGCCGCGCTGGCGGTGTCGGGCATCCCGTTCAGCGGCCCCGTGGGCGCGGCCCGCGTCGGCTACAAGGACGGCCAGTACCTGCTCAACCCGACCCGCGCGCAGATCGCCGCGTCGGAGCTCGACCTGGTCGTGGCCGGCACCGAGCGCGCCGTGCTGATGGTGGAGTCGGAAGCCAACCAGTTGTCGGAAGACGTGATGCTGGGCGCCGTGGTCTATGGCCACGAGCAGATGCAGACCGCCATCAACGCCATCCATGACCTGGTGCGCGACGGCGGCAAGCCCGAGTGGGACTGGGCGCCGGCGCCGAAGAACGAAGCGCTGATCGCCAGGATCGGCGAGATCGCGCTGCCGCTGCTGCAGGACGCCTACCAGCTGCGCCAGAAGTCCGCGCGCAGCCAGAAGCTCAAGGAAGTCTACGCCGCCGTGACGGCCCAACTGGCCGAAGCCGGCGTGGAAGCCGACAAGGTCGAAGTGGGCAACGTGCTGTTCGACATCGAAGCGAAGATCGTGCGCAGCCAGGTGCTGTCGGGCGAGCCGCGCATCGACGGCCGCGACACCCGCACGGTGCGCCCGATCGAGATCCGCTCGTCGGTGCTGCCGCGCGCGCACGGCTCGGCCATCTTCACCCGCGGCGAGACGCAGGCGCTGGTGGTGGCCACGCTGGGCACCAAGGGCGACGAGCAGATCATCGACGCGCTGGCCGGCGAATACCGCGACCGCTTCATGCTCCACTACAACATGCCTCCGTTCGCCACCGGCGAGACCGGCCGCGTGGGCAGCCCGAAGCGCCGTGAAATCGGCCACGGCCGCCTGGCCAAGCGCGCGCTGATCCCGGTGCTGCCGAAGGACGACGAGTTCGCCTACACCATCCGCCTGGTCTCCGAGATCACCGAATCGAACGGCTCGTCGTCGATGGCCTCGGTGTGCGGCGGCTGCCTGGCGCTGATGGACGCCGGCGTTCCGGTCAAGGCGCACGTCGCCGGCGTGGCGATGGGCCTGATCCTGGAAGGCAACAAGTTCGCCGTGCTGACCGACATCCTCGGCGACGAGGACCACCTCGGCGACATGGACTTCAAGGTGGCGGGCACCGACGCCGGCATCACCGCGCTGCAGATGGACATCAAGGTCCAGGGCATCACCAAGGAAATCATGCAGGTCGCGCTGGCGCAGGCCAAGGAAGGCCGCCTGCACATCCTGGGCAAGATGCAGGACGCGATGGGCCACGCGCGCACCGAGCTGTCGGAGCACGCGCCGCGCATGATCACCATGAAGATCCATCCGGACAAGATCCGCGAAGTGATCGGCAAGGGCGGCTCGACCATCCAGGCGCTGACCAAGGAAACCGGCACCACCATCGACATCCAGGAAGACGGCACCATCACCATCGCCTCGACCTCGACCGAAGGCATGGCCGAAGCCAAGCGCCGCATCGAAGGCATCACCGCGGAAGCCGAAGTGGGCAAGATCTACGCCGGCACCGTGCTCAAGCTGCTGGACTTCGGCGCGATCGTCAACATCCTGCCGGGCAAGGATGGCCTGCTGCATATCTCCGAGATCGTCAACGAGCGCGTCAAGGACATCAAGGACTGGCTCAAGGAAGGCCAGCAGGTTCGCGTCAAGCTGATCCAGGCCGACGAGAAGGGCCGCCTGCGCCTGTCCCTGAAGGCCGCGCTGGCCGAAGAGGGCGGCAGCATCAGCCCGATCGTCAACAGCGACGCGCCGGCGAACCCGTCGGCGGAACAGCAGCAGTAAGCTGCCCCGCGGTACCCGTAGCAGGAAAAACGGCTGGCGATGTCCAGCCGTTTTTTTGTTTACACTGCGCGAGTCCCAGCCCGGCGCCGCGGCGCGCCTCCAGGGGCCGCGCCGCCGCCGGGCCCCCCGATACCGACCCCAGCCATGCGCGCACGCCGCCGCATGCGCAATGCAAGGAGAAGACATGCAAGCCATCGAAATCCGCGAATACGGCGCCCCCGAGGTCCTGCAGCTGACGCAGCGCCCCGATCCCGAGGTCCGCGCGGGCGAGATCCTGATCCGCGTGAGCGCCGCCGGCGTCAACCGCCCCGACGTGTTCCAGCGCACCGGCAACTACCCGGTGCCGCCGGGCGCGTCCGATCTGCCCGGCCTGGAAGTGGCGGGCGTGGTGGCCGGCGGCGACCTCGCGCATGCCGACAACCGCTTCGGCCTCAAGCTCGGCGACCGCGTGTGCGCGCTGGTGCAGGGCGGCGGCTACGCCGAGCTGTGCGCGGCGCCCGCGGCGCAGTGCCTGCCAGTGCCGGCGGGCTTGTCGGACGTCGAGGCGGCGGCCCTGCCCGAGACCTTCTTCACGGTGTGGAGCAACGTGTTCGACCGCGGCTACCTCGGGCGCGGCCCGCTCGGCAAGGACGAGACCCTGCTGATCCAGGGCGGCTCGAGCGGCATCGGCACCACCGCCATCCAGATCGCCAAGGCGCTCGGCCACAAGGTCTTCGTGACCGCCGGCAGCATCGAGAAATGCCGCGCCTGCGAGGCGCTCGGCGCCGACCGCGCCATCAACTACAAGACCGAGGACTTCGTCGCCGAGGTCAAGGCGCTGACCGGCGGGCGCGGCGCCGACGTCATCCTCGACATGGTGGCCGGCCCCTACCTCGCGCGCGAGCTGGCCTGCGTGGCCGACGACGGCCGCATCGTCATCATCGCGCTGCTGGGCGGCGCCAAGGCCGAGATCCCGCTGGCCGACATCCTGCGCCGGCGCATCACCGTGACCGGCTCGACGCTGCGCCCGCGCCCGGTGGCGTTCAAGGGCGAGATCGCGCAGGCGCTGCACCGGCACGTGTGGCCGCTGCTGGCCGCCGGCAAGATCAAGCCGGTGATCCACCAGACCTTCCCGGCGGCGCAGGCCGCCGACGCGCACCGCCTGATGGAGTCCAGCGAGCACATCGGCAAGATCGTGCTGACCTGGTAAGGGGCGGCGGGGCAGGGCGCGGGCGCTTCCCAGGGCCGGTCCAGGGCCGCTCTGGTGGCGTAGGGCCCGCGCCCGCGCTACAATAGCGGGTTTTATCGAGAGAGGCGCTCCGTGAGACAAAAGCTCGTCATCGGCAACTGGAAGATGCACGGCAGCCTGGCCGCCAACGCGGCCCTGCTGGCAGGTATCAAGGCCGCACCGGCCAGCGCTCGCCTGGCGGTGTGCGCGCCGTTCCCGTACCTGGCGCAGTGCCAGTCGCTGCTGGCCGGCACGGCCGTGGCGTGGGGCGCGCAGGACGTCTCGGCCGAGGCGCGCGGCGCGTTCACCGGCGAGGTGGCGGCTTCGATGCTGGCCGAATTCGGCGTTTCCTACGTCCTGGTCGGGCATTCGGAGCGCCGCGGCTATCATGGCGAGACCGATGCCGTGGTGGCCGCCAAGGCGGTGCGCGCGCTCGAGTCCGGCATCGTGCCGGTGGTGTGCGTGGGCGAGACCCTGGCGCAGCGCGAGGCGGGCGAGACCGAGGCGGTGGTCGGTCGCCAGCTCGACGCCGTGCTGGCGGCGCTGTCGGCCGAGCAGCTCGCGCGCGTCGTGCTGGCCTACGAGCCGGTCTGGGCGATCGGCACCGGCAAGACCGCCAGCAGCGCGCAGGCCCAGGCCGTGCACGCATTCCTGCGCGGCCGCGTGGCGGCGCGCGACGCCGGCGTGGCGGCCGGCATGGCCATGTTGTACGGCGGCAGCGTCAAGCCGGACAACGCGGCAGAACTGTTTTCCATGCCCGACATCGACGGGGGCCTCATCGGAGGCGCCGCGCTGAAGTCGGACGATTTCCTCGCGATCGGCAACGCCTGAATGCCGGCCGCTCACATGGTCTGATCAGGCAAGCGAATCGAACCAAATGGCAATTTTCAAAACTTTGTTGGTAGTGGCGCAGGTACTGTCCGCGCTTGGCGTGATCGGCCTGGTGCTGCTGCAGCATGGCAAGGGCGCGGACGTCGGCGCGGCGTTCGGCTCGGGCGCCTCGGGCAGCCTGTTCGGCGCCACCGGCTCGGCCAACTTCCTGTCGCGCACCACGGCCGTGCTGGCGTCGCTGTTCTTCATCTGCACGCTGAGCCTGACGCTGATGGGCAACTACCGTCCCACTGCCTCGCTGGGCGTGATGGGCGCCGCTCCGCAGTCGGCGCCGGCACCTGCCGCGGCGGCTTCGGCCCCCGCTGCGCCGACCGTGGCAGCCTCCGGCGCAGCCGCGCCCGCAGTACCGAAATAATCAAGCGGCCTTGCGACGGATTCTTGAAGATTTTTGTAGTTGTGCGTTGAACAAAACAAGAATTTTGGGTTAGAATGCAAGGCTTGAAACGATCCCCCAGCGACGGGGCTCCAGCCAGGATCAAGGTATCCCAGCCAGAGTTCCGAAGGGTGTAAAAACCCTGGGCCCCAAGGCCAGCGCCAGGCAATATTGTTTCTCCCCCAGCCGACGTGGTGAAATTGGTAGACACGCTATCTTGAGGGGGTAGTGGCGAAAGCTGTGCGAGTTCGAGTCTCGCCGTCGGCACCAAACAACTTGATCGGGGCGTGGAGTCCGGAGAGCATCCCGGCTTCGTGCCCCGGCCAGTCCGCAAGGCGGCGTCGTAATTTCTACGGAATGGCGCTTGGGGTGGGCAACAGGTCGCCGCTAGCTGCTGGTGCTGTTGACAACATTCCAGATAAGGCTGGCCGTACCTTGAATCTCGAAGCCTACTTCCCCGTCCTCATCTTCATCATCTTCGGTGTCGTGCTCGGCGTGGCATTGATGTCGATCGGCCGGATCCTCGGCCCCAACAAACCCGACCCCGCGAAGCTCTCTCCCTACGAGTGCGGCTTCGAAGCGTTCGAGGACGCGCGCATGAAGTTCGACGTGCGCTACTACCTCATCGCTATCCTGTTCATCCTGTTCGATCTCGAAACTGCCTTCCTTTTCCCGTGGGGTGTAGCCCTGCGCGAGATCGGCTGGCCGGGATTCTTCTCCATGGGCGTGTTTCTGCTGGAATTCATCGTGGGCTTCGTCTACATCTGGAAAAAAGGCGCGCTCGATTGGGAGTGATGTGAAATGGCAATCGAAGGCGTTCTCAATGAAGGCTTCGTCACGACTACCGCTGACAAGCTGATCAACTGGACCCGCACCGGGTCGCTCTGGCCGATGACCTTCGGCCTGGCCTGCTGTGCCGTGGAAATGATGCATGCTGGCGCGGCACGCTACGACCTGGACCGCTTCGGCGTGGTGTTCCGCCCGTCGCCGCGCCAGTCCGACGTGATGATCGTGGCCGGCACGCTGTGCAACAAGATGGCCCCCGCGCTGCGCAAGGTCTACGACCAGATGGCGGAGCCGCGCTGGGTGATCTCGATGGGGTCGTGCGCGAATGGCGGCGGCTACTATCACTACTCGTATTCCGTGGTGCGCGGCTGCGATCGCATCGTGCCGGTGGATATCTACGTGCCGGGTTGCCCGCCGACGGCCGAAGCGCTGATCTACGGCGTCATCCAGCTGCAGAACAAGATCCGTCGCACCAACACCATCGCGCGCAAGGGCTGACATGGCGAACCTCGATACCCTGAAGGCCGCGCTCGAAAAGACATTGGGCAAGCGTATCCAGAAACTCGTCGAGGCGGTAGGGGAGCTAACCCTGATCGTCAAGGCCGACGACTACCTGGAAACCGCGCTGATGCTGCGCGACGATCCCTCGCTGCGCTTCGAGCAGTTGCTCGACGTGGCCGGCGTCGATTACTCCGCGTACGGCGACGGTGCCTGGGACGGCCCCCGTTTCGCCGCGGTGACGCACCTGCTGTCGATCACCCATAACTGGCGCCTGCGCGTGCGCGTGTTCGCGCCCGACGACGACGTGCCCGTGGTGCCGTCGCTGAACGACGTCTGGAACTCGGCCAACTGGTTCGAGCGCGAAGCGTTCGACTTCTTCGGCATCGTATTCGAAGGCCATAACGACCTGCGCCGCCTGCTGACCGACTACGGTTTCGTCGGCCACCCGTTCCGCAAGGACTTCCCGGTGTCGGGCTTCGTCGAAATGCGCTACGACCCCGAGCAGAAGCGGGTGATCTATCAACCCGTGACCATCGAGCCGCGTGAAATCACGCCGCGCGTGATCCGGGAAGAGAACTACGGCGGCTTGCAGCACTGAGAAGCGCAATGGCAGACATCAAGAACTACACCCTGAACTTCGGCCCGCAGCACCCGGCGGCACACGGCGTGCTGCGCCTCGTGCTCGAGCTCGACGGCGAAGTGATCCAGCGCGCCGACCCGCACATCGGCCTGCTGCACCGTGCCACCGAGAAGCTGGCGGAGCAGAAGACCTGGATCCAGAGCGTGCCGTACATGGACCGCCTCGACTACGTGTCGATGATGGTCAACGAGCATGCCTACGTGATGGCGATCGAGAAGCTGCTCGACGTCGACGTGCCCATCCGCGCGCAGTACATCCGCGTGATGTTCGACGAGATCACGCGCCTGCTGAACCACCTGATGTGGATCGGCGCGCATGCGCTCGACGTGGGCGCGATGGCCGTCTTCCTGTACGCCTTCCGCGAACGCGAAGACATGTTCGACATGTACGAGGCGGTGTCGGGCGCGCGCATGCACGCGGCCTACTACCGTCCGGGCGGCGTGTACCGCGACCTGCCCGACACGATGCCGCAATACAAGGCGTCGAAGATCCACAACGAGCGCGCCATCAAGGCCATGAACGAAGCGCGTTCGGGCTCGCTGCTGGACTTCATCGAGGACTTCACCAACCGCTTCCCGAAGTACGTCGACGAATACGAGACGCTGCTGACGGACAACCGGATCTGGAAGCAGCGCCTGGTCGGCATCGGCGTGGTGAGCCCCGAGCGCGCGCTGCAGATGGGCTTCACCGGCCCGATGCTGCGCGGCTCCGGCATCGAGTGGGACCTGCGCAAGAAGCAGCCCTACGAGGTGTACGACCGCATGGACTTCCAGGTGCCGGTGGGCGTGGGCGGCGACTGCTACGCGCGCTACCTGGTGCGCGTGGAAGAGATGCGCCAGTCCAACCACATCATCAGGCAGTGCATCGACTGGCTGCGCCGCAACCCGGGCCCGGTGATGAGCGACAACCACAAGGTGACGCCGCCGGCGCGCGTGGACATGAAGTCGAACATGGAAGAGCTGATCCACCATTTCAAGCTCTTCACCGAAGGTATCCACGTGCCCGAAGGCGAAGCCTACGCGGCGGTGGAGCACCCGAAGGGCGAGTTCGGCATCTACGCGATCTCCGACGGTGCGAACAAGCCGTACCGCCTGAAGATCCGGGCGCCGGGCTTTGCCCATCTGGCGGCCCTCGACGAAATGGCCAAGGGCCACATGATTGCAGACGCGGTAACGATCATCGGCACGCAGGACATCGTCTTCGGCGAGATCGACCGCTAACAGGAGCCGCCGGCCCCGGACGACGATCCGGGCGCCCCTGGCCGGAATCCGGGCAAGGCCCGCGTCCGGCCACGGGAAACCTGCGGTGGGCCAGGCATGCTCCGACATGCGGGCCGCAACGGCAGCGACGGCTGCAAACCTGCGCAATGCGCGCCACGTGGCGGGCATGAACGCAAATGACTCGGCGTATTACAGCAACGACCATGCTATCAGCAGAAGCTCTCAAGGAAATCGATCGCGCGATCGCCAAGTATCCGGCTGACCAGAAGCAGTCGGCCGTGATGGCGGCGCTGGCCGTGGCACAGGGCGAAGTGGGCTGGGTCTCTCCGGAAGTCATGCAGTTCGTCGCCAGCTACCTCGACATGCCCCCGGTGTGGGTCGAGGAAGTCGCGACCTTCTACAACATGTACGACACCAAGCCGGTCGGCAAGTACAAGCTGACGGTCTGCACCAACCTGCCCTGCGCCCTGTCGGGCGGCGAGCGGGCCGGCGAGTATCTCAAGCGCAAGCTCGGCATCGACTACAACGAAACCACTCCGTGCGGCACCTTCACGCTCAAGGAAGGCGAATGCATGGGCGCCTGCGGCGACGCGCCGGTGATGATCGTCAACAACACCCGCATGTGCAGCTTCATGAGCGACGCCAAGCTCGATGCGCTGGTCGACGAGATCAAGGCCACCGAAGCCGCCAAGGGGGACAAGTAACATGACCTCTCTGCACGACCGCCACATCAAGCCGCTGATCCTGGCCGGCCTCGACGGCAGCAACTGGCACCTCGAAGACTACGTCAAGCGCGGCGGCTACCAGCAGCTGCGGCGCATCCTGACCGAGAAGGTCACGCCCGAGCAGGTGATCGCGGACGTCAAGGCCTCGGGCCTGCGCGGGCGCGGCGGCGCGGGCTTCCCCACCGGCCTGAAGTGGAGCTTCATGCCGCGCCAGTTCCCGGGCCAGAAGTACCTGGTCTGCAATACCGACGAGGGCGAGCCCGGCACCTTCAAGGACCGCGACATCATCCGCTACAACCCGCACGCGCTGATCGAAGGCATGGCCATCGGCGCGTACGCGATGGGCATCACCGTGGGCTACAACTACATCCACGGCGAGATCTGGAACGAATACCGGATCTTCGAGCAGGCGCTCGAGGAAGCGCGCGCGGCGGGCTTCCTGGGCGACGACATCCTGGGCTCGGGCTTCAACTTCCAGCTGCATGCCCACCACGGCTACGGCGCCTACATCTGCGGCGAGGAAACCGCGCTGCTCGAATCGCTGGAAGGCAAGAAAGGCCAGCCGCGCTTCAAGCCGCCGTTCCCGGCCAGTTTCGGCCTGTACGGCAAGCCGACCACCATCAACAACACCGAGACCTTCGCCGCGGTGCCGTTCCTGCTGGGCGTCGGCCCGGACAACTACCTGAAGATGGGCAAGCCGAACAACGGCGGCACCAAGATCTTCTCGGTGTCCGGCGACGTCGAGCGCCCCGGCAACTACGAGATCCCGCTGGGCACGCCGTTCTCGGCGCTGCTGGAGCTCGCCGGCGGCATGCGCGGCGGCAAGCGCATCAAGGCGGTGATCCCGGGCGGCTCGTCCGCGCCGGTGGTGCCGGGCGATCTGATGATGGCGTCCGACATGGACTACGACTCGATCTCCAAGGCCGGCTCGATGCTGGGCTCGGGCGCGGTGATCGTGATGGACGAGACGCGCTGCATGGTCCGCTCGCTGCTGCGCCTGTCGTACTTTTACTTCGAAGAATCGTGCGGCCAGTGCACGCCGTGCCGCGAAGGCACGGGCTGGCTCTACCGCATGGTGAATCGCATCGAACACGGGGAAGGGCGCCAGGAAGACCTGGACCTGCTCAATAACGTCGCTGAAAACATCATGGGCCGCACCATCTGCGCGCTCGGTGATGCGGCAGCGATGCCGGTCCGCGGCATGCTCAAGCACTACTGGAAAGAGTTCGAGTATCACGTCGAACACAAGCAGTGCATGGTTCCGGCCTACATCTAAGCGTGGCAGAACATGGTTGAACTCGAGATCGACGGCAAGAAGGTTGAGGTTGCTGAAGGCAGCCTGGTGATGGAAGCGGCCCGCAAGCTGGGCACCTACATCCCGCACTTCTGCTACCACCGCAAATTGTCCATCGCGGCCAACTGCCGCATGTGCCTGGTCGAGGTCGAAAAGGCGCCCAAGGCGCTGCCGGCCTGCGCCACTCCCGTCACCCCGGGCATGAAGGTCTTCACCAATTCGGAGAAGGCGGTCAAGGCCCAGAAGTCGGTGATGGAATTCCTGCTGATCAACCACCCGCTGGACTGCCCGATCTGCGATCAGGGCGGCGAGTGCCAGTTGCAGGATCTGGCGGTCGGCTACGGCGGCTCGGAATCGCGCTACAAGGAAGAGAAGCGCGTGGTGTTCCACAAGAGCGTGGGCCCGCTGATCTCGATGGAAGAGATGACGCGCTGCATCCACTGCACCCGCTGCGTGCGCTTCGGCCAGGAAGTGGCCGGCGTGATGGAGCTGGGCATGCTCAACCGCGGCGAGCACTCGGAAATCACCACGTTCGTGGGCCAGACGGTCGACTCCGAACTGTCGGGCAACATGATCGACCTGTGCCCGGTCGGCGCGCTGACCAGCAAGCCGTTCCGCTACTCGGCCCGCACCTGGGAACTGGCGCGCCGCAAGTCGGTGTCGCCGCATGACGGCCTCGGCGCCAACCTCGTGGTGCAGACCAAGAACCAGCGCGTGATGCGCGTGCTGCCGCTGGAAAACGAAGACGTCAACGAGTGCTGGCTGTCCGACAAGGACCGCTTCTCGTACGAAGGCCTGAACAGCGCCGACCGTCTCACCAAGCCGCTGCTCAAGCAGGGCGGCGAGTGGATGGAAACCGACTGGCAGACCGCGCTGGAATACGTGGCCAACGGCCTGGCCGGCATCAAGCGCGAGCACGGCGCCGACCAGATCGCCGCGCTGGCCAGCCCGCACAGCACGCTGGAGGAACTCCACCTGCTGGGCAAGCTGGTGCGCGGCCTGGGCAGCGACAACATCGACTTCCGCCAGCGCCAGACCGATTTCTCGGCCGCCGTGAAGGGCGCGCCGTGGCTGGGCCTGCCGATCGCCGAAGTCTCCGCGCTGCAGCGCGTGCTGGTGATCGGCTCGGCCCTGCGCAAGGACCACCCGCTGCTGGCCGCGCGTCTGCGCCAGGCCGGCAAGAAGGGCGCCCGCGTGGCCGTGCTCGGCGCCAACGCCGACGACCTGCTGATGCCGCTGGCCGCCCGCATCGACGCGGCGCCGTCCGCCTGGGCCGCGGCCCTGGCCGGCGTGGCCCGCGTGGTGGCCGCCGCCAAGGGCGTGGCCGCACCGGCCGGCACTGACGGCTTCGACGGCGACGACAAGGCCAGGCTGATCGCCGACGCGCTGCTGTCGGGCGAGCGCCGCGCCGTGTTCCTCGGCAACGAGGCCGTGCGCCATCCGCAGTTCGCCACGCTGCACGCGCTGGCGCAGTGGATCGCCACCGAGACCGGCGCCACGCTGGGCTTCCTGACCGAAGCCGCCAACACCGTGGGCGGCCACATCGCCGGCGCGCTGCCGCAGAACGGCGGCGCCAACGCGCAGGCCATGTTCGCCACCCCGCGCCGCGCCTACGTGCTGCTCAACGCCGAACCCGAGTTCGACGCCGCCAACCCGCGCCAGGCCCTGGCCGCGCTGGGCCAGGCCGGCACCGTGGTGGTGCTGTCGCCGTTCCGCTCGGAAGCCGCGCTGCAATACGCCGACGTGATCCTGCCGGTGACGCCGTACACCGAGACCGCCGGCACCTTCGTCAACTGCGAAGGCCTGCCGCAGAGCTTCAACGGCGTGGTGCGCGCGCTCGGCGACGCGCGCCCGGCCTGGAAGGTCCTGCGCGTGCTGGGCAACCTGCTCGACGTGCCGGGCTTCGACTACGAGACCGCCGAGAACGTGCGCGACGACGTGCTGGCCAGGCCGGTCGCGGCGCAGCTGAGCAACGCCACCGACGCCGCCATCCGCGTGAGCGCGGCCGCCGGCGGCATCGAGCGCGTCGCCGACGTGCCGATCTACCACGCCGACCCGATCGTGCGCCGCGCCGACTCGCTGCAACTGACCGCCGCCGCGCGCCGCGCCATGCAGGCCGGCCTGTCGGCCGACCTGTTCGCCGCGCTCGGCGTGCAGGCCGGCGACCCGGTGCGCGTGACGCAGGGGCAGGGCAGCGTGGTGCTGCCGGCGGCGCTGGAAGCGGCGCTGCCCGCCGGCACCGTGCGCGTATCCGCGGGCACCGTCGCCGCGGCCAGCCTGGACGCCACGTCGGGCACCGTCACCGTTGAGAAAGCCATCGACCTGGCCAGCGCCGCGAAGGGCGCGGCCGAGCCGGCGGCCACGGCATAAGAAGAGCGAGAAAGAAACATGATCGACTGGATTACCTCGCAAGGGCAGAATCTCTTCGGCGGCGCCTGGACGCCGCTGTGGATCCTGATTCGCGCCGTGCTCATCGTGGTGCCGCTGCTGCTGTGCGTGGCCTACCTGATCCTGTGGGAGCGCAAGCTGATCGGCTGGATGCACGTGCGTATCGGCCCGAACCGGGTCGGCCCGCTCGGCCTGCTGCAGCCGATCGCCGACGTGCTCAAGCTGCTGCTCAAGGAAGTCATGATGCCGACGCAGGTCAGCCGGGGCATGTACCTGGTTGCCCCGCTGATGGTGCTGATGCCCGCCGTGGCGGTCTGGGCGGTGATCCCGTTCCAGGCCGAGGCGGTGATGGCCAACGTCAACGCCGGCCTGCTGTACGTGATGGCGATCAGCTCGGTCGGCGTGTACGGCGTGATCCTGGCCGGCTGGGCCTCGAACTCCAAGTACGCCTTCATCGGCGCCATGCGCGCCGCGGCGCAGATGGTGTCGTACGAAATCGCGATGGGCTTCGCCCTGGTGACGGTGCTGATGGTGTCGGGCAGCCTGAACCTGTCGGCCATCGTCAACACGCAGAACACCGGCTACTTCGCCGGCCTGGGCATCAACATCCTGTCCTGGAACTGGCTGCCGCTGCTGCCGATGTTCGGCGTCTACTTCATCTCCGGCGTGGCCGAGACCAACCGCCACCCGTTCGACGTGGTGGAAGGCGAATCGGAAATCGTGGCCGGCCACATGATCGAATATTCGGGCATGGCCTTCGCGCTGTTCTTCCTGGCCGAGTACATCAACATGATCATCATCTCGACGATGACCGCGCTGATGTTCCTGGGAGGCTGGGCGCCGCCGTTCTCGAGCTTCATCACCAATGCGATCCCGGGCTTCTTCTGGCTGCTGTTCAAGGTCTTCCTGCTGCTGTCGGTCTTCATCTGGCTGCGCGCGTCGTTCCCGCGCTACCGCTACGACCAGATCATGCGCCTGGGCTGGAAGGTCTTCATCCCGCTTACGGTGGGCTGGCTGATCATCGTCGCGATCTGGATCCGGTCGCCTTGGAATATCTGGCATTGAACGGCCAGGGCAGGTGCGCCGCCGCCCCCGGCGGCGCCCTGCGGAATCATTAGGAAGCAATCGTCATGCTGCTCGCCATCAAGGACTTCTTCAACAGCCTGCTCCTGAAGGAACTCTTCAAGGGCATGGCTCTGACCGGGCGCTATCTCTTCGCCCGCAAGGTCACGGTCCAGTTTCCCGAAGAGAAGACGCCGATCTCGCCGCGTTTCCGCGGCCTGCACGCGCTGCGCCGCTACCCCAACGGCGAAGAGCGGTGCATCGCCTGCAAGCTGTGCGAGGCGGTCTGCCCGGCGATGGCCATCACCATCGAGTCCGACGCGCGCGCCGACGGCACCCGCCGCACCACGCGCTACGACATCGACCTGACCAAGTGCATCTTCTGCGGCTTCTGCGAAGAGGCCTGCCCGGTCGACGCCATCGTCGAGACGCACATCCTCGAGTATCACGGCGAGAAGCGCGGCGACCTGTATTTCACCAAGGATCTGCTGCTGGCCGTGGGCGACCGCTACGAACCGCAGATCGCCGCGGCCAAGGCCGCGGACGCCAAGTACCGCTGAGCATCGCCCAAGGCGGAGCATTACAGGGCGTGCCGGCCGAATCTGGCCGGCGCCGCCAACGAACAAGTGAATCCGGCCCCGCTGGGGCCGACGAAAAGGATGCCGCAAGGGCAGGCCGCCGGAGGCGGCTTGTGCCGGAAGGCTCAAAGAGGATCCGACAGGAACCATGGAACTGACGACCACCATCTTCTACGTCTTTGCGCTGGTGCTGGTGCTCTCCGCACTGAAAGTCATCACCGCGAAGAACCCCGTGCACTCCGCACTGTTCCTCGTGCTGTCGTTCTTCACGGCCGCCGCGATCTGGATGCTGCTGAAGGCCGAATTCCTCGCCATCCTGCTGGTGCTGGTGTACGTGGGCGCCGTGATGGTGCTGTTCCTGTTCGTGGTGATGATGATCGACATCGACATCGAGCACCTGCGACGGGACTTCTGGACCTACGTGCCGCTGGCCTCGGTGGTCGGCGCGCTGATCATCGCCGAGATGGCCACCGTGCTGGTGCGCAACTTCATCGGCACCACCACGCCGCTGAACAACGTGGCGCAGGGCCCGGACTACTCGAACACCGGCGCGCTCGGCAAGCTGATCTACACCGATTACATCTACGCCTTCGAAGTGGCCGGCATCATCCTGCTGGTGGCGATCATCGCCGCCGTCGCGCTGACGCTGCGCCGCCGCAAGGACAACAAGGCGCAGGACGTGGGCGAGCAGCTGCGCACCCGCCGCGAGGATCGCGTGCGCCTGGTCTCGATGCCCGCGGAAGCCAAGGCGCAGGACGCCGCCGCTGCCGCCAACAAGAACTGAAGCCCGGAGACACGCTGTGCTATCTCTCGCCCATTTCCTCGTGCTCGGTGCGATCCTCTTCGCCATCAGCATCGTTGGTATCTTCCTGAACCGCAAGAACGTGATCGTGCTGCTGATGGCGATCGAGTTGATGCTGCTCGCGGTCAACATGAACTTCGTCGCCTTCTCGCATTACCTCGGCGACCTGGCCGGTCAGGTTTTCGTTTTCTTCATCCTCACGGTGGCCGCGGCCGAGTCGGCAATCGGTCTGGCAATCCTGGTCGTGCTGTTCCGCAACCTGGACACGATCAACGTGGACGACATGGACACCCTCAAGGGCTGATCCGCATCGCCACGCCATGAATCAAGACTGTAATCCGACCGCACACCACTAAGCGTCCTATGGCAACCACGCTCGACCCCAACCTGCTACTGGCGATCCCGCTCGCACCGCTAGCCGGTGCAGCCATCGCCGGCCTGTTCGGCACCAAGTTCTTCAGCACGTTCTCCTCGGAGACGCGCGCCGGCCGCACGCTGGCCCACACCGTGACCATCCTCGGCGTGGCGATCTCCTGCCTGCTGTCGATCATCGTGCTGCTGGATGTGCTGAACGGCGCGAGCTTCAACGCCACGGTGTACGAGTGGATGACGATCGGCAGCCTCAAGATGGAAGTCGGCTTCCTGGTCGACTCGCTCACCGCGATGATGATGGTGGTGGTGACCTTCGTCTCGCTGATGGTGCACATCTACACCGTCGGCTACATGGCGGAAGACCCCGGCTACAACCGCTTCTTCGCCTACATCTCGCTGTTCACCTTCTCGATGCTCATGCTGGTCATGAGCAACAACTTCCTGCAGCTGTTCTTCGGCTGGGAAGCGGTGGGCCTGGTGTCGTACCTGCTGATCGGCTTCTGGTACACCCGGCCGACGGCGATCTTCGCCAACCTGAAGGCTTTCCTGGTCAACCGCGTCGGCGACTTCGGCTTCATCCTCGGCATCGGCCTGCTGCTGGCCTACAGCGGCAGCATGAACTACACCGACGTGTTCGCCGCGCGCGACCAGCTCGCCACGATCCTGTTCCCGGGCACCGACTGGATGATGATCACGGTGGCCTGCATCTGCCTGTTCATCGGCGCGATGGGCAAGTCGGCCCAGTTCCCGCTGCACGTGTGGCTGCCGGACTCGATGGAAGGCCCGACCCCGATCTCCGCGCTGATCCACGCCGCCACGATGGTGACGGCCGGCATCTTCATGGTCGCGCGCATGTCGCCGCTGTTCGAGCTGTCCGACACCGCGCTGTCCTTCGTGCTGGTGATCGGCGCGATCACCGCGCTGTTCATGGGCTTCCTGGGCATCATCCAGAACGACATCAAGCGCGTGGTGGCGTACTCCACGCTGTCGCAGCTCGGCTACATGACCGTGGCGCTGGGCGCTTCGGCCTACTCGGTGGCGGTGTTCCACCTGATGACCCACGCCTTCTTCAAGGCGCTGCTGTTCCTCGCGGCCGGCTCGGTCATCATCGGCATGCACCATGACCAGGACATCCGCAACATGGGCGGCCTGCGCAAGTACATGCCGATCACCTGGATCACCTCGCTGGTCGGTTCGCTGGCGCTGATCGGCACGCCGTTCTTCGCGGGCTTCTACTCCAAGGACTCGATCATCGAGGCGGTGGCGGAATCGCACATCGCCGGTTCGGGCTTCGCCTACTTCGCGGTGCTGGCCGGCGTGTTCGTCACGGCGTTCTACTCGTTCCGCATGTACTTCCTGGTGTTCCACGGCGAAGAGCGCTTCGGCAAGGCGCACGACGCGCACCACGCCCACGCGCACGGCCACGATGACCACGAGGAAGAGGAAGCCGGCCACGACGAGCACCATCACGGCCTGGCCCCGGGCCAGAAGCCGCACGAGTCGCCGTGGGTGGTGACGCTGCCGCTGGTCATGCTGGCCATCCCCTCGGTGGTGGTCGGCGCGTTCGCCATCGGCCCGATGCTGTTCGGCGACTTCTTCAAGAACGGCGTGGCCTTCAAGAACGTGATCTACGTCGGCGAGAACCATCATGCGATGGAAGAGCTGGCCGAAGCCTTCCACGGCTGGGTGGCGATGGGCCTGCACTCGCTGACCACGCCGGTGCTGTGGCTGGCCATCGCGGGCGTGGTGCTGTCGTGGTTCTTCTACATGAAGCGCCCGGACATCCCCGCCGCGATCAAGCAACGCTGCTCGGGCCTGTACACGCTGCTCGACAACAAGTACTACATGGACGCCATCAACGAGGCCGTGTTCGCGCGCGGCGCGCGCCTGCTGGGCACCGGCCTGTGGAAGGGCGGCGATCAGGGCCTGATCGACGGCCTGGTGGTCAACGGCGCGGCCCGCGTGGTGGGATGGTTCGCATCGGTCAGCCGCTACCTGCAGTCCGGCTACATCTACCACTACGCATTCGCCATGATCCTGGGCATGCTGGTGCTGCTGTCGCTGACGGTGTTCGGCACCTCGTTCGCCACGGTGGGCGCCAAGTAAGGAAAACAAGAAAATGGTTCTGTCTTTCGCTATCTGGCTGCCTATCTTCTTTGGCTTGCTAGTTCTTGCCTCCGGGTCTGACCGCAGTCGCTGCTACGTGCGCTGGATGGCGCTGTTCGGCTCGGTCGTCAGCTTCGTCGCCACGCTGCCCCTGGTCTTCCACTTCGACCGCTCCACGGCTGCCATGCAGTTCGTCGAGAAGTCGGCCTGGATCGAGCGCTTCAGCATCAACTACCACCTCGGCGTCGACGGCATCTCGATGTGGTTCGTGGTGCTGACGGCCTTCATCACGGTGATCGTGGTGATCTCGGCCTGGGAAGTGATCACCGAGCGCGTGGCCGAGTACATGGCCGCGTTCCTGATCCTGTCCGGCCTGATGGTCGGCGTGTTCAGCGCGCTCAACGGCATGCTGTTCTACGTGTTCTTCGAAGCCACCCTGATCCCGATGTACATCATCATCGGCGTGTGGGGCGGTCCGAACCGCGTGTACGCGGCCTTCAAGTTCTTCCTCTACACGCTGCTCGGCTCGCTGCTGACGCTGGTCGCGCTGCTGTACCTGTACAGCAAGACCGGCACCTTCGACATCCTCGAATGGCACCAGGCCAGGCTGTCGATGAACGAGCAGATCGGCCTGTTCATTGCCTTCTTCCTGGCCTTCGCGGTCAAGGTGCCGATGTGGCCGGTGCACACCTGGCTGCCCGACGCCCACGTGGAGGCGCCGACCGGCGGCTCGGTGGTGCTGGCCGCCATCATGCTGAAGCTGGGCGCCTACGGCTTCCTGCGGTTCTCGCTGCCGATCGCGCCCGACGCGAGCCACAGCCTGGCGGGGTTCATCATCGCCATCTCGCTGATCGCGGTGATCTACATCGGCCTGGTGGCGCTGGTACAGGCCGACATGAAGAAGCTGGTGGCGTATTCGTCGATCGCCCACATGGGTTTCGTCACGCTCGGCTTCTTCATCTTCAACGAGATCGGCCTGGAAGGCGGCATCGTGCAGATGATCTCGCACGGCTTCGTCTCGGGCGCCATGTTCCTGTGCATCGGCGTGCTGTATGACCGCATGCACTCGCGCCAGATCGCCGACTACGGCGGCGTGGTGAACACCATGCCGAAGTTCGCCGCGCTGTCGGTGTTCTTCGCGATGGCCAACTGCGGCCTGCCGGCCACCTCGGGTTTCGTCGGCGAGTTCATGGTCATCCTGGGCGCGGTCAAGTTCAATTTCTGGATCGGCCTGCTGGCGGCCACCGCGCTGATCCTGGGCGCCGCCTATTCGCTGTGGATGGTCAAGCGCGTGATCTTCGGCGACGTGGTGAACAAGCACGTGGCCGAGCTGATCGACCTGAACAAGCGCGAGTTCTTCATGCTCGGCCTGCTGGCGATCATGACCCTGTACATGGGCCTGTATCCGAAACCCTTCACCGACGTCATGCACGCTTCCGTGGTGAACCTGCTGTCGCACGTGGCGCAGTCGAAGCTGTAATCGGGAAGAGAAACAAACATGCAACCGTCCTCGACACTGGCACCTGTGGCGCCAATCATCTTCCTGGCGATCTCGATTGCCGCGGTCAACTGGATCGACCTGGCGCGCGGGCGCAAGCGCACCAGCCTGGCCTATCCGCTGTCGCTGCTGATCACGCTGGTGCTGACCTTCTGGTTCGGCCTCAACGCCGCCGCCGGCGACACCCACTACGCGTTCTCCAACCTGGTGGTGGTGGACCCGATGGCCAACGTGCTGTCGGCGTTCTGCTCGGCCGCGCTGTTCATCACGCTGGTCTACACGCGCGGCTACCTGGCCCAGCGCGACATGTACAACGGCGAGTTCTACATGCTCGCGCTGTTCACGCTCGGCGGCCAGATCGTCATGATCACCGGCAACAACTTCCTGACCCTGTACCTGGGCCTGGAACTGCTGTCGCTGGCGTCCTACGCGCTGGTGGCCCTGCGCCGCGACAACCGCGTGACCTCCGAATCGGCCATCAAGTACTTCGTGCTCGGCGCGCTGGCCTCGGGCTTCCTGCTGTACGGCATGTCGATGCTGTACGGCGCCACCGGCTCGCTGAACCTCGGCGAAGTGTTCCGCGTGGTCGAGTCGGGCCGCGTCAACACCACCATGCTGGCCTTCGGCGTGGTCTTCATCGTGTCCGGCATCGCCTTCAAGATGGGCGCGGCGCCGTTCCACATGTGGATCCCGGACATCTACCAGGGCTCGCCGACCGCGGTGACGCTGCTGATCGCCGGCGCGCCGAAGCTGGCCGCGTTCGCGATGGCGCTGCGCCTGCTGGTCGAAGGCCTGCTGCCGCTGGCGGTGGACTGGCAGCTGATGCTGGTCGTGCTGGCCGTGGCCTCGCTGGCGATCGGCAACCTGACCGCCATCGTGCAGACCAACCTCAAGCGGATGCTGGCGTACTCCACCATCTCGCACATGGGCTTCCTGCTGCTGGGCATGCTGTCCGGCGTGGCCGGCGGCAGCGCCGAGGGCGCCGCCGGCGCCTACGGCGCGTCGATGTTCTACGCCGCGACCTACGTGCTGACCACGCTGGGCACCTTCGGCATCGTGCTGCTGCGCGCCGGCAAGGACTTCGAGGCTGAGACCCTGGACGACCTCAAGGGCCTGTCGCGCAAGAACCCGTGGTTCGCGCTGCTGATGCTGGTGATGATGTTCTCGCTGGCAGGCATCCCGCCGACCGTGGGCTTCTACGCCAAGCTGGCCGTGCTCGAGGCGGTGGTCAAGAGCGGCATGACCTGGCTGGCCGTGGTGGCGGTGCTGTTCTCGCTGATCGGCGCGTTCTACTACCTGCGCGTGGTCAAGCTGATGTACTTCGACGCACCGGCCGACGAGCACAAGCTGGAATCGTCGTTCGGCCTGCGCTCGATGCTGAGCCTGAACGGCGCGCTCATCATCGGCCTGGGCCTGTTCCCGTCGGCGCTGATGAACCTGTGCTACCAGGCCATCCGCGCCACGCTGGCGTCGTGACGCAAGGCGGCGCAGGCAGATGAGCTCGTCCGCGGCAGGCTGGTTTGTCATCTTGCTGGCACTTGTGTGTGCCAACCTGCCGTTCGTCAACCAGCGGCTGTTCGCCGTGATCCCGCTGCGCTTCGCCAGGAAGCCGCTGTGGGTCCGGCTGGCCGAGTTGATCACCTGGTACGTGTGCGCCGGCCTGGCCGGCTTCGCGGTGGAGGCGGGCCTCGGCAACGCCTTCCCGCAGGGTTGGCAGTTCTACGCCATCACCGCCTGCATGATGCTGGTGTTCGCCTTCCCCGGCTTCACCTGGCAATACCTCGTCAAACATCGCGCGGCCTGAGGCCCGGGCAGTGAAGGCGCCCGGCCGGCCGTGCCCGGACCCGGAGCTTTCATGAGCGACACGATGGACACGGCCGCGGCCGATGCCGGCCACGGCGATCCCGCCGCCGGCGACGATCTCGCCCTCAGGGAAACCTGCGTGGCCTCCGCCACGCTGCACCAGGGCAAATTCCTCACGCTCAGGCAGGACATCGTCAGGCTGCCCGACGGCAAGCATGCCGGGCGCGAGTACGTGCTGCATCCCGGCGCGGTGATGATGATCCCGCTGTTCGACGACGGCACCGTGCTGATGGAGCGGCAGTTCCGCTATCCGGTCGGCGAGGTGATGCTCGAATTCCCGGCCGGCAAGCTCGACCCCGAGGAAGGCGCGCTGCGCTGCGGCGAGCGCGAGCTGCGCGAGGAAACCGGCTACAGCGCGCGGCGCTGGGACTACCTCACGCGCATCCACCCGGTCATTTCCTACTCCACCGAGTTCATCGACATCTTCCTCGCGCGCGACCTGGCCGCGGGCGAGGCCGAGCTCGACGACGGCGAATTCCTGGAAACCTTCATCGTGCCCGCGGGGCAGGTGCTGGACTGGGTGCGCACCGGCCGCATCACCGACGTCAAGACCATCATCGGCGCGTTCTGGCTCGAGAAAGTGATCTCCGGAGCCTGGCAGCCCGGCGAACAGGCGCTGCCCGGCCCGCGCTGAGGCGCGCCGGCGCTTTCCCTGGCCGCATCCGGGCATGCGCGTAGAATCCCATTCCTTAGCCGTGCGTGCGCGGCCATGCCCCGGCTTTTCCACCTTTTCCACCGTGCGGAACACGCGCGGGAGGCCGGCCGGGCAAGGCCGCAAAAAAATTAGCACGACCGTTCACAAAATTCCGTTTCGCGGATACTATAGCTTTCGACGGGCTGGAAACATCATGAAGGTGCTCGACCTGCGCTGCGCGCAAGACCATCGTTTCGAGGGCTGGTTTGCTTCGGAGGACGATGCGCAGGCGCAGATTTCGCAGAAACTCGTCCAATGCCCGATCTGCGCCGACCATGCCATCACCCGGCTGCCCAGCGCGCCGCGCCTGAACCTGTCCGGCGCGGCCGCCGCGCCGGCGGGCAGGGCGGCCGCCGGGGCGCAAGCCCCGGGCGCGGCTCCGGTGACGCTGCAATCGCTCTACATGAAGGCGGTGAAGCAGGTGCTGGCGCAGACGGAGGACGTGGGCGAGCGCTTTGCCGAGGAGGCGAGGCGCATGCATTACGACGAGGCGCCGGAACGCGGCATCCGCGGCACGGCGTCCCCCGACGAAGTGCAGGCGCTTGCCGAAGAGGGCATCGATACCTTCCAGCTCGTGGTGCCGGCTGCGCTCAAGCAGACGGCTCACTGAACAGCGTCCTGTGCCCGCGGCAGTGTCTTGCCGGCGCATGACGCGCTAGCAAGAACAATTGCCGGTCCCAAACCGGCATCACTGGAGACGGGCATGGATCTCAACTACTCGGCGGCCGACGATGCCTTCCGCGCGGAAGTGCGCGCCTGGCTGGAGGCCAATCTGCCGGCCGACATCAGCAGCAAGATTCTCAACCATCGCCGCCCCAGCCGCGACGACCTGGTGCGCTGGCACAAGCTGCTGGCCGGCCGCGGCTGGTCCGCGCCGCACTGGCCCGTGGAATATGGCGGCACCGGCTGGAATGCCACCCAGCGCCATATCTGGGACGAGGAAAATGCCCGCGTCGGCGCGCCCGGCGTGCTGCCCTTCGGCGTGGCGATGGTCGCGCCCGTGATCATGAAGTACGGCAGCGAAGCGCAGAAGCAGTACTACCTGCCGCGCATCCTGGACTGCACCGACTGGTGGTGCCAGGGCTACTCCGAGCCGGGCTCGGGCTCCGACTTGGCCTCGCTCAAGACCCGCGCCGAGCTGACCGCCGACGGCAAGCACTACATCGTCAACGGCCAGAAGACCTGGACCACGCTCGGCCAGCACGCCGACATGATCTTCTGCCTGGTGCGCACCGATCCCGAAGCCAAGAAGCAGGAGGGCATCTCGTTCCTGCTGATCGACATGAAGACGCCGGGCATCACCGTGCGCCCGATCATCATGCTCGACGAAGAGCACGAAGTGAATGAGGTGTTCTTCGACAACGTGCAGGTGCCGGTGGAAAACCGCGTCGGCGAGGAGAACCGCGGCTGGACCTACGCCAAGTACCTGCTCGGCCACGAGCGCACCGGCATCGCCCGCGTGGGCAACTCCAAGCGTGAACTGGGCTTCCTCAAGCGCGTGGCGAAGCAGCAGCAGAAGAACGGCCGCCCGCTGCTCGAAGACCCGCTGTTCGGCGCCAAGGTCGCCGCGCTGGAGATCGAGCTGATGGCGCTGGAGCTGACCGTGCTGCGCGTGGTGTCGAGCGAGAGCGCCGGCAAGGGCCCCGGCCCCGAGGCCTCGATGCTCAAGATCAAGGGCACCGAGATCCAGCAGATGCTGACCGAGCTGATGGTGGAGGCCGTCGGCCCCTACGCGCAGCCGTTCGACACCGCCTACCTGGAATGCGAGCACGACCACGCCGTCACCGGCTACGACGATGCCGCGCCGCTGGCCGCCTACTACTTCAACTATCGCAAGACCTCCATCTACGGCGGGTCCAACGAAATTCAGAAGAACATCATCAGCCAGATGATCCTGGGACTGTGAGGAGACACGCGACATGAACTTCAATCTCAGCGACGAACAGAAGCAGCTGGCCGATGCCATCCACCGCTTCATCGACAAGAGCTACGACTTCGAGACCCGCAGGAAGAACATCAAGTCCGCCAGCGGCCACGGCGACGCGGCCTGGGGCGCGCTGGTCGAGCTTGGCCTGACTGCGCTGCCGGTGTCGGAGGCGCAGGGCGGCTTCTCGGGCACCGCCGTCGACATGATGGTGGTGCAGCAGGAACTGGGCCGCGGCCTGGTGGTGGAGCCGTACCTCGCCACCGTGGTCGGCGCCTGCGCGCTCAGGCTGGCCGGCGGCCAGGACGCGCTGCTGGAGCAGGTCGCTGGCGGCGCGCTCAAGCTGGCGGTGGCCTTCAACGAGCCGCACGCGCGCTACGCGCTCAACGACGTGCGCGTCACCGCCAAGGACGGCAAGCTCAACGGCCGCAAGTCCGTGGTCCTCCACGGCGCGCAGGCCGGCAAGCTCATCGTCTCGGCGCGCACCGCCGGCGCCGATGCTGACACCGGCGGCATCTCGCTGTTCCTGGTCGACCCGCGGGCCGCCGGCGTCAGCGTCACCGACTACCGCACCATCGACAACCTGCGCGCCGCCGACATCACCTTCACGGATGCGCCGGGCGAACTGCTGGGCACCGCCGGCGCCGCGTGGGACGTGATCGAGCAGGTCGCCGACTACGCCGCCGTGCTGCTGTGCGCGGAAGCGGTCGGCGTGATCGACGCGCTCAACGCCGCCACGCTGGAATACGCCAAGACGCGCCAGCAGTTCGGCCAGCCCATCGCGCGTTTCCAGGCGCTGCAGCACCGCATGGTGGAGATGTTCATCCACGCCGAGCAGTCGCGCTCGATCACGCTGCTGGCCGCGGCCAGGTTCGACGAGGCCAGCCCGGCCGAGCGCCGGCGCCTGGCCTCGGCCGCCAAGGCGCGCGTCGGCCAGGCGGCCCGTTCGGTCGGCCAGGAGGCGGTGCAGATCCACGGCGGCATGGGCGTGACCGACGAACTGCCGGCCGCGCACATGTTCAAGCGGCTGACGCTGATCAACACCACCTTCGGCGACGTCGACCATCACCTGGGCCGCTTCGCGGCGCAGCCCGGGTTCCTGGAAACCGCCTGATCCGGGAACATGACAGAAACCGCGCCGCAGTCCGGGCGCGGTTTTTTTCATGCCGCGGCCACCGCCGCGCCACACGCCACACGCCACAGAAGGAAAAGGAGCATCCATGCCTTCCCTGTATTTCGAAGACTTCACCGTCGGCAGCAAGCGCGACCTCGGCTCGCACCTCGTGACCGAGGAAGAGATCCTCGCCTTCGCGCGCCAGTACGATCCGCAGCCCTTCCACGTCGACAAGGACGCGGCGCAGAACAGCATCTACAAGGGCCTGATCTCGAGCGGCTGGATGACCTGCTCGATCATGATGCGGCTGCTGGTGGACAACATGACTTCCAAGTCGGCCAGCATGGGCTCGCCCGGCGTGGACGAGATCCGCTGGCTCAAGCCGGTCTACGCCGGCGACACGCTGAGCGTGTCGCTGGTGGTGCTCGACGCGCGCGCGTCCACCTCCAAGCCGGACCGCGGCGTGATCCACACCCAGTGGGAAGCCACCAACCAGCGCGGCGAGCTGGTCTGCACGGTCAAGGGCATGGGCATGTACGGCCGCCGCCCGGCCTGAGGCCGTTGCCAGCCCGCCTGCATCAAGGCATCATCTGGCGGCGCCGGTTCGCGCCGCTTTCGCCATCTTCGCCACCCCGCCACCCCCGCGACAACAACAAGGAGACACCATGCGTACCATCGCTTCGCTCGAAGAACTGGAAAGCCTGCAAGGCCAGGAAGTGGCCGTCAGCGACTGGATCGAAGTCACCCAGCACCAGGTCAACCAGTTCGCCGAAGCCACCGGCGATCATCAATGGATCCACGTCGACGTGGAGCGCGCGCGCCGCGAGTCGCCGTTCGGCGGCCCGGTGGCGCACGGCTTCCTCACGCTGTCGCTGCTGCCCGCGTTCCTGCACAACGCGCTCGACATGCCCGGCGTGAAGATGGGCGTGAACTACGGCCTGAACCGCGTGCGCTTCACCGCGCCGGTGCCGGTCGGCAGCCGCCTGCGCGCGCGCGTGAAGCTGCTCTCGGTGGAGCGCCTCGAGCCGCTGCCCAACGCGCCCGCGCTGGTCGGCGCCCAGTCGATCTGGGAAGTCACGGTGGAGCGCGAAGGCAGCGAGCGGCCCGTGTGCGTGGCGGAGTCGATCACGCGCCGCTACTCGTAGCACCGGCTCGCGGCACCGACGCATAGCACCCACAGCACCGCATGGCCGGGCGCGCCTGCCGCGCCCGGCGCGTATTTCTCGCCGATGCGCGCCGCCGCCCACGCCGCGGCGGTTCGCATCGACCCTTCCCCGCACCACGAAGCCGCCGCGCCAGTTCCGTCGCCGGTTGCGCCGTTCATCCCCCCTGGTTCCCCACCGCCATTCGCATCCGCGGAAGGCCGCCGCGCACCACGGCGCGGCAGTCCGGCCGGCGCGCGCGGCCGCGCATGCCCCAATCTGAGTCTGGCCGCCGCCGTGCACGGAGTTGGTGCGCATACATCGCGCACAGTCGTGGTGCGCAGGGCTTTCCCCCGCCACCGGAAGCACGCCACGGCTCGCCCCGCGGCGCCCGGCGCTCATGGCACGCTAGTTGCAGATACGTTACTTGGGGTGCGTTGTTCCTTATCAAACACGAGACAATCTGGGAGCTGCAATGAAACGACGTGACATGCTGAAGCTGTCGGCGGTAGCCGCCGCGGCGCTTTTCGCAACGGCCGGGGTCAGCCCGCTGGCGATGGCGCAGTCCAAGGATCCGATCAAGGTCGGTGTCCTGCATTCGTTGTCCGGCACCATGGCCATTTCCGAAACGTCGCTCAAGGACGTGGCGCTGATGACCATCGACGAGATCAACAAGAGCGGCGGCGTGCTCGGCCGCAAGCTCGAGCCGGTGGTGGTCGATCCGGCCTCCAACTGGCCGCTGTTCGCCGAGAAGGCGCGCCAGCTCGTCACCAACGACAAGGTCGCCGTGACCTTCGGCTGCTGGACCTCGGTGTCGCGCAAGTCGGTGCTGCCGGTCTACGAGGAACTCAACGCGCTGCTGTTCTACCCGGTGCAGTATGAAGGCGAGGAGATGTCCAAGAACGTCTTCTACACCGGCGCGGCGCCCAACCAGCAGGCCATCCCCGCGGTCGAGTACCTGATGAGCAAGGAAGGCGGCGGCGCCAAGCGCTTCTTCCTGCTGGGCACCGACTACGTCTACCCGCGCACCACCAACAAGATCCTGCGCGCCTTCCTCAAGAGCAAGGGCGTGGCGGACAAGGACATCGAAGAGGTCTACACGCCGTTCGGCCACAGCGACTACCAGACCATCGTCGCCAACATCAAGAAGTTCTCGCAGGGCGGCAAGACCGCGGTGATCTCCACCATCAACGGCGACTCCAACGTGCCGTTCTACAAGGAGCTCGGCAACGCCGGCCTGAAGGCCAAGGACGTGCCGGTGGTGGCCTTCTCCGTGGGCGAGGAAGAACTGCGCGGCATCGACACCAAGCCGCTGGTCGGCCACCTGGCCGCGTGGAACTACTTCATGTCGGTCAAGAACCCGACCAACGACGCCTTCAAGAAGGAATGGGCGGCGTGGGTCAAGGCCAACAACCTGCCGGGCGGCGACAAGCGCGTGACCAACGACCCGATGGAAGCCACCTACGTCGGCATCCACATGTGGGCGCAGGCCGTGAAGAAGGCCGGCAGCACCGATCCGGACAAGGTGCGCGCGGCCATGTACGGCCAGACCTTCAAGGCCCCGGACGGCTTCACGCTGACGATGGGCGACAACCACCACCTGTACAAGCCGGTGATGATCGGCGAAGTCAAGGGCGACGGCCAGTTCACGGTGGTGTGGAAGACGCCGAAGCCGATCCGCGCGCAGCCGTGGAGCCCGTTCATCTCCGGCAACGAAGGCAAGCCGGACAAGGTGATGTAAGCCGGCGGCGCAAGCCGCCGCGCGATGCCGGCGCGAGGCGCGCTGCCTCTCCCGCCGGGCCGCGGCGCGGGGCGGGGGGCGGGCCGGCAACGCGCCACGCCGGCCTCCCCGCCGCCGCGCGCGGCATCGTCAGAAGGCCCGAAGGCCAGCCGGCCTGAAGGCCGGCCCTTTCTTCCGCCCTGTCCGCCGGGCGGAAGCCGCCCGCATCGCTGCGCCCCCAAGTACAAGAGACGCGACCCGAAGCGCGCAACCAGGACTCCGCCAGCCCTATGCACCGATCCTTTTCCCTTTCCGCCTTGCCCTGGCTGCGCGCCATGCTGGCCGCGCTGCTGCTGGCCGCGGCGCCGCTGTGGGCCGCGCCGCTCACGCAGGCCGACCTCAAGCCGCTGGCCGAGGACGACTTCGACGCCAAGACCGCCGCGCTGACCGCGCTGGCCAAGGCGCCGCCGGAACAGGCCGGCCCCATCCTCAAGGCGCTGCAGGACGACGCGCTGCAATACGCGCCGTCGGTCGGCATGGTGCGCCAGGACGGCGACAAGACCCTCGACGCGATCACCGGCAAGCCCGTGGCCGTGAAGGCCGACGAGCTCGAATCGCTCACGCTCAACAACAGCCTGCGCGCGCTGGTGGACAGCGCCGCCAGCAGCATGCTGCTGCAGTCGCCCGACGCCACGGTGCGCGCGCAGGCCGTCGACACGCTGCTGGACCAGCCCGGCAGCGCCTCGCGCGAGACCGTGGAAGCCGCGCGCAAGGCCGAGGCCGACGCCGGCCTGCGCGCCAAGCTCGACGTGATCTGGGCCAACATCGTGCTGGCCGAAGGCAGCCGCGACGACCGCCTCGAGGCGGTCCGCATCCTCGGGCGCGACAGCAACCCGCAAAGCCGGCAGAAGCTCCAGCCGCTGGTGGAGAAGGACGCCGCCGGCAACTACCGCGAGCCCGACGCCGAGCTGCGCGGCGCCGCCCAGCAGGCGCTCGACGCGCTGCGCGGCGACCAGCGCCGCGCCGAGCTGATCGGCAACCTGTTCGCCGGGCTGAGCCTGGGCAGCGTGCTGCTGCTGGCGGCACTCGGGCTGGCCATCACCTACGGCCTGATCGGCGTCATCAACATGGCGCACGGCGAATTCCTCATGATCGGCGCCTACGCCACCTACATGGTGCAGGGCGTGTTCCGCGCGCACTTCGCCGGCGCCTTCGACTGGTATCTGCTGGCGGCGCTGCCGGCCTCGTTCCTGGCCTCGGCCATCGTCGGCTTCGTGCTCGAGCGGCTGGTGCTGCGCCATCTGTACGGGCGCCCGCTGGAAACCCTGCTGGCCACCTTCGGCGTGAGCCTGCTGCTGATGCAGGCGGTGCGCACGCTGTTCGGCGCGCAGAACGTGGAAGTGGCCAACCCGTCGTGGATGAGCGGCGGCATCGAATGGCTGCCGGGGCTGGTGCTGCCCTACAACCGCATGGTCATCATCGTGTTCGCGCTGGCCGTGGTGGCGGTGGCGTGGGGCGTGCTCAACCGCACGCGGCTCGGCCTGTTCGTGCGCGCCACCACGCAGAACCGCACCATGGCGGCCTGCGTGGGCGTGCGCACGTGGAAGGTGGACAGCTACGCGTTCGCGTTCGGCGCGGGCATCGCCGGGCTGGGCGGCTGCGCGCTGTCGCAGATCGGCAATGTCGGGCCCGACCTCGGCCAAGCCTACATCATCGACTCCTTCATGGTGGTGGTGCTGGGCGGCGTGGGCCAGCTCGCCGGCACCATCATCGGCGCCTTCGGCCTGGGCCTCGTCAACAAGTTCATCGAGCCGTTCTACGGCGCGGTGCTGGCCAAGATCTTCGTCCTGGTGCTGATCGTGCTCTTCATCCAGAAGCGCCCGCAGGGACTGTTCGCGCTCAAGGGGCGCAGCGCGGAGGCATGATGCAGACATCGACAAGCAATCCATCCGCAACGGGTTTCCGGCTGGCCGTGCCGGCGCGCCAGCCGCTGTTCACGCGGCGCGGCTGGTCGGCGCTGGTGGTGCTGGCGCTGATCGCCGCGGTGGGCGTGCCGGTGTGCGCGCTGCTGCTGCCCGAAGGCCATCCGCTGCACGTGTCGGCCTACGTGCTCACGCTGGTCGGCAAGATCATGTGCTTCGCGCTGGCCGCCATCGCGCTGGACCTGGTGTGGGGCTACTGCGGCATCCTCAGCCTCGGCCACGGCCTGTTCTTCGCGCTCGGCGGCTACGCGATGGGCATGTACCTGATGCGCTCGATCGGGCGCGAGGGCGTGTACAAGAGCGACCTGCCCGACTTCATGGTGTTCCTCGACTGGAAGGAGCTGCCGTGGTTCTGGCACGGCACCGGGCACCTCGGCTACTCGCTGCTGCTGGTGGTGCTGGTGCCGGGCGTGCTGGCGTGGCTGTTCGGCTTCTTCGCGTTCCGCTCGCGCATCAAGGGCGTGTACCTGTCGATCATTACGCAGGCCATGACCTACGCCGCCATGCTGCTGTTCTTCCGCAACGAGACCGGCTTCGGCGGCAACAACGGCTTTACCGACTTCAAGCGCATCGCCGGCTTCGCGGTGGCCGCGCCGCACACGCGCACCGCGCTGTTCGTGCTGACCTTCGCCGCGCTGCTGGCCGGCTTCATCGCCTGCCGCTACATCGTTACCTCCAAGCTCGGCCGCGTGGTCACGGCGGTGCGCGACGCCGAGATGCGCGTGATGTTCTCGGGCTACAACCCGCTCGGCTACAAGCTGTTCGTGTGGACCTTCTCGGCGGTGCTGTGCGGCATCGCCGGCGCGCTCTACGTGCCGCAGGTGGGCATCATCAACCCGGGCGAGATGTCGCCGGCCAACTCCATCGAGATGGCGGTGTGGGTGGCCGTGGGCGGGCGCGGCACGCTGATCGGCCCGGTCATCGGCGCCTTCCTCGTCAACGGCGCCAAGACCATGTTCACGGCGTACTTCGCCGAATACTGGCTGTTCCTGCTCGGCGCCATGTTCGTGCTGGTCACGCTGTACCTGCCGGACGGCGTGATCGGCCTGCTCAAGCGGCTGCGCGGCGAGCCGGCGCGGCGCCAGCCCGCGCAGGGCGCGGCCCCGGCGGGCGCCTCGCCCGTCGTCACCCCATCGAATGCAAGCGAGGCGGCGCCGGCCGGCGCCACCCGCAGCGGAGGCGACGCATGAACGCGGCACTCGGAAACCAACAGGCGGAAAGCGGCGACGCCACCGGCCTCGGCCGCGTGCTGGAGCCGGGCGTCATCGACGTCTCGCACGGGCCCATCCTCTACCTGGAAGACGTCACCGTGCAGTTCGACGGCTTCCGCGCGCTCAACAACCTGTCGCTGTCGATCGACCACGGCGAGCTGCGCTGCGTGATCGGCCCCAACGGCGCCGGCAAGACCACCATGATGGACGTGATCACCGGCAAGACCGGGCCGCGCAACGCCAACGTGAGCGGGCGCGTGTTCCTCGGCCAGAGCATCGACCTGATGCGCATGACCGAGCCGAAGATCGCGCAGACCGGCATCGGCCGCAAGTTCCAGAAGCCGACCGTGTTCGAGCAGCACGAGGTGTGGGAGAACCTGGAGCTGGCCATGAAGGCCGACAAGCGCTGGTGGTCGTCGCTGCGCGCGCGGCTGGGCGCCGAAGGCCATCGCCGCATCGAGGAAACGCTGGCGCTGACCGGGCTCGAGGACGAGGCCTACCGCCCCGCGGGGCTGCTCTCGCACGGGCAGAAGCAGCGCCTGGAGATCGGCATGCTGCTGATGCAGCAGCCGCAGCTGCTGCTGCTCGACGAGCCGGTGGCCGGCATGACCGACGAGGAAACCATGCAGCTCGCCGCGCTGCTCAACAGCCTGCGCGGCACCTGCTCGATGATGGTGGTGGAGCACGACATGGAGTTCGTCGCCGCGCTGGCGGGGGACGCCGGCACCGTGACCGTGCTGGCCGAGGGCAGCCTGCTGGCCGAAGGCACGCTCGACGCGGTCAAGCGCGACGAGCGCGTGATCGAATCCTACCTGGGAAGATAACCATGCTGCAGGTCAACGCACTGAACCAGTTCTACGGCGGCAGCCACATCCTGCGCAACGTCAGCTTCGAGGTGCCGCAGGGCAAGCTGACCACGCTGCTGGGCCGCAACGGCGTGGGCAAGAGCACGCTGCTCAAATGCCTGATGGGCGTGGTGCCGACCAAGAGCGGCAGCATCAGCTGGGCCGGGCACGCGCTGGAGAAGAAGCCGCCCTACGAGCGCGTGGCCGCCGGGCTGGCCTACGTGCCGCAGGGCCGCGAGATCTTCCCGCGCCTGACCGTGGAAGAGAACCTGCTGATCGGCGCGGCCAGCCTCAAGCGCCCGAGCGGCGTGCCCGACCGCATCTACCAGCTGTTCCCGGTGCTGCGCAGCATGCGCGCGCGCCGCGGCGGCGACCTTTCCGGCGGGCAGCAGCAGCAACTGGCGATCGGCCGCGCGCTGATGAGCGAGCCGGAACTGCTGATCCTGGACGAGCCCACCGAAGGCATCCAGCCGTCCATCATCCAGGACATCGGCCGCGCGCTGCGGCTGCTGGTGGACGAGTTCGGCATGACCGTGCTGCTGGTGGAGCAGTACTACGAATTCGCGCGCCACCTGGCCGACCACTACGTGGTGATGAGCCGCGGCGAGGTGGTGGCGAAGGGCGAGGGCGCGCGCATGGAAGAGGACGGGGTGCGGGAGCTGATCGCGGTGTGAGGCGGATGGCAAGCTGCGCGCTGCGCCGCCGCGATACCACTTCCAGCCGGCCGGGCCGCGCGCTATGATGCCCGCATCACGCGCGCCGCGCCGCCGGCGCCCGCTTTCCAGGTTCCCATGCGTCATCCGGATTTTCCTTCGACCGTTGCCGTGCCGCCCGCATGGGAGGCCAGCCTGCGCCTGGCGTTCGCCGCGCGCGGCGAACGCACCGCGCTGGTCGAGCGGCGCCACCGCGGCCCGCTGCTGGTGCAGAAGCCGCTCTATCCCGAAGGCGGCATCTGCCACGCGGTGATCCTGCATCCGCCCGCCGGCATCGCCGGCGGCGACAGCCTGGAGATCGCGCTGGCGGCGGGTGCCGGCGCGCATGCCGTGATCGCCACGCCGGGCGCGACCAAATGGTACAAGTCGCTCGGCCGCGCGGCGGCGCAGCGCGTCACGCTAGAACTGGATGCGGGCGCGCGGCTGGACTGGCTGCCGCAGGAGAACATCGTGTTCGACGACGCGCATGCGTGCCTGTCCACCACGCTGACGCTGGCGCCCGGCGCCAGCGCGATTGGCTGGGATGCCGTGGTGCTGGGGCGCCAGGCCAGCGGCGAGACCTGGGCGCGCGGCACGCTGCACATGGACACGCGCATCGCGCTGGCGGGCAGCCGGCGCGCGCTGTGGCTCGAAAGCGCGCGGCTCGACGCCGGCTCGGCGCTGCGCCGCGCGCCGGCCGGGCTGGACGGGCTCAACGTCATGGCCACGCTGTGGGCGGTGGGCGAGGGCGCCACGCCGGCGCTGGCCGAGGCGCTGGCGGAAACGCTGCCGTACCGCGCCGACCTGCGCGCCGGCGTGACGCGCCTCGAGCAGGACGGCCACGCCATGCTGCTGCTGCGCGTGCTGGGCGCGCGCATGGAAGACGTGCGCGCGCTGATGGTGCGGGCGTGGAGCGCGCTGCGCGAGCCCATCCACGGCGTGCCGGCGCGGCCGCTGCGCCTGTGGGCGACATGAGGGCCCGGCGCGGCGCCGGCACGGACAACAACGAAACAACGGGAATGCCGAGATGGAACTGACTCCGCGAGAGAAAGACAAGCTGCTGATCTTCACCGCCGCGCTGCTGGCCGAGCGCCGCCGCGCGCGCGGGCTCAAGCTCAACTACCCGGAAGCGGTGGCGCTCATCACCGCCGCCATCATGGAAGGCGCGCGCGACGGCCGCACCGTGGCCGAGCTGATGCACGAAGGCACCACCGTGCTGACGCGCGAGGACGTGATGGACGGCGTGGCCGAGCTGATCCCCGAGATCCAGGTCGAAGCCACCTTCCCGGACGGCACCAAGCTGGTCACGGTGCATCACCCGATCGTCTAAGGCGAGCCACGCCGCATCCTGTCGCATCCTGTCCAACAAGAAAACACGAGGCATCAAGACATGAACCGTTCCACCCGCGCGCGCGCCATCGTCGGCGCCTCCCTGGCGCTGGCCAGCGCCGCCGCCATCGCCCATCCCGGCCACGATGCCGCCACCGTCGGCGCCAGCCTGTGGGCCGGCCTGCTGCATCCGTTCACCGGCATGGACCACCTGCTGGCGATGACCGGCGTGGGCGTGTGGAGCGCGCTGGGCGCGCGCTCGCCGCGCGAGGCGCTGCGCATGCCGTTCGTGTTCGTCGCGCTGATGCTGGCCGGCGCCGCGCTCGGGCTGGCGGGGGCGGGGCTGCCGCTGGTGGAGCCGATGATCGCCGCCTCGCTGCTGGTGATCGGCCTGCTGGTGGCGCTGCGCGCCAGGCTGCCGGCGTGGGCCGGCATGGCCATCGTCGGCGGCTTCGCCGTGTTCCACGGCTACGCGCATGGCGCCGAGCTGCCCACCGCGGCGGGCGCGCTGCCGGCCGCGGCCGCCTACGTGGGCGGCTTCACCGTGGCGACCATGATGCTGCACCTGAGCGGCATCGGCCTGGGCCAGGCGCTGCGCCGCCACGCCGGCTGGCTGGCGCGCGTGGCCGGCGCGGGCGTGGCGCTGTACGGCGTCGGCCTGATGGTGGCCTGATGTGGCTCGATGCGGCCCGGCGCCGCTTTCGCATCGCGTTGGAAACGTCGACAAGGAACCCGACATGATTCCCGGTGAACTGATGCCCGCCGAGGGCGAGATCGAACTCAACGCGGGCCGCCAGACGGTCAGCGTGACGGTGGCCAACACCGGCGACCGGCCGGTGCAGGTTGGCTCGCACTTCCATTTCTACGAGACCAATGCCGCGCTCGACTTCGACCGCGAGGCCGCGCGCGGCTTCCGCCTGAACATCGCCGCCGGCACCGCGGTGCGCTTCGAGCCGGGCCAGAGCCGCACGGTCGAGCTGGTGGCGCTGGCCGGTGCGCGCATCGTCTACGGCTTCAACGCCAAGATCATGGGAGCGCTGTGATGAGCGTGAAAATCTCCAGGCAGGCCTATGCCGAGATGTTCGGCCCCACCACCGGCGACCGCCTGCGGCTGGCCGACACCGGGCTGGTGATCGAAGTCGAGAAGGACTTCACCATCTACGGCGAGGAAGTGAAGTTCGGCGGCGGCAAGGTGATCCGCGACGGCATGGGCCAGAGCCAGCGCATGGCGAAGGATTGCGTCGACACCGTCATCACCAACGCGCTGATCGTCGACCACTGGGGCATCGTCAAGGCCGACATCGGCCTCAAGGACGGGCGCATCGCATCCATCGGCAAGGCCGGCAACCCGGACATCCAGCCCGGCGTGACCATCGTGGTCGGGCCCGGCACCGAGGTGATCGCGGGCGAGGGCATGATCGTCACCGCCGGCGGCATCGACAGCCACATCCACTTCATCTGCCCGCAGCAGATCGAAGAGGCGCTGATGAGCGGCGTCACCACCATGATCGGCGGCGGCACCGGGCCGGCCACCGGCACCTTCGCCACCACGGTGACGCCGGGGCCGTGGTTCATGGAGCGCATGCTGCAGGCGGTGGAGGCGTACCCGATGAACATCGGCCTGCTCGGCAAGGGCAACGCCAGCCAGCCGGGGCCGCTCACCGAGCAGGTCGAGGCCGGCGCCATCGGCCTCAAGCTGCACGAGGACTGGGGCACCACGCCGGCGGCCATCGACACCTGCCTGGGCGTGGCCGATGCCACCGACACCCAGGTCGCGATCCACACCGACACGCTCAACGAGGCCGGCTTCGTCGAGGCCACGGTGGCGGCGTTCAAGGGCCGCACCATCCATACGTACCACACCGAAGGCGCCGGCGGCGGCCACGCGCCCGACATCATCAAGGTGTGCGGCGAGGCCAACGTGCTGCCGTCGTCGACCAACCCGACGCGGCCCTACACGGTCAACACGCTCGACGAGCACCTCGACATGCTGATGGTGTGCCACCACCTCGACCCGTCCATCGCCGAGGACATCGCGTTCGCCGAGAGCCGCATCCGCCGCGAGACCATCGCCGCCGAGGACATCCTGCACGACCTGGGCGCGTTCTCGATGATCTCCAGCGACTCACAGGCGATGGGGCGCGTGGGCGAGGTCATCATCCGCACCTGGCAGACCGCGCACAAGATGGCCGCGCAGCGCGGCAAGCTGCCCGGCGACCCCAACGACGCGCGCGGCGGGCACGACAACTTCCGCGTCAAGCGCTACATCGCCAAGTACACCATCAACCCCGCGCTCACGCACGGCATCGCCCACGAAGTGGGCTCGGTAGAGGTCGGCAAGTGGGCCGACCTGGTGCTGTGGAAGCCGGCCTTCTTCGGCGTCAAGCCGAGCCTGATCCTCAAGGGCGGCATGATCGCCGCGGCGGCGATGGGCGACCCCAACGCGTCGATCCCCACGCCGCAGCCGGTGCACTACCGCCCGATGTTCGCCGCGGCCGGGCGCGCGCTGCACAAGTCGTCGCTGACCTTCGTCTCGCAGGCCGCGCTGGCCGCCGGCGTGGGCGCGCGCTACGGGCTGGAGAAAACGCTCTCGGCCGTGCGCGGCACGCGCACTGTGGGCAAGCGCGACATGGTGCACAATGACTGGCAGCCGCACGTCACGGTCGATCCCGAGACCTACCAGGTTGTCGCCGACGGCCAGTTGCTGATGTGCGAGCCGGCCACCGTGCTGCCGATGGCGCAGCGCTATTTCCTGTTCTGAATTTCCGTTTCGAGCCCGCCTTGCAGAAGATCGACAAACACCTGAGCGCCCCGCACGGCATCGCCGCCGTGCTGGTGCGCCGCGCGCCCAAGCTGGTGCTGCCCTTCGCCGAACGCAGCAAGAGCCGCCTGCGCGCCACGCTCGACAACGGCGAGGAAGTCGCCCTGTTCCTGCCGCGCGGCACCGTGCTGCGCGGCGGCGACCTGCTGGTCACGGAAGGCGGCGTGTTCGTCGAGGTGCAGGCCGCGGCGGAGTCGGTGCTGCAGGTCGGCGCGGCCGACCCGCAGGCACTGATGCGCGCCGCCTACCACCTCGGCAACCGCCACACGCCGGTGGAAGTCGGGCGCGACTACCTGCGCCTCGAATACGACCCCGTGCTGGCCGACATGCTCGCGCGCCTGGGCGTGCGCGCCGAGCGCGCCGAACTGCCGTTCGAGCCGGAAGCGGGCGCCTACGGCGGCGGCCACAAGCACGGCCACGACGCCACCTTCGCCGAGGACTACGCGGCGGCGCAGGCGGTGTTCCATGAGCATCATGGGCACGATCACGATCACGATCACGATCACGATCATGGTCATTCGCATGGCCACTCGCACGATCATGATCATCACGTGCATGACGAGCATTGCGGGCACAAGCATTGAGCGGTCGCCCGGCATGTAGCGCGCCGGCGATTCACCCATGACCCAGCTCTCCCAACTGCTCTCCCTCCTGCACTTGGCCTCGCCCGCGCTGCCGATCGGCGGTTTCAGCTATTCGCAGGGCCTGGAGGCGGCCATCGACTGCGGCCTGGTGCGCGACGCCGACAGCGCCGAGCAGTGGGTGCGCAGCAACCTGCTCGACGTGCAGGCGCAGTGCGAGGCGCCGGTGTGGCTGCTGCTGTTCCGCGCCTGGCGCGCGGGCGATGCCGGCGGCGTGGCGCAGTGGAACGACTGGTTCCTCGCCACGCGCGAGAGCGCGGAGCTGCGGCTGGAGACCGGGCAGATGGGCTGGTCGCTGGCGCGGCTGGTCGCGCAGATGGAGTGGGGCGACAATGCGCTGCGCGCGCAGCTCGCGGCACTGTCGCCGGTGTGCCTGCCCACGGCCTTCGCCGCGGCGTGCGCGGCGCTCGGCGTGGACGAGCGCGACGGGCTGGCGGCCTATTGCTTCAGCTGGGCCGAGAACCAGGTGGCCGCGGCGCTCAAGGCGGTGCCGCTCGGGCAGGTGGCCGGCCAGCACATCCTGCGGCGGCTGCACGCGGCGGTGGCGGAGACGGTCGGCGAGGCGGCGCGCCGCGCCGATGCCGGGCCGCCCGAGCTGTCGACCTTCTCGCCGATGCTGGGCCTGCTGTCGGCCCGCCACGAAACCCAGTATTCCCGGCTGTTCCGTTCCTGAGCGGCCCATCTTCACCGAGATACGATTCCCGATCATGACCCAGGCCCGTACCAAGAAGAATCCCCCGCTGCGCGTCGGCGTGGGCGGCCCCGTCGGTTCCGGCAAGACCACCTTGCTGGAGATGCTGTGCAAGGCCATGCGCGAGCGCTATGACCTGGTGGCCATCACCAACGACATCTACACCAAGGAAGACCAGCGCCTGCTGACCATCTCGGGCGCGCTGCCGGCCGAGCGCATCATGGGCGTGGAGACCGGCGGCTGCCCGCACACCGCGATCCGCGAGGACGCCTCGATCAACCTCGAGGCGGTCGACCGCATGCTGGCGAAGTTTCCCGACGCCGACATCGTCTTCATCGAATCGGGCGGCGACAATCTCGCGGCCACCTTCAGCCCGGAATTGTCGGACCTGACCATCTACGTGATCGACGTGGCCGGCGGCGAGAAGATCCCGCGCAAGGGCGGGCCCGGCATCACCAAGTCAGACCTGCTGGTGATCAACAAGACCGACCTCGCGCCCTACGTCGGGGCCAACCTCGACGTGATGGAGAGCGACGCGCGCAAGATGCGCGGCGCGCGCCCGTTCGTGATGGGCAGCGTGAAGTCGGGGCAGGGGCTGGAGCAGGTGATCGCGTTCATCGAGCGCCAGGGCCTGCTGGCGGTGTAGGCTTGCCGCGCGCCGGCGGCATTTGCGCCGCCGGCCGCTTGTGGCATACTTTGCAGCCTATGCCCGCTGCCGTCTTCGCCCCTTCCTTGCCGTGCCACGCCACCGATTCCGGTGACGCCGCCGCACGCATGGGCGCAGCGCGGGCATGCCCGGTGCCTGCCGCCGTCTTCTCCTCTTCCGCTTTCTCCATCATTCGAATTATCCGGGGTCGCTGAGCTGCGGCTTTGGCTGGTGCTCGGTGGCCCGTGGTCCGTTTGACCGCGCACGCCGCCCGGCCTGCGCGCGACTTCCGATCCGATGGAGAATCCCGATGTCCGACCTTCCCGAGCTGCGCGCGCACGCCAGCTATCCCGTCCTGGCCGAGATCCAGGACGCGGCGCAGCGCCTGCGCGGCAACGTGCTGGAAACCCCCGTGTGGCGCTGGCAGACCGGCGCCGTGCGGCAGCTCGACCCGGCCACCGAAGTGTGGCTCAAGATGGAGCTGTTCCAGATCACCGGCACCTTCAAGCTGCGCGGCGCGCTCAACAGCATGGCGCGGCTCGACGCTGACGCGCGCCGGCGCGGCGTGGTGGCGGCGAGCGCCGGCAACCACGCGATGGCGGTGGCCTATGCCGCCCGGGTGGCGGGCGTGGACGCCAAGCTGGTGATGCCGGCCGGCGCCAGCCCGGCGCGCGTGGCGGCGTGCCGCGAGTGGGGCGCGCAGGTGCTGCTGCTGCCCGACGTGCATGCCGCCTTCGCGCACGCGCAGCAACTGGCGGCGCAGGAAGGCCGCACGGTGGTCCATCCGTTCGACGGCCCGCTGATCGCGCAGGGCACGGGCACGGTGGGGCTGGAGCTGATGCGCCAGGTGGCGGGGCTGGAGGCGGTGGTGGTGCCGGTGGGCGGCGGCGGCCTGTGCGCGGGCATCGCCGCGGCGGTCAAGCAGATCAACCCGGCCTGCAAGGTCTATGGCGCGGAGCCGGCCGGCGCCGACGCCATGACGCGCAGCTTCGAGGCGGGGCGCCCGCAGGTGCTGGAGCGCGTGGACACCATCGCCGACAGCCTCGGCGCGCCTTATGCGATGGACTACAGCTTCGGCGTGTGCAGCCGTTTCGTCGACGACATGGTGCGGGTCTCGGACGAGGCCATCCGCGAGGCCATGCGCATGCTCTACCGCGACATGAAGCTGGCGACCGAGCCGGCCACCGCGGTTTCCACCGCGGCCCTGCTGGGGCCGCTGCGCGAGCGGCTCGAAGGCCGCAAGGTGGCGCTGGTGCTGTGCGGGGCCAACCTCGACGCGGCGCGCTTCGCCGAGCTGCTGGCGGCCTGACGGGCATCAGGGCGGGCGCCGGCTGGGCCGGCGCGCCGCCGCATCACATCTGCTGCTGCGCCCGCGCCGCGATCACGCGCGCCACCGAGGCGATGGCATCCTGCTCGGTGTCGTTCATCAGCGCCATGTGGCGCACGGTCACGCGCTGGGCCGGCGTGATGTTGAACTCCGCGCAGCGCTGCTCGAGCACCAGCGCGCCGCCGTCGCCCTTGCCGCTGCCGAAGTTCAGCATCTCGGCCGGGTTGACGCCGAGCGTGCCGGACAGCGCGCAGATGTTGATGAGGGAGACATTGCGCACGCCGCGCTCGATGCCGCTGAGGTAGGAACGCGCCATGCCGCTTTCCAGCGCGAGTTTTTCCTGCGACCAGCCGCGCTGCCGGCGAAGTTCCGCCAGGTGCAGCCCGAAGAGCTTGAGAGGATCACCGATCATGGCTCGATTCGTGGAGAAGGACGAAGCGAGGTTAAGGGTTTGACCTCTTTGTATCGACGCCTTATAGTAGGTCTCACTATGAGTGTCAGATGCGAACGGCAGGAAAGATACCGCAATCTGCTAGGAAAATTCCGTCAAGTGCGGCTAATTGTTAAAGGAATGTAATAGGCCGGAGCGCGGCGTTCCGCCGCGTGCCGGCTCTCCGGCGGGGCGCGCCCGGGCAGGAGTGCCGGCGGTGCGTGCCCGGTCCGGCATCGCCATGATGCCCGCGGCCGGCGCGCCGGAACTTGTCCGATTGATACGGAGGCGGCACGGCCCGCGGGGAACGCCGGCAGGGCCGGGCGCGGCCACGCGGTCCCGATCCCCGGGCAGGCGCGGCATTTGTCCATCTGGCATCCATCCAGCGGAAAGGAGGTGACATGCGTGTGTTTTCCTTGTTCGACGCGCAGGTGCGCGGCGAAATCGTGGCCGGCGCGGCGGCTTCGGCGCTGCGCGTCGGCCTGCAGGTCAGGGTGGTGCCGGAAGCCGCGGGCCTGGGCAGCAGCGGCGACTACGTCTTCCTGCGGCAGGGCGCGATGCAGCCCGGCATCGCCGCCGCGCGGGCGGAGTGGTGGGCCTGCCTGTGCGGCGCGGTCAAGGTGACGCCGGCCGGCTGCGCGCCGGTGCTGCTGTCGGCCGGCAGCGTCTATGCGATCCGCCAGGGCGAGCGCCTGCGGCTGGCGGCGCTGCAGGACAGCGTGCTGGTGCGCGCGGTGCTGGACCCGCAGGCGGTGGGGCTGGTGGGCGCCGGGCTGACCAGCAGCTTCGATGCGTTCGCGGCGGGCCAGGCGGAGCGCTGGCGCATGCAGGGCGGGGCTGGCGATGCGCAGGCGGGGCCGGCCGGCGGGCATGCGCCGCCGCGCCTGAATGCGGCCTTCGTGACGATCGCCGAGGGCGAGCCGGCCTGGGCCGAGCGGCTGCGCGCCGGTGGCCTGAACTGGGCCGCGTGCCACGAAGGCACGCTGCGCCTGCAATGGCATTCGCCGTGGCCGCATGTGGAGCGCCAGGTGGCGTACCTGCAGCCCGGCATGGTGTTCGCGCCGGACCCGGAGGAGGGCTACCGCATCGACGCCCTCGATCCCGTGGCCAGCCTGCTGTGCTGCCTGCAGGCGCCGCGGCGCGAGCCGGCCTGCGCGGGCGTGGCGGGCGTGGAGGGCGCAGGGGGCGGCGCGGCGCAGGCGGTCTCGCTGCACTGAGCCGCCGGCGCGCGCAATGACGCCGCGGGCTTCAGCGGCGCTGGTACTGCGTGGCGCCGAACAGGACTTCCCGTTCCTTGTCGTCGCGGATGGGCTTGCGCGCGCCGGCCAGCACCTCCACGCCGCGCTTGACCGCGGGGCGCTCGGCGATCTCGTTGAACCAGCGCTTCAGGTGCGGGTAGTCGTCCAGCTCCACGCCCTGGTTCTGCCAGCTGCGCAGCCACGGGAAGGTGGCGATGTCCGCCACCGTGTACATGTCGCCGGCCAGCCACGGATGCGCCGACAGGCGCTTGTCGATCACGCCGTACAGGCGGCGCGCCTCGTTGGTGTAGCGGTTGATGGCGTACTCGATCTTTTCCGGCGCGTACATGCGGAAGTGATGGGCCTGGCCCAGCATCGGGCCCACGCCGCCCATCTGGAACATCAGCCATTGCAGCGCCTCGTACTTGCCGCGCACGTCCTCGGGCAGGAACTTGCCGGTCTTGCCGGCGAGGTAGAGCAGGATCGCGCCGGACTCGAACAGCGAGATGGGCTGGCCGTCCGGGCCGTCGCTGTCGACGATGGCGGGGATCTTGTTGTTCGGGCTGATCTTGAGGAAATCGGGTTCGAACTGGTCGCCGGCGCCGATGTTGACGGCATGGACCTTGTACTCGAGGCCGCACTCCTCGAGCATGATGTGGATCTTGTGGCCGTTGGGCGTGGGCCAGGAATAGGCGTCGATCATCGGGGAGGGGCTCCTGGGAAGGATCGCTGCGATCGCCGTGCCTGCTGCGACCGCGTGGAGGTTGGGCCGCCACCTCAACGCCGAGGTGGCGAACCGCGCGATTTAAGCACAGAAGAAAAAAACGCGCAGACGAGGCTGCGCGTTTCCATTCCGGCGGCAGGGGATGCATCCCCGCCGCGGCGGCGGCGGGCTCAGAAGCCGCGCGTGACCGGCATGGAGATGTCGTCCGGGTTGATGTTCATGTGCTTGGCCAGCTCCAGCTTGGCGATGGCATTGCGGTGCACCTCGTCCGGGCCGTCGGCCAGGCGCAGCGTGCGCTGGTGCGCCCACCACGAGGCCAGCGGGAAGTCGTCAGAGACGCCGGCCGCGCCGTGCACCTGGATGGCCCAGTCGATCACCTTCAGGGCCATGTTCGGCGCCACCACCTTGATCATGGCGATCTCGGCCTTGGCCACCTTGTTGCCCACGGTGTCCATCATGTAGGCGGCCTTGAGCGTGAGCAGGCGCGCCATCTCGATGTCGCAGCGGGCCTCGGCGATGCGCTCGCGCGTCACGCCCTGCGCCGCCACCGGCTTGCCGAAGGCCACGCGCTTGAGCGCGCGCTGGCACAGCAGCTCGAGCGCGCGCTCGGCCACGCCGATGCTGCGCATGCAGTGGTGGATGCGGCCCGGGCCGAGGCGGCCCTGGGCGATCTCGAAGCCGCGCCCTTCGCCGAGCAGGATGTTGGCCGCCGGCACGCGCACGTTCTTCAGCTCGATCTCCATGTGGCCGTGCGGCGCGTCGTCGTAGCCGAACACCGGCAGGAAGCGCTTGATGGTGATGCCCGGGGTGTCGGCCGGCACCACGATCATCGACTGCTGCTCATGGCGCCCGGCGTCCGGGTTGGTCTTGCCCATCACGATGTAGACTTGGCAGCGCGGGTCGCCCGCGCCCGACGACCACCACTTGGTGCCGTTGATCACGTATTCGTCGCCGTTGCGCTCGATGCTGCAACTGATGTTGGTGGCGTCCGACGAGGCCACGGCCGGCTCGGTCATCAGGAAGGCCGAGCGGATCTCGCCGCGCAGCAGCGGCTCCAGCCAGCGGTCCTTGAGCGACTCGGAGGCGTAGCGCTCCAGCGTTTCCATGTTGCCGGTGTCCGGCGCGGCGCAGTTGAACACCTCGGCCGACCAGGGCACCCGGCCCATGATCTCGCACAGCGGCGCGTATTCGAGGTTCGACAGGCCTTCCGGCGCGCGCTTGGAATGCGGCAGGAACAGGTTCCACAGGCCCGCTTCGCGCGCCAGCGGCTTGAGCTCCTCGATCACCTTGGTCGGGACCCAGGCGTTGCCGGCCTGGCGGTTGGCCTGGATTTCCGCGTAGAAGCGCTTCTCGTTCGGATAGATGTGCTTGTCGAAGAAGGCCAGCAGGCGCGCCTGCATTTCCTTGACCTTGGGGGTGTACTCGAATTCCATGTTGTCTCCTCCACCTCTGCATGAGAGCCCGGGAGCCGCTGCCGGCCCCGGCGGACGCGGTCTGCGTCGACTGGGGAGGACTCTACCGCAATCCAGATAATTAGAAAAATGAATTTTCTGGATTTGCCAGTATCAATAGGGTGCATTCCGTGCCAGAATCGACGCCATGCAGCTCTCCCGCATCGACCTCAATCTCTTCGTCGTCTTCGACGCCATCTACAGCGAAGGCAGCATCACCGCGGCCGCGCGCCAGCTCAACCTGACGCAGCCCGCGGTGAGCCACGCGCTGGGGCGCCTGCGCACCCTGTTCGACGACCCGCTGTTCGAGCGGCGCGGGCAGGGCATGGCGCCCACGCCGCTGGCGCGCTCGCTGGCCGCCGAGGTGCGCGCCGCGCTGCAGTCGTTCGCGCGCACCTTGCAGGACACGCCGCACTTCGACCCGGCCGCCACCGTGCGCCGCTTCACCATCGGCATGCGCGACGCGCTCGAATCCACGCTGCTGCCGCCGCTGATGGCGCGCGTGACCGCGATGGCGCCGCAGGTGGAGATCGCGGCGATCCGCTTCGATAGGCGCGAGATGGAGTCCGAGCTGCTGGCCGGCACGCTCGATGCCGCCATCGACATCCTGCTGCCGGTCTCGCCCGCGATCCACCACGCGCCGTTCATGGCCGACCCGATGGTGGTGCTGGCGCGCCGCGACCATCCGCTGGTCAAGAAGGAACTGACGCTGGAGCGCTACCTGGCGGCCGAGCACGTGCATGTGTCGTCGCGCCGGCGCGGCGCCGGGCTGGAAGACCAGGCGCTGCACCGCATGGGCCTGACGCGCCGCGTGCGCCTGCGCTGCCAGCACTACGCGGCGGCCTGCCGCGTGGTGAGCTGCACCGACCTGCTGGCCACGCTGCCGCTGCGCTACGCGCGCATCGCCAACGAGCCCTACGCTAACCGGCTGCTGTCGCTGCCGTTCAAGGTGCCGTCGCTGGAACTGCACCTGTACTGGCACGCCGGCGGCGAGAACGACGGCGCCAACCGCTGGTTGCGCGAGCAGTTGCTGGCGGTGATCGCCGCGCTGGGCGGGCAGGGCGAGGCGGCGCCGGGCTGAGGCGCGCGTTTTTTCCACTTGCCTGTTTCTCCGCCTGCCTGTTTCCCGGCGCGCCGTTCAGCGCGCGCCGTCGTCGATGCGCTCGACGCGCACGGTATCCGGCGGCAGCGTGCTGTCGGCCTGCACCGCGTAGGGCAGCGGCGGGCGGCGCGCCGCCGGCACCGCCTGCCATAAGCGCGCGGCCCAGGCGCGGACCGCTGGGCTGTCCGGCGCCGCCGCCGTGATGCGCAGGGCCAGCGGCGCGGCGCTGGCCTGCTCCGCGCCCGGCGCATCCGGGATCAGGCGCTCCAGCGCCAGTTGCGGCTCCAGCCGCAGGCCCATCGTCACCGCTTGCGCGGGCTGCGCGAGCGAGTGCACGGCCTGGTCCGACGGTGCCGCGCGCAGCGTCCAGCGATGTCCCTGCAAGGCCGGCGCTGGCGCGGGGGACGCGGCCGGCGGCATCGGGGCGATGGCGGCGGGCTGCGGCACCGGGGCGATCGCCGCCGGCGCGGGCGCGGCAATGCGCGGCGCCAGGGCCGGCGGAGCGGGCGGCACCGGCAGCGGCGCCGTGGCCGGAGCGACTGGCGCGATTGGCGCAGCCGGCGCAACCGCGGCTGGTGCCGGCGGCGCGGTTGGCGAAGCGGCATCCGCCGCGGCCGGGCCGGCGGCGGGCCCGGCGCGATCCGCGCGCGTTTCCGGGGCGGCCGGCGCGGCGGCTGCGGCGGGTGATGTGGCAGGCGATGTGGCGGGTGATGCGGACTTGCGCGCGTCGCCATCCGGCGCCGGCGCGGCTGGCGCTTCCTGCGCGGGGCGGGTCCTGGCCGCCGCGGCAGGCTCTTGCGCGGGCGCCGGATGGGGCGGCGCGGCCGGCGCGGTGGCGGGCGGCGGGGCCGCGACGTTCGTCGCCGGCGCGGGCTCCGGCGTCTGTGCCTGCGTTTGTGCTGGCGCTGGCGCGGCCGGGCTGGCGGGCGTGGCCTGCGGCTCGCTTGCCTGGCGCGTGGCGTGGGGCGTGTCCGGCAGCAGCAGCGCGCCGTCGCGCACGTCCATCTGCCGGAGCACGATCTGCAGCGACAGCGCGGCCACGCCGAGCGTGCCCGCCAGCACGCCCAGCGCGGGCCACCAGCGGCGCGCGCGGCGCGGCGCGGCGGGCTGGCCGGCGGCGGGCGCGGTGTCCCGCTGCGCCGCCTGCTGCTGCGCCTCGGCCTGTTCGCGCAGCCACGCCTGCGCCGCCGCGCCGACCGGTGCGCCCAGCACGCGCTGCGGGCTGTCGCCGCGCCGCACTTGTTCCAGCACGGCCGCGCGGCGGCCGGCCTGCGCGGCTTGCAGGCGCGCGGCTTCCGCCATCACGGCGGCCTGCAGGCCGGCGGACGGGGTGAACGTGGCGCCGGCATCGGCATCGGCGCTGGCTGCGCCATCGGCTGCGTTCGTGTTCGCGTTCGTGGCTGCGCGCGCCTGCCGCGCGGCCTGCGCGGCGCGCGCCGCGGCCATGACCGCGGTTTCCAGCGAGGGCGGCGGCGCGAACGGCGGCAGCGCGCGCAGCAGCGCCGCGAGCCGGTCCTCGCCGGCGATGAAGCGTTCGTCCGCGCTCATGGCTGGCGCTCCTGCGGCGCCACCGCCGCCAGGCTCTCGCGCAGCCGCGCGAAGGCGTAGCGCAGCCGGCTCCTGACGGTCTCGAACTTTTCGCCCAGCGTCTGCGCGATTTCCTCCACGCTCATCTCGCTGAAGAAGCGCAGCACGATCACTTCGCGCTGCGCCGCCGGCAGCGCCATCAGCGCCTGCCGCACGCCCTGCAGGTTCTGCCGCAGCGCAGCCTCGGCCTCGGGGCTGAGGTCGCCGGCGGGCAGCGCGAGGTGGTCTTCGCCGAGCGTGTCGCGCTGGCGCTCGTAGGCGCCGCGCAGCGTGTCGAGCCAGGTGTTGCGCGCGATCTGGAACAGGAAGGTGCGCAGCGCCGCGCTGGGCTGGTAGTCGCCGCAGCGGGTCATCAGCTTGACCCAGGTCTTCTGGGTCACGTCCTCGGCCTCGCCCGTGTTGCCCTGGCACAGCCACGCCACGTAGTTGTACAGCGCCGCGTTGTGGCGGCGGAACAGCTCGGCCACCGGCTGCTCGATCAGGCCGTTGGCGACCAGCAGCATGAGGTCGGTGTCGGCCAGCGCGGACAGGCCGGCGGCGGGCTGGGCTGGCGGGGCATGCGCGCTGGCGGGCATGCGGTCGGGCGCGGAGGCATTCATGCGCGGCAGTATATGACAGCGCCGCGCATCGTCGCGGGCCGCGCGCGGCGCCACCGCGCGTGCTTCAGGGCCGCGGCGCGGGGCCGTCGCCCTGCGCCAGCGGTGCATGCGTCGACAGGGCCTGCGCCAGGTCCACGAGCTGGAGGAACTCGCCGCGGTAGCCGAAGCGGTCGTCGCCGCGCGCGCCGAGCGCGAGCGCGCGCGCATCGGCATAGCGCCAGGTGCCGGTATGGCTGCCGCCGCGCAGCAACTGGCCGAAGCCGGCCACCGCGGCGGCGAAGCGGAAGGCATCGCCGGCCTGCGCCAGCGGCCGCACCGCGCCGGCCGGCACCGCCAGTTCCAGCAGTTCGCTGGCCTGCGCCTGCGGGCGCTTGTAGCGCAGCTTGACGTGGGCCAGTTCGCCGGCGTTGCCGCTTGCGGCCGGCGCGCGCTGGTAGCGCAGCGGATCGATCAGGCCGGGCCCGCCGGCCAGCGTCAGCTCGTAGAGCGCGGTCACGGTGTGCCCCGCGCCGATGTCGCCGGCATCCACCTGGTCGTTGTTGAAGTCCTCGCGTTTCAGGGCGCGGTTCTCGTAGCCGATCAGGCGGTACTCGCTGACCGTGGCCGGGTTGAACTCGACCTGGATCTTGACGTCGCGCGCCACCGTGGCGAGCGTGGAGCTCATTTCCTCCACCAGCACCTTGCGGCCTTCCATCAGGTTGTCGATGTACGAGTACGCGCCGTCGCCGGCGTCGGCCAGTTGCTCCATCAACTGGTCGTTGTAGTTGCCGGTGCCGAAGCCCAGCGTGGACAGCGACACGCCCGACTTGCGCTTTTCCGCGACCATCGCCTTGAGCTCGCGGAAGTCGGTGACGCCCACGTTGAAGTCGCCGTCGGTGGCCAGCAGCACGCGGTTGATGCCGCCGGCGATGAAGCTCTGCTGCGCGGCCTGGTAGGCCAGCGCGATGCCGCTCGCGCCGGCGGTGGCGCCGCCCGCCACCAGCGCGTCGATGGCGGCGGCGATGGCCGTCTTGTCGCTGCCCGGCGTGGGCGGCAGCGCCACGCGCGTGCCGCTGGCGTAAGTGACCAGCGTGATGCGGTCCTGCGGGCGCAGCGCGCCGGTCAGCAGCTTGAGCGAGGACTTGAGCAGCGGCAGCTTGTCGGCCGAGTACATCGAGCCGGACACGTCGACCAGGAACACCAGGTTGGCCGGCGGCAGGCTCGCGCGCGCCGCGTCGGCGGCCTTGATGCCGATGCGCAGCAGCACATTGCCGGCCTGCCACGGCGCGGGCGCGGCTTCGGCGTGCACGGCGAAGGGCCGGCCGTCGCGCGGCGGCGCGTAGTCGTAGGGGAAGTAGTTGACCATTTCTTCCACGCGCACCGCGTCGGCCGGCGGCAGGCGGCCCGCGTTGAGCAGGCGGCGCACATTGCTGTAGCTGCCGGTGTCGACGTCGATGCCGAAGGTGGAGACCGGCGCCTGCGCGACCTGCTGCACGCCGTTTTCCTCGATGGCGCCGTAGCGCTCGCGCGCGGGCCCGGCGCGCCAGTTGGGCTGCGGCTGGCGCGCGGCGATCGCGGCGTGCGTCCCGCGCGGGCCGAGGTGGAGCGGCGCGCGTGCGTCGGCCTGCGCGTCGGCCCGGCCGGCTTTCGCGGCGGGGGCGGCCGGCGCCGGAAACGCCATTGCCGGCGCGGTGGCGAAGGGCTCGCTGGGCAGGATCACCGGAGCAGGCAGCGGGTGGGCCGTGCCGCTGTCGGCGGCGGGGTTCGCCTGCTGGTTCGGGGACGGTCCGCCGCATGCGGCCATTGCGAGGGCAACGGCCAGGACTGCCGGGCGCTTGTGCATGTCGATTTCTCCGGAAAGGGCCGCGCCGGCGGTGCCGGCGCCGGGGCACTGCGGGTGAAACGAAGCAGCCCGGCGGGCGGGGTTAAGGCGGCGCAAAAAAAAGCGGGCAGCCTGCCGCGCCGCGGGCCGGACCACGATCGGCGCGCGCGGTCCATCCGGTCTGTCCCGCAGCCGGCGGCGGGTGCCGCGCGCGGGCGGGCGCCCTACAATGCAGGTTTCCCCCCAGGAGGAGTTCGGCATGGCAATCCAGGCATATTCCCCGGCGCTCTGGCGTGGCCCGCTCGCGGCCGCCGCGGCGCTCGCGCTGCTAGGCGCCTGCTCGACCCAGACCGGCGCGCCGCCGGCCGCCGGCGCCGCTCCCGCCGCATCGGCCGCGTCCGCGGTTGCCGCGCTGCCGCCCGCGCCGGAAGTGGCATCGGGCTACCGGCAGGGCATGACCACCACGTTCGCGGACCGGCACATGGCGGCGGCGGCCAACCCGCTGGCCACCGAGGCGGGCCGCAAGATCCTGCGCGACGGCGGCTCCGCCATCGACGCGGCGATCGCCATGCAGGCCGTGCTGACGCTGGTCGAGCCGCAGGCCACCGGCATCGGCGGCGGCGCCTTCATCATGTACTGGGACGGCAAGCGCGTGCAGGCCTACGACGGCCGCGAGACCGCGCCCGCTGGCGCCGGCGAAAACCTGTTCCTGCGCCCCGACGGCAAGCCCATGAGCTTCAGCGAAGGCCAGATCGGCGGCCGCTCGGTGGGCACGCCCGGGGTGCTGCGCGCGCTCGAGCTGGCGCACCGCCAGCACGGCAGGCTGGCCTGGGCGAAGCTGTTCCAGCCCGCCATCGAGCTGGCCGAGAAGGGTTTCCCGATCTCGCCGCGCCTCTACACGCAGATCGCCGCCGACAAGTTCCTGCCGGATTCGCCCGAGCTGGCCGCCTATTTCCTCGGGCCCGACGGCAAGGCCAAGCCGGCCGGCACCATGCTGAAGAACCCGGCGCTGGCGCGCACCCTGCGCGAGATCGCGCGGCGCGGGCCCAATGCGCTGTACGCCGGCCAGGTCGCCACCGACATCGTCAGGCAGGTCAACGGCAGCGCCAACCCGGGCTCGCTCTCGCTGGCGGACCTGCGCGACTACCGCGCCAAGGAGCGCGTGCCGGTGTGCAGCGACTACAAGCGCTGGAAGATCTGCGGCATGCCGCCGCCGTCGTCGGGCGGCATCGCCATCGCGCAGATGCTCGGCACGCTGCAGGCGCTGGAGGCGCGCGACCCGAAATACGCGCTGGCGGCGATGACGCCGCGGCAGGTGGCTTCGCCGGCCGGCTTCGAGCCTACCGTGGACGCCGTGCACGCGGTGTCGGAAGTGGGACGCCAGGCCTACGCCGACCGCGGGCTCTACGTGGCGGACTCGGACTTCGTGCCGGTCAACGTGGCCGGGCTGATCGACCGCGACTACCTGGCCCAGCGCGCCGCGCTGATCGGCGACCGGAGCACGGGCAAGGCCGAGCCCGGCGTGCCGCCCGGCACGCGGGTCGCGTTCGCGCCGGACCGCTCGCCGCCGCGCGTGTCGACCTCGCAGATCGTGGCGGTGGACAACGCCGGCGGCGCGATCTCGATGACCACCACGGTGGAGAGCTATTTCGGCTCGCACCTGATGGTGCGCGGCTTCGTGCTGAACAACCAGCTCACCGATTTCTCGTTCGTGCCGAGCGAGAACGGCAAGCCGGTCGCCAACCGTGTGCAGGCCGGCAAGCGCCCGCGCTCGTCGATGGCGCCGACGCTGGTGTTCGACCGCGAGACCGGCAAGCTGGCCGCCACGGTGGGCTCGCCCGGCGGCTCGCAGATCATCGAGTACGTGTCCAAGACGCTGGTGGGCCTGCTGGACTGGAACATGGACGTGCAGGCGGCCATCAACCTGCCCAACTTCGGCAGCCGCAACGGCCCGACCGAGCTGGAAGCGGGACTCGTCAGTCCGGCGCTGGCGCAGGGCCTGGCCGCGCGCGGGCACCAGGTGGCGCAGATCGAGATGACCAGCGGCACGCAGGCCATCGTGCGGCGCCAGCGTCCGGACGGCAAGTGGGCGTGGGCGGGCGGCGCCGATCCGCGGCGCGAAGGGGTGGCGCTGGGGGATTGAGCGAGGCCGGCCTGCCGTTTGTTTTCTCCCCTCTCCCATTTCATGGGAGAGGGGAGCCAACCGTCGGTGATCGGAGGTCTGTCAGCAATTCGAGGCCGGCTCGCGCGAGCCGGCCTTTTTCGTTTCACGCCATCGCCAGCCGCCGCGCAGCCGGGCGCGCCGGTCAGTCCCCGCGTTCCTTCCCCGCGGGCAGCGCTCTCTGCTCCGACCACAGCAGCAGCGCATCGAGCGCCGGGCACAGCGCTTGTCCCCACGCGGTCAGGCGGTACTCCACCTTGGGCGGGACCTGCGCATAGACCTGCCGCGCCACGATGCCGTCGGCTTCGAGCTGGCGCAGTTGCTGGGCCAGCATCTTCTGCGAGACGGCGGGGATCAGCCGCTCCAGGTCCGAGAAGCGCCGCACCTTGCCGTCGAACAGGTGGAACAGGATGACCAGCTTCCAGCGCCCGTCGATCAGCCGCAGCATCTCTTCCACGCCGATGGCGGCCGTCGCGGGCGTATAGACCTTTCTCATGGGTGGGTAGCTTACTTTTTCGTGCGTTCTTGATGGGCGGGCAGCTTATGCCGAGAATCCCGGTATCGCAAATTCCTGCCGCAATCCCGGGCACCGAAAACCATGAGCTTGCCACTGCCTGACGCCATCGCCACCTTTTTCGCGGTCAGCAACGGCGCCGACGACGCGCTGCTGGCGCATTGCCTGGCGCACGATGCCGCCGTGCGCGACGAAGGCCGCACCCACGAGGGACCAGAGGCCATCCGGGCCTGGCTGCGCGACGCGCGGCGCAGGTATGCGTACCGCGTCGAGCCGCTGGAAGCATCGCGGCAGGGGGACGGCGTGAGCGTGATGGCCGAGGTTGCCGGCGATTTTCCCGGCAGCCCGGTCCGGCTCGCGCACGTGTTCGGGCTGCGCGGCGGCCGCATCGCATCGCTGGAGATCGGCTGATGGGCATGGACCTCGAGCTGAAGGGGCGGCGCGTCCTCGTGACCGCCGGCACCAGGGGCGTCGGCGCGGCCGTGGTGGCGCGCTTTCGCGAGTCGGGCGCGCGCGTCGTGACGACGGCGCGCACGCGCCCCGATGCCTTGCCGCAGGCGCTGTTCGTCGGCGCCGACCTGACCACGGAGGATGGTTGCGCCGCGGTCGTGGCGGCGGTCGGCGAGCGCCTGGGCGGCGTGGACATCGTCGTCCACGTGCTGGGCGGCTCGTCGGCGCCGGCGGGTGGTTTCGCCGCGCTCGACGACGCCGCGTGGCACCGCGAGCTGCATCTGAACCTGTTTCCGGCGGTGCGGCTGGACCGGGCCTTGTTGCCCGGCATGCTGGCGCAGGGCGCGGGCGTCATCATCCACGTCACCTCGATCCAGGACCGGCTGCCGCTGCCGGCATCCACCACGGCCTACGCCGCGGCGAAGGCCGCGCTGTCGACCTACAGCAAAAGCCTGTCGAAGGAGGTGACGCCGAAGGGCGTGCGCGTGGTGCGCGTCGCGCCCGGCTGGGTCGCGACCGAGGCCGCCGTGGCGCTGGCCGAGCGGCTCGCGCGGCAGGCGGGCACCGACTACGAGGGCGGCAAACGGATCATCATGGATGCGCTCGGCGGCATTCCGCTCGGGCGTCCGTGCAAGCCGGCCGAGGTGGCGGACCTGATCGCCTTCCTGGCTTCGCCGCGCGCGGCGGCGATCAGCGGCACGGAATACGTGATCGACGGCGGGACCATCCCCACGGCGTAGCGTGGCCGGGCCCCGCGCCGGGGCGCGGCTTCAGTCGAGCCGCACGTCGGCCTGCTTGACCACCGCGGCCCAGCGCGCGCGCTCGGCGACGAAGAACTTGTTGGTCTCGGGCGGCGTCATGGTCACGACCTCGGCGCCCTGGCCGGCCAGCTGCGCGCGCACTTCCGGCGTGCGGATGATGCGGATCAGCTCGGCGCTGATGCGCGCCACCAGCGCGTCGGGCATGGCGGCCGGGGCCATCACGCCCTGCCACGTGCCGGACTCGAAGCCGGGTACGCCCTGTTCGGCGATGGTCGGCACCTGGCCCACCAGCGGCATGCGGGTCTTCTTGGACACCGCCAGCACCTTGAGCTTGCCGGCCTGCACCTGCGGCAGCGTCGCCAGCATGCCGTTCATCAGCACCTGCGCCACGCCGCCCACGGTGTCGGCCACGGCCTGCGAGCCGCCCTTGTAGGGCACGTACTGCCACTTGGCGCCGGTGGCCTGCGCCACCGCCACGCCGGCCAGGTGCGGCGCGCTGCCGATGGCGGTGACGGCGAAATTGAGCTGGGTGCGCTTGGACAGCTCCACCAGTTCCTTGAGGTTATTGGCCTGCACCGACGGATGCACCACCAGCAGGTGCGGCGAGTAGGCCAGCATCGACACGCCCTTGAGGTCCTTGCCCGGATCGAAGGTGAGCTTGGTGTAGACCGACGGGCTGATCGCCAGCGCGCCGACGTCGCACAGCAGCAGCGTATGGTTGTCGGTGCCGGCCTGCGCCACCATCGCGGCGCCGATGTTGCCGTTGGCGCCGGGGCGGTTGTCCACCACGATGGGCTGGCCGAGCGCCTCGCCGAGCTGCTTGCTGATCAGGCGCGCGATGATGTCGGACGAGCCGCCGGCCGGGTAGGGCACGACCAGGCGGATGGGGCGGGTGGGCCAGTCGGCGGCCTGCGCGGCGGACGACAGAAGGGTGCCTGCGGTGCCCAGGCCGCCCGCGGCGGCGGTGGCGCCCAGGGCGGAGAGCTGGCTGAGGAAGGTGCGGCGGGTGGTCGGCATTGCTGCTGTCTCCGGTATGGCTTCGTTGTATGTTGTCGTATGTGTTGGATGATAGCTTGAAGTTTCCGGCTGGTCTAGGGGCGGGTTTTCGCCGACATGCCGCGACTGTGGCTTGTTCTGCGCATTCCGCGATCGGGCAGTGTCATCAAATACACATCGTGTGATACGACAACATGGCCCGAAAAAAAAGCCCCGTTCCCGGCAGGGAAGCGGGGCTTGCCGCGCCGTGGCCCGCGCCGCGGGCCGGCGTGGCCGGGCGTGGACTTATTGCCTGGCCTTCCTGGCGTATTCCCAGCCCATTTCCGCCATCGGCCGCGCGCGCTTGCCGGCGTCCAGGGCCTGCGCTGACGAGGCGGTGCCGTCCACCACGCGCTTCATGATGCCCTGCAGGATGCCGGCGATGCGGAACATGCTGAAGGCGAGGTAGAAGTTCCAGTCGCCGGTGATGGGGCGGCCGGTGCGCTGCTCGTAGGTGCTGCGGTAGGCGGCTTCGTCGGGGATGCCCAGGCTCTGGTAGTCCAGCCCGGCGATGCCGCGGAACTGGCCGGGCGCGATGTGCCAGCTCATGCAGTGGTAGCCGAAGTCGGCCATCGGGTGGCCCAGCGTGGACAGCTCCCAGTCCAGCACCGCCAGCACGCGCGGCTCGGTGGGGTGGAACATGAGGTTGTCGAGGCGGTAGTCGCCGTGCACGATCGAGGTCAGGTCGGCGTCCTCGTGCGGGATGTGCCCGGGCAGCCAGGCCATCAGTGAATCCATCGCGGGAATGCTCTCGGTCTCGGACAGCTTGTACTGCTTGGTCCAGCGCTCGATCTGGCGCGAGAAGTAGTTGCCCGGCTTGCCGTAGTCGCCCAGCCCGATGGCCTGGTAGTCGACCGTGTGCAGCGCGGAGATGACGCGGTTCATCTCGTCGTAGATGGCGGCGCGCTCGGCCGTGCTCATGCCGGGCAGCGACTGGTCCCACAGCACGCGGCCGGCGACGAATTCCATGATGTAGAAGGCGCGCCCGATCACCGCCTCGTCCTCGCACATGGCGTACATCTTCGCCACCGGCACGTCGGTGCCGGCCAGCGCCGCCATCACGCGGTATTCGCGCTCGATGGCGTGCGCCGAGGGCAGCAGCTTCGATTTCGGGCCGGGCTTGGCGCGCATCACGTAGGTCCGGCCCGGCGTGACCAGCTTGAAAGTGGGGTTGGACTGGCCGCCCTTGAACTGCTCGATGGCCAGCGGGCCGGCGAAGCCGGCCACGTGCTGGCCCATCCAGGCTTCCAGGGCGGCGAGGTCGAAGCGCTGCTGCTCGGCCACCGGCCGCGTGCCTTCGAAGTTCGAAACGTTTTCGCTCATGCTGTCTCCGTTCTTGGTCTGTTCCGGGTGTTCCGTGTGCTGGCGTGGCCCGCCCGTCTGCGCGGGCATGTCGGGCCGGCCGCGCGCCTAGCGGTAGCGCGGCTTGCGTTTTTCCAGGAAGGCGCCGATGCCTTCGCCGCCGTCCTTGTGGTGCAGCGCGGCCACGAAGTTGTCGCGCTCCTCGGCCAGGTGCTGGGTGAGGCTGGCGGTGCCGGCGTGGTTGATCAGCGCCTTGATGCGGCCCGCCGCGTGGGGCGACTGCTCGGCCAGCGCTTCGGCCAGCCGCAGCGCCTCGGTGAGCGCCTGCCCGTGCGGCACCACGCGGTTGACCAGGCCGAAGTGGGCCAGGCGCGCGGCGTCGGCGGGCTTGCCTTCCATCATCAGCTCGGAGGCAAGCTGGCGCGGCAGCGCGCGCGCCAGCTCGTAGGAGCCGCCGCCGTCCGGGGTCAGGCCGACCTTGACGTAGGCCATGACGAACTTGGCGTCGCTGGCGGCCACCACGAAATCGCAGGCCAGCACCAGCGAGAAGCCGGCGCCCGCGGCCGGGCCTTCCACCGCGGCGATGATGGGCTTGGGAAACGCGTGCAGCGTTTCGATCCAGTGGTTGAGGACCTCGATGCTCTCGGCCTGCACCGACTGCGGCCTGGCGCGGTTGGCGAGCAGGCGGTTGAGGTTGCCGCCGGCGCAGAACGTGCCGTCGGCGCCGGTGATGACCACCGCGCGCACTTCGTCGTCGCGCGCGGCCTGTTCCAGCGCTTCCTGCGACGCCGCGTAGATGTCCGGGTGCAGCGCGTTGCGCGCCTCGGGGTTCGAGATGGTCAGCACCAGCGTGGTGTCGACGCGTTCGGAAAGCAGCTGAGCGGTCATGGCGGCGGGGCGGGAAACGAGGCGGCGCGGAGGCGGAGTCCGCGCCGGCCGGGGGCGGATGCGAAACGACCGCAGGCCGGGGGGCTTGCGGTCGCGCGGATTACTGCTCTTCGGCCAGCAGCGACAGGCCGAGGCCGGCGCGGCGCCACAGCCACGGGCTGGGGCGGTAGCGCATGTCGCCGGTCAGGCGCTCCAGGTTGCGCAGTACGGTCAGTACCAGGTCGGGGCCGATCGCGTCGCCCAGCGCCAGCGGGCCCTTGGGATAACCGAGGCCCAGGTTGACGGCGAGGTCGATGTCGACCGGCGTGGCGATGCGCTGCTGCGCGATGTCGCTGGCGATGTTGACGATGGAGCAGACGATGCGCTGGGCCACGAAGCCGGCCGAGTCGCGGATCACCGTGACCGGCACGCCGTCGGCGCCGAACAGGCCGTGCGCGGCCTCGCGCGCGGCGGCGGTGGTGGCCGGCGTGGTCATCAGCGTGCGGCGCTTGGTGGCCTCGAACGGCATCAGCGTGTCGATGGCGACCACGCGGCTCGGGTCCAGGCCTTCGTGTAGCGCGCAGGCGGTGGCGTCCAGGCCCAGCGGCGTGACCACGATCAGCGCGTCGGCCGACGGCTGGTTGCCGGCTTCGGCGGTCATGCCCAGCGCGCCGATCAGCTTGACCACCATCGCGTGGCCGCGCTCGTCGGCGTGGCTGACCCAGACGCTGGCCGGGCGCGCGGACGGCGCCGGCACGGCGGCGGGCACCTGCTTCTGGCCGTCCACGTAGCGGTAGAAGCCGGCGCCGGCCTTGCGGCCGATCAGGCCGCCCACCGCGCGGATCGCGGTGATCGGCGAAGGGCGGTAGCGCGGTTCCTGGTAGAACTGGTTGTAGATCGACTCCATCACCGGGTGCGACACGTCCAGCCCGGTCAGGTCCATCAGCTCGAACGGGCCCATGCGGAAGCCGGCCTGCTCGCGCATGATGGCGTCGATGTCGGCGAATTCGGCCACGCCTTCCTGGGCCACCTTGAGGCCTTCGATGTTCATGCCGCGCCCGGCATGGTTGACGATGAAGCCGGGCATGTCCTTGCAGCGCACCGGGGTATGGCCCATGCGGCGCGACAGCGCCATCAGGGCGTCGCCCACGGCCGGGTCGCCGGACAGGCCGTCGATCACCTCGACCACCTTCATCAGCGGCACCGGGTTGAAGAAGTGGTAGCCGGCGACGCGGCCCGGGTGCTTCGCGCCCACGGCGATCGCGGTGATCGACAGCGACGAGGTGTTGGAGGCGATCACCGCCTCCGGACGCAGGATGGCTTCGAGCTTCGCGATCAGGTCGCGCTTGACCTCGAGCTTCTCGACGATGGCCTCGAGCACCATGTCGCAGCCGGCCAGGTCTTCCAGCGCGCTGCAGGGCTTGACGCGGGCGAGGGCGGCGTCGGCGTCGGCCGCGCTGATCTTGCCCTTGTCGGCCAGCTTGGCCAGCATGTCCTGCAGGTATTGCCGGGCGGCCGCCACGGCTTGCGGATTGGTGTCGTACAGGCTGACGGCGAGGCCGGCCTGCGCGGCGATCTGCGCGATGCCCCGGCCCATGGCGCCGGTGCCCACGATGCCGAGGGTGTCGATGGTGAAAGTGCTCATAGTGCGTCCAGAAAGTTGTGGTTAAATTAGCACGAGCGTACGTTTTTTGCATCATCCGCGACAGTGGCGCGGTGCAAGCGGCGTGCGCTGATCGGCCACAGGCAGCCGCCAGAGTCTGCCATGCCACACAATGCGGCCCGGCCCTTGCGTTGGGCAATTCGCCGGGCAATTTTTTCGCGGCCCCGCGCCGCGTCCCCCGCGCGACCCGCACAACAAGGAGAGAGACGACATGCTGAAGCTCTGCGGATTTTCCGCCAGCAACTACTACAACAAGGTCAAGCTGGCCCTGCTGGAAAAGAACCTGCCGTTCGAGGAAGAGCTGGCCTGGCTCGGCGAGACCGATCCCGAAGCCTCGCCGCTGGGCAAGGTGCCCTACATGATCACCGATCGCGGCCCGCTGTGCGAGTCCGAAGTGCTGGACGCCTACATCGAGTCCACCTACCCGCAGGCGCCGCTGCTGCCGGCGGACCCGTTCCAGGCCGGCAAGGTGCGCGAACTGGTGACGTTCCTGGAGCTGTACCTCGAGCTCACCGCGCGCGAGCTGTATCCGGCGGCCTTCTTCGGCGGCAAGGTGAGCGACGGCACCAAGGAGCGCCAGCGCAGGCTGCTCGAGCGCTATATCCCGGCGTTCGGCAAGCTGGCGAAGTTCTCGCCCTATCTCGCCGGCGACACCTTCACGCTGGCCGACTGCGCGGCCGTGGTGCACCTGCCGCTGGTTTCCGCCTGCACGAAGATCGTCTACGGCGAGGACATGCTGGCCGGGCTGCCGGTCAAGGACTATCTCCGGCGCATGTCGGAGCGGCCCTCGGTGCAGCGGGTCAACGCGGACCGCAAGGCGAATACGGAGCTGATGCTCAGCCGCCGGAAGTAGCGCGGCCGGCGGGCGCGCCGTTGCCGGGGACTGTAGGCGCGCCGACCGCGCCTACCGTGCCTACAGCGTCTTCAGCCGCTCCAGCGCCAGCGCCAGCGTTTCCTCTTTCTTGGCGAAGCAGAAGCGCACCACGCCGGATTCGCGCGGCTGCGAGTAGAACGCCGACACCGGGATCGCCGCCACGCCGATCTCCTTGGTGAGCCACATCGAGAAATCGGCCTCGCTCATGTCCGAGATGGCCGAATAATCCACGCACTGGAAGTAGGTGCCGTCGGACGGCAGCAGCTTGAAGCGCGTGCCGGCCAGCCCGGCGCGGAAGTAGTCGCGCTTGGCCTGGTAGAAGTCGGACAGGCCGAGGTAGGGCGCGGGGTCGGCCATGTAGCTGGCCAGCCCGTGCTGCACCGGCGTGTTCACCGTGAACACGTTGAACTGGTGCACCTTGCGGAATTCGGCCGAGAGCGCCGCCGGCGCGGCGACGTAGCCGACCTTCCAGCCGGTCACGTGGTAGGTCTTGCCGAAGCTCGACACCACGAAACTGCGGCGCGCCAGCTCGGGGTGGCGCGACACGGATTCGTGGCGCTGGCCGTCGAACACCATGTGCTCGTAGACCTCGTCGGACAGCAGCAGGATGTCGGTGCCGGCCAGCAGCCCGGCCAGGCGCTCCATGTCGCCGGCGCGCCAGATGGTGCCGGTGGGGTTGTGCGGCGTGTTGACCATCAGCATGCGCGTGCGCGGCGTGATGGCCGCGGCGATGCGGTCGAACGGCACGCGGAAATGCGGCGCGTCGAGCGCCACCGACACCACCTTGCCGCCGGCCAGCTCGATGGCGGGGATGTAGCTGTCGTAGCACGGCTCCAGCACGATCACCTCGTCGCCCGGGTGGACCGCGCACAGGATGCTGGTGAGGATGCCCTGGGTGGCGCCGGCGGTGACGGTGATCTCGCTGTTCCAGTCATAGGCATGGCCGTACAGCTTGCCGACCTTGTCGGCGATGGCCTGGCGCAGCGCGGGCACGCCCGCCATCGGCGGGTACTGGTTGAGGCCGGCGCGCATGGCATGGGTCACGGCGTCGACGATCTTCGGGTCGCAGTCGAAGTCCGGGAAGCCCTGGCCGAGGTTGACGGCGTTGCGCTCGGCGGCCAGCGCCGACATCACGGTGAAGATGGTGGTGCCGACCTTGGGCAGGCGCGACGGCGGCGGCGTGATCGGCAGGGAAGACGAGGCGGGCTGGACGGAAGGCTGGCTGGACATGGGCGGCGGCGTCGGGCAGGAGCGGCGGTCGGGGATCGGAGAAGCGAACAAGGCAAGAGGCAATGCCGCATTCTAGCGGGGATCGGCCGTTGCCTGCGCGGCGCCGGCGCGCGCCGCCAGCCAGGCCGGGAAGGCCTGCGGCAGCAGGATGTCCACGCCGCTCTGGCGGCGCAGGCGGCCCTTGAGCTTGAGCACGGCCTTGTCCTTGGACACCAGGCAGGCGGCCTGGGCGAAGTGGGCCAGCTCGATGAATTTCTGATCGTCGGTGTCGCGGCAGCGCGGCAGGCGCGCGGCCAGCGTGTCGGCCTCGGCCGGGATCTCCAGGGCCGTGGTGAGGCGGTCCACGGTGGCCAGCGCGGCCGGGATGTCCACTTCGAAGCGGGCGAATTGCGGATAGGCCAGCACCCGGCGCAGCTCTTCGCGGCAGTCGGGGCGGATCACCGCGGCGATGGCGCCGCCGTGCAGCGCGGCGCGGATGGGCTCGACGTGGGGGTCGGCGAAGACCAGCAGGTCGACCCAGATATTGGAGTCGAGCACCACGCGCGGCGCGGCGCCGGCGGGGGCTTCGGTGGAGTGAGATGGCATTCGTTACAATCGGGTCTTTGTGTTTGCCGCGATTTTGCCATGCTCATCGTCCTGTCCCCCGCCAAGTCGCTCGACTACGAGACGCCGGCACGCCTGAAGACCCATACGCTGCCGCGTTTCATCGAGCGCTCGGCGACGCTGATCGCGCGCCTGCGCAAGCTCGCCCCGCAGGACATCGGCGCGCTGATGGACATCTCCGACAAGCTCGCCGTGCTCAACGCCACGCGCTACGGCGACTGGTCGCCCGAGTTCACCGCGGCCAACAGCAAGCAGGCCGTGCTGGCCTTCAACGGCGACGTGTACGAGGGGCTGAACGCGCCGTCGCTGTCGGACGACGACCTCGCCTTCGCGCAGAAGCACGTGCGCATTCTCTCGGGCCTGTACGGCGTGCTGCGCCCGCTCGACTGGATGCAGCCCTACCGCCTGGAGATGGGCACGCGCCTGGACACCGCCGCGGGCAAGGACCTCTACACGTTCTGGGGCGACGACGTCACGCGGCTGCTGCAGGATGACTTCAAGGCGCTCAAGGCCGAGGGCGCGCCGGTGCTGGTGAACCTCGCCTCCGAGGAATACTTCAAGGTGGTGCGCCCCAAGGTGCTCGGCGCGCGCATCGTCACGCCGGTGTTCGAGGACTGGAAGGGCGGCCGCTACAAGATCATCTCGTTCCACGCCAAGCGCGCGCGCGGCACCATGACGCGCTACGCGGTGACGCATCGCATCACCGACCCGGCCAGCCTCAAGCGTTTCGCCGAGGACGGCTATGCCTTCGACCAGGACGCATCGGACGACGCGCGCTGGGTCTTCCGCCGGCGCCTGGAAGACTGAGCGGCCGCGCCGCCCGGCCATCGCCGGCCCCGTTTCTTGCCGTTGCCGCGCGGCGCCGGCGCGCACGCACCACAGAACCCGCACCACAGAACCCGCACACCATGACCCAAGCCCTGCACATCTCCGCCAGCTTCGACTCGGGCGCCATCGAAGTCGAATCGCTGGCGCAGGCCGGCGACATCCGCCTGCGCATCCGCGCCGACTCGCACGCGGAGTTCCGCCAGTGGTTCCATTTCCGCCTGCAGGGCGCGGCCGGCCAGCCCTGCAGCCTGCGGTTCCTCAACGCGGGCGACTGCACCTATCCGGACGGCTGGCGCGGCTACCACGCGGTGGCCTCGTACGACCGCGCGTACTGGTTCCGCGTGCCGACCGCCTTCGACGGCAGCACCATGACGGTGTCGTTCACGCCCGAGCACGACAGCGTGTGGCTGGCCTACTTCGAGCCGTATCCCGAGGAGCGCCACCTGTCGCTGCTGGCCACCTCGCAGCGCTCGCCGCTGGCGCGCCTGTCGCACCTGGGCAGCACCGTGGACGGCCGCGACATGACCGCGGTCACGGTGGGCAAGCCCGGCGACGGCAAGAAGACCATCTGGATGATCGCGCGCCAGCATCCCGGCGAGACGATGGCCGAGTGGTTCTGCGAAGGCGTGCTGCAGCGCCTGACCGGCACCGGCATGTGGGCCGGCGACCCGGTCGCGCGCCGCCTGCTCGAGCGCGCCGTGTTCCACATCGTGCCGAACATGAACCCCGACGGCGCGGCGCGCGGCAACCTGCGCACCAACGCCGCCGGCGCCAACCTGAACCGCGAGTGGATGGCGCCGAGCCTGCAGGCCAGCCCCGAGGTGTACCACGTGCGCCGTGCCATCGAGGCGACCGGCTGCGACATGTTCTTCGACATCCACGGCGACGAAGGCCTGCCCTACAACTTCGTCGCCGGCAGCGAGATGCTGCCCGGCTTCACCGAGGCCCAGCGCGCCGAGCAGCTGCGCTTCATCGAAGCGTTCAAGCGCGCCACGCCCGATTTCCAGGACGTGTACGGCTACGCCGCCGGCAAGTACAACGCGGACGCGCTCAAGCTGGCCTCGAAGTACATCGGCCATGCCTTCGGCTGCCTGTCGCTGACGCTGGAGATGCCGTTCAAGGACAACGCCGACCAGCCCGATCCGGTGGTCGGCTGGAACGGCGCGCGCAGCGCGCTGCTGGGCGCGGCGATGCTGCAGGCGGTTCTGGCGCAGTTGGATTGAGGGGGCGCGGGCAAGGGAAAAAGCCCGGGGCGACTGACGAAGCCGCCAGAACGGGCCCAAGCCGCGAGAGCTAGCCCAAGCAAGGTGTCCTCCCTCTCCCCTCACGGGGAGAGGGCCGGGGAGAGGGGCGGTTTGGCTAGGAGCCACAGCAAGCGGGGCCAGCGGTTTTTTCCAGCATAGAGGCCAGCAACGAAGCTGCCGGTTTTTTTCCAGCACGCCAGCATTCGCCAGCGCCGGCCCTCTCCCCCAACCCTTCTCCCGCGAGCGGGAGAGGGGAGCAAACAGGCGGTAGCTCCGCTGTCGCTCAGCGCGCCTTCTTGCCCGACTTCGCGGTGCTCTTGCTGCCGCTCTTGGCGGTGGACTTGCCGCTGGCGCTGGACTTGCCGGCCTTGCCCGAGGACTTGGCCGCCTTGCCGCCCTTGTGCCTGCCGGCCTGGCGGGTGTTGCTGCGCACCGCGGGCGCGGCGGCCGGTTCGCTGATGACGGTGCCGCTGCCATCGAGCAGTTCGTAGGCCAGCATCATGCCGTCGGCGTAGCCGCAGCGCACCTTGACCGCTTCCCACTGGGCCTCGCCGTTGCGCTTGTGCGCGGTGGCGGCGAAGGTCACTACGGAGCTGACCGGCACGGCCTGCTTGCCTTGCGAGAAGCGTCCGTCCCACGGTTCCACCGTGGCCTGCCCGGCGCCGAGCGCGCCGGTCGGGATCTTCAGCGCGTCGAACGTCACCGAGCGCGGCACCACCCAGCTCGCGTGCGCGGCGCAGTCGGCCACGTCGGCGCTGGCGTTTTCGGTCTGCATCAGTTGCTGGCGCATCTGCGCGCGGTACTCGGCCAGGCTCACGCGGCCCTGCGCGGGCAGGGTCACGGTCTTGGTCGGCGGCGTGGCGGCGGGAGCGGGTGACGGGCGGGTGGCGGCCGGCGCGGGAGTGGCGGGCCTGGCAGCGGCGGTCGCGGCTGCGGTGGCGGGCGTGGCGGTGGCGGGGCTGGTTGCCACGGCATCGCGGTCGTTGAGCGGTGTATCGGCGCAGCCCACCAGGGCGATCGCACCTGCCACTGCGGCAGCCAGCGCGCACAGGCGGCTGCCGATCAGGTCAGAGATTCGTCGGATCACGGGATCGTCTTGCTTTGAGGCAAAGGGGTTGGCAAAGGTCTGCCATGATAGAGGAAACCCATGCTGCAAAGTTCCGAAATCTCTTGACCCTAGGTTCTACCCTAGGTGCGGTTGCCGCCACGATGCGCCCGGCATGCCGCTTTCCGGGCGTGCCGGCGCGGCTGCGTTGCACAGCCGCGCGGCAGGCCTTGGCCGTGGCGCTTCAGCTTGCCGAGGCGGCCTTGACGAAGACCTTGAGCTCGTCGAGCAGATGGTTGAGGTCGGCCTTGAGCTTGCCGAAGCCGGCGTTGTGCACGAGGCCCGCCTCATCCATGTACAGCTTGCGGTTGACCTCCAGCTGCAGGCTGTGGCGGCGCTGGGCCGGCTGGCCCACCACGCGCACGATCTCCACGCCCTTGTACGGGTGGTTGCGCCAGACGTCGTAGCCCAGGTCCTTGAGCACGGCTTCCACGCGGTCGGTGAAGCGCTTGTCGCAGGTGGTGCCGTCGCGGTCGCCGACCACGAAGTCGGGATGCTGCAGGCCCGGATGCTCGGTGGCGTACTGCGCCGCCTCGCTCGGCATCGAGTGGCAGTTGACGTGCCACGCGCTGCCGTGCCGGGCGATGGCCTGGTCCGACAGTTTCTGCAGCTGCGCGTAGTAGGGCAGGTAATACCGCGCGATGCGCGCCTGCACCTCGGCCACGCTCAGCTTGCGGTCGTAGATGGCTTCGCCGGTATCCAGCACGCGCCATACCAGGCCCTTGCCGAGCCGGGTCTTGGAGGTTTCCTGGCGCGGGCCGGGCCACGGCGCGTCGAGCAGCGCCTCGTCGATTTCCTCGATGCCGCGGTTGGCATCGAGGTAGCTGCGCGGGAAGCCCGCGCACAGCAGCGCGATGCCGCGTGCGGGGGCGTCGGCGTACAGCTCGTCGACGAAGGTGTCCTCGGCCTGGCGCAGCAGCGGCAGCGGCAGCCCGGCGGCGGGCCGGAAGTCGTCCGGGTAGGTGGTGGCGCTGTGCGGCGAATCGAGAAAGAGCGGGCCGCTCTCGCCTTGCGGCAGTTGCAGCAGGTAGGGAGTGAGCCCGGTCTTTCGGTCTGTTTCCGTCATGATGTGCGTCGGTTAATCCAGGGAGATCTTGGCGGCGCCGGCGATGCGCTTGTTCTTCGCCACTTCGCTCTTGATCTGGGCGGCGAACTGCGCCGGGGTGTTGCCGACCGGCACCGCGCCCAGCTTTTCCAGCTTAGCCTTGACTTCGGGCTGCGCAAGCACCTTGACGGTGGCGTCGTGCAGCTTGTTCTGCAGGTCGGCGGGCAGGTTGGCCGGCGCGATCAGGCCGAACCACGAGGCGTCGTTGACTTCGGGCAGGCCGAGCTCGGCGAAGGTCGGCACGTTGGGCAGGGCCGGCACGCGCTTGGGCGCGGCCACCGCCAGCGCGCGCAGCTTGCCGCCTTCGATGAAGGGCAGCGAGGACGGCAGGTTGTCGAACAGCACCTGCACCTGGTTGGCCAGCGCGTCGTTCAGCGCCGGGCCCACGCCCTTGTACGGCACGTGCAGCAGCTCGGTCTTGCTGCTCATCTTGAACAGCTCGCCCATCATGTGCGAGACGCTGCCGTTGCCGGCCGAGCCGTAGGCCAGCTTGTTGGGCTCGGTCTTGGCCAGCGCGATGAAGGACTTCATGTCGATGGCCTTGACCGCCGGGTTGATGCTCATCACGTTGGGCACCGAGGCCAGGTTGGTGATGGTGGTGAAGTCCTTGGTGGCGTCGTAGGCCAGGCGCGGGTACACGGCCGGGTTGATGCCGTGCGTGGATGCGGTGGCGATGCCCAGCGTGTAGCCGTCCGGCGCGGCCTTGGCCAGGAACGCGGTGCCGATGCTGCCGCCGGCGCCGCCGCGGTTGTCCACCACCACGGCCTGGCCCAGTTGCTGGCCGAGCTTGTCGGCCACGAGGCGCGCCACGATGTCGGTGGTGCCGCCGGCCGGGAACGGCACGACCAGCGTGATGGGCTTGGTCGGGTAGGTGCCCTGGGCCGCGGCCGACAGCGACAGGCCGGCGGCGACGGCGCCGGTGGCGGCGGCAAGAAGGCGGAGCATGTTACGGCGTTGCATGAGTTCGGTTCCTGGTGGGGAGTATGGGGAGACGGAAAGCCAAGAAGCGGCTAGGAAGTGGCTAGGAAGCGGCGAAGAGGTGACGAAGCAGCGACAGAGCAGCGACGAAGAAGGTGACGGATCGCCGGCAGGGCCGAAACGTCTTGAAAATAAGTCAAAGCGGCTTTCCCTGATTCTGCGCGTTCGTGCACGCGGACCGCAAACGAAATAAAATCGCGGGATCATTCCATTTGGTAGTGAAGTAAGGGGTAATCTATGCGACGCTTGTGTCCGTCGCTGACCGAATTGCAGGCTTTCGAGGCCGCCGCGCGCTACAACAGCTTCACCGTGGCCGCCCGCGAGCTCCACGTGACGCAGGGGGCCGTCAGCAAGCAGGTGCGCAGCCTGGAAGCCTTCCTCGGCGTGGAGCTGTTCGAGCGCGTGCGCCAGCGCCTGATGCTGACCGACGCCGGCCAGCGCTACCTCGACCGTATCCGCCCCAGCCTGACCGAGATCGAGGCCGCCACGGTGGAGCTGATCGCCCGCCAGGGGCGCGGCGGCACCCTCCATATCGCCAGCATGCCCACGCTCGGCGCCAAGTGGCTGATCCCGCGCCTGCCGCAGTTCTTCGAGAAGCATCCCGACGTGAGCCTGGAGTTCGTGCCGCATGCGCAGGGCTACGATTTCTCGCAGCCCGACCTCGACGCCGCCATCCGCTTCGGCGACGGCGTGTGGCCGGGCAGCCTGGCCGACTACATGACCGGCCGCGAGGTGCTGCCGGTATGCCGGCCCGGCCTGCTCGCCGGCGAGCCCGACGGCATGGCGCGCCTGCCGGCAGCGCTGCTGCGCTATCCGCTGCTGCACCACACCACGGTGCCCGAGGCGTGGGCCGACTGGTTCGCCGAGCTTGGCGTGGCCACGCGCAAGGCCTGGAGCGGCGCGCGCTTCGACCAGTTCTCGCTGCTCACGCAGGCGGCCATGTCGGGCCTGGGCATCGCGCTGATCCCGCGCTGCCTGATCGAGCAGGAGCTGGCCAGCGGCGCGCTGGTGGTGGCGCACCCGGCCCGCGTGCTGAGCAAGAAGGGCTACTACCTGTGCTATCCCGAGCAGAAACAGCACCTGCCGGCGCTGCAGACGTTCCGCCAGTGGGTGATGGAGGGCGTGGACGTGGTGGCCTGAGGCGGGGCCGGGCGGGCCGCTACTTCGACAGCACCCGCATGGCCTGCTCGAGGCCGTTGAGCGTGACCGGGTACATGCGCGACTTCATGATCTGGCTGATCACCGTCACCGACTGGCGGTACTGCCACAGGCCCTCGGGCTCGGGGTTGAGCCAGACGAAGCGCGGGAACTGCTCGATCAGGCGGTTGAGCCAGACCGCGCCCGCTTCCGGGTTGTTGTATTCCACCGAGCCGCCCGGCTGCAGGATTTCGTACGGGCTCATGGTGGCGTCGCCGACGAAGATCACCTTGTAGTCCGAGCTGTACTTGTGGATCAGGTCCCAGGTGGCGATCTTCTCGGCGTGGCGGCGCCGGTTGTTCTTCCACACGTAGTCGTACACGCAGTTGTGGAAGTAGTAGTACTCGAGGTGCTTGAACTCGGTCTTGGTGGCCGAGAACAGTTCCTCCACGCGCTTGATGTGGTCGTCCATCGAGCCGCCCACGTCGAGCAGCATCAGCACCTTGACCTTGTTGTGGCGCTCCGGGCGCAGCTTGATGTCGAGCAGGCCGGCATTGGCCGCGGTCGCGTGGATGGTGTCGTCGAGGTCGAGCTCGGTCTCCGCGCCTTCGCGCGCGAAACGGCGCAGGCGGCGCAGCGCCACTTTGATGTTGCGCGTGCCGAGCTCGACCTGGTCGTCGTAGTCCTTGTAGGCGCGCGCCTCCCACACCTTGATGGCGGTGCGGTTGCCCTTGGACGGGCCGCCGATGCGGATGCCCTCGGGGTTGTAGCCGCCGTGGCCGAACGGCGAGGTGCCGCCGGTGCCGATCCACTTGTTGCCGCCCTCGTGCTTTTCCTTCTGCTCCTCGAGCAGCTGCTTGAGGCGCTCCATGAGCTTGTCGAGCCCGCCCATCGCTTCGATCTTGGCCTTTTCCTCGGCCGACAGCTCGCGCTCGAGCGTCTTCTGCAGCCAGTCCAGCGGGATGTCGGACTTCCAGTCGACCAGGTTCTCGACGCCCTTGAAATAGGCTGCGAAGGTCTGGTCGAACTTGTCGAAGTGCTTCTCGTCCTTGACCAGCGCCATGCGCGACAGGTAGTAGAACTCGTCGATCGACGGCGAGATGACGCCGGCCTTGAGCGCCTCGAGCATGGTCAGGTATTCCTTGACCGAGACCGGCAGCTTGGCGTGGCGCAGTGAGAAGAAGAAGTCGATCAGCATGATGCCTCGCTTTCAGTCGGCGCGCGCTGTCAGCGCGGGCGCTCGAGCTGGAACTGCAGGTGTTGGCGCACGGTCGGCCATTCGCTGGCGATGATGGAGAACACCACGGTGTCGCGCAGCGAGCCGTCCGGCATGCGCTGGTGGTTGCGCAGCACGCCGTCCTGCTTGGCGCCGAGCCGCGCGATGGCGGCGCGGCTCTGCTGGTTCATCCAGTGCGTGCGGAATTCCACCGCGATGCAGCCGAGATGGTCGAACGCATGGCCCAGCAGCATCAGCTTGCATTCGGTGTTCAGCGGCGAGCGCTGCACGCGCCGCGCATACCAGGTCGAGCCGATCTCGACGCGCCGGTTGGCCGCGTCGATGTTCATGAAGGTGGTCATGCCGGCCAGCTCGCCGGCGGCGTCGCGCACCGCGAACGGCAGCATCGAGCCCTGTTCCAGCAGGCCCAGGCGCCGCGCGATCTCGGCTTCCATGCGATCGGGCTCGGGCACGCTGGTGTACCAGAGCTTCCACAGCTCGCCGTCGGCCACGGCGGCGCGCAGGCCGTCGGCATGCTCGGGGCGCAGCGGCTCCAGCGTGGCGTGACGGCCCACCAGCGTCACGGGTTTGGCAAAGGCAGTCATGGCGGGTCCGGGTTCAGCGGTTGGCGCGGTTCATGAACACCAGCCGCTCGAACAGGTGCACGTCCTGCTCGTTCTTCAGCAGCGCGCCGTGCAGCGGCGGGATCGCGGCCTTCTTGTCCGGGCTCTTGAGCGCCTCGGGCGGGATGTCCTCGGCCATCAGCAGCTTGAGCCAGTCGATCAGCTCCGAGGTGGAGGGCTTCTTCTTCAGGCCCGGCAGGTTGCGCATCTCGTAGAACGACTCGAGCGCGGCGGCCACCAGTTCGCGCTTGATGCCGGGATAGTGCACGTCGACGATGCGCTGCATGGTCTCGGCGTCGGGGAACTTGATGTAGTGGAAGAAGCAGCGGCGCAGGAAGGCGTCCGGCAGCTCCTTCTCGTTGTTGGAGGTGATGATGACGAGCGGGCGGTGCCTGGCCTTGACCAGCTCGCGCGTCTCGTACACGTAGAACTCCATGCGGTCGATCTCGCGCAGCAGGTCGTTGGGGAATTCGATGTCGGCCTTGTCGATCTCGTCGATCAGCAGCACCACCTGCTGGTCGGCCTCGAACGCCTGCCACAGTACGCCCTTGACGATGTAGTTGCGGATGTCGTGCACGCGGTCGTCGCCGAGCTGCGAGTCGCGCAGGCGCGAGACCGCGTCGTACTCGTACAGGCCCTGCTGCGCCTTGGTGGTCGACTTGATGTGCCATTGCAGCAGCGGCATGCCCAGCGCCGCGGCCACTTCCTCTGCCAGCATGGTCTTGCCGGTGCCGGGCTCGCCCTTGATCAGGAGCGGGCGCTGCAGCGCGCGGGCGGCGTTGACGGCCAGCTTGAGGTCATCGGTGGCAACGTACTGCTGGCTGCCTTCGAAGCGGGTCTGCTGGTTGGGGCTGGCGTTGGTGGTGTTGGACATGAGGCAACCTGATGAGGGGTTCGTGCGTGTCGGAATGGGCCAGTATAAAAGAGCTTTTCCGTTCGTGTATGGCGGCGTGCACCATGCTGGACGCTCGCGTGCAGCCTGCTGTACAATGCGCCGGTTTGACGCGCCCCCCAAAGTCCTATATCTCCACCGTCCGGTTCGTCCGCCCAGTCATGCGCGCGGCCCCTGCCGGGAGGCGGCGTGCGAAGAGATGGTTGCAGAATGAGGCAGGTCCGTGCCCGCTTCGCCTGGCCACTTCCAGGCGTGGACGTCCCGACGAAGGACGCCCGCTGTGCCCGACCCCGCTGGCAGCGCCACATCGAGCCGCAGGCAGATGCGGCTTCCCCGCCGGACCCATTCCGAAGCCATTTCCGACCGGTCGGGCAGGTCTCCCAGGGTTTTACACTTCCAATCAGCTACGACAATGAAAAAGCTCCTCACGATGGTGGTGCTGGGCGCAGCCGCAATGGCTGTGCACGCCCAGGAAGTCAAAGGCAATGTGGATGCAGCCAGAAACAAGGTCGCAATGTGTATCGGATGTCATGGTATTCCCGGATACCGTGCCTCGTTTCCCGAGGTGTATCAGGTGCCGCTGCTGGGAGGCCAGAACGCCAAGTACATCGAGAACGCGCTCAAGGAATACCAGAAGGGCGACCGCAAGCACCCGACCATGCGCGGCATCGCCGCCACGCTGAGCGACCAGGACATCGCCGACGTGGCCGCCTACTACGCGCAGCAGACCTCCGGCACCCAGAACAACAACCAGAAGTGAGGGGACCCTCCATGAATACGCTCAAGACGCTTTCGCTCGCGGCCGGCGCGCTCGTGCTGGGTGGCGCGGCTTTCTCCGCCGCGGCGGCCGACATCGCCGCCGGCAAGGCGCTGGTGGAAAAGGGCAACTGCGTGGCCTGCCACGGCGCCGGCATGAATGCGCCGATCAGCCCGGACTACCCGAAGCTGGCCGGCCAGCACGCCGACTACCTGTACCACGCGCTGGCCGCCTACCAGATCACCACCAACCCGCAGGTGGGCCGCTCGAACGCCATCATGGCCGGGCAGGTCAACGCCAATCCCGCCGTGACCGGCAAGGACGGCAAGCCGCGCCCGTTCACGCGCCAGGAACTGCGCGACATTGCCGCGTACATCGAATCGCTGCCGGGCGGGCTGGTGTTGAAGAAGTAGGGACGGCACGCATGCCGTGCCGCCGACAGGCGGGGCGGCGCCCCGGCACACCCTGCCGTTCGGGAATGGCTTCCTGTTTCGCGAAGGCGCCGTCCCGGCGACGACGATATGCCGCTACTGCGGCCGCCCCGCGGCGATCCACTGCCTGGTCTGTCCCGGCGTGAGCCGGTAGCGGGCGCAGTTGTGCAGGTCCAGCGTTCGCAGTTCCTGCGCGAGCATCGGCTGGAAAACCTGCGCATCCTGTTCGGACAACCCCAGCAAGGCCACGGCTTCGGCGACCGTCTGTCCATCGCGGACAATATGGCCGATCGTCTCGTTCAAGGCTTCCCGGAAGCGCAGTCGCATCGGGTCGGGAACACCCATCGCCTCGATCTGGACAGCGTATTTCCTGATCGAGCGCCGATAGGCCCATTCGAACAGGTCCGCAGCCAGCGCCACGTCGCGATGCTCGTACACGCCCATCATGGCGCAGGCATAGTCCTGCGCTTCCACATCCAGGAACGACAAGGGCGCGCAGTTGTACAGCATCAGGGGAATATTGGCCGACAGGCGGCTGGTACGCTTGTTGCCGTCCTCGAAGGGCTGCAGATAGGCCAGATTCACCCAGAGGAAGAAGGCCGACTCCACCGGGTTCTTGATCTGCCGCGCCTTCTCCACGATGTGCCCGAACATCTCCTCCAGCAGCGCGGGAGCTTGTGCCGGGACGTAAGTGGTGTCGCTGATATTGACCACCTTTTGGCGAATGCTGCCCAGGCCATGGGCGTCCGCCAGCAGGTCTTGCATCAGGATGGCATGCAGGTTTCTGATCAGGGCCGGCGTCAGGCCGTACTCGGGCACCGCATCGACCAGGAATTCGATGGCGGCCTTGTGGTTGAGCAACATGACCGCGTCCAGATCGCTGCCGGCCATGCCGTTCTTGAACAGTTCTTCCGTGGCCAGCAGGGAATAGCGATTGCCCTCCAGGCGCGACGAGGACCAGGACAGATCGATGAGCAGGGGCCCCAGCACGTTGCGCGCATAGGTTCCGGCGGGCTGTTGTCCGCGCAGGCGTCCCTCTTCGGCCAGCGCGTGCGCGATGGCTTCGGGCAGGAGGGAACTCTGGTTCGGCACATAACCGTCCACGAAGGCGCGCTGGTAGCCGACGGCCTCGCGCGCGGCCAGCGGCCGCTTCAGCTCGGCCAGCAGCGCTTGGCCTCGCGCGGACAACGAGAAGCCTGGCACAGGCGATAACGCTCGCGGCGCCGCCGGCTGCGACGCCGCGGGCAAGCTCGGCGCCAACCGGTATCGCGTGGCGCGCGCGCGGCCTTCCCGAATCACGCCGCCGGCGCGCACCAACGTGTCGAGCTGGCGTTTCACCGTGGACCAACTGGCATGAACCCGGTTGGCAAGGTCGCGCGAACTCAGCCAGGGAGACGCTGTTTGCGCCTGCGCCTGCAGCGCTAGAAGGATCTCGTCTTGCACGACCACGGCACACTCCTCGAACCGGCTCGACGGGTTGAATCAGCTCATATTAGCTCAATACAGCTCGAATCGGCTCATCCGGGAGCTCGCATGAGCTGATGGCGGGCTGATTTGTTTCCGTCGGGCCGGGTTTCACGGGCACATCCGCACCCTGTCGGATCGGTCGTGCGCGCGAGCCAGCCGGGTTCCGGCGCGGGCGTCATGTCGAAGTCAGAAAAAAGCCGCTGACACCAGCGGCTTTTTCGTTGCGCGCAACCGGCGCTCAGTTGCCGGTGCCCTTGACCAGCCGGCGCGCCTTGACGGCGTTGGCCAGCGTCTCCAGCACCTTGACCGAGTCGTCCCAGCCGATGCACGCGTCGGTGACCGACTGGCCGTAGGTCAGGGTGTCCACCGGCGTGCCCTGTACGTGGTCCTGGCGGCCCGCCACCAGGTGCGACTCCACCATCACGCCGACGATGCGCTCGTCGCCGCCCGCCACCTGGCGGCCGATGTCCTCGCACACCGGGATCTGGTTCTCGTGCTTCTTGCTGCTGTTGGCGTGCGAGGCGTCGATCATCAGGCGCGCGGCCAGGCCGGACTTGGAGATCGCTTCGCAGGCTTCCTGCACGCTGGCGGCGTCGTAGTTGGGCGTCTTGCCGCCGCGCAGGATGATGTGGCAGTCCTCGTTGCCCGAGGTCGACACGATGGCCGAGTGGCCGCCCTTGGTGACCGACAGGAAATGGTGCGGCTGCGAGGCGGCCTTGATGGCGTCCACGGCGATCTTGACGTTGCCGTCGGTGCCGTTCTTGAAGCCCACCGGGCACGACAGTCCGGAGGCCAGCTCGCGGTGCACCTGGCTTTCGGTGGTGCGCGCGCCGATGGCGCCCCAGCTCACCAGGTCGGCGAGGTATTGCGGGCTGATCATGTCGAGGTACTCGGTGCCGGTCGGCACGCCGATCTCGCTGATGTTCAGCAGCAGCTCGCGCGCGATGCGCAGGCCGTCGTTGATCTTGAAGCTGCCGTCCATGTGCGGGTCGTTGATCAGCCCCTTCCAGCCCACCGTGGTGCGCGGCTTCTCGAAATACACCCGCATCACCACTTCCAGCTCGCCGGCGAAGCGATCGCGCTGCACCTTGAGCAGCTTGGCGTATTCGAGCGCGGCGCGGGTGTCGTGGATCGAGCAGGGCCCGATGATGACGATCAGGCGGTCGTCCATGCCGTGCAGGATGCGGTGCATGGCCTGGCGCGCGCCGTAGATCACGTCCGAGGCCTGTTCGGAGCAGGCGAATTCGCGGATCAGGTGCGCCGGCGGCAACAGTTCCTTGAGTTCGCGAATACGCAGGTCGTCGGTGTTCTTCAGCATGATGGCTCCGGGATTTCGTGGGTCGTGGGTTTGGGTGTGTGGGCTAGGGCCTGGGAGCGGGCCGGGATAAAAAAAGCCGCCAGGGTTGCTGGCGGCTTTTTGTGTATCCTCGGGGCGCTTACGATCGTCCCTCTCCATCCGCCAGCGGTGTGAGATCGCTATAAAAGTAAAAGTAAAACTTGGCGGACATGGATCGGATCAGGCTCGGGTGTCGTATGTTCTTTGCGGCAATGCGTCAAGGGATGGCAGGAAATTGCGCGGCGTCCGGTAAATCAGCGGGCCGCGGCAGTTGACCATCGCGCAACGAAGCATCTTTATAGCGCTTTTTGCGGGGCTTGGCAAGCGCCGCGCGCGATACGCGCGGCGCCGCGCCGGGTTCAGGCGGTGCCGCCCACGGTCATGTTCTCGATGCGCAGGGTCGGCTGGCCGACGCCCACCGGCACGCTCTGGCCTTCCTTGCCGCACACGCCCACGCCCGAGTCCAGGCGCATGTCGTTGCCGATCATGGTCACGTCCTTGAGCGATTCCGGGCCGTTGCCGACCAGCGTGGCGCCCTTGACCGGGGCGGTGATCCTGCCGTCCTCGATCAGGTAGGCCTCGCTGGCCGAGAACACGAACTTGCCGTTGGTGATGTCGACCTGGCCGCCGCCGAAGTTCACCGCGTAGAGGCCGCGCTTGACGCTGGCGATGATCTCCTGCGGGTCGCGGTTGCCGTTGAGCATGTAGGTGTTGGTCATGCGCGGCATGGGCAGCGCGGCGTAGCTTTCGCGGCGCGCGTTGCCGGTCACGGGCATCTTCATCAGGCGCGCGTTGAGGGTGTCCTGCATGTAGCCCTTGAGGATGCCGTCCTCGATCAGCGTGGTGCACTGGGTCGGGTTGCCCTCGTCGTCGAGGTTGAGCGAGCCGCGGCGGTTGGCCAGCGTGCCGTCGTCGACCACGGTCACGCCCTTGGCCGCCACGCGCTCGCCCATGCGGCCGGCGAACGCGGACGAGCCCTTGCGGTTGAAGTCGCCTTCCAGGCCGTGGCCGATCGCCTCGTGCAGCAGCACGCCGGGCCAGCCCGGGCCCAGCACCACGGTCATGGCGCCGGCCGGGGCCGGGCGCGCCTCGAGGTTGACCAGCGCCGAGGCGACCGCCTCGTCGACGTACTTGCGCAGCAGCTCGTCGGTGAAATAGCCGTAGGCATAGCGCCCGCCGCCGCCCGAGGAGCCGATCTCGCGGCGGCCGTTCTGCTCGGCGATCACCGTGACCGAGACGCGCACCAGCGGGCGCACGTCGGCGGCGACGACGCCGTCGCTGCGCGCCACCAGCACCACGTCGTACTCGCCGGCCAGGCCCGCCATGACCTGCACCACGCGCGGGTCCTTGGCGCGCGCCATGCGCTCCACGCGCTCGAGCAGCGCCACCTTGTCGGCGGCGGCCATCGAGTCGAGCGGGTCGTTGGGCGTGTACAGGCTGCGCCCGCCCTGCGAGGCCAGCTTGCCGGCCACCTTGACGCGGCCGCTGCCGGCGCGGCCGATGGTGCGGGTGGCGGCGCCGGCCTTGAGCAGCGCGTCCAGGCTGATGTCGTCCGAGTAGGCGAAGGCGGTCTTGTCGCCGGACACGGCGCGCACGCCCACGCCCTGGTCGATGCTGAAGCTGCCCGACTTGACGATGCCCTCTTCCAGGCTCCACGCCTCGTTGCGGGTGTACTGGAAGTAGAGGTCGGCGTAGTCGACCTTGTGCGTGAAGATGTCCGCCAGCACGCGCTGGAGCTTGGCCTCGTCGAGGCCATAGGGCGCCAGCAGCAGTTGCTGGGCGGTGGCGAGGTTGCGGATTCCGAGGTCGCCGGCGTTCATGGTTTTCCTTTTGTCGTCGTGCCGCGGCGGCGCGCTGGCGCCGCCGCGTGAATGATCTGTGCGCCGCCCGTGGGGCGCGTGGCGGCGCGGCCGTACATGCTACAGCACCCGGTGGCGCAGCGCCGGCAGGTTCTGCCGCACTTCGTCCAGGCGCGCGGGGTCGATCACGCCGCTCACCACGCCTTCGCCTTCGGGCAGCACCGCCATGACCTCGCCCCAGGGATCGACCAGCATCGAATGGCCCCAGGTGCGGCGGCCGTTCTCGTGCTTGCCGCCCTGCGCCGCGGCCAGCACGTAGCACTGGTTCTCGATGGCGCGCGCGCGCAGCAGGATCTCCCAGTGCGCCTGTCCCGTGGTGTAGGTGAAGGCGGCCGGCATCAGAATCAAGCTGGTCTTGCCGCCGGCCGCCAGCTGGCGGTACAGCTCGGGGAAGCGCAGGTCGTAGCAGACCGACATGGCGACGCGGCCGCACGGCGCCTCGAAGCTCACCGGCGTGTCGCCGGCCAGGATGGTGCGCGATTCGTCGTAGCTCTCGGTGCCGCGCGTGAAGCCGAACAGGTGGATCTTGTCGTAGCGCGCCACGCGCTCGCCGCGCGGATCGTAGGCCAGCGAGGTGTTGTAGACGCGCGCCTCGTCCTCGCACCACAGCGGCAGGGTGCCGCCGACCAGCCAGATGCGGTGGCGGCGCGCAGCGTCGGCCAGGAACGACTGGATCGGGCCGTCGCCGTCGCGCTCGCGGATGGCGACCTTGTCGCCCTCGCGCTGGCCCATCATGCAGAAATACTCGGGCAGCAGCACCAGCTCCGCGCCGCCGTGGGCCGCCTGGGCGATCAGCGCGCCGGCGCGGGCCAGGTTGGCCTCGCGCGAGATGCCGCTGACGGTCTGGATCGCGGCCACGCGGAACGGCGTGGCGCCGGGGGCGGTTGCGGTCATGTGCGTTTTCCTTGGTATGGAGAGCCGGCGGCGCCGGTGCGGCCGGCGGGGCCTACGGCAGCGGGTAGACCCGGTTCGAGGTGCCCTGCACGCCGGGCAGGCCGGGCTGGGCATCGGCCTTATTCTCCCCCACTTTGTTGATCTGCGGGTTCGCCCAGCTGCCGCTGATGTGGTAGCGGCGGCTGAAGGCCTTGGAGAACTCGTCGGCGAAGATGAGCTGCGCGGCCAGCGTGCCGATGCCCAGCGCCGGATTGATGAAGGCCGCCGCCACCGAGGCCGAGGTGGCGTTGATGCGCGGCACCACCGTGACCTCCAGGTCCTGGGTCTCGCGCGGCAGGTTGGCGCTGCCCGTCATCGAGGCGCGCAGCTGGCCGCCCCGGAGCTCGAAGTCCTTGGTGCTGGCCACGCCGTTCTCGAGCGTGCCGATGCCGGTGATCTCGTCGAACACCATGCCCTGGCCGGCCACGCCGCGGAAGTCGAAGGTGGCCAGCCGCATCAGCCCCTGCAGGCTGAGCACGCCCAGCAGTTTGGCCGCACCCGGCTCCACGGCGAGGATCTGGCCGTTGTCGAGCTTGAGCGTCACGCGGCCCGATAGGGTGGGGTAGTCGATCGCCAGCGGCGATCCGCGCCAGCCCACGCGCCCCTCCAGCGTGCCGCGGCCGTCGGCCAGGATGTGCGGCAGGCCCATGCGCTCGAGCACCTGGCCGCCGTTGCGCACGTCGAGCTTGAAGTCGAGCAGGGTGCGGCGCTCGGCGCTGGCGCCTTCGCGCAGCCGGCGCGGCATGCGCCAGCTGCCGCTGCCGGTGAAGGTGGCGCCGGGCTGCTCGAGCACCAGGCGCTCCAGCGTCCACACCGGGTCGCCGCCGCTTTCGCTGGCGTGCGCCTTGACCTCGAGCTTGCCGAAGTCGCGCCCGTGCAGCTCGAAGCGGTCGGCCACCAGGTCCAGCGCGGGCAGCTCGTCGGTATTGCCGGCGAGCGTGTCCGCCATGTTGCCGGCGTCGCTGTTGTCGGGGATGTTCAGGCGCGACAGGCGCACCGTCAGCGCGCCGGCCGGCCCGGTGGTGGCGTCGTCGCGCCAGCGCAGCGTGCCGGCGACCTGGCGCGCGTCCACGCGCACGTCCCAGCCGCCGGGCGCGCGGCTGGCTTCCACCGCCGCCTCGTCCAGCTCGCGGCCGAATGCCACCAGCGTGCGCGCGTGCGCGGTGATGCGCTCGGGGAGGAAAGGCGAGGGCGGCGCGGGTGGCGTGGCCGGCGCATTGCCCCGGCCGCCGCTGCTTGCGCCGCTGTTCGCGCCATTATTTGCGCCGCTGTTCGCCCTGGCGGCGCCGTCGTCGCCCGCCAGCAGCGCGCGCCACGGGTCGAGATCGAAGCGGCCGCTGGTCAGCGCGGCGGTGACGCCGCTGGCCGGCTGCGGCGCGGGCTGCTCGATGCCGATGCCGCCGGACACCACCTCCGTGCTTTCGGCGCCGCGCCGCAGCAGGTAGCGCGCGTTGAGCGCATTGCCGTATTGCACCAGCAGTTCCTCGTGGCCGGCGCGCGCGGCGGCCGGGCGCAGTTCCATGCGCAGCGGCACGGCCTGGGCCGCGCTCTTGCCCAGCGGCGCGGGCAGGCCGAGCGCCAGCCCGGCCAGATCGGAGGTGACGGTGATCTGCGGCTGGTGCTCGCGCACGCCGATCACGGCGCTGTAGGCGGCGCTGCCTTCGGTCTTCTGCGCCAGCGCGGCGAGCGCCGAGCCGGCCAGCAGCTCGCGGATGCCGGGCGCGCCGAGATTGCCGCTGGCCGTCACGCGCACCGTGCCGTCGGGCTGGCTGCCGCCGCCGGCGCGGATCTCGCCGCCGAGCAGGCGCGCGCGCAGGTCGTTGAGCTGGAAGCCGTGCTCGTTGAAGGCGATCACGCCGGTGGTGCCGCCCAGCGGCGGCCATTGCGGGTTCAGCACGACCTCGTTGCCGGGCAGGCGGAACTGGCCGTCCACCTTGGCCGCGTGGGACTCGGTGAGCGGCAGGTCGAGCTTGAGGCGCAGCTCGCCGTTGCCCTGGGCGCGCATCTCGCTGGTCACCTGGCCGGTCCAGTCGCGCACCGGGCTGGCGGCGATGAAGCGCAGGAAGCCCGACATGGTGCCGCTGGCGCCGCCGTCGAGCAGCAGGTGGCCGTGGTCGCTGAGGTCGGCGATGTGGCCGTTGACATCCTGCAGCGCGACGCCGGGCACGCCCTGCACGCCCGCATGCTGGGCCACGAAGGACAGGCCGCCGCGCTCGAACAGCACGCGGCCGCCGATGTCGGTGAAGTTCGGCCACGCCTTGCCGCCGTTGGCGGCGGCCGCGGCGCTGCCGGGCGCCGCGCCGACGTGGGGCGCGATCTGGTAGCTGACGCGCTGGATCGGCACCTCGACGCGGAAATCGCCGGCGCCCTCGTGCGGGCTGTGGAAGGGGAAGTATTCGAGGTCGCCCTTGACCAGGAACTTCACGTCGCTGGCCTCGCCGGCCACCAGCGCGCCGGCCAGGTACTGGCGCGTGGCCGCGGGCAGGCCCAGCGGCAGGTAGCGCGGGATGCGGCCGACCTGGGCGCGGTCCAGCTCGCCGGTCAGGTCGGCGATGCCGCCATGCCCGTCGCCGCCGGTCTGCCAGGTGCCGCGCACGGTACCCGCGGTGTCCGGGTTGGCGAAGCGCACGCCGTCGGTGCGCACCGCCAGCTTGTTGTTGTCGCGGGTCCAGTGCACTTCGCCGGCGATCTGGTCGAACACCACGCGCGGCTCCTCGAACATGCCGGGCAGCACCAGCGCGGCGTTGCTGCCCTCCAGGCGGGCGCTGCCGCGGCGCTCGTCGAAGTTGAAGCTGCCGGACAGCCGCGAGAAGCCGGGCACGCCCAGGTTGGGCTTGCCGTTCGCGCCGAGCGCGGGGCTGGCCGGCTGCTCGCGCACCGAGACGTTGCGCAGCGTGCCCTGCACGTTGAAATGCGCCGCGCCGGCGCGGCGCGTCAGCAGGTTCGGCCGGTCGCGGTTCCAGTTCACGTCCAGGTTGTCGAGATGGCCGGACGGCTGCAGCGCGCGCAGCTGGCGCGACAGGGCGGTGTCGAGCGGCAGCGAGGTGGCCAGCGAGCGTACCGTGTTGAGGTCGAACGTGGGCGCCTTGAGCGAGAACTTGCGCAACTGGCCCTTGTTGTCGGTGGCCCAGCCCACCACCACCTTGCGCATGCCTTCGCGCCAGGCGTTCTCGGCGGGCGCGTCGGAGGCCGCGCCGGCGGGGGCCGCGGCGGCCGGCATGGCGGCGGATGCGGAGGAGGGAGCCGAGGAGGACGCCAAAGAGGACGTCGACGAGGGCATCGCGGCGGGCGCGGAGGCGGCCACGTCGGCGCGCCCCGGCGGCACGGCCGGGCCCTCGGCCGGCTCGGGCTGCCACAGCAGGGTGTCGATGGTCAGCAGGTGGTCGTGGTCGCGCCCGATGCGGTGCATGACGAAGGCCTGCGCGCTGGCCAGCTTGAGCGGCTCGGGCGCGCCGGCCAGTTGCAGGTCCACGCCGCTGGCGCGCAGCCGGGCCTGGCTGCGGCTGATCTCGCCGCCGCGGAATTCGATGGTGCCGTCGGTGTTGAAGGTGCCGCGCGCCACGCGGTCGAAGATGGCGGTGTAGCGCTGCAGCACCGGCAGTTCCAGCCGGCCCAGGTCCCAGCTGGCCTGGCCGTGCCAGTTGTGCCAGTCGCCGGCGCGGCGCAGGTAGTCGTGGCGGAAGTCGGCCGCGATCACCAGCGGGCGCGGCGCCAGCGTGGGGGACTGCGCCTCCAGCCTGACGACGTGGCGCGAGCCGAACCGCCGCGCGCTGAACTGGATGTTGCCCACGTCGAGCTGCGGCAGCTTGTTCTTGTCGTCGAGCCAGCGCAGCTTGCCGTCGCTGAGGTCGACCTTGCCCTGCGCCAGCAGCCAGTCGAACAGGCGGTTGTCCTGCGGCTTCGCGCTGGCGGTGTCGACGGTCAGGCCGGCCACCTCGAGCCGGCCCTCCGGAGTGCGCCGCACCAGCAGGTCGGTGTGGCTGGCGGAGACCTGCTGGAACAGCAGGTCCATGCTGAACAGCGAGCGCCACGAGAGCTTGCCGTCGAGCGTGCCGGCGGCCATCAGCACGTGCTGCTCGCTGTCGACCGCGGCGACGTCGCGGGCGTGGAAGGCGGGGTGCCAGCCGTCCCAGTAGGTGTCGAGCTGGCCGATGCTGAACTTGGCGGCGAGCGCGATCGAGCCGCGCTGCTCCAGCCAGGTGCGCGCGGCCGAGGCCTGCGGCCACAGCACGAAGCGGATCAGCAGCCCGGCCAGCAGCGCCATCACCAGCAGCGCCAGCGCCAGGCGCACCAGCACGCGGCCGAGCCCGCGCCAGGCGGGATGGCGCACGACGGTCAGCGCGGCGCGGCCGAACGCGCGCGCCAGCGCCAGCGCGCGGCGCGGCGCCTGCCGCAGGAGGGAGGGGCCGGCGGCGGCATCCCGTCCCGGCGCGGCGCTGGCGGCGGCAGCGGCCGTGGCAGCGGCCGTGGCGGCGGGTTCTGCGGGTGGGGTGGCGCGGCTGGACATGCGCTGATTATCCGACAATACTAGGCGCTCTCCAATTCGGTGCCTGACCGGCCATGCACGATGCGCGCGCCGGCCCCGGGGCCGGCTCACGCGCTTCCAAACAACAACAGGAATGACTTCCACTGATCCGACGAGTTCCACGGCCGCGCCCGCGACCGCCGCCAGCGCCGCCGCGGGCGGTGCCGCCGCCGGACATGCGCCCGGCAACACTTCCGGCGCCGCCAGGCAAGCCGTGGCCGACATGGCCAGCGGGCCTCACGCCGTCGTGGCCGCCGCCGGACTCGTGCCGGTCGACTGCGCCGGCACGGCATTGTACTCGCCCGCCTATTCGCGTTATACCCGCCGCATGGTGCAGGCCCGCCCCGGGCTGGCCGAAATCGTCGCCGCCGCCAGCGCGCAGCCGCTCACGCGCGCGTGGATGGCGGCGCGGCTGCAGGCGCTGCGCGAGCCGTCGGCCGACGTCGAGGATGCCGTCAAGCGCGCGCTGCGCCGGCTGCGCGCCGAGGTGATGTGCGTGGTGATCGAGCGCGACCTGCGCGGCCTGTCGACACTGGGCGAAGTCACCGGCGCCATGACCGACCTGGCCGAGCTCGGCATCCAGTACGGCATGGCGGTGCTGGAGGAGGACATGGCCCCGGCCTACGGCCGCCCGGTCGGCGAATCGAGCGGCGAGGTGCAGGAGCTGGTGGTGGTCGGCATGGGCAAGCTGGGCGGGCGCGAGCTCAACGTGTCGTCCGACATCGACCTGATCTTCCTCTACGACGAGGACGGCGACACGCGCGGCGGCCAGCGCAGCCTGTCGAACCACGAATATTTCATCCGCCTGGGCCGCCGCCTGATCAACCTGCTGGCCGAAGTCACCGCCGACGGCTACGTGTTCCGCGTCGACATGCGCCTGCGCCCGAACGGCGACGCCGGCCCGCTGGCGTGCAGCTTCGGCATGCTGGAGCAGTACCTGGTGGTGCAGGGGCGCGAGTGGGAGCGCTATGCGTGGATCAAGGGCCGGGTGGTGTCGGCGCAGGACACGCCGCACGCGCGCCGCACCGCGGCGCAGCTTGCCAGCCTGACCGGCCCGTTCGTGTTCCGCCGCTACCTGGACTACGGCGTGATCGCCGCGATCCGCTCGCTGCACGCGCAGATCCGCGCCGAGGCGGCCAAGCGCAGCGGCGGGCTGGTGGCGGCCGGCGGCGGGCAGCGCGTCAATCAGCGCGCGTTCGACATCAAGCTGGGCCGCGGCGGCATCCGCGAGATCGAGTTCATGGCCCAGGTGTTCCAGCTCATCCGCGGCGGGCAGGACACCGCGCTGCGCGTGCGGCCCACGCTGGAAGTGCTGGCGGTGGCGGTCGAGCATGGCCTGCTGCCGGCCGGCCAGGCCGAGCAGCTGGCCGACGCCTACCGCTTCCTGCGCCAGCTCGAGCACCGCCTGCAATACCGCGACGACGCCCAGACCCATCACCTGCCGACCACCGAGGAAGAACAGCAGGCGGTGGCCGCCATGATGGGCTTTGACGGCTGGCCGGCGCTGATGGCGCGGCTGTCCTCGCTGCAGGAGCCGGTGGCGCAGCAGTTCGAGGCGACCTTCTCCGACCCCGACCAGGTCAACGAGCCGTGCGAGGCGCTGTGGCCCGCGCTGATCCGCGACGAGGAGGACGAGCCGCCGTGCGAGCGCCTGGCCAAGGCCGGCTTCACCGACTGCACCGGGCTGCTGGACCGCCTGCGCGCGACCGGCTCGTCGCTGCGCTACCGCGCGCTGTCCGAGCAGAGCCGGGCGCGCTTCGACCTGCTGGTCAACCGCGCGCTGGACCTGGCCGCGCGCCAGCACGACGCCGACCGCACCATCGCGCGCTTCGTCGATTTCCTCGAGGCCATCAGCCGGCGCGCGTCCTATCTGTCGCTGCTGTCCGAATACCCGCAGGCGATGGCGCGCGTGGCCGACACGCTGCACGCATCGAGCTGGGCTGCCGCCTACCTGACGCGCCACCCGCAACTGCTCGACGAACTGCTCGACAGCGACGCGCTGGCCGGCGCGCCGGACTGGCACGATTTCCGCGCGCGCCTGGCCGCGCGGCTCGACGCCGCCCACGGCCAGGTCGAGGCGCAGATGGACATCCTGCGCCGCGAGCACCATGCCGAGACCTTCCGCATCCTGCTGCAGGACCTGCAGGGCATGCTGACCGTGGAGCAGGTGGCCGACCGCCTGTCCGACCTCGCCGACGCCATGCTGGCCGTCACGCTGCACGCGGTGTGGCGCCAGCTGGCCACGCGCCACCGCGAGGATCCGCGCTTCGCGGTGATCGCCTACGGCAAGCTGGGCGGCAAGGAGCTCGGCTACGCCTCCGATCTCGACATCATCTTCCTGTACGAGGACGAGCACGAGCGCGCGCCCGACATCTACGCGGCCTACGCGCGCCGGCTGATCACCTGGCTGACCAGCCACACCGCGGCCGGCACGCTGTTCGACGTGGACACGCGGCTGCGCCCGAACGGCGAGGCGGGCCTGCTGGTGACCAGCTTCGAGGGCTTTCGCCGCTACCAGCAGCGCGAGGGCGACAACACGGCCTGGGTGTGGGAGCACCAGGCGCTCACGCGCGCGCGCTTCTGCGCCGGCGACGCGGAGATCGGCGCGCACTTCGAGCGCCTGCGCGACGAGGTCCTGCGCCAGCCGCGCGACGCCGCCACGCTGCGCGGCGAGATCGCCGCGATGCGGCGCAAGGTGGCCGACGGCCACCCGAATCCCGGCGAGCTGTTCGACCTCAAGCACGACCGCGGCGGCATGGTCGACATCGAATTCACCGTGCAGTACCTGGTGCTGCTGCACAGCCACGACCATCCCGAGCTGACCCGCAACGCCGGCAATATCGCGCTGCTGCGCACCGCCGGCGAGCTGGGCCTGATCGACGCCGCGCTGGCGCGCGAGGTGGGCGACGCCTACCGCGCGTTCCGCGCGCGCCAGCACCAGCTGCGGCTCGACGGCCACGACCAGGCGCGCGTGCCCGCCGATGCGGTGGCCGCGGCGGTGGCGCAGGTGCGCGCGCTGTGGCAGGCGGTGTTCGGCGAGCCGGCGGGCGCCGGCGGCAATTGACGCAGCCGCCCGCGCCGCCGCCGGCCGCCGCCGGCCCATCCACCTTGCCCGGCGTGCTGGCCGCGCTGGCCGCCACGGCCGCGCTCGGCGCGGCCTTCACCTTCATTCCGTGGCTGCACGCGCACGGGCTCTACCTGCGCGACGCGGTGCTCGGGCATGGCGCGGCCGGCCAGTGGTGGCGCCTGCTGACCGCGATGTGGGTGCACCTGGGCTGGCGCCACTGGCTGGCCGACCTGCTGGCCGCCGCGGGCCTGCTGCTGCTGGTCGGGCGCGAGGCGCGCGGCGGCGTCATGTTCGCGGTGCTGCTGGCCTGTGGCGTGGCGGTACAACTGGCGTTGTGCCGGGTGCCGTCGGTGGGCTGGTACGGCGGGCTGTCCGGCGCGCTGCACGGGCTGGCGCTGTGGGGCGGCTTGCGCCTGCTGCGCGGCGACGGCTGGTCGCGCGCGACCGGCGTGCTGCTGTGCCTGGGCGTGCTGGTGAAGACCTGGCTGGAGCAGTCGTGGCTGGCGCCGGTGGTGTTCGACGCGCACTGGGGCTTCGGCGTGGTGCGCATCTCCCACGCGGCCGGCGCGGTGGCCGGCCTGGCGCTGTGGCTGCTGCAGGAGTGGTGGGAGCGCCGGCACGGCGCGTGAGCGCGCGGGGGGAGTGGCGCGGCCGCCGCGGTCCGCGCGGCCGCCTCCGCCGTGCCGTCAGCGCGGCGCGGCCTTCCTGCCGCGGCGCGCACCCAGGCCCAGCAGCAGGCCGAGACCGCACAGCGCGATCGAGAGCGGCCATGCCAGCGCGCCGCCGCCACCACCGCCGCCGCTATCGCCACTCGAAGGCGCGGTCGGCGTGGTCGCCGGCGCCTGCGTGGCGGCGATCAGCGCGGCATTGGCGTCGAGCAGGCCCGCGCCGCAGTTGCCGGTGTTGGCCGCCAGCGTGCAATAGGTGTTGGCCGGATGCGGGCGCGCCGAGCTTTTCAGCGCGGCCAGCACCTGGGCCGGCGTCAGCGCCGGGTTGGCCGCCAGCATCAGCGCGGCCACGCCCGACACCAGCGGCGCGGCGAAGCTGGTGCCCTGCGAGTTGGTCACGTTGTAGTTGCCGAGCGTGGTGGTGCCGTCGTTGGACAGCGTGCGGATGAACGATTGCGACGCCGAGCACGAGATCTGGCCGGTGCCGGGGTCGGTGACGACCTTGGAGTTGCCGCAGCCGCCGCCCGGCGCGCTCAGCGAGACCTGCGGGCCGACGTTGGCGTAGCTGGCGTTCTCGCCGTCGTTGACGTGCGCGGTGACGGCCACCACGCCGGCGCAGTCCGCCGGCGCCTCGACCGCGCCGGCGCTGTTGCCGGTGGCGGCGACCACCACCGCGCCGGCGGCGGCGAGGTCGTTGACGGCCTGCTGCTCGACGGTGGAGCAGGTGCCGCCGCCCAGGCTCACGTTGATGACGCGCGCCGGGGTGGGGTTGTTCGGGATGTTCGGCACCGGCAGGCCGCCGGCCCAGCGCATGCCGTCGACGGTGTCGGACAGCAGCGCGCCGCAGCGGCCCGAGACGCGCACCGGCTGGATGCGCGCGTTCCAGTCCACCCCGGCGATGCTCTGCCCGTTGTCGGTGATCGCGCCCAGCGTGCCCGCCACGCGCGTGCCGTGCCAGCTGTTGTTGGTGGCGGTGGTGGCCGGCGCCGAGCCGGAGCAGGTGTAGCCGACCGGCACGCCGTCGCCGGCATCGGTGGCGTCGGCGTCGCGGCCGCCGCCGTCGTTGGCGGTGCCGGGGTCGGTGATGAAGTCATAGCCCGGCACGATGCGTGCGGCCAGGTCGGGATGGGGCAGGTAGCCGGTGTCGACCACCGCGATCACCAGGCTGCCGTTGCCGCGGCTGCGGTCCCAGGCGGGCGGCAGGTTGACGCCGCCGCGCACCACGGCGGGCGTGTTGAGATAGGCCTGGTTGAGCGCGAATTCGGGATCGTTGGGGCTGGTGTCGTGGAGCCGCAGCCAGCGGTCCGGCACCACCTCGGCAATGCGCGGATCCTTGCGCAGGCGCGCTGCGGTGGCCTCGGGGTCGGCGGCATCGCCGGCGCTCAGCAGTTGCAGGTTGCCGCCCATCTGGCGCTTGACCGAGAGCGCCACGCCGGTGTCCTGGCTCACGCTCAGCATGCGCTCGGATTGCGGGTCCGCGCCGGCGCTGCCGGCGGCGCCGTCCTTGGTGGTGGCGCCGTCGCGCCAGCGCACGATGAAGTTGCCGCTGTAGCGGGGCGCCGGGCGCGCGGCCGGGTCGGGCGCCGCGCCGGCGGCGGCCGGCAGGCCCAGCCAGAGGCCGGCGCCCAGCACCAGCGGCGCCAGCAGCGCCGAGAGCGCCGATCGCGCTGCGCCGCGCCGCGCCCGTTGCGCTAGCCCGCTATTTCGATCCTGAAACGGTTGCCGCATGTCTGCCTCCTGCCGTTTGGTCCGCGTCGGACCGACCGCGGTGGAGCACCCCTGGGACGCTCCGGAATTGCCTGTGCGCGGATGCGCCGGAAACCTCGGTTACTGCGACCAAGCTTTTTCAAGGTACTTCAACGCCCGAGCGCGGGCATTCGACTACAGCAAACCGTCCTTTTCAGTCGGGCCGCATGTCGCGGCTGGCCGGCTGGGTGCGGTTGGGCTTGAGCACGCGGTCGGGCTCGGCGGTCTCGATGCGCGGCGCCGCGCGCAGCGTGGCCACGGCCTGGTCGAGCGTGGCGTCGGCCGAGGCGGAGATCGCGGTGACGAGCCAGACGCCGCCCGACATGGGCCGCTTGACCACGAAGCGGATCGGCCCGGCGATGGATTCCACCAGGCGCCCGGCGTCTTCCGAGGCGGTCACGGGCGGCGCGGTGAAGCGCACCATGATGTCGCCGACGGCGCGGTCGGCGTTGAGGCTGCTGGCCGGCGCGGACGGGCGCTGGGCCTGGCAGGCGCTCAGCGTGGCCAGCGCCAGCAGGGCCAGCGCGCCGCACAGGATGGTCAGGCGCAGCGGGCGGGCCGGCTTGCGGGAGAGCGGCTGCGTGCCGATGGACATGGGAGACTCCTGAATGGTTACGGGGCCGGAGGACGGGGCGCGGTCAACTGGCGGCGCGGCGCGTGCGGCGCGGCTCGCGGGCCGCGCCGGCGCCGCCGCGCGCGCCTTGCGCGAGCATTTCCTCGGCGTGCTGCATGGTGGTGGCCGTCACCGTGGTGCCGCCGAGCATGCGCGCGGTCTCGACCACGCGGCCGGCGGCATCGAGCGCGCGGATGCGCGAGCGGGTGACGGAGCCGGCCGGGCCGCCCTCGCTGGTTTCCTTGCTGACCAGCAGGTGCGTGCCGGCCTGCGCGGCCACCTGCGGCAGGTGGGTCACGCACAGCACCTGGCGCGCGCGGCCCAGCTCCTGCAGGCGGCGGCCAACGACTTCGGCCACCGCGCCGCCGATGCCGGTATCGACTTCGTCGAAGATCAGGGTCGGCGTGGGCGCGGCCTCGCTGGTGATGACCGAGATCGCCAGGCTGATGCGGGCGAGCTCGCCGCCGGAGGCCACCTTGGCCAGCGGGCGGGCGCTCACGCCGGCATGCCCGGCGACCAGGAATTCGACTTGCTCGAGGCCGTGGCTCTGGCCTTCCTCGAGCGGGTGCAGCGCCACGGCGAAGCTGCCGCCGGCCATCGACAGGCCCTGCATGGCCTCGGTCACGCCGGCCGAGAGCTTCTCGGCGGCCACCTTGCGCGCCGCGCCGAGGTGCTGGGCGATGGTCAGGTAGGCGGCGCGCGCGGCGGCCTCGCGCGCCATCGCCTTGTTCAGGTCCTGGGCCGACTGCAGGTCGTCGAGCTGCTGGCGCCGTGCCAGCAGCTCGTCGGGCAGTTGCTCGGGCGGCAGCCGGTACTTGCGCGCGGTGGTGTGCAGCGCCTGCATGCGCGCCTCCACCACCTGCAGCCGCTCGGGGTCGAGGTCGAGCCGGTCGACGTAGCGGTTGAGCGAGTGCGCGGCTTCCTCGACCTGCACCTGGGCCGGGTCGAGCGCGGCCAGCACGTCGCCCAGGGCCGGGTCGACGTCGGCGAGCTGGCGCAGGCGCTGCACCACGCCGTTGAGCGTGGACAGCACCGAGCCGTCGGCCTCGGAGAGCGCCTCGAGCGCGGCGCGGCTGCCTTCGATCAGGCCGGCGGCGTGCGACAGGCGGTTGTATTCGGCCTGGATGTCTTCCCATTCGCCGGGCTGCGGCGCGAGCTTTTCCAGCTCGCCGACCTGCCATTCGAGGCGCTCGCGCTCGAGCGCCATCTCGCGCGAGCGGTGCTCCACGGTCTCGCGCTGGCGCACGCAGGCGCGCCACGAGCGCCAGGCTTCGGCCACGGCGCCGGCCTGCGCGGTGAGGCCGGCGTGGGCGTCGAGCAGCAGGCGCTGGGCGTCGGGGCGCAGCAGCAGCTGGTGGGCGTGCTGGCCGTGGATGTCGACCAGGCGGTCGCCGATCTCGCGCAACTGGCCGAGCGTGGCGGCGGCGCCGTTGATGAAGGCCTTGCTGCGCCCGCCGGCGTCGACCGTGCGGCGCAGCAGCACCGTGCCTTCGTCGCCGGTGAGATCGTGCTCGGCCAGCCAGGCGTCGAGCCCGGGCGGCGTGGCGAAGGTGGCGCTGATACCGGCGCGGGCGGCGCCTTCGCGCACCACGCCGGCGTCGGCGCGCTCGCCCAGCACCAGGGCCAGCGCGTCGATCAGGATCGACTTGCCGGCGCCGGTCTCGCCGGTGAAGACGGTGAAGCCCGGGGAGAAGTCGAGGTCGAGGCTATCGACGATGACGAAATCGCGGATGGACAGGCTGCGCAGCATCGTGGGCGACGGGGTCAGGGTCTGGGTTGGATCGTTCCGGGTCGTTCGGGGCCGCGTCAGAGCCGGTTGTCTTCGCTCGGGTACTCGTGCCAGTGCAGCTTCTTGCGCAGCGTGGCGTAATAGTTGTAGCCGAGCGGGTGCAGCAGGTGGACGGTCTTGGCCGAGCGCCGCACCACGATGCGGTCGCCGGGCAGCAGCGAGGTCAGCGACTGCATGTCGAAGTTGACGCTGGCGTCGCGCGCGGTGGCCACCTCGATCGACACCTCGGCGTCGTGCGGCAGCACGATCGGGCGGTTCGACAGCGCGTGCGGGGCGATCGGCACCAGCACCAGGCCGGACAGCGTGGGATGCAGGATCGGGCCGCCGGCCGACAGCGCGTAGGCCGTGGAGCCGGTCGGCGTGGACACGATCAGGCCGTCCGAGCGCTGGTTGTACATGAAGTAGCCGTCCACCGAGACCGCCAGCTCGACCATGCCGGAGATGCCGGAGCGGTTGACCACCACGTCGTTGAAGGCCAGCGCGGAGAAGATCACGCCGTCGTCGCGCACCACCTGCGACTCCAGCAGCATGCGGGTCTCGGATTCGTAGCGCCCGGCCAGCATGTCGGGCAGCACCGACTGCACGTTCTCGAGCGGGATGTCGGTCATGAAGCCGAGCCGCCCGTGGTTGACGCCGATCAGCGGCACCGGGAAGCCGGCGAGCTGGCGCGCCAGCCCTAGCAGGGTGCCGTCGCCGCCCAGCACCACGGCGACGTCGGCATGCTTGCCGATCTCGCCGGGCGGCAGGGAAGGGTAGTCGGTCAGCCCGGTGGCCAGCGCGGTCTCGCGTTCGAACACGACGTCCTGGCCGTTCTTCAGGATGCAGGCGGCCAGTTCTTCCAGCGGGCCTTCGATGCCGGCGGTGGCGTACCTGCCGATCAGGGCGACGGTGCGGAAGGGGGCGCGCGCGGCGGCGGGCTTGGGGAGCGATGACATGCCCGGATTAGACCATACCGCCGTGACCATTGTCAGCACGCCGGCGCGCGCCGGTGCGCGCCAGCCGCCCGAACCGGGAAAACTTGCGTAAAATCGGGTGCATCATGGATGAACGTGCCAAAACGCTTCTCAAAACGCTGATCGAGCGCTATATCGCCGAGGGGCAGCCCGTCGGCTCGCGCACCCTGTCGAAATACTCGGGGCTCGACCTGTCGCCGGCCACCATCCGCAATGTGATGTCGGACCTGGAGGAGATGGGCTTCATCACCAGCCCGCACACCTCGGCCGGGCGCATCCCGACGCCGCGCGGCTACCGGCTGTTCGTCGACACCATGCTGACCGCCCAGCCGCTCGACAGCGCGCTCAACCTGGCCGAGCTGGCCGGCAAGATCCAGGGGCAGCTGCACGGCCAGCAGCTCGGGCCGCAGCGCATGATCACCTCGGCGGCGCACACCTTGTCCAACCTGTCGCATTTCGCCGGCGTGGTGATGACGCCGCGGCGCGCGCAGGCGTTCCGCCAGGTCGAATTCATGCGGCTGTCGGACAAGCGCATCCTGCTGATCATCGTCACGCCCGAAGGCGACGTGCAGAACCGCATCATCCAGACCGAGCTGCCGTACACGCCGTCGCAGCTGGTCGAGGCCGCCAACTTCATCAACTCGCACTATGCCGGTATGAGCTTCGACAACGTGCGCGACCACCTGCGCGGCGAACTGCGGGCGCTGCGCATGGACATGTCGCAGCTGATGCAGGCGGCGGTGGAGGCCGGCAGCAGCGCGATGGCCGAGGAAGAGGACAACCACGTCTTCATCTCCGGCGAGCGCAAGCTGCTCGAGGTGGAGGACCTGTCCTCCAGCATGGAAAAGCTGCGCCGCCTGTTCGACGTGTTCGAGCACAAGACCGGCCTGCTCAAGCTGCTCGACGTCTCCAGCCATGCGCAGGGCGTGCAGATCTTCATCGGCGGCGAGAGCAAGCTGGTGCCGCTCGAGGACATGGCGGTCATCACCGCGCCCTACGAGGTCGACGGCCAGATCGTCGGCACGCTGGGGGTGATCGGGCCGACCCGCATGGCTTACGAACGGGTGATCCCGATCGTCGACATCACGGCGCGGCTGCTGTCCAGCGCGCTGAGCCAGAACTAGTGCGGGGTCCGGCGGGTCTCACCGGCTGCCAGTGCCGTTGCGCCCGCCGGCCCGGCGCGACCCGGCGGCCGCGCGCGTTCGCCGCGGCCCGCCCCGCCACACCGGAAACACCATGACGACTACTCCCGAACCGGCCTATCAGCACGGCCAGGCGCCGCGCACGGCGGTCCTGCTGATCAATCTCGGCACCCCGGACGCGCCGACCCCGAAGGCCGTCGGCAGCTATCTCCGGCAGTTCCTGTCCGATCCGCGCGTGGTGGAGATCCCGCGCGCGGCCTGGCTGCCGATCCTGTACGGCTTCATCCTGCCGCTGCGCTCGCGCGCCTCGGCCATGAAATATGAGTCGGTATGGCTGCGCGAGGCGCACATGACCGGCTCGCCGCTGCTGGTCCACACCGAGCGCCAGGCCCACGCGCTGCAACTGCTGCTCAACCAGCACGGCCACGAAGTGACGGTGGCGTGCGCGATGCGCTACGGCAATCCGTCGATCGGCTCGGTGCTCGAGGCGCTGCGGCGCCAGGGCACCGAGCGCGTCCTGCTGCTGCCGCTGTACCCGCAGTATTCGGGCAGCACCACGGCCACGGCGTTCGACGAGGCGTTCCGCGTGCTGGCGCAGTGGCGCAACCAGCCCGAGCTGCGGCTGGTCAAGCATTTTCACGACCATCCGTCCTATATCGCTGCCCTGCACCAGCAGGTGGGCGCATACTGGGCGCAGCACGGCACGCCCGATTTCGCGCGCGGCGACCGGCTGATCCTGTCGTTCCACGGGGTGCCGCGGCGCACGCTGGAACTGGGCGATCCCTACCATTGCGAATGCCTCAAGACCGGCCGCCTGCTGGGCGAGGCGCTGGGCCTGCAGCCGGGCCAGTACCAGGTCACGTTCCAGTCGCGCTTCGGACGCGCGGAATGGCTGCAGCCGTACACGGCGCCGACGCTGCGGGAGCTGGGCAAGGTCGGCACGGGCCGCGTCGACGTGTTCTGCCCGGGCTTCCCGGCCGACTGCCTGGAGACGCTCGAGGAGATCGGCATGGAAGGGCGTTCCGAATTCCAGGTGGCCGGCGGCAAGGTTTTCCACTACATTCCCTGCCTCAACGACGCCGAGTCCTGGATCGCCGGGCTGGCGGAGATCGCCCTGCAGCACCTGCAGGGCTGGCCGCTGCGGCTGCCGCACCCGCACGAGCTGGAGGCGCGCCGCAGCCAGGCGCAGATGCGCGGCGCGGCGGCCTGAGGCGCGCTTCGTGGCAAGGAGATGACAGCATGAACGTATCTTTCGAGGCGGATGCCCGCCTGCGCATCGACAAATGGCTGTGGTGCGCGCGTTTCTTCAAGACCCGCTCGCTGGCGGCCGAGGCTGTGGAGCGCGGCAAGGTGCGGGTCAACGGCCAGCCGTGCAAGAACTCGCGCGAGGTCAGGCCCGGCGACACGGTCGTGCTCGAAGCGCACCAGCAGCGCTGGGAACTGGTGGTCAAGGGGATCGCGGGCGCGCGCGGCGCGGCGCCGGTGGCGCAGACGCTCTACGCGGAAACCGAGGCAAGCCAGGCGCGGCGGCGGGAGGAGGCGGAAAACCGGCGGGTCAACACGGAGCCGGCGTCGCGGCTGCAGGGCCGGCCGACCAAGCGCGACCGGCGCCTGCTCGACGGCATCGGGCAGTGAGGCGCGCGCCGGCGCATGCGGCGCCGCGGCTCACTGGCTGGTCAGCGAACGAAGGGAACAATGTAATGCTTGAAAACCGCCTTGCCACTGCCGTATTCGGTATCCCGCGGCGTGAAGGCGCCGGAGAGGCAGATGAAGACTGTCATCACCGATAATGCGGCGAGAAGGAAGACCGTCAGAACAGGCAGCTTATGCATGGCTAACCTTTCGAGAGTGGCCCGACTTGTGATGCATCTTCGACCCCGTTATTTTTGTCATTTTTGTACACTTTCATCTTAGAGGGTGCGTTGCAGCAAAGCAATATGGCCCCTATTTCGGTGCCCGCCTCTTTGTAACCATGTGTTTCACCGCACCGACACGGTGCGCTCTTGAAAAACCGGAAGCCTGTCACCAATTGCAGGCTACATTTGCCGATTTACCACCCGTGGCCGGCGCAGGCCGGCCGCGTCCTTGTATCAGAACGGATCGACATGGAAGAACAGAAGCAGACGCCATCCAACACGACGCCGCCCGCGGCCGCCGGCGAGGAGCTGAACAACGCGCCGGCCGCGCAGGCCGAGAACGCCGCCGCGGACGGCGTGGCCGCCCAGTTGGCCGCGCTCGAAGCCAAGGCCAAGGAAAACTATGACCTGTTCCTGCGCGCGACCGCCGAAGGCGAGAACATCCGCCGCCGCGCCCAGGAAGACGTCGCCAAGGCGCACAAGTTCGCCATCGAAAGCTTCGCCGACTACCTGCTGCCGGTGATGGACAGCCTGCAGGCCGCGCTGGCCGACGGCTCGGGCGACATCGCCAAGCTGCGCGAAGGCGTCGAGCTGACCGCGCGCCAGCTCACCAGCGCCTTCGAGAAGGGCAAGCTCGTCGAGCTGAACCCGGTCGGCGAGAAGTTCGACCCGCATCGCCACCAGGCCATCTCGATGGTGCCGGCGCCGCAGGAGCCCAATACCGTGGTGTCGGTGCTGCAGCGCGGCTACATGATCGCCGACCGCGTGCTGCGCCCGGCGCTGGTGACGGTGTCCGCGCCCAAGTAACCGCCGCAGTCCCTTTCGCTGTCCGCCCGTCCGGCTGGCACGAGCAACGCCCGGTGCCGCTCTGGCCCGGGCGTTTTCCATTGATGGAGAGACCGATGTCCACATCCCCCGACCAGGCCGCCGGCGCCGAGGCCCCGCACCAGGATCACCGCGCCTTCGAGGCGTTCGGCATGCGCGAAGTCAATGGCGACGACATCGACGCCGCCATCGCCGCGGCCGGCGACAAGCTGGTCTGCGTGTTCTTCTGGGGCGTGGACTGCTTCAACTGCGAGATGGCGAAGAAGGCCATGCTGGCCAATCCCGAGCCGGTGCGCGCGCTCGACCTGCACTGGCTGCACGCCAACGTCTACGCACACCCGGAGCTGGGCCGGCGCTTCGGCCTGCACGGCATCCCGGTCTTCATGTTCTTCCACAAGGGCAAGAAGCTGGGCCGCGCCACCGGCTGGCACGGCCACGGCCAGTTCGCCGCGGCGGTGGGCAACGCCCGCCTCAAGGCCGGCGGCAAGCCGCTGGCCGGCTGAGCGCCGGCGGCGTTAGCGCGACAGCGCGTAGCCGAGGCGGAACTGCCACGGCAGTTTGCGGTTGTAGTCCAGCAGGCTCTCGCCGTAGCCGATGAAATAACCGGCCATCAGGTAGCCCGCCGTGCCCGGAACCAGCCGCGCGAGCGGGTAGGTCACGGCCGCGTCCACGCTGCCGTAGTACTTCTGCGTGCCCTTGCGCAGGGTGGCGGCGAACTCCCACGAATCCGCCTTGCCGTAGGCCAGCTTGAGATCCATGTAGCCCCGGTAGCTGGCGATGTTGGTGTTGTCGCTCTTCTCCACGTAGTAGTACAGCTTGGGCGACGCGCTCCAGTGCCAGTCGGTCAGGTCGCCCAGGTAGAGGGTCGGCCTGACGAACACGGTATTGATGCTGCGCGAGCGGTCGCCGTCGAGGCCGTTCGATTCATGCTCCAGGCCCGCCGCCACCGACAGCCGGCTGATGGCGCGGTTGTGCACGCCGGTATCCGACAGGTAATAGAACAGGCTCGGCCGGTAGTTGGTGTCGCGGAACGGGTGCGAGTCCGAGGCCAGGTCCCACAGCGAGAACTGCGTATAGCCGAAATACAGGTTGTCGAGCAGGCTGCGCGAGTTCGGGTTCTCGCCCTGGAACACGCGGAACTTGAAGCTGAGCTGGAACTTGGCATTGGCGCCGCCGTGCCCGCCGGCCATGAAATACATCGGTTCGTGGAAGGTCAGGCGGCCCTGGTCGCGCAGGTCGGCCTGCACCGGCGCGGGCTCGGCCGCCGCGGCTACCGGCACGACCGGTACCACGGGCGCCGGCGCCGGGGCGCGGCCGTCGCCGGCCGGTGCCAGCGAGGTGGCCACGGCGGCCGCGGGTGCCGGGGCCGCCGTGGCCGCTGCTGCCGGCGTGTCCGCCGGGCCGGGCGCGCGGTTCAGCGTGACCAGCACCGGCGCGGCGTCGATGTCGACCGCGTCGAGCCGCACCAGGCCGCGCAGCGTGGGCGGCACGGTCGCGCTGTATTCGATGATGCGGTGCTCGCCCTGGCGCAGCCGGACCGTGGCGGGGCCGGGCGTGGCGCGCTCCATGTGCAGGCGCACCGGCGCCTGCAGGTCGGCCGAAGCCACCACCTCGATGGTCTGCGGCACCAGGAACGCGCGGTTGGCCTTGTCGGCGCTGACCAGCAGCGTGAGGGTCAGCGGCCGGGTGCCGTCGACCACCTTGGGTGGCTGCAGCAGCGCGATGGCGGCGCGGCCCTGGAGCGGCCAGGCCGCCGCCAGCATCAGCGAGAACAGAAGGGCGGGCGCGGCCGGTGCGGGCCGGCGCCGGTGCGCGCCGGAGCCGGCGGCCCGGGCTTTGCGCGAGAAAGGCGGCATGGGATGAAGGCGGCCTGCGTTCCCGGACTCCGGGGGGCGGGTGACGCAGGCGCGGCGGGTGATTGCGACGCGGTAGAGCCTATCATGCCCGGCACGCGCAATTTGTGATGATTTGTGCGCCGCCGTTGTCTGCCACCATTCGCCGCCGCCGTTATCCGTCGCGACGGCGGGCGGCGCCGGCCTAGCGCGTGGCGCGGCGCTGGACGGCGGCGATGTATTGCTCGCCGTCGGGCGGCAGGCCGCTGCGCTGTGCCTGCCACAGCATTTCGCCCAGGCATTCCATGACCTGGTGATGGGCCTCGTGCGGCGAGTCCAGACGCCGCGCCAGCGCCTCGTAGGCGCCGCGGATGCCGGGCGGCTGGTCGATCGAGACCTGCTCGGCGATCGACAGGTGCATGGCCAGGTGCAGGAAGGGGTTGGTCTGGCCGCCTTCGGGCGTGTAGTCCTGGCCCAGCGCGCCCTCGGTGTCGGCGAGCAGGTCCTGGTATTCGGGATGCTCGCCGATCCAGTCGACGGCAATGGCTTCGAGCGGGGTGAGGACGCTGCCGGCGCGCTGCTTCTGCCAGGCTTCGCAGAAAAAACGGCGGACTTCTTCGCGGGAGGGATTGAACATGGTGGCGCCATTGTAAACGAGCGCGGATGGCGCCGCAGGGCGCCTGCCGGGCGTTTCCGCCCAGGTGTCGCCATGTCCGCTTGCCGCGCCCGCGCCGCCGCCTCCGCGCGGGCGCAACAGAAGGTGCGGCAAAAGATGCAACAGAATTGAATCGTCCGCTCAAATCGCTTGCAGAGGGAAAGCGCGGTCTTCGCTACAATCCGGCTCTTACCTCCTCCTTCTCCTCCTCCCGCTCAGGAACCGACGCATGAAACCGATCGACCAGGCCGCCATCGCCCAACTGTTCACCGATGCCCGCACCCACAACGTCTGGCAGGACCGCCAGGTGGACGATGCCGTGCTCCACCAGATCTACGAGGCGATGAAGTTCGGCCCGACCGCCGCCAACGGCTCGCCGGCCCGCATCGTCTTCGTCAGGAGCGCCGCGGAAAAGGCCCGCCTGGTCGAATGCGTCTCGGCCGGCAACACGGAGAAGACCCGCTCGGCGCCAGTGACGGCCATCATCGCGTTCGACAACGCCTTCCACGACCAGCTGCCCAAGCTGTTCCCGCATGCCGACGCGCGCGCGTGGTACGCCGGCCAGCCGGAAAAGATCGCGCGTGACGCGCTCATGAACGGTTCGCTGCAGGGCGGCTATTTCATCCTGGCCGCGCGCGCGCTCGGCCTCGACTGCGGCCCGATGGCCGGCTTCGACGCCGCCAAGGTGAACGCCGCCTTCTTCCCCGACGGCAAGTGGTCGGTCAACTTCCTGTGCAACCTGGGCTACGGCGAGGCGGACAAGCTGTTCCCGCGCGGCCCGCGCCTGTCGTTCGACGAGGCCTGCCGCATCGTCTGAGACCGGCGTTCCGGTCCGCGGCAAGAAGCAAAGGCCCCCGCGGGGGCCTTTCTGCATTGCGGGCGCCGCTCGGATGCCGCTTGGGCGCCGTTCAGATGCTGGGCGCCTCGGTCTTCTCGCGGAACTCGCACAGCGGCTCGATCGCGCAGTGCCAGCACTCGGGCTTGCGCGCCTTGCAGACGTAGCGCCCGTGCAGGATCAGCCAGTGGTGCGCGTCGTGCAGGAATTCCTGCGGCACCACCTTGAGCAGCTTGTGCTCCACCACCTGCACGTTCTTGCCCGGCGCCAGCCCGGTGCGGTTGGCCACGCGGAAGATGTGCGTGTCGACGGCGATGGTGGCCTCGCCGAAGGCGGTGTTGAGCACCACGTTGGCGGTCTTGCGGCCCACGCCCGGCAGCGCTTCCAGCGCCGCGCGGTCGCGCGGCACCTCGCCGCCATACTGCTCGGCCAGGATGCGGCAGGTCGCCATGACGTGCCTGGCCTTGGTCTTGTAGAGGCCGATGGTTTTGATGTACCCGATCAGCCCTTCCTCGCCGAGGTCGAGGATCTGCTGGGGCGTGTGCGCGACCGGGTAGAGCTTGCGGGTAGCCTTGTTCACGCCCACGTCGGTGGCCTGCGCCGACAGCAGCACGGCGATCAGCAGCTCGAACGGCGAGCTGTATTCCAGTTCGGTGGCCGGGGCCGGATTGACTTCGCGCAGTGTTTCGAACAGGGCGCGGCACTTGGCGGCGTTCATTCGTCCTTGTGGGCTGGGTTGGTGTCGGGTGCGGGTCCGGCCGGGTCCGGCGCGGCGAGGCCGGCCCTGGCGCGGCGCGCCTCGGCGGCGTCGATCTGGGCCTGCACGGCGGGCGCGACGTTTTCCGTGTTGCGCGGCTTGACGGCCTGCTGCTTCAGGCGCGCGCGCTCGATGGCGGCCTGGATGATGGCCTGCTTGCGCGCCTGGGCCTGGCGTTCTTCCTCGCTCTGCGCGGTCTCGGCCTGCAGCGCCTCGAGCTTGGCGGCGGCCTTGGCGGCCAGGCGGGCGTCGTTTTCTTCCCGCTCGCGCACCAGCCGGGCGCGGCGCGCCACGTAGCGCGCGCGGGCCTCGTCGGCCTGCGCCTGCGACCACGCGGCCCAGCCGGTGCGCCCGGGCGTGACCGGGATCATGGCGATGCAGTCGACCGGGCAGGGCGCCACGCACAGGTCGCAGCCGGTGCACCAGTCGGCCAGCACGGTGTGCATCTGCTTGGGCGCGCCCACGATGGCGTCGACCGGGCAGGCCTGGATGCACAGCGTGCAGCCGATGCACAGGCTTTCGTCGATGCGGGCCACCGCGCGCGCCTGCTCGGTGCCACATGCCGGGTCCAGCGCCGGCGCCGGCGCGCCGAGCAGCGCGGCCAGGCGGCCGATGCCTTCGGCGCCGCCGGGCGGGCAGCGGTTGCAGTCGGCCTCGCCGGCGGCCAGGGCTTCGGCGTAGGGGCGGCAGCCGTCGAAGCCGCACTTGGTGCACTGGGTCTGCGGCAGCAGGGCTTCGAGCCGGTCGGCGAGGGTTTGCGGAATGGCAGTCACAGCGGCATTTGCGGGTTTGCGGGGACGGCGGGGTGCCGTTCTCTTGTCCGGCCGGTGGCTCGGCCCGCCGGAACGGCTGCGCGGCAGGGATTATCCCCGATTTCGTTGCGGCGCAGAAACGCGCGATGATGCGGCGCAGCTTCGCGGGGCCGGGCGCCTGCCGCCCTATGCCATAATCCCGCGCAACGATTCTTCAGCCGTCGCATGCAAAACGAAACCAGAACGAAGCGGGACCCAGAGGGTACGCGCCGCCGTATTCTCGACGCGGCGACCGAGGAATTCGCCAAGGGCGGCCTGGCCGGCGCGCGAGTCGACCAGATCGCGCGGCGCGCCGAGACCAACGAGCGCATGCTGTATTACTACTATGGCAGCAAGGAGGGCTTGTTCCTCGCCGTGCTGGAGCGCCAGTACGCGGAATTCCGCGCCGCCGAGGAGCAACTGCACATCGTCGACGAAGACCCGGTGGCCGCGGTGCGCACGCTGGCCCGCTTCGTCTGGGACTGGTATTACCGCAACCCGGAGTTCATCCGCCTGGTCAACAGCGAGAACCTGCACGAGGCGCGCCACCTGAAGAAGTCCACGCAGCTGCACCAGCTGGTCAACCCGATCGTCAACGTGCTGGCCGACATCGTCAAGCGCGGCCAGCGCCAGGGCGTGTTCCGCGACGACGTGGACGTGCCGCAGCTCTACCTGACGATCTCGGCGCTGGGCTACTACCTGCTGTCCAACCGCTACACCATCAGCGCGGTGATCGGCCGCGACGTGGCCTCGCAGGACGAGCACGCGCGCTTTGCCGAGCTGCACACCGACATGCTGCTGTCCTACCTGGAAAAGCGCTGAGGCCCGCCGCCGCGCGCGTCACCGCATGAAAAAACGCCCGCATCCGATGCGGGCGTTTTGCCTTCTTGCCGCCGGCGCGTCGGCGGCGGTTCAGCGGGATCAGCGGTACTTCAGGATGAAGTCGCGCAGCTCGGGGTAGATGTCCTGGCGCCAGCGGCGGCCGGAGAAGATCCCGTAGTGGCCGCACTTGGGCGCCACGATATGCTGCTTGCGCGTCTTGGCGATGCCGGCGCACAACTCGTGCGCGGCGGCGGTCTGGCCGGCGCCCGAGATGTCGTCCAGCTCGCCCTCGATGGTCAGCAGCGCGGTGCCCTTGATGTCCTGCGGGCGCACCGCCTCGCCGTCGATTTCCCAGGTGCCGTTGGCCAGGCGGAATTCCTGGAAGACCTCGCGGATGGTGTCCAGATAGTACTCGGCCGCCATGTCGAGCACGGCGTTGTATTCGTCGTAGAAGCGCACGTGGGCTTCGGCGTCGTCGGAGTCGCCCTCGACCAGGCTCAGGTAGTAGTCGTAGTGCGAGGACAGGTGGCGGTCCGGGTTCATCGCCACGAAGCCGGCGTGCTGCAGGAAGCCGGGATAGACCTTGCGGCCGTGGCCCGGGTAGTTCGCCGGCACGGTGTAGATCACGTTGTTCTCGAACCACTCGTACGACTTGTTGGTCGCCAGCGAATTGACCGCGGTGGGGCTGCGGCGCGCGTCGATCGGGCCGCCCATCATGGTCATGGTTCTGGGCGTCTTCTCGCCGGCCGAGGCCAGCAGCGAGATCGCCGCGAGCACCGGCACGGTCGGCTGGCAGACCGAGATCACGTGCAGGTTGTCCGCGCCGATATGGCGGATGAAGTCCTGGATGTAGTGGATGTAGTCGGCCAGGTGGAACGGGCCGTGCTCGACCGGCACCATGCGCGCGTCGAGCCAGTCGGTCACGTAGACCTTGTGGTCCTGCAGCAGCGTGCGCACGGTGTCGCGCAGCAGCGTGGCGTGGTGGCCCGAGAGCGGCGCGCACACCAGTACCACCGGCTCGTCCTTGAGCAGCTTGATGGTTTCGGGGTCGTCGGCATAGCGCTTGAAGCGCACCAGCCTGCAGAACGGCTTTTCGACGATGGTCTGCTCGACGATCGGGATCTCGCGGCCGTTGGAGCGGACCGACTTGATGTCGAACGACGGCTTCTCGTATTCCTTGCCGAGCCGGTACAGCAGCTCGTAGCCGGCGGCCAGGCGGGTGGCGCCGGGGACCAGGGAGAGCGGGCTGAGGGGATTGGTGAAGGTCTTGGCCGTGGCCTGCGCCCACGCGGTCAGCGGGTGCAGCATCGAGCGCTGGAACTCATGCAGCTGGTAAAGCATGACGGATACCTATCAGGCTGGGGGGCGAAGCGGGAATTCAACGCCTTGACGTTATAAATGTGATGAAACCACGATTCATGCTGCTCACGTTGCCAACGTGTTACCGACTGCGGTGGATTATGCGCGTTTGCGAACGATCGTGCGATGCAGCATATACCCTAAGGTACGCCCGCACCGGAAAAAGACAATAGGACAAAGCCGGTACCGCTCCATTACAGATCGGAAAAGATCGTAAAAAATTGAGTCCGGGCGCGAAAAAGGCGACCGAAGTCGCCTTTTCATCGCTTTTTGCCGCGAATTACAGCACGGCCGCGATCGCGTCGACCACCGCGTCGATGTTGCGGCTGTTCAGCGCGGCCACGCAGATGCGGCCGGTGCCGACCGCGTAGATGCCGTGCTCGGTGCGCAGGCGGTCGACCTGGGCCGAGGTCAGGCCCGAGTACGAGAACATGCCGCGCTGGGCCTTGACGAAGGAGAAGTCGCCCGGCACGCCCTTGGCGGCCAGCTTGTCCACCAGCGCGTGGCGCATCAGCTTGATGCGGTCGCGCATCTCGCCCAGTTCCTGCTCCCACATGGCGCGCAGTTCCGGGCTGTTCAGCACGGTCGCCACCACGGTGCCGCCGTGCGTGGGCGGGTTGGAGTAGTTGGTGCGGATCACGCGCTTGACCTGCGACAGCACGCGCTGCGCTTCTTCCTTGCCGGTGGTCACGATGGACAGCGCGCCGACGCGCTCGCCGTACAGCGAGAAGCTCTTCGAGAACGAGCTCGAGACGAAGAACGGCAGGCCCGACTCGGCGAACAGGCGCACCGCGGCGCCGTCCGGCTCGATGCCCTCGGCGAAGCCCTGGTAGGCCATGTCGAGGAACGGGATCAGGTTGTGTTCCTTGACCAGCTCCACCACCTGCTTCCACTGCTCGGGCGACAGGTCCACGCCGGTCGGGTTGTGGCAGCACGCGTGCAGCACTACGATGGTGTTGGCCGGGTAGGACTTGAGCGACTCGACCATGCCGGCGAAGTTCAGGCCGTGGCTGGGCGCGTCGTAGTAGGCATAGTTGACCACGGGGAAGCCGGCCGCCTCGAACAGGGCGCGGTGGTTTTCCCAGCTCGGGTCGCTGATGGCGACCTTGGCGTCCGGGTACAGGCGCTTGAGGAAGTCGGCGCCGATCTTCAGCGCGCCGGTGCCGCCCAGTGCCTGCGCCGTCACCACGCGGCCTTCGGTGATGAGCGGCGATTCCTTGCCGAACAGCAGCGTCTGCACGGCCTGGTCGTAGGCGGCGATGCCTTCGATGGGCAGGTAGCCGCGCGGCGTCGCGGTGGCCAGGCGGGCTTTCTCGGCTTCCTGCACGGCGCGCAGCAGGGGGATTTTCCCTTCGTCGGTGAAGTACACGCCGACACCCAAATTGACCTTGGTGGCACGGGTATCGGCATTGAAGGCTTCATTCAGGCCCAGGATCGGGTCGCGCGGGGCCATCTCGACGGCAGAAAACAAACTCATTTGGGATCTCGTGGTCAGCTATGTAACAAAACGGGAGGGCGTAGAATGCTCCGGACTGCGCTGGAGAGTGCGGCGGCCCCCATCTTGATACCTGGCCGCCAACCCCAAGATTCTAGCGTATCCATCCGTTTTCCTGAGGTTTTCCCTTACTTTTCCGCTGCCAGCCCTATGTCGAATCTTGTTGAAGTCGCGCCCGCGCTGGACGAAGAGAAGTTCGCGACCTTTCCCGGCTCCCCGTTCCAGCTCTACCAGCCCTATCCGGCCGCCGGCGACCAGCCCGAGGCGATCCGCCAGCTGGTGGAGGGCGTGGAGGACGGCCTCTCGTTCCAGACCCTGCTGGGCGTGACCGGCTCGGGCAAGACCTTCACGATGGCCAACGTGATCGCCCGCCTGGGCCGCCCGGCCATCGTGTTCGCCCCCAACAAGACGCTGGCGGCGCAGCTGTACTCGGAATTCCGCGAGTTCTTCCCGCGCAACGCGGTCGAGTATTTCGTCAGCTACTACGACTACTACCAGCCCGAAGCCTACGTGCCGCAGCGCGACCTGTTCATCGAGAAGGATTCCTCGATCAACGAGCACATCGAGCAGATGCGGCTGTCGGCCACCAAGAGCCTGCTGGAGCGGCGCGACACCATCATCGTGGCCACGGTCTCGGCCATCTACGGCATCGGCAACCCGTCCGAGTACCACAAGATGATCCTGACGCTGCGCGCGGGCGACAAGATCAGCCAGCGCGACGTGATCGCGCGCCTGATCGCCATGCAGTACACGCGCAACGAGACCGACTTCCAGCGCGGCACCTTTCGCGTGCGCGGCGACACGCTCGACATCTTCCCGGCCGAGCACGCCGAGCTGGCGGTGCGCGTCGACATGTTCGACGACGAGATCGACTCGCTCCAGTTCTTCGACCCGCTCACCGGGCGCGTGCGCCAGAAGATCCCGCGCTTCACGGTCTATCCGTCGAGCCACTACGTGACCCCGCGCGAGACCGTGCTGCGCGCGATCGAGGACATCAAGGTCGAGCTGCGCGAGCGGCTCGATTTCTTCTACAAGGAGAACCGGCTGGTGGAGGCGCAGCGGCTCGAGCAGCGCTCGCGCTTCGATCTCGAAATGCTGTCCGAGCTCGGTTTCTGCAAGGGCATCGAGAACTACTCGCGGCATCTGTCCGGCGCCCGGCCCGGCGAGCCGCCGCCCACGCTGGTCGATTACCTGCCGCCCGACGCGCTGATGTTCCTCGACGAGTCGCACGTGCTGATCGGTCAGTTCAACGGCATGTACAACGGCGACAAGGCGCGCAAGACCACGCTGGTGGAATACGGCTTCCGCCTGCCGTCGGCGCTCGACAACCGCCCGCTCAAGTTCGAGGAATTCGAGCGCAAGATGCGCCAGGTGATGTTCGTCTCGGCCACGCCGTCCAACTATGAGAACGAGCATGCGGGCCAGGTGGTGGAACAGGTGGTGCGGCCGACCGGGCTGGTCGACCCGATCATCCACGTGCGCCCGGCCACCACGCAGGTGGACGACCTGCTGTCCGAGATCCACGCCAAGGTCGAGATCGGCGAGCGCGTGCTGGTGACCACGCTGACCAAGCGCATGGCCGAGCAGCTCACCGAGTTCCTGACCGAGAACGGCGTCAAGGTGCGCTACCTGCATTCGGACATCGACACCGTCGAGCGCGTGGAGATCATCCGCGACCTGCGCCTGGGCACCTTCGACGTGCTGGTCGGCATCAATCTGCTGCGCGAGGGGCTGGACATTCCCGAGGTGTCGCTGGTGGCGATCCTCGACGCCGACAAGGAAGGCTTCCTGCGCGCCGAGCGCTCGCTGATCCAGACCATCGGCCGCGCCGCGCGCAACGTCAACGGCACGGCGATCCTGTACGCCGACCGCATGACCGATTCGATGAAGCGCGCCATCGGCGAGACCGAGCGCCGCCGCGCCCGGCAGATCGCCTTCAACGCGGCCAACGGCATCGTGCCGCGCGGCGTGGTCAAGCGCATCAAGGACATCATCGACGGCGTCTACGACCCGGGCGAGGTCAAGGCTGAGCTGCTGGCCGCCGAGGAGCGCGCGCGCTACGAGGACATGAGCGAGAAGCAGGTCGCCAGGGAGATCAAGCGGCTCGAGAAGCAGATGTTCGAGCACGCCAAGAACCTCGAGTTCGAGCAGGCCGGCCAGGTGCGCGACCAGCTCGCCAAGCTCAAGCGCCAGGTGTTCGGCGCCAGCGGCGACGGCGAGCACCTGCCGCCCGCCGCGGCGGCTTCCTGAGGCGTCTCGCCGCCTCGCTCACCGTCTATAGTTGGAATCCCGGACGGTGATGAAGAGGTGCGTCATGGTCAAGTTCGCGCTGTGGGTTCCGCTGCATGCGAAGCCCGGCAAGGAAAAGGAAGTCGAGGCGTTCCTGCTCGGCGGGCTGCCGCTGGTGCAGGCCGAAACCGGCACCACGGCCTGGTTCGCGCTCAAGCTCGGGCCGTCCACGTACGGCATCTTCGATGCCTTTGCGGACGAGGCCGGGCGCGACGCCCATCTCTCCGGCAAGGTGGCCGAGGCCCTCATGGCGAAAGCGCCGGACCTGTTCGCCGATCCGCCGTCGATCAACAAGCTGGACGTGCTGGCGGCCAAGCTGCCCTGAGCGCGCGGCTCCAGGGCCGCGCCGTGGCGGGCTAGCTCTTGGGCGGCAGCGTGCGCAGGCGCTTGTTGACTTCCAGCAGCGTCTCGCACGCATCGGCGTCGGCCGCGCGGCGCTTGCCGATGTAGTCCGCGATGGCGCGCAGCGGTTCCTGCTGCGCCGCGCAGGCGGTGGCGGCGGCCGGGATCGAGGCGGGCGCCGCGCAGGCCTTGCCGAGTTCTTCTTCCAGGCTGCGCTCGATGACGGCCAGCATGTTGGCGCAGCCGGCCACGGCGGCCGCGTTGCCGGCCGCCGTGGCGGCTTCGGCGGAAGGCTCGGCGCGCGCGGGACCCGCGCAGAAGAGAGCGCCGCACAGGAGCGCGCCGCACAGCAAGGCGCCGGAGGCGGGGAGGGGGCTGAAGCGATGGTTCACCGCAGGCATTATGCGGGTGGAGGAACCGTTGCGTCACCTTTTTTGCTTTTCTTGCGCCGCCGCCGGTTCGCTGCCGCCGCCGTTTTTTTGCCGCTTCTTCGCTGCTTTTCCGCCGCCGCCGCGCAGCCTGGCCGGCGCCGGGCCGCGCGCCGCGGGCCGCCCGGCCCGATCCGGCGCGCCACGCGGGCCTGTCGCCGCGGGCGGGTAAAATCCGCTCTCCGCGCGCCGGGCGCCGACCGATCAGGAGGCTGGATTCAGCATGCCGACAAAGACATTCTCGATTCTCATGTGCTGCATGGGCAATATCTGCCGTTCGCCGACCGCCGAGGGCGTGCTGCGCGCCAAGCTGCGCGCGGCCGGCATGGACGGCGCGGTCGAGCTCGATTCCGCCGGCACGCACGGCTACCACGTCGGCCGCGCGCCGGACACGCGCGCGCAGCGCCATGCGCTGGCGCGCGGCTACGATCTCTCCGCGCAGCGCGCGCGCCTGGCCACGTCGGCCGATTTCGCGCGCTTCGACCTCGTGCTGGCGATGGACCGCGACAACCTGCAGGCGCTCGGCGCGCTGTGCCCGCCGGGCAGCCGCGACCGGCTGCGCCTGCTGATGAGCTTCGCCACCCGGCACGACGCCGACGAGGTGCCGGACCCGTACTATGGCGAGGGCGACGGCTTCGAGCGCGTGCTCGACTACGTGGAGGACGCCTGCGACGGCGTGGTCGCCATGCTGCGCGCCAGGGGCCTGGACGCGGCGGGCTGAGGCGCGTGCGCGGCTTGCGTGGCATGCACGAATTGCCCGGCAAGTGCGCCGGCCGTTTTTCCCATTTTCACGAGGTGCCATGTTCCGTTCCCTGTTCCGCAAATGGCGCGAGTCGCGCAATGCCAGCCTGCAACTCGACGCGATCCTGGCCGCCGCGGATCCGGAGGCGCCGCTGGCGGACCGCAACGGCTGGCTGATCGAGCTGGGCTACTGGATCCGGCGCGACGGCCTGCCCGGCGCCGAGGGCGTGGTGGCCGACAACAGCCGCAAGAGCCGGCGCGAGCACGTGCGGCTGCGCTACCTGCTGCAGGTGCTGGGGCGCAATCCGGAGATGGCCGCGCGCGTGGCGCGCACGGTGCGCTCGCTGGTGCGCGACAACGACCCGACCGCCTTGCTGTGCGACACCGGCGTGGCCTCCCATCCGGGCTTCTGGGGCGAGATGCTGGACCGCCTGCAGGCGCGTGTCCTGCCGCCGCCGCCCAACCGCGGCGACCTCGCCGGCCTGTTCGCGCTGCTGTTCATCGACGACAACGATGCCGACTGGGTCGAGTCGCTCGACGCTGACCTGCTCGAGCGGCTGGCGGCCATGCTGCGCGCGGGCGAGGAGCCGGCGGGCGAGGCCGCCGGCGCCGCGCCGCCCGAATGGGACCGCTTCGACCGCACGCTCGCCACCAGCATCCAGGTGCTGGTCAGCCAGGTGCGCGCCACCGGCCTGAGCCAGTCGATCCGCTCGCGCCTCAAGGGGCGCGTGCAGGACACGCCGTTCTTCCGCCTCGACAGCGCCATCGAGGCCTTGTGCGAGGACGACGCGGCCGGCGGCGAGGCCTTCGCGCACCGCCTGAACTATTTCCGCGCGCTGCTCGACGGCTGCCACCAGGCGGCGCAGCGCGTCTACGACGACCTGGAGGAGAACGGCGTCTCGGTGGAGGTGGTGTTCCAGATCGAGCGCATGAAGGTGCGGCTGGCGCGCATCGAGCTGCTGCTGGCGACCTGGGTCGAGCCGCAGCGTCCGGGCCGCCACGCGCACCTGATCGCCGCGCTGATCCGCTCCACGCAGGCGCGCCGCAGCATCGCCCACCTGGCCGGCTCGTCGTTCTCGCAGCTCGCGCGCAAGGTGGTCGAGCGCTCGGCCGAGAGCGGCGAGCACTACATCACGCGCGACCGCCGCGAATACCGCGAGCTGATGCGCGCGGCGGCCGGCGGCGGCCTGATCACGGCGGCCACGGTCTATCTCAAGTTCCTGATCTACGGGCTGCACCTGGACAAGTTCGCCGAGGGCCTGCTGGCCTCGTTCAACTATGCCGGCAGCTTCCTGGTGATCCACTTCGCGCATTTCACGCTGGCCACCAAGCAGCCCGCCATGACCGGCCCGGCGCTGGCGCACCGGCTCGACGCGGCGGGCAAGCCGGAAGGGCGCGAGGCGTTCGTCGACGACACCATCGCCATGATCCGCTCCAACGCCGCCGCCATCTTCGGCAACCTGGCCCTGGTGTTCCCGGTGGCGCTCGGCATCCAGTGGCTGGCCAACCGCGTCCTCGGCGCCAACCTGATCACGCCGGCCAAGGCGATCGACACCATCGAATCGTTCTCCATCCTCGGCCCCACGCCGCTGTACGCGATCTTCACCGGCGTGCTGCTGTGGCTGTCGAGCCTGGTGGCGGGCTGGGCCGACAACTGGTTCGCGCTGCACAAGGTGCACGACGTGATGGCCTACAACCGCCGCCTGCGCTACGTGCTGGGCGCGGCCGGCGCCATGCGCCTGGCGGATTTCTGCAAGCGCAACATGTCCGGCATCGCGGCCAACGTGTCGCTGGGGCTGCTGCTCGGGCTGGGGCCGGAGATTCTGAGCTTCTTCGGGCCGCACATGGAGGTGCGCCACGTCACGCTGTCGACCGGCGCGGTGGGCGCGGCGATCGGCGTGCTGGGCTTCGACGCGCTGCGCATGCCGGCGCTGTGGCTGGCGGTGGCGGGGATCGCGCTGATGGGGCTGCTGAACGTGGCGGTGAGCTTCGCGCTGGCGTTCAACATGGCGTTGCGGTCACGCAGCCTGCGGCGCGTCGACCGGCGCGCGGTGGTGTCGGCCGTGCGGCGGCGCATCCTGAAGCACCCGTGGTCGCTGATCGTCCCGCCGCGCACGGCCGGGCAGGCCGTGCCGGCCGGCGAGGAGCGCGCCTGAGGCGGCGTTGATGCAATGCAGTAGGGGTACTTGACTGAATTAGTCGGGATCTTTATACTCGACCAAAATGATCAAGTATTCCCCGGCATCATGAGACTGACTACCAAAGGCCGCTTCGCGGTAACCGCCATGATCGACCTGGCCATGCGCCAGGATCAGGGTCCCGTTACGCTGGCCGGTATCAGCCAGCGCCAGAAAATCTCCCTGTCCTACCTGGAACAGCTGTTCGGCAAGCTGCGCCGCCACGAGATCGTGGAGAGCGTGCGCGGCCCGGGCGGCGGCTACAGCCTCGCGCGCAAGGCCGAGGACGTCACGGTTGCCGACATCATCATCGCCGTCGACGAGCCGCTGGACGCCACGCAATGCGGCGGCAAGGGCAATTGTAACGGAGATGAAGGAAACGGGCGCTGCATGACCCACGAGCTGTGGGCCACGCTGAACCAGAAGATGGTCGAGTACCTCGACTCCGTTTCCCTGAAGAACCTGGTCGACCAGCAGCGCGCCAAGTGCCCGACGGTGCTGCACGACATGCGCGAGGATGCCGCCGCGCACGCCGTGGCCACGCCGCGCGCGGTCCCCGAAAAGGAAAAGCCCGCGCGCCCGCGGGTGGTGAATTCGGTCTTCAGCCTGGCCCAGTCATAAGCGAGCACCCGGCCGGACAGATCAACTTCAAGCATTGCGGTCCCAAACAAAGGCAGTCATAACGATGAGCACCCCACATTTCCCCATCTACATGGATTACTCGGCCACCACCCCGGTGGACCCGCGCGTTGCCGACAAGATGATCCCGTACCTGCGCGAGCAGTTCGGCAATCCGGCGTCGCGCAGCCACGCCTACGGCTGGGACGCCGAGCGCGCGGTGGAAGAGGCGCGCGAGCAGGTGGCCGCGCTGGTGGGCGCCGATCCGCGCGAGATCGTCTGGACCTCGGGCGCGACCGAGTCGAACAACCTCGCCATCAAGGGCGCGGCGCATTTCTACTCGGGCAAGGGCAAGCACATCATCACGGTCAAGACCGAGCACAAGGCCGTGCTCGACACCACCCGCGAGCTGGAACGCCAGGGCTTCGAGGTGACCTACCTCGACGTGCAGGACAACGGCCTGGTCGATATCGACGTGTTCAAGGCGGCGCTCCGTCCGGACACCATCCTGGTCTCGGTGATGCTGGTCAACAACGAGATCGGCGTGATCCAGGACGTCGAGCAGATCGGCGAGATCTGCCGCGCCAAGGGCATCATCTTCCATTGCGACGCGGCCCAGGCCACCGGCAAGGTCGCCATCGACCTGAACACGCTCAAGTGCGACCTGATGTCGTTCTCGGCCCACAAGACCTACGGCCCCAAGGGCATCGGCGCGCTGTACGTGCGCCGCAAGCCGCGCGTGCGCATCGAGGCGCAGATGCACGGCGGCGGCCACGAGCGCGGCATGCGCTCGGGCACGCTGGCCACGCACCAGATCGTCGGCATGGGTGAGGCCTTCCGCATCGCCCGCGAGGAAATGGCCACCGAGAACGAGCGCATCCGCATGCTGCGCGACCGCCTGTGGCGCGGCCTGTCGGGCATGGAAGAGGTCTACCTGAACGGCGACATGGAGCGCCGCGTGCCCCACAACCTGAACGTCAGCTTCAACTTCGTCGAAGGCGAGTCGCTGATCATGGCCATCAAGGACGTGGCCGTGTCGTCGGGCTCGGCCTGCACCTCGGCTTCGCTGGAGCCGTCCTACGTGCTGCGCGCGCTGGGCCGCAACGACGAGCTGGCGCACAGCTCGATCCGCTTCACGGTGGGCCGCTTCACCACCGAGGCAGAAGTCGACTACACCGTCGAGCTGCTCAAGAGCAAGATCGCCAAGCTGCGCGACCTGTCGCCGCTGTGGGAGATGTTCAAGGACGGCGTGGACCTGAATTCCATCCAGTGGGCCGCGCACTGAGCGCCGAGGCCCCCAGCAAGACCCCATAAATACGCAAGAGGTAGCCAAAATGTCATACAGCAACAAGGTTCTCGACCACTATGAAAACCCCCGCAACGTGGGTTCGTTCGACAAGAACGACGACGCTGTGGGCACCGGCATGGTCGGCGCGCCGGCTTGCGGCGACGTGATGAAGCTGCAGATCAAGGTCAACGAGGCCGGCGTGATCGAAGACGCCAAGTTCAAGACCTACGGCTGCGGCTCGGCCATCGCCTCGTCGTCGCTGGTGACCGAATGGGTCAAGGGCAAGACCGTGGACCAGGCGCTGGAGATCAAGAACACGCACATCGCCGAGGAACTGGCGCTGCCGCCGGTGAAGATCCACTGCTCGATCCTGGCCGAGGACGCCATCAAGGCCGCGGTCGAGGACTACAAGAAGAAGCACGTGGGCGCAGCCGAGCAGAAGGCCGCCTGAGTTCAACGCAAGGGATGAAGCAGCGATGATCACGCTTACCGAGAAGGCCGCCAAGCACGTGGCGCGCTACCTGGACCGCCGCGGCAAGGGCGTTGGCCTGCGCCTGGGGGTCAAGACCACCGGCTGCTCGGGCCTGGCCTACAAGCTGGAATATGTCGACGACCTGCAGCCGGAGGACAGCGTGTTCGAGTCGCACGGCATCAAGGTGATCGTCGATCCCAAGAGCCTGCCGTACATCGATGGCACCGAGCTCGACTTCGCGCGCGAAGGCCTGAACGAGGGGTTCCGCTTCAACAACCCCAACGTCAAGGACGAGTGCGGCTGCGGAGAGTCGTTCCGCGTCTGAGCGCCCGCCGGGCGGCAGGCGTGGCGCGCGGCGGCGCCGGTTTCCATCGGGACGGCGAGCACCGCGGGTGGCCGGGCTCGATTGCGGTCATGGCGCATGCGCCATGACCCGCCCTGGCGATGCGGCCGCGGACCGCGCCCGAACGCGCGCTACGGATCGGCGTCCCGCCGGATTGCCTGACGCGCGACCACGGCGAGCCGCCGGCCAGGCGGGCAGTCCCGCCGAGGGGCTTGCCCGCGTCTGCCTTTGCCGCCGTTTTCCGCGACGCGGGACAGGGCCGGGAAGACCACGAACGGCAAGCTGACCTCGTCAGCAGCCTGGGGCGGCGCGGCCGCTCTTTTTTGTTTGGGGAAAGGTGTTGAAAGACGACTATTTCGCGCTGTTCGGCCTGCCAGCCACCTACACGGTGGATGAAGCCGCGCTGGACACCGCCTACCGCACCGTGCAGTCGCAGGCGCACCCGGACCGCTTCGCCAACGCCGGCGACGCCGAGCGCCGCGTCGCCATGCAGTGGGCCGCGCACGCCAACGAGGCCTACCGCACGCTGCGCCAGCCGCTCAAGCGCGCGATCTACCTGCTGTCGCTGCGCGGCGTGGACATCCAGGCCGAGAGCAACACCGCGATGGCGCCCGCGTTCCTGATGCAGCAGATGGAATGGCGCGAGGCGCTGCAGGAAGCGGTGGCCGGGCGGGACGTGGCGCGCCTCGACGCGCTGCTGCGCGAACTGCGCGGCGAGAAGCGCGAGCGCCACGCGGCGCTCGGCGCGCTGCTCGATGCCGGCGACGATGCCGCCGCCGGCGGCGCGGCCAGGCAATTGATGTTTATCGAGAAGATCGAACACGATACCAGCGAAGCGATCGACCGCCTGGAAGACTAGCCCGGCCGCCGGGCAGGTTCGCCCCGGCCATGCCACAATGGCGCCCCGGCGCGGGCCGCATCGCTGCAAGCGGTGATGCCCGCCACCGCACGAATAAAGACGATTCATCATGGCACTGCTCCAGATATCCGAACCCGGCATGTCGCCGGCTCCCCACCAGAAGCGGCTCGCGGTCGGCATCGACCTCGGCACGACCAACTCGCTGGTGGCGGCGGTTCGCAACAGCATTCCCGAAGTCCTGACCGACGAAAGCGGCCGCGCGCTGCTGCCGTCCGTGGTGCGCTACCTGCCCGGCAAGGGCACGCAGATCGGCTACCGCGCGCAGGACGAAGCGGTGCACGACCCCAAGAACACCATCGTCTCGGTCAAGCGCTTCATGGGCCGCGGCCTGCGCGACGTGACGCACATCGAGCACAGCCCCTACGATTTCGTCGACGCGCCCGGCATGGTGCAGATCAAGACCGCAGCCGGCGTGAAGAGCCCCGTGGAGATCTCGGCGGAAATCCTCGCCACGCTGCGCCAGCGCGCCGAGGACTCGCTCGGCGACGAGCTGGTCGGCGCCGTCATCACGGTGCCCGCGTACTTCGACGACGCCCAGCGCCAGGCCACCAAGGACGCGGCGCAACTGGCCGGCCTGGAAGTGCTGCGCCTGCTCAACGAGCCGACCGCGGCGGCCATCGCCTACGGCCTGGACAACGCCTCCGAAGGCATCTACGCGGTCTATGACCTCGGCGGCGGCACCTTCGACATCTCCATCCTCAAGCTCACCAAGGGCGTGTTCGAAGTCATGGCCACCGGCGGCGATTCCGCGCTCGGCGGCGACGACTTCGACCAGCGCGTGATGTGCTGGATCGTCGAGCAGGCCGGCCTGCAGCCGCTTTCGGCCGAAGACATGCGCCTGCTGCAGGTACGCGCCCGCGCCGCCAAGGAAGCGCTGTCGGCGGCCGACGCCACCGTGATCGACGCCGTGCTCAACAGCGGCGAGATCGTGCACCTGACGCTCACCGCGGCGGCCTTCGTCGAGATGACCGCGCCGCTGGTGCAGAAGACCCTGGCGCCGGTGCGCAAGGCGCTGCGCGACGCCGGCGTGGCCGCCGATGAGGTCAAGGGCGTGGTGCTGGTCGGCGGCGCCACGCGCACGCCTTCGATCCGCAAGGCGGTGGGCGAGTTCTTCGGCCAGCCGCCGCTGACCAACCTCGACCCGGACAAGGTGGTGGCGCTCGGCGCCGCCATGCAGGCCAACCTGCTGGCCGGCAACGGCGCGCCCGGCGAGGACTGGCTGCTGCTGGACGTGATCCCGCTCTCGCTGGGCGTGGAGACGATGGGCGGCCTGGTCGAGAAGATCATCCCGCGCAACAGCACCATCCCGGTGGCGCGCGCGCAGGAATTCACCACCTTCAAGGACGGCCAGACCGCGATGGCCATCCACGTGCTGCAGGGCGAGCGCGAGCTGGCGGCGGACTGCCGCTCGCTGGCGCGCTTCGAGCTGCGCGGCATCCCGCCGATGGTGGCGGGCGCGGCGCGCATCCGCGTGACCTACCAGGTCGACGCCGACGGCCTGCTGTCGGTCTTCGCGCGCGAGACGCAGTCGGGCGTGGAGGCCACCATCACCGTCAAGCCGTCCTACGGGCTGGCCGACGACGAGATCGCCCGCATGCTGCAGGACAGCTTCCGCGAAGCCGAGCACGACATGAAGAGCCGCGCCCTGGCCGAGGAGCGCGTGGAAGCCGCGCGCCTGGTCGAGGCCACCAGCCGCGCGCTCGAGACCGACGGCGAACTGCTCTCGGCCGACGAGCGCGCCGCCGTGGAGCGGCTGATCCAGGCGGTCGGCGACGTGGCCGCGGGCCAGGACCACCACGCCATCAAGGCCGCCGTGGAGGCGCTTTCCCGCGGCACCGACGAATTCGCCGCACGCCGCATGGACCGCTCGATCAAGAGCGCGCTGGCGGGCCGCAAGGTGCAGGACCTGGGCTGATCCCCGAGGCCGCGCCGTATCCATATCCAGGACAACCCATGCCACAGATCATCGTATTGCCCCACGTCGAACTCTGCCCGGAGGGCGCCGTGTTCGAAGCCGAGGCGGGCACCAGCATCTGCGATGCCTTGCTCAACAACGGCATCGAGATCGAGCACGCCTGCGAAAAGTCGTGCGCCTGCACCACCTGCCACGTGATCGTGCGCGAGGGCTTCGACTCGCTCGAGGACGCGGAGGAAAAGGAAGAGGACCTGCTCGACAAGGCCTGGGGCCTCGAGCCCAATTCGCGGCTCTCGTGCCAGGCGCTGGTCGCCGACGGCGACCTTACCGTGCAGATCCCGAAGTACACGATCAACCATGCCAAGGAAGAGCACTGAGCGCCCGCCGCGCGCCCCTGCCGCCTTCACGACCCGACCGGAGAGAGAGAGCCCATGAAGTGGACCGACACCTACGACATTGCCGCCGCGCTGTACGACAAGTACCCCGACGTCGATCCCGCCGCGATCCGTTTCACCGACCTGCACCGCTGGGTCATGGAGCTCGATGGCTTCGCCGACCTGCCCGACCGCTCGGGCGAGAAGATCCTGGAAGCGATCCAGGCCGCGTGGATCGAGGAAGCGGCGTAGGAAGTCGTTTCAAAAAGACCCTGGCGTCGCTGCGCTGCGCGGCAAGTTACTGGTTGTACTGTCTGCGGCCGCGCCCTTGCAGGGCGCATGCGCGCTGGCAGGCGCGCACCGCGCTGCGTGATCCGAGTTCCCTGCTTCGCCCTGGCCAGAACCGCTTTGCTTCATCTTGAAACGACTTCCAGGCCGCGAGGCAGGCAGGCTGGCAGCAGGTAAAGGGCCAAGGAAAAACGGGCGCGCGCGCCCGTTTTTCTTTGGCCGCCGGCACTGTGTCCGTCTCAGGCGGGGGCCAGCCCGCCGTCCTGCAGCCGGACCCGCTCGCCGACCTGCACGCCGGGATCGGCATGATAGGTGAAGGTGCGGTGCGTGCCGTTGTCCATCTGCACGCGGACCTGGTAGCTGGTGTCCTTGCGCACGCTCTTTTCGATCTGGTTGCCGGCGAAGCCGCCACCCACGGCGCCGGCCACGGTGCCGAGGATGCGGCCGTTGCCGCGGCCGATCTGGTTGCCCAGCAGGCCGCCGACCACGGCGCCGCCCACCGCGCCGAGGCCCGTGGCCGGCTTGGCGGTCTCGACCGGCGTGATGGCCACTACGCGGCCGAGGCTGGCGCTGGGTGGCGCGGACTGGCGCTGCGCATACGCGCCGTTGTCGGCGCGCCGGGGCGGCTGGGCCTGCGCGGCCGGCGCAGCGGGGGCGACAGCTTGCGCCGGCGCCGGATTCATGGCCTCGGGCGGCCGCGTGGTGCTGCCCGGCACGGGCTGCTGCGGCTGCTGGCTGACTGCGGCATTTTCCGCGGCGATCTGCGCGGTCAGCGACTGCGGCGCACCGGGCGCGGCCTTGCCGAGCGGCAGCACGCCGGTCATGGCGGCCACCGCCGTCAGGCTGGCGATCACGATGGCCACGGCCGCGGCGCCCACGAGCGGATGCAGGCGGCGTTGCGCGGGCAGCGCCGGCGCGGTGGATTCGCTGGACGGGTTCAGGGTCGGATTCGGCATGTCGTTTTCCTTGTGCGGTACCGAAAGCACACGTTGAGTTGAGCACACGCGGCTTCGATGTTTCCCGGTCTTGAGTCTGGCCGAATCCGCCGCCGTTTTCCGTTTGATTTTGTAAGTTTGTGTAGGGTGGATTTGCCCGTGGAATCAATGGCTTGGCCGAGGTGAGCCGGGCGCCGCGCCGGGCCGTTTGTAACAACGCCAGCCGCGGAAAGCAAAAAGCCCCATCGACGCGATGGGGCTCTGGGTCGCCGGCACGTTCAGCCGGCCGCTTGGGTTCGCCCCTCTCCTGCCAGCAGGAGATGAGCGCCAGCCATTCAGCAGCGTTCAGTCCTCGCGGCGCAGGTGCGGGAACAGGATGACGTCGCGGATGTTGGGGCTGTCGGTCAGCAGCATCACCAGGCGGTCGATGCCGATGCCGCAGCCGCCCGTCGGGGGCATGCCGTATTCCAGCGCGCGGATGTAGTCGGCGTCGAAGTACATGGCTTCCTCGTCGCCGGCGTCCTTCTGGTCGACCTGCTTGCGGAAGCGCTCGGCCTGGTCCTCGGCGTCGTTCAGCTCGGAGAAGCCGTTGGCGATCTCGCGGCCGGTGATGAACAGCTCGAAGCGCTCGGTGATGCCGGGCAGCGTGTCCGAGGCGCGCGCCAGCGGCGAGACTTCCACCGGGTAGTCGACGATGTAGGTCGGCTCCCACAGCTGGCTTTCGGCGGTTTCCTCGAACAGCACCAGCTGCAGCGTGCCCAGACCCGCGTTGAGGAACTGCGGCGCGCCGGTGTTGACGCCGAACTTCTTCAGCTCGGCGCGCAGGAAGTCCACGTCGGCCAGTTGCGCGTCGGTGTACTGCGGCGCGTATTTCTGGATCGCCTGGCAGATGGTGAGGCGGTGGAACGGCTTGGACAGGTCCAGCTCGCGGCCCTGGTAGGTCAGCACGGCGCTGCCGCGCGCGTCGATGGCGGCCTGGCGGATCAGGTTCTCGGTGAAGTCCATCAGCCAGCGGTAGTCGGTGTACGCGGCGTAGAACTCCATCATGGTGAACTCGGGGTTGTGGCGCGGGCTCACCCCCTCGTTGCGGAAATTGCGGTTGATCTCGAACACGCGCTCGAAGCCGCCCACCACCAGGCGCTTGAGGTACAGCTCGGGCGCGATGCGCAGGAACATCTGCATGTCCAGCGCGTTGTGGTGCGTGATGAAGGGCTTGGCCGCGGCGCCGCCCGGGATCGGGTGCAGCATCGGCGTTTCCACTTCCATGAAGTCCGCGTCGGCCATGTGGCGGCGCAGCGAGCTGATGGCCTGGGTGCGCGCGCGGAAGGTGGCGCGCGTCTCCGGCGACACGATCAGGTCGACGTAGCGCTGGCGGTATTTCAGCTCCTGGTCCGACAGGCCGTAGAAATCGCCGGGCAGCGGGCGCAGGCTCTTGGACAGCAGGCGCAGCTCGCTGACCGCCACCGACAGCTCGCCGGTCCTGGTCTTCATCAGCGTGCCGCGCGCGGCGATGATGTCGCCGAGGTCCCACTTCTTGAAGGCGGCGTAGACCTCTTCGCCGATCGCGTCGCGGCTGATGTAGAACTGGATGCGGCCGGCGCCGTCCTGCACGGTGGCGAAGCTGGCCTTGCCCATCACGCGCTTGAGCATCATGCGCCCGGCGATGGCGACCTCGACCGGCGCCGCTTCGAGCGCGGCCTGGTCGGTTTCGCCGTACTGCGCGTGCAGCGCGGCGGACTGGTGGGTCGGGCGGAAGTCGTTGGGGAAGGCCACGCCTTGCTGGCGCAGGGCCTGCAGCTTCTCGCGCCGTTCCGCGATGATCTTGTTTTCGTCGGCTGCGGCGGGGGCGTTGGCCTCGGCGGGAGCGCGGTTGGAGTCGGTCATGGTGTTTTGGTGAGGCGCGCGGCGGGCCGCGCGCGTGTCAGGCGGTTCAGGGCGATTCAGGTATTGCGGATGTCGTCGAGCTCGGTGCTGCCGAAGTCCGGGCGGTCGAGGTAGGCCGCGATGCGGCGCGCGGTGTCCTCGGCCGAGGCGAGCTGGTCGTTGTCCTTGAGGTCGCGGAAGCGCTGCACCTGCGCGAAGTCGGCGCCGCGGATGGTGGCCTGCATGCTGGTGTCGACCACGCCCGGGGCCAGCGCCACCGCGCGCACGCCGCGTTCGGCCGGCGCCTGCGCGTACTCGGCGTTGACCGAGCGCACGAACATGTCGAGCCCGGCCTTGCCGGCGCAGTAGGCGGCCCAGCCCTCGACCGGGCGGCGCGCCGCGCCGGACGAGATCGCCAGCACCTTGCGCGGGCAGCCGAAGCGCTCGGTGCGCGCCAGGAAGGCCGCGGTCATGGTCATCGGCGTGGCCAGGTTGGTGAGCAGGTGCGGCACCAGCGTGGCTTCCTGCAGCGCGGCCACCGGGCCGATCGGCTCGATCATGCCCGCGTTGAGGATCAGCGTGGCGCTGGCGGGCGCCTCGTCGACCGCGTCGAGCACGCTGCCCAGCCACGCCGCGGCAGGCCCGGCCTGCGACAGGTCCTGCAGGTGCCAGGCCACCTTGACGCCGCTGGCGGCGGCGGCCTGTTCCAGTTCGGGATTGCGGTTGCGCGCCACGCAGATCAGGCGGTGGCCCGGCTTGAGCAGGGCCTGCGCCAGCGCGGCACCGAGCCCGCGCGAGGTGCCGGTGATGATGAACAGGTGCGTTGCTGCGGTCGATGCTGCGGTCATGGTCGGATGGGTCCGGCAGGTGAGTCGCGCCGCGCCGCCGGGCGGCGGCGCGGGGTCGTGTTACAGGCCTTGCTTGAGGCTGGCCTCGATGAACGGGTCCAGGTCGCCGTCCAGCACCTTCTGCGTGTTGGACATTTCCACGTTGGTGCGCAGGTCCTTGATGCGGCTCTGGTCCAGCACGTAGGAGCGGATCTGGTGGCCCCAGCCCACGTCGGTCTTGCCGGCCTCGAGCTTGTCGGCCTCGGCCTGGCGCTTGCGCATCTCGTGCTCGTACAGGCGCGACTTCAGCATCGACATGGCCTCGGCGCGGTTGCGGTGCTGCGAGCGGTCGTTCTGGCACTGCACCACGATGCCGGTCGGGATGTGCGTGATCCGCACGGCCGAATCGGTCTTGTTGATGTGCTGGCCGCCCGCGCCCGAGGCGCGGTAGGTGTCCACGCGCAGGTCCGCCGGATTGACCTCGACCTCGAACGAATCGTCCACCTCGGGGTAGACGAACACCGACGAGAACGAGGTGTGCCGGCCGCCCGACGAGTCGAACGGCGACTTGCGCACCAGGCGGTGCACGCCGGTCTCGGTGCGCAGGTAGCCGAACGCGTATTCGCCCTCGATCTTGATGGTGGCGCTCTTGATGCCGGCCACGTCGCCCTCGGACTCTTCCAGCACCTCGGCCTTGAAGCCCTTGCGCTCGCAGTACTTCAGGTACTGGCGCAGCAGCATCGAGGCCCAGTCGCAGGCCTCGGTGCCGCCGGCGCCGGCCTGGATGTCGATGAACGCGTTGGCCTGGTCCATCTCGCCCGAGAACATGCGGCGGAATTCCATGTCCGCGACGACGGCCTCGAAGCCCTTGACGTCGGCCTCGATGGCTTCCATCGTGTCGTCGTCGCCTTCCTCGCGCGCGAGCTCGAACAGCTCCTCGGCGCCCGAAAGGTCATCCGTGAGCTTGCCGAGGACGCCGACCACGCCCTCCAGCATCTTCTTTTCCTTGCCGAGGTCCTGGGCCTTCTTGGGGTTGTTCCAGACCTCGGGATCCTCGAGTTCGCCGTTGACTTCGTCGAGCCGTCCTACCTTGACATCGTAGTCAAAGATACCCCCGTAGATCTTCCGTCCGGGAACGGAGATCGGAGATGGCACCGGAAATGGCGTTGAGGCGTTCTGCTTCCATGATGTTCTGCGCTTTTCAAAACCTTGAATTATAGCGGATCGGGGGCTGTTCCCCCGCACCGGGCGGCGCGCGGCGGACAATTTCGAACGGTTCGCTTGCCGAACGGTCTACAGTTGCGGGTGCGGCATGGCAGACTTGCGGCAGGCCCGCGCCGGCGGGGGTCCGCCGGGCACCCCGCCGGCCGCCTTCGAAATAGCCGTTCAGACATGGACAAGGATGGACGATAAGCACGCATGAAGCCAAGCAATCACGAGACGACCGAGACGACCAGAAGCGAGAGGGCAAGGATGACCGGGACGACCGACACGACCGACACGACCAATGGCCGCCGCCGCCGCGCGCTCGGCCTGCTGGCCGCCGCGGCCGCGGCGTGCCTCGCGGCGGGCTGCGGCACCCTGGCCAGCGAGCCGGCGCCGGACGGCTACTACCGGGTGCAGAGCGGCGACACCCTGTACAGCGTGGCCCAGCGCCACAAGCGCTCGGTGCGCGACCTGACGCGCTGGAACCAGCTGCCCAGCGCCGACCGCATCGAGGTCGGCCAGTTGCTGCGCATCCGCCCGCCCGGCAGCGGCACCGCCAGCGCCGGCGGCAGCGCGGGCAGCGGCAGCGGCCCGGTGGCCGTGCGCGACACCCCGCGCGTGGACAGCAGCCCGCCGGCGCGCGCGCCGGCCACCAGCATCCGCCTGCAATGGCCGGCCGAGGGCCGCGTCACGGCGGGCTACGGGCCGCCCGCCAGCAAGGGCCTGAGCATCGACACGCCGCCCGGCAGCGCGGTGCGCGCCGCCGCCGCGGGCAAGGCCATCCACGTGGGCAACCTGCGCGGCTACGGCATGCTGGTCATCATCAAGCACGACGACAACTGGCTGACGGTCTACGGCAACCTCGACAAGCCCTCGGTCAGCGAAGGCGCGCAGGTGTCCGGCGGCCAGGAGGTCGGGCGCATGGGCAGGTCCGACAGCGAGCTGCACTTCGAGGTGCGCAACAACGGCAAGCCGGTCGACCCGGCCGGGCTGCTGCCCGCGCGCGGCTGAGGCGGGCGGGCCTGAGTAGCGGCGGGCGCCGCCGCTACTGCGCGTGCTCGATCACCATCTGCACGCGCGTGACGCCGTTGAAGGTGTTGTTGTCCAGCCGGTAGGCCACCAGCGCGCTGGCGCCGAGCGAATCGGCGTGGTTGAACCAGATCGCGTCGAAGCGCTGGCTGCCGCGCCCGAGCTGCAGCTTGAGGTGCTTGCCCTTGAGCACGCTCTGGCGCAGCACGTCGAACTCGCCGCAGAAGGTCGGCGCGGGAAAGCCCTGGCCCCACACCTGCTGCTCTAGCAGCGCGACGAATTCCGGGCTGAAGCAGCCGTCCTCGATGTCGCCGTCGGTCTCGATCACGCGCGCGAGCTGCTCGTCGTCCAGCCATTCGCGTCCCACCGCCTCGAACGCTTCCGTGAACTCGCCGAAGGTGTCCGCGCGCAGCGTCAGGCCGGCCGCCATCGCATGGCCGCCGAACTTGACCAGCAGGCCGGGATGGCGCTTGGACACCAGGTCCAGCGCGTCGCGCAGGTGGAAGCCGGGGATCGAGCGGCCCGAGCCCTTGATGGTGCCGTCGTCGCCGGGCGCGAAGGTGATGGTCGGCCGGTGGTATTTCTCCTTGAGCCGCGACGCCACGATGCCGATCACGCCCTGGTGCCAGGTATCGTTGAACACGCTCACGGTGAAGCGCGCGGCCGGGTCCAGCGCGCCCAGCGGGCCTTCCAGGATGCGCAGCGCTTCCTGCTGCATGCCGGCCTCGATGTCGCGGCGCTCGCGGTTCATGCCGTCGAGTTCCTGGGCGATTTCCCACGCGCGGCTGGCGTCGTCGGTGAGCAGGCATTCGATGCCGAGCGACATGTCGGCCAGCCGCCCGGCCGCGTTCAGGCGCGGGCCCACGCCGAAGCCGAGGTCGAAGGTGTTGGCGCGCGCGGCTTCGCGCCCGGCGGCGCGGAACAGCGCGGCCACGCCCGCGTGCATGCGCCCGGCGCGCATGCGCTTGAGGCCCTGCGCCACCAGGATGCGGTTGTTGCTGTCGAGCTTGACCACGTCGGCCACCGTGCCCAGCGCCACCAGGTCGAGCAGGGCGTCCAGGCGCGGCTGGGTCTGCGCGTCGAACGCGCCGCGGCGGCGCAGCTCGGCGCGCAGTGCCAGCAGCACGTAGAACATCACGCCCACGCCGGCCAGGTTCTTGCTCGGGAAGGCGCAGCCGGGCTGGTTGGGGTTGACGATCACCGCCGCGTCCGGCAGCTGCTCGCCGGGCAGGTGATGGTCGGTCACCACCACGTCGATGCCGAGCGCGTTGGCCGCCGCCACGCCGTCCACGCTGGCGATGCCGTTGTCCACCGTGACGATCACGTCGGGCTGCTGCCGCGCGGCCAGCGCCACGATCTCCGGCGTCAGGCCGTAGCCGTACTCGAAGCGGTTCGGCACGATGTAGTCGACGCGCGCGCCCAGCATGCGCAGGCCGCGCACGCCCACCGCGCAGGCGGTGGCGCCGTCGCAGTCGTAGTCGGCCACGATCAGCAGCCGGCGGCCGGCGGCGATGGCGTCGGCCAGGTAGGTGGCGGCGTGGCCGATGCCTTTCATCGTGTCCGGCGGCATCAGCCCCGGCAGCTCGGTGGCGAGCTCGGCCGGCGCGCGCACGCCGCGCGCCGACAGGATGCGGGCCAGCGTGGGGTGCAGGCCGGCGCCTGCCAGCGTGCCGGCGTGTTCGGCGGAAAAGGAGCGGACGGCGATTCGGGTCATGTGGAGGCAGGCAGGAAAACGGGGTGAGGCGTTCGGGCGGTCAGTCGGCCGGGTGGCTGGGCGTTAGGTCATCCGGCCGTTCAGGCGGCATAGGCCAGGTCGGACAGCAGCGCGCGCCAGTCGCCGCGCGCGCCCAGGCCGCGCCAGAACTTGCGCAGGTCGGCGCGGCGCACGGTGAACTCGGCATAGTGGTTGTCGCCGGCCAGCACCAGCGTCAGGGCCGGCAGCGCGCCGCTCTCCAGCGCGGCCAGCGCCGGGGCGAACCAGTTGGCCTCGAGCGCGTGCATGCGCTCGATCCACAGGCCCCAGTCCTCGCCGATGTGGGCTTCGGTGGCGTCGTCCAGCAGCGCCAGCGCGCTGTCGGCGGTCCCGGCTGCCGCGGCGTCGAAGCGCGGCGGCAGCGGCTGGCAGGCCGCGCCGCCCGCCAGCGCCAGCCCGCGCAGGAAGGCGTCGTCGCCGAGCACGGCGCCGGCCAGGCGCGGCACCGCCTGCAGCGTGCCGCCGCCGTGCAGCCAGACCGAATTGACGGCCGGCTTGCCGGCGGCCTCGCGGGCCTGGTTGACGCGGTGGTCGTGCCAGGTCATCTGGATCTCGTTCTGGACGCGGCGCCAGTCGCGCGCGCGCTCGCCGGCCTGCATCCACATGTCGATATTGCGCCCGCTGGCGCGCAGCGGGCTGGTGGCGACCAGCGGGCCGAACGCGGCCTCGGGCAGATACCAGCGCGCCGGCTGCGGCGTTTCCAGCACGATGCCCGATTCCTCCAGCAGGCCGGCCACCGCCGCGTGCAGGGCCGCCGCCTCGTCGGCGCGCAGGCCCAGGTGGGCCGGGTTCATCAGCACCAGGTGGTCGCGCGCGGCGTGGATGTGCACCGGCTGCAGGCAGGCCCAGGCCTGGCCGCCGCCGTTACCGTCGCCGCCGTCGTCCGGCAGGCCCGCGGCGGCGCGGTCGGCCAGCCGCATGAAGGGGGCGCTGGGCACGCGGGTGGTGTCCAGCCCGGCGCGCCCGGCCAGCCAGCGCTCGTGCGGCAGCGAGCGCAGGAAGGGATCGTCGTGCCGCTCGCGCGGGCCGGGGCTGGCGCGGGTCAGCAACTTTCCGAGCGCCGGCAACTCCAACTGGCGCAGCAGCGCCTCCAGCATGGCGTCGTTGCCGCCGCCGTCCGCGTCGGTCGCGGCGCCCGGCGGCACGGAAAAGGGCACAATCAGGGTCAGGTGCGTCATCATGATGGCCGAGATTGTAAACTTCCGGCTGGCGGGCGGCGGAAATATCGCCCGGACAGGCGTCGGCGGCAGCACCGCCGGCGGTGCCGGCGACGTGGCGCCGGCGTTTCTCCTCAACGACAGGGATCCTCTTGAACTTTCCGTACGAATGGCAGATCGGCTGGCGCTACACCCGCGCCAGCAAGCGCGCCAGCCGCAACACCTTCATTTCCTTCATCTCGATGATCTCCATGCTCGGCATCGCGCTGGGCGTGGCGGCGCTGATCGTGGTGCTGTCGGTCATGAACGGCTTCCAGAAAGAGGTGCGCGACCGCATGCTGTCGGTGCTCTCGCACATCGAGGTGGTCGGCCCGGGCGCGCTGCCCGACTGGCAGAAGACCGCCGCCGAGGCCGAGCGCAACAAGGAAGTGATCGGCGCGGCGCCCTATGTGGCGGCCCAGGCCATGCTGACCCGCGAGGAAGCCGTGCGCGGCGTGCTGCTGCGCGGCGTCGAGCCCGGCCAGGAGCCCAAGGTCTCCGACATCGGCAAGCAGTTCCGCGCCGGCAGCATGGACAGCCTGGCGCCCGGCAGCTTCGACATCGCGCTCGGCAACGAGCTGGCCAACGCGATCGGCGTGCAGGTCGGCGACAAGGTCACGCTGGTGGTGCCGCAGGGCACCATCACGCCGGCCGGCGTGCTGCCGCGGCTCAAGCAGTTCACCGTGACGGGCATCTTCTCGTCCGGCCATTTCGAGTTCGACAACGCGCTGGCGCTGATCAACCTGCAGGACGCCGAGACCCTGTTCCGGCTGGCCGGCCCGACCGGCGTGCGCCTCAAGCTGAGCGACATGCAGCGCGCGCCGCAGGTGGCCGACGAACTGGCCGGCACGCTCTCGGGCGAGCTCTACCTGCGCGACTGGTCCAAGCAGAACCGCAACTGGTTCGCCGCGGTGCAGACCGAGAAGCGCATGATGTTCATCATCCTCACGCTGATCATCGCGGTGGCGGCCTTCAACCTGGTGTCCACGCTGGTCATGACCGTGACCGACAAGCAGGCCGACATCGCCATCCTGCGCACGATGGGCGCGCAGCCGAGCTCCATCACCAAGATCTTCATCGTGCAGGGCGTGGCGATCGGTTTCATCGGCACGCTGGCCGGGGTGGCCGGCGGCGCGCTGATCGCCTGCAACATCGACGTGATCGTGCCCTTCATCGAGCGGCTGCTGCACGTGCAGTTCCTGCCGCGCGACATCTATTTCATCAGCGAACTGCCTTCGGACCCCCGCGTGAACGACATCGCCACCATCGGCATCCTCTCCTTCGTGCTGGCCACGCTGGCCACGCTCTACCCAAGCTGGCGCGCCGCCCGCGTCAACCCGGCGGAGGCGCTGCGCTATGAGTGAAGCCATGCTGCGCAGCGCCCCCGAAGGCGCCGCCGCGTCCGTGCCGGCCGCGCCCGCCGGCACCCCGGTGCTGATGGCCGAGGGCCTGACCAAGCGCTTCCGCCAGGGCGGCCTCGACGTGACCGTGCTCAAGGGCGTGGACGTGCGCGTCGACGCCGGCGAGAAGGTGGCCATCGTCGGCGCGTCGGGCTCGGGCAAGAGCACGCTGCTCCATGTGCTGGGCGGGCTGGACAACCCGGACAGCGGCCGCGTCGCGCTCAAGGGCAAGCCGTTCACCGCGCTGCGCGAGAGCGAGCGCAATATCGCGCGCAACCGCGACCTGGGCTTCATCTACCAGTTCCACCACCTGCTGCCCGAGTTCACCGCGCTCGACAACGTGGCCATGCCGATGCGCATCCGCGGCCTGAAGCAGGGCGAGGCGCGCGCCGCGGCACAGGCCGTGCTCGAGCGCGTGGGCCTGGGCGAACGCGCCCAGCATCGCCCCGGCGAGCTGTCCGGCGGCGAGCGCCAGCGCGTGGCGATCGCGCGCGCGCTGGTGGGCAGCCCGGCCTGCGTGCTGGCCGACGAGCCCACCGGCAACCTCGACGACCACACCGCGGGCGGCGTCTACGACCTGATGCTGGAACTGTCGCGCACGCTCGGCACCAGCTTCGTGATCGTGACCCACGACCTCGACCTCGCCAGCCGCTGCGACCGCGTGCTGCGCCTGCGCGACGGGCACCTGCACCGCGAGCGCTGAAGCGCGCAGGACGCCGCCGCCCATGTGGATCGACACCCACTGCCATCTCGACGCCGCCGAGTTCGACGCCGACCGCGACGCCGTCGCGGCGGCCGCGGCCGCGGCCGGCGTGAGCGGCATCGTGCTGCCGGCGGTGGCGGTGTCGAACTTCGCCGCGGTGCGCGCGCTGGCGCGGCGCCACGCGGGCTGCGTCTACGCGCTCGGCATCCATCCGCTCTACACGCCCGGCGCCGGGCAGGCCGATCTCGATGCGCTGCGGCGCGAGGTGGCGGCCTCGCTGGACGATCCGCGCTTCGTCGGCATCGGCGAGATCGGCCTCGATTTCTTCGTGCCCGGGCTCGACGCGCAGCACCAGGCCTGGATCTACGGCGAGCAGCTCAAGCTCGCGCGCGAGTTCGACCTGCCGGTGCTGCTGCACGTGCGCAAGTCGCAGGACCAGGTGGCGGCGCAGCTGCGCCGCGCGGGCGTGCGCCAGGGTATCGCCCATGCGTTCAACGGCAGCCCGCAGCAGGCGCGGGGCTTCGTCGACCAGGGCCTGAAGCTGGGCTTCGGCGGCAACATGACCTTCAGCCGCGCGAAGCAGATCCGGCGTTTGGCGCAGGAACTGCCGCTCGAGGCCATCGTGCTGGAGACCGACGCGCCCGACATCGCGCCCGCCTGGCTGTCCGACGACCAGTTCGGCGAGCAGCACAAGGCGCGCAACACGCCCGCCGAAACGGCCGGCGTGGCGCGGGCGCTGGGCGAGCTGCGCGGCATCGGCGCGCCCGCGCTGGCGCAGGCGATGTGGCGCAACTCGGTGGCCGCGCTGCCGCGCCTGGCGGCATTCGAGGCCACCATGTTCCCGGCCGGCGCTTTGTCCGCCGACTCGTTCGCCGACCAGCCCACCGACAAGCCCGCCGACACAAACGGCAACCTTTCCGTTTCTTCCTGACAAGTTTTCCGCCGCGCGCCGGCCGTATAAACGGACCCTGGTGAATTCGTCCGGGAATCCGCATGCGTCTGGTCCTGATCGCCTTCGTGGCGGGAAGCTGGTGGCTGCAGCAGCAAGGCGCGCTGCCGGGCCGCGGGGCCGGCTGGGCGCTGGCGGCGGCGGGCCTGCTGGCGGCGCTGCTCGCGGTCCTGCTGCGCGCCCGGCATCCGGCCCGGGCGCGCGCGGCCCTGTGCGCGTTTTCCGTGCTGGCCGGCTTCGGCTGGTCGGCGTGGCGCGCGGACGCGCGGCTCGGCGAGCGGCTGGCGCCGGCGCTCGAAGGCATCGACCTCGTCGTGAGCGGCGTGGTCGCGGGGCTGCCCGCGCCGGCCGCGCGCGGGCAGCGCTTCGAATTTGCGCCCGATGCCGTGCCCGGGATTTCACGCGATACCGTGTCCTATCTCGCCTCCGATACCGCACCCGACGCCGCACCCGATGCGCCGGCCGGCGGTGGGCGCCCCGCGCCGCGCCTGCCGCCGCGCGTCGTGCTCGGCTGGGAGGACGCGCCGGACGGCCTGCTGCCGGGCCAGCGGCGCGTCTTCGCGCTGCGCCTGACGCGGCCGCACGGGCTGGCCAACCCGCACGGCTTCGACTACGAATTCTGGCTGCTGGCGGCCGGGCTCGGCGCCACCGGCTACGTGCGCGCCGAGCGCGCTCCGCCGCGCGAGGCCGTGGGCGAGCGGCTGGAATGGCGCATCGCGCGCTGGCGCGCGCGCGTGCGCGACCACGTGCTCGCCAGCCTGCCCGCCGGCGCGCGCTTCGGCCCGGTGCTGGCGGCGCTGGTGGTGGGCGACCAGCGCGGCATCCAGCCGCGCGACTGGACCTTGTTCACGCGCACCGGCATCGGCCACCTGATCAGCATCTCGGGCCTGCACATCACCATGATCTCGGGCCTGTGCGGCGCGCTGGTCCACTGGCTGTGGCGGCATTCGCTAGGCCTGGGGCATTGGCTGCGCCGGCCCCTGCCGCTGTGGTGGCCGGCGCGGCGCGCGGCGCTGGTGGCGGCGGTGCTGGCGGCTTTCGCCTACGGCCTGCTGGCGGGCATGCAGGTGCCGGCGCAGCGTACCGTGTCGATGCTGGCGGTGGCGGCGCTGGCGCTGTGGAGCGGGCGCGCGCCGCCGGCCTCGCTGGTGCTGGCGTGGGCCGCGTTCGCGGCGGTCGCGCTCGATCCGTGGGCGGTGCTGGCGCCCGGCTTCTGGCTGTCGTTCGGCGCGGTGGGCGTGATTTTCCTGGCTGCCGCCCGGCCGGCGCGCGGGCCGGGCGCCGCGCGCTGGCCGCGGCTGCGCCACGCGCTGGCGCAGGCCGCGCGCACGCAGTGGGTGGTGACGATCGGGCTGGTGCCGCTGACGCTGCTGCTGTTCGGGCAGGTCTCGGTGATCTCGCCGCTGGCCAACGCGGTGGCGATCCCGCTGGTCAGCCTGGTGGTCACGCCGCTGGCGCTGCTGGCCGCGGCCATGCCCGCGCCGCTGGCGGGCTGGCTGCTGGCGCCGGCCCATCTGCTGCTGGCGTGGCTGGCGGCCGCGCTGGAGGCGCTGGCGGCACCGCCGTGGGCGGTCTGGCAGGCGGCGCGCGCGGGGCCGCTGGCCGGCGCGCTGGCCACGCTCGGCGCGCTGCTGTTGCTGGCCCCGCTGCGCTGCGGGCTGCGCGCGCGCCTGCATGGCGTGGCGCTGCTGCTGCCGATGGTGGTGGCGGGGCGGCAGCCGGTCGCGCATGGCGAGTTCCGCGCCACGGCGCTCGACATCGGGCAGGGCACGGCGGTGCTGGTGGAGACGCGCTCGCGCGTGCTGCTGTACGACGCCGGGCCGGCCTACGGCTGGGGCGCCGGCGCGGCGCAGCCCGGCAACAGCGCCGGCGCGCGCGTGATCGCGCCGTATCTGCGCGGCGCCGGCGTGCGCGCGCTCGACCGCCTGGTCATCAGCCATGAAGACGCCGACCATGCCGGCGGCGCGCGCGACGTGATGGCGGCGCTGCCGGTGCGCGACCTGCTGACCGCCGCGCCGGCCGGGCATCCGCTGCTGGCGCCGCCCGACGGCGTGGCGCCGCCGCCAGCGCGGCCATGCGCGGCGGGGCAGCGGTGGCAATGGGACGGCGTGGCATTCTCGATGCTGCATCCGCTGCCGGCGGCGGCGGGCAATACCGCGCTCGACAGCAATGCGCGCTCGTGCGTGCTCAAGGTGGCGGGCAGCGCGCGCAGCCTGCTGCTGACCGGCGACATCGGCCGGCGCGACGAGGCTGCCTTGCTGGCGCGCCTGCCGGCGCAGGACCTGCGCGCGGACTTCCTGCAGGCGCCGCACCACGGCAGCGGCACCTCGTCGGGCGCGTCGTTCCTGGCGGTGATGTCGCCGGAGCTGGCGCTGTTCCAGCTTGGCTACCGCAACCGCTACCGGCATCCGCGCGCCGACGTGTGGGCGCGCTATGCCTCGCGCGGGATCGCGCGCTACCGCAGCGACGAAACCGGCGCGGTCCAGCTCACGACGCGCGGCGCGGCCTACGTGCTGCGGGCTTACCGGCAGCACGAGCGGCGCTACTGGCGCGCGGCGCCGGTTGCGCCCGATCCTGGCGATCCTGCGCCCGAGCCCCCGCCTGGGGGCCGGCCTGAACCCCGGCCTGGACCCCCTTGACCCGGGCCGGCTCGGCCTGCGCGATGCGGCGCTCGCGCAGGTGCGCCTTGGCGCGCTGCAGGCCGGCGGAGACGATGTCGGCGCGCTCGAGCGCCACGCCGGCGGCGAGCACGTCGCCCAGCACCAGGTGGCAGATGCGCGAGGTCATCGGCGTGTAGACCTCGCTGTCTTCCTCCACGTCGGAGAACACGCAGACGTCGGCCAGCTTGGCCAGCGGCGAGCCGCTGTGCGTCAGCGCCAGCACGCTGGCGCCGCTGGCGCGCGCCAGCGTGGCGGCGGCCAGCATGTCCCAGGTGCGGCCGCTGTTGGACACCAGCACCGCCACGTCGCCGGGGCCCAGCAGCGCGGCCGACATGCTGAACACGTGCGAGTCCGAATACGCGGTGGTGGGAATGCCGAGGCGGAAGAACTTGTGCTGGATGTCCAGCGCGACGATGCCCGAGTTGCCGCAGCCGTAGAACTCGATGCGGTGCGCGGCGGCGAGCAGCTTGATGCCGTGCTCGATCTGGTCCGCCGAGAGCGCGTTGCGCACCGTCATCAGCGTGGCGATGGTGCGGTCGAACACCTTGCCGGCGATGTCGGCGGGGCGGTCCTCGGCCTTGACGTCCTGGTGCACGAAGGGCGTGCCGCCGCCCACGTTCTGCGCGAACTGCAGCTTGAACTCGCGGAAGCCGTCGTAGCCGAGCGCGGCGCAGAAGCGCGCGATGGTCGGCTGCGACACGCCGGCGCGCTCGGCCAGCTCGGGCATGGACAGGCGGATCACGCTGGCGCCGTGGCGCGCCACGTAGTCGGCCAGGCGGCGTTCGGAGGGGCGGAGCGTGTCGTAGACGGCAAGGATTCGTTCGCGCATGTCGGCAGGCGGGATCTCTCGTGCCCGCGCGCGCCGGACATGGCTGCCGGGATCGCGCGGGCTTGGGGTTCGATTGGGAATGTAGATATTCTACAGAATTCGCGCTGCGATTCGCCCGGCGCCGCGCTCGGGGATGGCTAGGGATTTCACCTATGGAGCCGGAATATGCCGTGCTTTCGCCGCTTTGTGATGTGCTGACGGGGTGCGCGGCGAAAGTCTTTCGATATAATGTAGAAAATCTACACAAAAAAACGTTCACGGAACCACCGGACACACCATCAGGAACTCCCACGAATGTCGCAAGCCCTCCATTCCGAAGTGCAGGCCGTCACCGCGCGCGTGGCCGCGCGCAGCCAGCGCAGCCGCGCCGCCTACCTGGCGCGCTGCGAGCGCGCCCAGCGGGAGCTGGGGCCGCTGCGCGGGCTGTCCTGCGCCAACCTGGCGCACGGCCTCGCGGCGCTGCCCGCGCATGACAAGCTCAAGCTGCGCGTCGAGCATGCCGCCAACCTGGGCATCGTCACGGCCTACAACGACATGCTGTCGGCCCACCAGCCCTACGAGCGCTATCCCGGCGTGATCCGCGAGGCCGCGCGCGCGGTGGGCGCGGTGGCGCAGGTGGCGGGCGGCGTGCCGGCGATGTGCGACGGCATCACGCAGGGCAACCCGGGCATGGAGCTGTCGCTGTTCTCGCGCGACGCGATCGCGATGGCCACGGCCGTATCGCTGTCGCACAACACTTTCGACGCCGCGGTGATGCTCGGCGTGTGCGACAAGATCGTGCCGGGCCTGCTGATGGGCGCGCTCCAGTTCGGCCACCTGCCGGTGGTGTTCGTGCCGGCCGGGCCGATGGCCACGGGCCTGTCGAACAAGGAAAAGGCGCGCGTGCGCCAGCTCTACGCGACCGGGCAGGTCGGCCGCGAGGCGCTGCTGGAAGCGGAATGCGAGGCCTATCACGGCGCCGGCACCTGCACCTTCTACGGCACCGCCAACAGCAACCAGTTCCTGATGGAGATCATGGGCCTGCACATGCCGGGCGCGGCCTTCGTCCATCCCGACAGCGGCCTGCGCGACGCGCTCACCGCGGCCGCCGCGCAGCGCGCGCTGGCGCTCTCCGCGCGCGGCCCGGACTACCTGCCGCTGGCGCGCATCGTCGACGAGCGCGCCGTGGTCAACGCCATCGTCGGCCTGCTGGCCACCGGCGGCTCGACCAACCACACCATCCACCTGGTGGCGATGGCGCGCGCGGCCGGGATCGTGATCGACTGGGACGATTTCGACCGCCTGTCGCGCATCACGCCGCTGCTGGCGCGGGTCTATCCGAACGGCTCGGCCGACGTCAACCATTTCCACGCCGCCGGCGGCGTGGCCTACGTGATCGGTCAGCTGCTCGAAGCCGGGCTGCTGCACGAAGACGTGCAGACCGTGGCCGGGCGCGGGCTGGCGCGCTACACGCAGGAGCCGGTCATGACCGGCGGCGCGCTGCGCTGGCGCGACGGCCCCGCCGCCAGCGGCGACGCCGCGGTGCTGGCCAGCGCGGCCGCGCCGTTCTCGCCCGAGGGCGGGCTGCGCCTGCTGCGCGGCAATCTCGGGCGCGGCATGATCAAGGTCTCGGCGGTGGCGCCGGAGCACCGCGTGGTGGAGGCGCCGGCGCGCGTGTTCGATTCGCAGGAAGGGCTGCAGGCCGCCTTCGAGGCGGGCGAGCTGACCGGCGACGTGGTCGCGGTGGTGCGCTTCCAGGGCCCCAACGCCAACGGCATGCCGGAGCTGCACCGCCTCACGCCGGTGCTCGGCTCGCTGCAGGACGCCGGCCACAAGGTGGCGCTGGTGACGGACGGCCGCATGTCGGGCGCGTCCGGCAAGGTGCCGGCCGTGATTCATGTGGGCCCGGAAGCACTTGCGGGCGGCCCGCTGGCGCGCGTGCGCGACGGCGACCGCATCCGCGTGGACGCCGTGGCCGGCACGCTGGAATGGCTCGGCGGCGCGGATGGCGCGTCCGGCCTCGCGGCGCGCGCGCTGGCGCCGTCGCCCGATGACGACTTCGCCCGCTTCAGCGTCGGCCGCGGCCTGTTCGGCCTGTTCCGCCGCCACGCGCGCACCGCGGAGGAGGGCGGCAGCGCGCTCGACCTGTCCGAGGCCGACGCGCCCGGCGCTGTCCAAACCGCCGCGGCCGTCGCACAATAGTCCGCGCCCCCAGGCCGCTTTCCTCTTTTTTGTGGCCTTGCCCGCCGCCTGGCGGGCAAGGCAGCCCCGAGCCGGTGCATGCCAGGTCCTGGCATGGCTGCATGGCCGTGCGGTTCGCCAGAAACCGCCCGGCGCGGCGCGGGGACTACCGACAAGGATGGGACAACCATCCGAACACGATCGCTGGAGCAGACATGATCTACATCCTGATGGGCGTTTCCGGCAGCGGCAAGACCACGGTCGGCCAGTTGCTGGCCAAGACCCTGCATTGCGGCTTCCATGATGCCGATGAATTCCACAGCGCGGCCAACAAGGAGAAGATGCACAACGGCATCCCGCTGACCGACGAAGACCGCTGGCCCTGGCTGGGCGCGCTGCGCGCGGCCATCGACACGGCCCGCGCCGAGGGCCGCACCCATGTGTTTACCTGCTCCGCGCTGCGCCAGGCCTACCGCGACCGCCTGACCCCGCCCGACGGCGGCGTGACCTTCGTCTACATGAAGGGCGACGCCGCCGTGATCGGCGGGCGCCTGTCCGGGCGCAGCGACCATTTCTTCAACCCGGCCCTGCTGCAGAGCCAGTTCGACACGCTGGAGGAGCCGCGCGACGCGCTGGTGCTCGACATCCGGCAGCCGCCCGAGGCGCTGGTGCAGCGCATCCTGGCCGAAGTCCCCGCCACCGCCGCGGCACGCTGAGCCCTCGCCGGCCTCCGCGGGCGCTTTTGCGCCGCGCACGCGCGGGCTGGCAGACATCTTGCTACATTCCCTTGCGATGGCGCGAACGCCTGCTGCTTGCGGCTTTCGCGGTCATGGGTATCATCCCAGTTAGGACAGCACTTCGACGCATGGCCCGCGGCCTTGACCGCCGGGCCCCGGGTGGTGGCCTCGAAATGCTGTGCCGGGAAGAACAAGCCAATCAAAACGGGATCGCCGGCAGGCTGAGCGGCGCCCAAATCATGGGGGAACGGCCATCATGGCGGCGCGGTTTTTCGACGAGATGCTCGATTGGCAAGATGGCGTGGCGGCAGCAATCCACGCGGGGCAGGCCCTGCCGGCAGGCGCGGTGCGCGCGCACTACAAGCAGTTTGCGGAGTGGCTGGCGCGGCAGTCCGAAGGGACGATGGGCAACAAGCGCGCGGAAGCGGACCTGATCTTCCGGCGCGTGGGCATCACCTTCGCCGTCTACGGCGACAAGGACGAGTCCAACAGCGGCACCGAGCGGACCATCCCGTTCGACGTGATTCCGCGGATCTTCCCGGCCAGCGAATGGGCCACGCTGGAGCGCGGCCTGCGCCAGCGCGTGTCGGCGCTGAACCGCTTCATCCACGACATCTACCACGGCCAGGACATCATCCGCGCGGGCGTGATCCCGCCCGACCAGATCTACAACAACGCCCAGTACCGGCCCGAGATGCTCGGCATCGACGTGCCGCGCGACATCTATGCCCACGTGGCCGGCATCGACGTGGTGCGCGCGGGCGAGGGCGAGTTCTACGTGCTGGAAGACAACCTGCGCGTGCCCTCCGGCGTGTCCTACATGCTGGAAAACCGCAAGATGATGATGCGGCTGTTCCCGGACCTGTTCGCGCGCAACCGCGTGGCGCCGGTGGCCCACTATCCCGACCTGCTGCTCGACATGCTGCGCAGCGTGTCGCCGCAGAGCATCGCCGATCCGACCGTGGTGGTGCTCACGCCCGGCATGTACAACTCCGCCTATTTCGAGCATGCGTTCCTGGCCCAGCAGATGGGCGTGGAGCTGGTCGAGGGCAGCGACCTGTTCGTGCAGGACGAGCACCTCTACATGCGCACCACGCAGGGGCCGCAGCGCATCGACGTGATTTACCGCCGCGTCGACGACGACTTCCTCGACCCGCTGGTGTTCCGCCCCGACTCCACGCTCGGCGCGGCCGGGCTGCTGTCGGTCTACCGCGCCGGCAACGTGACCATCTGCAACGCCATCGGCACCGGCGTGGCCGACGACAAGTCGATCTACCCCTACGTGCCGGACATGATCCGCTTCTACCTGGGCGAGGAAGCCATCCTCAACAACGTGCCGACCTACATGTGCCGGCGCCCCGACGACCTGCAATACGTGCTCGACCACATGGACCAGCTGGTGGTCAAGGAAACCCACGGCGCCGGCGGCTACGGCATGCTGGTGGGCCCGGCCGCCACGCGCGCGGAGATCGACACCTTCCGCGAGGTGGTGCGCTCGCGCCCCGAGCAGTACATCGCCCAGCCCACGCTGGCGCTGTCGACCTGCCCGACCTACGTGGAGTCCGGCATCGCGCCGCGTCACATCGACCTGCGGCCGTTCGTGCTGTCTGGCAAGGACGTGCGCATGGTGCCCGGCGGGCTCACGCGCGTGGCGCTGCGCGAGGGCTCGCTGGTGGTCAATTCGTCGCAGGGCGGCGGCACCAAGGACACCTGGGTGCTGGAGCGCTGAGCGCCGCGCGCGCAACGAATGCTTGAGATGACCCGCGCCGCCGCCGCTGCCAGCGCGGCCGGCGCGGACGAACCGCGCAGTACGAGGGGACCGACCATGCTAAGCCGCACCGCCGACCATCTGTTCTGGATGGCGCGCTATACCGAACGCGCGGAGAACACCGCGCGCATGCTCGACGTGAATTACCAGACTTCGCTGCTGCCGCAATCGGCGGAGGTGGCGGAGCAGGGCTGGTGGGCGATGCTCGACATTTCCGAGCTGACCACCGTGTTCGACCACAAGTACGGCCTGCTCACGCGCGACGACGTGATCGACTTCATGGTGCGCGACATGACCAACGCGTCGTCGATCATGAGTTGCCTGCGCGCGGCGCGCGAGAACGCGCGCGCGGTGCGCGGCTCGCTCACCACCGAGGTGTGGGAGACCATCAACACCACCTGGCTGGAAGTGCAGCGCATGATCGCCGACGGCGTGCTGCGCGAGGACCCGGCGCAGTTCTTCGAGTGGGTCAAGTTCCGCTCGCACCTGGCGCGCGGCGTGCAGTTCGGCACCATGCTCAAGGACGACGCCTTCCACTTCATGCGGCTGGGCACCTTCCTCGAGCGCGCCGACAACACCGCGCGCATTCTCGACGTGAAGTTCCAGGCCAGCACCGTGGACGACAGCGACCCCAACCGCGACGCCAACGACTTCTATCACTGGGCGGCGGTGCTGCGCTCGGTGTCGGGCTTCGAGGTCTACCGCAAGATCTACCGCACGGTGATCACGCCCGAGCGCGTGGCCGAGCTGCTGGTGCTGCGCCCGGACATGCCGCGCTCGCTGGTGTCGAGCATGGACGAGGTGGTGTCGATCCTGGCGCTGGTGGGCAACCAGCATTCGTCGGAGACCGAGCGGCAGGCTGGTAAACTCCACGCCGACCTGAAATACGCGCGCATCGACGACATCTTCGCCGTCGGCCTGCACGCCTACCTGACCAGTTTCCTGGAGCGCATCGGCGACCTCGGCAATGGCATCAGCCGGGATTTCCTCGTGCCGCTGCTGGCTGCCTGAACTCCGTGGTGGTCGCGCCGGCCTCGCCACATCGTGAAATACAAGATCCGCCACAAGACCGTCTACCGCTACGCCGAGCCGCCGCGCCGCAGCGTGCACGAGCTGCGCCTGGCGCCGCGCTCGGGCCCGCTGCAGACCGTGCGGCAGTGGCAGGTGTCGGCGCCGGGCAGCCTGTCGGAGGCGCGCGACGGCTTCGGCAACATCGTGCACAGCTTTACCGTGGCCGGCCCGGCGCATACGCTGGTGATCGAGGCCAGCGGCGTGGTGGAAGTGACGCCGCCCGCGGCCGGCGGCGCGCCGCTGTTCTGCGATGCGCCGCCGGCCGGCGAGGCGCGCGTGTCGCCGCTGTACTACCTGGGCGGCACGCCGCTGACCGCGGCGCCGCCGGAGATGGTCCGCTTTGCCGCGCCTTACCTCGCGGCCGGGCATGAGGTGCCCGCGCTGCTGGCGCTGGCCGACGGCATCGCGCGGCGCGTGCGCTACGCGCCGGACAGCACCGACGTGGGCACCTCGGCCGGCGAGGCGTTCGCGCTCGGCAGCGGCGTGTGCCAGGACCAGGCCCAGGTGATGGTGGCGTGCTGCCGCGCGCTGGGCGTGCCGGCGCGCTACGTCAGCGGCTATTTCTACGACCCGGCCGCGGCGGCGCTGGCCGGCCATGCCTGGGCCGACATCTGCGTGGATGCGGACAAGGAACTGTGGTGCAGCGTCGACGTGACGCACCGCTGCCTGAGCGACGCGCGCCACGTGCGCCTGGCGGTGGGGCGCGACTACCGCATGGCCGCGCCGGTGCGCGGCGTGCGCCACGGCGGCAGCGGCGAGCAGATGGCGGTGGAGATCGCCATTGCACCGCAGCGGTGAATGCGGTGGTGCGTGGCGCACCACCGGTGGGCGCGCGCGCCGGTTCCGCGCGCGGGGCCGCGGCGCTAGAATGCTGCATTCGTTGATGTGGCCTCGGTGCGCCCCTGATGCCGGCGGCGCGCCGGCGCCGGACATGCACCATAACAAGACAAGATCATGACGTATTGTGTTGCCATGCGGCTCGACGCCGGCCTGGTGTTCCTCTCCGACTCCCGCACCAACGCCGGCGTCGACGCGATCTCCAGCGCGCGCAAGATGACCGTGTTCGAGGAACCCGGCGACCGCGTCATGGTGCTGCTCACCGCCGGCAACCTGGCCATCAGCCAGTCGGTGCGGCAGGTGCTGGCCGAAGGGCGCGACGAGAAGCGCTCGCTGTGGACCGCGCGCGACATGTTCGAGGCCGCCACCATCGTCGGCGACGCGGTGCGCCAGGTGCACAAGCACGATGCCCACGCGCTGCGCGAGGCCGGCATCGAGTTCAACGTGAGCCTGATCTTCGGCGGGCAGATCCGCGGCGAGCGGGTGCGCCTGTTCAATGTGTACGCGGCCGGCAACTTCGTCGAGGCCACGCCCGAGAACTGCTACTTCCAGATCGGCGAGGCCAAGTACGGCAAGCCGATCATCGACCGCGTGGTGGAGCCGTCGCTGCCGCTGGGCGAGGCCGCCAAGTGCGCGCTGATCTCGATGGACTCCACGCTCAAGTCGAACATCTCGGTGGGGCTGCCGCTGGACCTGCTGGTCTACGAGGCCGACTCGCTGCGCGTGAGCCGCTTCGTCAACATCGACGAGAAGAACGCCTATTTCCGCATGATCCGCGACACCTGGGGCCAGCGCCTGCGCCAGGTCTTCGGCGAGATCCACGACCCGGAATGGGATGCCGCGGCGCCGGCCGAATTCCCGCTGGCGCGCCAGGGCGAGGCCGACCGCTGGGGCCAGCCGGTGCGCGCCAAGCGCGAGCGCAGCGGCGGGCGCGGCTGAAGGCGCCGGCCAGGGCGCGGCCAGGGTGAGATGAGGGGCAAGCGGCGCATGCGCCGCAGCGCGCCGCGGGCATGAAGGGCGGGCGCGCGGAGGGGGGCAGGTGAAGGTCCGCTTGTCACAAATGCGGCGGTGCAGCAGGCAGCCGCTCATGTATAATCCCGATTTCCCCGGCAAGCTCGGTTTATGACCAAATTCGTCTTCGTCACCGGTGGCGTCGTCTCTTCTCTCGGCAAGGGCATCGCTGCTGCTTCGCTCGCGGCCATTCTCGAGTCGCGCGGCCTCAAAGTCACCCTCCTCAAGCTAGATCCCTACATCAACGTCGACCCCGGCACGATGAGCCCCTTCCAGCATGGCGAGGTGTTCGTCACGGAAGACGGCGCGGAAACCGACCTCGATCTCGGCCACTACGAGCGTTTCGTCTCGGCCAAGATGCGCAAGTCGAACAACTTCACCACGGGCCAGATCTACGAGTCGGTGATCCGCAAGGAGCGCCGCGGCGAATACCTCGGCAAGACCGTGCAGGTGATCCCGCACATCACCAACGAGATCCAGGCCTTCATCGAGCGCGGCGCGGCCGCCTCGCACGGCGGCAAGGCCGACGTGGCGCTGGTGGAGATCGGCGGCACCGTGGGCGACATCGAATCGCTGCCGTTCCTGGAAGCGGCGCGCCAGATGAGCCTGCGCATGGGCCGCAACCACGCCGCCTTCGTGCACCTGACGCTGGTGCCGTTCATCGCCAGCGCCGGCGAGCTGAAGACCAAGCCGACCCAGCACTCGGTGCAGAAGCTGCGCGAGATCGGCATCTCGCCGACCGCGCTGCTGTGCCGCGCCGACCGCCCGATCCCCGACGACGAGCGCGCCAAGATCTCGCTGTTCGCCAACATCCCGCAGGAAGCCGTGATCTCGGTGTGGGACGTGGACAGCATCTACAAGATCCCGCAGATGCTCAACGAGCAGGGCCTCGACCGCCTGATCTGCGAGGAACTGCGCCTCGACCCGAAGCCGGCCGATCTCTCCATGTGGCAGCGCCTGGTCAATGCCCAGGAAAACCCGCAGCACGAGATCACCATCGGCATGGTCGGCAAGTACGTCGACCTGACCGAGTCCTACAAGTCGCTGATCGAGGCGCTGCGCCACGCCGGCATGCACACCGCCACCCGCGTGAACATCGAGTACATCGATTCCGAGGAGCTCGAGTCGGGCCACCTGGAAGTGCTCGCGCCGCTGGACGCCATCCTGGTGCCGGGCGGCTTCGGCAAGCGCGGCACGGAAGGCAAGATCCGCGCGATCCAGTACGCCCGCGAGAACAAGGTGCCGTACCTCGGCATCTGCCTGGGCATGCAGCTGGCCGTGATCGAGTTCGCCCGCCACGTGGCCGGCATGACCGACGCCAACTCGACCGAATTCAACCTCGAGACCGAGCACCCGGTGGTGGCGCTCATCACCGAGTGGGTGGATCGCGAAGGCAAGGTCGAGCAGCGCTCGGCCGACTCCGACCTGGGCGGCACCATGCGCCTGGGCGCGCAGCGCGTGCCGGTCAGGGCCGACACCAAGGCCGGCCAGATCTACGGCGCCGAGGTCAACGAGCGCCATCGCCACCGCTACGAGGTCAACAACCACTACGTGCCCACGCTGGAAAAGGCGGGCATGGTGATCTCGGCGCGCACCCCGACCGAGGACCTGCCCGAGATGATGGAGCTGCCCGACAGCCTGCATCCGTGGTTCGTCGGCGTGCAGTTCCACCCGGAATTCACCTCCACCCCGCGTGACGGCCATCCGCTGTTCAAGGCCTATGTAGAAGCGGCGCTGGCCAGCCAGAAGAGCAAGGCGGCCTGAGGGCCCGGCACCGCGCAAGCAGGAGACTAGTAGCGATGAAACTCTGCGGCTTCGAGGCTGGCCTGGACCAGCCCTTCTTCCTGATCGCCGGCCCGTGCGTGATCGAGTCCGAGCAGATGGCGCTGGATACCGCCGGCGAGCTCAAGGCGATCACCGGCGCGCTCGGCATCCCGTTCATCTACAAGTCCTCGTTCGACAAGGCCAACCGCTCGTCGGGCAAGAGCTTCCGCGGGCTGGGCATGGAAAAGGGCCTGGAGATCCTGGCCACGGTCAAGCGCGAGATCGGCGTGCCGGTGCTCACCGACATCCACGAGATCGACGAGATCAAGCCGGTCTCGGCCGTGGTCGACGTGCTGCAGACGCCGGCCTTCCTGTGCCGGCAGACCGATTTCATCCGCGCCTGCGCGCAGAGCGGCCGCCCCGTCAACATCAAGAAGGGGCAGTTCCTGGCGCCGCACGACATGAAGAACGTCATCGACAAGGCCCGCGACGCCGCGCGCGAGGCGGGCCTGCCCGAGGACAGCTTCATGGCCTGCGAGCGCGGCGTCTCGTTCGGCTACAACAACCTGGTCTCGGACATGCGCTCGCTGGCGATCATGCGCGAGACCGGCGCCCCGGTGGTGTTCGACGCCACCCACTCGGTGCAGCTGCCGGGCGGGCAGGGCACCAGCTCGGGCGGCCAGCGCGAGTTCGTGCCGGTGCTGGCGCGCGCCGCGGTGGCGGTCGGCATCGCCGGCCTGTTCATGGAAACGCACCCGGACCCGAGCAAGGCCATGTCCGACGGCCCCAACGCGGTGCCGCTGTCGCGCATGAAGGAACTGCTGTCGGTGCTCCGGGACCTCGACGCGCTGACCAAGCGCGCCGGTTTCCTGGAAGACAACTTCGGCTGGCCGGCCTGCGCCTGAGCCCGCCGGCCTGTCGCGCCGCCGGTGGCGTCCGCTGACGGAAGCCGCCGGCCGGTGACGGATCGTATCGAAAGACAATACAAAAACTTCGGAGACACGCATGCCCGCCGGCTATATCATCGCCTACGTCGATGTGACCGATCCCCAGCAGTACGAGCAGTACAAGGTGCTGTCGAGCAAGGCCATCGCGGCGCACGGCGCTGAGATCCTGGTGCGCGGCGGCAAGACCGAGCAGCTCGAGGGCGAATTGGCGCCGAGCCGCGTCGTGGTGCTGAAATTCCCCGATTACGAGGCCGCGAAGGTGTTCTATGCCTCCGAGGAATACGGTGCCGCGCGCGCCGCGCGCGAGCATGCCGCGAAGATGAACATGATCGTGGTGGAAGGCGCCTGACATATTGGTCGGGCATCATCCGCGCTGATCCCGGTCAGCAGCAAGATTCAAAACAGTCAGAGAGGAATTCATGAGTGCAATCGTAGATATCATCGGTCGCGAAGTTCTCGACTCGCGCGGCAACCCGACGGTCGAGTGCGACGTCCTGCTGGAATCCGGCGTGATGGGCCGCGCGGCGGTGCCGTCGGGCGCGTCCACCGGCTCGCGCGAAGCCATCGAGCTGCGCGACGGCGACAAGTCGCGCTACCTGGGCAAGGGCGTGCTGAAGGCGGTCGAGCACATCAACACCGAGATCTCCGAAGCCATCATGGGCCTGGACGCTTCCGAGCAGGCCTTCCTGGACCGCACCCTGATCGACCTCGACGGCACCGACAACAAGAGCCGCCTGGGCGCCAACGCCACGCTGGCCGTGTCGATGGCGGTGGCGCGCGCCGCCGCCGAGGAAGCCGGCCTGCCGCTGTACCGCTACTTCGGCGGCTCGGGCGCGATGCAGATGCCGGTGCCGATGATGAACATCGTCAACGGCGGCGCGCACGCCAACAACAGCCTGGACATCCAGGAATTCATGATCATGCCGGTGTCGCAGACCAGCTTCCGCGAAGCCCTGCGCTGCGGCGCCGAGGTGTTCCACGCGCTCAAGAAGATCCTGGCCGACAAGGGCATGTCCACCGCGGTCGGCGACGAAGGCGGCTTCGCGCCGAACTTCGCTTCCAACGAGGAATGCCTGAACGCCATCGTGCAGGCCGTCGAGAAGGCCGGCTACCGCGTCGGCGAAGACGTGCTGCTGGCGCTGGACTGCGCCGCCAGCGAGTTCTTCCGCGAAGGCGAGGACCTGTACCACCTGGACGGCGAAGGCCTCAAGCTGACCTCGACCCAGTTCGCCGACTACCTGGCCAACCTGTGCGACAAGTTCCCGATCGTGTCGATCGAGGACGGCATGGCCGAAGGCGACTGGGAAGGCTGGAAGACGCTGACCGACAAGCTCGGCAAGCGCGTGCAGCTGGTGGGCGACGACCTGTTCGTCACCAACACCAAGATCCTCAAGGAAGGCATCGAGAAGGGCATCGGCAACTCGATCCTGATCAAGATCAACCAGATCGGCACGCTGACCGAGACCTTCGCCGCCATCGAGATGGCCAAGCGCGCCGGCTACACCGCCGTGATCTCGCACCGCTCGGGCGAGACCGAGGACAACACCATCGCCGACATCGCGGTGGGCACCAACGCCGGCCAGATCAAGACCGGCTCGCTGTCGCGCTCGGACCGCATCTCGAAGTACAACCAGCTGCTGCGCATCGAGGAAGACCTCGGCGACATCGCCAGCTACCCGGGCAAGAGCGCCTTCTATAATCTGCGCTAAGCCCGCGTCATGCGCCGGCCGCGGATAACCCTCATCGCGGCCGGCGCCGACGGCCCCGACCTCTTCTGCAAAGCGCCGGAATCCCTATGCGCCTGATCTCGCTGCTGCTGTTCGTGCTGTTGCTCGCCATTCAGTACCCGCTGTGGCTGGGCAAGGGCGGCTGGCTGCGCGTGTGGGACATGGACAAGCAGGTGCAGGAGCAGAGCGCGCGCAACCAGGCGCTCAAGCTGCGCAACGCCAAGCTGGAAGGGGAAGTGAAGGACCTGCAGGACGGCACCGGCGCCATCGAGGAGCGTGCCCGCTACGAGCTGGGCATGGTCAGGGACGGCGAGGTGTTCGTGCAGTTCGTGGCGCCCGCGCCCAAGGTCAGCGCCACGCCGCCGCTGCCCCCGCCGCCGAATTCGCCGGCCGGCGGCAGCCACTAGCGCCGGCGCCGCGCATGGCGCCCGCCGCGGGTGCTGTCATGCCGCCGGCGGGATTCGCCGGTCCGGCGATTCCCCGTTTTTCCCTCGTTTTCCCTCCCGTTTTCCCCGAATTGCAGCTACCTGTCGCGGCTCGCACTGCCGTGGCGGGCGGCGTCTCGTCCACGCGCGCCAGCGTCTTGCCGCCTCATTGCTGCCGCCCCATTACCACCAGTACGGATAACCGCCCCAGCCCCAGCCCGGATAACCATATCCGCTGCTGAAGCCGACGCCGCCGCCCCAGTGGCGCCCGCCCCAGCCGCCGTAATACAGGTTCCAGCTTGGCGACGGGTAGGCGTAATAGGAATACGCGCGCGCGTAGGCTTCGGCCTGCTGCTGGCGCGCGATGGCGGCGTCCTGCTCGCGCAGGATGTCGCGGTTCAGCGTGCCCAGCTTCTGGCTTTCCTCGGGGGTGATCGGCGCGGGCGGGATGCTGTTGGGCACCAGCCGCGCGGTCGGCGGCGAGCCGTTGATGTCGCGCGGCAGCCCGGCGCAGCCGCCCAGCAGCGCGGCGCCGAGCAGCAGCGCGCCGAGCGCGCCCGGCAGGCGCCGCGCCGCGGCGGCAGGCGCGTTTGGAGACGGGTTCGGAGACGGGTTCGGAGGCAAAGCGGACATGATATTTCCCCTGGCTCTGGTGGGTCACTGACGCTTGGACCCCGGCGCACCGGGCAAAGGTTCCGCCGGGTCCGGCCGCCGCCCGCCGCTCAGTGCTGCTGGCTGGCGCCGTCGCCGGCGCCGGTGGCCACCGGCACCGGCGTGAACAGCTGGGCGCAGTCGACCGGGTCGAAATGATATTGCTGGCCGCAGAAATCGCAGTGGATCTCCACGTTGCCGCGCTCCTCCAGGATGCTCTCGATCTCGGCGCGGCCCAGGTTCTGCAGCATGCCGGCCACCTTGGGGCGCGAGCACGAGCAGTGGAAATGCGGGCCAAGCGGCTCGAACACGCGCACGCCGGCGGCCTGCAGGTCTTCCCAGAACAGGCGGCGCAGCAGCGTGTCGGGGGTCTCGGCCAGCAGTTCGCCGGCCTTGAGCGTGGCGCCGAGCTGGCAGGCGCGGTCCCAGGTGTCGAGGTCCTGCGCGCGGGCGCTCTCGGCCAGCGGCGCGCCGGTCTCGCCGACCTGCGCCGGGGCGCGGCCGGCGTGGCCTTCCAGGGTGCCGCCGTAGCTCGGCAGCTTCTGCAGCAGCATGCCGGCGGCGACCTGGTCGTCGGCGGCCAGCCACAGGCGCGTGTCGAGCTGCTCGGACGAGCGCATGTAGTGCTCGAGCACCGCGGCCATCGAGTCGAACGCGCCATGCGCGTCGGCCAGCGGCACGATGCTCTGGTAGGCCTGCTGGCCCGGCAGCTTGTCCTGCGGGTCCAGCGTGATGGCGAAGCGGCCGCCGCCGCGCACGTTGACCAGGTCGGCCAGCGTGGCGTCGTCGGCCACCTGCGCGCCCTCGGCCAGCTTGGCGGTGGCGCGCATCGACAGATCGGACAGGCATTCCACCACCAGCATGCGCACCGGGCCGTCGCCGTGCACCTGCATCACCAGCGCGCCGTTGAACTTCAGGTTGGCGGTGAGCAGGGCGGCCGCGGACATCATCTCGCCCAGCAGCCGGCGGACCGGCGCGGGATATTGATTGCGGCGCAGCACATCCTGCCAGGTGGCGCGCATGCGCACCAGTTCGCCGCGCACGGGGGCCGCGTCGAACAGGAATTTCTGCAGGATGTCGGGGGAGGTGGAGTCAGTCACGATGGTCCGTCGGTAGATCGGCGCGGGCGCGGTTCCTGGCCGGCGCCCTGGTCGATGCGTGTTAGTCGATGCGTTTCAGCTGCGTCTTGTACATGGCCTGGCGCGTGGCGTAAGTCTCGGCGTTGCGGTACAGGTTGGCCACGTCCTGCTCGGTGAGCTCGCGCACCACCTTGGCCGGCGCGCCCAGGATCAGCGAGCGGTCCGGGAACACCTTGCCCTCCGTGACCACCGCGCCGGCGCCGACCAGGCATTCCTTGCCGATCACCGCGCGGTTCAGGATCACCGCCTGGATGCCGATCAGCGAGCCTTCGCCCACGGTGCAGCCGTGCAGCATGGCCTGGTGGCCGATCGACACCTTGTCGCCGATGGTCAGCGGGCAGCCCGGGTCGGTATGGAGCACGGTGCCTTCCTGCACGTTGCTGGACTCGCCCACCACGATCGGCTCGTTGTCGCCGCGGATCACCACGCCCGGCCACGCGCTCGCGCGCGCCTTGAGCGTCACGTTGCCGATGATGGTGGCCTCCGGCGCGACGTAGGCGTCCGGATCGATGGTCGGGGCGATGTCGCCGAGCTGGTAAAGCGCCATGAAGTCTCCTGCACAAGTGCGTATGGGTATATGGGGTTTGCCGCCGGGCTTTAAAGGTTCGCGGGAGGGCGGCGGCGGGGACGCGCGATGTGGCGGATGCCGGCCGCGCCGAGCGCCGGCCCTACAATGGCGGCAACCCGGATTTTACGCTGATGGCAGCCAACCTGAACGACACCCCCCGCGCGGCCGAGCCCGCTTTCCCGGACGCCGCCGCCGCGGCCACCCCCGGCCTGCCGGATTTCACCGGCCTGTCGCTGCGCCGGCAGGCGCTGGCCATCCTGTGCCTGCGCGACGCCCGGCAGAAGGCGGCGGCCACGCGCCGCATGCGCCAGGCCGCCGCGGGCATGGCGCCGGAAGCACTCGGCGCCGGCGAAACCCTCACGGCCACGCTGCCGCTGCCGGGCCGCCCCGAGCGGCCGGAACTGGTGGCGCCGCAGCGCGTGGAGCGGCGCCGCTCGATCCATACGCCGGCCGGGCGGGCCGCCATGATCCACGCGCTGGCGCACATCGAGTTCAACGCCATCAACCTCGCGCTCGACGCCCTCTGGCGCTTCGGCGGCATGCCGGCCGGGTTCTACCTCGACTGGCTGCGCGTGGCCGACGAGGAGGCGCTGCACTTCACGCTGCTGGCCGACCACCTCGCCACGCTGGGCGCCAGCTATGGCGATTTCCCGGCGCACAACAGCCTGTGGGAGATGGCCGACAAGACCGCCGGCGACGTGCTGGCGCGCATGGCGCTGGTGCCGCGCACGCTCGAGGCGCGCGGGCTGGATGCCTCGCCGCCGGTGCGGGCGAAGCTGGCCGCCGCTGGCGACCATGAGGCCGCCGCCATCATCGACATCATCCTGCGCGACGAAGTCGGCCACGTGGCCATCGGCAACCGCTGGTACCGCTGGCTGTGCGCCGGGCGCGGGCTGGATCCGGTCGCCGCCTATGGCGAGCTGGCGGCGCGCTACCAGGCGCCGCGCCTGCGCCCGCCCTTCAACCTCGAGGCGCGCCGCGCGGCCGGCTTCGACGACGCCGAGCTCGCGTGGCTCGAGGCGCAGGCCGCTCGGTAATGCCCGCTCAGTAATACTCGGCCATCACGACCAGGCCCTGCTGGCCACCGTCCGGATCGCTCTTCCTCACGAAGCGCGCCGTCTCGACCGAGGCGCGCGCCGACTTCAACTGCACGGACTTGCCGGGCATCAGCGGCACGGCGGCGAACTCGGCGGCCTGGGCGCCGTTCTGCGGGCAGCTTACCGAGGCGCTGCCGGAGCCGGCGCTCATCTGCGTCATGCACGACGGCGCGACGATGGCGCCGCGGAAGAAGATCACGCCGCCGGCGCCCCACGCCGGGACCGAGAGCAGCGCGCACGCCAGCGCCAGCGTCAGGCGGTGCTTGAGGTTGCGGATGGAGGCGTTGCCGGTGCGTGCATGCGTGCTCATGGTGATCCCCTTTTGGTCATTGAGCCCAGGAAAATTCGTAAAGCCTTGTCGGAAATTTCTTCTTGTTTGATAGGAAGTTTATTTTCTGTTTGTAGGAAATTCAACTTAGAAAAGATGAATTTTCCTACGTCTATTCGTTCGTTGTTGTGTTAAGTCAATCGGCCTTTTATGCGGGTTTTCAGCATCTTGATATTGGAATAAACAACATCTAGATGGGATTTATCCTAATTTTAATGATGCGGATTAAGAATAATCATTGGATAGTTTTTCGATGATTTTTCTTTAAGAGTTGTCTTATAAATAAGATAAATTCCATGCCATCCGATGCGACTGGCCTGCCATGAACGGTATTTCGCCGACATGACCTGCGCTTTGACTGTGCGATCGGCAACGTGGCCACCTGTCTTCGCTAACGTCAACTTTGGCGAATACTTGACACGGGAATCCACCAGTGCGGATGCCTGCCGGGCAGAGTGGGGAAAAGAGGGGAAAAGATGCGGGGGGAGGGGAAGTGCGGGGAGGTGGCGCAGACCGGCCACGCAGGCGCCGGCGGGCCGGCGCGCGCATGGCCTGCCGGGGGCTAGTGCGCCGGCGTCGTGCCGCGCTGCGCTTCCATCTCGCGCAGCACGCGGCGCTGGATCTTGCCGGTGGTGGTCATCGGCAACTGCGCGATGAACTCGATGGTCTTGGGGTACTCGTAGGGCGCGAGCAGGCCGCGCACGTGCTGCTGCAGCGCCGCGGTCAGGTCGGCGTCGGCCTGCGCGGAGCGGGCCACCGACGGCTGCAGCACGACGAACGCCTTCACCACGGCGCCGCGCTCCGGGTCCGGCGACGGCACCACGGCGCAGTTCGACACGGCCGGATGCTTGAGCAGGCAGTTCTCGATCTCGCTCGGGCCGATGCGGTAGCCCGACGACTTGAAGACGTCGTCGGCGCGGCCCTGGTACCACAGGTAGCCGTCGGCGTCGGCGCGGGCGAGGTCGCCGGTGCGGCACCAGCGCAGGCCGCCGTGCTCGACGAACCGGTCCCGCGTGGCGGCCTCGTTGCGCCAGTAGCCGAGGAAGAACACCGGGTCGGGGTGGCCGTGCCGGTCGGTGTCGCACACGGCGATCTCGCCGGTTTCGCCGGGCGCGCACGGCCGGCCGTCCTCGTCGACCACGGCCAGCCGGTGGCCCGGATACGGGCGGCCCATCGAGCCGGCGCGCGCCGGCCAGCCGAGCTCGCCGTCGTCGTTCTGCGCGGTGCAGTTGCCCACGATGTAGTTGATCTCGGTCTGGCCGAACATCTCGTTGACCACCACGCCGAGCGCGTCGCGGCACCACGCGAACACGGTCTCGCCGACCGCCTCGCCGGCGCTCATCAGCGCGCGCAGGTGCAGGCGGTACTGGCCGCGCGGCGCCGGGCAGGTCTTCATCATCTGCTTGAGCGCGGTCGGGAACAGGAAGGTGTTGGTGACGCGGTAGCGCTCCAGCAGCGCGAACGCCACCTGCGCCGAGAAGCGGCCCTGGTAGCCCACGATGGACTGGCCGAAGTACAGCGCCGGCATCAGCGCGTCCCACAGGCCGCCGGTCCAGGCCCAGTCGGCCGGGCTCCAGAACACGTCGCCCTCGCGCGGATACCAGTTCTGCGAGCAGACGAAGCCGGTCAGGTTGCCGATCAGCGCGCGGTGCGGGATCACCGCGCCCTTGGGCGGCCCGGTGGTGCCGCTGGTGTAGATCAGCACGGCCGCTTCGTCGGCCTTGGTCAGCTCGGCGGTGAAGTCCGGCAACTGCGCCGCCAGCAGCGCGTCCCAGCCGTGCCCGGCGCGGGCCGCGGCCGCGCCCACGCCGATCACCGCGGCAAGCGCCGGGCATTCGGGGCGCGCGGCCAGCACGTTGTCGATGGCGCTCTCGTCGGCGATCGCCACGCGCGCCTCGCTGTGCCGGAAGCGGAAGGCCAGCGCTTCCGGCCCGAACAGCATCGACAGCGGCATGGCGATGGCGCCGAGCTGGTAGATCGCCATATGCGCGATGACCGTCTCGATGCGCTGCGGCATGACGATGCCGACGCGGTCGCCGCGCGCCACGCCGAGCGCGCGCAGCGCGCGCGACAGGCGGTTCGCCTCGGCCTGGATGTGGGCGTAGCTGTAGCTGGCGCGGCGGCCGTCCTCGTGCTCGGTGTAGACCGCGATGCGGCTGGCGCTGGCGGGGTCGCGCGCCCAGCGGCCGCAGCAGGCTTCGGCGAGGTTGAAGTGCTCCGGCACGTGCCAGCGGAAGCTGTCGTACAGCGCGCGGTAGTCGTCGCGCCGGCTGGCGGGCAGGGCGGATGCGGTCATGCAGGTCTCCTGTTTTCTGGCGTTCGCGCGGCGGCGTGGCGGCGGCATCGAGGCAGCGGGTGCCGCTATAATCGCCTGAGCGAACGATCGTTCTATTTTTATCGCGCCTCCCCGTTGTCGCGGGTGAAGGCGCCGGCCGGAAAGGGACCGGGGGAGACCACCATGACAATCAGAGAAACCTCGCGCTCGGAATTTATCACGTTGCGCGGGCTCGCCATGCACGTGCGCCACTGGGGCCGGGCGGGCGCGCCGAAGCTGTTCGCGCTGCACGGCTGGATGGACGTGGCGGCCTCGTTCCAGTTCATGGTGGACGCGCTGGCGGGCGACTGGCACGTGATCGCGCCGGACTGGCGCGGCTTCGGCCAGACCGCCTGGCCGACCCGCCATCCGGGCACCGAGTCGTACTGGTTCCCCGACTACATCGCCGACCTCGAGGCGGTGCTCGACCACTTCCAGCCCGGCGAGCCGGTCAACCTCGTGGGCCACAGCATGGGCGCCAACGTGGCCTGCTTCTACGCCGGCATCCGTCCCGCGCGGGTGCGCCGCGTGGTGGACCTGGAAGGCTTCGGCATGACCGCCACGCGCGCGGAGCAGGCGCCGGGGCGCTACGCGCTCTGGCTCGACGAGCTGCGCGCGCGCCCCGCGCTCAAGACCTACGACAGCGTGGCCGCGGTGGCCGCGCGGCTGCAGAAGACCAACCCGCGCCTGCCCGACGACCGCGCCGCCTTCCTGGCCGCGCACTGGTCGGCGCGCAATGCCGGGGGCCGCTGGGAGATCCTGGGCGATCCGGCGCACAAGATGGTCAATCCGGTGCTTTACCGGCTCGACGAGGTGATGGCGATCTGGGCGCAGGCCACCGCGCCGGTGCTGCACGTGGAGGCGCGCGACTCGCAGACGCTGAGCCACATCGCGCGCGGGCAGCCGCTCGACGAATTCCGGCAGCGCTTCAAGGCGTTCCGCGATTTCCGCGAGGCGGTCATCGACGACGCGGGCCACATGCTGCACCACGACCAGCCGCGCGCGGTGGCGGCGCTGGTCGACGACTTCTGCGCGTGAGGCGCGCCCGCGCCGGGTTCAGGCGTGCGTGAGCTTGTCCTTGAGCGCGGCGTTGTTGCTGGTGTGCACGTGCACCAGCGCCTTTTCCGGGAAGGCGTAGTGATAGGCCTTGCGCAGCGCCAGCGCGGCCTCGTGGAAGCCGGACAGGATCAGCTTCTGCTTGTTCGGGTAGAAGGCGATGTCGCCGGCGGCGAAGATGCCGCGGCGCGAGCTTTCGTAGGTGGTGGTGTCCACCACGATGCGCCCGGCGCGCATGTCGAGATCCCAGTGCGCGATCGGGCCCGGCTCCGACACCAGCCCGTACAGCGCCACCAGTTCGTCCGCGGGCAGGCTCACGGTGTCGTCGCGCGTGCGGATGTCCACGCCGGTCAGCGTGTCGCCCTCGGTCTTGAGCGCGCCCAGCATGCCTACCACGAAATCCATCTCGCCGGCCGCCACGGCCGCGCGCATTTCCGCCACCGTGCCGTCGGCGGCGCGGAAGCCCTCGCGCCGGTGCAGCAGGGTGACGCGCGCGGCCACCTTGCGCAGCGCCAGCGCCCAGTCCAGTGCGGAGTCGCCGCCGCCGGCCACCACCACGCGCCTGCCGGCGAAGCGCGCCACGTCGCGCACCGCGTAGTGCAGGTGGCGGTCTTCCAGCGCGGCGGCCTCGGGCAGCGCCACGCGCTGCGGGGCGAAGGCGCCGGCGCCGGCGCAGATCAGCACGGCGGCCACGTCGAAGCGCCTGCCGCCGTCGGTGGTGACCAGCAGGCGCGGCGGATGCGCGTGGCCGGCGTCGGGCGCGGCCGGCGCGGCCGGCGCGGCCTCGCCGGCGCGGGCGATCTCCTCCAGGCCGTTGGCGCGCTCGTTGAAGTGCATCGGGAACGCGAACGGCGCGCACTGCTCGAGCAGGCGGTCCACCAGGTCCTGCGCCAGGCAGCCGGGCACCGCGGGGATGTCGTAGATCGGCTTCTCGGGATAGAGCTCGGCGCACTGGCCGCCGGCGCGGTCCAGCACGTCGACCAGCTCGCAGCGCAGGCCCAGCACGCCCGCCTGGAAGGCCGCGAACAGGCCGACCGGGCCGGCGCCGACGATCAGCACGTCGGTGCGGGTCACGCCGTCGGCGTGGGCGGAGTCGGCTGGAATGGCGGAAGCGTCGGTCGGCATGGCATGGCGGGCGGCGCGCTTGGCGCCGCCGGGCGGGAGGATCGAGAGGCCCCAACTATACCGCGCGGCGGGGCGCCGCCGGCCGACGCCAGCGTTGGCGGCAGGGCTATCGGGCCGTACCTCGGCCGCACCTCGGGCCGCCCCGCCGGACCGGCCGACCGGCGCGCGGCGGCGGCCGGCGCCGCGTGTGCGGCCTCGCGCGCGGGAGTAGAATGGCGGCATGCAGAACCCTCACGCCATCAACGCCGATCTCCATTGCCATTCCACCGTGTCCGACGGCATGCTGTCGCCGCGCGACGTGGCCGCGCGCGCCCATGCGGGCGGCGTGGCTTTCTGGGCGCTGACCGACCATGACGAGGTCGGCGGGCAGAGCGAGGCGCGCGCCGCCGCCGAGGCGCTCGGCATGCGCTTCGTGCCGGGCGTGGAGATCTCGGTGACGTGGGCCGGCCAGACCGTGCACATCGTCGGGCTGCAGATCAACCCGGCCTGCCCGGCGCTGGTCGAAGGGCTGGCCGCCACGCGCTCGGGCCGCGCGGCGCGCGCGCAGGACATCGGCGACGCGCTCGCGGCCATCGGCATCGAGGGCGCCTACGAAGGCGCGCTGCGCTACGTCGGCAACCCGGACCTGATCTCCCGCACGCATTTCGCGCGCTGGCTGGTGGACCAGGGGCGCTGCAAGACCATCAGCGACGTGTTCAGCGAATACCTCGGCGAAGGCCGCCCCGGTTATGTCGGGCACCGCTGGGCCCGGCTGGCCGACGCGGTGGGCTGGATCCAGGCCGCCGGCGGCATTCCCGTGATGGCGCATCCGGGCCGCTACGACTACACCCAGCTCCAGCACGACGCGCTGTTCGACGAGTTCGTGCAGCTCGGCGGCGCCGCGGTCGAGGTGGTGACGGGCAGCCATACGCCCGACCAGTACCGCAAGTATGCCGACGTCGCGCGCCGCTACGGCCTGCTGGCCTCGCGCGGCTCGGATTTCCACGGTCCCGGCGAAGGCCGCACCGAGCTGGGCGCGCTGCCGCCGCTGCCGTCGTCGGTCACGCCGGTCTGGCATGACTGGTAAGCCGGCCCGGCCCGCGGCCGCCCGGCGCTCCGATGGCCCGCCCCCGTCATGCGCACCGTCCGATCTTTTTCCCCGCAAGACCTGCCCGTCGCGCATGTCGCCTTCGCGCCGGGCCGGCGGCCTTTCGCCCTCCGACCGCCCATGTCCCAATATTTCGACATCCACCCGCTCAATCCGCAGCCGCGGCTGATCAAGCAGGCCGCGCAGATCATCGGCCAGGGCGGCCTGATCGCCCTGCCGACGGACTCCAGCTACGCGCTGGCCTGCCGGCTCGACGACAAGGCCGCGGTGGAGCGCCTGCGCCGCCTGCGCGGCATCGACGACAAGCACCACCTGACGCTGATGTGCAGCGACCTGTCCGAGCTGGGCAACTTCGCGCGCGTCGACAACCGCCAGTACCGCTGGCTCAAGGGCGCCACGCCCGGGCCCTACGTGTTCATCCTCGAGGCCACCAAGGAAGTGCCGCGGCGGCTGTCGCACCCGGCGCGCAAGACCATCGGCGTGCGCGTGCCCGACCACCCGATCCCGCTCGCGCTGCTGGCCGAGGTGGGCGAGCCGCTGATCTCGGCCACCCTGCAGCTGCCCGGCGACGAAGCCCCGCTCAACGAGCCCGAGGTGATCCGCGCGCGCCTCGAGAAGCTGCTCGACCTGGTGATCTGCGGCGGCGCCGCGCCGGCGCAGCCGACCACCGTGATCGACCTGACCAGCGGCGAGCCCGAGCTGATCCGGCAGGGCCGCGGCGACATCGGGCGCTTCGGCCTCTGAGCGCCGCCGGCGCGCTCCACGCGGGCGGCCGCCTCAGGCGCGCGGCGGCCCGGTACAATAGCGCCCCATGGATTCTTCCCTGATTCAGACCCTTGCGGTCTACGCCCTGCCGGTCCTGTTCGCCATCACGCTGCACGAAGCCGCCCACGGCTACGTGGCCAAGCTGTTCGGCGACAACACCGCCTATGTGATGGGCCGCGTCAGCATCAACCCGGCGCGGCACATCGATCCCATCGGCACCATCGCGGTGCCGCTGCTGCTCTATTTCATGACCAGCGGCCAGTTCGTGTTCGGCTACGCCAAGCCGGTGCCGGTCGCCTTCGACCGCCTGCGCAACCCGCGCTGGCACGGCATGTGGGTGGCGCTGGCCGGGCCGGGCAGCAACGTGCTGCAGGCCTTCCTGTGGGCGCTGATGGCGGTGGGGCTGGTGCTGGCGCAGGTGCAGGAGCCGTTCTTCAGCCAGATGGCGCGCGCCGGCGTGCTGGTCAACCTGGTGATGGCCGCCTTCAACCTGTTCCCGGTGCCGCCGCTGGACGGCGGCCGGGTGCTCACCGCGCTGCTGCCGCAGCGGCTCGCGCATGCCATCTCGCGCATCGAGCCCTACGGCATCTTCGTGGTGCTGGCGCTGGTGGCCGCCGGCGTGATCACCAAGGTCTGGATGCAGCCGGTGATGGGCGTGCTCAGCGGGCTGGTGCAGCTGATGCTGCAACCCGTGCTGGCGCTGGTGCAATAGCACGCCGCCGGGCCGCGCCCGGCGCGCCGCATCCGACCTGCCATACCGAGTACCGAGTACCGAATCCCCATCAAAAGCACAGACAGACATGTTTCCCGACCGCGTTCTCTCCGGCATGCGGCCTACCGGTGCGCTGCACCTGGGCCACTACCACGGCGTCCTGAAAAACTGGGTCCAGTTGCAGGCCGAATACCCGTGCTTCTTCTTCGTGGCGGACTGGCACGCGCTGACCACCCACTATGAATCGCCCGAGGTGATCGGCGAGTCGGTGTGGGAGATGCTGATCGACTGGCTCGCGGCCGGCGTCGATCCCGAGCGCGCCACGCTGTTCATCCAGAGCCGCGTGCCCGAGCACGCCGAGCTGTTCCTGCTGCTGGCGATGGGCACGCCGCTGGGCTGGCTGGAACGGGTGCCGACCTACAAGGACCAGATCGAGAAGCTCAAGGACAAGGACCTGTCCACCTACGGCTTCCTCGGCTATCCGCTGCTGCAGGCGGCCGACATCCTGATCTACCGCGCCGGCCGCGTGCCGGTGGGCGAGGACCAGGTGCCGCACGTGGAGATCACGCGCGAGATCGCGCGCCGCTTCAACTACCTGTACGGCCGCCAGCCCGGCTTCGAGGAACGCGCGCAGGAAGCCGCCAGGAAGCTGGGCGGCAAGCGCACCAGGGCCTATCTCGAGCTGCGCCGCGCCTACCAGGAGCAGGGCAAGGCCGAGGCGCTGGACGAGGGCGCGGCGCTGGTGGCGCAGTCGCAGAGCCTGGCCGCGGAAGACCGCGAACTGCTGCTGGGCTACCTGGGCGGCTCGCGCAAGACCATCCTGGTCGAGCCGCAGGCGCTGCTGACCGCGGCCTCGCGCATGCCGGGGCTGGACGGGCAGAAGATGTCCAAGTCCTACGGCAACACCATCCGCATGCGCGAGGACAAGGCCTCGGTGGAGAAAAAGGTGCGCACCATGCCGACCGATCCGGCGCGCGTGCGCCGCACCGACGCCGGCGATCCGGCGCGCTGCCCGGTGTGGCAGCTGCACCAGGTCTACTCGGACGCGCCCACGCGCGAGTGGGTGGAGCCGGGCTGCCGCAGCGCCGCCATCGGCTGCATCGAATGCAAGCAGCCCGTGATCGACGGCATCCTGCGCGAGCAGCAGCCGATGCTGGAGCGCGCGCAGAAGTACATGGACGATCCCGCGCTGCTGCGCGACATCGTCGCGCACGGCTGCGACCGGGCCAGCCAGGTGGCGCGCGAGACCATGCGCGACGTGCGCGCGGCGATGGGGCTGGGATATCAATGAACAGCGCGATGAACCACGCCGCCACCGCCGCGCCGCCCTCGCCGTGGGTGCTGCGCTGGGCGCACCTGGCGCGCGCGGGCGGCCGCGTGCTCGACCTCGCCTGCGGTAGTGGCCGCCATGCGGCGTGGTTCGCCGCGCGCGGGCATGCCGTGCTGGGCGTCGACCGCGACGGCGCGGCGCTGGCCGCGCTGCCCGCCGGCATCGAGACGCTGCAGGCCGACCTGGAGCAGGGCGCGTGGCCGCTGGCCGGACGCGCGCCGTTCGACGCCATCGTGGTGACGAACTACCTGCACCGGCCGCTGTGGCCGCACCTGATCGCCGCGCTGGCGCCGGGCGGCGTGCTGATCTACGAGACCTTCGCCGCCGGCAACGAGACCGTGGGCAAGCCCTCCAACCCGGATTTCCTGCTGCGGCCGGGCGAACTGCTGGACGCGGTGCGCGGCGGGCTGCGTGTGGTCGCCTATGAGGATGGCGTGCTGGAAGTGCCTAGAACTGCCTTTGTGCAGCGCCTGTGCGCGGTGCGCGAGGCGGCGAGGGAGGGTGAGGGCAAGGGCGGAGGCGAGGGTGGCCAGGCAGGCGCCGGCGCGCCGCCACGCTATCTTCTGCCCGGCTGAAGTGCGGCCAGGGCTATGCGCCCGCACGCCCGGCGAGACCCGGACTTCACGCGCTGAACCGGCTTGGGTTTTCCCGGGTCGAAGCAGCGGTCGGAAGGCCCGGGCGATCCGGTACAATCGCGGTATTCGTTTCCCGAATTCTCAAACGTTATGACACAGATTAACGGCAGCATCGTCGCGATCGTGACGCCGATGCAGGAAGATGGCAGCCTGGATTTCCCCGCGCTGCGCGCCCTGATCGACTGGCACGTGGCCGAGGGCACCGACGGCATCGTGATCGTCGGCACCACCGGCGAGTCGCCCACCGTGACGGTGGACGAGCACTGCGAGCTGATCCGCGTGGCCGTGGAGCAGGCCGACAAGCGCATCCCGATCATCGCGGGCACCGGCGGCAACTCCACCAGCGAGGCGATCGAACTGACCGCCTTCGCCAGGAAGGTCGGCGCCGATGCCTCGCTGCAGGTCGTGCCGTACTACAACAAGCCGACCCAGGAAGGCATGTACCGCCATTTCCGCACCATCGCGGAAAGCGTGGACCTGCCGGTGGTGCTGTACAACGTGCCGGGCCGCACCGTGGCCGACATGCAGCCCGAGACCGTCCTGCGCCTGGCGCAGGTGCCGGGCATCATCGGCGTGAAGGAAGCCACCGGCAACATCGACCGCGCCGCGCAACTGATCAAGGACGCGCCGCAGGGCTTCGCCATCTACAGCGGCGACGACCCCACCGCGATCGCGCTGATGCTGCTCGGCGGCCACGGCAATATCTCGGTCACGGCCAACGTGGCGCCGCGCAAGATGCACGAGTTGTGCGTGGCTGCCCTGAAGGGCGACGCCATCGCCGCGCGTCGCATCCACATGGAACTGGTTGCGCTGAACAAGGCGATGTTCGTCGAGGCCAACCCGATTCCCGTCAAGTGGGCACTCCAGCAAATGGGCAAGATGCAGGGCGGTATCCGCCTCCCGCTCACCCCGCTGTCACCGGAATACCACGACGTGGTGCGCAAGGCGCTGTCGGATGCCGGCCTGCTCGGCTGAGATCCCGCGGTACCCTGCCGTTGTCCCATCAACTAGGATTGCGTGTCAATGAAACTCAAGCTTAACCGCCGCGGCGCAACGCAAGTTCGCCGTGCCGCCCTGGTCTTGCCCGTGCTGGTGGCCAGCGCGATGTCCGCGTGCAGCAGCATCAACGATGCGATGGCACCGGACAAGATCGACTACAAGGCCAACGCCAAGCGCACCTCCACGCTCGACGTGCCGCCCGACCTGACCAAGATCGAAGGCGACCGCCGCTACTCCGTGCCCGACCAGAACGGCACCTCCACGCTGTCGACCTACAACCAGTCGACCAAGGTGGCGCAGCAGCAGGTCGGCACCGAGAACGTGCTGCCGTCCACGCAGGGCGTGCGCATGGAGCGCGACGGCAACCAGCGCTGGCTGGTGATCAGCAACGGCATGCGTCCGGACCAGTTGTGGCAGTCGCTGCGCGAGTTCTGGCAGGAGAGCGGTTTCCTGCTGGTGCAGGACTCGCCCGAGACCGGCATCATGGAAACGGACTGGGCCGAGAACCGCGCCAAGATTCCGCAGGACTTCATCCGCAACACCATCGGCAAGGTCTTCGACGGCCTGTACTCGACCTCCGAGCGCGACAAGTTCCGCACGCGCCTGGAGCGCACGCAGAACGGCAACCTGGAGGTCTACATCAGCCACCGCGGCGCGCAGGAGCAGCTGACCGGCATCGACAAGTCGCAGACGGTGTGGACCCCGCGCCCGTCCGATCCCGAGCTGGAAGCGGAATTCCTCTCGCGCTTCGCGCAGCGCCTCGGCGTGCAGAAGGAGCAGGCCGACCGCATGGCCAAGAACGGCGGCGCGCCGGCGGCAGCGGCGTCCGGCGCGGCCGCCGCGCCCGTGGTGGCGGCCAAGGCGCCCGCGGCCGGCAGCAACCTGACCCAGGTCAACGGCAGCCAGGCGCTGCAGCTGGCCGAGCCGTTCGACCGCGCCTGGCGTTCGGTCGGGCTGGCGCTGGACCGCGTCAACTTCACGGTGGAAGACCGCGACCGCGCGCAGGGCCTGTACTACGTGCGCTACGTCGATCCGCGCGACACCGTGGACAACCGCGGCTTCTTCTCCAAGCTGTTCGTCAGGACCGGCTCCGAGGACAGCAAGCGCGCCAAGAAGTACCGCGTGGCGCTCAAGGGCGACGGCACCGGCACCACGGTGACGGTGCAGAACGACGCCGGCCAGCCGGAAAGCACCGAGGTCGGCAAACGCATCCTCTCGCTGCTCGACGAGCAACTGCGCTGAGCGCGGTGCAGGTCGTGCCAGCACACCCGCGGCGTCCTGCCGCGGGAGGCTCCCGCAAGCTGCCGCGCGAGGCCGGCGCATGATGCGCTTCGCCTTTCTCGGCAGCGGCAGCGAGGGCAATTCCCTGTTGATCGAAGCGCGCGAGGGCAGCGCCACCACACGGGTGCTGCTCGACTGCGGTTTCGGCATCCGCGAGACCGCGCGCCGGCTCGAGCGGCTCGGCGTCACGCCGGACCAGCTCGACGCGGTGCTGGTCACGCACGAGCATGGCGACCACGTCGGCTCGGCCTATGCGTTCGCCTCGCGCCACGACCTGGCGGTCTACACCAGCCACGGCACCTGGCTGGCCACCTCGCACCTGCGCGGGGCCGAGACGGCCGACGTGCGGGTTTGCTGCGCCGACCATCCGCTGGCCATCGGCGCGCTCCAGATCCTGCCGTACACGGTGCCGCACGACGCGCGCGAGCCGCTGCAGTTCGTGCTTGGCGACGGCGACGCGAAGCTCGGCGTGCTGACCGACGCCGGCATGGAAACGCCGTACATCACCGCGCGCCTGTCGGGCGTGCACGCGCTGGTGCTCGAGTGCAACCATGACCGCGAGATGCTGCGCAACTCCGCCTATCCGGCCTCGCTGAAGCGGCGCATCGGCGGCGATTTCGGCCACCTCGCCAACGAGGTCGCGGCCGGGATCCTGGCGCGCGTGGCGCACCCGGGACTCCAGCGCGTGGTGGCGGCGCACCTGAGCCAGCAGAACAATACGCGGGAACTGGCGACGCAGGCGCTGGCGGGAGCACTTTCCGCGGCGGCCAGCGAGATCCTGGTGGCGGACCAGCACGAAGGGCTGGGCTGGCAGCCGGTCAGGGCCTGAATCCGGGGCGCCGCCGCGCGTGTGGCTGCCATGCGACAGCCGGTGCGGAAACGAACCGCATGGACGAAAAAAAGCCGACCCGAAGGTCGGCTTTCTTATCGGTCGAGACCGATTACTGCTTTGCAGCAGGAGCCGAAGCGTCGGCAGCGGGAGCCGAAGCGTCAGCGGCCGGAGCCGAAGCGTCAGCAGCCGGGGCAGCAGCGGGAGCCGAAGCTTCCGGTGCCGGAGCAGCAGCGGCGGGAGCCGAAGCTTCCGGTGCGGGAGCGGCGGCTTCTTCTTTCTTGCCGCAAGCGGCGAGAGCAACGGCGGCGAGCAGCGATGCGATCAGGAGAGACTTCTTCATTGTTCGTCCTTTAACTTTAATAACAGAAAAACAGGCGATGAATAATTACCGGTAATTATCGCTCTTGAACTGCAAAATAGAGGCTCTCCCGGGTGCCGACAAATGCAGTGGTACACAGTACTAGCCAGCCGACGATTATATCCGCGTTTTCCCGGCTTGTGTAGCGCTGTCTTTTCCTGTTTTTGCTTGTTACGGATTATTACAGCGGAGATGGCGCAAATTGCAGCCAACCCTCCAGCGCCCAGTGATGAAAGGTCTCCATCAGGTCGGGCAGAGCGGCGCTGGCGGCCACTTCGGCGGCACTCAGATGGCGCCGGTCGGCCAGTTGGCGCAGCCAGCGCGCCAGTTCCGCGGGCGGTTCGTAGGCTTCGCCGTTGATAAAGAAATGGGTGCGGTCGTACAGCGCGATCGATCCCGGCGCCAGCACGATGCCGTGAGATAGTGCCAGCTTGGTGTATTTCTTCAGCGTGATTTCCGGTATCTCCGGGAATTCCACGCTCGGCTTCGGCTCGGAAAGGTGGGTGCCCAGAAACTCGGAAATCATGCTACCCGACCAACGAAGGGCACCGAGGCGCTCGCCGACCGCGCGCACCATGCCGGCCGGCAATTGCGCCGGCCGCGCGGTGGCGGCCTCGCCCGGGTCCGCGTAGCGGCCCTCGAGTTCCTCGTTGTCCTCGACCGTCTCCGACAGCCAGGCCAGGAAATGCCCGGCCAGCTCGCGGTAGGCCGGCGCGCGGAAGCCGACGGAGTAGGTCATGCACTCGCCCTCGGCCACGCCGTCGTGCGCGTATTGCGGCGGCAGGTAGAGCATGTCGCCGGGCTCCAGCACCCATTCCTGCTCGGGCGTGAAGTCGGCCAGGATCTTGAGCGGCAGGTCCGGCACCAGGTCGAGCCGGGGCTGGGACGAGATGCGCCAGCGCCGCCGGCCCGATACTTGCAGCAGGAACACGTCGTAGGAGTCGAAATGCGGACCCACGCCGCCGCCGTCGGTGGCGTAGCTGACCATCAGGTCGTCAAGGCGCGCATCGGGGGCGAAACGGAATTGCCCCAGCAATGCCGCGGCTGCACTATCGTGGAGGTTGACGCCCTGCACCAGCAGGGTCCATTGGCGCGTCTTGAGCGAGGGCAGGTTGTCGGCGGCGAAGGGGCCCTGCTCGAGCTTCCAGCGGTTGCGGAAGTGCGACACCAGGCGGGACTCGACGTCGTCCCGGTCGGCCAGTTCGAAAAGGGACTCGCGCGATACCGGCGGCACGATTCCCGGTATGGCCTGTCGGATCAGCAGGGGCTTGCGGTGCCAGATATCGCGCATGAAAGCGGCCGGCGTCATGCCTCCCAGCAGGGGGAGCGGCACGTCTGGATCGACGGGGCCGGGGGGCAAGGCCTGCGCGTATAATGCGGAATCGTTCATGGAGTCAAGAATTGAAAATCGCTAAGAACACGGTGGTATCCGTGGTGTACAAGCTGTCGGATGCGCAGGGCAATCTGATCGAGGAATCGGATGAGCCGATGGTCTATTTGCACGGCGGCTATGATGGCACGTTCCCCAAGATCGAGGAAGCGCTGGAAGGCCACGAAGCCGGCTTCGAGACCCAGCTCCAGCTCGAGCCCGACGAAGCGTTCGGCGATTACGACGCCGAGATGGTCAAGGTGGAGCCGCGCGACCGCTTCCCCGAGCCGCTCGAGATCGGCATGCAGTTCGAGGGCGTGCCCGAGGACGGCGACGAAGACGATTCGATCATCTATACCGTGACCGACGTGGCCGAAGACAAGGTCGTGCTCGACGGCAACCATCCGCTGGCCGGCATGGCGCTGCGCTTCTGGCTGCAGGTGTCGGAAGTGCGCGAAGCCACCGACGACGAAGTCCAGCATGGCCACGCCCACGGCGCCTCGGGCGTCGAGGTGGTGGACGAGGACGAAGACGAGGATGACAGCAAGCGCACGCTGCACTGAGTGCGCACCGCCGCGCAGCACGTTCGCTCCCGAAAAGCCGGCTTTGCCGGCTTTTCGCTTTCATGGGCCACCGCATTGGCTGCCATCCTGGCCGCCGCATCGTCCCCCGCGCCGCTCAGTCCGGCCCCGGGCCGTCCCTGAGCGTCACCTCGAACGGCCTGGGCGAGCCCGGCGTGATCGCCAGTTCGGCGTACTGCCCGGGCGCGCCGGCCGGCAGCGCCACGCGGGTCACGTTGCGCAGCGTCTTGCCGCCGGCATCGCGCAGCGGCGTGTCGATGCCGAAGCCGCCCAGGCTGGTATGCACCAGCAGTACCTGGCCGCGATAGCGCGCGGCCAGTTCGCGCAACTGGCGCTTGAATTCCAGGAAACCGTCGCGCGCGCGGCGGCGCAGGAAGCCGTCGAACAGCGACGGGTTGCCGCGCTGCTCCCAGCCGTTGCCGAACTGCGGATCGGCGTGGACCAGCACCACGATGCCGGGCAGGTTCTGCTGCTGCGCCAGCGAGAACGCGCGCGCGAGCCACTGGCGGTTGGCCTCGCGGCGGTCCTCGAACTCGCCGTTGCGGCCGCCCTCGGAGCGATAGTGGTTGTTGTCGCCGGGCAGGTTCAGCGTCACCAGCAGCGCGCCGCCGGCGCTCCAGCGCACGTTCTCGCGGTAGCTGCGGAAGGTGGCCTGGTCGGACTGCCGCATCAGCGCGGCGGTGCGCTGGCCCAGTGTGGCGTCGTCGGGAAAGAACAGCTCGCGCAGCCGGTTGAGGCGCTCCACCGCGTCGAAATGGCCGTTCACGTCGCGCTGGCATTCCGCCCAGTCGGTTTCGCCGGGCAGGTAGACCAGCGGCAGCGGCGACTGGTCGAGCAGGCGCTGGCGCGCCGCGAGCAGGGCGTCGCCGCACGATTCGGTGTCGCCCTTGATGCCGCCCAGGTGCACCACGAAATCGAGCCGGCGCTCGGCGGCGTAGTCGAGCAGGTGCGCGGTGCGCGCCTCGGCCGCGGGCCACTGCGGCTGGTCGGCGATCAGCGCCAGGCGCACGGTCGCGGCGGCCGGCGCGGCGGCGCGCCGGGGCGCCGCCGCCGCGTGCAGCGCGGGCAGGGCCAGCGCCGCGCCCAGCAGCACGGCGCGGGCCAGCGCGCGCGCCGGCGCGTGGCGGCGGCGCGGCCCGGTCGGCGTCATGCGGTGGCTACCGCATCCCTGGCCAGCGCCCGCAGCCGGTAGAGCGCGTCGAGTGCCTCGCGCGGGGTCAGGCTGTCGGGGTCGAGCCCGCCGATGGCGTCGAGCAGCGCGGACTGCTCCGGCGACATCGCGCCGCCCTGCGCCGCGGCGGGCTGCGCGTAGTCGTCCTCGTATGCCTCCTCGTCCGGCGCCGGCGGCGCGGCGAACAGGTCGAGCTGCGGCGTGGGCGTGGCGTCGGCCGACTGCTGCTCCAGCCACGCCAGGTGCTTGCGCGCGGCGCGGATCACCGGCTGCGGCACGCCCGCCAGCTGCGCCACCTGCAGGCCGTAGCTCTGGCTGGCCGGGCCGTCCTGCACGGCGTGCAGGAACACGATGCCGTCGCCGTGCTCCACCGCCGAGAGATGCACGTTGGCCGCCTGCGTGAACTCCTGCGGCAGTTGCGTGAGCTCGAAGTAGTGCGTGGCGAACAGCGTGTGGCTGCGGTTGTGCGCCAGCAGGTGGCGCGCGATCGCCCACGCCAGCGCGAGGCCGTCGAAGGTCGAGGTGCCGCGGCCGATCTCGTCCATCAGCACCAGGCTGGCCGGGGTGGCGTTGTGCAGGATGCCGGCCGCCTCGGTCATCTCCACCATGAAGGTGGAGCGCCCGCCGGCGAGGTCGTCGGCCGCGCCGATGCGGGTGAAGATGCGGTCGATCGGGCCGATCACCGCGCGCCGCGCGGGTACGTAGGCGCCCACGCAGGCCAGCAGCACGATCAGCGCGGTCTGGCGCATGAAGGTCGACTTGCCGCCCATGTTCGGGCCGGTGATCAGCAGCAGCTTGCGTGCCTCGGTCAGTTGGCAGTCGTTGGCGATGAACGGCACCGACTCCGACGCGAGCTGGCCTTCCACCACCGGATGGCGGCCCTGCGCGATGTCGATGGCGTTCTCGTCGACGCGCTCGGGCCGGGTCCAGTCCAGCGTCTGCGCGCGCTCGGCCAGCGCCGCCAGCACGTCCAGTCGGGCCAGCGCGCCGGCCACGCGGCGCAGCTCGCCGATATGCGGCAGCAACTGCTGCAGCAGCGCGTCGTAGAGCTGCTTCTCGCGCGCCAGCGCGCGGTCCTGCGCCGACAGCGCCTTGTCCTCGAAGGCCTTGAGCTCGGGCGTGATGTAGCGCTCGGCGTTCTTCAGCGTCTGGCGGCGGCGGTAGTCGTCGGGGACCTTGTCGGCCTGGCCGTTGGTCACTTCGATGTAGAAGCCGTGCACGCGGTTGTATTCCACGCGCAGGTTGGCGATGCCGGTGCGGGTGCGCTCGCGCGTCTCCAGGTCGACCAGGAACTGGCCGCAGTTCTCGGAGATGTCGCGCAGCTCGTCGAGCTCGGCGTCGAAGCCGCGCGCGATCACGCCGCCGTCGCGCACCACGCTGGCCGGCTCGGGCGCCACCGCGGCCACCAGCAGCGCCTGGCAGTCCTGCGGCACGGCCAGCTCGGCCACGGTCTGGCTCAGCAGCGGCGCGGCCTCGTCGGGCCGCACGCGGGCCTGCACCTCGGGCAGCGCGGCCAGCGTGTCGCGCAGCGAGGACAGGTCGCGCGGGCGCGCGTTGAGCAGCGCCAGGCGCGCGGTGATGCGCTCCACGTCGGACAGCCGGCGCAGCGCCGCGCGCAGCGGCTCGATGCCCTGCTCCAGCAGCGCGCCGATGGCCTGCTGGCGCGCCTGCGGCAGCGCGCGGTCGCGCAGCGGGTGGTGCAGCCAGTGGCGCAGCAGGCGGCTGCCCATCGTGGTGGCGCAGGTGTCGAGCAGCGAGAACAGCGTGGGCGATTCGCCGCCGCGCAGGGTCTCGGTCAGCTCCAGGTTGCGGCGCGTGGCGGTGTCCAGGCCGACGAATTCCGATTCGCGCTCGACCGTCACGCCCTGCACGTGGCGCAGCGACTGGCCCTGGGTGGAGGCCGCGTAGTTCAGCAGCGCGCCCACCGCGCCCAGCGCCGCGCCCAGCCCGGCGCAGCCGAACGGGTCCAGGCTGGCCACGCCGAGCTGCTCGCGCAGGCGGCGCGTGCCGGCCTCCTGGTCGAAATGCCATTCCGGCAGGCGCGTGCGCGCGCAGGCCAGCGCCGGCAGCTCGATGCCGTCGGCGAACAGCAGCTCGGCCGGGCGGATGCGCTCCAGTTCGCGGCCCAGCTGCGCCACTTCGCACTCCATCAGGCGCAGCTCGCCGCTGGCGAGGTTGAGCCAGGCCAGCCCCATCTTGCTCACGCCGCGGCGCGTGGTGTGCTGGTGCACCGCCATCAGGAAGGTGTCGGCCTTGTCCGGCAGCAGCGCCGCGTCGGTCAGCGTGCCGGGGGTGACGATGCGCACCACCTTGCGCTCCACCGGCCCCTTGCTGGTGGCGGGGTCGCCGATCTGCTCGCAGATCGCCACCGACTCGCCCAGCTTGACCAGGCGCGCGAGGTACTGGTCCACCGAGTGGAACGGAATGCCGGCCATGCGGATCGGCACGCCGTTGGAGGCGCCGCGCGCGGTCAGCGTGATGTCCAGCAGCCGCGAGGCTTTCTCCGCGTCGTCATGGAAGAGCTCGTAGAAGTCGCCCATCCGGTAGAACAGCAAGGTGTCCGGATGGTCGGCCTTGAGGCGCAGATACTGCTGCATCATCGGCGTGTGCTTGGCGCCGGAAGCCTCCGCCGCCGTCTGGTCCGGGTCCGTCTTTTTCTGCAATCCCATTGCCATTAAACCTGTTTGGCACGGAGGGCCGCTGCCGGCGCCCCCGTGCTTGCCACCGCCTTGCCGGCCCGATCGGCGCGCACGGCGCGCGGCGCGGGCGCGGCGGAAACAATCCGGCCGCGCGAGGGGCCTGCCTCGGGACGCAAGGGGGTATTTCGGAAGATGGGCGATATGGTACAGCACCGGCCGCGCGGCTTGGGGCTGGCGGCGCCCGGCGAGGGCGCCGGGCACGGCAACGCGCCCCGGTGAGCGGGGCGCGGAGGGAGGGCTGGCGCGCGTGCGCTCAGCGGAACACCAGCACCGGGATGGTGCTGTGCGTGAGCACCTTCTGCGTTTCGCTGCCGAGCAGCAGGCCGCTGATGCCGCTGCGGCCGTGCGATGCCATGAAGATCACGTCGCAGCCCTGCTCGGCGGCGGTGGCGATGATGCCGCGGTACGGCGCGGCCGAAACCGAGGTGACGGCGTTGCACGGCACGCCGGCCAGCGCCGCGGACGCTTCGATGCGCGACAGCTCGGCGCGCGCGGCGGCCTCGACGCGCTGCTCGAACACCGAGCGCTTCTCGTGGGTGGCGTCGCTGGTCGGCAGGAACGGATATTCCTCCAGGCTCATGTAGGCGGTCAGCTTGGCGCCGGTGGCGCGGGCGAACTCGATGGCGGCGCCGACGGCCTTCTGGGAAAGCTCGGAACCGTCGATGGGGAGGAGGATGTGCTTGAACATGGGTGGTACCTGGGTTGGGGCGTTGGGGAGGGGGCGGTGCTTCAGGCCGAAGCCTTGCGCAGGATGACGTAAAGCTCGTCCTTGAGCTTGAGCTTTTCCTTCTTGAGGGACTCGATGGCGGTGCTGTCGGCCGGCACCAGCCCGGCTTCCATGTTCTTGATTTCCTGGTCCATCTCGTTGTGGCGATGGAACAGCTTGGCGAAGTGCGTGTCCTGTGCCTTGAGCACAGAGATCAGTTCGCGGAATTCGGGAAACATGCGAGGCTCCTTGAAGTGGCGGTCCGGGCTGCGCGGCGGCCTGCAGCGGGCGGGGGCCCGCGCCAGGGCGAGGGTGCCGGCAGCGCATGCCTTCATTGTGTGCCGGCGCGGCACCGCGGGCCTTGATATGGATCAGGCTCACACGGCGTATGCGCCGCCTGCGCGCAAACGAAAACGCCCGCTCCATGAGGGGCGGGCGTTGCGAGCGGGCGGCGGGGGAGGCTCAGGCCGCCTTGGCGTGGTCGGCCGAGAACGGCGACAGCAGGCGCACCATCTGCGCGAACGCCTTGGGGTTGCCGGCCAGGATCTCGCCCTGCTCGAGCTGGCGCGCCTCGCCGGCGTAGTTGCCGGTCAGGCCGCCGGCCTCGGTCACCAGCAGCATGCCGGCGGCCATGTCCCAGGGCTTGAGGCCCTGCTCGAAGAAGCCGTCGGTGCGGCCGCAGGCCACGTAGGCCAGATCCAGTGCGGCGGCGCCCGGGCGGCGCAGGCCGGCGCAGTTCTGCGTCATCAGCGCGAACAGCTCCATGTACTGGTCCAGGCCGGCCAGGTCGCGGTACGGGAAGCCGGTGCCGACCAGGCAGTCGGCCAGCTTGTCGCGGCGCGAGACGCGGATGCGGCGGTTGTTCAGGAACGCGCCGGCGCCCTTGCTGGCGGTGAAGAGCTCGTCGCGCGTGGGGTCGTAGACCACGGCCTGCACCGGCACGCCCTTGTGCAGCTGGGCGATGGAGACGCAATACTGGGGAAAGCCGTGGATGAAGTTGGTGGTGCCGTCGAGCGGGTCGATCACCCACGTGTATTCGCCGGCTTCCTCGCCCTCGGCCCAGGACTGGCCGGACTCTTCCGCTAGAATGGCGTGTTCCGGGTAGGCCGTGTGGATGATCTCGATGATCGCGGCCTCTGCGGCGCGGTCGACTTCGGTGACGAAATCGTTGTGCTGCTTGCGGGAGACATGGACCCGGTCGACGTCCATCGACGCGCGGTTGATAACGGAACCTGCCTTGCGGGCCGCCTTGACGGCGATATTGAGCATCGGATGCATGAATCTCTCCAGGCCGGCCAGGAGTGCGCCCCCCGGCGCGAAAGGCCGGGCGCGCTGCCCTCCGGGGGCGGCTGACAACACAACGAATTGTAGAAGAACGGGCGCGTCGCCTTGGCCGGAAACCGGCGGAACGGGCGGCGCACCGAAGATGAAGCCTGGATTGTATATGAACCCGCCGAACCAGACGAGTGCCGCCGCCGGCGACGCCGCCGCCACGCCGCGCCAGCCAATGGATATGACGCAGGGCGCACCCGCGGCCTTCGCCGCCGTGCGCTTCGTGCTGGTGGAGACCAGCCATCCCGGCAACGTCGGCGCGGTCGCGCGGGCCATCAAGACGATGGGCTTCGGCGCCGTGCCGGGCAGCCTGGTGCTGGTCGCGCCGCGCGAGCCGGAAGTGCGCGCGCACCCGGACGCGGTGGCGATGGCCAGCGGCGCCGACGACGTGCTGGCCGGCGCGGTGATCGTGGACGGCATCGAGCACGCGCTGGCCGGCACCGCCTACGCGGTGGCGCTGACCGCGCGCCAGCGCGAGTTCGGCCCGCCGCGCCTGCTGCCGCGCGACGCCGCCGCGCAGGCCGCCGGCCGCATCGCCGCGCGTCTGGCCGCCACGCCCGGCGAGCCGCCGGCCGGCGCGCATGTGGCCTTCGTGTTCGGCAACGAGCGCTTCGGCCTGCCCAACGAGGCCGTGGCGCGCTGCGCGGCGGTCACGCACATTCCGGCCAACCCGGCCTACACTTCGCTCAACCTGGCGCAGGCCGTGCAGCTGATCGCCTACGAGATGCGGCTGGCCCTGCTGGCGCCGCGCGCCACGCCGCTGGCCGAGATCGGCTATGCTGGCGAGCCGGCCACCGCCGAGCAGGTCGAGGCCATGTTCGGCCACCTGCAGACGGGGCTCGAGGCGATCGGCTTTCTCGACCCGGCCGCGCCCAAGAAGCTGATGCCGCGCCTGCGCCGGCTGCTGGCGCGCAGCGGGCTGGAGCGCGAAGAAGTGAACATCCTGCGCGGCATCGCCAAGCACATGCTGCTGGCCGCGCGCGGCGAGGTCCCCGGCGCCGCGCGCGCGCCGGGCAAACAGGAGACGTAAGCGGTGGTGCAGATTCCTGCCTTCGGCGCGATCCACGCGATCGGCCTGACGACGACCGGCCCGGCAGTTGGCCCGACAACCGGCCCGGTAGCCGGCACGACGACCGGGCCGTTCCGCGCGCCCGCGCGATGTTGACGGCCGGCGCCGCCGGCGTCCGCCAGCGCGGACGGGGCGGCGCACGCGCAGTCAATGTCCATGACGGCAGCAGGGCACCAAATCTCTTACACTCCCTGCTCCGTTCCCACCGGCCAACGACCATGCCGGCGATCGCGTTTCCACCCCGGCGCACCTGACCGGGCCGGGGCCCGCGGCGCACGGCAGGGCAACACGACACGACCACGATGTTCTCTCGTCTGAAGGAAGATATCGACGCCATCATGCGGCGCGATCCCGCCGCGCGCAGCCGTCTCGAGGTGCTGACCTGCTATCCCGGCCTGCATGCCGTGGTGTTCCACCGGTTCGCGCACGCCTGCTGGAACGCGGGCTTTCACTGGCTGGGGCGCTGGATCTCGCACTGGTCGCGCTTTCTCACCGGCATCGAGATCCACCCGGGCGCCAAGGTCGGGCGGCGCGTGTTCATCGACCACGGCATGGGCGTGGTGGTGGGCGAGACCGCCGAGATCGGCGACGACTGTACCATCTACCAGGGCGTGACGCTGGGCGGCACCTCGCTCTACAAGGGGCAGAAGCGGCATCCCACGCTGGGCGCGGGCGTGGTGGTCAGCGCCGGCGCCAAGGTGCTGGGCGGCTACACCATCGGCGACGGCGCGCGCATCGGCTCCAACGCCGTGGTGCTCAAGCCGGTGCCGCCGGGCGCCACCGCGGTGGGCGTGCCGGCGCGCATCATCCTGCCCGACGCGCCCGGCGCGCAGCAGGGCGCCAAGCAGGAATTCTCGGCCTACGGCATCACGCCCAACGCGGACGACCCGGTCTCGCTGGCGCTCAAGAGCCTGATCGACAACGCCGCGCAGCAGCACGAGCGGCTGGAGATCGTGATGGCCGCGCTGGACCGGCTCGGCGAGCATCTCGAGAACACGCCGAACGACCGGTTCGACGCCAGCGAGCTGCGCAAGCTGATGAAGTGACGATGATGGCGGCGCGGGGCCGCGCCGGGCACGCTCAGTCCGCCTGCGGCAGCACGCTGAAGCCGCTGGCGTCGAGCTGCAGCACCGCCGCGCGCGGGCGCCGGCCGTCGAGGTCCCAGTCGGTCAGCACCCAGCGCACGCCTTCGGCGCTTTCGTGGCGCGCGGGGCGGTGGGTGTGGCCGTGCACCAGCACCGGCGCGCGGCTGGCGCGCAGCAGCGCGGCCACCGCCTGCGGCGCGGTGTCGCCGTAGTCGGGCGGCGCGTCGCGGCGCGCCTGGCGGGCGCGGCCGGCTTCGCTGTCGGCGCGCAGCCGGCGCGCCACGCGCAGGCGCAGCGCCAGCGGCAGCGCCAGGAACGCGCGCTGCACCCAGCCCTTGCGGGTCCAGCGGCGAAAGCGCATATAGCGCGCGTCGCCGGTGCACAGCATGTCGCCGTGGCTCAGCGCCACGCGCTGCCCGGCGCAGTCGATCACGGTCGGGTCGGGCAGCAGCGTGGCCCCGGCGGCGCGCGCGAAGCGCTCGCCCAGCAGGAAATCGCGGTTGCCGTGCATCAGGTACACCTGCACGCCGTAGCGGGCCAGCTCGCGCAGCCGGGCCGCGATCTGCGCCGCGAACGGGCTGTCGGTCTCCTCGTCGCCCACCCAGAACTCGAAGAAGTCGCCGAGGATGAACAGCGCGCGCGCCTGCACGGCGGCGCGCTCGAGCACGCGCTCGAACGACGCCAGCGTGCGCGGCATCGCGGGCGTGAGGTGCAGGTCGGAAATGAACCACGCCGGCTCCGGCACCGCGAGGGCGCCGGCAGCCGGCGTGGAGGGGGGCATGGTCATGGGGAGGGAAAGAAGTTCTGGCCCGACATCATGCCGCGACCCGGCGCCACCCGGCGGCACGGACCGCCGGGCTGCGCCGCGGATTTACTCGACCACCACGGCCTTTTCGATGACCACGTCCTCGAGCGGCACGTCCTGGTGGAAGCCGGCGCTGCCGGTGCGCACGCCCTTGATCTTCTCGACCACGTCGGCGCCTTCGCTCACCTTGCCGAACACGGCGTAGCCGAAGCCCTGCGGGGTCGGCGAGGTGAAGTTGAGGAAGTCGTTGTCGACCGTGTTGATGAAGAACTGCGCGGTGGCCGAGTGGGGCGCGTTGGTGCGCGCCATCGCCACCGTGTAGCGGTCGTTCTTGAGGCCGTTGCCGGCCTCGTTCTCGATCGGGGCGTCGGTGCCCTTTTGCTTCATGCCGGGCTCGAAGCCGCCGCCCTGGATCATGAAGTTCTTGATGACGCGGTGGAAAATCGTGTTGTCGTAGTGGCCCTTGCGCACGTAGGACAGGAAATTCTCGACCGACTTCGGCGCCTTCTCGGCGTCGAGCTCGATGGTGATGACACCCTGGTTGGTGTGGAGTTCTACCTTGGACATGTTGCTTTCCTCTGTTCGGTGATTGCCTGGCTGTTGCCCGGCGTGACGACGGGGCGGGGCGGCCGTGCAGCCTTACTTGACGACCGTGGCCGACTCGATGACGATCGGCGCGGCCGGCACGTTGTGCATCGGGCCATATGACGTGGTAGGCGCGCTCTTGATCTTGTCGACGGTATCCATGCCTTCCACCACCTTGCCGAACACGGCATAGCCGTTGCCGTCCGGCTGCGGATAGTCGAGGTTGGAATTATCCACCACATTGACGAAGAACTGTGCGGTGGCCGAGTTGGGATCGCTGGTGCGCGCCATCGCCACCGTGCCGGCCTTGTTCTTCAGCCCGTTCTGCGCTTCCAGCGGGATCGGCGCGCGCGTGGCCTTCTGCTTCATGTCGCGGTCGAAGCCGCCGCCCTGCACCATGAAGCCGTTGATGACGCGGTGGAAGATGGTGCCGCTGTAGAAGCCGCTCTTGACGTACTCGAGGAAGTTCGCCACGGTCTTGGGCGCGGCATCGGGGTAGACCTCGATCGTGAATTTGCCCGCGCTGGTGACGAACTGCACCCGTTCGGTCCTGGTCTGCTGTGCCTGCGAGGCCAGCGGCGACAGCGCCAGGGCACCGGCGAACAGGCCGGCAAGGACGAGGCGACGCGAAAAAATCATGCTTGACTCCGTGGGTCGGGGAAACATTGGGGACGGGCCGCGGCCCGCCTGCCGGATAGGGAGGATGCGGCGGCTATGGCGTCTGTGACGTTACCGCGCGGGTTCGGCGGCGGCATCGCTGGCGGCGCCGCTCGCGCGGGTCTCGGTGGCGGCCGCGGCGGCGCTGGCGGCCGGCTTGCGCCGCGCGCCGGCGGCCGGCGCTGCCGGCGCCGGGGTGGCCGTCAGCTGCCGGAGGCCGGCCTGCGCCACGGCGTCCGCCGGGTTGCGGCGCAGCGCGTCGCGGTAGGCAGTCTCGGCCAGGCGGCGGTAGACGTCGCCGAGATTGGCGTAGCCGACCGAGAAGCCTGGCCTGACCTCGACCGCGAGCAGCAATTCCGCCTCGGCGCGCTTGAGGTCGCCGCGCCTGGCATACAGCAGCGCCAGGTTGTTGTGCGGCTCGGGCAGCTCGGGGAAGTCCTGGGCCATCGACGACAGCGCGGCAATCGCCTCGTCCTCGCGCCCGGCCTGGGCCAGCGCCCAGGCGCGCTCGAAACGCGCCTGCGCATTGCGCGGGTTGGTGGCCAGCACGCGGTCGAAGCCGCTGATGGCCTCGTCGTAGTGTTGCTGCGCCGCGGCCTTCTGCGCCGCGGCCATGCCCGGGTCCGCCGAGCGCACGCCGCCCGGTGGCGTGGCCGGCGCCGCCAGCGAGAGCGGCCCGTTCTGCGCGCCGGCGGGTGCCGCCGCCAGCAGGCCCGCCAGCATTGCCGCCAGGCCGATCGACGCGGCCGCGGTGCGTCGGCGCGCGGGCTTGGGTGAAGCGGTTTTCAGGGTGGGCAGGAACAGGCTCATGTAAGGGCGGTCCGTTATACTCCGCGGCATTCTAGCAAAGCGCGGCCCGCGGGCCGCGCTTTGCCGCTTGTGCGGGCGCGCCGCGGCGCGCGGCGGGCCGCCTCCGGGTGCCGCCGTGGTGCGCCGCGAGGCGCGGGGCGCGTCACGGCGGGCGGGCGCTTCCGGTAAGATATGGGGCGCGCCGGAATTTGCCCGGGCGCAAATCGCCGGACTCGCGAATGGCGCGACAATGGCATGACGATCTGGCGCGATTGTCGCCTTGTCGCCTTGTCGCCTGGCCGTGTCGCTGTGCCCTGTTGTGCCGTCGCTGTCGCAACCTGTCATGCTGCCGGCAGGATTTCTCTTCCATTCACCTCGTTTCATGTATCCACTGAATATCTACAACACGCTCGCGCGTGAAAAGCAGCTCTTCGTGCCAATCGAACCCGGCCGCGTGCGCATGTACGTCTGCGGCATGACGGTGTACGACTATTGCCACGTCGGCCACGCGCGCGTGATGGTGGTGTTCGACATGGTGCAGCGCTGGCTGCGCACTGCCGGCTACGAGGTGACGTATGTGCAGAACATCACCGACATCGACGACAAGATCATCCGCCGCGCGGCCGAGAACGGCGAGACCATCGGCGCGCTGACCGACCGCTTCATCCGCTACATGCACGAAGATGCCGACGCGCTCGGCATCCAGCGCCCGGACCACGAGCCGCGCGCCACCGAGTACGTGCCGCAGATGCTCGACATCATCGGCAAGCTCGAGGCGCGCGGCCTGGCCTACCAGGCCAGCGACGGCGACGTGAACTATGCGGTGCGCAAGTTCCCGAACTACGGCCGCCTGTCGGGCAAGTCGCTCGAGGACCTGCGCGCCGGCGAGCGCGTGGCCGCCAACGAGGCCAAGCACGACCCGCTCGACTTCGTGCTGTGGAAGTCGGCCAAGGAAAGCGAGCCGGCCGAAAGCAAGTGGCAGTCGAAGTGGGGCGTGGGCCGCCCGGGCTGGCACATCGAATGCTCGGCCATGAGCTGCGCGCTGCTGGGCGAGCATTTCGACATCCACGGCGGCGGCGCCGACCTGCAGTTCCCGCACCACGAGAACGAGATCGCGCAGTCCGAGGGGGCGAGCGGCCAGACCTTCGTCAACCTGTGGATGCACAACGGCTTCGTGCGCATCAACGACGAGAAGATGTCGAAGTCGCTCGGCAACTTCTTCACCATCCGCGAGGTGCTGGCCGCCTACGACGCGGAAGTGGTGCGCTTCTTCATCCTGCGCGCGCACTACCGCAGCCCGCTGAACTACAGCGACGCGCATCTCGACGACGCCCGCCATTCGCTCACGCGCCTGTACACCGCGCTCAAGGACGTGCAGCCCGACGGCGAGCCGCTCGACTGGGAGGAAGCGCACGCGAAGCGCTTCGTCGACGCGATGGGCGACGACTTCAACACGCCGATCGCGATGGCCGTGCTGTTCGACCTCGCCAGCGAGGTCAACCGCACCGGCGCGCCGGCGATGGCACGCCAGCTCAAGGGCCTGGGCGCCACGCTGGGCCTGCTCGGGCGCGACGCGCACGCCTTCCTGCAAGGCGGCAAGAGCGCCGACGGCCTGCAGCCCGGGCAGATCGAGGCGCTGATCGCCGCGCGCAAGGAAGCCAAGGCCGGGCGCAATTTCGCCGAGGCCGACCGCATCCGCGCCGAGCTGCTGGCCGGCGGCGTGATCCTCGAAGACAAGCCGGGCGGTGTCACCGAGTGGAGGCGCGCTTGAACGCTGCCGCGCGCAAGACGGTGCCGCCCGCGGCGCCGGCCAAGACCGCCGCGGCCGGCAAGGCCGCCGCGCCCCGGCCGGCCAAGGCCGCAGGCGTGGCCAAGGCCGCCGCCAAGCCGGTGAAGCCGGCACCCAAGGCCGGCGCGCGCGCCGCCAAGGCGCCCGCGCTGCCCGAGGCGCAGGCGGTGCCGCTGCCGGTCGAGGCCGTGGTCGACGCGGTGCGTCCCGCTTACTGGGACGAGGCCTGCGCCGACCTGATGAAGCGCGACCGCATCCTGCGCAAGATGATCCCCACCTACGGCCCCGCGCACCTGATCTCGCGCGGCGACCCCTTCATCACGCTGGCCCGCTCGGTGGTCGGCCAGCAGATCTCGGTCAAGGCCGCGCAGACCGTGTGGGAACGGCTGGCGGCGCTCTGTCCCCGGCTGACGCCGGCGCAGATGCTCAAGGCCGGGTACGAGAGCCTGGCCGGGTGCGGCCTGTCGCGCCGCAAGGCCGAGTACATCGTCGACCTCGCCGAGCATTTCAAGGCCGGGCGCGTGCACGTGGGAAGCTGGGCGGAGATGGACGACGAAGCGGTCATCGCCGAGCTCACGCAGATCCGCGGCATCGGCCGCTGGACCGCCGAGATGTTCCTGATGTTCAACCTGATGCGGCCCAACGTGCTGCCGCTCGACGACGTCGGCCTGATCAACGCCATTTCGGCTAATTATTTCAGCGGCGAGCCCGTCACGCGCAGTGAGGCGCGCGAGGTTGCCGCCAACTGGGAGCCCTGGCGCACCGTGGCCACCTGGTACATGTGGCGCAGCCTTGACCCGCTGCCAGTGACCTATTAGCCTGACGGGGCGCAGAATTTGCAAGGAAGTGCGCGAGACTGCATCCGCAGACTTGCGGTTCAGCGGGCGAATTCCGGTAGAATGCGCCCCTTCACAGACAGGTACGTGTGATTCTCATGAAAACCACCTTCCTGGATTTTGAGCAGCCCATTGCCGAACTCGAGGCAAAGATCGAAGAACTGCGTTTCGTGCAGGACGATTCGGCTGTCGACATCTCCGAAGAAATCTCGCGGCTGGCCGGCAAGAGCCAGCAGCTTACCAAGGACATCTACGCCAACCTGACCCCGTGGCAGGTGGCGCAGATCGCCCGGCATCCGCAGCGTCCCTACACGCTGGACTACGTGCGCGAAATCTTCACCGATTTCCACGAGCTGCACGGCGACCGCGCGTTTGCCGACGATCTCTCCATCGTGGGCGGGCTGGCCCGCTTCAACGGCCAGGCCTGCATGGTGATCGGCCACCAGAAGGGCCGCGACACCAAGGAGCGCGCGCTGCGCAACTTCGGCATGTCCAAGCCCGAAGGCTACCGCAAGGCCAAGCGCCTGATGGAGCTGGCGGACAAGTTCGGCCTGCCGATCTTCACCTTCGTCGACACCCCGGGCGCATTCCCCGGCATCGACGCCGAAGAGCGCGGCCAGTCCGAGGCCATCGGCCACAACCTCTACGTGATGGCCGGCCTCAAGGTGCCCCTGATCGCCACCATCATCGGCGAAGGCGGCTCCGGCGGCGCGCTGGCGATCGCCGTGGGCGACGTGGTGCAGATGCTGCAGTTCGCCACCTACGCCGTGATCTCGCCGGAAGGCTGCGCCTCGATCCTGTGGAAGACCGCCGAGAAGGCGCCCGAAGCCGCCGAGGCGCTGGGCCTGACCGCGCACCGCCTCAAGGCGCTCGGCCTGATCGACAAGATCGTCAGCGAGCCGCTCGGCGGCGCGCACCGCGACGCCAAGGGCATGGCCGCCATGCTCAAGCGCTCGCTGGCCGATTCGCTGCGCCAGTTCCAGGGCATGGACGTGAAGGAGCTGCAGGCGCGCCGCCACGCGCGCTTGCTGGCCTATGGCAAGTTCAAGGAATCCGGCACGGCGGGCTGATCCGTCCGCCGGCTTGACCGACAAGGTCGCACAGGCCCTCCAGGCCGGTGCGGCCTTTGTCGTTTCTGGTCCCGGCGAGCGGAGCGGCACGGTGGCGGTGGCGCTGTCGGGCGGGCGCGACTCGGTCGCGCTGCTGCACGCGCTGCGCGCGGCGGTGTGCGCCGCCGCGCTGCCGCTGCGCGTGGTGGCGCTGCACGTGCACCACGGCCTGCAGGCCCGCGCCGACGAGTGGGATGCGTTCTGCGCATCGCTGTGCCGCGACTGGCAGGTGCCGTTCCTGAGCCGCCGCGTCACCGTCGGCCAGCAGCACGGCGAAGGCCTCGAAGCCGCCGCGCGGCGCGCGCGCTACGCCGCGCTCGAAGCCATGTGCGGCGAGGCCGGCGCGCACCTGCTGCTGTTCGCCCATCACCAGGACGACCAGGCCGAGACCGTGCTGCTGCGCCTGTTCCGCGGCAGCGGCCTGGCCGGGCTGGGCGGCATGCCGCGCCTGCGGCGCATGGGTGCGGACCGGCAGATCGTGCTGCTGCGTCCCTGGCTCGACGCGGGCCGCGACCAGATCGACGCCTACTGCGCGGTCCACGCGCTGCCGTGGATCGACGACCCCTCCAACCACGACCCGCGTTTCGCCCGCAACGCGCTGCGCCAGCACATGCCGGCGCTGGCCGCCGCATTCCCGGCGCTGCGCGCCAACGTGGCGCAGGCCGCCGCGCACCTCGCGCAGGCCGGCGAACTGCTCGACGCGCTCGCCACGGAATGGATGGCGCCGCTGGTGCGCCCGCCGCGCGACGCCGCCACCGTGGCCGAGCTCGACCTCGCCGGGCTGCGCACGTTGTCCGCGGCCCAGGCCGACGCCGTGCTGCGCCTGTGGCTGCGCGAGCTCGGCACGCAGGCGCCGTCCACCGCGCGGCTGTCCGCCATGCGCGCGCAGTTGATCCGGCACGACGGCGGCGAGCCCGCCATCCGTCACGAAGCGCTGGTGCTGCGGCGTTTCCAGGGCCGCGTGCTGGCCTGCCGCGCCGAGCCGGATGTGTCCCCGCCGGAACTGGCCCTGCGCTGGAACGGCGAGGCGAGCCTGCCCGCGCCATCGTGGCGCGGCGAACTGCGCTTCACGCGCGACGACACCTTCGGCGTGCCCGAGGCCGTGCTGCGCGAGCCGCTGCGACTGGCCGCGCGGCAGGGCGGGGAACGCATCGTGCTGCGCCCCGGCGGCCCCGCGCGCGCGCTCAAGCAGGCCTACCAGGAAGCCGGCGTGCCGGCGGCGCGGCGCGCGCGCCTGCCGCTGCTGTGGGCCGGCGGCCAGCTGGTGTTCGCGGCCGGCCTCGGCATGCACCGCCGGTGGCCGCAGGCGCCGGCCGCGCCGCGCTGGCGCATCGAATGGTCGGCGTGGCAGGGCGGGGCGCCGGCCGCCGAATAGGCCGCATCCGGCGCCGTGCGGCCGCGAAAAACGCCGCGCGCGGCGGCCTCCGCGGCGCGGGTGCGCACCGCCCTCCACATCGGCCGGCGCCTCCTCGGGCCGCCCGCGCCTTGCCTCGGCACGCCTCTTCGTGTATTTTCAGAGGTTTTGCACAATCGCTGGCGTCGACAAGAAGATGGCTCTCATCGTTCACAAATACGGCGGCACTTCGATGGGTTCTCCGGAACGCATCAAGAATGTCGCCAAGCGCGTTGCCAAATGGCACCGCGCCGGCCACCGCGTAGTCGTGGTGCCTTCGGCCATGTCGGGCGAGACCAATCGCCTGCTCGGCCTCGCCAGGGAAATCTCGGCCCAGCCGAACCCGCGCGAACTGGATATGCTGGCCTCCACCGGCGAACAGGCCAGCGTGGCGCTGCTGGCCATCGCGCTGCAAGGCGAGGGCATCGACGCCATCAGCTACACCGGCTGGCAAGTGCCCGTGAAAACCGATTCGGCCTTCACCAAGGCCCGCATCGAATCGATCGACGACGAGCGCATCCTCGCCGACGTCGATGCCGGGCGCGTGGTCGTCATCACCGGCTTCCAGGGCATCGACGACGAAGGCAACATCACCACGCTCGGCCGCGGCGGCTCGGATACCTCGGCCGTGGCCATCGCCGCGGCCATCGAAGCCGACGAATGCCTGATCTACACCGACGTGGACGGCGTCTACACGACCGATCCGCGCGTGGTCGAGGACGCCCGCCGCCTGGACAAGATCACCTTCGAGGAAATGCTGGAAATGGCCAGCCTCGGCTCCAAGGTGCTGCAGATCCGCTCGGTGGAGTTCGCCGGCAAGTACCGCGTGAAGACCCGCGTACTGTCGTCGCTGACCGACCCCCTGATGCCGCTCGAGAAAGAAATGCACTCGGGCACGCTGATCACTTTTGAGGAAGAGTCTGACATGGAAGCAGCCGTCATCTCCGGCATCGCCTTTGCCCGTGACGAGGCCAAGATCACCGTCCTGGGCGTGCCCGACAAGCCCGGCATCGCCTACCAGATCCTGGGCCCGATCGCCGACGCCAATATCGACGTCGACATGATCATCCAGAACCAGTCCGTCGACGGCAAGACCGACTTCACCTTCACCGTGCCGCGCGGCGAATACCAGCGCGCGCTGTCCATCCTGAACGACGGCGTGAAGGGCCACATCGGCGCCGCCAGCGTGTCGGGCGACCCCAAGGTGTCGAAGGTCTCGGTGGTCGGCGTGGGCATGCGCTCGCACGTCGGCATCGCCAGCAAGATGTTCCGCACGCTGTCCGAGGAAGGCATCAACATCCAGATGATCTCCACCTCGGAAATCAAGATCTCGGTGCTGATCGACGAGAAGTACATGGAACTCGCGGTGCGCGCACTGCACAAGGTGTTCGAGCTGGATCAGGCGTGATCCGGCGCGGCAGGCCGCATCCGGCCCGCCGCACGTTTTGCCGGGGTGCACAAATTTTTGCGGCCGGTCATCGAAACTTCGTTGACCAATCGAAAACACCCCGATAGAATACGCGCTTCGTTGTGTGGCCTCCCTCACACAACGGCAGGTTTGGGAGACGTGGCCGAGAGGTCGAAGGCACTCCCCTGCTAAGGGAGCATCCGGGCCAAAACCTGGATCGAGGGTTCGAATCCCTCCGTCTCCGCCAGCAATGGCGGCAGAACCCCGGAAGATCGCGGTCTTCCGGGGTTTTGTTTTTTGTGGGCCGTCAGCGGACCTATTACCGGGCGAAATCTGTCTGTCGGTTGCCCACTTCCGCGCTGTCACGCGCCGCGCGTCCCGGCACGTTTTCACGGTCACGTCGGCACGGTGCACGGTCGACACCGATCCGGCACTGCCAGCCCGTCACTCCAGAAAAGCCGATCCCGTTCTGCCGGTCTGGGCGGAACGCCCGATGCCGCTCACTCGCGCCACCACTCATTCGCCGGCGTTCGTCGCCCGGCCGGCGGGCCATCCTCCGCCCAGCACCCGGTACAGTTGCACGGAGGCAATGGCCTGGCCCGTCTGCGTCTGGATCTGCTCGTCTTCGCGCCGCAACGCGTCGACGCGCGCATCCAGCACGTCCTGCAGCGTGCGCAGGCCGCCTTCATAGAGGCGCACGGCGCTTTCGCTGTTGCGCCGCGCGGTGGCCACCACCGTATCCAGCGTGGCGTTGCGCTGGTCCAGGCCACGGCGAACGCCGTAGGCGTTGTCCACTTCCTCGAGCGCGCGCAGCACGACCATGTCGTAGTTCGCCTGCGCCGCTTGCAGGCGGGCATCCGCGGCGTCGATATTGGCCTGGATGCGCCCGGCCGTGAAGATCGGCAGTTGCACGCCGACGCCCAGCAAGCCGCCGGAGCCGCTCAGCGCCGGCAGTCCCTCCAGATGCAGGCGCCCGTCCTGGCCGAGGAAGGTCAGGTAGAAGCGCGGGAACAGCTCCGCCTTGGCGCTGCCGAGCCTGGCGGCCTGCGCCTGCACGAGCGCGGCGTTGGCGCGCACGTCGGGCCGCCGCTGGATGACCTCGGACGGCAACTGTCCGGCGGGAGGCGCCGGCACGAAGAACGCCGCCGGCGCGGGCAGCGCGGCGGTGCCCTGGGGCGCGTCGCCGGCGAGCACGGCCAGGCGGCGCTCGCGGACCGAGATCTGGCTTAGCAGCACGGGCCGCTGCGCGCGCAGCGCGTCGAGCTGTTCGCTCACGCGATCCACGTCGAACGGCAGCGCCTGCCCGGCGGCACGGCGCGCGCGGGTGTAGCGCAGCAACTGCGCCACGGTGTCGACGCTGCGCTCCAGCACCTGCAGGCGGCGCTGCAGGCCGCGCGCCGCGAAGTAGTTCTCGGCCACGTCGGCGGCGATCATCAGGCGCGTGCCGCGCATCTGCTCTTCGGCGCCGAGCGCGACGGCCGCGGCGGCCTGCGCGTCGCTGCGCCGGCCGCCGAAGACATCGATCTCCCATGCCACGGTGGCCCCGGCAAGGTAGCCGTCCACGCCCGGCGACATGTCGGGCAGGCCGGCCGGGCTGCGCAGGTCGGTCACGCCGCGCGCGGCGCGCGCCTGCGCCGAGAGCGTCGGGTAGAGCGCCGAATCGGCGATCCGGCCGGTGGCGTGCGCCTCCGCCACGCGGGCCTGCGCCAGGCGCAGATCGGGATTGGCCTGCAGGGTGCGGGTGATCCGCTGCGTCAGTTCGGGGTCTTCCCAGTTCTGCCACCATTGCGACAGGTCCTGCCCGGCGCCCGGCGCGGCCGGGTCGGGGGCTTCCGTGAACGCGGCGGGCAGCGCGACGCTGCCCGGCACGGCGACGCTCACCGTGGTGCAGCCGGGCAGGCCGAGCGCGACGCACGCGACAAGGCCGGCAACGGTGACAAGGGTGGCGAGGGTGGCTCCTGGACTATGGCTCAAGGCAGAAATCCGCTTGGGTGGCGTGGTTGCGGGGGAATGTGCGTGGCGTTCCGGCATGGCGGCCTAGCCCTGCTGCGCTAGCATGGAGCGAAAGCGCGCGAGCGCCAGCGCGAGGAAGATCCCGCCCGCGGCCGTGACGCCCAGCAACTGCGGCCACACGACCTCCAGGCCCGCGCTGCGGAACAGGATGGCCTGGGTGAGGTTGACGAACTGGGTGGTCGGCAGGAATTGCACGGCGCGCTGCATGGCGGCCGGCATGCTTTGCACCGGCGTGGCGGCGCCGGACAGCAGGTAGGCCACGGCGTAGGTCGGCACCGCCAGCAGGCCGAACTGCGGCATCGACGGCGCCACCGTGGCCAGCCACATGCCCAGCGCCGTGACGGAAAACAGGTACAGCGCCGTGCTCAGCGCGAACAGCGCCGGCGAGCCCGAGAGCGGCACCTTCAGCCACAGATGGACCACCAGCCACAGCGACAGCAGGGAGGCCACGAAGATCACCGCGCCGTTGGCGAGGATCTTGGCCACCGCGATCTCGCTGGCGCGCACCGGCATCACCAGCAGGTGTTCGATGGTGCCGTGCTCGCGTTCGCGGATGACCGCGGCGCCGACCAGGATGATGGCCAGCACGGTGATGTTGACCACGATCTGCATGGTGGACGTAAACCAGTGCGATTCCGTATTGGGATTGAACATCACCGTGCTTTCCACGCGCACCGGAAGCTGCGCCTCGATGTCGGCGGCGTGCAGGAATTCGAGCACCTCGCGCGTGAAGATCTGCTGCAGGTAGGCCGAGCCGAGCCCGGCCTGCGTCATCGCCGTGGCATCGACGAGCACCTGCACGGTCGGTGTCCTGCCGGCGAGCACGTCGGCCTCGAGGCGCGGCGGGATCTCGATGGCGAAGATATAGCGTCCGCGGTCCATCTCCTCGTCCACGGCATGCCGGTCCACGTCGACGGGCGTCTTGAAATACGGCGGGCGGATCGCGTTGCGCAGGCGGCGCGAGAGTTCGGAATGGTCGGCGTCGACGATGGCCACCGATGCGTTCGATACTTCCGCCTTGATGCCCTTGGCCACTGACTGCACGGCCAGCGTGAAGGCGAACGCGATCAGCACCATCAGCGTGATGTCGCTCGACAGGCTGCGCAATTCCTTGCCGCACAGCCGCGCCACGTTCTTGCACCACTGGTTCATCTCGGCGGCTCCGGGCTAGGTTTCCTGCTTGCGCAACAGCAGGCGCGCGGCAGCGAGGTATGACAGCGCAAAACCCAGCAAGGCCAGGTACATGGTGCCGAAGCTGCCCGCGCCCAGGCCCTTGGTGAAGCTGCCCAGGCTGACCAGCTGGAACCACGACGACGGAAATCCCAGCCCGATCCAGTAGCTGCTGCCGGTCAGCGTGGACACCGGATAGAGCAGGCCGGAGAAGTTGACGGACGGGATCAGGCACAGGATGGCGGTGCCGAAGATGGCCGCCACCTGCGAGCGCACGAAGGTGGACACCAGCAGGCCGAGGGCGGTCGCGGCCAGCACGAACAGCGCCGCGCCCAGCGACAGGGCGAAGAAGGAGCCCTTGAGCGGCACCTGGAGCAGCACGATCGCCAGCGCCACCAGGGTCAGGTAGCTGACCATCGCCAGCGCCACATAGGGCATCTGCTTGCCGATCAGGTATTCGCCCACGCTCGCCGGCGAGGCATACAGGTTGGTGATGGATCCCATCTCCTTTTCACGCACCACGCCGAGCGCGGTCAGCATGGTGGGGATCAGGATCAGCGCCAGCATGACGATGCCCGGCGTGATGGCGTAGATGCTGCGGAATTCCTGGTTGTAGACGAAGCGGGATTCGATGGCAATCGGCAGCGCCGGCGCCCGGGCCGGCTGCGCGCGCATCTGCGCCTCGGCATACGCCAGCAGCACGCCGGTGACGTAGGCGCGCGTGGTCGCGCCGGGGAAAGGGCTGGAGCCGTCGATGCGGAACGCGACCTGCGGCTGCCGGCCGGCCAGCAGGTCGCGCGCGAAGCCGGGCGGGATCTCGATCACCATCGTGGCGGCGGCCGCGCGCAGGCGCCGGTCGGCATCCGCGTCGTCTCGCGTGGCGTCCGTCTGCACGAAGTAGCGCGAGCCGGAGAACTGCTCCACCAGTTCGCGGCTAGCGCGGCTCTGGTCGCGGTCCAGCACGGCGAAGCGCACGTTCTCCACGTCGAACGACACGCTCCACGCCGCGGCGCAGAGCAGCACGATGGGGCCGAGGATGGCAAACGCCAGCCGGAGCTTGTCGCGCGCCAGCTCCATGGCCTCGCGCCGGCCGAACGCCCACGTGCGCGCCAGCGCCGAGCCGCCGGACCTGGCCGCGCGGCGGCCGTCCGGCGGCGGGGCCGGCGCCGGTTGCGCGGGCGATGCCGGCGCGGAAGCCGCAGCAGCCGCAACAGCCGCGGTAGCCGCCGCCGCGTCATGAGCCGGGCTCTCGGCCTCTTCCAGGTAGCTGACGAAGGCATCTTCCAGCGTGTGGGCGTGGCGGCTTTCCTGCAGCTCCGCCGGCGTGCCCACCGCCAGCACCCGGCCGCGATGCATGAACGAGATGCGGTCGCAGCGCGCGGCCTCGTTCATGAAGTGGGTGGAGACGAAGATGGTGACCTGCTGCTGGCGCGAAAGCTGCGCCAGGTGGCGCCAGAACATGTCCCGGGCGGCCGGGTCCACGCCGGAAGTCGGCTCGTCGAGGATCAGCACTTCCGGGTGGTGCAGGCAGGCCGCGGCCAGTTGCAGGCGCTGGCGGATGCCCAGCGACAACGCGGCGGGCTGCGCATCGGCGTATGGCTCCAGCTCGAAATCGTGCAGGGCCTCTCCCACGGCCTGCCGCGCCGCGGCGTTCTCCATGCGGTAGAGCTTGGCGTGCAGGTCGAGGTTCTGCCGCACCGTGAGCTCCTCGTAGAGCGAGAATGCCTGCGACATGTAGCCCACCCGCATGCGCGTGCGCATGTCGCGGGCGTCGATGGTCTGGCCGAGCAGGCGCGCGCTGCCGCTGGTGGCGTCGAGCAGCCCGGTCAGCATCTTCATGGTGGTGGTCTTGCCGCAGCCATTGGAGCCGAGAAAGCCGAAGATCTCGCTGCGCCCGATGCGAAAGCTCACGTTGTCCACGGCGACGAAGTCGCCGAAGCGCCGCGTCAGGCCTTCGGCCTCGATGGCGGGCCCGCGGTCGTCGGGCGGGCGCGGCGGCATCACCAGGCCCGCGGCGCTGCCGCGCCGCGAGGCCGGCAGCAGCGAGACGTAAGCCTGTTCGAGATCGCTGGTGCCGGCGCGCGCGAGCACGTCGGCGGTGCGATCGCACACCAGCACCTTGCCCATGTCCATTGCCACCAGATGCTCGAAGCGCTGCGCTTCCTCGATGTACGCGGTGGCGACGATCACCGTCATGTTCCGCTGCTCCGCCCGCAGGTCCTCCACCAGCGTCCAGAACTGGCGCCGCGACAGCGGGTCCACGCCCGTGGTGGGCTCGTCGAGGATCAGCAGGTCGGGATCGTGCACCAGCGCGCAGCACAGTCCCAGCTTCTGTTTCATGCCGCCCGAGAGCTTGCCCGCCGGCCGGTCCGGGAACGGGGCGAGGCCGGTGGCCGCGAGCAGGCGCGCGATGCGCCGGCGCCGCTCGGCCGCATCCAGGCCGAACAGCCGGGCGAAGAAATCGATGTTCTCGACCACGGACAGCGTCGGGTAGAGATTGCGCCCCAGCCCCTGCGGCATGAAGGCCACGCGCGGCGACAGCGCCTCGCGCGCGCGCCGGTCGCGCAGATCCGCGCCCAGCACCGAAACGCTGCCCTGCTGGATGCGCTTGACCCCGGCGATCAGGCCCAGCAGGGTCGACTTGCCGACGCCATCGGGGCCGATCAGGCCGATGGTGGCGTTGCCCGGCAGCGTGAGCGACACGTTGTCCAGCGCCACGCTCGCGCCATAGCGGTGCGAGACGCCCTCGACGCGGATGGACGCGGCCTCGCCGGCGTGCTGGCTGGCCACGGTGTCAGTCCGGCCGCTTGCGCGGCGCCAGCGCGGCGGGCCAGGGCTGGGAGGCATTCAGGCGCACGAAGCCGTCGCCCGTCATGCCGGCCTTCAGCCTGGCCGCGTAGTGCTGCGCCATCTCCGGCGTCAACTGCAGCTTGACGCGGTACATGAGCTTGGCCCGCTCGGCATCCGTCTCCACGTACTTGGGCGTGAACTGCGCCTCGCTGGCGACGAAACCGACTCGCGCCGGGATCGGCTCGTCCGGCATCGCATCCAGCACGATGCGGGCCTCGTCGCCGATGGCCAGCTTGCCGGCGGCGCCGGCCGGCAGGAACACGGTGAAGTACATGTCGGCCAGATTCAGCAGCGACACCACGCGCCCGCCCGCCGGCAGCACCGCGCCGACCTCGATCACGCGGTATTCCACGCGGCCGGCCACGGGCGCATGGATCACGCTCTCGTCGAGCAGCACCTTCAGGCGGGCGATCTGGGCATCGGCCTCCACGATCGCGGCCCGGGCCTCGCCGAGCGCCGCCCGCGCGCCCGCCGCGCCCGCATTCTCGCCATCCAGGCCAAACTGCCGGCGATCCCGCTCCACCGAGGAAATCTGTTGGTCCTGATAGAGCTTGACCGCCTCGGTCAGCTCCAGCCGCGCCAGCCGCTGCCGGCTCGCGCGCGCATCGATTTCCGCCTGCGCCCGCGATGCCGCCTGCATGGCGCGCTCCCGCGCGGCGTTGGCCAGGCTCAGCTGGGCCTGCAGTTCGGCGTCATCCTGGCGCGCGACCACGGCGCCGGCAGCCACGGCATCGCCCTCGCGCACGGGCAGGTCGATCACGCGGCCGCCGTACTTCACGGCCACGTCGAGCCGGCCGATCTCCATGCGCCCGTTGCTGTGGACGACATACGCGGGCCAGGGATCGCGATGCGTGCCAAGCCACCACAAGGTGCCCGCGACGACCATGACCGACAACAGTACTGCGATACCCCAGCCAGGCTTCTTTTTCATCGACTATCGTGCCCCGAATGGGCAGGCGTTGTTGGATGGCTCCGGGAACCGGGCTATCAGCGCGAGGAGCAGGCGAGAGGGAAGGGACATCGGAGAAGCCTTGATCCGTGGGGCGACGGGTGCGGGTGTCGAAATGTTATCCCGGTGATTGTACGATGGCTTGATCTAGCGCAAGCCGGCGGCGGTGCCGCCTTTTCCGCGATGACGGGCTCTCGTTCCGTGATCGCCGACCCGCGCGTGCCGATGTGCGGCGTGGATTTTCCCGCGCCGGTGTGCCGGGCGGGCTGGCCTGCATTCGGGCGCAGCGTTGCGCATGGCTGTCGGGTGGTCTCTCGCCGCCGTGCCGACGAGAAACACCGGGGCCGGCAGGGCGCCATGCGGGACTGGCGATGGCAGACGGCCAGCGCTGGGCCGTGTGTCGAGCATTTGCACGCGGGATCGCAGGCGCCCCTGGGTCGGGGCGAAACTCATGCGAGATGGTTGGCGGAGCCGGACGGTTGCACCATGAAAAACGGGTCTTGTCGCCCGTTTCAACGCGAGATTTCTCGCTCCGCCCGAGAACCGAGGGCAGCGATGACATCGGCGAAGTCGGAAGTAACCGCAGCCCCCACCTCGCTGGCTGCCGGCTCCGGTCCGTCGACTTCGCAGCGATAGGTGATCCGGGTGCCGTGCCCGGTCGCCGATAGTTCGTGGCGAACACGGACGACCACACCGGCGTCGGGGACCTCGGTCACATCCTCGAAGCCTTTGTCGGCCTCGACCCACGCGAAGCGGAACGGCAGCGCCGTCGAATCCGGCAGGACCATCACCGCCGTCGTGCCGGCCCGGAACGGTCCATGCATCTCGATTCTGAGGACGCCCTTGTTCCACTCCGACCACTTCTCCGGCTTCGCCAGGATGCCGAAGACCTGGGCCGGTGTCGCGGCGCATTCACCTGTGACCTCGACTGTCCACATATCAACTCCTTTCAACATGGCAAGCGCATATATACGTCACGGCCTGCATCGCCCGGAGACCGTCGCCGACGGTCTTGGCCAATCACGGTCAAGTATGGCGTCATTTGCCGAAAGCTTCGTTGATGCGTGTCATCGCGGTGTCGGGTCGTTTGGCCTGGCAATGACAGATGCTTTTCCGTCGCGCTCTCGATACCGCGCGTGACGCGGGCGGCTGCCAGGGATGCCCGCCTGCGCAACGCCGCGCCCCTCTTCAATCGGGTGCCCTACGGTGTCGGCGGCGTGGCCGTCGGGATCGTCAGGCTGACCTCGGTGCCGCGGCCGGGCGCGCTGCGCACGTCCAGCCGGGCGCCGATGCGCTCGGCGCGCAGGCGCATGCCGGCCAGCCCGCGCGAGCCCGGGCCGGCAGCCGGCTGATCGAAGCCCTGTCCGTCGTCCGCGACCCGGATGACGATGTGCTCGCCCTCGGGCCGCACCGATACGCGGATGTGAGCGGGCGCGGCGTGGCGCAGCGCGTTGTTGATGGCCTCCTGCACGATGCGCAGGATGGCCAGCGCCGACGTCGGCGTCAGCGCGTCCAGCTCGGGCGGCGGCAGCACGTCCCACGCCAGGTGTATGCCCAGCGTGGCCAGGCGCGGCGCCAGGCGGAACCGCAGGTTGCCCAGCAGCGGCAGCAGGTCGCTGTCGGTCAGGTCCAGCGAGTCGATGATCAGGCGCAGGTCCTGCAGCGACTCCTCGATGGCGCGCTCCAGGTCCCGGCGGTCGACGTCGGGCCGCTGGGCCAGGCGGCGCGCGGTGATGAGCTGGGCGCCCATGCCGTCGTGCATGTCCTGCAGGATGCGGCCGCGCTCGGTGGCGATGGCCGCCTGCCGTTCGCGCGCGCTTTCCTCGCGGTCGAGGATGAAGCGCTCGGCGAAAACGAAGATCAGCACGACGCAGAAAGGCAGCGCGCCGGCGACGCTCCAGCGGAATGCGTCCCAGGGCAGCCACTCCATCAGGATCAGGTAGGACTGCGCCACCGTTGCGCACCACAACGCCGCGCTCAACGCCAGCAGTGCGAGCTTGGGCGAACGCCGGCGCCAGCCGGCCACCAGCAGCAGGCCGCACAGCAGCACCCGCAGGGCGAGGTGCGGCCAGGTCAGCATCCATATGTCGTCGCCGGCATTGCCCAGGGCCAGCGCCGCCACGATGGCCGCCACGGTCAGCGCCGACAGGCCGTGGATGACGGCATGCATGCCGCGTAAGGCGAAGCCGCTCAGGCGATAGCCTTCCACGCACAGCAGCCAGTACATGGGCAGGCTGGCCAGGGCGCGCAGTCCTTCCAGGCTGTCGCGCGACACCGGCAGTGCCTGCGTCAGGTACAGCAACAGCGTCACCAGACCGGCCAGAAAGGCCTGCGGCGTGGCCCCGAAGCGCCGCTGGCGCCGGGCGTAGGCGGAGAGAAAGCACAACGCGCCGGCGACCAGCACCAGCAGGATGTAGGGCGCCACGACCTGCGGCAGGTAGCGCAGCAGCCAGACCGGATGCAGGACATGGGTGGGCCCGAGCCGGATGGCCGACAGGCCGCTGCGCAGGCCGCGATCGCCTTGCAGGCGCACGTCCAGCACGTTTTCGCCGGGATGGAACAGGGCGGAAGGCAGCACGAGGTAGAGGGGCGCATCGGCCATGCTGTCGCCCTTGCGGCCCGCTTCGTCGAAGCGCACGTCGGGACTCAGCAGCGAGCCGTTGAGCCATAGCTCGCCGATCAGCGCCAGCCGCGGCAGGTAGAGGGCCTGGGGCTGGCGCGGCACCGCGGGCAGGGTGAAGCGCAGGCGGTACCAGCCGTAGCCGCTGTATTGCGGCCGGCTCAGGCGCCAGTTGTCGGGCAGCGCGACAGGCGTCCAGCCGGCGGCGGGCGGCAGCGGCGCGTCGCTGGCGACGAATTCGCCGTGCTCCAGCCACAGCACGCCGTCGTCGGTGGCGGGCAGCGCCGGGGTGAGCGTCCCGGGCATCGTGGCGGCGGGCGCGGCCTGCGCCGTGGGCGTGACCGGGTTGATGGCCTGGACGCTATCGGGCAGCACTAGCAGGCAGGCCAGCAGCGCTACCATGCAGGCCGGCAGCCGCATCCACGGGTGCTTCATCGTATCAGGCCCTGGCGGCGCGCCAGGTTGACCGCTTCGACCCGGTTGCGCACCGCCAGCTTGCTGTAGATATTCTTGACGTGCGTGGAGGCCGTATGCGCCGAGATATGCATGAGACTGGCGGCCTCGGCCACCGTGTAGCCTTGCGAGATGCGGGTCAGGATGTCGATCTCGCGGCCGGTCAGCGCGTTGGGGCCAGCCTGCCATGCCGGCTGCGCCGCCGGCGCCAGGCGCTTGAGCAGATGGCACGCGATCCGTGGCGACAGCGGCGAGCCGCCGTCGTGCACCACGCGCAGCGCATGGGCGAACTCTTCCAGCGAGGTGTCCTTGAGCAGGTAGCCGCGCGCGCCGGCCTCGATGGCGCGAATGACATGGGCCTCGTCGCCGAACACCGTCGCCACCAGCGACGCGGTCTCGGGCCGTTCGCGCGCCACGGCCGCGATCAGTTCGACGCCGTCGCCGTCGGGCAGACCCAGGTCGACGATCATCACATCGGGGCGGCAGCTTTGCAGCAATGCACGCGCCTGCGCCAGCGTGCCGGCGGCGCCCAGCAGGTGCAGCCCATCGTGAGCCTGAACCATGCGCTCGAACTCCTCGCGCAGCGGCGCATCGTCTTCGACGATGAGGATGGAGATGGATGAGGTGGACAAGGCAGCAAGCATGCTTCGAGCAATATCGCAGCCGGGCAAAATTGACAAGCCGTGCAAGTGCTGAGTCTGTTTGGGAATTGTCTTATTCCGCAGTCGGATGTTCGCGCGCAAACGACAAGCGTTGCGACAAGCGCGACGATGGCGCCCAGGCGCGCGCGTTCCCGAACCGCGTCGGTGGCCTGTGGCGACGGCGTGATCCGGTGGACAGCGATAAGCGGAAGGTTTCATGGTTCCACGCGGATGAAATTCTCGGCGAAGCTCAGCGGCAGCCGGGACGGCCCCTGGTCGGGTTGCGAGAGGCTCGCCAGCCGCGACGGACGGGGGCCGAACGGAGTGTCGTGGCGGGCGGCGTAGCGCGCATCGATGGCGCTGTTTTCCAGTTGTCCGGCGGTAATCATCCCCTGTGCCACGCCGATCGTCAGGGAGCCGTCGCGGTAATCGATGCGGTAGTTGCCGGAGCGCAGGCCTGCCGCGGTCAGGCCATAGATGCCCGGCTGCGTAGCACCCTGCGCGCTGCCGCCATAGGCCAGGGCGCCCTCCAGCACCGAGGCGTCCTCGCCGTTGACGAAGCCGGTATAGCCGACGCCGTTGCCGCCATGGTAGGGGATGCCGTTGGCGATCCGGGTGGCGTTGTTGGCGGTGATGAGCAGGTGTGCCGGGTCGACGATCCAGGTGCCGTCGCGGGCTTCGGTGACGAGGTAGTTGCCGTTGGTCAGTGTGCCGTTGACGCGCAGCGTGTGGCTGCCGGCGTTGGTGCCGTGGTTGATGCCGAAGCTGTTGGTGAGGCCGGCCAGCACGCCGATGTTCTGGCCGTTGACCAGGCCCTCGGCGGTGAGGCCCGGATTGGTCGGGGCGTCGCCGTAGATGGAGCGGCCGCTGTTGGCGGTGACGGTGATGGCCTTGGGATCGACGATCCAGCGGCCGTCGCGAAGCGCGACGCGGTAGTTGCCGTTGGTCAGCGTGCCCGAGACGGTGAGCACGTACTCGTCGGCATTGGTGGTGGGGTCGATGCCGAAGCTGTTGGTGAGGCCGGCCAGCACGCCGATGTTCTGGCCGTTGACCAGGCCCTCGGCGGTGAAGCCCGGGTTGCTCGGGGTATCGCCGTAGGTGGAGCGTCCGCCGGTGGCGGTGACGGTGATGTCCTTGGCATCGACGGTCCAGGTGCCGTTGCGGCGCTCGACGACGCGGTAGTTGCCCTCGGCCAGGTCGCCGGTGACGGTGAGCGTGTGACTGCCAGCGTTGGTGGTGGGGTCGATGCCGAAGCTGTTGGCGAGGTCGCCCAGCACGCCGACGTCCTGGGCGTTGACCAGGCCCACGGCGGTGAAGCCCGGGTTGCTCGGGGTGTCGCCGTAGGTGGAGCGCCCGCTGTTGGCGGTGATGGTGAGCGGCGCTTTGTCGATGGTCAGCGTGCCGTTGACGTAGCGAACGTCGTAATTGCGGGCGCTCAGGTCCTTGGCGGTGATGGTGTAGTCGCCGGCGTTGAACGCCTCCTGGGCGTTGCCGCCGAAGGCGAGGGTGCCATCGAGTGCCGCCTTGGTCTCGCCGTGGACGAAGCCGTCGTACCTGACGTCGTAGCCGCCCGTGTAGATCAACCCATCGTAGACCTTGCCCTTGTCGAGGGCGGTGATGGTGAGCGGTGTCTTGTCTATGGTGACCGTGTTGTCGGCATAGATGATGTCGTAGCCGGATTGTCCGGAATAGAGGCCCGTATCCAGGCCCAGGCCCGCCGCGTAGCGGCCGGCGTTGGCCGAACGGGTGCCGTAGGTAGCCGCGCCGTCCAGCAGGGCGTCGGCGATGCCGGTGGTGTAGGTGAATGTGCCGCTCGCGGCGGTGCCGTCGTAGGTCTTGCCGTCCATGCCGCTGGCCGTGACCGTGACGGGCTTGAGGAAGCTGCGCAGCAGCGGCATGGTGTCGCCGTCGTAGATGCGCCAGACGCTGCCGGTGCCGCCCTGGTTGTCGATGTCCCAGCCGGCGTAGGTGCCCAGGTTCATCAACTGCGCGCCGGTCTTGCCGCTCGCGCCTGGGGCGGGGGCGGCACCTACGCCGATGGCGGCCAGATCCATATTCCAGAAGCTGTCCTGGATGGCGCCCCCGACGTAGCTACCGACGAGGCCGCGGGCATAGTCACCATCGCCGTTGACCGTGGCCGTGGCATAGGAATTGGAGATGATGCCGCCGCTGTGAGTGCCCACCAGTCCGCCCACGAAGCTGTTGGCGGTGACTGTGCCGGTGGCATAGCTGTTCTCCACCGATCCGGCATTCTGGCCGACCAGGCCGCCCGTGCCGAAAGTGAAGAGGCTGCCGGTGACGACACCGTCCGCATAAGAATTGGAGATAGTGCCGAGGTTGTTTCCGACCAATCCGCCAAGGCCACCCTTTCCCTGGATAGTCCCGTTGCGGGAATAGACTCCCGTGATGACGCTGTCGACCCTGCTGGTACCGGCCAGGGCCCCAGCGCTGGTATTGGCGGTCACGGTGGCGTTCACCAGGCCGAGATTGCTGATCCGTGCGCCCTGCAGTTTGGAAAACAGGCCCACCGTCGAGCGACTGGGGGTGTTGATAGTCAGGTTGCTGATGATGTGGCCCTGGCCATCCAGGCTGCCGGTGAAGGGCGCGGAGGAGCCTATGGGCGCGAAGCCCGTGCCGTCGTTCCACGCCGCCGAGGCACCGGCATCGATATTGCCGCCCAGCACGAAATGGCCCCCCAGCAGGCTGCCCATGCCCTGCAGGCCATAGACGTCGGTCAGCAGGTAGGGGGTGGTGGCGCTGCCGTCGCCCCCGGTGGCGCGCACGAAGGTGCCGCCGGCCAGGCGGAAGTCGCTGGCCGAGAACGTGGGCAACGCGGGCAGGGTGCCGATCTGGCGCCAGTGGCCCGCGTTGAGGGTGTAGCGGCTGACCTCCACCTTGTCAGGGGCCGTGATGTTGCCGGCGACGTTCAGGCTCAGGTGGTTGCCGGATAGCTCGATGGTGCCCAGTGATGCATTCCCGCGCGTGGCCGTCACGGTCAGCGTCTGGCCGCTGGTGCCGGTGCCCTGGGTGACGCCGCCCAGCAGGTTGACGTCGCCACGGGCGGCGCTGATGGTGCGATCTCCGGTCAGCCGGTAGCCGCTGTTGCGGATACTTCCCCCCTGGGTGCCCACCAGCGAGCCGACATTCGTCACGCCGCTGACATCGCCGGAGGCCCATGCGTCCTTGATGGTGCCGTCATTGCGCCCGACCAGGCCACCGACATTGCTATCGCCCTCTACGGTGCCCGTGGCATAGGCGTCGCTGATGCTGACCGTGCCGCCATTGTTGGCATGGTTGATGCCGACCAGACCACCGATGGCGCTACTCGCACCCGTTACGGCGTCGTTGCTAGTTACCGTGCCTGTGGCGTAGGCGTTGCTGATGCTGGCCGTGCCGCTGTCGGCAACGTTTTGTCCGGCCAGGCCACCGACGAAGTTCTTGCCCGTTACCGCGCCCGTGGCATAGGCGCTGCTGATGTTGGCCGTGCCGCCAGCGTCAGCATAGTTGTATCCAACCAGGCCACCGAAGTTGTAGGTGCCGGTACCCGTTACGTTGCCCGTGGCATGGGCGTTGTTGATGCTGGCCGTGCCGCCGTTGGCAATGTTGACGCCAACCAGGCCGCCGACGCTAGCGGAGCCATTCACCGTTCCGCTCGCCCAGGCGTTATCGATGCTGGCGGTGTCGCTGTTGGTGGCTTTGAGTTGTCCAACCAGTGCGCCGACGTTCGAATTTCCGGTGATGTTGGCGTCATCCAGTCCGACGTTGCGAATCGTGGCGTTCTGCGCGGCACCGAACAGGCCCACGAATTCCTGGCCGTGCCGGTTGATAGTCAACCCGCTGATGACGTGGTGTCGGCCATCGAAGGTGCCCTTGAACGGGGTGATGCCGTCGCGCCCGATGGGCGAGAACCCGGCGCGGTCGTTCCACTTGGCCGTGCCGCTGGCGTCGATATCGCCAGCCAGCGCGAAATGCCCGGACAGCAGCGTGCCCATGCCTTGCAGTCCATAGACGTCGGTCAGCAGGTAGGGGGTGGTGGCGGCGCTGCCGTCGCCGCCGGTGGCGCGCACGAAGGTGCCGCCGGCCAGGCGGAAGTCGCGGGCCGACAACGCGGGCAGGGTGCCGATTTGGCGCCAGTGGCCCGCGTTGAGGGTGTAGCGGTCGACGGTCACCGCATCAGCGGCCGTGATGTTGCCGGCGATGTCCAGGTTCAGGTGGTTGTCGGGTAATTGGATGGCACCCAGATTCGCGTTCCCGCCGGCCTTTACGGTCAGCGTCCGGCCGCTGGTACCGGCGTCCTGCGTGACGCCGCCCAGCAGGTTGATGTCGCCCTCGGAGGCGCTGATGCTGCGATCATCGGTCAGCACGTAGCTGCTGCGGATGAGGCTCGCGTTTTCCCCCTGGCCCACGAGCGAGCCGACATTCGTCGCGCCGCTGACATCGCCAGAGGCCCAGGTGTCTTCGATGGTGCCGCCATTGCTCCCCACGAGGCCGCCGATGCGGTCGTTACCCTCGACGGCGCCTGTGGCATAGGCGTTGCTGATGCTGGCGGTGCCGATAAGGGCATCATTAGCTCCGACCAGGCCGCCGACTTTGCCGTTGCCTGTCACGGCGCCTGTGGCATAGGCGTTGCTAATGCTGGCGGTACCGCCGACGGCAACGTTGATGCCGACCAAGCCGCCGACATAGTCGCCCTGATACTCACCCTGATCCTCACTCAGACCTGTGACGGCGCCTGTGGCTTGGGCGTTGCGAATGCGGGACGTGCCGCCGATGGCAACGTTGACTCCGACCAGGCCGCCGACGTGTTGCTTGCCCGTCACGGTGCCTGTGGCATGGGCGTTGCTGATGGTGGCCGTGCTGCCTTCGTCAGCTTGGTTGGATCCCACCAGGCCACCGACATTAGCGACGCCATTCGCCGTCCCGCTCGCCCAGGCGTTGTCGATGCTAGCGGTGCCGTTGTTGGTGGCGCGGAGTTGTCCCACCAGCGCACCGACGTCCCCACTTCCGGTGACGTTGGCGTTATCCAGTCCGACGTTGCGAATCGACGCATTCTCCGCAGCACTGAACAGCCCCACCAAATCCTGATTGGGCCGATAGATGGTCAGCCCGCTGATCACGTGGCTCTGGCCATCGAGGGTGCCCGTGAATGGGGCGCTCTCATCCCGGCCGATGGGTGAAAATCCCGCGCCCTCGTTCCATCCGGACGTGTGGCTGGCGTCGATATTGCCAGCCAACGCGAAGTGCCCGGACAGCAGCGTGCCCATGCCTTGCAGTCCATAGACGTCGGTCAGCAGGTAGGGGGTGGTGGCGGCGCTGCCGTCGCCGCCGGTGGCACGCACGAAGGTGCCGCCGGCCAGGCGGAAGTCGCGGGCTGAGAACGCGGGCAGGGTGCCGATTTGGCGCCAGTGGCCCGCGTTGAGGGTGTAGCGGTCGACGCTCACGGCATCAGCGGCCGTGATGTTGCCGGCAATGGCCAGGTTCAGGTGGTTGTCGGGCAGTTGGATGTCGCCCAGGTTGGCGTTCTTGCTGGCGGTCACGTTGAGCGTCCGGCCGACCACACCGTCGCCTTGCACCACGCCACCCAGCAGGTTGATGTCGCCTTCGGAGGCACGGAGGGTGCGATCTCCGGTCAGGCGGTAGCTGCCATTGCGGATCGTTCCCCACTGGTCGCCCACCAGCGAGCCGACATTCGTCGCGCCGCTGACATCGCCGGAGGCCCACGCATCTTCGATGGTGCCGCTATTGTTGCCGACCAGGCCACCGACGCGGGTGTGGCCCGTGACGGCTCCGGTGGCATGGGCCTTGCTGATGCTGGCTGTGCCGCTGCTGACAAAGTTGTCTCCGACTAAGCCGCCGACATGGCTATAGGCCCCACCGGTTGCGGCGCCCGTGGCATAGGCTTGGCTGATGCTGGCCGTGCTGTTGGTGTTGCCGGCCTGGTTGTGTCCGACTAGGCCGCCGACGGAGGAGTTCTTAGCCCCCGATACGTTGCCTGTGGCATACGTGTTGCTGAGGCTGGCCGTACTGTTGGTGCCGGCAAAGTTTAGTCCGACCAGGCCGCCGACGGAGGACCTATCCGTTCCCGATACGTTGCCTGTGGCATAAGCGTTGCTAATGCCGACCGAGCTACTGCTGCCGGCGTAGTTTTCGCCGGCCAGGCCGCCGACGGAGCCACCAGTCCCCGATACGTTGCCTGTGGCAAAGGCGTCACGGATGTTGGCTGTGGCGCCGCTGGCAGAGTTTCTTCCGACCAGGCCACCGACCTTGTCGTTACCCTTAACCGCAACCGTGGCGTGGGCGTTGCTGATGCTGACTGTACCGTTGGCGTTGGCATGGTGATATCCGACCAGGCCGCCGACGTAGGAGCCCTGACCCTCTCCCTGACCCGTTACCTCGCCGGCGGCAGAGGCGTTGTTGATGTTTGCCGTGCTGTCCCTACCGACGGCGGCGCTCTGTCCGACCAGCCCACCGACGTAGCTCTTTCCTGATACGACTCCCCGCGACCAGACATTGTCGAGCGAGGCCTTGCCATCATTGGCCAAGAGATTGCCGACCAGTCCACCGACCAATGTGTCTCCTGAGATGCTGACGTTTTCCAGCCCGACGTTGCGGATCGCAGCGTTTTTCGCGACACCGAACAGCCCCACAAGATTCTCGCTGGACCGTTTGATGGTCAGCTTGCTGACGACGTGACCCTGGCCATCGAAGGTGCCCTTGAAGGGGGCGTTGTCGCTGCGGCCGATGGGTGAAAATCCCGCCATATTCCACATGCCACCCCAGCTGTTCATGCCGGTTGCACCGGCATCGATGTCGCGCGCCAGGGTGTAGTTGGCCCCGAGGTCCATGGCCATCAATTGCAGTTGATGGGCGTTGGTGACGGTGGTGCTGTATTCCGAGGCCAGGAAGGGCCGGGTCTGGCCCTCGATCATGTACCAGCCGGCGCTGGCGTTCTTGCTGGTGGCGACCGTGCCCAGGTTGGCGTAGGCGCTGGCCTTGAAGGCATAGTTGGGGGCGTTGAACTGATTGTTGGCGCTGGTGACGGAACTTAGGCTTCCGCTGCCACCGGTACCTACGCCACGGCTTTGCTTGGTGGAATAGCTGTCCCAATAGCTGTTGCTGATGGAGCCGTCGGCGTTGTATCCGACGAAACCACCGACGAACCCGCGAGGGGGACCTGTCACGGCGCCCGTGGCGTAGGCGTTGCTGATGCTGGCCGTGCTGTACATGTCGGCAAGAGTGAAGCCGACGAGGCCACCGATGTAGTTACCGCCTTCTACCGCGCCCGTGGCATAGACGTTGCTGATGCTGGCCGTGCCACCGACGGTGGTGGAGCCAACGACAGTGCTATATCCGACGAGGCCACCGATGTAGTTGCCCCCACCCTTGACGGCGCTGGTGGCATAGGCGTTGTTGAGGTTGATCGTGCCGCCGTTCACACGGATATCGCCGACCAAGCCACCGACGTAGTCGATACCGGACACGCTTCCGCTCACCCAAGCGTTGTCGAGAGAGGCCTTTGCACCCTCGCCGACGGAGACTTGTCCGACCAGTCCGGCGACCTGTGACTTTCCTGAGACGCTGACCCCGTCCAGCCCGACGTTTCGGATCACCGCGTTCTGCGCAGCACCGAACAGTCCCGCGTAGTCTTGGTCGGGCCGGTTGACGGTCAGTTGGCTGATGACGTGGCCCAGCCCATCGAACGTGCCGGTGAAGTAATTCCTGGCCTCACCCAGCGGGTCAAATCCCGCACCGCCGTCCCACTCACGGGTGGCACGGGCATCGATATCGTTGCCCAGCACGTAACGACCGCCCAGCTTGCCGTTAATGCCCTGCAGGTCTTTACCCGTGATGCTGCCTTGCTCCCCCAGGCCGGTGATGATGGTGTAGTTGATCGTGGTGCCATCACTGCCCAGCGTGGTGCTGAAGCGGCCGGTCGAGGCCAGGTTGACCGGCGCGCGCACCTGGTAGGTGGCGGTATTGTCCGCGGCCGGTGCGCCCTGGCCGTACCTTAACGCCAGCCCTGCCGCTTCCGAGCCGTTCATGGCGGCGTTGATCTGGATATCGCGCTCGGCGGTGAGGGTGAGCGTATTGGCGCGCCAATTCACGGTGTCGTTGACGAAGATATCGCCCTTGCCGGACTTGCTCCCCCTGACGCTCTGGATCTCGAAGTCGGTATTCTGCAGCGCCGCGCTGACATCCGCGCCGGTCATGTCGCCGCCGGCAGCGGCGATGGTGAAGTCGTTGGGATCGATCAGCCAGGTGCCGGTCTTGCCGTTGCGGGCGCGGGTCGTCACCGTCGTACCGGCGGCCACCTTCACGCGCGCGGCGCTGGTCTCGATAAAGCCGCCGTTGCCACCTTGCGGCGCGCTGGCATCCAGCGTACCGGCCACCTCGGTGGTGCCGCCGCGGTCCAGGTTGGCCAGCAGCAGGATACGACCCTCGCGCGTCGCCACGGTGCGCGCCTGGATGGTGCCGGTGTGACTGACCACGGCCGAGGCCAGCGCGTCGGCGCCCTGGGCGGTGAGGATCACCTGGCCGCCATCGGCCTGGATCAGGCCGCCGTTGCTGGCCAGCGTAGCCACATCCGCCGGATCGACGGCGATCTGGAGGTGGCCGTTGGCGCCGGCCGACAAGGTGATCTGCCGGCCGGCAGCCAGGGCCACGTCACCCAGCGGGGCGAGGATGGTGCCAGTGTTGGACACGCGCGCGCCCAGCAGCGCCACGCGGCCGCCGTCGGCCGCCGTGATGCGGCCCTGGTTGCTGACCTCGCCGGTGGCGCCGTCGAGGGTGAAGCGGTCGCGGCTGGCGAGGAAGTCGGCGTCGGCGATGCGCAGGGTCGAGGCCACCAGGCTGCCCACGTTGACCTGGGCGCTGGCGCCGAACAGCACGCCGGCCGGGTTGACCAGGTAGACCTGGCCGTTGGCGGTCATGGTGCCGAGGATCTGGCTGGCCGGGCCACCGGTGACACGGTTCAAGGTAGCCGCCGTGGTGGAGGGCTGCACGAAACGCACGCTGGCGTTCGTGCCAACATCGAACGACTGCCAGTTGACGATAGCGCGGTTGCTGTCCTGGGTGAGGGTCAGCGCGTTGCCTTGGGTGGCGATGCTGGCCGTGCCCGCGGCGACGCTGCCGCCTTGAGGCAGGGCGCCCGTGTCAAGCGCGAGAGCCAGCGGTGCGACGAGCATGCCGGCCAGCGCCACGTTGAAGGCCTGCCAAAGTGGCCGCCTGTCACTCGGGACAATGGCGTCGCCGTGGCGAGTCCGGGCGCGGGTTGTCCCGCCCGCGCTGTGGCCGCGCGCCGTTTCCGGCGCCGGCACGAAGGCCTGCTGGACGCGGCTCCAAACCAGCCGATAGGTGCGGTTGATGCTGGCGTGCTTCCACATGGATGGACCTCTTCTGTAAGTGATTTGCGGTTCCGGCGGACGTCAGGGCCCCACGCGGATAAAGTTCTCGGCGAAGCTCAGCGGCAGCCGGGACGGCCCCTGGTCGGGCTGCGACAGGCTTGCCAGCCGCGAGGGACGGGGGCCGAACGGAGTGTCGTGGCGATCGGCGTAGCGTTCGTCGATGGCGCCGTTTTCCAGTTGTCCCGCAGTAAGCAGCCCCTGTGCCGCGCCGATCGTCAAGGAGCCGTCGCGGTATTCGATGCGGTAGTTGCCGGAGCGCAGGCCTTCCGCGGTCAGGTCATAGACGCCCGGCTGCGTAGCACCCTGCGCGCTGCCGCCATAGGCCAGGGCGCCCTCCAGCACCGAGGCATCCTCGCCATTGACGAAGCCGGCATAGCCCACGCCGTTGCCGCCGCGGTAGGGGATGCCGTTGGCGATCCGGGTAGCGTTGTTGGCGGTGATGAACAGACGCGCCGGATCCACGATCCAGGTGCCGTCACGGGATTCGGTGACGGTGTAGTTACCGTTGGTGAGCACGCCATCGACGCGCAGCGTGTGGCTGCCGGCGTTGGTGTCGTGGTCGATACCGAAGCCGTTGGTCAGTCCCGTTAGCACGCTGACGTCTTGCCCATTGACCAGGCCGTTGGCGGTGAGGCCGGGGTTGGCCTGCTTGGTATCGCCATAGGTAGAGCGCCCGCCGTTGGCGGTGACGGTGATGTTCTTGGGATCGACGACCCAGGTCCCGTCGCGGCGTTCGGTGATGGTGTAGTTACCGTTGGTGAGCACGCCATCGACGCGTAGCGTGTGACGGCCGGCGTCGGTGTCGTGATCGATGCCGAAACTGTTGGTGAGGCCGCTCAGCACGCTGACGTCCTGATCGTTGACCAGACCCACGGCAGTGAAGCCGGGATTGGTCGGAGTGTCGCCGTAAGTCGAGCGCCCGCTGTTGGCGGTAACGGTGATGTCCTTGGGATGGACGACCCAGGCGCCAACGTTGCGCTTCGTGACGCGGTAGTTGCCGTTGGTCAGCGCACCGGTGACGGTGAGCACGTAGTCGTCAGCGTTGGTGTGGCTGTCGATGCCGAAGTTATTGGTGAGGCCGGCCAGCACGCTGGCGTCCTGATCGTTGACCAGGCCCACAGCAGTGAAGCCCGGATTGGTAGGGCTGTCGCCGTAGGTGGAGCGCCCGCTGGTGGCGGTGACCGTGATGTCCTTCGCATCGACGATCCAGGTGCCATCGTTACGCTCGACGACACGGTAGTTGCCCTTGGCCAAGTCGCCGGTGACGGTGAGCACGTAGTCGTCGGCGTTGGTGGTGCGATCGATGCTGAAACTGTTGGTGAGGCCGCTCAGCACGCTGACGTCTTGCCCATTGACCAGGCCGGTGGCGGTGAAGCCGGGATTGCTCGGTGTGTCGCCGTAAGTCGAGCGCCCGCTGGTGGCGGTGACGGTGATGTCCTTGGGATCAACGACCCAGGTGCCATCGTTACGCTCGATGACGCGGTAGTTGCCCTTGGCCAGGTCGCCGGTGACGGTGAGCGTGTATTTGTCGGCGTCGGTGGTGCGGTCGATGCCGAAGCTGTTGGCGAGGCCGGTCAGCACACTCACGTCCTGGCCGTTGACCAGGCCCTCGGCGGTGAAGCCCGGATTGCTCGGGGTGTCGCCGTAGGTGGAGCGGCCGCTGGTGGCGGTGACGGTGATGTCCTTGGCATCGACGACCCAGCTGCCGTCGTGGCGCTCGATGACGCGGTAGTTGCCCTTGGCCAGGTCGCCGGTGACGGTGAGCGTGTATTTGTCGGCGTCGGTGGTGCGGTCGATGCCGAAGCTGTTGGCGAGGCCGGTCAGCACACTCACGTCCTGGCCGTTGACGAGACCGTCGGCAGTGAAGCCCGGATTGCTCGGGGCGTCGCCGTAGGTGGAGCGGCCGCTGGTGGCGGTGACGGTGATGTCCTTGGCATCGACGACCCAACTGCCCACGTTGCGCTCGATGACGCGGTAGTTGCCCTTGGCCAGGTCGCCGGTGACGGTGAGCGTGTATTTGTCGGCGTCGGTGGTGCGGTCGATGCCGAAGCTGTTGGCGAGGCCGGTCAGCACACTCACGTCCTGGCCGTTGACGAGACCGTCGGCGGTGAAGCCCGGATTGCTCGGGGTGTCGCCGTAGGTGGAGCGGCCGCTGGTGGCGGTGACGGTGATGTCCTTGGCATCGACGACCCAACTGCCCACGTTGCGCTCGATGACGCGGTAGTTGCCCTCGGCCAGGTCGCCGGTGACGGTGAGCGTGTATTTGTCGGCGTCGGTGGTGCGGTCGATGCCGAAGCTGTTGGCGAGGCCACTCAGCACGCTGACGTCTTGCCCATTGACCAGGCCGGTGGCGGTGAATCCCGGATTGCTCGGGGCGTCGCCGTAGGTGGAGCGGCCGCTGGTGGCGGTGACGGTGATGTCCTTGGCATCGACGACCCAGCTGCCGTCGTGGCGCTCGATGACGCGGTAGTTGCCCTTGGCCAGGTCGCCGGTGACGGTGAGCGTGTATTTGTCGGCGTCGGTGGTGCGGTCGATGCCGAAGCTGTTGGCGAGGCCACTCAGCACGCTGACGTCTTGCCCATTGACCAGGCCGGTGGCGGTGAAGCCGGGATTGCTCGGGGCGTCGCCGTAGGTGGAGCGCCCGCTGGTGGCGGTGACGGTGATCGGTGCCTTGTCGACCGTCAGCGTGCCGTTGACGTAGGCGATGTCGTAGTTGGTGGCACCGTGGCCGCTAGCAGTGATCGTGTACCTGCCGGCGTTGACCGCATCCTGGGCGCTGCCGCCGTAGGTCAGCGTGCCGGTGAGATCGGTCGATGTCTCGTTGTTGACGAAGCCGTCGTACGTGACGCCGTAGCTGCCGGTGTAGGTCAACCCATCGTAGGTCTTGCCCTTGTCGAGGGCGGTGATGGTGAGCGGTGCCTTGCCGATCGTCAGGTGACCGTCGACGAAGGTGATGTCGTAGCCCTGCTGCGACGAATACTGGCCCCCCGGTGTGATGGCGTAGCTGGCGTTATCAGCATTGGCATTGATCGCGCCTTGGGCGTTGCCGGTGTAGCGCAGCGTACCGGCCAGCGAGGCGTTCGGGTCGCTTTGCGTGACGCCGTTGTCGCCCGACCAGGCGAGACCGTCGTACGTCTTGTCGGCGTTGTTCGCGGTGACGGTGACGGGCTTGAGGAAGCTGCGCAGCAGCGGCATGGTGTCGCCGTCGTAGATGCGCCAGACGCGGTCGGTGCCACCCTGGCTGTCGATGCTCCAGTCGGCATAGGTGCCCAGGTCCTTCAGTTGCTCGCTGGTCTTGCCGATCACGCCTGCGCTGTTCCCGCCGCCTACGCCAGCGGTTCGTCCGGTGGTGCCGATATCCCAGTAGCTGTTGTTGATGATGGAGTTGGTGTCGTTCAGTCCGACCAAGCCGCCGGCAAAAACGCCACTACTCGTTACAGCGCCTGTGGCATAGGCGTCGCTGATGCGGGCCGTGTGGCCGCCGTTGCCAAGGCTCCATCCGACCAGGCCGCCGACCTTGTCGTTGCCCTTTACGGTGCCCGTGGCATAGGCGTTGCTGATGTTGATCGCGCCGAAGCTGGCTTCGTTCGTTCCGACCAATCCTCCTACCTCGTTACCCCGGCCCGCCACCTTTCCGGTCATCCAGACGTTGTCGAGATAGACTGCGCCGCTGTTGGCATAGTTGTGTCCAACCAGTCCGCCGACCTGTGAGCCTCCTGAGACGCTGACGCGGTCCAGCCCGACGTTACGGATCGTGGCATTCTGTGCCCGGCCAAATAGCCCCACATAGTCCTGGCTGGGCCGGTTGACGGTCAGCCCGCTGATCACGTGGCCCTGGCCATCGAAGGTGCCCTTGAAGGGGGCGGCCGCGCCGCCGCCGATGGGCGAGAATCCAGCCATAGTCCACATGCCACCCGAGACCTCCGCCGTGCCATCGTTGAGGCCGGTTGCACCGGCGTCGATGTTGCGCGCCAGGGTGTAGTTGGCCCCAAGGTCCATGGCCATCAACTGCAACTGATGGGCATTGGTGACGGTGGTGCTGTATTCCGAGGCCAAGAAGGGCCGGGTCTGGCCGTTGATCATGTACCAGCTGGCTCCGGCGTTCTTGCTTGTGGCAACGGCGTCCTCGCCCAGGTTGTTGGTGTAGGCGCTGACCTTGAAGGCGTAGTTGGCGGCGCCGGACTGGGCGGGGTCACTGGTGACCCAATGGAGGTTCCAGCTCCCGCCGGCCCCGACGCCATCATTTTGCTTGGTGGAAAAGCGGTCCCAGTAGCTGTTGGTGATGGAGCCGGAGCTTTGTCCAACCAGGCCGCCGGCGTTGCCATTAGCCGTCACCGCGCCTGTGGCATAGGCCTTGCTGATGCTGGCCGCGCTACTAGCATTGTGTCCGACCAGGCCGCCGACGTTGTACTTACCCTTCACGGCGCCTGTGGCGTAAACGTTGTTGATGCTGGCCGTGCCGCGACCGACAGAGTTTTCTCCAACCAGGCCGCCGACAAGGCTGTCACCACCCTCTACGGCGCCTGTGGCATAGGCGTTGCTAATGCGGGCCGTGCCGCCAGTGAAACCGTAGTTCCTTCCGACCAGGCCGCCGACGTAGTTGCCCTGGCCCGTCACGTTTGCGCTCGACCAAACATGGTCGAGAGAGGCCGTGCCGTCGCGGGCAAGGTTGTATCCGACCAGCCCACCGACGTATGCGTTTCCTGAGACGCTGCCCCTATCCAGCCCGACGTGGCGAATCGTGGCATTTGTCGCGAAACCAAACAGCCCCACATGGTTCTGGCCGGGCCGGTTAATGGTCAGTCCGGCGATAGCATGGCCAAGGCCGTCAAAGGTCCCCCTGAACGGGGTGTTCTCGGCATAGCCGATCGGAGAAAATCCTGCACCGCCGTACCACTCCCGGGTGGCACTGGCATCGATATCGCTGCCCAGCACGTAACGACCGCTCATATTGCCGTTGATGCCCTGCAGGTCGTTACGCGAAGTGCTGCCTTGCTCCCCCAGGCGGGTGAGGATGGTGTAGTTGAGCGTGGCGCCATCGCTGCCCAGCGTGGTGCTGAAGCGGCCGGTCGAGGCCAGGTTGACCGGCGCACGGACCTGGTAGGTGGCGGTATTGTTTGCGGCTAGCGCGCCTTGGCCATACTTCAACGCCAGCCCTGCCGTGTTCGAGCCGTTCAGGGCGGCGTTGATCTGGATATCGCGCTCGGCGGTGAGGGTGAGCGTGTTGGCACTCCAGCTCACCGTGTCGTTGACGAAGATGTCGCCCTTGCCGGACGTGCTCCCCCTGACGCTCTGAATCTGGAAGTCGGTGTTCTGCAGCGCCGTGCTGACCGCCGCGCCTGTCATGTCGCCGCCGGCCGCGGCGATGGTGAAGTCGTTGGGATCGATCAGCCAGGTGCCGGTCGTGCCGTTGCCAGCGCGGGTGGTCACCGTGGCGCTGTCGGCGACTTTCACGCGCGCGGCGCTGGTTTCGATAAAGCCGCCGTTGCCGCCGTGCGGCGCGCTGGCGTCCAGCGTGCCGGCCACCTTGGTGGTGCCGCGGTCCGGGTCGGCCAGCAGCAGGATGCGCCCTTCGCGCGTCGCCACGGTCTGCGCTTGCACGGTGCCGGTGTGACTGACCACCGACGAGGCCAGCGCGTCGGCGCCCTGGGCGGTGAGGATCACCTGGCCGCCCTCGGCCTGGATCAGGCCACCGTTATGGACCTGGGTGGCGAGATCGGCGGGATCCACTGCGATCTGGAGGTGGCCGTTGGCGCCGGCCGACAGGGTGATCTGCCGGCCGGCAGCCAGAGCCACGTTGCCCAGCGGGGCATGAAGGGTGCCGGTGTTGGTGACGCGCGCCCCGAGCAGGGCCACGCGGCCGCCTTGGGCCGCCGTGATGCGGCCCTGGTTGCTGACCTCGCCGGTGGCGCCGTCGAGGGTGAAGCGGTCGCGGCCGGCGAGGAAGTCGTTATCGGCGATGCGCAGGGTGGACGCTACCAGGCTGCCCACGTTGACTTGCGCGGTAGCACCAAACAGCACGCCGGCCGGGTTGACCAGGTAGACCTGACCGTTGGCGCTCAGGGTGCCGAGGATCTGGCTGGCCGGGCCACCGGTGACACGGTTCAGGGTGGCCGCTGTGGTGGAGGGCTGGACGAAACGGACGCCGGCGTTTTTGCCGACGTCGAACGACTGCCAGTTGACGATGGCCCGGTCGCTGCTCTGGGTGACGGTCAGTGCGTTGCCCGAGCCGGCAATGTTTGCCGCGCCCGCAACGACGCTGCCACCTTGGGGCAGCGCGCCCGCGTCAAGCGCGAGTGCCAGCGGGCTGACGAGCAGGCCAGCCAGCGCCAGCGCCACGTTCAAGACCCGCCAAAGTGGCAGCCTGTCACTCGGGACGATGCCGCCGCCGCGGCGAGTCCGGGCGCGGGTCGCCCCGCCCGCGCTGTGGCCGCGGGCCGTTTCCGGCGCCGGCACGAAAGCCTGCTGGACGCAATTCCAAACCAGCCGATAGGCGCGGTTGATGCTGGCGTGCTTCCACATGGTCGGATTCCTTTTCTCGGTAGGTCAGTTCAGAACGCCAGGCTGGCGCTGATCCACAGGCGCGCGCCGCGCCGGCTGCCGTCCTGGTTGCGGCCGGGGTTGGCGCTGGCCGGGTTGTGGCCCAGCGGCACGGCGAACACCGCATCCAGCGCGAAGCCGCGCGGGAGGCTCCAGCGCAGGCCGAGGCCGGTGGCATACAGGGCGTAGGTGTTGCGGTTCGTGCCTTGCATGTCCCAGCCCGGCCAGCGCGCGCGGTGCTGGCGCACCACGCCGGCGTCGGCGAACAGGTAGGCGTCCAGGCCGGCATTCAGGCCGGCATTCAGGCCGAAAAGCGCCGGGGCCAGCAAGGCATGCAGTTCCACCTGCGCCAGCGCGCCGCTGTCGCCGTAGCCTTCGCTGGCTGGATAGCCGCGTACCCCGTAGGGGCCGCCGAGGCCGAACTGCTGCGAGGAATCGAGGTTGTCGGCCGACCATTGCCCGGCGGCGCGCACGCGCAGGTAGCTGGCGGCGCCCAGCACCTGGTCGCGGCGCAGATCGGCGTTGAGGCGGGTGAAGCCGCCGGCGACGCGCGGGCCGGCGGCATCCTGCCGGCGGTCGTCGGCCAGGCGCAGGGCGGCGTTGCCCTGGGTCAGTTCGGCGCGCCAGGCGGTCTGGCCGCCGCGGCCGAAGGCGTCGCGGCTGTCGCCGTACAGGGACAGGCCCAGGGTGTTGAGGCGCCGTTCGCGCAGGGTGAAGCCCAGGCTGTCGTCGCGGTTGCGGCGCTGGCCGAGATTCAGCGCGAGCCACAGGTTGCGCTCGGCGCCGCGCAGCAACGGGTAGGCCAGCCCGGCGGTGGCGGTGCGGGCCTGGCCACTGGCATCGAGGGCTTCGAATTCCTTGCCCAGGCGGTAATGCAGCTGGCTGTAGCCGAGCGACAGGCGCAGGCCGTCATGGCCCAGCGGCACGCCGTAGCCCAGGGTCTGGTAGTCGAGGTGGCCGGCGGCGGCGGCGCTCAGGCTGAGCTGGTCGCCATAGCCGCTCGGGTTGTTCAGCGCGACCATGCCGTAGCCCTGCAAGGCGCCGGTGGTGCGGCTGCCGAGGTTGCCCAGGCCGAGTTGTCCGGAGACCCACGGGCCGTCGCGCACGCTCAGCGCCAGGTCGGTGCTGCCCGGCGCGGCGCCGGCCTGCAGCACGCCGTCGGCGGCGATGCCGGGCAGGTCGTTGGCGAGCAGCAGGCCACGTTCGAGATCGGCCTGCGAATAGGGCTGCCCCGCGTCCAGGCGGCGGCCGACGATGCGCGCCACGAAGTCCTGGCGGGCGCGGGTCTGGCCCGGCGCCATGAGCAGGCTGCCGAAGCGGCCTTCGACGACCTGGATGCGCAGGGTGCCGCCGGTCACGTCCTGCTGCGGCAGCAGCACCCGCACGAACCAGCCGCGCGTGCGGTAGTAGCCGACCAGGGCCTGGGCGGCGGCGTGCAGTTCGCCGAGGGTCTGCGGCCGGCCGAGGCTGGCGTCGAGCTGGCGGGCCAGTTCCTCGGCCGGAATCAGCGTGGCGCCCTCGATGACGACGTGCCGGATGACCACGCTGGGCCCGCTGCGGTCTTCCGGGGCAGCGGGCGCGGCGGGCGTCGGCGCGGTGGCGGCGGGCGGGGTCAGGGTCTGTTCCAGCTGGCGCTGGAGATGGCCGGCGTCGGTCGGCACCTGGGCGTGCGCCAGGCCGGCGAGGGTAAGGAGGGCGAGGGGGGCGGCCATCAGGGAACAGCCAGCCCGGCAAAGGGGGGAAGAGAAATATGGGCGTCGATTCACGGTGGCTTCCTGCGGGTGCGGGAACGCATGCGCCGGCTGGGCAGTCCCGCCGGCAGGGTTGCGTTTCAAACTGGGGCTCAAGCCCGCACTCTAAGAAGCGTTGCCGAATGGCGCATACCCTGTTTCGGGTATTTGTCGCGGCGAGGTTGGCGTTTGCGCACCGTCACGATCGGCGCATTTGCCATGCGAATTGCGTTTGCTTGCCGACGTTTGTTTTGTCTCGTTTTCGCTCGGCGGGCATGAACGGACGGGGGAAGCTCAGGGTGCGCGCCGCGATGCCGGGCCGCAAATACCCGGTTTTGGGGATGTCCCGATGGCGTCCGGCCTGTCTAATGTTTTCTCAGGGGCACACGTTCAACACCGGCCGGCTGGCGGGTCAAGGGAACGGAGCGTCATGCGTGCCCTGCGCGGCGATAGCCATCGTGTCGCCGTGTCGAGAAACCGACAGGAAGTCCGAATCGTGCTGATGTTTCGCCGCTGTTGTTGCACCGCGCCGCTCTACAGCCGGGCACGCCGGCCCTGGTGGTCGCGCGCCTTTGTCTGGCGCCGTTTGTACCAATGCGAGAGCTGTGGCGCGCGGATGCTGTTGCCCAGGCGGCTGACGAAGCAGTGGCAGCGGCAGGGGTGGCTGCCGTGCTGGCGCGCGGACTGAGCGCGCCCGCATGGCGGCGTGGCGCGGGGCGCGGTCTTGTCCGCCGGCTGCAGGCGGCAGTCCATGCGCAGGAAAGGCGGACCCGGGCCGATGCCGCGCCATCGGCCCGGCCGGAAACCCATGGCGGCGTCAGGCGAGCAGGCCGCGCGCCCGCGTCAGCGTCATGGCGGTGTCCTCGATCATGTCTTCCTGGCCGCCGACCAGGCGCTGGCGGCCCAGCTCGACCAGGATCTCGCGCGCGGGAATGCCGTACTTGGCCTGGGCGCGCTTGGCGAACAGCAGGAACGAGGAATACACGCCGGCGTAGCCCAGCGTGAGCGCGTCGCGATCGATGCGGATCGGCTGGTCCATGATCGGCACGACAAGGTCCTCGGCCACGTCGGCGATGCGGAAGACGTCGACGCCGGTGTCGATGCCCATGCGCTCGCATACCGCCACGAAGACCTCCATCGGCGTGTTGCCCGCCCCGGCGCCGAGCCCAGCTGCGGCGGCGTCGATCCGGGTGGCGCCGCAGGCCACGGGCCGCCAGCGAGTTGGCGATGCCCATGGCGAGGTTGTGGTGGCCGTGGAAGCCGAGTTCGGTCTCGGGAGCGAGCGCCTGGCGCACCGCGCCAAGCTTGGCGGTGACGTCGTGCGGCAGCATGTGGCCGGCCGAATCGGTGAGGTAGAGGCAGTTGGCGCCATAGGACTCCATCAGCAGCGCCTGCGCGACCAGCACGTCCACCGGCGCCATGTGCGCCATCATCAGGAACCCGACCGCGCAGCGCCCGCCGCTGCGCGGCGAGAGCATGGTGGCATTCGGCCGATGCGGAACGAGGCAACAGGGATGTGGGGGCGAAGGAGATCGTCATGAGAACGCGATATCGAATCGCCTGCCTGCTGGGCGCCGGCGCTGTGGTGGCGCTTGGCATGGTCGCCGGCGTGATGACGGCGGTGCTGGCCCCGGCGGAGGAATCCGCCGGGGCCGGTGTGGCCGCCGCGGACATGCGTGCGGCGGTGGACGCCGCGCTGCGCCATTGCGACGATGCCTGCCGGCAGAGCCGGGGCATTGCCGCGGTGACGGCTCTGGGCCACCGGCCGCCGCCATAGAAGTCGTTTCAAGAAGATCCAGGCGTCGTTGCGCGGCACGGCAAGTGCCAGCTGTACTGTCTGCGGCCGCGCCCTTGCGGGCGCGCACGCTGCGCAGGCGGATCACCGCGTGATCCGAATCCCCTGCTTCGCCCTAGTCAGGACCGCCTCGCTTCATTTTGAAGCAACTTCTTACGCGGGCCCCATGCCAATAAGCCTCGAGACCATAGCTGCGGCGTTCTGAAGTGTCGGAACAATTTCATTCTCGATCCTCTCAGGGGTCGCCTCCGCTGGCGACGTGGAAATCCCGATAGACAACTGGCGGTTGCCAACCCGCGCAAGCGGGACTGCAACCGAGACCTGATTGCTCTCAGGATATTCGACCATCGCCCATTCGCCGATTCCGAGGGTGAGCGCCTGTGTGAGCGCGCTGCCTGGAGGCAGGGTGCTTCCGACTCGGAGATTCATCACCACGAGGCGACGGCGTTCGGCGAGTGCCATCGCCCTTCCAATAATGATCACCCCGTCAGGGTTCGCTTCGCCCAAGTTGGACGTTCCTGCGTACGTGTCAGCCAACTGCTGGAGCATCTGCTGAACCGAGTCTGACACCCCCAGACTTTCCAGAGCGGCAAAGCCGATCTCGAAGACTCGGGTAGTCAAGCGCCACTGGTTGCCCTCGCGCGCGACATATCCCTCCTCCTCCAATGTCAGCAGAAAGCGCAGAACGGTCGGGTGGGGCAGGTCTACGGCGCGAGACAGCTCCGCCAAAGTCGGTCGCCCGTTTTGCCGAAAAGCGCGCAGCACCGCTAGACATCGTTGGATCGATCTATTATTCTTCATTCGTACACTCTGTGTACTTGTAGTTCATCTAGTGAACATCATAAATCAAGAGTGCCTGAGATGCAACCTGCTTCTTGAATTCAGGAGACAAACAAATGAAACGATGGATATTGAGCCTGAGCGCCGCGATGGTGGCTTGCTGGGCAGCGCCCGGTCAATCTGTTGCGAACGCCAGCGAGTCTTGGCCGAGTCGCCCGATCAAGTGGGTCGTGCCGTATCCGCCGGGCGGCACCACTGACATGCTGGCCCGTATCGTTGGGACGAAGCTCTCGGAGCGGCTCGGGCAGCCTGTGGTGATCGAGAACAAGCCAGGAGCCGGGGGAGATGTGGGCACTGCCTATGCGGCAAAGCAGGCCGCCGATGGATACACCATCGTCATGGGCAATATCGGTCCTATTGCAGTCAATCCAACGCTCACTCCAGACGCCAACTTCTCTCCCACGCGAGATCTCGCGCCGGTAACGCTGTTGGCGGAGGTTCCCAATCTGCTGGTGGTCAACCCGCAGTTACCGGTCAAATCGGTGAAGGATCTCATTCAGTACGCGAAGCAACAGCCGAATCCCCTGTCGTACGCGACTCCCGGCAACGGAACATCCCTGCACTTGGCGGGGGAACTGTTTGCGTCGACCGCGGGCCTGCGCATGGTCCATGTGCCATACCGAGGTAGCGGTCCCGGCCTGAATGACACGATGGCAGGCCATGTGCCGATCATGTTCGACAACATGCCGTCAGCTTTGAATCTCGTAAAGAGCGGCAAGCTTCGCGCACTCGCGATCACGAGTCCGGTCCGTTCCCCCTTGCTGCCGGACGTCCCAACTATGACCGAAGCGGGTCTGAGCAATTATCAGATCACTGGCTGGTTCGGCGTTTTGGTCCCGATCGCGACGCCAAAGCCGATCGTCACGCGACTGGATGCCGAAATTCAAGCGGTACTCAAGATGCCTGAGGTCCGCGCCAAGATCGGCGACCTCGGGGCAATCATTTCTGGCGCCAGCCAAGATGAGTTCGGCCGATTCATCCAGCAGGAGTCGGCGAAATGGCAAAAGCTCATTCGTACCGCGCACATCACCGCGCAGTAGGTAAGTTACGTCAAGGAAGAAGTCATGTTGAATTCGGTTGACAGAATTCTCGTCGCGGTGCGCGACCTCGATCAAGCAGAGCAGAACTACAGAGAAGTGCTTGGAGCGCAGTACCTTGATGAGCTCGTAAGCGACCACCTGAACGCCCGCGGCCGCAGGCTGGCGATCGGCGAAAGCACGGTCGAACTGTGGACCCCGCGGGGAGCGGGTGCCGTGAGCGATCATCTTGACGGCTTCGGAGAAGGTCTGTTCTTCGGTGGCGTTTCGACGGCCAGCCTTTCTGAATATCAGAGGCTCCTCGCCGAGCAAGGCATCCGCTTTGCCGAGGCCGATGGCCGCCTCTATTTGAGCGTAGAGGGCCTCTATGGCATACCGCTCGTTGTCAGCGAAGCGGCACCACGGGTTCGAGCCAATGGTCCTGTGTCATTTTTGTACGAACTCACAATGGTTCTCCGCACCGACTGGCGAGCGGTCGCGGATTGCTATGCGCGCAAACTGGGCCTGCAGCGCGACAAGGCAGTAGACATCACGTTCGCTCGATTTGGCTATGAAGGCACGCTACTGATGTTCGCGCCGGATCGTCTTGATCGCATCGAATTGGCTGAAGCGCATGATCCCGCATTTGCCATGGGCAGGTTCTCGGGCAAGCGAGGCGACGCACTTTACATGTGCTATATCGAAACGGATGATTTGCCGGGCGTAATCAGGCGGCTCGACTCGCGCAACGCAAAGTGGACCCGAAGGACTGATACGGGCAAGCCCGAGCAGGATGGTCTCTGGATCCATCCGAGCGCGCTGAACGGCGTCCTACTTGGTGTATCCCGTACATCGTTGGCGTGGGGATGGTCAGGTAGCCCCGAGAAGGTCCAAGAGATTTCGGGGGAGCAGTCGTGATGCCGGAAATCTTCGATCAGCAATACATCGGGGGATCGTGGCGTCGTGCTTCTGGCACACAGCTCATTGACGTGCAGGACCCGAATACTGGACTGGTCTCGGCCCAAATCCTTCCGGGTACCGAGGAGGACGTCGATCTCGCCTTGAGCGCCGCGCAGAACGCATTGGCCAATTGGTCCGCAACATCCGTGTCGGCAAGATGCACAATCCTGAATCGTCTAAAGGACCAACTCGCAAATCGACAGGAATCTTTGGCTGATGCTATCGCAGCTGAAGTGGGCACGCCCCTAAAGATCTCGCGCATCGTTCAAGTCGACTCGCCCATTCGAAACATTGGGAACTTCGTGAAGCTCGCAGAAGGGTTTCCATGGCAATCGCGAATGGGCCACTCTGTCATCGTTCGCGAGCCTTTCGGAGTCGTGGCATGCATTACGCCATGGAATTTCCCGCTTCATCAGATCATCCTGAAGGTGGTGCCCGCGCTTCTGGCCGGGAACACAGTCGTGCTCAAGCCAGGCGAATTGACGCCCCGAACAACGCGCCTAATTTGCGATGCAATCGATGACGCAGACTTTCCTCCTGGCGTGGTGAACGTTGTGAACGGCCTGGGCGCGGTAGTGGGCGCAGCGTTGGCCCGAGCGGATGGCGTGGACATGGTCAGCTTCACAGGCTCCACGGACGCCGGTCGCGCAGTGTCTTGCTTGGCCGCATCGACCATCAAGAAGGTGACGCTGGAGCTGGGCGGCAAGTCGCCTTCCTTGGTGTTGCCGGGTGCGGATCTTACTGTGGCCGTAAAGGGAACGCTCGCTTCCTGCTTCCTCAACAACGGTCAGACTTGCAGCGCGCTTACCAGGTTGATTGTGCATTCGCGTGATTTGGAGACCGTAGAAGCCTTGGTGAAGCAAGAACTCGCCAAGCTCTCCGTCGGCTCCAGCCTGGTCGAAGGCCATCGGATCGGTCCACTCATTTCTGGCAAGCAGCGTGATCGCGTGCAGGAACTAACGGAAAAAGGTGTGGCAGAGGGCGCAAGGCTCATCGCGTCCGGCCAGGATGTTCCGCCTGCAGGATTTTTCGTTAGTCCGAAGGTGTTTCTCACAAATCAAGATAACCACCTGGCCAACGAAGAGGTGTTTGGCCCCGTGCTCTGTGTGATTCGCTACGACGACATCGAAGATGGCATCCGCATCGCCAACGCAACGGTGTATGGCCTCGCCGCGGCCGTTTGGGGCGAGCCTGACCTTGCATTCGACGCCGCTGGAAAGATTCGCTCCGGACAGGTCGATATCAACGGCGCGAGATTCAACCCCGTAGCGCCCTTCGGCGGTTTCAAGCAAAGCGGCGTTGGCCGGGAGGCGGGTCATGTCGGTTTGGATGAGTTCCTGGAGTACAAGTCAATCCAAATGAACGAGGGATGACGGGATGTCTCTTATGCAGAAACAAGCTTTAGGAAGCATTCGCGTACTGGATATGACGCGAGTCCTCGCCGGGCCTTGGTGCACCCAGATTCTGGGAGACATGGGTGCCGACGTCATCAAGATTGAGCATCCATCGCGAGGGGATGATACGCGGCAGTGGGGCCCTCCGTATGCGATGACGAGTGAAGCCGAAGTGCTTGAAGATTCTACCTACTTCGCTTCCGCCAATCGGAACAAGAGATCTGTTGGCGTAGACATCGCCAACCCGGTCGGCGCGGATCTGATCCGTAAGCTGGTTCTTGAGTGCGATATCTTTGTCGAGAACTTCAAGGTTGGCGATCTTGCTCGCCGAGGGCTTGACTACGACACTCTCCAGAAGATCAATCCGCGCCTGATCTATTGCTCGATCACCGGGTACGGTCAATCCGGGCCGTACGCCGATCGCCCCGGCTACGATTTCGTTTTCCAGGGGGAGAGCGGGCTCATGAGCATTACGGGCGAGCGTGATGACAAGCCCGGAGGTGGGCCGCAGAAGGTTGGGATCGCCATTGCCGATCTCACAACGGGACTGTATGCCGCGGTCGCGATACTCGCCGCGTTGAACCACAGGAATGCCACGGGGGAAGGCCAGCACATCGATTTGGCATTGCTCGATTGCCTGGTTGGCTTGTCGTCGAATCAGGGATTGTCGTGCCTGATCAATGGCACGGAACCGCACCGATGGGGGAACGCACATCCGTCGCTCGTACCGTATCAAGTCTTTGACACCGCAGACGGTAAGGTGGTCGTTGCTGTGGGGAACGATTCCCAGTGGCTGCGCCTTTGCCAAGCGCTCGACGCCAAAGAGCTGGCCCGGGATTCGACGTTCCATTCGGCATCCGGACGCATTCGGAATCGAGCGGCGTTAATTTCGCAAGTATCGTCGATTCTTGCTACGCGCCAAACCGAACATTGGCTTGCCGCGTTCTCGGCAGCGGATATCCCGCACGGCCGTATCAATACCTACAAGGAAGCCTTTGCTCACCCACAAGTCATCCATCGTCAGATGGCCGTCGACGTGCCGTTTGACAAAGGTGCCGGCTCAGTAAGAGGCATTGCCAATCCCATCAAATTCAGTAAAACGCCGGTGCATTACGTTCGCGCGCCGGCGAAACTTGGGCAGCACACAGAAGATGTTCTTTCCGACTTACTAGAACTTTCCGCAGACCACATCGCCCGTCTCGAAGAAGGTGGGGTGATTAGTTGCCGCATGTCGAAAAAGACACTTCAGGAGCAATCATGAGCATCCAAGCCAACAACGTCGGAGACGTCCTGGAGATTTGCATTGCGCGTCCCGAAAAGCGCAATGCGGTCAGCACGGCGATGTACCAAGAATTGACCCGTCTTCTGGATGAGTCCAACGCGGACAAGGAATGTGCCGCAGTCATCGTGCATGGCGCGGGTGGAAACTTCACCGTCGGCGCTGATATCAATGATTTCCAGACCCGGCGCGGCAACGAAGATTCCCCTGCCGTTACGTTCCTCCGGAAGATGGCGGCGATCGATGTACCGCTCATCGCAGCCGTCGAGGGGCTGGCGATTGGAATCGGTGCCACGATGCTGCAGCACGTCGATTTTGCCTACGCATCCCAAGATGCACGCTTCCGCATGCCGTTCGTTTCTCTGGGTCTGTGTCCCGAGGGTGCATCCAGCTATCTGCTCGAATCGCTGGTAGGTGTCAGGAAGGCACGTGAGTGGTTGATGCTTGGCAAGTTCTTCGACGCAGAAGAAGCTTTCGATGCCGGGCTTCTGACGTCGCTGACGCAGGAGGGAGAGGCCCTTGCACAGGCGCGTAAAACGGCCGCCGAACTGGCGAAACTCCCCAAGGCTTCGGTGCGGGCGGCAAAGCGAATGTTGAACCACGCAAATCGCGCCGCCGTGGGTTCCGCACTCGACCTGGAAGTGAAGATGTTCGCCGAACTTCTGAATACAGAGGCGACTCAGGAAATCTTCAAATCCTTCCTGAATAAGAAGCGTTGAGAAGTCATGACCGAACTGATCAGGATTGCGTCAGATAATTTCGTCCGGGTCATTACCATGAATCGGCCGGATAAGCGAAATGCGCTGAATTCCGAGATGTGCGAAACGTTGCACGACGCATGGCGAGACTTCGAGAGCTCCGATGATCGCGTTGCGCTGCTGCGTGCAGAGGGGCCGGTTTTCACGGCAGGCCTTGACACAAACGATCCACCCGATTGCTTTTGGCGTGCCATTCCAAATGTCGCCTTTGACATTGGAAAGCCGGTTATTGCGGCAGTCAATGGCCCAGTGATAGCGGCCGGCGTATCCATGCTTGCATTCTGTGATCTTTGTGTCGCGACATCGGCAGCGAGTTTCGTCTATCCCGAAGGTCGGCTAGGCATGGCGGCGGGCTTGATTAGCTCGCTGGTCGGTCGGATTCCTCACAAGATCGCGATGGAGCTCATATTGACGGGGCGCCCGGTTTCCGCCCAGCGGGCGTATGAAGTCGGCTTCGTAAACGAGCTCTGTGAGCCAGGAAACGAAACGGATGCAGCGCTCGTAACAGCTCGTCAGATTGCGAGCGCTGCGCCGATGGTACTGCGCTTCCTGAAGCAGTCTGCGAGACATTCGATTCCAGTGGGGCTGGTCGAGGCAGGCTATCGCACTCAATATCAAGCGCAAATGCTGGCTAAGAGTGATGATGCCCGAGAAGGGGAATTGGCTGCGAAGGAACGTCGCACTCCCGTTTTCGTAGGCCGCTAGGACTAACTAATACAGCGGGGGACTAAGAAATGGATCTGAACTTCACGGAAGAAGAACAGGAATTTAGAGAAGAGGTACATGCGTGGATCGACGCCAGCTTGCCAAAGGAGATCTCGCACAAGGTTCACAACGGGCTGCAGCTATCCCGGACCGATATGCAGCGTTGGCACCAAATTCTAGGGAAAAAGGGTTGGCTCACGTACAGGTGGCCAGTCGAATTCGGTGGCACGGGCTGGACGCCAGTTCAGCGGCATATTTTCGAGGAAGAGTGCGCTTTGGCAGGAGCGCCGCGACTCGTGCCCTATGGCCCTGTCATGGTTGCCCCAGTCATCATGGCGTTTGGCAACGCCGAGCAACAGGCGCGCTTCCTGCCCGGCATTGCGACGGGAGATGTTTGGTGGAGTCAAGGTTACAGCGAGCCGGGATCGGGTTCCGACCTGGCTTCGCTCAAGACACGAGCGGAGCGAAAGGGAGACAAGTACATCGTCAATGGTCAAAAGATCTGGACCACGTTGGCTCAGTACGGCGAATGGATTTTCTGTCTTGTCCGGACGAATACGGAAGGGAAGCCGCAGGCTGGGATCAGCTTCCTGCTCATTGACATGCGTTCGCCTGGTGTGACTGTGCGGCCGATCAAGTTGCTGGACGGCGAGTGCGAGGTCAATGAGGTCTGGTTCGATAATGTTGAGGTTCCCGTCGAGAACCTGGTTGGCGAAGAGAATAAGGGCTGGGCCTATGCCAAACATCTTCTTAGCCACGAACGCTCGAACATCGCAGAAGTTGGGCGCGCCAAGCGTGAGCTTCGACGCCTGAAGCGAATCGCGGCGGCGGAGGGCATGCTGGATGAGCCTCGTTTCAAAGACGAAATTTCGAAGCTCGAGGTGGATATCATCGCGCTCGAGATGCTGGTTCTTCGCGTGATTTCGGCAGAAAAATCCGGCAAGAATCCATTGGATATTGCGGGGCTGCTGAAAATTCGAGGAAGCGAGATTCAACAGCGCTACAGTGAATTGATGATGCTGGCCGCCGGTCCCTATGGCCTCCCATTTATTCAAGACGCCATGTTGGCGGAGTGGGATGGCGAGTTCCCCGGTGGAGAGCGGCGGAACGCTCCGCTTGCGGCGACATATTTTAACCTGCGGAAAACCACCATCTACGGTGGGTCCAATGAAGTGCAGCGCAACATTGTTTCACAAGTGGTCCTTGGATAAAGGAGTAGAACATGGATTTCGATTTCACTGACGACCAGGACCAACTGCGAGACGCAGTAAGAAAATGGGTAAAGCGGAGCTATACGTTCGAGCACCGCCGGCGTTCCGAGAGCAGCGGCGGATTTTCGTCGGACTCGTATGCACAGCTTGCGGAGCTTGGGCTGACCGGACTTTACGTCCCGGAAGAGTATGGCGGCGTCGGTATGGGCCCGGTTGACGTCATGGTGGTTATGGAGGAACTGGGGCGGGGTATCGTACTCGAACCGCTGGCTCAAGTTTTGATTGCGGGTGCGGTTCTGTCGAACTACGCCGAGGCAAGCGTACGCGCGGCGCGGCTGCCCGCGATCGCCTCCGGAGAAAGCGTGGTCGTACTGGCTCAACAAGAGCGCGCGAATCGCTATCGCATCGATACGTGCGGGACGCGAGCAATCGAGACAGCGGGCAGTTGGGAGCTTGCCGGGAGCAAGAGCCTCGTGCCGGTTGGCGATCATGCTGACGCATACATTGTACCGGCCATGATTGGGGACACTCTCGGAGCGTTCCTTGTGGAGCGCTCCGCCCCAGGGGTGTTGGCACAGCCCTATCAAACTCTCGACGGCTCGCGCGCGGCTGAACTGACGTTGTCGAAGGCGCCAGGCACCCTGATCACGCGAGAGGGCCAGGCTTGCCTCTCATATGCAGTGGATCTTGGCATTGCAATGACGTGTGCAGAGGCCGTGGGCGTGATGGACGTAACGCTGGAGATTCTGGTCGAGTACATGAAGACGCGCAAGCAGTTCGGCGTCGCCATCGCGAGCTTCCAAGCCCTACGTCACCGCGTTGCGGATATGAAGATGAGCCTGGAGCTTGCGAGGTCCATGAGCTACTACGCATCGCTCAATGTCAACGCGCCGGCGAACGAGAGGCGTCGCGCCATGGCGCAAGCGAAATACCAGTTGGGCGGATCGATGCGCTTCGTCGGTCAGCAAGCCGTGCAACTGCACGGAGGCATTGGAATGACGGATGAGTATATCGTCAGCCACTATTTCAGGCGACTTACCCAAATGGAGTCGGTGTTTGGAGATACGCTGCATCATCTGGCGCAGATGTCGGACTCCATGCCTTGCGAGCTTGAAAAGGCCGCGTAAGTCGCTGCGACGAGTCAGTATTCGACGAATTTCGCTCGGATACCTCTTCGTCATGACCGCCATCCGTGTCTGCTGCTCTCGGCGTTCCTTCTTCCACATCCCCCAGAAAGCACATCCGCGGTGCGTACCGCGGCGCTGGCGCGTTGCCGCACATGCCGTGTCGTACATGCCGGATCCCGGGCCTCGTTTCCTCATGCCACTGTTTGCTTGCCGGCGAAGGCTGCGCGCAATGCGGCGGCGGCCAGGTCGAGCGCAGAGTCTGCGGCGTCGAGCACGCCCAGCATGCTCATGAAACCGTGGATCTGCCCTGGCCAGCGATGCACGGCCGTCGCCACGTCCGCCAGCGCCCGCTGGCGCAGCGGGCTGGCGCGCACGTCGGCCGCCTGGCGCGGATCGGGCAGGTAGTGCCGCGTGAACCAGGTCAGCATGCCGGCGCTGCGCGACGCGGTCGCGCGCGCCTGGATGGATGCTGAGGCCTACGGGTGCCATCCGCGTCATCGACGGCCACCGCCCGCACATGGGCGCCGACCTGAGCACGGGCACGGTGCAGGGCGACCGGATCGTCTGCCCGTTCCACGGCTGGCAATGGGGCGGCGACGGCGCGTGCAAGTCGATCCCGTACTGCAAGCGCGTGCCGCCCAAGGCCCGCGTGGGTAGCTGGACCACCTGCGAGCAGAACCACCTGCTGTTCATCTGGCACGACCCCGAAGGCCTGCCGCCGCCGTCCGAAGTGGCCATTCCGCGCATCGAGGCGTGCTTCGACGGCGAATGGTCGGAGTGGGCGATAGACACGATGCTGATCCAGACCAACTGCCGCGAACTGGTCGACAATATCTCCGACATGGCGCATTTCGGCACCGTGCACGGCGCGCCGGTGGACTATTTCGCCAATCTGTTCGAGGGCCACAAGGCCACGCAACTGATGATCGGCCGCAGCGCCAGGCTGTCCGGCGAGGATCGCCTGGCCGCGCTGTCCACGTACTTCGGCCCGGCCTATCACATCACCGAGATGAGCGGGCGCATGGGCGACCAGCCGATCCACTCGGTCCTGCTGAACTGCCACGTGCCGGTGAACGCGCACAGCTTCGATCTGCGCTACGGCGTGCTGGTCAAGCGTGTGCGGGGCTGTCCGATGAGCAGAACACGGCATTGGCGCTGACCTATGTGGAACAGGCGCGCGCGGCGTTCTACGAAGACGTGGCGATCTGGGACAGCAAGATCCGCATCGACAACCCGCTGCTGTGCGAGGGCGAGCCCATCCACCAGATGCGCGACTGGTACGGGCAGTTTTACGTGGATCGCGAGGCCGTGAAGCCCGGCAGCGTGGCGCGGCGCGAGATCGCGCTGAACATCGCCGGGATCGAGCCGCCGGCGCTGCATCGCGTATTCGAGGGCTAGGCTGCGCCGGGATTGCCCATGGCGCGCTCCCGGCAGTTGGGCCTCGGTACGGTAGTGGCCCGGCATTTGAACCGGGCCGCGCGACGGGTACGCCAGGATACTCGTCCGTGGCGTGCCAATATGGCTATCCATGGTTATATGGGTTATGATGATTTCGTAATAACCAATCTAATCTGGTGGCGTCATGATCACTGAACATCTGCATTCCGAATTGGCCGGGGTGGCGACCTTGGCAGGTAGCCCGAAAGAGGTCCGTCAGCAGCTTGCCGATACGGACGAAGGGCGGGTGGTGGCCGTGATGGTCGCGCATAGCAGCGAACGGGCCATCCGGGCGCTGGAAAGTACCTTGTCCAACATCGCCACCCTGGTGGATGCGGCCATCATCCTGCGGGAACGGCGGACCCTGGAAACCATCATTGACGCGCTGGTGCCAGTTGAACCGCCGCGGCCGGCCATGCTGCGGGAGGCGGCCATGATGGGACGCGCGCGCACGGCTATCCTGCAAGGCGCCGACTGGCTGACCGCGCCGCAAATCGCCGAACTGGCCGGGTTCAGTACCACCAATCCGAGCGCCCAGCCCAACAAGTGGAAGCGCGACGGGGCGATTTTCGCCCTGCGCCACCATGGCGTGGACTATTTCCCCGGCTACGGCCTGGATCCGGCCGCGGGCTATCGTCCGCACAAGGTGATGGCCGAGGTTCTCCGGGTGTTCGGCGCAAGCAAGGATGGTTGGGCTCTGGCGGGCTGGTTCCTGAGCGTCAATAGCTTCCTGGGCGGCAAGCGCCCGCAGGATCTGTTGGCGACCGAGCCCGAACGGGTGGTCGCTGCCGCCAGGGACGAAAAGGAGGGCGTCGCCCATGGCTAGGCGGAAGAGCCCGCTTTCGGACGATGCCGCCGGCAAGGCCGATACGCCACCGTCGGGCACGCCACTGCCACCGGCGAAGCTGGCGGTCTCGCTGGTTTCCTGGCCGGTGGACAAGCCGATCCATCGGATTCACCAGGACCTGTACGACGGCGACCAGTTCAACCCCGGCCCCAAGGGCAATGCACGCTTCAGTCCGATCCAGAGCGCCGCCGATACGGCGATCCCGACTCTGTATGGCGGTTCCAGTTTCGATTGCGCTGCGATGGAGACGGTGTTCCACGACGTGCCTCATGCCACCGGCACCAAGATCTACGACAAGGGCAAACTGATGGACCAGTTGCATTCTCAACTGGTGACTCGCCAGCCTTTGAATCTGATCGATCTGCGCAGCGTTGCGTTGCGCAAGCTTGGCGTCACGCGCAAGCAACTGATCGATACGGAGAAAGACCAGTATCCGGCTACGCGAGCGTGGGCCGTGGCATGCCACGCCCAATGTCCCGAGGCGCAGGGGTTGCTGTGGACCTCGCGCCAGGATGACAGCGCCCAGGCGCTGATGCTGTTCGGTGACCGGGTCAAGCCGGGCACCCTTGAACAGGCGGGCGACTCGCTGAGTCTTGTTGCCCACGAAGCGACCTACGATGCTGTGCTGGACTTGGCCGAGCGCCTCGGCGTGGATGTAAACCCCGGCATCGCCGATCCTGCCGCCGCGCCGCCGATGCCCGCGGCACGCCGGCCGCCCAGGGCGAAACCGAGGAAGAAGCCCAAGAAGACGTAGTTCGCAGGGTGGGGAGCAGGTCGGCGGGGACACCGAGAGGATATCGGCGGTCGCCTGGCATTCCCGTTGGTGCTACGGCAGTTCGGACTGCGCCCGTTCGATTGCGCGCTGTATGGCCGCGCGCGCCTGCGGGCTGTTTTTCCAGCACGTCGAGCCAGTCAGGCTGGCGGCGGTAGTGACGATGTCGGTGACGCTAGCCACGGCAAGCTGCGCCAGCGAGCGGAAGCCCATCTGTTCCAGTCGCGCCACGACTGTGGGGCCCACGCCTTTTACGGCTAGCAGTGCCGCACGGTCCTTCTCTGAGAACGACATGTTGGGTTTCGACTCCTTGGCATGTTCATTGGTCGCACTCTTGGACGCTCACCAATTCTCGGTGCGATAGAGCCTGGTGTTGCATTGATTGCAGATAAACAGGCGGCGTGGATCTTCTGCGCCTGTAAAGCCCCAGTTCTTGATGCTCATGGAATGGCAGTGGGCACATTGGATGCCTCGGGAAGTCCCGCAGTGCGGGTATTGGCTCAGATATTGCCCCAGCGTCAACGTGGACTTGGCTACCCGGCTGGGCTCAGTGATGTTCAAGTAGATGCGACGAGCGAAATAACCTAGCACACCTATCAGCAGGAGGGTGTAGAAAATGCTGCGAAGAAACGCCACGGTGTTCTCCTTTTCTTTGCGGCTTCGCGCCCACGCATCCCGTCGGTGAGAGGCCAGCTAAGGCAGATAACAGCGCTGGCCAAGCGAGGGAGCAAGAGGTTCTTCGCCGAATTTCGGGGCGGGGGATGCAGCGGCCGGGCAATTGGATGACGGTATCGTCCAGGGAGCGGCCCGCCGATTGAGTTCGCCATTTCCTGTCGCTCGCCGGTCGGGGGGACGAAGGGGGATGTCGTAGGGCCTCTCCTGGTCTACGCGGTCCAAATGTACCTTGGCGGCTTGCATGAAGCTTACTCTGCGGCGAGGATCAATGGACCTGCTTGCTCCGGTGCTTCCCCAAGCCCAGCTCTGCGACGCATACAAGGCCATCGCGGCGAATGCAACTGCGGCGGACCGTGATCTTGTCGCCCAATGGAGCAAGGGCTTTCTAGATCGAGACGGCAAATTCGAGCAATGAAACTAGCGATACTGCTACCAGTATTGCCGCTAACGTAAGATTGATGATGCGTGAAGCAACCGGGTCGCACAGGAATCGGGCCAACGAGACGCCGGCTAACAGCCAAACAAAATGGATGACGGCAACCATGATGCTCAGCAAGACAATCTTCGCCGCAGCATCAAGACCATAGTGGCCCGCAAAAAGTGTTGTTCCTGAAAAAACTGCGCCGATCGCGACATAAGCTTTCGGATTCGCAATTGCAAGCAGGACCCCGCCCTTGAACGAGGGAGAGGAAACGTCGCCATCCCGCTCGCCAAGTGGCGGCGCAATCGCGATTTTATATGCCAAGTAAAGAATATAGATTGCGGAGATGGCGTTCAGGACTCGGGCGCCTTTCGGCGCCGACATCACGAATGCAGTGATGCCAGTCGCTATCAACAACAAGACTCCGATCGTACCGAGGATGAGCCCCAGGACATATCTGAGTGCGTGCCGCATGCCATACGATGCGCCCATTGCCGTCGCGCTGACAGTCGATGGTCCGGGGCTTCCCATGACAACGATTGACGCGAGAAGCAGAGATAGAATTGGCGGCAACCCGCCAGAAGCAGGGGCAACGTGGCTCAGCATGGCGTCTCCGATGTACCATTTGAGCCGTGACGATAAAAGAACGTAACAGAGGTTGTCTTGAACGATTGTGCACACAATTACGTGTCAAGCCAAAATCACATCCGGGTAGGTTCTGGCACTGCCGGCATTGAGCGCGTGGAGGCGTGTTTCGTCGATCACGCCTTTACTCCACATCGTCACAGCACTTATGCCATCGGTATCACGCTTGCCGGCGTGCAGACTTTTCGGTATCTCGGCGAAACGCGCTTCTGCTTGCCGGGTCAATGTCACATCCTTCATCCGGATGAAATGCACGACGGGCGGGCAGGGACGGATGAAGGCTACGCTTACCGCATCGCCTATGTGGAGCCCGAACTCGTTCAGGAGGCGCTTGGCGGTGGCATGTTGCCGTTCGTTCGCACCCCGATTGTTCAGACTCCGGCGATCAATGATGCCCTGGCGGCTGGCATCTGGAACCTGAACGAAGAGATCGACAAGCTTTCCCGAATCGACATCGCAGTGGCGGTCGCCAGCCTATTGATGTCTGCTGCCACGACCGACCGGAAGCCGACAGTCGGCGCGCTCGCCGTGACTGAACTGGCACGTGTACATGATTTCATTGCGTCCGCCCCTTGGGAGAAGACATCGATGGACGTACTCGAACAGGTTTCAGGGCTCGACCGATGGACGATCGCCCGACAGTTTCGCTTGTTGTTCGGTACGAGTCTGAGCCGCTTTCGCACCAAACTTCAACTCAAACATGTGCAGCATCTGCTGATTGAAGGCGAATCATTGTCGACCGCGTCCGTTGACGGCGGTTTTTCGGACCAAAGTCATATGTCCCGACATTTCAAGAGCACCTTCGGTATGACCCCGGGGGCCTGGATTTCGGCCGTCCGTCGCGCCGCTATCCACTGAAACAGGCTGCTCGATAAAGGGGGCAAAGGACTTCCTCGAATGCCAAGTCCCTGCGCTTTCCACGGATTACGCACGCAGTGGCACCACGGATTCCACTTTGGGATGGCGTGACGGGCAGACTCCAGGACATCGCGCTAGCAGGGTCGTGTCCCGTACACCCGCAACACTGGCGGGTACTTCGCTGAGGGAACGACAATACGATACCGCGCCAGAAGTGTTCATCGGATTGGCAGGCGCGGGTGTCCGAAAAAACGACGGAGGGGGGCGCCGAGGACTCTTGGTTCGTCCGCTACGGCGTCTGCACGGGCGACAGCGGTTGCATCAACACGCTGTCCAGGACTTGCCTGCCGCAAGAAGCCTGCCTGGCTCCGCTGGCGATCGATCGTCGCCGCAAACACAAAGACACCACCACCCGCGTCACAAATGCGCCCAATGAGTCATCAGAAAATTCTCTCGAATTAATCCGATTTTTCTCTGTGAAGTTGCAGACATGTCCGCAAATCTGCGCGCATTTTCTGATCGACACTCGCCCTCGAAATCCGTCCTGCGGCCGAATGGCCGGTGCGGTGGCGGGTTTCCTCACCGTTCGAGGCGAACGGCCAATCGATACAGCGAGCACTGCCATGTCCAAGAAACTTCTCTCGTTTTTTTTCGTGCTGGCGGGCGCGGCGGCGGCCGCGTCTTCCGCCCGGGCCCAGACCAATGACGGCACCATCTACATCACCGGCCAGGTAACGGCATCCACCTGCACCATCACCGGCACCAACAACGAGGATGTCTACGTCTACCTGGACAATGTGCCGGCATCCGCGTTCTCCGGCATCAATACCTTCGCCGGCGCCAAGCCGTTCACCATCAGGCTGACCGGCTGCTCGCCGAGCACCGGCAACGTGCACACGCGCTTCATGCCGGGCGCCAACACCAACGTCGTGACCAATCGCCTGAACAATGCCGCCACCGGCGGCAGCAACGCCGACATCCAGATCGTCAACGGCGACGACACCGCGGTCCTCGTCGGCAAGCCGGACGGCGCGCAGAACTCGAAGCCGGTCGCGCTGACCGGCGGCGCGGCGGACCTCACCTACAAGGCGCGCTATTACGCGGCGTCCTTCCCGGTCACCAACGGCACGGTGGAAACCTCGGTGCCGTACATGATCGTCTACCCGTAACCCGCACACTTGCATAACGCGGCAACGGCCGCCGCCCTGGCCGAAGGGCGCGCGGGCGGCGCCGGGATGGAAACGCATATGCCAGTCAAGCACAGAGCCCGGCCGGGCGCGGCGCTGGCCGCGCTGATGGCCTGCGCCGCGCTCGGCCCGGGCAGCGCCGCGGCCTCCATCGTCATCAACGCCACGCGCGTGGTGTATCCGGAGCGCGAGAGCGAAGTCACGGTCAAGCTCGACAACAACGGCCGCTCCCCGGCCCTGGTGCAGGCCTGGATCGACGGCGGCGACCTGACCGCCACGCCGGACGAATCCACCGCGCCGTTCACGCTGACGCCGCCCCTGTTTCGCCTGGACCCCGGCAAGGGGCAGAGCCTGCGCCTGTTCCATACCCGCGAGGCGCAGCCGCAGGACAGGGAGTCGCTGTTCTGGCTCAACGTACTGGAAGTGCCGCCCAAGGCCGCCGGCAACGACCGCCGCAATGCCCTGCGCCTGGCGTTCCGCACGCGCATCAAGCTGTTCTTCCGTCCGGCCGCGCTCGCCGGCGCGGCGCGCGATGCGCCGGGCAGCGTGACCTGGCGGTTTGCGCGCGGCGGCACCGGTTACGTCCTGCGGGCCAGCAACCCGAGCGCCTACCACGTGACCTTCAGCCGGATCGTGGCCAGGGCCGGCGGCGAGACCTGGAGCAACGACGAGGGCGGCATGGTCGATCCGGGCGCCAGCGCCGATTTTCCGCTGGGCCAGCTGGCGGCGCCGCCAGCCGGGCCGTTTTCGGTGGAGTACCGCTATCTCGACGATTTCGGCGGCAGCCAGGACGGCGCCTACCAGGCGCCGCCGCGCTGAGCGCCGGCATGCCCCGCGCCCGCCGCAGACGTTCGCCACGCGGTGCCGCAACGATGCGCGGGCGCCATGCGCTCGCCCTGGCGATGCTCGGCGGCTGGAAGGCGGCCGCGCTGGCCGAGGCCGACGCCCCGGACGCGCCCGCGCTCGCCGCCGTGCACTTCGACAACGATTTCCTGATGAACCGCAAGGGCGAGCGCATCGACGTTTCGCGCTTCGCGCGCGGCAGCCCGGTGCCGCCCGGCGACTACCGGCTCGACCTGTACCTCAACGGCAACTGGCTGGGCAACACCAGCGTGCGCTTCGCCACCGCGCCGGCCGACCACAGCGCGGCGCCGTGTTTCGCGCCGTCGCTGATCGAGCGCCTGGGCCTGGACGCCGCGGCTCTCGACGCGGCCGGACGCGACGAACTGGCACGCATGCGCGGCGGCGAGTGCGGCAATTTCGCGCGCATCGCCGCGGCCGCTTCCTATGCCTTCGACCTGGGCAAGCTGCGCCTGGACCTGAGCCTGCCGCAGGCCGCGCTGCTGCGCAATCCGCGCGGCTACGTGAGTCCCGAGTTCTGGGATGCGGGCATCCCCTCGGCCACGCTGGGGTACAACTTCAGCGCCTTCCGGATGTCCGGCAGCGGCGGCGCCTCCACCTCGTCGTACCTGGGGCTCAACGGCGGCCTCAACGCCGGCGGCTGGCACCTGCGCCACCACGGCAGCGCGAGCCTGCAATCGCGCGGGCGCGGCACCTACCAGAGCGTCGCCACCTACCTGCAGCGCGACCTGCCCGCGCTGCGCAGCCAGCTGACCCTGGGCGACGTCTTCACCGACGGCGCGATGTTCGACAGCCTCGGCATCCGCGGCGCCACGCTGGCCAGCGACGAGCGCATGCTGCCCGAGTCCGTGCGCGGCTACGCGCCGCTGATCCGCGGCGTGGCCAACAGCAACGCGCACGTCAAGGTCACGCAGAACGGCAATACCCTCTATGAAATCAACGTGGCGCCGGGCGAGTTCCGCATCGACGACCTCAACCCCACCGGCTACGGCGGCGACCTGCTGGTGACGATCACCGAGGCGGACGGCAGCCAGCGCAGCTTCGGCGTGCCTTATGCCGCGGTGGCGCAATCGCTGCGCCCGGGCACGAGCCGCTTCAACGTCAGCGCGGGCAGGCTGCGCGAGCGGCTGGTCGGCCGCCGCGCCACCATCGTCCAGGCCACGGCGCAGCATGGCTTCACCAACCTGTTCACCGGCTACGCCGGCGTCCTGGCTGCCAACGGCTATATGGCGGGGTTGCTGGGCGCGGCCTTCAACACGCTGGCCGGAGCGGTGGCGCTGGACGTCACCCAGGCCCGCGCCAGCATCGCCCGCGCCGGCCGGGCCAGCGGGCAAAGCGTGCGCCTGAGCTACAGCCAGCTTCTGGAGCAGACCGGCACCGGCATCACCGTGGCCGCCTACCGCTACTCCTCGAGCGGCTACCGGAGCGTGCGCGATGCCCTGGGCGCGCGCGAAGGCCGCGGCGGGCGCGACGGCGGCCAGGACCCGGTGCTCGCCTACCGCCAGCGCAACCAGCTGCAGCTGACCCTCAATCAGAACCTGGGCGTGCGCTGGGGCAACCTCTACGCGGTGGGTTCCACCACCGACTACTGGCGCCAGCGCGGGACCATGACCCAGTTCCAGATCGGCTACAACGGCCATTTTCGCGTGGGCGGGCTGGATCTGAGCATCAATCTCTCGCTGTCGCGCCAGCGTGATGGTTTCTCCGGCAGGCTGGAAAACCAGGTGTTCGCCAGCGTCTCGCTGCCGCTCGGACGCGGCCGGCCGGCGTCGCTGCTGACGGGCAGCTACGGGCACAGCAACAACGGCGGCGGCTCGCAGCAGGTCAGCCTGGGCGGCGGCCTCGGCGAAGACAGCGCACTGAACTACAGCGTCGGCGCGGGGCGCGCCGCCGGCAACGGCAACGGCGGCGCCAGCATGCAGTACCGCGGCGCCGTCGCCACGCTCTCGGCCGGCGTCGCCGGCGGCCGCGGCTACACCCAGCAGTCGCTGGGCATCTCGGGTGCCGTGGTGGCCCACGCCGGCGGCGTGACCCTGAGCAACGCGCTGGGCGAGACCGTGGCGGTGGTCGAGGCCAGGGGCGCCGAAGGCGCGCGCGTCAACGGCATCTCGGGGCTGCGCATCGACGCGCGCGGCTACGCGGTGGTGCCCTATCTGACGCCCTATGCTGTGAACACCGTCAGCATCGACCCCAAGGGCACGCCGCTGGACATCGAACTACGGACCACCAGCGAACAGGTGGCGCCGCGCGCCAACGCGGTGGTGAAGGTGCGCTTCGCCACCGTCAGCGGTCGCGCCGTGCTCATCCGCGCGCGCCTGGCCGACGGCACCGCGCTGCCGTTCGGCGCCGACGTGCTCGACGAGCAGGGCAACAGGGTCGGCATCGCCGGCCACGGCGGCCGCCTGTTCGCGCGCGGCCTGCCGGAGGCCGGCCGGCTGAGCGCCACCTGGGGCGCGCGCCCGGGCGAGCGCTGCACGTTCGCGTACCGCCTGCCCGCCGCGGGCGGGAATGCCCATGCGAGCCTCGCGGCGGTGTGCGACAGCGGCGATGTGCCGCTCGCGCTGGCGCCGGCCAGCGATTCCCGAACCCTGTTCCCCATCCCCGACGAATCCGGCGCGCCGGCAGGAGCGAATTTCCCATGAACCCGATGCAATACTGCCGCCGTTGCCTGGCCGTCCTGGTTCTCTGGTTCGGCCTGCACGCCGCGGCCCACGCCGAGCTTGTCTTGTGCTCGATGACGCCGCCGCTGAACACGAGTTGCTCGCCAGGCTGCCAGGACATCGCCATCTGGCCGCTGTTCCTGCTGCCGCCCAAGGCGCAGGCACCCAACGGCACGGTTCTCGCCTCGAAGACTGTCCATTACCAGTACAACTGCCCGAAGGCATCCACGCCCCGCACCTACACCCCGCAATATGCGCCGGTCTGGGTGAACAGCACGGCCGTGCCTGGCGTCAGGGTCCGCAACCAGGCCGCCACGCTTGGCGTGCGTATATACGTCAACGGCCAGCTGATTTCCAACATCCCCTTTAACAACACCAAGACATGGTACGACAGGTCATGGACGGCACCCTGCGTCCCGCCTTGCTCGGGGTCGGTGGCAATCACCTATGAACTGGTGAAGGTCAGCGACGTCCTCTATGACAACCCGCAGCCCGGGGGCAACGTGATCTATTGCGGCCCCGCGTCGAGTGTCTGCAGCTTCAACTTCAGCAACTTCGACCAGTTCCGCTTCAACGACAGCGCAAACCCGCTTGGCGACTTCGCCGGGCCAAGCCCGCTCGCCTGGGTCAGCAGATGGTCGGGCACCTCACAGGGCAGGCTGATGGCCCGGACCTGCACGGTGAATGCGACTCCGGTCAACGTCCCCATGCCGCCGGTCAATGCCGGCGTCCTGAGCGCGGCCGGCACCAGCGGCACCGGCGACACCCCGTTCAGCATCGGCCTGACCTGTGCCGCCGGCGCCAGGGTCTACGTGACCCTGACCGACCTCACCGATCCGGCCAACCGGAGCGACCTGCTGAACCTGACCACCGCGTCCGCGGCCCGCGGCGTGCGGCTGCGCATCCTGCGCGCGGGCAATGTGCCGGTCAACTACGGCGCGCCGTCGATCGCGCCCGGCAATCCCGGTCAGTGGCTGGTGGGATCGTCGGCCGGCCTGGCCAGCATTCCGCTGACCGTGCGCTACGTCGCCACCGGCGCCGTGCAGGCGGGCGACGTCGTTGGCATTGCCGCGTTCACGCTGAGCTATCAGTGAGGGTGGGGCGCAGACGGCGCGCCGCCAGTCCACCAGCCCCGTATCTAGCGTCCCGGTTGTCTGCGCCGGTTGTCCGCGCGGCTCCCCACGGGCCGGCGCCGCCCGCGCTGGCAAGCATCTTGCATAACTCCCGCGTAATTCCGAATCCATAAGTGGATTTCTATTTGGATCCAAATTGAAATCCGAATTGATGTCCAAAACATGTGCGTGAGCGAGATGACGATGAACCGGGATGGTGCGCAGAGGCTGGAAATCGTGCAGGACCAGGCGTCGGCGACCCGAGGCAAGAACTCGATGGTCAACGATGCCTACGAACGGATCAAGGAGGACATCTTCGAACTCCGCATGCCGCCGGGGCAACGCTATTCGGAGCAGGAGTTCGCCAATGCGCTGGGCATCTCGCGCACGCCGCTGCGTCTTGCTCTCCATCTGCTCGCGCACGAAGGGTATCTGCAGCGCCTCGACGGCCATTCGAGCTGGCAGGTCAAGCCGTTCGACCTGGCGCACTACGACGATCTCTATGACTTTCGCACCAGCATCGAGGTGATTGCCGTGCGCCGCCTGTGCGCGATGGACTCGCCGCCCGACCTGTCGGCGTTGTGCAGGTTCTGGATGGTGCCGGAGGCGGAAAGGAACCTCGACGGCAAGCGGGTCGCGCAGGAGGACGAGCGATTCCACCAGGCGCTGGTCGAGCTGGCCGGCAACCGGGAGATGGCGCGCACGTCCGCGCGGCTGACCGAGCGCATCCGCATCATCCGGCGCCTCGACTTCACCGACGCGGCGCGGATCTCGGCGGCGTTCGACGAGCACAGGGCGATATTGCGCTGCCTGATGACCAGGAAGGCCGATCGCGCGGAGATGCTGGTCAAGGCCCACATCGGCGCGTCGCGCATCGCGATCCGCCACATCACGCTGCATCGGCTCGCGCTTGCCGCGGTGCAGCCGGACGCGCGCTGAGCGGCCGGCGCGCCGGCGCGCGACTGCGCGCCGCAACGCGGTGTCGCGCCGCAATGGCCCCGGGCAGGCACATCAAACCACCCCCACGTAGACAGGAGAATGCAAGTGAACAGAGTGAGCGTATTGGCGAAGGAACTGCAAGGATGCCAGGACACCGTCCTGCTGAACGACTGGCATGTGACGGGCGTGTCGGAGGACGTCGTGCCGGGCAAGCTGGTGCCGGTGACGCTGCTCGAGCGCGACCTGGTGATGTGGCGGCAGGCGGACGGCAGCCTGCATGTCTGGGAGGACCTTTGCGTGCATCGCGGCGCGCGGCTGTCCAAGGGCTTCATCTGCGAGGACCGCGTCGTGTGCCCGTACCACGGCTGGAACTACGACGGCACCTCGCAATGCGTGCTGATGCCGGCGGCGCCCACCGAGACCCCGATGAAGAAGGCGCGCGCCATCGCGCACCAGGTCGTGGAGCGCTACGGCTTCATCTGGGTGTGCCTCGGCACGCCGTCGAACGACATCCCGGCGTTCCCCGAATGGGACGATCCGTCGTACACCAAGGTGCTGTGCGGGCCGTACCATTTCCGCTCGGGATACCGGGCGATCGAGAACTTCATCGACACCACGCATTTCCCGTTCGTGCACGCGGGCGTGAACGGCCTCATCGACAACCCCGACGTGATCGCGCCCTATGAGGTCGACGAAACCGAGGACGGCCTGTCGACCAACGAAGTCCGCGTGACGCAGCCGTATGGCGATCCGCGCAACGTGCCGGTGATCGCCTACTACGCCTACCGCTGCCTGCGCCCGCTCGTGGCCTATTTCCGCAAGCGCGTGGAGATTTCCGATCCGGCGCGCGTGGCGGAGGGCAACCCGAACGACCGCTTCTGCACGTTCCTGACCGCGCAGCAGATCGACGAGACCCACAGCATCGTGCGCATCTGCTGCGCGATGAATTTCTCGCCGGCGCCGACCCCGGAGGAAGTGCGCAAGCGGCAGGACCTGGTCTACGCGCAGGACAGCGAGATCGTCGATACACAGCGCCCGGAACGCATTCCGGTGGACCTGCGCTACGAACTGCATCATCGCAGCGACCTGCTTGGGCAGAAGTACCGCAGCTGGCTGCGCAACATGGGCGTCACCTATGGCACCTTCTGCTGAAGTGGGCTACGCCACTCGCCTGGCCAGCATCCGCTACGCCGGGCCGGACGTCTCGCTGTTCGAGTTCGCGGCGCTCGATGCGGCGCCGCTGCCCGAGCCGGAGCCGGGCGCGCATATCGACGTGCGCATCGGCCCCGGCCTGGTGCGGCAGTACTCGCTGGTCACGCCGCTGTCGACGCGCTCGTCCTACGTCGTGGCGGTTCGCCGCGAGGCGGACGGACGCGGCGGCTCGCGGCGCCTGCACGACGAATGCCGGGTGGGCGCGACCTTCACGATCGGCGGGCCGCGCAACCATTTCGCGCTGGACGAGCACGCGGGCCGCACGCTGCTGATCGCGGGCGGCATCGGCATCACGCCGGTCTATTCGATGTTCGCGCGCCTGCGGGCGCTCGGCCGCGCGGTCGAACTGCACTACTGGTGCCGCTCGGCCGGGCACGTGCTGTTCCGCGCGGAACTGGAGGGGCGGCCCGGCGTGACGCTGCATTATTCCGGCGCGCCGGATCGCGCCGGCGGTTCGCTCGCGGTGGTCCTGGACGGTGTGTCCGACGACACCGAGGTCTATTGCTGCGGGCCGGCGCGCATGCTGGACGACTTCGCGCGCCTCACCGCGCAGCGGCCGCCGGAGCGCAACCACGTGGAGCGCTTTGGCGCTGCCGTCGCATCTTCCTCCGCGGAAGCCGGCGCGACGGCCGGCGCCGGCACCTTCGTCGTCACGCTGCGGCGCTCGGGCGTCGACGTGCAGGTGCGCGAGGGCGAATCGATCCTCGGGGCGCTGATGCGCGAGCGCATCGACGTGTCCTATTCGTGCGAGGAGGGCGTCTGCGGCGCGTGCGAAACGCGCGTGCTAGGCGGCCAGCCGCTGCATCGGGACGCGGTGCGCGCGGCGGCGGAACACGAGCGCCGCGGCACCATGATGATCTGCTGCTCGGGCAGCCGGTCGCCGCGCCTGGAGCTGGACCTCTAGCCTTCCAGTCCGGCTTCTCCGGTCCGGCCGGCCGCGCCGGCCACGTCATGCGGGGCAGGGCGCGCCTATGTCGGCAGGCGCATCCTGCCCCGCATTGTCGCGCGCGGCTGCCGCTTCGCGATCGGCATGGCCTCGCCGGAACCACACGCTTTCTTCACTCCCACCCTTGCCATGCAACTTTGTTGCATTTATGATTGCCGTGCAACTCGGTTGCAAATCATGGCCGCGGATTGTGAGTGCCAGTCGTGAGTACCAATCGTGACTGCACGCCGGCGGCCACCGCGAGGCGGCCGCGCTTTCGCGCAAGCGACGGTTCTGCCGAGCCCGCTCGCGCGAGAGCGCCGGCGCCTTCCGGGGCATCGCCTGGGCATCGGATCCCACGGGCCGCGGAAACGCATCTGGGTACCGCGATTGCGGGGTGAAAGCGGCTGCCCTGGCGCTCTCGGCTTTCTCTTCTTGGTGGACGCAATGAATCTGGGACGGACAGGCGCGGCGCTCGCCGCTTTGCTGATGATGGCCGGCGCGGGCGCGCACGAGGCGCATGTGCACGGCGCGGCGAAGCTGGACGTGGTGCAGGACGGGGCCGTGCTCACGGTGCATCTGGCGTCGCCCTTGATGAACCTGTTCGGCTTCGAGCACGCTCCGCATGGCGCGGCCGAGCAGGCTGCCGCGCAGCAAGGCATGGCGCGGCTGCGCGATGGCGAGAAATTGTTCGTCGCCTCGCCCGCCGCGGGCTGCCGGCTGGAATCGGTGCGGTTCGACTTCGGCCCGCTGAACCGCGCCTTCATGCCCGCCGGCGACGGCGCCGCAGTGGCTGCGGTTGCTCCGCAGGCGGCGGCCCGGGACGCGCATGCCGACCTCGATGCCGACTATACGTTTCGCTGCAAGGCGGCGTCCGCGCTGCGCCAGATCGACGTGAAACTGTTCGACGCGTTTCCGGCGCTGCAGCGCGCCGCGGTGCAACTGGTCACGCCGGCGAAGCAGGCCGGGGCCACGCTGACGCGCGCCGGCTACCGGCTGGCATGGTGAGCACCGTGGTGAGCACCGCATGGTGAGCGAACCGGTCGTCGACCTGACGGATGTGGTCTTCGCCTGGCCGGGCCAGCAGGCGGCGTGCCTGACCCTGGACCGTTTCCGCGTGGCGGCCGGCGAGCATGTCTTCGTCTCGGGGGCCAGCGGCAGCGGCAAGAGCACGCTGCTGGGCCTGCTGGCCGGGGTCCTGGTGCCGGGGCAGGGCCAGCTCCTGCTCAAAGGCACGGCATTGCGGGACCTGAGCGGCGCGCAGCGCGACCGCTTCCGCGCCGACCACATCGGCATCATCTTCCAGCAACTGAACCTGCTGCCTTATCTGTCCGTGCTGGACAACGTGCTGCTGGCCTGCAAGTTCTCCGCGCTGCGCCGGCGGCGCTCGGCGCAGCAGGGCGCGAGCCCGGCGGCGGCGGCGGGCATGCTGCTGGCGCGGCTGGACCTGCCGGAGCCGCTGTGGCGGCGGCCGGCGGCGCGGCTCTCGGTCGGGCAGCAGCAGCGCGTCGCGGCGGCCCGGGCGCTGCTGGGGCGCCCGGAGCTGGTGCTGGCCGACGAGCCGACCTCGGCGCTGGACGCGGGCCGCCAGGCCGCGTTCATGGACCTGCTGCAGCGCGAGTGCCGCGCGGTCGGCGCCAGCCTGGTCTTCGTCAGCCATGACGAACGGCTGGCGGCGCGCTTCGGCAGCCGCTTCGCCATGCCGGCGGCCGGCGCCGCGGAGGCCGCCTGATGCCGCTGCTCGGGCTGGCCGCGCGCAGCGCCTGGAACCGCCGCTACAACCTGCTGCTGATGGTGCTGGCGATTGCCTTGTCGACCGCGCTGCTGCTCGGCGTCGAGCGCATCCGCCATCAGGTCCGGGCCGGATTCTCGCAGTCGGTCTCGGGAACGGACCTCGTGGTCGGCGCGCGCTCGAGCCCGACGCAGTTGATCCTCTACACCGTGTTCCGCCTCGGCGGCGCGACCAACAACATGGGCTGGGACAGCGCCCTGCGCATCGCGCGGCATCCGCTGGTGGCCTGGACCATCCCGATCTCGCTGGGCGATTCCCATCGCGGCTTTCCGGTGCTGGCGACTTCGCAGGACTACTTCCGCCATTTCCGCTACGGCGACCGGCGCCCGCTGGTGCTCGCGCAGGGGCAGCCGTTCCAGGGCCTGTTCGACGCCGTGCTGGGCGCGGAGGTGGCGCGCCGGCTCAATTACCGGCTCGGCGACCGCATCGTCCTGAGCCACGGCGACGCCACCGGGCCGATGGCGGGGCAGCTCCAGCACGCGGACAAGCCGTTCGTCGTCACCGGGATTCTGGCGCCCACCGGAACGCCGGTGGACCGGACCGTGCACATCGGCCTGGAGGCGATGGAAGCGATACACCTCGACTGGCAGGCGGGCACCCCGATCCCCGGCCTGTCGATCCCGCCCGGGCTGGTGCGCAAGTTCGACCTCACGCCCAAGAGCATCACCGGCGTGCTGGTCGGCCTGAAGCTGCGCTCGCGCGTGTTCGCATTGCAGCGCGAGATCGCCGACGACCCGCATGAGCCGCTGATGGCCGTGCTGCCGGGCGTGGCGCTCGACGACCTGTGGGACATCGTCAGCATCGGCGAGAAGGGCCTGCTGCTGATGTCCGCTCTGGTGGTCGCGGTCGGCCTGGCCGGGCTGGTCTCCTCGATCCTCGCCGCGCTGGGCGAGCGGCGGCGGGAACTGGCCATCCTGCGCGCGGTGGGCGCGCGCCCGCTGGACCTGATGATGCTGCTGGCGGCCGAGGGGCTGGTGCTGATGCTGGCCGGCACGCTGGCGGGCTACCTGCTGCTGACCGTGCTGTCGGTGGCGGTCGCGCCGTGGCTGGAGGCGAGCCTCGGCCTGGCCTTGCCCGTCGCCTGGCCGCAGGCGAGCGAACTGCCGCTGCTGGCCGCGATCGTCGCCACCGGGGCCGCCGCGTCGCTGCTGCCGGGGTGGCGCGCCTACCGGCTGAGCCTGGCCGACGGCCTGACGCCCAATACCTGAGGTGCATCCCATGCCGACCAGACGAACGATGTTGCGCGCCGCGGTGGCCGGCGCCGGCGCGGCGCTGTTGCCGCAGGCGCGCGCCGAGGGCGGCGACGAGTTTCCGACCCTGCCGTGGTCGGCGCTGCTGCCCCGGGGCTGGGACCCGAAGGCGCCCTTCAAGGGCCTCAAGCTCGATGAGCTGGAGGACGGCGACCCGCGCGCGCAGGAGGCGCTGTTCAAGGCGCGCGACTACTGGAAAAGCGCGCCGGTCGAGCCGTCCCTCCAGGGCGCCCGCGCGCGCCTGCGCGGCTACGTCGTGCCGATGTCGGGCGACGCCGGCATCGTGCGCGAATTCCTGCTGGTGCCGTATTTTGGCGCCTGCATCCATGTGCCGCCGCCGCCGGCCAACCAGGTCGTCCACGTGCTGATGGAAAAGCCGCTAAGGAACCGGCTGAGGACGATGAGCTCGGTCTGGGTCAGCGGCACCCTCCGGATCGAACGCTTTTCCTCGGTGATGGGCGACGCCGGCTACGCGATGCGCGGCAGCCTCGTCGAGCCCTACGTGGAGAGGCCGGGCGGCAGGTAGGCGCGCAGATGCGAAGAACGGCACAGCCCGCACCCATGTCAGGACGAACACGCGCCGCCGTCGCGGCCACGGTCGTGCTCGTGGCGCTCACCGCGCTCACCATCGTGGGGGTGCGCGCGTTCCGCCCGCTGGCGCAAGGCGAGCCGGCCGGCAATCCCGCATCCGCCGCCCGCGCGGAGTACGCGGTGGGGCAGCCGCTGCCGCACGCGCCCGCCGCCGCCCGGCCGCCGGACCCCGCCTTCCGGGAGATCGACTGGCAGGCCCTGCTGCCCAGGGGCTGGGACCCGATGGCGCCGTTCAAGGGACTCAAGCTCGACCAGATGGAGGACGGCGATCCGCGCGCGCAGGTCGCGCTGTACAAGGCGCGGCAATACTGGAAGAACGCGCCGGTCGAGCGCGGCCTGGACGGCGCGCCGGTGCGGCTGCCCGGGTTCGTGGTCTCGCTCGACGCGGAAGGCGAGGCCATGCGCGAATTCCTGCTGGTGCCGTATTTCGGCGCCTGCATCCACGTGCCGCCGCCGCCCGCCAACCAGGTCATCCACGTGCGTACCGACCAGCCGCTGCCGGGGCTGCGCACGATGGACACGGTCTGGATCAGCGGCGTCATGCGCGTGGAGCGCGCGGAAACCATGATGGGATATGCCGGCTACGCCATGCAGGCCGCGCGCGTCGAGCCCTATCTCGCGCCCCCCGTGGCGTCCCCCGGGCAGCCGGCGGGGAAATAGGGCGAATCCGTCGCCGCCGCCGGTGCCGGCGGGGTCCGGGCAGGCCGCCGCCATACCATGCCCTGCCGGCATGGGTCAAGTCGACCCTGCAACACCGCCGAATCCGCCGCCGCTAAAATACGCTCCTTGTTCCGAGGATTTTCGACCTTGCGGCCGCTCAGGCGGCAAGGTCCCGCCTGGAGTCCTTCGCGCGGCCTCGACACACCCTGAAGCCCGGGCCGGATGCGGCGACACGCATCGGCCCCGGCCCCGGTAGTGCCCGCTCACGATGCTAAAGATTCCCTTGCCAACCTCGCCGCTGGAACGCCGCTTTGCCCTGATCGCCGCAACCCTGGCCGTGGTCCTGCTGGCACTGTCGGCCTGGCTGTTCTCGTACCAGTGGGCCGCCTACGCGAATGCCGATCGCGCGCTCGCCGACCTGCGCGTCTTCCACTCGATCCTGCTCGCGATGGAGAAGGTCTCGGTGGAGCGCGGCCCCAGCAACGCCGCCTTGGGCGATGCGTCGCCGCCGCCACCGGCGCGCGAGCGCGCGCTGCGGGAGGCGCGCGCGGAAAGCGACCGGCGCATCGCCGACCTGCTGAGCCAGCTCGAGGCGCCGGCGTGCCGCGATTGCCTCGACGAACGCGACGCGGTGCTGCGGGCACGCGCGGATCTGGTTCGGGCGCGGGCCTTCATCGACGGCCTGCTGGACCAGCCGCGCGGCGCCCGCACGGGCGAAGCGCTGCATCGCGCGGTGGCCGGCATGATCCAGGTGGTTCCGCACTTCACGGCCATCGCCGACGTCAGCGCCGCCAAGGTCGACCGGGGCGCGCCCGGCGCGCTCAGCCGCCTGCTGGCGGCCCGGCTGGCGGCCTTGCTGCGGGAACAGGCCGGCCTGCTCGGCTCGCAGCTCACGCCGGCGCTGGGCACCGGCCGGCCGCTGACCGACGCCGAGCAGTTCGCCATCGAGCGCACGCTGGGCACCATCGCGCAACTGCGGGCGCTGCTCCAGCCGCGCGTGCTGAACGATCAGGCGCTGCCGCGCGGCGCGTTTCAGCTGGTGGAGATGCAGTATTTCCGCGTGGGCCTGGATTATTTCTCCCGCGTGCGCGCGCTGGCGAGCCTGCCCGGCGACGCGGGCGTCTCGACCGCCGAGTTCGCCCGGCATTACGTGCCCCTGATGGGCTCCATCACCAATTTCCGGGACGAGGTCCTCGAACTGGTCCAGCAGCAGGTGGGCGCGCGGCGCGACGTCCGACTGGCGTGGCTGGGCGGCATCGTCGCCATTCTCTCGGTGGTGGTCGCCTGCCTGTTCCTCGGCGTCTGGCTGTTTCGCCGGCAGGTGGTCCAGCCTTTCGCCGAAGCCGCCAGCGCCATCCGCGCCATCGCGGCCGGCGACCTCGCCGCGCCGCTGTCGCCCAGGCCATACCGCGGGGAGATCGGCGAGCTGTTCGATGCCGTGCAGGTCCTGCAGGGCAACAGCATCGAGCGGGCCCGGCTGGAGAACGAGCGCCGCCACCTGATCGCCAAGCTCTCGAAGATGGCGGAGACCGACGCGCTCACCGGCCTGCTCAACCGCGGCGCCTTCGACCGCAGGCTGAAGGATGCCTGCTCGGGGGCGGGGCGGCGCGCCGACGGGCGGCTGCTGTCGCTGACCATATTCGACATCGACCACTTCAAGCGCATCAACGACCGCTACGGCCACGCCTCCGGCGACCGCGCGCTGCGCCGCGTCGCCACGCTGAGCCGGGAGGTCTGGCGCGAGGAGGACATCGTGGCGCGCATCGGCGGCGAGGAGTTCGCGGTGCTGGCCTGCGTGCCGGCGGGCAGCGATGCCGTGGACATGGCGCAGCGCCTGCGCGAGCGCCTGTCGGCCACGATGCTCGTGGCCGACAGCGGCGAGCGGTTCAGCCTGCGGGCCAGCTTCGGCACGGCCTTCGCCGTGCCCGGCAAGACCCGCGACGCGGACGGGCTGATGCGGCGCGCCGACCTGCTGCTGTATCAGGCCAAGCAGGGCGGGCGCGACCGGATCGTCGCCGAAACCGCGTCGCAGGAGCCGGCCGTCGGCTGACGGGCCGCGTCGCCGGATGCGCGACGAGGCCATCCACGCGGCGTTGCGGCCAAGACATTAGCGACATTGCCGCTCGGGGCGGGCAGTCCGTGCCCGCATGGAGACAGTCGCGGCTAACCCGTAGGCTTTCTTGACTGGCATCAAGGCCCGCCGATGGCCGCCGGCGCCTAATCGATACGCTTTTCTGGCGCATGTCGATAAGAGGCGCCATCGGGCGGGTCCCGGCGACGCGACCGCTTCGTTTCATCCCGATGGTGCCTCCTGTTCAAAAACAAGAAACGGAGTCCTCCATGAAACGGCTTTTCCAGAATTCGTTCGTCCGGGGTATGTCAGGTCTGGCTTTCGTGCTGCTGTCTGGCGCCGCGCACTCGGCGGCGCAGGAGCCCGTGCAGCCCATTTCCGCCGCCAAGGTCACGGAGCCGGCCAAGGTCCGGCTCGGCGAGAAGCTCTGGTTCGATCCGCGGCTGTCGCGCTCGGGCTTCATCTCCTGCAACTCGTGCCACAACCTGAGCATGGGCGGCTCGGACAACCTCAAGACCTCGATCGGCGACAAGTGGCAGAAGGGCCCGATCAATTCGCCCACGGTGCTCAATTCGAGCCTGAACCTCGCCCAGTTCTGGGACGGCCGCGCCAAGGACCTGCAGGCCCAGGCCGGCGGCCCGATCGCCAATCCCGGCGAGATGGCGTTCTCGCACGAGCTGGCCGTGGACATGCTCAATTCCATCCCGCAATACGTGACGGAATTCCGCCAGGTCTTCGGCAACGACAAGCTCACCATCGAAGAGGTGACGGCGGCGATCGCGGCATTCGAGGGCACGCTGGTCACGCCCAACGCGCGCTTCGACAAGTGGCTCAAGGGGAACAAGACCGCCATCGACGCGCAGGAGCTGCGCGGCTACCAGCTGTTCAAGAGCGCGGGCTGCATCGCCTGCCACAACGGCCCCAATCTCGGCGGCAACTCGTTCCAGAAGATGGGGCTGGTGGAGCCGTACAAGACCTCGAACCCGGCCGAAGGCCGCTACGCCGTCACCGGGCGCGATGCCGACCGCTTCAACTTCAAGGTGCCCACGCTGCGCAACGTCGCGCTGACCTATCCGTACTTCCACGACGGCGCCGCCGACACGCTGGGCGAGGCGGTCGACACGATGGGGCGCCTGCAGCTCGGGCGGAAATTCACGGCCCAGGAGAACGCCGACATCGTGGCCTTCCTCAAGACGCTGACCGGCGACCAGCCGCGCCTCACATTGCCGATCCTGCCGCCGTCGAGCGACGCCACCAAGCGGCCGCAGCCGTTCGAGTAAGGCGCGAGAGTCAGAACGTCGCCGGCGAATTCACCCACAGCACCTTGGCCACGTCGGTGCCGATGTTGCGGTACCCGTGCGGCACGCTGCTCGGAAAGGTGAAGGCGTCGCCGGCGGCGATGGTGTAGGTGACGTCGCCGAGCATCAGCTCCAGCACGCCTTCGAGCACGTAGCCAACTTCCTCGCCCACGTGCTCGATCTGCCCGTCGCTGGATTCGCCCGGCGACACGATATGGATGTTCGCCTGCAGCAGCCCGCCGCGCTTGGGCAGCACCAGCCGCTCGAGCGCGATCCCGCCGGCCTTGATGACCGAGCGCTCGCCGCGCCGCAGGATCGGGTTTTCGCCGGGCGCCTCGTCGCTGGTGAGCGCCGCGATGTTGGTGTCGAGCGCCACCGCCAGCCGGTGCAGCATGGCGAACGACGGTGTGGCGTGGCCGCGCTCGAGCTTGGAGATCAGGCTTTCGGAGCAGCCGGCCTTGTGCGACAGCTGCAGCAGCGTGTAGCCGGCCACCAGGCGGGCGTGGCGCAGTTGCAGGCCGAGCGTGGCGGCGGGCGAGGGCGCGGCGGGTGGCGCGGGCGGCAACCCCGCGCCGGCGGCCTTCCCGGGCGCGTCCCGGCGCGTTGCCCGCGGCGCGGCCTTGGCCGCGGGGGCCGCCCCGGCTGCCGGCTTGGCCCTGGCGGCCGGCGCCGCGGCGGCCGTCTTGGCGGGCTGTGCGTTCTTCGCTTTCAATTCGATCCGTCCAGGAATGAGGGCAAGCCGGCGGCTTGCGGGCCGCCCGCTGCGTTGGTCACTGGTGCGCGAGCGCGGCCACGGTGTAGGCCAGCGCCTGCGCGCCGAGGAACAGGTCGTGCGGCGCGGTGTCCTCGGCCGCGTTGTGGCTGATGCCGCCCTTGCTGGGCACGAAGATCATGGCGGTCGGGCAGTGCCCGGCCAGGTACATGGCATCGTGGAACGCGCCCGAGGTCAGCTGCAGCGGCGCGGCCAGCCCCGCGCGCGCGCTGGCGCGCTCGCAGGCCCGGCCCACCAGCGACAGCATCGCGGGCGGGAACAGCGTCGGCGGCCGGCGGAAAAAGCACGCGAAGCCGACGCTGCCGCGGTGCTGCCGCGCGGCGATCTCGCCGAGCCTGGCCTCGAAGCGCTCCAGCACCGCCTCGTCCACGCAGCGCGCATCGACCGTGAATTCTACCTTGCCCGGAATCGTGTTCACGGAGTTCGGCGACACCTGCCAGCGGCCCAGCGTGAGGCGCAGCTCGGTGCCGGCGGCGGCGCCCGATGCCGTCGCGGCGAACGCGTACAGCTGCTGCGCGATGTCCACGGCGGTGGCCATCGCGTCGCTGCGCTCGCGCATCGGCGTGGTGCCGGCGTGGCCCATCGTGCCGGCGCACGTCACGCGATACCAGCGCACGCTCTGGATGCCGCCGACCACGCCCAGCGGCACCGCGGCGCGCTCCAGCACCGGGCCTTGCTCGATATGCAGCTCCACGCACGCCGACATCGGCTGCCGCATGGGGCGGCGCGGCACGTCGGGCGAGGCCGCCAGCGCCGCGTCCAGCGCGTCGCCGAAGCGCACGCCGGCGCCGTCGACCGCGTCGCGGTAGGCCGGCAGGCAGGCAGGGTCGACGAACGCGCTCGAACCCATCGCGCCGGGGCCGAAGCGGCTGCCTTCCTCGTTGGTCCACGCCACCACCTCGATCGGGCGCGGGGTGCGGGTGCCGGCGTCGTTGAGCGCGGCGATCACTTCCAGGCCGGCCAGCACGCCATAGGCGCCGTCGAGCTTGCCGCCCACCGGCTGGGTGTCGGCATGGCTGCCGGTCAGCACCGGCGGCAGGTCGGCGGTGCCGGCGCGGCGGAAGAACAGGTTGGCGCAGTCGTCGGTGCTCACCTCGCAGCCGAGCGCGCGGGCGCGCGCGATCAGGTGGCGGCGCGCGGCCAGGTCGACGTCGGTGAGCGCCTCGCGCGAGACGCCGCCGTCGTCGCGTCCGCCGAACGCGGCGAGCTCGGCGATGGCGGCCTGCAGCCGCGTGCCGTCGACATGGTCCTGGGCGCGCTCGGCGGCTTGTTGTTCCTGAAAGGTCAAAACGGTGCTCCTGGGATGTTGTTCCGGTCCGCGCCGCGGCTCACGCCACGCCGCGCTCGAGCGCGTGCGCGGCGGCCAGCGCCTGCGCGTCGCCGCGGCACGGGCCGACCAGCGTCACGCCGACCGGCATGCCGTGCGCGCCGGTGCCGGTCGGCACGTGCACGCAGGGGTTGCCGAGCAGCGACCACATGCGGTTGAAGATCGGGTCGCCGGTGGCGCCCAGGCCGGCCGGCGCCTCGCCCTCGGCGCTGGGCGCGAGCACGACGTCGAACTGGCCGAAGGCCGCCTCGAACGCGCGGCGCGCCTCGGCGGCCAGCGCCTGCGCGGCGAAATAATGCGTGCCGCCGATGCGCTGGCCGGTGGCCAGCAGCGCGGCGAAGGCGGCGCTGAAGCCTTCCGGGCGCGCGCGCAGCTCGGGCACGAAGGCGGCGGCGGCCTCGTAGGCCATGATGTCGATCTGTGCCTGGGTCAGGCGCGCGAAGGCTTCCGGCATGGCCAGCTCGCCCACGGTGGCGCCCTGCGCCTGCAGCACGCGCGCGGCATCGGCCAGCGCGCGGCGGCTGTCCTCGCCGGCGCGCTCCCAGTGCGGCGTGCGGCAGATGCCCACGCGCAGCCGGGCCGGCGCGGCGGTATCCGCCGGCGCGAGCGGCAGGCGCGCCAGCGTGCCGATGAAGAAGGCCGCGTCGTCGACCGTGCGCGCCAGCACGCCCACGGTGTCCAGGCTCGGCGCCAGCGGCTTGATGCCGGCGCCCGGCAGCGTGCCGTAGGTGGGTTTGTAGCCGACCACGCCGCAGTACGCGGCCGGGCGGACGATCGAGCCGGCGGTCTGCGTGCCGAACGCCAGCGGCACCATGCCCGCGGCCACCGCCGCGGCCGAGCCGCTGGACGAGCCGCCCGGGGTGCGCGGCGCGTCGGCCGGCGCGCGCGGGTTGCGCGTGGCGCCGGGCTGGAAGGTGGCGAACTCGGTGGTGACGGTCTTGCCCATCACCAGCGCGCCGGCCGCGCGCGCGGCGGCCACGCAGGCCGCGTCCATCGCCGGGCGGTGCCCGGCGTAGATGGGCGAGCCGTAGGTGGTGGGCATGTCGGCGGTGTCCATCAGGTCCTTGACGCCGAGCGGCACGCCCTGCAGCGCGCCGGCCGCGGGCGCGGCGTCGAGCGCGCGGGCCTGCGCCAGCGCCTGGGCGGCATCGAAATGCTGCCACGCCAGGACGCCGGCCTCGGCCGCCTCGATGCGCTCGATGCAGGCGCGCGCCACCGCTTGCGCGCTCAGCTCGCGCCGCGCGATGCGCGCCGCCAGCTCGCGCACGGGAAGAGTCAGGAAATCGTTCATGGCAGGTTTTCTCCTGTGGTTCCGGCGCGTCCGGCCGCGAGTCTAGCCAAAATAGGCCGAGCGCACTTCATCGTTGGCGGACAGCGCCTCGGCCGTGCCTTGCGCCACCACGCGGCCTTGCGACAGCACGTAGCCGTAGTGCGAGATCGCCAGCGTCTGGCGCGCGTTCTGCTCCACCAGCAGCACGGTGATGCCGAGCGCGTTGATCTGCTTGATGACCTTGAAGTTCTCCTTCACGTACAGCGGCGACAGCCCCAGCGAAGGCTCGTCGATCACCAGCAGCCTGGGCTCGGCCATCAGCCCGCGCCCGATCGACACCATCGCCTGCTCGCCGCCGGACATGGTGCCGGCCAGCTGCGCGGCGCGCTCCTTCAGGCGCGGGAAGATATCGTAGACCTTGCCGAGCCGCTCGCGCACCAGCGGCGCGTTGCTCTCCAGGAACGCGCCCAGCGCCAGGTTCTCCGCCACCGTCATGCGCGGGAACACCTTGCGGCCCTCGGGAATGCACGAGATGCCCCTGGCGATGATCTTGTGCGTCTTCTCGCCGGCGAGGTCCCGGCCGTCCCACAGGATCTGCCCCTGGCGCGGCGGCGTCAGGCCCAGGATGGCGCGGATCAGCGTGCTCTTGCCGGCGCCGTTGGCGCCCAGGATGCAGGTGATCTTGCCCGGCGCCACCTCGATCGACACGTCGTGCAGCACGTTGACCTTGTCGTAGCCCGTGCTCAGGCCCTTCACGCTCAGCGTGCTCATGCCGCTTCCTCCCCAAGATAGGCGGTCTGCACATCCGGGTCCGCGGTGATCTGCGCGTAGGTGCCTTCGGCGATCTTCTTACCGTAGTTCAGCACCACGCAGCGGTCCGTGATGCGCTCGATCACGTTCATCTCGTGCTCGATCAGCACCACCGAGAGGCTCTTGAGCTTGCCGCGCACATCCAGGATGTCGTTCATCAGTTCGTGGGTCTCGTCGTGCGTCATGCCGGCGGAGGGCTCGTCGAGCAGCAGCAGGCGCGGCTGGCTCATCAGCGCGCGGCACACCTCGATGCGGCGCCGGTCGATCATGGTGAAGGTCTCCACCGGCTCGAACAGGCGCGCCACCAGCGGCGGGCTGAAGATCTCCAGCAGGCCCTTGACCTTGTCCACGTAGGCATCGTATTCCGCGCGGAAGGCCTTGCGGCGGAACAGGTTGAAGCCCAGCCCGTGGCGCATGTGCTGGTAGTCGCCGATCACGATGTTGTCGAACACCGTCAGCGGCAGCGACAGGCGCGAGCGCTGGAACGTGCGCGCCACGCCGCCGCGGTAGATCTCCTGCGGCGACTTGCCGATGACTTCCTCGCCGCGGTAGCGGATCGAGCCGCCGCTGGCCTTGTAGAGCCCGGTCAGCACGTTGAAGAAGGTGGTCTTGCCCGAGCCGTTGGGGCCCAGCAGCCCGAGGATCTCGCCCTCGCGGATGCGCATGTCGAGGCTGTCGAGCGCGGTCAGGCCGCCGAAGCGCATGGTCAGGCCGCGCACTTCCACCATGACGCCGGTATCGTTCACGCTGCTCATCGCGAAGCCTCCCCGGCAAAGAACAGGCGCGTCTTGCGCGGCATCAGCCCGGCGGGGCGGAACAGCAGGATGGCGATCACCAGCGCCGCGTAGAACAGGAAGCGGTATTCCTGGATGAACTGCAGCTTTTCCGGCAGCACCAGCACGATGATCGCGGCCGGCACCAGGCCGACCGCGTTGCCCAGCCCGCCCAGGATCACGATGGACAGCATCAGCAGCGAATCCGAGAACGTGAAGTTGTTGGGCGCCACGAAGCCCGTGACCATGCCGTACACGCTGCCGGCGATGCCGGCGAAGAAGTTGCCGAGCATGAAGGCCACCACCTTCCAGCGCGCGATATGCAGGCCGAACGTGGCCGCGGCGGTTTCGTCGGTGCGCACCACGTCCATCGCCAGGCCCACCCACGAGCGCTCCAGCGCCTTGACCACGGCGAACACGCCGCCGCAGATGCCCAGGCTCAGCAGGGCGTAGCTGACGTAGAACGACACGTCGGCGCCGAACACGGTGAAGCCGTCGTTGAGGGCGTAGCCGAACAGGCGCATGCCCGGCACCTGCAGGCCCTGCGGGCCGCCCAGCACGTCGTTGACCTCGATGAAGGTCTTGAACAGGATGCCGAAGGCGATCGTGACCAGCGCCGCGTAGTGCCCGCGCGTGCGCAGCACCGGCGCGATCAGCAGCGAGCCCACCAGCGCCGAGATCACGCCGGCGATGACGATGATCAGCAGGTGCGGCAGGCCGCTGTGCGCGGCCAGCACCGCGGTGGCGTAGCTGCCTATGCCGAAGAACGCCGCGCCGGCGAAATTGGCCACGCCCGAGAAGCCGAACTGCAGCGTCAGCCCCAGGCATGCGGTGGTGTACAGCAGCACGGTGCAGATCATCAGCAGCGCGAAGTGCGTGTCGTAGAACGCCGCGATCAGCGCCAGCGTGCCGGCCGCCGCCCACAGGCGCGCCAGGCCGGGCCGGCTCATGCCGGCGGCCTCGAGGCGGCGCGTGGCGCCGAGCCGGCGCCCGGCCACCACCGCGGCCAGCGCCACCGCCAGCAGGATGGCCACGCTCAGCTGCGACTCCGCATGCAGGAACAGCCACAGGTAGAGCGTGATGGCGATGCCGGCCGCGGCCAGCACCGCGGCGGGGGCGCGCATCGGGATGGATGGTTGGTTCATGGTGTTGGTTTCCCCTGTGGCCTCAGACCCGTTCACTGGATTTCTCGGCGATCAGCCCGGTCGGCTTGAACGCCATCAGCACGATCACCACGGCGAAGGCGAACACGTCCTTGTACGCGCTCGGAATGTCCGGGATCAGCGCCGGCAGCGTGGCGCTGCCGATCACCTGCAGCGCGGCGAACAGGAAGCCGCCCAGGATCGCCCCGTAGATGTTGCCCAGCCCGCCCAGGATGGCCGCGGCGAAGCCGATCACGCCCAGCAGCAGGCCCACGTTGAAATTGATCTCGTTGTAGTACAGGCCGTTCATGACGCCGGCCAGCGCCGCCATCGCCGAGCCGAGCGCGAAGGTGAACAGCACCACGGCCTCGAAGTCGATGCCCATCAGCCGCGCGGTCTCGCCGTCCTGCGCCACCGCGCGGATCGCCATGCCGAAGCGGGTGCGCGTGATCAGCAGGTGCACGCCCACGATGATGGCGATGCCGGTGGCCAGCAGGATCAGGTTGTCGGCCCGCAGCGACAGGCTGCCCAGCTCGATCGAGGCCGAGGGCAGCAGCCGCGGGAACGGCTTCGGGTTGGAGCCGTCGGGATAGAACAGGCGCACGCATTCGCGCATCACCGTGCCCAGCATCAGCGTGGCCAGCAGCGTGTTCAGCGGCGGCGCCTTGCGCAGCGGCAGGATCAGGAACTTGGCGATGCCGGCGCCCAGCAGGCCGGTCACGCTGACCGCGCAGGCCACCACGGCGAGGAGCTGGATCCACGGCGTGTCGATGCCGAGCATCAGCACGCCGGTGGACGCCGCCAGGCCGGCGAAGGCGCCCACCATCAGCGTGTCGCCGTGGGAGAACTTGATGACATCGAGCACGCCGAAGAACAGCGTGAATCCAACGGCGACCATGGCATAGATCATGCCGAGCATCAGGCCGTTGAACACATATTGGGCAATCACACTCATGGATTCTCCGCGTCAGTGCATGGCGCGTCTTGCGGCCCTGGCGGCCGCGACAGGAATGGCGAGGCGCTGCCGCGCTGCGGCGGCAGCGCGGCAGGGCAGCGGCGTAGCGGGGCGGGGGCGCCGCTACGCCGCCTACAGGCCGGCCAGCTTCTTCTTGCCCTTGCCGTAGGCGCTGTCTTCCCAGATCACCCACTTGCCGTCCTCGACCACGTACTTGGTCACCAGCGGCACGATGTTCTGGCGATGGTCGTCGAACGTCACCTTGCCGACGATGGTGTCGACGTCCTTGGTGGCGTTGAGCGTGTCGCGCACCTTCTTGCGGTCCGGGCCGACCTTCTCCACGGCGTCCATGATGAGGTTGGCCGCGGCGAACGCGAACGGGCCGTAGGCTTCGGGCGGATCGCTGTACTTCTGCTGCGAGTACTTGCCCTGGAAGAACAGGCCGCCGGGCAGCTTCTCCCACGGCGCGCCTTCGATGAAGGCCAGCGAGCCCTCGGCCAGGTCCTTGCCCGTGCCCTGGATGTAGGCGTCGGCCTTGATGCCCGAGGTGCCCTCGAACTGCGCCTTGATGCCGAGCTTTTCCATCTGCGTGCGGATGCGCACGCCCAGCGGCGTGAGGCCGCCGAAATACACCACGTCGGGCTTGAGCTCGCGGATCTTGGTCAGCTCGGTGGTGAAGTCCTGCTGGTCGGCGGTCACGCCGAAGGTGCCCACCACGGTGCCGCCGTCCTTCTTGAGGAACTCGCTGAAGTACTTGTTGTGGCCCTTGCCGTAGTCGGTGGTGTCGTGGATGATCGCCCACTTCTTGTAGCCCAGCCCGGTCATGAACTTGGCCGCCACGTCGCTCTGGTTGATCATCGTGCCGTTGACGCGATGGATCTCCTTGAAGTCGTTGCCGTAGGTCACGTCGGGCAGCACCGCGCCCCACACCACCACCGGCAGCTGGAAGCGGTTGTACACGCCCACCGTGCCCATCGCCACGGCCGAGCAGAAATGCGTGACGCCGGCCACGATGCTGCGGTCCGCGGCGATCTTGGTGGCGACCTGCACGCCCACGTTGGGGCGGCACTCGTCGTCCTGCGTGACCAGCTCGTAGGTGTACTTGGACTTGGGATCCGCATTGCGCAGGCGCACCGCCAGGTCGGCGGAATTGCGCCCGCCCAGGCCGATGGCCGAGACCCCGCCGGTGAGCGGCCCCACGAAGGCGATCTTGACCACGTCCTTGGCGGCCGCCGGCACCGACGCCAGCGCCAGTCCTGCCGAAGCCGCCAGCATGGCGGCGGCCACTACGGTGTTCTTCCTACGCATCCTCATCCCCTCAGGCAGATAGCCGGCAGCGGCCGGCTGGATTGGTCTTCAAGTGACTTGAACGAAAGTATTCCCATGATCCGCAAAATTCAAGTTACTTGAATGCCGTGACGCAACATGCGTGCCAGCGCCAGGGCGTGCCGGGTGGCCGATGTTGGTGCCGGAACGGGCCGTTCGGCCCGGTGGCCGAAGCGATATTGGGGACGGCGGCACGGTTGTGGTGCGATGCGCAAACGAAAAGCGGGCCGGCGCCGGGCGCGCGGGGAGGATCTCAGGCGCCGCCGCGCACCTCGCCCTTGCCCAGCACCTTGGCGCGCTGCGCATCGAAGCGCATGGCCTCGGCGGCCAGCCAGTGCTCCACGGTGGCGATCTGCGGCGTCTGCCCGTGCGCCGAGACGAAGTAGTACGAAGCCTGCGAGCGCACGCGGATGCCGAACAGCTCGACCAGCCGCCCGGCGGCGATGTCTTCCAGCACCAGGGCCGAGCGGCCCAGCGCCACGCCCTGTCCCGCCAGCGCCGCGCCGACCGCCAGTTGCGAGAGGTTGAAGCATTGCCCCGCGCCGAGGTTGTCCACGGCGGCGCCGGCATGCCGGAGCCAGTGGTCCCATTCGGCGAAGGCATCCGCGCCTTCCCACGGGCTGACGTCGTGCAGCAGCCACGCGCCTTTCAGGTCCCGCGGCGCGCGCAGCTCGGGGTGCGCGGCGACGAAGGCGGGGCTGGCCACCGGCAGCAGCCATTCGTCGAGGAACCGCCCGGCCTTGAGGTCTTCATAGACGCCGAGGTCGAAGCGCACCGCCGCGTCGATGCCGTCGCGCGCCATGCGGGTGCTGTCGAGCGTGTGGAACTCGCCATACACCCGCAGGCCGACCTCGGGATGGTCGCGGAAGAAATCGCCCAGCCGCGGGGTGAGCCAGCGCATCGCGAACGAGGGCGCGCAGCTCAGCGCGATCGGCCCGCCTTCGCGCGGCTTGCGCAGCTGGGTCAGGGTGCTCTCGATGGCCTGGAACGACTCGCGCAGCACGAAGCGCAGCCGCTCGCCCTCGGGCGTGAGCACCAGCGCGCGCGGGGCCCGGATGAACAGCGGCCGCGCCAGCCATTGCTCGAGCTGCTTGACCTGCTGGCTGACCGCGCCTTGCGTGATGCACAGCTCGGCCGCCGCGCGCGTGAAGTTGCAGTGGCGCGCCGACGCTTCGAAGCAGCGCAGCCAGCTAAGGACGGAGGAGGAAAGCAGGGTGCTCATTGGGGGTCTGCGGGGCGGCATGGCGGGCATGCATGATCGTGGTGCATCAGGCATTAGCAAGACTAATGCACTGGCTAATATAAACCGTTTGCGGCCGGGGCGGGGGAAACCAACAATGGAGTCATCCGGGAAGCCACCACGGCTTCCGCCGCAAACCGCGTACAACGACCCCGAGACAATGAGCCAGCCGATTCCCAGCCAACCGCCCGCCGCCAGCCCGTCCGCCGCCTTGCAGGCCGCCCTGGGCGCGGCCACGCCCCTGTTGTGGTGCAACCCGGGCCGCGTCGAGACCCCGCCCGGGGAACAGGCCGCCGGGGCGCGGAGTATTAGTCTGGCTGACGTCATGTCGGCCCAGGCGCGCTTTCGCCGCTTCGCGTCGCTGCTGGCGCGGCTGTTCCCGGAACTGGCCGGAACGCAGGGCGTGATCGAATCGGAACTCGTCGCCGCGCCGGCCATGCAGCGCAGCCTGGGGCTGGATCCGGCGCTGGGCCGCCTGTTCGTCAAGGGCGACCACGGCCTGCCGGTGGCCGGCTCGATCAAGGCGCGCGGCGGCATCCACGAGGTGCTGGAGTTCGCCGAGGGGCTGGCGCTGCGCCACGGCCTGATCGGCCCCGGCAGGGACCGGCCCGAGGATTACCTGGCGCTCGGCGAACCCGCGGCGCGCGCGCTGTTCGGGCGCTACCGGGTGGCCGTGGGTTCCACCGGCAACCTCGGGCTGAGCATCGGCGTGATGGCCTCGGCGCTGGGCTTCCGCGCGGCGGTGCACATGTCGGCGGACGCCAAGGAATGGAAGAAGGCGCGGCTGCGCGATCGCGGCGTCGAGGTGGTGGAGCATGCCGGCGACTACGAGGAAGCGGTGGCCGCCGGCCGCCGCCAGGCGCAGCAGGATGCGTTCGCGTACTTCGTCGACGACGAGCGCTCGCTGTCGCTGCTGCTGGGCTACAGCGCGGCCGCGCTGCACCTGCGCGACCAGCTGTCCGCCGCGGCCATCCAGGTGGACGCCGCGCATCCGCTGTTCGTCTACCTGCCGTGCGGCGTGGGCGGCGCGCCGGCCGGCATCACCTTTGGCCTGCGTCAGCTGTTCGGCCCGCACGTGCATTGCTTCTTCGCCGAGCCGGTGCAGTCGCCGTGCTTCCTGGTGCAGATGATGGCCGGCAAGGGCAATCCGTCGGTCTACGACTTCGGCCTGACCAACCGCACCGAGGCCGACGGCCTGGCGGTGCCGCGCGCCTCCGAACTCGCCGCGGCGGTGATGGCGCCGCTGCTGTCGGGCGTGTTCACGGTTGCCGACGAAACGCTGTTCGCGCATCTGGCGCTGCTGCTGCAGGCCGAGGGCCTGCGCATCGAGCCGTCGGCCGCGGCGGGCTTCAGCGGCCCGCGCATGCTGTGCGAGAGCGATGCCGGGCGCGACTACCTGGCGCGGCACGGCCTGGCCGGGCAGATACCGCAGGCCACGCACCTGGTCTGGACCACCGGCGGGCTGTTCGTGCCGCCGGCGGAATACGACGGCTTCCTGGCCAGGGCGGCTGCGCTCGCGCGCTGAGCGGGCCGGCACGCAGCACCTCCGAAAACACACGAGACAAGCAGCACGCACGCAATCCACCGATCAACCCTGGCACGCATGCCGGCCACATTGCCGGCGGCCTCTGCCCAGCAGGAGAATGACCATCATGCTCACCCGATCCTTCAAGCTCGCGATCCTGGCCGCCGCCTGCCTGGCTGCCCCCGCCGGCAATGCCCTGGCCGACACGTTCCCGTCGCATCCGCTGCAGATGGTGGTGCCGTTCCCGCCGGGCGGCGCCACCGACATCGTCGGCCGCCTGCTGGCGAAGAAGATGGGCGACCAGCTGGGCCAGTCGGTGGTGATCGACAACCGTCCGGGCGCTGGCACCATCGTCGGCGCGGGCTACGTGGCCAAGGCCGCGCCCGACGGCTACACGCTGCTGGTCAGCTCGGGCACCACGTTCACGGTGAACCCGGCCATCAACGCGCGGCTGCCGTACGACCCGCTCAAGAGCTTCGAGCCGATCGGCCTGACCGGGCGCACCGGCCTGATCCTGCTGGCCAACCGCGACCAGCCCATCAGCAACCTCAAGCAGCTCGCCGCCGCGCTGAAGGCCGCGCCGGACAAGTATTCGTATGGCTCGTTCGGCACCGGCTCCACGGCCCAGTTCGCCGGCGAGATGCTGCTCAACGGCATGGGCGTGAAGATGCTGCACGTGCCCTACAAGGGCAGCTCGCCGGCCATGACCGACCTGATCGGCGGCCAGATCCCGTTCTCGATGGACACGGTCTCCGCCGCCATCCCGCAGGTGAAGTCGGGCAAGGTCAAGGCCATCGCCGTGACCACCGCCCGGCGCTCGACGCTGCTGCCCGAGGTGCCGACCGCCGCCGAAGCCGGTTATCCCGGCATCGACATGGACACGTGGATCGCCGTGGTGGCGCCGCGCGGCCTGCCGGCCGACGTGAAGGCGAAGCTGGAAAAGGCGCTGGCCGCGACGATGGCCGACCCCGAGACCAAGAAGAAGCTGCTGGACAACGGCTTCGAGCCGGCCTACGCCAACGGCGCCGCCGTGACCGCGCTGATCACGCGCGAACTGCCGACCATGCGCGCCATTGCCCAGCGCGCCAACATCCGGGCAGACTGAGGCCGGGCCGGCGCGGCGGCGCGCGATGCCGCCGGCGGCCCGCGGCCATTCCGACCATCCCGACCATTTCAACGACAGGCGCGACGACAAGCGCCCACGAGACAGGCACGCCATGACCATCCTCATTCCGCCCGCGGCAAGCGTCGGCCAGCCCGCCGGCGCCATCGACACGCCCGCGCTGGTGCTCGACCTCGACGTGTTCGAGCGCAACCTCGCGCGCATGCAGCAGGCGGCCGACCGGGCCGGCGTGAAGCTGCGCCCGCACGCCAAGGCCCACAAGACGCCGGCCATCGCGCTGGCGCAGATCGCGCGCGGCGCGGTCGGCATCTGCTGCCAGAAGGTCAGCGAGGCGGTGCCGTTCGTGCAGGCCGGCGTGACCGACATCCACATCAGCAACGAGATCGCCGGGCCGGCCAAGGCCGCGCTGCTGGCGCAGCTCGCCCTGCGCGCGCGCATGAGCGTGTGCGTGGACGACGCGCGCCAGGTGGCGGAGCTGGCCGCCGCGGCCGCGCGGGCCGGCAGCACCATCGGCGTGTTGGTCGAGATCGACATCGGGCAGGGGCGCTGCGGCGTGGCCGACGCGCCCGCCGCGCTGCATCTGGTGCAGGCCATCCGCGCGCACGGGCAACTCGCGTTCCGCGGGCTGCAGGCCTATCACGGCGGGCTCCAGCACGTGCGCGGCGCCGCCGAGCGCGCGCGCGCGGTGGCGGCGGCCGGCGCGCGCACCGCGGCCGTGGTGGCCGCGCTGGCCGAGGCCGGCGTGGCCTGCGAGACGGTGACGGGCGGCGGCAGCGGCAGCGCGGAGTTCGACCTTGCCGGCGGCGTCTACACCGAGCTCCAGCCCGGCTCCTACGTCTTCATGGACGGCGACTATGGCAGCAACGAATACGGCGGCGCGCTGCGCTTCGAGCACAGCCTGTTCGTCGCCAGCACGGTCATGAGCGTGGCCGCCGCGCACGGCGCCGCGCCGCGCGTGGTGGTGGATGCCGGCCTGAAGTCGCTGGCGGTGGACTCCGGCCTGCCGCTGGCCTGGGGCGCGCAAGGGCGCTCGGCCACGCTCGACTACGTGGCCGCCAACGACGAGCACGGCATCGTCGAGCCGCGCGCCGGCGCCACCGCCGCCGCGCTGCCGGCGCTCGGCAGCCAGATGCTGCTGGTGCCGGGGCATTGCGATCCCACGCTCAACCTGTACGATGAGATCGTCGGCATCCGCGGGCAGGCCGTCGCCAGCCTGTGGCCGGTGGCCGCGCGCGGGCTCAGCCGCTGAGTCCGCCCGTTCCATTTCAACGCATCCGCCCACGCCATCCGATCACCCGATTCACAGCACCCGGAACTCCGCCATGAACCAGCACAACGCCCTGCTGTCCCAGTCCGCCGTTGCCCTGCGCCGCCTGATCGGCAGCAAGGAACTCTCGCCCGTCGAACTGCTGGACGCCTGCATCGACCGCATCGAAGCGGTCAACCCGCTCATCAACGCGGTCACGGCCACCTGCTACGAGCGCGCGCGCGGCGAAGCCCGCGCCGCCGAGCAGGCGGTCATGCGCGGCGACGCGCTCGGCCTGCTGCACGGCCTGCCGCTGGGCGTGAAGGACCTCGAGGCCACCGCCGGCCTGCTCACCACCTACGGCTCGCCGCTCTACCGCGGCAACGTGCCCGCGCAGGACAACGTGCTGGTGGCGCGCCTGCGCGCGGCCGGCGCCATCGTCACCGGCAAGACCAACGTGCCCGAGATGGGCGCCGGCGCCAATTCGCGCAACGTGGTGTGGGGCGCCACCGGCAACCCGTTCAACCCCAACCTGAACGCGGGCGGCTCGTCGGGCGGCTCGGCCGCGGCGCTGGCCACCGACATGCTGCCCGTGTGCACGGGGTCGGACACCGGCGGCTCGCTGCGCATTCCGGCCGCCAAATGCGGCGTGGTGGGTTTCCGGCCGTCGCCGGGCGTGGTGCCCAGCTCGCGCAAGCTGCTGGGCTGGACGCCGATCTCGGTGGTCGGGCCGATGGGCCGCACGGTGGCCGACGCCTGCCTGCAGCTGGCCGCCTCGGCCGGCCTGTCGGCCGGCGACCCGCTCACCTATGCGCTCGACCCGCTCTCGTTCCTGCTGCCGCGCCACGTCGACCTGGGCTCGCTGCGCGTGGGCTGGACCGAGGACTTCGGCGTGTGCGCCGTCGACGACGGCATCCGCAAGGTGTTCCGCGCCAAGATCGCCGCGATGCGGCACCTGTTCCGCAGTTGCGACGAAGTGAAGTTCGAGCTGGGCGAGGCGCACCGCTGCTTCGACGTGCTGCGCGCCGAGAGCTTCGTCGCCGGCATGCACGAGGCCTACCAGCGCGACCCCGCCAGCCTGGGCCCGAACACGCGCGCCAACTACGAGATGGGCGCGAAGATGTCGCTGGTCGATTCGGCCTGGGCGCAGGCCGAGCAGACCCGCATCCTGGGCCGCTTCCAGGCGGCGTTCGAAGACTACGACGTGATCCTGTCGCCGACCACGCCGGTGTCGCCGTTCCCGTGGACCGAGCTGTACGCCGAGACCATCAACGGCGAAAAGCAGGAGAACTACTACCGCTGGCTGGCGCCCACCTACGTGGTCACGCTGACCACGCATCCGGCCATCAGCCTGCCGTGCGGGCTGGACCACGCCGGCCTGCCGTTCGGCCTGCAGGTGGTGGGCCGCTTCCGCGCCGACCACCAGACGCTGGGCGCGGCGCACGCGATGGAACAGGCGTTCGCCGCCTCCGACGCGCTGCGCCGGCCGCTGCCGGACCTGTCCAAGCTGCGGCCGGCCGACCCGCCGCTGCGCTCGATCGTCACCGCGCCGCCGGTCCTCGACGGCGCGGGCGCCGCGAGCGGGGTGTCGGCGGTCTAGCCTCGCGCGGCGGGGGCGTCATCCGTTCCGTGTCCGTGATGACGCCCGACGACATCGCCGCCGCGCAATTGCGCAGGCCCGACCGGCACTGCACCCGCGCGCCGTCCTGTACCGCCTCCCGGCGCTGACGCGCCGCATCCCCCATCCCGCATCCCGCATCCGTTTTGCGGCGGCCGTGCAGCCGCCGCCGCGCCGGCGCCGGAACGGCTTCGCGCATTCCCGCAAGCCGCGCCGGCGCATGAAATTCCCGTGACCGAATCTAACCATTTGACGACGCTGGCATGTCATCAACCAGCGGCATGCTTGCATCCGTCTCAGGCGGGCAGGGCGCGTGCGCCCCTTGCTGGAGCGCATGATGCATCGCCAGCGCGGCCTCCACCGATTCGCATCGATGCAGCCGCGCGCCGTGGAGAACGGCGCCGCTGTTGCAGAAATCGATGAGGGTGGCGGGGTCGTGCGAGACCATGATCAGCGCGCTGTGCGCCAGCCGCTCGCGCAGCGCATCATGGCAGCGCTGGCGAAAGCGCGCGTCGCCGGCGGCGGTGACTTCGTCGATCAGGTAACAGTCGAAGTCCACCGCCAATGAGATGGCGAACGCGAGCCTGGCCGACATGCCGGCCGAGTACGACTTCACCGGCATGCGGAAATAGCGGCCGAGTTCGGCGAAGTCGTTGACGAATGCGAGGGTGTCGTCGATCGGCTTGCCATAGACGCGCGCGATGAAACGGGTGTTGTCGGCGCCGGTGAGGCTGCTCTGGAACGCGCTGCTGTAGCCAAGCGGCCACGAAACGGAAAACGTGCGCTGCACGCGGCCCGACGTGGGCATCTCCACGCCGGCGGCAAGCCGCATCAGCGTGGACTTGCCGGCGCCGTTGGCGCCGCAGATGCCGAGCGCCGTCCCGCGGTCGATGTCGAAGGAAACGTTGTTGAGGACGGAGGTCGGAACATGCCCCACGAGATAGCTTTTGCTGACGTTCTGGAAAGAGATCATTGGATTCGTCCGGTAGTCCGAGTCGTGTCGTTGCGTGCTGGCGCATTATGAACACGAGAGCGTGTCCCGATCAATCGCGTCATCGGCCCGCGCCGGTGCCGATGGCGCTGCCGTGGAAGGCGGCGATGCGCGCGCTGCCGCCGGCCGGCCTGCGCGTGGCGATCGACGCGCGCACCTGGAGCCTCGGCGCGGGAACGGGCGTGGACACCTACGCGCGCATGCTCGGCGACAGCCTGGCGCGCGCCGGCGTGCCGGTCGAATGGCTGACCGGCGGCACGCGCCACGCGGCGGCAGCGTGGCCGCGCGAAGCGGCGATAGCGCGCTGGTGCGGCGCGCTGCGGCGCGGGCCGCGCAAGGCCAGCCTCGCGCCGCACGGCAGCCATCCCGTCCATGACGGCGGCCGCCTGTTCCGCGAGGCGCAGACTTATTTCAATCTTCACCGGCGCCTGCTGCGCGTGACCAGCGCGGCGCCGCCCACGGTCATGCACTGGACCTATCCGCTGCCGCTGTACCTGGAAGGCGCGCGCAACGTCTACACGGTGCACGATCTGATTCCGCTCACGCATCCGCGCCTGACCGGCATCCGCGCCGACCGCCACCAGCGCCTGCTCGACGCGATCCTGTCGCGCGCCGATCACCTGGTCACGGTATCCGACCATTCGCGCACACATATCATCGACATGCTCGGCTGCCCGCCGGGCTTCGTCACCAACACCTCGCAGGCCGTGCACGCGCCGCTGCAGCGCGATCCGCGGCTGCCCGCGGGGCTGCGCCCCGGCGGCTACTTCATCTGCTGCGGCATGCCCGAGACGCGCAAGAACCTGCCGGCGCTGGTGGCGGCGCATCGCACCGCGATGAGCCAGCGCGCGCTGGTGGTGGCGGGGCCGCTCGCGCATGGCGTGCCGGAAATGGAGTCGATGCTGGCGCGTTCGCCCGGCGTCATCCGGCTGCCGCTGCTGCCGCACGCGGATCTGGTGGCGCTGATCCGGCAGGCGCGCGCCATGTTGTTCCCGTCGCTCGCGGAGGGGTTTGGCCTGCCGGTGGCGGAGGCGATGGCCTTGGGCACGCCGGTGATGGCCAGCACCATCGGCGCGCTGCGCGAGGTGGGCGGCGGCGGCGCGCTGTTCGTCGATCCGCACGACACGCCCGCGATGGCCCGGGCCATTCGCGCGCTGGACAGCGACGACGCGCTCTGCCGACGCTTGCGCGCGGCGGGCTTCGAGCAGGTCGCGGCGTTCGCGCCGCGCGACTACGCGGACCGCATGGTCGGGCTGTATGCCCGGCTTGCCGGACTGGCCCCCGCGCTGCCCCACTGAACCCATTCCACGCTCCTGGCGGAAAGCCGCAACGACCATGCGCATCGGTATCGATGGCTTCAATCTCGCCATGCCAAACGGCTCGGGCGTGGCCACCTACGCGCGCACGCTCGCGTGGTCGCTGGGCGTCATGGGGCACGACGTGGACCTGCTCTATGGCGTGCCGGTCGGCCACCGCGTGCCGGCCGAGCTGCGCGACGTGCTGTTTTTCGACGGCCTCGACCGCAAGCCGCCATCGCGGCGCGGCGCGGCGCGGCGGCTGGCGGCGCTGGGCGGCGGCATCGGCGACCTGTTCGGGCGGCGCGCGGTGGAGATTCCGCTGGACGGCCGCGTGCTGTCCGCGGGCCTGCGGCACCGCGTGCCGCCATGCGCGCGGCTGTTCACCAGCGCCGACGTGTTCGAGGCCGCCGCGCGGCATTTCCGGCGCCACGGCCGCTTCCTGCGCATCCGCCTGCCGGACCCGCCGGACATCATGCACTGGACCTACCCGCTGCCGCTCCACCTGGAAGGCGCGCGCAACATCTACACGATCCACGACCTGGTGCCGCTGCGGCTGCCCTACACATCGCTCGAAAACAAGCGCTATCACTACCGCCTGCTCAAGGCCTGCCTGCGCGACGGCGATCATGTCTGCACGGTGTCGGACGCCAGCCGGGCCGACCTGCTGGCCATGTTCCCGCGCCTGGATCCGGCATGCGTGACCAACACATGGCAGGCGGTGATGCCGGCCGGCGACGATGCCGATGCCGATGCCGATAGCGAGGACCGTGCATCGCGCCTGTCGGCCCGGCTGGCTTCGATGTTCGAACTCGCGCCGCAGGGCTATTTCCTCTACTTCGGCGCGATCGAACCCAAGAAGAACGTCGGCCGCCTGGTGGAGGCATACCTGGCGGCGCAGGTGCGCACGCCGCTGGTCATCGTGGGGGCGCGCGCGTGGAAGAGCGAGGCGGAGGTCCGCCTGCTGCAGGGCGACGCCGGTCGCCAGCTGCGCTCGGTGGGCGAGCGCATCCGCCGCTACGACTACCTGCCGCGCGACTGGCTGATGACGCTGGTGCGCGGCGCGCGCGCCGTGGCGTTTCCCTCGCTGTACGAAGGCTTCGGCCTGCCGGTGCTGGAGGCCATGTCGGTCGGCACGCCGGTGCTGACCTCGCGCGCGGCCTCGCTGCCGGAGGTGGCCGGCGATGCCGCGCTGCTGGTGGACCCGTACCGCGTGGACGAGATCGCGCAGGGAATCCGGCGGCTGGACAGCGACGACGCGCTGCGCGCGGCGCTGGCCGCCGCCGGCCTGCGCCAGGCGCGGCATTTTGCTCCCGAGCTCTACCAGCGGCGCCTGCGCGACATGTACGCGCGCGTGCCGCGCTCCCCGCATTCTCCCGGCTGCCTGCTGCCGGCCGACGCCGGCCGCCGGCCGGACCCGATCCCACAAGAACCATGACAACGCCGATCCATCCCTTTCTTCCGCGCGCGCTCGCCCTGGCGTGCGCGGCGCTCCTCGCCGCCTGCGGCAACCTGCCCAGCAGCGGACCGACCGCGCGCGAGGTCATGGAGGCGCAGGACAGCGCCGCCAACACGCTGGGTTTCCGCATCGTCGATCTCGACGCGCCGCTGGTGACGCAGCTGGGCGCCGCCGCCGGCACGAGCGCCGCGGTCGCCTTGCCGGAGCCCGGCGCGGATACCTCCGTCGAGCGCATCGGCGCCGGCGACACGCTCAATGTCTCGGTCTTCGAGGTCGGCACCACGCTGTTCGGCCCGTCGTCGAGCCTGGGCACGCTGTCCGCCGGCAGCCTCGGCACGGGGCCGCTGCCCACTGCGGCGAGCCAGGCGATGCCCACCGTCACGGTGGCCTCCGACGGCACGATCCCGGTGCCCTACGTGGGGCGCGTGCGCGCCGCCGGCCGCACGCCGCGCGAGCTCGAGGAGGTGATCCGCGCGGGCCTGCGCGGCAAGTCGCAGGACCCGCAGGTGATCGTCAGCGTGCGCGAGAACCTGGCCAACAGCGTGCTGGTGATGGGCGAGGTCAGGAAGCCGGGGCGGCTGCCGCTAAGCACCACCGGCGAGCGCGTGCTGGACATGGTGGCGCTGGCCGGCGGCGCCGCCTATCCGCTGCCGGACGTGCTGGCGCGGCTGACGCGCGGGCGCAGGACGCTGGTGCTGCCGCTGGGCGACATCGCGCCCGACAGCGACGCCAACCTGCTGCTGCAGCCGCAGGACCGCCTGCTGCTCGAGCATCGGCCGCGCACGTATTCGGTGTTCGGCGCGGCCGGCAAGGTCTCGCAGGTGCCGTTCGATACCGCCGAGCTGAACCTGGCCGAGGCGGTGGCCAAGGTCGGCGGCCCCGGCGACCTGCAGGCCGACCCGAGCGCGGTCTTCATCTTCCGCTACCAGCAGGAAGCACAGGAAGCGCAGGCGGCGCCGTCGGCCGACGCCGCCCGCCCGGTGATCTACCGGCTCGACCTGATGAAGCCGGCCAGCTACTTCCTGGCGCAGCGCTTTGCCATGCGCGACAAGGACGTGGTCTTCATCGCCAATGCGGAATCCAACAGCATCACCAAGTTCGTCTCGATCCTCAACCTGCTGTTCTCGCCGGTGTATACGGGGCACCAGTTCCTGCGGTAGGGGCGGCGCCGGGGCTGGCGCGAGCGGTCGTCAGCCGCTGGCGCCGGCGGCCAGCCACGTGCGCGCGTAGTCGCTCTGCTGGACCGCCGCCAGCGCCGCGTTCGCGGTCTTGCGCGCGGCCACCATCAGGTAGGTGGGGCCCGCGGTCGGGCCGATCTCGTCCCGGCGGCCCAGCACCTCGGGGTCGGTCAGCACGCGGGGCGTCGGCAGGCCCGCCAGGTCCATCAGGTACATCGCCTCGACCTCGTAGCCGGCCTCGCGCGAGAAGACGCGCCACATCAGCTCCGGGCTGAACTGGTAGAAGCCATGCCCCAGCTGGTTGTTGGCGGCGTTTACCGACAGGAACAGGCCGCCCGGGCGCAGCATGGCGTGCACGTTCGCCAGCGCCGCCGGCACGTTGAAGACATGCTCGATCGTGCCGCCGTCAAAGATGCAGTCGAAGCGGCCATGCAGGTACGCGGGCACCGGCTGGTTGAGGTCGTGCAGCAGCGCGGCCCCCTCGTAGGCCGAATGGTCCATCGCCGTCACCGCGCTGGCGCCGAGCCACGCGAACAGCGACTCCGCGTAGCCGGTGGTGCCGGCAATGGCGGCCAGCGGCGTGCCGGGCGCGTGCTGCGCCAGCACGCGCTGCGCCGCCGGCGCCTGGTCGTGGCCGATGTGAAAGCCCTGCCGGCCGAGCCACAGCGTCTGGCCGAGGGGGCTGCGGCGCGTGCGCAGGAGGAAGTCGAGAACGTAGACGTCGATGCCCATGATGCGCTCCGCCTACCAGCGCTTCTGGATGACGGCCAGCTTCGGCGGGCTGGCCTGCACGAACGGCTGGTTCAGCGTGAAGGCAAAGTCGATGCCGGCGGCCAGCGCCTCCATGCCCTGCAGTTCCGCCGCGGCGAGCCGCGGGAACCTGCCCGTGCGGAACCAGTGTTCGATCAGCTCGGCGGTGCGCATCGTGGGCGGCAACTGCCCCTCGTAGTAGGGCGACTGCCAGTGCAGGTCCTCGATGATGTAGAGCCCGCCGGGCCGGAGATGCGGAAACAGGTGCAGGAACGCCAGTTGCTGGTGGAACGATGCGTGCGAGCCGTCGTCGATGATCAGGTCGTAGCCGTCGGTGCCGGCCACGGCGGCCTGCAGGTCGGCGGCGCGGCCGGCGTCCCCGCGCGTGAAGCGGAAGCGCGGATGCTGGAAGAACGAGAAGTCCGAGATGTCGAAACCCTGGACCATCGCGTGCGGGAAATACTGCAGCCACATGCGCACCGAGGGCGCGTCGGGCGGCTGCCGGCCGGCGTCGTTGCCCACTTCGGGCCCTCCCGCGCACAGGCCGATCTCCAGCATGTCGCGCACCGCCGCGCGGCGCGGCTGCAGCAGCATGTCGTAGACCAGCGTGTACGAATGGGGCTCCGGATGGATCGTGCCCTTGTCCGAATGGAAGCCGTTGGCTAGGTCGGTCAGCGAGGAGCGTTGGTTAGCGATGGACAAGGAGGTCAGATCTGACATTTTTCGTGCAAGTGAGGTGCTGATATTCCAGCGATTCCGGTCGCGAGTGGATGCGTACGCATATCCTGGTTAGGATTTCACCTTATTTTTTGGTGTCCGCTGATATTGGAGAGCCCAAAGGGATGCGATATAGGTTATTCGATGCCATAACGCCAAGACAAAATTCTCCGTTGTCGCCATCGACAAGTCCGATAATGCAATTTGCGCTGATGGTGCCGGCCATGCTTAGTGCATCAGCGACAGTGACGCTATATATATCTAGTGGGCGTCTGACGGAAATCTTCTCATTGTCAATGGTGATGTCGTTGCGTGGAAGCCCGTTTTGGTCTAGTGTTCCCAAGCCGATGCTCATGCCATTGTAAAGCGACAACCCTCCTGTTTCGAGGCGATTTCGGTTTGCGATAAGACTGATTTTTTCCAGTGCAATTGGGTTTCCTGAGAATTTTATTCCGAAGTTGTCGCAATTCGTGAATTTTATCGCCTGAATATTGTCGCCCAACAGGACATTGCCATCGATGGCGCAGCCTACGATATTAAGCGATCCGGCTAGATGCACTATGCTCGCCGGAGCCGCGGAAACCGTCTGCAAGGGTAGGAATGCAATCGTGTGGAAATTGGTGTCTGGCGTATCGCATCTAATTTGTATTCCATGCGAAGATGTCATTCCGCCGATGATGCTGGAGTAGTTCGCTGTCCCGGTAATATCCAGGTCGATGGTGCTTTGCTCTTCCAGGTTCAGATTGGCATCCGAGAAAATCCCGGTGACATGAGTGGCATTGGACCCATTGCCCAGTCGAAGCGTTGTATCAAAGCCATAGGCGAAGCAGTTGCTGATTTGAACGCCGTCGGCCTGTTGTCCTTCCACTCTGTAGGCAATTCCTTGCCGGATCGCGGCTTCAGCTAGGTACAGATTCCCACCCCCGCCGTACGGTGTGTCGAATGTGCTGCCCTGGAGATCAATTGTGTTGCCATCGATGACTGTTGCGATGTAACGACCAGACGCCGCCTTTCTGGATTGACTGGGTGCAATTTCGACCTGGCCAACGTGTACGAGGTCTCCTGTCACGATCTGGGTTGTAGTGCCCGTGGTTATGCGAATTCCACCTGTTGGACTTTCTGTTATATCGGTAATGCTGTACTGGCCTGTCGTATCTTCAAGATAGGACAATATAAAGGGCTCGAGTTTGCATTCGTTGATGGTGAATAGATCGGCGGTGCCGTCTACCCAGATTCCATTGATGCAATCCCCTATTACGTTGATGATGCGAACGGCGTTATTTACGCCACTCTGCAATAATTGATGAAAGCCGATTACGAAGCAGTCAGCAATCGATGCATTGACGCCAAGATTCGGGTAATTATTGCCGACGGTGATGGCAGTTCCCGAAAAATTTCGTACTGCATTAATGAATGCCCTGATGGATGTCGGAACGCTCATTCCTTCCCGCATGACCACCATTCCAGAAAAGCTGGTGTTTTGCCAAAGCTGGATGGTGAATGCCGGATTCAATACTATCGTGGATGGTTCGTTGTAGTAGTTGCCGCGTTTGTTGGGCTGTGTGACAAAATATCGGAGCCCACTTCCCTTGCTGAACAGACCTTGCCACCCGACGTTGTCATACAGGACTAGGTTTGTGCTGGCAATACGGTAACGGCGGTATGCAAGTACGATACCTCCGCCAATGCTGTTCAAATAGTTGTTCATCTCGTTGGCCGCGAGCGCATCATCGGCAACGCCGTCGCCGACGCATCCGAACTGCTCGGGCGTCACGGGGCCATCCACGACGATCTGCCACCATCTGCCGTCGGCTGAACGCGCTCTCCAGCCCGAGGGGTCCGCGACCGACGTTACTGCATAGAAGGCATGGCCGCCGTCTCCGGGATACCGATAACCGTCGGTACAGACGAAATCTTCGGTTTGCGGAACCTCGATATTCGAGAAATTGGAGAATGTACCTATCGATAGGGTCATGGCGAAGTGAGAGATGAGTGATCAGACTCAGTCTGTGAAAGTAGGAAGGGAAGAACCTAGCTCTTGAGCACGTTCTCAACTTGGGCAGCAATATGTGCAAGGCGCTCGTCGATATCGGCGTTCTCGGCGCGGATGGCCTGGCGCACGAAGCTGGCCCAGGGCGAGTTGAGCAGGCTCTTGTCGGCGTGCAGGACCAGGGACTTCGCGTCTTCGTGCTTGTCCAGCAACTGGTGGAACATGCCCTGGTCGTCGGGAACCTGGCCGTTCCAGTCGATCGCGTCGCGCTCCAGGCTGTAGCGCGAAAGAAAGGCCTCCCACTCCCGTACCAGCCGGCGCGTGAAGGGGTGGCCCAGATTGAACAGCATGACGCCGATGTTCACGTTCCAGAAGTAGTCGCTGGTATGCGCCGCCGGCGCCGCGATCATGGCGTAGCGCTGCTTGTCGCGCAGCCAGCCGCGCAGGTCGAAGTCCAGGTCGACCACCCATGCGTCGGCGTCGATATAGAGCACCCAGCCGCCAAAGCCCCGGTCGATCAGCTCGCACAGCAGGTCGATGCGGTTGTAGGTGGCGTGCCACGGGCGGTTGCCGCGCTTCAGGCCGATGAAGCCCTGGTAGCGCAGCTGGTGCCGGTCGCAATAGCCGCGCGCGGTCTGGCCCGTCAGCATCATCATGTCGAAGTATCGGCTCGATGCGTCCGAGGTCTGCATCAGGATGATCTCGTCCGGGCCGCCGGCATGGGCGGTTCTCGACAAGCCTGGCGCGGTGAGAGAAGCGTGAATGGTCATGGAAATCGCTTGGGATACGGCGGACGTTGCGCGGGGTGTGCGTGCGATGCCACACCCCGCGCGACAGACAGTACGGCTCGGGCATGACCGGCCGGCGACAGATTCTGCGCAGATCCGGCCATGTGCTGATCATGCGCGGGCTATGCGCCGGTCATGTGCTGGTCAGGCGCCGCCGCGGCCATAGGCATCGTCGAACCGCACGATATCGTCCTCGCTCAGATAGCTTCCGGACTGGACCTCGATGATCTCCAGCGGGGTCTTGCCGGGGTTCTCGAGCCGGTGGGTCACGCCCAGCGGGATGTACGTGGACTGGTTCTCGCTGATCAGGAACGACTCGGTTCCGCGGGTGACGCGCGCGGTGCCGCGCACGACGATCCAGTGTTCGGCGCGGTGGTGATGCATCTGCAGCGACAGCCGCGCGCCGGGCTCGACCACCAGCCGCTTGACCTGGAAGCGTTCGCCCTGGTCGATCGATTCGAAGCGGCCCCAGGGCCGTTCCACGCGCCGGTGCAGGCGGGCCTCGCTGCGGTGCTCGGCGCGGATGCGCTCGACCGCGGCCTTGACGTCCTGCACGCGCGCCATGTCCGCCACCAGCACCGCGTCCGGCGTCTCCACCACCGCGATATTGCGCGTGCCGACGCAGACCACCAGCCGGCTGCCGGCGTGGGCAAAGGTGGAGCTGGCGCCTTCGAGCACCACCGGGCCGCGCGCGGCGTTGTCGTTGCCGTCGCGCGGCAGCCGTTGCCAGATCGCGTCCCACGCGCCCAGGTCGCCCCAGCCGGCATCGAGCGGCACCACCACGCCGGGCGCCAGCGCGGCCTGCCCGGCCACGCGCTCCATGATCGCGTAGTCGATGGAGTCCGCGGGGCTTGCGGCGAACGCGTGCGCGTCCAGCAGCAGCGCATTGCCGCCCAGCGCCAGCGCGCCCGCGTGCGCGCGCCGGCAGGCGGCCAGCATGCCGGGCTGCAGCGCGGCGACGAGGTCCAGCCAGGTATCGGCGCGGACCACGAAGATGCCGCTGTTCCACCAGTAGTCGCCCGATGCCACGTAGGCTTCGGCGTCGCGCGCCGGCGGCTTTTCCACGAAGCGGTCGAGCCGGCGCGCGCCGGGCGCGTCGAGCGGCGCGCCCAGGCGGATATAGCCGTAGCCGGCCTCCGGCGCGGTGGGGGCCACGCCCAGCATGGCGATGGCGCCGTCGCGCGCGTGGAGCGCCGCGTGCGCGACGGCCGCGCGGAACGCGGCGATGTCGTCGATGGCGTGGTCGGCCGGCATCGCCACCATGACCGCGCCGGGGTGGTCCGCGACGATGTCGAGCGCGGCCACGGTCAGCGCCGGCGCGGTGTTGCGGCCGGCCGGCTCCAGCAGCAGGCGCGGCGCGTGGCCCTGCGCGCGCAGCTGCTGCTCGGTGGCGAACCGATGGAGTTCGCCGCAGACCACGATCACCTCGGGCGCGGTGGCCAGCGCCGGCGCGTGGTGCTCGATGCCGGCCAGCCGGGCCGCCGTGGCGCACAGCAATGTCGAGGCGTCGAGCAGCCCGGCGATCAGCGGCTTGGGCATCTGCTCGCGCGACATCGGCCACAGGCGGGTGCCGCTGCCGCCGGCCAGGATGACCGGCTGGATCAGCGTCGGCGCGGCGGGCGATGCCCGGCCGGGGCCCGGCGAGGCAATCGTGGCGAAAGCCGGGGCGTCGCCCGCGGGTGGCGTCGGCGCGGGCGTCGGGAGCGGATGCGGCCGCGCCGGGGATTCCGTGATGGTCATGATGGTTGCGCGTCAGAGGTCGGCCAGCAACTGCGCGGTCTCGTGCGCCGCCAGCGCCAGACCGTCCGTGTCCGCCGATATGGTCAGCGCGTCGGTTAGCGCGTCGGTCAGCGTGTCCAGGCTGCCCAGCGCCACCGCCTCCACCAGCCGCAGCCTCGCCGCCATGTCGCCGGCGGCGCACAGGTAGAGCCCCAGCACCGCCGGGCCGATCACGCGCCGGTCCGCGCCGTCGGTGGCGTCGGCCAGGGACTCCATCCGGCTGCTGTGCAGGATCAGTTCGAGCGGCTGGCCGGCGCTGGCCGGCATGCGCGCGTCGGTGGCAATCCAGCGCGTTTCTCCGGGTTTCAGTTCGCCTTCCGCGCAGAGTCCCTCGCCGTTTTCCAGCCGGTATCGCGCGCCAAGGCCGGGCATGCCGCGCAGGCCCAGGTAGACCCGTATGCGCTCGCCGCGCATATCGTCGCCGGCCAGCCATGCCAGCCGGCTTTCGCCGGGCTTGCTCCAGCAGCCCCAGTCTTCCGGACTGTGCCAGCCGTCGCCCGCGCGCAGGCTTTCGCCGGCGATCATGCCGCGCCGCAGTGCCGGCGTGCGCTGCGTGGCGATCGGATAGTAGCGGCCCGGCGCCAGCCGGGGCGCGCCTTCCGTCCGCTCGCCGGGCTGCTGCTGGGCCTCCCAGGCGCTGACCGCGCGGGCCATCTGCGCGCCAAGCTGGGCCCACGTGCGCGGGCGGAAGCCGGCGCGGATGGCGGCCTCGCGCGATTGCCGGTAGGCGTTGTCGAAGGTCAGGCGCTCGATCGATTGCAGCAGCGCCACGGGGGAGGCCGGATCGAAGTAGTGGGCGAACGATCCGCCCGCCTCCGGCAGCGCGGACACGTCGGAGACCAGCGGCACCTTGCCGTAGCACAGCGATTCCGTGACCGGCAGGCCCCAGCCTTCGTACAGGCTCGGGTAGAGCGTGAACAGGCAGCGCTCGAACAGCAGCGCCAGCTGCGCGTCGGTCAGGCCGGACAGCATGGTCACGCGCCCGGCCAGGACCGGATCGCTCTCCAGCGCGGCGAACACGGCCTCGTTCTTCCAGCCCTTGCCGCCGACGCAGAGCAGCTGCGGCACGCGCCGCGCGCCGTGGTGCTCGATCAGGGCGCGCCACGCGCGGAACGCCGCGAGGTGGTTCTTGCGCGGCTCCACCGTGGACAGCATCAGCACGAATGGCTGGCGGCTCGCGTCCCAGCCCTGCATGCCGGCGTTGGCCGTGCCGCGCGGGGCCGGCGCGGGCTTGCGGATGTCCGCGTCGAGCGTGACGACCTCGACGTGGGTATGGGGAAGGTGGTGGCCCAGCCGCGCCGCCGCGGCCACCAGGTCGCGGCGCGTGCATTCCGAGTTCACGAGGAAGCGGTCCGCGTGGGCGAACGCGCCGAGCAGCCACGCCACGAAGCGGTCGACCAGGTCGTCCACGCAATGCTCGGGCATCACCACGGGAATCAGGTCATGCACGAACGGCACGTAGCGCACGCCGGATTCGCGCTGGGCCAGGCGCACGTGCAGCAGGTAGTCGGGGAACCAGGACGTGCCCAGGCTGACCAGCCACGCGCCGCGCGGAAACGCCATCGCCGGGCCGCCCAGCATCAGCAGGTCCAGTTGCGCGACCGCCTGCTGCCACGCCGCGGGCGTGGCCTGCGGCTGGCCCGTGCACATCTGGCACAGCCGCGCGAACAGCGGCCCCGGCGCTTCCAGCCAGCCGCGCTCGCCGAGATAGCACACGCGCGGCGGCGCGCCGCCGGCGGGCCGGAACGCGGAGATCATTTCCAGCTGCACGCGCTGGATGCCGGTGGGCAGGCGCGAGCCGCGGAAATGGTGAATCAGGTCGGTGGCGTCGAAGATGATCTCCGCGGCGGCGGTGGCGGCGGTTTCCGGCTTCGTGCCGTCGCGCGCGCTGGCCGGCGCCAGGTCGCGCGCGTCGAGCTTGCGCAGTATCTCCACGGCGCTGGCCAGCTGCTCGCGCGCGTGGCGGGCCGCGATGTCGTCCGGCGCCGCCGCGGCGTCCAGCGCGCGGGCCTGCTCCAGCAGGCCCGCCAGGGTGGAGCGCGTCTGCGCCAGCAGGTCCGCGGCATCGGGCGCGGCCGCTGCTTGCGCCATCGGCGCCGCGCTGTCGGCGGGCGCGGCGGTCCACACATCGCGCAACGGGCTGGCGTCGATGCGCACGCCCCGGGAGCCGAGCGCCTGCAGCTCGCGCAGCGCGTCGTCGTAGTCGGGCTGCAGCACCAGCGCCTGCACGTAGCTGGCCGCCGCCGCGTCCAGGTCGCCGGCGAGCTTGGCCGCGTGCCCCATCTGCAGGTGGGTGTCCGCCACGTCCGGCTTCAGCGCCGCGGCGCGGCGGTAGGCGTCGCGCGCCGCCGCCACGTCGCCGCCTTCCTTGAGCGCGTGGCCGTACTGGACCCAGATGGCGGGCAGGGTGTCGCGCGCGTCCAGCGCGCGGCGATAGTGGCTGGCCGCGGCGGGCCAGTCGCGCGCGTCGCGCGCCTGGTCGCCGGCCGCCACGCTGGCGCGCACCGCATCGGCATCGTGGCCGGCGCCAATGCCGGGCAATAGTCGTCTGAACAGGTTCACTCCGGTCTCCAGGTCATGCCGCGTGTTCGCGCACGCCCGCCACGATCAGCCAGCCGATGCCGTAGGACACCAGCAGGCAGAAGAAGACGCTCGTGACGATCAGCGCGCTGCGCGGATAAAGGGCGCGCACGGGCAGGTTCGGCTCCACCACGTGCACCACGTACAGTTGTTGCTTGAGCGCGTTCTCGCGGGCGGTTTCCAGCGCGGTCGCCACCGCCGCGTAACGCTTCGCGGCAAAATCCTGCTTCATCATCAGTCGCTGGTAGTCGGCCATCTTCGGCGCGGTGCCGCGGCCGTCGACCAGGCGTGAGGTCTGCGCGCCCAGCTGCGCCTCCAGTCCCGCCAGCCGGTCGCGCATGGCCACCACCTGCGGGCTGTCGCGATCCACCTGCGCCTCCATCGCGCCCAGCTGCGCGCGGGCCTGCGCCAGCGACTGCTCGAGCTGCGCCACCAGTGTCTGTTGCCCGGTGCCGGTCTTCTCGGGGTCCAGGTCGCGGTGGTCGACGCGGAACGCGGTCAGCGCCCGCTGGGCGTCGATGACCTGCGCCTCGGCTTCGGCCAGCTCTCCGGCCGCCACGCGCACGCTGTCGTCCACCGCGCGCTGGTTGAAGGCGTTGACGCGCGCCTCGCCCAGCGTCAGCAGCCACTGCGCCAGCGCGCGCGCGTCGCCGGGCCGGAAGGCGTGCACGCGCAGCGTGGTGATGCCGGTGTCCTGGCTGAATGCGATGGTGACCTGGCGCCGGTAGAAACGCAGCAGCGTCTCGGCGCTCGGGTCCCGCCACCAGAGGCGGGAGAGCAGGTCGGCCTCGGGCCGGCGGAACAGCGCCACGAGGTCCAGCTTGCCGTGCAGCGCGCGCACGGCGTCGTGGGAGCCCAGGTAGTCGCCCACGCTCAGCGACTGCGCCTGGGAGTCGTTGAGCACGCCGGCCAGCCCCAGCATCTGGCCGAGGCCGTTGCCGCCGTTGCTGAACTGCGTCTGCGTGGAGCGCACCACGAAGCGCGCCTCGGACTCATACTGGTCGGCGGCCACGCCGAAGAAATAGACCGCGACCAGCAGCGTGGGCAGCACCACGGTGGCGAGGAACGGCCACCGCGCCCGCCACCACGCGCGCAGGCGGCCGGCCAGGCCCGGCCTTGCCGGTACGGCGCGCGGCGCGCGCGTGGCCGCGGGTTCGGGCAGGTCGTGCGCCGGGACGGTGACTTCGGTGGTCATGGGCGGAGGGCTCCGGCGTGGAAGGGGTTGGGGACGATGAGGGCGTTCACAGGTGGATATGGCGGCGCACCAGGCGCAGGCTTGCCAGGCCGGCAAGCGTCAGCGCGAGGCACCAGGCCACGAGGTAGGGGCCATCGACGTAAGGGCTCTCGAAGTTCTCGAATTGCCCCACGCGCAGCAGTTCGAAGATCTGCGTGAGCGGCACCCAAGACAGCCAGCCGCGGTAGGGCTCGGGGATCCACCGCAGCAGGAAGAACGCGCCGGACATCGGCATGGCCAGGTAGACGATCGGGTGGATCAGGCGGTTGGCCATCTTGCTGGTATAGGTGACGGCGCAGACCAGCATCGACAGGCCGAACGAGAACCACATCATCAGCGCCAGCGCCGCCAGCAGCAGCAGCGGCCGCGCCGGCGGGTCGCCCACGCCGAGCGCGCAGGCGCCGGCCAGCAGCAGCGCCAGCGCCACCGTGCTGGACGCGCCTTCGAGCAGCGCGCGCGCGGCCAGCATGTCGAAGATCGTCACCATGCGGTGGTACAGCAGCGGCTGGTTGGCGTGGAGCGCGCCTTCCGCGCGCGTGATGATCGAGCGGAAGATGATGAACACGCAGTAGCCGCCGAGCGTGAACGGAATCGGCAGGATGGCGCCGCGATGGTGGGTGTCGCCGAGGTGGATCAGCGCGACCGAGCCCGCCAGCAGCATCGGCTCCCCGATCAGCCACAGGTAGCCGATGTTCTCCCGGCCGTAGCGGGTATGGAGTTCGCGCAGGATCAGCGCGCCGATGACGCGGAGCTGCGCGCGCAGGCCGCGCCGGAAAGTGGATTCAGGCTGCAAGGTGAGGCTCCTGCGCGGCCCGCGGCGCGCCGCCCTGGAGCAGCGTGTCGATGGCGTCCAGCACGCCGCCGCAATGGGCGTCCCATGTCGGCGCGGTCCAGGCGGCCAGCCGGCCCAGCTGCGCGGCGCGGCGCGGCGAGTCGGGCTGGGTGTAGTCGCGTATCGCCCGCAGCCAGGCGGGTCCGTCCATCGGGTCGAGGTAGTCGGGCGTGCCGCCGCCGGTCTCGCGCAGCGCGGGCAGGTCGCTTGCGATCACGGGCACGCCCAGCGCCAGCGCCTCGGCGACGGGCAGGCCGAAGCCCTCGGCGAACGACGGCATCAGCAGCGCGCGCGCGCCGCGCAGCAGCGCGGCGACCTCGCGGTCGGAGCGGCCGCTTGCCAGCGACACCACGCTGTTCAGGCCCGGCGCGCGCTCCAGGATGGTCATCACGTGCGTGTTCTCCCAGCCGTTGCGGCCGACGATGACCAGTTGCGGCGTGGGCGTGGCGCCGGCCATCGACAGCATGCGCTGCCAGACCTGCAGCAGCAGCACGTGGTTCTTGCGCGGCTCGATGGTGCCCAGCATGACGAAGTAGGGCGGGCGCGCCGCGCGCGCGTCGCTGCAGGCCGCGGGCAGGGACACGCCCAGCGGCACCGCCAGCATGTGCGCGGGACGCTGGCCCGGACCCAGCAGCGCGATCAGCGACCGCAGCGTGGCGCCGGAGTTGGTGACGACGAGATCGGCCAGCGCCTCCACCGTCTGCAGCCGCTGCCGGTGCGCCAGGCTGGTGCCCGCGCGTGCGAATTCCGGGTGGGTGAGCGGAATCAGGTCGTGCACCAGGCAGACCAGCCGCGCGTGTTCGTTGGCCAGCGCGCGCGCCACCGCGGCGGGCCGCTCCAGGTTGGTGTGGGACAGCAGCAGGTAGGCGGCGGGGTCCGCCGCCATCGCGCGGCGCGGCGCCGACAGGCACAAGCGCAGCCACAGCCGGCCGGCGGCGCGCAGCGCGTGCGCGGGCTCGCCCCGCCACTGCAGCGCGGTCTCCCGCAGGAACGATTCGGCCGCCGCGCGCGGCAGGCGCACGTGCCAGCCGCCCGGATGCAGCGCGGTGTAGGTCAGCCGCTCGCCCGCATGGCGGGCGAGGTAATGGGCGTAGGCCATCTCCACGCGGTCGATGCCGGTGGGCGTGGCATGGCCGCTGCGGCGCATCAGCCGCGTGATGTCGAGCAGCAGGCGCGGGCTCATGGGCTCACCATGACCGGCGGCGCGGCGGCCGGCGTTGCGGCCGGCGTTGCGGCTGGCGCGGCGGCGCGCTCCGGCGCTTCGTCCTGGAGCAGCCGCCGGCAGGCCTGCGGCACCAGCAGGTCGATGCCCGCCGCGTCGTGGAAGCCGCCGTGCAGCAGGCAGCGGTCGGCCAGCACGCGCCGGAAGGCATCGAACAGCGTGGCTTCTGGCGCGCGGGGCGCGCGCCAGAAGCCGGCCAGGCCCTGCTGGTCGGTCAGGCCCGGCAGGTCGTAGACCGCGGTGCCCAGCGTCAGCACGGGCACGCCGGCCGCCAGCGCCAGCGTGCCGCTCGTGCTGTTGACCGTGACCATGCCGCGCGCGCCGCGCGACAGCGCCGCGATGTCGCCGCCGTCGATCCACACGATGCGGTCCGCCACGGCCAGGCGCGTCGCCGCGCGCAGCGCGATGCGCCGCCAGTCGGTCAGCCCGTTGTCGAGCGGATGCGCCTTGAGGGCCAGCAGGCAGTCGGGCGGCGCGTGCGCGGCGAAGCTACCGAGCACGTGCAGCAGCGCGCGGCCGAGGCCGCCGAAGCGCGAATGCACGCGCAGCTGGAAATCGGAATCCAGCTGCAGCGGAAACAGGAAGTACGGGCGCGCCGCCAGCCGCCGCACCGCGGCGGCCGTGGCGCGCGCGGCGGCCCGCCGGCGCAGCAGGCGCATCATCCATCCCGCGCTTTCGCGCGCGGGATGCCAGCGCCGGTGCGTGCAATAGTGCGGAAACAGCGGCCATGAGAGGCTGCCGGCCAGGTAGTAGCGCACCGCCGCGCGGGCGCGCTCGCCGAAGCGGCCCGGCGTGGCGCGGTGCGGGGCCGGGTCGGGCAGGGCCGCGGCCTGCTCGCGGTACCACTGCGGCGCGCGCGGCAGCGTGGAGTGGCCGTTGACGCCGTCGCGCTCGAGCGTGACCCAGTCCGGCCGCAGGTAGCCTTCCTCGAACACATGCAGCCGGATCCCGTGGCGCCGCGCCACGCCGGCGGCTGCCAGGTGCCTTGGCCTGCAGTCGCCGAACACCACGAGGTCGGTGATGCCCAGCGCGAGCAGGCGCGTCTCCAGCCACGCGGGCCAGCGTCCCGGGCGCCCGCGGAACGCCAGCGCGCCGCCGGCGCGCCAGTCCATGACGTCGCCGCCGTGGAAGTTGACGCGGTGCACCGCGTGGCCGGCATCGCGCAGGGCCGCGCCCAGGCGGCTGAAGAACAGCCCCGGCGGCCCTTGCAGGAACAGGAAGGCGCGCCGCGCGCACGGGCCGGGGCCGGCCATGCCGGTGCCGCGCCTCATGGCCGGGCGCCGCGCGACCACGCGTGGCCGCGGCCGAGCCAGGCGCGCAGCGCGTGCCATGCCCACATGAACTGGCCCTGCAGGCGGCGCACGCGCGTCAGCGGCGACGCGGACCCGCGCAGGCGCTGCGTGAAGCGCCGCACCAGCACTTCGGGCGGGCAGGGCAGGCCGGTCTGCGGATCGAGGTAGCGCGGATACAGCAGCAGCACGCCCGCCACCAGTTCGTCGAGCGCGAGCTGCCGGCGGCGCCAGGCCATCGGCGCGAGATCCCGCGTCAGTCCCCAGCCCGCGTAGAACGGCTGGCCATGCACCACCACCTCGCGCCCGCGCAGCAGCGCTTCGAACCCGGCCAGCGAGGTCAGCGTGTGCACGGCGTCCACCGCGTCCAGCAGGGGCGGCAGCGGCGTGCCGCGCACGATGGCGTCGGCATGGCGCAGGATCAGGTCGTCGGCCAGCGCGCCGGGGCGGTGCCCGGCTTCCACATCGGGGTGCGGCTTGAAGACGATGTAGGCGTCCGGCTCCGCGGCGCGCGCGCGCCGCAGCAGCTCCAGGTTGCTGTCGATGCCGGCGCCGCCGAGCCGCAGCGAAGCGTCGTCCGTGACCTGGCCCGGCACCAGCACGCAGCGGCGCCCCGCCGGCAGCGGCGCAATGGCGGGGCCGGCATCGCTGCCGTACTTGGTGATGCCGTGCGTGACCAGCATCGCCCGCAGGTTGCGCGCGCGGCGCAGGAGCGCGTCCGGGAACACGGTGTTCGCCAGCAGGGTCTCCAGGTCGCTGCCGCTGGCCGGATCGTAGTAGATGCCGCGCCGGTCCACCACGATGGACATCGGCGGATAGAGATCGCTGCCAAGCCCGCGCGAGCGGATGAAACCGTCCTCCACGCGGTACAGCGGCACGCCGGCGGTGTTGGCATAACCGGCCAGCTCGTCGGTCTCGCGCGATGCCCACACGGCCACCGCGCCGCCGCGGGACGCGGCGTAGGCCACGGGCCGGCGCGCGCCGGCGAAGAAAGGGACCTGCCGCGCGCCGCTGTGGAAGAAGCGCGCGATGTCCCTGCGCTTCCACAACGCCATGCCGGTGCAGCAGGCCACGTCGCGGTTCTGGTGGCAGAGCTCGCGCCAGAACACCAGCAGTTCCACCACGGCCTCGCATGCGGCGGCCTGGCCCGAGAACGGGTCGACGTAGCGGGCGCCCTGCAGCAGCACGGCATCGGCCAGCTGGGCCAGCGTGCGCGCGGGCTTGATGCTCGCGTCGGCGTCCACGGTGCCCACGTCGTGCGTGAGCCCGCGCCCCGACAGGTAGCCGTCGGCCACGCACGTGACGGGCGTGCCGCGCAGCAGCGCCAGGAAACCGACGGTGTCGTTGCCATCCACCGCCACGCGCTGGCAGCGGTCGAGCAGCGGCCACGGGTCGACGGGATCGTGGAACAGCAGGCCCTCGCTGGACTCCACGACGCCGCGCAGCGTGGTCTTCCAGTGGGCAGTGCCCGGCATGACCATGCACGGCGCCAGTCGCCACGCGCGCGCCAGCGCCAGCATCTGCCCGGCCTGCCGCGCGTTGCGGGGGCGCAGCAGCGCGAACGGGCGGCTGCCCAGCGCGTCCAGCGCCAGCGCCGGGTCGCTGCCCCAGAACGCGCCGCCGATGCGCGCGGCCACGACGGCCTCGCCCAGCGCATGCGCGCGCGCATGCGGCCCGGCGCGCGGGTCGGTGCGCGCGTCGGCGTCCGACAGTGCGGGCATGGCGTCGAGCGCGCGGTCGATCCAGCCGCTGGCGGGCTCGCCCGGCCGGCTCAGCCAGGTCTCGCTGAGCGGCGGCCCCTTCCATTCGAAGTCCGGCGCCTCCAGCACGCCGGGCACGCGCCGCAGGCCGCGCCGCGGCGGCGCGGCGTCGGGCGCGGCGCCGGCATCCGGCGCGGCCACGGACGGCGCGGCGGCGGTCGGGGGAGGCGTGTCCTGCGCGGGCGATGGGCGTGGTGACATGGTTGGGCACAGGGCGTGGTTGTTCTCGATGCGGTGCCGGCGACGCGATGCCGCGGCACGTCATCGATCGGGCGAAGACGGATGCTAGGCACGCTTCGCGTCTCGGATATGGCGAAATCTGCGTAGATCCGGTCGCGGCCCGGGTCCGCCCGGCGCCGCCGCGCGGACCCGGGCGTTGCCCGCCGTGCCGCGCCAGGCAACGGTTTGCGGAAATCTGCGCAGTTCCGGTCACGAACGCGTCACCGCTGGTCTGCAATCTGCTGCGACTTCAGGGCACGCGTCATCCGGAACACGTTGCGCATCCGATGCGCGGCCACGGGCGCTCCCATGACCCATTGCAACGGCACTGGTGATGTGCCGACAGGATCCAGCATGAATCAGGTGCACCCGGGCGCGCTGCCCAAGGCCAACCCGCCGGTCCGGTTTCGCATGCGCGCGGCAACGCGGAAGCTGGCGCCGCATCCGCTTGCCAGCGCGGTGGCCGTGGCGCTGGCCGCATGGTCCGCCGCCGCGAGCGCGGCGGGGCCGGCGACCAACGCCGCCTGGATCGCGCAGCAGGCCGGCAAGCAGGCGACGGCCAACGCCGCGCGCATCGGCGCGATGACGCCCTACGGCGCCACGCTGACCGCGCAGCAGGTGCAGCAGATCAATGAGCAGACCCGCCTGTCCATCGCCAACCTGGGCCAGGCGGCCCAGGCCGCCGCGGCGGCAATGGAAGCCCAGCGCAAGGCGCGCGAGGCCGCGCTGCTCGCCAGCGGCGGCGTGCCGGACGGCCTCGGCACCGGCGGCCTGAGCGTCGACACCAATCCCGCCACGGCCGGCTGGAGCGGCGCGGACAAGCCCACGCAGGCCATCGACCCCGCCACCGGGCGGATCCTGGTCGGCATCCGCCAGACCGCGGACCGCGCCATCCTGAACTGGGAAACCTTCAACATCGGCCGCAACACGTCGCTGCAGTTCGATCAGCAAAGCACCTGGGCCGTGCTCAACCGCGTCAACGATCCGTCCTCGCGCCCGAGCCAGATCCTGGGCCGGATGAGCGGCGCGGGCACGATCATGGTGCTCAACCGCAACGGCGTCCTGTTCTCGGGCTCGAGCCAGGTCGACACCGGCAATCTGGTGGCGGCGGCGGCGCGGATGAGCGATGCGCAGTTCCGCGACAACGGCATCTACAGCGCCGCGGCCGGCGCCGGCGGCTTCACGCCCAGCTTCACGGATGCCGGCGGCAAGCTGATCGTGGAGGGCGGCGCCATCATCAACACGCGCGCGCCGCAGTCCGTGACCGAAGGCGGCGGCTACGCGCTGCTGCTGGGCAGCGAGGTGAGGAACGGCGGCACGATCAACACGCCGCGCGGCCAGGCGGAACTGGCCGCCGGCGACAGCTTCATCCTGCGGCCCGGCTACAGCTCGGACGGCAACCAGGTCTCCACCACGCGCGGCAACGAGGTCGCGGTGCAGCGCGCGGCGGCCAGCGCCGCCGGGCTGGTCTCCAACAGCGGCGTGATCACGGCCGGGCGCGGCGACATCACGCTGGCCGGCCACGACGTGCGCCAGGAGGGCGTGGCGCTGGCCACCACGTCCGTCAGCCAGCGCGGCACCATCCACCTGCTGAACTCGGCAACCGACGCGGACGGCAAGGTCACGCTGGCGGCCGGCAGCGTGACCTCGGTGCTGATCGAGGACAGCACCGAGACCGCGCTGGACAGCCAGCGCGACGCGCTGCTGAAGGATTCCGCGGACCAGGACAAGGCGCGCGCGGACGCCAACGCCATTCCCGCCGCGTTCGACAACCTGTCCCGCCTGCCGGACCGCCGCGACCAGTCGCGCGTGGAGATCACCAGCGGCGGCACCGTCAACTTCGAGAACCAGTCGCTGACGCTGGCCACCGGCGGCCAGATCGCGGTCAGCGCCGCGGGCCGCGCGTTCGTCGCGGACGGCGCGCGCCTTGACGCCGCGGGCGCGCCCGCGGTCAAGGTGGCGATGGAGAGCAACAGCCTCAAGATCAGCGTGCAGGGCAACGAGCAGCGCGACGCGCCGGGCAGCCGCGACCGCGGCAGCCTCAACAGCAACGACGTCTGGGTGGACGTGCGCGACCTGGTGCTGATGCCGGCCGGCACCGGCGGCTACGCCACGGACCGCTACTACACGCCCGGCGGCCTGCTGGAAGTCTCCGGCTACCTGGGCACCACGGGACACACCATCGGCGAATGGGCCGCCGTGGGCGGCTCGGTGCGGCTGGCCGGCAAGGAGGTGGTCACGCAGAAGGGATCGAGCATCAACCTGGCCGGCGGCTCGATCGTGACCGCCGACGGCTTTGTGCGCACGAGCTGGCTGCGCGGCAGCGACGGGCTGCTCTACACCGCCGGCAATGCGCCGGGGGACCAGCTGTACGACGGCGTGTACAACGGCTACGAGAACGACTACGCGCGCTGGGGCGTGACCGACCGCTTCTACAACGTCGCGCTGGCGCCGGTCTACCGCTGGCAGAAGGGTTTCGTGACCGGCCGCGACGGCGGCGCGCTGATCGTGGACGCGCCCACCGCGATCCTGGAAGGCGACGTCAACGCCGGCGTGCTGCAGGGCGAGCGCCAGGGGCGGCAGCGCGACCCCGCGGCCACGGATGGCTACAAGGCCACGCAGAACACCGTGGCGCGCGCCGCGCAGTTCGCCTTCGGCCACTACCAGAACGATGCCGCGCTGCCGACGCAGCCGCAGGTGGACGTGCGCTTCGGCAACGGCCAGCCGTCCGTGACCGGCGGCATGATGGCCGACGGCGCGCTGCCGGACGCGCGCGCGGGCACCGCGTGGTTCGACGCCGCGAAGTTCTCGGGCTTCGGGTTCGGCGGCATCGAGGTGTATTCCGGTTCGTCGATCCTGGTCGACGGCGCCCTGACGCTGGCCGATGGCGGCCATCTGCGCTTCGTGGCGCCCGATATCACTGTCAACGCGAACCTCACGGCACGCGCCGGAGGCATCCGCCTTGGCAACACGATCGCCGCCAGCGGCACCTTCAACGATACCGTGCTGGGCATCGACGGCAAGGCCCGCATCGACATCGGCGCGGGCGCCGTGTTCGATGTGCGCGGCAAATGGGTCAATGCCCTCCTGGACGGCAGCGAAGCGGGGGCGCTGGCCTATGTCGACGGCGGCTCGGTGGACATCGAGTCCACGCATGACGTGACGATCGCCGCGGGTTCGCGCATCGACGCCTCGTCGGGCGGCGCCGTGTTGACCGACCGCTCGCTGCGCGGTGGCCGTGGCGGCGCGATTTCGCTGACCGCCAACGGCCCCGGCGCCAACGCGCCGGGCATGGTGGCCGATCCCGCCGCCACGTTGCGTCTCTATGGCGAGGTGCGTGCCTATGGGGCCGGACAGGGCGGCACGCTGTCCATCTCCGCCGGCACGGTGCGCATCGGTGGCGGGCAGGCCGGCGCGGGCGAACTGGTGCTGCCGGAATCGCTGTTCGCGAGCGGCTTCTCGAACTACGACATCAACGGCTTGCGCTCGATGACCGTAGCCGACGGCACGCATATCGACGTGGTGCCGGTGGTTTATCGGTTGGACGGCAATGCTCGCTACGTGCCTACCGGCACCGACCCGGCTGTCGCCATGCCGGCCTGGCTGCCGCCGCTCTACCAGGAAAACCCCGTCACGGCCGTGCTGGGCCAACGCGAGGGCGCCAGCCTGACGCTGCGCTCCGCCGCGATCTACGACAGCAACGGCGCGTATCTCGGCGGCGGCAACGTGACTGTCGGGAGCGGCAGTTCGATCACGGTCGACCCGGGCCAGACGATCCGGGTGGATGGCAAAGAACAGGTGGTGGTGGACGGCACGCTGACCGCGCCGGGCGGCAGGATCATCGTCGTCAATTCGCGCGCGCCAGGCGGGGGCAAGGCGGATGCCACGCCGGGCGACCTGGCCGTGCTGATCGGCGGCAACGCGCGGCTGGACGCCGCGGCGCGCGCGGTGACTGCGCTGGACCAGTACGGCCGCGCCTATGGGGTCGTGCCCGATGGCGGCAGCATCGTGCTGGGCAGCGAGGGAGGGACCACGTCCGACGATACGCACTCACCGATTTCCACCGACGCGTTTGTCATCGTCCGTCCCGGCGCAGTGCTGGATGTGTCGGGTGCCTCGGCGGCGCTGTCGACCGGCGCGGCGGTCAGCCCGCTCGACCCGCTGTTCCGTGCCACCTATGACGCGGCCAGCGCCGGCGGCTCCATCGCGGTGCGCTCGTACAGCGGTTTCACGCTGGAAGGCGAGATGCGCGCGGCGGGCGGCGGTCCCGGCGCGCGTGGCGGCCTGCTGGCGCTGGAGCTGCAGGCGCCGCTCTATCCGCAGGCCGGCAGGCCGTTCACTGTGCCCGATGCCATCCGCATCCCGCGCGAACTCTGGGTCAGCCAGCATGACCTGGACATCGTCCCTTACACGTTCGGGACGGGTGCGGTCAGTGTGGACCGTATCCGGGCCGGCGGGTTTGACGACCTGTCGCTGGTGTCTGTCGGTGCGGTCGGGTTCCGTGGGGACGTGGACCTGTCCACAGGGCAAAGCCTGCGCATCAATGCGGGCTGGCTTGACGCGGCCAATCTGGCCGGGGGCGGTGACGGCGTGCCGTCCAGCCACGTCCGCCTTGCCGCGCCGTACGTGTCGCTCGGCGCGGCGCCCCTCGCCACTGTCACCAGCGCGTTCCAGACCTATCCTGTCGTGCGGCCCCAGACCGCGGTCCAGCCGCCGCAGGCCAGCGACGCCGGCCTGCGCATCGAGGCGGACCTGATCGATGTCGGCACGCTCGACCTCACCGGCGCCGCGGGCATCATCGACTTCAACGGCGGCGGCACGCACACCGTTGCCCACGCGGGTTTTGGCACCGCCGACCTGGAGAGCCGCGGCGACATCCGCCTGCAGGGCGCGCTGCGCGGCCACCGTGAACTGACCCTGGGCGCAGCCCAGATCTACCCGGTCACGCTGGCCGTGGCATCGCTGTTCGCCAGCGAGCGCATCGCGCTGCACCGTACCACGGCCGACATGCCGGGGCAGCCGAAATCGGTGTTTGGCAGTCTGTCCATCGCCGCGCCCGAGATCGAGCAAGGCGCCGTGCTGCGCGCGCCGCTGGGCAAGCTGTCGATCGGCGTGGGCGACGATGCGCCGACCACGCCGACTTCCTTCGTCACGGATACCGTGGCGTTCCTGCCGGGCAGCCTGACGTCGGTCAGCGCGGACGGGCTGAGCGTGCCGTTCGGCGGCACGGCGGACGGCATCACCTACGGCTACAACGGCGTTGACGTATCCGGGACCGACGCCAATGGCCTCGCGCAGCGCCTGGCCGCCAGCGGCGTGACCGTCAACGGCCGCCACAGCGCCGTGCAGGCCGGCGCCACGCTGGACCTGTCCGGTGGCGGCGAACTGCTGGGCGCGGCATTCGTCAGCGGCCGGGGCGGTTCGGTCGACGTCCTGCAGACGGCGCTGGCCAACGCCAGCCCGGCCAATACGTTCAGCAGTGCCGGCAACGCGGTCTATGCAATCGTGCCTGGCATCCAGCCGGCCTACGCGCCGGTGGACGCGGGCGCCGGCACGGCGCCCGGCATGGGCCGCCAGATCACCATTCCCGCGGGCGTTCCAGGGCTGCCCGCCGGCACCTACACGCTGATGCCGGCCCGTTATGCGCTGATGCCGGGTGCGTTCCGGGTCGAGCTGGGCGGCATGGCAGACCTGCGGCAGCAGGGCGTGGTGGCGATGAAGAACGGCTCCTTCGCCGTGGCCGCGGCGCAGGGCGTGGCCAACACCGGCGCGCGCGATGCGCAGGCGACTCGCGCAATCCTGACGTCGGGCGACGTCGTGCGCCGCTACGCGCAATATGGCGAGACCAGCTACGCCGACTTCGCACGCCAGAATGCCGCGACGTTCGGCAACCCGGCCCCGCCGTTGCCCGAGGACGGCAAGACGCTGACCCTGCGGCTGTCCAGGCCGGACGGCGCGGGCCTGGCGTTCGGATTCGCCGGCAACGCGCGATTTGGCGCGGCCGAGGGCGGCAATCCTGGCAGCGTGTCGATCGATGGGGCCACGCAGACGGGCATCCCGATCGAGATTCTGGCCGCGGGCGCCGCACCGTCGGCCGGGTACGCGTCGTTCCGCGACGGCGACCTGAACGCGCTGGACGCGCCGCGGCTGTCCATCGGCGGCACCATGGTGCGCCAGGCCGGCGGGCTCTTCGTCATCAATTCGAACACCTCGGCCGCGGTGCTCCGCGGCGGGGCGGTGCTGCAGGCGCCGGAAGTATTCCTTGCCGCCGGGCCAGGCGGCATCACGCTGGAATCGGGCTCGCGCCTGGATACCGTCGGGCAAGGCAGCGCCACACCGTATCGCTCGGCGGACGGCTACCTCTACAGCCTCGGCAACTACGGCGGTTCGCAGGGCATGAGCCTGCTGGCGGTGTCCAACAACTGGCTGGATGTCACCGTGCCGAACAGCGGCAGCCTGACGAACGGCGGCATCCACCTTGGCGACGCGCGGCTCTACACGGAAGGCTCGCTGGTGCTCGCGCTCAAGGGCGCCGGTGCCCTGACGATGGACGATGGCATGCGCTTCGGCGCGCGCGAACTGAGCCTGGCGGTATCGAGCATCAATATCGGCGGCGGCGCGGCGCTGGCCGCCGCGGCGCGCGACCGCGTATTGCCGGACGGCCTGCAGTTCGACCAGGCGCTGATGAACCGGCTGCTGACAGGCAACGACGAGCCCGGCGTGCCGGCTCTCGAGTCCTTGCGTCTCGGCGCCAGCGATTCCATCAACTTCTTCGGCACGGTCGACCTCAGCACGCTGGACCCGGCCACGGGCAAGTCCCGCCTGCGGGAACTGGTGCTCAGCACGCCCGCGATCTACGGGCTTGGCGGCGCCGATGACAAAGCCACGTTGACGGCTGGCCGGCTGGTATGGACCGGACTTAGCGACGGCGTGGCCTACACCATCAGCTCGCAAGCATCGAGTGCCTTGCCGGGCGTGGTCCTGCCGGGCGGGGCGGGAACCGGCCGTGGCACGCTGAGCCTCGTCGCGGACGACATCGTTCTCGGCTATGCCAGCAACGCCGCGCCCGATACGCGCCTGGTGCTGGATCGGCTTGCGCTGGGGTTCTCCACGGTCAACCTGACCGCGGCGGGCAGTATCGCGGGCAATTATCACGGCACGCTGTCCGCTTACCAGTCCCAGGGCGCCTACGTCGCCGGTCAGGGCTACACGTACGGCGGCGGCGACCTGAACCTCAATACGCCGCTGCTGACTGGCGGGGCCGGTTCCGTGGCGAAGTTCGTCGCGGGCGGCGCGATAGTTGCCGCGCCATTGCCCGGGCAGGCGGCGCCAGCGGAGGGCAGCGGCGCGCTGGGCGCGGAGATCGACCTCAAGGGCGACAGTGTGGTGCTGGCCACGCGCGTCGCGCTGCCCAGCGGCAGGCTGGTGGTCAATGCGCAGCGCGACATCACGCTCACGGATGCGGCCCAACTCGACCTGGCCGGTCGCGGCAAGGCGTTCTTCGAACAGACGCGCAGCACCCCCGGCGGCGATGTCGTGCTGGAAAGCACCACGGGCAATATCACGCAGGCGGCCGGCTCGCGCATCGACGTCTCGGCGCCGCACGCGGCCGGCGGCACCGTCCAGGCCACCGCCACCGGCGATGCCGGCGGGCGCGTGGCCCTGGCGGGCCGCATCGACGGCGGCGGCGCGGATGATCCGGCGCAGGCCGGCGGCATCGACATCCGCGCGCGGGTGCTGGATGACTTCACAGGGCTCAACCAGCGGCTCAATGAGGGCGGCGTGGTCGGGTCGCGCAGTTTCGTGCTCAAGCAGGGCGACATGGTGGTGGGCGACGAGGTACGCGCGCACGCGGTGACGATCTCGGTGGACGGCGGCAGCCTCACCGTGACCGGCAAGGTGGACGCCAGCGGGCTGGCGCCGGGCAGCATTCGCCTGGCCGCGCGCGACAACCTGACACTCGCCGGCGCGGCGCTGCTGGACGCGCACAGCACGCGGCTGGCGGTGGACAGCTACGGCCAGCCGATCGACGCGGCCAACCGGGCCACGGTGGAGCTGTCAGCCGCCAATGGCATGCTGACGCTGGCGCCGGGGGCCGCCGTCGACATGCGTTCCGCCGACGCGGTGGCGCGCGGGCGGCTGGTCCTCGACGCGGGCCGAGCCGGCTCGGCCACGGCCAACGACGTCCGCGTCGACGTCTCGGGTCCCGTCCGGATCGACGGTGCCGCCAGCATCGCGGTGCAGGGCTTCTGGCGTTACGACAACGCGCCGGCGGATCCCGAGCCGACCCTGGACGGCAGGACCAACCAGATCATTACCCAGGCCTGGCTCGACACGCTGAACCAGGACAGCCAGGCCTTCATGCAGGGCGCGGCGGGCAATGCCAGCCTGCAGGGCAGGCTGGCGGGCCTGCGCGCCTACGGCGATGCCTATCACCTGCGGCCGGGCGTGGAGATCGTCAGCAGCACGGCCAACGGCAACCTGACCGTGCAGGGAGACATCGACCTGTCCGGCTATCGCTACGGACCCAATGCCACGGCGGTGCGCGGCAGCGGTGAGCCCGGCGCGCTGGTCATCCGCGCCGGCGGCGACCTCGACATCTTCGGCAGCATCTCGGACGGCTTTGCGCCGCCGCCGGCCACGCCGGACGACGCCAACTGGAAACTGGCCTCGGGCATCGATCCCATGCGCGGGGAACTGGTGTTGCCCGTCGCCATCACGCTCAAGGGCGGGGCCACGGGTACCGCGACGTCCTTCAGCGGCATCGCGTCCGCGCTGGACTTTCCGATTTCGGTCCGGGCCACGTCGCTGAAGGCCAATGTCACGATCCCCACGCGGATCACGTTGAACGCCGCCGCCACGCTGCCGGCCGGCACGGTGCTGCGCGCCGCCGTGCGCGACGCCACGGGCAACGTCCTGTATCCGGCGGGCACGGTCCTGACGCAAGCCGCCAGCATTCCGCGCAATGCGCAATTCGACGCCGGCTCCATCGTGCCGGTGACGCTCCAGGTGGCGGCATTCACGGTACCGGCTGGCGTGTCCCTGTCGATCTTCTCGGGCGTGGCAACGCTGGCCGCCAATGTGCGGGTGCCCTCGGGCACCCGCTTGCCGCCCGGCGTCAATCTGCAGTTTGCCGACGCCGCGGGCACCGGCACGGTAGCCGGCATCGACCTGCGCCCCGTTGCCGGCGGCAGGCAGGGTAGTCTCTGGGCCATTGCGCCCATGCTGGCGGCCGGCTCGGACTCGTGGTCCATGCGGCTGGCGGGCGGCGCCGACACGCAGTCGGCCGATACCCGCACGCTGCAGGCCGCCGGCGTGCTTGGCGGCGCCGGCGATATCCGCCTGTCGGACCCGCATTTCACGCTGGTCAAGGCCGCGACCAGGCAACCTGTTTTCAGCGTGATCCGGACTGGCACCGGCGATCTGGACATGCTCGCGGGTGGGGACTTCTCGCAGGCCACGCCATTCGGCATCTATACGGCCGGCACGCAGGCCGCGGGCATCGGCCCGAATGGCGCCGACCCGTACAACCTGCGGCGTGGCATCAACGACGGCAGCGGCATGGTGCTGGGCAGCGGTGCCGGCGCGGCCTACGAGGCGTTGACAGGGAACGGCAACTACCAGGCGTGGTATCCGGAACGGGGCGGAGACGTGGTCATCGCCGCGCAGGGAAACCTCAGCGGCGACATCTTTGGCAGCCAGTCGCCCGCCAGTCCGCTGGCGGGCCTGGCGGGCAGCAACCTGATCGGCAACTGGCTGTGGCGCCAGGGCGGCGACGGCATTGGCCAGCCGGCCGCGTGGTGGATCAACTTCGGCACCTACGCGGTGCCCTACCGCGATGTGCTGGCGGGCGCGAGCGCACAGGTCATCGGCTTCACCGGCATCGGCGCGCTCGGGGGCGGCAATGTTGCCGTGGACGTGGGCGGCAACGCGGGCGTGATCTCGGACCGCGGCAACAGCGCGCTGCCGCGCAGCAGCGGGCTGAACATCGCGATCGGCGGCAGCGGGCGGGTATCGTCCGACGGCACCATCGCGCAGACCGGCGGCGGCAATCTCGACATCCGCGTGGGCGGCGCGTTCAATCCCGCGGGTGTCCTCAGTCCGGGAGCCTCCACGCCGGACATGTTCGGATCCCTGGTCAACCTGCGCGGCGACACGGCGTTGACCGCGGGCGCCATCGGCTACCTCGCGGGCGCGCCCTCGCTGAGCCAGCCGGCCGACCCGAATGACCCGCGCTGGCAAGGTGCCGCCGACAACAGCCTGCGCAGGCCGCAGATCGGGGGTGGCCTGCTGGTCGCGCCCGGCGATGGCGGCGTAAGCCTGTCGACGCGCGGGGACCTCGTGCTCGACGCGGCGGCGGATCCGGGGCGCTCCTACCTGGCAAGCCCCATGCCGTTCCGCTACCAGGGCCTGGACTATGCCGGCAACGCGTATAGCTGGTTCACGTTGTGGACGGACCGCAGCGCGATCGCGCTGTTCTCCAGTGGCGGCAACGTGACGCCGTCGCAGCAGAGCAGCCATCCTGCTACCGGCCTGTTGACAAACAGCCTGTCGACCGACGGCAGCTATGTCTATCCGCCGGGTCTCTCCGTCACGGCGGCAAGCGGCAGCATCTTCTACGGCGGCGGCGGCACCGCCAGCAGGTCCCTGGTGCTGGCGCCATCGCCGCTGGGCAAGCTCGAGTTCCTGGCCGCCGACAGCATCCGCGGCCAGGGCTATCCCGTCGACATCTCCGGCGCGGATCCCGCCGCGCTGCCAACGCCGCGCCATCCCGCCTACGAGGCCGCGGCCGGCGACACATCGCTGAGCAATGTCACGGGCGAAGGCGGCGCGACCCAAGGGGGGGAGCGACGCAACTGGCTCTTTACCTATCAGGCGGATACCGCGGCCGGCGGCTTGTTCGACGGCCCCACGCCGCCCGCGCGCTTCTATGCCGTGGAGGGCGACATTGTCGGACTGCGCACCGGAGAAATCCTGAACTTCAACGCAGTGACCGCGCCCCCCGCGTTGAGGGGCCAGACATGGTATGTCGGCTCCCGTCCCGTGTGGATCCAGGCCGGGCGGGACATCGTCGGCGCGGGTACGGCACCGGGTGTCGCCACGGCATCGGCGCGAGGCGGCGCCCAGGGGCAGTCCAGCGGCAACCTCTTCGTCCACAACGACCCGCGCGACATCTCCGTGGTCGCCGCCGGCCGGGACATCCTGCAGTCCAGCTTCGATGTGGCGGGCCCGGGCCTGCTCGAGGTCAGCGCCGGACGCAATCTTTACCAGGGTGACAAGGGATCGCTGGAGAGCCTGGGCGCCATTGTCAATGTGGACCCGGGTAATCGGTCCGGCGGCGCATCGATCGTGGCCCTGGCCGGCGTCGGCGCCAGCGGTCCGGATTACGCCGCGTTCGCCAGGCGCTATTTCTCGGCGGGCAACGCCGCCAATCCCGCGGCGGGCCTTGACGACGCGGCCAACGCGGGGAAGGTCGCCAGGACCTATGAGAACGAGCTGGCCGCATGGCTTGCCGCGCGCTACGGTTATGCCGGCGGGCCGGCCGATGCGCTGGCGGCGTTCCTGGCGCTCAGCGCCGCCGAGCAGGGCATCTTCGCGCGCGAGGTCTATTTTGCGGAACTGCGCACGAGCGGGCGGGAGTTCAACGACCCCGGCAGCCGTCGCGCCGGAAGCTATGCGCGCGGACGCGCGGCCATCGCCACGCTGTTTCCGGACCACGACGCGCAGGACAACGCCATTGCCTACGGCGGCGACATCACGCTGTTCGGGCCATCCGGCATCAGGACGGATTTCGGCGGCAGCATCGAGACGCTGACGCCGGGCGGGCGCACGCTGATCGGCGTGGAAGGGAAGGTGCCGCCGCCGTCGTCGGGGCTGCTCACGCAGGGCTCGGGCGACATCAACATGTACGCGCGTGACAGCATCCTGCTGGGGCTGTCGCGGATCTTCACCACGTTTGGCGGCGGCATCACCGCGTGGTCGGCCACCGGCGATATCAACGCGGGCCGCGGCGCCAAGACCACCGTGCTGTTCTCGCCGCCGCGCCGGCTCTATGACGACGTGGGCAATGTCACGCTTTCCCCCACCGTACCCAGCACCGGCGCGGGCATTGCAACGCTCAACCCGATTCCGGAGATTCCGCCCGGCGACATCGACCTGATCGCGCCGCTCGGGACCATCGACGCGGGCGAGGCGGGCATTCGCGTTTCCGGCAACGTCAACCTTGCCGCGCTGCAGGTGGTCAACGCCGCCAATGTCCAGGTACAGGGCAAGGCGACCGGGCTGCCCGCGCTGGCAAGCGTCAATGTGGGGGCGTTGACCTCGGCCAGCGCCGCGGCCAGCGCGGTCACCCAGGCGGCGGAGGACCTGGCGCGCCAGCAGGCGACCAACGCCCGGGACCGCATGCCGTCGGTGGTATCGGTGCAGGTACTCGGCTTTGGCGACGCCGGGCAGTAATGGTTCGCTGGCAGGGCGCTCCCTGTCTTACATACCCAATCGAGGAGTAGGTGGTGGCTATTGATCTGAATGATTACAACGGTATCGCCCTGGGGGCCGGCAATGTTGGCTGGGTTTTCGGGTCGGTGACCGATAACGGGGATGGCACGGTGTCGCTTCCCGGCGACTACAGCGGCTATCAGTCGCTGATTCCCTCCGCGCGGGCAGACAGCGAGCCGTTCCAGTTGTTCGTGACGGACAACGGCAACGGTACCTATACCGTCGGGGTCGGCAGCAACTATTACCTGGGCGAGCCTCGCCCCACCACCAACTGGACACTGGAGCCGGACGCCGCGACGCCCTGGACCGTGGTGGGAACCAATAGCGACACGATCGTGCTGAAAGACCCCTGGGGCGACTACCTCGTGATCACGAAGGAGGACATGTACGCCAACTATCGCGATGCCACTGGGGCCACCGACGACGGCATACAGCTCAACAACCCGCTGCTAGACAACGCGGCGGCACCGACCTTCCCGCAGGCGCCCTGTTTTGCCGCCGGCACCAGGATCGCCACGTCTTCGGGCTACGTCGCCGTGGAAGCCCTGCGCGAAGGCGATCTCGTCGTCACGGCGTCCGGCGCGCAGCGCGCCGTTCGCTGGATCGGCCATAGCCGCGTGCATGGCGCGAGCCATCCCCGCCCGTGGGAAGTCATGCCCGTTCGCATCCGGGCGGATGCGTTCGGCCGCGGGCTGCCGCTGCGCGACCTGCTGGTTTCCCCCGGGCATGCGGTCTTTGTCGCCGGCGTGCTGATTCCCGCTGGCTGCCTGCTCAACGGCGCGACGATCGTGCAGGAACCGGTGATCGCGGTGCAGTACTTCCACATCGAACTCGACAGCCATGACGTGCTGCTGGCCGAGGGGCTGCCGTGCGAGAGCTATCTGGACGATGGCAATCGCCAGGGTTTTTCCAATGCCGGCGAGCATGTGGCGCTGCATGGCCGCCTGGACCCGCAGAGCTGGGAAAACGCCTGCGCGCCGTGCGTGATGGCGGGCCCGCAGTTGCTGGAGGTTCGTCAGCAACTGCTCGACCGCGCGCTGGCGCTCGGGTATCGGCGCGTGGAAGACGCGGACGCGCACCTGGTCGTGAACGGCAAGCGTATCGACGCGGTGCACGCGCAAGGCCAGCGCCGCTGGTTCATGGTGCCGGCCGGCGCGGCCGAGATCGGCCTGGTCTCGCGTAGCGGCGTGCTGGCGCACCTGTACGCGGACCAGCAGGACGGCCGGCTGCTGGGCGTCTGTGTCAGCGACATCCGGGTGGACGGCCAGCCGCTCGCGCTCGACGGCGATGCGCTGGCGGCTGGTTTCCATCCGCTGGAGACGCAGGGTGCGACGCCGTGGCGCTGGACCGACGGGCAGGCAATGCTGCGCATCGAGACCGGCGCCGCGCCGGTGATGGTGGAGGTAACCACGGTGATGCAGATGGTGTCGTGGCAGGCGCCGGCGCTGCCGATGGAACTGGCCGCCTGAAACTGGCCGCCGGAGTATCGGCGTCTGATTCGATGCTGCAAGACCGGGGGCCCCGTGCGGGGCCCCCGGTTCTTTCGGGCGAGTCGGCCGCGAGCGCCGTCTTGCCAGGGGCGCAGCCGCTCTCCCCGTGCATATGGCCCCGCGCAAAAGCGCCGATCTCCAGCGGACCGGCCGGGGAAAAAAGAAGGCCCACGCAAAGTGGGCCTTCCCGCCGGCCAGGATGGTTGCCCTCCCTGGCCGCTACCGCCTTGCCGTCGAATTAACGGCCGGCCTTGCCGCTGCAGGCGACGGCGTTGCCGATGTTCAGGTTGTTTGCCGTGCCGGTCAGGAATTCGTCCTTGATCTTCGTGACGATCGCGCTCGGCAGCAGGGCAAAGCCATTACCCTGGATGCGGTTCACTTGAGCGGTATCCGCGTAGTCGTAGTGCTTGTTCAGGAATGCCAGCACGTCGGTCTTGACGGTGGCGTTGCTGTAGCACTGGACATGGTCGAGATACGTGAAGCCGGAGATGGGATAGCCGGCAGCCGGGTCAGCCGCCAGCGGCGCCCAGCTGTTCTGGTCGGACAGCGTGCCGCTGATGGTGAGGTTGGCAAGCGCGGTAGTCGTCGCGGCCGCGGTCGGCTGGAAGGTGGCCGTCCCGGTCGTGATGTTCTTGTTGCGCAGGAACGCGGCCTTCAGGCTCTTGGTGGCTGCCGTCGAAGCGGGAGCCAGGGTCGTGTTGATGTAGTCCGGGCTCAGGTAGCCGATGGAATTGCCCACGTCGATGCTGTCGCGAACGCCGGCGCTCAGTGCCGCGCCCACGAAGTTCGACGGCACGCCGCTCGGGAAGTTGTTGGCGAACGTGGTCGTGGTGGTGAAGTTCACGTTCGAGTTGCCGCTGGCGACCGAGCAGACCGCGCTCAGGTGACGGGTGAAGATTTCCGTCGTGCCGCTGCTGTCGCTGCGATAGACCACGCGGATCGGGCCCGAGATGCCGGAGATGGCGCTCCAGTCGGTGATCTTGCCCGAGAACACGCCGCAGAGCTGGTCGGTGGTCAGCGTGATGTTCGCCGGGGCGGCCTTGAACGCGATACCGACGGCAGTGGCGACCGACGGCATCTGGATCGCGGCGCCTTCCGTGGCGGCACGGTTGGCGTTGTACGTCGAGATTTCCGACGGCGACAGGATCGAGTCGCTGCCGGCGTAGTGCACCACGGTGTCGGTGCGGCCGGTCACCGCGTTGAAGGCGGCGGGGGCGTTGGTGAGCAGGGCCGTCTTGCCGGCGCCGCTGCCCGTGGAGGCATAGGGGGCGTAGTTCGGTGCGAAGGCGGTGATTTCGGCCTTGTACAGGAACTCGGGCAGCGAGGCGCCGCCGCCAACGACGTTCTGGGCCATGGCCGCGGTGGCCGAGAAGGCGACGGCCGCGCAGGCCGCCTGGATCAGTGCGTGCTTCAGTTTCACAGTGCAACTCCCGTTGATTGGGTGGAAAGCATTGATGTGGTTTGATGCATGACTTCACTTCCTGCGGGCACCGTGTGGAAAGCGTGTGTGCTGTCGTTGCCCGCAGAAAGGATTCTTGGCGGGGCGCGTGAAAACGAGCGGATGGAATCGTGAAGAGATGGCGAATCTGGCTCATGCTCTTTTGTTATGACGTGCCGCGGCAAGACGCGGCGTTGAGCATGTGGCAGAGAGGAAGACCGCGGGGTGGCTTGCAGCGCGAGAAGCGTCGCGCGATATGACCAAGCCGGGTCTGTCTGATTGCACGATATTCGCAGATTTGGTCACTGCCGTGCAAATGCCGCTTTGTAACTTGAGGGACGTCGCGAGCAATTTGTCGCGAACGCAACGATCGACGACATAGACGCGGGTGATGGCGCGAAAGTTCACGCCGTGTGGTTCACCCATCGCGGGCATCCGCGCGGAGCGTCGACGCAGAGAAAGGCTTGTTGGGGAGCGGCTGTGGGCATTCAACATTCAACCTGTCCACGCCATGAGACTTGCATTGCATCCGGTCGACGCTCGTCTGATCACGGTCCAGGCTTACCTGGCCGAGTTTGGCGCGGCGGCGTTGCACGGCGGCGCGCCGCCACCGCGCTGTCCGTTGTGCCATCGCGCGTTGTTGCTGATCGGCGCGCGCAGCACGCAGATACGGCCTCGCTTCAGCCACGGCTCGCGCGCCCGCGCGCGCTGTCCGTTGATGCGCCACGGGGACCTGCCCGAGGAGCTTGTCATGGGCGAAATGACGGATGTCCGCCTGGCGCTCGCGCAGCGCGACGCCTACCTGGCCCGCTGGCAATGGCACCTGACCTTGATGCGCCGGCCAGAGCTGGTGCCGTCGATGACCATAGGCCGCTTCCTGGGCCTGGCGGAGCTCGCGGCGCGGCGCGGCCTGTGGGGCTATGCCGGCCTGAACCCGGCCCTGGTGCCGTATATCCAGCTGGCGCTGGCCGGCTTCCTGCCGGGGGAGCGCGGATATCGCAGCGGCGGGAGCTGGATCCGCTTCTGGTTCGATGCGCCGGTGCGCGGCGTCGCGGACCTGCACGCGGCGCGCGACCCGGCGCCGCGCCTCTACAAGGCGCACTACGTGCGGCCGCGCGACGCGCGCGCACCGCAGCAGCAGCACCTGTATCACCTGGACGAGGTGAAGCTGGACGCGGCGTTCCTGTCCGGCCCGCCGCCCCGGGTGGACGCGGCCGAGGTGCAGGCGTGCTGGGCGTGGCTGCCGGTGCAGCGATCATGAGGCGCCGGCAGCGGGGCGCGGCCGTGGTGACGGCGCTGTTGGTGGTGGCGCTGTGCGTGACGCTGGTGACGACGATGTTCGTCCAGCAGCAGGCGTCCACGCGCGCGGTGGAGTCACGGCGCCTGCGCGCGCAGGGTGAATCCCTGCAGGGGGTGATCACCGCGTGGGCCGTCGTCATGCTCCAGGACAACGGCGCGCGGTCGTCGATCGATCATCTGCGCCAGCCCTGGGCGCAGCCGCGCCAGCTGGCGCCGCTGTCGGCCTGGATCGGTGCGGACGCGGCGTCTGGCGCGACATTCGCGCAGGGCGGCGATGTGGTGACGCTCGGCGGCGCCATCGAAGATGCGCAGGCGCGCCTGAACCTGATGACCCTCGTCAGCACTGGCGACCGTACCCAGCCGCCCGGTGTCAGCGATGTCGGCGTGTCCGCCTACAGAAGGTTGTTGTCCACGCTGTCGCTGGACAGCGCGCTGGCGGCGCCTACCGCCGCCTATGTCCTGCGCAGCTTGCGGCCGAACGGCCCGCTGCCGCTCACGCGCGTGCTCGACCTGCTGGCCGTTCCCGGCTATACGCGCGAAGCGGTGGAAAAACTGGCGCCATTCGTGGTGGTGCTGCCGATGCCGACCACGGTCAACATGAACACAGTGGGGCCCGAGGTCCTGGCGGCATTCATTCCGGGCGTTACCGTGTCGCAGGCCAGGACCATGATCGCCGACCGCGACCGGGCGTACTGGCGGGACCTCGGGGACCTGTCCCTGCGGCTCAAGGCACTGGCCCCGGCGGCCCCGGAGCCGCAGGGACTGATGATCGATGCGCGCAGCCGGTACTTCATCGTGCACGGTGAGGTGCGCGGTGGCCGTTCGCTGCGCCGGACCAGCGCGCTGATCTACCGCGAGGGCATCGGCGCAAGCCTGCGCACGCGCGTGGTCTGGGTGCGGGAGCAGGACCCGGAGGACCTGCCATGACACGCAGGCGGGAGAGGCGGCGCGTGATGGCCGGGCTCGCCGCAGTGGCGGTCGCCGCGCAGGCGCATGCCGACTGTTTCGACGATGCCGGCCGCTACCACGCCGTGCATCCGATGATCCTGCGCGCCATCGCGTGGCAGGAGTCGCGCTTCCGGGTCGATGCGCTGCACCGGAACGACAATCGCACGGTCGACATGGGCCTCATGCAGATCAACTCGATTCACCTGGCGGAGCTGAAGCGCTATGGCGTCGACGGCAAGGCGCTGCAGTCGGGCTGCGTCAGCGTCTACGTCGGCGCCTGGCATCTTCGGCGCAAGATGAACAAGTACGGCAATACCTGGGAAGCGGTCGGCGCGTATCACTCGGAGACACCCGTGCTGCGGGACCGCTATGCGAAGGACATCGCGGCAATCCTGCGCGACTGGCAACGGCCCCGCGGCGGCACGGACTGATGCGCCGGGACGTCGTCGCCGTCCCGGCGATCGGGCTCCCGCCTCGACGCTGGCGCTACGGCACCGGCAACCCCAGCGCCGCGCCGACCGTCACCGTGCCGCGCTCGCCGCCCTCGGCCTTCTTCGCCTCCATGTCCAGCACGCCCAGCCCGAACGCCTGCCGCGCGCCGGCCAGCCACTGCATCCACGTGTAGAACGACACCTTGTCGATCCGCACGCGCACGCCGTTGTCCGTGGCTTCGACCACCGTGCCGGTGATGCCGGCCGCGTCCAGAGACCTGGCCACTTCGTCGCGCAGCGCGGCGCCGGTGCGCCGGGGGATGTCGGGCAGCGCCCGCAGTGTCTGCGCCTGTTTCGCCAGCGACTGCAATTGCAGCCACTGCGCGCGGTCGCGCGGAATTTCGCGTTGCAGGCGCGGTATCGCGCCGGCGGCGGGTTCCCAGCCAACCAGCCAGCCGCCGACGACGGCAATCGCCGCGACGCAGGCGCTCACCGCGCGGCGGTCGCGCGGCGGCATGGCCCGCCAGGCATGCAGGCCGCGCGTGACGGCGGGTGGCAGCGGCCATCTGCGGCGCGGCGCGGCGGCTGGTGCCGCGGGCACCAGCAAGGCTTCGTCGAGCGGCGCGTTCATGAGCGGATCCTGATCAGCCACCGGCCATCCTCGATCCGCGCGGAGAGGCCGGCGGCCTCCAGCCGCTGGCGAAAGGCGTCGGCGTCCACTTTGGCCGAATCCGCCAGGCGGGCGCGCAGCGTCTGGTCGCGGTAAGAGAGCTCGGTCAGCGCATCCGGCGCCACGGGCCCGAGCGCCTGGGCCAGGCGCTCGGACAGGTCGGCGATGTCTCCGGTGGCCGGCTGCCCCTTGGCGCGCGCCAGCGCGTCCAGTTGCTGGCGCATCTGCACCGGCGCATCGACGATCGGGCCGACGCGCGGAAAGTGCCGGCGCACCAGGGCTTCCGAGCCGGCCCGCACCTCGGCCTGCTGGCGTGCCAGCCACCACCATTGCGCGTTGATGCCGGCCATGCCGAGCAGCGCCGCGGCGACGCCGAGCAGGGCGGGCCAGCGCCAGCGCGCCGCGCCGTCCTGGCGGGCGGCGCGGCGGCGCGCGTGCGCCAGTTCGAATTGACACAGGTCCATGCCGCCAAGCGCGCGGGCGCCGCGGATCCACAGTGGCCAGCCCGCCGGCGCCGCGGCGTCGCCCAGCAGCGGCCGCGCGGCGTCGTCCGCGTAGCAGGCGGCCACGGGCAGGCGCGTGGCGAGCCAGCCCGGTGCCAGCGCGGCGTTGATGGCGATGCCATAGCCCACGTCGACCGAGGTGCGCACGGTCAGGCGCCAGCAGCCGGCGTCCGCGCCGTCGGACAGGACGTCCACCACCACGGTCGCGCGGTCCTTGGTCAGGGGCACGCACAGTGCCGCGGGCAGCAGCCGCGCGCGCCGGCGGCCGAAGGCGTCGAGCACGAAGCGCAGCCATTCGCGGTCCACGGCGGCGAGCGTGGCGTCGCCGCCGTCGTGGCGGGCCAGCACGGCGATATGGCTGTGTTCGGGGTCCCCCAGCAGGCGCTCTTCCAGCAGGCCCGGCAGCGCCTCGCGCAGGCGCGCGCCGTTGACGGCCGGCAGTGGCACGCGCAGCAGCAGCACGTCGCGGGCATCCACGATCAGCACCGTGTCGCGCGCGGCCGGCAGCGCGCCGGCATCGGCATGGCCGCTGCGCAGGATGCCGCCCTCGCCGTCGGTCAGCGCAAACGGCAATGCCTGGAGCAGCGCGGCGTCCCAGCGGTCCCTGGGCAGCCGCACGGGACGCGCCGGCAGGCGGACGAAACAGCTGGCAAAGAGTTCTGGCGTGGGCATGGGAGCAAGTGGGCAAGAGTGCAAGAGTGCGTTGCTGGAGGTGGGGCGCGATCGCCGCGCAGTCGCCGCGCAGTCGCCGCGTGCTACGGGCCGCTGGTCAGCACGCGCCGGTAGGCGGAAGGCGGCGAGCCGGCCAGGACGACGACCTCGATGCCGCCGACCGCGTGCTGCGGCAGCGGCGGGGGCGTGCCGGGCGGCAGCGGCGGCGGTTTTCGGCCGCCATCGGTCTGGGCCCAGCCTTCCGCGGTGCCGCCGGGCATGGTGCCCGCTCCGGTGGCGTTGAGCCAGCCGCGCAGCCGGATCGCGCCGGCGCGCCCGATCAATGCCTGGCGCTGCGCCGGCGGGGCGGTCTGCGCCGCCAGCGCGGCCGCGCGCGTGGCCAGGGGGGCCGACAGCTCGCGCCACAGCACGCCGTCGGCGCTGCGATAGCGCACCACCTGCCAGCGCGTCGGCTGGCCCGGCGCCAGCACGGTGCGCACGATGCGCAGCCGGCTGCCATCGAACGCGATGGCGCCGTCGCCAAGGTCGTTGTCGGGCACCGCGTCGGCCAGGTCGATCGACATCTGGTCGAACATCCGGTCCACCTCGCGCAGGTCCGTCATGGTCTCGATGACGCCCTGCTGGCCGCGGATGATGCCGGTCAGGGACCGCCACGACATCAGCGCGACGATGGCCAGCAGCGCGATGGCGATCACCATCTCGATCAGCGTGAAGCCGCCGCGGCGGCGCTGCGCGCGGGTCATTGCGCCATCACCTGCGCCAGTTGCGCCAGGCGCGCGCCGGGGTCCGTGGGGCGATAGACCGATACCGTGACCAGCCGCAGGCGCGCGTCGCCGGTCTGCGACACCACTTCCTCGCACAGCAGCGCCACCGGTCCCTGGTCACAGCCAAAGCGGCGCGTGCCGGGCTCGGGCCAGCGCCCGGCCAGCCGCAGCTCGGCCAGCCGGTTGGCGGCGCTCCAGCCGGCCACCGTGCGCGCGCGCAGGCTGTCGCTGCTGTCGGCCATCATGCCGGCCGCGCGCAGGCAGGCGCCCAGCGCGACGGCCACGATGACCAGCGCCACCAGCACCTCGATCATGGTGAAGCCGTGCTTGCGGCCGTGCTTGCGGTCGTGCGTGAAGCCGGCCGCGCGGCGGCGCGTGGCGCTATTGCACGACATAGCGGCCGGGTGCCAGCGTGACGATGCGCACGGCGGCGCCGTCTCGCTGCAGCACGATTTCCAGCGTGGGCTCCACCGCCTCGCGCCCGAACAGCACGCGCGCATTGCCGGCCTGCGCGGGCTGGTCCGGCTGCGCCACGCTCAGCGCGGCCAGCGGGCCGCCCCAGTTGCCCGGGCGCAGCACGTCGTCGCGCAGCGGCAGCCAGCGGCCGCCCTCGCGGATCACGAAGCGGAACGCCTGCGGCGTGGCCTCCCACGCAATCAGCTCGCCGCGCAGCCGGGCCTCGTCGTGCGCGCCCTGCAGCAGCCACACCAGCCGCTGCGCCTGCTGCGCCAGCAACTGGCGCGGGCTGGGCTGGGCGTTGACCGCGACCAGGCCGCTGACGATGCCGATGATCACGATGACCACCAGCATCTCCAGCAGCGTGAAGCCGGCGCCGGCCGCGGCGCGCGGGCCGCTATTCCCAGGAACCGATGTCGGCATCATTGCCGCTCCCGCCGGCCTGCCCGTCCACGCCCAGGCTGAAGATGTCGATCTCGCCGTGCACGCCCGGGTTCAGGTACTGGTACGGGTGGCCCCAGGGATCCTTGGGGAGTTTTTCCAGGTAGCCGCCGCCTTTCCAGTTGTTGGGCACCGGCTCGGTGGTCGGCCTGGACACCAGCGCGACGAGCCCCTGGTCGGTCGACGGATAGCGGCTGTTGTCCAGGCGGTAGAGCTTGAGCGCCTGCATGATCGAGGCGATGTCCTGGCGCGCGGCCACGATGCGGGCCTCGTCGGGGCGGCTCATGATCTTGGGCACCACCAGCGCGGCCAGCACCCCGAGGATCACGATGACCACCATGATCTCGATCAGGGTGAAGCCGCTGGCCGGCCGTTTGCGTCGGTGTCGTGTCGGGGTCATCGCAGGTTCCGCAAGAGGGTTGTCATGATCGCGCGGTACAACACAGTCGCCGGGGTCGCGCTACCAGGGCGGGCCAAATGATTCTGGCCAGCGCGAGGGGCAAAGTGGTGACACTTTCTGCGCGGTTTCCGACACCGAAAGTTCATGCCAGGAGGGCCGTTGCGATGACGAGGCTGCTGACGTTGCAGAGGTTGGCGCGATGCGGCGAGTGGTGCCGGCGTTCGCCGGGGGAACTGGCCGTGCCCGCGGCCACGGTGGCCGGCGGCGTGGCTTGTGTGGCGGTCGTGGTCTATTGGGGACTGCAGATCGCTGCGACGCCGGAGATGACGCCGGGGGCGGAAAAGGTCGCCGCGGCCCCGGCGCGCGCCGGCGCGGGCGGCGAGCTGTTCGGCGCCGGACCGGCGCAGGCGCAGGGGCTGAAGGTGACGGTCGGTGGCGTGATCCGGCCGCTCGGGCGGGACGACGGGGCGGCGGTGCTCTCCATCGCCGGCGCCGCGCCACGGCTCGTGCACGCGGGCCGGGAAGCGGCGCCCGGGCTGGTGCTGTCCGAGGTGCGCGCGCGCTCGGTGGTGCTGAAGCGGGGCGGTGTCGCGCAGGAGGTGGCGATGGCGCCGCGGCGCGTGCTGCCGGTGCTGGCGGCGGCGACGAGCGGCGACGTCCCGCCCGGCCCGGCATTGGTGAGCAACATCCCCCGCGCCGGCCGATGACCTGCCGGCGGCGCGTGCAGGGCCGTGTCCCGCCGCGTCGCCAGCGGCAGCTACCGCACCATCTGGTTGATCTCCAGGATCGGCATCAGCACCGCCAGCACGATCATCAGCACCATCAGCCCCATGCCCAGGATCAGCGCCGGTTCCAGCAGGCCGGTGATGAACATGGTCCGGCGTTCCAGCTGGCTGGCCTCTCCCTGCGCCGCGCGCTCGAGCATCTCGGGCAGGTTGCCGGTGGCCTCGCCCGAGCGGATCAAATGGATCAGCACCGGCGGGAACTGGTTGGCCGAGGCCAGCGAGCGCGCCAGCGACGTGCCCTCGCGCACGCGCGAAATGGCGTCTTCCACGGTGGCGCGCAGCGCGACGTTGTTGAGCGTCTCGCCGGCGGCCTGCAGCGCGCGCAGGATGGGCACCCCGGCGCTGGTCAGGATGGCCAGCGTGCTGGCGAAGCGCGCGGTGTTGTAGCCGCTGACCAGCTTGCCCAGCAGCGGCGCGGTCAGCAGCCAGCTGTGCCAGTGATGGCGCGGACCGGGCTGCGCCAGGATGCGCCGTATCAGCCAGCCCAGCAGCACCAGGCCGATGGCGGCCAGCCATCCCCACGCGCGCGCGAAGTTGCTGCACGCGAGCATGACCTCGGTGATCATCGGCAGCTTCTGTTTGGTGGTGGTGAACACGCCCACCACCTGCGGCACCACGTAGGTCAGCAGGAACACCACGATGCCGAAGGCCACCACGGTGACGACGGCGGGGTAGGTGAATGCCAGCTTGATCTTCTGCGTGAGCGCGTTGCGGCTCTCGACGTAGTCCGCCAGCCGCGTCAGCACCAGGTGCAGCTTGCCGCTGTGCTCGCCGGCGGACACCAGCGCGCGGTAGATGTCGGGGAAATCGCGCGGATGCTGCGAGAGCGCGCCGGAGAGCGACTGGCCGGACACCACGTCGGCGCGGATGGCGCTGACCAGGTGGCGCACGTAGGCGCGCTCGGCCTGGTCCGCGAGCGCGGACAGCGCTTCGTTCAGCGGCAGGCCGGCGCTCAGCAGGCTGGACAGCTGGCGCGTGAACAGGGCCTGTTCCTGCGCGCCCAGCCTGCCGCCGAACAGCGTGACGCCGCCCCCGTTGGCCGCGGCCGTCACCGGCAGCACTTTCAGCGGCGTCAGGCCGCGCGTGCGCAGCTGGCCGCGCGCGGCCTTGGATCCCTCGGCCTCCAGCACGCCGCGATGGAGCTTGCCGCCAAAGTCCACGGCTTCGTAACGAAAAGCGGGCATGGCGCCCTCCTTGTCAGTCCTTGGTCACGCGCAGCACTTCCTCGAGCGTGGTGTCGCCGGCGTCGATCCAGCGCTGGCCGTCCTCGCGCATGGTCAGCATGCCGCCGGCCACGGCCGCGGCGCGGATGTCGGCGTCCGCGGCCTGCTGGTGAACCTGGCGGCGCACCGCGTCGTCCACCACCAGCAATTCGTAGACGCCCGAGCGCCCCTGGAAGCCGGTGGGGCCGCAGCGGTCGCAGCCCACCGGCCGCCAGCGTCCGTCTTCCAGCCGCCGGCACGCCGGGCACAGCCGCCGCACCAGACGCTGCGCCAGCACGCCCAGCAATGACGACGACAGCAGGTAGGGCTCCACGCCCATGTCCGTCAGCCGCGTGACCGCGGACGCCGCGTCGTTGGTGTGCAGCGTGGCCAGCACCAGGTGGCCGGTCAGCGACGCCTGCACCGCGATCTGCGCGGTCTCCAGGTCGCGGATCTCGCCGATCATGATGACGTCCGGGTCCTGGCGCAGGATCGCGCGCAGGGCCTTGCCGAAGGTCATGCCGATGCGCTCGCCGACCTGGGTCTGGCCAATGCCGTCGAGGTCGTATTCGACCGGGTCTTCCACCGTCATGATGTTGGTGGTGCCGGCGTCCAGCCGCGACAGCGCGGCGTAGAGCGTGGTGGTCTTGCCGGAGCCGGTCGGGCCCGTCACCAGCACGATGCCGTGCGGCTGGCCGATCAGGCGGTCGAAGCGCTGCAGCGTGGCGGCGCCCATGCCCAGGCGCGCCAGGTCGAGCCGCCCCGCTTCCTTGTCCAGCAGGCGCAGCACGGCACGCTCGCCGTGCGTGGTGGGCAGCGTGGAGACCCGCACGTCCACCGGGCGGCCCGCCACGCGCAGCGTGATGCGGCCATCCTGCGGCAGGCGTTTTTCGGCGATGTCCAGCTGCGCCATGATCTTGATGCGCGAGATCAGCGCGCCGTGCAGCGCCTTCTTGGGCTTGACGATATCGCGCATGGCGCCGTCCACGCGCAGCCGCACGACGGAGCTTTGCTCGAAGGCCTCGATATGGATGTCCGACGCGCCTTCGCGCGCGGCCTGGGTCAGCAGCGCGTTGATCATGCGGATCACCGGCGCGTCGTCCTCCGCCTCCAGCAGGTCTTCCACGGCGGGCAGTTCCTGCATCAGGCGCGACAGATCCACTTCGCCCTCGACCTCGCCGACCACCTGCGCGGCGGAGCCTTCGTTGCCGGCATACGCCTGGGACAGCGCCTGGCGCAGGTGCTCGGCCGCGACCGTGACCCAGTCTTCGACGCCGAAGGTGCGGGCCGCCTCGGCGATCGCCTCGGGCGGCGTTTCCTCGCACACCCACGCGGTCGGCGGGCCTTCCGCGCGCGCGATCAGCAGCAGCCGCGCGGCGCGCGCCCAGCCATAGGGCACCAGGCGCGCCGACACGCCGGCGGGCAGGGTGGGCGGGGTGAGGTCGGGCTCGACGGCGGTGGCGTTCATCCGTTGTCTCCGGGGCGCGCGGCATCCGGCGCGGCTGGGGATGGCGCGGCCGGTGCCTCATGCTCGCGCGGCGGCGGCAGCATCAGCGACGAATCGGTGGCCTGCGGCCGCGCGGGCACCGGCGTGCGCCTGTTGCCGAGCTCCAGCGGCGAGGTCGGCGGCATGCCGTCGGCCTGCGGCAGCCGCGGCGTGTCGTCGTCGCGCACGAACCAGTTGTCGGTGGGCGCGCGCGCGCCTTCGCCGCGCATGTAGTCGTAGCGGGTCATCACCACGTCGCGCGCGGCTTGCGGCGAGCGCATGATCACGGGCCGCAGGAACACCATCAGGTTGGTCTTCCTGCGCTGCTTGTTCTCGTAGCGGAACAGGCCGCCGATCAGCGGGATGTCGCCCAGCCCGGGCACCTTCTGCACGCCTTCGTTGTAGCTGTCCTGCATCAGGCCGCCGAGCACGATGACGTCCCCGGCATCGACCATCACCGCGGTTTCCAGCGCGCGCTTGTTGGTGGTGGGGCCGTTGACGCCGCCCGGATCGATCACGTCCGAGGTCTCCTGGTAGATCTGCATCCTGACGCTGTCGCCGTCGGTGATCTGCGGGCGCACGCGCAGCGTCAGGCCCACGTCCTGCCGCTCGATGGTCTGGAACGGCGTGACGGAGGCGGACGAGCCGGTCTGGGCGTAGGACCCGGTGACGAAGGGCAGGTTCTGGCCGACGATGATGTGGGCCTCCTCGTTGTCCATCACCATCAGGTTGGGCGTGGACAGGATATTGACGCCGCTCTGCTTCGAGAGCGCGCGCAGCAGCACGTTCAGGCCCAGCTTGCTGCTGAGCACGCCGATGTTGAGGCCGCCCGCGCCCGGCAGGCTCGACGCCAGGCCGGCCAGGATGCCGCCGCCCGCGGCCGTGTCGGCGCCCACGTTGACGATGTTCTGGCCGCCGCTGCCGAAGTTCGTGCCGCCGAACGCGCGGCCGTTCTGCGCCTGCCACTGGATGCCCAGCTCGGCGGCGTTGTCGGAGGTGATCTCCACGATCATCGATTCCACGTAGACCTGCGCGCGGCGGGTGTCGAGCTCGTCGATCAGCGCGCGCAGGTTGCGGTACACCGGCTCGGACGCGGTGATCAGCAGCGAGTTGGTGGCCGGGTCGGCCTGGATGGTGCCGCCCGTGGTGGACTGGCTGGCGCTGCCGCCGCTGTTGAAGCTGCCGCTGCCGAGCCCGCTGGCGCTGCCCGATCCGCCCGATGTGCCCGATGTGCCGAGGCCTCCCGACGAGCCCAGGCCGGACGACGAGCTGCTCGTGCCGGAGGGCAGGGGCGGCATCGACGGATACGACGCCTGCAGGGCCGTGGCGGGCGCGGCCGCGCCCTGGCCGCCGCCGGCCCCGGACGACTGCATGGAGAGCGTGGCGTCCGCCGCCACCAGCGCGCGCAGCGTCTGCGCCAGCGTGACCGCGCTGGCGTTCTTCAGCGGCACCATGTACATGTTGCCGGGCCGCGTGGAGCGGCGGTCCAGCCGTTCCACGAGCGCCTTCGCCTGCCGCATGCGCTCGGGGCTGGGCGCGCGGATCAGCAGCGTGTTGCTGCGCGGCTCCGCCACCACGGCGATGCGTGGCGCGCCGCCTTCGCCGCCGGAGCCGCCCGAGTTGCTTGCCGACCCGGCGCTGCCACCGCCGCCACCGCCGCTGCCGCCGCTGCCGCCGTCGAGCATGCGCTGCAGCAGCACGGCCACGTCGCTGGCCACGGCGTTTTCCAGCGCCACCACCTCCACCTCGCCGCCGGGCGTGCCGCGGTCCACCGCCGCGATGATGCCGCCGATGCGCCTGACGTTGTCGGCGTAGTCGGTCACGACGATGGTGTTGTTGTTGGCGTAGGCGTTGATGGTGTTGTTGGCGGAGATCAGCGGCCGCAGCACGGGCACGAGGCTGGTGGCCGATTCGCGGGACAGGCGGAACACGCGCGTGATGACCTGGCCGCCGCTCGCCTCCGCGTCGCCGCCACCGGCGCCGGTGACAATGGGCATGCCCTGCAGCTTCGCGTCCGCTTCCGGCAGGACCTTGACGGTCCTGCCGTCCGCCACCATCGCGTAGCCCTGCAGCCGCAATGCCGACTGCAGCATGCGCATGGCGTCCGCGGTGCCGAGCGGCTGGTCCGAGGACAGGCTGACGGTGCCCTTGACGCGCGGATCGACGAACACGGTCTTGCCGTCCGCGCCGGCGATGGCCTGCACCACCTGCGAGATATCCGCGTTGTCGAAGTCCAGCGTGACCTGGCGGGCGGCGGCCTGCGCCGCGGGCATGGCGGCGCTCAACAGCAGCGCGGTGGCGAGCGGCAACACGTGGCGCGAGGGGATGCGGGCGAGCGGCATGGTCGGTAGCGGATTGCCGTAACGCGCCTGCTATGCGCCCGGCCGGCGTGAATCGGGCGCCCCGGGGACCGCACGAAACTGCTTGCGGATACCCCGGGGCGCGGTGCATCGCCTAAGGTATCGGCGCATTGCGGCACAACCGTGGCGGCGTCGGGGAAGGTTCTGTCATGAAGTCATCACGACGCGCGTGCCGCCGCCCGCCGCGGCGTTTGAAGCGAGAGCGCGATGTGGAAATCTTTTCCCGCGCGGCGGCGCCGGGAAGCGGGCCGCGCGCTACGGCATCAGGCGTTGCCGTTCTCGTTGCCGCACGGCGATGGCGCGGGCCGCTCCGCTTCGTGGGCGCGGTTTTCCGCGAGCAGGGTCATGACTTCCCGCCACCACGAGGCGGACACCAGGTAGGCATGCGGGCGCTGGTGCTTGACCACCAGCACCGGCTGCTCTTGCGCGGCCTGCAGGGCCCGCGATGGATTGGCGCTGAATTTGGTGACATTAATGACCCACTGATTTTCCGTCATGCTTTTTCCCTATTTTTATCAAGACGAAACCGCGGCCGCTTGTAGCGGCAGCGGTGAATGGAGTCCGGAAAACGGAAGGCGATGACCGGCGATATGCTGAATTGCCCCGTCTCATTGCCGATTCACGTGTTCGCGCCTGAGGATATGGGCTTGCGCCGACTCGCGGGAAAGACCCCCGGCAAGCACAGCGATAATGCGTTGCCAGTGGCTCCCGGCGAATCGAGGCGGCGCATTGCTGCTGCATTGCACAGATCACGGATCATGCTATGCGAGCCCTATGTCGGAATCGTTACACATTCTTCTTAGACGGTGCCATATATCGTTCCCAATGCGCGCGCGCGTTGTCGCCACGTGGCGTGGCCGCGCGTCTCCCCCCAATGGGAGGGGGGTAGCGCCATGCGTCGCGCGATGGGCAGCGTGACGGGCAGCGTGACGGGCAACGCCAGCGGCAGCGTCAGGGATGGCGCCCGAGCGCGGGCAGGTAGACGGGCCGTTGCGGCGGACGCTGCGCATTGACCGATGAGCCAAAGGTATTGCCCATCCGGTTGGCGGTGGCCGAGTAATTGAACATGCCTGCCTGGTTCGATGGCAGGCCCGCGAGCTGTTCGCTCAGTGCGCCCGCGGCCGGCTTGCCGCCGCCCCTGGCGCCGCCTCTTGCCGCCTGCTCGAGCCTGTCGTTCAGGCATGCCAGCGCGGGCGCGCGCTGGCCGTTCACCTCGACGCTGACGCATGGCACGGTGTCTTCCGCCGGCCGCGGCGCGCCGGAAATCTGCCCAGATTCCGCAACAACCACGTCACCGTGCGCCGTAAGAATCGCCGCAATCGCAAATGCATGAAGTCGTTTCAACGCTGCGCTCCCAGAAATTTCCTGGCTGGATTGCCTGAGTATCGGCACCCGCCGGCCGCCGTGGACCGTCGTTGAGAGAAACGCTACAGGAGGTCCACCGTGATGCGCAAGCTGATCTTCGTTGTTCCCCGTGCCATTGCCGGCGCGGCGCTGTTCTCGGTACTTGCCGTGGCACCCGGCACCGTCGTGGCCGCCGACAAGATCGTCGCGCAGAGCGGCAAGGCCAGTGTCACGCAGGCGGAGCTGGAGACGTTCCTGCGCGCGCTGGACGCGCCGTCGCGCGCCCGGCTCGCGGCGGACAAGCCGACGCTGGAGCGGCTGGTGCAGAGCCGCCTGGCGCAGAAGAGCGTGCTGGCCGAAGCCGAATCCAAGGGCTGGGCCAGGCGCCCGGAAGTCGCCGCGATGGTGCTCGACGCGGAGCAGTCGGTCATTGTGCGCAGCTATCTGGAATCGGTGACGCAGCCGCCGCAGGGGTATCCGTCGGACACCGAGATCAAGGCGGCGTACGACGCCAGTCCCGCCGCCTTCACCGCGCCGAAGCTGTACCACGTGGCGCAGATCTACGTGGCGGCCGAGGGCGACGAGGCGGCGCGCGCCAACGCGCGCAAGGAAGCCGAGAGCATCGCGCGCCAGGCGCGCGGCGCCGGCGCCGATTTCGCGGCGCTGGCCAGGGCGCGCTCGCAGGAGCCGCGCTCGGCCGCGAACGGCGGCGATACCGGCTGGCTGCCGGAGACGGAGATGCTGCCCGAGATCCGCGCCGCGGTGGTGGCGCTGAAGCCGGGCGCGGTGTCCGAGCCGGTGCGTTCGCCCACCGGCCTGCACGTGCTGAAGCTGATCGCGGTGCGCGAGGCCGGACTGCGCCCGCTCGACGAAGTCAGGGAGCCGCTGCGCGCGAAGCTGCGCCAGCAATACCAGAGCGACGCCGCGCAGGCCTACCTCAAGCAGCAGACCGCGGCGTCGGCCGCCAGCGTGGACCAGTCCGCGCTGGACAGCGTCATCTCGGCGGTGCGCTGAACGCGGGACGGGCCGGCGGGGCCGGCCATGCCAGGGCGGCCAGCCGCCAGCCTGCCGGCGTTGCCGGACAACAAAAAAGGGTAGGGGTATGAAGACATCCCGGACACACGGGATCGGGGCCCGCGCGCGCCGACGCAGGGCGGGGGCGGTGCTGCTGGCGCTCGCCGCGGCGGCCGCGCAGGCCGCGGCCGCGGCGGAGCCGGCCGCACAACCGGCCGCGCAGCCGGGCGCACAACCGGCCGCGAGCGAGCCGCGCCGGTTCGACGTCAACGAATACGTGGTGCGCGGCAACACCATGCTCGACGAGGGCGACATCGAGGACGCGGTGGCGCCGTTCCTGGGGCCGTCGCGCACCGCCGACGATGTCGAAGGCGCGCGCGCCGCGCTGGAATTGCGCTACCAGAAGCGCGGCTACCAGTCCGTGGTGGTGGAACTGCCCGAGCAGCGCGTGGCCGGCGGCGTGGTGCTGCTGCAGGTCGGCGAGACGCGCGTGGGACGCCTGCGCGTGGTCGGCGCCGAGCACTATTCCCCGGCCGCGGTGCGCGACGCGGTGCCGTCGCTGGCCGAGGGCAAGGTGCCCGACTTCAATGCCGCGCAGAAAGAGCTGACCGCGCTCAACGCCTCGCCCAACCGCCAGGTCGTGCCGATGGTGCGCCCGGGCTCGCTGCCGCAGACCGTGGACGTGGAGCTGAAGGTGGAGGACCACCGGCCGCTCAGCGGCAGCGTGATGCTCAACAACGACCACAGCGTCGACACACACGCGCTGCGCGCCTCGGCCACCATCGGCCATGACAACCTCTGGCAGATGGGGCACCAGGCATCGGTGACGTTCTTCGGCGCGCCGCAGGACCTGAACGAGGCGCGCGTGTGGTCGTTCAGCTATCTCGCGCCGTTCGCGGGCACGCCGTACAGCGTGCAGGCCACCGGCTATGTCTCGGACAGCAACGTGGCCACCACGGGCGGCACCAGCGTGCTGGGCAAGGGCAAGGTGTTCGGCATCCAGGGCAACTACGCGCTGCCGCCCGCGGGCGACTGGTCCGGCTCGCTCGGGCTCGGCATCGACTTCAAGGACATGGACGAGGCGGTGTCGCTGGGCGGGGCCGCGTCCAACGTGCCGCTGCGCTACCTGCCGCTGACGCTGTCGTTCAATGCGTACCGCTTCGGCGAGCGCTCGCAGAGCTCGGCCGCGCTTGCGCTGACAGGCGGTTTCAACGGCTTCGGCGTGGGCAGCGGGTGGGCCGAGTACGGCGCCAAGCGCTACCGCGCCTCGCCGGACTTCATCTACCTCAAGGGCGACGGCACGCACACGCAGACGCTCAAGGGCGGCGTGGAGCTCTATGCGCGCGGCGCCTTCCAGGTGGCATCCGGCGCGCTGGTCTCCGGCGAGCAGTTCGCCGCCGGCGGCGCGACCAGCGTGCGCGGCTATTACTCGGCGGAGGCCACCGCGGACGATGGCCTGCTCGCCTCGCTGGAGGTGCGCTCGCCGTCGTACGCGGACTGGCTGTGGCCCGGTGTCGACGAATGGCGCGTCTACGGCTTCTTCGACGCCGCCACGCTGAAGCTGCGCGACCCGCTGCCGGAGCAGCGCCGCAGCTACACGCTGCTCGGCGTGGGCTTCGGCTCCAGCATCCGGCTCTTCCGGAACGTCACCGGCAAGCTCGACGTGGGCTGGCCGTTGCGCGACGCGCAGCGTACCGAGGCGGGTTCCCCGACCGTCAACTTCAACCTTCGCACTACTTTTTGATGGGGCCGGCGCGCACCCAACGGAGCACTGTTATGCGTAAATTGCTGCTATCCCTCGCCATGCTCGGTGCCTGTCTGCCGCAGGTGGCACAAGCCTGGTGGCAACAGGACTGGTCCTTCCGCAAGCCGGTCTCGGTCGATACCACGCCCAAGGGCGCCAACATCGCGGAGCCGCTCGGACGCATGCCGGTGCTGGTGCGCCTGCACGCGGGCAACTTCCAGTTCGACGCCGTGCAGGACAAGGGCGGCGACCTGCGCTTCGTCGCGGCCGACGACAAGACCCCGCTCGCGCACCAGGTCGAGCAGTTCGATTCCCTGCTGGGCATGGGGCTGGTCTGGGTGGACATGCCGGCGGTGCCCGGCGGCGCGCGCCAGGATATCTGGATGTACTACGGCAACGCCAAGGCCCCGCAGGCCGGCGGCGCGTCGCCGTTCGACGCCGACTACACGGCGGTCTATCACTTCGACGGCGCGGCGGGCACGGCGCCGGCCGACGCCACGGCGTACCACAACAACGCGCAGGCCGGCGTGCCGGTGGGCGAGGGCCTGATCGGCCAGGCGGCGAAGCTGGACGGCAAGGCGGGCATCGCCCTGCCCGCCAGCGATTCGCTGCGCGTGGCCGCCGGCGGCGCCATGACGTTTGGCGCGTGGGTGCGCGCGGACGCCGCCGCGAACGGCGTGCTGTACGCGCGCCGCGAGGCCGGCAACGCGCTGCTGGTGGGCCTGGCCAACGGCGTGCCCTATGTGCGCGTGGGCCAGCAGCAGGCCGCGGCCAGCGAGCCGCTGGGCGCGCAGCAGTGGACCCACGTGGCGATGACCGCGGGCGGCGGGCAGGTCGCGCTGCTGGTCAACGGCCGCGAGGTGGCGAAGGTGGCTGCCGCGCTGCCGGCGTTTGCCGGCGCGGCCATGATCGGCGCCGACCCCGCGGGCGAGTTGCCGGGCTTCGCGGGCCAGCTCGACGAGGTGCGCATCTCGCGCGTGGCGCGGCCCGCCGCGCTGCTGGCCGCGGAGGCCGCGATGCAGGGCAGCGACTCGAAGCTGCTCGCCTACGGCCCCGACGAAAAGCAGGCCGGCAGCGGCTTCGGCGAGATCGGCTTCATCCTGACCAACGTGCCGGTGGACGCGTGGGTCGTGATCGGGCTGCTGGCCGTCATGGCCGTGCTGTCGTGGTGGGTCACCTACGTCAAGGCCACCTACGTGAGCCGCGTGTCGCGCGCCAATGACGAATTCATGGCGCAGTTCCGCAAGGTCGGCCACCGGCTCGAGGCGCTGGCGGAATCGGTGCCGGCCAATCCGGGCCTGTCCCGGCGGCTGGCCGATTCCACGCTGTACCGGCTGTACCAGGTGGCCGTGGGCGAGCTGCGCAGCCGGCGCGAGCAGGACGGCAACAAGGCCGTGGCCGCCGAGACCATCGAGGCCATCCGCGCGTCGATGGACGCCACGCGCGTGCGCGAGAACCAGCGCCTGAACCGCGGCCTGGTGCTGCTGACCATCTCGATCTCGGGCGGGCCGTACCTGGGCCTGCTAGGCACGGTGGTCGGCATCATCCTGGTGTTCGCGGCGGTGGCGCTGGCGGGCGAGGTCAACATCAACGCCATCGCGCCCGGCATCGCGGCCGCGCTGGTGGCTACCGTGGTGGGCCTGTTCGTCGCCATTCCGGCGCTGTTCTCGTACAACTACCTGCTCACGCGCAACAAGAACGTGAGCGCGGACATGGACGTGTTCGTGGACGAATTCGTCACGCGCCTGGCCGAGCTCCATGCGGGCAGCGAGAGCGAGGTGGCGCAGGCCGAGGCCGGCGGCCACATGGACCGCCTCGTGGGCGAGCTGATGCGCCGCTTCGCGGAAGCGGGCCTGGTGCCGGCCCGGCAGGCGGGGGCGGGCGGCGTGGGCATGGCCCCGTCCGCCCGCGCCGGCGAGCGCGGCCCCGGTGCCGGCGCGCTCTGAGGGGAATCCATCATGGCCGCCACGCACGACGACGACAAGCCCTACGACGACATCAACATCACGCCGCTGCTGGACCTGGCGTTCGTGCTGCTGATCATCTTCATCCTGATGACCACGGCCGCGGTGCAGGGCATCAAGGTGGACCTGCCCAAGGCGAGCGCCTCCGCCAGCCTGTCCGAACAGAAGATCAAGGCCATCACCGTGACCGACTCGGGCCAGGTCTACCTGGACGCGTTTCCGGTCACGCTGGCGGAGCTGGAGGACCGGCTGCGCGCGCAGCGCGCCCAGACGCCGGACTTCCCGGTCATCGTCAAGGGTGACGCCGCGGTGCAGTACCGCAAGGTCATCGAGGTCCTGGACCTGCTGCGGCGGCTGGAGCTGCAGCAGGTGGGCCTGGTGACAGGCAAGCCAGCCAACTAGGCCGCGTCATGGAACAGCAGCCGTACGACGATCGCGAGGCCGCGCCACGGCGGCGCTGGCGCGGGCCGCTGGCCGGCGCCGTGGCAGCGCTGGCGCTTGCGCTGGCCGGCTGGGCGCTCTGGAAATGGGCGGGCGATACCGCGTCCGCGAGAAAGGAGGCGCCGCGGCTGCCGCCGATGGTCTCGCTGCCGCCCCCGCCGCCTCCGCCCCCGCCCGAGCAGAAGCCGCCGGAGCCGGTCAAGCAAGAACGCATCCGCACGCCGGATCCCAAGCCGATGGAGCCGGCACCCAGGCCCGCGGAAGCGCCCAGGCCGGCCAACGACGCGGCGCAGAGCGTGACCATGAACGCCGACGCGCAGGCCGGCGCGGGCGGCATCCAGGTCGGCAGCGGCGACGGCATGGGCAGCGGCGGCGCCGGCCGCGCGGGCAACGCGACGTATGGCCAGTACCTGGCCTACGCGCTGCAGCGCGCCGTGCAGCAGAACCCGGCCACCGCGCGGCTCGCGTTTCCGCAGGTGATGGTGAACATGTGGATGGACGAGAACGGGCGCATCACGCGCGTGGAGCTGGTGCGCTCGACGGGCAGTGCGGCCACCGACGAAGCGCTGCTGGCGGCGCTGCGCGCGCTGGGCCGCGTGGACGAGCGGCCGCCGGCGGGCCTGAGCTTCCCGGCCCGCGTGGTGATGCAGGCGCGGCGCCCGTGACGCGCCGCCGGGACCCGGGCCGGACATGAGAGAGATCTTTGAGGAGAGAGCAATGAATCAGTGCAAGGCATCGCGCCTTCGCCATCCGGTGCTGCGGCCGCTGGCCGCCGCCCTGACGCTTGCGGCGTGCTGCCAGCAGGGCCATGCGCAGGGCACCGTGCCCCCGGCATCGGCGGACGTCACGCAGAACCTGATCCGCATCCTGGTCATGCGCGGGACGCTGACCCGGGAGGAAGGCGAAACGCTGCTGGCGCAGGCCCGCGCGGCGGCGCAGCCGCCGGCCGCGGCCGGGCCGGGGGCCGCAGGTGCGGCGGCGGGCGTGGCGGCGGGAGCGGGGGCCGCGACCGTGGCCGCCGCGGCCGGCGGCGCGCAGCCGGGCGACGTGCGCGTGCCCTATGTCTCGCCGCGCGTGCGCCAGCAGATCCGCGACGAGGTCAAGGAAGAGGTCATCGCGCAGGCGAAGGAGGAACACTGGGCCACGCCCAACACGTTCCCCGACTGGGTCTCGCGCATCACCCTGTCCGGCGACGTGCGCGTGCGCTACCAGGCCAACCTGTACGGCGGCGGCAATGCGCCGACCGTCGACTACGCGGCCGTCAACGCCAACGGCCCGGTCGACTTCGGCCCCTCGGCCAACTCGCTGCCGCCGCTGCTCAACACCGACAAGAACCGCACCGACCTGCTGCGCCTGCGCGCGCGGCTGGGCGTCACCGCCGCGGTCTCCGACGACCTGACCGCGGGCATCCGCATCGGCACCGGCAGCAGCAACGGGCCGGTGTCGACCACGCAGACGCTCGGCGGCGGTTTTGCCAAGAAGAGCATCTGGCTGGACCAGGGTTATCTGGACTACCGTTTCACCGATGCGTTCCACGTCACCGCCGGCCGCTTCGGCAACCCGTTCTATGGCCTGGACAACAACGACCTGGTGTTCTCCAACGACCTGAACTTCGACGGGATTGCCGGCGCCTGGCGCAAGTCCGTCGGCACGCGCGGCGTCACGGCGTTCGTGACCGGCGGCGCGTTCCCGGTCAACTACAGCGACGACAATTTCCCCTCGAACGCGCAGGAAAAGTCGGACAGCCGCAACCAGTGGCTGTTCGCGCTGCAGGCCGGCGCGGAATGGAAGCTGGCCGGCGGGGACCGCTTCAAGGGCGCGGTGGCGTATTACCACTTCACCGACATGCGCGGCCAGTTCTCGCAGCCGTGCCTGACGTCCTCGCCTTCCTGCGACACCGACAATTCGCGCCCGGCGTTCATGCAGAAGGGCAACACGCTGTTCGGGCTGCGCAACAACGTGCCGGTGGACGTGAACGACACCTCGAACCCGCAGTTCTTCGGGCTGACCCAGAACTTCCGCCCGCTCAACATAACGGGGCAGTGGGACACGCATGTGTTCGGCGGGCTGCCGTTCAGCTTCCAGGCCAGCTACGTGCGCAACCTGGCGTACAACAAGGACCGCCCGTTCTCCGACCCGCGCTCCTACCCGGCCAACCACTACGAAGGCGTGGACGGATCGACGCCGCTGAGCGAGTACAAGGACAAGTGGCGCAGCGGCCCGAACGGCTACCTGGTGCGGGCCATCTTCGGCAACCAGGCGGTGTCGGCGCGCGGGCAGTGGAATTTCATGATGGGCTACAAGTACCTGGAGCCCGATGCGGTGCCGGACGGCTACACCGACCCGGATTTCCGCCTGGGCGGCACCAACGCGCGCGGCTATTTCCTGGGGGCGGCCTACGGCATCGATAAGAACGCCTGGCTGCAGGCGCGCTGGCTGAGCGGGCGCGAGGTCTATGGCGACCCGTTGTCCATCAACGTGCTGATGCTCGAACTGAACGCCAAGTTCTGAGGTAGACCATGCTGCAATCACGGATGAGGAACGGGGCGCTGGGCGTGGCCGTCGCGGCATGGCTGCTTGCCGTGCCCGCGCCGGCCGGCGCCCAGGCGCAGCCGCAGGGCACGCTGGAAGACCGCCTGCGCACGCAGCTGCGCGCGCTCAACGCGCAGAACCAGCAGATGCAGGCGGAGCGCGCCACGCTGCAGGCGACGCTGCGCGCGGCCGAGGAAGGCAAGGCGGCGGCGGCCAGGGAACTGGCCGAAGCGCGGGCCGAGCTGGAAGCCAGCCGCGGCCGGGCGCAGGGGCTGGCGGCGAGGCAGCGCCAGGTGGAGGAGAGCGCCGCCGAGCGGACGCGCCAGGCCGATGCCGCGCGCGACGAGCAGCAGCGGACGGCGCGCGGGCTGCAGCAGCAGCTTGCGGCGATGACGCAGGAGCGCGGCCGCGCGCTCGACGCGCAGCGCGAACGCGACGCGCAACTGGAGCGCTGCGGCGCGATGAACGCGCGGCTGCAATCCATCGGCAAGGAAATCCTCGATGCCTACGAGCATTTCGACGTGGCCGACGCGGTCGCCTTTCGCCATCCCTTCGCGGCGGGCGCGCGCGTGAAGCTGGAGACGCAGGCCCAGGTCTACGGCGATGCGCTGTACGAGAACAAGTTCGATCCGCGCGGCGTGGCGGCGCTGCCTGTGCCATCCGCCGCGCCATCCGCTGCATCACCCGCCGCGCCGTCCGCGCCATCCGCGCCAGTCGCTGCCGGCGCCGCCCACTGATCCGGGACACGTCATGAACGATATCAGGATACTGTCCGCCGTCGACGCGGACGAACTGGCCGCCGCCATCCGCGCGGCCGGCTGCGCCGTGACCACGACCGAGCGCGATGGCAAGACCCAGTTGCACAGCGCCAGCCAGGGCGTGGGCTTCCAGGTGCTGTGGGGCAATGCCGCGGAGACCGGCGGCCACGTCGATTTCACGCTGAGCTGCGCGCTGCGCGTCAGCGGCGGCGAGGTGCCGCGCGCGCTGCTGGACGGCTGGCAGCGCGGCAAGCGCTTCGCGCGGCTGGCCACGCACGGCGAGCTGATCGTGCTCGAGATGGATGTGGTGCTGGTCGGCGGCGTGACCCAGGCCCATCTCGAGGCCATGCTGCGGCTGTGGGTGATGATGACCGGCGAATTCCTCATCCACCTGCGCAACACGGCGGCGCAGGCCGACCCCGCGGGCGTGTCCTGAGCGCCGTCAGGCCGGAGTGCGCGCTCCCATGTACAGCAGGCCGCCGGTGTCGTTGCGCACGGTCAGCAGCACCTGCCCGCCGACCATCGCGAGCTCGCCGTTCAGCGTCCGCCCGTTGAGCGAGCAGCCGCGCGGGCCGGCGACCCGCACCGCGACGGCATGGCATCCGGGCGCGTCGCACGGATCGACGCTGGCCTGCACCGAGCAGTTGCCGGGCACCCGGGCCGAGAGCTGCCAGCCGGCGCCAGGCATCTCGCCGGCGGTGATCGACACCTTCAGCGGCCCCGCCTCCTGGCAGGCCTCGACGCGGCCCGCGTACTGGCCCGCCGGCGTCTCGCGCGGGAGGTCCGGCGTGTCGACCGAGCTGAGCACGAACAATTCGTCGTCCGCGCCATCCCGGCTGATGCGCAGTCGCAGGTCGCCCGGGGACAGGCATGCCACCGAGATCTCCACGGGCCGCGTCACGCCATCGAATGGCACGTACTCGGTGGCGCCGCCGGCGTGGTCCAGGTAGACGAACGCGCTGGGCTGCCCGGCCCGCTCCCCGAACGCGACGATGCCCACGTGGGACGTGCCGCGCAACACCGCCACCGCATGCCGCATCCTGTTGCTTGTTCCCCTGAAGACTTCCGGCATGACCGCGTGCACGACCTGTTCCATATTGATTTCCATAACCGTCTGGCGCGCCAATATTGCCAGAATTAAACGTTATTTATACCTGAAATAAGCGAAATAATCGCGCTCGGCCTACAGGTAGTTCACGTTTGATACAGCACGTGGTTGACAGGGCGTGAAGCGGATTTGCGTATGTGACTAATTTACAACCTCATGGCTGGCGGGAACGCGCGCGGCTTGCCGGCGGTGCGCCATGACGGTGCGCATGACAGTGCCGTGCGGCGCGGCGGCGCGGGGAAGGGCGCCGGCCTGGTGGCCGCGCGGAGCGAAGCCGGCAGGCGCGTGGAAACGCCGGGCAGGCCGTGCCCGCGGGTTCGGGACTTGCGCGAGGTGATGAAAGGGCGGCCGGCGCGGACGCCCGGCTCGCGGGTCAGCCCGCCCGCAGCGCCCGGATCGCCGCCGGCGCGCCGTGCAGGAACATGTCGACCTGCTGGCGGATGACCGCGTCCACGTTGGCCGGCACCTTCAGGCCGTAGACCCACTTGCGCACGCCGATATAGAAGATGGCCGCATGCAGGCTCCAGATCATCTCGATCTCGGCCTCGGTTTCCGCCGCGTTGCGCGGGGCGGCGATGCCGAAGGCTTCCCGGACCTCGGCCAGCACGGGCAGGAACACCTTGCTGCGCAGCTTGCTGAGGTATTTGTTGTTGATGCCCTCGTGGGTCAGGCCGGCGAAGATGAACAGGCGGATCCATTCCTCGCGCAGAATCACCGAGGCATAGTCGAGGTAGAACGCCTGGAGCCGCTCGGCCAGCGGCTTCGCGCGGTCGGCGATCTGGCGGTCCCAGTCGGGGCGCCACTGGAACACCTCGTGGTAGACCCGGTCGATGAGCGCCTCCTTGCTCTCGAAATAGCGATAGAGCAGCGGCTGGGTGACGCCGATCTGGCGGGCCAGCTCGCGCGTGCTGCCGCCGAAGCCGTTGCGCGTGAAGTGCTCGATGGCCTTCTCGACGATCTGCTGTTCCCGTTCCTCGGGCAGCAACCGCCGCGTGCCCTTGCTGGCGGTCTCGTCCGGAGTGGGGGTGGCGGGTGGCTCCATGACTGTCTCTCTCGGCTTCCGGCATGCGGATGATGCCCGGATTCTACCAATCGCCCGATAAACGAAAAGGCGGGGAGCGTGTTCGCCTGTCTGTCCCCCGCCTTGTCCCCCGCCTTGCGCCATGCCGCCCGGGTCAGGCGCCGGGTTTGCCGGCGATGCCGAGTTCGCAGTCCACGCGCTGGTTCTGGTAGGCATCGCGCTCCCAGGCGCCGCGCGCGGAGCGGTCCGTCACCGAGAACGCATAGATGCCGGCGAACGCCACCAGCATCGAGAACAGCGCCGGATACTCGTACGGATAGATGGCCGCGGCATGCCCCAGCACCTGCACCCACACCGTCGGGCTCAGGATCGTGAGGACGACCGCGGTGACGAGCCCGAGCGTGCCGCCGGCCACGGCGCCGCGCGTGGTCAGGCCGCGCCAGTAGACCGAGAGCAGCAGCACCGGGAAGTTGGAGCTGGCGGCGATCGAGAACGTCAGGCTGACGATGAAGGCGATGGTCTGCTTCTCGAACAGGATGGCGAGCAGGATCGACAGCACGCCCAGCACCAGCGTGGTGACGCGCGACACGCGCATCTCTTCCCGGTCGGTCGCCTTGCCCTGGCGCAGCACCGTGGCGTAGAGGTCGTGCGAGATCGCGGAGGAGCCCGCCAGCGTCAGCCCGGCCACCACGGCGAGGATGGTCGAGAACGCCACCGCGCAGATGAAGCCCAGGAACACGTTGCCACCCACCGCATGCGCCAGGTGCACCGCCACCATGTTGACCCCGCCGATCACGGCGCCGGCGCCGTCGTGGTACAGCGGCTCGCGGGCCACCAGCGCGATGGTGCCGAAGCCGATCACGATGATCAGCGCGTAGCCGGTGCCGACGATGCCGGTGGCGTAGAGCACGCTCTTGCGCGCGGCCTTGACGTTGCCGACCGTGAAGAAGCGCATCAGGATGTGCGGCAGGCCGGCCGTGCCGAAGATCAGCGCCAGCCCGAGCGAGACCGCCGACACCGGGTCCGAGACCAGGCCGCCGGGACGCATGATGGCGTCGTGCCTGCCGTGCGCCGCGATGGCGTGCTCGAACAGGCTGTTCAGGCTGAAGCCGAAGCGGCTCATGACCATGAACGCCATGAACGCGCAGCCGGCCAGCAGCATCGCCGCCTTGATGATCTGGATCCACGTGGTGGCCAGCATGCCGCCGAAGAACACGTACACCACCATCAGCACGCCGACCAGCACCACCGCCGAGGTGTAGTCGAAGCCGAACAGCAGCTCCACCAGCTTGCCGGCGCCCACCATCTGCGACACCAGGTACAGCAGCACGATCACCATCGAGCTCGAGGCCGAGAACGCCCGGATCGGGCGCTGCCGGAGGCGATAGGAGAGCACGTCGGCGAGCGTGTAGCGCCCCAGGTTGCGCAGCGGCTCGGCGATCAGGAACAGGATGATCGGCCAGCTTGCCAGGAACCCGATCGAATAGATCAGGCCATCGTAGCCGCTGGTGAAGACCAGCGCGGAAATGCCCAGCAGCGAGGCGGCGGACATGTAGTCGCCGGCGATCGCCCAGCCGTTCTGCATGGCGGTGATCCTGCCGCCGGCGGCGTAGTGGTCGGCCACGCTGTGGTTGCGCCTGGCGGCCCAGCGCGTGACGGCGAGCGTGGCGGCGACGAACGCCACGAACATCGCGATGGCGATCATGCTCATGCCCTGGCCCACCGGCGACGTCGCCGCCAGGGCGGGGCCGGCCGCGGTGAGCGCGGTGAGTGCGGTCAGCATGCGGTTCATGGCTGCGCTCCCTTGCGGATGTCCGCAATCATGCCGTCGTAGACGGTGTTGGTGCGATGCACGTAGATGGCCACGAGCGCGAACGTGAACGCGAACATGCCGAAGCCGACCGGGATGCCGACGCTCATCGGCTGGCCCGCCACCAGTTGCCGGGCCAGCAGGTCGGGGCGGAACGCCAGCGTGAGGATGAAGCCGAAATAGACCAGCAGCATGGCCGCGGTCAGCGTCCACGAGAAGCGCCGGCGCGCGCGCTGCAGGCGCTCGAAGGCCGGCTGGCCCAGCATGGCGTGCGGTATGACCGGGGCATCGGTCCCGGCGAGATCGAGATGCGCCGGATAGGGGGCGGCTTGGGGCATGGTTGTTGTCTCCGAATGGATGTTGTCCGTGATGGTTCAGAATTGCCGCGACACGGCGGTCTCCCGCATCACCGCCTCGGGCGTGCGGTAGCGCTCCGCCATCGCGCGGTCCTGCTCGCTCCTGAGCTGCGCCTGCATGTAGGCGCCGAGATGGCGCGCGTGCTCGACGACCGCCTGCCCGACCTGGACGCGCTCGGCGCTGTACGCCCGCAGCGCCGCCTCGACGGACCGGTGCGCCGCCAGCGCGCGGGCCAGCGCCACCGCGTCGCCCGCCGCCTTGGTGACGCCCATGCCGCAATGCGGGCGCGCCACGAACGCGGCGTCGCCGAGCAGCGCGATGCGGCCGAAGGCCATGCGCGGCACGGTCAGGTCGTAGATCGGCTGGAACAGCGGCTGGGCGGTGCGCGCCACCACCTCGGCGAACTGCGGCGCCAGCAGCGTGGCGGCGGCGCTCTCCATGTCGGCGAGCACGTCGGCGCGGATCAGGCCCGGCGGGATGCCGGCGCGCCAGCACTTGCCGCTGGCGTCGGTCAGCAGGTCGGCCAGCGCGTCGTCGGGCGTGGCGCGATACCAGACGAAGTTGTAGCGGCGCTGGCCCGGCGCGATGCTGTTGCCGTCGCCGGCGACCGGATAGCCGAGGATCTGCTCGCGGGGCGGCAGGCAGAAGGCGAACTTGCCGAAGATGGCCGCGTGCGTGGCCGGCGACAGCCGGGCCTCGTCGACCAGGCCGCGCCAGGCGATATAACCCGCGTACTCGAGCCGCGCCGAAGGCAGCAACTGCTCGCGCAGGCCCGAGCGGAAACCGTCGGCGGCGATGACGAGGTCGGCGCGGTGCGTCGATCCGTCCTGCAGCGTGACCGTGGCGTGGTCCGCATGCGACTCGACCGCGCTCACGGCGGCGCCGGTGCGGTAGACGCCGGGGAACGCGCGGCCCAGCACGTCGTACATCTTGCCCCAGGCCGTCAGCGTCTGCGGCAGCTCGCGCGCGGACACCGTGGTGCCGTCGCGCGCGAGCGTGACGCGGGTATCGACGCGCACGCCGATGCCGTCGTCGACCGCCACGCCGGCCGCCGCCAGCGCCTCGAACAACTCCGGATGCGTGACGATGCCCGCGCCGCGGCCGGTCAATGCCTCCGGCGTGCGCTCGAAGACCTCGACGTCCCAGCCGTTGCGCGCAAGCAGATTGGCGGCGAACAGTCCGCCGAGCGAGCCGCCGACGACGATCGCCCTGGGTTGCGTGTGCTGCGCGGGATTCATGCCAGTGCTCCAGTCCGTGCCTGCGCCTCTGCGGGCAGGTCCAGGCCCGCCACTTCCCCGGCCGGGTAGTTGAGTTCGATCGTCACGCCCGAGGGATCCTCGATGAAGACCTGGTGCAGGCCGAGGCTCGGCACCGTGCGGTCGCGCCACGCGATGCCTTCCGCGCGCAGCGTCTGCCACATCTGCGCGACGCCGGTGGCCAGGAAGGCAATGTGGTCGAGCGTGCCGGTGCCGGGCTCGGACACCGGCTTGTCGCCAAGATAGGCGGTCAGGCCGGCCGGATCGTCGGGGTCGATGCCGATGATGTGCACGGTGCCGTAGCTACCCTCGTCGCCGCCCATGTAGAGCCACGCGCCGGGAAACGCGAACGGCGGGCGATACCCGCGCCGAAACCCGAGAACACGTTCGTAGAACGCGCACGACCGCTCCAGGTCGGTCGTGCGGATGGAAAAATGTGCGAGCTTGCTCAGCGCCATCGCTGCTCCTTTCAAGTTATCGTACGATCAGTGATCGGTTGATAAATTATAAGGAGGATGCCGGGCCGGACCAAGAGAGCAGGGGGTGGGATTTACCCTGACGCGCGGGCGCGCCGTGTTCCGCTTTCTGGATTCTGGATTCTGGAAGGGATGCGGCGCCGGCGGCCGGCGCGCGAGGGGGCAAGACGGATCGTCGGGTCGTCGGTTTCAGGCGGCGCGCTCGGCAGGCCGCCTTCCGCCCCGGTCCGGGCAGCGCAACCGGGGTCCGGCGCGGAAGGGGCGGGCGTGGGTAGCCGCGCCGACGCCCAGCCCGACGTGCGCCGCCGCGACGCGGGCATCGGCTACCTGTACGCGATGTCCAGGCGCACGGATCTCCACGCCAACGCGCTGTACGACAAGCTCAGCAACCAGGGCAGCGGCATGACGGCCGGCGTCGGCATCCGGCACAAGTTCTGAGCGTTCCGAGCGCGGCGCGCGCGCTCGCGCGCGGTCAGCGCTCGGTCTCGCTGCGCACCAGCAGGACCGGCTTGTGGCTCTTCTGCAGCACGCCTTCCGACACGCTGCCCATCACCAGGCGCCGCAGGCCGCGCCGGCCATGCGTGCCGAGCACGATCAGGTCCGCGTTCTGGCGGTCCGCTTCGGCCACGATGGTGCTGGAGATCTGCCCGGGAGAGACGGGTTTCTCGATCAGCTGGGTGGTGTGGCGGATGCCGGCTTCCGCGAGCCGCCTGGCGGCCGTGGCCAGCGCTTCGCGGCCCAGGGTGAGGATGCTTTCCACCAGCTTGTTGGGGTCGTAGGCGCCGACCGGGAAGAAGGCGTCGCTGTCGTCCGCCACGAACAGCGCCTCCACCTCGCTGCCGGTCGCCTTGGCGATGATGATCGCCTGGCTGATGGCGAGGTCGGAAGAATGGCTGCCATCCACGGCAAGCAGGATTTTCTGGTACATGGCGGGTCTCCTTTCAACGTTGTCATGGCGCGCCCGGCGAGGGCGCGCGTCCTTCTTGCAGCATAGGTGACGGCGGCGGCGGGTGCTTGACGCATATCAAGCGTTGGCGCCGGTGCTTCCGCGTGCTCATCGTCCGCTCCTGGCCCGCTCCTGGTCCGCCTATCGCCCGGCCGGCTTGCAGCCGCCGCCGCAGTAGAGCCAGGAGCGCTCCGCGTCGTTGACCGCGATGCGGAAGTCCAGCGCCGCCGGCTTGCGGCCGGCGGTGAACTTCCGGGTCTGCGAGACGCCCTGGTAAGTGATGCGCGCGCGGTAGCTGCCGGGCGGCAGCTTCACGTAGAGAAACGGCCCGGACGTGACCAGCGAGAACACCGGCTTGCCCCGCGCGTCGGCGAGCGCCACCGCCACGTCGGACAGCCATTCGCCGGTGCGGGCGTCGGCGAACTGCATCTGGACGTTGAACGCGGCGCGCATCGAGCGCATCCGCGCGGCTTCGTCCGCGCCGATCCCGCCGGACAGGTAGGCGATGCCGTCGCGCTGCTCCACCCGCGGCGGGTTCGGGCCCAGCGGCGTGGCCGGCGGCGCGGTCGCCGCCGGCGCGGCCGCGGCGTGCAGGCAGACCAGCAGGGCGGCAAGCGCGTGCTTCCACGGCGCGGGAAAAGGGCGGTGACATGGCATGGTCGGGCTCCTGGTGTCCATGAGGCGCGGGCGCCGCCAACGCGCCGGCGCCGCCGGCGATCCGTCCCTGCATCGTAGGCAATGCCGGCGCTTCGGCATTGATCCCGGTCAGCCGCCGCGGCAATGCGCGGACATGCGCCGTCAGAGGCCCGGGCTTGACGTGCGTCATGTCCCGCCGGGCCGCGGCATCCAGAATGGATATGCGCGCGCCGCCATGCCGCCAGCCGGAGCGGCCCGGGAGAGGGCGCGGGAATCACACGGAGAATGCGATGCATCGGAAGCAGCAGCAGGGCGGGTGGTGCCGTCTTCTGTGCCGGGCCGTGCTGCTGCCGGCGCTGGCGCTCGCCGCGCTGGCGCTCGCCGCGCTGTCGGCCGGCGCGCAGGCGCCTGGCGCGCAACGCCGGGTTCCCGTGCTGGTCTATCACCGCTTCGGCCCGGTGGCCGCGGACAGCATGACGGTGCGCACGGCCACGTTCGAGGCGCACCTGCGCATGCTTGCCGCGCACGGCTACCACGTCGTGCCGCTGGCCGACGTGGTGCGGTGGCAGCAGGGCGGGCCGGATACGCTGCCGGAGCGGGCCGTGGCGATCACGGCGGACGACGGCCATCGCTCGGTGTTCGACGTGATGCTGCCGATCGCGCGGCGCGAGCATGTCCCGGTCACGCTGTTCATCTATCCCTCGGCGATTTCGAATGCCGCCTATGCGCTGACCTGGGATCAGTTGCGCGCGCTCAAGGAGACCGGCCTGTTCGCGGTGCAGTCGCACAGCTACTGGCACCCGAACTTCAACACGGAACGCAGGCGCCTCGCGCCTGAGGCGTTCCGCGCGTTCGCGCACATGCAGCTGCGCCGCGCGCGCGAGCGGCTGGAGCAGGAACTGGGCGGCCCGGTGCGGTGGCTGGCGTGGCCGTTCGGCATCCATGACGAGGAACTGATGGCGATCGCCGCCAGCGAGGGCGTGGAGGCGGCCTTCTCGCTGCAAGGCAGCGCGGTCACGCTGGCGTCGCCGCGGCTGGCGCTGCCGCGCTTCCTGATGACCGACGCCTGCGGCGACGGCTGCCTGGCGCGGATGCTGGCGCAGGCAACCGCGCCGGCCTCGCCCGCCGTGTCCCGGTCGCAGACATCCCCGCCGCACGCATCCCGGCCGCGGGCCGGAGCCGCGCAATGAGCGCCCTCGCGCGCCGCCTGTGTGGCTTCGCGCTGGCGCTGGCCGCGTGGCATGGCGCGGCGGCGGACACCGTCACCGGCACCGTCGTCGATGCGCACACCGGCGCGCCCCTGGCCGGGGCCACGGTGGTGGTGATGGACGATGCCGCCGCGTCCGCCCAGACCGGCGCGGACGGCGGCTTCGCGCTGGCCGCGCCGCCGCCGGGCGCGGGCATCGGCATCGGCGCCAGGGCTCCCGGTTATGGCCGCGCGCTCGCCACGGCCACCGGCGGCGCGCCGGTGCGGCTGGCGCTGACGCCGGTGCGGCCCCGCGCGGTCTACCTCTCGGTGTTCGGCATCGGCAGCGCGGCATTGCGCGACGCCGCCGTGGCGCTGCCGCAGGCCAGCGCCATCAACGCGCTGGTGATCGACGTCAAGGGCGACCGCGGCATGACGCCTTACCGGAGCGCGGCGCGCGACGCCATCGGCGCCAGCGCGCAGGTCAAGGCGCCGGCGCCGCTGGTGCGGGACTTCCCGGCCTTGCTGGCCGGGCTGCATGCGCGCGGGCTGTACCTGATCGCGCGCATCGTGGTCTTCAAGGACGAGCCGCTGGCCGCCGCGCACCCGGACTGGACCGTGCGCGACGGCCAGGGCGCGGTGTGGCGCGACCGCGAGGACCTGCGCTGGATCGATCCCTTCGAGACCGAAGCCTGGCAGCACAACCTCGACCTGGCGGAGGAGGCGGCGCGCATGGGCTTCGACGAGATCCAGTTCGACTACCTGCGTTTCCCGGATGCCGGCGGGCTGCGTTTTTCGCGGCCCAACACGCAGGACAACCGGGTGGCCGCCATCACCGGCTTCCTGCGCGCGGCGCGCGCGCGGCTGGCCCGCTACAACGTGTACATCGCGGCGGACATCTTCGGCTACGTGTGCTGGAACCTCGACGACACGGCGATCGGCCAGCAGCTCGAATCGCTCGGCGCGGCGCTGGACTATATCTCGCCCATGCTCTATCCCTCGGGCTTCACCTGGGGCCTGCCGGGCTGCACCCGGCCGGTGGAGCACGCCGGCGAAATCGTGGCGCGCTCGCTGGCCGAGGCCAGGAAGCGCACCGGCCTGCCGGGCGTGCGCTTCCGCCCGTGGCTGCAGGCCTTCCGCGACTACGCCTTCGACCACCGCGAGTTCGACGCCGACGAGATCCGCGCGCAGACGCAGGCCGCGGACGCCGAGCAGACCGACGGGTGGATGCTGTGGAATCCGCGCAACCGCTACGATCCGGCGCAGTTGCCGCAGTTGCCGCAAGCGGGGCTGCCAGCGCAACCGGCGCAGCGAGCGCAACCGGCGCAGGCAGCGCCCCCGGCCAGATGAACCATCGCGCCGCGCGCCGCGCGCTGTCCGCCGTGCTGCTGCTCGCCTGCGCGCTGGCGCGGGGGCAGACCGCGGCACCGGCCACGGAGCCGGCGACGGCCGCCGCGCGCGAACAGCTGCGCGCCATCGTCGAGGGCCAGATCGGCGCCGGCAACATTCCCGGCGCGGTCGTGCTGGCCGGCGACGCCGGGCACATCCGCTACCAGCTTGCCGCCGGCCGGCGCGCGGTCCTGCCGGCGAGCGAGGCGATGAGCGCCGATACCGTGTTCGACCTCGCCTCCGTCACCAAGGTGATCGCCACCACCACCGCCGTGCTGCAGCTGAGCGAGCGCGGCGCGGTCTCGCTGGACGCGCCGGTGGTCCGCTACCTGCCGGCGTTCGGCGCCGCCGGCAAGGCATCCATCACCGTGCGCGAACTGCTCGCGCATACCTCGGGCCTGCCCGCCGGGTTGCCGCCGCGCCGGCGCGCGGGCGACGGCGACGCCGTGCGCGAGGCGATGAACCTGGCGCCGGTGGCGCCGCCCGGCGAGCGCGTCATCTACAGCGACGTCAATTTCGTCGTGCTCGGCGAACTGGTCCGGCGCGTGGCCGGGCAGCCGCTGGACGCATGGTGCCGCGACCACGTCTTCGCGCCCCTGGGCATGCGCGACACGGGTTTCCTGCCCGGCCCGCAGATGGTGGCGCGGACCGCGCCGACGGCGCCGCGCGGCGGCCGGATGCTGCGCGGCCTTGTCCATGACCCCACCGCGGCGCGCCTGGGCGGCGTGGCCGGCAATGCCGGCCTGTTTTCCACCGCGGCGGACCTGGCGCGGTTCGCGCAGATGATCCTCAACGGCGGGCAGGCCGGCGGCACCCGCGTGCTGCGGCCCGAGAGCGTCGCGCTGCTGGCGGCGCCGGCCACGCCGCTGGCCGCCGGCGCGTGGCGCGGCCTGGGCTGGGCGCTGGCCGCGCCGCTCGCGGCCAGCCGCGACCGCCTGCCGCCGCTGGGGATGCTGGAGCAGACCGGCTACACCGGCACCGGCGTGTGGATCGACATGGTGAGCGGGCGTTTCGCGGTGATCCTGAGCAGCCGCCTGCATCCCGGCGACCAGGGCAACGCCGCGCCGCTGCGGCAGCAGGTGCTGGCGCTGCTGGCCAGCGAGACGCCGCCGCTGGCCGCGCAGGCGATCGGCGCCGCCGTGCCGGGCACCGCCGCGGCGCTGGCGTGGAGCATGCGCCTGCCGCCGGCCGCGGGGCCGGTGCGCAGCGGCATCGACGTGCTGGAGGCGCAGGCGTTCGCGCCGCTGGCGGGCCTGCGCGTGGGGCTTGTCACCAACCGCAGCGGCTTCGACGGCAGCGGTGCGCGCACCGCGGACGTGCTGGCGCGCGCGCCCGGCGTCGCGCTGGCGGCGCTGTTCGCGCCCGAGCACGGCCTGGGCAGCGATGTCGACGCGCCGCTCGGCGATGCGGTCGACGCGGGCACCGGCGTGCCGGTCCACAGCCTGTACGGCGCGCACCGGCGCTTCGCGCCGGCGACGCTGGCGGGCGTGGACGCGCTGGTATTCGACGTGCAGGACGCCGGCGTGCGCTTCTTCACCTACATCACCACGCTCGGCTACATGCTGGAGGCCGCCGCCGCGCGCGGTGTGCCGGCCTTCGTGCTGGACCGGCCCAATCCGCTCGGCGCCGACCGCTTTGGCGGCCCGCCGCAGGACCCCGGTCAGGCGTCGTTTACCGGCTACTTCCCGCTGCCGCTGCTGCACGGCATGACCGTGGGCGAACTGGCCCGGATGTTCAACGGCGAGCTGGGCATCGGCGCCGACCTGCGCGTCGTCGCCATGCAGGGCTACACGCGCGGCATGCGCTTCGCCGACACCGGCCTGGGCTGGGTGCCGCTCTCGCCGAACCTGCGCGACGCGGCGCAACTGGACCTGTATGCCGACGTCGGCCTGATCGAGGGCGCGAACGTCAGCGTGGGGCGCGGCACGCCGACGCCGTTCGCGCTGGTGGGCGCGCCGTGGATCGCCGCGCGGGAACTGGCCGCCTACCTGAACGCGCTGGATGCCGGCGCGCGCTTCGAGGCCACCAGCTTCGTGCCGACCGAAGGCCGCTATCGCGGCCGCCTGTGCCAGGGCGTGTCGATCCTGCCCGGCGCGGCGCCGAGGCCGCCGGGCCGGCTCGGGCTGGCGCTGGCGATCGCGCTGCACGCGCTCCACGCAAAGCAGTTCGACCTGCCCGCGATCCGCGCGTCGCTGGGCTCGGCCGAGGCCTGGCGCCTGATCGACGCGCATGCGCCGCTGGCCGAGGTCGAGCGGGCGGTGTCGGCGCAGGGCGCCGGCTTCGCCGCGCAGCGCGCGCGCTTCCTGATGTACTGACGCGGCCGGCGTGCCGGCCGCGATGGCAACGCCCGCACGGGCATCGACGGAGGAACAGCGAATGACGACGAAAACGGCGGTCCGGATTGGCGGCGGCGCCCGCGCGCGCGCCTGGTGCGGCGCCGCGGGACTGGCCGCGCTGCTTTGCGCGGGATGCGCGTCGGGGCCGGACTGGTGGCGCCCGCCGCGGCCCAAGGCCGGCGCGGCGGCGGTGATGCCGGCCGGCGCCGGGGCGGGGGGCGATCTTCGCGTCGCCGGAGACGGGCGGCCGGCGGTCTGCCGGCGGGTGGACGCGGCCTAGAACCGGCGATCGGCAATTGGCAATCGGCAGGCCCGCGCTTCCCGGCCGGAGGGCCGGCGGCGCCGGGTGTCAGGCGTCAGGCGTCAGGAAGCGTGCGCGACCGCGCCGGGCTGCGCGGCCGGCGGCGTCTGCAGTGTCTGCGGCGTCGTTGGCGTCTGCGCCGGCGGCGCATGCAGCAAGGCGTCGAGGGCCGCGCGGTCGACCACCTCGGTGGCCAGCAGCAGGTCCGCCAGCGCCGCCAGTTCGGCGCGCCGGGTCTGCAAGGTCTGCCGCACGCGCTCGCCGGCGTCGGCCAGCAGGTGCCGCACCTCGTCGTCGATCGCCTCGGCGGTGCGCTCGCTGTAGTCGCGCGGCTCGCGCGGCGCCGCCGCGGGATCGGGCTCGAGCGGGCTGGCCAGGCGCTCGTAGGTGGCAAAGCCGAGCTTCTCGCCCATGCCGTAGCGCGTGACCATCTGGCGCGCCATGTCGGTCGCGCGCTGCAGGTCGTCCTGGGCGCCGGTGGAGGCATCGCCGAACACCAGTTCCTCGGCGAGGCGCCCGCCCAGCAGCACGTCCAGGCGGTCGAGCAGCTCGCTCTTGCGCAGCACGTAGCGGTCCTCGGACGGCGTCTGCCGGGTATAGCCCAGCGCCGCGATCCCGCGCGGAATGATCGAGATCCGCGACACCTTGTCGGCATACGGGCGGTTCTCGGCGACCAGCGCGTGCCCGGCCTCGTGGTAGGCGATGATGCGCTTCTCGAGCGGATTCATCACGCGGTTCTTTTTCTCCAGGCCGCCCACGATCCGCTCCAGCGCATCGTCGAAATCGGCCATGTCGACCGCGTCCTTGCCGCGGCGCGCGGCCAGCAGGGCCGCCTCGTTGACCAGGTTGGCGAGGTCGGCGCCGGCGAAGCCCGGCGTGCGCGCGGCGATCTGCGCGATCTGCGTGCCGGGCGCGAGCCGCACGCCGCGCACGTGCACCTGCAGTATCTGCTCGCGCCCGCGCAGGTCGGGCCGGTCCAGCGGCACGTGCCGGTCGAAGCGGCCGGCGCGCAGCAGGGCCGGGTCGAGGATCTCCGGGCGGTTGGTGGCGGCCATGATGATGACGCCCTTGTTGGTGTCGAAGCCGTCCATCTGCACCAGCAGCTGGTTCAGGGTCTGCTCGCGCTCGTCGTTGCCGCCGGCCATGCCGAAGCCGCGCGCCTTGCCGAGCGCGTCGAGCTCGTCGATGAAGATGATGCAGGGCGCCTTGGCCTCGGCCTGCGTGAACAGGTCGCGCACGCGGGCCGCGCCCACGCCGACGAACATCTCGACGAAGCTGGCGCCGCTGATGCTGAAGAACGGCACGCCCGCCTCGCCCGCCACGGCCCGCGCCAGCAGCGTCTTGCCGGTGCCCGGCGCGCCCAGCAGCAGCACGCCCTTGGGCAGCTTGCCGCCGAGCCGGCGAAAGCGCTCCGGCGCCTTCAGGTATTCCACGATCTCCATCAGCTCGGCCTTGGCCTCGTCGATGCCGGCCACGTCCGCGAACGTGACCCCGGTGTCGGTCTGCATGTAGATGCGCGCCCGGCTCTTGCCGATCTCCAGCAGGCCGCCGGTGGCGGAGCCCATGCGCCGCAGGAAATAGCCCCAGATGGCGACGAAGATCAGCGCGGGCAGCACCCAGGAGAGCAGGGTGCCGAGCCACTGGCTGTCGACGTCGCCGACGAAGCGGATCTTCGCCGCCTCCAGGTCCTGCGTCAGCGCCGGGTCGCCGACCCGGACCGTGGTGAAGCGGCGCTCGCCGCCGCCCGCGCCGCGCAGCGCGTCGGCCTGCGGGCCGGCCAGGATGGTGCCGAGGTCGCGGGTGTCCACCGTGCCGCGGATTTCCCGCTCGCCGACCACCAGGTCGTGCAGCTTGCCGGCCTTGAGCAGGACCTTGAAGTCGCTGTACGCCAGGCCTTGCTCGGCGCCGGTGCGCAGCAGGGTCTGCATGGCCGCCATCAGCAGCAGGGCCGCCAGCAGGTAGACCAGGGAGAATTGTCGGTGCCGTTGTTCCATGCTGTCCTTGCCAGATGAGTCCGGTCCGTGCCCGTGCGGGTGCCCGGAGACGCGCCCGGCACGCGGCGTCGCCGCCGGGCGGGCGCCGTGGATGACGCTAACCGCAGTATTGGCCACGTGCTGCCACGGCGCTTGATGCAGCGCAAATCCGATGGCGGACGACGTTGCAGAATGGAGTGAACGCGCATCGGCGCGAGCGGAGACCCATGATGGCGGCACTGACTGCACTGACCGACGAGCAACGCAACGGCCTGGCCCTGGTGCTGGATGGCCGGGAAAAACAACTGCGCGGGCAGATCGAGGCGGCGCAGGCCGCCCGCGTCGTCGCCACGCGGCCCGAGCCGGGCGATGCGTCCGACATCGCCGAGGAAGACGACGCGGACCAGGCGATGGTGGCGCGCCACCGCGTGGAGCTGGCCGACATCGCCGCCGCGCGCGTCCGGCTGGCCGGGCATACCTATGGCGTGTGCGTGGAGTGCGGGGCGCCCATCCCGTACGAGCGCCTGCAGGCCTACCCGACCGCCAAGCGCTGCATGCCGTGCCAGCGCGGGCACGAGCAGGCGCGTTCGGCCGGCGGCGCCTGATCGGCGGGGCCGCCCGGGCCGTTCGTCCAGGCCCGGCCCCGTTTCGTCGTCCGCGCGGCGCGCTTCAGCTCTGGAGCGCTTCCATCACTTTGCGGTGGACCTCGAACAGCGCCGGGTCGTCGGGATGGCGCGGGCGCGGCACGTCCACCTCGATCACCTGCTGCACGCCGGCCGGGCTGCCGCCCATCACGGCGATGCGGTCGGCGAGGAAGGCCGCTTCGAGCATGTTGTGCGTGACCAGCACGCCGGTGGGGCGCGGCCGGCTTTCGTCCAGCCACAATGATTGCAGCAGGCTGCGCAGCCGGCGCGCGGTCAGCTCGTCCAGCGCGCTGAACGGCTCGTCGAGCAGCAGCACGTCCGGCTGCACGGCAAACGCCCGGGCGATGGACACGCGCTGCTTCTGCCCGCCCGAGAGGAATTGCGGGTAGGCCCGCCCGTGCTCGGAGAGCTCGACCTTGCGCAGCAGTTCGCGCACCACGCGCGGCCGCTCGGCGGCATCGACGGCGCGTCCCTCGAACACGATGCCGATGTTCTCCTCGACGCTGAGCCAGTCCAGCAGCCGCGGCTGCTGGAACACCACGCTCAGGCTGATCGCGTCCTGGCTGCGGTCGAAGGCCACGCGGCCCTGGCTGGGCCGGTCGAGGCCCGCGATCAGGTTCAGCAGCGTCGACTTGCCGCAGCCCGACGGCCCCACCAGCGCCACCAGCTCGCCGGCGCGCACGGTCAGGTCCACCTGGCTGAGGATGGTGCGCGCGGCGTCGGTGCCGCGCGGCGCGAAGCGCTTGGCCACGCCTTCGATGCGGATGTCGCTGCTCATGATGCGCCGCCCCGCTTCCAGCGGTTCGCATGCGCCTCGAGCGTGCGGAACACGCCGTGCTCGACCACGATCATCGCCGCCCAGAAGGCGATGGTCCAGGCGATCACGCCCTCGACGTTCTGCGTGCTGAACTGCGCGTTGAGCTGGTAGCCCACGCCGTTGGACATGCCGAAGATCTCGACCAGCACGATGACCTTCCACGCGATCGAGAAGCCCACGCGGCAGCCCGACACGATGAAGCTGTACAGCAGCGGCAGCCACACCTTGCGCAATACCGTGGCGCCCGGCAGGCGGAACACGCGGACCATCTCCACGATCTCGTGGTCGAGCGAGCGCACGCCCTGCTGCACCGAGATCACCAGCGAGGGCAGCACGCCCAGCGCCACCGCCACCACCGGCGAGGTCAGCGAGACGCCGAACCAGATCACGCACAGCAGCGCCCACACCAGGCCGGGCACGGTCAGGCCGAGGATGATGCCGGGCTCGAAGAAGCGCTCGGCGAAGCGCGACACCGCCGACGCGATGCCGATCGGCAGCGCGAACACCAGCGCCAGCAGGAAGCCCAGCGACATGCGCAGGAAGGTCACGCCGATCTCGCTGAAGGCGAAGCCGCTCACGCTGATCGCCACCAGCTCGCGCGCGATGGCCGCGGTGCCCGGCACCAGCGGCGAGTGCAACACGCGCGCCATGCCTTCCCAGCCGGCCGCCAGCAGCACGAAGAACAGCGCCTGCGGGCCGAAGCGCGCGGCCGCCGCGCGCAGGCGCAGCGCCAGCGCGCCGCGCCGGCCGGGCGGCGCGGCGGGGCGCTCGAGAATGATGTGATCGGTATTCATCAGGCCTGCACGTAGATCTTGCGCGCCGGGGCGCGGTCGAGCACGCCGAGCTTGACCGCCACCTCGATCTGCTTGTCGATGGTGGCGAACACGCTGGCGTCCCACCGGGTCGCGTAGGCGGGCGCCAGCCGCGACGGCAGCAGCTCGATGGCGCGCGCCTCGTCGGCCTTGAAGCCGATCTCGGGCGCGATCTCGCGCAGCTGCGCCGGGTTCTGCCGCAACGAGCCGCTCACGCGCTGGAACAGCGCGCCGAGCTTGGCCGCGGTGGCGGTGTTGCTCTCGTACCAGCTCCGGCTCGCGGCCAGTCCGACCAGGATCGGGTCTTCCTGCTGGCCGGTGGCCTGCTTCCAGATGTCGGCCACGCGCGCGATCTCGCGCGCGCCGCGCGCCACCAGCCGCGTCGCGGTCGGCTCCAGCGTGATGATCGCGTCGACGTCGCCGCGCTCGAACAGCGCGAGGTTGGCGGTCGGGGAACCGTGGATGACCTTGACGTCCTTCTTGAGGTCGATGCCGATCAGCGAGGCGGCGATGCGTGCCTGCTGGTAGGTCTCGCTGGTCTCGGCGGTGGTGGCGATGCGCTTGCCCACCAGGTCCTTCGGCGCGCGCAGGCCGCTGTCGCCGCGCACCAGCCAGCGGCCGTGGTTGTTCAGCGCGGGGCCGAACAGCACGATGTCGCTGCCGCGGTTGGCCAGCGTGGCCAGCCCGACCGCGCCGAACACGCCCACGTCGAGCGAGCCGGCGCTGAGCTGCACCTGCATCTTGCCGGGATCGGCCGTGACCCAGTCGAGCTTGAGGGCCGGGTCCGTGTTGAGCTTGTAGCGGTCGATCAGCGGGCGCCACACCGAGCCCGCGCTGCCTGGCGAAGGCAGCGTGATGCGCACGCCGGACGCCTGCGCGAAGGCCGCGAGCGGCGCCAGGCCGGCGCCGAGGGTAAGGAGGAATTGCCTGCGTTGCATGGATGTCCTGTTGGTCAAAGGCGCGTGAGGCTGGCGCGGCGCAAGCGCGCTCACACCACCAGCGCGCGGTGCAGCACGCGCCGGCCCTGGCCGAAGTCCGCCACGCCGCGGTGCTGCACGGTGCGGTTGTCCCAGATCAGCGCCGTGCCGTCTTCCCAGCGGTGGCGCGTCTGCACCTCGGGCGCGCCCAGCGCGTCGAACAGCACGTCGAGCAGCGCCTGGCTGGTGCGGCGCGTGACGCCGAGGATGCGCTGCGTATAGAGCTCGTTGGCGAAGATCTGCTTGCGGCCGGTCTCCGGGTGCGTGCGCACCAGCGGCACCTCGATGGGCGGATGCTTCTCGCGCTGCGCCGCGCGCTGCGCGAGGTCGTGGTAGGCCAGCGTGAGGAAACCCTGGGCCTCCACGTCATGCACCGCGCTCAGCGTCTCCAGGTAGGCGGCGAACAGCGGGTCGAGCAGGTCGTAGGCGGCGGTCGCGTTGGCGAACAGCGTGTCGCCGCCGACCTGCGGCGCGGCCTGCGCGAACAGCGCGGTGAAGGGCGGCGGCTTCGGCTGGAACACCTGGTCCATGTGCCAGATGTAGTTCATGCGGGTCTTCTTGATCGACGAGTCGATCGCGTTGAGCTGGCCGTCCTTGCCGGTCTCCGGCGTGTACGGCGTGTTCATCAGCTTCGGCGTGCCGAACAGCGCGACCAGTTGCTCGAAGTCCTCCAGCGCCACCGTGCCCGGCGCGAAGCTCAGGAAGCCGTGGCGCAGGATGCCGTCGTAGAGGAAGCGGCGCAGCGCCGCGCCGGGCTCGGCATGCGGGCCGATGCGCAGGCCGGTGACGCGCGCGCCCACGGTGGCGGAATAGGGCGTCAGCGTGACGCCCTCGAAGGTGGCGGGCGCGCCGTGGTAGCGGCGCATGTCCAGGACCCTGGACTGGATCCGGTCCAGTTTTTCGTCGTCGACGAAGATGCCGTTCATGATGTGATCGGAAAGGTTGCGCGAGAGAGGAGGGCGGGCCGCGTGCCGGTTCAGGCCGCGGGCGCGGTGGCGGCGGCGGGGATGGGGATGGCGATGGCGCTTGCGTCGACCGGGTACTGGTCGAGGTTGCCCCACTCGTTCCAGGAGGCCGGATAGACCGCCGCGTCCGCGTGGCCGGCAAGCTGCAGTGCCACGAAGGCGCGCGCGGCGCGCCCGCCGCCGCCGCAGTAGACGATGGCGCGCTCGCCGGGCGCGGCGACCTGCGCCAGCGCCGCGGCAAGCTGCGCGCGCGGCGCGAAGCGGCCGTCGGCGCCGAGTTCCTGGCGCGTGTCCCAGAAGCGCGCGCCCGCCACGCGGCCGTTGCGGCGGGCGTTGCTGCGCAGGCCCGCGTATTCGTCGTGCTCGCGCGCGTCGATCACGCGCGCGCCGCCTTGCGTGGCCGCCAGCACTTCCTCGGCGGTGGCGAGATAGGCGGCCCGCGGCTGCGGCACGAAGCGCGTGGCCCGCACCGCCGGCGCGGCACGGTCGAGCGCGCCGCCCCACGCCTTCAGCCCGCCGTCGAGCAGCGCGATGCGCGCCACGCCGGCATAGGCCAGCGCCCAGGCCACGCGCGCGGCATTGACCTCGTTCTGCGCGCCGGCCACCACCACGTGCGTGTCCGCCGCGATGCCCAGCGCGGACAGCGTCCAGCCCAGCAGCGTGTGGAAGCGCGCCAGCGCGGGCGCGTCGGTGCGCGGCAGCGACAGCAGCGCGGCATCGAGATGGCGCGCGTGCGGGATGTGCCCTTCCCAGTAGTCGGCCTGCGGGCGGCTGTCGATGACGGCCACGCCCGCGGCGCCTGCGTGTTGTGCCAGCCAGTCGGCGCTGACGAGTTCGAATACCGCCATCGGTGTCGCTCCGTGTCTTCTGTGGTGATGGGCCGGCGCGCGAGCGCGCCGGCTGCAAGGAATGGATCGCATCGTATAGGCAGCGCGCCGGCCAACCAACGACCGATTAATAGTTAGCATATTTACTAATCGCATTTCCATTGCGCCCGCGCAGCGCCGAGAATCGGGGTCCGGCCTGGTCCGGCCCGTTGCCTTTTCCTCCCCGGTTTCCGTTTCCCCGCTCATGCCATCCCAGCACGCTTCGACCGCCACAGCCGCCAAAGCCGCGCAGGCCGACTTCCGCCCGCTGTCCATCCTGGTCGGCATGGCCTTCTTCATGGAGCAGCTCGACGCCACCATCGTCAGCCCGGCGATTCCCGACATCGCGCGCGCGTTCGGCGTCGATCCGCTCAGCCTCAACCTGACCATGACGGTCTACCTGCTGTGCTCGCTGATCTTCATCCCGCTCAGCGGGCTGCTGGCCGCGCGCCACGGCACGCGCACCGTGTTCCAGGCCGCCGTGGCGCTGTTCGTGGCCAGCTCGGCCGCGTGCGCGCTGGCGCCGAGCCTGCCGGCGCTGACGCTGGCGCGCGCGCTGCAGGGCAGCGCCGCGGCGATGATGGTGCCGGTCGGGCGCACCGCCATCGTGCACCTGGTCGGCAAGGCGCAACTGGTGGAGGCACTGGCGTGGATGATCACGCCGGCCATGCTCGGCCCGATGCTGGGGCCGCCGCTCGGCGGCCTGTTGTGCGCATGGCTGTCGTGGCACTGGGTGTTCCTGATCAACGTGCCGGTCGGGCTGCTGGGCCTGCTGGCCTCGCGGCGCGCGATGCCGCAACTGCGCGAGCGCACCGACGCCGTGTTCCACCCGCGCGAATGGCTGCTGGCCGCCGCCGTGCTGACGCTCGTGGTGGTCATGCTGGAGCGCGCGCGCCATGCGTTCGACGCGCCGCTGCTGGCCGCGCTGGCGGCGCTGCTGGCGCTGCTGGCCTGGCTGCACGCGCGCCAGTTCCGCCGGCTGGCGCGGCCCATGCTGGACTTCCGCCTGCTTTCGGTCGGCACCTTCTCGACCGGCTTCTGGGCCGGCGCGCTGGTGCGCGTGGGGTATGGCGCGCTGCCGTTCCTGCTGCCGCTGATGCTGCAGATCGGGCTCGGCTTCAGCGCGCTGCACAGCGGGGTGGTGCTGCTGGCCAGCGGCGTGGTCGCGTTCTTCACCAAGACCCGCACCACGGCCATGCTGCGGCGCTGGGGCTTTCGCCGCGTGCTGCTGTGGAACGGGCTGATGTGCGCGCTCGCGCTGGCGGCCTGCGCGCTGTTCGCGCTGCCGCGCTGGAACCTGCTGGGAATCGGCGCGGTGGTGTCGCTGGCGGGCTTCTTCCGCGCCGTGCAGTTCAACGCGCTGACCGCGCTCGCCTATGCCGACCTGCCGCCGGCGAAGGTGGCCGCGGCGACCACGCTGAACACGATGGGCTGGCAACTCGCTATCATGCTGGGTATTTCGCTGTCGGCGCTGGCCGTGCAGTGGTCGGCCCGGCTCGGCGGCCGCGCCGAGCCCGCCGGCGCCGACTTTTCGCTCGCGTTCGTGGTGGTGGCGCTGTTCGCCTGCGCCGCGCTGCCGCGCTACCGGGCGCTGCCCCGGCGCGCCGGCGAGGAGCTCAGCGGCCACCAGGCCGCGTGACACCCCATTCCACCCACTTTCGCATCCCTATGTCCACCACCGAGGTCGAGCGCCTGTCCCAACTCTATTCCCGTCCCGGCTTCCTGCTGCGGCGCGCGCACCAGATCTCCGTCGCCATCTTCGAGGACAGCTTCGCCGCGCTGGAGCTGACACCGTCGCAATACGCCGTGCTGATCGCGCTCCACAACATCGAGCGCGCCAGCCAGAACGACGTGGCGCGCGCGCTCGGCGTGAACAAGGTCAGTGTCTCGCAGGTGGCGCAGAGCCTGGAGGAGCGCGGCTGGGTCACGCGCGAGACCTCGGCCGACGACCGCCGCCAGCGCCAGCTCGCGCTCTCGGCCAAGGGCCGCAAGGCGCTGTCGCGCTCGATGGAAATGGCCGACGCCGCCTACGATGCGCTGATGGCGCCGTTCGACGCGGCCGAGCGGCGCCAGTTCATCGCGCTGCTGCAGCGCGTGGTGACGTCGCTGGAGCCGCGCGCGCGCACGCCGTTCGCGCCGGCCGGCGCCTAGCGGCGCGGCCGGCCCGATGCGCTGGACCGGCCAGGCGTGGCGGCAGGCGTGTCAGGCGCTCGGATGCGTCATCTCGATCGGCACGATCCAGCGCGCGTAGTCTTCCTCGCTCAGGTAGCCCAGCGCCAGCGCCGCGGCCTTGAGCGTGAGCCCTTCCTTGTGCGCCTTCTTGGCGATGGCCGCGGCCTTGTCGTAGCCGATATGGCGGTTCAGCGCCGTCACCAGCATCAGGTTCTTGTCGAGGTTCTCGGCGATCTTCGGCAGGTTCGGCTCGATGCCGACCGCGCAGTGGTCGTTGAAGGCCACGCTGGCGTCGGCGATCAGCTCGATGCTCTCCAGCACGTTGTGCACCATCACCGGCTTGTACACGTTGAGCTGGAAGTTGCCCTGGCTGCCGGCGAAGGCGACCGTGGCGTCGTTGCCGAACACCTGCGCGCACACCATCGTCATGGCTTCGCACTGGGTCGGGTTGACCTTGCCCGGCATGATCGACGAGCCCGGCTCGTTCTCGGGGATGTTGAGCTCGCCGATGCCGCAGCGCGGGCCCGAGGCCAGCCAGCGCACGTCGTTGGCCATCTTCATCAGCCCGCCGGAGAGCGTGCGCAGCGCGGCCGAGGCCTGCACCAGCGCGTCGTGCGCGGACAGCGCGAAGAACTTGTTGGGCGCGTCGACGAACGGATGGCCGGTCAGCGTGGCGATGTAGGCCGCCGCGCGCGCGCCGAAGCGCGGGTGCGCGTTCAGCCCGGTGCCCACGGCGGTGCCGCCGATGGCCAGTTCCAGCAGGCCCGGCAGCGCGGCCTTGACCGCGTTCAGGCCGAAGTCGATCTGCGCGACCCAGGCGCTGATCTCCTGGCCGAGCGTGATCGGGGTGGCGTCCTGGAGGTGGGTGCGGCCGGTCTTGACGATGTCCTTGTAGGCCGTGGCCTTGGCCGCAAGCGTGTCGCGCAGGGCTTCCACGGCCGGCAGCAGCTTGGTGTAGATCTGTTCCACCACGGCGATGTGCATGGCGGTGGGGAAGGTGTCGTTGGAGCTCTGGCCGCGGTTGACGTGGTCGTTGGCGTGCACCGGCTTCTTGCTGCCGATCTCGCCGCCGGCGATCTCGATGGCGCGGTTCGAGATCACCTCGTTGGCGTTCATGTTGGACTGCGTGCCGGAGCCGGTCTGGAACACCACCAGCGGGAAATGGCTGTCCAGCTTGCCGGCGATGACCTCGTCGGCGGCCTGCACGATCAGCACGGCGAGGTCCTTGGGCAGCTCGCCCAGTTCGGCATTGGCCTCGGCCGCGGCCCGCTTGAGGATGCCCAGCGCGCGGATGACCGGCCGTTGCCAGCGGAACCGACTCACCCCGATCGGGAAATTGATGATGGAACGCTGCGTCTGCGCGCCCCAGTACCGGTCTGCGGGGACGTCGATGGCGCCCATCGAGTCGGTTTCGGAACGGAATTCGGACATCTGAGTTGCTCCCCAAAAAGGTTAATCCAGCGCGCCCCATGTTCTGGACGAGGGATTTCGTCTCGCGGTCTGCGCTGCCCGGAACAATAGCGCAGGTTGCCGCCGGCGGCACGCGTAGCCTGACCGGCGAAAGGGGTAAGCGGGGGGCAGGCCGGGAGGAATGCCTGCGGCGCGGGGGCCACTCCGGCGGGAGCGGGGCCGGCGGATGGACGATGCGCCGCCGCGGCCGTCCGCCCGCGGCGGGCCGGCGGCGCGGGCAGGGTGCCCCGGCGCCGCACTCCGGCGCCGGAGTGGCTTGCGGACGGCTTGCCCGCGGCGCCGCCGGCGCTTCGGCGCACCGGATCAGAACAGGCCGGTGGTCGGCGGCGGCTGGTCCTTGAGCAGCCACGCGCCCACCGCCGCCGCCTTCCACTGGCGCGGGTTGTGGTTGGCCACGGTGCGGGCGTTGCGCCAGTGCCGGTCGAGGTTGTACTGGCGGTCGCAGGACGACGCGCCGCCCGCGTCGAAGGCGAGTTCCCCGCTCTTGAGCGCGGCGTCGACGGCGAAGTACTGCGCCTGCGCCACGGCGATGGAGGCCTCGGTCAGCGCGGCGTCGCCGAGCCGGTCGGCCCAGGCCGCGTCGATGGCGTCGGCGGCGCGCAGGGTGGCGGCCTCGGCGGCGAAGGCCAGCGCCGCGATCTGGCCGATGGTCTCCTGGATGTAGGGGTCGTCCACCGAGCGCTCGGCCGAGCTGTGCTTGATCGGGCGCGCCTTGTTGCGGGCGAACCAGACCGCGTCGTTGAGCGCGTTGCGGGCGATGCCGGCCTCGGCGGCGGCCAGGAACAGCTGGAACAGCGGCGTCACGGGGTTGCGGCGGTCGCGCGGGAAGTAGCTGGTGCGCAGCTCCTCCGGCTCGACGCGCAGGTCGGTGAAGCGGGTGGTGCCGCTGGCGGTGAGGCGCTGGCCGATGGCGTCGAAGTCGTCCACCAGCTCCATGCCGGCGCGCCCGCGCGGCACCACGAAGTGGGTTTCCTTGCCGTCCTCGTTCAGGGCGATGGAGCTGACCCAGTCGGCGTAGAGCGCGCCGGTGCTGTAGAACTTGGTGCCGTTGACCACGTAGTGGCCGTCGCGGCGCACGATGGTGGCGCGGATCTCGCCGTGCTTGCCGCCGCGCTCCACGCCGCCGTTGCCGACGATCTGGCCGGCCAGCAGCCGGCCGAACCACAGTTGCCGCTCGGCCTCGTTGTCCTGCCCGGCCAGCAGCGCCTCGATCAGGCCGAAGTTGGGGCGCAGGGCCTGGGTGATGTTGGAGTCGACGGCGGCGAGGTCGATCAGGAAGCGGATGGTGTCGCGCATGCTGCCGCCGGGGCCGCCGTAGGCCTTGGGAATGCGGAAGGTCAGCAGGCCCGCGTCGGCGATGCGGCGGGCCAGCGCATAGGGCAGCTCGCGCTGCTGCTCGCGCCGCGCCGCTTCGCGGCCGATCTCGGGCAGCAGCGCCTGGGCGCGCCGCAACAGCGTGGCCACGTCGCCGGCCGGCGGCAGGGCCTGGCCCGGCGGGGCGGGATGGGCGGCGGTGGCGGAAGGCAGGGCGCCGGCGGCGGGCGCGGACGGGAAGTCGGTATGGGTCATGGCGGAGATACGTGAGGTGTGGTGCCCGGCGCGCGGCGGCCTTGCGCGAGGCGGAATCGGTGCGTCAGGCGGCGGCGGTGCTGGCGGTTGTGCTGGCCGTGGTGACGGCAGCGGTGCCGGCCTCCGGCACGCGGTAGCGCGCGGCGGCATGATCGCTGCCCAGCCGGGCGTGGCCCGGGCCGTAGAGCTTCTCGCGCAGGGTGCCGGGCTGGTAGGCGGTCTTGTAGACGCCGCGGCGCTGCAGCTCGGGCACCACGAGGTCGACGAAGTCGCGGTGCGAGTCGGGCATGATGGTGTAGCTGAGGTTGAAGCCGTCCACGCCGGTGTCTTCCATCCAGGTCTGCATCGCGTCGGCCACCTGCGCGGGCGAGCCCACCAGCACCGGCCCCTTGCCGCCGATGGCGTTGTGGCGCGCGAGCTCGCCGATGGTCCAGACGCGGTCGGGGTCGGCGATGGTGAAGCCCTCGACGGTGGACTGCATGCCTTCGCTCTTCTCGTAGGTAAATGGCGCGTCGATGTCGCGCCCGGCCAGGTCGATGCCGGTCCAGCGCGAGAACAGCGCGAGCGCGCCTTCGAGGCTGACGTGCTGCTCGATGTCGGCCAGCTTGGCGCGCGCTTCTTCCTCGGTGCGCCCGACGATGACCGTGAGCAGCATGAAGAACAGCACCGAGGCCGGGTCGCGGCCCTGTTCGGCCACGCGGCGGCGCGTGTCCTGCACGGTGTCGCGGATCACCTTGCGCGACGGCGCGCTGATGAACACGCACTCGGCGTGCGCGGCGGCGAAGTCCTTGCCGCGGCCCGAGGTGCCGGCCTGGTAGAGCAGCGGCGTGCGCTGCGGCGAGGGCTCGCTGTAGTGCACGCCCTCGATGTGGAAATACCGGCCGTCGTGGCGGATCTCGTGCACCCGGGCCGGATCGGCGAAGACCTGCCGCTCGCGGTCGCGCACCGCGGCGCCGTCTTCCCAGCTGCCTTCCCAGAGCTTGTACAGCAGGGCCATGTATTCGTCGGCCACGTCGTAGCGCTCGTCGTGCGCGCGCGCGTCGCCCAGGCCCACGGCGCGGGTGCCGGTGCTGCCGAAGCTGGTGACGATGTTCCAGCCCACGCGGCCGTTGGTCAGGTGGTCCAGCGTGGACATGCGCCGCGCGAACTGGTACGGCGGCTCGTAGGTGGTGCTGCTGGTGACGGCGAAGCCCAGGTGCGTGGTGACTTGCGCCAGCGCCGACACCAGCAGCAGCGGATCGAGGCGCGGGAACTGCAGCGCGCCGCGGATGGCGGGATCGTGGGAGCCGCCGTAGACGTTGTAGGTGCTGATGCCGTCGGCCCAGAACAGCGCGTCGTAGAGGCCGCGCTCGGCGATGCGGGCCAGCTCGGTCCAGTAGGCGAGGGTGTGGTATTGCAGCGACTGGTCGTGCGGATGCTTCCACAGGCCCGGCGACAGGTGGCTCGGGGCGAAGGTGACGAAGGCGTTGATGCGGATTTCTTTGCTCACGGTGCGGTGACGTGCGGTGCGGGCGCGGCGGCGCCGGCGGTGGTTGGAGAGGCGGCCGCGCCGTGGCGGTGGCGGCTGGCCGGGTGGCTGTCGGGCAGGCGCGCCTGGCCCTGGCCGTAGAGCTTCTCGCGCAGCGTGCCGGGGGCGTAGTCGCGCTTGTAGACGCCGCGGCGCTGCAGCTCGGGCACCACCAGGTCGACGAAGTCGCGGAAGCTTTCGTGGGCGACGGCGTAGCCGAGGTTGAAGCCGTCCACGCCGGTGTCGTCGACCCACTCCTGCATGCGGTCGGCGATGGTGGCGGGCGCGCCCACCAGCAGGCTCGCGCTGCCGCCGCCGATGGCCACGCGCGCGAGGATCTCGCGGAAGGTCCAGACGCGCTCCGGGTCGGCGCGCGTGTAGTTGTTCACCACCGACTGCATGTGGTTGGAGTCGATGTACTCGATGGGGTCGTCCAGGCCGTAGCGCGACAGGTCGATGCCGGCCCAGCGCGAGAACAGCGCCGCCGCGCCCTCGGGGCAGGCGTATTGCAGGTAGTCCTGGTATCTGGCGCGGGCCAGCTCGTCGGTGGCCGCGGGGATGGCGGTCAGCGACAGGAACACCTTGATGTCGCTGGCGTGGCGCCCGGCCTGCACGGCGCGCCGGCGCAGGTCGTCCACCGCGTCCTTGACCACCTTCTTGCTGGGCGCGCTGATGAACACGCATTCGGCGTGCGCGGCCGCGAAGGCCTTGCCGCGCGTGGAGGTGCCGGCCTGGAACAGCAGCGGCGTGCGCTGCGGCGAGGGCTCGCAGATGTGGATGCCCTCGCTGCGGAAGAACTCGCCCTCGTGCCGCACCTGGTGGATGCGCGCCGGGTCGGCGAAGATGCCCTGCTCGCGGTCGCGCAGCACCGCGCCGTCCTCCCAGCTGCCTTCCCAGTACTGGTAGACCAGCGACATGTATTCGTCGGCCACGTCGTAGCGGTCGTCGTGGGCGCGCGCGGCCTGCCCGTTGAGGGCCCTGGTGCCGCTGTCGCCGAAGCTGGTGACGATGTTCCAGCCCACGCGGCCGCCGGTGACATGGTCCAGCGTGCTCATGCGGCGCGCGAACAGGTAGGGCGGCTCGTAGCTGACGCTGCTGGTGATGCCGAAGCCCAGGTGCGTGGTGACGTGCGCCATCGCCGAGACCAGCAGGATCGGGTCGAGGCGCGGGAACTGCACCGCGCGGCGGATGGCGGTGTCCGCGCTGCCCTTGTACACGTCGTACAGGCTGATGCCGTCGGCGAGGAACACCGCGTCGAACTTGCCGTCCTCGGCGATGCGGGCCAGGTCGGTCCAGTAGGACAGCGTGTTGTACTCCAGCGAGCGGTCGCGCGGATGCCGCCACAAGCCCATCGACAGGTGGGACGGCGCGGCCAGCGCGAAGGCGTTGAGTCGGATTTCTTTGCTCATGGCGCAACGGGATGGGCGAGGCATGGAAGGGCCGCCGCGGCGGGCGGCATGGACGGACGCGGCGACGCCGTCCGCCGCGGAGATGGCCACGGCAGCGCGCGCCGGGAGCCGACAGGTTAATCAATCCGCGGTCGTGGCCGAAGCGCGATTTCCGCATTTGGTTATCCGCGCGCATTTCCATGCATATGAGAAATCGGTCTTTGTCGCGCGTGGCGGGAATTCGCACAATACCTGTCCATGACTGAGCCGCATGGCCGCACACAGGCCAGCGGCGCGCCCCCCGCTTCGCTCGTTTGGTCCGTTGCGCCGCCGTCCGCGGCAGCGGCGGCGCGGCGGCGGCGGCCTGCCAGCCTGCCCGGGGCGCCAAGCCTGTCGCCCGGCAACCGCATCGAAGAAGACGCCCTCCATGTCCGCCGTTCTGGAAACCGATCCCGCCCGCGCCGCCGGCCTGCCCGATGTGCCCGCGCCCGTCGCCGCCGCTGCTGTCGCCGATGCGCGGCAGCCGGACCTGGCGGCGCTGCGGCAGCTGGCGCAGACGCGCTTCGCGCCGCGCGAACGCGCGCTGCACGAAGCCGCCGCGCTGCCGCTGGAAAACCTGCGCGAGCTGCATGACGGCGGCTGGCTGCGCCTGACCCTGCCCGAGTCGCTCGGCGGCGCCGACAGCCGCCTGGGCACCGGCGAGGCCGCCACCTACCTGCAGGCGATCCGCACGGTGGCGCGCGTGTCGCCCGGCACCGCGCATTGCCTGCAGGTGCACAACCATGCGGTGTGGACCGTGCTCGAGGCCGGCACGCCCGAGCAGCACGCGCGCTTTCTCGCGCCGCTGCGGCACGGGCTGTCGCTGTTCTCGTTCATCGGCAGCGAGCCGGGCCTGGCGCCCGGCGCCGCGCGCTTCCAGACCACCGCCACGCCGCACGCGGGCGGGCTGCGCGTGCATGGCCGCAAGCAGTACGCCACCAACGGCGTGGCGCGCGGCTACGGCATCGTCTTCACCTCGCTCGACGGCGTCGAGGGCATGGCGGCCAACCACCAGATGGTGATCGTCGAGCCCGGCATGCCCGGCGTCGCGCAGGACGACAACTGGTACGCGCCCAGCGGCATGCGCGTGGCGGCCAGCCCGCAGATCCGGCTCGATCAGGTCGAGGTGCCGGCCAGCCACGTGCTGGGCCAGCCCGGCGAGTACCTGCGCGGGCGCTGGCAGGGCCGCTTCCACCTCGGCTTCACCGCCAATTACCTGGGCATGGGCGAAGGCATCCTGCACTGGTCGCTGGCGTGGCTGCGGCAGTTCCCGGAGCGCGTGGCCGATCCGTTCGTGCAGGCCCACGTGGGCGAGGTGACGGCGGCGCTGCAGGCCGCCGCCGCGGCGCTGGACCATGCCATCGCCGCGTGGCGGCAGCCGGACGTGCCGCAGGCCGAGCTGCTCTCGATGGCGGCCAAGTCGACCTGCGCGCAGGCCGCCGTGCTGGCGGCCGACACGCTGGGGCGCCTGACCGGCTCCACCGCGCTGTTCGACGACCATCCGCTGGGCCGGCTGATCCGCGACCTCAAGACCCACATCCTGCATGTGGGCCACGACCGCACGCACCAGACCATCGGCGCCGCCGCGCTGGGCCAGGCGTTCGACTCCACGCGCCAGCGATGAGCACGCGCGGCCTGGCGTGCGACGTGCTGGTGGTCGGTTATGGCGCGGCCGGCGCGGCGGCGGCCATCGAGGCCGCGGATGCCGGCGCGGCGGTGCTGCTGGTGGAGAAGATGCCGTCGCCGGGCGGCCTGTCGGTGGTGTCGGCGGGCGGCGCGCGCATGGCCTTCGACGCGGACGCGGCGCTGGCCTACCTGCGCCGCACCTGCGGCGGGCGCACGCCCGACGACGTGCTGCGCGTGCTGGCCGACGGCATGCGCGACTTTCCCGCGTGGCTGGCGGCGCTGGCCCGCGACATCGGCGCCGAGCTGGTGGTGCGCCCGGCGCCCGGCAACTATCCGTTCGAGGGCTTCGAGGCGCTCGGCTACGCCGAGGTGCAGGCGCTGCCCGCCGGGCTGGCGTTCCGCCATCCGGTGCCGCCGCGCGTGCGCGAGGTCTCGCCCGCCGGGGCGCGCTTCTTCGGGCTGCTGCAGGCGCACGTGGAGCGCCGCCCGGTGTCGGTGCTGACCGCCACGCGCGTGGCGCGGCTCGTGCGCGACGCCGCCGGCGCGGTATGCGGCGCGGAGCTGGAGGACGCGCACGGCAGCCTGCCGGTGCAGGCGCGCCAGGGCGTGATCCTGGCCTGCGGCGGCTTCGAGGCCAACGCGCGCATGCAGAGCGACTGGCTGGAGCCGGCCACGGTGCTCAACGGCAGCTTCCTCGGCAATACCGGCGACGGCATCCGCATGGCGCAGGAGCTGGGCGCGGACCTCTGGCACATGTGGCATTTCCACGGCCCGTATGGCTTTCGCCACCCCGACCCCGGGTTTCCCTACGGACTCTACGTCAAGAACTTCCCAATGTGGACGCCGGGCCTGCCGACCGCGCACCTGCCGGTGATGCCGTGGATCCTGGTGGACCAGCGCGGCCGGCGCTTCGCCAACGAATACGAGCCCTATCCCGGCGACACCGGGGTGCGCCATTTCTCCCATCTCGACGGCAACCACGGCGGCAACACGCGCCTGCCGGCGTGGATGGTGCTCGACGCGGACGGCTTCGGCATGTATCCGCTCGGCCGCTTCGTCGCGCATGACGCGCAGCAGTCGTTCGCATGGAGCGCGGACAACCGCCGCGAGCTGGCGCTGGGCATCTTCCGCGAGGCCGGCTCGCTGGCCGCGCTCGCGGCGCTGACCGGCGTGCCCGCGCCGGCGCTGGCGGACACCGTGCAGGCGTGGAACGCGGCCTGCGCGGACGGCCACGACGCGGCGTTCGGCCGCCCGCCGGCCACCATGCGGGCGCTGGCGCGCGCGCCGTTCTACGCGGCGCCGGTGTGGCCGCTGGTGATCAACACCCAGGGCGGCCCCGTGCACGACGCCTGCCAGCGCGTGCTGGACGTGCGCGGCCGCGCCATCGAGGGCCTGTACGCGGCCGGCGAGCTGGGCAGCGCCTTCGGCCATCTCTACATGGCCGGCGGCAATCTTGCCGAATGTCTCGTCGGCGGCCGCGCCGCCGCGCGGCACGCGGTGTCGCGCGGCGCGCGGCGCGCAGCGGCGTGAATCCATCATCCAACCCAGAGAGAGGGACCTGTTTCATGAAGGCTGTTTTGCGAATGACCGGCGCGGCCGCCGCCTGCCTGATGCTGTCGGCCGGCCCGGCCCACGCGGTGGGCGGCAAGCCCGCCGTCGACAGGCAGACGCTGGTGGTGGCGCTCGCCTCCGGCCCCGGCAACCTGGACCCGCAGGTCGCGCCCAGCGTGGACTCGGCCAAGTACGCCTGGAACGTGTTCGACACGCCCTACGGCTTCGACGTCAAGGGCAACCTGGAGCCGCGCCTGGCCACCGCGTACAAGATCAGCGAGGACGGACTGGTGTTTACCTTCACCATCCGCAAGGGCGTCAGGTTCCACAACGGCGACAGCCTGAGCGCGCGCGACGTGAAGTATTCGCTGGAGCGCATCCTCGACCCGGCCACCAAGAGCACGCGCCGGCCGTTCTTCGTCAACGCGGTGGAGAGCGTGCAGGCGCCCGACGACGGCACCGTGGTGATCCGCCTGCGCCGGAAGGACGGCGCCTTCCTCAACAAGGTGGCCGGCTACCTGTACGTGGTGCCCGAGGCCTACACGCGCGGCCTGGGCTCGCCCGAGGCGTTCGCGCGGCAGCCGGTCGGCACCGGCCCGTACCGCGTGGTGTCGTACCAGATCGGCCAGTCGCTGGAGCTGCAGCGCTTCGCGCAGTTCTGGGGCGAGGCACCCAAGGTCAGCCGCATCGTCTACCGCTTCGTGCCCGAGGCCAGCAGCCGCGTCAACGCGCTGCTGGCCGGCGAGATCGACCTCGCCACCGACATCGCGCCGACCGAGGTGGAGCGCCTGCAGGCCAACCCGGGCCTGCGCAGCCTGTCCGTGCCGGGCGGCAGCCCGGTGTTCGTGCGCGTGTACGCCAACGATCCGAAGACGCCGCTGTCCAAGCCGCAGGTGCGGCTGGCGCTGAACTACGCCATCGACAAGGACGCGCTGATCAAGAACGTGTTCCGCGGGCGCGCCGCGCCGCTGCGCTCGCACATCCCGGACAGCTACCCGACCGATCCCAACAAGGGCCTCAAGCCGTTCGCCTACGACCCGGCGCTGGCGCGCAGGTTGCTGGCCGAGGCGGGTTATCCGCAGGGCTTTTCCACCAGCCTGATGTGCACCACGCCGACCTTCGAGCGGGCCTTCTGCGAGGCCATCGCCGCCTACTGGGCGCAGGTCGGCGTGAAGGCGCAGATCCGGCTGATCGAGTCCACCGCGTCCAACCGCCTCAACAACACGCACCAGAGCGGCCCGCTGTTCCTGTCGCACTTCGGCAATGCCATCTACGACCCCATCCACGTGGTGGGCGGCTCGATCGCGAGGGACGGCACCTGGGCCGACTACGACAACCCGGCCGTGCAGGCGCTGGTCGACGAGGTGGAGGGCGTCAACGATCCGGCGCGCCGCACCGAGATCTTCAACCGCCTGCTCAAGCTCGCGCGCGACGACGGCCAGGCCGTGCTGATCGCCGAGCCGCAACTCAACTACGTGGCCGACTCTGCCTTGCAGTGGTCGCCGCAGGTCGCCGGCTGGAGCTTCAACTTCCGGCAGGTGACGTGGAAATGAAATCCGCCATGACCCAAGACACTCGCAACATCCGCCGCCGCAAGGCGGCCCTGGCCGCCAGCGTGGCCGCCGCGCTGGCGTGGGGCTTCGCCACGCCCGCATCGGCCATCAACGGCAAGCCCGCCGTCGACCGGCAGACCGTGGTGGTGGCCATCACGGCGCTGCCGGCCAACCTCGACCCGCTGATCCCGCCCAGCATCGAGTCGGCCAAGTACGCGTGGAACGCCTTCGATTCGCTGTACGGCTTCGACCGCCAGGGCAACCTGGAGCCGCGCCTGGCCACCGGCTACGAGATCAGCGCCGACGGCCTGGTGTGGACCTTCCGCCTGCGCACCGGCGTGAAGTTCCACAACGGCGACGCGTTTACCGCCGACGACGTGAAGTTCTCGATGGACCGCGTGCTGCAGCCCGAGAGCAAGAGCACGCGCCGGCCGTTCTTCGCGCCGGTGGTGGAATCCACCACGGTCAAGGACGCGCACACCGTGGTGTTCCGGCTCAAGAAAAAGGATGGCGCCTTCCTCAACAAGCTGGCCGGCTATCTCTACGTGGTGCCGCGCAAGTACGTGCAGGGCCTGCCGAACGCCGAGGCCTTCGGCCAGGCGCCGGTGGGCACCGGGCCGTGGAAGATCGTGCAGAACCAGGTCGGGCGCGAGTTGGTGTTCGAGCGCTTCGACGGCTTCTGGGGCAAGAAGCCCGGCGTGGCGCGGCTGGTCTACAAGGTCATCTCCGAGCCCAGCAGCCGCGCCAGCGCGCTGCTGGCCGGCGAGATCGACCTGGCCACCGAGGTCGCGCCCACCGACCTGGAGCGCCTCGCGGCCAACAAGGGCCTGGCGGCCGAGGTGGTGGACGGCGGCAGCCCGCTGCACATCCGCATCTACGCCAGCGACCCGGCCTCGCCGCTGTCGAAGCGCGAGGTGCGGCTGGCGCTGAACTACGCCGTCGACAAGAAGGCCCTGATCGCCAGCGTGCTGCGCGGGCAGGCGGCCGAGCTCAACGCGCTGATTCCGTCGAGCTACCCGTATGGCAGCAACCCGGCGCTCAAGCCGTTCGAGTTCGACGCCGCCCGCGCCCGCCAGCTGCTGGCGCAGGCCGGCTACGCCAAGGGCTTCGACACCAGCCTGACCTGCCCGAGCAACCAGCCGCGCGCGATCTGCGAGACGCTGGCCGCCTATTGGGGCCAGGTCGGCGTGCGCACGCAGATCAAGGTGATCGACTCGATCGCCTACAACCGGCTCAACAACACGCACCAGAGCGGGCCGCTGGTGGTGATGGGCTTCGGCAACGCCATCTACGACCCGATCCACGTGATCGGCGGCGCCGCCATCAAGGACGGCACGTGGTCGGACTACACCAACCCGGAAGTGGAGAAGCTGGTGGCGCAGGTGGACGGCGAGTCCGAGCGCGCCCGGCGCGACGCGATCTTCCGGCAGGTGCTGCAGATCGCGCGCGACGACGGGCAGGCCGTGCTGCTGGCCGAGCCCAAGGTGCTCTACGTGCAGGACCCGCAGCTCGGCTGGAAGCCGCAGGTCGCGGGCTGGAGCCTGAACTTCCGCGAGGTGGCCTGGAAATAGGCCGGGAGTTGCGATGCTGAACTACCTTCTCAGGCGCATCGGCCAGTCAGCGCTGACGGTCTTCCTGGTCATCGCCGTGATCTTCACGGTGGTGCGCGCCATCGGCGACCCGACCCACCTGATGCTGCCGCCGGAAGCCACCGAGGCCGACCGCCAGGTGCTGCGCGAGCAGATGGGGCTGGACCGCCCGCTGCCGGTGCAGTTCGCCAGCTTCGTGGCGGACCTGGCGCACGGCGATTTCGGTACCTCGTACCGCTTCTCGCGCCCGGCGCTGGGCGTGGTGGCGCAGGCGCTGCTGCCCACGCTGCTGCTGGCGGTGGCGGCGCTGGCCGTGGCGGTGCTGATCGGCCTGCCGCTGGGGGTGGCGTCGGCGCTGTGGCCGGACGGCGTGGCGGACCAGTGCGCGCGCATCTTCACCGTGCTCGGGCAGGCGGCGCCGCCGTTCTTCTTCAGCCTGGTGTTCGTCAAGGTGTTCTCGCTGCAGTTCGGCTGGTTCCCGACCGGCGGCTACGGCACCGTCTCGCACCTGGTCCTGCCGATGCTGGCGCTGGGCTGGTACGCGGCGGCCGGCGTGGCGCGGCTGACGCTGTCGAGCATGACCACGGTGCTGCATTCGGAGTACGTGAAGTTCGCCCGCATCAAGGGCGTGCCCGAGCACGTGATCGTGCTGCGCCACGCGCTGCGCAACGCCATCCTGCCGGTGATCACCTTCGTCTCGCTGCAGTTCGGCGTGCTGCTCGGCGGCGCCGTCTCCGTGGAGGTGGTGTTCGCCTGGCCCGGCGTGGGGCAGCTGCTGCTCGATTCCATCAACAATCTCGACTACACGGTCGTGCAGGCCGCCGTGACGGTGGCCGCGCTGGTGTTCGCCGCGGTCAACCTCGCGGTGGACCTGCTCTACGCCGTGATCGATCCCCGCATCCGCTATGCCTGATACCGTCCGCGCCGCCATGCGGCCTGTCATTGGCCAGACCGCCGGAAAAACCGTCCGCGAAATACCGGCCGAGCCCGCGCTGCCCGCCGCCGCGCAGGCGCGCTCCCGCCGGCGGCTGGCGCGCGCGCAGCGCTGGGCCGCGCTCGCCGTGGTGCTGGCGGTGTGCGCCTGCGCCGTGCTGGCCGAGTGGCTGTCGCCGTTCGACCCGGTGGCCATCGCGCTTGCCGACACCTTCCAGCCGCCATCGCTGGCGCACTGGATGGGCACCGACCAGCTCGGCCGCGACATCCTCTCGCGCGTGATCCACGGTGCGCGCGTGTCGCTGGCGATCGCGCTGATCGTGGTCACGCTGGCGGGCGTGCTCGGCACGCTGCTCGGCGTGGTCGCCGGCTACCTGGGCGGCGTGGCCGATGCCTTCATCATGCGTCTGACCGACATGCAGCTGGCGTTCCCGGCGGTGATCCTGGCGCTGGTGCTGGCCGGCGTGATCGGCGTCAACATGAGCAACCTGGTGGTGGTGCTGACGCTGGCCAACTGGGCGCGCTTCGCCCGCATCACGCGCGGCGAGGTGCTGTCGCTGAAGTCGCGCGAGTACGTGCTGCTGGCGCGGCTGGCCGGCGCCGGCCCGGCGTGGGTGATGCTGCGGCACATCGTGCCCGGCATCGCCGGCATCTTCGTGGTGCTGGCCACGCTGGACATCGGCAGCGTGATCATTCTCGAGGCTACCATGAGCTTCCTGGGGCTGGGCGTGCAGCCGCCCGCGGCCTCGTGGGGCTCGATGATCGCCGAAGGCCGCGGCCAGCTGAGCACCGCGTGGTGGGTCTGCGTGATGCCGGGCGCGGTGCTGATCGTCACCGTGCTGGCCGTCAATCTGCTGGGGGATGCGCTGCGCGGCAAGCTCAACCCCGTCATTCCGCAGACCTGGTGAACGGGGAACGCATGGACATCCTGCTCGAAGCGCGTGGCCTGGCCACGCAACTGATTACCCGCAACGGCACCATCACCGCGGTCGACCAGGTCAGCCTGGCGGTGCGCAAGGGCAGGGTGCTGGCGCTGGTGGGCGAGTCCGGCTCGGGCAAGAGCATGACCTGCGCCTCCATGCTCGGCCTGCTGCCGGCCAACGGCAAGGTGGTCGGCGGCGAGGTGCTGTTCAAGGGCCGCGACCTGCTGCGCCTGCCCGCGCGCGAATTGCGCAAGGTGCGCGGCCGGCAGATGGGCATGGTGCTGCAGGATGCCATGACCTCGCTCAACCCGCTGCTGACCATCGGCGAGCAGGTCGGCGAGGTGTTCCGCTGGCACCACGGCGTCACCGACCGCCGCGAGCTGCGCCGCCTGAGCATCCAGGCGCTGGAGGCGGTGCGGATTCCCGCCGCCGCCGAGCGGCTCGACAGCTACCCGTTCCAGTTCAGCGGCGGCATGCGCCAGCGCGTGTCCATCGCCATCAACATCGCCTGCTCGCCGGACCTGCTGATCTGCGACGAGCCCACCACGGCGCTCGACGTGACCGTGCAGATGCAGATCCTGGGCCTGCTCAAGGAACTGCAGGCCACGCGCGACATGACCATCGTGTTCATCACGCACGACCTGCAGCTGGCCGCGCAGTTCTGCGACGACGTGGCCATCATGTACGCGGGCCGCATCGTCGAGCAGGGTCCCATCGCCGAGGTGTTCGCGCATCCCGTGCATCCGTACACCGAAGGCCTGCTGCGCGCGATCCCGTCGCTGTCCGACTGCGACGCGCCGCTGCGGACCATCCCGGGCACGCCGCCGCTGCCGCGCGACTGGGCCCCCGGCTGCCGCTTCGCGGCGCGCTGCCCCGAGGCCGCGGCGCGCTGCCACGCCGCCTACCCGAACTGGTTCGAGTGGGGTGGCGACGATGATGACGGTGGCGACGGCGGCGGCCGGCGCCGCGTGGCCTGCTGGCACACCGCGCAGCGCGTGGAGGCCGCCCGCGCGGGCGCCGATGGCGTGGTGCAGCCCGTTTCCGTTCCTCCAGCCAGGCAGAAGGTCGCATGAGCGCAGCCACCGCATTCATCCGCGCGGAAGACCTGCGCAAGCAGTACCAGGTACGCAAGGGCCTGTTCGGCAAGGGCAAGACCCTGCATGCCGTGGCCGGCGTCGATTTCGAGGTGGCCGCCGGCAGCACCTTCGGGCTGGTGGGCGAGTCCGGCTCGGGCAAGAGCACGCTGGCGCGCCTGCTGCTGGCGGCCGAGCCGCCCAGCGGCGGCCGGCTGCACGTGGACGGCAAGCCGCTGTCCACGCGCACGGCGCGCGAGCGCAAGGCCTTCCACCGGCTGGTGCAGCCGGTGCTGCAGGACCCCTATGCATCGCTCAACCCGCTGATGCGGATCGGCGACATCGTGTCCGAGCCCATGCGCATCCACGGCCTGGCGAAGGGGTCGGCGCTGGCCGCGCGCGTGGCCGCGCTGCTGCAGTCCGTCGGCCTGGCGCCGACGCTGGCGCAGCGCTTTCCCAACGAGCTCAGCGGCGGCCAGCGCCAGCGCGTGGCGATCGCGCGGGCGCTGGGCCTGGCGCCGCGCGCGCTGGTGCTGGACGAGCCGGTGTCGGCGCTCGACGTCTCCATCCAGGCGCAGATCCTCAACCTGCTCAAGGACATCCAGCAACAGCAGGGGCTGACCTATGTGCTGATCTCGCACGACCTCGCCGTGGTGGCCTACATGAGCAGCCGGATCGGCGTGCTGTACCTGGGCGAGTTCGTGGAGCTGGGCAGCCGCGACGACATCATCCGCCGTCCCCGGCATCCCTATACGCGGGCGCTGATGGCGTCCAGCGAAAGCCGCGTGGAAAGTGGCGCACAGAGCGGCGCGGTGGCGGAAATCCCGTCGCCGATCGCGCTGCCGCAAGGCTGCCGTTTCCAGGCGCGCTGCCCGCATGCCGCGCCGCGCTGCCGCGAGCAGCAGCCGGCGCTGCGGCCGGCCGGCGCCGCGCACCGCGTGGCCTGCCATTTCGATCTCTGAGCGCGGGCGCGCTTCCTTGCGCTCCCTTGGCGCCTCCTTGGCGCCCCTGATAAGGAAATGCGAAACAAGCAGTTGGAGGGCGCGGGGGCGCGTTTCTATACTTGGCACTCGCCGGTGCCGAGTGCTGATCGACCGTGCCGACGCGCGCTGAAACGCGCTGAATCGCATCGACGGCGCAGCGCCGCCCCGGCCCGAATCCCTTTCCCATCCAGGAGCCAGCATGAGCCTTCGTCCCCTGCATGACCGCGTTCTCGTCAAGCGGTCCGACAACGAAACCCGCACCGCGTCCGGCATCGTGATTCCCGACAGCGCCGCCGAGAAGCCCGACCAGGGCGAAGTGATCGCGGTCGGCCCGGGCCGCCGCAACGAAGCCGGCGAGCGCATCGCGCCCGACCTGCGCGTGGGCGACCGCGTGCTGTTCGGCAAGTACGCCGGGCAGGGCGTCAAGGTGGACGGCGAGGAACTGCTGGTGCTGCGCGAGGAAGACATCGTCGCCGTGGTCGAGCGCTGACGCGCCGCCGCACCGTAACCCGACCAACAGACAACGACACAGGAACAACAGCAATGGCAGCGAAAGACGTAGTGTTCAGCGACGTGGCGCGCGCGAAGGTGGTGGAAGGCGTCAACATCCTCGCCAACGCGGTCAAGGTCACGCTCGGCCCCAAGGGCCGCAACGTGGTGCTGGAGCGCAGCTTCGGCAGCCCCACCGTGACCAAGGACGGCGTGTCCGTGGCCAAGGAGATCGAGCTGCAGGACAAGCTGCAGAACGTCGGCGCGCAACTGGTCAAGGAAGTGGCCTCGCGCACCAGCGACAACGCCGGCGACGGCACCACCACCGCCACCGTGCTGGCCCAGGCCATCGTGCGCGAGGGCGTCAAGTACGTGGCGGCGGGCCTGAACCCGCAGGACCTGAAGCGCGGCATCGACAAGGCGGTGGCGGTGGCCATCGAGGAGCTGCGCCGCATCAGCAAGCCGACCACCACCAGCCGCGAGATCGCGCAGGTGGGCACCATCTCGGCCAACGGCGAGAGCGCCATCGGCGAGCGCATCGCCGAGGCCATCGACCGCGTCGGCAAGGAAGGCGTGATTACCGTGGAAGACGGCAAGTCGCTCGGCGACGAGCTCGAAGTGGTGGAAGGCATGCAGTTCGACCGCGGCTACCTGTCGCCGTACTTCATCAACAACCCCGACAAGCAGGTGGTGGTGCTGGAGCAGCCGTTCCTGCTGCTGGTGGACAAGAAGATCTCCAGCATCCGCGACCTGCTGCCGGTGCTGGAGCAGGTGGCCAAGGCTGGCCGCCCGCTGCTGATCATCGCCGAGGACGTCGACGGCGAGGCGCTGGCCACGCTGGTGGTCAACAACATCCGCGGCATCCTGAAGGCCGCCGCCGTCAAGGCGCCGGGCTTCGGCGACCGCCGCAAGGCGCTGCTGGAGGACATCGCCATCCTCACCCGCGGCCAGGTGGTGGCAGAGGAAGTCGGCCTGTCGCTGGAGAAGGCCACGCTGGAAGAACTGGGCCAGGCCGCGCGCGTGGAGATCGGCAAGGAAAACACCACCATCATCGACGGCGCCGGCGACGCCGCGCAGATCCAGGCGCGCGTCAAGCGCATCCGCACCCAGATCGACGAAGCCACCTCCGACTACGACCGCGAGAAGCTGCAGGAGCGCGTGGCCAAGCTGGCCGGCGGCGTGGCCGTGCTCAAGGTCGGCGGCGCCACCGAGGTCGAGGTCAAGGAAAAGAAGGCCCGCGTCGAAGACGCGCTGCACGCCACCCGCGCCGCGGTGGAAGAAGGCATCGTGGCCGGCGGCGGCGTGGCGCTGATCCGCGCGCGCCAGGCCGTCAAGGGCGTGACCGGCGCCAACCCGGACCAGCAGGCCGGCATCAAGATCGTGCTGCGCGCGCTGGAAGAGCCGCTGCGCCAGATCGTCACCAACGCCGGCGAGGAAGCCAGCGTGATCGTGGCGCGCGTGGAGGAGGGCTCGGGCAACTTCGGCTACAACGCGGCCACCGGCGAATACGGCGACCTCGTGGAAGGCGGCGTGGTCGATCCGACCAAGGTCACGCGCACCGCGCTGCAGAACGCCGCCTCGGTGGCCGGCCTGATCCTGACCACGGACGCGGCGGTGATCGAACTGCCCAAGGCCGACGCCGCCCCCGCGCTGCCGGGCGGCGCGCCGGGCGGGCTGGATTTCTGAGCCTGACGGCCGGTTGATGGCCGTGGCGGGCGACGTGGCCTGCCGGCGGAAATCAGCCTGATGTGTGTTGTCGCCTCGCTCCCGCGTGCGGGAGCGGGGCAGGGGGAGAGGGGCGGCGCCGCCACGAAGCGACGGTGGCCGCCTGTGCCGCGCGCGGGCGCTGGCCCTTTCCCCCGGCCCCTCTCACACGGTGCGGGAGAGGGGAGCAAACCTTCTCCTTCGCTCGAATTCTCGCGCAAATGCCGGCCCGAACCGGCGCCGGAGGGCATCGGCAATTGGCATGTTCCGCGCCGCCCGACTACCCTTCACCCATCCCCGAAGCAACATGATTCAAGCCGGCAGCCGCCAGGATTGCTAGACTGTGGGGTTGCCGCTGCCCCGGTCCGGCCCCGATGGCCTGGATGGCGGGTCTTTCCGCCATCTTCCGGGCCAGCGCCGGGGAGATGGCTGGCGGGATGGTTGCCACCCGGCACGAATAACTTTCTTGAAGCGGATGCACTATGGGTTTTGAACAACTTGCCGCGTTGAAGCAGCAACTGGCGGCGCAGGCTAAAGAGGCCCGGCAGGGCAAAGAGGCCAGGGCGGACAAGGCGGACAAGCGGAAGGCCTTGCCCCGGCGGCCGGAGAAGAAGGAGCCGGTCGACCCGGTGGTCGAATCGATCTGGCGCCTGCAAAGGCACTTCCCGCGGGCGTTTCCCAAGAATCCCGCGCCCAAGCTGCCGCTCAAGCAGGGCATTCTCGACGATGCCGCGTTGCAGCTCGACACGCTGGGCCTGACCCGCGAGCAGTTGCAGCAGGCGATTGCCGCGTGGTGCCAGGGCAGCCGCTACTGGGCGTGCCTGGTGGAGGGCGCGGCGCGTGTCGACCTGCAGGGCAACCCGGTCGGCAGCGTGAGCGCGGACCAGGCCGCGCGGGCGCGGCGCCAGGGGGCGCGGCGCGCGCCCGGGCGCGGCGGCCGCAAGGGCGGTGGCAAGGACAGCGGCAAGGATGGCGGCAAGGAAGTCGCCGCCGCCGCGGTCGCGCCGGCGCCCGCGCAGAACGACAACGCGGCGGCGGAGACGCCGCCGCCCGCCGACGGCGCCTGAGCGCGGCGCGGGCGTGCAGCCGCGCGGGCCTTTGCGGGCCCGCGCTGTTCATGCGCGGTCCATGCGCGGCTCCCGCCTGACGCATCGCGCCTGACTCACACCTGCCCCGGCGGCACGAACTGCGGCGCCGACACCCTGTTCTGCACGGTGATCGACTTGACGTGCGAGTACAGGTTCAGCGTCTCGCGGCAATGCTCGCGGCCGATCCCGCTTTCCTTCACGCCGCCGAAGGGCGAGCCGCTGTTGAGGTTGAAATAGTGGTTGATCCACACCGAGCCGGCTTCGAGCGCGTCGGCGGTGCGCATGGCGTTCTCGAGGCCGGCGGTGTAGATGCCGGCAGCCAGTCCGTAGCGCACGTCGTTGGCTTCGCGCAGCATCGCGTCGTGGTCGCGCCAGCGGATCACGCTGAGGACCGGCCCGAAAATCTCTTCCTGGGCGATGCGCATGTCGTTGCGCGCCTCGAATATGGTCGGCCGGACGAAGCAGCCGGCCTCGCACCCGGGCACCCGCACGCGTTCGCCGCCGGCCAGCAGCCGCGCGCCTTCGGCCTTGCCCAGGCCGATGTAGTCCAGCACCCGCGCTCCCTGCCGTTCCGAGACCAGGCAGCTTAGCCGCGTGTCCGCCGCCAGCGGGTCGCCGACCCGGATGCGCGCGGCCGCGCCGGCCAGCGCTTCGGTGAAGGGTTGGTAGATGTCGTCGTGAACGAACAGCCGCGTGCCGGCCAGGCAGGACTGCCCGTTGCAGTACATGGCGGCGAACAGCGCGTTGTCGACCACCGCGCCGATGTCCTCGATGTCGGGGAACACGATGTTCGGGCTCTTGCCGCCGAGTTCCAGCGAGACCGGCACCAGCCGCTCCGCGCCGGCATGGCCGATGACGCGCCCGACCTCGGCGCTGCCGGTGAAGGCCAGCTTGGCGACGCCGGGGTGGCGCGTCAGCGCGGCGCCGGCTTCCTCGCCGAAGCCGGGAACCACGTTGACCACGCCGGGCGGGAAGATGCGCGCGGCGATCGCGGCGAATTCCAGCGTGGAGAGCGAGGCGTTCTCGTCCGGCTTGAGCACGATGGTGTTGCCGGCGGCGAGCGCCGGCGCCACCTTGAGCGCCACCATGATGGCGGGCACGTTCCACGGAATGATCTGGCCGACCACGCCGATGGGCTCGCGCTTGGCGATCAGGTAGCCGTCGGGGATCGGCCGGCCGTGGCCTTCGTGGGTGAGGATGGCGCCGGCGAAATAGCGGTACTGGGCCACGGCGATCTGGTAGTCGATCAGCGTCTCGGCGAGGCGGCGGCCGATGTCCTGCGCGTCGATGCGCGCCAGGCGCGGTGCCTGCGCCTCGAGCGCGTCGGCCAGGCGGTTGAGCAGCGCCGAGCGCGTTTCGTAGGTGGTGGCCTTCCAGGCCGGCAGCGCGTGGCGCGCGGCCGCGACGGCGGCGTCGATCTCGGTGGCGCCGCAGCGCGCGATGTCGGCCAGGTGCGCGCCGGTGGCGGCATTGGTGGCGGCGAAGGTGGCCGTGATGGCGCCGGCCTCGGCCGCGAACGGGCGGCCGCCGATGTGGGCGTGATAGGTGTTCATGGTGTCGGAGTGCAATCTGATCTCGGTCTGAGTCCGGTCGGGACGGGAGGGGTCAGCGGCCGATGCGCAGGACCGGCTTCAGCGTCAGGCCCTTCTCGCTGTCCGCGGCGGCCTGGTTGATCTGCTCGAACGGGTAGAACTTCACCAGCTTGTCGAACGGGAAGCGGCCCTGCAGGTAGAGCTTCACGAGGTCGGGAATGAACCGCTGCGGCACGCTGTCGCCTTCGCAGATGCCCTGGATGCGCTTGCCGGCGATCAGCAGGTCGTTGACGTCGAAGTCCGCCGCGGTGCCCAGCGGCGAGGCGCCCACCACGCCGAGCGTGCCGAGGCGGCCCAGCGCGGCCACGCCCTGGCGCAGCACTTCCGGGCGGCCGGTGGATTCCAGCGCGTAGTCGGCGCCGCCGCCGGTGGCTTGCCGCACGGCTTCGGCGAGGTCGCCCGCGCGGCTGTCGACGGTGTGGGTGGCGCCCAGCGCGCGGGCCAGCGCCAGCCGGGCGGGCACCACGTCGACGGCGACGATGGTGGCGGCGCCCGCGGCGCGCGCCGCCAGCACGGCCGAGAGCCCGACCGCGCCGGCGCCGAGCGCGGCGAAGCTGCTGCCGGGGCGCACCGCGAGCGCGTTGATGACGGCGCCGGCGCCGGTCTGGATGCCGCAGCCGAGCGGCCCCAGCAGTTCCAGCGGCGCTTCCCGCGGCACCTTGATGGCGCTGCCTTCGCGGCTCAGGGCGTAGGTGGCGAACGACGACTGGGAGAAGAAGTGGTCGTGGACGGGCTGGCCGTGCGCGTCTTCGATGGCGCAGTCGCCGTGCGGGCCGGCGCCGCCGAAGTTGCGCGCGTAGAACGCATCGCAATAGGCCGCGTGGCCGCCGCCGCAGGACGGGCAATGCCCGCAGGCGCCATAGGTCAGCACCACGTGGTCGCCGATGGCGAGGCGCTCGACCTGCGGCCCCACGGCGGCGACCACGCCCGCGCCTTCGTGGCCGAGCACGGCCGGCAGCGGCACCGGGTAGAACTGGTCGCGCACGATCATGTCGGTGTGGCACATGCCGGTGGCGACGATGCGCACCAGCACTTCGTTGCCGCGCGGCGCGCGCAGGCGGACCGGTTCCAGCACGAAGGGGGCGCCTCGGGCGCGGGTGACGGCGGCGGTGGCTTCGTAGAAAGCGGGGGTGCTCATGATGTCTCCTGGTGGCGGCGGTGCGATACTGCGGCCATTGGCCCCGGCTCCGGCCCTGGGCTGGCTGGCCGGCGCGGCCGCGGCGCACCGCGTGGGCAGATCATCGGCGCGGGGCGGGCCGCGGCGCTATCGATCCGGCGCCACGGCTATCGGCGCAGCGCCGTTACTGTGGCGCGGCACCCTTGCCTGAGGGTTATCCCGCGGGCATGGCGCGCGATCGAGGAAGAAGACATCGGATGGAACCCGCTACCGTACCCGGCACCGCCTTCGACGCGGCGGCCTCCGCGCCGGACTGGCATGCCGCCGAGATGCCCGAGTCGGCCAGGCTGTTCGAGTCCGGCGATCTCGGCCTGGCGCGCGACGAGATCGGGCGGGTCTACTGCCCGTACCACTACCGCGCCGGCGGCGCCAGCCGGCATCCCGCCAGCATGCACAACCTGCCGGGCGCGCAGGTCGGGCTGTCGCGCTTTGCCTATGGCAGGGAGATCGCGATCGAGCCGGAGGTGTTCCCCGATTTCGCGCTGGTCCTGGCCACCGTCGCGGGGCACGCGGACATCGAGGCCGGCGGGTTTCGCCACAGTGGCGCGGCGGGCGTGGTGGTGGTGCCGCCCGGGGTCGCTTCGCGCTACCGGTACAGCGCGGACAACGTGCAGCTGGTCGCGCGCATCGACATCGGGCGCGTGGCCGCGGTCGGCCGGGCGCTGTCCGGCCGCGGCGGCGCGCGGTTCGCCCTGCGCCCGCAGGCGCTGGTGCGGCGCGCGCAGGTGGCGCGCTGGCTGGCGCTGCTGCAGGGGCTCAAGCAGGCGCTGCACCCGGACGCGCCGCCGCTGCTGCGGGCCATGCTGCTGCCGCGGGCGGAGGAGCTGCTGATCCTGGACCTGCTGTTCGAGCAGGACGCGCTGCGCGGCACGGAAGCATCGCCCGCGGGCGGCGTCAGCCCGGCCTGCCTGCGCCGCGCGGTCGCGTTCATCGAGGCGCACGCGGACCAGCCGCTGACCTTGCTGGCGGTGGCCGGCGCGGCGCAGTGCAGCGTGCGCACCTTGCAGCGGGTCTTCCATGACTGGCGCGGCATCGGCGTGATGCAGTTCCTGAAGGCGGTGCGATTGCAGCGCGTCAGGCGCGCCCTGCTCGACGCGGATGGCGGCGAGACCGTGACCGGGGCCGCGCTGCGCTGGGGCTTTGCGCACCTGGGGCAGTTCGCCGTGGACTACCGCAAGGCGTTCGGCGAGAAGCCGTCCGAGACGCTGCGGCGGCGCGGCTGAGGCCGCCCGCCGTTATCCCGCCCGGAATGCCTATCCTTCGGGCCGCTACCAGTCGCGCACGCGCCCGGTGTCGGCATGCACGAACTGCTCGTGCGGATAGAAGCCCACGCCGCCGCCGCGCAGGGACAGCGCCGCGTCGCGCAGGTCGGCCAGCGGCACGCCGGCCAGGCGGATGTCGATGGCCTTGCCGTCCATGTGCAGGCTGTGGCTGGCCACGCCGCCGCCGCGCGTCTTGCGCAGCCGCGCGTTGGTGGCCGGGCTGCGGTAGCCGGAGATCACCTGGAACGGGCTGTCGCTGTCGAGCGTGCGGCGCAGGCGGTAGAGCAGCGTGAACAGCTGCGGGTCGATGACGCCGGCCTGTCCGCTGTAGTGGTCGCGCAGGAAGTGGTTGAGCGCGGCCAGCGACTCGGGCACGAACTGGTCGCCCACGGCGAACACCAGCGCGATGCGCTCGCCGGTGTGGGTGTGGTCGAACGACAGGCTGCGCGCGTCAGGCAAGGCCGCCAGCGAGGCGAAGGCGGGGCGGGCCGCCAGCGGCAGCGCGGCGCCGGCCAGCGCCAGTTGCGCCGAGCGCGACAGGAAGGCGCGGCGGGGGAAGGGCTTGGGCATCGGCTTGGGCATCGGGTGTTTCCTCCTGGCGTCAGGGCGCGGCCTGGGCGGGCGCGCCGGCAGCGCTGCCCGCGCGCCGGCTGGCCGAATGTTGCCGCAGGGCCCGGTCCAGCAGGCCGTCGAGCCCGTAGATGTCGTTGAAGAAATATACACGCCCGTCGGCCTTGACGATGGCGGTGCCGTAGGCGAGCACCACGGGCAGCGGTTCCTGCAGCCGCAGCGTGCTCGACTGGCCCTTGTCCATCGCCTGGCGGATGCGCGCCTCGTTCCAGCCGGGCATGTCGCGCAGGACGAAGCCGGCCAGCGCCACCGGGTCTTCCACGCGGATGCAGCCGTGGCTGAAGTCGCGGCGGTCGCGCGTGAACAGTTGCGGCGCCGGCGTGTGGTGCAGGTAGATGTTGTCGTTGTTGGGGAAGATGAACTTGATGTCGCCGAGCGCGTTGAGCGGCCCGGGGCGCTGCCGTATGCGCATCTGCCCGCGCTGCACGGCGTCGAGGTTCGCCGCCGACAGCACCGCCGAGACCTTGCCGTCGCCGCCGACGAACTCCAGCCCCTGCCGCGTGAAATAGGCGGGGTCGCGGCGCAGCCGGGGCAGGGTTTCCGCGCGCGCGATGGACGGCGGGATGTTCCAGTAGGGGCTGAACTCGATGAAGCGCATGTCCTCCTTGAACAGCGGCGTGCGCGTGTCGAGCGCCTTGCCGACGATGACCTTCATCTCGGCCCTGACCCGCACGCCGCCGTCCTCCACTTCGTAGGCGCGCAGCACGAACTCCGGCACGTTGACCACGATCATGCGCGGGCCGTCCAGCAGCGGCGTCCAGCGCAGGCGCTCCAGCGTGAGCTCGATCTGGCGCACGCGGCCGGCCGGCGGCGTGTTCATCTGCGCGAACGTCCCCGCGCCGATCACGCCGTCCGGGTCCAGTCCGTGGCGCGCCTGGAAGGCCTTGACGCCGTCCACCAGCGCGCCTTCGTAGCGCGCGGGCGGCGCCGCGCCCGCGGGCTGGCCGGCGGGCAGGTCGCCCAGCGCGGCCAGGCGCTGCGCCAGCGCCGGCGCGCCGGCGTAGGGCGCGCCCGGCGCCAGCTTGCGCGCCGGCAGCGGCGGCAGCGGCGCCTGCCAGGCGGGGCTGGCGGCCAGCGCGCGGTAGCGGGCCAGCGCGTCGCGCAGGGCGCCGTAGAGCGGGAACGAGGGCGCCGCCTGCCGCACCGCCTCGGGCAGGCGGTGCGCGGCGACGGCGGCGCGCAGGTAGGCGGCGGCGTCGAAGCGGGCGTCGGCCGCGCCGGAGAAATTCTCGTGGATCTGGCGCGGGTCGATGCGGCCGCCGTGCAGGTCGGCCAGGTAGCGCTCCATCGCCGCCGTCAGCGCCCGGTCGAGGCCGGCCGCGGCGTCCGGCGCCAGCGGCGGCCCGTCCTGCGCCTGCGCGAGGGCGCGGCGCAGCGCGGCGGCGCCGTAGTCGTCCGGCTCGAGCCCGTCGGCGGCGGCATCGGCAAGGCTGTCGACGGCCTGCTGCGCCTCGGCCACGGGGCGGCCCTGGGCGAACCACAGCCCGGCCTCGGCGGCCAGCGCGCCGGCATGCCAGGCCGCCAGCGCGGCGGCCAGCAGGGCAGCGACCAGCGGCGCCTTCAGGATCGCGGCGGCGCCGGCGTGGCCGCGTGGCGGGGCAGTGCGGTGCGCTGCCCTCATTCCTTGATTTCGCTGCGGATCAGCAGCACGGGCTTGCTGCTTTCGCGCACCACGCCTTCGGCCACGCTGCCCATGACCATGCGCTTGACGCCGCGGCGGCCGTGCGTGCCCATCACGATCAGGTCGGCGCCCCAGCTATTGGCCTCGCCGACGATGGTCTCGGCGATCAGGCCGGGCGAGACCGGGTTCTCGATCAGCTTGGTGGCGTGGCACACGCCGGCTTCCGTCATGCGCCGGGCGGCCGCGGCCAGCGTTTCCTCGCCCATCGTGCGGATGCTGTCCATCAGCCAGGACGGGTAGGTGGTGCCGGCGAAGTAGAACACGTCGGCGTCGTCGGCCACGAACAGCGCCTTGATTTCGCCGCCGGTCGCCTTGGCGAAGAGGATGGCCTGGCTCACCGCCAGGTCCGAGGAGCGGCTGCCGTCCACCGCGAGCAAGATCTTGTCGTACATGATGATGTTTCTCCTGGCTGAGCAGCCGCTGTGTTCGTCAGTATTCGCCGTGTGACAAGGGCAGCCTCCCCGCGGGGGGCGCCGTTGCCTGGAGAATAAGGGCCGGCGCCGTCCGGGTGTTGACGCACATCAAGCGCCCGCCGCGTCCGCGCCGATGCGCAGCACCGCGGCGCCGCTGAGGGTGCCCGCGCGCAGGTCGGCCAGCGCGGCGTTGGCCTGCTCCAGCGCATAGACCTTGATGGTAGTGCGCAGCGGCGTGTCCTGCGCGATCCGCATCAGGGCCTCGCCGTCCTCGCGCGTGAGGTTGGCCACCGAGACCAGGGACCGTTCCTCCCACAGCAGCCGGTACGCGAAGGCCGGGATGTCGCTCATGTGGATGCCGCCGCAGACCACCGTGCCGCCCTTGTCGACCGCCTGCAGCGCCAGCGGCACCAGCGCGCCGACCGGCGCGAAGATCAGCGCGGCGTCGAGCAGGCGCGGCGGCGGCTGGTCGCTGGGGCCGGTCCAGCAGGCGCCGGTGGCGCGCGCGAGCCGGCTGGCGGCGTCGTCGCCGGGGCGCGTGAAGGCGTAGATCTCGCGCTGCTGCGCCACCGCGATCTGCGTCACCAGGTGGGCTGCCGCGCCGAAGCCGTAGATGCCGATGCGCCGGGCCGCGCCGGCCATGCGCAGCGTGCGGTAGCCGATCAGGCCCGCGCACAGCAGCGGCGCGGCGTGCTCGTCGTCGTAGCGGTCCGGGATGCGGAAGCAATAGCGGCTGTCGGCCACCACGTACTCGGCGTAGCCGCCGTCGCGCGTGTAGCCGGTGAACTGCGGCGCGTCGCACAGGTTCTCGCGGTGCGCCGCGCAGAACGGGCAGTGCCCGCAGGTCCGGCCCAGCCAGGGCACGCCCACGCGGTCGCCCGCGGCGAAGCCGGTGACGCCCGCGCCGCAGGACTCGACCCGGCCGACGATCTCGTGGCCCGGAATCAGCGCGGGCTTGGGCTGCGCCAGCTCGCCGTCGAGGATGTGCAGGTCGGTGCGGCAGACGCCGCAGGCGGTCACGGCGATCCGCACTTCGCCCGGCCCGGGCACCGGCACCGGCACGCGCGCCGCGCGCAGGACCGGGCCGCCGCCGTCGAACACCATCGCTCGCATCCACTGCTGCATCTCCGCCTCCTTGCCGGCCGCCGGCCGGATTATCCTGTTTCCATGCTAGGCCACGCCGCGCGCGGCCGCTTGCGCCGCATCAAGGTGGCGCGTGGTGGCGCATGGTGGCGGGGCAGCCCCCGGAGCGCGCCGGCAAAGCTGCGAAATGCATGATCCACATCAACATGGCCGGCGCCGGCGCGGACAAACTGGAACCATCGGGACCAGGGCTGCCGCAGGGGTGGCCATGTTCCCCCCTTTGATGACCGCGGAGCGACCGCGGCGGGAGAGAAGACGATGTACAGCAAGATCCTGGTTGCCGTGGACGGCAGCGAATCCTCCATGCAGGCGCTGGACGAGGCGCTGCGCGTGGCCGGCGCGACCGGCGCCGAACTGGTGGTGGTGCATGTGATCGACAACAGCTACCTGCGCTACGAGGTCGGTTATGTCGACCTGACGGACCTGCGCTCCAGCCTGGTCGAGGGCGGGCAGCAACTGCTCGACGAGGCCAAGGCCCTCGCCGCGGCGGCAAAGGTCAAGTGCTCGACCATCATGATCGACGAGCCGCTCGCGATCGGCGACGTCTCCAGCGCGATCGAGCAGGCGGCGGAGCAGGCCGGCGCCGAGCTGCTGGTGGTGGGCACGCACGGCCGCCGCGGCGTCAAGCGGCTGCTGATGGGCAGCGTGGCCGAGGGCCTGGTGCGGCAGAGCCACCTGCCGGTGCTGCTGGTGCACGCGCCGAAGCCGGCGCAATAGGCAACCACGAAGCCAACCACGCAGCCAACCACGCCAAGATGGCCGGGGAGACATGATGAACGACAACGAGCAAGGCATCCAGATCGTCTATTACTCGCGCACCGGCACCGCGCGCCAGGTCGCCGAAGACCTGGCGGCGCTGACCGGCTGGCCGCTCGCGGAAGTCAGCGACGTGGCCACCCGCGCCGGGCTGGCGGGCGACCTGCGCTGCGTGATCGACAACCTGCTGCTGCGCCGCGTGGCCTATCGCTACGGCGGGCCGGCGCCGGCCGACTGCCGGCGGCTGGTGATCGTCGCGCCGGTCTGGATCGGCAAGCTGGCCGCGCCGATGCGCAGCTTCCTGCGCGAGCGGGCGCCGCTGGGCTGCGATACCTCGGTGATCTGCGTGATGTCGCGGCAGGGCGCGTTCAACGCCGCGGAGGAGATCGCCCGCCTGGGCAGGACGCCGCCGTCGCCGGTGCTGGCGCTGCGCCAGAGCGACGTGGTCAGCGGCACGGTGCAGCAGCCCCTGCGCACCTTCGCCGACCAGGTCGAGGCCGCGGGCAGGCAGGGCGGCGGCGCGCAGCGCCCCGCGTGGATCTCGCCCAAGGAAGCCTGAGCCAGCGCAGCCAGGCCCGCGCGCGGCGGGCCTGGTTCAATTTCCACCCTTCAATTTCCATCCATCTCTGGATCTGGAGGTATCGGCGTGCCGCCGGCGTGTCAGGCCAGCGTCCCGGCGCCGATCCGCACCACGTGGCGCCATTCGTCGCTGCCGAGCGGCTCCTGCGTGCGCCGCTGTCCTTCCAGCACCTGCAGCGTGGCGTCGGACGGATCGCCGCCCTGCCGCGTCCGCGCCGCGATGCGCTCGCGCAGGACGGCCACGTCGGCATCGCAGTCGACGATGGAGAAGGGCACGCCGCGCCGCGCCGCCAGCGCGGCGAACTGCTGCCGCTGGCCGCGCGCGAGGAAGGTCGCGTCGGCGATCATGGGAAAGCCGGCGCCGCTGCCCAGGCGGCAGATCGCCAGCATGCGCCGGTAGACGCGCGCGGTGCGCCCGGGCGCGTAAAGCTCGCCGCCGGGCGCGCCGGCGCGGCGCGCGGCGCGCTTGCGCTCGGCGTCGGAGCGCACCCGCACCATCGCCCCGGCCAGCGCCAGGCGCCGGGAGACCGTGCTTTTGCCGCTGCCGGACAGCCCGTGCATGATGGTGATGGCGCCCGGGCGGCGCGTCAGCGTGGAGGCGGCCAGCCCCAGCAGGTCCTTGCACAGCAGCCGCGTCCTGGCGGTCTCCTCGGCGCTGATGGCGCCGGCCGCGCCGCGCTGCCGCGCGCGCTCGAGCAGCACGCGCGCGCGCACCACGGCGCGCATGGCGGTGTAGAACGGCAGCACGGCCAGCGCGGCGTAGTCGCCGCTGCATTCCAGGTAGGTGTTGAGCAGCCGGTAGGCCAGGTCCTGCCGGCCGTGGTGCTGCAGGTCCATGAACAGGAAGGCGATGTCGCTGGCGGTGTCGATCCAGCGCAGCCCGGCGTCGAATTCCAGGCAGTCGAACGGCGTCGGCACCTCGTCGATCAGCGCGACGTTGCCCAGATGCAGGTCGCCGTGGCATTCCCTGACGTGGCCGCTGGCCAGCCGCTTGCCGAAGGCGGCCCGCAGCGCCGCCGCCCGCTCGCGCAGCAGCGCCGCCACCCGCGCCGTCATGGCGTCTTCCGGCGCGAGCGCGGCCAGCCCGGCCAGCGCCTGTTCCATCACCGCGCCGATCTGCGCCGGGGTGCCGTGGCCGCCGCCGGGGGCCGCCGCCGGGGCGGCGCGGTGGAAGGCGGAGAGCTGGCGGCCCAGCGTCTCGACCTGCGGGCCGCTCAGCTGGTCGGCCTCGGCCATCGTGGCCAGCAGGTCGCGCTGGCGGAAGCGGCGCATCTTGACCGCGTATTCCAGCGCCGGGCCGTCGCCGCCGACCGTGACCTCGCGCGGCCCGGGGCCGGCGGCGATCGGCACGACGCCGAGGTACAGCGGCGCGGCCAGCCGCCGGTTGAGCCGCAGCTCGGTTTCGCAATCGGCGCGGCGCGCCGCCAGGCTGCGGAAATCGACGAAGTCCAGGCATACCGGCTTGCGCACCTTGTAGGCGAAGGCACCGGCCAGGAAGACTTGCGAGATGTGGGTTTCGATCAGCGTGACCTTGTCCACGGGGTGGGGGTAGGCCGCGGGCCGCATCAGCGCCCGCGCGAGTCCCTCGGATTCCATGCTCGGCTCTCCCGGGTGGCGCCCGCCGGTGCCGGCGGGCCGAGTCTCCATGCTAGGCGGGTGGCCGGGCGCCGGCTTGACGGGGGTCAAGAGGGGGGCGGGGCCGCCGCCGGGCGGGATGCTAGATGCGGTCCAGCGCGTCGAGGTCCAGCAGGCTGATGCGCTTGCCGTGCACGCTGATCAGGCCGTCGCGCTGGAAGCGCGACAGGGTCCGGCTGACGGTTTCCAGCTTCATGCCGAGGTAGCTGCCGATTTCCTCGCGGGTCATGCGCAGCGCGAGTTCGCGCGGCGAGTAGCCGCGCGCCTTCTGGCGCGCCGAGATATTGAGCAGGAACGCCGCCACGCGCTGCTCGGCGCACAGGCTGGCCAGCAGCAGCATGACGCCGGATTCGCGCACGATCTCGCTGCTCAGCATGCGGTGCACCTGCTGCTGGAGCGAGCGCATTTCGCGGCACAGCGCTTCGAGCAGGTGGAACGGGATCACGCAGACCGCGCTGTCCTCGAGCGCGATGGCGTCGCAGGCGTGCTGCTCGGTGCAGATGCCGTCCAGCCCGAGCGTCTCGCCGGTGAGGAAAAAGCCGCTGACCTGCTCGCAGCCGTTGGCGTGGGCCACCACGGTCTTGAACGAACCCGAGCGCAGCGCGTAGATGCTCTGGAAGGCATCGCCGGCGCGGTAGAGGGCCTCGCCGCGCCTGACCATGCGCCAGTTGTGGATCACGGTGTCGAGCCGCATGCGCTCGGCGTCGTTCAGCTTGCTGCCCAGGCAGATGGTGCGCATCGCGCAGTTGGAGCAGCTTGCCTTGTGGCTGGCGCCCGCGCACGGGGCCGGCGCCGCCGGCGCCTGCGGTTCCTGCCGCAGCAGTCGCAGGACCTGGGGGGCGTGGATGGCAGCGCTGGCTGCCGGCGGTGCTTCCTGTTGCAGGTGGTGTGACATGGTGGCCTCGTTCATCCCTTCGGCATGCCGGCTGGCGTGCCGCGATTCAACTGCGCTGTTTCCCGGTGCTGCCGTCGGTACGTCAATGCGTCGATACGTCAATTTGCGGCGCTGCCTGCTGCGCGGCGGTCTTCCTGGCGGCGAGCTGCAGCAGCGCGCCGCGCAGCGCATCCAGTTCCATCGTCTTGTCGAAGAAATACGACGCGCCGGCCTGCAGGTAGGCATCGCGCATCGGCTGGATCGAACAGTTGCTCAGGACGATGATGGTGGCCGACCGGCGCATGCGCGCCAGGTCCTGCAGCGCGCGCATGCCGGCTTCGCGGCGCAGCGGCAGCGCCAGGATCACCACGTCGGGCAGCAGGATCAGGGCCGCCAGCATGGCCGCGCGCGGCTCCCGCGACGAGGCCACCAGCTCCACTTCCTTCATCGCGCGCAGCATCCGCGTCAGGCGCGCGCTGATCATGGGCGCATGCTCGAGCACGAGGACGGTCAGCGGTTGGGTGCAGGGCAACGAATTCATGGGTTGCAGTATCGTCGCCGGCAGGGCCGGCCGAAAGCAGCGACGGCTGAAGATGGCGTCCGGGAAAGGAAGGTCCGTGTCAGGTTTTCCTGACAAAGACGGCCGGCAAACGCGAGAAGGGTGCCCGCCGCGGGCCACGAATGCGTATCATGCAGATCGGCTACCTTTCGTCTCCGCCGGCCGACCTGCCGGCGGAGCACGCTTCGCCCCAAAGACGGCTACCGATATGGCTCCCGAACCAACCGACCTACCGCAACCCGGCGCGCAGGACCTGGCGCGCACCCAGGCCAGCGAGGCCCGTCTCGCCGGCATCATCCGCTCCTCGATGGAGGCCATCATCACGGTGGACGAGGCGCAGCAGGTGGTGCTGTTCAACCCGATGGCCGAGCGGCTGTTCGGCTACACCGCGGCGCAGGCGCTCGGCAGGCCGCTCGGGGACTTCATCCCGGCCCGCTTCCGTGAGGCGCATGGAGCACATGTGCGCCGCTTCGGCGTGACCGGCGTGAGCGAGCGGCAGATGGGCCTGCAGCGCGTGCTGCACGCGCTGCGCCGGGACGGCACCGAATTCCCGATCGAGGCGTCGATCTCGCAGACCCAGGACGGCCACGGCAAGCTGTTTACCGTGATCCTGCGCGACACCACCGAGCGCGTGCGGGCCGAAGCCGCCATGCGCCAGTCGCGCGAGGAGCTCCAGCAGCTTTCCGACCGGGTCCAGGCCTCGCGCGAGGAGGAGCGCCGCCGCATCGCGCGCGAGCTGCACGACGACCTCGGCCAGCGCCTGAGCGCGCTCAAGATGGACCTGGCGATCCTGGCCGGGGACCTGCGCGAGGCCGGCGCCGCGCAGGGCCTGCTGGACCAGGCCGCGGCCATGAACCTGGTGATCGACGAGACCGTGGCCTCGGTGCGGCGCATCGCCGCCGACCTGCGCCCGGCGCTGCTCGACGAGCTCGGCCTGATGCCGGCCATCGAATGGCTGGCCAAGGAGTTCTCCGCGCGCTACGGCATCGCCGTGGCGGTGCACGCGGCCGAGGAGGAGGACGTGGGCGAGCGCGCCGCCACGGCGGTGTTCCGCATCGTGCAGGAGGCGCTCAGCAACGTGGTCCAGCACGCCGAGGCCAGCCGGGTGGACATCGGGCTGGTGCGCCACCCGGCGCATTACGAGCTGACGGTGCGCGACAACGGCCGCGGCAGCGCGGCCGGCGCCGGCCGGCCGGCGCGCGGCCGGCGCATCTCGCTGGGGCTGGTCGGCATCCGCGAGCGCGCGCGCCTGCTGGCCGGCACGGTCTCGACCACGCAGGCCGACGGCGCCGGGTTCTGCCTGACGGTCTGCTTCCCGCTGCCCGGCGCCGAAGCGGACGCCGACAAGACCAGCCCGGAGGCCCTGTCATGATTTCCGTGATGATCGCCGACGACCACGCCGTGGTGCGGGATGGCCTGCGCCACATCCTCGGCAGGTCGGGCGGCTTCGAAGTGGTGGGCGAGGCGGTCGACGGCACCCAGGTGCTGCAGATGGCGCGCGAGTGCCAGCCGCGCGTGATCCTGCTGGACCTGTCCATGCCCGGGCGCAGCGGCCTGGAGCTGATCAAGCAGTTGCGCGCCGAGCAGCCGGCGCTGCGCATCCTGGTGCTGACCATGCACGCCGAGGAGCAGTACGTGGTGCGCGCGTTCCGCGCCGGCGCGGCCGGCTACCTGACCAAGGAGAGCGCGGCGACCGAGCTGGTCAGCGCCATCGGCAAGGTGGCCGGCGGCGGCACCTACGTGAGCCCGGCGATGGCGGAGAAGCTCGCCAACAGCCTGCAGGACGAGCACCGCGACGAGCCGCACCTGCGCCTGTCGGACCGCGAGATGGAGGTCTACCGGCGGCTCGTGCTCGGCGAGCCGCTCACCGAGATCGCCGCCGGCCTGTGCGTCAGCGCCAAGACCGTGAGCACCTACAAGATGCGGCTGATGGAGAAGATGCAGCTGCCCAGCGAGGCCGCGCTGGTGCGCTATGCGATCCGCCACCGGCTGTTCGGCGAAGGCGAGCTCTGAGGCGCCGCGTCCGCGCCGCCGCGGCGTGGCGCCGGCCTTGATCTGGAACAAGGCCGTTTTGCCCCCCTGTGCCACCATGAAACGCAGGCCCGGCCCGGGCCGTTCACCTCATGGAGGCAAGCGATGAGCAATCTCAGGATCTACGACCCGCTGTCGATCGAACCGGTCGGCGACTTGTTCCAGGGCATGCTGCGGGCGTTCCGCAGCGGCCCCGAAGCCGGCGGCTTCGCGTTCAAGGTCGACGTGACGGAGTCCGACAAGGCCTACAACCTCGTGGCCGAGATTCCCGGCGCGAAGAAGGAAGACATCGACGTGTCGGTCGACCGCGGCACGGTGATGATCTCGGCCAAGGTCGAGCGCTCGTCCGAGCAGAAGGACGGCGAGCGCGTGATCCGCCGCGAGCGCTACAGCGGCGCGATGCAGCGTGCGTTCACGCTCGACAGCACCATCGACGAAAGCAAGGTCGACGCCAGCTACGAGGATGGCGTGCTGCGCGTGGTGCTGCCCAAGAAAGAAGCGTCGCCGCAGCAGCGCGTGACGATTCGCTGACGGTCCGCCGGCAACCGGCGCGGCCCGCAGCTGTGCCGCCGCCGGACCGGCCTGGCGCGCATCGCCGGCCGCGGCGATGCGCCCACACCATATATACCCCCACAGGCGGAACGCAGCGATGCAATTGCAATTTCTCGGCGCCACCGACACGGTGACGGGCTCCAGGTATGTGCTGGATACCGGCCACAGCCGCGTGATGGTGGACTGCGGGCTGTTCCAGGGCTACAAGGCACTGCGCCTGCGCAACTGGGAGCCGCTGCCGGTCGACCCCGCCCGGCTCGACGCGGTGGTGCTGACGCACGCGCACATCGACCACAGCGGCTACCTGCCGCTGCTGGTGCGCAACGGTTTCCGCGGGCGGGTCTTCTGCACGATGGGCACCGCCCAGCTCTGCAACATCCTGCTGCCCGATTCCGCCCACCTGGCCGAGGAGGACGCGCGCTTCGCCAACCGCGAGGGCTTCTCGCGCCACCACCCGGCGCTGCCGCTCTACGACGGCGCCGACGCCGTGCGCGCGCTGCGGCGGCTGGAGCCGTCCCACTACGACACGCGCGTGGCGGTGGCGCCCGGCGTGGAGGCGGAGTTCCACCGCGCCGGGCATATCATCGGCTCGGCCATCGTGACGCTGCATGCGGGCGGGCGGCGCATCGTGTTCTCGGGCGACCTGGGGCGGCAGCAGGACATCGTCATGCGCGCGCCGGAAGCCGTGCGCGCGGCGGACTACCTGCTGGTGGAGTCCACCTACGGCAACCGCGTCCACCCGGACGAAGACCCGCTCGACACGCTCGGCGAAGTCGTCAGCCGCACCATCGGCCGAGGCGGCAGCGTGGTGATCCCGGCCTTCGCGGTGGGGCGCAGCCAGGCGCTGCTGTACTGCCTGTACCGCCTGCGCCAGCAGAACCGCATCCCGGCGGTGCCGGTCTACCTCGACAGCCCGATGGCCATCGACGCCACCGAGGTGTTCGCGCTGCACCCGGACGAGCTGCGCATCGAGCGCGCCGACTGCACCGCGGCCTGCAACATGGCCATCCTGGTGCAGAGCGTGCAGCAGTCGGCGTGGCTCCAGCGCGACCGCGCGCCCAAGATCATCCTCGCCGGCAGCGGCATGGCCACCGGCGGGCGCGTCGTGCATCACCTGCAGACCTACGGCCAGGACGCGCGCAACACCATCCTGCTGTCGGGCTTCCAGGCCGCCGGCACGCGCGGCGCGGCGCTGGCCGCGGGCGCGCGCGAGCTGCGCATCCACGGCAAGCCGGTGCCGGTGCGGGCCGCGGTCGCGCAGATCGAGACCCTGTCCGCGCACGCGGACGCCAACGAGCTGATGACGTGGCTGGGCGGCTTCGGCCAGGCGCCGCGGCAGACCTTCGTGGTGCATGGCGAGCCGGCGGCCAGCGACGCGCTGCGCCAGCGCATCGAGCGCGAGCTGCAGTGGCCGGTGTCGATGCCGGAATACCTGCGGTCGTATGCGCTGGACTGACCTGCTCAATTGACCTGCTCGCTTTTCTCGCCGGACTGAACGCAAAACGCCGCGCGGCGCCGGCCGGGCATTGCCCGGGCCGGCGCCGCGCGGCGTTCCGGTCTCCAGCCTTCCAGTCTGCCGCTAGTCCTCCAGCACGTAGCTGCCCGGCGCATCGGCGAGCGCGCCGGGCGCGGGGTCGCGCGCCGCCACGCGGCCGGTGGAGTGCGACGCCAGCCACGCCTGCCAGCACGGCCACCACGAGCCGTCGTGGTGGGTGGCGTTGGCGAGGAAATGCTCGGGGCTGGCGTAGGGCGCCAGCGCGTCGCGCGTGGACACGCGGAAGCGCCGGCGCGGATGGCCCGGCTCGGACACGATGCCGGCGTTGTGCCCGCCCGAGGTCAGCAGGAAGGTCAGCGTGGTCGACGTCAGCAGGTGCAGCTTGTAGACCGAGCGCCACGGCGAGACGTGGTCGTGCTCGGTGCCCACCGCGAAGATCGGCATGCCCAGGTCGGCCAGCGCCACCGGGCGGCCGTCCACGCAGTAGCGGCCCTCGGCCAGGTCGTTGGTGAGGAACAGCTTGTGCAGGCATTCCGAATGCATGCGGTAGGGCAGGCGCGTGAGGTCGCGGTTCCACGACACCAGGTCGTTCGGGCGCAGCCGCTTGCCGAGCAGGTACTCGCTCATCATGCGCGACCAGATCAGGTCGCGCGACTGCAGCATCTGGAACGCGGCGGCCATCTGCGGACCGTCGAGGTAGCCTTGCCGGCGCATGGTGGCGTCGAGCGTCGCCAGCGCGCTGCTGTCGATGAACAGGCCGAGCTCGCCCGGCTCGGTGAAGTCGGTCTCGCTGGCGAACAGGGTCAGGCTCTGCAGCGGCGTGCCGTCGCCATCGCCATCGCCGTCGTTGTCGCGGCTGAGCGCCGCGGCGCAGATCGACAGCAGCGTGCCGCCCAGGCAATAGCCGGCGGCGTGGACGTGGGTATCGGGGCAGCGTTCCTGCACCACGCGCAGGGCGGCCTGTATGCCCAGCCGCAGGTAGTCGTCGAGGCTGGTGTCGCGCGCCTCGGCGCCCGGGTTCTTCCACGAGATCATGAAGACCGTGTGGCCCTGCTCGACCAGGTAGCGCACCATCGAGTCGTGCGGCTGCAGGTCCAGGATGTAGTACTTCATGATCCACGACGGCACGATCAGCACCGGCTCGCGCCATACCTCGTCGCCGGCCGGCGCGTACTGGATCAGCTCGATCAGCGCATTGCGGAACACCACCTTGCCCGGCGTGATGGCCACGTCCTCGCCCACCTTGAAGGCGGGCGGGCGGCGCAGCGCGGGCTCGTGGGTGAGATCGGCCACCACGTCCTGCAGGTCTTCGAGCCAGTTGCGCGCGCCGTTGGCGAAATTGCCGCCGGCGCTGGCGGCGGTGGCCTGCAGCACCACCGGGTTGAGCCACCAGGCGTTGCCGGGCGAGCAGGTGTCGAGCACCTGCCGGGCGCAGAACGACACCAGCCGCTCATGGTGGTGCGACACGCCGCTCTGGCCGTGCGTCAGCGACTCCCACAGCGCCTCGTTGTTGCAGAAGGCATCGCGCCAGAAGCGGTAGGGCCATTGCGACCAGGCCGGGTCGGCGAAGCGCTGGTCAGGCGTCGCCGGCGGCGCCGGTTCGGTGCCGGGCAGCACGCAGCCGCCGGCGGCGACGGCGCCGGCCAGCCACTGGCCCACCGCGGCGCTGACCTTGCCGGGCGAGGTCGCCGTGTGCAGGGCCCAGTCCATGCCGGCCAGCCAGAACGAGGCCAGCGACAGGCCTTGCGTGGCCCCGGCCAGCATGGAGCGGACCTGTTCGTCGAGCAGTTCGTGCGGGCCGGCCGGGACCGGCTCGCAGCCGCATCCGGCCTCGGCGGCCGCGAGTTCTTTGTTTGTGGTCGGTGCGTTCATTGCATGTGCTGCCCACCGTTGATGGCGATGTTGGCGCCGGTGATGAAGGCCGCATCGTCCGAGCACAGGAACGCGATCAGCGCGCCCACTTCGTCGGGCCGGCCCAGCCGGCCCAGCGGGATCTGCGGCAGGATGCGGGTCTGGAGGATGTCGGCGGGAATGTCGGTGACCATGTGCGTGGCCAGGTAGCCGGGCGAGACCGTGTTGACGGTGACGCCCTTGGTGGCCAGCTCCAGCGCCAGCGACTTGCTGAAGCCGTGGATGCCGGCCTTGGCGGTCGCGTAGTTGGTCTGGCCGAAGGCGCCCTTGGAGCCGTTGACCGAGGCGATGTTGACGATGCGCCCCCAGCCCCGGCCGACCATGCCTTCGCACAGCGGCTTGGTCATGTTGAAGATCGAGTCGAGGTCGGTCCTGAGCACGGCGTCCCAGTCGGCCTTGCCCATGCGCCGGAAGGTCATGTCGCGCGTGATGCCGGCGTTGTTGATCAGGATGTCGACCTGGCCGAGCTGCGCCAGCACTTCGGCGGCGCAGCGCTGGCAGGCGTCGAAATCGGCCACGTCGACGGCGAACGCGCTGAACTCGCGCCCGGCCTCGCGCTGGTGCCCGAGCCAGGCCTGCACGTGGTCGTTGCCCAGGGAGTGGGTGACGGCGACCCGGTGGCCGGCGTCGTGCAGGCGGATCGCGATCGCTTCGCCAAGGCCGCCCATGCCGCCGGTGACGAGCGCGGTGCGGTTAGCCGGCATGAACGACGCTCCTCGACTTGCCGCCGGCCGTGGCGGCAGTGGTGGCGGCCGGTTCCGTGGCGGTCGGCATCCACGAGGTGGGCTGGCTCAGTTTCTCGAACAGGTCCTTCACCGGCGCGGCCAGCGCGGCGGGGTTGGCGGCGTGCTGCCACAGCGAGGTCTGGCAGCGCTGCCAGGACTCGCCGGTTTCCCGCAGCTGCTCGAGCACGGCGTTCTGGTCGTGGATGGCGAGCCGCATCCATGCCTGCATCAGCGTGGCGTAGTGCTCGGCCTGGCTGCGGAACAGGGCGGCCGGCAGCGCGGCCAGCGCGCCGAAGTCGCCCGCGTGGACGAGCTGCTCGCCGATTTCCCGCGAAGTCTTGATGTCCTTGCGCACCGCCTCGAGCTGGGCCTCGAGCAGGCGTGCGCGGCTTTCCTGCAGCAGCGTCAGCGTCCGCAGGCCCGTTTCGCAGGGGAAGGTCAGGAGGTCGGTCGGGATGCTGGTCGGTTCTGCCATGATGAATCTCCTTGGTTTGCGCGCGCCGCGGGGGCCGCGGCAATGCCTGGCGGGAAGCGGGGGCAGGGACCGGACGGGCCGTGGTGGAGCGCGGCGAGGTGTCCGGGGCTTGTCTCCGTCGGAAGCGGCGGGCGCAACGCCCGCCATTGATGCCGGGCGGGCGCTGGCCCGTCAGTTGATTCTAGGAGAGCGCCGAGCGCGCTGGTTGACACGCATCAAGCTTCGGCGCGGGCGCGCGCCGAAGCGGCGCCCGGCGGCGCCCGGCGGCACCCCGCGGCGGCCACATAGGTTGAGGTGCATCAGGCAAAATGTGCGCGCACGGCCCACACTGACTGCCATTGCGCAATCTTCCACAATCGCGCTGGCATTGCGCCCGCCCCCGGCCAGAGGAACCCGGCATGAACCAGACCGTCGTCTCTTTTTGCGTTGCGCTCGGCATCGGGCTGGGTTTCGGGCTCGAGCGCGAGCGCAGCCAGGCGGCGGACGGCGCCGAGGCCGCCGCCGGCCTGCGCACCTTCGCCATCGCCAGCCTGTGCGGCGCGCTGGGCGCCTTCCTGCCGCAGGCCGGGCTGCTGCCGGCGGTGCTGCTCGGCGCGGCCGGCCTCGCCGCGGTGGGCTACCGGCACACCGCGGCGGCAGACCCGGGCCTGACCACCGAGTTCGCGATGCTGTGCACGGTGCTGCTCGGTGCGCTCGCCATCACGCATCCCGGCCTGGCCGCCGGCCTCGCCGCGGTGCTGGTGAGCCTGCTGCACGGCAAGGCCACCCTGCACCGGCTGGTGCGCAGCGCGCTCACGCGCCAGGAGGTCAACGACGCGCTGACGCTGGCGGTGGCCGCGCTGGTGATCTGGCCGCTGCTGCCGGACCGCTACATGGGGCCGCTCGACGCCTGGAACCCGCGCACGCTCTGGCTGGTGGCGGTGCTGGTCATGATGATGGGCGCGGCCGGGCACATCGCCACGCGCGTGTTCGGGGAGAAGGCGGGGCTGCCGCTGACCGGCCTGTTCGGCGGCTTCGTCTCGAGCGTGGCGACGGTGGCCTCGATGGCCGCGCTGGTGCGCAAGGCCCCGGGCACGCCCGGCGTGCGCGATGCGGCCGTGGCGGCGGCCCTGCTGTCCAGCGTCGCCACCTTCGTGCAGATGCTGCTTCTGCTGGCCGCCACCAGCGCGGCCGCCCTGCGGATGCTGGCGCTGCCGCTGGCGGCCGGGCTCGCCGTGATGGCGGCCTGCGCCGGCTTCTGGCTATGGCGGGCGGTGCGCCGGAAGACCGGGCGCGACGACGCGCGCGCGGGCGCGCAGGCGGCCGGCCAGCGCATGGACTGGCGGGTGGCGGTGGGGTTCGTGGCGCTGATGGCGCTGCTGATGCTGGTCAACGCCGCCGTGCGCGCGTGGCCGGGGACCGGGGTGCTGCTCGGCGTCGCCGCGGTCGGCGGGTTTGCCGACGCGCACGCGGCGACGGTCTCGGTCGCCGCGCAGGTGGCGGCCGGGCGCGTGTCGGCCGCGGACGCGGTCTGGCCCGTGCTGGCGGCGTTTTCCGCCAATACCCTGACCAAGATCGTGGCAGCGGCGGCCGGCGGCGGCGCCTTCGCCTGGCGCGTCGCGGCGGGGCTGGTGCTGGCCGCCGCGTCGACCTGGAGCGTCGCGCTCGCGCTGGACGCCTGGCGCTGATCCCCGGCGCTGAGAATCGGTGCTGATCCCCGGTGCTGAGAACCGGCGCCGGGGATCAGCCGCGCCGGTCGAGCGCCAGCGCGCACAGCGCGCCGCAGGCGGCGGCAAAGGCCGCGGCCGCGCCGAGCACGCGCCACGGGTGCTCGTGCACGAATGCGTCGCCGGCCTCCATGCCGTGCCGGACCTGTCCGCGCGCCTGCGTCTCCAGTTCCCGCAGGCGCAGTTGCAGGGCGTCGAGCCGCGCCCGGAACTGCCCGCGGGCCGGGCCGGCCTGCCCGCCAGCGTCGGTGGTCGCCTCGCGCAGCAGGGCGTGCAGGTCGGCCAGCAGGGTCTCGATGTCGCGCGTCAGCGTGGCGCGGTGCGCGGACAGCTCGGAGCGGAAGTCGTCGGTCATGGTGTTCTGCCGGCAGGTTGGGACAGGTTGGGACAAACTGGAACAGGCTCGGGTGGGGATCGCGGGATGGAAACGCGCGGGCCGGGAACGCGCGGCCCGCAGGCGCGCGCCAGCCACTATAGGCAGCACGCCGGCATGCCGCTTGACCATAGTCAATAGCATGGCGGGCGGCGGGCGCGGCGCCGTGGCGGGATGCCGCCGCGCGGCCCGCCAGGCGGCGCCGGGCAAGGCGCCGCGCCCGCGCGCGCGGGCGCTGGCCCTTGCCGGGCGCCGCGCGCGCCCGCGTCGGGATTCGGCAACATGCGCGCGCGGCGCTATTGCCGTTGCCGGAACGGCGCTGGTAGAATCCGCGCCGCCCGGGCCTTGGCCCGGGCTTTTTTTTGCGCATCGCGCCTCCATCCGCCGCCGCGGGGCGGTGCCCGATGTCCCGGATGCGCCGCGCGCGCCGCTTCGGCTATAGTATTTCCACCTGCGGCCCCCGGAGGCCGCGCTTTCCCCGCGCCTGCCGTGTCGATCCGGCCGGCGCCGCGACGACCGGCGGCCCGATGCCTGCGCCCGGGGCCGAGCGAGGGGCCCCGATCGGTTGCCGCATTGGAGCGCCATGCACAAATCGCCCCGGGCCGCAGCGCTGTTCTGCCTTCTTGTCCTGTTCCTGGTTTCCGTCGCCCGGGGAGCCAGCGTGTCCGCCCCCGCGGCGCCGCCGGCGCACATCGAGGTGTTCGGGCGCCTGACCTCGGCGCCCAAGCCGTGGCTGAGCCAGGACGACCGCGAGTGGCTGGCGCACCGCGCGCCGCTGACGGTGGGCGTGGTGACGCCCGACTATCCGCCGCTGGAGATGCTCAATGCCGACCGCTTCGAGGGCGTCACGGCGGACTATCTGGCGCTGATGTTCGACCAGTTGCCGCGCGTGCGCGCCTTCACCTCGCGGCAGGCGGCGCTGGAGGCGCTGCGGCGCGGCGAGATCGACCTGCTCGGGCGCGGCAGCGCCGCCGAGGCCGCCGACTACGACCTGCGCGTCTCCCACATCTACCTGGCCGACCAGCCGGTGCTGATCTCCGCCGACGGCAGGCGCTTCGACGACCAGCGCGAGGGCGCCACGCTGGCGCTGGTGGCCGGCTACCTGGCCGAGCGGCAACTGGCCGCGCGCTATCCCAGGAGCCGCATCCTGCTGTTTACCTCGCCGCAGCGCGCGCTCGAGGCGCTGAGCCTGGGGCACGTGGATGCGATGGTCGGCGATGCGTTGTCCACGCATTACCTGATCAACATGAATTACCTGCTGAACCTGCGCATCGAGAACTTCGCGCCGATCGACAGCCACGGCTTCGGCTTCCTGGTGCGCTCCGAGGACAACCGGCTGCGCGCGCTGCTCGACCGCGCGCTGGTGCAGGTCAACGTGCAGTTCGGCGACGAGATCCTGCGCAGCTGGAGCGCCGGGCGGCGCTTCCGGCTCGACGAGCAGCGCCTGGCGCTGACGCCGGCCGAGAACCGCTGGCTGGCCGCGCACGCGGAGGTGCCGGTGATCGTCAACCGCTACCTGGGCTCGCTGACCCAGCTCGACGCGCGCGGCCGCGTGTCGGGCATCGGCCACGACTACCTGGAGCTGATCGCCAAGCGCAGCGGGCTGAAATTTACCTACAGCAGCGTGGACAACTTCGCGGAGTTGAGCAAGCGCATGAATGACGGCGCGGCGATGGTGACGCCGGTGCTGCCGCCGGACAACCCGGCCGACGGCAAGCTCGAGATCCTGTCGCCGTACCTGCGCAGCTCGGTGATCCTGATGACCAGCCAGGACCGCGAAGGCGTGAGCGACCTCGCCCGCCTGGCCGGCAAGCGGCTGGCGACCGGCGCCGGCTACTACCTCAACGAGACCATCCGGCGCAACTACCCGGCGATCGACCTGCAGGTCTACGACAACCTGCTCGACGCCATGCGCAGCGTCGACGAGGGCAAGAGCGACGCCTGCATCTCCAACCTGTTCTCCGGGCGCTTTCTCGCCGCGCACAATTTCAACGGCAGGCTGGTGGTCAGCGGCATCCTGGAGGACCGCACCGTGCCGGTCAGCATCGGCGTGCTCAAGAGCGAGCCGGAGCTGCAGAACATCCTGGAGAAGGCGCAGATGTCGATCGGCCCGGACGAGGTGGCCGACATCGTGCGCCAGTGGGAGCCGCGCTTTCCCGCGGTGGGCGCCAGCTTCTGGCGCGACCACCGCGGCCGCATCGTCCAGCTCGGCGGGGTGTTCGCGCTGCCGGTCGCGCTGTCGCTGGTGTGGGCCTTCTACCTGACCCGGCAGGTGCGCAAGACGCGGCGCGCGGAAAAGCGCCTGACCAACCAGCTCGCGCTCAAGAACACGCTGATCAACGCCATTCCCAACCCGGTCTACCTGCTCGACCGCGACGGCTGCCTGAGCGCCTGCAACCCGGCGCTGCTGCGGCTGTTCTGCGCCGGCTCGGAGCAGAGCCTGGGCAAGACCATCCTCGAACTGCACTGGTTCCCCGCCGAGCTCGCGCAGCGGCTGCTGCGCGAGCAGCGCCAGCGCATGGCGCAGGGCACGCCGGCGGTCGAGGAGCACCTGCTCGACATCAACGGCCAGGTGCGCTACATCCAGCACTGGACGGTGCCGTACCGCAACGTCGACGGCGAGGTCGAAGGCATGATCGGCGGCTGGGTCGACCTGACCGAGCGCCAGAGCCTGATCGAGCAGTTGCAGGTGGCGCGCGAGAAGGCGGAGTCGGCCAACCAGGCCAAGAGCATCTTCCTGTCCACCATGAGCCACGAGATCCGCACGCCGATGAACGCCATCATCGGCCTGCAGGAACTCGTGCTGCAGAAGGCCGAGCAGGGCGCGCTCGACACCACTTCGCTGGCGGTCGCGCAGGAGGCCGCGCGGGGCTTGCTGCTGCTGCTCGGCAACGTGCTCGACCTGACCCGCATCGAGACCGGCAAGCTCGATTCCTCGCCCGAGCCGGTGGCGCTCAAGGCGCAGATCGAAGGCATCGTCACGCTGGTGCTCGGCATGGCGCGGCAGAAGCACCTGTCGCTGGACCTGCGCTTCGAGGGCGAGGTCGACCAGTGGGTGATGATGGACCCGCTGCACTTCAAGCAGGTGCTGTTCAACCTGCTGAGCAACGCCATCAAGTTCACCGAGCGCGGCGGCGTCACGCTGCGCGCCACCGGGCGCCGCGTGGACGGGCGCCTGCGCCTGCTGCTGGAAGTCATCGACACCGGCATCGGCATCTCGGAGCAGGACCAGGCCAAGCTGTTCCAGCCGTTCTCGCAGGTCGAGGCGGCGCAGGCCGGGCAGGCCTTCGGCAGCGGGCTGGGCCTGAGCATCAGCCTGCGCCTGATCAAGCTGCTGGGCGGCAGCATCAGCCTGAGCAGCGAGTCGGGCCGCGGCTCGTGCTTCAGCGTCGACCTGGACCTGCCGCTGAGCGCGGCGCCCGCCGCGGCGGAGGCGCCGGCGCTGGCGCCGGACGCGGCCGCGCGCAACCTGGACGTGCTCGCGGTGGACGACCATCCGGCCAACCGCATCACCTTCCGGCAGCAGCTCAAGCACCTCGGCCACCGCGTCACGCTGGCCTCGGACGGCCTGGAGGCGCTGGAGCTGTGGCAGGCCGGCGCGTTCGACGTGGTGCTGACCGATTGCCAGATGCCGCGCATGGACGGCCTGGAGCTGGCCCGCCGCATCCGCGAGGAGGAAGGGCGCGGCGGGCGCCGCCGCTGCCTGATCCTGGCGGTCACGGCCAGTGCCGAGCCGGCCGAGGTGCAGCGCTGCCTGGCGGCCGGCATGGACCGCGTGCTGATCAAGCCGCTGACGCTGGAGACCGTCGGCCAGGCGCTTGCCGCCGTGGCCGCGTAGGCTTCCTCTTTCTTTTCCTTGGCGATTCCTTTTCTTTAGAGCAATCCTTTTTTTTCCGCGTTTTCAGGATTCCAACGTGAGCATCCGCAGTTTCCAGGGCAATGCCCCCCGGCTCGGCGACCGAGTGTTCGTCGATGCCAGCGCCGTGCTGATCGGCGACATCGAGATCGGCGCCGACAGTTCCGTCTGGCCGATGGTGACGATCCGCGGCGACATGCACCGCATCCGCATCGGCGCGCGCACCAGCGTGCAGGACGGCAGCGTGCTGCACATCACGCACGCGGGGCCGTTCAATCCCGACGGCTTCCCGCTGACCATCGGCGACGACGTGACCATCGGCCACAAGGCGCTGCTGCATGGCTGCACGGTCGGCAGCCGCATCCTGATCGGCATGGGCGCCATCGTCATGGACGGTGCGGTGATCGGCGACGAAGTGATCCTCGGCGCCGGCAGCCTGGTGCCGCCGGGCAAGGTGCTCGAAGGCGGGCATCTCTACGTCGGCAGCCCGGCGCGGCAGGCGCGGGCGCTCACGGAGAAGGAGCGCGGTTTCTTCCGCTATACGGCGGGCAACTACGTGAAGCTCAAGGACCAGTACCTGGCGGAGCAGGGCGGCGGCTGAGGGCGCCGCCGCCTGGCTCAAGCCGGGCCGCCGGCCGCATGGGCGGGACGCGCCGGTGCGTCGCCGCGGGGCAGGCCGAGAATCCGGCGGGCTTCCTCCGGCGTGGCGATCTCGTAGTCCATTTCCCTGAGAATGCGGACCGTGCGCTCGACCAGCTCCACGTTGCGGGCCAGTTCCGCGTGGCGATAGTACAGGTTGTCTTCCAGGCCGACGCGGATCACCTGGCCGCCGAGCAGCAGCGAGTTGATGCCCGCCTGCAACTGGGACGGCCCGATGCCGCTGACGCAGAAGACGCTCTGCCGCGGCAGCAGGTCGACCATGAACTGCAGCGTCTTCGGGTCGTAGGGCATGGCGTTCTGGAAGCCGCGATGCGCGTTCATCACCAGGTTGAAGACGTAGGGCGGCTCGTCCAGTCCCATCCGGATCAGCGTCGCCGCATCCTGGACGATGTGCGCGGGGCTGAAGACCTCCCACTCGGGCTTGATGCCGCGCCGCTTCATTTCCTCCGCCAGCGTCCGGCAGCGCGAGGGCGAGGTGTTGAACAGGATTTCCTTGCCGCCGAAGCTGCCGACGAAGGTGCACGCGTCAAGCGTGCACATCTCCGCGCCGGCGTCCATGCCCTTGAGCCGCTCTTCCCAGACGGTGTCCCACATCCCGCCGGCCATTGGCCGGATCATGTCGCCGTGGACGCCGCCGCCGGTCGAGTTGTTGATGACGATGTCGCATCCGGCGCGGATCCGTTCGTTGATGTCGCGGTAGATGTCCGCGTTGCACGTGGCCTGGTCGTCGGGCAGGCGGGCATGGATGGCGGCCACGCTGGCGCCGGCGTTGTAGCAGTCGAGGACGTCCCGCGCGATCTCGTCGGGCTGCGTGGGCAGGTGCGGGTTCTGGGACTTGAAGGCCATGCCGCCCGTCGGGGCCACCAGGACCACCACCTTGTTCGATGCAGTCATTTTTTTTGTCTCCGGGTTGATGAATGCCGCTGCGCCAGTCGTTGCCGGTCTTTCCGGTGTCGCTGGTCTCGATGTCGGCGGGGAAAACGCTGCCGGCCGCTCCCGCAGGCGCCCGCCTGGCGGCGCCTGCGGGACCGGCGCGCCCGTGCTTCAGGCGGGGAAGAAATGCCCGTACTGGCGCACGAAGCTCGTGAACGCATTGACGAACCGGTCGATTTCCTCCTGGCCGACGGGAACGCTGAGCACGACGAAGCCGCGGCGCGCGAGGTACACGCCGTTCTCGATCATGTGGAAGAAGAAGAGATCCTTGATGGCGTTGCCGCCGGGCAGGATGTCGGCGGTCGAGCGGATCTCGTGCGCGCCGGCCTGGAGGTTCATCAGCGAGCCCACGCCGGTGAACTGCAGGGCCGCGCCGTTGTCCCTGCAGATCCGGTTCAGCCGGTCGCGCAAGGTGTCGCCAAGCGCGTTCAGGCGCACCGCGGCCTCCGCGGTGTAGATCCGGGACAGGCCCGCGGCGCCGGCGGCCATCGTCAGCACGTTGTTGTTGAAGGTGCCGGCATGCGGCGTCGCGTCGGTGCGGCGCGGGTCGAACTGGGACATGATGTCGGCGCGGCCGCCGAAGGCCCCGAACGACATGCCGCCGCCGATGTACTTGCCCAGCGTGGTCAGGTCGGCGTGGATGCCCAGCTTTTCCTGCAGGCCGCCCGGAGCCAGGCGCGAGGTCATGACTTCGTCGAAGACCAGCAGCGCGCCCTGCCGGGACACCAGCTCCCGCAGGCCGCGCAGGAATTCCACCTTGGCTTCGATGCATCCGGAAGCGCCCTGCATGGGCTCGACCACCACCGCGGCGATGTCCCGCGGGTTGGCCGCGAACAGCGCGCGGACGCTGTCGAGATCGTTGTACGAGGCGATCAGGAAATCGTGCGGCACGTTGACCGGGGTGTTGCCCCTGGCGAACGTGAGCACGCCGCCGTGATACCCGCCGCCGAAGACGACGACCTTGGCGCGGCCGGTGTGGATCTTCGCCGCCGAGATGGCCATGAGGTTGGCCTCGGTGCCCGAGTTGGTGAAGCGCACCACGTCGACCGAGGGGAAGCGCTCGCAGATGAGGCTGGCCAGCCTTGCCTCCAGCACGTTGTGCCCGCTCAGGTTGATCCCGGCGTCCAGCGCGTCGTCGATGGCGCGGCGGATCACGGGGTTGGAGTGGCCGTAGATGCCGGCCGTGAATTCCGCGATGAAATCCACGTAGGCATGGCCGTCGGCGTCCCACAGGCGGCATCCGTCGCCGCGCGCCATCGCCAGCGGGAACGGGGCGTAGAACAGGACCGAGCGCGTGTTGCCGCCAGGCATGTAGCGCGAGGCCAGGTCGAACTGCTTCTGGCTGGCGGGGTTGCGCCTGGCATAGCGGTCGGCCGCCTCGGCCACCGCGGTGGCGATCGGGGCGGTGTCGACCGCGAAGAGATGTGGATCCATGATGATGCGGTTCCGAAGGTTATTGAAATGTGTACTGTTCAATTACTGTACACCGTACAATTAATCGGCGCAAGCGATGCGGGCGCCGGCTCAGACGACGGAGATCGGGGCGCTGCCCGCGGTTTCCGCCGCCAGCGGCGGATGGGTGACGATGGACCGCAGCGAGGCCGTGCCCGCGCGCAATGCGTCGAGGTCCGGGCGCGGGCGGCGCAGCGCCGCGTGCGCGTCGAACGCGGCTTCGAGCGCCGCGCCGATCTCCAGCAGGCGCCGGTCGCGCCGGAAGGGCGCGATCACCTGCAGGCCGAAGGGCAGCCCTTGCCGGTCGCGCCCGCACGGCAGCGACAGCGCCGGGTTGGTGGCTAGCGTGACGACGTAGGTCAGGTCGAGCCAGCGGTAGTAGTTGGGCAGCGGCCGGCCGTTGATGGCTTCGGCATGGGGCCGGGTCCACGGGAAGGGCGACACCGGCGTGGTCGGGGCCAGTATCACGTCGAAGCGCGAATACAGCCGCTGGAACGCGCGGAAGATCCTGGTCTGCTCCGCGTGCGCCCACGCCGTGTCGGCCAGGGAGAGCGCGGCGCCGATCTCGTAGTTGGCGCGCGCGTTCGGGCCGATCGAGCCGGGGTCCCGCTCGTAGGCCCCGCGCATCGCGGCGACGAAGGCCTGGGCGCGCATGACGTCGAAGCAGCGGTGCACGTCGCCAAGCGGCTCGCGGGCGAAGTCGACCGGTTCGCACGCGGCGAAGAAGCCGGAGATCCGGGCGATGCGCTCCCGGAACGTGGCGCGGATCTCTTCGTCGACCTCGCACGCGCCGAAATCCTCGGTGAAGCCGACGCGCAGCGCGCCGAGGTCGGTGCCGCGCAGGTCCAGGAAGTCGTGCGGATTGGCGTCCTGGCTCAGGGGCTCCGCGTCGCACAGGCCCGCCGTTGCGGCGAGCTGCAGCGCGGTCTCGGCCACGGTGCGGCCCATCGGCCCCACCACCGACAGCGGCGACCAGCCCAGCAGCCGCCGCTCGCTCGGCACCAGTCCCGGGGACGGGCGCATGCCGACCACGCCGCACTTGGCCGCCGGGATGCGCAGCGAGCCTCCCGTATCGGACCCCGTGCAGACCGGCAGCATGTCGCAGGCCAGCGCCGCGGCCGAGCCGCCGGACGAGCCGCCCGCGTTCAGGCGCGCGTCGAAGGGGTTGCCGGTGGCGCCCCACACCGGATTGCGGGTGTTGGCGCCGGCGCCGAACTCGGGCACGTTGGTCTTGCCCACGAGGATGGCGCCGGCGGCGCGCAGGCGGCCGACCAGCACGTTGTCGCGCGCGGGGACGTTGCCGCGGTATAGCGGCGAGCCATAGGTGGTCAGCAGGCCGGCGGTCTCCTCCAGGTCCTTGACGCCCATCGGCAGCCCGTGAAGGATGCCCACGGGCTCGCCCCGGGCAAGCGCGCGCTCGGCGGCGCGCGCTTCCGCCTCCGCGCGCTCGTAGCACGTCGCGGTGACGGCGTTCACGTAGGGATTGACGGCTTCGATGCGGCGGATGCACGACTGCAGCAGCTCGACGGGCGATATTTCGCGGGACCGGATCAGCGATCGCAGCACGGGGGCGGTGAGTTCAGCAAGCTCGGCGGTCATGGGTCTCTCTTGTGGTGGCGCGGGCCGTGTCCGGCGCCGCGGGAAATGGCGGGCGGGTCGGCGCGGGCATCACTTCAGCTTCGCCTTCTCGACCACCGTGACGTTCTGCGCCATCTCGGCGGCGGCGCGCCGCCGGAACGCCGCGCCGTCCTGCCAGCTTGCCGAGAAGCCCAGCGCGCCGAGCTTCTTCTGCACCTCCGGGTCCTGCACCACGGCCTTGAGTTCGGCTTCGAGGCGCGCCGATACCTCGGGCGCAAGCCCCCTGGGCGCGACGACGCCGACCCAGTTGTCGAACACGAATTCCGGCACGCCCTGCTCGATGAACGTGGGCACCTGCGGCAGCAGCGCGGCGCGGGTCCGGGACGCCACCGCGATCGGGACCAGCGCGCCGGACTGGATGAAGGGCGCCGCGGCCACCACGCTGTCGATTGCCAGCGCGGTCTGCTTGCCCATCAGCGAGGTCAGCGAAGGCGCGCTGCCCTGGAACGGCACGTGCAGCAGCGACACGCCGGCCTTCATGGCGAAGCTCTCGGCAATGATGTTCGGCATGGAGCCGTTGCCGAAGGAGCCGTAGGCCAGGCTGCCGGGCTCCTTGCGCGCCGCCGCGACCACGTCCGCGACGGTCTTCAGCGGCGATCCGGGATAGGTCAGCATGACCATCGGCATCGCCGCGACGATGCCCAGGTGGTCGAAGCTGGCGGCGCCGTAGCGCGCGTTCGGATAGAGCAGCGGATTGATCGTAAACGTCGGGGCGCCCGTGATGAGCAGCGTATAGCCGTCGGCCTTCGCCTTCGCCACGAAGCCGGCGCCGATGGTCGTGTTGGCGCCGGGGCGGTTGTCCACGACGAACGGCTGGTGCAGCCGCTCCTGCAGCTTCGTGGCCATGAGCCGGGCGATCGTGTCCCCCGTGCCGCCGGCCGGCACCGGCGCGACGACCGTCACGGGCCGCGAGGGGTAGGGCTGCGCGAAGGACGGCTGGGAAACGACGATGCCGGCAAGGGCGGCGCCGGCAGTGGCGATCGCCGAAAGGAAACTACGCATGAAGCACTCCAATTCAATCTTCGAGGGAGCCGGCCGCCCGCGTTCGCGTGCCCGGCGCCGCCGATATTGGATCATTGTTCGTCGTTTTTCAATACATTGTTCATCGTACAATAAATTTACAGTCTGGCGGCACTGATCTTGTGCCGGCCGGCGCGCCGATGCACGGAATCGAGGCGCCGCGCTTCATCCTGGTTCGTCCCCGGGCTGCCCCCGGCACGTCCCCAGCTCGTCCGCGGCGGCGCCGCGCGATCCCGTCCGGCGCGCCGCGCGCGGTCGTAATACGCGTAATCACCTATTCGTTGTACACCGAACAATAAATAAACTGACCTTGGTATCGACAATCATAGAACGTCGTACAGGTCTGGCATGCACATTGCGTAGCCGGTGCCATGCCTCGATTTTTTCCGCCGCGGCGCGGCGCGAGGCACGGCGAGTTGAATGAAGACGGACGCACACGACACAAGGGGAGCAAGACTTGAATACATGGAGCAAGGCATGGGCGGCCGGTGCAGCCCTGTTCGGCCTGGCGGGCGGGGCGCAGGCCCAGACCTCGGGCGTGACGGTTTACGGCTCGATCGACGCCGGCGTGACCTACCTCAGCAATGTGGGCGGCCACAACCAGGTGAAGATGGACGACAGCATCAGCCAGGGGAACCGCTTCGGTTTCCGCGGCAGCGAAAGCATCTCGGGCGACCTGTCGGCCATCTTCAACCTCGAAGGCGGCTTCATGTCGGACACCGGCGCGAGCCGGCAGGGCGGCCTGCTGTTCGGGCGGCAGGCCTATGTCGGCCTGGCCTCCGAGCGCTTCGGCACGCTGACGCTGGGCCGGCGCTTCGACCAGATGGTGAGCCTGATCCGCTATCACCCGGGCTACTACACCGGCATCTATTCGTTCACGCCGGGCGACATGGACCGCATCTCCGGCGCGTGGCTGAACAACACGGTCGTCTACAGCAGTCCCAGCATCGGCGGCCTGACCCTGAACGGGCAGTACAGCTTTGCCGAGGACGGCACCAGCACCACCAACGGCGGGCGCGCATACAGCTTCAGCGCGGCCTATGCCGCGGGCCCGTTCAACGCGGTGGTGGCGGCCACGGGGATCAAGCAGTACGCGGCCAAGTCGGCCAGCGCGCTCGGCGTGCCCTTCCTGTTCGGCGCGGCCGCGAACGCGGCCCAGACGATCGTTCTCGACGACTACCGCACCGTCGGCGCGGGCGCGGCGTACAAGTTCGACAAGGTGGCGGTCAGCGGGCTGTACACCAACACCCGGCTGGAGCCGAAGGGCGCGCCGTCGGAGACGCTGCACAACGCGTCGCTCACCGTGGCGTACTGGCTGACGCCGAGCTGGATCCTGGTCTCGGCCTATACGTACTCGAAGCTGGGGGACTACCGGTGGAACACGTACAACGGCGCCGTGGACTACCTGCTCTCGAAGCGCACCGACGTGTATTTCATGGCGAACTTCCAGGACGCCAGCGCGCAGACCCACGCGATCCTGACGACAAACCCGGCCTCGGGCAACGACCGTCAGCTGGGATTGCGCGTGGGCATCCGGCACAAATTCTGATGCCGCATCCCGATTCCGAAACCGAACGAACAGGCAGGGCTTGGCCATGAACGCAATGACCGATTCAAGAACGGACTCAGGCACGGATTCAACCAGCGGGCCGCCTGCGGCGCAGTCCGGCGCCGCGCCGCGAGGCGGCGCGAAGGCGAGGCGCAAGGCGGTCGTCGCCGGCGTCGCGGGGAACATCCTCGAGTGGTATGACTTCGGCGTCTATGGTTTCCTGGCGGCCATCATCGCCAGGAGCTTCTTTCCGTCGGCAAGCGGGGTGGGCTCGCTGCTGATCGCCTTCGCCACGCTGGGCGTCGGCTTCGTGGCGCGGCCGGTGGGCAGCATCGTCCTGGGCCATCTCGCGGACCGGCGCGGCCGCAAGACGGTGCTCACGCTGACCATCTTCCTCATGGCCGGGAGCACGGTCGCCATCGGCATCCTGCCGACCTACGCCACGGCCGGCGTGCTGGCGCCGGTCCTGCTGGTGCTGGCGCGGCTGGTGCAGGGCTTTGCCGCCGGCGGCGAATGGGGCAGCGCGACCGCGTTCATCACCGAGTGGGCGGGCGAGGGCCGGCGCGGCTTCGTCGGCGCGTTCCAGCAATCCAGCATCGCGATCGGGCTGCTGCTGGGGTCGGGCGTGACGGCGATCCTGGCGTCCTCGCTCGGCGCCGCGGACCTCGAAGGCTGGGGCTGGCGGATTCCGTTCCTGCTGGGCGCGGTGCTCGGGCCGGTCGGCGCGTACATGCGCCGCAACATCGCGGAGCCGCCGGTCTATCGCTCCGCGTCGCCGTCGGGCCGGCTGTCGCGGGCGGATTTCTCCCGGCGCATCCTGCACGCCATCGTCTTCGTGGCCATCTGGGGCGTGGCCTCCTACATGGTGACCGTGTACATGCCGACCTTCGGCCAGACCTACGGCGGCCTCACGCGCAGCGAAACGCTGTGGTCGGTGACCATCGCGCTGGCGCTGACGGCGGTGCTGGCGCCGGCGTTCGGCCACGTATCCGACCGCATCGGCCGCAAGCCGGTATTGCTGGCCGGATGCGCCGGTTTCCTGGTGCTGTCGTATCCGCTCTACGGCGCGGTCCTGTCGCACCCCGGATCGGTGCCGGTGTTCCTGGCCGTGCAGTGTTCGCTGGTGGCGCTCTACTCGCTGCTGGCCGGCGCCGGCCCGGCCTACCTCACCGAAGCCTTCCCGACCTACATCCGCACCACGGGCATCTCGGTTGCCGGGGCCTGCGCCGGGTTGTTCGGCGGGTTTGCGCCGCTGACGGTGACGTGGATCATCCAGGGCACCGGCGCGGCGACCGCGGCGGGCACGTTCCTCGCTTTGGTCGCGCTGGTCTCGCTGCCCGCCGTCCTGACGATCCGGGACGCGGCGCACGCGCGCCTGGACTGAACCGCTCCGGATCCCCCCCCGGGCCGCGCGACCGCTCCAGCTATCGTTCGGGCGGCCCTTGTGAAACTGCACACGCATGTTCGAAATTGCCATGAATGCGAACCCTGACCAGACGCCGGGAAAAACAAGAGGAATCGTCCAGACCGTGCTCGGGCCGGTCGATCCGGGCGAGCTCGGCCCGACGCTGATGCACGAGCACCTGCTCATCGACTTGACGCCGCCGCCGGCGCTGCTTGCCGGCGGCCCGGCCGCGCAGGAGGCGGAGATCACGCTGTGCAATTGCTGGGGCATCGGCAATGGCCAGAAGTCGTACCTGAAGAACTACCAGCTCGACCAGATCGACGTGGCCGTCGAGGAGGTGCGCGAGATGATGGGCGCGGGCGGGCGCACCATCGTCGACCTGACGAATGGCGGGCTCAAGCCCGACCCGGAGGGGCTGGCGCGGATCGCGCGCACCACCGGCGCCCACATCGTGATGGGCTGCGGCCACTACGTGCATGCCTACCAGGACCCCGCGAATCACGAAAGGACCGTCGACAGCTTTGCCGCCGAGATGATCGCGCAGCTGACGCAGGGCGCGTGGGGCACCGGGATCCGTGCCGGCATCATCGGCGAGATCGGCTGCCAGTCGCCGTGGACCGAGCTCGAGCAGCGCGTGATGCGCGGCGCCCTGATCGCTCAGGCCGAGACCGGCGCCGCCATCAACGTGCATCCGGGCCGGCATCCGGACCAGCCCGCGGAGATCGTGTCGTTCATCGAGGCGGCCGGGCACGGCGTCGGGCGCGTGATCATCAGCCATGTGGACCGCACCATCTTCGACGACGACCGCCTGCTGCGCCTGGCGGATACCGGATGCGTGATCGAGTTCGATCTCTTCGGCTGGGAGCAGAGCTACTATCCGATGTCCAGCGAGATCGACATGCCGAACGACGGCGCCAGGCTGAAGATGGTCCGGCTGCTGGTGGAGCGGGGCCATCGCGACCAGGTCCTGATGAGCCAGGACATCTGCACGCGCACCCGGCTGGGCCGGTATGGCGGACATGGCTATCAGCACATGTTCGCCAACATCGCGCCGCGCATGCGCCAGCGCGGATTCAGCCAGGCGGACGTCGACGCCATCCTGGTGGAAAATCCCCGGCGCCTGCTCACGATAGCCTGACCCTCCCGGCCCGCGCTCATCGGCCCGGGGTGTCGGTTGGCGTACAATGATCTTACTGAACACCAAGTAAGAGACATGATGGCTACAGGGACCAGGGGCACCAGGAGCACCAGCAGCGCGGGGACCACGAGGACCAGGGCAGGCGACAAGGGCACGGTCAAGACCGCGGTCAAAGCTGCGGTCAAAGCCGCGGCTGGCGCCGGGGCGAAGAAGAGCGCGTCCGCCCAGGGCGTTCGCAAGCGGGCGGTGCCGGCCGCGCCGCCCGCCGCCAGGAAGGAGGCGGCGCGCGCGCCGCGGGGGAGGGCTTCGGGACCGGCCCTGACCCGGGAGAAGATCGTCGCGGCCGCCCTCGAGCAGATCGACCGCAACGGTGTGATGGCGTTCAGCCTGCGCGACGTTGCCCGCTCGCTGGGCGTCTATCCCGCCGCCCTGTACTGGCACGTGGCCACGCGCGACGACCTCCTGGCGTCCGTGGTCGAGACCACGATGGTCGACGTCGCGCCCGAGCCGGGCGAGCTGGCGTGGCAGGACTGGCTGAGGGAATTGTTCGTCCGCTGCCGCGACGTCATGCGCCGGCATCCGAACATCGCCCAGCTGGTGGGCGCCCAGCTGGTGGCGAACGCGAGCCTGAGCCCGACGCTGATCGACCGCATTCTCTCGGTGCTGCGCGCCGCGGGCTGCCCGGACGACCGCATGCTGGAGATGTACAACGTCGTGGTCTCCACGATGGTGGGCTTTCCGACCCTGGAATACGCATCGGTGCCGAAGGACGACACGGAAGCCTGGGCGCGGCAGCTGCAGGAGCGGACCCGTTCGATCCGCGCGATGGACTATCCCACGCTGGCCCGATACCTGCCGGACATGGCCAACAAGGCGTTCATCGTCAGGTGGCAGAACGGCACCGACGCGCCGATGGACACGAGCTTCGACCTGTACGTGAACGTGGTCATCCGTGGCATCGAAAGCTGCCTGCCCGGCTAGGGCAGGCGTTCTCCGGGCGCCGGACGCTAGACCACCTTGCCGGGATTCATCAGCCCCCGCGGGTCCAGCGCCTGCTTGACCGCGCGCATCATGGCCAGCTCGACCTCGCTCTTGTAGCGGCGGTTTTCCTCGCGCTTGAGCTGGCCCAGGCCGTGCTCGGCCGAGATCGAGCCGCGGTGGGCGTGCACGCTGTCGTGCACGATGGCGTTGACGGCGGGGCTGTTGTCGAGGAAGGCGTCGTGGTTCTGGCCCGCTGGCGGCGACACGTTGTAGTGCAGGTTGCCGTCGCCGAGATGGCCGAACGTGACCATGCGCGCGCCGGGGAAGGCCTGCTGGATGAGCGCGTCGGTGGTGTCGATGAAGTCGGCGACGCGCGAGATCGGCACGGCGATGTCGTGCTTGATGTTCTTGCCTTCCTCCACCTGCGCCAGCGGGATGTGCTCGCGCAGGTTCCAGAAGTCGCGCGACTGCTGCACGGACTCGGCCACCACGGCGTCTTCCACCACGCCGGTCTCGAACGCGGTTTCCATCATGGCCTCGAAGATGGCGCGCGCGTGTTCCTCGCTTTCGTTGTCGGACAGTTCCAGCAGCACCACCTGCGGATGCGGGCGGTCGAACGGATAGCGCAGTTGCGGGTAGTGCGTGGTGACGAGCGACAGGCACATCTGCGACATCAGCTCGAAGCCGGTCAGCAGCGCCCCGGCGCGCTGCTGGGCGATGGCCAGCAGCGCCAGCGCGGCGCGCGGGCTGGCCACCGCGGCCAGCGCGGTCACGCGCGCGCGCGGCAGCGGGTAGAGCTTCATGACGGCGGCGGTGATGATGCCGAGCGTGCCTTCGGCGCCGATGAACAGGTCGCGCAGGTCGTAGCCGGTATTGTCCTTGCGCAGGCCGCGCAGGCCGTCCCAGACCTCGCCGGACGGCGTGACCACTTCCAGCCCCAGGCACAGCTCGCGCGTGTTGCCGTAGCGCAGCACGCCGGTGCCGCCCGCGTTGGTGCCGAGGTTGCCGCCGATGGTGCAGCTGCCTTCGGCCGCCAGGCTCAGCGGGAACAGGCGGCCGTGCTCGCGCGCGGCGTCCTGCAGCTGCTGCAGGATCACGCCGGCCTCCACGGTGACGGTGTTGTTGAGCGGGTCGACCTGCCGCACGCGGTTGAGCCGCTGCAGCGAGATCACCACGGACCCGGTGCCGGCCATCGGCGTGGCGCCGCCGCACAGCCCGGTGTTGCCGCCCTGCGGCACCATCGCGATCTGGTGCGCGTGGCAGGCATGCACGGCGGCGGCGACTTCCTCGGTGGTGCCGGGGCGCAGCACGGCGATGGCCTCGCCGGTGTAGCGCTTGCGCCAGTCGGTCAGGTAGGGCGCCTTGTCGGCGTCGTCGGTCAGCACGTGCTGGCTGCCCAGCGCGGCGCGGCAGAGGGCGAGGAAGGATTCGAACGGCGTGGCGGTCATGGTGAGGTCCGGTGCGGCTTCTGGTATGGCGGGCGTGGTTGCCGGCGCGGCTACTTGCGGCGGGCCGGCTGCAGCGCCCGGGCGCGGCGCTTGTACGGGCGCAGGTAGAGGATGGTGGCGAAGAAGAACAGCAGCGTCAGCGCCACCTCGAGCCACGCCAGCGCGGAGGAGGGCGGGCGGTCGCTGGTGGCGCGCACGATGCCTTCGGTGAAGAACAGCAGGATCAGCATCGACGACCACTGCATGGTGTAGCGGTTGCGCGTCAGCACGCCGCGCAGCGGCAGCAGCAGCGGCAGGAACTTGAGGACCAGCCACGAGCCGCCCGGGCGCAGCGGCGCGAGGAACCATTCCCAGGCGATGCACAGCACGATCAGCGCGAGCAGGCTGCCGGCGCTCAGGCGGTACAGCGCGGCGCTGTGCAGCGCGCCGTCGGTGGCCGCGGCGCCGGCCGGCGCGGCGCTCATGCGCGGCTCCCGGCGGCCAGCCGCAGCGCGGTCTTGGCCAGGCGGCGGCCCATCGCGCGCGCCAGCGCGGCTTCGTCCTCGGACACCGGCGCGCTGTTGTCCACGCGCGCGTGGTGGCTGGGGCCGTAGGGCGTGCCGCCGCCGGTGGTGGTCATCAGCGCGCTTTCCGAGTAGGGCAGGCCGACCAGCAGCATGCCGTGGTGGAGCAGCGGCAGCATCATCGACAGCAGCGTGGTTTCCTGGCCGCCGTGCAGGCTGCCGGTGGCGGTGAACACGCAGGCCGGCTTGCCGCTGAGCGCGCCCGACAGCCATTGCGCCACGGTGCCGTCGAGGAAGTATTTCATCGGCGCGGCCATGTTGCCGAAGCGGGTCGGGCTGCCCAGCGCCAGGCCCTGGCATTCCTCCAGGTCGCGCAGCTCGGCATAGGGCGGGCCGTCGGCGGGGATGTCCGGCGCGGTGGCTTCGCTGACGGTGGATACCGGCGGCACCGTGCGCAGGCGGGCATGGGCGCCGGGCACGCTGTCGATGCCGTGGGCGATCAGTTCCGCGAGCTTGCGGGTGCTGCCGTGGCGGCTGTAGTAGAGGACGAGGATGTCGGTCATGGACGGGGCTGCGGCTGGCCGCGCCGGGCGGCAGGCAGCGAGGGCAGGCTGGTTGGCGCCGGGCGCGGCGCGCCGGGCAATGCGCGTATTATAGTTGTGGCCCCGGCGCGGCCCGCCGGAGCCGTCATGGCGGCGTCGCCGGCGCCGATTGCTATCGATTGCTACCGATTGCTACCGATTGCTGCCGATCATTGCCGCCCGTCATCACCGCCCATCATCACCGCATCACGCCAGGAGCCCGCCCCTGCATGTTCGCCGCCCGCATCGTCCGCCTGCGCAGGGAATGGAACCTGCAGAAGCTGCGCGCACTGACCCGCTACGCGCTGCGCCGCGCGGCCGAGGACCGCCTGCCGCAGGTGTCGGCCAGCCTGACCTTCACCACCGTGCTGGCGGTGGTGCCGGTGCTGACCGTGGCGTTCGCGCTGCTGGCCGCGTTCCCGGTGTTCCGCGAGTTCCGCAGCTCCATCGAGACCTTCCTGTTCCAGAACCTGATTCCCGGCAATGTCAGCGATTCCATCACCAGCTATCTCGGGCAGTTTTCCAAGAACGCCAGGGGCCTGACCGCGGCCGGCCTGGGCGGCCTGATGGTGACTTCGGTGCTGACCATGCTGACGGTGGAGGACGCGCTCAACGCGATCTGGCGCGTCAAGCAGCGCCGCCCGCTGGCGCAGCGCGTGCTGGTGTTCTGGGCGGTGCTGACGCTGGGGCCGGTGCTGATCGGCGCCAGCCTGTCGATCAGCTCCTACCTGATCTCGGTCTCGGCCGGCTACGCAGGCACCATGCCGCTGGGGCTGGGCCTGCTGGTGAGCCTGACGCCGGTGGTGCTGTCGGCGCTGGCCTTCGCCTTCCTCTACATCGCCGTGCCCAATGCCAGCGTGGAGTGGCGCGACGCCATCACCGCCGGGCTGGTGGCGGCGCTGGCGTTCGAGTTCGCCAAGCGCGGCTTCGGCTACTTCGTCACGCACATCCCGACCTACACCGCGGTCTACGGCACCTTTGCCGCGCTGCCGATCTTCCTGCTGTGGATCTACCTGAGCTGGCTGGTGACGCTGCTGGGCGCCACCATCGCCGCCAACCTGCCGGTGATCCGCCAGGGCTACTGGCGCCGCCGCACGTTCGCCGGCAGCGAGTTCTTCGACGCGCTCGGCGTGCTCTACCTGCTCTACCGCGCGCGCGACGAAGTGCCGCGCAGCATCGGCGAGCTCGACCTCGGGCGCAAGCTGCGGGTGGAAGCGGACTACCTGTCCGGCCTGCTCGGCCGGCTCAAGGCGATGCACCTGATCGGCAAGCTGGCGCAGGACCGCGGCCAGGCCCACTGGGCGCTGCTGTGCGACCCCGCCCACGTGACGCTGCGCACGCTGCACGACCGCCTGGTGCTGAACCTGCCGCGCCTGCCGCGCACCGCGCTGGCGCAGCAGTTGCAGGGCGCCGACGCGCTGCGGCAGGTGCTGGACAACCCGCGCCTGGACCAGCCGCTGGAAGCGGTGTTCGCGCAGCGGCAGGCGCAGGCCCAGGTCTTGGCGGAAGAGGAAGCGGCGGCGCCCGGCCGTCCGGCCGAGGGCGCGCGCCGCGCGCTGGAAGTGGTGCCGCCGGGCTGGCACGGCCAGATCTGAGCCGCGCGCGCGGCTAGAACGGAATCCTGCCGCGCCAGATGTCGGCGTACATGACCCAGTCGCCCATCAGGCTGTAGAACGGGTGGCGGAACGTGGCCGGGCGGTTCTTCTCGAACCCGAAATGGCCGACCCAGGCGAAGGCATAGCCCGACACCGCGGCCGCCGCCAGCCACCACCAGTTGCCGCTGACGAGCAGCGCCAGCAGGCACAGCAGCGCCACCGTGGAGCCGGCGAAATGGAGCCGGCGGCAGGTGAGGTTGCGGTGCTCGTTCAGGTAGAACGGGTAGAAGGCGGCGAAATTCCGGAATTCGCGGGGGCGTGCCTGGGGCATGTCGTACTCCTGTGGGGGTGCGGCATGTTTCAGTCTAGCCGGCGTGGGGCGGGTGTCCAGAGGGGTCTTCACGGGGCTGCCATGCCGGACAACACCGTTGGCCCTGCTTGATGTGGCTCCTAGCTAAACCGCCCCTCTCCCCGGCCCTCTCCCCGTGAGGGGAGAGGGAGGACACCTAGCTTGGGCCAGCTCGCGCGGTGTGGGCCCATTCGCGGGCTTCGCCAGTCGCCGGGGGTTTGCTCCCCTCTCCCGCTTGCGGGAGAGGGGTCGGGGGAGAGGGTCGGCGTGCCTTTGGGCCGAAGCCTCGCTCAGCCCGCCGCCACCGCCTTGCGCGCGAACGCGGCCAGCGCGTCGAGCACTTCGTCGGGTTTTTCGCCCATCAGCGCGTGGCCGCAGGGCACGGAGACGGTGCTGGCCGAGGCCATTTTCGCCGCCAGCGCCAGCGCGGCCTTGGGCGAGGTCATCATGTCCTTGCTGCCGCTGATGAACAGCGCCGGGCAGCGCACCGCGGCGGCGGCGGCTTCGCCGTTGGCGTAGGCGTTGCAGGCCGAGAAGTCGTTGTGGAAGACGTGGCCCTGCGGGTTGCGCTGCGCCACGCGCTCCATCAGGCGCTGGCTGCCGCCCTGCATCCACGAGCCGGGTCCCGGCGAGGACGGCTTGTTGGCGAGGCTGGAGTGCGACCACGCATTGACCATCGCGATGGCCTGGTCTACCTGCTTGAGCGAGGCTTCGAGCAGGGCGTCGGAGACCTTCATCGGGTAGGCCGTGGCCAGCAGCGCGATGGCGCGCACCGCATCGGGGTGGCGCGCGGCGGTTTCCAGCGCGATCAGCGATCCCATGCTGTGGCCGAACACCAGCGCCGGCGCGGCGACGCCGGCGGCGCGCAGCAGTTCGGCCACCCAGTCGGCCATCGCCTCGATGGTCTTGAGCGGCGCGCCTTCGCTGCGGTTGTGGCCGGGCAGGTCCACCGCCAGCACGCCGAAGCCGTGGTTGGCGAACCAGCGCGTCTGCAGGGCCCACACGCTGTGGTCGTTCTGCGCGCCGTGCACGAACACGGCGCACGGCAGGGCCGGGTTGAAGGGTTTGCCGCCGGTGTAGGCGTAGGCCTTGCGGCCCGCGATCGTCAGTTCCATCAGGCTTGCCCTCCCTTGCCGCTCATGGCGCGCTCGGCGGCCTTGAGGCCGCGCTTGAGATCGTCGATCAGGTCGTCCGCGTCTTCCAGGCCGACCGACAGGCGGATGGTGCCTTCGCCGATGCCGGCGGCCTGCAGCGCCGCCGCGTCCATGCGGAAGTGCGTGGTGGAGGCGGGGTGGATCACCAGCGAGCGCGCGTCGCCGACGTTGGCCAGGTGAGAGAACAGCGCCAGGCTTTCGATGAAGCGCTGGCCGGCGGCGCGGTCGCCCTTGAGGTTGAAGCTGAACACGGCGCCGGCGCCGCGCGGCAGCAGGCGCTTGGCGAGTTCGTAGTCGGGGTGGGATTCGAGCTCGGGGTAGGCCACCGACTCCACCATCGGGTGCGAGACCAGGAACTGCACCACGCGGCGCGCGTTGTCCACGTGCCGGGCCATGCGCAGCGGCAGGGTCTCGATGCCTTGCAGCAGTTGCCAGGCGGCCATCGGGTTGAGGCAGGCGCCGAAATCGCGCAGGCCTTCGCGGCGCGCGCGCAGCAGGAACGGCGCCACCGTGCTTTCCTCGGTAAACACCATGTTGTGGAAGCCGGCATACGGCTCCGACAGCTCGGGGAAGCGGCCGGAGGCCTCGAAATCGAAGGTGCCGCCCTCGGCCAGCACGCCGCCGATGGTGGTGCCGTGCCCGCCCAGGAACTTGGTGGCCGAGTGGTAGAGCAGGCCGGCGCCGTGGTCGAACGGCCTGAGCAGGTAGGGCGTGGTGAAGGTGGAGTCGACCAGCAGCGGGATGCCGTGGTCGCGGCCGAGCTGGGCCAGCGTGGGGATGTCGAGCACGTCCAGGCCGGGGTTGCCGAGCGATTCGCCGAACAGCAGCCGGGTCTCGGGCCGGATGGCGGCGCGCCAGGCGTCGATGTCGCGCGCCTGCACGAAGGTGGTCTCGATGCCGAAGCGGCGCAGCGTGTAGTGCAGCAGGTTGTGCGAGCCGCCGTACAGCGCGCTGGACGCCACGATGTGCGAGCCGGCGCCCATCAGCGTGGCCACGGCGAGGTGCAGCGCGGCCTGGCCGGAGGCCACGCCGATCGCGCCGGCGCCGTTCTCCAGCGCGGCGACGCGCTCCTCGAACACCGCCACGGTGGGGTTGGAGATGCGCGAGTAGACGTGGCCGGCGCGTTCCATGTTGAACAGCGAGGCGGCGTGCTCGCTGTCGCGGAAGACGAAGGACGTGGTCAGGTGGATGGGCGTGGCCCGCGCGCCGGTGGCGGGGTCGGGGGCGGCGCCGGCATGCAGCGCCAGGGTGTCGAATCGGGTACCGGACATGGCTTCCAGGGCAAGAGTTGTCTCCGGTGCGCATCGTAGCATCCGGCGACGGCGCCGGGGCACGGCAAAGCGCGCGCCGGGGCGGCTCGCGGGGCCGCCGCGCTTTACTTGGGCGGGCGGTTTCGGCTAGGATCGGCCCATCCGGCGGTGCCGGCCCGTGCCCGCGCCGCGCCAGGGCGGAACCGGCCCGGCGCGGCCGGCGGCGCGGCGCCATCACAGCGGCAGTACATCAGCAGATACATACAAGCAGATTCAGCAAGCGGAGACCACCATGAAAGTCAGCGACATCCTGCAGATCAAGGGCAACACGCTCTTTACCGTGACGCCCGACACCTCGCTGCAGCTGGCGGTCAGGACGATGGCCGAGCACGACATCGGCTCGCTGGTGGTGATGGAGTACGGCGAGCTGGTCGGCATGCTGACCTTCCGCGAGATCATCAACACGCTGGCCGCCAACAACGGCTCGGTGGGCACCTTCAGCCTGCGCAAGGTGATGGACGACGCGCCGCTGACCTGCACGATGGAAACCGACGTCAACGAAGTGCGCCGCATGATGCTGGAACGCCACACGCGCTACCTGCCGGTGATGGACAACCGCACCCTGATGGGCGTGATTTCCTTCTACGACGTGGCCAAGGCGGTGGTGGAGGAGCAGAGCTTCGAGAACCGCATGCTCAAGGCCTACATCCGCGACTGGCCGGAAGAAAAGACCGACTGAGGCCGGCGGCGCGCCGCGGGCGCCGGACGGGCGGCGCCGCGGCGATGTGAACGGAATCAAGCGCCGCGGGTATGCATCGGGTGTGCATCGGGTGCGCGCGCCGCGGGCGCGCCCGCGGCGGCAGCCACGTTGCCAGCAGTGTCGCGCCGGGGGCCCGCCACGGGCATCCGGCTTGCCGGGGTCATCTCTTTCCTGTCTACATGAGCCAACAAAACCAATTCCGACTGCTCCGCTCGCGCCGTTTCGCCCCGTTCTTCTGGACCCAGTTCCTCGGGGCCATGAACGACAACCTGTTCAAGGTTGCCTTTACCTCCCTCGTCACCTACCACACGGCCCTGTTCGAGGGCGTCGACGCCCGCAGCGCGGCGTTCCTGATCTCGGCCATCTTCATCGCGCCGTTCGTGCTGTTCTCGGCCACCAGCGGGCAGATCGCCGACAAGATCGAGAAGTCCCGGCTGATCCGCATGGTCAAGACGCTGGAGATCGGCATCATGCTGCTGGGCCTGGCCGGCTTCGCCCTGCACAGCGCGGCCTTGCTCTACCTCGGCACGTTCCTGATGGGCCTGCACTCGACGCTGTTCGGCCCGGTCAAGTTCGCCTACCTGCCGCAGCACCTCGATGAAACCGAGCTGGTCGGCGGCAACGGGCTGGTGGAGATGGGCACCTTCGTCGCCATCCTGCTCGGCACGCTGCTGGGCGGCGAGCTGGCCGGCATCGCGCACGGCGGGCGCATGACGGGGCCGCTCTACGTGGGCGCGGCCTGCGTGCTGCTGGCGCTGGCCGGGCGCGTGGTGTCGGCGCGCGTGCCGGACTCGCCGGCGCCGCAGCCGGACCTGCGCATCAACTGGAACCCGTTTACCGAGACCTGGCGCAACCTGGCGCTGGCGCGCACCAACCGCACGGTGTTCCTGAGCCTGCTCGGCATTTCCTGGCTGTGGTTCCTCGGCGCGACCTTCCTGACCTCGTTCTTCAGTTTCGCCAAGGACGTGCTCGGCGGCGATCAGAACGTGGTGACGCTGCTGCTGGCGGTGTTCTCGCTCGGCATCGGCACCGGCTCGCTGCTGTGCGAGCGGCTGTCGGGGCGGCACGTGGAGATCGGGCTGGTGCCGTTCGGCTCGATCGGCATGACGGTGTTCGCGCTCGACCTGTTCTTCGGCAGCCACGGCGAGCATCACGCCGAACTGTCGGGGCTGGCCGGCTTCCTCGCCGAGCCGCGCCACTGGCGCGTGCTGGCCGACCTGTTCCTGCTGGCCATGTTCGGCGGCTTCTACAGCGTGCCGCTGTACGCGCTGATCCAGAGCCGCTGCGCGCCCACGCACCGGGCCCGCATCATCGCCGCCAATAACATCCTCAACAGCTTTTTCATGATCGCCTCGTCGCTGATGGCGATGGTCATGACCCAGGCCGGCTTCACCATCCCCGAGCTGTTCCTGGCGGTGGGCGTGCTCAACGCGGTGGTGGCGATCTACATCTACAGCCTGGTGCCCGAATTCCTGCTGCGCTTCATCGCCTGGATCCTGGTGCACACCGTGTACCGGCTGCGGCGCGTGAACGCCGAGCGCATCCCGGCCGAGGGCCCGGCGGTGCTGGTCTGCAACCACGTCAGCTTCGCCGACGCGGTGGTGCTGATGGCGGGCAGCCCGCGTCCGGTGCGCTTCGTCATGGATCACCGCATCTTCAAGGTGCCGCTGCTGTCGTGGTTCTTCCGCCAGGCCAAGGCGATCCCGATCGCGCCCGCGCACGAAGACCCGCAGATGCTCGAGCGCGCCTATGACGAGGTGGCGCGCGCGCTTGCCGAGGGCGACCTGGTCTGCATCTTCCCCGAGGGCAAGATCACCGCCAACGGCGAGATCAATCCGTTCAAGCAGGGCGTGCAGCAGATCATCCGCCGCACGCCGGTGCCGGTGGTGCCGATGGCGCTGCGCGGGCTGTGGGGCAGCTTCTTCTCGCGCCAGGGCGGCGCGGCCATGTCGCGGCCGTTCCGGCGCGGCATCCTGAACCGGCTGGAGCTGGTGGTGGGCGACCCGATCGCGCCGGAGCTGGCCACGCCGGAGAGCCTGCAGCAGGTGGTGCAGGGCCTGCGCGGCGAGTGGCGCTGAGGCGTCCCCGCGGCCGGCATGCGGCGGCTTCGCCGCACGCCGGCGCGGGGCCGGGCGGGCGGCAAAAGCCTTACAATGTAGCCCGTTCCCCAATTTCCACGCGCTGTCGCGGTTCTCCATCATGTCCGGCAATACCCTCGGCCTGCTCTTCACAGTCACCACGTTCGGCGAATCGCACGGCCCGGCCATCGGCGCGGTGGTGGACGGCTGCCCGCCGGGCATGGCCCTGAGCGAGGCCGACATCCAGGGCGACTTGGACCGCCGCCGGCCCGGCACCTCGCGCCACGTCACCCAGCGCCAGGAGGCCGACCAGGTCGAGATCCTGTCCGGCGTGTTCGAAGGCAAGACCACCGGCACGCCGATCTGCCTGCTGATCCGCAACACCGACCAGCGCAGCAAGGACTACGGCAACATCGTCGAGACCTTCCGCCCGGGCCACGCCGACTACACCTACTGGCAGAAGTACGGCATCCGCGATTACCGCGGCGGCGGCCGCTCGTCGGCGCGCCTGACCGCGCCGGTGGTGGCGGCCGGCGCGGTGGCCAAGAAGTGGCTGCGCGAGCAGTACGGCACCGAGATCCGGGGCTACATGTCGCAGCTGGGCGAGATCCAGGTGCCGTTCATGGACTGGGCCGAGGTGCCGCAGAACCCGTTCTTCGCCGCCAACGCGGAGATCGTGCCGGAGCTGGAAACCTACATGGACGCGCTGCGCCGCGACGGCGACTCGGTCGGCGCGCGCATCGAGGTGGTGGCCAGCGGCGTGCCGGTGGGCCTGGGCGAGCCGCTGTTCGACCGGCTCGACGCCGACATCGCGCACGCCATGATGGGCATCAACGCGGTCAAGGGCGTGGAGATCGGCGCCGGCTTCGACAGCGTCGGCCAGCGCGGCAGCGTGCATGGCGACGAGCTGACGCCGGAGGGCTTTCGCACCAACAATGCGGGCGGCGTGCTGGGCGGCATCTCGACCGGCCAGGACGTGACCGTCTCGCTGGCGATCAAGCCCACTTCCAGCATCCGCACGCCGCGCGAATCGATCGACAAGGCCGGCCAGACGGCCACCGTGGAGACCTTCGGCCGCCACGACCCGTGCGTGGGCATCCGCGCCACGCCGATCGCCGAGGCCATGCTGGCGCTGGTGCTGATCGACCACGCGCTGCGCCAGCGCGCCCAGTGCGGCGACGTCAAGGTCGACACGCCGCGCATCCCCGCGCAGGCGCCGCAGTCCGGCCAGCCGCGCTGAGTTGGCGCGGGTCCAGCCGCGGGCCGGCGAGACGGCCACGCAAGCGGCCGGCGCCGGGCCGGCCGGGCGCCTGTCCGAGACGCGCTTCGGCCTGTTCTATCTCGGCTACTACGGTTATGTCGGCGTCATCTCGCCCTATGTGAGCCTGTTCTTCGCCGGGCGCGGCTTCAACCCGGTGCAGATCGGCGTGCTGATGGCGTGCTTCCAGGTCAGCCGCATCGTCGGCCCGTATTTCTGGGGCTGGCTGTCGGACGTGATGCATACCCGGGTGCGCCTGCTGCGCCTGGCCGGCGTGAGCGCCTTGCTGGCCTTCCTGGCGGTGCCGGGCATCACCAGCTACGGCGGCATGATGGCGATGATGATCGGGCTCAACCTGATCACCAGCGCGATGTCGCCGCTGGGCGACGCGCTCACCATTTCCACGTTGCGCCGCTACGGCGCCTTCGACCACCGCTACGGGCGCATCCGCATGTTCGGCTCGGCCGGCTTCATCGCCGCCGTGCTGCTGGGCGGCGCGCTGTTCGGGCGGCTCGGCATGGAGGCTTTTCCGTGGCTGGCCAGCGCCATGCTGGCGCTGTTCCTGGTGGTGGTGTTCGGCCTGCGCGACGCGCCCGAGGAAGGCCCGCGCGTGAAACCGCCGCCGGCGCTGCCGCTGCTGCGGCGCGCCGACGTGCGCTGGTTCATGGCCTCGGCCTTCCTGATGATGTTCGCGCACGCCGCGCTGTACGTGTTCTATTCGCTCTACCTGGAGCAGCTCGGCTACAGCAAGTTCGCCATCGGCGTGATGTGGACCATCGGCGTGGTGGCGGAGATCGTGTTCTTCTTCTACCAGGGCCGGCTGTTCGACGCCGTGCCGCTGCGCGCCATCCTGGCCGGCACCTTCGTGCTGGCGGCGCTGCGCTTCGGCCTGACCGGCTACCTGGCGCAGCTGGCATGGCTGATGGCGCTGGTGCAGGTGCTGCACGCGGCCACCTTCGGCGCGCACCACAGCGCCAGCCTCAAGCGGCTGCAGCGCTGGTTCGCCGGGCCGCTGCAAGGGCGCGGCCAGGCGCTCTACACCGGCATTTCCTACGGCCTGGGCGGCACGCTGGGCGGGCTGGCGATGGGCTGGACCTGGAAGGCGCTGGGGCCGGCCCATACCTTCGGGCTGGCCGCGCTGGCGGCGGCGGCCGGTGCCGCGTGCGCGCTGATGACGTTCCGCGCCGAAGCCGCGCAGGCTCGCGCCGACGGCTAGGCGCTCAGGCGCTCACACCAGGCTGGCCACGCGCTCGGCCAGCGCCAGCGAGGAGGTCAGTCCCGGCGACTCGATGCCGAACAGGTTGACCAGCCCCGGCACGCCGTGGGTGGCCGGGCCGTCGATGCGGAAGTCGGCGGCGGCCTCGCGCGGGCCGCTGATCTTGGGGCGGATGCCGGCGTAGCCGGGCTGCAGCGCGCCGTCGGCCAGCGCGGGCCAGTAGCGGCGCACCTCGTCGTAGAAGCTGTCGGCGTCGGACGGGTCGACGCCGTACTCGATCTCGTCGATCCAGCGCACATTGGGGCCGAAGCGCGCCTGGCCGCCCAGGTCGATGGTCAGGTGCACGCCGAGGCCGGCGGCCTCGGGCACCGGGTAGATCAGCCGCGAGAACGGCGCGCGCCCGGCCAGCGTGAAATAGCAGCCCTTGGCGTAGAACTGCGGCGGAACGTGCGCGGCGGGCACGCCCTCGATGCGGCGCGCCAGCGCCGGCGCGGTGAGCCCGGCCGAGTTAACCACGGTGCGTGCCAGCAGCGTGGTGCCATCCGCGCCGCCATCCGCGCCGCCGACGTCGAGGCGGATGCCGTCCGGCGTGACCGCGCCACCGGCCACCGGCGACTGCACCGCCAGCATGGCGCCGGCGTTTTCCGCGTCGCCCAGCAGCGCCAGCATCAGGCCGTGGCTGTCGACGATGCCGGTGGATGGCGAGAGCAGGGCGGCGAGGCACCGCAGGTTGGGTTCGAGTGCCTGCGCCTCGGCCTGGCCGATCAGCCGCAGGTCGTGCACGCCGTTGGCGGCGGCCTTGGCGCGGATGCCTTCCAGCGTGGCGACCTGGGCCGGCGAGGTGGCCACGATCAGCTTGCCGCAGCGCTGGTGGCTGACGTGATGGCTGGCGCAGTAGTCGTACAGCATGGCCCGGCCGCGCACGCACATCTCGGCCTTGAGCGAGCCGGCCGGGTAGTAGATGCCGGCGTGGATGACTTCGCTGTTGCGCGCGCTGGTGATGGTGCCGAAGGCGTTCTCGGCCTCCAGCACGATCACTTCGCGGCCCCGCAGGGCCAGCGCCCGCGCCACCGCCAGGCCCACCACGCCGGCGCCGATCACCACGCAATCCACTTTTTCCATCGTCTTCCTCGTTCCGTTTGTCCGTTTGTCCGTCCGTGACGTGCGTTCGTTGGTTCGTGCCGCGCGGCGGCGGCATCTGCGCCGCTTCAGGGCAGCTTCAGTTCCAGCCCCATGCGCCTTGCCGCGGCCGCGAGGTGGCGGCGCGCGGCAAGGCGCGCCGCGCCGGCATTGCCGGCGGCGATGGCCTCGACCAGCGCCGCGTGCTCGCCGTCGGCGCCGCGCGAGCCGCCGCGAAAGCGCGCCGCGTTTTCCCACGCGGTCTGCCGCGCCGCCAGCAGGTGCTGGCCGACGAAATCGGTCAGGCCGGTGAAGCACGGGTTGTGCGCGGCCTGGGCGATGGCGTGGTGGAAGGCCACGTCGGCCGCGGCGGCGCCGGGAAAGTCCTGCGCGTGCTCGCGCATGGCGGCCAGCGCCGCGCGGATGGCCAGCAGGTCGTCCTCGCCGCGGCGCAGCGCGGCCATCTCGGCGCAGGCGCATTCCACCACCATGCGCAGCTCGAACAGTTGCGCCAGCGTCGGCCCGCCCTGCGGCACGCTCGGCATGCGCCATACCTGGCCGCCCGGCGTCTCCGAGACATAGGCGCCGGAGCCCTTGCGCGTCACCAGCACGCCGTCCGCCTTGAGCTGCGCGATGGCCTCGCGCACGATCGGCCGGCTCACGCCGAAGGTCTCGCCGAGCGCCGCTTCGGCCGGCAGGCGGGCGCCCGCGGCAAAGCGGCCGGCGGCGATGTCGGCGCGCAGGGCGTCGGCGATGCGGGTGGCGAGCGAGTCCGGGCGGCTGAGAATGGTCATCTTGATCTGTAAGGCTGTCAGACAGCTTTGCGGCATTTTCGGGGGAAAGGCGGGCGGCGTCAAGGCATGGGAAGGCGCGCGATGGCCATCCCGCAACGCGGCGCTCAAGGTTTTTCGCGGGAGGCCGATAGCAAGTCTGATGAGACGCGCCATCCACCCGGGACCTCGTGGCCGGCGCGTCCGGCGGGCCCGGGCGGCAACATTGCGTGCCGGGTGCCCCGCCAGGTGGCGGCCCGCGGACCTGCGTCAGGTCCGGCCGCCGTTCGATCCACCATGCCCGCCGTCGGGCATCCACCGCTGCTTCCCATGATTGCACTTACTCCTGACGATCTCCCGGTTGGCCAGCCCTTGCCCTGGTCCTTGCTGGACGAAAGCGGAAACCTCGTGCTCGGCAGCGGCAGCGTGATCCCCGAGGACCGCGACGTCGCGCTGGTGTTCCGCCACGGCGTCGTGTGCCGCCCCGACAGCGAGCCGGGCGACGCCGCCGAGAACGAGCGCCAGGCCAGTCCCGGGCCGTTCGGCCTGCAGGTCGGCACGCTGCTGCAGATCAAGAACCAGGGCCATGTCGGGCGCGCGGCGGCCAGCCGGCTGATCGGCTTCGTCGACCAGGGCATGTTCGTGACCTGGCCCCAGCTCGGCGGCAAGGAACTCCAGTTGCAGGCGGGCGAGACCGTGCTGCTGCGCGGCTTTTCCGGCCACGCCATCCTCAGCTTCGAATGCACCGTGACCGCGGTGTGCCGCAGCCCGTTCCGCTACCTGGTGCTGTCCGCGCCGGCGCAGATGCAGCAGTTGCCGGTGCGCAAGGCGACCCGGGTGCCGACCCGGCTGGCCGCGTACCTGGTGGACCCGGCCGGCGCGGGCGAGGGGGCTGCCGCCCACGCCGCCGGCGAGGCTGGCGAGGGCGCCCAGCCGCCGCGCGGGCGCCAGCCGTCGCGCCTGGTGATGCTGACGGACCTGAGCACCGGCGGCGCGCAGATCGAGACCGCGGACGCGGTGCCCGCGCCGGGCACGCCGGTGCGGCTGTGCTTTCACCTGCGCACCGCGGCGCTGGACAGCGAGATCATGGTCGACGGCGTGGCGCGCAGCGCGACGCCGATTTCCGCCGCCTCCGGCTTTCCGGTGTTCGGCGTGGCGTTCGACCTGCTGGGCGAGCGCGAGCTGACGCTGTTGCAGTGCTATATCTACGAGCAGTTGCTGACCAGCGCCAGCATGCCGGTGCCGGGCTGACGCGGCGCCTCGCGCCACCCCGTTTGGAGGAATCCTGCTAGCGCGCCGGCTTGCCTGGGCCGGGCCGCCGTCTTTACTCTCCTACCCGACAAGAACAAAGAAGGGAAAAACAAGGGAACAACCCTGTCGTCGAGGAGACAAGATGGATCAAGGCAAGCGCTGCGGCGCAACAGAGACTGCTATGCCGGCCGCGCCGGCGTGGACGCGGGCAAGGATGCGCGCCGCGTGCAGGGCCGGCGTGCTGCTGGCCGCCGTGGCGGCGGCGTGGCCCGGAACGGCGGCGGCCGACGCCAACGCCAATTACGCCCGGACCCGCTACCCCATCGTGCTGGTCCACGGCCTGACCGGCGCGGCCCGCATGGGCGGCGTGCTGGACTACTGGTACGGCATTCCCCAGCTTCTGCGGGCCAACGGCGCGCGGGTGTACGTGGCCACCGTGCCGGCCTTCAACAGCGACGAGGAGCGCGCGCTGGCGCTGCAGGCCTACGTGCGCGGCGTCAAGCTCGACAGCGGCGCGGACAAGGTCAACCTGATCGGGCACAGCCAGGGCGGGCCGACCTCGCGCATGCTGGCCGCGATGTCGCCGCAGGACGTGGCTTCGGTGACCACCATCGGCAGCCCGCACCGCGGCAGCGAGCTGGCGGACCTGGTGCTCGACGTCGTCAACGGCATCAACCGCATCCCGCTGGCCGGCCCGCTGCTGGTCGGCGTGATCCAGGGCGTGGCCGACGCGATCGGCTGGTTCCAGGGCGTGAGCAATGGCGTGAAGCTGGACCAGAACGCGCTGGCCGCGCTCAGGAACCTGACCACCGCCGGGGTGGCCGCGCAGAACGCGCGCCTGAATGCCACGCTCAAGCCGGGCACGCCCTCGGCGCTGGGCCCGGACTGCGCCACGCCCGGCGCGCCGGTCGAGATGCGCCAGGCGCGCGATGCCGCCGGCAACCTTGTCAGCCACACGCAGGCCGCGTATTCGTGGACCAGGCGCGGCGGCCCGGTCAGCCTGCTGCGCTCCAACCTGCTCGACCCCACCACGGCGCTGATGGCCGGCGCCGCCGGCCTGATGAGTCTGAAGGGCGCCGGCCCCAACGACGGCATGGTGTCGGTCTGCAGCAGCAAGTGGGGCCAGGTGCTGGCGACCGGCTACTACTGGAATCACCTGGACGAGGTGAACCAGCTTGCCGGCCTCTACCAGGACGCCGACCCGCGCGTGGTCATCCTCAACCACGCCAACCGCCTGCGCAATGCGCGCCTTTGAGCGGCGCTGGCCGGACTGGTGGTGGATGGCGCTGCCCGGCTGCGCGCTGGGCGGCGCCATCTACTGGATGACGATGCCGCCGGCACAGGTGCCGGCCGCCGCGCCAGTGGCCGCCGGCGTGGCGCCGGGCAGGCCGCCCGATGCCATGTCCGCATCTGGCGCGGCGTCCGGCGTGCCGGCGCTGCTGCCGTCGCTGGCTGGCGTGGACGTGCCCGCGGGCCTGGCGGCGGACGCGCGCGGCAACCTGCACGCAAGCCGCGCCCTGCGCGGCTATTTCGACTACTTCCTGTCCGCCGCCCACGATGCCGGCGACGCCGGCGCGCTCGATGCGCTCGTGCGCGCCGACATCCGCGCGCGCGTGTCCGAGCCGGCCGCGACGCAGGCATGGCAGCTGTGGCAGCGCTATCGCGGTTATCTCGCCGAGGTCCATGCCGGCGCGGCGGACGCGGGCCAGGGACAGCCGGGCGACGATGCCGACGCGCTGTCGGCGGTCCAGGTGGCCCGGTTGCGCCGGCTGTGGGACGCGCGCCGCGCCGCGCGCCAGCGTCATCTGCCCGACGTGGCGGCGATCTGGTTCGACGCGGAGGAGGCCTACGACGCGGCCATGCTCGAGCGGCTGGAGGTGGCCGCGCAGCCCGGCCTCGACACGGCGCAGCGCCGGCAGCGGCTGGCCGCGCTCGACAGCCGGCTGCCCGACGACGCCCGCGCGGTGCGCGCCGACAGCGCCCGCCCGCAGCAGATCGGCGAGACCATCGGCAGGCTGCAGGCCGAGGGGCGCAGCGCGCAGGACATCGCCGCGGCGCTGGCGCAGTCCCACGGCGCAGAGGTCGCGCAGCGCTACCAGCAGCAGGCGCAGGCCGACCAGTCGTGGCAGGACCGCTACCGCGACTATGCCCGCCAGCGCGCGCAGGTCGAGCAGTTCCCCGGCCTCGCGGACGCCGACCGGCAGCAGCAGCTGGAACGGCTGCGGGCGCAGTCGTTCGCCGATCCCGGCGAGGCCCTGCGCGCCTACGTGTACGACACGGTATCCGGCAAGGTGTACGACCGCGCGGGCCAGGACCAGCCGGCCGCGCCGTGACGCGGCGGCGGCAACGCGCCGCCGCGCATGCGCGCGCCGTCCCGCGTCAGTATTCCAGCAGGGCCTTGCCGATCGTGTTGCGCAGGATCTCCGACGCGCCGCCGGCGATCTCGTACGCCTTGGCGTCGCGCAGGTAGCGGCCGTAGGGCGAGTTTTCCATCACGCCGTAGGCGCCGCAGATCTGGATCGCGGTGCCGGCCACCTCGGTGGCCAGCGCGGCGGCCATCAGCTTGGCCTCGCTCGACAGGCGCGGCACGTCCGCGCCGGTGTCGAGCGCCTGCGCGGCGCGGTAGGTCAGCAGCCGCGCCGCGTCGATGCGGGTGAGCATGTCGGCGAAATACCACTGGATGCCCTGCTTGTCGAACACGGTGCTGTCGAACACCTTGCGCTGGCGCGCGTGCGCGAGCGATTTGTCGAACGCGGCGCGGGCGATGCCGAGGCTGATGCCGGCGGCCATCGTGCGCGAATAGTTGAGCGTGGTCACGGCCGCGCGCACGCCCTTGCCTTCGGTGCCGATGAGATGGTCGAGCGGCAGGCGGCAGCCGTCGAGCACGAGGTTGACGTGCGGGCCGTTGCGCAGGCCGAAGGTGGCCGAATTCGCGCCGACGTAGGTGGACAGCCCGCGGGTGTCGCCCGGCAGCGCGAACGCCGACACGCCGGTCTCGGTCTGCGCCAGGATGATGAAGAACTCGGCGGCGGACCCCGAGGTGATGAACGATTTCTCGCCGGTGAGCAGCCATTCGTCGCCGACGCGGCGCGCCTTGGTGTCGAGCGAGCGGATGTCGCTGCCGTGGTTGGCCTCCGTCAGCGCGTAGGCCGAGATCAGCCCCTCGGCGAAGCGCGGCAGGTAGCGCCGGCGGAGCGCTTCGTTGCCGAACAGGTGCAGGATGGTCTGCGCCTGCAGGATCGTGATCAGGCTGATGCCGACCGCCGCGCTGGCGTAGGACACCTCCTCGAACACCGCCAGCGCGTGCCGGTAGCTGCCGCGCCCGCCGAACTCGGCCGGCAGGCAGATGCTGTTGTAGCCCGCGCGCGCCAGCGCGCGGATCTCCGCCACGGGGTAGACGTCCTGCGCGTCGATGGCGGCGGCATTCGGTTCGACATGCGCCGCGACCAGCGCGCGCAGCGCGTCGACGAAGGCCGGCTCGACCATGTCCTGCCACAGCTTGTTGCGGTTTTCCTGCATCGTTGCCTCCTGTACTTGTTCTCTGTGTATTCAGTATATTGAAACTATATTCGTCTGGTTGACATTATACAGGCCGGTCGTAGAATTGGCGCAAGCGCCCGGCGTGGCACCGCGCGCAATCCAGAACACAGAAGAATTCACAAGAAAGACCGGAGACAACGATGAAGTGGTACCGAGAACTCGGCAAGGACGAACGGCGCACCTTTGTGGCGGCGTTCGGCGGATGGGCGCTGGACGGCGTGGATTTCATGATGTTTACGTTCGTGCTCGGCACGTTCATGTCGCTCTGGCACATCGACCGCACCCAGGCCGGCATGCTGGGCACCGTCACGCTGCTGGTGTCGGCGCTGGGCGGCTGGGTCGCCGGCATCCTGGCGGACCGCTACGGCCGCGTGCGCGTGATGCAGTGGACGATCCTGTGGTTTTCCGTGTGCACCTTGCTGCTCGGCTTCGCGCAGAACTTCGAGCAGGCGTTCGTGCTGCGCGCGCTGCAGGGCCTGGGCTTCGGCGGCGAGTGGGCGGTGGGCTCGGTGCTGATGGGCGAGATCGTGCGCGGCGAGCACCGCGGCAAGGCGGTGGGCACGGTGCAGAGCGCGTGGGCGGTGGGCTGGGGCATCTCGGCCATCGCCTATACGGTGGTCTACTCGCTGGTGCCGGAGGCGCTGGCGTGGCGCATCCTGTTCTGGATCGGCATCCTGCCGGCGCTGCTGGTGTTCTACATCCGCAAGCACGTGCCGGAGCCGCGCGTGTCGGCCAACGCGCGCGCGCTGGCCGCGGCGCGCGGGGAGTCGGTGCCGTTCCACCGCATCTTCTCGCCGGCGCTGCTGCGCACCACGCTGCTGACCTCGCTGCTGTGCACCGGCGTGCAGGGCGGCTACTACGCGATCACGATCTGGCTGCCGACGTTCCTGCGGACCAAGTACCACCTGTCCGTGCTCGACACGGGCGGCTACCTGATGGTGGTGATCGTGGGCTCGTTCGCCGGCTACATCGTCGGCGCCTACCTGACCGACTGGTGGGGCCGGCGCGCCAACCTCTACGTGTTCACGGTGCTGTCCGGGCTGTCGATCTGGTTCTACAGCCAGTACGACATCACCAACGGCCAGATGCTGGTGCTGGGCTTTCCGCTGGGGTTTGCCGCGTCGGGCATCTACAGCGGGCTCGGCTCGTTCCTGACCGAGCTGTTCCCGGCTTCGGTGCGGGCCAGCGGGCAGGGCTTCGCCTACAGCTTCGGCCGTGCCGTGGGCGCGCTGTTCCCGACGCTGGTGGGGCATCTGAGCGAGCGCATCGGCCTGGCGGCGGCGATCGGCGCGTTCGCGGGCGGGGCCTACGTGCTGGTGCTGATCGCGGCGACGCTGCTGCCCGAGACGCGGGGGACGGATCTGGGCGGCAGCCGCGAGGCGGCGCCGGCGTCCGCCGAGTGATGATCAGATAAGGTTCGGGCAATGGCGGCGCGATGCCGCCAGCCTGCTTCTCCCTCGGAGGCAGGCGCGGGGGCGCCTCAGCCGCCCCGGGTATCGAACGACGCGCGCCAGTTCCGGGTGAATGCCGTGATCAGCTTGACGTGCTTGTCCAGCGCCGCCTCGATGCGCGCCGACGGGCCGGCGATGGCCACCGCGTAGTATTCCTTGCCGATGCGCATGGCGTCGGCGACGGCGCTCACGTCGTCGAAGTATTCGCCGGCGGTCATGTACCAGCCGCGCGCGCGGCTGGCTTCGAGATCCTTGAGCAGCGCCGCGCGCGAGGTGATCGATTTCTTGCCGCGCCGGGTGAAGGCGATGCCGTCGATCATCGCGTCGCGCTCGTCGTCGGGCATGGCGCCGAGCAGCGCCTTGCCGACCGCGCTGGCATAGAGCGGGCGCGTGTCGCCCACGCGCACGATGAAGCGGATGCTCTGCTCGCTCTCCAGCACTTCGACGTAGGAGGCGTTGTCGCCGGTCAGCTTGGCCAGCACCACCGTCTCCAGGCACTGGTCGCGCATCTCCGCCAGGCCCGGCACGATCCAGCCCGGCAGTGGGTCGAATTCCTCGATCGCGCGCACCAGGTGGCCGAGCAGGCGGGTCATGTAGTACCCGCCCTGGGTCTTGCTCTCCATCAGGTAGCCGCGCGACTCGAGCGTCTTGACCAGGCCGTGGCAGCTCGAAAGCGGCATGTCGGTAGCCTTGGCGATCGTCGACACCGACATCGGGCGGCGCTCGCGCGCGAAGATTTCGATGATGTCGAGGGTGCGGCCGGCTGCGGGTACGGTCATGGGCGTATATGGCGGAAATGGGATGGCGGAATGATAGCGCTTGTTAGCCCGCTGCCTTGACCTCAACCCGCGGCCTTGAGGTCGATGGTCGCCGCGGAGTTCTTCGGCAGGCGGAAGCGCTGCACCTTCTGCGTCGGCGTCTTGGGGATCTCGGCGACGAAGTCGAGATAGCGCGGCACCATGTGGCGCGGCAGCGCGCCGCGCAGGTGCGACAGCAGCTCGGCGGCATCGAAGCCGTCGCGGCGCACCACCACGAGCTTGACCTCTTCCTCGAGGATCTCGTCGGCCACGCCCACCGCCGCGCAGTCGGCGACGTGGGCGAACCTGAGCGCGGCGAGCTCGATCTCCACCGGCGAGATCATCTCGCCGCCGCGGCGGATCAGCTCCTTCTTGCGGCCTTCGAAATAGAGGAAGCCGTCGTCGTCGAAGCGGCCGAGGTCGCCGGTGTGGAACCACAGGTTGCCGAGCGCGGCGAGCGTTTCCTCGGGCTTGCGGAAATAGCCGGTGGTCATCACGAACGGCTCGCGCGGGCGCACCGCGATCTCGCCGGTGCGCCCCGGCGGCAGCACGCGGTCGTCGTCGCCGAGCACCGCCACGTCGAAGTCGTCGCGGGCGGCGCCCACGGAGCCGAAGCGATAGCGCCCGCCCGCGTTGATGGTGACGAGCCCGCCGGTCTCGGTCATGCCGTACAGCTCGTGCACCGTCACCGGCAGCAGGCCGTCGAGGCGTTCCCACACCGCGCGCGGCGCGCCGCCGCCCACGCACCAGCGCAGGCTGCTGCGCACCGGCTCGCTCCATTCCTTGGCCAGGATGCTGAGCACGGTGCCGACGTAGGTGAAGCCGGTGGCCTGGTACTGCGCGGCCTGCTGCAGGAACCGCGATGCCGAGAATTTCGCCACGATGGCGATGCTGCAGCCCACCGTCAGCGCGGACATGACCGAGTACATCTGCGGGTTGGCGTGGTGCAGCGGCAGGAAGGTGAGGATGCGGTCGTCCTGCGTGATGCCGATCGCCTGCGTGACCTTTTCGCCGGCGGCGAGGTACGAGCGGTTCGGGATCACCACGCCCTTGGGCTGGCCGGTGGTGCCGGAGGTGTAGAGGATGGCGGCGGGCGCGGCGGCCGCCATGCCGGCGACGGGCGCCGGCGCGCAGGCATCGGTGGCGGCGAGGAACGCGGCCTCGTCGGCGAAGGCGAGCACGCCGACGGCGCAGTCGCGGGTGTCTTCCTCGAAGCGCGCGCGCTCGCCGGCCTCGCACAGCAGGAAGCGGGATTCGCTCTGCCGCACCACGTAGCGCAGCGGCTCGCCGAACATGTCGTGGCTGACCGGCACCGCCACGGCGCCGCGCGCGAGCAGCGCGAACCACGCGAACAGGAACAGCGGCCGGTTGCCGATCGCCAGCACCACGCGGTCGCCCGGCTGCACGCCGAGCTGGTCGAGCCAGGTGGCGCCGCGCCGCGCGACGCCGGCCACGGCGCCAAAGCTCCACTGCTGGTCTTCGAACAGCAGGAACGGGGTGTCGGGCCGCTCGTCGGCGAGGCGCATCAGGCGTGAAATCACATTCGTCTCCAGGTCTTTATAAATTCAACAGGTTGAATAATTAATCAGCAGGTTGACATTGTAAGGTGTGGGATTAGAATTCGGAAGCGGTTTTGGCACGGGCGGCATGTCGCCGCCCGCACGCCGGCCACACGAAAACGACATAGGGGACAGTGGAATGGCAACGCGATGGAAACGTCGGCCCGAGGGCTCGACATGGGGGGATTTCGGCGAGGACGACCAGCTGGGGCGGCTGAACCTGCTGACGCCGGCAAAGCTCAAGGCCGGCATCGGCGAGGTCACGGAGGGGCTGTCGTTCTGCCTGAGCCTGCCGCTCGATTTTCCCGGCGGCGCGGTGCTGAACCCGCGCCGCCATCCGCCGCGGCTGTCGCCGACGCTGCAGGACGGCTGCCCGTGCCTGAACTTTCCGCTGGCGCGCCTCGACGGTCGCAACACCGACGTGCTCAGCGACGACCAGGTCACGCTCGCGCTGCAGTACTCCACGCAGTGGGACTCGTTCGCCCACGTCGGCGCGTTCTTCGACGCGATGGGCAACGGCGTGAAGGAGAAGGTCTACTACAACGGCTATCGCGCCAACGAGCACGTGGTGGGCCCGCGCGACTACCGTCCCGACGGCGACGTGGACGTCGACGGCCCGTACGGCGCGCACGCGCTCGGCGTGGCCAACATGGCGCGCAAGGCGATCCAGGGCAGGGCGGTGCTGGTCGATCTCAAGAAGCACTTCGGCCTGGAGCGCCGCTACGTGGGCTACCAGGACCTGATGCGCGTGCTGGACGCCGACCGCATCACGGTCACGCCCGGCGACATGCTGGTGCTGCGCACCGGCTTCACCGAGGTGCTGGTCGGCATGAACCGCGAGCCGGACATCGAGGTGCTCGACCGCACCGCGAGCGTGCTCGACGGGCGCGACGACGCGCTGCTGCAATGGATCACGGACAGCGGCGTGGCCGCGATCTGCGCGGACAACTACGCGGTGGAGGGGCTGCCCGCGCAGGAGAGCACGCTCGGGCAGCGGCCCGCGCTGCCGCTGCACCAGCATTGCCTGTTCAAGCTGGGCGTGCCGCTGGCCGAGCTGTGGTGGCTGGCCGATCTGGCGGACTGGCTGCAGGCGCGCGGGCGCTCGGCGTTCCTGCTGACCGCGCCGCCGCTGTACCTGCCGGGCGCGGTGGGCTCGCCGGTGACGCCGGTGGCGACCGTGTAGCGCGGCGCGCATCCCGCGCATCCCGCAGACACGCATTCCCATAACAACGACGGAGACAACAATGAACCAGCAAGCCTTGCGCGCGGGGCTGGCGGCGCTCGCCTGCGCGGCGGCGGCGCTATGGCCCGGCCTCGCGGGCGCCCAGCCGGGCGACTATCCCAACAAGCCGATCCGCATGATCGTGGGCTTCGCGCCCGGCGGCCCGACCGACATCGTCGCGCGCGTCATCGGGCAGGCGCTCGGCGACAAGCTCGGCCAGGCGATCGTGGTGGAGAACCGGCCCGGCGCCGGCGCCAACATCGCCGCCGAAACGGTCGCCAAGGCCGTGCCGGACGGCTACACGGTGCTCTACAACACCTCGTCGATCACCATCGCGCCGTGGGTCTACGCGCGCGTGGGGTACGACCCGGTGCGCGACCTCGCGCCGGTGGCGCTGACCGCCGAGATGCCGCTGGTGCTGATGGTGAATCCCAAGGTGCGGGTGAATTCGCTCAAGGAGCTGATGCAGCTGATCAAGAGCCAGCCGGACCATTTCAACTACGGCTCGTCGGGCACGGGCGCCATCGAGCACCTGTCGTCGGCGCAGCTCACGTCGATGTGGCAGCTGAAGGCCATCCACGTGCCCTACAAGGGCACGGCGCCGGCGCTGGTCGACCTGCTCGCGGGGCAGACGCAGTTCATGACGACCACGCTGAACACCGCCTTGCCCTACATCCGCGACGGCCGGCTCAAGGCGCTGGCGGTGACTTCGCGCGCCCGCGCGGCCACGCTGCCGGACGTGCCCACGGTGGCCGAGGCGCTGTCCACCGATTTTTCCTCGACCGCGTGGCAGGGCATCGTCGCCCCGGCCGGGACGCCCGCGCCGGTGATCGCCAGGCTCAACCAGGCGATCAACGCGGTGCTGGCCAGCGCGCCGGTGCGCAAGGTGCTGGCGGAGCAGGGCGTCGACGTGCTCGGCGGCACGGCGCAAGCCTATGGCGCGTTCATCCGCTCCGAGTACGCGCGCTGGCAGGGCGTGGTGAAGGCGTCGGGCGCGAAGATCGAGTAGCGCAAAAACAAAGCGGGCATCCGGGAGCGACCCGGATGCCCGCTGCGCGCATCGCGCCGGACGCTTACATGCCCACGTAGTTGGGGCCGCCGCCGCCTTCCGGCGTCACCCACACGATGTTCTGCGTGGGGTCCTTGATGTCGCAGGTCTTGCAGTGCACGCAGTTCTGCGCGTTGATCTGCAGGCGTTCCTTGCCGTCGTCGTTCTTGACGAACTCGTACACGCCGGCCGGGCAGTAGCGGCTTTCGGGGCCGGCGTACTTGTCCCAGTTGACGCTGACCGGCACGCTGGCGTCCTTGAGCGTCAGGTGGGCCGGCTGGTTTTCCTCGTGGTTGGTGTTGCTGATGAACACCGAGGACAGACGGTCGAAGGTCAGCTTGCCGTCCGGCTTGGGATAGGCGATCTGCTGGCACTCGGCGGCCGGCTTGAGGTAGACGTGGTCCGGCTTGGTGCGGTGGATGGTCCACGGCGGGTTGCGGATGCCGAGCTTGGGCAGCAGCCATTGCTCGATGCCGGTCATCAGCGTGGCGGTGGTGCGGCCTTTCTTGAACCACTGCTTGAAGTTCTTCGATTGCAGCAGTTCCTTGTGCAGCCAGCTGTTCTCGAACGCGGCCGGGTAGGCCGTCAGTTCGTCGTGCTGGCGGCCGGCCTGCAGCGCGTCGTAGGCGGCCTCGGCGGCCATCATGCCGGTCTTGATGGCGGCGTGGCTGCCCTTGATGCGCGAGGCGTTCAGGTAGCCGGCGTCGCAGCCGACCAGCGCGCCGCCCGGGAACACGGTCTTGGGCAGCGACAGCAGGCCGCCGGCGGTGATCGCGCGCGCGCCGTAGCCGATGCGCTTGCCGCCTTCGAAATACTTGCGGATCTCCGGATGCGTCTTGAAGCGCTGGAATTCCTCGAACGGCGACAGCCACGGATTGGTGTAGTCCAGGCCGACCACGAAGCCGACCGCCACCTTGTTGTCTTCCATGTGGTAGAGGAAGGAGCCGCCGTAGGTGGCCGGGTCCAGCGGCCAGCCGGCGGTGTGCACCACGAGGCCGGGCTGGTGCTTGGCGGGGTCGATCTCCCACAGTTCCTTCAGGCCGATGCCGTAGCTTTGCGGGTCCTTGCCGTCGTCGAGCTTGTACTTCGCGATGAGCTGCTTGCCGAGGTGGCCGCGCGCGCCTTCGGCGAAGATGGTGTACTTGGCGTGCAGCTCCATGCCGAGCTGGAAGTTGTCGGTGGGCTCGCCTTCCTTGTCGATGCCCATGTTGCCGGTGGCCACGCCCTTGACCGAGCCGTCCTCGTTGTAGAGCACCTCGGCGGCCGGGAAGCCGGGGAAGATCTCGACGCCGAGCGCCTCGGCCTGCTGGCCGAGCCAGCGCACGAAGTTCGACAGGCTGACGATGTAGTTGCCGTGGTTCTGGAAGCAGTCGGGCAGCAGCGGGGCACCCTTGGCGCCGGTTTCGTCGAGGAACAGGAACTTGTCCTCGGTCACGGGCTGGTTCAGCGGCGCGCCCAGCGCTTTCCAGTCGGGGAACAGTTCGTCGAGCGCGCGCGGGTCCATGATGGCGCCGGACAGGATGTGCGCGCCGGGCTCGGAGCCCTTTTCCAGCACGCAGACGTTGACGTCGTTGCCTTTCTCCTGGGCGAGCTGCTTCAGGCGGATGGCGGTTGCCAGGCCGGCGGGGCCGCCGCCGACGATGACAACGTCGTATTCCATGGCCTCGCGGGGACCGAACTGCTCCAGGAGCTGCTGCTGATTCATTGTCTCTAACCCTCTATTCTTGGCAACTTGCGCGCAATTGTGGGAAATGCGTGGTTCTGTGATTCGGGGAATGCCTCGGGTCGGGCCGGGCAAGCCGCGCACGAAGCGGCGGCAAAGCGGCAGGAAGGCGACAGGGAAAGCGGACGGACGCGGCGGCGCGCGCACGAGATGGCGGCGGCCTGCGTGTTTTTCCTCTTTCCCTTTGTGGCCCGAGTTCTTAGAATCTCCGGCATTGTCCGGGACTCGCCATGGTCAGGCAAGACATTTTTTGGAACGACCGTTCTTTTTTTTGATATGCTGCCTTCCGTTTTGGCCGGGCAGTTTTCGCTAGGAGCGCCCGCCGGCGCGGACCATGGCAGACGGCGGACGGGGCTCCGAATACAGAGGGCATTATGGGTTTGTCGATCAATCTGGAAGGCAAGGTCGCGCTGGTGACGGGCGCGTCGAGCGGCCTGGGCACGCGCTTTGCCCACGTCCTGGCGGCCGCTGGCGCCAAGGTGATACTGGCGTCGCGGCGCACCGAGCGGCTCAAGGAGCTGCGCGCCGCGATCGAGGCCGACGGCGGCAGCGCCCACGTGGTGCGGCTCGACGTGACCGACCCCGCCAGCATCCGCGCCGCGGTGGCGCATGCCGAGACCGAGGCCGGCGCGATCGATATCCTGGTCAACAACTCGGGCGTGTCCACCACGCAGAAGCTGACCGAGGTGGCGCCCGAGGATTTCGATTTCGTCTTCGACACCAACACGCGCGGCGCGTTTTTCGTGGCGCAGGAAGTGGCCAAGCGCATGATCGCGCGCGCCAAGGGCTCGGAGAAGAACGGCAATCCGCTGCCGCAGTCGCGCATCGTCAACATCGCCTCGGTGGCGGGGCTCAAGGTGCTGTCGCAGATCGGCGTGTACTGCATGAGCAAGGCCGCGGTGGTGCACATGACCAAGGCGATGGCGCTCGAATGGGCGCGCCACGGCATCAACGTCAACGCGATCTGCCCGGGCTACATCGACACCGACATCAACCACCATCACTGGGACACCGATGCCGGCCAGAAGCTGATCCAGATGCTGCCGCGCAAGCGCGTGGGCAAGCCCGAGGATCTCGACGGCCTGCTGCTGCTGCTGGCGTCCGACCAGTCGCAGTTCATCAACGGCGCGGTGATCACCGCCGACGACGGCATGGTGTGAGCGGGCGCGGGCGGCATCGGTCCGCCCGCAACTGGCGATGCCGGCCCCGCGCCGCGCCACAAGCGCGGGCGGGGCGCGCGTTTCCCCCGGCCCAGGGCTGATCCGGTCCCCTTGGGCGTGAAGCGCGCGGGGTCTGGCTGGCCGCCCGGCACCGCAGGCAGGCGTAGGGCAGGCGTAAAAATTCCCCCGCCGTGCGCAGACTTGGCATAATCCGCCATGTCTTGAGATTAAGTCTTTACATAATTCAAAGAAAATCCGCGAGCGGCCGGCGTGCCGGGCGGACCGGACCGGAGGCCGGGGAGATGCAAGCAGACCAGGAGGGGCGGCGCGATGCCGGCCCGCAACACGCCGCGGCCGTGCCCGGCGAGGCTGGCGCCAGCCAGCTTGTGGAGAACGTGGACAGCGCGGACGGCGGTTTCAGGGTGTCGCCGCGCATCGAGGACTGGATTGGCGTGATCGTGATGGTGCTGCTGGTGTGCATCACCTTCGCCAACGTCGTGGTCCGCTATTTCACCGACGAATCGTTCGCCTGGACCGAGGAATTCTCGGTCTTCCTGATGATCGTGCTGGCGCTGGTGGCCGGCAGCGCGGCGGTGGCGCGCGACCGCAACATCCGCATCGAGTTCTTCTTCGAGCGCGGCAGCGAGGCCCGGCAGCGGCGCCTGGCGGTGTTCTCGGCGCTGATGGTGGCGGCGATGTTTATCGCGCTGGCGGTGCTGGGCGCGCGCGTGGCGTGGGACGAATACACGTTCGGCGAGACCTCGCCCGGCATCGGCATCCCGAGCTGGTGGTATTCGGTGTGGCTGCCGGTGCTGTCGGCGGGCATCGCGCTGCGCGCCTTCGGGCTGGTGGCGCGCAACCTGCGCGCGCTCAAGGCGCTGCATGCCGGGCGCACGGGCGCGGCGAAGACGGGGGCCGCGCCATGACGCTGGTCGCCATTACCCTGTTCGTGGTGTTCCTCGGGCTGATGATGCTCGGCGTGCCGATCGGCGTGTCGCTGGGCCTGGGCGGCCTGGTGGCGATCGGCCTGTCCAACCTCGACACGCAGATGTTCGGCCTGCTGGCCGTGCCGCAGAACTTCTACGCCGGCCTGGCCAAGTACCCGCTGCTGGCGATCCCGATGTTCGTGCTGGTCGGCTCGATCTTCGACCGCTCCGGCGTGGCGCAGCGGCTGGTCACGTTCGCCATCGCCATCGTCGGGCGCGGGCCCGGCATGCTGCCGCTGGTGGCCATCCTGGTGGCGATGTTCCTCGGCGGCATCTCCGGCTCCGGCCCGGCCAACGCGGCCGCGGTGGGCGGCGTGATGATCGCGGCGATGTCGCGCGCGGGCTATCCGGGCGCGTACAGCGCCGCGGTGGTCGGCGCGGCGGCGGCCACGGACATTCTGATCCCGCCTTCGGTGGCGTTCATCATCTACAGCGTGCTGGTGCCCGGCGCGTCGGTGCCGGCGCTGTTCGCCGCCGGCATGATTCCCGGCATCCTGGCCGGCGTGGCGCTGATCGTGCCGGCGGTGTGGCTGGCGCGCAAGCACAACATGGGCGCCATCGAGGCCGCGCTGCCGCGCCCGCCGTTCTGGAAGAGCCTGCGCGAGGCGGCCTGGGGGCTGGTGGCGCCGTTCCTGATCCTGGGCGGCATGCGCGCGGGCTGGTTCACGCCGACCGAGGCCGCCGTGGTGGCGGTGGTGTACGGCCTGTTCGTCGGCATGGTGATCTACCGCAGCATCGGCATGCGCGACCTGTTCGTGATCTTCCAGGAAGCGGCGGAGACTTCCGCGGTGATCCTGCTGGTGGTGGCGCTGGCCGGCATCTTCGCCTACGCGCTGTCCACGCTCGGCGTGATCGACCCTCTGGCCAACGCGATCGCGCATTCGGGCCTGGGCGAGTACGGCGTGCTGGCGTTGATCGTGGCGCTGCTGATGACGGTGGGCATGTTCCTCGACGGCATCTCGATCTTCCTGATCTTCGTGCCGCTGCTGCTGCCGATCGCCAACGCGTTCCACTGGAACCCGGTGTGGTTCGGCGTGGTGCTCACGCTCAAGGTGGCGCTGGGGCAGTTCACGCCGCCGCTGGCGGTGAACCTGATGGTGTCGTGCCGGATCGCGCGCGTGCGCATGGAAGAGACCGTGCCGTGGGTGGTCTGGATGCTGCTGGCGATGTTCGTCGCCATGCTGATGGTGCTGGCCTACCCGCCGCTGGCGACGTGGCTGCCGGACCGGCTCGGCTACTGACCCGAACCAGGCTGAACCGGGCTGAACCGGCCCGGGCCGCAAGCCGGCGGGAGAGGGCGATGCTGTCCCTGTGCCGCCGGCAACAGAACAACACACAACACATCCCGAGAGGAGAGAACCGATGAAACGTCGTGCCCTGATGCTGTCGCTGGCTGCCACCATCGCCGCCGCCGCCCTCGCGCCGGCCGGCGCCCAGGCGCAGAGCTACAAGTCCGAATACAAGATGTCGCTGGTGCTCGGCCCCGCGTTCCCGTGGGGCAAGGGCGGCGAGATCTGGGCCGATCTGGTGAAGCAGCGCACCAGTGGCCGCATCAACATCAAGCTGTATCCGGGCACCTCGCTGGTGGCCGGCGACCAGACCCGCGAGTTCTCGGCGATCCGCCAGGGCGTGATCGACATGGCGGTGGGCTCGACCATCAACTGGTCGCCGCAGGTCAAGGAGCTGAACCTGTTCTCGCTGCCGTTCCTGATGCCCGACTACAAGGCGCTGGACGCGCTCACCCAGGGCGAGGTCGGCAAGTCGATCTTCGCCACGCTGGACAAGTCCGGCGTGGTGCCGCTGGCGTGGGGCGAGAACGGTTTCCGCGAGGTCTCCAATTCCAAGCACGAGATCCGCAAGCCGGAAGACCTCAAGGGCCTGAAGTTGCGCGTGGTGGGCTCGCCGCTGTACATCGAGACCTTCAACGCGCTGGGCGCCAACCCCACGCAGATGAGCTGGGCCGACGCGCAGCCGGCGATGGCCTCGGGCGCGGTGGACGGCCAGGAGAACCCGCAGTCGGTGTTCGCCGCCGCCAAGCTGTACACCGTGGGCCAGAAGTTCGTCACCGCCTGGGGCTACGTCGCCGATCCGCTGATCTTCGTGGTCAACAAGCAGATCTGGGAAAGCTGGACCCCGGCCGACCGCGAGATCGTGCGCCAGGCCGCCATCGACGCCGGCAAGCAGGAAACCGCGCTGGCCCGCAAGGGGCTGGTCGAGGCCGGCGCGCCGGCCTGGAAGGAGATGGAGGCCCACGGCGTGAAGGTGACGCAACTGACGCCGGCCGAGCACGACGCCTTCCGCAAGGCCACCGCCAAGGTCTACGACAAGTGGAAGAAGCAGATCGGCGCCGATCTCGTGACCAAGGCCGAGGCGTCGATCGCCAAGCGCTGAATCGACGGGCGCCGGAGGGGGACGCGCCGCCGCGGCGGCGCGGTTTACTCTCCTTTTGTTGCATGATTGATACCGCAACTGCTATCAAGGGTGACAAAACGCGACCGTTAATAGGCATGCCAGGGCATGCTTGTTACAATCCGCCGTTGGCCGTGTGCGCGTGGCGCATCATTGCGGCCGCGGCGGCGCCCCGCAGACTTGAGACGCCGCCGTGGCCATGCCGCCGTGGCTTGCCGATAACCCGAATCCTCGCTCTGTCCCTGCCGGAACGCTATGCTGAACAATTCCCGCCGCGCCCCTTTGCTTGCCTGCCTGATCGGCCTGACGTCGTCGCTGTGCGCCGCTGGCGCGCTGGCTGCCGCCGATCCGGTGCCGGTGGCGGCAGCGCCGGCGCCGCTGAGCGCGGCCCCGGCCGGCAGCCCGCAGGCGTCGCCCGCCTCGCTGGGGCTGGTGGCCGAACTGCAGCAGCGCCTGCGCGACCGGACCGTGCGCGAGCTGCGCACGAGCTACAACGGCGACTACGGCACCACGCTGATGCTGGCCGACGACCAGGTGGTCTGCTACGTGGCGCTGTTCTACCAGAAGAACCTGTGGCGCGTGTTCCGCTTCGAGTCGATCGTCCCGGCCGAGCAGGCCTACCGCCAGGTCACGCGGCAGAGCGCCGTCTGGGCCGGCGACGACATCCGGCGCCAGGTGCTGGCGTCGCAGAAACGCGCGTATGACAAGGCGCTGCAGGACACCGAGGCGCGCGCCAACGCGCTCAACGAAGACCTGCGCGTGATGCAGGCTCAGCGCCAGCGCATCGCCGAGGAACAGCAGTCCGCGCATGCCGAGGTGCAGAGCGCCGAGGTCGAAAGCCGCGCCTCGCGCATCCGCCTGGACCAGCTGCAGCAGCAGATCCGCCGCATGGAGTCCTCGCTGGCCGATTCCGGCCTCGCCACGCCCGCGCAGGGCAGCCGTCCGCGCCGCTGAGCGGCTGGCCATCGGCGGCTCCGGCATGATCCGGGCCGTCCCCGCATGCACCGGCGCCGCTGGCGCCGCGAGTGCCGCGAGTGCCTTTCCCGCCCGATCCTGCCCGGCACCGCGTTGCGCTTGCCCCGGCCGCGCGTGCCGGCGGCATTTGCCGATTTTTCCCACGCCAGAATCCGTTCCGTCCGAGTCGCAGGCCGCCGCCGCGCGCCTATGATCCTGCGCTGACCGATGGCGCCCGGACGGGCCGGCGCCGCCGCGTCCATTGCGCCTCGGGGGTGAGCCGTGTCCAGATCCGTTTCCAGTCCCAATCCCAATTCCGGTTCCCGCCGCCGTGCCGGCGGCGGTGCCGGTCCGGTCGATGTCGCCACCGGCCTGCCGCCGCTGCCGGCCGACGCGGCCGTGCCGCCGCCGTGGGGCACGAGCTTCGACGTGCGCGAATCGCTCGACGCGATGCGCGCCGCCGCGGTCAAGCGCCATCTCGCCACCATCGGCCCCGGCCAGGCGCGCTCGCTGCGCCGGGCGCGGCAGCGCAGCCTCGTGACCGGGCTGCTGGGCGGCGGTGTGGCGATGCTGGCGCTCTGGCTCGCCAGCATCGCCCTGCGCGGCAACGGGCCGCCGGCGGCCACCGTGGCGCACGCGCCGGCCGTGACGGCGACGGCCGTGGTGGAGCAAGCCGCGCCGCCGGCCGCCCCGGCGGTCCATCTTGCCGAGGCGACCCGGAGCGAGCCGGTCGCGGTGCCGCAGAGCATGCCCGCCGCGGTCGCGGCGGCGTCTCCGGCGGTTCCCGCGTTTGCCGACGCCTCGCCGCGGCCCGCGGCGGCTGGCGTCGAAAAACCTGCCGTGGCCGCTGCCCGCCCGGCGCGGCCGGCGCCGCCGCGGCTGATCGCCAGCCGCGGCGACTTCCGGCCGGCCGGGGATGTGGCCGAGGACACCGGCGACGAAGCGCCCGGGGACGGCGCCTTCGACGGCTGGCCGCGTCCCAGCGCGGCGGCCTACCTGCCGCCCGACACGCCGTTCGAACTGCCCACGCATACGCGCCTGAGCGACGGCTGAGGCCGGGGAGGGGCGGGAAGGCGGAGGGCGGGTGGATGGAACGAGCGCGCGGCGAATGATAGGCTAGCGCCCATGAAACCCGTATTCACGCTGCGCATGCCCATCCGGTGGGGCGACATGGACGCGATGGGCCATGTCAACAACACGGTCTATTTCCGCTACCTGGAGCAGGCGCGCATCGCCTGGTTCGAGTCGCTCGGGCACGGCGGCAAGGACGCCGCCGGCCACGGCCCGGTCATCATCAACGCGCACATGACCTTCATCCGGCAGCTGCGCTATCCCGGCGACATCGAATGCCGCATGTCCGCCGGCGGGCTGGGCCGCACCAGCTTCGAGACCCGCCTGGAGATCCGCCGCACCGACCAGCCCGAGGTGGTCTACGCCGAGGGTGGCGCCAAGGTGGTGTGGTGCGACTACGAGGCGGAGAAATCGGTGCCGGTGCCGGACGCGATCCGCGCGCTGATCGGGTAGACGCCGGCGGCGGCCGCGCCGCTCAGTGATTGACCAGGCGCTGCACCAGGTCCACCGCGGTGTGGGCGCCGTATTTCTTCATCAGCCGCGCGCGGTAGATGTCCACCGTGCGCGGGCTGATCGACAGCAGCTTGCCGATCTGCTTGCTGGTCCTGCCTTCCACGAGCTGCGCGGCGATGTCGCGCTCGCGCGCGGTCAGCTCGGCCGTGACCGGGCGCTTCTGCGACAGATCCTCGAAGGTCCAGATGCCCGCGCCGAGCGGCTGCGAGCGGTCCAGCGAGCGTCCCGTGACGTGGCACCAGAACAGTTCGCCGCCGGCGCGCTTCATGATGCGCTCGTCCGAATAGGTCCCCCTGGCATTCATGATCGGCACGATGCGCGCGCCGGTGCGCTCGAACTCGTCGGCGGTGGGGTAGAGTACCTGGAACGATTCGCCGAGCAGCGCCTGCCGCGTGGTGCCGAAGATGCGGCACACCTCGTCGTTGCAGTCCTCGATCATGCGCTCGCGCGACAGCACGAGGCCGACCGGAGCAAGCTGGAAGGCGGTCTGGTAGTCGATGGCGGGCATTGGCTTATGTAGTTTTACGTATTGGCGCGGCATACCGCACATGCGTATGCTGTCGGACGTTCGGCAGCGGGGCGATGTCCGCCCGATTGTACCGTTACAATTTCACTGCGTGGCTCGCCGGCGGCACACCGCACGGCGCGTACAGCGACAGGAAAATCACCGAGGCAAGGAGATAAAGATGAACAAGGTCTACGCCAGCGCCGCGGAGGCGCTCGCGGGCGTCGTCCGCGACGGCCAGACGATCGCGGTCGGCGGATTCGGTCTGTGCGGCATTCCCGAGGCACTGATCGCGGCGCTGCGCGACAGCGGCGCCAAGCAGCTTACCTGCATCTCCAACAATGCCGGCGTCGACGGCTTCGGCCTCGGCCTGCTGCTGGCCACGCGCCAGATCAGCAAGATGATCTCGTCCTACGTGGGCGAGAACAAGGAGTTCGAGCGCCAGTACCTGGCCGGCGAGCTGGAGCTGGAATTCACGCCGCAGGGCACGCTGGCCGAGAAGCTGCGCGCCGGCGGCTCGGGCATCCCGGCTTTCTTCACCAAGACCGGCGTGGGCACCATCGTCGCCGAGGGCAAGGAAATCCGCGAGTTCGACGGCCACCAGTACGTGATGGAACGCGCGCTGACCGCCGACGTGGCGCTGGTCAAGGCCTACAAGGCCGACCGCGCGGGCAACCTGGTGTTCCGCCGCACCGCGCGCAACTTCAACCCGGTGTGCGCGATGGCGGGCAAGGTCACGGTGGTGGAGGTCGAGCACCTGGTCGATACCGGCACGCTGGACCCGGACGAGATCCATACGCCGGGCATCTTCGTGCAGCGCATCGTGGTGAACGCCACCCCCGAGAAACGCATCGAGCAGCGCACCGTGCGGGTTTCAGAAAATCAGGCCAGCTAAGGAGCGACATCATGGCATGGACACGTGAGGAAATGGCGGCGCGCGCCGCGACCGAGCTGCAGGACGGCTTCTACGTCAACCTGGGCATCGGCCTGCCGACCCTGGTGGCCAACCACGTCCCGGCGGGCATGGAAGTGTGGCTGCAATCCGAGAACGGCCTGCTCGGCATCGGCCCGTTCCCGACCGAGGACGAAATCGACCCCGACATGATCAACGCCGGCAAGCAGACCGTGACCACGCTGCCGGGCTCGTCGATCTTCTCGTCGGCGGACTCGTTCGCGATGATCCGCGGCGGCCACATCAACCTGGCCATCCTGGGCGCGATGCAGGTCAGCGAGCGCGGCGACCTGGCCAACTGGATGATCCCGGGCAAGATGGTCAAGGGCATGGGCGGCGCGATGGACCTCGTCGCCGGCGTCGGCCGCGTGGTGGTGCTGATGGAACACACCGCCAAGAAGAAGGACGGCAGCGAGGACATCAAGATCCTCAAGGCCTGCAACCTGCCGCTGACCGGCGTGGGCGTGGTCAACCGCATCATCACCGACCTCGGCGTGCTCGACGTGACCGAGGCCGGCCTCAAGCTGGTCGAGACCGCGCCCGGCGTGAGCCGCGAAGAGGTCCAGAGCAAGACCGGCGCGCCGCTGTTGTGACCGCCTGACCGCCTGAACGCCCGGACTGCGGGCGGCGGCAATGCCGCCGGTCGCCTCTCCTCTTCCACGCGGGAGAGGGCCGGGGGAGATCGGCAGCCGTCGCCGTTCCAGGATCGCCCGCTACCCGAAATGGCCGCATCGCGGCCATTTCCGCTTCATGCGCCGCGCTTGTTGTAGCTGGCGAAGACCGAGGCCGCGCCGTCCCGGCGGATCAGGAAGACGTCGAACGGGTCCTTGCGCGAACCCTGCTCCATGCCCGGCGAGCCGACCGTCATGCCCGGCACCGCCAGCCCCGCGGCGGCGGGCCTGGCGGCCAGCAGCCGCCTGATGTCGGCGGCCGGCACGTGGCCCTCGATGCCGTAGCCCGCGATCATGCCGGTGTGGCAGGAGCCGAAGCGCTCCGGAATGCCGGCACGCGCCCGGTACGGCCCCGTATCGTCCACATTGCGCACCGTCACGGCGAAGCCGTTGGCGCGCAGGTGCTCGACCCAGCCTTCGCAGCAGCCGCAGGTCGGCGTCTTGAAGACTTCGATGGCCGGCGCCGGCGCGGCCTGCGCGCGCCCGAGCGCGAGCGCGGCGGCGGCGCCGGCCGCCAGGGTCTGGATGAAGATGCGTCTTTGCATGACCGGTTCCTTGCGTTCGGGTCTTCGTGGCGCGGCCGCCTGTGCCCGCGCGGGCTTGTGCGATCGCGCGCCTGGCGGCGGGTGCGCGGCGCGCGTATGGCGCGCATATGGCGCGCGTGTGGCGGTGGCGGCCGGATGCTGTGGCATTGTAACTGCTGCGGCGTACAATCCAGCTTTGCCCAGCCGCGTGCCGCCCAGCCGGCGGCGCCGCTTCGATAACGCTTTGCCAGGGAGTTCAGATGTCAGTCAGTCCGCGCCTCGGCTTCGTCCAGTGCATCAGCCCGGCGGGGCTCCACCGCATGGCGTATCACGAGTGGGGCGACCCCGCCAATCCCCGTGTCCTGATGTGCGTGCATGGCCTGACGCGCACCGGCCGCGATTTCGATACCGTGGCGGCCGCGCTGTGCGGCGAGTACCGCGTGGTCTGCCCCGACGTGGTCGGGCGCGGCCGCTCGGACTGGCTGGCCGACCCGCGCCGCTACGTCGTGCCGCAGTACGTGTCCGACATGGTCACGCTGATCGCGCGGCTCAACGTCGAGCAGGTCGACTGGTTCGGCACCTCGATGGGCGGCCTGATCGGCATGGGCCTGGCCGGCCTGCCCAAGGCGCCGGTGCGCAAGCTGCTGCTCAACGACGTGGGCCCGCGCCTGGCCGCCTCGGCGGTGGAGCGCATCGGCGCCTACCTGGGCCTGCCGGTGCGCTTCAAGACCTTCGAGGAAGGCCTGGCCTACCTGCAGACCATCAGCGCCTCGTTCGGCCGCCACACGCCCGAGCAGTGGCGCGAGCTCAACGGCGCCATCCTCAAGCCGATGCAGGGCGCCGAGGGCCTGGAATGGGGCTTGCATTACGATCCGGCGATGGCGCTGCCGTTCCGCGAGACCACGCCCGAGCAGATAAGCGCCGGCGAGGCCGCGCTGTGGCACATGTTCGAGGCCATCCAGGCGCCCACGCTGGTGGTGCGCGGCGCCCAGTCCGACCTGCTCACGCGCGAGACCGTGGCCGAGATGGTGTCGCGCGGGCGCAATGTCAGCGCGGTGGAAGTGCAGGACGTGGGGCATGCGCCGACCTTCATCGACCCGGCGCAGATCGCCATCGCCCGCCAGTTTTTCCTGGGCGCGGCCTGACGCGCGGCGGCAGTTTTTCCAACAGACCAACCGGGCGAACCGGAGCAACAGAGTTTTTTGCCATGAGCACCAGTGAACTGAAGCGCGCCCACGTGGGCAAGCGCCTGTCCGAATACGCGATCTACAACGGCGTGGTCTACCTCGCCGGCCAGGTGGCGGAAACCGATCCCGCCGCCGACCTGCGCGGCCAGACCGGCGAGGTGCTGGGCCACGTCGAGCGCCTGCTGGCGGAAGCCGGCAGCGACAAGAGCCGCATCCTGTCGTGCCAGATCTTCCTCACCAACGTGGACGAGATCGGCATCATGAACGAGGTGTGGGACGCCTGGGTGGTGCCCGGCGCCACGCCGCCGCGCGCCACCGTGGAGGCGCGCCTGGCCAATCCCGGGTACCGCATCGAAGTGGTGGTGACCGCCGCGCTCAAGTGAGGCGGGTGCAGCGAGATGGTGACGTCGACTGACCTGGCCGGGCAGGTTGCCGGCACGCCCGACGCCGGGCTGGTGGAGCGCGCGCTGGCCTACGTGCGCGAGCGCGGCGGCGCCGCGCAGCTGCCTACCGGCGAGCCGGTGCTCACGCATGCCGAGGGCATGCTGCGCATTCTCGACGGCCTGCGCGTCGACGATGCCGCGCGCGCGGCGGCCTGCCTGTTCGCGGTGGCGGCGTTCGTGCCGGGCTGCGAGGAAGACATCGAGCCGCGCTTCGGCGAGGAGGTCGCCCGGCTGGTCAGGGGCGTGCGGCAGCTGCTGCGCATCGGCGCGATCGCGGTCGGCCACAGCGGCGCGCCGGAAACCACCAAGGACGAGATCGCCGCGCGCCAGGAGCAGGTGGAGGCGCTGCGCAAGATGCTGCTGGCGTTCGCGCAGGACATCCGCGTGGTGCTGGTGCGGCTGGCCTCGCGCCTGCAGACGCTGCGCTGGCTGGCACAGGTCAAGGCGCAGCCGCTGCCCGGCGTGGCGCGCGAGACGCTGGACATCTACGCGCCGCTGGCCAACCGGCTCGGCATCTGGCAGATGAAGTGGGAGCTGGAGGACCTGGCGTTCCGCTTCGAGCAGCCCGATACCTACAAGCGCATCGCCAGGCTGCTCGACGAGAAGCGCATCGAGCGCGAAGGCTACATCGCCAGCGCCATCGCGCGGCTGCAGTCCGAGCTCGAGACCGCCGGCATCCGCGCCGAGGTGACGGGCCGGCCCAAGCATATCTACAGCATCTGGAAGAAGATGCGCGGCAAGGAGCTGGACTTTGCCGACCTCTACGACGTGCGCGCGTTCCGCGTGATCGTGGACGACATCAAGGACTGCTACACGGTGCTGGGCATCGTGCACCATATCTGGCAGCCGATCCCGCGCGAGTTCGACGACTACATCTCGCGGCCCAAGGCCAACGGCTACAAGTCGCTGCACACGGTGGTGATCGGCGACGACGGGCGCGCCTTCGAGGTGCAGATCCGCACCCAGGAAATGCATCACTTCGCCGAGTACGGCGTGGCCGCGCACTGGCGCTACAAGGAAGCCGGCAGCAAGGGCTACAGCGGCCAGTTCTCGGCCAGCGAGCGCTACGACGAGAAGATCGCGTGGCTGCGCCAGCTGCTGGCGTGGAAGGACGACGCCGACCATTCGGTGGCGCACGACGAGTCGTGGGAGCAGCTCAAGCACGCCGCCATCGACGACCACATCTACGTGCTCACGCCGCAGGCGCGCGTGGTGGCGCTGCCGCAGGGCGCCACGCCGGTCGACTTCGCCTACTACCTGCATACCGACCTGGGCCACCGCTGCCGCGGCGCGCGCGTGGACGGCACGATGGTGCCGCTGAACACGCCGCTCAAGAACGGGCAGACGGTGGAGATCATCGCCGTCAAGCAGGGCGGCCCGTCGCGCGACTGGCTCAACACCGAACTGGGCTACCTCGCCGCGCCGCGCGCGCGCGCCAAGGTGCGGGCCTGGTTCAACGCGCTCGACTCGCAGGAAACCATCGCGCAGGGCCGCGCGCTGATCGACAAGACGCTGCAGCGCGAGGGCAAGACCGCGGTCAGCCTGGACGACCTCGCCGCGCGGCTCGGCTTCAAGACGCCGGACGAGCTGTTCTCGGCGGTGGGCAAGGAAGAGTTCAGCCTGCGCCACGTGGAGCAGGCGCTGCGCCACCCGGAGGGCGAGGCCGTCGCGCCGGTCAGCGAGGAAGAGGCCGTCACCAAGAAGAGCCGCGCCACCAGCGTGGCGCGCGGCGCCAAGAGCGGCGTGCTGGTGGTGGGCGTGGACTCGCTGATGACGCAGATGTCCCGGTGCTGCAAGCCGGCGCCGCCGGACGACATCGTCGGCTTCGTCACGCGCGGGCGCGGCGTGTCGATCCACCGGCGCAGCTGCCCGACCTTCGGCCAGTTGTCGGCGCGCGCGCCGGAGCGCGTGATCCAGACCGAGTGGGGCAAGAAGAGCGACGCGGTCTACCCGGTGGACATCCACGTCGAGGCGGTCGACCGGCAGGGCCTGCTGCGCGACATCTCCGAAGTGCTGTCGCGCGAGAAGATCAACGTCACCGGCGTGAAGACGCTGTCGAGCAAGGGCGTGGCGCGCATGCAGTTCACCGCCGAGGTGTCCGAGGCGACGCAATTGCAGCGCGCGCTCGGGCTGATCGAGGACGTGGCAGGGGTCTTGCAGGCGAAACGAAAGTGATGCTATACTCGCGCTTTCGCTAGGCTCGTAGCTCAGCTGGTTAGAGCACCACCTTGACATGGTGGGGGTCGTTGGTTCGAGTCCAATCGAGCCTACCAACGAATTCGCAGTGGTAAGCAATTCTGGTAGTGCGCTGGCGTGAAGCACGACATGGTGCGGCACGACGGTGCAGCAGAAAAAGAAGTAGGGCAGTAGTGTGGCAGTAGGCTCGTAGCTCAGCTGGTTAGAGCACCACCTTGACATGGTGGGGGTCGTTGGTTCGAGTCCAATCGAGCCTACCAAAAGCATTGCAGCAGGCAGTAACCCCGCAGTAGCGCAGTACCAATTCGCAGTATCCAGTTTCGCAGTACCGGTTCAACCCGCTCACAGGAACGGAAGGCGCCATGATGAAGACATCGCGAACTACTACCGCTAATTAGCGACAGTAGTCGAGGTGCGCCTTGATCCCGGTCCGGCCGGAGTTGAAATCGAGAAAAACGCAGCCTTGGCTGCGTTTTTTTTCGTCTGTCGCTCGTTAGCCGCCTGCTATGCTGCCGGTCGCCGGCCGATGCGACCGCGCGAAATCCCCGCTGCCTGGCCCATGCCCCGCATGGCTGCCCGGTGCTACAAGATGCTTTTCATCCGCTTGCCGCCGCGCAGACGCCGGCGGGTGGATTCCTGATGAGGTGCAAGATGATCGCAATCACGCTGCCGGATGGTTCCCGCCGCGAGTTTCCCGGCCCGGTGACGGTCGCAGAAGTGGCGCAGAGCATTGGCGCCGGGCTGGCCAAGGCGGCCCTGGCCGGCAAGGTGGACGGCCGCATGGTCGACACCAGCTACCGGATCGAGCAGGACGCGAGCCTGGCCATCGTGACGGACAAGGACGCCGACGGCGTCGACGTGATCCGCCACTCGACGGCGCACTTGCTGGCCTATGCCGTCAAGGAGCTGTACCCGGACGCGCAGGTGACGATCGGCCCGGTGATCGAGAACGGCTTCTACTACGACTTCTCGTACAAGCGCCCCTTCACGCCCGAGGACCTCGCCGCCATCGAGAAGAAGATGGCCGAGCTCGCGAAGAAGGACGAGCAGGTGACGCGCGAAGTCTGGAGCCGCGACGAGGCCGTGAAGCTGTTCGAGTCGATGGGCGAGAAGTACAAGGCCGAGATCATCGCGTCGATTCCGCAGGACCAGGAGATCGGCCTGTACCGCGAAGGCAAGTTCGTCGACCTGTGCCGCGGCCCGCACGTGCCGTCCACGGGCAAGCTCAAGGTCTTCAAGCTGATGAAGGTGGCCGGCGCCTACTGGCGCGGCGACGCCAAGAACGAGATGCTCCAGCGCATCTACGGCACGGCCTGGGCCAGGAAGGAAGACCAGGAAGCCTACCTGCACATGCTCGAGGAAGCCGAGAAGCGCGACCACCGCAAGCTGGGCAAGCTGCTCGACCTGTTCCACCTGCAGGAAGAGGCGCCCGGCATGGTGTTCTGGCATCCGAAGGGCTGGCAGGTGTGGCAGGCCGTGGAGCAGTACATGCGCGGCCGCCTGACGCAGGCCGGCTACGAGGAAGTGCGCACGCCGCAGGTGATGGACCGTTCGCTGTGGGAGAAGTCGGGCCACTGGCAGAACTACAAGGAGAACATGTTCGTCACGGAGTCGGAAAAGCGCGACTACGCGATCAAGCCGATGAACTGCCCGGGCCACGTGCAGATCTTCAACCACGGTCTGCGTTCCTACCGCGACCTGCCGCTGCGCCTGGCCGAGTTCGGCGCCTGCCACCGCAACGAGCCCTCGGGCGCGCTGCACGGCCTGATGCGCGTGCGCGGCTTTGTGCAGGACGATGCGCACATCTTCTGCACGGAAGAGCAGATCGTGGCCGAGGCCAAGGCCTTCAACGAACTGGCCTTCTCGGTCTATGACGATTTCGGCTTCAAGGACGTGGCGGTCAAGCTGTCGCTGCGCCCCGACCAGCGCGCCGGCTCCGACGAGGTCTGGGACCACGCCGAGGAAGGCCTGCGCCTGGCGCTGCGCGCCTGCGGCGTGGAGTGGGAGGAACTGCCGGGCGAGGGCGCTTTCTACGGCCCGAAGGTGGAGTACCACATCAAGGACGCGATCGGCCGCTCGTGGCAGTGCGGCACGCTGCAGCTCGACCTGGTGCTGCCGGAGCGCCTGGGCGCCGAATACGTCTCCGAGGACAACGCGCGCAAGCGCCCGGTGATGCTGCACCGGGCCATCCTGGGCTCGTTCGAGCGTTTCCTGGGCATCCTGCTGGAGAATCACGCCGGCGCGCTGCCCGCGTGGCTGGCGCCGGAACAGGTCATCGTGATGAATATTGCCGACTCGCAGGCGGAATATGCCGAAAACGTCGTGCAATCACTGCTAAAACAAGGATTTAGGGCCAAGGCGGATTTGCGTAACGAGAAAATTACGTATAAAATCCGCGAGCATTCCCTTCAGAAGATTCCCTACCTGCTGGTAGTGGGCGACAAGGAGCGGGATGCCAATCAAGTGGCCGTGCGTGCCCGTGGCAATGCGGATCTGGGTGTGATGCCCGTTTCCGCGTTTGTGGAGCGTCTGCAACAGGACGTTGCCAGCAAAGCCTGATGGGATGAGCACGGCTTGTTTTTTGTCTTCTTGAGGTAACGCAACATCGCTACAGACAAAGGTCATCGCATCAACCGCGAAATCAGCGCACCCGAATTGCGCCTGGTCGGGGTTGATAATGAGCAGCTCGGCATCGTCAAGTTCATGGACGCGCTTCGCCTGGCTGAGGATAAGGACTTGGACTTGGTGGAGATCGCGCCGACCGCGGTGCCGCCGGTTGCCCGTATCATGGACTACGGCAAGTTCAAGTACGAGGAAGCCAAGCGCGCGCACGACGCCAAGCTGAAGCAGAAGATCATCCAGGTCAAGGAAGTCAAGTTCCGGCCGGGTACGGATGACGGCGACTACAACGTCAAGCTGCGCAACCTGAAGCGGTTCCTGGAAGACGGCGACAAGACCAAGATCACGCTGCGCTTCCGCGGCCGTGAGATGGCGCACCAGGAAATCGGCGCGCGTGTGCTCGAACGCCTGAAGGCGGACCTGGAAGAAGTCGGCCAGGTCGAGCAGATGCCGAAGATGGAAGGGCGCCAGATGGTGATGGTGCTGGCTCCCAAGAAGAAGAAGTAAGATTCTGCGCGTCGCCGCGGCCAGGTGGAGAATTCCGCCGGGCGCGGCGGTGCGCGAATACGGCGCGGACAGCCCCTCGTGGCGCCGCGCAACAACAAGTGGATGCGGGTCATGCAAGCGTCGGCGCCAGCCGGCCACCTGCATGCATGTCATAGAGCTGGAGTTTTTCATGCCGAAGATGAAGACCAAGAAAAGCGCTTCCAAGCGCTTTACTGCGCGTCCGAACGGTTCGTTCAAGCGTGGCCAGGCCTTCAAGCGTCACATCCTGACCAAGAAGACCACCAAGAACAAGCGTCAACTGCGCGGCACCCAGGACGTCCATGAGACGAACCTGAAGTCCGTTCGCGCAATGATGCCCTACGCATAACCCCTAACGAAAACGAAAGGAGCATTTCATGCCTCGAGTCAAGCGTGGGGTCACTGCACGGGCCCGCCACAAGAAAGTCATCGACGCTGCCAAGGGTTTCCGCGGCCGTCGCAATAACGTCTACCGCATCGCCAAGCAGGCGGTCATGCGTGCCGGCCAGTACGCGTACCGCGATCGCCGCAACAAGAAGCGCGTGTTCCGCGCGCTCTGGATTGCGCGTATCAATGCCGCGACGCGCGAGCATGGCCTGACCTACAGCGTGTTCATGAACGGTCTGAAGAAGGCCTCGATTGAACTGGACCGCAAGGTGCTGTCGGACATGGCCATCCATGACAAGCCTGCCTTTGCCGCCATCGTCAACCAGGTGAAAGCCTCCGTTGCCTGATGCCGGCTCCGGCCCGGCGCGCTAGCTGCGCGGCGGGCCGGGGGCAAGCACCGACCGCAAGGTCGACAGCATCTCCACCGGATTCGCGTCCGGCGGACCTGCAAGAACGGGGCTCCTCACCGAGCCCCGTTTTCATTTCGAATGCCGTTTGTGTCTTCTTGCGTGCCCGCCGGCCAGGCGGGCGCGGCGGGCGAGACGGCATCCGAAACGAGCCCCGCGCCGCTCCCGGTGCCGCGCGGGGCCCGGCACCCACATCGCACCTAGTGCCAACCCACGCCCGGGCCCTTCCCGTGACCCGGACGCCAAATTTATCGCCGACCGCCGCCATGTCTCTGGATCCGGATCAAATCGTCGCCGACGCCCAGGCCGCCTTCGCCGCCGCCAACGACAACGCCTCGCTGGAAAACGAAAAAGCCCGCTTTCTCGGCAAGACCGGCGCGCTCACCGAGCTGCTCAAGAGCCTCGGCAAGCTCGACCCGGAGGCGCGCAAGAGCGAAGGCGCGCGCATCAACCAGGCCAAGCAGCAGGTCGAGGCCGCGCTCAACGCGCGCCGCCAGGCGCTGGCCGACGCGCTGATGAACGCGCGGCTGGCCGCCGAGGCCATCGACGTCACGCTGCCCGGGCGCGCCGTGGCGCGCGGCAGCCTGCACCCGGTGATGCGCACCTGGGAGCGCGTCGAGCAGATCTTCGGCTCGGTCGGCTTCGACGTGGCCGACGGCCCCGAGATCGAGACCGACTGGATGAACTTCACCGCGCTGAACAACCCGGACAACCATCCGGCGCGCTCGATGCAGGACACCTTCTACGTGGACGGCCGCGACAGCGAGGGCAAGCTCCTGCTGCTGCGCACCCACACCAGCCCGATGCAGGTCCGCTACGCGCGCATGCACGTGGAGAAGTACAAGGGCCGCGCGATGCCGCCGATCAAGGTGATCTGCCCGGGCCGCACGTACCGCGTCGACAGCGACGCCACGCACTCGCCGATGTTCAACCAGGTCGAGGGCCTGTGGATCGGCGAGGACGTGAGTTTCGCCGACCTGAAGGGCGTGTACACCGACTTTCTGCGCAAGTTCTTCGAGCGCGACGACATCCAGGTGCGCTTCCGCCCGTCGTACTTCCCGTTTACCGAGCCGTCGGCGGAAATCGACATGGCTTTCGGCAACGGCAGATGGCTGGAGATCTCCGGCTCGGGCCAGGTGCACCCGAACGTGCTGCGCAACATGGGGCTGGACCCCGAGCGCTACATCGGCTTCGCCTTCGGCTCCGGCCTCGAACGCCTGACCATGCTCCGCTACGGCATCAACGACCTGCGCCTGTTCTTCGAAGGCGACGCGCGTTTCCTGCGCCAGTTCGCCTGAGGCGCCCGCGCGCCAGAGCCTAACGTCACCGACTCAACAGAACAGAATACTTACCGGATCAGAAGCGCCATGCAATTCTCGGAATCCTGGCTTCGCAGTTTCGTCAATCCCGACAAGGTCACCACCGACGCGCTCTCGCACAGCCTGACCATGGCCGGGCTGGAGGTTGAAGAGGTCGGCCCGGTCGCGCCGCCGTTCGACAAGGTGGTGGTGGCCCGCGTGCTCGCCACCGAGCGCCATCCCAACGCCGACCGCCTCAACGTCTGCCAGGTCGATGCCGGCACCGGCCAGACGCTGCAGATCGTGTGCGGCGCGCCCAACGTGGCGCCCGGCATCCTGGTGCCGTGCGCGCTGGTCGGCGCGGTGCTGCCGCCGGCCGAGGCGGGCGGCAAGCCGTTCGAGATCAAGGTCGGCAAGCTGCGCGGCGTGGACAGCTTCGGCATGCTGTGCTCGGCGCGCGAGCTCAAGCTGTCGGAAGACCACGGCGGCCTGATGATCCTGCCGCCGGACGCGCCGGTCGGGCAGGACATCCGCCAGTACCTGGACCTCGACGACCAGGTCTTCGTCATCAAGCTCACGCCCAACAAGGCGGACTGCCTGTCGATCCACGGCGTGGCGCGCGAAGTCGCCGCGCTCACCGGCGCCGCGCTGACGCTGCCGGAGATGACGCCGGTCGCGGTGACGCTGGCCGACAAGCTGCCGGTCAAGGTGTCGGCGCCCGACCTGTGCGGCCGCTTCTCCGGCCGCGTGATCCGCGGCGTGAACGCGCGCGCGGCCACGCCGGCCTGGATGGTGCAGCGCCTCGAGCGCGCCGGCCAGCGCAGCATCTCCGCGCTGGTGGACATCTCCAACTACGTGATGCTCGAGCTGGGCCGCCCCTCGCACGTGTTCGACCTGGACAAGATCCACGGCGGGCTCGACGTGCGCTGGGGCCGCAAGGGCGAGCAGCTCAAGCTGCTCAACGGCAACACCGTGGAGCTCGACGAGCAGGTCGGCGTGATCGCCGACGACAAGGAAATCGAGAGCCTGGCCGGCATCATGGGCGGCGACAGCACCGCGGTCTCGCTCGACACCGCCAACATCTACCTCGAAGCCGCGTTCTGGTGGCCCGAGGCGATCCAGGGCCGCTCGCGCCGCTACAACTTCGCCACCGACGCGGGCCACCGCTTCGAGCGCGGCGTGGACTACGCCACCACGGTCGAGCACATCGAGCGCATCAGCGCGCTGATTCTCGAGATCTGCGGCGGCCAGGCCGGCCCGGTCGACGACCAGATCGTCAACCTGCCGCAGCGCAAGCCGGTGCGCCTGCGCGTGGCGCGCGCCGAGCGCGTGCTCGGCATCGCGCTGTCGTCGGCGGAAATCACCGACGTGTTCCAGCGCCTGCGGCTGCAGTTCACGCGCGAGCAGGGCGCCGACGGCGAAGTGTTCGTGGTGACGCCGCCGAGCTACCGCTTCGACATCGAGATCGAGGAAGACCTGATCGAGGAAGTCGCGCGCATCTACGGCTTCGAGCGCATCCCGGCGCGCCCGCCGGTGGCCGAGAGCGAGATGCGCCCGACCGGCGAGGCGCGCCGCTCCAACCACGTGGTGCGCCACGCGATCGCCGCGCGCGACTACCAGGAAGTGATCAACTTCGCCTTTGTCGAAGAGAAGTGGGAACGCGACTTCGCCGCCAACGACAACCCGATCCGCCTGCTCAACCCGATCGCCAGCCAGCTTGCCGTGATGCGCTCGACGCTGATCGGCGGCCTGCTCGACAAGGTGCGCTACAACCTCAACCGCAAGGCCTCGCGCGTGCGCCTGTTCGAGGTCGGCCGCGTGTTCCACCGCGACGCGTCGGTGGCGGACGGCGGCCTGACCGTGGCAGGCTATCGCCAGCCGCTGGTGGCCGGCGGCATCGCCTACGGCCCGGCCTTCGAGGAACAGTGGGGCGTGGCCACGCGCCCGGTGGACTTCTTCGACGTCAAGGGCGACGTCGAGGCGCTGCTGCATCCGCGCGTGGCGCGCTTCGAGCCGGTCTCGCATCCGGCGCTGCACCCGGGCCGCGCCGCGCAGGTGCTGATCGACGGCAAGCCGGCCGGCGTGATCGGCGAACTGCATCCGCGCTGGCTGCAGGAATACGAGCTCAGCCAGGCGCCGGTGGTGTTCGAGCTGGACCTGCAGGCGCTGCGCGAAGTGGGGCTGCCGGGCTACACCGAAATCTCCAGGTTCCCGGCCGCGGTGCGCGACCTGGCGCTGGTGGTGAAGCAGGCCGTGCGCGTGCAGGACCTGCTCGACACCATGCGCGCGGCGCTCGAAAAACAGGGCTACGGGCGCTACTGCCAGAGCCTCGCGCTGTTCGACGAGTTCCGCCCGAAGGCCGCTTCCGCGGCCATCGGCGCGGACGAGAAAAGCCTTGCGTTCCGCCTGACCTTGCAAGATACTGGGGCGACCCTCCAGGACGAAACCGTCGACAGCGCGGTGCGCTGCATGGTCGAAGCCGCGGGCGCTGCCTTCCAGGCGCGGCTGCGCGGCTGAACCAGCGGGCACGCCGGCTGGCGTGACGACATGACAATGGAGCGCCCGGACATCCGCATCCGGGCGGATCGCACACTGAATGACAATGAACGATCGACACGCGCATCTCATGGCCGCAGCAATGGGTGAGGCAGGCGACCGGCAGGCAGCATCGCTCGACGACGAGGCCGCCGACGCCCGTGCCGCCGAGGTACCCACGCTCACCAAGGCCGAGCTCGCCGAAATGCTGTTCGACCAGGTCGGTCTCAACAAGCGCGAGTCCAAGGACATGGTCGAAGCCTTCTTCGACGTGATTCGCGAAGCGCTGGAACACGGCGACAGCGTCAAGCTGTCCGGCTTCGGCAACTTCCAGCTGCGCGACAAGCCGCAACGCCCCGGGCGCAATCCCAAGACCGGCGAGATCATTCCCATTACCGCGCGGCGCGTGGTGACGTTCCATGCCAGCCAGAAGCTCAAGGCGCTGGTGGAGGAACGCGCCGGCATCGCGGTGCCGGGCTGACGCCGCGAACTGGCGTCGCGCGTTCACGTCGCCGGTTCACGCCGGTTTGCCAGCCGCGCCGCCAGTCGCTATCCTGCTCATCTGTCCGTCGTTTCGATTGCCGCTTCGGTTGCCGTACCGAATCGCCCCGCGTGCCCGCGCACCTGTCCGCGCGGGCATGCCAACCACTGCCGGCACGGCCTGAAGCCCGCCCATTCACCGTATGTCGGAAAGACCCAGCGAACGCATTTCGTTGCCGCCGATTCCCGCCAAGCGCTACTTCACCATCGGCGAAGTCAGCGAGCTTTGCGCTGTCAAGCCGCACGTGCTGCGGTACTGGGAGCAGGAATTCACGCAGCTCAAGCCGGTCAAGCGGCGCGGCAACCGGCGCTACTACCAGCACCATGAAGTCCTGCTGATCCGCCGCATCCGCGACCTGCTGTACGAGCAGGGCTTCACCATCAACGGCGCGCGCAACCGCCTCGACGAAGGGCGGCAGCACGGCCATGCGCCGGCTGAGGAAGAGCAGGCCGCGGTCGCGGCGGCGGCCGACGAGGCGCCGGTCTTCTCGCTCGACATCAACAACCTGCGCAATGAGCTGGTGGAAGTCCAGCACCTGCTCGCGCAGCTTCGGCAGATCGCGCGGCACCAGTAAAAAGTGCATCAAGGGTCTAGCCAGCGAGCAAATGGTTCTGATATAATCTTTTTCTTTCGGGGCGTAGCGCAGCCTGGTAGCGTACCTGCATGGGGTGCAGGTGGTCGGAGGTTCAAATCCTCTCGCCCCGACCAGCATCATGAGAAACCCGCACAGTGAAGACTGTGCGGGTTTTTTCTTTTTGTCCGCGCTTCTTTTTGCATCCGCAAAATGTTCGAATATCCGCAATACCCGCGCATCGGTCAATTTGCGTAATTGCCGGGCCATTGCCGCGAAGGATCGAAGCCATGCCGTCATGGCCGGAAAAACATCGGCGCTTTGCGCGAACGCGGGCAGATGATCGGGTTTGTAGTGCCCCGGCGCTGACTCTACAATCAAGGCGTGGCCGCGCGCTCTGCATGTCTTTCGGAACAGACGTTTGTTCGCTGCAGGCGCCGGCATCGCCGCGGCCTTTTTTCGCGGCATCGGGTTTCCGCAGCATCCGGTCGCAACGACGAGGAGTGGACGATGGCCAAACGCGAACGCTCTGCACGGGCCTTGCAGGACGAGGTGAGCCGGCGCATCCAGCGTATCGACGACATCATCGAGGGCGGCGCGAAGGTGCGCGTGCCATTGCCGCAGGCGCAGCCGCGCGACGCGCGCGGGCGCAACTGGGACATGAAGGCATTCGGCAATGCCAGCGGCTTCGAGAAGAGCATCCGCATCGTGGTGGACAAGGCGCGCGACGAATTCGACCTGGCCGAGTTGCCGGGCCAGGGCGCGGCCGACCCGTTCGGCGGCACTTCGTGAAGCGGCCGCCGGCGGTCTCGTTGGAGTAACGCATGCAGGCTTGCGATCCCTGCCATCTGCTCGTCGGCGCGCCGGCCTCGGTGCTGCCGCACGAGAACCTGGCCGCGTCCGGCGCGGGCGCGCTCGGCCTGGAGATCAACTCGCGCTGGGTGGACCGGCCGTGGCACTGCACGGTGTGCGGCGCGTGGATGTTCCAGAACGCGGCCCACGGCGACCCGCCCAATGTCTGGCGCATGGGGCGGCGCCCGCACGAGCGGCCGCTGGAGTGTGTCTGACCCGCTGCCGGCGCCGCGCTCCCGTTGCGCCGCGGCATGCTACGATGCCCGGCAAAGGGAGACATCATGAGCGAATCGAGAACGCTGCACTACCGCGGCCACGTGGTCCTGATCTCGGTGCAGCAGCACGCGCGCGGCTGCCTGGTGAGCGCGTCGATCGTGCGGGAGGGCAAGGGGGAGGTGCGCAATCCTTCGCCGCTGCAGTCGTGGATGGGCCATGAGCAGGGCGATCTGCTGGCGGTGGCGGACCGTGCCCAGGCGCGCGCCTGCCGCCTGATCGATGCCACGGTGGACCATGTTGCCTATGCGGCGGACTGAGCGGCGGTGCCGCGCGCGCCAGAAGTTTTGCGTCCCGGCCTACATGGCGGCGGGTCGCGGTCGTTAATCGGGGTATGAACTCATTCGATGCATCCGAAAAGGGCGCGGCCAACGCCGACGCCATAGGCTGGGGTTCGTCGCCGCCACACGTGCTGGCGGCCGTGCTCAACACCGCCCTGGCCGCCGAGGACCTGCACGGCTTCGCTGCGCTGCTGTCCGACATGGCGCGCGACCGCGGCCTCAAGGGCACGCGCGGTGCCCACCAGTCCATCTACGACATGCCGTACGCCAGCCTGCTGCCGCGCCAGCAGCATCTGCTGGCGGATGCGTTCGAGCTGCTGATCCGCCTCGGGCTGGAACTGCAGCCACGCCGCCCGCGCGTGCTGGGCGACGGCCCGGCCGACCTGCTGGTACGCGGCAGCCACGACATTCCCCCCACCTGAGGCGGCCGGCACCGCTGGCAGAACCGCCGCGCCGCATGCTAGCATCACGCAAAAATCAGGGGGGCCTCCAGCCCTGACCGATCAGATCGCCGCAAGACGGCGACACGCTGCCCGTGCCGAAGCCGATCGCGGCCGGACAGCCTTGCTGGCACCGGCCGCCCGCGCACGGCCGTGTTGTCCGAGGGGAGCGATCACGAGTCTTGGAGGTATGTGTGATGGACGAAGACGAACCTTTCGGGGTTGTGTTCGAGGATTTCCGCGTCATCTGGGTGGCCGAACGCCTGCAGGACGGCACCTGGACGGCGCGCTACTGCTGGCACCCGGGCACCTCCGAGGCTTCTGCCAAGGCCTTGCAGGCCGCGGTGCTGAGCGGCAAGTCCAAGCGCCTGCTGGGCGAATTCCGCAGCGAGGAAGAGACCGTCGCGGCCATCAAGGCCGCGGTGCTGCTCGAGGCCAAGTGGGTGCGCTGAGCCGGCCGCCTCCCGCGCGCTAGCGCGCGGGCAAGGCGACGTCCGGCAAGGCGATGCGGCTCCATTTCCAGCTCCACAGGCCGTCGCGCGTGAGGCCGATGACGATGCGCTCGCCGTTGTCCTTCGTGGCCGACGCCTCAACCGTGTTCAGGCCGCGGTAGGACAGCGCATACCTGATCGCGTCCTTCGCGGCTTCGCGCTTCGGTGCGCTGTCTTCCGCGCCCGGCGAGTCCTGCCGCGGGGCGGGGGTGGATGCCGGCGGCGCTGAGGGTGCCGAAGGCGCGGCGGCGGGCTTCTCGCCGGCCATCAGCGCCATCACGCCGGCCGGCGACACCATCGTGTCGATCATGGTGTGGATGACGGCCTGGCCGATGGCCTGGCCGATGCCGGCCAGCGGCGTGTCGCGCAGGGCCGGCGCCGCGCCGAGCTTCTGCTGCAGCGACGCGGTCAGTTGCTCCTTGAGGTTTTCGCGCAGGGCGGGGTAGTCGACGTAGCGCGAGAACTTGTCGGCATCGTGCGCCTGGATGGCCGCGCGCATCTGGTAGAGCGTCCAGTAGGGGCTGGCATAGCTGGTGGCGGCGACGGCGAGCGCCGCCGCGATTGCGGTCTTGAGGGTTCGGTTCATCGCGGGTCCGGTTGGCGCCGCCGCGGAAGGCGGCGGGCGCGATGCGCCCATTGTCCCCAAAGCCCGGCGCTCGCGTCCAGCTTCCGCGCGGCGCCGCCTGCCGCGCCTGTCCGGATGTCCTCAACGTCCCAACGCCCGAGCGCCCGAGCCCCCAAATGCCCGATCGTCCTAGCAGCCGGGCTGGCTGCGCTCGAGCAGCCCGATCTCGCGGATCGCCACCGACAGCATCGACAAGCCCGCCGCGCCCGAGGCGCGCTGGTCCGCCAGCATGCGCGAGAAGCGCTCGATCTGGGCTTGCCGGCCGTTGCGCCAGGCTTCGATCAGTTTCTCCGTGGTGTCCAGTTCCACCGGCTGCGACAGCACGCTCACGGTCAGCGCGCGCTTGAGGCGGCCCAGGTCTTCCAGCGCCGTGGTGCGCGCCAGCAGGTCCCAGTGGCTGTCGGCGGGCAGGGCCTGGGCGCGCTCGCGCAGCCAGCCGAAGCTGAACTCGGTGTCGAGCGCGAAGTAGACGCTGGCCACCAGCGCCAGGCCGCGCTGCGTGGCGGCCGCCACGTCGGCGATGTCGAGCGCGGCCGCGCAGATTTCCCCGGCGGCCACGCGCAGCGCCAGCGCGTCGTCCACGCCGGCCTGCGCGAGCGCCTGGCGCCGCTCGGCCAGCGCCGCCGCCTCGGGCGCGGCCAGCAGCGCCGGCAACTGCGGCGTGAGCCAGGCTGCGGCCTCGGCGTAGCGCGCGCTTTCGCCGCCGTCCTGGCCGCCGCCGGCGCGCGCATGGCGCAGGAACCAGAGGCTGGCGTGCTCCAGCAGCCGGCCCACGGCGGCGAACATGCGCGCCTGCACTTCGTCGTCGACGCGGTTGTCGAGCGCGTCGATCTCGGCCCACAGCGGCTCCAGCCCGAACACGTCGCGGCCGATCAGGCAGGCGCGCACGATGTCCGCGGGGCGCGCGTCGGTCTCTTCCAGCATGCGGTGGACGAAGGTGGCGCCGGCGCGGTTGACCAGCGTGTTGGTCAGGTGCGTGGACAGGATCTCGCGCCGCAGTGGGTGGCGCAGCATGGCCTCGGCATGCCGCTCGCGCAGCGGCCGCGGGAAGTAGGCCGGCAGCAGGCCCGCCACCAGCGGGTCCTCGGGCAGGCTCGATGCGAGCAGTTCGTCGTACAGCCACATCTTGCTGTAGGCCAGCAGCACCGCGCGCTCGGGCGAGGTCAGGCCCAGCCCGGCCGCCTTGCGCTCGACCACTTCCTCGTCGGCGGGCAGGAACTCCAGCGCGCGCTTGAGGCGCCCGGCGCGCTCCAGCCAGTGGATCAGGCGCGCTTCCTGGTCGAGCAGCGCGGCGGCGCTGCGGCCGGCCACCGAGAGTGCCTGGGTCTGGTAGTAGTTGTCCTCCAGCACCAGCAGGCCGACTTCGTCGGTCATCTCCGCCAGTTGCTTGTTGCGCTGCTTCTCGGTCATCTCGCCGTCGGACACCGCCAGGCCGAGCAGGATCTTGATGTTGACCTCGTGGTCGGAGCAGTCCACGCCGGCGGAATTGTCGATCGCGTCGGTGTTGATGCGCCCGCCGTGCAGCGCGAACTCGATGCGCCCGAGCTGGGTGAAGCCGAGGTTGCCGCCTTCGCCCACCACCTTGCAGCGCAGCTCGGCGCCGTTGACGCGCACCGCGTCGTTGCTGCGGTCGCCGACTTGCGCATGCGTCTCGCGGCTGGACTTGACGTAGGTGCCGATGCCGCCGTTGTAGAGCAGGTCGACCGGCGCCAGCAGGATCGCGTGGACCAGGTCGGCCGGCGACAGCGCCGCGGCGCTGGTGCCCAGGCAGGCCTGCACCTCGGGCGTGAGCGCGATGGCCTTGGCGGTGCGCGGGAACACGCCGCCGCCGGCCGAGATCAGGCTGGCGTCGTAGTCGGCCCAGCTCGAGCGCGGCAGCGCGAACAGGCGCTGGCGCTCGCGCAGGCTGGCGGCCGGGTCGGGCGCGGGGTCGAGGAAGATGTGGCGGTGGTCGAAGGCCGCCACCAGCCGGATGTGCGGCGACAGCAGCATGCCGTTGCCGAACACGTCGCCGGACATGTCGCCGACGCCGGCCACGGTGAAATCGGTGGACTGGATGTCGATGCCCATCTCGCGGAAATGGCGCTTGACCGATTCCCACGCGCCGCGCGCCGTGATGGCCATCTTCTTGTGGTCGTAGCCGACCGAGCCGCCCGAGGCGAAGGCGTCGCCGAGCCAGAAGCCGTATTCGGCGGAGATCGCGTTGGCGTAGTCGGAAAAGCTCGCCGTGCCCTTGTCGGCGGCCACCACCAGATAGGGGTCGTCGCCGTCGTCGCGCACCACCTCGGGCGGCGGCACCAGCGCGCCGGCGACGCGGTTGTCGGTCACGTCGAGCAGGCCGCGCAGGAAGGTCTGGTAGCAGGCGATGCCTTCCTGCAGCACCGCGTCGCGGTCGCCGGCGAGCGGCGGGCGCTTGACCACGAAGCCGCCCTTGCTGCCGACCGGCACGATCACGGTGTTCTTGACCATCTGCGCTTTCATCAGGCCGAGCACCTCGGTGCGGAAGTCCTCGCGCCGGTCCGACCAGCGCAGGCCGCCGCGTGCCACCGGGCCGCCGCGCAGGTGCACGCCTTCGACGCGCGGCGAGTAGACCCAGATCTCGAACATCGGGCGCGGCTCGGGCAGGCCCGGCACGCGGGCCGGGTCGAACTTGAACGACAGGCACGGGCGCGGCCCGCCGTCGGCGCCGTGGCGGAAATAGTTGGTGCGCACGGTGGCGTTGATGACGCCGAGGAACAGCCGCAGGATGCGGTCTTCGTCCAGGTTCGGCACCTGGTCGAGCGCGCCGCCGATGGCCTGCAGCAGCCGCTCGCAGTGCGCCGCGCGCGCGGCCTCGGTGGCCGGGTCGAAGCGCGCCGCGAACAGCGCCACCAGTTGCGCGGCGATGGCCGGGTTGCCGGTCAGCGCGCGCTCGATGTAGGCGTCGCTGAAGGTCGAGCCGACCTGGCGCAGATAGCGCGCATAGGCGCGCAGGATGGTGACGTCGCGCGCGGCGAGCCCGGCGCGCAGCACCAGGCGGTTGAAATTGTCGTTCTCGATCTCGCCGTTCCAGGCGCGCGCGAAGGCATCCTCGAACAGCGCCTTGATGCGCTCGATGTCGGCGCCGAGGTCGGCACCGGCGCCGGCGGCCACGCCGTCGGCCATCTCGAGCCCGAAGTCGTGCACCCAGACCGGCGCCGCGCCGCTGGGCTCGATCAGGTAGGGCCGCTCTTCGTCCACGCGCACGCCGAGATGCTCCAGCATGGGCAGGCTCAGCGACAGCGCGATCGGCTCGCGCGCGCGGTAGACCTTGAAGCGGAACGCGCCGGGCGCGGCCTCGATGGGCCGGTACAGGTTCATGGCCACGCCGCCGCTGGCCAGCGCGGCCTCCATCAGCTCGATGTCGCGCACCGCGGTGCGGGCCGGATAGTCCTCGCGGTAGCCGGCCGGGAACGCATCGCCGTAGCGGCGCAGCAGGCGGTTGCCCTGTTCCTCGCCGTTGCTGTCGAGCAGCGCGGCGGCGAGGTCGTCCTGCCAGCGGCGCGCGGCCTGCACGATGCGCGCCTCGAGCTCGGCCGGGTCGACCTCGGGCATGGTGCCGGGCTCGCCGCGCACGATGAGCTGGATGCGCGCCAGCGGCGACTCCGACAACTGCGGCGTGAACTCGCAGCCATTGCCGTGGAACGCGGTCATCAGCAGCTTCTGGATGCGCTGGCGCAGGTCGGTGTTGTACTTGTCGCGCGGCACGAACACCAGGCAGGAGACGAAGCGGTCGAAGCGGTCGCGGCGCACGAACAGGCGGATGCGCTGGTGCTCCTGCAGGCGCAGGATGCCCAGCGCGATGTCGGCCAGCTCGTCCTCGTCGGCCTGGAACAGTTCGTCGCGCGGATACTGCTCGAGGATGGTCACCAGCGACTTGTACAGGTGGCCCTTGGTCAGGAAGCCCGCGCGCGCCAGGACGTTGGCGAACTTGCGCCGCACCAGCGGGATCTCCGCGCACGACATCATGTAGGCGGTGGAGGTGTAGAGCCCGACGAAGCGGCGCTCGCCGAACAGCTTGCCGTTGGCGTCGACCAGCTTGACGCCGATGTAGTCCAGGTAGCCGGGCCGGTGCACGGTCGCGCGCGAATTGGCCTTGGTGACGAAGATCGGCGAGCTGCCCTCGATCACGCTGCTGGCGGCCGCCGGCAGTTCGGTGAGCGCGCCGGCCTCCGCCGGGCGCAGGCTCTCGCGCAGGATGCCGGCGCCGGACCCGGCCACGCCGCGTAGGTAGAAGCGGCCGTCCCGAGTGATCAGTTCGTAGTCGCGCTGCCCGAGGAAGGTGAAGTGGTCGTCGAGCATCCATTGCAGGAAGGCGCAGGCTTCCTGGGTCTCCGGCTGGCGGCCGTGCGGGGGCTGGGCCAGCGTCTCGACGGTGGCGGCGGCGGTGGCGGTCATGCCGGGCCAGTCCTCGACCGCGGCGCGCACGTCGCCGAGCACGCGCGCGATGCCGCTGCGCAACGCTTCCTGCGTGGCGGCGTCGCCGCAGCGGTCGACCTCGAAGTGGATGAACGATTCCAGCCGCGGCCCGCCCGCGGCTGGCGTGTCCGCCGCTGTGTTCGCCGGCGGTGCGCCGGCCTCGCCGTCGCCGGGCAGCGCGACCCTGGCGATGCTGCCGTCGGCCTCACGCCAGACCCGGAACACCGGGTGGATGGCGGAGTGCAGGGCCAGCCCGAGCCGGTTGATCTCCATCGTCACCGAATCCACCAGGAACGGCATGTCGTCGTTGACGATCTCCACCACGGAGTGGTCGGAATGCCAGCCGTGCTGCTCCAGGTTGGGGTTGTAGACCCGCAGCCGGGCGTTGCCGGAGACGAAGCGCTGCGCGGTCTGCCAGTGCGCCATCACCGCGCCGTACAGGTCGGCCACTTCCCGCTGCAGCAGGTCGTCGGCGTCGGCCAGGTCGTAGTAGTGCCGCAGGAACGGCTCCGCCCTGGCGAACATGTCGCCGGGCAGGCGCCCCTGGGCGAACTGCATCAGGTCGGCCAGCAACCGGGCCAGTCGCGTTTCGCTTTCCGCCAGCATGGTGTCTCCCCGGGGTCGTTTCGGCAGGTCCATGCGCGCCGGGCCCGCGCGGCGCCGTCGTGCGGTGCCGGGCCGGGGGCGGCATGAGCCTGCTAACTACTGTAGAGCATAAAGAGGCGCGCGGCGTGTCAGTCGTGTGATGGCCGGGTGGCGCCGGGGCAGGTATGAATTTAGCGACTAGGATCCATGACTTTATATCGCCGCTGGAATATGTCCGCTCTGGCTACACTGCTTATCTGCGCCTTACCGTCGGGTAGCCAGCGCGAGCCGGACGGGGGGCAAGGCCCATCCACGGCGTGCGCCAGCCAGCGGCCGGTCGGGGCAGGTTTCATGGAGACATATAAGATGTACAAGGAACGAATCCGGCTGGCCAGCCTCCTCGACAAGATCATGCCGGCGGATGCCGCCGCCGCGCTGATCCGGGATGGCATGACCGTGGGCATGAGCGGCTTTACCCGGGCCGGCGACTGCAAGGCGGTGCCGGAGGCGCTGGCCCGGCGCGCGGCGACCGAGCCACTGCGCATCACCTTGATGACCGGCGCCTCGCTGGGCAACGACACCGACAAGATCCTGGCCGAGGCCAACGTGCTGGCGCGGCGCCTGCCGTTCCAGGTCGACCCGACCCTGCGGCGCAAGATCAACGCCGGCGAAGTGATGTTCATCGACCAGCATCTGTCCGAGACCGTGGAGCAGTTGCGCGGCCGCCAGATCGCGCCGGTGGACGTGGCGGTGGTGGAGGCGGCGGCCATCACCGAGAGCGGCGGCATCGTGCCGACCACCTCGGTGGGCAATTCCGCCAGCTTCGCCATGCAGGCCGAGAAGGTCATCGTCGAGATCAACCTCAACATGCCGGCCGAGCTGGAAGGCCTGCACGACATTTATCTGCCCACGCCGCGCCCCGGCCGCGAGCCGATCCCGCTGACCGCGGTGGACCAGCGCATCGGCCTGACCTACATCCCGGTGGACCCGGCCAGGATCGCCGCCATCGTCATCACGCAGAAGGACGACAGCCCGTCCAGCGCGCTGCCGCCCGACCAGGACACCCGGCAGATCGCCGGGCACCTCAACGAATTCCTGCTGCACGAGGTCCGCGCGGGCCGGCTGGCGCCGTCGCTGCAGCCGCTGCAGGCCGGCATCGGCACCATCGCCAACGCGGTGCTGCACGGCCTGGTCGATTCGCCGTTCCGCGACCTGAAGATGTATTCGGAGGTGCTGCAGGACAGCACCATCGAGCTGCTGGACGCGGGCCGGCTGAGTTTCGCCTCGGCCTCCTCGGTGACGCTGAGCGGCCCGGTCTATGCGCGCTTCCTGGCGGACCTGGCGCGCTACCGCTCGCGCGTGATCCTGCGCCCGCAGGAGATCAGCAACCATCCGGAGCTGGTGCGCCGGCTGGGCCTGATCACCATCAACACGGCGCTGGAGTGCGACATCTACGGCAACGTGAATTCCACGCACGTGGGCGGCACGCACATGATGAACGGCATCGGCGGCTCCGGCGACTTCGCGCGCAACGCGCATATCTCGGTGTTCGTCACCAAGTCGGTGGCCAAGGCGGGCGCGATCTCCAGCATCGTGCCGATGGTCTCGCACGTGGACCATACCGAGCACGATGTCGACGTCATCGTGACCGAGCACGGCCTGGCCGACCTGCGCGGCCTGGCGCCGCGCGAGCGCGCGCAGCAGATCATCGCCAATTGCGCGGACCCGCTCTACCGCGACCTGCTGCAGGACTACGTGACGCGCGCCGGACGGCGCGGCGGCCAGACGCCGCACCTGATCGAGGAAGCGCTGGCCTGGCACGCGCGCCTGCGCGAGCAGGGCACCATGAGCGCCACCCCGGCGCTGGCGGCGGCCTGAGCGCCTGATGGCCCGGGCGGCGTGGCGGACGCGCGCCGCGCCGCGCCGCCGTCTTGCGCTGGCTGCTATCCCTTGAAGATCAGCACCGCCAGGACGAGGGAGGAAGCCATGAGTATCAGGACATCGAGCATGATGGTCTCCACGGAAGGAGCGGGGCCGTGCGGCAAAGCCGCGGGCGCGATCGCAGGCAAGGATGCGCGTACGGGCGCGGCCATAGCCTGACGGGACGCCGCGTGGCTGCCTGTCGGCGGCCTTCCTGCAGCTTTCCTGCTGCTTTCCAGTTTTCCTGCCGGGATATATCTCACACTTCGCCACGCGGCGTCATCCGCGCGATGGCGTTTCAAGCGGGCGTTGCAATCTCGGCTATGCCGATGCTGCCGCCGGGGACGCGCGCGGACGGTGCGCTGGCGCACCATCCGCGGCAATGCCCGCGCAATGCGGGCAGGCTGGCGATTACTGCTTGGGCGCGGCCTTGGCGCCGTCGGTGTACGGGTCGAACTTGCCCGACTTGGCACCATCGGTGTACGGATCGGGCTTGCCGGACTTGGCGCCGTCCGTATAGGGATCAGCCTTCTTCTTGGCGCCGTCCGCGCTCAGATTGGACTTGGTCGACTTCTTCGCGCCATCGGTATACGGATCGAACTTGCCCGATTTGGCCGCGTTCTTGTTCGGATCGCCCTTGTTGGTGTGGGCGCCGCCATACAGGTCGCCCCCATCGGTGTAGTTCTTCTGGGCGTGCGCCAGCTGCGCGCCCCCGAAAGCGGTCACGGCGACGATCATCAGAGCGGATACGGTCTTGTTGCGCATTGCTTGTCCTCATGGGTTTGGCCGTGGGCAGGGGGCACGGCCGTCGTACTGGTTGTCTGACCCGGTTACTTTACCGACTCGGGAGGGCCCTGCGATGTCAATTTCCTTCCCGTTATATTGAAGCACCAAGGACGGGTACGAATACTGCGCCAGATCAAGTGGCGCGGCATGGCAACAACAGGCGGGCGGGAAGGGCCGGCGGCCCCCCGCCGCATCGGGCCGGGGGCCGCCGCGAGGCTTACTCGAGCGTGATGTTCTGGTCGTGCGCGATCTTCTTGCGCAGTTCCAGTTCGCGCTTGATCTGCGCGGCGTACTGCTGCGGCGTGTTGCCGTCGGGATAGGCCCCGCTTTCGGCCAGCCGGCGCTTGACGTTGGGGTCCTGCAGCGTCTTCACGGCGGCGTCGTGCACCTTGGCAATGACGGCGGCCGGCGTGTTGGCAGGCGCCACCAGGCCATACCAGGCCATGTTGTTCATGTCCTTCATGCCGGCCTCGGCGAAGGTCGGCACGTCGGGCAGGCCTTCCACGCGCTTGGGCGCGGCCACCGCCAGCGCGCGCAGCTTGCCGGCCTGGATATGCGGCATCGACGAGGGCAGGTTGTCGAACTGGCCGCTGACCTGGCCGGCCAGCGTGTCGTTCAGCGCCGGGCCCGAGCCGCGGTAGGGCACGTGGACCATGTCGGTCTTGGTCAGGAACTTGAACAGTTCGCCGTCCAGATGCGAGATGCTGCCCTTGCCGGCCGAGGCGTAGCTGTACTTGCCGGGGTTGGCCTTCACCAGCGCGACGAATTCCTGCACGGTCTTGGCCGGCACCTTCGGGTTGACCGTCAGCACGTTCGGCACATTGACCAGGTTGGTGATCGGCGCGAAGTCCTTGAGCGGGTCGTAGGGGTTGCGGGCGTTGGTGGCCGGGTTGGTGGCCATCGTGCTGACCGTGGCGATGCCGAGCGTGTAGCCGTCCGGCGCGGACTTGGCCAGCGCATCGGCGCCGATCGCGCCGCCGCCGCCGCCGCGGTTTTCCACCACCACGGGCTGGCCCAGTTCGCGGCCGATGCCGTCGGCCACCGAGCGCGCCACGATGTCGGTGGTGCCGCCCGCGGCGAACGGCACGATGAGGCGGATCGGCTTGGTGGGATAGCTTTGCGCCATCGCGCCCTGGCACAGGCCGAACAGGGCCAGGCAGGCTGCACTGCTGATTTTCAGGACTGCTTTCAAGAGAGGCTCCGAAGATTCCAGGTTGGCTTGCGGGTGCGGCAACGGAGGCGCGGGCATGGCGGGTTCCCGTGTCTGGTCCCGTCTTGTTGTTGTGATTCCCTGCTGGCTTGCCGCAGTGTTCCGGGCGGCAGGGCGCGCCCGGATTTGCCGAAGCGACCGGAGTTGTTCCGTGATGCGGAACTATGTTCCGCGATGTGCTTCAGGTGCAATTCAACCGTGAAAGCGGGCGGGGCGGAATCAGTATCAACCCGGTATCAAGTTGGCGGAAATCCGGTATTCACCCGGGGCCGCCGCAGCCGGGAATCGATACGTCAAGCCGCGGCCCGCGTGAAAATCGAAGCGGACAAGCGCGTGGGGAAAGTGTGGGGAAAAGGAAGGGGAAATGAAAAGCGGAAAAGAAAAAAGCCGGGAGCATTTCTGCTACCCGGCTTCTTTGAATTCGCTGGTGGGGCGTGAGTGACTCGAACACTCGACCTACGGATTAAGAGTCCGCTGCTCTACCAACTGAGCTAACGCCCCAACGAAGTCAAAAATTATATCAAGGCATTTTCGATCGCGCAATAGCTGCGTGCATTTTATTGTGAATCCGTTGACGGGGCGGCGGCTACAATGCGCTCGTTCCGGCCATCGCCAGTCCCCGCACACGGAGAACCCTTCATGCATGCCAGAGTCCTGCGCTACCTCGACGAGGTGGTGAGCCGCGGCTCGATCCGCCAGGCCGCGCTGCACCTGCATGTGGCGCCGACCGCGATCAACCGGCAGATCCTGGATCTGGAGGCCGAGCTGGGCGCGCCCCTGTTCGAGCGCATCAACAAGCGGCTGCGGCTCACGCCGCTCGGCAAGATGGTGCTGGCCCACGTGCGCCAGACCCTGCGCGAGCACGAGCTGCTGCGCAGCCGGATCGAGGCCGTCAAGGGCATGCGCCAGGGCGAGGTCACGGTCGCCACCACGGCCGGCCTGGCCGGCTCGCTGATGCCGTCGCTGGTGCACGGTTTCCGCCAGCAGTACCCGGGCATCCTGGTGCGCCTGCTCGACTTGCCGGTGGCGGAAATCGCCGCCGCCGTCGAGCGCGGCGACGCCGACCTCGGCCTGGGCTACGACCTGCCCGACGTGGCCGCATTCCGCATCCTCGCCGGCAGCGACTGGCCGGTCGGCGCGGTGGTGGCGCCGGGCCACGCGCTGGCGGCGCGGCCGTCGGCGCTGCTGGCCGAATGCCTGGCGTGGCCGGTGATCCTGCCCGCGCCCTCGATGTCGCTGCGCGGCCTGCTCGACGAAGGCTTCGCGCGCGCCGGGCTGGCGGTCCTGGCGGCCACGGAGACGACCTCGACCGCGCTGATGCGCAGCCTGGTCATGCTCGGCGACGGCATCGCCTTTCTCAATCCGCTCGACGTGCTCGACGAACGCGCGCGCGGCACGCTCGCGTGGCTGCCGCTGCGCGACGGCAACCTGCCGCGCCAGACCCTGCGGCTGGTGGCGCGGGCGCGCGGCGAGCCAGGCGCGGCCGCCGGCCTGATGGCCGAGCGCATCGGCGCCGCGCTGGCCGAGGTGTTCGGCGCGGCGCGCTAGCCTGCAAATCTCCGGCCGGCGCTGTACTGATTTTGCGCACAGCATCGGCGCAATTCGATGCTTTGCCGGGCGCGGCCGGCGCCGTAGACTGCCCGGGCCTTCCACAACCGCTGCGGAGATGCCGCCATGCCCCTGATCCTGCTCCATGCCGACGTGCTCGTGACGATGGACGAACGGCGCCGCGAGATCGCCGACGGCGCGCTGGTGGCGCAAGGCCCGGCCATCGAATGGGTCGGCGCCAGCGCGGACCTGCCGCCGCAGTACCGCCGCCTGATCGACGAGGGGCGGGCCGAGGTGCTCGACATGCGCGGCCATGTGGTCACGCCGGGCCTGGTCAACACGCATCACCACATGTACCAGAGCCTCACGCGCGCGGTGCCGGCGGCGCAGGACGCCGAGCTGTTCTCCTGGCTGGGCAGCCTCTACCTGCTGTGGTCGCACCTGACGCCGGAGATGATCGACGTCTCCACGCGCACCGCGATGGCCGAGCTGATGCTGTCGGGCTGCACCACCACCAGCGACCATCTCTATCTCTACCCCAACGGCGCGCGCCTCGACGACGCCATCGCGGCGGCGGCGGACATGGGCATGCGCTTCCATGCCGCGCGCGGCTCGATGAGCGTCGGCCGCAGCAAGGGCGGCCTGCCGCCCGACTCGGTGGTGGAAGAGGAGGGCGCCATCCTCGCCGACAGCCAGCGGCTGATCGAGCGGTATCACGATGCCTCGCGCCACGCCATGCTGCGCGTGGTGGTGGCGCCGTGCTCGCCGTTTTCCGTGTCGCGCGACCTGATGCGCGAGTCGGCGCGGCTGGCGCGCAGCTACGGCGTGTCGATGCACACTCATCTGGCCGAGAACGACAACGACATCGCCTATTCGCGCGAACGCTTCGGCCTGACGCCGGCGCAGTACGCCGAAGCACTCGGCTGGGTCGGTCCCGACGTGTGGCACGCGCACTGCGTGAAGCTCGACGGCGACGGCATCGCGCTGTTCGCGCGCACCGGCACCGGCGTGGCCCATTGCCCGTGCAGCAATATGCGGCTGGCGTCGGGCATCGCCCCGGTGCGCGCGATGCGCGACGCGGGCGTGCCGGTCGGGCTGGGCGTGGACGGCAGCGCTTCCAACGACGGCGCCCACATGCTTGGCGAAGCGCGCCAGGCCATGCTGCTGCAGCGCGTGGGCTACGGCCCCGCGGCCATGAGCGCGCGCGAGGCGCTGGAGATCGCCACGCTGGGCGGCGCGCGCGTGCTCGGGCGCGACGACATCGGCGCGCTGGCGCCCGGCATGTCGGCCGACTTCGTCGCCTTCGACATGCGCGCGGTCGCCTACGCCGGCGCCGGCCACGACCCGGTGGCGGCGCTGGTCTTCTGCACGCCCGGCAATGTCGCCGCCAGCGTCATCAACGGCAAGGTGGTGGTGCGCGGCGGCGAGCTGCTGAGCGCGGAGTTGCCGCGCGTGCTGGCGCGGCACCGCGGCCTGGCGCGCGCGCTGTTCGAGCGCGCCGGCACGCCGGCGTAAGCCTGCGCGGCGGGCACCGCGCGCGCAGGACCAGAATGCCACGTGCGCGCGACCCCACTCGAGTGGGGCAGCATCATGTTTCCAATGTATTCACACTTGTCCCCGGGACGTTCCCCGAACGCCCCTGACCCTTCCCGAGCCCGCAGACCCGCGGGCTTTTTTTTTGCGTGCGAGGATGGCGTGCCGAGATGCCGCGGCGGCCGATCGTGCCGATGACATCTGTCACATTGATGCGGTATCAATGTCGGGACGACGCAGGCACCGAGGTGGACAAGAGGCGCGCGCAGCGGCAACGAAAAAACGGGGAAAAGCGGCAGGCGCGGGAAGCAAAAAAGGAAAGCGGAAAAGAAAAAAGCCGGGAGCATTTCTGCTACCGGCTTCTTTGAATTCGCTGGTGGGGCGTGAGTGACTCGAACACTCGACCTACGGATTAAGAGTCCGCTGCTCTACCAACTGAGCTAACGCCCCAACGAAGAAAGAGATTCTATCATCGTTTTTGAGTTTGTCAAACGTTTAGTGCTTTTTCTTCGTTCCGCGTTGGCGGCGCTTGCGCGGCGATCGCGCATGAAGCCGGCGCACGCGGCGGGAACTTGCCCGCGCCTGCGGCGGTCACGTCCGGAGGCGAACGAAGCGTAGGCCTTTGCGGACGAGTCGGGCCGACCCATGTTAGGATGTTTTTTCACTTGCAATGGAGGGCTGTACCGATGGATATCAAGTTCCAAGAGCAAGAGCGTTACGATATCAACAATGAAGGCTTGCTGTTCCACGCCGTCGTCGACGGCCAACCCGTCACCTGCGTGGTGACGCGCGAGGCGCTGTGGGAAGGCTTCAGCGCCGACCAGGTGCTGTCGCTCGAAGAAGCTTTCCGCGCCGGGCGCGAGACCATCGAGCGCGCCGCCGTGGTGCTGATCGAGCAGGGCGCCGCACAGCCGGTGGTTGTCAAGCGCGCCCACGTGGCGCCGCTCTGAAACGGGTTTCAGTCCGGGCCGGTCATCGGTCCGATCCCGGGCGCCCGCTTCATGTGTTTGCGGCTGCCGGCGATTCGCCAGCAGTTGCCTGGCGCCGGATTCTCCGGCGTTTCTCTTTTCGTTTCACTCCCCGTCGCTACTAGCCGCCATCGTGCCGCATGCCGTGCCGCGTGCCGTGGCAATGCCGCATTGCGCGCGCTTCATGCCGGCTGCGCGGCGGCGCCGGGGCGGCTGGCGCATTCCTCGAAGATGCGCGCGCGGCAGGCGCGGCACACCGCCGGGTCGAGCCGGGCGATGATGGTGTGCAGGGCCTGCCGCTTGGTCGGGAAGATGTGGTCCTCGCCCAGCTTGGTGGTGAAGCCGGTCTGCTCCCAGGTCTGCAATACCTGCGTGCGCGGCCGGTGGAAATAGAGATCGCCGCCGGCCGCGCGCCGCTCGGTCAGTTCGCTCTCCCACATCTCGGCGCCGGCCAGGTCGATGAAGTTCATGCTCTTGGTCATGGCCAGCAGGTGGATCTGCCCGGGGTGCGCCGTGCGCGCGTGGTGCAGCCGGTCGGTGACGTACTGCACGGCGCCGAAGTAGATCGCGCCTTCCATGCGCAGCAGCTTCAGTTGCGGGCATTCCGGCTGCGGCCGGCGCAGTTCGTCGAGCGGAGTGAAGCGGCGCTCGGGGTCGTCCGCGTCCGGCACCAGGCTGCGCACGGCCGGGCGCGAGGTGCGGTAGAGATAGGCCACCAGCGACAGGATGGTGCCGAGCAGGACCGCCATCTCCAGGCGGATGGCGAGCGTGGCGGCGAACGTGCTGATGGCGATGGCGAACTCGGCGCGGCTCAGGCTGGCGATGCGCCGCAGCCGCGCGAAGTCGAACAGGCCCCACGCCACCAGCAGCAGCATCGCGGCAATCGCCGCCAGCGGAATCTGCGCCAGCAGCGGCGCGCTGGCCGTCACCAGCACGACCAGCAGCAGCGCCGAGAACACGCCGGCCAGCGGAGTCTGCGCGCCGGCCTCGTAGTTGGGCATCGAGCGGTTCAGCGAGCCGCACGAGATGTAGGCCGAGAACAGGCCGCCCGCGATGTTTGACAGGCCCTGGCCGATGAACTCGCGGTTGGCGTCGATATGCTGGCCCGAGCGCAGCGCCACCGCCTTGGCGATCGAGATCGACTGGCCCAGCGCCACGATGGTCAGCGCCGCGGCGATGCCCAGCAGGTCGGGCACGGCCTGCCAGGCAATGTCCGGCAGATGGAAGGGCGGGATCGCCGAGGGAATCGGCCCGACCACGTTGACGTGGCGCGCGCCCCGGCTCCAGCCCGGCGCGTTGAGCAGCAGGGCCGTGCCGTAGCCGGCCAGCAGGCCCAGCAGCATGAACGGCAGGCGGCGCCAGACGCGCTTCACGGCGAGCGTGACGGCCAGCGTGACCACTGCCACGGTAAACGCGCTCCAGTTGATGGCGGCGGCGTTGTCCAGCAGGAAGCGCACCACGCCGAAGGCGCTGGTGCCGGTGGGCACGGCCAGCCCGAACAGGTCCTTGAGCGCGTAGAGCCCGATCAGCGTCGCCGCGCCGCAGGTGAAGCCGAGCAGCACCGAGGGCGAGATGAAGTTGGCCAGCGAGCCCAGCCGCAGCGTGCCCACCGCCAACTGCAGCACGCCGACCATGATGGTCACGGCCAGCGCGAGGTTGATGTAGGCCGGGCTGCCGGCGAAGGCCACCGGGCTCAACATGGCGAACAGCGCCAGCGAGTTGGCGTTGGTCGGCCCCGACATCACGTGCCAGCTCGAGCCGAACAGCGCGGCCACGATGCAGGGGATGACCGCCGCGTAGATGCCGTACTGGGGCGGCAGCCCGGCCAGCGTGGCGAAGGCCACGCCCTGCGGCAGCACCAGCACCGCGCCGAGCAGGCCGGCCACCAGGTCGGCGCGCAGCGAGGCGGCGCCGACCCGGTGGCGCCACGCCGGCAGCAGGCGCGCCAGCATCGCGCCGGGGCCGGCCGCGCTCATGCGCGCGGGTCCTTCGCGTCGAAGCTCTCCAGCAGTTCGTCGAGCGCGCCGTAGACCTTGCCGAGCCGCTCGGCGCCGATCATGCGCTCCAGCTCCGCGTAGCGCCGCTCGATCAGCGGCTCCATCGCGGCGATCATGGCGCGGCACTTGTCCGTCAGCGAGATCTGCTGGCGGCGCTGGTCGGTGGCGCAGCGCGAGCGCAGGATCAGGCCCGCCTCCTCCATGCTGGACAGCATCCGGGTCAGGCTCGGGCTTAAGATGAGGCAGGCGTCGGCGAGCTGGTTCGGCTCCATTTCGCCCTGCTCGTTGAGTGTGCGCACCACGCGCCATTGCTGCTCGGTCAGGCCATGCTGGCGCAGGATTGGCCGGAAGCCGGCCATGAGCGTTTCGCGGGCCTGCAGCAGCAGGTGGGGCAGGTTGCGGTGGCGGAAGGTAGCCGGTTTCATGCCCGCCAGTGTAGCCGCGCGGAGGCCATCGCGCGAGCCGGTGGCGATACCGATGGCGCCGGCCGCGCGGGCCGGTTCCGCGCCGCGCCGCGCGGGCTCAATCCAGCGTGGCCACCACCGGCGTGTGGTCGGACGGCTGCTCCCAGGCGCGCGGCACGCGGTCGATCACGCAGCCGCGGCAGGCCTCGCGCAGCGCCGGCGACAGCAGGATGTGGTCAATGCGCAGGCCGGCATTGCGGCGGAAGGCGAACATGCGGTAGTCCCACCACGAGAAGCTCTTCTCCGGCTGCTCGAACAGGCGGAACGCATCGGCCAGGCCCAGCGCCTCCAGCGCGCGGAACGCCTCCCGCTCCTGCGGCGACACCAGGTTCTGGCCTTCCCACTTGGCCGGATCGTGCACGTCGCGGTCCTCGGGCGCGATATTGAAGTCGCCCAGCAGCGCCAGCTTCGGGTACTTCGCCAGCTCGCCGCGCAGCCACGCCGTCATGGCGCGCAGCCAGTCGAGCTTGTAGACGAACTTGTCGGAGTCGGGCGCCTGGCCGTTGGGGAAATAGGCGCACACCAGGCGCACGTCGCCATAGGTGGCCGCCACCACGCGCTGCTGGGTGTCCTCGAAGCCGGGGATGTTGCGCACCACGTCGGCGGGCGCCGGCATGGTCGCGCCGCGCGCCAGGATCGCCACGCCGTTGTAGGTCTTCTGGCCGGTGAACACGCTGTGGAAGCCGGCGCTTTCCAGCTCGGCCAGCGGGTATTTGTCGTCCGGCATCTTCAGCTCCTGCAGGCACAGGGCGTCGATGGGCGTGTCGGCTTTTTCCTGCTCGTTCAGCCAGTCCAGCACCTGCGGCAGCCGGACCTTGAGCGAGTTGACGTTCCAGGTGGCGATTCTCATGGGATAGGGGAAACTCTTTTCATTTGATGTTGCTCCGCCGTCAGGCCAGAGCCTCGATGACAGCCTGCGGGTTGCGCTCGATCACGTTGAGCAGCACCAGCGCCGGGCCGCGCGGCGTGCGGTCGCCACGCTCCCAGTGCCGCAGGGTTGCCGTGGAAAAGCCGAAGCGCGCGGCGAACTGTTCCTGGGTCATGCCCACCTTGGCGCGCACGGCCTTCACGTCGATGGCGCGGGGGCGGTGCACGCGCACGCCGTGCTCGTCGCCCTTGGCGTGGGAGATGGCCTCTTGCAGGCCCTGCTTGATGCTTTCGAATGCCGTGCTCATGATGGTGTCCTTTCCTTCCAGATGCCTGTCAGCACATCGACCAGGCCGGCCAGTTCGTTGCGCTCGGCCTTGGTCAGGTTGGCCTTGTCACCCTTGGCGAAGAGCGTCAGCAGGTACAGCGGCATGCGGTCGTCATGGTAGTAGTAGATGACCCGCACGCCACCGCTCTTGCCCTGGCCGCCACGGCGCCAGCGCAGTTTGCGCACGCCGCCGGTGCCTTCCATGATGTCCCCGGCCCTGGGATGCCCGGCGAGGTAGTCGATCAGGTCCTGGCGTTCTTCCGCGCTCAGGAGCTTGTCGGCCAACCGGCTGTACGTGGGCAGTTCGGCAATGCCGCGCAGGGCTTCGTTCATGGCCCATTCTAATCCAGTGGATTAGCTTTCTCAAGGGCAACCCCAGCCTTGTCATTTTCCCCGGCAGTCAGTGCGCCGGCGCCGCGGTCCCGCCGGCCTGGGCGGCCCGCGCCGCGCGGGCATTGCGCCTGGCCTTGCCGGCCTCCACGGCGACCGCCACGATGGCCGCCGCGCCGACCGACACCGCCAGTTCCAGCGCATCCAGCGGCCGGGTGTGGAGCAGCGCCTGGAACACCGGCAGATAGATTACCGCGAGCTGCAGGCACAGGGTGAGCAGGACCGCGCCGAGCAGCGGCAGGTTGGTGGCCAGCGGCAGCCGCCACAGTGGGACGTGCTCCGAGCGGATCGCCATCACGTGCGCCATCTGCGCCAGCGTCAGCGTGGTGAACACCATCGTCTGCCAGCCGTCGCGGCCCTGGCCGAGGGCCCATGCCTGGACGCCCAGCGAGACCAGGCCGATCAGCAGGCCGATCCCGAGGATGTGCTGCCACATGCCGTGCGCGAAGAGGCTCTCGCGCGGATGGCGGGGCGGCCGGCGCATGACGTCCGCCTCGGCGGGCTCGGCGGCGAGCGCCAGGCCCGGCAAGCCGTCGGTGACGAGGTTGACCCACAGGATCTGCGCCGGCAGCAGCGGGATGGGCAGCAGGAACAGCGGCGCCAGGGTGATGACCCAGAGCTCGCCCGAGTTGCCCGTCATCGCATAGCGGACGAACTTGCGGATGTTGTCGTAGATGCGGCGCCCCTCGCGCACGGCGGCCACCACGGTGGCGAAGTTGTCGTCGAGCAGCACCAGGCTGGCGGCTTCCCGGGCGATGTCGGTGCCCTGCCTGCCCATCGCCACGCCGATGTCGGCGCGCTTGAGCGCGGGCGCGTCGTTGATGCCGTCGCCGGTCATGGCAACGAAGTGGCCAAGGTTCTGCAGCGCTTCGACGATGCGCAGCTTCTGCTCGGGATCGACCCGCGCGTAGACCCGGACGTGGGCGACGGCGGCCTGCAGCGCCGCACGGTCGAGCTGCGCCAGGGCGGCGCCGGTGAGGACCTCGCCGCCGTGCTCGCCGAGGATGCCGAGCATGCGGGCGATGGCCAGCGCGGTCTCGGGATGGTCGCCGGTGATCATCACCGGCATGATGCCGGCGGTGACGCAGTCGCGCACCGCGGCCGCCGCTTCCGGGCGCGGCGGGTCGAACAGCGCCACCAGACCGAGAAAGGTCAGCGACGACTCGGCGCCGGCCACGGCATCGGGGTCGGGCAGGGTGTCGTGCTCGCGCATGGCCAGGGCCAGCACCCGCAGGCCCTGCGCGGCCAGGGCCTGCGCGTCATGCAGCGCGTCATGCAGTGCGGCTCGCGGCGCCATCGGCAGCGTGCCGTCCGCGGTCTGGCGCGAGGTGCAGCACGGTATCACCGACTCCGGCGCGCCTTTGGTGAAGGCGATATAGCCGGCGGCCTGGCGATGGAAGGTGGTCATGCGCTTGCGCGCCGCGTCGAAGGGCTGCTCCTGCACGCGCGGCAGCCGCGCCTCCAGCGCCAGCTTGTCGATGCCGGCGGCGGACGCGGCATCCGCCAGGGCGGTCTCGGTCGGGTCGCCAATCCAGGTGGTGCTGATGTCGGTGCCGGCGTCCGGATCGGGGCGCGCGTCGTTGCACAGCGCGGCGGCGACCAGCAACTGTCGCTGGCAGGGGTTGGCCAGCGCCTCGCCCGGCAGCCACGGCCGGGCGTCGGCGAGCAGGCGTTCCAGCCGCATGCGGTTCTGCGTCAGCGTCCCGGTCTTGTCGGTGCAGATCACCGTCACCGATCCCAGGGTCTCGACCGAGGACAGCTTGCGCACCAGCGCCTTGCGGGTGGCCATTTTCCTGGCGCCGAGCGCGAGGATGATGGCGACGACGGCCGGCAGCGCCTCCGGGATCGCGGCCACGCCGAGGCTGATCGCCGTGAGCAGCATTAACACGGGCGGCTCGCCGCGCAGCAGGCCCAGCCAGAACACCGCCACGCACAGCAGCAGGATGGCCACCGAGAGCCGCCAGCTGAACGCGGCCAGCCGCTTCTGCAGTGGGGTGTCCGGCCGCGCGGGCGCGAGGTGCCGCGCTAGCTTGCCGAGCTCGGTGCCGGTGCCGGTGGCGACCACGATGCCGCGGCCGTGGCCCTGCGTGACCGAGGTGCCGAGGTAGGCCATGTTGTGGCGGTCGCCGAGCGTGGCGGCCGGCGCGGCGATGGCCTCCGCGTGCTTGGCGACCGTGGCCGATTCGCCGGTCAGCGCCGATTCGTCCGCCATCAGTTGCGCCACCTCCACCAGGCGCAGGTCCGCGGGAACCTGGTTGCCCGCCTCGAGCAGGACCACGTCGCCCGGAACCAGCTCGTGCGCCGGAATGGCATGCGGGTGGCCGTCGCGCAGCACGGTGGCCTGCGCCGCCGCCAGTTGCTGCAATTGCGCCAGGGCCCGGTCGGCGCGCCAGGTCTGGCTCAGCCCGAGCGCGGTCGTCATCAGCACGATGGCCAGGATGACCAGGGCGTCCAGCTTGTCGCCGAGGATCGCGGAGGCGATGGCCGCGATGACCAGTATCACCACCATCGGGTCGGCCAGCTGGGCCGCCGCCAGGGCGAGCACGCTGCGGCGCGGCGCCGCCTGCAATGCGTTCGGCCCGTGCTCGCGCGCGCGTTGCGCCGCCTGTTCGCTGTCCAGCCCGCGCGCTGGATCGACCGCGTATTCGCGTGCCACCTCATGGCATTCGCGGGCATGCCAGGGAGTGGCGCCGGTTGCGCCGGAAGGCGTGCCGGCGGCTGGGGTCGATGGCGATGAAGACAATGGAGGCGCTCCCGGGCAATCGCCTCGGCGGGGCTGGCCCGCGCCGGCGACGGCCGCTGTGTCGGGGTGGATGTGATCCGTTACAGCATAGGACGCGCGGGCGCGCCGGCATTGATGTGACGCAAGCCGGTGCCGTCAGGGCTTGAACGAGCCCTCGATGGTGTAGCGCGAGCCGGGATGCACCAGGCGCGCCAGCGTGATCGGCGAGCCCTGGCTTTCGGTGCGGCGGACCACGATCAGGCACGGCTCGCTGGCCTTGATGCCGAGCAGCCGCGCCTCTTCCGCGGTGGGCAGCTGCGCTTCGATGGAGTACTGGGCCTCCCACAGCGGCGCCACGGCCAGCAGGTAGTTGGTGGGCGTGGTCCGGGTGAAGTCCACGCCGAGGTAGTCCGGCGCGCGCGCGGGATTGACGTAGCGGTCTTCGCACAGCAGCGGCACGCCGTTCTCGCTGTGGACGATGAGCGTGTGGAAGACCTGGCTGCCGACCGGCAGGCCGATGCGCGGGGCGAGCGCCTCGCTGACCGTCTCGGCCCGCGCCAGGTGCACGTCGGAGCGGTGCTTGTGGCCGCGCTCGGTGATCTCGTCGTGGAGGTCGCGGATGGTCAGCGTGGACGAGGCGCGGTAGGGCTGGCTGGCGAAGGTGCCCACGCCCTGCACGCGCTCGACCAGTCCCTCGGCCTGCAGCTCCCGCACCGCGCGGTTGGCGGTCATGCGGCTGACGCCGAACTGGGTCACGAGCTCGGATTCCGACGGCATCAGCGTGCCCGGCGGCCAGCGGCCCGCGCTGAGGCCTTCCTTGAGGTAGTTCTTGATGTGCGCGTAGGCGGCGGCGGGAGGGAGGTAGCTCATGGCCCGCATCTTACTTGACCGGGCTTGTCTAGCCAATTCGGACCGGCGCGCCGGACTGGCGCGCGCGTGCGCCGCGCGGGTCGCTTCGGGGCGCTTCCTGGGCTGCTTTCCGGGTTGCTTTTCGAGTCGCTTTTCGAGTCGTCTCCCGGGCGCCGGCGCGGCTCCGGCTGGATGCCGGGGCCGCGCCATGCGCCGGGATCACGCCACGGCCATGCCGCCGTGGCGCAGCAGCGCGTCGATCTGCGGCGCGCGGCCGCGGAACGCCGTGAACGACTCCATCGCCGGGCGGCTGCCGCCGACCGAGAGGATCTCGCGGCGGTAGCGCGCGCCGGTCTCGGCGTCGAGCACGGAGCCCGACAGCCCGGCGGCTTCCTCGAAGGCCGCGTACACGTCGGCGGACAGCACCTCGGCCCACTTGTAGCTGTAGTAGCCGGCCGCGTAGCCGCCCGCGAAGATGTGGCTGAAGGTGTTCGGCCAGCGCGACAGCGGGTGCTGCGGCACCACGTGGGCGTGGTCGTTGATCTCGCGCGACAGCGCCAGCACGGTTTTCTCGCCGGCGGGGTCGAAGTCGGTGTGCAGGTGCATGTCGAACGACGAGAACACGATCTGGCGCAGCGTCATCATGCCGTTCTGGAAGTTCCTGGCGGCCAGCATGCGCTCGAACAGCGCGCGCGGCAGCGGCTCGCCGGTGTCGGTGTGCGCGGTCATGCCGGTCAGCACCTCGTATTCCCAGCAGAAGTTCTCCATGAACTGCGAGGGCAGCTCCACCGCGTCCCATTCCACGCCGTTGATGCCGGACACGCCCAGCTCGCCCACCTGGGTGAGCATGTGGTGCAGGCCGTGGCCGAACTCGTGGAACAGCGTGATGACTTCGTCATGGGTGAACAGCGCGGGTTTGCCGCCGACCGGCGCCGAGAAATTGCAGGTCAGGTAGGCCACCGGCGTCTGCACGCGGCCGTCGCCGAGCAGCTTGCGGCCGCGCGCGTCGTCCATCCAGGCGCCGCCGCGCTTGCCTTCGCGGGCGTACAGGTCGATGTAGAACTGCGCCAGCAGGTTGCCTTCGGGCGAGACCACGCGGAAAAAGCGCACGTCCTGGTGCCAGGTCTGGGCCTGGTCGGACTCGATGCGCACCGAGAACAGCTTCTCGACCACGCCGAACAGGCCCTTGAGCACCTGCGGCTCGGGGAAGTATTGCTTGACCTCCTGCTCGGAGAAGGCGTAGCGCTGCTCGCGCAGCTTTTCCGAGGCGTAGGCCACGTCCCACGGCGCCAGCTCCGCCAGGCCCAGCTCGCCGGCGGCGAAGGCCTTGAGCTCGTCCCAGTCCTTCTCGGCGAACGGGCGCGCGCGCGCGGCCAGTTCGTCGAGGAAGCGCAGCACCTCGGCCGGCGACTCCGCCATCTTGGGCACCAGCGAGACCTCGCCGTAAGAGGCGTAGCCGAGCAGGTGCGCCTCTTCCTGGCGCAGCGCCAGCTGCTCGCGCATGTTGTCGGTGTTGTCCCATTCGGCCTTGCCCTGGCCGTGTTGCCCGGCCAGCTCGGACGCGCGGGTCACGCTGGCCTGGTACATGGTCTGGCGCAGCGCGCGGTCGTCGGCGTACTGCAGCACCGGGAAGTAGGACGGGAAGTGCAGCGTGAACTTCCAGCCGGCCTTGCCGTCCTTCTCGGCGGCGGCGCGCGCGGCTTCCAGCGCGTCGGCGGGAATGCCGGACAGGCGGCTTTCGTCCTCGATCACCAGCGCGTAGGCGTTGGTGGCGTCGAGCACGTGATCCGAGAACGCCTTGGACAACTGCGCCTGCTGTTCCTGGATGGCGGCGAAGCGCGGCTTCTTGTCTTCCGGCAGCTCGGCGCCGCCCAGGCGGAAGCCGCGCAGCTCGTTCTCCATCAACTGGCGCCGCGCCGCGCTCATGGCGGCGAACTCGGGGCTGGCGGCGATCGCCTTGTACTTATCGTACAGCGCCAGGCTCTGGCCCAGCGACGACCAGAACTCGGTCATGCGCGGCAGGTTGTCGGCGTGCGCCTGGCGCAACGCCGGCGTGTCCGCCACCGCGCTCAGGTGGCCGACCACGCCCCAGGCGCGCCCGAGCGGCTCGGTGGCGGTTTCGAGCGCTTCCACGGCGCTGGCCCAGGTGGCCGGGGTGGCGGGGTCCTCGGCGCGCTCGACCGCGGCCTGCGCGGTGGCCAGCAGCGTGTCCAGCGCCGGCCCGATGTGTTCGGGGCGGATCTCGGAGAAACGGGGCAGGTCGGTAAAGTCCAGCAGCGGATTGGCGGCGTTGGCGGTGGCGGCTTGGTCCATGACGTCTCTCTTGGCGGGGGCCATAAAGGCAATACCCCGCACATTGGGGCGGGGCGGGGGTTTTTCCAGTACCGCGGCGGCGCGTGCGGCGTTCAGCCGGCGGCGCGCTCGGCGGCTTCCAGCGTGTTGATGAGCAGCATGGTGATGGTCATCGGGCCGACGCCGCCGGGCACCGGCGTGATATAGCCGGCCACTTCCCTGACGCCGTTGAAGTCCACGTCGCCGCACAGCTTGCCGTTGTCGTCGCGGTTCATGCCCACGTCGATCACGGCCGCGCCGGGCTTGACCATGTCGGCCGTGATGATGTTGCGGCGCCCCACGGCGGCCACGATCACGTCGGCCTCGCGGGTGTGCGCGGCCAGGTCGCGCGTCTTGCTGTTGCAGATGGTGACGGTGGCGCCGGCCTGCAGCAGCAGCATCGCCATCGGCTTGCCGACGATGTTGGAGGCGCCCACCACCACGGCGCGCGCGCCGCGCAGCGGGAACTGCACCGATTCGAGCATCTTCATGCAGCCGTAGGGCGTGCACGGGCGGAACAGCGGCGCGCCGGTCATCAGGGCGCCGGCATTGGCCACGTGGAAGCCGTCCACGTCCTTTTCAGGAGCGATCGCCTCGAGCACTTTGTGGCTGTCGATATGCTTGGGCAGCGGCAACTGCACCAGGATGCCGTGGATGTTCGGGTCGCGGTTCAGGGCGTCGATGCGGGCCAGCAGGTCGGCTTCGCTCAGGTCGGCCGGATAGCGGTCCAGCGAGGAGTGGAAGCCGTTGTCGTCGCAGGCCTTCACCTTGTTGCGCACGTAGACCTGGCTGGCCGGGTCCTCGCCGACCAGGATCACGGCCAGGCCCGGGCGGTGGCCGCGCTCGGTGAGGCGGGCGGCGCGCTGGGCGGCTTCCGTGCGGAGTTGCTTGGCAAGGGCGTTGCCGTCGATCAGTTGGGCTGGCATGGGGATGGGAGGGGGAAGGTGGGGAAACAGGGAACAAAGCGGAATTATAAAGGTTGACGCAACCCGGGGCGAACTCGGCGGGGGCGCTGGTAGCATCTGCCCATGCATGTACCGATCGATTCACTGAACGAGGCGCTGGCCCGCCTGATGGCGCCGGACGGCCCGGCCGCGCAGGCCTGGCTGGCGGCGTGCGGGCTGGCCGGGCTGGCCTGGGCGCTGTGGCGCCGGCCCTGGCACCTGCTGCGGCGCGGCGACCTCCAGCACGGCTGGCTGGGCGCGCTGCTGTTCGTGACGCTGCTGTGGACGGCGCGCGTGGCGCTGCCGGGCGGGCTGGTGTTCCAGTTGTTCGGCGCCACGCTGATGGTGACGCTGTTCGGGCTGCCGCTGGCGCTGCTGTCGCTGTTCGTGGTGGACCTGGTGTCGCTGCTCGGCCTGGGCTACCTGGCCGGCGCGAGCTGGAGCGGCGTCGACTGGGCGGCGCTGTGGCCGCGCTATGTGTGGATGGGCCTGCTGCCGGCGCTGCTGTCGGCGGCGCTGCAGGGCGCCATGCGCCGGCTGCTGCCGCGCCATCCGTTCGTCTTCATCCTCGGTCACGGCTATTTCGCCGCCGGGCTGGCGGCGCTGGGCGCCGGCGCGGCGCGCGCCGTGTGGCACAGCCACGGCGCGCGCGGCGGCGTGCTGACGCTGCCCGACACGCTCACCGCGGTGCTGATCCTGGCGTTCGGCGAGGCGTTCCTCACCGGCATGCTGGTGGCGGTGTTCGTGGTCTACAAGCCGCAATGGGTCGTGACCTTCCGCGACGAGGAATACCTGAAGGGATAGGAAGGCGGGGTGGCCGCCGGTGATCCGGCGGCGGGTTGCGGCGGCCCCGTTGCGGGACCGCGGGCGGGGCTCAGGCGTTTTTCGACAGCGCCAGGCGCAGCAGGTCGGCCACGGTGTTGACGTTGAGTTTTTCCATGATGTTGGCGCGGTGCGCCTCCACGGTCTTGATGGAAATGCCCAGGTCGTCGGCGATCTGCTTGTTCAGGCGGCCGGCCACGATGCGCTCGAGCACCTGCTGCTCGCGCGTGGTGAGCTTGCCCAGCAGGTCCTTGGCGGCGCGCTGCTCGCGCGCGGCGGAGTGGTCGGTGCGCGCCTTCTGCAGCATGCGCTCCACCAGCGAGCGCAGCTCGGACTCGTCGAACGGTTTCTCGATGAAGTCGATTGCGCCTTTCTTCATGGTGGACACCGCCATCGGCACGTCGCCGTGGCCGGTGATGAAGACGATCGGGATGTTGATGTTCTCCGCGATCATGCGCTCCTGCAGCTCCGGCCCGCTCATGCCCGGCATGCGCACGTCCAGGATCAGGCACGAGACCTGGCCGGCGTCGTAGGCGGAGAGAAACTGTTCGGCGCTGGTAAAGCTGCGAACCTGGTAGCCATTGCCCTCCAGCAGCCAGGTCAGCGAGTCGCGCATGGCTTCGTCGTCGTCGACGATGAAGACGGTTTCGCCGCGGTGGGAGGTGGGGTTTGGCGTCACGTTCATGAAGTCTCCTGGGACATCGAAGTCATTTGCCGCCAAGTGTAACCGGCCCGGGCGGCTAGCAACAGGGGCCGGCGCCCGGCGCGGGCGCCCGGACTGCCGCGTTGCCGGGGCGCCGCGCGGCGCCGCGGTGGCGCTACCGCGGCGCTACCGCGGCGCTACTGTTCGGCCAGCGCCGGCAGCAGCGGCAGCATGATCTTGAAGGTGCAGCCGATGCCGTCGGCATTGTTCTCCACCCACAGCCGTCCCTGGTGGGACTCGATGATGGAGCGGCAGATGTTCAGGCCCATGCCCATGCCGTCCGACTTGGTGCTGAAGAACGGCTCGAACAGCCGCTCCTTGGTGGCCTCGTCCACGCCCGGGCCCTGGTCGATCACGTCGATGCGCACGATCTGGCCGAACTCGCCGGGCTCCACGCGCGCGTGCAGGCGCACCACGCCGGTCGAGCGCATGGCGGGCAGGCCGGCCATCGCCTCCACCGCGTTCTTGAGCAGGTTGACCAGCACCTGCTCGATCAGCACCGGGTCCACGTACAGCAGCAGCGGCGGCGCCGGCAGGCGGGTCAGGATGGTCACGCGGCGGCGCGTGGCTTCCAGGTCGGCCAGGCCCACCGCATCGGCCACGATGTCGTGCAGCGCGGCCTCGCGCCGCTGCGGCTGGCTGCGCTTCACGAAGCCGCGGATGCGGCTGATGATGGTGCCGGCGCGCACCGCCTGCGCCGAGGTCTTTTCCAGGATCGGGATCAGGTCCTCGGCATTGCTGCGCCCGGAATTGAGCCGCGCCACCGCGCCCATGCAGTAGTTGTTGATGGCGGCCAGCGGCTGGTTGAGCTCGTGTGCCAGCGACGAGGCCATCTCGCCCATCGTGGTCAGGCGGCTGGTGAACTGCAGGCGCTCCTCGTGCTGGCGCGTCATTTCCTCGGCCGCCTTGCGCACCGTGATGTCGGTGGCGATCTGCATCTGCGCCAGGTGGCCGTCCACCCACTGGATATAGCGGCGGCGCACCTCGAACCACTTCTGCATGTCGGGCACGAAGACCTCGCGCGCGTCCGACGAGTACGGCATCAGCTCCGACGCCGGCAGCCCGGCGTAGGCGTCGATGTAGTCGGTGGCGTCGCTCGACACCTGTTCCTTGTCGACCTCGCCGCCGGCCAGCTTGAGGTGGCCCTCGGCCTCCCAGCCGAACAACTGGCGGTAGTAGCGGTTGGCGAACAGCAGCTCGGCCTTGTCCGTGGCCAGCACCGACACGGCCGCGTCCAGGCTTTCCAGCACGGTGGTGAAGCGGTCGTGCGCGGCGGCCAGCTCCTCGCGCGCGCGCTTGGGCTCGGTGATGTCCGTCATCGAGCTCATCCAGCCGGTATGGCGGCCGCGGCTGTCCACCAGCGGCGACACGTACATGCGCGCGTGGAAGCTGCTGCCGTCGCGGCGCATCACGCGCATCTCGTAGCCGCTGGCCGGCGACTTGCCCTGCAGCGTGAGGTCGATCTGCTTCTGCATTTCCTGCTGGTCGTTGGGCGGCCAGTAGGGGAAGGGCGGCATGCGCCCGACCAGCTCGGTGTCCTGCCAGCCGGTCATGCGGCAGAACGCCGGGTTGACGTAGGTGATGCGGCCGTTCAGGTCGAGCGCGCGCAGCCCGATCAGCATGGAGTTTTCCATCGCCCGGCGGAACGAGGTCTCGGCCAGCAGCGCGCGCTGCGCCTCGGAGCGGCGGCTGGTATGGCGCCACATGCTCCACAGGCTCCACAGCAGGAAGCACGACAGCCCCACCACCAGCCACAGCAGCATGTTGTTGGGCAGGTTGGAGGCGGGCGGATAGGCGTCGGCGCGCAGCGACAGCGAATGCCCGGGCGGGTCGAGCAGCACCTCGTAGGACAGCGCGTTGCCCGGCACCGGCCGCAGCGAGGTGCTGGCGCGGATCTGGTTGTTCTTGTCGATCAGCGAGAAACGGTAGCGCTCGGTCAGCTCGGGCGGCAGCAGGTGAGTGAGGATGCCGTTGATCGAGTAGAGCGCGCCGAGCGTGCCGAGGAACTCGTTGTCGCGCACGATCGGCACTTCCATCAGCATGAAGCTGTCGCCGCGGTCGTTGACCAGCGGGCGCGAGTACACCACGCGCTGGGTCTCGCGCGCGGCGTCGAAGGTGTCGAGCACCTCGGGCTCGAGCGGCTGGTCCTGGGTCTCGCGCAGCCGGTTGGCGAACTCGGAGGTGGAGGGCAGCGACCAGCGCCCGCGGTGGGTGGCGTCGAGCCAGTTGACGAAGACGATCTCGGGGTTCTCGCGCAGGATTTCCTGGGCCGCGGTGCGGTAGGCGCCCTGGTCGAGCTGCGCGGCGGCGATGTCGCGCGCCAGCGAGGCCATCTGGTCCTGGTTGCTCAGCAGGGACAGGCGCACGCGCTGCTGGGCCCAGGCCGCGTCGCGGTAGAGCGCGTCGCGCTGCTGCTGGCGCTCGGTCTCGTGCAGCGACCACAGGATCACGCCCATCGCCGCCGTGAACAGCACGATCGCCACCAGCGGGATGAACATGAACCAGCTGGTCGCCACCAGGTTGCGCCAGCGCAGCCACCACAGGCCGCGCGGCGGGCCGCTCACGGCGGCCGGCTCGTCGGCGTGGCCGAGCGATTCGAGCGGCGGCAGCGGCGGCAGCGGTGCGAGCGGCGTGAGCGGGCCGGGCGGCGCGGCCGCGGCGGAGTCGCCGCTGGCCGCCTGGGCGGTGCCGGAAGCGGAGGGCGGCACGATGGCGGTGCGCAGGCGGGACAGAAAATCGATGAGGGAAGGCATGGCGGGATTGACGACTGACGGGCCAGTGTAGCGGGATTGCCGTGCCGCGTCGCTTGGGGTAAGCGCCAATGCGGCACTGCGTCATTCCTGCCGACGAGGGTACCGCCGCGAAGCCCCTGCCCGCAAGGCTTCGCGCCGCCCGTGATGCGCCGCCGCAATATTCCGCATTATGAGAAACAATATCGCAATTTGAAAATTTGGCTTGTCTTGCCCTATCTGCTTCCATAGAATCGGTCCGACCGAAAAGCACGGACGGCGGGGCTGCGCCTGCTGCAGGCGACAATGCCTGGCAGGGTTTTCGCAGGGCCCGCGCCGTACCGTAGCGACACCGTCAGGACGGGGTTCCCACGACACCAATCCGGGAGCGCCGCGGCATGCATTCACCAGGAGACAGTCATGTCAGCTGTACCAGAGCAGATTCTCGGCGCCAGCAGCGCCAACGACGCCGATCCCCAGGAAACCCACGAATGGCTTGCCGCCCTGCAGGGCGTGCTGGCCGCCGAAGGCACCGAACGCGCCGCCTTCCTGATCGACAAGCAGATCGAATACGCGCGCGTGAACGGCGTCACCCAGCCGTTCCACGCCGAGACGCAGTACATCAACACCATCCCGGTCGAGCAGCAGGCCCACATCCCCGGCGACCAGGACGTCGAGCACCGCATCCGCTCGTACACGCGCTGGAACGCGATGGCGATGGTGCTGCGCGCCAACAAGCACACCAACGTCGGCGGCCACATCTCGTCGTTCGCCTCGGCGGCCACGCTGTATGACGTCGGCTACAACCACTTCTGGCACGCCCCGTCCGAGAACCACGGCGGCGATCTCGTGTTCGTGCAGGGCCACTCGGCTCCGGGCGTATATTCGCGCGCCTTCCTGCTCGGCCGCCTGACCACCGAGCAGCTCGACAACTTCCGCCAGGAAGTGGACGGCAAGGGCATCTCGTCCTACCCGCACCCGTGGCTGATGCCGGACTTCTGGCAGTTCCCGACCGTGTCGATGGGCCTGGGCCCGATCATGGCCATCTACCAGGCCCGCTTCATGAAGTACCTGGACAGCCGCGGCCTGGCCAAGGCCGGCGACCGCAAGGTCTGGGCCTTCCTCGGCGACGGCGAGACCGACGAGCCGGAGTCGCTCGGCGCGATCGGCATGGCCGGGCGCGAGAAGCTCGACAACCTGGTCTTCGTCATCAACTGCAACCTGCAGCGCCTGGACGGCCCGGTGCGCGGCAACGGCAAGATCATCCAGGAACTGGAGTCCGAATTCCGCGGCTCCGGCTGGAACGTCATCAAGGTGGTGTGGGGCAGCCGCTGGGATTCGCTGCTGGCGCGCGACACCAAGGGCCTGCTGATGAAGCGCATGATGGAATGCGTGGACGGCGAATACCAGACCTTCAAGGCCAAGGACGGCGCCTACGTGCGCGAGTTCTTCTTCAACACGCCGGAACTCAAGGCGATGGTGGCCGACTGGTCCGACGACGACATCTGGCGCCTGAACCGCGGCGGCCACGATCCGCACAAGATCTACGCCGCCTACAAGGCCGCCAGCGAGCACAAGGGCCAGCCCACGCTGATCCTGGCCAAGACCATCAAGGGCTATGGCATGGGCGATGCCGGCCAGGCCATGAACGTGGCCCACCAGCAGAAGAAGATGCCGGTGGAGGCCATCCGCACGTTCCGCGACCAGTTCAACATCCCGGTCGCCGACGACAAGATCGAGGAAGTGCCGTACCTCACCTTCGAGGAAGGCTCGAAGGAACTCGAATACATGCGCGCGCGCCGCATGGAGCTGGGCGGCTACCTGCCGGCCCGCCGCCTCAAGGCCGCGCCGCTGCCGATCCCCGAGCTGTCCGCGTTCGACGCGCTGCTCAAGGCCACCGGCGAAGGCCGCGAAGTGTCCACCACGATGGCCTTCGTGCGCATCCTGAACACGCTGCTCAAGGACAAGCAAATCGGCAAGCACGTGGTGCCCATCGTGCCGGACGAGTCGCGCACCTTCGGCATGGAAGGCCTGTTCCGCCAGGTCGGCATCTGGAACCAGGAAGGCCAGAAGTACGTGCCGCAGGACCATGACCAGCTGATGTTCTACAAGGAATCGCAGACTGGCCAGGTGCTGCAGGAAGGCATCAACGAAGCCGGCGCCATGTGCGACTGGATCGCCGCCGCCACGTCGTACTCGACGCACGGCGTGCAGATGATCCCGTTCTACATCTACTACTCGATGTTCGGCATCCAGCGCATCGGCGACCTGTGCTGGGCCGCGGGCGACATGCGCTCGCGCGGCTTCCTGCTGGGCGGCACCTCGGGCCGCACCACGCTCAACGGCGAAGGCCTGCAGCACGAAGACGGCCACTCGCACGTGTTCCACGCCGCCATTCCGAACTGCATCTCCTACGACCCGACCTTCCAGTACGAGCTGGCGGTGGTGATGCAGGACGGCATGCGCCGCATGTACGTGGAGCAGGAAGACGTCTATTACTACCTGACGGTGATGAACGAGAACTACGAGCATCCGGAAATGCCGGCTGGCGTGGAGCGCGACATCGTCAAGGGCATGTACCAGTTCCGCAAGGGCGTGGAGAACAGCAACGCGCCGCGCGTGCAGCTGCTGGGCTCGGGCACGATCTTCCGCGAGGTCATCGCCGCGGCCGAGCTGCTCAAGAAGGACTGGGGCGTGGAGTCGGACCTGTGGAGCTGCCCGAGCTTCACCGAGCTGGCCCGCGAAGGCCACGACGCCGAGCGCTTCAACCTGCTGCACCCGACCGAGACGCCGCGCGAGTCGTTCGTCGCGCAGAAGCTCAAGGGCGTGCGCGGCCCGGTGATCGCCTCGACCGACTACGTCCGCGCGTTCGCCGAGCAGATCCGTTCGTTCGTGCCGCGCCGCTACGTGGTGCTGGGCACCGACGGCTTCGGCCGCTCGGATACCCGCGAGAAGCTGCGCCACTTCTTCGAGGTGGACCGCCACTGGGTGGCGCTGGCCGCACTGAAGGCGCTGGCCGACGAAGGCGCGATCGGCCGCGACAAGGTGGCCGAAGCCATCAAGAAGTACAACCTCGACCCCAGCAAGCCGAACCCGATGTCGGTCTAAGCCGGCTGACTGCACGAAACCCCCGCAGGAGCGGCAGCCGCGCCGGGGCGGCCGGGCTGAAAGCCCGGCGCCTTGCGGCGCGGCGGCGTGACAGATCCGGGCGGTGAGGGTACCCTCGCCGCTGGTGCTTGCCGTGCCCGCCGTCCTGCCCAGGAGACACTGAATGAGTCAAGCGATTGAAATCAAGGTGCCGGATATCGGCGATTACGACGCCGTTCCCGTCATCGAAGTGCACGTGAAACCGGGCGACACCATCCAGGCCGAGGACGCCCTGGTGACACTGGAGTCGGACAAGGCCACGATGGACGTGCCGTCGCCGCAGGGCGGCGTCGTCAAGGAAGTCAAGATCAAGGTCGGCGACAACGTCTCCGAAGGCGCCGTGCTGGTGATGCTGGAACCGGCCGGCGCCGCCGCCGCCGCACCCGCGCCGGCCGCAGCGGCACCGGCCCCCGTGGCCGCTGCGCCCGCTGCCGCGCCGGCCCCGGCGCCCGCCAGCGCGCCCGCGCCGGCCGCCGCCACCGGCCCCATCGAGGTCAAGGTGCCGGACATCGGCGACTACGACGCGGTGCCCGTGATCGAAGTCCACGTCCAGCCCGGCGACACCATCAAGGCCGAGGACGCGCTGGTCACGCTGGAATCCGACAAGGCCACGATGGACGTGCCTTCGCCCGCCGCCGGCGTGGTCAAGGAAGTCAAGGTCAAGATCGGCGACAACGTGTCCCAGGGCACGCTGATCCTGATTCTCGAAGGCGCGGGCGCCGCGCCTGCCGCCAGCGCCCCGGCGCCGGCCGCCGCCGCGCCCGCGCCGGCTGCTGCCGTTGCCGCGGCACCGGCGCCGCAGGCCGCGCCGGCTCCCGCCGCTGCGCCCACTGCCGCGCCCGCCGCCGGCGTGACCGGCGCCGCCGCCCACGCCAGCCCCTCGGTGCGCAAGTTCGCGCGCGAGCTCGGCGTGGACGTGTCGCGCGTGCCGGGCACCGGCCCCAAGGGCCGCATCACGCAGGACGACGTGCAGCGCTTCGTCAAGGGCGTGATGAGCGGCCAGACCGCCGCCCCGGCGCAAGCCGCGGCCGCCCCGGCCGGCGGCGCGGGCCTGAACCTGCTGCCGTGGCCGAAGGTCGATTTCACCCGCTTCGGCGAGATCGACAGCAAGCCGCTGTCGCGCATCAAGAAGATCTCGGGCGCCAACCTGCACCGCAACTGGGTCATGATCCCGCACGTCACCAACAATGACGAGGCGGACATCACCGAGCTGGAAGCCTTCCGCGTGCAGCTCAACAAGGAAAACGAGAAGTCGGGCGTCAAGGTCACGATGCTGGCCTTCATCATCAAGGCCACCGTGGCGGCCCTGAAGAAATTCCCGAACTTCAACACCTCGCTCGACGGCGACAACCTCGTCTACAAGAAGTACTTCAACATCGGCTTCGCGGCCGATACGCCGAACGGCCTGGTCGTGCCGGTGCTGAAGGACGCGGACAAGAAGGGCGTGCTCGAGATCAGCCAGGAAATGGGCGAGCTCGCCAAGGCCGCGCGCGACGGCAAGCTCAAGCCGGACCAGATGCAGGGCGGCTGCTTCTCGATCTCGTCGCTCGGCGGCATCGGCGGCACGCATTTCACGCCGATCATCAACGCGCCGGAAGTGGCCATCATGGGCGCCAGCAAGTCGTACATGAAGCCGGTCTGGGACGGCAAGCAGTTCGTGCCGCGCCTGGTGCTGCCGCTGTCGCTGTCGTACGACCACCGCGTCATCGACGGCGCCGAGGCGGCGCGCTTCAACGCGTATCTCGGCCAGTTGCTGGCGGACTTCCGCCGCATCATCCTTTAAGGCGGGCAGGGCGCGCGCGGCCCGCCGCGCGTGCCTGTCGCCGGCCCGGGCGCCGCCCGCCGGCAGGCCCACGGCCCAACAGGAAGCGAACAGGAAGCGAAATCCATGACCACCTGCGTCGTCGTCAAGAAGGCCGGTGAAGTGGCGATTGCCGCCGATGCGCTGGTGACGTTCGGCGACACGCGGCTCACGCGCGCCTACGAGCGCAACCAGAAGGTGTTCCCGGTGGGCGAGAGCTTCGTCGCGCTGGCCGGGACCACGGCGCATTTCCCGGTCATGCGCAGCCTGCTGGCCGGGCTCGGCGAGGACTGCCGGCTGGGCTCGCGGGACGAGGTCTTCCGGACCTTCCTCAAGGTGCACGAAAAGCTCAAGAACGAGTATTTCATCAACACCAAGGAAGACGAGGACGACCCCTACGAGTCATCGCAGATCGTCTGCCTGATCGCCAATCCGGCGGGCATCTTCGGCGTCTACTCGTACCGCGAGGTGTTCTCGTTCGACCGCTTCTGGGGCATCGGCTCGGGGCGCAACTATGCGCTCGGCGCCATGCACGCGGTGTTCGAGCGGCCCGGGCTGGGCGCGGCGGACATCGCCCGCATCGGCGTGGACGCGGGCGTGGAGTTCGACAAGAGTTCGGCGGGGCCGATCGAAGTACAGGTGGTGCAGTTGCGCGACATGCCCGGCGACGGGGCAACCAATAACGACGGCGCGGCCCGCATCTGAGGCGGGGCGCGTTCTTGAGGAGCAAAGCATGAGTGTGATCGAAGTCCAGGTGCCGGATATCGGCGATTTCGACGCGGTGGAAGTCATCGAGGTGCTGGTCAAGGCCGGCGACACGATCGAGCTGGAGCAGTCGCTGATCGTGCTCGAGTCCGACAAGGCCAGCATGGACGTGCCCGCCTCGGCCGCCGGCAAGGTGGTCGAGGTGCGCGTGAAAGTGGGCGACAAGGTCGCCAAGGGCGCCGTGATCTGCACGGTGGAAAGCGAAGCGGCCGCCAAGCCGGCCGCCCCGGCGCCCGCGCCGGCAGCCGCGCCCGCCGCCGCCGCTCCGGCCCCGGCAGCGGCTCCCGCCGCCGCCACGCACGCCGGCAGCGCCGACATCACCTGCGAGATGCTGGTCCTGGGCTCGGGTCCCGGCGGCTACTCGGCCGCCTTCCGCAGCGCCGACCTCGGCATGAGCACGGTGCTGGTCGAGCGCTACGGCACGCTCGGCGGGGTCTGCCTGAACGTGGGCTGCATCCCGTCCAAGGCGCTGCTGCACAACGCCGCCGTGATCGACGAAGCCAAGGCGCTGGCCGCGCACGGCATCCTGTTCGGCGAAGCCAAGATCGACCTCGACGGCCTGCGCCACTACAAGGACACGGTGGTCGGCAAGCTCACCGGCGGCCTGTCCGGCATGGCCAAGACCCGCAAGGTGCAGGTGGTGCGCGGCATCGGCACCTTCCTCGACCCGCATCACCTCGAAGTGCAGGAAACCGAAGGCGAGGGCAAGGCCACCACCGGCAAGAAGACCGTGATCCGCTTCGAGAAGGCGGTGATCGCGGCCGGCAGCCAGGCGGTCAAGCTGCCGTTCATTCCCGAGGACCCGCGCATCATCGACTCGACCGGCGCGCTGGAGCTGCCGGAAGTGCCGAACAAGATGCTGGTCATCGGCGGCGGCATCATCGGGCTGGAAATGGCCACCGTGTACAGCACGCTGGGCGCCAGCATCGACGTGGTGGAAATGCTCGACGGCCTGATGCAGGGCGCCGACCGCGACCTCGTCAAGGTCTGGGACAAGATGAACAAGCAGCGCTTCGGCAAGGTCATGCTCAAGACCAAGACCGTGGGCGTGGAAGCCAGGCCGGACGGCATCTACGTCAGGTTCGAGGGCGAGCAGGCGCCGGCCGAGCCGCAGCGCTACGACCTCGTGCTGGTGTCGGTGGGCCGCGTGCCCAACGGCAAGAAGATCGGCGCCGAGAAGGCCGGCGTGGCCGTGACCGAGCGCGGCTTCATCGACGTCGACAAGCAGATGCGCACCAACGTGCCGCACATCTTCGCCATCGGCGACATCGTCGGCCAGCCGATGCTGGCGCACAAGGCGGTGCACGAGGCGCACGTCGCCGCCGAGGCCGCGCACGGCGAGAAGGCCTACTTCGACGCCAAGCAGATCCCGTCGGTGGCCTTCACCGATCCTGAGGTGGCCTGGGCCGGCGTGACCGAAGACCAGTGCAAGGCGCAGGGCATCAAGTACGCCAAGAGCGTGTTCCCGTGGGCCGCTTCCGGCCGCGCCATCGCCAATGGCCGCGACGAAGGCTTCACCAAGCTGATCTTCGACGAGGAAACCCACCGCATCATCGGTGGCGGCATCGTCGGCACGCATGCCGGCGACCTCATCAGCGAAGTGTGCCTGGCGATCGAGATGGGCGCCGACGCGGTGGACATCGGCAAGACCATCCATCCGCACCCGACGCTGGGCGAATCGATCGGCATGGCAGCCGAGATCTACGAAGGCGTCTGCACGGACGTGCCGCCGCCGCGCAAGCGCTGAACGGCACGGTAGTCCTGGTCCGCCGCGAGGCCCGCCATTGCGGCGGGCCTTTTTCTTGCCCTTAAATCGCAATTAACGGCCAGATAATCAAGCCGACCGACCGCGCGGCCATGCCGCGGCATGCCGGCATGCATGGCCGGGGAGGGGATGCGCGGGGGCAGCGGCGGGCGCGCCCGCGATGGGGCGCGGCCTTGCCGCGGGGGCGCTTTGTTCCTGCTTCACTTGTTTCCCTTCAGCGGGCAGGTGCTGAAGCCCAGGATGGGATACAGCGGGCAAAAGCCAGCCAGGCCGGTGAGCAGCGGCACCAGGCCCAGCCAGCCCCACCAGCCCACCGTGCCCGTGGCCGCGAGGGCAACCAGCACCACGCCCACAAGGATGCGCAGGACACGATCGATACCGCCGACATTGGATTTCATAAGACCTCCTGTTGACAACGAAAAAACGGACAAAAAAACGGATTGGGAAGCGGACAAGAAAGACGGCTCAGTCCGCCATGACCCGGCGATTCCACGGCGCCTTCATCAACACGCGCGCCAGCCCGCAGTAGCCGGAAACGCCCGCGAACAGCAGTCCCGCGCCGACGAAGCCGGCCAGTGCCAGGAACCAAGGCGACACGGTGATGCCCAGCGCGGTGCCCAGCAGGACCAGCGCGCCCGCGGCGATCTGCACCTGGCGCTGCAGCTCCAGTGGCTGGCGGGCGTCGGCCACCACGGGCAGGCCGGCGCGCTTCCAGCCATCCAGCCCGCCTTCGAGCAGATAGCCTTCCCCGGCCACGCAGGCGCGCAGCCGCTGCGCGTTCATCTGCGTGCGGTTGCCCGAGCGGCAGTAGAAGATGACCACCGCCGCGCCGTCGGCCGGCAGCGGCTGCGCCGCAAGCCGGTCCAGCGGCATGTGGCGCGATTCGGCAATGTGCTCGCGGGCGCGTTCGTCGGCGGCGCGGATGTCCACCAGCACCGCGCCGTGGTCCAGGCGCTGGCGGGCCGCTTCGGGAGACAGGGTCTTCAGGGTCATGTCGGGTACGTCGCAACAATGGTGGATCAGGGGCAGAAGATGTCCTTGAGCGTAGCGATGAGCTTGGCCACATTCGGGTCCTCGACCCGGTAGTACAGCGTCTGCGCTTCGCGCCGGTACATCACCAGACCTTCTTCGCGCATCCGGGCCAGATGCTGCGACAGCGCAGAAGGACTGAGGGCGACGAATTCATTGATCGCGCCCACGGTCATCTCGCCGTGCTCCAGCAGCAGGCACAGCACCAGCAACCGGTTGGGGTTGCCCACCGCCTGCAGCAGCGCGGCGGCCTGTATGGCACTGTCCTGCAAGCGTTCAAGATCGGATTTGCGTTGGGTCATGCTTCGGGGGCTCTTTCGGCGTACATCATATTTTAGAAATTTCTAAATTAGAATAAACTAAAGTAAGCGTTTCGGGAAGGGCTGGCTCGCCATCCGATCCGCCGCGCGATCCGCCATTCACCCTCGACAAGGAAGCTCCCCGTGACCACGCAATACAAGCAACTCACCCAGCGCATCTCCGGCAACCTCGCTCAATTGCACACGACCCAGGCCGGCGTGATGAAAGGCTTCGGCGACCTGGGCAAGGCCGCGATGGCGGGCGGCGCGCTCGATCCCAAGACCAAGGAACTGATCGCGCTGGCCGTGGGCGTGGCCGCGCGCTGCGACGGCTGTATCGGCTTTCACACCAGGGCGCTGGCGCGGCTGGGCGCGACCACGGAGGAGGTGCACGAAGCGCTGGGCGTGGCCATCTACATGGGCGGCGGCCCGGTGGCCATGTATGCCGCCAATGCCGTGGCCGCCTTCAATGAATTCGCCGCGCCCGCGCAGGCCTGAACAGGAGGGGAGGAAGGATGCGGACCGCCGCATCAGGGTGGCCGCGTGGCCGCGCGCGAATCAGGCGTGCCGCGCGACGGACTGCCGGCGCAGCCGGTCGATGCGCGCCCGGCGCCGGGCAGAAAAAAACCCGGCGCATGGCCGGGTATTAACGGTATTGGAATACAAGAAACCGGATACCGAGGAGACATCGGTGGAGGGCGGGGAACCGGTGGTTCGTGGTTCCCGCTTGCCTTCGTTGGCAAAACGCGCCGGCGCGTGCCATGCGTGCTTTGCCAACGAACCGGCCGGAGCCGGTCCGTCTGCCGCGTGCGCTGCTTAGGCGGCGGTGGTGGTGGCCTTCTTGGTCGCGGTGCGAGCCGAGGCGCTGGCTTGCTGGGCGGCCTTGGTGGCGGCCGAGGCGGCTGCCTGGAAGTTGCTTTCAGCGATTTCCACAGCCTGCTTGGTGGCCTTCTGGACCGACTCGTAGGCGTTGTTGGCGGCGCTGATCGCCGACTTCACGATGGCCACGGTGGATTCCGAACCGGCCGGGGCGTTCTTGGCGAAGTTCTCGACCAGGGCTTGCACCTTCTTCGAGCTCTCGGCCAGCTGGGCTTCGGCGACCTTGGTGAATTCCGACTGGGTTTCCGAGGCGATTTCGTACAGGTGGCGGCTGTAGGCCAGGGTCTTTTCGGCGACCGGCTGGACCAGCGAAGCCTGGATGGCCAGGAATTCCTGGGGATCCTTGGCGGACAGCGCCTTCTTGGCGTTGTCGACGTTTTCTGCGAAAGTCGCCTTGACCACTTGCAGGTTCAGCTCGACCAGCTTTTCAACGCCTTCGAATGCCTTGGTGGTCAGGCCGAAGATGGTTTCCAGGTTGGCTTTTTGCGCTGCAGCGACTTGTTCCGGGGTGAAGTTCATGCGAGTCTCCAATGATGAAGTTCAAGATCATGCAAAATTAGGCCGCCCAGATGTCAAAGCCATGACGAATAGCAGTCTCTCGTCAGCCAGCCCCAGGCGCAGGAGGTTGCCGACACGCTCCGCCTGCTTGGCAAAGTCGGATGGTGCGCCGCAACAATTCCAATTGTAGGGAAAAGAAAAAGGCTGTCAAGGTCTTCTTGTGCATTGCACAAATAAATCTCCCCGAAGTCCTCGCTGACCGTCCTCCCGGAAGCCGATGCCGGTGGCGCATGCCGCACGTGAAACCGTTGCCGGCACGGCGTTTCCCGGGCCGGGGCGGGGCGCCTGGCGCCGTACGCCCGCGGCGCGGCAGTGCTACCATCGCGGTCTGCCGGAAGCGCCGTTTCCGCAGGCGCAGCCGGCCGCGCCACGCCGGTTTCCCGTTGCCCATGCTTGCCTTCTACGCCGATCATTTCGTCCTGCCGCTGCCCGAGGGCCATCGTTTCCCGATGCGCAAGTACAGCATGCTCAGGGACGCGGTCGGGCGCGAGGTGCCGGGGCTGACGCTGGCCGAGGCACCGCGCGCCGGGGACGACGCCCTGCTGCTGGCGCATACCCGCGAATACGTCGACAGCGTGTCGCGCGGCCAGCTCGATCCGGCGCGCCAGCGCGAGATCGGCTTCCCGTGGTCGGAGGCGATGGTGGAGCGCTCCCGGCGCTCGGCCGGCGCCACCATCGCGGCCTGCCGCGCCGCGTGCCAGGAGGGCATCGCCGTCAACCTCGCCGGCGGCACGCATCACGCCTATGCGGACAAGGGCGGCGGTTTCTGCGTGTTCAACGACGCCGCCGTCGCCGCCCGCCAGTTGCGCCGCGACGGACTGGCCGGGCGCGTGGCGGTGGTGGACCTCGACGTGCACCAGGGCAACGGCACCGCCGCCATCCTGCGCGGCGATCCCTTCGTCTTCACGCTGTCGCTGCATGGCGAGAAGAACTATCCGTTCCGCAAGGAAGCGAGCGATCTCGACGTCGGCCTGCCGGACGGCTGCGGCGACGACGCCTATGCCGAGGCGCTGCAGGGCGCGCTCGATACGCTGTTCGTCCGCTTTGCCCCGGACCTCGTGATCTATCTGGCCGGCGCCGACCCGCATGAAGGCGACCGCCTCGGCCGCCTCAAGCTGACGCTGGCCGGGCTGGCGCGGCGCGACCGCATGGTGTTCGACGCGGCCTGGCAGCGCGGCCTGCCGGTCGCCGTGGCGATGGCGGGCGGCTACGGCAACCGCATCGAGGACACCGTGGCGGTGCACGCCCAGACGGTCGCGCTGGCGGCGCAATATCACGCGCGCCGGCGTGCCGCCACGGCCGCGATGGCGTTGCCCTGACGACGCGCCGCCGAAGCCTGCCCTCCCGCCACCGATCTGCCACCACGCTCCCGCCACCGATGAAACCGACCGCCGACACGCGCAGCGCCTACCGCCACTTCCAGCCCATCACCACGCGCTGGATGGACAACGATGTCTATGGCCACGTCAACAACGTCGTCTACTACAGTTATTTCGATACCGTCGTGAACACCTACCTGATCCGTCAGGGCGTGCTCGACATCGAGGCGGGCGAGACCATCGGGCTGGTGATCGAGACGCAGTGCAACTACTTTTCCGCGCTGAGCTTTCCCGATACGGTGGTGGCGGGGCTGCGCGTGGCGCGGCTCGGCAATTCCAGCGTGCGCTACGAGGTGGGCCTGTTCCGCAACGACGAAGAGATTGCCGCAGCACAGGGGCATTTCGTGCACGTCTACGTGGACCGCGCCACGCGCCGTCCGGTGCCGCTGCCGGCGGCGCTGCGCGATGCGCTGCGGCCCCTGGTGCATGAGATGCCGGGAAATGGGGCCGGACAATGAGACCGGACCATGAGGCCGGGGCAGTGAGACAACAAGGATAAACGTATGGATTCGCAGCAAAGACGCGACGCCGCGGCGGTTGACCAGGCGATCATCACGCGGCGCTCGGTGCGCGCTTTTCTCGATACGCCGGTGCCGCGCGAGATGGTCAGCGAGATCCTGGCCGTGGCCAGCCGCGCGCCGTCGGGCACCAATGTGCAGCCGTGGCGGGTCTACGTGCTGACCGGCGAGGCCAAGCTCAAGCTGTCGGCCGACGTGCTGGCGGCATACGACGATCCGCAGCGCGACAGCAAGTACCGCGAGGAATACCCGTACTACCCGCGCGAGTGGGTCAAGCCGTATATCGACCGCCGGCGCAAGGTGGGCTGGGACCTGTACAGCCTGCTGGAGATCAGCCGCGAGGACAAGGCGCGCATGCATGCGCAGCATTCGCGCAACTTCACCTTCTTCGATGCGCCGGTGGGCATGATCTTCACCATCGACCGCATCCTGGAGCAGGGCAGCTGGCTCGACTACGGCATGTTCCTGCAGAGCATCATGGTGGCGGCGCGCGCGCGCGGGCTCGACACTTGCCCGCAGGCCGCGTTCACGCAGTTCCATGCGGTGATTTCCAGCCACCTGCGGTTGACCGGGGACGAGATGGTGGTGTGCGGGATGGCGCTTGGCTACGCCGATCCCGCGGCCATAGAGAATACCCTTAGCACGGAACGTGAACCGGTAAGCGAGTTCGCGCGTTTCCTTTCTTGAGGGCGATCGCGGGACGGCGCGATGCGGGCCGTCCCGGTTGCATGCCGCCGCGCTGGCAAGTGCCGCGCGGCCCGCGCAAATGCGCTGGCCGCGCGTTGCCGGGGGCGGCGTGCGGTGGAATTACCACAGTCCGAGTCGGGCGCGCAGCACGTGTTGTGTGATGCTTGGATCGCTTTTTCCGTAATGCGGAATTGTTTGCAAATCGAACTTTAAAGAGGCTTCGTAAGTCTTTAATCTTGCTAACAATTTCTTTTTTTCCTAAACTGGCGCCATCCTAGCTGCGCGCTGAATGAATCATGTTCCGGTCTGATTCCTCCCTATTTTCCAGATTCTTCGGCTCTGTCCCTTTGACTGCGGTCGCGGCTTCAGTGCTGCTGTCCGTTTCCATGCTGGCCGTTCCCACGGCCGATGCCGCCACCAAGGCGGAAACGACAAAGTCTAAAAAGTCGGCAAAAATCTCGAAGTCCGAGAAAAAGCCAGCAACTCCTTCTAAAACTGTCGCTGGGCGCGCTGCGCCGCGCAAGGTTGTCGTGCTCAAGAACGGCCGGCACCAGGTGGTCGCGCAACGCCAGGCGGCGCCGGTGCGCGCCGCGTTCACGCCGGCCAAGCCGTCGCTGGGCGAGGCGCTCGGCCTGCGCAACACCGAGGACTCGCTCGCCCTGCGCTCCAGCGTGGCGCTGGTGATGGACCAGAACAGCAACGAAGTGCTGTTCCAGAAGAATTCCGCCGCGGTCCTGCCGATCGCCTCCATCACCAAGCTGATGACGGCGCTGGTGGTGATGGACTCGCACCTGCCGATGGATGAAGTCCTCACCATCGGCGAGGAAGACCGCGACAACGAGAAGCACAGCAGCTCGCGCCTGCGCTTCGGCACGCAGCTCAGCCGCCAGGAACTGCTGCTGCTGGCGCTGATGTCCTCCGAGAACCGCGCCGCTTCCGTGCTCGGCCGCAGCTACCCGGGCGGCCTGCCGGCCTTCGTGCAGGCGATGAACCGCAAGGCGCGCGAGCTTGGCATGAACGACAGCCACTTCGTCGATTCCAGCGGCCTGTCGAGCGGCAACGTCTCGAGCGCCGTGGACCTGGTGCGCATGGTCAACGCGGCCTACCGCAACCCGACCATCCGCGAGTTCACCACGCAGACCGAGCACGAAGTCAACGTGCTGGGCCGCACCCAGCACTACGTCAGCACCAACCGCCTGGTGCGCGGCGGCAACTGGGAGATCGGCCTGCAGAAGACCGGCTTCATCTCCGAGGCCGGCCAGTGCCTGGTGATGCAGGCGCGCGTGAATGGCCGCAACGTGGTGATGGTGTTCCTCGACTCGGTGGGCAAGCTGTCGCGCTTCGCCGATGCCACCCGCGTCAAGGACTGGCTGGAGCATTCGCCGTCCGGCCCGGCGCCGCATCCGTTCCCGGCCTCGCCCAACCTGACGCAGGCGCCCGCCAACAGCCCGCAGGCCGTGCTGGCCGCCCAGCAGGCGCGCGGCATCTGATGGTCGCGGCGGTGGCGGGCTGAGCCGCTGCGCGGCCCGGGTCGTCGTCCGCCGATGTCCCGCAATGAAAAAACGCGCCGTCCCCGGCGCGTTTTTTTGTCGCCGTCACGGCGGCGATGCGCTTACAGCAGCTTGCCGGGATTCATGATGCCGGCCGGGTCGAGCAGTTGCTTGATGCCTTGCATCAGGCGCAGTTCCAGCGGGTCCTTGAGGCGCAGGAAATCGTCGCGCTTGAGCTGGCCGATGCCGTGCTCGGCGCTGATGCTGCCGCCGTAGCGCGCCACTTCGTCCAGCACCTCGGCGGTCAGCGCCTTGCCGTGCACGGCCGCCCAGTCGCGTTCCGCGCCGGCCGGGCGCGACAGGTTGTAGTGCAGGTTGCCGTCGCCGAAGTGGCCGAAGATGAACGGGCGGATGCTGGGGCTGGCGGCTTTCAGGCGCGCTTCCATCGACGCCATGAAGGCCGGGATCTGCTCGATCGGCAGCGACACGTCATGCTTAAGGTGGGGGCCGTCCGCGCGCTGCGCCTCGGAGATTTCCTCGCGCAGCTTCCACAGGCTCTGCAGTTGCGCCAGCGAGGCCGAGACCGCCGCGTCGAGGCACAGCTCGCGCTCCAGCGCTTCGCCGATCACGCGCTCGAGCAGGGCGCCCAGCGCGGCCTCGTCGGTGGTGTCGGCCAGTTCCACCAGCACGTAGGCGGGATAGCGCTGGCCGAACGGCTCCTGCACGCCCTCCGCGTGGCGCAGCACGAGGTCCAGGCAGTCGCCGGTGAAGAACTCGAACGCCTGCAGCCGCGCGCCGCACTGCTCGAACAGCAGCTCGAACAGTTCCAGCGACTGCTGCGGCGACGCCACCGCCGCCAGCACCACCGAGCGTGCGTCGGTGCGCGGGAACAGGCGCAGCGAGGCGGCGGTGATCACGCCGAGCGTGCCTTCGGAGCCGATCAGCAGTTGCTTGAGGTCGTAGCCGGTATTGTCCTTGCGCAGCGCGCGCAGGCCGTGGAAGACCTCGCCGTTCGGCAGCACCGCTTCCACGCCCAGCACCAGCTCGCGCGTCATGCCGTAGCGCACCACGTTGACGCCGCCCGCGTTGGTGGCGAGGTTGCCGCCGATCTGGCACGAGTCCTCGGCCGCCAGGCTGAGCGGCAGCAGGCGGTGGGCCTCGGCCGCGGCGCGGCGCAGGTTGCCGAGGATGCAGCCGGCCTCGGCCACCATCGTGTTGGCGATGGTATCGACCGAGCGGATCGCGTTCATGCGGTCCAGGCTCAGCACCACGTTGGCGGGGCTGCTGTCGGGCGCGGCGCCGCCGCACAGGCCGGTATTGCCGCCGCGCGGCACCACCGGCACGCCGGCCTGCTGGCACAGCGCCAGGCAGCGCGCCACTTCGTCCACGCTGCGCGGGCGCACCACGGCCTGCGCGTTGCCGCGGTAAAGGCCGCGCCAGTCGGCTAGCCAGGGTGCGACCTGGTCGGGCTCGGTGGCGGCCACATCGGGGCCGAGGGCTTCGACCAGGCGGGGCAGGAAGGCGGAAGTTTGCATGGTGCTGTCCGGTAAGGCGGCGCGGCTCAGGCCGCTGGATGGGAAGGATCGGGGTGGCGCGGCGCGACCGGCAGGCCCAGCCGCGCGGCGGCGCCTTGCAGGTGCGACACCGCGGCCGCGCGCGCCAGGCCGGCGTCGCCGGCGCGGATGGCATGGAAGATCGCCAGGTGTTCCTGGTGGACCTGCTCGGACAGGCCTTCCTGCTGGCGCGTGTTGCGGCGCGCGGCATGCACGGCCTGGTGCAGCTGCAGGTTCAGGTATTGCAGCAGTTGCAGGTAATACGGATTGTGGGTGGCGGCGGCGATCGCCACGTGGAAGGCGGTATCGGCTTCCACGCTGCGGTCCGGGTCGTGCAGTTGCGCGCCGAGTTGCGCCAGCAGCGCCTGCATCCGCGCCAGTTCCTCGGCGGTGCGCCGCTGCGCCGCGAGCGCGGCGGCGGCGCTTTCCAGGTCGAGCCGCAGCTCGTAGAGGCTGGCCAGCCCGCCGCGGTCGATGCCGATTTCCTGCGGCAGCCGGAAGCCGCCGCTGCCGGTGCGCGACAGCACCGTGCTGCCGAGCCCCTGGCGGCTTTCCACCAGTCCTTGCGAGCGCAGGTGCTCGGTGACTTCGCGGATCACCGCGGGGCTGACGCCGTAGCGCTCGGCCAGTTGCTTGCCCGAAGGCAGCCGGGCGCCGACGGGATAGACGCCGTCGGCGATTTCCGCGCGCAGTTGCTGGGCGACCTGTTCGGTCAGCGTGATGGCCTTGGTTCGCATGCCCGGCAGGATACTGCTAATCAGGTTATCTGAAAACTAAGGGTAAACGCTTGGTCGAGCAGAGGGCAGAACAATGGGCAGACCAGGGGGAGGGGACGCCATCGCACGGGAAAGCCGCCGCACGAAGCGGTGGCACGAAGCGGCGGCGGGCGGGCACGATGCACGGCGCGCGTCCGTGCGACGCGCGCCGCCCAGGTCAGGCCGCGGCGACGTCGGTCGCGTAGCCCATGCCGCGCGAGATCTGCAGCGCGGTGTCCTTGAGATTCTGCAGCCAGCTTTCCTGCAGGCGGTCGGCCGGGGCCGACAGCGAGAGGCCGGCGACCAGGCGGCGCGAGTCGTCGTAGATGCCGGCGGCGATGCAGCGCACGCCGAGCTCCAGCTCCTCGTTGTCGCGCGCGTAGCCGTTGGTGCGCACCCAGTTGAGCTCGCGCTCGAGCTTGATCAGGTCGGTGATCGAGGTGCGGGTGTGGCCGGCCAGCCCGGTGCGGGTGGCGTAGTTGCGCACGCGGCTGAGCTCGTCGGCCGCCAGGAACAGCTTGCCGACCGAGGTCAGGTGCAGCGGCGCGCGCCCGCCGATGGCGCGCACCACCTGCATGCCGGAGCGCTCGCTGTAGGCGCGCTCGATATAGACGATCTCGTCGCCCTGGCGCACCGACAGGTTGACGGTCTGCCCGGTCACGCGGTGCAGCGCGCGCATCGGCGCCAGCGCCGCGTCGCGCACCGACAGGCGCGCCTTGACCAGGTTGCCCAGCTCCAGCAGCCGCATGCCGAGCCGGTAGCTGCCGGGATCGGAGCGGTCGACGAAGCGGCAGGCCACCATGTCGTTGAGGATGCGGTGCGCGGTGGAAGGATGCAGGCCGGTGGCCAGCGACAACTCCTTCAGGCTGACGGGATCCGCGTGCTGCGCGAGCGAATCCAGCAGGGTCATCATGCGTTCGATGACCTGGATGGATGTCTTGCCGGGTTCTTTGTCTGCGTCTGCCATGAGGAAATGTTGCCATGCGGCAAATTAAGCGGTTGCCTGATTCTATCTCGCATTGTGAAAATTTCAATAGGTGAAATGCGATTGCCGAACAAAACCTTGCATGCGCCAGCCTCGGTATAAGCCCTAGGAAATGCGCTGACACGCACTTTTCAATGGCATGAAAGTGGTCCCGACGGCTGTCCGACAGATGCGGCACGGTGCGCGAAAGCGCATAATTGCGGAGTTTCGGGGTCTGGAAAAGGGAAACAATGCGAGTCGGCCTGTTCGCCACCTGTCTGGTGGACCTGATGCGTCCGGAAATCGGCTTCTCGGTGCTCAAGCTGCTGGAAAAGGCGGGATACGAAGTGCTGGTGCCCGAGGCGCAGACCTGCTGCGGGCAGCCCGCCTACAACTCGGGCGAGCGCGCCGTGGCGCGCGACCTCGCCGAGAAATTCCTGCGCGAGTTCGAGATGTTCGAGTACGTGGTGATCCCGTCCGGCTCCTGCGGCGGCATGGTGCTGCATCACTACGCCGACCTGCTGCGCGACGACCCCGAGCTCAACGGCCGCTACGAAAGCCTGCGCGCGCGCGTGTTCGAGCTCACCGATTTCCTCGTCAACGTGGCGAAGCTGGGCGAGTTCGATTCGACGTTCGCCGGCCGCGTCACCTACCACGATTCCTGCTCCGGGCTGCGCGAGCTCGGCGTCAAGAGCCAGCCGCGCGCGCTGCTGGCGCACCTGCCCGGCGTGCAGCTCAGCGAGATGAAGGACTGCGAGGCCTGCTGCGGGTTCGGCGGCACCTTCTCGGTCAAGTACGGCAATATCTCGACGGCCATCGTCGACGAGAAGTGCGCCAACATCAAGGCCAGCGGCGCCGATGCCGTGGTGCTGGGCGACCTGGGCTGCATCCTGAACATCGAAGGCCGGCTGCGCCGCACCGGCGACACGCGCACGCAGGTGCTGCACATCGCGCAGGTGCTGGCCGGCGACGCCTGAGTCCGCCGGATCGGAAAACAACTTCAGCGAGATCCCGCTATGCAAGTTCGCAGCATGGAATTCAAGGCGCGCGCGGGCCAGAAGCTGGCCGACCAGCGCCTGCAGCAGAACCTCAAGAAGCTCTCCACCAAATTCGTCACCGCGCGCGCCGACGCGATGCGCGACATCGATTTCGACGCCACGCGCGAAGCGCTCAAGGAGCGCCGCAACCGCGCGCTCGACAATCTCGACGTGTGGCTCGCCACCTTCGAGGAAAACGCCACGCGGCGTGGCGCCACCGTGCTGTTCGCCGAGACCACCGCGGACGCCGCGCGGCTGGTGGCGGAGATCGCGCGCAAGCACGGCGTGAAGAAGGTCATCAAGAGCAAGTCGATGGTGACGGAGGAAATGCGCCTGAACCAGGTGCTCGGCGAGATGGGCGTGCAGAGCATCGAGACCGACCTCGGCGAATACATCCTGCAGATCAACGACGCCGAGCCGCCGTCGCACATCATCGCGCCGGTGGTGCACAAGGACAAGGAAGAGATCGCCGACCTGTTCGCCCGCGTCCACCACAAGCCGCGCCTGACCGACATCCCCGAGATGACGCGCGAGGCGCGCGAGGTGCTGCGCCCGCAATTCCTCTCGGCCGACATGGGCGTGACCGGCGGCAACTTCATCATCGCCGAGACCGGCTCGGTGGCGGTAGTGACCAACGAGGGCAACGAAGGCATGTGCACGGTGATGCCGCGCGTGCACGTGGCCGTGACCGGCATCGAGAAGGTGCTGCCCACGCTGGAAGACCTCGCCACCGTGATGCGCCTGCTGCCGCGCTCGGCCACCGGCCAGGCGATCTCGAACTATTTCTCGCTGCTCACCGGCCCGCGCGCCGCGGGCGAGCGCGACGGCCCCGAGCACATGTATTTCGTGCTGGTCGACGGCGGGCGCAGCGGCCTGATCGGCGGCGAGTTCCAGGAGATGCTGCGCTGCATCCGCTGCGGCGCCTGCATGAACCACTGCCCGGTCTACCAGAAGATCGGCGGGCATGCCTACGGCTGGGTCTATCCCGGGCCGATGGGCAGCGTGCTGACGCCGAGCTATGTCGGCCTGGCCAACGCGCTGGACCTGCCGCAGGCGGCCACGCTGTGCGGCGAATGCAACCGCGTGTGCCCGGCCTCGATCCCGCTGTCGGACCTGCTGCGCAAGCTGCGCGAAAAACAGATGGAACGCGGCCTGCGGCCCTGGCAGGAGCGGCTCGGCCTCAAGGCCTGGGGCTACGTGGCCAGCCGGCCGGGCCTGTACGCGTTCGCCACCCGCATCGGCGCGCGCCTGCTGGCGCGCATGGGCGGCAGCAGCAGGCTGATCGCCAGCCTGCCGATGGCCGGCCGCGGCTGGACCGAGACGCGCGACATGCCGGCCCCGAGCGGGCGCACGTTCCGCGAGCTGTACAAGGAAAGGAGGGCACGCCGATGAGTGTTTCTGTCTCTTCCACCGGCAACGCGCCCGCGCTGGCGGGCATGCGCGCGGCGCTGGATCAGCACCTCGGCGGCACGCTGGCGGCCGACGCGCTGGTGCGCAACTGGCGCGCGGCGGCGCCCGCGCTGACGCTGCCGCCGGTGTTCGGCCAGGCGATGGAAGAACTGCTGCGCCGGCTCGAGATGTCCGCCGTGTTCGCGCAGGACAGCTGCTCGTTCTCGGGCTCGGCGGTGACGGACCAGATGAAGCGGTGGCTGGAGAAGGCGGCCGCGGCGTAGACGGCCCGCCGATGGTTCTGCCCCCTCGCCCATGCATGGGCGAGGGGCGCAGAACCGCAACGCTCGAATCAGCTCAACAGCAACGCGTCGTCATCCAGTTGCTCGTGCCGCGTCTGCTCGAACATGCGCAGCAGGTCGGGCACGTCGAGACCGGCGCGCTGTTCGCCGGACACGTCCAGCACCACCTGCCCCTGATGCAGCATCACCGTGCGCTGGCCGTAGTCGAGCGCCTGGCGCATGCTGTGCGTGACCATCATGGTGGTGAGCTTGCTGTCCTCCACGATCTTGGCGGTCAGTTCCAGCACGAAGGCGGCGGTCTTGGGATCGAGCGCGGCGGTGTGCTCGTCGAGCAGCAGGATGCGCGAGGGCTGCAGCGAGGCCATCAGCAGGCTCACGGCCTGGCGCTGGCCGCCGGACAGCAGGCCGATGCGGTCGGTCAGGCGGTTTTCCAGGCCCAGGTTAAGCAGGCGCAGCTTGTCGCGGAACAGTTCGCGCGAGGGCTTGTTGAGCGCCGCGCGGAAACCGCGGCGGCTGCCGCGCGCCATCGCCAGCGCCATGTTTTCCTCGATCGTCAGCGCTTCGCAGGTGCCCGCCATCGGGTCCTGGAACACGCGCGCCACCAGGTGGGCGCGGTCCCACGCCGGCTTGCGCGTGACGTCGGTGTCGTCGATCGTGATGCTGCCGCTGTCCACCATCTGGTCGCCGCTGATGGCGTTGAGGAAGGTGGACTTGCCGGCGCCGTTGGAGCCGATCACGGCCACGAACTGGCCGGTGGGGATGTCCAGGCTGAGGCCGCGCAGCGCGCGCGTCTCGATCGGGGTGCCGGGATTGAAGGTCAGTTTCAGGTCTTGCGCGCGCAGCATCTCAAGCACCTCCCTTGCGGCCGAACAGCTTCTTGCGGGTTCCCGGCAGCACCAGCGCGCCGGTGACCAGCACCGCGGTGACGAGGTTCAGGTCCTGCGCCTTGAGGCCGATGAATTCGCTGTTGAGCGCCAGCGCGATGAAGAAGCGGTACAGGATGGCGCCGAGCACCACGGCCAGCGTGGTGTAGACCAGCCGGCGCGCCGGCAGGATGCTCTCGCCGATGATGACTGCGGCCAGGCCGATCACGATGGTGCCGATGCCCATCGAGATGTCGGAGCCGCCCTGGGTCTGCGCGAACAGCGCGCCGGCCAGCGCGACCAGGCCGTTGGACAGCGCCATGCCGGCCAGCGTGGCGCGGCCGGTGGCGATGCCCTGGGCGCGCGCCATGCGCGGGTTGGCGCCGGTGGCGCGCATGGCCAGGCCGAGCTGCGACGAGAAGAACCAGTCGAGGCCGAGCTTGGCCACGACCACCACGACCAGCAGCAGCGCCGGGCGCAGCACGTAGTCCGGCAGCCAGTCGGGCTGCAGGATGGTGAAGATGGTGGATTCGGTGATCAGCGGCACGTTGGGCTTGCCCATCACGCGCAGGTTGACCGAGTACAGCGCGATCATCATCAGGATACTGGCGAGCAGGTCCATGATCTTGAGGCGCACGTTGAGCCAGCCGGTGACGAAGCCGGCGAAGGCGCCCGCCACGATCGCCAGCGCGGTGGCCAGGAACGGGTCCTGGCCCGAGGCGATCAGCGTGGCGGCCACGGCGCCGCCCAGCGGGAAGCTGCCGTCGACGGTCAGGTCGGGGAAGTTGAGGATGCGAAAGGAGATCAGCACCCCCAGGGCGACGAGGCTGAAGATCAGGCCGATCTCCAGTGCACCCAGGATGGAAAAGAGGGACATGGGGAAATCCAGTTGCTGTTTCCGGCACGGGAGGCCGGATCTGAAACGCCCGGCGCGCCGCCCGGGTCAGGCGGCGCGGCGCGGGCGTTCCGGGGGGCGGCCCGGATAGAGCCGCCTGCGCGCGTGCGCGCAGGCTCGGCGTGCCGTCTTACTTGATGACGGTCTTCGCTTCCTTGATCAGTTCGGGCGAGAGCGTCACGCCTTGCTTCTCGGCCGCGCCGGTGTTCACGAACAGTTCGAGCTTGTCGCTGGTCTCGGAGGCGATCGCGCCGGGCTTCTCGCCCTTCAGGATGCGCACCACCACCTTGCCGGTCTGGTGGCCGAGGTCGCCGTAGTTGATGCCCAGCGCCGCGATGGCGCCGCGCTTGACGCTGTCGGTGTCGGCCGCCACCAGCGGGATCCTGGACTCGTTGGCGACCTTGACCAGGGCCTCGTAGGCCGACACCACGTTGTTGTCGGTGTTGGTGTAGATCACGTCGACCTTGCCGATCAGGCTCTTGGCGGCGGCGCCGATGTCCACCGTGCGCGGCGCGGCGGCTTCCTTGAGCGCCAGGCCTTCCTTGGCCAGCAGCGCCTTCAGTTCCTTGACCACCACCACCGAGTTGGCCTCGCCGGGGTTGTAGACCATGCCGACGGTCTTGACCTTGGGCACCACGCGCTTGATCAGGGCGACCTGCCTGTCCAGCGGCAGCTTGTCCGACACGCCGGTCACGTTGGTGCCGGAGGCGCTCCAGCTCTTGACCAGTTGCGCGGCGACCGGGTCGGTCACGCCGGAGTACACCACCGGCACCGACTTGGTGGCGGCCACCACGGCCTGCGCCGACGGCGTGGCGATGGCGACGATCACGCTGGGCTGGTCGCCGACGAACTTGCGGGCGATCTGGGCGGCGGTGCCGGTATTGCCCTGCGCGCTCTGGTATTCCCACTTCAGGTTCTTGTCGGCGTCATAGCCGGCGCTCTTCAGCTCGTCGCGCACGCCGTCGCGGATGGCGTCCAGCGCGGGATGGTCGACGATCGAGAGCACCTTGACGGTCTGGGCCTGCACGGCGCCGCCGTACAGCAGCGCGAGGGCCACGGCGCTGGCCAGGATGGTCTTGGTCGATGTCTTCAGGCACTTCATGGTTATGATCTCCCCCGGATATGGGTTCTGGGTGGTGAGCCGCTCATTGTTTTTCACCGGTCTCAGGTCCGGTCCGCCGTCCCGGCCGGCCGCGGATCCGTGGCGGATCGGCGCGGGTCGGCCGCAGCCGTGGCGCGGCGACTTGCCTGGCGGCGGGCAGGCAGTCGCCGTGGCGCGACGGTTTGCGACGGCGATAAGCCTGCGAGGATACCATTTTCGCCGCCCGATTTGCCCGCTTTGCCCCGTTCCAGTGCGCCGGAAGGGGCCAGCCGCGGGTAGGGCGGGGCGCGGGTGGCGCGGCGCCAGGCGCGCGCCAGGCGCCTGCTTGCTGCGCGTTCTTATTGCGCCGGGTTGTTGATTTCGGCGTGGATGCGCTCGATCGCCGCGGTGACGTCTTCGGGCAACGAGCGCGCCTGCCACGCATCGACGTCCTCGCGCAGTTGCTCCAGCGAGGTGGCGCCGATGATGGTGCTCGCGGCGAACCAGCGCGAGTAGCTCCAGGCCAGCGCCAGCGTGGCCGGCGAGATGCCGTGCGCGCGCGCCAGCTTCACGTAGCGCGCCGACGCGGCCAGGCTTTCCGGGCGCAGGTAGCGCGGGCTCCAGTCGGCCGGGAAGCGGGTCAGGCGGCCCTTGGCCTGCGCGTCGAACGCGGGCTGCTCCGGCGTGCCGGCGAGGTACTTGCCGGTGAGCTGGCCGAACGCCAGCGGGCTGTACACCAGCAGGCTCACGTCGGTGCGGAAGCAGGCCTCGTCCAGGCCCTGCTCGAAGCTCCGGTTGAGCAGGTTGTACGGGTTCTGAATGGTGGCGATGCGCGGCAGGCCGTGCAGCTCGGCCTGCTTGGCGAACTCCGCCACGCCCCACGGCGTCTCGTTGGACACGCCCACGTAGCGGATCTTGCCGGCGCGCACCAGTTCGCCCATCGTTTCGAGCTGGGCCTGGATCGAGGTGCACTCGCGCTCCTTGGCCGGATCGAACTGCTTCTGGCCGAAGTTGGGCGCGTTGCGGGCCGGCCAGTGGATCTGGTAGAGGTCGATGTAGTCGGTCTGCAGGCGCGCCAGCGAGGCGTCCACCGCCTCGCGGATGCTCTGCGGCGTGAGGTCGCCGCCGTTGCGGATCCACGGCATGCGGGCCGGGCCGGCCACCTTGGTGGCCAGCACGATGCGGTCGCGCTGCTGGCGCTTGAGCCAGGTGCCGACGATGCGCTCGGTGCTGCCGTAGGTTTCGGCGCGCGGCTTGACCGGATACATCTCGGCCGTGTCGATGAAGTTGATGCCGCGCGAGACGGCGTAATCGAGCTGGCTGTGGCCTTCGGCTTCGGTGTTCTGCTCGCCGAAGGTCATGGTGCCGAGGCAGATGCGAGAGACTTCCAGGTCGCTGCGGCCCAGACGGATGGTTTCCATGACGTTCTTTGTCCTTGTCACACGGAGGAGAGTGGGATGGGGATGATACGGCGATTGGGAAAACCGCGTATGAGGCGCACATCGTGCCCACATCGGGCCCACATCGGCCCCACATCGGGCCCCGCACCAGACCCGTGTCAGCCCCGCAGCGCCTCCGCGCATTCCTTCACCAGCACCGGCCCGCGGTAGATCAGCCCGCTGTAGACCTGCACCAGCTGCGCGCCCGCGGCGATCTTGGCGCGCGCGTCGGCGCCGCCGAAGATGCCGCCCACGCCGACGATGGGCACGGCCTCGCCGACCACCGCGCGCAGGCCCTCGACCACCCGCGTGGAGGCCGCGAACACCGGCCGGCCCGACAGGCCGCCGGCTTCCTCGCCGTGCGGCAGGCCCTTGACCGCGTCGCGCGCGATGGTGGTGTTGGTGGCGATCACGCCGTCGATGCGGTGGCGCACCAGCGCGTCGCCGATGTTGCCGATCTGGTCGGCGTCGAGGTCGGGGGCGATCTTCAGCGCCAGCGGCACGTAGCGCTTGTGCTGGTCGGCCAGGCGCTGCTGCGCGGCCTTGAGCGTGGACAGCAGGCTGTCGAGCTCGCTCGCGCCCTGCAGCTGGCGCAGGTTCTTGGTGTTGGGCGAGGAGATGTTGACGGTGACGTAGCTGGCGTGCGGGTAGACGCGCTCCAGGCAGTGCAGGTAGTCGTCCACCGCGCGCTCGATCGGCGTGTCGGCGTTCTTGCCGATGTTCAGGCCCAGCACGCCGCCTTCGGCCTTCCACCGCGAGGCCGTGACGTTGGCGATGAAGGCGTCCACGCCGCCGTTGTTGAAGCCCATGCGGTTGATCAGCGCGTCGGCCTGGGGCAGGCGGAACATGCGCGGGCGCGGGTTGCCCGGCTGCGCGCGCGGCGTCACGGTGCCCACTTCGATGAAGCCGAAGCCGAACGCGGCCAGCGCGTCGATGTACGCGCCGTCCTTGTCCAGGCCGGCGGCCAGGCCGACCGGGTTGGGGAAGCGCACGCCCATCACGGTGCGCGGGTCGTCGGCGATGGTGTTGCCGATGCAGCCCGCCAGCCCGAGGCGCTTGGCGCGGCGCAGGTTGTTCAGCGTGAAGTGGTGGGCGTCCTCGGCATCCATCGAGAACAGGGCGGGGCGAAACAGGGGATAGAGCGCGTTCAGCACAGGGGATCAGCTTGGAAGTCGGGGCCAGGCCGGCATTGTAACGGCTGGGCCGCCCCGCGAGCGCATTGCGCGCGCCGCGCGTGGCGGCTAGAGCGTGCCGCCGGGCCCGTTCTCGCCGGGCTGCGGCGGGATCACGGGCGCGGCGGTGGGCGCGCCCTGCGGCGCCGGCGCGGCGGGCGCGTCGAACGGCCGCCACTGGTTGCCGGTCAGGACCTGAAGCGGCTGGTAGCGTGCCTTGTAGGCCATCTTGCGGCTGTCGGCGATCCAGTAGCCGAGGTACAGGTGCGGCAGCGCCAGCTCGCGCGCCTGGCGGATCTGCCACAGGATGTTGTAGGTGCCGTAGCTCGCGCCCATCTCCAGCGGATCGTAGAAGGTGTAGACGGAGGACAGGCCGTCGTCGAGCACGTCGATCATGCTGACCATGCGCAGGCGCCCGGCCTCGGGCGAGCCCGGCGGCTCGCGGAATTCCACCAGGCGCGAGTTGACGCGGCTTTGCAGCAGGAACTGCTCGTACTGGTCGCGGCTGTCCTGGTCCATGCCGCCGCCGGCGTGGCGCATCGACTGGTACAGCAGGTAGAGCGCGTAGTGTTCCTCGACGTAGGTCAGCGGCGCCACCAGCGCCTGCAGGCCCTCGTGCTGGCGCCACGCGCGGCGCTGGCTGCGGTCCGGCGCGAAGCGGTCCACCAGCACGCGGCACGGCGTGCAGGCGTGGCATTCGTCGCAATAGGGGCGGTAGGTGAAGATGCCGCTGCGGCGGAAGCCCGCGCGCACCAGCCGCGAATAGACGTCCGCGTTGATCAGGTGGGCCGGGGTGGCCACCTGCGAGCGCGCCATGCGCCCGTCCAGGTAGCTGCAAGCATAGGGCGCGGTGGCGTAGAACTGCAGCGCGGAAAGGGGTAGTTCCTTTAGCTTGCTCATTTGTCTGCGGCGGCCAGGGATGAAACGGCGATGCAAGGGAAGCCGCCGCGCGGTGTGCGGCGTGCGCTCGCGGGCGCTAGCCGCAGGCCGTGTCCGGCGCCAGGGTCCAGTGCCGGAGCACTGTCTTGTCGAAGCGCCACGGCTCGATGTCCGGCTGGCGGGTGGCAAGACGCACATGCGCCGCGAACTCCGCGCGCGGAATCGGGCTGGCGCCGAGCGAGGCCAGATGGTCGGTTTCCTGCTGGCAGTCTATCATCGCCACGCCGTGCATGCCGAGGAACGCGCATAGCGCGGCCAGCGCGATCTTGGAGGCATCGGTGCGGCGCGCGAACATCGATTCGCCGTAGAACATGCGCCCCAGCGCCACGCCGTACAGGCCGCCCACGCGCTCGCCGCGGTACCAGCTCTCCACGCTGTGGGCCAGGCCGTTCTGGTGCAGCGCGCCGTAGGCGGCGATGATGTCCTCGGTGATCCACGTGCCGTGCTGGCCGTCGCGCGGCGTCAGCGCGCAGGCCTGCATGACCTCGGTGAAGCCGGCGTCGACGCGGATCTCCCAGTCCGGGTCGCGCAGCACGCGCCGCAGGGTCTTGCGGAAGGTGGCGGACACGCGCAGCGCCTGCGGCGGCAGCACCATGCGCGGGTCGGTGCTCCACCACAGCACCGGCTGGCCTTCGGCGTACCACGGAAAGATGCCTTGCCGGTAGGCCAGCAGCAGGCGCTGGGCCGACAGCTCGCGGCTGGCGGCGAGCAGGCCGGGCGCGTCCGTGCCCGGGCCGAGCGCACGCTCGACCGGCGGAAACGGATCATGCGGATCCAGCCAGGTGATCATGCGGGATGGGCGGGTGCGCGGGCGGCGGGAGCGGCCTCGGGTGAAGGGATCAGGGCTCGACCGTGGCGCGGCTGGTGAGCGGGCGCATCGGCTTGTCGATGTCCAGGCTGTGCAGGCGGAAACTGCCGTCGGCCAGCCTGCCCGCCGCGCGGTCGGCGAAGAAGCAGCGCAGCGAGTGGATCACGGTGGGGAAGGCCAGCTCGTCCCACGGCACGTCGGCCTCCTCGACCAGCTTGACCTCCAGGCTTTCCTCGCCCGCGCTGATGTCGAGATCCTCCAGCGTGGCCAGGTAGAACAGGTGTACCTGGTGCACGTGCGGCACATTGAGGATCGAGAACAGCTCGCCGACCTGCACGCGCGCGCCGGCTTCTTCCAGCGTCTCGCGCGCGGCGCCCTGGGCGGTGGTCTCGCCGATCTCCATGAAGCCGGCCGGCAGCGTCCAGAAACCGTAGCGCGGCTCGATGGCGCGCTTGCACAGCAGCACCTTGTCCTCCCACACGGGAATGGTGCCGACCACGTTGCGCGGGTTGACGTAATGGATGGTGCCGCAGTTCTCGCACAGGTGGCGCGGGCGCGAGTCGCCTTCGGGGATGCGCAGCACGACCGCATGGCCGCAGTTCGAGCAGAATTTCATGAGGGGCGTCCGGGAGGAATGGCGAAAGTGTATCACCGCCCGTGGACGCTGCCGGAGCCGTGCGATGCGCTTGCGCGGGGCGCCCGGGGAATGTCCGGATGCTGGTGCGCGGCCGGCTGCGCGGGCGGTGCGCAGCGCCGGGCGCACAAAACACGCACAAAACAAAAAACGCCCTCGGAGGGCGTCATTGTCTTGCTGCATGGTGTCTCGACGAAGTGTTGGTTGCGGGGGCAGGACTTGAACCTGCGACCTTCGGGTTATGAGCCCGACGAGCTGCCAACTGCTCCACCCCGCGTCCGTCGAAGAAAAAGATTATAAGGCTATTCCTTTTGCATTGCAACACCCGATTCACAATTCCCTGCTAGGCGAGGCGGCGGCCCCGCCACGCGGACCGGGCGGCGCTCAGTCCTGCGCGCCGTCCGCGGCGGGCGCCTGCCACGGCGCGGCGGGAAACTGGAAGCTGTCGCGCTGGAGCAGGTCGTCGCGCTGCCAGATCACGCGGTCGGGCCGCACCGTCAGCATCCAGGTGGTGGTGGTCAGCGGCTGCGGCTCGGCGAACGCGCGCGGCGTCAGCAGCGCGGCGCAGGGGCCGTGCTCGGGATCGCGCACCGAGCTGTAGCGGATCATGCCGAGGCCGGCCTCGCGCGCGGCGCGCGCCAGCGTATGGCAGGCATCGTAATGGTCGGGGTCGGTCCAGCGGGCCGCGTGCTCGGACAGCGGCGGCGCGTCGAGCGCGATGCCGTCGGTGCGCACGCTGACCTGGAACAGCGTGTGCGGGCGCGCGTCGATGCGCGGCAGCGCCGGGCTGTCGCGCAGGAAGCGCCAGCGCCAGTAGCCGAGCTCCGCGCACGCGGTGCGGACCTGCTCGGCGCCATAGAACACGCCCGGGTCCTGCGGGCCACGAAAGCGCGAGCCCCACGACGAGGGCGGATAGCGGAACGGCGTGAACAGCAGGTAATGGAGATGGCGCGCCTCGGCCGGCACGGCGGGCTTGCCGGCGTCGAGCACGGCCTCCAGCACGGCCTGCTCCTCGAGGCTGTCGACCAGGGGCATGGTCGAGACCACGTGCTGCGCCTCCACCGCGCGCCAGAGCGTCAGCGCGAACGGCCGGCGCTCAGACGCGACCGCGGGTGGCATCCAGATAGTGGACGACACGTACCAGGCCCTCGGTTGTGCGGATCAGTTCGCCCGGCTTGCCGCCGAGCGCCAGGTTTTCGTTGGCCAGCCAGAGGCGGGCCTGGTCGCTGTGGCCGAGGATGGCGTCGAGCGAGCGGAACAGGCGCACGAACAGCACGCCGAACTCCCATTCCTTGCGATGCGCGTCGAGCACATAGCCGCCGGAGGCCATGCGCGACACCGAGGCCGTGCTGATGCCCAGCACGCTGGCCACGCCCGCCTGGCTGATGCCGAGAAAGCCGGCGGCGCGCATGACCGCCTTGGTCAGGGTGGTGCCGGGGTCGGGACCGCCGGCGGGATCGCGCTCGGGGAGTTGCCTGGTTTGCATCGCCTCGCTCCTGTTTCTTGAGAAACATTATAGGTGCCATGTTTCGCAAGGGAAGCACTAAAGCACACCTTTCGGGTATCTCCCATGCCCGCGTTGCCGGAGGTCTTTGCGGCCAAGGCGCGCACGGTCTGCCCGGATGTGCGCTTTCCATTCTTGCTTGTCTCGTGATATGCAAAATAATGCCTCTCGATGGGCGACTCTCCCGCGCGGGGTGCCCAAGGCATCCGGTCAAGCGGCAACGGCAAGGCTGCTGCGATATGTCGGGGGCGGCGATGATAAGCGACGCATCGATCCTGCCATATAGTGCATTTCTCTGATTGCATAATGATTGATATGCAATAAAATGCATTGTCAAAAGAGGCAGACAAGCAGGCTGCCGACCAAGCACCAACCGGATGCCGCCACCCCGCCGCCCTTGCGCACAAGGCGGGGCACGGCTTGGAGGAGTGGAGACATGACGCCCCCAGTGGCCCCCCCGCAAGCGCCGGCCGGAGCGGCCGTGGCCGTGCTGCCGGCCCGCTACAACGCCGCCGCCGACCTGCTCGGCCGCAACCTCGCCGCCGGCCGCGGCGCCAAGACCGCCTATGTGGACGACGCCGGCGCGCTCGGCTACGCGGCGCTCGATGCGCGCTGCCGCTGCTTCGCCTCGGCGCTGCTGGCGTCCGGCATCCGCCCGGAGGAGCGCCTGCTGCTATGCGCGCTCGACACCGTCGATTTCCCCACGGCCTTTCTCGGCTGCCTGCTGGCCGGCGTGGTGCCGGTGGCGGTCAACACGCTGCTGACCGCCGACGACTACGCCTACATGCTGGAGCACAGCGGCGCGCGCGCCGTGGTGGTGTCGGCGCAGTTGGCGGCCGTGCTGCGCGAGGCCGCCGCCCGCGCGGGCACCGCGCCGGCCTTCATCCTCGCCGCGCCCGCGGATGGCGAAGCGGACGGCGAGGCGAGCGACGATACGGACAGCGTGGCCGCGATGGCGGCGCGGGGCGCGCCGCTGCCGCAGGCCGCCGCCACGCGGCCCGACGACATCGCCTTCTGGCTCTATTCGTCCGGCTCCACCGGCCGCCCCAAGGGCACCGTGCACACGCACGCCAACCTGTTCCATACCGCCGATCTTTACGCGCGCCAGATACTCGCGCTGCGCGAGGACGACGTGGTGTTCTCCGCGGCCAAGCTGTTCTTCGCCTACGGCCTGGGCAACGCGCTGACCTTCCCGCTGTCGGTCGGCGCCACCACCGTGCTGATGGCCGAGCGCCCCACGCCGCAGGCCGTGTTCCGCCGTCTTTGCGAGCAGCGCCCGACCGTGTTCTGCGGCGTGCCCACGCTCTACGCCGGCATGCTGGCGGCGGCCGAGCTGCCGCCGCGCGCGCAGGTGTCGATGCGCGTGTGCACCTCGGCCGGCGAGGCGCTGCCGCGGGACATCGGCGAGCGCTACCGCGCGCATTTCGGCTGCGACATCCTCGACGGCATCGGCTCCACGGAGATGCTGCACATCTTCCTGTCGAACCGGCCCGGCGAGGTGCGCTACGGCACCACCGGCAAGCCGGTGCCGGGCTACGAGCTGAAGCTGCTCGACGAAGCCGGCCAGCCGTGCGCGCCCGGCGAGATCGGCGACCTGTTCATCAAGGGGCCGAGCGCGGCGCTGATGTACTGGGGCAACCGCGACAAGAGCCGCGACACCTTCGTGGGCGAGTGGACGCGCAGCGGCGACAAGTACCGGCAGGACGCCGACGGCTATTTCATCTACGCGGGGCGCAGCGACGACATGCTCAAGGTCGGCGGCATCTACGTCTCGCCGTTCGAGGTGGAGGCCGTGCTGGCCCAGCACCCGGCGATACTGGAGGCTGCGGTGATCGGCGTGAGCGATGCCGACGGGCTGGTCAAGCCCAAGGCCTTCGTGGTGCCGCGCCCGGGCCAGCGCTGGCACGATGGCATGGCGGCCGAGCTGCAGGCCTTCGTCAAGTCGCGGCTGGCGCCCTACAAATACCCGCGCCAGATCGAGTGCGTGGCGGAGCTGCCCAAGACCGCCACCGGCAAGATCCAGCGCTTCCGCCTGCGCCAGCGCGAGGAAGCCGGCGCGGCGGGCTGAACGCAGCGGATTGAAGACAACAGAACGGAAGCAGAGGCAAAGAGGCATGCAAAGCGAGTTGGTTGAGATTCCCTTCGACGGGCGCCGTATCCACATGGAAGTGCAGTGGCTCAGGCCGCAGCGCGAGGCGCGGCCGCTGCTGGTGTTCCTGCACGAGGGGCTGGGTTCGGTGAGCCTGTGGCGCGACTATCCCGCCGCGCTGTGCGAGGCCGGCGACTTCCGCGGGCTGGTGCTGTCGCGCTACGGATATGGCCGCTCCACGCCGCGCCCGGCCGAGGAAAAATGGGGCGTCGATTTCATGCACCGGCAGGCGCGCGAAGCGCTGCCCGCGCTGTTCGACGCGCTCGACATCGGGCCCGGCCGCGGCCGCGGCGCGCCCTGGCTGTTCGGCCACAGCGACGGCGGCTCGATCGCGCTGATCTACGCGGCCAGCTTCCCGCAGGCGGTGGACGGCATCACCGTGCTGGCGCCGCACATCCTGGTCGAGGACGTCTCGGTCGAGAGCATCCGCGCCACGCGCGAGACCTACCTCAACACCGACCTGCGCGGCAAGCTCGCGCGCCATCACGACGACGTGGACTCCGCCTTCTGGGGCTGGAACGACATCTGGCTCGATCCCGCTTTCCGCGCCTTCGACCTGCGCCCGCTGCTGCCGCAGCTGCGCTGCCCGGTGCTGGCGGTGCAGGGCGAGGACGACGAGTACGGGACCATGATGCAGATCGAGGGTATCCATCGATATGCGCCGCAAACCGTCCTGCTTAAACTCGCGCGGTGCGCACACTCCCCGCATCGCGACCAGCCGGGACCGTTGACGGAGGCGGCGGTCCGGTTTATAACGGCACATACTTCATACCTAAAATAATTTCGCGCCCTGCGCGCCGGCCCGCGGCAACCCCGCCGTCCGGCGATGCCAGCCACGGCGACGGAAATCGGCTTGACCACCAGGAGACGTCCATGCATCGCTTCACAGCGCGCGGGCTGGCCCCCGCTTGCCTTGCCATCGCCGCATCTTTCGCCGCATCCTTTGCCTGCACCGCCGCCGCCCAGGGCAGCGGCAAGATCAAGGTCGGCTTCATGCTGCCTTACACCGGCACCTACGCCTCGCTCGGCAACGCCATCGAGAACGGCTTCAGGATGTACGTGCAGGAGCAGGGCGGCAGGCTCGGCGGGCGCGAGATCGAATACTTCAAGGTGGACGACGAATCCGATCCGGCCAAGGCGCCCGAGAACGCCAGCAAGCTGATCAAGCGCGACCAGGTCGACGTGGTGGTGGGCACGGTCCATTCGGGCGTGCAGATGGGCATCGTCAAGGTGGCCAAGGAAAACAACACGCTGCTGATCATCCCCAACGCGGGCGTGGACGAGGCCACCGGGCCGCTGTGCGGGCCGAACATCTTCCGCTCCTCGTTCTCGAACTGGCAGCCCGGCTACGCGATGGGCCACGTGCTGGCCGAGCGCGGCATGAAGCGCGTGGTCACGCTGACGTGGAAATACGCGGCCGGCGAGCAGTCGGTCAAGGGCTTCAAGGAAGCCTTCGAGGCCAAGGGCGGCAAGGTGGTGAAGGAACTGAGCCTGCCGTTCCCCAACGTCGAGTTCCAGGCGCTCATCACCGAGGTGGCGTCGATCAAGCCGGACGCCGTGTTCGTGTTCTTCGCCGGCGGCGGCGCCGTGAAGTTCGTCAAGGACTGGGCCGCGGCGGGCCTCAAGGAAAAGATCCCGCTCTACGCCTCGGGCTTCCTCACCGACGGCACGCTGGAGGCGCAGGGCGCGGCCGCGCAGGGCCTGGAAACCACGCTGCACTATGCCGACGGCCTGGCCAATCCGCGCGACCAGAGCTTCCGCCTGGGCTACGCCAAGACCTACAAGCTGCAGCCGGACGTGTACGCCGTGCAGGGCTACGACGCGGCCCAGCTGCTGGCCGCCGGCGCCAGCGCGGTCAAGGGCGACATGACCAGGAAGGCCGAAGTGGTCAAGGCGATGGAGCTGACCCGGGTGGACAGCCCGCGCGGCTCGTTCACGCTGTCGAAGGCGCACAACCCGGTGCAGGACTTCTACCTGCGCAAGGTCGACGGCCGCGAGAACAAGGTCGGCGGCATCGCCGTCAAGGCGCTGGCCGACCCGGCGCGCGGCTGCCGGATCTGAGCGCCCGGGCCGCGGCGCCGCGCCTTCCGCGTCTGCCGCGTCTTTCGCGCCAGCCGCGGGCGCGGCGGCCCGGTCCGGGTCCGGCCTGCTTCGCGCGTTCCGTCTTCCCGCGGTCCTTCTTCCCGCCTTCCTCGTTTCGCAACCGGGCTGCCGCCTTGCCGCATGGACATCGTTTCCTTCTTCATCCAGTGCCTTAACAGCATCCAGTACGGCTTGCTGCTGTTCCTCGTGGCCAGCGGCCTGACCCTGATCTTCGGCATCATGGGCGTGATCAACCTCGCCCACGGCAGCTTCTACATGCTGGGCGCCTACCTGGCCTTCACGCTGGCCGGACTGACCGGCAGCCTGCTGACCGCCATCCCGCTCGGCATCGTGCTGGCGGTGGCGTTCGGCTACGTGCTGGAGTGGGCGTTCTTCAGCTATCTCTACCAGCGCGAGCACCTGCAGCAGGTGCTGATGACCTACGGCCTGATCCTGGTCTTCGAGGAAATGCGCAGCATCCTGGTGGGCGACGACGTGCATGGCGTGACGGTGCCGCCGTTCCTCGACTGGGCGCTGCCGATCGGCAACGAGATGACCTACCCGGTCTACCGCCTGTTCATCTCGGCGGTGTGCCTGCTGGTGGCCGCGGCCATGTACGTGGTGATCCGCCGCACGCGGCTGGGCATGATGATCCGCGCCGGCGCCACCAACCGCGAGATGGTGCAGTCGCTCGGCATCAACGTGACGGTGCTGTACCGCTTCGTGTTCGCGCTCGGCGTGGCGCTGGCGGTGCTGGCCGGCATGATCGCGGCGCCCGTGTCGTCGGTCTACCCGGGCATGGGCGGGCAGGTGCTGATCGTGTGCTTCGTGGTGGTGGTGATCGGCGGCATCGGCTCGGTCAAGGGCGCCCTGGTGGCGTCGCTGCTGCTGGGATTCGTCGACACCTTCGGCAAGGTGTTCTGGCAGGAGGCCTCGGGCGTGCTGGTCTACCTGCTGATGGCACTCATCCTGCTCTGGAAACCCCAGGGCTTGTTCAAGGCGGGGTAGGCATATGCCGGGCGACATCAATGCACTGGAGGGCGCGCCGCGCCTGCGCGCGGGCGCGGCGCCGTGGCGCGGCGGCCTGGGCTGGCTGGCGCTGTTCGCGCTGCTGGCCGCGCTGCCGCTGCTGCTGGGCGAGCAGGGGCAGCGCTTCTATATCGAGCTGCTCAGCAAGGTCATGATCATGGCCATCTTCGCGCTGTCGCTGCAACTGCTGATCGGCTATGCCGGGCTGGTCAGCCTGGGGCACGCGGCCTATTTCGCGGTGGCGGCCTATGCCACCGCGATGCTGGCGCCGCAGGCCGGGCCCGGCAACGGCTGGCTGCTGCTGCTCGGCGCGCTCGCCGCGGCGGCGGCGCTGGCGCTGGTGGTGGGCGCGCTGGTGCTGCGCGCGCGCGGCGTGTATTTCATCATGGTCACGCTGGCGTTCGCGCAGATGGTGTTCTTCGTGTTCCACGACACCAGGATCGCGGGCGGCAGCGACGGCACCTATATCTATTTCCGGCCGGAATTCGACCTGCTCGGCGCGCGCCCGTTCGACGTCAACGACGTCGCGCATTTCTACTGGCTGGTGCTCGGCGCGCTGGTGCTCACCGTGGCGGGCCTGGCGCTGGTGCTGCGCTCGCGCTTCGGCCACGCGCTGGTGGGCATCCGCCACAACGAGCAGCGCATGCGCGCGGCGGGCTACGCCACCTACCGCTACCAGCTCGGCGCGTTCGTGGTGGCCGGCACCTTCGCCGGGCTGGCGGGCTATCTGTATGCGATCCAGTATGGCTTCGTCAATCCGGAGATCGCGTCCTGGCACCAGTCCGGCAATGCCATGCTGATGGTGATCCTGGGCGGCGCCGGCAGCCTGGCCGGCGCCGTGCTGGGCGCCTTTTCCTTCGTGCTGCTGGCGGAGTGGTTCAGCACGCTGACCCGGCACTGGCAGTTGCTGATGGGCGGCTTCATCATCGTGGCGGTGGCGCTGCTGCCGCACGGGCTGGTCAGCCTGGCGCGCGTGCTGGCGCTGCCGCGGGCGCGCCGCGGACAAGGAGAATCGCGATGAACGCACCGGTCCTGTCGGCGCGCAGGCTGACGCGCCGCTTCGGCGGCCTTACCGCGGTGGGCGAGGTGGACATCGACCTCGCCTTGCATGAGATCCACGCCGTGATCGGCACCAACGGCGCGGGCAAGTCCACGCTGATCAACATGCTGTCGGGCGAATTGCCGCCGTCCGCGGGCTTGCTGCAATTGCAGGGGCGCGACGTGACCGGCTGGGCGCAGCCGCGGCTGGCGCGCGCGGGCATCGGCCGCAGCTACCAGCGCAACAACATCTTCCTGCCGCTGACGGTGCGCGAGAACTGCCGCCTGGCGGCGCAGTCGCGCGCCCAGCGCGCGTGGCGGCTGTGGGAGGGCGCGCAGCGCTGCCGCACCAGCCGCGCGCTCGGCGACGAGGCGCTGGAATGCGCGGGCCTGGCCGCGTGCGCCGACACCGTGGCCACCGCGCTGTCGCACGGGCAGAAGCGGCAGCTCGAAGTCGCCATGTGCCTGGCCACCCAGCCAACCGTGCTGCTGCTCGACGAGCCGCTGGCCGGCATGGGCGCGGAGGAGTCGGCGCGCATGCTGGCGCTGCTGCGCTCGCTGCGCGACGGCCATGCGGTGCTGCTGGTGGAGCACGACATGGAAGCGGTGTTCTCGGTGGCGGACCGCATCACGGTGATGGTCAACGGCACCGTGATCGCCTCGGGCGATCCCGCGTCGATCCGCCTCAACCGCGAGGTGCGGCAGGCATACCTGGGGGAAGAGGACGCGGAAGGGGACGCGGAAGAGGGTGGGCACGGGAGCGCCGGAGGCATCCATGAAGGCGGGCCACGCCGCGGCGCGGGCCGGGAGCAGGCGGCATGAGCGAGATCATCGCGGCCACGGACGTGCACGCCTGGTATGGCAGCAGCCATGTGCTGCGCGGCATCGACTTCCGCGTCGGGCGGGGCGAGACGGTGGGCCTGCTGGGCCGCAACGGCATGGGCAAGAGCACGCTGCTGCGGACCCTGCTCGGGCACGTGCGGCAGCGCCAGGGCGCCATCTTCGCCGCCGGGCGCGAAGTCTCGCGCGCGCAGCCGCACGAGGTGGCGCGCCTGGGCGTGGCCTACGTGCCCGAAGGGCGCGGCATCTTTCCCAATCTGTCGGTGCGCGAGAACCTCGTGATGGCGGCGCGCAAGGGGCCGTCCGGGCGGCAGGACTGGGACGAGGCGAGGGTGCTGGACCTGTTCCCCCGCCTCAAGGAGCGCCTCGGCCACGGCGGCCAGCAGTTGTCCGGCGGCGAGCAGCAGATGCTGTCGATCGGGCGCGCGCTGATGACCAACCCCGACTGCCTGATCCTGGACGAGGCCACCGAGGGGCTGGCGCCGCGCATCGTGGCGGAGATCTGGCGGGTGATCGCCACCGTGCGCGCCACCGGCATCGCCTCAGTGGTGGTGGACCGCAACTACCGCGCCGTGCTGGCCAACGCCGACCGCGTGGTGGTGCTGGAAAAAGGGCTGGTCGTGATGGACGGGCCCGCGGCCGTGCTGGCCGCCCAGCCCGGCGCGCTGGATCGTTATCTCGGCGTTTGATTGTGATCCATGAGCCATTCCGTGTGGCGGTGCGGCAACGCAGCCCGCGCGCGGCCGCGCCGGGATTCGGCGGGCCGGCGCGCGCAAGCGCTTGACCGGGCGGGACTTCGCTCGCATGCTTGCCCGGTCACCAGCACCAGGCAGGTTCTGCAAGGCAGGATGCTCCCCAGTGGTCGTCACCCGGCACTTCATCTAGAATGGCGCGCGTTTGTGCAATGCAATAGCGCGAGCGGCCCGCTTTTGCCCGTTTTGCTTGTCCCGACCGTCCCGGCCCCCTGGCCCGGGCGTCCGGCGCGTTGCGCGAGCCTTTCAAACCAGACCCCTATCCATGACCCAGACCGCAACCAGTCATTATTTCGTCGAAAGTCCCAGCAAGCATGCACTGGTGATCGGCGCGATCGGCGTCGTCTTCGGCGATATCGGTACCAGCCCCCTGTATTCGCTCAAGGAGTGCTTCAGCACCGAGCATGGCATTCCGTTCAGCAGCGACGCGGTGCTGGGCATCATCTCGCTGCTGTTCTGGGCCATGACCATCGTGGTGTCCATCAAGTACGTGATGTTCGTCATGCGGGCCGACAATGATGGCGAAGGCGGCGTGCTGGCCCTGATGGCGCTGGCCCTGCGCACCGCCTCGCCGCGCTCGCGCACCGCCAAGATGCTGATGATGCTGGGCATCTTCGGCGCGTGCATGTTCTACGGCGACGCGGTCATCACGCCCGCCATCTCGGTGCTCTCCGCCGTGGAAGGGCTGGAGATCGCCGCGCCCGGCCTGTCGCATTTCGTGATTCCGATCACCCTGGTGATCCTGGTGGCGCTGTTCATGATCCAGCGCAGCGGCACCAGCGCGGTGGGCAAGCTGTTCGGCCCGATCATGATCGTCTGGTTCCTGGCCCTGGGCGCGCTCGGCGTGTACAACCTGGCGGGTGTGCCGTCGGTGCTGCTGGCGGTCAATCCGCTCTACGGCGTGCGCTTCCTGACCGAGCATTCGCTGCAGGCCTTCATCGTGCTGGGCTCGGTGTTCCTGGTGCTGACCGGCGCCGAGGCGCTGTACGTGGACATGGGCCATTTCGGCCGGCGCCCGATCCGCTTCGCCTGGTTCGTGCTGGTGATGCCCTGCCTGATGCTGAACTACTTCGGCCAGGGCGCGATGCTGCTGCGTAACCCCGAGGCGATCAGCAACCCGTTCTACCTGATGGTGCCGCAGGCGCTGCTGCTGCCGATGGTGCTGCTGGCCACCTGCGCCACCGTGATCGCCTCGCAGGCGGTGATCTCGGGCGCGTTCTCGCTGACCAGCCAGGCGATCCAGCTCGGCTTCGTGCCGCGCATGCGCATCCGCTACACCTCGGCCGCCGAGATCGGCCAGATCTACCTGCCGGTGATCAACTGGATCCTGCTGGTGCTGGTGGTGGCGGTGGTGGTGGCCTTCAAGAAATCCGACAACCTGGCGGCCGCCTACGGCATCGCCGTGACCACCACGATGGTGATCACCACCTTCCTGGCGGCGGTGGTGATGCGCAACGTCTGGAAGTGGAACCCGGTGCTGGTCACGCTGATCGGCGTGAGCTTCCTGCTGGTCGACCTGGCCTTCTTCTCCGCCAACCTGCTCAAGGTCGCCGAAGGCGGCTGGTTCCCGCTGCTGATGGGCGGCACCGCGTTCTTCCTGCTGATGACCTGGCACAGCGGCCGCAAGCTGCTGCGCGCCCGCAGCCTGGAAGACGGCATCCCGCTCGAGCCGTTCATCGGCGGCCTGCTGGCGCACCCGCCCCATCGCGTCGAGGGCACCGCGGTGTTCCTGACCGGCAATACCGAATCGGTGCCGGTATCGCTGCTGCACAACCTCAAGCACAACCGCGTGCTGCACGAGCGCGTGGTCTTCCTGAGCTTCGTCACGCGCGACGTGCCCTACGTGGACGACGACCACCGCCTGACCTGCAAGGACCTCGGCGGCGGCGTGTTCATCCTCAAGTCCGAATACGGTTTCAAGGAAACGCCCGACGTGCAGCGCGTGCTGGACCTCGCGCAGCGCAAGCTCGGCATGGCCTTCGAGCTGATGGAGACCTCGTTCTTCATCGCCCGCGAATCGGTGATCCCGTCCAAGCTGCCGGGCATGTCGATGTGGCGCGAAAGCCTGTTCGCGTGGATGCATCAGAACGGCGCCAAGCCCTCGGACTTCTTCCAGATCCCCGCCAACCGCGTGGTGGAGCTGGGCACGAAGGTGGAGATCTGATCGTTGTTGTGGCCCGGGGGCTACGGGGTATCGTGAAAACGGGACTTCTGTAGCCCTAGGGCATCAAAATTCGGCTTCCGTTTTGTCGCCCACCGGCTACAATAAAGCGGAATCCGAACCGTTTTGATGCCCGGAGGCTACAGAATGACGACCCTGGCCGACATCGGCGAGATGCTGCGCGAGGTGCGCCGCGAAACCGGCCTGTCCCAGCAGGAACTGGCCGAGCGCGCCGGCGTGGCGCGCACCACCGTCGCCCGCATGGAAACCCTCGCGCGCGGCGACATGAGCGTGTCCGCGCTGGTGCGCCTGCTGGAATCGGCCGGCTACGACCTGAAGGCGGTCAGGCATGGCCACGGCCGCACGCTCGACGACATCCTGGCCGAGCAGCGCGAGGCGCCACCGCAATGAGGCTCGACGTCCATGTCATGCGGCGGCGGGTCGCCACGCTCTACCGCGAGCGCGACGAATACGTGCTGCGGTACCTGCCCGAGGCCCGGCCGCAGGATTTCGTCTCGCTGGCCATGCCGGTGCGCGAGGACCCGTGGCGCTGGCCGCGCGACCTTCATCCCTTCTTCCGCCAGAACCTGCCCGAGGGCTTCCTGCTCAACCTGATCCGCGAGCAGTTCGGTCCCTTGCTGGACGGCACCGATCTGTCGCTGCTGGCGGTGGTCGGCGCGATGGGCATCGGCCGCGTCACGGTGACGCCCGAGGGCGTGGCGCCGGGCACGGAACTGCGGGGCCTGGACGTGCAGCGCATCCTGCACGGCGACAACACCGAGGCGCATTTCGCCGCGCTGGTCAGGGAATACGCGCGCGCCGCCATCTCGGGCGCGGTGCCCAAGTTCATCGCGCCGGACGCGCAGGGCGCGCAGGCCGCGCCGCTGGGCAAGCCCACGCTGCGCACCAGCCGCTACATCGTCAAGGGCTCGGACGACAGCACGCCGTTCCTCGGCTTCAACGAGTTCTATTCGATGCGCGTGCTGGCGCGCCTGCAGGCGGTGCCGGTTGCCGCCACGCGCATGTCGGACGACGGCCGCGCGCTGGTGGTGGAGCGTTTCGACGTGGACAAGGACGGCCTGCCGGTCTACGGCGTGGAAGACATGTGCAGCCTGCTGGGGCTGCCGCCGCACGAGAAATACGCGGCCACCACGGAGAAGGTGCTGGCCGCGTCGCGCGCCTACCTCGCGCGCGACGCGCTGCACGCGCAGATGGAACACCTGGCCTGGCACCTGCTGGTCAACTACGTGGTGCGCAATGCCGACTGCCACGCCAAGAACATCGCGCTGTACTACTCGGGCGTGGACGACGTGAGGTTCAGCCCGGTCTACGACATCGTCACGACCCAGGCCTATCCGCGTTTCGCCAGCAACCCGCCGGGCCTGTTCATCGACGGGCGCAAGACCTGGGCCGCGGGCAAGACGCTGGAGCGGCTGCTGAACACGCGCATGGGCATCCCGCCGCGCCGCTATGCGGCGATGGTCGAGGCGCTGTGCGATTCGGCGGTGGCGGTGGGCCACGAACTCATCGAGGCATCGCGCAACGAGCCGCGCTGGCGCGGCGTGGCCAAGCAGATGCTGCACGCATGGAACGACGGCATGGAATCGCTGCGCAGCACGCGCAGGAACGCCGGCTTGCGGCAACTGACGCCGGCCATCGAGGCGGCCGGCTTCTCGGACCCGGCGCCGCCGGAGAAGACGGCGACGGTGATCGGGCGGTCCAGTCTGATGGGTGGGAGAGGAGGGCGGTGAGGGTGTTTTCGGATTGCTGGCGCGCCATCATATTGCCGAAGGCTGTCTCCCCTCTCACGCAGGCGGGAGAGGGGAGGCAACCTCGGTAATTTGCGGCCTGGAGGGCGTTCTTCCGCCCCGCGCGTTCAGCGCTTGAGCTTGGCGAACGCCGCCGCCATCGCGCCGGCCGGCTCGGCTTCGCGGCGGCCGCCGCCGAAGCTCTTGTTCTGGCCCTGGCGCGGACCATTGCCGCGCTCGCCCTGGCCGGCGCGCGCCAGGGCCTGGCCCGGTTCGTCGTCGAGGCGCATGCTCAGGCCGATGCGGTTGCGCTTGACGTCCACTTCCATCACCTTGACCTTGACGATCTGGCCGGCCTTGACCACCTCGTGCGCATCCTTGACGAACTTGGAGGACAGCGCCGAGATATGGACCAGGCCATCCTGGTGCACGCCGATGTCGACGAAGGCGCCGAACGCGGCCACGTTGGTGACGACGCCTTCGAGCACCATGCCCGGCTGCAGGTCCTTGATGTCCTCCACGCCGTCCTGGAAGGTGGCGGTCTTGAACTCGGGGCGCGGATCGCGGCCGGGCTTTTCCAGCTCGGCGAGGATGTCGCGCACGGTCGGCAGGCCGAAGGTCTCGTCGGTGAAGGCCGTCGGCGAGAGGCCGCGCAGCGCTTCGCGGTTGCCCATCACGTCCCGCAGGCCCTTCTTGATGTGGTCGAGGATGCGCGTGACCACGGGATAGGCTTCCGGGTGCACCGAGGAGCGGTCCAGCGGGTTGTCGCCGTCGTTGATGCGCAAGAAGCCGGCGGCCTGCTCGAAGGTCTTGTCGCCCAGGCGCGGCACCTTCTTCAGCGCGTCGCGGTTGGGGAAGGCGCCGTTGGCGTCGCGGTACTCGACGATATTGCGCGCCAGCACCGAGTTCAGGCCCGACACGCGCGCCAGCAGCGGCGCCGAGGCGGTGTTGACGTCCACGCCCACGGCGTTGACGCAATCCTCCACCACGGCATCGAGCGCGCGCGCCAGCTCGCGCTGGTTGACGTCATGCTGGTACTGGCCCACGCCGATGGACTTGGGGTCGATCTTGACCAGTTCCGCGAGCGGGTCCTGCAGGCGGCGCGCGATCGAGACCGCGCCGCGGATCGACACGTCGAGGTCGGGGAATTCCTTGGCCGCCAGCTCGGATGCCGAGTAGACGGAAGCGCCGGCCTCGCTGACCACGATCTTGGTCAGCTTGGCTTCGGGCAGTTGCTTCATCAGGTCCTGCACCAGCTTGTCGGTCTCGCGGCTGGCGGTGCCGTTGCCGATCGAGACCAGCATCACGTTGTGCTGCTTCGCCATGCGCGCGAGCGTGGCGAGCGAGCCGTTCCAGTCGCGGCGCGGCTCGTGCGGGTAGATGGTGGCGGTGTCGAGCAGCTTGCCGGTGGTGTCGACCACGGCGATCTTGCAGCCGGTGCGGATGCCCGGGTCGATGCCCATCACGGACTTCGGGCCCGCCGGCGCGGCCAGCAGCAGCTCGTGCAGGTTGCGGCCGAACACCTTGATGGCCTCGCTCTCGGCGGTCTCGCGCAACTGCGTCAGCAGTTCGGTTTCCAGGTGCGGCTGCACCTTGACGCGCCAGCACCAGCGGCACACGTCGCCGAGCCATTTGTCGGCGGGGCGGTTCTGGTTCTGGATGCCGAAATGGCGCGCGATCATGCCTTCGCACGGGTGCGGCACCAGCGCGTCCTGCTCTTCGCCGAGGCCCAGCTTGACCATCAGCACGCCCGCGTTGCGGCCGCGGAACAGCGCCAGCGCGCGGTGCGACGGCACGGTGCGGATGGTTTCGCTGTACTGGTAGTAGTCGCGGAATTTTTCTTCCTCCGCGCCTTCCTTGCCTTCCATCACCGACGAGCTCACCAGGCCGTTGCTCCACAGGTGCTCGCGCAGCCTGCCGAGCAGCTCGGCGGTCTCGCCGAACTGCTCGGAGAGGATGTCGCGCGCGCCGTCCAGCGCGGCCTTGGCGTCGGGCACGCCGCCGTCGGCGGTGGGATTGCCGTTGACGTACTTGGCGGCCTCGGCCTGCGGGTCCAGCGTGGGGTCGGCCAGCAGCGCCTGCGCCAGCGGCTCCAGCCCGCATTCGCGCGCGATCTGGGCGCGCGTGCGGCGCTTGGGCTTGTAGGGCAGGTAGAGGTCTTCCAGCGTCTGCTTGGTCTCGGCGCCTTCGATGGCGGCGCGCAGCTCGGGCGTGAGCTTGCCCTGTTCCTCGACCGAGGCGAGGATGGCGGCGCGGCGCTCTTCCATCTCGCGCAGATAGAGCAGGCGCTCTTCCAGCGTGCGCAGGTGCGTGTCGTCAAGGTTGCCGGTCACTTCCTTGCGGTAGCGGGCAATAAAGGGCACGGTCGCGCCTTCGTCGAGCAGTGCTACGGCCGCCGCCACCTGGCGGGGTTGGACGGACAGTTCGGCCGCGATGAGCGACACGATCTTTTGCGTGACGGAAGCTGGCAGATTGGACATCAGGAAAACAGTCAGTCGAAAGCGGGGCATTTTGCCACAAGCGCGCAGCGCCGCGACGCGGCGCGCGGCCGCACGCGCCGTGCCGCGGCGCGCGCGCGCCGGCGGCGCGGCAGGAGGCAGGCCGGGTGATAGAATCGGGGCATGATCGTCAAGCCACATCCGGCCGCTCATCCGGCCGCGTTCTCCGCCCCCCGCGCCACCCGCGCGGTGGCCCGCGCGCCCCGCCTGCCGCGGGCGCGGCGCATCGTGCTGGCCGCCCTCGCGGCGGCCTGGCTATGCCCCGTGCCCGGCATGGCGCAGGCGCCCGCAGCGGCACCCGAGGCCACCGCGCCGCAGGCGCCGCCCCGGGACTTCGCCGCCGAGCGCAAGGCCATCGGCGACTCGCGCGAATGGACCAACTACCGCTACGGGCAGGCCGCGCACGACTGCTACAGCAAGTTCTTCGTCACCCACTGCCTCGACAAGGCCAAGGACCAGCAGCGCGCCGAGCTGCAGGTGCTGCGCAAGCGGGAACTGGAAGTCGGCGAGGCCGAGCGTGCCTTCAAGGCGGTCGAGCGCGATCGCCAGCAGGCCGTCCAGCGCGCCGAATACGAGGCCGACCAGCCCAAGCGCGAGGCCAACGAGCAGGCCAGCCGCGAGAGCTTCGAGCGCAAGCAGCAGGAGCAGCAGTTGCGCGACGCCGAGCACGCGGCGGGCGCGCCGCAGCGCGCCGCCAACGCGCAGGCCTACGACAAGAAGCAGGCGGATTTCGATGCCCGCGTGAAGCAGGCGCAGGAGCAGGGCGCGCAAAAGGCCCAGCAGCGGCAGGAGAACGTCAAGGCCTTCGACGCCAAGCAGCGCGACGCCGAGCAGCGGCAGAAGGACCTCGACGAGCGCCGCGCCAAGGCCAAGGAACAGCAGCAAGGGCAGGGCTCGGCGCCGCGGCCCTTCGGCTTCTGAGCGGCGCGAGCCGCGCCCGGGGCCGGGGGCAATGCCGGCCAGGACAGGCAGCAACAGGCCATGACAGGCCACGATTGGCGACAACAGCCGGTGCCCGACACCATGCCGGCGCCGCCGGCGCAGCGCCGGCCTTGAGCAGGGGGAGCCTATGGACCGCAACCTGAATACCCTAGCGCGGCAGATCATGGAGTTGCAGATCGAGCACCGCGACCTGGATTACCTGATCGACCGCATGGCGGCCGACGCCGTGCACGACGAACTGCAGATGCGGCGCCTGAAGAAGCGCCGCCTCAAGCTCAAGGATGCGATCACGCTGCTCCAGCTTCAGCTCGAGCCGGACGTGCCCGCCTGAGCGCCCGCCGATCGACCTTTCCGACCTCCCGATCTCTTCATCCCTCTCATCCACGGGCCGGCGCCGAGCCGGCTCGCCAGAAAGCCCCGCCTTGCCTGCCTCCGAAGATCTCCCCGACACCCCTGACATGCCCGATACGCTCGCGGCCACGCCCGACGCCTCCGGCGTCTCCGAAGGCGCCGCCGCCGTGCCGGCGGGCCAGGTCGACCAGGCGGCCGCCCACGCGGCGCAGCTGGCCACCATCTTCGCTAGGACCGGCACGCTGGCGCAGGCCATCGACGGCTACCGCCCGCGCGACGCGCAGGAGCGCATGGCCGCGGCCGTGGCGGGCGCCATCGAGCGCAGCGACACGGTCATCGTCGAGGCCGGCACCGGCACCGGCAAGACCTTCGCCTACCTGGTGCCGGCGATGCTGTGGGGCGGCAAGGTGATCCTCTCCACCGGCACCAAGAACCTGCAGGACCAGCTTTTCCTGCGCGACATCCCCACGGTGCGGCGCGCGCTCAACGTGCCGGTGTCGGTGTCGCTGCTCAAGGGGCGGGCCAACTACCTGTGCCATTACCACCTGGAGCGGGCCGAGGCGCAGGGCCGGCTGGCGTCGCGCCAGGATGCGGCCTGGCTGCGCGAGATCGCCAGCTTCGCCAAGGTCACGGCGTCGGGCGACAAGGCGGAGCTGGCCTCGGTGCCGGAGAACGCGCCGGTCTGGCAACTGGTCACGTCGACGCGCGACAACTGCCTCGGCACGGAGTGCCCGCAGTACAAGGAGTGCTTCGTCATGCGCGCGCGCAAGGAGGCGCAGCAGGCCGACATCGTGGTGGTCAACCATCACCTGTTCTTCGCCGACGTGGTGCTGCGCGATACCGGCATGGCCGAACTGCTGCCGGCGGCCAACACCGTGATCTTCGACGAAGCGCACCAGTTGCCGGAAACCGCCACGCTGTTCTTCGGCGAGAGCCTGTCCACCAGCCAGTTGCTGGAGATCGCGCGCGACACCGTGGCCGAGGGCCTCTCGCATGCGCGCGACGCGGCGGACTGGGTGCGCATGGCCGCGCCGCTGGAACGCGCCGCGCGCGACCTGCGGCTGGCCTTCAGCAAGGACAACGTGCGCCTGGCGGTCAGCCAGGTCGAGGCCGATCCGCGCATCGGCAAGCCGTTCTTCGAGACGCTGGACGCGCTGGAAAGCGCGCTGGCGGATTTCGTGGCCCTGCTCGAGAGCCAGGCCGAGCGCGCCGAATCGCTGGAGCAGTGCCACCGGCGCGCGGTGGAGCTGGAGCAGCGCCTGGCCGCGTGGCGCAGCGACGCCAAGGCCGCGCCGAAACCGGCCCCGGCCCCGGCCGGCGCCGAGGGTGCCGATGGTGCCGATGGCGCCACGCCGGAAGCGGCCTTCGGGCCGGACACCGTGCGCTGGGTGGAGGTGTTCTCGCATACCGTGCAGCTGCACCGCACGCCGTTGTCGATCGCGCCGATCTTCACGCGCCAGCGCGAGGGGCATCCGCGCGCCTGGGTCTTCACCTCCGCCACGCTGTCGGTGAAGGGCAATTTCAGCCACTACGCCGCGCAGCTCGGGCTGGACAAGGAGAAATCGCTCACGCTGCCGAGCCCGTTCGACTATGCCGAGCAAGGCCTGCTCTACGTGCCGCGCGACCTGCCGGCGCCGCAGTCGCCGCAGTTCACCGACGCCGTGGTGCAGGCCGCGCTGCCGCTGATCGAGGCCGCCGGCGGGCGCGCCTTCCTGCTGTGCACCACGCTGCGCGCGGTGCAGCGCGCCTCGGACCTGCTCTACGACGCCTTCGCCGAGCGCGGCCTGGAACTGCCGCTGCTGGTGCAGGGCCAGGCCAGCCGCACCGAGCTGCTGGACCGCTTCCGCGAGCTTGGCAACGCGGTGCTGGTCGGCAGCCAGAGCTTCTGGGAAGGCGTGGACGTGCGCGGCGAGGCGCTGTCGCTGGTCATCATCGACAAGCTGCCGTTCGCGCCGCCCGACGACCCGGTGCTGGCCGCGCGCATGGAAGTGCTGCAGAAGAAGGGGCTGAGCCCGTTCGCCGTGCATCAGTTGCCGCACGCGGTGATCACGCTCAAGCAGGGCGCCGGGCGCCTGATCCGCTCGGAAACCGACCGCGGCGTGCTGGTGATCTGCGATACCCGGCTGGTGGAGAAGCCCTACGGCCGCCAGATCTGGCAGAGCCTGCCGCCGTTCAAGCGCACGCGCGAGGCGGACACGGTGATCCATTTCCTGGAGTCGCTGCGCGGCGGGAGCGGACTGGCGGCAGAGGGTGCGGGGGAGGCGGATCAGGCGGAAAGCGGCGCCGGCGGCGAATCCGGCGGCGAAGCGCCCGCCGCGTAGGACGCGCGCGGGCGGGCGCGCAGGCAAGAAAAAGCCCGATCGGAATCGGGCTTTTTCGTCAGCGCTGGCTGCCGTTCAGAACACTTCCCACCAGGACTTGTCCTTGCGGCGCTCGCCGTACTTGATGTAATCGCTGTTCGGGAAGTTCTTTTCCATCACGCGCGCGGTGTCGTCGCGCAGATCCTTCATGCCCAGCGAGTCGTAGCTGCGGATCATGATGTACAGCGCTTCCTCGTTGGCCGGCGCGCCGTCATAGTCCTTGAGGGCCTGCTGGGCGCGGTTGGCGGCGGCCAGGTAGGCTCCGCGGCGGTAGTAGTAGCGTGCCGCGTGGACCTCGTGCTGGGCCAGCGAGTTCACGATGTACTGCATGCGCGCGGCGGCATCCGGGGCGTACTTGCTTTCCGGGAAGCGCGTGATCAGCGTATTGAAGGCATCATACGCGGCGCGCGCGGCCTTCGGGTCGCGCTCGCTGAGATCCTGGCCCGAGAAACGGCCAAGCCACCCGAGGTTGTCGTTGAAGTTGATCAGGCCCTTGAGATAGTAGGCATAATCGATGTTCGGGTGATTCGGGTGCAACTGGATGAAGCGGTCCACCGAGGCCAGCGCGGCGGCAGTCTCGCCGTCCTTGTAGTTGGCGTAGGCGGTATCGATCTGCGCCTGCTGCGCGAAACGGCCGAACGGATAGCGGCTTTCGAGCTTTTCGTACAGTTTGACCGCGCGGGTAAAGTCACCTGAATCGAGAGCGTCCTTGGCTTCCGAATATAATTTGTTGGCCGACCAGCCGGCAGTCTCGTCTGGTTGATCCGACAGCAGGCCGCATGCCGACAGCATGACGCAGCCGCCTGCGAGCAGAATCGCTCCAATTCTTGCGCGCCAACTGGCGCGCTTCATGCTCATCAATTGCATGGGCAACGTATCCCGGATGAAAAATAGCGTCAAGCATTATAGCCCAAGCCCCTTGCCGGAAACCGCCGTCAAGGGCACCACGCCGCGCGCCGCGGATCCGGCCGACGCCTTGAACGAGGTGGAGGACCTGGAAGACCTCGTCGACGTGGCCGCGCTGGGCGGCCTGCCGCCCGGCGCGCCGCTCACGCCGATCGAGACGGAGATGCAGCCGGTCTCGTTCGATGTCGACAGCGCTTCACATGGAGAGCGCCTCGACAAACTGCTGGCCCGCCATCTCGGCGGCTTCTCCCGCAGCCGCCTGCAGCAATGGATCGAGGGCGGCTCGGTGCTGGTCAACGGCGCGCCGCGCCGTTCGCGCGACGCCGTGCAGATGGGCGAGCGCATCGAGGTGAGGCCGCAGGCCGCGCCGGAATCGCGCGCCTTCGTGGCCGAGGACGTCGAGCTGGACGTGGTGTATGAGGACGCCGCGCTGCTGGTCATCAACAAGCCCGCCGGGCTGGTGGTCCACCCGGCCGCGGGCAACTGGGGCGGGACCGTGCTCAACGGCCTGCTGCACCGCTATCCCGAAGCGGTCGGGCTGCCGCGCGCCGGCATCGTCCACCGGCTCGACAAGGAAACCACCGGCCTGATGGTGGTGGCGCGCACGCTGACCGTGCAGACCGACCTCGTGCGCCAGCTGCAGGCGCGCACCGTCAAGCGGCGCTACCTGGCGCTGGTGTGGGGGACCACGCCCGATTCCGGCACCATCGACGCGCCGATCGGCCGCGACCCGCGCGAGCGCACGCGCATGGGCGTGGTGCTGACCAACAGCGGCAAGCCCTCGCGCACGCATTTCCGCACGCTGGGCACGGTGCCGCTGGGCCGCGGTCATGTCTCGATGGTGATGTGCCAGCTCGAAACCGGCCGCACGCACCAGATCCGCGTGCATTTCGAATCCATCGGCCATCCGCTGCTGGGCGATCCGGTCTACCACCGCGCCGCCACCCGGCGCGGCCAGCGCCCGGCCATCAAGGCGCCGCTGCCGCGGCCGCTGGACCGCCAGGCGCTGCACGCCTTCCGGCTCGGGCTGGTGCACCCGGTGACGGGCAAGGACATGTCCTGGGAGGCGCCGCCGCCCGAAGACCTGCAGGCGCTGATCGACGTGCTCGACTTCGAAGGCACCGGCGACGATGACGACGATGACGGCTGGGTCGAGGGCGAAGACGGCGTGTGGGTGTACGGCGATGACGACTGAGCCGGCATCGACCGACCCGGCATCGACCGAGGCGGACTGGCTGGTCCCGGACTGGCCGGCGCCGGCGCGCGTGCGCGCGCTGTCCACCACGCGCCAGGGCGGCGTCAGCGGCGCGCCCTACGGCCTCGCCGACGGCAGCCGCGGCGGGCTCAACCTGGGCACGCACGTGGGCGACGACCCCGCGGCCGTGGCCGCCAACCGGGCGCGCCTGGCCGCGCGGCTGCCGTCGGCGCCGGCGTGGCTGGAGCAGGTACATGGCTGCGCGGTCGCGACCGCCGACCAGTTTGCCTCGGGCGGCGCGGTGCCGCAGGCCGACGCCAGCATCGCCACGGCGCCGGGGCGCGTCTGCGCGGTGATGACCGCCGATTGCCTGCCGGTGCTGCTGTGCGACCGCGCCGGCACCGTGGTCGGCGCCGCGCACGCGGGCTGGCGCGGCCTGTGCGCGGGCGTGATCGAGGCCGCGCTGGCGCGCATGGGCGCGCAGGCGGGGCCGCGGCCGCAATGGCTGGCGTGGCTCGGCCCGGCCATCGGGCCGACCGCGTTCGAAGTGGGGGCGGAAGTGCGGCAGGCCTTCCTCGACGCGGCGCGGCCGGCGGAAATCGCGCAGGTCGGCGCGGCCTTCCGTCCCGGCGCGCCGGGCAAGTACTTCGCCGACATCTACGCGCTGGCGCGGACCCGGCTGGCCCGGGCCGGCTGCCTCGACGTCCACGGCGGCGATGCCTGCACCGTCACCGACGCGCAGCGCTTCTATTCCTACCGGCGCGACGGCGTCACCGGCCGCATGGCCAGCCTGGCCTGGCTGGAAGGCTGAACCCCTGCTGCTTCATTCGCGCGGTGCCTGCGCCGCGCCGGCAGGCGTGTCCGCGGGCGCGGCGGCATCCGCGGCGTCCGCCGCCGCCGCTTTTTCCGCTTGCGCTTCCTCGGCCTTGCGGCGCCGGCGGCGGCCCGGCGTGCCCATGATGTACACCAGGATGGCAACCGGCCCCAGGCCATAAAAGACGAAGGTGGCCACGCCCGCCACCACGGTATGCTCGGTGATGGCCATCATCAGCACCACGTAGAGCCAGCCGATCGCAACGATATACATCAGAACGTCATCCTCCTCGGGCAAGCTCGCCCCTTCGCGCGGCGGGCCCGGTTCCGGGGCGCGCCCGGCGCAATCTGCCGGTGCCTTGCGCCCGCGCAGTTTTCCGCATTGACAGGCAGAACATTGCAAGGCAACAATGGCCTCGAATGTCTTGCGAGGCGGTCTGCTCGCGGTCATTCGCAGGCTCCGCCGGGACCGCCCGGTCCGCGGCGCGGCATATCCGGCAAGCATACCGCATGGCGCCACCAGCCGAGGGCGCCGGGGCGGGCCGGTCCCGGGGCTGGCGGCGGCGTAGCGCGCAGTGGCGGCACACCGTCCGGCCGGCCTTCAAATAAGTGACGGCAGAGAGACGAAACATCATGGCAACCGGCAAAGGTGCGGCAGCTTCCTCCAAGGAAGACAAGTCCCAACCGTTTTCATTTGCACCGGGGCCATTCGATCCAGCGGCATGGCTGGCATGGTCCCGTCAGGCGCAGGCCAACGGCAGTGGTAGCGGTAATGGCAGCGGCAACGGCGCGGCAATGCCCCAGGGCTTGCCCGGCATGCCGGGCATCCCCGGCTTCGAGGCGCTGGCCGGTTCCGCCGCGGCGGGCGTGAAGATCCCGCCCGACCAGCTTGCCGACATCCAGCAGCGCTACATGAAGGACTTCACCGAGCTGTGGCGCCGCATGGCCGAGGGCGATGCCGGTCCCGCCCCGGTCCTGGGCGACCGCCGCTTCTCTGGCGAAGCCTGGCGCAGCAGCGCCGCGTTCCACTACGCGGCCGCGTTCTACCTCATCAACGCGCGCGCCATGAACGAGCTGGCCGGCGCGGTCGAGGCCGACGCCAAGACGCGCCAGCGCATCCGCTTCGCGATCTCGCAGTGGGTCGACGCCATGTCGCCGGCCAACTTCCTCGCCACCAACCCGGAGGCGCAGCAGCGCCTGATCGAGTCGGGCGGCGAATCGCTGCGCGCCGGCGTGCGCAACATGCTGGACGACCTCGGCCGCGGCAAGATCTCGCAGACCGACGACTCCGCCTTCGAGGTGGGCCGTAACGTGGCCGTCACCGAAGGCGCGGTGGTCTACGAGAACACCTACTTCCAGCTGCTGCAGTACAAGGCCACCACCAGCAAGGTGTTCGCGCGCCCGCTGCTGCTGGTGCCGCCCTGCATCAACAAGTACTACATCCTCGACCTGCAGCCCGAAAGCTCGCTGGTCAACTACATGGTGGGGCAGGGCCATACGGTCTACGTGGTGTCGTGGCGCAACCCGGACGCCTCGATGGCGGAGCTGGGCTGGGACGACTACATCGAGCACGCGGCGATCCGCGCGATCGAGGTCGTGCGCGAGATCAGCGGCCAGGACAAGATCAACCTGCTCGGCTTCTGCGTGGGCGGCACCATCGCCGCCACCGCGCTGGCCGTGCTGGCCCACCGCGGCGAGCGCCCCGTGGCCAGCCTGACGCTGCTCACCACGCTGCTCGACTTCGCCGACACCGGCGTGCTGGACGTGTTCGTCGACGAGGCCCACGTGCAGTTGCGCGAGGCCACCCTCGGCGGTGCGGCGGGCGCGCCCTGCGCGCTGCTGCGCGGGGTGGAGCTGGCCAACACGTTCTCGTTCCTGCGCCCCAACGACCTGGTGTGGAACTACGTCGTCGACAACTACCTGAAGGGCAACACGCCGGTACCGTTCGACCTGCTGTTCTGGAACGGCGACGCCACCAACCTGCCGGGCCCGTGGTACTGCTGGTACCTGCGCCACACCTACCTGCAGAACGAACTGAAGGTGCCGGGCCGGCTGACCGTGTGCAACGCGCCGGTGGACCTGGGCAGCATCGACGTGCCGACCTATGTCTACGGCTCGCGCGAGGACCACATCGTGCCGTGGATGTCGTCCTACGCCTCGACCGCGCTGCTCGAGAACAAGGTGCGCTTCGTGCTCGGCGCGTCCGGCCACATCGCCGGCGTGATCAATCCGCCGGCCAAGAACAAGCGCAGCCACTGGATCAACGACAAGATCGCAGACTCCGCGCAGGCATGGCTGGACGGCGCGACCGAGCATCCCGGCAGCTGGTGGCCGGACTGGTCGGCGTGGCTGGCCAAACATGCCGGCGCGCGCAAGGCCGCGCCTGCGGACTACGGAAACAAGGACTACCGTGCCATCGAGCCTGCCCCCGGACGCTACGTCAAGGCCAGGGCATGAGACAGGTCCGGGCCGGCTGCCGCACGCGGCCGGCTGATTCACTTCCTACATGCAATTACCTCGAGAGGATCTCCCAATGACTGACATTGTCATCGTATCCGCTGCCCGTACTGCGGTTGGCAAGTTCGGCGGCTCGCTCGCCAAGATCCCGGCGCCCGAGCTGGGCGCCATCGTCATCAAGGCCGCGCTCGAGCGCGCCGGTGTCAAGCCCGAGCAGGTCAGCGAAGTGATCATGGGCCAGGTGCTCGCCGCCGGCTCCGGCCAGAACCCGGCGCGCCAGGCCTCGCTCAAGGCCGGCCTGCCGGTGATGGTGCCGGCCATGACCATCAACAAGGTGTGCGGCTCCGGCCTGAAGGCCGTGATGCTGGCCGCCAACGCCATCGCCGCCGGCGATGCCGAGATCGTGGTGGCGGGCGGCCAGGAAAACATGAGCGCCGCCCCGCACGTGCTGCCGGGCTCGCGCGACGGCTTCCGCATGGGCGACGCCAAGCTGGTCGACAGCATGATCGTGGACGGCCTGTGGGACGTCTACAACCAGTACCACATGGGCGTCACCGCCGAGAACGTGGCCAAGGAATACGGCATCACGCGCGAGGCCCAGGACGAATTCGCGGTCGGTTCGCAGAACAAGGCCGAGGCCGCGCAGAAGGCCGGCAGGTTCGCCGAGGAAATCGTGCCGGTGCCGATTCCCCAGCGCAAGGGCGACCCGGTGCTGTTCGCCACCGACGAATACGTGCGCCACGGCGCCACGCTGGACGGCCTGTCCGGCCTCAAGCCCGCCTTCGACAAGGCCGGCACGGTGACGGCGGCCAACGCCTCGGGTCTGAACGACGGCGCCGCCGCCGTGGTGGTGATGTCCGCCGCCAAGGCCAAGGAGCTCGGCCTGACCCCGCTGGCCACCATCCGCGCCTACGGCACCGCCGGCGTCGATCCCAAGGTGATGGGCATGGGCCCGGTGCCGGCCTCCAAGCGCTGCCTGTCGCGTGCCGGCTGGAGCGTCGGGGAGCTCGACCTGATGGAAATCAACGAAGCCTTCGCCGCGCAGGCCCTGGCCGTGCACCAGCAGATGGGCTGGGACACCTCCAAGGTCAACGTCAACGGCGGCGCCATCGCCATCGGCCACCCGATCGGCGCGTCCGGTTGCCGCGTGCTGGTCACGCTGCTGCACGAGATGAAGCGCCGCGACGCGAAGAAGGGCCTGGCCTCGCTGTGCATCGGCGGCGGCATGGGCGTGGCGCTGGCGGTGGAACGCCAGTAACAGAGCGCGAGCGCTGGAACGCCGGTAAGCAAAGCGATGGCCGGGCGCGGCATGCCGCGCCCGGCCGCTCAGAGGGGTGTGCCGGCGGCGAGATGGCTTTCCCGCCGCCGGCCTAATAACAACTAGCCATCAAGGAGTAGATATGACTCAGCGCATCGCATACGTAACGGGTGGCATGGGCGGCATCGGAACGGCCATCTGCCAACGCCTGGCCAAGGAAGGCTTCAAGGTGGTGGCCGGCTGCGGCCCCAATTCGCCGCGCCGCGAGAGGTGGCTCGAGCAGCAGAAGGCCCTGGGCTTCGATTTCGTCGCGTCCGAGGGCAACGTGGCAGACTGGGATTCGACCAAGGCCGCCTTCGACAAGGTCAAGGCCGAGGTTGGCGAGGTCGACATCCTCATCAACAACGCCGGCATCACGCGCGACGTGGTGTTCCGCAAGATGACGCGCGCCGACTGGGACGCCGTGATCGACACCAACCTGACGTCGCTGTTCAACGTGACCAAGCAGGTCATCGACGGCATGGCCGACCGCGGTTTCGGCCGCATCATCAACATCTCGTCGGTCAACGGTCAGAAAGGCCAGTTCGGCCAGACCAACTACTCGACCGCCAAGGCGGGCCTGCACGGCTTCACGATGGCGCTGGCGCAGGAAGTGGCGACCAAGGGCGTGACCGTCAACACCGTGTCGCCGGGCTACATCGCCACCGACATGGTCAAGTCGATCCGCCAGGACGTGCTCGACAAGATCGTCGGCACGATTCCGGTCAAGCGCCTCGGCGGCCCGGAAGAAATCGCGTCGATCTGCGCGTGGCTGGCTTCGGACGAGTCGGGCTTCGCCACCGGCGCGGACTTCTCGCTCAACGGCGGCCTGCACATGGGCTGAGCGCGGGACCGCCTCGCTGCCGGGGCGGCCTGCCAGTGCCAGGACCCTCTGCGGAGGGCCTTTTCTTTTCCGGCGCCGATATTGCGTTGCATTGCCCGCACCGCATCAATGCTGCGCCGGAAACCGCGGCCTTCCCCCGGGAATTCCCGCAATCCATTGCCCCGTGCGGGTTTTCCTTAAACGCGCCGGCTTTCAATAGTGCCTTGTTGGGCATAGAATCAGGGCAGCGGCATGCCCGCACCAAAATAGATCATGCGTTGCAGGTCAACACGTTGTATCCCCCGCTGGCGGTTCCCCCGATTGCGCACCGCACAGCATGCGGTGCAGCAGCATGCAACAGCGACGATAAAAGGATAGAGCACCGATGGCTACCACCAAGAAAGGCGCAGAGCGACTGATCAAGAAGTATCCAAATCGCCGGCTCTACGACACGCAGACCAGCACCTACATCACGCTGGCGGACGTCAAGCAGCTCGTGATGGACACCGAGGATTTCAAGGTGATCGACGCCAAGTCCGGTGACGAGCTCACGCGCAGCATCCTGCTGCAGATCATCCTGGAAGAAGAGACCGGCGGCGTGCCGATGTTCTCCAGCGCGATGCTCTCGCAGATCATCCGCTTCTACGGCCATGCGATGCAGGGCATGATGGGCACCTACCTGGAGAAGAACATCCAGGCCTTCATCGACATCCAGAGCAAGCTGGCCGAGAACTCCAAGGGCCTGTACTCGGGCGAGCCGTTCAGCCCCGATATGTGGTCCCAGTTCATGAACATGCAGGGCCCGATGATGCAGGGGATGATGAGCAACTACATCGAGCAGAGCAAGAACCTGTTCGTGCAGATGCAGGAACAGATGCAGAGCCAGGCCAAGAACATGTTCGGCACGTTCCCGTTCAATCAGCCGGAGAAGAAGTAGGGCGGGTGCCTGCCGGCTGGCCTGCCACCATCTCCGCCCCGGCCACGGGCGGCAGGTTTTCGCGCAAGGGCTGGCCGGACGATCGTCGAAATGGCTGGCCTCAGGCCGGGCCGGCGTGCAGACGGATTCCCAGTGCGCGCATCACCTTCCAGATGGTGCTGAATTCGGGGTTGCCTTCGCCTGACAGGGAACGATAGAGGTTCTCGCGCGACAGCCCCGTGTCGCGTGCCAGCTTCGACATGCCCCGCGCCTTGGCGATGACGCCCAGCGCATGTGCGATGAAACTGGGATCGTCGCTGGCTTCGGCCAGGCAGGCCTCGAAATAGGCGACCATATCCTCGTCCGTTTTCAGGTGTTCGGCGGAGTCCCAGGGGCGAGTGGATTCTTTCATGGCTTACTCCAGGTCGAGACGTGCGGCGATGGCATGGGCTTTGTCGATGTCGGCCTGCTGTGTCGTCTTGTCTGCGCCGCATAGCAGGATCACGAGCACCGCGCCGCGTTGCTGAAAATAGATTCTGTAACCGGGCCCGTGGTCGATGCGCATTTCGCTGATGCCGCCGCCGACAGGCTTGGCATCGCCGGCGTTTCCCCGCTCCAGGCGGTCGATGCGGACCTGTATGCGGATCCGGGCCTGCCGGTCGCGCAGCCCGGCGAACCAGGCGTCGAAGGTGGTCGTGGTCCGGATCTCGAACATGGCCAGACTGTAGCGTATGCGCTACGATCTCGCAATGGCTCCCCGCGGCCCGCGCCGAAGTCCGCCGCCGGGGGATCGGTTAGAATCACGCCGGTCCTGGCAGCGCCAGCAACGATCGCGGCGGCTGCCCCTCCCGAATGTGGCGATTCATCTGCGTGATCGTCCGCGCAGCGCCAATCCCGATGCCCTCCGAAATCCAAGCCATTCCCGCAGCACATGCCGCCCAGGCCGAGCCCGTCCAGGCGCCCGGTTTCGCGTTTTCCGCGGCGCCGGCATATCGCCGGGGCGAGGGCAGCGGCTGCGCGCCCACTCCCGCATGAGCCGGCTCTTCCTTGCCCCGATGGAGGGGCTTGCCGACTACGTCCTGCGCGACGTGCTGACCGCTGCAGGCGGCTATGACGGGTGCGTCTCCGAGTTCGTCCGGGTGACGGGCTCGCTGCTGCCCGGGCGCGTCTACGAGCGGGACACGCCCGAGGTGCTGCACGGCGCCCGCACGCCCGGCGGCACGCCGATGGTGATCCAGTTGCTCGGCAGCGATCCCGAATGGCTGGCGCGGAATGCCGCCCAGGCCGCGGCGCTGTCGCCGCACGGCCTCGACCTCAACTTCGGCTGTCCCGCCAAGATCGTCAACCGGCACGGCGGAGGGGCCATGCTGCTGGCGGACCCCGGCCTGCTCAACCGCATCGTGTCGTCGGTCCGCGCCGCGGTGCCCGCCGGCATCGCCGTGACCGCCAAGATGCGGCTGGGCGTGTCCGACACCTCGCTGGCCATCGACTGCGCCACCGCGCTGGCCGAAGGCGGCGCGGCCTCCATCGTCGTGCATGCCCGCACGCGCGACCACGGCTACCGGCCCCCGGCCCACTGGGAATGGATCGCGCGCATCGATGACGCGGTGGACGTGCCCGTCATCGCCAACGGCGACGTCTGGACCGTGGACGACTGGGAGCGATGCCGGGCCGTGAGCGGCTGCGCCGACGTGATGATCGGGCGCGGCGCCGTGTCCGATCCCTTCCTGGCCCTGCGCATACGCGGGCGCATGGCGCGCTCGCCCTGCGGCGAGGAATGGCCGCTGGTGCTTCGTCATATCGCCGACTATCTGAGGAAACTGCAGGACCGCATCGCCTCCTGCCATGAGCACGGCCGCGTCAAGCTGTGGCTCAGCTACCTGAAGCGGACCTGGCCGCAGGCCGCCGAACTGCATGACGCGATCCGGCGCATGCAGGATTCGAGGGAAATACGTGGGGTGATAGAAAATGCTGTGGCGCCCTTGCCAGCATCGTCATCGTTAAAGTGATGTTTGCTTAGTATTTCTCCCCATAGCATAGTCTCGCCGTCATTCCGATTCGAACCCCTGATATTGCGGAGCGAGTTCGCTTTCCATCAGCCGTTCGACACTGCCCGCAATGTTCTCACTCCCACAGCCTGCGTGTCAGCTCACTACTGTCACGGCGCCGTCCCACCTCCAGCACGACGCTAGCTAACTACCTCCGGCGTCACATAGGCGGAGCGTTACTGCAGCACTCTGGATGTCAGCGTGTGCTCAGCAACCCAAAAGCGGCACCTAATGAGTGCGGAAGAATCCATCGGGTGCCAAAACTGTTCTCTGTGATCTTATCGACTCAGGGCGCTGAGATTTTTGTGAACTTCGGAATATGCCTAAGTTTTTTCCGAAATCAAATTACCGTTGAATTGGTTCCATAAAAATAATTAATTCATATTTAATTCCGGTAACAAAAATAAGATGGTCGGATTAAGAGTTGGCCGATTTTATCGCGATTGCAGAATCGGTATGCTGTCCCATTGTGCCCGGCTGTCTCTTGTTAATCCATGACTGGAGATGCCATTGTTGACTCGATTGGGGATAAAGAAAGTCAAGAAAGTCAAGAGAGGCGCGTGGTTGGAGTGGAGAGGCCAGTCCGTCGCGTTGCGCGCGTCGGAGCGAAGAGATTTTTCCTAGCTCGGGTCGGGCGACGTGAACAGGCAGCCTCTGCTTGTTCAGTGGGTTCATGCCTGTCAAGGTGGATTTAGACGGATTTTTGTTTCTCTATATCGAATTCAATTATTGCTGAGAAATTTCATGTCCATTGATATTGGTACTCTCCCGACCGTCACGGTCTATGCAAATCCGCCACAAGGTGATCCATTTTGGGGTACTGGTAGCAGCGGTACCTCGCCCGTCATGCCGCCCCCGGGTTCGCCTCCTACTAATCCGGCGCAGTTGGCCTACGGCTTAATGTACAACGGCGTGAAGGTTTTTGACCAGGCCCAATTGGGTAACCCTCAAGGCGTCCTTGAGGAATTCTGCAAGGGCTTGAGTGGCCGACCTGGTCCCTTTGCGTGGGGGCAGATTCGCTCGTGGGGCGAGTTTACTGATCACATGGCGGCTCACTCGCTGGATATCGTTGGTGGTTCGCAATATGGTCTGACATTGGAGCAGGCCATGCGCCCAAATTTCGTGGCCGAACTCGCCGGGTTGTATCAATGGCAGGCAAATGGCCGCTTGACCTCAGCGGATCCAGGGCGAAGCTGGTATGGTAATCCGCTGCTACCAATCAAGGCGTTGTGGCACTGGATTGACGGTGGTGGCCAGAGCGTGCGCGTCCCGGTCGAAGGTCTGCAGCTTTCTCTCGCACTCGATAGAATTCATGGTGATTTCAAAGCCCTTGTGCAATTGAACCGCACACCCGGTCAATATGCCATCAACGTGCCCTTTTCATACAATACCTTCGAGCCAATGCTGCAGAATGGTTGGGTCGGCGGTACGCTTGGTCGGGTTTCCGGTCGAATCGACGGCATCGTAACCGTTACGGAAAACGGTCACTATTCGTTCAGGGGGCGCTACACCCTGAATCCGGATCGCTACGATGCGGACCCGAATGTGCGCAAATTTTATCAGGAGGCTCTGACTACCTTCCTTCGCTGGATTGGCGATACCTTTGGCCATACTGACTACACCATCGAATTCACTGGAGCCGCTCCGCTCGAATTCGATGGTCCTTTGAGTAACCAATCGATGCCGCCGATCAAGTATCCCACACCGAAGGATCCCCCGCTCGGTCCTGGTAAGAAATAGAGAAGCAAAAGTTCTTTTTCGGGGGGTATTATTTTATTTGTTTATTTTATACTTATGTGGATAATTTATTTATAGCAAATGAAAATAATATTGAAAATATTAAATCGGATGGGGGTTGCTCTTGTCGGTGTCCTGGTTGCTGCTGTGTTGGCGATCTTCTTGGTCCCATTTGTAATAGGGTTGCGCCACTATGATGGTAATACGGGGACTTGCCCAGATGCGACTCCGCAGTTTTATGAATCAGCCGTACGCGATTATTTTATCCGCAACGGAAAAGGAACTGACGATATCGAATTTATCCCCGGCTCGGTGTATGACTCCACGCTGTCGAGCATTGCATTCCGCAAAGGCGGGCAGAAATACTTGGCATTGGTGGACTGCAAAGGAGGGCTGGAACTGAGCCTGCAATAGAGTGTATCGGTGAGGAGGCGCATAAGGGGCTGCATATCCGCCGACGGCTGACGTCGGCATGAGTGAACTGAGATAGTGGACCAGTGGACCCTGTCCCGATTACGGGCTCCCTGACGAGCGTGAGGCAGAAAAGCAATGTGCATATGGCATTGGAACTGGGCAACCGCCCCTCGGCAAACATGCTGCTTGTGGCTGCCCGATCTGGCCATAGTTCGGTACGGCAAGAACAAAAAAGGAACCGGCGCTCGCTGATATGGCATTGGCATAATGTTAATGTTAATTAAGAGTAGCTTTTCGTAGGGACTGGCAAGCGATCTGTCGCAGGTGCAAGAGCAGTCACCAGCTTGGTGGCTGCCGTCGAAGTGGAGTCTCGAACGATTTCAGCTGTTCGCAAGTGGGAGGGTGGGTGCACGGCCTCACGGCCGTGAGGCTCTAGAAGCCGTTTCAAAAGGATCCTGGCATCGTTGCGCGGCACGGCAAGTACCACTTGTACTGTCTGCGGCCGCACCCTTGCAGGGCGCGTCGCTGCGCAGGCGGATCACCGAATTCCCTGCTCGGCCTTAGCCAGGACCGCTTCGCTCCATTTTGAAACGACTTCTTAGGCGTCAAATGGGGAGAGACTTCGGGTGAATGGAGATGTGTGGCCTTAGCCGCCGGCAAACGCCGGCGAACGGTTAAAATGCGCGATTGGCTTCGTACGGCCCGGCGGCCATGTCCCGCCCGGCCCGCCCCACATCTGGAAGTAACCGTGAAAAACCCTGCAGAATCAACGACCAACAAAGACCGTATTCCGAATGTGGGGTTCGTCAGCCTGGGCTGCCCGAAAGCCCTGGTCGACTCCGAGCAGATCATCACCCAGCTGCGCGCCGAGGGCTACGCCATCAGCGGCACCTACGACGGCGCGGACCTGGTGGTGGTCAATACCTGCGGCTTCATCGACGAGGCGGTGCAGGAGAGCCTGGACGCCATCGGCGAGGCGCTGACCGAGAACGGCAAGGTCATCGTGACCGGCTGCCTGGGCGCGAAGAAGAACGCCAATGGCGAGGACATGATTACCTCGGTGCATCCCAAGGTGCTGGCCGTGACCGGCCCGCACGCGCTGGGCGAGGTGATGCAGGCGGTGCACGCGCACCTGCCCAAGCCGCACGATCCGTTTACCGACCTGGTGCCGCCGGCCGGCATCAAGCTCACGCCCAAGCATTACGCCTACCTGAAGATCTCCGAGGGCTGCAATCATCGCTGCTCGTTCTGCATCATCCCGTCGATGCGCGGCGACCTGGTGTCGCGCCCGGTGGCGGAGGTCATGCTGGAGGCGGAGAACCTGTTCAAGTCGGGCGTGAAGGAACTGCTGGTGATCTCGCAGGACACCAGCGCCTACGGCGTGGACGTGAAGTACCGCACCGGCTTCTGGGACGGCCGTCCGCTCAAGACGCGCATGACCGAGCTGGTGGCGGCGCTGGGCGAACTGGCGAGCCGCTACGGCGCCTGGGTGCGCCTGCACTATGTGTACCCGTACCCGCACGTGGACGAGATCATTCCGCTGATGTCGCAGGGCCACGTGCTGCCTTACCTGGACGTGCCGCTGCAGCACGCGCACCCGGACGTGCTCAAGCGCATGAAGCGCCCGGCCAATGCCGAGAAAACGATGGACCGCATCCGCGCGTGGCGCGAGATCTGCCCGGAGCTGACCATCCGCAGCACCTTCATCGCCGGCTTCCCCGGCGAGACCGAGGCGGAGTTCCAGACGCTGCTGGACTTCATCGCCGAGGCGGAGCTGGACCGCGTGGGCTGCTTCGCCTATTCGCCGGTGGACGGCGCCACCGCCAACGACCTGCCGGGCGCCTTGCCGGACGAGGTGCGCGAGGAGCGCCGCGCGCGCTTCATGGAGGTGGCGGAGGCAGTCTCGGCGCGCCGCCTGCAGCGCAAGGTGGGGCAGACGCTGCGCGTGCTGGTGGACGAGGTCAACCAGGACGGCGGCATCGGCCGCTCGGCCGCGGATGCGCCGGAGATCGACGGGCTGGTCTATATCGATCCGCCGGCGGGCGCGGGGCAGCGCTACAAGGTCGGCGAGTTCGTCGAGGTCAAGATCACCGGCGCCGACGGCCACGACCTGTGGGGCGAGGTCTGACCCGCCCGGCGAGGCTTAGGTAAAAGTACGGTCGTTCGTTTTGCCCGGCGCGCCGCTATACTGTGCGCTGCAACATCAGCCCAGGAGACACAAGATGACACGTGAAGTGGTGGTGGTGAGCGGCGTCCGGACCGCGATCGGTACCTTCGGCGGCAGCCTGAAGGATTTTTCCCCGACCCAGATGGGCGCCCTGGTCGTGCGCGAGGCCTTGTCCCGCGCGCAGGTCGGCGGCGACGAGGTCGGCCACGTGGTGTTCGGCAACGTCATCCAGACCGAGCCGCGCGACATGTACCTGTCGCGCGTGGCGGCGGTGGAGGGCGGCGTGAGCATCGACGCGCCCGCGCTGACGGTCAACCGCCTGTGCGGCTCGGGCCTGCAGGCCATCGTGAGCGCCGCGCAGACCATCCTGCTGGGCGACACCGACGTGGCCATCGGCGGCGGCGCCGAGAGCATGAGCCGCGCGCCGTACCTGGCGCAGTCGGCCCGCTGGGGCGCGCGCATGGGCGACGCCAAGCTGCTCGACATGATGCTCGGCGCGCTGCACGACCCGTTCCACAGCATCCACATGGGCGTGACGGCGGAGAACGTGGCCAAGGAATACGACATCAGCCGCGGCCAGCAGGACGAGACCGCGCTGGAGTCGCACCGCCGCGCCTCGGCGGCCATCCGCGCCGGCCACTTCAAGGACCAGATCCTGCCGATCACGCTCAAGTCCCGCAAGGGCGACGTGACCTTCGACACCGACGAGCACGTGCGCCACGACGTCACCATCGACGACATGGCCAAGCTCAAGCCGGTCTTCGTCAAGGAAAACGGCACCGTCACCGCGGGCAATGCCTCGGGCCTGAACGACGCCGCCGCGGCCGTGGTGCTGATGGAGCGCGGCGTGGCCGAGAAGCGCGGCCTCAAGCCGCTGGCGCGCCTGGTGTCCTACGCGCACGCCGGCGTGGACCCGAAGACGATGGGCATCGGCCCGGTGCCGGCCACGAAGAAGGCGCTGGCGCGCGCCGGCCTGAGCGTGGCGGACCTCGACGTGATCGAAGCCAACGAAGCGTTCGCCGCGCAGGCCTGCGCCGTGACCAAGGCGCTCGGCCTCGATCCGGCCAAGGTCAACCCGAACGGCTCCGGCATCTCGCTCGGCCACCCGATCGGCGCCACCGGCGCGCTGATCACGGTCAAGGCGCTGTACGAGCTGCAGCGCGTGCAGGGCCGCTATGCGCTGGTGACGATGTGCATCGGCGGCGGCCAGGGCATCGCGGCCATCTTCGAGCGCATCTGAGGCAGCGGCAGTGCGTCGTCCCGCGAACCGATCGTTCCGCGCCCGGCTGCCGCTGGCGGCCGGCGTGGCCGCGGCCATGCTGGCCGGCGCCGCGCTGGCCGCCGGCGGCACCGAGCTGTCCACGGCGCCGCCCGCTGGCGACGGCAAGGGCTTCGGCATCAACCAGGCGATCCGCGACGGCGAGGCGAAGCGCGGCGCGCAGCTTTCCACGGGCGCGCCCCGGCCGCTCGCGCCGCGCCCCGAATACGCGTCGCTGCCGGTCTATGTGGGCACGCTGGGCGACCAGCCGGTGCGCCTGCGCATCGGCCCCAAGCCGGACGAGCGCGACAGCGTGCACGGCGAATACAGCGCGGGCGGCGGCGGCGTGCGCCTGCTGGCCGGCGAATACGAGAACGGCGGCTTCCTGATGGAAGAATCCAGCGACGGCACCCACGTGACCGGCAACTGGGAGGGCGCCATCGACGCCACCGGCGCGGTGCGCGGCAACTGGACCGACCCGGCCAACCCGGCCATCGTGCTGCCTTTCATGATCCGGCCGCTCGGCGTGCTGGTGATCCCGCCGTTCGACATGAGGCCCGGCAGCGGCATCACCTACGCGCCGCCGCCGCCGAAGTCGTCGATCTCCGACCACTAGCCAGCCGGGCGCGGGCGGAGGCGAAGAAGGCACCCCGGGCCAACGCGCGCCGGAATGCTGGTAAGCTCGAATGCTTATCGAGTCATCGCCAGACAAGGAACCATCGTGTCCGACCGCCAGCCGCCGGAGCCCTCCGCTTCTCAGCCCGCTCCCCAACCCGCCTTCCTGCAAACCGTGGCCGTCCAGCCGGAGCTGGACCTCGCGCCCGGCTTCGCCTCGTTCTCGCCGCCCACGCACCGCGGCTCCACCGTGGTCTTCCGCAACCTCGCGGAGCTGCGCGCGCACGGCGACGGCGCCACCACCTACTGGCGCTACGGCCTGCACGCCACGCCCACCAGCGAGGCGCTGTGCCAGCATCTGGCGCTGATCGAGGGCGCGCGCCACACGCTGCTGCTGCCGTCCGGCCTGGCGGCGATCTCGCAGGTGTATTTCGCGCTGGTCAAGTCGGGCGACGACGTGCTGGTGCCCGACAACGTCTACGGCCCCAACCGCGAGCACGGCGAATGGCTGGCGCGCGATTTCGGCGTGTCGGTGCGCTATTACGACCCGATGATCGGCGCCGGCATCGCGGGCCTGATCCGCCAGAACACGAAGCTGATCTGGATGGAGTCGCCCGGCTCGGTGACGATGGAAATCCCCGACACCGAAGCCATCGTGGCCGCGGCGCGCGCGCGCGGCGTGCTCACCGCCATCGACAATACCTGGTCGGCCGGCGTGTATTTCCGGCCGTTCGACAAGGGCATCGACATCTCGGTGCAGGCGCTGACCAAGTACCAGTCGGGCGGCAGCGACGTGCTGATGGGCGCGGTGCTGACCCGCGACGACAAGCTCCACGACCGCATCAGGCGCTCCCGCATGCTGATGGGCTGGGGCGTGTCCGCCGACGACTGCTACCTGGTGCTGCGCTCGCTGCCGAGCATGCCGGTGCGGCTGGCCGCGCACGACCGCGCCGCGCGCGAGGTGGCCGAATGGCTGTGCCGGCGCCCGGAAGTGGCCAAGGTCCTGCACCCGGCGCTGCCCGACTGCCCGGGGCACGAGTTCTGGCGGCGCGACTTCACCGGCGCCAGCGGCCTGTTCTCGATCGTGCTGCGCGAGCGCTACACGCGCGCGCAGGTCGACGCCTTCGTCGAGGCGCTGCGCCTGTTCGCCATCGGCTGGTCCTGGGGTGGCGCGCACAGCCTGGCGGTGCCGTACCACGTGCAGACCATGCGGCCGGCGGGCAGCTGGCCGCCGGCCGGCTGGGAAGGCACGGGCGAGCTGGTGCGCCTGTACATCGGCCTGGAGGACACGCGCGACCTGATCGCCGACCTGCGCGCGGGGATGGAAGCGACGCTGCGCGCCTGAGTCCGGCGCGCATGCGAAAACGGCCCCGCCGAAGCCTCGGCGGGGCCGTTTTTCATGGCGCGCGCGGAAGGCGCCGGCAGCGCGGTCAGAACTGCACGCTGGCGTTGGCCAGGAAGGTGCGCGAGGCGCCCGGCAGCACGAAGCCGTCGTAGGTGGTGGTCCAGAAGCGCTTGTCGGCCACGTTGTTGACGCCGGCGCGCAGCGTCACCGCCTTGCCGGCGACCTTGGTCAGGTAGCGCGCGCCCAGGTCCACGGTGGTGTAGGACGGCACCTTCTGCGTGTTGGCCGAGTTCACGTACATGTCGCCGGTGATCTTGGCACCGGCCGACAGCGTCAGGCCGCGCAGGAACGGCGTGTCGTACTCGACGCGGGCGGTGGCGATGTAGCGCGGCGTGGCGTACACGCGGTTGCCATCGATGGCGGGATCGTCCACGCCGTGCGCCTTGGCGTTGAGCCACATCACGCCGCCCAGCAGCCGCACGTCGCGCGCGATGCGCAGCCAGCCGCTGGTGTCCAGGCCGGTGAAGCGCTGCGTGCCGTCCTGCACGAACACGTTCGCGGTGTTGGTGTACTCGTAGCCGCGGTCCACGCGGAACAGCGCCACGTTGGCGCCCCAGTCGCGGCGCTCGGTCTTGAAGCCGATCTCGTACTGCTTGCTCTTGAGCGGGCCGTAGACGGCCGGGTAGTTGGCGTTGGTGATGCCGGCCGAGCCGCCTTGCTCCAGCGCCTGCACGTAGCTGAAGTAGGCGGTGGAGAAGTCGTCGGTCTTGTACATCAGCGCCACCGTCGGCGAGACCGGGCTGGCCTTGTAGCGCGAGGTGGTCTGGGCCGAGGTGTCGTAGCTGCTCTGGGCGAAGTCCGTGTAGCGCAGGCCGGCCAGCACCGAGAAACGCTGCGTGAACTGGATGGTGTCGCTCAGGTAGAGCGACTTCTGCGTGATCTTGTAGTCGCGGTAGGGCACGTAGTCCTTGCCCACGCCGGCCTGCTCGGGCAGCGGCACCGGGTTGTACAGGTTGCTCTCTCCGAGGTAGATGCCGTTGCCGCCGAGGCCGGAATCCAGCTCGCGCACCTGGGTCTGGTAGCCGACGCCGGCCACCACCTCGTGCTTGATGCCGCCGGTGTCGAACTTGCCCTGCACCATCGCGTCGTAGGCCTGGTAGTAGTAGGCCGTCTTCCAGCGGTACTGCGTGTCGGAGAAATTGCCGGCGGCGTCCTCGACGAACAGGAAGCTGTCCGCGTTCAGGCGGTTCTCGCGCGCGAAACGGTACTTGAAGCTGGCCTTCCAGGCGTCGTTGATGCGGTAGTCCAGGCCGGTGCCCACGGTGGTGGTGTCGGTCTCGTGCGAGGAGTAGGGCTGCACGATGTTGCGCGCGACCTTGCTGGCGCCGGGCACGTCCACGCCGGGCGCGAAGGACATGCCGAAGAGCGTGCCGCTGGTCTTGCGCTTCCAGTACATGACGTCGGCCGACCAGGTCAGGTCCGGCGTGATGCGGAAGTCGGTGGCCAGCGAGAAGACCTGGCGGCGCACGCGCACGTTCGGGTCCACCGAGTTGCCTTCCTCGTTGACGGCATTGATGCGGTAGCCGAAGCGGTCGTCGACGCCGAAGCGGCCGCCGAGGTCGAGCTTCTCGCTCCAGATGTTGTTGGCCTGGTAGCCGAAGGTGAACTGGCGATAGGGCGTGTCGGTGGGGCGCTTGACCACGTAGTTGACGATGCCGCCGGGCGTGCCGAAGCCGTACATGAAGCCGGACAGGCCCTTGAGCAGTTCCACCTGCTCGAACGGCTCCAGCGGCAGCTCGGTATCCCAGGCCACGAAATTCTGGCCGTCCACCTTGGTGCCGTTGAGCGGGTCCACGCGCATGCCGCGCACGGCGAAATACGAATTCTCGGTGCGCGTGTTGTCGCCCAGGATGGATACCGACGGGTCGTACTTGAAGACGTCGTTGGCGGTCTGCGCCATGCGCTCCTGGATCTCCTCGCTGGTGACGCCGACCACGGAGAACGGCGTGTCCACCGGCTTGCGGTCACCCAGCGCGCCGCCGCTCACGCGCTCGACCTTGGCCGGCTCCGCGTCGCGCGAGGCGGACACGGTGGCGGTCGGCAAGGTGGCTTCGGCCTGGGTCTGGGCCTGGGCCTGGGCCAGTGCCGGCAGCGCGGCGAAGGCGACGGTCAGGCCCAGCACCGCGCTGGCGACAGGCGAGAGCCGGAGAGCGGGCGCGCATGCGGCGGCGCACCCTTGCGATGGGCGAAGAGAAGGCATAAGGACGGTTCTTTAGGAAAAGTGAGGCCAGGCCAGCCCGCTGGCGGGCCTGGATGGGTACGACGAAAGCGGATGAAAGGCGGGCGCCGCGGCGCTCAGGACGGCTCGGCCAGCGACGCCGGCACCTTGGCCGCCTTGGCCGCGGTGGCGGGGTCGCCGCGCGCCGGCAGGGCCCACACCGAATGCGGCGGCCCGTTGCGCGCGCGCCGGCGCGTGGCCAGGGCCAGCACGGCAAAGCCGCAGGCCAGCGCCAGCGCGCCGAAGTCGAAACCGGCCACGGCCCAGTGGCCGGCCAGCGCCGCCTGCCACAGGTAGTCGCCGGTCATCGCCGCGTTGACCGCCGGCACCAGCGCGGCGCCGGCCGCGGCGGCCCACAGCAGTTCGATGGCCGCGCGCGCCGGCGCGCGCAGCAGCGCCCAGGCCAGCGCGGCGAAGAATACCGGGAAGTAGTGCCAGCCGGCCGCGCGCCCGGGCCAGACCAGCGCGCCGCAGAAGGCCGCGGCCACGCCGATGCAGCAGCCGATGCACACGCCCACGGTGGCCTGCGCCAGCAGGCGGTGCACGCGCGGCTGATTCACCTGGCGGGTCTTGCGGCGCGACTCGATCCACAGCAGGTTGCCGGAGTAGAACAGGAAGGCGCCGGCCAGCCCGCCAATCAGGTAGACCAGGCGCAGCGCGAGGTCGCCGTAGGTGCCGAAGTGCAGGGCGTAGATGGCGCTGTAGATGGCGTGGTTGGCGTCGCGCCGCCCGGCGGTCTGGTCCGCGAGCACGCGGCCGCTGTCGGGCTGGCCGGCGGCGGCGTGCACGGAGACCGAGCCATAGTTGCCGAGCGCGCGCGCGCTGTTGCCGCGGATCTCGATCAGCGCGCGGGCGTCGCCATAGTGCTGGTAGCGCACCGACAGCGGCGTGAAGCGCGCGCCGGCGCTGGCGCGCGCGGCCTCCATCAGCGTGGCCGCCGGCAGCATCGGCGCCGGCCGGCCCGCCGCCTTCAACTCAGGCGAGGCGGTGGTCAGGCGCGGCAGCGCCTCGAACAGCTTGCCGTCGAAGGCCAGCACGTTGAACGTCGTGATCAGCACCATCGCCAGGCACAGCACGGCGCCGGTGATGGCGAACACGAGATGGAAGGGCAGGCTGAACAGGCCGATCACGTTGTGCGCGTCCATCCAGAAGCGCTTGAGGTTGCGCCCGGGCCGGACCGCGAACAGGTCCGCCTTCAGGCGCGGCAGGTGCAGCAGCACGCCGGACACCAGCGCCAGGCCGTACAGCACCGAGACCGCGCCCATGAAATAGTTGCCCGCCACCGGCACGCCCAGCGTGTAGTGCAGGCTGTCGATGAACGCCGCCAGCTCGCCGTGCTCGGCATCGAGCGAGGTGTCCCCGGGCGTGTTCCGGCCGGCTTCGAGCTTGCCGGAGCTGCTGGTCTGCCAGTTGCCGTCCTGGTCCAGCCAGTAGGCGGTGAACTCGGGCTCGTGCACGGTCGGCAGCGTGACGTAGGCGCTTTCCGCGCTCCTGGGATGCGCCGCCACCAGCGCGCGCATGAAATGGTCCAGCGCGGCGGGATCGGCGCCCTGCGCCGCCGGGCGGTCGGCGAGTGCGCGTCCCGGCGACTGCCACGTGTGCAGTTCCTCGTGGAAGACCGTGATGGCCCCGGCGAAGAAGGCGATGAACAGGGCCCAGCCGGCCATCAGGCCGACCCAGGTATGCAGGGTCTGGTAAAGGCGCAGCGTGGCGGCTTTCATGTGTCGCTCCTGTTGCGCGGGGTCATGCCGCGCCGCCCGCCAGCAGGCGCCAGGCCCACAGCGCGCCGAACGCGGCCGCGTTGCCGGCCGCCAGCCACGACCACGCGGCCAGGCTGCTGCGGAACAGCACCGAGGCGCTGATGATGGCCACCCACAGCGGCAGGCACGCCAGCATGGCGCCGACGGCGCCGCTCTGCCAGCCGCCCGGCAGCCACATCACGGACAGCGCGCACAGCGCCACGGACAGCGGCAGGCCCAGCAGCGTGCCGGCCAGCCACCTGGTGCCCATGCCGGGCCGGGGCTTGCGCGCGCCGCGCAGGCTCGCCGCCGTCATCGGGCGGCTCCCGCCGGTTGCCGCTCCTGGCGCCGGCGCCGCGCATCGAGGCAGGCGCCCGCGAACGGCCACAGCGACAGGCCGGTGCCGACCGTGGCCAGCGTCGCGGCAATGGCGCAGGGCCAGCCCTGCGCCGTGCTCCATGCCCAGGCCGACACGGCGACGGCTACTGCCGCTAGCCGGCACAGCCAGGCGGTGGCGGCGGATGGCAGGGGAGAAAGAAGGCGCTGGTTGGGCGATGCAAGATAAAAACCACAGGCGCCGCCCAACCCAAGCAGCACGGCGAGCACTTGCATGGCGGGTCGGGATTATTCTGGAAAAGACAAATGATAATGATTACGATTTGTACTTGCAAGCCTGGAGAGGGAAATTTGCCCCGCAACGGTGCGTGACAAGGCGCCCTGCGCGCGGGCGGGCAGGGACGATCAGGTGGCGGGACGGAGGGGAAACCCCGGCGGGCGCCGGGGTAGGGCTGGCTGCGCGCGTCCCGGGGCGGGGCGGATCAACGCGCGGAAATCAGTGCGGGAACAGTTGCAGCAAGCCGTCGAGCCCGACGTGGTTGAACGCCACGCTGGCCTGCGCGCGCACCACCGGCTTGGCGCGGAACGCCACCGAGAGGCCGGCCACGGCCATCATCTTGAGATCGTTGGAACCGTCGCCCATGACGATGGCCTGGGCCGGATCGGCGCCGATCTGCGCGCACACCTCGCGCACCGTGCGGGCCTTCACGTCGGCGTTGACGATCTCGCCGAGCACCTGGCCGGTAAGCTTGCCGCCGACGATCTCCAGCGTGTTGGCGCGCGTGAAGTCGAGGCCCAGCCGCGGCTTGAGCTTGTCGGTGAAATGCACGAAGCCGCCCGACACCAGCAGCGTGCGCAGGCCCAGCGCCTGCACGGCCCGCAGCATGTTCTCGGCGCCCGGCGACAGGCGCAGGCGCTCTTCGTAGACGCGCTCCAGCACGCTGGCGTCGAGGCCCTTGAGCAGCGCCACGCGGCGGCGCAGGCTCTCGTTGAAATCGGTGATCTCGCCGCGCATGGCGGCCTCGGTGATGGCCGAGACCTCGGCCTTGAGGCCGCAGAAATCGGCGATCTCGTCGATGCACTCGATGGTGATGAGCGTGGAGTCCATGTCCATCGCCACCAGCCTGAAGTCCGACAGCCTGCGCCCGGCCGGCACGATGGCCCAGTCGATGGCGCGCGGGCCGCAGAAGGCGTCGAGCGCCTCGCGCAGCGCGGGCGTGAGCGGCGCGCAGTCGTCGGCGGTGGCGACCTGGCCGGTGCGCGCGGCCAGTTGCGGCGCCTGGGCCAGGGAACGCAGCGCGTCGAGGTCGGCGGCGCCGATCGGCGCGAGGCTTTGGAGAATCAGGGGCATGGCGTGGATGCGGGCGCGCGCGGCGCGCCGGGTGGCGTTGGATGCGGAATGGCAGGCCGCCGTGGCGGCAAGGACCCGTATTGTAAACCTCCGCGCGCCCGCCGGCCCCACAACCCCGCGGAGCCGATTCCGCTCAGCTCGCGCGCAGGCTGTCGATCACCTTGTGCAGGAACGATTCGCACGCGGCGAGCTGCGCCAGCTCGACGTACTCGTCCGGCTTGTGGGCCTGCTGGATATCGCCGGGGCCGCACACCACGGCCGGGATGCCGGCGCGCTGGAACAGGCCGGCCTCGGTGCCGTAGGCCACCTTGTTGACGTCGCGGTCGGCGGTCAGCGCGCGCACCAGTTGCGTGATGGCTTCCTGCTCGGCCACGTCGAGCGAGGGCGCGGCGGCGATCTTGCTGATGGCCAGGCCCGCGTCGGCATGCTCGGCGCGCATCTTCGGCAGCAGCACGTCGTTGGCGTAGGCCTGGATGCGCGCGAAGATCGCTTCCGGGTCGACCCCGGGCAGGTTGCGGAACTCGAACACGAACTCGCACAGCGCCGGGATGGTGTTGAGCGCGATGCCGCCCTGGATGGTGCCGGTCTGCGCGGTGGTGAACGGCACGTCGAAGGCCTGGTCGTAGGGGCCGTTGGCCTTGAACTCGTCGGCGATGTCGCGGATGAAGCAGATCAGGCGCGCGGCGTATTCGATGGCGTTGACGCCTCTGGGCGTGAGCGACGAATGCGCGGCCTGGCCCTTGACGCAGCAGCGGTAGGCGTTGATGCCCTTGTGCGCGACGATCACGCGCATGCTGGTGGGCTCGCCCACGATGCAGCCGGCCGGGCGCACGCCGCGCTCGCGCAGCTCGGCCAGCAGGTAGGGCGCGCCCATGCAGCCGATTTCCTCGTCGAACGACAGCGCGTAGTGCACCGGCTCGCGCAGCTTGGCCTGCAGGATGGTGGGCAGCAGCGCCAGGCTGGTGCCGATGAAGCCCTTCATGTCGCAGGTGCCGCGGCCGTACAGGCGGCCGTCGCGCATCACCGGCTTGAACGGGTCGGTGGTCCAGTTCTGGCCGTCCACCGGCACCACGTCGGTGTGGCCGGACAGCACGATGCCGCCGTCGGTGGCGCCGTTGGCGGCGGGCACGGTGACGAACAGGTTGGCCTTGTCGTTCTGCGGGTTGTAGCTCAGGTGCGGACGCAGGCCCTTGGCGAGGAAATGGTCGCGTACCGTCTCGATCAGGCCGAGGTTGGAATGGCGGCTGGTGGTGTCGTAGCTGACCAGGCGCTGGATCCAGTCGAGGGCGCTGCCGCGGGGGGCGGCGTCGGCAGGCTTGCTGAGGGTGTCGGCTTGCATGGCGGGGTGCCTTTGGTATGGCTTTGGATAAGGTGTCAAGCGGGTGATGCTACACCGCGCGCGGACCGGGGTCCATGCGTGGCGCACCATCCCGGGGCCGCAGCGTGGCGGCCCCGGGAAGCGAGCAATGATCAGGCCAGTTGCCGCAGGGTGTGCTTGATGGTCTGCGCGCGCACGGCCACGTCGGCCATCTTGCCCTCGATGCGCAGCTTGTCCTGGCCGGCCAGCTTGATGTGGCGGTTCTTCTGCACCAGCTCGATGATCCTGAGCGCGTCGATGGGCGGGTTGGGCAGGAACTGCATGCTGATGGCGGTCTCGTTCGCGTCGATCTTGCGCACGCCCAGCGGCACCGCGGCGATGCGCAGGCGGTGCGTCTCGATCAGCGCCTGGGCCTGGTCCGGCAGGCGGCCGAAGCGGTCGATCAGCTCTTCCTGGATGTCGTCCACGCGCTCGGCCGTCTCGCAGTTGGCCAGCCGCTTGTACAGCGACAGGCGCTCGTGCACGTCGGTGCAGTAGTCGCTGGGCAGCAGCGCCGGCGTGCCGAGGTTGATCTCGGTGGTGGCCGCCAGCGGCGCCATCAGGTCCGGCTCCTTGCCGGCCTTGAGCGCCTTCACGGCGGCGTTGAGCATGTCGGTGTAGAGCTGGAAGCCGATCTCGTGGATCTCGCCCGACTGCTTGTCGCCGAGCACTTCGCCGGCGCCGCGGATCTCCAGGTCGTGCATGGCGAGGTAGAAGCCCGAGCCCAGTTCCTCCATCTGCTGGATCGCCTCGAGCCGGCGCTGCGCCAGCTTGCTCAGGCCGTCCACGTCGTGCACCAGCATGTAGGCGTAGGCCTGGTGGTGCGAGCGCCCGACCCGCCCGCGCAGCTGGTGCAGCTGCGCCAGGCCGAACTTGTCGGCGCGGTGGATCAGGATGGTGTTGGCGGTCGGCACGTCGATGCCGGTCTCGATGATGGTGGTGCACAGCAGGATGTTGTCGCGCCGCGCGACGAAATCGCGCATCACGCGCTCCAGTTCGCGCTCGTGCATCTGCCCGTGCGCCACCGCGATGCGCGCCTCCGGCACCAGCTCGGCGAGCTTGGCGCGCTTGTTCTCGATGGTCTCGACCTCGTTGTGCAGGAAGTAGACCTGGCCGCCGCGCTTGAGCTCGCGCAGGATGGCCTCGCGCAGCACGCCGTCTTCCTCGCGCCGCACGAAGGTCTTGATGGCCAGGCGCTTCTGCGGCGCGGTGGCGATCACGGAGAAGTCGCGCAGGCCTTCGAGCGCCATGCCCAGCGTGCGCGGGATCGGCGTGGCGGTCAGCGTCAGCACGTCGACCTCGGCGCGCAGCGTCTTGAGCGCCTCCTTCTGGCGCACGCCGAAGCGGTGTTCCTCGTCGATGATGACCAGGCCCAGGCGCTGGAAGCGCACGTCGTCGGACAGCATCTTGTGGGTGCCGATGACGATGTCGGCGGTGCCGTCGTTGATCATCTTGATGGCGCCGTCGATCTCCTTCCTGGTCTTGAAGCGCGACAGCTCGACGATGCGCACCGGCCATTCGGCGAAGCGGTCGGAGAGGTTCTGGAAATGCTGCTCGGCCAGCAGCGTGGTGGGCGCCAGCATGGCCACCTGCTTGCCGCCCATCACCGCGACGAAGGCCGCGCGCAAGGCCACCTCGGTCTTGCCGAAGCCCACGTCGCCGCACACCAGGCGGTCCATCGGCTTGCCCGAGGTCATGTCGGCGATCACCGCGGAGATGGCGGCGGCCTGGTCCGGCGTTTCCTCGAAGCCGAAGCTCTCGGCGAACTTCTCGTAGTCCCTGGGAGAGAGCGGGAACGCATGGCCCTCGCGCGCGGCGCGCCGCGCGTACAGGTTGAGCAGTTCGGCGGCGGTGTCGCGGATCTGCTGCGCGGCGCGGCGCTTGGCGCGCTCCCACTGGCCGGAGCCGAGCGAGTGCAGCGGCGCGGTGTCGGGGTCGGCGCCGGAGTAGCGCGAGATCACGTGCAGCTGGTGCACCGGCACGTAGAGCTTGCTGCCTTTCTCGTAGTCCAGGTGCAGGAATTCCTCGTTGCCCTGGCCCAGGTCCAGCGTCACCAGCCCCTGGTAGCGGCCGATGCCGTGCTCGCTGTGCACCACCGGGTCGCCGATCTTGAGCTCGGCCAGGTCGCGCACCATCGAATCGACCGCGCTGGCCTGTTCCTGCTTGCGCCGTCCGGTGCGGCGCGCCACGCCGGCGTAGAGCTCGGCCTCGGTGACGAAGGCCAGCGGCGCGCCGCCGTCGGCGGCCGGCAGCGCGAAGCCGCTCTGCAGCGGCGCCACCGCGATGGAGAAATGCGAGTCGCCGGCCAGGAACGCGGCGAAGTCGTCCACCGGCAGCGGGCGCAGACCGCTCTCGCCGAACAGCTGCATCAGCGTCTCGCGCCGGCCGGCGGAGTCGGCGCACATCAGCACGCGCCGGTCCTTCCTGAGCAGCAGCGCCTCGAGGTTGACCAGCGGGTCTTCGGCGCGGCGGTTGACCGAGACGTCGGGCAGGGCCTCGGCCAGCGGCGCGGCGGCGGTGTTGTCGTTGGTCGCCTGCAGCACCAGGCGCGCGAGCGGCTTGGCGGCGGTGAAGAACTGCTCGTCGGAGAGGAACAGCGTGGCCGGCGTGAGCAGCGGGCGCTCGCGGTCGTGCCGCATGAAGTTGTAGCGCTGCGTGGTGTCGGCCCAGAAGCGGCGGATGGCGTCGGGCACGTCGCCCACGAAAGCAAGCTGGCTGCCCGCCGGCAGGTAGTCGAAGGCGGTCGCGGTCTGCTCGAAGAACAGCGGCAGGTAGTACTCGATGCCGGCCGACGGCACGCCGTTGCCGATGTCCTTGTAGATCGGCGACTTGGTCGGGTCGCCCTCGAACAGCTCGCGCCAGCGGCCGCGGAAGGCGGTGCGCGCGGCTTCGTCGAGCGGGAATTCGCGGCCCGGCAGCAGGCGCACTTCCTTGACCGGGTAGAGGCTGCGCTGCGTGTCGGGGTCGAACGCGCGGATGGTCTCGATCTCGTCGCCGAACAGGTCGATGCGGTAGGGCAGCGTGGAGCCCATCGGATAGAGGTCGATCAGCCCGCCGCGCACGCTGTACTCGCCGGGGCGCATCACCGCGCTGACGTGCTCGTAGCCGGCCAGCGTGAACTGCGCCTTGAGCGCGTTTTCGTCGAGCCGCTCGCCCTGCTTGAAGAAGAAGGTGTAGGCCGCCAGGAAGGCCGGCGGCGCCAGCCGGTAGAGCACGGTCTGCGCTGGCACCAGCATGATGTCGCACTGGCCGCCCTGGATGTCGTGCAGCGTGGCCAGCCGCTCGGAGACCAGGTCCTGGTGCGGCGAGAAGCTGTCGTAGGGCAGCGTTTCCCAGTCCGGCAGCAGGCGCACGCGCAGCTCCGGCGCGAACCACGGGATCTCGTCGGCCAGCCGCTGCGCGTCGGTCGCGTTGGCGCAGACCACCGCCAGCATCGGCACGCGCGCGCGGTGCTGGCGCGCGTAGGCGGCCAGCGCCAGCGCGTCGGCGGAGCCCGGCAGGCCGGCGATGGTGTGGCGCTGGCCGGCCTTGACCAAGGGCAGGCTGGCGAAAGGGACGGGACGATTGGCTTCGGGCATCAGGTACGGACTGGCGGTTGGGTGCGGAGGCCTTGCTGCGGCGGGCATTCGGCAAACGGACACCGGGACACCGGGGCGGCAGGGCGCGGGCAATCGGGCAATCGAGCAAACGCGCGCGTATCGTCGCGTATCGTCGCGCATCGGTGGCATGGGCACGTTAGTGGACACATGTGACGCACGCATGCGGCGCCACGCACAACGCACGGCGGGCACGCGGCGGGCCACACAACGAACGCGAAACGAACGCAGGACGGCGGCAAGACGAACGAGAAAGCGCGGGCCGCGCAGCAGCGACACCCCGCCGGCATCGCGGGCGGGGTGTCGCTGCATGCAACCCGTGCCGAAGCGGGCGGCGGCGCGCTTCGGCATTGTGCTTTCATCGCCCGTTTGTCCGCGAGCGAAGGCCGTATTATAGAATGCGCACCGAATCCACGTTTCAACAGCCGTTCCAAGAGCTGCGCATCAGGAGCCGCGTTTGCCCGCCTTCCCCCCGGCGGCCAGCATCCGCTGGCCTTGCCGCGCGTCCCGTGCCCCGCGCACCCACTTCGTTTCCTTGCGCCATCCGTGTCCGTCCGCCGCTTTGCCCTGATTCCCTGTGCCGGTACCGGCAGCCGCGCCGGCGGCAGCCTGCCCAAGCAATACCAGACCGTGGCCGGCCGGCCGATGATCTGGTACGCGCTGGCTGCCTTCGCCGCCTGCGATGCCGTCAGCGCGACCGCGCTGGTGCTGGCGCCGGACGACATGCCGCTGGAGTCGCGCTTCGGCGCCGGCACGTTTGCCGGGCTGCGCTTCGATACCGCCTTCGTGGGCGGCGACACGCGCCACGCCTCGGTGCTGGCGGGCCTGCATCACCTGGCGCAGCTCGGCGCCACCGAGCGCGACTGGGTGCTGGTGCACGATGCCGCGCGCCCCGGCCTGACGCCCGCCATGATCCACGCGCTGGTGCGCGCGGTGGAAGGCGAGGGCGGTGAGGAAGACGGCCCCGACGCCGCCATCGGCGGCATCCTCGCGATCCCCGTGCCCGACACGCTCAAGCGCGCCAGCGACGCGCCGGGCCAGGGCGCGGCGGTGCGCATCGGCGCCACCGTGCCGCGCGAAGGCCTGTGGCAGGCGCAGACGCCGCAGATGTTCCGCATCGGCGTGCTGCGCCAGGCCCTGCAGGAAGCGCTGGCGGCCGGCGCGGTGGTGACGGACGAGGCCAGCGCCATCGAGCGGCTGGGCCTGCATCCGCGCCTGGTGAACGGCTCGCTGCGCAACTTCAAGGTGACGTATCCGGAAGACTTCGCGCTGGCCGAGCTGCTGCTGGGCGACGCCGCCGCGCGGTCCTGATCCGCCTTGCCCATTCGAACCCCTGTCCCTGAAGGAGTGACGCTTCCATGACCCCATTCGATATCCGTGTCGGCCAAGGCTACGACGTACATGCCCTGGTGCCCGGGCGCAAGCTCATCCTGGGCGGCGTGGACATTCCCCACGACCGCGGCCTGCTGGGCCACTCCGACGCGGACGCGCTGCTCCACGCCATCACCGACGCGCTGTTCGGCGCGGCCGGCCTGGGCGACATCGGCCGCCATTTCCCCGACACCGACGCGCGCTTCGCCGGCGCCGACAGCCGCGTGCTGCTGCGCGAGGCGGCCCGGCGCGTGCGCGAGGCCGGCTACGAGATCGGCAACGTGGACGCGACGGTGATCGCGCAGGCGCCGAAGCTGGCGCCGCACGTCGGCGGCATGGTGGCCAACCTGGCCGAGGACCTCGGGCTGCCGCCCGCGAGCTGCAACGTCAAGGCCAAGACCAACGAGAAGCTCGGCTTCGAGGGGCGCCAGGAAGGCATCGTGGCGCAGGCGGTGGTGCTGATCTGGCGCGGCACGATCACGCAGCAGCAGGACTGAAGGATCGAGGGAAAACGGAGGAGCGACGCGCGCGCTCAGCCCTTGGGCGCCGCCGCGCCTTCGGGCGGCACCGCGTAGACGTAGTCGATCAGGCGGGCCATCGCGCCCGCGCGCGCGCCGGCCTCGGTGCGCTTGACGAAGCCCATCTGCTGGCACAGGCGGTTGGCGGATTTCATCTCGGGCATGGTGCGCACCAGCAGCGCGCCGGCGCCGATGTCGCGCGTGCGCTGGATGCAGACCTGCATCAGCGTGCGCCCCAGGCCCAGCCCGCGCGCCTGCGGGCTGACCGCCAGCAGCCGCGCCTCGGGCAGGGCCAGCGTGACGGTGCTGCCGTCGAGCACCGGCACGGTCGCGCCGGGATGGCAGAACAGCACGGCGCCGCTGACGCCGTGATCGGTCTCCGCCACCCACCATTCCATTTCCGAGGTGTTCGCCGCCAGCACGGACTTCATGCCCTGCTGGAACGACGCGCGGCAGTCCTCCATGATCTCCAGCTCATACTGCCCGTAGGCCTGCTGGGTCACGGCGGCGATGTCGCCCCAGTCGTGCACGGCGGCGAGACGGTAGCGAAAGCGCGGGGAAGTATGCGAAGGCAGGGTGCTCATGGTGGGGCGAAGGCTGTGACCTTGCTGGATTGTAGGCCCTTCGGAGCACAAAAGCAGTCAGTGAATTACCGACTTGGCGCGCCGGCAACAGGCGCCGGTGCGGTGGCCGTCATGATGGCCGTCATGTTGGCCGATGCGGTGGCCAACATGGCGGGAAGGCGCCTGCCTTCCCGCCCGTGGCGAGCTGCGGGGGCGTTTTGCGGGGAGTTTATTCCGCGGCGATCACGTTGGCGGCCGCCACGATCACGGCGGCGATGCGGCCCACGTCGCGCAGTTGCTGCGCGGTCATGCCCTGCTCGTTCTTGAGCAGCTGGTAGTGCGACTTGACGCAGAAATGGCACTTGCCGACGATGGACGCGGCCAGCGCGTACATCTCGAAGCGGCGCTTGTCCACGCCGCCGTGCGTGGCGTACGCGTTCATGCGCAGGCCCGCGGGCTGGCTGGCCAGATCGGGGTCGTCGGCCATCTCGATGTACGGATACCAGACGTTGTTCATGCCCATCAGCGCGGCGGCGGTCAGCACCGCGTTGGTTTCCTCGGGCGACAGCACGCCGGAGTTGCGGATCGTGTCGACGAGCACGCGGCTCTTGGCGGCGAAGGCGGCGGCCAGGGCCACGGCCACGGCATCGTTGCCCTCGAGCGAGGAGCGCGCGATGGTGCCGTCGAGGTTCAGGCGGATGTCCTTGGCGTAGTCGGGAATCAGGCCCTTAATCGTGCTGATGAATTCCATACAAATCTCCTATCGGTAGGGGCTCAAAAAACCCGCCGGGGCGGGTTTCGAGACGCGGGCCGCAGCCCGCGCGCAGATCGCCGCAAACCGCCGGCCTCTTGGTGCCGGCAGTTTGCGCTGCATGCAAGCCGTACTGAAGCTTACAGCGTGGCGCCGCCAACGGCGCGGTTGCACGGGCACAGTTCGTCCGTTTGCAGGCCGTCCAGGATACGCAGGACTTCGTCCGGGTTGCGGCCGACGTTCAGGTTGTTCACCGACACGTGCTGGATCACGTTGTCCGGGTCGACGATGAAGGTGGCGCGCAGGGCGACGCCGGCGGCGTGGTCACGCACGCCGAGCTGGTCGATCAGCGAGCCGGTCACGTCGGCGAACTGCCATTGGTCCAGCTTGTTCAGGTCCTTGTGTTCACGGCGCCATGCCAGCTTCACGAATTCGTTGTCGGTCGAGCCGCCCAGCACGATCGCGTCGCGGTCGGCGAAGTCGCCGTTGAGCTTGGCGAAGGTAACGATTTCGGTCGGGCACACGAAGGTGAAGTCCTTCGGGTAGAAGTAAATGATCTTCCACTTGCCTTCGAACGACTTCTCGGTGATGTCTTCGAATGCCGACTGGCCATTCTCTTCATGGTTGTTGAAACCCGGCTTGACACCGACGACGTGGAAGGCTTCGATCTTGTCACCAACGGTCTTCATAGACTGCTCCTGGATGCGGTTGAAGAGAGACGCTCGCGCCGCCATCCGCCGGGGGGCAGAACAGCAGCGCAACGAACATGGATTATGCGTCATCCCCGGAGGCCGGGCTAATTGAAAATCTCAAAGAGCCCGATAGCCGGGGTGGCGCCTGCGCGCACCGGCCATGCGCACCGGCCAACGATGGTGGCCGCCGCATGTTGCGGCGCCATGTCAGCCGGGACACGCGCCGCGCGTGCCATGCAGGGGCATCGCGCAGGCCAGGCCGGCCGGCATCGGAAGTCTACTCCACCGGCGCGCGGCCGGCGCGCCGGTGCCGCATGGCGGCCGTGTTCAGGCGGCCTTGCCGGCCGCTTCCACGCAGGCCTGCTGCCGGCCGGCGCGGAAGATCGTCAGCGTGGCGGCCAGCCCGCACGCGGCGGCGAACATCAGCCACAGGCCGGGCGCGGCCTTGTTGCCGGTGCTGTGGATCAGGTAGGTGGAGATCGCCGGCGTGAAGCCGCCGAACAGTGCCGTGGCGAGGCTGTACGCCAGCGAGAAGCCGGCCGTGCGCACCGCCGGCGGCATCACTTCGGTCAGCGCCACCACCATCGCGCCGTTATAGCCGCCGTACAGGAAGGACAGCCACAGCTCCACCATCAGCAGGCGGCCGAACGACGGCTCGGCCACCAGCCACGATACCGCCGGATAGGCCGTGGCCAGCGTGAGGACGGTGAACAGGATCAGCATCGGCTTGCGGCCCACGCGGTCCGACACGGCGCCCATCAGCGGCAGCCAGATGAAGTTGGACAGGCCGATGCACATGGTGACGATCAGGTTGTCCACGTCGTCGAGCTTGAGCACGGTCTTGCCGAAGGTCGGCGTGTAGGCCGTGATCATGTAGAACGACACCGTGGTCATCACCACCAGCAGGCAGCCGGCCACGATGATGCGCCAGTTGGCGGCCATCGAGCGGTAGATCTCGCCCACGCTCGGGCGGTGCTTGCGCGCCTTGAATTCCTCGGTCTCTTCCAGCGAGCGGCGGATCAGGAACAGGAACGGCACGATCAGGCAGCCGATCACGAACGGCACGCGCCAGCCCCATTCGCCCATCTGCTCGGGCGACAGCAGCGCGTGCAGCGCCACGCCCAGCAGACCGGCGAAGATCACCGCGACCTGCTGGCTGGCCGACTGCCAGGCCACGTAGAAGCCCTTCTTGCCGGGCTGGGCGATTTCCGCCAGGTAGACCGACACGCCGCCGAGCTCGACGCCGGCGGAAAAGCCCTGCAGCAGGCGCCCGGCCAGCACCAGCAGCGGCGCGGCCACGCCGATCGAGGCATAACCCGGCACGCAGGCGATCAGCAGGGTGCCGCACGCCATCAGCACCAGCGTCAGGATCAGGCCCTTGCGGCGGCCGTGGTGGTCGATGTAGGCGCCCAGCACGATCGCGCCGAGCGGGCGCATCAGGAAGCCCGCGCCGAAGGTCGCGAGCGAAAGCATCAGGGAAGCGAATTCGTTGCCGCTCGGGAAGAACGTCCTGGCGATGGCGGCGGCGTAGAAGCCGTACACCATGAAATCGTACATTTCCAGGAAGTTGCCGCTGACAACGCGGAACACGGTACGGAACCCGTGCTGCTGGGACGTGGAGCTTGACATGTGGCTGTCTCTCGCAGGCGCCGCCGGTCAGTCCCGGCAGCTTGATTGTGGTGGTTTCTGTCAGCCTTGCGGGGAGGCCGCGCACGTGGCTGCGCGGTGCCGTGGGCGGCGGTCCGGCTGATGGCGGGAGTTTGCGCCGGGGCGCTGTCAATCCGCTGTCAAAGGCCTTTCAAATTGATATCAGCGGCTGTCGAAAACCTGTCAGTCGCCGGCGCGGGTGTGGGGAGGGGCACTTGCGGCGAACTTTCCGGGCGCAGGGCTGGGGCGGAAATGCGGAAGGCCATTTCGCGATGCCCGCGCGGGGCACGGCGAAATGGCCTTCGATGCGACGACGCCAGAGTCCCCTTGAAACGGCTGCTAGGCGCGCCGGAAAAATGCGCTCACCACCAGCCCGGTCTCGGGCGGCGGCCGGTTGGCCAGCATCAGCCGGCCGCCGTTGCGCTGCAGGATGCGGTTGACGATCGACATCCCCAGCCCCGCGCCCTTGGCCTCGCTGCGCGCGCCGTCGAGCCGGTAGAACGGGCGCGTGAGCAGCGGCAACTGCGCCTCGGGCACGCCGCTGCCGTTGTCGGCCACGGTCAGCACCGCTTCCTTGTCTTCGATGCGGGTGCTGATCTCGACCACCGCCACGCCGTTGTCCTCGGCCTTGGCGTAGCGCCGCGCGTTCTCGACGAGGTTGTCGAGGATGCGCTGCACTTCCATGCGGTTGGCCACCGCCATCACGGGCTCGCCCGCGCGCACGTGCACCTGCACGTCGTCGTGCGCGCCGTAGACGCCCACCGCGTCCTGCACCAGCGCCGACAGGTCGACCGGCTCCACCGTTTCCAGCGCGGGGCGGGCGTAATTGAGGAACTGGCCGATGATCGCGTCCATCTGCTCGATGTCGGCGATCATGGCCTCGCGCGTGGCGTCGTCCACGGGCGACATCTCGGTCTCCAGCCGCAGCCGCGTGAGCGGCGTGCGCAGGTCGTGCGAGATGCCGGCCAGCATGACCACGCGGTCGTCGTCGAGCTGGCGCAGGTCGCGCACCATCTGGTTGAAGCTGTGGTTGGCCAGCGCCACTTCGCTGGCGCCGTGCTCGGGCAGCGTGGGCGGGTCGCCGCCGCCGCCGATGGCGCGCGCCGCGTTGGCCAGCCGCTTGAGCGGATGGTTGACCAGCGAGGTGATGAAGGCGGCGCCGATGATCGACAGCAGCAGCGCGGCGATGCTCCACCACAGCCACTGGATGCCGGGCACGCGCTCGAAGCGCTCGGGGCTGATCGCCACCCAGTAGTCGTCGCCCTCGATCTCGAAGCTGACCCACACGCCGGGAATGTCGTTGACGGTGGTGGCGATCACGGTGTCCTCGCCGAGCCGGCCGCGGATCTCCTGCTGCACCAGCTGGGTCAGGAACGGGTTGGTCGTGGGCCGGGAGAAATCGTCGTCCTTCTCGCGCGGGTAGACCTTGATGCCTTCGTTCTGCACCAGGTCGAGCAGCAGGAAGCGCCGCCGCGCGGGGTCGGAATAGAGCAGGGCGGCGCGCGTGAGCTTGACCACGCTGACCACCTGCATGGCGATCTGCTGGGCGCGCGGCGCGCGCTCGAACAGCCGGTAGCTCTGGAACCAGATACCGAGCGAAAGCGCCAGCAGGAGGGCGATCAGCATGAAGGTCCGCCAGAACAGCGAACCGAACAGGCGTGTGGCCGCGCGGCCGAGGGCGGTCGCCATGCGCGGCGCCTTACTTCACGCCATCGGGAATGAATACGTAGCCGAGCCCCCAGACGGTCTGGATGAACCTCGGGTTGCCCGGATCGGGTTCGATCAGCTTGCGCAGGCGCGAGATCTGCACGTCGAGGCTGCGGTCGAAGACTTCATATTCGCGCCCGCGCGCCATTTCCATTAGCTTCTCGCGCGACAGCGGCTGGCGCGGATGGCGGGCGAACACCTTGAGCACCGAGAATTCGCCGGTGGTCAGCGTGATCTCCTCGTCGTTCTTGGTCAGCGTGCGCGTGGCCAGGTTGAGCACGAAGTCGCCGAAGGCGAAGGTCTCCGGCGTTTCCGAAGGCGCGCCGGGCACCTCGGCCGGGCCCTTGCGGCGCAGCACGGCGTGGATGCGGGCGATCAGCTCGCGCGGGTTGAACGGCTTGGGCAGGTAGTCGTCGGCGCCCATCTCGAGGCCGACGATGCGGTCCACGTCCTCGCCCTTGGCGGTGAGCATGATGATCGGGGTCTGGTCATTGGCCCCGCGCAGGCGGCGGCAGATCGACAGGCCATCCTCGCCGGGCATCATCAGGTCGAGGACCAGCAGGTCGAAACGCTCGCGCAGCCAGAGCTTGTTCATCGCGGTGGCGTTTTCCGCTACCAGTACCGTGAAGCCCTGTTCGCCAAGGTAGCGGCGCAGCAGGTCGCGCAGACGGGGATCGTCGTCCACGACGAGAATCTTGTGGCTGGTATTTTCCATGGCGGTATCTTAGCGACAATCGCTTTCGCTCAAAATGGCTTAACAAAAGGTTACATACTTTACCCCGTGGCATGGCGGCGCGCATCCGGCGTCCTTGTACACTGCCGCATACCGTTTCCGCAGCCGCGCCCGCGCGCGCTCGTACCGCGGCTTTGCCGCGGCTTGTACTGCGGCTCGCACCGCGGGTTTTGCCGCAGTTCGTGCCGCTTGCGCGGGTGTCGCCGTGCACGACCCCGGCAATACCGGAGGATGCGCGCGGCGGGGCAACGGGATCTCCTGCTTCCGGCAGGCCGGCCGGCCGCCGTTCCAGAAGCGAAAACCGCCATTATCAATGAAAGTTACCCGCAAGCGCGTCGGGATTTCTCTTTATCGTACCGGCGCGGCGGTGGCATTGCTGCTCGCCGCCGGCGCCGGCCATGCCCAGTCGCCGGGCATGGCGCATCTGCTGCAGAGTCCGGGGCGGGCCGCCGCGCCCAATCCCCCAGCCCGCGACGGCTTCGCGCGCAACGAGCGCGAGCGCTTCGGCCAGGACGAGGCGCGCGCCCGCGCCGGCAAGTACCGCGCCGAGCGCGATCTCAACGAACGGCTGTCGCGCGACCAGTCCAACGACAAGCTCTCGCCCGACGAGCGCCGCAAGCTGCGCCAGAACCTCTACGACCTCGGGCGGGAGATGTACCAGGGCGGCTGACGCCGCGCCCGCCGCATGCCCGCCCCTTGCCCGCACCATGCCTGCGCGGGCTTGCCGGCCTTCCGGCGGGGCGTTGTGATTGGCATGCCTCTTACCGATCCCGCCCGCGGCGCCTAGCCGCGCGGCTGGAAATGCCGCAGGAAATCCACGAACGTTTCCGCCGCGAGCTGGGCATCGGCGGCGGTGATGGTCTCCAGCGGGTTGTGGCTGATGCCGCCGTTGCCGCAGCGCACGAACAGCATGGCCACGTCGGTGATGCGCTGCATCATCATGGCGTCGTGGCCGGCGCCCGAGGGCAGCTCGAACGCTTCCAGCCCGCGCTTTTTCAGCACCGCGCCGAACTGGTCCATCAGCCAGCGCGCGCACGGCGCGTTGTTGACCGGCGCCACGCGCTCCACCTCGGCGGCCAGGCCGCGCCGCGCGGCGATGGCCTCGATGCCGGCCAGGATGTCGGCGATGGCGGCTTCGCGGATGCCGTCCTCGCCGGCGCGGATGTCCATCGAGAACACGCACTCGCCGGGAATGACGTTGCTCGACCCGTTCGGCACCTGCAACTGTCCCACGGTGCCCACCAGCGTGGGCGCCGCGCCGCAGCGGCGCTCCACCAGCAGCACCATCTCGGCCGCCGCCGCGGCGGCGTCCTTGCGCATGGTCATCGGCGTGGTGCCGGCGTGGCTGGCCAGACCGCGCACGCGCACCTGGAAGCGGCTGCTGCCGGCGATCTGGGTGACGACGCCCAGCGGCAGTTCGTGGTGCAGCAGCACCGGGCCCTGTTCGATGTGGACCTCGACGAAGCCGTGCAGAGTGGCGGGATCGACCGCCGCGGCCCGCAGCGCGTCGAGGCTGCCCGCGCCTGGCAGGCCGGAGGCGGCCAGCGCCTCGCGCAGCGTCACGCCGTCGGCGTCGGCGCGCGCCAGCAGGGCCGGGTCGAAGCGGCCGGCCAGCACGCTGCTGGCCAGGAAACTGGTCTTGAAGCGCAGCCCTTCTTCCTCGGCGAAGGCGACCACGTCGAAGTGATAGGGCAGGCGGATGCCGGCCGCGTTGAGCGCGCCCGCCACCGCCACCGGCAGCAGGATGCCGAGCCGGCCGTCGTAGCGGCCGCCGTTGCGCACCGTATCGAAGTGCGAGCCGGTCATCAGCACGCGCGCCGCCTCGCCCGCGGCGGGGTCGGCGGCGTAGCGGCCGATCACGTTGCCGATGGCGTCGATGCGCACCGCCATGCCGGCCGCGCGCATCCACTCGGCCAGTTGCGCCTGCGCGGCGCGGTGGGCCGGGGTCAGGTAGGCGCAGGTCAGGCCGCCTTCCATGTCCGAGAAGCGGGCCAGCGCGTCGGCCTGGTCGAGGATGGTCTGGCCGAGCGGGGCGCCGGCTTGCGGGAGCGGAGTGGACTGGGTCATGGCAGGGAAGAAAAGCGTGCCCGCAGCGGTGCGCCCCCGGCGAGCGGGCGGCGCGAAGCGGGAATGGCGAAACGGGGGTGAAACCGCGATGATAACGCCGCGAGGCGCGCGCCCGGCGCGCTCAATTCTCGCGGCAAGCCATGCGCCTGGCGCGCCCGACGCGCGTCAGCGGTTGCGCAGCCACGTCTTCCACGCGATCCACAGCTTGCGCATGGGCGTGAGCGAGATGCGCTGGTTCAGCACCTGGAAGTCGCTCGCCTCCAGCTCGTCGAGCAGCGCCTGGTGGATCGCGCCCATCACCAGCGCGGCGCGCTGGGCACGGCGGTCGGCGCGCGGCAGCAGCGCCAGCGCCTCGCGGTGCAGCGCGCGGGCCTGCCCGGCGCGCTCGCGCATCAGCGCGGCGAAGCGCTCCGAATGCGTGCCGCGCGTGATCTCGGCCGCCGGCACCTGGAAGCGCTGCATGGTGTTGACGGGCAGGTAGATGCGCCCGCGCCGGGCGTCCTCGCCCACGTCGCGCAGGATGTCGACCAGCCGCAGCGACAGGCCGAGCTTTTCGGCGAATGCCAGCGTGCTGGGGTCCTGGCAGCCCAGCAGGCGCGCGCTCATGGTGCCGACCACGCCGCCCACGTGATGGCAATAGCGTGCCAGCGCGATGTCGTCGAGGTAGCGCGACTGGGCGAGGTCCATCTCCATGCCTTCGAGCACCTCGCCGAACATCGCCTGCGTCAGCCCGGCGGCCTGCGCGTGGGGCTGGAGCGCCTTCGTGACCGGATGGCTGGGCGCGCCCATGAACATCTGGCCGATCTCGTTGCGCCACCAGGCCAGTTGCTGGTGCGCCACGCTGGCGTCCTGGGTGTCGTCGACGGCATCGCCGATCTCACGGCACCAGGCGTGCAGCGCCGTCATCGCCTGGCGCTGCGCGGGCGGCAGGAACAGGAAGCTGTAATAGAGGCTGGAGCCGCTGCGGGCGGCTTTGTCTTGGCAATACTGATCGGGCGTCACGCCGGTCTCGGTCGGTGAAATGGGGGCATCCGCGGGGGGCATCCGCGCCGGGCGGCGGGGCCGCCCGGGGAACGCGGCGGATTGTAGCACCGCGCCCGCGCCGGCCCGCATGCGCCGGGCGCGCCACTGCGACAATCCGCCGCGCTTGCCGCCATCGCCTGCCGGTGGTGTCCGGGACGGTCGGCAAGCGCCGCCGCGGGCGCTTTAGAGGGCTTCCCCCACGGAGCGCCGTTTGACGCATTCGGGTCCACCCCGCTATATTGCTGACCGGCGGGTTATTAATTGCCCCGCCGGCTCTCGCTGTGCCCGCAGTCCCACCGATCTCACGCTCAATTCATGCCAGTGCCTTGCCCCAGGCCGGACGTCGCGGCCGCCGAAGTGCTTTCTTTCTCGCTTTCCGCGCCCGCCGGCCGAGTCGGCCGGGCCGCCGGGCGCGCGCGCGGCCTGGCTGCCTGCCTGGCCGCGGCTGGCCTGCTGGCGGCGCTGGCGGCCTGCAGCCCCAAGCCGGAGCCGGCCCCGGAAATCCGCCCGGTGCGCCTGATGCGCCTGCAGGCGGGCGCCGGCAAGACCGATTTCGAGTTCTCCGGCGACGTGCGGCCCCGCATCGAGTCGCGCCTGGGCTTCCGCGTGGGCGGCAAGATCGCCGCCCGGCTGGTCGACGTGGGCGCCACGGTGCGCAAGGGCCAGCCGCTGGCCCGGCTCGACCCGACCGACCTGGGCCTGGCCGAGGCTGGCTCGCGCGCGCAGTTCGACGCCGCCCGGACCGACCGCGACCTCGCCGAGGCCGATCTCAAGCGCTACAACGACCTGTTCGCCAAGGGCTTCATCAGCGCCGCCGAGCAGCAGCGCCGCCAGGCCACCTTCGACTCCGCCGTGTCGCGCCTGCGCCAGGCCGAGGCCGGCCTGCGCAACCAGTCCAACCAGACCGCCTATGCCGTGCTGCCCGCCGATGCCGACGGCGTGGTCACGGCCATCGACGCCGAGGTCGGCCAGGTGGTCACGCCCGGTCAGCCGGTGGTGCGCGTGGCGCAGACCGCCGAGAAGGAAGTGGCCGTGGGGCTGCCCGAAGACCAGGTCGAGCGCCTGCGCGGCATCTCGGACGTGACGGTGCGCACCTGGGCCGAGCCGGGCCGCCCGCTGCCGGGCCGCGTGCGCGAGATCGCGCCGATGGCCGACCCGGTCACGCGCACCTACGCCGCGCGCGTCAGCGTGCCCAACCCGCCGGCCGACTTCAAGTTCGGCATGACCGCGGTGGTGACGTTTACGTGCACCGGCGACAGCGCCGCGCTGCGCGTGCCGCTGTCCGCGCTGCTGCAACAGGGCGGCGGCAACCAGGTCTGGATCTACGAGGCCGCCGCCAACGCGGTGGCCGGCACCGTGCGGCCGGTCAGCGTGACGCTGGGCGAGCCGCAGGGCAACGAGGTGCAGGTCACGCGGGGGCTGGCGCCGGGGCAGACCATCGTCACCGCCGGCGTGCACCTGCTCAAGCCCGGCCAGAAGGTGAAGCCGCTGCCGTCGGTGGCGCCCGCCACCGCGCGCAACTGAGGCGCGCGGCATGGAACATTCCCGCTTCAACCTCTCGCGCTGGGCGCTCGAGCACCAGCCGCTGACGCGCTACCTGCTGGTGGTGCTGCTGCTGGGCGGCCTGTTCGCCTACTTTCAGCTCGGCCAGGACGAAGACCCGCCGTTCACGTTCCGCGTGATGGTGGTGCAGGCCTACTGGCCCGGCGCCACCGCCGAGCAGATCGCCGTGCAGGTCACCGACAAGATCGAGCGCCAGCTGCAGGAAGTGCCCTACGCCGACAAGATCCGCAGCTTCTCCAAGCCCGGCGAGACCACGGTGATCTTCCAGCTCAAGGACACCTCGCCGGCCAAAGAGACCGCGCAGATCTGGTACACCGTGCGCAAGAAGGTCGGCGACATCGCGCAGACGCTGCCGGCCGGCGTGCGCGGGCCGTTCTTCAACGACGAGTTCGGCGACGTGTACGGCTCGATCTACGCGCTGTCCGCCGACGGCTTCAACTACAAGGAACTGCGCGAGTACGCCGACCTGGTGCGCCAGCAGCTGCTGCGCGTGCCCGCGGTGGCCAAGGTGGCGCTGATCGGGCTGCAGGACGAGAAGATCTTCATCGAGTTCAACCAGGCGCGCTTCGCCCAGCTTGGGCTCGACATCAACGCCATCGCCGACCAGATCTCGCAGCAGAACGGCATGAACGCCAGCGGCGTGCTGGTGACGCCCGGCGACAACCTGCAGGTGCGCCTGTCGGGCCAGTTCGCTGACGTGGCCGACCTGGAGAACCTGGTGCTGCGCGGACCCAGCGGCGTCGCCAACATCCGCCTCGGCGACATCGCCCACGTCTACCGCGGCTACGTGGACCCGCCGCAGAGCAAGATGCGCTTCCAGGGCAAGGAAGTGATCGGCCTCGGCATCTCGATGGAGAAGGGCGGCGACATCATCGCGCTGGGCAAGAACCTGCGCGCGGCGATGGACGGCCTGCGCGGGCAGCTGCCGGTCGGCATCGAGCTCGATCAGGTGCAGAACCAGCCCGAGGCGGTGGAACGCTCGGTGGGCGAGTTCGTGCACGTGCTGATCGAGGCGGTGGTGATCGTGCTGGGCGTGAGCTTCGTCTCGCTCGGCCTGCACACCCGGCCGCTGCGCCTGGACGCGCGGCCCGGGCTGGTGGTGGCGCTGACCATCCCGCTGGTGCTGGCCGTGACCTTCCTGTTCATGAACCTGTTCGGCATCGGCCTGCACAAGATCTCGCTCGGCGCGCTGATCGTGGCGCTCGGGCTGCTGGTGGACGACGCCATCATCGCGGTGGAGATGATGGTGCGCAAGCTGGAGGAAGGCTTCTCCAAGATGGAGGCCGCCACCTTCGCCTACACCTCCACCGCCATGCCGATGTTGACCGGCACGCTGATCACCGCCGCCGGCTTCCTGCCGGTGGGGCTGGCGCGCTCCACGGTGGGCGAATACACCTTCGCCATCTTCGCCGTGACGGCGCTGGCGCTGGTGCTGTCGTGGCTGGCCGCGGTCTATTTCACGCCCTACCTGGGCTACCTGCTGCTCAAGGCCCGCCCAGCCGGCGAGGGCGCCCAGCACGAGGTCTTCGACACGCCGTTCTACAACCGCTTCCGGCGGCTGGTGCACTGGTGCGTGACCTGGCGCAAGACCGTGATCGCGGTCACGCTGGTGGCTTTCGGCCTCGGCCTCTATGCCTTCAAGTTCGTCGAGAAGCAGTTCTTCCCGGACTCCAGCCGCCCCGAGCTGATGGTGGAATTGTGGCTGCCCGAAGGCAGCAGCTTCGCCCAGACCGAGGCCGAGACCCGGCGCTTCGAGCGCGCGCTGCGCGACGACCGCGAGATCGCCAGCCTGGCCAGCTTCGTCGGCACCGGCGCGCCGCGCTTCTACCTGCCGCTCGACCAGATCTTCCCGCAGAGCAACGTGGCGCAGGTGATCGTGCTGCCGGCCGACGTGGCCCTGCGCGAGCGCGTGCGCCAGCGCGTGACCGACCTGCTGGCCAGCGATTTCCCGCACCTGCGCGGGCGCGTCAAGCTGCTGCCCAACGGGCCGCCCGTGGCCTATCCGGTGCAGTTCCGCGTGATCGGCCCCGAAGCGGCCGGCGTGCGCAAGCTGGCCGATGAGGTCAAGGCGGTGATGAGCGCCAACCCCAACACGCTGGGCGTCAACGACAACTGGAACGAGAGCGTCAAGGTGCTGCGCCTGGACATAGACCAGGACAAGGCGCGCGCGCTCGGCGTGAGCAGCACCGCCATCGCGCGTGTGACCCAGACCGTGCTCACCGGCGTGGCGGTCGGCCAGTACCGCGACGGCGACAAGCTGATCGACATCCTGATGCGCGCCCCGCGCAACGAGCGCGACGCCATGTCCGACCTGCAGAACGTGCAGGTGCCCACCGCCAGCGGCCGCGTGGTGCCGCTGACCCAGGTGGCGCGCATCGCGTTCCGCTCCGAGCCCGGCGTGGTCTGGCGCGAGAACCGCGACTTCGGCGTGACCGTGCAGTCCGACGTGGTCGAAGGCATCCAGGGCCCCACCGTGACCGCGCAGATCAATCCCAGGCTCGACGCGCTGCGCGCGCAATTGCCGCCCGGCTACCGCATCACGGTCGCCGGCGCCGAGGAAGAAAGCGGCAAGGCCGGCGCCTCCATCGCGGCGCAGCTGCCGCTGTGCATCTTCATCATCTTCACGCTGCTGATGCTGCAATTGCACAGCTTCTCGCGCGCGCTGATGGTGTTCCTGACCGGCCCGCTCGGCCTGATCGGCGCCGCCGCCACGCTGCTGCTGCTGCGCGCGCCGATGGGCTTCGTCGCCCAGCTCGGCATCACCGCGCTGCTCGGCATGATCATCCGCAACTCGGTGATCCTGGTCGACCAGATCGAGCAGGACATCCGCGGCGGCGCGCCGGCCTGGGAAGCCATCGTCGAATCGGCGGTGCGCCGCTGCCGCCCCATCATCCTGACCGCGGCGGCCGCCGTGCTGGCCATGATCCCGCTCTCGCGCTCGGCCTTCTGGGGCCCGATGGCGGTGGCCATCATGGGCGGCCTGATCGTCGCCACGGCGCTCACGCTGCTGTTCCTGCCGGCGCTGTACGCGGCGTGGTTCAGGGTAAAGGCGCCGGAGGCGGTGGCGGTGGTGGCGCGCTGATGCCGCCGGCAGGGCCGCGCAAGCCTGCGCGGCCCTGTTTCGTGCCGGGACGGGACTATTCGCCCGGGACTATTCCCCCGTCACCGGAACGGCTTGAAATGGCACGTGGGGCAATAGAGCGACACGCCGGGCTCGCCCTCGATGACCAGATTGCCCGACCGATACTGCGTGACACTCCACGTGCCCCGTTTCCCGTCCTTGAACGACACCTCGCCGGCGGCCGAGCACGGCGACCAGTCGACGGCGTGAAGCGCATCCTGCTGACTGATCTCTCTTGCGCCGGCCAGGAAGCGGCGCACCGTGCGCGCGGTGACGACGAAATCCTTGCAGGTGGAGTCGGCATCGGTGGCCAGCGGCGAGCGCCGCGCATTCTCCGTGATCGTGACCGACCGGATCTGCGGCAGGTGGATGAGGCAGGTGCGCGGTTCGAACTCGGTTGCGGGAGCGCATTCGGTCTTGGCGAGAGCGTTGGGAATGATGGCGCTCGCCGCGGCCAGGAAGACCAGGATTCTCACCATTGCGCGGTGCTCGCTTCCGTGTGATTCTTTCGGGAAATGTCGGGATGCCTGAACACTTCCTGGGCCGATATTCCCAAGGTCTGCGACAGGTTCCGTATCAGCCATTGAAGTGCTTCGTTTTGCGACGGTGTCACTGTCTCGTACACTTTCTTGTGGTCAGGTACGAGATTGCCTCGAGGGAGCGCTTCTCCCACAAGTTCTATGCCGATCGCGTCTTCGTTTGACGGGAAGCGATCCAGTGCGGTCTTTTTCTTTTCCTTGGCGTGTTCTGCCGCTGGATTGAATGCCTTCAAGGACTTGATTTCGGCGGGACTGCATCGATGTTCAGCCAGGCACCTGGCCTTGAGTCTGCCAACATGGGCTGTCTTGCGGTAGACCGATGCCGTCTGATAGATGGTTCCGTCCTTGTCAATCAGGAAGTGGGCGCCATTGGCCGATGCGTTGGCATAGCTATGAAAGGTGGAGTCAGCCGAGCTGCTGCCGGTCTGATGAACAACGATGCCCACGATCGAGGACATCTGGCCACGTTCGATGGATTTCTGTATGCGTCCAAGTACACGTCCGTCGACGATTTCACCATTTTCCGAAATTATCATGCCAATTCTCTCATCCGAAAGCAGGCCATTTGCGAATGCGCAAACAAGCTGAACCAGGAAATAGTCTCGCTATGGCCGGTTATATCAGGGATTCAGGATTTCACATTCCCGAGGAAATGCTTTGCGTAGGCTAGCAAAGGGAAAATGGAGATTGTTGGGGAAGTTTCAGAAAGATGGGAATTGAATGGTTATTAATGTATCGAGCGCCCGGTTAATTTGGTACGGGTCCGATAAATTGACTCGAATAGGCAGGCGTACGCTGACTACGCACGAATGATTGCTTGCGAATCGACTGCAAGTTTTGACGTTACGCCTGCCAGGCGTTTGTTGTCTTACATCGCCTCGAACACCACATCCTGCGCGCCTTCCCACAGCACCTTGGTGCCGAGCGCGCGCAGGTTTTCCTTGCCTTCGACGATGGTCAGGAAGTGGTTGCCGGCGAGCTGGCCCATCTTGCTGGCGAAGCAGCAGCTGCCGTAGGCGAGGATGATCTCGGTCTCGCTGTAGCCGCCCGGGTAGAACAGGATGTCGCCCACGGAGGGGTGGCTGGTGTGGTTCTCGAAGCCCACGCCGAGCTTGAACTCGCCCAGCGGAATCCAGCAGCCTTCGCCGCTCCAGCGCACGTGGATCAGCTTCTGGCGATAGGGCAGCAGCCTGGTGAAGGCGGCTACGGTGAGCGGGGCGTCGGGATTGGTCTCGGCGACGAACTGGTAGCCGCCGGCGGTGATGCGGATACGGGCCATTGAGGCTCTCCTGGTCTGGTCGGAACTGGTCGAAAGAAAACGGGGATAAAACGCACGGGCAGAAACGCGCGCGCCGCCGGGCTGGCCGGCGGCGCGCGCGCATGCTGGCGAGAGGCGTAGCTTAGCCCAGCGCCTTGAGGAGGTGTTCCGCGAAGGCGATCAGGCTGCGGTCGCTGCCGGCCGGACCCATCAGCGAGAGGCCGAGCGGCGCGCCGTCGCGGCCGGACAGCGGCAGGCTCATCTGCGGGAAGCCGGTGAGCGGCGCCAGGCAGAGGATCTGGGACGAGCGGTTGCGGTAGTCCTCGAGCGTGTCGTCGTCGGCGCCGGACAGCGGGGCGATGTCGGGCATGGTCGGCATCAGCAGCACGCCGTCCTCGCCGAGCAGCGCGCCGACGTGCGCGGTGACGGCGCGGCGGATCGCCGTGGAGGCTTCGAACTGCTCGGCGGTGACGCTCTTGGAGAAGGCGAAGCGGCCGGCCACGTCGGGGCCGAGATGCAGGCCGTATTGCTCGATCAGTTCGCCGTCGGCCTGCCAGGCTTCCCAGCCCTGCACGTAGCGGAAGGCCCACCAGATGTCGAGCAGCGGCTGGTTCATCACCGTGACCGGCGCGGCCTTGCCGAGCGCGGACTCGACGCGGCCGACCACCGGCAGCAGCGCGTCCAGCGCGGGCGCGGTGGGCAGGCGGAACAGGTCTTCGGCCAGCAGCAGGCGCGGCGCGGCCGGCAGCGCGCGCGCATCGGCGCCGAGCAGCACGTCGGCCACGCGCGAGAAGGTGGCGATGTCGCGCGCGAAGAAGCCGCAGGTGTCGAGGCTCTCGGCCAGCGGCAGGGTGCGCTCGAGCGAGACGCGGCCGTGCGAGGGGCGGATGCCGAACAGGCCGCAATGGCTGGCCGGCGCGCGCACCGAGCCGCCGGTGTCGCTGCCGAGCGCGAAGTCGCACAGCTTGTTGGACACCGCCGAGGCGGAGCCGGACGACGAGCCGCCGGTGATGCGCCCGGGCGCGGCGCCGTTGACCGGCGAGCCGTAGTGGACGTTCTTGCCGTTCATCGAGAAGGCGAGCTCGTCGGTGTGGGTCTTGCCGACGAAGGTGGCGCCGGCGTCGAGCAGGCACTGCACCGCGGGCGCGGTGGCGGTCTTGATGCCGGACCGCGCCAGCACGTGCGGATTGCCGCCGCCGGTGGGATAGCCCGCCACGTCGAACAGGTCCTTGGCGGCGAAGGTCAGGCCGTGGAGCGGGCCGGACGACGCGCTGGAGACGGCAGCGACGGGGTAGGGCATGAAGGCGCGGGCGGGGTGGGTAGCCAGGGACATGGGGTTGGGCTTCCTAACGTTGGGGTGTTCAGGCGGCGGCTTCGGCAACGGCCGGTTCGGATGCGAGGATACAGCTCACGCGGTGTCCCTGCCCGAGATCGGTGGTGGCGGGCACCTGCGCCAGGCATGCCGGGCGCGCGTGCGGGCAGCGCGGCGCGAAGGTGCAGCCGGGCGGCAGCGCGGCGAGGTCGGGCGGCGAGCCGGCGATGGTCTGCAGCCGCTGGCCGCGGTCCATGCCGTGCTGGCGGCTTTGCAGCAGCGCGATGGTGTACGGATGGCGCGCGGCGCGCAGCAGCGTGCGGATCGGGCCTTCCTCGACGATGCGCCCGCCGTACATCACCGCCACGCGGTCGGCGATCTCCACCGCCGCGCCGATGTCGTGCGTGACGAACACGATCGACAGGCCGAGCTCGCGCTGCAGTTCGCGCAGCAGGATCAGCACCTGGATCTGCACGGTGGCGTCGAGCGCGGTGGTGGGCTCGTCGGCCAGCAGCACCTTGGGGCTGGCCGACAGCGCCAGCGCGATCATGGCGCGCTGGCGCATGCCGCCCGACATTTCGTGCGGGTAGGCCGCCAGGCGCCGCTCGGGGCTGGGAATGCGCACCGACTCCAGCGCGCGCAGCGCGCGCTGGCGCGCCTCGCTGGCGGACACGCTGGCATGGGTGCGGATGCACTCGATGATCTGCTGGCCGACGGTGTAGACCGGGTCCAGCGCCAGCAGCGGCTCCTGGAACACCATCGCCACGGTGCCGCCGCGCAGGCGCTGCAGCGCGCGCGCGTCGAGCGCCATGACGTCGGCGCCGTCGATGCGGATGGCGCCTTCCATGCGCGTGCGGCGCGGCGGGTGCAGGCGCATGAGCGCGCGCAGCGTCACGCTCTTGCCCGAGCCGGATTCGCCGATCAGGGCCAGCGCCTCGCCGGGCGCCACGTCGAGCGAGACGCCGTTGACGGCGCGGATGGTCTTGCCGCCGCCGGAGAAGGTCACGCGCAGGTCGCGCACCGATACCATCGGGGCGGCGGCTTGCGCTTCGGCGTGGTTGTCTTGTGGGGTGGTCACGGTAAGCCTCGCTCAGGTCGTTGCGGCCAGCTGGCGGCTGTGGCCGCCGTCCGCATGGGCCATCAGGCAGGCCACGGGATGCCCGGCCAGCGCGTCCGACAGCGCCGGCGCGCGGCGTGCGCAGACCGCCTCGGCCATCGCGCAGCGCGGGTGGAAGCTGCAGCCGGACGGCGGGTTGATCGGGTTGGGCGGGTCGCCCGCCAGCGGCGCGACCAGGGTGCGGTGGTCCGGGTCGGTGGCCGGCATCGAGGCCAGCAGCGCGCGCGTGTACGGATGGGCGGGATTGGCGTAGAGCGTCTCGGTGTCGCCCACCTCCACCACCTTGCCCAGGTACATCACCATCACGCGGTCGCACAGGTAGCGGATCACGTTGAGGTCGTGGCTGATGAAGACGTAGGTGAGGTCGAACTCGGCCTTGAGCTCCAGCAGCAGGTTCAGCACCTGGGCCTCGACCGACTTGTCGAGCGCGGACACGGCTTCGTCCAGGATCACCAGGCGCGGGCGCAGCACCAGTGCGCGCGCGATGTTCACGCGCTGGCGCTGCCCGCCCGACAGTTCATGCGGATAGCGCCCGGCGAAGCGCGCCGGCTCCAGGCCCACGCGGTCGAGCAGCGCGCGCGCCCGCGCGCTGGCCTCGGCCGCGCCGATGCCGTGCACGCGCGCGGTGAAGGCGATCGATTCCTCGATGGTGAGGCGCGGGTTGAGCGAGGAATAGCTGTCCTGGAACACCATCTGCACCTGGCTGCGGAAGCGCTTCATCGGCAACTGCGCCGAGCCCACGCCCTGGGCGTCGAAGATCAGCTCGCCGCTGTCCTGCTCGATCAGCTGCATCAGCAGGCGCGCGGTGGTGGACTTGCCGCAGCCCGACTCGCCCACCACGCCGAGCGTCTCGCCCTTGCGCACCTCGAAGCCGACGCCGTCGACGGCGCGCACCACGCCGGCGCGGCGCCCGGGGATCTTCGACTTGAGCGGGAAGTGCTTGACCAGGTCGCGGGCGATCACCAGCGGCTGGGCCGGGCCGCCCACGTCGGGGTTGCGCAGGGCTTCGGGCAATGTGGTATCGGTCATGGCGTCAGTCCTTGATTTCCATCGCCGAGCGGATGCCGTCGGCGAGCAGGTTGAAGGAGATCGAGGTCATGAAGATCATGGCGCCGGGCAGCGCGGCCACCCACGGCTGCGTGTAGATGGCGGTGCGCAGCGTGTTGAGCATCAGGCCCCATTCCGGCTCGGGCGGCTTGACGCCGAGGCCGAGGAAGGACAGCCCCGAGGCCAGGATCATCGACACCGAGATCAGGCTGGTGGCGTAGACGAAGATCGGGCCCAGCACGTTGTTGAGCACGTGCGCGCGCACGATGGTCAGCGATGAGGCGCCCGAGGCGCGCGCCGCGTCGACGAACTCGCGGTTGCGCACCTGGGTGGTCACGCTCTCGGCCACGCGCACGATCTGCGGCACGAACACGATGGTCAGCGACAGCAGCGCGTTGCCCACGCCGGCGCCCAGCGTGCCCGACAGCGCGATCGCCAGCAGCACGGACGGGAACGCGTAGAGGATGTCCACCAGGCGCATGATGACGGTGTTGGTCCAGCCGCCCGCGTAGCCGGCCACGATGCCCAGCGCGCTGCCGATCACGAAGGCGATCAGCACCGGCGTGATGCCCATGAACAGCGACAGGCGCGCGCCCAGCATCAGGCGCGAGAGCATGTCGCGGCCGAGCTCGTCGGTGCCGAGCGGATAGTGCTCGGTGCCGACCGGCTTGAGGCGCTTGAGGATGGAGGCGGCGTAGGGGTCGGACGGCATCAGCGCCGGCGCGAACAGCGCCATCAGCACCAGCGCGAGCAGGATCAGCGCGGCCAGCATGGCCAGCTTGTTGCGCAGCAGGCGCCGGCCGACCGTGGTCCAGTAGCCGGGCGAGCGCTGCACCAGCGGCGCGGCGGCGGGCTTCTTCAGGGTCATTTCCATAGGGGGCTCCCGGTCAGTTGCGCTGGATGCGGGGGTCGAACAGCGTCTGCAGCGCGTCCACCAGCAGGTTGAGCAGCACGAAGAACACGGCCAGCACGAGGATGGTCCCCTGCAGCAGCGGGAAGTCGCGCTGGAAGATGGCCGAGTTGAGCAGGAAGCCGGTGCCGGGCCACGAGAACACGGTCTCGATCAGGATCGAGCCGCCCAGCAGGTAGCCGAGCTGCAGGCCCATCACCGACAGCGCGGTCGGCGCCACGTTCTTGAGCACGTGGCGGAACACCGCGAGCTCGGACAGCCCGCGCGCCTTGAGGCCGACGATGAATTCGTTGGAGAGGATCTCCGCGACCAGCGCGCGGATGGTGCGCGCGACGATGCCCATCGGAATCACCGACATCGTGACCGCCGGCAGCACCATGTACTGGATATGCTCCCAGTCCCACTGCCAGTCGCCCGAGCCGCCGGGGCCGGCGCCGGTGGCCGGCAGCCAGCCGAGGAACACCGAGAACACGATCACCAGCACCATGCCCAGCCAGTAGTGCGGCATGCTGACGCCGAACACCGACAGGAACGAGGCGGTGCGGTCGGCGGCGGAATCGCGGAAGTAGCCGGCCACGAAGCCGAACAGGCAGCCGAAGGTGAAGCCGATCAGCGTGGCCACCGCGGCCAGGCGCACCGAGTTGATCACCGCCGTCATCACTTCGCTCATGACCGGCCGGTTGGTGGCGATGGAGGTGCCCAGGTCGCCGTGCAGCGCGCGCGTGAGCCAGTGCACGAATTGTTCGAGGAAGGGCTTGTCGAAGCCGTACAGCGCGGTGAGCTGGCGGCGCAGTTCTTCCGAGGCGTCGGGCGGCAGCACCGACACCAGCGGGTCGCCCGGCGCGATATGGACCAGCGAGAAGCACAGCAGGGCGACCCCGAGCAGGATGGGGATCGCGTAGACGATGCGGCGGAGCAGGTAAGTCATGGGCTTGGCCGGCTAGAGAAAACGAATGGGTGGGGCAAGGCAATGCAATCGCGGCAACGCGCCGGCTGTCTCCCTTCTCCCGCGGGCGGGAAAGGGGAGACAGCCAGGGCAGCCTGACCGGCGCGGCGCATCTGTCCGTGCGCCTGCGCCGTCAATGCCGCTCAGTCCATCGACATGGTGGCCATGTCGATGAACCAGCTTTGCGGCTGCACCACGCCCTTGACCTTCTTCGAGATGGCGCGCGGGCCCACGTCGTGCGCGATCAGCACGAACGGCGCCTCTTCCACGATGCGCGCGTGCAGCTTGGCCAGCGCGGCGTCGCGCGCCTTGTCGTCGAAGGAGGTGCGCGCGGTCTCGATCAGCTTGTCGAACTCGGCGTTGCCGAAGTAGCCCCAGTTGTTGGAGACCGGCGGCTGCGTCTTGGTGCTGACGAAGCGAACCATCGCGAAGAACGGGTCCATCGCCGCGAAGCTCACGTTGATGGCGTTGGCGCCGTGCGCGCTCGGGTCCTTGGCGCCGATGCGCCAGTTGGTAAACAGCGTGTTCCACTCGACCACGTCGAAGTCCACGTCGAAGAAGCACTCCTTCAGGTTCTGCTGCACGTACTCGTTCATCGGCAGCGGCTGCATCTGGCCCGAGCCCGAGGCCGACACCTGCACCTTGACCTTGACCGGCTTGGCGGCCGAGTAGCCGGCCTCGGTCATCAGCTTGCGCGCGGCGCTGGGGTCGTACTTGATGTCGAACTTGGGATTGCCCCACCACGGGTTGCCGGGCTCGACGATGCCCTTGGCCTCGGCCATGTAGCCACCCAGCAGCGTCTTCAGGCCGGAGCGGTTGACGCACAGGTTGGCGGCCTCGCGCACGCGCTTGTCGAGCCAGGGCGAGCCGGGCGCGAACGACACCTGCCACGGCCACATGTGCGGCTGCGCGTTGGCGTAGACCTCGAAGCCGCGGCTCTTGATCTGCGCCACGGCGTCGGGCGCCGGCGCCTCGATCCAGTCCACCTGGCCGGACAGCAGCGCGGCGGTGCGCGCGTTGGCTTCCGGCATCGGCAGCATCACCACCTTGTCGATCTTGGGCACGCGCTTGGCGTCCCAGTAGCTCGCGTTCTTCACCACCTCCAGCCGCTCGCGCGGCACGAAGCGGCTCATCTTGAACGGGCCGGTGCCGGAGGCGTCGGCGGCGAACGCCACCCAGGCCTGCTTGCTGCGCTCGGCCGCGTCGGTCACGGAGGCCGGCACCGCGGCCAGCTTCTTCTCCCACTGCGTGGGCGAGGCCATGAACAGGTTGCTGAGGTTGTAGGGCAGGAACGAGTCGGGTTCCGACGTGACCAGCTCGACGGTCAGGTCGTCGATCTTCTTCGCCGAGCGCAGCGTGGGCATGCGCGAGGCGGTCACGCCGACCTGGCTGGGGTCGAACTGCCTGGCGGTCTTGTCGAGCACCTTGTTGACGTTCCACACCACGGCGTCGGCATTGAACGCGGAGCCGTCATGGAACTTGACGCCGGGGCGCAGCTTGAAGACCCACTTGGTCTTGTCCTTCGCGTCCACCTTCCATTCCGTGGCCAGGTCGGGGATCAGCAGGCTCGGGCCGTTGGCCTTGGACAGGTCCCACTGGGTCAGGCCGTCGTACATCGGGATGCCGGTGAAGCGGTTGCCTTCGAAGCCCTGGTCGGGCTGGCCCAGCGTGCGCGGGATGTCGGCGGCGGTCATGCCGATGCGCAGCACCTTCTCGGCGTGGGCCGCGCCGGGCAGCGCGAGCAGGGACAGCGAGGCGAGCGCGGCGAGCGCGGTGGTCGTGGCGACGGTTTTCAGGCTGGGTTTCGTGCTTCCGGTGGCGGAGGAAGAAAAAACGGTCACGGGCAGGACTCCTGGGTGGGGGAAGGGGAGACGGACGAATTCCTCCAAGCAAGTCATGTGCCAGTTGCCGTCCGGGCGGGGCGCCGGGCGCGTCCCGGCCGCGCTTTTCTCATGGCCTGCTTTTTGCTGACCTGTCCTTTCGTTTCCCAACCAACCGGTTTTCCGACATGGACCAGCAACACCTCCCCCGCATCAATGCAGACCGCCTCTGGCAATCGCTGATGGAACTCGCCAGGATAGGCGCGACGCCCAAGGGCGGCGTGTGCCGCATCGCCCTGACCGAGCTCGACAAGCAGGGCCGCGACCTCGTGACGGGCTGGTGCCGCGAGGCCGGGCTCGCGGTGCGGACCGACGAAGTGGGCAACGTGTTCGCGCGCCGCGCCGGCAGCGACCCGGACGCGCCCACCGTGGCCACCGGCAGCCATATCGACACCCAGCCCTCGGGCGGCAAGTTCGACGGCAATTTCGGCGTGCTGGCGGGCCTGGAGGTCATGCGCACGCTCAACGACCACGGCGTCGTCACGCGCGCGCCGCTGGAGCTGGCGTTCTGGACCAACGAGGAAGGCACGCGCTTCACGCCCGTGATGATGGGCTCGGGCACCTTCGCCGGCGTGTTCGAGGCCGAATTCGTGCGCGCCCAGCGCGACCTCGACGGCATCAGCGTGGGCGAGGCGCTCGAGCAGATCGGCTACCGCGGCGAGCACGCGGCGGGCGAGGTGCCGGGCGGCATGTTCGCGGCCTATTTCGAGGCCCATATCGAGCAGGGGCCGGTGCTGGAAGCCGCCGGGCTGCCGATCGGCGTGGTCTCGGGCGCGCTCGGCCAGCAATGGTACGACGTGACCGTGACCGGGCAGGACGCCCACGCCGGCCCCACGCCGCTGGCGCTGCGCCACGACGCCATGCTGGCGGCCGCGCGCATGATCGAAGAGGTCAACCGCATCGCCGTGGCGGAGGCCCCGCACGGCCGCGGCACGGTCGGCTACGTGAACGTGGCGCCCAACTCGCGCAACGTGATCCCGGGCCGCGTCGATTTCTCGGTGGACTTCCGCAACCTGTCGCAGCCGGGGCTGGACCGCATGGACGCGGCCATGCGCGCGGCGTTCGGGCAGATCGCGCAGCAGGGCGGAGTCGCGGTGGAGATCCGCCAGGTGGTGAAGTTCGAGCCGTGCGCATTCGCGCCCGCCTGCGTGGACAGCGTGCGGCGCGCGGCCGCGGCGCTGGGGCTGCCGCACATGGACGTGGTCAGCGGCGCCGGCCACGACGCGGTCTACGTGGCGCAGCGCGCGCCGACCGGCATGATCTTCGTGCCGTGCAAGGACGGCATCAGCCACAACGAGCTGGAAGACGCGCTGCCCGAGCATATCGAGGCCGGCGCCAACGTGCTGCTGCAGGCCATGCTGGAGCACGCGCGGTAATCTGGCCGCGCTCTCAGTGCGCGATGGAGCGGGAAATCGCCCACGCGCACTCGATCACCATCGGCGCCAGCTTCTTCTGCGCCTCGGCCATGCTCCAGCGGCTGGCCGGCGGCGACACGTGCACGGCGCCCACCGGCTGGCCCTGGCTGTTGACGATGGCCGCGCCGATGCCCATGTCGCCGAGGAACAGTTCCTCGTTGTTGCACGCATAACCCACCTTGCGGCAGGCCGCCACGGTCTCGAAGATCGCGCGCACGTCGGTCAGCGTGGCCGGCGTGCGCGCCACGCGCGCCGAGCTTTCCAGCATGGCCATGACCTGTTCGTCCGGCAGCGTGCTCAGGTAGGCGCGGCCGCTGCTGGTGCAGTACATCGGAATGCGCATGCCTACCGGGGTCAGAACCGGGATGTATTTCGACGTCATCAGTTGCGCCACGTAGACCATGTCCAGCCCGACCGGCTCGGTCAGGTTGGCGGTCTCGCCGCTGGCATTGGCAAGCTGCGACAGGTAAGGGCTGGCGGCCTGGATCAGGGCGTCGGCGGACAGGTAGTTGTAGCCGATCTCCATCACCTTGGGCGTCAGGCGGAAGCGCCGCGTCTGCGGGTGCTTGGCCACGTAGCCGAGCTTTTCCAGCGTATGCACGGTGCGCTGCGCCGAACTCTTGGTCATGCCGGTAAGCGCGGCCAGCTCCGCCAGCGTGAGCGTGCGGTGGACGACGCTGAAGGCGCGCAGGACGTCCAGGCCCTTCTCCAGCGACTGGTTGAACAAAGGGTCGGGCCGGGTGGTGTCTTCGCCGCTTTCCGCGGCTTGCGGCGGCACGCCGCCGCCCTGGTATTCGATGTCCTGCACGGTCATTTCCGCTGTTCCGTCGAGTCCGCGGCGCCGGCTCCCGGCACCAACGCTGGGATGCCCTGCACCACGATGAATGCATATTGCACCAATATACGACTAAATCGATTATCGATTCATCGACAATGCGTCCATCATAAAAGGATGGCGTTGTTTTGGGAATAGCGGGCGAGGGCGCGCTGTGGCGCGGCGATAGGCGGGAGGCCGGCAAGCAGGCCGAAAAGCCTTGTCCGCAAAGGCTTTGCGAGGCGTGAACTGGTGTTTCGGGGCCGTTCGCTATCGAGCCTGTTCCAGATGCCTGCCGGGAAACCAGTCATCTCGCTCTAGCGTTTACCCCAATCCTGACCGTGTTGACGATCAGTGAAATATCAGACTAGTATCACAACAACTTCAATACCGTGGAACGCATCATGGCCCATCCGATCAGGCTGGTCGGCACCGCCGGCACCGGCGCCGCAGCGGACGGCGGCACGAGCCGTGCCGCCACCGGCGCCGCCATGCGCGAGCAGGCCTACGCCGAGATCAAGCGCCGCATCATCGCCTGCGAGTTCCGCCCCGGCGAGCCGCTCAACGAAGCCCAGGTCGCCGGCCTGCTCGGGCTGGGCCGCACGCCGGTCCACCAGGCGCTGCACCGGCTGGAAGTGGAAGGGCTGGTGTCGATCCTGCCGCGCAAGGGCGTGCTGGTGACGCCGCTGTCGCTCAACGAAGTGCTCGACATGATCGAGGTGCGCGCGACCAACGAGGTCCTGTGCGCCACGCTCGCCGCCGAACGCGGCCACGAGAGCGATTTCATGGCCATGCGCGAGATCGTGGACCGCACGCCCGATCTGCTGGCGCGGCGCGACATCGCCGGGCTGGCCTCGCTCGACCTCAAGTTCCATACCGCCATGTCTGCCGCCTCGCGCAACCGCGTGCTGGCCGACCTGCTGCGCAACCTGCACGAGAAGCAGGCGCGCTTCTGGTTCCTCTCGCTGTCCGACCCGCGGCACCTCGAGAAGGTCTACCAGGAACATCTGGAGATCGTCGACGCGCTCGAACGCCGCGACATCCCGGCCGTGCGCGAGGCCATCCGCGAACACATCGACGAATTCCGGAAGAACATCATCCGGACCATCTGAACCACCGACAGTTTTCTTCCGCCACAGGTAACAGGTAGTACGAACATGCCGACACTGCAATTCCAGGTCGCCGGCGAGGGCGCGCTCGCCCTCGACATCCAGCGCCTCATCATCGCCGGCTGGACCGGCCGCGACGCCGACGCCGTCAACCATCACATCCGCGAGCTCGAGGCGATCGGCGTCAGGCCGCCCTCGACCGTGCCGTGCTTCTACCCGCTGGCGGCCTCGCTGCTGACTACCGGCACGCTGCTCGAGGTGCCGCGCGAGGATTCCTCGGGCGAGATCGAATTCGTGCTGCTGGCCGGTCCGGACGATCTCTACATCGGCGTCGGCTCGGACCATACCGACCGCAAGGTCGAGGCCTACGACGTCACCGTCTCCAAGCAGATGTGCGCCAAGCCGCTCGGCACCGAACTGTGGCGCTTCGCCGAGGTGGCGGACCACTGGGACCAGCTGCAGATGCGCTGCTGGCGCACCCGCGGCGGCCGGCGCGAGCTGTACCAGGAAGGGCTGGTGACGCGCCTGCTCGACCCGCGCGACCTGATCCGGCGCCTGACCGGCGAAGACGCGCTGCCGCCCGGCACCGCCATGTTCTGCGGCACCCAGGCGGTGATCGGCGAGCTCGGCAGCGGCGAAGCGTTCGAAGTGGAGCTGCACGACCCGGTGCGCCAGCGCACCTTGCGCCATGCCTATCGCGTGGCCTGCCTGGCGGTGGCGCCATGAGCGGCGCGCACCCGACCATCGCCGCGCTCGCCGCCGACCTCGCCGCGGGGCGCGCCACCAGCGTGGCGCTGACCGAGCAGGCGCTGGCGCGCATCGCAGACCATCGCCGCCAGGGCGGCACGGCCTTCCTCGAAGTGGACGCGGCCGGCGCGCTGGCCGCCGCGCGCGCGGCCGACCAGGCGCGCGCCGCCGGGCTGGTGGCCTCGCCGCTGGCCGGGCTGCCGGTCTCCGTCAAGGACCTGTTCGACGTCAAAGGGCAGGTGACGCGGGCCGGATCGAAGGCGCTGGCCGGCGCGCCCGCCAGCGCCGACGCTGTCGCCGTGGCGCGCTTGCGCGCGGCCGGCGCCGTGCTGATCGGGCGCACCAACATGAGCGAGTTCGCGTTCTCCGGGCTTGGCCTGAACCCACACTACGGCACGCCGCGCACCCCGTTCGACCCGGCGCGCATCGCCGGCGGCTCCACCTCGGGCGGCGCGGTCAGCGTGGCGCAGGGCATGGCGGTGGCCGCGCTCGGCACCGACACCGGCGGCTCCATCCGCATTCCCAGCGCGTTCTGCGGCCTGACCGGCTTCAAGCCCAGCGCGCGCCGCGTGCCGCTCGACGGCGGCGTGCCGCTGTCCACCTCGCTCGATTCCGCCGGCCCGCTGGCGCGCTCGGTGGCCTGCTGCGCCGCGCTCGACGCCATCCTCAGCGGCGAGACGCTCGACAGCCATCCCGCGCCGCTGGCCGGGCTGCGCCTGCTGGTCACGCGCGACTTCGTCTGCGACAGCCTGGAGGCGGCGGTCGCGCAGGCGTTCGAGGCCACGCTGGAAACGCTGTCGCGCCTCGGCGCGCGCATCGTGCCGTTCGACTTTCCCGAACTCAGGCGCCTGCCGGACATCAACGCCGGCGGCGGCCTGACCGCGGCCGAGTCGTGGCACTGGCACAAACGGCTATTGGCCGAACGCGGCGACGCCTACGACCCGCGCGTGGCCATGCGCATCCGCCGCGGCGAGAAGCTCGGCGCCGCCGACTACCTCGACCTGCTGGCCGCGCGCCGCGCCATGCAGGCGCGCGCCGCCGGCCTGCTGCGCGAAGCCGATGCCTGGCTGATGCCCACGGTGGCGGTGCGCCCGCCGCGGCTCGACGCGCTGGACAGCGACGAAGCCTTCTTCGCCACCAACGGCCTGGTGCTGCGCAACCCGAGCGTGATCAATTTCCTCGACGGTTGCGCGGTTTCGCTGCCGCTGCCAGCGGCGGAGCGGGGCATCGGCCTCGGCGTGTGCGGGCTCGGCGGCCAGGATGCGCGCGTGCTGCAGGTGGCCGGCGCCATCGAGGCCGTGCTCCGGTAGTTCAGCAACCTCACCAGCAACCCGCCAGCAATCCAGCCAGCCACGACGAACCGAGAGGGCCGCGCCGACGCAGCGCGGCCCCGCCATCCCTATCCAAGGAGTTGTACCGATGACTACCGTGATGACCGGCGCCCCCGACACCCCCGACACCGCAGGGCACGCCGCGCCCAGCGCCGCCGAGCGCGACCATGCCTACCGCAAGATCGCGGTGCGGCTGGTTCCCTTCCTGGTCTTCCTGTTCGTGCTGGCCTGGATCGACCGCGTCAACGTCGGCTTCGCCAAGCTGCAGATGCTGCAGGACCTGCAATTCAGCGAAGCCGTGTACGGCTTCGGCGCCGGCATCTTCTTCATCGGCTACTTCCTGTTCGAAGTGCCCAGCAACCTGCTGCTGGAAAAGATCGGCGCGCGCCGCACGCTCGCGCGCATCACCATCCTGTGGGGCCTGGCGTCGATGGCGATGATCTTCGTCAAGACCCCCATGCAGTTCTACGCGCTGCGCTTCCTGCTCGGCATCTTCGAGGCCGGCTTCTTCCCGGGCGTGGTGCTTTACCTCACCTACTGGTTCCCCGCCCATCGCCGCGCCCGCATCAACGGCCTGTTCATGACCTCGTTCGCCATTGCCGGCGTGATCGGCGGCCCGCTGGCCGGCTTCATCATGAGCCGCATGGAAGGCGTCGAGGGCCTCGCCAACTGGCAATGGCTGTTCGTCATCGAAGGCATTCCGTCGGTGCTCGCCGGCATCGCCGTGCTCATGTTCCTGCCCGAGAAGCCGGCCGGCGCCGGCTGGCTCACGGCGGGCGAGCGCGACCTCGTCACGCGCGAGATCGACGCCGAGAACCGCGACCCCGCCAAGCACTCGTCGCTGCGCGACGCCTTCGCCAACGCCCGCGTCTGGATCTGCGCCGCCATCTACTTCTGCGTGGTCAGCGGCAACGCCACCATCGCGTTCTGGTCGCCGTCGATCATCAAGGAGCTCGGCGTGCAAGGCAACCTCCAGATCGGCCTGGTCTCCGCGCTGCCCTTCATCGCCGGCACCCTAGCCATGATCTGGAACGGCATCCACTCCGACCGCACCGGCGAACGCCGCCTGCACTGCGCCCTGGCCACCCTGATGGCCGCCGCCGGCCTCGTGCTCACCGGCATGTGGCTGCACAGCGCGGTGCTGGCGCTGATCGCGCTGACCATCGCCTCGATCGGCATCCTCGCCGCCTTCCCGGTGTTCTGGTCGCTGCCGTCCGCCTTCCTGGCCGGCACCGCGGCCGCCGGCGGCATCGCCCTGATCAACTCCATCGGCAACCTCGCCGGTTTCGTCGCCCCGTACATGATCGGCTGGTTCAAGACCAGCACCGGCCAGCTTTCCTCCGGCCTGTACTTCGTCGCCGCGCTGGAAGCCTGCGCCACCGTGCTGGTGCTGGCCTGCATCAAGGTCAAGCGCTGAAACCGGCGCCCGGCGCGCCCGCGCGGGGAAGACCCCGGCGAGGACCGCGGGGAGGGCTGGATTCCCCGCGCGCTTTGCGCTAGAATCCGCTGCCTCGTTGCGCTGCATGCGCAAAGTGCGCCGGCAGCACAGGAACACAAGCCAGGCGGGCAGTCCAAGCCGCCTGTTTTGCTTTGGGCTTCTCCTTGCTCATGTGGCTTCACATGCCGCCCGGCACGCTAGCGAGCAAAGCGGCCTCCCGCCAGGGATGCGCCCGCAGGGACTGCGAGGGTGGCGAAATTGGTAGACGCACCAGGTTTAGGTCCTGACGCCAGCAATGGTGTAGGGGTTCGAGTCCCCTCCCTCGCACCAAATTTCCCTTTTAAATCAATAGCATTGGCTTAGTTTGCTGTCAAAAATCTAGCTGGTTTTTGCCCGTTTTTCTTCTGATTTGACAGGAAATTTGCCAGCATCCGAAGCGAACTTCGCAACGGCCCGATTGCCGGCCTCGGCATCGGCAGATGGCATCCAGCGCCCGTAGACGCGGGCAATCATCGTCCAGTCCGCATGGCCCATTTGCTTGGCGACCCACATGGGGTGCTCGCCCGCGGAGAGCATCATCGAGGCGTAAGTGTGCCTAGTCTGGTAGGGATTCCGGTAGCGCACGCCGGCGCGCTTGAGTGCTGCCTGCCAGATGCGCCATAGCTGGTGTGATCCTGAAAATCGCTCGCCGGCGGCGGTCTTGAAGATGGGGCCATCCAGTTCGGCCAGAAAGGTGAGTGACTTTTGGGCTTGGAGCGCATCCTTGGCAGGGCCTAGCAGGCGGATGTCGCGCCGGCCCGCCGCGGTCTTCGGAAACTCCGCTATCCCTTTCGCCTCGCGTGTCAGGGCGCGCCGCACTCGGACATGGCCTTCCACAAAGTCGATATCGGACCAGTTCAGGGCGATCAATTCGGACGTGCGCAGACCGGTCCACAGTGCGAACTGGATCATATTCCGGTTGCCGGCAGGCAGCTTGGCTAGCACAGCGGCTTGCTCGGTCGGCGACAGCGGGTCAATCTCGTCGGCGCCCGCGCCCTCGACCGGCCGCTCAGCGCGCGCGTAGGTGTACCCGGCAAGTGGGTTCGACTCGATGATCTCGTCGTCTGCGGCGTCTCCGAGGGCGGAGCGCATGCAGCTCTGGATGTTGGAGAGCCGCTTGTTCGACACCTTCTTCTCTTTCTTCTCGTCGATGGTGGCCAGCCAGTCCCGGATCGGGCCACGCTTGAGGTCCGATAGGTGCATCTTCCCGAACTTCGGGATCACCCATCGATTGACGATCAGCGCATAGCCCTTGAAGGTCGATGCCTTGACCTCCGCCTTCTTTCGGGTGAGCCACCTATCAAAATAGACCTCAACGGTCAGGGCATCACCCGGCATCTCGGCGTGTGCAGCGGCACGCTTGGAGTCGGGAAAGGTCTTCGTGTAGTCGAACTCTCCCTTCTCGATGGCGTGCATCACAGCGGCCCGGAACTGCGTCAGCTTTCGAGTATTGGCAGGGCAGGGCTTCGCCTTGATGCGTTCCCGGCAGCGCTCGCCCTTGTAAGTGAAGGCGATTTCATAGCTGGAGTCTGAAACGATAGTGACTCCTGTCCCTTTTCTACCCATCGCTCGTACCCATCCATGTCGATGATGATTTTCTTGGTGCCTGGCTCGTACCGCCAGACGCTGCCTTCTGGCCAGATGCCTTTGCACTTTCGTGTGTAGACAGCCGCTGGCGTGTAGCCGGTCAACTCACAGAACTTGGCGATTGTTACAAAGCGTACCATGACGTCCTAGCCCTCCGGATGCATCGCGGCGGCGGCCGGGCGCTCGGTCAGATCAATTCCACGCATTTTCTTCTCCGATCCGCCGTGCTTGGCGGAATGCTGCAGACCCGGAGAACCCCAATTTCTGAATGCTTTTGGCCTACGCGATGGCGGCCTCGGTCTTTGCCGGGCTGGTTGCCATTGCCGCGATTTCGGGCGGTACATCGAAGAAGCCCAGTCGGCCAGTTAGCGGCACGAATGGCAGGGGCCTCGCGTCGGCTAGCACGAAGCCATAACAGCCTTGCATGTGCCGCGGTGATGTGCGTTTGTATGACAGGAGGCAGTCCGTCACCGTCGCGGCACCCACGATGCCACCGCGCGCCAGCGCATCGAAGCGCGGAAAGATGATGAGCGAGTCGATCGCCTCGGCCATCTGCCGTGCTGCATCGTATTCGGCTCGAGTCATGCCCTTGCTGGCGTGGATCAGCACCGGGCCGCGGTACGTGGTGCGCCACGTCCGGTTCTCGATGTCCTTGTAGCCGTTGATGATCAGCCAGGCCCAGGGCTGGCGGATGGAGAGTGCTTTCACCATGACAACCCCCTCGCCGCCGCGCGAGCACTGCGTTCTGCGGCCTCGGCCTCAAGGGCTGCGATCAGCTCGGCTGGCTTTCCGTTGAACTGGTTGAAATGGGCATCGCACAGGCTGCAGCACCGGTCAGTGATGGCGCGCCACCCCATCGCGACTCGCACACGCCAGGTGTCGTGCTTGATGCGCTGGCCCGTGTAGGGCGGCCTCGGGCAGAGCCGGCAAGCATTGCCGCAGGTGTCAGGCGCCATGCTGCGGAAGCGGGGGTACTGCGCGGCCTCGGCCGCCACCTGCTCATCTGAAAGCGTGGCCGCAGCTGCGCGGAGTTCGGCCAGCGTGGCAAACTGGCGCTCCGGCAGTGCTTTGTGAAGCCACGTCTCAATGAATGCGCAGCGGCTGCTCTCGCGGCGCGCCTCCATCTGGACACCCAGGCCGGCGATGTCCTCATAGCCGTAGAAGGCCATGCCGTGGGCGCCGTGGCCGTGCGCGGTCTCGCGCATGATGATGTTGTCGGGGACGATCATGCTGCGCCGCCTTCCGCCTGAATGGCGGTGGTATTGGCGGGCACCGGTTCACCCGCAAGCATGGCCCTCGCTTCCTTCACCGTCAGCATGTCGCGAACGAAGCGGCGGTCGTCCTGTGGGTAGCCTTGGTAGCGATGGCACACCTGCTCTTCGAGTTCTTCGACCAGGTCCTCCATGACGGTGCGCCAGCCGTCCGGAGCATCGGCAGGGGGTCGGCGGTTCCAGGCAGCGATGGCTTCTGTCTCCTTGCTTGCGGTGAAGGCAATGAATAGTCCAGTGTTGTCGCAACCGGATTCCTCGCCACATGAGATTCCGACGATTTCATCCAGCCGCTTCAGGGTCGGCCGAGCACCACAAAACGGACACGGCTTCAACTCCACGCTCTCAGTCATGGATCACTCCCTTGCTTCGCGCGTAATCAGCCAATTTGACTGCGAGCGCCTCATCGTCCATGCCAAGCGCTTCGGCAATAGCTTTCCGTGCGATCGATGCTTGTGAGCGGCTAATCGTTGGCACTCGTATGCCGAGATCCTCATCGTAGTCATCCACACGCGATCGGATGAAGTCGCTGGATTCTGTATATGGGTTGCGGCTCATTTCTCTTCTCACTTGGCGATTGCGGCTGCTGGTGGCGTGGCGCCAAATATGAAGCGGATGGCGGCGTGCGCTGACGTGCGAGGCACGCCTTCCTCAGGCTTTACGCGGGATGCATTGAGCAGGCGCCGGATGTTCTCCGGATGCTTCCTGTTGCAGGACTGGCAAAACGTCACCGTCCGATCGAAGTAGCCGGTGAACCAATTCCAGGCGGTCGGCATCTGCATGGCGTTCATGACTTGTCCGCACAGTTCACAGCATTGCATCACGCACTCCCTTCTCTGTCTCGCTGGATGGCGGCGTCGATGGCCGAGTCAAGGCCGCCATGTCTTGCGGGCTTCAATTCGATCGCCTCCGGATCGTCGCCGATATGCACGTCGCGCAGCCAGCGATACCGCTCCGCATCGCGTTCGTCCTCGCTGGGCTGCTCTGCGGCCAGGAGGGCAACGATCTTGTCGAATGCCCCGGCCGGGATGGTGAAATCCCACTCACCCATCACGTCAAGCAGCCAATCCTTTGCATCCGTCAGCGCCTTGGCGCTCGGTTGTGGGACGGCAGGCGATGCGCTCGGCGCAGGGGCGGCGGTATAGACCTCACCGTCGATGGGATCGGCATCCTCACCATCGGTGAATGCAACACCTTGTAGGGCGGCCTTGGCAATGCTGCCGTCCTCGACGGTAGATATGCCAGCCTCGTCGCACCAATAATTCTGCGGCTCTCCGGATACGGTGTCCCATGCGTCCCGGTCGTTTATGTTGAAATGCAGGCCATTCGCATAGAAGCGCAGCGCATCAAGCACAGCAAACGGCAGCGCTACCGGCGCCGCCTGTTGCACGCCGGCGCTCGGCGCGCTCTGCATATCCTTTCCGTCATTCAGCATGGCTAATTTCCTCCATAGGCCAGGAACCCCAGCCCCACGCCTGCTTGTCATCTGTCGGGTGTTTGTCGGTGCGAGGTCGGCTCGGGCAATTCCAACTGCGGCCTTTGACATGCCACAGGAACTGCCAGCCGGCCGCGCGCAGGCTGGCGCCGTCCTCGCTCGCCAGGATGTAGGTCAGGCCGCGCCGGTATCCCTTGCCCTGCGCTACGCGCCGGGCGGCGGCGTAGAGCATCGAGCAGGCGTTCGGTGTGCCGTCTGTGCAGAGGCGCGTTACCTCTACCGTAAGGCCGTCATCGAGGGCACGAGCCACAGGCCGGCCGGACACAGCCACACCGACCAGGCGTCCGCTGTCATCGTGGACCGCTTGGCGCCACAGGGCACCAACGGGCACCCCGTGGTGGCGGTGATGCTGGCGGATGTAGTCGTCGGCCACGTCCCGCGTCACAGGGCGCAGCTCAATCATGGCTCGCTCCTTGGATGGTGAGCGCGGCCACGGCCCAGCGCACGGCCTTGGTGAACGACTTGAGATTGCACGGGCAGTACGGGTTGCTGGTGCTGAATGTGGCGTGCCAGCCGCGCTCGATTTCAGCGTCGGTCAGTTCCTTGCAACGCTCGCTTTCCGGCACGGCCGGCGCCGCCTGGGCTGCTGGCTGTGGGGTGGCATAGAGCGGCGTGTGCTTGTAATAGCCGGGCTGCAATGATTGGATGGGTAACTTCCCGTATCGCTCTTTACCGTAGTCCGGCCCGACACACATTACTGTGCTGATCCACGCCACCGGCCGCGCATCCTCTCCGGCCGGCCGTTCCAGCTTGAGCGCCACGCAATCGTCCTGCGGCCGGAACTCGTATTGAGGGAACCTGGCGCGCCAGGCCTGCGCCTCTCCGGCCTGCAGCGCCGATTGCCCCGCGAGCGCGGCATCTACCCGGGCCAGCATCGCGGCGCAGTCGGGCGTCTGTGGAGGACGGTCATATGTGGCGTGTAGCCATAGCGATGCCTCGCGCAGGACGCTTTCAGCAGCCTGCGGCGCAGCCTGTGCGGCAGGGATTCCAAGCACATCGCGCGCCGCCGCCAGCGCATCTATCGGCGACAGCAGCCGCTCCGAATATCCGCGGCATTCCCCGAAGCACTGCCATGCCAGGGCTTGCGCGAGATCGCGCAGGACGGCAGCGTTCTGAGCCGGCTGCGGCGATGAAGCAAGTTCCTCGTGCCGATGGAAATGGAGATCGCCGACAAGTTGCCGAAAGACTTCGCGGATAGCTGGGCCGCTAGCTTGACCATGCTCGCTGTCAGCATTGAACAGGTAGCATGAATCTCCGCTAGGCGACTCCACGCGCCAGCCTTCTGTATCGGAGTCAAATTTCCAGCCATCCGTCAGCCCATGTGCCAACGAGGCGGATTGTTTTTGTTCTTCGCCCATCTCATGCTCCCCGCTGCTTGTCGACCAGCGCCCAGCCCGCGTTCTTGCCACTGCCGAGGAAACGGATCTTTCCGGCCTTGCGCAGGGCTTGGAGACGTCGATCGAGGATGCGCTCCGCCCAAACGTACTTCCACTCGGGGAGGCCAGAATTCTTGTTTTCTTCGTCGACAATCCTCCTGCATTCGTCCCTCACCCTTCCGCTGTAGAGATCGTTGAAGATCATTGACCGGCAGCTGAGATTGCCCATGATCAGGGCGTCAAGCTTCTCGTATTTGGTTTTCATTGGTGATCCTAGATGGTCCTTGCCGCGCGCTAAACGCTATGCCGCTGCGTGGTAGCGCTTGATGCCGTAGTACACCTCCCGGCAAGCCGCCAGATCGACGGCGGCGTTGTGGGCGCCGATCAGATCGGTGCCGGTGAAGTGCTTGTAGGCTTCACCGAGATTCGGCGACTTCGCGTGATAGCGCCCTGCGGCAGCCATCTTCTCGGTTGGCGGGAGGTTGACGATCTTCGTGCTGTTTTTCTGCGTGCAGAAGGCCGGCCCGGCTTTCCACTCGTCCGCGAACACATCGTCGTGCTCGGTGGAGCGCATCAGTTCGATGCGGATCATGCGCATGTCGAAGGGCTCGTTGTGGGCGACGCGGAGGGTGGCTTTCTTCCACATCTCGAGGAACAGGCCCAGCGCCTGGCCGATGGGGGCGCCGAAGCGCTCGGCCTTCTCGTTCGTGATTCCGGTCAGCGCTTCAAGTTCCTCGGGGATGGTCCAGCCCTCGGGCTTGATGATGAGGTCCATGAAGGCGAGGGTGGTGCCGGTGTCCTCGTCGTGCAGTTCGGCGGCGAGTTGGGTGATGCGCGGCTGGCTCGGGTCTTCGCTGGGCAGGCCCCATTGGGGAATACCAGTTGTCTCTGAATCGTAAATGAGGATCGGGGTCATGGTATGGTCCTAGATCATGTGGTCGGATGGGTGGGTCAGAGCCAGGCCGCAGCGGGATCGCGGCGGATCAGCTGGCCGCGCTTCTCGGCATAGCGAAGGCGAGCGCGCTGGTTCTGCCGCGCGCAATACTCGGGGTCTTTCTGCTTGCGCCGCGAGTAGGCGCGATTCACTTCCTTGCGGCTCTTGCGCTTGGGCTTGGGCGCGTCCGGGCCGGCGCCGAGCGTCCAGCGGTTGACGGCCGGGGCGTGCTCGCTGGTTTGGTAGCCGCCGATCCGCACCTCGGTGCCGTGGCGCATCTTCATGTGCTTCTGCACCGCGTGCGGCGTCACGCCAAGGATTGCGGCCATTTCCTTGGACGTCATCTTCTGGCCGCCGGCGAGCGCCCGCTTGATGCCCTCCCATACCGGAGAGAACGAGGGGCGAGCGCAATGCCGCGGACCAAGGCCCATGTCGTAACCATGCTTGAGCACTGCGGCAGCTGAGCGCTCGGGGAAGTGGGCGGCAATCACCTTGGTGGGCTGGCCGTTGGGCCAGAGTTCGCGCAGCCGCTCTTCTTCATCGGGCGTCCACGGGACGAATGGCGTTCCTTTCATGATCGATCTCCGGTCAGGCCGCCAGCTTGCGCAAGGCGGCAACGTTGGACTGCACCAGCTTTTCGAATTCCCACAGGTCGGCAACCATTGCCTCGATGTAGTCGTCGTCACGCTCGATGCGCCAGCGGAAGAATTCCTTCACGGACTTGAGGGCGGGGCAGTAGATGCAGAAGTCCCACCACTTACGGCCGGAGAGCCAGATATTCCCTTGCACCTGGTCCGTATACTTCTCCAGGTCGTGATCGATCAGCGTAGTGCGCAACTCGTCAGGGGAGATGAGGCACTTGTACTCGGCGCCGCCGTCCTTGCCGATCCAGCCGTCCGCGCTTGCCCCGAAGGCTCGGTCATCGGACAGGACCATGCCGACCGGCTGCACGTAGACGCCGATGTCGGCTTGGTGGGCGATGCGCGCATCCGGTTCGAGTTCGTGGCCGCGACGCATCTGCCATGTCTCGTGACCCTCGTTGAGCGGGGCACCGCTGATGCGCTCGATGGCTGTGCCGAAGGCGAGTTTGAGGGCAGTGTCGGACCAGTCGCCGCCAGCACGCTTACGGGAGCGGGCGATGCGGAAGTTACTGGCGGTGTTCACGCCCGCGCGGGCTTGCAGCCATTGCTCGCTGCCCTGCTGACAGGTAACGACAATCACGACTGCACCTCGCGCTTGTCCTCGCTGGGCAGCGATACGCGGTCGGCGGCAAGGTCGATGAAGATGTGAGATAGCAACTCATAGTCATGGCTGCCACCAACCCAGCGAGCGCGGCCAGCGGCCGGATGGTCTATGTCATCCGACTCCAGCTCCACGAACTTGCCTTCGTGGAAGGCACCGAATCGAGCACGCCGCCACACTTCAAGGCCATAGTACGGCTTCGGTGCTGCCGTATTGCTGGGCTGCTCTGCGGCCAGGAGAGCGCGGGCACGTTGCATCTTTGCCCTTACCTGCCCGGCGAGTCCTTGGCCGAAATCGTGGCCTTCCTTTGACGCGCGGGCAAACAGACCGCGCAAGTCGCACTCGATCTCATCGTAAAGGTCGAGTGCCCGTTCATCCGTCAGCGCCTTGGCGCTCGGTTGCGGGGAGGCATCCAGAGCGGTACACAGCACCTCCAAGCAGTCCAGCGCTGCTCGCCGGTCCACACTGGTGGCGAAGCTTGCTTTTGACAGGAAAGCAGAGAGATTGCGGCGAGCAGTGGCAACCATCGAACCGTCGGCCGGTTGAGGGGCGTTCGTAGCCCGCTGCGCGGGTACTGAGGATGTCATGCTGCCTCCTGCGGAGCAGCGCGCAGTTCCTGCATGCGCTGATTGAAGTAGTCGGCGTACTTGGCCTTTTCCTCCTTGCCCAAGCCGCTCATGACCCTGCTGATGTCGCCGATGGTCTTGGCATCGCGCATGCCAGCGTGGATTTCCGGTGCTACCGGAGACTGGCCGGCGCCCTGGTCATCGCCGTCCTCGTCCAGATCATCATCGGCGGCCACGCCGAGCATGGCCGTCACGATGTACCGACGCAGGTAGGTGATCGTGGCGCCGAAGTTCTTGATGTCGCCGTCGCCGCGCGGCACGCGCATGGTTGACTCGATCTGCGCGCCGCTGTCGTGGCCTAGTACGGTGCGGATCACGGTCACGCCCTCGGCATCGGTCACGAGTTGGAACAGGCAGATGCCGTTCTCGGAAAGGGCGGGCGTGGTCTTCTCGCGGATCTCCTGAAGATCGGCGTAGCTGAAGGAATAGGCCGCCTTCTCTCGCGGCCGGATCGTGACCGAACGATTCTTCGTGATCGGCTTGAAGGCGCCTTGTGCCTTGGCCAGCGCCGAGTACATCGGGCCCATGCCGCCCTCGGGCGCCGGGGTGAGGTTGGTTTCGAGCGGCGGGAGGTCGGTGCGAGTCATGCTGCACTCCCGGTGGCCGCATTGATCGTGGCATCGATGCGGTCGGCCAGTTCGCCGGCCGGGACGTGAGGGCGGGCCTCGACCAGCAGGGCCAGCAGCGCGCCGGCCTGCTCCCGCACGCGCCGGGCGGCTGCCTCTGCGGCTTCTTGCTCGCGGCGGCGAGCAGCGGCTTCCTCGCGCTGGCGCTGTTCCTCGGCGGCGCGGGCTTCCGCTTGTCGGCGCGCTTCGGCCGCCTTCTCGTCGGCAATGCGCTTCGCTTCGGCCTGCTCGGCGGCCCGGGCAGCAGCCTCGGCGGCTTCCTTGGCCTCGCGTTCCTGCCTATCCCGATCCGCACGCAGTTGTTGCAGTTCTTCCGCATCGCGCGCGGTATCGAGCATCGCATTCAGGTTGCCTAGCGCCGCATTGATGGCCGCGCCGGCATCGGCCTGGAATTCACCGAAATCGTCTGCCGCCTCGCGGGCCAGCGAATCGATGCGTTGCTGGATTTGCTTCACGCCCAGCCCGATGCACGTCGATACCGCCGTCTCGATGGCGTGGATGCGGTCCTTGATGCCAGCAATACGCTGCCGCTCGGCTTCGGCCGCTTCCGCCAGGGCTTGCTGCGCGGCAGCCGCCGCCTGTTGTTGGGCACGCATCGCCGCCAGTTCTTCGCGCGCCCTGGCGTTTTCCAGATGGGCGCGGAGCGTGGTCAGGGCGCCTTCGGCCGCTTCCTTGGCTTGGTCGGCATATTCCTGCCAGTCGCGCCGACCGAGATACTTCGGCGATTCCAGGTCACGGATCGCGGCGGCGACATCGGCCACGCTCGCGCTGAGATAGCCCTTCGGCAGGTTGATGATCGCGTTCAGGAACGCTTGGTGGGCCGAGATGCGCGCGCTCTCGATGCGCGCCTTCTCGATACGTTCCTCGTCCTTGCGCTTCTGCTCGGCATCGACCAGATCCTTGACGGGTTGCTCGATGGCCTTCACCGACGCCACGATCTCGTCGCGCTTCTCGCGAGCCTGTTTCTGGAGCGCCATCAGCGGGCGATTCCAGTTCGTGTACGCTTCCTCGGTCGCGGTGCGCGTGCCGACGCAGCGCTGCACGAACTCGCGCGCTGCCTTGTTGCCTTCGGTCGTCTTCACGTCGAAGGCTTCGGCGCCTTCCTCCCGCAGCTTGGCGAGGCCGGCCTCGACGGGGTCGTACAAGGCGAGGGCGGTCGCCGACTCTGCCGGAGCTGCGTCCAGCACTTCCATTTCAGGTGATTCCATGATTGTCCTCAGCGGATCGGGATCAGTTCAAGGCTGCCGTCTGCGCGGCAGCGACCAGAGTGTTTAAGGCCAGCGGCGCGCAGGAAGCGCACCCATGCGACCATCGGGGTGTCGTCCTTCATGTCGACCACCCAGGAAGAATCGAGATCGTTTCGTTGTCCGCCACGCAGGCGTAAAGCAGCACGATGGCGAGGGCCAGGAGAGTGCCGAAGATCCACGGATGACGGCGCTCGAAGCGGCAGAGGAAGTCGTCGCGGCGGTTCATGCTTGCCCCCTGACAAGAGCGAGGGCCTGATCCATGCGCTTGGTGATGTCTTCCCATGCCTTACGTTGATCAGGTGAGCCAAAGCGCCATTTGTCACCGTTGAGCCACTGTCGAGCAGCGGCCAACGTTTCTACCAACTCGTGCTGAAGATTCTCGCGTGCAGCCTGACGGGCGGCCGCTTGAGTAGCGGTCATGCTGCGGCTCCCAAGAAAAGCCCCTCGTCGCGACGACGATCCGCAGCATCGGAAGCCTCGCGCGCCTGGTCTTCGAGATACGCATCCAGCGCGAGGTCGGCGACTTCATCGAGATCATGGAAGTCGGTCACATCCACGCCCGAATCGGTGACGGTGGCCACCTCGAAGCAATCCCCCTGGCCGGGTTCTTCGTGGGAGGTTTCGTAGCCGCGCAGGTAGTTGCCAGTCACCTGCAGGCTCACGCCGTCGAGTTCGATGGTTACGGTTTGCATGGCGCGCCCTCAGCTCAAGCCGTAGTAGCGAACCTCGACCACCAGATCGCCCGTGGCCGCATCCTTGTGAGGCGTGCTGATAGAGGGGCTGCGGTAGGCATCGATGGAGGCCTTGAGGATCTGCGCGCGCTGACGGAGGGCCTGCTCATCCTTGCTGCGCAAGGTGTACATGCCACCGGAGCCCGACGGGCGATGCCAACTCGAAACGACCGCCGGCGCGGCCACAGCCTGATCTCGTTCCTGGCTGGCATTGGCCTTCGCCACCAGCTGATCCCGCAGATCGGTGTAATGCGCCTCACGGTGAAGCCGGCGCGTCTCTTCACCCTCCACCCCCAGCAAGTCCATCTGGTCGATGGCCACGAAGGCAATCAGGGCTTTGGTGCGGTCATCCGGGGAAATCCGGCTGACGATTTCGGCGGGCGTCATAGGTCACTCCGCTTCGATGAGGTTGCCGCCAGCATCCAGCGAATACCAGGTATCCGGCTTGACGCCATCCCGGCCAGCGATGGCCGCGCGAATGTGCAGGATCTGGCCATAGTCGTCGCCATCGGCTTCTTGGTCGCGATAGCAGAGAACGATGGCACTCCCGGCACTGGCCTTGGCACGTCCCTTGATGCCGATAGCGGTTGCCACGGAATGCTTGCCCTCGGCGCTGGCCGCCGACCGGTCGCCGGTGTTCGTGGCCGCCGACCGGTCGCCGGTGTTCGTGGCCGCCGACCGGTCGCCGGTGTTCGTGGCCGCCGACCGGTAGCCGGTGTTCGTGGCCGCCGACCGGTAGCCGGTGTTCGTGGCCGCCGACCGGTCGCCGGTGTTCGTGGCCGCCGACCGGTAGCCGGTGTTCGTGGCCGCCGACCGGTAGCCGGTGTTCGTGGCCGCCGACCGGTCGCCGGTGTTCGTGGCCGCCGACCGGTCGCCGGTGTTCGTGGCCGCCGACCGGTCGCCGGTGTTCGTGGCCGCCGACCGGTAGCCGGTGTTCGTGGCCGCCGACCGGTCGCCGGTGTTCGTGGCCGCCGACCGGTCGCCGGTGTTCGTGGCCGCCGACCGGTCGCCGGTGTTCGTGGCCGCCGACCGGTAGCCGGTGTTCGTGGCCGCCGACCGGTCGCCGGTGTTCGTGGCCGCCGACTGGTAGCCGGTGTTCGATTCCGTCTTGCTAGATTCCACGCGCGACAGGATGTAGCTGACGGCCCGCGATACCAGTTCAGGGATCTTCAACTCGGCCTTGATGCTGATGCGTGCAGCGGCGATCTTGCTATCCGAGTTCTCGCGGCTCAGCTCGCCGGACATTTCCACAGAGGCGAAGCGGCTATCGGCCGGCGCGTAATAGCCAAACACGTCGAGCGGGAATTCGCAGGCATGGAATCCGCGTTCGCACGCCTCGATCTTTCCGTCGATCACGAACGTCTCACCGACCGCATACTGCACGCGCTGGCCACCACTGGGATGGCATACGAAGTCCTTGTTGAAGCCCTTGTAGGCTGTTACGACGCACTCACCTTGCTCGACGGCAACCTTCTCAATTTGCTGATTCGCTGCGGTGTCTTCCATCTGCATCTCCATCGGTCTTGGCTCTGCGTGTGCAGTGCTGATGGAGAAAGCGAGAGACGGCTCACTCCATCTGGTTGACTTTGACGAAGCCGGGATTCAGGGGAGGGCGCGCAGTTTTGCTATCCTAGGACCGCCGGAGCCACTAACTCCGGTTGCGGTCTAGTAAGCCGCTGAAGGTGATGGATCGGCCAAGCTTCTGCGCTTGTTGTCGCGGTCGCCGCGCGAAATCGGGCGTTTGCAGCGACGCAGTTGCATAACCGATCCAGAGCTGATGCCAGAGCCGCCATCCTAGGTAGCGATCTGGCCCCGGTAGCAACGCCGGGTCATCAATGTACGAGCCTTAAACCAGCTCGTGGCCACGAGCTTTCAAGGTGATGAGCCATGAAAGTTTCTGTGAAGGTGGATCTGCGAATCGATCTAGCCGCATGCCTTCGGGCCGTGGCGATGATCGTCTTCGCAATCGTGACCTGATGAGGCGGGCCGGCAATACAGCGTCGGCCCGCTCAGTCAAACCTGTCAGCCGGCGGGGTGCACTACCACCCCGCCCGAGCAACGCATCCCTGCGCGCCCTCTCCTGAATCCCGACTTGTCAAAGAACTCGCACCTTGGTTGCCTTTGGCATTGGTGCGTCGATGGAGAAAACTTTACACAACAAAAACGTGTAATGCAACAAAAAGTTGTTTTCAGGGTGACAACATGCCGGGCGCGACCATCCTTGCAGTCACGCAGGAGGCGGCGGGAAGGCTATTTCGCGACGGCGCCGGCCTGGCTGGCGAGGGCCAGACGGCGGATGGCGTCCGCCAGCATTTCGATGGCGTTAGTTCCAGAGTGAGGGAAGGCGGCTGCAACCCTCACGAGAAGGTCCAGGAGGGAGCGGAAGATAAGCAGGGGGTCATCCGCATAGAGGCCGCCGATAGTGGCCTCATAGGAGCCGCCGTAGTGGTGCTGGAGGGTGATGCGGTCTTCGGCTGGATCGTCGTCCGGCGGGCGCGCCCGTACCTGCTGTCTCGCCGTCCGCCCGTTCCGGAAGGCTGACATCTGAATGATGTTGTCCATGACCCCGTCTTCTAATTTTTGGGCAAGAGTCGGTCTTGCCTTTCAGCCAGATTACGGGGAGGGCGGGGTACTAGGGCACCCCTCTCCGGTTGGGAGACAGATGGCTCTGCCGTCGCGCGGCAAGGTGCTGTGCCACCCTGGACCTTGGCGTAGACTATCTACGAGGTAGACATTGGAGTCCAACATGACACCGGAAGATGCAATCCAGGCATTCGAGTGCCTGGCCAGTGATGAAGACGAGGACTTGCCGGCACAGCGCGCAATGGCCGATCTGGCAGCAATCATGGCCGATGAGAAGACGCCTCGCAAAATCATGCTTGCGCTAATGGACGTAGGCGCGACGCTGTGGCGAATGGAGCTAGAGGCGCGGATGAGGATTTAGGCAACAAAAAGCCCGCCTCAGTGAGCGGGCCTACGTGCCTTGTGGGGAAATATGCTAGTTGATGAGCTTGGCCGCCGCGAACGCCAGCCCCGTCAATGTGCACGCGGTGCCGACAAACCACTTCAGCAGCGTACTCTCCAGTATCGATACATCCGCCTTGGATGCAACATGGTCGAGTTTCGTCTCGATGCGCGCGAGGCGTTCGCGGACATCAATGTGGGCGTCTTCGGGGGCTTTGACTCTAGGTTCCATGCCGTCATTATGGGCTGCTCCCCACTATTCGAGTCGCCAGCACCTACTTCTTGCTGGGTTGTGGCGTCGCAGCTGGAGCATTCTGCTGGCCAAACTGAATTGCGCCTATCACGCCCTGGACAATTGAGATGTTGGACTGGTATGTGGCGTAGTAGGCTCCTATGATGATGGCTGCGATTGCAGCCACCTGGGCTGCAACGCTTAACCATAGGTGCCTCTTCAGGTCGCTAGCCTTCTCAGCTGACTGCTCGGCGCGCGCCGCGATCGATTCCAATCGCTTGTCGCGCTCTTCGAATCTCTTGTCGCGCTCAGTGAATAGCGAAACAAGGCCGTCGATCTTTTCCTCGATGCGCGCAACTCTCGCGTCCATCCTTGCTTCGATGGCCTCAAGTTTCGCATCAATTTCCGGTCGGGTGACATCAGTCATAGATTCATTATGGGGCTCGGCCGATGGGTGTGCAAGGGCACTGGTAGCCGCCAGTGCTTCAACGTAGCGCTTATACAGGCTCTCGAAAAGTGGCGGATTGAGCGTAAACGATAGGCCATCTTCCTGCGACGAGGTTTCGCTCTGGATTCCTTTTACAATATCGTCAATCGCATCTTGTGCGAAATCCGCATCACTTTTTTTGGTCGCCATTACCACCCTCGGAAGGCAGTTGCAGTCCGTTCTTGAAGTTTCTGTATATTGTACTTAGGATGTTTGGGTATGGTATATCCTCTTGCTTGAATGTGGAGTTAAGTCTATTATCAATAAAACTAAGCAACTTATTTTTATCGATAACTCCAGATTCAATTAGAAGATTTACCAAGTCGGTAATCAATATTAATAAGCTTCCGTCCGATGCTGCAAGCGCACCAATTTGGGAGCGCATTAGTTTCTGAACATCGCCAGCGAGCGCTTCGTTGAAAAGCCTATTAATTTCATCATCTAATGGAGGGGGGTGTTCTTCCATGATGGATGTGATCAGTATTGAAAATTACGCCGCTGCTGATTGGGCTGTCCAGCCGGGCGCCCAAAGGACTGATTGAATTGCGGTGGGTTGCTGTACTCGTCCTTCTGGTGCCCACGCTGACCCGTGTAGGGATTTACCCCACCATACTGGTTGTTCTCGGCATTGTAGTTGTTGGAGCGCAACTGATCTGGGTTGGACCGCATATGGCCCTCGCGGTAGTTTCCGTTTTTGTCGATGGAGGGGCGGACGTAGGTTTGGGCGCTCGCGCTGGCAGCACAGATAAATAGCGCGTAGAGAATAATAGTTGTTCTCATTACGTGTGTCCTGTTCGAAGAAATTTGCAGATGCTAACCAGGTTTTTCTCTTCGCTGCTTTCTGGTGGCGGGGATTTTAGTTGGGCTTGCTTTGGCATCGAAGTTTCTCCACCAAAAGCCGCTATCCGCAGCGTTGCGGACATCTTGCGCTTGCAATCTACGCGCTCGCGGAACATAGCCAACTCAGTGGTTTTTATTGGTCTATCTAACTTAAAATTTCCGTCACTCTCTTTTACTTTGGAGATTAACTCTCTCATATCCGATGGAGATATATCCAAACTAGTCCATTTAATCCAAACATCCCCACCTTCTGCTCGGCGGGAAATTGTGTTTTTGTCAAGAAGCGTTAGTACGACTGCATCCTTGACCGGATCCATTGAAAGTGTGACCCAGCGATCTGCGTTGCCAGGGTCGCTCGCATACACAGAAAATGGTGCGCCCAAGATGAAAGCTACAATCAGGGGGCGATGCCAGGATGGAATTTTCATGTCTGCGTTTTCCGGCTATATGCATTTTTATTAATACGTTGTGCATTGGACTTGCTGGCCCAGCCGGTTACAGATCGTTTGGGTTGGGGTGCTAACTGGTGGCGGCACGTAGCCCATGATGCTATTGCTGCTGCCAGCCCATCTTGACGTAGGCTTGCGAGCAATTAGTGATCTCGTATTGCGCGATGATCGGAAAGACGCCGGGCGTGGTGGCATTGCATTGGGCCACCTGGCCTGTCGCTGGATCGCGGAATACGGTAGGGGTAGCGCAACCAGATAGGGCAAGAAGCGATAAAACGAGCAACCGTTTCATGGTGGACCCATTGAAAAGCCCTAGGGTATCTCACCGTTGCTTCAGTGGATTCCCCGCCGAAGTGGGGCTATCGAGCTTTATGCTGATCGTTTGATTCGGGGTGCAGGCCGGTAAATGTAAGAACCTTCTTCTTACGGGCGAAAAGTGGCTGCTCAGCCAAGCATCCCGCTATGAATTTCGACACCACCGCATCCAGGTTGGCGCGGTCCTCGGGCGAGAGTTTGTCGAACTCCGCGCGCGGCACGCTGAACGGCCACGCCTGAGCAGATTCTTGAGGCGCTGGTGCAATCACAGGTTCGCCCGCCTGAGTTGGCGGTGTTGCGCCAGAGCCAAACATGAGGGTTTCCTCGGACAACCCTAGGGCTACCGCCACCGCGGTCACGCGGCCGCGTTTCGGCGCGCTTTCATCTGACAACCACTTCCGCACCGTCTCATAGCTGACGCCCACCTGGGACGACAGCCATTTGGGCGTCTTGTCGAGGCGCATCAAAGCGCTGCGGATTCGCTGGCCAATCGTACTCATGCCCGGAGGATACAACTTAAGGTTGTACTCGTCCTCACACGTTTTTGTTGTGTAATGCACGTTTTTGTTGTACTCTCCATCGAAATTGGAGTTACTCATGAACGCTATCGAACGGTTGGTGGAGGCGAACGACGGTCCGGTTGCTGTGGCTCGCGCCCTGGATGGTGCTGTCGCCTATCAGGAGGTGCAGCGGTGGGTTAAGCGTGGGTACGCAGCGCCGAAGCATTTCCTGCGACTAGTGCCACTGCTGCCGAGTGGAATGACCATCGACGACCTCTACGCCGACATGTCTGCTCAGTCGAAGGCCGAGGTCTAGTCATGGGTTCCGCGATGGCCCGGCCACCGATCCCCCAAGCACCTGCGCAAGGTTCTGCAGGTCTGCAAGCAGCTGCTGCGTGGACCGAATGCATGCCTCAACTGCAGCTCGCTGATCGAAGGCAGGGCTGCCTTGTTCGTAAGGCTCTCCAATCCCGTTCGCCAGCCACTCTGCTGACACGCCAAGGGCTCGTGCAATCGCAGTCGTGTGCTTGCTTCCCTTCGCATTGCGGTCAGGGCTGCATAGGTGCTGGATGGACTGTGGACGAATACCGACCCGCGACGCAAGCGCGCGACCGGAGGTTGGCGGCTGCGTCTGCGCCATTGCCCAACGGAGCCGTTCGCCAAAGGTGTACATGCGCCCGAGTTTGTCACCGGACCTATGCAGGTTTGTCTGCTTTTTCGTATCAGACGGCTCTGTCGCTTGCGACGGGCCGGTGCCGTACCCCGCCGCGAGGTTGACCCGCTCGCGGCTTCCTCCCCGCGCTTTGGTGCGGGGGCTTTTTATACCCGTTGCTCGATAGCCAGATGACCCCGATCCAGATTCCAGCGAATGCAGCACCGCGGACTGTGAGGCAGATGGCCTTCGAGCTTGCGCAAGGGCTGTCCGCCATGTGCGGCCGGTACCAAGCAGGGCAGGGAGGTCAGGCGCCATTTACAGCGCGCCGGCCTGCAGTAGTTCGAGGTGTTCGCCGACTTCTGCGAGTGCTTCGGCAGTTTCGTCCAGCAGCATCGCGTGCTCAGCCGGATGCAGATTTCCTTCGTGGACGGACTCGCGCATGGATTCCAGGTGCTCCCGCACAAGGCGGGGCGCGTCATCACCATGCCGGTCCGAGTAGAGACGCAGCACGAGCTGCCGCACGAGGAAAAGTTGCAGACGCAGGTTTCGATCTTCGAGATCGCGCGCGCTTAGTGGCATGGCCTTTTGGCTCGCTGCGTGCTGCTGTTCCATCCACCACTCCTTTTTGATGATCCGGGGATCAGATGCAAGAACTTGATCAGATGCTTATGGCCCGAGCCCCCTACACACATCCCCTCGGAAAACTGACGCACGAGTCGAGAACGCTCCTGCCGGAGTGCGTCGGCGAAAAGCTCGTGACCACGGCGGCAAGCCTGGGCATGACCGAGGCGGAATTGACCCGCGACATCCTGTGCCAATGGGGCTTCGGCGACCTCATGGACAAGATAACGCAGGAGCGCCGCCGAATCACTGCGGTGAAACCGGCAGGAATCGGCATCCAAGAAAAGTAGGGCGCGGCAAGGCACGCAAGAACACCACGGCGCCGGGCGCGCCACTACATCCGGGGGCGGAAAGAATGGAACAGATCAGGTCGCGAGCAGCGATTCGGGAAGAGGGTGCGCAGGCCGCGCGCGAGGGACAGTCGTTCGATGCGTGCCCGTCGATATACGGCGATGAGGCGGCGCTCGAATGGAAGGCGGGCTACTTGCATGCGCAGGCGCAGGTCGGTGGTGATGTGCTCAGGACGCAGCAGGGCCAGCAACTGGCATCGATGCTCGAAGGCGAAGCAGCATGATCGCCATCGACCTCTTCTGCGGTGGCGGCGGTTTCACGGAGGGAGCAGAAATGGCCGGCGTCGAAGTAGCGTGGGCAGCCAACCACTCACCAGCAGCGGTAGATATTCATGCCGCAAATCACCCTCACACTGCTCATGTCTGCCAGGATCTGCATCAAGCAAATTGGTCGGAGGTGCCAAAGCACGACATCCTCCTTGCATCGCCTTGCTGCCAAGGCCATTCGCCGGCGCGCGGGAAAGCTGCCAACAACCCGTACCACGATGCCAGCCGGTCTACCGCCTGGGCTGTGGTGTCTGCTGCGGAGTACCATCGGCCAGCCTTTGCGCTGATCGAGAACGTCCCGGAGTTCATGCGGTGGTCGCTTTACCCGGCGTGGGAGCAAGCGATGCGAGCGCTCGGATACCAACTCGCGCCACATGTCGTCGATGCGGCGGATCACGGCGTGCCGCAGCATCGAGAGCGATTGTTTATCGTAGCCAGCCGCAGCGAGCGACCGTTGATGCTGCAGTTGCCGCGACGCAAACATGTTCCGATCTCATCGATTATCGATTTCGAATCCGGAAAGTGGTCTCCCGTCGCTAAGCCGGGCCGGAGTCCAAAGACGTTGGCGCGGGTCGCCGCTGGGCGAGAACGTTTCGGCGACCGCTTCGTCATGCCGTACTACGGTAACGGCTCCGGCCTGACCGGCCGCAGCCTGAGTCGCCCCGTAGGCACTATCACCACAGTGGATCGCTGGGCTGTTGTGGATGGTGATCGCATGCGCATGTTCCTCAAGGAAGAGTGCCGAGATGCGATGTCATTCCGCAAAAACTACATTTTGCCGCATCAGCACAAGCTGGCTGTACACATGCTCGGCAATGCGGTTGCACCGCTCCAGGCTTGCGACTTCATTACCGCAATTCTGGAGGCAGCATGAATCCCCTCCAAATACTTGCATTCGCATCCTACTGCTTCTGGTGGGATTGCATCACTGGTGCCTGGATGCGGCAACCTAGGCGCGATCGGGCGGGCAAATCATGTTGACCAACCACTGCTACCAAGGCGACTGCCGCGCCGTCATGCGTGACCTGATCGCCTCCGGCGTGCGCGTGCAGTGCGTCGTTACCAGCCCGCCTTACTGGGGCCTGCGCGACTATGGCGTGGCCGGCCAGTTCGGACTGGAACCGACGTTGCGCGAGTTCCTAGCCAACATGGTCGAGGTGTTCGATCTGTGCCGCGAGTTGCTGGCGGATGACGGCACGCTGTGGCTGAACATGGGCGACGGCTACGTGCCGTGCCGCGCGGCCGGCGTAAAGCCCAAGGATGTCACTGGCCAGCCGTGGCGCCTCGCGTTCGCATTGCAGGATGCTGGCTGGTGGTTGCGGCAGGACATCGTCTGGCACAAGCCGAACCCGATGCCGGAGAGCATACGCGATCGCTGCACGAAGTCTCACGAATACGTGTTCTTGCTCACGAAGTCCGAGCGCTATTTCTACGACTTCTCAGCCATGCAGGAGCCGATCTCTGGTGGCGCCCACGCACGCCTGCCGGGCAACGGCGTGGGGTTCGGCCATGGGTATGACGATGCCGAGCGCGTAGCGAAGCGCGGCCGCATCAAGATGCCTGATGGCTGGGATACCGACGCCGGGGGCCACGGATCATTTCACCGGCAGGGCAGAGAGAAGGGTAAGACCCGGAAATTGGCCGACGGCACCGATCGCACGAAGAGCAACGAGAGTTTTGATGCCGCGATGCAGGTTATGCCCGCAACGCGCAACCGCAGATCGGTGTGGACTATCCCCACGCAAGCATATCCCGAGGCCCACTTCGCCACCTTCCCCGAAGCGCTGGTCGAGCCCTGCATCCTGGCCGGCAGCCGCCCGGGCGACATCGTCTTCGATCCGTTCATGGGCTCGGGCACGGTGGCCAGTGTTGCGCAGCGCCTCGGCCGCCGCTGGCTGGGTGCCGAGTTGAACCCTGAATACATCGCGCTGCAGGCGGAACGCACGCGCCAACCTGGACTCGTGTTGGAGGTGGGGTCATGCTGACCAGACGCACACCGCTCAAGCCCGGCGCGCCTCTCCAGCGCCGAACGCCGCTGCGCTCCACGACTTGGCTGAAGCAGACCGCCGGCTTAGTGCCGAGCCCCTTCAAGAAGAAGCGCCCGAAGCGCCGGCCGATGGCTGAGCGCCGCTATGCGCTGGCCTGCCGCGGCGAGCCCTGCTACTTGCTGATCCCTGGCGCGCTGGACCACAAGAACGTCGTTCCGTGCCACTCGAATCAGCAGATCCACGGCAAGGGCATGGGAATCAAGGCCGACGACGAAAAGACGGTACCGGGCTGCGGCTGGTGCCATCGCGCAATCGATCAAGGAAGTTGGCTCACGAAGGAAGAGCGTCGCGCCTACTGGGATGACGCCTATGCACGCTGGCTCCCTGTACGCACGCTGAAGTTGGCTGGCCAGGGTCAATAAACAGGAGAAATCACGATGGCAAAGAATTCTATCGACGCCTATAGCGCGTCAGGCAAGACGAACCTGCTGTTCTTCGATCCGGACGTGCTGGTGCTGGTCACGGACAAGGCTTCGCCGCTGTACGACGAGCGCGTGCATCTGCCCGTGGACGAGAACCTGGCTCGGAACATCGACTACCAGGGGGTGCTGCAACCCATCGCGGTCAGCAAGAACCCGGAAACGGGGGAGGTGGAGGTGGCGATCGGCCGCCAGCGGACCAAGGCGGCGCGCCTGGCGAACGAGTGGCGCCGGGCCCGTGGCGTGGAGCCGATACTGATTTCGGGTTTCGTCCACCGCGGCGACCGCCGCAACGCCCTGGACGTGATCATCAGCGAAAACGAGCTGCGCCAGGCGGACACGCCCATCGGCCGCGCTGAGAAGATGCGCAATGCGATGGCACTCGGCCGGAGTGAGGAGCAGATTGCCATGCTGTTCGGCGTCACGCTGCAGACCGTCAAGGCCACGCTGGCCCTGCTGGACTGCTGCGCTGCAGTGCAGGAGGCGGTGGAACAGAACCAAATCAGTGTCACCCACGCGCGCCAGCTGGTGAAACTCGCGCCCGACGAGCAGCGGGCCAAGGTCAAGGAACTGGTCCAGGCCGGCAGCGACAAGCCCGCCCGCGCGCGGGCGGCGGCGCAGCGCGAGGTGATGGGCGATGCCGCACCGCGCATGAAGACCCGCAAGCAGGTGTTGGCCGAGTTGGAGAAGGCCACCGGGGAGCGCGCGGATGCGCTGCGTTGGGTGCTGGGCATGGAGGCGGCCGACGCGCTGCCCGGGCTCCCGGCGGCTGTGGCGGCGGTCGAGTCGTTCGATGCAGCGGTCGCGAAGGCAGCCTAGGAGTAGCGGCGTTCATGAGCGAGAGCAACTTGCGTCCGGTGCCGTATCCGGCCGACACCCGAGCGAAGGGGTGGCGGTTCGAGTTGGATCTCGAACAAATCGACCAGTCCGACACCTGGGCGCTGACGCCACCAGACCTTCGGCCTTGGTTGCTCATGCTGTGGGCCTCGGCATGGCGGCAGACGCCGTGCGGCTCGCTGCCTGACGACGATGCGCTGATAGCCGTCCGCATTGGCATGAAGCCCGCCACTTTCATCAAGCACCGATCCATGCTCATGCGCGGCTGGTGGCGGGCTGAAGATGGTCGCCTGTACCACGACACCGTGTCAAAGCGCGTGGCCGAAATGCTTGCGCTGCGCGACAAGGAAAAAGCGCGCAAGGCTGAGTACCGGAGAAAGCGGGAAGCCGAGGAGTCGGCACGGAAGGCCGCGGAAACGACAGGGGATGCCACGTCTGTACCTGATTTGTCCCACGGGACAACCAATGGACAGACGCAGGACTCCAATGGGATGGACAACACCAGTACTAGTACCAGTACCAGTACCAACAACTCTTCTATCCCTGACGGGATAGAAGGCGAGTCTGACGACTCGCCGCCTCCGGCCGTGAGCCCCGAGGAAATGACGAAGATGGAAATCTGGCATGCCGGCAAGGCGATGCTCGAAGCGCAGAAGATGCCCAAGGCGCAGTGCGGCAGTTTCATCGGCAAGTTGTGCAAGGACTACGGAAACGACATCGTGCTGTCCGCCGTGCGGGCCGCGGCGGTAGAGCGCCCGGTGGATGTGGCCACGTATCTTGTGGCGACCTGCAAGCACGGGGCGGGGCAACGAGCGCGACCCAACAAGCAAGAGGCCCTGGAGGCCAACAACCGCGCGGTGGCTGACCGGCTCGCCGCGAAACTCGCAGGAGCAGCGCAATGACCCCGCAGGACATTCCCCGCTTCACCACGCTGGTTTCGAACGTCTACGCCTTCTATCGCGCCGACTTTTCCGAGTTCGCGGGAAAGGTCTGGTGGAGCGCAATGCTCCCGTTCGACATCGATGCCGTGCAAGAGGCATTCAACCGGCATTGCGTCAACCCGGACGCAGGGCAGTACCTGCCGAAGCCAGCCGACATCGTGCGGATGCTCCAAGGCTCGACCCAGGATTCAGCCTTGCAGGCCTGGGCCAAGGTGGACCGCGCGATCCGCACGGTGGGCACCTATCGCTCGGTGAAGTTCGACGATGGCCTGATCCACCGCGTGGTGATGGAAATGGGTGGCTGGATCGAGATCGGACGCAAGACCGAGGACGAGTGGCCGTTTGTGCGCAACGAGTTCGTGAACCGATTTCGCGGCTACCGCATGCGCAACGAGTTGCCCGAGTTTCCGCCGCACCTCATCGGCATGACTGAGGCGCAGAACTCGAAGGCGGGCTTTTCCTTCGAGCCGCCGCTGTTGCTGGGCGACCCATATAAGGCGCTGGCGGTTGGTAGGGCCGGCACTGATGTGCCGCTGCTGCAGGTCACGACCGTGGCCGCACCCTGCAAGGCGGCTCCGCAGTTGCCTGGCAAGACGAAGAGGAGCCGCGCAGCATGACCGTCACCTGTATCACCTGCGCCCATTTCACCATGAAGCCCCGCAAAGGCCCTGCGGTAGCCCATCTCACAGCAAGCGACATCGTGCATGCCAAGGTAGGCATGGGTAGATGCGAACTGGAGACGCTGACGCTGAGGTGGACTGCAGCAGAAACCGAACTGGAGTGCGGCAAGCACGTTGCTGTGACGGAAGAACAGGCGGCGGCGCGCCGCGATTGGATCAAAGGAGGGAAGGTATGACGGTGGAGAGCATTGCGGAGATCGATGCCATCCGGCGAACTCTTCGCTATGAACCTGGAACTGGCCGGCTGATACGGCTGAAGCGGTGCGGCGCATACCGCGCCGGGACGGTGGCTGGCACACGGCATTGCCATGGCTACGTGCAAGTCAGTTTTCGAGGGAGGTTCTACCTCGCTCATCGGCTGGCATGGGTGTTGACCTACGGCGAGTGGCCGGCCATGGAAATTGACCACATCAACGGAGACAAGCAGGACAACCGGCTTGCCAACCTTCGGCTGGTGACGAGGGCAATGAATCAGCAGAACCATCGTAGGGCGCGGAAGGACAACCACAGCTGTGGGTTGCTTGGGGCATCTAACACGAAGAGCGGGCGATGGCAGTCCAAGATCCAATTGAACGGCAAGACGATCTATCTCGGAACGTTTGATACGGCTGAGTTGGCTCACCAAGCCTATGTGGACGCAAAGCGTCGTATCCATGCCGGAGGGACGCTGTGACCAAGATGCTTCGCTGGTCACCAGAACAATTGGCCGCGCACCAAGCGCGCCATACGAAGCCTGATGCGGCAAAGGCTGCTGTGCGGAAGTTTGACCCGATGGCGCGCTTTCATGCACTCGGGCGACTCCCAAAATCGCATATGAATCGCACAGAGCGCGCCTATTCCGTCCTGTTGGATGAGGAAAAGCGTTGCGGCGAGGTGATCGACTGGAAGTTCCACGCGATGCACGTGCGGCTGGCCGACAACACGTTCTACGAAGTGGATTTTCTGGTGTTGCACTCGGACATGCGGCTGGCCATCCATGAAACGAAGGGCGGGTACACCACCGACAAAGGCCAGTTGAAGATCAAGTTGTGCGCGGAGGTGTTGCCGTACTTCCGCATGGTGAAGGCGACGAAACTGCCGGCCAAGCAGGGCGGGGGCTGGAAGAGGGAGGAATTCTGATGGATGACGTCATGAATGCATTTGTGCTGGCCGTTGTGATCGCGATGGTGGCGATCACGGTGGGGTTCGCGCGATGAGATGCACCCAATGCGGTAGCGCCAACCACACGGCGCCGACTTGCCCGTGGACCCGCTGCGTGCGGATTGCGAGGCCGGCATGAACTGTAAGCCGGGAGATATGGCATACATCGTCAACAGCCGGCTATATGGCGGGCGCGTTGTGGAGGTGCTTTACGCAGCTCCGATAGGAGTGAAATTCCGCCTGCCTGATGGCGCTATGCAGGTGCCGCAATATTACGACTGGGTGTGCCGGTTCCCCACTCCAGTCGAGGCTCCGATGTCGAATGGTGCGACTCGAATGACTCACTTCGGAACCGTGCCAGATCGGAAGTTACGTCCCATCGGCGGCGTTCCAGTCCACGATGAGCAGCACGACGAGGTGGTCGAATGAGGCGCGCCATGAGCCGGAAGGAAATCCGGGAAATCATCAGCGACGCTGTGATGTGCGCCCCGTTTGATCCCGACCAGTTCAGGGAATTTGGGGCAGCACTAGTTGCGGCGACGGGGCATCTCTGCGTCGCCGCGCTATGCATCATCCGCCTTGCTTACCGGGTCATGCGCTTCGCTATCGCCCCGATCTCGATCGCAGTCATTTCCTCCTACTACCGCCGAGAGAGGGCTGTGAGGATTCTGGCGAATCGCCGCGCGCGAATGGAGAGAAGGTGATGGCCGGCACCAAGAAGCCCCGCAAGGCCCACCGCCCGCGCGAGATCCGCAATGACATCCCGGCGTTGCTGTTCGAGAGCGACCAGCCGTTGCCGGACCACCAGCGCGCCAGCATCCTGATCGCTGCCCATGCTTCTGTGTCCGCACTCGCGCGCGGCAGCGCCACGAGCGATGACTGGCACACCATCGTCAACGCCATGAACATCTCTCAAATCTTATGCGAGGGCGCCGGCAACAAGGAGGTGGGCTTGAGCGTCATCCACGCAGCCCAAAACGCCGTGATCGAAGTCGGAGAGCGCTGCAAGCAGATAGGCAGGCTTGGCGTCTCTGGCGATGGGCTCCGCACCATCAACGAGGCAATGGCGCTCTACGAGCAATTGCTGGAGACGGTGATGAAGCGGCAATACATGACCGCAATCAAGGAGGCTGACCGCCGCATCAAGGCCGGCAACGTGGTGCGGTTGAAGCGCGAGGGAACTCGCAAGATGAGCGTGGCCGGGCTGGCTGTGTAACTGGAGGTAGCATGGAAATTGTGAATGTAAAGGTCAGTCTGGATGACGTCATCCGGTACTACGTCGAGGGGTTCAAGTTAGAAGGGAACAAAACACTCTTTAGGTATGAGGCGTTCGTTGACTCCTCGAAGCGAGTGGTTTGGATCGAGGCCACCCTAAAGGACTCTTCTGCAGAGCAGACGGACGATGAGTGATCTTGACCAAATCGAAGCGGCCGCCCGCGCCGCCGGCTACGAGACGCGCCGCTACCGCGTGCGCGAACTGGAGGTCGTCCATATCGGGGTGGGCGACCAGTGGGCGCTGTTCGACCCTCGCCGAAGCGACGTGGATGCCCTCAGGCTGATGGTCGACTGCCGCCTCAACGTCGGCGTGGGCGAGCGCAGGGTGACTGCTACCGCCTACCCCGGCGGTGTGGCGCTGACCGTCATCGAGGATGCCGGGGAGAACCGCGCGGCAGCTACCCGCATCGCAATCACGCGAGCTGCTGAGGCGCTGTATCTGCACAGGCAGGCAAAGGAGCAAGCGTGATGGAAGATGGTGATATGTACGGCGAGGGCGTCATGACGGTCGCGGCCGAATGGTTCGCATGGCGCCCGGTCCGTCTCGGCGCCGGGCGCTGGGCATGGCTTCAGCGGGTGAGGAGGATCAGAACGAAGACTTTGTGGTGCGAGTGCCGCACCACCTACCAGCCGATTGAGTGACCGAAATCCACCGCGAATTCATCCTCCGCGGCCGCGCCGACTGGCAAGAGGTGGTGGCCACCGTCCGGGCAGCGGGCCCGGAGATGGCGAAGCGGGGCACACCGCTACGCCTGGTCTTGGTCGACGGGGCACAAGACAGGCTGGAGGAGCAGGTGAAATTCTATTGGTCGGCGGTGATCGAACCCATCGCCGAGCAGGTGTGGATCGGCGGCCGGAAGTTCTCGGCGAAGGCATGGCACGTCGAGATGAAGGAACGCTTCCTGCCGGTGCACGAGATGCGCATGCCGGACGGGACGGTAAGGATGGTGGCGCCATCGATCGCGCGCGGCGAGATTACAGTGGGCGCCATGTCCGAGTACACAAAGAAGGTAGCCGCGCATGCCGCGAGCGAACTAGGGGTGCAGTTTGATTAACCCGGGTCCCTTTCAGGGGCGGGAAGATGGGCGTACATGCCAAGCGGCGCGCTGCCTGGGAGGCGGCGGGCCAGTTGACATTGCAGTTGGAGGTTCGGGCGCGGACGCACCGCGAGCGGATATTGGAGGTGCTGGCCGGCAGCGATGATTTTCTCGTCGGCCAGGAGGTGGCGAGGCGGGCCGGGCTGCCGTACAAGCCGGCACTGGATGCGCTGACCTACCTGTACAACGATGGGAAGATCGCGCGGGTAGGACGGAAATTCACGGCGCGGTGGGGGCGGATGGCGCTGGTCCAGCGGGACACTGGATACACTAACCTTGAGGCGTTTTTCCGTGGCGTGGGAGGCCGAGTCGAATAGCGGCAGCGCCCTATAATGGAAACCGCACTGTCCCGTAAATATCCCGGGAACCCAGCCGATGGGAGGTCATGAGGCCTGCAATGCCGCAAGCAGGCGAGGGATCGGCAAAGATGGCACCGCAGGCAGGATGAGCCGCTAAAGCACCCTGTCTGCCTTCACGCATGGCGATTGGGCCGAGTTGCACCAACGTCGGGTAGCGCACGGTACAGGGCCGTGTATCTGCGTCCGCCGGATCAATCGCCAGCCGCGAGGGAATGCGCAGGCTGATGCGCGCGCGTGGCGCCAAGGTGCGGTAATTCGCAACGACTAGGGCAGTTCGACTCTGCCTTGCGCTGTTCGCTAACGATGACGCGACAGCATGCCGGAGATCAGCACCGGCCCCTCACCCAAGCCCTGCCTTGCGCAGGGCTTGTTCTTTTCGGCGCCCAACCTCGAATAGTTCCCCACCCAATACCATCGTCTCATTCTCAACCGAGTGAGACGACAATGCCCCGATTCCCCAAGAGCCACGCGCTGCAAGACCGCTTGCGCATGGCTATCTGGCTGCTGTTCGGCCTGGCCTTCTATGTCGCGGTGCTGCTGATCGACGGCACCCGATTCCCGACCGTGCAGGTCACGCTCCAGAAGCTGGGCCACGTCACCACGTTCGCGTGGGTGGGCTACTGGATCGCCCGGCAGGCGCTGGGCCGGGTGTATGCCGCCAGCAGCTCGCAGGACCGGCTGGCGCGCGCCATCGTGATCGCCGGCGTGATCATCGCTGGCTTGACGGGGCTCTAATCATGGCAAAGATCCTCTCATTCTTCCGCTTCTTCTTCCACCCCGTCGCGCTCGCCATCGATCTGATGGTCCTGCTTGTGTGGTCGTCCATCGGCCTGATCGGCACCCCGGCAAGTAGCGGTCGCCCGTACACGTGGACCACCACGGCGGCGCTTCTGGTTGTCCTGCTGACGCTGTTCTTGCTCGGGCGCTGGGCCGGGTGGCTGGCGGAGCGCGAGCGGGCGCGGAAGATCCGCGACGGCGTGGCCGATCTCGCGCAAACGATCCGGGGCGTGGCAGGGGGCGCGGATACCGCATCGGCACTTGATTCTGTCGGCGGGATGCAGGGCGCCGCACTCACGCCGCATCAGCAGCGTGTGGTCGGCGAGCGCAGCGATCTCGAAATCAAGGTCGCTGCGCTTGCCAAGTTCATCTGTACGCCGATCTTCGCCGGCCTGCCGGAAGCCGAGCGCATGCGGCTGTACGCGCAGCACCGGGTGATGACGGAGTATTCCGCCATCCTCTATGAACGCATCGAAGCCTTTGGGAGCGCAGCATGAGCGACCAAGCCATCGAGCAGGAAATCCAGGCCAAGGGCAAGACCGCGCCACGTGTCACGCCGACCGACATCGAGGCGAACATTGCCAGCGAGCACTATTTCACGGCGGCCGACGGCATCGACGGCGGCATTGTTGCTAGCTACAAGTATCCGGGTCCGCTCGACCTGCTGACCTTCTGTGTGCTGATTCTGCGCAACGGCTTCACCGTGACCGGCGAGTCGGCCTGCGCGAGCCCGGAGAACTTCGACGCCGAGATCGGTCGCAAGATCGCCCGCGCGAACGCTGTGCAGAAGGTCTGGCCGCTGATGGGCTATGCCCTGCGGGAGCGCCTTCACCAAGCAACCGAAGCCCAGCCGGAACAGCAGGATCCGCCGGCCACCCCCGCCGAAGACCGCGCACTGCCGGCCGACACGGAGCTGACGGTGCCGGTGCCAGATTCGGCGGTGTGGCGGCCGCGGATCGGCAACACCGTCATCCACAAGGGCTACATCACCAACGGCGCCGACGAGCACCCGGCCATGATCACCCGGGTACACGGCGTTGGCGAGGGCGCGCTGGTCAATGTGACCGTGTTCCCTGACATGCAATCGCCCAAGGTTTACGCCAGCATCCCCGTCTACAACAGCCGCAAGGCCGCCCGCGAAGCCGTGGTCGGACAGTCGCGCGCCAACGGCTACGCATACCGGGACGAGTGATGAGCACCCGCGCCTCCCACGCCCGCCGGACGGCCGCCCCCGCCAATCCCAAGGCGTGGATGCGCCGTGGCGCCATCGTCGCGCTGCTGATCCTGTCTGAACTCTACCTGCTCGCGGCGCTCGCCTGCGCCCAGATCCCGCCGGCGGCGAACCAGTACCGCCAGGCCATCGCCCGCGAGACGGCTTTCCGTTTCGGCGTGACCGGCCCGGTGCCGGTAGTCGCCGCCCAGATCATGCAGGAGAGCAAATTCAACCCGCTGGCGCGCAGCCAAGTGGGCGCCCAGGGGTTGATGCAGTTCATGCCGAGCACGGCGGAATGGGCTGGCCAAGCTGGAGTGGACGGCCCGGTGCAGCGCCTGAACCCGCAGTGGAGCATCCGCGCCGGGGTCTGGTACGACCGCTGGCTATACGACCGCGTGAAGGTGGCTGAAACCGAATGCGACCGCTGGGCATTCGCCCTGTCGGGATACAACGGCGGGAGCGGATACGTCAACAGGCGCCAGAAATTGTCCGCGCGCCCGGGCAGTTGGGCGGAGACGGGACAGATCAACCCCGGCATCCACCCGGCAAACCAGCGCGAGAACCAAGCCTACCCGCACCAAATCCTGGGCCGCTGGCAGCCGTTGTTCAAGACCTGGGGCCGTCCGGTCGCATATCCATGCTGAGCCGCATCCTCTCAATCGCCCTCTGGAAGGCCCTCGCGCTCATGACCATCGCATTTCTGGTCGGCTCCGCCGGAGGCATGCTGTACATGGCCATGCGCCAGTCCGCCCAAGCCGGTGCCAAGAAGACCGTCGAGAAAGTCGCCACCCAGGCCGTGCAGGTGGCGGACGCTGCACAGGTCAAGCAACTCCGGCAACAACTCGCCGCGGCAAAGAGCGAAGCGGCGACCTTCCAATCCCAACTCGCGGAGGCCGCCAGTGCGAATCCTGCCCCTACTGCTTGCCGCCTCCCTGACGGGTTGCGGGACGACCTTAACCGTTAGGTTCCCGCCAGTCCCGGCCGAACTCAAACAGCCGTGCGGCAGCGCCATTTTCCAGCCGCTCACCACGGCTGACCAGTACGACCTGGCCGCACGCTTGGGAGAAGCAAAGGAGTACGGCAAATCCTGCTCCGCCCGCTTCGACCGCCTGCTTGACGCCGTGAACGCCCGCGAGGCCCTATCCCTGGAGATCACCCGATGAGCGAGCAGGACCCCCAAGCTCAGACGCACACCGAGTCCGCGGCCCTGATCGTCTACCGGCTGAGCCAGATCGAGAGAACGCTGGCAAGCCTGGTGGAGCAGAACGCCAGGCTGATCGCGCTCGAACAAAGGCTACTCGAAACCCGGGAGGCGCTGGACCGCGCCTTCAAGGCCCAGAAAGAGCAGGACACCCGCGTCCGCCTGATCGAGGCGGACATGCCCACCCTGCGCATGGTCCGCGGCTGGGTGATTGCCGGCATGTTGGCCGTGATCGCCGCCTCCGGGACGGTGGTGATGGACACCATTCGCAAGTCCAGCCTGCCGCCGCCCACCGCATTGCAGCAATCCCGCACCGGCTGACTGCCGACCAACCAAGAACAGGAGCCCACCGTGAGCAAGTCCGGCCCGCCCTCCGATAAGAGGCGCCGCGTGGAACCCGAAGCCGCCCCGGTAAAGCCGGTGGTGAAGAAGACTGCCGCCCGCAAGCCAGACACCAGGAAGCGGCCGGCCGGCAAGAAAGTGCCCAAGGTCCAGAAGGCGACGATCAAGCGCGTCCCTGGCCCGGAAATCTTGACGGAGAAGCAGCTGCGCTTTGTCGATGAATACATCGTTGACCTGAACGGGACGCAGGCCGCCATACGCGCCGGATACAGCACACGAACGGCCCGGACCATCGCGGCGGAGAACTTAACGAAACCGGCTCTGGTGGCGGCTATCCAGGCTGCTATGGACGCGCGCTCGGAGCGGACGCAGATCACGGCCGACCAGGTGCTCAAGCGCTGGCACCAGATCGCCTTTGCAGACGCCAATGACCTGATCGAGTATCGGCGCGTGTGCTGCCGTAACTGCCACGGCGTCGATCACCACTACCAGTGGGTCGACGAAGCCGAGTATCAGCGCGTCTGCACCGGCCTCTTGGCCGAGGCTGACCCGGAAGGCCCGCCTCCGGCTCTGCCGACGGATGCAGGTGGCTACGGTTTCAATGCCAAGGCTGATCCGCACGAGGATTGCCCGGAATGCAATGGCGAGGGGCACGGCGTGCCGTTTATCCACGACACCCGCAAGCTCAAGCCCACGGCTCGTGCGCTCTACGCTGGCGTCAAGCTGACCAAGGATGGCATCGAGGTCAAGATGCAGGACCAGTCCAAGGCCCTGGAGAACATCGCGCGGCACCTGAAGATGTTCGTGGACAAGAGCGAGATCGAAGTCACCAAGCGGCCGGCCGACATGACGGACGAGGAACTGGAGGCCGCTATCCTTGCGAAGCAGGAGGCGCTTCGGCAATCCGCTGACGAATGAGCAAGGTCGCCGCGAGCGCGCTGGCCACCATCCAGCCGTCCAGCCTTACACGTGAACAGAAGCTGGAACTGCTGGCTCTGCTGGATGAGAAGACGCATCGCTGGGCCAGGCGGAAGATGCTCGGCCTGTTCCCCGAAACGGGCAAGTTCAATCGGTTTCTCTACCCGAAGCACCTGCAGTTTTTTGAGGCCGGCGCCGCCTATCGCGAGCGCTGCTTCATGGCCGGCAACCGGATCGGGAAGACGGAAGGCGGTGCCTATGAGGTTGCTTGTCACCTGACTGGCCGCTATCCGGACTGGTGGACTGGGCGGCGCTTCTTCAAGCCCGTGCGGTTCTGGGCGGCAGGCAAGACCAACGAGACGACGCGTGACATTGTCCAGGCCAAGTTGCTTGGCGAGATCACGCACGCCAGTGGCCGCAAGGGCATGACTGGCACTGGCATGATCCCCGGCGACGACATCGGCATGATCACCTGGAAGCAGGGCGTGCCGGATATGGTCGACACGGTGAAGATCCGCCATGTCTCCGGCGGCTGGTCGAAGCTGGGATTTAAGAGCTATCAGCAGGGCCGCGGATCATTCGAGGGAACGGAACAGGATGGTGTCTGGCTGGACGAAGAGCCGCCGATCGACATCTACGGTGAGTGCCTGATCCGGACGGCCACCACCGGCGGGATCATCTTCATCACGTTCACGCCGCTCGAAGGCATGAGCGAGACGGTGATGGCCTTCCTGCCCAACGGGTTGCCGGAGGCGAAGGATGCGGTCGCCTCGCGCGTCAGCGACTCGAAGTACCTGGTGATGGCCGGCTGGGACGACGTGCCGCACTTGGACGAGAAGACCAAGCGCGAACTACTCGATGCCACGCCGCCATACCTTCGCGAAGCCCGCTCGAAGGGCTATCCCGTGCTCGGTTCCGGCCGGATATTTCCGGTCGACGAGGAAACCATCAAGGTGCCGGCCTTCACCTTGCCGGATTCCTGGCCGCGCCTGTGCGCCCTGGACTTCGGCTGGGACCACCCGAGCGCTATGGTCTGGATCGCATGGGATCGCGACAACGACATCATCTACGTCTATGACTGCCTCCGTGTGCGCGAAACCACGCCGGAGCAGCAGGCACCCATGATCCTCTCGCGCGGGGATTGGGTGCCTGTGGCATGGCCGCACGATGGCCTGAACACCGAGAAGGGCAGCGGCGAGCAGCTGGCCGAGCTGTACCGCAAGGCGGGCGTGAACATGCTGTGGGAGCGTGCGCAGTACGAAGAAACGGGTACGGAGGACGGCTCGAAGGTCTCCCGCTCGTCCGTCGAGGCTGGTTTGATGGACATGCTCACCCGCATGCAGACCGGGAAATGGAAGGTCTTTGCCCATCTGCACGACTGGTTCCAGGAATTCCGGCTCTACCACCGCAAGGACGGGAAGATCGTCAAGTTGAAGGATGACCTCATGTCCGCCAGCCGCTACGGGACGATGACGCTCCGTTACGCCGCCACGCCGCCGGTACCGACTCGAATTGATTCCCGGCGCCGAGAATACGACTGGCGCGCCGGCTAATCGTCGCGCCTACAGGAGGCGTTGCATGTCGAAGGAAACCTATTTCCCTGCGCGGGAACTCAACCTGTCGGTGCGTCACGATAACGTGCCCGACAGTGCCAGCCAATGGTGGGCGATGGCTGGCCTCGCATTGCATGAGTATGCCGTTAACGGTTTCGATGTCGACGGGGAGGCTTTCGTGGCATCAAACGGCGTCTCCGTGACGCCCGAGTGGGTGAATCAGACGCTCAGCCCGGAAGATGTTGCGGACGCCAAGGCGACGAAGAACATCGTCACCCAGAACCTCTTCTGGGACAAGGAAGCTCGCCGCTACGTCATTTTCACCAGCGAGCTTCCGTCGGACCTCGAGCGATATGAGTTCAAGCAGGGCTGGGGCATTTCTGAGTACTAATAAATAGCGACCGCGACGATGCCCGGTATTCAACTGTCCAGCGCTACTGTTCTCCGTGATGAGCCTGAGTCATCTGCGGTCGGTGCCGGCCGCGTCGACGGGGACATCGAGCGCAGCGACAAGCTACCCGACGAACTCAAGGACGAGGCCCTGAGCCGCGAGCAGGTCGAAAACTTCCTCTACGAGATCAAGCACCAGCCGGGCTGGCGCCGCGAGGCGGACAAGTGCGCCGACTACTACGATGGGAACCAGCTGGATGCGAAGACGCTGGAAATCCTCCAAGATCGCGGCCAGCCGCCCCTGATCACGAACCTGATCAAGCCCACCATCGACACGGTGCTGGGCATGGAGGCGAAGACCCGTACCGACTGGCTGGTCCGGGCGGAAGACGACGGCATTGCCACGCCCGATATGGCGGAGGCGCTTTCCCTCAAGCTCAAGCATGCCGAGACGGAGACGCGCGCGGACCGGGCATGCTCGGACGCCTATGCCGCGCAGTGCAAGACTGGCGTGGGCTGGGTCGAGGTGTCGCGCGAGTCCGACCCCTTCAAGTTCCCGTACCGCGCCAAGTACGTGCATCGCCGCGAAATCTCGTGGGACTGGCGCTCCACGGAATCCGACCTCAGCGACGCCAAATGGCTGATCCGTCGGCGCTGGATGGACGTTGATGCGGCGATTGCCAAGATGCCCGAATATGCGGGGCTGTTGCGCCAGTGCATCAGCGGCTGGGCCGGCTTCGATCCGGTCTTGTCCGAGAACACCGGGCTAGCGAACTCGTTCATGAACGAGCGCGATACCCGGCTTGAGGAGCAAGACTGGCGCGACACGTTCCGCCGGCGCGTCTGCCTGTACGAAATCTGGTATCGGAAGTGGGTGTCCGGCTACGTCATTCGGCTGGCCAACGGCCGCGCCATCGAAGCCGACTTCAACAACCCGAAGCACACCACCGCCATCCTGGCCGGCGCGGTCAAGGTCGAGAAGCGAATCTTCGAGCGGATCCGGCTGGCGTGGTACTGCGGGCCGCATTTCCTCTATGACGTGCCGAGCCCGTACAAGCACGGCATGTTCCCCTATGCGCCGTTCTTCGGCTTCCGGGAGGACTTGACCCTCTCGCCGTATGGCCTCATCCGGGCCATGATCAGCCCGCAAGACGAGATCAACGCGCGGAAATCGAAGAACCTTTGGCTGCTCAACAGTCGGCGTGTGATCACGACAGCCGATGCAGTCAAGGACCATGATGTCGTCCGCCGGGAGGCGGCTCGCCCGGATGCCTACATCATCCTCGAGCCAAGTAAGCCCAACAGTCGGTTCGAACTCAACGTGGGCGGCGAACTCGCTGCCCAACAGTTCCAGGCCATGCAGGAGGCGAAGCAGGAAATCGCCGAGTCCTCCGGCATCCACAAGGCCATGATGGGCCAGAACTCGTCCGCCAACTCGGGCTTGGCGATCAACTCGCTGGTGGAACAGGGGCTGAACACCCTCGGGGAAACGAATGACAACTACCGCTTCGCCCGCCGCATGGTAGGGGAAATGCTGTTCTCCATGATGCTGGAGGACATGGAAGGGCGGGAAATTCAGGTGCCGGTCGGTGACGGCAAGCGCAAGCGCATCATCGTGCTGAACCAGCGCGCAGTCGATCCGGAGACAGGCCAGCAGACGGTCGTCAACGACACCTCGCGCGTGCGTGCAAAGGTCGTGTTGGACGACATTCCATCGTCGCCAACGTTCCGCGTGCAGCAGGGGACGATGCTCTCCGAACTCGCGAAGGGGCTGCCGCCCCAACTGCAGGCCGTGTTGGTGCCGTATTTGGTCGACTACTTCGACATTCCGAACAAGCAGGAAGTCATCGACCAACTGCGCCAAACCGTGGGCGTGATGGACGAGGCCCAGCAACAGCAGGCCGCGCAAGCACAAGCCGCCCAGCAACAGGCGATGGAAACCATGCAGAAGCGCATGGCCACGCTCGAAGCGGCGCTGACCGCGGCCAAGGTCAGGTCGGAGAATGCCAAAGCCGACAAGCTCGAAGCCGAGGTGGACAACGCCCGCATGCCGCAACCCGTCAACCCGTCGAGTGAATTCGCATGAGCATCCCAACCTGCGCAGTCAGCGTCAAACTGTATGACCAGAACGCCCAGGCCGTGGTCGGCGCGTCGATCACGGCCCAGCTCGACCGGTACGAGATCCATGATGGATTCGTGGTCCCGCAGCTCGTCGAGGCGGTGACGGACGAATTCGGGGAATGCACGCTCGAACTGTGGCCCAACTCGCTCGGCTCGCAGTCCTCGAACTACAAGATCAAGGTCCAGCCGACGGACGCCAAGGGCTACAGCACCATCGCAATGGTGCCTGACACCCCCACGGCGAACCTGTCGGAGATCGCGCAACTGCCGGAGATTCCGGGCAAGAGCGACTTTCAGGACTTCTTCGAGCAGGCGCAAGGCCTGGCCCAGGATCTGGTAGACAGCGCCAACGCGGCCAAGATCGCCGCGCAGGCAGCGCAGGCCGCCGCCGAAGCCAGTACTACGGCGGCCGCCGACAGAGCGACGGAGGCCGGCCAGCAGGCTGCGGCTGCGCTGGCTTCCTCCCAATCTGCACAGCAGAGTGCGAACGAAGCGGCGGCTTCGCTGGTGAATGTCGCGGCGCAGGTTTCAGCGTCGGCGGCCAGTGCCACCGCCGCCGCCGCGAGCGCCGACACGGCGACCACGAAGGCGGGAGAGGCGTCGGCGAGTGCGACTGCCGCCGCCGGCTCGGCCGCGGCGGCGTCGACCAGCGAAGGGTACGCCAGCGCCTCGGCCTCAGCGGCTGCGGGGTCGGCGACGGCGGCCAGTACCAGCGCTGGCACCGCCACGACCAAGGCGGGGGAGGCGGCAGCCAGCGCCACCGCTGCGGCTGGTTCCGTCACAGCGGCCGCGACTCAGGCCGGCACGGCCACCACGCAGGCGGGAAACGCTGCCGCGAGCGCGACGGCGGCTGCGGGCAGTGCAACAGCGGCCGGGACGAGCGCGACGGCAGCGGGAGCGGCTCAGGTCGCGGCGGAGGCAGCGCGCGATCTGGCGCAAGGGTATGCCAATGTCGGTGCGCCGACCGTGGTCAAGCCCGGCGATGCAGACCTGACGACCGGACGAGTGCGCAACACCATTGTCATCTATGACGCACCAATTACTGCGGATCGGACTGTCACGCTCAATGTCACCGATGCAGCCGTTGGCGATATGGTCCATTTGGCTCGCACCGATTTGGCAACTGGCGCATTCAGTGTCCGTCTGCTCAACAACCTAGGGATGGTCATGTGGGTCAGGTCGCTTTCTTCTCCCAGCCAATGGGCACATGCCACCTTTGATGGTACGGCTTGGGTTCTCACTGGCTACGGCAGCCTGTAACTAGACCACCACGGATAGAACCTCGATGGAAACTGACCACCTCATCCTGCGAGAGGACGTGCTTCGAACCGTGACGGTGCCGGAGCAAGAGGCGAATCTCAAGTACCTGGAGCAGAAGGCAATCGAGCAGGCCGCGACGGCAGAAGAACATGCCGATGCTGCGGATGCAGCCCAGGTCGCTGCGGCGCAGGCTCAGGCCGTGGCCATTGCGAGCGCTACGGCTGCGGCACAGGCAAAGAGCGATGCGGCAGCCAGTGCCACCCAGGCAATAAGCGCGAAGCAGGTGGCAGAGGCGGCGCGCGATACCGCTGTGTCCGGGGCAGATACCGTCGTTGCGAGGGCTGCCGAGGCGGCGGAAAGCGCTGGCGTCGCGAGCGGCGCGGCAGCAAGTGCCCTCACTGATGCGGAGACGGCGGCGACGCAAGCAGGAACTGCGACTGCGCAGGCAGGGATCGCAGCAGCACAAGCTGGCGTTGCAGCTATGCAGGCTGGTAGTGCGGCTGCAAGCGCAGTCGTTGCACAAACGGCTGCCGACCAAGCCTCTGCCGTAGGAAACACCTATATCGACATTGCTTCCGGCCTTGCTGCGACCGTCAGCGGCAAGAGTTTCGCCGTCTTCAGCGGGGACTACGTGAATGTGTACAAGAACAATTCTGGCGTAGCTATCTTGCTCGGACAATATTACGCAGCCCCGCACATTGATGCATCAATGCCGCCAGGTTATGAGAAATGCGGCCGACTTCATGCTTTCATTGATGGCGCAGGGAATGATGTCGGAGGATGGGATTTGGATGGTCATCTGTATACCGGAGCCATTCCTCAGGTCGATGTCAAAGCGGACACGGCTTACACGCGCTCGCAGACTACTTTCCCCTATACAACAAAGGCCCTCGGCTTCTCGCTGCGCGGGACCAGTCGATTCGCGCCGGCATCCATCGGAGCCATCGGCAACAGTATTGCCGGGCAGTCAGGTAAGCCAACGGACATAGGTGGCACGCAGTGGAAGGCAAAGGGCCTGCTTCAGGCTATATCGGCCTACTATGGGCAGGCGGTCTACGTTAAGGAGGATGCCATCTTCGCGCGCGGGGGCAAGTATGCAACCCACATCCGCAACGCCCTCCTGCACCTTCCTGATACCGGCGAAACGGTCCCGGCTGTCTTCGATTGGAACACGACTTTTGACCCGGATAGGCTGGCAGATTACACATTCCTGCACCTGTTCGAAAACGATGTGTTGAGTGCGGAGGCTTGGGGCGATTCTCTGGCGGCCGCAACGCAGATTATCGAGGCAACGCGACATCGCACACGACTGATCGTCTGCGACATTCTGATGAGCAATGCGTGGACCGCCGCCACTGCAGACAAATACAGTTACTTGAATGGGCAGTTGCAGACGTTGGCGGTCCAATACGGCCTGACTTTCGTCAAGGTCAGCGACTATTGGCAAGACACCTCCGTCGCCTACCCGAAGGGGCTCTCAACTGGCAACTGGATCGACACCATTCACCCAACTCCGAAGGGAGCCCTTGCATTGTCGCGCGATAGACTGGTGCCCGCAATGGATCGGGCCCTGAGCCTGACGAATCCGCTGAAGAAGACAGCGCGACTTGCGAACGTTACGCAGGCCTGGCAGGCCATGACGAACTTCATTTCCAACTGGAAGCTGTCTGGCACTGCTGGCACGGTAGGAGCCGGGGTAACGGGAACGGTTCCGGACGGCTGGAATGCAACCAACTATGTGCCGTCCGGCAGCGGCGGTACCGTGATTTCCGCCGTGGCGCGCGCTGATGTGTCGGGCGCATTCTGGCAGCAGCTGCACTACACCTCAACGAGCGGCAGTGGCGATACCGGACTCAATATCACCGTCCCGCTCCCTGCCGGCGTTGTGGCTGGGGACGAAATCGAACTGATCTGCGACGTCGATATGGACAATGCCCCGGTGGGCTTCCGAGGGGTGACAGTCCAGATCCGCCAGTCCGGCACTTTCTACGGCAGCGGGAATTTGCAATCCTTCGAGGTCGACACGGAACTTCCCATCCAGGGGCGCCGAGACAAGTCGAACCGGGTCGTGGTTGGTGCGGGCGTCACGTCCGTCGATTTGTACATCAAGGCCATTGCCACGCTGGCGAGTACTGCGGTGGATTTCACTGTGCGGTTCAGCTTGCCGGTGCTGCGCAAGGTGGAGGAATAAGCGATGACCGTATTTAAGACCAATTCAGTCGCTAACAACTTCGCGGGCAGCAAGCTGTACCCAATCGGCGGTATGACACCGAGCACGGTGTTTTGGTACGCTGCCGCGAACAAGGCGTCATGGCCACGACAGGCCGCGCCGCAGAGCGGCGATGTGTGGGAAAATCTTGTTTCGCCCGGCACTGGCGATGCGACGTTCACAACTCCAGGCGCTTTCACCTGGGATGCCGGCAGCGGCTTCACCACGCCGCCGCTTGGCACCACGGAAAAGATCATCCTGAATGGCGGCGCCGGCCTGGCGAACCAGACGAAGTTTCTGGCGATGGTGCATTTCGTGCACCGCGCACAGGATGTGGGGCAAGCGTCTGGCGATCACCAAATTCTGGACGCCGGGAATCTTGTACAACTCAGCTATAGAAAATCAGATGGGTCGTTCCGTGCATACTCGGGCATCAGCTCGACTGGGGCGGCCTTGGTGCTCGCGGCCCCGGTAGTTGGCACGGAATACATGCTCCATGTCGCCTATGACCCCGCCACAAAGAAAATGAGTTTTTACGTCAACGGGGCGACTCCAGAGGTGGCGTCGATGACGTTTGGTGGAACGGCTCCGATCAACCCGGATCCCACCGCGCAGGTTCTGTCACTAGGCAAGACCACTCCATCGTCTGTCGCGCAATATTGCGGAACCTACAAGGCCGCCGCTTACGATACCCTGGCATCGGGGGGCGATGTAGCTACTCTCGTGAAGGCGGCGTGGGCGAGTCGATAGATTGGGTGTCGCCCCATATAAGCTCGCATCGAGCGGGCTTTTCATTCCCCGCCGACCAAGCTCGAATTACTCACCACGCCATAGCATCAAATCAACCCAAAGGTCGGTTTCTTCCTGAGTTGCCACGATAGCCAGACTGGTCCAATGGGGAAAGCCTCACAGCCACCGTCGGGTGGCTTTTTCACGCCATCAAGGAACAGGCTATGCGCAAGTACCTGCTGAACCTTCTCATCGCCATCGACCAAGGCGCCAACACCCTGCTTGGCGGCGACCCCGACGAAACGATCTCCAGCCGGGCCGGCAAGGGACAGGCAGAGGGCAAGCGCTGGGCTTGCGTGCTTTGCCGCTTCCTCGACTGGTTCGAGCGAGGCCACTGCACCAAGTCCATCGAGCGCAATGAGGGCGCCGACGCCGTGGTCACGGATTGAGGCCACAACTGGCCGACTCGAATTGCTCCACGCGCAATAGCATCCACATCAACCCAGCACGGTAGCCGTGCCGCCCGGATAGGCGGACCGTGACATGGATTGAACCTCGCAGCCAACGCGATACGTGGAGTGGAGTGGAATGGAAATTGACCTGAGCAACGCAAGCCCCGAGGAACTTCTGAAGGCCTATGAGGTCGCCGAAAGCGGAGCGGAACTGGCGACAGCCAGCGCAACCGCTACCGTAGCGACCGAAGTGAAGCCGGACGAGGCAGCCAAGGCGGCGCAGGAAGCCGCCGATGCCGCAGCAGCGAAGGCAGCCGAAGAGGCAGCCGAGGCTGCGAAGAAGGCGGCAGGGGAGGCAGCGAAGGTCGAGACGACGCAGGAGAACGAAGGCAACGTGGAAGGCGTACTTGCCCGCGACGGCAAGAATGTCATCCCGTTTTCGGTGCTGAAGAGTGAGCGTGACCGGGCGGCCCGGGCCGAGCAATTGGCCAAGGAAGCATCGGACAAGATCGCCGCGCTCGAAGCGCAGCTTGCCGCAGGGAATCAAGGGGCGAAATCTGGTGAAGGCGCCCGCACCACCGAGGCAGCACCCGAAGCCGATGCAATGACGCCCGAGGAGTTGGAGGCCTTCAAGGAAGACTTCCCGATCCAGTACAAGGCCTACATGGCGCAGCAAGCGACCATCAAGGCCTTGAGGGCACAGCACCAGCAGGTCGAGCAGGACAGGCAACAGCAACAGGTCGAGCGCCAGCGCACCCAGGCAGAACAGGTCCGGGATGCCATCGACGCGACGCCAAAGCTGGCGCATATCCAAGCCACCGACCCGGATCGGTTCGCAACCGCCCAGCGCTTCGACGCTGTGCTGCGAGAAGACCCGAAGTGGGCCGAAAAGCCCCTGGCTGAGCGCTTTGCCGAAGTGGTCAAGCTCGTCGAGACGACGCACGGCGCAATCGAAATCCCGGGCGCGAAAACCAACCCTCCGCAGAAATCGCCGGAAGAGTTGCGCAAGGAAGCGGAGGCCGTGGCCGCCGCGTCGGCAAAGAAGACCGTGCCGACCTCCATGTCCGACTTCCCGGCCGGTGCTGCGCCGGCGAACAGCGAGAAAGAAGCCTTGGAGGGTATGACCACCCTCCAACTGGCGGACAAGTTCGCAAAGATGTCGCCCGAGCAGCAGGAAGCCTATTTCAGCTCTCTCTGATCGAGGAAGACCATGACGACCAGCATTCCCTACGGCAGCCCCCTCGCCGCCAAAGTGTACGGCGTGGGCCTGTTCTCCCGCGTGCAATCCGCACCGGGCTTCATGAACCTGCTTTCGGGCGAAATGCCCAAGGAAGGTTCGTTCGCCTCCAAGGCCAAGGGGCAGACCAGCCCCGACTATCCCATCGTGAAAGCGGGAGACCTGGCGAAGGCCGCCGGCGACACCGTGACGGTGGACCTGTTCAACCCGCTGCAAGGCAAGCCGGTGATGGGCGACAAGCGCGTGGCCGGCAAGATGATGGGCCTCACGTCGTCGACGATGGAGGTGTCCATCAACCAGACCCGCGGCGGCGCCGACAGCGGCGGCAAGATGACGCAGAAGCGCACCAAGCACAATCTGCGCGGCATCGCGATGGCCGGCTTGCAGGGCTGGGCGCAGCGACTGGAAGACCAGACCTCGCTCGTGCATCTCGCCGGCGCGCGCGGCGACCAGATCACCAGCGACTGGGTTGTGCCCTTTCAGAACGACGGCGAGTTCGCGGAAATCCTGGTGAACCCGGTGAAGGCGCCGACCAAGAACCGCTACTACGCGGCCAACGACGCGACCAGCCCGGCGGACATCGGCACCAACGATGCGCTGACCTTCCAGGACGTCGACCGCATCGTATCGATGCAGCGCGAGTCGCCGGTGGTGCTGCAGCCCATCAAGATCAAGGGCGACGACCGCGCGTGGAACGATCCGCTGTGGGCGCTGTTCGTGACCGAGCGCCAATGGCTGTACATGAAGTCGCGGACGAGTCAGACCGACTGGCGCCAGGCCATGCAAAACGCCTTCGAGCGCAAGTCCGCCGGCGTGAAGCACCCGCTGTTCGACAGCTACGAAACCCTGATGTGGAACGGCGTGCTGATCAAGCGCATGAACCGCTACGCCATCCGCTTCAACACCGGCTCGAACGTGGTCATCGACACCGGCGGCGCCGACGGCGGCACGTACACCGAGTCGACGGTGCAGACCGCGCAGCCGGTCGACCGCGCGATCCTGGTGGGCGCGCAGGCGCTGGCCAAGGCCTACGGCAAGTCGAACAGCGACTACTTCTACGACTGGTCTGAAGAAGAAGTCGACCACAAGAACTCCATCGAAATCGTGGTGGGTTCGATGAGCGGCACGGCGAAGATCCGTTTCAGGGTCGATGGCGTCGACACCGACCACGGCGTGGCGGTGGTCGACTCGTACGCCCCGGACCCCGCCTCGGCCGCCGGTCGCACGCTGCTGGGCTCGTAATCGGGACATGACCAACGGGGCGGGCAGGGCGCCCGCCCCAACAGGAGAGAAATATGACCACCCTCAATGCTTCGACGTTGCGAGACGTGCAGTACTCGGGCGAGGCGCCGTTGGCGGCGGCGCACGGCAAGTACACGCTGGCCGTCGCCCAGATCGGCGACAAGGTGCGCCTGAACCTGGTTTCGGCCGGCACCAAGGTCGATCAGTCGCGCCTGATCAACGGCGCGCTCGGCGCGAGCACGACCATCTCGCTCGGCTACGAGTACACGGACGGCTCCGGCGGCGATGCCACGGCGTTCTTCAACGCACAGGCTACCGCCTCGGCCGCATCGACGATCTCGGCATCCAAGCCGGTCTTCATCCCCAAGGACGCCTACATCGTGGCCACCGTAGGCGGCGCGGCCGCATCCGGCGACATCGATACGGTCCTGTTCTACGAGCCGCGCGGCATCTAAGCGCGCCGTCCGCATCGGCGCAGTCTGGAGCGGGGCGACACGCGCCGCCCCGTTTTCTTGACCTACCTTGAGGATCATCATGATCGGAATCGTGTATGTGGGACTGAAGCCCTGGGCGCGTGACAACGTGGCCGGCTCCGGGAAATCCTGGGCCGGCCGCGGCGACGTGCAGGAAGTCTCGGAAAACCAGGCCAAGGTGCTGCTGAAGTATCCGGACCAGTGGGGCCTGGAGAATCCGGAGGACGCGGATCAGCTTGGCGGCCCCGTGATGGTATCGGTCATCGACCCGACCACGGGCGAGAAGACCGAAGTTGCTCAGTCCAGCCTGGCGAAGCCGCTGGAGAAGATGAGCAAGGCCGAACTGGCCGCCTTCGGCGCAAAGATGAAGCTCTCGCTCGCGCCGACCCTGAGCAAGAAGCAGATGATCGACGCTATCGAAGAAGCCCAGAAGGGTCCCGAGCCGCTGCAACCCGGCGTCGCGCCGTAAGCCATGCCGACGGTTCAGCAGGTCATCAACAACGGGCGCGTGCCGCTGAATGATGCGGACAAGGACCGCTACTCGGACGCCGACATGCTCGGCTTCGTGAATGACGGCCTGGCCGAAATCTATGGCATGCGGCCGGACTTGCGCTTTGGGCGATTCAGTCAGGCGGTGCCCATGCTAGGGCTCTCCGACGACTTCCCGCTGTCGCCCCAGCATGCGGTGGCGATGCAGCATTACCTGGTCTTCCGGGCTGAGATGAAGGACGACGAGCACGTCAACGCCAACCGTGAAGTCAAGGCCTACAAACTGTTCCAGACCCTGATATCTGCCACATGACCAAGTACACCGACCTGTTCGATGAGGTCTTGCCGGAGGTGCCTGGGGTGCCGCAGGACCTGGCCGCCAACGCCATTCGCAATACGGTGATCGAGTTTTGCCAAGGCTCATGGTGCTGGCGGTACATCATGGACCCGGCGCCAGTGCTGGCCGGGCTGAACACCTACGAACTGGACCCGCCGCCGGGCGCGGAGGTTGCGCAGGTGCTGCTGGTCAGCGTCGACGGCAAGGAAATCCACCCCATCGGACAATCGGATCTCGTGGCGCGCTTGCCGCTGTGGGCGACCGAACGCGGAGAGGTGAAGTACTTCCTGACCGACGATCCAGCCCAGGTGATCCTCGCCCCCGTGCCGGTCCGGAAGATTGCCGGCGGCCTGGTCGTCACGGCGGCGCTGCAGCCCACGCGCGCCTCGACGACGTTCCCTACCTGGATCTGGTCGCGGTACTTCGATGCGCTGGCCGACGGCGCCAAGGCGCGGCTACTGGCGATGCCGAAGAAGCCGTGGACCAGCCCGGAGCTGTTCACGCTCTACCGCGGCCGCTTCGATGCGGCGATGGGCGGGGCCAAGGCGGAATCGCACCGCGGCCTGACGCGCGCACCGCAGCGCACCACGTCGTACCACTGATACCCGGCCGATGACGACGCTCTCGATCTCCCAATTTTCGGGCATCTTCCCGCGCGTACCCGATGCGCTTCTGCCGCAGATGGCTGCGACGGTGGCCGAGAACTGCGACTTCGGCTATGGGGAGTTGCGCGGGATGAAGGGCGGGGCGCTGATCACGGCGGTGAGCAACGCCGTCAAGAGCCTGTACACCGAGGATGGCGTCTCGTTCTACACGTGGGACGTGGACGTTGACGCCGTGCGCGCGCCGATGGCGAAGGATACCTATCGGCGGGTCTACTACACGACGCCAACCGACTTCCGTGTCACGAACAGCCTGGGAACGCGACCGGATGGTGGTCCGCCGGGCTCGAGCTATCGCGTGGGCGTGCCGCAGCCTACTGTTACCCCGACGTTCTCCGTCACGGGCACGCCAAGCAGCCTGTCGGAAATCAACATCGCGGCCCGGTTCCATTACGAGTACGGCGGCGTCAAGTACCAAGAGCAGGACATCGGGCTCACGGTGGTGACGGATAAGCAGAAATGGACCTTCACGCCGCCGGCCAAGAATACGGGGGCGGCCTTCGGCCCAACTGATGAGTCCTTCATCGCCACTGCCTACGGTTACATATTCCACAACACCGGCGGGCCAGACGGCAACCCGACAGATGACCTGATCTGGGTGGATCTGCCGGCTGGAACCAGGGTTATTGCATCGAGCGATACCACGCTGCGCAAGGTGGCGGATAACAGCTTGATCGAGAACGTCACCTACGTGAAGGACGATGCAGGCCGAGAGCACGAGCTGCGGACCCTCTATTCGCTGACGCGGTATTCGTACCTGAACGACAACGCCAGCGATGCCGGAAACCTCACGCCTGACCAGGCGTTCCCGGTGATCCGGCTGATCGGGACGAACACCAGCACGGGCGCTGCGGTCTTCGACATCTTCTCGTCGAACTCCAGCCTGACATCTTCCACCGCGGATTGGAGCGCGACGCTCACGCGCAACGACAATGCGAACAGCTATACCGTGGTGCTGGCCTCGAAGTCGGATGCGGCAGCTACCGAGACGCGGGCGTATGTCTACACCTACGTCAACACCTACGATGAGGAGGGGCCGCCTTCGCCAGCCGGCGAACTGAGCCTGATCAATGGGCTGGCGGTCGATGTGACGGTGACGCGCGACACGCCGGCGGCAGACTATGCGCCGCTCAAGGAGATTCGGCTCTACCGCACCCAATACGGCAGCGATGTCATCGAGTACTTCTATGCCGGATCGGTGCTGGTGCTTGGACAGCCTGGCAGCACGTTCGTCTTTCACGACGATGTGACGGCGGCCGGGTTGAATGAGCCGCTGGCATCGGACACCTACTATGCACCGGACCCGGGGCTGGTGGGGCTGATGACGCTCAAGAACGGCATCCTGTGCGCATGGAAGGGCAACGAGCTGCATTTCTCGGAGCCGTACAAGCCCTGGGCTTGGCCGCCGGAATATGTGAAGGTGTTCCAGCACAACGTGGTCAACGGCGTGCCGTATGGCACGGGCCTGCTGCTGGTGACGACAACCGAGCCGGTGCTCATCTCTGGAACGACGCCGGGCGGGATGTCGGAACTGGATCTGAACGTGTCGCAGGCTGGGGTATCGAAGCACTCCATCGCGCTGGTGGACGGATTCCTTGCCTACGCCAGCCGCGACGGCATCGTCGTGATGCAGGGTGGACAGGCCTCGCTCACGCTTTCACAGCAGTTCTTCACCCGCGATGTCTGGCGCGCGCGCTACGCCGCCCACCTCGGCGCCATGCGGTTCTCGGTGTGGGATGGGCGCTTGGTGGTCTATGCGGACGACAGTTCCTTCCCGGCCTTCATGATCCGCCTGGACGAGGCTGCGGGCACGATGACCGATCTGCCTGGCTTTCAGGCGACATGCTCATTCGCCAGCGACTTCGCTGATGGCGTCTACTACGGGGTCGGGGCGAACCTGTACCTGTTCAATGCCGGCGCACCGCTTGGCGCCAACTGGCAGTCGCGCGAAATGGTGCTCCCGGAGCCCGTCAATTTCGGGTATGCCAAGGCACTGTGTTCGGGACCATGGTCGGTGGAATTCCATGCCTACGATGAGGTGACGGACGGCTGGGTGCTGCGCCACACGAAGGCGCTGACGCGCTCAGGAGGGTTCCGCCTCCCGGCCGGCTACAAGGCGCAGCGCTACAAGATCCGCATCTCCGGCACCGGGGAAGCGTTCAAAGACCTGCGCATCGGCACGAGTGCGCTGGCGCTCAAGGAGGTGTGAGGATGGCGTCTCCTCCCGTCCCCTCGATTCCCGAGAGCGCCCTCGGCAGCATCAACGACAAGAATGTCTATCTGGTGCTGCGGGCCATTGCCGACATCCTGAATGTCCGGAATGGCCAGACTGGAGACTCGGATTCGGCATTCGTCACCCGCGGCGAACTGGGCAGCGTTGCCAAGGCCGGCACCGGCGGCCTCTCGGCGGGCGGCGCGCGGCAGTCACAGGGCGGCACCTTCCCGGTGATCAAGCCGTCCGACATCGCGCGCGTGATCACCGATCTGCAAGCCCAGGTCATGGAGTCGCCGCTGTTCAAGGCGCTCGGGGAGCGAATCGACCGCGTGGATGCGCCGGGTAGCGGGGTGATTGCCCAACTGGACGAGGAGCGCACTGTTCGGTCCAATGCCGTTTCGTCGCTGGTACAGCTACTCACGACGCTGGAATCGACGGTCGGCGATCAGTCTGTGGCGCTGCAGGAGGAGGCTCAGACCCGCGCCGATGCCGACGGCAACATCATGGGCAAGTACTCAGTCAAGATCGACGCGAACGGGTATGTGTCGGGCTTCGGGCTGATCAGCACAGCCAACAACGGTACGCCATTCTCGGAATTCATCTTCCGAGCCGACCGCTTTGCCATCGGCTCGCCGACGGGGCCGGGGGTGCCGGTACGCATCCCGTTCATCGTGACGACCACCACGCAGGTGGTGAATGGGTACATCGTGCCGCCGGGGGTCTACATCGATGCGGCGGCGATTGCCGTGGCATCCATCGGTGAAGCGCAGATCGACTTTGCATCGATCCGGCAGGCCCACATTCAGAACGCAGCGATTGGGACCGCTCAGATTCAGGATGCGGCGATTACCAATGCGAAGATCGGCGATGCCGAGGTGGATACGCTCAAGATCCGCGGTGACGCTGTGACCGTGCCGAGGGGCGCGCATGGTGGATCGGGCTCGACCGGCTCCACCTTCGTGGCTGTCGCATCCGTCGTCATGCCGGCCGGCCCGGCAGCCGCCATCATCTTCGGGGTCGTGAATGTGTGGGCGACCACGGATTCCGGGTGCTCCATCCGAATTTGCCGGGACAGCACTGTGCTGGCTGAAGTCGGTGCGACGCTGGCGGTATCCGCGGGCATCACCACGCCTTCCCTGGCGGTGCCAATCTGTTGCTTTGACTCGTCGGCATCGGCAGGCGGGACCTACTCGATACAGGTTGGGAATGCGGTCCTCATCAACTGGTACTCGGCCGACATTGCCTTGCTTGGAGCCAAGCGGTGAAGATTGCCATCTACAGCAAGGCCACTGGCCGCGTTCGACAATTCACCTATTGCGGCGAAGACGAGGCAGCCCTCAACGCATTTGATGGGGAGGACTATCTCGAGGTGGATGCGATCCCGATGGGGGATTGGGAGGTCGTCGACGGGCAACTGCGCCAAATTCCTGGCAAGCCGTCAGAATTTACCTATGACGTCATGCGCCGTGCCGAGTACCCAAAGGAAGGCGATCAGCTTGATGCCATCTGGAAGACGCTGGCCAAGCTCGATCCATCGCTGCTGGACCCCGAGACGCAATCGACGATGCAGCAAATCAATGCCGTCAAGGCGAAGTACCCCAAGCCGGGCGACTCGAATTAGGGTGCGCGGGCTAGGATCAGGTATCGCCTAAACCAGCCAGCCCATGAAGCACTTCCAGCAAATCCATGCCGGCCTCGATGTCGCTCCGCTCCTGCTCGCGATCAAGCAGCATCCGGAACTGTGGGACCAATTCACGCCGAGGAAGATCGCGCCGGCGACGCCGCATGCAGCCATGTCGGACATCTGGGTGCGGTACAACGACATCCGGAAGTTTGCCGATGGCGACTTGACGCACTTCAACGACCCCCACTACCCGATCTGGTATCCGGCCTACGATGCGTTGCCGCAGCTCCGCCCGATCATCTTCGGGCTGATGGCGCGCGTCGAGGCGGTGCAGCTCGGGGGCGTGTTGATCACGAAGATCCCGCCCGGCGGCCGCATTGAGCCGCATGTTGACCACGGCTGGCACGTCGAACACTTCAACACGAAGCTCTACGTGGTGCTGCAATCGAACCCCGCGTGCTTCAACCGTGTCGAGGGCGAGACGGTAAGCATGCAGGCCGGCGACGTGTTCTGGTTCGACAACACCGTCGATCACGAGGTATGGAACGACGGCGATGATGACCGTATCACCCTGATCGTTTGCACGAGGCGCGACCGATGATCGAAGGCATGATGCGCGAACTCGCGAAACGCGACCAGACCGACCTGCGCACGGTCCACCACTTCTCGAATGGGGTGTACGCCAAGCAGATGCACCTGCCCAAGGGGCACATGGCCATCTCGCACAAGCACACCTACAGCCACCTGAGCATCCTCGCCGCCGGATCGGCGGTGGTGGCCACGGACGGGCGCAGCAGGCTGTTCCATGCGCCGGCCTGCATCGAGATCGAGGCGGGCGTCAACCACTCCATTACCGCCATCGAGGATGTGACGTGGTTCTGCATCCATGCGACCGATGAAACCGATCCGGACAAGGTGGACCGGGTGCTGATCCAAGGAGATGAATCGTGCCGTGGGGAGTAGCTGCTGCTGTGGGTGGGGCGCTGGTGACTGGCGCGATGGCGGACGATGGCGGGGCCGGAGCGGCGAATGCTGCCTCGTCGGAAGCGACACGCATGCAGGCGCAAATCGCCAAGGATCAGTGGGATCGGTACAAGACCGTCTATGCGCCGCTGGAAGATTCAATGGTCAGCGCGGCCCAGAATTACGACTCCCCGGCTCAATACGAGCGGGCGGCCGGAGAGGCAGCAGGCACCGTCGCGCAGTCGTATGGCAAGGCTCGTGATCGGCTGACCCGCACGCCAGGACTTGACCCCACTTCGGCTGCGTATGCGTCGAGCGTGGCCGGACTGGACCGTGATCAAGCGGCAGCCGATGCCGTCGCCCAGAACGGTGCTCGCAAGCAGGTGCAAGACACCGCATGGGCTCGCAAGTCCGACATGCTGAGCCTCGGGAAGGGGTTGCCGGCCCAGGCGGCAACGGGGCTTGCTGCCGTGTCGCAGCAGAGCGCTAACCAAGCGAACACCGCATACAACCGCAGCATGAACGAAGCGGCCGGCCTGGGTGGCGCGACCCGGGACATCATCGGCGGCCTGTCGTCGGCATGGAACAGCGCCAACTCGCCGGGGTTGGGTAGCGGTACGTTCGGCGGCTCGTCTTCTGGCTATGGCTTTGCCAGCGGCAACTATTCGGCGGGCAGCAATTTGCCGCTGTCCTTCGGGCTCTAAGGGGGTTCCATGTCGAAACTCGGACTTGGCCTTGCGGCCTATGGCGGATACCAGGCACGCGACCGCCAGATCAAGGCGGAGAACTACCAGGACCGCCAGCGCGACTACGGCACCGCCCAGATGGACGCGAATCAAGCAGGGCTCGGCGACGCCGCGGCGGCGCGGACCGCTGCCAACCAGCTCAGCACGGCGCAGAGCACGGCGGAGCTGGGTCTTGTGCCGAAGCGTGCAGACTTGGCCAGCGCGCAACTCGGTTTCCAGCAGGAGACGCTGCCGCGCCAGCAGGAGACAGCCCGCAAGCAGGTCGACATGCAGGGCCAGCAGGCGGACCAGGACTATGCGATGTTCGGCCAGAAGCTGCGTCAGCAGCGCATCGAGGGCGCCATCACCAACCAGGCGGCGCAGACGATGGCGATGCACAAGCTGGTCGACGTGATCGACACCGGCGCGCCGAGCCAGGTGCTGGACTACTTCAACTCCATCGTGAAGGCTGGCGCGCTGGGCGATCTGCCCGGCCCACTGGCGGATGACGTTCGTATGGTCAACGGTCCGGATGGCCAGCAGAAGATCGCAATCCTGTCCGGCGGCAAGCCCATCGTGGCCCTTGGCGCAGCCGACATGGACCGCATCCGCCAGATGGGCACGAAATACGACTACAAGGTGGTTGGCAAGAGCCTCATCAAGACCGATGCACGTGGCAATGCAACGCCGGTCTTCACCTCGCCGGAGGCGAACAAAGAAGGGGTCAACCGCGACCCGGCCGAGGTGGCCACCATGAAATACATGGTCGATTCGGGTATCGCGAAGAACCCCACGGACGCATTCAGCAAGATGCGCACGGCGCGCGGCAAGAGCAAGGCAGAATTCATCGCGGACATGATGAAGGGCTCCATGCTGCCCGGCATGGGCGAAGACAGGATCCGCGAGCAGGAAGGCATCTTCGGCGGTATGTACGACCGCCTGAACGGCGGTGGCCGTGGGGCAGCCTCGAATTCCAACCCCGCCAATACACTCGACCCGAAGGTGCAATCACTCTTTGAATAGCGGGTAAAGCTCATGGCGCTCCAGGATTTCGGTAGTCTCTCCCTCACGAACTCACCGACTGGAGCGCAAGGCAAAGCGGGGGCTCCGCGCGCGGGCGGCAAGACGACGCCGCTGGATAGCACCACCATCGACCGCATCATCGCGGAGGAAGGTGCCGACAATATCAAACCGACGGCTCTGGGCATCTACGGCCAGGAGTCGACGGGCGGCACGAACGCCGTGCGCAGTATCGATGGCGCCGAGGGCGGCATGCAGGTCACGCCCGACACCTTCAAGCGTATCGCTAAGCCCGGCGAGCGCATCGACAACCCCGAAGACAACTTCCGCGTCGGCGTCCGCTACCTCAAGCGCATGTCCGATCAGTTCGGTGTCGATCCGGCGCGCCTGGCTGTGGGCTACTTCTCCGGCGAGGGGAACGTCAACCCGAGCGGCGATACCCCCTACAAAGTTGACAAGAAGGACGGCAGCGGCAAGACCGTCTCGTCCTACGTCCGCGATCTGGTGGCGCGCGTGGGTGGCGCGGTGGCTTCGGAGGCGAAGGCGGCCGAGCCGGCGCCTGACATCAGCAAGGCGCCCAAGTACCGTGACTTCATCGCCAAGCCGCAGTGGGCCGGGCTCGACGACTCCCAGAAGACGCAGGCGCGCGATGCCTACTTTGACCGCTATGTGGCGCCGCATCTGGCGCCTGCTGAGCGAGACAGCCAGCGTGAGGCCTTCCTGCAGCGCGCCACCCAGATCGAGGGCGCCGGCGCGCCAGCGGCAGCCAAGCCGGGGTTGCTCGATCGCGCTGTCGGCGCGATCAACAGCGGTTTGAATGCGGTGCTACCGAGCGGCGGGGCAGCGGGTGGTGATCCTGCAGGGACTGGCGCAGCGGAGATCTTGGCTGTGGCCGGCCCGGAGGCGAGCAAGATCGGCGTGGCTGGTGCGAGCCCTGTGCCTGCCTCGCCCGGGGCATCGCTGGCACCTGTCACCCCCGCCTTCCGTGCAGAGGTGGGCCGCGCATTCGATGCTGCTACCCCGGAGCAGCGCCAGCAAATGGTGCAGGCCGAAGGCGTGGTCGGCCAGCTCGCGCGCGAACGCGCCGGGCAGTTCGCGGCGGCGCCGACCGGAGAGACGGCCGGTAAATTCGATACGCGCGCTGAGGCGCGGGCCGCGCGCTTGACCGCTGCCGGCGCCGACCCCAAGGTCGCGGAGAACTTCGCGCGCTATGGCGCCGCCGCCGGGCAGGTGCCGGGCACGGAACTGGGGACTGCCGGCCCGAGCAACTTCGACTTCGAGACGCAGGGGCGCTTCAATAAGGACCCCGTATTCTCCAACCCGGTGATTCGCGCCGCCGTGAAAGGGTACGAAGGCTACCGCCAAGGATCGCTCGGGCTGGCGCAGGCCCTATTCGACGCCACCGGCAATCAGGAATTCGCTGACATCGCGCGTCAGGGCGTGACCGATGCGCAGCGGACGACTGCCGCCATTGGCGAGCGGGGAGACGGGCTCCAGCGCAATTTCGAGGGCGCCGTGTCCTCGATCGCGCGGCAGTTGCCGGCTCTGCTGGCCGGTATGGCCACGGGTACCGAAGCCCTGCCGCTCGCCGCGATGTTCACCCAGACGTTCGGTCAGGAGTACGGAAGCGGCCGCGCGCAGGGGCTGGATGGCGGGCAGGCGGCGACGCGCGCCGGCATTTATGGTGCCTTCGAAGTCATTGGCGAGAAATTCGGACTCGGCCAGACGATGCAGGCGCTGAAGCTGGCCACCAGAGGCGCACCGACGCAGGACATTGCCACCGTGCTCGCCCGCGGCATGTTGCGCGAGATCCCGGGCGAGCAGTTGACCACGCTCGGCCAGTTCCTGACCGACAAGGTGCCGGGTATCGGCATGAACCTGGAGGCCGGGCTGGCGCAGTACCTGCAGCAGGCCGGCGACACGCTGGCCCAGACCGTGATGCAGGGCGGCTTGATGATGGGGGGTACGACCGGTGTGTCGGCCGGGGTGCGCCATCTCCAGGGGGCGCCGACGCAGACGAGCCAGGAACTTGAGGAGGAGCGCGCGCGCGAGCAGGCGATGGGCAAGGCTGCCACCTTCTTCCAACCGCCGGCGCGACAGAAACACGCCAGCACCGCCGCGGCCGAGCAGGTAGTGCGCGAGATGGCGGCGGAAACTGGCATGGACACGGCCGACCTTCTGCCGGCGGAAGCGTCGGCACCCGCTGCTCCGGCCCAGCCCGCTCAGGCTGACGTTGGAGCCGTGCCGGCGGCGGCTGAATCTGGCGCCACCGATTCCGCGCCGCCGCAGGCCACTGAGGCAGCAATGCCGACAGCGCCAGCCGCGACGCCACAGGCAGCAGAATCCCCCGACATCGCCGCGATGTCTGACGCCATTCTCGCGGCCGAGGCCGCCCGTGGAGAGCCGAATGGAAGCGCGAGTGCTGTGCCGGCCGAGCCTGTCGATCCACGAGGCGTTGCGCCGGATGCAGGAGTGGGAGTTGATCTTGCCGCGGGACGTGCCGGACCTGTACAAGGCAGTGACGGCGGACGAGCCAGTGCCGCTCCGGCTGGAGTCGCTGGTGCTGACGTTGTTCCTGGTGCAGACGGAGCCACTGACGGACAGTCGGCACTGAGCGACCGCTATGCGCAAGCCGTGGATGTCGTTCGTAAATCGCGGAGCCCGAGCGTAGCCGTCATTCAGCGCAACCTGCGGACGGATTACAGCACCGCCGCTGGCATGCTGGTGCAGATGGAGCGCGATGGCATCGTCACTGCGCCAAATGAGCGCGGGGTGCGATCGGTGATCGAGCAGCATGCTCCGGCTGCCGTTCTGGACGCTTCCGCACACGAGGCCGCTACGTCGCCGCAGAACGACCTGCCAGAGCCGACGGATGCCCAGAAGCAGGCCGGCAACTACAAGATGGGGCACACCACGCTCCACGGACTCGACATCACCATCGAGAACCCGCGCGGCTCGACCCGCAGCGGCACCGACGCCGGCGGGAAGGCATGGTCGGTGGAGATGGCGAACCACTATGGGTACTTGAAGCGCACGGAGGGTGCCGATGGCGACCATGTGGACGTGTTCATCGGACCCAAGCCCGAGAGCGGCAGGGTGTTCGTCGTCGACCAGATCGATCCGCGCACCGGCAATTTCGATGAGCATAAGGTGCTGCTCGGATTTTCGTCGCTGACAGCGGCGCGCGCTGGGTATCTCGCCAACTACGAGCAGGGCTGGAAGGGCGCCGGCGCCATCACGCCCATGAGCATGGATCAATTCAAATCCTGGCTCAAGGAAGGCGACACCACCAAGCCCCTGAATCCCAAGGTGGGTAGGCCGAAGACGGAGAAACAGGCCAGTGCGGCGCATGCGCAAGCAAGGAAAGTAGAGGCGTCCGCAACATCGTCGGTCGAGCGGCAGAAGCCCAAGACCGAGAGGCAACTGAAGGCTGAGCGAGCATATGCCGCCCTCCTTCGGGAAAGCGAGAGGGCGCGTGCCGCAGGGGATACGGAGAAGCTCGGTCTTCTGGCCGAGGATCTCGCAAAGGGGCTTGAGGAGCGGAACGGCGCACGCGCTGAAGCCATGAGCGAGGAATTCAGGCGAAAGGTGGAGAAGCAGGGGAATTCCGCTAAGGACAAGCCCAAGACCGAGAAGCAGGCGCGCATCGCACGTGCGGAGGCAGGCCCGGTAGCGAGGGGAGGCAAGCCGGAAGACTCGCCGATTCTCAAGCGAACCGACCGCCCTGGACGGATGGCTGCGGACAATCTGCGCGCCAATTTCGCTCCCATCATCAAGCAATGGACGAACGGACCCAAGGGCGGCGTCGAGATCGTCCAGTCGGTCGATGGTCTTCCTGCGCACCTGGCTGCGAACCTTCGCGCCGCCGGCGAGGATGGTCGTGCCCAGGGCTTCTACCTGCCCAAGTCCGACAAGGTCTACCTGATCGCCGACAACCTGCCCAGCCTCGAGCGCGCGCAGGAGGTCGTTTTCCACGAGGTCTATGGCCACAAGGGTATGCGGGCCATCCTGCCAGGCGAGCAGTATGCCGAGATGATGGGGCGCATCCGTCGCGCGAATCCGAAGATTGCCGCGGCCGCCCGCGCATGGTTTGACGACTACGGCGACAGCACCATCGAGATGAACATGGCTGCCGGCCAGTCCGCCGCGGAGGCGCGCAACAACGCGGAACTCCTTTCGGTCGAGGAGGCGCTGGCGGATATGGCGGCAACCGTGCCGGTGGCGGGCCCAGTGCGCAAGCTGCTCGCGGCTCTGCAGGCCGGTCTGCGAAAGATCGGCCTGCATGCCGTCGCCGACTGGCTGGAGGGCAGGAGCGAGGCAGAGACGTTCGCGCTGCTGCGCGACGCGCGCGCGGCAGTATTCGGCGTGACCGGCAAGGGGAAGACGCATGTTCTCGCCGACCGCGGAGCGATGGCGCTCTCGCGGAAAGATTCGGCGGCGGCAGATGACTATCGCTTCGCCACCGAGGTGATGACGGAACTTGCGGCACATGACGAACTGTTCAAGTGGCCACCGAGTGGTGCCCATACCTTGGATGGGGTCTTGGCAGATATTGACCCTACGATCAAGGTCGTGGGCGATGCAACGCGCGAGGACGAGCGCGATGAATCTGGTGCGGAGCGCCGCACGCTCGTGCGCACCAGCAACGACCAGGATGCCTACGTCTTCGAGCGCGGCCGCGATGTGTGGCTTGATGTGAGCCGGCTGGACCCCGGTAGCGGTGGCGATGCCATCTACCAGGCTGTCGCCAACTACGCTCTGAACACGCGCAAGCGGTTCATCGGCGACCCCGCGGGCCTGAGCCCGGCCGCCATCGTGCGCCGGACCTATCACATGCTCGGCTCGGCGCTGCGCTTCGGTGCCACCGAACATTTCCAGCCGGCGCCAGAGCAGATCAAAGGCTTGCCGGACCAGGGCATTCCTCCGCTAGAATGGAGGGGCAGCGACGCGGACAAGTTGGCCGCACTCGCAAAGAACTTTGCCGAGACCCTCCACCACCTCAACCCCGAACTGCGCAATGTCCGATACGATTTTGACCGAGCTAAATTCTTTGACGGCAACGTCGAAGTGGCTCGCGGCGATCTCCCGGCGCTTGCCCCCCGAGGAAGTGGTACGGCGCGCGCGGGGAGCCGAACGGTTGCGGCAAGCGTTGTGCTCGCAAGCTTGGCACGCGCAACGAGCAGCCAAAAATCCGGACTACTGGCACGAGCTTTACGACAGTCGGGTCAACTGGTAGCCGGGGATCTCGGCCCTCTCTTCAGCCGCTCGGCCGGCGCGCGCTGGCAGGCGCCTGACCCGACTCGGATGGATCGCCTGATCTACGAACTGCAGGACAGGCAGATCGACCTGAGGCGCGTGCAGACCGCCATCCGCGAGCAGGTCGGGAGCATCCCGGAATCGTTCGATGCCTACCAGAAGGAAGAGTCCTACCACGGGCGCGTCGCGGCACGCACCGCCCAATTTCTCCAGCGCGAACTGCGTCCCCTCATCGAGGACTTGCGCGTGCGCAAGATCAGCATGGAGGAACTGGAGGCTTTCCTGTGGGCTCGCCACGCCCGTGAGCGCAATGCCCAGATCGCCAGCATCAACCCCGACTTCCCGGATGGCGGCTCCGGCCTGACCGACCGGCAGGCGGCCAGCTACTTCGCTGGTGCCGACGTGAAGGACTCCGCCGGCGAGGTCATCGTCAAGGGCATGGACAAGGCCAAACTAGCCGATCTCAAGGCGCTGGCTGCGCGCGTCGACGCCATGAATGCCGGCACGCAACAGGTGCTGATTCAATATGGGCTGGAGAACCCGGACACCATCAAGGCATGGTCCGGCACGTACAAGCACTACGTGCCGCTCAAGCGTGAGGACATGGACGGCATCACGCCAATCGGGCAGGGCTTTTCCGTCAAGGGATCGGCCAGCAAGCGGGCAATGGGCTCCGGCCGCAAGGTGGCCGACATCCTGGCGAACGTCGCACTGGCGCGAGAGGCGGCGATTACCCGCGGTGAGAAGAACCGCGTCACGCTGGCGCTCTACGGCCTGGCCCTGACCAACGTCAATCCGGGATTCTGGACCACGGACAAGCCGCCCACGGTGCAGAAGATTCATCCGACGACCGGCAAGGTCATCAAGATCCCTGACCCATCCTACCTGAGCCGGGATAACGTCATCGTGCTGCGCGTGCGGGGCGAAGATCGCTCGATTGCCTTCAATGAGAAGGACCCACGCGCGATGCGCATTGCGTCCTCGCTCAAGAACCTGGACGTCCAGCCCTTTGGCGAAATCATGGGCGCAGTTGCCCGGACCACGCGCTACCTGGCAGCCATCAACACCCAATATAACCCGGTCTTCGGTTTGCTCAATGCGGTGCGCGATGTCCAGGGAGCTGCGCTCAACCTGACCACGACGCCCATTTCCGACAAGCGATCCTTCGTATTGCTCAATGCGCCGTCTGCCATGCGGGCCATCTGGCAGGTGGAGCGGCACGACAACAGCGCAAGCCCGTGGGCCAAACTGTACGAGCAGCTTCAACTTGCCGGCGGTACCACGGGGTACCGGGAAATCTTCCGCACAGGCAAGGACAAGGCTGAGTCCCTGCAGAAGGAAATCGATTCCCTGGATCGCGGCGCACCGCGCAAGGCTCTCGACTACACGCTGAACTGGCTAGACCACTACAACACGGCAATCGAAAATGCGATCCGGCTTACTGCCTTCAAGGCGGCTCTCGACAAGGGCCTGAGCGAGGAGCGCGCGGGCAGCGTTGCGAAGAACCTGACGGTCAACTTCAATCGGCGCGGGCGCATGGGCCGGGAGCTTGGCTCGCTGTACGCCTTCTTCAACGCGGCAGTGCAGGGCACCGCCCGGATGATGGAAACGCTGGACCCGCACACACGCCACGGCAAGGCGATCATCGTCGGTGGCATATTGTTCGGCGTCATCCAGGCGCTGGTCGCCGCGGCCGCGATGGATGAGGACGACTGGGACGCCATCCCGGAATTCACGAAGCAGCGCAATTTCATCATCCCGATGGGCAAGTCCTACGCGATGATCCCGATGCCGCTGGGCTTCAACGTGCTACCGAACATCGGCCGCATCCTGACGGAGGCTGTCAGGACAGGTGGCGAGAAGTGGCGCAAGCAGTTGCCCGACCTGCTGGGCGTGCTGCTGGACAACGCCAACCCACTGGGCTCCGGCACCTTCGCGCAGATCCTGGCGCCGACTGTTGCCGACCCCATTGTCGCCCTGGCCGAGAACAAGGACTTCACCGGGAAGGCGATTTTCAAGGAAGACCAGAATGCCATGCGCCCGAAGCCCGGCTTCCAGCGCGCCAAGGACACGGCCAGCACGGTATCGAAGGGCATCGCCTTCGGCGCGAACTGGGCCACGGGTGGAACCGCCTATACCCCCGGGCTGGTGTCTCCTACCCCAGATCAGCTTGACTACATCTTCGGCACCGTCACCGGCGGACTCGGACGAGAGGTGAACAAGGTCTACCAGACGACTGAACTGATGGTGAAGGGAAAGGATGTGCCCGAATACAAGAAGCCGATCATCGGCCGCTTTTATGGCGACTTCGAGGGCGACGCCGATACCGCTGGCCGGTACTGGAATGTGGTGCGCGAGGTCAACGAGAAGCGCAACGAGTTTTCTGGCCGCATCAAGGATGGCGGCGACGCCGCCGGCTACCTGGCCAAGCATCCAGAGTTGCAGCTGTCGAAGGCTATCGACAAGTCCCAGCAGGCGATCAGCAAACTGCGCAAAACCAAGGATCAGATCGAGCAGGCGCCCGGCATGAAAGAGGCGGACCGGACGGCGGCTATGGAGGCAGTCGACAAGCAGACGACCGCGGTCATGGAGTCGATCATCGATCTGGAGAAGAGGATCAAGCCAAAGTGATGCGGATAGCCCTCATCCGGCGAGCGTGGATGCTGTTACAGAACCATTAGGTCGTCTTACCGCGCCTGAACTTTGGCGCGAGGCTGAAGTGGCGCCGTCTCGGCGGCCATTCCCTCGGCTGGGTAGAGCCGTAGGAAGGTGCGCGCCCGCTCTGGATCGCGGCAGAGCAGCCAGTCGTCCCACTCGGTGCGCGGCAGCACGACCACGCCACGCTTTTCTTTCCCTGGCCGATGGAACCGGCTCAACAGCGAATGGCTCTCCGCATTGACCGTCGGCATGGTGAACGTCAGCGCGCCGTCCGAGCGGGCACTCCACAGGCCGGCGATGGCGAACGGTTCGCCGGCGGCCAGGTAGATGCGCCAACGCACCGATGGGGCGCTTGCCGACTCGTAGTAGGGCTCATAGAAGCCTGCGGCCGGAATGAGGCAGAGCTGGCCGGCTGCCCACGGCCCTTTGAATGAGCCGCGGGAGCCAATGGTCTCAAGCCTCGCGTTCATCGTGTCATAGTCCTTCAACTTGGGCGGCGCGCCGGTCCTTCGCTCCGCCTCCTCATTGCGCCACTTGATTTCCGCGCGCGGCACCATGCCGAAGCCGGCCAGCACGCACTCGCGGTGGCCGTCGGCGTCGGCGCGCACGATGGGTGCCGGGTAGTCGCGGTAGGTCTCGGGCTTCCACTCCTGGGGCGGCGGCTCGACGCCGAATATCTGGAGCAGAACCTGGCGCTGCAACGGAGCGTAGTTCGTGCACATAGATTTTCCATCTCTACCAGCAAGCATTGAAGAAATCGTCAAGTTCCACCGGCATGCCGCCCGGCTCATCCTGCAGCAGGCATGGCTCGCCCTTCAATTCGCGTTCCATCGCGTCAATGATATGGGGCAACAGTCGTCTCGTGATCGGATCGTTCTGCACTACGCAGGAGTACAGCTGACTGCCGCGGCGGACGTGCGCTCGCAGGCGCGCCACCTCCCAAAGCAACGCATGCACTTCGGGGGAAGGGTTGCTCTTGAGCATAGCGCGCAACTCGGCTGCCGTCAGTGGCTTCCGGAAAGCCTTTGTCGGGCGCTTCGGTTCCTGCTCGTTCATCTTGCCATCGAGGACAGCCTGCGCCCAGACTCTGTTGTTGCCGCGAGAGTGCATGGCATCGTTCCTGTACTGTATATATATACAGTATAGCTGGTCGCGCCGGAGGTCGTCAGGTCATGATGGAGCAGGACTGATTTTCCAGCTTTTTGCCAGCTTTTTGGATTTCACCATTTGTTTATAAGGAATGATAGGGGTTCGAGTCCCCTCCCTCGCACCACCACCCATTCCGATGTAAACCACACGAAATCGCAAGACCCCCAATCTGGCGACCTGCTTCGGTTCGTCGGCCGTGCAGGGCGATCCGATGCGTCAGGCTTCGTGGGCCAGCGCCGCCAGTGCCGCCCGGGCGATGAAGCCGCTGCGGGTTTCATGGCGCTTCTCGACGTAGGTGTCGATCTTGTGCAGCACGAAGCGCGGCAGACTGATGTTGATGCGTTCCGGCTTGGCGTCCAGCTTGGTCACGTCAACATCGGCCAGCGCCCATACTGCGCCCGCGAACTCTTCTCTGGCCGCGAGTTCTTCGATGGACGAGCAAACGAAGTTCACCTCCTCGCCCGGCTCGACCATCGTCTCGATGTGGCTGCCGATGGCCTCTCTTGCGTTTCTGATGGCGTCCTCGATGGTGTCGCCGTAGGAGTAGCAGCCCGGCACGTCCGGAATGGTCACTCCATAGACGCTCCCATCGTCCTTATGGATTGCGATGGGAAATTCCATGTCGATACTCCTTTCTGTTGCGTTCCGACTGACCCGCGAGCCGTATTTCCGGGGGAAGAATCACCGGCCTACAGGCCGGCGGTCTTCAGGATGTTGCGCACCGTTCCGAGTGGCAGATCTTTTTTCGGGTGCGGCACCGTGACCAGGAGTGGCTTCGTGGGGTGTTTGAAGTGGTGATGGCTGTCTTTGGTGCGAACCATTTTCCACCCGTCTTGCTCGAGCATCCGGATAAGGTCAGATGAGTTCATCTGTTTGTCTTTTCGGCTGCTTGTGTGTAATTTTACACACGAAACATCGGCGGGCAAGGATAGTATTCGTATGCTCATGGGTATTACGCGGCGCACACGTTGAGGCGCAGGAGGCGTGCTCTCCTTCGAACCAAAGTCTTTCTCCCGCACCCCTCCCACAGCCCCGGCTACCCAATTGCCGGCGCCAGGGCGGCATCCTTCCCATTCGCCCGCCTGACGAAATCCAGCCCGAACAGCACCACCGCCACAATCACGCATCCACCGAGCAACGAAAGCACCGCCATCGCCGGCATCCCCGGGCCGGTGCGCCGGTCGGGCAGGGTTGGTCCGGAGGCGAAATGCGCGTTGACGAGGTGCCGGGTGCGAAGCTCTTCGGCAATCAGGCCGACGTCGTTGAAGACTTCGCGGATGTCGTCGTCTTTCAGGTCGGTGCCGTCGAACACGTCTTTTTGCAGCGCCAGGTAGCCGGCCAGCATCGCCTTGCCTGACCTGGGCGGGGTGGCCAGGGCTTCCGCGCGCGCGAAGAAGGTCTCGCGCAGTGCGTTCTGGGCGGCGTCCCGCTCGAGCGAGACGAGCTGCATGCGCAGGTCGGCGATGGCGGATTCCGCACCGACGAGTTGCGCCACGGGCGACAGGTATTTCGAGCTGGCGGCATCGGACGAGAGCAGTTGCCGGGACTCCAGCCGGTCGGCGCCGGGGTATCGGCCGGCGATGACCTTGAGGGACTTCAGCCGCTCCGTTTCCTGTCGGAGCTCGATTCGCTTGGCAATGATCTGGTTGTCGATCTGCTGCTTCCGGGACTTGAATTCGGCGGCCTTGGTGTGGACGATTTCAGTCAGTTCCTGGCGCAGCATCGTGTCCTTGAGGAAGTCGCCGAGGATTTCCACCCTGGCCGCCGCGTCGGCGGGCGAGGTGGCGGCAATGGAGATGTGGAAGCCGAGGATGTCGGGGTCGAGCGGGGTCTTGGTGTTGTTGAGGTAGCCGAGCTCCGCCTTGGAGTAGGGCAGCACGGGCGTGACGTGCTTGCGGAGAAAATTTTCCTGCAGGGAGTGGGTCAGGTAGCTGCCGTTGGCATCGGCTTCCAGTTTTTCGCTGAGGAGAAAGCGCTGCAAGGCGCTTTTGTCGGCGAACGCGGCACGCTGGGCGTTGTATTCCGCCAGCTTCCGGCTGGCCCGCAGAAAGCCGTCGCTCTTGTAGCTTGCGCTGGCCAGGTAGAGGACCGAGAACAGGAGGAACGCCACGGCCGGGGCGAAGATCGCCATCCGCCTCCAGTGCCGGCGCAGCCATTGCCACAGGGCGATGGCGGAGGGTGGCAGGGCAAGCGTGCTTTCCGGCGATCTGGCTTCCGACATGGTGTCTCTTTGAATCGATGGATGGAAATGCGCCGGTTGCGCGCCGGCTTACTAGAATCCATCAACACAGTGAGGCAATGGCTGGCGAATTTTCCTAAGCGGAATACTGAATCATCTCGATATTGCGTACTTGTTCGTAATTTGCGCGCCGGGCACCCGCTCAGCCGGCTTCATCGAACGGCAATTCGCCTTGCACAGGCAACGGCGCGAGGTCGTCTTCTCCGGCCACCGTCAACGCGCTGACCCTGACGCCCAGCAACCGTATCCTGCGGTCGAGCGTGACCCGTTTCACGCATTCGGTGGCGGCGCGCCGCAGTTGCACGGCGTCGGCGGTGGGCTCGGGCAGGCTCAGGTCGCGCGTGACGGTCTGGAAGTCGTCGTAGCGCAGCTTGACGCCAACGGTGCGGCCGACATAGCCCTTGCGGTGCAGGTCTTCGGCCAGACGCTGGCACAGGCCGGTGAAGATTTCGGAGAGGGCCTGGCGGTCCTGGCGCGGGTGGAGGTCGCGCTCGAAGGTGGTTTCGCGGCTCATGGACTTGGGTTCGGCGCTGACCACCACGCTGCGGTCGTCACGGCCCTGGGCGGTTTCCGCCAGCCACGCGGAGTAGCTGCGGCCGAAGTGGCTTTGCAGCAGGCCGAGGTCGGCATGGGCGAGGTCGCCGACGGTGGCGATGCCCAGGCCGGCGAGCTTCTCGGTGGCCTTGGGACCGATGCCGTTGACCTTGCGCACGGGCAGGGGCCAGATGCGCGCGGGGATGTCCGCGGCGGTGAGCAGGGTGAGCCCGTCGGGCTTGTCGAGTTCGGAGCCGATCTTGGCGAGCAGCTTGTTGGGGGCGATGCAGATGGAGCAGCTCAGTTGCGTGGCTTCGCGCACGGCCTGCTTGATGCGCGTGCCGAGTTCGGCCGGCTCGCCTTGCACGTCGCTGAGGTCGATGTAGATTTCATCGATGCCGCGGTCTTCGATCTGGTCGGTGAAGGCGTGGACGGCGGCCTTGAACAGGCGGGAGTAGTGCCGGTAGGAATCGAAGTCGGTGGGCAGCAGGATGGCGTCCGGCGCGAGCTGGGCGGCCTTCATCATGCCCATCGCGGAGAAGACGCCGAGCGCGCGCGCCTCGTAGGTCGAGGTGGTGACGACGCCGCGGCCGGCGTAGTCGCGCAGGCGGGCAAAGCGCCGGCTGCCGTCGGGCAGCGTCTCGGGCGTGGCGTTGCGCCCGCCGCCGATCACCACGGGCTTGCCGCGCAGTTCCGGGTACCGCAGGAGTTCGACGGAGGCGTAGAACGCGTCCATGTCCAGGTGGGCGATGCGGCGGGTTGCGGATGGCATTGGCGGCGGCTGGGATCGGGCGACGCCTGCGTCCTGCCGTGGCCGGGCGCAGCGTCTCCATGACTGTATGCATATACAGTATATCGAAGTCCGCGCCGGATACGGAATTGTCCGAGTGTGTGCCTAGCGCAGCAGGAAGGCGATGTCGTCGACGCTGATCTGCGCGGGCGGCACGCCGCGGCGCTGCTGGAACAGGATGTGCTGGAGCACCTGGCGGCGCTGGGCGGCGAAGACGGCGAGGTCGATCGGCGAGCCGGTGCGGGCGTAGTGCTCGATCAGCAGCTTGTAGGCGCGGTGACGCAGGCGCAGCGCTTCGCCGTCGGCGCGGAGCTTGCCGGCGTCCTCCGCCGCGGGCGGCTCGGCCGCGCGCAGGGCTTCGAGTGCGAGGGCGTGCAGGTCGCGGTAGCGGTCGAGTTCGGCCTGCGTGGTGCGCAGGCGCTCGCGCAGTTCGCGGACCTTGCGCTGCAGCCGCAGCGTCATGCCGACGCCGTGCTCGATCAGCGCGACGGTTTCCAGCGCATGGCTGGCCGCGGCGATGGTGTTCTTCCAGATTCCCCGGTCGGCCGCGTCGGCGTCCGTTGTCCAGCCGTTGCCGGCTCCGCTGAGTGTTTTCATATGACCCTTGTACCCGATGTCCGGCGGCCGGTCCTGTGGTGTCCGGTCCTGTCCGTGCGCACGGTGGCCGCGCTGGCGGCGGCCTGCCATGCCGATGGTGCCTCGTGCGTTCGGGTACGTGCCGGCATATTCCGTGTGTGTCAGGCGTGTTTCAGGCCTGTGTCACGCACGTGCCATGCCGCAGCCTCGCGCCGAGGTTTTGGGGATCGATGCTACGGTCTTAGCGGGCGCGGGCCAAGTAGAAGATGCTTAGATCTGGTTTTCCCGGCGCCTATGTCGCACCGTTGTCGGTGCCGTCGGTGCTGTCGGTGCCATCGGCAGTGCCATCATCGGCACCGTCATGACTTCAGTCTTCCCGCGCTTCGAGCGTGAAGCCGGCGCCGGCATCCTGGCCCAGCAGCGAGACCAGCGTGGGCATGGCCGCTTCCAGGTTTTCCTTGAGGCGCCACGGCGGGTTGACGATGAACATGCCGCTGCCGTGCAGGCCCAGCCCGCCGGCCACCGGCTGCTTGACCGTGAGCGTGACGTGCAGCCAGCTCTTGAGCGGCAGCTTCTTGAGCTGCACCGGCAACTGCACCGATTCGCGGCGCTGCACCTCGGGATACCAGATGGCATAGATGCCGGTGGCGAAGCGCTGCAGGCCGTCCTGCAGCGTGCGCACCACGCGGGCGTAGTCCTGCTTGTCCTCGTAGGAGGGGTCGACCAGCACCAGCGCGCGGCGCGGCGGGGGCGGCAGGATGGCGTTGATGCCGGTGAAGCCGTCGCCGTCGTACAGCATGACGCGGCGGCCGGCGCCGCGGAAGTTGTCGCGCAGCACCTGGATTTCCGTGGGGTGCATCTCGAACAGGCGCAGGCGGTCGGCGTCGCGCAGCATCTGCCAGGCCAGCCACGGCGAGCCCGGATAGTGCTGCAGACTGCCATCCGGGTTGAGCGTGCGCACCTGTTCCAGGTAGTCCTCCAGCACGGTGGGCATGGGCCGCTTGGCGGCGGCCTGCCACAGCCGGGCGATGCCGGTCTCGAACTCGCCCTTCTTCTGCGCGTAGGCATGGTCCAGCGCGTACAGCCCGGCGCCGGCATGCGTGTCGATATACCAGAACGGCTTGTCTTTCTGGGTCAACTGCTCCAGCAACTGGACCACGATGGCGTGTTTGAGGACATCGGCGTGGTTGCCGGCGTGGAAGGCGTGACGGTAGCTGAACATGGCAAGGCGGGCGAAAGACGGCAAAAAGAGCGGCCGAGGGGCGGCAAAAGCGCAGCAAAAAGAGCGGCAGGAGCGCGCGGATGCCGGGCGGTGGATGCCGGGCAGGGCGGCGGCGCAGGGCGCTATGCTACCATCGCCGCCACCCGGGGCCGTCCGCCCTGTCCGCCCCCGCTGGCTGGATTCCCGGTGGATTTCTCCGGTGCGTTTGCCCGGAATTTCTCCCGATTCCCCTCATGCCAGACGTTCCTGCCCGCTTCATGTCCCGCTCACTGGATCCCGCCGAACCCGTCTTCTCCGATGCCGGGCCGCCTTATTCGACGCGCTATGGCGACGTCTACCACAGCGACGAGGGTGGCCTCGCGCAGGCCCGCCACGTGTTCCTCGGCGGCAACGGCCTGCCGCAGGCGTGGGGCGGGCGCGACCAGTTCGTGATCCTGGAGACGGGCTTCGGCCTGGGCCTGAATTTCCTGGCGACGTGGCAGGCGTGGCGGGCCGATCCGCGGCGCTGCCGGTGCCTGCATTTCGTTTCCGTCGAGAAGCATCCGTTTACGCGCGACGGCCTGGCCGCCGTCCATGCCAGGATGTCCGGCGCGGCCGAACTGGCTCCGCTGGCCGAGCAGCTGCAGCAGGCGTGGCCGCTGGCGCTGCCGGGCATGCACCGGCTGGCGTTCGAGGGCGGGGCGGTGGTGCTGACGCTGGCCTTCGGCGACATCGACACCATGCTGCCGCGGCTGGTGCTGGGCGCCGATGCGTTCTACCTCGATGGCTTCGCGCCCGAGCGCAATCCCGAGATGTGGCAGCCGCCGCTGATGAAGCGGCTGGCCCGGCTGGCGCGGCCCGAGGCCACGCTGGCGACCTACGCCGCGGCCGGCTTCGTGCGCCGCGGCCTGCAGGCCGCCGGCTTCGAGGCCCGGCGCGCGACCGGCTACGGCAGCAAATGGCACATGACGGTGGGGCATTTCCCCGCCGAGCGCGCCCGGCGCCGGCATCCGCCGCCGGCGCCCGCGGCCTGGCCCGAGCGCCATGCGATCGTGGTCGGCGCCGGGCTGGCCGGCTGCGCGGTGACGGAGCGCCTCGCCGCGCGCGGCTGGCGCGTCACGCTGTTCGATGCGCATGACGGTCCGGCGCGGCTGACCTCGGCCCATCGCGCGGCGGCCATGCATCCGCACCTGTCGTCGGACGACAGCATCCTGTCGCGGCTGTCGCGCGCCGGCAATCTCGCCTCGCTGCGCCACTGGGCCGCGCTGGCCGCGGCCGGCCACGCGCCGGGCTGGCACGAGTGCGGCGTGCTGCAGACCGGCGCCGGCGAGGAAGACGCGCGCATCCAGCAGGCCGCGCTGGCCGCGCTCGGGTTTCCCGCGGCCTTCGCGCGCTGGATGCCGGCCGAGGAAGCGGCGCGCCGGCACGCCGCGGCGGTGCCGCTGGGCGGGCTGTGGTTCGAGCAGGGCGGCTGGGCCGCGCCGCCCGACATCTGCGGCGCGCAACTGGCGCAGGCCGGGGCGGCGCTGACGGCGCGCTTCGGCTGCCGCGTCGCGCGGCTGGCGCGCGACGGCGACGGCTGGCTGGCGCTCGACGCGGCCGGCGCGGTGCTGGCGCGGGCGCCGGTGGTGGTGCTGGCCAATGCGCATGAAGCGCTGCGGCTGCTGCCGCTGCGCCACGTGACGATCGACCGGGTGCGCGGGCAGTTGACCACGCTGGCGGCGGCGCAGGTCGAGCAGCTTGGCGCCTGGCCCGACTGCGTGGTCACGGGCACCGGCTACCTGCTGCCGCGCGCCGCCGACGGCAGCGCGGGGGTCGGCTCCAGCTACGAGCCGGCCGACGCCGAGGACGGCGCGGAGGGCGCGCGCGCCGGCGTGCATGCCGAGAACCTCGCCAAGCTCGGCGCCTTGCTGCCCGGGCTGGCCGGCGCCGCGGGCCGGCTCGATGCGGCCGCGCTGGACGGCTACGTCGGCGTGCGCAGCGTGTCGCACAACCGACTGCCGCTGATCGGCCGCATCGCCGACGAGGCGCGCGCCTCGCAGGACGCCGCGGCGCTGCGCGGCGCGCGCCTGCGCGACGTGCCGCGCCTGCCCGGCCTGTACGCGGCCCTTGCATATGGCTCGCGCGGCCTCACATGGGCCGCACTGGGCGCCGAACTGCTGGCCAGCCAGATCGACGGGGAGCCGTTGCCGCTGGAGCTGGAGCTGGCCGAGGCCGTCGATCCGGCGCGGCTGCTGGTGCGCGCCCTGCGGCAGGGGCTGGCGGGGGACGCGGGCGGGTCCGCGCCAGCCGCCGCCGGACCCGGTTCCGAGTCCGTTCCCGGCTAAAAACTGCCGGAAGCGAACGAAAACCGTGCGATAATCCCCGTTTTCCGTTTGCGCGGGGCCTGTGCCCGGAAGCTCCGGGGCGTGGTTTCCAGCGCATGCCGGCAAGCTTGCGGACAGGACTTCGCACTGGCACCGGCGCTCGCCGCCGCGCATTGCCCCGCTTCATGCCGGGCGCGCGGGCGGGGTGCGCTTACGAACACAACAACATCTCTGGATTGGATCAACGACCATGTCGAATGTCATTGAAAACCTTGGCAAACTGGACCGCAAGGTGACCCTGGCCATTCCCAAGGCCGAAGTCGAAAAGGAAAAGCAGGATCGTCTGGTTCGCCTGTCGAAGACGGTGAAGATGTCCGGTTTCCGTCCCGGCAAGGTGCCGATGAAGATGGTCGAGAAGCAGTACGGCCAGCAAGTCGAGTTCGAAGTGCGCTACGACAAGGCTGCCCGCAAGTTCTTCGACATCACCAAGGAACAGGACGTCAAGGTCGCCGGCCAGCCGCGCTTCGAAGTCAAGACCGAAGGCGTGGGCGAGGACGAAGTGGCGTTCGACGCCACCTTCGAGGTGTACCCGGAAGTCAAGCTGGGTGACCTGGCCACGGCCGAAGTGACCCGCACCAAGACCGAAATCACCGATGCCGAAGTCGACAAGACCATCGACATCCTGCGCAAGCAGCGCGTGCACTACCACACCCGCGGCGAAGCCGGCGAGCACGGCGACGGCGGCGGCGAAGCGGCTGCCCAGAACGGCGACCGCGTCACGCTGGACTTCGTCGGCAAGATCGACGACGTCGAATTCCCCGGCGGCAAGGCGGACGACTTCGCCTTCGTGCTGGGCGAAGGCCGCATGCTGCCCGAGTTCGAGCAGGCCGCCCTGGGCCTGAAGGTCGGCGAAAGCAAGAGCTTCCCGCTGACCTTCCCCGCCGACTACCACGGCAAGGAAGTGGCCGGCAAGACCGCCGAGTTCACCGTCACGCTCAAGAAGATCGAGTGGGCGCACCTGCCGGAAGTCAACGACGAGTTCGCCAAGTCGCTCGGCATCGCCGACGGCAGCGTCGAGAAGATGCGCGCCGACATCCGCGAGAACCTCGAGCGCGAAGTCAAGCGCCGCACCCACGCCATGCTGAAGGACCAGGTGATGGACGCGCTGCTCAAGGCCAGCGAGCTGGACGTGCCCAAGGCACTGGTCGAGCAGGACCAGGAGCGCCTGGTCGAGATGGCCCGCCGCGACCTGGAACAGCGCGGCATGCCGAACGCCAAGGACATGCCGATTCCGGCCGAGATGTTCACCCAGCAGGCCGAGCGCCGCGTCAAGCTGGGCCTGATCCTGGCCGAGATCGTCAAGGCCCACGGCCTGGACGCCAAGGCCGACCAGATCAAGGCCGAGATCGAGGACTTCGCCAAGAGCTACGAGGACCCGAAGGAAGTCATGCGCTGGTACTACGGCGACCAGCAGCGCCTGGCCGAGATGGAGGCCTACGTGCTCGAAAACAACGTGGTAAATTTCGTGTGCGACAAGGCCAAGGTCACCGACAAGACGGTGTCCTTCGAGGAACTGACTGCCGAAGGCAACCAGCCTCAGCAGGCCTGAGCCTGGCCAGTCCGGCGCGCCGTTTCCTGATGGCGGCGCCGGCCGCGGCCTCGCTTCTCGCCGCCTTGTCTCTCACCGAACTCCAGGAGAACTTGCATGACCCGCAATGATTTGCTTGACCGTCTGGCCACCACGCAGGCCTCCGCCCTGGAAACGCAGGGACTCGGGCTGGTGCCGATGGTGGTCGAGCAGTCCGGTCGGGGCGAGCGCGCCTATGACATCTACTCGCGCCTGCTGAAGGAGCGCGTGATCTTCATGGTGGGCGAAGTCAACGACCAGACCGCTAACCTGGTGGTGGCACAACTGCTGTTCCTGGAGAGCGAAAATCCCGACAAGGACGTCTCGCTCTACATCAACTCGCCGGGCGGCTCGGTGTCGGCGGGCCTCGCCATCTACGACACCATGCAGTTCGTCAAGCCGGACGTATCCACGCTGTGCATGGGCATGGCCGCCAGCATGGGCGCGTTCCTGCTGGCAGCCGGCGCCAAGGGCAAGCGTTCGGCGCTGCCGAACTCGCGCATCATGATCCACCAGCCGCTCGGCGGCGCGCGCGGCCAGGCCTCGGACATCGAGATCCAGGCCCGCGAGATCCTGTACCTGCGCGAGCGCCTGAACGGCATCCTGTCGGAAGTCACCGGCCAGCCGGTCGAGAAGATTGCCCGCGATACCGATCGCGACAACTTCATGAGCGGCGACCAGGCGGTGGACTATGGCCTGATCGACAAGGTCATCGCCCGCCGTAGCTGAAAACGCCACCCCGGAACCCGCGGGTTCCGGGGCCGGCGCGGATTGAAGAAGGCTATGCAGAAACGAGGCCTGGCGCCTCGTTTTTTGCTTTTGCCCCACAGCGTAGGGGTTCCACCGCCGCGCCAATTGTTTTGGCGTATGATGCGTTTGAAGCGTATCCCCGCAGTGCCTTGGCCCTGCGGCACGCACACTGCTAATGTGACTGATTCCTATGGCGGATAAAAAAGGTTCATCCAGCGAGAAGCTCCTTTACTGCTCGTTCTGCGGCAAGAGCCAGCACGAGGTAAAGAAGCTCATCGCCGGCCCGTCGGTGTTCATTTGCGACGAATGCATCGACCTGTGCAACGAGATCATCCGCGACGAGGCAGCGGCATCCGACAAGGATGCCGGCGCCACGGCCAAGTCCGATCTCCCCACACCGCACGAGATCCGCGAAAGCCTCGATCAGTACGTGATCGGGCAGGAACAGGCCAAGAAGATCCTGGCCGTGGCGGTGTACAACCACTACAAGCGCCTCAAGCACCTCGGCAAGAAGGACGACGTCGAGTTGTCCAAGAGCAACATCCTGCTGATCGGGCCGACCGGCTCGGGCAAGACGCTGCTCGCGCAGACGCTGGCGCGCCTGCTCAACGTGCCGTTCGTGATCGCCGACGCCACCACGCTGACCGAAGCCGGCTACGTCGGCGAGGACGTGGAAAACATCATCCAGAAGTTGCTGCAGAACTGCAACTACGAGGTGGAGAAGGCGCAGCGCGGCATCGTCTACATCGATGAGATCGACAAGATCTCGCGCAAGTCGGACAACCCGTCCATCACCCGCGACGTGTCGGGCGAGGGCGTGCAGCAGGCCCTGCTCAAGCTGATCGAGGGCACGATGGCCTCGGTGCCGCCGCAGGGCGGGCGCAAGCATCCGAACCAGGACTTCCTGCAGGTCGACACGACCAACATCCTGTTCATCTGCGGCGGCGCGTTCGACGGCCTGGAAAAGGTCATCATGCAGCGCTCGGACAAGACCGGCATCGGTTTTGCCGCGCAGGTGCAGAGCAAGGAAGAGCGCGACGCCAGCGAAGTGCTGCCGCAGACCGAGCCGGAAGACCTGATCAAGTTCGGCCTGATCCCGGAACTGATCGGCCGCCTGCCGGTGGTCGCCACGCTGGCCAAGCTCGACGAGGCCGCGCTGATGCAGATCCTGGTCGAGCCCAAGAACGCGCTGGTCAAGCAATACCAGAAGCTGCTGGCGATGGAAGGCGTGGAGCTGGAAATCCGCCCGGCCGCGCTGTCCGCGATCGCGCGCAAGGCCATCCGCCGCAAGACCGGCGCGCGCGGCCTGCGTTCGATTCTCGAACAGTCGCTGATGGACGTGATGTACGACCTGCCGAACTACAAGGGTGTGCAGAAGGTGGTGATCGACGAGAACACCATCACCGGGGATGCCCCGCCGCTGCTGATGTACGAGGACCAGCCCAAGGTGGCCGGTTCGAACTGACGGCGAACGCCGGCGCTTTGTGTTTGATCGAGGCCGGCAGCGAGACCGAAAGGCCGCTCGCAAAAAGCGAGCGGCTTTTTTTCTTCATTTTCGTAAAACGAAGGGGAGGAAACGGGGGTATGCTGTTTGGACGGGTCCTGCAAGTGCGGAAACCGGCATTTGCATGGGGTCATGAATCGTTGGCGAAGCGTGTCTTGCAATCGATTCATGCGGCCCAATTTACGCCTAAATGACTGACTGGGGAAAATGATGTCCGGAACACAACTCCTCCCGGCTGAGCCGATTCGCCTGCCACTGTTGCCGCTGCGCGACGTGGTGGTGTTTCCGCACATGGTGATCCCACTGTTCGTGGGACGTCCGAAGTCCATCAAGGCGCTTGAAACTGCGATGGAGTCGGGCAAGAGCATCATGCTTGTAGCCCAGAAGACGGCGGCCAAGGATGAGCCGACCGCCGACGACCTCTACGAGGTGGGCTGCATCGCCAATATCCTGCAGATGCTCAAGCTGCCCGACGGCACCGTCAAGGTGCTGGTCGAAGGCACGCAGCGCGCGAATATCCGCGAAGTGAGCGAAGACGACTCGCACTTCATGTGCGAAGCCGTGCCCGTGCCGCCGGGCCCGGTCGAGACCGCCGAGACGGAGGCGCTGCGCCGCGCCATCGTGTCGCAGTTCGACCAGTACGTGAAGCTCAACAAGAAGATCCCGCCCGAGATCCTGACCTCGCTGTCGGGCATCGACGAGCCCGGCCGCCTGGCCGACACCATCGCCGCGCACCTGCCGATCAAGCTCGAGCAGAAGCAGAAGATCCTCGAGATGGTGAACGTCACCGAGCGCCTCGAGAGCCTGCTGTCGCAGCTCGAGGGCGAGATCGACATCCTGCAGGTCGAAAAGCGCATCCGCGGCCGCGTCAAGCGCCAGATGGAGAAGAGCCAGCGCGAGTACTACCTGAACGAGCAGGTCAAGGCCATCCAGAAGGAACTGGGCGAGGGCGAAGAGGGCGCCGACCTGGAAGAGCTCGACAAGCGCATCAAGGCCGCGCGCATGCCGAAGGAAGCCAAGAAGAAGGCCGACGCCGAATTCAAGAAGCTCAAGCTGATGTCGCCGATGTCGGCCGAAGCCACCGTCGTGCGCAACTACATCGACACGCTGGTCAACCTGCCGTGGCGCAAGAAGAGCAAGGTCAATAACGACCTCGCCAACGCCGAGCGCGTGCTCGACGAAGACCACTATGGCCTGGAGAAGGTCAAGGAACGCATTCTCGAGTACCTCGCGGTGCAACAGCGCGTGGACAAGGTGAAGGCGCCGATCCTGTGCCTGGTCGGGCCTCCCGGCGTGGGCAAGACCTCGCTCGGGCAGTCGGTGGCGCGCGCCACGAACCGCAAGTTCGTGCGCATGGCGCTGGGCGGCGTGCGCGACGAGGCCGAGATCCGCGGCCACCGCAGGACCTACATCGGCTCGATGCCGGGCAAGATCCTGCAGAGCCTGTCCAAGGTCGGCGTGCGCAATCCGCTCTTCCTGCTCGACGAAATCGACAAGATGGGCATGGACTTCCGCGGCGATCCTTCCTCGGCGCTGCTCGAGGTGCTGGACCCGGAACAGAACCACACGTTCCAGGACCACTACATCGAAGTGGACTTCGACCTGTCCGACGTGATGTTCGTGGCGACGTCGAACTCGCTGAACATTCCGCCGCCGCTGCTGGACCGCATGGAAGTGATCCGCCTCTCCGGCTACACCGAAGAGGAAAAGGTCAACATCGCCCAGCGCTACCTGCTGCCCAAGCAGATCAAGAACAATGGTCTGAAGGCAGGCGAGATCGAAGTCAGCGAGGAAGCGCTGCGCGACATCATCCGCTACTACACGCGGGAAGCGGGCGTGCGCTCGCTCGAGCGTGAAGTGTCGAAGATCGCGCGCAAGGTGGTGAAGCTGCTGCTGCTCAAGAAGGAATCGGGCACGGTCAAGGTGTCCTCGGACAACCTCGACAAGTTCCTCGGCGTGCGCAAGTACGACTTCGGCCTGGCCGGCAAGGAAAACCAGGTCGGCCAGGTGACTGGCCTGGCGTGGACCGAGGTGGGCGGCGACCTGCTGACCATCGAAGCCGCGATCATGCCGGGCAAGGGCAACATCACGCGCACCGGCTCGCTCGGCGACGTGATGAAGGAGTCGGTCGAGGCGGCCCGCTCGGTGGTGCGCTCGCGCGCCCGCCGCCTGGGCATCCCGGACGAGATGTTCGAGAAGCGCGACATCCACATCCACGTGCCCGAAGGTGCCACGCCCAAGGACGGTCCTTCGGCCGGCGGCGCCATGACCACGGCGCTGGTGTCGGTGCTGACGGGCATCCCGGTGCGCGCCGACGTGGCCATGACCGGCGAGATCACGCTGCGCGGCGAAGTGCTGCCGATCGGCGGCCTCAAGGAGAAGTTGCTGGCGGCCCATCGCGGCGGCATCAAGCTGGTGCTGATCCCCGAGGAGAACGTGAAGGATCTGGCCGAGATCCCGGACAACGTCAAGAACGCCATCGAGATCATCCCGGTGCGCTGGATCGACAAGGTCCTGGAACTGGCGCTCGAGCGCAAGCCCGAGCCGCTGCCCGAGGAAGTGGCCAAGCCCGCCGACGTGGCGGACAAGGCCGCGGCCAAGGTCGAGATGATCCATCACTGACATCGCAGGGGCCCGCTGTCCGGGGCCCCGCCGCATGGCGGCAGCACGAGACGCCGCGGGTTTTGCCCGCGGCGTTTTTCATTGCGCGCAGGCATCGCGCAGGTCGGCGCGCACGACCATCGCGCAGGGTTGCGCGGGGTTGCGCAGGGTTGTTTACGGGGCTTTCACGCGGCCCGTACGCGGCTTTTGCGCCGCCCGATGCGGCCATGAAGAATGCTTGGCAAAACGGCGACGCCTGTATTACACTTGCGGCCTCGCAACGCAAACAGCAGTAAGTGCTCTGATATGTGCGCGGCGATACATGCAGATTCGCGGTACGAGCGGGTGCTTAGCTCAGTTGGTAGAGCGGCGCCCTTACAAGGCGTAGGTCGGGGGTTCGAGCCCCTCAGCACCCACCACGCTCGGTGCCTCGGACACCTCGCCGTCTCTCGCCTCTTCGGTCTCGTCGCGACGAAGAACAGCACGCAAGAGCACGGCCGCACCGAATCCAGGAGTGGTAGTTCAGTTGGTTAGAATACCGGCCTGTCACGCCGGGGGTCGCGGGTTCGAGCCCCGTCCACTCCGCCAGCATCCATGCCAGGACCCCAGCAGACTATCGTTTGCTGGGGTCTTGTCTTTTCGGGGCCGCGCATTCCCGTGCGCTATCAGGTATTCACTGTACTTGTCGGGCCAGCGCTGCGCCGAGACCCGCGCCGCACGCGAGTGCGTCCTCCCACAGTCGGCGCGTCAACGCAGCCGCATCTTCTTTGCGTGCCAGTGCTGCCGCCTCGCCTGCCCACAGCAGCGAGAAATCTTCGCTTCCTGCTTGCTCGAAGGCGGCACGTAGCGGATCGACTGCGCCGGTCGCCAGAGGAAATGCCGGCGCGGCTGGATTCATCGGTCCTTGCTCGCGCATGAAGCGGGTCATCAATCCGCGTGCCGGCCGGCCTGTATAGAGATTGGTCAGTCGCGTCGCATCGGCACGGGCGTTGCCTACGGCAGCGCGGTGCAAACCCGATCTGCCTGCCTCGGGCGTCAGCAGATAAGCCGTTCCGATCTGCACGGCGCTTGCCCCGAGCGCAAACGCGGCAGCGATGCCGCGGCCATCGGCAATGGCGCCGGCCGCGATCACGGGAATGCGCACTGCATCCACGATCTGCGGCAACAGTGCAAACAAAGCAGGCTGCGCGTCAATGTCGTCGCCCAGGAACATACCGCGATGCCCGCCTGCCTCCACGCCTTGCGCGACGATCGCGTCCACGCCATGTGCTTCAAGCCAGCGCGCCTCTTCTACCGTCGTCGCGGAAGACACGATCATCGCGCCTGTACGCCTGACTCGCGCAAGCAGGGCTTCGGCCGGCAGCCCGAAATGAAAGCTGACCACGGGCGGCCTGGTTTCCTCGACTACCTCGCACATGGCGTCGTCGAAAGGCGCCCTGCCTGGCCCTTTCTGAGCAGCGGACAGGTCGAGGCCGATTTCCCCGTAATAGGGCGCGAGCAATGATTGCCACGTCGCTTGTGCTTCGTCGTCCGGCGTCGGCGCCACGTGACAGAAAAAATTGATATTGAACGGGGCCGATGTCCGTGCGCGAATGGCGCTGATCTGCTCGCGCAGTTGCACCGGCGTAAGCGCCGCACAAGCCAATGAACCCAGCCCGCCCGCCTCGCAGACGGCAATCGTGAGAGGGCTCAGCGAGCCGACCATTGGCGCTTGAACTAGCGGAAGGCAAGAAGGAAGGGACATATCGATTCTCCGGGCTGATGGTTTCGGGAGGCGGATTGCCAGGCGCTCGAGCGTGGCATTGTTCGGCAAATCAATATCAAAGATTCGACTTGGATAATAAGCGCATTCGGACCGCTGGACAAATGGCGACAAAGAGCATCCCGGAAAAGCGCAAAGCAGGTGAGGGCGCAGGCTCGCCAATCCGCGCGAATCGCGTGAAGCGTGCCGCTCCTGATAGAATCCCGGAGTTTGCCGTTCGTACCAACCCTTCTCCTGAGTCCGCATGCTTGATTTCGTACGCAACAACCGCCGCTTGATGCTTCTGCTGCTGCTGGTGCTTGTCTTCCCGTCGTTCGTATTCTTCGGCGTGGAAAGCTACTCGCGCTTCATGGACAGCTCGCACGACGCAGCCAAGGTCGACGGCCGCGCGATCACCACGCAGGAAGTCGACAACGTCGTGCGCGACCAGAGCGAGCGCATGCGCCAGGTGCTCGGCCCCAACTATGACCCGCGCCAGTTCGAAGGCGCGCAGGCCCGCCAGCAGGTGCTCGACCAGCTCATCCTGCAGCGCGTGGTGGCCAACGACGTCGCCAGCAAGCATCTGACGGTGTCCGACGTGGCGCTCCAGCAAGCCATCTACAGCATCCCGGCGATCGCCAGCCTGCCCAAGCAGGCCGACGGCCGCCTCGAGCCCAAGCCCTATCTCGAACTGCTGGCCCAGCAGGGCCTCACGCCCGAGCAGCTCGAGGCGCGCATGCGCTTCGACCTCGCCACGCAGCAGCTCGGCGGCTCGATCGGCGCCACGGCCTTCGTGCCCAAGTCGCTGCTCGACCGCCTGATCGCCATCCGCGACCAGCAGCGCGACGTGCAGGTGCTGCAGTTCAAGCCGGCCGATTTCGCCGCCAAGGTCGCGCCCGACGAAGCCGCGCTGAAGGCGTACTACGAAAGCCACAAGACGCAGTTCGCCGTGCCCGAGCAGGCCAAGGTCGAATACCTGGTGCTGTCGGCCGACGCGCTGGCCGCCTCGACGCCGGTCACGCCCGAGGAGCTCAAGTCCTACTACGACAGCAACATCGCGCGCTTTCGCACCGACGAGCAGCGCCGCGCCAGCCATATCCTGATCGCCTCGCCCAAGGACGCGCCGGCGGCGGACCGCAAGGCCGCCCAGGAAAAGGCGGCCAAGCTGCTGGAAGACCTGCGCAAGCATCCGGAAACCTTCGCCGACGTGGCGCGCAAGGAATCGAAGGATCCGGGCTCGGCGGAGAAGGGCGGCGACCTCGGCTTCATGGGCCGCGGCGCGCTGGTCAAGCCGTTCGAGGACGCCATGTTCTCGCTCAAGGACGGCCAGCTCAGCGATGTGGTGGAAACCGACTACGGCTACCACATCATCAAGCTCACCGGCATCAAGCCGGCCGAGACCAAGCCGCTCGACCAGGTCCGCACCGACCTCGAAGCCGAACTGCGCAAGCAGCTTGCCGCCAAGAAGTTCACCGAACTGGCCGACGCGTTCGGCAACACGGTCTATGAGCAGTCCGACAGCCTCAAGTCCGCCGCCGACAAGTTCAAGCTGACCATCCAGACCGCCGACGGCGTGACGCGCGAGCCGAACCCGGCGCTGGGCGCGCAGAACCCGCTCAACAACGACAAGCTGCTCAAGGCGCTGTTCAGCGAGGACTCGCTCAAGAACAAGCGCAACACCGAAGCCGTGCAGGTCGCGCCCAACATGCTGGTGGCGGCGCGCATCGTCGACTACCGCCCGGCCACCACGCGCAAGTTCGAAGACGTGCAGGCCAAGGTGCGCGAAGGCTACATCGCGCAGCAGGCCGCCGAGCTGGCCGACAAGGAAGGCGCGGCGCGCCTGGAAGCGCTCAAGAAGAGCGGCGCCGCCGAAGGCTTCGGCCCGGTGCTCACGGTGTCGCGCGCCAAGCCCGAGAACCTGCCGCCCAAGGCGCTGGAAGCCGTGATGCGCGCCGACGTCGCCAAGCTGCCCGCGCTGGTCGGCGTCGACCTCGGCGCGGACGGTTATGCCATCTATCGCATCGCCAAGGTCAGCCAGCCCGCGCAGGTGGACCCCGCGCAGCGCCAGGGCGAGGCCCAGCAGCTGGCGCAGATGGCCGGCCAGACCGAGCTCGAAGCGTTCTATGACAGCCTGAAGGCGGCAGCGAAGGTGAAGGTGCTCAAGCCCGTCGCCGCGGCCGCGAGCGAGGCCGCCGCGCAGTAAGGATTGCCGGCAGCAAGACGACCCATCGGCACAAAGCCAGGGGCGCCCCAGCGGGCGCCTCTTTTTCATTCCGGCAGTCGTATGCCCTAGCGCTCGGCGGCGCGCGCCGCCGGCGCCTTCAGCAGCGGCCTGAGCTGCGGCCACACCGTATCGAGCAGCGTGCCCTGCGCCTGCGCCGTGGGATGCATGCGGTCCTGCTGGAACCAGTCCGGCCGGGCGATGACCCCTTCGAGCAGGAACGGCACCAGCCGCGTCTTGTATTCGCCGGCCAGCTTCGGGTAGAGCGCGAAAAAGCGTTCCGTGTAGTCCGGCCCGTAGTTGGGCGGGATGCGCATGCCGACCAGCAGCACGCCGGCCCGGGCCTGCTGCGCGCCGGTGACGATGCTGCGCAGGTTGGCCTCGGTGGTCTGCAGCGGCAGGCCGCGCAGCGCATCGTTGGCGCCGAGCTCCACGATCACCACGGCGGGGTGGTGGCGCGCCAGCAGGTCGGGCAGGCGGGTCTTGCCGCCCACGGTGGTCTCGCCGCTGATGCTGGCGTTCACGACGCTATAATCGAGGCGCTCGGCGCGCAGCCGGGCTTCCATCAGCTTGACCCAGCCCGCGTCGCGCGCGATGCCATACTCCGCGGACAGGCTGTCGCCCAGCACCAGGATGGCCGGCGCCGAGGCCGCCGCCGTCAAGGGCAGCAGCGTGGCCGCACACAGCGCCAGCCCCAGCTTGCGCCAACCGCACCAGAACTTCTTGCTCATGTCTTCTTCCATTCTTGCAGTCGAGTCATTAGGAAAGACCGTAGCCGACACGACCGGTTCGCTGACGATTCTGCATGACGTCACGTTTTCCGTCACGCGCGGCGAAACGCTGGCCATCGTGGGGGCCTCCGGCTCGGGCAAGTCGACGCTGCTGGGCCTGCTGGCCGGCCTCGACCTGCCCACCACGGGCACGGTCCGGCTCAACGGCCAGGACCTGTTCCAGCTCGACGAGGACCAGCGCGCGGCGCAGCGCGGCCGCCACGTCGGCTTCGTGTTCCAGTCGTTCCAGCTGGTCGGCCACCTGACCGCGCTGGAGAACGTGATGCTGCCGCTGGAGCTGCGCGGCGAGACCGAAGGCGTGCGCGAACGCGCGGCCGACATGCTGGCGCGCGTTGGCCTGGGCGGGCGTCTTTCGCATTATCCGCGCACGCTGTCCGGCGGCGAGCAGCAGCGCGTGGCGCTGGCGCGCGCGTTCGTGGCGCGCCCGGACATCCTGTTCGCCGACGAGCCCACCGGCAGCCTCGACACCGCCACCGGCGAGGCCGTGATCGCGCTGATGTTCGAGCTCAACCGCGATGCCGGCTCGACCCTGGTGCTGGTCACGCACGACCGCTCGGTGGCGGCGCGCTGCGGGCGCGTCCTGACCATCGAGGCCGGGCGCGTGGCCAGCGACGAGTTGATGGCGGCGCCGGTCTGAGCCGGCGGCGAACGAGACGCGCGGGAGGTCCGGGAAGTCCGGGAGGGGCGGGAAAACTAGGCCGTGCCCAGCGCGGCGCGCGCGCGGGCGATCAGGCCGCTGGTGGAGGCGTCGTGCGGCGCCGGCGCGGCCACCGCGCCGGTCAGCTCGGCTTCGATCGGCTTGGCCAGGATCTTGCCCAGCTCCACGCCCCACTGGTCGAACGAATTGATGTTCCACACCACGCCCTGCACGAAGGTGCGGTGCTCGTACAGCGCGATCAGCGCGCCGAGCGCATGCGGCGTGATGTCTTCCATCAGCAGCGTGTTGCTGGGCCGGTTGCCTTCGAACACCATATGCGCGATGCGCACCTCGTCGGTCATGCCGGCGGCGCGCAGCTCGTCGGCGCTGCGCCCGCGCATCAGCGCCTCGCCCTGCGCGAAGCAGTTGGCCAGCAGCTTGGCATGGTGGCCGGGCAGCTCGCGCGGCGGCCGCAGCGGCGCCACGAAATCCACCGGCACGATCTGCGAGCCCTGGTGGATCAGCTGGAAATACGCATGCTGGCCGTTGGTGCCGGCCGAGCCCCACACCACCGGCGCGGTATGCGCGCGCACCGGGCGGCCGTCGAGCTGGACCGACTTGCCGTTGCTCTCCATCTCCAGTTGCTGGAGGAAGGCGGGAAACAGCTCCAGCGAGGTCGAGTAGGGCGCCATGCAGCTGGTCGGCATGCCGAAGAAATCGCGGTACCAGATGCCGATCATGGCCAGCACCACCGGCATGTTGCGCGCCAGCGGCGCGCCGGCGAAATGCTCGTCCATCGCGCGGCCGCCGGCCAGCAGGTCGGCGAAGGCATCGTAGCCGACCGCCAGCGCGATCGACAGGCCCACCGAGGACCACAGCGAGAAGCGTCCGCCGATCCAGTCCCAGAATTCGAACATGTGCGCCGGGTCGATGCCGAACGCGCGCACCGCCTCCACGTTGGTCGACACCGCGGCGAAGTGGCTGGCCAGTTGCGCCTGGCTCACGCCGCGCGACAGGAACCACGCGCGCGCGCTGTTGGCGTTGGCCATCGTCTCGAGCGTGGTGAAGGTCTTGGAGCAGACGATCACCAGGGTCTGCTCCGGGTCCAGCCGCGCCAGCGTCTCGGCCAGCTCGGTGCCGTCCACGTTGGAGACGAAATGCATGCGCGGCCCGCCGTCGGCCAGGTGCGACAGCGCCCGGCACACCATGCGCGGGCCCAGGTCCGAGCCGCCGATGCCGATGTTGATGACGTCGGTGATGCGCTTGCCGGTGGCGCCGGTCCACTCGCCGCCGCGCACCCGTTCGGAAAACACGCGCATGCGCTCGAGCACGGCATGAATCGCCGGCGTCACCGGCTTGCCGTCCACCTCGAAGGTGGTGCCGGGGCAGGCGCGCAGCGCGATGTGCAGCACCGCGCGGTCCTCGGTGGCGTTGATGTGGTCGCCGGCGAACATGGCGTCGCGGCGGCGGGCCACGCCAGCCTCGTCGGCCAGTTGCATCAGCAGCGCGAAGGTCTGCGGCGTGATGCGGTTCTTGGCGTAGTCGAGGTACAGGCCGGCGGCTTCCAGTGAGAATTGCGCGGCACGCTGGCTGGCATCGTCGGCATCGAACCAGTCGCGCATGGGGGTGTCGCGGATGGTCTCGTGGTGTTGCAGGAGGGAGCGCCAGGCGTGGAAATCAGTGGGCATGCGTGCGGAATTCTCTGGAGATTCTTTGATATGCAGTACGGAAACCGGCCGGCGGCGCCGCGCATGAAGTATAGCGCCGCCACATGACGTGTTTTCGCCAAATAGCGGCAATAGACGGCATTGCTTCGTATTTCGAAACACTACCAAATAGGGGTATGGCGCGCTGTCGGTGCGTGGCTGACATTCAGCGCGCGCGGCCGAGCCTCCGCGCCAGCATGCGCAGCGCCGGTTCGCCGCCGGCCACGCACACGCCGCCGGCGCAGATCACTGCCACGCCCAGCGCCGTGATCCAGTCCGGCAACTGGCCGAAAGCCAGGTAGCCGATGGCGGTGGCCGACAGGATCTGCAGATAAAGGAAGGGGCTGAGAAACGATGCGTCCGCGTACTGGAACGCGCGGATCACGAAGTAGTGCCCGATCGAGCCGGTGATGCCGGTGCTCAGCAGCAGGCCCGCCTGCAGCGGCGTGGGCACCGACTCGAACCAGAAGAACGGCACCAGCGCGGTGGTCAGCGCCGCGCCGGTGACGCCGCTCTGGATCAGCGTGGTCATGGGCGCATCGTGCGCGGCGATGCGCCGCGTCAGCATCTGCATCAGCGCGAACACCAGCGCCGACAGCAGGCCCAGCGCGATGCCCGGCCCGCTCAGCTCGCCGCCGGGGCGCACCACCACCAGCATGCCGGCGAAGCCGACCGCCACGCCGCTCCAGCGGCTGGCGCGCGCGTGAAAGCCGGGGCGCTCGCCGAGCAGCCACGGCGACAGCGCCACCACGAACAGCGGCGCGCAGAAATTGAGCGCGGTGGCCTCGGCCAGCGGCATCAGCCGGAGCACGCTGAAGAACACCAGCGTGGATACCAGCATCAGGCCGCCGCGCAGCCATTGCAGGGCCGGCTTCGTCGGGCGGCACTGCGCGCGGAAGCGCGCCGGCCCCAGCAGCAGGAAGATCGCCGCCACGTGGCCCACGTAGCGCACCCAGGCCACGCCCATCACCGGCAGGCCCTGCTGGGTCAGCATCTTGCTGCTGGCGTCGAGCAGGCTCAGGATCCACTGGCCCAGCACCAGCAGCGCCACGCCGGTCAGCAACTGGCGGCGGGCCGTGGCGGGCGCGGCGACGGATGCCGCGCTGGATGCCGTAGCGGAACCGGCCGGCGCCAGCGGCGCGGCGCGCTCGGCGGCGTCGCTCATGCGCGGCCCGGCTGCCGCAGCAGGTCGTTGAACAGCGCGCGCAGCGGCAGGTAGAGCTCGCTGGCGGTCAGCCCGGCCGGCCCGATGCCGTCGGCCACCAGGCGGTCGGCGGCACGCCCGTGCAGCCATACCGCGGCCTGCGCGGCCTGCAGCGGCGGCATGCCCTGCGCCAGCAGCGCGCCGGCCATGCCGGCCAGCACGTCGCCGGTGCCGGCGGTGGCCAGGCCCGCGTTGCCGGTCGGGTTGACCGACAGCGCCACGCCGCCGGCCGCGTCGGGCGGTGCCGCGATCACCGTGCCGGAGCCCTTGAGCACCACCACCGCCTGCCATTGCGCCGCCAGCGCGCGCGCCGCGGCGAGGCGGTCGCGCTGGATCTCGGCCACGCTCAGGCCGGCCAGGCGCGCGGCTTCGAGCGGGTGCGGCGTCATCACGCGCACCGCCGCGCTGCCGGCCAGCAGCGCGGCCAGCGCGGGGTCGGCGGCCAGCAGGTTGAGCGCGTCGGCGTCCAGCACCAGCGCCGGCGGTTCGGCCGCAGCCGCGCAGCCGTGCAGCAGTTGCGCGAGCTGCTTGCGCGCCGCCGTGCCGGTGCCCATGCCGGGGCCGATCACCAGCGCGTTCATGGCGGACAGGTCGACCTCCGCGATCGGGTGCAGCATCAGTTCCGGATGCACCGGATCGAGCAGCGGCGCCGGCTGCGCCAGGAAGGCGATGTGCACGCGCCCGGCGCCGAGGTGCTGCGCGGCGCGCGCGCCCAGCAGCGGCGCGCCGGTCATGCCCACGCCGCCGCCGATCACCGCCAGCGAGCCGAAGCTGCCCTTGTTGGTGGCATGCCGGCGCGCCGGCAGCGCCGCGGCGAACGAGGCCGGCACGTTGACCGTGGCGCATGCGTGCTCGGCCGGCGGATAGATCAGGTCGAGCGGGGCGATGTCCACCTCGCCCGCGCAGTCGCGGCCGTCCAGCGTCAGCAGGCCCGGCTTGGCGCCGATGAAGGTCAGCGTGCGGCACGCGCATACCGCCGGCGCGCCGGCGCCGGTGTCGGCGAACAGGCCGCTGGGAATGTCGAGGGCGAACACCGGCAGCCCGGCGCCGTTGAGATGGGCGATCCACTGCGCGACGTAGCCGTCGGCGGGGCGGTTGAGGCCGATGCCGAGCAGGCCGTCGACCAGCGCGCGGGTCTCGGCCGGCAGCGGCGGCAGGCCGCCCTGGCAGGCGGACTGGGGCAGCACGCGCAGCGGCACGCCGGCGGCGCGCGCTTCCAGCCAGGCGCGCGCCGCGTCGGCGGGCAGGCGGTCCGGCTCGGCCGTGAGCCAGGCCTGCACCGCGCGCCCGGCCAGGTGCAGGCGGGTGGCGGCCACCAGCGCGTCGCCGCCGTTGTTGCCCGGGCCGGCCAGCATCAGCAGCGGGCCGTCCGGCGCATGCCGCGCCAGCCAGTCCGCGGCGGCGGCGCCGGCGCGCGACATCAGCTCGAAGGCGGGCAGCGTCGCCATCGCCGCGGCCTCGATGCGGCGGATGGCGGCCACGTCGTAGAGCGGGATGCCGGCGGCGCTGGCGGCGTCGAGCGGCAGCCAGGCCGCGGCGGAATGGAAAGCGGGCAGGGGTGTGTGCATGGTCAGCGCGGCCCGAGGCCGTAGCGGGCGGGCGTGAGGCCCTCCAGGTCGATGGCGGCGGCGTTGCCGGCGATCAGGTCGGCGGCGATGCGGCCCGAGCCGCAGGCCATCGCCCAGCCGGTCGAGCCGTGGCCGAGGTTGAGGAACAGGCCGGGCACGGCGGTGGCGCCGATCAGCGGCGGGCCGTCCGGCAGCATCGGGCGCGCGCCGGCCCACAGCGTGGCATTGCCGTAGTGGCCGGCCACCGGGAACCAGTCGCGCGCCACCTTGAGCAGGGTGTTGACGGCGGCCGGGCGCAGGTCGAGCCGGCGCGAGCCGAGCTCGGCCGTGCCGGCCACGCGCAGGCGGTTGCCCATGCGCGTGATGGCCACCTTGTACGACTCGTCCATCAGCGCGGCCAGCGGCGCCTGCAGCTCGTCGCTGACCTGCACGGTGGCGGAGTATCCCTTGACCGGGTAGAGCGGGATGCGCAGGCCGAGCGGGCGCAGCAGCGCGGCGCTGCCCACGCCCGCGCACACCAGCATGCGGTCCGCGGTGAGCGTCTCGGGCGCGCCGCCGGCGGCGTGGCCCGCATCGTGGCCCGTGCCATGGTCCACAGCGCGCAGGTCCAGCGCGAGCCCGCCGCCCGGCAGCGGGCGCGGCGCGCCGGCGTCGCGGTCCATGACGAAGCGCACGCCCGCGGCCTCGGCCAGCGTGCGCAGGCGCCGCACGAACATCGGGCAGTTGCCGGATTCGTCCTCGGGCAGGTGCAGGCCGCCGGCCAGCGGTGTGTCGGTGGTCAGGCCGGGCTCGATGCCGCGGCAGCCGTCGGCGTCGACCAGGCGGTGCGGCACCTTGTGCTCGCGCAGCAGCGCCAGCGCCGGCTCGGCCAGCGCCAGGTCGCGCCGCGTGCGGAACAGTTGCAGGTAGCCCTGCGACTGCTCGTAGTCGATCTCGAGCTTGCCGCGCAGCGCGTGCAGGCATTCGCGGCTGTAGAAGGCCAGCCGCTGCATGCGCAGCTTGTTCACGCGATAGCGCTCCAGCGTGCATTCGCCGAGCCAGCGCGCGATCCAGCGCCACATGGCCGGGTCGGCGCTGGGGCGGAACAGCACCGGCGAGGTGCTGGCGAACAGGTTGCGCAGCACCTTGCCGGGCATGCCCGGCGCGGCCCATGGCGTGACGTAGCCGGGCGCGATCACGCCGGCGTTGCCGAAGCTCGATTCCTGCGCGGGCGCCGCGCGCCGCTCGACCACGGTCACGTCGAAGCCGGCTTCGCGCAGATACCAGGCCGAGCACACGCCGATCACGCCGGCGCCGATCACGATCACATGCATGGCACTCCGTCGGGGCCGCGGCCCCCGCTGTTGCGCAATGCCGCCGGCGGCATGCGGCGGCCGGCAGCGCGGTCCTACTTCAGTTCCTTCTGCATCACCACGTCGGGCAGCCACGTGACCAGCGTCGGCCATACCGTGATGATGCCGATGGCGATCACCATCATCATGAAGAACGGCAGCGAGACCCGCGCGATGTAGTTGCTGTCCTTGCCTGTCATGCTCTGCAGCACGAACAGGTTGAAGCCGACCGGCGGCGTGACCTCGGCGATCTCCACCAGCAGCACGATGAATATCCCGAACCATACCAGATCGAAGCCCGCCGCCTGCACCATCGGCAGCACCGTGGCGGTGGTCAGCGCGATCATGGAAATGCCGTCCAGCGCGGTGCCCAGCAGGATGTAGATCACCGTCAGCACGGCGATCAGCGCCCACGGCGACAGGTGCATCGACGCCACCCACTCGGCCAGCGCGCGCGGAATGCCGGTGAAGCTCATCGTCACCGACAGGAACGAGGTGGCGCCCAGCACGAACATGATCATGGCGGTCAGCCGCGTGGCCGACATCAGGCTTTCCCAGAACGCCTTGCGCGTCAGCGAGCCGCCCGCCCAGGCCAGCGCCAGCGAGGCCACCACGCCGTAGGCGGCGGCCTCGGTGGCGGTGGAGTAGCCGGTGATCATGATCCAGGTGATGAAGGCGATCAGGATCATGCACGGCATCAACTGGCGGATCGAGGCCAGGCGCGCGCGCCAGCCGAAGTGCTCGGCCGGCGGCGTCTTGTCCGGGTTGGACAGCGCCCACGCCACGATGTAGCCCGAGAACAGCAGCATCAGCAGCAGGCCCGGCAGGAAACCGGCCAGGAACACGCGGATGATCGACACGTCCGCCGACACCGCGTACACCACCATCGTGATCGACGGCGGGATCAGGATGCCGAGCGTGCCGGCGCACGACAGCGAGCCCAGCGTCACGCGCTCGTCGTAGCCGCGCCGCGTGAGTTCGGGCAGCGCCGACTTGGCGATGGTGGCGCAGGTGGCGGCCGACGAGCCCGACACCGAGCCGAAGATGCCGCAGCCCAGGATGTTGACGTGCATGAGCCGCCCGGGCAGCCAGTTCAGCCACGGCGACAGGCCGTTGAACATCTGCTCGGACAGCTTGGTGCGGAACAGGATCTCGCCCATCCACACGAACAGCGGCAGCGAGGCCAGCGTGTAGGACGCGCTCGAAGACCACCACGCATTGGCCAGGTTGACCAGCGCGTCGTGGTCGGCGAAGACCACCAGCCCCACCCACGAGGTGACGGCGATGGCCACCGGGATCCACGCCCCGATCACCAGGAACACGATCATCACCAGCAGCAGGATCAGGGAAACCAGGACGGTGCTCATCAGACGGTCTCCCCGAAGTCGCCGGCGGCCAGCTTGGCCTCCTGCGCGAGCTGGTAGCGCGGCTTCTGGCGGCGCGCCACGCGCAGCAGCTCGTCGAGCACGGCCAGCGCGAAGCCGGCGCAGCCCAGCACCGCGAAGCTCTGCGGAATCCACAGCGGCACCACGATCTGCCCCTGCGAGACGTCGCCGATCTCCCAGCTCTGCCAGGCGAAGCTCAGCAGCGCCCAGGTGGCATAGCCGGCGAACACCGCGCAGATGGCGAGCGACAGCAGCTCGAGCCACCAGCGCTGGCGCGGGCTCACCGCTTCGAGCAGCATTTCCACGCGCACGATGCCGCCGTGCTGGAAGGTCTGGCCGAGCACGAGGAAGGCGGAGGCCGCGCACAGCCAGGCGACGATGTCGTCGCCGCCCTTGAAGATGATGGTGGTCTCGCGCGAGAAGGACATCAGGATCATGATGATGCAGACCCCGAGGATGCACAGCGCGCCGAGCACGGCGAACAGGTCAAGCAGCCGGTCGAGCCAGCGCTTGTTGACGGCAGGAGCTTCCATGACGGCAGAGGAGGGAGGATGCGGTGAAAGGAGACGCATGCCGCGGCGGCAGCGGGCGCCGCCGCGGCTGCGCGCGGGAAATGCGCGGGAAATGCGCGGTGGCGCCGCGTGCATGGCGCCGGACCGGCGCCGGCTGCCCGGCTTACTTCTTGTAGGCTTCGAGAATGGCCTTGCCGTCGTCGCCGGCGCTCCTGGCCCATTCGTCGACCATGACCTGGCCGACCTTCTGCATGTCCTGCCGCAGCTGCGGCGAGGGCGGCTGCACGGTCATGCCGTTCTTGCCGAGCACGGCGAGGTAGTCGCGCGTCTTCTGCTCGGAGACCTGCCAGCCGCGCTTCTCGGCCTCGGCCACGGTCTTGAGCAGGGCGTCCTGGGTCGGCTTGTCCAGCGCGGCGAAGGCCTTCTTGCTGACCACCAGCATGTTCTTCGGCAGCCAGGCGTCCACGGTGTAGAAGTACTTCACGCTTTCCCACACCTTGGTGTCGACGCCGGTGGCGCCCGAGGACATGAAGGAATTGACGGTGCCGGTGGCCAGCGCCTGGGCGAGGTCGGCGGCCTGGATCGTGACCGGCTGCGCGCCGACCAGCTCGGCGATCTTGGAGGTGGCGGGATTGTAGGCGCGCCACTTGAGGCCCTTCATGTCGGCCGCGGCGTTGATCGGCTTGTTGGCGTAGATGCCCTGCGGCGGCCACGCCACCGCGTAGAGCAGCTTCATGCCCTGCTTGTCGAGCACCTTGTCGGTGACGGCGCGCGAGGCCTGCCACAGCTTGTAGGAATCCTGGTAGCTGGTGGCCAGGAAGGGCACCGCGTCCACGCCGAACACCGGGTTCTCGTTGGCCAGCAGCGACATCAGGATCTCGCCCATCTGCACCTGGCCGGTCTGCACGCCGCGCTTGATCTCGTTGGCCTTGAGCAGCGAGCCGTTGGGATGGATCAGGATCTTGAGCTTGCCGCCGGTGGCCTTCTCCACATCGTTGGCCATCTGCTGCAGGTTCTCGGTGTGCAGGTTGTTGGTGGGGTAGCCGGTCGGCAGGTCCCACCTGGTCTGTGCCTGCGCCACGGGGGCCAGCGCCGACGCGGCGGCCAGCACCCCGCCCAGCAGCATGTACTTCAGTATTGCCTTCCCTTGCATCGATCTCTCCTGGTTGGTCGTTGCGGCTCGGTCTGTTCTGGTACGGCTTTTCTGTGCGGCTTGGGTCCTGCGTGTGTTTCGTGTGCTGCGTGGGTGCTGCATGGCGGTGCCCGTCCCGCGCGCGCGGCCTGGCTCAGGGGCCGCGCGGCGCGAAGGCCCGCCCGGGGGGCGAGCGTGTCAGGCGGCGGGCCTGACGATGGTTTCCAATGCAATTGCCGTGCCCAGCAACTGCGCGTCGCGCAGCGCACCGTGCGAGAGCATCAGCCCGACCGGCAGCTCGCCCGGCTGGTGGCAGGGCAGCGAGATCGAGCAGCCGTCGAGGAAGTTGAAGGCCGAGGTGTTGCGCAACAGCAGCGCGTTGGTGCGGAAGAAGAGGTCGTCGTCCGCCAGCAGCGGCGCGACCGGCGGCGCCACCATCGGCACCGTGGGGCAGGCCACCGCGTCGAAGCCTTCGATGCGCGCCAGCACGCGCGCGATCCAGGCGGCGCGCGCGCGCACCAGGTCCACGTAGTCGGGCGCGCTCATGGCGGCGCCGCGCTCGATGCGCATGGCCACGCGCGGGTCGTACTGGCCGCGCCGGGCCGCCAGCACGTGGCGGTGGATGGCGTAGGCCTCGGGCGCGGTGAAGCCGCCGGTGGCGTTGATGCCGGGCAGCTCGGCCAGTTCGGGCAGGTCGACCGGCTCGATGCGCACGCCGGCCGCGGACAGCAGGCCGAGGGTGCGGTCGAACGCGCGCGCCACGGTGGCGTCGAGGTCGTCCAGCAGGTACTGGCGCGGCACGGCCAGGCGGATGCCCGCCGCGGCCTTGCTGGCCGGCACCACGGCCTGGTCGGCGATCACGCTGTCGACCAGCGCGCAGTCGTGCACCGAGCGCGCCATCGCGCAGGCGGTGTCCAGCGTGTAGGACAGCGGAAACGCGCCGTCGAGCGGCACCCGGCGCTGGGTCGGCTTGAAGCCGGTCAGGCCGCATAGCGCGGCCGGGATGCGGATCGAGCCGCCGGTGTCGCTGCCCAGCCCGGCCACCGCCAGCCCCAGCGCCACGGACACCGCCGCGCCCGACGACGAGCCGCCGGGAATGCGCGCCACGCTGCGGTCGGCCGGGTTGACCGGCGTGCCGAAATGCGGGTTGATGCCGACGCCGGAGAACGCGAACTCGGTCATGTTGGTGCGCCCGACCAGCGCCGCGCCGGCCTCGCGCAGGCGGCGCACGACGGTGGCGTCCGCGGCGGCCGGCGCCGCATCGTCGCGCACCGGGGAGCCCGCGCGCGTGACCTCGCCGGCCACGTCGAACAGGTCCTTGACCGAGACCGGCAGGCCCGCGAGCGGATGCAGCGGCTGGCCGGCGCGGGCGGCGGCGTCGGCCGCGCGCGCGGTCTCGGCGGCGGCCTCGAAGGTGGCGTGGAGCAGCACGGACTGCGCCGCGGGCTGCCGCGCCAGTTCGGCCGCGGCGGCGATCACGCCGGCGCGCGTGGCGCTGCCGTCGTGAAGTTTTGTCTGCAATGTATGGATATCGGTGGGCATCTGGTTCGCGGATCAGCCGCGCTCGGCAAGGTTCGGGTCGAGTCTAGCCAGTGCGCCGGTGCCGCGCAACCAGAGCGCCGGCGGGCGTCGCGCCGGCCCCGCGATAGTGCGTCCGCCGGTTTTCCTGCCCTGTCTTCGTGCAGAATCCACTGCTACGTCCCCGATGTTTTGCTTGGATTTATTTGGTGTTTATCCTCATAATTTGTTTATAAACTGTCAAGCCAAATCTGCGGGCCAAGCCCCCGGGGATATACCTAGCCGGGCCGCCGGCCGCGCCACGCGGGCGCATCGGACCAACAATGAGAGAGAGGAGTGTAGACATGGCGCGTAAGCCAGCCGCCGGCCAGGACCCGGCCGAGCACGACAACGGCGCGCAGGACGCGCCCGCGCGGTCCGCCGCCGCAGCCACCACGTTGCCGCGCGCGGTCGGGCCCAACATCGTGTCGTCCTCGCACCTGGTGTCCGAGCGCAGCCCCGAGCTGTCCGAGTTCGAGTTCGGCCTGAACACCGCCTACAACGCCTACAGCCGCTGGGTGGTGCGCTGCATGGGCGCCTCCGGCGTGCGCGACCTGACCTTCCTCGACGTGCTGGTGCTCCATCACGTCAACCACCGCGCGCGGCCCAAGCGGCTGGCCGACATCTGCTTCGTGCTGAACGTGGAAGACACCCACCTCGTCACCTACGCGCTGAAGAAGCTGCAAGGCATGGGGCTGGTGGAGGGCGAGCGCGTCGGCAAGGAAGCCATCTACACCACCACGCCGGCCGGCACCCAGGCCTGCGCGCGCTACCGCGAGATCCGCGAGCAGTGCCTGACCAGCAATTTCACCGCCGGCAGCGCGGAGAACGCCGAGATCGGCGAGCTGGCGCGGCTGCTGCGCGTGCTCACCGGCCTGTACGAGCAGGCCGCGCGCTCGGCCACTTCGCTGTAGGCCGCGGCATGCGCGCGGCACCGGCGCGCATGCCATCGTTCCCGACATCCCATCACGCCAGACAAGGAAGCCCCCGCATGCCGTCGCCAACGCCGCAGTCATCCTCCGTTGCAGCCCCGGACCGCCGCCGCTGGCAATTCTGGATCGACCGCGGCGGCACCTTCACCGACGTGGTCGGGCTGCGGCCCGACGGCGCGGTGGTCACGCACAAGCTGCTGTCCGAGAACCCGGAGCAATACCGCGACGCGGCCGTGGCCGGCATCCGCCACCTGCTGGGCCTGGCGCCCGATGAGCCGGTCACGCCGGCGCTGGTGGAGGTGGTGAAGATGGGCACCACGGTGGCCACCAACGCGCTGCTCGAGCGCAAGGGCGAGCCGCTGGCGCTGTTCATCACGCGCGGCTTCCGCGACGCGCTGCGCATCGCGTACCAGAACCGGCCGCGCCTGTTCGACCTGAACATCGTGCTGCCCGAGCTGCTCTACCGCGAGGTGGTGGAGGTCGGCGAGCGGCTCGACGCGCGGGGCGGCGTCGTCGCGCCGCTGGACGAAGCCGCGCTGCGCGCCGACATGCAGCGCGTGTTCGCCGGCGGCACCCGCGCCATCGCCATCGTGTTCCTGCACGGCTACCGCGCGCCGGCGCACGAGCAGGCCGCGGCGCGCATCGCGCGCGAGACCGGCTTCACGCAGATCTCGGTGTCGCACCAGGTGTCGCCGCTGATGAAGCTGGTCTCGCGCGGCGACACCACCGTGGTGGACGCCTATCTCTCGCCGATCCTGCGCCGCTACGTGGAGCAGGTCGAGCAGCAGATGCCCGGCGTGCGGCTGCAGTTCATGCAGAGCAGCGGCGGCCTGACCGACGCGCACCGCTTCCAGGGCAAGGACGCGATCCTGTCCGGGCCGGCCGGCGGCATCGTCGGCATGGTGCGCTCGTCGCAGGGCGCCGGCTTCGGCCGCGTCATCGGCTTCGACATGGGCGGCACCTCCACCGACGTGTCGCATTTCAACGGCAGCCATCCCAACGATTTCGAGCGCGTGTTCGAGACCGCCGTGGCCGGCGTGCGCATGCGCGCGCCGATGATGAGCATCCACACGGTGGCCGCCGGCGGCGGCTCGATCCTGCATTTCGACGGCAGCCGCTTCCGCGTGGGGCCGGACTCGGCCGGCGCCAACCCGGGGCCGGCCAGCTACCGGCGCGGCGGCCCGCTGGCCGTGACCGACTGCAACGTCATGCTCGGCAAGATCCAGCCGCGCCATTTCCCCAGCGTGTTCGGCCCGGGCGCGGACGCGCCGCTGGACCGCGACGCCGTGGTGTCGCGCTTCGCCGAGCTGGCGCGGGCCGTGAGCGCCGCCACCGGCGACGCGCGCAGCCCCGAGCAGGTGGCCGAAGGCTTCATCGAGATCGCGGTCGGCAACATGGCCAACGCGATCAAGCAGATCTCGGTGCAGCGCGGCCACGACGTGACCGGCTACACGCTCACCACCTTCGGCGGCGCCGGCGGCCAGCATGCCTGCCTGGTGGCGGACGCGCTCGGCATGCAGACCGTGTTCGTGCACCCGCTGGCGGGCGTGCTGTCGGCCTACGGCATGGGGCTGGCCGACCGCACCGCGATGCGCGAGCGCGCGGTGGAGGCGCGCCTCACCGGCGCCGCGCTGCCGGCGCTGCAGGCCACGCTCGACGCGCTGGCGCAGCAAGCGCGCACCGAACTGCTGGAGCAGGAAGTGGCCGACGCGCAGATCGAGGTGGTGCGCCGCGCCCACCTGCGCTACGAAGGCACCGACTCCGCGCTGGTGGTGCCGTTCGGCACGCTGGCCGGCATGCAGGCCGCGTTCGACGCCGCCTACCGCCAGCGCTATGCGTTCCTGATGCAGGGCAAGCCGCTGATCGTGGAAGCGGTTTCGGTGGAAGCCATCGGTAGCAGCGAGCCGCCCGCGGAAAAGCTGCCCGAGCCGGCGCCGCGCGGCGGCGGCCCGGTGCCGGCCGAGCGCGTGCGCATGTTCAGCGGCGGCGCCTGGCACGACACCGGCCTGTTCCCGCGCGACACGCTGCGCCCCGGCGACGTGCTGCCCGGCCCGGCCATCATCGCCGAGCGCAACGCCACCACCGTGGTGGAGCCCGGCTGGCAGGCCGAGCTGACCGCGCGCGACCACCTCGTGCTCACGCGCGCGGTGCCGCGCCCGCAGCGCCGCGCCGTGGGCACCGACGCCGACCCGGTCATGCTGGAGGTGTTCAACAACCTGTTCATGTCGATCGCCGAGCAGATGGGCCAGCGGCTGCAGAACACCGCCTACTCGGTCAACATCAAGGAGCGGCTCGACTTCTCCTGCGCCATCTTCGACGCCGCCGGCAACCTGATCGCCAACGCGCCGCACATGCCGGTGCACCTCGGCTCGATGGGCGAGAGCATCAAGACCGTGATCGCGCGCAACGCCGGCGGCATGGCCGACGGCGACGTGTACGTGCTCAACGACCCCTACAACGGCGGCACGCACCTGCCGGACGTGACCGTGATCACGCCGGTGTTCGACCAAGCCGGCCGCGAGATCCTGTTCTACGTGGGCTCGCGCGGCCACCATGCCGACATCGGCGGCATCACGCCGGGCTCGATGCCGCCGGACTCCACCGTGGTGGAAGAGGAGGGCGTGCTGATCGACAACTTCCCGCTGGTCAAGGCCGGCGTGCTCGACGACGCCGGCATGCGCGCGCTGCTGGCCGGCGGGCGCTACCCGGCGCGCAACGTCGACCAGAACATGGCCGACCTGCGCGCCCAGGTGGCGGCCAACGCCAAGGGCGTGGAAGAGCTGCGCAGGATGGTGGCGCAGTTCGGCCTGCCGGTGGTGCGCGCCTACATGGGCCACGTGCAGGACAACGCCGAGGAAGCGGTGCGCCGCGTCATCACCGCGCTCAGGGACGGCGCCTACGATTACCCGCTCGACAACGGCGCGCGCATCCGGGTGCGGGTGACGGTGGACCGGGAACGGCGCGAAGCCGTGGTGGACTTCACCGGCACCTCGGCGCAGCTGCCCAACAACTTCAACGCGCCGCGCGCGGTGTGCATGGCGGCGGTGCTGTACGTGTTCCGCACGCTGGTCGACGAGGACATCCCGCTCAACGCCGGCTGCCTCAAGCCGATCAAGGTGATCGTCCCGGAAGGCTCGATGCTCAACCCGCGCTATCCGGCCTCGGTGGTGTCGGGCAACGTGGAAACCTCGTCGTGCATCACCAATGCGCTGTACGGCGCGCTCGGCGTGGTGGCGGCCAGCCAGGGCACCATGAACAACTTCACGTTCGGCAACGAGCGCTACCAGTACTACGAGACCATCTCGGGCGGCAGCGGCGCCGGCAGCGGCTTCGACGGCTGCGACGTGGTGCAGACCAACATGACCAACTCGCGGCTGACCGACCCGGAAGTGCTGGAATGGCGCTTCCCGGTGCGGCTGGAAAGCTACGAGATCCGCCCGGGCTCGGGCGGGGCGGGGCGCTGGCATGGCGGCAACGGCGGCATCCGCCGGGTGCGCTTCCTGGAGCCGATGACCGCCTCGATCCTCTCCAACAACCGCCTGCACGCGCCGTTCGGCATGGCCGGCGGGGCGCCCGGCGCCACCGGGCGCAACTACGTGGTGCGCGCCGACGGGCGGGAAGAGGCGCTCGGCCACGTGGGCCGCCGCGAGATGGCGGCCGGCGATGTGTTCGTGGTCGAAACGCCGGGCGGCGGGGGCTTCGGCGAGGCCTGAGCGGGGCGGGCGGCGGCGGCCCCGGCGGTACTCCGGCAGGCGCTTCGCGCGGCGAGTGGCGATAGCGCCGCTCGTTGGCCCTTGACCGGTCAGTACCGGTCCATGCCGGCCCGCGCCGGGGCGCGGCGGGCCGTGCTGCAACGCGGGAAAGGGCGGCCGACAAGGTATAATGCCGGTTTCCCGCCAGCACGGCGCCCCAACCAGCGGCGCCGGCCGGTAGCAGCCCCTACCTCCTGCCCTCCCGACCGCTCAGATCATGGCGCATTTTTCGTGCTTCCCCGGCGCATTGGCCCTTTCCGCCTTTCGCCAGCAACGCCTGCTCACCGCCCTCAAGCAGATCGACGCCGACATCGAGTCGGTTCACGGCCAGTTCCTGCATTTCGTCGATGCCAACGCGCCGCTGTCGCCGGCCGACAGCGAGCGCATCGCCGCGCTGCTGACCTACGGCGCGCCGTTCGAGCCGCAGGCCGAGGGCGACCGCTTCGTGGTGATCCCGCGCTTCGGCACGATCTCGCCGTGGGCCAGCAAGGCCACCGACATCGCGCACAACTGCGGCTTCGGGGAGGTGCACCGCATCGAGCGCGGCATCGAGATCACCGTGATCTGCAAGAAGGGCCTGCTGCGCGGGCGCAAGACGCTGGACGCCGGCACGCGCGCCGCCGTGGCCGCGCACCTGTTCGACCGCATGACCGAGACCGTGGTCGCCGCGCGCGAGGACGCCGCCGCGCTGTTCCAGGAACTGCCCGCCAAGCCGCTGCGCTTCATCGACATCGCCGGCGGCCGCGCGGCGCTGGCGCAGGCCAACGCCGAGATGGGCCTGGCGCTGTCGGAAGACGAGATCGACTACCTGGTCGAGGCCTACGCCAGGCTCGGGCGCAACCCGACCGACGTCGAGCTGATGATGTTCGCGCAGGCCAACAGCGAGCACTGCCGCCACAAGATCTTCAACGCCACCTGGACCATCGACGGCGTGCAGCAGGACAAGTCCCTGTTCGCCATGATCCGCAATACGCACCAGCTCAACCCGCAAGGCTCGATCGTGGCGTACTCGGACAACTCCGCCGTGATGGAAGGCGACGTGGCCGAGCGCTGGTTCCCGCGCGGCGCCGCGCAGAAATACGGCCGCCACGAGGCGCTCACGCACACGCTGATGAAGGTGGAGACGCACAACCACCCGACCGCCATCTCGCCGTTCCCGGGCGCCTCCACCGGCGCCGGCGGCGAGATCCGCGACGAAGGCGCGACCGGCCGCGGCGCCAAGCCCAAGGCCGGCCTGACCGGCTTCACGGTGTCCAACCTGATGCTGCCGGACGCCGTGCAAAGCTGGGAAAACGCGCGCGACGCCGCCCAGCCGCTAGCGCACCGCAACCCCGACGACAAGGCCGGCCGGGCCGACAACATCACCGGCAAGCCCGACCGCATCGCCTCGCCGCTGCAGATCATGATCGACGGCCCGCTCGGCGGCGCCGCCTTCAACAACGAATTCGGCCGCGCCAACCTGGGCGGCTACTTCCGCGTCTACGAGCAGAACGTGGGCGGCACCGTGCGCGGCTACCACAAGCCGATCATGATCGCCGGCGGCATCGGCAACATCGACGCCGGCCACACCCACAAGAACCCGCTGCCGGCCGGCACGCTGCTGATCCAGCTCGGCGGCCCCGGCATGCGCATTGGCATGGGCGGCGGCGCCGCCAGCTCGATGGCCACCGGCACTAACACCGCCGACCTGGACTTCGACTCGGTCCAGCGCGGCAACCCGGAAATGGAGCGGCGCGCGCAGGAAGTCATCAACGCGTGCTGGCAGCTCGGCGACGACAACCCCATCCTGTCGATCCACGACGTGGGCGCGGGCGGCATCTCCAACGCCTTCCCCGAACTGGTGGACGGCGCCGGCCGCGGCGCGCGCTTCGACCTGCGCCAGGTGCACCTGGAAGAGTCGGGCCTGAGCCCGGCCGAGATCTGGTGCAACGAATCGCAGGAACGCTACGTGCTGGCCATCGCGCCGGACTCGTTCCCGCTGTTCCAGGCCATGTGCCAGCGCGAGCGCTCGCCGTTCGCGGTGGTCGGCGTAGCCACCGAGGAACAGCAGCTGCAACTGGTGGACGCGCACGTCGACGCCTCGCTCAAGGAGCACTACGCCGTCGACATGCCGATGGACGTGCTGCTCGGCAAGCCGCCGCGCATGCACCGCGACGTGCGCCATGTCGAGCAGGTGCTGCCGCCGGTGGACGTGACCGGCCTCGCGCTCGACCAGGCCGTGCGCGACGTGCTGCGCCACCCGACCGTGGCCAGCAAGTCCTTCCTCATCACCATCGGCGACCGCACCGTGGGCGGCATGAACGCGCGCGACCAGATGGTCGGCCCGTGGCAGGTGCCGGTGGCCGACGTGGCCGTGACCACGCTCGACTACAAGGGCCGCGCCGGCGAAGCCATGACGATGGGCGAGCGCACCCCGCTGGCCGTGATCGACGCGCCGGCCTCGGGCCGCATGGCCATCGGCGAGGCCCTGACCAACCTGGCCGCCGCGCCGGTCAAGGATCTCGGCAAGGTCAAGCTGTCCGCCAACTGGATGGCCGCCTGCGGCGTGGACGGCGAGGACGCGCGGCTGTACGACACCGTGCACGCGGTCGGCATGGAACTGTGCCCGGCGCTCGGCATCAGCATCCCGGTGGGCAAGGATTCGCTGTCCATGCGCACCAAGTGGGACGACAACGGCATCGCCAGGGAAGTGGTGGCGCCGGTCTCGCTGATCATCTCGGCCTTCGCCGCGGTGGACGACACCGACCGCACGCTGACCCCGCAGCTGCGCACCGACGCCGGCGACACCGTGCTGATCGCCATCGACCTGGGCCGCGGCAAGAACCGCCTCGGCGGCAGCATCCTGGCGCAGGTCACGCAGCAGGTCGGCGACGCCACGCCGGACGTGGACAGCGCCGACGACCTGAAGCACTTCTTCAACGTGATCCAGCGCCTGAACCGCGAAGGCAAGCTGCTGGCCTACCACGACCGCTCCGACGGCGGCTTCATGGCGGCGCTGGCGGAAATGGCCTTCGCCGGCCACTGCGGCGTGTCGCTCAACGTCGACATGCTGGCGCTGGACCCGCAGCAGGAGCAGGACTACGGCGACGCCAAGAACTGGGCCCAGCAGATCGGCGAGCGCCGCAACGACCAGACCCTGCGCGCGCTGTTCTCGGAAGAGCTCGGCGCGGTGATCCAGGTGCGCCTGTCCGAGCGCGACGCCGTGTTCGGCGTGCTGCGCGAAGTCGGCCTGTCGGCCTGCAGCCACGTGGTCGGCAAGCCCAACGCCACCGACCAGATCGAGATCTACCGCGACGCCAGGAAGGTCTTCGGCGCCGCGCGCGGCGAGCTCCAGCGCATCTGGAGCGAGGTGAGCTGGCGCATCGCGCGGCTGCGCGACAACCCGGCCTGCGCCGACAGCGAATACGACCGCCTGCTGGACGCGGCCGACCCCGGCATCTCGCCGGTGCTGACCTTCGACCCGGCCGCGGACATCGCCGCGCCGTTCGTGGCCACCGGCGCGCGTCCCAAGGTGGCGATCCTGCGCGAGCAGGGCGTCAACTCGCAGATCGAGATGGCCTATAGCATGGACCGCGCGGGCTTCGACACGCACGACGTGCACATGAGCGACCTGATTGCCGGGCGCGCCAGCCTGGCCGACTTCAGCGGCTTCGTCGCGTGCGGCGGCTTCAGCTACGGCGATGTGCTGGGCGCCGGCGAGGGCTGGGCCAAGACCATCCTGTTCAACGCGCGCATGGCCGAGCAGTTCGCCGCCTTCTTCAACCGCCAGGACACCTTCGCGCTGGGCGTGTGCAACGGCTGCCAGATGATGAGCAACCTCGCCCCGATCATCCCGGGCGCGGGCGCGTGGCCCAAGTTCACGCGCAACCAGTCCGAGCAGTACGAAGCGCGCTACGTCACCGTGGAAGTGCAGTCCTCGCCGTCGATCTTCTTCGCCGGCATGGAAGGCAGCCGCATCCCCATCGTGGTGGCGCACGGCGAAGGCTTCGCCGACTTCTCGCAGCAGGGCGACCAGAAGCAGGCCCGCGTGGCGCTGCGCTTCGTGGATAACCACGGCGCGCCGACGCAGACCTACCCGCTCAACCCGAACGGCTCGCCGGAAGGCATCACCTCCGTGACCACCACCGATGGCCGCTTCACCGTGCTGATGCCGCACCCGGAGCGCGTGTTCCGCACCGCCACCATGAGCTGGGCGCCCGACGCATGGAAGCAGGTCGCCGACGGCGGCAGCCCGTGGATGCGCATGTTCCGCAACGCCCGCAAGTGGGTAGGCTGAACCGGCGCAGGCTGGTTGCAGTGGAACGGGCCCTTCGGGGCCCGTTTTTTTCATGGAGACGTGGCGGCGCGCGCGGCTGGCCATGCCGACATGGGCCGCGCCCGCATCACCCCGCCACCGTGCTCCACGCCTGATAAACGTAATACAGAGGCCGCTGCGGATCGCAGCGGCGCGCCACGTCCGGCGCGGCGCCGCGCAACTGCATGGTGACGAGCACCATGCGCGCGGCCTTGACCGGCGAGTAGCGGTCGCGCAGCGGCAGCATGGGCAGCACCGCGCGCCATTCCGGCGGCAGGCCGTCGCAGGTGAAGGTGCCGAGCGCGCAGTAGCCCCAACCTTCGGAGGTCAGGTGCCAGAGTCGCCGGAACTGGTTGCGTGCGGGCATGATCTCCCTCGTTCGTCGCGGCGCCCGCCGCGGGAGAGGATGTGCGGGCATGGGCCAGGCCGGCCGCGCCTGGTCGGGCGGCGGCGGGCGAATGGGTTCGATCTTACCCACGGGCGGCCGCGCTGTGAATGCCCCGCGGCGTTGCCGGCCGGAAATGCGTGCGCGGGGCTGCATCCGGCGGCATGCTTGCAGCCATTTCCGGGGCCGGACCGCGCCGGCGTCACCCGCCGCCCGCCGCCGCTCGGCTCCGGACTGCCGGCCTAGATCCCGCTGAACCAGTTGTAGCCCTGGTCTTCCCAGTAGCCGCCGGGATTCTCGTTGGTGACGAACAGCGCGGCGATATGCTTGGGGTTCTTGAAGCCGAGCTTGGTCGGCACGCGCAGCTTGAGCGGATAGCCGTACCTGGGCGGCAGCGGCTCGCTGCCGAAGTCCAGCGCCAGCATGGTCTGCGGGTGCAGCGCGGTCGCCATGTCGAGGCTGGAGTAGTAGCGGTCCGCGCACTTGAAGCCGACATAGCGCGCCGTGGTGTCCGCGCCGATGCGCTGCAGGAACGTGCGCAGCGGCACGCCGCGCCATTCGCCGACGGCGCTCCAGCCTTCGATGCAGATATGGCGCGTGATCTGGCCCGCCTGCGGCAGCGCGCGCAACTGCGCCAGGCTCCAGCTGCGCTTGTCGGCGACGAGGCCGGAGACTTCCAGCCGGTAGTCGCCGCCGTCCACCTCGGGCACGTCGAATTCCTGGTAGAAGGCGTTGAACGGGAACGGCTGCGTGATCTGGCTGCGCGCGTAGGTCGGCGCCAGCCGCGCGCCGCTGAACAGCCACGCCTGCACGCGGTCGTTCCAGCGCGACATGGACCACAGCACCTTGTCCACGGTGTCGCCGTCCTGCAGCGTGCAGCCGGCCAGCATGGACACCGCGCCGAGCGACAGCGACGAGCGCAGGAACATGCGCCGCTGCAGGCGCGCCAGCTGCGGCCGGAAATCCGCCGCGCTGAGGGCCGGCCGCGCCGGCGTGGCGATGACGCCGGCCGCGCGCGGCGCGTCTTCGGTGCGGATGGAATCGGGACGCGCGGCTGGCGTCTTGCCGGACGGCTCGCTCATGCTTCGGCTTCTCCGTGATGGCCGCGCCGCGCGCGGCCGGTGAACATGGGCAACAAGGTGGACGGCACGGCCACGACCAGCGCCAGGTGCACGGCGACGAAACCGACGATGCCGGCCATCGCGAAGAAATGCACGCGGCGCGCGGTGTCGAAGCCGCCGAACAGGCCGGCCAGCCACCAGAGCTGGACCGGCTTCCAGATCGCCAGCCCGGACGCCACCACCAGCACGCCGAGCAGCAGCACCGCCACGTACATCAGCCGCTGCACCGCGTTGTAGGCGCCGGGCCGGTGCGGCAGGCGCAGGCGCAGCGCCAGGCCGGCGTCGCGCAGCGCGGCGCGCGCGCTCAGCGGCAGGAAATGCCGGCGGAAATGGCGCGTGGCCAGACCGTAGCCGAGATAGAGCAGGGCATTCGCGCACAGCAGCCACATCGCCGCGAAATGCCAGGCGATCGAGCCGCCCAGCCAGCCGCCGACCGTGGCCCACGCCGGGAAGCGCAAGCCGAACAGCGGCGAAGCGTTGTAGATGGCCCAGCCGCTCATCACCATGCAGGTCATGGCGAAGGCGTTGATCCAGTGCGTGGCGCGCACCGCCAGCGGGTGGACGATGGCGCGCCGCGCGGCGGCGGGAGTCGGCTTGCGCATGGCGCGTGCCTTACATCGGCGGCACGACGCCGTTCTTGCCGGCCGAGACAAAGCGCGCGGTCAGCGCGCCGTCGGCGGCCTTGCTGGCGAACAGCACCACGTGGGCGCCGGGCACCAGCAGCGAGCGGTCGCCCGGCTCCAGGTTGACGATGGGCACGTCGGCGGGGATCACGATGCGCTTTTCGCCTTCGGGGTACTTGACGGTGATGGTGCGGCCGTTGCTGACCACCACGCTGCCCACCGTGCCGTTGGTCATGCTGCTGTTCTTGCCCAGGTCCCAGGCGCGGTGGCCTTCGCCGCTGCCGCGCATGCTGGGCGGGAACACGTGCACTTCCAGCGCCTTGAGCGAGCCGTCGGCCTGCGGGATGGCGGCCGAGCCGATGTAGCTGCCGGCCTTGATCTCGTCGACCTTGGCCAGCGTCACGGCGCGCAACGCGGTGTCCTTGCCCAGGCCTACGTCGAGATCCTGGCCCGAGCGGGTATGCACCTTGAGCGTGTCGCCGGCGAGGGCGGTCACGGTGCCGCGCACGCCGATCGGCGCCGCGGCCGGCGCGGCGGTGGCCTGCGCCTGCGCCGCCGGGGCGCCTGCGAGGGCGGCGCCGGCCAGCAGGGCGGCGGCCAGCACGGTACGGCTCAACTTGCTCGAAACGATGTTCATCCTGCACCTCTGTAAGGGTGGAAACCGAGGTGCAGGTTAGGGCCGCCGGCGGGTCGCGCTGGTGACTTTTTGGTGACAAATTTGTCACTAATTCGCGCGTACCGCTCGCTAGAATGACAGCCATATCCGCACAACCGGGCAGTGCATCATGAGCATCCTCGTCATCGAAGACGATCCCAAGACCGGCGACTACCTGCGCAAGGGCCTGCGCGAAAGCGGCTATGCCGTCGACCTCGCGCGCACCGGCACGGACGGCCTGCACATGGCGCTCGAGCATCCCTACGACCTGGTCGTGCTCGACGTGATGCTGCCCGGCATCGACGGCTGGGAAATCATGCGCACGCTGCGCGCGCGGCGCGACCTGCCGGTCATCTTCCTGACCGCGCGCGACCACGTCAACGACCGCATCCACGGCCTCGAGCTGGGCGCCGACGACTATCTCGTCAAGCCGTTCTCGTTCGTCGAACTGGTGCTGCGCATCCGCACGCTGCTGCGCCGCGGCGTGGTGCGCGAGGCCGAGCTGTTCGAGTTCGCCGACCTCAAGCTCGACGTGCTGCGCCGCAAGGTCACGCGCCAGGGCATGGAGATCACGCTGACCAACAAGGAATTCCTGCTGCTGCACCTGCTGGTCAAGCGCCAGGGCGAGGCACTGTCGCGCACGCTGATCGCCGCCGAGGTGTGGGACATGAACTTCGACAGCGACACCAACGTGGTGGACGTGGCCATCAAGCGCCTGCGTGCCAAGGTGGACCAGCCGTTCGACAAGAAGCTGATCCACACCGTGCGCAGCATCGGCTATACCTTCGGCGAGGGCGCATGACCAGCGGCACTGGCACCGGCATGGTCACCTGGTACCGGCGGCCGTGGTCGCTCACGGTGCGCACCACGGTGTCGTTCGCGCTGATCGCCTGCGTGGTGATCGGCACGCTGGGCGCGTATTTCTACCAGTCGGTGAAGGCCTCGATGGAGGCGCACGCCGATCTCCAGCTGATCGGGCGCGTGACGCATTTCAGCCGGCTGGCCAGCGACGTCTACACCGTGGCCGAGCTCAAGCACCGCCCGCTGCTGTTCGAGACCATGCTCGGCGCCGAGCGCGACGTGCTGATCTTCCGCCGGCCGGGCGAGGCGCCGTTCATCCGCGTCAACCCGGACGACCTCGCGGTGCCGCCGCAGCTTGCCGCGCTGATGGCCGGCGATGGCAGCGCGCCCACGCGCGAGGCCATCCTGCGCACGCGCCTGCGCGACGGCGTGCCGATCTACTGGGCGGCGGCGCTGGCGCGCTCGAACGAGGACGGCAGCATGGTCGAGGTGATCGCCGCCCATCCGCTGGCCAACGAGATGCAGATGCTCGGCGCCTACCGCGACCGCGTGCTGCTGGCCACGCTGGTGGGCATGCTGGCGGCCACCGCGCTGGCCTTCTTCGCCATCCGGCGCGGGCTGCGGCCGGTGGGCAGCATCGCCGCGCGCGCCGCCGAGATCAGCCCGGCCAGCCTCGACGTGCGCCTCGACGAGCGCGGCGCGCCGGCCGAGCTGCGCGGCCTCGTGGGCGCGTTCAACGCCATGCTCGACCGCCTCGGCGAAGGCTACGAGCGGCTCTCCCAGTTCTCCGCCGACCTCGCGCACGAGATCCGCACGCCGGTCGGCGCGCTGATCGGCCAGACCCAGGTGGCGCTCAGCCAGGTGCGGCGGCCCGAGGAATACGAGGAGGTGCTCGAATCCAACCTGGAAGAGCTCAACCGGCTCGGCAACATCGCCGAGAACATCCTGTTCCTGGCCCAGGCCGACCACGCGCGGCTGTCCATCGAGCATGCCGCGGTGGCGCTGCCGGCCGAGCTCAACAAGATCGCCGAATACTTCGAAGGGCTCGCCGACGAGAAGGGCATGCGCTTCGAGGTGGCGGCCGACGGCATGCTGTGGGCGAACCCGCTGCTGTGCCGCCGCGCCATCAACAACCTCGTGGTCAACGCCGTGCGCTACGGCGCGCCGGGCAGCGTGATACGGCTGTGCGGCGCGCGCGAGGGCGGCAGCACCGTGGTGTCGGTGGAGAACCAGGGCGACGCCATCCCGCGCGAACAACTGGACCGCCTGTTCGACCGCTTCTACCGCGGCGACGCCGCGCGCAGCCGCGTGGCCGAATCCAACGGGCTCGGCCTGGCCATCGTGCAGGCCATCATGGCGCTGCACGGCGGGCAAGCGGAAGCCACCTGCCCGGCGCCGGGGCGCGTGCGTTTCGCGCTGCGCTTTCCTTCGCATCTGCCTTCGCATCTGCCCCCGCATTCTCCTTCGCAACTGTCGCCCGAATCCGCCGCGTAAGGACGCCGGCGCGCGGCGCGCAGGAAACGTCTTGCTACCTTGGCGGAAACGGCTGATACGCGCGCGCCGCATCAGATCGATCGCGCCCGCCGACAGAAACATGCCGCGCATGCTTGGGAAGTGTCTGGTGCGCAAGCCGCATTCGGTCACGTACTATTTCCACGCTGCTGCAACGCATTTTTCGCAGCGATATTCTGGAAGGTAGCGGCAACGAGGCCGGGCAGCCGATGGCACCGTGCCTCGCGGCCATCTTGTCTTAGCCGGTGAAGTCTGCCGGGTGCCGGGCTTGCCTGCCGGGCGCCCGCCGCTTCCCGCCGCGGCCCCCGTGCGGCGAAGGCTAGTGCGCTCGCGCGCCACTCTCCAGCACGCTCCCCCGGCCGCCTGGCGGCCAATGGTCATGGTTTGTCCGAGCATGCCTTCAAACGTCGTCCGCTCCCGTTTCTCCGTCGCCCTCTCGGTGTGGCGCGCCCTGTTCCTGCGCGAGGCCAATGCGCGCCTGGCCACCGAGCGCGGCGCCTGGCTGTGGCTGCTGCTCGAGCCGGCCATCCACATCGGCTTCCTGATGCTGCTGTTCGGCGTGGTGCGCCACGTGCTGATCCCGGGCATGGCGTCCAGCCTGTTCATCCTGGTCGGCATCCTCGGTTTCTTCCTCGTGCGCAACGTCGCCGGCCGCGGCGCCGAGGCGATCAAGGCCAACGCCGCGCTGTTCGCGTACCGGCAGGTGCGCCCGGTCGATGCGGTGCTGGTGCGCGCCGCGCTCGAAGGCCTGCTCTACGGGCTGGTGTTCGTCGTGCTGCTGGCCGCCTGCGGCCTGGCCGGCGTGGACGTGTGGCCGCGCGACCCGCTGCAGGTGCTGCTGGCCGCCGCGCTGCTGTGGCTGCTGGGCGTGGGGCTGGCATTGAGCCTCGCCACGCTGGGCACGCTGGTGCCCGAGCTGGGCCGCATCGTCAGCCTGTTCTTCGCGCCGCTGTATTTCATCTCCGCGGTGATGTACCCGATCGCCAGCGTGCCGCGCCCGGCACGCGACTGGCTGCTGCTCAACCCGATCCTGCACGGGCTCGAGGCCATGCGCGGCGGCTTCTTCCCGGCCTATCGCGGGCAGGCCTACGCCAGCCTTTCCTACCTGCTGGCATGGTCGCTTGGCAGCGTCCTGTTCGGGCTGGCCCTGCAGCGGCGCTTCGCCACGCGGCTGGTGGCGCAATGATCAGGATCTCCGGCCTGCACAAGCGCTATCGCGGCGCGCCGACGGACGGCTGGGTGCTGCGCGACGTGTCGCTCGAAATCCCCGCGTCGAGCCGGATCGCGCTGATCGGCCGCAACGGCGCGGGCAAGTCCACGTTGCTGCGCCTGATCGGCGGCACCGACACGCCCAACCGCGGCGAAGTGGTACGGCGCTGCCGCGTGTCGTGGCCGCTCGGGCTCTCCGGCGGCTTCCAGGGCTCGCTGAGCGGGCGGCAGAACGCCAAGTTCGTCTGCCGCATCCACGGCGCGCAGGCGGGGCTGGACGACAAGCTCGCCTTCATCGAGGACTTCGCCGAACTGGGCGCGGCGTTCGACGCGCCGGTCAAGACCTACTCGTCCGGCATGCGCTCGCGGCTGGCCTTCGCGCTGTCGATCGCCTTCGAGTTCGACATGTACCTGGTCGACGAACTGACCGCGGTCGGCGACGCCGCCTTCAACGTCAAGTCCCGCCAGGCCTTCCAGGATCTCGCCGGGCGCGCCGGCCTGGTGATGGTGTCACACAGCGAATCGACCCTGCGCAGCTATTGCGAATCCGCGGTCTGGCTGCACGAAGGCAGCGCCTACCGTTTCGACAGCGTGGATGACGCCATCCAGGCATACAAGAAGAGCATGACAAGGTGAGCAAGCTGTTCGGGCAACTCAAGCAATGCGGCTGGCTCTGGCGCATCGCCATCGGCGCGTGCCTGCTGGCCGCCGTCTACTGGGGCGTGGTCGCCTCCGACCGCTACGTGTCGGAAGCCAAGGTGGTGGTCGAGCGCAGCGACGCCGTGGGCGCCACCGCCACCGACTTCTATGCCTCGCTGCTCGGCGCCAGCGCGGCGCCGCAGGACCTGCTGCTGCTGCGCGAATACCTGCTGTCCGCCGACATGCTCAGGAAGCTCGACGCGCGGCTCGCGCTCAAGGCGCACTACAGCAGCGCGCAGCGCGATGCCCTGTCGCGCCTGTGGCCGGCCGACGCCTCGTTCGAGCGCTTCCATGCGTACTACCTCGGGCGCGTGAGCGTGGAATACGACGACTTCTCCCACACGCTGGTGATCCGCGCGCAGGCCTACACGCCGGCGATGGCGCAGGCCATCGCGCGCCTGCTGGCCAGCGAAGGCGAGCGCTTCATCAACGAACTGGCGCACCGCGTCGCCGGCGAGCAGGTCGTCTACATCGAGAACCAGGTGCGCGTGCTGGGCGAACGCATGAAGGCCGACCGCCAGGCGCTGCTGGCCTACCAGAACGCCAACGGGCTGGTGTCGCCGCGCGGCGACGTCGAGAGCCTCTCCGGCGTGGTGGCCGGCGCCGAGGCGGAACTGGCCGACCTGCGCGTCAGGCGCGCCGCGCTCAAGGACGTCTACACCCCGCAGTCGCCCGCGATCCAGCAGATCGACGCGCAGATCGCCGCCGTGCAGGCGCAGATCGGCGCGCAGCGCGCGCGCATGACCTCGCCCAGGAACCGCGCGCTCAACCAGGTGGTGGAAGAACACGAACGCCTACAGGCCGCCGCCGGCTTCAGCCAGGACCTCTACAAGACCGCGCTCGGCGCGCTGGAGAAAGCGCGCATGGAAGCCACGCGCAAGCTCAAGAACGTGGCCGTGGTGCAAAGCCCCACGCTGCCCGAATATCCGCTGCAACCGCGCCGCGTCTACAACATCGCCGTGTTCGTGCTGGCGGCGCTGGCGCTGGCCGGCGTGCTCCAGCTGCTCGGCGCCATCATCCGCGATCACCGGGACTAGCCATGCTTCGTTTTCTTCTCGTCCTCCTGTTCGCCATGAGCGCCGCAACGCAAGGCGCGCACGCGCAGGCCGGCGCGCGCGCCGGTGCCCGCATCGGTGCTCCCATCAACGGCGAGCCCGACTACGCCGCCCTCGCCGCGCAGGGCGGCCTGCCGCCGCCGGGCGCCACTGGCATGGCCGCCGAAGCCGCCATCCCCACGGTGCCGGCACGTCCCGCCCAGCCCGTGCCGGACAGCGCGCCGCAGAATGATGACTATGTCGCCAACCTCGCCAGCGACGCCTTCGGCGCGCAGCTCTTCACCGGCGCCTTCAGCCGCGAGAGCGCATCGGTCTTCAATCCCAGCCACGTCATCTCCGTGGGCGACCGCATCCAGTTGCGCATGTGGAACGGCTACAACCTCGACACCGTGCTCGCGGTGGACGCCGGCGGCAACATCCTGCTGCCCGAGGTCGGCCCGTTCCGCGTGCAGGGCATCGCCAACGCCGACCTGCAGGCCGCCGTCACCGCCGCGCTGCGCCGCGTGTTCGCCAGCCGCGTCTCCATCTACGCCAGCCTGCTCGCCGCGCAGCCCGTGCGCGTGTACGTCACCGGCGCCGTCTACCGCCCCGGCATGTACAACGGCACTTCCAGCGACAGCGTGCTGCGCTACCTCGACCAGGCCGGCGGCATCGACCCCGAGCGCGGCTCCTTCCTCGACGTGGCCATCAAGCGCGGCACCCAGACCCTCGCCGTGGTCAACCTCTACGACTTCCTGCTCAAGGGTGAGCTCGCCACGCGCCAGCTCAACAACGGCGACGTGATCTTCGTCCAGCCGCGCAAGCACACCGTCAAGGTCGGCGGCCTCGCCGAGAACGCCCGGCGCTTCGAATTCCAGGGCGAACAGGCGCGGCTCGACCAGATCGCCCGGCTGGCCAAGCCGCTGCCGTCGGCCACCAACGTACGCGTGGTGCGCAACACCGGCACCATCCGCAATGTCGAATACTTCCCCATCTCCCAGGACCGGGAAATCGTCCTGCAAGACGGCGACGAGATCGAATTCACCGCCGACAAGCGCCCCGGCACCATCACCGTGCGCGTGGAAGGCGAACACGCCGGCCCGCAGGAATTCGTGCTGCCCTACGGCAGCCGCATGGGCGAGCTGCTCAGCCAGGTCGCGTTCACGCCGCAGTCCGACGCCGACAGCATCCAGCTCTACCGCCTCAGCGTGAAGGCGCGCCAGAAAGTGCTGCTCGGCACCGCGCTGCGCAGCCTCGAATCCAGCGTGCTCACCGCCCGCTCCGGCACCGCCGACGAAGCCCAGCTGCGCAAGGAAGAAGCCGCGCTGGTCCTGCAATGGGTGGAGCGCGCCCGCAAGATCGATCCCACCGGCCAGACCCTGATCGCCAGGGCCAGCACGCGCGACCAGCTGCTGCTGGAAAACGGCGACATCCTGCGCGTGCCGGTCAAGGACGGCCTCGTCATCGTCAACGGCGAAGTCCTGTTCCCCAACGCCGTCGCCTTCGACGCCGGCATGAGCGTGGCCGACTACATCCAGCAGGCCGGCGGCTACTCGCAGAACGCCGACAGCGCCCGCGTGATCGTCGCCCACCGCGACGGCAGCTTCTCGGAAAGCAAGTGGGGCACGCAGGTGCGCCCGGGCGACGAAATCCTGGTGCTGCCGCGGGTGGACATGAAGACGCGGCAGTTCGCGAAGGATGTGTTTCAGATTCTTTATCAGTTGGCGATTTCGGCCAAGGTGGTGTTGGGGTTGTGAGGCGAGCTATGTCATATCGCGATGATTCATTGCCATCCGTCATGGACGCGGCGAGGGCGGAGCCGCAATCGCCCTGGCTGCGGACCGGTGCACGGCACCGCGTGGTCGGAGTCGTCTCTCGCGGGATTCTGCGGATTCCTCACCTCGCTTCGCTGCTTGGCTGCCGGTATCGGCCGATTGCTCCCTGGCGCCCGGGTTCGCCAGCGAGCGTATGCGCGATGGCTGGCTGGGGCCGCAAGCCGAGCGCCCTGCGGGCTCGCCGGTTGGCGGATGAACACGGAGTGCCCTATCTGGCATTGGAGGACGGCTTCCTGCGGTCCATCGCACCGGGCAAGCAGCAGGGTACGGTTTCGATGGTGATCGATGACGTTGGCATCTACTACGACGCCGGGAGCCCGTCTCGCCTCGAGATCCTGATCGGGCAGGCGGAACTGGATGACGACCTGCTTGCACAGACGCGGCGTGGCATCGGCCTGATCCTGCGGCATCGGCTCTCCAAATACAACCACGCACCGGTCGTCCTGCTGCCGCAACGGCGTGGCGCTGCGCGAGTGCTCGTAGTCGACCAGACCTCCGGCGATATGTCGGTGGTGCTGGGCGGGGCCGGCGGACCAACGTTCGCAGCCATGCTGAACGCCGCGCTGCGTGAATGGCCCGACGCCGAAATCTGGGTCAAGACCCATCCCGAGGTGCTGTCCGGCGGCAAATCCGGCTACCTGGACATAGGCAGGGAACTGCCACGGGTCCACTGGCTCGCGGAAGACTGCTGTCCGCTGTCGCTGATCGAGCAGGTCGACCGTGTCTATGTCGTCACCTCGCAGATGGGCTTCGAGGCGCTGATGCTGGGCAAACCTGTCACGTGTTTTGGGCAACCGTGGTATGCGGGCTGGGGGCTGACCGACGACCGCCACCCGGAGCGCGGGGTATTGCGCCAGCGGCGTGCCTGCTGCCGTACCTTGGAGCAACTATTTGCGGCGGCCTACCTGAAATACACCCACTATCTCGACCCCGCGACCGGCGCAGCCGGCACCTTGTTCGATGCCATCGATTGGCTTGCTCGCAACAAGATCTTGAATGACGAACATCGTGGCACCTTGTATTGCCTTGGCATGAGCATCTGGAAACGCGCCGTGGTACGCCCGTTCCTGAGCATGCCGTCGAACCGGTTGAAGTTCGTGAAAAGGCTTTCGCAAGAACAGGTCGCCGGGCTGCCTGCCGATGCGAGCCTGGTGGTCTGGGGGAGCCGGCATCCGTTGCTTCGCTCCACCGCATTCGAGCATGGCGTCCCGGTGCTTCGCATTGAGGACGGCTTTGTCCGCTCGGCCGGATTGGGTTCCGACCTGAATGTTCCGCTTTCCCTGGCACTCGATGGCCCCGGCATCTACTACGATCCGCGCCGGCCAAGCCGCATGGAAACCATGCTTGCCACGGTCCGGCTCAGTGACGCGGACCGGCTGCGCGTGACGTGGATCCGGGAGCGCATTGCTCGGCTGGGGATCAGCAAATACAACCTGGGTGGCGCGTTCTCGCTGCCGGAGCACAGCATCAGCCGCAAGGTCTTGCTTGTACCCGGACAAGTGGAAGGGGATGCATCCATCCAGTTCGGGTCCCCGCGGATAAGAAAGAACCTGGACCTGCTGGCCGCCGTGCGCGCGGCCAACCCGAACGCATGGATTGTCTACAAGCCGCACCCGGATGTGGTGGCGGGCAACCGCCACGGCGCTGTCGCCGCCACGGAACTTGCCGCCTTGGCGGACCAGATCGTGGCACGGGCGAACATAAGCGCCTGCATTCGCGCAGCCGACGAGATCCACACAATGACCTCGCTGACCGGCTTTGAAGCGCTGCTGCAAGGCCGGAAAGTGCATTGCTACGGCGCGCCATTCTATGCCGGCTGGGGATTGACGGTCGATCACGTGCCGCTACCGCATCGCCAGCGCCGCCTGTCGCTGGACGAACTCCTGTTCGTGACGCTTTGCAGCTATCCACGCTATCGCCTGCCTGGCGCGGAAGGGTTTTGCTCGGTCGAGGACGTTGTCGCGCATCTGTCGGATAGCAGCCGGACACCGGCTGGTATCGGCAGTCATTGGATAGGCAGGCAGTTTCGCAAGGCACGGGAACTGGCTCGATTGCTGTTCTAGCTTGCGGAGATTGGACACCCTCATTGACACGCGCCATGAATACTCAGTCAGGGTCAGTTGGAAAGATCATGCACTTACTCTTGAGAGATCGCCGGAATACGATCGGTCGCCAGGCTGATCCGGGAATCGCCCGACGAGAACGAGCCGGGAAGGGATCGACGTCGTCGTTGGCTTCCTCTACTGCGTCCGGCGGAGCATCGGTGGAGCAGGCGAGCATCGGCCAACTTGCCGGATATCGTCGCATCCTGCTGCTGCAAGGGCCGAATGGTCCCTTCTTTGCGGGCTTGCGCGATCAACTCGAGCAGTACGGCAGTTGCGTCTGGAAGATCAATTTCAACGGTGGTGACGATCTGTTCTACCACACCGGCAATATCCTGCGCTTCCGCGACAAGATGGGCGGCTGGGAGGATTTTCTGCTTGCGTTCCTGGCCCGGGAGAGGATTGAGGCCATTGTCGTGTTCGGCGATTGCCGGCGTCCTCATCGCATCGCTGCCAGGGTTGCCAGAAAGAAGGGGATCGCGTTCTGGGTGTTCGAGGAGGGCTATGTCCGCCCCGACTACATCACGCTCGAGGCCGGCGGTGTCAATGCCGACTCCCCGCTGGGGTCGTTGTCGCTGGATCAGATACCGGATATCGCGAAGCCGCCCAGGCACCTTGCATTCCATCACACCTTCCGCAAGATGGCGTGGTACTCGTTCTTGTACTTCGCCGCTGGCTTGGCCGGCGCCTGCCGCTACCCTCAATACCGGCACCACAAGCCGTTCGGCTTGCGAGAGCTGTCGTGCTGGTTGCGGGCCGGCTATCGCCGGCCTTTGTATCTGCATAGGGAAAAGGGAACGATCAAGAGACTGCTGTCGCACGATCATCCACCGTTCTTCCTCGTTGCGCTGCAGGTCCACAACGACAGTCAGATCCGCATGCATAGCCCATGGCGGCGCGTCGAGGATTTCATCGAGTGGACGATGTTCTCGTTCTCCCGATACGCCCCTGCGGGCTCCATGCTGGTGATCAAACACCATCCGATGGATCGTGGTCACACGGACTACACGCGGATGATCAGCGCTTGCGCCCGACGCCTCGGCGTGGCATCGCGCGTGGCCTACGTGCATGACGCACATCTGCCGTCGCTATTGCAGCGCTGCAAGGGCCTGGTGACAGTCAATTCGACGGTCGGATTGCAGGCTCTCTTTCACAGCGTGCCGGTCATCGTGCTTGGCCGCAGCTTTTATGCGAAAGAGGGCGTGACCTTCCTGGGGAGCCTGGACGAGTTCTGGTCCAGCGGCGTGCCCCTCGACAAGGCCGCAAGCACTCGCCTGCGCAACTACGTCATACGCGCCTCCCAGATCAATGCGTCGTTCTACGCCAAAGCCGGCTCCGCGGATATCGGCTACGCCGCTCACAGGTTGAAGACGCTCGGGATGCGTCTCGCGTGCATTGCCAGTCTTGTGATACTCGATGTACTTGACGGTACCCCCTTCGATATTTCCGGAAAGCTGCGCTGGACGCTCGCCATATTCGGCGTTGGATGAGGCGTTTCTCCGATGGGGACTCGGCGTGGCGCCGGCACTTTGTCGAACGGCGTCCCGGTATGGAACGATCACAGGAAGTGACCATGAACAAGATTCTCATTGTCGGCCATCACTCGTCGAAGTATCAGGATGTCGAGCGACTGCTGAACGAATGTGGCATGAGCCGTCCCTTGCCGTCTCGGCGGGAGAAGCTGATGCCGGTAGAAATCGGCGCCACTCTTCTGAAGGCTCATGGCGTATCTCCCCTGAACAAGACCGGGGCGGATGGCCAGCTTCAGCAGATTGAAGCCAGTCCGATCTGGCACGGCATGGCGCTTGACCTGATGCTCGGCAACCTGGATCAAACGCTCTGGGGATGGGCGGATCCACAAGCCGTTCATCTGCTCGATTACTGGAAGTCGCTTGACCCGAGACTCACATTCATCCTTGCATACGACAGCCCGCGGAGCTTGCTTGCGCAGATCGAGGATGCCGACACCAAGCTGACACACGAGCACCTGCGGCAACGCATCCATGACTGGAGCGCTTACAACGCCGCCTTGCTGCATTTTTTCCATCGCAATACCGATCGTTCCCTGTTGGTGCATACAGGACAGGTCCGATTGTCCGCTAACCACTACCTCCAGCAGGTTCGGGCACGCATCGGCGCGCCATTGAACACGCCCTTGGGGATTCCCCATGCGGGGGAGGATGAAGCGCAATCTGAGCAGCGGTCCGGCGCGGCGCATCCGGAAGGCACCGCCGCCTCGGCCACGTCGCGCCCGGACGATGTCGGTACGCCATTCCCGCCAGCGGATGCGCTGAGTGAGTACCTGTCGGAGGCCTTGCTCCAGCAGTTTCCCCAGGCGCAGCAGATCTACGAGGAACTGCAGTCCGTTGCGGATCTTCCGCTCATCGAGCGTGTGCCTGTGGACAATGCAGCCCTTGGCGCATGGCGTGTCATGGCTGCACGCCATGTCCAACTGAACAGTCTACGGTCCTCCCTGGCCCACACCCAGGAGGCGCTGGATAGTCTTCGCCTCGACTACCGGCATCAACGCGAGAAAGCAGAGTCATTGATGCTCTACAAGCGACTTGCGACCGAGCGGCTGGCACGTCTTGGCGAGCTGGGGACGACAATGGCCGCTCGAGCCCGGTTTGCCGAAGCACAGTCTGCCCAGCTAAAGGAAGCGCAAGGCCGGCTCGCAACGGAACGCGAGACCGGACTGGAAAATGCGCTCTTGCACGCACAGCTCAAGCAGGCCCACGAGGAACTGGAGCGCTACCATCTCGAGGCCAAGCTGCAACGCGAAACAATCGCGTCCTTGACGCACAACGAAGCGCTTGCGGCTGAACGCCTGGCGCAGCTCGGGGAACTCAAGCTGCGGTTGGATGCTGGAGCCAGGCTCGCTGACGACCGGGCAAGTCAAGTCAAAGAGATGGACATGCAGCTTGCATCGCGGCGGCAGCTCGAACAAGAAAACGAATTGCTGCTCAAGCAGCTTTATCAAATCCAGACGGAACTGGAGCGCAGTCATCTCGAGTGCAAGCAACAGCGCGAAAGAGTCGATGCCTTGCTGTCGAGCGAAAAGCTGGCAATCGAACGATCAGAGGAACTGGCGGAACTCAGACTCCGGTTGGCCGACCACAGCCGGCAGGCGGAAGAGCAAGGCCGGATCGACATACGGCAGGAGCTCGAGCAGGAGAATCAACTCCTGTTCAAGCAGCTTCATCAGATGCAGGAAGAACAGGAGCGGCATCATCGTGAGATGCGGTCGGCCAAGGTCGCCGACCAACTGAAGACTCGCAACTTCAGGCCGGCGCTTGAATACCGTGGAGCGGCTGATCGCATCAAACACGGGCTGACCTACCGTCTGGGTACGACGATGATTCTGCGGTCCCGCTCCATAGGCGGGTGGATCACCATGCCCTGGGCACTACTGCGTGAGACGCGGCAATTCCGTGCCGAGGCGGCAAAGCATGCTCAGCTCGGGGTTCCCTTGCACGAATACCGTGATGTCCACGAAGCCGAACGCGCAATGCGGCATCTCTCATATCGGCTCGGCGCAAAGTTGCTTGCCGGTTTGGGCTCGCCGCTCGGCTGGCTGAAGTTGCCGATGGCGCTTCGTCGTGAAGTCAAGGCGTTTCGGCAAGAAAGGACGAGCCGGGCATGAAATCCAGGACCCTATCGCCCTCGGTTTTTTCATGGATGCGGCATTTCCTTGTGCTTCATCCTCCAGACGGCGTTCTTTATGTTGGAGCAGGGACCGGCGCAGGAAGGTGGGTACAACTCCTGCTGGAGGAAGACGTGCCCAATGTCACGCTTGTAGAAGCTGATGACGGGCAGTTCGTGCACCTGAAGCGCAGCATTGCCGGACATGAGGGATGGGACCTGCAAAAGCGCTTTATCGCTGCCAATGCCGGAACCGCCACCTTCCATGTGGCGAGCCAAAGCGCGGAAAGCGGCTTGCTGGATCCGGCGCGACTTCATGGCCTCTGGCCGAATCTCAAGAGCCGGGCGCAACTGGCCCTGCCAACCACTACATTGGAGAGGCTTCAGCAGGGAGCGGCCCTTTCCGCCAACTGGCTGGTGGTGGACTGCTTGCCTGCGCTGCCGATCCTTCAGAGCGCTGCCGACAAGCTCGACCGCTTTGACGTGATCACGCTGCGCACGCTGTTCGATAGCGTGGTTCCGCCGGAAGTCGGAGCGAGCCTATCCGAATTGACGCGCTTCCTCTGCGCACGCGGGTATCGCTGTATCGCCACCGAAGCCGGGCGGCACCCGCTTATTGGTCATGTCATTTTTGTCAAGGATTTTCGATTCCTCCTTAGCGCATTGCAGCAGCAATCGACCGAGACGTTTCTGGATTTTCAGGCTGAAAAGAAAAGATTGATGCAGAATCTGAAACGCCTGGGGAAATTGGCGGAAGAGAAAGAAAATAATATCGACAAGATAGCCAATGAAAAATCCGCAGCGGAGATCCAGGCAATAAGAATCAGGAAAGAGTGCGAAATGCTAAGGCGTGCCAATGCGCGCATGGAATTAATGATCGGATGCGACGGCGAAAGGTATCGTCAGAGCAGTATAGCCAACAAGAAAAAAACAGAGAGAGAAAAATTGAGGGCAGGTAACGAAATCCATCCGATGCGGATTGATTCTCCACCCGGAATTTCATCCGGAAAGCAGGAATTTTCCAGTGCAAAATACTGGAATGACAGGTATCTCAAAGGAGGAAATTCCGGATATGGATCATACGGGCGGCTTGCCGAATTCAAAGCCAGAATAATCAATGAGTTCATCCATAATAATAAAATAGACAAACTCATAGAATTTGGCTGTGGCGATGGAAATCAGCTCGGAAAATTCTCGGTAGGGCGCTACATTGGTGTTGACATAAGCCCCGCGATAATTCAGGTGTGCAAAGACAAATTCTCGACGGATCCAGGAAAATCATTCCTTGTGGTCGACGATTTTATCGAGAGTTCGGATTGCGCCGAGCTGACATTATCATTGGATGTGATATTTCACCTGGTAGAAGATGATCTATTCGAGAGATATATGTCGATGCTATTTCGGAGTTCGACACGGTTCGTGTTGATCTATTCATGCGAACAGGAGTCTGTCGCAGGAGATGAGGTTCACTTGCGCAGACGGAGATTCACCAACTGGATCGATGAAAATCTTGCGTCCTGGCGTCTGATCGATTTTATCAGGAATGACTACCCTAGCGACGGAGAGAGGAATTCAAAATACTCGTCGTTCTCGGATTTTTATTTCTACGAACTGCAGCAGCAATGAACGACGTCCTCACGAAATTGGGGATTGGTTTTTGAATATCGAGGTGTCGAAAATGTCCGTTTATAGTGAAGACGTCAACCATACCATATTGCGCCATGATGAAGCCAGAATTCATTGCTTGTGCGATGCAACAAAACCGTCAACGCTAGATGACCGGTTGCGCGAACTATTTTCCGATTTCCTGGAGCACAGATCGAAAAATCCCGAGATATTCTGGCAGGCTTTTATCGATCCTGAGTACCAGGAAAGAACAACTCCGCGCATGAATGAAATCATGGTCTTTGCGGCACAGGCCAGGAATCAGAAGAAGGATATTTCGACTTTCCTGATCGATGAAACAGCGTTTTTGTTGTCGATTCCTCCTCCGTGCAAAATTCCGGATAATTTTCCAGAGTTCGAGAGATTGTTCTCGGCTGCCGACAGTCGTAGCAGTGACTTCAATGATCTTCCCTCGCTAGAGGATTTCAAGAATGCCATCGCGGAAGGGAGGAGCCAGCGATTTCTGCGTGCAATTGAGAGGTTCTTACCGCAATACATTACCTATCTTTCATCAAGCCCAAGGATACAACGAAAGAGAATCAATGATCTCGTTTCAATATTGGGGTATTCGCAAGACATAACCGGGGTTCTTGAAAATATTGGGTTCAACTTGTCGGAGGCAATTTCCAGGATCGATTTCGTGGCAGATGATGAGGCAAAGGTGAGGGAGATCGACAATCTCCTTTATTTATCATTCGAGCTATCTTCTGAAGATTTACCCGATCTTTTTCTTGCTAATTTCGAGAAATTATTCTCTAAAATAAAAAATAGTTGCCCTGAACTTAAGATGTTCTGCCGGGGACTCAGGCAGAGTTTTCTGAAGGGGCTCGCATTGCGCAGACGATATTCCGATGCTATAGATTTTATTGCAAGAAATGTGAAATCCGAAGACGCCGATTCATTTGTTCTCATTACCCAGGCAATGGCAATACGGAAGGAGATTGGGGGGTTCGAGTCTGATTTTGGAGCGGCGACGGTCGAGAGAATTCTTCATCTGTCTGAGAAATCTCTTCTATTGCTCTCGCGAGATTTGAGGAGAGCCAGCCTGGTGAAGGGCATGTCGTGTGGGCGCGATTCGTCGGAAATTGTTATTGATTTGTTCGAGAAAAATATCTCTATTGATGTTTCGTCCGAAAATGATGCGAATATCTGGGCCGCCAGGTGTTTGGTTGCGCTGGCTGTTTTTGGTGTTGCCACAAAATTCCTGCTCTGGTTTCATGAAAACTTCCGGAGACTGGGGCTCGATGAGGGGCGACGAGATTCGCTCCTCGCCATTTCCGGGTATGACATTCCATTTATATCAAATATAAACAGGAGTCTGATCGATTCCGGGTTCAGACACACATTGATTTCACCGTCGAGATACGGATCGGTGAGAGATTATATGGCGGGAGTGCTGGAAAAATGGGAAAGGGAATCGGCTGAGGTGGTTGGGGACACGGATGATCTTCCCTTTGTTTCCGTAATCATGACCACATTCTCGCCAGATTTCGAATTGCTGTATCTGTCGTTGCGCTCCATTGTGAAGCAGGAACGGGTACGCCTGCAGGTAATCCTAGTTGACGACTGCTCTCCCGGCAACCCGGATGCGGCATTCAGGAACACGATTGCCAGGGCCATGAATGGAATCGATCCGGGGCGATGCGAGATAGTCTTTATGCGGAATGAAATAAACCAGGGACAGTATGAGTCCAGAAATACGGCAATAGGTATTTCTAAGGGGGACTATATTGCCGTGCAGGATGATGATGATATATCTCATCCGGAGAGATTGATCTATCAGACAGGTCCGCTGGTTTGCGATGAAGGAATAATGGCAACACATGCCCAGCACCTGAGGATTTCAGAGGAGTCCGGCTTGATGCCGGATGGTTCCGTCCCAGGCGAAATTGAGGGGGACGGTCCCGTTTCATTCATCTGGAGACGTGGCGTGTTTGGCCAGATTGGTGGCTTCCTGCCAACTCGGACACGAGGAGATATTGAATTCCGGGCGCGGATGAAGCGAATTTATGGCGACCAGGCCATCGTGGCCATCAATAAGCCATTGGTCTTGACGCGGGGTGGGTTGGGCACGATTTCGTCGGGACGGGAATACATGTATCGCACTGCGTTGGAGACAATGCGATACATGATGACTCATACAGTCTGGAAACAAGGAGGAGGGGATGATGCCTTACTTTGGATCCCGCAGTTGCTGAGAAATTGAAAAAATTATAATTGAGCTATTGAAAATGGAAAAAATATTCGTTTGCCTGACCACAATTAGTTCCAGGCTGGCATCTGTTCATAAAGTGGTCGAATCTATCTTGTCTGCGAAATTTGATCTGGTAGATTATGAGGTAAGACTATATATTTCAAATTACCCCTATCTGCTGGACAAGGGATGTGGGGAAATCACGGACCAATTGAAAAATTTGGTCAGAAAAGAGAGAGGGAGATTTTCGATACATTACGTTGATAATTCCGGCCCTTACAGGAAGATATTGCCAATCATCAATCATGTCTACTCGTTGCCGCCCGCGGATTTCCTGGGATCTTTGATTGTGACTGCTGATGACGATACGCTGTATCCAAAAGACTGGCTCGATGGCCTGTACCGTTGTTTCAAAGAGAGGAAATGCGTTATCGGATATCGAGCACGCTCGATAGTATTCGATGGTAATAGTCCTGATAAATACAGGAAGTGGGATAAGGTTATTCGAGTTAACCCATCGATACGAAATGTCCTGACCGGAAAGGATGGGGTGCTGTATTCGCCTTTTCATTTCCACCCCAAGGTCAGGGATGTCGTTTCCGCGGTCAAATATGCCCCTAAAGCAGATGATTTGTGGCTGAAGGCGCATACCCTTGTTTTTGGCGTCGGCTGTTTTGCCATCAACGATGCGCTGTCGGATGCATTCCCTTCGGTCGAGGCAGGAGATCCAGGGCCTTCCTTATATGAGTCATTCAATAAGAGAGGTGGAAATGACGAGTCGGTTTCCAGATTGAACAATTACCTTGTTTCGAACTTCGGTGCCGGATTCTTCGAACTATGCAAAAACCCACGGCAGTATCCTGGCTACATGTCTATAGTTTCTGTTACGTAATTCTTGTGCGGATGATGCAAGATTTTTGATTAATTGTACTTTCTTTTTATTTATTGATTATTAATGATGGACATGCTGGATATATTTATCTGTCTGTGGAATTTTCGCAGAAACCGATTCGCGCATGTCCTTGCAAAGGCAGATGCGCACAGTTGCGCCAGCAACAGTCTTGAGCTTTGGTCGTATTACCGCCTGAAGATGTATGCGGCAATTGTTGAGCGAACACGCACGGATCGACATTGGCGTGGTCTGTTTGCCAAGGCCGTTGCGTTCGCTGCATGTGGCCGGCTGGGCGAAGCCGAGGTAGAAGCCCGGGAGTTCTTGCGGCGGGCGGACTGCAGACCGCATCGTGAGGCACTGGCCGGTGCGTTGGCCCCGTTCATGCCTGAATTGGCGATACAAATGCTCGATAACCCTTCGGCGTCGGTTTCCCTGCGAGCGGCCCTATTGCTGCGGACGGCTGCGTTTTCCGAAGCTCGCGCAGTATTGAAAGAGGCATTTGCAAAAGGAGAACAGCGCAGGTTCCCCGAACTCCATCTCTATCGATCCAATACGGAACGAGGAGCACCCGCTCAACAGTTGATCCGCCTGAATGCGTTCTTGCAGGCATATCAATTGCCGCAGTTGTCACTCTGCGATGCCGGTCTGCCGCCATCGCCGCTCAATGTGCAAGCCCCGGCACCGATCAAGACGATTGATGGCCCGCTTGTCAGCGTACTCATGACGACCTACCAAACGGGGCGGTGGGCCGATATGGCGATCGGCGCGGTGCTTGGGCAGAGCTATCGAAATATAGAGTTGATAATCATTGACGATGCGAGCGATGATGAGACGCCAGACATCGTGCGGGCCTGGGCAACGCGAGACCACCGGGTCAAATATCTACGTCTCGGCTGCAATGGTGGCACCTATCTGGCAAAGAATATCGGTCTGCACCATGCACGAGGCACGTTCGTTACCTGCCACGACTCGGACGACTGGTCGCACCCTTTGAAGATCGAACGTCAGGTAAGGCCTTTGCTGGAGGACTCACGCTTGATCGCGACCGTTTCGTACTGGGTGCGCATGCAGGACGACGGGATCTTTTACGCGCGGCAAGTGCATCCGCTGATGCGCATGAATTCCTCGTCGCTCTTGTTTCGAAAGGACAAGGTCTTGAAGCGGGCGGGTGCCTGGGATCGCGTGCGGACCGGCGCGGATAGCGAGTTCCTGGCACGCCTTCGCCTGGTATTTGGCGATGCCGCCATACGGCGGGTAGTGCAGCCGCTGGCGCTAGCGGCTCATCGGCCGGATTCCCTGATGACCGCCGACGCTACAGGCTATTCGGACAGTGGTATTTCGTCGCAGCGCCAGGCTTATTGGGAAGCATGGTCTCGCTGGCATATCGACGCACTGCGCATGCGATACCAGCCGCGCATGCCATTCGATATCGAACGGATCGAGGCAGAGCGCCCGTTCGCCGTGCCCAGGGAGATTGCTCTCCGTGCGAGCGATGCCGCCGCGTGCATGGCCAGTATTGAATGCTTCCCACAAGAATGATCCGATGGGGATCTGTTGCGAACGAGAAGCCGCGGCAAGAGCTCTGGGTAAGGTGTCATAAGGCGGCTCATGCACAATCCGTGGTGGAAACCGAGGTGGCGCGCGCAATGCGGCGCGGAGCGCCAGGCACAACTGCCGCGTGTAGATATGAGCGCTGGATGCCCGAGTCTCGATGGGTCACATGAAAATGGAATAATTTCAGAATTTTCCCGCCACAAGAAGAATCCATAAGGATTTGGGAATTTTCCACTAAATTTCGGCTTATGACCGCAATATAATATTTTTTCCTGACCAGGAATTTTATATTTTTATTGATGCCTGAGTTCATTGAGAAAAAATGAAAAATACTCTTGTGGAACGACTTGACAGCAAGCGAGCCGTAATTGGGATCGTCGGGCTGGGATATGTTGGACTGCCGCTGCTGCTGCGCTATGTGGATGTCGGCTATCACGTCATCGGTTTCGATATCGATCAGTCAAAAATCGATGCCTTGCGCCAGGGCAGGACCTATATCGAACACATCCCGTCCGCGCAGATCCAGGCTGCTGCCAGCGGAAATCTGGAGGTCACGACCGATTTTTCCCGAGCGAAGGAAGCAGACGCCCTGATCATTTGCGTGCCGACGCCATTGAACCGTTACCGAGAGCCGGATCTGAGCTTTGTCCTTGGGACGGTGGATGCGTTGATTCCTCATCTTCGTCCTGGCCAGGTGCTATCTCTCGAAAGCACGACCTATCCGGGGACAACTGAGGAAGAGCTGCTGCCGCGAATCGAATCGCGCGGGCTGACTGTCGGGCAAGAGGTGTTTCTGGTGTTCTCTCCGGAACGAGAGGATCCGGGAAATACTGACTTTTCCACGCGCACCATTCCAAAGATATGCGGCGGACATACAGCCGCATGCTTGGATGTCGGCATGGCTCTCTACGGAGCAGCGATCGACACCGTGGTTCCCGTCAGTTCCACGCGCGCCGCCGAGCTGACCAAATTGCTGGAAAACATACATCGCGCGGTGAATATCGGGCTGGTCAATGAAATGAAGATCGTCGCCGATCGAATGAATATCGATATCCACGAGGTAATCAGCGCCGCCGCGACCAAGCCATTTGGCTTTGTCCCTTATTATCCTGGCCCAGGTCTGGGCGGGCATTGCATTCCCATCGATCCGTTCTACCTTACATGGAAAGCCCGTGAGTATGGTTTGCACACTCGTTTCATTGAGCTGGCGGGGGAGATCAATTCATCCATGCCGGATTATGTGATTGAAAAGGTAATCGGCGCGCTCAATCAGGTCAAGCGCTCCGTCCGCGGCAGCAAGATCCTGGTTCTTGGCATCGCCTACAAGAAAAACGTGGACGATATGCGTGAGTCGCCTTCGGTCGTGCTGATGGAAAAATTGCGCGCACTCGGAGCCGAGGTGGCCTATAGCGATCCTCATGTACCGGTTTTCCCAAAAATGCGAGAACACAGCTTTGACCTGAGGAGCGTGGATCTGAGTGCCAGCGAGATCGGCCGGTACGATTGCGTTCTTGTCGCCACGGATCATGATCGTTTTGACTACGACCAGATCCGGAAGTGCGCGAAGGTGGTGGTCGATACTCGCGGTCGTTACCGGCAAGCGGCAGGAAATCTGGTCAAAGCCTGAGGCAACCTGTCTGTCCGATCATCACCGGGTAGGCATCCGGGGCCTTCAGCTCGCGGGCATTGATACCTGCCAATGGCCCGCTGCCTCCGATGCCGGTGGTAGCCAGCCGATCAGAGGCAATGTAACTGATCGGCCAGCGCTGCGAGACAGCATGAGCTACTGCGCTGTTGGCTCGTTCCGGTGAGTTTCTCGATCTCGTCAGATTTGACCAGAGAAATCTCGAGCCGGGACCGGCTTGTCGTTCCTACAACAACCCATCCAGCAAATCCGGCCCGAACACCTCGCGATGCACGCGCTCCGCCTTCACCCCGCGCGCCGCCAGCGCGGCGCGCTGCGCCTGCATGAAGGGCAGCGGACCGCAGAGGTAGAAGTCGGCGTCGGCGAGGTCGTCGCCGGCGAAGATGACGTCGATGTCCATGCGGCCGGGCAGGGCGGACTGGGCCAGGAATTCGGCCGGCTCGCCGGACTCGAGGAAGAAGTGGGTGCGCAGGCCGGGCAGCTGGCGCGCGGCGTGCTTGACGTCCTTGACGTGGGCCACGTGCGAGGCCATGCGCGCGGCGTGGCCGAAGACGACCTTGCGCGCGGGGTTGCGCTGCGCGACGGCGTTGAGCGCGGAGATCATGGGCGTGACGCCGACGCCGGCGGAGAGCAGCACGATGGGGTGGGCGGGCTCGATGGCGGGCGCGAAGTCGCCGAACGGCTGGCTGACCATCAGGACGTCGCCGGCGCGGGCGTTGTCGTGCAGCCAGTTGGAGACCGCGCCGGCGGGCAGGCCGGCGTCGTCGCCGCGCTCGCGCTTGACGGAGATGCGCCAGGTGCGGCCGTTGGGCGCGTCGGAAAGGCTGTACTGGCGCTGCTGGAACACGCCGTGCGAGAGTTCCACCACCACGGAGATGTACTGGCCGGGCAGGAAGTCGGCGAGGGTGGTGCCGGGGACGGCTTCGAGCGTAAACGAGGTGATGTCGGCGCTCTGTTCCTCGCGCGCGACGATGCGCACCGGCTGGCGGTGGTCGGGACCGGTGCCGGCGCGTTCGTAGAGGCGCGTCTCGGCGGCGATCAGCTCGGCGGCGAGCAGCCAGTAGGCTTCGTCCCAGGCGGCGACGAGCTCGGGCGTGGCGGCTTCGCCCAGCACTTCGCCGATGGCGCCGAGCAGGTGGCGGGCGACGACGGTGTAGTGGCCGGGCTTGATGCCGACCGAGGCGTGCTTGTGGACGATGCGGCTGACCACCGGGGCCAGCGCGCTGTTGTCGCCGTAGTTGGCGGCATAGGCGAACACGGCGGCGGCGAGCGATTGCTGCTGCGCGCCGTTGGCCTGGTTGCCCATGTTGAACAGGTTGGTCAGTTCGGGCCTGTCGGCGAACATATTGCGATAGAACGCGGTGGTGATGGCCAGGCCATGCTGGCGCAGCACGGGTACGCTCGCATCGATCAGGGGTCTCGATTTTTCAGACAGCACTGCAACCTCCAAAGATATACACTAAATGCAACAAATGGGGCGAATGAATCCGCAACAGGGGCGGCGGCGAGCGATCTGCGCTTTGTCCGCGTCACCTCGGAATCCATTCTATTAAACATGCATTTTACGTGCAACATAAATTTGCGGCATCGCAAAAGATGTATCGAAGGGCCATGTTAGACTGCGCGTGCCGCCCGCGCGCCGCGCGCATGCCGGCTGCCCCGCATTCCGCACCACGATCCGCACGGCGGAGGACCACTTTGCATGAGACTGACCGACTACACCGACTACAGTCTGCGGACCCTGATCTACGTCGCGGTCCACCCGGGCGAGCTCGTCACCATCCAGCGCATCGCCGATGCGTTCGACATTCCCAAGAACCACCTGATCAAGATCGTGCAGAAGCTCGGCCAGGCCGGCTTTCTGCATACGGTGCGCGGGCGCGCGGGCGGGATCGAGCTGGGCCGGCCGGCGGCGGCGATCAACGTGGGGGAGGTGATCCGCACGATGGAGTCGGATTTCAGCCTGGTGGAGTGCTTCCAGGGCGACGACAACCATTGCGTCATCACGCGGGTGTGCGGCCTGCGCGGCGTGTTGTCGGCCGCGCTGCGGGCTTACTTCGACGTGCTGGACGCCTATAGCCTGCAGGACCTGGTGGCGCGCCCGGCGGCATTGAGCCGCGCGCTGGCGCCGGATGGCGGCACGGTGGCCGGCATTCCGGTCAGGAGCGTGACACGCAAGGCGCGCGCGGCGCCCGACGGCGGGACGGCGTAGGCGCGGCCCGGCGCTAGCCTTCGCGCCCGTCGGCGCGCGGACACATCAGGAATGGCACGTACTTGAACAGGTACAGCGCGAACGCGGCCATCCACGCCACCGCGGCGGCGGCGATCCAGAGCGCCTTGTACTGCGGCAGGACCAGCGGCCCGGCCACGCGCAACACGGCCGCGGCGAAGACCGCCGCGTAGGCCGCCGTCTCCACCGCGCGCGCTTCGAGCAGGCGCCCGGTGTGGCCCAGCGCGGTGCGCGTGATCATGCCGATGATGGCGCAGCCGATCGCGCCGACGGTCAGCGCATGCAGGGCCGAGGAGCGGTCCGCGTGGCCGAGCGCGGCGGCGGCCAGCAGCGCCAGGCCGAGCGGCAGGCAGACATAGGCCAGGTGCAGGATGCCGATCAGCGGGCGGCGCAGCGCCCGCCGCGAGCCCCAGCCGCCCAGGCGCACGGCGTGCGCCAGCGCCGCCAGCAGCGCGAGCGCGGCGGTGATCATGCCTTGCGGCGCCAGCGCGCACGCCGCCATCGCGGCCAGCGTCAGCGGCACCACGGTGCGCTCGGCCAGCGGCGAGCGGCGGATGCGCACGCCGGGCACGCTGTTGGCCGTGAACATCGGGATGACGCGCCCGCCGATCACGGTGATGAACACCACCACCAGCCCGATGCCCGCCTCCGCGCTTTGCAGCGCCGCCGGCACGGCGCCGCGCGCCAGCGCCACGTGGAACGCCACGTTGAGCGCCCACAGCAGGAACAGCGCGCCGGCCAGGCCATAGTTGCGCTTGCTGCCGGCGCGCACCAGCACGTGCAGGAAGCTGGCCGCGCACAGCGGCAGGAAGGCCAGGTCCAGCGCCACCGCGAGCGGCGCCGGCCCGGTCCACATCAGCACGCGCGCGGCCAGCCAGAGCGCGGCCAGCCCGGCCAGCGCCGCGCCGCGCGGCGTCTGCAGCCCGGTCCAGTTCCTGCCCGCCGTGAAGAGGAAGCCGACCACCACCGCGGCGGCAAAGCCGAACACCATTTCATGCGCATGCCAGAGCATGCTGCCCATCGGCGGCTGCGCGGCGCCGGCCGGCCACCAGCCCAGGTAGATGGCGGCCCACGCGCCGACCGACAGCACGGCGAACGCCGCCGCGAGCAGGTAGAAGGGCCGGAATGCCAGCGCCAGCACGGGCAGCCCGCCGTGGCGGGCGGGCGCGGGGCGGGACGACGGCGGGGTCTGGAGCAGCGGCTGCATGGATGCCGCGCGCGGTGTCGGGTCGGGGTGCATGGTGTCGATCGATGTGGTCATGGCGCGGCTTCCTTCCCGTTCGTTTTTTCTGGCCGGCCGGCATCCTGCCGCATGGCAGTCTCCCGACGATTCTATAAAACAAGCATTTTTAATGCAACATAAAAGACGGCATGCGGACGTGTCTGGCGGAAAAGGCCGGCGGGGCCGCCTGGCGCATCCGCTCCTGCCGCAAGCCCGTCACTCCGGGGCCCGGCAAAGCTGCCGCGGGCGGCAGCGGTGGTCAGATGACCGCCGGAATGTGCGTGCGGAAAGCGCAAGCCGGCCGCACCCTGAAAGACGCGAGTGCCGGCGAACGGGCATTCCCGTGCCCAGGGCACTCGTTCTTGGCGCGCTTGTGATCCTTCAGGCTTTGCCGGCGGCGGCGGGGGTGGCGCGGAACGTCACGCCCAGGCGGTTGAAGGCGTTCATCAGGCCGATGGCATACGTCAGGTCGACCAGTTCCTTGTCGCTGAATTCGGCCGCGGCGGCTTCGTAGTCGGCATCGGGAACGCCGGTGTCGGCCACGCGCGTCACGGTTTCCGCCCAGGCAAGCGCGGCGCGCTCGCGGGCGCTGAACAGATTTCCGGCCTCGCGCCACACGGGCACCAGCACGAGCTTGTCCACGGAAAGGCCCTGCGTGAGCAGGTCGCGGGAATGCATGTCGATGCAATAGGCGCAGCCGTTGATCTGCGAAACCCGCAGGTACACGAGATTGACCAGTTCCTGCGGAAGGCCGCATTTCTGGAGGGACATGTACACCCCGCCGAAGGCCTTGTAGCCCTCGGGGGAAACCTTTGCATAGTCGAGGCGATGGCTCATGACGCATCCTTCTGTGTGTTGATCCGGAGCCCTAATCATGGCGCATCTTGGCCTATCCCGGATGGTCCATGATTCGCCTTGCGACATGGGCCATGACGCCAGCCCGCGCGCCGCGTCAGATGAGCTTCAGTATGCGCCTGCCGAGATGTTCCGCCGTGGCCCGGGAGTCGATGTTCGTGAAGCCCAGCAGCAAGGCCGAGACGCCATCGCCCGCCGTCGTCCAGCGCGACAGCGCCTCGCCGTACAGGCCGTGCTCCCGCATGCTCGCCGCCAGCCGGCGATCCGAGCGCTGGCCCCGCAGGCGCAGGATCAGGTGCATGCCGCCCGGTTGCGCATCGATGCGCGCCTGCTTTCCCAGCACGCTTTCCAGGCCCGCCGTGGCGGCGTCCCGGCGCTCGGCATAGAGCTTGCGCATCCGCTGGATATGGCGCGCGAAATGGCCTTCCCTGATGAAGGCGGTGACGATCGCCTGCGTCAGCTGGGGGCTTCCGCCGGCGAAGACCTGACTGATCCGCTCGAACCGCTCGACCTGCGTCGGCGGCACGACGAGATAGGCGAGCCGGATGCCGGGGAACAGCACCTTGCTGAACGTGCCCGCGTAGAGCACGCGCTCGTCACGGTCGAGGCTTTTCAGCGCGGGCAGGGGACGGCTGACGTAGCGGTATTCGCTGTCGTAGTCGTCTTCGACGATCCATGCGCGGTTTCGCGTGGCCCAGTCCAGCAGCGCCAGGCGCCGCGGCAAGGACAGGGACACGCCCAGCGGGCTCTGGTGCCCGGGCGTGACCACCGCCGCGCGTGCTCGCGGCGCCGCCTCGATGCCGGCGGCGACGACCAGGCCGTCGCGGTCCACCGGCACCGGCACGGTGGCGATGTGCATGTGCTCCAGCAGTTCCCGCGTGGGCGGGTAGCCCGGGTCTTCGAGCCAGACGCGGTCCCCGGCCTTCCACAGCGCCTGGCAGATCAACTGTATGGTGTGCCGGTATCCCGAGGTCACGAACACCTGCGACGCGGCGCAGTGGATCCCGCGCGAGACCTGCAGGTACGCGGCGATCTCGGCGCGCAGGCCCGGCAGGCCGTATACGGACGGGTGCGCCATGTCCGACGGCTGCATGGCGCGCACGCATTGCGCGCCCAGGCGTGCCCAGATCTTGCGGGGAAACATGTCCAGCGCGGGCAAGCCCATCTGGAACGGCAGCACCGAGTCCGGGCGGAAACTGAGTTCGGGCGCGTCGGTCCCCGGCGGCGGCATGGCGCCGCCGGCGGGCGGAAGCTTGAGGCCCGGCGTCACGATGGTCCCCGCCTGGCCGCGAGCCTGGATGTACCCCTCGGCGGCCAGCAGGGAATAAGCCGTTTCTATCGTGCCCCGCGCCAGTCCCAGTTCTTGCGTCAGCGCGCGCACCGAGGGTATCCGGTCGCCCGGTTTCAGCAATCCGCTGGTGATGGCGCCGCGAAAGCGCTCGTAGATCTGCCGGTAGAAAGGGGCGGCTGCCGCCGGATCCAGCGGCGCGAAATTGCCGTGCTTCGCGGTGGGGGTCATGGGCTGGCCTCGTCGATTGTCTCTTCGATGTCGTGAAAACCGTCGCCGGACCGGCACGGCGCATGTCCGCGCATATTGGCTCGCCGGCGCCCGCCGCGCTCAGGCCGAGAACTTGTCCAGCAGCCGCAGCAGTTCCTCGAACTCCGCCTTGCTGAAATCCTTCAGGCGCGCGTTCAGCACCTCGGGGGCGATCTCGGGAATCCGCTCGGCCACGACGCGGCCCTTGTCGGTAAGTTCGAGGTTGACCACGCGGCGGTCCTCGATGCTGCGCGAGCGGGCCAGCAGGCCCTTTTGCTCCAGTTTGTCCAGCATGCGCGTCATCAGGCCGGTATCGATGACCAGCAGCTTGCTCAGCTCGAACGGCGTGGTGGCGGTGCCGCGCGACAACGACAGCAGGATGCCCATCTGCTGGGCGGTGATGTCGAGCTCCTTAAGCGCGGCATCCATTTCCATCAGCACGAGATTGCGCGCCTTGTTGAGGTAGAAGCCGACGCTTTTCGTGAGGTTGAAGGTGTCCCTGGTGTAGTGCTTCATCCGGTTCCCCGCGTTGGCATGCAGATGTTCCGATCTTATTTGATTTGTCAGATAGCCTCAAGGTCAGAATCTACGGCCGGCTTTGCGAGCGGTTGCTGCAAGGGCTATTCCGCCAGTCCGCGGCTGGCGAAATAGTGCGCGGGCGAGTCCCCGAACGCGCGGCGGAACATGGCGATGAAATTGCTCGGCGTGGCGTAGCCCAGCGCTTCGGCCACCTGCGCCACCGCCTCGCCGCGCGCCAGCCGCTCGAGTGCGTGGGTCAGGCGCGCCTGCTGGCGCCAGTGGGCGAAGCTCAGCCCGGTCTCGCCCTGGAACAGGCGCGACAGCGTGCGCGGCGACACGCCCGCCCACGCGGCCCATTCGGCCAGGCCGCGGTGATCGCCGGGCTGCGCCAGGATGGCGTCGCTGATGCGGCGCGCGCGCCGGTCCACGGGCAGCGGCAGGTGCAGCGGCTCGCGCGGCGCCTGCTCGATCTCGTCGAGCAGGACCGCGACGATGCGCTGCTGCGCGTCGTCGAGCGCGAACGGCGCTGGCCAGGAGGCGGCGCGGCCGACCAGCGCGCGCATGACGTCGCTGATGCCGAACACGCAGGGCAGGGGCGGCAGGTCGCGCGCCGCCGACGGCGCGACCCACACGTTCCAGCCGCTCAGCACGCCGCTGATGCTGATGCGGTGCATCTCGCCGGGCGGCATCCAGCCGGCGCGCTGCGCGGGCAGCAGCCAGGAGCCGTGGCGCGTGCGCACGTGCACCAGCCCGTTGTCGATGCAGAACAACTGGCCGCGCAGGTGCCGGTGCCAGCCCAGCTCGCGCGTGCCCAGGCGGAATGCGTTGCTGTCCCGGTCGCTGCCCCGCATGGCGATCAGGGCCGGGCCGCCGGGCTGCTCGTAGCGGTCGGCAAAGGTATCCAGCAGGTCGCGGGTGGCGGCGTCCACCGCGGCTTCGTCGTCCGCGGGGTCAGGCGGGCGGATTGGCATGGCTCGATTGCATTGTTTTTAGTCCGGGTAACGTTATCGAGTCTACGCGCTTCGCCCCGATACTGCTTTCCCAGGCGCATCCCGATGCATTGATCCCGCGCCGCAGGAGAACAGACATGCAAGACCAGGTTTCCGCTTTCCGCGAATCCGCGAATTTCTTCATCCACGACGTTTCCGCCTTCCCGCTGGTGCTCGGCCGGCCCGAGACGCTGGTGCCCGGCTACGCCGGCCAGTGGTGCGAGGAGATGACCACGCTGGTGCGGCAGGCGCATCCGTTCGTCATCGTCATGGGCCCGCAGGCGGACGCGGAGCGGCACGAGGACCGGCGCCTGCGCGCCTTGTGGCTGAAGCACAACCGGGAGCCGCTGGTGCGGCGCTGCCGGCTGCTGGTCTACGTCGAGCCGGATGCGGCCAAGCGCGCCGGGCTGTCGGCGCTGGCGGCGCTGGCGGTCAAGGCGTTCGGCGTGCCGGTGGCGCTGACCGCCGGCATGGACGAGGCGCTGGCGCGCGGCGAGCAGGTCCTGCGGGCCGAGGCGGCGCAGATGGCGCGCGAAGGGGCGCGCGAAGGGGCGAGGGACAGCGTCGCGCAGTGACCGCGCCGGCGCCACGCTGTTGCCGCCGCGCCGGCAGAGCGCGGACACGGCAACGCGCCGCCGGCGCAGGGCGGCAGCGGAGAAGCAGCGGGGAAGCAGGGCGGAAGCGGAAAAGAGGAAGCCCGGCCGCCAGGGAAAACCGTCGGCGGCCGGGCCTGGCCCGCGGCGCCGCGCGCGCGGCAGGCCAGAATGCAACCGTGGAACGTGGCGGCCGGGCGGCCGCCGTCATGCGCTTAAGGCTTACGGCTTACTGCGACTTGGCGCCGTCCGTATAGGGGTCGCGCGTACCCGACTTGGCGCCGTCGGTGTAGGGGTCGCGCGTGCCGGACTTGGCACCGTCGGTGTAGGGATCGGCCTTGGTCTGGGTCGCGTTCAGGTCCGTGCGGGTCGACTTCTTGGCGCCGTCCGTATAGGGATCGAACTTGCCCGACTTGGCGCCATCGGTATAGGGATCGCGCGCGCCGGACTTGGCGCCGTCGGTATAGGGGTCGGGCTTCTTTTGCTGGCCATAGCTTGCGCCCGAGGCCACGGCAGCGGCGGCGACAAGTAAGGTCAGGGTGAGAACTTTGCGCATCGTTTGCTCCGGTAGTAGTGACAAGGCGCTTGCGGAATTTCCCCCGGCGGCAGGCCGTGGGACGCCCGGGCGTATGCTGCGTTTCGCACAGATAAATCCTAGGAGTGAAATCGGGGAGTCCGTAGGAAAACCTTGTAAGTGCTTGTTGCGGCAGCGCGGTCCATGACGGCAACGCGACTCCTGGCGCATTTGCCGGCAGGCGATGTGGCGAAAGCCGCATGTTTCGCGATAACCGTGGGCCAATGCGTGCGCTTTGCGGCACAACGGAGGACGAGCAGGAAATTCTTAGGAAAATTCCTTGACTATCTATCTACCAGTAGATAATATTCGGGTCATGGAAGCCGCTGCTCCGCCCCAGCCAGAACGCTGAAGCAGGAAAGAGGATCCAGCGCAGTACCCGGGGACTCCCCGTTTTTTTTGCCCAAGCCATCTATCTACTAGTAGATAACAGCAAGAAAAACGCCGGACTCCAGCGCGCCTTACCGATTCGATTCCGCCCCAGCGCGGATCCTCAATGTGAAATGGAGAAGATCATGAACGCCAAGCTCATCGCCAAGACCGTCATCACCGCCGCCACCCTCGCCGCCGCCTTCGTGGCTGGCCAGGCACAAGCCTCGGGCCCCAAGGACAGCAGCTTCGCCGGCGACAAGTACGGCTATGTGTTCCGCACCGATGCCCGCGACGCCTACACCGACGGCGCGCGCATCAGCAACCGCGATGGCTATACCGACGGCGCCCGCACCGGCAACCGTGATGCGTACACCGATGGCGCCCGCACCGGCAAGGCCGACCCGTTCACGGACGGCGCGCTGGTCGCGGGTCTTGACCGCAGCGGCGTGTCGGCGACGCCGGCGCGCATCAGCAACCGCGATGGCTACACCGACGGCGCCCGCACCGGCAACCGTGATGCGTACACCGATGGCGCGCGCACCGGCAAGTTCGACCCGTACACCGATGGCGCGCTGGTCGCCGGCCTGGACCGCAGCGGCGTGTCGGCAACCCCGGCGCGCAGCGGCAACCGCGACGCCTTCACCGACGGCGCCCGCACCGGCAAGTTCGACGTCTTCACCGAAGGCGCCAATGCCTGAGCGCGGCAGCGCGGCATGCAGTACCGGGTGGCAGGCAAGTGCCGGCCACCGCGCCTGACCAGCGACGCGGCAGGCAGATAACACCGAATTGGAGTCGATGATGAATCTACGGGACAGCTTCCTGATCCTGGCCGGCTGGGTAGGGCTTTGCCTGGTCAGCGGCTCATTGATCACGGTGGTCGCGCAAGTGCTGCCCTCGTGAGCGGCGCAGCCTGACTTTTTGCGACCGCACGTGGAATTGCCTTGAGTATCTACCGGCAGATAGATAAGATCACGCCATGAAAACGAAATCCGTCCGCGAACAACTGCTCGAACACACGCTCGTGCTGATCCGCCGCCGCGGTTTCAACGGCTTCAGCTATCGTGACCTTGCCGAGCTGGTCGGGGTGAAGACCTCGAGCATCCACTATTACTTTCCGTCCAAGGACGATCTGGTACTGGAAGCGGTCAAGGAATACAGCGCGCGCATCACCGAGCGGATCTGCAATATCGACGCCAGCCTGCCGCCGCACGTGCAGGCGGAGGCCTACCTGAGCTTTCTGCGCACCGCGGCCTGCGGCGACCAGATCTGCCTGGCCGGCATGCTCTCGACCGAGACCCTGTGCCTGCCCGAGACCGTGCATGCCGAGCTCAAGGCGTTCTACCGCATGAACGAAGACTGGCTCACGGGGCTGATCGAGCGTGCCCAGAAGGAGTACGGCAAGGTCTACCCGGTGTCGCCGAAGGCGCTGGGGCAGGTGATCTACGGCGCGCTGCAGAACGGGCTGGTGGTGGCGCGGCTGTTCTGCGCGCCGGAACGGCTGGAAGCCGCGGCCGAGCTGCTGATGGCTTCGCTCACCAAATAAGGCAGGCCGGCGCCGGCACGGCACGCGGACAGTCTCTTCTCATCGTGAAAGGCCCCCGAAACCGGGGGCCTTTGCTCATGGGCGCGCCACCATGCGCCACACCCCGCCATCGTCCACCACGGCGCCGTCCACGGCGAGCTTGTGCAGATGCGCCAGCAGCGAGCGCTGCGCCACCGGCAGCATGCGTTCTGGCACGTCGTCGTACACGCGCAGCAGCAGCACTTCGATCACGCTGTCGCCAAGCTCGCGCAGCGCGTTGAGCACCTTGGCCTCGCGCTGCAGGCGGTGGCGGATCAGCGTGCGGATCGCATCGGCCGGCCTGGCCATCAGGAAGCCGTGGCCCGGCGCCAGCCATTCCAGGTCTTCGTGCTGGAGCGCCGCCAGCGATGCCAGGTAGGCGTGCATGTCGCCGTCGGGCGGGTTGATGACGACCGTGGAGCCCTGCATCACGTGGTCGCCGGTAAACAGCGTCTTTTCTTCTTCGAGCAGGAAACACAGGTGGTTGGAGGCATGCCCCGGCGTGTGCACCACGCGCAGGGTGCAGCCGTTGCCCAGCGCCAGCCGTTCGCCGTGCTCGAGGATGCGGTCCGGCTGGAAGGTCTGGTCCTGGCGCGGCGTGGCCGGCGCCGGGCGGCCCAGCACCGGCGCGCCGGTGGCGGCCTTGAGCCGGGGCGTGGCCGGCGAGTGGTCGAGATGGGTGTGGGTGGCCAGGATCCAGCGCACCGGGCCGGGCGCCGCGGCCAGCACGGCGGCGAGATGGGCGTCGTCGTCGGGGCCGGGATCGATCACGGCCCACTGGTTTTCGTCGGGGTCGCCGACGAAATACGTGTTGGTGCCCGGCCCGGTCATCACGTTGCCGTTGCCGGCGGTCACGCGCCACACGCGCGCCGACAGGCGCACGGCCTGCCCGGTGGCGAGCTCGTAGCGGGCATGGCCTTCGCCGTGCGGGTCGATCCGCTCGATCTCGGCATAGGCCGGCTCGCTCGGCAGCACCGGCCGCAGGCCGCCGCCGCCCTGGGCCAGGCGCGGCATGATGCGCGCGATGCCGCGCAGCTGCGCGGCGTGGTCGAAACAGGCCTGCGCGCTCTCGAAGCGGGCGATCGAGGCGAGCGTGCGGCGCGTCACCGGCACCATCTTGTAGCCGCTGGCGGCATCGAGCGCGTCGGCCGGGCGCACCCAGACATGGGCCATCGCCTCTTCGCCGTCGTGCACGGCGGTCTGCCCGGCCGGCGCGAGGGCCACGAAGAAGCGCGTGTCGAAGCGCTTGGGCAGGCCCGGCGGCGTGAGCCAGTGGCTGTGGTAGGCCAGGCGGTCCACCGCCAGCCGCACGCCCAGGCGCTCGCAGATCTGCGCCATGCCCGGGCCGCCGCCGCGCGCGGGCTGGCGCAGCCAGCCATGCTGCCGCGCATCGCGCGCCTGCAGCGCGTCGAGCGGGGCGAGCGCGCCGTCGGCGCCGGCCGCGAACAGCAGGCCGGCTTCCTCGAAGCATTCGCGCACCGCCGCCAGGTAGTAGTCGAGGCCGCCGTCGGGCACGCCCAGGCGCTGGCTCGCCGCGCTGTCGTCGAGCCCCGCGCACCATGCGTGCAGCGCCTTGTCCTGCGGGTCCAGCGTGCCGCCCGGAAAGACGAAGGCGCCGCTGCTGCGGTCGTCGTTGCGCTCGGCGCGGCGCACCATCAGGACTTCCATGCCGGCGGCGCCGTCGCGCACGACCAGGATGCTGGCGGCGTGGCGCAGGGAAGACGCGCGCGCGGGCTGGGACTGGGACTGCGATTGGGGCTGGGAGGCGGAATGCGTGCTGCCGCTCTTTTGTGGCTCGCTCATGGCTGGCGGTGTCTCGTTGTGCTGGCGGGTGGCGGGGGACGTGAAGGCCCCGGGGAAGGCCCATAGTGTAGCGGCATCGCCCGGTTATGCCAGCGGGCGGCAGCGAGGCGCGAAGCGCGCGGCGGGGGAGTGCTGCCGCCGCCTCCGGACGGGGGCGGCAGCGGCACTTGCCGCGGTCTGGCGGGATCGATGAGACCCTGCCTGCGGCCTTGCTTGCAGCCTTACTTGCTGTTGCTGCTGCTGTTGTTCATCGCGGCGAACTGCTGCGTGAGGTAGGTGCTGGTCGAGTTCAGCTTGGACACGATCAGGTCGAGCTGCTGGAACTGCGTGCGGTAGCGGGCCATGGTGGCGTCGATGGCGGCCTGGGCCTTCGTGTACGTCTTCTCCAGGTTCTTCATGTTGGCCTGCACGCCCTCGGAGGCCGTGGTCAGCGTGCCCTTGGGGTCGTTGAACGACTTGGCCAGCGCCGACAGCTGGTTGCCGTAGCCGGACTTGCCGTCCGTGCCGCTGAACAGCTGCGCCACGCCGGTGCGGTTGGCGGTCAGGGCCTTGTTCAGCTTGACCGTGTCCAGCGCCATGCTGCCGTCGGACTTGAACGTGATGCCGACCTGCGTGAGGTTGACCAGGCTGTTGTCGCCGGCGGCGTCCTGCGGCTTGTTGAACACCGAGGCGAGCTGGTTCTGGATCGAGCGCAGCGCGCCGTCGCCGAGCAGGATGCCCGCGCTCTTGGTGTTCTTGTCGAAGCTCGCCAGCTTGGCCGCGGTGCTTTGCAGGGTGTTGTAGGCGGTGACGAAACTCTGCACGGCCGAGGCCATCGACCCGGTGTCGGTGGAGGCGATGACGGTGCTGTCGCCGGTCTTGAGCAGGTTCAGCGTGAGGCCCGGCACCGCTTCCTGCACGGTGTTGGACGCGCTCGTGATGGCCAGCCCGTTGACGGTCAGCTTGGCGTCGACCGCCTTGATGTTCTCCGTCATCGACTTGGTGCCGGCCGGGTCGTAGGTCATCAGGTCGGCGATCATGCTGGGGTCGCCCACGCCGTTGCTCGCGACCGAGACGCGCATGCTGGACTTGGCGCCGGTGGTGTTGGAGGTCAGCACGATATGGTAGGGCGTGCTGCCGCCGTCATTGACGATGCTCGCGGTGACGCCCGAGTTCGATGCGTTGACCGCGTCGCGGATGCCTTCGAGCGTGTTGTTGGTGCCGTTGATGTTGATCTCGGCCGCCTTGGCGCTGCCGGGCGTGAAAACGCCGGCTTCGGTGATGCCGAATTCGATCTTGATCTTGGCGCTGCCCAGCGGCATGCCCTTGCTGTCGACCACGCCCTTGGACACCAGCGTCTGCGAGGTGGCCAGCTGCGACACGTTGACCGCGTAGTTACCGGCCGTGGCGGTCTTGTCGCCCGACACGGTCAGCACGTCCTTGTTGCTCGACGACGTGGTCGTGCTGCTGTACAGGCTTGCCTTGCCGAGCGCGGCGGCGGCGGCCTGGAACGAGGACAGCGCGCCCTGCAGCAGCCCGTAGGCGGACAGCTTGTTGGTGTGGACGGTTTGCTGGTTGACGAGCGGATCGAGCTTCTTCTTTTCCGCTTCTTCCAGATTGGTTAGCAGAGTGCCCAGATCAAGTTTCGATCCGACACCTATCGAGGAAATTGCCATATTTCAGCCTCTGATAATGCGTTGGAGGGAAAATCAGCCGCACCGCCCTGGCGGTCCGGATATTCAGGAGGCCCCGGCGCGCGCAGATGGAATGGCTGGCACGCGGGGTGTTTCCCGGGCGAACAGATGATGACGCCCCGCAAGGCAGGCGCCGTATTGCGACGGGTGCCGGCGCCAGGCAGGTGATCCGGTGCCGGCCGCTGGCGGTCGCTCGCCCTTGATGCGGTCGGGTCGAGGATGACGCAGGCGCGCATCGATCCTGTCCGCGACCTGCCGGAAGAGCGCTCGACACAGTGGCGGTTGACCGGGGGGAAAGCCGCTGCCGTGTGCTTAACTCTTCACGCTCAAGATCGTAAAGGCACGCGGCCCGGGCCAATCGCCGGAACAAGGGCGGAAAAACCGGCTTGCTCGCGCTCAAAAAAGGGCGCCGGCGGCCGGCCCCCGGGGAAAACCGGGCAGCAAATGTCTGCTTTGTCCTCTAACATGCAGTCAAAAGCGCATGCCCGCTCCAGCCGGACCATCCAGGGAGAAGACAAATGAACCGTAAAGGCCTGCTCGACGCAGCCGAAGTGCTGGAAGCCCTCGCGGCCGGGGCGCAGCCGGACGGCAAGCGGCTGGCCGCGGGCGCCAGCGCGCTGGGCGCCATCCATGCGGACCACCCCTCGTGGCGCGACATGACCGACGCGGCCTTTGCGCTGGAAGCGCTGGCGGCCGGCAGCGCGCTGGGGCTGGACCAGAAAGGGCGCGCCCGCGCCGCGCGGCTGGCGGAAGTGGTGCGCAGCCTGGTCGATCCGCTCTAGGCACTACAAGCGCCACAAGCACCATAAGCACCACAAATGCCGCAATCACCATAGACGCGACAGGGCGGCGATCCGGCGGACCGCCGCCGGCAAGGCAGGCCGCGCGTCAGAACGCGACCATCGCGAAGTCTTCCTTGCCCACGTCGCACAGCGGGCAGCGCCAGTCGTCGGGGATGTCTTCCCAGCGCGTGCCGGGCGGGATGCCTTCCTCGGGCAGGCCGGCCGCCTCGTCGTAGACCCAGCCGCAGATGATGCAAACCCATTGCCGGAACTCGTCAGCGGGCGCGGCGGGCGGCGGCGCTTCGCTGGCGCCGGACGGTGCGGATGGCGGCGCGGTTGCCGCGCCGGGCTCGTCGAGACTGAATATCGCGGGCGCGTCCGTGCCTTGCCCGTGGTGGGCGAGCTTGTCCTGCAGCACGGCCAGCAGTTGCCGCGCTTCCTCCGTGGTCAGGTCGATCCAGTACGGATCGCCGGCGCCGTCGTTGAGGCGCGCGGGGGAAAACTGCAGTTCGATTGCGGTGCCTTTCTTGTACATGCCTGTGGAATGAATGCTGGAATCCGCGCGGCGCCGCCGGGCGGCGCGCGCGTGGATAGGGGTGTCGGAGCGATGCGGCCGGAAGCCGGCGGCGATATTGTCGTTCAGTTCCGCCCGGCTCGCAGCGAGCCAAACACATACGACTCCATCGACAGCATGCCGTAGACGATGCCGCCGTCGATGACCTGGACCGGATCGCCGGCCGTGGCCGCGCCGAGGGCCACCAGCAGCGGCAGGAAGTGCTCTTCGGTCGGATGGGCGCGGGCGGCGTCCGGCGCCTGGCGGCGGTAGTCGAGCAGCGGCGTCATGTCGCCGTCCTGCATGGCCTTGCGCACGGCTTCGCGCACCCAGCCGGTGAACCTGGCCACGTAGGGCGCATCGCCGCCATCGCCGCGGAATTCGTGGAGGTTGTGCGTCAGGCTGCCCGAACCCACGATCAGCACGCCTTGCGCGCGCAGCGGCGCCAGCGCGCGGCCGAGCGCGAGTGCGCCGGCGGGGTCCAGCGGCTGCGGCAGCGACACCTGGAATGCCGGCACGCCGGCGTCCGGGTACAGGTGCAGCAGCGGCACCCACGCGCCGTGGTCCAGGCCGCGCTGCGCGTCGGTCCGCGCCGCAAAGCCGGCTTCGGCCAGCAGCGCCGCGGCGCGCCGGGCCAGTTCGGGATGGCCCGGGGCCGGGTATTGCAGCGCGTACAGGGCGGGCGGGAAGCCGCCGAAATCATGGATGGTCTCGGGATATTCGGCGGTGCCCACGCCGGCGCCGCCGCGCGTCATCCAGTGGGGCGACACCACCAGCACCGCCGCCGGCGGCGGCAGCGCGCGGCCGAGCGCGGTGAGTTGCGGGCCGGCCAGGCCGGGTTCGACGGCAAAGGTGGGCGCGCCGTGCGATATGAACAGAACGGGGAGGGGGGCTGACACGAGGTTTCTCCGGTACGCCGGCGCCGCTGTGCTTTGCGCATCTGGCGGCGGGGTCGACGGCGGAGTTTATTGCCTACTGGGGGCAGCGATAAACCCGGATTGGCGCGACATATAGTCTCGCCAGTCGGGACAATCGAGGGAAATGGAGAGGGTGCGGGGAGGTCAGGACGGAGCGGCCGAGCCACCGCCCGCGGGCTGCGCAGCCGGCATTTCCGCCGCCGCGGGCGTTTGAGGCGTTTCCACCATTTCAGCCGGTTCCGTCGCTTCCGGCGCTTCCGGCGCTTCCACGGTTTCCGCCGGCGCCGGCGAAACCGGCGCCTCCACGATTTTCGGCTGCGGCCCGGCCGCCACCACCTCGTGCACGAAACGCAGCTTCTCCACCACCTTGGGCGACAGCGCGAACGGATAGCCGTCCGCGAGGCCCAGGCTGCGGTTCAGGCTGTTGAGTACATAGGTCAGCGGATACCAGCGGTGCATCAGGCTGTCGAAGCTCGACACTTCCACCGGCGTCTGGTCGGTCAGCACGGGCTCGCCCGCGGTGCTCGGCTTGAGCGCCAGCCCGCACGCGGCGGCGGTGTCCACGGTATCGACGATGTGCAGGTAGTGCGCCCAGGTCTCGGCCCAGTCTTCCCACGGATGCATGGTCGCGTAGGCGCTCACGTAGGCCTGCTCCCAGCCCTGCGCCGCGCCCTGTTCGTAGTGCGCCGCCAGCGCCTCGGCGTAGTCGGCCCGCTCGTCGCCGAACAACGCGCGGAACGGTTCGATCCAGCGCGTGCCGGCCACCAGCTGGTCGAAATAATAATGGCCGAGCTCATGCCGGAAATGGCCCAGCAGCGTGCGGTAGGGCTCGCTCATCTCCGAGCGCGTCTTTTCCCGGTGCGCATCGTCGGCCTCGGCGATGTTCATGGTGATCAGGCCGTTGTCGTGGCCGGTCATCACGCGCTCCTCGCCGACGTCCTCGAGGAAATCGAACTGCAGGCCGCCCTCGGCGTCCACCTCGCGCGAGACCACCGGCAAGTCCAGCGCCGCCAGCGTGTAGAGCGCCCGCCGCTTGGCGGTCTCCAGCCGCCACCAGTAGAGGCGGTTGTTCGGCGTGGCCAGGAACGGCGTGGTGCGGGTCAGCTCGCAGGACGCGCACAGCGTGTCGCCGGCGTCCGCCGGGATCATCCAGTTGCAGACGTCCTGCACCGCGTAGTTGTGGCATTGCCGGTGGAGCGCGCCGGCGGCCTCGTCGTTCAGGCAGCGCCACACGCCGTCGCCGGCGGGCTCGAAGGCGCAGATCTGCGAGAGTTCGGGAACATAGCCGAGCAGGGCGCTGCAGCGCTCGCACGAGACGTTCTCGAAGAACACGAGGTTGCCGCATTTTCCGCAGTGGAATGTCTTCATGGCTCGCCTGTGGTTTTGCGCGCGCGCCCGTCCGCGCCGCCCGTGCCATTTTCACATCTGCAGCGCGGATTTACACCGCCGGTAACAACTGCACGCACGGCGGCGGGCGGCGCCCACGCCGCGCGGCGGCGGGCGCGCTACTGCTGTGGGCAGTGGCGCGCGCCCTGGCCGAGCCGGTCCGCCGGCTGGCCGTTTTGCGGGTCGCGCTCGCCCGGCTGGCTGGTCTTGCGGCCTTCGCCGGGCTGCTCGGCGTAACCGCGTTGGCTCGGGCTGGGCCGCCCGCTTGTCTCCGTCCGCCTGCGCAGATCGTTCATGGCGCGTCTCTCCATGCTTGAAAGGGGTCTACCGTGGCTCGCCCGGCAACGGTGCATGCGGCACCGGGCTGCACAAAGCTGGCAAGTTCCGTGCCGGCGGATGGCCGCCTTGCCAGCGCGGTTCCGGCTCCGCCCTTGCAGCCAATGCAGATACCGGGGAATGCCCCGGTCCGCGCTACACCGCAAAACGAAAATGACCGCTATGCAGCACGATGTTGTGGGCCGCCGTCATCTCGAACAATTGCCGGGCCACGCTTTCGATGTCGTCGCGGTGGCCTTCGAAGGCCTGTATCAGATCGCCCTCGCGGTGCGAGCGCGCGCCGAAGTGGTCTTCGAGCGCCTCGGCGGTGATCGCGTAGCGGGCCGGCGCGCCGTCCACGCAGGCGGGACAGGCGAGGCAGAGTTCGGCCGAGCAGTAGGAAGGGGTGGCCTTGGGAAAGCGGACCTGCTTGACGGACATGGGTGATCCCCGGAGCAAGAAAGCGAAGAAGGGATCATGCCAAGATGCGGCCAATCGGCGATCATAAGCCCTGGGGTTATATAGATAAGCAAAAACATTTCGGTTAGTTATAACTCTGGTCTGGAACTTTGCCATCGTCCTCGGCTAGACTGGCTGGCCCTTCAGAGATTGCCGAGATCCTGTATGGCCACCGTCGAGCGTACCGCCTACCCGAGTTTCCCGAAGGTTTTCTCCACCAAGGAGTTACAGGCGTGTTACACGCCGGATGCCGAGGAACTGGAGTGGGCCACCCGCTCAACCCGTGGACAAGGTCCGCGACTTGGCTTGCTGGTGCTGCTGAAGGTCTTCCAGCAACTGCATTACTTCCCCAACCTGGACAGCATTCCCGTCGTCGTGATCGACCATGTGCGCGCCAGCGCTGGTCTGGCGCTAGATGCCGCATTTGGCTATGACCGCAAGCTGTCCCCCACGCTGTACCGGCATTACACGGCGGTACGCGAATTTCTCGGCGTCCAGCCCTATATTGGCACGGATGCCAACGAGGTCACGATCCGCGCCGCGCGCGAAGCCGCGGAAACGATGGACCAGCAAGTGGACATCATCAATGCCACCATCGATGCGCTGATCCTGCGCCAGGTCGAGCTGCCAGCGTTCTCCACCCTAGACAACATCGCCGAGCAGATTCACACCCGCACGCAGACCGCGCTGTTTCGACGCGTCGCAAGGCGCTTGTCGGATGAGGAACGGCAGCGGCTGGACCGGCTTCTCACCCGGGAATTCACCAACCGCCTGACCGCCTACAACAACATCAAGCGCCACGCGCGCCGTCCATCACGCAAGCATCTCAGCCTACTCATAGAACACCTGACCTTACTCGACGGTCTTGGCGATTTCTCTCGCGCAATCGCAGGCGTGCCCGCCTCGAAGCTGCGCTCGCTGGCCAGCCAGGCCATGAGCCTGGACGCGGCCAATCTACGGGAGATCCTGCCTGAGAAGCGCTACACGCTGATCGTCGCCTTGCTTAACCATATGCGCGTGCGCACCCGCGACGATCTCGCGGAGATGTTCATCCGTCGCATGGGCACCATCCACAAGCGGGCGCGCGATGAGATGGAGCGCATCCAGTCCCGTCAGCGCGCGCAGATGGAGAAGCTGGTCACCTTGCTCGACGGCGTGGTCGATATCGTCGCCGATGGCCAGGACGACGCGCTGATCGGCCGGCAGGTGCGCCGCTTCCTCGCGCCGTCCGGCGATCTGGAGCCGCTGCGCGAGAGCTGCGCCGAGGTGCGGGCCTTCAGCGGCAACAACTACCTGCCGCTGCTATGGCGGCATTTCCGCGCGCACCGCTCCGTGATGCTGCGCCTGGCGCAGGTGCTTGAATGGGAGTCGACCAGCCAGTCGCGCACGCTGCTGGCGGCACTTGCGGTGGTGCTGGACAACGAATCCCTGCATCGCGAATGGATTGCCGCCGACGTCGATGTGAGCTTCGCCTCGGAACGCTGGCGAAAGCTGGTGCGCCGCCCCCACGACCAGGGCGCCCCCACCAATCGGCGCTACCTGGAACTCTGCGTGCTCTCGCATATGGTCAACGAGCTACGCTCCGGCGACCTGTGCGTGGTGGGGTCGGATGCCTTTGCCGATTACCGTGCGCACCTACTGCCCTGGCGGGAATGCGAACGGCGCCTGCCCGAATACTGCGCCAAGCTGGACATGCCGGCCAACGCGCAGGACTTCGTGGCGCATCTACGCCAGTGGCTGACCGACACGGCGCGTACGCTGGATGCCAGTTTTCCCGACAAGCGCCAGCACGTCACCATCGGCCAGGACGGCGAACCCGTGCTCAAGCGGACGATCGCCAGGGAGATCCCGGCCAGCGCGGTGGCCCTGCAACAGGCGCTGATCCGGCGCATGCCCACGCGCAATCTGCTGGACGTGCTGGCCAACATCGAGCACTGGACCCACTTCACGCGGCACTTCGGCCCGCTCTCCGGCAGCGACCCCAAGATCCGCAATGCCGCCGAGCGCTACCTGCTGACTATCTTCGCCATGGGCTGCAACCTGGGGCCCACCCAGGCCGCCCGCCATATGGGGGATCGGGTCACGCCGCACATGATGTCGTTCGTCAACCGCCGGCATCTGAGCCTGGAGCGTCTCGAAACCGCGCAGCGGGAATTGATCGAACTGTATCTGCGGCTCGACCTGCCCAAGCACTGGGGGGATGGCAAGACCGTCGCGGCTGACGGCACTCAGTACGACTTCTACGACAACAACCTGCTGGCCGGCTACCACTTCCGCTACCGCAAGATGGGCGCGGTGGCCTACCGGCACGTGGCCGACAACTACATCGCGGTGTTCCGGCATTTCATTCCGCCCGGCGTGTGGGAAGCCATCTACGTGATCGAGGGTCTGCTCAAGGCCGGCTTGAGTGTCGAGGCCGATACCGTGCACGCCGACACCCAGGGCCAGTCGGCCGCGGTGTTCGCCTTCACGCATCTGCTGGGCATCAACCTGATGCCGCGCATCCGCAACTGGCAGGATCTGAAGCTTTACCGAGCCGATGCCAACACCAAATACAAGCACATCGACCGGCTGTTCTCGGACATCGTGGACTGGGAGCTGATCGCCTTCCACTGGCAGGACCTGATGCAGGTAGCGCTATCGATTCAGGCCGGAACAATCTCCTCGCCGCTCCTGCTGCGCCGGTTCGGCTCGGAAAGCCGCCGCAACCGCCTGTTTCTGGCGGCGCAGGAACTCGGCAAGGTCGTGCGCACAGCGTTCCTGCTCGAATGGATCGGCAGCCGCGAGTTGCGCCAGGAGATCACCGCGACCACCAACAAGATCGAGTCCTACAATGGCTTTGCCAAATGGTTCTCATTCGGCGGTGACGTGCTGGCCGAAAACGACCCCGACGAACAGCAGAAGCGCCTGCGCTACAACGACCTGATCGCCTCGGCCGTGATTCTTCAGAACACGGCGGACATGATGCAGGCCCTGCGCGCGATGGTGAAGGAAGGGATCAAGGTCGACGTGGCCGACATCGGCTTCCTGAGTCCCTACCTCACCAGCAACATCAAGCGCTTCGGCGACTATAAACTCAATTTGGAGCGGTTGCCGGAAGCCTGGATTCGCGACAGCCTCTTTGCCGGCCCCGCCCATTCCGTCCGCAAACCGCGTCATGCCTGACACCGATACCCCTTACGGCAGGGTCGACGCCGAGGCGTTGCAAGCGCTTCGGGACACGTTCGACACGACCACCATCCTGCGCGTGGTGGACCAACTCGATGCGATCCGCGCGCGTTGCTGTGAGCCAGCCGGGCTGCGCGACGATCTGCTGTGCTTGCACGGCATGGCACATACTCTGATCAACGGCGCCGCATTGTCGTATCCAACCACTGGTCCGACCCTCGTGGACCAAGCCGAGGCCATCATAGAAGAACTGGACGACTGGATCGTGCTGCTCAAGCGCGCCGTGCATGCGCTGCGCCCACTAGAGCCGCTGCGCCCCCGCGACGATGTCTGACTCGGCCAGGTCGCTTGCCCGTCGAGACGGCACATGTGAGGCCGGCTGCGACGAAGCGGCAGAAGCAGAAGCCGGAACGAGCTGGAGCAGCGTAGCCGCATCCACTACGCCCTTTGGCGAACTTTTCCCGCTAGCAGCGATGCGATCAGCGGGCAGGATACGTTGCCCTGGCGGGCATGGCAGGCGCACACCAGCTCAGACAGCACGGCCTCCATGCGTCTCAGGTCGGCAAGCTTTGCGCGCACGTCGTTGAGCTTGCGCTCGGCCAGGCTGCTGGCTTCCGCGCAATGAGTGCCGTCCTCCAGGCGAAGCAGTTCGCCGATTTCTTCCAGACTGAATCCCAGCCGCTGGGCCGATTTCATGAAGCGCACCCGGACCACAGCCGTTTCGCCATAGCGACGAATCCCGCCGGCGGGCTTGTCTGGCTCTGGCAGCAGCCCCTTGCGCTGGTAGAACCGGATGGTCTCCACGTTGACACCAGCCGCCTTGGCGAAGGCGCCGATGGTCAGGTTCTCCAATTCGCTCCACATATCGCTTTGCTCCGTACATTAGTACGGAAGTAAGGTTACGCTATCCCTTTCCTACTTCGAAAGGACAAACGCATGCCGCAACCGCAAGCCGGGCGCCGTGCGCTCTTCGCCGGCGGGCTCGCCGCCATCCTCGCCTCCACCTGCTGCCTGGGGCCGCTGGTCCTGATCGCGCTTGGTTTCAGCGGGGCCTGGATCGGTAACTTAACGGCGCTGGAGCCATACCGGCCGCTGTTCCTCGGCACCGCAGTGCTGGCGCTGTTCGTCGCCTGGCGGCGCATTTTCCGTCCGCCGCAAGTCTGCAACCCGGGGGAGGCCTGCGCCATCCCGCAGGTACACGCCACCTACAAGCTCATGTACTGGCTCGTCGCCCTGCTGGTTCTGGTCGCGCTCGGATTTCCCTACGTCACGCCATGGTTCTACTGATCAGGAGTTCGCCATGAGAAAGCTGTTTGCCGCCCTCGCTCTCGCCGCCGCCGTCGCTCCCGCATGGGCCGCGATGCAAACCGTCACATTGTCCGTGCCGGGCATGACCTGCGAGACCTGCCCGATCACGGTCAAGAAAGCGCTCTCCAAGGTCGACGGCGTAAGTAAGACCAGCGTGAGTTTCGAGAAGCGCGAGGCCGTCGTCACCTTCGATGATGCCAAGACCAGCGTGCAGAAACTGACCAAGGCGACCGAGAACGCGGGCTATCTGTCCAGCGTCAAGCAGTAAGCCACGGGAGCGAGGGAGCGACGCCATGGGACTGATCATGCGCATGGTCAACAAGGCCGGTGCCCTCGGCAGCGTCGTCTCGGCGATGGGTTGTGCGAGTTGTTTTCCCGCTATCGCCAGCTTGGGCGCGGCCATTAGCCTGGGCTTCTTGCGTCAGTACGAGGGACTGTTCATTCGTATCCTGCTGCCGGCGTTCGCTGGCATCGCGCTGCTCGCCAATGGGATCGGATGGCTTAACCATCGGCAGTGGCAACGGACCGCGCTCGGCGTGATCGGCCCGCTCCTTGTGCTGGCCGCGGTGTATTTGATGGTTGGCTGGTGCAGCGAAGCGCTGCTCTATGTCGGCCTGGCCTTCATGGTCGGGGTATCGATCTGGGACTTCGTCTCGCCGGCGAAGCGCTGCGGCGCACCGGACGCCTGTGAACTGCTGGCCAAACGCGGCTGACGCGCGTTGGCCATGATAGAAGGAACTGTGGCATGACCCACCTGAAGATCACTGGCATGACCTGCGACGCGTGCGCCGTCTACGTCAAGGATGCCTTGGAGAAGGTGCCGGGCGTGCGGTCGGCGGTCGTGTCCTACCCGAAGGGGACGGCGCGGATCGCTGCCGAGCCCGACACGTGGCCGGATGCGCTGACCGCGGCCGTGGCCGGACTCGGCTACCGGGCCATGCTCGCCGAGGCCCCGCCGGCGGAAAATCGCGGCAGCCCGCTCGACAAGGCCCTAGGCTGGCTGGGCGGCGGCGACAAGGGCGGGGACCAAGCCAGCGCCCTGCGCATTGCCGTCATTGGTAGCGGCAGCGCCGCGATGGCGGCGGCGCTCAAGGCCGTCGAGCGAGGCGCGCGGGTGACGCTGATCGAGCGCGGCACCATCGGCGGCACCTGCGTCAATGTCGGCTGCGTGCCGTCCAAGATCATGATCCGCGCGGCCCACATCGCTCATCTGCGTCGCGAAAGCCCGTTCGACGGGGGCATCCAGGCCACGCCACCGGCGATCCTGCGCGAGCGCCTGCTCGGCCAGCAGCGGGGGCGTGTCGATGAGCTGCGCCACGCCAAGTATGAGGGCATCCTGGCAGGCACGCCTGCCATCACGGTGCTGCGCGGCGAGGCCCGCTTCCAGAACGGGCACACCCTGAGCGTGCGCGTGGTCGAAGGCGGGGAGCGCGAGGTGGCGTTTGACCGCTGCCTGATCGCCACTGGCGCCAGTCCGGCGGTGCCGCCGATCCCCGGTCTGAAGGACACCCCGTACTGGACCTCGAACGAGGCGCTGGCCAGCGACACCCTGCCGAAGCGGCTGGCCGTGATCGGCTCGTCGGTGGTGGCTGTGGAGTTGGCGCAGGCCTTCGCTCGGCTCGGCAGCCAGGTCACGATCCTGGCGCGCAGCACGCTGTTCTTCCGCGAGGACCCGGCGATCGGTGAGGCCGTCACGGCCGCCTTCCGCGCCGAGGGCATCACAGTGCGGGAACACACGCAGGCCAGCCAGGTGGCCTACGCCGACAGCGAATTCGTGCTCACTACCGGACACGGCGAGATCCGCGCCGACCAGTTGCTGGTCGCCACGGGCCGCGCGCCCAACACGCGTGAGCTGGCACTGGAGGCGGCGGGTGTGAGGGTCACCGCGCAGGGCGCCATCGTCATCGACAATGGCATGCGCACCACGGCGCCGCATATCTACGCCGCCGGCGACTGCACCAACCAGCCGCAGTTCGTCTACGTGGCGGCGTCGGCCGGCACCCGCGCGGCGATCAATATGACCGGAGGCGATGCCGCGTTCGATTTGAGCGCATTGCCGGCGGTCGTGTTCACCGACCCGCAGGTCGCCACCGTGGGCTACAGCGAGGCGGAAGCCCACCACGACGGCATGGAGACCGATAGCCGGCTGCTGACGCTCGACAACGTGCCGCGCGCGCTCGCCAATTTCGACACGCGCGGCTTCATCAAGCTGGTCGCCGAGGCAGGATCGGACCGCTTGATCGGCGTGCAGGCGGTGGCGCCGGAAGCAGGCGAACTGATCCAGACGGCAGCATTGGCGATCCGGGCGCGGATGACCGTGCAGGAGCTGGCAGACCAGTTGTTTCCGTACCTGACAATGGTCGAGGGCCTGAAGCTCGCGGCGCAGACGTTCAGTAAAGACGTGAGCCAGCTATCCTGTTGTGCCGGATGACGAGAAAGGGAAACACTTTGCCGGCATCAGCTGGCATTATGAGAGACAAAGCGTGAACAAATCGTCAATTTGGAAAGTCATCTTGATTGTGTGCGCTGCCATCGGCGTGCTTGCCATCCTTGGTGTGGTAGGCATGCTTTTGATGCATCAGCGCATGATGGGTGGCCTGAGCTGTTGCTAGCCCGGATGCAAGCAAAGTAGCGGCGGCCTGGGCACCGACGTCGCCCATACCATGATGATTCAATGGAAGCCAAGCCCCCACCCGTGCGCGCCGTAGCGGCAAGCAGGTAACCCGTGGACGCCCCCTTTCCGACCGCTATTTACGCCGTCTCGTCGACCTCCTGGTGCGCTTGCGCGAGACCGTGCCATGCTGGTTGGGGGTTCGCCGGCGAGAGCCGTGCTGTCGTCGCAGATACCAAGCAAACAGTCCGAGCATACCAAGGATGATTGCCAGTGAGCTCAGGACGACGACGAGGACATCGTGGGGCAGATCAAAAGGGTTGTGGCGCACGGTCTGATTTCGATTCGGATTTGGCTAGCCAGGATCGTTGCGCAAAGGCGCCAATGCCTACCGGCTTGACGTTGCTAGGCCCTGCCGGCGGGTCAGAACGCGCACGGCCGTTGGCAGCAAGCCGTACGCGCATGGCGCGGATTATTTGCGCTGCATGTCAACGACCGTCGGCGCGCCATCCACCTTGTCGAAGGTCACCGACACGGCATCGCCTTCCTTGAACTTGCTAAGCGAGGCGCGATCCTTGACCGGAAACGCCATGGTCATGCCGGGCATACCCAAGTTCTCAATCGGGCCGTGCTTGAGCGTAACCTTGCCGGTCTGCGCATCGATCTTCTTGATTTCTGCGGACACCGGCCGAGCCGCTTGTTGTGAGGCAGCGGGTGCAGCGGGTGCCTTCATGTCCATGCCGTCCATCGAACCCACGGCGAACACAGCCGGTGCGGCAATGATGGCCAGGGCGGCGGCGAGGGTCTTGAGGTGTTTCATTGCGATTCCTCCTGAGGTGTGAGGTTGGGGGAAAGGGAAGTTTGCTTGATCTGACGGCGGCGTAGCAGCAGATACACCGCCGGGACCACAAACATGGACAGCAGCGGCGCCGTCACCATGCCGCCGACCATTGGCGCAGCGATGCGCTGCATCACTTCTGAGCCGGTGCCGTGCGACCACATGATCGGCAGCAGGCCGGCCAGAATCACAGCGACGGTCATCGCCTTTGGGCGCACACGCAGCACGGCGCCTTCCTCGATGGCATCGAGCAGGGCCGCGAGATTGCTTTGCCCATCCTCGAGCCGTGCTTGCCAAGCGTGTTTCAGGTAGAGCAGCATGATGACGCCGAATTCCGCAGCGACCCCGGCGAGTGCGATGAAGCCGACAATCCCCGCGACCGATAGGTTGTACCCCAGCAGATAGAGTAACCAGAAGCCGCCGATCAAGGCCAGCGGCAGGGTGCCCATGATGAGCAGTGCCTCATCCAGACGGCCGAATACCAGATAGAGCAGGACGAAGATGATCAGCAGCGTGAACGGGACCACCACCTTCAGCTTCGCGGTGGCGCGCTCGAGATACTCGAACTGCCCCGACCAACTCAGGGAGTATCCGGCTGGCATCGGGACGGCTTTGGCGACCGCCGCCTGCATGTCCTGCACGGCAGAGCGCAGGTCCCTGCCGCGAATGTCGACGTAGATCCACCCGGAGAGTCGCGCGTTTTCACTGCGCAGCATGGGCGGCCCTTGCACGACCTGGATGCGCGCAACGTCGGCCAGCGTGATTTGCAGCCCCTTGTCGGTCACGATGGGCAGGCTGCGCAGTTGCTCGATGGAGTCCCGATAGTCACGCGGATACCGGACATTGATGGGAAAGCGCGCGAGCCCGTCGACCACTTCGCCGACGTTTTCGCCACCGATGGCCGATGAGACGATCGCCTGAACGTCTTCAATGTTCAGGCCGTACCGACCCGCAGCGCCCCGATCGATATCGACGTCAATGTACCGGCCGCCCGTGAGCCGTTCGGCCAGCGCGGAAGTGACCCCCGGAACCGTCTTGACGGCCTCCTCGATGCGCGTGGCCAGGCGATCGATTTCCTTCAGGTCGGTACCGGCGACCTTGATCCCCACCGGGCTTTTGATGCCGGTGGCGAGCATGTCGATGCGGTTGCGGATCGGCGGCACCCAGATGTTGGACAGCCCTGGCACCCTGACGACCCGATCCAGTTCCTCGACCAGCTTGTCGGTGGTCATGCCGGCACGCCATTGGTCCTTGGGCTTGAACTGGATGGTGGTCTCGAACATCTCGATCGGCGCCGGATCGGTGGCGGTATCGGCGCGGCCCGCCTTGCCGTACACGGTCGCCACCTCCGGCACGGTCTTGATGAGCCGATCGGTCTGCTGCAGGAGCTGGGAGGCCTTGCCTGCGGAGAGGCCTGGCAACGCCGAGGGCATGTAGAGCAGATCGCCCTCATCCAGGGGCGGCATGAATTCGCCGCCAATGCGCATAATGGGCCACGCGGTGGCGATGAGCAGCACGGCGGCGATCGCCAGGGTGGTCTTCGGATATGCAAGGACCTTGCCGAGCAGCGGCTGGTAGCCGCGAATCAGCCAGCGATTGAGCGGATTGGCCTGCTCCGACGGGATCTTGCCGCGGATCATGTAACCCATCAGCACCGGTACCAGGGTGACGGACAATCCCGCTGCGGCCGCCATGGAATAGGTCTTGGTAAAGGCGAGCGGCGAGAAGAGCCGGCCCTCCTGCGCCTCCAGTGTGAACACCGGAATAAACGACAGCGTGATGATCAGCAGCGAGAAGAATAGGGCAGGCCCAACCTCGGCGGCAGATTTGCCGATGACGCGCCAGTGTTCATGGGCGCGGAGTTCGCGCTGCGGATTGTCGGCATGCCAGTGCTCGAGATGCTTGTGCGCGTTCTCGATCATGACCACCGCGGCATCGACCATCGCGCCGATGGCGATGGCAATGCCACCCAGCGACATGATGTTGGCATTCACCCCCTGGTAGCGCATCACCAGGAAGGCGGCCAGCACGCCCAGCGGCAGCGAGACGATGGCCACCAGCGCCGAGCGCAGGTGAAACAGAAACACCAGGCAGACCAGCGCCACGACCGCAAATTCCTCGATCAGCTTGGTGGTGAGATTGGCCACCGCCCGCTTGATCAGTGCCGAGCGGTCGTACGTCGTAACGATCTCGACGCCCTTGGGCAGGCTCTTCTGTAAGGTGGCGAGCTTGGCCTTGACCGCTTCAATGGTCTCCAGGGCATTCTTGCCTGAGCGCAGCACGATGACGCCGCCGGCCACTTCGCCCTGGCCATTCAGTTCGGCAATGCCACGCCGCATCTCGGGGCCGAGTTGCACGGTGGCAACGTCGCCCAGCCATACCGGGATGCCAGCGTCGCTCGTCACCAGCGGAATCTGGCGAAAGTCGTCCAGCGTTTTCAGATAGCCGGTCGCCCGGACCATGTACTCGGCTTCACCCAACTCCAGCACCGAGCCGCCGGTTTCCTGGTTGGCGCCCTTGAGCGCTGCCAGCACCTTGGCTTGCGACAGGTTATAGGCGCGCAGCCGATCCGGCATCAGCACGATCTGGTATTGCTTGACCATGCCGCCGAGCGAGGCCACTTCGGCGACGTTGGGCAGCGATTTGAGCTCGAAGCGCAGGAACCAGTCCTGTAGCGCCCGTAACTGGCTGAGGTCATGCTGGCCGGTCTTGTCGACCAAGGCATACTCATAGATCCAGCCGACGCCGGTCGCATCGGGTCCGAGCGCGGGCTTGGCTGCCGCGGGCAGCCGCGATTGCACCTGGTTCAGGTACTCGAGCACGCGTGAGCGCGCCCAGTACAGGTCGGTGCCGTCTTCGAACAGCACATAGACATAGGAGTCACCGAAGAACGAGTAGCCGCGCACGGTCTTGGCCCCGGGCACCGACAGCATGGTCGTGGTGAGCGGATAGGTGACCTGGTTTTCCACGATCTGCGGCGCCTGCCCAGGGAAGGGCGTGCGGATGATCACTTGCACGTCGGACAGGTCTGGCAAGGCGTCGAGCGGCGTACTCTGTACCGCCCAAAGTCCCCACGCGGTCACCATGACGGTGGCGAGCAGCACCAGGAAGCGATTGCGGATGGAGGCGAGGATGAGTCGGGCAATCATGGCTTCGCTCCCGCAACGGCGGCAGCCGACTCGACCGCGGACAGGGTCGCCACGCCGTCCTTGTCCAGTCGGAAGCGGAACCGGACCTGATCCCCCGGCTTGAATCCCTTGGGCATGCCGGCTGGCGGCGCGCCAAACTCCATCGTCATGGCGCCCCACTGCGCTGACGGAATGGGCCCGTGGGAGATCGTCATGCTCTGCTCGGTGACGGCCTCGATCCGGCCGACGCCTTGATGTTCTGGCCCGGGCGCTGCTGCGGCACCAGGGGCCGACGCGCCGGCTGCCGACGCGGCCGTGGGCGCGGTCATGCGCTGTGCAGTGCCGCGCAGACTCGCCTCCGAGTCGATCAGGAACTGTCCGGAAACGACCACCTTCTGGCCCGCTTTGAGACCCTCAATGATTTCGGTTTGGCCGCCCGCAGCCGCGCCGGTCTTGACCTCCACGGGGCTGAATCCGCCTTGGCCGGATGCCACCATGGCGACCGTGCGCGTGCCGGTACGGATCAGCGCCTCGGTTGGTACCAGCAGGCGATCCGGTCCGGGGGCGGCGTCAAAGCGCACCGAGACAAACATGCCGGGCAACAGCTGGCGTGCCTTGTTCGGCAATTCGATGCGCACCTTGACCGTGCGGGTACCGGCGCTGATATCCGGCAGGATGGCATCGACCTTGCCCGACAGCGTCTCGTCGGGCAAGGCTGCGGCGGTGGCCGACACCGTCTGTCCGGGCCGCAACGGGGCGGCCTGGCTCTCAGGCACCTCGGCGATGACCCATATGGTCGCAAGGCTCGCGATGCGAAAGAGGGTCGTTCCCGGTGAGACCGTCATGCCGTCGCGCGCACCGATTTCGGTGACGATGCCGTCCACCGAACTGGTGATCGTCAGCCGCGGCTGCAGTTTGCCGGTGGACTGTACCAGCCGGATATGGCTCTCGGTCATGCCAGCCTGACGCATGCGCGCAATGGCGGCCTCGCGCAGCTCGCGCTGTAGGCTGCCATCCATCCGGTTGACCGCCAGGTATTCTTCCTGCGCCGCGACCCATTCCGGCGCATAGATTTGCGCCAGCGCTTGACCTTTTCGGACCGGATCGAGGGTGGTCCGGGCATACGCGTGTTCTACGAATCCGCTGGTGCGGGCCTGCAGCACTTCGATGCCGCGTTCATTGATCGCGACATTGCCCGGTACTTGCAAGGCGGCCTCCAGCCGGCCGGTCTTCACCTCGGCCGTGCGGATGCCAAGGTTCTGTGTCATGCGGCTGTCGATGGTGACGGCCGCGCCGCCGCTGGCTTCTTCGTACACCGGCGACAACGGCATGTCCATGTACGGCGACTTGCCCGGCTTGTCAAAGCGCTGTCCTGGCACCATCGGGTCGTGCCAGTAGAGGAGGCGCTTGCCAGTTTTCGGGTCAATGTCGCCCGCCTTGAGGGCGGCACCGCTGGCGCCGCCGCCCGCGGTTGCCGACGCGGGCGACTGCTGGCGCCCTTGTTGTTGACCGAGGTAATAGGCAGCCCCAACGCTTGCCACCACCATCAGGCCTGCCACCGTCCGTGCAATCGTGGTCTTGTTCATGGTTGAGCTCCTTGCAGTGACGTGGGCTGGACTGCGGTGGGTAACGGCATCAGGAAGGTCAGGTCCGCCCAGAGTCGGGCGGTGGCAGCCTCAAGCTTCAGGCGCTCAAGCGAAATATTGAGCGCCTTGCGGCTGGCATCGGCCACAGCGGTCAGGGTGCCGGCGCCCGCTCGATAGGCGGTCAGGGCTGCCTCGGTCTGTGCCTTGGCCAGCGGCACGGTGGTGCTCCGATAGCGCTCGAGCCGCGCCTGGCTGAGCGCCAGCTCCGCCTGCTTGCCGCGCAACTGCCCGAGCAAGCCGCGGCGTACGACCTCGGCTTGCGCGCGCGCAGCGTCGGCCTGCGCAAGCCTTGCGGCCAGTTCCCGATCCTGGCGATGCTTCTGGTCCCAGGGCAGCGGCAGTGAGACGTTGAGCGAAACCATGTTGGAGTAGGCGGGGCCGCGCTGGCTGTACATCAGTTCCACGCTCACATCCGGGATCTTGTTCTCCCGAGCGACCCGGCTTTCCGCCTCGGCGACGCCCACCTGTGCCTCGGCCGCCGCCACGTCCGGCAGTTGCGCCACGCCGTCGGCGTCCAGGGTGTTGAGCCAGGCCGGCGCCTCGAGGCCAGGGCGTTCGGCCAGGGGACGCTCTGCGGCCTCGCCCACCCAGCGGCGCAGCATCGCTCGGGCTGACCCCAGTGCGGCGCGGGCCTCGTCTTCGCGATCCTGCAGTTGCCGGAGTTCCAGTTCGGCGGCCAGGATGTCCGCACGGGAGCCGCGGTTGCCGCGATAGGCAGCCTGCGCCGCCTCCACCATCAGCTTGATGGACTGCGCCTGCTCGGTGAGCACGCTGTAGGCACGTTCGGCGTACCAGCGGTCCAGCCAGGCCGTGGCGGCGCCACGCTGCACCGTCGCCAGCGCCGCCGTACGCTGGGCCTCTGCCGACGAGGCCTCAGCCTCGAAACGCTGAGCGCGGGCCTCGCGCTTGGCCGATCGGGTGAATTCCTGCATCAGGCTGATCGAGCGCATCGTCATCGAGTCTGTGCCGAGGGAAAACCCGTCGCGGCCATCAGCCGGCACGTTATTGACGCCGACCTTCAGGACCGGGTCTGGCAACTGTCGGCCAGCCACCGCCATCTCGATGGCGGACTGGACCGCTGAGCGCGATGTTTCGGCATCCGTCGAGCGGGAAGACGCGAGCGCCACGGCTTCCTGCACGGAGAGTGCGGCCGCGGGCTGCGCCCATCCGGGATGGGCAGCGGCGAACAGCGTAAGGGCGAGCGTCAGCCGGCACCCATACGCAAAGGGAAAACGCAAATGCATAAAGCCTCCGCAAAGCAACGACCACCCTGAAGACTATGGTTCAGGGCACGATAGTAGGCGTTGCTGCGGAGGCTAGTTTCGGAAACAGCAGTGGAGGATGGGCAGGGGGCGAGGGGGCCCGCGTGGCACCGCGTCGGCGTAGGCCGCTCGCTGGCTGACGACTACCGGTACCAACGCCGGCTCAACCAGATTGACGAGCACGGGCTGGAACGCAGGAATCTGCGCGCTGGGGTGGTCGGCCGACTTGGAGCCAAGCTGGCAGTGCTCCAGGCACAAGCCATTATGGGCAGCCGGCGCTTCGGCCTTCTGCGTCATGTCCGGACAGGACTCCGTCATGCCGGCCATGTCCGCCATCCCTTCCATCGAATACCGGCTGCCCGCGCAGGCGTAGGCGGCCGCTGCCAGCTGAACTGTCAGGAATGTACTCAACAGGAAGGCGGCAAGCCAAAGCCGGCGAAAACGGGTACGCACGTGGAAGACTCGGTTTGAGGCGAATGGTAGCAGCGTTTGGGCTCTTCCGGCACATCGTGCGGTTTGCCCCAGATCTAATGCAGACGGGGTAGCCCATCCGGGGGAGCGCTCCGGCGAGCCACGCGAACGCAGGCACCGGAGCGCGGGCTCGGTTACTTGGGTTGACCCATCATTTCGCGACACTTTTGCATCATGGCGGCATGGTCGCGCATCATCGCCGCGTGGTCCTCCGTCTGCTGTTTCTGTTGTTGCGCCTCAGCTCGCTTGGCGGCACGAGCCTTTTCGATCACATACCAATCAGGTCCGGCGACGGCCGATAGCGAGAGCGCCAGGGCGACGGCGCCCACAAGAGCGTGAAGCAGGGATTTCATGATTATTCCTCGTTCCGTATAGGCAGGGACCGCCTAAACCCCAAGAGCGGGCGGCAGGCAACACTGCAAATGGCTAAGTCAGACAGGAGCACGCGTGGCGCGGAGGCGCCAGCTGCGGCAACGCTGTGTGGCGGGATTGCGCTACAGACGGACGCGTTTCGGCGGGCGCTCGAGGCGAGCCGGAACGACGGAGAGATACGCGAATTCCGGATGGGCGACCAAAACGCTGGTCCATGCATCCGTGGTGGACCCGGTTGCTAACGGCGTGCCAGCGAAGACCGCACAAGCGGAGGACGTGCAGGGAATACGAGACGGGCCGCTGGCATGCCGGTCGCCGGCACAGCTGTGACTGACGCAGTCATGCGGGCTGGCGGTCTCGACACTGGCCTGCGCCCCTTGCACAGGCATATGAGCAGGCATGTCAGCCAGGCCGGCGACACAGCAACTGTCCAACGGCCCGGCTTGCGCCCGCAGGGGCAAAGCCAGCGCCAGGGTCAGCAGCATGACGACACGCCAAAACTGTTTCATATGCTTACGCATTGGGCGCTCCGAGCCGACGCGCGGTAGCGCCGTCGCGGATCTGTCTTCAGTATAGGTCTTCATCATGCTCGAGCCACCGGCGGTTCCGGCGTCGCCCGGCCCGCAGAACCGGGCGACGCGAACGACAGGTAGACCTCGTCGAGCAAGCGATTGTCCCCGCCGGCCAATCGCTCCAGGGCGGCTAGCAGGTGCTCGGCCACACCGTACTGCTGCTGGTCGCATGCCCGCCGGAATACCGCGAACACGTCATCAAATAGCAATTGCGTCGCAGTGTTCATGGCTTGCCCCGCTTAATGCACTGTGTGGCCATGGCGCTGTCGCCGCCATGCCGTCCTCAATTACACTATGGACCTTCCCATGGGGGTAAGGTCAAGCAGTGCTTTTGCTCGAGGGCGCATGCGGCGAATGAGCCCGAGTTGCGGTACGCAACCCCGTTACTGCGGGGATCGGGCCAGGCGGCGGAGTCGAGCCAGCGGTGGAGCGCCGCCGTACGCGGTGCTATCGGATTCAGAGCCGTCGATGCATACAGGGCCCGCTTCTGGCGCTGAGGCGTAAAACGCAGTCACGCCACGGATCCGAATCTTTTTGATAGCCGAGCTTTTCGCAAGCGGGTCCCTGAATCTGTAGCGATGCCTCCATGTCACGCTCGGCTTGCGCGGTACGTTCGGCGACCGTCGCGCACCCACCCAGCATGATCGTAATCAGCAATAAGACACGCATGAAATTCTCCTTCGTCACTCATGGCGTCGGGACGCCGTCGCGCTGCACCGGGCGTCTGGCAGCACGACCGGCAAACCAGCGAAGCGGGTGCGCCAACGGCGATGTCGTTACCGTGAATTTAGGTTCTCGTTGCGATCGCGCCAAGAATTTCCCTTGCGCGGAATTGCGGCACGGCGCCGGCTCTTATTACGCGACCATTACGCGGGGGTAATTCTCGATGGCTTTTGCTTGCCGGCGGGATAGCAGCGTTACAAGCGTTCACATTTGTATAGCACGAACACTCCCTTCAATGCCGAAGTCGTATGCTGTCTTCCTCTACCCGCAAGGCGTTAAACATGAATAAGCTTCCGGTCCTGGTCGGCACCGTCCTACTCATCGGATTCAGTTACGCCAATGCGCAGACGCATGCCTACCCGCATGATGGGCATGGTCGAGGAGGGATCATCCCGCCACGCGCTGCGCATACCGAGGTGCATGCCGTGCCCGCCGTGGCGCTGGTGCACGACTCCCACGCTTCGTATGGCCATGGCGCCGCGGTGCGCGAGCCCCATCGTGAATCGCGCCACGGCATGGATCATGGGCGACGGGAGCATGAGCGGCGCCATCACAACCCATACGCTTACGGTCCGCGCGGTCACTGAGGACGGCGCCAGCCGTTCTCCCGCGGATCGGCGTGCCGAGCCCAATGGGAGGCCGGCGCGCGATGGTGCCCAATCAGGCAGCACGGTGCGACCCCTTTCATCCGAGGCACTCCGCCGCTGCAGAAATTCGCTCGCATGCCCGCCGGGACGCCGTCATGCCCTTCGGTAACGGCGGCCCACCATGCCCCGGCTGATCCGCGGCAGAGCCGCCGTGGTGCGATGGGCGCTGCGTCTGTCATGCCCCTGTCATTTTGCCGTCAGGCCGCTTCTATAAACTCCGCATTCAATCGATGCCTGCTGTCGCCGGATGAGAAGGCTTTTGCGCCACCTATCGCTTTGGTTAGTTGTGCTTGCATTGCCAATCCAGAACGTTGGCGCGGCGGCAACGCTCTCCTGCGCCGAGCTGCAGCAGGGGCGGGTCGCCGGCGCCGTGCTCGACGCCGCTGAGGAGGCGAGCGCCGACAATACCGACGCACTTGGCGACACCACATCGCATCACTGCCTGGCCAGCAAGGAACGCGGCAAGGCGCGCGGTTGTCATGCCTGTTCCTCCTGCACGGCGGCTTCGCCGCTAGCCATCGCTGCCTTTTGGTCGGCACAAGCGTTGCCAACAACCGGCATACCGCTTACCTCTCCGAACACGGCATTTTCCAGCACGACGCCTGAGACGTTGCTACGCCCGCCTTCCCGGCATCTCTGAGGCCGCCGACGCCGTTCCGTTCGCCGGCCATCTCCACCCCGTTCATAGATGTCGTCCTTCGGTTGACCGAGGGCGAACCCTGCCTGCACTCGCGCGCTCGCGATGGCAAGGCAGGCAATTATGGTGCAGCGTTTGATTTCGCCCTGCGGTCGCGCTCGCACAATATTGGAGACAGCGATGCGTATCTGTAATCAATGTAAGGCCCCGCTCAAGATAGACGTGTGGGCCTGCACCGCCTGCGGTTGGCAACCCCGTGTCCACGCGGGCGTGGTTTGCCTGGCGCCAGCCATGATCGTCGACCATGATGGTTTTCACGAACCGCTCTTTGTTGAGTACGAGGGACTCGAAGCGAAGCACTTCTGGTTTGTCTATCGTCGCCAACTGATCCTGGCTGCGCTGCAGCGCTACTTTCCTGACCTGCGGTCATTCATGGATGTCGGGTGCGGGACCGCCGAGAACCTGCGGGCGATCCAGGCGCGCTTTCCGCGTGCACGCCTGGTGGGCGGCGAGGCATCGATGCACGCACTGATGACGGGGCAGCGCAAATGCAAAGCCCAGTTCTTGCAGATGGATGCCCGCGCGATTCCCTTCACCGACGCGTTCGACGTCATGGGGGCGTTTGACGTCATCGAACACGTCGAGGACGACGCCCTGGTCTTGGCAGAGATGTACCGTGCGTGCAGGGCAGATGGGGGCATTATCTTGACGGTGCCACAACATCCCTCGCTGTGGAGCCACATGGACGAAGTGGCCAAGCACAAGCGGCGCTATACGCGCCGGGACCTGGTGACAAAGGTCGAGTCAGGCGGGTTCGAGATTGTCGACGTCACCTCGTTCATGACGCTGCTTTTGCCTGCCATGGCCATCTCCCGGCTGCGGCAGCGCGCCAAGCCGCCTCGCGACGCCATGGATGACGGCTTTCGCATCGGGGCGGCCTTGAACGGCGTGCTAGGCGGTGTTTGCACCATTGAGCACAGCCTGATTCGAGCCGGCCTGCGCTTTGCAGCGGGCGGCTCGCTGCTGGTGGTGGCCAGGAAGAAGGGTTGGACATCATGAGGAACGGCAGCCACTCGTTGACCGGTACGTCACGTGAGGACAAGCACCTGCACCGCACCGGCTGCCATCGGCCGTTGAAATCAGTACGTCTGCGGCCGGAAGCCGACGCGGCATTGCGAGGCGTTGTTCCGGTATGCCGAGCGCTGCAACGGCAACGCGTCGCGGCGCGGCGGGCTGGGAGTCTCGCGTCTCTGAAGCCCGGTTAGGTCGCCAAGCTGACGTTGGCGTACCCATTTCTGCGCCAGGCGTGGGACCGAGGCGAGGGAGCTTACATGGATGTAATTGCCGGGTAACGTCTCGGTGAGCGGTGGCTACCTACCATGGCAGTTAAGAGGTTCTGCCTCGAAACGTCAATGGAGAGCATCATGAATACCAAGAAGACCGCCTTTACCGCACTGGCGTTGTCGGCCCTTTCCGTGCTGTTGGGTTCGCCAGCGTGGAGCGCAGACCAGACCAGAACCAATGCAGGGGACAACTGGGCGCAGCACGTGCAGCGGCAAGCCGCTGAACAAGCCGGCACGCCTGCGCCGCGCGCAGTTCCCGGCGCGGCTCCCAGCGCGATGGCCGAAGCGGGGGCTGCCACACCGTTGGGGCCGCAGGCGGCGCTCTTCGGTAGCCTGGCGCCGGCGAACACGACCTCGCGTGCGGTGACGCTCGGCCCAGGCCTGAAGTCTGTCAATGTGGCCTCGGGCGACACGGTCACCTTCCGCAGTGGCGCGCAGGAAGCCACCTGGACATTCGCCGAATTCGTTCACGGCTCATCCGTGGATCTTGGCGTCCTGTTCCCGGCGCTGCCCAACGCCCGGGGCGTACGCGTCTATATCGAGCGCAGCAAGCTCTATACCGGCGGCTGAAGATCCCAGACTGTCAGGAGTGCCGACATGACAGATTTGTAATTTCGTCGTCAGGCCCTGGTGGGCTACACGGTTCTACACTGTAAGTGCAGGCTCACCGAGCCACTATCGAAGCAAGGAGAAACATAATGCGTACGTTGAAGAAGACTGCCCTTGTGGCACTGACCCTGGCAACCCTTGGCAGCGTCGCGGGCATCGCGCAAGCCGGCGTGAATTCGCCGCGTGATCCCTTTACCGCTGGGGGGCACGCGATGGGCACGCGCGATCCTTTCACCGATGGCAGCCACGCCATGGGCACGCGTGATCCGTTCACCGACGGTAGCCACGCCATGGGCACCCGTGATCCGTTCACGGATGGCAGCCACGCCGTAGGCCCGCGGGACACCTTCAGCGACGGCGCCTGACCTCGGCACCGCACCGTCTCGCCGGGACGGATGGGTCGCCCGGCTGGCGGGTACCTTGCCGCGGTGCGGGTATCGGGGGATTAGCCCGATACCCGCCTAGGTGCTCACGCGCATGCCCAGGGTCTGGCTCTGACCAAGGCCCAGCGGCTCATCATCGCGCCTTAGGCGCGATGATGTTTGTCCATCGCCGGCCCACACGCCGTTGCCATCTGTAACGGCGTCGTGTGGCATCTCCCGGCGCTTCCCTCAAAGTGCCAATTTCAGAGCTGTCTCGCGATGGCTTCGATCGGCTTCAGGCCGCTGCCAAAGCGCGCGATGCTTTCGCGATGCTCGCGCAGGCTGGAGTAGGGGACGTATCGGATATTGAGCGCCGACACGCGGCTGAAGGCCGGCCGGCTTAACTGCGCGCGCACATCGCCTTCCCGATCATCCGGCGCGACCAGAAAGAGGTGCTTGTGGGCGGACTGGTCGGAACCCAGCGCCAGGTCCAGTAAGCGCACGATCCCGGAATAGATCGAGGTGGTATGTTCGACTTCAAAAGCTGCCTCGACCTCGAGTGTCGTGGCGTTCAGCCAGACGGTGTCGATGAGAGGAACGGTATCGCCACCCGCCACAAGCAGCGCCGGCGGCAAAGTTTCGAGACAACCCTTGCTCAGGGGTTCCCCGTTGTACAAGCGGCTTCTGTCGTTCGTGGCAATCCAGACTGCGAAGCCGAGCGACTTGCCGAGATCGCGCAGCCATCCCTGCACCTCGGTATGGGTGGCGTCTTCGGTTTGGCCCAGTTGAATCTGCCTGGCAAGCGCGGCGGCCTGCTCGCGCACCTTGGCCAGTTCCTGCTGCCATGCGGCCACATCGCCTGCCTGCGCTTGCCGCGGTGGCAGCGGATAGCGTTGCATGCCGAGGTCAAAAAGCAGGCCCGCGATGGCGCCAAGATCGTTGGACAGCAGGTCCCGATAGCGCTGATTCAGTGCCAGTACCCCTTCGCGCATTGCCAGATAGTGGTCCCATTTGCCAAGCTTGACCGACGATCCCGTCAGCGCGTTATATCCGTTGACGATCGCCGTATTGAACGGCACGACCAGCGTGGGATGAATAAAATAGAGCAGGTTGGCAGCGGCCGGCCCCAGCCCTTTAATGCCGAGGCTGCTGAGTTGGCGAATCGCGTTAAGGACTTCCAGCTCGGTGTCACAGCAATTGCAGGTGTGCAACAGCCGGGCAAAGGCGCGCTGGTTCTCGGCGTTCTCATAGATGTCCGGGATGCGCAGCTTTGGCTTCCACAGAAAGGCGTGATCCGCGCCTTTGAAAATCTGACGCTGTTCAGCGATCGAGGACACTACGGTCTCCAGGGACGACCCACGGTACGCATTGCCGAATGTCCCTCCCTGGATCTCGTCGACGACGGCCCCGATGCCGCGCCGGATGGAACGGAAATTCTTGAGACGCTCGGGCCAGAGAAACCAAGTTTGATAGGTGCCGCTCTGGTCGGTCTTCCAGCGCTCGATGAGGATGCGTGTGGTGTCGATCATGGTGTTCTTTTTTGCGGGGAGTGTATCACCCCGGCACGTTTTGAACTTGGGCAATCTTTGGGCTCGGGCAGGCTTGACCTTCCCATGGTCGGAAGGTCTATCTTGAAGTCGTCAGGGCTGACCGGAACGAGCCACGCGCTGTCAGCTGCCGTCATGAACGCGTAAGGAGCCTGTCATGAAGATCTGCCATCCGCAATCGCCGGCCGCCGGCACGAACGCCGGCCGATTCCTGCGGTTTCCCTGGCTTCTGCGCTGGGGGGGGGCAATTGCGATGGGGGCCGTTGCGCTAGCCATCCGGCAGGGCCAAGTTGCTTCATGGCTGCCGTTTGCGCTAGTGTTGCTGTGCCCGTTGATGCATCTGTTCCATGGTGGCCACGGGCGCAGTGCCTCACCGGGAAGTTCCAATGAGGCCGTGGATGGATAGCGCACAACGACTAACAGGGAGTCATTCGATGAATGAAACCAGCAGCCAACGCCAGCCACACGACGCCGGGCGCCCGGGTGACGGTGCCAGCCATGCCCACGGTGTGCCCTCGAATACTGGCCATCGGGCGCATGGCGAGCACCACGGCCACCATCCTCACCATGGCCATGAGGGGCAGGGCCAGAGCGCCCTAAGCGCCGGTGCGTTGAAAGATCCGGTCTGTGGGATGGCGGTGTCGGCCCACTCGAGCTTCCATACCGAACACGCTGGCATCCTGTACTACTTTTGCAGCGCGTCGTGCCAGAAGAAGTTCGAGGCCGACCCGGCCAGGTACACGGGCGCGCCGGGGATGCCTGAGGAGGCTCCGGCGGCGCCAGGGACAATCTACACCTGTCCGATGCACCCGGAGATCCGCCAGGATCATCCGGGCAACTGCCCCAAGTGCGGGATGACGCTGGAGCCGCTACTGCCAGACCTCGATGAAGCGGAAAATCCGGAGTTGGTGGACTTTCGCCACCGCTTCTGGTGGACCCTGCCGTTGACCGTTGTCGTGTTCATCCTCGCCATGTTCGCGCACCGATGGGGCTGGATGCAGGCATCCACCCAGAGCTGGGTTGAACTTGCTCTGGCGACGCCTGTGGTGCTGTGGGCGGGTTGGCCGATCTTCCAGCGTTGTGTGCGGTCATTTATCCATCGCAGTCCCAACATGTGGACCTTGATCGGACTCGGGACCGGCGCAGCGTATTTGTACAGCGTGGTGGCTACCGCGGTGCCAGGCGCCTTCCCGCAGGCATTTTCGGCCAATGGCCGGATCGGCGTGTACTTTGAGGCCGCAGCGGTCATTATTTCGCTTACGCTGCTCGGCCAACTGCTTGAGCTCAAGGCGCGCTCGCAAACCTCAGCCGCCATCAGATCGTTGCTCGGCTTGGCACCCAAGACGGCTCGCCGTATTGGACCGGACGGCGCGGAGGAGGATGTGCCGCTCACGCATGTGCATGTCGGCGACCTGTTGCGGGTCAGGCCGGGCGAGAAGGTGCCGGTCGACGGGATCGTGACTGAGGGGAGCAGCTCGGTTGACGAATCGATGATCACCGGCGAACCCATGCCGGTCACCAAGCGCGCGGGAGACCACGTCATCGGCGCAACGATGAATACGTCCGGCAGTCTGGTCATTCGTTCGGAAAAGGTCGGCTCGCAGACGGTGCTGTCCCAGATTGTGCAGATGGTGGCGCAGGCGCAGCGATCGAAGGCCCCGATGCAACGCATGGCCGACAAGGTCGCTGGTGTGTTTGTGCTGGGCGTCATCGGTATTGCCGTCGTGACGTTTTTTGCCTGGGGTCTGTTCGGGCCGCAGCCAAGCTGGGTGTTCGGTCTGATCAATGCCGTCGCGGTGCTGATCATTGCCTGTCCCTGCGCGCTGGGCCTGGCTACGCCGATGTCGATCATGGTTGCAAGCGGCAAGGGTGCCTCCAATGGTGTGCTTTTCCGCGACGCGGCAGCCATCGAGAACCTCCGAAAGGTGACCACGCTCATTGTCGACAAGACGGGTACGCTGACCGAGGGCCGGCCGGCCTTCGAGCGAGCCCTCGGCACAAACGGCTATGCCGACGAAGAGGTCCTTCGGCTGGCGGCGAGCCTGGACCAGGGCAGCGAGCACCCGCTCGCGGCGGCGCTGGTGGAAGCTGCTCGCGCGCGCGGCCTCACGCTGGAGAAGCCAGAAGACTTCGAATCCAGCACCGGGATTGGCGTGCGCGGTGCCGTGGGTGGCAAGAAGCTCGCCATCGGCAACACGGCGCTGATGGAGACGGAAAGCATTCCGACCGAGGCACTGCGCTCGCAGGCCGATGCACTGCGCGCGCAAGGCGCGAGCGTGATGTATCTTGCGGTCGAGGGTCGCCTGGCGGGCCTGCTCGCCGTCTCGGATCCGATCAAGGGCTCCACGCCGGAGGCACTGGCCAGCCTCAAGGCAGAAGGCATCCGTGTGGTCATGGCAACCGGCGATGGTGTTGCCACGGCGAAAGCGGTTGCAGCAAAGCTGGACATTGCAGAGTTTCACGGTGAGGTGAAGCCGGCGGACAAGCTCAACCTCGTCAGCCAGCTGCAGAAAGGCGGCGCCGTGGTCGCGATGGCAGGGGATGGCATCAATGACGCCCCGGCGCTGGCCAAATCTGACGTGGGCATTGCCATGGGTACCGGCACCGATGTCGCGATGAATAGTGCTCAGGTGACGCTGGTCAAAGGAGACCTGCGAGGCATTGCCCGTGCGCGGGGGCTATCTGAGGCGACCATCCGCAACATGAAGCAGAATCTTGGCTTCGCGTTTATCTATAACGCTCTGGGCGTACCGTTGGCGGCAGGGGTACTGTACCCATTCACCGGGTTGCTGTTATCGCCTATGATTGCCGCGCTTGCGATGAGCCTCAGTTCGGCGTCTGTGGTTACGAACGCGCTGCGACTCCGGCAGGCGGACATGTGAGACAAGGCCCCGTACAGCGGGGGCCCCGCCGTGCCATCCGAAGCCAATGTTTTTTGAGGAGTATCAATGAAGCATATCCTGACCACTGTCGCGTTCCTTGCGATTGGCGCGAGCGCGTATGCGGCGTCGCCCACGCTCACCGTCTACAAGGGCCCCAACTGTGGTTGCTGTGAAGAGTGGGTCAAGCACGTGAACCAGGCCGGCATCCGGACCAAGGTGATCAATTCGTCCGATGTCGCGGCGGCGAAGACGCGGCTTGGTGTGCCCGCGCAGTTCAGTTCCTGCCATACCGCGGTGATGGGTGGCAGCGGACAGGTTGTGGAGGGACACGTGCCGGCTGTTGCGATCCGAAAGCTCGCTGCGAACCCGTCCTTGAAAGGTGCCGCTGTGCCCGGTATGCCCGCCAATTCGCCCGGCATGGGGCGGATGGACGGAAACCTGATTACCGTCGATTTTGGCGGCAAGCCGTTCTCGAAAGACTAGTGCGTGGGCTGGCAGCGCACTGGGCGCTGCCTGGCAAGCGAAATGGAAGAGTCGAATAAGACGCGCTGGAGCGTTGCCGGCTTGCTAGCGCTGGGCGCAGCGGTGGCCACGGCGATTGCACTGCAGACAAAGCGCTATCTGGAGGCGCCCGTTGCCGAGAAAGGGCCCGCTGAAGCGCGGCAGCTGCGCATCGATGCTTCGGATCCGGTGCACGTGTCCCGCGGCAAGCAGCTGTACCCGCAGGCATGCGCGTCATGCCATGGGACAAAGCTCGAAGGGCAACCGAGCTGGCGCGAGCGGCTTCCAAATGGCCGCATGCCAGCGCCACCGCACGATGCATCCGGGCACACCTGGCACCATGCCGACGCAGTGCTGTTTGCGATCACCAAGCATGGGCTGGTGCCCGGCATTACCGCGCCCAAGGGTTATGTGAGCGACATGCCGGCATTCGGCAAGTCAATGTCCGATGACGACATCATCGCTGTGCTGGCCTACATTAAGAGCACCGGGCCGGCCAAAATGGCCGCGGCCCAGCGCGAAGCGACCGATCAGTATGCCAGCCGGCGGTAGTCTCGGGCAGGCATTCACCTCTGCTTTTTGCAGGGGGCGGCAACGCGCGACAGCACGCGCCCAGTGGAAGCCGCCGCCTTGCGCGGTATCGCGGACGACGGAACGCCCCACTGCGGCGAAACGCTCGGCTTTACTTGACGACGACCTTTCCGACCATGCCGGCTTCGAAATGTCCCGGTACCAGGCAGGCGAAGTCGACCGTCCCAGGCCCGTCGAACTTCCAGACGAGCACGCCTTGCTGGCCGGGCGCAAGCGTGACCTGATTCGGGCCGGCGGCATGCTTTTCGGCGGGCATGCTGCGCATCATCTGCGCGTGCTCCTTCAACTCACCGGCAGTGCCGATGACCATTTCGTGCTCGACCTTGCCGACATTGCGCACGACGAAGCGCACCGTTTCGCCGCGCTTGACCGCAATCGAATCCGGCGTGTAGCGCATCGTGTCAGCCATCGCCACATTGACCGTACGCGATGCCTTGGCGGGATTGCCCGGCTGGCCCGCGGCCGACTTTGTGGAGGTGCCGTGGCTCGCGTGACTGTCCATGCTGCCCGCTGCAAAGACCAGCATCGGTGTCATGCCCAGTGCCAGCAGTAGTTGCTTGATCGTCTTCATGGCGTCTCCTTGGCGGTTGATGAAGGAAAGAGTGCTCAGCAGTGCCGCGCGGCTCGTGAGGACGACGCTACATGCCCGACGGCGACAGGATGCCGAGTGAGGCGACGAGCGCCAGGATGAGCGTTGCGGCGCTGGTCTCGAACATCAGGCTGCGTCGCAGCGTACGAACGGCTACGGCATGATCTCCGGTTCGGACGGCTCGCTCGAGCTGCGGACTGAGGTGAAAGCGATTGGCCGCTGCAAGGGCGAGCATCGTGGCGAATAGTGCCAGCTTGGACACCAGGAGGCCACCGTAAGACGTGAGCGACAGATCCGGCAGGGCGGGCCCGACGATCAACCAGTAGTTCACCGCACCGGTGATGGTCAAAGTCGCGACGACGATGGTGCCGACTTGGGCGAAGCCGTTGGACGTACGGCTTAACAAGGCGACTTTCCCGGGCGTGGCGGATGGGCGGGACAACAAGACGAACGCCAGGAGGGCGCCCACCCAGGCACCCGCTGCCATCAAATGGGCAATATCGGAGGCAAGGTGGACATAGCGCCGGCCGCCGTCATCCATTGCGCCGTGGCCGCCCCAGGCGAGCGTAGATAGCGCAACGCCGCCCGCGACCGCAAGCACGCCGAACTGCATCGTCGGCTGCCGGCGGGCAAACAATGCGATAGCCACGCAGAGGAGCAGGGCAACCAGCCGCACGGCCCACGCCGCGCCAAAGTCGGTGCCCGTCACAATCATTTCGAAGACGTGGCCTTGCAGCTCCGCGTATGTGGACGCACCGGTCATGCCTTTGGCCATGACGGCAATATTCGCCAGCGACAGGGCGATCCCCAGGGCCGCGACCGCCGCGCAAATCGCCACAAAGCGCGCGCCGATCCGCGACGACATCTCATCACGGCGTAGTGCGTACAGACCAAACAGCGGCAGTCCGAACAGTGTTGTCAGGTCGAAATAGAGTGCAAAGCGCACCGCAATAGTTGCCAAGTCCATTGGCCGCTTACTTGACGGTGAACGCGATATTGCCGTTGATCGGATGCGTGTCAGACGACACGGCACGCCAATCCACGCGGTAGCTACCCGGAGCCAGCGTCTGGGCCGGGGTAATGACCATGGTCTTGGGATCGTCGCTACCGGAGACCTTGGCGGCGACCTTCATCGGCGAATGGTTGGCCATGCCGGGCATGCCGGTCATGACGAGGCTTGCGCCAGAGAACTGGGTCGCCAGGTTCTCCGAGAACTTCAGTTCGATCTTTTGCGGCGCCGAGACTTCGGCTTGATCGGCGGGCGTGGACGACACCAGCTTCGGATGGGCGAAGGCAACGGAACTAGCTAGCATGGCAGCCACAGCCAACGTGGCACGAATGGTGAAGCGGGGCGCTTGCATGGTGAACTCCAAATATATAACGTGGGTTGAAATGCGTGGTTAGAACCACATGCGAACACCCGCCACGAAACGAGTTTCGCCACTACGGCCGCCTGAGGCGCGAACCATGTCGGCGGTGTTGCCAAAGGTCTGATACCGTTCGACGCCGATATACGGGGCGAACTGGCGGCTGAACTCATAGCGCAGACGCAGGCCGACCGCACCATTGGCAAGCCCGTTGCCTACGCCGACCTCCGGGTCGTTCTTGCCGTAAAGATTGGCCTCGATTCTTGGCTGCAGAATCAGGCGCTGGGTAATCAGCAATTCATACTCGGCAGACAGGCGCAGCGCAGTGCGTCCTTCCGTTCCGATATAGCCGGTTGCGTCGACCTCGAACCAGTACGGCGCCAGGCCCTGGACACCGAATGCCAGCCAGTTGCGTGTCGGCCGTCCATAACCGGCATCATTGCGGATACCCAGTTGCGTGTCCCAATAAGTAGCGATCGCATGGCCCCACAGCAACTCGGTGCGGGCCTCGTGGATCTTGCGTTTCTCGGCTTCCCCCTCTGCCTTGATCACAAGCTTGTTATAGGTGCTGCCGATCCACGCTTGAGCCTCGTAGGCGGCAGCATTGCTTTCGTTACCTTTGACCCATTCCAGGCGGTCAACCAGCACCGAGGCGAACAGGTGCTCGTCTGCCATGTGCAGCGACCGGGCCGTTCCGACAGCATACTTGCCTACACCGAGTTGATATCCGCCCGAGTAACCGTGCGGATCGCGCGCGTCCGCAGGAGCGCTTCCGCCTTGCATCTGCATGTCGCCATGGTCCATGCCTTGCATCGAGCCTTGGCCCATACCCTGCATCTGGCCGTGGTCCATGCCCTGCATCGAGTCCTGGCCCATACCCTGCATCTGGCTGTGGTCCATGCCTTGCATAGTGTCCATACCTTGCATTTGGCTATGGTCCATGCCCGGCATCTGGCTGCGCTCCATGCCTTGCGCGCCGTCTGTCTTGCCTTGCGACTTTGCTTTCGGCGCAGGCTTGGCCTTTTCCGAGACGCCGGTCGAAGAGGATTCTGCCTGACTATCTTGTGTGTGGGTGTGTTGCGCCCAGGCGGCGCTCATGCCCGCGGACGCAAGCAAGGCGGCCAGTACTGTTCTTGTTTGTTTATGCATGTGCGTATTCGGTTAAGAGGTCAGGCCACCACCACTTCGCGGAACATCCCCGCGTCCATGTGCAACATCAGGTGGCAATGCCAGGCCCACCGTCCCAATGCGTCGGCAGTGACGAGGAAGCTGATGCGCTGCGCCGGCTGAACGGCAATCGTGTGTCGGCGAGCCTGGAAGGAGCCATCCGGCGACTCGAGTTCACTCCACATGCCGTGCATATGCATTGGGTGCGTCATCATCGTGTCGTTGTGCAGGATGACGCGCAGTCGCTCGCCGTACTTGAAATAGACCGGGGTAGATTTCCCGAATTCCACGCCGTCAAATGACCACGAATACCGCTCCATATTTCCGGTCAGGTGCAATTCCACCTCGCGCCCCGGACCGCGCTTGTCCAACGGACCGCCAATGGTATGCTGGTCGGCCAGCGTCAACACGCGACGCCCGTTGTTGCGCAGGCCGATGCCGGGGTCATCCAGGTTGGTTCGCGCCATGTCCACCCGCATATCGGTGCTGGCGCTGTATTCCGTCTTCGCGTGCCGCGCCTTGGTGCTGGGCACCTTCAGCGATGCGTCAGCCTCCATGCCACTCATGCCACCCATGCCACCCATGGCATGCTGGCTGTGGTCCATCGCCATTGCCCCGTGACCCATGCCTTGCATGCCCATGGAGCTATGGTCCATCCCCTGCATTCCGGCGTGGTTCATGCCTTGCATGGCCATCTCACCGTGATCCATGCCGCCCATGCTGCCCATCATGTCTGCCATGGTGAGCCATTGCGGCTTGTCGACAGCCGGCACCGGCGCAGTCAGCCCCGCGCGCGTCGCCAGCGTGCCGCGGGCATAGCCCGTGCGGTCCATCGACTGGGAGAAGATGGTATAGGCGTCGTCGCGCGGCTCGATCACTACGTCACAGGTCTCGCCCGGCCCGAATCGGAACTCATCAACCGACACCGGTTCAATGTTCTGCCCGTCGACCTGGATGACCTTGAGTTTCAGACCGGGAATGCGCACATCGTAGAACGTGTTGCCCGCACCGTTGATGAACCGCAGACGGACCTTCTCACCGGGCTTGAACACGCCGGTCCAGTTGCCGGCTGGGGTGACGCCATTGGTCAGATAGGTCAGGGTGGCGCCGGACAGGTCCGCGAGATCTGTCGGATTCATGCGCATCTCATTCCACATCTTGCGCTTGGCGAGCGCGCTCTTCATCCCCTCGTTCGAGACGTCGCGGAAGAAATCGATAACCGTGGGCTGGTTATAGTTGTAGTAGTCGCTCTGGACCTTCAACTTCGAGAGCACTCGCATCGGATCTTCATCGGTCCAATCCGAGAGCAGCACGGTGTAGTCGCGATCGGCCTGGACGCCATCTGCGCCGGAGGCCGGATCGATGACAATGCCGCCATACACGCCGGTCATTTCCTGGAAGCCCGAGTGCGAGTGATACCAATAGCTGCCGGTCTGGTCGACCTTGAAGCGGTAGGTGAACGTCTCGCCTGGTGCGATGCCGGCGAAGCTGATGCCAGGCACGCCGTCCATCTGGAACGGCAGAATGATCCCATGCCAGTGAATCGACGTATGCTCACGCAACCGGTTTGTCACCCGAATTGTCACCGTCTCGCCCTGCCGCCAGCGCAGCGTGGGCCCCGGCAACATGCCATTGATAGTGGTCGCCACCCTCGGCGCCCCGGTGAAGTTGACGACCGACTCACCGATCACGAGGTCGAATTCGGTCCCGCGCAACACCGGTGCTGTGCCGTATGAGGCATTATTGGGTTGGTCTGACACCTGAGCCCACGCGCTGCCGCCAAGACCGGACAGCCCCGCCATCACACCCCCGGCAGCCAGACCCTGCACAAACCGGCGGCGCGGAAGGTTGGGCAGCACAATGCCAGACGGTCGATCACGTCGCATGAAATAGTCCTTTTTTGCTTGAATGGCCGCGTCGGAAGGCGGCATGGAAAGAGTAACGAAAATGAGGCTACGGTCAACTTACCTGAACATTACATTCCGGTAAGGTAGAAGTCACTCGCGAAGCGTCTGGGTAGACTACCTCGTACAGGGCCAGTCCAAAAGGGCTGGCCACACGATCTCAAAAAAAGGGGAGGCGCGAACGTGAAGCTGCTGGTAGTGGAGGACGAATCCAAGACAGGTGAGTATTTGCGTCAGGGGCTGACCGAGGCCGGATTCGTTGTCGACCTGGTCGCCAACGGACTTGACGGACAACACCTGGCGCTCAACGAGGCATACGACCTGATTATCCTCGACGTCATGCTGCCGGATCTCGATGGCTGGCGCATTCTGCAGACCATCCGGGCCGCGGAGAACGCGGTCCCGGTCTTGTTTCTAACTGCCCGTGACAGTGTGGCCGACCGGGTCAGGGGACTGGAGCTTGGCGCCGACGACTATCTGGTGAAGCCGTTTGCCTTCTCGGAGCTCTTGGCGAGGGTCCGGACGCTGTTGCGTCGCGGCACCGTACAACTGGCGATGGACCGCATCCAGGTGGGTGACCTGGTGTTGGACCTGGGCCGGCGTCGGGCTTCGCGCGCCGGTCGCCGCATCGCGCTCACAAGCAAGGAGTTTGCGCTGCTCGAGCTGCTCGCCCGTAGGCGCGGAGAGGTCTTGCCGCGCTCGCTGATCGCCTCCCAGGTCTGGGATATGAACTTTGACAGCGACAGCAATGTGATCGATGTGGCCATTCGCCGCTTACGGGCGAAGATCGATGACGATTTCGAGACAAAGCTGATCCAGACCGTTCGCGGCATGGGCTACGTCCTGGAAGCGCCGGAGGAACAGGAATGACGCATCGCCTGTCATTGACGATGCGCTTGACCATCCTGTTCTCGCTCTCGTCTGCGGTCGTAATGCTCGGTCTGGGCGTGCTGATTTGGCTGGCGATGGATCGCCACTTCGCCAACGAAGATTATGTCGTGTTGGGTGACAACATTCGCCTGATCCAAAGGATCGCTGAGGAGAGCCCGATCGACCGGTTGCCGATCCGGCTCCAGGAAATGGTCGAGCATCATTCTGGGTTCGTCGTGCAGGTGCAGACCGCGCAAGGCCACAGCGTCTATGCTACCAAGGGCTTCGATTTCGGGACAGCCTTCGAGGCCATCTGGCGGCAGTCCGCGCAGGATGACACCTTTGTCTGGCAGCAAAACGGGCAGGAATACCGCGGCATGCGTGCGCAGGCGACAGTGGCAGACGCGAGAACCGGGCCCTTGAACATCGTCGTCGGCATGGATACCGAAATTCATGCCCACTTCATGCATGCTTTCCGCCAATCGCTGGCGTTCTATACGACCCTGGCTGTCGCAGCCAGCGGCCTGTTCGGCTGGTGGGCCGCGCGGCGCGGGCTCGCACCGTTACGGATGATGGCCTCGCGCGCCAAGGGCGTGACCGCGAACAAGCTGGACGCGCGCATGCCGGTGGAAGCCGTGCCGGTCGAGATGGCCGATCTGGCGGCAACGCTGAACGCGATGCTGGAGCGGTTGCAGGATGACTTTCGACGGCTATCGGAATTCTCTTCCGACCTGGCTCATGAGTTGCGCACCCCGATTACCAACCTGATGACCCAGACGCATGTCGTACTGTCGCAGCCGCGCGACGCGGCAAAGTATCGGGACGTTCTCGCCTCCAATGCGGAGGAGCTGCAGCGGCTTGGGCGGATGGTCTCCGATATGCTGTACCTGGCAAAGATGGAGCATGGCATCACGCTGCCCAACGAGGAAGCCATCAACGTGGCCGACGAAGTGCAGGCGCTGTTCGACTTCTATGATGCGCTGGCTGAGGACAAAGGCGTGAATCTGCGGCTACAGGGACAGGCACGGATCGCCGGCGACCGCCTGATGCTGCGCCGGGCACTCAGCAACCTGCTCTCCAATGCGCTGCGCTACACACCAGAAGGAAAGCAGATCGTGGTCGAGGCGCGGGAGCAGCCCGGTCATGCCACCATCGTGGTGGAGAATGAAGGCAAGGAGATCAGTCCCGATCTGCTGCCCTCGATTTTCGATCGCTTCTTCCGCGCAGACAAGTCGCGGACCCGGGCGGATTCCGATAGCGTAGGCTTGGGACTATCCATCACCCAGGCCATCATGGTCGCGCATGGCGGTCAGATTTCGGCGGAGTCGTCGGGCGGCAAAACGCGCTTCATCCTGACGTTTCCGCGCAATCGAGGTGAGGGCCGCCTCTAGCCGGTCTCTTCAGCCGTGGGGCCAGTATGGAGCGACCACCGAGATGTAAAAATAGCCACGGCGGTACGCCGTGGCTACTGGCCCTTCGGTAAAAGGACCTTTCAACTGCTTCCGCTTAGAACTTGTGCCGAACGCCCAGCACAACGCCCGCCTGATTGTCGCCCGGGACGACATTGACCGGGGCGTCACTGCTGGCATTGAAGCCGTTCAAGCCAAGCTGCGAGCCGCCCTTGTTGCGGACATAGCCGACATTGAAGTACACGTCGGTTCGCTTGGAGAAGGCGTAGTCAGTCGACGCAACGAACATCAGCGGGTCGGCTCCGGAACCTCGCACATCCGTATAGTACGCCGCCCCGGTGAGAGACAAGGCCGAGGTCAATTGATAGCGTAGGCCCGCCCAGTACAAGTTGGAGCGTGTGCCGGTCGCGGATGCCGAGATATTGCCGTTGAACCAGCGGTAGCCCGCATAAAGCTTCGCGGGCCCGATCCCGTAGCTTACGCCAACGAGCGCACGCCGGTCCTTCAGCCCCTGCAGGGCAACCGTCGGCCCCCGGTATTCGTCGTAAAGGGCGCCGACGGACAGCGGCCCGACGGAGTACACCAGGCCCGCGCTCATTTCCCGATCCACCTTCGGCTCGCCGGGGACTTCGCCGCCGCCGGTGCGGCCGAAGCTGTAGAGCGCCATCGCGGTCAGGCCGCCGAAACTGCCCTTGTACTTGACAGCGTTGTCCGCGCGGCCGGCAATGGTGTCATCGCTCTTGTAGAGCGAGTATCGCGGGGCAAATCCCATCGGATCAAACTGGATAGCCGTGTCATAGAGCACGGTCGTCTGCCGGCCCAACGTCAGCTGACCGTATTGGTTGGATAGGCCCACCAGGGCGCCGCGGTCGAATAAGCGCCCGGCGCTGCTCGATTGCGCCGTGTCGAGGGAAAAACCGCTCTCCAGCTCGAACAAGGCTCTGAATCCGCCTCCCAGATCTTCAGTTCCCCGCAGGCCCCAGCGCGATGTCGACATGTTGCCAGCGGACATGCGCACGAGGTTCTTGCCGCCGCTTGACGACGGGGCATTCGATAGATACTCGATCCCGACATCGGCCACGCCGTACAACGTGACACTCGACTGAGCATAAGCGCCAACCGACAGCGATCCGAGCAGCATGCCAGCAGCCGTCATCCCTGTTTTTTTCATAGCGTCTCCAATTCGACACGTTTTTTTGAATTCAACAGGAATTGAAGTCTAGAGAGAGAAAGGTTACCGCGACATGCGAGGAGGTTACATTGGGGACCCGGATGAAACTTGCGCGCTGACGCTCGGTCGAATCGCAGCACCTCACGTGCTGCCATCGTCGTCGCGTTTAAATGGGGCTGCGCCTCCGTACGCGGCGCCGTCGTGCCGGGAAGCGGCGCAACCTTGTAATCGCCGGGTAATCTTCCTGTCAGGCTTGGCGCCTAGAATCTGTGGCTCGCCCGCGCAAGCAGAGCGCAGGGGCCGGGGCGATGCATACCGAGCGCGCACGCAACAGCTTGTGCCAACGTAGGTACGACGCCGAGACTGGCCGAGGGAGTCTTATCAAGCGGCGCGGCCCGCCCGATATGGAATCCTGTCTTCGGATCCTTGAACACCAACGTCCTCATCGCCCATCAAGGGAGACGTAGATTGATCCTCATCCGAGCCGGTTTCGCGGCGTTGTTTGCTGTTGTGAGCGTTACAGCGTCAGCGCACGTGCCGATTATCGATCTCGATCGCGGGCCTTCCGCTTTCTTGCCCAATAACGTGTCAGTGGCGGAAGCGCGACCGGCAGAGTGGGTCATAGACGTCGCGGCTTCGTCGAGTTCGACATGGAGCCGAAAGCTTGTCGCAGGCGAAGGCTGTGTGCTCGTCCTGCAGAACGCCGCTAACGAACCTGCCGGGGTCACCATTGTGATTTCGCAGGATGACGCCGGGCAGGCGATGCCCGGCACCCGACCTGTTTCGTTGCGGATTCCGGGGCAGGGCCGTCATGCCTTGACGCTGCAGGCCTCAAGGCCGTTGAGCGTGTTGGTGTACTCAGCAATCAGGTAAGGTAGCAACATTTAGGAAGATGGGCGCGATTAACGATGGCAGCGCCAAGGCGAGAAGGGCGCCGCCCGAAATGAAGCGCCCCCCGCCGCGGCGCTCCAACTGTGCTCAAGCGGGCGGCGGCGTACTCCTAGCCGCCTTCGCGATGGCCCTTGATCAGCGCATCGTCAAGGCGGAATACTTCATTCCCCTTCATGAGGATCTTGGTTCCGTCCTTGGTTTCCATGACCTTGCCATCGGGCATGCTCACGGACTTGCCGAACTTGTTTTCCATGCCCATCTTTCCGTCTTTGAAGACGTGAACCTTCGAGCCGTCCTTGAGCTCGTAGGTTTTGACCACGTTGGCCTGGTCGACCGCAAAGGCGGCGAAGGAAAGTGCGGCAATAAACGTTGCAACGGCAAATTTGCTTTTCATCTTAAGGCCTCCTTTGGATCGATAAAGACAACGTACAACTGAGTGTCCCGGGGTTAGCGACGTGAAAGGTGAGAGTGTGCAGGCGGAGCAGCCGGGCGTGGCGTGTCGCACTCACGATTCGGCCGCTCCTTGTCTCGCGATGACTTGGTTGGTTGCGAGGTGCCCAAGGCGCTGCCTTGATGCTTGAACAACCGGTGCCTTGGGTTCACGCCAAGCGCATACTGCAGCTTCTCACTGTCCCTCTGCTCAGTACGGTGCGGCGTCGACCCTTGGTCCACGGGCGGGCCCGCTTTGATGAGGACGGAGCCAGGATCCTCGTAGGACCACGTTCCCAAGCCATTTCCGCTGTCGTTCATCGGCGCCCAGGCAAGCCGAATCGCCAGGACCGGGCCCGGCGCCACGGCCAGCGTCGCGCCGCTGACCAGGACAAGCAACCTGCCGACTTTCATTCTATATTCCTGAGCGAGTTGGCCGGCGACAACGCAATGCTTCCGAATGTGGCAATGCGTAGCCGGCCGCGTCACCTTGTGGACCCTCTACACCCATCATAATGTGCATTCTATGTCTTGCAGTCGGCGTCGGAAGGCTGGCTACGAAATGTAATCCCTTTGAAAGCTGACTGTTATCCTGACGCGCACGTTCACGCGATCGGGGCACCGTACTCAGCCTTGCGTGTCATCTGTCAGAACCAGATGCGCACGCCGGCGACGATTTGCTTGTCGGTGGTCCGCTCCCCTGCAGCACGCGCCAGGTCCGCGGTATTGCCGAGCTTCTTGCCCCACACCACGCCGATGTATGGCGCAAACTGTCGTCGGATTTCATATCTGAGGCGCAAGCCGATCTTCAGGTCCGAGATGCCGTTACCAATGCCCCGCGCCTCATCCGCCTTGCTGTAGGCATTCGCCTCGAATTCTGGCGTCAAAAGCAGGCGTTGAGTGAAGCGAATATCGTAGGTGGTTCGCACTCGGGCCCCAGCGCGCCCGGAGGACCCGACGTAGGCCGTGGCTTCTACGTCGAACCAGTACGGCGCGAGGCCCTGTACGCCAAAGGCCGCCCAGGTCCGCGGCGGCCCATTGCCAAAGTCTTGACGGACGCCCAGTTGCCAGTCCCAGAAGGTCGCGAAAGCGTGCCCCCACAGCGCTTCAGCTCGGGCTTCCTCCGTCTTGCCGTAGAGGCGGGATCCCTCCGACTTGAACCATAGCCGGTTGAGGTCCTTGCCGACCCAGGCCAGTACGTCCCACGATAGACCAGACCCGCCCGGCGCCTTGACGTACTCCAGTCGATCGAACAAGACTTGGTAGTAGATATCGTCATCGGCCATCGTATCGCCGGGCATCGGTATACCCTTGTCCGGATCCGACATCGGCACCCGGGGTTCGTTCACCTGGATGATCATGTTCGCACCGGCGGAAGCGGAAGGATCGGTCGCAGTGCTGCCACGCTCGGCTTTACCATCTTGGGTGGTCGTCGGCGGCGTCATCGGTTCGCCATGCGCCATGCCTGGCATCGGGGCCATGTGCGGAGCCATCGTTTGGGCAAGGGCGCTATTGAGCTGGGCACCGGCCAACAGTGCGACGCCCGCCAGGAGTGATTGACAGCGGTTCAGCACGTGAATCTCCCGGGCATTTGTTGGCGTGGTCCTCTGCATTAGGCGACTACGACTTTGCGGAACATGCCGGCTTCCATGTGATAGAGCAAATGGCAATGAAACGCCCATTGCCCTGGCGCATCGGCGGTTACCAGAAAGCTGACTTTCTTGGACGGCTGCACATTGATGGTGTGCTTTCTGACGAGCGCCTTTCCTTCGTCATTCTCCAGCTCGCTGAACATGCCATGCAGGTGCATTGGATGGTTCATCATGGTGTCATTGACGAGCGTGATGCGAAGGCGCTCGCCGTAGTAGAGCCGGATCGGCTCGGCCTGGGAGAACTTCTTGCCATCGATCCCCCAGATAAAGCGGCGCATGTTCCCGGTCAGTCGTAGTTCGAGCTCGCGGCTTGGCGGGCGTTTGTCAATCACCGGACCGACCGTTTTGAGGTCGGCGTAGGTCAGCACCCGCCTGCCGTTGTTGCGCAGTCTCGGCCCCGGATCGGACAGCGAGCCAGAGGGATTCATTGAGCGCATGTCGACCTGTGGCCCCATGCCACTCATGTCCCCCATGCCGCCCATGGCATGCCCCATCTCATTGCTAGCCTTCTCCATGCCAGGCATCACGGCCGGCTTGTCATGATCCATCCCGGCCATCGCTGCAGGCGCAGCCAGCGTCTGTCCGGACATGGCGGACATGTCATGTGGCGCCGCTCCGGGTTGGGGGGTCATTGGCTGCATGCCGTGCGCACTCGACATGGTGTCCATGCCCATGTCACGCATGTTCACGTTTCCCGTGCCCATGTGTCCCATATTCATATCGCCCATATCCATGTCACCCATGCCCATGTCGGCCATGGTGAGCCAGGTCTTCGGGTCCGGCTTCGGGACTTCTGCGCGCATGCCGGGCTCTGGCGCGAGCGTTGCCCTCGCGTAGCCGCTACGGTCCATCGATTGGGCGAAGATCGTATAGGCCTTGTCGGCTGGCATCTGCACGACCACATCGTAGGTCTCGGCCACAGCGATGCGAATCTCGTCGACCTGTACCGGTTCGACATCCTGGCCATCGGCGGATACAACGGTGAGTTTCACCCCTGGGATGCGCACATCAAAGGTCGTGGTCGCCGATCCGTTAATGAAACGTAGCCGCACGCGTTCGCCCGCCTTGGCAATGGCAGTCCAGTTGGCGTCCGGGGTAGTGCCGTTGACCAGGTAGGTATAGGTGGCAGTGGAGATATCAGCCAAATCGGTGGGATTCATCCGCATCTGGTTCCACATGGCGCGTTTGGCCAAGGCTTGTGACAGCCCCATCTGGGACACATCTCTGACGAAATCCCCCACCGTTGGCTGTTGGAAATTATAGAAGTCGCTCATTTTCTTCAAATGCGCGAACACCATCTCCGGGTTTTCATCCGTCCATTCGCTGAACATGACGACATAGTCGCGGTCCACCTTGATCGGATCCGGTTGCATCGGCTCGATGACCAGCGGACCGTACAAGCCGGTCTGCTCCTGGAATCGGGTATGCGCGTGATACCAATACGTGCCGGCCTGACGGACCTGAAAGCGATAAACGAACGTCTCGCCAGGCGCGATGCCAGGGAAGGAAATCCCCGGTACGCCGTCCATTTGGAATGGCAACAGAATGCCGTGCCAGTGAATTGAGGTCTGTGTATCGAGATGGTTCGTGACGCGAAGCGTGACCTCGGTGCCTTGCTTCCAGCGCAGGATGGGGGCGGGGATGGACCCATTCACACTGGTCGTCGGCCGGATACGGCCGGTGAACGCCATCGGCGTCGCGCCGATTGCCAAATCAAACGATGTGCCAGTCAGCACGACGGGATGATCCTGGCTCTTCAGGGCCCAAACGCCTCGCGAATAAGCGCCGACAGTCGCCAGGCCGCTGGCCGCGGCCAAGGTCCCCAGCAAGCGGCGACGGCTCAGGGAAACAGAACTGCGAGCGGCATGGCTATGGCGTTCGAACACGTTGGCTCCTCGCGCATTTGTCAGCGTCCACTTAGCATAGTGTGCCCTGCGCTGAAGCAAAAGCCTCTTCCCCGCCATTACCGATACCAAGGTATTGCTGGCCACCGACGTGTCATCGTCGCGTAATGTTCCCGTAAGGTAACGAACCTAATACAGCCGATTTAATCTTCTGGCTCGCGAATTGCTGCCACTTGGGCGCGTCTCGGTCGCATCCCTATCGGCTTAATCAAGGAGCTTTGCCATGCAACGACCGCCTTGCGAGCCCCGTTGCACGCGGGTATCAGACGTCACTAGCCTAGGCAGTTCAGAAGCGTCGACCACATTGCCGTGCATTCCGCGGACACCCTTTGCCTGCCCCCTTCAACGCAGGGTCCGATGTCGCCTGTTGACTGGCCAGGTGGCGAGAATTTGATCCAAAGCGTTCACAGAATCTTCATGTCACACCTTGATCAATCGACGTTCGCGGTATTGAATGGATTCTCCCGGCGCGCAGCGCAGGGACGCCGGGCAGCAAGAACATCGCCGTCTTCGCCGCCTGAATCGAGCTCCTCTGCGACGGCTATGAATGCAACTTCCCAGCAGTCCCAAGCCGAAATCCAGGAGTCAAGGATGCTGAGTCCTCATGAAGTGGCCACTCTCTTACTCGTCAAGGATGCACCGGATCACGCTGAACTGGACCGCGCGGTCCTGGAAGCCCTCCTCGAACGCGAACTGGTACAGCTAGAAAGGCTTGACTCGGGCCAGCGACGCCCCTGCATCACCGCCAGAGGCGGCGCCATCCTCAACGCCATTGCACGCATTCGCTAACTAGCCCATCCCGACGTCCCGCCGCACGATCCGCGTCGTTCTATTCCGCGCAAGCGTGTACTGGTCAAATCTGAGGAGACCCATGATGACTCCGTGGTCCGCTGAGCAAATCGCCGCAGCGCAACAAGGCAATCTCGCCATCGTGCTTGGCCTGACCAACAAGGCCCTCGAAGGCTTTGAAAGGCTGGTCCAGCTTAACCTGCAAGCAATAAGGTCGACGCTGGCAGAAACGCGGGAGAACACACAGACGGCGCTTGGCGCCGAAAACCAGCAGGAGTTGCTAGCCTTGCAGGCCAGCATGATCCCGCAGATCGGCGAGAAGGCGCTGTCGTACCAGCGCCAGCTCATTGAGATCGCAACGGCCACTCAGGCCGAATTCGCCAAGGTCGCCGAAGCGCAATATGAAGCGCAAAACCGCCGGATGCAGGAGCTCATCGACAATCTGGCAAACAGCACACCAGCGAGTTCGGAGAACGCGGTGGGGGCACTGACCTCGGTGATGACCGCCACTAATAAGTTCTGTGAAGCGATGTACCAGACCGCAAAGCAGGCGGTCGAGGTCGCCGAACAGAACCTCAGTGCGGCGAGCAACACGGCGTCAAAGGCAGGCAAGCAGGCGGTCGAGCACACCTCGCGGTCCGCGAAGGCATAACGCTGGCGACACGCCGCTGCGGCTGTCGTCCTACCACCGCCGCGAGCGGCGAGCCGCTCCTTTTTTGAGGAGGCGGCTGGTTGAGACGATCGGCCTTCGGTGGCCAAGTATGGCGGCGTCCCGCCCACTGTCTCGGATCCGTGCGCAGCGTTACGGCCAGCGGGAGGCGTGTGGTGCGGAGCGACTATCATGGCAATAGCCTGTCGTCCAGGTGCCGATGCAGCGGCGGCCAAGCGTGAAGAGGCAACGGCGTTCCAGCATCTCTTGGTGCCAACCGATGGGTCGGCACTCTCGGAAGGCGCGGTCGGTGTAGCGGTGCAACTTGCCAAGGCAATTCAGGGCCGAGCTCACCGGCCTGCATGTCATCTCGGAGTACCGCGTCTTCAGCCACCGCATCGACATGCTGGAGGATACCCGGGAGCGCTACGCGCAGTTTGCTGAGCAGCACGCGGAGCAGTATCTGGGCGTGATCGTCCAAGCGGCCGAGGACGCGTCGGTGGTCGTGCGACCATCTGCGTCACCAGTCATCGCCCTTATGAGGCGATCATCCAAGCTGTCGAGGCGCGGAACAGCGACCTGATCCGACGGCATGACGGCGATCGCCCCGCCGTTGTGCCGGGAGCAACTGGATGACCGAGGCCGAACTGCGTGTTGAGCTACTGCGCCACGAACTGAGCGAGGTGCGAGACAGGAGCGCGTGGCCGCCGACGAGCGCGGCCACGCCGAGGCGGTCGCCACGGCGCAGGCGCGCTACGAGGCGCTGTCCAAACGCTCATGCGCCTCAAGCGGTGCCACGGCTCGCTGGGCGACCCCAACGCGGCCGGCGGTGCTCAAGCTGCGGCCGTCGCATGATGCTGCTGTCGAATATAAGGAAAGACTGATTTATTCAGAACGAAAGTCATCGTTGGGTGGCTTGTAAGCGTTGTCATATGCATGCCCAAGAGATGAGTCGGAGATGAAGCGACAGATCAGTTTTGCGGAAGCGGAAAGCCACGGTAAGAAGCGGGTGACGCGCCGCCAGCGCTTCCTGACGGAGATGGAAAGCGTGGTGCCGTGGTCGCGCCTGATTGCGGCGGTCGAGCCGTACTACCCCAAAGGCAAACGCGGACGGCCGCCGATCGGTCTGGAGCGGATGCTGCGCATTTACTTCCTGCAGCAGTGGTACGGGCTGTCGGACGAGGCACTGGAAGACGCGCTGTACGACAGCGTGGCGATGCGGGCGTTTGCCGGGATCGACCTGGCAGTCGAAGCGGTGCCAGACGCGACCACGCTCCTCAAGTTTCGCCGCATGCTCGTCGAGCATGAGCTGACGCGAAAGCTGTTCGACGAGATCGGCATCATGCTGTGCGAGCGTGGGCTGATGATGAAGGAAGGCACGATTGTGGATGCCACCATCATCGAGGCGCCACCTTCGACCAAGAACAAGGAGAAGAGCCGCGACCCGGAGATGCACCAGACCAAGAAGGGTAATGAATGGCACTTTGGCATGAAGGCGCATGTCGGCGTGGATGCGGCTTCGGGGCTGGTACACAGCGTGGTGGGCACTGCAGCGAACGCGTCGGATGTGTCGCAGGCGCATGCCTTGCTGCATGGTCACGAGGAGCATGCGTTTGGCGATGCGGGCTACACGGGCGTGGAGAAGCGCGACGAGATGCAAGGCAAGTCCGTGAAGTGGCAGGTGGCCGTCAAGCGCGGCAAGATTAAGACGATGCATGACGGCACCGTCAAGGACTTGCTGATCGCCGTCGAGCGGGCCAAGGCCCAGATTCGGGCGCGGGTCGAGCATCCGTTCCACGTCATCAAGAATCTCTTTGGTCATCGTAAGGTTCGCTACAAGGGCCTGGTCAAGAACACGGCGCAGTTGCTCAGCCTGTTTGGTCTGGCGAATCTGGTGCTTGCCAGGAAACCGTTGTTGGCCTCACGGGGGAGCAGTCCGTGCTGAGCGCGCCAAGCGCGCCAGGAGAGGCGCAAAACCCGGGAAAAACCGTGCTGAATTGGTCTTTCTCTCCCGCATTGCGAAAACCGAAGTCAATAGCCTGAGCAACATCACGCGCAAAGCTCATTGATCAGCATTTCCCTAGGAGCGCGGGCGCTGCGTACCGTGCCGGCTGAGCAGGCGCCCAGCCCGGAGATCGTGCTGACCCGGCTGATCCACACCCACCGTCGCCGCTTCCAAGCTGTCCCTTCACCCGAGGGGCTGGCGATGCCGGACATGTTCGCCCCAACCCCACTGAATCCGTGGCTGGCGACCCAGCACCCTGACACCTTTGCTTGGCTCGCACGGGCCGGCCGCTTCACCCAGCCCCTCCGGCGCCACCAACACGTTGGGGGCCAGCGACGACGCCCAGGCCCCTGGCCCTCTTCCTGCGCAACCGCGCCCTATGCCGGCCGACCGCTATCGTTGGCTCGTCCGGAAGCCGGGGCGACAAGCACCGCGGGCGAACAGACTTCTCGGGATACACGCGCGAGACGATATCTGCTACTGTTTTTACTATCCGTCCACCCGGGAACTGACAAGGTCTCAGTAGCGGAGCGCGGAAATGTCGGGCCTAGCAACGGTTGCAGCAGGCGCTATCACTGAGCTATGCGATCGGTCTGCCGCGGCAGTTAGTTTAGTTAACTTGGGATCGGCCTTGTGTTGATTCAACCCATCGATATTTTCGTCCATGCCTGGCTGGTCATAGCGGTGCTGTCGGCCGCTTACGTGGCGTGGGACCAGTTCACCGGCAACCCCGAACCTGCGGTGATGAAATGGGGTTTTGTGCTGGTGACCCTCTATATGGGCCCGATCGGCATGCTCTTGTATGTCATGGCGGACAAGGAACCCATGCCAGGCGGCCACGAAGATTTCGTCAAGCCCCTCTGGAAACAAGGAGTAGGCTCCACCGTCCATTGTGTCGCTGGTGATGCCACCGGCATCCTGGTGGCGGCAGTCATTACGGCTATGGTCGGATTCCCGATGTGGATCGATCTAATCGTCGAATATACCGCGGGCTTCCTCCTCGGCCTGCTTATCTTCCAGGCGCTGTTCATGCGCAAGACGATGGGCGGCAGCTACACCGAGAACGTGCGCCGTAGCTTCCTGCCCGAACTCATCTCAATGAACTGCATGATGGCCGGGATGGCGCCCGTCATGGTCTACTTGATGATGGGGCGCGACATGCGCGCGATGTGGCCCGGCGAGCCGATGTTCTGGATGGTGATGTCGCTCGGCATCGTCGCCGGCTTCGTTATCGCCTATCCGGTCAACGTGTGGATGGTTTCGCGCGGGATGAAGCATGGGCTGATGACCGAGCGCGGGAACTCCATGCCGGTGAAGACGCATGAAAGCAAGTCCTCCCACGTCGGCCAGGACAAGCCGTCGTCGGGTGCCACCGGCGGCATGGCGGGCATGGATCATGGCGATGTGCGAATAGCGAAGGCGGCTGCCGCAAGCGCGGGGCCTCTGGGTGGCGGCACCAGCGTGCAGAAGAACTCCAAGACCACCGCCAAGGTTCCCGGAGACAAGATGCGCAGTGCTGAGCCGGGCGGTGGTCATCGCATGCACACCGATGTGACTCGGCCGCAACTGGTTGCAGTCACGGTATTCAGCTTGCTCATGTTGATCGCCGGCATGACCCTGCCCGCGGCTTTCTTCAACCTGCGGCTGACAGCAGAGGAGGTTGGCGGGGCGATCATGCCGCCGGGCATGATCATGACCCAGGAAACGCCGGCCGCCGCGATGCTGGACATGGCTGCGGTCGACCCGCGCGATGCTACGGCCAGTTACGGTTTAGAGCAGGCCGGAGCGCAAGTGCTCGCGCCGCACCTCGAAGGCGGCGTCAAAGTCTTCAACCTGGAGACCTCCGTCATCCGCTGGCAGATCCTGCCCACTGTTTTCGTCAATGCCTACGCCTTCAACGGTCAAGTGCCGGGCCCGACGCTGCGTTTCCGCCAAGGTGATCGAGTGCGAATCAACGTGATCAACCGGTTGCCGGAAACGACGACAGTGCACTGGCACGGATTGATCCTGCCGAATGTCATGGATGGCCCCGCTAACGTTACGCAAGCGCCAATCGCAAACGGTAACATGTACCGCTACGAATTTACCGCCGTGCAGTCCGGAACCTATTTCTATCATTCACACGATCACGTCGACCGACAGCAGGCGTTAGGACTTTATGGCGCCCTGATCATCGATCCGGCGAATCTTGGAGACGAGCTCACCGCGGATCACGAATACACGCTCCAGTTGCAGGAGTGGTTGGTTCGGGACGGCCTGACGTACCCCGCCATGCCGATGGAAGGCGGCTTGCCGAACTACTTCACTATCAACGGCCGCGCCTACCCCGCGACCGACACAATCAAGATGAAGGTGGGAGAAACGCTGAAAGTCCGCTTCATCGGCTCCAACAGCGGTTTCATCCATCCCATGCACATCCACGGCGGCCCGTTCGTGGTGGTCGCGCGCGATGGCGAGACCCTCGCTACTTCGGACCGCTTCAAGGCGGACACTCTGAATGTCGGCCCAGGACAACGCTATGACGTAATCTGGACGGCCCTCAAGGCGGGAAAATGGATGATTCATTGCCATATCTCGCACCATACAACCAACAACAATACCGAGCAGCATGGCGGCGGCGGATTGATGATGCATATCGAGGTGGCCGGCGACCCAAAGACCTGAGAGGAAGCGCGCGAATGAAGTAATCGATCCACGCGCGGGACTGGCGATACTCCGGCCATGCGCTGCCGTCCACTCCACGTCCATTCGTAAGCAAGCTGCTACAAGATGACGCGCAAGGGGGCTGAAAATCATAAGCTAGTGTTAATGGCCCGCCAGGCTGGCAGCGGCTCTCCCGTTCCAAAAGGTTTCATCGCGTCCCGTCACAATGTCGCCGCCGTACCGGTGATGGAAGCGCTATACCCGGTGCGCCTATACTATGGTCGGATCCCGACGCTGGCCTATTTGAGAAACCGCCAGGGTGCAGTAAGGTCTTCTGTTCGGCGGTGCATTCTCCTGTTGTCACTTTTCTTTGGTTGTCACGAAAGGTCGAACGCACGAGAGCGCGGAAGACGGTACCGGAGCCTGAAATGAAGAATGACTCTGCATTAGAGCGGGTCGACTGCCTAGTAATTGGGGCGGGAGTTGCGGGGCTTACCGCGGCTACCTACCTGGCGCGGTTTCGGCGTCGCATACAAGTGATCGACGCGGGCGAGAGCCGCGCCTCGCTGATTCCCCTTTCCCATAACTGCCCAGGATACCCGAACGGTATCTCGGGCCACGACCTGCTTGCACGGCTGCGCGCCCAAGCTTCGCGTTTTGGGGTCAGCATCTCCACCGGTACGGTAAACAAACTCATCAAGCAACAGGACGGAACATTTTTGGCATCGACGGAACAAAGGCAGATTCAGGCTAGAAAAGTGTTGCTTGCCACTGGCGTCATCGACATCGAGCCCGCTTTCCCCGGTCTAACAGATGCCATTCACTGCGGTTTGGTACGCCACTGCGTTATCTGCGACGGCTACGAGGTTATCGGTAAGAAGGCGGCGGTGATTGCGCAGGACAACGAAGCTATAAAAGAAGCCCTGTTCATTCGCACGTATGCGTCGGAGCTGACCCTGTTCACGCTCGGAAACAAAGTCGCATTATCCGAGGAAGATCATCAAAGACTCAAAGCAGCCGGAATTGCCGTCGTTGAAGAGGGAATTCCCGCGTTGCGCGTGGAAGGAACGAGGATCGCAGCCCTGCAAACGCACAGCGGAAAGGAATACCAGTTCGATACCCTGTACTCTGCTCTGGGAGGCAATGTGAGGTCAGATCTCGCCTTCGCCTTGGGCGCGGCTCTCGCGCCCGACAAGACTCTGATTGTTGACCAGCACATGGCCAGCACAATCGCCGGCCTATATGCGGCGGGTGACGTAGTGCATAGTCTCGATCAGATCGCCGTTGCCTTTGGGGAGGCCGCTATCGCTGCCACATCGATGCACAACAGCCTAAACACGGAAGGATGGGTGGTCGGCTACCATCACGAGTGCGGCTGACAAAGAGCATTCTGTCCCTTTAGCGGGGATTAATCTCCTCGGAGAGGATGCGCCAGCGCATCACCTTCGCCGTAGAGCTTCGCATCTGTGTTGTCGACAACCAGATGCAGCGGCTCGCCGCTACGCAAAGAGGGCAGCACTACATCCATCTTCTGGGCGCGGCGACTCAGCGTCGTGTAATTCGGCACTGGCAAGTCGGCGAAGGCAAGCTTGCGAACGCTGTGGGCAAAGGAGACCTATCGCGAGCTGAAAACGGTATCGTGCGAGCACGGCCCGTTTGAAACGCGAGCCGTTACAAATAATGGCCGACCAAGCGATGCCAAGTTAATTTCTTGCCATATTGTGTTGGAAATAGAGCGTTTCATCGCCATAGCGTGACGCCACGATTGGCGTCGCCAAAACCAACTGGCCCAGAAACTTGGCGTTCCCTGCAGGATCCCCCTCCATCAACGTATAGATATCGTAGATCGCCTGCCCGACTGAGAGTCCGGCCAGTTTGACGCGAAAGTCATCGGTGACAGTCGCATCAGCCATCAAGGCGCGAGCATAGGTGGTTGGTTTGAAGATCAGCTGGTACGGCACCTTGGGCGTGGCGATGCGCTCGCCGTTTGGCAGGGTACCGGCGAGATGCTCCAGCGTCAGTCTGCCGGGGTTGGTGTCTTTGGCACCAAATAATACGGCACCGCGTTCAAATCCACTTTCCAGCAGGCGCTTGGGGAACGCAACGGCAGGTGGCAGGATATTGCTAAAGTCTTGAGCAAAGTAGTTGTGCCCCACTTGTGCATCAATCGAATGCATCATTAGCAAATTGACCGATGGACGATCTCCATTAATGAAGATTTTCAGCGCCAGGCCCGGGATCGATGTGTTGGTGTCGGGCTTGTTTGCAAGAGAAAAACGCGCGATCGCACATTCTGCGCCGCTCTGGAAAATGCCTGTGTAGCCTTGCATTGCCTTTGGGCTCACGACCAAACGCACTCGCGCTTCTGCGCCGAAAGCGTGAATCAGTTTATGTCGTCCGGGCTCCAGCTCATCGCCATGCGATGTAAGCGCCTTCACCGAAAAGCTATCCGTCATCAACTTTAGCAAGCCGACAATCCCTGGACTAGTCAGTGGCGGCAGCTGGTCATAGCGAGAAGGAAGAATCTTGCCGTACCACATGGCGTCCGCCTTCTGACAGGCGGTACCTGAGGGGATCGCACGAATCGGCACGGACGCAAGGGGGATCTGTGCATCACTCTGACACCCAGTGGCTGCGATGGCTATCAATCCAATTAACCGGCTGCGTATTTCGGTTTTGAATAATTGCATGATGCGACGCCGCCTTCTGTTGTGATCAGTTTGACTTACTCCACGATGATGATTTCCCCTTGGCGAGACGAGCGCGGCTGCAATCGCACACTTCCCGCGATTCAGCGTGTGCAGTCCCCACAACGCGGCCCGCTGCATGGCGCTCGCTACGACTTGGGAGAGACAGCACCATCTCGCTTCTGGCCTGCCCAAACGGGTCTAGGCCAGTGCAGCACTAACCGAGATATTACGCACATGGGAACGTTGGTCTGTGTGGTAACGAACCAATGCTCGGCCATCAATGCTTGTAAGCGTTCTCATGCTGGTGCCAAAGGGATAAGTCGGAGATGAAGCGACAGATCAGTTTTGCGGAAGCGGAAAGCCGGGGAAAGAAGCGCGTAACTCATCGACAGCGCTTTCTGAATGAGATGGAAAGCGTGGTGCCATGGCAGCGACTGGTGGATCGGACTGCTAGCTTCTACTTCTCGCTTGCGTCGATTGATCGAGGCTAAAGCGGTAAAGCGATCGGAGAAGTTTCAGCGCTGCACCGGGGACCAGGACGCACGTATGTGTCGTGGACTCTACTGAGGCACGACTCAATTTCTGGTTCGCTCAACGGGTGGCCGGGTATAGTGCAATCGCCACGTCCAATGGTTGTGTCGCCAAATCTCATCGCGCCGAGTCGGCCATCGTTGGGCAGAGTCTCTGCAATATATCAGTGCGAATGCCTGTGATGAATGTCCGGGTAGTGGGGATGCTTGTGAACAATCGGGGCGTGTCGGTGGGCGTGCACGTGGGGTTCCTTTCCATCCCACGGAAAATCATGCTCGTGCTGATGGTGTTCATCGTGGCGATGCGAATGCGTATGTTCCATCGCGTCATGGGTGTGGTCGTGCTCGTGCCGTTCGCGGAGATGCAGCCAGACACCCAATGCCATTAGCGCTGCGGCGAGCCAGAACAGGACATTCGGCATCTCCGGCCACAAGAGGAAGGAGATGACCACACCGAACAAGGGGGCCACTGAGAAATAAGCACCTGTCCTGGCCGTACCAAGATGACGAAGCGCGATCACAAACAGCGCCAGACTCACGCCATAGCCGGCAAAGCCGATCACCATCGCCGAAGCGAAAGGTAACGCTCCAGGGAGCGTGCTGCCTGCAACCAGTGCGAATGCCGTATTGCATGCGCCCGCGACCAAGCCCTTCAGGCAGGCGATCAGGACAGCATCATTCGATGACACCTTCCGGGTGAGATTGTTGTCGACCGCCCAGCATCCGCAGGCGGCAATAATGAGCAGCGCACCTGGGGACAAGCTGGCAGCACCCGGCTGCCAGGAAAGAAGAATGCCCCCGGCAACGATGGCAATCATGCCAAGCACAATTTGCCGATCGGCGTTCTCCTTGAATACGGTCCAGGCGATGAGCGCCGTGAAGACGCCCTCCACATTCAATAGGAGCGAGGCGGATGCTGCGCTGGTCACGGCAAGCCCTGTCATCAGAAGTGCCGGGCCGGCCACTCCACCAGCCAAGATCGCTCCCAAAAGCCACGGAATTTCATGACGCGGAATTGGCGGTTGTGTCGGGGTCTGGCTGTCGGCCTTGCGTGTGAGCTTCCTTAGTAGCAGGAATCCGCCCAGGCCCAGGCCGCTACCCAGGTACAACAGGCCCGCCAGCAACAGCGGCGAAACTGAGCCCATGAGGGTCTTGGCCAGCGGCGTGCTTGCGCCGAACAGGAGTGCGGCAGCGAGCGCCGGGGCGGCGGAACGAACGGACATGTCAGCAATGTCATGGGGGAATGGTTGCCTATTGTCGCGCGTTTGCGCAGAATACGGGCCTGTTATCCATATTGCGAGTGCAGCGGCCTCCCCGCGGCACCGCTGCCTCGTTCGTGCAACGCCTTGTCTCGCGCTTCGTCGTCCGTGTGGTCACGCTGCTGTTCGTTCTGAACTGCGGCGCGACCTTGGCTGCGGCGCCGGCATGGCTTAACCACGAAATGGAACATGCGCTGGAGCACGCGCACGGCGCTGCCGGGCTGGAGAGCAAGGCCGACCTCGGCCAGCAACTCGCCGCTGAAATTGCCGTGCCCGATCACGACGACGATTCGGGCATTCCACATGGCGCGCTGCATGCGTTCGCCCAACTGCCTGCCACGCTGCATCAACATGCGCCCCTGGTGAGCGTGGAGCGCACTGGAACACCGCCATCGCATGCCGCGGCAGACGCCCTGACCGACCAGCCTCCTGGTCTTCCCTTCAAGCCGCCCCGGGTCTGACCCCGCCAGGCGCTTCCTTCTGCGCCGCCGCAGCCTATCTGCTGACGCGGCTTGCCCACGTCGGCTGCCCATTCCTGTCGCTTAACGAGTTCCGACATGGTCGCATTTCCGTGCCCACGCGGCCGGCGCGCGGCAACGGCCGCAGCATTTGTCCTGACGCTCCTGCCGTGCGCTTCGCATGCCCAGCCGTCTGATGCCGGCATCGGCGCTGCCGCACCCGCAGCTTCGATTTCCGCACAACCCACACTGACGTTGCCAGCCGCGCAGAGCCGCGCGCTGGCAGCGAATCCTTCACTCCTCGCCGCAGGGAAGGAGAGGCTTGCCTGGGATGGCACGGTTCGCCAGGCCGGGGCCTACGCGAATCCCGAACTCTCCCTGGAGGGCGACGAGTTGCGCAGCGACAACCGCACTGAGGCGATCCGTCTAATTCAGCCCATTGACGTAAGTGGAAAGCGACGGGCTCGTGCCGCCGTGGCCGAGGCAGGCAGGGACCGGACCAGCGCTACCCTGGCGGCCAGGCGCAGCGAGCTGCGCCTCATGGTTGCCGGCGCCTTCGTATCGCTGCAGGAGGCCGAGGCGCTGGAGCGCCTGGCGGGCCAGAAGCTGGAGACCATCGAGTCCTTCCGGCGTGCAGTTGGCCGCCGCGTGGACGCAGGCAAGGTGTCGCCGATCGAGCGGGAGAAAGTTGGCTCGGACGCTGGGGGCGCACTCATCGAGGCGCAGGACGCGAGGCAACGGACCACGCTGGCCCGCAGGCGACTGGCCAGCTTCTGGGCACGCACCGATGCACAGGACTTCACCACGGTCAGCGGGCCGTTTGGCGAGGAAGCAGCGTTGCCGGATCGCCAGATCGTTTTGAACGCCTTGTCGCAGCGCCCGGAATATCAGGCACGGCAGCAAGCCATCCGTGAGCAAGAGGCGCGGCTTGAGCTGGAGCGCGCTCGCCGGGTCGGCGACGTTACGGTTGCCGCGGGCGTCAAGCGGGTCCACCAGGCCCCCACGTTTGGCCGGCCCACCGCGCAGAATACGTTGATGCTATCCGTCGGCATCCCCTTGCCGCTGTTTGACCGGAACCAGGGGAACATCTACGAGGTGACCCAGCAGGTAGACCGGGCCCGTCTGGAAGCCGATGCCACACGCGACCAGTTGCTGCTCAGGGTCCTCGAGCTGTCTGACGGCATCGCGCTGGCGGCCAATGAACTCAAGACCCTGCGCGAGGAGGTACTTCCCGCCTCGCGTGAAACGGCCCGTGCGGTCATGAAAGGCTATGAGTTCGGCAAGTTTTCCTACCTGGAAGCACTGGACGCGCAGCGTGCCCACTTCCGCAACGAAGCTCAGTACATCGCCGCCGCCGCGCGGTACGAGCGTCTGAAGAACGAAATCCTTGAATCTGCCGGTAGCCCAGCGGCCAACCCGGGAGCGCAACCATGAACACCAAATCTGCTGTCGCCCTGGCTGTGGCGACGCTCCTCATCGGCTCGTTTGCCGGTTTTCAACTCGGAGCTCGCAATGCAGGCAGTCCGACTGAGTCCGCTCAAGCCGCGCACGGCTCCGAGGCGCCAGCCGCGGAAGCAGCCAAACGCGGCCCACATGGCGGGCGGCTGCTCGAGGATGGGGCGTTCCAGGTCGAAGTGACGATCTTCGAGCAAGGCGTCCCTCCACAGTTCCGGCTCTATCTGTATGAGAACGGCAAGCCGCTACCGCCCAAGGCTACGCAAGTGGCGATTTCGCTGCAACGCCTGGGCCGGCCGGCCGAGCCCATCGCTTTCCATGCCGAACGGGACTACCTGCGTGGCGACAAGACCGTGGTCGAGCCTCACTCGTTCGATGTGACCGTGTCCGCCGACCACAATGGCAAGACGTCGCGCTGGCAATACTCGCAGGCCGAAGCGCGGGTCGAGATGGGCGACGCGCAGTTGAAGGAGGCGGGCGTCAATGTACTGATCGCGGGGCCAGTCCGCATTCGTTCCGTCCTTGAGCTGCCCGGCGCGATCAAGCCCAATGGCGACCGCTTCGTGCCGCTGCTGCAGCAGTTCAATGGAACCGTGGTGGCGGCGCCAGTTGGGGAAGGGACGCACGTCAAGCGTGGCGACACTCTGGCAGTTGTGGAAAGCCCTGAAGTCGGCGACTTGCGTAGCACGCTCGCCGTCGCCCGAGACAAGGCGGAGCTGTATCGGCGAACACTCGAGCGGGAAGAAAAGCTCTTTGCCGAGCGCATTTCGCCGGAACAGGACGTGCTCGCAGCGCGGCAAGCCTATCGCGAAGCCCAGATCACAGCAAACGCCGCCGCACGTAAGCTGGAGGCGATGCGCGTGACCGCCGGCGGCGGCGTCAACGTGGCCCGCGTCGAGCTGCGCGCCCCCATTGACGGCGTGGTCACGGGGAAGTCAGTAGCGCCGGGCCAAGCCATTGACGCTGGCACTGTGCTGATGTCAGTCGCGGACACTGCCACGGTCTGGGTCGAGTTGCCCATTTATCCGAAGGACATGGCCGCCGTGCGCCCGGGCCAGACTGTCGTCATCAAGGCGAGCGACGGAGAGACCGAGGCGCAGGGGAAGGTAGAGGCAGTCAGCGCGGTCGCCGGCGAACAGACGCGCACGGCCACGGCGCGCGTTGTCCTTCCCAACCGCGAAGGTGTGTGGCGTCCGGGCACTCTGGTCAATGCTGTACTGACCACCGACGAGCAGGAAGTCGCTGTCGCGGTGGACAAGAGCGCGATCCAGACGGTGCGCGACTGGAAGGTCGTGTTTGGTCGGTACGGGCAGTACCTCGAAGCCCGCCCGCTTGAGCTTGGGCGTAGTGACGGGAAGATGGTGGAGGTGATCGAGGGCCTGTCAGCCGGCGAGAAGTACGCAGCCGGCAACAGCTTCACCGTGAAAGCCGAGCTCGGCAAGGCCGGCGCGACGCACGACCACTGAGGCCACGGGAGTCCCCGCCATGTTCGACAGATTGCTTCAATTCTCCATCCAGCGCCGCTGGCTTGTGATGCTGGGCGTCCTCGCCCTGGTCCTGGTCGGCGTCGCAAGCCTCCTGAGGCTGCCCATCGACGCGGTGCCTGATATCACCAATGTGCAGGTGCAGATCAACACGCGCGCGGAGGGATATTCACCACTAGAGGTCGAGCAGCGCATCACCTTCCCAATCGAGACGGTGATGGCCGGCCTGCCGAGTCTTGAGGCCACGCGCTCGGTTTCGCGCTACGGGCTGTCCCAGGTGACCGTGACCTTCAAGGACGGCACTAACATCTATTTCGCCAGGCAGCTCGTCAACGAGCGGATAACCGAGGCCCGTGAGCGGCTGCCGGCCGGCGTTACTCCGGCGATGGGGCCGATCGCGACCGGCCTGGGCGAAATCTTCATGTACACGGTGAAGGCTCGCCCCGGCGCTCGCAAGCAGGATGGCTCCGCCTATACCCCGACCGATTTGCGCGAGGTCCAGGACTGGATCATCCGGCCGCAGTTGCGCACGGTAAAGGGTGTCACCGAGGTGAACTCAGTTGGTGGCTTTGTCAAACAGTTCCACGTGACCCCGGACCTGACAAAGCTGGCCGGATTTGGCCTGACCCTTTCGGACGTCTCGCGTGCGCTCGCGGAGAACAATGCCAACGTCGGCGCCGGATACATCGAACGCCAGGGCGAGCAATACCTGGTTCGCTCGCCCGGTCAGGTGACGTCCCTGGATGACCTATCGGCCATCGTCATCGAAACCCGCGGCAGCACGCCGATCCGCATCGGCGATGTCGCCACGGTGCACCTGGGCCAGGAGCTGCGCAACGGTGCGGCGACGGAAAACGGTCAGGAAGTGGTGCTGGGAACGGTCTTCATGCTGATCGGCGAGAACAGCCGCACTGTTTCGTCCGCCGCCGCCGCCCGGCTTCAGGAAATCATTGCCAGCCTGCCCAGCGGCATAGTCGCGGAACCCGTGTACGACCGGACCACCCTGGTGGACCGCACGATCAATACCGTCAGCAAGAATCTGCTTGAGGGGGCCGCGCTCGTCATCGTCGTGCTCTTCGTACTGCTCGGCAACCTGCGCGCCGCGATCATCACCGCAATGGTGATTCCGCTCTCCATGCTGTTCACGATTACCGGCATGGCGAGCAACGGCATCAGCGCCAACCTGATGAGCCTCGGGGCTCTCGATTTCGGCATCATCATCGACGGTGCCATCGTTATCGTCGAGAACTGCATCCGGCACCTCGCGGACGAGCAGCGCCGACTGGGGCGCCCATTGACCCGCGACGAGCGCTTTGCCCTGGTGTTCAAGTCTTCGCGCGAGGCGCGCAAGCCCATTCTCTACGGGCAGCTCATCATCATGGTGGTCTACCTGCCTATCTTTGCCTTGTCCGGCGTCGAAGGAAAGATGTTCCATCCGATGGCGCTCACGGTGGTGCTGGCGCTCGTCGGCGCCATCATTCTGTCGGTGGTTTTCGTGCCTGCCGCCATCGCCATGTGCCTGACCGGGAGCATCAAGGAGAGCGAAGGCAGGGCCTACGCCGCGATCAAGCGGTTCTATGCCCGGCAGCTCGATCGCGCATTGGGCAAGCCAGTTCTCACCCTCGGGATCGCCGGCGCCATCCTTGCCGGAAGTGGAATGCTGGCGGCAAGGATGGGCTCGGAGTTTATTCCCAGCCTGAACGAAGGGGACATTGCCTTGCATGCCCTGCGGATTCCGGGCACCAGCCTGTCACAGGCGATACAAATGCAGGAGGCGCTGGAAAAGCGCATCAAGGCGTTTCCGGAGGTGGATCGCGTTTTTGCCAAGATCGGGACGGCCGAGATCGCGACCGACCCGGTGCCGCCAAGTGTGGCCGATAACTTTGTCATCATGAAGCCGTCATCCGAGTGGCCGGACCCGCGCAAGCGCAAAGAGACCCTGGTTGCAGAAATGGAGCAGGCTGTTGCCAAGATTCCTGGCAACAACTATGAGTTCACCCAGCCTATCCAGATGCGATTCAATGAGCTCCTGTCTGGCGTACGTGCCGACGTTGCGTTCAAGATCTTTGGCGATGACATGGAGACCCTGGAAGGCCTGGGCAAGCGTGCCGAGGCGCTACTGGAATCCGTGCCGGGCGCCGCAGACGTCAAAGCTGAGCAACTGACGGGCTTGCCCGTGTTGTCGGTGAACTTTGACCGGCAGAAGCTCGCACGCTACGGTATTTCTCTGGCGAGTGCACAGCGGGTGGTGAACACAGCCATTGGCGGGCAGGAAAGCGGCACCTTGTTCGAAGGCGATCGCCGCTTCGATATTGTCGTGCGCCTGCAGGAGCATGTTCGCTCCGACCCCGACAAATTGCGCTTGCTGCCGCTTCCCGTGCCGGGCGGAGCGGCGCGCTATGTGTTGCTTGGGGAGGTAGCCACGCTGGACGTGACACAAGGTCCCAACCAGTTGAGCCGCGAGAACGGCAAGCGCCGGGTGGTCGTGACCGCAAACGTTCGCGGCAGGGACCTGGGCTCGTTCGTCCTGGAGGCCCAAGCGAAGGTTGCCGGCGGCACCAAGTTGCCTGCAGGCTATTGGTCTAGCTGGGACGGTCAGTTCGCGCGGCTGGAGTCCGCTGCCAACCGGCTTAAGATTGTGGTTCCCGTCGCGCTTGGTCTGATCTTGGTGCTGCTTTACGGCATGTTCACAAGCGTCAAGGATGGCCTGTTGGTATTTACCGGCGTGCCGTTTGCATTGACGGGGGGTGTCATTGCCCTGTGGCTGCGCGACATTCCCTTCTCCATCTCCGCTGGCGTGGGCTTCATCGCGCTGTCAGGGGTGGCGGTGCTCAACGGTCTGGTGATGGTCTCGTTTGTCCGCCAGCTCCGAGCCGAGGGGACGCCGCTTGACGAAGCGGTCAGGGATGGCGCATTGCTTCGTCTGCGTCCGGTGTTGTGCACCGCGCTCGTGGCTTCGTTGGGCTTTGTACCGATGGCGATCGCCACCGGTGCGGGGGCCGAGGTGCAGCGCCCGCTCGCCACTGTCGTCATTGGCGGCATCCTGTCTTCGACGTTCCTGACCCTGCTTGTCCTGCCATTGCTCTACAGATGGGCGTATCGGAACGAGGCGGAGGAACGCTCGCAAACAGAACGTCTTGCCCGTGGCATTGCTCCACCTTTGGGGGGTGTGGGAGATTAGGCCCCACGTGCTATGGTCCGGGAGCCGGCATAGAACCGGCTTACCAACGGGAGACGAACGATGAAGAAGCTTGCGACGGGAATCATGGCATTGGCGCTGTTTGCAGCAGTTGGCGCTGCGAATGCCCACAGCGGTGGCACAGACAGGCAAGGTTGCCACGTAGACCACAGTACTGGCATTCGCCACTGTCATTGAGACGGTTGAGCACCTTCGCGGAGGTGCTCAAAGCCTTTGCCTCTCTGGTTCACAAGCCGGCTGACGCGCTGGAAGTGGAATGGAGTCATACGGATCGGATTGGGCGCTACGAGGAAAGTCGACCATTTTCTCGCAAGGGTGTTTTCCCTCGCATCGCTACGTCGACGGCACTCTCCTGGGCGCAGCCGATCGCAGCGGCAGAGAATGTACTTGGGAAAGAATCGCCCAGATACGACTAACAAGTACAAGACTCAAGGGCAAGCTGCCGAAAGTTTCGATCCCGATAGCACAATGGGCTCATCGTCGCAGCAGTGCTGGAGGGCATCGCCTTGCTCCATTGGTGGACGCCAGACTTCCCCCAAGGTAAGCACCTTCCGGCCGCTATCCGGTAGCCGCGCGTCTGGCAAGCACCACCCGGCTGGTTTCTTTCGGACGGCCGCCAAGATGGCGGGCATCGCATACTCCAGCAGCACTATTGCGATAACTCTTCTTATCGCAATAGGTTCATCGATACACTAAACTGGTAGACATGAAAATGCTGCCAGCCACCCCCCAGACCAATCAGGCGCCTCCTGACTTCCCCGATGCGGCTTCGCTGGCCGCCCTACGCGCCTGGTACGAAGGGCTATCGGCCCGCGACGCGGTGGTGCGCTACCTGGGCGAGCGCAAGGCGAGCGGCCAGTCCGGGCGCGGCATCCTCGGCCACATCCGGCGACAGTTGTCCGATTTCGCGCGCCGTCGGCAGCGCCAGGACGTAGCCGCCTTGTTCGAGCACGGCGCGGCCGAGCGAGTCGGACGGGCTAAGGCAATCAGCCAAGCGGTCGACTTGCTGCGCCGCTTGCCCCCGCCGCAGCCGCAGGTCGGCGACGACATCGGGTTATGGCTGCCGCTTCGTGCCGTGCAGGCGCTGCGCGCGCACGGCATCGAGACGCTGGCGGACCTGACGGTGCGCATTCCGCGCCGGCGTCGCTGGTGGACGGCGGTGCCCGGCCTGGGCCCGGCGAGCGCCCGGCGGATCGAGGCCTTCTTCGCCGAGCACCCGCAACTCACCGAGCGCGCCCGCGCGCTGATCGCCGTGGCGGACCGTGGGGTGATCGTGCCCTGGGAGCACCTGCGCCTGCCCCACGAAGTCGATGGCTCGTCGGGAACCTTCCGCGCCCCGCGGCAAACCTGCACCCTCGGCGCATCGAACGACTACGCGGCGGTCCAGGCCTGGCTGGCGTTGCACGAGTCACCGGCCACCCAACGGGCCTATCGCAAGGAAGCGGAGCGGCTGATCCTGTGGGCGATCGTCGAGCGCGAGCGTCCCCTGTCGTCGCTGACCACCGAGGACGCGATTGCCTATCGCACGTTCCTGCGTCGGCCGACGCCGCACAAGCGTTGGGTGGGGCCCCCTCGACCACGCACCTCGCCCGAGTGGCGCCCGTTTGCGCAGGGCCTGTCACCGCGTTCAACGGCCTATGCCTTGTCGGTGCTCGGGGCCATGTTCCGGTGGCTGATCCAACAACGCTATGTGCTGGCGAATCCGTTCGCCGGCATCAAGGTGCGCGGCAGCGCGCGTGCCGCGCCGCTGGATACGTCGCACGTATTCACCGAGGGGGAATGGATGCTGGTGCGCACGCTCGCCAACGGACTGGAGTGGTCCTATGGGTGGGAGGCGCCGGCGGCCCAGCGCCTGCGATTCGTGCTCGACTTCGCGTATGCGACCGGCCTGCGCGCCAGCGAACTCGTCAGCGCAACCCTGGGTGGCATCGACATCGATTCCCATGGCGACCACTGGCTCAGCCTGGTCGGCAAGGGGGCCAAGGCGGGCAAGGTGGCGCTGCCGCCGTTGGCGCGCGTGACGCTCGACCGGTATTTGGTCGAGCGAGGCCTGCCCGTTACGCGGGCACGCTGGGACCCGCATACCCCGTTGATCGGCGGCCTTGGCCAGGACCCGGCCGGCGGCATCACGGGCACGCGACTGTGGGCCGTGTTGCGACGGTTCTTCGTGCAAGCGGCAAAGTTGATCCAGGCCGACCACCCGGTTGCCGCCGGGAAGCTGCGGCAGGCCAGCCCGCACTGGATGCGGCACACGCATGCGACCCATGCGCTGGCGCGCGGCGCGGAGTTGACGACGGTCCGGGACAATCTGCGGCACGCGTCGATTTCGACGACCTCAATCTACCTGCACGGCGACGAGGTGAAACGGGCACGCCAAATCGGGGCGGCGTTCTCCGCTCCCTAACGACTTGGGGTGTGGGCCAATTGGGGCGGTCAGCGAATCCTTCGCTTATATCGAAATGAAGTAGTTATTTTCTTGCAATATCCGCAATGCTTATGATAGCGGATTGGCTGTTTGGTATGACCCCAGCTAGGCCGAGGTTTGAGAGCCCGAAACGCTGTCAAGCCAGAGCTGGCGCGCCTTTGCGCCATTTCTATCGTTATATTTGTTCCCATGTAAGTAATCTATTTCGTGCGATATTTGCCTTGATTTACAGGGTCTGGCTTCTATGCTTTAACCCATGTATATCGAGACCGTCCCCAATCGGAACTCCCCGCCCGCGATCCTCTTGCGTGAGGGCTATCGTGAGGGCGGCAAGGTCGTCAAACGCACCGTCGCCAATCTGTCCCACTGGGATCCGCAACTCATCGAACACTTGCGCATCCTGCTCAAGGGCGGCATCGCCGTGGAGTCACCCCAGGCGCTGATGAACATCGAGCGGTCACTGCCGCATGGCCATGTGGCCGCCGTGCTGGGCATCGCCCGACGCTGCGGCCTGGCCAAGCTGATTGACGCGGCGCCTGCCCCGGTGCGCTCACTGGTGCTGGCCCTGGTGGTGGGGCGCGTGCTGGCGCCAGGCTCCAAGCTGGCCACCTGGCGCACGTTGCAGCCCGAGTGCGCCACCCATTCGCTGTCACAGGTGCTGGGACTGGGCGCGTTCGAGGTCGAGCGGCTTTACGCCGCGCTGGACTGGCTCGGCGCGGCGCAGCCGCGCATCGAGCGCAGCCTTGCCCGCCAGCATCTGAGCGACGGCGTGCTGGTGCTCTATGACCTCACCTCAACCTGGGTCACCGGCCGGCACTGCGCGCTGGCCCGCTACGGTTACTCGCGCGACGGCAAACGCGATGAGCCGCAGATCGTGTATGGCTTGCTGTGCGCCGCCGATGGCTGTCCGGTGGCGGTCGAGGTGTTTGCCGGCAACACCGCCGATCCGGCCACGCTGGCGGCGCAGATCAGCAAGCTCAAGGAGCGCTTTGGCCTGTCACAGGTGGTGTGGGTGGGCGATCGCGGCATGATTACCGCCGCGCGCATCGAGCAGGTGCTGCGCCCGGCCGGCATGGGCTGGATCACCGCGCTGCGTTCGCCGCAGATTGCCGAGCTGATCGAGGAGCGCGGTCCCTGGCAGCCCTCGCTGTTCGACGAGCGCGGTCTCATCGCAGTGAACAGCGAGCGCTATCCGGACGAGCGGCTGCTGGTCTGCCGCAACCCGGCGTTGGCCGAGGAGCGCGCCAGAAAGCGCGCCGAGCTGCTGGCGGCCACCGAAATGGAACTGGCCGCGATCGCGCAGGCCACCGAGCGCACTCGTAATCGCCTGCGCGGCCAGGACAAAATTGGCTTGCGCGTGGGGCGCGTGATCGAGCGCTATCGGATGGCCAAGCACTTCGAGCTGAACATCACCGAGACGAGCTTTACCTTCACCCGCAAGCAAGAGCAGATCGATGCCGAGGCCGCGCTCGATGGGCTCTACGTCCTGCGGACCAACGTGCCGAGTGAACGGCTCTCCGACACCCAGACGGTCCTGGCCTACAAGAGTCTGGCGCAAGTCGAGCGGGCCTTCCGCTCGATGAAGACGGTCGATCTGCAGGTACGTCCGATCTATCACTTCAGCGAGTCACGCGTGCGCGCGCACGTGTTTCTATGCATGCTCGCCTACTACGTCGAATGGCATCTGCGCGCAGCGCTCAAGCCACTGCTCCATGACGATGAGGAACTGGCCACGCTGCGTGATCAGCGTGCCAATGTGGTCATGCCGACGCCGCGCTCGGAGGGGGCCAACGCCAAAGCCGCGCGCCACCGCACCGACGACGACCTGCCCGTGCACAGCCTGCAGACGCTGCTGCAGGACCTCGCCACGCTGACCTATAACATCACCTCCACCTCGATCAATCCTCAGGCCAAGATCGTCATCACGACCCGTCCCACGCCGTTGCAGCGCAAAGCCTTTGCGTTGCTCGGCATCGACCCCGCCTGTTCCCAGTAGCCAGCCCCTGTCGCTTGAAAATCTCCAGGCGTTTCAATGGGTTAGATTGGCCACCGATTCAAACCTCGGGCTAGGGGTGGAACTGGTGCCAGTTTAGGCTGGCGTCGCCAGACTGCAAGGTTCTCCGCGACGCGATACTCCTTCGGCTCCCCCGGGCTTTGCGCGATGTGTTTGAAGGGGTCGATCGCAAGAGCGGCAAGCGGGAGTGCGACCTGGTGTTCGGGTCAAACTCCCAGCTCCGGGCGCTGTGCGAAGTCTATGCAAGCGCGGACGCCAAGGAGAAGTTCGTCAACGACTTCATCGCAGCATGGACGAAGGTGATGAACCTCGACCGGTTCGATCTGCGCAAATAGCATCAAGCCAGCGATACGGGCGCTGAACCACGTTCGGCGCCCGTTCCGACCAGAGCTGGTGACGGCAATTCAGGCTGCAGCGACGGCCGGGGACCGGATCGGATGCCCCCCGGGCCGGGCTGGATCGGGGCCAGACAATGCATCGAGCGGTCGCAGAATCGGCTCAGTTCAGGATAATCATCCGCGACAGCAGGTTCTATTACGCTAGGGGTTGTTTCCCTACTGGAGAACAATTCCCTATTGCCTGTTTGCCATCGCACCGCATAGCGGAACCGAGGCGTCACGCTCAGGTGTAAGCTGTTGCGGTTTTCGACGCGCGATTGCCGGTCGCTTGACGTCGGGCAAGTCATTGTCAAAGGTGTCACGAGCCCAGATTTCGCCGTCCCGATCATGGAAGAGCAGGTCCACCTGGCCGCGCTTGGCGCGCTCCCATCCAGCTGCTATGGCTGCCATCTGACTCGGGTAGACTGTTCGGTCAGTGCCCCCATCTAGTTCGACGGCCCAGGCGTTCCCGACGGGCACTATGTGAACGTTCTTGCTTTGCATCATGCACCTACTTGGCAACGGCGACCTTTCCGATCCTCGCCGGCGACAAAGGTCCGCGGCAATCCGTCTTATGGTCTAGGACTTAAGGCCAATGGGTGGAACCGACGGGCCCATCAGGATCGACAAGGGATAGTGTGCAACAGCAGTAGAACAGTCCAACGAATTCGCGCTCAAGTCCGGACAGTCTCGCTGCTTCCGCTTCCAATACAGGAGAGCGCGGGGTAGAACCAACTTCTATGTTTTTCGGAAAGGGCAGTCTCACCGATTGCGGCTCCCTCGCAGCGCTTCCACCTGGTTTGCGCCGATGTTGCGCCAAGTGGGGTTTAAGGCTCTGAAGGTTGCATGACGAGCCGGAGGTCACGCTAACCGAATGCGAATGAGATTCCGGTACCAGGAGATACTCATGAAGGCCTATGTGGAAATGCGGGACGATGGGCTAATGGCAACGTTGGAGGATGGCCGCCAGTTTGAGTGTGCGGATCCGTGCGAGTTGGCCGACAGGTTGTTCGAGGCGGGCATATGCAAAGTCGATGTCACCATGCCGGACTGGCGCGGTGGCGACCTCGCGCCACACGGCGGCATCCGAATCGCCTTGTATGCCAGGTTGTCCGAACGGAGCCGATAGCGGCCCGCGCCCAGCTGGAAGCGATCGCGTTACACTTGTCTTGCACAGGGACGCAGGGGGGGCCACCATGGCCAGTCAAAATCTCGCGCCTCGCTCCAAGGCCACCATCCTACTGGTTGACGACGAGCAATTGCAGTTGCATGCATGCGCGCGTCTTTTGGAAGGCTCAGGTTTTCACGTGATTGTGGCCAGCGACGGTTCTGAGGCCCTGAATTTGGCACGCAGCACGCGACCGGCAATTGTGGTGACGGACCTGAATATGCCGGGGCTTGACGGTGCTGGCTTGTGTAGCGCCATCAAGGCTGACGAATCGCTGAGAGAGGTCCCGCTAATTGTCTGCACGGCTTCCGATTGGTCCGCACCGGCGGGCCTTTGCGAAGGGGTATTACGCAAGCCCGTCGATCGCGACACGTTGCTTCAATTGATAGGGTCGCTGCTCCCCGGATGATGATGATGGCTTTTGAGAGTTCCGAGCGTCGGTACGTACTGTTCCGTCTCGGCACAGCCCCGTAAGCTGCGTGCTACCCAATGTTCAGCCAATGCTCGATATCGGCAATAATGGCGGCCGCACCGGCACGACGGCATATCGAACGGTCGTGGTCGTGCCAGCATCTGCCATTTGAACCTGGAGAAAGCCATGCGTGACATCATCGACGGCTTCCTGCGCTTTCAGCGCGAAGTCTACCCGCAACGCGTCGAGCTTTTCAAGCAGCTCGCGACGACACAAAACCCAAAGGCGCTGTTCGTGACCTGCTCGGACAGCCGCGTCGTGCCCGAACTCCTCACGCAGCGTGAGCCGGGCGAACTGTTCGTGATCCGCAACGCGGGCAACATCGTGCCATCATACGGTCCAGAACCCGGTGGTGTGTCGGCCACCGTCGAATATGCGGTCGCGGTGCTGGGCGTGCAGGACATCGTAATCTGCGGCCATTCGGACTGCGGCGCGATGGGCGCGATTTCGCGTTGCACGTGCCTTGATCATCTGCCGGCAGTCGCGAACTGGCTGCGCCATTCGGACGCCGCGAAAGCGATCAACGCGGCGCATCAGTTCGATACGCCGCGCGCCAAGCTCGACGGGCTCGTGCGTGAGAACGTGATCGCGCAACTGGCGAACCTGCGCACACATCCGTCGGTGGCACTCGCGCTCGAACAGGGACGGCTGAATCTGCACGGCTGGGTGTACGACATCGAGACGGGCAGCATCGACGCGCTTGACGGCGCGACACGACGCTTCGTGCCGCTGGCTGAGTCACCGACCACCGTTGCGGTGACTTCACGCAACCGCAGCCAGGTATGATGCGTGCGTCTCGATGACGTAGCCGATTTTCATCCACATGGTCCCCGCCACTTGCTTATCGCCGCTGGGTTCTACCACCGAATCGATCATAACGCCCGCCGTCCTTGCCCCGCAGCACAGGGGGCAAGCGACATCGACCAGCATTGTCCGGGTCGACATCCCGATGTTGCTTGGCGCGGGCAGTGCTACGGTGAACATCTATGGGCTCTGGCCGTGGACCCGCTGCAGACCACACCTGTTTCCGGGACCGACGCCGATACGACCACGGTGACCATTACCTATGGATCTGAGCGCAGAAACTTAGGCGAATCGGGTCGCACGCGACGCGGGCTCCGAGTGCGGCCGCAGCACGCAAGATGGAGCGTCCGCAAGCTGGTGGGAATGAAGGTGAGGTTGACGTACTGAAGCGGAGTGGGGTTCGCGAACTTGAAATCCTTGCGGGAATTGGCTAGATTTCAGCCAGACTGGTGGTCTGGCGCAAGCAGTGCGGCGCGCCGAACCAGTAAGCCAAGAGCGCTCAGCGCTCTGATGTGAGGCCGCCTTAAGGCGGCCTCCTTTTTTGGCTCGTCGGGGGAATCTGTGGGTAGATGGAGGCGATTTACGAGGAGCAGAGGAAGCGATAGAGCTTCTTGCAGGTCGCATCGAAGGCGCTCTGGGCCTGCTCGTCGAGGTGCCGGGAGATCAACGGACCTCCGTACTTGTGAATTTGGTGGAGAACGAGCGTGCGGGCATCCATGGCGGCCGCGTCCGGGTCTTCGTGGCGGACCTCAATGAGATGCTCCGCCGAGCATCCAGAGGTGATCGCGGTGATAATTCAACGTTTTGCGCGCATATCCCAGTGTGAGCAGGTGTTGCAGGAAAGGCGTGAACACTTCGACGAGTGCCTGCCCGGGCGGGAGGTCCTGGTCATCGAAACGCCAGGACGCGGGCCAGTTCTGCAGGTCCGGCACGTAACGCGCCAACGCATCCTGGTCCGGGGCGACAATAGCGACTTTTTTGCCCTTGCCGCTTGGGGCCGCGCTAACCATGTTGCTGACTCGCTTGCTCAACGCCTGCCACCATTTTCCCGGTTTTGTCTATGAAGGTGCGCGGCTGTGCGAAGCAACCCAGTCCATCGAGATCGAGGTACGACCGCGCAAGGGTTCCAAGGCGATCTGCTCATGCTGTAGCCAGCCTGCGCGGGGTTACGACACGCTTGCGCAGCGCAGGTTCGAGTTTATTCCAGTCTGGGGTTTTGCAGTGTTCCTGCTTTACACCATGCGGCGCGTCGATTGTCGTGACTGTGGCGTGAAGGTCGAAGCCCTGCCGTGGGCCAGTGGCAAGCACACGCTCACCCGAGCGTACATGCTGTTCCTGGCGCAGTGGGCACGCAAGCTGTCGTGGAGGGAGACGGCACAAAGCTTCCGCACCAGTTGGGAGAAAGTCTTCAACGCAGTGGAGTGGGTGGTCGACTGGGGGCTGGCCCATCGCGAAGTCGGTACGATCCGCGCCTTTGGCGTCGATGAGATTCAGTATGGTCGTGGACACAAGTACCTCACACTGGTCTACCAGATCGAGGCCGGCTGCACGCGCCTGCTCTGGGTCGGGCAGGAGCGCACGAAAGAAAGCTTCTCGAAGTTCTTCGCCATGATCGGAAAACAGGTATGTGAGAAGGTCGAGTTCGTCTGCTCTGACATGTGGAAGCCCTATCTCGAGATGATCGCGCTGCATTGCCCCAACGCACTGAACATCCTGGATCGCTTCCACATCGTTGCCAAGATGAACAAGGCGATCGATGAGGTTCGCGCCGAGGAAAGTCGCCGCATGAGCCGCGACGGATACGAGCCAGTGCTCAAGAAGTCCCGCTGGTGCCTGCTCAAGCGGCAGGAAAATCTGACCGACAAACAGCGGGTGCGTCTGCGCGATCTGCTGCAATACAACTTGCGGACCGTGCGGGCCTGGCTGCTCAAGGAAGAGTTCCAGCAACTCTGGGATTACATCTCGCCCGAGTGGGCCGGCAAATTCCTCGACCAGTGGTGTACCCAAGTGATGCGCTCGCGCATCGAGCCGATGAAGAAGTTCGCCCGCACCGTGCGTGTCCACCGTGAACTGATCCTCAACTACTTCCGTGCGCGCAAGCAGTTCTCCAGCGGCGTCGTCGAGGGTCTGAACAATAAGGCCAAAGTCACCATGAGAAAAGCGTACGGCTTCCGGACCTTCAGAGCCACGGAAATCGCGCTATATCATGCACTTGGGAACCTTCCGGAGCCTCCGGGCACCCACACATTTTCCTGACGATCCCCTTTTTTTCGCTGCGCCGCTGAAAGCAATGGCATGCGCTGGAAAGAGGTCATGCGATTTGTCCGGCACATCGGGCTGAGCCTCACGTAGAACTCCGTTGTGGATAGGTTCCATTGGCCACCCGAAGTGGACGTGTGTAGCAGATTCTCGCCTGGCACTCGGCAGGGCCTTGCTGGACGCTGTTTGCCTCATAAGTCGCCGCGGATTTCGAGATGGAACAGCGTCTCGGTCACCGCGGGATCGCCGAAGTTCTCGTAGATACAGAGCTTGCCACTTGCATCGTAGATGAAGACGATGGCACCGTCCTGCTTAGCCCTTTTCAAACCAGCGGCGACGGCTTCTCGTTGAGTCGGATAGTGCGTCGTCGCTCTTTCGGCGACCACATCCCAACGCTGAATGAAGCCGGCTACACCTCGCGTGCGGACGGCCGGCACAACTCGAACAATGGGCGATGTCATGTTGCCCTCAGCGAACCGTACCTTAGAATGCATCGATCCGCCCGAACTTCGACAATGATGGTCTGGTGGCGCATGGCCGTCCCGTCTGGCAGCGGTGTAGACCTGTTCGAACACCTGCAGCGCGGTAAGCCTCGCTCCCCCAATCTGCACGCCCAGGGGCAATCACGGGACGAGGACCTCCTTGCCAGGATCTTCGGGCTCGCGCGCGCGATCATCGCTGTAAAGTCGTCAGAGGCTCGCTGGACCAATTGAACGCGAAATCAACTTGCCCATGGCGAGCACGAAGTCGATATTCTGAAATGGAGTCAAGACTCCTCCTCTTTTTGTTGTGATGAGCCTAATGCTACCGTGTCCGATGAAACGGGGTCGCCGGCACCGTGCGCAGGCGCCCGCGCTCCCAGTACTCGACCGCTCCATCGTGGGCTAGCAGCAGCTTGAGCACGGCCGGCTGCGCGGCCTTGGCCTCGGCGAGCGAGCCGTAGCGGCGCTTGACGCGTGCGAGCGTCCAGTGCACATAGACCGGATGCCCCAGCGCCTCGGCCACGTAGGCCAGTGCCGCGTCGAGGCTGGCGGGCAGCGCGCGCGGCGACACCGCCGCGGTGTCGATCCAGTCGGCCGGGGTCATGACTGGGCGGCCCGCGTGGCCGTCGGCTTGCCCTTCGCCTTGGGCGCGCGCGCCTTGGTCGGTGGTGGCACGGCGGCCAGGGTCGCGCGCAGCAGTTCGTCGAGCTGGGCGCGCTGGCTGGCGGTGACGGCCTTGAGCGCGCTCGCCTCGCCGGCGGCGCTCTGGCGCGCGGCCCGCTCGCTGGCCAGCTCCGCGTCGAGGCGCGCGCGGTCCTGCTCCAGCGCGGCGAGGCGCCGCTCGGCGAACTTGAGCTGCGAGGCCAGTTGGGCGCGCTCGGCCTGCACCGCGTCGCGCTGGTGCGCGGTCTCCTGCATCAGCTGCCTCGACAGCGACTCATAGCGCGCCTGGATGGTGGCGACCGCCTCGGCGTGGGTGCGCTCGCCCGTCATGGCGCGTTCCTGCGCGGTCGCCAGCTCGGTTTCCAAGCGGCCCGCCCGGCTGGTCAGCTGGTCGGCGCGGGCCGTCGTCGCATCCAGTGTGGCGCGCGCCTCGGCCAGCGCGGTGTCGCGCGTGGCGAGCGCCTGGCGGCACTCGATGAGTTCCTGGCGCAGCAGCTCGACCCGCAGTTCGGCCTCGGCGCGCGCGGCCTGCGCGGCCTCGACGGCCGCCTGCGCCTCGCGCCTGAGGTGCACCACGTCATCGAGCTGCACCGCGACCGCGGCCTGCCACAGCGCGCGCATCTGGTCGGCGATCTCGGGCGGGAGGTCCGGAATGGCGACCTCTGCCAGGCCCGCGCGCACCACCTCGGCCTCGATCGCGTTGAGCGTGCGCGACAGCGTGGCCGGGTCGCCGCCGCCCAGGCGCGCGCGCAGCTTGCGCACCGACACTGCGCGGCGGAAACGCGCGACGGTCGGCGGGGCCGCGTCGCCGGCCTCGGTGAGCATGGCCAGCACGGTGGCGCGGATCTTTCGCGGTATTCCGGCGGGCATGCGACCAGCAGCAGTACGGTGTGGCCGAGCACCTGCTAGCCGCCCTGGAGCGATTGGCCGGCGGGGACAATCGCTTGCTCGACGAGGTCTACCTGTCGTTCGCGTCGCCCGGTTCTGCGGGCCGGGCGACGCCGGAACCGCCGGTGGCTCGAGCATGATGAAGACCTATACTGAAGACAGATCCGCGACGGCGCTACCGCGCGTCGGCTCGGAGCGCCCAATGCGTAAGCATATGAAACAGTTTTGGCGTGTCGTCATGCTGCTGACCCTGGCGCTGGCTTTGCCCCTGCGGGCGCAAGCCGGGCCGTTGGACAGTTGCTGTGTCGCCGGCCTGGCTGACATGCCTGCTCATATGCCTGTGCAAGGGGCGCAGGCCAGTGTCGAGACCGCCAGCCCGCATGACTGCGTCAGTCACAGCTGTGCCGGCGACCGGCATGCCAGCGGCCCGTCTCGTATTCCCTGCACGTCCTCCGCTTGTGCGGTCTTCGCTGGCACGCCGTTAGCAACCGGGTCCACCACGGATGCATGGACCAGCGTTTTGGTCGCCCATCCGGAATTCGCGTATCTCTCCGTCGTTCCGGCTCGCCTCGAGCGCCCGCCGAAACGCGTCCGTCTGTAGCGCAATCCCGCCACACAGCGTTGCCGCAGCTGGCGCCTCCGCGCCACGCGTGCTCCTGTCTGACTTAGCCATTTGCAGTGTTGCCTGCCGCCCGCTCTTGGGGTTTAGGCGGTCCCTGCCTATACGGAACGAGGAATAATCATGAAATCCCTGCTTCACGCTCTTGTGGGCGCCGTCGCCCTGGCGCTCTCGCTATCGGCCGTCGCCGGACCTGATTGGTATGTGATCGAAAAGGCTCGTGCCGCCAAGCGAGCTGAGGCGCAACAACAGAAACAGCAGACGGAGGACCACGCGGCGATGATGCGCGACCATGCCGCCATGATGCAAAAGTGTCGCGAAATGATGGGTCAACCCAAGTAACCGAGCCCGCGCTCCGGTGCCTGCGTTCGCGTGGCTCGCCGGAGCGCTCCCCCGGATGGGCTACCCCGTCTGCATTAGATCTGGGGCAAACCGCACGATGTGCCGGAAGAGCCCAAACGCTGCTACCATTCGCCTCAAACCGAGTCTTCCACGTGCGTACCCGTTTTCGCCGGCTTTGGCTTGCCGCCTTCCTGTTGAGTACATTCCTGACAGTTCAGCTGGCAGCGGCCGCCTACGCCTGCGCGGGCAGCCGGTATTCGATGGAAGGGATGGCGGACATGGCCGGCATGACGGAGTCCTGTCCGGACATGACGCAGAAGGCCGAAGCGCCGGCTGCCCATAATGGCTTGTGCCTGGAGCACTGCCAGCTTGGCTCCAAGTCGGCCGACCACCCCAGCGCGCAGATTCCTGCGTTCCAGCCCGTGCTCGTCAATCTGGTTGAGCCGGCGTTGGTACCGGTAGTCGTCAGCCAGCGAGCGGCCTACGCCGACGCGGTGCCACGCGGGCCCCCTCGCCCCCTGCCCATCCTCCACTGCTGTTTCCGAAACTAGCCTCCGCAGCAACGCCTACTATCGTGCCCTGAACCATAGTCTTCAGGGTGGTCGTTGCTTTGCGGAGGCTTTATGCATTTGCGTTTTCCCTTTGCGTATGGGTGCCGGCTGACGCTCGCCCTTACGCTGTTCGCCGCTGCCCATCCCGGATGGGCGCAGCCCGCGGCCGCACTCTCCGTGCAGGAAGCCGTGGCGCTCGCGTCTTCCCGCTCGACGGATGCCGAAACATCGCGCTCAGCGGTCCAGTCCGCCATCGAGATGGCGGTGGCTGGCCGACAGTTGCCAGACCCGGTCCTGAAGGTCGGCGTCAATAACGTGCCGGCTGATGGCCGCGACGGGTTTTCCCTCGGCACAGACTCGATGACGATGCGCTCGATCAGCCTGATGCAGGAATTCACCCGATCGGCCAAGCGCGAGGCCCGCGCTCAGCGTTTCGAGGCTGAGGCCTCGTCGGCAGAGGCCCAGCGTACGGCGGCGCTGGCGACGGTGCAGCGTGGCGCCGCCACGGCCTGGCTGGACCGCTGGTACGCCGAACGTGCCTACAGCGTGCTCACCGAGCAGGCGCAGTCCATCAAGCTGATGGTGGAGGCGGCGCAGGCTGCCTATCGCGGCAACCGCGGCTCCCGTGCGGACATCCTGGCCGCCGAACTGGAACTCCGGCAACTGCAGGATCGCGAAGACGAGGCCCGCGCCGCACTGGGGTCAGCCCGAGCGATGCTGCGCCGCTGGGTGGGCGAGGCCGCAGAGCGTCCCCTGGCCGAACGCCCTGGCCTCGAGGCGCCGGCCTGGCTCAACACCCTGGACGCCGACGGCGTGGCGCAACTGCCGGACGTGGCGGCGGCCGAGGCACAGGTGGGCGTCGCCGAGGCGGAAAGCCGGGTCGCTCGGGAGAACAAGATCCCGGATGTGAGCGTGGAACTGATGTACAGCCAGCGCGGCCCCGCCTACTCCAACATGGTTTCGCTCAACGTCTCACTGCCGCTGCCCTGGGACCAGAAGCATCGCCAGGATCGGGAACTGGCCGCAAGGCTTGCGCAGGCCGACGCTGCGCGCGCGCAAGCCGAGGTCGTACGCCGCGGCTTGCTCGGGCAGTTGCGCGGCAAGCAGGCGGAGCTGGCGCTCAGCCAGGCGCGGCTCGAGCGCTATCGGAGCACCACCGTGCCGCTGGCCAAGGCACAGACCGAGGCAGCCCTGACCGCCTATCGAGCGGGCGCCGGCACCCTGACCGCTGTGGCCGATGCCAGCCGCAAGGCGCTCAATATTTCGCTTGAGCGCCTGAAGCTTGAGGCTGCCACCGCCCGACTCTGGGCGGACCTGACCTTCCTGATGCCGTTACCCACCGCAGTCCAGCCCACGTCACTGCAAGGAGCTCAACCATGAACAAGACCACGATTGCACGGACGGTGGCAGGCCTGATGGTGGTGGCAAGCGTTGGGGCTGCCTATTACCTCGGTCAACAACAAGGGCGCCAGCAGTCGCCCGCGTCGGCAACCGCGGGCGGCGGCGCCAGCGGTGCCGCCCTCAAGGCGGGCGACATTGACCCGAAAACTGGCAAGCGCCTCCTCTACTGGCACGACCCGATGGTGCCAGGACAGCGCTTTGACAAGCCGGGCAAGTCGCCGTACATGGACATGCCGTTGTCGCCGGTGTACGAAGAAGCCAGCGGCGGCGCGGCCGTCACCATCGACAGCCGCATGACACAGAACCTTGGCATCCGCACGGCCGAGGTGAAGACCGGCCGGCTGGAGGCCGCCTTGCAAGTACCGGGCAATGTCGCGATCAATGAACGCGGCATCGAAGTGCTGCAGGCCCGCACCAGCGGATTCGTAGAACACGCGTATGCCCGGACCACCCTCGATCCGGTCCGAAAAGGTCAAGCGCTGGCGCAAATCTATGCGCCGGAATGGGTCGCGGCGCAGGAAGAATACCTGGCGGTCAACCGGATGGATGGCAGCCTACAGCGCGAGCTGCGCGAGGCCGCCATTGCGCGCATGCGTCAGGCTGGCATGACCGAGAGCCATATCCGGCTGGTACAGTCCACCGGCAAACTGCAGCCGCGGCTGACGATCACCAGTTCGGTGGACGGCATCGTCACCGAAATCGGTGCGCGCGACGGCATGACGGTCTCACCGGGAACGACCCTCTTTCGCATCGCGAGCCTTGCGACCATATGGGTCATCGCCGAGGTGCCTGAGAGCCAGGCCGCCCCGTTGCGGCCCGGACAGACGGTGTCGGCCACCGCCGCAGCCTTGCCCGACGAGACGCTGTCGGGCAAGGTCGATGCCATCCTGCCGGATATCAGCGCCGGTACCCGCACGGTCAAGGTGCGCATCGAATTGCCGAACAAGGCACGCCAGCTGTTGCCCGGCATGTTTGTCTCGGTGCGCTTTGACGCCGCCCCCGGACCGGATCGCCTGCTGGTACCAACCGAGGCGCTGATCCGTACCGGCACGCGCACGGTCGCCATGGTGGCATCCGGCCAAGGCGGATTCAGCCCCGTGGAGGTCAAGACCGGCGCGGCTGCGGGCGGCCAAACCGAAATCATTGAGGGTCTCAAAGCGGGCCAGAAGGTGGTCGTTTCCGGACAGTTCCTGATCGACTCGGAGGCGAGTCTGCGCGGCACTGCACAGCGCATGACCGCGCCCACGGCCGCGTCGGCAGCCGGCGCGTCGGCCCCTGGTGCCGCAGCAGCGCCCGGGCCAGAACATCAAGGCGTCGGCCGGATCGAGGCCGTCACCGAGCAGAGCATGACGATCTCCCACGGGCCCATTCCGTCAGCGCAGTGGGGCGCCATGACGATGGAGTTTGGCGCGCCGCCAGCCGGCATGCCCAAGGGATTCAAGCCGGGGGATCAGGTCCGGTTCCGCTTCCGACTGGACAAGGACGGCGTGGCGACCCTGTCCGCGGTCGAGTCGGCTGCCGCCGTTGCGGGAGCGAAGCCATGATTGCCCGACTCATCCTCGCCTCCATCCGCAATCGCTTCCTGGTGCTGCTCGCCACCGTCATGGTGACCGCGTGGGGACTTTGGGCGGTACAGAGTACGCCGCTCGACGCCTTGCCAGACCTGTCCGACGTGCAAGTGATCATCCGCACGCCCTTCCCTGGGCAGGCGCCGCAGATCGTGGAAAACCAGGTCACCTATCCGCTCACCACGACCATGCTGTCGGTGCCCGGGGCCAAGACCGTGCGCGGCTACTCGTTCTTCGGTGACTCCTATGTCTATGTGCTGTTCGAAGACGGCACCGACCTGTACTGGGCGCGCTCACGCGTGCTCGAGTACCTGAACCAGGTGCAATCGCGGCTGCCCGCGGCAGCCAAGCCCGCGCTCGGACCCGATGCGACCGGCGTCGGCTGGATCTATGAGTATGCCTTGGTCGACAAGACCGGCCAGCATGACCTCAGCCAGTTACGGGCGCTACAGGACTGGTTCCTGCGCTTCGAGCTCAAATCGCTGCCCAACGTCGCCGAAGTGGCCTCGCTCGGCGGCATGGTCAAGCAATACCAGATCGTGCTGATGCCGGATCGGCTGCGCGCCTATAACCTGTCGCAAGCCAAGGTGCTGGCAGCGCTCAAGGGCGCCAACCAGGAAACCGGCGGCTCGGTGCTGGAGTTGGGTGAAGCCGAGTACATGGTCCGGGCGACCGGCTATCTGAAAACGCTGGACGACTTTCGCCAGATTCCGCTGGTGACGAGCGACGCTGGCATCCCGGTATGGCTGGGCGACGTTGCCACCGTGCAACTCGGCCCCGAGATGCGGCGTGGCATTGCCGAACTGAATGGCCAGGGCGAAGTGGCCGGCGGCGTCATCGTGCTGCGCTCAGGCAAGAATGCCCTGGAGACCATTGAAGCGGTCAAGGCCAAGCTCGCCACCTTACAGAAGAGCCTGCCCAAGGGCGTCGAGATCGTTACGACGTACGACCGCTCGGCACTGATCAAGCGGGCGGTGGCCAATCTCACCACCAAGCTGATCGAGGAATTTGCGGTCGTGGCGCTGGTCTGCCTGGTGTTTCTGTTTCACCTGCGCTCGGCGCTGGTGGCCATCGTCTCGCTGCCGCTGGGCGTGCTGGCCGCCTTCCTGGTGATGCGCTACCAGGGGGTGAATGCCAACATCATGTCGCTGGGTGGCATTGCCATCGCCATCGGCGCGATGGTCGATGCCGCGGTGGTCATGATCGAGAACGCGCACAAGCATCTCGAGCACTGGCATGCCGACAATCCGCAGCGCGAACTCCGCGCCCATGAACACTGGCGCGTCATCGGCAAATCTGCCGCCGAGGTTGGGCCTGCCCTATTCTTCTCGCTGCTGATCATCACGCTGTCGTTTATTCCGGTGGCTCGTCGGGGGAATCTGTGGGTAGATGGAGGCGATTTACGAGGAGCAGAGGAAGCGATAGAGCTTCTTGCAGGTCGCATCGAAGGCGCTCTGGGCCTGCTCGTCGAGGTGCCGGGAGATCAACGGACCTCCGTACTTGTGAATTTGGTGGAGAACGAGCGTGCGGGCATCCATGGCGGCCGCGTCCGGGTCTTCGTGGCGGACCTCAATGAGATGCTCCGCCGAGCATCCAGAGGTGATCGCGGTGATAATTCAACGTTTTGCGCGCATATCCCAGTGTGAGCAGGTGTTGCAGGAAAGGCGTGAACACTTCGACGAGTGCCTGCCCGGGCGGGAGGTCCTGGTCATCGAAACGCCAGGACGCGGGCCAGTTCTGCAGGTCCGGCACGTAACGCGCCAACGCATCCTGGTCCGGGGCGACAATAGCGACTTTTTTGCCCTTGCCGCTTGGGGCCGCGCTAACCATGTTGCTGACTCGCTTGCTCAACGCCTGCCACCATTTTCCCGGTTTTGTCTATGAAGGTGCGCGGCTGTGCGAAGCAACCCAGTCCATCGAGATCGAGGTACGACCGCGCAAGGGTTCCAAGGCGATCTGCTCATGCTGTAGCCAGCCTGCGCGGGGTTACGACACGCTTGCGCAGCGCAGGTTCGAGTTTATTCCAGTCTGGGGTTTTGCAGTGTTCCTGCTTTACACCATGCGGCGCGTCGATTGTCGTGACTGTGGCGTGAAGGTCGAAGCCCTGCCGTGGGCCAGTGGCAAGCACACGCTCACCCGAGCGTACATGCTGTTCCTGGCGCAGTGGGCACGCAAGCTGTCGTGGAGGGAGACGGCACAAAGCTTCCGCACCAGTTGGGAGAAAGTCTTCAACGCAGTGGAGTGGGTGGTCGACTGGGGGCTGGCCCATCGCGAAGTCGGTACGATCCGCGCCTTTGGCGTCGATGAGATTCAGTATGGTCGTGGACACAAGTACCTCACACTGGTCTACCAGATCGAGGCCGGCTGCACGCGCCTGCTCTGGGTCGGGCAGGAGCGCACGAAAGAAAGCTTCTCGAAGTTCTTCGCCATGATCGGAAAACAGGTATGTGAGAAGGTCGAGTTCGTCTGCTCTGACATGTGGAAGCCCTATCTCGAGATGATCGCGCTGCATTGCCCCAACGCACTGAACATCCTGGATCGCTTCCACATCGTTGCCAAGATGAACAAGGCGATCGATGAGGTTCGCGCCGAGGAAAGTCGCCGCATGAGCCGCGACGGATACGAGCCAGTGCTCAAGAAGTCCCGCTGGTGCCTGCTCAAGCGGCAGGAAAATCTGACCGACAAACAGCGGGTGCGTCTGCGCGATCTGCTGCAATACAACTTGCGGACCGTGCGGGCCTGGCTGCTCAAGGAAGAGTTCCAGCAACTCTGGGATTACATCTCGCCCGAGTGGGCCGGCAAATTCCTCGACCAGTGGTGTACCCAAGTGATGCGCTCGCGCATCGAGCCGATGAAGAAGTTCGCCCGCACCGTGCGTGTCCACCGTGAACTGATCCTCAACTACTTCCGTGCGCGCAAGCAGTTCTCCAGCGGCGTCGTCGAGGGTCTGAACAATAAGGCCAAAGTCACCATGAGAAAAGCGTACGGCTTCCGGACCTTCAGAGCCACGGAAATCGCGCTATATCATGCACTTGGGAACCTTCCGGAGCCTCCGGGCACCCACACATTTTCCTGACGATCCATTCCGGTGTTCACACTGGAGGCGCAGGAGGGCCGGCTCTTCTCGCCGCTCGCCTTTACCAAGACCTATTCCATGGCGGCCGCAGCGGGATTGTCCGTCACCCTGGTACCGGTGCTGATGGGTTACATGATCCGCGGCAAGATCCCGTCGGAGCAGGCCAATCCGCTCAATCGCTGGCTGATTCGCGGCTACCAGCCGCTGCTCGGCAAGGTCCTTGCATATCCGAAGACCACCCTGGCGATCGCCGCCGTGCTGCTCATCGCCACCGCGTGGCCCATTATGCGCATTGGCGGCGAATTCATGCCGCCCCTGGATGAGGGCGATCTGCTCTACATGCCCTCGGCGTTGCCAGGCCTCTCCGCAGGCAAGGCCTCCCAGCTCCTGCAGCAGACCGATCGGCTCATCAAGACCGTGCCGGAGGTGGCGACCGTGTACGGCAAGGCGGGCCGCGCCGATACCGCCACCGATCCGGCGCCGATCGAGATGTTCGAGACCACCATCCAGTTCAAGCCCAAGGACCAATGGCGTGCCGGCATGACCACCGACAAGCTGGTCGAGGAACTGGATCGGGTCGTCAGGGTGCCAGGGCTGTCCAACATCTGGGTGCCGCCGATCCGCAACCGCATCGACATGCTCGCCACCGGCATCAAAAGCCCGGTGGGGATCAAGGTCGCCGGTACCGACCTGAAGGAAATCGATCGCCTGGCCACGCGCATCGAGGAGGCCGTCAAGACGGTTCCGGGGGTCACTTCCGCGCTGGCCGAACGGCTCACGGGCGGCCGGTACATTGACGTCGATATCGATCGGGGCGCTGCGGGTCGGTACGGCCTGAACATTGAAGACGTTCAGGCGATCGTCTCATCGGCCATCGGTGGCGAAAACGTCGGCGAAGTGGTCGACGGGCTCGCGCGCTTTCCCATCAATGTCCGGTATCCGCGTGACTATCGGGACTCCATCGAGCAACTGCGCAGCCTGCCCATCGTGACCGACAAGGGGCTGCAAATCACGCTGGCCGACGTTGCGCGCATCCAGGTCGTGCAAGGGCCGCCCATGCTGCGCAGTGAAAACGCGCGACTCTCCGGGTGGATCTACGTCGACATTCGCGGCAGGGACCTGCGCTCTGCCGTGCAGGACATGCAGGCGGCGGTCGCCAAAGCCGTCCCGATGCCAGCCGGATACTCCCTGAGTTGGTCGGGGCAGTTCGAGTATCTCGAGCGCGCCACCGCGAAGCTGAAGGTGGTGGTCCCGTTCACGCTGCTGATCATCTTCGTCCTGCTCTATCTGGTATTCGGCCGTCTGGATGAGGCACTGCTCATCATGGGCACCCTGCCGCTGGCCTTGATCGGCGGCTTCTGGTTACTCTATCTGCTGGGGTACAACCTATCGGTCGCGGGGATTGTCGGCTTCATCGCACTCGCCGGGGTCGCTGCGGAATTCGGCGTCATCATGCTGCTCTACCTGAAACACGCTTGGCAAGCACGGCTCGAGGATGGGCAAAGCAATCTCGCGGCCCTGCTCGATGCCATCGAGGAAGGCGCCGTGCTGCGTGTGCGCCCAAAGGCGATGACCGTCGCTGTGATTCTGGCCGGCCTGCTGCCGATCATGTGGTCGCACGGCACCGGCTCAGAAGTGATGCAGCGCATCGCTGCGCCAATGGTCGGCGGCATGGTGACGGCGCCGCTGCTGTCCATGTTTGTGGTCCCGGCGGTGTATCTGCTGCTACGCCGCCGTCAGATCAAGCAAACTTCCCTTTCCCCAACCTCACACCTCAGGAGGAATCGCAATGAAACACCTCAAGACCCTCGCCGCCGCCCTGGCCATCATTGCCGCACCGGCTGTGTTCGCCGTGGGTTCGATGGACGGCATGGACATGAAGGCACCCGCTGCACCCGCTGCCTCACAACAAGCGGCTCGGCCGGTGTCCGCAGAAATCAAGAAGATCGATGCGCAGACCGGCAAGGTTACGCTCAAGCACGGCCCGATTGAGAACTTGGGTATGCCCGGCATGACCATGGCGTTTCCGGTCAAGGATCGCGCCTCGCTTAGCAAGTTCAAGGAAGGCGATGCCGTGTCGGTGACCTTCGACAAGGTGGATGGCGCGCCGACGGTCGTTGACATGCAGCGCAAATAATCCGCGCCATGCGCGTACGGCTTGCTGCCAACGGCCGTGCGCGTTCTGACCCGCCGGCAGGGCCTAGCAACGTCAAGCCGGTAGGCATTGGCGCCTTTGCGCAACGATCCTGGCTAGCCAAATCCGAATCGAAATCAGACCGTGCGCCACAACCCTTTTGATCTGCCCCACGATGTCCTCGTCGTCGTCCTGAGCTCACTGGCAATCATCCTTGGTATGCTCGGACTGTTTGCTTGGTATCTGCGACGACAGCACGGCTCTCGCCGGCGAACCCCCAACCAGCATGGCACGGTCTCGCGCAAGCGCACCAGGAGGTCGACGAGACGGCGTAAATAGCGGTCGGAAAGGGGGCGTCCACGGGTTACCTGCTTGCCGCTACGGCGCGCACGGGTGGGGGCTTGGCTTCCATTGAATCATCATGGTATGGGCGACGTCGGTGCCCAGGCCGCCGCTACTTTGCTTGCATCCGGGCTAGCAACAGCTCAGGCCACCCATCATGCGCTGATGCATCAAAAGCATGCCTACCACACCAAGGATGGCAAGCACGCCGATGGCAGCGCACACAATCAAGATGACTTTCCAAATTGACGATTTGTTCACGCTTTGTCTCTCATAATGCCAGCTGATGCCGGCAAAGTGTTTCCCTTTCTCGTCATCCGGCACAACAGGATAGCTGGCTCACGTCTTTACTGAACGTCTGCGCCGCGAGCTTCAGGCCCTCGACCATTGTCAGGTACGGAAACAACTGGTCTGCCAGCTCCTGCACGGTCATCCGCGCCCGGATCGCCAATGCTGCCGTCTGGATCAGTTCGCCTGCTTCCGGCGCCACCGCCTGCACGCCGATCAAGCGGTCCGATCCTGCCTCGGCGACCAGCTTGATGAAGCCGCGCGTGTCGAAATTGGCGAGCGCGCGCGGCACGTTGTCGAGCGTCAGCAGCCGGCTATCGGTCTCCATGCCGTCGTGGTGGGCTTCCGCCTCGCTGTAGCCCACGGTGGCGACCTGCGGGTCGGTGAACACGACCGCCGGCAATGCGCTCAAATCGAACGCGGCATCGCCTCCGGTCATATTGATCGCCGCGCGGGTGCCGGCCGACGCCGCCACGTAGACGAACTGCGGCTGGTTGGTGCAGTCGCCGGCGGCGTAGATATGCGGCGCCGTGGTGCGCATGCCATTGTCGATGACGATGGCGCCCTGCGCGGTGACCCTCACACCCGCCGCCTCCAGTGCCAGCTCACGCGTGTTGGGCGCGCGGCCCGTGGCGACCAGCAACTGGTCGGCGCGGATCTCGCCGTGTCCGGTAGTGAGCACGAATTCGCTGTCGGCGTAGGCCACCTGGCTGGCCTGCGTGTGTTCCCGCACTGTGATGCCCTCGGCGCGGAAGGCGGCCGTGACGGCCTCACCGATCGCCGGGTCCTCGCGGAAGAACAGCGTGCTGCGCGCCAGGATCGTGACCTGGCTGCCGAGCCGAGCGAAGGCCTGCGCCAACTCCACAGCCACCACCGACGAGCCGATCACGGCCAGCCGCTTCGGCAGGGTGTCGCTGGCCAGCGCCTCGTTCGAGGTCCAGTACGGGGTGTCCTTCAGACCGGGGATCGGCGGCACCGCCGGACTGGCGCCAGTGGCGATCAGGCAGCGGTCAAACGCCACCTCGCGCTCCCCGCCTTCGACCACGCGCACGCTCAGGGTGTGCCCGTTCTGGAAGCGGGCCTCGCCGCGCAGCACCGTGATGGCAGGCGTGCCTGCCAGGATGCCCTCATACTTGGCGTGGCGCAGCTCATCGACACGCCCCCGCTGCTGGCCGAGCAGGCGCTCGCGCAGGATCGCCGGTGGCGTGGCCTGGATGCCCCCGTCGAACGGGCTTTCGCGACGCAGATGAGCGATGTGGGCCGCGCGGATCATGATCTTGGACGGCACGCAGCCGACATTGACGCAGGTGCCGCCGATGGTGCCGCGCTCGATCAGCGTCACCCGCGCGCCTCGCTCGACGGCCTTGAGCGCCGCCGCCATCGCGGCGCTGCCGCTACCAATGACGGCAATGCGCAGGGCGCTGGCTTGGTCCCCGCCCTTGTCGCCGCCGCCCAGCCAGCCTAGGGCCTTGTCGAGCGGGCTGCCGCGATTTTCCGCCGGCGGGGCCTCGGCGAGCATGGCCCGGTAGCCGAGTCCGGCCACGGCCGCGGTCAGCGCATCCGGCCACGTGTCGGGCTCGGCAGCGATCCGCGCCGTCCCCTTCGGGTAGGACACGACCGCCGACCGCACGCCCGGCACCTTCTCCAAGGCATCCTTGACGTAGACGGCGCACGCGTCGCAGGTCATGCCAGTGATCTTCAGGTGGGTCATGCCACAGTTCCTTCTATCATGGCCAACGCGCGTCAGCCGCGTTTGGCCAGCAGTTCACAGGCGTCCGGTGCGCCGCAGCGCTTCGCCGGCGAGACGAAGTCCCAGATCGATACCCCGACCATGAAGGCCAGGCCGACATAGAGCAGCGCTTCGCTGCACCAGCCAACCATCAAATACACCGCGGCCAGCACAAGGAGCGGGCCGATCACGCCGAGCGCGGTCCGTTGCCACTGCCGATGGTTAAGCCATCCGATCCCATTGGCGAGCAGCGCGATGCCAGCGAACGCCGGCAGCAGGATACGAATGAACAGTCCCTCGTACTGACGCAAGAAGCCCAGGCTAATGGCCGCGCCCAAGCTGGCGATAGCGGGAAAACAACTCGCACAACCCATCGCCGAGACGACGCTGCCGAGGGCACCGGCCTTGTTGACCATGCGCATGATCAGTCCCATGGCGTCGCTCCCTCGCTCCCGTGGCTTACTGCTTGACGCTGGACAGATAGCCCGCGTTCTCGGTCGCCTTGGTCAGTTTCTGCACGCTGGTCTTGGCATCATCGAAGGTGACGACGGCCTCGCGCTTCTCGAAACTCACGCTGGTCTTACTTACGCCGTCGACCTTGGAGAGCGCTTTCTTGACCGTGATCGGGCAGGTCTCGCAGGTCATGCCCGGCACGGACAATGTGACGGTTTGCATCGCGGCCCATGCGGGAGCGACGGCGGCGGCGAGAGCGAGGGCGGCAAACAGCTTTCTCATGGCGAACTCCTGATCAGTAGAACCATGGCGTGACGTAGGGAAATCCGAGCGCGACCAGAACCAGCAGGGCGACGAGCCAGTACATGAGCTTGTAGGTGGCGTGTACCTGCGGGATGGCGCAGGCCTCCCCCGGGTTGCAGACTTGCGGCGGACGGAAAATGCGCCGCCAGGCGACGAACAGCGCCAGCACTGCGGTGCCGAGGAACAGCGGCCGGTATGGCTCCAGCGCCGTTAAGTTACCGATCCAGGCCCCGCTGAAACCAAGCGCGATCAGGACCAGCGGCCCCAGGCAGCAGGTGGAGGCGAGGATGGCGGCGAGCCCGCCGGCGAAGAGCGCACGGCGCCCGGCTTGCGGTTGCGGCATGCGTTTGTCCTTTCGAAGTAGGAAAGGGATAGCGTAACCTTACTTCCGTACTAATGTACGGAGCAAAGCGATATGTGGAGCGAATTGGAGAACCTGACCATCGGCGCCTTCGCCAAGGCGGCTGGTGTCAACGTGGAGACCATCCGGTTCTACCAGCGCAAGGGGCTGCTGCCAGAGCCAGACAAGCCCGCCGGCGGGATTCGTCGCTATGGCGAAACGGCTGTGGTCCGGGTGCGCTTCATGAAATCGGCCCAGCGGCTGGGATTCAGTCTGGAAGAAATCGGCGAACTGCTTCGCCTGGAGGACGGCACTCATTGCGCGGAAGCCAGCAGCCTGGCCGAGCGCAAGCTCAACGACGTGCGCGCAAAGCTTGCCGACCTGAGACGCATGGAGGCCGTGCTGTCTGAGCTGGTGTGCGCCTGCCATGCCCGCCAGGGCAACGTATCCTGCCCGCTGATCGCATCGCTGCTAGCGGGAAAAGTTCGCCAAAGGGCGTAGTGGATGCGGCTACGCTGCTCCAGCTCGTTCCGGCTTCTGCTTCTGCCGCTTCGTCGCAGCCGGCCTCACATGTGCCGTCTCGACGGGCAAGCGACCTGGCCGAGTCAGACATCGTCGCGGGGGCGCAGCGGCTCTAGTGGGCGCAGCGCATGCACGGCGCGCTTGAGCAGCACGATCCAGTCGTCCAGTTCTTCTATGATGGCCTCGGCTTGGTCCACGAGGGTCGGACCAGTGGTTGGATACGACAATGCGGCGCCGTTGATCAGAGTATGTGCCATGCCGTGCAAGCACAGCAGATCGTCGCGCAGCCCGGCTGGCTCACAGCAACGCGCGCGGATCGCATCGAGTTGGTCCACCACGCGCAGGATGGTGGTCGTGTCGAACGTGTCCCGAAGCGCTTGCAACGCCTCGGCGTCGACCCTGCCGTAAGGGGTATCGGTGTCAGGCATGACGCGGTTTGCGGACGGAATGGGCGGGGCCGGCAAAGAGGCTGTCGCGAATCCAGGCTTCCGGCAACCGCTCCAAATTGAGTTTATAGTCGCCGAAGCGCTTGATGTTGCTGGTGAGGTAGGGACTCAGGAAGCCGATGTCGGCCACGTCGACCTTGATCCCTTCCTTCACCATCGCGCGCAGGGCCTGCATCATGTCCGCCGTGTTCTGAAGAATCACGGCCGAGGCGATCAGGTCGTTGTAGCGCAGGCGCTTCTGCTGTTCGTCGGGGTCGTTTTCGGCCAGCACGTCACCGCCGAATGAGAACCATTTGGCAAAGCCATTGTAGGACTCGATCTTGTTGGTGGTCGCGGTGATCTCCTGGCGCAACTCGCGGCTGCCGATCCATTCGAGCAGGAACGCTGTGCGCACGACCTTGCCGAGTTCCTGCGCCGCCAGAAACAGGCGGTTGCGGCGGCTTTCCGAGCCGAACCGGCGCAGCAGGAGCGGCGAGGAGATTGTTCCGGCCTGAATCGATAGCGCTACCTGCATCAGGTCCTGCCAGTGGAAGGCGATCAGCTCCCAGTCCACGATGTCCGAGAACAGCCGGTCGATGTGCTTGTATTTGGTGTTGGCATCGGCTCGGTAAAGCTTCAGATCCTGCCAGTTGCGGATGCGCGGCATCAGGTTGATGCCCAGCAGATGCGTGAAGGCGAACACCGCGGCCGACTGGCCCTGGGTGTCGGCGTGCACGGTATCGGCCTCGACACTCAAGCCGGCCTTGAGCAGACCCTCGATCACGTAGATGGCTTCCCACACGCCGGGCGGAATGAAATGCCGGAACACCGCGATGTAGTTGTCGGCCACGTGCCGGTAGGCCACCGCGCCCATCTTGCGGTAGCGGAAGTGGTAGCCGGCCAGCAGGTTGTTGTCGTAGAAGTCGTACTGAGTGCCGTCAGCCGCGACGGTCTTGCCATCCCCCCAGTGCTTGGGCAGGTCGAGCCGCAGATACAGTTCGATCAATTCCCGCTGCGCGGTTTCGAGACGCTCCAGGCTCAGATGCCGGCGGTTGACGAACGACATCATGTGCGGCGTGACCCGATCCCCCATATGGCGGGCGGCCTGGGTGGGCCCCAGGTTGCAGCCCATGGCGAAGATAGTCAGCAGGTAGCGCTCGGCGGCATTGCGGATCTTGGGGTCGCTGCCGGAGAGCGGGCCGAAGTGCCGCGTGAAGTGGGTCCAGTGCTCGATGTTGGCCAGCACGTCCAGCAGATTGCGCGTGGGCATGCGCCGGATCAGCGCCTGTTGCAGGGCCACCGCGCTGGCCGGGATCTCCCTGGCGATCGTCCGCTTGAGCACGGGTTCGCCGTCCTGGCCGATGGTGACGTGCTGGCGCTTGTCGGGAAAACTGGCATCCAGCGTACGCGCCGTGTCGGTCAGCCACTGGCGTAGATGCGCCACGAAGTCCTGCGCGTTGGCCGGCATGTCCAGCTTGGCGCAGTATTCGGGCAGGCGCCGTTCGCATTCCCGCCAGGGCAGTAGGTGCGCACGGTAATCGGCAAAGGCATCCGACCCCACCACGCACAGGTCGCCGGAGCGTAGCTCGTTGACCATATGCGAGAGCACGCAGAGTTCCAGGTAGCGCCGATTGGTGGGGGCGCCCTGGTCGTGGGGGCGGCGCACCAGCTTTCGCCAGCGTTCCGAGGCGAAGCTCACATCGACGTCGGCGGCAATCCATTCGCGATGCAGGGATTCGTTGTCCAGCACCACCGCAAGTGCCGCCAGCAGCGTGCGCGACTGGCTGGTCGACTCCCATTCAAGCACCTGCGCCAGGCGCAGCATCACGGAGCGGTGCGCGCGGAAATGCCGCCATAGCAGCGGCAGGTAGTTGTTGCCGCTGAAGGCCCGCACCTCGGCGCAGCTCTCGCGCAGCGGCTCCAGATCGCCGGACGGCGCGAGGAAGCGGCGCACCTGCCGGCCGATCAGCGCGTCGTCCTGGCCATCGGCGACGATATCGACCACGCCGTCGAGCAAGGTGACCAGCTTCTCCATCTGCGCGCGCTGACGGGACTGGATGCGCTCCATCTCATCGCGCGCCCGCTTGTGGATGGTGCCCATGCGACGGATGAACATCTCCGCGAGATCGTCGCGGGTGCGCACGCGCATATGGTTAAGCAAGGCGACGATCAGCGTGTAGCGCTTCTCAGGCAGGATCTCCCGTAGATTGGCCGCGTCCAGGCTCATGGCCTGGCTGGCCAGCGAGCGCAGCTTCGAGGCGGGCACGCCTGCGATTGCGCGAGAGAAATCGCCAAGACCGTCGAGTAAGGTCAGGTGTTCTATGAGTAGGCTGAGATGCTTGCGTGATGGACGGCGCGCGTGGCGCTTGATGTTGTTGTAGGCGGTCAGGCGGTTGGTGAATTCCCGGGTGAGAAGCCGGTCCAGCCGCTGCCGTTCCTCATCCGACAAGCGCCTTGCGACGCGTCGAAACAGCGCGGTCTGCGTGCGGGTGTGAATCTGCTCGGCGATGTTGTCTAGGGTGGAGAACGCTGGCAGCTCGACCTGGCGCAGGATCAGCGCATCGATGGTGGCATTGATGATGTCCACTTGCTGGTCCATCGTTTCCGCGGCTTCGCGCGCGGCGCGGATCGTGACCTCGTTGGCATCCGTGCCAATATAGGGCTGGACGCCGAGAAATTCGCGTACCGCCGTGTAATGCCGGTACAGCGTGGGGGACAGCTTGCGGTCATAGCCAAATGCGGCATCTAGCGCCAGACCAGCGCTGGCGCGCACATGGTCGATCACGACGACGGGAATGCTGTCCAGGTTGGGGAAGTAATGCAGTTGCTGGAAGACCTTCAGCAGCACCAGCAAGCCAAGTCGCGGACCTTGTCCACGGGTTGAGCGGGTGGCCCACTCCAGTTCCTCGGCATCCGGCGTGTAACACGCCTGTAACTCCTTGGTGGAGAAAACCTTCGGGAAACTCGGGTAGGCGGTACGCTCGACGGTGGCCATACAGGATCTCGGCAATCTCTGAAGGGCCAGCCAGTCTAGCCGAGGACGATGGCAAAGTTCCAGACCAGAGTTATAACTAACCGAAATGTTTTTGCTTATCTATATAACCCCAGGGCTTATGATCGCCGATTGGCCGCATCTTGATCCCAAGAAAACGGCAAGGACGGCGGCAACGACGCGGCGCTCTGCCGCGCCGGCCTGCTGCCAGTCTAGGCAGGGCCACGGTGGCCGCAAGGCGAATCGCGCGGTTGGCTGACGGGCATCAAGGAAGGGGAGTTTCCGGGCCGCGCCGCCATCGCACGCTGCCCGGCGGATACCTTTGACTTGCACCGGCCCCGGTATAAGCTTGCCCTGTCGATATGCCGCCCGCCGCACGCGCGGCATGCGCGTGCCGGCTGTCGTTCCCGCCTCATCGCGCTTGTGATCGTGCGTGATCATGCTTGTGATCGCGTTCGTGCCCGCGCCGGAGCAGAAATGACCAACGAGGCATTGCCGGGACTGATTGGCGGCATCTACGACGCGGCCGCGGCGCAAGACCGCTGGCCCGCCGCCGACCGCCAGCGCGCGCTGGCGGGGCTCGCCGCGCTCGAATCGATGCCGCTGGCCGTGGTGGTGGTGGACGACGCCATGCGCGTGGTGTTCGCCAACGACGCGGCCGGCGCGCTGGCGCGGCGGCCACAGGCCAGCCTGCGCATGGCGGCGGGCGGCCCCGCTGCCGGCGGGCAGCCGGTGCGGCTGGTCCTGCGCGACGCGCGCGAGGACGCCCGCCTGGCCGCGCTGGCGGCCACCGCCGCGCACGGCGGAGCGGGCGGACGGCTGCGCCTGGGAGTCCGGGGCGAGGCCACCGCGCCGGTCGAACTGCTGGTGACACCGGTGCCGTGGCGGCGCCTGCCGGGCGCCGCGGATGACGGAGGCGGCGCGGCGGCCGGCATGGCCGTGGTCATGCTGCGCGACCTCGCGGATACCGTCGCGCGCCGCCAGAGCGCGCTGACCGAATTGTTCGGGCTGACCCGGGTCGAGGCCGCCGTGGCCGCGGCGCTGGCGGGCGGGGCCACGGCCGCGCAGGTGGCGCGCAGCCGCAACGTCTCGCCCGACACCGTGCGCACGCAGATCCGCAGCATCCTGCGCAAGATGGGCGCGAGCAACCTGCGGCAGTTCGAGTCGATCGCCGGGATGCTGATCTAGCGCGGGGTGGAAAAATCCGTCAGCGCGGAAAGCGCAGCAGTCCTTCCCCTTCCGCCGGCACCGGGACGCCGAGCTCCTTCATCTTGTTCAGCAACTGCATGACCGGCAGGATCGGGTTGGCTTCCGCCGACATCGGCGCGCCTTCCATCTCGGGTGCGGCGCGCAGCTTCGCCATCAGGTCGGGAACCCGGATGCCGCCGGGGTGCTCGCGCAGGATGCGCGTGATCGCGGCATCGAAGGCGAGGGCGCTGCCTACCAGGCGCTCGAGGTAGGCCGTGGCCTGCTCGCGTGGGTAGAACTCGAACGAATGCCCGTCCGTGAGCGAGCGGATCGCGCCTTCCCTGAGCGCCTGCGCGGTGCGCTCGAGCGTAAGCAGGTTGGTTTCCGGGCTACCGCCGCTGAACGCCTGGTAATAGCTGGTGGTCTCGTCGGCAAGATGGAGATGGCCGATGGCCGGCAGCAGCACGGCCACGTGGCCGACCGTGTGGCCCTGGGTCTTCAGCGCCACGACCTCGCCGCCGAACAGCCGCCAGCCGTTCCACAACGTGCTGCCGATGCGGATTTCCTCGGACGGCAGCGATTCCAGCAGCGTCAGCGAGCGGGTTTCGACGTCGAGCGTGCCGAACTGCCCGATGGCGCTCTCCGCCAGCACCCGGCCCGCCGGCATGCCCGGCACGAACGGCCGGGCCTCGTCGAACATCGGCACGAAGGTGTTGATCTGGTCGCGCATCATCGCCAGGTCGCGCACGGACATATAGGCTTCGGCGGGCACGCCCAGCGTGTCGATCCAGCCGTTGTTGCCGGTGTGGTCGCAATGCCCGTGCGTGGAGATCAGCGTGACCCGGTCATAGGGCTGGAGCCGGCGGGCGGCTTCGTCCAGATAGGCGCGAAAGCCCGCGGTCGCGCCCACGTCGATCACCACCAGCCGCGTGCCGGACTTGTACATGACCGCGTTGGCGACGGAAGAGACGCCGGCTTCGAGGTTGCGCATGCGCCCGACGATCAGCAGCGCGCCGGACGCGATCTCCACCAGTTCTCCGTAGGAGCGCGAGCCGCCGGTGGCGGCCGGGTTGATGACGTTGCACATTGTCGTATCGGGGAGAAGGCACTTGCGGTTCGGTACGCCCTGGGCGGGACCCGCCGCCCGCCAGCGGCCCGTCGCGGGCGGCCGGCGTGGGGGATGCGGCTGTTCCATTATTGCCGTGGGCGGCCCGGCGCGGCATCACCAGAACTGGTGATGGCCGGACATCGAGAGGCGGAAGAGGGCGCCCGCCCGCCGTCAGGACGCCGCGCCTGGCCCGCCGCCGGCGAACGCGGCGGCCAGCGCCTGCAGGCCGTCGCGGTAGATGCCCTCGAACAGGCGCTCGGCCTCGGCGTCGCCGACGCCGGCCGGCGTGAACTCGCCGGACCAGTCGACGCGCGCGCCTTGCCCGTCACCGGCCGGCCGCACCTGCAGCGTGGAGCGGTAGCCCGTCACCGGGAACGGCGCTTCGAGGATCGCGTAACTGTAGCTGCGGTTCGCCTCGTCGAATGCCAGCAGGCGCTCGACGATGACGTCGCCGCCGGGGGTGGCGAGGCGGCGCACGCGGCCGCCTTCGGATAGCTCGCTGCTCGGGATGTAGGGCAGCCAGTCGGGCAGCGCGTTGAAGCCGCCGATCAGTTGCCAGACCCGCTCGGGCGAAGCCGGGATCGTGATGGTTGCGGAAGCGCTTGCCATGTCGGGCTCCCGGGGCTCAGGCGTGATCGCCGGGCAGCGGCGCGTCGGCGGCCACCAGCTTCTGCTCGCGCATCTCGCGCCAGAACTCCGCCGGGATGGTCTCCGCCAGCGCCGCCATGTCCTCGGCGATGCGCTCGGGTCGGCTCGCGCCGGGGATCACCGCCGCGACGGCGGGGTTGGCCAGCGAGAACTGCAGCGCGGCGGCCTTGATGCCGACGCCGTGGCGCCGCGCGACCGCCTTGATGCGCTCGACCCTGGCGACGATTTCCGCGGGCGCCGTCTGATACTCGAAATGCGCGCCGCCGGCCAGGATGCCCGAACTGTACGGGCCGCCGACCACGATCTCGGCCCGGCGCGCGGCCGCCGCCGGCATCAGGCGCTGCAGCGCGCGCGCATGGTCCAGCAGCGTGTAGCGGCCGGCCAGCAGGAAGCCGTCGGGCTGCGCCTCGGCCAGGTCCAGCGTCAGCTCGATCGGCTCGACGCGGTTCACGCCCAGGCCCCAGGCCTTGATCACGCCTTCCTCGCGCAGGCGGGTCAGCACGCGGAACGCGCCGGTGCGCGCGCTCTCGAATCTGGCGAGCCATTCGTCGCCGTAGAAATCCTGGGCGATGTCGTGCACCCAGACGATGTCGAGGCGGTCCGTGCCCAGGCGCCGGAGGCTGTCCTCGATCGAGCGCAGCGTGGCGTCGGCCGAATAATCGTTGACCATCTTGTTGGGCCGGCCGGTGGCGAACAGGCCGCCTTTCTCGCCGAGATCGCGGGTGCTGGCGTCTTCCACCTCGTCCAGGATCAGGCGGCCGACCTTGGTGCTGAGCACGTAGTCGTCACGGTTGCGCCGGGCCAGCGCGCGGCCCAGGCGGATCTCCGACAGGCCGGCACCGTAGAACGGCGCGGTGTCGAAATAGCGGATGCCGTGGTCCCAGGCCGCGTCGACGGTGGCGGCGGCCTCGGCCTCGGGAATGTCGCGGAACATGTTGCCCAGCGGCGCGGTGCCAAAGCCGAGGAGGGTGCCGGCAGGCAGTTTGTCTTTAATGCTCATGACTTGCTCCAGTGAAGTCCGGTGAAGGAGTGACTTGGGTGAGGCAAGTCTAGGGTTGCAAGTTAAGTCTGTCCAAGACAGAATATGGCTCACTTGAGTCCCGTAAGGTCTTATTGGTCTGACAGGTCTTATAGGTCTGATTGGGACCGATGACCGGATCCGAAGAGAGCCCGACATGCTAGACATCCGCCAGCTTCACTATTTCGTTGCCGTCGCCGAGGACGAGCACGTCGGCCGGGCCGCCGAGCGGCTGCACATTTCGCAGTCGCCGCTAAGCCGGCAGATCGCCCAGCTCGAGGAAAAACTCGGTCTGACGCTATTCGAGCGCTCGCAGCAGCGCATCCGCCTGACCACCGACGGACGCACGTTCCTGGCCGAGACGCGCGCCTTCCTGACCCATGCCAACCGCCTCGAATCGCTCGCGCGCCGGCTCGGCAAGGGCGACGAAGGCGGCCTGTGCATCGGCTACCTGGAATACGCGATGCACTCCGGCGTGCTGCCCAATGCCCTGCGCGACCTGCGCGGCAAACGCCCGGCGGTGCATATCGCGCTGTACAACCAGCAGTCCGAGGCGCAGCTCGAAGGCCTGCGGCAGCGCAGCCTCGACATCGCCCTGGTCTGCGAGCCGCCGCCGGCCGACGACCCCGACCTCGACGCCGCCCAGGTGCTCAACGACCCCATGCTGCTGGCGCTGCCCGAGGGCCATCCGCTGGCCGCCACGGAACGCCTCACGCCCGACGACCTCGCCGCGCAGAAGTGGATCGGCGTGATGCACAAGGAAAGCGCGCTGCGGCACGACACCTTCGTCGCCGCCTGCGCGCGCGCCGGCTTCACGCCCGACATCACGATGGAAGCCACCGAACCGCTGGCCGCCCTCGGCCTGGTCGCCGCCGGACTCGGCATGACCATGATCCAGCAAAGCCTGCGCCACCAGGCGCCCGCCGGCGTGGTGCTGCGCGAACTGTCGTGGTTCAGCTACCGCACACCGCTGTGGGCCGCGTGGCACAGGATCAACCTGCGGCCGCTGGTGGAGAGTTTCCGGAGGACGTTGCTGGGGAGTGGCGGGGTGAGCGAGGCGGTGATGGCCGTGAGGGAAGGGCGGCAGACCGCTGCGGTTTGAGGCATGGCACGAACCCCGTCGACATGAGATAAACTATTCCCGCTTCAGGGAATGATTTCTTGTTGCGGGAAACGAAAGGAGCACCTCATGCTGACCGCTGGCAAGTCCGTGTCCGCCGCGCATGTCGCGTTCATGGCCGACGTAACCGACACCGATATCAACCGGCTGGTTGATACCGATGTACTGCCGCGAGCCTTGTTTCTTCGGGATCATGGCCGACGCTTCGCGCCGCTGACCGCCGCCTTTGCCTCCTTCTATTTTCAAACGCAGGATGAACTCACTCGTTCGGCTCGCCGGCAAGTGATCTGGGACCTGACCGCGCGCCTGGAACGCCGCCCCGATTTCGATGCGTTTCTGGCCCTGAATACAACGGTGCTCCATGCTGACTTCGACTGGTCGATACATCACGACTTCCTGACGGTGACACTGGACCGATGCGTTGAAACGGCACTGAACCGGGCCAGCCGGGTCCAGGAAGCGGAAAAGAGCGTCGTCGAAGATCCCGAGATTCTGAGCGGTACGCCATGTTTTGCCGGTACGCGATTGCCGGTGGCCCATATCGTGGCAGCGACCGAAGCCGGCGCAACCATTGCGGAACTGCAGGAAGCCTATCCGTTCCTGAACGAGCGGTTGATCGACGACGCGCGTGTCTATGTCCAGGCCCATCCCCGGCCGGGACGCCCGCGCCGCATTGCGGACATCGATGCTGGTGCGGCTCTCGTGTCGCACAAAGTTGTCCGCCGCGGACAGAACCGGCGTGACCTTTAAATTCCTCATAGACGAGTGCCTTTGGCCAGGACTCGCGCAAATCGCTCGCGAATCGGGGTATCCGGAATCGACGTGCGTGAGGGATCGAGGCTGCTCGGGCGCGAAAGATCATCAGTTGATCCGCCATGCGGTGGCTGCGGACTTCACGCTCGTCACCCACAATGCGGTGGACTTTCGCGGCCCGGCCGGAGGGCCACGGACAGGCCTTCACGCCAGGGAACCCATCCATGCGGGCCTGGTTTGCCTGGTGTCTCCGTTCCCGATGACCGCGGATCGCCAGCGCGAGCTGTTCAGATATGCGATTCAAGAACTTGAAACCATGCCTGATCTCATCAACCATGCGTTGGAGGTCATCGAAGACGAGAGCGGGGACGTCGCGATTGCGGTGTATCGGATTCCGGATGGGGATATCTAGGTCCATCCTGGTTTGGTCTCTTCATGATTTTACATAATCATCATTATGCGAAAAACAGATGCCAGAACCACCATGACCAACCCCAGCTTCCAGGCACTCAAGAAAACCGCACCCACCCAAAATCCACCATCCCCCAACACCGAACCCGCCCACGCAAGCCGGCAGCAAATCGACGGCCGCGCCCCCACGCTAAAGCTACAGCGTGAAACCCCCATCAATAGTCAGGCTTGCCCCGGTAACGTAACCCGCCTCATCCCCCGCAAGATAAGCAACAAGACCGGCAATTTCCCCGGGCTGCGCCACTCGTTTCAGCGGGTTCATTCCCGCCAGCATGTCGAGCGCGCCCGCGGTCATGTCCGTTTCCGTGGGGCCGGGCTGGATGTTGTTGACGGTGATGCCTCGCGGCGCCAGATCGAGCGCGACGCCCTTGACCATGCCGGCGAGCGCGGTCTTGGTTAGCTGATACACGCTGGCGCCGGGTGTGCGGGTGTGGAGCGCGACATTGCTGCCGATCGTGATCACGCGCGCGCCGGGCTTCAGATGCGGCACGGTGGCCTGGATCGACAGATACACGCCGCGGACGTTGACGTTCAGCATCAGGTCGAGATCCTCGAGGCTGACCGCGTCGATGGTGCCCATGCGGAAGACGCCCGCGTTGACGACCGTCACGTCGATGTCGCCGAATCGCTCCACCGCCTGCGCGACGGCATTGCGGATCGCGGCCGGGTCGGCGCTGTCGGCCTGTATCGCGAGTGCCTGGCCGCCCTGCTCCGCGATGCGATCGACGAGGGTTTTCGCCTTGTCGGCGCTCGACACATAGGTGAATGCGACAGCGAAGCCATCCGTGGCGAGACGGTCGACGATTGCCGCGCCGATGCCGCGCGAGCCGCCGAATACGAGTGCTGCCTTGCGTGCCTGTGCACTTGCCTGGTTCATTTTTCCTTCCTTTGTGGATCAATCAGTCAATAACAGACCAAAAAAAAGCGCCTGCCTCGCTGGCGAGGCGCGCGCCAGATTCTCAAACCGCCTTGAGGCGGCCAACAGCGAATTCCGCGAGCGTGTGCAGCGCTTCCCGGCCGGCGCCGGCGCGGGCGGCAACCTGCAGACCGGCCATCGTCGTCTGGATGAAGGCGGCGGCCTGCGCGGGATCGGCAGCGGGATCGATCTCGCCGATCTCCTGCGCTTCCCGGATCCGTTCCACGATGCGCGCCCCGAGTGTCACGGCGACGCGATGCGCCATGTCGAGGACCTCGGCATCCGTGGTGCCGAACTCGCCCACCGCGCACACCCCGAGGCAGCCCAGTGCCCGTTGCCCGTCGTCGTCGGCAATAAGCCCGCGAAGTAGTTCACGCATGCCGTCCAGCGGCGACGCGGCTGCGTTCAGCCGCTTCAGATGCCCCGCCAGCACGTTCTGCTGATAGGTCTGCAGGACTTCCAGGTACAACTGCCGCTTGTCGCCGAACGCGTTGTACATGCTCTGCCGGCCGATGCCCATCGCCTTGAGCAAATCATCTGTCGACGTCGCGGCGAAGCCTTTGGCCCAGAACAGCCTGGTTGCCGTGGCCAGCGCGGCGTCGCGATCGAATTCCCGTGGTCTCACCATGCCGGCAACGATAGTGATTATGGATCGATGTGTCAATAACAAATGAAAAGACGGCCATCGACCGCTTGTCATGCCGGGGCCGCGATGCCGGCCTAGTACAACCCTCGGTTCCGTACCGACGCCAAAGGCTCGTATCATGGGCAACACGCCAAAGAGGCCGATCGGCCCGCCTAGTGCCCTAGCCCCCAGCCATGCCCGAATCTCCGATCAAGACATCGAAACGCGTCTTCGAAATCTTCGAGGCGTTTGAAAACGTGCAGCGCCCTATGGCGCTGAAGGACTTCACCCAGCGCTTCGGCTATCCGCCGTCGAGCGCGTCCGCGGTGCTCAAGAGCCTCGTGGCGCTCGGCTACCTGGACTACGACCGGTTCTCGCGCACCTACATGCCCACCATGCGCATCACCTCGCTGGGCAACTGGATTCAGCAGGCCATCTTCGGCCAGAACGAAGAAGTGCTGCGGCTGATGCAGCAGTTGTCGGAGGCGTTCGGCGAGTGCATCACGCTCAGCGCGCAGAGCGACCTCTACGTCCAGTACGTCTACCTGATTCCCTCGCGCCTGCCGATCTGGTACTCGGTTCCGATCGGCACGATCCGGCCCCTGGCCCGCTCCGGCAGCGGCTGGATCATGCTGGGCGCGCGCACCGATGCGGAGATCGAGGAACTGGTGCGCCGCATCAACTTCCACGAGCCCGATCCGGCCCGGAAGGTGAAGCTCGCCGAGCTGATGGCGCATGTCGAGCAGGGCCGCCGCGATGGCTACCTGTTCAACAAGCACACGCTCGAGCCGGGCGCCGGCGGCATCTGCATGGTGCTGCCCGAGCGGCGCTTCGGCCGGCTGTTCGCGCTGGCCGTCTCCGGCCCGGTCGAGCGCCTGGAGACCATCCAGGAGCGTGTCATACACGCGATGCGCGAGGGCATCGCGGCACTGGACACGGCCGCGCCCCGGCCGGCCGGCGGCGTGGAAGTCCCCGCCGGCACCGCTCGTTCCGAGACCGCTCCCTGCTGACCGCTTCCCCTCCTTTCATATATGTGTAAATGCAGGCGGGAGGCGCCTTTCCCGCCTGTCCGCCCAGGGCGCGGTGCTAGACTTTTTGCCACGTAACCGGGCGCCGCGATGGCGCCCCGCTACACACAAGAAAAGGAGACAAGTCATGCGCATCGAGCAATTGCACGAAGAGTTTGGGGCGGAGATCAGCGGCATCAACCTGATCGACGCGGTATCGAATGCCGATGCCTTCGCGGCGGTACGCGCCGCGTTCGAAGAGCATTCGCTGCTGGTCTGGCGCGACCAGCCGATCAGCGACGACATCCAGGCCACCTTCTCGCGTGGCTTCGGCCCGCTCGAGCTGGTCAAGGTCGGCTCCGTCGGGCATGGCACGTTCTACTCGCGGATGAACAACATCGGCCCCGACGGGCAGGTCGTGCCGCTGCGGGACATGGCGATGATCGTGGCGCGCGCCAACCAGCTATGGCATACCGACAGCTCGTTCAAGCGCCTGCCGGCGCTGGCTTCGGTGCTGTCGGCCCGCGTCATTCCCGAACAGGGCGGCGAGACCGAGTTCACCTCCACGCGCGCCGCCTGGGAGCGCCTGGACGCCGCGGAGCAGTCCCGGCTGCGCGATGCGGTCGCCATCCACAGCTACGCCACCTCGCGCAACAAGATCGATCCCGGCATGATGACGCCGGAGGAGCACGCTGCCCTGCCCCCGGTGCGCCGCCGCCTGACCTGGCGCAATCCGGTCAACGGCCGCTGCGCCCTGTACCTCGCCTCGCACGCGGGCGCCATCGAAGGCATGGCGCCGCAGGAGGGCGCGGCGCTGCTGGAGAGCCTCGTCGGGCGCGCCACCGAACCCGGCCATACGTACGTGCACGCCTGGCGCCCGGGCGACGTGATCATGTGGGACAACCGCGCCACGATGCACCGCGGCCGCCCCTGGGGCGGAACGCTGCCCCGCTCCATCGTGCGCACCACCATCTCCGCCTCCCTCGCGGACGGGCTGGAAGACGTCCTGCCGGAATTGTGGGCCCAGCGCGCCGCGGCCTGACCCCCGTTCGCGGCAAAGCCCGACAGCAGATACAACAGGCACGCTCGACAGAAGCGGCCAAGAAGGAGACAACATGAAATCCAAGTTCGCCCTCGCCAGTTGCCTGGTCGGCGCTGTGCTCGGCGCCGGCGCCGCGCAGGCGGCCGGGCCGTATCCGGACAAGCCGGTCCGCATCGTGGTGCCCTACCCGGCCGGCGGCTCCACCGACATCCTCACGCGGCTGCTCGCCAAGGGCCTGACCAAGCGCTGGGGCCAGGCCGTCGTGGTCGACAACCGCGGCGGGGCATCGGGCATCATCGGCACCGAGGTCGCGGCCCGCGCCGATCCGGACGGCTACACGCTGCTGATGAACGGCAACGGCCCGCATACGATCAACGTCAGCCTGTTCGAAAAACTGCCCTACGACCCGGTCAGGGATTTCGTGCCCATCGTGCGCGGCATGACGATCCCGCTGCTGATGGTGGCGCCGGCCAACGCGCCCTACAACGACGTGAAGTCGTTCATCGCCTGGGCCAAGGCGAACAAGAGCACCGCCAACTATTGCTCCATCGGCCCGGGGTCGCCTTCGCACCTGGCCGGGGAGCTCTTCAAGTCGATGGCCGCCCTGCCCCAGCTCACGCACGTGCCCTACAAGGGCAGCGGCCCGGCCATCGTCGACACCATCGCCGGCACCTGCCACATATTGTTCGACGCGGCGCTGTCGTCCGGGCCGCAGGTGAAGAACCGCAAGCTCAAGCTGCTGGCGATCGGCACCGAGCAGCGCGACTCGTCCTGGCCCGACACGCCGACCGTGGCCGAAAGCGGCCTGCCCGGCTTCAGCGCCTACACCTGGAGCGCGCTGTTCGCGCCCGCCGGCACGCCGCCGGCGATCGTGAAGAAGATCCAGCAGGATGCCGACGCCGTGCTGCGCAGCCCCGAGATCAAGGCCGCGCTCGTCGAGCAGGGCGCGCAGGCCGGCGGCGGCTCGTCGGAGGAACTGGCCAGGTTCGTCGATACCGAGATCGCCAAATGGGGCAAGGTCATCAAGGACGGGCACATCACCATGAACTGACCCGCCGCGCCGGCGCGGCGCAGGCCGGCGCGCAACCTCCCCCGCCAATCGTTCCCGCTGGGGAACATCGCAACAACAGTTGCAGCAACAGCCGCAACAACAGGAACACTCGACGATGGAAAAAATCGCAATCATTGGCGCCGGCCTGATCGGCTGCGCCTGGGCATCGGTGTTCGCCCGCGCCGGCCACACGGTGACGCTGTACGACGTCGACAAGGACGCGGTGGCCACCGCGCGCGGCACCATCCTGGCCGCGCTGGCCGGGCAGCACGAACTTGGCCTGATCGGCGAGGCGCCCGAATCCGTGATCGAGCGGGTGCGCGTCACGCAGTCGCTCGAGGAAGCCATGCGCGGCGCGGACTTCGTGCAGGAAAACGTGCGGGAAACCGTTGCCGCGAAGCGCGAAGTCTACGCGCTGCTCGACAAGCTCGCGGGGCCCGACACGCTGATCGCCAGCTCGACCTCGGGCATTCCGGCGTCGAGCTTCACCGAGGACCTGGCCGGCCGGCGGCGCTACTTCGTCGGCCATCCGATCAATCCGCCGTCCGTGGTACCGCTGGTCGAACTGGTGCCGGCGCCGTGGACCGACCCGGACGTGATCGAGCGCGCAAGCGCGATCTATACGCGCGCGGGCCAGGTGCCGATCATCGTGAAGCGCGAGATCCAGGGCTTCATCGTCAACCGCCTTCAAGGCGCCCTGCTCGCCGAAGCGTTCCGGCTGGTGGAAGACGGCTATGTGAGCGGCGCCGACATCGACAAGGCGGTCAAGGATGGACTCGGCCTGCGCTGGTCGTTCATGGGGCCGATGGAGACCATCGACCTCAACGCGCCGGGCGGCCTGCGCGACTATTGCGGGCGCTATGGCCCGCTCTACCTCGACATCGCAAAGCAGGCCACGCCGCGGCAATGGGATGATGCGCTGATCGGCAAGCTCGAGCAGGAGCGCCTTGCCGAACTGCCCGCCGACCAGCGCGCGGCGCGCCAGGCCTGGCGCGACCTGCGCCTCATGCAGCTGGTCGCGCACAAGCGCGGCGCGCCCAGCGAATAGCCCACCGCCGGGGCGCCGAGGCGAGCCCGCCGGACGGAGCACGGCCTGTATGGGTCAACCCGGGCGAGGCATCCGCCAGACTCGCGCCGGACGGCATGCACCGGTGGCCGGAGCCCCTGCTCCCGCAGGCGCCCCTGCGCCGCGAGGTCCCTCAGAACCCCAGGCGCGCCTGCACGTACACCATGCGCGGCGCGCCGACCATGCGGCCGGCGTTGCCGTCGACGTTGCGCGTATAGAAGCGCTTGTCGAACAGGTTGTTCAGGCCGATGCTGATTTCGCTGTTCTTGTGCTGCGGCACCTTGAACATGGCCTGGATGTTCCACAGGCGGAAGCCCGGGATGCGGCCCACGCTGCCGTCGGCGGACTCGGCCACGGTGTTGGCGAGGTCGGAGTACTGCGAACTCTGGTGCGTGGTGGACAGGTTGAAGGTCCAGTTGCGCAGTGCGTAGCGCGCGCCGAGCGTGTCGGTATTGCGCGAGTAGAACGGCACGTCGAGCCCCGAGGTCGCGCCCGATTTCTGGATCGCCCTGGTATAGGTGTAGTTGGCGTAGACGTTCAGGCCGGACAGCGGGCCCTTGCGGTCGAAGGTGTAGTCGAGCGCCAGTTCGACGCCGTCGTGGTGCGTCGCGCCGATGTTCTGGAAGGTGGCCGGCACGATACCGGGCACCTGCAGGATCTGGTTGTCGAACTTCATCTTGAAGGCGGTCAGCTCGGCCTTGATCTTGCTGTCCTGCCAGCGCGTGCCGACCTCGAAGGTGCGCGCCACTTCCGGCTGCAGCGGATTGCTCGCGGTCTGCGAGTTGAGCTGCAGGTTCTGCACCGGCCCGAACGACGTGCTGTAGTCGGTGAAGATCGTCCACGCATGGTTGACCAGGTAGGACAGGTTCACCGACGGCAGCGGCTTGTTGTTGACCGTGTCGAACTGCTGCGTGGTGCCGCGCTGCTGGCGGGTCGATTCGATGTGCTCGAAGCGCAGGCCCGGCGTGAGGCGCCAGTTGCCGAACGCGATGCGGTCGTCGATGTACGCCGCGTGCGCGTCGGTGGCGTTGTCGAAGGTGGTGGTCGGGCCGCTGATGCCGGTGGACAGGCTCTGGTTGAAGCTGTTGTCGTCGCCACGCTCGCGGATGTAGCGATAGCCGACCGTCACGTCATGCGTGGTCGGGCCCAGACCGATGCGCTGGGTGTAGCGCGGCTCCACGCCGAAGGTCTGGTAGTTGCGCGGCTGGTGCGACAGCTGCGCACCGCTGATCAGCGTGCTCTGGCGATAGCTGTCGTTGTAGTAGGCGCGGATCTCGAATTCCTGCGCGTCCGACAAGGTGTTGATGTAGCCGATGTCGAACGCCGTGCGGTTGCCGCTCCAGTAGTCGGTCGGGCGCGTGTTCTGGAACGGGTTGGCGTTGTATTGCGCCACCGTCAGGCCGCCCGGCGTGCGCGACTTCACGTCGTAGTACGAGAACTTGCCGTACACCTCCGAGGTGCCGTTGATCGCGTAGCGGTACTTCAGCGCGAGGTCGTTGACGTTGTCGTCGCTGCCCGCGCGCCACTCCCGCCCCGTCATGCCGGAATACAGCAGCGCCAGGCCCAGGCCGCTGTCGAGCTGCGTGCCGACGAAGGCGCTGTATTGCGTGTTCAGGCCCCCGCCCTGCGTGTAGATGTTCTGGCGCACCGAGGCATCGCCGCTCAGGCCCGGCGTGGTCGGGATCGGCCGCGTCGTGAAGTTGATCACGCCGCCCACGTTCTGCGGGCCGTAGCGCACCGCGCCGCCGCTGCGCACCACGTCGATCGACTCGATGTTCTCCAGGCTGACCGGCACGAACGAGAGCTGCGGCTGGCCGTAGGGCGCCACCGCCATCGGGATACCGTCGAGCAGCACCGTCGAGCGCGGCGTGTAGCGGCCGGTCAGGCCGCGCACGCCGATGTTCAGCGAGATGGCGCTGCCCGCCGTGCCGGAATTGTCGGTCGCCTGGACGCCGGGAATGCGCCGCATGACGTCGCTGATGCTCGTCGCGCCCGATTCCTGGATGGACTCGGCCTCCACCACCGTGCGCGCGCCCGGGAAGGTCCGCACGCTGTTCTCCAGGCCGGTGCCGAGCCAGTTGCCCGTGACCTGCACCGTGTCGAGCGTCACCTCGGCCTTGCCGCCTTCGCCCGGCGCCGGCGTGCCGGCTTCCTGTGCCCGCAGCGCGTCGGGCGCCCCCAGCAGCGCAAGCGCCGCCGCCGCCGTCAGGCAACGCGCGAACCGCCGCGAGGCCGCCTGCGCCACACTGTTCTCAACCATCATCACTACGCTCCCTTTCTTTCTCTGATCCCGCCTGAAGAGGCGCTAAAGAAGGGGCACATTCTAAATGATAATTAGTTTCATTCAGTCATAGAAATTTATTCGGCGACAAAAAACAATCCACTTGCGGGTCGTTTCGTGCGCCTTGCCCTGGTTTTGGGTGCCGGTGGATTCACCTGCAAGAGCCACTAACTATTGTTTTCCCTCATTTAATTTTCATAATTCATCGACCGAACGGTCGGCTTATCAATATACTCAGTCACCAGTCCCCCAGGAAGCTTCCCCATGTACACCCAGTCCCTTGATCTCCCGGGCGGCCAGCAGCCGGCCGCCGCGGACAACACCGAGGTTTCTCCCGAGCAGGCCCGCTTCGACGCGGTGATGCGCGCCGACGGCAAGATCGAGCCGCGGGACTGGATGCCCGAGGCCTACCGCAAGACGCTGGTCCGCCAGATCTCGCAGCACGCGCATTCCGAGATCATCGGCATGCAGCCCGAGGGCAACTGGATCAGCCGCGCGCCCAGCCTCAAGCGCAAAGCCATCCTGCTGGCCAAGGTGCAGGACGAAGGCGGCCACGGCCTCTACCTGTACAGCGCGGCGGAGACGATGGGCGTGTCGCGCGACCAGCTGGTGGACGCGCTGCATGCCGGCAAGGCCAAGTATTCGAGCATCTTCAACTACCCCACCCCCACCTGGGCGGACGTGGGCGTGATCGGCTGGCTGGTCGACGGCGCGGCGATCATGAACCAGATCCCGCTGTGCCGCTGCACCTATGGTCCGTATGCGCGCGCCATGATCCGCATCTGCAAGGAAGAGTCGTTCCACCAGCGCCAGGGCTTCGACGCCCTGCTGGCGATGATGAAGGGCACGCAGGCGCAGCGCGACATGGTGCAGCAGGCGGTGGACCGCTGGTGGTGGCCGGTGCTGATGATGTTCGGGCCGAGCGACAAGGACTCGATCCACAGCGGGCAGTCGTTCCAGTGGGGCATCAAGCGCATCTCCAACGACGACCTGCGCCAGAAGTTCGTCGATGCCATCGTCGAGCAGGCCAGGGTCCTCGGCGTGAGGCTGCCCGACCCCGACCTGAAATGGAACGCACAGCGCAAGGCATACGACTACGGCGCCATCGACTGGGAAGAATTCTGGCGCGTCGTCAACGGCGACGGGCCATGCAACAAGGAGCGCCTCGCCACCCGCGTGAAGGCGCACGAGGACGGCGCCTGGGTGCGCGAGGCCGCGCTGGCCTACGCCGAAAAGCAGGCGGCGCGCGCGCGCAGGCAAGCCGCCTGAGCCGCCAGCGCCAGCAACCGCCCGCAACCGCACAGGAGACAGCAATGAGCAAGGAATGGCCGATCTGGGAAGTCTTCATCCGCAGCAAGCAGGGCCTGGACCACAAGCACTGCGGCAGCCTGCACGCGGCCGACGCCGCCACCGCGCTGCGCATGGCGCGCGACGTCTACACGCGGCGCCAGGAAGGCGTGAGCATCTGGGTGGTGCCGTCGGCGGCCATCACGGCGTCCGACCCGGCCGACAAGGAATCACTGTTCGAGCCCGCCGGCGACAAGATCTACCGCCACCCGACCTTCTTCGTGCTGCCCGCCGAAGTCGACCACATGTAAGGCGGGCCACGACCACCATGCCCACGACGAACACCATGACCACCATGCCCACGGCTGCCGCCGCGCATCTGTCCTACGTGCTGCGCCTCGCGGACAACGCCCTGATCCTCGGCCAGCGCAACGGCGAATGGTGCGGCCAGGGCCCGGCGCTGGAGGAAGACATCGCGCTGGCCAACATCAGCCTGGACCTGATCGGCCAGGCCCGCCTGCTGTATTCCCACGCGGCGGCGCTCGAGGAGGCCGCCGGCGGCGCGCGCAAGACCGAGGACAGCTACGCCTACTTCCGCGGCGAGCGCGAGTTCGCCAACTACACGCTGGCCGAGCTGCCGCACGCCGGGCCGCTGGCCGGCACGGCGCGCGCCGCGCGCGACTACGCCGTGACCATCACGCGCAACTTCCTCTACGCGGCGCTGATGTGCCACCTGTGGTCCGCGCTGCGCGCCTCCGCCGATACGCAACTGGCGGCGATCGCCGCGAAGTCGCTCAAGGAGGCCCGCTATCACCTGCAGCACGCCGGCGAATGGCTGGTCCGCTTCGGCGACGGCACCGCGGAATCGCACCGGCGCGCGCAGGCCGCGGTCGACTACCTGATGCCGTACACCGCGGAGTTCTTCTCGGCCGACGCCGTGGAGACGGCGGTGGCCGCGGCCGGCATCGGCCCGCTCAACGCGGACCTCCAGGCCGCGTGGCAGCAGGACGTGGCGGCGACGCTGGCCGAGGCCACGCTCGCGGCGCCGGCCCCGGTCCGGCACGTCACCACCGGCAAGCACGGCGAGCACTCCGAGCACATGGGCTTCCTGCTGGCCGAGATGCAGTCGCTGGCGCGCCAGCACCCGGGCGCCACCTGGTAGGCCGCCATGAACGCCGCCACCACCGCCGTCGCCGCCCGGCCGGACGCCACGCTGGAACAAGCCTGGGCCGTGCTGGAAACGGTGCCCGACCCCGAGATCCCCGTGGTCTCGCTGCGCGAGCTGGGCATCCTGCGCGCGGTGCGGCGCGGCGCCGACGGCGCGGTCGAAGTCGTCATCACGCCCACGTACTCGGGCTGCCCGGCCATGTCGCAGATCGCCGAGGACATCGAGCGGGCGCTCGCCGCGGCGGGCATCGTGCCGCACCGCGTCGCCACCGTGCTGGCGCCGGCCTGGACCACCGACTGGATCACCGCCGAGGCGCGCGAAAAGCTGCGCCGCTACGGCATCGCGCCGCCGCTGGGCCACTGCGCCGGCCAGCCCGCGCCCGCCGAGGCCGCCATCCGCTTCGTGCCGCGCGCCGGTGCCGCCGGTGCCACGCCGGCCTGCCCGCAATGCGGCTCCGTCCACACCGAGCGCCTGGCCCAGTTCGGCTCGACCGCGTGCAAGGCCCTGTACCGCTGCCTCGATTGCCGCGAGCCGTTCGACTACTTCAAACCGTACTGACCTGGACCGACATCATGGCGACTCCGCAATTCCATCCGCTGCGTATCCGCGAGGTAAGGCCCGAAACCGCCGATGCCGTCACCGTCTCGTTCGAGGTCCCCGACGCGCTGCGCGAGGCTTACCGCTTCACGCAAGGCCAGTTCGTCACGCTCAAGACGCACCTCGACGGCGAGGAAACGCGCCGCTCGTACTCGATCTGCGTCGGCGTCACCGACTACGACCGCGACGGCGAACTGCGCATCGGCATCAAGCGCGTGCGCGGCGGGCGCTTCTCGAACTTCGCCTTCGACACGCTGCGCCCGGGCCACGAGATCGACGTGATGACCCCCGACGGCCGCTTCTTCACGCACCTGAACGCCGACCTGTCGCGCTCCTACCTCGCCTTCTCCGGCGGCTCCGGCATCACGCCCGTGCTGGCCATCATCAAGACCACGCTGGAGATGGAGCCGACCAGCCGCTTCACGCTGGTGTACGGCAACCGCAGCGTCGACGCCATCATGTTCGCGGAGGAGCTCGAAGACCTCAAGAACCGCTTCATGAGCCGGTTCTCGCTGTATCACGTATTGTCCGACGACCTGCAGGAAGTCGACCTGTTCAACGGCGTGCTGGACCAGGACAAGTGCGCGGCGTTCCTGCGCACGCTCGTGCCGGCCGCCGAGATCGACGAAGCCTTCATCTGCGGCCCGGCGCCGATGATGGATGCCGCCGAAGCCGCCCTCGAGGCCGCCGGCGTGGCGCCCGGGAAGGTGCACGTGGAACGCTTCGGCACGCCGCTGCCGCAGGCGGGCGTGGCGCAGGTGGAAGTCCCCGACGACATGCCGGCCGCCGACCTCGAACTCGTCATCGACGGCAAGACGCGCCGGCTGCGGCTGCCCTACGAGGGCATCAGCGTGCTCGACGTCGGTCTCAAGGCCGGCCTCGCCCTGCCCTACGCCTGCAAGGGCGGCGTGTGCTGTACCTGCCGGGCCAGGGTGCTCGAAGGCGAGGTGAGGATGGAGAAGAACTACACGCTCGAGCAGCGCGAGATCGACGATGGCTTCGTGCTGACCTGCCAGTGCCACCCGGTGTCGAGCCGGGTCGTCGTGAGCTACGACGAACGGTAGCCAGCCGGATCCCCGCGGCGCCTTGACGCCGCCGCACCGACGCTACAGGATGCACGGGTGCCCCCGCCCCGGGGGCTGGCCATCCTGGAAAGGCGGAACCATGAACGATGCATCCCTGACCCTCGGCGTCGACCATATCGGCTTGAGCGTGCCGGACCTGGCGCGCACGCGCGACTTCTTCATCCGGTGCCTGGGCTGGCAGCAGGTCGGCGAGAAGCCGGACTACCCGGCCGCGTTCGTCTCGGACGGCAAGCTGCTGGTGACGCTGTGGCAGGTCGCCGACACCGCGGCCTTCACGCGCTTCGACCGCAAGGCGAACGTGGGCCTGCACCACCTCGCGCTGCGCGTGGCCACCGAAGCGCAACTCGACGAAGTCTTCGCGCGCGCCTCGGCGTGGCCCGGCGTGACCGTCGAGTTCGCGCCCGAGCTGCTGGGCGCGGGGCCGAAGCGGCACGCCATGATCTGCGAGCCCGGCGGCATCCGCATCGAATTCGACTTCGATCCGCGGCTCGCGGCCGGCTAAAGCACAGGCTGACCGGGCTCTGCGACAAGGCAGGCGCGGCACGCGGCGCCGCGAGGCCGGGGAGCAGCGCATGCCGCACGTTTCGTGCCCGTTTCGCACCCGTTTCGCACCCGTCTCGCACCCGTCTCGCACCCACCTCGCGCCGGGCGCGCGCACGATCGTGAACTTGCCGCCAGCACCTATACTCGTCATCTGGAACCGGCAGCCGCCGGTTCGCCTGCGCTGGAGCTCGACGGCTTGAGACCCCGGATACACCACTTCCGCCCGCATGGCGCGGCCCCGCCACGCGGGCTTCCCGGCATGCCCGCGCCGCGGCCCGGCGGCCGCCCGACATGAACACGTCCGCCAATTCGAATGTGCACGTGGTTTTGAGCAGCGAAGGATACTGGACCGTCGCCGTGGAAGGCGTCGGCCGCGTCACCACGTGCGTCTCGCGCGAGGCGGCGATCGAGGCCGGCACCGCGGTGGCGCAGGAGAACCGCGTGGTGCTCTACGTCCACCAGCGCGACGGCCAGTTCGACTGGTGGAAGGACTACGGCGACGGCGGCGCGTCGTCGCTGAACTGAACGGGCCGGCCCGCGCTAGCCCGCCGGCCGCCAGCCCAGTCCGAGCGACTTCTGCAGCGAGACGAAATCCCCGACCAGGCTGGCGTCGCCCGCGATGCGGTCCTGCTGCGCCAGCACGCGGGTGCGCTCGGCGTCGAGCCATTCGAGCATGGTGGCGGTGCCGGCGCGGTAGCGCTGGCGCGTGAGGTCGGCGGCGCGCTCGGCCGAGGCTTCCCGGCGGCGCAGCACGATCACGTTCTCGCGCTGGTGGCCATAGCGCGCGAGCGCCACGTCGGCATCGCGCAGCGCCTTGAGCACCGTGCTTTCGTAGTTGGCCAGCGCCTCGTCGCGCCCGGCCTCGGCGCCCGCCACGGCGGCGGCCACGCGGCCGAAGTCGAGGATGTTCCACTGCAGGCGCGGCAGCGTCAGCCAGGTGGCGTTGTCCTTGCGCGCGAGGTGGCCGGGGTCGGCGGCGCTGAAGCCGAGCGAGCCGAGCAGCGAAAGCTTGGGAAACCAGTCCGCCTCGTGCGCGCCGATCTGGGCGTGCTGCGAGGCCAGCCGGCGCTCGGCGGCGCGGATGTCGGGCCGCGCCTTGAGCAGCGCGGCGGGGTCGCCCACCGCCACGGTCGCGGGGATCGCCGGCATGGCGCGCGCGTCCCGCAACTGCGCGTCGAGCGCGCCAGGCTCGCGCCCGCTCAGCATGGCGAGCTCGTCGAGCAGCTCGGTGATCCTGGCCTGCACCGGCGCCATGTCGGAACGCGTGCCGTCGAGCTGCGTGCTCACGCGCTCCACTTCCAGTTGCGAGGCCACGCCCCGGCCGCGCCGCTGCTCGGTCAGGTCGAGCATGTCGGCCTCCAGCTTCTCCGAGTCGCGCAGATGGTCCAGCCGCGATTGCTGCTCGCGCAGGTTGACGTAGGCCTGCGCCACCTCGGCGGCAAGCTGGACGTGCGCGTCGGCCAGCTCGGCCTGGCTGGCGTCGGCTTCGGCCGAGGCCGCCTCGATGGCGCGGCGCGTGCCGCCGAACACGTCGATTTCCCAGCTCGCGTCGAAGCTGGCCAGATAGAGCGAGAGCGGGCCGCGCCCGCCGCCGCTGCCGTCGCCGGTGAGCGCGCTCAGGTCCGGCGAGCGCGTGCGCAGCATGGCCGCGTCGACGCCCACCTTGGGCAGCTCGCCGGCCTGCTTGCCGCGCAGCCCGGCCCGGGCCTGCCGCACGCGCGCCCGCGCGGCGCGGATGTCGGGACTGTTGGCGAGCGACTGCTCGATCAGCGCGTCCAGCTGGGCGTCGCCGAGCGCGCGCCACCAGTCAGCGGCCAGCGCCGCCTGCGTGTCCACGCCGGCGGGCGCGTGCGGGAACGCGCCGCGCGTGGCGGTGCCGGCCACCTCGGGCGCGCCGCGGTAGTCGGGGCCGACGGTGCAGCCTGCCAGGCCGAGCGCGACGGCCAGCGCCGCCATCGTGGGTTGAAAGCGAAACTTCATGGATCAGTGACCGGAAGAGACAGGGGCGCCCTGCCTGGGCGTCTTGAGCAGCAGCGCCAGCGGGATGCACAGCAGCAGCGCCACCCCGAGCGCGTAGAACGTTTCGGAATAGGTCATCACGGCGGCCTCGCGCGCGATGGTGGCCGCCATCTGGCCGGCCGCCTGCAGCTTGGCGTGCGCCATGTCGCCGTGCTGGGCGAAGAAGCTCGCCGCGCTCGAGGCCAGGTGCTCCTGCCCGACCGGGCTGTTGGCGCTGACCGATTCGCGGATCACGGCGTCGTGATAGGCGCTGCGGCGGTCGATCAGCGTGCCCAGCAGGGCCAGCCCGATCGAGCCGCCCAGGTTGCGCGCCATGTTGTAGAGCCCGGCCGCGTCGCCCGCCTCGTGCGTGGCCACGGCCGCCATCGAGGCCTGGTTGAGCGGCATCATCGCCAGGATCTGGCCGAAGCCGCGCAGGATCTGCGAGCCGGCGAAATCGTGGCCCACGCTCTGCGCGGTCAGCGAGATGTCCAGGAAGCAACTGGCCACGAAGCACAGCAGCCCGGTGATGACCAGCACGCGGATGTCGAAGCGGCCGAGCATGCGCGGCAGCACCGGCATCATCAGGAAGGCCGGCAGGCCGGACAGCAGCATGATGCCGCCGGCCTGCTCGGCGTTGTAGCCGGCGATGCTCGCCAGGAACTGCGGCAGCAGGTAGGACACGCCGTACAGCCCCGCGCCCACCGTGGACACGATCAGGATCACGCTGGCGTAGTTCTTGTTGAGCAGCAGCCGCAGCCGCACGATCGGCGTCTTCGCGGTGAACTGCGCCACCAGCATCATCAGGATGCCGCTGGCCGAGATCAGCGACAGCCACACGATCATCGACGACTCGAACCAGCGCTCGCGCTGCCCTTCCTCCAGCACCACGGTCAGCGAGCTCAGGCCGATGGTCAGCCCGACGATGCCGAGCCAGTCGGCGTCGACGAACTGCCTGAAGTCGGCGCGGTCCGTCTTGAGGCCGAAGTACAGCAGCGCCACCAGCACCGTGGCGACCGGCAGGTTGACGAAGAAGCACCAGCGCCAGTCCACGTTCTCCGCCAGCCAGCCGCCGATCACCGGCCCCAGCAGCGGCCCCAGCAGCACGATCAGGCCGAACGCCGACATGCCGATCGGCAGCTGGTGGCGCGGCAGCCGCGTGCGCACGATGGTCTGCGCGGTGGGAATCATGGCGCCGCCGGCCAGGCCCTGGCCGATGCGGCCGATCACCATCACGCCCAGCGTATGCGACAGCCCGCACATCATCGAGAACGCGGTAAACAGCAGCGCGTTCCACATCAGGAAGCGGCGCAGCCCGAACACGCGCGTCAGCCACGCGGTGAGCGGGATGATGACGATCTCGGACATCAGGTAGCCCGTGGAAATCCACGTGCCCTCGGTGCCGGCCGCGCCGATCTGCCCCTGGATCTGCGGCAGCGCCGAGTTGGTGATGGAGATGTCGAGCGTGGCCAGCAGCGCGCCCAGCGAGCCGGCCGCCACGGCGATCCAGTCCGCCACCGAGGCGTTGGCCACCGTGGCCCGCGCGGCAGGTGCGCTGCCCGCGGCGGCGCCGGCCGGCGCCGCGGCCTCAGCCATGAGCGGCCCCGGCGGCGGGCGCGCGGGCGCTGCGCACCTCGTGCCCGCGGGTATCCACGTCCACCGTCACCGACAGCCCCGGCACCAGCGCCGGGCGCGCGCTGGCGGGGATGTCCATGTGGATGCGCACCGGCACGCGCTGCACGATCTTGGTGAAGTTGCCGGTGGCGTTCTGCGGCGGCAGCAGCGCGAACTGCGCGCCGGTGCCGGGCGCCAGGCTTTCCACGCTGCCGTGCAGGTCGCCGTCCGGCAGCGCGTCCACGTGGATGACGACCGGCTGGCCCGGACGCATGCGGCCCACCTGGGTTTCCTTGAAGTTGGCCGTCAGGTACAGGTCCTGCACCGGCACCACCGTCAGCAGGCGGGTGCCCGGCTGGGCGAACTGCCCCACGCGCACCGCGCGGTCGGCCACGCGGCCGGCCAGCGTGCTGCGCACCACGGTGTCCTGCAGGTCGAGCACGGCGCGGCGCGCGGCGGCCTGCGCCACCGACAACTGCGCGCGCGCCTGCTCGATCTGCGCCTGCAAAGTGCCGGTGCGGACCTGCGCCGCGCGCAGCGCCGCCTCGTTGGCGGCCAGCGTGGTGGCGGCGCGGGTCTGCGAGTTGCGCAGCTCGGCGGTGCGCTCCTCGGTCTCGGCGCCGGTCCTGACCAGCGGCGCGTAGCGGTCCACCTGCGAGGCCGCGTAGCGCACGTTGGCCTGCGCGCCGGTCACTTCGGCGGCAGCCTGCGCGATATTGGCCTTCTGCTGCACCAGGTCGGCCTCGGCGCGCGCCACGTCGGCCGCGCGCGCGGCGACCGTGGCCTGCGCCTCGTCGGCGGCGGCCTGGTACTGGCGCGCATCGAGCCGCGCGAGCGGCTGGCCGGCCTCGACCACCTGGTTGTCGCGCACCAGCACCTCGGCCACGTAGCCGCCCACCTTGGGCGCCACGGTGACGCTGTCGGCCTGGAGATAGGCGTCGTCGGTCGATTCGATGAAGCGGCCGACCAGCCACCAGCGCACGCCCCAGGCGAGCGCGCCGAGCACCAGCACGGCAAGCAGGCCGAGCAGGATCGCGCGGCGGCGGCTGGCGGGCCGGGTCCGGGGAGAAGTCGCGGCGTCGCCGCGCGGCGGCGGGTTGCCGAGCGAGTCGGCGGTGGGGGCGTTGGCAGGCATAGGTGCTCACAGGTTCCGTCGGCGCAATTATTCCATTTGGAAAAAATGTGTCAAGTGGTATATTTTCGTCCCTGCGCACCGTCCCCGCCGCCGCGCCGGCGGGACCGCCCCAACATGAATACGCGGCCGGCCGGCGATCCGTCCACGGCAAACCGGCCACATGCCGCACAATAGCGGCGCCGCCCCCGCCATCACGCAACAAAGGAGACCCGAGCATGGCCAGACACCGCCCCGCAGCCGAAGGCGGATACCAGCGCGGAGAAGAAACGCGCGCGCGCATCGTGGACGCGGCGCTGCGCCTGTTCGGCGAGCGCGGCTACGAAGGCGCGTCCACCCGCGACATCGCCCGCGAAGCCGGCGTCAACGCGCCCGCGCTGCAGTACTACTTCGACAGCAAGGAAGGCGTCTACCTGGCGTGCATCGCCTTTTTCGTCGAGCGCGTATGGGAACACCTCGAAGACGTGGTGTCGCACGCCGAGGCCGTGCTGGCCGACGCCCAGGCCAGCGACCGCGCGCTGACCGACGCCTACCTGGGCATCCAGGCGCGCTTCGCCTCGTTCGCCTGCGACGTGCCCGAAGCCGTGCACTGGCGCATGTTCATGGCGCGCGAACGCGCCGGCCTCGGCCCCGCGGCCTCGTTCGACGTGATCGACAAGGGACTGAACCGCCGGCTGTTCGCGGCCACCTCCGGCCTCATCGGCCGCCTGCTCGGCAAGCCGGCCGACGACGAGGAAACGCGCATCCGCACGCTGACCATCGACGGCCAGGTGCTGGTGTTCCGCATGATGCGCCGGCAGGTGCTCAGCATGCTGGGCTGGGAAAACATCGGCCAGCAGGAAACCGAGCGCGTGGCGGCGGTCATCCTCGACCAGACGCGCGAGCTGCTGGCGGCACTGGTGAAAAGCCGCAAGGCGCGGCTGGCGAAGGCGGCCGGGGGCCAGGCAAGGGACTGAGCCGGCGCGGCTCCCCCTGCCATTCGCCGCCGCGCAGCACGCCCTACTGCAACTCGATCTTCGCGATCTCGGCCAGCCGCTTCCAGCGCGCGATTTCTTCCTTCTGGTAGTTGTGCAGCTCCGCCGGCGTCGACAGGATCAGCGCGGTGGACTGGTGCTGGTAGTACTCCTTGACGTCGTCGGCCGCGCCGGCGGCGGCGAACAGCTCGCCGAGCCGGCGCGCGATGGGCGCCGGCGTCCTGGCCGAGACCGCGGCCGCCACCCAGTTGTAGGCGAGGAAATCCGGCACGCCGGCCTCCGCCGCGTTCGGCACGCCGGGCAGCAGCGGCGAGCGCTGCGGCGCGGTGTAGGCGAGGCCGCGCACCTTGCCGCCCTTGACCAGCTCGATCGCGCCGCTGGCGTCGACCACGGCGAAGTCCACGTTGGCGGCCATCACGCCGTTGATGGCGTCGCCGGCGCCCTTGTACGGCACCGCCGTGGTCTTCATGCGGCCCTGCTCGTTGAGCCATTCGCTGTACAGCGTGTAGGACATCGAGCCAGTGCCGTAGTTGAGCGCGCCGGGCCGCTTGCGGGCGTCTTCCATCAGGTCCTTGAGCGTGCGGTACGGTGAACTCGCGGGCACGATGATCAGGCACGGGCCGCGCGACAGCAGCGTGATCGGCGTGAAGTCGGTCAGCGGGTCGTAGGGCAGCTTGCGGAAAATGGCGGCGTTGGTGGACAGCGTGGAGTTGCTGCCGATGAAGACCGTGTAACCGTCGGCCGGCGCGCTGAGCAGCGTCTGCACGCCGATGAAGCCGTTGCCGCCGGGCTTGTTCTCCACCACCACGCCCTGCCCGGTCAGCTCGCCGATCTTCTTGGCGAACATGCGCGCGGTGGTGTCGGTGCCGCTGCCGGACGGGAACGGCACGATGAAGCGGATCGGACGGTTGGGAAAGGCCTGCGGCTGCGCCAGCGCGGCGGCGGGAAAGGCCGCCAGCGCGGCGCCGGCCAGCGCGCCCTTGCCGGCGAGGCTGGCAAAGCGGCGGCGCGAGAGCGTGCGCGGCCCGGTTGTGGACCGGGATGCGGGCCGGGATGTGGATTGTGTATCGAATCGGGTCATGCTGTCTCCTTGATGCTCCGCCCGGCAGTGGGTCCTCCCGGTGCGGATGGTGCGGATGTGGCGTTGAATCGCGGCGCCGTGGCCGCCTGCGCTAGCGCCTGAGGCCGAGCAGGTCGCGCGCGATGACCCAGCGGTGCACTTCCGAGGGGCCTTCGTAGATGCGCATCAGGCGCGTCTCGTTTGCCATCTGCTGCAGCGGCATTTCCTTGGTCATGCCCATCGCGCCGAAGGCCTGCATGGCGTGGTCGATCACGTCCCAGGCCATCTCGGTGGCGAACACCTTGATCATCGAGACCTGGGTGCGCGCCTCGTCGCCGGCGTCGATGCGCGCGGCGGCGTCGTACGTCATCAGGCGGCAGGCGTGGATGCGCGTGGCGGCATCGGCCACCCACCACTGGATGGCCTGGCGGTCCGCCAGCGGCGCGCCGAAGGTCTGGCGCTGCGGCGCGTACTCGCACAGCATGTCGAGCGCGCGCTGCGCGCGGCCGATGCACCATGCCGCCATCTGCACGCGCCGGCTCGACAGCCGCGCCTGCATCGGCGCGAAGCCCTTGCCTTCCTGGCCGAGCAGCTGGCTGTGCGGAATGCGGCAGTCCTCCAGCACCACCTCGTAGGTGGAGGCGCCGCCGATCATCGGGATGCGCCGCTCGACCTTGAAGCCGGGCGTGCCGCGGTCGACCAGGAAGGCCGAGATGCCGCCGCGCGCGCCGCGCGCCTTGTCGGTCACGGCCATGACGATGGTCCAGTCGGCGCGCGCGGCGCGGCTGATCCAGATCTTGCGGCCGTTGAGCACCCAGCCGTCGCCGTCGCGCTCGGCGCGCGTGGACATCATGGCCGGATCGCCGCCCGCGCCGGGCTCGGAGATGGCGATCGCGGAAATGGTCTCGCCGCGCGCATACGGCTCCAGGTAGCGCGCGCGCTGGTCCGCGTCGGCGGTCTTGAGCAGCATGCGCAGGTTGGGCGAGTCGGGCGGCAGGTCGTAGGGCGTGATGGTCTTGCCGAGTTCCTCGTTGACGCCGACCATCGCCACCACCGGCAGGTCGGCGCCGCCCATCTCGGCCGGCGCGTCCAGGCCCCACAGGCCCAGCTCACGCGACAGCGCGTCGAGCCGCGCCTGGTCGTGCGGCAGCAGCGTGAGCTGGCCGCCCTGCGCCTCGCGCGCCAGCGCGTCCGCCTCCAGCGGAATCAACTGCTCGCGCACGAAGCGCGCGACCAGGTCCTTGAGCATCTGGTGCTCTTCATCCAGCGCGAAGTTCATGCCTCGTCTCCTCTCGTTTTGATGGTGTGCGTGATATGCGTGACGTGCGTGGTGTGCGTCATGCCGCGCCGGCGGGCACGCCGCCCGCCAGTTGCGCGATCGCCTCCGGCACCAGCCCCGCTTCGCGCAGCACCTCCGCGGTGTGCTCGCCCAGCGCCGGCGCATGGCGGCGCAGCGACAGCGGCGTGGCGGAGAAGCGCGCCGCCGGCCGCATCTCGCGCAGCGGCCCTTCGGTGGGATGCTCGGTCTGCTGGAACAGGCCGACCGCCGCGAGGTGCGGATGGCCGGGCAGCTCGTCCGGCGTGTAGATCGGCGTGGCGGGAATGTCCAGCTGCTCGAACAGCGCCATCCACTGCGCCGTGGTGCGCGCCGGCGTGATCTCGCCAAGGTGCCGGTAGAGCGCGCGGATATTGGCGTTGCGCTGGGCGCGGCTGGCGATGTCGTACTTGTCGGCCAGGTCGTCGCGGCCCACGGCATGGAAGAAGGCCTGCCAGTGGCGGTCGGTATAGGGCAGCGCGCAGATCCAGCCGTCGGCGGTCTGCGCCGGGCGGCGCCCGCCCTGCAGCAGGCGCGCGTAGCCGGCGGCGCCGGTGGCCGGCTCGAAGGTCAGCCCGGCCAGGTGCTCGGCCATGACGAAGCTGGCCATCGTCTCCAGCATCGGCACCTCCACCGACTGGCCGGCGCCGTGGCGCTCGCGGTGCAGCAGCGCGGCCAGCACGGCGTTGGCCAGCGCCAGCCCGGTGGTCTTGTCGGCGATCAGGCTGGGCACGTACTCGGGGCGCTCGCCCACCGACGAGCCCAGCGCCACCAGCCCGCAGGCGGCCTGGATGATGTCGTCGAAGGCCGGCTTGTCGCGGTGCGGGCCGTCCTGGCCGAAGCCGGTGGCCACGCAGTAGACGATGCGCGGGTTGAGCGCCGCCACCGCGGCGTAGCCGAAGCCGAGCCGCTCGATGGCCGCCACGCGCATGTTGTGGACCAGCACGTCGGCGCCGGCGATCAGGCGCCGCAGCGCCGCAGCGCCCTCGGGGCGCTTGAGGTCCAGCACCACCGAGCGCTTGTTGCGGTTGAGCGCGAGGTAGATCGAGCTCATGCCGGCATGGCGCGAGACGCCGTTGGCGCGCATCAGGTCGCCCTCGGGGCCTTCGATCTTGATGACGTCGGCGCCGAGGTCCGCCAGCGCCTGCGTGGCCATCGGGCCCAGCACCACCGAGGTCAGGTCGAGCACGCGGATGCCGTCCAGCGGGCCGGCCGGCGCCGCTGCCGAATTTGCTGCCGAGGTCGGTTTATCCATGCGGCCTCCCTCAGCAGCGCCGGAACACGGGCGTGCGGCGCTCGGCCATCGCCGCCACGCCTTCGCGGAAATCGGCGGTGGCGAACTGCCCGCGCTGGATGGCCAGTTCGCGCTGGTTGGCCTCGGTCACGCGCTCGGCCAGCCCCAGGCGCAGCGTCTCGCGCGTGCTTTCCACCGCCAGCGGCGCCGATGCCGCGATCTCGTGCGCCAACACCAGCGCGCGCGCCAGCACTTCGTCCTGCGCGACCAGCTCGTCGGCCAGCCCGATGCGCACCGCTTCCTCGCCGCCGATGCGCCGGCCGGTGTAGAACAGCAGCGCGGCCTGCTGCTCGCCGACCAGGCGCGGCAGCGTCACGCTCATGCCGAAGCCCGGATGAAAGCCCAGCCGGTTGAAGCTGGCGCTGAAGCGCGCCTCGCGGCAGGTCACGCGGAAGTCCGCCACCAGCGCCAGGCCCATGCCGGCGCCGATGGCCGCGCCCGCCACCGCGGCCACGATCGGCTTGCGGCTGCGGTACAGCTTCATGGCCTGGGCGTAGAACGCCGACGGGTCGCGCGACACGGCGCCCTGCTCCGCGCCGCTGAAATCCGCGCCGGCGCAGAAGGCGCCCACGCCGGACGACAGCACCACCGCGCGGCAGGTGTCGTCGTCGTCGAGCCGCAGCAGGGTTTCGGCCAGTTGGCCCATCAGGCCGGCATCGACGAAATTGTGGGGCGGGCGCGAGATCTCGATCTGCGCGACATGCTGGTCGCGCGACAGGCGGATCTCCGGCGGGGATGCCAAGGTCATGGCGTGGGCTCCGGGTAAACGGTGAGGAAGGAAGCGCGGCGCCGCCACATGCCGGCGCCGCATCGCTGGCCAAGAGTATTCGCCGATGCCCCGCGCGGCGCTACGCTACAATTTCGGATACCGAAATCATGGGTGGCCCATCAACATCGCCGCCGGCCGCATGCCAACGCCCTCGCCACCAGTCTCCACGCGCCAGATCACCCACAGCACCGGCCGCTTCACGCGCCAGACCGGCGGCAGCCAGTCGCTCGAGCGCGGGCTGATGCTGCTGCGCGCGTTCCGCGTCGGCTCGTCCAGCCTGACCAATGCCGAGCTGGCCGCGCGCACCGGCCTGCCGCGGCCCACCGTGAGCCGCCTCACGCGCTCGCTGGTCGATGCGGGTTTCCTGCGCTACGACACCACCGAGCGCGCCTACCGGCTGGCGGCGGTGATGCTGAGCCTGGCCGACGCCTTCCGCCACGCCAGCGTGGTGCCGGAGGTCGCGCTGCCGCTGATGCGCAGGATCGCCGAGGACAAGAAGGTCAACGTGGGCCTGGCGGTGGCCGACCAGACCGCGATGGTCTACCTGGCCTCGGTGCGCCACAGCGGCGACAGCGTGTCGCGCACGCGGCGCGTGGTGCCCGGCACGCGCGTGCCGATGGAAGCCACCGCGATCGGCCTGGCCTACCTCGCCGCGCTGCCCGCCGCGGTGCGCGCGGACCTCGTGGAGGAAATCACGGAGAAGGCCGGCGAGCCATGTCCGGTGCTGCAAAAGGAAGTGGCCCGCGGCATCGCGCAGGCGCAGGCCCTGGGCTACTGCACGGCCAACTACCAGCCCGGCCACCTGACCGCCGTGGGCGCGGCGTTCCAGGGCCCGGACCACCAGTGGTACGGGCTCAACATCAGCTTCCCGCACAAGGCCAGCGAGAAGCGGCGCGACGTGGAGCGCTACGCGCCGCTGCTGCTCGGCCTGATCGCGGAGATCCGCGCGGCCTGCGACAAGCACGGGCACGCCTGAGCCCGGCGCGGCCGCTCCGTCGGCGCAAGTCAGTGTTCTCGAAACGGGCGCCGGCCCGCCTTGAACAAGTTGTGGATCGCAAGTATATTAGTTGCGGATCGCAACCTTGCGATTGCCGGATCGCCAGCCCGTCAGCCCGTCAGCCCGGTATCCCGGCCCACCGCGCCACCTCAATCCCGCTCCCATGGACTTCGTCGACCTCCCCGCCCAGACCCGCGACCGCACCATCCTGGAACTGCGCGAGTTCTCCCGCAAGCTGGTGCGCGAGCTTGGTTTCATGCGCAACACCCTGGCCGACAGCGAGCTCTCGCCGTCGGCCGTGCACGCCATCATCGAAATCGGCCTCGCGCCGGGCCTCCCGGCACGCGATCTCGCCCTGCTGCTGCGCCTGGACAAGTCCAATACCAGCCGGCAGCTCGCCAAGCTGGAGGCCGCCGGCCTGCTGCGGCGCGAGGCCGCGAGCGACGACGGGCGCTCGGCCCGGCTCTACCTGACCGAGGCCGGCCAGAAGCTGCGCCGCAAGATCGACCGCTTCGCCACCGACCAGGTCTCCGGCGCGCTGCGCAAGCTGATGCCGGCCGACCAGCAGACGCTGGTGCGGTCGCTCTCGCTGTACGCCGATGCGCTGGCGCAGGACAACGCCACCAGGACGGCGCACGCGGGCAGCGATGGCGACGGGCGGATCGTCGAAGGCTACCAGCCCGGATGCATCGGCGACGTGGCCAGCCTGCACGCGCGCTACTACGCGGCGGCGTCGGGCTTCGGCGTGTATTTCGAGCGGAAGGTGGCGACCGAGCTGGCTGCCTTCGCGGCGTCCCTGCCCGCCCCCGGCAAGGCGCTCTGGCTCTACGTGGAGAATGGCAGGACGCTGGCTTCGCTCGCCATCGACGGGAACCCAGCCGGCGGCGTTGCCCATCTGCGCTGGTTCATCGTCGACGCCTCGCTGCGCGGCACGGGCCTCGGGCGGCGCTTGCTGGCCAAGGCCGTGGCATTCGTCGACGCGCGCTTCGGCGAGACCTATCTCTGGACCTTCAAGGGCCTGGACGCGGCGCGCCATCTGTATGAGTCGTTCGGCTTCCGGCTGACCGGCGAGGCGGAAGGCGCGCAGTGGGGCACCGTGGTGGTGGAGCAGCGCTTCAGCCGGCGCGCGGACGAGACTGGCGACGCCGGGGAAGCCGGGGAAGCGCCGCGCTGACCCTGCCCGCGCGCGGCGGCCATTCCGGCCAGCCGGCGCGCCGAAGCCCGGCCATGCTTCATGCGCCGGTCTTCGGCGACAACTTGCCGGGCGCGAACCTGGTCCGCGCCACCGGCACCTTGCGCCGGCCGGTCTCGCTGCGCCGCAGGGCGGCGGCCTGCGCCTCGGCATGCCCGGCGCGGCGCGCGGCGGCTTCGAGTTCGGCGCGCAGCGCGTCCAGCGCTTGCGCCCTCCCGGCCAGTTCCCGCTCCGCCGATGCCAGCCGCTGGCGCAGCGCCTCGCCTTCGGCCTGCAGCCGCGCGCGCTCCGCGCTGCCGGCCACCGCCGCTTCCTGCGCCCTGGCCTGCGCGGCTGACAGCTCGGCGCGCAGGTCCGCCGCCGCCTGTTCGCCCTTCTGGCGCAGCGTGCGCTCCTGGTCGATCTCGCGCAGCGCGCGCCGCTCGGTGGCGCCGGCCCGCTCCTGGGCCACGGCGGCCTGCTCGCGCGCGCGCTCGAGTTCCGCCGAGAACTGCGCGCGCAACTCGCCCAGTTGCCGTTCCTGCGACTGGGCCTGGTTCCTGCCCTCCTCCAGCCGCGCCCGGGTGGCAGCATGGGCCTGTCGCTCGGCATCCAATTCCGTCCGCAGCGCGGCCAGCGCCTGGCGGGCCGCCTCCAGTTCGCCCGCGACCGCGGCGGTCTCGCGCTCGGCGGCCGCCACCGCGGCGCGCGCCTGGTCGCGCTGCGCCTGCGCTTCGCCGGCCTGGCGTCCTGCCTCGTCGCGCAGCGCCGCCAGCTCGCTGGCGGCGGACTCGCTGGCTGCCTGCCAGATCTGCTGCACGGCATCCGCCGCGACCTGCTTGATGGCATCGGGCAGGCCGGGATGCTCGATCCGCACGCGCGCCTGCTCGCGCAGGTCCTGCCAGAACTGTCCCAGCACCTCCAGCGGCGTGCCCATGCTGCCTTTGCGCACCAGTCCATAGAGCTTGTTGGCGGTCGGCGTGATGCCGTAGCGGAAGAACAGCAGGCCACAGACCTCGCGGTACAGCGCGCGGGTTTCGGGGAAACGCTCGCGCAGCGCGGCCACGTCGGCCTGCAGGCTGGCGTCGGCGGTTTCGGGCGATTCGGTCGATGCGGGCTGGATTGGCATGGCGGCGGTGGCGTAGACATTGAATCTCAAAATATTACTACGTAATACGTAATATTTCATGATTCCATAAGATAACTTTAGACATAATTACGATTCTGTCTATAATTGCTGGCCAAGCCGCTTTTGGATCGTCATTTGGATCGCTCCCCACGCATGCCAGTCCCTGCCCCGCCCCTCGCCGCGCTGCCGGCCATGCCGCTGGAACAGCTCCAGCTGCCTGCCGACCTCTCGGGCGCCGAAGGAAGCAACCGCGCCCGCGGCGGCACCCCGCAGATCGCCGCGCGCGACGACGTGGCCGCCGTCGCCGCGTGGCTGGCGCGTTATGCCGGCACCCCGGCGACCTTGCAGAGCTACCGGCGCGAGGCCGAGCGCCTGCTGCTGTGGGCGGTGATGCAGCATGGCAAGCCGCTGTCGTCGCTGACGCACGAGGACCTGCTGCTGTACGAGCGCTTCCTGGCCGATCCGCAGCCGGCCGCGCGCTGGGTCATGGCCTCGCGCAAGAAGCTGGCGCGCGGCGCGCCCGCATGGCGGCCCTTCGCCGGGCCGCTCTCGCCGGCCAGCGTGCGGCACGCGCTGGTCATCATCAATGCGCTGTTCGCCTGGCTGGTCGAGGCCGGCTACCTGGCCGGCAACCCGCTCTCGCTGGCGCGCCGGCGCCGCGGCCATGCGCAGCCCCGCATCACGCGCTACCTGAGCCACGAACTGTGGCAGGCGGTGAAGGACACCATCGAGGACATGCCGCGGCAAAGCGAGCGCGAGCGGCTGCACGCGGCGCGCTGCCGCTGGCTGCTGACGGTGCTGTACCTGGGCGGGCTGCGCGCGGCGGAAGTGGCCGGCGCCAGCATGGGCGCGTTCTTCAGCCGGCGCGACGCCAGCGGCGTGGAACGCTGGTGGCTGGAAGTGACCGGCAAGGGCAGCAAGACGCGGCTGGTGCCGGCCAGCGACGAGCTGATGGCGGAACTGGCGCGCTACCGGCGCGCCCACGGCCTGCCGCCGGCGCCGCTGCCGGGCGAAGACCGGCCGCTGGTGCTGCCCGTGATCGGGCAGGCGCGCGCGCCCAGGCCGCTGTCGCGCGGCGCGCTGCACCTGGTGCTCAAGGAAGTGTTCGCGCTCGCGGCGGAGCGCCTGCGCGCGCGCGGCCCGCAATGGGAAAACCGCGCCGAGCTGCTGGCCAGCGCCTCGGCGCACTGGCTGCGCCACACCGCCGGCTCGCACATGACCGACAGCCAGGTCGACCTGCGCTTCGTGCGCGACAACCTCGGCCACGCCTCGATCGCCACCACCAGCGGCTACCTGCACAGCGAGGACGACGCGCGGCATCAGGCCACACAAGCAGCCCACCGGATCGGATGGGCGGTTTCATTGGACCTGCAACATGACGACGCTATGGACTCCGGGTTTCTTCATACATCACGCTCTACTAGCGCCTAGCGCTGGCATAGCGGCTGCCTGCTCGAGGCGAGCCCAACAGCCGTCGCATTCTGCGAACGACCCGGTCATGTGCAGATCGGTGGCTGGCATCTAGCCGACCTCCCGACTTGTAACGCTGACCGCGAATGCCCTCCCTCCCGGCCCCGAATTGTCTCTCATAGTCGGCCAGGTCGATTCCACGACTTGACCGATGCTGGCCGGCTTGGCTACGCGGCAAGGCGATTCGCGAACTGCGCGACGTAGCTAAGTCCCACGCATTGCAGGAATGCGCCATGGCGTTGCGAAATCCCCCGCGCGCCAGCAATCGTTCGCTTGCAGCTCGCACCAGTCAACAAGAATCCTCCTGTTGAAATCAGATCCATATGATTTTGATTTCAGAAAATACGAGCGCTTATTGAGAAGCGTCTGATACCCAGCCGGACTCTCCTTTCATACCATTCCATACGCATTGATGCGGGCGCAGTGATGACCCCGCAAGACAGTCCGTCGTCGGCTGTCTGCGACCCCGAATGCCCAATCTGGCACGACGCATCAGGCGTATCGGCATGGCGAGAACGGAGTGAGCAAGAATGGCGGAAGGTTTTGGCGAACTCAAGGCAGCCGGCGAGCGAGCGCTCGACGTGCTGACCACCGGGCGGCAGACTTATTTCCTCGAAGTACCCGGCGCGGCCGGCGCCGCCGATCTGTCCGTGGTGTCCTTCGAAGCGGTGGAACGACTGGGCGAGCCCTACACCGTCACCATTCAGCTCACGCATCCGCTCGTGCTCGACCGTGCCGAGTACCTGAATCGCGAAGCTGCCTTCCTGATCGCTCCTGCTGATGGCAGCGAGCCGCGCAAGTTCGCCGGCTGTATTACCCGCTTCAGCCAGACCCGCCAGACCCGCGATTTCAGCGGCTACGAGATCGTGGTCGAGCCACTGGTCGCGCGGTTGCGGCTCACTCAAGCCAGTCGCATCTACCAGCAGCAGACCGCGCCGCAGATCATCGAGGCAATCCTGCGCCGGCACGACCTCAAGGGTCACCAGTTCGTCTTCAAGACTCGCCGCAAATACCCGACGCACGCTTTCCGCATGCAATACCGGATGTCGGATTGGGACTATATCCGGCTGCTGATAGCACAGGAAGGCCTGTATTGCTACTTCACCGCCGGCAAGTTCGGCGAGATGATCGTGTTCGGCGACGACATCGATCACTATCTCTATCAGCCGGAACTGCGTGTGCCCTATCGCGAGACGGCCGGGCTGGAGTCCGGGCGGGAAACGGTATTCTCGCTCAAGACCTCCGCCAGGAGTATCCCCGGATCATTCCGGGTTGCGGACTTCAACCCGGACAAGGCATGGGAGCGCCCGACCGGCGAGGCCAATGTCGCGCGCAACGAGAAGACCACCTACGGCCAGTCCTATGTCTACGGCACGCATCACCTGGACTTCGAAGACGGCAAGTGGGAGGCGCAACTACGCCACGAGGCGGCGCTGGCCTCGCAACTGGTCTATGCGGGCGAGAGCAATGTGCTGGCGCTATGTCCGGCGCGCATCCTGCGCATGGACTACGTGCTGCCCGATGCGCCCAACGGCCAGGTGATCACCGAGGTCATCCACAGCGGCGCGCGCGATGCGGCCTACCGCAACAGCTACCGGGCCATCCCCTCGGACCGGCGCTTCCGCCTGCCACTGGACGAGGCCAACTGGCCGCGCATCCCCGGCACCCTGAGCGCGCGCATCACCTCGCCGGGTCAGTACAAGTACGCCTACCTGACCCGAGACGGCCACTACGTTGTCCGCTTCGATTTCGACTTCGACGTATGGCCCAAGGGCGGTGAAAGCGTGCCCCTGCGTTTTGCCAAGCCGTTCGCCGGTGCCCAGCAAACGGGCTTCCACTTCCCGCTGCTCGACGGCACCTATGTGGACGTGGCCTTTCGCGACGGCAATCCGAACAAGCCATACATTGCCAGCGTGCAGCACAACAGCCAGCACGCGGACCTGATTACCAATCAGGATCGCTGGCTGTCGCGCAACGTGATCCGCACGCAGAGCAACAACAAGCTGCGTTTTGAGGACTGGGAAGGGCAGGAGCACGTCAAGCTGTCCACCGAGCATTCTGGCAAGAGCCAACTGACGCTCGGGCACATCGTCAATGGTCAACGCGAAAAGCGCGGCGAAGGGTTCGAGTTGCGCACTGACGGGTGGGGAGCCCTGCGCGGCGGGAAGGGGCTGTTCCTGAGTGCGGATATGCAGGCCCGCGCCGGCGGCCCGGTGCTCGGCATGGAGGCCGCCCTGGAACAGCTACGCGCGGCCCAGGCACGCATGCAGAGCCTGTCTGACGCGGTGCGCGACGCCAAGGCGGTTGTCGCCGCGTGCGAGGAGCAGAAGACGCTGCTGGAGACGCAACTCAAGGACTTGCGGCAAGCGGTGCTGCTGGCCAGCGCACCGCACGGCGTGGCGCTGACCAGCGGCGAGCATCTGCAGTTGTCGGCCGGCGGCCACCTCTTCACCACCGCAGGCGGCAACGCCGATGCTGCGGTTGGCGGCAATCACACCGTCGCCGCCGGCGGTGCCGTCTCGCTTTATGCCAACACCCTGGGCATGAAGCTCTATGCGGGCGCCGGCCAACTTGAGCTGCAGGCGCAGGGCGATGCCATGCGCCTCACCGCGCTCAAGGATGTCACGATTGCAAGCACCAGCGATGCGGTTACCCTTGTCGCGGACAAGGCGCTCACGCTGATGTGCGGTGGCGCCTATATCAGGCTGGTGGGCGGCCAGGTCGAGATCGGCAGCGCTGGCGACATCCTGTGCCGCGGCCCGATCCGCATCGGACCGTCCGGCACCCAGCACCAAGCCTTGCCGTTGCTGCCCACGCAGCAGCAGACCGGCATGCAGCTCTGGCACGCGTATCCCAATGGCGAACCGGTCCGCCATGCACCCTACAAGGTGACCTTTGCCGATGGCAGTACCCGCTTTGGCACGCTCGATGCCACCGGGCGCGGGACGCTCGCCAACGCGCCACGCGGCGGCGGCTCGGTCGAGTACTTCGAGGAAGCGCACGATCTGCAGGACAAGGCCAGGAAGTGGGCCGAGCCCAAGGGCCAGGTGCTGGCGGGCGCCACGGCAGGCGGCGAGAACCCTCTGCCAAGCCTGGTCGGGCCAGTGATGGCCGCGACTCCAAACGGGGTCCGTGCCGTTGCCGGAGCGGCCATGGCGGTGGTCACTGCTGCCGGCCAGGGCGGCGTGGCCGCCGCCACGGCGGTGCTTCCCAAGCCGACCGGGATCGCCGCACCACCGGCGGTTGCGCCCGCTCCGGGAAATGCCACCCCGGAGCTCGCGCGAAACCTGACGTAGCCGGTGGCGATCTGAGTCGCCGCCAATTCCCACGCCTTCCCTTCTCCCAACAAGCCCGACATGCCCGGCCCAGAAGCCCCGCACCCCCCGGTTCGCCAGACGCCCCAAGCCATTCAGGCCAACGCCCACGCACGGCGCGTGATTCTGAGTCCGGTGCCGGCCCCGGCCACAACACCCAAGCTGGTGCACGCGCCCGTCGAATCCGTCACCAACCACAGCCAGGAAATCTTTATCCAGTGCCTGTACATGGTGCCCGTGGTCGGCAATGCCATGTCGTTGTGGGACGTGGGTGCCGATATCTACCGGATTTGCAGCCAGCCGGGCGCGGCGAAGGACCCGTTCCAATGGGGCATCCTGGTGATCGACGCCGTCGGGGTGGTGCCAGCCGCCGGCAACGCCAGCCGCCCTGCCCGCGCCGTGGCCCAGGAGGTGCTGCTCGCGTTCGCCAAGGGCGCGGCGGCGGCAGTGCTGGTCGATCTGTTTTGGGCCACCGCCGGCGGCGACGTGATCGCCTTCATGGCCGAGTTCGACCGGCACCTCGATAGCTGGAAGCAGGACATCATCGACGGCGTGCGCAAAGCGACGCGCACGATCCGCCGATTTGTGCAGAACCCGGTGTCGGCGGCCGAGCAGATGGGCGCGGTCAAGAAAAACACGGGCTTCCTGTCATGGGTACCGTCCACGGAGGAGATTGCGCTGTACGGCATTGATCAGTTGCTCAAGCTGTCCGGCCAGCGTGCGGCCATCCTGGCATGGCTCGATGCATTCGAGCGCGACACCGGGCCAATGATCCATGCGGCCTTGGGCGATGCGGGCAAGGCAGGCACGCTGCTGTTCATGGCGGCGCAGGTGGCCGCCGAAATCAAGACGCGGCGTGCCCGCAAGCTTCCGTCCCACACGGCGCAGGCCGTGCCCGGCACGATGGACAAGCCACACGTCAAAGCCGGCCAGGTCCGCCACACCACGCAAAAGGGCGCCTCGCCGAGCCCTGTCCCGGCCAGGAACGGCTGCGGCTGCCCGGCGACGGCCACCGCCAAGCCGGTCAACTACGCCATGGGCGACGAGAACCTGGAGCAGACCGACTTCGTGCTCGATGGCGTGGTGCCGATTGCCTGGACCCGGCGCTACCGCTCCAGCTTCGCCGCCTATGACGGCAGCCCGCTCGGCGCGCGCTGGAGCAGTCCCTATCACCTGTCGCTGGCACCACGGGACGACGGGTCGTTCCTGTTCTTCGACCCCGACAGCCGTCCGGTGCCGCTGCCGGCGCTCGCCGTCGGGGAAACCATCGAGGTGCCCGCCGAGCGGTTGACCCTGCATCGGCCGGATGCCCGCCAGTTGCGGCTCGCCTATCCCGACGGGTCGGTGGAAGCCTACCGGCTGCACGGGACGCGCTATCGCCTGGCGTCGCGCCGCGGGCGCGACGGCCTGGGGCTGGCGATGACCTATGACGAGCGCGGACGGCTCACCGGGATGACCGATGGCGCCGACAATGCGGTCCGACTGGACTACGCAGACGGCCGCGTTTCGGCGATCCACCGCCTGGATGGCGCCGGCAATGCCACACAGACGCTGGCGCGCTATGCCTATGGCCCGACCGGCGATCTGCTGTGCCACGAGGACGTACTGGGTCATGCGCGTACCTTTGCCTACGAGCAGCACCTGCTGGTGCGCTACACCGACTTCAACGGCAACGGGCACCATCTGGAGTGGGCGTGGCCGGGCAGCGCGCAGGGCCTGCCGGCGCCGGCCGATGCGAAATGCGTGCGCACCTGGGTCGGCCAGGACGAGAGCGACATCCGCGACGACACGCGCTTCGAATACCACCGCGAGCACTGGTACACCCGGGTTACCGATGCCGAGGGCCAGCAGACCTATCACCGCTACGATTATCACAACCGGATCGTGCTGGTCGAGCATCCGGACGGCAGCAGCGAGCGCTTCGAGTGGGACGATCGCAACAACCTGGTGGGCATGACCAATGCGGAGGGCCAGACCGAGCGCTTCGCCTATGACGCGCAGGGGCGCGTGACCGCCGTCACCGATGCGCTGGGCAACACCACGCGCACCGAGTACGACGCGGCCGGATTGCCGGTCAAGGTCACGGCGCCCACCGGCGAGGCGACCGAGACGGCCTATGACGAGTTGGGCCGGCCGGTGTCGGTCACCGACCCGACCGGGCGCACGACCGAGTATGCCTGGAGCAACGCCGGACAACTGCTCGCCATGACCGACCCCAAGGGCGGAGTGCGGGAGTTCGGCTACGACCATGGCGGGCGGCTGATCTGTGCGCGCGACTGTTCGGGCTTCGAGACCCGGTATGCCTATGACGCCAACGGCCATCTGATGCAGCGCACCGACGCCGAGGGCCAGGTTACCGCCTACCGGCACGACGCGCGCGGCCAGTTGCTGGCACGCCGCGATCCGGACGGGACCGAGGCGCGCTTTGCCTACGACGGCGAGGGCAACCTGGTCACCTACACCGACGGCGCGGGCCAGGCGACCACGTACAGCTACAACGCCCGCTACCAGCCGACCTGGCGCCGCGACGCGGCGGGGCGCGAACTCTGGTACCTCTATGACTCGCAATGGCGGCTGGCACGGCTGCGCAACGAGAACGGCGAGTACACGCGCTTCACCTACGACGTGGTGGGGCAATTGGTCGAGCAGACCGGCTTCGATGACCGCACGGTGCACTACGGCTACGACGCTGCGGGGCACCTCACAAGCCGTGCCGAAGACGGATCGCGCACCGAGTATGGGCGTGATCCGCTAGGCCGGCTGACATCCCGCACGGTATCTGCCGGGGCGCGCCTGCCGGTCGAGGAGCGTTTCTACTACGACGCGCATGGACGGCTGGCGACGGCCAGCACCGGGTACAGCAGGGTGCAGTTGCACTACGACGAGGCCGGTGACATGGTGGCCGAGTTGCAGCGCATCGGCACCGACAACGGCGAGTACGTGACGGTCAGCCGCCACGAATATGATGCGCTGGGCCATCGCACCAAGACCACGCTGCCGAACACGCGCACGGTGGGATGGCAGCGCTATGGCTCGGGCCATGTGCATGGCGTATTGCTGGACAGCCGGCCGTTGCTGGATGTGGAGCGCGACAAGCTGCACCGGGAGGTGTCGCGCCAGCACCGCGGCTGGCGCCAGACGCGCGCCTACGACGCCGGCGGGCGGCTCGCGCAACAGGCGGTGCGCCAGGGCGCGGCCGAGGCGCCCGGGGCCTGGATTGCCCAGCGGCAGTTCCAGTACAGCCCGGCCGGGCACCTGACGCGCATCGAGGACCGAGCGCGCGGCGCGACCGAGTATGCCTACGATCCGGTCGGACGCCTGCTCAAGGCAGTGTCGCCGGACCTGACCGAGGCATTTGCGTTCGATCCGGCGGGCAACCCGGTGGACCCGGACAAGATGGCGCCGCGCCCGGCGGTGGAGCGCGACGCAGACAAGGCCGCGCGGCATGCCCGCGAGGCCGCCGAGGACGCCGCCTGGCTGCGTGCCCATCCGGGCGAGACATACCCGCCGCTGCGCTTTGACCAGCGCGGGGCCGAAGACCGTCAAAAGCTGGACGCCTGGCAGCGCGCGTTGCCGCGCTGCGTGGGCAACGTGCTCGCGGAACTCACGCATACGCGCTATGAGCACGACACGTATGGCAATCTCGTGCGCCGCATCGCGCCCGACGGCACGACATGGCAATACGAGTACGACGCGGCCAACCGGCTCACGCAGGCGAGCCGCCGTGCCGGGGAGGCAGCGGCCAACGAGCGGCAATGGGCGGACGACTCGGCGCCCCCGGCGCTGCAGGTGCGCTTTGCCTATGACGCGTTTGGGCGGCGCACGCAAAAGACCGTCACCCATCCGGATGGCACCGTCGAGCGCACGCTGTTCAGTTGGGATGGCGACGTGCTGCTGATGGAGGAACGCTTCATCCAGCCCCCGCGACAGCCGGGGGACTACCGGCCCTGCCCGTTCCGCGGGGTGGCCCTGGTACGAGAAGACCCCGACGATGCGTATTCCGTGCCGGTGGCGCAGCGCATCCACACGCTGGAAGCGGATCAGCAATGGCAAGACGCGTCCCTGTACCTGCACGAACCCGGCAGCTTCGTGCCGCTGGCGCGGCTGGACGAGACGCTGGTGGAGCCCGCGGTTCTGATGACGGGCACGGACGGGCAGTTCATGCAGGTGCCGGCGAAGACCCGGCATGCGACGCTGTCTTACCAGACCGACCACCTCGGCACGCCGCAGGAACTGGTGGACGAGACCGGCAAGGTGGTATGGCTGGGGCGGTACAAGGCGTGGGGCGGGCTGAAGGCGTCGCGCCACGGGGCAGATCCGGCCGAAGCCACCAACGCCATCCGCTTCCCGGGGCAGTACCATGATGCGGAGACGGAGCTGCATTACAACCGGCATCGGTATTATGATCCGGGCACGGGTAGATTCATCTCGAAGGATCCGATTGGGCTGGCTGGTGGGATCAATGTCTATCAGTACGCGTCGAATCCGGTTGAGTGGATTGATCCGCTTGGGTTGAAGAAGAAAAAATGCCCTTGTCCTGACCGCCTACCCGACGAAGCAATTGTATGTAGAGGCGGTAGTTGTACTGCCGAGAAATTTCGTCAGGGATCTGGTGTCACGGTTGGTGCAGACGGAAGACTAGATGGAGTTTCGGTAAACAGTGCTACGGGAAAGTCACTAGATGAACTGACTGATGGCATCCCGCATGGGAAGGTCGATGTTACAACGGTCGGAAATGTCAGGGTGGCAGGTGGCGATGTGGTTGCATCGCCAACTAGGAACAATCCAAATCATGCGACCTTATCTGGAATAACAGCGGAACAAGCGGAGGCGCTCATGACGCCGACTGTCCGCAATCCCAATGCAAGAAAGTAGGTGGAATATGAACGAGGAAAAACTGAATGAAATTGAGGCTCGCTGTAAGGCGGCCACGCCTGGGCCGTGGGTATCTTATGTTGAGGGAAGAGACCATGAAAGCGGTTCAAATTTCATCATGACTGGTCCGGAAGATGCTCGCAGTGAAGATATCGAGCTAAGCGGCGCCACCATCGCGGATCAAGATTTTATTGCGCATGCTAGACAAGATATACCGCTGTTGGTTGCTGAGATTAGGCGGCTCAGGGAAATGTTGATGCGTAAGTAGAAACGAGGCTGCATTACAACCGGCATCGGTATTATGATCCGGGCACGGGTAGATTCATCTCGAAAGATCCGATTGGGCTGACTGGTGGGATCAATGTCTATCAGTACGCGTCGAATCCGGTTGAGTGGGTGGATCCGTTGGGCCTGAGTGGATCGGTTCCACCTGACATTGCTGCTGCGGATATCACAAAAAAGACGCGAACGGATATTCGTGACTTGGCAAGCCAGAAAGGATTGATTCCGGCCAAATCGGATGCTACCGGAGCACCGATTAAGTGGAAGTGCCCATGTACAGGGAAGGAGCGTCTGAGATTGGATAGAGGTCACGTTGATGCGAAGACCGGGCTACCATATGATGATCCTAAAGCTGCGGTTGACCATGTGCACGCTTACGATCCAACTGGAAAAATTAAAGTTGTATCGCCGGACGACGGTAATCCACACTTTCCAACTACAGGTGAATAGTTATGCAAACGCCTCCAAACCAGGACTACTTTGAGTCAAGTGATGGAGCCGTAAGGATTTGGATTGAACAAGGGTCATCAATCCAGATCAAGGCGGCAACAAAAGAGAATGATCCGGTCGAGCTATCAGAAGAAGAGGCTCTTGAGATCGCCACCGTGCTGCAACAATTCGCAAGTCGCATTTAGCGATGACAAGACAAACGAAGGGCCGCTTGCGCGGTCCTTCGTTCGTCTGTGAGTTCTTGACGCGAGCCCGTGGCCGGATAAAACCCGGCGCCAGCCTATCCGACTACAAGAAGAACCCGGCCCGGTTTCGGGCTCCTTGTCTCCGGGGCAGTACCATGATGCGGAGACGGGGCTGCATTACAACCGGCATCGGTATTATGATCCGGGCACCGGGCGCTTCTTCTCGAAAGATCCCATCGGACTGCAAGGCGGGATCAACGCCTATCAGTACGCGCCGAATTCGATCCGGTGGATTGATCCGCTCGGATTAGCTGCTGTGTCCAACACACCAGACTTCGATACAGCAAGACGAGATTTCGAAGAACACTTGCCGGTCATTCACCCGCTCACTATCGCCGGCGTGTCTCCGGTGATGCGGCACAAGATGGCACCGTATCCCCTGCTCCATTGGTCGCGTGCTGTCCCGTCTGCACGCCGTCGACGGGCGGGGGTATGAAACGGGCGGGCGGTGTGTCGATCTGGAAGCCGGCCCGGACGGTAGTGCCGCTGCATGAGGAATCTGCCGCCGCAGTTGAAACAACCAGCACATCGAAAGGCGAAACACCATGACTTCCATTGCTTACGCAGGCGACCCCACAACCCACGGTGGCGTCATTCTCACCGGTTCCGACACGATGATCGTCATGGGCCGCAAAGCCGCCCGCAAAGGTGACCTGGTGTCGTGCCCGCTGCCGGGCCACGGCGTCAATCCGATCATCGAAGGCTCGGACATGCTGACCGACAACGGCAAGCCGATTGCGCTGCACGGACACCGTACCGCGTGCGGTTGCATGCTGATTGCGCTGGACACGCACGCTACCATTCACCAATAACTTGGGCTGAGCCTGTGGCGACACCGTCCCGGGTGCCTGTTGCCGCCAGTCGATACCTTGCTGTCGCGGCGTTGACGGGTTCAATACTGCCCATGTGCGCGCAATCTTCGAAACTGCGTACCCCAAGCATCCGGTGACCGGTGCCGGAGCGAGCGGCATCGGAAAATTCATCTTTTGTGTCAGAAACAGTAATCTCGGCGGTTTTTTCACTACGCTTGCGGCTGGCGCCGGATTATCCGGCTCTGTTCTTCTTTCAGCCGACCACTCAACGCGCAGACAATATGAATCAACACACGCCGCAACCGTCTTTCGCTTTCGTCGCCACCTCGTGGGCCGCCCTGCTCGCCGGCTTCATCGCTTTCCTGGTGGGGCTGTTCAATGCCGACATGCAACTGAACGAGCGCGGCTATTACTTCACCGTCCTCGTCTACGGCCTGTTCGCCGCGGTATCCGTGCAGAAAAGCGTGCGGGACCGGCTCGAAGGCATCCCGGTCACCGGCATCTACTACGGATTGTGCTGGGTGTCGGTATTGCTGGCGGTGCTGCTGCTCGGCGTGGGCTTGTTCAACGCGACCCTCGCCCTCAGCGAGAAGGGGTTCTACGGCATGTCGTTCGCGCTGGCCCTGTTCGGCGCCATCGCCGTGCAGAAGAATACGCGCGACCTCCATGCCGCCCGGCCCCAGGCGGCCGACGCGCCGCTCGCGCCCGCCCGCGACGACGGCGCGCCCGCACGGCAGGACGACTGATCTCCCGCCCGGCGTGGCGGTGCCGCCGGGGCACACGCCACGGCCAGCCTGCTATCCTCGCCCCAGTCCACCCTCCTCGTGCATGCTTGGCGCCCGCCAGGAAACCCCGCTTCTCGCCTCTGCCGCCAGCCGGACACGCATGCCGCCGCGGCCCGCCACACCCCGACTGTTGACTGAAAATCAAGAGATTTTCACCGATACTCCTGTTTTTCAATCGAAGCGGGCCAGGCAGACTTCGCCTCATCGCTTTGCTCGCCGAAGCACGCGCGGCGAGCGCCTGCCGCGCGGCATGGCCCCGCATCCGCCCCCAACCGAGGAGAATTTCATGACCGCGTCCAGCGCCCCCGCCGTCGAGGCCGCGCCCCGTTCCGCCCTGCCGCTGCTCGCGCTCGCGGCCGGCGCCTTCAGCATCGGCACCACCGAGTTCGCGCCGATGGGCCTGCTGCCCGTGATCGCGGACGGCGTCCACGTGTCGATCCCGACCGCCGGCATGCTGATCAGCGCCTACGCCATCGGCGTCATGCTCGGCGCGCCGGTGATGACGCTGCTCCTGTCGCGCTGGCCCCGGCGCTCGGCGCTGATCGCGCTGATGAGCATCTTCACGGTGGGCAACCTGCTGTCCGCGCTGGCGCCGAACTACACGGCGCTGCTGCTCGCGCGGCTGGTCACGAGCCTGAACCACGGCGCGTTCTTCGGCGTGGGCTCGGTCGTCGCGGCCAGCCTGGTGCCGCGCCACCGGCAGGCCAGCGCCGTGGCCACCATGTTCATGGGCCTGACCATCGCCAACGTGGGCGGCGTGCCGGCCGCGACCTGGCTCGGGCAGGTGCTCGGCTGGCGCATGTCGTTCGCGGCCACCGCCGGGCTCGGCGTCGTCGCCATGATCGGGCTGTGGTCGGCGCTGCCGCGCGGCCAGGCCGGCCGGGCGCCCGACCTGCGCGGCGAGCTGGCCGTGCTGACGCGGCCCGTGGTGCTGGCCGCGATGGCCACCACCGTGCTCGGCGCCGGCGCCATGTTCACGCTCTATACCTATATCGCGCCGACGCTGGTGGAAATCACCGGCGCCTCGCCCGGCTTCGTCACCGCGATGCTGATGCTGATCGGCATCGGCTTCTCGATCGGCAACGTGGCCGGCGGGCGCCTGGCCGACCGTTCGCTCGAAGGCAGCCTGATCGGCTTCCTGGTCCTGCTGAGCGCGGTCATGCTGGTGTTCCCTTGGCTGGCCACCACGCACCTGGGCGTGGCCGCCGGCCTGCTGGTATGGGGCACCGCCACCTTCGCCATCGTGCCGCCGCTGCAGATGCGCGTGATGCGTGCGGCGGCCGAGGCGCCGGGCCTGGCGTCCTCGGTCAACGTCGGCGCGTTCAACCTCGGCAACGCGCTCGGCGCGGCCGCGGGCGGCGCCGCCATTTCGTCCGGCTTCGGCTACCAGGCCGTGCCGGTGGTCGGCGCGCTGCTGGCCGCGGCCAGCCTCCTGCTCGTGCTGGTCCAGGCCGCGCGCGCGCGCCAGCGCGCCTGACGGCGGCTTGCCACTTCCCGCGGCCCGGTGCGATACCGCGCGGGCCGCCGCGCCTAGCCGGGCAGCTCGCCCACCGCGCGCGACGCCTGCTCGATCGCCGCCGTCAGCGACGGGCTGCCGGCGCTGTCGCAATTGGCGATGACCACGTTGCCCGCCGGCGCGCGCGCCCGTTCCAGCGCGGCCTGCGCCGCGGCCGCGTCGTCGTAGAGGCTGTTGGGCAGGTAGCTGTAGCCGTGCGCCCAGCGGTTGACGGTGATGCCGCGGATCACGTCGCCGGAGGCAAAGCCGCCGCCGGCCAGCATGCGGTCGAGCTGGCCGCGGATGCCGGCTTCGAGCGTGGCGAACGGCGTGCCGAGCAGGAAGGCGCGGCCGGCGCGGAAGCGGTCGCGCGCGGGCATGCCGCTGTCGGGCACGGTCGGCACGTAGAGCATGTGCAGCACCACCGGGTCGGACGGCCGCGCGCCGGCCGGGGTTTCCAGCCACAGGTCGGTGTAGGCCATCGCCGGCGCGTGGATGCGGCGGGCCTTGAGCGCGGCGAAGGCCCGCCAGTTGTCGAGCGCCACCTTGCTGTAGACCACCGGCGCCTTGACGTCGGCGCGCAGGGCCTGCTTCTGCGGCTCGGGCAGGCCGGGCATGATGAACGGGATCATCATGTTGTAGCCGGCCAGCACCACGTGCGCGGCTTCCACGCGGTGCAGGTTGCCGCTCCAGCCGTAGGTCACGCGCGTGATGCGCTGGTCGGGCTCGATGGCGATGGCGGTGCTGTTCAGGCGCAGCTTGACCTTGGCGTCGTCGGTGTCGAGCCGGCTGTAGTCGAAGGCCGCGCCGCCGATGGCATCGGCGCCCGCGCCCCCGGCCACGCCGGGAATCAGGCTGCGCACCAGCAGGCGCGCCAGCGTGGCGTTGCCGTCGGGAAACCACAGCGTGGAAGCCGGCGACTTGCCCAGGCGCGCGTCGCGGCCCGGCCGCGGCATGTTCGCGCCGCCCGGCAGGCCGATGGCGAGCGCGTCGAACACGGAGATGCCGTCCGCGTCGAGCGCGTAGGCATCGTTGCCGCGGCTGCGGAAGAAGCGCTGGCCGGCCAGCCCCAGCCCTGCCTTGTCGCGCAGGAAAGCGGCGTACGGCGTGCGCTTGAGGTAGGCCAGCCGCTCGGCCTCGCCCAGGCCCGCGAGGTAGTCGGTGCCGCCGTCGGCCAGGCGCGCCAGCGCGGCGCGGTCCTGCGGCGGCAGCGGCGTCTTGTCGAGGAAGGCCTTGAAGGCGTCGGCCGACGGCGGCGCCGCGCCTGTATTGCCGGCGTTGCGCGCGTCGGTCAGATCGGCGAACGGGTCGCCGGCCAGCAGCTGGTCGCGGCCGAAATGCTCGGCGTCGAAGAACACCGCGCGGCCCATGCCGAGGTCGCGGTAGGGATCGGGCGCGGCCGGCGGGCGCTTCGTCTCCACGCCCAGCCCGGCCAGCAGCGTGGCCACCGCGCGGCTGTCGAGCGCGGCCGCGGGCATGTCGGCGCTGCCGCCGTAGGTGACGAGTTTCTGCCCGCGTACGGTGAATTCGTTGCGCTTGGCGTGGCCGCCGAAATCGTCGTGGTTGTCGAGGATCAGGATGCGCTTGCCGGCGCCGAAGCGGCGCTGGTAGAACCACGCCGCCGCCAGCCCGCTGATGCCGCCGCCGACCACCACGAGGTCGAACGCTTCGCGCGCGAGCACGCCGGGGTATCTGGCGCCTTCGCGCGCCAGGCTGTGCGCCAGCGTGTAGGTGCCGGCGTGGTTGCCGCGCAGCCCGGTGAGCGCCGGCGGATACACCGCCGCGCCGCGCTCGGCGGCCCGCAGCAGCTGGCCCGGCGCGAGGCCGGCGGCGATGGTGAGCGCGGCGCCGTTGAGGAAATCCCTGCGCGTGATGGTCATGTCGGTGTGGCCTTCGCTTGTCGCTGCTTGTCTTTGCCCGGTCCCTGCGTGTCCCTGCCCGCGCGGCTCAGCGCCCGGCCGCCTGACGGCGGCGGTCGAGCTCGGCGCGGCGCGCGGCCACGGTGGCCTCGCCGACCGGGCTGGCGTCGTTGCCCCAGCCGGCGCGGATGAAGGTCAGCACGTTGGCCAGTTCCTGGTTGTCCAGGGTCCAGCCGTAGCCGGGCATGTGATAGTCGGTGGCGGCGGTGCCGACCTGGGCCGTGACGGCGCCGTCGAGCAGCAGGCTGGCCAGCGCGGACGGGTCCGGGTCCATCACGGTCGGATTGCCCGCCAGCGGCGGGAAGACCCGCGCGAAGCCCTTGCCGCTGGCGCCGTGGCACGGCATGCAGAACTCCGCGTACTGGCGCGCGCCGGTCGCGTCGAAACGGCCCTGGGCCAGCCGCTCGGCGGTGGCGGCGTCATAGCGGTATGGCGTCTCGCCGCGCGCGCCGGGAATCGACTTGAGGTAGGTGGCGACCGCCTCCAGGTCCGGGCGGGTCATGAACTGCGTGGACGAGGCGATCACCTCGGACATCGGCCCGAACGAGGTGGCATGCGCGTTGCGGCCGGTGTGCAGGTATTCGGCGATGTCCTCGCGCGACCAGCCGCCCAGCCCGGTGCGCGGGTCGCCGCGCAGGCTGGTGGAGGCCCAGCCGTCCACGCTGGCGCCGGCCAGGAAGTGCCGGCTGCGCTCGTCCAGTCCGCGCTCGGCCAGCAGCGTGCCGCGCGGCGTGTGGCAGGCGCCGCAGTGGGCCACGGCCTGCACCAGGTAAGCGCCGCGCCGCCATTCCGCGCTCTGGCCGGCGCCGGCCTCGGCCGGGCCGCTGTCCAGGAACAGCCAGTTCCACACGCGCAGCAGCCAGCGCATGCCGAACGGCCAGCGCATCTCGGGCGCGGCGGCGGCCCGGCGCACCGGCTTCACCTCGGCGCGCAGGTAGGCGTAGAGCGCCTGCACGTCCGGCTCGGCCAGCCTGGCGTAGGACGGGTAAGGCATGGCCGGATACAGCCGCTTGCCGTGCTTCGCCACGCCCTCGCGCAGCGCGCGGTCGAACTCCGCGAAGCTGTAGCCGCCGATGCCGGTCTCGGCGTCGGGCGTGATGTTGGTGGAATAGACCGTGCCCACGCCAGTGCGCAGCGGCAGGCCGCCCGCGAACGGCGCGCCGCCGGGGGCGGTGTGGCAGGCCGCGCAGTTGGCGACCTTGGCGAGATAGCGGCCGCGCTCGACGCGGGCGCTGTCGGCGGCGGCGGGCTGGGCCGCAGCCGGCGGCGCCAGCCCGGCGCCGCCGGCCAGCAGCAGGATGGCGCCGAGAGCACGGCGCAGGCAGCCGGACCAGCGGCGGGCAAAACCATCGGCAGCGGCAGGCCGCCCGGGGGATAGGCTCAGGTCGTCGCTCATGTCGTCGTTTTCTTGTTGTCGGTGCCGCCGGGGAGGAGCGGAAGCCAAGCCTCTGCGGGCCAGTAGCGATTATCGCCGCAGCCGGCAAGCAATAACAGCATCAGATCGGCGATAATTTTGCGTATCAGTTCGATTGCCGGTCCGCGCGCCCGGCCCGCCCGCCCATGAAACGCTACGAAGAACTGGCGGAAACGCTGGCCAGGGACATCCGCAACGGCAGCCTGCCGCCCGGCACCAAGATGCCGTCCATCCGCAAGACCGTGGCGCAGTACAGCGTGAGTCCCGCCACCGCGTTCCAGGCCTACTACCGGCTGGAAGAGCGCGGGCTGGTGCGCGCGCGCGAGCGCTCGGGCTACTACGTGACCGGGCCGGTCGGGCGCACGCTGCCGCTGCCCCAGCCGGCGGTGCGGCGCACCCAGCAGGTCTCCACCGACGTCGACATCTCCAAGCTGGTCTTCTCGGTGCTGGACGCCGCGCGCGACCCGCGGCTGATCCAGCTCGGCTCGGCCTTCCCTTCGCCGGAGCTGTTCCCGTGGGAGCGGCTGGGCAAGTCGCTGGCGCGCGCGGGCCGCGAGCTCGATCCGTGGTACTCGGTCAGCGACATGGCGGCCGGGCACCTCGCGCTGCGCCAGCAGATCGGGCTGCGCTACCTCGGCGCGGGCGCGCCGCAGCCCACCGAAGAGATCATCGTCACCAGCGGCGCGCTGGAGGCGCTCAACCTGTGCCTGATGGCCGTGACCGAGCCCGGCGACGTGGTGGCGATCGAGTCGCCGGGCTTCTACGCCTCGCTGCAGGCGCTCGAGCGCCTGCGCCTGCGCGCGGTGGAGATCCCGGTGGACTCGCGCGAAGGCATCGACCTCGACGCGCTGGAAAGCGCGCTCGAATGCCACCCGATCAAGGCCTGCTGGTTCATGACGCAGTTCCAGAATCCGCTCGGCGCCAGCATGCCGGAGGCGCGCAAGCAGGCGCTGGTGGAGCTGCTGGCGCGCCACCGCGTGCCGCTGATCGAGGACGACGTGTATGGCGAGCTGTATTTCGGCAACCGCTGCCCCCTGCCCGCCAAGGCCTTCGACCAGGAAGGGCTGGTGATGCATTGCAGCTCGTTTTCCAAGACGCTGGCGCCGGGCTTCCGCGTGGGCTGGGTGGCGCCGGGCCGCTTCGGCGACGCCATCCAGCGGCTGCGCCTGATGACCACGCTGTCGGCCGGCGTGCCGACCCAGGTGGCGCTGGCCGAATACCTGCAACACGGCGGCTACGACAAGCACCTGCGGCGCCTACGCCATGTGCTGGAGATGCAGCAGGGCCAGCTGATCGCGGCCATCGGCCGGCATTTCCCGGACTCGGTGCGGGTCTCGCAGCCGGACGGCGGTTATTTCCTGTGGGTGGAGTTTCCCGAGGGCTTCGACGCGCTGGCGCTGCACCGCGCGGCGCTGGAGCACGGCATCGGCATCGCGCCCGGGCCGATCTTCTCCGCGCGGCAGGGCTACCGCAACTGCATCCGCCTGAACTATGGCCACCTGTGGAGCGAGGCCGTGGAAAACGCGGTGGTGACGCTCGGCGCGCTGGCCAGGGCACAGTTGTCGCGCTAGCCGGCGCGGCCGTGCCGCCCGAGGTAGTGCTCGGCCAGCGCGAAGCCGCCCTGCGCCACCAGCGCCAGCGCGGCGGCCGGGATCGCGCCGCCCATCAGCAGGCGGTCGTCGTTCAGGGCCAGCCCCATGACGATGCGCTCGCCGTAGCCGCCCGCGCCGACGAAGGCGGCGATGGTGGCGGTGCCCACGCTGATGATGGTGGCGGTCTTGATGCCGGCCAGCAGCACCGGCATGGCCAGCGGCAACTCGACCAGGCGCAGCACCTGCGCGGGCCGGAAACCCAGCGCGCGCGCCGCGTCGCGCATGCCGGCCGGCACCTGCCGCAGGCCGGTCAGCGTGTTGCCGACGATGGGCAGCAGCGCGTAGAGGAACAGCGCCACCAGCGCCGGCCACACGCCGATGCGCCCCAGCAGCGGGATCAGCATCGCCAGCAGCGCCAGCGACGGCACCGTCTGCAGCACGCTCACCGTGGCCAGCAGCACCGGTCCCAGGCGCCGCCGCCGCGCGGCCAGGATGCCCGCCGGCACGCCCAGCAGGGTGGCCGCGCCGACCGCGCCCAGCACCAGCCCCAGGTGGCGCCAGGTCAGGCGCAGCGTGTCGCGGCTGAACAGGATGCCGGCCAGCCCGGCGCGCGCGCCCCGCTCCGCCGACACCACCCCGCCGATGCCGCGCGCGAGGAAATTGCGCGCCACCGTGGCGAACGAATCGCCATCCAGCTCGGCGGCCGCGTTCATCGCCACCATGTCCGCCGTGCTGATCCTGCCGGCCAGCCCGGCCAGCGCCTGCCATGCGGCGGGAAAGCGCCGCGGCACGTCGCGCCGGTAGAGCACCACGGCTTCGTAGCCGGGGAAGTAATGGCGGTCGTCGGCCAGCACGCGCAGGCCGTATTTGCGGATCTTGGCGTCGGTGGAATAGATGTCGATCACGTCGACCTGCCCGCTGGCCAGTGCTTCGTAGGCCACGCCGTGGTCCAGCCCGGTCGGGCGCTGCGGCAGATGGTAGCTGCGCGCCAGCCCTGGCCAGCCGTCGGCGCGCCCGAGGAATTCCTGCGACAGCCCCAGGTGCAGCGCCGGGTGCGCGGCCAGGTCGTCCAGCGTGGCGATGTGGAGCTGGCTCGCCCGGGCGGCGCTCATGGCCAGCGCGTAGGTGTCGTCGAAGCCGAGCCGGATGCCCGCGGCCAGCCCCAGCGGCGCCAGCGCCTGGTTGATCTGTTCCAGGCTGGCGCCGGGCGGCAGCTTGAGGATCTCGGCGGCGATGGTGCCGGTGTAGTCCGGGTAGAGGTCGATGCTGCCGGACTTGAGCGCCTCGAACACGATGGCCGTGTTGCCCAGGCCCGGCGTGTTCTGCACGCTGGCGTGCGGGGCCGCGGTCAGCGTCAGGATCTCGCCGAGGATGTAGGACTCGGTGAAGCGCTTGGAGCCGATGCGCAGGGTGTCGGCCTGCGCCGGCGCGGCCAGCCACGCCAGCGCCCAGCACAGGGCCAGCGCCAGCCAGGGGCGCGACGGATGGAATGGGCCTGCGCGGGCGCTGCGTGGTGCCTGTGTCAACGGGACTGTCCTGAGCGGCGCTGCGCGGGGGTTGGCGCCTGTGCCTTGCATGATACGTGCTGGCCCCGGCGCCTGCCCGTTCCATGCGGCGTGGCATGATGGAATGCAAAAATAGTATTTGCAATCAGAATACTGGATGGTAGAGAATTCCATAATCGCATACATCGGCAGGCCACGCCCACCGCCTCGCAGCATGGAAATCCGGCAACTCGAAGCCTTCGCGGCAGTCGTCACCAGCGGCAGCGTCACCGCCGCGGGCCGCCTGCTGGGCCGCTCGCAGCCCGTCATCACGCGGCTGATCCAGGAGCTGGAGGCGGAGATCGGCTTCGCGCTGTTCGTGCGCAGCGGCCCGCGCGTGACGCCGACCGAGCGCGGCTTCCTGCTGTACGAGGAGGTGGAGCACGCGCTGGTGGGCCTCAAGCAGATCCGCGCGCGCGCCGACGAGATCGCGCGCGACGAACACCGCCCGCTCCATATCGCCGCCACCCCGGCGCTGGCGGCCGGGCTGCTGCCGCTGGCGCTGGCCGGGCGCCAGCCGGACCATGCGCGCGACCGCGAGGACAGCGCGGGCAGCGAGCGCGGCGTGGCCGGCCAGTCCAGCCAGATCCATATCGACAGCCTGTTCCCCGAGAAGGTGGTGCACGCGGTGCTGACCGGCGCCGCCGAGATCGGCGTGACCAGCCTGCCGCTGGAGCATCCCGGCGTGACCGTGCACTGGATCGGGCAGGCCGCCTGCGTGGCCGCGGTGCGCGCCGACGACCCGCTCGCCGCGCTCGCCACCATCCCGCTGGCGGCGTGCAGCGGCCGGCGCATCGTCACCATGCACAACCCCTACCGGCTGCGCCGCCGCCTCGACGAGGGCCTGGCCCGCGCGGGCGTGAAGCCGGCCGCGCTGATCAACACCAACTCGTCGTTCAACGCGCTGACCTCGGTACGCGCGGGCCTCGGCATCGCCGTGCTGGAGCCGGTGACGGCGCGCGGCGTGCCGCTGGCCGACATCGTGGTGCGCCCCATCGACGCCGACATCCCGTTCTATTTCGGCGTGATCACGCCGCAGGGCCGCCCGGCCAGCACGGCGGTGCTGGCGCTGATCGACGCGCTGGCCGCCGCGGCGCGCGCGCTATTGCCCGACTTCACCCAGCGCGGCCCCGCGCAGCACGGCGCGCTGCTGCAGGCGCTCTACGGCGCCGCCGGCATGCCGGACGACACAGAGACCGACCCATCATGACCCTGACCACACTCCCCGCCGCCGGCGCCGAAGGCCTGGCCGCGCTCGAAGCCCGCCTGCGCCAGGACCTGGCCTGGCTGGAACTGCCCGCCAGGCCCTGGAGCCCGCCGCGCACGCACGAGGGCCAGCCGGTGCTGGACGTCGCCGTGATCGGCGGCGGCATGGCCGGCATGGCCGCCGCCGCCACGCTCGGGCACCTCGGCCTCGGCGCGCGCATCTTCGACCGTTCTCCCGAGGGCTTCGAAGGCCCGTGGGCCACCACCGCGCGCATGGAGACGCTGCGCTCGCCCAAGCAGCTCACCGGCCCCGCGCTCGGCCTGCCCGCGCTGACCTTCCGCGCGTGGTTCGAGGCGCAGTCCGGCGCGGCGGCGTGGGAGGCGCTCGACAAGATCCCGCGCCTGCAATGGATGGACTACCTGCGCTGGTACCGCCGCGTGCTGGGCCTCGACATCCGCAACGAGCACGACGTGACGCGCGTGCTGCCGCGCGCCGACGGGCTGGTGGCGCTGGAACTGCGCACGCCCGCCGGCGCGCGCACCGTGCTGGCGCGCCGCGTGGTGCTGGCCACCGGCCGCGACGGCCTCGGCGGCGCCTACGTGCCGCCGTTCGCGCAGGCGCTGCCGCGCGCGGCGTGGGCGCATTCGAGCGACGCCTTCGACTACGGCACGCTGCGCGGCAAGCGCGTGGGCGTGATCGGCGCCGGCGCCTCCGCGATGGACAGCGCGGCCACCGCGCTGGAAGCGGGCGCGGCCGGCGTGGACCTGCTGATCCGCCGCGCCGACATCCCGCGCGTCAACAAGAGCAAGGGCGCCGGCAGCCCGGGCTTCACGCACGGCTACGCCGGCCTGCCCGACGCCTGGAAATGGCGCATCCGCCATTACATCAACGAGCAGCAGGTGCCGCCGCCGCGCGGCAGCACGCTGCGCGTGTCGCGCCACGAGAACGCGCGCTTCCACCTCGGCTGCGCCATCGAGCGCGTCGAGCCGGCCGGCGATGCCGTGCGCGTGCACACCACCAGGGGCACGTTCGAGCTGGACTTCCTGGTGTTCTCCACGGGCTTTCGCATCGCGCTCGACACGCGCGCCGAGTTCGCCGCGTTCGCGCCGCACATCCGCTACTGGCGCGACCGCTACGCGCCGCGCGCGGGGCAGGAAGACCAGGAACTGTCGGACTCGCCGGACCTTGGCCCCGCCTTCGAATTCCTGGAGGCCACGCCGGGCGCCTGCCCGGGCCTGTCGCGCATCCACTGCTTCAACTACCCGGCGGCGCTCACGCACGGCACCGTGTCGGGCGACATCCCGGCCATCAGCGACGGCGCCCGGCGGCTCGGCCAGGGCATCGCCGCGCTGTTCTACCAGGAAGACATCGAGACCCACTTCGCCAACCTCGAAGCCTATGCCGAGCCCGAGGTGTTCGGCGACGAATGGGTGCCCGCGCCGCCGCCATCCGCGTGATCCCGCCGATTTCCGAGTCAACCGTACCGAGAGCAAGACAAGCCATGACCCAAGCCAACCCCCACGCCGACGTGGCCGACCAGGTAGCCGGCCTGGTGCCCGGCTCCGCCACGCATGCGCTGCGCCACCAGCGCGACAAGGTGGCCGCGGCCACCCAGGGCAGCTACGACGCCCTGTTCGATCCCGCCCTGCCCGGCCTGCCGCTCGCCGAGCGCCTGCTGGTGGCGCTCTACGCCGCGCGCCTCGCGCCGTCGCCCGAACTGGCCGCGCACTACCGCCAGCGGCTGGTGGCCGCGGGCGCCGACGCCGCGCGGATCGCAGTGGCCGAACGCGGCGACCCCGCCACGCTGGCCGACGCGCGCCTGCGCGCCATGCTGGACTTCACCCGCGCGCTGATCGAAAAGCCGGTGGACGGCGATGAAGCGGCGCTCAGGACGCTGCCCGCCGCGGGCCTGTCCACGCCGGACGTGGTGACGCTGGCGCAACTGATCGCCTTCCTGTCCTATCAGGTGCGGCTGGTGGCCGGCCTCAAGGCGCTGAACGCACCCGCCGCGCCGGCTGGGGGCGAGGAACCCGCCCTGCCCGCTCCCGCCAAGGTAGCCGACACGGTGCTGACCAAAGCGCCGATCCGGTCCCACGGCTTCACCAACGAAGTGCTCGACTGGAAAGCGTGGCTCGACGTGGTTCAGCTGGACCACGCCACGCCCGAGCAGATCGCGGTGCTGGAGGAAAGCCATCCCAAGGCCAAGGTGTCCGACTACTACCTGTTCCTGGTGCACCAGCCCGAGATCCTGCGCCAGCGCTCCGCCGCGTTCAACGCCATCATGTACGCGCCCGGCGGCATGGCGCGCGCCGAGCGCGAGCTGGCCAGCACGGTGGTGTCGCGCGTCAACGGCTGCGTGTACTGCGCCTCGGTCCACGCGCAGCGCTTCGAGCAACTGGCCAGGCGCAACGATGTGATCGTCCAGGTCTTCGCCGACCCGCGCGGCGCCGGCACCACCACGCGCGAGCAGGCCATCGCGCAGTTCTCGATCGCGCTCACCGAGCGGCCCGACGCGATCGGCCCGGGCAGCCTGCGCGCGCTGCGCGCGGCCGGCGTGAACGATGCCGAACTGCTCGACCTGATCCACGCGATCGCCATCTTCGCGTGGGCCAACCGCCTGATGCTGAACCTGGGCGAGCCGGTGTTCCCGGCGCAGCAGGCCGCATGAGGATGGCCGGCCCGCGCCGCGCGCGGGCCGGTATCGCGCGGTGCTGCCCGCTGGCCAACAGTGCCCGCGCAAACTGTGCGCGGGCCAGCAGGCGCCGGCATGCGCCGCGGCGCACCCGCGGGTCCTCTGCCTCCCTCCAGTCCCGCCGCCAGTCCCGCCACGCCGCGCTGGCACGGCGCGCCGCCGGGCACCAACGCATATCCGAGTAAGCATCTTCGCAAATATTCGTGGGAAGACCGCGGGGTGCCATGCTGCAATGCACGGATGGTTTTCCCTGTCCAGACTCCCCGATCCGAGGCCCTCCAGGCCGCCAGCCTGACCGCGCCGCTGCTTGCCGTGCGCGGGCTCGACGTGCATTTTCCCGGCAAGCATGCCGTGCAGGCGCTCGACCTGCAGATCGCCGCCGGCGAGATGCTGGCGCTGGTGGGCGAGTCCGGCTGCGGCAAGTCGAGCGCCGCGCTGGCGCTGATGGGCCTGCTGCCCGCCTATGCGCGCAGCACCGGCAGCGTGCGCCTGGACGGCCGCGAGCTGATCGGCCTGGGCAAGCGCGCGCTGAGCGCCGAGCGCGGGCGCAGCGTGTCGATGATCTTCCAGGAGCCGATGACCTCGCTGAACCCGGTGCTCAGCGTGGGCCGGCAGGTCGCCGAGGCCATCACGCTGCACCAGCCGCTGTCGCGCCGCGCCGCGCGCGCGCGCGCCATCGAGCTGCTCGAACTGGTGCGCCTGCCCGAGCCCGCGCGCCGCTTCGACGCCTATCCGCACGAGTTCTCCGGCGGGCAGCGCCAGCGCATCATGATCGCGATGGCGGTGGCGTGCGGGCCGCGCCTGCTGATCGCCGACGAGCCCACCACCGCGCTCGACGTGACCATCCAGGCGCAGATCCTGGCGCTGATCGACGGCCTGCGCCGCGAGCTCGGCATGGCGGTGCTGCTGATCACGCACGACCTCGGCGTGGTGGCGGATTATGCCGACCGCGTGGCGGTCATGCACGGCGGGCGCAAGCTGGAGGAAGGCGCCACCGCGGACGTGTTCGCCGCGCCGGCCCATGCCTACACGCGCGGCCTGCTCGGCGCCTCGCTGCACGTCGCCAACGGCCTGCACTACAGCCGCGACCGGCTGGCCGAGATCCGTGCCGCCGGCGCCGACGGCGCCAACGGCGATTTCCGGCTGGTGACGCCGCCCGCCGCGCCGCGCGCCGCGGCGCACATCCCCGCCGCCGGCGCCGCGCCGCTGCTGTCGGTGCGGGACCTGACCCTGACCTACCCCGGCGCGGACCACCAGCGCGTGCGCGCGGTGGACGGCCTGTCGCTCGACATCGCCGCCGGCGAGACGCTCGGGCTGGTGGGCGAGTCGGGCTGCGGCAAGTCCAGCCTGTCGCGCGCCATCGTGCGCCTCGCGCAGGCCGATGCCGGGCGCGTGCTGTTCGCCGGCCAGGACCTGCTGGCGCTGGCGCCGTCCGCGCTGCTGCCGTGGCGCCGCCGCGTGCAGATGGTGTTCCAGGATCCCTACGGCTCGCTCAATCCGCGCCAGCGCGTGGAAGACATTCTCGGCCACGCGCTGGCCATCCACGGCGTGCGCGAGCGCGCCGAGCGCGCGCGCCGCATCGCCGCCATCCTCGACGACGTGGGCCTGGGCCGCGCCGCGGCCGGGCGCTATCCGCACGAATTCTCGGGCGGGCAGCGCCAGCGCATCGCCATCGCGCGCGCGCTGGTGCTGCGCCCGGAACTGGTGATCTGCGACGAGCCGGTGTCGGCGCTGGACGTGTCGGTCCAGGCCCAGATCCTGAACCTGCTGGCCGACCTCAAGGCCGAGCACGGCCTGACCTACCTGTTCATCTCGCACGACCTGTCGGTGGTGCGCTATATCGCCGACCGCATGTGCGTGATGCAGGCCGGGCGCATCGTCGAGACCGGCACGCCCGAGTCGCTCTGGCACAACCCGCGCCACCCGTACACGCGCTCGCTGCTGGCCGCCGTGCCGGGCACCGCGCCGCCGGCCCGCGACGAGGCCACGGCGCCGCCGCTGGCGCTGGCCGGCTGACGCTGCTCCGTCCGTCTCCACCCGCCGCGCCGCGAGATCGCCGCCTTCGTTCTTCCGTCCTGCTGTCTTCGTTCCTTCGCCTCTCTCAACCTTCGCCATCCGGCCACACAGACGCCCCATGACCGCACCCGACCATCCCTTCGCCGCTCCGACCTCCGCTGCCGACGCAGCTTCCGCCGATCTCCCGAGCCCGCAGCGCCGCCAGTGGCTGGGCGCCGGCGGCGCGCTGCTGGCGGGCGGCCTGTTCGGCGGCCTGCTGCCCGAGGCGCGGGCGCTCAACAAGGCCCTGCCGAATACCGAGCAAGGCGCGCAGCGCGGCGGCGCGCTCGATGCCGTGGTGCACCCCGAGCCGCCCACGCTGGCGTTCTTCATCAATACCTCGACCCCGGGCCGCACCGTGGTCAGCAAGATCTTCGACGGCCTGCTCGACTACGGCCCCGACCTCAAGCCGCGCCCGCAGCTGGCCGAGAGCGTGGACGTCTCGCCCGACGGCCTGACCGTGCGCATCAAGCTGCGCCGCAACGCGCTGTGGCACGACGGCAAGCCCTTCACCGCGGCCGACGTCAAGTTCTCCGCCGAGCAGATCTGGCCCAAGTACGCGCCGACCGCGCGGCGCGTGTTCCAGCACCTGCGCAAGGTGGATACGCCCGACAACTACACGGTGGTGCTCACGCTGGCCAAGCCCACCCCGGTGATCCTCAACGCGCTCGACGTGGTGGCCGCGCCGGTGCTGCCGCGCCACCTGTACGAGAACACCGACATCCCCAACAACCCGTACAACAACAAGCCGGTCGGCACCGGCCCGTTCGTGTTCAAGGAGTGGGTGCGCGGCCAGCACATCGCGCTGGAGCGCTTCGACAAATACTGGGCGCCGGGCCTGCCCTACCTCGACAAGCTCACCTTCAAGATCATCCCCGACGTGGCCGGCCGCGCCACCGCGCTGGAGACCGGCGCGGTGCAGTACGGCGAGCGCAACCCGGTGACGTTCGCCGACGCCGACCGCCTGGCCAAGTCGCCCGACCTGGTGGTCAGCACCGAGGGCTACAACGGCTTCGCCGGCTGGCTGTGGCTGATCCCCAACCTGCGCGACCCGATCATCGGCAAGCTCAAGGTGCGCCAGGCCATCCTCCACGCGATCAACGTCCAGACGCTGGTCAAGACCGTGTGGGGCGGCTACGCGGTGCCCGCCACCGGGCCGGTGTCGTCGCTGCTCAAGACCTTCTACACGCGCGATACCCAGCAATACCCGTACGACCGCAAGAAGGCCGAGGCCCTGCTCGACGAAGCCGGCTTCCCGCGCAAGGCCGACGGCTGGCGCTTCAAGCTCGACCACGACTACATCCCGTTCGGCGACGACTACCGCCGCACCGGCGAGTTCATACGCCAGTCGCTGCGCGCGGTGGGCATCGACGTGAACCTGCGCGGACAGGACCTGCCCACCTGGACCAAGAACGTGTTCACCGACTACAACTTCCAGCTGGTCAGCTCGTGGGGCCTGAACTGGCAGGACCCGCAGATCGGCGTGGAGCAGCACTACTGGTCCAAGGCCGAGGCCAAGGGCACGCCGTGGCAGAACGCCTCCGGCTACGCCAGCCCGGAGGCGGACCGCCTGCTCGAGGCGGCCCAGGTGGAACCGGACCCGGCGCGCCGCGTGCGGCTCTACCAGGACTTCCAGAAGCTGGCGCAGCAGGACCTGGCGCTGCTCAACCTGTTCGAGTTCCGCTGGTTCGGCGTGTGGGACAAGCGCCTGCGCAACGTCACCGACACCTTCGACCACAGCCAGAGCAATTTCGCCCGGGTCTGGCTGGCCGCCAAGTAACCGCGAGGACGCCGTGCGCATAGCCAGATCCCTGCTCAGGTCGCTGCTGCGGCGGCTGCTGCAACTGCTGGGCGTGGTGTTCGCCACCGCCGTGCTCGACTTCGCCCTGCTCAAGGCACTGCCGGGCGACCTGGTCGACGTGATCGCCAGCGAGAGCGGCAGCGTGCCGCCCCAGTACGTGGCGCAGCTGCGCCAGCTCTACGGGCTGGACCGCAGCCTGCCGGAACAGCTGCTGGGCTACCTGGGCCGCATCGCGCAGGGCGACCTGGGCTATTCGTTCCGCTTCGGCGAGCCGGTGCTCAACCTGCTGCTGGACCGGCTCGGCCCCACGCTGGCGCTGGTCGGCGCGGCGCTGCTGCTGTCCACCGTGGCCGGCGTGCTGCTCGGCGTAGCCGCGGCGCGGCGCCCGCACGGGCTGACCGACACGGTGCTGTCGGCGCTGGCCACGGTGGGCTACTCGGCGCCGATGTTCTGGACCTCGCTGATGCTGATCGTGCTGTTCGGCGTGCAGCTCGAATGGCTGCCGGTGGGCGGCCTGCGCGAGGTCAACGCCGGCTACCACGGCGCGCGCCTGTGGCTGGACTACCTGCGGCACCTGGCGCTGCCGGTGCTGACGCTGGCGATCTACTACGTGGCGGTGTACGCGCGGCTGGCGCGCGCGGCCATGATCGAGACGCTGGCCGAGGACTACATCCGCACCGCCCGCGCCAAGGGCGCGCGCGAGCACCAGGTGATCTTCCGCCATGCGCTGCGCAACGCGCTGCTGCCGGTGGTCACGATGCTGGGCGTGCAGAGCAGCGCGCTGCTGGGCGGCTCGATCGTGGTGGAAACCGTGTTCGCCTGGCCGGGCCTCGGGCAGTTGTCGTTCGAGGCCATCAAGAGCCGCGACATCCCGGTGCTGCTGGCCGTGCTGATCTGCAGCGGCGTGCTGGTGGTGCTGGCCAACCTGCTGGTGGACCTGGCGCAGGCCGCGCTCGATCCGCGCGTGCGCCGCGCCGCGCAGCCGCCGCGCCAGCCTTCGGCCGCGACCGGGAGCGCCGCATGAAACGCTGGTACCTGCAACCCTCGATCTGGCTCGGCGCCGCCGTGCTGCTGGTGGTGGCCGCGGCCGCCGCGCTGGCCGGCGTGCTGTTCCCCGACGACCCGCTCGACATGGTCGGCGCGCCCTATACCTGGCCCGGCGCCGATCCGGCCACGCCGCTCGGCACCGACCTGATGGGCCGCGACCTGCTGGCCGGCCTCGCCCACGGCGCGCGCGTGTCGCTGCTGGTGGGCGTGTCGTCGGCGCTGGTGGCGCTGGCCATCGGCGTCGCGGTGGGCGCCGCGGCCGGCTTCTACCGCGGCCGCACCGACGCGGTGCTGAGCCGCATCACCGAGTTCTTCCAGACCATCCCGGCGTTCCTGCTGGCCATCATCCTGGTGGCGGTGCTCAAGCCCACGCTGGGCACCATCGTGTTCGCGCTCGGCGTGACCTCGTGGACCAGCGTGGCGCGGCTGGTGCGCGCGGAGTTCCTGTCGCTGCGCGAGCGCGAATACGTGCGCGCCGCGGTGGCGGTGGGCGCCAGCGACGCGCACCTGATCTTCCGCGAGATCCTGCCCAACGCCTGGACCCCGATCATCGTCTCCACCGGCCTGCTGGTGGCCAACGCCATCCTGTCCGAGGCCGGGCTGGCCTTCCTCGGCCTGGGCGACCCCAACGTGGTGAGCTGGGGCTCGATGATCGGCCTCGGCCGCGACGCGCTGCGCACCGGCTGGTACATGACCGCCATCCCCGGGCTGGCGGTGGTGCTGACGGTGCTCGCGCTCAACCTGCTCAGCGACGGCCTGCAAGCGGCGCTCAATCCGCGCCTGCGCCGCGTGCGCGCCGCCTAGATGTCGTTTCAAAAAGATCCTGGCGTCGTTGCGCGGCCTTGCCGTACCACTTGTACTGTCTGCGGCCGCGCGCCTAGCCAGGACCGCTTCGCTTCATTTTGAAACAACACCTTAACCCCGGCCATCTTCCCCGACTGCCATGACCACACTGTCCGATTTTCCCGCCACCGCCCTGCCGGCCGCGCCGGCGCACCTGCCCGACCCGGCCGACGTGCGGCGCATCGCCGACGACGCGCAGGCCCTGCAGGCCGCGCGCGACCTTGCCGCCCGCTTCGCCGAGGGCGCGTCCGAGCGCGACCGCACGCGCCGCCTGCCGTGGGCGGAGCTGGACCAGTGGTCCGCGAGCGGCCTGGGCGGCATCACGGTGCCGCGCGCCTACGGCGGCGCCGAGGTGTCCTACGCCACGCTGGCCGAGGTCTTCGTGATCCTGTGCGCGGCCGACCCGGCGCTGGGCCAGATCCCGCAGAACCATTTCGGCCTGCTGGGCGTGCTGCGCGAAGCCGGCTCCGAGGCGCAGAAGCGCCGCTTCTACAGCGAGGTGCTGTCCGGCGCGCGGCTCGGCAACGCCGGCCCGGAACGCCGCTCCGAGCACAGCCAGAACGTGCTGCAAGGCACCACCCGCCTGACCGAGACCGCGCAGGGCCTGCGCCTGAACGGGCACCGCTTCTATTCCACCGGCGCGCTGTTCGCGCACCGCGTGCCGGCGCGCGCGCTCGACGACCAGGGCCGCGCGGTGCAGGTATGGTCGCCGCGCGAGGCGCGCGGCCTGTCCATCGTCGACGACTGGTCCTCGTTCGGCCAGCGCACCACCGCCAGCGGCAGCGTGGTGTTCGACAACGTGCCGGTCTCGCCCGACGACGTGCTGCCGGTGTGGCAGCTGGCGGACCGCCCCGGCCTGTACGGCGCCACCTCGCAACTGATCCAGGCCGCCATCGACCAGGGCATCGCCGAGGCCGCGCTAGCCGACGCCATCGCCTTCGTGCGCCAGTACGCGCGTCCGTGGATCGACTCGGGCCTGGAGCACGCCACCGACGACCCGCACCTGATCGCCGACGTGGGCCGCGTGCAGATCGACGTGCACGCCGCGCGCGAGGTGCTGCTCGAAGCCGGCCGCGCGCTCGACGCCATCGCCGCCGCGGCCGCGCCGCGCGGGCTCGACGCCGAGGCCAGCGCGCGCGCCTCGGTGGCCGTGGCCGAGGCCAAGGTGCTGACCACCGAGGCGGCGCTGTCCGCCAGCGAAAAGCTGTTCGAGCTGGCCGGCTCTGCCGCCACGCGCGCGCGCCACAACCTCGACCGCCACTGGCGCAACGCGCGCACCCACACGCTGCACGACCCGGTGCGCTGGAAGACCCACCTGATCGGCAACTACTACCTCAATCACGTGCTGCCCGCGCGCCACTCCTGGAACTGACATGTCCCTGCTCCTTACCCCGGTTCCCGCCGACAACAGCCCCGCCAGCCGCCCCGCGCCCGCCGCGCCGCCGGCGCAGCCGCCCGCGCTGATCCGCGACGACGCCGACGCCATCGCCACCGCGCGCCGGCTGGCCGCGCAGTTCGCGCCCGGGGCCGCGCTGCGCGACCGCGAGCGCCGCCTGCCCTGGGCCGAGCTCGACGCCTTCAGCGCGAGCGGCCTGTGGGGCATCACGGTGCCGCGCGAGTTCGGCGGCGCCGGCGTGTCCACCGTGACGCTGGCCGAAGTGATCTCCACCATCGCCGCGGCCGACGGCTCGCTGGGCCAGATCCCGCAGAACCATTTCTACGCGCTGGAAGTGCTGCGCGTGGGCGGCAGCGAGGCGCAGAAACGCTTCTTCTACGCGCGCGCGCTGGCCGGCGAGCGCTTCGGCAACGCGCTGGCCGAGATCGGCCACAAGGACTTCAAGCGCCGCACCCGGCTCAGCCCGGACGGCGACGGCTGGCGCGTGGACGGCAAGAAGTTCTACTGCACCGGCGCGCTCTACGCGCACTGGATTCCCACGCTGGTGGTGGCCGAGCAGGACGGCCGCGAGGTCACGCTGCTGGCCATCGTGCCGCGCACCGCGCCCGGCGTGGCCATCGTCGACGACTGGGACGGCTTCGGCCAGCGCATCACCGGCAGCGGCTCGGTCACGTTCGACAACGTGCGCGTGGAGGCCGACTGGGTGGTGCCGTTCCTGGCCTCGTTCGAGCAGCCCACCACCATCGGCCCGGTGGCGCAGATCCTGCACGCGGCCATCGACCTCGGCGTCGGCCGCGGCGCGTTCGACGCCACGCTGCCGTTCGTGCGCGAGCAGTCGCGCCCGTGGCTCGACGCCGGCGTCGAGCGCGCGGCCGACGACCCGCTGACCATCCACGAAGTCGGCAACGTGGCGGTGCGCCTGCGCGCCGCGGCGGCACTGGTGCGCCGCGCCGGGCGCATCGTCGACGCGGCCCAGGCCGCGCCCGACGAGCGCAGCGTGGCCGCGGCCTCGATCGCCGTGGCCGAGGCGCGCGCGCTCACCACCACCGCCTCGCTGCTGGCCGGCAGCAAGCTGTTCGAACTGGCCGGCACCGGCGCCACGCTCGACGGCCTGGGCCTGGACCGCTTCTGGCGCAACGCGCGCACCCACACGCTGCACGACCCGGTGCGCTGGAAATACCACGCGGTCGGCAACTACTACCTCAACGACCGCCTTCCCACCCGGCACGGAGCCCTGTGATGGCACGCAAGCAAATCCTGCTCAACGCCTTCAACATGAACTGCGTGGGCCACATCAACCACGGCCTGTGGACGCACCCGCGCGACCGCTCCATCGACTACAACACCATCGAATACTGGACCGGCCAGGCGCGCACGCTCGAGCGCGGCCTGTTCGACGGCCTGTTCATCGCCGACATCGTGGGTGTCTACGACATCTACCAGGGCAACGTCGACGTGACCCTGCGCGAATCGATCCAGCTGCCGGTCAACGACCCGCTGCTGCTGGTCTCGGCGATGGCTGCGGTGACGCGGCACCTGGGCTTCGGCGTGACCGTCAACCTGACCTACGAGCAGCCCTACCTGCTGGCGCGGCGCTTCTCCACGCTGGACCACCTCACGCGCGGGCGCGTGGGCTGGAACATCGTCACCGGCTACCTCGACAGCGCCGCGCGCGCGATGGGGCTGGACAACCAGATCGCCCACGACGAGCGCTACGACCGCGCCGACGAATACCTGGAGGTGCTCTACAAGTTGTGGGAAGGCAGCTGGGAAGACGGCGCGGTGCGGCGCGACAAGGCCGCGCGCGTGTTCGCCGACCCCGGCCGCGTGCACAAGGTGAACCACCAGGGCAAGTACTACAAGGTCGAGGGCTACCACCTCGCCGAGCCGTCGCCGCAGCGCACGCCGGTGCTGTTCCAGGCCGGCAGCTCGGGGCGCGGCCAGCGCTTCGCGGCGCGCCACGCCGAATGCGTGTTCATCTCGCCGCCCAGCAAGGAAGCCGCGCGCGAGACCGTGCGCGCGCTGCGCGAGCAACTGGTGGCGGCCGGGCGCCGTCCCGACGACATCAAGGTGTTCGCCGGCGCCGCCGTGGTGGCGGGCCACACCAGTGCCGAGGCGCGCCAGAAGCATGCCGACTACAAGGACTACGCCAGCCGCGAGGCGGGCCTGGCCCACTTCGCCGCCAGCACCGGCGTGGACTTCGGCCGCTACGACCTCGACGCGCCGGTGGACTACAACGGCGGCAACGCCATCGAATCCGCCTCGCGCGCGGCCCAGCAGCACGGCTGGACGCGCCGGCGCCTGCTGGAGCTGTTCGAGCTGGGCGGGCGTTATCCGGCCATCGTCGGCGACGCGGCGCAGGTGGCCGACGAGCTGCAGTCGTGGATCGACGAGACCGGCATCGACGGTTTCAACCTGAGCCGCACCGTGGTGCCGGAAAGCTACGAGGATTTCGTCGAGCTGGTGGTGCCCGAGCTGCAGAACCGCGGCCTCTACAAGACCAGCTACGCCGAGGGCAGCCTGCGCGGCAAGCTGTTCGGCGAAGGCAACCGCCTGCCCGCGCGCCACGCGGCGGCGCGGTTCCGCCACGCGGCCGATTGAACCACCCGACATTCATCCAGACACCATTCCACCCGCCCCATGACACGCAAGCCGACACTCAAGCGACTGCTGATCTCCGCCCTCGCCACGCTCTCCCTGGCCACTGCCGCCCACCTCGCGCACGCCGCGCCGCTGCGCATCGGCGTGACGCCGGGCGCGCTCGCCGATTCGGTCGAAGTGGCCGCCGCCGAGGCGCGCAAGCAGGGCCTCGACGTCAAGGTGGTCGAGCTGACCGACTGGACCACGCCCAACGTGGCGCTGGCCTCCGGCGACCTCGACCTCAACTACTTCCAGCACCAGGCCTTCCTCGACAACGCCATCAAGGAGCGCGGCTATGCCTTCAAGAGCGTGGCGGTGGGCGTGCTGCCCAACATCGGCCTGTACTCCAGCCGCATCAAGCGCTTCGACGAGCTCAAGGACGGCGCGCGCGTGGGCGTGGCCAGCGACCCGGTCAACCAGGGCCGCGGCCTGCTGCTGCTGCAGAAGGCCGGCCTGATCAAGCTGCGCGACGGCGTGGGCGCGCGCGGCGGGCTCGACGACATCGTGGCCAACCCGAAGAAGCTCAAGTTCGTGGAGATCGAAGGCCCGCAGCTGGTGCGCGCGCTCGACGACGTGGACCTCGCGCAGGGCTACCCGGCCCACTTCGTCAACGCCGGCAAGCCGCAGGTGGCCGGCTCCGGCCTGCTCTATTCGGGTGTGGACGACGTCTATTTCGCGATCCGCTTCGTCAGCCGACAGGACAACGCCGGCGACCCGCGCATCGCCCGCTTCGTCAAGCTCTACCAGGAGTCGCCGGCGGTGCTGCAGAAGCTGCGCGAGTCCTACGCCAACAACGACAAGCTCTACAGCCTGCCGTGGCGCAAGCAGTGACGTCATGGGCACGCTGACCTTCCTGCGCCGGCGCGAGGCCGCGCCCGGCCCGCTCGAACCTCCGCCGTCCGCCCGCGCCGGCGGCCAGCACGATGGCCCGCACGACAGCCCCGGCGCGGCCGCCGGCTCGGTCTCGTTCCGGCAGGTCGGCAAGGTCTACCGCACGCCGGCCGGCGACGTGCACGCGCTGCGCGAGATCGACATCGACATCCCCGCCAGCGGCGTGTTCGGCATCATCGGCCGCAGCGGCGCCGGCAAGTCCAGCCTGCTGCGCACCATCAACCGGCTGGAAACGCCCAGCAGCGGCCGCGTGCTGGTGGACGGCACCGACCTCGCCACGCTCGACGCCGCCGCGCTGGTGGCCCTGCGCCGCCGCATCGGCATGATCTTCCAGCACTTCAACCTGCTGTCGGCCAAGACCGTGTGGGACAACGTGGCGCTGCCGCTCAAGGTGGCCGGCGTGCCGCGCGCCCAGATCGCGCCGCGCGTGGAGGAACTGCTCGGCCTGGTCGGGCTGGAAGGCAAGCAGCGCGCCTATCCGGGCCAGCTCTCCGGCGGCCAGAAGCAGCGCGTGGGCATCGCCCGCGCGCTGGTGCACCGGCCCGAGATCCTGCTGTGCGACGAGGCCACCTCGGCGCTGGACCCGGAGACCACGCAGTCCATCCTGGCGCTGCTGCGCGACATCAACCGGCGCCTGGGCCTGACCGTCGTGCTGATCACGCACGAGATGCGCGTGATCCGCGACATCTGCGACCGCGTGCTGGTGCTCGAAGGCGGCCGCATCGCCGAGCACGGCCTGGTGTGGGAGGTGTTCGGCAGCCCGCGCCACGCCGCCACGCGGGCGCTGCTGCAGCCGCTGCAGGCCGGCCTGCCCGACGACCTCGCGCGCCGGCTGCTGGCCGCGCCGCCCGCGCACGGCGCCTGCGAGCAACTGGTCGAGCTGCGCTACAGCGGCGCCGGCGCCGCGCCCGAGCTGGCCGGCATCGCCGCCGCGCTGGGCGGGCAGGCGCGCCTGCTGCACGCCGGCGTCGACCGCATCCAGGGCCACAGCCAGGGCCGCATGCTGCTGGCCGCGCCCGCCGGCGGCCTGTCCGCCGAAGCGCTGGCCGGCGCCACCCGATCCCAACACGCCAAGGTAATCGGCTATGTCCCCGCTGACCATTGAACGCATCTGGCAAGGCCTGTTCGACACGCTCACGATGGTCGGCGCCTCGGCGCTGGTGGCGGTGGCGCTGGGCACGCCGCTGGCGCTGGTGCTGGTGCTGAGCGCGCCCGGCGGCGTGCTGGCCGCGCCGCGGCTGCACCGCGTGCTGGGCAGCGTGGTCAACGGCTTTCGCGCCACGCCCTTCATCGTGCTGCTGGTGGCGCTGCTGCCGTTCACGCGGCTGGTGGTGGGCGCCACCATCGGCGTGTGGGCGGCGGTGGTGCCGCTGTCGATCAGCGCCACGCCGTTCTTCGCGCGCATCGCCGAGATCAGCCTGCGCGAAGTGGACCGCGGCCTGGTGGAAGCCGCGCAGGCGATGGGCTGCCAGCGCCGCCACATCGTCTGGCACGTGCTGCTGCCCGAGGCGCTGCCCGGCATCGTGGGCGGCTTCACCATTACCGTGGTGTCGCTGGTCGGCGCCTCGGCGATGGCCGGCGCGGTAGGCGCGGGCGGGCTCGGCGACATCGCCATCCGCTACGGCTACCAGCGCTTCGACACCACCGTGATGGTGGTGGTGATCGTGCTGCTGATCGGCCTGGTCAGCATCATCCAGTGGCTGGGCGACCGCTGCGTGCGCCTGCTGCGGGCGCCCTGAGCGCCTCCGCCTGACCGGCGAGCCGGCTCGCCGCCGGCCCCGCCATCCCTCGGCCGGGCGCTTTTGCGAATCCTCTCATGCATGCCTGGGGAGAGCCGGCCTACGCTCTCCGGCAGGACCGCGAACGGTCCGCCAGGCATGGACCTCCTCCATCCTCCGCATCCAGCGGCCACGCCGCCGGCGTCTCCGACGCCTGCCCTGGGCGGGCATCGCATCGGGGCGCCATTCCGGCATTGCGGATGCGGGCGCGGCAGCGTCGCCGCCATACATAACGCCATACGAATAACACTTGACGTTAAACTCAACGCATTATAGGATCGTCACCATGATTCGAAGCTTCGCCAGCAAGGCCACCGCAGCGGTGTACGCCGGCAAGTTCGTCAGCAGCCTCCCGCGCGAGATCCAGCGGGCCGCGTTCCGCAAGCTCGAGATGCTCGACGCGGCGGCCGTGCTCGACGACCTGCGGGCGCCGCCGGCCAACCGGCTGGAGGCGCTCAGGGCTGACCGCCAGGGCCAGTGGAGCATCCGGATCAACGACCAGTGGCGGATCTGTTTCCGCTTTGGCAACGGCGACGTCTACGAGGCAGAGATCACCGACTATCACTGACCACGCCGGCCATGCCGTCCATATCGACTACACCGACCATCGAGGCCACCATGACGATCAAGCGCGAGAACCTGAAGAAGGTCGATTTCTCGGACATCGCCACCGGCGAGAACATCGAGCCGGTCCACCCCGGCGAGATCCTGCGCGAGGATTTCCTCGTGCCCAACAACATGACGGCGCATGCCCTGGCGATGGCCCTGCACGTACCGGCGCCGCGCATCAACGACATCGTGCGCTGCCGTCGCGCCATCTCGCCCGAGACGGCGCTGCGCCTGGCGCGGTACTTCGGCACCACGCCGGAATTCTGGGCCAGCCTGCAGGCGGCCTATGACCTGCGCGTGGCGCTGGCGGCCTCCGGCGAGGCGATCGCCCGCGAGGTCGTGCCGCTGGCGGCCTGACCGCGCGGGCCGCCGGCCCGCCAGGGAACCGCGCCCTTGCCCCGCTCAGGCCGCCTTGGCCCCCACCGACCAGTAATAGGTCGGCGCGGCGCCGTTGATGGCGTTGTCCCCGACCGCCCTCGCCTTGTAGATGGCCGGGTTGTGCGAGGCCAGCGTGCGCGCGTTGCGCCAATGGCGGTCCAGCCGGCGGCTTTCGTCGAGGGCCGAGGCGCCGCCGATGTCGAACAGGCGCGTGGCGGCCGCCAGCACGAGGTCCGGTATCACCGCCTGGGCCTTGGCGGCGCGCAGCTCCACCTCGTCGAGCAGGGCCGTCGACGCCGGCTCGCCGCGCAGGCGCGCGCGCTCCACCTCGCCGAGGCCCTGCGCCACCGCCGCCACCGTGCTGGCCGCGACGAAGGCGGTGCCGCCGAGCTGGCCCACCACCTGCTGCACCAGCGGGTCCTCGGCCGGCGTGGCGCCGCTGCCGTGGCTGTAGACGCGCCGGCGGGCGCGCACGAAGGCGGCGGCGTCGCGCTCCACCGCGCGCGCGATGCCCGCCAGCGTGGCGAGGTGCACGAGCTGGAAGAAGGCGGTCATCGGCGTGGGCACATTGCGCGGGAAGCTGATCACCTGGTCGTCGCCGACCGCCACGGCGTCGAAGCGCGTGGTGCCCGAGCCGGTCAGGCGCTGGCCGAAGCCGCGCCAGTCGTCGACGCGCTCGATGCCGGCGGCATCGGCCGGCACCAGCACGTTGACCGTATCGACAACGTCGGGCTGGCTGGCGTCGCCGACGCGGTTGGCCGCCACCGCGATCCAGTCCGCGTAGAGCGTGCCGGTGCTGTAGAACTTCTCGCCGTCGAGCCGCCAGCCCTGTCCGTTGGACGCATCGCGCGCGAGCGTGGTGCGGTGGCGGCCCAGCGCGCCGTCGCCGGTCTCGGTGGTGGCGTTGCCGAAGATCGCGCCCTGCGCCACCAGCCGCAGCCAGCGCTCGCGCTGCGCGGGCGCCACCTCGGCAAAGAGGCGTTCGACGAAACCGAAATGCGCGCGCAGGATCTGCGGCAGGTTGGAATCCGCCTCGCCCAGCTCGATCAGCAGTTCGGCCAGTTGCTCGGGCGAGGCGCCGAGCCCGCCCAGCGCCACCGGCACCCGCAGCGCGCCGAAACCGGCCGCGCGCAGCCGCTGCACGGCATCGAAGGCCAGTTCGCGCGTGTGCTCGCGCTCGGCCGCGCGTTCGGCGATCTCGGCAAACAGCGGGCGGAAGCGGGCGGCCAGTTCGGCCGAGGCCGGGTAGACAAGTGGTTCAGGCATGGTGGTATTGCGCCAGTGAATGGTTGCGGAATGCCGGCGAGGCTCAGATGGCGATCGCGAAGACCTTCGCCGCGCCGGGCTGCGCGGTGTCGGCGGCGGCGGTGTCAGCCATGCCAGCCATGTCAGCCATGCCGGCGATATTGGCGGTAGCGGCCGGGCCATCGCCTCCCGGCCCCTCGGCCTCGCCCGGCTTGCGCCGGTTGACGCGCAGCTCGCCGATCTGGATCAGCCGGGCACGCGTGATGTTGCGGCTCAGCCCGAGCAGCGCCGCGGTGTGGACCTGGTTGTAGCGGCAATAGCGGAAGGCGGCGCGCAGCAGCGCGCGCTCCACGGTCTCGTGCACGCCCTCCGGCGCGTCGTCGAACAGGCGCAGCAGCGCGCGCTCGAGCAGGGCGGCGGCGGGCTCGTCGGCGAGTTCACCGGCAGCCTCGCCGGCGGCGGGCATGGCGCCGGCCTCGGCGGGCACCGCCAGCGCGGCGGCGGCATCGGGCCGCGCCGCATGGGTATCCGCGCCCGGCTCGCGCACGTGCAGGTCGTCCGCGTCGATGCGGTCGTCCTGGCAGGTCAGCAAGGCGTGGTGCAGCACGTTCTCCAGTTCGCGGATATTGCCGGGCCAGGCGTAGCGCTGCAGCTTGTGCTGCGCCTCCGGGCTCAGCGCGACCTCGCCGTAGCCGAGCCGCTCGCCGTACTTGCGCAGGAAATGCTGCGCCAGCGGCAGGATGTCGCCGGGGCGCTCGTGCAGCGGGCGGATCTCCAGCGTCACCACGTTGAGGCGGTAGAACAGGTCCTTGCGGAAGCTGCCGTCGCGGATGGCCGCGTCGAGCGGCCGGTTGGTGGCGGCCAGCACGCGCACGTCGATCGGCACCGGCTTGCGCGAGCCCAGCCGCACCACCTCGCGCTCCTGCAGCACGCGCAGCAGCTTGACCTGCAGCGACATCGGCAGGTCGCCGATCTCGTCGAGGAACAGCGTGCCGCCGTCGGCCTCCTCGAACCAGCCCGGCTTGGCGCCGAGCGCGCCGGTGAAGGCGCCCTTCTCGTGGCCGAACAGCTCGGCGTCGACCAGCGATTCGGAGAACGCCCCGCAGTTGACCGCGACGAAGCGCCGGTGGCGGCGCGCGCTCAGGTTGTGGACGTGGCGCGCCATCATCTCCTTGCCGGTGCCGGTCTCGCCCACGATCAGAATGCCGGCCTCGCTGGGCGCGACCTTTTCCACGTGGCTGAGCAGCGCCAGCGACTTCGGGTCGGCGAAGACGTGCGAGAGATGCTGCGCCGGACGCGGCGCCGGTGGCCAGGACACTAGCTGCATGGGCTCATGAGTAGAAGGATGGGCTGGGCGCGGTGCCGTTCAGGGCCCAGTCGCCAAGCTCGTGGAGCTTGTAGTCGAGCGGGTCGTGCAGCGACTGCGTGCGCAGGTTGCGCCAGTGGCGGTCGAGCCGCAGCGCGCCGTGCGTGGCGCGCGCGCCGGTGACTTCGAAGATGCGGCTGGCGAGGTCGAGCCCGGTGCGGGTCGAGGCCACCTTGGCCGCGGCGATGTCGACCGCGAGCGCGCCGCGCGCGTCGGCGTCGAGCCGCTCGCCGGTTTGCCAGGCCCGGTCGAAGTGCGCGGCGGCGCGCTCCACCAGCAGCCGCACGCCTTCCAGGCCGACCCAGAACTCGCCGTAGCGCGCCAGCACGTAAGGATCCTCGGTGACGTGCGCGGCCTCCGAGCGGAACCACGGGCGCGCCTCGGTCAGCGTGTAGCCGCGCGCCTCCTCGAAAGCGCCTTCGGCGATGCCGAGGAAGGTGTGGCAGAACACCAGTTGCGCCAGCAGCGGCCGCAGGCACGCGAACGGCGTGCTCAGCGGGCCGGGGTCGAGCAGCAGTTCCTGCGGCTCCACGCGCACGCGCTCGAACGACACGCTGCCGCTGTCGGTCTGGCGCTGGCCGATGCTGTCCCAGTCGTGGTGCGGCGTGATGCCGCTGCGGCTGGTCGGCAGCGCCGCGATCAGCAGGCGGCCGCTGCCCTCTTCCAGCGCCGAGGCCACCAGCATCTCGGAATCGATGGCGCCGGAGCAGAAACTCTTCTTGCCGGAGAACTCATGGCAGCCCTCGCCGCGGCTGGCCACGGTGCGCGTGTCGAGCGGATTCAGCGCGTTGCCCCAGAACCAGCCGCGCAGCGCGGTCTGCTCCCACCACGGGCGCCACTGGCCGGCGTTGCCGAACAGCCGCAGCGTGGCCAGCGTCAGGTGGTGGAAGCCGTAGACGTGGGCCAGCGAGGCATCGGCGCGGGCCAGCGTGCGCACCACGGCCAGCATGTCGGCCCAGTTGCCGCCCAGCCCGCCGAGTTCCGCGGGAATGGTCAGGGCCAGCAGGCCGCTGGCGCGCAGCGCGTCGCGCTCGGCCTTGGGCGTGCCGCCGCGCGCGTCGCGCTCGGCCGCGGTCTGGGCGAAGTCGCGCGCCAGCGCCTGCGCCGTGCGGCGCGGGTCCAGCGGCACCACGCGGGGGCGCACGCTCATGCCGTGGCCTTGCCGCCGGGCAGCACGTCGTTGGCGATCATCTCGCCGAACGGCCCGGTCAGGTTGGTGGCGCCGCCGCGCGCCAGGCTCGCGTACGGCTCGGGCAGCAGCGGGAACACCAGTTCGGCGAAGCGGTAGGCTTCCTCCAGGTGCGGGTAGCCCGAGAAGATGAAGCTCTCGATGCCGAGGTCGGCATACTCCTTGATGCGCGCCGCGACTTCCTGCGGATTGCCGACCAGCGCGGTGCCGGCGCCGCCACGCACCAGGCCCACGCCGGCCCACAGGTTGGGATAGATCTCGAGCTGGTCGCGGCGCCCGCCGTGCAGTTGCGCCATGCGGCGCTGGCCGACCGAGTCGAAGCGCGCGAACGACTTCTGCGCGGCGGCGATGGTTTCGTCCGAGATCCGCGCGATCAGTTCGTCCGCGGCGCGCCACGCTTCCTCGCTGGTATGGCGCACGATCACGTGCAGCCGCACGCCAAAGCGCACCGTGCGCCCGAGCCGCGCGGCGCGCTCGCGCACGTCGGCGATCTTCTGCGCCACCGCGGCCGGCGGCTCGCCCCAGCTCAGGTAGACATCGACCTGCTCGGCCGCCAGTTCGTGCGCTGCTTCCGACGAGCCGCCGAAGTACAGCGGCGGATACGGGCGCTGCACCGGCGGATAGAGCGCCTTGGCGTTCTCCACCTTGATGTGCTCGCCCTCGAAGTGCACCGCCTCGCCTTCGAGCACGCGGCGCCACACGCGCAGGAACTCGGCCGAGGCCGCGTAGCGCTGGCTGTGGTCGAGGTAGAGGCCGTCGCCGCGGTTCTCGTCGGGGTCGCCGCCGGTCACCACGTTGATCAGCAGGCGGCCGTTGGTGATGCGGTCCAGCGTGGCCGCCATGCGCGCCGACACCGTGGGCGAGATGATGCCCGGGCGGATCGCCACCAGGTAGCGCAGCCGCTCGGTCCACGGCGCCACCGCCGAGGCGATCACCCACGAGTCCTCGCAGGAGCGGCCGGTGGGAATCAGCACGCCGTAGTAGCCGAGGTCGTCCGCGGCCTGCGCGATCTGCTTCAGGTAGCGCAGCGAGACCGGCCGCGCGCCCTCGGTGGTGCCGAGGTAGTGTCCGTCGCCATGCGTGGGAAGGAACCAGAATACGTTCATCGCCGGTGCGTTCCTCAGGCGACGCGCTGCAGCGCCGTGCGCCGGTGCTCGGCGAACAGCGGCGCCGCGCGGTCGGCGGCCAGGCGGATGCGCTCGGCCAGCGCCGGGCTGCTCACCTGGTAGTGCTCGAACTCGCCCGGGCTGCCGTACACGCCGATCGGCAGCGTCAGCGCCTGCATGAAGCCGAACAGCGGGCGCAACTGGTGCTCGAGCACCAGCGCGTGGCGGTCGCTGCCGCCGGTGGCGGCCAGCAGCACCGGCTTGTCGACCAGCGCTTCCTGCCCGATCAGGTCGAACAGATGCTTGAAATGGCCCGGATAGGAGCCGCGGTAGACCGGCGCGGCCACCAGCAGCAGGTCCGCCGCCTCGATCGCCGCCAGCTCGGCTTCGATCTCGGCCGGCAGCTCCGCGCGCGTCAGCGCGCCGCCCAGCGGGCGGGCGATGTCGCCGAGGTTGACGATGCGGCTCTCGATCACGAGCCGCGTGTCGAGCTCGGCCAGCAGGGCCTGGACCAGCGCCAGGGTACGCGAGGGTTGCTGCGCGCTGCCGTTGACGGCAACTACGTTCAGCGGTTTAGCCATTGGGAAAATCTCCTGTGGAATGCATCCGGATGGGCGCGGCGGCAACGCCGCCGGGCTCGCCTGCGCGAGCGCCTGTGGGTGGACAAGGCAAGAAGCAAGCCCGGCGCGCGCGGCCGCGATCGGCGCCGTTCGCGACCCTGTTCGCGGCCCTGTTCGCAACCCTTTCCGGCCTTTCTCGCGGCCATCCGTGGTTTCGCGCGGCAACGTCGCCGCCATCGCGCGGCGGCTGCGGGCACAGCTTGTTGAATCGCTGTTGCGCCGGCAACAGCGGACGCGCGCGCCTGCGGCGAGGGAAAACGGCGAGCGCGGCGCACAGCCGCGCCGGGGGCGGGAAGAACATGATTCGGGATGGGGGCCGGCCGTGGGACATCGTGGCGCAAGCCGCCACGGACCGGCCGGCTTGCCAGGCTCACACGATAGCCGAGCGGCACGCCGCGCCGAAGCGCGCATTTCGTCTATGCATAGAGGCACGGTCCGCATATGGGTATGCGAACACGGATGCGGCGCGCGTGGCGGCGCCCAGGCGGGCGCGGATCAGCCCTGCGCGGCCGGGTCGAAATGCACGGCGAGCCAGACCGAAGGCTGCGCCGCGTCGGTCCACGCCACGCGATGGCGGCAGTGCGCGGGCAGGTGCAGCCAGTCGCCGGGCAGCAGGCGGCGCGCCTGCGCCTCGCCCTCGATGTGCAGGCCGGCGCTGCCGCTGAGCAGCAGCACCCATTCGTCCTGCGCGCTGTCGTACCAGAAGCCGGGCGGACTGGCCTGCCCGTTCGAGACGATGCGCTCGATCTTGAGGCCGGGGCGCGCCAGCAAGGCGTCGAAGCGCTCGGCGGCGCGGTCCGCCGGCACGTCGGCCAGAAGATTGCCGTGCGGCACGCCGCCGGCCGGCTCGTTGGTGGTGTCCATCATCATCTCCGCACTGGCCGGCGGCGCCGGCCTCCGCCATTTTGCCGGTTTGCGCCGGCGCCGTGCGTGACGGTGGCGACGACGGTGACGGCGCGGCGCTCAGCGGCCCGGCAGATGCGGCAGCCCTTCGTTTTCCGCCAGCATGAGCTGGTGGGCCTGGCGGGCCGACTTGTTGAGCTGGGCCTGCGCCGCGACGCGCAGGCCTTCGAGCCGGGTCAGTTCCCGGCGCACCTGCTGCTGGCGCGCGTTCAGCGCCTGCTCCTGCAGCGCCACGCGCTGCAGGTCGCTGCGCAGCCGCTCCGCCCGTTGCTCGGACTGCTCGAACAGGCGCGCGAGATGCGCGTTGCGGGCCTTGACCAGCGCGCAGCGCGCCTCGCCCTCGGCCCAGCGCCGCGCGCGCTCCTCGAAATGGGCGAACACCGATTCGCTGGTCTCGTGGTCGGGACAGGCCATCACGCGCCACGGCGAGCCGTCCTGGTAGAGCACGGTGTAGAACACCATCTCGGCGGCGTGGAAGAACAGCACCACCGAATAACCAAAGCTGCGGAACACGCGGAATTCCGTCAGCGCGTCCTGCTCGGCAAGCCGCTCGAAGCCGGCGATGTCCGCCACCTTGACGGCGCGCGCGCCCGGCTGGGCGGCTGACGCCACCGGCATCAGGCGCGGGAACTGGCGCTGGCCTTCGCGCGCGTCGGCCTGGCCCGGAGCGGGCTGCGCCGGTCCGATGATGGCGTCGATGGCGTCGATGGCATCGGCCGCGTCCAGGGTGTCGATATTCTCGACCGCCCCGGCGGCGGCGCCCGCGAGCGCTTCGCCGAGGATCTGCCTCAGCGTGGACGGCTCGTCGGCGTCCACGTCCATGTACGGTTCGGCGATCTGCTTCACTGGAGCTCCTTGCGCGCGATGGAGGATGGGCCAGGCGGGCGTCAGTCCCACTGCCGCTGCAGCGCGCAGCGCTGCTGGCTTGCCGCGACCGCCTTCTGTTCGCACTCGGCGACCACCCGCAGCGTGGCCTCCTGCAGCAGCGAGCCCTGCGTCAGCACGCTGGCGAACGCCTTGAGCTCGTCGAGCGAAAGGGAAACGGGGAGGACTGGTTCTTCGCCCATGCTGGCCTGCCGAAGTTCGATCGTTCCAGCATAGGGGAGGCGGCGCGGCATCCAGCCGGACATTAGCGGGGGAAAGACGGCGTTATTCGGCCATTGCGCGCGGGATGTGCGGCTTGTGGCATGCGTGGGCGGCGAGGCGCCGATTGCCGCTGTGCGGCTTTCTCCCCTCGTCCGCCCTTAGTCCCCCGACCCGGGCGCCAGCACGTCGCGCGCGCCGTTGCGGCCCATCGGCGAGACCAGGCCAGCCACTTCCATCTGCTCGATCAGGCGCGCGGCGCGGTTGTAGCCGATGCGCAACTGGCGCTGCACGGCCGAGATCGAGGCGCGCCGCGTGTTGAGCACGAAGGCGGCGGCTTCGTCGTAGAGCGGGTCGGCCTCGGCGTCGCCGCTTTCGCCGAACAGGTCGGCCGCGGCCGCTTCGCCGGGGTCGCCGGCGAGGATGGCTTCGTCGTAGTCGGGCTCGCCGAACTGCTTCCAGTGCTCGACCACGCGGTGCACTTCCTCGTCGGCGACGAAGGCGCCGTGCACGCGCTGCGGATAGCCGGTGCCGGGCGGCAGGAACAGCATGTCGCCCTGCCCCAGCAGGCTCTCGGCGCCCATCTGGTCGAGGATGGTGCGCGAGTCGATCTTGCTGCTGACCTGGAACGCCACGCGCGTGGGGATGTTGGCCTTGATCAGGCCGGTGATGACGTCCACCGAGGGCCGCTGCGTGGCCAGGATCAGGTGGATGCCGGCGGCGCGCGCCTTCTGCGCCAGGCGGGCGATCAGTTCTTCGATCTTCTTGCCGGCCACCATCATCAGGTCGGCCAGCTCGTCGATCACCACCACGATCAGCGGCAGCGTGCGCAGCGGCTCGGGCGCGTCCGGGGTGAGCGAGAACGGGTTGGGCACATGCTCGCCGGCGGCCTCGGCGGTGCGGATCTTCTGGTTGAAGCCGGCCAGGTTGCGCACGCCCAGCGCGGACATCAGGCGATAGCGCTTTTCCATCTCGCCCACGCACCAGTTGAGCGCGTGCGCGGCCTGCTTCATGTCCGTGACGACCGGCGCGAGCAGGTGCGGGATGCCTTCGTAGACCGACAGCTCCAGCATCTTGGGGTCGATCATGATCAGGCGCACGTCGTCGGGCGTGGCCTTGTAGAGCACCGACAGGATCATGGCGTTGACCGCCACCGACTTGCCCGAGCCGGTGGTGCCGGCCACCAGCAGGTGCGGCGCGCGCGCGAGGTCGGTCACGACCGGGTTGCCGGTGATGTCCTTGCCCATCGCCAGCACCAGGTTCGAGCTGTGCGCGAGGAAGGACGAGGCGGCCACGATCTCCGACAGGCGGATCATCTGGCGCCGCGCGTTGGGCAGTTCCAGCCCCATGCAGGTCTTGCCGGGAATGGTCTCGACCACGCGGATCGAGGTCACGCCGAGCGCGCGCGCGAGGTCCTTCATCAGGCCAACCACCTGCGCGCCGCGCACGCCCATCGCGGGGTCCACCTCGAAGCGCGTGATGACCGGGCCGGCCGAGGCGCCGACCACCGACACCGGCACCTTGAACTCGGCCAGGCGCTGCGCGATCAGGTTGCCGGTTTCCTGCAGGCGCTCTTCGCTGACCTGCTCGATGTCGGCGGTGGCGGCCTCCAGCAATTCAAGCCGCGGCAGGCGGTAGTCGGCGATGCGCGCGGGCGCCGGCGTGACGGCGATGGCCTGCGAGGGCGGCAGCGCGGGCGCGGCGGCGGCGCCAAGCGGCACGGTCTTGCCGACCACGGCGGGCAGCACGATGCGCGGCTTGGGCGCGGACGCGGCGGGGGCGGCGTGGGCGATTTCCGGCTCGGCGCCGGACCGGGAGTCGGCGGCGGCGCTGCCGGGCTGCGGCTCGGGCAAGGATGCCGCTGCCGGCTCGGGTGCGCGTTCGGTTTCGGGGGGCGGTTCCGGTGCTGCTGCGGCTTCCGCTTCCGGTTGGACGTTGGCTTCCGGGCTGGCTTCGGCTTCGGTTGCTGTCCCGCTTGCTGTCCCGCTTGCTGCCTCGTTTGCCGTTTCGCTTTCCGCGCCGGCGTCCGCATCGGCCTGCCCGGCCGGCTGGATCTCCGCCACGGCGGCATCGGCAGCCGGCAGGGCTTCACCGACCCCGGCGGCCTCGCCGGAAGACTCGACCAGCAGGTTGGCATCGAGCACGTTGTCGGCGCCCTCCTCCGTGCCCGCCTCGGGGCGGACCGCCATTTCCGGTTCCGGTGTTTCCTCGTCGTCGGCAAGCAGGCTGGCGTGGAGCGATTCGGCGAGGCCGTCCGCGGGCGCGGCGGCGGCGGGGATCACCACGTCGTCGACCGCATCCGGGGCCTCGGCCACGTCAGCGGCCTCGCTTGGCGCAACCGCCGGCGCATCCGGCGCGGCGGCCGTGCGCGGCACCGGCGTGCCGGCGGCCAGTGCCTTCAGTTCGGCCATCAGCGTCTCGGCTTCCAGGCGAATCTGCGCCAGCGTGGCGCGCCGGGCTTCGTCGTCGGCATCGTCGGCATTGGCGGCATCGGCTGCGGCATCGGCGGCCGGGATGGCCACGTCGCCCGCGGACAGCACGGCGACCGGCTGCAGCGTTTCGGGCAGCGCGGGCGCGGCTTCGACCACCGGCGCGTCGCTTTCGGCCACCGCCACCTCGCTTTCAGGCGCGGCGGCGGCTTCCTTCTCTGGCTGCGCCGGGGAAGTCTCCGCGAGCATCGCGGCCGGCGCTTCCTGCGCGACGGCAGCTGGCTCGACAGTCTCCTGCGGCGCTGGCGGCGGCGCTTCCTTTGCAGCGGCCGGAGCGACCGGGACAGGCCGCTGCGCCGGCGCAGCGGCCTCGGGCAGCGTGGTGATGGCCGAGCGCGGCGTCAGGTTCGGCTGGCGGAACGGGCTGCTGACCACGGTCGCGCGCGGCGCGCCGGCGGCGGGCAGGCCCACGGCGGCGCGCGCCTGCGCGACCGCGGCGGCGCGGCCGGCGGCGCGCGTGGCATCCTCCGGCCGCACGGCCGGGCGTTCCGGCGCCGGCCGGGCGGGCACGCGCGCGGCGGGCGCGGGCGCGGCAACGGCTGGCGCCGCGGGTTCGGGCGTGACCGGGCCCGGCGGCGCGGCCTGCTGGAGCCAGATCTCGCCCGGCTGCGGCGGGGAGCTGCGCGTGCGCGCTGGCGGCTGCCAGACCGGCTGGCGCCGCGCCGACACCGCTTCGATGCCCTTGTGGCGCGGCACGTAATCCACCGCGCCCGGCATGGACGCATGCGTGGCGCCGAGGCGGGCGGCCTCGCGGCTGTCCGGCTCGCGCACGGTGCGCGCGGGCGCGCGTGGCGGCGCGACATCTTCCTCGTCCGGTTCGAGCGCCTGCGGCTTGCGCGAGAACAGGCTGCGCCAGGTCTCGCCGAACACCATCGGCGCGGCCAGCGCGAGCACCCCGAGCATGACCAGCAGGCTGGCGCTCCAGCCAAGCATGCCGGTCAGCAGCCCGCCGAGCGCGCGCCCGGCGCTGCCGCCCGACGTGCTCGCCGCCATGCCGCCCTCGCCCGCGGCGCCCGTGAGGGCTTCCAGCGAAGCGCTCGCGCACAGCACGATCAGCGTGCCCACCCAGACGCGCAGCGAGCCGCGCCCGCTGAAGAACCGGCGCTCGCCGGCGAGCAGGCGCGCCACCGTGCGCCACAGCAGCGGCAGCAGCCACAAGGTCGAATAACCGAACCAGCCAAAACCCATTATCGAAACGCCATCGTCAAATACCTCGGGCAGCGATTGTAGCGGGTCTGCGCGCCGCGGCGCCGTGCAAGATGCGCGGCCGTGGCGGAATCCCCGCAGTCGCGCGCCGGCGCGGCGGGGGCCGCGGCGCGCATGCGGACCTGCCCGCCGCGCGGCATGTGCGCTACTATGGGCGATGCCCGCCACGGCCCGACCGGCCGCGGCCTGACCCACACGCAGCCGAACCCCGGGCGCCCGCCGCCGCCGAGCCAACCATGCAGACACGCTACGCCGGACTGTCGGCACTGGTGGTCGATGACCACCCCTTCCAGCTGCTGGCGGCCGAGCAGTTGCTGAGCCAGCTCGGCGTCGCCGACATACGCTGCGCGTCCGACGGGCGTGTCGCGCTCGACCTGCTGGCCGCGCGCAAGTTCGACCTGGTGCTGTGCGACATCGAGATGCCGGGGATCAACGGCCCGGCCATGATGGACGAGCTGACCCGGCGCGCCGGCCAGGCCTTCGTCGGCGCGCAGCCGCTGTGGGTATGGGTGTCGGCGCTGGAGGACGACATCATCGATTCCCACGTGAGCCTGGCGGACTCGGTCGGCCTGGCCCACGTGCGCGCGGTCCACAAGCCGATCTCCGCCGTGGTGCTGGAGGAAATCCTGCAGGACGCGCTGGCGCGCGACCTGACCGCCGCGCCGCCGATGGCCGCGCTCGACCAGCCCGACGATGCCGACCTGCTGGACGCGCTGCAGACGCCCGGCGCCATCTTCATCATGCTGCAGCCGCAGTTCCATATCGTCAGCGGCAAGCTGGCCGGCGCCGAGGCGCTCTGCCGCTGGCGCCATCCGTCGCTGGGGCTGGTGCGGCCCGACCTGTTCGTGCCGCGGCTGGAAATGCTGGGCAAGGCCGATGCGGTGTTCCAGCTGGCGGGGCAGCAATGCCTGTCGGTGCAGCGGCAGTTGCTGGCGCGCGGCGTACGCATCGCCCTGAGCATCAACGCCTCGGCGCAGACGCTGTGCCGGCCGGGCGTGCTGGACGCCTTCGATGCGATGGTGGAAGCCAGCGGCATGCCGCGCCAGTTGCTGATCATCGAGCTGACCGAAGGCTATCCGGTGCCGGACCCGCGGGCGCTGTCGATCGCGCTGAACCGGCTGCGGCTGCTCGGCTACGGCGTGGCGATCGACGATTTCGGCATCGGCATCGCCACCCTCAAGCTGCTGGCCGACCTGCCCTTCACGCAGGTCAAGCTGGACCGCTCGTTCGTGGTGGCGCTGCCCGGCAACAGCCAGCGCGCGGCGATCTGCCGCAACATCATCAACCTGGCGCGCGACCTCAAGCTGGAATGCGTGGCCGAGGGCATCGAGACGCCCGCGCAGCGCGACGCGCTGCAGGCGCTGGGCTGCGACCTGGGCCAGGGCTACCTGTGGTCGCCGGCGCTGCCGCCCGACATGTTCGTGGCCGAGACCCTGGGCCGCTGGACCACCTGAGCCGCCGCGCGCGGCGGCGTCAGTTCCAGCGCCCGGCGATGCCGCCCACGCTCAGCCGCCCGGCGCCGAGCAGCAGCACCGCCAGCGCGCTGGCCAGGTACATCGCCTGCAGCTCCAGCGCCCAGCCGCCGGTATCGTTGACCAGCCCGAACTGGCTGGTATGCACCAGCGCGATCGCCACCACCATGTTGACGGCCACGACCAGCGCCGCCAGGCGCGCCCACAGGCCCAGGATCAGCAGGACCGGAGCCACCACTTCGCCGACATAGACCAGATAGGCCACGGCCGACGGCAGGCCGGCCTGCGTCACCACCTGGGTGACGAAGCCGGGGCCGTGGATCAGCTTGGACACGCCGTGGAAAAGGATCAGCGCGCCGAGCACGATGCGCAGCACCGCCTTGCCGAGGTCCTGGGATGTCTGGGTTCCGCTCATGGTCGTCACTCCTTGTCCGCTCTTGTTCGCGCTCTTGCACGGTATCCGAAACGCCGGCTGCCGCCGGCGGGGCCAGCCAGCCCATGCGCCTTTCGCGCCACGCCGGGCGCCTATGTACCTTAGTGCGCGGCACCGTGAAGGTAAAGCCACAAGTTGCGGGCGCGCCGCGGCGCGGGAAAGGCCGCCCGGATCGGGCCGCGGGCGAGGCCGCCCGCCAGGCCGGGAGCAGGCGGATCAGGCCGCGCCGACGGGACGCCGGTGCATGCCCGGCTGCTGCAGCTGCATGCCGGCCTTGCGCGCGGTCTCGGGCAGGATCTCGGCGAGGAAATCCAGGAAGCGCCGCAGCGCCGGCGGCATGCCCTTGCGCGACGGAAACACCGCGTGCAGCGTGCCGACCGGCGTGATCCACTGCGGCAGCAGCAGCTCCAGCTCGCCGCTCTCGATGGCATCGCGGCAGAACATGCGCGGCAGCATGGCCACGCCGATGCCGGCGATGGCCGCCTCACGCAGCAGCGCGAATTCGTCGGTGATCAGGCGCGGATCGTAGGCGATGTGCATGGCCTGGCCGCTGTCGCAGGTCAGCGTCCAGACGTGCTTGCCGTCGTGCGGCTTCTGGTTGACGCCGGGCATGCCTTCCAGCGCCTGCGGCGTGCGCGGCCGGCCGATGCTGTCGAGCAGCGCCGGGCTCGCCACCAGCATGAGCGGGCTTTCGCCGAAGTTGCGCACCACCAGCGAGGAATCGTCCATCACCTCGCGCACCCGCAGCGCGAGGTCGAAGCCTTCGCCGATCACGTCCACGCGGCGGTTGGTGGCCTCGATCTCCACCCGCACGCCGGGGTTGGCCTGCATGAAGCGGCCGATCTCCGGCGCCAGCAGGCTCTGCGCGATCGCCACCGGGCAGCTCACGCGCAGCGTGCCGCCGGGCTGGTCGCGCGCCTGCTCGATGACCTCGCGCGCGCCTTCCGCCTCCGCCAGCATGGCGCGGCAGCGTTCGTAATAGGCCTCGCCGATCGGCGTCACGCGCACCTGGCGCGTGGTCCGGCGCAGCAGTTGCACGCCCAGTTCGCGCTCCAGCTGGGCGATGCGCCGGCTCAGGCGCGACTTGGGCACGCCGCTGGCGCGGCTGGCGGCGGAAAAGCTGCCGTGCTGGACTACCTGGGCAAACAGCGAAAGATCGTTCAGGTCTTGCATCGTCGTGACGGCCTCTTGCAGTGGCTGGGGGCGGCGGACCGGGGTTTCCGGGATGTCCGCGGGCCGGTCGTGCGTTCCGGCACTGGAACAATAATTTCTATTTTGCACCACTACCGGCATCAATGGCGGACCGCTATCGTTCGCTTCACCTAATCCCGAAACACCGATCCACCTGTGGAGCTGAACATGAACATCCTGCAAATCGACTCGAGCGTCCTGGGCGGCCATTCCGCTTCCCGCAGCCTGACCGCGCAGGTCGTGGCCGACCTGCTCGCCAAGAACCCCACCGCGAAGCTGACCGTGCGCGACCTCGACCAGGACGCGCCCGCCCACCTGTCCGGCGCGCTGCTGCCGGTGCTGGGCGGCCCCAAGGATGGCCTCGACGCCGTGCAGGAAGCCGAACTGCAGCGCACCGAAGCCTTCCTCAAGGAATTCCTGGAAGCCGACGTGCTGGTGGTCGGCGTGCCGCAATACAACTTCGGCATCCCCAGCCAGCTCAAGTCGTGGATCGACCGCATCGCCCAGGCCGGCCGCACCTTCCGCTACACCGAGAAGGGCGCCGAAGGCCTGGCCGGCGGCAAGCGCGTGATCGTGGTGTCGTCGCGCGGCGGCGTGCGCGCGGACGCTTCCGCGCTGGACCTGCATGAGCAGACCGTCGACGTGGTGTTCCGCTTCCTCGGCATCACCGACATCACCTACGTGCGCGCCCACGGCCTGGCCTTCGGCCCGGACGCCCGCGAAGCCGCCCTGGTGGCCGCGCGCGGCCAGGTGGCGGCGCTCAACGACGGCGCCCCGCTGGCCGCCTGACCCGGCCCCCGCGGCGTGGCGCCGCCAGGGGATGCGCAAGACAGGACGCCCGCCCGCGATGCCGCCGGCGGGCGTCCTGCGTTGTGGACACCGGCGCCGGGCCGGCCCGCGCTGCGCGCCTGTCTCCCGGCCCGGCCCGCCTTGCTGCAGGACGCTCGCCGGCTGTACCTGCCGCGCATTTCAGGTCTATGATGGTTCCGGACGCGCCCGCTTTGGGCGCGGATCCCCAGGGGCAAGCCCGCACAGCCAGGCAGCACGGGCCCGGGCAGCGGCCTGCCCGCCCTCCACCAGCCACGGCCGGCCGCATGCGCGGGCCGCCCCGCGGCAGACGCCACGTCCGATCCGGGAGCCCGCATGTCTTCTGCCCTGCTGCCTGCCAGCGCGCTGCATCCCCCGCACGAACCCGCCCTGCTCGCCCAGTACCGCCACGTGCGCGCGGCGACCGAGGCGATGGTGGCCGACCTCACCGACGCCGACGCCACCGTGCAGTCGATGGAAGACGCCAGCCCGGCCAAATGGCACCTGGCGCATACCACGTGGTTCTTCGAGGAATTCGTGCTGGCGGCGCGCCTGCCGGACTACGAGCCGGTCGACGAGCGCTACCGCTACCTGTTCAACTCCTATTACGAAGCGGTCGGCGCGCGCCACCCGCGCCCGCGCCGCGGGCTGCTCACGCGGCCGTCGCTGGACGAGGTGCTGGCCTACCGCGAGGCCGTCGACGAAACCATGCTCGGCCTGCTGATGCACGCGCAGACCGATGCCGAGGCCGCGCTGATCGAGCTTGGCCTGAACCATGAGCAGCAGCACCAGGAACTGCTGCTGACCGACATCCTGCACCTGTTCGCGCAGAACCCGCTCAAGCCCGCCTTCGCGCCCGAGCTGCTGGCGCCGGTGATCGCCGACCCGCGCCCGGCCGCCGAGTGGCTGCGCTTTGCCGGTGGCGTGGTCGCCATCGGCCACGACGGCGACGGCTTTGCCTTCGACTGCGAAGGACCGCGCCACAACGTGCTGCTGCAACCGTACCAGTTGTGCTCGCACCCGGTCAGCAACCGCCAGTGGTTCGAATTCATCGAGGACGGCGCCTACCGCACCGCCGGGCTGTGGCTGTCGGACGGCTGGCGCTGGATCAACGAGCAGGGCATCGAAGCGCCGCTGTACTGGGAAGAGCGCGAAGGCACGTGGTGGCAGATGAGCCTGCGCGGCATGCAGCCGGTGGACCCGGACAGCCCGGTCACGCATATCAGCTTCTACGAGGCCGACGCCTTCGCGCGCTGGGCCGAGCGCCGCCTGCCGACCGAGGCCGAATGGGAACACGCCGCGCGCAACCTGCCGGCCACCGGCAACTTCGCCGAAGGCCGCGTGCTGCGCCCGCTGCCGGACCGCCAGAATACGGCCGGCGCGCTGCGGCAGATGTTCGGCGACGTGTGGGAATGGACCGCCAGCCCGTTCCAGCCCTATCCGGGCTTCCGGCCGGGCGCCGGCGCGGTGGGCGAATACAACGGCAAGTTCATGTGCAGCCAGATGGTGCTGCGCGGCGGCTCGTGCGTGACGCCGGAATCGCACATCCGGGCGAGCTACCGCAACTTCTTCTATCCGCACCAGCGCTGGCAGTTCACGGGGGTGAGGCTGGCCGACGATGCGTAGGCGCGGCGGCCGGGTGCCCGGCCGGCTGCATCCCTAGTTCGCGCCCTTCCGCGGCGCCGGCGCCTCCATCGGCGTCTGCGGATACAGCTTCTGCCAGCGCGACTTCAGTCCGCTGGCGATCTCCGGCTGGTTGTAGCGCTCGGCGAAATCGATCACGGTCATGCCCTGCTGGTTGCGCAGCCGCATGTCCGCGCCCTCGTCCAGCAGCAGCTTGACCGTCTCGATGTGGCCGCCGCGCGCGGCCATCATCAGCGGGGTGCTGCCGTTGGGGCTTTCGGCGTCGATGTAGGCGGCGTGGTCGACCAGGTACTTGACGATCTCGTTGTTGCCGTTGGTCGCCGCGTAGTGCAGCGGCGTCCAGCCGGTCTTGTTGATCTCGACGTCCATCTGGTCGACCATCAGCTTGACCATGTCGAACTCGTTCTGCAGGCTGGCCATCATCAGCGGCGTCTCGCCGGCGGCGTTGGTCTTGTCGAAATCGATGTTCTTCGCGCGGATCAGCACCGCCGCCACCTTCAGCGACTTCTCGCGCAGCGCCACCACCAGCATCGGGTTGCCCTTGGCGTCGAGCCCGTTGGGATCGACCCCGCGCGCGAGCAGCTTCTGCGTGGCGCTGGCATCGTCGAATTCCACCGCCTTGCGCAGGTCGTCGGCGGGCGTGCCCCAGGCGGCGCAGCCGGCCAGCAGGGCCGCGCTCGCGGCCAGGCATCGCAGTGACTTCATGTTAAGCATGAGAATTCCTGTCTATATGCTTGAAAAGGCGGAAGAAATTATCGGTCGTTTGCTCCGCCAGCTGTGCTACGGGAATACCGCGCAGGTTGGCGATGAACTCGCCCACGTGGCGCACCCAGGCCGGCTGGTTGGTCTTGCCGCGATACGGCACCGGCGCCAGGTAGGGCGAATCGGTCTCGATCAGCATGCGGTCCAGCGGCACCTTGCGCGCGGTTTCCTGCAGCTCCACGGCGTTCTTGAAGGTGACGATGCCGGAGAACGAGATATGGAAACCCTGGTCGAGCGACTGGCGGGCGATCTCCCAGCTCTCGGTGAAGCAGTGCATCACGCCGCCCGCGGCGCCGGCGTCTTCCTCGCGCATCAGGCGCAGCGTGTCGTCGGCCGATGAGCGGGTATGGATGACCAGCGGCTTGCCGGTCTGCCGCGCGGCGCGGATATGGGTGCGGAAGCGTTCGCGCTGCCATTCCATGTCGGCGATGCTGCGGCCGTTGAGGCGGTAGTAGTCGAGCCCGGTCTCGCCGGTGCCGACCACGCGCGGGTGCGCGGAGAGCGCGAGCAGGCGCTCGAGCGTGGGGTCCTCGCCTTCCTCGTAGTCGGGATGCACGCCGACCGTGGCGTAGAGGTGCGGATGCTGCTCGGCCAGCGCCAGCACGCGCGGGAAGTCTTCCAGCGTGACCGAGATGCACAGCGCGTGCGTGACCTGGTTGGCCCGCATGTTCTCCAGCAGCTCGGGCAGGCGCGCGGCCAGGTCGGGGAAATCTAGATGGCAGTGGGAATCGACAAACATGGGGGACGGTATCCGGATAGCGGCGCCGCCATCGGGCCTGGGTTCGGCCTGGGGCGGCGCCGCCTGCCATTGTATCCGGTCGCACCCCGCTGCCCGCCGCCGGACGTTCCGTTTCAGCCGGCCAGCGCGATGGCGGCGCTGGCATGGCCGAGCGTGACCGGCGCGTCGCCGAGCAGCAGGTCGCCGCAGGCCGAGTCGGCCAAGTCGGCCAAGCCGGCCATATCGGTGGCCGCCGGTGGATCGGCCGGCAGCAGGCGGTGCCGCAGCAGCGCATGGGCCAGCAGCAGCCGGCGCGCGTCGGCGCCGGGCTGGCTGGCTTCCCAGGCCATCAGGATGGCGGCGCTGGCATGGTAGAGCGCGCTGGCGGCCCGGCGGGTGTCGGCTTCGCGCGCGCCGTCGGCCGCCGCCGTTCCGGCCAGCGCGGCGGCGCGCTGCCAGGCCTGCCACAGGGCCTGGCGCAGCGGCGCGGGCATGTCGGCCTGCTCCAGACGGGTGGCCAGCAGCGCTTGCAGCGCATGGTGCGCGCGCGCCTTGCCGACGGCCTGCCGGATGGCGTCCAGCGCGTCGATATTGCCGGTGCCCTCCGGCCACGCGCCGACAGCATCCTCGACATGGCCGCCGCCGCCGCGCACCGCCATCGCGCCGCCGGCCACGGCGACGTGGTCGCGGCCGGCGCGCACCCGGATCAGCGGCGTCAGCAGATGCACCGCCTGGCGCGCGCCGCCATCGCCCTCGCCGGCGCGCCGCATGGCGTCGGCGGTGGCCATCACCATCGACAAGGCGGCCTCCGTGGGCACCATCAGCTTGAGCAACTGGCGGCGCAGCAGCGGATCGCCGATGACCTCGCCCCCGAACGCGCCGCGGTGCCGCGCGGCCTGCAAAGCCTCGTTCAGGCTGCGGCGCATCATGGCCGCGGCGCGTACCGCGTGCGACATGCGCGACAGGCCGGCCAGTTGTTTCGTCACCGGCCCGAGGCCCTGGTCGAGCGCGCCGACCGGATAGGCCAGCGCGCCTTCGAGCCGGACCTCGCCGCCGGCCACCGAGCCCCCGAGGCGGACGATGCGGCAGCCGTTGCGGCTGCCATCCTCCAGCCGGCGCGGCAACGCGAACAGCGCCGGCCCGCGCGTGCCGGCAGGCACGCCTTCGGGCCGCGCCAGCAGCAGGGCCACGTCGGCATCGGCAGGCGGGCAGAATCCCTTCTCGCCGTACAGGCGCCACTGCCCGCCCGCCTCGCGGGCCACGGCCTCGATGGCGCCGGCGTCCGGACCGCCCGCCATCTCGATCGTCCCTTTCCACAGCACGGCCGGATCGGTCGCCAGCATGCGCGGCAGCAGCCACTGCTGCAAGGCCGGGCTGCCGAATCCGCGGATCAGGTGGATTGCGGCGTCGGTCGCGCCGACCGCGCACATCCGGGCGGCCCCGGACTGCGCGAACAGATACTGGAAGGCGTACCTGGCCGCCGGCGAGAGCGGCGCGCCCCAGCCCAGCACGCCGGCGCGGTGGCTCATGGCGTGGAGCTGGAAATCGCCGCGGGCGATGTGCTCCATCTCCTGCCAGGCCGGGTGGTATTCGATCCAGTCGTGGTCCTCGCCCAGGCGCGTGCGCGCGTGCAGCACCGGGCCGTGCCCGGCGGCCACGGCCGCCAGCGCGTTCAGCCGCCCGCCAGCCAGTTGGCCCAGGCGCCGGAAATGCGGCAGCAGGTGGCGATGCTCGGCGGCCGGCAGGTAGATCGCCAGCAAGTCCTGCACGCTGCGGTCGAGCGCGAAGAAATCGAGGCCGGCGCAGTCGGGCGCCAGATGGCGGGCGCCGGTTCCGGCATCGGCCGGGCGAGGGCTGGTGGATTCGGCGTCGCTGGCCTGGAACGGCATCGGGGTCTCCGGCGGGGAACGATAGGGGATTGGCGGCCAGGCGCGCGCCGGATCGTGGCCGATCATGGCCGATCGTGGCGAATCGTGGCGGAGGGGCGTGCAAGGCACGGCGATGCGGGGGCGGGGGCGGCTGGGCCGGAAGCCATTCTGGGCGGCGGGCGTTGCGCCGTCCAATCGCGTTTTTGGCACGATCGAGATGGGGATTCAATCAATCCCCGGCCCTGCATGGCGCGCGGGCGGTCGCGCGACTTCGCCGCGGCGGGAGGAACCGCGGATACCACCGGCCGCCAGGCTGGCGGCGCGGGTGGCCGGGATGGAGAAGGCGGAGAAAGCCGCGGGAGGCGCGGCCGGCCCGGGCTAGCCTGCCGGCTTGGTCAGGTGCCGGCCAAGAATCACGAGATCGCGCTCGATGCCGTCGAGCACGGCCACGCGCGGCAGGTGGCCCCAGCGCTCGAACCCCAGCGAGGCGAACAGGCCCAGGCTCGGCGCGTTGTGGCCGAAGATGAAGCCCAGCACGGTGTGCACGCCGATCTGCGGCGCATGGGCGATGGCCTGCTGCAGCAGGTGCCGGCCCAGGCCCTGGCCGCGGCTGCCGGCATCCAGGTAGATCGAGACCTCGGCGGTGGCGCCGTAAGCCGGGCGGCCATAGAAATCGGAGAAGCTGAGCCAGCCCGCCATGCGGCCCGCGCCGTCTTCCGCCACCCACAGCGGGCGGCGCGCGGGCGGATGGGCATCGAACCAGGCCTGGCGCGACGCCACGCTGACGGGCTCGGTGTCGGCCGTGACCATGCGCGAGGCGACCGTGCTGTTGTAGATGGCGACGATGCCGGCCAGGTCGCGCGGCTGGGCGTCGCGCACCGTGAAAGCGTTTTCACTCATGTTGTTGCTTCTTCTCTGACTGCTTGTAAATCAATGGCCTGGACGCGAAACCCGATGTTTCACCTGATGTTTCACCCGATGCTCCGCCCGGCAGGCCCGCCGGTCTTGCCTACAGCGTCTGCGTGGGCCGGCTGGACTCGATGGCCTTGCCCAGGATCTCTTCCACCGCGCGGCGCAGGTTGCGGCCGTTGTCGTCGTCCGGCAGGTGGATGCCGATGCCGGGCGTCTTGTTGGGCGTGCCGACCGGCGTGATCCATGCCACCTGCCCCGCGATCTGGTATTTCTGCGGCCGGTCCAGCAGGGACAGCACGAGGAATACCTGCTCGCCCAGCCGGAACGGCCGGTTGCTCGGCACGAAGATGCCGCCGCGCTGCAGGAACGGCATGTAGGCGGCGTACAGGCCCGCCTGGTCCTTGATCGAAAGCGAAAGCACGTTCGGCCGCGAAGCCGCGCCCGGCACCGTCGCCGCGCCGATCCCGCCCGCCGTGGGCGCGCCCACGCCGGCGGCGCCGGGCACGCCCGGGCCCCGGCTTCCTGTTGCTGCTGTACTCATGACTGACCCCTTGTTGCTGACCGTGGCCTTCAGGCCTTATCGGTATGACTAACGGACACCACCCGGCAAACACAAGCAAGATGACTGCTAGGCCAACTACTGAAACATCTGCCGGTATTCCAGGAACACCGCTTCCATCACCAGGCGCGCGGCCAGCGGATGGTTCTCGCTGCGCCGGTGGTTCACCAGCCGCGCCAGGAAGGCCTGCAGCCGGTGCGCATCGGTAGCCTGCGCGCAGCGCGCGACGGCGGCCTGCTCGCGCGGGAAATAGCGCGGCGCCTGCGCCGCCGCCAGGCACGCCGACAGCAGATCGTACGTCCAGCGCTGCAGGATGCCAAGCACCGCGGGCACCGGCATCTTCTGCACATGCTCGGCGGCGCCCAGCGCGTCGAAGCCGGCACCACCGCCAAGCTGGCTCACCAGCCAGCGCTGCAGCGGCTGTTCCTCGGCCTCGGCGGCGTGCAGCGCGGTCAGCGGCGAGCCGCCGGCCAGCGCCAGTTGCGCCTCGGCATCGCCCACGCCCTGCCCGCGCAGCCACGCCAGCGCGTCGGCCTGCGTGGGCCGCTGCACGGAAAACTGGCGGCAGCGCGACAGGATGGTCGGCAGCACGCGGTCGAGCCGGTCGGTGACGAGCAGGAACACGGTCGAGGGCGGCGGCTCTTCCAGCGTCTTGAGCAGCGCGTTGGCGCCCTCGTTCTGCAGCGCGTCGAGCGGGTACACCACCACCAGCCGCAGGCCGGCGCGATGGGTGCCGATGCCGACGGTCTCGATCAGCGCCCGCACCTGCTCCATGCGGATGACCTTGCTGGGCGCCTTCTTCTTGCCGCTGTCGTCGGTCTCGGCGTCGCCGGCGGCTTCCAGCGCCTCGGGGCGGACCACGGTGAAATCGGGATGGTTGCCCTGGCTGAACCAGTGGCAGGCCGCGCACGTGCCGCACGGCTGCCCGTCGGCGCGCGGCGTGTCGCACAGCAGCCCCTGGGCGAAGTGCAGCGCCAGGTCGCGCTTGCCGATGCCTTGCTGGCCGTGGATGAGCAAGGCGTGCGGCAGCCGCTCGCGCAGTCCGTTCAGCCGTTGCCAGTCTTCTGTCTGCCAGGGATAAAGCATGCGAATCAAGGAGTTAGGGAGTGATCTTCATCCACTGCATGGAGCGCTGCCGGTGGTATCAGCCTGCCATGATAGTGCCGCCGAATCAAAGCGTTGCGAGAATTTTCTCAAGTTCGGTCTGAATCTCGGCGATGGTGCGCGTGGCGTCGATCACGCGGAAGCGCTGCGGCGCCTCCGCCGCGCGCCGCAGGTATTCCTGGCGCGTGCGCGCGAAGAAGGCGCGCGACTCGGCCTCGAACTTGTCGGGCTCGCGCGCGCCGGCCAGGCGGGCGCTGGCGGTTTCCAGCGGCACGTCGAACAGCAGCGTCAGGTCGGGCTGCAGGCCGTCCTGCACCCAGCCTTCCAGCACCTCCAGGCGCGCGCGCGGCAGGCCCCTGCCGCCGCCCTGGTAGGCGAAGGTGGCGTCGGTGAAGCGGTCGGACACCACCCAGTCGCCGCGCGCCAGCGCGGGCTCGATGACTTCGGCGATGTGCTCGCGGCGGGCGGCGAACATCAGCAGCGCCTCGGTTTCCAGGTGCATCTTGCGATGCAGGAGGATCTGGCGCAGGTCCTCGCCCAGCGGCGTGCCGCCGGGCTCGCGGGTGGTGACCACCGCCGCGCTGCCGGCCAGGCGCGCGCGCAGGCGCTCGGCCACCCACTCCACGTGGGTGCTTTTGCCGGCACCGTCGATGCCCTCGAATGTGATGAATTTTCCGCGCATGGGAGAGACTTATTTGCCGCGCTGGTACTTGTCGACCGCGCGGTTGTGTTCGGGAAGCGAGTTGGAGAAATAGCTGCTGCCGTCGCCGCGCGCCACGAAGTACAGCGCGTCCGACGGCGCCGGCGCGGTCGCCGCGGCCAGCGAGGCCAGCCCGGGCAGCGAGATCGGCGTGGGCGGCAGGCCCGCGCGCGTGTAGGTATTGTACGGGGTGTCGGCGAGCAGATCGCGCTTGCGGATATTGCCGTCGAAGGCTTCGCCCATGCCGTAGATCACGGTGGGATCGGTCTGCAGCATCATGCCCTTCCTGAGCCGGTTGACGAATACCGCGGCGATCATCGCGCGCTCGCCCGGCTGGCCGGTTTCCTTCTCGACGATGGAGGCCATCACCAGCGCCTCGTAGGGCGTCTTGTACGGCAGGCCGGACGCGCGCGCGTTCCAGGCGTCGGTCAGGCGGCGCTGCATCGCGCGGTAGGCGTGGCGATACAGTTCCAGGTCGCTGCTGCCGCGCGCGAACAGGTAGGTGTCCGGGAAGAACATGCCTTCCGGGGCCGGCTCGGGCGCGCCGATGGCCTTCATCAGCTCGGCGTCGGACAGGCCGCGGCTGTCGTGCTTGAGCGCCGGATGGGCGTCGACGGCGGCGCGCATCTTGCGGAATTCCCAGCCTTCGATCACGGTCAGGACGTAGTGGGTGACTTCGCCGCGGGCGATCTTGCCGAGCACCGACAGCGGCGAGGCGCCGCGCGCGAACTCGTAGCCGCCGGCCTTGAGGTCGGCGCCGTGGCCGGTCAGCCGCGCCAGCAGGGCGAACAGGCGCGCGTCCATCGGCACGCCGCCGCGCTGGATCTGGCGGCCGACGCTGGCCACGCTGGAATTGGGCTTGATCACCACTTCGACCGGCGTGGCCGGCAGTTCGAGGGGGCGGTTGGCCCACCAGGCGAAGGCGCCGGCCGCGGCGATCGCAAACACCAGCGCGGCCAGCAGCAGCCGCAGGAAAATACGTTTCATGTAGGCAGAAGGTAGCGGCGCCGCGTGCGCCCGCGCGCACCGCGGCAAAGACGGCGGCGCGCGGCAGGGGCCGCGGGCGCGCCGGCTGAAATGGCGACAGCCCCATATAATACCGGGAGCCTTGCGCCGCCACGAGCGCGCGCCGCCTGCCGCACCCGCCATCCGGCGCGCCCGCGCGTGCCGTCCGTCCAGATACGTGCCACAACGAGCCAGATTCCTGCCATGAACTCCCCTGCTCCCGACCTTGCCACCCAGTTCGAAGCCGCGCGCCAGGGCGGCGTCGTCTGCCGTCCCGCGCACCTGGGCCTGATCCGGGTCGCCGGCGAAGACGCGGCCAGCTTCCTGCACACGCAGCTGACCAACGCCATCGACGATCTCGGCGCCGGCAGCGCGCGCCTGGCCGGCTATTGCTCGCCCAAGGGCCGCCTGCTCGCCAGTTTCCTGGTGTGGCGCGACGACGAAGGCATCGTGCTCCAGATCTCGGCCGACCTCCAGGCCGCCATCCAGAAGCGCCTGAGCATGTTCGTGCTGCGCGCCAAGGCGCGCCTGTCCGACCTGACGCCGGCCGTCGCGCTGCTCGGCGTGGCCGGCCCCGGCGCCGCCGCCGCGCTGCGGGCCGCCGGCCTGCCCGCGCCGGACGCCCCCTGGCAGGCCGCCGCCGCGGCCGGCGCCACCGTGATCCGCCTGCCCGACGGCGACGGCCTGCCGCGCTGGCAGATCGCGCTGCCCGCCGAGCAGGCCGCGGACCGGCAGGCCGCGCTGGCGGCCACGCTGGCGCCGGCCGACAGCGCCGTGTGGGACTGGCTGGAAGTGCGCTCCGGCGTGCCGCGCATCGCCGCGGCCACGCAGGAACAGTTCGTGCCGCAGATGATCAACCTGGAGCTGGTCGGCGGCGTGAGCTTCCGCAAGGGCTGCTACCCGGGCCAGGAAATCGTCGCGCGCAGCCAGTACCGCGGCACGCTCAAGCGCCGCATGTGGCTGATCCACGGCGAGGGCGAAGCGCCGGCCGCCGCCACCGAGATCTTCCGCCCCGAGGACCCCGCGCAGCCGTGCGGCATGGTGGTCAACGCCGCCGCCGCGCCGCAGGGCGGCTGGGACGGCCTGGCCGAACTGAAGATCGACGCCGCCGCCGGCGCGCTGCACCTGGGCAGCGCCACCGGCAGCCCGGTGCGCCCGGGCGAGCTGCCCTACGCGGTGCCGGTCGGCGAGGCCGCCTGAGCGCCGGCGCGCCGCAAGACACAGGCAGGACCATATGAGCGATCACCTTTACGTCTATTTCCGCGTGCCGGAAACCCTGGCCGAAGAGGCGTTGCCGCACTGGCACCGCTGGATGGAGACCGTTGCCGAAGCGGGCGGAATTGGTGGTACGCTCTTACGCAGGCCGGAGACGCGCAACGGCATGCAGACCTGGATGGAAGCCTACGCCGACGTGCCGCCCGCCTTCGACATCCTGCTCGACGGGCTGTGGCGGCAAAGCGGCCTGCAGCGTTTCCTCGGCGGCGAGCGCCAGAGCGAGCGCTTCGTCGACCTGGACCAGCTTTGAGCCCCCTCTGAACCGGCCTCGCGGCACCAGGCCGCGAACGGACAGGCAGTGAACGAAGTGAATGCAGCAAATGCAGTAAAGGAAGCACTATGTGCCTGATTCTGGTCGCCTGGCAGTCTCACCCTGACTACGCCCTGGTGGTGGCCGGCAACCGCGACGAGTTCTACGCCCGCCCCGCGGCGCCGGTGCACTGGTGGGAAGACGCCCCGCAGGTGCTGGCCGGCCGCGACATGGCGGAAGTGATCGGCGAGCCGGGCACCTGGATGGGCCTGGCCGGCGACGGCCGCTTCGCCGCCCTGACCAATTACCGCGCGCCGTCCGAGAAGCGCACCGATGCCCGCTCGCGCGGCGAACTGGTGGCCGGCTTCCTGCGCGGCGACAGCGACCCGCACGCCTACCTGGCCGGGCTGGCGCCGCGCGCCGGCGTCTACAACGGCTTCAACCTGCTGACCTGCGACCTGCGCGAGCTGTGGTGGTACAGCAACCGCGGCAGCCGCGGCGCGGCGGCGCAGCCGCAGCGGCTCAAGGCCGGCCTGTACGGCTTGTCCAACGCCCTGCTCGACACGCCCTGGCCCAAGGTGGTCAGCCGCGTCGGCGCGCTGGCCGAGACGCTGGCGGCCGACACCGGCCAGACCGGCGCCAGCGCCGAACCCTACTTCGACCTGCTGGCCGACACGCGCCAGGCGCTGGACTTCGAGCTGCCCCGCACCGGCGTCACGCCCGAATGGGAACGGCTGCTCTCGTCCGCCTTCATCCGCTCGCCCAGCTACGGCACGCGCGCCAGCACCGTGCTGCGGGTACGCCACGACGGCCGCTTCGAGCTGAGCGAGCGCAGCTTCGATGCCAACGGCCGCACCGGCGAAGTCTCCTACCGCGGCCGCCTGCGCGTGTCGCGCGACGCCGGGCAGGTGCCCGCGCCCTGAGACCCTGAGACCCTGAGACCCTGAGCCCGGGGCGCCGCGCCGGCGCCCGCTTCCTTCCGTTCAGTATTGCCGCGCCTGCAGCCCCCAGGGCTGCAGCGCCGCGCCGAGCGCGCGGATCGCGGCCGGGTCGTTGCGCACGGCCAGCAGCCAGGCGGGATCGCCGCGCCCGAGTTCCAGCAACTGCATGCCGTGCGGCGCCAGTTCGCGGTTGAGGTGCGCCAGGTAGAGCGCCGCGGGCTCCATGTCGAAATCATCGTCGTCGCCGCCGAGCGGGATGCCGTCCTCGTCGTAGAGGCCGTCCACCTCGAGGCTGGACACGCGCGCCGCGCGCAGCACGGCCAGCCCCGCCACGGCGCCGGCGCCGTGCGTGCTGAATTCGCGCCAGTCCACCGCCACCAGGCAATGCCCGGCCAGCCAGGGCACGAGCCAGGCCGGCAGCAGCGCGGCCCCGGCCGGCGGATCACCGGCCGGCGCGGCGGCGGGGTCGATGGCGGGGATGGCGTCGGCAAGCGCCCGGAGCAGGCGGGAACGGTTCTCTGGCATGGTATGAAGCGCGGTCGGGGGCCGCCGCAAGGTCGGGAATGACGCGGCGGAAAAAAGAAGACGGCGATGATACCGCTTCCTCGGGCCGCTTCCGCCAACCGCCGCGGCAGCGCGCGCGAAGCTGCCCGGTTCCATGCCGACGACCGAGCGGCACGGCTGCTGGCCAGGCCGCTGTTCCCGCGCGCGTAGCGCCGCCGCGCAGTGTTGCTCAGCGCCGCTCAGCGCAGCGACTTGCGCATCTCCACGTGCGGAATGCCGACTTCCTCGAACGGCTCGCCGACCGGCGCGAAGCCCACGCGCGCGTAGAACGGCGCCGCGTGGCTCTGCGCGCTCAGCACCAGCTCGGCATAACCAAGCTCGGCCGCCTTGTCCATCAGCGCCGCCAGCACCCTGGCGCCCACGCCGGTGCCGCGCGCCCGCTTGAGCACCGCCATGCGCCCGATATGGCCGTCGGGCAGCAGGCGGCCGGTGGCCAGCGCGGTGCCATCCTCGGCCACGGCCAGCGCGTGCCAGCTCGGCTCATCCCATTCGTCCCACTCCATCTCCACCGGCACGCCCTGCTCCTCGACGAAGACGGCGTAACGGATGGCGCGCGCGGTTTCGCGCGCTTCGGACCAGGGGACGAGGCGGATGGAGATGGTCATGATGTGTCGTGAGCAGTGCTGGGGGAAAAAGTGCCCCGGAGAAAGCCCGGCGGGGCGGTCGCCATGATACCGCCGGGAGGGGGCGGCGGCATGGCGGGCGGCCGTGACCGGGACGGAAGAGACGGCGGGTCGGTCGGGCGCGCCGGGAAATTTCCCCAGCCATCCGCTGGCCGTCAATCTCTGGCGGCTCCGGGTAATCCCCGATCACCATCCTCGCCACAAAATTTGTATGATGACCATATCACCAAACCACTTGGCCCCTCCGTGTTCCAGAAAGTCCCCGCCCGCGCGCTGACCGATACCGTCGCAGAACAATTGCTGGAGAAGATCAACGACGGCGCCTTCGCCCGCGGCGACAAGCTGCCGACCGAGGCGGTGCTGTCGGAGGAATTCGGCGTGAGCCGCACCGTGATCCGCGAGGCCATCGCGCGGCTGCGGCATGAGGGGGTGGTGGAATCGCGCCAGGGCAGCGGCGTGTTCGTCACCGAGCAGGCCGGCATCCGGCCGCTGCGTATCGACTACACCGATACGGCCACGCTGGAATCGGTGCTGCAGATCGTCGAGCTGCGCCGCGCGATCGAGGCCGAGGTGGCGGCGCAGGCCGCGCGTTGCCGCACCGACGCGAGCATGGCGGCGATCGACGCGGCGCTGGCGCGCATCGACGCGGAGGAAGCCGCGGGCGGCGATGGCGTGGCGGCCGACGTGGCCTTTCACCGGGCCATTGCCGGGGCCACCGGCAACCCGTATTTCCTCAAGACGCTGGCATTCCTGAGCCAGTACCTGGAAACCGCCACGCGCGTGACGCGGACCAACGAGGCGCGCCGCGCGGATTTCTCGCGGCAGGTGCGCGAGGAGCACCAGTCCATCGTCGCGGCGATCCGCGCCGGCGACGCGCTGGCCGCGCGCAACGCGGCGCAGACGCATATGTACAACGCGGCGCGGCGCCTGTCGCAGGGCAGTCAGCCCGGTCCCGACGAGACCGCGCGCGGGCCGTCCAACTGATCCCGCCTTTTTTCGCAGGAGTTTCCATGAGTCAATCGATCGGCGTCATCGGCCTTGGCGCGATGGGCAACGGCGTCGCGCACAGCCTGCTGCGCGCCGGCTTCAAGGTGCATGCCTGCGACCTGCGGGCCGAGGTGCTGCAACGCTTTGCCGACGCGGGCGGCACGCCCTGCGCCAGCCCGGCCGAGCTGGGCCGGCTGTGCGACGTGGTGGTGACGCTGGTGGTCAACGCCGCGCAGACCGAGGCCGTGCTGTTCGGCGCGGATGGCGCGGCCGCCGCGATGCGGCCCGGCGCGCTGGTGATCGCCAGCGCCACGGTGCCGCCCAGCTTTGCCGAGGCGCTGGGCCAGCGCCTCGCCGGGCACGGCATCCTGCTGCTGGATGCGCCGGTATCCGGCGGCGCGGCGCGCGCGGCCAGCGGCGAGATGACCATGATGACTTCCGGCCCGGCCGAGGCCTACGCGCTGGCCGAGGACGTGCTGGCGGCGATGGCGGGCAAGGTCTACCGGCTGGGCGACGCGCATGGCGCGGGCTCCAAGGTCAAGATCATCAACCAGTTGCTGGCCGGCGTGCATATCGCCGCGGCGGCCGAGGCGATGGCGCTGGGCCTGCGCGAAGGCGTGGACGCCGCAGCGCTGTACGAGGTCATCACCCACAGCGCGGGCAACTCGTGGATGTTCGAGAACCGCGTGCCGCATATCCTGGCCGGCGACTACACGCCGCTGTCGGCGGTGGACATCTTCGTCAAGGATCTCGGGCTGGTGCTCGATACCGCGCGCGCCAGCAAGTTCCCGCTGCCGCTGTCGGCCGCGGCGCACCAGATGTTCATGATGGCGTCGAGCGCCGGGCATGGCGGGGAGGACGACTCCGCCGTGATCAAGATATTCCCCGGCATCGGCCTGCCGCAACGCAAGTCGGAGTAAAAACAGCAAGATGACCGTATCCGTCCAATCCCCGCGCGCCCTGCTCGGCTGCATCGCAGACGATTCTACCGGCGCCACCGATCTCGCCAACACGCTGGTGCGCAACGGCATGCGCACCGTGCAGACCATCGGCGTGCCCGCCGGCGCCGCGCTGCCCGGCGTGGAACAGGCCGACGCGCTGGTGGTGGCGCTGAAGTCGCGCACCATTCCCGCCGCCGACGCCATCGCGCAATCGCTCGACGCGCTGCGCTGGCTGCAGGCGCAGGGCTGCCGCCAGTTCTTCTTCAAGTACTGCTCCACCTTCGACTCCACCGACGCGGGCAATATCGGCCCGGTGGCGGAGGCGCTGCTGGCGGCGCTCGGCAGCGATTTCACCATCGCCTGCCCGGCCTTCCCCGAGAACGGCCGCACGATCTTCCGCGGCCACCTGTTCGTGGGCGACGCGCTGCTCAGCGAGTCGGGCATGGAGAACCACCCGCTCACGCCGATGCACGATGCCAACCTGGTGCGCGTATTGCAGCGCCAGAGCAAGGGCAAAGTGGGCCTGCTGCGCCACGACACGGTGGCGCGCGGCAGCGTCGCCGTGCAGCACGCCATCGGCGCCCTGCGCGGCGACGGCGCCCTGCGCGGCGACGGCGTGCGCATGGCCATCGCCGATGCGGTCAGCGATGCCGACCTGCACACGCTGGGCGAGGCCTGCGCCGCGCTGCCGCTGCTGACCGGCGGCTCCGGCCTGGCGCTGGGCCTGCCGGCCAACTTCCGCCGCGCCGGCCTGCTGCCCGAGCGCGCCGACGCGGACAACGTGGCGCCCGTGACCGGCCCGGCGCTGGTGCTGGCCGGCAGCGCGTCGAAGGCGACCAACGCCCAGGTCGCGCAGTGGCTGGCGCACCGGCGCCCCGCCCTGCGCCTCGATCCGCTGGCGCTGGCCGAAGGCGCGCCGCTGGTCGAGCAGGCGCTGGCGCTGATCGCCGCGCACGCCGAGCCGGTGCTGGTCTACGCCACCACCTCGCCCGAGCAGGTCAAGGCCGCGCAGGCGGCGCTGGGCGTGGAGCGCGCCGGCCATCTGGTCGAGCAGGCGCTGGCCGACGTCGCCGCGGCAGCGAAGGCGCACGGCACGCGCCGCTTCGTGGTGGCCGGCGGCGAGACCTCCGGCGCGGTGGTGCAGGCGCTCGGCGTGCAGGCGCTGCGCATCGGCGCGCAGATCGCGCCGGGCGTGCCGGCCACCGTCACGCTGGAGACGCAGCCGCTGGCGCTGGCGCTCAAGTCCGGCAACTTCGGCGGCCCGGATTTCTTCGACGAGGCGCTGCGCCGCCTGGGAGGCGAGGCATGAGCCGCGAAGCGACCCTGCGCGAGGAGATCTGCCGCATCGGCGCCAGCCTCTACCAGCGCGGCTATACCGTGGGCAGCGCCGGCAACATCAGCGCGCGGCTCGACGACGGCTGGCTGATCACGCCGACCGACGCCTGCCTCGGCATGCTGGACCCGGCGGCCATCGCCAAGGTGGACGGCGCCGGCGCGTGGGTGGCGGGCGACAAGCCGTCCAAGACGCTGACCCTGCACCGCGCCATCTACGACAACAACCCGCAGGCGCACGGCGTGGTCCACACGCATTCCACCCACCTGGTGGCGCTGAGCCTGGCGGGCGCGTGGCGCCCCGACGACGTGCTGCCGCCGATCACGCCCTACTACGTGATGAAGGTCGGGCACATCCCGCTGATTCCCTACCACCGCCCCGGCGATCCCGCCGTGGCCGCGCGCGTGGCCGGGCTGGCCGCCGAGGTGCGCGGCGTGCTGCTGGCGCGCCTGGGGCCAGTGGTGTGGGAGTCCACCGTCTCGCGCGCCGCGTTCGCGCTGGAGGAACTGGAAGAAACCGCCCGGCTCTGGCTGATGCCCGGGGACAAGCCCGAGCCGCTCGACGAACACGCGCTGGCGGAACTGCGCGACACCTTCAAGGCGCGCTGGTAGCCCGCGCCGGCCGCCTCGCGTTCCGGCGGGCAGGCCGGCGCGCTTTGTGGCACCGTATGCGCTGCGCCGCCCGGCGCCCCCCCGCGCGCGCGCGGCCGGGCACGGCGGCCCGGCCACAACCGCATCTTTCCTGGAGCACCGCATGCCGCGCTTTGCCGCCAATCTCTCGATGATGTACACCGAGCACGCCTTCCTGGACCGCTTCGCCGCCGCCGCGGCGGACGGCTTCAAGGCGGTGGAATTCCTGTTCCCCTACGAGCATCCCGCCGCCGAGATCCGCGCGCGCCTCGACGCCAGCGGCCTCGCGCAGGCGCTGTTCAACGCGCCGCCCGGCGACTGGCGCGCCGGCGAGCGCGGCATGGCCGCGCTGCCCGGGCGCGAGGCCGAGTTCCGCGACACGATCGCGCGCGCGCTGGAATACGCCGCGGTGATCGGCAACGACCGCATCCACGTGATGGCCGGCATGGTGCCGGCCGGCGCCGACCGCGCGCGCCACCGCGCCTGCTACCTGGAAAACCTGGCCCATGCCGCGCGCGCGGCCGCCGCGCAGGGCGTGACCGTGCTGATCGAGCCGATCAACGGCCGCGACATGCCGGGCTATTTCCTCAACCGCCAGGACGACGGCCAGGCCATCTGCAAGGAGGTCGGCGCGGCCAACCTCAAGGTGCAGTTCGACTGTTACCACTGCCAGATCGTGGAGGGCGACCTCGCCGTCAAGCTCAAGCGCGACATGGCCGGCATCGGCCACATCCAGATCGCCGGCGTGCCCGAGCGGCACGAGCCGGACCTGGGCGAGCTCAACTATCCCTACCTGTTCGACGTGATCGACGGCCTCGGCTACGACGGCTGGATCGGCTGCGAATACCGCCCGCGCGCCGGCACCACGGCCGGGCTGGGCTGGGTCAGGCCGTATCTCGAGGGCTGATTCCCGGCACAACGCATGCCGCCGCCGGGCGGCGCTGACGGAGGACAACGATGCACGTACTGATTACCGGCGGCGCCGGCTTTCTCGGCCTGCGGCTCGCCCGCCTGCTGCTCGCGCGCGGCACCCTCGACATCGGCGGCCGGCCGGTCGCCATCGAAGGCCTGACGCTGCTCGACGTGGCGGCCCCGCCGCCGCTCGGCGACGCGCGCGTGCGCGTGGTCACCGGCGACCTGTCCGATCCCGCCGTGCTGGCGCGGGCCATCGACGCGCGCACCGGCGCCGTGTTCCATCTCGCGGCCGTGGTGAGCGGCCAGGCCGAGGCGGACTTCGCGCTCGGCATGCGCGTCAACCTCGACGCGGCGCGCGCGCTGCTGGAAACCTGCCGCGCGCTCGGCCACCGGCCGCGCGTGGTGTTCACCAGTTCGGTGGCGGTGTACGGCGGCACCCTGCCCGCGCTGGTGCAGGACGACACCGCGCTCAACCCGCAGTCGTCCTACGGCGCGCAGAAGGCCATCGGCGAGCTGCTGCTGTCCGACTACAGCCGGCGCGGCTTCGTCGACGGGCGCGTGCTGCGCCTGCCCACCATCAGCGTGCGCCCGGGCAAGCCCAACGCGGCGGCCTCGTCGTTCGCCAGCGGCATCATCCGCGAGCCGCTCGCCGGCGAGGCGGCCAACTGCCCGGTGGCGCCGGACACGCCGCTGTGGCTGCTGTCGCCGCGCGGCGCCATCGCGGCGCTGGTGCGCGGCATGGAGCTCGACGGCGAGGCCTTCGGCGAGCGCCGCGCGGTCAACCTGCCGGGGCTGTCGGTCACGCCGCGGCAGATGGTGGCGGCGCTGCGCGAGGTGGCCGGCGATTTCGTCGCCGACCGCGTGACCTGGGAGCGCGACGCGCGCATCGAGAACATCGTCGGCACATGGCCGGCGGTGTGGAACACGCAGCGCGCGCTGGCGCTGGGCTTCGCCGGCGACGACGGCTTCGAGGCCGTGATCCGCGGCTATATCGAGGACGCCGGGATCGCGCCGTAGACAAGGCGTGGCGCGCCGGATCAGCCCTCCGGCGTCACCACCTCGTAGGCCAAGATCTTCTCGCGCACCGCGCCCGGCACGGGCGTCGACTTGCGGCTCTCGGGACCGGCGCACACGTAGACGATCTCGCCGGTGATCAGGTGCTCGTCGCCGCGGTACATCTCCACGCGGAACAGCATGCTGGAGCGCCCCATGCGGGCGATCCGGCCGCGGATGTCCAGCACGTCGTCGAAGCGCGCCGAGGCGTGGTACTCCAGCGTGGACTTGACCACGAAGATGTCCACGCCATGCGCGTGCAGCACGTCCTCGGGATAGCGGATGCCCACCGCGCGCCAGTATTCGGTCACGCAGATGTCGCAATAGGTCAGGTAGTGCGCGTTGAAGACGATCGACTGCGGATCGACCTCGGCCCAGCGCACGCGCAGCGGCATGCTGTGGCGGAATTGTTCCTTGGCCATGAAAAAAAAAGCTCCTGCTGAATGGAAAAACGGCGCCGGCCCTGGCGGGACCGGCGCCGCGCGCATGTCCGCGGCGAGTGCGGCGGATGCGGCGGGCCGAAGCCCGCCCGCGCCTCACTGCGGCTTGTTCAGGCCCAGCTTGTCGATGATGGCCTTTTCCTTCTTCACCGTGTCGGCGGCGAAGTGGGCGTATTGCTCGCTGCTCATGTAGTACGGCTCCATGTCGAACTTGGCGAGCGACTCGCGGTAGTTCGGCATTTCCATCGCTTTCTTGAAGGCGTCATGCAGCTTCTTGACGATCTTCGGGTCGGTGCCCTTGGGCGCCACGATGCCGAACGGCGAAGTCTGCACGATGCCGTAGCCGAGTTCCTTGAGCGTGGGCACGTTGGGGAAGCGCGCCGAGCGCTTCTCGCCCCAGGTCGACAGCAGGCGCAGCTTGCCGGACTCCACGTAGGGCGCCCACGCCGGCGTGTCGGCCACCGACATCACGTGGCCGCCCAGCAGCGCCTGCATCGATTCCGAGTTGCCCTTGTACGGGATATGCGAGAACTGCACGTTCTGCTTCATGGCCAGCTCTTCCATCGTCAGGTGCAGCGTGGTCATCGAACCCGGCGAGCCATAGGTCAGCTTGCCCGGGTTGGCGCGCGCGTAGGCCATGTAGTCCTGCATGGTCTTGATCGGCGAATCCACCGGCACCACCAGGCCGAACGAATAGCCGGCCAGGTTGATCACGTAGCTCAGGTCCTTGACCGGGTCCCAGTTGATCTTGGTGGTGTACGGCAGGCGGTAGACCGGCATGGCCACCTGCGCCAGCGTGTAGCCGTCGGGCTGGGTCGACTGCATCAGCTGGGCCGGCAGCACGCCGCCCGCGCCGGGCTTGTTCTCGATGATGACGGGCTGGCCGAGGATCTTGGAGGCGTTTTCCGCCAGCACGCGGAACGGCAGGTCGGTCGAGCCGCCCGCGGTATAGCCGATGATGAGGCGCACCGGCCGCTGCGGGAAATTGTCCGCCTGCGCCTGGACCGGCGCGCTGGCCAGGCCGAGGGTTGCCACGGTAGCGGCGAACACGCCCGCTTGGGCGAGGAATTGGCGGCGTTGCATGAGTCTGTGTCTCCTGTTTCTACTGTTGCTACGACTACCGCCGCGGGCGGAACGCCCGCGGCGCATTGGGATAAAGCCATGAATCGGTGGTTCTGCGACCGCTTCGATCCGGCTGCCGGTGTCGGCCGGCGGCCGCGCTCAACCGCTGCCGAAGGCGGCGCGCAAGGCGGCGACGGCGTCCGCGTGGGCGTCCGCCACGGCCGGGACGAAACGCCCCAGCTTGAAGAAATCGTGGATCATGCCCGGGTAGTCGGCCAGCGCGGCGGGCACGCCGGCGGCGCGCAGCTTGGCCGCGTAGGCCACGCCCTCGTCGTGCAGCGGGTCGTAGCCGGCCACGGCGATCCAGGCCGGACAGCAGCCGCGCACGTCGGCGCCGTGGCCGCCGCCGTCGAGCGGGGCGAAGCGCCAGTCGTCGCGGCTGGCCTCGCTGTCGAGGTACTGCGAGAAAAACCACTGGATCATCGGCGCGGTCAGCAGATAGCCCTCGGCCAGCGCGCGGTGCGAAGGCGTGTCCTGGCGCGCGCAGGTGCCGGGGTAGATCAGCATCTGCAGCACCGGCGCCAGCCCCGCGTCGCGCGCGTGCACGGCGCAGGCGGCGGCGAGCGTGCCGCCCGCGCTGTCGCCGCCGAGCGCGATGCGGGCCGGGTCCGCGCCGAGGTGGGCGGCCTCGTGGAAGATCCACTGCATGACGTCGAACGCATCGTTGGCGGCGTAGGGAAACTGCCATACCGGCCCGAGCCGGTAGTCCACCGACAGCACCATGCAGTCGCCCCGCGCGCACAGCAAGCGGCACAGCGGGTCGTGCGAATTGATGCTGCCCACGGTGAAGCCGCCGCCGTGGAAGTACAGCAGCAGCGGCAGCGGCTCGACCCAGCTTGCCGCGCGCGGCGCGTACAGGCGCAGCGGGATCTCGTAGCCGTCGCGCGCCGCCACCGTCAGGTTTTCCACGCTGTGCACCGGCGTCGGCGCGATGTCCATGATGGGCGCGCTCTTCTCGTAGGCGGTCTTGGCGTCGATCGGGTCGAGCTCGTGGATGCCGGGCCGCTTGACGCGCCGGATCAGGTCCAGCAGCGCCGCCACCTGCGGATCGAGCGCGGCCGCGGGCATGCCGGGCGTGCCGCGCGTGTGGGGGATGCCGGACGCGGCGGGAGCGGACTGGGCGAACCCCTGGGGCGAGGCGGGAACGGCGGTCATGGGCGGTCGATGCGGGCTGGGTGAATCTCCGGCGGGGCCGGATTTCCGGCGGCACGGAAGCGGTGGCGCGGAAGCGGCGCGCAGCCGGAATTCAAATTGTGAACGGTCGTTCGATTTTAGTATGATTCCGGATGTTTCGGCAGCAACACAATGGAAATTTACCGCGGGACTGGCCAGGGTGGCCGCTTTTGCGCGATCATCGGTCATCGCCGGATAAATAAAACACCGCACGGACGGAGACAACCCAGATGGCCTTCATCTACTACCTGACGCATATCCATCTCGACTTCGGCGCCATCGGCCAGCTGCCGGCGGAGTGCGCGCGCATCGGCATCCGCCGCCCGCTGCTGGTGACCGACAAGGGCGTGGTCGCCGCCGGCGTGGCGCGGCAGGCCATCGACGCGCTCGCCGGCCTGCCGCACGCGGTCTTCGACGAGACCCCGTCCAACCCCACCGAGGCGATGGTCAAGAAGGCCGCCGCGCTGTACCGCGAGAGCGGCTGCGACGGGCTGGTGGCGGTCGGCGGCGGCTCCTCCATCGACCTCGCCAAGGGCATCGCCATCCTCGCCACGCACCCGGGCGAGCTGACCACCTACGCCACCATCGAAGGCGGCAGCGCGAAGATCACCGAGCGCGCCGCGCCGCTGATCGCCGTGCCCACCACCGCCGGCACCGGCAGCGAAGTAGCGCGCGGCGCCATCATCATCCTCGAGGACGGCCGCAAGCTCGGCTTCCATTCGTGGCACCTGCTGCCCCGCTCCGCCATCTGCGACCCCGGCCTCACGCTCGGCCTGCCCGCGGGGCTGACCGCCGCCACCGGCATGGACGCCATCGCGCATTGCGTGGAGACGTTCCTGGCGCCGGCCTTCAACCCGCCCGCCGACGGCATCGCGCTGGACGGCCTGGAGCGCGGCTGGAAGCATATCGAGCGCGCCACCCGCGACGGCCAGGACCGCGACGCGCGCCTGAACATGATGAGCGCCTCCATGCAGGGCGCGATGGCGTTCCAGAAGGGCCTGGGCTGCGTGCATTCGCTGTCGCATCCGCTCGGCGGCCTCAAGATCGACGGCAAGACCGGCCTGCACCACGGCACGCTCAACGCGGTGGTGATGCCCGCGGTGCTGCGCTTCAACGCCGACGCGCCGAGCGTGGTGCGCGAGGACCGCTACGCGCGCCTGCGCCGCGCGATGGGCCTGCCCGAAGGCGCCGACGTGGCGCAGGCGGTGCACGACATGACCGCGCGCCTGGGCCTGCCCACCGGCCTGCGGCAGATGGGCGTGACCGAGGACATGTTCGACAAGGTGATCGCCGGCGCGCTGGTGGACCACTGCCACAAGACCAACCCGAAGGAGGCCAGCGCGGCGGACTACCGGCGCATGCTGGAGCAATCCATGTAAGTACGGCGGCGGGCCGGCGAGAGCAAGGCAATGCGTGGCGCGGGACCGCCGAGAAGATCCGGTTTCATCCAGGCTCATCCAGCTTCATCCCACCAGCACGGAGAGACGTCATGACAGGGGAACACCTGCAGGTCTTGCACGGAGATATCACCCGCATGGAAGTTGACGCCATCGTCAACGCGGCCAACAGCGGCCTGCTCGGCGGCGGCGGCGTCGACGGCGCCATCCACGGCGCCGGCGGGCCCGCCATCATGGCCGCCTGCCGCGGCATCCGCGAGACCCGCGGCGGCTGCCCGACCGGACAGGCGGTCATCACCACCGGCGGCCTGCTGCCCGCGCCCTACGTGATCCACGCGGTCGGCCCGGTCTGGGAAGGCGGCAGCCGCAACGAAGACGCGCTGCTCGCCAGCGCCTACCAGGCCAGCGTGGCGCTGGCCGCGCAGCACAAGCTGCGCACCATCGCCTTTCCCAACATCAGCACCGGCATCTACGGCTTTCCGCGCGAGCGCGCCGTCGACATCGCCATCGACGCGGTGCGCCAGGCCCTGGCCGCGGCGCCCAGCATCGAGCAGGTCAGCTTCGTCTGCTTCGACGAGGAGAACTACCAGCTGTACCGGCAGCGCCTGAGCTGAACGCGGGCGGCCACGGCGCCTTCGCGGCAGCCGGCCGCGACAGCGCCGCGCCTGCGCTATCTCACCAGCGCCTTGATCGCCAGCTTCTTGGTCATCTGGAACATGACCGGGAAGCGCGTCTCCACGCCCAGCACGACGCGGCTGCCGAGGCTGTCCATGTCCTTGGGGCAATGGAACTGCATGCCGTCGAACTGCTTGAGGTTCAGCGGCTTGATGCGCGACTGGAACTGCAGGAAGCGGTGCGACTGCGGGATGTAGTGCGCGGTCAGCGAGTTGCGCGAGAACTGCGGGCGCGTGGTGCGCAGGCTGCCGTGGATGGTCATCGAGTGCCAGAACAGCACGTCGCCCTTGCGCAGCGCGGGCGCCTCGAAGCGCAGCCCGTTCTCGGCGATCACCTTGCGGATCAGCCCCTTGTACTTGTCGTGGTTGAAGGCCACGTCGAAGTCCTTGCCGTTGCGCACCATGTCGAGCCGGTGGCTGCCCGGCACCACGAAGAAGCGCCCGGCGCCCGCGTCGATGTCCTCCAGCGCGTACCAGCTGCCGGCCATGCTGCCGATGCGCTCGCTGTCGAGGTAGTAGCTGTCCTGGTGCGGCCAGGTCTCCGAGTTGCCCTCGAAGTACATGCTCTGCACCAGCTTGACCTCCTCGTCGAGCAGCGCCCGCCCGATCTTGCGGATCGGGTCGCTGGCGAAGACCCTGACCGCCAGCGACTTCAGCGGCGCGAAATCGAGCTGGCCGAGCGACTGGAGGTTGAGGATCGGGTTCATCACGAAGCCGAACTCGTTGATCCGGTTCTTCTCGGGATTGGCCGTGGCCTGACGGTAGATGTAGCCCGGATACGGCTTCACGGTCCGGGCGAACGCATTGCGTATGGCGTCGCAGGTGGCCGGCTCGACCACGCCGCGGATCACCGTGTAGCCGTTCTCGTCGTAGTAGCGCCGGGCCTGGGCCAGCTGGTCCAGCGTGAAATAGCTGGCGCCCTCTTCGGCACTTTCTGGAATCGTGATCTCCGTCCCGACGGGACTGATGATGGTATGCATACCTTCCCCCGGCCTGTGTGCTTTCCGTGCCGTTCAGCATGGCGCGAGGCCGGCGCCATGCCAAGCCGGATTCGCCGCGAAGGCCGACGGCGGCTATAAGCCGTCCGGAGGAGATGGCATCGGCCAGAGGAATGAACCACGGGCGGCGCCGCGCGCCGGGGGATCCGCGCTATGGCGTGGCGGCCGCGGCACTCGCCGCGAGCGCCCCTTCCAGCGCCCGGCTTACCGCGGCCTGCGCGTGCAGCGCGGTGGTGTCGAAGACCGGCAGCGGCACGTCGTCCTGCCCGATCAGCAGCGCGATTTCGGTGCAGCCCAGGATCACGCCGCCCGCGCCCTGTGCCCGCAGGTCGTCGACCACGCGCCGGTATGCGTCGCGCGAGTCGTCGCGCACGATGCCGTGGCACAGCTCGTCGTAGATCACGCGATGCACCAGCGCGCGCGCCTCGGGCCCGGGCACCAGCGCTTCGATGCCGTGCCGGTCCAGCATGCGGCCGCGGTAGAAATCCTGCTCCATCGTGAAGGCGGTGCCGAGCAGGCCCACGCGCGCGATGCCGGCCGCGCGCAGCGCCTGCGCGGTGGGATCGACGATGTGGAGGAACGGGATGTCGAGCGCCGCCTCGATGGCGGGCGCCACGCGGTGCATGGTGTTGGTGCACAGCACGACAAAATCCGCACCGGCGGCCTGCGCCTGCAGCGCGGCCTCGCGCATGCTTTCGGCAAGCTCGTCCCAGCGCCCGGCATGCTGGAGTGCCTTGACCTGCTCGAAGCTGACCGTGACCATCACGCTGCGCGCGTTGTGGTGGCCGCCGAGCCGCCGCTTCATGTCCTGGTTGATGAGCCGGTAGTACTCGGCCGAGGATTCCCAGCTCATGCCGCCGATCAGTCCGATGGTCTTCATTCCGTGCCTTCCCCGCGCGCGCCGGCGCTGTGCGAACCGGCGCCACTGTAGCAGGCGCCGCCGCCGCGGCCCATGCACAGTCGCGCGCGCGCCGACCGGGCCAGCGCCGCCGCGCCGGCCGGCATGCGGCCGGTGTGCGGCCATGCATGCGGCCGGTGCGCGCCACCGCGACGGTCAGGGCAAGGCGCTGCGGATCAGCAGGTTGATGCGCTCGGGCTGCTCGTGCACCACCCAGTGCGTGCCGTCGGGAATGCGCTCGAGGCGCATCTCGGGCACGAACCGGTCGAGCCCGTCCAGCAGGCTCCTGGGCAGCGCGGTGTCGCGCTCGCCCCAGATCACCAGCGTGGGCACGCGCACCGTGAAGGCGGCCGGGTCCAGCCTGGAGATGTCGGGCGGCGTCTCGCCGGGGCCGGGCGGGTGCATGGGCGAGGCGCGGTAGTAGTTCACGCCGCCGGTCAGCGGATGCGAGCCGCGGGCGCCGGGCTGCGACCACGCCGCGTGGTATTTCTCGCGCGTCTCCCCGCCGAACCACGGCGCCGGCTGCCCGTCCGGCCCGTGGAGGAAGCGCTCCAGCCTGGCGAAGCCGTCCGCCGCCAGCGCCTCCTCGGCGCCGGGCTGGCGCAGCCAGTTCATGTAGGCCGAGGCCTTCTGCTGCTCGGGGCTGCCGAGCAGCGCCTTGGCGAACACATAGGGATGCGGCGAATTGATGATGACCAGGCGCTCGACCAGTTGCGGGAACTGGATCGCGAGGTTCCAGCAGATCGCCCCGCCCCAGTCGTGCGCCACCACCACGCAGCGCGAATACCCGAGCGCGCTGACCAGCTGCACCAGGTCCTCGACGATATGGCGCGGCCGGTAGGCCTCGACTTCGGCCGGCTTGCTCGACAGGTTGAAGCCGCGCAGGTCCGGCGCCACCGCGAAGTGCGTCTTGCCGAATTCGGCGAGCTGCGCTTCCCACTCGTACCAGAACTCCGGAAAGCCGTGCACGAACAGCACCAGCGGCCTGCCCCGCTCGCCCGCGCTGGCGTAGTGCAGGCGCGTGCCGTTGGGCAAGGTGGCGTACTGCAGGTGACGGATGACTGCAGCCTTGGACATGGTTTCTCCTCCCTTGCCGCGATGAGTTTGTCTGCGTCGGGCACGCGGCAGCGTGGGGTAACGCACGAACCGTGCCCGCGCGCCGCCTATCCGCGCAGCGCCGCCACCAGCCCGGCGCGCACCTCGGGCTTGTCCGCGAACGGGTCGCCGGGGTTGCGCTGGCCGATGATGTCCCCGAAGCGCTGCCGCACCGGATCGAGCTGCTGCGGATGCGAGTAGATGTAGAAGCCGTTGTCGCGGATCGCGTCGAAGGTGATCTGCGCGACCTCGGCGGCCGTGACCTTGCCCGAGCTGACCGCCTTGTCCGACATCGCCTGCGACACCAGTTGCGAGCGCGTGAGCGGCCCCTCGTTGGCGAGCTCCGCGGGCCGGTTGCGGCCCGACCTGGTGATGCCGGTCGGCACGAAATACGGGCACAGCACCGAGCAGCGCACCTGCTCGCTGACCAGGCTCAGGTCCTGGTACAGCGACTCGGACAGCGCCACCACCGCGTGCTTGGACACGTTGTACACGCCCATCGCCGGCGGGCTCAGCAGGCCGGCCATCGAAGCCGTGTTGACGATATGGCCTTCGAACGACGGGTCCTTCCGCGCCGCGGCCAGCATCAGCGGCGTGAAGATGCGCACGCCGTGGATGACGCCGTGGAGATTGACGCCGAGCACCCAGTCCCAGTCGCGCTCGGTGTTCTCCCACAGCAGGCCGCCGGCGCCCACGCCGGCATTGTTGAACAGCAGGTTGACCTGGCCGAAGGTGGCGATGGCGGCATCGGCCAGCGCCTGCACCTGCTCGGCCCGGGACACGTCCACGCGCACGCCGATCGCCGGCACGCCCTGCGCCTTGAACTCGGCCACGGTGGCGTCCAGCGCGTCTTCCTGCACGTCGGCCAGCACCAGCTTCATGCCGAGGCCGGCGCCGATCCTGGCGAACTCCTTGCCGAAGCCGGACGCGCCGCCCGTGATCACCGCCACCTTGCCCTGGAATTGCTTCATGTCGTCTGCCTCTCGTCCTGTGTCGTCGCGATGTCGCCGCAATGTCGTCGTTATGTCGTAGCCATGTCGTTCCGGCGGCCCTGCCGTGGCCGGCTGCCGTCAGTCCAGCAGGTCGGGCTGTTCCTTGACGATGCGCGCGTACAGCGGCTGGAACTGGAACCAGCCCGCCTGCGCGGTGCCGACGATCGAGTACGCCTGGCGCGCCGCGGCATCCGAGATCATCTTCAGCGGCGCGTTGGTGCGCGCGGCGGCGGCCTCGGCCAGCAGCTGCACCTGGCACGAGCGCTCCATCGTGATGAACCACCACGCGGCCTCGTCCACCGTCTTGCCCACGGTCAGCAGGCCGTGGTTCTGCAGGATGGCCGCCTTGTTGCCGCCGAGCGCGTTGGCGATGCGCTGGCCTTCGTCGAGCTCCACCACCACGCCGCCGAAGTCGTCGTAGACCGCGTGGTCGTTGTAGAACGCGCACACGTCCTGCGTGAGCGGGTCGAGCGGGCGGCCCAGCGTGGACCACGCGCGCCCGTGCGTGCTGTGCGAGTGCGCGGCGGCCACGGCGTCCGTGCGGGTCTGGTGCACGCGCGAGTGGATGGCGAAGGCCGCGGCGTTGACCGGGTGGGCGCCCTCCACCACGTCGCCGTGGTGGTCGCAGCGGATCAGGTTGGAGACCTTGACCTGGCTGAAATGCACGCCGAACGGATTGACCCAGAACGTATCGGGAAACTCGGGATCGCGCGCGGTGATATGGCCCGCCACGCCCTCGTCGAAGCCGAACTTCGAGAACAGGCGAAACGCCGCCGCGAGGCGCTGCTTGCGGTGCAGGCGCTCCGCGGCCGGCGTGTCGAACTGCGGCGGGCGCGGCAACATGCGGTACCGTGCCTTGACCTCTTCGGAGAGGCCGGCGGCGATGTCGTCGGGGTTGTCCTGCGGCTTGGTGTGGTCTGCCGGTGCGTTCATGGGGAGTCTCCTTTCTTATGTGGTTGGCTGGCCGCGCCCTGGCGCGCCTACACCAGCTTGACGAGCTGCTTGCCGAAATTCCTGCCCTTGAGCAGGCCCATGAAGGCTTCGGGCGCGCTGGCCAGGCCCTGCGCGATGCTCTCGCGGAACTTGAGCTTGCCCTGCGCCACCGCCGCGCCCAGTTCCTGCAGCGCCTGCGGCCACAGCTCCATGTGCTCGGACACGATGAAGCCTTCCACGGTCAGGCGCGACACCAGGATCAGTTGCGGGTTCTTCAGCGGCATCGGCTGGCCGTCGTAGCCGGCGATCATGCCGCACACGGCGATGCGGCCGAAGGCGTTCATGCGCGCCAGCACGGTGTCGAGGATCTCGCCGCCGACGTTCTCGAAATAGCCGTCCACGCCGTCGGGCGTGGCTTCCTTGAGCATGGCGTAGAGTTCCTTGCCGTCGCGCGCGGCCTTGTAGTCGATGCAGGCGTCGAAGCCCAGCTCGCCGGTCACGTAGTCGCACTTGTCCTTGCCGCCGGCAAAGCCCACCACGCGGCAGCCCTTGAGCTTGGCGAGCTGGCCCACCACGCTGCCGACCGCGCCCGACGCCGCGCTGACCGCCACGGTCTGGCCGGCCTTGGGCGCGATGATCTTGTTCAGGCCGTACCAGGCCGTCACGCCGGGCATGCCGACCGAGCCGAGATAGGCCGACAGCGGGATGCGCGTGGTGTCGACCTTCTGGATGCCGGCGCCGTCGCTCACGCCGAGCTCCTGCCAGCCGAACATGCCCACCACCTTGTCGCCCACGGCGTATTTCGCGTTCTTCGAGGCGATCACCTCGCCCACCGTGCCGCCGATCATCACCTGGTCCAGCGGCTGCGGCGCGGCGTAGGACTTGCTGTCGTTCATGCGCCCGCGCATGTACGGGTCGAGCGACAGGTAGTGGTTGCGGACCAGCACCTGGCCGTCCGCCAGTTCCGGCACCGGCACTTCCTCGAGGCGGAAATTGCCGGGCGTGACCGCGCCGGCGGGACGCGAGGCCAGCACGATGCGCTTGAAGGTATTCGACATGATGGTTTCCTTGCAGTGAAACGGGCGATGGCGGATGCGCGCCGCCCTTCGTTGTCGGTGGAACGCGCCGGCGGCGCGGCTTGTTTCAACAGGGCGGGCGCGCGGTGCGGCCGGCGCGCGCGGCGAGCGCAGCAGGCGCGGTCGGTCTCAGGCGCCGCGCGGCGGCGGCGGTCCGTGCAGGCTGCATCTTGTCTCCGTTCGCTGTTGTCTTTATCGGTGCTGCGTGCCGGCGTTTGCCGCCGGTCTGGGTATCGTTTGCCTGCTCCCCCTCCTGGCGCGCCGGCCTCAGCCGTCGGCGCCGGTGTCGGCGGCGGCGCTGCTGGCGCGCTGCGGCGGCACGCGCCTGACGTACTTGAACGTGCCCGAGCCGCGCGACACGGTCTTGCCGTCGCCGTCGACGATCTCCGCTTCGCAGAACGCCATCGTGCTGGTGCGGTGCACGCACTGGCCGCGCGCGATCAGCCTGCCGCGGCCCGGCGCCATGAAGGCGGTCTTCATCTCGATCGTCACCACGCCGCGGCCGTCGCCGTCGGCCGCGCGCCCGGCAATCGCCATCGCCACGTCGAGCAGCGTCATCAGCACGCCGCCGTGGGCCATGTCCCAACTGTTCTGGTGGCGCTCCTCGAGCGCCAGTTCGATCTCGCTGCCTTCGCGGTCCATGCGGTTGCATTGCACGCCGAGCGCGGCGAGGAAGGGAATCCTGAGGGGAAAGCCGTTGGTCTGGTTCATGGATGGTGAATAGGGCTGAAAACGGGGTCGGCGCGCCGGCGGAAACCTGCAAGCGGCATGCCCGCCGCGCACCGGTTGCATTAAAGCATGGCTCAGACCGCGCTGACGCCCCCGTCCACCGCCAGCACCTGGCCCGTGATGTGCTTGCCGGCCGCGCTGGCGAACAGCAGCGCGGCGCCCTTCAGGTCTTCGTCGTCGCCGAGGCGGTGCAGCGGCACGCCGGCGCACATGGCGTCCACGCCCAGGCGGTCGAGCGAGCCCTGCGTCATCTTCGAGGGGAAGAAGCCCGGCGCCAGCGCATTGACGGTGATGTTGTGCTCGCCCCACTCGGCCGCCAGCGTGCGCGTGAAATTGACCACGGCGCCCTTGGAGGTGTTGTAGGCGATGGTCTCCATCGTCCCCGGCGGGTTGCCCGCCAGCCCGGCGATGGAAGCCACGTTGATGATGCGGCCGTAGCGGCGCGGGATCATCGACAGCTTGCCGATACGCTGCGACAGCAGGAACAGGCCGCGCACGTTGAGGTTCATGACCTTGTCCCAGGCCTCCACCGGATGGTCCTCGGCGGGCGCGCCCCAGGTGGCGCCGGCGTTGTTGACGAGGATGTCGACGTGGCCGAGCCTGGCCAGCGCTTCGTCGGCCAGGCGCGCGATGTCCGTGTCGCGCGCGCCGTCGGCGGCGATCCATTCGGCGTCGATGCCGCGCGCCTTGAGATGCGCCTGGGCCGACTGCAGCTCGTCGGCCTTGCGCGCCGACAGCACCAGGCGCGCGCCCTGCTCGCCGAGCGCCTCGGCGATCTGCAGGCCGAGCCCGCGCGAGCCGCCGGTGATCAGCGCGGTCTTGCCCGTGAGGTCGAACAGTTGCTGGATGGTGTGCATGTTGTCTCCCGATCTGTCGTGGCGCGCGCCGCAGCCGGCGCGCGCGGGTCTTGTCCGTCTTGCCTGCCCGGTATGGCGCCGGAGCGTCAGAACCAGGCGTCCTGCATGTCCAGCGTGGTGCGGTCCAGCGACGCCAGCAGGTCCAGCTGCGGGCCGGCCTTGGGCAGCTCCCAGCAGAAAAAGTACGCCGCCGCGGCCAGCTTGCCGCGGTAGAACGCCACGTCGTCGCCGCCGGCGGTGGCCAGCGCGGCCTGCGCCAGCAGCGCCTGCTCCAGCCAGATCCACGCCACCACCACGTGGCCGAAGGCCTCGAGGTAGACCGATGCGTTGGCCAGCGTCACGCTGGCGTCGCCCGCCGCCCACAGCGCCTGCGTGACCTCGGCCACGCGCCTGACGGCGGCGCCCAGCGCGCGCGCGTGGCTGGCCAGTCCGGCGTCGCCGCCGGCCAGCGCGCGGCCGATGGTGGCCTGGATTTCCGCGCCCAGCGCCTTGAACGCCGCGCCGTCCTTCATCACCACCTTGCGGCCCAGCAGGTCCAGGCCCTGGATGCCGTGCGTGCCTTCGTGGATCGGGTTGAGGCGGTTGTCGCGGTAGAACTGCTCGACGTTGTACTCGCGCGTGTAGCCGTAGCCGCCGTGCACCTGGATGGCCAGGCTGTTGGCCTCCAGGCACCATTGCGACGGCCAGCTCTTGGCGATCGGCGTGAGGATGTCGAGCAGCAGCGCCAGCCGTTCGTGCTCGGCACCCGCGGCGGCGCGCTCCTGGTCGACCAGTTGCGCGCAATACAGGTTGAGCGCCAGCCCGCCTTCCACGTAGCTCTTCTGCGCCAGCAGCATGCGGCGGATGTCGGCATGCTCGACCAGCCGCACCTGCGGACTGGCCGGGTCCTTGCCGCCGGGGCCGACCGGGCGGCCCTGCGGGCGGTTGCGCGCGTAGTCCAGCGCGTGCAGGTAGCCGGTGTAGCCCAGCATCACCGCGCCCAGGCCCACGCCGATGCGCGCCTCGTTCATCATGTGGAACATGCAGGCCAGGCCCTTGTGCGGCTCGCCCACCAGGTAGCCGATCGCGCCGGCCTTGCCGCCGGGCCGGTACTTCATGCCCTCGCCGAAGTTCAGCAGGCAGTTGGTGGTGCCGCGATAGCCCATCTTGTGGTTCAGGCCGGCCAGCACCACGTCGTTGTGCTCGCCGAGGCTGCCGTCGGCGTTGACCAGGTACTTCGGCACGATGAACAGCGAGATGCCCTTCACGCCGGGAATCAGCTTGCCGTCCGGGCCGGGGATCTTGGCCAGCACGAGGTGCACGATATTGTCGGAGAGCTCGTGCTCGCCGGCCGAGATCCACATCTTGTTGCCGCGCAGGCGGTACTGCGCGCCCAGAGGCGATTCGCCCTCGTGGTCGGCGCGCGTGGTGATGTCCGACAGCGACGAGCCGGCCTGCGGCTCGGACAGGCACATGGTGCCGAAGAAGCGCCCTTCCATCTCCGGCTTGACGAAGGTCTCCACCTGCGCCGGCGTGCCGTGCGCGAGCAGCAGGTTGGCGTTGCCGATGGTCAGGAACGGATAGGAGCTGGTGCCGACGTTGGCACCCTTGAAGTAGGCGAAGCCGGCCTTCTCGACCACCACCGGCAACTGCATGCCGCCGATCCCGTAGTCCTGCCCGGCGGCCATCAGCCCGGCCTCGCAGAAGGCCTTCAGCGCGGCCTTGACCTCGGGGATGATGGTGACGGTCTCGCCGTCGAAATGCGGTTCGTGCTGGTCGTTCTTCTTGTTGTGCGGCGCGAACAGGTCGGCGGCGATCTTCTCGCAGGTATCGAGCGCGGCGTCGAAGGTCTCGCGCGAGTGATCGGCATAGCGCGGGATGCGCGCCAGTTCCTCGACCTTGAGCCACTCGTACAGCATGAAGTTCAGGTCACGGCGGGAAAGGATCAGCGACATGGCAGGAACGGGCTCCTGGTCTGGAAGCGAAAATCGATGATGCGCGCCGCGGGCATGCCGGCCCGCGGCGTCGCTGTCTCCACGGCGGCGCGCTGCGTGGCGCGCCGCTTTTCTTGTTCTTGCGGCAGCGCAGCCAAGGACGCGCGTCAGACCGCGCGAAAACGACCGCACTCCGCGTGTTGGCTTCCCTCCCCCATGCAATGGGAGAGGGAAGCCAACCGCCAGCAATGCCAAGCGGTTTCTTACAGGACCTCGAACAGCCCCGCCGCGCCCTGGCCGCCGCCGATGCACATCGTCACCACCACGTACTTCACGCCGCGGCGCTTGCCTTCGATCAGCGCGTGGCCGACCAGGCGCGCGCCCGACACGCCGTAGGGATGGCCCACCGCGATGGCGCCGCCGTTGACGTTGAGGCGGTCCATCGGGATGCCCAGCTTGTCGGCGCAGTACAGCACCTGCACGGCAAACGCTTCGTTCAGTTCCCACAGGCCGATGTCGTCGACCTTCAGGCCCGCGCGCTTGAGCAGCTTGGGCACCGCGAACACCGGGCCGATGCCCATTTCGTCGGGCTCGCAGCCGGCCACGGCAAAGCCGCGGAACACGCCCAGCGGCTGCAGGCCCTTGGCCGCCGCCACCTTGCCGTTCATCACCACGGCCGCCGAGGCGCCGTCGGAGAACTGCGAGGCGTTGCCGGCCGAGATCACGCCGCCGGGCACGGCGGTGCGGATCTTGGCCACGCCTTCGAGCGTGGTGTCGCCGCGGATGCCTTCGTCGGTGGAGACCGTGACCTCCTTGGTCATCAGCTGGCCGGTGGCCTTGTCGGCCACGCCCGCGAGCACCGTGATCGGCACGATCTCGTCGTTGAACTTGCCGGCTTCCAGCGCGGCGAACGCGCGCTGCTGGCTGCGCACGCCGTATTCGTCCTGGCGCTCCTTCGAGATGTTGTAGCGCTTGGCCACGTTCTCGGCGGTCTGCAGCATGTTCCAGTAGATTTCCGGCTTGTTCTTGGTCAGCCAGCTTTCCTGGATCATGTGGCGGTTCATTTCCTGCTGCACGCAGGAGATCGACTCCACGCCGCCGGCCACGAAGATGTCGCCTTCGTCGGCGATCACGCGCTGCGCGGCCATCGCGATGGTCTGCAGGCCGGACGAGCAGAAACGGTTGACGGTGGCGCCGGGCACGGTGACGGGGCAGCCCGCGCGCAGCGCGATCTGGCGCGCGATGTTGGCGCCGGTGGCGCCTTCCGGGTTGGCACAACCCATCAGCACGTCTTCCACCTCGCCGGCGTCGATCCGGGCGCGCGCGATGGCGTGCTGGACCGCGTGGCCGCCCAGGGTGGCGCCGTGGGTCATGTTGAACGAACCCTTCCAGCTCTTGGCCAGGCCGGTCCGTGCGGTGGATACGATGACTGCCTCGTTCATTTGTTGCTCCTCGGATTCTTGGTATCTGCGCAGGCCGCGCCTGCGCGTTGTTCGGTTTGTCCAGCCGGTTTGTCTAGCGCGCGGGCGCGGCGGCGAGCACGTCGGCCGACTGCACGCGCTGCACGCCGGCGGCGGCAAGCTCCTGCCACGCGCGGGCCAGCGAGCCGTCCAGGTCGATGGCGCGGCAGGCGTCCTCGATCACGGCCGCCTCGAAGCCGGCGGCGCGCGCGTCGAGCGCGCTCCAGGCCACGCAGTAGTCGGTCGCCAGGCCCGCGCAGAACACGCGGCGCACGCCGTGCTCGCGCAGGTAGCCGGCCAGCCCGGTGCGCGTGGCGCGGTCCGCCTCCATGAAGGCGGAATAGCTGTCCACGTCGCGGTGGTGGCCCTTGCGGATCACCAGCCGGGCATGCGGCGCGCGCAGGCCCGCGTGCAGCGCGGCGCCCGGCGTGTCCTGCACGCAGTGCACGGGCCACAGCACCTGCTCGCCGTACGGCAGCGCGATGGTCTGGAACGGCTGCGCGCCGGCGTGGCTGGCGGCGAACGACGCATGGCCGGCCGGATGCCAGTCCTGCGTCACCACCACGTGCGAGAACGCCTGCGCCAGCCGGTTGATGACCGGCACGACCTCGTCGCCGCGCGGCACGGCCAGCGCCCCGCCCGGCATGAAATCGTTCTGCACGTCGATCACCAGCAGGCAATCCTGCGCCCCGTAGCTCATGGTTGCTTCCACCCCTGCGTTGCCATTGCCATTGCCATTGCCCTCGCGTCCGGCTCAGTCGTTGAAGCCCTTGCCTTCGGCCGCCAGCTTCTCCAGCAGCGGCGCGGCCTTCCAGGCTTCGCCGTGGTAGCCCTTGGCGTAGCGCTTCATCGCCTGCGCCACGTTGTACAGGCCGACCTGGTCCGCGTACAGCATCGGGCCGCCGCGGAACAGCGGGAAGCCGTAGCCGGTCAGGTAGACCATGTCGATGTCCGAGGCCTTCGAAGCGATGCCCTCTTCCAGGATCTTGGCGCCTTCGTTGACCAGCGCGAACACCAGGCGCTCGACGATCTCCTCGTCGGAGATCTTGCGGCGCGCGATGCCGAGGTCCTTCGAATGCTGCACGATCATCTCGTTGACCTGCTGGTTCGGGTACGGCTTGCGGTCGCCCGCCTTGTAGTCGTACCAGCCCGCGCCGGTCTTCTGGCCGAAGCGGCCCAGCTCGCACAGCAGGTCGGCGGTCTTGGAATACTGGATGTCCGGCTTGTCCACCGCGCGGCGCTTGCGGATGGCCCAGCCGATGTCGTTGCCGGCCAAGTCGCCCATGCGGAACGGGCCCATCGCGAAGCCGAACTTCTCGATGGCCTTGTCGACCTGCTCGGGCAGCGCGCCTTCGTCCAGCAGGTAGCCGGCCTGGCGGCTGTACTGCTCGATCATGCGGTTGCCGATGAAGCCGTCGCACACGCCCGACACCACCGCGGTCTTCTTGATCTTCTTGGCGACCTGCATCACCGTGGCCAGCACGTCCTTGCCGGTCTTCTCGCCGCGCACCACTTCGAGCAGCTTCATCACGTTGGCCGGGCTGAAGAAATGCATGCCGACCACGTCCTGCGGGCGTTTGGTGAACGAGGCGATCTTGTTGACGTCGAGCGTGGAGGTGTTGGACGCCAGGATCGCGCCCGGCCTGACGACTTCGTCCAGCTTCTTGAAGACGATTTCCTTGACGCCCATCTCCTCGAACACGGCTTCGATCACCAGGTCCGCGTCCTTGATGTCGTCATAGGACAGCGTGGTGGTCAGCAGGCCCATGCGCTGCTCGACCTTTTCCTGCGTGAGCTTGCCCTTCTTGGCGCTGTTCTCGTAGTTCTTGCGGATCGTGGCCACGCCGCGGTCCAGCGCTTCCTGCTTGGTCTCCAGCATCGTGACCGGAATGCCCGCGTTGAGGAAGTTCATGGTGATGCCGCCGCCCATCGTGCCGGCGCCGATCACGGCGACCTTCTCGATCTTGCGCACCGGGGTGTCGCCGGGCACGTCGGGGATCTTGCTGGCGGCGCGCTCGCCGAAGAAGGCATGGCGCAGCGCGCGCGATTCCGGCGTCGTCACCAGCGCCATGAAGCCTTCGCGCTCGGCCTTCAGGCCGGCCTCGAACGGCTTGAGCGATGCCGCCACGGCGTCCACGCACTTGAGCGGCGCCGGGAAGTTCTTGGCCACGGCGGCCACCGTGTTGCGGGCGACGGCGAGGAAGCCCTCGGCGTTCTCGTGCTTGACCTTCAGGTCGCGCACCTTGGGGTACGGGCCGGGCGCGGCGGCCACGTTCCGGGCGAAGGCCACGGCGGCGGGCAGCACGTCGCCGTCGACGATCTCGTCGAACAGCCTGGTGCCGGCGAACTTCTCGCTCGGGACGGGGTTGCCCGACACGATCATGTTCAGCGCGGCCTCCAGGCCGATCAGGCGCGGCAGGCGCTGCGTGCCGCCGGCGCCGGGCAGCAGGCCCAGCTTGACTTCCGGCAGCGCGATCTGCGCGCCCTTCGCCGCCACGCGGTAGTTGCAGCCCAGCGCCAGCTCCAGGCCGCCGCCCATCGCCACCGAATGGATGGCGGCGACGACCGGCTTGGACGAGGCCTCGATCGCGCGGATCACCGAGTGCAGCGTGGGTTCCTGGGTAGCCTTGGGGGTGTTGAATTCACGGATGTCGGCGCCGCCCGAGAAAGCCTTGCCGGCGCCGGTGATGACGACGGCCTTGACGCCCGCATCGTCCAGCGCACGGGTCAAGCCTTCGACGATGCCGAGCCGGGTGCTGTAGCCCAGGCCATTCACGGGGGGATTGTCGAGCGTGATGACGGCGACGCCGTCCTGAACCTGATACTGCGCTGTCATGCTGGTTCCTTTGTACTGGAAGTTGTCTCGGGATTCGAATTCTCGAATTATGTTTTTCTGCGTCGCGCCCGCACCGCCCGGACCCGCGCGGCGGCCCCATTGTCCGCCCCGGCGCCGGCCCCGGCTACCGGGAAAACCGCCCCCCGCCGGCACAAGCGGGTCAAGCATACACAGAAAAGCACGGTCGTTCAATTTTAATTTGGCGGCCTCGCCGGGCCGCCATGCGCCGCCTTCATGACAGGTCTCACCGCCGTGCATGCCCTGCCCGCGAAGCCGCCCGCGGACGGCGTTGCGCGGCATGCGCCATGCTCCGCGCTGCACTTTCCGGCGGCGCCAACGAAGCCTTTCGGGCACGGCGGGCGCGTTTGCCCGTCCCCCTCGGATTTACCCTTAGCAGGTGCGGGAACATGCCGTCTGGCCACCCCGGCAAGACCCGCGCGCCGAGGCCGCCGGCGGTGCAAGGAGACCCGAGGAGACGCAAGGCCGCGCCAGGCGACAGAACTGTGACTGTCATGCGCCCGTCACGCGAGCCATGCATCGTAGCGGTCTTTCGACCAGATCACGCCGCCCGTATGCGCATGCTTCCGTCCGCGAACGTCACCGCAGTCATCGCCATCACTGCCGCCGCCTGGGCGCTGCCCGCGGCAGCGCAGACCAGCGCGGCGCCCGCCTATCCGGCCACGCTCGCCGGCCACGCCATCCTGCCCGCGCAGAGCTACATCGCCGCGCCCAAGGACGCGCCGCAGGACCTGCAGGCCAGCGGCAAGTTCACCACCGGCGAGCGCGTGGAAAAGCTCGGCAGCGTGGAAGGCAAGTCGAACGGCCGCCCCACCGGCGTATCCGTGCCGTTCAGGGGCCAGCCGCTGCAAGGCCACTCCGGCATCAAGCACATGGCCGACGGCAGCTTCTGGGTGCTGACCGACAACGGCGCCGGCAGCAAGGCCAACTCGCCCGACTTCATGCTCTACCTGAACCACTACAAGGTGGATTTCAAGGGCGGCAGGCTGCAGCGCCTGGGCACCGTCTTCCTGCACGACCCCGACAAGAAAGTGCCGTTCCGCATCGTCCACGAAGGCACGAAGCAGCGCTACCTGACCGGCTCCGACTTCGACACCGAGAGCTTCCAGTTCGCCGGCGGCGCGCTGTGGATCGGCGACGAATTCGGTCCCTTCCTGATCAAGGCCGACCTGCAAGGCAAGGTGCTCGCCGTGTTCGAGACCCTGGTCGACGGCAAGCCGGCGCGCTCGCCCGACCACCCCGCCGTGACCACGCCCGGCGTGCCCGGCGGCGCGGTCGACTTCCAGGTCAAGCGCTCCAAGGGCTTCGAAGGCATGGCCTCGTCGCCGGACGGCAGCAAGCTCTACGCCCTGCTCGAAGGCCCGGTGTGGAACGCCCAGGCCAAGGACTACGAGCGCGTCGACGGCAAGGAAGCGCTGCGCGTGCTCGAGTTCGACACGCAAGCCGGCAAATGGACCGGCCGCTCGTGGAAATACCCGCTCGAAGCCAACGGCAACGCCATCGGCGACTTCAACATGATCGACGCCACCACCGGCCTCATCATCGAGCGCGACAACGGCGAAGGCACCGCGGACAAGGCCTGCCCCGAAGGCCAGAAGCGCGACGACTGCTTCTCCGACATCGCCAGGTTCAAGCGCATCTACAAGGTCGAACTGACCGACGCCAACGCCGGCGGCCCGCTGCGCAAGATCGGCTACATCGACCTGCTCAACATCGCCGACCCCGACAAGCTCGCGCGCAAGCCGCTCAACGACGGCGTGCTCAAGTTCCCGTTCTTCACCATCGAGAACGTCGACGTGGTGGACCCCACCCACATCGTGGTCGGCAACGACAACAACCTGCCGTTCTCCAGCAGCCGCGAGCCCAACAAGGCGGACGACAATGAAATGGTGCTGCTGGAAGTAAGCGAGTTCCTGAAGGCGAAATAAGGCGGGCTTGCCGGAAATGACGAGGCGCTTCTCTGTGTTGAAGAGAAGCGCCCGATAGGCTTTGCCGATTAATCGTCAGCTGGTCACGGTCTTGGCGGCGCAGTGCTGCCCTGCCTGTCGACGCGCCCGGGATCGATCACCAGTCGCCTGGCCTGGGCATCCAGTTCCGGGCCGTGGTACATGTCCAGGCATTTCAGAACCCTGCCATTTCCCAAGCGCCCAAAAGCAAATCCCCCCGACAAGCTGGGGGGATCCCGGTATGACATGCGCGCCGCGCACACAGGCCGCAAGCAAGACGCCCCAACCGCCCTACACCTCCAGCCACTCCTTGCGCACCGTCGCATTCGCCTTCAGGTCCTGCGGCGTGCCTTCGAACACGATGTGGCCGTGCCCCATCACGTAGACGCGCTGCGAGATGTCCAGCGCGATGGCGAGTTTCTGCTCGATCAGCAGCACCGACACGCCGCGCTCCTTGAGCCGCTTCAGGTAGTCGCCGACCAGCGTGACGATCATCGGCGCCAGCCCTTCGGTGGGCTCGTCGATCAGCACGAGGTCGGGGTCGCCCATCAGCGTGCGGCACAGCGTGAGCATCTGCTGTTCGCCGCCGGAGAGCACGCCGGCGGCGGTGTGCTCGCGTTCCTTGAGGCGGGGGAACATGTCGTACATGTCCTGCACGGTCCAGCGCGGCCTGGGCTGGCGCGGGTTGCGCTTTTCGCCCAGCAGCAGGTTCTGGCGCACCGTGAGCGTGGGGAAGATGTCGCGGTTCTCGGGCACGTAGCCCACGCCGAGGTGGGCGATCTCGAAGGTGCGGCGGCCGAGGATTTCCTCGTCGCGAAAGCGCACCGAGCCTTCGGCCCTGACCATGCCGAGGATGGCCTTGGCCATCGTGGAGCGCCCCACGCCGTTGCGGCCGAGCAGCGCGACGATCTCGCCTTCGTCGATGTGGGCGTCCACGCCGTGGAGGATGTGGCTCTTGCCGTAGTAGGCGTGCAGCCCCTGCACGTCCAGCATGCGCTTGCCCATCAGTGCGCTCCTTCGGTGGCGGGTTCGTCGAGGGTGGTGCCGAGGTAGGCTTCCTTGACCTTGCGGTTGGCGCGGATGGCTTCGGGCGTGTCGGTGGCGATCACCTCGCCGTAGACCAGCACGGAGATGCGGTCGGCGAGGCCGAACACCACGCTCATGTCGTGCTCGACCATCACCAGGGTCTTGCCCACGGTGACGCGGCGGATCAGTTCGACGGCATGGTCGGACTCGGAGCGGCTCATGCCGGCGGTGGGTTCGTCGAGCAGGATGACTTCAGCGCCGCCGGCGATGGTGATGCCGATCTCCAGCGCGCGCTGCTCGGCATAGGTGAGCAGGCTGGCCTGGTTGTTGCGGCGGTGGTGCAGGCCGATCAGTTCCAGCACTTCCTCGGCGCGCTCGCGCGCGTCGCGCAGCTCGGACAGGCGGTGCCAGAACGAGTATTTGTAGCCGAGCGACCAGAGCACGGCGCAGCGCAGGTTCTCGAACACCGACAGGCGGTGGAAGATGTTGGTGATCTGGAAGCTGCGCGACAGCCCCATGCGGTTGATGACGAACGGCTGCAGCCCGCCGATGTCCTGCCCGTTGAGCCTGACCGTGCCCGAGCTGGGCGCGAAGCGGCCGGAGATCAGGTTGAAGGTGGTCGACTTGCCGGCGCCGTTGGGACCGATCAGCGCGTGGCGCTCGCCCTTGGGGATGGTCAGGTTGACGCCCCGGATGATCTCGGTCTGGCCGAATTTCTTGCGCACGTCGTTCAGTTCCAGTGCCGCGCTCATACCGCACCTCCGGCCATTTCGGCTTGTATCTTGTCCCAGGTGGCGCGCACGCGCGCGCGCGCGGCGCGGCAGGCCAGCAGCCCGCCCGCCCACAATGCCGCGGCCACCAGCCACGGCGCCACGGCGGCGGCGTCGAAGCCGATGCCGAACAGCGACATGGCGGTGCCGTTGGCGCTGTCGACCTGCACCTTGTAGACCAGCTCCACGGTGAGGATCACCGCGGCCAGCAGCACCAGCCCGGCGGCCGCGGCGCGGCCGTAGTCGGGCAGCATGCGGCGCAGCTTGCCGCGCGCGAGCAGCGGCACCTGCATCATCAGCAGGCTGGCGATGCCGCCCGGCACGAACATGACCATCAGCACGAAGAACAGGCCCAGGTAGAGCAGCCACGCCTTGGTCAGGTCCGACAGCGCCACCGCGAACAGGATGAACACCACGGCGCCGATCACCGGGCCGAAGAACACCCCGGCGCCGCCGATGAAGGCCGCCAGCAGCACGCCGCCGGAGCGCACCGCGCTGACGTTCTCGGCCGACACGATCTCGAAGTTGATGGCCGACAGCGCGCCGGAGATGCCGGCGAAGAACGCCGACAGGATCAGCACCAGGTAGCGCACGCGCTGGGTGTTGTAGCCGATGAATTCCACGCGCTCGGGGTTGTCGCGCACGGCGTTGGCGATGCGGCCCAGCGGCGTCTGCGTCCACGCGTACATGGCCGCCATCGACAGCAGGCACCAGGCGGCGATCAGGTAGTACACCTGCCGGCCCGGGCCGAAGGTGATGCCGAGCACCGGCTCGCCCACCACGCGGTTGGTGGAGATGCCGCCCTCGCCGCCGAAGAAGTCGGGGAACATCAGCGAGCTGGCGAACACCATCTCGCCGATGCCCATCGTGATCATGGCGAAGGTGGTGCCGGACTTCCTGGTGGTGACGTAGCCGAACAGCACGCCGAAGAAGGCGCCGGCCAGCCCGCCCACCACGGGCAGCAGCGACACCGGCAGCCACACCTTGCCCGCGCCCGCCATGTTGAGCACGTGGATGGCGATGAAGGCGCCCAGCCCCGCGTAGACCGCGTGCCCGAACGACAGCATGCCGGTCTGGCCGAGCAGCATGTTGTAGGACAGCGCGAAAATGATCATGATGCCCATCTGCGACATCAGCGTGATGGCGAAGCCGCCCGTGAACACCAGCGGCAGCACCAGCATCAGCAGCGCGGCGCTGCTCCAGATCAGCCAGCGCGCGAGGTTGAGCGGGCGGTAGCGCAGGGTGCGGCCGGTCACGGCCGTCTCGCGGCGTTGTTGCATTGTCGTCTCCATGCCGTCAGCCCTCCCGGGTACCCATCAGACCACGCGGGCGGAAGATCAGCATCACCACCAGCAACAGATACGGCAGCACAGGCGCGACCTGGGCCACCGTGAGATTCCACAGCGACGACAGCGGCGTGCTGTCGGTGACGTGCATGCCGGCCATGCCGAGCAGCCCGGCCAGCGACGCGTCGAGCGTGACGGCGAAGGTCTGCAGCACGCCGATCAGCAGCGAGGCGATGAACGCGCCGACCAGCGACCCCATGCCGCCCACCACCGCCACCACGAACACGATCGACCCGACCGCCGCGGCCATCGACGGCTCGGTGACGAAGGCGTTGCCGCCGATCACGCCGGCCAGCCCGGCCAGCGCGGCGCCGCCGCCGAACACCATCATGAACACGCGCGGCACGTTGTGGCCGAGCGCCTCGACCATCTCGGGGTGCGTGAGCGCGGCCTGGATCACCAGCCCGATGCGGGTGCGCGTGAGCACCAGGTAGATCGCCACCAGCATGGCCAGCGACACCAGCATCATGAACGCGCGGTACTTGGGGAAGGACGAGGTGAACACCGTGAACAGCGGCCCGTCCAGCTCGGCCGGGATGCGGTACGGCACGGCGGCCAGGCCCCACACCAGCTTGACGCCTTCCTCGATCAGGTAGGCCAGGCCGAAGGTAAACAGCAGCTCGGCCACGTGCCCGTACTTGTGCACGGTGCGCAGCCCGAAGCGTTCGACCAGCGCGCCGGCGCCGGCCACCAGCAGCGGCGCGAAGATCAGCGCCGGCCAGAAGCCGATCTTGCTGGCGATGGTGTAGGCGAAGTACGCGCCGAGCATGTAGAAACTGGCGTGCGCGAAGTTCAGCACGCCCATCATGCTGAAGATCAGCGTAAGCCCGGAAGAGAGCATGAAGAGCAGCAGCCCGTAGCTGATGCCGTTCAGGAGGGAGATGACGAAGAATTCCACAACATGTCCTTCATTCTGACGCCGGCCAGCCAGGCGGCCGCCGGCCGCCTGCCGGCCGTGACAAGGCACAACGGGCCGCGCCCGGGTGGGCGCCGCCCGCCCGGCACGGCGGGAGCCGCGCCGGACCGGCCGAAGTATGCAGGATCGGAAGGCGCGCCGGCATCCGCCGCGCCACCCGCCGCACCGTCCGCCGGACGCGGGCCTACGGGCGCTTCATCTGGCAGGAAGTGGGCTGCGCGGCCACGTACTGGTCGAGCAGCGCATTGGTCTTCCAGCCATAGCCCGTGTTCTCCTGGTCGTACTTCACTTCCTTGCCGTCGACCTTGGTCCAGGTGGCCACCACCAGCGACTGCTGGACCTGGTGGTCCGAGCCGCGCATCTCCGTCGTGCCGTTCATGCTCTCGACCTTGATGCCTTCGAGCGCTTTGGCCACCTTGACCGGATCGGTCGACTTGGTCTCCTTGAACGCCTTGCCCAGCATGGCGATGCCGGTGTACGCGGCCATCACGTAGAAGTCGTCGTTGTACTTCTTCTTGAAGCCTTCGATGACTTCCGAGCCCTTGAAGCCGTTGTTGTTGGCGTTGTAGTAGCCCACGTACTTGACGCGCTCGGCGCCGGACGCGCCCATCGCCGTGGGCACGCCGGTGGTGGCGCCGTAGTAGGTGTAGTAGTTGGCGTTCAGGCCGGCGTCCTTGCCCGCCTTGATCAGCAGCGCCAGGTCGCTGCCCCAGTTGCCGGTGATCACGGTGTCGGCGCCGGACGCCTTGATCTTGGCCGCGTAGGGCGCGAAGTCCTTGACCTGGGCCAGCGGGTGCAGGTCGTCGCCGACGATCTGCACGTCCGGGCGCTTGCGCTTGAGGTAGTCCTTGGCGGCGCGCGCCACCTGGTGGCCGAACGAGTAGTTCTGGTTGATCAGGTAGACCTTCTTGACGTTGGGGTCCTTGGCCAGGAAGGTGGTCAGCGCCTCCATCTTCATGTCGGAGTTGGCGTCGAGCCGGAAATGCCAGTAGTTGCACTTGCTGTTGGTCATGTCCGGGTCCACCGCGGCGTAGTTCAGGTAGACGATTTCCTTGCCCGGATTGCGCTCGTTGTGCTTGGCCACCGCGTCCTCCAGCGCCAGGCCCACCGAGGAGCCGTTGCCCTGCACGATGTAGCGGATGCCCTGGTCCACCGCCTGCTTGAGGATGGTCAGGCTTTCCTGCGGCGAGAGCTTGTTGTCGAAGCCGATCACCTCGAACTTGTTGCCGCCGCCCCAGTCCTTCTGGTTGGCGAGGTCGGCGACGAACTGCCAGCTCTTGAGCTGGTTCTGGCCGACCGGCGCCATCAGCCCGGACAGCGGATCGATAAAGGCGATCTTCACCGTCTCGGCAGCCGCGACCCCGGAACCCATCGCCCCGAACATCGCCACGGCGGCCGTGGCGGCCACGAGCGGACGCAATCTGATCATGCTTGTCTCCTTCGGTTTTTTTGTTGGCTTCGGTTGATGCCGGCCCGCGGCGGCGCCCTCTCCCCTGACCTCGGCGCGTTTCGGGCCTGTCCTGCGGATGGCGGCTCTGCGACCGCCTCGGGGTCAGGCAGACGACGGCAGCCGGTAGTCCTTGAACTGCTCGCGCAGCCGGAGCTTCTGCATCTTGCCGGTGGCGGTGAGCGGGATCTCGGCGACGAAGGCGACGTCGTCGGGAATCCACCACTTGGCGACCTTGCCTTCGAAGAACTTCAGCAGGTCCTCGCGCGAGACCTCGGCGCCGGGGCGCCTGACCACCACCAGCAGCGGGCGCTCGTCCCACTTGGGGTGGTAGCAGGAGATGCAGGCCGCCATGTGGACCGCCGGGTGGGCGGAAGCCACGTTCTCGATGTCGATGGAGGAAATCCATTCGCCGCCGGACTTGATCACGTCCTTGCTGCGGTCGGTGATCTGCATGTAGCCGTCGGCGTCGATGGTGGCCACGTCGCCGGTCGGGAACCAGCCGTCCACCAGCGGCGAGTTCTCGCTGCGGTAGTAGTGCTCGATCACCCAGGGCCCGCGCACGTGCAGGTCGCCGAAGGCCTTGCCGTCCCACGGCAGCTCGTTGCCGTCGCCGTCCACGATCTTCATGTCCACGCCGTAGATCACGCGGCCCTGCTTTTCCTGGATCTTCTGCTGTTCCTCTTCCGGCAGGTCGTTGTGGCGCGCCAGCAGCTTGCACGAGGTGCCCAGCGGCGACATCTCGGTCATGCCCCAGGCGTGGATGGTCTCCACGCCCAGCGCCTTGAGCGCGCGGATCATGGCCGGCGGCGCGGCCGAGCCGCCGATCACGGTGCGGCGGAACGTGGAGAACTTGAGGTGGTTGCCCTGCACGTACTGCAGCAGGCCCAGCCAGACCGTGGGCACGCCGGCGGAGAAGGTCACTTTCTCCTGCTCGAACAGCTCGTACAGCGAGGCGCCGTCCAGTTTGGCGCCCGGGAACACCAGCTTGGCGCCGACCAGCGGCACCGAGTACGGCAGGCCCCAGGCGTTGACGTGGAACATCGGCACCACCGGCAGGATCACGTCCTGCGCGGAGCAGCCCAGCGCGTCCGGCAGCGCCGACGCATACGAATGCAGCACCGTGGAGCGGTGCGAGTACAGCGCGCCCTTCGGGTTGCCGGTGGTGCCGGAGGTATAGCAGAGACTGGACGCGGTGTTCTCGTCGAACTGCGGCCAGGTGTAGTCGCCGTCCTGCGCGTCGACCAGGTCCTCGTAGCACAGCAGCGCGACCTTGGCGTCGGCCGGCATGTGCGCGCGGTCGCTCATCATCACCCAGCCCTTCACGCCCGGGCAATGCGGCGCCACGCCCTCCACCAGCGGCAGGAAGGTGGCGTCGAAGAACACGTACTGGTCCTCGGCGTGGTTGATGATGTAGGCCACCTGCTCCGGGAACAGGCGCGGGTTGACGGTGTGGCACACCGCGCCCGAGCCGGACACGGCGTAGTAGATCTCCAGGTGGCGATAGCCGTTCCAGGCCAGCGTGCCGACCCGCTCGCCCCGGCGCACGCCGAGCGCGGCGATGGCCTGGGCGAGCTTGCGGGCGCGCAGCTCGCAGTCGCGGTAGGTGTAGCGGTGCAGGTCGCCTTCGGTCCGTCGCGAGACGATTTCCGTGCTGCCGTAGTGACGGGCGGCGTGCTTGATGATGGAGGAAATGAGCAGGGGTTCGCTCATCATTTGACCCATCAATGCCATGAAATAGTCTCCTGTAGTTTTAGGAATTCGCCAAAAAAGCGAACAACCGTTCTATTTTTTGGCCGATTGTTCCCATCCTTCGGTGAAACGTCAATGGGAATCCGTTGTGCGCTGCCGTATCGGCCGGTGTTTCGGCTCGCGCGCGGCCCCGCTCCCCACGGACGGGAAAAACCCGGTCCGCGCCCTGCGCTGGTGCGTGCGCTACAGGGGCTGGAGAAGGACTTGCGGAAACCGTGCGGCGGCCACGGCGGTCACAGATGGAAATGGCGGCGTGGAAGTACAATAACGCCTGCCATGTTGCACCTCAACATGTCGTTTTCCCTAGCCTGCAAGCGCACTTGCGGGAAATCCGGCGAGCCGGCGCTGCGCCGCCCAGCCACTTCACAACGACGCCCCCCAGTGAATTCTCCCGAGCCGACCGCCGTTCCCTCCCCGCCAGACTCGCCACCCGCGAGCGGCGCCGCAGCCGCGCCGTTCGCCACGGCGCCCGGCTTCGCCGCGCTGGACCCGCGCTTCTTCACGCGGCTGGCGCCCACGCCGCTGCCTTCGCCCTACCTGGTCGGCGTGTCGGCGTCCGCCGCCGCCCTGCTCGGCTGGGACGCGCAGGCGGCAACGCAGCGCAGCTTCATCGAGACCTTCGCGGGCAACCAGGTGCCGGCGTGGGCCGATCCGCTCGCCAGCGTCTACTCGGGCCATCAGTTCGGGGTCTGGGCCGGCCAGCTCGGCGACGGCCGCGCGATCCGCCTGGCCGAGGCGCAGACCGCCGGCGGCCCGCTGGAGATCCAGCTCAAGGGCGCCGGCATGACGCCCTATTCGCGCATGGCCGACGGCCGCGCGGTGCTGCGCTCGTCCATCCGCGAATACCTGTGCTCCGAGGCGATGGCGGCGCTGGGCATCCCGACCACGCGCGCCATGAGCATCGTCGGCTCGGACGCCCCGATCCGGCGCGAGACCGTCGAGACCGCCGCCGTGGTCGCGCGCCTGGCGCCGACCTTCATCCGCTTCGGCCATTTCGAGCATTTCGCCGCGCGCGAGGACACCGGCGCGCTGCGGCAGCTGGCGGACTTCGTCATCGACCGCTTCATGCCGGCCTGCCGCGACGACGCCCAGCCCTACCAGGCGCTGCTGCGCGAGGTCTCGCTGCGCACCGCCGACCTGATGGCGCAATGGCAGGCGGTGGGCTTCTGCCACGGCGTGATGAACACCGACAACATGTCGATCCTTGGCCTGACCATCGACTACGGCCCGTTCGGCTTTCTCGATGCGTTCGACGCCAACCACATCTGCAACCACACCGACTCGCAGGGCCGCTACGCCTACAGCCAGCAGCCGCAGGTGGCGTTCTGGAACCTGCACTGCCTGGCCCAGGCGCTGATGCCGCTGTGGCGCGAAGGCGATGGCGACGGCGACGAGGGCAAGGAAGCGGGGAAGGAAGCCGCGGTGGAAGCCGCGCGCGCCGCGCTCGACCCGTTCCGCGCGCGCTACGCCGCCGCGTTCTTCCGGCGCTACCGCGACAAGCTCGGCCTGCGCCCGCCGGCCGGGCGCGACGAGGACGACGAGCCGCTGCTGACCAGCCTGTTCCAGCTGCTGCACGAACAACGCGTGGACTACACCTTGTTCTGGCGCAACCTCGCCCGCATATCGTCGGCGGACGGCAGCCGCGACGCGCCGGTGCGCGACCTGTTCCTGGACCGCGCGGCGTGGGATGCCTGGGCCGGCACCTACCGCGCCCGGCTGCGCGCCGAGCAGTCGGACGATGCCGCGCGCGCGGCCGCCATGCTGGCGGTGAACCCGAAATACGTGCTGCGCAACCACCTGGCGGAAACCGCCATCCGGCGCGCGCGCGACAAGGATTTCGGCGAGGTGGAGCGCCTGCTGGCGGTGCTGTCGCGTCCCTTCGACGAGCAGCCCGAAGCCGAGGCCTACGCCGCGCTGCCGCCGGACTGGGCCGCGGGCCTCGAAGTCAGCTGTTCGTCGTGAGCCGTCCGGCCAGCGGGGACGGCAAGGCCGGTGCCAAGGCGCCCGCCACGCAAGTACTGTAAGGTTCGACAGCCACGATACGACCAAGGGCATCGGGCGGCGCGGGGCAGGCAAGGCAGCCTGCCCCGCCGCCCGGCCCGCCAGAATGAGGAAGCCGAGCATGACCACGCAAAAAACCGACGCCGAGTGGCGCGCGCAACTCTCCGACATCGAATACCGCGTCGCCCGCGAAGCGGCCACCGAACGCCCCTTCACCGGCCGCTACTGGGACCACTGGGAACGCGGCACCTACCGCTGCGTCGGCTGCGGCACGCCGCTGTTCGAAGCCAGCACCAAGTTCGACGCCGGCTGCGGCTGGCCCAGCTACTTCCGCCCGATCAACGGCGAGGTGATCGACGAGCACACCGACCGCTCGCACGGCATGGTGCGCGTGGAAGTCCGCTGCAAGGAATGCGGCAGCCATCTGGGCCATGTGTTCGAGGATGGCCCCGCGCCCACCGGTTTGCGCTACTGCATCAACTCGGCTGCGCTAAAATTCGACCAGCGCGATCCCGCCGATGCCGATACCGACGCGGGTGATGCCGCGCCGACATCGCCGACATCGCCGGATACGCCGCGCTAAGCCCGGACCGCCCGCGCGGCGGTCCGTCGCCAACCCAGCCCCGACCTTCGCGTCGATCTATCCTGTCCGCATGAAATTCCTGTTCGACCTGTTCCCGGTCATCCTGTTCTTCGTCGCCTTCAAGCTGTGGGGCATCTTTCCCGCCACCGCGGTGGCCATCGCCGCCACCGTGGTGCAGATCGGCTGGGTGTGGCTGCGCCACCGCAAGGTCGATCCGATGCAGTGGATCAGCCTGGCGATCATCTCGGTGTTCGGCGGCGCCACGCTACTGCTGCACAACGAGACCTTCATCAAGTGGAAGCCGACCGTGCTGTACTGGCTGTTCGCCGTCACGCTGACGCTGTCCGCGCTGCTCTGGCGCAAGAACCTGATCCGCGCCATGCTCGGCAAGCAGGTGAGCATGCCGGACGGCGCCTGGGGCAAGCTCAATGCCGCCTGGGCCGCGTTCTTCGCCGTGATGGGCGTGGTCAACCTCTACGTGGCCTACCAGTTCTCCACCGACACCTGGGTCAATTTCAAGCTGTTCGGCAGCATGGGGCTGATGCTGGTGTTCATCCTGGCGCAAAGCGTCTGGCTGTCGCGCCACATGCAGGAAACGCCCACCGAATGACGGCGCGGCGGTGTGCCGCGCACCGCCTCCACCCGGCGCGGGCCCGCCCGCGCTCCACCACAGAGACCGACAAAGACCGATGGCCGCCGATCCAGCACATATCGAGGCGCTGCTGCGCGCAGCCCTTGCCCCCACCAGCGTCGCCGTGCGCGACGACAGCGCGCAGCACGCCGGCCACGCCGGCGCGGCCTCCGGCGGCGGCCACTACCACGTGACCATCGTCAGCGGGCGTTTTGCCGGCAGCGGCCGCGTGGCGCGCCACCGCATGGTGTATGATGCGCTGCGCGAACTGTTCCCCACGCAAATCCACGCGCTAGCCGTTACCGCGCTGACCGACCAAGAACTTGAATCCCGCGAATCCTCCCGCGATTCCTCGAGCAACTCTCAGACCTGATTCCATGAAGACCACCGTCCTCTCGTTCAGCCTGGCGGCTGTGCTTGCCGCTGGCAGCTTGCCCGCCCTGGCCCAGAACGCCGCCGTCGTGAATGGCAAGGCGATCCCCTCGGCGAAGCTGGACAAGCTCATCGCCGGCACCGGCCAGCCGGCCAGCCCGGAACTGCGCGACCGTGCCCGCACCATGCTGATCGACCGCGAGCTGCTGCTGCAGGAAGCCAACAAGCGCGGCCTGACCCAGCGCGACGACCTGCAGGAACAGCTGGAACAGGCCAAGCTCAACGTGCTGGCCGGCGCGGTGTTCGAGGACTACGTCAAGACCCACGGCGCCAGCGACGAGGAACTGCGCAAGCAGTACGAAAAGATCAAGTCGCAGTTCGGCAGCGGCAAGGAATACCACGCCCGCCACATCCTGGTCGAGAAGGAAGCCGACGCGCGCGCCATCATCGCCAAGATCAAGGCCGGCGCCAAGTTCGAGGACATGGCCAAGGCCTCGTCCAAGGACCCGGGCTCGGCGGCCAACGGCGGCGACCTGGACTGGGCCAACAGCAGCAGCTACGTGCCCGAGTTCTCGGCCGCGATGACCGCGCTGCAGAAGGGCCAGATGACCGACACCCCGGTCAAGACCCAGTTCGGCTGGCACATCATCCAGCTCGACGACGTGCGCGACGCCAAGGTGCCCACGTTCGACGAAGTCAAGCCGCAGCTCACGCAGATGCTGATGGGCGACCAGAACTGGCAGCGCGAGCAGTTCCAGGCCATGATGAAGTCGCTGAAGGAAAAGGCGAAGATCCAGTAAGGATCGCGCCTCGCGCGCAGCACGAAGAAACGGCGCCACTGGCGCCGTTTTCCGTTCCGGCGCCCGCGCGTCAGTCCGCGCCCATCGTCCCCAGGTAGCCCGACACCGCATTGCGCAGCCTGCGCCGCAGCCGCGCGAAATCCACCGCCGCGCCCTCGTCGATGCAGGCATGGGCGATCAGGCCGTACACGATGGCCTGCAGCGTCACCGCCGCCTCTTCCGCCACCTCGGCGCATGGCGCGTCCGCGGCGCCCGCCAGCGCGCGGCGCCACACCGCGACGAAGCGCCCGTACATCTTCCGGTAGGCCGCGCGCCCCGAGTAGTGCCGCTCCAGCAGGTAGACCGGCCCCCAGCGCTCGGGCGTCTCGCGGTGATGGTCCACGTTGACCGCGACCAGCGCGTCCACGATCGCCGCCAGCGGCGCGCCGCGATGCCCGGCCAGGCAGGCGTCCATCGCCAGCACGATGCGCTTGGCGCGCAGGTGCAGGCAGACCCGCGCCAGCTCCTCCTTGCTGCCGAAGTATTCGTAGAACGTGCCCAGCCCCACGCCGGCCAGGTCGACGATGGCGCGGATGGTCACCTGGGCGTAGTCCTGCCCGGCCAAAAGCCGAACAAAGGCTTCCTGGATGGCCAGCGAGGTCTGCCACGAGCGTGACTGCACGGGCCTGCGGCGCGGCTTGGGCGGGTCTTTGCGCGGTAGGTTCATGGGGTTCCGAAAGCCGAACATGAGGGCCGGGCGTTGTCCCTAGAATGGTCTCCAACGCAGCCGGGCGCGGGCGCGCCAGGCGCCGCGCGGAAAAAAACCAAGGAGACAGCTTGCCATGAACTGGGCCACCCACGCCATCACCAACCAGGTGCCGGAGCTCAAGGACTACGACCTCTACGCCAGCGATCCCGGCCTGCGCCGCGCCGTGGAGCGCGCCGGCGCGGGCTGGAGCGAGGCCGAGCTCGCGCGCCAGGGCGCGCTGCTGGGCGCGGAAGACACCATCCGCCACGCCGAGGACGCCAACCGCCACCATCCCGAGCTGCACACGCATTCGCGCGCCGGCGAGCGCATCGACCAAGTGCGCTTCCATCCGGGCTGGCACGCGATCATGGCCATCGCGCGCGCCAGCGGGCTGGCCAACCTGCCGTTCGCCGACACGCGCCCCTCGGCCTGGACCGCCTACGCCGCCTCGCTCTACATGCACAGCCAGATCGAATCCGGCTCGCTGTGCCCGACCAACATGACGCAGGCCTGCATTCCGGTGCTGCGCAAGGAGCCGGCGCTGTTCGCGCAACTCGGCGACAAGCTGCTCGCGCGCGGCTACGATCCGCGCGACCTCCCGCTCGGAGACAAGCCGTCGATCAACGTGGGCATGGGCATGACCGAGAAGCAAGGCGGCTCCGACGTGCGCACCAACACCACGCGCGCGCTGCCCGCGCGCGGCGAGGGGCGCGGCGCCGAATACCTGATCACCGGGCACAAGTGGTTCTTCTCGTCGCCGATGTCGGATGCCCACCTCGTGCTGGCCAATACCGAAGCCGGCTCGTCGTGCTTCTTCGTGCCGCGCTGGCGGCCCGACGGCAGCAAGAACCCGGTCGAGATCCAGCGCCTGAAGGACAAGGTCGGCAACCGCTCCAACTCGAGCAGCGAGGTGGAATTCCGCGATGCGTGGGGCATCATGGTAGGCGAGGAAGGCCGCGGCATTCCGACCATCCTGGAGATGGCCACCTACAGCCGCCTGAACTGCGCGCTGTCCAGCGCCGGCTTCATGCGCCAGGCGTTCGTGCAGGCGCTGCACTACGCGCGCCATCGCAGCGCCTTCGGCAGGCCGCTGGCGCGCCAGCCGCTGATGGTCCGCCTGCTGGCCGACATGGCGCTGGAGGCCGAGGCGGCGATGCTGCTGGCGATGGACCTGGCCACCGCGTTCGAAGCCACCGACGACCCCGCCCGGCTGGCCTGGCGCCGCATCCTCACGCCGGCCTCGAAGTTCTGGATCTGCAAGCGCGCGGTGGAGCTGACCGGCGAGGCGATGGAGGTGTTCGGCGGCAACGGCTACGTCGAGGACGGCCCGATGGGACGCCTGTTCCGCGATGCGCCGGTCAACTCGATCTGGGAAGGCTCGGGCAACGTGATGTGCCTGGACGTGCTGCGCGCCATCGGCCGCAACCCGGACGACTACCTGCGCGTGCTGGAGCAGATGAGCGCGGTGGGCGCCGGCGAGCCGCGCATCGAGGCCAGCGTGGCCGCGCTGCGCGAGGCGCTGCGCCTGCCGGCGGAAGAACAGCAGGCCGAGGCGCGCCGCACCACCACCCGGCTGGTGCTGACCGCCCAGGCCTGCCTGATGCTCCGGCACGCCGACGCGGCCAGCGCGCAGGCCTTCCTGGCCAGCCGCTTCGACCCCGAATGGGGCGCGGTGATGGGCATCAGCGCGGGCGCGGCAGATGCCGCGCGCATCGTCGCGCGCATCGTCGCGGCGGCGTGGCCGGACTGACGGCGGCGGCCAGGGCGGGCGCGGCGCGGCGCGCACGGTGGGCTGACGCGGCCTCAGGCCGAGGCCACCGCGCACAGCTCCAGCAGCTGCTCGTCGCGGAAGCCCCATTGCGCCGGGTCCTCGAAGCTGACGATGGTGTCCTCGGTGTCGCGCAGGTCCATCTCTTCGGGGCCGATGTGCGCGGCCTCGCTCACCGAGTAGAACAGCTTGACGCGCGGATGCAGCGGGTCGTTGTCGTTCTGCGCGCAGACCACGCCCAGCCGGCCCGAGCGCATGCGCAGCACCGTGCCCAGCGGGTAGATGCCGATCGAGCGCGTGAAGGCCTGGAACACGGTGCGGTCGAACAGGGTGTCCACCCGCACCGCCATGTATTCGAGCGCCCGCGCCGGCGTCCACGCCTGGTGGCCGGGCCGGTTGGAGGTCAGCGCGTCGTAGGTGTCGCATACCCCGGCGATCTTCGCGTGCACGCTGATCTCGCTGGCGCGCAGCCCGAACGGATAACCGCGCCCGTCGATGCGCTCGTGATGGTGGATGCAGACGTCCAGCGGGATGTTGCGGTAGAGCCTGGCCTCGTTGAGGATGCGGTAGCCCATCGAGGGGTGGCGCTGCACGACCTCCATCTCCGCCGTGGTCAGCGGGCCGTCCCGGTGCAGGACGTGGGTGGGAATGGCGACCTTGCCGATGTCGTGCACCAGCCCCGCCAGGCCGAGCTGCTGCACCTCGCCGGCGTCCAGCCCGAGCGTGCGCCCGAGCGCGATCATCAGCGCGCAGACGGCGAACGAATGCAGGTAGGTGTAGTCGTCGCGCACCTTGAGCCGCGCCAGCGCGATCAGCGCCTGCGAATGGCGGGTCAGCGAATTGGAGACCGAGTCCACCAGCAGCAGCGCGCCCTCCACTTCCAGCGCGCGGCCCATGCGCGCGTCGGTAAACATCGAGCCCACCACCGCCTTGCCGTTGCGCATCACGTCGCGCGCCAGCACCAGCTCCACCTCCAGCGGCACGCCCGACTGCGGCACCGCGCCCGGCGGCTCGTCGGCCACCGGGTTGACGGTCAGCGAGCCGGTCGCCGCCGACGGCGGCGGCACGCTCTTGCCCTTGAGCAGGTCGATCCACACTTCCTCGACCTTGGAGGCGATCATCTGGTCGATCTGCTCCTGGCTCGTCACCGGGAAGCGCGAACGCCAGAAAGGATGCTCCAGCCACGGCCCGCCCACCCTGGCGACGAACATGCCGACTTGAAGCTGTTGAGTCTTGATGCGTTTCAGCATGCCAGCTCTCCGGGTGAAGGGTAAATGGGGGCGTGGCCGCTTAACGGCGGCGCGCCGGAAAACTTTAGGGGCGGCAAGACCCAAAGCCGCCCCCTTGTCAACCGCGCACCCCGAATATCCGCCCCTGCGCCTCAGGCATTCGGCCCTGGCGGGGGCCGCAAAGCTACAATACGCGGCCACCTGTTCGCCCGTCACACCATGTCCAGAACGTACACGCTTGTCGGTATCGCGCGCGCCAAGGCCGAGCGCCGCGAGGTCCTCGGCGCCAGGCTCGACGCGCTGCGCACGCGCGGCGCCAAGGAGCCGGGCTGCCTGCGCTACCACGTGGGCGAGGACGCCGAGGATGCCGAGGTGTTCGTGCTCTACATGGAGTGGAATTCCCGCCATGCGCTGGAATCGCACCTGAACAGCGAATATGTGCGCGACTTCCACGCCAGCCGGCAGGATTTCCTCGAGGGCGACCTCCAGCTGCGCTGGCTGAACGCGGCCTAGGCGCGCCGCCGCGGCCTTTGCCGCGGGGCGCGGGCCGCGACTGTGTCGGCGGCGATTATGTCGGCCGCGGCTATATCGGCCGCGAGATTGCGCCGGCCTCGGTCATTTCCCGCCCTCCTTCAGGCGCCGCCACAAGGTCGTGGCGCTGATCCCCAGCAGATGGCAGGCTTCGGCGCGGTTGCCGCCGCATTGCGCCAGCACGTGGCGGATATGCCCGGCCTGGCTGGCGCGCGCCACGCCGGCGAGCGACTGGCTGCCCGGCGCCAGCGGCGCCCCGTCCGGCGCTGGCGCGGGCGCCTCGGCCACGCCGAACAGCTCCGGCGCGGCCGCCTGCAGCTCTTCCAGCAGGTCGCGCGGCGCCAGCGTGCGGCCCACCACCAGCACCGCGATGCGCTCGGTCACGTTCTCCAGCTCGCGGATATTGCCCGGCCACGCATAACCCGACAGCCGCTCGCGCACCGCCTGCGGCAGCGGCTGCGGCCGGGCCTGGCCCAGGCGCTCCTGGGCGCGCCGGTACAGCAGTTCGGCCAGTTCCGGCAGGTCGCCGGCGCGCTCGCGCAGCGGCGGCATTTCGATGCGCAGGATGTTGAGGCGGTAATACAGGTCTTGGCGGAAGCTGCCCTGCCGCACCAGCTCGCCCAGGTCGCGGTGCGTGGCGGCGATCACGCGCACGTTGACCGGCACCGCGTCGAGCCCGCCGATCGGCAGCACCTGCTTTTCCTGCAGCACGCGCAGCAGGCGGGTCTGCAGCGCCGGCGGCATGTCGCCCACCTCGTCGAGGAACAGCGTGCCGTTGTGGGCCGACTCGAACAGGCCGGCCTTGCCGCCGCGGCGCGCGCCGGTGAAGGCGCCCTCCTCGTAGCCGAACAGCTCGCTTTCCAGCAGGCTTTCCGGGAACGCCGCGCAATTGACGGCAACGAACGGGAACACCCGGCGCGGGCTGGCGTCGTGCATGCCCTGCGCCAGCACTTCCTTGCCGGTGCCGCTCTCGCCGCCCACCAGCACGGTGGAATCCACCGCGGCATAACGCCGCGCCAGCTCGCGCAGGTTGTGCATGACGGGCGAGGCGCCGGCGAGGTCGTCCAGGCTGTAGCGCACCCCGGCCGGCCGCGCGCGGCTGCGCGAGCGCAGGTTGCGGTCCACGCGGTGGATGGCGTTGGCGTCCTGCAGCGTCAGCACCGCGCCGGTGGTGCCGGCGTCGGTGACGATGGGGATGCGGTTGACCACCACCATCTTGTCGCCGAGCTTGTGGATGGCCTCGAGCTCCTTGCTGCCACTCTGCATCACGTGGTCCAGCGCCAGCGCGGGCGCCAGCGCCTGCAGCTTGCGCCCCAGCGCGGCCGGCGGCGCGATGCCGAGAAAGCGCTCCATCGCCGGGTTGTAGGTCTGGATGCGCCCTTCCGCGTCCACCGCCGCCACGCCCTCGTTGAGATGCGCGAGGATGGTGTTGACGTAGTCGCGCCGGCCGGACTCGATGCGCCGCAGCCGGGCCGCCTCGATCACGTCCTCCAGCGCGCCGCGCACCGACACGCCCGAGTACAGGAACACGCCGATCAGGCCGATGCGGTCGGCCAGGTCCGTCACCAGCCCCGGCCCCACCACCACCCGCACGCCCTCCTGCTTGAGCGCCTTCACGCGCGCCGCGGCGTCGTCCTCGGTCAGGTAGGTGTAGGCCGGGATCGACAGCGAGAAGGTGCGCACGAACTCGTCCACCTCGGGATAGGTCGCGGCGTGCGTGACCAGCGCCACGCGCGGCGAGATGCGGCGCGCGGTCGACAGCGCGCTCATCACGTCGAAGCCCGTCACCTTGACCAGCACCACCGGCACGTCCACGTGCTGGCGCAGGTAGGCGCCGTTGGAGCCGCCCGCCACCACGGCGTCGAGCCGGCCCTCGCGCGCCTCGCGCGCGATCGCGCTGGCGGCCGCGGCGAAACCCTTGCCGACGATGCGGAAGTCCGCCTGCGCGGCGTAGCCGGGAATCAGGTCGGCGAACGCGCGCGACAGGCGGCTGATGCCGACCGCCCAGATGCGCGGGCGCGCGGTGCCGGCGGCGGGCGGGTTGACGGGCGCGGCGAGGACGGTACTCATGGACGGCGGAAATCCGGCGGAAACACTGGTGAAGGAAAACGGCGCGGGAAAGCAGCAAGAACGCCGCGGGCGGACTAATCTTGGGATTGTGCGCGCGGCCGGCGTGCATTTCAATATTGAAATGCAATGATTTCACTATTGAAATGCAACGGAGATAGCGCCCGCATCACAATCGCCGCGCAGGATGCCCGCCATGCGCCGCCAGGTCAGGCGGATCAAGGGCTGGCCGCCGCGCGCCGGAGCCGGGGCCGGCGCGGCGCGCGGCGGCGATCCGCCTGGCACACCCCTTGCGCTGGGTATCCGTCCACTTCACAAGCGAAGATCATGACCTTTTCGACTTCCGACCTCGCCCGCTCCGCCGGCGCCCGCTTCCGCCAGGCCCTGGCCGACGAACACCCGCTGCAGGTGGTCGGCACCATCAACGCCAACCACGCCCTGCTGGCCAAGCGCGCCGGCTACCGCGCGATCTACCTGTCGGGCGGCGGCGTGGCCGCCGGCTCGCTGGGCCTGCCCGACCTGGGCATCTCCAACCTCGACGACGTCCTGACCGACATCCGCCGCATCACCGACGTGTGCGACGTGCCGCTGCTGGTCGACGTCGACACCGGCTTCGGCGCCTCGGCCTTCAACGTGGCGCGCACCACCCGCTCGCTGATCAAGTTCGGCGCCGGCGCCATGCACATCGAGGACCAGGTCGGCGCCAAGCGCTGCGGCCACCGCCCGGGCAAGGAAATCGTCTCGCAGGGCGAGATGGTCGACCGCATCAAGGCCGCCGTGGACGCGCGCACCGACGAGCACTTCGTCATCATGGCGCGCACCGACGCGCTCGCCGTGGAAGGCCTGGACAAGGCCATCGAGCGCGCCGTGGCCTGCGTGGAAGCCGGCGCCGACGCGATCTTCCCGGAAGCCATGACCGACCTCGGCATGTACCGCAAGTTCGTCGACGCGGTGAAGGTGCCGGTGCTGGCCAACATCACCGAATTCGGCGCCACCCCGCTGTTCACCACCGAAGAACTCGGCGGCACCGGCGTGGCGATGGTGCTGTACCCGCTGTCGGCCTTCCGCGCCATGAACAAGGCCGCCGAGAACGTCTACGCGGCGATCCGCCGCGACGGCACGCAGAAGAACGTGGTCGACACCATGCAGACGCGCGCCGAACTCTATGAGAGCATCGGCTACCACGCCTTCGAGCAGAAGCTCGACGCGCTGTTCGCGCAAGGCAAGTCCAAGTAAGCCGCGCGGGCCGCCCCCGCGGCGCGCGCACCGCGTGCGCGCCGCCACGGCCAGCGCCGGCAACGTCAGCAACGTCAGCAACGTCAATACGCAGTCAGTCAGCACACGGCATTCCCCAAGGAGACCTCCAACATGTCCGAAGCGCAACCGCTCGCCACCCCGAAACCGAAGAAATCCGTCGCCCTGTCGGGCGTGGCCGCCGGCAACACCGCGCTGTGCACGGTCGGCCGCACCGGCAACGACCTGCATTACCGCGGCTACGACATCCTCGACATCGCCGAGACCTGCGAATTCGAGGAAATCGCCCACCTGCTGGTGCACGGCAAGCTGCCCACCCGCGCCGAACTGGCCGCCTACAAGGCCAAGCTCAAGGCTTTGCGCGGCCTGCCCGCCAACGTCAAGGCCGCCCTCGAATGGGTGCCCGCCAGCGCCCACCCGATGGACGTGATGCGCACCGGCGTGTCCGTGCTCGGCACCGTGCTGCCCGAGAAGGACGACCACAACACCCCGGGCGCGCGCGACATCGCCGACCGCCTCATGGCCAGCCTCGGCTCCATGCTGCTGTACTGGTACCACTACAGCCAGAACGGCCGCCGCATCGAGGTCGAGACCGACGACGACTCCATCGGCGCCCACTTCCTGCACCTGCTGCACGGCCAGAAGCCGTCGGCGCTGTGGGAGCGCGCCATGCAGACCTCGCTCAACCTGTACGCCGAGCACGAGTTCAACGCCTCGACCTTCACCGCGCGCGTGATCGCCGGCACCGGCTCGGACATGTACTCGTCGATCGCCGGCGCCATCGGCGCGCTGCGCGGCCCCAAGCACGGCGGCGCCAACGAGGTGGCCTTCGAGATCCAGAAGCGCTACGACAACCCGGCCGAGGCCGAGGCCGACATCAAGCGCCGCGTGGAGAACAAGGAAGTGGTGATCGGCTTCGGCCACCCGGTGTACACCACGGGCGACCCGCGCAACCAGGTCATCAAGGACGTGGCCAAGCGCCTGTCGAAGGACGCCGGCTCGCTGAAGATGTTCGACATCGCCGAGCGGCTGGAGACGGTCATGTGGGACGCCAAGAAGATGTTCCCGAACCTGGACTGGTTCAGCGCGGTGAGCTACCACATGATGGGCGTGCCCACGGCCATGTTCACGCCGCTGTTCGTGATCGCGCGCACCTCGGGCTGGGCCGCGCACATCATCGAGCAGCGCATCGACAACAAGATCATCCGCCCCAGCGCCAACTACACCGGGCCGGAGAACCTGAAGTTCGTGCCGATCAAGGACCGCAAGTAATACCGGCCCGCCGGCCTGCTCCCGGGACCGCGCGCAGCGCGGCCCGCGGGAGCGGGGGCCGGCGGCCGCAAAGCACGGCCGCCGCCCCCGGATCATGACTTTCTCTATTCCCTACGAAATGAACACTGCAAACCGCAAGCCGCTGCCGGGCACCAAGCTGGATTTCTTCGACGCGCGCGCCGCCGTCGAGGCGATCCAGCCGGGCGCCTATGACAAATTGCCGTACACGTCGCGCGTGCTGGCCGAGAACCTGGTGCGCCGCTGCGACCCGGCCACGCTGGACGCCTCGCTGGCGCAGCTCATCGAGCGCCGGCGCGACCTCGATTTCCCGTGGTTCCCGGCGCGCGTGGTTTGCCATGACATCCTCGGCCAGACCGCGCTGGTGGACCTGGCCGGCCTGCGCGACGCGATCACCGCCCAGGGCGGCGACCCGGCCAAGGTCAACCCGGTGGTGCCGGTGCAACTGATCGTGGACCACTCGCTGGCCGTGGAATGCGGCGGCTTCGACCCCGATGCGTTCGCCAAGAACCGCGCCATCGAGGACCGCCGCAACGAAGACCGCTTCGACTTCATCAACTGGACCAAGAAGGCGTTCAAGAACGTCGAGGTGATCCCGCCGGGCAACGGCATCATGCACCAGATCAACCTGGAGCGGATGTCGCCGGTGATCCACGCCGTGGACGGCGTGGCCTACCCCGACACGCTGGTCGGCACCGACAGCCACACGCCGCACGTCGACGCGCTCGGCGTGATCGCCGTCGGCGTGGGCGGGCTGGAAGCCGAGAACGTGATGCTGGGGCGCGCCTCGTGGATGCGCCTGCCCGACATCGTCGGCGTGGAGCTTTCCGGCAAGCGCCAGCCCGGCATCACCGCCACCGACATCGTGCTGGCGCTGACCGAGTTCCTGCGCAAGGAAAAGGTGGTCGGCGCCTACCTGGAGTTCCGCGGCGAAGGCGCCGCGAGCCTGACGCTCGGCGACCGCGCCACCATCTCCAACATGGCGCCCGAATACGGCGCCACCGCGGCGATGTTCTTCATCGACGGCCAGACCATCGACTACCTGAAGCTGACCGGCCGCGACGACGCGCAGGTCAGGCTGGTGGAAACCTACGCCAAGGCCGCGGGCCTGTGGGCCGACACGCTGCAGCACGCCGAATACGAGCGCGTGCTGCGCTTCGACCTGTCCACCGTGGTGCGCAACATGGCCGGCCCGTCCAACCCGCACAAGCGGCTGCCGACCTCCGACCTGGCCGCGCGCGGCATCGCCGGCAAGTGGGAAGACACGCCGGGCCAGATGCCCGACGGCGCCGTCATCATCGCCGCCATCACCAGCTGCACCAACACCAGCAACCCGCGCAACGTGATCGCCGCGGCGCTGCTGGCGCGCAACGCCAACGCGCGCGGGCTGACCCGCAAGCCGTGGGTGAAGAGCTCGCTCGCGCCCGGCTCCAAGGCCGTGCAGCTGTATCTGGAAGAAGCCGGCCTGCTGCCGGACCTGGAGCGGCTCGGCTTCGGCATCGTGGCGTTCGCCTGCACCACCTGCAACGGCATGTCCGGCGCGCTCGACCCGGCGATCCAGAAGGAGATCATCGAGCGCGACCTGTACGCCACCGCCGTGCTCTCGGGCAACCGCAACTTCGACGGCCGCATCCACCCGTACGCCAAGCAGGCCTTTCTGGCCTCGCCGCCGCTGGTGGTGGCCTACGCCATCGCCGGCACCATCCGCTTCGACATCGAGCAGGACGTGCTGGGCACCGACGCCGACGGCAAGCCGGTGCGGCTCAAGGACATCTGGCCGAGCGACGAGGAAATCGACGCCATCGTGGCCAGGAGCGTCAAGCCCGAGCAGTTCCGCAAGGTCTACGAGCCGATGTTCAACTTCGCCGTGGACAGCGGCGAGCAGATCAGCCCGCTGTACGACTGGCGCCCGCAGAGCACCTACATCCGCCGCCCGCCGTACTGGGAAGGCGCGCTGGCCGGCGAGCGCACGCTCCAGGGCCTGCGTCCGCTGGCGGTGCTCGGCGACAACATCACCACCGACCACCTGTCGCCGTCGAACGCCATCATGCTCGACAGCGCAGCCGGCGAATACCTGGCCAGGATGGGCCTGCCCGAGGAAGACTTCAACTCCTACGCCACGCACCGCGGCGACCACCTCACCGCGCAGCGCGCCACCTTCGCCAACCCCACGCTGGTCAACGAGATGGCCGTGGTGGACGGCAAGGTCAAGAAGGGTTCGCTGGCGCGCATCGAGCCCGAGGGCAAGGTGGTGCGCATGTGGGAAGCGATCGAGACCTACATGGACCGCAAGCAGCCGCTGATCATCGTGGCCGGCGCGGACTACGGCCAGGGCTCCTCGCGCGACTGGGCGGCCAAGGGCGTGCGGCTGGCGGGCGTGGAAGTCATCGTGGCCGAAGGCTTCGAGCGCATCCACCGCACCAACCTGATCGGCATGGGCGTGCTGCCGCTGGAGTTCAAGCCCGGCACCAACCGCCTGACGCTCGGCATCGACGGCACCGAGACCTTCGACGTGATCGGCGCGCGCAAGCCGCGCGCGGAGCTCACGCTGGTCATCCGCCGCAAGAGCGGCGAGCGCGTGGAAGTGCCCGTGACCTGCCGCCTCGACACCGCGGAAGAAGTCTCCATCTACGACGCCGGCGGCGTGCTGCAGCGCTTCGCGCAGGACTTCCTCGAATCGTCTAAGGCCGCGGCCTGAGGCAATAAGCGCGCGCCGGGCGGCATGCCGCCCGGCCTCACCAGGACGAAATCCCATGGCCCACGTACCCCAGATCAAGATTCCCGCCACCTACCTGCGTGGCGGCACCAGCAAAGGCGTGTTCTTCCGCCTGCAGGACCTGCCCGCGGCCGCGCAGGTCCCCGGCGCGGCACGCGACAAGCTGCTGATGCGCGTGATCGGCAGCCCCGACCCCTACGGCAAGCAGATCGACGGCATGGGCGCGGCAACGTCCAGCACCAGCAAGACCGTCATCATCTCGAAAAGCAGCCGGCCCGGCCACGACGTCGACTACCTGTTCGGCCAGGTCTCCATCGACCAGCCGTTCATCGACTGGAGCGGCAACTGCGGCAACCTGTCCGCCGCCGTCGGCCCGTTCGCCATCGGCGCCGGGCTGGTCGACCCGAGCCGCATCCCGCAAAACGGCGTGGCCACCGTGCGCATCTGGCAGGCCAACATCGGCAAGACCATCATCGGCCACGTGCCCATCACCGATGGCGCCGTGCAGGAAACCGGCGACTTCGAGCTCGACGGCGTGACCTTCCCCGCCGCCGAAGTCCAGCTCGAGTTCATGGACCCGGCCGCCGAGGAAGAAGGCGCCGGCGGCGCCATGTTCCCGACCGGCCACCTCGTCGACGACCTCGAGGTGCCGGGCGTGGGCACCTTCAAGGCCACCATGATCAACGCCGGCATCCCGACCATCTTCCTCAACGCGGAAGAGATCGGCTACACCGGCACCGAGCTGCAGGACGACATCAACGGCGACCCCGCCGCGCTGGCCAGGTTCGAGACCATCCGCGCCTACGGCGCGCTGCGCATGGGCCTGATCAAGAACGTCGACGAAGCGGCCAAGCGCCAGCACACGCCGAAGGTGGCCTTCGTGGCAAAGCCGGCCGGCTACGTTGCCTCCAGCGGCAAGCCGGTCGGCGCCGGCGACGTCGACCTGCTGGTGCGCGCGCTGTCGATGGGCAAGCTGCACCACGCCATGATGGGCACCGCCGCCGTGGCCATCGGCACCGCCGCGGCGATCCCCGGCACGCTGGTCAACCTCGCCGCCGGCGGCGGCGAACGCAACGCGGTGCGCTTCGGCCACCCCTCGGGCACGCTGCGCGTGGGTGCCGAAGCCAACCTCGTCGACGGCGAATGGGCCGTGACCAAGGCCATCATGAGCCGCAGCGCGCGCGTGCTGATGGAGGGTTGGGTGCGCGTGCCGGGCGACACGTTCTGAGGAACCGGCGGCACGGCGCAGCGGGACTCGGTTCCGGTTGCGGCGGCATGGAGGTCCTGCTTGCCGCCCGTGGGCTCGATGAGGGGACGGCTTTCGCCATTTGCTGGCGCTTGCCCTCTCCCCCGGCCCCTCTCCCACTTCGCGGGAGAGGGGAGCAAACCATCAATGACAAAAGGCTGCCGGCAACGAGTCAACTTGCCGATTGTGGTCTCCCCTCTCCCGCTTGCGGGAGAAGGCAGGATTCGCCACGAAGCGAGAGCCTTTGCCATTCGCTGGCGCCGGCCTTCTTCCCGGCGCGCGGCCCCTCGAAGGCCGCAGCCGCAGCAAGGCATCGAGGTCATCGATGCGCGCGCGGCCAAGGCGGGTAGCCGTCATGGCAGGAACGAGGCGATGACTCAATGCCGTCTGGCCGGCCCTCCCCGCCAGACACCCCCCGGGAAAACCCCAAAGCGGTAAATGTCGACACATTCAGGACCCCTCTCGTATAGTTCTCGTCCGCCGCGGCCCCGCCTGTAAGACAGGCGCCGCCGCGCGGATTGCGTAGACCGATAGACGACGCAGCCACCCAAAAGGGGCTGCCCAGTCGTGCCTATATGAGGAACATCATGAAGCGTTTCGCCCGTCTCACCACGCTCAGCACCCTGCTGCTCGCCGCCAGCCTGACCACTGGCGCCGCCCACGCCCAGCTCGCCCCGTCCGCCGCCACGCCGGCCCAGGCCAGCGCGCCGGCCGAGGCCCGCAAGGCCAACATCGTCATCATCGGCACCGGCGGCACCATTGCCGGCGCCGGCGCGGCGGCCACCAACACCGCGGCTTACCAGTCGGCCGTGGTGCCGGTGGACAAGATCATCGCCTCGGTGCCGGAGATCTCGAAGATCGCCAACGTCAAGGGCGAGCAGGTGTTCCAGATCGGCTCCGAGAGCTTCAACAACGAGCGCCTGCTCAAGCTCGGCAAGCGGGTCTCCGAACTGCTCAAGCAGCCGGACGTGGACGGCATCGTGATCACGCACGGCACCGACACCATCGAGGAAACCAGCTATTTCCTCAACCTCACGCTCAAGAGCGACAAGCCCGTGGTGGTGGTCGGCTCGATGCGCCCGGGCACCGCGCTCGGCGCCGACGGCGCGCTCAACCTGTACGACGCGGTGCTGGTGGCGTCCAGCCCCGAATCGCGCGGCAAGGGCACGCTGGCCGTGCTCAACGACGAGATCCACACCGGCCGCGACGTCACCAAGACCAACACCTTCAAGACCGAGACCTTCCGCTCGCCGTTCGGCCCGCTGGGCTACGTGGTGGAAGGCCGCACGCTGTACTTCCGCCTGCCGGCGCGCCCGCACACCACGCAGACCGAGTGGGACATCGACAAGCTCGACAAGCTGCCCGAAGTGGCGGTGGTCTACGCCTACGGCAACGTGAACCCGGGCGCAGTCGACGCCGCCGTGAAGAACGGCGCCAAGGCCATCGTCTACGCCGCCACCGGCAACGGCAGCGTGGGCGACTACATGGTCGAGCCGCTCAAGGCCGCGCGCGCCAAGGGCGTGCAGATCGTGCGCGCGTCGCGCACCGGCAGCGGCGTGGTGATCCGCAACGCCGAGCAGCCCGACGACAAGTACGACTGGCTGGTGACGGACGACCAGCTGCCGCAGAAGGCCCGCATCCTGATGGCGCTGGCGCTGACCAAGACCAGCGACAGCAAGGAACTGCAGAAGATCCTGTGGAAATACTGACGGCCGCGGCGTAGCCGCGGGCATTCCGGGCGGCGGCGGAGCACGCCCCGCCCTCGCGGCTGGCTGGCCGCACGCGACCTCGCCAGCCGTTTTTTCACTTCATGCCAGCCCTCCCCTTGCAAGCCAGGTAGCCCTCGAAGCCGATGCGACCGCCATGCCGCCAGGCCTGGACGGAACATGGATTGGTGGCGGCAAAGATCGGCCGTTAATTGCGTTATAAGGCATTCCCGCTCACGCGGCCGGGTTGAAGGCGGCGCGGCCGGCCGGCGCGCCGGGCTAGAACAGCGTGCTGCTCATCAGCGCCCTGGCCACGAGCTCGGCCTCGTCGGCGCTTTCCGCGTAGACCGACACCTCGCTCACCACCTGCCGGCGCCCGCGCCGGAGCACGCTGGCCACCGCGCGCAGGCTGGCCGCCCTGGCCGCTTCGAGATACTGGATGTTGAGCGAACCGGTGGCGCCGCCGCGCATGCTGCCGGCCTCGCAGCCCGAGGCCGCCGCGGCCGCGCCGGCCACGTCGATCAGCGTGGCGATCACGCCGCCGTGGACGATCTCGCCGACCGTGACGTTGGCGGGGCTGAACGGCAGCAGCAGTTCGACGTGGTCCACCGCCAGCACATCCAGCGCGATGCCCAGCGCGCGGGCCACGGGCGAGCCCATCAGGACCTGCTCGACGGTCTGGCGGATACGCGGGTCGACGGGTGCGGCGGCATGGGAGCCGGCGGCGGCAGCGGCGCCCGCGCCGGACAAGGCGGCAACGAGGATCGGCATCGTGTTCTCCTGGATCGGGATCGTGGCAACAGGGGCAGCGTAGGCCCGCGCGCCGCCGGCGCTCAATTACCTGACGGGTAATCGGCGGACTTCCGCGTGGCAAACTTCCGCGCGGCGATGTTGCGCCGCAGGCACCGGGCGGGCCGGGGCGGCGCCGGCCGCCGTTTATAATGTGCGCCCGTCCGCCCCGCCTCGCCGCCGCATGCCGTCAGACCTGTCAGACCCGCCAGACACCAACCCGCTTTCCGCGCGCTCCCCCGCCGCCACGCCGCAGCGCGACGAGGGCCAGCGCGACGAAGGCCTGTTCGACCGGCCCGACAGCCCCTGCATCGGCATCTGCTCGACCTTGTTCGACGAAATCTGCCAGGGCTGCGGCCGCACCGCGATGGAGGTCAGCAACTGGGTCTTCATGGACGACGCGGAAAAGCAGGCGGTGTGGGAGCGCATCACGCGCGAGGGCACGGCGCGGCGCTTCCGCCCGGAGTAGCCCCGGAGCCGGCCGTACCGACCACACTGACCATACAGGCCGCGCCGCTCAGCCGCCGGCCAGCCGGCGCTCCATGTCCTCCACCTCGCGGCGCGCCGGCTGCTTGTCGATGCCGCTGGGCACGCCTCCGGGCCCGAACGGGCGCACGGCGCCGAGCAGCACGCTGTCGATGGCCGTGGCAAACCCGCTGCTCACAGCCCGGCCGCCTCCAGCCAGCGCGCGAACATGCGGCGGCCGGCCGCGGCCACCGCCGTGCCGATCTGCGCCGTGCGCGCGCGGATCTCGCGCGGGTCGATGCCGGCCTTGCCGAGCTCGACCGTATGCCCGACCAGCCAGCCTTCCAGCTCGGCCGGACGCACCTCGGGATGGAACTGCAGCGCCAGCACGTGGCGGTCGATGGCGTAGGCCTGGTGCGGCACGGCCGCCGTGGAAGCCAGCAGTTGCGCGCCGGCGGGCAGGTCGAAGGTGTCGCCGTGCCAGTGCAGCACGTTCCAGTCGGCGCTTTCCAGTTCGGCCAGCGCGGAGGCGCGGCCTGCCTCGGTAGGCCGGATCGGCGCCCAGCCGATCTCGCGCGTGCCGGGATAGACGCGCGCGCCGCTGGCGCGGGCGATCAGCTGCGCGCCCAGGCAGACGCCGATCACCGGCCGGCGCGCCGCGAGCCGCGCGCGGATGACGTCGATCTCGGCGTCGAGCCACGGATAGGTCTCGTTCTCGTACACGCCGATCGGGCCGCCGAGCACGACCAGCAGGTCGGCGGGATGCGCGCCGACCACGCTCAGGTCGTCGATGCCGGCGCGCAGCACGTACAGCGCGTGGCCGCGCTCGCGCAGGACGTCGCCCAGCACGCCGGCGTCCTCGAACGCAACGTGCTGGATCACATGGGTGGTGAACCTGGCTTGGGTCATGGCGTGCCTGTCCGGTCGATGCAAAGCTTCGATCTTACTGGCATCCGGGCATGCCGGGCAAACGGTCACGCCATGACATATCCCGCGCGCCGCACCGCATCGTCAGCGCGCCGTCAGCGCGCGCCGGCGGGCTTGAGCACCAGCGTGTCGAATGCCTCGTTGCCCTGCCCGCGGCGCGCCGGCGCCAGGGTGATGTACTGCACCGCGACCCATTTGTCGGTCCAGTCGCGGTAGTGCGTGGACATCACGTTGCCCGACTGCCCGGTCGAATCCATGAAGCGCGAGCCGGCCAGGTCGGAGAGGTCGTAGATGGCGCGCAGGCTGGCCGCGTGCACGCTTTCGAACGGCGCCGCCTCGTCGCGCAGGTTGTGGCGCCCCGCGTTGACGGTGTAGGTGTCGCCGCCGCTGGGCACCTTGACGTTGAACAGGCCAGCCAGGTAAGGCTGCCTGCCGAACGGCTTGTGCTCCATGCGCGCGGCGTGGGCGCTGCCCCAGCGCCAGCGCTCGGGCTTGTCGCCGTAGCGCTGGCCGAGATCGGCAATGGCGCGGCGCCAGGCCGTGGCGATGGCGTCGTCGCAGTCTTCCCGCGCCGGCGTGGTGCTGTCGTCGCACCAGAACGCGCCGAGGCCGCGCGGATTGCGCAGCACGTTGAGCATGGGCTGCTGCACGTTGCGCTGCTCCCACATGCGGCCAAACAGCGGCTCGCCCACCTTGTCCTCGAACAGCACGCGCGACAGTTCGCGCAGCCACGCCGTCGCCACCAGCGGCTCGGCCAGCCGGGGCTGCATGTCGCCATCCCACTTGCGCAGCGCGGCGATCAGCGCGCGCTCGCGCTCGGGCAGCGCCGGATCGCTGGCGACCGGGGCCGCCAGCAGCAGCGGCAGCGCGTCGCGCACGGCCAGCGAGAGCGTGTCCTTCTGGATCGCGCCGAAGCTGTCCGGGGTGTGCCGCGCGGTGGCGTCGAGCAAGGTGCGGATGCGCTGGTAGCGGTACGGCACGGTCCATTCGCTGGTCAGGAAATACGGGTAGTCGTCGCCGACGATCTTCTGGTTGGCGGTGGCGATGACGCCCTCCGGCGGGTTGAAGCTGCGCGGCAACTGCTCGAACGGGATGAAGCCGTTCCAGTCGTAGCGCGCATCCCAGCCCGGCGCCGGCGCCAGCCCCTTGAGGTCGTTGTCGGCGCGCCGCAGCGGCACGCGGCCGGGGGCGATGAAGCCGATGTTGCCGTCCACGTCCGCATAGACGATGCTCTGCTGGGGCGAGTGGAAATCGCGCATGGCCGCCAGGAACGTGGCCCAGTCGGTGGCGCGGTTGAGCAAGAGCCCGGCCTGGAAGGTGCGGTCGTCGGCGCGCAGCGCGGTCCACTGGAAGGCCACCACGTACCGCGCGCCGAGCGGCGCGGCGGCCGTGGCGACGGGCTCGGCGGCGTCGGAGATCACCGGGCCGTGGCGGGTCTCGCGCACGGTCAGGGTCACGTCGGGCGCGCCCTTCACGTGGATGGTCTCGCTGCGGGTCCTGAACTCGGCCCAGCCGTCCGGGGTCTGGTAGCGCTGCGCGCTGCCCGGCTGCAGGCGCTCGATGTACAGGTCCTGCACGTCGGGCGCGGTATTGGTGAAGCCCCACGCGATGCGCTGGTTGTGCCCCAGCACCACCAGCGGCATGCCCGGCAGCGAGGCGCCGGCCACGTCCAGCCCGGGCGCCTGCATGTGGGCGAAGTACCAGAGCGCCGGCGCCTGCAGGCCCAGGTGCGGATCGTTGGCCAGCAGCGGCTTGCCCGAGCGCGTGCGGGCGCCGGACACCACCCAGTTGTTCGATCCCATGCCCTCCACGTAGCCGGGCGGCGCCTGCCGCTCGACGCGCGCCATCGCCGTGGCCAGCGGGGCGAGATGCCGGTAGAAGCTGCCGTAGTCCATCGTGCGCGGCGAGCGCTCGCCCGGATACGGCGCCAGCAGCTCGTTGATGCGCGCCACCGGCAGCACCTGCGCCAGCCGCATGCGCAGCGTCTCCTGCGTCCAGTTGGCGCTCAGGTCCCAGGCCATCATGGTCTGCCAGGCCAGCGTATCGGCCGGCTCCCAGTGCTCCGGCCTGGTGCGCAGGAGCAGGAACTCGGGCGGCAGCGGGCCCTTGCGCGTGTCGATGTAGGCGTTGACGCCGTCCGCGTAGGCCTGCAGCGCGGCGCGCGTCTCGGGCGTGGCCTGCGCCAGGATGGCCTCGGCGTTGCGCCGCACGCCGAGCGTGCGCAGGAAGCGGTCGGTATCGAGCGCCGGCGGCCCGAGGATCTCGGCCAGCCGGCCCGAGGCGATGCGCTTGTTCATCTGCAACTGCCACAGGCGGTCCTGCCCGTGCACGAAACCAAGCGCGAAATAGGCGTCGAGCGGATTGGCCGCCTTGATGTGCGGCACGTCGTGGCGGTCGCGGACGATGGAGACGCGCTCGCGCAGCCCCGGCAGGCTCAGCGTGCCCGCCGTCTGCGGCTGCGACGCCTGCCGGTACCACGCATACCCGCCCAGCGCGCCCGCCAGCAGCAGCGCCACCAGCGTCAGTACCAGCCAGGCCAGCCGTTTGAACCAGCGCATCGATCGCTCTCCCCCGCGTGGCGGCATGCGCCCGCGGTGTTGTCTGTTTTTTGTCCCGTACTGCTGTCTCGGTACTGCGTGCTCCCGGCCCGCCCGCGCCGCGCCGGACCGGTTCCGCGCGGCGCGGGCCGGCGGGATTGCGCATTATCGCCGAAGCGCCCGCGCATGAAAAATGCCCGGGCTTGCCGGGCATCCTGCGCCACCGCGGTGCCGCGAGCGGCGGCGCGTGGAACGATCCACCCCGCCCGCCGCCACCCCGCCCGCCGCGCGTCAGGCGGCCGGCTTCTTCAGCTGCAGCGCCTTGTACTCGAGGAATTCCTCGAGCCCGTACTTGCCGGCCTCGCGCCCGTTGCCGGACTGCTTGTAGCCGCCGAACGGCGCCTGCATGTTGAACGGCCCGCCGTTGATGTCGACCTGGCCGGTGCGGATGCGGCGCGCCACGCGGATGGCGCGCGCTTCGTCGCCCGACCACACGCCGCCGCCCAGCCCGTAGATGCTGTCGTTGGCGATGCGCACGGCGTCTTCCTCGGTGTCGTAGCAGATGATCGACAGCACCGGGCCGAAGATCTCTTCCTGCGCCACGGTGGCCCGGGGGTCGACGTTGCCGAGCACGGTCGGCTTGACGAAGAAGCCCTTGTCCAGCCCCGCGGGCGCTTCCGGGCCGCCCGTCACCAGTTCGGCGCCCTCGTTCAGGCCGCGCTGGATGTAGCTGGTCACGCGCTCGCGCTGCGCGGCGGAGATCAGCGGGCCCAGGCGCGTGGTTTCCTGCAGCGGGTCGCCCACGGTGAAGGCATCGGCCACCTGCTTGGCGATGGCCTTGGCCTCCTCGTAGCGGCCGCGCGGCACCAGCATGCGGGTATGGGCCGAGCAGGTCTGCCCGGAGTTGAGGAAACAGGCACTGACGGTGCCCTTGACCGCGGCCGGCAGGTCCGCGTCGTCGAGGATCACCGAGGCGGACTTGCCGCCGAGCTCCAGCGCCACGCGCTTGACGCTCTGCGCGCCCAGCTCGGAGACGCGCTTGCCGGCGCGCGTGGAGCCGGTAAACGACACCATGTCCACTTCCGGATGGCTGGCCAGCACCTCGCCCACCACCGGGCCGTAGCCGGTCACGAGGTTGAACACGCCCGGCGGCAGGCCGGCGGCCTCGATCACCTCGGCCAGCACGAAGGCGTTGAGCGGCGCCACCTCGGACGGCTTGAGCACCACGGTGCAGCCGGCGGCCAGCGCCGGCGCCACCTTCAGCGTGATCTGGTTGAGCGGGTAGTTCCACGGCGTGATGGCACCCACCACGCCCACCGGCTCGCGCACCACCAGCGAATTGCCGACCTCTTCCTCGAACGTGAAGTTCTCCACCAGCTTGGCCGCCTGCGCCCAGTTGTAGACCGGGCCGCCGACCTGGATGGCGCGGGCCAGCTTGATCGGCATGCCGACTTCGCCGGCGATCAGTTGCGCCAGTTCCTCGCTGCGCGCCTTGAGCCCGTCCGCGATCTTGCGGATATAGCCGGCGCGCACCGCCGGCGGCGTGGCCGACCAGGCGTCGAAGGCGGCGCGGGCAGCCTGGATGGCGTCCTCGGCGTCGCGCGCATGCCCTTCGGGGATGCGGCCCATGACGGCTTCGGTGGTGGAGTGGATGACGTCGATCTGGCCGGTGCCGTGGGGCACGACCCACTTACCGTTGATGAAGAGCTTGTCTCGTTGTTGCATGGCCACAGTTTTCAGTTGTTGAACAGGCGATTGCAAAATTTTTGTTACTTTTATGGTGCTCCACATTGTAGAGCGGTTTGGCGCCTCGTTTTTTTGCGGTGCGCCAGCCACCCGAACAACGTGGCGATAATCGGCCGAGCATGAGCCGAATCCGGGAACAGCGCGCCGCTCGCCGCTGCCGGCGCATAACAAGGGAGCAGACATGACCGACCCGGTGTTCCACAAGACCGAGCAGGGCCAGGACGAAATCCGCACGCGCGCGCGCAAGCTGGACCACAGGACGCGCGCGCTGCTGCTGATCGTCAACGGCGAACGCCGGCGCAGCGAACTGCTGGCGCAGACCAGCGGCATGGGCGTAGGCCCGGAAGCCATCGAGGCGCTGCGGGAGGCCGGGCTGATCCACGCGGACGCCGCCGCGCCGCCGGACATCGCCGCCCCGGCCGCCCCGGCCGCCGCGCGCCGCGCCGGGCCGGAAGCGGCCGGCAGCGTGTTCCCGGCCTACGCCGCGCGCGGCGTAGGCGATGACGACGCCGGCCCCGCGACCTACCAGCAGCTCTATCACTTCTACACGGACGTCATCGGCCATCATCTCGGCCTGCGCGGCTACATGCTGCAGGTCAAGGTCGAGAAAGCCGCCGGCACGGCCGAACTCGCCGCGCTGCGCGGCCCGCTGTACGCGGCCCTGCACAAGGCCAGGGGAGAGATCACCGCGGCCGCCATCATCGACCAGCTCGACAGGATGGTGGGCGGCGAGGGGCGAATGCAGATCTGAACGGGCAAAAGAAAAAAGGGCCGCACACGGCGGCCCTCTTCTTCCGTCAACCGGTCAAGGCAACTCAGCCCGCGATGCCCTGCGACTCCAGGTACTCGTCGTACGTGCCCAGGTAGTCGGTCAGCGTGCCGTCGGTGCGCACTTCGATCACGCGCGTGGCCAGGCCGCTGACGAACACGCGGTCGTGCGAGACGAAGATCAGCGTGCCGGTGAACTTGTCCAGCGCGATCTGCAGCGACTCGATCGACTCCATGTCCATGTGGTTGGTCGGCTCGTCGAGCGCCAGCACGTTGTGGCGGCCCAGCATCAGCTTGCCCCAGATCATGCGGCCCTTCTCGCCGCCCGACAGCACCTTGACCGACTTCTTGATGTCGTCGGCCGAGAACAGCAGGCGGCCCATCGTGCCGCGCAGCGACTGGTCGTCGTCGCCGGCCTGGGTCCACTGGCTCATCCAGTCCATCAGGTCGCGGTCGTCCGGGAATTCCTCGTAGGTGTCCTGCGGCATGTAGCCGACGTTGGCGTTCTCGGCCCACTTGATCGCGCCGCGGTCGACTTCCACGCCGCGCTGCACGCCGTTCTGCACGGCCTGGTTGAGCAGGCTGCGCAGCAGCGTGGTCTTGCCGGCGCCGTTCTCGCCGATGATGGCCACGCGCTCGCCGGCCTGGATCGCCATCGACAGGTTGTCGATGATCTTGCGGTCGTAGGTCTTGGTGACGCCATCCGCTTCCACCGCGAGGTTGTGCAGCTTCTTCTCGAACTCGAAGCGGATGAACGGGTTCTGGCGCGACGACGGCTTGAGGTCCTCGACCTTGATCTTGTCGATCTGCTTGAGGCGCGAAGTGGCCTGACGCGCCTTGGACTTGTTGGCCGAGAAGCGGCGCACGAAGTCCTGCAGTTCGCCGATGCGCTCCTTGGCGCGCGCGTTGGCCGCCATCTGGCGCTCGCGCGCCTGCATGGAGGCTTCCATGTAGTCGTCGTAGTTGCCCGGGTAGACCTTGAGCGTGCCGTAGTCCATGTCCGCCATATGGGTGCACACGGAGTTCAGGAAGTGGCGATCGTGGGAAATGATGATCATGGTGGAGTTGCGCTCGTTGAGCACGTCCTCCAGCCAGCGGATGGTGTTGATGTCGAGGTTGTTGGTCGGCTCGTCGAGCAGCAGCACGTCCGGGTTCGAGAACAGCGCCTGCGCCAGCAGCACGCGCAGCTTCCAGCCCGGCGCGACGCTGCTCATGGTGCCCTGGTGCTGGTCGGTGGGAATGCCCACGCCCAGCAGCAGCTCGCCGGCGCGGGCCTCGGCGGTGTAGCCGTCGTACTCGGCATACTTGGCCTCCAGGTCGGCGGCCTTCATGTAGTCCTCGTCGGTGGCGTCCGGGTTGGCGTAGATGGCGTCGCGCTCGGCGGCGGCGGCCCACATCTCGGTGTGCCCCATCATGACCACGTCCAGCACGCGCATGTCTTCATAGGCGAACTGGTCCTGGCGCAGCTTGCCCAGGCGCACGCCCGGCTCGAGGATGACGTTGCCCGAGGACGGCTCGAGGTCGCCGCCGAGGATCTTCATGAAGGTGGACTTGCCGCAGCCGTTCGCGCCGATCAAGCCGTAGCGGTTGCCCTCGCCGAACTTGACCGAGATATTCTCGAACAACGGCTTGGGGCCGAACTGCATGGTGATGTTTGCGGTAGAAAGCACGTCTGGAACCTTGTATGAATGAGGGGGCGCGGGCGGCGCGGCACCGGTGCGCACGGCACGGAACCGGCGCGGCGATGCCGCGGAACGCGCGCACGCGGCGAAGGGCGCGGTGCGCGGTCCCGGCATGCGGCCGGGAAGCCCGACAGAATCCCGGCCGGAGACCGGGAAATAACCCGCGATTTTACCATCCGCGGGCCCGGGAAAGAAGCGATCAGCCGCCGATGGGCATCAGATAGGGGCGGAAGCGGCCGCTTTCAACACCGGATAACCCGACAGCGCCAGCGAGAAGCCGTCCGCGCGTGCGCTCAACTGCGCCTGGCCGCCCACCGGCAGCGTCAGCTTGCGCGGGCAGTGGCCAAACGGCAGGCCGGTCAGCACCGGCACCGCCAGGCGCTCGCGCAGGTAGGCCACCACCGCGGGCAGGTCGTAGCCGTTGTCATAGTCGGTCACGCGGTAGCTGGAGAAGTCGCCCAGCACGATGGCGCGCTGCGTGCCCAGCACGCCGGCCTGGTCGAGCTGCAGCAGCATGCGCTCGACGCGGTACGGCGGCTCGTTGACGTCCTCCAGGAACAGGATGCCGCCCTCGATGGCCGGCATGAAGCGCGTGCCCAGCAGGCTGCACAGCATGGCCATATTGCCGCCCCACAGCGTGCCGGACACGGTGCCGCTGAACGGCTGGCCGCCGGCCTGCGGCGCGTCCACGCCGATGGTGTAGGCCGCATCGTGCATCACGCCGGCGAAGTGCTCCCACATGAAGGGGTCGACCACCTCGGTGCCGAAGTCCGCCAGCAGCATCGGCCCGGCGAAGGTCACGCCGCCGGTGGCCGCCAGGTAGGCCAGCTGGAACGCGGTGAAGTCGCTGTGGCCGACGATGGGCGTGCCGGCGGCGCGCGCCTGCTCGGCGATGCGGGCGAAGTCCACGCGCTCCAGCAGCCGCGCGATGCCGTAGCCGCCGCGCACGGCCAGCGTCAGCTCGCGCGGCGCGCCGGTGCCGATGGCGTGCAGGTCCGCGAGGCGCTCGTCGTCGGTGCCGCCGAAGCGCAGGTAGCGGCGCGCCAGCACGTCCGGGTTGCCGACGTGGAAGCCATGCTGCCGGAGCCAGGCGCAGCCGCGCGCGGCGATGGCAACGTCGTGCGGATACCCCGACGAGGCGATCAGGCGGACCTCGGTCGGCGGCGTGGCGGAGTTGGCTGGTTGCGCTGGGTTCGGCATCGACTGGCTCATGCGTCTGGATCCGGGCTGGGGTCGGGGTGGCTTGGGTTGTCGCCGGTGGTTGTACCACAGCGCGCGCAGGCCGTGGGCGCGGCATCGGGCGCCTGTGCCGCCGGTTGTGGCTCCGGTTGTGGCGCCGGTTGTGGCGCCGGTTGTCCGGTGGATTGGGCAGACTGCTGCGCATCCTTCTGCGCCGCCTTCTGCGCGCGCCGCTTCGCCCCGAAGAACGCCTTGAGCATGCCGCCGCATTCGTCGGCCAGCACGCCGCCGGCGATGGTGGTCTGGTGGTTCAGCTGCGCCTGCCCGAACAGGTCGAGCACGCTGCCGGCCGCGCCGGTCTTGGGGTCGGCCGCGCCGAACACCACGTGGCGGATGCGCGCGTGGAGAATCGCGCCGCTGCACATCACGCACGGCTCCAGCGTCACGTACAGCTCGCACTCCGGCATGCGGTAGTTGCCGACCACCTGCGCGGCGGCGCGCAGCGCCTGCATCTCGGCGTGCGCCGAAGGATCGACCGAGCGGATCGGCAGGTTGTGGCCGCGTGCGATGATGGCATCGTTCCACACCACCACCGCGCCCACCGGCACCTCGCCGGCGGCCTCGGCCAGGCGCGCCTCGGCCAGCGCGGCCCGCATGTAGCGGCGGTCGCGCTCGGCGGCGGGATCGGCGGCTTGGTCGGGCTGCCCGGCTGCGGGCGGTAGCGGCGCGTTCATCGGATCGGTCGGGTCGGTCGGATCTTTCGGGTCTGGCATGCGCGGCGCGGCGCCTCAGTCCTGCGCGGGCAGGCTGAACGCGGCGCTGACCTCGGCCCAGCAGTTCGGCGTCTCGAACAGCACCAGGCGCGTGAGCTGCAACTGGTGGCCGAAGCAGTCCTTGAACACCGGCGCGAGGATGTCGAAGGCGATCTGCGCCAGGTTTTCCACGGTGGGAACGGCTTCCAGCACCACCGTCTTGTGCCCTTCCATCGACTGCAGGAAATTCAGCAGCGCGGTATCGCCGCGATGGATCAGGAAGGCGTGGTCCCACTTGTCGACCAGGTGCGCGTTGGCCAGCGCCTTGATGTCGCCGAAGTCCAGGATCATGCCTTCGTCCGAGGCGCCCGCGCTGCGCAGCACTTCGCCCGACAGCGTGAGGTCCAGGCGATAGCGGTGGCCGTGGATGTTGCGGCACTGGCCGCCGTGGTTGGGAATGCGGTGGCCGGAATCGAATTCCAGCCGGCGGGTGATGGAGACTTGCTTGTTCATGGATGCCGGTATGTGCAGGTGCGGTGATCGGGGCGGACGAAACGTTCGGGACGAGGGTCTGGACGATTGGCCGGGATCACCGGATACCTAGCAGCTTGTGGGTCTGCAGCGACAGGCGCCAGCGCGGGCGGCGCTGGCAGAACGCCACCGCCAGCGCGGTATTCTGCCGCGCCAGCGGGCCGTCCATCGCCTGCACCAGGAAATGGCGGAAATCGAGCCGCTCGTATGCGGCGAAATCCTGGCCGTCCTGCGGGATCACCACCTTGAGCTCGTCGCCGCGCGTGACCACCAGTTCGGCGCCCATCTTGGGGCTGACGCAGACCCAGTCCACGCCGTCCGGCACCGGCAGCGTGCCGTTGGTCTCGATGGCGATCTCGAAGCCGCGCGCGTGCAGCGCGCCGATCAGCGGCGCGTCGAGCTGCAGCAGCGGCTCGCCGCCGGTGCAGACCACCAGCGGGCGGCCGGCGGCGCCGGCCTCCACGTCCCGCGGCCAGTGCGCCGCGACCTTGTCGGCGAGCGCCTCGGCGGTGCGGTACTTGCCGCCCTCGGTGCCGTCGGTGCCGACGAAATCGGTGTCGCAGAACTGGCAGACCGCGCCGGCCCGGTCTTCTTCGCGCCCGCTCCAGAGGTTGCATCCGGAGAAGCGGCAGAACACCGCGGCGCGGCCGGCGTTGGCGCCTTCGCCCTGCAGTGTGTAGAAGATTTCCTTGACGGCGTAAGTCATGCTGATGGCGATGCGATGGTAAGGCGGTTGTGAGTCTGTCGTGTGTCTTTGCGGGTGCGCGGCAGCCATTCGCGGCAGACGTGCGTGGCTGCGGATACGGGCGGCGGCGGAAGGCCGGCGGACGGATCGGGCCGGCGGGCGGCGATGCCGGAACGGCAATCCCGCGCGGGCGGCCGGCAAGCTGGCGGCCACCCGGAATCGATGGCCAATGGCCAGGCTACTGCGGCTAACTCGCTATTTTCGCACAGGTAGCGGATCGGCTCCAGCCGTGCCGGCCGCGCGGCGCGCTCCCGGCGGCACCTTGGCCCACTGCGCCGCCCGCAGCCGCGCGCCGACGAAGTCCAGGAAACAGGCGATGCGCGCCGACAGCTGCGTATTGAGGTAGTAGACCGCGTTGATCGACTGCCGCTCCTCGATGGTGTCGCGCATCAGCACCTGCACCAGGTCGCCGCGCCGGCGGTCCTCCTCGGTCATGAAGTCCGACAGGCAGACCAGCCCCTCGCCGGCGAGCGCGAGCTGGCGCAGGGTCTCGCCGCTCGATGCGGTCAGGTGCGGCGTGACGTGCACTTCCTCGCCCATCGCGCCGCGCAGCGGCCAGCGGTTGAGCGACTCCGGCTGGTTGAAGCCGATCAGGCTGTGGCCGGCGAGGTCGTCCACCGATTCGGGCCGCCCGCGCGCCTTGAGATAGGCCGGGCTGGCCAGCACGCGCACGCGGCTGCTGGCCAGCGGACGCGCGTGCAGCGTGGAGTCGCGCAGCGTGCCGATGCGGATGGCCACGTCGGTGCGGTGCTCGAGCAGGTCGATGATCTGGTCGTTGGTGTTGAGCTCCAGCGCGATCTCCGGGTAGGCGCGGCGGAACTCGCCCACCAGCGGCACCACCACGTGGAGCATGAACGGCGACGCCGCGTTCACCCGCAGCCGCCCGGCGGGCCGCTCGCGGCGCACCGCCATCTGTTCCTCGGCCAGCTCCACCGAGGCCAGGATGCTGCGCGCGTGGGCCAGCAGCGCCTCGCCCTCCTCGCTCAGCGCCAGCCGGCGCGTGGTCCGGTGCAGCAAGGTGGTGCCGACCTTGTCCTCGAGGCGGCCGAGCGCCCGGCTGATGCCGGACACGGTCTGCCCCAGTTGCTCGGCGGCGGCGGTGATGGAGCCGCTGTCCACCACGGTGGCGAAGGCCTGGAGTTCTTCGAGTGTGATCTTCATTCCCGAATACTAGCGCGCCGAAGCGGCGCCACCGTATTCGGGTCCGGGCCATGCCGGCGGCTCAGGGCAGGCCGAGATAGTCGCGCTTGCCGATCGGCACGCCCTTGTGGCGCAGGATGTCGTAGGCCGTGGTCACGTGGAAAAAGAAGTTCGGCAGCGCGAAGCCCAGCAGGTAGGACTTGCCGTCGAACTTGACCGGCTCGGGCCGCAGCTTGAGCTCGACGATGCGGGTGTCGCTGCCTTCCAGCTGCGCCGGCTGGATGGTCTTCAGGAAAGCGACCGTCCTGGCGATGCGCTCCTGCAGTTCCGGGAACGTGGCCTCGTTGTCGGCGAACGACGGCATCTCGATGCCGGCCAGCCGCGCCGCGCAGCCCTTGGCGCTGTCGCTGGCGCGCTGCACCTGGGCCGGCAGCGGGTCCATGTCCGCCACCAGGCGGGTCTGGATCAGGTCCGACGGGTCCATGCCCTGCGCCTGCGCGAACGCGGCGCCCTTGTCCAGGATGGCCGACAGATTGCCGAAGGCCCGCAGGAATACCGGGATCGAAGCTTCATACATGGAAAGTGACATGGGGGTGTCCTTGGCTGGGGTTGGCTGGCGCCCGCACCGGGGCGGACGCGCGACCGCGAGCATAAACCGTTTGCCGGCTTTGCGCAGGGCCGCGCCGGCGCCCTCCCCGCTCTCGCTCCTTCCCCTGCCTCAGGGCCGCTTCACCGGCGGCGCCATGTAGGTCGGCGCGATCGGCTCGCGGATGCAGCGCGCCAGGATCGCGTCGATGTCGGCCATGCTCTGCGCGTCGATGTGCCAGCCTAGGATCTCGCCGACCGGATCGAGCTGCTGCGGGCGGCGCGCGCCCCACAGCGCGATGGTCGGGCCCTTGTCGAGCACCCAGCGCACCGCCAGCGCCAGCACCGACTTGCCGAAGCGCTCGCGCGCCAGCGCCTCGAGCGCCTGCACCGCGGCCAGGTATTCCTGGAAGCGCTCGCCCGAGAACTTGGGGTCGATCTTGCGCAGGTCGTCGCCTTCATACGTGGTCGACGCGTCGATCCTGCCCGACAGCAGGCCGCGGCAGATCGCGCCGTAGCTCAGCACCGTCAGCCCGGTCCGCGCGGCGTAGGGCAGCACGTCGGCCTCGATGTCGCGCTCGAACAGGTTGTACGGCGGCTGCACGGCGTCCAGCGTGGCGACGGCGCGGAACGCGTCCATCTGCGCCGGCGAGAAGTTGCTCACGCCGATCGCGCGGATCTTGCCCTCGCGGCGCAGGTCTTCCAGCACGCGCGCGGTTTCCTCGAGCGGGGTTTCGAGGTCGGGCCAGTGGATCTGGTAGACGTCGAGCACGTCGGTCTGCAGCCGGCGCAGCGAGTCCTCGACCTCCGTGCGCAGGCGCGCGGCGCGCGAATCGCGGAAGACCTTGCCGTCCTTCCAGTCGAGCCCGGCCTTGGTGGCGATCTGCACCTTGCCGCGCAGGCCGGCTTCCTTCAGCGCCTTGCCGACGATCTCTTCCGAGCGGCCGAAGCCGTAGACCGGCGCGGTATCGATCAGCGTCACGCCCAGCTCCACCGCGCGCTGGATCGTCGCGATGGCCTCGCGCTCGTCGATGCCGCCCCACATCCAGCCGCCGATGGCCCAGGTGCCGAGGCCGATGCGCGAGGCCCGGATGCCCGAGCTGCCGATTTCAATCTGTTCCATGCATGACTCCGTCAAGTGTGGCTGCGAGCCGGCCGCCCCTTCGGTCAAGGGGCAAACCCGCTGCACCGTTGCAATATGCCCGCTGCGCGCTTATCTTTCCAATAGAAGATAGAGATTCGATTTATCCCATACGGAGATAAATCACTGGAAAACAGGGAAACGCATGGAGCTTAGACAGTTGCGGCATTTCGTGGCGGTCGCCGAGGAAGGCAGCTTCACCGTCGCCGCGCAGCGCATGAACATCGTGCAGTCGGCGCTGTCGACCTCGGTCCGCTCGCTCGAGGACGAACTGGACGCGAAACTGTTCGCCCGCACCACGCGCCACGTGCGCCTGACCGCCGCCGGGCGCGCCTTCCTCGGCAAGACCAGGGAAGCGCTCGACGCGATCCGCCAGGGCCGCGAGATGGTCGCCGACATCGCGGCGCTGCGGCGCGGCAAGCTCAGCATCGGCACGGTCCAGAGCCTGCCGGCCTTCGTCGACCTGCCGGCGCTGCTGGCGCGCTTTCACGGCCAGTACCCGGACATCGAGGTCCACCTGTGCCAGGGCAGCGCCTCGCACCTGATGGACAAGGTGCGCGCCGGCAAGCTCGACTTCGCCATCCTGCCGATCGGCGAGCCGCCGGCCCAGCTCGCGACCACGCAGATCGCCTGCGAAAGCCTGGTGCTCGCGTGCGCGCGCGGCCACCGGCTGGCGGGCATGGCGGAAGTCTCGCTGGCCACGCTCGCCGGCGAGCCCTTCGTCGACTTCGAGCCGGCGCACGGCACGCGCCGGCTGGCCGACCGCGGCTTCGGCGAAGCCGGCGTGGAGCGGCGCATCGCCTTCGAGGTCAGCGATCTCGACACCCTGCTGGCGCTGGTGGCGCGCGGGCTCGGCGTGGCGCTGGTGCCGCAGGCGGTGGCCGAGGCGCGCGGCGCGACGCTGTCCTTCGTCCCCCTCGCGGCGCCCGAGATCTGCTGGGAACTGGTGGTGGCCTACGCCGAGCACGGCAAGACGGACGGCCACGGCCTCGATGCGGCGCCGGGCGCCTTCCTGGAACTGCTGGTCGGCCGCGGCGCGGCGGCGCCGGGGCGGGAGCCCGGCGCCGCCGAACGGGCCGAGGCCCTGCCGGCATCCTGATTTAAGATAGGCGGCTACCGCCCCCCGGCTGAGGCACGCGCCGCCCCGACGACCACATGAACGCCCCGTTTCCGATTCGCAAGGAATGCCCGCCTGGCGCCTGCAACTGCAATCGCGAGGCGCTGCTGAGCGACCCGCACGCCGACATCCGCATCCTGCAGCTCACGCAGGAAGAAGAGAAAAGGCTGGTGGCGCGCCTGGAAAGCCTCGCCAGCCTTGCCGACCTGCGCAAGATGGAAGAGCGCATGCGGGCGCTGCTGGGCATCGTCGTCACCATCACGCCCAGCATCCACGAGGTGCGCACCACGCGCGGGATCAGCATCCGGGTGGAAGACCAGCCCGGTTTGTGCCGCAAGACCCGGCAGGCCATCCCCGCGGCCATCCGCCGCTGCCTGGATGCCAGGCCCGAGATCGCGTATGCGATTCTCGACGCGCACGACCTGCTGGGCGGCACGCGGGAATAGCCCGCGCGCCCCATTTCACCGGCGCGGCCGCGCCGTCAGGCCGCCGTCAGCGCCCGGAACCATGCCGCCAGCGAAGGCGCCCGCGGCGACCAGCCCAGGCGCCGCGCATTGGCGGCGCGCACGAAACTGTTCGAGCCGACACCCAGGCGGCCGGCCTCGCCGTACTCGCGGATCACGTGCTCGATGGGCAGGCCGATGGTCTTGCCGCCGAAGCCGAGATGGTCGCTGATCAGCGCGGCGATCTCGTTGAAGGCGGCGTGGCCGTTCTCGGCAAAGAAGAAGGACCCGCCCGGCGCCTTTTCCATTGCCAGCAGGTAAAGATCCACGAGGTCGTCGATATGGACGTTCGAATAGCGGTTGAGGCCCTGGCCGAAATAGACGCCCGCGCCGGCCTGCCGGGACAGCGCGACCAGCTTCGGGATCTGGTCGCTGTCGGCCTGGATGCCGCGCCCGGCGCCGTAGACCATGCCCGGGCAGATGACCACGGAGCGGATGCCCTTCTCGATCGCCGCCTGGCGCACGTAGCGGTTCATGTCGACGCGCGGGCGCCGGTAGGGAACCGGCTCGAAGGCGTCGTCCTCGGTGAGCGGCGTCTGCGCGGCACAGGCGCCGTCGGCATGGTCCGCGACGATGGCCGAGCCGGTGGTGTGGATCAGCAGCTTGCCGCTGCGCTCCAGCGCCGCGGCCAGGGTCAGCAGCGCGCCGGCGTGGTCGGCGTTCGCCGCGTGGATCACGGCATCGGCGGCGCGGGCGGCCGCGGCGAGCACCTCGGCGTCGTCCAGCGTGCCGGCCACCGCGCGGATGCCGCGCGCTTCCAGCAGCGGAACCTGTTCCGCCGACCTCGCCAGGCCCGTCACGTCATGGCCCGCGGCCACGAGCTTTGCGGCGACCGAGCCGCCGATGTAGCCAGCCGCGCCGGTAATGAAGATCTTCATGCTGCTGCTCCGCTTGCAGAGGGTTGGGAGGAATTCGCGCCCGCCAGGCGCCGGCAATGCTCCAGCAGCGCCGCCATGTTCCGGCCTTCTAGCTCGGCGAACGCGGCCGCGGCGGCCTCGCCGGTCATCAGGAGGTCGGGATCGAGGCCATCGCCAAGCCGCTCGAGCTGCATGTTGTTCCACGGCAGGATATGGAACAGGTTCAGCGCGGCTTCCGGCGCCGCCAGCCGGTCGATCTCGCCGGCGAGCAGGCGCCGCGGCGACTCGGGATCGGCGATCAGCGGACGGCCGAGGCCGACCACGTCGAGGTCGCCCGCTGCCAGGGCCTCCCGCATCGCCGCGGCGCCGCGGAAGCCGCCAGTGACCATCACCGGCATCCTGGCGACCTTGCGCACCGCGCCCGCGAACGCCACGAAATACGCTTCGCGCGCGGCGCTGCCGGCGCGGGGGCCGTCCTCGCCCTCGTCCTTCACCGCGACGCCGACCACCTTGGGCTGCTCCAGCGACCCGCCCGACAGTTCCAGCAGGTCGAGGCCGGTAGCGTCAAGCCGCTTCACCAGCTCGACGCATTCGGCGTGGGTAAAGCCGCCGCGCTGGAAGTCCGAGGCATTGAGCTTGATGCCGACCGGAAAGCGCGGCCCGACCGCGCCGCGCACGGCGGCGATCACCTCGACCAGGAAGCGCGCGCGGTTCTCCAGGCTGCCGCCCCAGCCATCGCCGCGGCGGTTGGACAGCGGGCTGAGGAACTGCGAAATCAGGTAGCCGTGCGCGGCATGGAGCGACAGGCCGGTGAAGCCGGCGTCCTTCACCTCCCTCGCGGCGAACGCGAACTGGCCGATGGCGTGGGCGATCTCCGCCTCGGTCATCGGCCTGGGCCTGGCGAAGCTGAAGCCGGCGCTGCGGATCACGTCGATCTCCACGTCCGAGCACGACAGCGGCGCGGGATTGATGTGGCTGCTGACCTGGCGCCCGGTATGGCTGAGCTGCGCCCAGAAATGCGCGCCCCGCGCCGTGCCCGCCCGCGCGAGCGCGGCAAGCTGGCGGCGCCCGCCGCCGTCGTCGATCACGATGTTGTTCGGGCGCTCCAGGTGCCAGCGGTCGACCTGGATGTTGCCGGTCAGCAGGAGGGCCGCGCCCGAGCCCGCCCAGCGGCGGTACAGCGCCTCCAGCCGCGGCGTGGCATGGTTGGCGGCATCGGCGAGCCCTTCGCTCATCGCCGCCTTGGCAAGACGGTTGGCGAGCGTGGCGCCGCAGGGCAGGTCAAGCGGCTGGTCGAGAGAAATCGTCATGGCGTGTACGGTGCGGTTCCGGGGAAAAGTGGCGAGAAGTGGCGAGAGCGGTGGCGAAAACAGTGGCAATAACGGCGAAAGCGGCGAAAGCGGCGTGAACGACAGCAGCCGCCTCAATTCGACAGCAATCGCTGTCGTATATACGACAATGATCGCTGTCGTATAAACTGTCAAGAGGCAACAGGGAGGCACATGGCAAAAACCTGGTCAACGGACAATCCGAAAGCGGCGCTGATGGCACGCAAGCAGGCCCTCATCGTCGGGGCCGCGCTCAAGGCATTCCTGGAAGCGGGCTACGCGCAGGCGTCGGTCAACCGCATCGCCGCCGACGCCGGCGTGTCGATCAAGACCCTGTACCGGCACTTCGAAAGCAAGGACGACCTGTTCAGCGCCGTGATGCAGGCGGCGTGCGGCAAGATGCCGGGCACGGCCCACGCCGGACATGACGAGGCGCCGCCGGCCTGGTATGCCGCCGCGCCCGCCGAGGCGCTGCCGCTGGCCGGCGAGGAATACCTGCGCCATGTCCTGTCGCCGGAGCAGTTGGCGCTCTACCGGGTCGTGGTGCGCGATGCGCACCGCTTTCCCGAGCTGGGACAGCGCTATCTCGAGCAGACGGCGGGCGTGCGGGACGCCAGGTTCGCCGGCTACCTGGACTTGTGGAGCGCGCGCGAAGGCTGGCGCGTCGGCGACCAGCGCGCCGCCGCCCAGGCCTTCGCCGGACTGTTGAAGGCGGGGCTGTTCGACGACGTGCTGCTGGGGATTCGCCAGCCGTCCGAGGACGACATCGCGGCGCGGGTGAAAGGCGCGGCCCGGGACATGCTCGCGCTGCTGCGGGCCGGGTATTTCTGACGGCGCTCCGGAGGACGGAGGCTATCCAGGGGGAAGTTCGTCAGGCGTGCGCAGCCATGCTGCCACGCGCGCCAGGCAACGCGCGGCCAGGATCAGACCACGGGTCCGGCCGGGAAATCGAACCGATCTGACTTTCCGCCGGCGAAGCCTTGCCGCGTTCCCGGATCGTTGATGACCGAGTACGGGAAGACCGCCGGGATCGCGCTCACCGCGTCGAGCCGCGCGATCTGCGCGGGCGACAGCGCCACCTTTGCCGCGGCGAGATTGTTCTCCAGATGGGCCAGCGTGCGCGGCCCGATGATCGGCAGCGAGCCCTTGGCCGCGACCCAGGCGATGGCAATCTCGCCGGGCGTGACGCCGGCCTCCTGGGCGACCGCGATCAGCGTGTCGAGAATCGCGGTGCGCTGCGGCGAATTCTCCGGCTGGAATACCTTGCCGCCGAAGCCTTCGGCGCGGCCCTTCTCGCCCTGCCGGTACTTGCCGGTCAGCATGCCGCCGCCGAGCGGCGACCAGGCCACCACGCCAAGGCCGAGCGCTTCGCCGGCCGGCAGGAGCTCCTGCTCGGTGGTGCGCTCGACCAGGCTGTGCTCGACCTGGAGACCGGCGATGGGCACCGCGCCGCGCAGCTCGGCGATGGTCGCGGCCCGCGCCACCCGCCACGCCGGAAAGTCCGAAAGACCCGCGTAGAGGATCTTGCCGGCCCGCGCGAGATCGTCGAAGCCCCGCACGATTTCCTCGATCGGGGTCACGCCATCGGCCATGTGGGCCCAGTAAAGGTCGATCCGGTCGGTCTTGAGCCGCTTCAGGCTCATCTCGACCGACGCGATCATCGCCTTGCGGCTGTTGCCGGTGGTAAAGAGGCCGGCCCTGGGATCGGTCCCCAGCGTGAACTTCGTCGCCAGCACGAAATCGTCGCGCCGTCCGGCCAGCAGCTCGCCCAGGATTTCCTCGGACTGGCCGAACTGGTAGCTGTTGGCCGTGTCGATGAAATTGCCGCCCGCGTCCGCGTAGGCATCGAAGATGCGGCGTGCCTCGCCGGGTTCGGTGCCATGACCCCATCTGGTCCCGAAATTCCCGGTTCCCAGCACCAGCTCGGAGACCCGCAGGCCGCTGTGTTTGCCGAAGAGTTTGTAGCGCATGGATCCATCTCCATTCATGTGAAACGTCGAGTCCGACGTGAAGGCGGACAAGAACAAGGCGAACAAGGACGCAGCGGCGTTACCGCGTAACGCACTGCCTGGAACAACGATGGTGATGACAGCGGCCGGACGCTTATGAGTCCGGCGGCTCGCCGGCGTGGCCGGCGTGGCTGGCGTGGCTGGCGTGGCTGGCGTGGCTGGCCGCGCCCTCGCGGCCGAGCACGCTGCCGACCGCGGAGTCGAGTATTCGCCGGGAAAGGGCCTCGTCCTCGACGATGCGGGACAAGAGCAGCGCGCCCACCATCGTCGAGAGCACGACGACGGGATCGCCCTGCCCTTGGTCCGCGGGAGCAGGCGCGGCGCGCATGGCGTGGCCGAGGATCTCGAGATGCGACCTGAGGCCCGCCTCGAAACTGCGGACCAGTTCCGGGCTGTGCCGGGCGGCATCGGGGCCGAGCGCCGCGAACGCGCAGCCCTCGCCGATATGGTCGCGGTGGCCGCACGACAGGTACTTGCCGACCAGCCTGGCCAGCGCCTCGTCGCCGCCGCTTTCCACCGTGTGCGCCCATTCCCGGGCGCTGTCGGCCATCGCGCGGTCGCAGGCCTGCGCCGCGAGATCGTCCTTCGACCGGAACTGCTTGTAGAAGCCCCCCTGGGTCAGGCCCGCGGCCCCCATCAGGTCGTTCAGGCCCACGCCATCGAAACCATGTTCGCGGAACAGCCGCCCGGCCGCCTCGATGACGGTGCGCCGGTTCTCTTCCGCCTGGGCACGGCTGACTCTCATGGGGTTCTCCGGTTGAGCGATGCGGCCGATTATATGGCGATCACAATCTATCCGCAACAAGGCGGCGCCGCGACCCCGCCACCGGATCGCCGCGCAGCGCGGCCTACCCATTCCAGTGCGCGCGCGGGCACGCCCCCCGCATCGTCATGGTGCGAGGCGGGCCGGCATGCACGGGATTTCGCGCCTTGCCCCTCCTACACCAGGGGACTTCTCCGAGTTTTGCCTTTGGTCAACACTGGCACAGATCATGCTTGATCTTCTTGTGAACCTATCACCACTACATTTTGAGGTGCTCACAGTGACCACGAAGAGCGATTCAGACAGAGATGGACAGTTGGGACAACTGGTATCCGTTCACCCCTCGCTCGGCGAATCGACCTATCACAGCCTGCGGCAGGAAATCCTCTCGTGCAAGCTGGCGATGGGCAGCTCGCTGACCGAAGCCTCCCTGATGGAGAAGTACAAGGTCGGCCGGGCCACCTGCCGCCTCGCGCTGGCCCGGCTGGTCCAGGAGGGGTTCGTGCGCTCCGTGCCGCGCCACGGCTACATCGTCACGCCGATCACGCTCAAGGACGTCGAGGAACTGTTCGCCATGCGCCTCCTGCTGGAGTCGGCCGCCGCCAAGCTGGCCGCGGGCAAGGCGGACATCCGGCTGCTCCGGCAGATCGAGGGCTCGGCGCGCAACAACACGGCTTCGCGCGATGCCGGAAACCGCATGGGCTTCTTCCTCGACGCCAACCGCGAGTTCCACCTGGCAATCGCCACGGCATCCGGCAACGGCCGGCTGGCGCAGAACATCTCGGTCCTGCTCGACGAGATGAAGCGCCTGGTGGCGCTCGGCTTCGGCCGGCAGGGCGGCAGCGCCGAGATCGACCACGACCACATGGAGCTGATCGCCGCGCTCGAACGCGGCGATGGCACCGCCGCCGAGCGGATCGTCAAGCGGCATATCCAGACCTTCCGCGACATGACGCTGGACAAGGTCATGAAGAGCATCCGCGCGCAGAGCGAGTCCATGTCGCTGGCCAACGTGCATCTCGGGGGCGGGCAATGAACGCGGTGATCGCGATGGCCGCGGCGAAGGCGCAGGCCTGCGAGCCGTCGAAGCAGGCGGATGTCGCGGTGCGCGTCGAAAACGTGAGCAAGTGGTTCGACACCCACGAGCCCAACGGGCTGACCGTGCTCAAGGACATCAGCTTCGAGGTGCCGCGCGGCTCCGTGGTGGCCCTGGTGGGCACCTCCGGCTGCGGCAAGAGCACCTTGCTGAACATCGTCTCGGGCCTGATCAAGGCCGACCGCGGCAGCATCACCTACGACGGCAAGGTGGGCAAGGACTTCGACGACTGGAGCAAGGTCACCTACATGTTCCAGGAAGACCGCCTGCTGCCGTGGCGCACGACGATCGACAACGTCGCCTTCGGCCTCGAAGCCGGGTCCATGCCCAAGCGCGAGCGCCGCGAGCGCGCGGGCGCGCTGCTCGAGCTGGTCGGGCTCCAGGCATTCGCCGACGCCTATCCGCACCAACTCTCCGGCGGCATGCGCAGCCGCGTGGCGCTGGCGCGCAGCCTGATCGGCGAGCCGAAGATCCTGCTGATGGACGAGCCGTTCTCGAAGCTCGACCCCTCCATCCGCACACAGATGCACGAGGAAATCCTGCGCATCCACCGGCTCAAGCACCTGACGGTCGTGTTCGTCACGCACGACGTGGAAGAAGCCGTGGTGCTGGCCGACAGGGTGGTCGTGCTGTCCCCGCGCCCCGGGCGCGTCAAGGAGATCGTCGACATCGACATCCCGCGCCCCCGCAACTATCTCGGCCAACCGTTCGTGGACAAGGTTCGTGAACTGCGCCAACTGCTCTGAGGCCCCCGCCATGTCCACCACCGCGTCCAACTCCCCTCCCTCCGATATCGCCGAAGCCCCCGCGAAGGCGCGGCCGTCCGCCGGCCTCGCCACCCAGCGCCTCGCGCTCGCGCTGCTGCTGCTCGCCGGCTGGTGGGTCGCCTCGCTCAAGGCGCCCGCCTACGTCTTCCCGAGCCCCCAGCGCACGCTGGACGCCATGCGGACCATGATCGACAACGGCAGCTTCTTCACCGACATCCGCATGACCTTCGGCCGCGTCGTCTCCGGCTTCCTGATGGCCGTGGTCGTCGGCGTGCCGCTGGGCATCGTGCTGGGCGCCAACAAGCGGCTCGCCGATTTCTTCGAGCCCATCCTGGCGGTGGTCAACACCGTGTCGTCGGCCATCTGGGCGATCTTCGCGCTGATCTGGTTCGGCATCTCCAACATGACGACCATCTTCGTCGTGTTCATGACCGCCATGCCGCTGATCCTGACCAACGTCTGGCAGGGCACGCGCACCGTGAACGCGGACTTCGTGGAGCTGGCCCGCGCCTTCCGCATGTCGGGCCGCCAGGTGCTCTGGAAGGTCTACCTGCCCACCGTGCTGCCCCACTTCTTCGCCGGCGCGCGGCTGGCCTTCGGCTTCGGCTGGCGGGTCAGCCTGGTGGCCGAGACGATCGGCTCCACCAGCGGGATCGGCTATCGCCTGCGGCAGGCCGCCGACCTCGTGCTGACCGATCAGGTCTTCGCCTGGACCTTCACCCTGGTGGCGATGATGCTGGTCATCGAACTGGGCCTGCTCAAGCCGCTGGAGCGCCATCTCTTCCGCTGGAAAAAAGACGTCTGAACAGACGCATCGCCGTACCGTCCCCCTCCCCCCACCGCCCCCAATGGAGTTCCGCATGAAATTCTCCCAACTCATCCGCATGAGTGCCTGCGCGCTCGGTCTGGCCATGTCGGCGGCCGGCGCGTCGGCCGCCACGCCGATCCGCGTCGGCTACTGGACCAGCGGCGTCAGCCTCGGCTTCGGCGCCGTGATGGAAGCGCAGAAGCAGTTGCAGGCGCGCGGCTTCGAACCGGAGTTCGTCTACTTCCCCGACGTCAACGGTCCCACCAAGGCGATCGCGGCCAACACCATCGACCTGGCCTTCGGCGCCAGCCTGGCCGGCGCCTTCAGCCTGGGCGACCAGGGCGTGCCGGTGAAGATCATCCTGGCCACGCAGATCGTCGAGGCCGAGTTCGTCGTGCCGGCCGACTCGCCCATCAAGACGATGGCCGATCTCAAGGGCAAGAAGATCGGCATGGCGCCGACCGGCAGCGCCACGACCTCGGTCGGCACGGCCACGCTGCAGGCCAATCACGGCCTGTCCCCCAAGGACTACAGCTTCGTGCCCGGCAACGAATCGCGCCTCGTGCAATTCGTGCTGCAAAAGGACGTCGACGCCGCGGCGCTGCGCTCCACCACCATCGCCCAGCTGGGGCATGACGCGGGCAAGCTGCGCACGCTCGCCACGTTCCGCGACGAGTGGCAGACCATGACGAAGTCCAAGTCGCTGCCGTACATCGGGGTAGCCATCATGCGCGACGACTGGATGAAGAAGTACCCGGACGGCGCGGCCCGGGCCGTGGCCGCCATGCGCGACACGCTGAACTTCGGCGCCAAGAACGGCGCAGCCGTCGTCGAGATCCTCAAGAAGGCCGGCAACCTGCCGGAATCGGGCGCCAGGATGTATGCCGACCGGTGGCTGGGCATGAACGCGGTGTCCCTGGAGCCGGCCGACATCGACACCCTCAAGCGGACCTTCGACATCTTCAAGGCCGAAGGCATCCTCAAGGGCAACATGCCCGCCGACATCTTCCTGGCCCGACCCTACAACGATGCAAAGGCACTGAAATGAGCACTGTTCAAGAGCAAACCATCCGATGGCCCGAAGCGGGCGCGACACGCGTGCCGTACCGCATCTATTCGGACCAGGACACCTACATGAAGGAGCAGCAGGCCATCTTCCGCGGGCCGGTGTGGAACTTCCTCTGCCTCGAGGCCGACATCCCCAACGTGGGCGACTACGTCACCACCAAGGTGGGCCATTCGTCCGTCGTGGTCATCCGCAGCCCGGACGGCGCGATCAAGTCCCTGGTCAACAAGTGCATCCACAAGGGCTCCGTGCTGTGCCACGAAGCGCGCGGCAACCGCAAGCGCCCGAACCTGGTGTGCCCGTACCACAACTGGGTCTATGACCTCAACGGCCGGCTGACCGGCGTCGCCTTCGAGCACGGCATCGCCGGCGGCGGCGGCATGCCGGAGGACTTCGACAAGAAGAACCACGGCCTCAAGGCGCTGCGCGTGGAAACCATCCGCGGGCTGGTGTTCGGCACCTTCAGCGACACCGTCGCGGACCTGCGAACCTATCTCGGGCCGGAGATGGTGGCCCACATCGAGCGCACGCTGTACGGGAAGGTCAAGATCCTCGGGCGCAGCAGCCAGATCATGCACAACAACTGGAAGCTGTACATCGAGAACAGCCGCGACAACTACCACCCCAGCCTGCTGCATGCGTTCTTCGCGACCTTCAAGATCAACCGGCTGTCCGCCGAAGGCGGCACCATCCAGGACGATCACAGCCGCCACCACATCAGCTTCACCAAGCGCTTCACCGACGTGGGCCACCAGGCCTACGACTCGGGCATCCTGCGCGCGATGAAGGACGACGTCGGGCTGCGGGACCCGTCGCTGATCGACCAGTGGATGGAATACCCGGACAACATCACCAACGCAATCCAGAGCCTCTTCCCCGGCTTCGTGCTGCACCAGATCATGAACGCGCTGGGCGTGCGCCAGTGCATCCCGCTCGGCCCAGACAAGTGCGAGCTGGTCTGGACCCAGATCGGCTTCGAGGAAGACACGCCCGAGCAGACGCAGGTGCGCCGCAAGCAGAACAACCTTGTCGGGCCGGCCGGGCTGGTGTCGATGGAGGACGGCATGATCGGCTACCTCGTCGAGAAGGGGATCAAGGGCTCCGAGGACGAATCGGCGGTGATCGAGATGGGGGGCAAGGGCACGGGTTCCATGCCCACGCGCGCGACCGAGACCTCGGTGCGCGGTTTCTGGGAGTTCTATCGGGAGTTGATGAATGTCTAGCATCACCAGGGATCCGGCGCTGGAATTGCCGACGGCCACGAAAACGAGCATCGACCGGCTGATGGCGCGCTACGCATCGGCCATCGACAACGGCGAGTACGAAGTCTGGCCAACGCTGTTTACCGAGGATGGCGTCTACCGCATCACGACGCGGACCGACTACGAGGCGGGACGCGACTTCGGCGTCTGGTACTGCAACAACCGCGGCATGCTCGAAGACCGCGTCCAGGCGATCCGCGGCGTGAACATCTACGAGCCGCACGTCTACCGGCACATGACCGGCGCCACCGAGGTGCTGAGCCTGGGCGGCGAGGAAGTCCGCTGCGAGACCAGCTACCTCGTCGTGCGGACCGACGTCGATGGCGACATGACCGTGTTCAGCGCCGGCCGCTATGTCGACCATCTGGTTTTCGAGGGCGGCCAGGCGCTGCTGCGCTCGCGCGTCGTGGTGGCCGATTCGGCGCGCTTCGACACGCTGGTCGCCCTTCCGATCTGAGGGGCGCACGTGACGTTTCGATTGCACCTCGACAGCAAGCGCGCCAAGCCGCCGGCTTTCCACCTGGACGCGGCCGCGTGGGCCAAGGCTGCCGCGCGGCATCCCGAACTGGCCCCGCTGGTCGACGTCTCGTTCAGCTGGGACGGCGAGCGGCTCCACGAGCATTTGTCCTCGGCGGATGCGCTGATCGCCTCCGGCTTCGACCGGAAGGCCGTCAATGCGGCGCCGCGGCTGCGCTGGATCCATACGACGGGCGCCGGCGTGGACCACCTGATGCCGATCTCCGACTTCCGGCCGGACCTCGCGCTGACCAACAGCAGCGGCATCCACAGCGACAAGGCCGGCGAGTCCGCCTTGATGGCCCTGCTGATGCTCAACGCGCGCATGCCCGAAGTCATGGCGAACCAGCGCGCGCGCGCCTGGCACAGCCTCATGACCGGGCCGATCCGCGGCAAGCGGCTCGTGCTGATCGGCTTCGGCGACATCGGCCAGGCCGTGGGCCTGGCGGCGCAGAACCTGGGGCTGGCGGTGACGGCGGTCACGCGCAGCGGAACGCCCAAGGCGGAAGCGCCCGGCATTCCCGTCGCGCCCACCGCGAGGCTGGACGCGCTGCTGCCCACGGCGGACTTCGTCGTGGTGACGGCGCCGCTGACCGAAGAGACGCGCAACCTGATGAGCGCGGCGCGGCTGGCGCTGCTGCCGCCCCATGCCGGCATCGTGAACATGGCCCGGGCCGCGCTGGTGGACTACCCGGCGCTGGCACAGCGCCTGCGCGACGGCCTGCTGGGCGGCGCGGTGCTGGACGTCTTCGACAACGAGCCGCTGCCGCCCGAATCCGCGTACTGGGACGTGCCCCGGCTCGTGGTGACGCCGCACATCACCTGCGATGCCCCTGACTACGGCCAGCGCGTCCTCGACCTGTGGTTCGACAACTTCCGCCGCCTGCGGGCAGGCGAAGCGCTGCGCAACCAGGTCGACCGCGCGCAAGGCTACTGAACAGGCAGGCATCCCGCCCGCCCACCGAATATTTCACCGAATACTCCAGGTAGACACAGACATGAACGCACCCGTTTTTCACATGCTCGCCGGCGCCCCCGATCCCGTGGCGCCGTTCAGCCACGCCGTCGAGTCGGACGGCTGGGTCCTCGTCACCGGCCAGATGCCGTTTCTCGGCACGGGGCTGGAATCCGGCTATCCCGACGGCATCGAGGCGCAGACGCACCAGGTCATGAAGAATCTCGCGACCGTGCTGGAAGGTTGCGGACTCGGCCTCGAACACGTGCTGCAGGTCCGGGTGTACCTCACGGAATTCCAGCGCGACTACGACCGCATGAACGCGGTCTATGCCTCCTACTTCCCCGCCGGCAGGCGCCCCGCCCGCACCTGCGTGGGCGTGACGGGACTGGCCAAGGACGCGCTCATCGAGATCGACATGGTCGCGCGCCGCCCCGGCGCGGGAGGCCAGGCATGACGGCCACGCCGCGGCTCGGCTTCGTCGGCCTGGGCGTGATGGGCGCGCCGATGGCCGGCCACCTCCTGCGCGCCGGATACCCGCTGTGCGCATATGGCAGGAAGGGCCTGCCGGCGGCCCTGCTGGCGGACGGCCTTGCCCCCTGCGACTCCAGCGAGGCGGTCGCGCGGCAGTCCGACATCGTGCTGCTGATGCTGCCCGACACGCCCGACGTGGAAACCGTGCTGTGGGGCGAGCGCGGCGTGGCGGCGGGACTGGCGCCCGGCAAGCTCGTGATCGACATGAGCACCATCTCGCCGGTGGCGACGCGGCGCTTCGCCGAAGCGGTGCAGGCGCTCGGCTGCGACTATCTCGATGCGCCGGTCTCGGGCGGCGAGGTCGGCGCAAAGGCGGCCAGCCTGACCTTCATGGTGGGCGGATCGCCCGCGGCGTTCGCGCGCGCCAGGCCCTTGTTCGAGCGCATGGGCAAGAACATCAACCTCGTGGGCGGCCCCGGTGCCGGGCAGGTCTGCAAGGCCGCGAACCAGATGATCGTGGCGCTGAACATCGCCGCCGTCGCCGAAGCGCTGGTCTTCGCGGCCGGCGCCGGCGCCGACCCGGCGACGGTGCGCCAGGCGCTGCTGGGCGGCTTTGCCACCTCGCGCGTGCTGGAGGTGCACGGCGAGCGCATGGTCAGCCGCGCCTTCGATCCGGGCTTTCGCATCGACCTGCACCGCAAGGACCTCTCCATCGCCCTGGACGCCGCCCGCGGCCTCGGCGTGGCATTGCCCCAGACCGCCGGCGTGATGCAGCTCATGTCCACGGCCAAGGCGCTCGGCCTGGGCGACCAGGACCACGCCGCGCTGGTGCAGGCCGTGGAGCTTCTCTCGCAGCGGTCCCTCCCGCAGGCGGCCTAGCAATCGAAGACGGAGAAGACCTGTCCATGCATGCCACCCATCAGATCAAGGTCGCGCGGATTCGCACCGAAGCGACCGGCATCGTCAGCCTCGAACTCGTGCCGGTGGACGCCGCGCGGCCGCTGCCCCCGGCGGACAGCGGCTCGCACGTCGACCTGCTGCTCGCCGACGGCCTGCACCGCAGCTACTCCCTGTATCGCCCGTCCGACGGCTCCGCCTACGGCATCGCGGTACAGCGGGAAGCCGCCGGCCGGGGCGGCTCGCGCCACGTGCACGACCGCATCCGGGAAGGCGACGAACTGACCATCAGCACGCCGCGCAACCACTTCGCCCTGCGCGCCGGCCGCGGCAACAGCGTGCTGGTGGCCGGCGGCATCGGCATCACCCCCATCTACGCCATGCTCCAGACCCTGGCCGCGCGCGGCGAGCAGGTCCGGCTCATCTACTGCGCCAGATCCCGCGAGCATGCCGCGTTCCTCCGGGAAATCGAGGCGCTCGGCAAGGCGAAGGCCGCGCGGGTGGAAACCTGCTTCGACGACGACGCCGGCCCGCCGGACCTGCGCAAGCTGCTCGCCGGCGGCGACCCGGACGCCAACTACTATTGCTGCGGCCCCGCCGGCATGCTGGACGCCTTCGAGAAAGCATGCTCGGCGCTCGGCTGCAAGAACAGCTTCATCGAACGGTTCGGCGCGGAAACGCCGAGCCCCGCGGCCCAGGACGCGGACTATGAAGTCGAACTGGCCCGCTCGGGGCGCCACCTGACCGTGCACGCCGGCCAGTCGCTGCTCGACGTGCTGCTGAAGGCCGGCATCGACGTCGCCTACAGCTGCCAGGAAGGCGCGTGCGGCTCGTGCGAGACCGCCGTGCTGGCCGGCGACATCGACCATCGGGATTGCCTACTGTCCGCCGAAGAGCGCGCCGCGGGCAACACCATGCTGGTGTGCGTGTCCGGCTGCCGGTCGGCCAGGCTGGTGCTGGATCTTTGAGTCTGGATTTCCGGGCGGGGCTGGCGGGGTTGCGGTTGATGCAGGTGCCGGAGCCAGGCTGTGGCGCCTGTGTCTTCCGCGAGCGGTTGGACCTGCGGTTCGCCGGCAGCGTGGGGGCATGGGAACCGATGGCGCGCGTTGTCCGGCATGGCGTGGCACAGCGGCAACATTCTTCATCGGGCGCGCTCCGACCGGATCCATGTTCCTCTTTATTTTGTGTACGATTCTCCGAACATGCGTGTGGGACGATTCACAAGACACAGGTAAACAGCCGATAGTGGCGACACCTTTCTGGACGCCATGGATATGGACACGACACCCCCGACGCCGCCGCTGCCAATGACCCGGGCTGGCATCACCGCCGCGCTCGCCGCCATCGCCGGTCGCTTCACGCCGATCGACGGCGAGCACCAGATGGCCGCGATTCCATCACTGAGATTCTTCCGCTATTCGGCGCCGAGCAAGGAGGAAGCATCCTTCAGCAAGGTGGCGCTGATCTTCGCCGCACAGGGCGCCAAGACCGTCATCGCCGGCGACGCTTCTTATCACTACGACACGGAGCACTACCTGCTCACGTCGATCGATATGCCGGTCATCGGCAAGGTAGAACAGGCCAGCCGCGAGCATCCCTATCTCTGTTTCAATTTCGAGATCGACCTGCGGCAGGTCGCCGATCTGGTCGCGGCGCACGAATTGCCGCCGCCGGACGAATCGTCGACCGGATTGGGCATCAGCGCAGGAGAGCTGTCGCTGGACCTGCTTGAAGCGGCCTACCGGCTGACGCGGCTGCTTGACACACCCAAGCACATCCCGGTGCTGGCGCCCTTGATCGAACAGGAGATCATCTATCGCCTGCTGATGAGCAGCCAGGGCCTGCGCCTCAGGCAAGCCCTGGTGGCGGACAGCCGTGCATTCAAGATTACCCGCGCGGTCGAATGGATCAAGGCCCATTACGAGATGCCCATGCGCATCGACGAACTTGCCCGGCACGTCAACATGAGCGTTTCCTCGCTGCACCAGCATTTCAAGGACGCCACCGGACTGAGCCCGCTGCAATACCAGAAACGCCTGCGCCTGTTCGAGGCACGTCGCCTGTTGCTGAAGCGCGCGAGCGACGTGGGCATCGTCGCCTCGGCCGTTGGCTACGATAACCTCTCGCAATTCCACCGCGAATACAAGCGCCTGTTCGGAGCACCGCCGATCCAGGATGCCGTGCGGTTGCGCACCGACTCGGCCTAGCCGCGCCACCCGGAGCCGCGGGGCCAGTTCGCTGGCGCAGCATCACAACAACGATGGCGGAAATTCACTGCGCGCGTGGAAAACAACCAGGCCAGTGCGAGGCGTGAGGCGTGAGACGCCATAGCCGTGCGCGGCGGCGGCTCACACCTTTATGACGACCTTGCCGAAGGGACCGCGCGCGAGGTGCTCGAACGCTTCGCGCGCCTGCCCGAACGGGTAGACATGATCGATGACGGGGCGAATGCGATGCTCGTCCAGGAACGGATTCATGCGGTCGAACGAGGAACGCGGCGCGACCGCGATGCCTCGCAAGGTGGTCTGGCGAAAGATCAGGGGCATCAGATTCAATTGCGTCGTCTGGCCGGCGAGAAAGCCGATCTGAGCGATACGACCGGCCGCCTTGGTGGCTGCGACCGATTGATTGATGCCTTCACCCCCTGCCACATCGAGAGTAAGGTCCACGCCCTTGCCGTCCGTGAGCGCCAGCACCTCGGTTTCCCAGTTCGGCGTCCTGCGATAGTTGATGCCGGCGGAAGCGCCGAGCTCCATTGCGGCCTGCAGGTTTTCGTCCCGGCTGGAGGTCGCAATCACCTTGGCCCCCATGGCGCGAGCCATCTGGACGGCGAAAATCGAAACGCCGCCGGTACCCTGAACCAGAACACTCTGGCCTGACTGGATTTGGCCGAAGTCCACCAGCGAGTACCAGGCGGTCAATGCGGCGATCGGGAGCGTCGATGCCTCCTCATCGGACATCGAACCGGGCGCCCGAACCGCGCCTTGCTCATGAATGATCATGTACTCGGCCAGCCCGCCGGGTAACGGCGAGCCGACGCAGTAGGCCGGTTCGTCCGGACCGGGAGCGCCATCGAGCCAGCGGGAGTACAGGTGCGAATTGACGCGGTCACCGACCTGGAAACGCGTCACGCCCTCGCCCACCGCCACGACCGTTCCTGCGGCGTCGCTGACCGGGATCAGGTCCCGTGGAACCAGATGCGGCTCGTAGATGCCATCGACGATGGCCTTGTCGCGGAAGTTCAGTGACACCGCGCCCACCTTGACCAGCAGTTCGCCAGCCTTGGGTCGAGGGGTCTCTGTTTCACCGAGGACGAGGTTGTTGAGGCCGAAGTCCTTCAGTTGCCATGCTTTCATTTTGCTACTCCTGGTGGAAGGTTCGGTTACGCAGCGGGTGTAGCCCGGTCACGTAGCCGCTCACGACTGCGTACTGAATGTCCGGATCTGCGCGGCCCGGCCCTGCAGCCACCAGCCGACCTGCGTTGGCCACGACGCAAACGGGACTTGCGGATCGACAGCGCCAAGTTCGGCTTCCGCATGAAGGGCGAAATTCGGATCGGCCAGCGCCTCGCGGCCGATCGCGACAAGGTCTGCCTGGCCGCTCGCCACGATAGCCTCGGCCTGACGACCGTTGACGATCAGACCGACCGCAGCGGTGCCGATGCCTGCTTCGCTGCGCACCTTCTGCGCGTATGGAACCTGATAGCCATAGCTGGACGGGTACTCGTAGCGCGGCGCGATGCCGCCCGACGAGCAGTCGACGATATCTACGTCGAGCGCCTTGAGGCGACGCGAAAAGACCACCGTGTCCTCGATGGACATGCCCTCGCGCAGGCCATCGACGGCGGAGACCCGCACGAAAAGCGGCTTACCCTGCGGCCATGCCGCCCGCACCGCCTGCACGACTTCCAGGGGAAAGCGCATCCTGCCGTCGAGATCTCCGCCGTATTCGTCCTTTCGGTCGTTGGTCACGGGTGACAGAAAGCTGTTGAGCAGATAACCGTGCGCACAATGCACCTCGATCACATCGAAGCCGGCCGCATCGGCACGCCGGGCCGCGTCGACGAAAGCTCGTTTCACCTCCGCCATCGTTGTGCTCGACAACGCCGCAGGCTTGAGCCAGCCGTCGGCGTACGGCTTGCCGGAAGCGGAAACCACAGGCCAAGGCCGCTCGCCGCGCCGGACATCGTCGTCGTCGAGCGCCCCATTGCCCTGCCAAGGACGCTGGCTGGCAGCCTTCGGTCCGGCGTGGGCAATCTGAATACCGGCCACAGCACCATACATCTTGAGTGCATCCGCGATGCGTCGCAGGCCAGGTATGTGGTCGTCCGACCAGATGCCAAGATCGCCGTGGGTAATCCGGCCTTCGGGCACGACCCCGGTCGCTTCGACGATGACCAAGCCAAAGCCGCCCATCGCGAATCGGCCGAGGTTGATCAGGTGATGATCGTTGACATGGCCGTCCCGCGCCGAGTACTGGCACATGGGAGAAACGAGCAGGCGGTTGCGCAGTGTGACGTCACGCAGCGCGACAGGTTCGAAAAGTTTCACGTTACTGGTCCTTTGAATGGCGTTTACCGTCGCCAAGCCTATGCGGCGACCTTGGTGACCATCGCGCAACGGCGCAGATCCATTTCGCCGTCCAGCACCTCGGGAAGCGCCGCGACGAATGCTTTCATGTAGGGTTGCTCGAAATGCGACGTCAGATCGGCGGCGGTCTGCCAGTTTTCGTATAGCACCCAGACATCCGGGTCGTCGTTCGAGCGGTGCAGGTCGTAGTTGATGTTGCCGGCCTCGGCGCGCGAGGGCTCGACCAGGGCGCCGAGACGGCGTCCCAGCTCGTCGCCACGGCCGGGCTTTGCCCGGATAAATGCGATGAGCGTAAGTTGCGCGCCGTTGGCCGGAGCCGGTATGGCGTGGGAGGATTGTGCGGTCATGGGTTAGCGTTCCAGATCAGGGAAATGACGCCGCGGGCAGTCCAGGTTGCGACATCCCGCAGCCCTTGGTCGGGGCAATGTGCGCGGGCGTATCCAGCACTCTCGCTTCGCGCTCGCCCCTCGACTCAACGGCATTCGGCGACGGCGGCGGATCGAGGTCGGCAACAAAGTGCGGACCGCCTGCGCCTTCGGCGAGCGGACGCGCCAGGTTTCGATATTTATCGACGCCGTCTTCGATCAGGCAATCGAGTAGCCGGCGTCGACCAGCAGACCGTGGCCCGATACGAACGAAGCGTCATCGGAAGCCAGGAACGCCACCACCGTCGCGACCTCTTCCGGAGAACCCGCCCGGCCGGGTACGGTCGAAGCCGCGAAAGCGTCCTTCGCTTCGGCGCTCGGCCAGATGCGGTCCTGGAACGGCGTGTCGATGATGCCGGGATTGACGGCATTGACGCGCACGCCCTGCTTGAACAGTTCGATCGATGCGGTCTTGGTCAGGCCCAGCACCGCATGCTTGCTGGCGATATAGAGGCCAGCGTTGGCAAAGCCGATCACGCCGCCCATCGATGCATTGTTGATGATGGTGCCGCCGCCTTGCGCCAGCATGGCTTTCGCTTCGTGCTTCATCGACCAGAAGACGCCTCGGACGTTGGCGTTGAAGATCGTCTCGTAGACCTCATTCGACTGGTCGACGAACGGCGTGAACTCGCCTTCGGTGCCCGCGTTATTGAAAGCCACGTCGATCCGCCCATAGGTCGAGATCGTCGTTGCGACCAGATTGATCACGTCCTGTTCGATGTTGATGTCGGCGACAGCAGCCGTCACTTCGTAGCCGCCGTTCCTGATCTCGGCGGCGAGCGCCTCGATTTCGGCGCGGCGGCGTGCACTGACGACGACTTTGGCACCTCGGCGGGCGAGTTCGATGGCCGTGGCCCGGCCAATGCCAGAGCTTGCTCCGGTCACCAGCGCGACTTTCCCGGAAAGCGTTTGCGGCGAGGCTTGAATGCTCATTTGTTTCTCCAGATTCAACGTGTTGGACTCGCAAGAAGAAAGAGATCCTGTTTCCTGCTCATTTCTTGAAGACCATTCTGGAGCGTTTAATTGATATGATAAAGTAGTCAATGTTTCTTACTATGATGAATGAGGTTCACCAATGGAAACCGCGGAACTCGCTGAACTGGCCGTGTTTGCGTCGGTGGCGAGGCACCTGAGCTTCCGTCAGGCGGCCACCGAACGGGGTACGTCCGCCTCGGCGGTAAGTCATTCGATACGTAGCCTCGAAAGCCGCGTGGGCGTGCGCCTGTTCCATCGCACCACGCGCAGCGTGTCCCTGACCGAAGCCGGAGAAGCGCTGTACACCCGGTTGGAGCCGGCGATGGCCGGTATGCGAGCCGCCCTGGATGGATTGAACTCGTTTCGCGCCACGCCGTTTGGCACCATCAGACTCAATGTTCCAAACTCGATTGCGCTCTACGTCCTGGGCGATGCGATGGAACTCCTGGCCAGCCATGCCGGGCTGAAGCTGGAAGTCGTCGCCACCGACTCGCTGGTCGATATCGTGCAGGAAGGATTCGATGCCGGTATCCGCTTCGGCGAACGCCTGTCGCAGGACATGATCGCGGTACGAATCAAGCCGAAATTCCGATTCGCCGTCGTTGGCTCACCGCGCTATTTCGAGAGAAATCGGGCGCCCATGACGCCCCACGATCTGCATAGCCACGATTGCATCCGATACGCATTTCCCAGCGGGACGATCTTGAATTGGGAATTCGTCAAGGACGGAGAAGAGGTAAAGGTCGAGGTTGCCGGCCCCTTGACGGTCGATAGCCAGGAATTGATGGCTGACGCCGCGGCGCGGGGGCTGGGCCTGGCATACATATGGGAGAACCGGGCGGCGCCATATCTTCGCGACGGCCGGCTCCAGCGCTGCCTCGAAGACTGGTGTACCGTCGACGAAAGCGTATTTCTCTACTTCCCAAGCCGCAAGCATCAATCGGCAGGGCTTAGAGCGTTGATCGAGGCGATGAAAGCATAAGGTTGCGCCACGGCCAGGCGGTGGACAGTTGCGCCATCGATATGCCAGTGGATTGGCCAACACCCGGCCCCGCAGATTGCTACCGCCGAGTCGGCGATATTTCATGGCATCCGTTCCGTTTTATTCCTGACGGTGCACCGGAATCATCATTGCGGCCGGTGAATGCCTGCCCTGGGTAAAACTTATCGGGACATACGCCACGCTCAATCAGGATAATCGGTGGCGTCCGAAATTTCGCGCCATGCGGCAAGATCCCTCTCCACCGCGGCCAGTTTCTGGAGTGCAAGGCCGTTCGCAATCTTTCCCGCGAACAGATGCAGCGGGGGCTCGGATGCGCCTGCGGCTTGAACGATCATCGAGGCCAGCTTGTCCGGATCCCCGGCCTGCTTTCCAGCCATCTCATCCAGGTGCACGTCGAGCAAAGCCTGTGCGGCGGTGTATTCCCGAATGTTGTGCTGTGCGATGACCAGCGAGCCCGACGACAGGAACTCGGTACGAACAGGCCCCGGATAGACCAGGGTTGCCTTGATGCCGAATTCCGCAACCTCGGCCGCGAGCGCTTCCGTAAGCCCCGCAAGAGCGAACTTGGTGGCCGCGTAGATGCCCCATCCTGCATAGCCGCCCTGAAAGCCGGCAATCGAACCGACATTGAAGATGTGCCCGCTGCGCTGCCGACGCATATGAGGCAGTACGTGGCGGAGGACATGCGCCGGCGCGAAGACGTTGACTTCGAAGTTGCGACGCAATTCCTCGTCGGATATTCCCTCCAGGGTGCCCTGCAGGCCATAGCCGGCGTTGTTGACGACGGCATCGATCCGCCCGAATCGGGAAATGGCTTGCGCGATGCTGGCCTGCACGCTGCGTTCATCGGCGAGATCCACCTGTACAGGCAGAAACGTATCCGAAGCGGGTCCGATCAGATCGACGAGCGAAGCCAGCGTGCGCGAGGTGGCAACCACGTTGGCGCCGCCGTCCAGAAGCTTGCGCACGAGCGACAGGCCGATTCCTTTCGAGGCGCCGGTGACAAACCAGGTTTTCTCATTTTGACTCATGGCGGTCCTAGTAAATGGGGGGGGATTGGGGGGGATTGGATAACAGCGGCGAAACCGCAATGGGCGCGGCACGGCAGTGCCGCTGCGGTATCTGGCCGCGATCACGGATAGCGCAGAAAGAAAGGCGGTCGCGGCGCTGGCTCACCAATTATCTTCCCCCACCCCATCCATCGCGATGCACGATCGGCGATTAATGATGCACAAAAATCCGAATCCACTTGAAGAACAATCCTGACGCCCTTGGCCATCGGCGACCGTCGCAGGCTCGCTTGTCCTTGTCCAACATTCGGATTTTTGTGCACTAACTCCGGAAGAACGGACAGCTCAACCAGGCTGGTTTACCGGATAGTGCGGATAGCTGCCGGCGTTGGAACCACCTCTCGCCCAATCCACGTGGACGATGGATGGTGACACGCCGCAAACATACGCTCCGGCTCGGGCAATACCATCTGTCGGAGGTGAAGATCCGGCGGCATGGCGCGCACAACCGTCAACGGTCTGAGCCGGTGGCCGCGATGCGTCGGATGGATGCGTCCAGGACTTACCGGATATCCATACCGCCACGCCACCTGTCAGGCAGTCTTTTCATCAACATCCTTCCGACTGGAGATACATCATGAAATACAAGACTCTGGGCAACACCGGCCTGCTCGTGTCCCGCCTGTGCCTGGGCACCATGACGTTTGGCGACGGCAGCGGCATCTACAAACACATCGGCGCGTCCGGACAGAAAGAGGCCGACGATCTCGTCAAGGCCGCCCTGGAGGCTGGTGTAAATTTCTTCGACACCGCCGATGTCTACTCCAACGGCGCCAGCGAACAGGTGCTGGGCCATGCCTTCAAGAATCTTGGCATTGCGCGCAAGGACTTCGTCCTCGCCACCAAGGTGTACAGCCGCATGGGCCAGGGGCGCAACGACGTGGGCGCGTCGCGCGGGCACATCATGGACGCCGTCGAAGCGAGCCTGAAGCGGCTGCAGACCGATCATATCGACCTGTACCAGATCCATGCCAACGACATCGTGACGCCGGTGGAAGAGACGCTGCGCGCGCTCGACGACCTGCTCCGGCAGGGCAAGATCCGCTATATCGGCGTCTCGAACTGGCAAGCCTGGAAGATCGCTCGTTCGCTGGGGATCTCCGGGCATCTGAACTTGGCACGTTTCGAGACCTTGCAGGCCTACTACTCGCTCGCTGGCCGTGACCTCGAACGAGAGCTTGGCCCGTTGCTGGAAGCGGAGAAGATTGGCCTGCTGGTCTGGAGCCCACTCGCCGGCGGCCTGCTCTCCGGCAAGTTCAACCGCAACAACCAGAAACCCGAGGATTCGCGACGCTCCGAGTTCGACTTCCCAATCGTCGACCGGGAGAGGGCCTGGAACATCATCGACGCCCTCGTACCCATCGCGCAGGCCCACGGTTGCAGCCCGGCGCGCGTCGCGCTCGCCTGGCTGCTGTCCCGGCCAGTCGTTACCTCCGTGATCATGGGCGCGAAACGCATGGACCAGCTCGAGGACAACCTCGCGGCGGTCGACCTAGAGCTGACCGAGGATGAATTGCACCAGCTCGACGAAGTCAGCGCGCTGCCGCCGGAGTATCCAGGCTGGATGTTGAATACCCAAGGTGCCGACCGGCTGGGCCCTGTCGATCTGTGGTCAGCGGCCAGCACCTCCTGAGGCCTGCGCGAGCATCTCACGCCGCCATCTTTCAACCGAGTCCGAGCCGCTTATGGCTCGGACTCTGATCTCGAACGAAAGCACCTTCGTGACCGGCCCGGACTTCCTGGCCGACGGTGGCTATACGCTTTGAAGCCACACCATATCCAGGTCAAGTCTCCGAGTCCTTGTGACTTGGCCTGAAGGTACCGGTAGGCGATACCGTCACGTACATCCCTTCGCAGTCAGAAGCCCTGTAAATCTTGGAGTTGGGCTTGAGGACGCGCAATGCAGCGTCGGGAAATACGAGGCTTTCCTCCTGTTTCTTGACGGCATTTACCGTCAGGGACCAGGAGACCTGCTGATGCCCGGAAAGCCGCATGAAATCATGCTTTCCAGAGGAGACTTTTACCGTCAAAGACCGGTTTGGTCTCAATAGTAAACGGGAGGGTCTTAATCCGGCCTCCGGTTCTTACCGCCACTTTTACCGCCAACCTGTTCCGCTGGCCGGCGATAGCCACCGATAGCTGCCGTGACGTATTTCTTGTTAAATCAACATGTTACGGCGGTTTCTCGATAGCTGACGATAGTCCCCGAAGGACCTTAAATCACTCCCACTCAATCGTAGCCGGCGGCTTCCCCGAAACGTCATACACCACCCGGTTCAAGCCGCGCACCTCATTAATGATCCGGTTCGAGCAACGCCCCAGCAACGCATAAGGCAAATGCGCCCAATGCGCCGTCATGAAGTCGGTGGTCTGCACCGCGCGCAGCGCGACGACGTAGTCGTAGGTGCGGCCGTCGCCCATTACGCCGACGGACTTGACCGGCAGGAACACGGCGAAGGCCTGGCTGGTCAGGTCGTACCAGCTCTTGCCGACCTGGGCGGGTTCGCACAGGCCGGCGGCGGCGTCCTGTTCGGTGGCGATGGTGGCGCGCAGTTCTTCGATGAAGATGGCGTCGGCGCGGCGCAGCAGTTCGGCGTAGTCGCGCTTGACTTCGCCGAGGATGCGCACGCCCAGGCCCGGGCCGGGGAACGGGTGGCGGTAGACCATCTCGGGCGGCAGGCCGAGTTCGACGCCGAGTTCGCGCACTTCGTCCTTGAACAGGTCGCGCAGCGGTTCGAGCAGTTTGAGGCCGAGCGTCTCAGGCAGGCCGCCGACGTTGTGGTGGCTCTTGATGGTGGTGGCTTTCTTGGTCTTGGTGCCGCCGGATTCGACCACGTCGGGGTAGATGGTGCCTTGCGCGAGCCATTTGGCCTTGCTGAGCTTCTTGGCTTCGGCCTGGAACACTTCGACGAATTCGCGGCCGATGATCTTGCGCTTGGCTTCGGGGTCGGTGACGCCGGCGAGGTGGCCGAGGAACTGTTCGGCGGCGTCGATGTGGACGACCTTGGCGTGCAGGCGGCCGGCGAACATTTCCATGACCATCTTGCCTTCGTTGAGGCGCAGCAGGCCGTGGTCGACGAACACGCAGGTGAGCTGGTCGCCGATGGCGCGGTGGATCAGGGCGGCGGCCACGGACGAGTCGACGCCGCCGGACAAGCCGAGGATGACTTCTTCGTCGCCGACCTGTTCGCGGATCCTGGCGACGGCTTCGGCGATGTGGTCGCGCATGACCCAGTCGGGCCGGGCGGCGGCGATCTTGAGCACGAAGCGTTCGAGGATGTCGCGGCCCTTGGCGGTGTGCGTGACTTCGGGGTGGAACTGCACGGCGTAGTAGCCGCGCGCTTCGTCGGCCATGCCGGCGATCGGGCAGCTCGGCGTGGAGGCCATGAGCTTGAAGCCGGGCGGCAGCTCGGCGACCTTGTCGCCGTGGCTCATCCAGACCTTGAGCATGCCGTGGCCTTCGGGCGTGGCGAAGTCTTCCAGGTCCTTGAGCAGCGCGGTGTGGCCATGCGCGCGCACTTCGGCGTAGCCGAATTCGCGGTGGTCGCTCCATTCCACCTTGCCGCCCAGCTGCACGGCCATCGTCTGCATGCCGTAGCAGATGCCGAGCACCGGCACGCCGAGGTCCCACACGGCCTGCGGCGCGCGCAGCTGGTGGTCTTCGTAGGTGCTGGCGTGGCTGCCGGACAGGATGACGCCCTTGGGCGCGTACTCGCGCACGAATTCGTCCGACACGTCGTTCGGGTGGATCTCGCAGTAGACGTGCGCTTCGCGCACGCGGCGGGCGATCAGCTGCGTTACCTGCGAGCCGAAGTCAAGGATGAGGATTTTGTCGTGCATGATGGGCGGATGGCGTGTCGTCCAGCGCGGGCTCGGGCATCACCTCGGTGCCCGGGCCATAGCCGGGCGGCGGAGTGATACCGGGCTCTTGCCGGTATTCGGGTGATTGCGGCCGGCGTGCCGCGGGCGGCGTGCCGGCATCTTTGTTCTGCGCGTCTTTCTGCAGTTCGCGCTTGTCGCGTTCGGCGCGCTCGCGCACGCGCACGCGCTTGGCGGCGGGCAGCTGCACGGCCGCGAAGAAAGCGAGGACCGCGGCCAGCACCGGCAGCCAGATCTTGCCCGCGCCCTGCACCGGCAGGTCGAGCATGAGCATCCAGGCCACGATCAGGATCGCGCTGACGAGGTTGACCTGCCCGACCGTGCGCGCCACCGCGACCGTGAGCTGGCCGTTGATGGTGGCCTGCCACAGCAGCAGCGCCAGGCCGATCAGCGCGACGCCGAGCAGTTGCCCGTAGAGCGGCGGCTGGGGCTGCGGCAGTTGCAGCGCACTGTAGAGCGTCGTGAAAGGCGACAGCAGCAGGACGGCGCCGAGCAGCAACTGCAGCAGGGCATCGAGGAACAGCACAGCTCGCAGCAATACTTTCATGAAATCTCCTCCGGTCAGGCGTGGGCCCGGCCTGGGGGCGCGGCCGGCTCGGCCCGGGGGAAACCTGTACCGGGCCGCGCGGCTGACGGGGCGTCGCGCCCCGCGCAGCCACTGGTCGAATCGACTTAGTCGATGTAGTAGTTCGGCGCTTCCTTGGTGATCTGCACGTCGTGCACGTGCGATTCGCGCATGCCGGCGGCGGTGATCTGCACGAACTCGGAAGTCTCGTGCCAGCTGGCGATGGAGCTGCTGCCGCAGTAGCCCATCGAGGCGCGCACGCCGCCGCAAAGCTGGTGGATGATGGCCGTGACCGAGCCCTTGTAGGGCACGCGGCCTTCGATCCCTTCGGGGACCAGCTTGTCGACGTTGGCGGTGTTGTCTTCCTGGAAGTAGCGGTCGGCCGCGCCGTCCTTCATCGCGCCCACCGAGCCCATGCCGCGGTAGCTCTTGAACGAGCGGCCCTGGTACAGGAACACCTCGCCCGGCGCTTCCTCGGTGCCGGAGAACATGCCACCCATCATGACCACGTGCGCGCCGGCTGCGAGCGCCTTGGCGATGTCGCCCGAGTAGCGGATGCCGCCGTCGGCCACCAGCGGCACGCCGGTGCCCTGGAGCGCCTCGGCCACGTTGGCCACCGCGGTGATCTGCGGCACGCCCACGCCGGCGACGATGCGGGTGGTGCAGATGGAGCCGGGGCCGATGCCGACCTTGACGCCGTCGGCGCCGTGGTCGACCAGCGCGCGCGCGGCGGCGCCGGTGGCGATGTTGCCGCCGATCACCTGCACCTGCGGGTAGTTCTGCTTGACCCAGCGCACGCGGTCGAGCACGCCCTGGCTGTGGCCGTGGGCGGTGTCGACCACGATCACGTCGACGCCGGCCTTGACCAGCAGGTCGACGCGCTCGTCGTTATCCGGGCCCACGCCCACCGCCGCGCCCACGCGCAACTGGCCGCGGTCGTCCTTGCTGGCCAGCGGGTGTTCCACGGCCTTCTGGATGTCCTTGACAGTGATCAGGCCGCGCAGCTCGAAGGCCTGGTTGACCACCAGCACGCGCTCGAGGCGGTGGCGGTTCATCAGGCGCTTGGCGTCTTCCAGCGAGGCGTCCTCGCCCACCGTGACGAGCTTCTCGCGCGGGGTCATCTTGGCGCGCGCCGGTGCGTCGAGGTCTTCCTCGAAGCGCAGGTCGCGGTTGGTAATGATGCCCACCACGGACTTGCCTTCCAGCACGGGGAAGCCGGAGATGCCGTATTGATGTGACAATGCAATCACATCGCGGATCTTCATGTCCGGCGGGATGGTGATCGGGTCGCGCAGCACGCCCGACTCGTAGCGCTTGACGCGCGCCACCTCGCGGGCCTGGTCGGCCGGCTTCAGGTTCTTGTGGACGATGCCGATGCCGCCGGCCTGTGCCATTGCAATGGCCAGGCGGGCTTCCGTGACGGTATCCATTGCGGCGGATACCAGCGGAATGTTCAGTTCGATCGAACGGGTCAGGCGGGTGCGGAGGGAGACATCACGGGGCAGTACCGACGAATAGGCCGGCACGAGCAGCACGTCATCGAATGTGAGTGCTTTCTGGACAAGACGCATAGCAATTCCTCTAGGCGCAAAACCGAATTATACAGGAATGGCACGTTTCTTGATGCGCCTGCGAGTGCCCTTGTGCGAGTCTGCTATGCTCTTTGTCTTTTTTCCGGCATAGGCGGACCACGATGGGGATCGGCGTACTGTGCGGCCTGCTGGCCGGCGCGTTCTGGGGCATGGTGTTCATCGCGCCCAAGCTGCTGCCGGTCTTCTCGCCGTGGGAGCTGGCCATCGGCCGCTACCTGGCCTACGGGCTGGTGGCGTTCGCCGCCGCGCTGCCGCTGATGACGCGCATCGCGCGCAAGCTCACCCGCGCCGACTGCGTGGCGCTGCTGCGCCAGGCCTTCACCGGCAACCTGCTCTACTACGTGCTGCTGGCCTTCGGCGTGCAGCTCGCCGGCGTCGGCCCGACCTCGCTGATCATCGGCATCCTGCCCATCTCCGTGACCATCATGGGGCGGCGCGACCACGGCGCGGTGCCGCTGGCGCGGCTGATCTGGCCGCTGCTGGTGGTGGCCGCGGGCATCGCCTGCATCAACCTCGACCTGTTCGGCGGCGGCGCCGGCGCGCACGGGCCGGCCGCCGGCGAGGCCGCGCGCACGGTGTGGGAGCGCGTGGCCGGCGTGATGTGCGCGGCCGGCGCGCTGGTGTGCTGGACGCTCTATGCGGTCGACAACGCGCGCTACCTGCAGCGCAATCCCCAGTACAGCGGCAACGAGTGGTCGGCGCTGTACGGCATCTCCACCGGCGTGGTCTCGGTGGTGCTGGCCATCGCCGGCTGGCTGCTGGCCGGCGACCGCCTGGGCGACGCCGGCAGCGGGCGCGACTGGCAATGGTTCTGGATGGTCAACGCGGCGGTGGCGCTGGGCGCGTCGCTGATCGGCAACAACCTGTGGAACATCTCGAGCCGCCGCCTGCCGCTCACGCTGTCGGGCCAGATGATCGTGTTCGAGACGCTGTTCGCGCTGGCCTACGGCTTCGTGTTCGACCACCGCCTGCCGCGCCCGCTGGAGATCGCCGCCATTGTGTTGCTGATGGTCGGCGTGGCGTGGTCGGTGCGCTTGCACGCCACCGGCAAGTCTGCCTAAACTAGCGCCGCAGTCGCGGCGGTCCGGCCGCGCGGCCGCGATGTCCCGATTCTCCGATTCGCCGATTCTCCGATTCCCGTTGCTCCCCGCAGGCTGTCACCCCGACCCGACGACCCGAGCCAATGAAACCCATGCTTGCGCGCCTGACCGCGCACCTCGCCGCGCACCCGATCGCGACCCTCACGCTCGCCGCCCTGGCCTGCCTCTGCCACCCCGCCGCCGCGCAGGCGCAATGGCAGTGGCGCGACGCCGCCGGCCGCACCGTGTTCAGCGACGTCCCGCCGCCGCCCTCGGTGCCGGTCGCCAGCGTCATCAAGGCGCCCGGCCGCTTTGCCGGCATGCTGCGGCCCGCCGACGCGGTGCCCGCCTCGGATGCCGCCGCGGCCAGGCCCGAAGCGAAGGGGGAAGCAAAGGCTGAAGCCCGCGCGGAGACCGCCACCGGCTCCGAGGATGCCTTCCAGAAGCGCCGCGCCGAAACGCTCAAGGCCGAGGCCGACCAGGCCGCCAAGGACAAGGCCGCGCAGGAGCGCGAGGCGCGCTGCGCCGGCTTGCGCGGCTACGCCGCGGCCCTGCAGCAGAACCGGCGCATCACCGTGCCGGCGCCGGACGGCTCGCCGCAGCACCTCGACGACGACCAGCGCCAGGCCGAACTGCAGCGCACCAACGCCAGCCTCGCCGAGAACTGCGTCTGAGCAGGCCGCGCGACCGGATCGACCGCCGGTTCAGCCGCTGGGTCAGCCACCGCCGCGCAGCCATTTCTGGCCTTCGCGGGTGCCGCCGCGGCGGGTCTTGAGCACGCGCTTGCGGCGCGCCGACTTGGGGTCCGCCACCAGCGGGCGATAGACCTCGATGCGGTCGCCCTCGCGCACCACCGTGTCGGGCGTCTTGAGCTTATTGAAGATGCCCACGCGCAGCGTGGCCGGGTCCACTTCCGGGCAGGCCCGCAGCAGCCCCGACGCGCCGATCGCGCCGACGATGGTGGTGCCCGGCGCCACCTCGGTTTCCTTCAGGAAGGCGCCTTCCGGGCGCGCGTAGCAGACCAGCACGCGCAGCGCGGGCACGGCTTCAGCGGTTGCCATAGACCACCTCTGCGCGCTTGACGAAGGCATCGACGAACGTATTGGCAATCATGCTGAACACCGGTCCGATGATCTTTTCCAGCAGGAAGCTGGAGAATTCGTAGTGCAGGTGGAACTCGATCTTGCAGGCGTCCTCGCGCAGCGGCGTGAAGCGCCAGGAACCGCTGAAGACCTTGAAGGGGCCGTCCTCGAACACCATATCGATGCGCACGGGCCGCTCCTGCGTGTTGCGGGTGTGGAAATACTGCTTGATGCCGTTGAAGTGGATGTGGATCTTGGCGTCGAGCAGGGTCTCGGTCTGCTCGAACACCTCCACGCCACCGCACCAGGGGAGGAACTTGGGATAGTCCTCGACCTGGGTGACCAGGTTGTACATCTGCTCGGCCGAGTAGCCAAGCAGCACGGATTTATGGACGTCTGCCATGTATCGGGAAATCGGGAATATCGGGAAGCGCGGCAAGGCCCGCGCAAATCCCGCCTGCGCCATGATGCACTGCGGGATCCACCGGGAGCGGCCGGTTTGCTAGAATCGCAATTTTAGCCCACGCGCGGCCCGGCGGCATCCCGGCCGCGCCCGCGAGGCGCGTGGCGGCATCCCCGGCGCCCTGCGGCGCGGCGCGCCAGCCCGCCCTCTCCCTTCGTTATTCTGGTTTTTTGTTTTTTCCTACCGTTATTTCCTTTACCCGGACCGCATGACCATCGCAGACAACAAGAAAGCCTTTTTCGACTACTTCATCGAAGAGCGATACGAGGCGGGGATCGTGCTCGAGGGCTGGGAAGTCAAGGCGATCCGCGCCGGTCGCGTGCAGATCAAGGAAGGCTACGTGGTCGTGCGCGACGCCGAGCTGTTCCTGATCGGCGCCCACATCAGCCCGCTGCAGAGCGCTTCCACCCACGTCAACCCGGACGCGGTGCGCACCCGCAAGCTGCTGCTCAAGGCCGAGGAAATCAAGCGGCTGATCGGCAAGGTGGAGCAGCGCGGCTTTACCATCGTGCCACTGAACCTGCACTACACGCGCGGCCGCGTCAAATGCGAGATCGGCCTGGCCAAGGGCAAGAAGCAGTTCGACAAGCGCGAGACCGAGAAGGACCGCGACTGGCAGCGCGAGAAGGCGCGCATCATGAAGGGCGCGACGAAGGAGTAAGCCACTATAGGTCACTACGGGCCGCGCCTGCCGCGGCTCGCATGAGCGGCGCCGCTCTCCTGCCTTCCTGCCCTGCCTGCGCGCCCTTCCCGGCCTACTTCCCGGCGTACTTCCCGACGCCCTTGCGCGCTCCCGCGCAGCCCTCCCCGGCGCCCTAGGCCTTCTGCCCCTTCACGATCTGCAGCGCGGCGGCCACCATGCTGCTCATGTCGCCGAGGTTGCCCGGCACGATCAGCGTGTTGCCCTGCTTGGCCAGGTTGCCGAAGGCGCCCACGTATTCCTCGGCCACCTTCAGGTTGACCGCTTCCATGCCGCCATCGGTGCGGATGGCCCGCCCGATCTTCTCGATGGCCTGCGCGTTGGCTTCCGCCACCGCCAGGATCGCCGAGGCCTCGCCCTGGGCGCGGTTGATGGCGGCCTGGCGGTCGCCCTCCGACTTCTGGATGGCGGCTTCGCGCGCGCCGGTGGCCAGGTTGATCTGCTCCTGCCGCTTGCCCTCCGACGCCGCGATCAGCGCGCGCTTCTCGCGCTCGGCGGTGATCTGGGCCTGCATGGCGTGCAGGATCTCCTTGGGCGGCGTGAGGTCCTTGATCTCGTAGCGCAGCACCTTCACGCCCCAGCTCGCGGCGGCCTCGTCCAGCGCGTTGACCACGCTGTGGTTGATGTAGTCGCGCTCCTCGAAGGTCTTGTCGAGCTCCAGCTTGCCGATCACCGAGCGCAGCGTGGTCTGCGAGAGCTGGGTGATGGCCACCACGAAATTGCTCGAGCCGTAGGACGCCTTCATCGGATCGGTGACCTGGAAGTACAGCACGCCGTCGACCTGCAACTGCGTGTTGTCGCGCGTGATGCAGACCTGGCTCGGCACGTCGAGCGGGATTTCCTTGAGCACGTGCTTGTAGGCCACCCGGTCGACGAAGGGCAGCACCACGGTAAGCCCCGGCGTCAGCGTCGCGCGGTACTTGCCCAGGCGCTCCAGCACCCAGGCATGCTGCTGCGGCACGATCTTGAAGCTCTGCGCCACCAGCACGATCACCGCGACCAGGACCAGCAGGGGCAGCAGGCTGCCGAAGAATTCGAACATGGGACCTCCAGGACGGGTTGAAAAAGGATTCCGAAAAGCCGCAAAGAAGCGCGAAAAGCCGAAAAAATCCGGAAAGCGCCTGAAAAACCGGGCGCCTAGCGCGGGCTGACGAACAGCGTGTTGCCGTGCACCTCGACGATGCGAAAGCGCCCCGGCGCGGCGGCGCCGCTCTGCAGCTCGACGTCCCACTCCGTGCCGCGGTAGCGCACCCGCGCGCGGCCGCCCTCGCCCCAGGCCGGCACTTCCAGCTCCTGGCCGATGTCCGGGTTGACGTTGGGATCGCGCTCCGCCGCGTCGCGCCGCGTGCGGCCATAGCGGGAACGCCGCAGCACCACGAAGCCGGCCAGCCCCACCAGCGCGGCGAGCACGGTCTGGCTGGCGGGCCCGAGCCCGGCCAGCGCGCCCAGGCCGCCGGCGGCCGCGCCCAGCGCCACCATCAGCAGGTACAAGGTGCCGAGCCCCAGTTCCGCGATCACCAGCACCGCGGCCAGCGCAAACCAGATGTAGTACGGCGCCATCTCGCTCCCCTTGCCTGCCCGCCGCCACCGCGCGGACGGGCGGGCCCAAAAATGAAAAACCCCCGCAGCGCCAGGGCGCCTGCGGGGGTTCGGAACACCTGGCGCAGGGCCGGTGTACCGCTATTGTGACGTCAAATGCCTCAGGAAGCCAGTTGCTTCCACGTATCGATCACCGAGTCGGGGTTCAGCGAGATCGACTTGATGCCTTCCTTGGCCAGCCACGCGGCGAAGTCCGGGTGGTCCGAAGGGCCCTGGCCGCAGATGCCGACGTACTTGTCCAGGCGCAGCGCCGTGGAGATCGCGCGCGACAGCATGAACTTGACGGCCGGATCGCGCTCGTCGAAGTCCTTGGCCAGCAGCTCCATGCCGGAGTCGCGGTCCAGGCCCAGCGTGAGCTGGGTCAGGTCGTTCGAGCCGATCGAGAAGCCGTCGAAGAACTGCAGGAATTCCTCGGCCAGGATGGCGTTGGACGGCACTTCGCACATCATGATGATGCGCAGGCCGTTCTCGCCGCGCTTCAGGCCGTGCTTGGCCAGCAGCTCGATGACCTTCTCGGCCTGGCCGAGCGTGCGCACGAACGGCACCATGATCTCGACGTTGGTCAGGCCCATGTCGTCGCGCACGCGCTTCATGGCCTTGCATTCCATCTCGAACGCTTCGGCGAAGTCGTCGGCGATGTAGCGCGAGGCGCCGCGGAAGCCCAGCATCGGGTTTTCCTCGTCCGGCTCGTAGCGCGAGCCGCCGATCAGCTTCTTGTACTCGTTGGACTTGAAGTCCGACAGGCGCACGATCACGGGCTTCGGATAGAACGCCGCGCCGATGGTGGCGATGCCTTCGGCCAGCTTGTCCACGTAGAACGCGCGCGGGCTGGCGTGGCCGCGGGCCACGCTTTCCACGGCCTTCTTCAGGTCGGCGTCGACCTGCGGATAGTCGAGGATGGCCTTCGGGTGGACGCCGATGTTGTTGTTGATGATGAATTCGAGGCGCGCCAGGCCCACGCCCTGGTTCGGGATCTGGCAGAAGTCGAAGGCCAGTTGCGGGTTGCCGACGTTCATCATGATCTTGACGTCGATCTCCGGCATTTCGCCGCGCTGCACTTCGGTGACTTCGGTCTCGAGCAGGCCGTCGTAGATGCGGCCTTCGTCGCCCTCGGCGCACGACACCGTGACCAGCGTGCCGTCCTTGAGCAGGTCGGTGGCGTCGCCGCAGCCGACCACGGCCGGCACGCCCAGTTCGCGCGCGATGATGGCGGCGTGGCAGGTGCGGCCGCCGCGGTTGGTGACGATGGCGGCGGCGCGCTTCATCACCGGCTCCCAGTTGGGATCGGTCATGTCGGCGACCAGCACGTCGCCGGGCTGCACGCGCTCCATCTCGGCCGGGTCGTTGATGACGCGCACGCGGCCGGTGCCGATCTTCTGGCCGATCGCGCGGCCGCTGGTCAGCACGGGCGCGGTGCCCTTGAGCTTGAAGCGCTGCTCGGCCTTGCCGACGGACTGGCTCTTCACGGTCTCGGGGCGCGCCTGCAGGATGTAGATCTTGCCGTCGCGGCCGTCGCGGCCCCACTCGATGTCCATCGGGCGGCCGTAGTGCTTCTCGATGATGACGGCGTACTTGGCCAGCTCGGCCACGTCGGCATCGGTGATCGAGTAGCGGTTGCGCAGCTCGATGGGCACGTCCACGGTCTTCACGCGGCCGGCTTCGCCGGGCGCGGTGAATTCCATCTTGATCAGCTTGGAGCCGATCGAACGGCGGATGATCGGGTACTTGCCGGCCTGCAGCGTCGGCTTGAAGACGTAGAACTCGTCCGGGTTGACCGCGCCCTGCACCACCGTTTCGCCGAGGCCGTAGCTGGAGGTGATGAAGACCACTTCCTGGAAGCCGGACTCGGTGTCGATGGTGAACATCACGCCCGAGGCGCCCACGTCCGAGCGCACCATGCGCTGCACGCCGGCCGACAGCGCCACCACGTCATGGGCGAAGCCCTTGTGCACGCGGTAGGAGATGGCGCGGTCGTTGTACAGCGAGGCGAACACGTGGCGGATCTTGTCCAGCACGTCGTCGATGCCGCTGACGTTGAGGTAGGACTCCTGCTGGCCGGCGAACGAGGCGTCGGGCAGGTCTTCGGCGGTGGCCGACGAGCGCACCGCGAACGAGGCCTCGGCGCCTTCGCGCTCGGCCGCGCGCGCGTAGAACTCGCGGATTTCCTGCTCGAGGCGGGGCTGGAACGGGGCCTTGGCGACCCAGTCGCGGATCTCGGCGCCGGCCTCGGCCAGCGCCTTGACGTCATCGACGTCGAGCGCCTTGAGGCGCTCGGAGATGCGCTGGGTCAGGTTGTTGTGGGTGAGGAAGTCGCGGAACGCGAGCGAGGTGGTCGCAAAGCCGCCGGGAACACGCACGCCGGCCTCGGCCAGCTGGGAGATCATCTCGCCGAGCGACGAGTTCTTGCCCCCCACGGTTTCCACATCTTCCTTGCGCAACTGCTCGAACGGCAGCACGTAGGCGCCGTCAATTGCCGGGTTGTTCATAAAAGCCTCAAAAACAAAGTAAGAAACTTGTTGCTGACGCCCGGAATCTTGTTGGAGTTCTGCTACCGGACGGATCGCTTGGCTAAACAGTCCCGCGCATTCCCACGCTGGTGGGGACCGGAGTTCGACCGTGATTGCTGCAGCGCACATTGTCGACAATCCGGGGCCGGATCGTTCTCCCGACAGCGCTGGCGGAATTGCTTAGCGAAAAGATCGCCGCTATTCTACCGTGCCGCACCGCACTTTCGCGGCGCACGGTTTCAAAAAAATTGTCCATACATGTCCCAGCCCGCCGCTCCCGCCGCGCCCCTTGAGCCGCTGCAACCCCAGGTACCGCGCAACGAGGAGCGCCCCGCCGTGCGCACCGTTTTCATCGTCTCGGACGGCACCGGCATCACCGCGGAAACCTTCAGCCACTCCATCCTGGCGCAGTTCGAGATGCGTTTCCGCAAGGTGCGCATGCCGTTCGTCGACACGCCGGAGAAGGCACATATCGCGGTCGGCAAGATCAACGAGGCCTTCTACGCCGAAGGCGTGCCGCCCATCGTCTTCACCACCCTGGTCAACCAGGAGTCGAACAAGGCGATCCGCCGCGCCAAGGCCATGATCCTGGACATGTTCCAGACCTTCATCGAGCCGCTGGAAAAGGAACTGGGACTGAAGTCCACGCACGCCATCGGCCGCTTCCACCAGAACGCCGACACCGAGGCCTACCAGAACCGCATCGAGGCGATCAATTTCTCGCTCGCGCACGACGACGGCCAGTCGCACAAGAACCTGGCCGAGGCCGACGTGATCCTGGTCGGCGTGTCGCGCAGCGGCAAGACTCCGACCAGCCTCTACCTGGCGATGCAGTACGGGCTCAAGGCCGCCAACTACCCGCTGATCCCCGACGACTTCGAGCGCGGCAAGCTGCCCACCGCGCTGTACCAGTTCAAGCAGAAGATCTTCGGCCTGTCGATCAACCCGCAGCGCCTGGCCGAGATCCGCAACGAGCGCCGCCCCGGCAGCAAGTACGCCGCGCTGGAGAACTGCCGCTACGAGGTCAACGAAGCCGAGGGCATGATGCGCCGCGAAGGCATCAAGTGGCTGTCCTCCACCCACAAGTCGATCGAGGAGATCGCCACCACGATCCTGCAGGAGATCAAGGTGGAGCGGGATAACAACTATTGAGGCGCGGCGCGCCGGCGCCCGTCAGCCCGCTCGCCGCTGCCGCACCGCCTCGAACAGGCAGATGGCCGTGGCCGCCGCCACGTTGAGCGATTCGAGGCCGCCGGGCTGCGGGATGCCCACGGTGCGGTCGACCCGCTCCATCCACTCGCGGCTCACGCCGCTGCCCTCGTTGCCGACCACCCACGCGACCGGCGCGCGCAGGTCGGTGTCGAACACGTCCGCCTGCGCATGCGAGGAAGTCGCCAGCAGCGGCACCGCCAGGCGCGGCGCCAGCATGTCGAAGGTGCAGTGCTCGACGATGTTGAGGTGGAAATTGGCCCCCATCGCGGCGCGCAGGGTCTTGGTGGACCACGCGAAGGCGCTGCCGGTAACGAGGAACGCATGGCCGATGCCGGCCGCGGCGGCGCTGCGCAGGATCGAGCCGACGTTGCCGGCATCCTGCACGCCGTCGAGGATGATGCAGTCGGTGTCGATGCGGGACGGCAGGTGCCCGGACGGGGTCTCGATCACCAGCATCAGGTCGATGCCGTTGACCACGCCGGCGACCTGCGCGAACAGCGCGTCGGACAGCAGCACCACGCGCTCGGAGGCAATCTGCGCCAGCAGCGGCGCCACCTCGGCGTGGTCGTAGTGCCGCTCCGACACCACGCATTGCACCGGCTGGCCCAGCGCGGCCAGGTAGGCCTGCGCCAGGTGCACGCCGTCGAGCACGGACTGGCCCGCCTTACGGCGCGCATGCGTCGAGGTGGTCAGCGCCTTCAGGTGCTTGAACAGCGCGTTCTCGCGCGAGGTGACGTGCTTCACGATGCCTGCTCCGCCGATGCGCCCCTTGCCGGCACGGGCGCCGGCGCGATGCGCCCGAGCGCGATCGCCTCGCGCACCGGCGCGAACGAGCGCCGGTGGTGCGGCGTGGCGCCGAACTCGGCCAGCGCGGCGAGGTGCTGCGGCGTGCCGTAGCCGGCGTGCGCGTCGAAGCCGTACTGCGGGTACGCGGCATGCAGCGTCAGCAGTTCGCGGTCGCGCGCCACCTTGGCCAGGATCGACGCGGCCGAGATCGCCTGCACCTTGGCATCGCCCTTGACGATGGCCTCCACCGCGAAGCGCACCTGCGGGCAGCGGTTGCCGTCGACCTGCACCAGGTCCGGCTCCAGCCCGGCGTCGGCCAGCCCGTGCACCGCGCGCTGCATGGCCAGCATGGTGGCGTGCAGGATGTTGATGGTGTCGATCTCTTCCACCGTGGCGAAGGCGATGTGCCAGCCCAGCGCGCGCTCGCGGATCTCGTCGAACAGCACCTCGCGGCGGCGCGCGGTCAGCACCTTGGAATCGGCCAGGCCCTTGATGGGCCGCGCCGGGTCGAGCACCACCGCCGCGGCATAGACCGGGCCGGCCAGCGGTCCCCTGCCCGCCTCGTCCACGCCGCACAGGCAGCGCGCGCGGGCCGCGCTGGCGGTCAGCTCGAAGCCGAGCTGGGCCTCGTCCGGGGTCGTCTTGCGGCGCGCCATTACACGCCCCTCCGCTGGCGGATCAGGTCCGCGACCACGGCCGAGGCGATCTCGGCGGTATTGCGCTTGAGCGTCTGGTGCATCTGGGTGAAATGTTCGCGCAGGAACGCGGTATTGCCTTCGTCGTTGAGCTGCAGCAGCGTCTCGCGCGCCAGCGCCTCGGGCGTGGCGTCGTCCTGCAGCAGCTCGGGCACGACGAAGCGCCCCGACAGGATGTTGGGCAGGCCCACGTAGGGCAGGTAGCCCTGCCGCTTCATGATCTGCGCGGTCAGCCAGGGCACCTTGTAGGAGATCACCATCGGCTTCTTGTACAGCGCCGCCTCCAGCGTGGCGGTGCCGCTGGCCAGCAGGATCACGTCGGCCGCCTCCATCGCCAGGTGCGACTGGCCGTCGACGATGGTCAGCGGGATCTGCGGATGCTGCCGGTGCAGGTTTTCCACGGCCTCGCGCAGCGTGGGGCTGGCCGCCGGCAGCACGAAGACGAGGTTGCCGTCCATGCTGTGCATGCGCGCCATCGCGCCGAAGAAGGTCGGGCCGAGGTTGCGCACCTCGGACTGCCGGCTGCCCGGCAGCACCGCCACCACGCGGCTGCCGGCCGGCAGGCCGAGCCGGGCGCGCGCGCCCTCGCTGTCCGGCACCATCGGGATCACGTCGGCCAGCGGGTGGCCGACGTAGGTCGCGGGAATGCCGGCCCGCGCGTAGATCTCGGGCTCGAACGGGAACAGGCACAGGATGTGGTCCACCGCGCGCGCGATGGTGCGGATGCGCCCGCCGCGCCAGGCCCAGATCGAGGGGCTGACGAAGTGCACCACGGGAATGCCGGCGCGGCGCAGCGGCACTTCCAGGCCGAAGTTGAAATCGGGCGCGTCGACGCCGATGAAGCACAGCGGCGGCCTTGCCAGCAGCGACTCGCGGATGGCGCGGCGCGTGGCCAGGATCTCGCGCAGCGAGCCCAGCACCTCCACGTAGCCGTTGACCGACAGCGTGTCCATCGGCCACTGCGACTCGAACCCCTGCGCCATCATGCGCGCGCCGCCGATGCCGGCGTAGCGCACGGTGTCGCCCAGGCGCGCCTTCAGGCCGCCCATCAGCAGCGAAGCCAGCAGGTCGCCGGAATTCTCGCCGGCCACCATCGCGATGGTGCCGCGCGCATCCGCCGCGCCTGCTGCGCGCGGCGCGCCGTCCGGGGCCGGCAGGACACCGTCGACCATGGCGTGGTGCGGCTTCAGCGCACGATGCCGCGCTGGGTGGCGGCAATGAAGTCGAGGAAGCCCTGCAGCGGCGCGCTGGCGCTGCCGTCCGACTGGGCGATCAGTTGCGCGATCTCGCCGCGCGCGGCCTCGAAGCTCAGGTCCGACTTGTAGAGCACCTTGTAGGCCTGGCGCAGCGCGGCGATCTGCGCGGCGTCGAAGCCGCGGCGGCGCATGCCTTCGACATTGATGCCGTGCGGCGTGGCCTTGTTGCCGCCCTTGTCGCCGGCGGCGATCACGAACGGCGGCAGGTCCTGCACCAGCGCCGAGGCGCCGCCCAGCATGGCGTGGGCGCCGATGCGCACGAACTGGTGCACGCCGCTCATGCCGCCGAGGATGGCCCAGTCGCCCACCTGCACGTGGCCGGCGATCTGCGCGTTGCTCGAGAACACCGTGTGGTTGCCCACGCGGCAGTCGTGCGCGATATGCACGTAGGCCATGATCCAGTTGTCGTCGCCGATGCTGGTCACGCCGCGGTCCTGCACCGTGCCGGTGTGGATGGTGGTGAATTCGCGGATGGTGTTGCGGTCGCCGATCTCGAGCCGGGTCGGCTCGTTGCGGTACTTCATGTCCTGCGGCATGCCGCCTACCGAGGCATACGGCCCGATGCGGTTGTCCGCGCCCACCGTGGTGTGGCCTTCGATGGTGGTGTGCGCGCCCACCTGGGTGCCGCTGCCGAGACGCACGTTGGGACCAATGATCGAGAACGGCCCGACGGTCACGTCGGCGGCGAGCTCGGCCTTGGGGTCGACCAGTGCGCTGGGATGGATTTGCGTCATGCGTCCTGTCCTATGGTCTGAGTGGGAGAGATGGAACGGTCAAGGCCGGTGCCGGGACTGCCCGGCGGCGCCGGGCGGCGCGCGCTGCCGGGGCGCGGGCGCCCCGGCGAGGCGCGATCACTCGGCCTGCTTGACGGTACACATCAGCTCAGCTTCGCAAGCCACCTTGTCGTCCACGGTGGCGAACGCCTTGAACTTCCAGATGCCGCGGATGTAGCGCTCCACCGACACGTTCATGTGCAGCTGGTCGCCCGGCGTCACCACCTGCTTGAAGCGGGCGCCGTCGATGCCGACGAAGTAGTACAGCGCGCCTTCCTTGCGCTCCATCTCGGCGCCGAAGGTCAGCAGGCCGGCCGACTGCGCCAGCGCTTCCAGGATCATCACGCCCGGCATCACGGGATGGCCGGGGAAATGGCCCTGGAAATAGGGTTCGTTGATCGTGACGTTCTTGAGCGTCTTGATGCGCTTCTGCGGCTCGAGCTCGAGCACGCGGTCCACCAGCAGGAACGGGTAGCGATGCGGCAGCAGCTTGAGGATCTTCTGGATATCGATGTCGGCTGCGGTCATGATGATTTCTCTTCGGTATGCTGTGTAGGATTGCCGGCCTGGCCACGCAGGCGTTTCTCGAGCTGCACCACGCGCTCGCGCAACTTGGTGAGCCCGCGCACGATGGCCGCGTTGCGCTCCCAGTCGCCGTGCGGCAGGAACGGGAACACGCTGGTGAAATGGCCGCCGGGCTTGGTAATGGATTTGGTGATCGACGTGCCGCCGGACACCGTGGTGCGGTCCGCGATGTTCAGGTGGCCGGCAAAATTGGCCGAACCGCCGATCACGCAGAAACGGCCCACCTTGGTGCTGCCGGCGATGGCCGCGCAACCCGCGATCACAGTATGCGCGCCCACCCTGACGTTATGGGCGATCTGCACCTGGTTGTCGAGCTTGCAGCCGTCCTCGACCACGGTGTCGGCCATCGCGCCGCGGTCGATCGCGGTGTTGGCGCCGACCTCCACGTCGTTGCCGAGCACCGCGCGGCCGGTCTGGGGAATCTTGACGTACTCGACGCCGGCCGGGCCGATGTCGGGCGCGAAGCCGAAGCCGTCGGCGCCCAGCACCACGCCGCTGTGCAGTATGCAGCGCATGCCGACCACGCACTGGTGGTAGACCGAGACGTTGGCGTAGATCAGCGTGTCGTCGCCGATCTGCGCGCCGGCGCCGACGAAGCCGTTGGCCAGGATGCGCACGCGCTCGCCCAGCCGCGCGCCGCTCTCGATCACCACGTTGGGGCCGATGAAGCACGACGGCGGCACCACCGCGTCGGCCGCCACGCTGGCGCGCGGGTCGATGCCGGTGCGGTGGTCGGTGTTGGCGCGGCGCTCGAAGCCCTGCGCGATGCGGGCGAAGCACACGTAGGGATTGCGCGCGACCAGCCAGTTGCGGCCGTCGGCCTGGCCTTCGGCGCGGATGCGCTCGAGGTCGGCGGCCGAGACGATCACGGCGCCGGCCCGCGAGGCCAGCGCCTGCGCCAGGTAGAGCGGGTTGGAGAGGAACGAGAGCTGGCCGGGGCCGGCCTGGTCGAGCGGCGCGAGACCGTGCACGGCCAGGTCGGGATCACCCACAACCTGCGCGCCGGTATCGGTGGCGAGCTGACCCAGTGTGGGTGTTTGCATGGCAGTACTTCCTGGAGCGGCGGTAAAACGGGCAGCCAGCTTACTTGCTGGCGGCGGCGCTGTTGAGCGCCTTCATCACATCGTCGGTAATGTCGATGCGCGGATTGACGTAGACCGCTTCCTGCACGATCAGGTCGTACTTGCGCTGCTCGGCGAGCTGGCGGATCACGCGGTTGGCGCGCTCGAGCACCTGGGCCAGTTCCTCGTTGCGGCGCTGGTTCAGGTCTTCGCGGAATTCACGCTGCTTGCGCTGGAATTCGCGGTCGAGGTCGGCCACCTCGCGCTGGCGGCGCTGGCGGTCGGCATCGGCCAGCACGGCGGTGTCCTTGTCGAGCTTGTCGGCGATGCCCTTGATCTTCTGCGCCATGTCCTGCAGGTCGCGGTCGCGCTTGGAGAATTCCTGCTCCAGCTTGACCTGGGCCTGCTTGGCGGGCACCGAGTCGCGCAGGATGCGTTCGGAGTTGACCGCCGCGATGCGGGCTTCCTGCGCCATCGCCGGGGCGGCGGCCAGCAGCGTGCCGGCGGCCAGCGCGGCCGTGGCCAGGCTCTTGATCAGTGGGAATGCTGTTTTCATGAATCGGATCCTCAATCCTCTTGGCTCTCTCTATCCTGTCTTGTCGAACTTCCGGTCTTCCGGTCTTTGCCGGCCTTCCCGGTCTTGCCGCAATCTGCTGTCCGCTGCCTGCTACCCGCTATTCGATGTCCGCCGTGCTCTGGTTCCGTCCGCCGTCAGAACGCGGTACCGATCTGGAACTGGAAGCGCTGCACCTGGTCGTCCGTGGACTTCTTCAGCGGGAAGCCCACGCTGACCTTGAGCGGACCGATCGGCGACAGCCAGGACATGCCCAGGCCGGTCGAATACTTCAGTTCGCTGAACAGCAGCGGCGCGCCTTCCTCGTACACGTTGCCGAAGTCGAAGAAGGTGAACAGGCGCAGCGTGCGGTCCACGCCCGAGCCCGGCAGCGGGAAGATGAACTCGACGTTGCCGATCATCTTGGACGCGCCGCCCACCGGGTTGCCGTTCTGGTCCTTCTTGCCCAGCGTGCTGGTCTGGTAGCCGCGCACCGAGCCGATACCGCCGGCGTAGAAGTTCTTGAACACCGGGAACGGCGTGGCGCCGTAGCCGTGGCCGTAGGCGACTTCGCCGTTGAAGGCCAGCGTGAAGGCCTTCGACAGCGGGTAGAAGTACTGCTGCTGGACGCTGGCGCGGTAGTACTGCGTATCGCCGCCCGGCACGCCCACTTCGAGGTTGGCCTGCGTGTAGGGGCCCTTGGTCGGGACCAGCGCGCTGTCGCGGCGGTCGCGTGCCCAGCCGATCGTGAACGGGAAGTTGTTGATCGGATCGCCGCTGCTCTTGCCGACCTTCTGCAGCCACGCCGTGTACTGGCTCGGCGTGTTCTGCGAGGTGTACACCTGCGAGCGCTCGTAGCCGATGCCGAAGAACACGGTGTCGGTTTCCGAGAACGGCACGCCGAACTTGAAGCCGCCGCCCATCGACACGATCTTGTAGTCCTGGTCGCCGGTGTAGTACAGCGGGCGGGACGTGCGGTAGAACACGTCGGTCGAGCGGCTGATGCCGTCCACCGTGAAATACGGGTCGTACTGCGTCAGCGAGATGGTGCGGAAGGACTTGGCGGTGTTTACGTCCAGGCCCAGGCTGGTGCCGGAGCCGAACACGTTGTCCTGGCGCAGGCCGGCCTGCAGCACCAGCTTGTCGGTCGAGGAGAAGCCCAGGCCCAGGCTGATCTGGCCGGTCGGCTTCTCGGTCACGTTGACGTTCACGTCCACCTGGTCGGGCGCGCCGGGCACGTCCTCGGTGGTGATGTTGGTGTCGGTGAAGTAGCCGGTGCGGTTGATGCGGGCCTGCGACTGCGTCAGCTTCTCGCTGTCGAACCACGAGCTTTCCATCTGGCGCATCTCGCGGCGCACCACTTCGTCGCGGGTCTTGCTGTTGCCCACCACATTGACGCGGCGCACGTAGACGCGGCGGCCCGGGTCGACCAGCAGGGTCAGCGCGACTTCGCGCTTTTCCTTGTCGATCGCCGGCTGCGGGTTGATGGTGGTGAAGGCGTAGCCGTAGGTGCCCAGCAGGTCGGTGATGGCCTTGGTGCTCTGGGTCAGCTTCTCCGACGAGAAGATCTCGCCCTTCTTGAGCTGGAGCAGCTTTTCCATCTCGGGCTGCTTGCCGAGCAGCTCGCCGGCCAGGCGCACGTCGGACACCTTGTACTGCTCGCCTTCCTTGATGTTCAGCGTCAGGAAGATGTCCTTCTTGTCCGGCGTGATCGAGACCTGGGTGGACTCGATGGCGAACTCGAGGTAGCCGCGGTTCAGGTAGTACGAGCGCAGCGCTTCCAGGTCGGCGGTGAGCTTCTGCTTGGAATAGAGGTCGTTCTTGGTGTACCAGGACAGCCAGTTCGGCGTCGACAGCTGCATTTCGTCGCGCAGCGTGCTTTCCTTGAAAGCCTTGTTGCCGACGATATTGATCTGGCGGATCTTGGCGACCGGGCCTTCGTCCACGTTGAACACCACCGACACGCGATTGCGGTCCACCGGGGTGATCGTGGTCTGCACGTCGGCCGCGTAGTAGCCGCGCGCCACGTACTGGCGCTTGAGCTCCTGCTCGGCCTTGTCGATCAGCGCCTTGTCGTAGTACCGGGCCTCGGCCACGCCGACCGCGCGCAGCGAGCGGCGCAGGGTGTCCTTGTCGAATTCCTTGATGCCGACGAACTCGAGCTGGGAAATGGCCGGGCGCTCCTCGACCTGGACCACCAGCACGCCGTCTTCGGAGCGGATCTGGACGTCCTTGAAGAAGCCGGTGTTGTAGAGCGCGCGAATCGCTTCCGCGCCCTTGTCGTCGCTGAAGGTCTCGCCGACCTTGACCGGCAGGTAGCCGAACACCGTGCCGGGCTCGACCCGCTGCAGGCCCTCGACGCGGATGTCCTTGACCACGAATGGCTCCGCGGCCCAACCGACGGGGGTCCAGGCCGCGATGATGGCACTCGCCAGCACGCTCAGCGAGATGCGCTTATGTCTGATCAATCTTGATCCCCTCTTTGATTCCATGCAGGATTGCGCTCCGATGCTTCACGGGGCCGCGCCCTGTCGGCATGCGGCGCGCGAGGTGCCGGTGACACCTGCGGACCGCCGCCGGCAACGTGCGTCTAGCCGCGCGCAAGAAACAGCCGGCTGACGTCGTTGAACAAGGCGAGCGAAGTCAGGAGCAAGACGCAGGCGATGCCGACCTTCTGCAGCACAGCCTGCCAGTGGTCTGGTACGGGCCTGCCAGTCAAAAATTCAACGCAATAATACAGCAAATGCCCCCCATCCAATACCGGAATGGGTAACAAATTCAACACACCGAGGCTGACGCTGACCAGCGCCAGGAAGCCGACGAAGGGCTGCCAGCCGAGGTGGGCGGCACGCCCGGCGTAGTCCGCCACGGTCAGCGGACCGCTCAGGTTCTGCAGCGAAGCCTGCCCCACCAGCATCTTGCCGAGCAGCTTGAGCGACAGCGCGCTGGTGCTCCAGACCTGCCCCGCCGCGCGGCTGATGGCCTCGGCCGGCTGGTAGCGCACGGTCTCCATTTCCACCGACTGGCTCAGCGCCGCGCCGAGCTTGCCGGTGGCCGCCGCGCCGGCGCTGGCGCCGTCCGGGGGCGCCACCGCGTCCAGCTTCACCGGCACGTCCAGGCGCTGGCCGCCGCGCTCGATGCCGAGCACCACCTCGGCGCCGGGCCGGGCCCGCACGCCGCGGATCAGCTCGCCGGCCTGGGTCAGCGGGCCGCCCTGCCAGGCCACCACGCGGTCGTCCTTGCGCAGGCCGGCGCGCTGCGCGGCGGAATCGGGCAGCACCTCGGTGATCGTCACCGGGCCGCCCTTGAGCGCCAGGCCCAGGATGGCCAGCGGGTCTTCCTCGGGATTGCCGCCGGTGTTGGGCAGCCGCGCCAGCCTGAGGTCGCGCTCGGCGCCGTCGGGCGCGCGCACGCGCAGCACCGCGCTGGCGTCGCCGAAGCCCTGGGCGAACACCGCCATGCGCAGGTCGTTCCAGGAGCGCACCTGCTCGGTCTCGCCGTTGGCCCGCAGCGACAGCACGCGGTCGCCCTCGCGCAGCCCGGCCTGGGCCGCGGCCGTGCCGGCCGGCGGCGCGGCCACCACCGGCGCCGGCTCGCGCATGCCGCCGGCGAACAGCACGAAATACAGCACGATCGCCAGCGCGAAATTGGCCAGCGGGCCGGCCGCCACGATGATGAAGCGCTTGCCTACCGGCTGGCGGTTGAACGCGCGCGGCAGGTCGGCCGGGTCGATGGCGGGGTCCTGCGCGGGATCGCGCTCGCGCTCGTCGAGCATCTTGACGTAGCCGCCCAGCGGGATCGCGGCGATGGTCCACTCGGTGCGGTCGCGGCTGCCGGAGACCCAGCGCAGCAGCGGCCGGCCGAAGCCGATCGAGAAGCGCAGCACCTTGACGCCGCACAGGCGCGCGGCCAGGTAGTGACCCATTTCATGGAAATAGATCAGGATGCACAGGGCAACGACAAAGGCGATTACGGTTTGCATGGCAGGCAGCTTGTCGTCAGGGGCGCGGGCCCCGATGGCGTGAAGGATACGCCGGGCCGCCGGCCCGGCACCCCGCTGCCCGGCGGCGGCGGGTGGCCGGTGGCGGCCGGCTTGCCGCTATTGTCGCCGATCCCGCCGGCGGCCCCGCCAAACTCAGCACGAGCCCCGGTTTTCCAGCAGTTCGCCGGCGCGGCGGCGCGCGTCCTGGTCCGCGCCCAGCACGGCTTCCAGCGTGTCGGCATTGCCGCCCGGGGCGCGCGCGAGCACGCCCGCGACCACGCGCGCGATGTCGGTGAAGCGGATCCGGCCCTGCAGGAAGGCCTCGACCGCGACCTCGTTGGCCGCGTTCAGCACCGCCGGCGCCAGCCCGCCCGCGCGCAGCGCGTCGAACGCCAGGCCCAGGCACGGGAAGCGCACGAGGTCCGGGGTCTCGAAGCTGAGCGCGCCGGCGGTGGCCAGGTTCAGCGGCGACACGCCCGCGTCGATGCGCTCGGGATAGGCCATGCCGTAGGCGATCGGCGTGCGCATGTCGGGGTTGCCGAGCTGCGCCAGCACCGAGCCGTCGGCATACGACACCATCGAGTGCACGATGCTCTGCGGGTGGATCAGCACCTCGATGCGCTCGGCCGGCGCGCCGAACAGCCAGTGCGCCTCGATCACCTCCAGGCCCTTGTTCATCATGGTGGCGGAGTCCACCGAGATCTTGCGGCCCATCACCCAGTTCGGGTGGGCGCAGGCCTCGTCGGGCGTGATGTCGTGCAGCGAGTCCGGGTCGCGCGTGCGGAACGGCCCGCCCGAGGCGGTCAGCACCACCTTGGCCACGCCGGCGCGGTAGCGCGGGTCGTCGGCCGGCAGGCACTGGAAGATGGCGTTGTGCTCGCTGTCGATCGGCAGCAGCGTGGCGCCGTGCTCGCGCACGGCATCCATGAAGATGCGCCCGGACATCACCAGCGCTTCCTTGTTGGCCAGCAGCACGCGCTTGCCCGCGCGCGCGGCGGCCAGCGACGGGCGCAGGCCGGCGGCGCCGACGATGGCGGCCATCACCGCGTCCACCGCGGCGTCGGTGGCGACCGCCTCCAGCGCGGCCTCGCCGTAGCCGACCTCGGTCTTGATGCCGTCGGCGCGCAGCAGCGCCTGCAGTGCGGCGGCGGCCTCGGCCGTGCCCATCACGGCATGCGCCGGGCGGAACTCGCGGCACAGGGCCGCCAGCTTGTCCACTTGCCGGTGCGCCGTCAGCGCATGCACGGCGTAGCGCTCGGGATGGCGCTTGATGACATCAAGCGTGCTGTCCCCGATCGAGCCGGTGGCACCCAGGACGGTAATACGACGCATATCAGATCAACTCAAAGATAGATGGCCAGCAAGGCGGCCAGCGGGAAAACGGGAAGCAGCGCGTCGATGCGGTCGAGCACGCCGCCGTGGCCGGGCAGCAGCCGGCTGCTGTCCTTCATGCCGACCTGGCGCTTGAGCAGCGATTCGAACAGGTCGCCGACCACGCTGGCGATCACCAGCAGCGTGGCCAGCAGCGCCACGATGGCCAGGCCGCCTTGGTCGGCCATGCGCGAGAACCAGGTCGGGGAAAATGCGTGGGTGGCGGCCAGCGCGAGCGAGATCGCCAGCGCCAGCGCCCAGCCGCCGAGCGCGCCCTCCCAGGACTTGCCCGGGCTGATCGACGGCGCCAGCTTGCGCCGCCCGACGGCCTTGCCGACGAAATAGGCGCCGATGTCGGCCGCCCACACCAACACCGCCACCGACAGCAGCACGCCGATGCCCAGTCCGCGCAGGACCAGGGTGGCATGGCCGAAGGCCGGCAGCATGAACAGGCCGAGCACCACGCCCAGCGCCGTGAAACCCGGCGTGGCGCGGCGCACGCCGCGCGCCAGCAGCACCACGGCCACGCCCCAGCAGGCCACGCCGATCTGCAGCAGGCGGGTGAGCGCATCGGGGCCGGACAGCGCCTGCCAGCCGGCCAGCGCCAGCAGGCAGGCCAGCGCGTAGACGTAGGGCCAGAACCCGCGCAGCCCGATCAGGCGGCCGAACTCCCAGCCCCCGAGCAGCACGATCACCGCCACCAGGCCGGCCAGCGCCGACGGCGGCGCCAGGAACAGGATCGGCAGGATCAGCAGCAACAGGCATACGGCGGTGATGACACGGGTAAGGAGCATGCGCTGCGGGAGTCCCGGTAGAGGATGGATGAGGTCCGGGCGGCGGCCTCAGGCCGTGCCCGACAACCCGGATGGCGCCACCACCTGCGCGCTGGTGCGGCCGAAGCGGCGTTCGCGCTGGCGGTACGAGGCGAAGGCCTTGTCGAGCTCGGCGGCGTCGAAATCGGGCCAGAACACTTCGGTGAAATAAAGCTCCGAGTAGGCAAGCTGCCACAGCAGGAAATTGCTGATGCGCTGCTCGCCGCCGGTACGGATGAACAGGTCCGGCTCGGGCGCGTAGGCCATCGCCAGATGCGGCGCCAGCACGGATTCGTCGACCGCCTCGGGGTCGAGCATGGGCGAGCGCTGCAGCATCTTGCGCATGGCCTGCAGCAGGTCCCAGCGGCCGCCGTAGTTGGCGGCGATGGTCACGGTCAGGCCGGTATTGCCGGCCGTGCGCGCCTCGGCGTCGGCGATCAGCTGCTGGATGCGCGGGCTGAAGCGGGCCAGGTCGCCCACCACGCGCACGCGGATGTTGTTGGCGTGCATCTTGACCACCTCGCGGCGCAGGGCGGTCATGAACAGCCGCATCAGGAACGAGACCTCGTCGGCCGGGCGGCGCCAGTTCTCCGAGCTGAAGGCGAACAGGGTCAGGTATTGCACGCCCCGCGCCGCGCACGCCTCGACCACCGCCCGGACTGCATCCAGGCCACGGCTGTGGCCGGCAACGCGCGGCAGGTGCCGCTGGGTCGCCCAGCGGCCGTTGCCATCCATGATGATGGCAACGTGGCGGGGCACATAGGTGGCTTCGGGGACGCCGAGCGTGGAACTGATGTGATGCATGGTGGGAAACGGTACCGGACACGGCGGCGGCTGGCAAGCCGCCACCGGGCGCGTCACACCGTCATGATCTCCTTGTCCTTCTCGGCGACCATCCTGTCGATCTCGGCGACGAACTTGTCGGTCAGCTTCTGCACCTCGTCCTGGCCGCGGCGCTCGTCGTCCTCGGAAATGGCCTTGTCCTTGACCAGCTTCTTGAACTGCTCGTTGGCGTCGCGGCGCAGGTTGCGCACGGCGACCTTGGCGCCCTCGGCCTCGCCCTTGACGACCTTGGTCAGTTCCTTGCGGCGCTCCTCGGTCAGCATGGGCATCGGCACGCGGATGACGTCGCCCATCGTGGACGGGTTCAGGCCCAGGTCGGCATCGCGGATCGCCTTCTCGACCGCGCCCACCATCTTCTTTTCCCACGGCTGCACGCTGATGGTACGGGCATCGGCCAGGCCCACGTTGGCCACCTGGCTGATCGGCACCGGCGAGCCGTAATAATCGACCTGCACGTGGTCGAGCAGACCCGTGTGCGCGCGACCAGTGCGAATCTTGGCCAGGTCGGCCTTGAACGCTTCGATGGTCTTCTGCATCTTCTGCTCGACGCTCTTCTTGGTGTCGGCGACGCTCATCTTTACCTCCGGGAAAAACGGGTAATCATGACCCCGGATGCCGGGATCGAAAATGAATCATTCTACTCTTTGCCGCGGCCCGCGCTACCCCGCGGGGTAGCGCCCTGCCCGCGGCGCCGGGCAGCCTTTTACACGTGCACCAGCGTGCCTTCGTCCTCGCCCAGGATGACGCTCCTGAGCGCGCCCGGCTTGACGATCGAGAACACCTTGATCGGCAGCTTCTGGTCGCGGCACAGGGCGAACGCGGTGGCGTCCATCACCTGCAGGTTGCGCGAGATGGCCTCGTCGAAGGAAATCGTGGTGTAGCGCGTGGCGCTCGGGTCTTTCTTGGGGTCGGCGGTGTAGACGCCGTCCACCTTGGTCGCCTTGAGCACGATCTCGGCGCCGATCTCGGCGCCGCGCAGCGCCGCGGCGGTGTCGGTGGTGAAGAACGGGTTGCCGGTGCCCGCGGCGAAGATCACCACCTTGCCCTCCTCGAGCTGGCGGATGGCGCGCGGGCGGATATAGGGCTCGACCACCTGGTCCATGCGCAGCGCGGACTGCACGCGGCCTTCGATGTTGGCGTGGCGCATGGCGTCCTGCAGCGCCAGCGCGTTCATCATGGTGGCCAGCATGCCCATGTAGTCGGCCGTGGCGCGGTCCATGCCCGCCGCCCCGCCGGCCACGCCGCGGAAGATGTTGCCGCCGCCGATCACCACCGCGACCTGCACGCCGAGCTTCACGATCTCGGCAATGTCGTTGACCATGCCTTCGATGGTGGAGCGGTTGATGCCGAAGGCATCGTCGCCCATCAGGGCCTCGCCGGACAATTTCAGTAGGACGCGCTTATAGGCAGGCATAGGGATTCCCGGAGCTGGTCCGGCTCGTTCTGTCGAGCCGGATATTTTGGATGCAGACTTGATGCAGGCGGACGGCGCCAACCGGCGCGCCGCCGCCAGGAAAGCCGGTTTTCGGGGTAGCCTGGCTGCGGCATGGCAGGCCAGACGACTGCGGAAACAGGCTATGAAAACCAACCGTGGCGGCCGCCGCCCGCGCCAGTGCGCGCGCCGCGGCCGTCATTTGTGCCGAGGGGCACCTCGCGGTGCCCCTCGGCATTATACGGCGGCCCTTTCGTGCCCTGCCGCACCGTGGCGCGGACGGGGCGGACCGCCCGGACTTCAGCCCTTCTGGGCGGCTGCCACCTGGGCGGCCACTTCGGCGGCGAAATCGTCCTGCTTCTTCTCGATGCCTTCGCCGACCACGTACAGGGTGAAGCCCTTGACCGCGGTGTTGGCGGCCTTGAGCATCTGCTCAACGGTCTGCTTGTCGTTCTTCACGAAGGTCTGGTTCAGCAGCGACACTTCCTTCAGGTACTTCTGCACCGAGCCGTCCACCATCTTGGCGACGATCTCGGCCGGCTTGCCCGATTCGGCGGCCTTCTGCTCGGCGATGCTGCGCTCCTTGGCGATCAGCTCGGCGGGCACGTCGGCCGACGACAGCGACACCGGCTTCATCGCCGCCACGTGCATGGCCACGTCCTTGGCGGCCACTTCGTCGCCGTCGAACTCGACCATCACGCCGATGCGGGTGCCGTGCAGGTAGGCGGCCAGCTTGCCGCCGTTGGCATAGCGGGCGAAGCGGCGGATCGCCAGGTTCTCGCCGATCTTGCCGATCAGCGCGGTGCGGGTGGCTTCCACCGACACGCCGTCGATTTCCAGCGCCGACAGGGCGGCCACGTCGGCCGGGTTCTGCTTGGCGACCAGCTCGGCGACCTTGGCCGAGAAGGCCAGGAAGTCGTCGTTCTTCGACACGAAGTCGGTTTCGCAGTTCAGTTCGACCAGCGCGCCGGTGGTGCCGTCGATGAAGGACACCACCACGCCTTCGGCGGTCACGCGCGAAGCGGCCTTGCTGGCCTTGTTGCCGAGCTTGACGCGCAGCAGTTCTTCAGCCTTTTCCAGGTTGCCGTCGGCCTCGGTCAGGGCCTTCTTGCATTCCATCATCGGCGCGTCGGTCTTCGCGCGCAGTTCTGCCACCATGCTTGCGGTAATTGCCGCCATTTGTCACTCCTTGAATGGTTCGCACCGGCCTGCCCCGCTGGGTCTGGCGGGCCCCGGCCGGCGGTATGCTCAAACTTCACCCGCGACGGATCATGCCTGCGGCGGATGACAACAATTCAAAAAAAGGGGGCGTAACTTCCGCCCCCTTGTGTGCCGGAAAGCCCCGGCTGCGCGCAGAACCGGCTCCGGGCCGGTCGGCTAGCGATGATGGTCGGCTACTCTTGCGCGCGGGGTCCTTTCGGCAGCGGGCTTCAGGCTTCTTCGACTTCGACGAATTCGTCGCCGCCGCGGGCGGCTTCAACCACGTCCTGCACCGCGTTGGCGCGGCCTTCCAGGATCGCGTCGGCCACGCCGCGCACGTACAGGGCCACGGCCTTGCTCGAGTCGTCGTTGCCGGGGATCACGTAGTCGATGCCTTCGGGCGAGTGGTTGGTGTCGACCACGCCGATCACGGGGATGCCCAGCTTGTTGGCTTCGGTCACGGCGATCTTGTGGTAGCCGACGTCCACCACGAAGATGGCGTCAGGCACGCCGCCCATGTCCTTGATGCCGCCGATGGACTTCTGCAGCTTGTCCATTTCGCGCTCGAACATCAGCGCTTCCTTCTTGCTCATGGTTTCCAGCGCGCCGGCTTCCTTGGCGGCTTCCATGTCCTTGAGGCGCTTGATCGAGATCTTGACGGTCTTGAAGTTGGTCAGCATGCCGCCGAGCCAGCGGGCATCGACGTAGGGCATGCCGGCGCGGCCGGCTTCTTCAGCGAGGATTTCGCGCGACTGGCGCTTGGTGCCCACGAACAGCACGGTGCCGCGGTTGGCTGCCAGCTGACGCACGTACTTCAGCGCGTCCTGGAACATCGGCAACGTCTTTTCGAGGTTGATGATGTGGATCTTGTTGCGATGGCCGAAGATGAACGGTGCCATCTTGGGGTTCCAGAAGCGGGTCTGGTGGCCGAAGTGGCAACCGGCTTCCAGCATTTCGCGCATGGTAACGGACATGAAAATTCTCCAAAAGGGTTAGGTCTGAAGTCCGCCCCGACATTCCTCAACAGGAACACCCCGGATGGACGGACTCGCGATTTCACGATCTCTGGCTTCCCGATGCAGCGCCGAACGCACATTCGACATGCATTTGACATTGCATCCGACAATACCCGGCGCGAGCAGAACGACTGCAAACGACGGCATCGCCACGCCCGAAGGCGGTCATGAGAAAGCCAGCCCAAGATTGTAGCAACAAAACCGGACTTCGCTCAAGGGGGCCGGTACTGTGACGGCACGGTGGCGGTGCCGGGCCAATGCGTCCGGCATGCGCCCCGCCCCCGCGCCCGCCAGGCCCGGCCGGGGCGCCCCGGCGGCCCATTTTGGCTGCGGCAGGGGCGCGATGGTGCGATAATCCCGTCTTTCAGATTCGACTTGAGGCGCAGCCAGTGGCTTCGCCGCCACTTTTGCGAGCAGCATGAGCATCCATATCAAGAACGCCGACGATATCGCCCAGATGCGGGTAGCGTGCCGGCTGGCCTCCGAGGTCCTCGACTACATCACGCCCTTCGTCAAGCCCGGCATCACCACCGGCGAGATCGACCGGCTGTGCCACGTCTACATGCGCGACGTGCAGGGCACCGTGCCGGCGCCGCTGAACTACGCCCCGCCCGGCTACCCGCCCTTCCCCGGCGCGATCTGCACCTCGGTCAACGACGTGATCTGCCACGGCATCCCGGGCGAGCGCGTGCTGAAGTCCGGCGACGCGATCAACCTGGACATCACCGTCATCACCAAGGAAGGCTACTACGGCGACACCAGCCGCATGTTCATCGTCGGCGAAGGCTCGATCCTGGCCAAGCGCCTGGCCCAGGTCACGTTCGAATGCATGTGGAAGGGCATCATGCAGGTGCGCCCCGGCGCCCACCTCGGCGACATCGGCCACGTGATCCAGGTCCACGCGGAAGGCGCCGGCTACAGCGTGGTGCGCGAATACTGCGGCCACGGCATTGGCAAGAACTTCCACGAAGACCCACAGGTGCTGCACTACGGCCGCCCCGGCACCGGCATGGAGATCCAGCCCGGCATGATCTTCACGATCGAGCCGATGGTCAACGCCGGCAAGCGCGAGATCCGCACCATGCCCGACCACTGGACCGTCAAGACGCGCGACCGCAGCCTGTCCGCGCAGTGGGAGCACACCATCCTGGTGACGGAGACTGGCTACGACGTGCTCACCGTCTCGGCGGGCACGCAGGCGCCGCCGGCCTTCGTCACCGATTCCGTCGCAGCCTGACGCTACCCCGGGCGCCAAGTTGGCGCCCTTCTTGTTTCAGCCGCCGCTTCGCTGTTTCGCTGTTTCGCCGCTTCATCGTTTCGCCGTTTCTTCGTCGCTCCCCAGCAACCCATCGCCCTTTCGATGTCCCAAGCCCAAGTCATGGACGCCACGCCGGAACTCATCCTCGCCACCCGTGTTCGCGATCAGCTGAAAGCCGGCAAGCAGGCCGTGTTCGACGACTTCAGCGCGCACGGCCACGTCGGCCACCTGCTCACGCGCCTGCGGCGCGCGGTGGACGCCGCGCTGGTCGAGGCCTGGCGCGGGCTGGCCCTGCCGGCGCAGTGCGCGCTGGTGGCCGTGGGCGGCTACGGGCGCGGCGAGCTGTTCCCGTACTCGGACGTGGACGTGCTGCTGCTGCTGCCGGCCGAGCCCGACGACGACACCGCGCGCCGGCTGGAGAAATTCATCGGCCTGTGCTGGGACCTCGGGCTGGAGATCGGCTCGGCCGTGCGCACCGTGGACGACTGCATCCGCGAGTCGCGCCAGGACGTCACCATCCAGACCTCGCTGCTCGAGGCGCGCCTGCTGACCGGCAACCGCAAGCTGTTCGCCGAGTTGCAGACGCGCTACCAGGCCGACCTCGACCCGCGCGCGTTCTTCCAGGCCAAGCTGCTGGAAATGCGCCAGCGCCACGCCAAGTACCAGGACACGCCCTACGCGCTCGAGCCCAACAGCAAGGAAAGCCCGGGCGGCCTGCGCGACCTGCAGGTGATCCTGTGGATGACCAAGGCGGCCGGCTTCGGCGACAGCTGGAAGGAGCTGTTCGAGCGCGGCCTGCTGAGCGAGCGCGAGGCGCAGGAACTGCAGCGCAACGAGCGCCTGCTCAAGACCATCCGCGCGCGCCTGCACCTGGTGGCCGGGCGCCGCCAGGACGTGCTGGTGTTCGACCTGCAGACCGCGCTGGCCGAATCGTTCGGCTACCGCCAGAACAACAACAAGCGCGCCAGCGAGCAGCTGATGCGGCGCTACTACTGGGCGGCCAAGGCGGTCACCCAGCTCAACAGCGTGCTGCTGCTCAACATCGAGGCGATGCTGTTCCCCAGCGAATCCAAGGTGACGCGCGTCATCAACGAGCGCTTCGTGGAACGCCAGGGCATGCTGGAGATCACCAGCGACGACCTCTACGAGCGCGAGCCGCACGCCATCCTCGAAACCTTCCTGGTGTACGAGCGCACGCCCGGCGTCAAGGGCCTGTCGCCGCGCACGCTGCGCGGCCTGTACAACGCGCGCACGGTGATGGACGCGCACTGGCGCAACGACCCCGAGAACCGCCGCCTGTTCCTGGCCATCGTGCAGGAGCCGCAGGGCATCACGCACGCGCTGCGCCTGATGAACCAGACCAGCGTGCTGGGCCGCTACCTGAGCAATTTCCGCCGCATCGTCGGCCAGATGCAGCACGACCTGTTCCACGTCTACACGGTGGACCAGCACATCCTCATGGTGGTGCGCAACATGCGGCGCTTCGCCGTGGTCGAGCACACGCACGAGTTCCCGTTCTGCAGCCGGCTGATGGCCACCTTCGACCGCCCCTGGGTGCTGTGGGTGGCGGCGCTGTTCCACGACATCGCCAAGGGCCGCGGCGGCGACCACTCCAAGCTCGGCACCACCGACGCGCGCCGCTTCTGCAAGCAGCACGGCATCGCGCGCGAGGACACCGACCTGATCGCCTGGCTGGTCGAGCACCACCTGACCATGAGCCACGTGGCGCAGAAGCAGGACCTGACCGACCCGGACGTGATCCACGCCTTCGCCCGCGTGGTCGGCAGCGAGCGCTACCTGACCGCGCTCTACCTGCTGACCGTGGCCGACATCCGCGGCACCAGCCCCAAGGTGTGGAACGCGTGGAAGGGCAAGCTGCTCGAAGACCTCTACCGCATCACGCTGCGCGTGCTCGGCGGCGCCCGCGTCGACCCGCACTCGCTGTGGTCGCAGCGCAAGGAAGACACCATCGCGCAACTGCGCCTGAAGGCCTTCGACCCCGAGCTGGGCAAACCGCTGTGGGCCCAGCTCGACGTGGCCTTCTTCCTGCGCCACGACGCGCGCGACATCGCCTGGCTCACGCGCCACCTCTACGACAAGGTCGACGGCGACGCCCCGGTGGTCAAGGCGCGCGTGTCCGCCGCCGGCGAAGGCATGCAGGTGGCGGTCTACGTCAAGGACCAGCCCGACGTGTTCACGCGCATCTGCGGCTACTTCGAACGCAAGAGCTTCTCCATCCAGGAAGCCAAGATCCACACCACCCGCCACGGCTACGCGCTCGACACCTTCCAGGTCACCGACCCCGGCATCGGCAGCGCGGCCAGCGGCAACTACCGCGACATCATCGCGCTGGTCGAGCACGAGCTGGCCGAGCGCCTGCGCCCGAACGCGCCGCTGCCGGAACCCTCGCAAGGGCGACTGTCGCGCCAGTCGCGCAGCTTCCCGATCAAGCCGCGCGTGGACCTGCGCCCCGACGAGCGCGGCCAGTACTACCTGCTGTCGCTCTCGGCCAACGACCGCACCGGCCTGCTGTACGCGATCTCGCGCGTACTGGCCAAGCACCGCATCTCGGTGCATACCGCCCGCATCAACACGCTCGGCGAGCGGGTGGAAGACGTTTTCCTGGTCGACGGCAGCCGCCTCGCCTCGGACAACAAATTGCAGCTACAGCTTGAACAGGACCTGCTGGCGGCGCTGGCCATCTAGGCCGGACGCCCCGCATTGAAGATATGACCGATGACACTTCGCCCAAGCGCAAGACGCTGGGCATCAAGACCGCGCCCGCCGGCAACACCCGCAAGCCCACCCGGCCGGTGCGGGTGTCCGACCTGAACCGCCAGCGCGTGCGCGCCGTGGTCGACGGCATCAAGCAGGCCCAGGAGCGCGCCGGCGGCGCGCGCAGGAAACCCGAGGACGGCGCGCAGCGCCCCGCGCGCGGCCCGCGCACCGGCGACAGCCAGGACCGCCCGCGCCGCTTTGGTGGCGAAGGCGACAACCGCCAGCGCAACTTTGGCCCGCGCGAAGGCGACGACCGTCCGCGCCGCTTTGGCCCCGGCGAAGGCCAGGACCGCCCGCGCCGCTTCGGCGGCGAAGGCGACAATCGCCAGCGCGGCTTCGGCCCGCGCGAGGGCGACGACCGGCCGCGCCGCTTTGGCCCCGGCGAAGGCCAGGACCGCCCGCGCCGCTTCGGCGGCGAAGGCGACAACCGCCAGCGCGGCTTCGGCCCGCGCGAGGGCGACGACCGTCCGCGCCGTTTTGGTCCCGGCGAAGGCCAGGACCGGCCGCGCCGCTTCGGCGGCGAAGGCGACAACCGCCAGCGCAACTTTGGCCCGCGCGAGGGCGACGACCGGCCGCGCCGTTTTGCTCCGGGCGAAGGCCAGGACCGGCCGCGCCGTTTCGCCCCCGGCGAGAACAATGACCGCCCGCGCCGCCCGCACGACGGCGGCCAGCGCGACTACCGCGGCGGCCGGCCGGAACGCGCGCCGCAGACCGAGCGTCCGGTGCGCGCCGAGCGCCCCGCGCCCGCGCCGCAGGCGCCGCGCGCCGAAGACGGCGCCGACGGCTTGGTGCGGCTGTCCAAGCGCATGTCGGAACTGGGCCTGTGCTCGCGCCGCGAAGCCGACGAATGGATTCCGCGCGGCTGGGTGCTGGTCGACGGCCAGCCCGTGACCGAGCTCGGCTCGCGCGTCGGCCCGGACGCCAATATCGAGATCCACCAGGCCGCGCGCTCCGAGCAGGGCGAGCGCGTGACCGTGCTGCTGCACAAGCCGGTAGGCTATGTGTCGGGCCAGGCCGAGGACGGCTACGAGCCGGCCGCGGTGCTGTTCGCGCCCGAGAACCAGTGGGAGCAGGACCCCACCCGCAAGCGCTTCGCGCCGTGGCAGCGCAAGAGCCTGGCCCCCGCCGGCCGGCTCGACATCGACTCCACCGGCCTGCTGGTGCTGACCCAGGACGGCCGCGTGGCGCGCCACCTGATCGGCGAAGACTCCACCGTGGAGAAGGAATACCTGGTGCGCGTGCAGTGGGAATCGCCGCAGGGCCTGGTCGAGCGCAATATCTCGAACCTCTTCCCCGCCGAGCTGATCGAGAAGCTGCGCCACGGCCTGTCGCTCGACGGCGAGGCGCTCAAGCCGGCCAAGGTGAGCTGGCAGAACGAGGAGCAGCTGCGCTTCGTGCTGCGCGAAGGCAAGAAACGCCAGATCCGCCGCATGTGCGAGCAGGTCGGGCTCAAGGTGGTCGGCCTCAAGCGCGTGCGCATGGGCCGCATCGTGCTGGGCGACCTGCCGGTCGGCCAGTGGCGCTTCCTCGGCCCGTTCGAGAAGTTCTGAGCCGCGCGGCCTGAACCCGATGGCGGCGGCTGCCGGCGAGGCGGCTTATACGTATGCCGCCTGGTCCTGCGCCGCGCCGGCAACCGCATCGGCGCCACGCAGCGGGTATGCCGGCAGCAGGATGTCCGCCGGCGGACCTGCCGGCCTCGGGCCCCGGTCCTCGTCGGGCGCCAGCCCGAGGTCCGGAAAAGCGGGTTCGCCGGCCGCGCGGCACCCGGCGGAATCGGTCGCATCGGCAGCCTCGGTCGCATCGGCAGCCTCGGCGAAGCACGCCCGGAACAGCCGCATCGCGGTCGATTCATGAACGCTCTTGCGCCGGATGAACAGCGTCGGAGCCCTGGCGATCTCCGGGGCGATCTCATGCACCGCGAGCCGCTCCCTTAGCGACGATTTCTCGACCACGCTGAGGGGAAGGACCGTGATGCCGACATCGGCCCCCACGCATCCGAGTATCCCTTCCAGCGTTCCGAATTCAAGGCGCTGATAGCTCGGCCTGCCAAGCTGCGCGAGCAGTTGTTCGAGGCGCTGCCGATAGGAGCAGCCCATCCTGAACATGAGTGCCGTCAACGGGACCGACTCATCGTGAAGGTCGGATAAGCCGCGGCAGCGCCGCGACGTCACCAGCACCAGCTTCTCCTCGTAGGCCTGCTCCGCCGCCAGTAACGGGTGGTCGATCGGACCGGCGACGAAGGCGCCCTCTACTTCGTTGTCCAGCACCTTGCGGACCAGTTCGGCGGTCGGGCCGGTCCACACTTCGAGTTCCACGGCGGGACATTTCGCGTGATAGGCCGCCAGCACTTCGGGCAGGCGGACCGCCACGGTGGTTTCCATCGTGCCAATGGCCAGGCGTCCCCGCGCCTCGCCGTCGTCGCGCGCGGCCTTCGTCGCTTCCTGAAGCAACGCCACGGCGCGTGCCGCATACGGCAGGAGCCGCATGCCGGCACTGGTCAGCGCGACACCGCGGCTGTGCCGCTCGAACAGCGGCAGCCCCACCTCTTCCTCGAGACTCTTGACCCGGTTCGTGACGTTGGACTGAACCGTGTGCAGCTCCCTGGCCGCGCGCGTAATGCTCGCATGGCGCGCAACCGTGGCGAACGTGATCAGGTCGTTGACTTCCATGGTCCGGCATTCCTCAAACAGATTGCGAGGCTTCGAGCGAAGACTGTTTCGGAGATGGGAAGCAAACGGCATGCCAATTCTTTCTTCCAGGGCCGGCCGGCCCTTCGCCGTACAGGCTGCCGCGCGGATGGCCGAACGCCGCGCGACGCGCGGCTTCGCTTTTGGTGCGCAAGTGCCCGCAGCTGCCTTGACGCGCCCCATCTTGGTTCCTGCTTGCGCACGGTTGCGTGTCATCTCTTTGGCAGATCGCTTCCATCGAATTTAACCGTTTCTCCGAACCCCGGGACCTTGCCCATGATGTCGGTCAACGTCAGGTACGGAAGGACGGACCTGCCGGGCAACGGCATCGCGTGCCGCGAATGCCGGATTGCCTCCCGGGACCGGCGTTCCGGATCTGCGTTCCCGATCTAGCCACTGTTGTATCTATGGAGGTCTTCATATGGACAATCTTGCCGCGGCCGAGGCTGAGGAGCCCCTGGGTTTCAGCCTGTCATTGACGGCATTGCAGGTGCTCGTCTATTTCACCTTTCTCCTGACGAGTTGTTTTGCCGCGGATTCGCTGCGGGCGACCGTGCCCGGGACCGGCCTGCCCGCGTCGTTCGTCGCCGGGCTGCTGGTGATCGCCTGCGGCACCCTGCTGACGGTCATCTACGTCCGGCGCATCGATGCGAGCGCGAGCGGAGAGAAAAAATGAAAAAGCGAATACTCGCGATATTTCTCGCCGCCGCCGCGACCCGTGCCGTGGCAGCGCAATCCTCCTCCGTGGGCACGGCCAGCATCACTTCGCTCGCCCTGTTCGTGGCAGTCATTGCCATGACCCTTGGCATCACCTGGTGGGCGGCAAGGCAGACGAAGTCGGCCAGCGATTTCTATGCCGCCGGCGGCCGCATCTCCGGGTTCCAGAACGGGCTGGCCATCACCGGCGACGCGCTCTCCGCCGGCGCCTTGCTGGGCCTGACCGGCCTGGTTTTTTCCAGCGGCTTCGACGGCCTGGTCTACGCGATCGGCTACACCACCGGCTTGCCCATCGTGGTCTTCCTGATGGCCGGCAAGCTGCGCAAGCTCGGCAAATACACCTTCACCGATGTGGTCTGCGCCAGGCTCAGCGGCAATGCGGTACGGGTCTTCTCGGCCTGCGCCTCGCTGATCATCGTCGCCTTTTATCTCATCGCGCAGATGGTCGGCGCGGGGCAACTCGTGCAGTTGCTGTTCGGCATCGACTATACCTACGCCATCCTCCTGGTCGGCGTGCTGATGGTCATGTATGTCGTGTTCGGCGGAATGATGGCCACCACCTGGGTACAGATCGTCAAGGCCGTGCTGATGCTCAGCGTCGGCGTGATGATCTGCGTGCTCGTGATGTCCCGGTTCGGCTTCAGCATGAGCGAACTGTTGCAGAAGTCCGTCGCCGTGCATCCGGGCAAGGACGGCATCCTGATCCCGCAGGCCCTGGCGCGGGACCCCGTCTCCGGCCTCTCGCTGGGCATCGCGCTGATGCTGGGCACAGCGGGACTTCCGCATGTTCTCATGCGCTTCTTCACCGTGCCCGATGCCAGGGCGGCGCGCAGTTCGGTGTTGTGGGCCACCGTGTTCATGAACAGCTTCTACGCCATGATGTTCATCATCGGTTTCGGGGCACTGGCGCTGCTGCGCCAGCATCCTGAATATCTGGATGCGAAGGGTGCGCTGATCGGCGGGGGCAACACCGCAGCACTCCACCTGTCGCACCTGCTCGGGGGCGACATCATGTTCGGGGCGGTGTCGGCCATCGCCTTCGCCACGATTCTGGCCGTCGTCGCCGGGCTCACGCTTTCCGGCGCCTGCGCGATCAGCCACGACATCTACGGCGCGCTGTTCAGGAAGCCGGGCTCCGACTCGCCGGACGAGATCCGGATCGTGCGGGTGGCAAGCGTCGTGCTCGGCGCGCTGGCGATCCTGCTCGGCATCGCTTTCCGCAACCAGAACGTGGCCTACATGATCAGTCTCGCGTTCTCGATTGCGTGCTCTTCGACATTCCCGGTGCTGATCCTGGCCATCTACTGGAAGAAGATGACCTCGGCCGGCGCAGTCGTGGGCGGCGGTATCGGCCTGGCGTCGTCGCTGCTGCTCACCATCCTCGGGCCGTCCGTGTGGGTGAAGGTATTGGGCCACGCGCAGCCGGCCTTTCCCATCGACCCGCCGGCACTGATCACCGTACCGCTTGCCTTCGCGGCATGCGTCATCGCTTCCCTGGCGACGCAGCGTCCGGTGCGGCAACGGCTTGAAGCCGCGGCCTGAAGCGCCCGCCGCCGGCAGGCTTCCGAACCCGCCATCCTTCCTGCGCAGGAAGGATGGCCGACAGCCATCGACTGCATCGGGACCAGCCCTGCCTGGACGTGCATGACGGCTCGAACCGCAAACTGAAAAAAGAAGGAACACACAGCATGAGCAATGCAGACATCGACAGCGGAAACGGGCGCACGGGCGCCTTCGCGGAACTCATGGCCATTCGCGCCGGACAACCGCTGACACAAGGGGAGGTGACGATCACCGGAGAAGATCCGCTGTTCCAGTCCCCGTTCCGCATCGGCGCAACGTCCGCCGACGTCCTGGCGGCCCGCGCGGTGGCCGCCAACGACCTGTGGGAACTCCGGACCGGCCGGCGCCAGTCCATCGGCGTGGACGTGCGGGCCGCCGCCGCAACCTCGCTGGCCGGGGGCGACATGACGCTCAGGCGCGATGCGCAAGGCCGCTATCAGCCGATACCCTCGTCGCCGGAACTCAGGCACATGATCTCGCTCACGCAACCCTGGCGCGCCGCCGATGGCCGCTGGGTCTTGCCGCACACCAACCTGCCCCATCTGGAGCGGCGCGTGCTGGACGTGCTGGACTGCGAGAGCACCCCGGCGTCGGTCGCCGCGGGCGTGGGCCGCTGGAACTCGGACGAACTGGAGGACGCCATCGCGCGAGCGCTGGCTTGCGCCGGCAAGATCCGCACGCCGCAGGAATGGCTGGCACACCCGCACGGGGCCTACCTGGCATCGCGCCCGGTCGTGGAGATCACCAAGCTGGCGGACGGCGCCCCGCAGCCGCTGCCGGCCGGCAGCCAGCCGGCCTCGGGCATCCGGGTGCTGGACCTGACGCGCATCCTGGCCGGCCCGACGGCCGGCCTCGGCATGGCCGAGCACGGCGCCGACGTGCTGATGGTCACGGCGCCATCGCTGCCCCAGGTGCCGGCCTTCGTGCGCGACACCAGCCACGGCAAGCGCAGTTGCTTCCTCGACTTCGACCGCGCCGACGAGGCCCGGCGGCTGCGGGAACTGGTGCGGGAAGCCGACGTTTTCATCGACGGTTATCGGCCGCGCCGGCTCGAAGCCCACGGCTTCGGCGTCGACGAACTGGCGCGGCTGCGTCCCGGACTCGTGCACGTCAGCGTCAACTGCTACGGCTCCGGCGGCCCGTTTGCCGACCGCGCGGGCTGGGACCAGGTGGCCCAGGCAGTGACCGGCATCTGCCACACCCAGGGCATCGCCACCGGGGCCGGGCAGCCCAGGCTGACACCGGTCTTCATGTGCGACTTCCTCACCGGCTTCCTCGGCACGTTCGGCGCGATGATCGCGCTGGCGCGCCGTGCCCGGGAAGGCGGAACCTATCGGGTGCAGGTGTCGCTGTGCCAGTCCGCCATGCTGTTGCAACGGCAGGGACTCCTGCAGCATTTCGACCATGCGCCGGGCCGCCTGTCGCGCGAGGAATTCGAAGCGCTCTCGGTATGCGACGACAGTACCTGCTGGGGCGATCTGAAGAGCCTGGGGCCGGTGATCCGCATGTCCGAAACCCCGCCCCGCTGGTTCGGCACGACGCCCCGGCTCGGCGGCGACAAGGCGCAATGGCTTGCGCGCTGATGCCCGGCGCCCGCCACGGCCCGCGGGATCGGCATAAGAAGTCGTTTCAAGAAAAGATCCTGGCGTCGTTGCGTGGCACGGCAAGTACTGCCTGTACTGCCGCGCGCACCGCTGCGCAGGCGGATCGCGATGCGATCCGAGTTCCCTGCTCCGCCCCAGCCAGGACCGCTTCATCTTGAAACGCCCCCCCGGAACCGGACGGGCCGTCAACGCATCTTCAGCCCAGCCGCGCGCCGACCAGCGCCACGGCCTGCTGCCACACCTCGCGCTGCCCGGCCAGGTAGTCCTGCGCGGCCATGCCGGTCAGCGCGACCGGCTCGGCGCCATCCGCGTGCAGGCGCTCGTGCAGCGCGGGCGCCGCCAGCACGCGGCCGAGCCGCTCGACCAGCGCCGTGCGCTGCGGCGCCGTCCAGCTGGACGGCGCCAGCACGCCATACCAGGCCTGCTGCGCCATGCCGGCAATGCCGAACTCCCCGAACGTCGCCACCTGCGGCGCCAGCGCGCTGCGCCGCGTGCCGGTCACGGCCAGCGCGCGCAGCCGGCCCTGGCGCATCAGCGGCAGCGAGGCCTGCAGCGTGCTGACCAGCACCGGCACGTAGCCGCCCTGCAGGTCGGTCATGGCGCGGGCGCTGCCCGGATACGGGATGTGCGTCATCTGCACGCCCGCCTGGCGGCACAGCAGTTCGCCGACCAGGTGCGCGCTCGAGCCGATGCCGAGCGAGGCGTAGCCGATCTCGCCGGGGTGCCTGCGCGCGTCCTCCAGCAAGGCGGGCAGGTGCATGGCCGGCGCCGAGGCCGAGGACAGCAGCACGTGCGGGGTGCTGGCGATGATGGCCAGCGGCATCAAGGACAGTGGCTGGGCCTGCGCCAGCAGCGGCGCGATGCTGACCGAGCCCACCGTGCCGAGCAGCAGCGTGGGCCGCGCGGCGCTCGCGCGGGCCGCCTCGTGCAGCGCGATCTGCCCGGCCGCGCCGGGACGGTTCTCCACCACGGTGAGGCTGCCGTCCTGGCTGAGGGCGTCGGCCACCAGCCGCGCCACGTGGTCGGCGCCGCCGCCGGCGCCATAGCCGACCAGCAGCCGGCAAGCCGGCTCGGCGGCATGGGCGGGAGCGCGGTACAGGCCCAGCGCGGCGGCCGCCGACAGGCCGGCCAGCGCGCCAAGCTGGCGCCGCCGCGCGGCGTCGGCCGGCGGCAGCGAGGCGGGAAACGGGGAAAAGCGGGACGGGCAGGTGCGCGGCGGCGGATCGCCAGCGCCCGGGCCCCAGGAGAAAGGCATGACGGCGACGGAAAAGTGCGGCCGGCACCGGACATCGGGACGGCACGAGGCGTCATGCTAGCACCGCGCGGCCGTCCTGGCCGCCCGGGCAAACCCGGCGGCCAGAAAATCAGGCGGCCGGAGACGCGCTACAGCCGCGGCGCGCGGCAGGCCGCGCCCCCGGCATTGGCCGACTCCGCCAGCCCGAACACGGCCCTGGCCCCGCACTGCGAGCCGAGCATGCGGCTCTGGTTGTGGCCCACGCCGATCACCTCGAACGCCTGGTGATGCGCCGGCGCCGCCGGGCCGCCCGGCCTCGCGCCCAGCCAGGCTTCGTAGCGCAGGTAGCCGCGCGCGCGCGCCAGGCGCGTCGGCCCCTCGGCCTCGGCGCCGCAGGCCTTGTCGAGCACGCGGTGGTTGGGATCGTTGTCGTCCGCGCCGACCAGGTAAGTCACCTGGCGCTGCCGGTAGCGGCGGAACAGTGCGTCGCCGGTGGCGCCCTGCGCGTAGGGCACGATGTCGCGCATGCCGTAGCGGTATTTGTCGTAGTCCGCGCAGACGGCGGTGTCATACGGCGCGAAGCCGCTGCCGCTCGGGCGCTCGGGCGTGAAATAGAGATACGACGACGGGTTGGCCACCACGTAGCGCAGGTCGATGCCAGACGCGCGGATGCGCTCGTCGACATTGTTGAGCACCGCGTAGCGGTGCACCAGCTGGCCGCCGCCCGAGTGCCCGGCCACCGTGACGCGCGTCACGGCGGGCAGGCGAGACTTGTCCGTGACCAGCCCGACGAGGTCGTCCAGCACCTGCAGCGAACTGACCGGGACCGGCCCGCCGACGGCATTCTCGCCGCTCATCCAGCCCTGCACGCTCCACACCGGCATGTTGCCGAAGCCCTTGTCGCGGTCGGGCGTGCCGGGGAAGTTGGGCGCCAGCAGCAGCACTTCGTCGGGGTTGCGCCCGGTCTGCCTGAGCAGCGCCGCGCCGGCCACGAAATAATCGTCGCCGTTGCGCTGCAAGCCGTGCTGCACGAAGACGACCTCGCGGATGCGGCGCAGGTCGCCGTCCAGCGCATGGTTGGCGTAGACCGGGAAATCGTAGGCCCGCGCCCCGCTGCCGAGCCGCACGCGCTGCCAGTGCACGGCGGCCGCGGCGGCCTTGTCGACCGGGCCCTCGGTCTCTTCCACGTCCGCTGCCGCGGATGCCGCGGAGGCCACGGTGGCGCCGCCCGGCCCGGGCGCGGCGCAGCCGAACTGGGCGGCGGCGGCCAGCAGGCCCAATGCGCACAGCGCGCGACGCAATCTCTTCATGTCCTGTCTCCCGATGCAGCGGCGCACGGGCGCCCGCTTTCCGACCTTTCCGCCGCTTTCCGTCCTTGCGGACCTTTGTTCGCAAAAGCGCACCGAATCATGCTAAGCCGGCCGCCACCGAATGTAAAATATATGCTTTCTCGCTACGGCATATTTCATGAATATGTCATGGCGCAAGAACCACCGGACCCGGCAATGGAACTGAGACACCTCCGCTATTTCCTCACGGTGGCCGAAACCGGCCACATCACGCGCGCCGCGGAGCAGCTCGGCATCCAGCAGCCGCCGCTGTCGCAGCAGCTCAAGGCGCTGGAAACCGAGCTGGGCGTGATCCTGTTCGAGCGCCAGCCGCGCGGCGTGGCGCTGACCGCCGCCGGCCGCGCGCTGCGCGCCGACGTGCTCGACATCTTCGCGCGCCTGGAGCAGGCCCGCCAGCGCATGCAGCGCATGGCGCGCGGCGAGGAAGGCTCGCTCTCGGTCGGCTTCACCAGCTCGGCCGCCGCCCACAAGCTCACGCCCGAGGTGCTGCGCGCCTGCCGCCGCCAGCACCCCGGCATCGCGCTCAAGCTGGGCGAGAGCAATGCCGCCGAAGTCACCGAGCAGCTGGCCTCGGGCAACCTGGACGTGGCGCTGCTGCGCGCGCCGGTGGAACGGCCCGCCGGGCTGCGCTTCGATCTGCTGCTGGAAGAAGAAATGGTGATCGCGCTGCCGCTGGATCATCCGCTGCTGCGCCAGCGCGGCGCGGCGGCGCAGGGGCCGGTCTCGCTGCGCGCGCTGGCCGGCGACGATTTCATCCTGGTGCGCCGGCCCGGCGCGCCGGGCATGTACGGCGACCTGCTCAACGTGTGCGAGCAGCTCGGCTTCACGCCGCGCATCGGCGTGGAGGTCGAGCGCATGCTGAGCAACCTCAATCTGGTGGCGGCCGGCGCCGGCGTGAGCGTGGTGCCGGCCTCGATGGCCGGCCTCAACCCGCACGGCGTGGCCTACCTGCCGATGCAGGAAACCGACCGCCTGCGCGCCCCGCTCACGCTGGTCTACCGCGAGAACGACGACAATCCCGCCTGCGCCGCGCTGGTCGCGCTGACCCACCGCACCGCGGCGCGCTACCGCCGCCGCGGCAAGCCGGCCGCGGGCGCCGCCTGAAGCCCGCGGCGCGCGCCCGGCTCAGTACAGCAAGCCCAGCTCGAAACTGCCGGTGCCGGTGCCGGACAGCACCCCGCCGCTCACCGTGTACGCCCCGCTCACCGCGCCGGCCGCGCCGATCACGCCCAGCACCGGCTGGTTGTAGGTCAGCGTGCCGCTGGCGCTGCCGCGCGTGATGGCCAGGCCCGCGAGGTCGGCGTTGAGCTGCGTGCCGTCGCTCACGCTGACGCGGTAGGCGCCGTCCGCGGCGCCCGCGGCCAGCGGCAGCGTGGCCGGCTGCGGCGCGTAGAAGTGCATGCCGTAGGCCGTGGCCGAGCGCGTCAGCACCAGCGGCACCGGCTTGCCGTTGACCATGCCGCTGATCAGCGAGCCGCTCAGCGTGCCGCCGCCCGCGGTGGGCGAGCCGCCGACGAAGTAGTCGAAGGCATTGCGCGCGCTGTTCCAGGCGATATAGCCCTTGGTGGTCGCGGTGCAGCCCGCGTCGTAGGTGATGAAGCCGCCGGTGACGGGGTCCGCGCAGGTCTGCCACGTCGCCGCCGACGAGCGCAGCCGCGCCGAGCCGTTCACCACGCTGGCCGCGCCGCCCGCCACCGCGTACTGGATGCCGTTGACGTTGTAGATGTCGGCCACCGCCTTGTAGTCGCTGCTGACGTTCTCGAAGGCCAGCAGCGGCGCGAAGCCCGCGCCGGTGGCGTTGGCCACGCCGCCCAGCATCACGCCGCCGCCGGTCAGCGTGAACAAGGCCCCGTTCTCGCCGCTGGAGAAGGTGCAGCCGCCCTGCGCCACCAGCGTGCCGCTGCGCGCGGTGCCGCCGGCGCGCTGCAGGCTGGCGTCGATGGTCACGGTGTAGTTCAGCGTGGCCGGGTCCAGGCGCACCGTCAGTTCCTCGCCGAGCATGTTGCCGCCCTTGTAGCTGGTCGCGGCCGCAGGCAGGTTCAGGCACGACTGCGGCGGCCCGCTGCTGCCGGCGCAACTGTAGTTGATGGCGGCGTCGAGGCTGCCCGAGCCCTTGTACTTGGGCCACGAGGGGTACTGGCACAGCGGCCGCGCGCGGCCATAGGTCTGCGCGTTGGTGTCCATCACCGTGCGGGTGCCCGGCGCCACGCCCTGCTCCACCCAGTTCTCCAGCGCGGTCAGCGAGTTCCACGCCGGCAGGAAGCTGCCGGTGCCGTGGCCCATGCCGGGCACGGTGTAGAAGCGCATGCCCTGGTCCACCGCGGCCTGCCCCACGCGCCCGGTCACGGCCTGGAACCACGCGATGGTGGAGTTGGGGCTGATCACCTCGTCGGCCAGGCCGTGCAGCAGGATCAGCCGGCCGCCGTGGCCGAGGAAGCCGGACAGGTCCGGGTTGGTGGCGTCGGTCAGCGCCGAGACCTGCTGCACGCGCGCGGTGTAGGCGCCCGGGCTGGCGGGGTCGAAGGTGAGCGAGTCGAAGCTGGCCACGCGCGTGACGAAATACTTCACCCACTGGTCGCCGGTCAGGTAGACGTTGGCGTCCGCCGTGGTGGCCGGATTGCCCGGCACCGCCCGCGTGCCGAGGTCGCGCGTGGTGAACGGCCCCGCCACCAGCGCGCCTTCGAGCAGGTTGTAGCCGCCCGCCACGGTGACGCCGTTGGCGATCGGGTAGCTCAACTGCAGCGGGTTCTCGATGGTCTTGACGGTGTCGATCTGCGCATCGGACAGACAGGTGTCGCCGGCATCGGTGCCGCCCGGGCAGCGCAGGCCGGCCAGCACCTGCATGGCGCCCACGCGGCAGCCTTCCACGTTGCTGACCACCTGGTCGGCCGCGCCGTCGAGCCGGTCGCAGGCGGCCATCGCCGCGCTCTGCACCAGCAGCGTCTTGTTGATGTTGAGCCAGCCGGCGCCGCCGTTGAGGTAGAGCGCGCGGCCCACCGCCACGTTCGACAGGCGCGTGCCGGTGTAGTTGAGCGCCGGCTCGTTGGCGATCACGCCGTCGTAGTCGGCCGGCCAGCGCTGGATGTAGCTCAGCGCGTCGCGCCCGCCGGTGGAGGTGCCGAGGAAATACGCGCGGTCCGGCGCGCGGCCGTAACGCTGCCTGAGCAGCGCGAGCGCGGCGTCGTGGGTCTTCTTGAGGGTGTCGCCGCCGTAGTTGGCCAGCGCCTCGTCATTGGCGGCGAAGGTGCCGTCGGTGATGCTGCCGCTCTGGTGGCCGGAATCGTCGCCCCAGGTGGCGTAGCCGCGCGCCAGCGGCGCCGGGTCGTCCGGCAGCGCGAAGCGCACGGTCTCGGTGCCGTCGATCAGCTTGCCGTCGAAGCCGCCGCCGCCGAACTGGATGGCCTTGCCGTTCCAGGCCGTGGGCAGGTTGAGCGCGAAGTTGATGCTGGGCGCGCTGGCGTCCACGGGCCGGATCTGGCCGCGCACCGCGCAGTACTCGCCCAGCGTGTTGCCGGCGGCATCGGCGGCGATCAGCGTGGCCGAGGCCACCTGCACGCCGCCATTGGACAGCGCCAGCGCGGAAGCCGGCAGCGTGGCGCTGGCCAGCGCCGTGCAGGCATCCTGCGGCGACAGCGAGGGCGAGCCGGGATCCACCGGCGTGGCAGGCGAGCCGTTGCCCGCCGTGCCGCCCGGCACGGCCGGGCCGGCGCTGGCGGCATCGTCCCCGCCGCAGCCGCCGAGCAGCAGGCTGGCCGACAGCGCGGCAGCCAATACCGGCCACGCCAATGCGCGGCCGCAACGAACGGTCTTCATCTTGTCTCCTCCTAGGCTCCCGGTTGAAATGGCCCGGGATGTGGAGCGAGACGGTAGCACCGCGCGGGGCGCAGGTAAAATATATGGAAAATTGCATTTCCATATTCAACAGATATGGAAATGCGGCGGGGCCTGGCTTTTCGCGGTCTCCGGGGCGAGAAACGGAGCCGACGGTTTTTCCGGCACGGCGGCATTCGCAAGCGCCCGCCCTCTCCCCCCGGCCCCTCTCACACTTCGCGGGAGAGGGGAGCAAACCCGCGGCTGACGAAGGTTTGCGGGGAATGCAGAGCGCCCCCGCGGGCAGCGGGTTTTCCGCTCAGTCGTCGCTGTTCGGCGGCAGCTCGGGAAACAGCACTTCGGTGAAGCCGAACCGCGTGAAGTCCTTCACCCGCATCGGGTACAGGATCCCCTGCAGGTGATCGCATTCGTGCTGCACCACGCGCGCGTGGAAATCCTCGGCCACGCGCTCGATGGGCGCGCCCATCATGTCGAAGCCGGTGTATTTCAGCCGCGTGAAGCGCGGCACCACGCCGCGCAGGCCGGGCACGGACAGGCAGCCTTCCCAGCCTTCTTCCTGCTCGTCGCCGAGCGGCGTCAGCACCGGGTTGATCAGCACCGTCTTGGGCACCGTCGGCGCGTCGGGATAGCGCGGGTTGCGGTCGAAGCCGAAGATCACCACCTGCAGGTCCACGCCGATCTGCGGCGCGGCGAGGCCGGCGCCGTTGGCGTGGTCCATCGTGTCGAACATGTCGTCGATCAGCGTGCGCAGCTCGGGCGTGTTGAAGCGCGTGACGGGCCGCGCCACCTGCAGCAGCCGCGGATCGCCCATCTTGAGGATGTCGCGGATCATGATTGTTCTCCGTTGGGTTCTGCTTCGTTGGCGGCGCCGGCGAGCAGCGCCAGCATCGCGGCCTCGTCGAGCACCGTGACGCCGAGCGCGAGCGCTTTCTCCAGCTTGCTGCCGGCTTCGGCGCCGGCCACCACGTAATCGGTCTTCTTCGACACCGAGCCGGCCACCTTGGCGCCGGCGGCTTCCAGCTTGTCCTTGGCCTCGTCGCGCGACAGCGTCGGCAGCGAGCCGGTCAGCACGAAGGTCTTGCCGGCCAGCGGCGATTGCGCGACCTCGTCGGGCGCGGGCAGTTCGGCCAGCAGTTCGGCGCGCAGCGCCGAGAGATCGCGCAGCTGCCCGCGCGCGCCTTCGCGCCCGAGGAATTCCTGCAGCGAGGCCAGCGCGTCGGCCGGCAGCTTGCGCTCGGCCAGCCATTCGGCGCTGGCGTCGGCGAGCTGGTCCAGGCTGTCGAGGTCCTGCGCGAGCTGCTCGGCGCGCAGCGCCGTGAGCTTGGGCACGCCCAGCGCCGCCAGCAAGACCGGCAGCGTGAGCTTGTCGGCCAGCGCCGGCAGCGGGCGGCCGCCTTCGACCGGCACCACGCCGTAGCGCAGCAGGTCGTCGATGACCGTCTCGTTGCGCGGCTCCTTGAAGAATTCGTAGATCGACTCGGCCACCACCTCGCCCACGTCCGGCAGCACGCGCAGCAGCGGCAGCGGCGCGCGCCGCACCCAGGCCAGCCGGCCCAGCCAGTCGGCCAGGGTCTTGGCGGTGGACTCGCCGACGTGGCGCGCGCCGAGCGCGAACAGGAAGCGCGCCAGCGGCCGCTCCTTGCTGGCGGCGATGCCTTCGAGGATGTTGTCGGCCCACTTGGTGGCGATCTTGCCCTGCGCCACGGTCTCGGGCACCACGTCGTCGCGCTCGTCGGCCAGGCGCTTGACGTCGAGGAAGTCGTCGCGCGTCAGGCGGTACAGGTCGGCCACGCTGGCGATGCGCTCGAACTCGACGAGGTTGTCGATGTGGCGCTCGCCCAGCCCTTCGATGTCCATCGCGCGGCGCGCGGCGAAATGCCGGATCGACTCCTTGCGCTGCGCCTTGCAGGTCAGCCCGCCGGTGCAGCGCGCCACCGCCTCGCCTTCCTCGCGCACCACGTGCGACTGGCACACCGGGCATTTGTCCGGCATGACGAAGCGGCGGTACGGCTCGGGCAGCTCCGCCGCGAGCGGATCGAATCCGGGCGGGCGCTGCTCCGCGACCACCGCCACCACTTCGGGAATCACGTCGCCGGCGCGCCGCACGATCACGGTGTCGCCGATCAGCACGCCCAGGCGCTCGATCTCGTCCTGGTTGTGCAGCGTGACGTTGGACACCATCGCGCCGCCGACGAACACCGGCGCCAGCCGCGCCACCGGCGTGATGGCGCCGGTGCGGCCGACCTGCACGTCGATGCCGAGCACGGTGGTGGTGCGCTCCTGCGCCGGGTACTTGTGCGCCACCGCCCAGCGCGGCTCGCGCGAGACGAAGCCGAGCCGGCGCTGCAGGTCGAGCCGGTTGACCTTGTAGACCACGCCGTCGATGTCGAACGGCAGAGCCTCGCGGCGCTCGCCGATCTCGCGGTGGAAGGCCACCAGCCCCTCGGCGCCCCGCACCACGCGGCGGTCCTTGTTGACCGGCAGGCCGAACGCTTCGAGCGCGTCGAGCATGCCGCTGTGCGTGGGCGGAATGTCCCAGCCCGCGGTCTCGCCCAGCCCGTAGGCGAAGAAGCGCAGCGGACGCTGCGCGGCGATGGCCGAATCGAGCTGGCGGATCGCGCCGGCGGCGGTGTTGCGCGGGTTGACGAAGATCTTCTCGCCGGCCTCGCGCTGGCGCGCGTTGAGGCGGTCGAAATCGTCGCGGCGCATGTAGGCCTCGCCGCGCACCTCCAGCACCGGCGGCGCGGCGCCCTTGAGCCGCATCGGGATGCTCTTGATGGTCCTGACGTTGGCGGTGACGTCCTCGCCGTTGGTGCCGTCGCCGCGCGTGGCGGCCTGCACCAGCAGGCCGTTTTCGTAGCGCAGGCTCAGCGCGAGGCCGTCGAACTTGAGCTCGGCCATGTATTCCACCGGCGCGCCGTCCTCGCCCAGGCCGAGCTCGCGGCGCACGCGCGCGTCGAAGGCTTCGGCGCCGGTGCTCTCGGTGTCGGTCTCGGTGCGGATCGACAGCATCGGCACGACGTGGCGCACCGTGGTGAAGGCCGGCAGCGCCTGGCCGCCCACGCGCTGGGTGGGCGAGTCGGGCGTCAGCAGCTCGGGATGCGCGGCCTCGATGGCCTGCAGCTCGCGGTACAGCGCGTCGTAGTCCGCATCGGGAATCGACGGTTCGTCGAGCACGTAATACCGGTAATTGTGGCGATCGATTTCCGCGCGCAGCCATGCGGCGCGCGCGGCGGGGGCATCGCCGGCGGGTGCGGGGGCTTGCGCCGCCGCACCGTCTTGCTTGGGACTCATATTGTGTTTCCGGACCCGCTGCCGATCAGCGGGCAAATATCACAGGCTGAACAGGCGCAGCGCCACCGGCGAGCCGGCCGGCATGCCGCGCGCGTCGAGCTTGTCGTAGAGCGCCTGCAACTGGCCGAAGATGGCGACGAAGGAGGCCTCGCTCAGCGGCCGCATGTTGTCGTCCACCAATTGTGCGCCCATGCGCTGCGCCAGGCTGTAGCCGTATTCGCACACGGTCTTGAACGGCTTGGTGGCCTGTGCCGCGGACGGCACGTCGAGCAGCAGCGTGATCTGGCGCCCGGCCTTGGCCGTGAGATCGTCGCGCAGGAAGTTGGTGTCGCCGAACTGCAGCGTGAACAGCGCGCGCTGCACGCCGTCCGCGCCCGCCTGGTAGCGCGTGAAGCGGGTGCCGTCGCGCGACAGCACCAGGCCGTCCTGGGTGGCCACGGTCTGCACGTAGGCGGCCGACCACGGCGCGCCGTCGGAAATCACGTTGACGCCGAGCTGCACGTCGCAGCCGGCGGCGAAGGCATCGAGCTCGCGGCCGTTGGCCACGGTCTCGCTCATGTCGGGCAGCTCGGCGGAGGCGTCGAGCGACTCGGCCAGCGCTTCCACCGCGTTGACGAACTCGGAGAATTCCAGCGCGTTGAGCGCGCCGCCGCGGTTGGCCAGTTGCACCGCCACCTGCAGGTCTTCGTACTGGTGGCCGGCGGTGACGGCTTCCCAGGCGTTGGCCTCGGCGCGCAGGCCTTCGAGGTGCACCTGCTTGGTCCCGGCGCGGCGCAGGCGGCCGGTCAGCGGCAGGATGCGGTCGCCGGACTGCTTGCGCTCCAGGTGCAGCGGCACGATGCAGTCGATCAGCGGATCGATCACGGCCGGCGCGGGCTGGCCCTCGGGCACCAGCGGCTCGGGCTGGAGCGGCGCGCGCGCGCTGCCGGCTTGTGCGCCGGCTTGCGCATGTGCCTCGGCGTGGGCCTCGGCATGGGCTTGCGCATGCGGTTCGGCGGCGCCGGCATCTTCGGCATGCCCGGCCGATCGTTCCGCGTCCGCGGTCTCGCCCTGCACCTCGGCGACATGGGCGGCATGGGCGGCATCCGTGGCATCGGCCGGCTTGTGCCGGGCAGCCTTGCCGGCGGCAGGCGAGGCGGCCAGCGCGACTTCGTCCGCCAGGCTCTGGTCGGCGTCGGCGGAACCGGCCGAGGCGGCCGCCATGCCGGCGGCCACCGAGGCCGCGTCCAGCGGCGAGGCCGACAGCGTGGGCTCGCGCCGCTCGGGCTGGCGGTCGGCGGCCGGCTCGTGCAGCCTGGCGTGGACTTCGGGCGTCACCGCCGGGCTGACCACCGGCTCGCGCATCGGCGGCAGGTCGTCTTCGGGCTGCAGCGCGCGCGGGCGGCGCGCCTTGCGGATCTGCCACTGGTTGTAGGCCACGACCAGCAGCAGCAGGACGATGCCTGCGACGATGAGGGCGGTCTGTAGCGTCATGCTGCCTCCGCCATCGAGATCGCTGCGTCCATGTCGACCGCGACGATGCGCGACACGCCTTGTTCCTGCATCGTCACGCCGATCAACTGGTGTGCCATTTCCATTGCGATCTTGTTGTGGGAAATGAAAACAAACTGGGTCTTGTCGGACATGCGCGCCACCATGTTGGCGTAGCGCTCCGTGTTGGCGTCGTCCAGCGGCGCGTCCACCTCGTCGAGCAGGCAGAACGGCGCCGGGTTGAGCTGGAACATGGCGAACACCAGCGCGATCGCGGTGAGCGCCTTCTCGCCGCCCGAGAGCAGGTGGATGGTGGAGTTCTTCTTGCCCGGGGGCTGCGCCATCACCTGCACGCCGGCGTCGAGGATTTCGTCGCCGGTCATGATGAGCTTGGCCTGGCCGCCGCCGAACAGCGACGGGAACAGCTCGCCGAAGTGGTGGTTGACCTGGTCGAAGGTGCCTTGCAGCATGGCCCGCGTTTCCTGGTCGATCTTGTGGATCGCGTCTTCCAGCGTGGTGATGGCGTCGACCAGGTCGGCCGACTGCGCGTCGAGGAAGGTCTTGCGCTCGCGCGCCGCGGCCAGTTCGTCGAGCGCGGCCATGTTGACGGGCCCGAGCGCGTTGATGGCGTTGTTCAGGCGCGTGACCTCGCCTTGCAGGTAGGACGGCTTGAGGTCCGGCGTGAGCTTCTCGGCCAGCACGGCCTCGTCGACCTCGGCGGTGGTCAGCTGCTCGGTGAACTGCTCCTGGTTCAGGCGCGCGGCCTGCTCCTTGAGCTGGTATTCGGTGATGCGGTCGCGCAGCGGCTGCAGGCTGCGCTCGGCGGCCAGGCGCTGGTCGTCGAACTGGCGCAGTTGCGCCGACAGCGCGTCGAGCTCGGTGCGCGCGGCCTGGAGCTTCTCTTCCTTCTCGGCGCGGCGCTCCAGCGCTTCCTGCAGGCCGGTGTGGGCGGTCTGCTCGTTGATGGTCTCGAGTTCGGCGCGCGCGTCCTCGAGCGACTGCTCGAGCCGCTCGGACTGGTCGGCGGCGGTCTGGATGTTGCGGCGCAGCTCCTCGATGCGGCTGGCCAGGTTGCGCTCGGCGAACAGCGCTTCCTGCGCGGCGCGCTCGAAATCGCGCAGCTGGTGGCGCGCCGACGACAGCTTGCTGTCGAGCGCCTCGAAGGCCATCTGGTGGTCTTCGTGGGTGGCCTGCATCTCGGCCAGCGCGGCGTCGTGCTGCTCGAAGCTGGCTTCGGATTCGGCGCGGATGGCGCGCTGCTCCTCGATCTGCGCGCGGATTTCTTCCAGTTCCTCGCGGATCTGGCCGCTGCGCGCGGCGTAGCGCTCCATCGCCTGCGACAGCTTGAGCACGTCCATCTGCAGCGCGTGCACGCGGCGCGTGGCCTGCTCGCTGCGGCTGCGCGCGTCGATCAGCAGCGCGCTGGCGTGCGTGTAGGCCGCGTCGGCGCGCACCGACTGGCTCCTGGCCTCGTCGGACAGCAGCATCTGCGCGCGCGCCTGCTTCTGCAGGTTCTCGATCTCCTGCTCGCGCGCCAGCATGCCGGCCTGCTCGGAATCGGCGGCGTACAACTGCACCGCGTTGCGCCCCACCAGGTGCCCTTCGGCCACCACGAAGCTGGCGCCCTCGGGCAGCGTGGCGCGCGCGGCCATCGCCTGGGCCATGTCGGTGGCGGTGTAGATGTCGGCCAGCCAGTCCTGCATCACGGCGCGGATGCCGGGCTCGGTGATCTGCACCAGCGCCATCAGCGGGCGCAGGCCGGCCGGGGTGTCCTGCGGGCGCGCGGCCGGCGGCGGCGAATAGAAGGCCAGCTTGGCGGGCGGCGCGTCGGACAGGAAGGACTGGATCCAGTCCAGGTTGGAGACTTCGAGCGCGGCGAGCTTCTCGCGCAGCACGGATTCCAGCGCGTTTTCCCAGCCCGGCTCGATATGGAGCTTCTTCCACAGGCGCGGCAGCTCGGCCAGGCCGTGCTTTTCCAGCCACGGCTGCACCTTGCCTTCGGTCTGCACGCTTTCCTGCAACTGCTTGAGCGCGGACAGGCGCGCTTCCAGCGCGGCGATGGCGGCGGCCTCGCCCTGCACGCGCTCCTGCGCGGCGCGGCGCTCGCCGTCCAGGCGCGGCACGCTTTCCTCGGCGTCGGCCAGGATCGCCTGCGTTTCTTCCTGCACGGCTTCCTGCTCGGCCAGCTCGGCGCGCAGTTCTTCAAGACGGATTTCGTCGGGGCGGTCGAGGCCCTTTTCCTCGCCGGACAGGCGCTCGCGGCGCTGCTCGAGCTGCTGCAGCATCTGGTCGGCGCTGCGCTGCTGCGCGGCTTCGAGCTTGAGTGCCTGCTCGGCCTGCATGATGCTGGCGCGCTGCTCGTTGGACAGCGCCTGGGCGTCGCGCCACTGGGCTTCCAGCGTGGGCAGCTCGTCGGTCTTGTGCGCCACGGCTTCCTGCGCCTCCACCGTGCGGCCCTCGGCCACGGCGAGCTCTTCCTCGGCCCGCGCGAGGTCGTCGGTGGCCTGCTCGGACTTGCCCTGCCACTGCTCGCGCTGCGCGGTGAGCGCGGCGATCTGCGCCTGCACGCGGTTGCGCGACTCGACCACGTAGCGGATCTCGGCCTCGAGCTTGCTGACTTCGCCGTTGGCCTCGTACAACGCGCCCTGCGCGCTGTGCATATTGTCGGATGCCGCGTAATGCGCGGCGCGCATGGTTTCGAGCTCGGCCTCGACGTGGCGCAACTGCGCGGTCTGCGCCTCGAGGTCGATCTGGGCCTGCTCGATGGCGCGCTGGTGGCGTTCCTGCTCGGCCTGCGCCTCGCGCTTGCGCAGCAGCCACAGCAGGTGCTGCTTTTCCTCGCCGTCGGCCTGCAGGGTCTTGAAGCGCTGGGCCACCTCGGCCTGGCCTTCGAGCTTTTCGAGGTTGGCGCCGAGCTCGCGCAGGATGTCCTCGACGCGGGTCAGGTTCTCGCGGGTGTCGGACAGGCGGTTCTCGGTCTCGCGGCGGCGCTCCTTGTACTTGGACACGCCGGCGGCTTCCTCGAGGAAGATGCGCATGTCATCGGGCTTGGCCTCGATGATGCGCGAGATCATGCCCTGCCCGATGATGGCGTAGGCGCGCGGGCCCAGGCCGGTGCCCAGGAAGATGTCCTGGATGTCGCGCCGGCGCACCGCCTGGTTGTTGATGTAGTACGAGGAGGTGCCGTCGCGCGTGAGCACACGCTTGACGGCGATCTCGGCGTACTGGCTCCATTGCCCGGCGGCGCGGCCGTCGGGATTGTCGAACACCAGCTCCACGCTGGCGCGCCCGGCCTGCTTGCGGGCGGTCGAGCCGTTGAAGATGACGTCCTGCATGGACTCGCCGCGCAGCTCGGAAGCGCGTGACTCGCCCAGCACCCAGCGCACCGCATCGATGATGTTCGATTTGCCGCAGCCGTTGGGACCGACGATGCCGACCAGCTGGCCGGGCACTTGAAAATTGGTGGGATCGACGAAGGACTTGAAGCCCGCCAGTTTGATCGAGGACAGTCGCACGGTTGGTCGTGGGGTATCTAGGGTATTGCAGCGTTCAGGGAGGCCGGGCCAGCGCAGAGGCAGGCGGCGCGGGCCGCATTGGGGCGCGCGCCGGGCTCTTGTGCCCGATAGTTGGCGCTAATCATACCATCGCCCCTTCCGCGCCCGGGCGCTTTCAGGGACCTTTCAGCGACCTTTCGGCGCCGCGGAAGAGGCCGTTTCCCCGGCGGCTTTGCACCCCTTCCGATTCACTTTGTGCGGTCCGCGCCCTACACTCAGAGCAGACATCGCGCGCCCGGCGCGGGCCGCCCGTGCGTGGCGGCAACGCACGGCGCGGAACCGGCGGGAAACTTCCGAGGGTTAGTGCTAGTCTCTCCCTTGTCAGCGTGATCCCTGATGCCCATTGCAGTCAGCCCACTAGTCAGCCCCCGTTGCAGTCAGCCCCATTGCAGTCAACCCCTGTCCGGCGGGCAGGTGACGCAGACGGCGTCTCCGGCCCAACGCGGAGCCCTGCTCCGTGCTTCTCCTGGGAGTGTTCAGCATGACCGCCTCTATTCCGGCGAACTCAGACGAAAGCGTGACCGGCCCCGCCGCCGGCGATGCAAGAAAACGGATGCCCTGGTCCATCGGCGAGATCGACTTCGCCGCCATCGACGTGGCGCGCGTGCGCCCGGACCGCGAACTGTTCTACCTGCTGGTGTCCGCCTCCTTCGTCGAGAGCGGCTCCGACACCTACGCCGGCAACCTCGCCACCTACTACGCCGCCAACCCGGAAGCCTCCGGCTGGCTGGCCGAGCACTGGGAAGCCGAGGAGCTGCAGCACGGCCTGGCGCTGCGGCGCTATGTCGAGCACGTATGGCCCGAATTCGACTGGGAGCGCGGCTACGCGCGCTTCTTCGAGGAATACCGCCACACCTGCTCGGTCGACAACTTCGAGCCCTCCGAAGCGCTGGAGATGGCCGCGCGCTGCGTGGTCGAGACCGGCACCGCGGCGCTCTACCGCTCGCTCGAGCAGGCCAGCGACGAGCCCGTGCTGCGCGACCTGACGCGCCGCATCGCCAACGACGAGGTGCGCCACTACAAGCATTTCTACCGCTACTTCAACACCTTCAACGGCGTCGAGCGGCTCGGCCGCTGGCGCGTGCTGGGCGCGCTGGTGCGCCGCCTGCTGGAAATCAAGAACGAGGACGCGGAGATCGCGCTGCGCAACGTGCTGCGCATCGAGCGCGGCACCGAGGACATTCCGCAGAAGGACGTGCGCCGGCTCAATTCCCGCGTCAGCGCGGTGATCCGCCGCAACCTGCCGATCGAGATGACGGTGAAGATGCTGCTGCGCCCGCTGGACCTGCACGCCGGTGTCGAGCGCGCCATCCGCAAGCCGCTGGTGGCGCTGGTGTCGCGGGCCGTGCTGCACTGAACGCGGCCCGGCGCCCGCCCTATTGGAAACAGGGACAGATGCGGCGGGCAGGTTACGCATGAACGCGGAAAAGACCGCTGGCATGGCGGCCGGTCGATAACGGCAAAGGAAAAACGGCAGGGAAAATGCGGGAGGGAACGGGCCGCGGCCACTTGGGCGGGCCGGCCGGAAAAGCCCGCCAGGCCCGCGCCCCGCGCGCGGGAACGCCCGCCAATCCTCTATAATGTCCGGCTTTGAGCCTTGGCCCTGGCGGCCCGAACCTGACCGTGAACCCCCGACTCGACCTGCTCCAGCCCTACCCGTTCGAGAAACTGCGCGTGCTGGTGGCCAACGTGAAGCCGAACGCCGCGTTGCCCGCGATCAGTTTCGGTATCGGCGAACCCAAGCATCCCACGCCCGCGTTCATCAAGCAGGCGCTGGCGGACGCGCTCGGCGGGCTGGCGAATTATCCCACGACGGCCGGTTCCGACGCCCTGCGGCAGTGCATCGCCGCGTGGCTCCAGCGCCGCTACGGCCTGCCCGCGGTCAACCCGGCCACCGAGGTGCTGCCCGTGACCGGCTCGCGCGAGGCGCTGTTCGCGTTCGCCCAGACCGTGGTCGACGCCAGCCGCCCCGGCGTGCTGGTGCTGTGCCCGAACCCGTTCTACCAGATCTACGAAGGCGCGGCGCTGCTGGCCGGCGCCACTCCGGTGTTCGCCAACAGCGACCCGGCGCGCAACTTCGCCCCGGCCTTCGACCGCATTCCGGCCGAGACCTGGGCCCGCGTGCAACTGGTCTACGTGTGCTCGCCCGGCAACCCGACCGGCGCGGTGCTGTCGCTCGACGACTGGCGCGAGCTGTTCGCGCTGTCGGACCGCCACGGTTTCGTGATCGCCTCCGACGAGTGCTATTCGGAAATCTATTTCAAGGAAGGCGAGCCGCCGCTGGGCGCGCTCGAAGCCGCGCGCAAACTGGGCCGCGCCGAAGGCGCGCATCCGTTCGAGCGGCTGGTGATGTTCTCCAGCCTGTCCAAGCGCTCCAACGTGCCGGGCCTGCGCTCGGGCTTCGTGGCCGGCGACGCCGCCCTGCTGAAGAAATTCCTGCTATACCGTACCTATCACGGCGGCGCCATGAACCCGGCGGTGCAGGCCGCCAGCGTGGCGGCCTGGAACGACGAGGCCCACGTGCGCGACAACCGCGCCGCCTACGTGCGCAAGTTCGCCGAGGTCACGCCGATGCTGGCCGAGGTGCTGGACGTGGCCCTGCCCGACGCCGGCTTCTACCTGTGGGCCGACGTCTCGCGCACCGGCCTGAGCGACACCGAGTTCGCCACCCGCCTGCTGGCCGAGCAGAACGTCACCGTGCTGCCCGGCAGCTACCTGGCGCGCGAGGCCGGCGGCGTCAATCCCGGCGCCAACCGCGTGCGCATGGCGCTGGTGGCCACGCCCGAGGAATGCCTGGAAGGCGCGCGCCGCATCGTCACCTTCTGCCGCTCGCTCGGCTGAACGCCGCGCCCCTCCGGATTTCACCGTAGACAACGATCAACCACTGAAAACACGCATATGACGCAAGCACTGCAAGCCCTGATCGACCAGGCATGGGAAGACCGCGCCAGCCTCTCGCCCAAGTCGGCTCCCAACGACATCCGCGAAGCCGTGGCCAACGTGATCGGCCAGCTCGACGCCGGCGCGCTGCGCGTGGCCGAGAAGCAAGGCCGCGACTGGGTCGTCAACCAGTGGATCAAGAAGGCCGTGCTGCTGTCGTTCCGCCTGGAAGACAACGCGCCGATGAGCGCCGGCGGCTTCGCCCAGTTCTACGACAAGGTGCCGACCAAGTTCGCCGGCTGGAGCGCCGACGACTTTGCCAAGGGTGGCTTCCGCGTGGTGCCCCCGGCCGTGGCCCGCCGCGGCTCGTTCATCGCCAGGAACGCGGTGCTGATGCCCTCCTACGTCAACATCGGCGCCTACGTCGACGAAGGCACGATGGTCGACACCTGGGCCACCGTCGGCTCGTGCGCGCAGATCGGCAAGAACGTCCACCTGTCCGGCGGCGTCGGCATCGGCGGCGTGCTCGAGCCGCTGCAGGCCAACCCGGTCATCATCGAGGACAACTGCTTCATCGGCGCGCGCTCGGAAGTGGTCGAGGGCGTCATCATCGAGGAGAATTCGGTGATCTCGATGGGCGTGTATCTCGGCCAGTCGACCAAGATCTACGACCGCGAAACCGGCGAGGTCCACTACGGCCGCGTGCCGGCGGGCTCGGTGGTGGTGGCCGGCAACCTGCCCTCCAAGGACGGCAAGTACAGCCTGTACTGCGCCGTGATCGTCAAGAAGGTGGACGCGCAGACCCGCGCCAAGACCAGCCTGAACGACCTGCTGCGCGGCGACTGATCGCGCCTTGCCCGGGGCGGCGGCGGGAAAATTCCCGCCGCCGCCCCGCCGTCAGACCGATGCCCTCCCTCCGCAAGCGACTCATGGCCCTGGATCCCGCCACCGTCAGCACCGTGCTGTCCCTTCTGCCGACCATTCTCGAGCAGGCCAACAAGACCATCGAGAAGATCAAGAAAGGCCGGCGCAAGGACGGCGCGCCGGAGAACGCCGGACCCGAATCCATCGAAGCGCGCGACGGTTCCGCCGCCGCCCGCATCGCCGAGCTCGAAGCCGCCGCCGTGCAGCAGGCCGAAGCGGTCAAGCTGCTGGCCGAGCAGCACGCCATCACCATCGAGGCGCTGCGCAAGGAAGCCGCGCGGCTGGACCGCCGCCTGCGCCTGATGACCAGCGTGGCGATGGCCGGCGTGGCGCTGGGCCTGGGCGCGCTGGTCGTCGCCCTGAACCTGCTGTTCCGCTAAGCGCCGACAAGGCGCACCGCACACCATGACCGTCCTGCTCTACGGCATTCCCAACTGCGACACCGTCAAGAAGGCCCGCACCTGGCTCGACGCCAACGGCGTGGCCTACACCTTCCACGACTTCAAGAAGCAAGGCGTGGACGAAACGCTGCTGCGCGGCTGGCTCAAGCATGTGCCGCTGGCCACGCTGCTCAACCGCAAGGGCACCACGTACCGCGCGCTGTCGGACGCCGACAAGGCCCGCGCCGAGAGCGAAGCGGGCGCGATCGCGCTGATGCAGCAGAGCCCGTCGCTGATCAAGCGGCCGGTGCTCGACCGCGGCGGGAAGATTTCCGTCGGTTTTTCGGCGGATGGTTACGCCGGGTTGTTCTGACGTTCTTGCGGGGCTGGCGGCAGGTTGCGTGCCGGCGGCTCCCGGGGTGCGCCCGCCGGCACCACCCAACGCAAGAACATCGGCCACCGCCCCCGGAAAGCGTAAACTCCCCGCCCAACCCCCTGTACTGCAGCGCCGGCCCCGAGGCCGCGCACACGCCACCATGAATCCGACCCTCGCCCTCACCGAAGACCTGATCCGCCGCCGCTCCGTCACGCCCGCCGACGAAGGCTGCCAGGCCGTGCTCGAAACCCGCCTCAAGGCCATCGGCTTCGAATGCGAGTGGATCGTCAGTGGCCCCGACGACTTCCGCGTCACCAACCTGTGGGCCGTCAGGCGCGGCACGCAGGGCAAGGACGGCAAGCTGCTGGCCTTCGCCGGCCACACCGACGTGGTGCCCACCGGCCCGCTCGAGCAATGGGGCTCCGACCCGTTCCAGCCCAGCCACCGCGACGGCAAGCTGTACGGCCGCGGCGCGGCCGACATGAAGACCTCGATCGCCGGCTTCGTGGTGGCGTCGGAAGAGTTCGTGCGGCAGCACCCGGACCACGCCGGCTCGATCGCCTTCCTTATCACCAGCGACGAGGAAGGCCCCGCGCACGACGGCACCGTCAAGGTGGTCGAGGCGCTCAAGGCGCGCGGCGAGCGCCTGGACTACTGCGTGATCGGCGAGCCGACCTCGGTCGACACGCTCGGCGACATGGTCAAGAACGGCCGCCGCGGCTCGCTCTCGGGCAAGCTCACCGTCAAGGGCGTGCAGGGCCACATCGCCTACCCGCACCTGGCGAAGAACCCGATCCATCTGGCCGCGCCCGCGCTGGCCGAACTGGTGGGCGAACGCTGGGACGAAGGCAACGAATACTTCCCCGCCACCAGCTGGCAGATGTCGAACATCCACGGCGGCACCGGCGCCACCAACGTGATCCCGGGCCACGTCACGGTCGACTTCAACTTCCGCTTCTCCACCGCCAGCACGCCCGAGGGCCTGAAGGCGCGCGTGCATGCCATCCTCGACCGCCACGGGCTCGACTACGAGCTGGCCTGGACCCTCGGCGGCGAACCGTTCCTGACCGCGCGCGGCGAGCTGTCCGAAGCGCTGGCCGGCGCCATCGAGGCCGAGACCGGCGTCAGGACCGAGCTCTCCACCACCGGCGGCACCTCCGACGGCCGCTTCATCGCCAGGATCTGCCCGCAGGTCATCGAGTTCGGCCCGCCCAACGCCAGCATCCACAAGATCGACGAGCACGTCGAAGTGCGCTTCGTCGAGCCGCTCAAGAACGTCTACCGCGGCGTGCTGGAACGATTGATCGCCTGATCGGCTGAACGCCCGATCGACTGAACGCAGAAACACTAGGACCACCGCAATGGCAACGCCCTCCCCCCTGCAAACCGTGCGCGACCTGCTGCGCCTGGCCGTCTCGCGCTTCACCAGGGCCAGGCTGTCGTTCGGCCACGGCAGCGCCAACGCCTACGACGAAGCCGCCTACCTGGTCCTGCACACGCTCGACCTGCCGCTCGACACGCTCGACCCGTTCCTCGACGCCCGCCTGCTGCCCGAGGAAATCGAGGCCGTGCTCAACGTCATCGAGCGCCGCGTCAGCGAGCGCGTGCCCGCCGCCTACCTCACCAACGAAGCCTTCATGCACGGCCTGCGCTTCTACGTGGACTCGCGCGTGATCGTGCCGCGCAGCTTCCTCGGCGAGCTGCTGCAGGAAGGGCTGGAACCGTGGGTCGGCGACATCGCCGAGATCGGCCCGGTGCTCGAGCTGTGCACCGGCTCGGGCTGCCTGCCCATCGTCGCCGCCCACGTCTGGCCGCAGGCGCGCATCGACGCGGTCGACATCTCGCCCGACGCGCTCGAAGTCGCGCGCCGCAACGTGGCCGACTACAAGATGGCCGACCGCATCAGCCTGTACCAGGGCGATCTCTACGCCCCGCTGCCGGCCGGCGCGAAATACGACGTCATCCTCACCAACCCGCCCTACGTCAACGAAACCTCGATGCAGGCGCTGCCCGCCGAATACCTGGCCGAGCCGCGCATCGCGCTGGCTGGCGGCGACGACGGCATGGACGTGGTGCGGCGGATCATCGCCGGCGCCAAGGCCCGCCTCAACCCGGGCGGCGTGCTGGTGGTGGAGATCGGCAACGAGCACGCCAACGTGGAAGCGGCGTTCCCGGAACTGGAACTGATCTGGCTGCCGGTCAGCGCCGGCGAGGAACAGGTGTTCCTGGTGACCTACGAAGGACTGCCGGGCTGACGGACCACGCGGGCGCCGGCGCGCGAGGAAGACGCGCGGCCGGCAGTCCGAGTGAAGCGGCGGCGCCCGGCCGTCAGCCGGCGCGCGCGGGCGCCATCCTGGCCTCGATGCGCGCCAGCAGCCCCTCGACCCAGCGCCGCACCAGCCGGTCCGACGCCACCGCCGGCAGCGAATACGCCATCACCCGGTACACCGCCTTGCGCCGCACCTTGGAGATCCTGGCCGGGTCCGGCCACGCCGGGTTGTCCACCAGCAGCAGCAAGGTCTCCAGCCCGATGACGATGGGCCAGATGCAGGCCAGCCGCAGCCGCACGGCCGAGCCGGGAATGGCCAGCGTGTAGTCGAGCGCCGCGCGGAAATGCCCGAGCGCGTGATGCACCAGCTCGAACAGCAGCGGCCGCGCGCGCGCCGCATTGGCCGGCGCCAGCAGGTCCTGCGGCGCCAGGCCGTGGCGCGCCAGCAGCGCCGCCGGCAGGTAGCAGCGGCCGATGCGCAGGTCCTTGCCGCAGTCGCGCAGCACGTTGGTCATCTGCAGCGCCTTGCCGAAGCGCACGCCCAGCGCCAGCATGGTGTCGGGGCCGGCCTTGAGCACGCCCGGCATGTGCGCATAGGTCATGGTGGTCCAGAACTCGCCCACGCAGCCCGCCACCAGGTAGGTGTAGCGGTCCAGCTCGTCCAGCGTGCGCAGCGCGACGAGGCGGCCGGAGGCTTCGTCGGGAAACGTGCGCAGGTCGAATTCCATGCCGCTGGCCAGCGTCGAGACGATGCCGCGCACGGCCTCGCGGTCGGACTCGCTCAACTGCGGCAGGATCGCCAGCGCGGGGCCGAGCGATTCGAGCAGGACCTGTTCGTCGGACTGCTGTTGCTGCGCGCCAACCTCCTGCGCCATGCGGCGCATCAGCGCCGCGTCGCCGGCGGCGCCGTTGACCTGGTCGCGGAACGACAGCAGCAGGGCCAGCCGCTGCGCCGGCGGGATCAGCGAGGTGTCGGCGATGGTGTCGGCCGCGCGCGCGAGCAGATAGGCCAGCCCGATCGGATCGCGCATGCCCGCGGGGAGGATGCGCAGCGTGAGATAGAAAGAGCGCGATACGCCCTTGAGCAGCGGACCGAGCAGGAAGGCCCGGGTTGGATTCGGCATGAGCGGGAAAGCCGGCGGCACCGGCGAATTTGGCTGTGCCGGATTGTATACGGCAAGCGCCGGATGCAGCGCCGCCGCGCGGCGGTTTCCTTGCCTGCCCGCCGGCCGCTGCCAGCTACCCGCTGCTACCAGCCGGCCAGCGCCTTGCCCGCGGCCTCGCGCACCTGCTCGACCACGCCTTCGCGCCAGTCGTCGGCGTCGCCGTAGAACGCGCGCCACATCGCCTGGTGGATCAGCTCGCGCTGGCCTTCGTCGGCCTCGGGATGCAGGTGCAGCCAGTGGTCGCCGCGCAGCGCCTCCAGCACCTCGGTCACGGGCAGGGTGCCGAACTCCAGCGCGATGCCGCTGTAGTCCACCGCGGGCAGCGTCTGCGGCACCGCCTGCCAGGCCATGCCCGTCAGGTTGGCCGAGGCCGACGAGCCATCGTGGATGGAGGTGACGTGGCTGCCCCAGATGGCGCGCGCGCGGGCGACCGGCGCGGCCGCGTCCGGGCCCATGTAGATGGGCTCGCCGTAGCCGCGCGGGCCCAGGCCGGTATGGATGTCCAGCCAGCGCAGCGCCTCGCGCCCGGCGCCGTAGCGGGCCAGGATGCGGCGCAGCGTGTAGTTGCTCCAGGTGGCCTTGCCGCCGCCGAAGAACAGGCCGTCCGGCGCGTGGTACTGGCCCGCGCTGACCGCCGCCTGGTACCACGGCAGGCCTTTCGCCATCACCGACCGCATCAGCGCCGCCTGGTCGGCCTCCGAGGGCGGCCACTGCGCGGGCAGCAGCAGCGGCGCGATCTGCGCGTAGGGCGCGTTCTCGGGCAGGGGCCGGGTGAAATCCATGAAATTGCGGTTGAGGTCGACGTTGTCCTCGTTGACGCGCCGCAGATGCGAAAAGCCGTAGGGATTGACCGCGTGCACCAGCATCAGCGCCACGCCGGCCCCGGCGCACGCCGCGCGCAGGTCCGCGTCGCCGAGCAGCGCGACCTGCGCGCCGGAGCCGCAGAAGCCCTCCACGCCGTGCACGCCCGACGTCACCAGCAGCACGCGCCGGGCCTCGGCGGCGCCGGCCCAGGCCACGTCGATGGCCAGCTCCTCGCCGGCGCTGCCGCGCATGGTCGGGTGCGGGAAACCGGCCAGCGTGGCACCGGCGGCGCGCGCCGCGTCGAGGAATTTCCGCCGGGCTTCGGCGTAGCTGCGGGAAAAGCCGGTATGCACGGACATGACAGCGTATTTCGCGCCTGGCGAGCAGTGGGGGTGCCGGTATTAGACGCCAACCGGGCGGCTATTGCCATCGGGCCTTCCCGGAGGCCCGACGCGGCTCAGCCCCGGCCCGCGCCCGCCTTGTCCGCGCCGGCCTCGCGCAGCAGCGGCGAGCGGAACGCATGCGGATGCATCTCGATGCCCGCCGCGGCAAGCTGCGCGGCGGACAGCACCAGGTGGCGCGCGAGCCAGTCGTGGAGGCTGCGCAGGAAGCGCTGCTGCTCCAGCCGGCTGGATTCGCGGATGGCGCGTTCGAGCTTGACGTGGGCGGTGTAGACGTCGAGCAGATTGAGGCTCTTGAGCTTGGCCGGCGTGGTGGCGCTGCGCTCGATGGCGAGGATGCGCCGCACCTGCGCCTCGGGCAGGTCGCCGCTGCGCAGGTAGTCCTGGTAGACCTCCTCCAGCGCCGGGAAGCGCACCGTGGGCTGCACGCGCGGCACGCCGGCCACCTTCTCCATGCGCAGCACCAGGTAGCGGATGGCGTCGGCGCGGCGCCGGGCGGCGTCGGCGGAGGCATCGCGGCGGACGCCGGCGCGGCGCGCGCGGTGCGGGGCCGGGGCGGTCAGCTCGAATTCCTCGGCCGACGGCGGCGTGGCCGCGGGCACGGCGGCGGCGGGGCCGGCGTCGCGCTCGGTGTAGTCGGGCACCAGGTCGAGCCCGGCCGGCTCGGCCAGCACGGCGCGCGCGCAGGCCTCGCCGAACGGGTGCTCGTGGCCGTGCGCGTCGCGCAGGATGTAGGCCTGCCCGCTGCCGAAGCCGTGATGGCGCGCGCGCCCCACGTGCTGGTGGCAGCGCGTGGCGGGGTCGACGAAATCCTTGCGTACTGGGGTCCAGCTTTCGCCGTTGACTGCGGTCATGAATCTGCGCGTGATGGCCGCCGCGCGCGGCACGATGAGTGAATGCAAGACAGCCTGGCCGCGGCATCCTTGCCGCGGCCAGGCCGCTATTGTCCTCCAATCGCGGCCGCGCCGGCCGGCGCGCCTACCTGAGCATGAACGACATCGCCGACAGGCAGTTGAGCATGCGCACCGCCGCCTGCACCGAGGCGGCTTCGAACACCAGCGTGACGCCGTCCACGCGCTCGAGCGCGGGCCACTGGCAGAACAGGTCGGCGTAGGCGGGGCTGTGCGCCTGCAGGCGGCACCGCACCGGGCCGGGAATGCGCAGCGGCTGTCCGCCGGCCTCGCGCACGGCCTGCCCGGCGGCGGCGGCGATGGCCTCGCGCGCGGCCGCCGGCGACAGCGTGGTGCCGCTGCCGTGGCCGCCGGCTTGCTTGGTTTGCACGTAGCGCACCCACGGCATGAGCGGCCGCGTCTCTTCGACGAACACGTCGTCGCCGCTGGCCATCAGCACCGGCACGCCGAACTCGCCGGCCAGCGCGCCATACAAGCCGGCCTCGCCCATCTCCTGCCCGCCCAGCCAGACGCGGGCGAAGGCGCTGCTGTTGATGGTGTGGGCCAGGATGCCGCGGCTCTGCGCGCGGCCGTGGTAGCCGACCATGAACACGCCGTCGCAGCCTTCCACGCCGGCCATCATGCCGAGATAGCGCGGCTTGCCTAGCACCAGGCGCGCGCGCGGGTCGAGCTGGTCGGGCAGCAGGTTGCGAAAGCCGCCGTGCGAGTCGTTGACCAGCACTTCGGTGGCGCCGCCGGCGAAGGCGCCCTGCACCGCGGCGTTGGCCTCGGCGGTCATCCAGGCGCGCGCGCGCTCGTATTCGCCGTTGCCGGCGCGCGCCTGCTCGGCGTGGAAGACGCCGGCGACGCCTTCGATGTCGGTGGAAATCAGGATCTTCATCGCGCTCCGGGATCAGTCGGCTGGCGCCGCGTGGCGCGCCAGCCATTGCGGCAGTTCGGGCATCAGCTCGCGCAGCGCGATGCGGCGGTGGCCGTCGCGGCCGCTCACGCTTTCGGCCCGCCACAGCGCGTTGAGGATGGCCTGCTCGACGCTGTCGGCGGCGGCCTGGAACAGCGCGTCGAGCCGGCTCTCGTGCAGCATGGCCAGCGCCGGCATGGGCGCGTCGGCCTGCTGCGGCACGGTGCAGGCGGTGGAGAACGCCAGCGCGATGTCGCCCGAACCGTGGCCGAACACCGAGCCGGTGCGGGCCAGCCCGGCGCTGGCGCGCAGCGACAGGCGGCGCAGCTGGCGCGCGTCGAGCGGGGCGTCGGTGGCGACGATCATGATGATCGAGCCCTTCTCCGGCCCGGCCTGCGCTTCGGCGTGCGCCCGCGCCTGCAGGCGCGCGGCCAGCCTGCCGCCCAGGCGCGCGCCGGCCACGGTGAGGTTGGGCAGCACGCCGAAGTTGGATTGCACCAGCGCCCCCACGTGGTATGCGCCCGCCCGGCGCGAGGCCGAGCCGATGCCGCCCTTGAGCCCGAACGAGGACATGCCGCGCCCCGCCCCCACCGCGCCCTGCGCGAAATCCGCGGCCGCCGCCGCGCAGGCCTGCGCGTAGTGCGCCTCCCGCACCGGCATGGCCTGGATGTCGTTGAGATAGCCGTCGTTGCACTCGAACACCAGCGGATTGACGGTCGGCCAGGCGCGGCCGATCTCCGGGTTGGCGGCGATGGCCTGGCGGATCTGCGCCTGCGCCAGCGCGCCCACGGCGAAGGTGTTGGTGAGCGCGATCGGCGTCTCCAGCACGCCGAGCTCCTCCACCTGCACCAGCCCCACGCTCTTGCCGAAGCCGTTGAGCACGGTGGCGGCGGCCGGCACCTTGTCGGCGAACAGGTTGCCGGCGTGCGGCAGCACCACCGTCACGCCGGTCTGGCACGCGCCGCGCGCCAGCGTGCAGTGGCCCACGGTCACGCCGGGCACGTCGGCGATGGTGCCGCGCGCGCCGGCCGGCAGCGCGCCGATGTGGGTCAGCTCGTGGATCGGTTCCTGGCGCATGTGCGGCTCGCGCTCAGCGGCGGTCGATCTTCGGGTCGAGCGCGTCGCGCAGGCCGTCGCCGAGCAGGTTGAAGGCGAGCACCGTGAGGAAGATCGCCAGGCTGGGGAAGATCGCCACGTGCGGCGCCGTGACCATGTCGGCGCGCGCCTCGTTGAGCATGGCGCCCCACTCGGGCGTGGGCGGCTGCGCGCCCAGGCCGAGGAACGAGAGGCTGGCGGCGGTGATGATCGAGGTGCCGATGCGCATCGAGAAATACACCACGATGGACGAGATCGTGCCCGGCAGGATGTGCCGCATCAGGATGGTCCAGTCGGACGCGCCGATGCTGCGCGCGGCCTCCACGTAGGTCAGGCGCTTGAGCATCAGCGTGTTGCCGCGCACCAGGCGCGCGAACGCGGGGATGCTGAAGATGGCCACGGCGAAGATCACGTTGGTCATGCCGTTGCCGAGGATGGCGACGATGCCGATCGCCAGCAGGATGCCGGGAAACGCGAACAGCACGTCCGAGATGCGGCTGACGATGCGGTCCCACCAGCCTTCGTAATAGCCGGCCAGCAGGCCCAGCACGGTGCCGACGATGGCGCCGATGATGACGGAGAAGAAGCCCGCGGCCAGCGAGATGCGGGTGCCGGCCAGGATGCGGCTGAAGATGTCGCGCCCGAGCGAGTCCACGCCGAACCAGTGCGCGGCCGAGGGGCCGGCGTTGAGCGCGTCGTAGTCGAAGAAGTTCTCGGGGTCGTAGGGCACCAGGTGCGGCGCGAAGACCGCCACCGCCACCAGCAGCAGCACGAACACGCCGGCGCCCAGCGCCAGGTGCTGCTTGCGGAATTTGCGCCAGAACTCGGTCCAGGGCGTGCGCACCGCTTCCGGCGCGGCGGCGGGCGCGGCGGCGTTGCCGCCGGCGGACGTGGAAAGCTGGGTCATGCCGGCCTCTCCTTACTTGTAGCGGATGGCGGGGTTGATGACGGTGTACAGCACGTCGACCACCAGGTTGATCAGGATGAACTCGAGCGAGAACAGCAGCACCTCGGCCTGGATGACCGGGTAGTCGCGCATCTCCACGGCGTCCACCAGCAGGCGGCCGAGGCCGGGCCAGTTGAAGACCTTCTCGACCACGATCGAGCCGCCCAGCAGGAAGCCGAACTGCAGGCCCATCATGGTGACCACGGGAATCATGGCGTTGCGCAGGCAGTGCTTGGCCACCACCAGCAGCTCGCCCACGCCCTTGGCGCGCGCGGTGCGCACGAAATCTTCCTGCAGCACCTCGACGAAGGACGCGCGCGTGAAGCGGGCCATCACGGCGGCCACCGCGGCGCCCAGCGTGAGCGAGGGCAGGATGTAGTGCTTCCAGGAATCGGCGCCGATCGACGGCAGCCAGCCCAGCTGCACCGAGAACACTTCCATCAGCAGCATGCCCAGCGCGAACGCCGGAAACGAGATGCCGGACACCGCCAGCGTCATGCCAAGGCGGTCGGGCCAGCGGTTGCGCCACACCGCGGAGGTCACGCCGATCGCCATGCCGAAGACCACCGCCCACACCATCGAGGCCAGCGTCAGGTACAGCGTGGGCATGAAGCGGTCGCCGATCTCCTCGCTGACCGGGCGCTTGGTGCGCAGCGAGTTGCCGAATTCCCAGCGCAGCGCGTTCGAGAAGAACTGCGCGAACTGCTCGGGCAGCGGCTTGTCCAGGCCGAGGTCGCGGCGCACCAGCTCCACCGTGGCCTGGTCGGCCTCGGGGCCGGCCGCGAGCCGGGCGGGATCGCCGGGCAGCAGGTGGACGAACATGAAGACCAGCACTGCCACGATCAGCAGTGTGGGAATCACGCCCAGGAATCGTTTGAGAAAATAATTCAGCATGATGCACCGGAAAGAAAAAGACCGCGGGCCGCCCGCCCTGCCCCCGCATCCGCGGGCGGGCGGCCATGCACGGCTTGCTGCGCCGTACTGCCTGCGGGTACTGCCTGGTACTGCTTGGTACCGCCTGCCGCCGGGCCGGGCCGCCTGCGCCCGGCAGCCCGCAGCCCTTATTGCTTGATGTCGATCTCGTCGAAGTTGAACGAGCCGTCGGGCATCACGTAGGCGCCGCTCAGGCGCTTGGCGCGCGCGAACAGCACCTTCTCCGTCACCAGGAAGGCCCACGGCGCGTCCTTCCAGATCTGCTGCTGCGCGTCCTTGTACAGGCGGGCCTTCTCGGCGCGGTCGGTGGTGCGCAGCGCGTTGGCGATGTCGGCGTCGACCTGGTCGTTCTTGTAGTACGCGGTGTTGAGCAGCTTGGGCGGCATCGACTCGGAGGCCAGCAGCGGGCGCAGCGCCCAGTCCGACTCGCCGGTCGAGGACGACCAGCCCACGTAGTACATGCGCACGCCGGCGTCTTCGGGCTTCTGCACGCTCTCGACCTTCTCCACGCGCTGGCCGGCTTCGAGCGCCTGCACCTGCGCCTTGATGCCGACCTGCTGCAGCTGCTGCTGCACGAACTGGATCACCTTCTGCGCGGTGGTGTGGTTGTAGGCCGACCACAGCGTGGTCTCGAAGCCGTTCGGGTAGCCGGCTTCCTTGAGCAGCGCGCGCGCCTTGGCCGGGTCATACGGCCACGGGCCCAGCTTCTCGGCATAGTCCACGCCCGCGGGCACCACGCCGTCGGAAGGCGTGGCGTAGCCGGCGAAGGCCACCTTGGCCAGCGCGTCCTTGTTGATGGCGTAGTTGATGGCCTGGCGCACCTTGGGGTCGTTGAACGGCTTGACCGTGGTGTTCAGGCTCAGGTAGCGCTGGATGATCGACGGCGCATCGATCAGGTCCACCTTGGGATTGCCCTTGAGCACGGCGGCCTGCTCGAACGGGATGCTGAAGGCGAAGTCCGCTTCGCCGGTCTGCATGATGGCCGCGCGCGTGTTGTTGTCCACCACCGGCTTCCAGGTGATGGTGTCGATCTTCGGGTAGCCGGTCTTCCAGAAGCCGGCGAACTTCTTGCCCTTGAGGTGATCGGGCTGCTTCCACTCGACGAACTCGAACGGGCCGGTGCCGACCGGGTGGAACGCGATGTCCTTGCCGTACTTCTGCAGCGCGGCCGGCGAGATCATCACCGCCGACGGATGGGCCAGCACGTTGATGAACGGCGAGAACGGCTCTTTCAGCGTGACCTTGACGGTGCTGGCGTCCACCACGTCGGTCCTGGCCACGCGGTTGAACAGCGTGTAGCGCTTGAGCTTGTTGGCCGGGTTGGTGACGCGGTCGAAGTTGGCCTTGACGGCGGCGGCGTCGAAGGTGGTGCCGTCGTGGAACTTCACGCCCTTCTTGAGCTTGATGGTGTAGGTCAGGCCGTCCTTGCTGGCTTCATAGCTTTCGGCCAGCACGTTGACCAGCTTCATGTCCTTGTCGAAGCCGAACAGGCCCTGGTAGAAGGACTTGCTGGCGGCCTGCGACAGCGTGTCGTTCGCGTCGTACGGGTCGAGCGTGGTGAAGGTGGAATACACCGCCATCACGGCGTCCTTGGCGGCGAAGGCGGGGCCGGCGCCGAGCGCGGCCAGGGCCAGGCCGCCGGCGATCAGCTTCGAGGGGGCCAAGCGGAACATCATCCGGGTCATCATCGATTCTCCTTGGAAAGGCGTCGGTTAGTAGGCACCGCCGATGGCGTGCCGGGCTACGAAATGCTGCGAGGCGGCGCTGCCGCCGACGGCCACCAGCGGCTGCACCAGCGGCTCGTCGCCGAGCAGCCGGATGGGGCTGGGGATCTCGTCGTTGAGCGGCTCGCGCTTGAGGTGGCGGCGCGCCGGATCGGCGATCGGCACCGCCGACATCAGCTTCCTGGTGTACGGGTGCTGCGGGTTCTCGAAGATCGCGCGGCGCGGGCCGATCTCCACGATCTGGCCCAGGTACATCACCGCCACGCGGTGGCTCACGCGCTCCACCACCGCCATGTCGTGCGAGATGAACAGGAAGGCGATGCCCATCTCGCGCTGCAGGTCCAGCATCAGGTTGACGATCTGCGCCTGGATGGACACGTCGAGCGCGGACACCGACTCGTCGGCCACCACCACCTTGGGGTTGAGCGCCAGCGCGCGCGCGATGCAGATGCGCTGGCGCTGACCGCCCGAGAATTCATGCGGGTAGCGCGAGGCGTGCGCCGCGCTCAGGCCCACCTTTTCCAGCAGCCAGGCCACGCGCTGCTCGGCCTCCTTGCCGCTGGCCACCTTGTGCACCAGCAGCGGCTCCATGATGGAGTAGCCCACCGGCACGCGCGGGTCGAGCGAGGCGAACGGGTCCTGGAAGATGAACTGGATATTGCGGCGCAGGGTCTGCAGCGCGCCGCCCTTCATCTGGCTGATGTCCTGGCCGTTGAATTCGATGGTGCCGCTCTGGCTGTCGACCAGGCGCAGCAGCGAGCGGCCGGTGGTGGACTTGCCGCAGCCGGACTCGCCCACCAGCGCCAGCGTCTCGCCGGGATGGAGGTCGAAGCTCACGCGCTCGACCGCGTGCACGCGGCGCGCCACGCGGCCCAGCAGGCCGCCCGGCACGTCGAAGCGCGTCACCAGGTCGCGCACGCGCAGGATCGGCGCGGCGCCGGCCGGCACGGTGTCCTGCGGCGCCCCGGGCGCGGCCGGCGCGGACTGGTCGAGCTGCAGCAGCGGGAACTTGGCGGGCCAGTCGGTGCCCTGCATGGCGCCGAGCTTGGGCACGGCCGACAGCAGCGCGCGCGTGTACGGATGCGCGGGCGCGGCGAAGACCTGCTCGGCGGTGCCCTCCTCCACCCGTTCGCCGCGGTACATCACCAGCACGCGGTCGGCCACCTCGGCCACCACGCCCATGTCGTGGGTGATGAAGACCACGCCCATGTCCATCTCGGCCTGCAGGTTGCGGATCAGCTGCAGGATCTCGGCCTGGATGGTCACGTCGAGCGCGGTGGTCGGCTCGTCGGCGATCAGCAGCGCCGGCTTGCACGACAGCGCCATCGCGATCATCACGCGCTGGCGCATGCCGCCCGAGAGCTGGTGCGGGAAGCGGTCCAGCACGCGGCGCGCCTCGGGAATGCGCACGATCTCCAGCATGCGCAGTGCTTCGGCGCGCGCCTCGGCGCGGCCCTTGCCCTGGTGCAGGCGGATCGATTCGGCGATCTGCTCGCCCACCGGGAACACCGGGTTGAGCGAGGTCATCGGCTCCTGGAAGATCATGGCCACGTCGCTGCCGCGCACGCCGCGCATGGTGGCGTTGTCGGCGCGGGCGAGATCGATCACCTCGCCGCCGCGCCGGCGCAGCGCCATGCTGCCGCCGGCGATCTTGCCGCCGCCGTGCTCGACCAGCCGCATCAGCGCCAGCGACGTCACCGACTTGCCCGAGCCCGACTCGCCCACCACGGCCAGCGTCTCGCCGCGGTCGACGTGGAAGCTCAGGCCGCGCACGGCCTCCACGGTGCGCTCCGAGGTGGAAAAGCGCACGGTGAGATCGTTGACGGAAACCACCCGCTGCGGTGGCAGGACGATGCCCGCTTGGGCCGACCGGGAAGAGGATGCTGCAGCCACTTGGACCCCTTGATGCCTGTTGATGCTGTTGATGCCGGGATGGATCGATGCCGCGCCTGCCGGCTCAACCGTAGATCCACACGTTGACCGCCTCGCCCACCCGGGCGAAACCGCGGTACATGCCTTCGGTGTTGAACGGCAGCGCGACGTTGCCGGCGCGGTCCACCGCGATCAGGCCGCCGCGGCCGTCGATGGCCGGCAGCTTCTCCATCACCACGCGGCGCGCGGCCTCGCCGAGCGGCAGGCCCGCGTAGCGCATCTGCGCGGCCACGTCGTAGGCCGCCACCGCGCGGATGAACATCTCGCCGGTGCCGGTGGCGGACACCGCGGCCACGTCGTCGGCATAACAGCCGGCGCCGATGATGGGCGTGTCGCCGACGCGGCCGACCTGCTTGTTGGTGACGCCGCCGGTGGAGGTGGCCGCGGCCAGGCGCCCCTGCGCGTCGCAGGCCACCGCGCCCACGGTGCCGAACTTGCTGTCGGGGTCGATGGGCTCGGCCGCGCGGCTGGCGGCGTCGTGGTCGAGCGCCGTGCCGGCGGTGCCGCGCGCGCGCTCCCATTGCTCGCGGCGCGCCTCGGTGAAGTAGTAGGCGGGCTCCACCAGTTCCAGGCCCCGCGCGCGCGCGAAAGCCTCGGCGCCGTCGCCGGCGAACAGCACGTGCTCGCTCTGCTCCATCACCGCGCGCGCGGCCAGCACCGGATTGCGCAGGCACTTGACGCAGGCCACCGCGCCGGCGGCGCGGGTGGCGCCGTCCATGATGGCGGCGTCGAGCTCGTAGGTGCCGGCGCGGGTCAGCACGGCGCCGCGGCCGGCATTGAACAGCGGGCAGTTCTCGAGCAGGCGCACGGCTTCGGTGACGGCGTCGAGCGCGCTGCCGCCGTCGGCCAGCACGCGCTGGCCGGCTTGCAGCACGCCGCCCAGCGCGGCGGTGTATTCCGCCTCCCTGGCGGGGCTCATGGCGGCACGGGTGATGGTGCCGGCGCCGCCGTGGATGGCGATCACAGGGGTAAGGTTGGGGTTCACGATGCGTCGGGAGTGGGTTTCTTGCGGCGCGCGGGCGCGCCCTTGGCGCGGCCTTCGGCTGCTTCGTCGTGGCGCTCGCGCGCGTCGCGGCCCTGGCCGGGCGGCGCGCCGTGCAGCCACGGCAGCAGGAATTCGGTCATCTCGGCGGCGGCCTTGACGGCGTGCGCGGCGCGGTGCGCCACGGCGCCGCACAGGCCTTCGATGAAAGCCAGCACGGCGGTGTCCGAGTTGGCGGAAAGCTGGCGGCCGGTGTGCGCGTACAGCGCGATGTCGGCCAGTGCCGCCAGCGGCGAGGTCGGCCCGTCGGTCAGCGCCACGATGCGCGCGCCGTGCGCGCGCGCGCGCCGCGCGATGGTCACGGTGTCGTACACGTAGCGCGGAAAGCCGATCACGATCAGCAGGTCGCTGGGCTGCAGCTTGAACAGCGCGCGCGCCGCGGTCGACGCGCCGCCCGCGCCCGACACCGAGATCACGGTGCGGCACGACAGGTCCAGCCCGTGCTGCAGCAGCCCGGCCAGGAAACCGCTCGCGCCGAAGCCCACCACGAACACGCGCTCGGCCGACAGGATGGCTTCCACCGCGCGCTCGCAGGACTCGGCATCGAGCCCGCGGCGCGTGGCCTCGAGATTGCGCACGTCCTCGTCGAGCGAGGCGGCGATGACCGCCGCCACCGTGGCCGGGCGCTCCAGTTCGGTGCGCAGCTTCTCGACCGGCGCCAGCGTGGCCTCGAAACCGCGCACCAGCTCGGTGCGGAACTGCGGATAGCCCTCGAAGCCGAGCGCGTGCGCGAAGCGGTTGGCGGTGGCCACCGAGACCTCCACCGCCGCCGCCAGTTCGTCGATGCGCATGGTGGCGGCACGGAACGGATTGCCCAGCACGTATTCGGCCATGCGCTGGTGCGCGGGCGTCAGCGTGGGCAGGGCGCGGGCGATGCGCTCGGTGATCGAGCCGTTGCCGTTCTTGCCGGAGGATCCGTTGGTGCCGGAATTGCCGGAGTTGCCGAGGGACATGGGTGCGGTTCTGGTTGACGGGATGCGCCGCCGCGAAGCCATGCACGAAAAAAAAGCATGCAGGCGGCGCGCATCTATGTAAATTAATTTACACGCAAAACGCGTACCATGAAAATAGAGTTTTACGCGGGCAAGGGTTTATACCTAGGCTGCTGTCTCCTTGCCATCCCTTTGCCGTCCCTGCGCGGCCACCGCCGGAGTCCGCGCGCGGCGGCCCGCCGAACCTCGCCGCCATCCTCCGCCATACGCCGCCGCGCGCCGCCATTTGACGGGCAGCATCATGCGAAGCGGCTACAATGCCGGGTTGACCCGTGCCATGCCGGGCCGGCCATCGCTCATCTCCGGCGGCTTTATCTCCAGCTTTCCCCTCCCGTGATCCGAATCGACCAGCTAGTCCTCCAGCGCGGCACCAAGGTGCTGTTCGACCACACCAGCGTGACGCTGAACCCCGGCGAGCGCGTCGGCCTCGTCGGCGCCAACGGCAGCGGCAAGTCGACCCTGTTCGCCATGCTGCGCGGCGAGCTGCATCCGGACGGCGGCGACGTCGCCATCCCGCCGCAGTGGCGCATCGCCCACGTGGCGCAGGAAACCCCGGCGGTCGCGCGCAGCGCGGTGGAATACACCATCGACGGCGACACCCGCCTGCGCGAGATCGAGGCGCGCATCGCCGCGGCCCAGGCCAGCGGCGACGGCACCGCCGAGGCCGACGCCCACGCCGCCTTCGCCGACGCCGACGGCTACACCGCACCGGCGCGCGCCGAGGCGCTGCTGCTGGGGCTGGGCTTCACGCTGGCGCAGGTGTCGCAGCCGGTGGCGTCGTTCTCGGGCGGCTGGCGCATGCGGCTGAACCTGGCGCAGGCGCTGATGTGCCCGTCCGACCTGCTGCTGCTCGACGAACCGACCAATCACCTGGACCTCGACGCCATCGTCTGGCTGGAAGACTGGCTGGCGCGCTATCCCGGCACGCTGGTGATGATTTCGCACGACCGCGAATTCCTCGACGCGATCTGCAACGTCACCGTGCACATCGAGAACCAGCAACTGCGCCGCTACGGCGGCAACTACACCCAGTTCGAGACGCTGCGCCTGCAGCAGATGGCGCTGCAGCAGTCGGCCTACTCGCGCCAGCAGAAAGAGATCGCCCACCTCGAATCGTTCATCACGCGCTTCAAGGCCAAGGCCACCAAGGCGCGCCAGGCGCAGAGCCGGGTCAAGGCGCTGGAGAAGATGGAGCGGCTGGCGCCGGTGCACATCGCCGCCGGCTTCGCCTTCGAGTTCCGCGAGCCGGACTCGGCGCCCAACCCGATGATGGTGCTCGAAGGCGTGGACTGCGGTTATCCGCCGCCCGCGCCCGGCGCGCCGCCCGTGACCATCCTGCACAACCTGTCGCTGTCGATCCAGACCGGCCAGCGCATCGGCCTGCTCGGCGCCAACGGCCAGGGCAAGTCCACGCTGGTGAAGACGCTGGCGGCCACGCAAGAACCCCTGGCCGGCAAGCTGCGCCAGGGCAAGGGCCTGCAGATCGGCTACTTCGCCCAGCACCAGCTGGAGACGCTGCGCGACCAGGACTCCCCGCTGCAGCACCTGGCGCGCCTGGCGCCGGAGACGCGCGAGCAGGAACTGCGCGACTTCCTCGGCAGCTTCAACTTCCGCGGCGACATGGCCACCGCGCCGATCGAGCCGTTCTCCGGCGGCGAGAAGGCGCGCCTGGCGCTGTCGCTGATCGTCTGGCAGAAGCCCAACCTGCTGCTGCTCGACGAACCGACCAACCACCTCGACCTCGACACCCGCGAAGCGCTGACGATGGCGCTGGCGCAGTTCGAAGGCACCCTGATCGTGGTCTCCCACGACCGCCACCTGCTGCGCGCCACCACCGACCAGTTCATGCTGGTCGGCGACGGCACCATGAAGCCGTTCGACGGCGACCTCGACGACTACCGCGACTGGCTGCTGCAACAGGCCGCGGCCAAGCGCAACGCCGCCAGCGCCGCGCAGGCCCCCGCCGCGGGCGACGGCGCCGCCGCGGTCAACCGCCGCGACCAGCGCCGCGCCGAAGCCGACGAACGCCAGCGCCTGACGCAGTTGCGCAAGCCGCTGACCAAGGAACTGGAAAAGGTGGAAAAGCGCATGGCCGTGCTGCAGCAGGCCAAGAGCGAGATCGATGCGTTCATGGCCGACGAGAGCAGTTATGCGGAGGGTAACAAGGGGAAGTTGATGGAGATGCTCAAGCGGCAGGGGGAAGTGGGGGGGGAACTTGATACGCTCGAGGAGCGTTGGCTGGAGTTGCAGGAGCAGATTGAGGGGATTGTTTGATTTTTTGGAAGGTTACTTCAATTTTAATGGCTTAATGTTAATGGCTTAATGTCAATGGCCACTTCTTAACGTCAACGGCTGAACGTCAACTGCTTAACTTCAAAGTCAAAGTCAAAGTCAAAGGCTTTCGCTCCCCCGGAGCGACCTACTTTCTTTTCCCCGAAAAGAAAGTAGGCAAAGAAAGCGGGCTGCCTGGCCGGCAGGGGCAGAGCCGAACAGGATTGCTGGTTGTTGGTGGTTTCGTGGTGGCGGTGGTGGTTCTGCAGGGATTCTGCCGGTACCGGTTTTGGTGGCCACGTTCTCTCGGGTGGTGTTCGATTCGTGGTGGCGCTGCATGATGGCATAGGCCCAGGCCCTTCGGGCTGCTGCCGCGACCGGAGCGGATGGGCTCGTCATAGAGACGGAGCTGGATTCGTGGTGGGCGCGGTGGCCCCCATTCGATCTCAGTGCCAAATGGTTTTGACTTGAGAGGCAATCCGGTTCAAAGCAACCCCGCACACCCGCGCGGGGTCCACCGCGCCCACCACGAAACCAGTGCCGGTGCTACGCCGTGACCGCCAGCACCGGTAACGGCAGATGGCCGAACCAGCAGTGCGCCCGCCATCATAGGTCTGACCCCGAAACCCATACCGCCAGCCAGATCGTGGCCGCTCGCACCGGTAACGGCAGGATGCCAGCAGAACCACCGGCCCCACGACGAAACCACCAACAAGAGAAATCCCAACGTTTCTGCCCCTGCCGGCCAGGCAGCCCGCTTTCTTTGCCTACTTTCTTTTCGGGGAAAAGAAAGTAGGTCGCTCCGGGGGAGCGAAAGCCTTTGACTTTGAAGTTAAGCAGTTGACGTTCAACCGTTGACATTCAGCCATTGAATTTGGCATTAATCCGCCGACGTCAAGCAATCAACATTAAACCGCCAACCTTAAAATCCCCCCAAACCCCAAAATAAAATCAAAAAACTACCGATAATTCCTCTCCCTCCGAATCATCCCCACCGCCAAAGTCGCAGTCAAAATAAATAACCAGATCAGCGACCAGGCCGGAATCGACAAACCAAAAATCGGCGGCAGCGGCGCCGTGCACAAGCCGTCCGAGTAAAACACCTGCGGCAGCAGCTTGGCGGTGGGCAGCCGGTTGACCCAGTTCTCGAGCGGGTCGATGCCGCAACTGGCCTTGGGGTTGAGCAGCAGCGACACGTGATAGCCGGCCACGGCGATGCCGCCGATGCCGGACAGCATGCCCAGCCCCTGCCACAGGCTGCGCGTGCTCTGCGCGATGGCGGCCAGTAGCGAGAAGATGCCGATGCCGACGAAGGCGAAACGCTGCATCACGCACAGCGGGCATGGCTGGTAGCCCTCCACGTGCTGCAGGTAGAGGGCATAGCCGACCAGGCCGAAGGAAATCACGGCGATCAACAGGAAGAAACTGCGCGAATTGGCTTGCATGGTTCAGTAGCGAATTGGACCCGGGGACCGGGCAGGACCGCGCATCGGTGTCGGCGCGCCGCAGGCCTGACGGCCGGACGTGCGCGATGCGAGGCTCATTATTACCGATTTTGCGCAGCGCGCCACGCACCGTGCGCGGCGCCGCAAACGCGCCTGTTGCGGCGGATTGACGCAGCGGCTCTCACTCCAGATGACGCACACGGTCGATGGCCTGCTCCAGCCGCTCGACCGCGATCACCTCGAGGCCGTCGATCGGCTGCTTGGGCGCGTTGGCGCGGGGAATCACCGCGGTGGTGAAGCCGAGCTTGGCGGCTTCGCGCAGGCGTTCCTGCCCGCGCGGGCTGGGCCGGATCTCGCCGGCCAGGCCGACTTCGCCGAACACCACCAGGCCGCGCGGCAGCGGCTTGTTGCGCATCGACGAATGGATCGCCAACAGCACCGCGAGGTCGGCCGCCGGCTCGGCGATCTTGACGCCGCCCACGGCGTTGAGGAACACGTCCTGGTCGAAGCAGGCGATGCCGGCATGGCGGTGCAACACCGCCAGCAGCATGGCCAGCCGGTTCTGCTCCAGCCCCACGGCCAGCCGGCGCGGGTTGGGCACCTGCGCGGCGTCGACCAGCGCCTGCACTTCCACCAGCAGCGGCCGCGTGCCTTCCTGCGTGACCAGCACGCAGGAGCCTGCCACCTGCTGCTCGTGCTGCGACAGAAACAGCGCCGACGGGTTGCTGATGCCGCGCAGGCCGCGCTCGGTCATGGCGAACACGCCCAGTTCGTTGACCGCGCCGAAGCGGTTCTTGAACGCGCGCACCAGGCGGTGCGAGGAATGGGTGTCGCCCTCGAAGTACAGCACGGTGTCGACGATGTGCTCGAGCACGCGCGGGCCGGCCAGCGCGCCTTCCTTGGTCACGTGGCCGACCAGGATGATGGTGGTGCCGCTGCCCTTGGCGATGCGCGTGAGCTGCGCCGCGCATTCGCGCACCTGGGCCACCGAGCCGGGCGCCGAGGTGAGCGCTTCGGAATACAGCGTCTGGATCGAGTCGATCACCGCCACCTCGGGTTTTTCCGCCTCCAGCGTGGCCTGGATCTTCTCCAGCTGGATCTCCGCCAGCAAGGCGAGCTGCGGGCTGTCCACGCCGAGGCGCTGGGCGCGCAGCGCGATCTGCGCGCCGGACTCCTCGCCGCTGACGTACAGCACGGGGCGCTCGGCGGCGAGGTTGGCCAGCGCCTGCAGCAGCAGCGTGGACTTGCCGATGCCGGGATCGCCGCCGATCAGCACCACCCCGCCGGCCACCAGCCCGCCGCCCAGCACGCGGTCGAATTCCTCGATGCCGCTGGAAAAGCGCGGCACGTCGGCCGCGTCGATCTCGGACAGGCGCTGCACGCGGGCCGAGGCGGCCAGCGGCGCGAAGCGCTTGGCCGACGCGGTCTCCGCCACGGTCTCGACCAGCGTGTTCCATTGCTGGCACTGCGGGCACTGGCCCTGCCAGCGCGGCGAGGTGCCGCCGCATTCGGTGCAGGTGTAGACGTTCTTTGGCTTGGCCAACTGGGATCCTCGGGGAAAACGGTGGAGACGGTGAAAGCGGTGGAAAACCACCGGAGCGACGGCGGCGGTGGCGGTGGCGGCGGCGACAACAAGACGCGGCGAAAAACCGCCGAAACAGGCGGGCGGAGGCGAAACAGCGCACGGACGGCGCGCCGCCGCCGGGCCAGGCAGGCCACGGGCCGGCGCCGGCCCGCCCGCGGCCCCGGCGTCAGGCCAGCGCGGCCTGCTCCGGCGCCGTCAGCGTCGCCACCGTGACCGGCACGCGCGGCGCCAGCGCGCACATCAGCTCGTAACCCACGGTGCCGCTGGCCGCGGCCACGTCGTCGATCGGCAGGCCCTGGCCCCACAGGGTCACGGCGCTGCCCACGCGGGCCTTGGGGCAAGGCGTGAGGTCGACGCAGATCATGTCCATCGAGACCCGGCCCACCAGGTTCGTGCGCACGCCGTCGACCAGCACCGGCGCCGGGTTGTCGCCCCAGCCGGCGGCATGGCGCGGGTAGCCGTCGGCATAACCGCAGGCCACCACGCCGATGCGCATGGCGCGGTCCGCCGTGAACAGCGAGCCGTAGCCGACGGTATCGCCGGGCTGGAGGTCCTGGACGGAGATCAGCTCGCTGTGCAGCGACATGGCCGGCTGCAGGCCGAAGCTGCTCACGTCGGCCGCCACCCCGGAGGGCGAGGCGCCGTACAGCACGATGCCCGGCCGCACCCAGGCGCGGTGCGCCTGGGGATGCCACAGCGTGGCGGCGGAGTTGGACAGGCTGGCCTCGCCCGGCAGGTTGGCCGTGGCGGCGTCGAACACCGCGAGCTGGTGCGCGATGCCGCGCGGGCTGTCGGCATCGGAGAAATGCGTCATATGCACGATGCTGCCCACGCACGGCAGGGCGCGCGCGCGCTCCCAGGCGGCGCGGTACTGGTCCGGGCGGAAGCCCAGGCGGTTCATGCCGGTATTGAGCTTGAGCTGGATCGCCAGCGGCCCCTTGGGGCGGCCGGCTTCCAGCATGCGCAGCTGTTCTTCGCAATGCACCGCGGTGGTGAGGCGGTATTGCTCCAGCAGCGGCACGTCCTGGGGCTGGAAGAAACCTTCCAGCAGCAGGATCGGGCCCTGCCAGCCAAGCTCGCGCAGCAGCACGGCTTCGTTCAGGTCGAGCAGGCCGAAGCCGTCGGCGGCGCGCAGGCCGGCAAAGGCGCGGCGGATGCCGTGGCCGTAGGCGTTGGCCTTGACCACGGCCCAGACGCGCGCTTCGGGTGCGCAGTGGCGCACGACTTCCAGGTTGTTGGCCAGGGCCGGTTGGTGGATGACGGCGTGAATGGGTCTAGGCATGGGATCGCTGTGGCTTCCAGGAGGCTGATGCGCGACGGCGCGGGAGGGGTCGGGGCCGGACCGAGGCCGGCCGGCAGGGGCCGCCCGCGGCCCGCGGATGCACCACATAGGGGAAGACCCGGTACGCGCTGCACGTCGCACAGACGTTATTTGAACACATCCGACTCAACATTTAGGGAATCGCAGCGCGCTTGCGCTGTCCAACCGGCGGCCCGGAGATGCTCGGAATCGCCTTATTTTCGTGTTATAAAGCCGGACGTTCCGACCATGTTTCAAAAGTGATGCAATATGTCAAACACGGTGAGGCAAGCTGCAAAGCACTCCCAGAGCTGGTCCGGGCATCACTTTGACAACGGCGCCAGCCCAGGTTCCCCGACGGCCTCCGGTGCCGCCGGCAACGCGGTCGTGACCGCGACCGTGACCGACTTGCACAGCAATTGCGATGGAGACAGAGTCCACAGTATGAAGAAGGGTTTTTATACCATCATGGCGGCGCAGTTCTTCTCCTCGCTGGCCGACAACGCGCTGCTGATCGCCGCCATCGCCCTTCTTACCGAGCTGCATTCCCCGCAGTGGATGACGCCGCTGCTCAAGCTGTTCTTCGTGCTGTCCTACGTGGTGCTGGCCGCCTTCGTGGGCGCCTTCGCCGACTCCATGCCGAAAGGCAAGGTGATGTTCATCACCAACACCATCAAGATCGCCGGCTGCGCCATCATGATGTTCGGGCTGCACCCGCTGCTCGCCTACGGCATCGTGGGCTTCGGCGCGGCCGCCTACTCGCCCGCCAAGTACGGCATTCTCACCGAGCTGCTGCCGCCGGAGCGGCTGGTGGCGGCCAACGGATGGATCGAGGGCCTCACGGTCGGCTCGATCATCCTCGGCACGGTGGTGGGCGGCGCGCTGATCTCGGTGCACATCTCCAAGGTGCTGCTCGGCTTCGACATGCCCTTCGTGGACACCGGCATCCACACCCCGGCCGAGGCGGCGATGGTGGTCATCATGCTGTTCTATGTGGTCGCCGCCATCTTCAACCTGTTCATCCCCGAGACCGGCGCGCGCTATCCGCAGCAGGAAAAGAATCCGATCAAGCTGATCGCCGAGTTCGCCGACTGCTTCACCGCCTTGTGGCGCGACAAGCTGGGCCAGATCTCGCTGGCCGTGACCACGCTGTTCTGGGGCGCGGGCGCCACGCTGCAGTTCATCGTGCTGAAGTGGGCCGAGAAGTCGCTGGAGCTGAACCTGTCTCAGGGCGCGCTGCTGCAGGCGGTGGTGGCGGTGGGCGTGGCGGTCGGCGCGATCCTGGCCGCGATGCGCATTCCGCTGCGCAAATCGCTGTCGGTGCTGCCGTTCGGCGTGGCGATGGGCGTGGTGGTGATGCTGATGGCCTTCTACACCAAGAACAGCCTGCCCGATGTCTCGTTCGACGTCCTCGGCATGCACATGCCGCTGTACATGGCCATCGCCTACCTGTTCCTGATGGTGGTGGGCGGCATGTCGGGCTACTTCGTGGTGCCGATGAACGCCCTGCTGCAGCACCGCGGCCACGTGCTGCTGTCCGCCGGCCACTCGATCGCGGTGCAGAACTTCAACGAGAACGTCTCGGTGCTGCTGATGCTGTGCCTGTACGCGCTGCTGATCAAGCTCAACGTGCCCATCGGCATCGTCATCGTGGCGTTCGGCATCTTCGTCTGCGTCACCATGACCCTGGTGATGCGCCAGCACCGCTACAACGTGCGCAACTTCGACTCGCTGGCGATGATCGGCGAGGACAAGCACCACTGACCCCGCCGCGCGCCTCTCTCCTTCTTCCTACCGGTAGTCGATCGTGAACATCACCGAGGTGTTGGCCTGCCCCGGCGTGATGGCTTCGCCGGTCTGCACGTAACGCGCCTGCAGCGCAATGGTGTAGCTGCCGCCGTCCACCGCGGCGGGCACGATGCCGCTCGGCATCACGCTGTGGTACGCCACCGGCGCGCCATCGGGCGAGGCGATCTGCAGCCCGACGCCGCCCGCCGCGGGCTTGGCCTCGCTGCCCGCGCTCAGCGCGACGATCCCCTTGGCCGCGTCCACCACCTCGGTGGCCGGCGTCAGCAGGAAACCGAGCTGGTTGCCGGTGCCGCTCACGTCGCCCAGCGCGCCGTTGTCGTAGGACACGCTCGCCGTGGCGCCATGAAACGCCGGGCAGTTCAGCAACCGGATGTCGAATGCTTCCCACCGCGTGCCGCTGCCGACGCCGGAGAAGTCGCCGGGATTGTGGACACCCATGGGAACCCTGACGTCGGGCGTGGCGCAGGTCTGCGACACGATGCTCAGGCTGCCGGTGAAGGCGATCTCGAATGCCGCGAGGTAATCGAAACCGGGGCCCTTGCGCCACTTCGAACTCACGCGCGGCAGCGATGCCCCGGCGACCGGGCCGCTGGCGGAAACCTTGCCGATCTTGATCAGCGAGACCTCGACGTATTGCGCCCCGACCGTATACTCGCAGCGAAGCAGGCAACTGATCGGAGCCATGCCCGGATAGAACTGGCCCGCGCGGGCGTCGCGGATGGCCACGCCGATGCCCGGCAGTCCCGTTTCGTACACCTTACCGGCGAACGGCCCTTGGTTCCAGGCGGCGGCTGGCTGGCTGGTGATCAGATCGAGGGCATTCTCGACCGTGGCGACTGCGTAGTTCTTGCACTCGATGCCCACCTCCTGCGCCGACACGGTCTGGCTGTAGATGACGGTGCCATCGGGCACGTCGCGGCCGATGGTCAACGCGCCGGCGGCCAGCGGCACGCTCAGGGTCGGCGGGGTAGGTGAGCCTTTCATCACATAGCAGTCGGGCGCGGCATTGGCGGCGCCAACCGCGCCCAGGCCGATCAGCAGTGCGACGAGATTGCGGAAATATGGCTTCATCTTCTTGTTCCTTCCTGTATGGCGCGGCCCCATCGCCGCCGCCGTTGTCCGTTCAGCCGACCGTGCAGACGCGCTTGAGGCGCAGCAGCGGGCTGCTGCCCTGCGCATCCGCGGCGGGCTCGATCTCGCACTGCTGGCCGGCGCCGTCGCCCCAGCGCGCCGTGAGCGGGCCGCCGCCCTCCTTGAGGCGCACGTAGATGCGCCCGCCCTGCCCGACCAGCCCGGCGTTGTTGCCGTCGCCGTCGGTGACTTCGGCGCCGAACGGCACCGGCGTGCCATCCGCCAGCGCGGCGTCGATCAGCGCGGCCTGGCCCGACTCGGTGGCATAGCGCAGCATCACCACCGCGCCCGCGCGCGGCGCCACCTGCTGGCTGGTGACCTTGAGCTCGATGTCGTCGGGGATGTTGGCCGGATCGAGCGAGACCTGGTTCTGCCGGTACGGCATCAGGTAGGGCACCACGCCGTAGCCGCGCCCGTCGAGCACCAGGCCCGGATAGCTGTCGATCCTGGCGCCGGCCGCGGCCGGGGCTTCCACCACGGCGAAGGTGTCGCCCGTGTACGGCGAGAAACTCACGCCGCCCGGATGCGCCACCACCGAGCCGCTCAGGCCGACCGACGCATTGCGGTAGCCCGAGCCCTGGCCGTAGGCGGCCTGGATCGAGGTGTAGGGCGTGCGGTACTGGCCGTTGAGCGCGCCCGAGACCTGGCCCGCGGCGCTGCGCGCGGCCGTCACGCCGTAGCTGAACTGGTTGTCCGCGCCCGCCACGCCGCTGACCGTGGTCTGCGCGCTGGTGCCGCCGCCGGTTTCGTGGCCGAGGCTGAACGCGAGCTGCGGCGCGCGGCTTGCGCGGCCGAGCGGCAGCGTCAGGTTGAGCATGAACTGGTTGTCGACGGTGCCGTTGGCGCCGCGCACGCGCGTGGCGGTGACCGAATAGCTCACCGGGCCGATGCGGTTGCTGTAGCCAAGCTGGTACTGCACGTCGTGCGGCTTGCCGTTCCAGTAGTCCTGCGCCAGCGCGCTGGCGAAGACCTGGCCCCAGCCGCGCGGCAGCGGCTGGCTCAGGCTCACCGTGGCGCGGCTCTTGGGGCGGTGCATGGCGCTGATGTCCTGGCCGCTGCGGGCCGCCTCCTCCATGCGCGCGGCGCCGGCGAAATCGACATAGCGGTCCGACGAGAAGCGATAGGTGGCCACCGACAGGTTGCTGCCGGTCTGCTGGAACAGCTTGCTGTAGGCCAGCCGCGTGCTGGTGCCGGCGAAGGTCTGCCCGCCGATCCTGGCGTAGGCGCCGGTGACGTCCATCGACACCGCGCCGAAGCCGGTGTCGAACGCCGCGCCGGCCAGCACCGCCGCGTAGCGGTTGCTGGCCTGCACGCCGGCGTAGCCGGTCAGGCTGTTGGTCAGCCCGCGCTGCACGGTGGCCTGCAGCAGCTTGGGCCGCGCCGACAGCGTGGTGTCGTTGAGCACGCCGGCGGTGACGCTGAAGCGCGTCATGCCGGGGCGCAGCAGCATCGGCACGGCGGCGTAGGGCACGGTGAAGGTGCGCTCGCGCCCGTCGGCCTCGGTCACGGTGACTTGCAGGTCGCCGCCGTAGCCGCTCGGGTAGAGGTCGTCGATGGCGAACGGGCCGGGCGCGACCGGCGTGTCGTAGATCACCACGCCGTTCTGGCGGATCGTCACGCGCGCGTTGGTGTCGGCCACGCCACGCACCACCGGCGCGTAGCCGCGCTGCGAGTCGGGCAGCATGCGGTCGTCGCTGGCGACCTGCGCGCCGAGGAACGGCAGCGTGTCGAACAGCTCGCCCGAGGTGTTCGCGCCGCCCAGCACGAGCCGGCTCTGGAGCGCGGTCAGGTCCTTCTGCACGTAGGTGTTGACGTTCTGGTACTTGCTGCCGGCGCCGGCCTGCGTGCTGAGCGAGCCGTTATGGCGGAAATACCATTCGCCGAGGTTGAAGCCGGCGTTGAGCGAGAGGAAGCCGGACGTGGCGGCGTGGCCGCCCGACTCGCTGCGGTAGACGTTGAGGCCGTAGCCGAGGAAGCCGGCGGTCACGCCGCTGTCCCACAGCGCCGGGTTCACATAGCCGCGCGGCGTGCGCCGCGCCATGTCCTGCGGAATGCTGACCTCGAGGCGCAACTGGCCCGGGTCCAGCGTGGCGGTGGCGTGCGGCACGATCTCAGGCAGTGTCAGGCACGCGCCCGGCGCCGCCAGCGCCGCGACCACGCCGGCGTCGACCTTGGACATGTCCACGCCGAGCTGGTCGAGCTGCGCCAGCGTGATGCAGACCCTGGCGCCGCCCGGCTCGCCGCCGGCCTTGACCTGCACGTCGGTATAGCCCAGCAGCTGACCGTTCACGGTAAGTTCCGCGCGGTATTCGCCGGGCAGCACCGGGTTGCCATGCTGATAGCGCGACAGGTCGGCCTTGTGCCCGCCCTGCCGCACGAGGAAGTCGTCGTTGAACTCGACGCTGGCCACCGTCATCGGTGCGGCTGCCGCGGCGTTCGCGGGCGTGGGCGCCGCCCATGCGCCGCCCATGCCGAACAGGACCAGCAACGCCAGGCACAGCGGCGTGCGTTGCGTGGAGAGGGTGTTCCTGGTGCGGTTCGAGATGTCGGGGCGCATGGTTTTGCAGGCCGTTGGGCAATGTGGCCCCCACGGCGGCGAACATGCGGCCTGCCGCGAGAACCCGGGTGACTGGAAGAAGGTGCGGAGGGCGCGGCGCTGGGGCCGCGCGCGCCTACCTGGCGACGGCGCCAGCCTTGTTGTCGATGACGGCGCCGTAGTCGTTGACGGTGGTGAAGACCACCTGTGCATCGCCGGCCGGCCGGGCCAGGCCTTCGACCGGCAGCTCGATGCTGCCGAGCGGCGGCACCATCTCGGCCTTGGCCTGATAGCGCTTGCCGCCGGTCTCGACCGCCGCGCTGGCGATGCTGACGTGGTAAGGCGTGGGATTGCTCGCCTTGGCCACATAGCCGCCGGCACCACCGGCGGCCGGCTGGATGGCCCAGGTCAGCCTGGCGGGCGCGCTGTTGGCGTCGCCGGGCAAGCCGCTGGGGCGGAAGAAAATCTTGAGGCGCGAGCGGAACGCCATCTGCAGCACGTTGGCGGGTGCATCGCTCTGGAGCTTGGGCGGGACTTCGAGCACATTGAGCCAGTAGACCGATTCGCGGTCCTGCGGCAACGGCTCCTGCGTATAGACCAGGCGCAGCGACTGTCCCTTGCCGGGGTCGATGCGCGCGATCGGCGGCAGCAGCGTGAACGGCATGCTGGCGGTGTTGGCGTCGGCACGGGCATTGCCATCGTCGACCCAGCTTTGCAGCAGCGCCGGCACCTTGCCGTCGTTGGTCACTTTGACCGTGACCTGCTTGGCCTGCGCCGGATAGATGACGCGCGTGCCGGAAATGACCACGCCGGCCCATGCGCTTGCCGCCGAGCCCAGCATGGCGGCGGCGAGTGCCGCGGCGGCCAGCTTGCGTGTTCGTTGTCCCATGATGGTTCCCCTGGTTGCCTTGTTGGTTTCCCGTATCCGGTGGATCCCGGCCGGTTTCTGTCGATCCCGGCCGGTCCCTTCCGTTGCTTCCCCTTCTTGCTGGTGACTCGCCTTCCGGCAGCCCTTACGGGCAGGCTGCCGGCATGGCGGCGGGCGATTACTTGTAGTCGATCGAGTAGGTCACCTGGCCGGTCACGGCGCCCGGCTGGACTTCGTCGCTCATCGCGCGGTAGGCGACGATGTACGGCAGCTCGGCCGCGCCGGCGGACAGTTCGTACTTGGTGGAGCTGTCCTGGTTGGAGCCGACCTTGATCGGCTGGCCGCTGGTGGGATCCAGGAGAGCCAGTTCGACGTTCTTGGCAGCGTCTTCGCCGGTGGTGAGGTTCGCCAGCGTGCCGCGGTCGAGGTCTACGCCGGGGCCGGCTTCGAAGAACGCCGATGCCGTGGTGGCGGGACCGCTGCATTCCTTCAGGCCGACCACGAAGCGCGTCAGGCCGGACAGGGCGTCGGTGGAGCTCAGCGTGGCGGCGGCGACGGAGGGCAGCACCACGGTGGCGGCCGCCGGCGTTTCCGTGCCGTTGACGCTGATCTTGCAGGTCTGGGCAATCACTTCGCCTTCGAAGTTGATGGTGCCGTCGGAGGCTTGCGCACCGGTGGCGACAGCGGCCAGGGCGGCGGTGGCGAGCAGGGTGCGGATAATGTTCTTGGTCATGGCGTTTTCCAGTTGGTTGAGGTTGGTGAAAATGCACCGTAAAATGCGAAATCTTCATTTTCTCCGGTGCCTGACCTGTTTCCCGGGCCAGTGACTGAATTCTAATTTTCCGGTCCTTGGCTGTTAATTTGACCAGTACCAAGATTGGTAACGGATTTATAGGACTTGTACTAATCGCCAATTTTTCGGCACAAAAAGAGTCACCAAGATCACTTTAATGACGGCAATCCATATTCACGAATTCGCACATTCACGGTGACTTAGAAACAAAGAAGACACATTTCAGCAATTTTTGGTCAACAAACTGGCGAAACACGCGAACGGCGGTGCAAAACCCCGCGAAAGGCGCCGTCCGACCCGGAGCATCGGACAAATTCGCCTCCGGATCTGCATGGACTAGGACCAGCTGGAAATGCCATTTCCGCCATTCACGGACGGACGTATTTTCAATGCCGGCGGCGATGGAAAACGGGAAAATGAAGCGGTGCGGGAATGCCGGAAAAAGCGCGCGCGATGGCCCGCCCGCCATTCGCGGCAACGGAGATTATCGGAGGAGAATATGCCCGGGCTTCGGGCAGCGCGCGGCGGCGCGCGGCAGTGCTATTCGGCCGCCCGGGCCACGCGCTGCCGCGCCCGCTCTTCCCAGCCGGGCGGCACCACGAAGCCGCGCGTGCGCTCGCGCCAGAGACCGGGCGCGAGCGGCCCGGCGGGCTCCAGCTCGCACAGCATGACGGGCGCCTCGCGCCGCCAGCTCTTGTCGTGCCGGGTTTCCGCGAAGCGCAGCGCCAGCGCGTCGCGCACGGTGGCCAGCGGCTCGGTCTGCGCCCACGGCACCAGGGCCGGCGCCATCCACGCCGAGCGCGGCAGGCGGAACCAGCGCGAACCCGCGCGCGTGGCGGCCCAGTCCGCCCACTCCGGCAGCGTGTCCCACCAGCCGTGCAGATGGTCCGGCGCGATGCCGAGGTCGCGCACGCCGGCCGGGACGCGGCCATTGCGGTAGAACAGCCAGCCGAGCAGGTAGACCTCGCTGCGGTCCACCTTGCGCCCCAGCAGCGCGAACGCCTCGGGCATGTGCGACAGCGCCAGCTGGCGGTGCACGAGATGGCCGAGCTTGTCCCCCAGGCGGTCCACCAGGTTGGGGCCGACGAAATGATGCAGCCGGGGCGGCGCGGCATCGCCGCGCTGCGCCTCGGGGACGGGATCGACCAGCAGGTAGAACTTGGCCGCCATCTCCCAGTGCACGATGGCGCCGCTGCCGGCGTCGCGCCAGACGAAGTCGAGCTCGCCCAGCGTCTGGACGCCATGCGCGCCGGCGCGCCGCACCGGCAAGTTGGCCGCCAGCAGTTCCAGCCCGGGGGTATGTTCCAGCGTGAACTGGAGCAGGCGCTCGGCGTGGCGCCCCAGCCGCAGGCTGGGCGCGTGCGCGGCGCCGTGCGGGCGCGGATGCTCGCGGCCCGCCGCCAGTTCGGCGATGGTGGGCGGCAGCGCGCCGGGATCGGCCGACAGCAGCCAGCGCTGCCAGCCCGCCAGCGCGCCGTCGGGCCAGCGCGCCAGCCCCGGGGCGATGCCGTTGGTGGTGCCGTTGAGAGCACCGTCGATGGCGGGATGGGTAACGCCGCCAGGACTGGCGGACATGCCGGCGGGAACCGCGCCGCCCGCCCTTTCTGCGGCCCTTTCTGCGGCCTCTTCTACGACCCCTCCCGCAGCCGCTACCGCCGGCAGGAACGCCAGCAGGGGCGGCGACAGCGAGCACCAGGCCAGTTCGCGCAGGCGCTGCGAAGCGGCATGACGCCACAGCGGCGCCACCTCGATGGCGCCGCCGGGGCCCAGGGCGGCGTCAGGCCTTGGCTCCCGCACGGGCATGCACCTCGCGGGCCAGGCAAAGGTCCTCCCACGCGCGCGCCTTGTCCGACAGCGTGCGCAGCAGGTAGGCCGGGTGATAGGTCACCACCACCGGGATGCCTTCGTAGCTGTGCACGCTGCCGCGCAGCTTGCCGATCGGCGTGGTGGTGCGCAGCAGCGACTGCGCGGCGAAGCGGCCCAGCACCACGATCAGCCTGGGCTGCACCAGCGCGATCTGGCGGCGCAGGTAGGGCTCGCACTGCGCGACCTCGTCCGGCTCCGGGTTGCGGTTGCCGGGCGGGCGGCATTTCAGCACGTTGGCGATGAAGACATTGCGCCCGCGCGCCAGGCCGACCGCGGCCAGCATGTTGTCGAGCAGCTTGCCGGCCACGCCGACGAAGGGCTCGCCCTGCTTGTCCTCGTTCTCGCCGGGCGCCTCGCCCACCAGCATCCACTCGGCCTGGCGGTCGCCGACGCCGAACACGGTCTGGGTGCGGCGGTCGCACAGGCCGCAGTCGGTGCAGCCCGAGACGCGCGCCTCCAGCCCGGCCCAGTCGAGGCCGGCGATGACCGCCTCGCGCGAGCCGGCGGACGCCGGCATGGCGGGCTGCGCGGGGGCCAGCGCGAGCGCGGGCGGCGCTTCCGTTCGCGGTTCCGTCCGCGCCTCCGGACGAATTTCCGGACGAATTTCCGGACGAATTTCCGGGCGAATTTCCGGGCGAATCTCCGCCGGCGGCCGCTGCGCGGCTTCCGGCCCGGCCCGGTCGCGCACGGACGGCGGCGCCATTGCCGCATCCCCGGCGGCGACGGCCGGCGCTTCGGGCGGCACTTCGGGCGGCGCGGCAACGGCGGCGGCAACCGGCTCGGCGGCAACGTCCGCGGCGAGATTCACGGCGAGATCCGCGGCGAGATCCGCGGCGACATCCGGCTCCGCCGTCCGGTCCTGCGGCAATGCCGGCGCGTGGCGCGGCACCCACTCCTCGCTCACGCCCAGCACTTCGAGAAAACGCGCGCGCCGGTTCATGCCTGGCCCTCCGCGGGCGGCCACGCGCGGCGCAGCACCAGGGCGTCCTCGCGGGTCTGGCCGGCCGCCGGGTAATAGCCCTTGCGCCGGCCGATCTCGGCGAAGCCCGCCTGGCGGTAGAGTTCGATCGCGCCGGTGTTGGACGGCCGCACTTCCAGCAGCATGGTGTGCAGGTGATGCGCGTGCGCGGTGGCCAGCGCGGCGGCCAGCATCAGCCGGCCCAGGCCGGTGCGCTGGCGCGCCGGGTCCACGGTGATGTTGAGCAGGTGCATCTCGTCCACCACCGGCATCAGCACGGCGTAGGCGGCCAGCGCGCCGGCCGGGTCGCGCAGCGTCATGCCGAGGTGGCCGGCCTTGACCGAATTCTCGAAATTGCCGCGCGTCCACGGATGGCTGTAGGCGCGCGCCTCGATGCCGGCCACGGCCTCGACGTCGAGCGCGCTCATGCGCCCGATCGCCCAGCCCGCCCCCAGCACCGGCATGACCGGCACTTCCGGCCAGCCGGCGGACGGCGGCGCCGGCGGCGCGCCGGCCTCGGCGGCAAGCGGCATGCTGCGGCGCGCGCTCATGGCCGTTCTCCGGTGGCGGCCAGCGCGGCGCGCTGCGCGGCGATGGCCTGGCGCTCGGCAATGGTCTGGGCGACCTTGTCGCGCAGGTAGATCGGCATGGCGTCCTCCGGCGCGACAGTCTCGTTGCGCGCCAGCGCGCGCAGCGCGATCGACACCAGCGCGGGCGCGGCGGGCAGCGCGCCGGGCACGCTGTGCTGCGCCAGCGCGGCGGCGGCGAGGCGCTCGCCGAACACGGCGGCGGCGTTGCCAGCCAGCCAGAACGGCGCGGGCGGCAAGGTCACCGCCTCGGGCGGGCACACCTGCATGGCGGTGACGGGCTGCCATTGCTGCGCGGCCTCGTCCCAGGCGAAGGCGCCGGCATAGGCTTCGTCCATGCGGGCATCCAGCGCCACCAGCACCGGCACGCCGGGCGGCAACGCGGGCGCGCCCGCCTCACTCGCCTCACCCACTTCACCCAGGCGCACGCGCTCGGCGCAGGCCATCAGCGAATTGACGGGAACCACCGGCAGGCCCGCGCCGAAGGCCAGGCCCTGGGCCACGCCGCAGGCGGTGCGCAGGCCGGTGAAGGAGCCGGGCCCGGCGCCGAAGGCGATGGCGGCGCAGTCGGCCAGCGCGATGCCGGCCTCGGCCAGCAGCTCGCCGGCGGCCGGCAGCACCCGCGCGGACGAGCGCGGGCCGGTGTGTTCATGACGCACCAGGCACTCCAGGGCGCCGCCTCGGGCAAGGCGCCCGAGCGCGACGGAGCACCACTCGGTGGAGGTTTCGACAGCAAGAATCCAGGACATGGCGAGATTGTATCCGTTGCCACCTCAAAAGCTGAACTTGCGCGCGCGCGGCTGCCGCGCGCCGCCGGGGCGGCGGGCCGGACCGAGGCCTTCCTCGGTTTCTTTGCGCCCAAACGCGCGGCGGCGGGCGCTATCATCGCGCTGTCCGCGCCCGGCCCCGCCTCGCGCCCCGCCATTCCCCCAACGCACCCAGGAGACCCCATGAGCGACCTGCAGGCCCGCTTCGCCCAAGCCCAGCTCGACGTCAAGCAACTGACCGAGCGCCCCAGCAACATGACCCTGCTGCGCCTCTACGCGCTGTTCAAGCAAGGCAGCGAAGGCGATGTCCACGGCGACAAGCCCGGCATGACCGATTTCGTCGGCCGCTACAAGTTCGAGGCCTGGGAGGCCATCAAGGGCACCAGCAAGGACGAGGCGATGGAAAAGTACGTCGCGCTGGTCGAGGAACTGCGCAGCGGCACGGCCGCCTGAACCCCGCCGCCGGGGCGCGCCCCGGCCCGCCATGCGTTCATGCCGGCCCGCTAGGCCGGCAGCGGCCGCGGCCGGATGCGCCACGCCGCCAGGATGGCGGTGGCGATCACCAGCCCGACCGCGAGGAAGGTCTCGTCGAACGCGCGGATGCGCGCCGCGGCGTCGCCCTCCGGCCCCAGCACCGCGCCCTGCGCCGCGAGCCGCCACTGCAGGCCCACGCCGGCCAGGCTCACGCCGATGGCACCGCCGAGCTGGCGCAGGAAATTGATGCAGCTCGAGCCCTGCGCGATCAGTGAATAGTCCACCCCGCGCATCGCGCCCAGCGTCAGCGACGGCAGGATGCAGCCCAGCCCGATGCGCCCCACGATCGCCCACGCCACCAGCAGCAGGTACGGCGTGGCCTGCGAGCCCAGCGCCATCAGCAGGAAGGACGCCGCCAGCAGCGCCAGCCCGAACGAGACCTGCCGGTGCGGCGCGATGCGGTTGGTCAGCCGCCCCGCCGCGGCGATGGTGAAGGCCAGCGCCAGCCCGGCCGGCAGCAGCACCAGCCCCGCGCGCGACGGCGTGTAGGCCAGCGCCATCTGCATGTAGACCGGCAGCAGGTAGGTCGAGCCGAACAGGCCCGCGCCGTAGATGAAGGCCACCACCGCGCCGGCGGCGAACTGGCGGTAGCTGTACAGGCGCATGTTCATCAGCGGATGCGCCGCGCGCAGCTGCCACAGCACGAACAGCACCAGCATCAGCACGCCGAAGCCCGCCAGCGCCAGCCCGGCCGGCAGGCTCTCGCGCATCTGCACCACGCCGTTGAGCAGGCTCACGGTGGCGATGCCGGCCAGGCCCAGGCCGCGCCAGTCGAGCGGCTTGCGCTCGCCCATCATGGCCGAATCCACCGCCATGAAGCGGCGCGCCATCCACAGGCCGATCAGCGTCAGCGGCACCACCACGAAGAAGATCGAGCGCCAGCCGAACGCCTCCACCAGGAAGCCGCCCACGCTCGGGCCCACCGCCGGCGCCAGCACCACGCCGAAGCCGAACAGGCCGATCGCCTTGCCCTGCTCGCGCTCGGCGAACACGCGCAGGATCAGGATGTTGGGCAGCGGCTGCAGGATGCCCGCGGCGATGCCCTCGGCCACGCGCATGGCGATCATCACCGCGTAGGTCGGCGAGAAACCGCCCACCAGCCCACCCGCGCCCAGCAGCAGCAGGCTGCCCACGAAAGTGCGGCGCAGGCCGTAGCGGTTGAGCAGCCACGGCGTGAGCAGCATCGACAGCGTCATGGCGATCATGAAGCTGGCCGCCACCCATTGCGCGCGCTCCTGGCCCAGCGCGAAATGCCGGCTCAGCGCCGGCACGGCCACGTTGACGATGGTGGAGGAGACGATCGACGACACCGTGCCGAGCATCAGCGTCAGCAGCACCAGCCAGCGCAACTGCTCGCCGTAGCGCGCGCGCAGCGATGCCCGCGTGGGGCCGCCGCCCGCCCTGCCCGGCGCCGTGTCCGTGGCGTCGTTGGCCTGCGCGCCGTCCGTCGGCCCGCCGGGGGCGGGCGGCGAAGGCTGCGCGCTCACCCCAGGCGCCCGCTGGCGGCCAGTTCGCGGATCTTGCGCACGGTGTCGATGTCGGCCTCGTGATAGGCCGACTTGACGATCTCGGCGTAGCGGTCGTCGCCGCGCTCGTCGATGGCCGGCATGGTGGTCTCGTAGACGAAGCGCAGCAGCAGCGCGCCCGGGCCCGGCGTCTCGATCGCCATCGTCAGCGTGCCGCCGGCATGCTCGGCGGTGGCGGCGGTTTCGTAGCGCACCTCGCGGCGCGGCACGAACACCACGCGGTCGCGGATCGTGGCCTTGCCGAAATGCAGCACCCGCACCACGAAGTCGTCACCCCGCGCCACGATCTCGGCACGGTCCAGGCCCAGGACGAACAGCTCGGGCTCCGCCGAGCGCAGCACCAGCCCTTGCCAGAGCTGTTCCGGCGTCAGCGTGTCCAACTGGATATTGCGTGGATCGTTGATCTCCACAAGGTGCTCGAAGCGCAACTTCCCTCTCCTGGTCGATGGTTAGCCGACATTATGAAGGTTCCGCGTCAAGGTCTGCAGCAAAACTTCCCCGGCGCCGCCTGCCCGCGCCATGCCCCGGCAAGCGCGCCGGCCCGCAACACTCCTGACAGTTACTGTCAGGAGTGCCGGCGCACAATCGCGGCCCGATCACGCCCGCGACGCGGGCAGGAGACTGCGATGCAATTGCTGATCCAACTCGATGTCGACGACCTCGCGCGCGGCATCGGCTTCTATCGACGCGGACTGGGACTGAGCCTGGCGCGCACCCTGTCCGGCGGCGCGGTGGCGGAAATGCGCGGCGGCGGCGCGCCGATCTACCTGCGCGCGGGCCGCGCCGCCATGCCCGGCATGCGGCGCCCGCGCCGGACGCCCGCGCGGCTCGACTTCGTCGTGGCCGACCTGGAAGCCGCCATCGAGCGCGCGCTGGCAGCGGGCGCCGAACTGGAAGACTGGCCGCAGGACCTGCCCGAGGGCCGCTGCGCCATGCTGTGCGATCCGTTCGGACACGGGCTGTGCTTCGTCGAATGGCACGGCCACGACCATGCGCCGCACCACGCGCCGGCGGCGGGCCGCCCGCCCCGCCGGGCGCCCGCGCGCGGCGGGGCCCTGCCTGGCTGAGCCAGCCACGCGCGGCGATAATGGCGGCAGCACATCCACGTGGGCGGAGGAAAACCCGATGAGCGACGACCCGCCATCCGGCGGCCGGACCGGCCGCCTGCTGTCCGACGGCTTCGCGCTGCGCTACCGGCTCGAGGGCGAAGGCGAGGACCCGCCCCTGCTGGTCGTCGGCAGCGCCATCTACCATCCGCGCACCTTCTCGCAGGCGCTGCGGCGCAGGCGCCGGCTGGCCTTCATCGACCACCGCGGCTTCGCCGGCATCGAGCGGCCGCTGGCCGCGCAGGACGCCGCGCTCGAACGGGTCGTCGGCGACATCGAACGGATGCGGCTGCACCTGGGCCTGGCCCGCGTGGACATCCTCGGCCATTCCGGCAACGGCTACCTGGCGCTGGAATACGCGCGCCGTTTCCCCGCGCATGTCGGCCACGTGGTGGCCGTGGCGACCAGCCCGGATTTCTCGCCGGCGCACCTGGCGGCGCAGGAGCGGCGCTGGCAGGAAACCGTCGCGCCGGAACGCAAGCGCATCGACGCGGAACAGATGGCGGCGCTCGCCCGGGACCTCGCCGCGCAGCCGGACCAGGGCTTCATCGCGCTGTGCATCCGGATGCGCGCGCGCAGCTGGTTCGACCCGCGCTACGACCCCGCGCCGCTGTGGCGCGGCGTGCGCGTGAACATGCCGGTCATCGACCGGCTGTGGGGCGAGACCTTCCGCGATCTCGACATGCATGCGCTGCTGCGCGAGGTCCGCGCGCCGATCCTGCTCGCGCTCGGGCGCTGCGACTACCTGAGCGCGCCGGCCTCAGCCTGGGACGCCTATCGCGCCGACGCGCACCGGCTGACCGTGCGGCACTTCGAGCGCAGCGCGCACTCGCCGCAGATGGAGGAGCCCGCGCTGTTCGACCAGGCCCTGCTGGAACATCTGCAAGGCTGAACGCAAGGCGGGCGGCAGCGCCGCGCGCCCTGCCGTCACCAAGACGCGCAGACCGGCGAGAGCGCAACGCCGGCGCCCCGCCAGCCCTGCGGCCGCGCTCAGCGGATCTGCAGGTCGCGCCTGATCTGCGCGCTGCCCTGCCTGACCGTGATGGTCAGGACGTCGCCCGAGACCGGCGGCGTCGCCAGGCTGGCCAGGTACTGGAAGCGGATGCCGGTCTGGATGCTCTGGAACAGGCCGGCCAGGTCGGTGCCCTCGACCCGCTTGTATTCGCCGCCGGTGTCGGCCGCCATCTTCTGCATGTCGGGCTCGTTGACGTCGCCCTGCCTGCCGAACGCGACCGTGTACAGCGGCACGCCCTTGGCCTGCGCCGCGCCGATGACGCTGGCGGGCGAGTACGGCGAGACATTGTTCTGCCCGTCCGTCATCGCCACCACGATGCGGCGCGCGTTGACCCCGGCATCGAGCAGGCCGAGGCCGGCCTGCGTGGCGGCATAGAACGCCGTGGTGCCGCCATAGCGGTAGCCGCCGCGGATCTGCCAGTCGCCGGTGGCCGGGTGGACCGGGTCGGGACCGTTGCCGCCGTAGATCTGCGAATCGTCGTTGTACAGGTCCACCACCGGGCGCAGCGCGGCGATGTCCTGCGTCAGCCCGCTGGCGCTGAAGCGGTAAGCGGCCACCGCCGCGCCGCCGCGATACCAGTTGTAGTTGCGCGCCAGGTTGGCATCGTCGATCTTCTCCACCTTGCTGTCGAAGATCACCACGCCGGCCTCGTCGGCGCCGCTGCGAAGGCCGTCGAGCAGCACGTGGCCGGCCGCGCCGGCGATCCGCAGCGCGCTCTTGCCGGTCGTGCCGACCGCGCCGAACATCGAGCCGCTGGCATCCATCACCATCGCCACGCTGGCATTCTGCGCGGCGCTGGCGCCGTAGGACAGCGCGCCCAGCGGCAACGCCGTGCCGGCCACGGCAAAGCCGAAATCCGCGGCGGCCAGGCCCAATACGGCCTTGCCGGTCTTGTCGTCGGTCACGGTCAGCGCGACCTTGCCGCCGCCGAGGTCCTGGACCACGCTGAGTACGTAGGTGGCGTTGGCCGGCAGCGCCGACACCGGCGGCTTGCCGGCGCCCGCGCCGACGATGAAGGACGACAGCGGACGGCTGATCGCGCCCAGGCTGCCGGGCTGGGCATGCGCCTGCACCGCGGTGTCGGGCACGTCGCCCGAGAAGGCCCCGCAGGCATCGGTGGTCAGGGTGGCGACCACCGTGCCGTCGGCGCTGCTGAAGTGCACGGCGAGCGCGGCGAGCGGGTCGTAGCCATCGGGCACCTCGGGGCAGGCCACGCTGGCGGGCTTGCGCAGCGCCGTGCCCGCCTGGCGCACGATCATGATGCCGCGCGCGGCGCTGTCCTGCGGCTGTACCAGGACGCCGGCCACCGCCACCGTCTTCGGCGCGGCGGGAGCCGAAGGATCGGGGCTGGCCGGCGCCATGCCCGCGGGCGTGCCATTGCCATCGTCGGAGCCGCCGCAGGCGGCCAGTACCGCCACCGCCAGCAGGCTGAGCACGGCATGTCGAAATTCGCGCATCGATTCTTCCTCGGGAAAATGCAGTTATCGTTCTGTCGCGACGCATTCGCGCGGCCATGCCTGCCGGCAACGCAAGCGCATTCGCCCGCCGATGATTCCATCGCCGGCCCGGAAAAGGCGTCAGCCGTATTTGTACGAAGCGAGGGAAACGTCTGGCGATGGTGACAAAAGGAACAAAGCCGCCGCGCTTGATCCAGCGCAAGGAATCGAGGCGGCGGATGTGCCGCCGGCCGGCCGCGCGCGCCGCCACGCCAAACGGATAAGCAAGCGCGCTTTGCTTCGTTGGTGGCGCGCGCGGCTTGTTCTATCGTCAAGCCTTCGCAGGCCCTGCGCGGCACTCCCGCGCTCCACGCAACCCGAGTACAAGACCCGCGCCGTGGACCGCCGGGTGCCCGGCGAAGGCCATCCGCAACCGGGGACATTCCAATGAGCGCCACCACACGCCCGCGCCAGCTTCACCTCAACATCAACCTGCTGCACTCTGGCTTCGTGCCGTCCGCGTGGCGGCTGCCCGAGGCCGATCCCTACGCCTTCGCCGACGTGCGCCACTACGTGCGCGTGGCGCGGATCGCCGAGGCCGCCAAGCTCGACGCCGTGTTCCTGGCCGACAGCGCCGCCATCGTCGACCAGATCCACTTCCGCCCGATCACCGCGCTGGAGCCGACCGTGCTGCTGGCCAGCGTCGCCGCGGCCACCACGCATATCGGCCTGATCGGCACGGCCTCGACCAGCTACAACGAGCCCTACAACATCGCGCGGCGCTTCGCCACGCTGGACCACGTGAGCGGCGGGCGCGCCGGCTGGAACGTCGTGACCACCGCCGACGTGCCGTCGGCGCGCAACTTCGGGCGCGAGGCCGCGCCGGACCACGCGCAGCGCTACGCGCGCGCGGCCGAGTTCACCGCGGTGGTCAAGGCGCTGTGGGACAGCTGGGAGGACGACGCCTTCATCGGCGACAAGGCCGGCGGGCGCTTCATCGATCCCGGCAAGGTGCATCCGGTCGCCCATCACGGCGAGCACTTCAGCGTGCAGGGCCCGCTCAACCTGCCGCGCCCGCCGCAGGGCCACCCGGTGGTGGTGCAGGCGGGCGGCTCCGCCGACGGGCGCGAGCTGGCCGCGCGCCATGCCGAGGCGGTGTTCTCGGCCTCGCAGTCGTTCGAGGAATCGCTGGCCTACGGGCGCGAGCTCAAGTCGCGCGCGCAGGCGCTCGGGCGCGGGCCGGACGCGGTGCAGGTGCTGGCCGGCCTCACCACCATCATCGGCTCCACCGAGGCGCAGGCACGCCGGCGCCGCGACGAGCTGGTCGACCTGATCCCGTGGGACTACAGCCTCGCGCGGCTGGCCGGCATCCTCGGCATCGCGCCGGAGCGCCTCAGGCTCGACGAGCGCCTGCCCGACAACCTCGCGCTGCCCGCCAGCGGCAACGGCAACCACACCTTCTTCAACGCCACGCTGGCCACCGCGCGCCGCCACGGCTACACCGTGCGCGAGCTGGTGCGCGAACTGGCCGGCGGCGGCGGGCACCGCGTGATCGTCGGCACGCCCGAGCAGATCGCCGACGACATCGAGCACTGGTTCCGCCACGGCGCGGCCGACGGCTTCAACCTGATGCCCGACGCCCTGCCCGGCGGGCTGCAGGATTTCGTCGACGGCGTGGTGCCGATCCTGCAGCGCCGCGGCATCTTCCGCACCGAGTACGAAGGCACCACCCTGCGCGACCACCTCGGGCTGGCGCGCCCGCGGGGCCGGCAAGGCGCGCGCAAGGCCGCCTGACACGCAAGGGACAACCAACCAAGGGACAACTCATCATGGCTCAACGCAGCGGCTTCCTCAGCCTGGGCGCTTTCCTCTATCCGAGCGGCCACCACATCGCCGCCTGGCGCCACCCCGACGCCAAGGCCGACGCCGGCATCGACTTCAAGCACTACGTGGCGCTGGCGCAAGCCGCCGAGGCCGCCAAGTTCGACCTGGTTTTCCTCGCCGACGGCGTCGGCACGCGCGGCGACGACGTGGAATTCCTCAGCCGCACCGCGCACAGCTACCAGGCGCAGTTCGAGCCGATCACGCTGCTGTCCGCGCTGGCCGCCGTGACCGAGCGCATCGGCCTGGTCGGCACCGCCTCGACCAGCTTCAACGAGCCGTACCACATCGCCCGCAAGTTCGCCTCGCTCGACCACATCTCGGGCGGGCGCGCCGGCTGGAACCTGGTCACGTCGTCGAGCGAGCACGAGGCGCACAACTTCAACCGCGAGCACCACTTCGCGCATGCCGACCGCTACGAGCGCGCCGCCGAGTTCGCCGACGTGGTGAGCGGCCTGTGGAACAGCTGGGAGGACGATGCCTTCCTGCGCGACAAGGCCAGCGGCCGCTACTACGACCCGGCGCGGCGCCACGTGCTCGGGCACAAGGGCAAGCATTTCCAGGTGCACGGCCCGCTCAACGTCTCGCGCACGCCGCAGGGCCATCCGGTGGTGGTGCAGGCCGGCTCGTCCGAGGCCGGCAAGGAACTGGCCGCGCGCACCGGCGAGGCCGTGTTCACCGCGCAGCAGACCGTGGAGGACGCGGTGGCGTTCTACGCCGACGTGAAAGGCCGCCTCGCCAAGCATGGCCGCGAAGCGGACGACCTCAAGATCCTGCCCGGCGTGTTCCCGGTGGTCGGCCACAGCGAGAGCGAGGCGCGCGAGAAGTTCGAACAGCTGCAGTCGCTGATCGACCCTGTGGTGGGCCTGGCGCTGGTGTCCAGCCTGAGCGGCGGCTTCGACCTGTCGGGCTACCCGCTCGACGGCCCCATCCCCGAGCTGCCCGAGACCAACGCCAGCAAGAGCCGCCAGCGCCTGCTGATCGACCTCGCGCGGCGCGAGAACCTGACCATCCGCCAGCTCTACCAGCGCGTGGCCGGCGCGCGCGGCCACTGGCAGCTGGTCGGCACCGCGGAGCAGATCGCCGACCAGCTCGAAGAACGCTTCCGCAAGTACGGCGCGGACGGCTACAACATCATGTCGCCGGTGCTGCCCGGCGGCCTCACCGATTTCATCGCGCTGGTGCTGCCGGAGCTGCGCCGGCGCGGCCTGTTCCGCACCGAATACGCCGGCGCCACGCTGCGCGAGCACCTCGGGCTCAAGCGCCCCGCCCATCCCGCCGCGCAAGCCAGCGCCGGCCAGACCACGCCGACCACCGCCATCGCCGCATGACCGACCTGTCCTCCCTCGCCCAAGCCGGCGCCGCCGCCGATCCCGATTTCCTCGCGCGCGAGACGCTGCGCCTGATCGGCCCCGCGCCCGACGACTGGGTGCCCGCCCATGCCGGCATCGACCACAACGTCGCCATCGTCGGCGGCGGCCAGAGCGGCAGCGCCTACGCCTTCGCGCTGCGGCGCGCCGGCATCGGCCGCGTCACCGTGCTCGACGCCGCGCCCGACGGCGCGCGCGCGGGCGTGTGGCGCGAGCGCGCGCGCATGCAGAAGCTGCGCACGCCCAAGAACCTGGTCGGCCCCGAACTCGGCCTGCCCGCGCTCGGCTTCCAGGCCTGGTACGAAGCGCGCCACGGCGCGCAGGCCTACGCCGCCATCGACCGCATTCCGCGCCTGGCCTGGGCCGACTATCTCGACTGGTTCCGCAGCTTCCTCGGCATCGACGTCCGCTACGGCACGCGCGTGAAACGCATCGAACCCGTGACCGGCCCCGCCGTGCCGCACTTCCGCCTGCACCTGGAGATCGACGGCCAGCCGCGCACCGAGACCGCGCGCAAGGTCATCCTCGCCAGCGGCGTGGCCGGCAACGGCGCGCCGTTCGTGCCGGCCGTGCTGTCGGCGGCGGTGGCCGCGGGCCTGGCCGCCCACACCGCCGACGCCATCGACTTCGCCGCGCTGCGCGGCAAGACCGTGGCCGTGCTCGGCGCCGCGGCCTCCGCCTTCGACGCCGCCGCGGTCGCGCTCGAAGCCGGCGCCGCCGCCGTGCACCTGTTCGCGCGGCGCGATCACATTGCCGCCACGCCGGTCTCGCGCATCCGCGCCTACCCCGGCCTCTACGACAACTACCATGCGCTGCCCGACGCCACGCGCTGGGAACAGGCCCTGCGCTACCGCCGCGCCGGCTCCACGCCGCCGGCCGACTCGGTGGAGCGCGTGCTCGGCTTCGAACAGTTCCACCTGCACCTGAGCGCGCCGTGGCGCGCGGCCGAGATCGAAGGCGGGCGCATCGCCGCGCAGGTACGCGGCGAGACGCTGCGCTTCGACTTCGCCATCGCCGGCACCGGCTACCTGGTCGACCCCGCCGCCCGGCCCGAGCTGGCCGACATCGCGCCGCACGTGCTGCGCTGGCGCGACCGCTACCAGCCGCCAGCCGACGCGCGCGACGACGAACTGGGCGCCTCGCCGTACCTCGGCAGCGGGCTGGAATACCTGGAAAAGACGCCCGGCAGCGCGCCGTGGCTAAGCGACATCCACGTGCACAACCCGGGCGGGTTCGCCAGCACCGGCGTGCCGCTCGGCGACGTGCCGAGCATGCGGCGCGATATTCCTGGCGCGGTGGCGCGCATCAGCCGGGATTTGCTGTTGGCGGATTTGCCGCTGCATGAGCGGCGTATTCGGGGGGAAGTGCCGGTGGATTTTGGGCCGGAGTTTTATGCGGCGGCATTGTGGAAGGGGGAGGATTTGGAGATTGAGTGATAATTTTTATTAATATTTATAAAAATCAAATTCGACTTCAAGGTCAAAGTCAAAGTCAAAGTCAAAGGCTTTCGCGCCCCCGGCGCGACCTACTTTCTTTTATCCGAAAAGAAAGTAGGCCAAGAAAGCGGACTCTTGCAGAGGGCTGGGCGCTCAGACTTTATGTCTGGTGGTGGTTTCGTGGTGGGCGCATTGGCTTCGATGAGACTGCTGACGCTACTGGTTTGCTCGCCTGCTGCGTCACGGATGGTGTTCGATTCGTGGTGGCGCTGCATGATGACGGTGGCCCAGGCCCTTCAGGCTGCTGCCGCGACCAGAGCGGATGCACACGGCATAGGGACGGTACTGGTTTCGTAGTGGGCGCGGTGGCCCCAACGCAAGAGTCCCCGCCAACACCCGCGCTCCGGTCCACCACGCCCACCACGAAAACACGAGGGTGCTATGTCGTGGCGGCTAAAACCGGTAACGGCAGATGGCCGAACCAGCAGTGCATTCGCCATCATAGGTCTGACCCCGCAACCAACACCACCAGCCAGATCGTGGCCAGTCGAACCGGTAACGGCAGGATGCCAGCAGAACCGCAAACCCCACGACGAAACCACCAACCCTGGAAATCCCAACGTTTCTGCCCCTGCCGGCCAGGCAGTCCGCTTTCTTGGCTTACTTTCTTTTCGGATAAAAGAAAGTAAGTCGCGCCGGGGGCGCGAAAGCCTTTGACTTTGACGTTGACTTTAAGCCGTTGACTTTGACTTTAAGAAGTTGACTTTGAAGTAGCCTTTGCCTTTGAATTTCTTACCCCCCTCCCCTAATACCCCCTCCCCACCTCATAAACATCCTCCACCTCCCCTCCACCCTCCGCCATGCGAATCAACTCCGCCACGCGCCGCGCCCGATCCCGCCGCGAAGGCGTCGCCGCGCAATGCGGCGTGACGATGACCCTGGGGTGATCCCACAACGGCGAAGACTCCGGCAGCGGCTCGACATCGAACACGTCGAGCAGCGCGCCGCCTAGGTGCCCGCTATCGAGCGCATCGAGCAGATCCCCTTGCACCACGTGCGCGGCGCGCCCGGCGTTGAGCAGCTGCGCGCCGCGCGGCAGCATGGCGAGGCGCTCGCGGTTGAGCAGGCCGGCCGTGCCGGCGGTCTGCGGCAGCAGGTTGACGAGGATGTCGCTGCGCGCCAGGAAATCCGGCAACTGCGCCATGCCGTGGTACGTGGCCACGCCGTCGATGGCCTTGGCCGAGCGCGACCAGCCCTGCACCGAGAATCCCATGCCCGCCAGGTAGCGCGCCGCGTGCAGCCCGAGCGCGCCCAGCCCCATCACGCCCACGCGCGTGCGCTGCGCCAGCGGTGTGGGCGGCGGCGCGCGCCAGCGGCGCTGCTGCTGGTCGCGCGCGCTGCCACCCATGCCGCGCATCAGCATCAGCGCGCCCATCGCCACGAACTCGGCCATGCCCTGCTGCGTCTCCGGCAGCACCAGCCGCGCCAGCGGCAGGCCGGGCGGCAGCAGGTCGTCGGCCAGCATGTGCTCGATGCCGGCGCCGGCGCTGATCGCCAGCCGGAGGTTGGGATAGCGCGCCAGCGCGCCGCGCTCGGGCTCCCACACCAGCGCGTAGCGCACCGCCGCGGCCGGCACGCCGGGGTCGCCCCACAGCCGCACCTCGGCCTCGGGCAGCACGGCGGCAAACGCATCGCGCCATTCGGGCAGCGCCTGCGCGCCGCCGGACTTGATCAGCAGGATCATGCGCAAACCCCGGCGGCGCCGCTCAACGCTCGACCAGCCGGTTCCACTGCCGGTCCCAGTTGGCGCGGTTCTGGTTGATCTGGCTCCAGTCGACCGTCACCGCGGTCTTGAGGTATTCCTTCATCCGCGCCAGCTCCTGCCCGGCTTTGCCGGTGGCCGTCACCTCGGTGTTGGTCGGGTTGTACGAGCCGCCTTCCAGCGCGGCCTTCTGCGCGGCGGCGGTCAGCAGGTAGGCGGCGAGCTTCTGCGACAGCTCCGGCTCCGAGTTGTTGGCGATCACGCACTGGGCCACCATCAGCACCACCGCGCCTTCCTTGGGCTGGGCATAGGCCACCGGCAGCCCCTTGCCCTGGAAGATGGTGGTCATGCTGGGCGTGAACGGAAAGATCGCGGCCTCGCCGGACTGCACCATCTCCGACAGCTTGGCCGAGTTCGACACGTATTCCAGCACGTTGGGGCCGACCGTCTGCGGCCACGCCTTGAAGCCGGGCTCGGCGTTGGACTCGCTGCCGCCGCGGATGCGGTTGAGCATCAGGAAGCCGTGCAGGCCGAAGGTGGACGACGGCAGCGACTGGAACACCACCTTGTTCTTGTACTTGGGATCGGCCAGGTCCTGCCAGGAGGTGGGCGGCGCCCAGTTCTTCTCCTTGAACACGCGCGTGTTGTAGCCGAGGCCGGTCATGCTCATGGTCACGCCGGTGGCCATGTCGCCCTCGATGTGGGCCTGCGGATAGAGCGCCTTGCCGGCGGCGGAGGCCGGCTGCTTCTCGCACAGGCCCATGCGGATGGCGCGGTACATCAGGCCGTCGTCGAGAAACATCACGTGCATCTGCGGCTTGGCGCGGGCGGCCAGCGCCTTGGCCATGATGTCGGACGAGGTGCCGGGCACCACCACGATCTTGACGTCGTTGGCCTTCTCGAAGGCCTTGAATACGAAGTCCGTGTAGGTCTTTTCCATCGAGCCGCCGTTCATGCCGACGTACAGCGTGCGCGTCGCGGCATGCGCGCCGGCGGCGAGCAGCAGCGAAGCGGCGGCCATGCCGGCGGCGGCCCGGATCTGTTTAGCGAACGGTCTGGTCATCAATGCACTCCTTTGGCGATGCGGGGTGAGTCAGCGGGGGAAGCAGCAGGCACGCCCGTACCCGGCGCGAAGCGGCGCAGGTCGAAGGCGGCGATCGGGGTCGTGGTGGCGCCGTCGGCGACCAGCTCGGCCAGCACCGCGCCGGCGGCGGGGCCGACCTCGAAGCCGGCGCCGGAAAAACCGAAGCCGTGGAACAGGCCGGGCACGCGCGGGCTGGCGCAGAGCACCGGCTGGCGGTCGGGCAGGTAGCCTTCGATGCCGCTCCAGGTGCGGATGATCTGGGCCTGCTCCAGGCGCGGGATCAGCGTGGCGATGCGGCGCATCTGCGCCAGGATCGCGGCGGTGGTGGAGCGGATCGCGTCCACGCCGGACGCGCCCGGCTCGACCCGGCCGCCGCCCAGCACCACGTTGCCGCGCGCGACCTGGCGGCAGTACACGTCGCCGCCCTCCATGCCCAGGCTCAGCGGCAGGAAGAACGGCAGCGGCTCGGTGACGGCCATCGCCGGGTGGCCCTGGGTCAGCGGCGCCGCGTCGCCGAAGCGCGCGGCCAGCGGGCCGGCCCAGGCCCCGGCGCAGTTGAGCAGGTTGGGCGCGCGCACGGTCAGGCCCGAGGCGGTGGTGGCGACGAAGCCGGCGCCGCCGTGCTCCACCTGCAGCACCGCCTCGCGCTCGCGGATGACGGCGCCGGCGGCCGCCGCGGCGCGCGCGAAGGCCGGCGACACCAGGCGCGGATTGGCCTGCCCGTCGTCCGGGCAGAGCGAGGCGCCGGCCAGCCCGGCGCCGAGCCACGGATAGCGCCGGCGCAAGTCGCCGGGGCCGAGCAGTTCCAGCGCCAGGCCGTAAGGCTGCGCGCCGTCGCGATAGCGCTCGAGCTTGGCCATGTCGTCCGCCGTGCGCGCCAGTTTCAGGTGGCCGCTGCGCACGTATTCGCCGTCGGTGCCGAGCAGCGCCGGCAGGTCCTGCCAGATGCGGTGCGCGCGCTGCGCCAGCGGCAGCTGCGCGAAGGCGCGCCCCTGGCGCCGCACGCCGCCGTAGTTCACGCCGCTGGAGCGCGAGCCGCACAGGTCGCGCTCCAGCAGCACCACCGACAGGCCGCGCGCGCGCAGCGCCAGCGCGGCCGACGCGCCGACGATGCCGCCGCCCACGACCAGCGCGTCGGCTTGCAGGGTTTCAGCCATGATTGCCCTCCTCGCCGGCGGCGAGGCCGGAGATCGGCACCGGCTTGACCGGCGCCTGCCCGCGGATGCGGCCCACCAGCTCGAGCGGCCGCGCGCAGGCATCGGCCAGCAGCTCGGCGCCGGCCACGCCGCACATGCGGCCCTGGCAGCGGCCCATGCCGACCCGGCACAGCGCCTTCATGCGGTTCATCTCGTCGGCGCCCTGCTCGCGCGCCGCGCGGCGGATCTCGCCCGCCGTGACCGCCTCGCAGCGGCACACCACGGTGTGATCGGGCACCTGCGCGGCCCAGTCGCGCGGAAACGGAAACGCGCGCTCCAGCCCGGCGCGGAACGCGGCGATGCGCGCCAGCCGCGCATCGAGCTTCGCCGCCCGCGCCGCGTCGACGGCGATGCCGCGCTGCGCGAGCAGCGTCAGCGCCGCGCGCTCGCCGGCCAGCTCGGCCGCGTCGGCGCCCATGATGCGCGCGCCGTCGCCGGCCACGAACACGCCCGGCACGCTCGCCCGGCCCTGCTGCTGCGCGACCAGATGCGCGCGCTGCTGCGGATCGAACGCGAAGCCGCAGCCGAGCAGGTCGGCCAGCTGGCTCTCCGGGCGCAGGCCGTAGCCGAAGCCGAGCGCGTCGCAGGCGATGCGGCGGGTCGCGGACGGATCGGTGCGCGAGACCCAGTGCACGGCCTCCACGCCATGTTCGCCCTCGACGCGCGCCAGGCGCGCGTTCGCGTGGATCGGCACGCCGTGCAGCCGCAGCCACGCCACGTAGTACAGCCCCTTGGCCAGCACCGCCGGCAGCCGGCACATCGGCAGCAGCGCGCCGGCCTGCTCCGCCGTGCTGGCGTAGTCGAGCACGGCGCGCACGTCGGCGCCGGCCTTCTTGTACTGGTAGGCCACCAGGTACAGCAGCGGCCCGCTGCCGGCCAGCACCACCTGCTGGCCGATGGCGCAGCCCTGGAACTTGAGCGCGACCTGCGCGCCGCCCAGCGAATACACGCCCGGCGTGGTCCAGCCCGGCACCGGCAGGATGCGGTCGGTGGCGCCGGTGGCCAGGATGATGTCGCGCCACGGCAGGCTCGCGTGGCGGCCGCTGACGGCTTCCCACAGGTCGAGCACGTGCCCGTCGGCATTCCAGACCAGCTGGCCGGGCCGGTAGTCGACATGCGGCAGCAAGGCCGCGAAGGCCTCGTGCAGGGCGCGCGCGCGGCCCGCCTCGAAGCCGTACAGCTGCCGCGCGCTGCGGCGGAAGCCGTCCGGCTGCTGCCGGTAGATCTGCCCGCCCCAGCGCGGCGCCTCGTCGATCACCACCGGGCGCAGGCCGTGGCGCACCAGCGTCTGCGCCGCGCGCACGCCGGCCGGGCCGGCGCCGACGATGACCGTGTTGCCGTCGCGCGTCATGCCCGCTCCTCCGCTTGCTCCGCTGGTTCGGCCTGCGCCGCGGCGAACACCGGCGCCGTGCGCAGGCGCATGCCGGCGCGCAGCGGGGTCGCGCAGGCGCGCACGCGCTCGCCGCCCTCGAGCCACACCAGGCAGTCCTGGCAGGCGCCCATCAGGCAGAAGCCGGCGCGCGGCGCGCCGGTGAATTCGTTGTCGCGCAGGCGCCGGCGCTGGACCAGGATGGCGGTCAGCACGGTGTCGCCCTCGAGGCCTTCGCAGCACACGCCGTCGAGCTCGAAGCGCAGCACGGCGCGCCGCTGCTCCTGCAGCCGCCGCAACTGGCCGGCGCCGCGCGCGGAATCGGATGGCGTGCTCATGCGCGCCCCACCAGCATGCGGTCGAGGCCGTAGACGCGGTCGATGACCAGCATCGCCGCCGCGGTCAACGCGATCATCAGCGCGGACACCGCGGCCATCATCGGGTCCAGCGACTCGGTCGCGTACATGTACATGCGCACCGGCAGCGTGACCGTCGACGGCGAGGTGACGAAGATCGACATGGTGACTTCGTCGAAGCTGTTGATGAAGGCCAGCATCCAGCCGCCGGTGACGCCGGGCAGGATCATCGGCAGCACGATGCGGCGGAACACCGTGGCGCGGCTCGCGCCCAGCGACACCGCGGCCTGCTCGGCGCTGGCGTCGAAGCCGGTCAGCGCGGACACCACCTGGCGCAGCACGTAGGGCGTGATGACCATGGTGTGGGCCAGCAGCAGCCAGCCCAGGCTGCCGGCGCCGCCGACCAGCGAGAACATGCGCATCAGCGCCACGCCCAGCACCAGGTGCGGGATCAGCAGCGGCGACAGCAGCAGGCTGTTGACGAGGTTGCGCCCCGCGAACGCATGGCGCGTGATGGCGATGCCGGCCGGCACCGCGATCAGGCAGCACAGCGTGGCGCTGGCCGCGGCCAGCCCCAGGCTGGTCCAGAACGACTGCAGGAATTCGTCGTGCTCCAGCAGCGTGCGGAACCAGCGCAGCGAGAACGCGGTGGTCGGCAGGCTCAGCGTTTCGCCGGGCGTGAAGGCCACCAGGCAGACGACCAGCAGCGGCGCCACGGTGAAGGCGATCACCAGCGCGTTGAAACACAGGGCGAGAGGTCCGTTCTTGTTCATGGCGTTCACCCCAGGCGCTTCTTGTAGCGCTGCTCGAGCAGGCGGTTGTAGCTGAGCATGATGAGCAGATTGGCCAGCAGCAGCACGATGGCGATGGCCGCGCCGAGCGGCCAGTTGAGGGTGTTGAGGTATTCGTCGTAGACCAGCGTGGCCACCATCTTCAGGCGGCGCCCGCCGAGCAGGCCGGGAATCGCGAACGAGCTGGCGCTCAGGCCGAACACGATCAGGCTGCCGGAGAGAATGCCCGGCGTCATCTGCGGCAGCACGATGCGGCGCATGGTGGTCAGGAACGAGGCGTTGAGCGAGAGCGCGGCATCGGCGGCGCTCGGGTCGATCTTCTGCAGCGTGGTCCACACCGGGATGATCATGAACGGCAGCATCACGTGCACCAGCCCGATCACGATCCCGAGGTTGGTGTAGAGGATGCGCACCGGCGCGATGCCGAGCGCGCCGAGCATCTGGTTCACCAGCCCGGCGTTGCCCAGCAGGATGCTCCAGCCGAACGCGCGCACCACCACCGACACCAGCAGCGGCGCCAGCACCGCCACCAGCAGCACCGAGCGCCACGGATTGCGCATGCGGCTCAGGATAAAGGCCTGCGGCACGCCCACCAGCACGCACACCAGCGTCGTCACCAGCGCGATCCAGAAGGTGCGCCACAGGATCTCGTAGTAATAGGCATCGGTGACGATGGCCAGGAAGTTGGCCAGCGTGACGCCGCCGGCCACGCTGCCGGTGTCGTGGTCGAACACGCTGAAGGCCAGCATGGCGGTCAGCGCCAGCGGCGTGACCAGCATCACCAGGAACAGGACCAGGCCGGGCGCCGACATCAGCCACGGCCACGGGCGCGCCCTGGGCGGCCCTTGCAGGGTTGCGGCGGTGCTCATGCCGCCACCGCCTGCACTGCTGCCGGCGCCGCCGCGCCGGTGGCTGCCGGAGCCGGCAGCAGGCGCGCGCTGTCGTCACGCCAGGTGATGCCGACCTGCTCGCCGTCCTGCTGCGGCGGCGGGCCGTCGTTGCTCTGCATCGCCAGCAGCTCGCCGAGCGGGCTGGCGATGCGGTGCAGCCAGTGGCTGCCCATGAAGAAGCGCTCGATCACGCGGCCGTCGAAGCGGCCCGCGCCGGGCGCCACCAGATGCACCTTCTCCGGGCGCAGGCTGAACAGCACCGCGGCGCCGGCCTGGCAGGCCGCGCCGGGCAGGCCGACCACCAGCGCGGGCTGGCCCGCCAGCTCGATGCGCGGCAGCGCGCCGCCTTCGAGCACGCGCCCCGGGATCAGGTTGCTCTTGCCGACGAACGACGAGACGAACTCGGTGCGCGGCTGCTCGTAGAGCGCGTAGGGCTTGTCCACCTGCACCAGCACGCCCTGCTCCATCACCACCACGCGGTCGCTGACCGACATCGCCTCGTGCTGGTCGTGCGTGACCATGATGGTGGTGGTGCCGACCGTGCGCTGGATGCGCCGCAGCTCGAACTGCATTTCCTCGCGCAGCTTGGCGTCCAGGTTCGACAGCGGCTCGTCGAGCAGCAGCACCGGCGGCTCGATCACCAGCGCGCGCGCCAGCGCCACGCGCTGGCGCTGGCCGCCCGACAGCTCGCGCGGATAGCGCGCCTCGTAGCCGCGCAGGTGCACCAGTTCCAGCACGCGCGCCACGCGCGCGGCCTGCTCGGCGCGCGGCACCTTGCGCATCTCCAGGCCGAAGCGCACGTTCTCCTCCACGCTCATGTGGGGGAACAGCGCATAGGTCTGGAACACGATGCCGAGGCCGCGCGTGTTGGGCCGGGCATGGGTGATGTCGCGCCCGTCCAGCGCGATGCGCCCGCTGCTGACGGTGGCAAAGCCCGCGATCATCTGCAGCGTGGTGGTCTTGCCGCACCCCGAGGGGCCCAGCAGGGACACGAACTCGCCCCGCTCCACCGACAGGTTCATCGACCTGACGACCTGGTTGTCGCCATACGACTTGCTCACATTGCTCAAGGTAAGAAAGGACATGCGCTTTTTCCTGGGTGGCGGCGGCGGCATCCGGCGCATCGTGGGGGCGGGATCCGAACCGTTAGGAGACGGCTTATTTTGAGCAGGAAACATACCCGTTCGGTGAGATAATTCTGTTCAGTGGGATTTTTATTCGTAAAATTCCATTGATTGAAATCAAGCGGCCTTCTGCCGTTGCTTCAATTCCGACGAAAGAGATGCCGACTGTATGGAAGACGTAACGGAACCCGCCGCCGGCGGCGCCGCCCGGCTGTTTGCCGTGATGCGCGCGCTGGCGCTGCACCAGCACAGCGCATCGCGCGTCAAGGACGTGGCACAGGAAACCGGCCTGACGCAGGCCACCACGCACCGGCTGCTGCAATCGCTGGTCAAGGAAGGCATGGTCGAGCAGGACACGCGCTCCAAGCGCTACCGGCTGAGCATCGAGTTCTTCGCGCTGGCGGCCCAGGCCGGCAACCTGAGCGGGCTGCGCCAGCTTTGCCGCCCGGTGCTGCTCCGGCTGGGGGCGCGCCTCAACGACGCGATCTTCCTGCTGGTGCGCAGCGGCTTCGACGCCGTGTGCCTGGACCGCAACGAAGGGCCCTACGCCATCCGCACCTTCACCGGCGGCATCGGCGGGCGCGTGCCGCTGGGCGTGGGCCAGGCCGCCACCGCCATCCTCGCCTTCCTGCCCGACGAGGAGCGCGAGGCGGTGCTGCAGTTCAACCTGCCGCGGCTGCGCGAATACGGCCTGCTCGACGAAGTGTCGCTGCGCAGCGAGATCGAGCAGGTCCGCGAATGCGGCTACGCCTCGCGCCGCGCCGGGCTGCTCGACGGCATGGCGGGCGTGGCGGTGCCGATCCTGGACCGCGAAGGCCGCGCGGTGGCGGCGCTGGGCGTCGGCACGCTGATCGAGCGGCTGAGCCCGGAGCGCCTGCCCATCGTGGTGGAGCTGATGCAGCGCGAGACCGCCGAGGTCGGCCGGCAGATCAACCCGTTCGACCCGGCGCTGTGGAATCCTGCGGCCGAGCTGACGCAGCGCTAGGCCGCGGCGGCAGGCGGGCCTAAAGTAAAGGCCGGCAAGGGCCCGATGCCCGACGGAGCCGAGCGATGAAACCTGACGACCCGGCCGCGGGCCGCCCCGTGACGGTCTGGGACGCGCCGACGCGGCTGTTCCACTGGCTGGCGGTGGTGCTGGTGGCCGTGGCCTACGGCACCGCCCGGCTGAACTGGATGGACTGGCACGCGCGGGCCGGCGAGATGCTGCTCGCGCTGGTTTTCTTCCGGCTGCTGTGGGGCTGCTGCGGCAGCGAGACCGCGCGCTTTCGCAGTTTCATGGCTTCGCCCGCCGCCGCTTGGCGTCACCTGCGCCACCTGTTCCGCCGCGAGGCCGACCTGCAGGTCGGCCACAACCCGGCCGGCGGCTGGATGGTGCTGCTGCTGCTCGCGCTGCTGCTCGGCGAGACGCTCAGCGGGCTCTACATCAACAACGACATCGCCAACGAAGGGCCGCTGAGCGAATGGGTGCCGGCGCCGCTCGCCAATGCGATCTCGGCGCTGCACGCGCTGCTGTGGGATGTGCTGCTGGCGGCGGTGGCGCTGCACGTGCTGGCCATCGCGCTGTACGCGGCGGCCAAGGGCCAAAACCTGCTGCGCCCGATGCTGACCGGACGCAAGTTCCTGCCCGCGCGCATCCCCGCGCCGCGCCGCGCGCCCGTGGCGCTGGCGCTGCTCATGCTGGCCGCGGGCGCGGCGGCGGCGGCGCTGCTGGCGGCGTATCTCTGATACGCGCGCCGTGCCGGCCGTCCGTTACGTCAGTCGCGTCAGTTGCTCCTGGGCGGCAGCACCTGGCCGCGGATCTCGCCGGACGGATGGTCCTTGGTATGCACGTTGATGTACATCTCGCCGGATGCGAATTCCTTCGCCTCGTCCGGCGACAGCGTGGCCTGGCCCTTGACGGGACTGGCCAGCGCGGCGCCCTTCTCGGCCAGCCAGACCTGCACGCCGGCGTTCTTGCCGGCCGCGGCGGGACCGTGGAAATGCGCCATCGTCGGCGCGCTGGACAGGCCGCCGAAGCTGATCGTCCAGGCGACCACCCGCGTGGCGGGATCATAGGTGAGGTCGGCGGAGCCGCTGCCCGCGGTCTGGACCGGCGGCACCTGCTGCGCGCCGGTCAGCGGCACCGTGAACGAAACGGGCGCCGCCATCGCCGCGGCCGCCGCAAGGCCGGCGAACGCGGCGAACGCGGCGGACATTAGGCGCGCGCGCCGCGAGACCGGGGCACGCGGCGGAACAAGCATCGAAACCTGCATTTGATCGTCTCCTGTCCGGTCTGCCCGGGCCGGCCCGGGAAGCCGGGCCATGTGCCCGACTAGCATAGTCACTGGCAACCGCGCCGACAACCGCCGTACAGGGCCCCCCGGAGCCGGCAGGCGCGGGACCGCCGCGCCGCCACACTACCGGCTACGCCCTTACTCCGGCTGGATGCCGGCCGTCTTGATGATCTGCCCCCAGCGGCTCAGCTCCGCCAGCTGGAAGCGCCCCAGTTCCTCGGGCGAGGACAGCGCGGCCTCCATGCCGGTCTGCTCGACCACCTGCCTGACCTCGGGCGCGGCCATCGCGCGGCGCATCAGGTCGTTGAGGCGCTGCACCACCGGCGCGGGCGTGCTGGCGGGCGCGTACAGCGCGTTCCAGTAGCCGGCCTCGTAGCCGGGCAGCGTCTCGGCGATGGCCGGCACGCCGGGCACCAGCGCCGAGCGCTTCGGGCTGCTGATGCCGAGCGCGCGCAGCTTGCCGGCCTTGACCTGCGGCAGGCTGGCGGCGAGGTCGACGATCATCAGGTCGGTCTGCCCGGCCACCAGGTCGATCACCGCCTGCGGATTGGCCTTGTAGGGCACGTAGGTGAACTTGGTGCCGGTGGCCTGCTGGAACAGCTCGGTGGCCACCTGCGCCGACGAACTGCCGGAGCCGTAGCTCATCTTGCCCGGTTCTTTTTTGGCCAGCGCGACCAGCTCGCCCACGCTGTGCGCCTTGACCTGCGGGTTGACCACCAGCAGCTGGTAGCCCTTGGTCAGCAGCGAGACCGGCGCGAAGTCCTTGATCGGGTCGTAGGGCAGCTTCTTGAGCAGGTGCGGGTTGGCGGCCTGCGTGGTGTTGGTGGTCATGAACAGCGTGTAGCCGTCGGGCGCGGCGCGCGCCACGGTCTGGGCGGCGATGCCGCCGAAGGCGCCGGCGCGGTTGTCGACCACCACGGCCTGGCCGGTGAGCTTGGTCACTTCCATGCCGATGGCGCGCGCGAGTCCGTCGGTGGCGCTGCCGGGGCTGGAGCCGATCACGATCGTGATGGGATGGGTGGGATAGCCCTGCGCGGCGGCGGCGCCGCTCAACAACAGGGCGGCCAGCATGGCAAGCAGCGGGCGGTGGATCTGCATGGGTTGTCTCCTGCGGGTGAAACCGGTGTGTTGTGTCGTGCTTCGGGCCGGCGGGGAAACGATGCCCCCGCCGGGGGTCGGAGATGCGGGAATCGGGGAAAACGGGCGGATCGGCGGATCGCCGGATCAGCGGGCCAGGCCCCAGCCCGCCAGCAGCGCCTGCAACTGCGCCTGCTGGCCCGCGTTCAGCGGCCACGCCGAGGGCGGCCGCGTGGCGCCGCAGTCGTTGCCCATGATCCGCAGCGCGGCCTTGACCACCGTGACGTTGGCGCCGTTGTTCTCCTGCGCGCGCAATTCCTCGAACGGCAGCATCTCGCCGATCAGGCGCATCGCCTGCGCGTAGTCGGCGGCTTCGAGCGCGGCATGGATGGCCACCGAGCGCTCCGGCAGCACGTTGATGAGGCCCGAGGTGAAGCCGCGTGCGCCGACCGCGTAGAACGGCGGCGCCCAGACCTCGGCGAGGCCGCCGACCCAGGCCAGGCCGAGATCGGCGGTGCGGCGCATGGCTTCGGCCAGCACCAGCGGCGTGGGCGAGGCCCACTTCACGCCGATCACGCCGGGGATGCGGCACAACTCCTCGATCGCGGCCAGGCCGATGTTGTCGTTGCGCAGGTAGAGCACCAGCGGCAGGCCCTCGCCCGCCTCGGCGATGCGGCGCACGTAGGCCGCCACGCCGCGCGGCGCCACGAACGGATCGGGCGGCTGGTGCACCATCAGCGCGTCGGCGCCGGCCTGGCGCGAGGCGCGCGCCAGCGCGCAGGCCTCGTGCACGCTGCGGCCCACGCCGGCCAGCAGCGGCACGCGGCCGGCCACGCACTCGGCGGCCACCTGCACCATCTGCACGGCTTCCTGCTCGCGCAGCCCGTAGAACTCGCTGGTGTTGCCGTTGGCGACCAGCACGTGCACGCCGGCTTCGACCGCGCGATCCACCACGGGCGCGAGCGGCGCCGGCGAAACGGTATCATCTGCGTCGAAGGGCGTGACCAGAATGCCGGAAATGCCGTCAAGCGCCCTGCGCAGCGCCGGGCCTTCGAAAGTTGCCACCTTTATCTCCCAGGGGAAAAGACTCAAAAGACGCAAGAGTCAGGAGGTGCCACTCTAAGAAGGAAGCGGGCGCGGCGTCCAATTCAAACAGGCGATGCCGCAATACAAGAATTGAATCGTGTTCCAGCTTTCGCATCTGCGCAGCTTCGTCGCCGTGGCGACGGAGCTGCATTTCGGCCGGGCGGCTGCCTTGCTGAACATGACACAGCCGCCGCTCACGCGGCAGATCCAGCTGCTCGAGCATGAGGTGGGCGTGCGCCTGCTGGAGCGCTCGGGCGGCACCGTGCGGCTGACCCTGGCCGGCGCCACCTTCCTGCGCGAGGCGGAAGACATCCTGCGCCGCAGCCAGGCCGCCACGCTGGCCGCGCGGCGCGCCATGCGGGCCGACGCCGGCAGCGTGACGATGGGCTTCATCCCGGCCGCCAGCTTCACGCTGCTGCCGCAGTTGCTGTCGGCCATCGGCGCGAAATTCCCCGACGTCCACGTGTCGCTGCGCGAGATGCAGACCGACGCCCAACTGGAGGCGATCGGCGCGGGCCGCATCGAGCTCGGCGTGGTGCGGCCGTTCGCGCCGCGCAGCTTCGCGCTGTCGGCGCCGCTGCTGCGCGAGCCGTTCGTGCTGGCGGCGCCGGTCGGGCACGCGCTGATGACCTGCGCCGCGCTCACGCTGCGGTCGCTGGAGGGGCAGCCGTTCATCGAGTTCTGCCCGTCGGAGTCGCGCTACCTGTACGAGGTGGTGGCGGGCCGGCTGCGCGCCGAGGGCGTGGCGCCCGAGACCGTGCAGACGCTGAGCCACACGCACTCCATCCTGTCGCTGGTGGACGCCGGCATGGGCGTGGCGCTGGTGCCGCAGTCCGCGCACCGGCTCGGGTATGCCGGCGTGGCCTTCCGCCCGCTCGAGGACGCCGCGGGGCTGGACGTGGAGCTGCACCTGGCATGGCGCCGCGGCAGCCAGCACGGCGTGGCCGACACGGTGCGCGCGCTGCTGCAGGAGACCTTCCCGGCATCCGCGTAGCCGGGACAAAAAAAACCGCGCCGCCCCCTGTCCAGGGGCGGCGCGGCGTGGCCGGCTTGCCATGCGCCGGGATGGTCCCGGCGCGCGGCTACGGCATCAGATTTCTTCGTACAGCGGCAGCGTCAGGAATTCGGCGAAGTCTTCCGACGTGGACATCTGCTCGAAGATCTGGGCGGCACGGTCGTAGGTCCTGGTCTCGCCGCCGACCACTTCCTTGACCTTGGCCAGTTCCTCGGGAATCAGGCCGCGCACCATCTCGGCCGTCACCTTGCGGCCGTCTTCCAGCTTGCCCTTGGGCGAGCGGATCCACTGCCACACCTGCGAGCGCGAGATCTCGGCGGTGGCGGCGTCTTCCATCAGGTTGTGGATGGGCACGCAGCCGTTGCCGGCCAGCCAGGAGCCGAGGTAATGGATGCCGACGTTGATGTTCATGCGCAGGCCGGCCTCGGTGATCGGGGTTTCCGGCTGGAAGTCCAGCAGGTCCTTGGCCGACACGCTGACGTCGTCGCGCTGCTTGCCGAACTGGTTGGGCTTGTCGCCCAGCACCGCCACGAATTCCTTCATGGCCGGCTCGACCAGGCCCGGGTGGGCCACCCAGCCGCCGTCGTAGCCGTCGGTGGCGTCGCGCTTCTTGTCGTTGATGATGCCCTGCATGGCCACCGCGTTCTTCTCCGGATCGTTCTTGATCGGGATCAGCGCGCTCATGCCGCCGATCGCGGGCGCGCCGCGCTTGTGGCAGGTCTTGAGCAGCAGCAGCGCATACGCGCGCATGAACGGCGAGGTCATCGTGACCTTGGCGCGGTCGGCCAGGCAGAAGTTCTTGTCGACCTTGAACTTCTTGATGCACGAGAAGATGTAGTCCCAGCGCCCGGCGTTCAGGCCCGCGCTGTGCTCGCGCAGCTCGTACAGGATTTCTTCCATCTCGAACGCGGCCAGGATGGTCTCGATCAGCACGGTGGCCTTGATGGTGCCCTGCGGCAGGCCGATCTCGTTCTGCGCCATGACGAAGACGTCGTTCCACAGGCGCGCTTCGAGGTGGCTTTCCATCTTCGGCAGGTAGAAGAACGGGCCGGCGCCGCGGGCGATCTGTTCCTTCGCGTTATGGAACACGAACAGCGCGAAGTCGAAGATGCCGCCGGAGACGCGCTGGCCGTCGATGGTGACGTGCTTTTCGTCGAGGTGCCAGCCGCGCGGGCGCACCTGCAGCGTGGCGATCTTGTCGTTCAGCTTGTAGTGCTTGCCGTTCGAGTCCAGCGTGAGCGTGCGGCGCACGGCGGCCTTGAGGTTGACCTGGCCCTGCAGCTGGTTGTGCCAGTTGGGGGTGTTGGAGTCCTCGAAGTCGGTCATGTAGCTGTCGGCGCCCGAGTTGAACGCGTTGATGACCATCTTGGCTTCGACCGGGCCGGTGATCTCCACGCGGCGGCAATGCAGCGCGGGCGGCACCGGCGCGACCTTCCAGTCGCCTTCGCGCACGCTCCTGGTCTGCGGCAGGAAGTCGGGCAGCTCGCCGGCGTCCAGGCGCTTGGTGCGCTCGACGCGCGCGGCCAGCAGTTCCTGGCGGCGCGGCTCGAAGGCGCGGTGCAGCTTGTCCACCAGGGCCAGGGCCGCCGGCGAAAGGATGTCTTCATAGGCCGGCAGGATCTCGCCGGTGATCTTCATGCCCGCAGGCAGCGTGATGGCCATCTGTGTTCTCCTGTGTTCGATGGTTGGTTCGGGTTGCCTGCCGTCAGAGCGCCACGCCGCGGGTGCGGGCGAATTGCAGCAGGTCGTTCATGTCGTGCCCGGTGCCGGCAGGGCTCACGTCGAGCCGCTCGGCCGGATGGCCGGCACGATTGATCCAGAAAGCGGTGAAGCCGTACCAGGCGCCGCCGCATGCGTCCCAGCCGTTGGACGAGACGAACAGGATCTCGGCCGGGGCCACGCCGAAGGCCGCGGGGGCCAGCGCGTAGGCGGCCGGCGCGGTCTTGTACAGGCGCACCGCGTCGACCGACAGCACATGGTCGAACAGGCCGTGCATGCCGGCGCTCTTGACCGAGATGTCGAGCATCTCCGGGTTGCCGTTGGAGAGGATGCCCAGCGGCAGCCCGGCGGCGCGCAGGCGCTTGAGCGCGCCGAGGTTCTCCGGGAACGCCGACAGGCAGGCGTATTCCTTGAGCAGTTGCGCTTCGGCGGCCGGGCCCAGGTCCAGCTGCAGGCGCTCGGCGGCGTAGCGCAGCGCGTCCACCGTGATCGGCCAGAACGGCTTGTAGTGCGCGCCGTCCGGGCCGGCCAGCGAGCGGATGCGGGTGTAGTCGATCTGGCGCTCGCGCCACAGCAGCGCCAGCGCCTCGCCCTTGCCGGGAAAGAGCTGCTCGGCGCGCGCGGTGACGGAATACACGTCGAACAGCGTGCCGTAGGCATCGAAGACGACTGCGCGGATCTTGTGCATGAGCCTGGGGCTTCCTCGGATGATCGCGTCAGGCCGGCGCGCATCGCTCATCCGTGCCGCGCGGCCTGTACACCAGTGAATGCATGCATTGTAGGTAGGCGCCGCACCGCGGCATAGCCGTTGCGGGTCACTTGATCTTTTACTTTTACACTACTAATCTTCGCTGACGCCAATAAGAATAGGCACCAAATCCACTCCATTGCCCGGCACGCGGCCCGCCGGGCGGCATGAGGCACACACCGGCGAGATTCGTGGATCATTTCAAGCAACTGGAGACCTTCGTCTCGGTCGCCGCGCGCGGCAGCCTGTCCGCCGCCGCCGCCGCCGAGGGCGTGGCGCCCGCCATCATCGGGCGCCGCATCGACGCGCTGGAAGAGCGCCTGGGCGTGAAGCTGCTGCTGCGCACCACGCGCAAGATCAGCCTGACCTTCGAAGGCTCGGCCTTCCTGGAAGACTGCCAGCGCATCCTCAACGACCTGCACAACGCCGAGGCCAGCGTCTCGGCCGGCGGCGTCAAGGCCAGCGGCCACCTGCGCGTGACCGCGCCGGCGGGCTTCGGCCGCAGGCACGTGGCACCGCTGGTGCCGCTGTTCATCGAGTCGCACCCGGACGTGACGCTCACGCTGGACCTGTCGGACCGCGTGGTCGACCTCGTCAACGAGGGCTTCGACTGCGCCATCCGGCTCGGCGACCTGCCCGACTCCAGCCTGGTGTCCATCCGCCTGGCCGAGAACCGCCGCGTGGTGGTGGCCGCCCCCGCCTACCTGGCGCGCGCCGGCGTGCCGGCCGCGCCCGAGGACCTGGCGCGGCACAACTGCCTGGCCTTCGGCGCGAGCGCCAACGTGCAGCGCGGCTGGGCCTTCCAGCAAGGCGGCAAGCCGCTCATGGTCAAGGTGGGCGGCTCGATGGAATGCACCGACGGCGCGGTGCTGCATGCCTGGTGCCTGCAGGGGCACGGGCTGGCGTGGCGCTCCTGGTGGGAGGTCGGGCAGGAGATCGCCAGCGGCCACCTGGTCACGGTGCTGGACGAATTCCAGGCGCCGCCGATCGGCATCCACGCGGTCTTCCCGCAGCGCAAGCACCTGCCGCTGCGCGTGCGGCTGTTCATCGACCACCTGAAGAACACCTACGGCAACCCGGCCTACTGGCGCCGGGCCGGCGAGGCCCACGCCGCGGAGGAATTTGATATAGGCCAATGACCCATGCGCCACCTCTGCCTACAATGCATCAAGGGCAGGCGCCGTTGGACCTGCTCCTGATGCGGCGCACCGCCCCCTTACTGCCTCGTTGCCCCAAAGGAGTCCAGCATGTTCAAGCACATCCTGCTACCCACCGACGGTTCTGAACTGTCCAAGAAAGCCATCGACGGCGCGCTGGAACTGGCCAAGACGATCAAGGCGCGCGTCACCGCCTATGTGTGCCTGGAGGAATACCCTTACACACCTTTCAGCGAGATCGTGGTGGAAGCCCCGCAGGCCTTCAAGGACCGCGTCGAAAGCCAGGCGCGGCTGTACCTGAAGGAAGTGGAAAGCGCCGCCGCGGCCGACGGCATCGCCTTCGACTGCGACATGACGACCTTCGCGGTGCCCTACCTCGGCATCATCGACGCGGCCGAGCGCCACGGCTGCGACGTGATCTTCATGGCCTCGCACGGCCGGCGCGGCCTGTCCGGCCTGCTGCTGGGCAGCGAGACGCAGAAGGTGCTCACGCATACCGACATTCCCGTGATCGTGTACCGCTGATCCGCCTTCCTCCGGCGCCGGGTTGTAGCCTGCAGCGGCGGAAACAAGGAAAAAAGGCTGGCCGCCCGGTAACGGGCGGCCAGCCTTTCTTGCATGCGCGGAAGACGCCGGCGCGAGGCCGGCGCCGGGTCAGCTGCCCTGCTTGATGCGGTCCTCGATGTGCTTGGCGCGGTCCGCCGAGCCCGGGTGCGACGAGAACATGCTGGACTTGCCGCCGTCGAGCTTGGCCAGCTTCTGGAAGGCCGTGACCAGGCCGCGGGTGTTGGCCTTGTTCTTGGTCAGCACGTCGAACGAGTAGTCGTCGGCGGCGCTTTCCTGCGTCTGCGAGAACTGCGCGTTGATCAGTTGCTCGCCCAGCTCGCCCAGCTGCGAGGACGACAGCGTGGCCACCGCGCCGCTGCCGCTGGCCGCCAGCGCGCCGCGCGCGGCCATTGCGGCGTAGGCCACCTGCATCTTGTTCTTGGTGTGGCCCAGCGCCACGTGGCCCAGTTCGTGGCCCACCACGCCGCGCACTTCGTCGTCGGTCATCATGTCCATCAGGCCGCTGTACACGCGCACGCAGCCGTTGGCCATCGCCCAGGCGTTGACGTCCTTGGTCAGGTAGACCTTGGCATTGACGTTGGAGATGTCGGTCGACTGCAGGCCGGCCATGATCTTGGCCAGGCGCTTGCCATAGGCGCTGTTGGCCGCGGCGATCTTGTTGGTCTTGTCGGACTCGGCGCAGGCCTGGTCGGACATCGACTTGACGTCCGCATCGCCGAGCGAGGCCGCCTTGAACATCGAGGTGCCCGCGCCCACCATGCCGTCGACATTGGTGCCGGCACAGCCGACCACGAGAGCGGAAAGGCCGGCGACGGCCACGAGGGAAAGTGTGTGCTTCATGGAGTTGTCTTGTTGGATGCGCACCGGCCGGAAACTGCGCCGGCAACACGGATGGATGACGCGAATGAACGACCCGGAGGCATGGCCCGAAGGCTTGCCCCCAAGGGACGGCGCCGGTGGCTCGCCGGCGCTTCCCTGCGTGCTCTTCCGGACACGCAGCGGCATCATATCGCCGAAATCATCGCAAGTGAATTGGAAACGTCTGAATCGACAACGACACAATTTTTAATATTTTTCGGATATTTCGTATCGACCCACGCGATCTTTCCTAGCCCCTGATCCACATCCTCGCGCCGGAAAACAAAAAGCCGCGCCGTCCCTCCGAGAGAGACACGGCGCGGCGCCTAATTGAAGGACGCGATGGTCGCACGTCCTTCAAGGTGAGCAGGTATCGTTCTGGTTATCCTGCCATGCTGCAACTCCGGGGCCGGGGCCCCGGGAAACTCAGGCCACCTTCTTGTCGAAGAACTGCTCGTCCTCGGTCGAGCCCTTGAGCGCGGTGGTCGACGACTGGCCGCCTTCGATGGTCTGGGTCACGGCGTCGAAGTAGCCGGTGCCGACTTCGCGCTGGTGCTTGACGGCGGTGAAGCCCTTCTCGGCCGCGGCGAACTCGTTTTCCTGCAGTTCGACGAAGGCGCTCATCTGGTTGCGGGCATAGCCGTAGGCCAGGTTGAACATCGAGTAGTTCAGCGAGTGGAAGCCGGCCAGCGTGATGAACTGGAACTTGTAGCCCATCGCGCCGAGTTCCTTCTGGAACTTGGAGATGGTGGCGTCGTCGAGGTTCTTCTTCCAGTTGAACGACGGCGAGCAGTTGTAGGCCAGCAGCTTGCCCGGGAACTTGGCGTGCACGGCTTCGGCAAACTTCCTGGCGAATTCCAAGTCCGGCTTGCCGGTTTCGCACCACACCAGGTCGGCCACTTCGGCATAGGCCAGCGCGCGCGAGATCGACTGCTCCAGGCCGTTGCGCACGCGGTAGAAACCTTCCACGGTGCGCTCGCCGGTGCAGAACGGCTTGTCGTTGTCGTCGACGTCCGAGGTCAGCAGATCGGCCGCTTCGGCGTCGGTGCGGGCGATCACCAGGGTCGGCACGCCGGAGACGTCGGCGGCCAGGCGCGCGGCGGTCAGCTTGGCGACGGCTTCGCGCGTCGGCACCAGCACCTTGCCGCCCATGTGGCCGCACTTCTTGACCGAGGCGAGCTGGTCTTCGAAGTGCACGCCGGCCGCGCCCGCTTCGATCATCGACTTCATCAGCTCGAAGGCGTTCAGCACGCCGCCGAAGCCGGCTTCCGCATCAGCCACGATCGGCGCGAAGTAGTCGGTGTCGCCCTTGCCTTCGCTCCACTGGATCTGGTCGGCGCGCTGGAAGGTGTTGTTGATGCGCTTGACCACCTGCGGCACCGAGTTGGCCGGGTACAGCGACTGGTCGGGGTACATTTCGCCGGCCAGGTTGGCGTCGCCGGCGACCTGCCAGCCCGACAGGTAGATGGCCTTGAGGCCGGCCTTGACCTGCTGCATGGCCTGGTTGCCGGTCAGCGCGCCCAGCGTGTTGACGAACGGCTCGGTGTTCAGCAGGTGCCACAGCTTCTCGGCGCCGCGGCGGGCCAGGGTGTGCTCGACCTGCACGGAGCCGCGCAGGCGCACCACGTCGGCGGCGCTGTAGTTGCGCTTCACGCCCTTCCAGCGCGGGTTGGTTTCCCATTCCTTCTGCAGCTTCTGGATTTCTTGTTCGCGGGACATTGCACTCTCCTAGTGATTGAGACGGGTATGGCGTAAGAAAACTTGCGACAGGCCTGCCGGGCACCGATGCCCGGCAGCCGACCGGGACGCCGCGGGGGTGCTTGCGGAGGCCGTTTCCTGCTGCCTCGCCACCCCCGTTTTTCGCGTCTCAGGTCATGTGTCTTATATAAGAGTGTAGGGAAACGTCCCGCGTCGCAACAGGTCGGAATGCAGTCCTTGCTAAGTTTTTTTATTCAATAAAATCAGTATCTTGCAAATGTAATTTCACGATACGGCACGACATCTCCCATCATGAGAAACGACCGTTGTGCTACGCAGCCACATTTTTTGTGGCTCAAAACGGCATTCCGCATTGTGAAAAATAGAAGATGGCATGCGGGGCGATCACGCCGCCGCCGCACCGGCGCCCTGCCCGTCCGGCATGCGCGCGCGCTGCAGCGCCTGCGCCTCGGGAGCGCCGTCGACATGCCGGGCCAGCTCCAGGATCATGGCGGCCATGCCGGCCGGGTCGGCCAGCGGCAGCCAGTGCCGCGCCGCCACCTCGCGGCGCCACCACCGTCCCACCCAGCGCGACAGGTCCGCCGACAGCGCCGGGCTGACGTAGCGGTCGCGCAGCGGCACGATCACCTGCACCGGCGCGTGCGCATGGCGCTCGCCCGGCGCGAGCAGCCGGCACAGCATGTTGGCGCGATACAGCGCCAGGCCGTGGCAGCCATCGGCCACCTGCGTGGGGCTGGGCTGCGCCGCCACGCCCTCCGACAGCTTCAGGTAGCGCGGCCACGCGCGGCCCATCCACAGCCGCCAGCTCAGCTCCGGCAGCCACGGCAGGTGGAATACATAGATGTACCAGGACGAGAGCGCCTGCCGCAGCGAGCGCGCCAGCGCCGCGCGCGAGAGCCGGCGGTTGCCGCGCATCCAGTGGCCGGCATGGTCGAGGCAGGGGCCGGAGCATGAGGTGAACGAGGCGATGCGCCCGCGCAGGCGCGGCTCGGTGGCGAACTCCCAGCACTGGATCGAGCCCCAGTCGTGCCCGACCAGGTGCACCGGCGCGCCGGGCGACACCGCATCGATCACCGCGCCGAAGTCCTCCGCCAGCCGCTCCAGCCGGTAGGCGGCCACGCCCGCGGGCGCCGACGACGCGCCCGCGCCGCGCACGTCGTAGGCAACCACGTGATAGTCATCGGCCAGCAGCGGCGCCACGCCGTGCCAGACCGCGCTGTTGTCGGGATAGCCGTGCACCAGCACGATGGTGCGGCGCGACGGGTCGCCCCAGGTCTGGACGGCGAGGCGGACATCGCCGGACCGGACGGATAGCCGGGCGGGCGCGGCCTCGGAGGGAAGCGGGGAAGAAGGCATGCGCGGACCATGACATCGGGTGATGGAATGGTTGCCGATGCTACGCCAGCCGCGCGGGCGCGGCGAGCACCGGCCATGCCGTTTGAAACGGCGGCGCGCTCAGGGCTGGCGCAGGCCGGCCTCGCGCGCGCGGCGGTACGCCACCCAGTCTCCCGACGCGATGCGCGGCAGCCCGGCCACGGCGGACTCGGCCACCGGATACAGCAGGCAGACGACCGGGCCGCCGGCGGCGGACACCGCGCGCTCCTCGCGCACGAACAGCGAGGCCTGGCCCGGGTAGACCTCCTCGATCTCGTCGAGCACCGGCACCAGCGCGGCGTCCACTTCATAGAGGTCGCCGGCCACGCCGGGCGCGGCGGCGTCCGGCACCAGCCCGGGATAGCTGCCGAAGTCGTAGAGCCGGCCCGGCACGGTGGCGCCGCCCAGCAGGCGCGGCGCCGCGATGCCGTGCCGGCGCGCGGCGGCGTTGAGGTCGTTGACCTCGCCGGCGCGCAGCGTGCCGTAGACAAAGACCACCGGCATGCTCAGCCCTCCAGCTTGCCGTCCGCCACCAGCACGCCGTCGGCGTCGGCATAGATCCAGTTGCCGGGGCGCACCACCGCGCCGGGCATCTGCACCGTCACCTCGCGCTCGCCGATGTTGCGCTTCTGGCTTTTCTGCGGATGCAGCGCCAGCGCGCGCACGCCGATGTCGCATGCGTCCAGCTCCGCGCTGTCGCGCACGCAGCCGTTGACGACGATGCCGGCCCAGCCGTTCTTCTCGGCCAGCACGCCGAGCTTGCCGCCCACCAGCGCGCAGCGCAGCGAGCCGCCGCCGTCGACCACCAGCACGCGGCCGTTGCCGGGCGACTCCACCGCCTCGCGCACCAGCGAGTTGTCCTCGAACACCTTGAGCGTGGCGGCCGGGCCGGCGAAGACCGCGCGCTTGCCGAAATGGCGGAACCCCGGCGTCAGCACGCGCAGCGTGCCGTCGGCCAGGCGGTCTTCGTTGTCATCGCACAGATCGGTGGTTGCAAAGTTCATGGGCGGCTCCTGATTCGTGAGAGTGGAAAAAGCATCGGGTATCGGGCCGCATCATAGAGGAAAACCGCCCGCGGCAGGCATGCCCCCGGGCACTACATCTGCTTGAACAGGTAGGCGTACTGGCGCGCCACCGCCAGGGTCTCGGAGCGGTTGCGCAGTTTCAGCGCGAGCCGCCCGAGCGACTGGTTCACGGCGCTGGCCACGCAGTCGATGTTGACCACGGTGCCGCGATGGATCTGCCAGAAGCGCTCGGGATCGAGCTGCTGCGAGAGTTCGCGCAGGCTGGTGCGGATCAGCGCCTCGCCGCCGGTGGAGACCACGTTGACGTACTTGTCGGTGGCTTCGAGGTAGATCACCTCGTCGACCGGGATGATGCGGATCTCCTGCCCCACCAGCGCCTTGATGAAACGCAGGTAGCCGTGCTGCGCCGGCCCCGCAGCCGGCGGCTGCGCGCCGCCGCCGGGCTCCAGCGTCTCCAGCCGCGCCAGCAGCTGCGCCAGGCGCGCGGCGTCCAGCGCCGCCCCGCCCGCGCCGGCTTCCTCGCTGGCCTGGGCATGCTCGGCCAGCCGCCCCTTGAGACGCTGCACGGTGGCTTCGAGCCTATCCGGCTGCACCGGCTTGAGCACGTAGTCGACGGCCTCGCGCTCGAAGGCCTCGAGCGCGAACTGGTCGTAGGCGGTGACGAACACCACCAGCGGCGGCCGATCGAACGCCATCAGCTCGCGCGCCACATCCATGCCGCTCATGCCCGGCATGCGGATGTCGAGAAAGGCCACCTGCGGCCCGTGCTGGCGCGCCGCCTCCAGCGCGGACACGCCATCGTGCACCACGGAGACGATGCGCGCCTCGGGCCAGAGGCCGCTCAGTTCGGCATGCAGCGCGCGCGCGAGCAGCGGCTCGTCGTCGGCGATCAACAAGGTCGGGGACATGGCAACGGTAATGGACTGTCGGAAAACGGGACGGCGCCGGCGGTGCCCGGCGCGTCAGGAATGCGAGGCCGGGGCGGCCCCCCGCACGGCGGCACGCGCCACCGGGGCCAGCCCGGCGCCGATGCCGCCGGCCGGCGCCTGCGACTGTGCCGGCGTGGGCACGGCGGCGGCCGGCGCGCGCATCACCGGCAGCGTCAGGCGCACGATCACGCCGCGCGGCGCGTTCTCCTCCATCTGCATGCCGGCCGCCGCGCCGAAGATGCGCGCCAGGCGCTCGCGCACGTGGGTCAGCCCCAGGCCCGAGCCCTTGGTCACGGCGTGGCCGAAGCCCACGCCGGTGTCGGCGATCACCACCTGCACCGCGCCGGCGCCGAGCGCGCGCGCGGACAGCGCGATGCTGCCGCCATGCATGCACGGCTCGATGCCGTGGCTGACCGCGTTTTCCACCAGCGGCTGGATCAGCATCGGCGGGATCTCCACTTCCGCCAGCTCCGGCGGCAGGTCGATGCTGTAGTTCAGGCGCGTGCCGAAGCGCAGGCCCTGGATGTCGAGATAGCTGCGCAGCAGCTCGAACTCCTGGCGCAGCGTGCACTGCTCGGCGCGCGTGTGCGCCAGCGACATCCGCAGGAAGCCGATCAGCCGCTGCAGCAGGCGCCGCGCGGCCTTCTGGTCGGTGGCGATCAGGCAATCCAGGTTGGCCAGCGAGTTGAACAGGAAATGCGGCTCGATCTGCGCCTGCAGCGCCATCAGCTGCGCGCGCACCAGCTGCTTCTCGGCCTCCTCGCGCTGCAGCGCGTCCAGCGCGGCCTGCCGCTCCAGGTGCGCCAGCTTCTCGCGCGACCAGTAGAAATAGATCATGCTGGCCGCCGCCAGCATGCCCACCACCAGGCACATGCGCAGCATGTCGCTGGCTTCCTGGAAGGACTTGGCCGGCTCGCCCAGCACGATGCGCGTGGCCCAGCTGCCCAGCAGCACCCCGAGCGGCACGGCGACCGCGGCCAGGCAGATGAACGGCCAGCGCGTGGGGCGCTCGTTCCACCAGATCAACACGCGGGCGACGTCGATCAGCAGCCAGATCGACAGGCCGATCAGGTGGCTGTAGACGAAGTTGTGCAACAGCGAGCCGCCGGTGCGGAAGCCATAGTTCAGGCTCACGGCGATCACGGTGTTCATGCACAGCACGAACACGAGGTCGCGCCCGAGGATGGAAACGCGCGAAGGCATGGCGGCCGGACAGCGGCCCAGCGATTTCATGAGGACGGAAGCTCCATACGAGGCTCGGGTGCCGGCCAGGCCGGCGAAATCAGCAGGATCGGTGACATCGGTAAGAACAGAAGCCGCGCCGGCCTGCGCGGGTGCCGCGGGCGGGCCGGCGAAAACCTATTGTAAGGGAGGCTCATCGCCATGCGCCGCCGACGGCCGGCCTCCGTGCATGCCCACCCACCCCGGCACGCAGGCACGCGCTGCGCAGCCATGCAGGGCGGGCGCTCACGGCCGCGGCTCCCGCCGCGCGGCGCGGCGCGGCACCAGCCGGCGCGCCAGCAGCCCGGCGCCGAGCGCGACCAGGATCAGCGGCCAGCCGTCGCGAACGGCGCGCACGGGCAGCATGCCGGCGTTGTGCGCCAGGAACAGCGCGCCCAGCGCGATCAGGATGATGGGGAGCAGCAGCCCCCTGCCGCCACGGCCTCGTGTCATGTTGCGCTCGCCTCGTTCGTCTTTCCGCGGTCGTGTCGCCGCATGGTGCTGCGCCAGAGTGATCCGCCACGTACTGCACGAACTGTACGCCTGCCGCGTGCATGGCGGAAGTGGCGTGCGACGAATGGAGGATCGGGAGCGCGAAGCGCGAGGATGCGGCGCGAGCGGCACCGCCGGATACGGCGCCGCCGCCAGTGACGGCGGCGGCGCAACAGCCCGGAGAACGTGCGCGCCGTGGCCGGCGCCGGCGCTCAGGCCTCGACCGCGGGGCCGCCGGCCGGCTCGGACAGCGCGTTGCTGACCGTGTCGCGCGACAGGTGCGGCGCGAACATGTTGATGAAGGCGTGCGCGTAGCCGCGCAGGTAGGCGCCGCGGCGCACGGCCACGCTGGTGGTGTTGGGCTCGAACAGGTGGTCGGCCGAGATTCGCACCAGGCCGGCATCCTTGCGCTCGTCGTAGGCCATCGAGGCGATGATGCCCACGCCCAGGTCCAGCTCGGCGTAGGTCTTGATCACGTCGGCGTCCATCGCGGTCAGCACGATCTCCGGCTGCAGGCCGGCGGCGGCGAACGCGCCGTCGATCTTGCGGCGGCCGGTGAAGCCGGCGTCGTAGGTGATGATCGGGAAGCCGGCGATGTCTTCCAGCGTCGGCTCGGGCACATGCGTGAGCGGATGCCCGGGCGACACCACCAGCACGTGCTGCCAGCTATAGGCCTCGAACGAGGTCAGGCCGGCCTCGCTGGCCACCGCCTCGGTGGCGATGCCGATGTCCGCCTGCCCGGTCAGCAGCAGCTCCACGATATGCGCCGGCGAGGCTTCCTGCAGCGCCAGCGTCACGTGCGGATAGGCGCGGCGGAAACTCTGCACCACCTTGGGCAGCGCGTAGCGCGCCTGGGTGTGGGTGGTCGCCACGGTCAGCCGGCCGGTGTGGCGCCCGGCGAACTCGTCGCCGGCCTGGCGCAGGTTCTCGGCCTCGAGCAGCAGCCGCTCCACGATCCGCACGATCTCGCGGCCGGGCTCGGTCAGGCCGGTCAGGCGCTTGCCGTAGCGCTCGAAGATTTCCACCCCGAGCTCTTCCTCGAGCTCGCGGATCTGGCGCGACACGCCGGGCTGCGAGGTATAGAGCGCGTTGGCGACCTCGGTCAGGTTGAACTGGCGGCGTACCGCCTCGCGGATCGAACGCAGTTGCTGGAAGTTCATTGTGCGGCTCCTGCGGGCGCGGGCTTGGCCGGCGCGCGGGTTGACGATTCGGATTGGACAAAGACGCGCAGCTGGCGCGGCCGCACCGCGAGCAGCTCGCCTTCGCGGAAGCCCTGGTGGCGGAAGCGCTCGAGCGGCAGGGCCACCTCGATCACTTCCTGGTTGTCCTCGCGCTCGAGCTCGAGCTGGGCCACCGGGCCGAGCGTGAGCGCGCGGCGCAGGGTCACGGCGATGCCCTCGGCGCCCGGCGCGTAGCGCTCCAGGTCGAGGTCGTGCGGGCGCACGTAGGCGACCGCGTCGCCGGCGGTCTCGTGGCCGCTGCCGACCACCGGCAGGATCGCCTCGCCGGTGTGCAGCAGGCCGCCGCGCTCGCCCACTTCCAGGCGGCCGTGGAACAGGTTGACGTTGCCGAGGAAGCCGAACACGAACGGCGTGGCCGGGTGGTTGTAGACCGCCTCCGGCGTGCCGGCCTGCTCCACGTGGCCGCGGTTCATCAGCACCACCTGGTCGGCCACCTCGAGCGCCTCTTCCTGGTCGTGGGTGACGAACACGCTGGTCACGTGCAGTTCGTCGTGCAGGCGGCGCAGCCAGCGGCGCAGTTCCTTGCGCACCTTGGCGTCGAGCGCGCCGAACGGCTCGTCGAGCAGCAGCACGCGCGGCTCCACCGCCAGCGCGCGGGCCAGCGCGATGCGCTGGCGCTGGCCGCCGGACAGCTGCGGCGGATAGCGGTCGGCCAGCCAGTCGAGCTGCACCAGCTCCAGCAGCGAGCGCACCTTCTCGCGGATCTGCGCCTCGGCCGGGCGCTCGCCGCGCGGCTTCACGCGCAGGCCGAAGGCCACGTTCTCGAACACCGTCATGTGCTTGAACAGCGCGTAGTGCTGGAACACGAAGCCCACCTGGCGCTGGCGCACGTGCTGGTTGGAGGCATCGCGGCCTTCCAGCAGGACCTGGCCCGCGTCGGCGCGCTCCAGCCCGGCGATGATGCGCAGCAGGGTGGTCTTGCCGCAGCCCGAGGGCCCCAGCAGCGCCGTCAGCTGGCCTTCGTCGAAATCGAGCGAGACGTCGTCGAGCGCGACGAAATTGCCGAAGCGCTTCTGCACATTCCTGACCTGGATGCTCATGATGCCTGTCCTTGCAAATTGCCCGCGCCCGGGTTCTCCGGCGCGATATTCTCGTCTTCGGCGTGCTCGCGGCGCGCCCGGTATTCCACCAGCGTCTTGATGCCGAGCGTGACCAGGGCCAGCAGCGTCAGCAGCGAGGCCACCGCGAAGGCCGCCGCGAAGTTGTATTCGTTGTAGAGGATCTCCACGTGCAGCGGCATGGTGTTGGTCAGCCCGCGGATGTGGCCCGACACCACCGACACCGCGCCGAACTCGCCCATCGCCCGCGCATTGCACAGGATCACGCCGTACAGCAGGCCCCAGCGGATGTTGGGCAGCGTGATGCGGCGGAAGGTCTGCCAGCCGGACGCGCCCAGCACGATGGCGGCCTCTTCCTCCTCGCTGCCCTGCGCCTGCATCAGCGGGATCAGCTCGCGCGCGACGAACGGGAAGGTCACGAAGATGGTGGCCAGCACGATGCCCGGCACCGCGAACATGATCTTGATGTCGTGCGCTTCCAGCCACGGCCCGAGCCAGCCCTGCGCGCCGAACAGCAGCACGTAGACCAGCCCCGAGATCACCGGCGAGACCGAGAACGGCAGGTCGATCAGCGTGGTCAGCAGGTTCTTGCCGCGGAACTCGAACTTGGCGATGGCCCACGCCGCCGACACGCCGAACACCACGTTGAGCGGCACCGCGATGGCGGCCACCAGCAGCGTGAGCTGGATCGCGGCCACCGCGTCGGGCTCGACCAGCGAATCGAAATAGGTCTGCACGCCCTTGCGCAGCGCCTCGTAGAACACCGAGGCCAGCGGGATGAACAGGAACAGCGCGAGGAACAGGACCGCGACCGTGATCAGCGTGTAGCGCACCCACGGCGCTTCCGCGGTGGCGTCCGCGAAATGCGCGGCGGGCTGGGCGCGGCCGCCCAGGCCCTTGGTGACGATGCCGGCCATCTCAGTTCTCCTGTTCCTGCGCCGCGGCGGCGCGCCCGGCCGTGTGGTGGCGGCGCGTCCATGCCTGCAGCACGTTGATGAGCAGCAGCAGCGCGAACGAGATCACCAGCATCACCACCGCCACCGCGGTGGCGCCCGCGTAGTCGTATTGCTCCAGCTTCGAATAGATCATCAGCGGCGCGATCTCGGAGACCATCGGCATGTTGCCGGAGATGAACACCACCGAGCCGTACTCGCCGGTGGCGCGCGCGAACGACAGCGCGAAGCCGGTCAGCAGCGCCGGCAGGATGGTCGGCAGGATCACCCGCGCGAAGGTCTGCAGGCGCGTGGCGCCGAGGCTGGCGGCGGCCTCTTCCAGCTCCTGCTCCGCGTCCTCCAGCACCGGCTGCACCGTGCGCACCACGAACGGCAGCCCGATGAAGGTCAGCGCCACCACCACGCCCAGCGGGGTGAACGCCACCTTGATGCCGAGCGGCTCCAGGTAGCGGCCGATCCAGCCGTTGCCGGCATACAGCGCGGTCAGCGCGATACCGGCCACCGCGGTCGGTAGCGCGAACGGCAGGTCCACCAGCGCGTCGATCAGGCGCTTGCCCGGAAAGCGGTAGCGCACCAGCACCCACGCCACCACGAGGCCGAACACGGTATTGACGATGGCGGCGATCAGCGAGGCGCCGAAGCTCAGCTCCAGCGAGGCCACCACGCGCGGTGCCGTCACCGCGCCCCAGAACGCTTCCCAGCTCATGGTGAAGGTCTTGAGGAAGGTGGCCGACAGCGGGATCAGGACGATCAGCGTCAGGTAGAACAGCGTGAAGCCCAGCGACAGGCCGAAGCCGGGCAGCACCGTGAAATGCCGCCGGCTGGTCTTGCCGGGCAGGCGTCCGTACGCCTGCGGGGCATCCGGCCGGGCCGGGGGCGGGTTGTCCGCCAGGGAAATCGAGGGAGGCATATCGTCTCGTGAGCGCCGTCTGTATCCGCCCGCGCCCTGCCCGTCACGCGCGCACCGGCTGCGCGCGCCGGGCAGGCGCACTGGGCGGCCGGGCTTGCAAGGGGGCGGAACGGGAAACCGCTGGCGGCTTCTTTATGACGCCGGCGCATAACGCACCGGCCTACGAGACAAATTCTGCAGATACGTCCTTATAAACAGAACGAATATTTGCGTATTTTCTTAGACGTTTTAGATATAAGGGATGGTCGAGGACACTTCCACCTCGGCATCCCACGGCCCGGCACGGTCTCCAGCCAGGCCGGCGCTGCCTTGCGCCTCGATGCGCTGGATCAGGGTATCGAGCAGGGCCAGCCCCGCCGGCCACTGGCCCAGGCCGGAATCGGCATTGATGTGACCCAGCGTGCCCGCGTCGTGCAGTTCGCTGCCCCACAGCGTGCCCCAGCTGAACGCGGTGCGCTGCTGCATCCAGGGATCGTTGCGGCTGGCCACGAGGATGGTCGGGAACGGCAGCCGGTGCGCCGGCAGCAGGCCGGCCACGCCGAACTTGTCCGGATCGGCCGGCGCCACCAGCAAGGCGCCGGCGATGCCCTCGGCGTCGAGCGCGGCCTGGCGCAGCGTGGCCAGGCAGCCGAAGCTGTGCGCCACCAGGATGGCCCCGCGCGACGCCACGCGCTGGGCGCGCATGATGCTCTCCGAGACGCGCTCGGCCCACAGCGGCAGGCTCGGGCGCGACCAGTCGTGCTGCTCCACGCGCTGCCAGTCGGGAAAGCGCTGCTCCCAGCGGCTCTGCCAGTGGCCCGGGCCGCTGCCGTGCAGGCCGGGCACGGTGAGGATCTGCAGGCCCTTCGGCACTTTCAGCCGCACCTCGGCCGCCGGCGCGGCGGCCATCCCCTTGCTTTGCGTCATATCGGCTCCTTGCTGTACTCCAGCGGCGCGCCGCCCGGCCCGGAGCGCGCCTGCCCGCCGGCATCGCCGGCGCCGGGCGCCTCCGTGTCCGGCCGCGTCTCGCGCAGCCGGCGTGCGCTTACCGCCTCTCCGGTAAACACGCCCTGCCCTAGCACGATGCCCGCCGCCTGCAGCCGCTCGGCATGCTCGGCGTTCTGCAGCCGGCGCCCGATCAGGGTCACGCCGGCGCTGTCGGCGCTGGCCTGCAGCCCGGCGAGCTGGCGGTCGGTCCAGTTGCGGCGCATGTCGAGCTTGAGCCAATTGGGCAACGCGTGCGCCATCAGCGCGCCGGCCTCGGCCGGGTCGGACGCCTGCAGGCTCACGGCGAAGCCGTTGCGCCGGTAGTTGCCGACCACGTGGAGCAGCAGCGGCAGGTCGTCGTTGGCGCTGGCCGGCACCTGGATCACGAAGCGGTCGAGCGGCAGGCCGAGCGACTGCAGCGCGCGCCGGAACGCCGCGCCGTGGTCGTCCGCGACCGCGGCCAGCAGCCGGTTGTGCACGTTGAGCACCAGCTTGCGGTCGCCGTCCGCGGCGAAATAGTTGATCGCGTGCACCAGCCGCGAGAGCCGGTCGAGCGACACCAGCGAGGCGTCGTCGGCCGCCATCGCGAACAGCTTCCACGCCGCCAGCCCCACGCCGTCGCCGGCATAGGTGCGCAGCGTGCCTTCGTGCGCCACCACGTCGCGGCTCGACAGGGTGATGAGCGGCTCGAAGGCGCTGGTCAGCGAACAATTGTAGAACTGGCCCTGCACCTGGCCGTGCTCGTCCCGCCATAGCTGGCGGTCGCTGCCGGGTTGCCGCGGCAGTCCGTCCAGGTAATGCGTGAGGGCTGCCAGCCCCACGCCTGCTTCATCCGCGCTTGCCATGACGAATTCCTTTTGCGCCTGCTGCCCGAGGCGGGGCCTCAGAGCTTGGCCAGCGAAACCTCGGTGGCCTTGACCAGGGCAACCACTTCGCTGCCGATGGTGAGGCCGAGATCCTTGACCGAGCGGGTGGTGATGACCGAGGTGACGATGCCGGCCGGCGTCTCGACGTCGACTTCCGAGACCACCGGGCCTTCGATGATGGCGGCGACCTTGCCGCGGAACTGGTTGCGAACGTTGATGGCTTGAATGCTCATGATAGAAGCTCCGTTGTACGAGTGAAAATGAAGAATGCGTAAAAGATGGCGCTGAGTGGCGCCCGCGGCGCGCCCGGCACGGACGCGGGATGTGCGCCGTGCCACCTGTGCCGCCTGCCGCTTCTGCCGCTTCTGCCGCTTCTGCCGTTCCTGCTGCCGCTGCTGCCGCTGTTGTCCCTGCTGTCTCTGTTGTCCCTGCCCTGCCTCCCGCCGGGCGCTAGATCGCCCAGCGCACCGAATCCACGGTCCGCCCGGCCAGCCAGTCGGCCTGGCCGTCCTCACGCGGCGCCGGCTCCTCGCCGGCGCGCTGCATGACCCGGCGCAGCACCGCGTCCTCGAGCTGCGCGAAAGCCGCCGAGCCGCGCTGGCGCGGCCGCGGCAGCGCCACGCGCTGGTCCAGCGCGATGCGCCCGTCCTCGATCAGCACCACGCGGTCGGCCAGCGCCACCGCTTCCGAGACATCGTGCGTGACCAGCAGCGCGGTGAAGCCCAGGCGCTGCCACAGTCCTTCGATCAGGCCCTGCATCTCGATGCGCGTGAGCGCGTCGAGCGCGCCCAGCGGCTCGTCGAGCAGCAGCAGGCGCGGATGGTGGACCAGCGCGCGCGCCAGCGCCACGCGCTGGCGCTGGCCGCCCGACAGGCGCGCCGGCCATTCGTCGGCGCGCTCGGCCAGGCCGACCTGCGCCAGCACGCGGGCCGCGTCGGCGCGGCGCGCACGCGGCAAACCCAGCGCCACGTTGTCCAGCACCTTCTTCCAGGGCAGCAGGCGCGCGTCCTGGAACATCACCCGCACTGCCTCGCGCTGCGCGCGGCCCGGCGCGTCGTCGAGCGCCACGGTGCCGCCGTCGCTGTCTTCCAGGCCCGCCACCAGCCGCAGCAAGGTGCTCTTGCCGCAGCCGCTGCGGCCCACGATGGCGAGGAACTCGCCGGGCGCGGCCTGCAGGTCGATGCCGTGCAGCACCTCGCGCCCGCCGTACTGCTTGACCACCTGCTGCACGCGCAGCGCCAGGCCGGGGACGACCTCGCTGGCGGGAACCTCGGCCAGTGCCGCGTGTTCGATCGGATTGCTCTGCATGTCGTGTTCTCCTTGGCGCGCGCTCAATGCGCCTGGTAGCCGGGATGCCAGCGCAGCCAGAACCGCTCCAGCCCGCGCGACAGCAGGTCGGCCAGCTTGCCCAGCAGCGCGTAGAGCAGGATGCCCACCAGCACCACGTCGGTCTGCAGGAACTCGCGCGCGTTCATGGTCATGTAGCCGATGCCCGATTGCGCCGAGATGGTTTCCGCCACGATCAGGATCACCCACATCAGGCCGAGCGAGAAACGCACGCCCACCAGGATGCTGGGCAAGGCGCCCGGCAGGATCACCTCGCGGTACAGCCGCCAGCCGGACAGGCCGTAGCTGCGCGCCATCTCGATCAGGCCCGGGTCCACCGCGCGGATGCCGTGGTAGGTGTTGAGGTAGATCGGGAAAAACACGCCCAGCGAGACCAGGAACAGCTTGGCGGTCTCGTCGATGCCGAACCACAGGATCACCAGCGGGATCAGCGCCAGCGTGGGAATGTTGCGGATCATCTGCAGCGTGCTGTCGAGCAGCGTCGCGGCCGGGCGGAAGGTGCCGGTCAGCAGCCCCAGCACGAGCCCGAAGCCGCCGCCGATGGCGAAGCCGGCCGCCGCGCGCCAGCTGCTGACCCATACGTGGCGCCACAGTTCGCCGGTCACGGCCAGGCCCCACGCGGCTTTCACCACGTCGAGCGGCGCCGGCAGGATGCGGCTGGACAGCCAGCCGGCCTGCGCGGCCAGCTGCCAGCCCAGCACCAGCAGCACCGGGACCGCCCACGGCGCGGCGGCGGCCGCGGCCTGATGCAGCCACGCGATGCGGCGCGGCGGGAGTGTCGAGGGGGCGCTCATGGCGTGTCTCCTCAGCTCTGCGACGCGCGCGGCACGATGCCGGTCGCCATCACTTCGCCGAACGGGCCGGACAGCACCTTGCCCGGCAGCTTGTCCTGCACCGAGCGCGGCAGCAGCGGGAACACCAGCTCGGCGAAGCGGTAGGCTTCCTCGAGGTGCGGGTAGCCGGACAGCACGAAGGTGTCGATGCCCAGCTCGGCGTATTCCTGCATGCGCGCGGCCACGGTCCGCGCGTCGCCCACCAGCGCGGTGCCGGCGCCGCCGCGCACCAGGCCGACGCCGGCCCACAGGTTGGGGCTGATCTCCAGCTCCGCGCGCGAGCGCTTGCCACCGCCGGCGTGCAGCGCGGCCATGCGGCGCTGGCCCTCGGAATCCATCTTGGCGAACACCGCCTGCGCGCGCGCCACGGTCTCGTCGTCGAGGTGGCTGATCAGCTGGTCGGCCGCGGCCCAGGCCTCGGCGTCGGTCTCGCGCACGATCACGTGCAGGCGGATGCCGAAGCGCACGGTGCGCCCGTGGCGCGCGGCGCGCGCGCGCACGTCGGCCAGCTTCTTCGCCACGTCCTGTGGCGGCTCGCCCCAGGTCAGGTAGGTTTCGACCTGCTCGGCGGCCAGCTCGTGCGCGGCTTCCGACGAGCCGCCGAAATACACCGGCGGATGCGGCCGCTGCAGCGGCGGGTACAGGACCTTGGCGCCCTTGACCTTGAGATGCTTGCCGTCGAAGTCCACCGCGGCGCCTTCGTGGCTGGCGGCCAGCACGTCGCGCCACACGCGGATGAACTCGGCCGAGGCTTCATAGCGCTCGGCATGGTCGAGGAACAGGCCATCGCCTTCGAGCTCCGACACGTCGCCGCCGGTCACGAGGTTGACCAGCAGCCGCCCGCCGGACAGGCGGTCGAACGTGGCCGCCATGCGCGCGGCCAGCGTGGGCGCCATCAGACCCGGGCGCACCGCCACCAGGAAGCGCAGCCGGCGCGTGACCGCGGCCAGCATCGAGGCGGCCACCCACGGATCTTCGCAGGAGCGGCCGGTGGGAATCAGCACGCCTTCGTAGCCGAGGTTGTCGGCGGCGGTGGCGATCTGCTTCAGGTAATCGAAATTGACTTCGCGCGCCCCATCCGAGGTGCCGAGATAGCGGCTGTCGCCGTGCGTGGGGATGAACCAGAAAACCTGCATGTCTTCACCTGTTGAGCTTGTCGGGGGCTATGGGATCAGGGCCGTTCTGGGCGACAGCCTCGTGGAATCGTGCGCGGCCGGCGCGCCGCTCAGCGCTGCGCCTGCCAGGCGGCGTCGGCCACCTTGACCGGCTTGGGAATCAGCTTGAGCGTGTAGAACACGTCGGCGATGCGCTGCTGCTCGCCCAGCACGGCCGGCGTCACGGCCTTGGCGCCGTAGGAAAAGCGCGACACCGCCAGCGTCACCACGGCCGGGTCGAGGCCCAGTTGCGGGACCAGCACGGTCACGGCTTCCTTGGGGTTCTTCTCGGCCCAGGTGCCCAGCGTGGCGAGCTCGTCCAGGATCAGGTTGACCACGTCGGGCCGGGCCTGCGCGTAAGGGCGCGAGGCCAGGTAGAACTGGTGGTTGCTGACCACGTTCTTGCCGTCGGCGCCGCGGCCGTCGGCCAGCACGCGCGCGTCGAGCTGCTTCTCGGCGGCGGCCAGGAACGGGTCCCAGATCGCCCAGGCGTCCACCGCGCCGCGCTCGAAGGCCGCGCGCGCGTCGGCCGGGGCCAGGTAGACCGGCTGGATCTCGCTGTAGGGCACGCCGGCCTTTTCCAGCAGGCGCACCAGCAGGTAATGCACGTTCGAGCCCTTGTTCAGCGCCACGCGCTTGCCGCGCAGGTCCGCCACCGACTTGAGCGCCGAACCCTTGGGCACCACGATGGCCTCGGCCGCCGGAGCGGGCGGCTCGTTGCCGATGTAGGCCAGTTGCGCGCCGGCGGCCTGCGCGAAGATCGGCGGGGCTTCGCCCACGGTGCCGAAATCGATGGCGCCCACGTTCAGGCCTTCGAGCAGTTGCGGGCCGGCCGGGAACTCCGTCCACCTGACCGCGATGCCCAGCGGCGCGAGGCGCTTTTCCAGCGTGCCGCGCGCCTTGAGCAGCGTCAGCGTGCCGTACTTCTGGTAGCCGATGCGCAGCACCTTGTTGCTGGTGTCCTGCGCCTGCGCGCGGCCGGGCAGCAGCGCATAGGCCAGGCCGGTGGCGGCCACCAGCGCGGCCAGCAGCAGGCGGCGCTTGAGGCTGGCGCCGGCGGCGGGCGCGCTGTGGTGGCCGGCGGGCGTGGAGATGGGCGAAGTCATGTGGAATGGTCCTGTACGAAGATGATCCTGTGCGAAGCGAAGCAAGGCGATGCGGCGCGCGCATGCCCGCCTGCCGGCCCGCAGGCGGCATGGCAATCAAGGCGCGAGGCAAGCGGGCGGGCGGCAGACGCCGCCCGCGTCAACTCAGGCGGAACATCGCCCGGCCGCGGCCGGGCGCGCCGCCGCGCGCGCGAATGCGGCGGGCGCGGTGGACGTATCCGCGCCGGCGGCCGTGCCGGGCAGCAGGTCCAGCGGCACCGCGATGCGGGCATGGGCCAGCGCCTCGCGCAGGCGCAGCACGCCTTCGGCCAGGCGCGCATCCAGCGCGGGATCGAGGCTCAGGCCTTGCGTCTCGGAATAGGCGATCTGCTGGTCCACGGCGAAGATGCCGGGCAGGATGTGGCGCGCGCCGAGCGCGGACAGCACCGGGCGCAAGGCGTAGTCGATGGCCAGCGTGTGGGCCAGGCTGCCGCCGGTGGCGATCGGCAGCACTACCTTGTCGCGCAGGCCGGTCTGGGGCAGCAGGTCGAGGAAGGTCTTGAGCAGGCCGCTGTAGGCCGCCTTGTAGACCGGCGTGGCCAGGATCACCACCTGGGCCTCGGCCACCGCGCGGGTGGCGGCGGCGATCTCGGGGTCGTCCACCCTGGCCGCCAGCAGCGCGGCGGGCGGCAGTTCCCGCAGCGCCAGGTGGCTGGTACGCTCGCCGGCGGCTTCGAGCACGCCGCGCAGATGCGTCAGCAGGTGTCCGGAGCGCGACGGTGCGGAGGGGCTGCCGGACAGGGTCAGGATGGACATCGGGCTTTCCTTGTTGGCTGGTTGGCGCAGCGGGCGCGGCGGGTTCGGTGGGCGCCGCGCTCACGCCGCCGCTTATTTCTTGCCGGGCTGGTAGATCTGGTCGAACGAGCCACCGTCGGCGAAGTGCGCCTTCTGTGCCTTCTGCCAGCCGCCGAACTCTTCGTCGATGGTGAACAGCTTGACCTTCGGGAAGTTGGCCGCGTACTTGGCGGCGATCTTCTCGGAGATCGGGCGGTAGTAGTTCTTGGCCGCGATTTCCTGGCCTTCGTCGGTGTACAGGAACTGCAGGTAGGCCTCGGCCACCTTGCGCGTGCCCTTCTTGTCCACCACCTTGTCGACCACCGCCACCGGCGGCTCGGCCAGGATCGAGATGGACGGCGCGACGATGTCGAACTTGTCCGGACCCAGTTCCTTGATGGCCAGGATCGCTTCGTTTTCCCACGCGATCAGCACGTCGCCGAGGCCGCGCTCGACGAAGGTGGTGGTCGCGCCGCGCGCGCCGGAGTCGAGCACCGGCACGTTCTTCAGCAGCGCGCCGACGAACTCCTTGGCCTTCTGCTCATTGCCGCCCGGCTGGCGCAGCGCGTAGCCCCACGCGGCCAGGTAGTTCCAGCGCGCGCCGCCCGAGGTCTTCGGGTTGGGGGTGATCACCTGCACGCCCGGCTTGATCAGGTCGTTCCAGTCCTTGATGCCCTTGGGATTGCCCTTGCGCACCAGGAACACGATGGTCGAGGTATAGGGCGAGGCATTGTGCGGCAGGCGCTTTTGCCAGTCGGCCTTGAGCAGGCCCTTCTCGGCGATGGCGTCGATGTCGTAGCCCAGCGCCAGCGTGACCACGTCCGCATCCAGCCCGTCGATCACCGAGCGCGCCTGCTTGCCCGAGCCGCCGTGCGACTGGCGGATGGTCACGGCGTCGCCGCCCTTGGCCTTCCAGGCCTTGGCGAAAGCGGCGTTGACATCCACGTACAGCTCGCGCGTGGGGTCGTACGAAACATTGAGCAGCGTGGTGTTGGCCCAGGCGACCTGGGTGGAACCGATCACGGCCAGTGCCGCGAATCCGATGGCCAGCTTGCGAATCATGTGTCTTGCTCCCGTCATCTGTCGTGAAATGGCGCCTTTGCGCCGCGTTTCATGGCCTTCCTTCGTGGGAAGGCTTGTGTCAGGGAAGAAGACTACCGACCGGCCTATCTGAAAGGAACGAATGGTTTCGCCGATCCTTGCACGTTTTCCGCATAAGATTTCGCGGAAATATGGACATGCCCGGCGCGTCATACGGGGTGCCCGCCGATGGCGCCCATGACGCCTCGCGGCCACCCCTGCAGCCCCGTTCGCCCTCAGCCGGCGTGGAATGCCGGCAGGACCTCCGCCGCGATTTCCTCCATCACCTCGCGCGGCGCGCGCTGCGACGAACCCAGGTTGAGCGTGACGTGGTGCGTGCCGCTGTCGCGCATCCCGGCGAGCACGGCGGCCAACCCGCGCCGCCCGGTGCGGTAGCCGAGCGGGATGGCCGTGGGCGGCGCGCCGGGATCGTCGGCGAGGTCGAGCTGCATGGCCACGCCGAACGCGCGGAACTGCCCCGGCGCGGCGCGCTCGACCGCCGCGCGCCACATGCGGTAGCGCTCGCGCTGCACCGCCGGCTCGCGGTGGTACGTCATCCAGCCGATGGCATGGCGCGCGATCCAGTCGACGCTCTGCCCGCCGGAGCCGACCGCGAGCAGCGGAATCGGCTGCGCGAGTTCCGGCAGCAGGAAGAAGGCTTCGGCGCCGCCCGCCTCGCCTTCGGCAACGAGATCCGGCACCACGCGGGAGGGCCTGGCCACCGCCGCCGCGACGGTCTGCCAGTGGCGCAGATACAGATCGCGCCGCGCCGCCGTGTCCTGCCCGAAGGCGGCATATTCGGCCGGCCGGTCCCCGGAACCCAGGCCGAGGATGAAGCGGCCCTGCGACAGCGCCGCCACCGATACCGCCGCCTTGGCCACATGCAGCGGGTGGCGCAGCGTGAGCACGATGGCGCCGCTGACCAGCGCGATGCGCCCGGTCCGCGCGGCCAGCGCGCCGAGGAAGACCCAGGGATCGAGATGCCCGACCGGATCGGGATAGGCGGCGCTGTTCAGCGGCACGTCGCGCACCCACAGCGCGCGAAAGCCGAGCGCGTCCGCGTGCGCGGCCAGGCTCAACTGCTCCCCGAAATCCGCGACGATGCGGCCCGCGCCCAGCAGCGGCAGCGTCAGGCCGACCGAGAGCCGGTCCGGCGCGAACGGCGCGGGCGCCACATTTCCGCTAGATGTCATGCATGCCCTCCCCGCACGGCCGGATATCGTCCCGCATCTTACGCCGCGCGCCGCCAAAGAAAAAAGCCCGCCCCACTTGCGTGGCGCGGGCTAAGTTTCCGTACTTGGAAACGGGTAGACAAGTCATGAAGAGCGCCCCCGCATCTCCATGACGGAAACCATCTTAGCGGGACCGCTCGCGGCGGCCATTGACCCACGTCAAACGCATGTCGGGAGCGGAAATTTCCGTCGGCGCGGCGGTTGTGCCGCCTGCGGTGCTTGCCGTGGCACTTCCGGCTCCCCCGGCGCCTACAGTGCCTACAGCGCCTCCGGCACGCCCGGCTCCGCCTCGACCGGCGCGGGCGGTGCGCCCGGCGGCACCTTGTAGCGGTTGTAGCTCCACAGGTATTGCTGCGGAAAGCGCCGGATCAGCCGTTCCATCTCGGCGTTGAGCAGCGCCGCCTGCGCCGGCGCCGCGGCCGGCAGCTCGGGCAGGCGCACGTAGTGCATGCGCCAGCCGCGCCCTTGCGGCAGCCGCTCGCCCGCGGCCAGGATGATCGGCACGCCGGTCTGCATGGCGAGCTTGCCCGGCAGCGTCATGGTGTAGGCCAGGCGGCCGAAGAACGGCACCCACACGCCATCGCCGAAGCTCGGCGCCTGGTCCGGCAGCAGCCCGACCGCGTTGCCCTGGCGCAGCGCCCGCACGAAGGCGCGCACGCCCTGCGAGGTGGCCGGCACGACCTGCAGGCCCGACATGCCGCGCGCTGCATCCAGCAGCGGCGCCATGATGTCCTTGCGCGGCGGGCGGAACATCACGGTCAGCGGCAGGCGCTGGGCGGTGTAGCGCGCGGTGATCTCGAAGCAGCCCAGGTGCGGCGTCAGGAACAGGATGCCGCGGCCGTCGTCGACGGCGTCCTGCACCACCTGCCAGTCGTCGGTGACCACCTGGCCCACGCTCTGCTGGGTGCGGAACCAGACCCGCGGCAGTTCCATGATCATGGCGCCGGCTTCGCCGGCGGCGTGGCGCGCGAAGGCGGGATCCGCATAGCCGGCGATGGCGGCGTTGGCGCGCAGGCGCTCGCGGTAGCGGCCCGGCGCCGCGTAGGCCAGCTTGCCGAGCAGGCGCCCGGTGGCCTGCAGCAGTGGCAGCGGCAGCCTGGCAAGCAGCCGGAACAAGACGGGCAGCGCACCTGCCCCGTGCCGAAAATGGTCATCCATGTTGTCATCAGTTCGTCGGTGCGTGGCTGTCGCCACGCGCATTCATGCATTCAAGCACTTGCAGCGGGTCCTGCGCAGATTGATCGGCCGGCGCTCAGCCGGCGGTGACTTCGATGCTGTCGACCCTGGCCGGGTCGAACGCGAGATAGCCGGCGATCTGCGCCACGGCCGCGTAGGGATGCTCGTAGGTCCACACCGCGCGGGCGGCGCGCGCGCCGCCCGCGGGAATACTGTAGTAGGCGCAATCGCCCTTGTACGGGCAATAGGTGGCGTGGTCGGTGCGCTCCAGGCGCGCCATGTCCACGTCCGCGCGCGGCACGTACTGCACCGCCGGGTAGGACGCCTCGCACAGCGTCAGCGCCGCGCGGGTATCGGCCACCACCGCGCCGCCGGCCCTGACGACGACGCGCCCGGGATTGGCGGCGATCGTGATCGGGTGATCGGGGCCGGGAATCTTGACTGTTTTCGCGTTCATGGGGAAGGTCTCCGGGTACGGGCTGGCGCCATGTCCGCAATGTTACTTCGATGCCGGCGCCAGCGCAGCCCGGCGCCCCGGTTCGGCACCCTTTCCCGCGCCGGCCCGGCCCGCCTCAGCGCGTCGCCACGATGAAGAAGCGCGGGAACGGCAGCAGCACGGAGCCGTCGGCCAGGAGCGGGTAGGCGCGCGCCACTTCCGCCGTGTAGCGCTCGAGATAGGCGCCGCGCTGGGCTTCGTCGAGCGGATCGAGGAACGGGCGCAGGCCAGTGCCCTTGAACCATTCCACGATGGCCGCCGGGCCGCCCGCCAGCGCATGGTAGTAGGTGGTCTGCCAGACGTCGACGGTGCCGCAGTGCCCGCGCAGCAGCGCGTAATACCAGTCCGGGCGGGCCAGCGTGGTGCGCGCCTGCGCGGCGGCGGCGAGCCGGGCGGCCCACGGGCCGTCGGCGGCGACGTCGCGCATCAGGCGGTGCGCGGGCGTGTCGAGCGTGTCCGGCACCTGGATGGCGAGGCTGCCGCCGGGCGCCAGCTTGGCGGCCAGCGCCGGCAGCAGGCGCTCGTGGTCGGGCAGCCATTGCAGCACCGCGTTGGCGAGGATGAGGTCGTAGGGGCCGGGGGCCTGCCAGTGCTCGATGCTGGCCACTTCGAACTGCAGCGCGGGCAGGCGCTTGCGCGCGGCGGCGATCATGTCGGCCGAGCTGTCGAGGCCGGTGACGCTGGCGCCCGGGAAGCTGGCCGCCAGCACCTCGGTCGAATTGCCGGGGCCGCAGCCGATGTCCACGGCAAGGCGCGGCGCGCGCCCCGGCACGGCGGCCAGCAGGTCGCGCACCGGGCGGGTGCGTTCGTTCTCGAATTTCACATACTGCTGGGCTGACCACGTCATTTGTGCTCCTTCGCTGTTCGTGCCTGACAAGCCGTGAGCATAGGCCCGAACGGCCGCGCCTGGCGAGGCGCCGGACGCACCTGCCCGGACCAGATTATTGTCCCGGGCGGCGGAATCATTGTCCGGCCTGGCGGACAACGGCAACGACGCATGCCCGCGCCGCTCCCGCGCGGGCGCCGCCGCGCGCGCCCCAATCCCTTGATTCTGCTGGGTTCCACCGCCTGCGCCGCCAGCCGCCGCCTCAGGAATACGCATAGCGCGCGGACCCGGTTCGCGAGCGCCGGCGCGCGCGGGCGCGTGCCGCCGCTGCGCGCACGCGGCGGCACAGCTTCAGCCGGCATCGCCCCTGCCGTAAATACGTATTGAGATTTTCCTCAATACATGGATCAAGCAATGCTATCGAAGCTCACCATCAAGGCCCGGCTCGCCATCGCGATGTTCGTGCTTTCCCTCCTCCTGGTCGTGGTCGGGGCGCTCGGCCTGCTCGGCATGACGCGCAGCAACGAGGCCAACCACGCGACCTACGCCAACCAGCTGCCGAGCGCCATCGCCATCGCCGAGGCCGATAGCTGGCTGGGCCGCGTGCGGACCTCGCTGTTCAGCGCCGCCCTGGACCCGGCCTCGCCCCACGCCGCCGAGCTGCTGGCGCGCAACGTGAAATTCCTCAGCAACGCCGATGCCGCCTGGCAGCGCTACCTGGCGCTGCCGCGCGACGCGGAGGAAGACCGCCTGGCCCAGGAAGTGAGCGCGAAGCGCAAGGCGCTGTACGGCGCGCTCGATACCTTCACCGACGCGATCAGGTCGGGGGACCATGAGAAGATCATCGCCACCGGCGTCGCGCACACGCCGTTCTACGCCGCGCTGCAGTCCAGCGCCGAGGCGCTCAGCAAGCTGCAGACCGAGCGCGCCCGCACCAGCTACGAGGATGCCGAGGCTTCCTTCTCGCGCTTCCGCACCATCACCGTGGTCGCGCTGCTCGGCGGCCTCGCGCTTGCCGTCTACAGCTGGCTGGCGCTGCGCCGCGCCATCGCGCGGCCGCTCGAGGCCGCGCTGGAGCACTTCGAGTACATCACCGCCGGCGACCTGAGCCGCACCGTCCACGTGCACTCGCAGGACGAAATGGGCCTGTTGCTGGCGGGCATCGCGCGCATGCAGGACGGGCTGGCGCAGACCGTGCTGGCCGTGCGCACCGGCAGCGAGACCATCGCTGCGGCCACCAAGCAGATCGCCGCCGGCAACGTCGACCTGTCGTCGCGCACGGAGCAGCAGGCCGCCTCGCTGGAGCAGACCGCCGCCAGCATGGAAGAACTCACCGGCACCGTGAAGCAGAACGCCGACAACGCGCGCCAGGCCGCCTCGCTGGCCGCCACCGCGTCGGGAACCGCCAACCACGGCGGCGAGGTGATCCGCAACGTGGTCTCGACCATGAGCGAGATCAACGAAAGCTCGGCGCGCATCGCCGACATCATCAGCATCATCGAAGGCATTGCCTTCCAGACCAACATCCTGGCGCTCAACGCCGCCGTGGAAGCGGCGCGCGCCGGCGAGCAGGGCCGCGGCTTCGCGGTGGTCGCCGGCGAAGTGCGCACGCTGGCGCAGCGCTCGTCGAGCGCGGCCAAGGAGATCAAGGACCTGATCGACAAGTCCTCGGCGCGCGTCACCACCGGCACCACGCTGGTCGACCAGGCCGGCGCCACCATGACCGAGATCATCCGCGACATCCAGCGCGTGTCCGACATCATGGGCGAGATCTCGGCCGCCTCGGTCGAACAGACCAGCGGCATCGACCAGGTCGCGCGGGCGGTGAGCCAGATGGACGAAGTCACCCAGCAGAACGCCTCGCTGGTCGAGGAAGCGGCCGCGGCCGCGCAGTCGCTCGAGGAACAGGCCGGCAAGCTCAAGGACACGGTGGCCGTGTTCCGGCTCGGCGCCCAGGCCGCCGCCGGCGTGCCCGCCCGCCCCACCCTTCCCGCGCGCCGGGCCCTTCCCGCCGCAACGCGGCCGGTGGCGGTGCCGGCGCGCGCGGCAGCCGCGCGCGCGCCCCGCGCCGCCGCCACGGCGGTGGCCGCCGCCCCCGCCACCGCGGCGGGCGGCGACTGGTCCTCGTTCTGAGGCCAGGCGGCCGGCGCCACGGGTTCGCGCCCGTGGCGCCGGGCCCGCTCTGGTGAAATACCGTTACAGTTGTATCTGCCTGTCCGCCGGCGGCAGCGCTAGAGTAGCGTCATGGTGATGGCATGACGAGGACAAGAACATGAAGCAAGGATTCTGCTGCGCCCTGGGCATCGGGGCACTGGCCTGGGCCGTTTCGCAACCCGCGCTGGCGCGCGTGGATGTCGGCGTGAACATCGGCGTGCCCGCGCCGGTGGTGGTGGCGCCGGCGCCGGTCTACGTCGCCCCGCCCGCCCCGGTCTACGCGCCGCCGGCGCCCGTCTACGCCGCGCCCCCGGTGTACGGCCCGCCGCCCGTGGTGATGGCGCCCGCCGTGGTGATCGGCTGGCATGGCGACCGCTACTGGGACGGCCGCCGCTGGTGGGGCCGCCGCGACTGGTATGCGTACCATCATCCGCACGGCTACCACCGCTGAGCCGCGCGCGCCCCGCGCGGCCGGCAAAATCGTTAGTTCTTATTACAAAAAAAACCGCCCCCGAAGGGGCGGTTTTCATTTCCGGCGTCCGGCTTACGCCGCCGCCCTGGCCTCGCCCAGCACGAACTCGCCGTCGCGGTAGTCCACCGGCACCACGTCCTTGGCGGCGAACTTGCCTTCGAGGATGGCGCGCGCCACCGGGTTCTCGATCTGCTGCTGGATCGCGCGCTTGAGCGGACGCGCGCCGAACACCGGGTCGTAGCCCGCGCTGGCGATCTTGGCGATCGCCGTTTCGCTGACTTCGAGCGTCATGTCCATGCGTGCCAGCCGTGCCTGCAGCCGCTGGAGCTGGATGCGGGCGATCGACTCGATATGCTGCTGGTCGAGCGCGTGGAACACCACCACCTCGTCGATCCGGTTGAGGAACTCGGGGCGGAAATGCGTCTTCACTTCCTGCCACACGGCACCCTTCACCGCTTCGTGCGGCTCGCCGGACATGGCCTGGATGATCTGCGAACCGAGGTTCGAGGTCATCACGATCACGGTGTTCTTGAAGTCCACCGTGCGGCCCTGGCCATCGGTCAGGCGGCCGTCGTCGAGCACCTGCAGCAGCACGTTGAAGACGTCCGGGTGGGCCTTCTCGACTTCATCGAGCAGCACCACGCTGTACGGCTTGCGGCGCACCGCCTCGGTCAGGTAGCCGCCTTCCTCGTAGCCCACGTATCCGGGCGGCGCGCCGATCAGCCGGCTCACGCTGTGCTTCTCCATGAACTCGCTCATGTCGATGCGGATCAGGTGGTCCTGCGAATCGAACAGGAACTCGGCCAGCGCCTTGCACAGCTCGGTCTTGCCCACGCCGGTGGGGCCGAGGAACAGGAACGAGCCATAGGGCTTGTTCTCGTCGGCCAGCCCGGCGCGCGAGCGGCGGATGGCATCCGACACCAGGCGCACGGCCTCGTCCTGCCCCACCACGCGGCGGTGCAGGTAGTCTTCCATCTGGATCAGCTTCTCGCGCTCGCCCTGCATCATGCGCGAGACCGGGATGCCGGTCGCGCGGCTGACCACCTCGGCGATTTCCTCGGCGCCGACCTGCGTGCGCAGCAGCTTGTTCTGGTGCTTCTGCTCGCTGGCCTCGGCCGCGGTGGCGGCCTTGAGCTTGCCTTCGAGCTCGGGCAGCTTGCCGTACTGCAGCTCGGCCACCTTGTCGAGCTTGCCTTCGCGCTGCAGGCGCGTGATCTCCAGGCGGATCTTGTCGATCTCCTCCTTGAGCGCGGCCGCGCCCTGGGCGGCGCCCTTCTCGGCCTTCCAGATTTCCTCGAGGTCGGCGTACTCCTTCTCCAGGCGCTCGATCTCCTGCTCGATCAGCTCGAGCCGCTTCTTCGAGGCCTCGTCGGTCTCGCGCTTGACGGCTTCGCGCTCGATCTTGAGCTGGATGGTGCGGCGCTCGAGCTTGTCCATCACCTCGGGCTTGGAGTCGATCTCCATCTTGATGCGCGCGCCGGCCTCGTCGATCAGGTCGATGGCCTTGTCGGGCAGGAAGCGGTCGGTGATGTAGCGGTGCGACAGCTCCGCCGCGGCGACGATGGCCGGGTCGGTGATCTCCACGCCGTGGTGCAGCTCGTACTTCTCCTGCAGGCCGCGCAGGATGGCGATGGTGGCCTCCACGCTCGGCTCGTCCACCAGCACCTTCTGGAAGCGGCGCTCGAGCGCGGCGTCCTTCTCGATGTACTTGCGGTATTCGTCCAGCGTGGTGGCGCCGATGCAGTGCAGCTCGCCGCGCGCCAGCGCGGGCTTGAGCATGTTGCCGGCGTCGATGGCGCCCTCGGCCTTGCCCGCGCCCACCATCGTGTGGATCTCGTCGATGAAGACGATGGTCTGGCCCTCGTCCTTGGCGATGTCCGACAGCACGGCCTTGAGGCGTTCCTCGAACTCGCCGCGATACTTGGCGCCGGCCAGCAGGCCGGCCATGTCGAGCACCAGCACGCGCTTGTTCTTCAGGGTCTCGGGCACCTCGCCGTTGACGATGCGCTGGGCCAGGCCTTCCACGATGGCGGTCTTGCCCACGCCCGGCTCGCCGATCAGCACGGGATTGTTCTTGGTGCGGCGCTGCAGGATCTGGATCGCGCGGCGGATCTCGTCGTCGCGGCCGATGACCGGGTCGAGCTTGCCGATGCGGGCGCGCTCGGTGAGGTCCACGGTGTACTTCTTGAGCGCTTCGCGCTGGGTCTCGGCGTCGGCGCTGTTGACCGCATCGCCGCCGCGCACGGCTTCGATGGCGGACTCCAGCGACTTGCGCCCCAGCCCGTGCTCGCGCGCGATGCGGCCGGCCTCGCCCTTGTCGTCGGCCACGGCGAGCAGGAACAGCTCGCTGGCGATGAACTGGTCGCCGCGCTTGATCGCTTCCTTCTCGGTGGCGTTGAACAGCGCGTTCAGCTCGCGCCCGACCTGGACCTCGCTGTTGCCCTGGATCTGCGGCAGGCGCTTGATGGCCGCGTCGAGCGCGCCGGTCAGGCCGCCCACGTTGACGCCGGCGCGCGCCAGCAGCCCGCGCGCGGCGCCGTCGTTCTGCGACAGCAGCGCGCGCAGCACGTGCAGCGGGTCGATGTATTGGTTGTCGTTGCCGATGGCCAGACTCTGGGCGTCGGCCAGCGCTTCCTGGAATCGGGTAGTCAGTTTGTCTAGTCGCATTAAGGATCCCTCTCTCTGTCCTGGATGAGTGTCCTGAGACGGGAGGCGCGGCCCGGCGTACCTCCGCCTGGCCCTTCCCTGTGCGTTCCGGACACTGGTTGGTCTTTTCGAAAGATAAGGCTTTGCGACGACATTTCAAGGCCGCGCGGCCGGTATTTGGAGGCCGCCCGAAGTGGCGGCGGCGATACCCGCCGGCGGGCGCGCTCAGGCCGCCGCCAGGGCCCGCTTGTTTTCCAGGTTGCGCACCAGCACCAGCGCCTCGCCGGACAGCACCGCGCGGCCGTCGTCGCCGGTCACCACGGTGGCCAGGTTGACCAGGTCCTTGTCGCCGCGCAGGCGCACGATGCGCACCGAGGCGGTCAGCAGCTCGCCCAGCCGCGCCGGCGAGCGCAGCCGCAGCGACTGCTGCATCCAGCCGGCGCCGCGCCCGGGCAGGCGCGTGCCGAGCAGGTCGGAGAACATCCCGGCCAGCAGCGGCAGCGGCACCATCGCGCCGTCGAAGCCCCGGTTGCGGGCGAACACCGGATCGGTGTAGAACGGATTGCCGTCGTCGGTCAGCGCGACGTACTCGTCGATGTCGCCGGCGCTGAAGCTGCGCACCGCCGATGCCTCCTGGCCCACGCTCAGGTGATAGAGCACGCGCTCGCCGCCGGGCGCGGCCGGCAGGGCATCGTCCGGCTCGCGCAGGCGCGCTTCGGCCAGCGCGCCGGCGCTGGCGTCGACCAGCAGGACCGCGTCGCCCTGCGCCGTCACCTGCTCGTCGCCCGCCGGCATGCGCGCGCCGCCGCGCCGCACGCAGCGGATCGCGGTGTCCAGCGCGATGCGGCCGCGGCCCGGCGTGTCGTTGAGGACCAGCACGGCCGCCACGCCGTCGCCGACGAAGGCCGGCCGCGGGAACATCAGCGTCTGCCCGATCGGCAGCACCGGCAGCGGGTTGCTGCGCCGCATCTGCGCGCACAGCAGCGAGAACAGCAGCATGCCGTGCGCCACCGTGGCGCCGAAGGGCGTGGTGCGGGCGAAGGCCGGGTCGCAGTGGATCGGGTTGTCGTCGCGCGAGAGCGAGGCGAAGCGGTCGAAGTCTTCCTGCGTCAGGACGCGCGGGCGGGATGCCTTCATCAGTTGGGTACCTCTACGGTGCTGCCGTTGACCGCGATGCGGTCCGCGCTGGCCGGCACGGCGGCGAACGGCGGCAGGTTGGTGGACAGGAGCGCCGGCGACAGCGTGCCGCCGCGCGCGACGGTGCGCACGACCTGCGAAGGCGGCAGCGCGGTGCCGGCGGTCAGGTTGGCGTAGACCGCGTCGAGTGCGCGGTTCAGGTAGACGTGCAGCGGGATGAAACGGTTGTCATAACCGGCCACCGCGCCGATGAAGCTGTCGAAATGCTGCCCGTTGGTCACTTCGATATACGACAGCCTGCTGGCGCTGCCCTCCTGCAGGCGGTTGTAGCCGAGATACGGGCGCGACGTGTGGTTGACCGGCAGCAGCGCGTCGCTGCGGCCATGCACGATGATGGCCGGCTTGCCGTGCAGGTTGCCCGAGCGCAGCGTCTGCGCCTGGCCGGCCTGCAGCGCCGGCGACGCGCCGCCGGTGCCGCCCAGCAGCGCGCGCAGGCAGCGCGCGCCGTCGAGATTGGCATCCGCCACATTGTTGCCCGGCGACTTCGAATAGACATCGCGCAGCGGGCCGCCCGGATTGTTGTCGTTGATCAGTTGCACGCCGGCCGCCGGCGGCACGCCGTTGCCGGTGGCGTACAGCACGTTGAGCACGTCCGGCGCGATGGCCGCCGGCGTGAGCGCCGCGGCGCCGGTGGCGGCGAAGCTGTAGCCGCACAGGCGGTCGGCCACGGCGGCGCGCGCGAGCGCGTTGGCGAATGTCACCGAGACCGCGCTGGCCACCTCGAACAGCGCCAGCGACGGATGGATCTCGTCCGACTCCGGCTCCCAGCCCGCGTCGTGCAGCGCCTGCAGCGCGTTGGCGGCCTGCGCCGCGGTGTCGGCGCCGGTGATGATGCCGGCGTCCGCCAGCGACTGGCAGCGGTTGAGCGCCGGCTGCGCCAGCGCCACGGCGGGCTGCGCGTAGAGATTGACGGCCGGCGCGTTGACCAGCGCCGCCGCCTGCGAGGTGCACAGTTGCAGCAGGTTCGCGGTGGTGATGTAGTCGTACAGCGTGCGCCCGGACGCCGCCACCGGCGTGCCGCCGCGCGTGACCGTCACGCCGGTGCCCGCCGGCAGGTTGAGGTTGGGCTCGCCCACGGCCACGCCGTCGATCAGGCCCTCGGTGTCCTGCTCGGCCGCGGCGATGGCCGCGCCGCCGCCGTTGGAGACGCTGGAGGCGATCACCACCACCGTCTGCGGGCTGAAGGTGCGCTGGCGCGTGCCGTCCAGCGCCACCGTGCCGAAGCGGTCGTTGAGCGCCCACAGCGCGAACTGCGCGGCCTGCAGCGTGAAGCTGCCCCAGTCCTTCTCGGGGTTGCGCTGCGAGTGCGCGTGCTTGAAGGCCAGGCGGTGCGGCGCGAGCGCGTTGAAGGCCGGCAGGCTGGTGCCCGGAAACGGCGCGGCGAACTGCGCGTTGGCGCCAGCCGCGCCGCGCGCGGCGCGCGTGCCGTCGATCAGCGGCACGGTGTCGGCATCGAGGTCGTGCGGCGCGGCGCCGGTGCCCTTGTCGGTGTAGGCCACGGCGCAGCCGCGCTTGAGCGCCCACTCGCCGGTGGAGATGCCGCCGTAGACGCCGCGCGAGCCCGACGAGGTCGCGGTGATCAGGCACGGCCGCGTCACGTCAAAGCTGTCCGGGATCTGCACCAGCATGGTCACGTTCTGGCGGCTGCTGCCGTCGTCGGAGAAGGCCAGGTACTCGCGCCCGGCCACCTTGCCCTGCCCGCCGGTGACGTTGCCCTGGGCGTCCACGTTGGGGCCGAACAGCGTGCCGTAGCCGCCGCCGGCGGTGGTGTCGACCAGCGCGCGGTAGTTGGTATAGATGGCGTAGCGGCGCAGCTCGGCCGCGGTGGGCGCGGCCGGGTTCAGCGGCAGCGGCGCGGTGGCCGACGCCAGCCCGTCCTTGCCGAGGCCGGCGGTGAGCAGGTCGTCGGTGTTGCCGTCGTAGGACTTGATCGTCACCGTGCCGATATTGGACGGCTTGACGTTGGGACTGGCGTTGCCGCCGTTGTTGCCAGTGCCGTTGCCGCCACCGCCGCAGGCGGCCAGCGCCAGGCAGGCCAGGCCCGCCAGCGCCAGCCGGGCCACGCCACCGAGACTCGCCGCGGATTCGCGCGACATGCCGTACCCCCCGTTGCCTGCCGGTCCGATCGGGAACAGATGCACGGCGTGCGCGGCGCCGCCGGCATGGCGCGCCAGACTGGCCGCAAGGTGCTTGCGTTGCATGCTCGTCTCCTCGTGGGATGCCTTCTTCTTGTTGCCGGTGCGGATCGGGCTGCCGATCGATATTGCCCGCCGTTGCTGCCTGTGCTTCCGTTGCTGGCCCTGCCGTCGTTTCCTGCTTGCCGCGCCCTTCCGCGCGTCCCCTCCGTGCGGCCGTTCAGTGCGTGCCCGGCGCCGGCTTGCCGTCGCGCTGCGTTCGGCGCGCCTCCAGTCCGTGCGAGATCATGTCGAACGCGGTGTCGACCACCTTGGCCATCGACGCCGGGCGCTTCCACAGCGCGTAGCGCATGCCGAGGAAATTGCTGATGCCGATCAGGCACCAGGCCCGCACCTCGGCGTCGCCGGGCGAGATCTGGCCCTGTTCTTCGGCCTCGTCCAGGCGGTGGCGGTAGACGTCGGCGAAGGCCTGGAAGTAGCTGCTGTAGATGGCCTCGTCCACCGAATACGAATCGAGCACGATGCGGTACAGGTTCTTGTGGCGCGAGACGAACGAGAGGAAGGCCCTGAGGCCGAGCCGCTCGGCCTCGATCCGCGTGTGCGCCGGGCCGGCGTGCTTGCGCAGGTGGGCGCGCACCAGTTCCAGCATACGCTGCATCAGCGCGCGGAAGATGTCTTCCTTGTCCTTGAAGTAGAGATAGAAGGTGCCCATCGCCACCTGGGCCTCCTGGGTGATCTCGGAGATCGACGCCACGTGGTAGCCCTTCTCGCCGAACACCTTCTCGGCGGCGCGCAGCAGCGCCGCGCGGGTCTTCTGGCCGCGCGCGGTCTTGGGCTGGCTCGCGCCGGGATCGGTCAGCGGCATCGCGGCTCCGGGATCGTGAAACATGAATCAGCTATCATGTTTCATCGTATAAACTCGGTGCTCGGCATGTCAATAGATCGCATCCCGTAGACCGGCGCCGGACGCGGCGCTCAGGCCAGCAGCCGGTAGGTCCACAGGCCGAGCACGGTCAGCGCCAGCGAGCCGCCCAGGTGCAGCAGCAGGTGCGCCGCGGCCCAGCCGTAGTCGCCGGCCATCAGGTTGGCCACGACTTCGCTGGAGAAGGTGGAAAAGGTGGTGAGCCCGCCGAGAAAGCCGGTCACCGCCAGCAGGCGCCATTCGGACGGCAGTTCCACGTGCGAGTCGAAATAGCCGACGGCGAGGCCGACCAGGTAGCCGCCCACCAGGTTGGCGGCCAGCGTGCCGTAGGGCAGCGCCGGGTTGGCGGCGTTCCACAGCACCGAGAACAGCCAGCGCAGCCACGCGCCCATCGCGGCGCCCACGCCCACCGCGACAAACCCGAGCGGGCCCATCAGCGCGCGGCTTCCGCGTCCTGCGGGGGCGCCGCGGGGGCATCGCCGCTGGCGTTGAGCGAGCGCACGCCCCAGCGCTGCAGCGCGGCCTCGTCGGCGACGCGCGCGTCGACCCAGCGCGCGCCTTCCGGGGTCTGCTCTTTCTTCCAGAACGGCGCCTCGGACTTGAGATAGTCCATGATGAATTCGCAGGCGGCGAACGCGTTGCCGCGATGGGCCGAGGCCACCGCCACCAGCACGATCTGGTCCAGCGGCAGCAGCGGCCCGACCCGGTGCACGATGGTCACGCCGAGCAGCGCCCAGCGCTCCCGCGCCACCGCCTCGATGCGGGCCAGCGCCTTCTCGGTCATGCCCGGGTAGTGCTCCAGCTCCATCGCGCTGACGGCGCTGCCGTCGCTGACGTCGCGCACCGTGCCGATGAAGCTGGCCACCGCGCCCACGCCCGGCTGGTCCGCGCGCAGCGCGGCCACCTCGGCGCCCAGGTCGAAATCCTCGCGCTGCACCCTGACGCTCATCTCAGCCTCCCGTGACCGGCGGGAAGAAGGCCACCTCGCAGCCTTCGGCCAGCGCGCTGCCGGCGCCCGCCACCTCGTGGTCCACCGCCATGCGCAAGGCGCGGCCTTCGGCCAGCACTTCGGCCCAGGCGCCGCCGCGCGCGCCCAGCCACTGGCGCAGCTCGCCCACGGTGGCCACCGTGGCCGGCACCGCGACGCGCTCCTGCCCCAGGCCCAGTTGCTCGCGCACGCTGGCAAAAAAACGCAGTTCGATGTTCATCGCAGTCACTCTCCTCAGCCCAGCAGCCCGTCGAAGGCGATGTACTGCACGATGTCGCCGCGCGCGATCGCCTGGCCCGGCGGGTTGTCGACCAGGCCGTCGCCCCACACGGTGGAAGTCAGCACGCCCGAGCTCTGGTTGGGAAACAGCTCGAGCCCGCCGGCCTGGTTGGTGCGCACGCGCAGGAATTCGTTGCGGCGGTCGCCCTTGGGCAGGTCGAAATCGGCGCGCAGCAGCAAGCGGCGCGGCATCACGTCCTGCACGCCCTGCAAGCGCAGGATGAAGGGCCGCACGAACAGCAGGAAGGTCACGAAGCTGGACACCGGGTTGCCCGGCAGGCCGAGGAAATAGGCCGGCGCCTGCCCGCCGCGCGCGACCTCGCCGAAGGCCAGCGGCCTGCCCGGCTTCATGGCGATCTGCCACAGGTTCAGGCGCCCTTCGGCCTGGACCGCCGGCTTGATATGGTCTTCCTCGCCGACCGAGACGCCGCCCGAGGTGATGATCAGGTCATGCCCGGCGGCGGCGCGGCGCAGCGTGTCGCGCGTGGCGGCCAGCGAGTCCGGCACGATGCCGAAGTCGCTGACCTCGCAGCCGAGCCGGTCGAGCAGGCCGCGCAGCGTGAAGCGGTTGGAGTTGTAGATGGCGCCCGGCTTGAGCGGCTCGCCCGGCATGGCGAGCTCGTCGCCGGTGAAGAACACCGCCACTTTGACGCGGCGCACCACGTCGAGCGCGGCCTGCCCCACCGAGGCGGCCAGCCCGAGCGCCTGCGGCGTCAGGCGCGTGCCGGCGGGCAGGATCACGCTGCCGGCGCGGATGTCCTCGCCCGCGCGGCGGATCCACTCGCCGGCCTGCGGCGCGTGGTTGACCACCACCTCGTCGCCTTCGGCCACGCATTGCTCCTGCATGACCACCGCATCGGCGCCGGGCGGGATCAGGCCGCCGGTGAAGATGCGCGCCGCGGTGCCGGCGGCCAGCGCCGTGCCCACGTGGCCGGCGGGAATGCGCTGCGCCACGCGCAGGCGCGCGCCGGGCGCGGGCACGTCGGCATGGCGCACGGCGTAGCCGTCCATCGCGGTGTTGTCCGCGGGCGGCACGTCCAGCGTGCTGGCCACGGGCGCGGCCAGCACGCGGCCGTTGGCATCGAGCGTGGCGATGCGCTCGCTCTCGGCCAGCGGCGTGGCGCCGGCCAGCAGGGCTTCGAGCGCCTGGGCCGTGGTCAGCATGGGGGAACGGGCGGGCGCGGCGGCTTGGGTCATGACGAAAGCAGGTAGGTGGGGACGGCAGGCTGAGACGCAAACCCGCGGTCGCCCAAGGGAAACGGCCCACGTACCGTCCCCGGTACCTGCGGGGGCGATGCGCGGGCCGTGCGGTTCAGCTCGGCAAGTCCGATTGTAGCGAGTTGGCGCCAACCCAGCCAACGGCCGGCCGCGGATGCCGCCGGTGCCGCCAGTGCCGGGAAGGCGGGCGCGGCCTACAGGCCGGTGTGGCCGGCGATGAAGGCCTTGATCCGGCCGGCGTCGGCGGGCATGACCTCGAAACGCTGCGGCAGCTTCTCGATGCCGTCGAAGCTGGCCGGCCGCTCCGGCTCGTGGCCGAGCGCCTCGCGGATGGTGTCGGCGAACTTGGCCGGCAGCGCGGTTTCCAGCACCACCATCGGCACGCCGGGGGTGAGGTGCTCGCGCGCGACCTTGACGCCGTCGGCGGTGTGCGTGTCGATGGTGATGCCGTAGCGCGAGGACAGGTCGCGGATGGTGGCGAGGCGGTCCTCGTGCGTGCTGCGTCCGGAGACGAAGCCGAACGCGCGGATGCGCTCGAATTCCGCCGTGCCGGCGAGGTCGAAGCCGCCCGCGGTGTCGACGTCGCGGAACATCCGCGCCAGCTTGGCGGCATCGCGGCCGAGCAGGTCGAACACGAAGCGCTCGAAGTTCGAGGCCTTGGAGATGTCCATGCTCGGGCTGGAGGTGTGGTACGTCTCGGCCGACTTGCGCACGCGGTAGGTGCCGGTGCGGAAGAATTCGTCGAGCACGTCGTTCTCGTTGGTGGCCACCACCAGCTTGTCGATCGGCAGGCCCATCATGCGCGCGATGTGGCCGGCGCAGACGTTGCCGAAATTGCCCGACGGCACGCAGAACGAGACCTTCTGGCCCGGGCCGCTGGTCGCCAGCAGCCAGCCCTTGAAGTAGTACACCACCTGGGCCACCACGCGCGCCCAGTTGATCGAGTTGACCGTGCCGATCTTCTGGCGGGCCTTGTAGCCGAGGTCGTTCGACACCGCCTTGACGATGTCCTGGCAGTCGTCGAACACGCCTTCGACCGCCAGGTTGAAGATGTTCGGGTCCTGCAGGCTGAACATCTGCGCGGTCTGGAACGCGCTCATCTTGCGGTGCGGGCTGAGCATGAACACGCGGATGCCGCGCTTGCCGCGCATCGCGTATTCGGCGGCGCTGCCGGTGTCGCCCGAGGTGGCGCCGAGGATGTTCAGCTCCTGCCCGGCGCGCGCCAGCGCGTACTCGAACAGGTTGCCGAGCAGCTGCATGGCCATGTCCTTGAACGCCAGCGTGGGGCCGTTGGACAGGCCCAGCAGTTGCAGCGGCGCCCCGCCCTCCTCGCCCAGCGTGCGCAGCGGGGTGATGTCGGCGGTGTTGTCGCCGGGACGGGCGTTGCAGTACACCTCGGCGGTGTAGGTCTTGCGCGTGAGCGCGCGCAGGTCCGCGGCCGGGATGTCGTCGCAGAAGCGGGACAGCACTTCGAAGGCGAGATCGGCGTAGGACAGCTTGCGCCAGGCCTCCAGCTCGTCGGCGGTGACTTGCGGGTATGCCTGCGGCAGGTACAGTCCGCCGTCCGGCGCCAGGCCGCCCAGCAGGATCTCGGAGAAGGTTTGCGGCGCCTCGTGGCCGCGCGTCGACAGGTATTTCATCGCTCGCTCAGTTCAGTTCTTCCATGCGCAGGCGCGTGACCGCGGACAGCACGGTCGGCAGCGCCTCGATCTTGGCGATGGCGGCGTTGACCTGCTTCTCGCGCGTGAGGTGCGACAGCATGATGATGTCGGTCTGCGGCTCGCCTTCGCGCGATTCCTTCTGCAGCATGGCATCGATGGAGATGCCGGCGTCGGCGAGGATGCGGGTGATGTCGGCCAGCACGCCGGTTTCGTCGGCCACGCGCATGCGCAGGTAGTACGAGCTGGTGACTTCCTCGATCGGCAGCACCGGCACGCTGGACAGCTCGTCCGGCTGGAAGGCCAGGTGCGGCACGCGGTGCTCGGGGTCGGCGGTGTGCAGGCGGGTCACGTCGACGAGGTCGGCGATCACCGCCGAGGCGGTCGGCTCGGCGCCGGCGCCCTTGCCGTAGTACAGCGTGGCGCCCACGGCGTCGCCCTGCACCAGCACTGCGTTCATGGCGCCTTCCACGTTGGCGATCAGGCGCTTGGTGGGCACCAGGGTCGGGTGCACGCGCAGCTCGATGCCGTTCTCGCGGCGGCGCGTCAGGCCCAGCAGCTTGATGCGGTAGCCGAGCTCCTCGGCGTAGCGGATGTCCACGGCCGACAGCCTGGTGATGCCTTCCACGTAAGCCTTGTCGAACTGCACCGGCATGCCGAACGCGATCGAGCTCATCAGCGTGACCTTGTGGGCCGCGTCGATGCCTTCGATGTCGAAGGTCGGGTCGGCCTCGGCATAACCGAGCGCCTGCGCTTCCTTGAGCACGGTGTCGAAGTCCAGGCCCTTGTCGCGCATCTCCGACAGGATGAAGTTGGTGGTGCCGTTGATGATGCCGGCGATCCACTCGATGCGGTTGGCGGTCAGGCCTTCGCGCAGCGCCTTGATGATGGGGATGCCGCCGGCCACCGCGGCCTCGAAGGCCACGATCACGCCCTTGCGGCGCGCGGCCTCGAAGATCTCGTTGCCGTGCACGGCCAGCAGCGCCTTGTTGGCGGTGACGACGTGCTTGCCGTTCTCGATGGCCTTGAGCACCAGCTCGCGCGCGATGCCGTAGCCGCCGATCAGCTCGACGACGATGTCGATCCCGGCGCGGGTGACGACCTCGTTGGCATCGGCCACCACCTCGACCTGCCCACCGGTCAGCTCGCGAGCGCGTTCGGTGTTGAGGTCGGCGACCACGGCAATCTCGATGCCGCGGCCGGCGCGGCGGCGGATCTCTTCCTGGTTGCGTTGCAGCACGTTGAACGTGCCGCTACCGACGGTACCGATGCCAAGCAGGCCTACTTTGATGGGGTTCATGGACAATCTGACTCTGGGTTGCTGAAAAATGGATTGCGCCGCGGCGCCGGCTCAGGCCGCGAGGCCCTGGTGGCGCCTGCGGTAGGCATCGAGGAAGCGGCCCACGCGGCCGATGGCCTCGCGCAGGTCTTCCTCGTGCGGCAGGAACACGATCCGGAAATGGTCCGGCTTGCCCCAGTTGAAGCCGGTGCCCTGCACCAGCAGCACCTTGGATTCCTGCAGCAGCTCGTAGATGAATTCCTGGTCGTCCTGGATCGGGTACATCGACAGGTCGAGTTTGGGGAACAGGTACAGCGCGGCCTTGGGCTTGACGCAGGTCACGCCCGGGATCTGCGTGATCAGTTCGTGCGCGAGGTCGCGCTGGCGGCGCAGGCGGCCGCCCTCGCCCACCAGGTCGTTGATGCTCTGGTAGCCGCCCAGCGCGGTCTGGATGGCCCACTGGCCCGGCACGTTGGCGCACAGGCGCATCGAGGACAGCATGTTGAGGCCCTCGATGTAGTCCAGCGCCGGGCGCTTGTCGCCCGACACCACCATCCAGCCGGCGCGGTAGCCGCACGAGCGGTAGTTCTTGGACAGGCCGTTGAAGGTCACGGTCAGCACGTCGGTCGACAGCGCGGCGATCGAGGTGTGGGTGTGGCCGTCGTACAGCACCTTGTCGTAGATCTCGTCGGCGAAGATGATCAGGCCGTGCTCGCGCGCGATCGCCACGATGGCCTTGAGCAGCTCGTCCGAATACAGCGCACCGGTCGGGTTGTTGGGGTTGATGACGACGATGGCCTTGGTATTGGGCGTGATCTTGGCGCGGATGTCGTCGAGGTCGGGCATCCACTCGTTGGCCTCGTCGCACACGTAGTGCACCGGGGTGCCGCCCGACAGGCTCACCGCGGCGGTCCACAGCGGGTAGTCCGGCGCCGGCACCAGCACTTCGTCGCCGCCGTTGAGCAGCGCGTTCATCGACATCACGATCAGTTCCGAGGCGCCGTTGCCCACGTAGATGTCGTCCAGCCCCACGCCTTCGATGTTCTTCTGCTGGGTGTAGTGCATGATCGCCTTGCGCGCGGCGAAGATGCCCTTGGAGTCCGAGTAGCCCGCCGAGTTGGGCAGGTTGCGCATCATGTCCTGCTGGATCTCTTCCGGGGCGTCGAAACCGAACACGGCGAGGTTGCCGATGTTCAGCTTGATGATCTTGTGGCCTTCCTCTTCCATCTGCTTGGCCTTCTCCAGCACCGGGCCGCGGATGTCGTAGCAAACATTGTTGAGCTTGTTGGATTTCTGGATCGGTTTCACGGCGATGTCGGCAGGAGGCAAGGGCCGCCGGGCAAGCGGCGGCTGGCTAGGGAATCCGGGTGGGAAGGAGTGGTCCGCGGGCGCCTGTCCGCTGCGGTGCGACGCGAAACGTGGCAGGCAGGGAGGCAAAAGCTATAATTTATCGGATTATGACAGACTTCGGCAGGGATTCTTGCATTGCAGCGTGCACCGCCGGGCGCTTGCCGTTCTGTCGCCGTTCCGCTTTCAACCCGCCCCCAAACCCGCCCCGGGCGGCCGCCCGCTCGCCGGGCACCCGCCACGGGGCCGCGCCGCCAAAGGTTCCCCATTGAAACTCCACGCTGACCAGCCCAATGCCCTCAATACGGTGACCGCCTACGGGCCCGGTTATATCGAAATCAACATGGTGCGCTACACCGAGTCCGTGCTGGTCATGCCCGAGGGCGAGATCCGGCCGTGGCCGGTGCGGCGCTTCGAAGACCTGGAGCCGGCCCATTTCGAGGGCCTGCTGCCGCACGCGCCCGAGGTGGTGCTGCTCGGCACCGGCAACCGCCTGCGCTTCCCGCACCCGCGCCTGACCGACTCGCTGGCGCGCCGGCACGTGGGCGTGGACGCGATGGACCTGCAGGCCGCCTGCCGCACCTACAACATCCTGATGGCCGAAGGCCGCAAGGTGGCGGCGGTGCTGCTGCTGGAAGACCCGGCCTGAGCCTGGCCGCGGTTGCGCCGCGGCCGTCCGGGCGCCTGCGGGCACGGCGCGGCAAGTTAAGCGCGCGCCACGCTTGAAGTTTGCCGGGCCGCCCCCATCTGCCGCCACCAAGGTGGCAGCACGCATGCCGCCGCCTCCCTTCCTGCCTCTCCCAGGAGCCACAAGAATGACAATCAGTCTCGACCAGGCCGTACCCGACTTCAGCGCGCCCGCCACCGGCGGTGCTTTCCGCCTCTCCGAGCAGCGTGGCAAGACGGTAGTGCTGTATTTCTATCCCAAGGACAACACGCCGGGCTGCACCACGGAAGCCATGAACTTCCGCGACCAGTACGACGGCTTCCTCGGCGCCGACGCGGTGGTGTTCGGCATCTCGCGCGACAGCATGAAGTCGCACGAGAACTTCAAGGCCAAGCTGGAATTGCCGTTCGAGCTCATCTCCGACGGCGACGAGGCCGTCTGCACCCTGTTCGATGTCATCAAGATGAAGAAAATGTATGGCAAGGAAGTGCGCGGCATCGAGCGCAGCACCTTCGTCATCGACCGCAAGGGCATCCTGCGCCACGCCATGCGCGGCATCAAGGTGCCCAACCACGTCGACGAGGTCCTGCAGATCGTGCGCAGCCTCTGAGCGCGCCGGCCCGCGGGGCGGCCGCTGAATCGCCGCAGCAACACCCGCGCGCCGGTGCCATATCGACGATTGCAAAACAGAAATCGTTCGGATACATTGACCCGTAATGAGTTCAGAATCCGGATGCCACGCTGTTTCATCGTCCCGTCCCAGGTGCCTCGAGCCCCGGGCCGGTAGCGGACCTGCCGTGTCTCCGGTCCGCAAGAAAGCCGTCAAACCTGCTGCACAGGTCTGGCGGCTTTTTTGTTTGTACGCACAGGACACGATCGGCACCTTCGCGGCCCAGCGCGGCCGCCCCCGTGTCCTGCGCGGTTTTCCAGCCGTCTTCTCCCCCTGAAAGGAAAGCCAAGCATGCCGCTGCCGACCATGCCCGCCAAGCCTGCTCAATTGCTTGACCCGAGCGAATTCGCCCCGGTGACCAAGCTGCCCAAGGCCAGATCCGCGACACAGGGCAAGAAACCTGTGCCGGCGCTGGAGCGCGTGGCCTTGCTGGAAACCGGAAACGGCACGACCGAAGACGCGCCGGCCGTGGTGGCCCGCGCGGGCGGCACCACGCGCGCGCGCGGCAAGGACGCGCCGGCGCCGCTGACCTCCGTGCCGACCCTGTCCTCGGTGCCCAAGGTCCCCGCCAAGACCGCCGCTGGCGCCGCCGGCCGACGCGCGCCCAAGCACACCGGGCCCGCCAAGCTGTTCGTGCTGGACACCAACGTGCTGATGCACGATCCGTCCTCGCTGTTCCGCTTCGAGGAGCACGACGTCTATCTGCCGATGATGACGCTCGAGGAGCTGGACAACCACAAGAAGGGCATGAGCGAAGTCGCGCGCAATGCGCGCACCGTCAGCCGCACGCTGGACGCGCTGGTGGGCGGCACCGACGGCTCGCTCGACGAAGGCATGCCGCTGGCCAAGCTGGGCAACCGCGACGCCCAGGGCAAGCTGTTCCTGCAGACCAAGCTCAACGAGATCAAGCTGCCCGACGGCCTGCCCCAGGGCAAGGCCGACAACCAGATCCTGGGCGTGGTCAGCGCCCTGCAGCAGCAGTTCCCGGACCGCCAGGTGGTGCTGGTGTCGAAAGACATCAACATGCGCATCAAGGCGCGCGCGCTGGGCCTGCCCGCCGAGGACTACTTCAACGACCAGGTCCTCGAGGACAAGGACCTGCTCTATTCGGGCGTGATGGTCCTGCCCAACGATTTCTGGGCCAAGCACGGCAAGGGCGTGGAAAGCTGGCAGGACCCCAAGTCCGGCGCCATGTTCTACCGCCTGACCGGCCCGCTGGTGCCGTCGTTCCTGGTCAACCAGTTCGTCTACCTGGAGCCCAGCGACGGCAGCCTGCCGCTGTACGCCCAGGTCAAGGAGATCAACGGCAAGACCGCGCTGCTGCAGACGCTCAAGGACTTCACGCACCACAAGAACAATGTGTGGAGCGTGACCGCGCGCAACCGCGAGCAGAACTTCGCGCTCAACCTGCTGATGCACCCGGAGATCGACTTCGTCACGCTGCTGGGCCAGGCCGGCACCGGCAAGACGCTGCTGGCGCTGGCCGCGGGCCTGGAGCAGGTGCTCGACCAGAAGCTCTACAACGAGATCATCGTCACCCGCGCCACCGTGCCGGTGGGCGAGGACATCGGCTTCCTGCCCGGCACCGAGGAAGAAAAGATGCAGCCCTGGATGGGCGCGTTCGACGACAACCTGGAAGTGCTGCAGAAGAGCGACGACAGCGCCGGCGAATGGGGCCGCGCCGCCACCCAGGAGCTGATCCGCTCGCGCATCAAGGTCAAGAGCATGAACTTCATGCGCGGGCGCACCTTCGTCAACAAGTTCGTCATCATCGACGAGGCGCAGAACCTGACGCCGAAGCAGATGAAGACGCTGGTGACGCGCGCGGGCCCCGGCACCAAGATCATCTGCCTGGGCAACATCGCGCAGATCGACACGCCCTACCTGACCGAGGGCTCGTCCGGCCTGACCTACGTGGTCGACCGCTTCAAGGGATGGAGCCACAGCGGCCACATCACGCTGGCGCGCGGCGAGCGCTCGCGCCTGGCGGACCATGCGGCGGATGTCCTGTAGCCGCCGCGCGGCGCCGGCCGCCGCGCCGCCTTTGTAGGACCGCGACCGGCATCATTGCGCGCCGGCCTGGCCTAGCATCAAGGCAAGCGCAGCGCCCGCCAGTCCGGCACCTGTGTGCCGGCGCCTGGCGGGCGCTTTTTCGTTTCGGCTCTGGATCGATGGAGGCATTGAATGGATACCCAGCATTCTCGCCAAGCATGCGCCCGGCACCATGCGCCGCGGCGCCGCGCGGCCGGCGGCCTTGCCGTGGCAGCCGCCTGCCTGCTGTGCGGCCCCGCCCTCGCCGCGGACGAAATGGTGATCCGCACGATGGGCCCGATCAGCTACGTCTGCGGCGGCATTGCCGCCGACGAGCAGCTGGCACTGGCCGCCCAGCAGAAGAACTTCAGCATGGGCGTGCTGTTCACGCAGGGCGAGCGCGGCGAATATCTGGCCGACGTGGCCGTGCGCGTGATGCGCGAAGGCCACGAAGTCGCCAGCTTTACCGCCAGCGGGCCGAAGTGCCTCATCAAGGCCCCGCAAGGCAGCTACAATATCGAAGCGACTTATAAGGGTCAGGCCAGGTCGGTCACTGTGAGCACGGGCACCTACAACGCGCAGCTGCGCTGGTAGTTGCGTCGGTAGTTGCGCTGGAAGGCGCCCGCCGGAAGGCTGCCTTCGCGGCGGCCCCGCTCGCGGTTGGCGGCTGGCGCCTGGCCCGGGACCGGACCAGAACGAGAATGCCAACGCGCCAGACCGCCAAGCCGTCACCACGCGCGCCATCGTCACCGCTGGCGCGCGCTGCCTGCCGGGCCCGCCTGCCCTCGCTGTGCGCGGCCGCCCTGCTGCTCGCCGCCTGCGCCTCCGCGCCGCCGCCGCGCCACGGCGGCCTCTCGCGCCTGCCCGGCACGCCGATGGTGGATCCGAGCGCGGGGCTGGAAGAAGTCTCCATCCAGGCCATGTCCCTGGTCGGCACGCCCTACCGCTACGGCGGCAACACCCCCGATTCCGGCTTCGACTGCAGCGGGCTGGTGCGCTACGTGGTGCTGCGCGCCGCCAACGTCAACCTGCCGCGCACCACCGAGGCAATGGGCGAGCGCGGCGTGCCGCTCGAGCGCAGCCAGGTGGCCTCGGGCGACCTGGTGTTCTTCAACACCACCGGCCGCGCCAACTCGCACGTGGGCATCTACGTGGGCCAGAACCGCTTCGTGCACGCGCCCTCCACCGGCGGCACGGTGCGCCTGGAGGACATGGGCAAGTCATACTGGGTGTCGCGCTACAACGGCGCGCGGCGCGTGGCCTCCGCCGCCGTGCCGCCGCCGGCCCAGCCGCAGCAGCCCGCGGCGCCGGCGATCCCCGCCGCCCCGCCACCGGCGCAGGACGACGACCCGATCGCCGCCTTCGCCAACCGCTAGCGCGGCGCCGGCGCGCTTCCCGCGCGCCATGAAAAAAACCAGGCTTCACGCCTGGTTTTTTTCATGGCCGACATCGGCCTCACCGGCGCCGCGGGCGCCGGCTCAAAGCACGTGCAAACCGATCCACCATGCAATCGCCGCCATGAAGGCCGACGCGGGAATGGTCAGCACCCATGCCCACACGATGTTGCCGGCCACGCCCCAGCGCACCGCCGACATCTTCTGCGCCGAGCCCACGCCGACGATGGCGCCGGTGATGGTATGGGTGGTGGACACCGGCACGCCCAGCGCCGAGGCGATGAACAGCGTGATGGCGCCGCCGGTCTCCGCGCAGAAGCCGCCGACCGGCTTGAGCTTGGTGATCTTCTGGCCCATCGTCCGCACGATGCGCCAACCGCCGAACATGGTGCCCATGCCGATCGCCACGTAGCAGCAGACGATGACCCACACCGGCGGCTCGGCGCCGCCCTGCGCCACGTGGCCGCTGGCGATCAGCAGCATCCAGATGATGCCGATGGTCTTCTGCGCGTCGTTGCCGCCGTGGCCCAGGCTGTAGAGCGAGGCCGACACCAGTTGCAGGCGGCGGAACCAGCGGTCCACGCGCGACGGCGGCGTGCGGAAGAAGGTCCAGCCCACGATCACCATCATCAGCGAGCCGAGCACGAAACCCAGCAGCGGCGAGATCACGATGAAGGCCACGGTCTTGGCCAGCCCGCCGCCGACCAGCGCGCCGGTGCCGCCCTTGGCCACCGCGGCGCCTACCAGCCCGCCGATCAGCGCGTGCGAGGACGACGAGGGAATGCCGTAGTACCAGGTGATCAGGTTCCAGGCGATGGCGCCGACCAGCGCGCCGAAGATCACGTGGTGGTCGACGATGTTGACGTCGACGGTGCCGGTGCCCACCGTGGCCGCCACCTTGAGGTGGAAGATGAAGATGGCCACCACGTTGCACATGGCCGCCATCGCCACCGCGTGGTGCGGCTTGAGCACGCCCGTCGACACCACCGTGGCGATCGAATTGGCGGCGTCGTGGAAGCCGTTCATGAAGTCGAACAGCAAGGCGAGCGCCACCAGCAGGCCGATGACCCACAGGCTCATTTGTATTGTGTGCATGCCGATTCGTGCCTCAGGCGTTTTCCAGGACGATGCCTTCGATGATGTTGGCAACGTCCTCGCACTTGTCGGTGATGGTCTCGAGCTGCTCGTAGATGGCCTTGAGCTTGATCAGCCGTTTCACGTCGGTCTCGTCGCGGAACAGCTTCGACATCGCCGAGCGCATCACGCGGTCGGCCTCGGACTCGAGGTGGTCGATCTGCTGCGCCGTCTTGAGAATGGCGCTGGCGTTGCTCATGTCCTCGAGCAGGCCGACCGCGATCTTGACCTGGTCGCAGCACTGCACGCAGATCGAGGCCAGCTTGCGGGCCTCGTCGGTCAGGCTGGTCACGTCGTACAGCGAGATGGTCTCCGCCACGTCCTCCATCAGGTCGAGGATGTCGTCCATCGTGGTGATGAGCTTGTGGATCTCGTCGCGGTCCAGCGGCGTGATGAAGGTCTTGTGCAGCAGGTCGATGGTGTCGTGCGTGATGCGGTCGGCCTTCTTTTCGGTGGCCTGCACGCGGCGCGCGTGCGCCTCGGCATTGGGCAGGTCGTTGACCAGCACTTCCAGCTCGCGGGCGGCGGTCACCGCGCAATCGGCATGCTGGTTGAAGTATTCGAAGAACTTGCCCTCCGTGGGCATGAATCGGCCGAACATGGGTTGTTCCTTGTCGGGGCGCGCGAGCGCCCCCGGGTTATTGCCTGGGCGACTGGCTCAATCGGCCAGGCATACATTGCAGACAGCCGCCTGGCGGCGGCTGTCATCAAAACGAAATATTTTACAGGTATGCGGGCCGCAGCCGAATCTCTTTCACGTCCGGCGTGGGCGATCGGCCACGGCGGGACCGCTTTGCCACCGCCCAGGCCGCGCCAGGACTGGCTTCAGGTGTCGTTGTCGAAGAAGGCCGGACCGCCGCTGAAGTTGTCGAATTTGGTGAACTGGCCCAGGAATGTCAGGCGCACGGTGCCGATGGGACCGTTACGCTGCTTGCCGATGATGATCTCGGAGGTGCCCTTGTCCTGCGAGTCGGGGTTGTAGACCTCGTCGCGGTAGATGAACAGGATCACGTCGGCATCCTGCTCAATGGCGCCCGATTCGCGCAGGTCGGACATCACCGGGCGCTTGTTGGGGCGCTGCTCCAGGCTCCGGTTCAACTGCGACAGCGCGATCACCGGGCAGTTGAGTTCCTTGGCCAGCCCCTTGAGCGAACGGGAGATTTCCGAGATTTCGGTGGCGCGGTTCTCGCCGCTGCCCGAGCCCGACATCAGTTGCAGGTAGTCGATGATGATCAGGCCAAGCTGCCCGCACTGGCGCGCCAGGCGGCGCGAGCGCGCGCGCAGCTCCATCGGGTTGAGCGCCGGGGTCTCGTCGATGAACAGCTGCGCGTCGTTCATGCGCTGGATGGCATGCGTGAGGCGCGGCCAGTCCTCGTCGAGCAGGCGGCCGGTACGCAGGCGGTGCTGGTCCAGCCGGCCGACCGAGCCCAGCATACGCATGGCCAGCTGGGTGCCCGCCATTTCCATCGAGAACACCGCCACCGGCAGGCCCTGCTCCACCGCCACGTGCTCGCCGATGTTGAGCGAGAACGCGGTCTTGCCCATCGACGGGCGGCCGGCCACGATGATCAGGTCGCCGGCCTGCATGCCGCTGGTCATGCGGTCCAGGTCGATGAAGCCGGTCGGCACGCCGGTCACGTCGGTGTTGCTGTCGCGGTGGTACAGCTCGTCGATGCGCTCCACCACCTGCGTGAGCAGCGGCTGGATTTCCTGGAAGCCCTTCTGCCCGCGCGAGCCTTCCTCGGCGATGGCGAAGACCTTGGACTCGGCTTCGTCGAGCAGCTCGCGCACCTCGCGCCCCTTGGGCGCGAAGGCCGCCGAGGCGATGTCGTCGGCCACCGTGACCAGCTTGCGCAGCACCGAACGCTCGCGCACGATTTCCGCGTAGCGGCGGATGTTGGCCGCGCTGGGCGTGTTCTGCGCGAGCGAGTTCAGGTAGGCCAGCCCGCCCACCTCCTCCGCCTTGCCGGCCACCTGCAGCATCTCGTAGACGGTGATGACGTCCGCGGGCTTGGTCGCCGAGATCAGCCGGGCGATGCTCTGGAAGATCATCCGGTGGTCGAAGCGGTAGAAGTCCGACTCGGAAAGGAAGTCGGCGATGCGGTCCCAGGCGGCGTTGTCCAGCAGCAGGCCACCCAGCACCGATTGCTCGGCCTCGATGGAGTGCGGAGGTACCTTGAGATTATCTAGTTGGGGGTCGCTGACAGGCGCGTTCATGGGGAGGGATTATAACGGCGCGCACAGGCGAGCCGGAGGAGAAATCGCGGCGCGTGCGGCGATGTGACGGCAGGACAACCACCCCGGCCGGGCCGAAGTCGGAACCCCGGGCCAAAACAAAAAGGCAGGAGCGCCTGGCTCCTGCCTTTTTGTTCCTGCCTGCGGCCGCTGCCGCTGCGGAGATCCCTCGCGGGCCCCGCGGCGGCGGCCGGTTCCGGCTTAGACGTGTTCGCCCAGGACGGAGACCGTCACGTCGACCACCACGTCCGTGTGCAGCGAAACGCTGACCGGATGATCGCCAACGATCTTCAGCGGGCCGTTCGGCAGGCGCACTTGCGCCTTCTCGATCTTGAAGCCTTGGCCTTCCAGGGCGGCGGCGATGTCGGCATTGGTGACCGAGCCGAACAGGCGGCCGTCCACACCCGACTTCTGGGTGATCTGCACGGTCAGGCCGTTGAGCTTCTCGCCCTCGCCCTGCGCGGCAGCCAGCTTCTCGGCGGCGGCCTTTTCCAGCTCGGCGCGCTTGACTTCGAACTCGCTGATGGCGGTCTGGGTCGCGCGGCGGGCCTTCTTGTTCGGGATCAGGAAGTTACGGGCGTAGCCGTCCTTCACGCGAACGATGTCACCCAGGTTGCCCAGGTTGATGACTTTTTCCAGCAGAATGATTTGCATCGTGTTTTCTCCTTGACGGACCTAGGGCCGATCAGTTCTTGTGCAGGTCGGTGTAGGGCATCAGCGCGAGGAAACGCGCGCGCTTGATGGCCGTATCGAGCTGACGCTGATAGTGCGCCTTGGTGCCGGTCAGGCGGGCCGGCGTGATCTTGCCGTTGTCGCCGATGAAATCCTTCAGGGTGTCCAGATCCTTGTAGTCGATCTGTTCCACGCCGGCCACGGTGAAGCGGCAGAAGCGCTTGCGCTTGAACAGCGGGTTCTGCTGTTGGAAGCGCTTCTTGTTCTTGTTGTCACGTTTGACGAATGCCATGATTCAATCCTTTTCGAATGCTTTACATCCAGTGATGTGAAAGACGAGAGCCTTGCTGTTGCGGTGCTTGCGGGCCAGGAATCCTTCGCAGTCGAGCATCGCGCCGAGCGGCGTGCGCTCGAGCCGTTGTCCGATCTGTCCGATCCCCATCGCGGCGATGGCAAATTCCACCTGCCTGGGCGTCTGCGCCTCGACCGTCTCGCCCGCGTACTGCAGGATGCAGTTGACGACGGGGACGCCGGCCGGGGTATAGCGCAGGGCATCGCGTTCGGCGAGGGTCGCGCAGAGCCTCAACTGGTTCAACGCTGCCTCCGTTCCCGGTGTCCATGCCCGCTCGCGCCGCCGCGGCGCCTGCGATATTCAGCGCCCGCGGCAACCGCAAGAGCCCGCACTTAGGCGGCCTGGCCTTCGGTGGTCTGTTGCGCGGCCTTGCGGGCTTCTTCGCGCTGCACTTCCTTCATCATCGGGGACGGTGCGGTTTCGGCCTTCTTGGTCTGAACGATGAGGTGGCGCAGCACCGCGTCGTTGAACTTGAACGCGTGTTCGAGTTCAGCCAGGGTTTCCTTGCCGCATTCGATGTTCAGGCAAACGTAGTGAGCCTTGGCCAGCTTCTGGATCATGTAGGCCATCTGACGGCGGCCCCAGTCTTCCACTCGGTGGATCTGGCCTTCCTGCGAGGTGACCAGCGTCTTGTAACGCTCGATCATGGCCGGAACCTGTTCGCTCTGGTCCGGATGGACGATAAATACGATTTCGTAATGACGCATTGACGCTCCTTTTGGATAAGCCACCCGGGCGCCATGTCCGGTGTGGCAAGGTTGGATAGCCTTAAAGTATAGCGCGCTTTCCACGCATAGGGCAAGCTGCTTCAGTTATCGGCAAAGAGCGCCTGCAACGCCGCCGGATCCGCCGCCAGCGCCGGCCTGGCCGCCAGCGTGAGCAGCAGCAGCACGCGCGCCTTGTAGGGATTCAGGTCGCCGGCCGACACGAAGACGCCGGCGCTCGGCCGCGGCTGCGCCGGCATCGCCACATGCCCGGCCCCGGTGCGCGAGCTGCGCACGACCGCCACGCCCGCCGCGGCGGCCTCGGCCAGCGCCTCCGCCAGCGACTGGTGGATCGAGCCGTTGCCCGCGGCGGCCACCACGAGGCCGTTCACCCCGGCCGCGACCAGCGCATCGACCATCACCCGGCCCGGCTGCGCGTAGCTGGCCAGGATTTCCACCTGCGGCCACGCCGCCGGCACCGGCACCGGCATGGCCGCGGCCGGCAGCCGCAGCGGGGCGCGGGTGAAACAGACGAAATCGTCCTGCACATAACCGACCGGGCCGCCCGCCGGCGAAGCGAAGGCGTTCACCGCCGCCGTGTGCGCCTTCACGGCGTCGCGCGCGGCGTGGATCTCCTGGTTGACGACCAGCAGCACACCCTTCCCCACCGACGCCGGATGGCTGGCCACGCGCACCGCGTCGAGCAGATTCAGCGGGCCGTCCGCGGACAGAGAAGTCGACGGCCGCATGGCCGCGGTCAGCACCACCGGCAGCGTGGCCTCGCAGGCCAGGTGCAGCACCATCGCCGTTTCCTCCAGCGTATCGGTGCCGTGCGTCACCACGATGCCGGCGACGTCGGGCTGCGCCGACCAGAAGCGGATCCGCTCGACCAGCCTGGACCAGAGCGCGAACGACATGTCCTTGCTGTCCACCTGCGCCACCTGCTCCGCCTCGATGCGCGCTACCTCGCCAAGCGCGGGCACGGCCCCGAGCAGCGCCGACACCGGCACCGTGGCGGCCTGGTACTTCGCGCTGCTGGCGGGATTGGACGAAGAACCGGCAATGGTGCCGCCGGTGGCAAGCACAACGACGCGACGCAGTGAGGACATGGCGGGGGACGTGTAGGAAACCTGGAGTCGAAAAAAACGCGTACCCGGAACGGGCACCGCGTGCCGCGGATTGTAACCCTGCGCATCCCGGCACCCGCAAGGCGCGCCCGCAGGCAGGCGTGTTGCAAACTATTCGTCGATGCGCCGCGTCCTAAAAATTCCGCTTGCACTTCACTCGATACTGTATAAAATCACAGCATACTGTTTAAACGTACAGTGCTCTCCAATAACAGCGAAAACAACAGCGAACAACGGCGACTATGGCGACCCTGACACCGCGGCAGCAGCAGATTTTCGACCTGATTCGCAGCACTCTCCAGCACACCGGCTTTCCGCCCACGCGTGCCGAGATTGCCGCCAAGTTCGGCTTCTCCTCGCCCAATGCCGCGGAAGAGCATCTGCGCGCGCTGGCCCGCAAGGGCGTGATCGAACTCACCCCCGGCGCGTCGCGCGGCATCCGTCTCAAGGTATCGCGCAGCGACTCCGAGTTGCCCGACCAGTTCTCGCTGCCGATGGCGGGCGTCATGCAGCTGACGCTGCCGCTGGTCGGCCGCGTCGCCGCCGGCAGCCCGATCCTGGCCGCCGAACACATCGACCGCCAGTACCAGGTCGATGCCTCCGTCTTCGAAGTCCAGCCCGACTACCTGCTGCGCGTGCGCGGCCTGAGCATGCGCGACGCCGGCATCCTCGACGGCGACCTGCTCGCGGTCAAGCGCGCCAGCGAAGCCGCCAACGGGAAGATCGTCGTGGCCCGGCTCGGCGAGGACGTCACCGTCAAACGCCTCAACCGCCGCGGCGACACGATCGAACTGATCGCGGAGAACCCCGACTTCAGCAACATCATCGTCCAGCCGGACCGGGAAGAATTCTCCTTGGAAGGCATCGCCGTCGGCCTGATCCGTACCGGCGCGTTCTAAAAGCCCCAAGCCTCAAGTGCGGCTGGAGCGGGTTCGCCCGCCTCGAGCTGCACCCGATATGCCAACGCCATCCGCGCTGCGGATGCCGACAACTGTTGTTGCAAATCACCAGGTGTAGCCATGCTCCCAGCCAATCGCTTCTCCACCCGCCGCCCCGTCAAGCCCGTTCCGTTCCGCCAGTCCAAAGGCGTGCGCATCTACCAGGGCGCGCAGCGGCGCACGATGGTCGGCAGCATGGCCGCCATCTGCCGCATGCTCGAGCTGGAAGACCTTCCCAAGCTGTCCGTGTAATGGCGCGTGCCGCGTGGTGGCGCAGCGTGGAGACGGTTGCCATTCGCCGCATGCGCCAGCCTCATGAAATTTTTTGAGGCGAAGTACTAGCCATGTGCCAATGAAGTTTGTATAATCTTGTTTTTCGTCGATCAGCACTCAGCTGAAAGACAACGACGGTGGCTGTAGCTCAGTTGGTAGAGTCCAGGATTGTGATTCCTGTCGTCGTGGGTTCGAGTCCCATCAGCCACCCCAGAATTCTCTTCGGTATCGACGGCTTGAGCATTAACCAGCCGTTCGCGATACGAGATATCCGATAAAAGCGGATATACCCAACGGCGCCTCTGGCGCCGTTTTTGTTTTCTGCCGCTGGCAAGCATCGCACCGATGCTCCAATTTGCCATTGCCCGGACTCCCCTCCTCAAACCAACGTCGCCAGTCGACCCGCTTATCGCGCATGCGAGGCCGGTCATTTTGCAATTGTTGACAGTCAAACGGTACGTTGCTTCTTATGCTGGCCGCGGCACCATCCCCTGGTGCTCATATTCGACACTTCCCGATGCCGCTGCGCCGCTCCCCCGGCCCAGCGGCTTTTTTTGGCGGAACGGCGGCCGCAGCCGCGGTGACAGTTGTTGACAGTCCGTGTCTCCGCATCCTGATAGCCTTCAATCTCGCATCGTCATCCTCCGCTGGGTACGGTGCGGCTTCCTGTCCCCGCCGGGCATTCGTGTCCGGCGGGGTTTTCTTTTTTGGCCGATGCGTAGGTCCGATGTCTTGCGGACTTCGGGGCCTGACCGCCATCGAGTGGCCATGCAAGATGCCCCGGCCACTGCCTCTCGATTCATGGCGGACATGCCATCCACATGTGGAAGGCATTATCCTGCCACCTCACTCCCCATGCGCGCGGAAATTGCAGCGCGACGCTGTTTGCCCCGATACCCACTACACACCAGGAGATCTGGATATGGCTGGCTCGAGCCTCTTGCTGCTGATCGACGACATCACCTCGATCCTTGACGACATCGCGTCCATGAGCAAGCTCGCCGCCAAGAATACCGCCGGCGTGCTCGGCGACGATCTCGCTCTCAACGCGCAGCAAGTCACGGGCATGAAGGCCGACCGGGAGCTGCCGGTGGTGTGGGCGGTGGCAAAGGGATCGCTGCGCAACAAGGCAATCCTGGTGCCGTCCGCGCTGGCGATCAGCGCCGCGATTCCGTGGGCGATCACGCCTTTGTTGATGGCGGGTGGCGCCTTTCTCTGCCATGAGGGATTCGAGAAGATTGCGCACAGCCTGCTGCATCAGCGGAAGGCACCGGAGGCGACTGTCATCCGGAGCGAGCCGCCGACAACGGATCTGGCCACGCTCGAAACAACGAAGGTCCGCGGCGCGGTGCGCACGGATTTCATCTTGTCGGCGGAGATCATCGTCATCTCGCTCGGCACGGTTTCCGAGGCGACGTTCGGCACGCAGGTTGCCGTATTGTCGATCGTCGCATTGGTCATGACGGTGGGCGTCTATGGCCTGGTGGCCGGCATCGTCAGGCTCGACGATGCCGGGCTTTATCTTCACCAACGGCCATCGGCAACGGCGCGCGCCGCCGGCCGGGCCATTCTGCGCATGGCGCCCTGGCTGATGCGGGCGCTTTCGGTGGCCGGCACGGTTGCCATGTTCCTGGTCGGCGGGGGAATCCTGGTACATGGCTTTCCTGGCGCGCACCACGTGACGGAGCGCGCGGGCGCCCTGCTGGGCGCGGAAGGCAGTCTTGACATGCTCGGTCCCCTGCTCGTCAATGGCGTGGCCGGCATCGTGGCCGGCGCGCTGGTGACGGCGGCGGTCTTCCTGATCAAGCTTGCGGTACGGGTTGTCCGGCCATCGCTGGACTGAATGCGATGGCCCGGCCGGTATGACGCGGATAATGCAAAGCGCCAGAAACTAAAACCCCAAAAGCAAAACCCCCCAGTACGTACGTACTGAGGGGTTTTAAGAGAGAGCCTGGCGATTACCTACTTTCACACGGGTAATCCGCACTATCATCGGCGTGGAGTCGTTTCACGGTCCTGTTCGGGATGGGAAGGGGTGGTTCCAACTCGCTATGGTCACCAGGCATGAGCGGTGTGTTGCGCTGGGCTTGTCGGCCAACGCAACGAATAGGGATGTAGTCAGGTTGTGTCTTGTATCGGCCAGGCTGCTGAGCAGCGGCACGCGATACGTCAACCAGGCAGAAACACACTGGTTATAGGATCAAGCCTTACGGGCAATTAGTACTGGTTAGCTTAACGCATTACTGCGCTTCCACACCCAGCCTATCAACGTCCTGGTCTCGAACGACCCTTCAAGGAGGTCAAGCCTCCAGGGAATCCTCATCTTCAGGCGAGTTTCCCGCTTAGATGCTTTCAGCGGTTATCTCTTCCGTACATAGCTACCCTGCGATGCCTCTGGCGAGACAACAGGTACACCAGCGGTACGTCCACTCCGGTCCTCTCGTACTAGGAGCAGCCCCCGTCAAGATTCCAACGCCCACGGCAGATAGGGACCAAACTGTCTCACGACGTTTTAAACCCAGCTCACGTACCTCTTTAAATGGCGAACAGCCATACCCTTGGGACCGGCTACAGCCCCAGGATGAGATGAGCCGACATCGAGGTGCCAAACACCGCCGTCGATATGAACTCTTGGGCGGTATCAGCCTGTTATCCCCAGAGTACCTTTTATCCGTTGAGCGATGGCCCTTCCATTCAGAACCACCGGATCACTATGTCCTGCTTTCGCACCTGCTCGACTTGTCGGTCTCGCAGTTAAGCACGCTTTTGCCATTGCACTTTAGGTACGATGTCCGACCGTACCAAGCGTACCTTCGAACTCCTCCGTTACACTTTGGGAGGAGACCGCCCCAGTCAAACTGCCTACCATGCACTGTCCCCGACCCGGATTCACGGGCCAAGGTTAGAACCTCAAACAAACCAGGGTGGTATTTCAAGGTCGGCTCCACGCAGACTAGCGTCCACGCTTCAAAGCCTCCCACCTATCCTACACAGATCGGTTCAAAGTCCAATGCAAAGCTACAGTAAAGGTTCATGGGGTCTTTCCGTCTAGCCGCGGGGAGATTGCATCATCACAAACACTTCAACTTCGCTGAGTCTCGGGAGGAGACAGTGTGGCCATCGTTACGCCATTCGTGCAGGTCGGAACTTACCCGACAAGGAATTTCGCTACCTTAGGACCGTTATAGTTACGGCCGCCGTTTACCGGGACTTCAATCAAGAGCTTGCACCCCATCATTTAATCTTCCGGCACCGGGCAGGCGTCACACCCTATACGTCCACTTTCGTGTTTGCAGAGTGCTGTGTTTTTATTAAACAGTCGCAGCCACCATTTTATTGCAACCCCTTCACCCTCCTGGCGCAGGCCAGTCAAGCTACAAGGGCGTACCTTATCCCGAAGTTACGGTACCAATTTGCCGAGTTCCTTCTCCCGAGTTCTCTCAAGCGCCTTAGAATACTCATCTCGCCCACCTGTGTCGGTTTGCGGTACGGTCTCGTATGACTGAAGCTTAGAGGCTTTTCTTGGAACCACTTCCAATTGCTTCGCAGCACTAGGCCGCTCGCCCCATATCCTTGAATTCCGCGCCCGGATTTGCCTAAGCGCCTTCTCCAATACAGGGACCGGGACTTCCAACACCCGGACAACCTTCCGCGATCCGTCCCCCCATCGCATCATACGACGGTGCAGGAATATTAACCTGCTTCCCATCAGCTACGCATCTCTGCCTCGCCTTAGGGGCCGACTCACCCTACGCCGATGAACGTTGCGTAGGAAACCTTGGGCTTACGGCGAGGGGGCTTTTCACCCCCTTTATCGCTACTCATGTCAGCATTCGCACTTCTGATACCTCCAGCATCCTTTACAAGACACCTTCACAGGCTTACAGAACGCTCTCCTACCACGCACTTACGTGCGTCCGCAGCTTCGGTGACTGGCTTAGCCCCGTTACATCTTCCGCGCAGGACGACTCGATCAGTGAGCTATTACGCTTTCTTTAAAGGGTGGCTGCTTCTAAGCCAACCTCCTGACTGTTTTAGCCTTCCCACTTCGTTTCCCACTTAGCCAATCTTTGGGACCTTAGCTGGCGGTCTGGGTTGTTTCCCTCTTGACACCGGACGTTAGCACCCGATGTCTGTCTCCCGTGATTGCACTCTTCGGTATTCGGAGTTTGCTATGGCGGGGTAATCAGCAATAGACCCCCCAACCATGACAGTGCTCTACCCCCGAAGGTGAGACACGAGGCACTACCTAAATAGTTTTCGGAGAGAACCAGCTATTTCCAGACTTGTTTAGCCTTTCACCCCTATCCACAGCTCATCCCCTAACTTTTCAACGTTAGTGGGTTCGGTCCTCCAGTACGTGTTACCGCACCTTCAACCTGGCCATGGATAGATCGTCTGGTTTCGGGTCTACACCCAGCGACTGAACGCCCTATTCGGACTCGCTTTCGCTACGCCTTCCCTAATCGGTTAAGCTTGCCACTGAATGTAAGTCGCTGACCCATTATACAAAAGGTACGCCGTCACCCGTTTCCAGGCTCCGACTGTTTGTATGCATGCGGTTTCAGGATCTATTTCACTCCCCTCCCGGGGTTCTTTTCGCCTTTCCCTCACGGTACTGGTTCACTATCGGTCGATCACGAGTATTTAGCCTTGGAGGATGGTCCCCCCATCTTCAGACAGGATTTCACGTGTCCCGCCCTACTTGTCGTACACCTAGTTCCACAACGCTGTTTTCGCATACAGGGCTATCACCTGCTATGGCCGGCCTTTCCAGACCGTTCTGCTAACAACACTGCTAAAGAGTACAAGGCTCTTCCCATTTCGTTCGCCACTACTTTGGGAATCTCGGTTGATTTCTGTTCCTGCAGCTACTTAGATGTTTCAGTTCGCCGCGTTCGCTTCCCTGACCTATGTATTCAGTCAGGGATGACCCATAAGGGCCGGGTTTCCCCATTCGGACATCTCCGGATCAAAGCTTGTTTGCCAGCTCCCCGAAGCTTTTCGCAGGCTACCGCGTCCTTCATCGCCTGTGATCGCCAAGGCATCCACCACATGCACTTGTTCGCTTGACCCTATAACAAGTGTGTCTCTTTCGAGTCACGCTTCCTACAGGTTGAGTTCTCGCATTTGTGCCGTATTCCAAGTCATCTTTCGATCACTTTAAAATACATTTGGTTGATACAATCACAACCCGGTATCGTGTTTTACTGCAGCGTCTCATCAACGCTCACGACACCTTTACTACATCCCATATTGTTAAAGAACAGCCGATGTTTCCATCGTCTTGGCAAAGCCAAAGGCAAACGCTTTTCTCTCAAAGCGCTTGCCTTTGGACTGACCAATCCAAGGTAGTGGTGGAGGATGACGGGATCGAACCGACGACCCCCTGCTTGCAAAGCAGGTGCTCTCCCAGCTGAGCTAATCCCCCGATAACTTGGTGGGTCTGGTAGGACTTGAACCTACGACCCCCGCCTTATCAAGACGGTGCTCTAACCACCTGAGCTACAGACCCTTGGCTGTAACACCAAACAAACCGATAAGTGTGAACGCTCAACAACTTCTGCACGCTCTTGAAAGGAGGTGATCCAGCCGCACCTTCCGATACGGCTACCTTGTTACGACTTCACCCCAGTCATGAACCCTGCCGTGGTAATCGCCCTCCTTGCGGTTAGGCTAACTACTTCTGGCAAAACCCACTCCCATGGTGTGACGGGCGGTGTGTACAAGACCCGGGAACGTATTCACCGCGGCATGCTGATCCGCGATTACTAGCGATTCCAGCTTCACGTAGTCGAGTTGCAGACTACGATCCGGACTACGATGCGTTTTCTGGGATTAGCTCCCCCTCGCGGGTTGGCAACCCTCTGTACGCACCATTGTATGACGTGTGAAGCCCTACCCATAAGGGCCATGAGGACTTGACGTCATCCCCACCTTCCTCCGGTTTGTCACCGGCAGTCTCTCTAGAGTGCCCTTTCGTAGCAACTAGAGACAAGGGTTGCGCTCGTTGCGGGACTTAACCCAACATCTCACGACACGAGCTGACGACAGCCATGCAGCACCTGTGTCCACTTTCTCTTTCGAGCACCTAATGCATCTCTGCTTCGTTAGTGGCATGTCAAGGGTAGGTAAGGTTTTTCGCGTTGCATCGAATTAATCCACATCATCCACCGCTTGTGCGGGTCCCCGTCAATTCCTTTGAGTTTTAATCTTGCGACCGTACTCCCCAGGCGGTCAACTTCACGCGTTAGCTACGTTACTGAAGAAATGAATCCCCAACAACTAGTTGACATCGTTTAGGGCGTGGACTACCAGGGTATCTAATCCTGTTTGCTCCCCACGCTTTCGTGCATGAGCGTCAGTGACGTCCCAGGGGGCTGCCTTCGCCATCGGTATTCCTCCACATCTCTACGCATTTCACTGCTACACGTGGAATTCTACCCCCCTCTGACATACTCTAGCCTTGCAGTCACAAGCGCCATTCCCAAGTTGAGCTCGGGGATTTCACGCCTGTCTTACAAAACCGCCTGCGCACGCTTTACGCCCAGTAATTCCGATTAACGCTCGCACCCTACGTATTACCGCGGCTGCTGGCACGTAGTTAGCCGGTGCTTATTCTTCCGGTACCGTCATCCCCCCGAGGTATTATCCCAGGGGATTTCTTTCCGGACAAAAGTGCTTTACAACCCGAAGGCCTTCTTCACACACGCGGCATTGCTGGATCAGGGTTGCCCCCATTGTCCAAAATTCCCCACTGCTGCCTCCCGTAGGAGTCTGGGCCGTGTCTCAGTCCCAGTGTGGCTGATCGTCCTCTCAGACCAGCTACTGATCGTCGCCTTGGTGAGCTCTTACCTCACCAACTAGCTAATCAGACATCGGCCGCTCCTATCGCGCGAGGCCTTGCGGTCCCCCGCTTTCACCCTCAGGTCGTATGCGGTATTAGCTAATCTTTCGACTAGTTATCCCCCACGACAGGGCACGTTCCGATGTATTACTCACCCGTTCGCCACTCGCCACCAGGATTGCTCCCGTGCTGCCGTTCGACTTGCATGTGTAAGGCATGCCGCCAGCGTTCAATCTGAGCCAGGATCAAACTCTTCAGTTCAATACCTGTGTGACCCAAAAGGGTCTCGCTCTTTCGAGCGGTCGCTCACTCTCAGAAAACTGACTCGATCCCTCCGAAGAAGAACCGAACATGTTTACTGTGCGAGCACTTTATAACTTGTAAGCTAGAAGACCGAAGTCTCCCGCGTCCGCTATCAAGCGCCCACACTTATCGGTTGTTTGTTTGTTAAAGAACTTGCCGCGGTTCGCTTTGCTTACCGCGTCGCTGCTTCGTTGTCAGCAGCAGAGAAACGAGATTATGAAGAACTTTCTACGTTTCGTCAACAGGTTTCGCAATCTTTTTTTGCTTCGATCAGCCGCGCCATCCGCGCCACCAACCTCACCCATTCCCCCGCAGCCCTTGTCCCGTCTGCCTTTGCAGACAAGCTTCGTGTTGCGAGGGAGCGAATATTAAGGCCACCAACCCACCTTGGCAAGCGTTTTCTGAAATAATTCTGTGCTACCGCCATAAGTTGACTATGACGCATATTTGACACTCACGAATGTCGGCACGCGAAGGGCATGGCTCCGTCATGCCTCCTCATCGAGCCACAGAGACAACAAGACCGTCCGCATGGCCTGCGCCGTCGTCACGGACTACCTGAGGGCGCCCATCCAACCCCGCCCGCAACGACACGATCAGGCGACGGCAACCTCGACACGCAGCCGCGGCGGCCTCACCAGAACCGGACCGGCTTAACTCTGAATTAGAAAAGTCTCAGTAGGAATAGGTGCAGATTGCGCTATTTTTGCAAGCATCGCCGAGACGCGCCAGTTGCCTTACCACCCGCCGCCGGCCCCTCGGCCCCACGGAAGAACAGTGATGCGGCCCACCTCCAGCACCAAGCACACCCTCAAGCTCGCAGCCTCCCTCTGCCTCGTGGCTCTCATTTTCGGCAGCGCCTACGGCCTGTTCGGCTCGCCCGCCGCGGCCGAGCTGCCGGCGGCGGCGAATGGCCCTCATGCCAATGGCATGCTGTCGCTGCTGATGGATGTCCTCGGACCGATTGCCGCGATCCCCGCCTTGATCGGTATCTGGTCGCAACGCTTTCCGTTTGTCGGCGGCCTGGTGCTGGCCTGCCCCGCCATCGCGGTATTGCTGCTGCACCGGTTTGTCATCGGCTGACCCGGCCAGGAACCAAACCCCGCGATCCGGCGCCCAAACAGGAACGCGGCATCCGCCGCGACCTTGGAAGGTCATCATGAACTACTTCGCACGGAGCCTGCTGGCCGCCTGTGCCGTCCTCGTCCTCGCCGGCGGCTGTGCCAGCCCGGCCGGCGACGGCAGCGGCTCCGGCATCACCACTTACGGCACCGTGGACATCGGCATTTCGAGCGAGCGATCGAAATAGCGCGGCGGACCGCCGCCGCAGCCACGCCGCCCGCTGGACGGCGAAAAAAAAGAGCCCGCAGCGCGGGCCCTCCAATTAGCGATCTCAATTGCCCTGAAGGCTCTAGTAATCTAGACGCCATTTCCCATTCGTACCATCAGGGTAAACGGAAGACCACACCAAAAATCCGCGCCACATTGCCGCCAATACCCAATGGCATTAGCCACCGGTTGCGCCAAAAAAAAGCCCGCGCAAGGCGGGCTTAATAATCAGTTGAAGAAAGCCCCGTATTCGAGGGCAAGCACAGTGTATGAATTTGCCGCTCCCGCACGAATTAGGGGAATCCCTTTGCCGGCGCGGCAAAGCGGGCTGCTGGCGAGGTCAAGTGCCCGTCGCTGCGCCCTGCGCCTCGCCTGCACGAAAACCATATTCGAAGTTAGAGGAAAAACTCGACCCGCGGCGGGCCGGCAGCGTGCGCTCAGGCCGCCTCCAGCGACACTTCGCCGCCCGGCTGCAAATGCGCGCGGGCTTCCTCGAACATGGCGTCCACCCCCGCGCGCGTCCGTACCGCATGCATGCGGCGCGCATCGGACAGCACACGCCGCCAGCCGCGCCCGCCGTGGATGCCACGGTGCAGGCCCAGCATGTGACGCGTGACCGCGCCCATATAACCGCCCTGCTCCACCAGGTCGCCGATATAGCGCTGCATCGCCAGCTCCACTTCGAGCCGGGACGGCACCGGCGTCCGCGCGCCATAGAAGCGCGTATCCACCTCGGCCAGCACATAGGGCTGGTGATAGGCTTCGCGGCCGATCATCACGCCGTCCACGTGCGCGAGATGCGCATCCATCTCGTCGTGCGTCACGATACCGCCGTTGATCAGGATCTCGAGGTGCGGAAACTCGCGCTTCAACTGGTAGGCCACCTCATAGCGCAGCGGCGGGACCTCGCGGTTCTCCTTCGGGCTCAGGCCCTTCAGGATCGCATTGCGCGCATGCACGATGAAGGTCTCGCAGCCTGCTGCCGCGACCTTGCCGACAAAATCGCGCACGAAGCCATAGTGCTCGATCGTATCGATGCCGATGCGGTGCTTGACCGTCACCGGCACCGACACCGCATCGCGCATCGCCTTCACGCAGTCCGCGACCAGCTCCGGCTCGGCCATCAGGCAGGCGCCGAACGCGCCACGCTGCACGCGCTCGGATGGGCATCCGCAATTGAGGTTGATCTCGGCATAACCCCACTGCTCGCCAAGCCTGGCGGCCGCCGCCAGGTCCGCCGGCTCGCTGCCGCCGAGCTGCAGGGCCACCGGCTGCTCCGCCGCATCGAAATCCAGGTGCCGCTTCACGTCGCCATGCAGGAGCGCCCCGGTCGTGACCATCTCCGTGTAGAGCCAGGCGTGGCGGCTCAACTGCCGGTGGAACATGCGGCAGTGGCGGTCAGTCCAGTCCATCATCGGTGCGACGGAAATACGGCGGGAATTTGGATTCATCGTGCTACGGCGTCAAACGACCGCGCATCGCGCGGCCAGCCAGGAAGAAAGGAAGGCCAAGAGTATACGGCAGCGCGCGCCGGCGCGCTGCCGCGGCCGGCATCCGCCTGTCGATGCCGCGCCGATCCCCGGCCTAATTCACCCGCCCCGCGTCGATGGTCTGCATGGCCGACGCTTCGGCCAGCGCCAGCGCCGCCTCCGCGGAGGGCGCGATGCCGGCGTCCTCCTCGAAGGAAACCTGCGGGGCATCGCCGCCGAATGCGTCGGCGATCACCACCGTGGCCGAGAAGCCACCGCCGGCGCACGCCACCGCGCGGGTCAGCACGGCGTAACCGCCATATTCGAATGTGCGCTCCATCGCTCCCTCCCTCTACCGGGCATGACGCCATCATAGATGGAACCGCGCCGGCCGGGGCGGGCCGTCAAGCCGCATTCAGCGACGGCGGGAACACGCACCAGCCGCAGTCGCCATGCCGGAAGAAGAACATCGAGAGCTGGCCGGACGGGCCCGCCACCTCCACCCGCACGCAGCCACCCTGCCCGGCGCGCGCGCCGCGCACGCGCGTGATGCGCGCCGGCGCGGCCAGCCGCGCGCCGAGCCACTTGTCGATCAGTCCGCGCAGGGATACCCGGGTCGTTTGCATGTCAGTCTCCTGGCAGGTTCAGGCGATGCGGGCGCCGAAGTGGGCGCCGCGCCATTCGGTTTCGATCAGCGTCCTGAGCAGGACCACGACCGTGTGCACCGCCACGGCCGGATGGTGCAGGCACGCTTCGACCTGCTCGCTGCGGGCTTGGCCCAGCAGGCACCACGAGCAGAAGTGCTCGCAGTTGTTGGTGAGCAGGCGGTAGTCGTCTTCGCCAAGGCGGGAGCGGGCGCGCGCGACGGCTTCGCGGCCGACGTAGCGGGCGCAGGGGTTGGCCTTGACGCTGACCGCGTGGCCGGCGGCGAAGTGTTCGAGGCTCACTTCTTCCACCGGGCCGCGATGCAGCGAGCCGGCGAACCCGGCGTAGTGGACCACCTTGCCCTCGCCGATGTAGATGCCGTGATGGGCGTAGCCGCGGCGTTCGGTGACGAGGTGCGCGCCGAGCGGGTAGTCGGCTTCGGCGGCTTCGGCGGCTTCGTCGTGGCGTTGGTCTTGGTGGTTCATGGCGGCCTCGGATCTGTTTGCTTGCTGCAGGCATTGCCTGCTGGTTGCAGCCATATCCGCATCAACCGTGCCATCGGCCACCGGCCCAGGCGTCATCAGGGAAAGCGGGAAAAACGGCGGGACCGGCGCCACAAGAATGTCGTGGGCAGCCCAACATCCCGGCGCGCTTTGTGTTGGCCGCGCGCCGTCATTGCGCGCACCCGGCGGCAAGCGGACGCGCCGCGCCGACGCGAATCCGAAGCACACCGAAACCGCCATTGCGCGAACGCGCGGCGCGGCACGAAAACAGACGGGCCGCAGCCACCAGTTCCGGCGCCCATGTTGGCGCACCGCCAACTCGCCAGCGCGCGCGGCCACGCGCCGCATCGGCGTGCCCCGGGCCGCAGGCCGCCCCGGCTGGCGGTTCCGGGCTGGCGCGGCGCGCGCGCCGGATGCCGGCGCCGCACTGGCATGCGCCTTGCTCATGGAAGGGAGACGGCATCACGGCCATCGCGCAACCATCCCGCAACCACCACCGGAGACCGATCATGGCATCGCTCGCCATCCACGACCTCTACAACGACCGCACGCTCGACGGACGCGCCATGTCGGCCATCCGCGGCGGCGGCGCGCCCTGGGTATTCGGCTGGATCCAGCCCTACCAGCCAGCCAGGCCGAGCCTCGGCCCCGTCGTCAACTTTTACGAGATCAACAACAGCTTCTATGCTGATCAGATGGTGAATCAGTTCCAGAACATCGACGTTCGCAATTCGGCACCGGGCGCGAACATCAATGTGCAGGCGGGACAAGGCGCGCGCAACGACGGGCACATCTGAGCCCGCCCGGAGCGCGACGCGCGGCCGCGCCCGCGTCCATGCGACCGGGCCGCGCGGCGCGCGCCGGCCGGCCCGCGCAACGGAGACGATCGTGACCTGTGCATCGCAATTCCGCTGGACTTCAGCCGCGCGCACCGACGTCGGCCTGGTGCGCGAGCGCAACGAAGATGCCTGCCTGTCCCGGCCCGAGCGCGGGCTCTGGGTCGTGGCCGACGGCATGGGCGGCCACGCGGTGGGCGACTATGCCAGCAATCTGGTGGTGGAAACGCTGGACCGGCTGGGCGAGCCGCGCAGCCTGGAAGGCCTGCTCGACGATGCGCGCACGGCGCTGCTGGAAGTCAACCGCGCGCTGCTGGCCGAGGCCACGCGCCGGCAGGTGCGGCGCATCGGCAGCACCGTGGTGGTGCTGATGGCCTGCGAGCGTTTCTGCGGCTGCCTGTGGGCCGGCGACAGCCGCATCTACCTGTACCGCGACGCGCACCTGACCCAGTTGACGCGCGACCACAGCCGCGTGGAGGAGCTCAAGGCGCGCGGCCTGATCACGGCGGAAGAAGCGCTCCACCATCCGGCGCACAACACCATCACGCGCGCGGTGGGCGCGAATGCCTCGCTGGAACTGGAGCAGACCTGGATGGAGGCGGCCGACGGCGACATGTTCCTGCTGTGCAGCGACGGCATCAGCAACGAGCTGCGCGACCCGGAGATCGCCGGCTTCCTGGCCTGCGGCGACTGCGAACTGGCCGCGCAGGCCCTGGTGACGGCGGCACTGGAGCGCGGCGGCCACGACAATATCTCCGCCGTGGTGGCGCGCGCCGAAGACCTCTACGCCAACGACAAGACAATGGTGAATCCCGCGCTCTAGGCGCGGGGCCGGCCATTCCCCTAGCCCGCCTTGCCGCTCTGCGCGGCCTGGTGGCGGAAATCCTTCGAATGGATGCCGTGCTTCTTGAGCAGCATCTGCAGGTGCGAGCGGTTCATGTCGAAGCGCCTGGCCAACTCCGCCACGGTGCCGCCCACTTCGTGCAGGCCGCGTTCGAGGAAGGCGCGCTCGGCCTCGTCGCTGGCGGCGCGCTTGGCTTCGCTGAGCGAGGTCGCGGTGGTCGCGTCCACGCCGCCGGCCGCCGCCACCCCGCCCGCCACCAGCGCGGGGCCGGCCGCCCGCGGCCGGATGTCCTGCGGCAGGTGCTCGAGGTCGGCGGTGTCGCCGGCCAGGCACGAGACCCGGTACATCAGGTTGCGCAGCTCGCGGATATTGCCCGGGTAGGCGTAATTCATGAGGAAATCGCGCAGGCGCGGCGTCAGCTTGACCGGGCGGCGCTTGAGCGAGCCGGCCGCCTCGTCGCCGAAGAACGCCACCAGCAGCGCGATCTCGTCGCGGCGCTCGCGCAGCGGCGGCAGCGTGACGTGGATCACGCTGAGGCGGTAGAACAGGTCTTCGCGGAACTTGCCCTCCTCGCTCAAGCGCCGCAGGTCGCGGTTGGTCGCCGCCACGATGCGCGTGTCCACCGAGATGGTCTCGTCCGAGCCGACCCGCTGGATCTCGTGCGCCTCCAGCACGCGCAGCAGCTTGACCTGCCCGGTGAGCGGCAGCTCGCCGATCTCGTCGAGGAAAATGGTGCCGGTGTGCGCGCTCTCGAACTTGCCGCGCCGGTCGCTGGCCGCGCCGGTGAAGGCGCCCTTCTTGTGGCCGAACAGCTCGGACTCGATCAGGTTCTCGGGAATCGCCCCGCAGTTCACCGAGATGAACGGCTTGTCGGTGCGCGAGCCGTTGGCATGGATCACCTTGGCCATGAGCTCCTTGCCGGTGCCGCTCTCGCCGTCGATCAGCACCGGCAGGTGCGTCGGCGCGGCCTTCTCGGCGATCTCCAGCGCCTCCAGCAGCTTGGGGTTGTCGCCGAACGTGCCCTCGAAGATGAAGCTGCGCTCCAGCAGCGCCTGGCGGCGCTCGCGCGGGCCCAGGTCGGCCGCCGGCTCGGGCTCGGCCGGCTCGGCCACCGCGGCCTGCACGAAGCGCTCCTTGTGCGACAGCTGCATCACCTCGTCGCGCAGCGTGGTGGCCTGCTTGAGCAGCTTCTCGATGTCGGCGCGCTCGAGCCTGGAGGCCCAGCGCAGCGTGGAGCGCAGGATCTCGATCTTCTCGATCAGCCCGGCGTAGGACAGGGTGCTGCCGACCGCGCCGCCCTGGTTGAACAACTTCATCTCGCCCTCCCCCTGCGCGCCGACGCGCAAGCCATGCTCAAGCCATGTTCAGGCCGCGCTCAACTGCTTCTGCACCAGCTGGTAGTACATGCCCTTGCGCTCGAGCAGTTCCTCGTGCCGCCCCTGCTCCACGATGCCGCCTTCGTACAAGACCAGGATCTTGTCGGCGCGCATGATCGTGCTGAGCCGGTGCGCGATGATCACCGCGGTGCGCCCGCGCAGGATGTCCTGCATGTTGCCGAGGATATTGCTCTCGGACTGCGTGTCCAGCGCCGAGGTGGCCTCGTCGAACACCAGCAGGCGCGGGTCGTGGTACAGCGCGCGCGCAATGCACAGCCGCTGGATCTGCCCGCCGGACAAGCCCATGCCGCGCTCGCCCACCACCTGCTCGTAGCCCAGCGGCAGCTTGCTGATGAAGGCGTGCGCGTCGGCCATCTTGGCCACTTCCTCGATGTGGCGGCGGTCCGGGCTGTCGTCGCCGCAGGCGATGTTCTCGGCGATGGTGCCGGAGAACAGCAGGTTGCTCTGCATCACGTAGCCGATCTGCGCGCGGTAATACTCCTTGTCGATCACGCCGAGGTCGTAGCCGTCCACCGTAATCTTGCCCTCGCTGGGCACGTAGAAGCCCACCAGCATCTTGGCCAGCGTGGTCTTGCCCGAGCCGCTGCGCCCCACGATGGCCAGCAGCTCGCCGGGCTTGATGCTGAAGCTGATGTTCTCCAGCACGTAGGGCGTGTCGTTGCCGCCGTAGCGGAAATACACCCCGTCCAGGCTGATCTCGCCCTGCAGGTCGGGCAGCATCACGCGCGAGGGCAGGTCCTGCGGCTTCTGCTCCGGGTCCAGGTCGAGCACGTCGCCCAGGCGCTCCATTGCCACGCCGGCGTCGTTGAGCTGGCCCCACAGCGACACCAGCCCCATCAGCGGCGCCAGCACGCTGCCCATGAAGGCATTGAAGGCGATCAGTTGGCCGATGGTCAGCTCCCGCTGCAGCACCAGGTTGGCGCCCACCCACAGCACGGCGATGGTGGTGGCGGCATTGAGCAGCTGGCTGGCCAGGCCGACCACGATATGGAACGCCTGCGCCTTGTACTGCAGCTCGAGCGCCTTGGCGTACTTCTTTTCCCACTTGAGCCGCACCGCGCGCTCGATGCCCATGCCCTTGACCGTCTCCACGCCGCCCAGCGTCTCCATCAGGTAGGAGCGGGCCTCGGTGGAAGTGGTGAAGACCTCGCGCGCGTAGGCCTTCACGCGCGGCGTGGCCAGCACCGTGAGCGCCGCGATCGGCACCACGAAGGCCAGCAGCACCAGCGTCATCTTGACGTTGTAGAGGAACATGATGGTGAAGTAGATGAACACCATCAGCAGGTTGAGCGCGGTGGTCACGGTGGACTCGGTCAGGAACGCGCGGATGGTCTGGTTCTCCTGGAAGCGCGCGAAGATGTCGCCGGTCTTGCGCTTGGCGAAGAACGAGAACGGCAGCGACATGGTGTGCCGGAAGAAATGCGACATCATGGCGAAGTCCATGTTGCGCACCATGAAGTTGGCGAGATAGGCGCGCACCGTGGACATCAGCTGCGAGAACACGTTGGAGACGATCAGCCCCACGATCAGCAGATTGAGCAGGCCCACGTTCTGGTGCACCACCACGCCGTCGAGGATGTTCTGGATGATCAGCGGCGGCACCACGCCCAGCACCTGGATCACGAAGGTCGCCATGAACAGATGGACCAGGATGCGCTTGTACGGCGCCAGGTAGCCGATGAAGCGCAGCCACGGCGAGCGCGCCACCGCCAGTTGCGCCATGCTCTCCCCGGCGGTAAACAGCAGGCAGGTCCCGCTCCAGCCGCGCTCGAATTCCTCCACGCGCATCTTGCGGAATCCCAGCGCCGGGTCCGCCACCCACACCCAGCGCCTGGACACGCCGTAGACCACCACGTAGTGGTAGCCCTCCCAGTGCACGATGAACGGCAGCGTGAAGCCCAGCAGCGAATCCTGCGTGCACTGCACGCCGCGCGTGGTAAAGCCGAGCGACTCGCCCGCGCGCGCCAGGCTGTCCAGCGTGGCGCCCTGCGTGGTCACGTTGGCCAGTTCGCGCAGCTTGCCCAGCGTCATCGGAATGCCGTAGTGGCGGCAGATCATCGCCAGGCACGCCGCGCCGCAATCCATTTCCTCGGCCTGCTCGACCAGCGCGAAGCGGCGGATCACGCGCTCGCCCATTTCCGGCTTGGAGGCCAGGTCCAGCATCACCGGATGCTTGCGGCGCTCGGCCAGCTTCTTCTGGCGGTGCAGCTCGCGGTCGACGAAGCGGATGCGCTCCTCCAGCACCTCGCGCAGCCTGGGGTTGCGCTCGATGATCAGCTGCACGGTCTTTTCCGGGATCACCAGCAGCCGCGCGTCGGTCACGGCGACGGCCGAGGCGATCTGCTCCTGCCGCATCACGCAGGCCCGCTCGCCGAAGATGTCGCCCTGGCGCAGCGTGGCCAGCGGAAACTCCACGCCGTCCTCGGTGCGCACGATGCGCACCTCGCCCTGCCGCACCACGTAGAGGCGGCGGTCCTCGCGCGCGTCCTGGCGCAGGATCTCCTTGCCGGCCGATATGCGCTTGACGCCCACGCTGCGCACCGCCTCTTCCAGCTCGGCCTTGTCGAGCTTGCCGCGCAGGTCGAACAGGCGCGCCACGAAGCCGCCCGCCGAGCTGATCGCCACGTAGCTGGCGATGAACGCCATCGCCGCCGGGTTCTGCGCCGCCAGCGGCTCGGTCACGCCGCGCGGGATGAACAGCAGCTCGGTCTTGCCCGACGCGCGCACCGACGATTCGTGCCGGTACTCGCGCAGCATGGCCACGTCGGCGAACACCTCGCGCGCCTTGCGCACGCCCAGGCTCACCTCCTTGCCGTTGTCCTCGTTGAACACGCGCACCGAGCCGGCCTTGACGATGAACAGGCCGCCCGCCGCGTCGCCCGCGTTGCACACGGTCTCGCCGAAGCCGTAGGTCAGCGATTGCGCGTGCTCCGCCAGCCGCTCCAGTTCCTCGCGCGAGAACGGCGAGAGGATCTCCACGCCGGCCAGGAAATCGGCGAGCGGCTGCAGTTCGGAGCTGGCTTCCATCGCTTGGTGCCCCCGCGCCGGCGCGCTAGCGCGCTTCGATCACATGTTCCTGCGCCCTGGCCATCAGCCAGTCCTCGCGCAGCAGTCGGCGCACCTCGGCCGCCACTTCGGCGTCGAGCACGGCCGGGTGCTTGTCGCTCACCATGAAGATCTCGAAGACGGCGCGGTCGGCCGACGGGAACGGCCCGAGCAGGTCGCCGGCGGCGGCGTTGAACACCTTGGCCTCGATGTCGGCGCGCAGCGAGCCGCGCAGCACCTTGCCGATGGCGCCGCCCTGCTCGCGCGTGTCGGCGATGGAATGCTCGCGCGCCATCTCGGCGAAGCTGTCGGGGTCGTCGCGCAGGTAGGAGATGAGTTCCTTGGCCTTGCCCTCGGCGTCCACCACGATGTGGCTGATCTCGATGCTGTCGAACTTCGGCGAATGGAGCTTGAAGTAGGCATCCACCGCGCGCTCGTTCGTCACCTCGGCCATCATTTTTTCCTGGTAGAGGCTTTCGGTGATGAAGGTCTCGAACTCGTCCAGGCTGACGTTGAGCACGTCGAGATAGTGGTTCATGTCCGCCGCGCGGTGCAGCCCCTGCACGCGGCGGAACTGGTCGGCGCGCTCCTGCACCTCTTCGGGGGTGACGCCGATGCGCTGCTTGCGCGCCGCGTGCACGGTGAGCTTGTCGCGCACGATCTGCTCGATCAGCCCCTCGAACTGCCCCGTGAGCTTCAGCACCCGGATGAACTCCTCGACGCCGATGATCTCGTCGTCGACCCGCACAATCGCTGTCATGTTCCGTGCTCCTCGCTCGTTGCCGCACGCGCCGTGCCGGGCACGCCGCCCCTCCCGCCCCCGCCCTGCGCGCCTTGTGCCCGTCAGCCCGCCACCTGCCGGAACGGGTCCAGCCCCAGGTCGATCAGGCGCCGCTCGCGCACCACGATTTCCGCCGTGGCGGTCATACCGTAGCGCAACGGATATTTGCCGTCCGCCACGGCGTAGTACGTCTGCGCCAGCCGCACGCGGCCTTCGTACACCGGCTGCCGGTTCTGCCCCGCCAGCTTGGTCGCCGGCGAGATGTATTCCAGCGTGCCGTTGATGAGCCCGTAGCGCTGGTAGGGAAAGGCATTGAACTTGAGCTTGACCGGCAGCCCCTCGCGCAGGAAGGCGCGGTCGCGCTCGGCGATCTCGATCTTCAGCACCGGGCGCGCGTCCTTGGGCGCGATGCCGCCCAGCGGCGCGTTGGCCTGCACCTTGTCGCCGCGCTGCGTGGAGCTCACGTCGGTGATGACACCGGCCACCGGCGCCAGGATCAGCAGGAAGTTGTCCTTGTCGATGTTCTCGAAGCGGATGCGCGCCGCCGCCTCGGCCACCAGCCGCGCGGTCTGCACCTGCAGGCGCAGCTTGTCCTCGGTGTTGCTGATCTCGCGCAGCGCGGCGTCGTACTGGATGCGCAGGTTGGTCAACTCCTGGCTGCTGCCCTCGAGCTGCACGGTGGCCTGGTTGAGCTCCTGGCTCAGCCGCGAATCGAGCTCGGTCAGGCGCGACTGCGCGATGCGCAGCGCGTTCTCCGCCTCCACCGCGGCATTGCGCTTGCCCTCTACCTGCGACTGCGACACCCCGCCGCCGCCCGGCAGCGCGAACAGGCGCGCGTACCGGTCCTGCTCCTGGCGCGTGAACTCGCGCTGGCGGCGCGCGTTGTCGAGGTTGCTGCGCGCTTCCTGCAGCTGCGCGCGCTGCTGCTCGGCCAGGCGCGTGGTGCCCTCCGCGGTGCGGTTCTCGTGCAGGCGCTCGGCCACCTCGATCTGCTTCTTGAGCGCGGCCGCCTTGCGCTCCATCAGCAGCTTCTTGTCCGGGAACTGCTGCCACTCGCGCTCGGAGTCCTGCAGCTTGAGCTGGGCCTCCAGCGCATTGGTGGCCGCCTCGATCGCGCCGCGCGCGTTGAGCCGCGCCAGCACGTCGTCCTTCGACACCGGCTGCCCCTCGGCCACGTAGAGATCGGCCAGCTCGCCGTCCACCGGCGCGTAGAAGCGCCGCACTTCCGACTCGGGCGCGAGCGTGCCGTCCGCCGTGACGATCACATCCGCGTGGCCGACGAACGACCACACCAGCGCGCACAGCACCAGCAGCACCATCACCAGCACCGAGACCTGCATGATCTTGAGCGGCTCGGCGCTGAGGATCGCGATACCCTCGGCGCTGTGGTCCTCGAGCGCCTCGTGCAGCGGCTTGAGGCGGTTGTCGCGGTTATCGTCCTTCATCGCGCCTCCCGCCGTCCTTCTCTCCGTCCCTGCCTCCGCCCGCCGCCACGCTCTCGCCGCCGTCCGCCGCCTCGGCGCCGATCAGCGCCAGCTTGCCCTTGAGCACGGCGGGGTTCAGCACCATGCGCAGCTCCTGCAGCGAGCGGCGCTGCAGCTCGGCCTCCGCCTCGATGTCGTCGCGCACCTGGCTCCACTGCGCGGTGTCGCCGACCTTGAGCTGCGCGTAGATGCGCATGCCCTGGCGCGCCTGCGCGCTGGCGCCGGACAGCAGCCGCGCCTGCGCGCGGAACTTGGCCGAGATCTCCGGCTCCAGGCGCTGCTCGCCGCCGAGCGCGCCGTCGCGCCGGTACTGGCGCCAGCTTGCCAGCGCGCCGTTCATGAGCGCCTGCGCGCGCCGCAGCGCGGTGTCGTGGATGGCCGCCACGTCCGGCTCGATGGCTTTGACGAAATAGGCGTCCTGCGCCGGATCGAGCACGGCGTAGAAGGACAGCAGGCGCTCGTCGTAGCCGCTGCCGCCGCGCCCCTTCTGCAGCTCGCCGAACTGCGCGGCCACCGCCTGCCGCCGCGCCAGCTCGCTGGCCGCCGCCTCGGCCCAGGGGCCGCCCTTGATCTGCTGCAGGGCCGCGAAGGCGGCGCCGGCATCGCCCGCGCGCCAGGCCTTGTCCGCGTCGCCGTACAGGCGCGCCACCTCGGGCGTGGGCAGGCGGCCGGCGGCGAGCTCGCGGTAGCGCGCCTGGAACGGCGGCGTGGCGAAGCCGGCGCCGGCCATCTGCGCCACCACCGGGCCGAGCGCCGTCGCGCGCAGGGCGGCGTCGAGCTCCAGGTAGCGCCGCAGGTCTTCCTTGAGGCGGTCCATGCCGGCGAGGCGCGGATATTTCTCGGCGTAGTCCGCCAGCACGGGCTGCAGCGCCTGCGGCGCATCGCCGGCCAGCCCGGTGGCCAGCGCCGCGTTGAGGCGATCGATGGCGGCGAGGTAGACGGAATCGTCGCTCTGCAGCTTGCGCACGTAGCTCAGCGCCACCGCGTAGCGGTCCTTGAACGCGGGCACGTAGGCGGAAATGCGGTCGAGCGCGCGCTGGTGCGCGGGGATGTCGGCGTTCCAGTCGCGCAGCAGGCCGCGGATGGCGGCCTCGTCGGCATACATGCGGATCGGCGCGTCCACGCCGCCGCGGCCCGCCACGAAGCGGTCGAGCCGGCCCAGCCACGCCATCTCGTCGAGCAAGGCGCGCGCGTCGGCGTTGTGCGCGCCGAGCGTCTTCATCCGCGCCAGCGCCGCGTCGGCGCCGTCGAAGTCGCGCGCCTGCAGCCTGCCCATCCAGGCGGGCACATACGCGCGCAGCAGCGCCTCGGTGCCTGCGGCCTTGAACTGCGCGTTGTCGGGATGCCGCGCGAGATAGGCGTCGGCCACGGCGGCGGCGCGCGGGAAATCGCCGCCCGCCATGAGCGCCTTCATCTCGCGCTCGGGCGCGCCGCGGAAATAGAGCACCAGCAGCAGCGCCACCCCCGCCAGCGCCGCCGCCGCGCCCCAGCGCGCCGCGCGCCTGAGCTGCGCGCGCTCGCCGGCGCCGAAACCGGCCGCCAGCCGCGCCATGACCAGCGCGTACTTGCCCTGCGCCTGCGGCTTGTCGGCGGCGGCACCCTGCGCCGGCGCCACGGCCTCCTGGTTGACCTCGTCTTCCTGCCGCGCGGCGTAGTCGACGCAGAAGATGTCGAGGAACGATCCCGGCGCCGCCACGAAGGTGGTCTTGTCGGGGTCCTGCGCCGGCGCGGCGGCAACCGGCGGCGGCACCTCGGCGGCCGGCGGCGCGGCGCTGGCTTCTGGCGGCTGCGGCAAGGCCGAGCTGGTGACGGTCGCATCCTGCGTGGGCTCGGCCCGCATGCCGACGCGGTAGGCGAAATGGTTGCCGCCGAACGCCAGCAGGTCGTGCTCGGCCAGCGCCACCGCATGGTCCTCCACGCGCGTGCCGTTGACGAAGGTGCCGTTGGTGCTGCCCAGGTCTTCGACGAAGGGCTGCCCGCCCCTGAGGAAAATGTGCGCGTGCCGGCGCGAGACGTAGTTCACCTGGTGCGGATAGGCGTCGCGGTAGCGCGCGAAAGTCTCGTCGGCCTTGCTGGCGAGGAACGGAAAGCCGGTGATCTCGATCGGCTGCAGGCCGAGGTCGCCGCGTTCCGGCGTCAGCGTCAGCACCACCGGCGGGTGTGCGGCCGGCGGCGCCGGCGCGCGCGGGCACAGGCGCACGCGGTAGGCCAGCGCGCTGCCGAAGCGCAGCTCGTCGCCGTCGCGCAGGCGCGCCGGCTGCTGCGCCACGGCCGCGCCGTTGAGCGTGGTGCCGTTCTTGCTGCCGAGGTCGGCGATGTAGGCCGCGCCGTCCTCGCTGAAGATGCGCGCATGCCGGCGCGACAGCACGGCCGCCACCTCGGCGGGATAGGCGGCGAAAGGCGCTTCGGCGCGCCCCACGGCAAACAGACTCTCCTCGATGCGGATCTCGCCGAGCGCAGGATGCGTGACAGGCGCGAGCACGATGTCGAGCCGCGGCGCCAGCCCCGGCGAAGGCGCCGCGCCCTGCCCCGCCGCCGCCCGCGCCTCGTCGATCAGAGCCTGGTCTGAAGCCATGTTTCGCTACCACCAACAGCGCTTGGGCCATGCGCGTGCGCCGGCGGCAAGCCATTTTTCATGGCGGCGGGGCGGGCCCGCAGGCCGCCGCGCCGGGAACGTGCTGACAAGGACATAGTAGGCCAGGCCCGCCGGTAGTCAATCGCGCGGCCGCGCGCGCAGCGCGGCTATTTCGCGTCCTGCTGCGACACCTGCCGCGGTCCGTCGCCGGGCGCGTTGGCCACGGCCACGCTGGGCCACCCGCCGCCGAGCGCCTTGTAGAGGGTGACAGTGTCGGCGAGGATCTGTTGGTGGTTGGCCAACAACTCGAGCTGCGCGCCGAGCAGCGAGCGCTCGGCCTCGAACACGTCGAGCTGCGACACCACGCCCTCCTTGAGCTGCGCCTCGATCTGCGCCGAGACCACGCGCAACTGCGCCACCTGCTGCTGCAGTTCCACGCGCTGCTTCCTGTGCGCCTCCACGTTGACCAGCGCATTCTCCACTTCCTCGAACGCGGTGATGACGGTGCGGCCGTATTCGCTCTCGGCCACCTTGGTCTGCGCCTCGGAGGTCTTCACGCGGGCGCGCACGCCCGGGTCCAGCATCGGCAGGTTGATGCTCGGCATGAAGCCGAAGGTGAAGGACTTGAGCAGGTCGGTCAGCGCGAAGCTGGAGGTGCCGCCGCGCCCCGTGAGGCTCAGGCTGGGCAGCTGCGCCAGCCGCGCCTGGCCGACCAGGTTGTACGACTCGAGCACGCGGTACTCCGCCGCCACGATGTCCGGGCGGCGCGACAGCAGCTGCGACGGTAGCCCGGCCGGCACCGGTGGCAGCTGCACGCGCTCCTGCAGGCGCCCGGCCGGCACATTGAACACGCCCGCCGGCACGCCCACCAGCGTGCCCAGCGCGTTCTCGGAGAGATCGCGCCCGCGGCGCAGCTCCAGCAGGTCCTTGGTCAGGCGGTTGATCTCGGCCTGCTGCTGCATCACGCGGACCTGGGGAATCAGGCCGTTCTGGAACATGGCCTGGTAGGTGACGAGGATCTGCTTGTTGCGGGCCAGCGTGCGCGCCTGCTGCTCGCTCTGCTCGTCGAACTGCAGGATCTGGAAATAGGTGGTCGACACGGCCGACACCAGGGTGAGGTAGCCCGCACGCCAGTCCGCCTCGGTGGCGTTGAACTCCGCCTTCTGGGCCTGCACGCCCTTCTCGACCTTGCCCCAGATGTCGATGTCCCAGTTGACCTGGGTGCCGAGGTTGTAGGTCCGGCTCAGCGACTGCCCGGTGGTCTTGTCGAAACTCACGCCGGCGCCCACGTCGAAGACCGGCAGCGCGCCCGCCCTGACTTCGGCGATCTGCGCGCCCGCCACCTTGATGCGCGCGGCCAGCACCTTGATGTCGTAGTTGCCGACGATGGCCTTGTCGACCAGGCCGTCGAGATACGGATCGCGGAAGGCCTGCCACCAGTTCGGCACGATGGTGTCCGCCGGCGACACCGTGATCGCGCCCTGGCGCGACCATTCGGGCTTGGCCGGGGTGTCGGGGCGCTGGTACACCGGCGGGCGGAAATCGGCGCAGCCGGCCAGCGCCAGTACCAGCCCCAGCGCCATCGGCAGGGTGGCGCGCGCGGCGCGCGCGGCGAACGGAGTAAGCAAGCAAGGCACGATCGTCTCCCGCGAGGAACCAGGCTGGTCTCGCCATACGCTGTGCATTCATTGTGTATCCGCCCGCGGCGCGATCCAACCCGAAATTGCAGGCTGGCGGCCTTGCCCGGCGGCGGCGCGAAACGCCTTGCGCGCGTCCCGCCCGACATGGCGGGCGGGACGCGGCGGCATCAGCGGTAGATGTTGTTGGTGGCGTTCTGGGTGCTGTCGACGTGCGAGCGGATGCCATCGACGAAGGCGGCGTTGTTGCCGTTCATGTTGGTGACGCTCTGGGTCTGGCCGATCAGCTGCGAGGCGTTGAAGGTGGAGTCGATCTTGACCGCGCTGAACACGGGCAGGACGGGCAGGAAGACCGTGCCGCCGCGCACGGCGCGCATGGCGCGGGCGTCGAGTTGTTCGGTGACGGACAGGTCCTTGATGACGAGGGTGGTTTGCATGGTGGTTCTCCTGAGAGCGGTTGGCTGGTTGGGCCGTTGGTGATTGGGACTTCGGTTCGTTTGGTGTTGAGCATCGTTGCTGCGCTCGGGAGGTACAAACGCATGGAGTGTGCCAAGGCGGGCCGGGCCGACGCGGATTGCCCGCAAAGCCAGGCGGCATGCGGGTTTGCGGTTCGGCTCGGCACATCGCGGGGGCTGGCACGCACTGCCGCGCTGACGGGTGCGGACCAACACCATCGCGCCACGGTGTCTGCCGCCGGCAGACAAGTGCGCGCGGCGCGCGCTTGCGCAAGAAGACAGGGGGAAAAAGCGCAGGAGGAAAATGACGCCGCCGGACGCGGCGGTCCGGTCATGGCGCGCGCGGCGCGGGCCGCGCGCTCACTTCACGTAGATCGTGATCTTCCGGGAATAGATCGGCGGGTTGTGCGGGATGTGCTTGTCGTCGGCCATCAGCAACTGCAGCGTGTGCTTGCCCGGCGGCAGTTCGATCGTGGTCTCGGTCTCGCCCGCGCCGAAGTGCAGGTGGTTGCGGTCGTTGGGGATTTCCTTGTCCATCGGCGGCAGGTCGGTGTCGATCAGCAGATGGTGATGGCCGCTGTTGGGAAACGTCACGCCGCGCGGCGCCACGCCCATGCCGCGCAGGCCGAACCACACCTTGATCGGCTTGCCGGCCGGCAGCACCTGGTTGTTGTTGGGGAAGCCGATGTACAGGTAGGCATTGGGCGGCGCCGGCGTGGGGCCCGCCGCCACCGCATGGCCCGGCATGCCGCCGTTCAGAAGCAGGCTGGCTGCGAGCGCCGCGCCCAGGATGAGCTTACGCATGGACTTTCTCCCGACTTTCTTCCGCCGTGTTCCGCCAGCGGCCTATCGGACGGTGATGGTGATCTTCTTCGAATACACCGGCGGATCGTGCGGCTTGTGGTTGGCATCGCCAAGCAGCAGTTGCAGCGTGTGCTTGCCCGGCGGCAGCTCGATGCGCGCCTCGGTCTCGCCCGCGCCGAAGTGCAGGTGGTTGCGGTCGTTGGGGATTTCCTTGTCCATCGGCGGCAGGTCGGTATCGATCAGCAGGTGATGATGGCCGACGTTCGGCATGTCCACGCCCTTGGGCGCGACGCCCATGTTGCGCAGCCCCATGCGCACCCAGAACTTGCCGCCGTCGATCACGGCGCCGTCGGGCGGCCAGATGATGTAGACCTCGGCATTGGGCGGGGCGGGCGTGGAGAAGGAGATCGAGGGCAGCGGAGCCAGCAGCGCTGCTGCCACGGTGCCGAGCACGGTTCGCCTGTGCATCTGAAAGCCCTCCCCTACGACGATCCGTGCCGCGTGTGCGGTGTGGATTTTTTCTTGCTCCTGACCGGCGCCCGAGCATTTTCGTCCTCCAGCTTAGAACGGAAAAACGCAAAAAGATACTCGGCGCACCCGGCCGCGCGGCACGCGCGGCAAGCGGTGGGCTCGCGGCGCCACCCGGCGCTGCAAAGCACCTCCGGATTCACAATCGCTGTGCTATGGTGGATTGAGCCGGCCGGTGCCGCCCGCGCTGCATGCTGCCGTTGCGCCCGCAGCGCGGCCCCGCCGTACCGGCCGGGCATCATCGCGTTTCGCGCGGCACGGCCGGTACAACTGGCACAGCCGGCGCGCGGCGCGGCGATGACCTTCCGCGCGGTACGAACAAGGCCTGCATATGTGGCGAACCCTCCTTGTCGTGTGCCTGGTCGGCCTGGCCGCGGTCGTGCGCGCCGAAGCCGCGACCACGCAGATTCCCGGCGAGCCGGCGCGCGTGGCGCTGGTGATCGGCAACGCCGCCTATGCCGGCGCCCCGCTGCCGAACGCGCGCGGCGACGCGCGCGCGATGCGCGACACGCTGGCCGCGCTCGGCTTCGACGTCATGCTGCGCGAGGACCTCGACCACGCGGGCATGGCGCGCGCGCTGGCCGAGTTCCGCGGGCGGCTCGCGGGCGGCGGCGTGGGCCTGTTCTATTTCGCCGGGCACGGCCTCGCGGCCGGTGCCACGCCGGTGCTGCTGCCGGTCGATGCCGACGGTCGCGCGCCGCACCGCCTGCTGACGGCGGGCACGGCGCTGGACGCGGTGCTGGCCAGCATGCCGGCGGCGCGGCCCGGCGCGCGCAATGTGCTGATCCTCGACACCTGCCTGGACGATCCCTATCGTGGCGCCGCCGTCACGCCGCCCGCCGCGCCCGCAGGCACCGTGATCGCCTATGCCGCCGCGCCGGGCGCCACCGCCAGCGACGGCGCGCGGCATGGCGTCTTCACCGCGGCGCTGCTGCGCACGCTGGCCGCGCCCGGCGCCGACGCCGAGTCCGCGCTGCGCGAGGCCGGCCGCATCGTCGGCGCGCGGACCGCACACGCCCAGCAGCCGTGGGTATCGTCGGCGCTGACGGCGCCGTTGCCGCTCGGCGCGGCAACGCACGCAACCACCGGCGCGACAGCCGGCCTTGCCGCGGCCGGCGCCGCCGAGCCGGCACGGATCTCGCCGGCGCTGTACGCGCAGCGCGGCATCCTGCCCAAGGACAGCGACGAGCAATACGAGCTGACCTTCTGGGAATCGATCAAGAACAGCAATTTCGCCAGCGACTACGAGGCCTACCTGAAGGCCTATCCCAACGGCCGCTTCGCGCCGCTGGCGCGCGCGCGCATCGAGCGCCTGCGCGCCAGCGCGCCGAAGACCGATGCGGGGACTGCCGCCGAGCGGCCGCGCGCCGCGCCGGCGCCGTCCACCGCGCAGGGTACCGTCGCGCCGCCGCCGGCACGCGCGCAGAGCGGCAAGGTGCAGCCCGCGCCCGCCGCCGGCACATCCGCATCCGCATCCGCGCCCTCGTCCGCGTCCTCTGCGTCGTCCGCGTCAATCAGGCAGCGCGAAGTGGCCAGCGGCGCCGTCACGGTCGACGTCAAGCCCGGCGAGCTCAAGGACTGCCCGGCCTGCCCGGTGCTGCACAGCGTGCCGGCGGGCGCCTTCACGATGGGCAGCAACGGCGGCGACCCGACCGAGAAGCCGCCCCATCACGTGGCCATCGGCCAGCCGTTCGCGATCGGCAAGTACGAGGTCACGGTCGAGCAATGGAATGCCTGCGCCGACGGCGGCGGCTGCCCGCGCATCGCCACCGTGGCCGGCGCGGCGCGCAACGCGCCCATGCGCGACGTCAGCTGGGACGATGCCCAGCAGTACGCGGCGTGGCTGAGCAAGGCCAGCGGCAAGCGCTACCGCCTGCCCACCGAGGCCGAATGGGAATACGCGGCGCGCGGCGGCACCGCCACGCTCTACTGGTGGGGCGACCAGATGCGCAAGGGCACCGCCAACTGCAAGGACTGCGGCGAGCCCTGGAGCGCCGACGCGCCGGCCAACGCCGGCTCCTTCGCCGCCAACGGCTTCGGCCTGCACGACGTGAACGGCAGCGTGTGGGAATGGGTGGCCGACTGCTGGCACGTCTCCTACAAGGGCGCGCCGGCCGACGGACGGGCCTGGGACGAGCCGGGCTGCAGCGTGCGCGTGATCCGCGGCGGCTCGTGGCAGGAGGGCGCCAGCTACATGCTGTCCTCCACCCGCTTCAAGTACAGCGCCAGCGTGCGCCAGTCGCAGAACGGCTTCCGCGTCGCGCGCGACCTGAAGTAGCCGCCGCGCGCGCTCAGCGCGCGTGCGTGGAAATCTGGGCCATGTCGGCGCCGATATGGTCCTCGCCGTACTTCGCGGCCATCGGCCCGAGCTGGCGGTCGAGCGCGCGCAGGTAGTCCTGCCGCGGCTCCGCCTCGGGCCGCAGCGCGTCGAACAGCGGCGCCGGCGTGGCGAGCAACACGATCAGCTCCGTGCCGAACGGCCTGCCCACCACCCAGTCGCCCATGCTGCCCACGCTCGCGCTGTAGCCGGCCGGCGCCTGGTTGGCGCGCGAGCGGCTGCTCGGCACCATGTGCACGACGCGGCCGTCGGCCATGTAGTAGTCCACGTAGACGTAGGTGTCGAACGGCGGCGTGGTGATGTCCACCACCAGCGGCGTGCCTTCGCCGAGCTGCCCGTTGCGCGCGCGCGCGCGGATGGTGGCGAGCGCGTCGCCGGCGCGGCGCCCGGACCAGTACGGCGACACCAGCCGCGCCACGTCGCATTTGTCGTCGCCGAGCGGCTGCACGTCGAGGTTCACCGCCTGCACGCCGGGCACCGCGCCGAGGTCTTCCTGCAGCCGCCTGGTGCCGACGCGCTCGGCCACGAAACCGCGCACCTGCAGCGCGTGCTCGCCGCGCGCCGAGGCGGCCAGCAGCGAGCACGGCTGGCGCGCCAGCACCGCCGCCACCGCCTGCATCGACATGGCCCGCGGCGCCGGGGCCTGCGCTGGCGCCGCGGGCGCGCCGGCGGCGGCCTGCTCAGGCGGCGGCCGGGTATCGGCGCCGCGCATGCGCCACGCGAAGTAGCCGAGGCCGCCGGCCACCAGCACGCCGGCGAGCGCCGCCGCGCCGACGCGCGCCAGCGGCGGCATGCCGCCGCGCGCGGCGCCGAGGTCCGCCAGGAAGCGCGCCACGGTGGGCGTGCGCGTGGCGCGGTCGAACGACAGCGCGGCGCGCAGCGCGCGCCACTGGCCGCGCGTGAGCAGTTTTGGCCGCTGCAGCTTGAGGCCGCCGCTGCGCGCCTGATTGGCCGAGAGCCGCTCGTAGGGATGGCGCCCGGTGAGCAGTTCGTAGGTCACGCAGGCCAGCGCGTAGATGTCGTCGCGCGGGTCCGGCTCGCGGTGCTCGAACATCTCGGGGCTGGCATAGGCCGGCGTCATGCCGCCGAGCGTGCCGGGGTCGAACACGGTGGGATCGGCGTCGTCGGCCGGCTGCTGGAACACGCGCGCGATGCCGAAGTCGATCACCTTCACTTCGCCGGCATCGGTGATGAAGACGTTGGCGGGCTTGAAGTCGCAGTGGACAAAACCGCGCTCGTGCGCGTAGGACAGCGCGCGCGCCATGCCGGTGATGATGGGCAGCGCCTTGGCGTAGGGCATGCCGGTGAAGTCCGGCGCGCGCAGGATGCGGTTGAGCGACTTGCCCTGCAGGTACTCCATCGTCAGGTAGACCACCGAGCCGTCGCGGTCGAAGTCGTAGACGGTGACGATGTTCCGGTGCGCCAGCGTCTGCGCCTTGCGCGCTTCGCGCTGCAGCGCGATCAGCGATTTGGGGTGGCCGCGGAACTGTACGTTGAGGACCTTGATGGCGATGTAGGGCCGGCGGTCGGAGGCTTCCAGCTTGCGCAGGTCGAGCGCCTTGTAGACCGTGCCCATGCCACCCACGCCGAGGCACTCCTCCAGCACGAAGCGGCCGTTGAGCGTATCGCCCACGCCCTTGGCCGGCTCGCCCGCGGGCAGCGCCTGGCCCGCGCCCTCGGCGGACGCCGGGGACGATGAAGGAGATGAAGGAGACGAAGGAGACGAAGGAGACGACGCGGGCGAGGACGACATGAAAGGCGCGCCCGCCGGCCCGGTCTCCATGCGGGTTTCTTCGCCGCCTTCCTCGAACTGCGTGGCGCCGCGGCGCTCGATGCGGCGCAGCACTTCCTCGTAGACGCCGGGCGGCAGCGGCACGCGCGTGTTTTCCTCGCTGAGCATGTCCGCCAACTGCCGCGCGCTGGCGTGGTCCGCGGCCAGGGTGCGGTCGATGCGGGCAAACAGCTCTTCGTGCGAAAGACCACCGCTCTGGAAGGTTCGTATCAGATCCGGAATGCTAGCCATCGGTGCAGCCGCGACGTGGTAGCGCGAAGTCGCGCATTGAGCGCCTACCCGCCGTCCGCCGGCGAGTACCTGCCCACGATGGATACTAGTGCGCACTCATGCCAATCGCAAACCTCGCGTGCATCGCCTGGGCGACGCACGGGCGATGCAGAGGCGGCACAAGCGCCGCGCGTCGCGCGCGGGCGTGGCGAGGTGTCGCGCGCCAACGAACACATGGCGCCGCGGTGTTGGCCGCGACCCGCCAGCCGCCGGGGCCATCGCATCGCGCGGCCCCGCGCCCGATGTGCGGCGCAGAACCGCAAACCCGCATGCCGCCTGGCTTTGCGGGCAATCCGCGTCGGCCCGGCCCGCCTTGGCACACTCCATGCGTTTGTACCTCCCGAGCGCAGCAACGATGCTCAACACCAAACGAACCGAAGTCCCAATCACCAACGGCCCAACCAGCCAACCGCTCTCAGGAGAACCACCATGCAAACCACCCTCGTCATCAAGGACCTGTCCGTCACCGAACAACTCGACGCCCGCGCCATGCGCGCCGTGCGCGGCGGCTTCGTCCCCTTCCTGCCCGTGTTCAGCGCGGTCAAGGTCGACTCCACCTTCAACGCCTCGCAGCTGATCGGCCAGACCCAGAACGTGGTCAACATGAACGGCAACAACGCCGCCTTCGTCGATGGCATCCGCTCGCACGTCGACAGCACCCAGAACGCCACCAACAACATCTACCGCTAAGCCAGTCCCGGCCCACGCGCACGCACTCTCACCGAACCCAGGAGCACTGCCATGACTACCACCCTCGCCATCAAGGACCTGTCCGTCACCGAACAACTCGATGCCCGCGCCATGCGCGCGGTGCGCGGCGGCACGGTCTTCCTGCCCGTCCTGCCCGTGTTCAGCGCGGTCAAGATCGACTCCACCTTCAACGCCTCGCAGCTGATCGGCCAGACCCAGAACGTGGTCAACATGAACGGCAACAACACCGCCTTCGCCGACGGCATCCGCTCGCACGTCGACAGCACCCAGAACGCCACCAACAACATCTACCGCTGAACGGCGCCGCGCGGCGGGCCGGGGACACGCCCCGCCGCCGCGCCACCGGACACCACCACCATCAAGGAGCAAACATCATGTCATCCATCATCGTGCGCGACCTCGCGCTGACCCAGGATCTCGACGGCAAGTCCCTGGCCAGGGTGCGCGGCGGCGCCAACAACTGGCTGCAAGGACTGGGCCCGGTGGCCAACGTCAATGTCAACGTCAGCCAGAACATCGCCCAGTTGCAGAGCATCAACGTCAACACGCTCAACAACGTCGGCGTGATCGGCTCCGGCCTCGGACTGGCGATCAACGTCAATCCGGCGCAATGGGCGGCCACGCACGCCGCGGTCTGAGCGGCACACCAGCGGTCCCGGAGCATAGGCCCGTGACCTATACTGACCAGGGCGGCGCCGCGGCCACGCGGCCGCCCGTCAGGCGCATGCAGGAGGAAGTCATGGCCGTTATCGTCATCAAGGATTTGCCGGACAGCGTGGATCTCGACAGGGAAGCCATGACGGCGATCACCGGCGGCGCGAGGACCGGCGCCCGCCATGCATGGCCGTTGCGCAGGGCCGTCGCGGGCCTGCGCATCATCAGCTATCCGGAGGGCTTTCCAGGCCAGCCGCCGGCAGGCACGCGCGAGCGGCCGGCCGGGGACCTCAAGCGCGGGAAATAGAACCACAAGCACCACGACACGCGCGCGGCAGCGATAACCTGCCCTCCCGCCCGCTGCCCTTGCGACAGCGGGCGTCAACGTTTGCGCGCGATGCTCAGCGCGGCGCGTTGCGCTCGATCCAGCCGGCGAAGGTGTTCAGGTACTTGTCGAGAAAACCGCGCGTGGACTCGCTGGCGATGCCACCGTGCTCGTCGAACAGCTTGTCGACGCCGCTGAGATAGGCCTCGGGCTGCTGCAGCACCGGGATGTTGAGGAACACCAGCGACTGGCGCAGGTGGTGGTTGGCGCCGAAGCCGCCGATCGCGCCCGGCGATGCGCTGATCACGCCACCCGGCTTGCCGTCCCACGCGCTCTGCCCGTAGGGGCGCGAGCCCACGTCGATGGCGTTCTTGAGCGCGGCCGGCACCGAGCGGTTGTACTCGGGCGTCACGAACAGCACCGCGTCGGCGCGGCGGATGCGGTCGCGGAACGCGACCCACGGCGCGGGCGGGCCGCCGTCTTCGTCCTGGTTGTACAGCGGCAGCTGGCCGATCTCCACGATCTCCAGCTTGAGGCCGGCGGGAGCCCGCGCGGCCAGCGCAAGCGCGAGCTTGCGGTTGAAGGATTCCTTGCGCAGGCTGCCTACCAGTACGGCTACGTCACGGGGATGGCTCATCGCGATTCCTTTCACGTTCACTGCAGGATGGATGTCGGAGTGATGCGGACCGGCGGCGGCCGGTCCAGCCGTCACTTTAATCCAATTGCGTGAAAGAAAACCGCAGGCACCGGGCGGGAACAGGCCCGCCCCATCCAGCCTACAGCGCCGCGAGCGGATGCTCGCCGTGCGCCCACGGGCTGTCGAAGAAGGCGCGCACGCGCTCGCGCGACACCTCGTCCAGGCGCGGCGGCTGCCACTTCGGCGCGTGGTCCTTGTCGACCGCCAGCGCGCGGATGCCTTCCACGCCGTCGCCGTGGCGGAACACGTAGTACATCATGTCGAGCTCCATGCGCAGCTCGTCCTCGAGCGTCATGGTGCGCGCGCGGCGGATCTGCTCGAGCGTGACGTTGAGCATCAGCGGCGAGCGCCCGCGCAGCATGGCGGCGGTCTGCGCCGCCCAGTCGGTGCCGGCGTCGCTGACCGCGGCCACGATGTCGGTCACGGTGGCGCCGGCGAACAGGCGGTCGATGTCGTCCCGCAGCGCGGCCAGCTGGCTTTGCGCGGGCACGCAGGCGCCGCGGTGCGCGGCGGTGGCGGCGTCGATGCAGGCCAGCACCGCGTCGCCGTCGGCGAACGCGCGCGAGCGCAGCGTGTCGACCAGTTCGGCCATCGCGTTGCCGGGCAGGTAGGCGTCGGCCAGGCCGGCGTGCAGCGCGTCGGCGGCATGGATCACGGCGCCGGTCAGGCCCAGGTACTCGCCCAGGCGGCCCGGCGTGCGCGACAGGAACCAGCCGCCGCCCACGTCGGGGAACAGGCCGATATTGGTTTCCGGCATGGCCATCCTGGTGCGGTCCGTCACCAGGCGGCGGCGCGCGCCCTGCGAGATGCCCATGCCGCCGCCCATTACCACGCCGTCCATCAGCGCGATGTAGGGCTTGGCGTAGCGGTGGATCAGGTGGTTGAGCGCATATTCCTCGACGAAGAACTGGTCGAGCGTGGCGAGGTCGCCGGCCAGCGCGGCCTGGTGGAAGAAGCGGATGTCGCCGCCCGCGCAGAAGGCCTTGCCGCCGGCGCCGGCGACCACCACGGCCGCGACTTCGGGCGCCGCGGCCCAGTCGTTGAGCGTCTCGGTGATGGCGCGAATCATCTCGAGCGAGAGCGCGTTGAGCGCCTGCGGGCGGTTCAGCGTGAGGTAGCCGATACCGCCGTGGATCTCGCTGGTGACCAGGTCTGTCATTGTCTCTTTCTCCTCGGAAGCAGCCCTCGACTTTACACCAGCGGGACCGCGCGGCGGGCACCGCGGCGGCATGGCGCGGGCCGGCGCGCGTCTAGAGGGCGGCCTCCAGGCATGAACGCCGGAAACCGGCAACACTTGGCGCCATGACACAGTCGACCCTCGATCCCGGCCTGATCCTGCTGGCGTTCGCGCCGGTGTTCCTGCTCACCATCGGCGCGGAGGCGTGGTACTGGGCGCGCCGCGACCCGGGCGTGTACAGCCTGCGCGATTCGGCCTCGAACGCCGCGCTGGCGCTGATGCACCAGGCCTCGGACGCCTTCTTCCTGTGGCTGATGGTGCGCACCGCCTACGACTGGTGCTACCGGCACGGCTGGCAGGCGGTGCCGCAGGCGTGGTGGTCGTTCCTGCTCCTGCTGCTGTTGCAGGACTTCCTCTATTACTGGTTCCACCGCGCCAGCCACCGCGTGCGCTGGCTGTGGGCCTCGCACGTCACGCACCATTCGTCGGAGGGCATGAATTTCTCGACGGCGTTCCGCCAGAGCCTGACCTATCCGCTCTCGGGCATGTGGCTGTTCTGGATCCCGCTGGCGCTGGCCGGCTTCACGCCGGACTGGGTGATCCTCGCGGTCGGCCTGAACCTGGCGTTCCAGTTCTTCGTGCATACGCGCCTGGGCAGGCGCTGGCGCCGCGTGGAATGGCTGTTCAACACGCCTTCGGTCCACCGCGTGCACCACGCCCGCAACCCGCGCTACATCGACCGCAACTACGCCGGCGTGCTGACCGTGTGGGACCGCCTGTTCGGCTCGTTCGTGCCGGAGCAGGAGGCGCCCGAGTACGGCATCACGCGCCGCATCGACAGCCACAACCCGCTCACCCTCACCTTTCACGAATGGCGCGACATGTTCGCCGACGCGTGGCGCCACCGCGACCCGCGCCACCTGTGGATGCCGCCGGAATGGCGCAGCCCGCGCGCGGCGCCGGCGGCGGAGCGGATGCCGGACGCCTGACGGCGCCGCCGTGGCCCGGACGACAAAAAACCGCGCACGGGGCGCGGTTTTTCGTTGCTGCCGGACTGCGGCGAAAGACGCTTACGCGTTTTCGCGCGAAGCGCGCTTGCGCTCGTGTTCCTTCAGGTGGCGCTTGCGCAGGCGGATGCTCTTCGGCGTGATTTCCACCAGTTCGTCGTCGGCGATGAATTCCACCGCGTATTCGAGCGACATCTGGATCGGCGGCACCAGGCGCACGGCTTCGTCGGTGCCCGAGGCGCGCACGTTGGTGAGCTGCTTGCCCTTGATCGGGTTGACCACGAGATCGTTGTCGCGGCTGTGGATGCCGATGATCATGCCTTCGTACAGCGCATCGCCCGGCTTGACGAACATGCGGCCGCGGTCCTGCAGCTTCCACAGCGCGTAGGCCACGGCGTCGCCGTCGTCCTGCGAGATCAGCACGCCGTTGTGGCGCTCACCCAGGCCGCCTTCGCGCAGCGGCGCGTAGTCGTCGAAGATGTGGCTGATCAGGCCGGTGCCGCGCGTCATGGTCAGGAACTCGCCCTGGAAGCCGATCAGGCCACGTGCCGGGACGCGGTATTCCAGGCGGGTGCGGCCCTTGCCGTCGGACGCCATGTCGAGCAGTTCGCCCTTGCGGCGGCCCAGCTCTTCCATCACGCCGCCCTGGTGGCCGTCTTCGACGTCCACGGTCAGCAGCTCGAACGGCTCGTGCTTGACGCCGTCGATTTCCTTGAACACCACGCGCGGGCGCGACACGGCCAGCTCGTAGCCTTCGCGGCGCATGTTTTCCAGCAGGATGGTCAGGTGCAGCTCGCCGCGGCCCGACACTTCGAAGATGGTGTCGTCGCCGGTCTCGGCCACGCGCAGCGCCACGTTCGACTTCAGTTCGCGGTCCAGGCGCTCGCGCAGCTGGCGGCTGGTCACGAACTTGCCTTCGCGGCCGGCCAGCGGCGAGGTGTTGACGCAGAAGTTCATCGTCAGCGTGGGCTCGTCCACCTTGAGCATCGGCAGCGCGTCCTGGGCGTCCGGCGCGCACACGGTGCAGCCGATGCCCAGCTCCTCGATGCCGTTGATCAGCACGATGTCGCCGGCTTCGGCTTCGGGCACGATCTCGCGCTCGAGGCCCTGGAACTTCAGCACCTGGTTGATGCGGCCCTTGATCGGATTGCCTTCGGGGCCGAACTTGACCACCACGTCCTGCAGCGGGCGCGCGCGGCCGCGCGAAATGCGGCCGACGCCGATCTTGCCGACGTAGCTGGAGTAGTCCAGCGAGATGATCTGCAGTTGCAGCGGGCCGTCGGGGTTGTCGTCGCGCACCGGCACCTTGGCCAGCACGGTCTCGAACAGCGGCTTCATGTCGCCTTCGCGCACGTCGTCGGTCAGGCCGGCGTAGCCGTTCAGGCCGGAGGCGTAGATCACCGGGAAGTCGAGCTGCTCGTCGGTGGCGCCGAGCTTGTCGAACAGGTCGAAGGTCTGGTTGATCACCCATTCCGGACGCGCGCCGGGGCGGTCCACCTTGTTGATCACCACGATCGGCTTCAGGCCCAGCGCCAGCGCCTTGCGCGTGACGAAGCGGGTCTGCGGCATCGGGCCTTCGACGGCGTCGACCAGCAGCAGCACGCCGTCGACCATCGACAGCACGCGCTCCACTTCACCGCCGAAGTCGGCGTGGCCCGGGGTATCGACGATGTTGATGTGGGTACCGTTGTATTCGACAGCGCAATTCTTCGCCAGGATGGTGATCCCGCGTTCCTTTTCGATGTCGTTCGAATCCATCACGCGCTCTACCACTTGCTGGTTGTCGCGGAAGGTCCCTGCCTGGCGCAGGAGTTGGTCGACCAGAGTGGTCTTGCCATGATCGACGTGGGCGATGATGGCGATATTGCGGATGGCGCGGGTCATTGCAGCGTCTCGCTTGTGGGGCTGAGCATCAAAAGATAACCCGACATTATAGCATGTTGCGGCGCAAAACCCGAAGCGCGACCGGAAGCATGGCGACGGGCCGGGAACGGGTGGCCGGCGCGATCGCCTTGCCGATCACAATTGTTCAATTATTGCGCATATCGCAATAGCAAGTTGCCGTCCTTGCGGATCTTCATTCGTGAACATATAGTTGCCACGGCAAACATTGCAGCGACAAGCACCTGACAAGCACCTGACAGACATGCCCGAGCAGCCCTCGCCCCAGCCGCACGACCCGTCCGCCTTCGACGACACCCATCCTTTCGACCCGGCCCAGTACCGCATGGGCGAAAGCGTGGGCTACCTGATGGCGCGCGCCAAGAACCTGCTGTCGCACGAGGTGGAGCTGGAGGTCAACGACCTGGACATCACCCATGCCCAGGCTACCTGCCTGATGATGCTGGCCGCGGGGCGCGGCAACACCGTGACCGACCTGGGCCGCGAGCTCAATACCGACATGGGCTCGGTCACGCGCCTGCTCGGCCGCATGGAAAAGCGCGGCCTGATCGAGCGCCAGCGCAGCGACGCGGACCGCCGCGTGGTGGACGTGTCGATCACCGCCGCCGGCCGCACGCTGCTCGAGGCGCTGCCGCGCATCTACTGCCGCGTGCTGAACCGGCATTTCCGCGGCTTCTCCGAGGCCGAGCTGCAGACGTTCCGCTCGATGCTGCACCGGATCATCGGCAACAACAGCGGATAGGCGCGACACCGGCCGGCAAGCCGGATCGATTGACGTTCTTCACCGATGACAAAAGCAACATTGACGCTCTCGCGCAGGGCACCGAGATGAACCAAGCTCCCAATTCCCAATCCGCACTGTCGCCGCGCGCCGGCGCGGCCGGCCGCCGTGCCGCCACGCTGGCGCTGAGCGCGCTGGCGGCCGCGGTGCTGGCCGGCTGCGCCGCCTTCGGCAACTCGCACAGCACGCAGACGGTGACCGACCCGGCCGCCCTGGCCAGCGCCAGGACCCTGCCCGGCGAGCATGGCCAGTGGCCCTCGCTCGACTGGGTCGACCAGTTCAACGACCCGCAGCTGCGCCGCCTCGTCGACGAGGCGGTCAAGGACAGCCCCGACCTGCAGGCCGCGTTCGCGCGCGTGGAAGCCTCGCGCGCGATGGCCGACATCACGCGCAGCGCGCTCTACCCGAGCGTGGACTTCGAGGGCAGCCTGGTGCGCCAGCGCTTTTCCTCGACCGACCTGTTCGCGGGCACGCCGCTGGCCGGCTCCTGGCAGAACCAGTCGCGCCTGCAGGCCGGCCTGTCGTACGACTTCGACTTCTGGGGCAAGAACCGCGCCGCGCTCGAGGCCGCGCTGTCCGACGACCGCGCGATGGAGGCCGAGAGCCAGGCCTCGCGCCTGATCCTGACCACCGCCGTGGCGCGCACCTACGCCCGCCTGGCCGCGCTGTACGCGCAGCGCGACGTGGCCGAGCGCGCCATCGCCCAGCGCCGCGACCTGACCCAGTTGTCCAGCGACCGCCTGCGCGCGGGGCTCGACACGCAGGTGGAAACCACCCAGGCGCGCGGCACCGTGGCTTCGGCGCAGACCGACCTGCTGCGCGTGGACGAAGACATCCTGCTGGCGCGCAACCAGATCGCCGCGCTGCTGGGCAAGGGGCCGGACCGCGGCCAGGAAATCCAGCGCCCGACCGTGCTCGCGCACGACACGCCGCAGTTGCCCGACAACCTCACCATCGAGCTGCTCGGCCGCCGCCCCGACCTGGTGGCCGCGCGCTGGCGCGTGGAGGCTTCCGGCAAGGACATCGCGGTGGCCAAGGCCGAGTTCCTGCCCGCGATCAGCCTGACGGCCTTCGCCGGCGTGGCCTCGCTGGACACCTCCAACCTGCTGATGGGCATCAGCCGCACGTTCGGCGTCGGCCCGGCCGTGACCCTGCCGATCTTCGAGGGCGGCAAGCTGCGCGCCAACCTGCGCGGCAAGTACGCACAGTACGACCTCGCCGTGGCCAACTACAACCAGGCACTGGTCGACGCCTTGCGCGAGACCGCCGACACCGTGACCAGCATCCGCAGCGTGGACACGCAGATCACCGCGCAGCGCGAGGCGCTGGCGCTGGCCGAGCGCGCCTACTCGCTCGCCACCATCCGCTACAAGGCCGGCCTCGGCACGCAGCTCACGGTGCTCAATGCCGAGAGCAACGTGCTGCAGCAGCGCCGCCTCGCCACCGACCTGCAGGCCCGCCGGCTGGACCTGCAGATGGGCCTGATGAAGGCGCTCGGCGGCGGCTACCAGGAACCGGCCGGCGGCGTGGCGGGGGAAAAGCCCGGCGGCGCGCAGGGCTGAGAGCGCCACGCACCAACGAGGCGGACGGCCGCGGCCGCCGCACAGCACCGAGACAGCATTCTTAAGACACCATCATGAGCGACAACAAGCAAGCGTCCCAGACCGCCGCCGCGCCCGCGCCCGCGGCCTCCGCCAACAACAACGGCAAGCGCAAGCGCCTGCTGCTTTCCCTGACCGCCGCGGTGGTGGTGGCGGGCGTGGCCTACGGCATCTACTGGGGCCTGTACGCGCGCCACTTCGAGAACACCGACGACGCCTACGTCGCCGGCAACGTGGTGCAGGTCACGCCGCTGGTCAGCGGCACCGTGATCTCGATCGCGGCCGACGACACCCAGCTGGTCACGGCCGGCCAGCCGCTGATCCAGCTCGACCGCGCCGACTCGCAGGTCAACCTGGAACAGGCCGAGGCGCAGCTCGCGCAGGCCGTGCGCGAAGTGCGCACGCTCTACGTCAACAACGGCTCGCTGGCCGCCAACGTGGCGATGCGCGAGGCCGACGTGGCCCGGGCGCGCGAAGACCTCCGGCGCCGCCAGGCCATCGCCGGCTCCGGCGCGGTCTCGGGCGAGGAAATCTCGCACGCGCAGACCGCGCTGCAGGCGGCGCTGTCGGCGCTCTCCTCCACGCGCGAGCAGCTCGCCTCCAACAAGGTGCTGACCGACCAGACTACGGTGGAGAAGCATCCCAACGTGCAGCGCGCCGCCGCCAACCTGCGCTCGGCCTATCTCGCCTTCGCGCGCTCCACGCTGCCGGCGCCGGTGACCGGCTACGTGGCCAAGCGCTCGGTGCAGGTCGGCCAGCGCGTGGCGCCGGGCACGCCGCTGATGGCAGTGGTGCCGCTGGAGCAGGTGTGGGTCGACGCCAACTTCAAGGAAGTGCAGATCACGCATATGCGCGTGGGCCAGCCGGTCCGGCTCGAAGCCGACGTGTACGGCTCCAAGGTGGCCTACGCCGGCAAGGTGGAAGGGTTCTCGGCCGGCACCGGCTCGGCCTTCTCGCTGCTGCCGGCGCAGAACGCCACCGGCAACTGGATCAAGGTGGTGCAGCGCCTGCCGGTGCGCATCGCGCTGGACCCGCGGCAGCTCAAGGACCATCCGCTGCGCGTGGGGCTGTCGATGAACGTGACGGTCGACGTGCGCAAGGAGGAAGGCGCCTCGATGACCCAGACCACGGCATCGCGCCCGATGCAGACCGACGTCTATGACAAGGTCGCGCAGGACGCCGACGCGCTGATCGCCCGCATCATCTCGCTGAACAACGGCGGGCGCCAGGCTGCCGAGCCGATGGCGGCGCCGGTCGCGGCACCGGCGGCGAAACCGGCCAACACCTGAACATGGCGACCTCCCTTCCCGCGCGCGACGGCGCCGCGCCCGCCCCGCGCGCGCCGGCACCCCGCTCCGCCCTGCCGGTGCCGCTGAGCGGCGGCAAGCTGGTGGTCGGCACCATCGCGCTGTCGCTGGCCACGTTCATGAACGTGCTGGACTCGTCCATCGCCAACGTGTCGATCCCGGCCATCTCGGGCGACCTGGGCGTGGCGCCCAACCAGGGCACCTGGGTGATCACCTCGTTCGCGGTGGCCAACGCCATCTCGGTGCCGCTCACCGGCTGGATGACCACCCGCTTCGGCGCGGTGCGGCTGTTCGTCACCTCGATCCTGCTGTTCGTGCTGTCGTCGTGGCTGTGCGGCGTGGCGCCCAACCTGGAGGTGCTGCTGGCCGCGCGCGTGCTGCAGGGCGCGGTGGCCGGGCCGATGATCCCGCTGTCGCAGGCGCTGCTGCTGTCGAGCTACCCGCCGCAGAAAAGCACGATGGCGCTGGCGCTGTGGGGCATGACCACGCTGGTGGCGCCCATCATGGGCCCGCTGCTGGGCGGCTGGATCTCGGACAACATGACGTGGCCTTGGATCTTCTACATCAACATCCCGGTCGGGCTCGGCGCGGCCTATGCCACCTGGGCGATCTACCGCGAGCGCGAGACGCCCACCCGGATCCTGCCGATCGACCGCATCGGGCTGGCGCTGCTGGTGATCTGGGTCGGCTCGATGCAGCTGATGCTCGACAAGGGCAAGGAGCTGGACTGGTTCCACTCCACCGCGATCGTGGTGCTGGCCGTGGTGGCGGTGGTCGGGTTCCTGTTCTTCGTGGTGTGGGAGAACTACGAGAAGCACCCCGTGGTGGACATCCACCTGTTCCGGGGGCGCAACTTCAGCGCCGGCGTGGTGGCCATCTCGGTGGCCTACGGGCTGTTCTTCGGCAACCTGGTGATCCTGCCGCTGTGGCTGCAGACCATCGTCGGCTACACCGCGACCGACGCCGGCATCGTGATGGCGCCGGTGGGCATCTTCGCCATCCTGCTGTCGCCGCTGATCGGCAAGAACCTGCCGCGAATGGACGCGCGCTGGGTCGCCACGCTGGCCTTCGTCACCTTCGGCGTGGTCAGCCTGATGCGCTCGGGCTTCACGCTGCAGGTGGACAGCCGCACGCTGATGATCCCCACGCTGATCCAGGGCGCGGCGATGGCGATGTTCTTCATCCCGCTGACCTCGATCATCCTGTCGGGCCAGCCGCCGGAGAAGATGCCGTCGGCCTCGGGCGTGTCGAACTTCGTGCGGATCACCTTCGGCGCGATCGGCGCCTCGATCTCGACCACCGTGTGGGACAACCGCTCGGCGCTGCATCACGCGCAGCTGGTGGAGCAGGTCAACCCGTTCAACCCGGTCTATGTCGACCAGATCAACCACCTGATGCAGATGGGCATGACGCGCGCGCAGGCCGACGGCTTCATCGAGCGCGGCATCTCGCAGCAGGCGGCCATGCTCGGCGCCAACGACATCTTCTGGATCTCGGGGGTGCTGTTCTTCGTGCTGATCGTCTTCGTCTGGCTGACCAAGCCGAAGAAAGGCGGCGACATGGATGCGTCGGCGGCCGGGGCGCATTAGCGTCGTTCCAAGAAGGTCCTGGCGCCGTTGCGCGGCACGGCAAATGCCAGTTTCCTCTCGCGCGAACCGCGAGGCCGAAACATCACGATCAATGCCGTGGCGCCCGGCCCCACCGCGACCGAGTTGTTCTCAGTGGCCGCGCCGGCGGCAAGGCCAGTCACGACCATTCGTCGAGACATTGATACGTCTTCATTCATAGCGTTTCCCGGTAGTTTGCCGGCCGTGGTCGGCCGTGATTGATCATCTGGTGCCGGCATCCCGCGACGCCTTCCGTCCTTCTTCGTCTAGAGCGAGGAAATCTTCATCCGAAAACGCTATCGCCGCGGCGGCAACGTTTTGCGCTAGATGCGTGACCTTCGACGTACCCGGGATCGGCAGCATGTTCTGGCTTCGCTTCAAGAGCCAAGCAAGCGCAAGTTGCCCGGGTGTAGCGTGGTATCGCTGAGCCAGGTTATCGAGCAAGGAGCCTGGCTTGGCGAGATCACCTGCGGCCAGCGGGAACCAAGGAATAAAGCCGATACCGAGGGAGGAGCAGTAATCAAGCACTTGCTCGCTGAAATGTGCCGGACTGTTCGGCACCCAAGGACGAACTAGCCATCCTCTTACTCCTTATCTAAAATGTCTCCGCGGCGCTGATTGCGCGCTGCGGAGTATTCATTGGGGTCAAGGCAGCAGTTATATCTAGCTTTGGAATCAGGATTTCCATCTCGGCGCGCCGAATGCCGAGGCAACTTCTTAGCAACGGTCTGAGTCCAGAACTCACCAGTCGAAGCTGATCGCAATTTTTCCGAAGTGGCCGCCTTGCGCCATCAGCTCGTAAGCCTTCTTCAAGTCATCAAGGCCGAAAGTGCGGTCGATGACCGGCTCGATGCGATGCGCGGCCATCGCCGCCACCGCTCCCGCCAAGTCCGCCACCGAGCCGCCGTTGCTGCCTTGTACGCTCACCTCCCTGAAGATCACCGATAGCAAATCCAGCGGCGTGGCACCGCCGCCGAGGAAACCGATGGCGGCCACGGTGCCGCCGTGACGTGCAGCGGCCACGGATCGGTTGAAGCCTTCGCCGCCGACCGGGTCGATGACCAGATCGGCACCGACGCCACCCGTGCGTTCCAGAACGGAAGCATCCCAGTTGGCATCCTGGCGATAGTTGATGACCTCATCGGCGCCCAAGGCGCGAGCGCGGGCCAGCTTCTCGTCGGACGAGGAGGTGATGATGACTCGCGCCCCGCGTGCCTTGGCCAGTTGCAGCGCAAAGATCGACACCCCGCCCGTGCCCAGCAGCGCGACGGTGGATGCCGGGCCGATCTGCGCCGATTCCAGCGCACGCCATGCCGTCATCGCCGCGATGGGGAGCGTGCCTGCGGCTTCCCAGCTCAAATAGTCCGGCAGCTTGACGACGCCGGCCGCATCGAGTTCGGCGATTTCGACCAGCGAGCCGGGCAGCGTCGCACCACGCATCGGATTGGCCAGTTCCGCGCTAGGCCGGCCAGCGATCCAGTGCGCCTTGACGTGGATGGCGACGCGATCGCCAACGGCAACTTGCCAGACATCTTCACCGACAGCGATGACCTCCCCCGCACCGTCGGACAGGGGAATGTTGGGATACAAGGCGCCGGGGTAATGGCCGGAAGCCACGGCGAGATCGGCGAAGTTGACGCTGCCGGCCTTCATGCGAACAAGGATGCGTCCCTTGCCAGGTTGAGTGGGTTCGGGCAGCTCTGCCCGCCGGAATGCATCGAACGAAGGTGCGGTGATTTGAATGGATTGCACGAGTCTTTCTCCTAAAGGTATGTCACTTTAAATCGCGGCGTTTTTATGTAGAATACGGAGACGACGCATTTCATACCTGCGAAAAATGCAGCAATCTCTATTCTCCGATCTGAACGAGCTAGCGGCTTTCGTAGCTCTGGCCGATACAGGATCGTTCGCTGCAGCTGGCAGGCAGCTCGGACGGGATCCCACTGCGGTTTCTCGCCGCTTGAGTGCGATGGAAGCGCGCCTGGGTGTCCGGCTGGCCGAACGAAGCACGCGCAAGGTGGCTCTCACCGAGGCCGGTCGAACCTATCTCGACCGGATTCGGCCATTGCTGCACGACCTGCAGGCGGCCGGACGCGAAGCAGTCGCGTTCGCTGATGGCGAGGCGCGCGGCCATCTGCGCATCACCTTGCCGGGCAACTTCGGTCGCATGTGGTTGACACCGCTGATCGTGGAGTTCCTGCGTAAGCATCCGCGCGTCACCATCGAGGCGGACACCAGCAATCGCTTCGTTGACCTGATCGGGGAACGCTTCGACCTCGCCATTCGCTTGGGTGAGCTTCCCGACTCGCGCTTGGTCGCCCGCAAGGTTGCAGAGCGTCGTCGGATGATCTGCGCATCCCCGGATTTCATCGCCCGGCATCCGGCTATTCAGACGCCGCAAGACCTAGCCAACTATCCATGCCTCTGCTTCACCGGCCGACACGATCCCTACCGATGGAATTTCACCAAGCCCAGCGGGGGGACACTCGGCGTCACCGTGTCTGGCCCCCTGGCGTCGGATGACGCCGAACTGTTGATCGAAGCGGCTGTCAGCGGGCTAGGTATCCTGTACACGTCGGACTGGTATGCCTGCCGCGATCTGGCCGCGGGCAAGCTGGTCGAAGTCCTTCCCGATTGGGCACTGCTCGATCGCGGCGCCGTCTATGTGGTCACACCGGCAGCGGCCGGCACTCCGTCCAAGACTCGCGCCTTTTCCAACTGGATCACCGAAAAGCTGGCGGCTCCCCCCTGGGTTGTGCAACGAACGGCCACTTCCACTCAAACAGTGAAGCAGGCTAGCCGTTAAGGCACAACTCCACGCTGCCGTCCCATATCCCGCGACACACCGCCGCCGCGCACTGTCCAGGCCAGCGCAGCGAGGCCGATGGCGGCGAAGCCCGCCAGCACGATGCGAGCGCGCACGCTTTCGCACAACCTGCCGCGGCAAACTGGGGCGTAGCGCCACAAGCCTCGCCCATTGCGGCGGGGTGCCATCAAGATCTTGCCCGCGCTCGCGGGCGCTGATCCGAGTCAGCGATGCACACGCATGTATGCCTCGATTGATGCCACCGCAGCACGAACATGCGGTTGCTTTCGCAAATCGCGGTGATAAACGAGGTAGAAAGACTGGGACGGCCCATCCGTATCCGTTTCGACACGGATCAGGCCCGCGCTTCGTGGATCTTTTTCAAGGAATGCCGCAAGACCTACGCCGTAGCGAACGGCTTCTTCGATGGCATCCATTGAACTGGAGCGAAATGCAAATCGCGTCGCGCCCAGCGTCCGCATCCATTGCTCGTGCGGCAGCTCCTTCCATCGTTCATCAAGTCCGACGAATGAATGCGCCGCGGCCTCGCCCTTACTGAGCCGCCGCGTTGGAAGATGGCGTCGAACATAGTCCGCAGATGCGAACAGCGCGAACCGAAACGTCGCCAGGTGCTTTTCGACGAGCACATTGGAAGTGGAGCGCGCCAGACGAACGGCAATGTCCGCCTCACGCGCGGCCACATCCACCATCCGATTCTCTCCTACCAGCTCAAGATCAACGTCGGGGTACTCTTGGCAGAACGCGAGCAGCGATCGGGTCAGTGTTTGAGCCATTCCATCCGGCACACTGACCCGCAATGTCCCAGCAAGAACGGTTTGATCGCGGCGCAACGCATCCAGACCATGCTCAAGCCCTTCGGCTAGCTGCACCATGCGCAACGCCTCTGGTTTCAACTCAGTACCCGACTGGCTGCGGTACACCAATTGCCGTCCTACGGCGGCCTCCAGGGCATCCAGACGCCGCGCGGTCGTGGAGGTTGAAAGGCCAAGTGCTTTGCCTGCACCCAGCAAGCTCCTGGCCCGATGCACAGCCAGAAGAATGCGCAGATCATCCCAAGAAAGTTTTTCCATATATGGGAACCAGATTACCGTAATTTTCCGTATCCGGGAATTTCCGTCGCGCCTAAACTGATCCCATGAAAATCATTCTGATTGGAACTGGTCGAATCGGCAGCGCCGTCGCCTTCTGTCTCGCCAAGGCTGGTCACGACATCACCGTCGTGGCACGCGGCGCACGCTTCGACACGTTGAGCCGCGAGGGAGCCATTATTACCGTTGACGGGCAACGCATGCCGGTCAAGGTAGTGCAGACGCTAGATCCAGCCGCCCCCTACGATTTGGCTATCGTCACTGTTCCCGAACACCAAGTCGCGCCCCTATTGCCAGCGTTGTCGGCAAGCAGCGCGAGCACCATCCTTCTAATGTTCAATACGTTTCAAGGAACCGAACCCTATCGAGCAGCCATAGGCATCGAACGCTTCGCATTCGGGTTCCCGAAAATGTCGGCTTTTCTGGTGGACCAACGGCTGCGCTTTCGCGTGGATGGCCCCGGCATGGTGACAACGCTGACGAATCCGGCTCTCGCCACGTTGTTCAGGGAGGCGGGTATGCCAAGCGAAGTTGAAGACGATATGGATGCCTTCCTCCGAAGCCATGTCGCGTTCGTGGTGCCGTCATTCCTCGCCGCTCTGCTCACTTGGAAACGAGCTACTTCCCTCACATGGGCAGAGGCGAGACAGCTTGATGTTGCATGGGTGGAAGGGTTCGAACTGGTTCGAGGCCTGGGCCACGCACTGAAGCCTCGTCTGCTCGGGACGCTTGCAGGCCTGCCTTCGATCGCGCGTACGGGCCTGCTATGGATTCTGAGCCGTACGCGCCCCATCAAGGATCTCGGTGAGTTTGGCCCGACGGAAACGCGCGCGCTGATTGATGCGATGGCGGTAGCAGCCTCCGGAAATATCCCTCACTTATTGGCGCTTCGGCCTTAGCTTCCAAAGGGATATTTTTGGTTCGCAAGAGTCCATTGCGCGCGCTGCCGCCGCCTAGTCAAAGGTGGCGACGGGGCGATTTTTGGGCATTGAAACCGGGCGCGGCAGACTTGCTGCGCCCGGTTTCATGTTTGCGTGGTGCGTTTGATAGCGAAATCCGCGATTGTCAGCTCAATGTTGTCAGCTCAATGCATCCCGATGCCGTCAAGGAACATATCCACCAAGTGCGCGACTCGCGCTTTCCCGGCACGGCCTTGCTCGACGGCAAGGGAGATCGCCGTGACCATGCACAAGAGATCGTCAAGGGAAACATCCTTGCGAACAACTCCCGCTTTCTGCGCGCGCTGGAGCAGACGCAGTCCTTCTTCGCTCCCTGCGTGACAACCGGGAGTGCCACTCTGGAGTACCGCCCCCAGCGACGCCGCCAACCCGCGATAGTGGCTGGCGTGCATCACCAGTTCCCGGACGAAGGCGCGTATGGAGGCCTTCGGTTCGAGCGTGTCGTCCGCGGCCCGGCTCGCCGTAGCGAGCGACAGCAAGCGCTCATCGCTTAATGCAGCAAGCAGGGCCTCGCGCGTCGGAAAGCGGCGATAGAGTGTCCCGATGCCGACCTTGGCGCGCTTGGCGACATCGTCGAGCGAGGCATCGGCGCCACGTTCAAGAAACACCTCTTCCGCCGCTGCAAGGATGCGTTCCCTGTTGCGCGCAGCGTCGGCGCGCAGCGGCGCTTCGTCAGTTGCAGAATGCGCTTTCATCTTCGACCTCATTTACAAAGTGGATGATGCCTCCATATAATAAGTGGAGCAATACTCCACTTATAGATGAGGCATATATGAACAAGCGATTCGAGAACAAGGTTGTGGCGATCACCGGCGGCAGCGAGGGCATCGGCCTGGCGACTGCCAAGCTCTTTGCGGCCGAAGGCGCGCAGGTCTACGTCACCGGACGCAGACAGGATCGACTCGACGAAGCCGTGCGGGAAATCGGCAATGGCGCTATTGGCGTGCAGGGAGACGCCGCGAACCTCGCGGACCTTGATCGACTCTATGAGCGCATCCAACGCGAGCACGGCAAGCTGGATGTCGTTTTTGCCAACGCCGGCATCGCCGAGGGCGAGCCGCGACCGCTGGGCACGATCGCCGCAGAGGACTTCGACCGCCTCTTCGGCCTGAATGTGCGTGGCCTGCTTTTCACTGTGCAGAAGGCCTTGCCACTGCTGACTGCGGGCGGCGCAGTAATCCTCAACGGCTCGGTCGCCGGCAGCAAAGGCTTTCCCGACCAGTCGCTCTACAACGCGAGCAAGGCGGCGGTGCGTTCGTTCGCGCGAAGCTGGACGACCGACCTGAAGGAGCGTGGCATCCGCGTGAACGTGGTCTCGCCGGGCGGCACCGAAACACGCCTGATGCGCAGCTACCTCGACACGCGTCCGGGAGTCGAAGACATGCTGAAGCAGATCGTGCCGCTCGGCCGCCTGGGGCAGCCGGACGAAGTCGCGCGCGCCGTGCTCTTCCTGGCATCCGGCGAGAGCAGCTACATCGCGGGCGTCGAACTCTTCGTGGACGGTGGCTCACTCGCTGTTTGAGCCTCGCTTCGCCCGAGATTTCCAGCAAGGAGCGCAACGCCACGACCACGGCAGCAGGCGATTCCGGCACGTGACCAGGCAGCGCAACTTGCGATGGAAGAACAGCAGATCGCCCACTTTGTGGGAGAGGAGAGCAAACCGTTGATGACGGAATGAACTTGGTCAGCCAGTTCCCCGCGTTGCGGACCGGCTCAAAGCCTGACCAGCCGCTCCGGCCGCAGCGCCCCTTCGCGCATGCGCGCCACGCCCAGCAGGCGTTGCGGCTCGCCGCCATAGACGCGCGCGAGTTCGCCCTCGGCCAGCGCGGTGCCCGCCGGCAGGTCGCGCTGCGCGATGCGCTGGCCCTGCAGGAAGCGGCCCGCCGCGGCTTCGTCCAGCGTCACCGGCGCGCAGCGCTGCAGCAGCGCGTCGACCGGCGCCAGCATCGCGGGGCGCGCGGCGTCGTCATGGGCGTCGATCTGTTCCAGCGTGACCGCGCCGTCCAGGCTCAGGTCGCCCACGGCCGTGCGGCGCAGGCCGGTGAGGTGCGCGCCGCAGCCCAGCGCTTCGCCGATGTCCTCGGCCAGCGTGCGGATATAGGTGCCCTTGCTGCAGGTCACGCGCATGGTGAAGGTGGGCGCCTGCGGCAGGCCGCAGTCGAGCAGCGCGATCTCGTGGATGGTCACGCGACGCGCGGCGCGCTCCACGGTCTGGCCCGCGCGGGCGTATTCGTAGAGCGGCTTGCCGTCTTTCTTGAGCGCCGAGTGCATCGGCGGCACCTGCTCGATCTCGCCGGTGAAGCGCGCGATGGCCGCGCGCAGCGCGTCGGCGCCGCACGTCACCGCGCGCTCGGCGATCACCTCGCCTTCGGCGTCGCCGGTGGCGGTGCGGATGCCCAGGCGCACCACGGCCTCGTAGGTCTTGTCGGCTTCGAGCAGGTCCTGCGAGAACTTGGTGGCCTCGCCGAAGCACAGCGGCAGCAGGCCGGTGGCGAGCGGGTCGAGCGTGCCGGTGTGGCCGGCCTTGAGCGCGCGCAGCATGCGCTTGGCGCGCACCAGCGCGTCGTTGGACGACAGGCCGAGCGGCTTGTCGAGCAGCAGCACGCCGTGCACCTCGCGGCGCGGCTGCCGGGGCGGGCGATTGGTTTTCGGATCGGTCATGACGGGAGAGCGGGCGGAACGAACGAAGCGGATGAAGCGGATGAAGCGGACGACGCCGGCGCGGACGGAAAAACGGCCCGTTTCAACGGGCCGCCGGTTCAGTCTTCCTTCGCCCGCGTCGAATTGGCTTCGCTGATCAGCTTGGACATCTCGATGGCCTGCTCGACCGAGGTGTCGTGGTGGAAGTGCAGCGTCGGCACGGTGTGGATATGCAGTTGCTTGAACAGCAGCGAATGCAGGTAGCCGGCCTTTTCGTTGAGGATGCCTTCGGCCACCGCGGCATCGGCGCCCAGCACGGTGAAATACACCTTGGCGTGCGCGTAGTCGGGCGTCATCGTGACCGACTGCAGCGTGACGAGCCCCAGGCGGGGATCGCGCAGCTCGCGCTGGATCATCGCGGCCAGGTCACGCTGGATCTGGTCGGAAATCCGGAGATTGCGGGAGGAGATATTGCCTTTCTTGGCCATTCAATAGGGTCTTGTCGAGACGGCCGCGGCGGACCCGCCCGTGAAGGGGGCCCGCCGCGCGCGCGGCGCCTTACAGCGTGCGCGCCACCTCGGTGATTTCATACACTTCGAGCTGGTCGCCTTCCTGAACGTCGTTGAAGTTCTTGATCGACAGGCCGCACTCGAAGCCTTGCTTGACTTCCTTGACGTCGTCCTTGAAGCGCTTGAGCGAATCGAGCTCGCCGGTATGGATGACCACGTTGTTGCGCAGCACCCGCACCAGAGAGGTCCGCTTGACCACGCCGTCGGTGACCATACAGCCGGCCACCGCGCCGATCTTCGGCACGCGGAACACCTGGCGCACCTCGACCGTGCCGAGCGTGACCTCGCGCTTTTCCGGCGCCAGCATGCCCGACATCGCCGCCTTGATCTCGTCCACCGCATCGTAAATGATGTTGTAGTAGCGGATGTCGATGCCGTTGTTCTCGGCCAGCTTGCGCGCGCCGGCGTCGGCACGCACGTTGAAGCCGATGATGACCGCCTTCGAGGCCGTGGCCAGGTTGACGTCCGACTCCGAAATGCCGCCCACGCCGCCGTGCACGATCTGCACGCGCACTTCGTCGGTGGAGAGCTTCTGCAGCGACTGCACCAGCGCTTCCTGCGAACCCTGCACGTCGGCCTTGACGATCAGCGGCAGCGTCTGCACTTCGCCTTCGCTCATCTGCTCCAGCATGGTCTCCAGCTTGGCCGCCTGCTGCTTGGCCAGCTTGACGTCGCGGAACTTGCCCTGGCGGAACAGCGCGATTTCGCGCGCCTTGCGCTCGTCGGGCAGCACCAGCACTTCCTCGCCGGCGGCCGGCACTTCGGACAGGCCCTGGATCTCGACCGGAATCGAAGGGCCGGCTTCCTTGGTCGGCTTGCCGGTTTCGTCCAGCATGGCGCGCACGCGGCCGTAGGCGCTGCCGGCCAGCACCACGTCGCCACGCTTGAGCGTGCCGCTGGTGACGAGGATGGTCGCGATCGGGCCCTTGCCCTTGTCGAGCTGGGCTTCCACCACCAGGCCCTTGGCCGGGGCGTCCACCGGCGCCTTCAGTTCCAGCACTTCGGCCTGCAGCAGCACCTGCTCGAGCAGCTCGTCGATGCCGGCGCCGGTCTTGGCGGACACCGGCACGAACGGCGAGTCGCCGCCGTATTCTTCCGGCAGCACCTGCTCGGCCACCAGTTCCTGCTTGACGCGGTCCGGGTTGGCTTCGGGCTTGTCGATCTTGTTGATCGCCACCACGATGGGCACGCCCGCCGCCTTGGCGTGGGCGATGGCTTCCTTGGTCTGCGGCATCACGCCGTCGTCGGCGGCCACCACCAGGATGACGATGTCGGTTGCCTTGGCACCGCGCGCACGCATGGCCGTGAAGGCCTCGTGACCCGGGGTGTCGAGGAAGGTGATCACGCCGCGCTCGGTTTCCACGTGGTAGGCGCCGATGTGCTGCGTGATGCCGCCGGCTTCGCCCGCGGCGACCTTGGCGCGGCGGATGTAGTCCAGCAGCGAGGTCTTGCCGTGGTCGACGTGGCCCATCACGGTCACGACCGGCGGACGCGGCAGCTGCTCGGCGTCGGTGTGCTCTTCGCCGTCCACCACCAGCAGCGCTTCCGGATCGTCCAGCTTGGCGGCGAACGCCTTGTGGCCCATTTCTTCCACCACGATCATGGCGGTTTCCTGGTCCAGCACCTGGTTGATGGTCACCATCTGGCCGAGCTTCATCATCTGCTTGATGACCTCGGATGCCTTGACGGCCATCTTGTGGGCGAGATCGGCCACCGAAATGGTTTCGGGGACGTGCACTTCGCGCACCACGGGTTCGGTCGGCGCCTGGAAGTTGGTGCCGCGGTCGTCCTGCTGGTGGCGGTTGCCACGGCCGCGCGGACCACCGCGCCAGCCGCCCACGCCGCCCGACGAATCGCCGCGCGTCTTCAGGCCGCTGCCCTTCTTCTTCGAGCCTTCGTCCTGCCAGGTCGACGACGTGCCGGCCTTCACCACCTTGCCGGTCTTCTTGTCGACCGTGGTGGTGGCGGTGGCAGCCGTGGTGGCCGGCTTCTTCTCTTCCTTCTTGGTCTCGGTGCCAGGCGCCTTGACCGGCTTGTGCAGCGTGCCGGTCTGCTCGGCCTTCTTTTCCTCGGCCTTGCGTTCGGACGGCGCCTTGAGCACGCGCGCCGGCGCATTCAGCATCTGCTGGATGGCGCGGGCCTCGGCCTCGGCGGCTTCGCGGCGCTTGCGCGCGGCGTCCTGCTCGGCACGGGCCTTGTCGGCGGCTTCCTTGGCCTGGTCGGCGGCCCTCTGCGCGGCGGCGCGCTCGGCGGCAAGGCGAGCCTTGTCGTCCTCGGCCTTCTTGCGCGAATCGTCGTCCTCGGGCGCGGCCGTGGCGGCCGCGGCGCGCAGCGCGGCGGCTTCCTCTTCCGCCTTGCGGGCGGCGAGCTCGGCCTGGCGGCGTTCCTCGGCTTCGAGCGCTTCCTGCTTGGCGCGGCGTTCGGCTTCCTCGCGTTCGGCCGCTTCCTGGCGGGCCTTCAGCTCGGCTTCCTGGCGCGCCAGCTGCTCTGCCTGCAGACGGGCTTCCTCTTCCTGGCGCGCCTGTTCGGCGGCGTCGGCCTGCTGGTCGGCACCATCCTGGCCGTCGGCGGCGCCCTCGGGCGAGGCCTCGTCACGCTTGATCAGGACGCGCTTCTTGCGCACCTCGACCTGTACCGTGCGCGTCTTGCCGGTCGAATCGGCCTGGCGGATCTCGGAAGTCTCGCGCTTGGTCAGCGTGATCTTCTTGCGCGCGCTGTCGTCGGCCTGCCCGTGCGAACGCTTGAGGTAGTCCAGCAACCTGGTCTTGTCGGATTCGGTGATGATGTCTTCAGGCGTCACCTTGCCCACCCCAGCTGCCTGCAATTGTTCCAGCAGGGCAGCTGCGCTGCGGCTCAGTTCTGCGGCCAGTTGGGCAACTGTTGTGCTTGCCATTCAAACCCTTTCAATGCTCGGTTTATACGTCGGGACAGTCGTGTGCGGAATACGCGCCCAGGCCGGTCGGTCCGGGCGTGTCCCTCAGTTAAACCAATGTTCCCGTGCTTTCATGATCAACGCGCGGGCCTCTTCTTCGCCCAGGCCGACCATCTCGACCAGTTCGTCGACTGCCAGTTCGGCGAGTTCGTCACGCGTGTGGATATTGCCTTCGGCCAGCTTGCCGATCAGTTCCGGGGTCAGGCCATCGAGCGAGCGCAGATCCTGCGACACCGCTTCCACCTTTTCTTCCCGGGCCAGTTCCATCGTCAGGAGCGCATCGCGTGCGCGGTTGCGCAGCTCGTTGACGGTGTCTTCGTCGAAGGCATCGATCTCCAGCATCTCGCTGATGGGCACGTAGGCCACTTCTTCCAGCGTGGAGAATCCTTCGTCGATCAGGATGTCGGCCACTTCTTCGTCCACGTCCAGCTTGGCCATGAACAACTTGCGCACCACGTCGCTTTCCTCGGCCTGCTTCTGCGCCGATTCTTCCTGCGTCATGATGTTGATCTGCCAACCGGTCAGTTCGGACGCCAGGCGCACGTTCTGCCCGCTGCGGCCGATGGCGACGGCGAGGTTTTCCTCGTCGACCACCACGTCCATGCTGTGCTTTTCCTCGTCCACCACGATGGACTGTACCTGTGCCGGGGCCAGCGCGCCGATCACGAACTGCGCCGGATCCTCCGACCACAGCACGATGTCGACCGCCTCGCCGCCGATCTCGTTGCGCACCGCCGTCACCCGCGTGCCGCGCACGCCGACGCAGGTGCCGATCGGGTCGATGCGCTTGTCATGCGCCACCACGGCGATCTTGGCGCGCACGCCGGGGTCGCGCGCGGCCGCCTTGATCTCCAGCAGGCCCTGCTCCATCTCCGGCACTTCGTTCTCGAACAGCTTGATCAGGAACTCGGGCGCGGTGCGCGAGAGCTCGATCTGCGGGCCGCGCGCGGTGCGGTCCACGTTCAGGATATAGGCGCGCACGCGGTCGCCGGTGCGCAGGTTTTCCTTCGGGATGATCTGGTCGCGGGCCAGCAGCGCTTCCACGCGGCCGGACTCCACGATCAGGCCCTTCTTGTCGGCGCGCTTGACCGTGCCGGTCATGACCTTTTCGCCGCGGTCGAGGTAATCGTTGAGGATCTGCTCGCGCTCGGCGTCGCGGATCTTCTGCAGGATCACCTGCTTGGCGGCCTGCGCGCCGATGCGGCCGAACTCGACCGACTCGATCTGTTCCTCAATATAGTCGTCGAGCTGGATGTCCGGGTTCTGCTCGCGCGCTTCGAACATCAGGATCTGCTTGTCCGGCTCCTGCAGGCCCTGTTCATCGGGGACCACGAGCCAGCGGCGGAACGTTTCATGCTCGCCGGATTCGCGATCGATGGCGACGCGGATGTCCACGTCTTCCTCGAAACGCTTCTTGGTTGCCGAAGCGAGTGCCGCTTCCAGCGCACCGAATACCACATCCTTGTCGACGTTCTTCTCACGCGCAAGCGCATCGACGAGCAACAGAACTTCGCGGCTCATTGCTTGTTCCCTTTTTTCTGATTTCCTTTGAAGTCGATCACCGGCACCAGGCGTGCGCGATCGACATCGGATATGGCGAATTCCAGCAGTGCCGTGCCGTCCTTGCCTTCGAACTCCAGGCCGACCTGCTCCGCCCCGGACTCGCCGGTGGGCGCCTGCAGGATGCCGACGAAGTTCTTCTGGCCGTTGACCGGCAGGCGCAGCGTGACCCTGGCCTCCTGGCCCGCGAAGCGGACGTAGTCAGCCAGTTTCTTGAGCGGCCGGTCCAGCCCCGGCGAGGACACTTCGAGGCGTTCGTAGTCGATGTTCTCGACCGTAAGCACGTGCGTCAGCTGACGGCTTACCTTTTCGCAATCCTCGATGACGATCCCGGTTTCAGGCTGATCGATATAGACGCGCATCAGTCCGCCCGGAGCGCGCTCGAGCTCAACCAGCTCGTACCCCATGCCGTTCAGGGTGGTTTCGATCAAATCTGCCAGATGCACTGTATTCCCGAATAATGGCCATCAATACCGTGGCAGACCCAGCCCACCGGCATCGCCGCCCTTCTTGCCGAAGGCGGCTTCGCAGCCTGCTTGCCTGCCCGTCACCCCGACCGGCGCGCCGTGCGAGGACGGCACGCATGCGGATTGGGCGAACCAAAAAAAAATGGGCGCAATGCCCATCATTCGCCCATCCTTTTTCAGGATGACTTTTGAATAGACTTGGATTATACGCCGTCGCGGTGCAAAAGGCAAAGAGATAGCCGGGAGAACCCGGACGGGCGAGCGGCACGCACCGCACTTCGCCCCATCCCGGCCTGCGCGCCGGCCATCCTGCACCAGAAGGCGTCAGCGGTTGCCGTCCCGGCCGCCGCCGCGCGGGCGGCGATTGCCGCCGGCCTTGCCGGCCTGCGGCATCACATTGCCGTTGACCTCGCCGCCGCCGCGGCGCGGCCCGCGGCCTTGGCCGCCGCCCATGCCGCCGAGACCACCCATGCTGCCCATGCCACCCATACCACCGCTGCGGGCACCGCGGCCGCCACGGCCGCCAGCCCCGCCGCCCATGCCACCCATGCCGCCGGGGCCGCGCGGCAGGCCTGCCGCGGCGCCGCCCAGCTTGGTGGTGTGCGAGGTCAGCAGGGTCGGGCCGCCGATGTAGCCCATCGAGGTCTGCATCGGGTCCGGCTGGCCGCGGCCGGCGCCGCTGCCGCGCGGGCCGTTGCTGCGGTTCACGCGCGGCAGGCCGTCCATGCCGGTCGGCATCGGCATGCCGGCGATGGCCGCCTCGGTGCGCGCCTTGCGCCCGGTGACCTTGCTGCTGCCGCCCTTGGGCTGGCCGTCGCCCTTCGCGGGCGCCTTCAGGCCGATCGAGGCCATCAGCGCGCGCACGTCGTCGGCGGCGAGCTCCTGCCAGCGGCCGCGCTTGAGGCCGCGCGGCAGCAGGAACTGGCCGTAGCGCGTGCGGATCAGGCGCGACACGGTCAGGCCCACGGCCTCGAACATGCGGCGCACTTCGCGGTTGCGGCCTTCGGTCAGCGCCACGTGATACCAGTGGTTGATGCCTTCGCCGCCGCCGTCGGCGATGCGCAGGAAATTGGCCTCGCCGTCGTCGAGCTTGATGCCGTGCAGCAGGCGCTGGCGGTCGGCCTCGGCCAGCTCGCCCAGCGTGCGCACCGCGTATTCGCGCTCCACGCCGTAGCGCGGGTGCATGAACTTGTTGGCGATGTCGCCGGAGGACGTGAAGATCAGCAGGCCTTCGGTGTTGAAGTCGAGGCGGCCCACGGCCACCCACTTGCCCGCCTTGATGCGCGGCAGGCTGTCGAACACGGTCGGACGGCCTTCCGGGTCCGACTGGCTGACGATCTCGCCGGCCGGCTTGTGGTACAGCAGCACGCGCGGCGGCTTGGTCGACACGCGGCGGTGGATCAGCTTGCCGTTGACGCGGACCTGGTCGGCCGGCAGGATGCGCTGGCCGATGTGGGCCGGCAGGCCGTTGACCGAGACGCGCCCCTGCAGGATCAGTTCTTCCATCTCGCGGCGCGAGCCCAGGCCGCCCTCGGCGAGCACCTTGTGCAGCTTGGGCGCGTCGTCGTCGGCCGACAGTTCGCGCACCGGCTTGGCCTTGGCGCGCGCGCCGCCCGCGTCTTCCTGGTCGTACTGCCCGGAAATCACGAAGCGGAACAGGTCTTCGCCGCTGACCGCGGCAGCCGCCGGGGCCTTGTCGGCCGCGCCCGGGGCCTGGCGCTGCGCGCCGCCCTTGCCCTTGCCGCCCTTGCCACCCTGGCCCGCCGGGCGGGCACCGCCCTGCGGCTGGCCTTGCTGGCCCTCGGCGCCGCCGCGGCGGCCCGCGCCCTGCGCCTGCTGGCCCTGCTGCGGCTTGCGCTTGCGCGCGCCGTTCGGGTTGGCGCGGGCGCCGTCGCGCTGGCGTTCGCCGGCGGCCTCGCCGCCCGCTTCGGTGCCGGCGGCATCCGCGCCAGGCACGCGGCGGCCGCGCTGGGCCGGGCGCTCGCCCTGCTCGCCGGCCTGCGCCATCTCGCCGTCGGCGGGCTTGCGCTTGCCGCGGGTGCGGCCCTTGCGGACGCCGTCGCCGCGCGGCTGGCCATCGGCCGCGCCCGCTTCGGAGCCGGCCGCGGCCGGCTCGCCGTCCGCGGGACGGCCGCCCTCGCGGTCCTGCGCGGCCTGGCGGCGCGTGGCCACCAGATTGCGCAGGCCGCGGCGCAGGCCTTTACGGCGCGGTGCGCCTTCGGTGCCATTGCCGGCATCGCCGGCTTCGCCGGCCGGCGCATCCGCCGGGCGGACGTCTTGATCAACGGAATCGGACAAGGTATTCACATTCGGATGTTGCATGGTGTTCAGTTGGACACGCGCTCGTCGTGCTCATCGTGCTCGCTGGGGTGCGCCGGATCCGCCGGGTTCGTGCCCGGCGCATCCGGGGCTTCGGGCTCCTGCTCGCCGGAGGCCACTTGCACGTGGTAACCGTTGGCCGGGGCTCGCGCTTCCGTTTCTTCTTCCGCCTCGCCGCCGCTCGCGGCGGGCTCCGCCTCGGCAGCGGGTTCTGGTTCTGCTTGCGGGGCCGGCTGCGCCGCGCCGACCGCCTCCGCTTCCGTTTCCGCCCCGGACACGGCCGGGAATTCGGGTTCGGAGACGCTGGGCTCGGAGACACCGGGTTCCTCATCGGCCGGCAGGGCATCCTGCACGGCCTCGGGGGCCGCCTCCGCCTGTTCAGCCACGGGCGCTTCGGCTTGTGCCTCTTCGCCGGCGGCATCCGCCTGCGCGGGCGCGGCTTCGTCGGGCTCCGCCTGCGCGAAGGCTTCCTCGTCGCTGCCGTCGGGCAGCGCGCCGAGCGCCTCGAAATCGATCGGGGCCTGGTTCAGCAGCGCTTCCTGCGACTGCGCCTGGATGTCTTCCAGCGGCGGCAGCTCATCCAGCGTGCGCAGGCCGAGGTCGTCCAGGAAGGCCTTGGTGGTGGCGTACAGCGCCGGGCGCCCGGGCACGTCGCGGTGGCCGATGACCTCGATCCAGCCGCGGTCCTCGAGCTTCTTCACCACTTCGGTGCTCACCGTGACACCGCGGATTTCCTCGATGTCGCCCCGCGTCACCGGTTGGCGGTAAGCAATGATCGCCAGCGTTTCCATCACCGCGCGCGAGTACTTGGGCGGCTTCTCGGGGTTGAGCCGGTCGAGATACTCGCGCATCGCGGGGCGGCTCTGGAAGCGCCAGCCGCTGGCCAGCGCCACCAGCTCCACGCCGCGCTGATCCCAGTCGCGGCGCAGCTCCTCGAGCAGGACGCGGATGGTATCGGCACCGACGTCGTCGGCAAACAGCCGCCGCATGTCATGGACGCGCAAGGGTTCCTGCGCACAGATCAGCGCGGTCTCGAGGACGATCTTCGCCTCTTGGGTATTCATGTTGATTGCGTGCAGCCTGTCTTTGCACCTGCGCCCCGGACTGGCCCGGACGCACTGGAGATTGCGGGTTCAGCGGTGGGGATTGCCACCGCCATCTGTCCGCGCAGCCAGCCGCATGCTCGCTTGCATGTCGGCCGTGCGCTTTCCTGTCTTGCATCGGATGCCGGACTGGACCGGCAGGAGATCGTCCGGCCACCGGCGTTGCCTGCCGGTCGACGGAGCCCTTGCGTCGCGCCTTTCCCCCTGATGTGGCGGACCTGTCCGGCGCGACGCAGGTCGCACCGGGTGCAAGAAAAACGGATATCGGCCCTGCTTGGCCTACGCTGCTTGGCCTGATTCACCCCGCCCTGCCGAGGCTGGTCTTTTGAACCGAATCTTTTAAACCGGACGGCGAGTGGGGAACGGTCCCTGGCGGTCGTACTTGCCTGGGGAGTTCCTGGCATGCATCCCTGAGAGCGAATGCTAACCGGCGATGCCACGGTGAAATACGCTGCGCGATATCGCTGTTCTTGCGATTGTATGGCATTCCCAGCCAAACCTGCAACCGCTTCCCTTGCGCGGCCGCCGGCCCGGGTGCGCGGCACGCCACGGGACGGCCCGTCAGAACACCAGGCAGAAGCCGTGCGCCGCCAGCGATTCCGGCAAAAGCAACGCGCGCGCCACACCCGCCACGCCGAAGCCGATCACGGCGAAACCGGCCACGGCGCGCACCGCCGGACGGCGCGTCAATTGCCGCAGATAACCCGACAGACCCGAAATCACCAGCAGGTTGGGCAGCGTGCCGAGCCCGAACACGGCCATCACCAGCGCGCCCGAGGCGGCGTTGCCGGCCAGCAGCGACAGCGCCAGCGCGCCATACACCATGCCGCACGGCACCAGCCCCCAGGCCAGGCCCATGCCGTAGCGCCGCGCCAGCCGCGCCTGCGGCAGCACCATGCCGGACAGCCGCCCGGCCGCGCCGAGGCCGCGCAGCAGGCCGCCCGCGCCGCGCGCCGCCAGCCGCTCCAGCCAGGCCGTGCCGAGCATGCGGCCGCGCAGCATCCACAGCCCCGACACCACCAGCATCGCGCTGCCGGCGCCGAACAGCCAGCGCTGCAGCGGCAGGTACTGGGCCTTCCAGACACCGGCGCCCAGCGCGCCGAGCAGCGCGCCGAGCAGCGCGTACATGCTGAGGCGCCCGGCATGCATGACCAGCAGTTCGAGCAGCCAGTGCCCGGGCCGGCGCAGGATGGTGGCCGGCACCCGGGCCACGCCGCCCTGCTCGGCCGCCAGCGCGATCCCGCCGCACATCGCCGCGCAGTGCACGCCACCCAGCAGAGCCAGGGTAAATACGCTGAAAAGCACGCCTATGGTCAACATCCACTCCCTGTCCGGCCGTTTGGCGCGGTAAAATGCGGTCGACGCGCCCCCGCAGATCCCAGAGGCGCTGTCGACTTCCAGTCCAGCGCCAGCGCCTGCGCGCGTGTTGCAGGCATGACGGCGAGCCGCCGCACAGCACCCCGCAGAGGGTGCGGATGCGCCAGGCCCGCGCGCCGGACTTGACGTCGCCAGTGTCTGTAACCGACGTCATCGACGTCAAGCTCTCGACGCCATGCGCCTGCTTCGCCGCGCTGGGTTGACTGCGTTAAACCGGACAGGCCCCAATTGCTCACCACCATTCCTATCTCCGAGATGTCGCCCCGCTGCTCCACGTGCTCGCTCGGCCAGCTTTGCCTGCCGGTCGGCATGACGCAGCACGACCTCGACAAAATGGACACCCTGGTGCAGGAACGGGTGCGGGTACGCAAGGGCGAAACCCTGTACCGCCTTGGCGATCCGCTCACCGCCGTCTTCGCGATCCGCTTCGGCACGCTCAAGACGCACCTGACGATGGAGGATGGCCGCTCGCAGATCACCGGTTTCCACCTGCCCGGCGAAGTCGTCGGGCTCGACGGCCTGGGCGAGATGCAGCACGCATCCGATGCCACCGCGCTCGAGGATACCGAAGTCTGCGTGGTCCGGTTCGGCGATCTCGAATCGCTCTCCGGCGCCCTGCCCTCGCTGCAGCACCAGTTCATGCGCCTGATGAGCCGCGAGATCTCGCAGGACCAGGTCATGCTGATCACGCTCGGCTCGATGCGCGCGGAAGAGCGCCTCGCGGCTTTCCTGATGAATTTGTCGGAGCGGCTGTCCGCGCGCGGCTACTCGTCCTCCGAGTTCGTGCTGCGCATGAGCCGCGAGGAGATCGGCAGCTATCTCGGGCTCAAGCTCGAGACGGTCAGCCGGCTGTTCTCGCGCTTCGCCGAGGCCGGCCTGATCCAGATCCGCCAGCGCCACGTCAAGCTGGTCGACATGCCCGGCATCAAGCAGATCGTCAACAAGTCCTGCTGACCGCCCTGCCGGGCCGCCGGCTCCGGCGTCCTCCGGACGAGGCGTCCGCCGGGCGGCGCGGGCGCGCCGGTTCGCGCCGCTCATCTCGCCTATTCCCTGTCCGTTCCGCGCTTGTTGCGCTCATCGCGTCCGCTGCGCCCATCCCGCACGCTCCGCGCCCGTTCCACGTCTATTCCAGCTCGTCCGTGTCGGCCAGCCGCGTCGGCATGGTGTACAGCGTGAGCCCGCTCGACAGCGAGCAGAGCACCCACGCGAACAGGAACCCCACCGTGTAGACCGCCTCGCGCGAGGCCTCCACCTGCTGCCCGAAGAAACGCAGCTCGCCCGGGTCGACCATCGAGAACACCAGCGCAGTCGCCAGCCCGCCCACCAGGAAGCCGGGCCACAACACCCACATCAGCCAGCGCAGCCTCATGGTCACCTCGCCTGCGCCGTGGCCGGCGCCGCGGGGTGCGCGGCGGCGGCGGTCTTCTCGACCACCAGCCCGTGCCGCGCCACGCCTTCCTCGATCGGCCGGTCGGGGTGCGACATCGCCAGCCAGATGGTGAACCCGCAGGCCACCATCGCCACCAGCGGGCCGCTCATCAGCAGCCACGGCCAGGGCTCTTTCCACCAGGGATTGCTTTGCTGCGTCATCTGGCCTCCTTTGGTTGTCTGTCCGATGCGGGCATCCGTCACGGCTGCCCGCATCACAGATTGCGCGGCACGATGAAGCTCGTGCTCTGGCTGATCTCCGCGCCGCGCGCGCCCGCGGCTTCGTCGCCGGCAGCGGTCACGGTCACGTGGATCTTGTGGGTGCCCTGCCCCGCGGCGTCGATCGGCACGCGCACGCGCACCGGGATCAGGCGGTTCGACGTCGGATCGAGGTCGCCGGCGCTATGGTCGTATTCCACCGTCAGGCCCTTGAGCTCGTCGCTGTCCGCGCTGATCGCCACGCGCATCGGCGCCTCGGTGGTGTTGATCAGCTGCAGGCGGTACACGTTCTCGATCCAGCGGCCTTCCACTTCGCGGCCGAGCGCGCCGCGGTCGCGGATGATGTCGACCTTGAGCGGCGTGCGCATGGCCAGCGAGGCCATGAAGCCGCCCACCAGCGCCAGCCAGATCACCGAGTACACCACCGTGCGCGGACGCACCAGGCGCTTGCGCGCCACGGCTTCCGAGAGCGCGCGGCGCATGGCGTTTTCCGAGGTGTAGCGGATCAGCCCGCGCGGATACGCCATCTTGTCCATGACCTGGTTGCAGGCGTCGATGCAGGCGCCGCAGCCGATGCAATCGTACTGCAGCCCGTCGCGTATATCGATGCCGGTCGGGCACACCTGCACGCAGATGCTGCAGTTGACGCATTCGCCCAGCCCCGAGGCCTTGTAGTCGGCCTTGCGCGAGCGGCTGCCGCGCGGCTCGCCGCGACCCACGTCATACGTCACCACATAGGTGTCGCGGTCCACCATCACGCTCTGGAAGCGCGCATACGGGCACATGTACTTGCACACTTGCTCGCGCATGAAGCCCGCGTTGCCCCAGGTGGCGAACGCATAGAACAGCATCCAGAAGGTCTGCCACGGGCCCAGCGACAGGCTCAGCACCTGGCCGCCGAGCGCGCGGATCGGCGAGAAGTAGCCGACGAAGGTGAAGCCGGTCCACAGCGCGATCAGGATCCACAGCGAATGCTTGGTGGCCTTGAGGCGCAGCTTGCGCGCGCTCCAGGGATCGCCGTCGAGGCGGATGCGGGCGAAGCGGTCGCCTTCGACATGCCGCTCGATCCACATGAAGATCTCGGTATAGACCGTCTGCGGACACGCATAACCGCAGAACAGCCGCCCGGCGATGGCGGTGAACAGGAACAGCGACAGCGCCGAGATCACCAGCAGCACGGCGAGGTAGATCACGTCCTGCGGCCACAGCACCAGGCCGAAGATGTAGAACTTGCGCGCGCCGAGATCGAACAGCATGGCCTGGCGGCCATTCCACTGCAGCCAGGGCATGCCGTAGAAGAACAACTGGGTCAGCACCACGACCCACACCCGCCAGCGCGAAAACGCGCCAGTCACCGAGCGCGGATAGATCTTGCGGCGGACTTCGTACAGGGTTTCGTCGGAGCTCTGCGCATCCGCCGTGGCGGATGCGGGCTCCCGCTGAGCCGCGGGCAAGGTACGGGACCTGGCAAGCGGCTCCGGTTCGGGGGCATTCATGGATTCTCATCTCCGCCTGCGCGGATACCGCGCAGGCATACTACGTCCAGACTCATTGCCCGCTCCCGGTACCTGCCCCACTGGTGTTGGACAGGCCCCAGACATAGGCGGTCAGCATGCGGATGCGCTCGGGCGTCAGGATTTCCTCGTGCGCGGGCATGTGGTTGTTGTGGCCCTTCTGGATGGCGTCGACGATGTTCGCCTCCGAGCTACCGTACAGCCACACGTTGTCCGACAGGTTGGGCGCGCCCAGCGCCTGGTTGCCCTTGCCGGTGGCGCCGTGGCAGGCCGCGCAGGTCGACTTGAAGGTGCTCTCGCCACGCGAGGCGCGGATCGGGTCGGACGCCAGGCCCGACAGCGAGCGCACGTACTGCGCCACGTCGCCGGACAGCTTGGCGTCGATGGCGGCGCCCAGCGGCGGCATCACGCCGTTGCGGCCCTTGGTGATGGTCTGGGTGATGGTGGCGGGGTCGCCGCCGTACAGCCAGTCGTTGTCGGTCAGGTTGGGAAAGCCGCGGCTGCCGCGCGCGTCCGAGCCGTGGCACTGCGCGCAGTAGTTGAGGAACAGCCGCTGGCCGATCTCGCGCGCCTGCGGGTCCGCCGCCACCTGGGTGACGTCCATCTTCATGTACTTGGCGTAGATCTCGTTCTGCACCTGCTCGGCGGCCTTGCGGTGCGCGGCCAGTTCGCCCTGCGTGGAGAACTTGAGCACGCCGGCGTACGAGCCGAGGCCCGGATACAGCACCAGGTAGATCAGGCCGAAGATGCACGCCAGCAGGAACATCCACATCCACCAGCGCGGCAGCGGGTTGTTCAGTTCGCGCAGGTCGCCGTCCCAGACGTGGCCGGTGTCCTGCGTGGCGTCCGCGACCTTGGCCACGCGGCGCTGCGAGAACAGCAGCCACACGCACCAGACGATGCCGACCAGCGCGATGGCGGCAATGTAGTAGCTCCAGAAATCCGTGAAGAAGTCGCTCATGACTCAGTGTTCCTGCTTGGTGTTGTTGGCGCCGGCGGGGCTGCGCTCATGGCGGGCAGCCAGCGGCTCGTCGGGCAGGGCGAACGGCAGCATGGCCGACTCCGCATTGGCGGGCTGGCGTCCGGCCGACCAGGCCCACCAGCAGATCGCGAGGAACGCGGCCATCGAGATCACGGTGGCGCATGCAGTGATGATCGCCATGATTTACTCCTTGGCCGGCGCGGCCGGCGCCGCGGGAGCGGCCGCCGCCGTATCGACGCGGACGTTGCGCTTGCTGATGCCGAGTTCCTGCAGGTAGGCCACCAGCGCGTCTTCCTCGGTCTTGCCTTCGAGCGTGGCGGGCGCCTGCGCGATCTCGGCATCGGTGTAGGGCACGCCCAGGCGCCGGAGCGCGCGCATGCGGTCGCCGATGTCGCTGGTCTTCAGCGCGGCCTTCTCGAGCCACGGATACGACGGCATCACCGATTCGGGCACCACGTCGCGCGGGTTGCGCAGGTGGATGCGCTGCCAGTCCTCGGAGTAGCGTCCGCCCACGCGCGCCAGATCGGGACCGGTACGCTTGGAGCCCCACAGGAACGGGTGGTCGTAGACCGACTCGCCCGCGGTCGAGTAGTGGCCGTAGCGCTCGGTCTCCGCCTGCAGCGTGCGCACCTGCTGCGAGTGGCAACCCACGCAGCCTTCGCGGATGTAGATATCGCGGCCCATCAGGCGCAGCGGCGAATACGGCTTGATGCCCGGATCCGGCTCGGTGGTGGAGTGCTGGAAGAACAGCGGCACGATCTGGACCAGCCCGGCGATGCTGACCACCAGGATGGTGCAGATGATCAGCCAGCCGATGTTCTTCTCCAGGGTCTCGTGCGAAAAGAAGCTTTGTTTCTGCGACATCGTTTCTGTCCTGGCGTAATCAGTGGGCGGAGGCGGCGGCGGTCGTCGCCGGGATCGGCGCGTCCACGGCAGGCTTGCCGATGATGGTCTTGGCCACGTTGTAGGCCATCAGCAGCATGCCGGAGAGGAAGCACAGGCCACCGAGCAGACGGATCAGGTAGAACGGATACTTGGCCTTGACCGCTTCCACGAAGGCGTAGGTGAGCGTGCCGTCAGGCTGCGTGGCGCGCCACATCAGGCCTTCCATCACGCCGGCGATCCACATCGAGGCGATGTACAGCACCACGCCGATGGTGGCGATCCAGAAGTGCAGCTCGATCAGGCGCACGCTGTACATCTCCTTCTCGCCGAACAGCCGCGGGATCAGGTAGTAGAGCGAGCCGATCGAGATCATCGCGACCCAGCCCAGCGCGCCGGAGTGCACGTGGCCGATGGTCCAGTCCGTGTAGTGCGACAGCGCGTTGACGGTCTTGATCGACATCATCGAGCCCTCGAAGGTCGCCATGCCGTAGAACGACAGCGCCACCACCAGGAACTTGAGGATCGGGTCGGTGCGCAGCTTGTGCCAGGCGCCCGACAGGGTCATGATGCCGTTGATCATGCCGCCCCACGACGGCGCCAGCAGGATCAGCGAGAACACCATGCCCAGCGACTGCGCCCAGTCCGGCAGCGAGGTGTATTGCAGGTGGTGGGGACCGGCCCACATGTACGTGAAGTTGAGCGCCCAGAAGTGGACGATCGACAGGCGGTACGAGTAGATCGGGCGGCCGGCCTGCTTGGGAATGAAGTAGTACATCATCCCGAGGAAGCTGGTGGTCAGGAAGAAGCCCACCGCGTTGTGGCCGTACCACCACTGCACCATCGCGTCCTGCACGCCGGCGTAGGCCGAGTAGGACTTCCACATCGACACCGGCATCTCGATGTTGTTGACGATGTGGAGGATGGCGATGGTCAGGATGTAGGCGCCGAAGAACCAGTTGGCCACGTAGATATGGCGGGTCTTGCGCTTGACGATGGTGCCGAAGAACACGATCGCGTAGGCCACCCACACCAGCGTGATGAGGATGTCGATCGGCCATTCGAGCTCGGCGTATTCCTTCGAGCTGGTGATGCCCATCGGCAGCGTGATGGCCGCGGCCACGATCACCAGTTGCCAGCCCCAGAACGTGAAGGCCGCGAGCGGGCCGCAGAACAGGCGCGCCTGGCAGGTGCGCTGCACCACGTAGTAGGAGGTGGCGAACAGCGCGCTGCCGCCAAAGGCGAAGATCACCGCGTTAGTGTGCAGCGGGCGCAGGCGCCCGAACGACAGCCACGGCGTGTTGAAGTTGAGCTCAGGCCAGATCAGCTGTGCTGCGAGCAGCACGCCGACGGCCATGCCCACGATCCCCCATACGACAGTCATGACGGCAAATTGCCGCACGACGCCGTAATTGAAGGTGTCGGCGCGAGAATGCGCGGCGGTGACATCCATTCAGACCCCCAGATTGTAAAAACAAATTTGATGATGTGACTGTAGAAAAACGCGGCCCTGGGTGCGTTGATCTGTATCAAGCGCATCGGAAAGCCGGGGAACTCGCCCCGCGGCGCCCGCTGCACGACCGTGCCGGAGCGCGGTTCAGGGCTTGTCGTTGTCCAGCAGGATGGCCTCGGCGGGACGGTCGAGATCGTCGTACTGGCCGGCGTGCAGTGCCCACCAGAGCGCGCCGGCGATCACCGCCACCAGCACCAGGCTCATCGGCACCAGCAGGTAAAGCATGTCCATGCGTCAGTCTCCGGTTCCGGTCTTGCCCGTGCGCAGCAGGCGCCAGGCGTTGGCCACCACCAGCAGCGACGACACCGACATGCCGATGCCCGCCATCCAGGCGGTGACGTGGCCGGTGGCCGCCAGCGGGATGGCGATGACGTTGTAGGCGAAGGCCCAGACGAGGTTCTGCCGCACCACGCGGCGCGTGCGGCGCGCGGTGCGCAGCGCCTGCGCGATCTCGGCGATGCGCCCGTGGGCGAGCACCGCGTCGGCGCCGGCCTGGGCCAGCGGCGCGCCGCTGCCGATGGCGATGGAGACCTGCGCCTGCGCCAGCACCGGCGCGTCGTTGATGCCGTCGCCGACGGCCAGCACCACCGCGCCGGCACGCTGCAGGCTCGCCACGTATTCGCGCTTGCCCTCGGGTGTGACGCCGCCCTCGCGGCGCGCGATGCCGAGATGGTCGGCCCACCAGTTCACCGCCGCCGGCGTGTCGCCGGACACCAGGTGCGTGGTCACGCCGAGCCGGCGCAACTGCGCCAGCAGCGTGGCCGCCTGCGCGCGCGCGGTATCGGCCAGCGCGAACACGGCCAGCATGCCGCCGGCGTCGCCGAGCCAGACCAGGGTCGCGCCGCGGCGGTCGCTGGCGGCCAGCGTGGCGGCGATGGCGTCCGCGTGGTCGGTGCCGCTGCCGCGGCTGCCCGCCAGCGCGGCCACGAATTCGCGCCGCCCCAGCCGCAGGCGCCGGCCATCCACTTCGGCCTCCAGCCCCTGCCCCGGCACGTTGCGCACCGCGCCGACCGTGTGCGCGTCGCCGGCCAGTCCCCGCGCCTGCGCGGCCTCGACGATGCCGCGCGCGAGCGGGTGCTCGCCGGAGCGCTCGATGGCGGCGGCCAGGCCCAGGCTGGCGGCCACGTCGGCCGCGCCGAACGCATGGGTCTGGACCAGCGCGAAGCGGCCTTCGGTCAGCGTGCCGGTCTTGTCGAGCATGACGTCGGTGACGCCGGCCAGTGCTTCGAGCGCATGGCCGCGCGTGAGCAGCACGCCGCGCCGCGACAGCGCCGCGCCCGCCGCGGCCAGCGCCGCCGGCGTGGCCAGCGAGAGCGCGCACGGGCAGCTCACCACCAGCACCGCCACCGTCACCAGCAGCGCGCGCGCGGGATCGATCCACGCCCACCAGACCACGCCGGCCAGCGCGGCCAGCACCAGCAGCACGGCCACGAACCAGCCCGCCACGCGGTCGGCCAGCGCGGCCAGGCGCGGCTTCTCGGCCAGCGCGCGGTCCAGCACGGCGACGATCTCGGCCAGCCGCGTCGCCGCGCCCACCTTGACCACGCGCAGCTCGAGCGGGCTGGCGGTGTTGAAGCAGCCGGCCAGCACCGTGTCGCCGGCGGCGCGCGCCACCGGGCGGCTCTCGCCGGTCAGCATCGATTCGTCGAGCTCGCTGGCGCCGGCCACCACGGTGGCGTCGGCGGGCACCACCTCGCCGGCCTTGACCCGGATCAGGTCGCCCGCGCGCAGGCGCGCCACCGGCACGCGCTCGCCCGTGCCACCCTCGTCCCGCAGGCGCTCGCAGGTGGACGGCAGCTGGCGCGCCAGCATCTCGGCGCCGCTGCGCGAAGCCTGGCGCACGCGCAGCTCCAGGTAGCGCGCCAGCAGCAGGAAGGCCACGAACATCGTGACCGAATCGAAATACACCTCGCCGCTGCCGCGCAGCGTGGCCACGGTGCTGGCGAGGAAGCCCGCGCCGACGCCGATGGCCACCGGCACGTCCATGCCGAGGTGCCGCCGGCGCAGCCCGCGCCACGCGCCGGCGAAGATCGGCGAGGCCGAGTACAGCACCACCGGCAGGGTCAGCACCAGGCTGGCCCAGCGCATCAGCTGCAGCTGGCCGGGGTCGATGGTGGCTTCATGGGTATAGATCGGCCATGCGTACATCATCACCTGCATCATGCCGAGCATGGCCACCGCCATGCGCATCAGCAGGCCGCGGCGCGCGTGGCGGTCCTGGCGGTCCGAGCGCGACACCTCGAACGGCCACGCGAGATAGCCGATCCCGGCCAGCGCGGCCAGCAGCGCGGACACCGGCTGCTCGGCGGCGCGCCAGCGCACCACCACGCGGCGCGTGGCCACGTTGGCGATCACGGATTCCACGCCGGGCAGGCTCCCCAGGTGCTGCTCGATCAGCCAGGCGCAGGCGGCACAGCGGATGTTCTCGGGAGCCAGCGTGATCTCGGCGCGCGCGGCGTCGAGCGGCCGCACGAACTGGGTGCGCAATTCCTCGGTGTCGTAGGCGGCCCAGACCGGCTCGGCCTCGCGCCGGGCGGCATCGTCGATGGGGCGCGCGAAGCGCGCCTGGTCGCCGTACAGGTGGCCGAAGCCGGCGGCATGGAGGGTCTGCGCCAGCGCCTGGCAGCCGCCGCAGCAGAAGGCCTGGTCCTCGCCGCCGATGACGGCATGCAGCACCGGCTCGCCGGCGACGAAGGCCTGCCCGCAATGGAAGCAGCCGCCCCGCGCGCCAGCGGCCGGCGCGGCGGCGCTGGCCGGCGGCGTGGTCGCGATGGAAGCGGGCAGGGATGCGGCGGCGGAAGGGGGCATTGGGACTCTTTTTTTACCATTGGCATGGTATGAGCCCCCCGGGCAAGCCGCCTTGATACAGATCAAGCGGGTGGATCAGGCGCGCCGCGCGGCGGCGCGCCGGTGTGGCCAGCGCCTCGGATCGGCGCTCAGATCGGCGCCTCAGGTCAGCGAGGTATCCACGGTGCGGCGCGGCGATTCCAGGTATTCGCGCGACTGCATCTCGATGATGCGCGACACGGTGCGGTGGAATTCGTTGGACATCTGACCCTCGGTGTAGAGCTCGTCGGCCGGCACCTCGGCCGAGATCAGCAGCTTGACCTTGTGGTCGTAGAAGACGTCGATCAGCCACGTGAAGCGGCGTGCCTCGGACGACATGCGCGGCGTCATCTTCGGCACGTCGGACAGCACCACGGTGTGGAACTGCGTGGCCAGCTCGAGGTAGTCGTTCTGCGAGCGCGGCCCGCCGCACAGCGTGGCGAAGTCGAACCACACCGCCCCGCCGGCCTTGCGCAGCGCGCGCAGCTCGCGGTGCTCGATGTGGAGGATCGGCGCTTCGTCGGGCACGCCGGCGATGCTGGTGAAGGCGTGGCGCAGCGCGGCGCTGGCTTCGGGCCCCAGCGGCGTGTGGTAGGCCTGCACCTGCTCGAGCGCGCGCTTGCGGTAGTCGATGCCGGCGTCGACGTTGAGCACGTCGAGCTTGTGCTGCAGCAGCGCGATGGCCGGCAGCACGCGGTCGCGGTGCAGGCCGTCCGGGTAGAGCAGGTCCGGGCGGTAGTTGGAGGTCATGACGAACTGCACGCCGTTCTCGAACAGCTGCTGGAGCAGGCGGTGCAGGATCATGGCGTCGGCCACGTCGTTGACGTGGAACTCGTCGAAGCAGATCAGGCGGAAGCGCCGCGCGATGCGCCTGGCGAGCTCGTCGAGCGGGTCCGGGCGGCCGCGCAGTTCCTCGAGCTGGCGATGGACCTCGCGCATGAACTCGTGAAAGTGCAGGCGTGTCTTGCGCACCACCGGCACGCAGGTATAGAAGCTGTCCATCAGGAAGGACTTGCCGCGCCCCACCCCGCCCCACAGGTACACGCCCTTGGGCACTTCCGGGTGGACCAGCAGCTTCTTGAGCGTGCTGTTGCGGCGGCTCTTGTACGCGACCCACTCGTCGTAGCACTGCTGCAGCCGCGCGACGGCGCGCAACTGCGCCTCGTCCGAGGTGTAGCCGCGTTGCTTCAGTTCCTGCTCGTAGTACTCACGGACGTTCATGCTGACTGCTTGCGCTGGTGCCGGCACGGATGGCGACGGGCCGGGCTGGAAATGGAACGGGGATCGGGAGACCGGAGGATCAGGGAGCGGGACCCGCGGCGACGGCGCCTGCGCGCCCTGCCGCCCCGAAAGCGAAAACGGCGCGCCGCTGGAGCGGCGCGCCGGTACTCAACAACACACTGGCCGATATGCAGGCATGCACCTTACATATTGAGCTGGCGCTTGTCCACGGCGAGGGCGGCTTCGCGCATGACTTCCGACATCGACGGATGCGGATGGCAGGTGCGGCCGATGTCCTCGCTGGCGGCCTTGAACTCCATCGCCACCACGGCTTCGGCGATCAGGTCCGAGGCGTTCGCGGCAACCACGTGCACGCCCAGGATCTCGTCGGTCTTGGCGTCGGCCAGCATCTTGACGAAGCCTTCCGGATGGCCCATGCCCAGCGCGCGGCCGTTGGCCAGGAACGGGAACTGGCCGGACTTGTACTCGCGGCCCTCGGCCTTGAGCTGCTGCTCGGTCTTGCCCACCCAGGCGATTTCCGGGAAGGTGTAGATCACCCACGGAATGCAGTTGTAGTCGATGTGCGGCTTCTGGCCGACGATGCGCTCGGCCACGGCCACGCCTTCGTCTTCCGCCTTGTGCGCGAGCATCGGGCCGCGCACCACGTCGCCGATGGCCCACAGGCCCGGCACCTTGGTGGCGCAGTGGTCGTCCACCTCGATGAAGCCGCGCTGGTCGGTGGCCAGGCCGATGGCGTCCAGGCCCAGATTGTCGGTGTTGGGCACGCGGCCAACCGACACGATCAGGCGGTCCACTTCCAGGGTCTGGGCGGCGCCGTCCTTGTCGGTGTAGCTGACCGTGACGCCGTCGGCGCCGGTCTTGACCGCGTCGACCTTCACGCCGAGGCTGAACTTCAGGCCCTGCTTGGTCAGCAGCTTCTGCGCTTCCTTGGCCACGCCTTCGTCGGCGGCGCCCAGGAACGACGGCAGCGCTTCGAGCACGGTCACGTCCGCGCCCAGGCGGCGCCACACCGAGCCCAGCTCGAGGCCGATCACGCCGGCGCCGATCACGCCCAGCTTCTTCGGCACGCTGTCGAACTTGAGCGCGCCTTCGTTGTCGCTGACCAGCTTGTTGTCGACGGTGATGCCCGGCAGGTGGCGCGCCTTGGAACCGGTGGCGACGATGACCTGCTTGGCGGTCACGACCTCGGTGCCGGCCTTGCCGGCGATCTCGACCTGGAAGCCCTCGGCGGTCTTGCCGGTGAACTTGCCGTAGCCCTTGAGCAGCGTGACCTTGTTCTTGCGGAACAGGAACTCGATGCCCTTGGTCATCTTGCCGACCACGTCGTCCTTGCGCTTGAGCATCTTGGCGATGTCGACCTTGACGTCGCCCACGGTGATGCCGTGGTCGCCCAGGTGGTGCTGCACGTTCTCGAATTCTTCCGAGGAGGCCAGCAGCGCCTTGGAGGGGATGCAGCCCACGTTCAGGCAGGTGCCGCCCAGGCGCACTTCGTCCTTGGGATCGTCATAGGCATTGCCTTCGCAGCAGGCCACGTTCAGGCCGAGCTGGCCGGCGCGGATGGCGGCGATGTAGCCGCCGGGGCCGGCGCCGATCACCAGTACGTCGAATTGTTTGCTCATGGATTTCCTTTTGCGGCCCTGGCGGGGCAACGTCGCCCGCCGGGCCGCCATCAACTCTTCGGTCCGCCCTGCCCGCCCGCGCCACGCGGATGGCGGGCGCGGCGGGCACGGCTTCGGTCACTGCGGTTGCAGCAAAGGCTTACAGGTCCAGCAGCAGGCGTGCCGGATCTTCCAGCGCGTCCTTCATCGCGACCAGGCCCAGCACGGCTTCGCGGCCGTCGATGATGCGGTGGTCGTAGGACATCGCCAGGTAGTTCATCGGGCGGATCACGATCTGGCCGTCTTCCACCACCGGGCGGTCCTTGGTGGCGTGCACGCCCAGGATGGCCGACTGCGGCGGGTTGATGATCGGGGTCGACAGCATCGAGCCGAACACGCCGCCGTTGGAGATCGAGAACGTGCCGCCGGTCATTTCCTCGATCGACAGCTTGCCGTCCTTGGCCTTCTGGCCGAATTCGGCGATCTTCTTCTCGATGTCGGCCAGGCTGAGCTGGTCGGCGTTGCGCAGGATCGGCACCACCAGGCCGCGCGGCGAACCGACCGCGATGCCGATGTCGAAGTAGCCGTGGTAGACGATGTCGTTGCCGTCGATCGAGGCGTTGATCAGCGGGAACTTCTTCAGCGCGTGGACCGCGGCCTTGACGAAGAACGACATGAAGCCCAGCTTGACGCCGTGCTCCTTCTCGAAGCGGTCCTTGTACTTGTTGCGCAGGTCCATCACCGGCTTCATGTTCACTTCATTGAAGGTGGTGAGGATGGCGTTGGTGGCTTGCGACTGCAGCAGGCGCTCGGCGATGCGCGCGCGCAGGCGGCTCATCGGCACGCGCTCTTCCGGACGGTCGCCGAGGGCGGCGAAGTCGACCGGCGCGGCCACTTGCTGCAGCGCGGGCTTGGCGGCGGCGGGTGCCGGGGCGGCCTTGGCGGCCGGCGCGGCGGCGGCGCCCAGCACGTCGCCCTTGGTGATGCGGCCATCGCGGCCGGTGCCGGCGACCTGGCTGGCCGACAGGCCGCCTTCGGCCATCAGCTTGGCGGCCGAGGGCATGGCCACGGCGCCGGCAGCGGCGGGCGCGGCGGCCGGCGCGGCGGCGGGTGCCGGGGCGGCGGCCGGGGCGGGAGCGGCGGCGGCGGGCGCGGCGGCGCCGGCGGTGGCTTCGGTGTCGATCTTGGCGATCACTTCGTCGGCGACCACGGTGTCGCCGTCGTTGCGGATGATCTGCGACAGCACGCCGGCCGACGGGGCCGGCACTTCGAGCACGACCTTGTCGGTCTCGATTTCGATCAGGATTTCGTCCTGGGCAACGGCTTCGCCCGGCTTCTTCTTCCAGTTCAGCATGGTTGCTTCCGCAACCGATTCAGAAAGTTGGGGGACCTTGACGTCAACAATAGCCATGGTTTTTTATTTCCTTTGGTATTCGTATGTGCTTCACGCGTGCGGCAAAAACAAGGCGGCGCGCGCCCGATGCGCGCACCGCCATTCAGGCCACGATCATTTGGTCAGGACAAAGCCCTTGAGCTTGACGAAAGCGGCTTCGAGCAGTGCCTTCTGTTGCTCGTTGTGCTTGGCGTAGTAGCCCACTGCCGGCGAGGCCGAGGCCGGACGGCCGGCGTAGCCGAGCTTCTGGCCATCGGTCATGTTTTCCATGATGTAGTGCTGCACGAAGAACCAGGCGCCCTGGTTCTGCGGTTCGTCCTGGCACCACACGATCTCGTTGGCGTTGGGGTACTTCTTCAGCTCGGCGGCCACGGCCTTGTGCGGGAACGGATAGAGCTGTTCCAGGCGGATGATGGCCGTGTCGCTGGCGCCGCGTTCCTTGCGCGCGTTGACCAGGTCGTAGTAGACCTTGCCCGAGCACATGACGATGCGCTTGACCTTGCTGGCGTTGAGTTCTTCGTGGTCGGGGATGACCGTCTCGAAGTGACCCTTGGCCAGGTCGGACAGCGGCGAAACCGCATCCTTGTTGCGCAGCAGCGACTTCGGCGTCATGATCACCAGCGGCTTGCGGAACAGACGGATCATCTGGCGGCGCAGCAGGTGGAAGATCTGGGCCGGGGTGGTCGGCTGGCAGACCTGCATGTTGTGGTCCGCGCACAGCTGCAGGAAGCGCTCGATGCGCGCCGAGCTGTGTTCCGGACCCTGGCCTTCGTAGCCGTGCGGCAGCATCAGCGTCAGGCCCGAGGCGCGGCCCCACTTCACTTCGCCGGACGAGATGAACTGGTCGATCACGACCTGGGCGCCGTTGACGAAGTCGCCGAACTGGGCTTCCCAGATCACCAGCGCGTTCGGCTCGGCGGTCGAGAAGCCGTATTCGAAGCCGAGCACGGCTTCTTCGGACAGCACCGAGTCGATCACCGTGAACGGTGCCTGGTTTTCCGACACGTTCTGCAGCGGCACGTAGCTGCCAGCATCCCAGCGCTCGCGGTTCTGGTCATGCAGCACGGCGTGGCGGTGGGTGAAGGTGCCGCGGCCGGCATCCTGGCCGGTGATGCGCACCGGATAGCCCGAGGCCACCAGCGAGGCGAAAGCCAGATGCTCGCCCATGCCCCAGTCCAGCGACTGGTCGCCGCGGCCCATGTTGGCGCGGTCCTTGACGACCTTCTCGACCAGCGTGTGCAGCTTGAAGTGCTCGGGGATGGTGGTGATGCGTTCGGCCAGGCGCTTGAGCTCGGTCACCGGCACGGCGGTGTCGGCGGCGTCGGTCCACTTGCGGTTCAGGAACGGCATCCAGTCCACCGCGAACTTGTTCTTGAAGTTCGACAGGACCGGATCGACCGTGTGCTTGCCCGCGTCCATCGCGGCGCGGTATTCCTTGACCAGCTCGTCGCCGAAGTCGGCGCCGACCAGGTTTTGCGCGGCCAGCTTGTCGGCGTACAGCTTGCGCGTGCCCGGATGCTGGCTGATCTTCTTGTACATCAGCGGCTGGGTGACGGCCGGGGTGTCCTGCTCGTTGTGGCCCAGCTTGCGGAAGCAGATGATGTCGACCACGACGTCGCGCTTGAACTCCATGCGGAAGTCCACGGCGAGCTGCATGGCGAACACCACGGCTTCGGGATCGTCGCCGTTGACGTGCAGCACCGGCGCTTCGATCATCTTGACCACGTCCGTGCAGTACAGCGTCGAACGCGCGTCGCGCGGGTCGGAGGTGGTGAAGCCGATCTGGTTGTTGATCACGATGTGCATCGTGCCGCCCGTGCCGTAGCCGCGGGTCTGCGCCAGGTTCAGCGTTTCCATCACCACGCCCTGGCCGGCGAAGGCCGCGTCGCCGTGCACCTGCACCGGCAGCACTTCGGCATGGCCGGCGGGCTCGCCGCGGCGTTCCTGGCGGGCCTTGACCGAACCTTCCACGACCGGGTTGACGATTTCCAGGTGCGACGGGTTGAACGCCAGCGACAGGTGGACCGGGCCGCCTTCGGTGGAGACGTCGCTGGAGAAGCCCTTGTGGTACTTCACGTCGCCGGCCGGCAGGTCGTCGACGTGCTTGCCTTCGAACTCGGCGAACAGGTCCGCCGGCATCTTGCCCAGCGTGTTGACCAGCACGTTCAGGCGGCCGCGGTGGGCCATGCCGATGACGATTTCCTGCACGCCCTTGCTGCCGGCGCGCTGGATCAGCTCGTCCATCGCGGCGATGAACGATTCGCCGCCTTCGAGCGAGAAGCGCTTCTGGCCGACGAACTTGGTGTGGAGGAAGCGCTCCAGGCCCTCGGCCGCGGTCAGGCGGTCAAGCACGTGCTTCTTCTTCTCGAGCGTGAACACCGGCTTGGAGCGCGTCGTTTCCAGGCGCTCCTGCCACCAGCGCTTCTGCGCCTGGTCGCTGATGTACATGAACTCGGCGCCGATGCTGCTGCAGTACGTTTCGCGCAGGTTGTTGAGCAGCTCGCGCAGGCTCATCGATTCCTTGCCGAAATAGGTATTGCTGGCGTTGAAGACGATGTCGAGGTCGCTTTCGGAGAAGCCGTAGAAAGCGGGGTCGAGATCCGGCAGGGGCGGACGCTCCTGGCGCTTGAGCGGGTCGAGGTCGGCCCAGTGCGAACCGATGTTGCGGTAGGCGGCGATCAGCTGCGTGGCAGCGACGCGCTTGCGCCCCATGTCCGAATCGGCGGACGCGACGATGGTCCTGATGGGACCGGCCTTGGCGCGCTCGGCGAACGAGGCGACGATCGGCGCATGCGGAATGTCGCGCGCGCTGGAGCCGTCGACGGCAGGCACGTTCTGCATCGCGTCGAAATACGCGCGCCAGTTGTCGGGGACCGAGGTGGGATTCTGGAGGTAGGCCTCGTACAGCTCTTCCACATAGGGCGCGTTGCCGCCGAAGAGGTACGAATTGCTTTGATACTGCTGCATCATGGGGCGCTCACTATTCTCCGGGAATGCCGGAGTAAAGCGGGTTCATCAACCTTCCGCGACACGGCTTGACCGGTTAGCGGATTGCAAACAACTCTTCAGGTCAACCGGAACACCTTATGCAAACGGCACCGCGATGGGTGCCGGTTCTTTCAGCGCTGCGATTGCCCTGCAAGGGCAAGTTGTGCGGGGAAGGACCTAAGTCTTCACTGCGCATAAGAATAGCACGTTTGCCGGAAGCCGCCGGGGTCTTTTCGTATTGCGGAACGCATTTGCAACAACGCCCGCGCCGGGGCCGGCGCGGGCGCATTGGCGCGCTTCGCGGGGCCGCGCGCGCGATGCGCCGGCCCCCCGCCGCGGCGGGCGCCAGGGTGCATCGCGCCACATCAAGTCGCATCAAGTCGCATCAAGTCGCATCAGGCCGGGTCGGGCGCGATCCGGTCGACCGCGTCGGTGATCAGCGAATCGAGCCCCCAGCCCAGCAGCTCGGCCGCGCGCGCCGGATCGTTGACCGTGTAGCAGGCCACGCGGAATCCGGCCGCGTGCGCCGTCTCAATCACTTCCGCGGTGAGCTCGCGATGGTTCGCATCGAGCGCCACGCAGTCCAGCCGGCGCAGCCGCGCCAGCCAGTCGGGCGGCAGCTTGTCCAGCAGCAGCGCGCGCGGCAGCGCCGGCGCGGCTTCGCGGGCGGCCTCCAGCGCGGTCTCGGAGAACGACGACAGCAGCGGCGGCACCTCGCTGCCGGCCCACAGCGCCAGCGCGTCCAGCGCCACCGCCGCGCCGGTGCGCCATTCCGCGCCGGGCACCGGCTTGATCTCGATGTTGGCGTGCAGGCCGTTGGCGCGCGTATAGCGCGCGATGGCGGCCAGCGTGGGAATCGGCTCGCCGGCGTACACCGGGCTGTGCCAGCTGCCGGCGTCGAGCGTGGCCAGCTCGCCCAGCGTGAGCGCGTCGATGCGGCCGTGGCCACTGGTGGTGCGCTCGAGCATGGCGTCGTGCAGCAGCACGGCGCGGCCGTCGCCGGACAGCTTCACGTCGAACTCGAACATGCGGTAGCCGAACCCGGCGCCGTGGCGGAATGCCGCCAGCGTGTTCTCGGGCGCCAGCTTGCCGGCGCCGCGGTGGGCGACGTGGCGCGGATAGGGCCAGGCGGCGAGGGCTGCGGGCGCAGGCGTGGTCTGGGTCATGGCGCGGGCTCCTTCAGGCGTCGATGCGCTTGCCGGTCTCGGTATCGAAGAAATGCAGGTGATCGGCCGAGGCCGTGACCGGCAGGCGGTCGCCGCCGCGCACCTGCATGCTGCTGTCCAGCCGCACCACCACCGGCTGGCCGCCGAGCGTGCCGTAGGCGAACGAGTCCGCGCCGAGCGCCTCGACCAGGCGCACGTCGATCTCGGCGATGGCCTCGGCCGCCGCGCACGGCTCGATGTGCTCCGGGCGCAGGCCCAGCAGCGCGCGCTGCGGCAGGTGCAGGCCCATCGGCAGGTGGCCGAGCGTGGCCTCGGGCTGCGCCGGGGCGCCCTCCTTCGGCTCCACGCGCATCTGCGCCTCGCCGCCGCCGTTGAGGCGCGCCACCGGCACCAGGTTCATCGGCGGCGAGCCGATGAAGCCCGCCACGAAGGTGCTAGCCGGGCGCGCGTAGACTTCCAGCGGCGTGCCGATCTGCTCCACGCGGCCGCCGTTGAGCACCATCATGCGGTCGGCCAGCGTCATGGCCTCGACCTGGTCGTGCGTCACGTACATGCTGGTGGTGCGCAGGCGGCGGTGCAGCTCCTTGAGCTCCAGCCGCATCTGCACGCGCAGCTTGGCGTCGAGGTTGGAGAGCGGCTCGTCGAACAGGAACACCGCCGGCTCGCGCACGATGGCGCGGCCCATCGCCACGCGCTGGCGCTGGCCGCCCGACAACTGGCGCGGCTTGCGCTCGAGCAGCGGCGCCAGCTCCAGGATGCCGGCGGCATGGCGCACGCGCTGCTCGATCTCGGCCTTGGCCATGCCGCGGATCTTGAGCCCGTAGGCCATGTTGTCGTAGACGCTCATGTGCGGATAGAGCGCGTAGTTCTGGAACACCATCGCGATGTCCCGCTCGGCCGGCTCGAGCTTGTTGACGACCTTGTCGCCGATGTGGACCTCGCCGCCGCTGATGGCCTCGAGCCCGGCCACCATGCGCAGCAGGGTGGACTTGCCACAGCCCGAGGGGCCGACGATGACGATGAACTCGCCGTCGGCGATCTCCATGTCGATGCCGTGCACGACCTTGACGTTGCCGGCGTAGGTTTTCTGTACGTTGCGAAGCGACAGTTTTGCCATTGCGATTCTTTCCTGCTGCGTGTGCGCTGCTTGTTCGCGGCGGCGCGCCGGTTGCGCGCCGCTCGTCCGCTATCGGGCATGGCTGGCGCGTTCCCGCGCCCCGCCCTGCCCGCCCGCTTATTTCTCGGTCTCGACCAGGCCCTTGACGAACCACTTCTGCATCAGCATCACCACCAGCGCCGGCGGGATCATGGCCAGCATCACGGTGGCCATCACCAGGTTCCAGTCGGTGGCGGCGTCGCCCGAGCGCGAGATCATCTGCGTCACGCCCACCACCACCGGCGTCATCGACTTCTGCGTGGTGATCAGCAGCGGCCACAGGTACTGGTTCCAGCCGTAGATGAACTGGATCACGAACAGCGCCGCGATGCTGGTCCGGGACAGCGGCAGCACCACGTCCCGGAAGAAGCGCAGCGGCCCGGCGCCGTCGATGCGCGCGGCCTCGGCCAGCTCGTCCGGGATGGTCAGGAAGAACTGGCGGAACAGGAAGGTCGCGGTGGCCGAGGCGATGATCGGGATGGTCAGGCCGAAGTAGCTGTCGAGCATGCCGAGGTCCGACACCACCTTGTAGGTCGGCAGGATGCGCACCTCCACCGGCAGCATCAGCGTCATGAAGATCATCCAGAAGAACAGCTTGCGCAGCGGGAAGCGGAAGTACACCACCGCGAAGGCCGAGATAATGGAGATCGCGATCTTGCCCAGCGCGATGCCCAGCGCCATGATCAGGCTGTTGAGCATCATCGTCGAGACCGGCGAGGCGGCATTGCCCACGCCGTCGGCCAGCACCGTGCGGTAGTTCTCCAGCAGGTGGCTGCCCGGCAGCAGCGTCATGGGCGCCTGCAGCACCTCGTCGGCGGTCAGCGTCGAGGCGACGAAGGTCACGTAGACCGGAAAGGCCACCACCAGCACGCCGAGCACCAGCACGAGATGCGAAAGAAAATCGAGAAAAGGGCGTCGTTCTACCATGTCAGCAATCCCTCAGTACTGCACCTTGCGTTCCACGTAGTGGAACTGCACCACCGTGAGGACCATCACGATCCCCATCAGCACGACGGACTGCGCGGCCGAGCCGCCGATGTCGAGCCCGCGGAAGCCGTCCTGGTAGACCTTGTACACCAGCGTGTTGGTGGCGTTCACGGGGCCGCCGTGCGTCACCGCGTCGATGATGGCGAAGGTGTCGAAGAACGCGTAGACCACGTTGATGACCATCAGGAAGAACGTGGTCGGCGACAGCAGCGGGAACACGATCGACCAGAAGCGCCGCCACGGGCCCGCGCCGTCGATGGCGGCGGCCTCGATCAGCGGCTTGGGGATGCTCTGCAGCCCCGCCAGGAAGAACAGGAAGTTGTAGCTGATCTGCTTCCACGCCGCGATCAGCACCACCAGCAGCATGGCCTGGTTGCTGTTGAGCAGGAAGTCCCAGTTCACGCCGAACGCGTGCAGGGCATAGGACACCACGCCCAGCGTCGGATTGAACAGGAACATCCACAGCACCCCCGCCACCGCCGGCGCCACCGCATACGGCCAGATCAGCAGCAGCTTGTAGCCGCTCGCGCCGCGCACCACGCGGTCGGCGAAATACGCGAGCAGCAGCGACACCGACAGCCCGACCAGCGTCACGCCGACGGCGAACACCGCCGTCACGCGGAAGGAATTCAGGTACTGCGCGTCGCCGAACAGGTCCCTGAAGTTCTCCAGGCCGACGAACTGCAGGTCGATGCCGAACGCATCCTGCCGCAGCACCGACTGGTACAGGGCCTGCCCCGCGGGCCAGAAGAAGAACACCAGCGTGATCGCCATCTGCGGCAGCACCAGCAGATAGGGCAACCATGAAGATTGGAATACGACCCGTTTTTCCATCACGTATCCAGAATCCAGACCGCCGCCACGGGCGGGGAGTCATCCGTCGGGAACACCGCGGCCCTGGCGGGCCGCCCAAACCAAAGACGGAGGCAATGCCTCCGCCGTCCATCCACCCGATACCTCAGGCGCTCACTCGCGGGCCGTCTTCTGGAAGCGCTCGAGCAGTTCGTTGCCGCGCGCCACGGCCGAGTCCAGCGCCTCCTTGGGCTGCTTCTTGCCGGTCCACACGGCTTCGAGCTCTTCGTCGATCACGGTGCGGATCTGCGGGAAGTTGCCCAGGCGGATGCCGCGCGACTTGTCGGTGGTCTTGACGATCATCTGCTTGACCGCGACGTCGGCGCCCGGGTTCTTGTCGTAGAAGCCGGACTTCTTGGTCAGCTCGTAGGCCGCCGTGGTCACGGGCAGGTAGCCGGTCGACTGGTGCCAGTCGGCCTGCACCTCGGGACGCGACAGGAACGTGAAGAACTTGGCCACGCCCTTGTATTCCGCGGGCTTCTTGCCGCCCATCACCCACAGCGACGCGCCGCCGATGATGGTGTTCTGCGGCGCGCCGGGCACGCCCTGCTCGTAGGGCAGCTGCGCCGCGGCGAAGTCGAACTTGGCGTTCTTGCGGATGTTGGCCAGCGCCGCCGAGGAGGCGGTCAGCATCGCGCACTGGCCGGCGATGAACTTGGCCTTGGGCTCGTCCTTGCGGCCGCCGTAGACGAAGTAGCCCTTCTGCTGCATGTCGAGCAGGTTGGCGATGTGCTTGACGTGCAGCGGCGAGTTGAACGTCAGGCGCGCGCCGGGGCCGCCGAAGCCGTTGTTCTCGGTGGCGAACAGCGTGTTGTGCCAGGCCGAGAAGCTCTCCAGGTGCACCCACGACTGCCAGTCGGTGGTGTAGCCGCAGGAGACGCCGGCGGCCTTGAGCTTGGCGGAGTCGGTCGCCACTTCCTGCCACGTCAGGGGCGGCTTGTTCGGATCCAGCCCGGCCTTCTTGAAGGCGTCCTTGTTATAGAACATGATCGTGGTCGAGCTGTTGAACGGGAACGACAGCATCTCGCCCTTGTTCGACGTGTAGTAGCCGGCCACCGCGGGGATGTAGATCTTGGGGTCGAACTTCTCGCCGGCGTCCTTCATGACCGCCGCCACCGGCTTGATGGCGCCCTTGGCGCTCATCATGGTGGCCGTGCCCACCTCGAACACCTGCAGGATCGCCGGCGCGTTGCCCGAGCGGTAGGCCGCGATGCCCGCCGCCAGCGACTCGTCGTACTGGCCCTTGTAGACCGGCACGACCTTGTAGTCGGACTGGCTGTTGTTGAACTCGGTGGCGATCGCGTTCACCTTGTCGTTGAGCGCACCTTCCATCGAATGCCACCACTGGATCTCCACGGCAGCATGGGCGGAGCCCGCCACGGCCAGCATGGCGAAGGTGGCGAGGGTCAGCGCGGTACGTTTGATGGTCATGGGAAACTCTCCTGTTGTTCTATCGCGACGTGGGACAAAAATCGTCCGACTGTATGCAGTTTTTATGACAGCCGGATGTTACCCCGCCGGCCGCGATTGGAGAACCGGGCAATTCCACTAAATGACAATAATATGACAACGATTTGCCAATGCCTTGACAGGGTAGAATCCGGCACCATGCAAGCCATCCAGACCCTCTCCGCCCCGGCGCTGCGCCGGGTTCGCGGCGTGCTGACCGACATCGACGGCACCCTCACCACCGACGGCAGGCTGCCGGCGGCGACTTACCTGACACTGGACCGCCTCCGGCAGGCCGGCCTGCACGTGATCCCGGTCACGGGCCGCTGCATCGCCTGGGCCGAGATCCTCACGCGCCTGTGGCCGGTGGACGCCATCATCGGCGAGAACGGCGCGTTCTACTCCCACCTGCGCGCCGGCAAGCTGGCGACGCGCTACCTGGACGACGCCGCCACGCGCGCCGCCAACCTCGCGCGCATCCACGCGCTCGGCCAGCATATCGTGCAGGCGGTGCCGGGCTGCGCGCTGGCCTCCGACCAGGCCTGGCACGCCGCCGACCTCGCCATCGACCATGCCGAGGACGTCGCGCCGCTGCCCGCCTCGGAAGTGGCGCGGATCGTGGCGCTGATGCGCGCGGCCGGCATGACGGCCACGGTCAGCTCGATCCACGTCAACGGCTGGTTCGGCGCGCACGACAAGCTCAGCATGAGCCGGCTGTGCGCGGCCGAGCTGCTGGGCGCGGACCTCGACGCCGAGCGCGACCAGTGGCTGTTCATCGGCGACTCGGCCAACGACGCCACCATGTTCGCGCACTTCCCGCTGTCGGTCGGCGTGGCCAATATCCGCGACATCCTGCCGCAGCTGCCCGCCCTGCCCGCCTACGTGACCGCCGCCGCCGGCGGGGAAGGCTTCGCCGAGATGGCGGAGCTGCTGCTGGCCGCGCACGGCTGACGCGCCAGCGCGGCAAACGAGACAAGCCAGGCGAAACAAGCAAAACAAAACAAGCAAGACAAGCAAAACGGGCGGGCCGGAGGCCGATCCTGTCGGATCGGCGCCCGGCCCGCCCGCCTCTTTTCCCGCGGCCCGGCGCGCAGCCGGCGCGCGGCTCAGTCGAAGCCCAGCTCCTGCAGCTTGCGCGTGATCGTATTGCGCCCGATGCCCAGGCGCGTGGCCGCCTCGACCCGGCGCCCGCGCGTCACGCCCAGCGCCGCCTCCAGCACCGCCTTCTCGAAGCGGCGCGTGAGCGCGTCCATCACCTCCGGCTGGCCCGATTCGAGCATCGCGCGCGCCTCGCCGGCCAGCAGGTTTTCCCAGCCCGCCATCGCGCCGGCCGACGCGACGCGGCCGGCAAAGGACAGCGCGCCATCCGGCTCGGTGGTGATGACGCTCGGCGCGGCGCCGTAGTCCACCGCGTCGTGGCCGTCGGTGTCGTCGCGCGCCTCCGGCGCCCGCGCGATGCCGCTCGCCGTGCCGGTGCCGTTGCTGCCCGAGCCGCCGCCGATCATCTCGCGCGGCAGGTCCTTGACCTCGATGGTCTGGGCCGGCGCCATCACGGTCAGCCAGTTGCACAGGTTCTCGAGCTGGCGCACGTTGCCGGGGAACGGCAGCGTGCTGACGTAGGCCAGCGCCTCGTCCGACATGCGCTTGGGCTCCACGCCCAGTTCCTTGGCGCTCTTCTGCAGGAAATGGCGTGCCAGCAGCGTGATGTCCTCGGGCCGCTCGCGCAGCGGCGGCAGGCGCAGGCGGATCACGTTGAGGCGGTGGAACAAGTCCTCGCGGAACAGCCCTTCCTTGACGCGCGTCTCCAGGTTCTGGTGGGTGGCGGCGATCACGCGCACGTTGGCGCGCAGCGGGTTGTGGCCGCCCACGCGGTAGAAATTGCCGTCGGACAGCACGCGCAGCAGGCGCGTCTGCAGGTCGAACGGCATGTCGCCGATTTCGTCGAGGAACAGCGTGCCGCCCTCGGCCTGCTCGAAGCGGCCGCGGCGCATGGTCTGCGCGCCGGTGAAGGCGCCGCGCTCGTGGCCGAACAGCTCGGATTCGAGCAGGTCCTTGGGGATGGCCGCGGTGTTCAGCGCGATGAACGGGCCGTTGGCGCGCGGGCTGTGCTTGTGCAGCGCCTGCGCCACCAGTTCCTTGCCGGTGCCGGACTCGCCGGTGATCAGCACGGTCACGTTGGACTGCGACAGGCGGCCGATGGCGCGGAACACGTCCTGCATGGCCGGCGCCTGGCCGAGAATCTCGGGCGCGTCGACCAGGCGGTCTTCCATCTCCTCCTCGCGCAGGCTTTCCTGCAGCGCGCGGCGGATCAGCTCGACCGCCTTGTCCACGTCGAACGGCTTGGCCAGGTATTCGAAGGCGCCGCCCTGGAACGCCGCCACCGCGCTGTCGAGGTCGGAGTAGGCCGTCATCACGATGACGGGCAGCCCCGGATGGCGCGCCTTGAGCGCCTGCAGCAGATCCAGGCCGGAACCGCCGGGCATGCGGATATCGGAGATCAGGACTTGCGGCTCGTCGTCTTCCAGCGCGGCGAGGACATCGCGCACGTTGGTAAAGCTGCGCGAGAGCAGGCTTTCACGGGCAAGGGCTTTCTCAAGAACCCAGCGGATTGATTGATCGTCGTCGACTATCCAGATCGGCTTCATGTGCGTCGCTTGTCTGCTCGGTGTCATTTGGTCTTCCGATCCTGCGTGCGCGCCGCCGGCGGGGCCGGTCGGCAGCAATCGTTGTGGCAAGGCCGCTTGCCGGCGCCGGGTCAATGCAGGGGCAGCAGGATACGGAAGTCGGTACAGCCAGGCCGGCTCTCGCATTCGATCAAGCCCTCGTGCTGCTGCACGAAGGTTTGAGCGAGTGTGAGACCGAGGCCGCTGCCGCCGTCCCTACCCGACACCAGCGGATAGAAGATGCGTTCGCGAATATCCTCGGGGATGCCCGGACCGTTGTCGATGACATGCAAGTCCAATGCCAGCTTGAACAAACGCTTGGCAATCGTCACCTGGCGGGCCACCCGCGTGCGCAGCACGATCTGCGCGTCGCCGCGCGCGATGCGCTCGGCGAGCGCCTGCGCGGCGTTGTGGACGATGTTGAGCACGGCCTGGATCAACTGCTCCATGTCGCCGCGCAGGTCGGGCAGGCTGGCGTCGTAGTCGCGCACGATGTCCAGCCCCGTGGGGAATTCGGCCAGCACCACCGAGCGCACGCGCTCCAGCACCTCGTGGATGTTGAGGTCGGACACGATGTGCGGGTGGCGGTGCGGCTCCAGCAGCCGGTCCACCAGCGTCTGCAGGCGGTCCGACTCCTTGATGATGACCTGGGTGTACTCGCGCAGCGAGCGGTCCGGCAGCTCGAACTCCAGCAACTGCGCCGCGCCGCGGATGCCGCCGAGCGGGTTCTTGATCTCGTGGGCGAGATTGCGGATCAGCTCCTTGTTGGCCGAGGTCAGGTCGAGGATGCGCTCCTCGCGGTCGCTGCGCACCTTCTGCTCGTTGGGCAGCATCTCCACCAGCACGGTGTCGGGATTGGCTTCGAGCGCGCCGATCACCACGTGCACGTGCATCGGCTCCTGCAGCGGCGGGTGCAGCACCACGTCCTGCCGGCGCGCGTCGAACTGGCGCGACAGCACCGTGTCGATCATGCTGTCGAGCTCCTCCGAGGCGCCGAACAGGTCGCCCAGCGACAGCTCCAGCATCGCCTTGCGCGACAGCGCGAAGCTGGCCTCGGCGGCCGGATTGGCGTAGACCACGCGCATGCCCGGCTGGCGCACCAGCAGCACCGGGTTGGCGATGACGTCGAGGCCCTGGTGGTAGGACACGTCGCCCAGGGGCAGCACCACGGCTTCGCCCTCGGGCGGGTTGCCGGCTCCGGCCGAGGCCACTTTGCGGGAGACGCTGCGGATCAGGCGACGCATGAGACTAGTCCTTCAGGTTGGAGAGTTCGCGCCGCAGCGATGCGGCGTTGGCCTCGCCGCGCGCGATGTCGTCGCGCAGCGTGGCGGTGCGGTCGAGATACTTCTGGTAGTTGCGCTCGTTGCCCTGGCGCTCCGGCTGGCCGTCGTTGTACTCGGCGCGCAGCGCGGCCAGCTTGGCTTCCTCGCTCTGCAGCTCCTGCTCGAGCACGGCGCGGCGCTCGCCGTCGCGGCTCTTCTGCGTGGCGCTGTCCACGCGCGGGAACGCCGCCGGCGCGGCGGCCGGCGCGCCGCCCCTGGCGCCGCCGCCGGACACGCGCGTGCCCGGCACGGTAGTGACCTCGGGCAGGCTGAGCCGCTTGCAGTTCTTGCCGCCGCTGCCGTTGCGGTACTCCGGCACGCCGTTGGCGCCGGTGCACAGGTAGATGTCGCCCGACTGCGCCGGCGCCGGCCGGCTCCAGCCGAGCAGCGCCAGCGCCAACATGGCGCACAACGCCGCCGATGCGTGCCAGCGGGCACCGAAGCGGGGCACGGACCGGAGCGAGGAAAGCAGGGAATCGAGCGCGTCCATTGATTTCAGCAAGGGAGGTGGGAAAGGAGCCTCATTCTAGCCATCAATGCAGGCATCAAAACAAAAAGGGACAGCCGAGGCCGCCCCTTCCTGGTGCAACTGTTGCCCGGTCACAACCTGGCAACGTCCCGCCTTACAGCGAGTAGTACATCTCGAACTCGACCGGGTGCGTGGTCATGCGGAAGCGGGTGACTTCCTCCATCTTCAGCTCGATGTAGGCATCGATCATGGAGTTGGAGAACACGCCGCCGCGCGTCAGGAACTCGCGGTCGTTGTCGAGGTATTCCAGGGCCTGGTCGAGGCTCGAGCAGACGGTCGGGATCTTTGCATCCTCTTCCGGCGGCAGGTCGTACAGGTTCTTGTCGGCGGCTTCGCCCGGGTGGATCTTGTTCTGCACGCCGTCCAGGCCGGCCATCAGCAGCGCCGAGAAGCCCAGGTACGGGTTGCACAGGGGATCGGGGAAGCGCGTTTCGATGCGGCGGCCCTTCGGGTTCGCGACATACGGAATGCGGATCGAGGCCGAGCGGTTGCGGGCCGAGTAGGCCAGCTTCACCGGGGCTTCGAAGCCCGGCACCAGGCGCTTGTACGAGTTCGTGCCCGGGTTGGTGATGGCGTTCAGCGCGCGTGCGTGCTTGATGATGCCGCCGATGTAGTACAGCGCGAATTCCGACAGGCCGGCGTAGCCGTTGCCCGCGAACAGGTTCTGGCCGTCCTTCCACACGGACTGGTGCACGTGCATGCCCGAGCCGTTGTCGCCGACGACCGGCTTCGGCATGAAGGTGGCGGTCTTGCCGTAGGTGTGGGCGACGTTCTGGATCACGTACTTCTGCAGCTGGGTCCAGTCGGCGCGCTGCACCAGCGTGCTGAACCTGGTGCCGATCTCGTTCTGGCCCTGGCCGGCCACTTCGTGGTGGTGGACTTCCACGGGGATGCCGAGCGATTCGAGGATCAGGCACATTTCCGAACGGATGTCCTGGAAGGTGTCGATCGGGGCGACCGGGAAGTAGCCGCCCTTCTTGCCCGGACGGTGGCCGCTGTTGCCGTGCTCGAATTCCTTGCCCGACGACCACGGTGCTTCTTCCGAGTTGATCTTGACCGAGCAACCCTGCATGTCGACGTTCCACGTCACGCCGTCGAAGATGAAGAATTCGGGTTCCGGACCGAAGTAGGCGGCGTCGCCCAGGCCGGTGCTCTTCAGGTAGGCCTCGGCGCGCTTGGCGATCGAACGCGGGTCGCGGTCGTAGCCCTTGCCGTCCGACGGCTCGATCACGTCGCAGGTCAGCACCAGCGTCGGCTCTTCGTAGAACGGATCGATGTTGGCGGTAACCGGATCCGGCATCAGCAGCATGTCCGAAGCCTCGATACCCTTCCAGCCGGCGATCGACGAGCCGTCGAAAGCGTGGCCGCTTTCGAACTTGTCTTCGTCAAAGTGCGACACGGGCACCGACACGTGTTGCTCCTTGCCTTTGGTATCGGTGAAGCGGAAATCGACGAACTTGACGTCGTTTTCCTTCACCAGCTTCATCACATCTGCAACGCTGTGGGCCATGCCTATCTCCTGGAAATTCGGCTGAAGTCTAGAAAGCCATTCTTGCGTCGATCTCCGCGCCGGCCGCCTTGCTCGGGGGCATCGGCGCGGCACGAGGATCGCCGCGAAAGGGACGAGGAATGTTAGCAGAAAGCATGCCAAGGGAAGACCCCAATTCCACCCCCGTTCCCGAAAAAAGTGCAGCCCGGCAGCCGCATGCGTCTCTTCCGCCCGGCGATGGGTGCCGCATGTGGCATATGCGGAACGGTACCGCGGCGAACGGCGCGCATGCGCCCCGCGACTGCGCATGCGGGCCGCGCGCCGGAAACACCAAAACGGTGCCATTCCTTTTCATAGCGCACTATTTTCGTGCCAATGCGGTGTCATGCATATTTTTGGTGCATTCCCGCCCGCGCCACCTCTCCGCCCGCCTTGGTTCGCCGGCAGCGCCGTCCGAACGCACCGGCGCCGGGCCGCGGCGCGCTAGAATAGTCGATGGCGTCCCCGCTGCGCGATGGGCGGACAGACGGACGCCATTCCCATCCCCCAAGATCCTGCCACCCACCCCCGATGACCACCCGAGACGATCTCCTCCAGGCCGCGCGCCAGCGCCAGCAGCAAGACCAGCTTCCCTATTTCGGCGCTCTCTCCCCGCAGGAAGCGTTCGCGCTGCTGCAGAACGACCCCCGCGCCGTGATGGTCGACGTGCGCACGCAGGCGGAGCTGGACTGGATCGGCGGCCCGGACCTGCCGGAAGCGCAGTCCGCGCACGTGGAATGGATGAGCTACCCGGGCGGCGCGCAGAACGCGGCCTTCCTCGAACAGCTCAAGGCGCGCGTGGCGCCCGACGTGCCGGTGCTGTTCCTGTGCCGCAGCGCGGCGCGCTCCAAGCATGCCGCGCGCGTGGCCACCCAGGCCGGCTACCAGTTCGCCATCGACGTGCTCGAAGGCTTCGAGGGCAACCGCGACGAGCACCATCACCGCAAGACGGTCGAAGGCTGGTGCGTGCGCGGCCTGCCGTGGCACGGCGCGTGATGGTGGCGGGATAGCCCCGGACCGGCGCCGGCCGGGCCAGTGAAAACGGGACAGCTCCGCTGTCCTGTTTTTCGTTGCGCGAACGCGCCGCGGCCGGCGCCCTAATCCCCCGCCGGATCCCCGGGCCGCCACGAGCCCACTTCCACCAGCTCGAACCCCATCGCGCGCACGCCGTCGCGCAGCATCGCGTAGGCCGGCTCGACCAGATCGACCGCGCCTTTCACGCCGAGGTCGATGTGCCGCCGCGCATAGAGCTCGCCGCGCGTGGCGTCGCCCACCGACGGCAGGCTGAACACGCGCACGCCGTCGAACGCCGCCTCGACCCGCTCCATCAGCGGGGTCAGCGTCGACTCGGGTGCCTCGAACACCAGGAACGAACGCTCTTCCTGCACCGACATATGGAACAGGTGCGGGTAGTAGTGGTCGAGCACCCATTCCATCATCGGCCACGCCATCACCGGGAAGCCGGGCATGAAGTGGTGGTCGGCCACGGAGAAGCCGGGAATGCGGTTGTAGCTGTTGGGGATGATGCGCACGCCGGCCGGGAATTCGCCCATCTTGAAGCGGTGCTGGTTCTCGGGCAGGTTCAGGTCGCCCTTGACCGGGTCGCCGGCGGCGGTCTCGGCGATGCGCTGGGCGATCAGCTCGCGCGCCTCGGGATGCAGTTCCAGCGGCACGCCGAGCGCGGCCGCCGCGCACTGGCGGGTGTGGTCGTCCGGCGTGGCGCCGATGCCGCCGGTGCAGAACACCACGTCGCTGCCGGCAAGCGTGCGGCGCAGCGTGGCGGTGATGCGCGCGCGCTCGTCGCCGACGTACTCGGCCCAGTCCAGCGCCAGCCCGCGCGCCGCCAGCAGCTCGATGGCGCGGCGCATGTGCTTGTCCTCGCGCCGCCCAGACAGAATCTCGTCGCCAATGACGATCAGGCCGAAACCCATGATGCCCTCGCTTCAGGAATGTTCAATGCGCCGCACGTCGGACGGCGCGAGATCGATGACGTCCAGCGCCGGCGCTGCCGCCGCGGCGGCGGCGCGCTCGGCGCGCAATTGCTCCAGCGCGCGCAGGCAGAAATGCCCGAACCACAGCGCCGAGAAGATGAAGATCAGCACGTACAGCCACAGCGTGCCCGCCAGCACGAACGGGAACAGGAAGATCAGCGCCGCGGAGGAAACCCAGATCAGCGTCGGCGCCGAGCCCAGCAGGCCGACCACCACGCCGATGGCGAGCAGCGGCATGCGGTGGCGCTTCATCAGGGTCCGGCGCTCCTCGGCGGTGGCATGCTCGGCGAGCGCGTCGTAGGTCATGACGCGATAGGTCAGCCAGCCCCACAGCAGCGGCGGGATCAGCGCGAAGAACAGCGGGAACAGCCACAGCGGCAGGGTCACGATCACCAGCACCAGGAACAGGCAGGTGCTGCCCAGCGTCTGCAGCACGCTGCCGGCCACGCTGCCGCCCCGGGCCCGCTCCAGGCCGGGATAGCTGCGCTCGAGGTGCCGCACCACCGCCGGCACCGAGAACAGGCTGATGAAGATCAGCATGGAGGCGATCACCAGCGGCACCATCAGCGCGATCACGAACAGCGGCGCCACCACCGCGTGCAGCGACTGCATGCCCAGCCACGCCAGCCCGGCGTAGATCCAGCTGGTCAGCACCGAGGTTTCGAGCATGCCGCGCGCGGTCGCCATGATGGGTTCCCAGCCCCACAGCAGCAGGCCGCCCCACAGCGCCGTGGCGAGCACGAAGGGGATGACGGTGAGCATCAGCATGCGCGGATGCAGCTGGCTCATCAGGGCACGGGCGAGCGCGCGGAAAATGTCGTTCATGCAGGCAAGAGGAGGATCGCGCGATTACCGCGCAAACGGGGACGGATAGACTAGCACACGTCACCGGAACGGGCTGCCGGGCCCGCGCGGGCGCTCACCCGCGCCGCAGCAGCCGCCGGATGCCGTACCACTGCTGCGACAGGAAGCCGGCGCCGTAGTCGCGCCCCTTGCCCGCCGGGGGCGGCATCTGGTCACGGATGCCGGTGGGATGGTAGGCATCGGTAAACACGGCGGTGCGGAACAGCATGTCCCACCAGGGGAAGATCACGCCGTAGTTGCAGCCGCCGAGCCGGCCCGGGCGGCCCTGCGTCTCGTGCCCCACGCCCACCGCGTGATGGGTGCGGTGAAAGCGCGGCGACACCAGCAGGCGCTCGCCGAGCGCGCCGAAATGCAGGCGCAGGTTGGCGTGCTGCAGGCTCTGCAACAGTTGCGACAGCGCCACCAGCAGCACGTACTGCGACGGCTCCACGCCGACCGCCAGCGCGGCGGTGGCGAACACCAGGTCGCGCAGCATGTCGTCGAGCAGGTGGTTGCGGTTGTCGCTCCACAGCGTCATCTGGCGCTGGCTGTGATGCAGCGCATGCAGGCTCCACCACCAGCGGTAGCTGTGCGACAGCCGGTGGTACCAGTAGTCGAGCAGGTCGAACAGCAGCAGGTAGACCACGAAGCTCACCAGCGGGATCGAGGTCACGCCGGGCCACCAGTCCTCCACGTTGACGCGCTGCCAGCCGAGCAGCCGGAGGTGCCCTTCCAGCGCGTCCATGACCGGATCGAGCAGGAAGAACATGGCCAGGCGGAACAGGCCGAGCCGGTGGATGACCGTGTAGAGGATGTCGGTGCGGATCGCGGCGCGGTCGGTCACGGCCTCGACCGGGCGCAGCTTTTCCAGCGGGCCGAGGATCAGCACCATCACCACGATCTGCACCAGCCCCACCAGCAGCCATTCGGTGCCGGTGAAGGCGTCCTCGGCGTAGCCGCCCAGGCCGAGCTGGTACACCACCGGCAGGATCACGTCCTGGAACAGCGTCGCCTCGACCTGGCCGACCCAGGCATTGAAGGTGTCCAGCATCACGGCCTCCCCGCACCCCCGGCCGCGACCGTGGCCGCCTGCGCGCGGAACCACTCGCGGTAGGCCGGATGCTCGCGCAGCGTGGCGAAGCAGAAGCCCTTGCGCTCCAGGCCGCTGATGAGCGGCTCGAGCACGGCCGGCGCCCACGGATCCTTGCGCGACCAGATGCCGAGGTGCGCCATCGTGATGTCGCCGTCGCGCAGGTCGCGCAGCGCGCGCGCCAGCAGCGCCTTGTTGGGGAAGCGCTCGGACGACAGCTCGTCGCCGAGGAAACCGGCCGGCGCCCAGCCCACATGCTTGAAGCCGCACTGCTCGGCCCACTGCAGCGTCTGCGGCGCGGTATGGCCGCCCGGCGCGCGCCACAGCGGCGACATGGTGGCGCCGCTCAGGCTATGCAGCGCCTGCGCGCTGCGCTTGAGTTCGCTGCAGAAGCCCTGCTGGTCCATCGCCACGTCCTGCCCGGCCTGCGCGCCGAACTGCGGGCGCATCGTCACCTTGCCGTCGCGCGTGCCGCGCAGGTAGACGTGGTCGAAGGTATGGCTGCCGAACACGTGGCCGTCCGCCGCCAGCGTCTTCCAGTACGGCGCCCAGCCCGGGTCGAGCGAGCTGTCCTTGTTGACGGTGGGCTCGTTGGCGAGAAAGAAGGTGGCCTTGACGTGGTGGCGGCGCAGCGTGTCGGCGATCAGCGCGGCCTGGCTCATGCTGCCGGTGTCGAAGGTCAGGTAGAGCGTGCCGGCGCGGCACGACTGCGCGCCGGCACCGGCGGCGGCGGGCGCGGCGGCGCCGGCCAGCCCCGCGGCGAGCGCCAGCCCGGCCGCGGCAAGCCCCGCCGCCGCGCGGATCGCCGCGCGGGCCGGGCGGGGCCGCGAAATCTTGCTCATGATGCCTGTCCTGTTGACCTGTGACTGCATTGGAGTAGCGACAGCCATGCTAGTTCGATTGCCCTGCCCGCCGCGGCGTTCCGCGCCGCGCTCAGTACAGCGGCGCGCGCGTGCGGAAGTAGATGCCGTGCGGCGAGCGGCCCACGCGGATGGTCTTGACCAGCTTGCGGCTGGCCACGTCGATCAGGCCGACCGAGCGCGCCCAGCGGAAGCTCACCCACAGCGTCTTGCCGTCGGCGGTCAGTTCCATGTCGTCCGGGCCGGGCGGCAGGCCGGTGATGTCGCCGACCTTGGTCAGGGTCTGCTGGTCGACGATGCTGATGGTGCCGGACACGCGGTTGGACAGGAACAGGTGGCGCTTGTCGCCCACCGCGCGGAAATTGTGCGCGCCCTTGCCGGTCGGGATCTGCTTGACCACGGTGCGGGTATGCCAGTCGATCACGGCGACGTAGTCGGCGCCGGTCATGCCCACCAGCAGGTACTTCTGGTCAGGCGTGACCCACACGCCGGCCGGCGCCGAGCCGGCGTCCATACGCCACATCACGCTCTGCGTGGGCAGGTCGATGGCGACCACCTCGTTGGAGTCCTGCAGCGTGACGAAGGCCACGCGGCTGTCGGCGGTGAAGGCGATGTGGCTCGGCGTCTTGGCCAGCGGCAGCTGCTTGGCCAGCTTGAGCGCCTTGCCGTCCCAGCGGTACAGGTCGACGCGGTCGAGCCGGTTGCCGGTGGTGACGAACCACTTCTGGTCGGGCGAGAAACCGATCTGGTAGGGATCGTCGATATTGGGAACGCGCTGCTGGACCTTGCCGGTGACGGGGTCGAGGAAGACCAGGTCGTTGCCCACCGCGTTGGCGACGATCAGCGATTTGTCGTCGGGCGTGGCGATCAGGTGATGGGGTTCCTTGCCGATCGGGAAGGTCTCCAGCACCTTCTGCGTGTCCTTGTCGATCAGGGTGACGGTGGCATCACCCGAATTGAGGACCACCACGACTTCCGCCGAGGCCGGCGCCGCTGCCATCCCCAGGGCCAGGGTGCCGAGCATGGCAAACCCGGAAACTACACGACGCAATGCGAGCATAAGACCGTTAGGCAAAAGACTGAATCGGGCATTCTAACGTTTCAGGGCCGCGATCCGATGACCTGAAGCAACAAACTAACACTTCGTCACAATGTCGCAAGGTGCACCGGCCCGCACACGGAAAGCCGCGGGGAAAGCGCGGCTCCCCGCGCCGCGCGGCGCTCACCGCTGCATGGATTCCCACACCTTCTGCAGCCGCTTCACCGACATCGGCACCGGCGTGCGCAGTTCCTGCGCGAACAGCGCCACGCGCAGCTCTTCGAGCATCCAGCGGAACTCGTCCAGGCGCGCGTCCTCCACGCCCCGGCCCTGCTGGCGCAACTGTTTCTCGGCGCGCTGCCACTGCTGCAGCAGCGGCGTCATGTCCTGCAGGCGCTGGGCGTCGCGCGCGGGATCGCCCTTGATCTTGTCGATGCGCATGGCGATGCCCTTCAGGTAGCGCGGGAAATGCACCAGCTGCTGGTAAGGCGTGTCCGTCACGAACTGCTTGCCCATCAGCCGCGCCAGCTGCGCTTCCATGTCGGCGTGCGCGGCGGCGAACGGCCTGGCCTGCACCAGCTTGCGCGGCAGCGTGGCGTACTCGGCCAGCACCGCGCCCACCAGCCGGGCGATCTCCTGCGCCAGCAGGTTCAGGCGCGAGCGCCCTTCTTCCTTGCGCGCGGCGAACTCGGCCTCGTTGCGCGGCAGCGGCGCCTGCAGGCAGGCCCGCTCCAGCGCCACCGTGACGATCTGGTCGCGCAGCATTTCCTGCGTGCCCAGCGTCATGTACTGCATGGCCATCTGCTGCAGGCCGGGAATATTCTTTTCCAGGAACTTCACCTGCTCGCGCAGTTGCAGCGCGAACAGGCGGCGCAGCCCGGCGTGGTGCACGCGCACCGCTTCCTGCGGGTCGTCGAACACTTCCACGTCGCAATGCGCGCCGTGGTCGACCAGCGCCGGATAACCGAACAGCGTCTGGTTGCCCTTGCGGATCTCCAGCAGTTCCGGCAGCTCGCCGAACGACCAGCTGGTCAGGCCTTCGTACTGGCCCGGCTCGGCCGCCGGCGCCTGCGAGGCGGACTGCGCGGCGATGCTCTGGAACGACTGCTGCGCCTGCCCGCCCAGCTCGGCGCGCAGCTGCGCCAGGTTGCGGCCCATGTCGAGCTGGCGGCCGTGCTCGTCGATGACCTTGAAGTTCATCGCGTGGTGGGCCGGCAGCGTCTCCAGCTTGAAGTCCGCGCGCCTGACCAGCGTGCCGGTCTGCGCGCGGATGTCGGCGATCAGCACGTCGAGCAGCTCGCCCTCGCCGAACGGGTTGCGCTCGACGAAGCCGGCCGCGTAGTCGGGCAGCGGCACGCAATGCCGGCGCAGCTTCTGCGGCAGCGACTTGAGCAGCAGGTGCACCTTCTCCTTGACCATGCCCGGCACCAGCCAGTCGGCCCGCTCGGGGCGCACCTGGTTGAGCGCGTACAGCGGCACGGTCAGCGTCACGCCGTCGCGGTGGCTGCCGGGCTCGAAGTGGTAGGTCAGCGCCATGTCCACGCCGGCCACCGGCAGGATCTTGGGGAACAGGTCGGTGGTGATGCCGGCCGCCTCGTGGCGCATCAGCTCTTCGCGGTTCAGGTAGAGCAGCTTGCGGTCGCGCGCGCTCTCGGCCTGGTACCACTGCTCGAAGGTGGCCTGCTGGTGGATGTCGGCCGGGATCAGGCGGTCGTAGAACGCGAAGATCAGCTCGTCGTCGACCAGCACGTCCTGGCGGCGCGACTTGTGCTCGAGATTCTCGATCTCGCGCGTGAGGCGCTGGTTGTGCGCGAAGAACGGCAGCCGAGTGTCGAACTCGCCCTCCACCAGCGCGCGCCGGATGAACAGCTCGCGCGCCTCGGCCGGATTCATCGGCCCATAGTGCACGCGGCGGTGCTGGTAGACCACCAGCCCGTACAGCGTGGCGCGCTCCATCGCCATCACCTGGCCCGACTTCTTCTCCCAGTGCGGATCGCTCCAGCTCACCTTGAGCAGGTGGCGGCCCACCTGCTCCAGCCATTCCGGCTCGATGCGCGCGAGCGTGCGCGCGAACAGGCGGCTGGTCTCGATCAGCTCGGCGGCGATGATCCAGCGGCCCACCTTGCGCGCGATCAGCGAGCCGGGCCACAGGTGGAACTTGATGCCGCGCGCGCCCAGGTATTCGCGCCCGCGGCCGTCGGCCTCGTCGAGCTTGCAGCCGACGTTGCCGAGCAGGCCGGTCAGCAGCGCCTTGTGCACCTGCTCGTAGGTCGGCTCGCTCTCGTTGAGGCGCCAGCCCTGCTCGGTCACGGTGGTCAGCAGTTGCGAATGCACGTCGCGCCATTCGCGCAGGCGCACGTGCGAGAGGAAGCTGGCGCGGCACTGGTCCTGCAACTGGCGGTTGGTCTTCTTGTGCGCCACCGCTTCCTCGAACCACTTCCACAGCTTGACCCAGCCGAGGAACTCGGACTTCTCGTCCATGAACTTGCGGTGCGCCTGGTCGGCGGCTTCCTGCGCCTCCTGCGGGCGGTCGCGCGGGTCCTGCACCGACAGCGCGCTGGCGATGATCAGCACCTCGCGCAGGCAGTGATGCTCGCGCGCGGCCAGGATCATGCGCGCCACGCGCGGGTCCAGCGGCAGGCGCGCGAGCTGGCGGCCGGTCTGGGTCAGCGCGTTGGCGTCGTCGCCCGCGCTCTCGACCGCGCCGAGCTCCTGCAGCAACTGGTAGCCGTCGGCGATGGCGCGGCCCAGCGGCGGCTCGATGAACGGGAACTGCTCGATCGCCGTCAGCCTGAGCGCCTTCATGCGCAGGATCACCGCAGCCAGCGAGGAGCGCAGGATTTCCGGATCGGTGAAGCGCGCGCGGCCGATGAAGTCCGATTCCTCATAGAGCCGGATGCAGACGCCGTCCGCCACCCGGCCGCAGCGCCCGGCGCGCTGGTTGGCGGCGGCCTGCGAGATCGCCTCGATCTGCAGCTGCTCGACCTTGTTGCGGTACGAGTAGCGCTTGACGCGCGCCAGCCCGGTATCGACCACGTAGCGGATGCCGGGCACGGTCAGCGAGGTCTCGGCCACGTTGGTGGCCAGCACGATGCGGCGCGCATTGGACGGGCGGAACACGCGCTCCTGCTCCTGCACCGACAGCCGCGCGAACAGCGGCAATATCTCCGTGTGCGGCGGATGGTGCTTGCGCAGCGCCTCGGCCGCCTCGCGGATCTCGCGCTCGCCGGGCAGGAACACCAGCACGTCGCCGGGGCCGAGCCGGCACAGCTCGTCCACGGCCTCGACGATGCCGTCGAACAGGTCGCGGTCCTTGCTCTGCGCCGACTTGGGCGCGCCGTCGGCCGGCGCGTCCTTCTCGATCGGGCGGTAGCGGATCTCCACCGGGTACAGCCGCCCGCTCACCTCGATCACCGGCGCCGGCCTGCCGCGCTGCGCGAAATGCTCGGCGAAGCGGTTGGCGTCGATGGTGGCCGAGGTGATGATGAGCTTGAGGTCCGGGCGCTTCGGCAGGATCTCCTTGAGGTAGCCGATCAGGAAATCGATGTTGAGGCTGCGCTCGTGCGCCTCGTCGATGATGATGGTGTCGTAGGCGCGCAGCAGCGGGTCGGTCTGGGTTTCCGCCAGCAGGATGCCGTCGGTCATCAGCTTGACCGAGGCGCCCGGCGACATGGTGTCGTTGAAACGCACCTGGTAGCCCACGTGCTCGCCCAGCGGCGTGCCGATCTCCTGCGCGATGCGCTTGGCCGTGGAAGTGGCGGCGATGCGGCGCGGCTGGGTATGGCCGATCAGCCCGCCGCTGCCGTCCGTGCCGGGACCGCGCCCGATCGACAGGCAGATCTTGGGCAGCTGGGTGGTCTTGCCGGAGCCGGTCTCGCCCGAGACGATCACCACCTGGTGGTCGCGCAGCGCCTGCGCGATCTCCTCGCGGCGCGCCGATACCGGCAGCGCCTCGGGAAACGTCAGCGGCGGCAGCGGCGTGGCGACGCGGCGCGGGCGGGCGGCGGCTTCCGCGCGCGGCCGGCCCTCGCGCGGCGGCCTGGGCGGGCGCGGCCCGGCCGGCGCGGCGGCGTCCACCGGCTTTGACCGGCGCCCGTCCCCGCGCGCCGGCGCGCGGCCTTCCGGCGCGCCGGCGGGCATGGCGGCGGACGCGGCGGCGGACATAGCGGCGCCCGCGCGCGCGCCGCCGGGCTGCCCGGCATGACCGGGCCGCCGCCCCTGCTGGGCGGCAGGCCGGGCGGGCGTCTGGACGGGTGCGGGAGCGGCCTTAGGCGCGGGCTGGCCGGCCTCGGTTTTCCGATCCGGCGGCAAAGGTTTGGCGGGGCGTTGTGCTGACATTGGCCGGGATTATAATCCGCGGCATGAATGCAAGAACCGACTCGCTAGCCGACGCGCCCGCGCCGTCCGAAAAGGACGAGCCCCTGCCCGTCCCCGCCCCCTCCGCGCCCCCGGCCGCGCCGCTTTCCGCCCCCGCCTCCGAGGCGGCCGAGCGCGGCGCGCCGGACCACCAGCAGTTCGTCGACTGGCTGCGCGCGGTAGCCCCCTACATCCACGCGTTCCGCGGCAAGACCTTCGTGATCGCCTTCGCCGGCGAGCTGGTCAAGGCCGGCACGCTCAATGCGCTGGTCAACGACGTCGCGCTGCTGCACGCGATGGGCATGCAGATCGTACTGGTGCACGGCTCGCGCCCGCAGGTGGAAGAGCAACTGGCGCTGCGCCACGTCGAGTCGCAGTTCGCCGATGGCGTGCGCATCACCGACAACGCCGCGCTCGAATGCGCCAAGGAAGCCGCCGGCGAGCTGCGCCTGGACATCGAGGCCGCCTTCAGCCAGGGCCTGCCCAACACGCCGATGGCCGGCGCCCAGCTGTCGGTGATTTCCGGCAACTTCGTCACCGCGCGCCCGGTCGGCATCGTCGAAGGCGTGGACTACCAGCACACCGGCCTGGTGCGCAAGATCGACGGCGAGTCGATCCGCATGTCGCTCTCGCACGGCAAGGTCGTGCTGCTCTCGCCGCTCGGCTTCTCGCCCACCGGCCAGGCCTTCAACCTGTCGATGGAAGACGTGGCCAGCGCCACCGCCACCGCCATCAAGGCCGACAAGCTGGTCTTCATCACCGAGGTGTCCGGCGTGCAGGACGCCACCGGCCGGCTGATGCCGGAAATGTCGCTGCGCACCGCCGTCGAGCGGCTGCAGAACAACCACCTGCCGCCCGAAGTGGCCTATTACCTGGAACACCTGGTCAAGGCCCTCAAGGGCGGCGTGCCGCGCGCCCACCTGATCCCGTTCGAGCTGGACGGCTCGGTGCTGCTGGAGCTGTTCCTGCACGACGGCGTCGGCACCATGATCTCGGACACCGACCTCGAAAGCCTGCGCGAGGCCACGCTCGACGACGTCGGCGGCATCGTCCAACTGATCGCCCCGCTCGAGCAGGACGGCACGCTGGTGCCGCGCGGGCGCCACCTGATCGAGCGCGACATCGCCAACTTCTCGGTGATCGAGCACGACGGCGTGCTGTTCGGCTGCGCGGCGCTCTACCCCTACCCGCGCGAAGGCATGGCCGAGATGGCCTGCCTGACCGTGTCGGCCGAGGCGCAGGGCACCGGCGACGGCGAGCGCCTGCTCAAGCGCATCGAGCGCCGCGCGCGCAGCCTCGGGCTGGACCGCCTGTTCGTGCTCACCACGCGCACCGAACACTGGTTCCTCAAGCGCGGCTTCGTCCATGCCAACGTGGACGACCTGCCCGAAGACAAGCGCAAGCTCTACAACTGGCAGCGCAAGTCGATGGTGCTGATGAAAAAACTGTGACGACCGTGGGGGTAGCCGGAAGGCGCGCCCCCGCTTCGCTACAATAGCGCCCTGCAATGGCGCGGCGCGCCCGCCGCGCCGGCCACATCACACGACTACAAGGAGTTCCCCATGGCCCGCATGGTCCAATGCGTCAAGCTCAACAAGGAAGCCGAAGGGCTCGACCTGCCGCCGCTGCCTGGCGAACTCGGCAAGAAGATCTGGCAAAGCGTGTCCAAGGAAGCCTGGGCCGGCTGGCTCAAGCACCAGACCATGCTGATCAACGAAAACCGCCTCAACATGGCCGACACGCGCGCGCGCCAGTACCTGCTCAAGCAGACCGAGAAGTATTTCTTCGGCGACGGCGCCGACCAGGCCCAGGGCTACGTGCCGCCGCCGCAGGCGTGATGGCGGCTGCCCGCGGCCAGATGCCGCGGCAGTGAAGCGCAAAAAAGGGTGCCGCGAGAGGCACCCTTTTTGTCGGCCGGAAATCCTGGCGCGCGGCTCAGAAATCGCTGCGCTTGACCCCTTCCGGCGTGCCCAGCAGCAGCACGTCCGCGCCGCGCAGCGCGAACAGGCCCACCGTCACCACGCCGGGCACGTGGTTGATGGCCTCTTCCAGGCCCTTCGGGTCGGCGATCTTCAGGCCGGCCACGTCGAGGATCACGTTGCCGTTGTCGGTCTTGTAGATGCCGCCTTCCTTCGTCATGCGCAGGCGCGGCTGGCCGCCCAGCGCGGCCAGCTTGCGCGCCACCGCTGCGCGTGCCATCGGAATCACTTCCACGGGCAGCGGGAACGCGCCCATCACTTCCACCAGCTTGCTGCCGTCGGCGATGCAGACGAAGCGCTGCGCCACCGAGGCCACGATCTTCTCGCGCGTGAGCGCGCCGCCGCCGCCCTTGATCATGGCGCCGCTGGCGTCGATCTCGTCGGCGCCGTCCACATAGACGGGGATTTCGTCGACCTCGTTGAGGTCCAGCACGTTGAAGCCATGCTGCTGCAGGCGGCGGGTGGATGCCTCCGAGCTGGAGACCGCGCCGGCGAAGCGGCCCTTGAACGCCGCCACCGCATCGATAAAGAGGTTGGCCGTGGAGCCCGTGCCCACGCCGAGCACCGCGCCGGCCGGCACTTCCTTCTCGACATAGTCCGCCGCGGCTTGCGCCACCAGCGCCTTGAGTTCATCCTGAGTCATGACAACAGCCCGTCTGCTTGGGGGAAACCGCATAGTGTACCGGAATGCCGTGGCATCGCCGGAGGCGGCGCGGGGCGGCGGTACAATGGCTGCGAGGCCGGCGCCCGGCCCCCGCACGACGGCTCCGGGCACCGGCCAAGGCATTGCGCCTTGCACCGCCCTCCCCTGCCGGGAGCGCAACGATGTACGGCGGCGCGCGCGGCCGGCATGCCGGCCGCGGCGCCATCCACCCTCTCTAACAGCGACTCACCGACCATGAACCAGCTCGATCAGCTCAAGCAGTTCACCACCGTCGTGGCGGACACCGGCGATTTCCAGTTGATGAAGCAGTACACGCCGCAGGACGCCACCACCAATCCCTCACTGATCCTCAAGGCCGTGCAGAAGGCCGAGTACCGCCCGCTGCTGGACCAGGCCGTGCGCGACAACGAAGGCCGCGACGCCGTCATGGACGCGCTGCTGATCGGCTTCGGCTGCGAGATCCTCGCGATCGTGCCGGGCCGCGTCTCCACCGAGGTCGACGCGCGCCTGTCCTTCGACACCGAGGCCACCGTGGCCAAGGCGCGCCACCTGATCGCCCTCTACGAGCAGCGCGGCATCGCGCGCGAGCGCGTGCTGATCAAGATCGCCTCCACCTGGGAAGGCATCCGCGCCGCCGAGGTGCTGCAGCGCGAAGGCATCCGCTGCAACATGACGCTGCTGTTCTCGCTGGCCCAGGCGGTGGCCTGCGCCGAAGCCGGCGCGCAGCTCATCTCGCCCTTCGTCGGCCGCATCCTCGACTGGCACAAGCAGAAGGCCGGCGACAAATGGGACGCCGCCGCCAACGCCGGCGACGACGATCCCGGCGTGCGCTCGGTGCGCCAGATCTACGACTACTACAAGAAATTCGGCTACGCGACCGAAGTGATGGGCGCCAGCTTCCGCAGCACCGGACAGATCCTCTCGCTGGCCGGCTGCGACCTGCTGACCATCAGCCCCGACCTGCTCGAAAAGCTCGCCGCCACCGAAGGCCAGGTCGAGCGCAGGCTGTCGGTGGACCAGGCCCAGGCCGCCAACATCGCGCGCATCGAATGCGGCGAAGCGGCCTTCCGCTGGCAACTCAACGAAGACCAAATGGCCACCGAGAAGCTGTCCGACGGCATCCGCCTGTTCGCGGCGGATGCGGTCAAGCTGGAGGCGCTGATCGCGCGCTGAGCGTGGCGGCTCAGGCGGCCGGCGGCACCGACCAGTCTTCCACGCTGACACCCGGGTAGGCGGCGAAATCGCGCACGTTGTTGGTCACGACGATGGCGCCCTCGGCCAGCGCGTGCGCCGCGATCAGCTTGTCCAGCGCGTCGGCCTTGCGCTCGCGCGTGGCCGCGCGGATCGGACCATAGGCGCGCGCCGCCGCGCTCGTCAGCGGCAGCACCGGCACGCGCGCCACCAGCGCCGCCAGCGCGCGGCGGGCCGCTTCCGGCTCCCGCGACATGGCGATGCCGTATTCCAGTTCCGCCAGCGTCACCGCCGACAGCACCACATCCCCTTCGAAGCACGCTTCCAGCCGCTGCGCCACGTGCGGCGGCTGGTTCTTCATCAGGTAGATGCACATATTGGTGTCGAGCATGTACCTGGCCATCAAAGCCCGTCCCGTTCGGCCTGCTCCTGCCGTTCGCGCCCGCCGGCGAGAAAATCCTCGGGAAACGCGGCAAACACGTCCAGCAGCCCGGTCAGGCGCTTGCGCGCCGGGCGGATGCGCAGCTCGTCGCCAACCCGCTCGATCTCGAGCGGCATGTCGCTGTCCGGATAGGCAAGGTCGGCGGGAATCCGTATCGCTTGCGAATTCCCGTTGCGGAAGATGCGGGTGTGGTGCATGGCAGCCCCCTGATAAGCACTGGATGCAGGAAGTCTAGCACGGCGGCGGGCGATGTACATCCGGGATGTACATCGCCTTACGCGAACCCGATCGCCCCGCCGCCGGCGTGCTCAGGCCGGCGCCGCGGCCTCGTCCCACAAGCGCGGCAGCACCACCCCGGCCGGCCCGCGCAGCACGATGTCGGCGGTCTGGTCCAGCGCCGAGGGCTGGGGGTTGACCACGATGACGTGCGCGCCGTGGTCCCTGGCGACGCCGGGCAGGCCGGCGGCCGGGTAGACCAGGCCGGAGGTGCCCACCACCAGGCACAGATCGCAGGTTTCGGCGGCGTGCTCGGCGCGATAGCGCGCCACGCGCGGCAGTTCTTCGCCGAACCACACCACGCCGGGCCGCATCATGGCATTGCACAGCCCGCAGCGCGGCGGCGTGCCGGGGATGGCAGTGGCCGGGTCGCAGCGGCCGCAGCCGTCCAGCCATTTGTCGGCGAACAGGTCGCCGTGCAGCTCGATCACGTCGCGGCTGCCGGCGCGCTGGTGCAGGCCGTCCACGTTCTGCGTGACCAGCGTGACCTTCTTGCGCGCGGCGAGCGCGGCCAGCGCGAGATGGGCGGGGTTGGGATGGGTGGCGGCGACCAGTTCGCGCCGATGCAGGTACCACGCCCAGACCAGCGCGGGCTGGCGCCGGTAGGCGTCTTCCTGCGCGAGCTCCTCGGGGTCGAAGCGCGACCAGAGGCCGGTCATGGCGTCGCGGAACGTCGGCACGCCGGACTCCGCCGATACGCCGGCGCCGGTCAGCACCATGATGCTGGCGGCATCGGCGACCAGGCCGCGCGCGGCCGCCAGCGACTGCGCGTCGAGTTCCTCCGTCATGGCGTCAGCGCGGCAGGCGGCGCTGGCGCACCGCTTCATACAGGCACACGCCGCTGGCCACCGAGACGTTGAGGCTTTCCACGCCGCCGGCCATCGGGATGCCGACCAGTTCGTCGCAGGTCTCGCGCGTGAGGCGGCGCATGCCTTCGCCTTCGGCGCCCATCACCAGGGCGATGGGGCCCTTGAGGTCGGCGTCGTAGACGGTCTTGTCGGTGCCGTCGGCGGTGCCGACCACCCAGATGCCGCGTTCCTGCAGTTCGCGCAGGGTGCGGGCGAGGTTGGTGACGGTGATGTAGGGCACGGTCTCGGCCGCGCCGCTGGCGACCTTGGCCACGGTGGTGTTGAGGCCGACGCTGCGGTCCTTGGGCGCGATCACGGCGTGCGCGCCGGCGCCGTCGGCCACGCGCAGGCAGGCACCGAGGTTGTGCGGGTCGGTGACGCCGTCGAGCACCAGCAGCAGCGGCGTGCCTTCGATGCCGTCGAGCAGTTCGTCAAGGTTGAGCGCGAGCGCCACGTCTTCGGCGCGGGCCACCACGCCCTGGTGGCGGTCGGTGCCGGCCATGCCGCGCAGGCGCTCGGCATCGACCGGATGCAGGCGCACCTTGAGGCTCTCGGCCAGGCGGATGAAGTCCTGCATGCGGCGGTCGCGCCGCGCGGATTCTACGTAGACATCGGTGACGCCGGCGGCGTCCTGGCGCAGGCGCGCGGTGACGGCGTGAAAGCCGATCAGGAGTTTTTGTTTAGCCATGACGGGATTGTACCCGCCGGCACCCGCCGGGCGTTCGCGGCGGGGGCGCCGGTGATGGCGCCCCCGCCGTGCATCAGCGCTTGCGCGCCGCGCGGCTGCTCTTGCCGGCCGGCTTGCCGCCGCCCTTGGGACCCGAGCCGAGATGCGCGGGCTTGGGCTTGGCGGCACGCTTGGCCGGCTTGCCGGCGGGCTTGGCGCCCTGTCCGGGGCGCGCCTTGACCGGCGTGATGACGGCCTCGAACACCGGCTGCTCCTCGATCACGCGGTCGAGCGTCTCGTCGAACGATTCTTCCGGCTTGGAGGTGCCGCCGAGCAGCGCCGCCAGCTGGCGGCCCTTCTTGCGCGCCGGCACGGCGTGCGCGGCGGGCACGCGCGGCTGGGCTTCGGTGACCGGCGCGCGGGCGCGCAGGTTCTTGGCCGACGGCTCCTGCACCAGGCGAAAGTCGATCTTGCGCGCGTCCAGGTCCACGCGCGAGACCTGCACGCGCACGCGGTCGGTGAGACGGTAGCGGATGCCGGTGCGCTCGCCGCGCAGTTCGTTGCGCGCCTCGTCGTACTGGAAGTAGTCGCTGCCCAGTTCGGTGACGTGCACCAGGCCTTCGACGTAAAGCTCGTCGAGCTGCACGAAGATGCCGAACGACGTGACCGAGCTGACCGTGCCCGAGAACTCGCTGCCGAGCTTGTCGCGCATGAAGTAGCACTTGAGCCAGGCTTCGACGTCGCGCGAGGCTTCGTCGGCGCGGCGCTCGTTGGCCGAGCAGTGCAGGCCGAGCTCGTCCCAGATGGCTTCGTTGCGCTTGGCGCGCGCGGCGCTCAGCTCGGCCTTGGCGGCGGCGTCCTTGGCCTGCAGGCGGCGCGCCTTGGGCGCGATGGCGGTGTTCAGCGTCGTGCCGGGGGCGAACGCCGGCTGGTACTTGGTGTGCGCCAGCACGGCCTTGATCGCGCGGTGGACCAGCAGGTCGGGGTAGCGGCGGATCGGGCTGGTGAAGTGGGCATAGGCCTCGTACGACAAGCCGAAGTGGCCGATGTTGTCCGGGCTGTAGACCGCCTGCTGCATCGAGCGCAGCAGCATGGTCTGCAGCATGGGCGCGTCGGGACGGCTCTTGATCTTGTCCATCACGTCGGCGTAGTCGGCCGCCTGCGGCTTGTCGCCGCCGGCCAGCGACAGTCCCACGGTCTTGAGGAACTCGCGCAGGTTCTTGAGCTTTTCCTCGCTCGGGCCGGCGTGGATGCGGTACAGCGTGGGATGCTTGAAACGCTCGAGGAAGTCGGCCGCGCACACGTTGGCGGCCAGCATGCATTCCTCGATCAGGCGGTGCGCGTCGTTGCGGGTGCGCGGCAGGATCTGCTCGATCTTGCCCTGCGCATTGCAGACGATGTAGGTCTCGGTGGTGTCGAAGTCGATCGCGCCGCGCTCGCGGCGGGACTTGAGCAGGACCTGGAACAGCTCGTACAGGTTCTGCAGGTGCGGCACCAGGTCGGCGCGCTTGTGCGCCTCCGGACCCTTGGTGTTCGACAGCACGGCCCAGACCTCGTTGTAGGTCAGGCGCGCGGCCGAATGCATCACGGCCGGATAGAACTGGTAGGCCTTGAGCTCGCCCTTGGCGGTGATGACCGCGTCGCACACCATGCACAGGCGGTCCACCTGCGGGTTGAGCGAGCACAGGCCGTTGGAGAGCTTCTCCGGCAGCATCGGGATCACGCGGCGCGGGAAATACACCGAGGTGGCGCGGTCGAGCGCGTCGGCGTCGAGCGGCGTGCCGGGACGCACGTAGTGCGACACGTCGGCGATCGCCACCACCAGGCGCCAGCCCTTGGCGCGGCCGATCTTGACCGGCTCGCAGTAGACCGCGTCGTCGAAGTCGCGCGCGTCCTCGCCGTCGATGGTGACCAGCGGCACGTCGCGCAGGTCGATGCGGTGGTCGAGGTCGGACTCGCGCACCACGTCGGGCAGCGCGGCGGCTTCCTTGGCGCAGGCATCGGAGAACTCGTGCGGCACGCCGTACTTGCGCACCGCGATCTCGATCTCCATGCCGGGGTCGTCGATGTCGCCCAGCACTTCCACCACGCGGCCGACCGGCTGCACGTAGCGGTCGGGATAGTCGATGATCTCGACGCTGACCACCTGCCCCACGCGCGCCTTGCCCTGCGACTTGGGCGGGATCAGGATGTCCTGGCTGATGCGCTTGTCTTCCGGCGCCACCACCAGCACGCCGCCTTCGCTGAGCAGGCGGCCGATCACGTAGCGGTTGGCACGCTCGATGATCTCGACGATCTGGCCTTCGGGCCGGCCGCGCCGGTCGTAGCCGATCACGCGCACCTGGGCGCGGTCGTTGTGCATCGCCTTCTGCAGCTCGCGCTCGGGCAGGAAGATGTCGTCGTCGCCGTCGTCGCGGATCAGGAAGCCGAAGCCGTCGCGGTGGCCCTGCACGCGCCCGGTCACGAAGTTGGGCTGGTGGGCCAGCTCGTAGCGGCCCTTGCGGTTGAGTTCGATCTGGCCGTCGCGCTCCATCGCGGCGAGGCGTTTCTGGAATCCGTCGTGCTCCTTGCGCGTGACGGCCAGCGCCTTGGCGATGTCGCCTGCCGACAGGGGCGACCCGGACGTCCTCAGGACGCCGAGGATTTCTTCCCGGCTAGGGATCGGATAGTTATTTTGATTCAATTTTTATGGATAGTATTTGACAAACGTATTGCGGTCGCTATAATGAGCGCTTCGGTTGTTTCGACGCCCGCCCAGGTGGCGAAATTGGTAGACGCACTAGGTTCAGGTCCTAGCGGTGGCAACACTGTGGAGGTTCGAGTCCTCTCCTGGGCACCAGATCAAACGGAAAACCCGCAGCGCTTTCGAGCCTTGCGGGTTTTTTGTTTTCCGTCCTGTTCTCCGGCATCTGATCCGACAACTTGCTGCTCCCGATTCGATTTTTTCGATTTTCTTCGCGACCGCGCGACTGAATAAAAAGATAAGCACGGCGGCGGTTCCGGCCTGCGCTGCGCCGCCCTCGGGCGGCCCTTCCTGGGGACTGCCGTTCACATGAACGGCAGCGCGCGGCCCGGATCACCCGCTGCCTGGCGCCGACTGCTGCGCTGCGGGTGAGTGTATCAGTTTCAGTGCCGATACCGGCATTCTTCCGCTGCCTGCGGGCCAGAATGTCGCGTTTTGCGCAGGTTTCCCGCGATTTTTCAATATGAACGCCACTGTCGCGGCACGCGGCCGGCCTGCCTCGCCACCCGCGCGCCGGCGACCCGCGGCTTGACAGCCGCCCGCATCTGTAACTATGATGGTTTCACATCGCGCTTCGGATTGCGCTCCCCCATGACCACCAGCAGCCGCTTCGCCGTCGCCGTCCATATCCTCACCTTGCTGGCCAGCGCCGACGCGCCGCTGCCGTCGTCGCTGATCGCCGGCAGCGTGGGCACCAACCCGGCGCTGATCCGGCGGCTGGTCGGGCAACTGGCCGAAGCGGGGCTGGTGAGCACCGCGATGGGCAGCACCGGCGGCGCCTCGCTGACGCGCGCGGCGGCGTCGATCACGCTGCTCGACGTGTTCCGCGCGGTGGAGTCGACCGCCCTGATCGCCCTGCACCACAGCGCGCCCAACCCGGCGTGCATGGTGGGCCGGGAAATCACCGGCGCGCTGAAGCACGCCGCCGACCGCGCGCAGGCGGCGATGGATGGCGCGCTGGCGGAGATCACCATCGCCGGCATGCTGGCGGACGTAGAGCGCGCCGCCGGGGAGCGCCGCAAGCGCTGATTTTTTTTGCGCCGATATGTAACTGAACTGGTTTCATATCGGCGATTGGCGCCCGCGCCTTGCGCGGGCATGACTATGCTGTGAGACACACAGCGGTGCAGCAGTCCCGAGCCACAAACAGCAGGCAACCAAGCCAGGAGTTGAACATGAAGATCGCAATCATCGGCGCCACCGGCCGCGTCGGCACCCGCCTCGTCGACGAAGCGCTGCGCCGCGGCCACACCGTGACCGCCGTCGCGCGCCAGGCCGGCAAGCTGCCGGCGCAGCCGAACTTGACCACGCGCGACGCCGACGCGGCGGATACCAAGGCGCTCGCTGCCGCCATCGCCGGCAGCGACGTGGCCATCAGCACGGTGCGCTTCGAACACACCAGGGCCGCGCAGATCGTCGACGCGGTCAAGGCCGCGGGCGTGCCGCGCCTGCTGGTGGTGGGCGGCGCCGGCAGCCTCTACGTGGCGCCCGGCGTGCAACTGGTCGATACGCCGGGATTCCCCGACGCCTACAAGCCGGAGGCGCTGGCCGGGCGCGATTTCCTCGATGCCCTGCGCGCCGAGACCGCGCTCGACTGGACCTTCCTGTCGCCGGCCGCGCTGTTCGAGCCGGGCACGCGCACCGGCACGTGGCGCACGGGCGGCGACACGCTGCTGTCCGACGCCGCGGGCAAGAGCTGGATCTCGATGGAGGACTACGCCATCGCCATGCTCGACGAGGTGGAAAAGCCGGCGCACCCGCGCCAGCGCTATTCGGTGGCTTACTGAGCGATGCCTCGGGGCGGCGCGCTGCCGCCCCGCCCGCTCGCTTCTCAGCCGGCCGGCCGCGCGAGGTAGCTGCGCCGCGCCGGCTTGAGCACCGCGATGGCCAGCAGCGCGGTCGCGATGTCGAGCGTGATCGCCACGCCGAAGACCGGCATCCAGCTGCCCAGCCGCTCGTGCATCAGCGCGGCCAGCGGGCCGCCGAAGATCGAGCCGATGCCCTGCGAGATGTACAGCCAGCCGTAGTTGGTGGTGGCGAAGCGCGTGCCGAAGGTATCGGTCAGCGTGGAGGGAAACAGCGAGAAGATCTCGCCCCAGCCCAGGAACACCACGCCCGACAGCAGCACGAACAGCACCGCGTTCTCGCGCGTCAGCAGCCACAGCGCCATCGCCACGCCTTCCAGCGCGAAGGCCAGGCACATGGTGTTCTCGCGTCCCCAGCGGTCGGAGACCCAGCCGAACAGCGGGCGCGTGAGCCCGTTGGTGAAGCGGTCGAGCGTCAGCGCCAGCGGCAGCGCCGCCATGCCGAGCACGGTGGCGCCGGTGACGCCGAAATCCTTGGCGAAAGCCGCCATCTGCGACGTCACCATCAGGCCCGAGGTGGACATCATGGTCATCATGCCGAACAGCAGCCAGAACAGCGGCGTGCGCAGCATCTGGCGCGTCGGCACGTCGGCCACGGCGCGCGCGGCGCTGCCTTCCCGGCCATGCGCCGGCGCCGCCGCCGCGGGCGCCGCGGGCGCGCGCAGCCCCTGCGAGGCAATGAAGCCGATCACCGCGAACAGCAGGCCGAACTGCCACAGCGTGGTTTCCAGCCCCTTGCCGGCCAGCGCCGAAGCGATCGGGAAGGTGGTGACGATCGCGCCCATGCCGTAGCCGGCCGCGACCATGCCCACGGCGAAGCCGCGGCGGTCCGGGAACCAGCGCACCATCTGGCCCACCACGCCGACGTAGACGATGCCGGTGCCCAGGCCGCCCACCACGCCGTAGCACAGGTAGAGCATGCCCAGGCTCTGCACCTGCGACGCCAGCACCCAGCTCAGCCCCGACAGCACCGTGCCGAGCGCGATCAGCCGGCGCGGCCCGAAGCGCTCGATCAGCGCGCCCTGGAACGGCGAGAAAAAGGTCTGCAGCACGATCAGCAGCGAGAAAGTGACCTGCAGCTCGGACAGCGGCACGCCGAGCTTGGTGGCGAGCGGCTTGGTAAACAGGGTCCAGACGTATTGCGGGCTGGAGATCGCCATCATGCACGCCACGCCCAGCGCGAGCTGGATCCAGCGCGTGCGCGCCAGTGGCAAGGCGGGCGCCAAGCCGAGTACTGCGTCATCTGCAACGGAACGCATCGAACCACTCCTTGAACGGACTTCGGGGAAAACCGGCGCGCGCGCAAGGCGCGCCGCCGGTGCGCAGGCCCCGGGACGGCCGGCGCGGCCGGCGCGCCGTGCGGCCGGGAGCCGCGAAAAAAACGGGCGGCGCCGCGGCGCGCGCCCCATGCCTTGCGCCGTGCCTACCAGCCGGCCACGTTGCCGTCGCTGCGCGGATCGGAGCCGCCTTCGTAGAGGCCGTTCGGGTGCAGCAGGATGGCGCCCGCGTGTCCCATCGTCTCGTCGTAAGGCCTGAGGATTTCCACGTCGTGGCCGAGCTGGCGCAGCGCGTCGCTGGTGGCGGCGGGAAAGCGCGCCTCGAGCTTCAGGGTGTCGCTGGTCTGGCCCCAGGTCCGGCCCAGCAGCCAGCGCGGTGCGTCGATGGCGGCCTGCGGGTTCATGCCGAAATGCGCGATGCGCGAGAACACCGCGCTCTGCGACTGCGGCTGGCCGTCGCCGCCCATGTTGCCGTAGACCAGCGTGCGGCCGTCGGCCAGGCGCGCCAGCGCCGGGTTGAGCGTGTGGAACGGCTTGCGTCCCGGCGCCAGCGGATTGCGCGCGGCGGGGTCGAGCGAGAAGCTGCAGCCGCGGTTCTGCCAGTTGACGCCCGAGGCCGGCAGCACCACGCCGCTGCCGAACTCGTGATAGATGCTCTGGATGAAGCTGACCGCCACGCCGTCGCCGTCGATCACGCCCATCCACACGGTGTCGGCGGGCCCCAGGCCATTGCCCCACGGCAGCGCGGCGTCCGGGCGGATGCGCGCCGCGGCCGTGTCCAGCCAGTCCGGCGTCAGCAGGTCGCGCGGATCGATGTCCATGTGGAGCGGATCGGTGATGTGGCGGTCGCGCACGCCGAAGGCCTGCTTGGTCGCCTCCACGCAGGCGTGGACGAAGGGCGCGCCGAGCGGGTCCATGCCGCTGTCCAGCAGGCGGTCGAGCTGGCCCAGGATCAGCAGCGAGACCAGGCCCTGCGTGGGCGGCGGCATGTTGTAGACGGTGCCGCGCGAATGCGCCAGCGCCAGCGGGGTCTTCCACACCGCGCGGTGCGCGCGCAGGTCGTCGAGCGTCAGCGGGCTGCCCACGGCGGCGAGGTCGCGCGCCATGCTGTGCGCGAGGTCGCCCTGGTAGAAATCGTCCAGCCCGACGCGCGCGAGCTGTTCCAGCGCCGCGGCCAGGCGCGGCTGGCGGAAGCGGCTGCCGGTCGCCGGCACGCCCTCGGCAAGGAAGGTCTCGGCAAAACCCGCGATGCCGGCCAGTTCGGCCTGCTTGGCCGCCACGCAGGCCGACTGGCTTTGCGTGACGGGCACGCCGTCGCGCGCATAGGCGATGGCGTCGGCCAGCAGGCGCGACAGCGGCAGGCGCCCGCCCAGCGCTTCCTGCGACCACGCCCGCGCGGCGTTCCAGCCGGAGACGGTGCCGGCCACGGTGTTGGCCGCCAGGCCGCCGCGGAACGGGATCGTGGCCAGGCCGGCCTCGCGGTAGCGTTCGATGGTGGCCGCGCCGGCCGCCGCGCCGCAGGCCTCCAGGCCGCGCGGCGCTTCGCCGGGCCGGGCGATCAGCCAGAAGCTGTCGCCGCCGATGCTGTTCATGTGGGGATAGGCCACCGCAATGGTGGCCGCCGCGGCGATCATCGCCTCGACGGCATTGCCGCCTTCGCGCAATACCGCCAGCGCGCTCTGCGAGGCCAGCGCGTGCGGCGCGACGGCCATGCCGCGGCTGCCGCGGATCGGATTCAGGTGAGAACTCATCGTGTCCTGCAATTTATGTATACATAAACGGATTCGCAGGAGACGTTGCAACATGCGTGCCACGGCGGACAGAACGCAGGCCCGGATGCACAAACATGGCGCGAGCGCGGCAATGGCGCGGCCCGCAAAGCGTCAGCGGGCGCGCCAAGACCGCGTGGCGGGCGTGCTGGGAGAGGTCCAGGGGAAGGTGCCGGGCGGCGGGCCCGGGCGTGGCCGCCGTCCGGCGACCGGCAAGGAAAGCCCGGCGTCAGCCGAAGCGCCTGCGCCGCGGCGGTGCGCCCGGCGGCACCGGCAGCACAAGGCTGGTGCGGATCCGCTCGAGGCGCTCGGTGGTCAGGCGGCTCACTTCGGCGCGACCGTCCTCGATATGCGAGGCCAGCAGCGCGACGGCGCGCGCGCTGTCGCGCGCGGCCACGGCATCGAGAATGCCGGCGTGCTCGTCATAGGTCAGTTCGACGCGGTCGCCGTAGGCGAAGTCCAGCCGGCGGATGATGCGGATGCGGTCGGTCACCTGCTGGTGGACCGCGGCGGCCTCCGGGTTGCCGGCCGCGTGCATCAGCGCGAGGTGGAAACCCTCGTCGAGCCGCGCCACCTCGTTGCCGTCGGCCAGGCGCTGCGCGCGCGGCACGCGCCAGATGGCGTCCTGCCGCGCCAGGCTGGCGAGGTCGACGTGGCGCGCGGCGGGCTGCTGGCACAGCCGCGTCACCGCGTGGGTTTCCAGCACGGTGCGCAGTTCGTAGAGCGCTTCGAAGCGGCCCAGGTCGAGCGGCACCACTTCCCAGCCGTTGCGGTAGTGGCCGCGCACCAGGCCGTCGCCCTGCAGACGCTGCAGCGCCTCGCGCACGGGCGTGCGCGAGATGCCGAGCCGCTCGGCAACGTCGTTCTCGGTGAAGCGGTCGCCGGGCAGCAGGCGGAAGGCGAAGATGTCGTCGCGCAGGCTGTGATAGGCAGCCTGCGAGCGCGAGGCCCGCGTGGCGACGCCGCCCTGCCCGCTCATGTGCGCGCGCCCCGCGGATCAGGCCTGCGGGCCGCCGTCGGCCGCGCGCTTGCCGCGCTTGAGCCAGGCCGCGAGGTTGTGCGGGCGCAGCGTGTCGTACTCTTCGAACGGCTGGTGGATCCAGGGATTGGTCGGCAGGAAGGTCACGTGGTAATCCGGCTTGACCTTGGAGCACGCTTTGTACCAGAGCACCGCCGAGCGGACTTCCGTCACCGCCGGATAGCGCTCCTTCAGGTGGCGGCCCACGCGCTCGAGCGTGACGCCGGAATCCACCAGGTCGTCGACCAGCAGGATCTTGCCCGACAGTTCGCCGCGGGTCATGGTGATGTACTGCGCGATGTCGAGTTCGCCCTGCTGCGTGCCGGCCGCCTCGCGGTAGCTGCTGGTGGCGAGGATGGCCAGCGGCACGTCGAAGATGCGCGACATCTGGTCGCCCACGCGCAGGCCGCCGCGCGCCAGGCACAGGATCTTGTCGAACTGCCAGCCCGATTCGTGGACGTTCAGTGACAGGCGTGCGATCAGGCTGTGGTAGTCATCCCAGGAAATCCACAGGTTCTCGTCGTCGTTCGATGGCAGGTTCATGGTTCTTGTCGCCTATTCCGGCGCTTCGGCTTGTGGTCTGTCGACCGGGAATGCTTCGGCCCGCTTGCGCGGGCCGATTTGCTATTGTGCTGCGGACGCCTTGCCGGCGCCATGCCGTGCGCGCCCTCGCGGGCGCCCGGCGTCACGCCACGTACGGGTGGCGCAGCAGGATGGTTTCGTCGCGGTCCGGGCCGGTCGAGATCATGTCGATCGGGATGCCGACCACTTCCTCGATGCGCTTGAGGTAGATGCGCGCCTGCTCGGGCAGCGCGTCCCAGGCCTTCACGCCGAAGGTGGACTCGTTCCAGCCCGGGAATTCCTCGTACACCGGCACGCAGCGCGCCACCGCATCCGAGCCGCGCGGCAGGATGTCGACGGTCTTGCCGTCGAGCTGGTAGCCCACGCACAGCTTGATGGTCTCGAGGCCGTCGAGCACGTCGAGCTTGGTCATGCACAGGCCCGACACGCCGTTGATCTGCACCGAGCGCTTGAGCGCGGCGGCGTCGAGCCAGCCGGTGCGGCGCGGACGGCCCGTGACCGAGCCGAATTCCTTGCCGACGTTGGCCAGGCGCACGCCGACCGCGTCCTGGCGGGCGGGGTTGTCGTTGTCGTACAGCTCGCTGGGGAACGGGCCCGAACCCACGCGGGTGCAGTAGGCCTTGGTGATGCCCAGGATGTAGTTCAGGCGGCCCGGGCCGACGCCGGCGCCGGCGGCGGCCGCGCCGGCCACGCAGTTGCTCGAGGTGACGAACGGATAGGTGCCGTGGTCGACGTCGAGCAGCGTGCCCTGCGCGCCTTCGAACATCAGGTTGTCTCCGGCGGCGTTGACCGCGTACAGCTCGGCGGACACGTCGGCCACCATCGGCGCCAGGCGCGGCGCGTAGGCCAGCATTTCGTCCAGGGTCTGCTGGAAGTCCACCGCTTCGGCGCCCAGGTACTGGGTCAACATGAAGTTGTGCAGGTCCAGGTTCTCGCGCAGGCGCTCGGCGAAGGTCTTGGGATCGAACAGGTCCTGCACGCGCAGCGCGCGGCGGGCCACCTTGTCTTCGTAGGCCGGGCCGATGCCGCGGCCGGTGGTGCCGATCTTGCCGGCGCCGCGGCGCGCTTCGCGCGCCTTGTCGATGGCGATGTGGTACGGCAGGATCAGCGTGGTCGCTTCGGAGATGCGCAGGCGGTTCTGCACCTGCAGGCCGGCGCCTTCCAGTTCCTCGATCTCGCGGAACAGCGCCTCGGGCGACAGCACCACGCCGTTGCCGATGTAGCAGACCGTGCCGGCGCGCATGATGCCCGAGGGAATCAGCCGCAGGATGGTCTTCTTGCCGCCGATGATGAGGGTGTGGCCCGCATTGTGGCCACCCTGGAACCGCACCACGCCCTTTGCATGATCGGTAAGCCAATCGACGATTTTCCCTTTGCCTTCGTCACCCCACTGGGTGCCGATCACGACGACATTGCGTCCCTGGCTTACTGCAGAAGCGGACATGTTGATTTGGTCAGAAGGTTAAAAACGTATTTTACTCTCGTTGCCGGACAACACCCCGTTTTTGGGGCGCCGGCCGGCAACGGGACGAAAGCGGGCCGAAAGCGGGCGCGGCAGGCGCCGCGGCACTGCCGGCCCATGCGCGCGAGCCGCGCGAAAAAAGGGCGCCTACGCCCCGGCGCCGCGCGGCACCACCACCCAGCCGCCCTCCTGGCGCACCAGTTGGCGGTCGCAGTTGAATTCGTCGAGCTGGTGCGTGTGGCCCGGCAGCGACTGGATCACGATCTCGCCGTCGGCGCGCAGCGCGGCGATCGCGGCGCGCAGCTCGGGATCCGCATCCCACGGCGCGAAGATGGCGAAAGCCCGCACTTCCAGCGGCGACAGCGCGGCAACCTCGCGCAGATCGAGCGAGAAGCCGGTGGCCGGCCGCGCGCGGCCGAAGGCTTCGCCGACCTTGTCGTAGCGCCCGCCGCGGGCCACGTAGTTGGGCAGGCCGGCGACGTAGGCGGTAAACATCACGCCGCTGTGGTAGTGGTAGCCGCGCAGGTCGGACAGGTCGATGTTGACGCTCGCCCCGCTCACCGCGGCCGCCAGCGCGGCCAGCTCGTCGAGCGCGCGCGCGATGGCCGGGCTGGCCGGCAGCGTGGCGCGGGCGCGCTCCAGCACGTCCACCCCGCCGTACAGCGTGGGCAGCGCCAGCAGCGCCTCGCGCTCGGCCTGCGGCATGCCTTCGGTCAGCTCGCGCAGCGCCGGCACGTCCTTGGTCTCGAGCGCGGCGAACAGCGCGTCCTCGATCTTGCGGCTCGACGGCAGGCCGTCGAGCAGCGCCTCCAGGATGCCCGCGTGGCACAGGTCCAGGCGCACGTCGGTCAGCCCCGCGACCTGCAGCGCGGCCAGCATCAGCGACTGGATCTCGACGTCGGCCTCGAGGCCGGCATGGCCGTAGATCTCGGCGCCGACCTGGATCGGCTCGCGCGTGGCGCGAAATCCCGCCGGGCGCGCGTGCAGCACGTTGCCGGCGTAGCACAGGCGGGTCACGCCGGAGCGGTTGAGCAGGTGCGCGTCGATGCGGGCGACCTGGGGCGTGATGTCGGCGCGCAGGCCCAGCGTGCGGCCGGAGAGCTGGTCGACCAGCTTGAGCGTGCGCAGGTCGAGGTCGTGGCCGGTGCCGGTCAGCAGGGACTCGAGGTATTCCAGCATCGGCGGCATGACGAGCTCGTAGCCGTAGGTGCGGAACAGGTCCAGCATGCGGCGGCGCAGTTCTTCGATCTTGCGGGCCTCCGACGGCAGCACGTCGGCGATGTTTTCAGGCAGAAGCCAGTGGTTGGACATGGTAAATCTCTTCACGTCGGTTGCCGGGCATCCGCGGGATGCCCGTTGAATTGGGTTCGCGCCGGCGGCGGGCGGACCGGCAGCACCGCGCCGCCGTCACCCGGCGCGCCCGCCGTGCGGCGGCCGAGGCGCCCGGCCGGCGCGCGCATCGCGCCGCCCCAGCCGGACAAAACCCCGGCAAGCCGGGGTTTTGTCCTGGCGCCCGGCGGCCGTGGCCGCCGGGCGTGGCGCTTGGTGGCGCTCAGCGGCGTCCCGCCGCGGCCGCCGGCGCCGGGGCCGGCGCGCCGTTCGGCGAGCGCATGTAGCGGAAGAAGTCCGAGTTGGGCTCCAGCACCAGCACGTCGCGCTTGTCGCGGAAGGTATTGCGGTAGGCCTCCATGCTGCGCCAGAACTGCGCGAACTGCGGATCGCGGCCGAACGCGTCGGCGTAGATCTGCGAAGCCTGGGCATCGCCGTCGCCCTTGATCTTCTGCGCGTCGCGGTAGGCCTCGGCCAGCACCACCTCGCGCTGGCGGTCGGCGTCGGCGCGGATCTTCTCGCCCTCGGCCGCGCCGGTGGAGCGCAGCTCGTTGGCCACGCGCTTGCGCTCGGCCTCCATGCGGCGGTACACCGATTCGCTGATCGCGGGCAGCAGGTCCACGCGCTTGAGGCGCACGTCGATGATCTCCACGCCGACCGACTGCGCGTAGTCGGCCATCGCCGAGCGGATGTTCTGCATGACCTTGTCGCGCTCGCCGGCGACCACGTCGGCCACCGTGCGCTTGCCGAATTCCTCGCGGGCGACGGAATCGATGCGCTGGGTCATGCGGTCCTGCGCGCTGCGGATGTTGCCGTTGAAGGCGACGAAGAACTTGCGCGGATCGGTGATGCGCCACTTGACGAACCAGTCCACCACCATGCTCTTCTTCTCGGCGGTCAGGAAGCGCTCGGACGCGGCCACGTCGATGGTCAGCAGGCGGCGGTCCATGAAGACCACGTTCTGCAGCGGCGGCGGCAGCTTGAAGTGCAGGCCGGGCTCGCGCACCACCTGCTTGATCTCGCCGAAGGCGAACACCACCGCGTACTGGCGCTGGTCCACCACGTACACCATCGAGGAGCCAATCGCCAGCACGATGAAGAGGCCGATGACAATCGAAATCAGTCGGTTCATGTCAGGGCTCCTCAGCGCGAATCGCGGTCACGGTTGCGCAGCAGCTCGCGCGACCGGTTGTCGCCGCTGGCGTCGGGCGCCGGCGCGGGAGCGCTGCCGGCGGCGGGCGCCTGCGCGGCGCCGGCGGCCGGCGTGCCGGACTGCGCCTGCGACATCAGCTTATCCAGCGGCAGGTAGAGGAGATTGTTGCCCTGGCGCGAGTCCACCAGCACCTTGGTCGAATTCGTATAGATCTGCTGCATGGTTTCAATGTAGAGGCGGTCGCGCGTGACCTGCGGCGCCTTGGCATATTGCGCCTGGACCTGCTGGAAGCGCGCGGCGTCGCCCTCGGCCTGGTTGACCACGCGCGACTTGTAGGCCAGCGCCTCCTCGTTCAGGCGCGCGGCGGTGCCCTTGGCGCGCGGGATCACGTCGTTGGCGTAGGCCTGGCCTTCGCTGATGGCGCGCTCGCGGTCCTGGCTGGCCTTGTTGACGTCGTCGAAGGCGGCCTGCACCTGTTCGGGCGGCTGCACGCTCTGCACGTTGACCGAGATCACGCGGATGCCGGTCTTGTAGGCCGAGAGGATGGACTGGATCGACTTGGCGAGGTTCTGCGCGATCTGCTCGCGGTTCTCGTACAGCACTGCATCCATCTTGTTGCGGCCGACGATCTCGCGCACCGAAGTCTCGGCGGCCTGCGTCACCAGCTCTTCGTCGCCGCCGCGGTCGGTCTTGTTGTAGAACAGGAATTCCTGGGCGTCCTGGATGTCGTACTGCACCGTGAAGCGGACGTCGATGATGTTCTCGTCCTGCGTCAGCATCGACGCGTCCTTCAGGTTGCTGTCCTTGATCGAGGTCGAGCGGCCCACTTCCACCGAGCGCACGCTCGACAGGTTGACGATCTCGGCCGACTGGATCGGGTACGGCAGGCGCCAGTTGATGCCGGGGCCGGTGGTGTACTTGAACTTGCCGAACTGCAGGATCACCGCGGTCTGGCCTTCCTGCACCATGAAGAAGCCGCTGGCCAGCCAGATGCCGATGGCGGCGATCACCACCACGCCGGCGCCCACGCCCGAGCCCTTGCCCGGCGTGCGCGCGCCGCCGCCAAAACCCTGGTTGCCGCCGCCACCGTTGTCCTTGCGGCCGAGCAGGCCGTTCAGGCGGCGGTTGAAGTCGCGCCACAGCTCGTCCAGGTCGGGCGGGCCGTCCTGGGGCGGCCGCTGCTGCTGCTGGCGGTTGTTGTCCTTGTCCTTATCCTTGTCTTCATCATCGCCCCGACCCCAACGTGGATCGTTCAACGACAGGATCGCGCGCAAACGCTGCCACGCCGACCGCGACGGGGCGCCGCCGAAGGCATGACTCGATTCAGGATTCCGGGGAAACTGGGGCATGAAGTGCACGGGTCCGGGATAGTTGGAACAGAGGGATTCTAACAGTCATCGACGCCACATTTGCCTATTTGGGGCAATCTGGCACCGATTTCCGCCGAACCGGCTTACAGCGTGTCGGGCTCTTCCGGAGCGGCGTCATCGCCGCCATCCTGGCCGCCATCCTGGCCATCGTCCCCGCCGACACCCCGTTCATCGTCCGTGGCGTCGTCGTGGGCATCGTCCACGCGACCGTGCCCGTCGGCGAAGCGCGGGTCGAGCGGCGCCGGCCCTGGCGGCCGCTCGGCCAGCCAGCGCGCCGCTTCCACCACCGCCTCGCGCAGCGCGTCCAGGCCGATGCCGTCGCGCGCGCTGACGAACACGCGCACCGGCACGCCTTCTTCGTTGCGCTCCACGCGCGGGCCCTGTTCCAGCAGCTCCGGCGCGGCGTCGATCTTGTTCATCACGACGATCTGCGGGATGTCGTCGGCATTGATTTCGGCCAGCACGCGGTTGACCTGCTCGACCTGCTCGTGGCGCACCGGGCTGGAGGCGTCCACCACGTGCAGCAGCAAATCGGCGTGCACGGTTTCCTCCAGCGTGGCGCGGAACGCGGCCACCAGTTGCGTGGGCAGGTCGCGGATGAAGCCGACCGTGTCGGACAGCACCACGTTGCCCAGGCCTTCCAGGTAGAGCCGGCGCGAGGTGGTGTCGAGCGTGGCGAACAGCTGGTCGGCGGCGTACGCGCGCGCCTTGGTCAGCGCGTTGAACAGCGTCGACTTGCCGGCGTTGGTATAGCCGACCAGCGAGATGCTCAGCGTGTCGTTGCGCGCCCGCGCGCGGCGCTGGGTGCTGTGCTGGCGCTGCAGCCGCGACAGGTCCGACTTCAGGCGCTTGGCGCGCTCGTCCAGCAGGCGGCGGTCGAGCTCGAGCTGACGCTCGCCCGGGCCGCCGCGCATGCCGATCCCGCCCTTCTGCCGCTCCAGGTGGCTCCATGCGCGGACCAGCCGCGAGGCCTGGTACTGGACCTGGGCCAGCTCGACCTGCACCTTGCCGACGTGGCTCTGCGCGCGCTGGCCGAAGATGTCCAGGATCAGGCCGGTGCGGTCGATCACGTGGCGCTTGAGGAAACGCTCGAGGTTGCGCTGCTGGGCCGGGCTCAGCGTGTGGTTGAACACCACCACGTCCGCGTCGAGCGCGTCGGCGGCCTCCTTGAGTTCCTCCGCCTTGCCCGAGCCGATGAACAGCGCCGGGTCCGGGCGCGAGCGCCGGCCGGTCAGCATGTGCACCGGCGTCGAGCCGGCGGTGGACGTCAGCAGCGCCAGCTCGCTCAGGCTTTCCTGGAAGTCGTGCTTGCCGAAATCGACGCCGACGAGGATGGCGCGGGAGGACTCGGAATTGGAGGTAGCTCTAGATTGCAAACGGGAGGATCGCGAAACGCGAAAAGGAAAACGATGGAAACCGGCCGGGGGCGTGGCGGGTGCCGCAAGGCAAGGGCCCTGTCCCGGTTGGCGCGCGGCGGCGGAGATGGTCCGCGGCGGCATGCACCAGGGTAAGGCATCGTCCGCGGCATAACCATATGCATGTCCGCGGTGCGACCGGATGGCCGGTGTCGTTGCTGGCGTCGCGCCGGGATTTCAGGCCCCGGCGCGGCACCGGTTCGCGGTGGCCTTGCCGCAATGGCGGCGGGCCAGCCGTGAACATGGGAATAACGGTAAAGGATCAGCCCTCGGCCGTATCGTCCACGCGGAAATTCACGGCGCGCGCGGGCACGACGGTGGAAATCGCATGCTTGTAAACCATCTGCGTCACGGTGTTGCGCAACAGGACGACGTACTGGTCGAACGACTCGATATTGCCTTGCAGCTTGATGCCATTGACGAGGTAGATTGAAACCGGCACGTGCTCTTTGCGCAGCGCGTTCAGGAACGGGTCTTGTAGCAATTGCCCTTTGTTGCTCATGGCACACTCCAAAATTATAGATTTAGTGATGGATGATGGGGACGTTCATCCCCGATTCAAGTCGAGCGGCGCAAACCGCGCCAAAAAAAGATCAAAAACGGTACCAAGCCAGCATCGTCTCGCGGGGAACCCCCCGCTACCGAGAATTTAGCCTCAGTTCCAAACGAACGCAAACGAAACTTGCCCGCCAGGCTGCCCCGCTGCCCGACTCAATCCTTCGAGTCCGCATACGGGTTTTTGTTCGTGCGAAATTCGATGCGCAGCGGCGTGCCCTTGAGCTTGAAGGCCGTGCGGAAGCGATTTTCGAGATAGCGCCGGTAGCTGTCCGCGATGCCCGACAATGAATTGCCGTGCACCACGATGATCGGCGGATTGGAGCCACCCTGGTGCGCGTAGCGCAGCTTGGGGCGGGTCGCGCCGACGCGGCGCGGCTGCTGGAACTCCACCGCTTCCTGCAGGATCCGCGTGAGCTGCGGCGTCGGCAGCTTGACCATCGCCGCGGCGTAGGCTTCGTCCACCGAGCGCAGCAGCGCGCCGATGCCGGTGCGCTCGCGCGCCGACACGAAGTGGAAGTTGGCGAAGTCGAGGAACTGCAGCTTGCGCTCGAGGTCATGCTTGATGCGGTCGCGCGCATGGCCGTCGAGGCCGTCCCACTTGTTCACGCCGACCACCAGCGCGCGGCCCGACTCCACGATGAAGCCGGCGATGTGCGCGTCCTGCTCGGAAACGTCCTGCTGGGCGTCGAGCAGCAGCACCACCACGTTGGCGTCGGCGATGGACTGCAGCGTCTTGACCACCGAGAATTTCTCGATCGCCTCGAACACCTTGCCGCGCTTGCGCAGGCCGGCGGTGTCGATCAGCGTGTAGGGCTTGCCGCCGCGCTCGAACTCCACGTAGATGGCGTCGCGCGTGGTGCCGGGCATGTCGAACGCGATCACGCGCTCCTCGCCGATCAGCGTGTTGACCAGCGTGGACTTGCCCACGTTGGGGCGGCCCACGATGGCGATCTTGACGCCGCGCTGCGCGTGCTCGTCTTCCTCGGCCAGCTCCGGGCGCTCCTTGACCGCCAGCTCCAGCGCCTCGTCGACCAGCTCGCGCACGCCGTCGCCGTGCGTGGAGGAGATGGCATAGGGGTCGCCCATGCCGAGCTCGTAGAACTCCGCCGCCACGGTGGTGTACTTCATGCCCTCGGCCTTGTTCACGGCCAGCATGACGCGGCGCCCGGTCTTGCGCAGGTAGTCCGCGATCACGCGGTCCTGCGGCGCCAGCCCGAGGCGGCCGTCGACGAGGAAGATCACCACGTCGGCCTCGACCACCGCCTGGCGGGTCTGCTTGGCCATCTCGGCGACGATGCCGTCCTTGGCCACCGGCTCGAAGCCGCCGGTGTCGATGGCGATGAACGGGCGCTCGCCGATGCGGCCCTCGCCGTAGTGGCGGTCGCGTGTGAGCCCCGGCAGGTCGGCGACGAGGGCGTCGCGCGAGCGGGTCATGCGGTTGAATAGCGTCGACTTGCCCACATTGGGACGGCCGACCAGAGCGATAACTGGTTTCATGCAATAAACGGAAATGGGGGCCGGCAGATGCCGCCCCCCAGGAACTCCGGAGTGATGTGGGTCCGACGGCCGGGCGCCGCGCGCCTGGCCACGTTTCCTGTCGGGCAACCGGGCTGGCCTTGCCACCCGGCCTCGTTCACCTGCACGATCCGCCGGATCATGCTACCGGATCGGCGCGGCCCGTGCCGACAGGTGCACGGGCGCGCCCTCATCGTCGCGGCGCCTCAGTCCGGCACGAAGCCGTAGAGGTTGCCGTCGCGCGTCTGCACCACCATCGACGCGCCCGCCACCACCGGCGCGGCGGTGATCTCGCTGCCGTCGGTCTTCAGGCGGGCCAGGAACTGGCCGTCCTCGCGCGAAAGAAAATGCACGTAGCCTTCATAGTCGCCCATCACCACCGAGCGGCCCAGCGCCAGCGGCGCGCCCAGGCGGCGGTACAGCAACTGGTCGTTCTTCCAGCGCTCGTTGCCGTTCTGGCGGTCGAACGCATGCACCACCGAGCGCTCGTCGCTGGCGTACAGCGAGGTGTCGTCCTGCGTCGGGCCGGTCGGCGACGAGAAATCCTTGCCCCACTGGGGCTGGCCGTTGGCCAGTTCCAGGCACGCCACGCGACCCTGGAAGGTGGTGGCGCAGACCTGGCGGCCGTTGACCGCCGGCTGGCCGGTGACGTCGTTCAGGCGCTCGATCTCGGAGACGCCCTTCGGGTAGGACACCGTGCTTTCCCAGCGCAGCACGCCGTTGCCCGGCGCCAGCACGCCGAGCTTGCCACCCGGGAAGCCCATCACGATGCCGTCGCCGGCGAACGTCATGCCCATCGCCGCGCGCAGGTTCAGCGGCGTCTGCGAGCGCTGGTAGATCCAGCGGCGCTCGCCGGTCTGCGCGTCCAGGCCCAGCACGCGGGTGTCGGTGGTGCGCACCACCACCAGGCCGTTGCCGACCAGCGGCGCGGACAGGACCTCGCCGTTGACCTGCTTCTTCCAGATCTGCTTGCCGCTGTTGTCGAAGGCGAACACGGCGCCCTTCTCGCCCGCCACCGCCGTCACCGAGCCGTCGCTGCCGGGGCCGCTGGTGAGGTCGATGTCGGTGCGGGCCTCCCACAGCGTGCGGCCGGTGGTGCCGTCGAAGGCCATCACCTTGCCACCGTTGGAGGACGCGTAGACCGTGCCGCCGGCCACGGCCGGCTGCAGCGTGTACGGGCCGCTCTTGCCGACGCTGGCGCGCCAGGCCTGGCGCACCGACAGGGTCTGGGTGATCGGCTTGAGATCGACCGGCGTGCGCTTGTCACTCTTGCTGAACAGCGAGCAGCCGCCAAGGGTGGCGGCACAAGCGGCGGCCACCACCAGGGCGCGGACGAAATTGCCGTGTTGCTGGTTCTTGGCCGTGCCGGGAAACGATGACGTCATGGGGTTCCGATCCTGAATTGGGTTGAAACGCAAAACCGCGGACCCGCCCGCCCCCGGGCGGCGGGTCCGCGCGCCGGCGCGCCGGAAAGCGCCGCCCTCAGGCGGTGCCCAGCGCGTCGAGCTTGAACTGGATGATCTGGCGCATGGCCGCGTCGTTGGCACTGAGCTTGTCGAGCGCCAGCCGGTACGCCGTGCGCGCGTCGGCACGCTTGTCCTGCGCGGCCAGCAGGTCGCCGCGGCGGTCGGCATACAAGGCCGCGAACGATGCCGGCGGCTCGTCCTTGAGCAGCGCCAGGCCCTGGTCGTAGGCCTTTTCGTCGAGCAGCACGCCGGCCAGGCGCACGCGCGCGAGGTGGGCGTATTCGCTGTCGCCGTGGTCGATCGCCCACTGCAGCTGGGTCTTGGCGCCGGCCAGGTCGCCCGCATCGTACAGCACCTTGGCCGCCATCAGCGCGGACATCGGGCCGTAGGCGGTCTTGCCGAACTTCTGCTCGAGGTCGCCGGCGGCGCGCTTGACGCGCTCCGCGTCGCGGCCTTCGGCGGCCTTGATGACCTGCTCGTACAGCAGCGCGGCCTCGCCCGACTGCTTGCGCTGCCAGTAATTCCAGCCGCTCCAGGCGGCAAAGGCCAGCAGGCCGGCGATCAGCACCCACGTCACGGCATTGCCGTACTGGCGCCACCAGGCCTTGAGGCTCTCAAGCTGTTCCTGTTCTTCTAGATCGTAAGCCATGTCGAGGGATCCACCCGCGTGTGTTGGTATGAGCGGGGCCGCGCCGCGGCCCCTGGTCGTGCTGTCCGGCGGCCCTATTCGCTCGCGCCCACCATCGCGTCGATGATGTGGTCGACCAGCGCCTGCGCCGGCACCGTGATCTGCGCGCCAGCGTCTCCCGGTCCGCCCTGCGCGCCCTGGCGCAGATCCTTGACCTGGGCCGTGCCGGCCGCCACTTCGTCGTCGCCAATGATAACGGCATAGGCCGCGCCGCTGGCATCGGCACGCTTCATCTGCGACTTGAAGCTGCCGCTCTTGCCGTCCGGCGTGGCGTGCAGCAGCACGTCGAGACCGGCGTCGCGCAGGCGCTCAGCGGCGATCATGGCCTGCTCGGCGGCCGCCTCGCCCTGGTGCACCAGGTAGACGTCGCAGCCCTCGGCCTCGGGCACCAGGCCTTCCTCGCGGATCAGCTCGATGATGCGCTCGATGCCCATCGCCCAGCCGCAGGCCGGCGCCGGCTTGCCGCCCATCTGCTCGATCAGCGGGTCGTAGCGCCCGCCGCCGGCGATGGTGCCCTGCGCGCCGAGCTTGTCGGTGATCCACTCGAACACGGTCAGGTTGTAATAGTCCAGCCCGCGCACCAGGCGCGGGTTGATCTTGAACGGGATGTTGTTGGCCTTGAGCAGGCGCTGCACGCCCTCGAAGTGGGCCAGCGACTCCTCGCCCAGGAAGTCGATCAGCTTGGGCGCGTTGGCCGCCATCTCCTGCAGCGCCGGGTTCTTGGTGTCCAGCACGCGCAGCGGGTTGGTGTAGAGGCGGCGCTTGCTGTCCTCGTCGAGGATGTCCTGGAAGCCTTCCAGGTACTTGATCAGCTCCTCGCGGTGGGCGGCGCGCTCATGCGCCTGGCCCAGCGAGTTCAGCTCCAGCCGCACCCCGACCAGGCCCAGGTCGTCCCACAGGCGCTGGCACATCAGGATGATCTCGGCGTCCACGTCCGGGCCGGCGAAGCCGAGCGCCTCGGCGCCCAGCTGGTGGAACTGGCGGTAGCGGCCGCGCTGCGGGCGCTCGTGGCGGAACATCGGGCCGGTGTACCACAGGCGCTTGGGGCCGTCGTACAGCAGGTTGTGCTCGATGGTGGCGCGCACCGCGGCGGCCGTGCCCTCGGGGCGCAGCGTGAGCTGCTCGCCGTTGAGCGAATCGGTGAAGGAATACATTTCCTTCTCGACGATGTCGGTCACTTCGCCGATGCCGCGCACGAACAGTTGCGTGTGCTCGACGATCGGCGTGCGGACCTGCTGGTAGCCGTAGGCGCGCAGCATGGCGCGCGCGGCGTTCTCGAAATGCTCCCACAGCGGCGCGTCGGCGGGCAGCATGTCGTTCATGCCCTTGACGCCCTGCAGGGCCTTGGCGGCCTTGGCCTTGTTATCGGCCTTGCTGTCGGCTTTGTTGTCAGCCCGGCCTTCGCCGGCCGCCGGATTCACGGGTTGATTCATCTTCTGTTGTCTTTCCCTGTGTCGCCCTGTCCGCAACGGATCAGGCCGCCACCTCATTGCCTGCGCGCCCGGCGTTGCTGCCATAGTGGGTGCGCACGTAGTCGTCGACGATCGCCTGGAACTCCTCGGCGATGCGCTCGCCGCGCAAGGTCTTGACCTTGACGCCGTCGACGAACACCGGCGCCGCCGGCGATTCGCCCGAGCCCGGCAGCGAGATGCCGATGTTGGCGTGCTTGCTTTCGCCCGGGCCGTTCACGATGCAGCCCATCACGGCCACGTCCATTTCTTCCACGCCGGGGTATTCGGTCTTCCACACCGGCATCTGCTCGCGCAGGTAGCCCTGGATGCTGGCCGCCAGTTCCTGGAACGTCGTGCTGGTGGTGCGCCCGCAACCCGGGCACGCGATCACCATCGGGGTGAAGTTGCGCAGGCCCATCGTCTGCAGGATTTCCTGCCCCACGTAGACTTCCTTCTCGCGCGGCGCGCCCGGTTCCGGCGTCAGCGAAATGCGGATGGTGTCGCCGATGCCTTCCTGCAGCAGCACCGACAGCGCCGCGGTGGAGGCGACGATGCCCTTGCTGCCCATGCCGGCCTCGGTCAGGCCCAGGTGCAGCGCGTAGTCGCAGCGCCTGGCCAGCTCGCGGTACACCGCGATCAGCTCCTGCACCTGCGAGACCTTGCACGACAGGATGATCTGGTCGCCCGACAGGCCGATCTCCTCGGCCTTCTTCGCCGACTCGATGGCCGAGGTGATCAGCGCCTCGACCATCACGTTCTGCGCCGGCCACGGCCGCGCGCGCTGCGCGTTCTCGTCCATGATGCGCGCCAGCAGCGACTGGTCCAGGCTGCCCCAGTTCACGCCGATGCGCACCGGCTTGCCGTAGCGGATGGCCATCTCGATCATCTGCGCGAACTGCGTGTCGCGCTTGGCGCCCTGCCCCACGTTGCCGGGATTGATGCGGTACTTCGACAGCGCCGCGGCGCACTCGGGATAGTCCTGCAGCAGCTTGTGGCCGTTGTAGTGGAAGTCGCCCACCAGCGGCACGTCGACGCCCATGCGGTCGAGCTGCTCGCGCACGGCGGGCACCGCGGCCGCGGCCTCGGGCGTGTTGACCGTGATGCGCACGATCTCGGAGCCGGCGCGCGCCAGCTCCTTGATCTGGATCGCGGTGCCGATGGCGTCCACCGTGTCGGTGTTGGTCATCGACTGCACGCGCACGGGCGCACCGCCGCCGATGGTGACCACGTTGTCGCCCCACACCACGCGCGCCTGGCGCGTCTTGCGGCGGGGTAGCGGGCCGGGCAGTACCGGCATGGAGTCCTGTTGATTCATAGCATTACCACCTTCATCTTGCCTGGCCCCGCGTCTTGCGCGAGGCCGGGAGAAACGGCATTCAGGGCAGCGTCAGGCGCGCCACGTTGTTACGGTTCGAGGCCGCCAGATCGACCGGCGTGCCGTTGCGGGTCAGCGATTCGACACCCTTCACGTTGCCGATCACGACCTTGTAGGGAGGCGTGCCGCCACCGCTCAGGTCCTCGCCGGCGCGCGCGGTGCCGCCGAGGATGACCTTGCCGCTGCGGTCGCGGATCTCGTACCAGGTCTCGGCGGCGAAGCGGATGCGCAGCTCGCCGCCGCCCGCGGCGGCCGGTGCCGCGGGTGCCACCGGTGCGACGGGCGCCGCGGCCACCGCCGGCGCCGGACTCGCGGCGACGGGCGCGGCAGGCGTCAGCGTCACCGGCGCTGCGGGCGCGGCGGGCGTCTCGGCAACCACCGGGCCGCTGGCCGGCAGCGCCTCGGACGGCGCGGGCGCGTCCGAGGCCGCCATCACCGGCGGCAGCGCCGCCGTGACGGTGCCGGGCTCGCCGCCCGGCTGCGCCGTGGCTTCCACGGCCGGCGGCGCGCTCAGGCCTTCCTTGCGCGCCTCGAGCCATTGCTTGAAATGATCCAGCCCGAACAGGGCGCCGCCGCCGATCAGGGCCACCACCAGGGCCAGCCAGATCCAGCGCCCGCCCGAGCTGCTGGAGCCGAAGCGGTTGCGGTCGTCGAAACTCTCGTTGAGGCCGCCTTCGCGGCGCATGCCGATTTCCACCACCGGCACCGCCTGCGCGTGGAAGCGCGCGAGCAGCGCGTCGATGTCGATATGGAGCATGCGGGCATAGGCGCGCATCACGCCCTTGGCGAAGGTTACGTCCGGCAGCGCGGCAACGTCGCCCTGCTCGATCGCGGCCAGCTTGTGCGCCGCCACCTTCAGCCGCGCGCTGACGTCTTCCAGCGAAAAACGCTGGTCCTTGCGCGCCTGCGCCAGGCGCTCGCCAATCTCGCGCGCCACCGCCTCGCGGCCGGCGTCGGCGGCCACGCCGCCCACGTGCCCGGTCGCCGCAGTCTGGCTTTCGGCGCGCTCTTGCTCACTCATCCCATGCTCCTTGTTCGTATGCGGTCAACTCACGCGAGTCGGGGAAACGGCTGCGCAACTGGCCCACCAGGGCATTCTGCGTCGCGGCGTCGCCCTGGCGGCGGGCAATGCGCGCGCCCAGCCAGAGGGATTGCGCGCTGACGAAACTGCTGTTGTTGACCCGCGCGGCGTACTCCTTCGCCCGCGCGTAGTCGCCGCGCTGGTAATAAAGCAGCGCGAGGTTGCTGTTCGCTTCCGGGTTGTTGCGGTCGTAGCGCAGCGCGCCGAACAGGCTCTTCTCCGCGGCTTCGCCGTCGCCGTTGCGCAACTGGCAGGCGCCCAGGCTGGTCAGCGGCTTGGCCGGGCCGCTCGCCGACGGCGCCGAGACCGCGCGCTCCAGGTAAGGCACCGCTTCCCGGTAACGGCCGTTCAGGCACAGGAACCAGCCGTAGTTGTTGAGCACGTCGCCGTCGTCGGGACGCATCGACAGCGCGCTGCGGAAGCTGTCCTCGGCCAGCGCGCGCTCGTTCATGTTCATGTAGACCAGCGCGCGGATATGGTACGCGTCGACCAGGGTCGGGTCGATGGCGATGGCCTGCTTGGCCTCGTCCAGCGCCACGCTGTACTGCCCCGCCGACAGGTAGCTGGTGGCCAGCTGCAGGCGGATGGTGGCGCGCCGCGTGCGATCGGTCTGGTCAGACGCGGTCTGCAGGTCCGGCTTCGCCGGGGGCGGTAGCTGGCAGGCGGACAGCATCACCAGCCCGGTCAGGACTGCGACTATCAGACGCGTCATGCAGGGCGAGCCTCCCGCGGCTGGCCGGCGCCCGGCGCGCTCGCCACCGGCGCGGCGACGATCGGCGTGATCTTGCCGAACTTGCCGCGCTCGGCCAGCCGGGTGCGGTCCTTGACCTCGCCGGCAAGCTGGCCGCAGGCCGCGTCGATGTCGTCGCCGCGCGTCTTGCGGATGGTGGTGACGATGCCGGCGTCCATCAGGACCTGGGCAAAGCGGCGGATCTGCTCGTTGTTCGAGCGCTTGAGACCCGATTCCGGGAACGGGTTGAACGGGATCAGGTTGAACTTGCATGGCACGTCGGCCACCAGCTTCAGCAGTTCCCGCGCATGCTCGACGCCGTCGTTGACGCCGTCCAGCATGCAGTATTCGAAGGTGATGAAATCGCGCGGCGCGAACTCGAGGTAGCGGCGGCAGGCCGCCATCAGTTCCGCCAGCGGGTACTTCTTGTTGAGCGGCACCAGCATGTCGCGCAGCGGATCGTTCGATGCGTGCAGCGATACCGCCAGTGCGACCGGCAGGTCTTTCGAGAGCCGGTCCATCATCGGCACCACGCCGGAGGTGGACAGCGTCACGCGCCGGCGCGACAGCCCGTAGGCGTTGTCGTCCAGCATCAGGCGCATGGCCGGGACCACCTGGTCGTAGTTCAGCAGCGGCTCGCCCATGCCCATCATCACCACGTTGGAGATGACGCGGTCGTCCTTGGGGCCGCGGCCGAGCTGGGTGCGCATGGCGAACTCGGCCATCCACAACTGGCCGATGATCTCGCCGGTGGTCAGGTTGCGCGAGAAACCCTGCTTGCCGGTCGAGCAGAAACGGCAGTTGACGGCGCAGCCGGCCTGCGAGGACACGCACAGCGTGCCGCGCGTCTCCTCGGGGATGTACACCGTCTCCACCGCGTCGCCGGCGCCGACGTCGAGCAGCCACTTGCGCGTGCCGTCGGCCGACAGGTGGTCGGTGATGACGGCCGGCGAGCGGATCTCGGCGCGCGTGGCGAGCTTTTCGCGCAGCGACTTGGCGAGATCCGACATGGCGTCGAAGCGGCTGGCGCCGAACTGGTGGATCCAGCGCTGCAACTGCCGCGCACGAAACGGCTTCTCGCCGAGCTCGCCGCAATAGGCGGTGAGCGCGTCCGCATCCAGATCGAGCAGGTTGACGAGAGGGTTCATGACGGCAGTATCGACTTCAGAAGCAGTCTAGTCTTGTGAAATAGACCAGACAATCAGCGGCTGTAAACGTTCATGCCGGGGAAGAAGAAGGCGATTTCGACGGCAGCCGTTTCCGCCGCGTCCGAGCCATGCACGGCGTTGGCGTCGATGCTGTCGGCGAAGTCGGCGCGGATGGTGCCCTTGTCGGCCTTCTTCGGGTCGGTGGCGCCCATCAGGTCACGGTTGGTCAGGATGGCGTTTTCGCCTTCCAGGGCCTGGATCATGACCGGGCCGGAAACCATGAAGTCCACCAGGTCCTTGAAGAACGGGCGGGCCTTGTGCACGGCGTAGAACTGCTCGGCTTCGCCGCGCGACAGGTGAACCATCTTGGCAGCCACGATCTTCAGGCCGGCGGCCTCGAAGCGAGCGTAGATCTGACCGATGACGTTCTTGGCCACGGCATCCGGCTTGATAATGGACAGGGTGCGTTCGATCGCCATAAAAACTCCGAAAAATGAAGGGGTTACAATTGGAATAAACGTGCAATTCTAGCACGAGACAGTTATGGTTTCGAGAACGACTCCGCTGCCGGCGCACTGCCCCCGGCCACCGGCGACGCCATCCGCTTCACGTGACCATCGCGCCACTTTATTTCTGTTCGGCGTGGAGGGAACGCCTGTCGCGGCCGATAATCGAATGAACGTTGGCCACGCGCGAGGCGAGATTACACCTTGATGACAAAGTGGCGATTACGTTTCACAAGCCCTTGCAATTCGCCCGGTGCGATGCCACATTGGCGTTGTGCCCGTCCGGGTCAGCCCGGCGCCTCACCGTTTTGAAACAGGAGTCACCATGGACAACAAGCTGAACACCTACAGTTTCGGCAGCGGCACCGCAACCAGCGACGTTGTGGTCCGCAATCGGGTAATGCGCAACACCTACTGGCTGCTCGCCATCTCGATGATCCCCACCGTGCTCGGCGCGTGGATCGGCGTGACCAGCGGCTTCAGCCTGATGCGGGGCAGCCCCGGCCTGTCGCTGATCCTGTTCCTGGGCATCGCGTTCGGCTTCTTCTTCGCCATCGAGAAGACCAAGAACAGCAGCATGGGCGTGGTCCTGCTGCTGGCCTTCACGTTCTTCATGGGCCTGATGCTGTCGCGCCTGATCGGCTCCGTGCTGCAGTTCTCCAACGGACCGGCGCTGATCATGTATGCCTTCGGCGGCACCGCGGCGGTATTCGGCGCGATGGCGACCGTCGCCACGGTCAGCAAGCGCGACTTCTCCGGCCTGAGCAAATTCCTGTTCGTCGGCGTGATCCTGCTGATCCTGGCCAGCGTCGCCAACATCTGGCTGCAACTGCCGTCGCTGATGATCACCGTGTCGGTGATCGCCATCGGCATCTTCTCGGCCTACATCCTGTTCGACGTGCAGCGCGTGCTGAATGGCGGCGAGACGAACTACATCACGGCCACGCTGGCGATTTACCTGGATGTGTATAACGTGTTTGCCAACCTGTTGGCGCTGTTGGGGATCTTTGGCGGCAATCGCGATTGAGGTGGGCGGCCGGGCCGCCCTGTCCCTCCTTTACCGAAACGAAAAAGCCAGCGCAATCCGTGCTGGCTTTTTCTTTTCTTAACGGCTTAACGTCGAAGTCAACGGCTGAATGTCAACTGCTGAACGTCAAAGTCAAAGGCTTTCGCTCCCCCGGAGCGACTGTGGTGGTCAAGTAATCTTGGACACTTTTCTGGCCACTTCTATCTTTAAATTCTCGTACTCGGCAGGCGGCATGTTCATCGCGGCCGAGTGCAATCTCTGTTGGTTGTAGAAGAACAGCACGTAGTTCGTGATGTCCGCCTGTGCCTCCGCGCGGTCGCAGTAGATCCGGTCGCGGATGCGCTCGCCCTTCAGGCTGCAGAAGAAACGCTCGACGACCGCGTTGTCCCAGCAGTTGCCCGCCCGACTCATGCTCGGTGTGATCCCTTCTTCGCGCAACAATTCCTGGAACGCATGGCTGGCATACGGGCTGCCCTGATCCGAGTGAAACATCAGGCCCTCGGCCGGCTGCCGGCTCGACAGCGCGATTCTCAGTGCCCTCACCACTAGCCGCGTGTCGGCCGAATTCGAGTAAGCCCAACCCACCACCCGCCGCGAGAATAGGTCCATCACCACGGCCAGGTACAGCCAGCCTTGCTGCGTCCAGATGAAGGTCACATCTCCAGCCCACACCCGGTTCGGTTGCGCGACGACAAACTGCCGGTTCAATCGGTTCGGCGCTATGGCCGAGGACTTCCCGCCCTTCGAGTAATAATGCTTGCGAGCCTTCCGGACCGCGACCTGGGCTTCCCGCATCAATCCTCTGGCTCGATGGCGTCCGACAGCATGGCCTCGTCTGCGCAGCTCCTGCGACATGCGGCGGCTGCCGTAGCTTTGCCCACTCGTCTCATGAATCGCCTGGACCTGACCCATCAGCGCCTCACGTTGGGCACGCGGCTTGGCTTGCCGGGCCTTCCACGCGTAGTAGGTGCTGCGCGGCATGCCCAGGGTCTCGCACACCACCGCCACCGGCCAGACCTTCTCCGCCTGTTCGATCACTTCGTATTGCGATCGAGTTCCTTGACGAAGAAGGCCGTGGACTTTTTTAGGATGTCGCGCTCACGCTCCAGCCGGGCCACTTGCCGCTCCAGATCCCGGATGCGGCGCTGGTCGGGCGTCAAGCCCGTCGGGTCACTTGTGGTCGGTACCGGCTTCGCCTGGCGATTGCCAATCCAACGACGAAGCGCTGTCTCACCAATGTCCAGTGCCTTGGCGGCATTGGTCACTGAATATCCCTGCTCTAGCACCAAGTTCACTGCGTCGGCCTTGAACTCGTCGGAGAAATCTCTGCGTCCCATCATCACCTCTCTAGTTGACCGGAAGTCTACCTTTTGAAGTGTCCAGGATCATTAGACCACCACAGACCTACTTTCTTTTCCCCGAAAAGAAAGTAGGCAAAGAAAGCGGGCTGCCTGGCCGGCAGGGGCAGAAACGTTGGGATTTCTCTTGTTGGTGGTTTCGTGGTGGGGCCTGTGGTTCTGCTGGCATCCTGCCGTTACCGGTTCGGCTGGTCACGATCTGGCTGGCGGTATGGGTTTCGGGGTCAGACCTATGATGGCGGGCACACTGCTGGTTCGGCCATCTGCCGTTACCGGTTTTGGCGGTCACGGCGTAGCACCGGCACTGGTTTCGTGGTGGGCGTGGTGGACCCCGCGCGGGTGTGCGGGGTTGCTGGAACCGGATTGCCTCTCAAGTCAAAACCGTTTGGCAGTGAGATCGAATGGGGGCCACCACGCCCACCACGAAACCAGCACCGCCCCTACGACGATCCCCTCCGCCCCGGTCGCGGCAGCAGCCTGAAGGGCCTGGACCAACGCCATCATGCAGCGCCACCACGAATCCAACGCCCCCCGAGAGAGCGTGGCCACCAAAACCGGTACCGGCAGAATCCCAGCAGAACCACCGCCCCCACCACGAAACCACCAACCCAAGAAACCCTGTTCGGCTCGGCCCCTGCCGGCAAGGCAGTCCGCTTTCTTGGCCTACTTTCTTTTCGGACAAAAGAAAGTAGGTCGCTCCGGAGGAGCGAAAGCCTTTGACTTTGAAGTTGATTGTAGGCAGTTGACTTTGAAGTCAAGCCCCTTACCTCTTACCCCCGATCAAACACCGCAATAGACTCCACATGCGAAGTGTGCGGAAACATATTAACCACCCCCGCCCCCGACAACCGATAACCCGCCTCATGCACCAGCAGCCCCGCATCCCGCGCCAGCGTCGCCGGACTGCATGACACATAGACGATCCGCCGGGGCAGCACATCGCTGCCAGCCTGGGCCAGCTCGCCGAGCGCCTTGCACACCGCCAGCGCACCCTCGCGCGGCGGGTCGACCAGCCAGCGGTCGAAGCGGCCCAGCGCGGCGATGTCCTCGGCGCCGACCTCGAACAGGTTGCGGCAGGCGAACTCGGTCTTGTGGTCGAGCCCGTTGCGGGCGGCATTGGCCAGCGCCCGCGAGGTCAGCAGTTCGCTGCCTTCGATGCCCATCACCGAGCGGCCGCGCGTGGCCAGCGGCAGCGTGAAGTTGCCGATGCCGCAGAACAGGTCGAGCAGGCGGTCTTCCGGGCGGGCGTCCAGCAGGCGCAGCGCGCGGCCGATCAGCACGCGGTTGATCTGGTGGTTGACCTGGGTGAAGTCGGTCGGCTTGAACGGCATGCGGATGCCGAACTCCGGCAGCGTGTAGGCCAGCTCGCGGTCCAGCGGGTAGAACGGCGCCACCGTGTCCGGGCCCTTGGGCTGCAGCCAGAACTGCACGCCGTGCCGGTCGGCGAAGGCGCGCAGCAGGTCTTCGTCCGCGGCGGTGAGCGGCTCCAGGATGCGCAGCACCAGCACGGTCACGTCCTGGCCCACGGCCAGCTCGATCTGCGGCAGGCGGTCGCGGATCGACAGCCCCGTCACCAGCTCGCGCAGCGGCACCAGCATGGCCGAGACATGCGGCGGCAGCACTTCGCAGCGCGTCATGTCGGCGACGAAGCTGCTCTTGCGCTCGTGGAAGCCCACCAGCACCCCGCCCTTCTTGGCCACGTAGCGCACCGTGAGGCGGGCGCGGTAGCGGTAGCCCCAATCAGGGCCGGCGATCGGGCGGAACACCACGTCCGGGCGCAGCTTGGACAGGTGCCAGAGATCGTCCTCGAGCACGCGCTGCTTGATCGCCAGTTGCGCGCGCGAGTCCAGATGCTGCATCGAGCAGCCGCCGCACACGCCGAAATGCTGGCAGCCGGGCTTCACGCGCATCGGCGTGGCGTGCTTGATCTCGACCAGCGATGCCTGCTCGAAGCTGGCCTTGCGCTTGAAGCTGCGGTAGCTGACGGCCTCGCCGGGCAGCGCGCCCTCGACGAAGATGACCTTGCCGGGCGTGCCGTCCTCGTTGAGCAGCCGGCCGACGCCGCGCGCCTCCATGTCGAGGCTGTGGATCTGCACCACCGGCAGCGCGGCGTCCGGGGAAGCCGGAGGCGCGGAAGCAGGAACAAAAGCGGGAACGGAAGCGGGAACGGAAGCCGGCGATGCGGCTTGCACGCCATTTCCTGGCGCCGGTTGGGCTTGTGGTCGAGTCACGGCTTGGGACACCTGGGGAACTGTCATATTGTTTTGCGAAAGCGCGATTGTAGTCCAGACGCGGCCGCGGCCGGCCGCGATGGCGGCGCCCGGCCGGCCTGAAACCAGCACGGGACAAGCGCTGCCGATTGGCGCAACATGGATGCTGCGCGCAAACCCGGGCCGGCAGCCGAGCAGGAGACGACATGGAACTGATCTCGTGGAACATCCAGTGGGGCCGCGGCGCCGACGGGCGCGTCGACCTCGCCCGCGCCGTGCGGACCCTGCGCGCCATCGCCGACGCCGACGTGCTGTGCCTGCAGGAGGTGACGCGCGGCTACGCCGAACTCGCGGGCGGCCCCGGCGCCGACCAGGTGGCGGAGCTCACGGCCCTGCTGCCCGGCTACCGCATCCTCTACGCGCCCGGCGTGGACCGGCTGGACGCCGACGGCTCGCCACGCCAGTTCGGCAACCTGATCGCCACCCGGCTGCCGGTGCGCGAGGTGTTCCGCCATACCCTGCCCTGGCCCGCCGACCCGACCGTGCCGTCGATGCCGCGCGTGGCGCTGGAAGCCACCGTGGTGGCCGGCGAGCGCCACCTGCGCGTGATCTGCACCCACCTCGAGTATTACTCCACGCACCAGCGCGCGGCGCAGGCCGACGCGCTGCGCGTCTGGCACCGCGAGGCATGCGAGCATGCCAGCCAGCCGGGCCGGCGCGAGCACAAGCCCGGCCCGTTCACGCCCGAGCCGCGCCCGGTCTCGGCCGTGCTGTGCGGCGACTTCAACAGCGCGCCCGACGACATCGCCTACCTGCGCATGCTGGCCCCCTACGACAGCCCGCACGAGCCCGCCACCGTGGCGTGGCACGACGCCTGGATGCGCGCCCACCCGGGCCAGCCGCACGCGCCCACCTGCGCGCTGCACGACAAGGAACAATGGCCGCAGCCGCCGTTCGCCTGCGACTTCGTCTTCCTCACCGAAGACCTGCTGCCGCAACTGCTGTGCTGCGAGGTGGACGGCGAAACGCAGGCCTCCGACCACCAGCCCATCTACCTGTCGCTCGCGGACGAATAGCCGGCGGCCGTGGCCGCATGGCAAACGCCCCGGCGCGGCATGGCCGGACCGGGGCGCGACAGGACAGCCGGCAGAACCGGCCATCGCGGCGGGGTCAGATCTCGGGTTCTTCCTCGTCATCGCCGCCGGCGTACACCGGCTTGATGCGGAACGCGCGCAGGTAGTCCATCCACTGCGCGCCGGGCAGTTCGGCCAGCGACTGCTGCACGAACTCGACCTCGGTATCGAACTGCCGCGGCGTGAGGCCGCCGCGCATCAGCTGGAAGCGGCAGTACACCAGGTAGGTGTTGACGACGTCGGTCTCGCAGTAGTCGCGGATCGCGCCCAGCTGGCCGTCCTGGTAGGCCTGCCAGACCTTGCTGCCGTCCATGCCCATCTTGCCGGGAAAGCCGCACAGCTTGGCGAGATCGTCGAGCGGCGCGCTGGCGCGCGGCTGGTACATCGCCAGCAGGTCCATCAGGTCCAGGTGCCGCATGTGGTAGCGGCTGATGTAGTTGTTCCACTTGAATTCGCGGCTGTCGGACTCGCTGCCCTCGCCCATCTCCCAGTAGCGCGGCGCCACGATGCCGTGGACCAGCCCGCGGTAATGCAGCACCGGCAGGTCGAAGCCGCCGCCGTTCCACGACACCATCTGCGGCGAGTAGCGCGCCACGAGGTCGTAGAACTTCTGGATCAGCACGGCCTCGCCGTCTTCCGGCGTGCCGAGCGAGCCGACGTGGAACACCGGGCTGCCGTCGCGCTGGTTGCGCCGCAGGACGCACGAGATCGCGGCGACGCGCTGCAGGTAGTGGGGCAGGAAATCGCTGCCGTTCTTCTCGCGCCGCGCCGCGAAGGCATGCTCCGCGACTTCGGCGTCGGTCATGGAATCGGGATGGTCGTGGAGACGACGCAAACCATCGACATCGGGAATCGTCTCGATGTCGAATACCAGCACAGGTGTCATAGAACGGCGTCCTTGCGCACGCCTTGGGAAGCGAAATGGCGCTTGAGCTTGACCAGCGCCTCTTGCTGGATCTGGCGCACGCGCTCGCGCGTCAGCCCCATTTCCTCGGCAAGTTCTTCCAGCGTGGCCGGCTCGATATGGTTGAGTCCGAAGCGGCGCTCGACGACGTAGCGGTGTTTCTCCGACAGCCGCGCGAGCCACTGCTTCATCAGGTTTTCCAGCTCGCGGTGCGCGACTTCCTGGTCGGGCGCGGCGTTATGCTCGTCCGAGAGGAAATCCAGCAGGCTGGAGCCGGGGTCGAGGTCGAACGGGGTGTCGAGCGAGGTGGTGTGCTCGTTGAGCGCGAGCACGTCCTGCACTTCGTCCGGGGTCTTGCCCAGCAGGTGGGCGATGTCTTCCAGGCTCGCGTCGCGCCCGTCCGTGCCGCCCTTCTCCAGATGGCGCTTGGCGCGCAGCACCTGGTTGAGCTCGCGGATGACATGGACCGGCAGGCGCACGGTGCGCGCCTGGTTCATGATGGCCCGCTCGATGCTCTGGCGGATCCACCACGTGGCGTAGGTCGAGAAACGGAAGCCGCGCGAGGGATCGAATTTCTCGATGGCGTGCATCAGCCCGAGATTGCCTTCCTCGATCAGGTCCAGCAGCGGCACGCCGCGGTTGAGGTAGCCCTTGGCGATGCTGACCACCAGCCGCAGGTTGCGCTCGATCATGACCTGGCGCGCGGAGAAGTCGCCGCCCTTGGCCAGCGTGGAGAAATGCAGCTCCTCGGGCGCGGACAGCAGCGGCTTGATGCTGATGCGGTTCAGATAGTGCTGGACGGTGTCGGCTGCCAGCTCGGTGTGCAGCACGGTGCGGAAGTCGTCGTGGTCGGGCGCGGCGGCCTCGCTCTCGCCCTCTTCCTCGTCGTCGGATTCCTCGTCCTCTTCGTCGCGGGCCTGGCGCTCGACTTCCTCGACCATCAGGTCGGCCTCGCGCAGGCCGGCGGTGCCGCCCGCCGTGATCGGCTCATCGGTCAGCGGCACCAGCTCGGCGGCCGGGTCCTGGTCGTAGGCATCGGCCTCGGCATCGGCCTGGGCCACGCCAGCGGTCTGCTGCATCTCCGGCTGCTTGGAACGCCGGGTCCGGCTGGTGCTTCCGGTTGAGACAGTTTTCTGGCGTGCCATGAATCCTCACTGTGGCGGCAGATACCGCATCGGATCGACTGGTTTCCCGTTCTTTCTTACCTCGAAATGCAGTTTCACACGATCGGTGTCACTGTTGCCCATCTCTGCAATCTTTTGCCCCTTGCGGACCGTTGCCTGCTCTGTGACCAGCACCTTGTCATTGTGGCCATACGCAGTGAGATATGTATCGTTGTGTTTGATGATGACAAGATTCCCGTAGCCGCGCAAGGGGCCAACGTGAATCACGCGGCCATCGTCCGCCGCCTGCACCGGATCGCCTTTCTTGCCGGCAATATCGATGCCCTTGTTGCCCTTTTCGTCGAAGTGGCCGATCAACTGGCCGGTCACCGGCCAGGCCAGCTTGATGCCGCTGTCGGCCGCCGCGGCCGAGGCCGGCGCCGCCGGCGCGGCGGTCGCGCCGGGCGCCGACGATGCCGAGGCCGCCGGCAGCGGCACGGGCACCGGACGCGCCTGGTCGATCGGCTGGCCCTGCACCGCGCCCGGCGTCACCGGCATGGTGGCCACGCCGGTGCCGGCGTTCACGTCCGCGCCCGGCGGCGCCACGCGCAACAATTGACCCACTTCGATCTGGTTCGGATTGGTGAGCTGGTTCCAGCCCGCCACGTCGCGATAGGATTGGCCGTTCTCGAGCGCGATTCGATAAAGCGTATCGCCTCGCTTGACGCGATAGTAGCCGGGCGGCGCCGGCTCCAGCGGCGCGACCCCGGCCACGCCGGCACCGGAAGTGCGGTCCACCACGGGAGCCGGCATCGGCGAAGAGGCGCAGGCCGCCAGCAGCGACAGCAGCAACGAGGCGGTGACAAGCTGCCCGGCGCGGGCGAAACGTTCCGTATTCACGATATTGTGCATAGTTCGACTCAGATAGTGCCCGATTTTAATGGCACAAAGAAAACGGCTTCAAGCGCGGTCCGGTGAAATCGATGGCGGTTGCGCCGCTCGATCAACAATAACTGCTGCGTGATGGTCTGGCCCGGCCCGCCGGCGGTGGGCGCCACCGCCACCGGGGCGATCAGGCGCCCGCCGATGGCGAGCTGTTCCAGCAGCGCCTGCGGCACCTCCATGCCGGCAGCCGCCAGGATGATCGCGGAAAACGGCGCCGCCTGCGGCAGGCCCAGCATGCCATCGCCGTAATGCAGGCGCAGGTTTGGCACGCGCAGCGGCCGCAAGTTCGCCTTGGCTTGTTCGTGCAGCGGACGGATCCGCTCGATGGAGAACACTTCGCTGGCCACCAGGCTCAGCACCGCCGCCTGGTAGCCGCAGCCGGTGCCGATCTCCAGCACGCGCGCGAGCGGCTCGTCGGCGGCCAGGCCGTCGCGCAGCAGCTCGATCATGCGCGCCACCACCGATGGCTTGGAAATGGTCTGCTGGTGGCCGATCGGCAGCGCCGCGTCCTCATAGGCCTGCGACGCCAGGCCCGGCTCCACGAACAGGTGGCGCGGCACCGTGGCGATGGCGTCGAGCACGCGCTCGTCGCGAATGCCGGCCGCGCGCAGCCGGGCCGCCAGCGCGCCGCGCGCGCGCCCGGAGGCCATGCCGCCGCCGCCCGCGGTGGCGGCGCTGGCGCGGGCCTGCACCGCGCTGGCCGGCGGCACCGGCGCGGGCACGCCCGGCGCGCGCGCCTTCGCCGCCTTGGCGACCGCCGCGCCGCGCGCGCCGCCCACGGCGGGCAGCCCCGCGGTGCGTGCCGGCGCGGGCTTGCGCTCGACGACGGCGTCCAGCGAGAGCGGGAATTTCGGGCGGCGCGGGGCAGTGCTCATGTCGGCCGGGGACAGCGCAGGAAAGACGGGCTTATGCCAGCCACTGGTTGATCTGCTCGAGCTGGGCGCGGTGCGTCAGGTCGAGCTGCAAGGGAGTCAGCGAGACGTAGCCTTCGCCGGTGGCATGGAAATCCGTGCCCTCGCTCGCGTCGCGCGCGTCGCCGGCGGGGCCGATCCAGTAGTTGGTGTCGCCGCGCGGGTTGACCTGCGTGATCACCGGCTGGGAAGGATGGCGCTTGCCCAGGCGCGTGGCGCGGTAGCCGCGGATATGCTCGAACGGCAGGCTGGGAATGTTGACGTTGAGCAGGAACGGCTCGGCCGCGGGCCTGGCGATGTAGCGCTCGACGATGTCGCGCGCCACGCGCGCGGCGGCATCGAGATGGGTCCAGCCCTTGTCCACCTGCGAGAACGCGATCGAGGGAATGCCGAGCAGGAAGCCTTCGATGGCGGCGGCGACGGTGCCCGAGTACAGCACGTCCTCGCCCATGTTCTGGCCCTGGTTGATGCCGGACACCACCAGGTCGGGCCTTTCCTCGAGCAGGCCGGTCAGCGCGATGTGCACGCAGTCGGTCGGCGTGCCGTTGACGAAGCGGAAACCCTTCTGCACGCCTTCGCGCGCCTCGTAGATCGACAGCGGGCGTTGCAGCGTCAGCGAATTCGATGCGCCGCTGTGGTTCTGCTCCGGCGCGATCACCGTGATGCGCCCCAGCGGCGCCAGCGCGGCATGCAGCGCGGCGAGGCCGGGGGCCAGGTAGCCGTCGTCGTTTGCGAGAAGGATATGCATGGCCGCGATTGTACCTGACAAGAATGCCGCGCAAGCCGCGCGCGCGCCGCAAAAAACAGCGCGCCGCCGCGCCGCGGCGATGCTCGCGCGGGAGCTAACAGAACGACCGTGCTATTTTGCGCTACACTTGCCCGGGCCTGTTGCAGGATGTTGCAGGACAGGATGTTGCAGGACCCGCCTGGCGCGAGGCCCGCGCAGCCGGCACGGCGCGCGCGTGCACCCGTGTCCGCGCCCCCGTGCGCCGCCGCGCGGGGGACACGACGACGCCGACGACCATATACCGGAGACATGATGAAAGCCGTACTGTGCAAAGCCTGGGGCCCGCCCGATTCGCTGGTGCTCGAAACCCTGCCCGACCTCGTGCCCGCCCAGGGCGAGGTGGTGATCGACGTGAAGGCCGCCGGCGTGAACTTCCCCGACGTCCTCATCATCCAGAACAAATACCAGGCCAAGCCGCAGTTGCCCTTCTCGCCGGGCTCGGAACTGGCCGGCGTGGTCAATGCCGTCGGCGCGGGCGTGACCCACGTCAAACCCGGCGACAAGGTCATCGCCTATCTCGGCAACGGCGCCTTCGCCTCGCAGGCGAAAGCCCCCGCCAGCGCCGTGGTGCCGATGCCGCCGGGCATCGACTTCGAGACCGCCGCCGCGTTCACGCTGACCTACGGCACCTCGCACCACGCGGTGGTGGACCGCGGCGAGCTGAAGGCCGGCCAGACCATGCTGGTGCTCGGCGCGGCCGGCGGCGTGGGCCTGGCGGCCATCGAGATCGGCAAGGCCATCGGCGCGCGCGTGATCGCGGCCGCGTCCACCGACGAAAAGCTGGCGGTATGCAAGGAACACGGCGCCGACGCGCTGATCAACTACAGCACCGAGGACCTGCGCGAGCGCGTCAAGGCCCTGACCGACGGCAAGGGCCCGGACGTCATCTATGATCCGGTCGGCGGCGTCTATGCCGAGCCGGCCTTCCGCTCGATCGGCTGGCGCGGCCGCTATCTCGTGGTGGGCTTCGCCAACGGCGAGATTCCCCGCATCCCGCTGAACCTCGCGCTGCTCAAGGGCGCCTCGCTGGTGGGCGTGTTCTGGGGCGACTTCGCGCGCCGCGAGCCCAAGGCCAACCAGGCCAACATGGCACAGATGCTGGGCTGGATGAAGGAAGGCAAGATCCGCCCGCACATCTCCGCGCGCTATCCGCTCGAGCAGGCGCCGCAGGCGCTCAAGGACATGGAAGCACGCAAGGTCACGGGCAAGATCGTGATCGTGCCGTGACCTTCATGCCGTGACCCGCTGACGCGCGCCGCGCGGCACGGCCAGCGGAAGCCGGGAAAAAAGCGCCCGGATGCTCGACGCATCCGGGCGCTTTTCCGTTTCGGGCCCGGCCGCGGCCACGCCGGGAGCGCCGCGCGGCGATTCGTAGGAAACCTCTATATCGCGGGTATCCCCGGACACACAGCAGTCACGCGGCGAGGCAAGAATCGCGGGCTGAGCCAACGCGCGCGTGCGCGGCAGCCAACGCATCCACCTATAAGGAGAAACAAGCCATGGATCGCCGCCGATTCTTGAAATGGGGAAGTTTCATCACCGTCTCGGTCGCCACCACCGGCCTGGCCGGCTGCGGCAGCGACGACAGCGCGACGCCGGATCCGGCGCAGCCCGCCGCGCCGGCCGCGCCGGACCCCGCGGACAATTTCAGCTTCCTGCACGGCGTGGCCTCGGGCGACCCCAAGCCCGACAGCATCGTGCTGTGGACCCGCGTGGAAGGCGACAACGGCAAGCAGCCGGTCGCCGTCAAGCTGCAGGTATCGGCCCAGTCCGATTTCTCCACGCTGCTCGTCAACGACACCCTGAGCGCGCTGCCCGACTGGGACTACACGCTGCGCAACAAAGTCACCAACCTCGCCGCGGCCACCACCTACTACTACCGCTTCGTGGTCGGCAGCAAGACCAGCCCGGTCGGCCGCACGCGCACCGCGCCGGCCGCCGGCACGCCGCTCACCCAGCTCAAGTTCGCCTTCGTCAGTTGCCAGGACTGGAGCGTGAACCACTGGGCCGGCATGGAAGAGCTGGCGGCGCAGGACCTGGATTTCATCGTCCACGTGGGCGACTACATCTACGAGACCGTGGGCGCCAGCTTCCAGACCGGCGCGGTGGAAAGCCGCCACGCCCAGCTCAAGCTGCCCGACGGCACGCTGCGCGACGACGGCGCCACCTACGCCACCACCGTCAACGACTACCGCTATCTGTACAAGTCCTACCGCAGCGACGCGCGCCTGCAGGCCCTGCACGCGCGCTTCCCGGTGATCGCCATCTGGGACGACCACGAGTTCTCGGACGACTGCTGGCAGGACCGCCAGACCTACAGCGTCGCCGATGACGCCACGCCGCGCACCGCGCGCCGCCGCAGCGCCAACCAGGCCTGGTTCGAGTTCATGCCGGCCGACGTGAGCCTGGACCTGAGCAACCCCTCGTTCCAGAACATCCAGATCTACCGCGCCTTCACCTTCGGCAACCTGGCCACGCTGGTGATGACCGACGAGCGCCTCTACCGCGCCGACCACGTGATCCCCGAGCAGGCCGCCGGCAGCGAGATCGGCAGCCGCTACTTCGTGCCCAAGGCCACGCTGGCCGCGCTCGAAGGCGCGAAGATCGCCGGCGCCGGCAACGCGCTGACGCCGGTCTCCATCCTCGGTGACACCCAGCGCGCCTGGTGGCAGACCCAGATGAGCAGCGCCGCCACCACCTGGAAGCTGTGGGGCAACGAGGTCTCGCTGCTGCGCATGCAGATCGACGGCACCCAGGCCATCGCCGCCATGTTCGCCACCGCGCTGGTCCAGGCCAACGCGGCGCTGGCGCCGCTGCAGGCCGCCATGACCGCCGCGCTGGCCGCCGACCTGAGCGCCGCCAAGAGCGGCGGCACCTACCCCGGCGCGGTGACCTACGCCAACCTCAAGGCGCTGCTCGGCGCGGCGCCCGTCAACATGCCCGGCGCAACCTTCGACGCCGGCATCAAGCCCCTGCTGGACGCCCAGTTGCCGCCGGTGGCGCTGCTCGACCAGTACATCCTGAACGCCGACCAGTGGGACGGCTACAACGCCGAGCGCAAGAGCCTGATGGCCTTCCTCAAGGCCCGGGGCATCGCCAACGTGGTAGCGCTGACCGGCGACATCCACGCGTTCTTCGCCGGCCCGGTGATGGACGACTACGACGCCGCCACGCCGGTGCCGGTGATGGTGGACCTGGTCACGGCCGGGCTGTCGAGCAATTCGTTCCAGAGCTACTTCAAGAGCGTGGTGGACACCGACGCCGCCTTCGCCGCCGCCAAGCCGCTGGTGTACGTCACGCAGGGCGGCACCGTGGTCAACACCTTCAACGACACGCTCAAGGCCTTCAACCCGTGGATCAAGCACGTCGATTCCGACGCCCAGGGCTACGCCGTGGTGACGCTGACCGCGGCCAAGCTGAGCTGCGAGTTCCACAAGCTCAAGACCCAGGCCAACGGCACCGCGCCGGCGCTGCCGGCCACGGCCAGCACGCAGGTGATCGAGGTGGCGGCGGGCGTGGCGGCGGTCACGGTGGTTTGATCTGGGGGTTTGCTGACTTGCTGGCTTGAGGACTTGCCGGCTTGCCGGCTTGCCGGCGACGCCACGGTCGGCCGCCGGTTTGCTCCCCTCTCCCGCCTGCGGGAGAGGGGTCGGGGGAGAGGGCCGGCGCAGGCGAATGCCGCCGTGCCGAAAAAAACCGGCGGCGTCGTTCATTGCCCCGGCCGCCTTACAGCTTCTCCGTCTCCCCCGTGCGCGGCTGCCACTTCATCAGCCGCTTTTCCACGCTGCCCACCAGCGTGTCCAGCACCAGCGCCGCCGCAGTCAGCACCACGATGCCGGCGAACACGGTGTTGATGTCGAAGGTGCCTTCGGCCTGCAGGATCAGGTAGCCCACGCCGCTGGCCGAGCCCAGGTACTCGCCCACCACCGCGCCGACGAAGGCCAGGCCGACCGAGGTATGCAGCGACGAGAACACCCAGCTGGTCGCGCTCGGCAGGTAGACGTGGCGCAGCAGTTGCCGCTGGTTGGCGCCGAGCATGCGCGCGTTGGCCAGCACCACGGGGCTGACTTCCTTGACGCCCTGGTAGACGTTGAAGAACACGATGAAGAACACCAGCGTCACCGCCAGCGCCACCTTGGACCAGATGCCGAGGCCGAACCACACCGCGAAGATCGGCGCCAGGATCACGCGCGGCATCGAGTTGGCCGCCTTGATGTACGGATCGAGGATGGCCGAGGTGAGCGGGCTGAGCGCCAGCCACAGGCCCACGCCGAGGCCGGCCGCGGTGCCGATGCCGAACGCCAGCAGCGTCTCGGCCAGCGTCACGCCGAGGTGCAGGTAGATGTCGCGCTCGACCACGAACCAGCTCCAGATGCGCTGGGCCACCATCAGCGGCTCGCCGAAGAAGAACGCGACCTGCTGCGAGCGCGTGGCGAAGTGCCACGCGGCGAGGATCACAACGAGGACGAGCAGTTGCCAGAAGCGCAGCATGCCCTTGGAATCGGGACGGAATGCCATGAGGATAGAAATAGAGTCGGACCGGATTGGATGGCGGATGCCGGGGTTGCGGCGGCGGCCGCTTCAGGCCACCTTGCGCTGCTGCGCGTAGCCCTTGAGCACTTCCTCGCGCAGCACGTCCCAGATGGCGGCATGCAGCTCGACGAAGCGCGGGTGGTTGCGGATCTCGGCCACGTCGCGCGGGCGCGGCAGGTCGATGGCGAACTCGCCGATCGGGTGCGTGCCCGGCCCGGCCGACAGCACCACCACGCGGTCGCTCATGGCGATGGCCTCGTCGAGATCGTGGGTGATGAACAGCACCGCCTTGCGCTTGGCCGCCCACAGCTCCAGCACCTCGTTCTCCATCAGCTGGCGGGTCTGGATGTCGAGCGCGGAGAACGGCTCGTCCATCAGGATGATGTCCGGGTCCAGCACCAGCGTCTGCGCCAGGCTCACGCGCTTGCGCATGCCGCCCGAGAGCTGGTGCGGATAGCGGTCGCCGAAGCCGCCCAGGCCGACGCGGCGCAGCCAGGCCTCGCCCTGCCGCGCGGCCTCGGCGCGCGGCACGCCGCGGAACTCGAGTCCGGCGATCACGTTGTCGAGCGCGCTGCGCCACGGCATCAGTGCCTCGGCCTGGAACATGTAGCCGGCGCGCGCGTTGATGCCGCGCAGCGGCTCGCCGAACACGCGCACCTCGCCGGCCGACGGCTGCAGCAGGCCGGCGCCGACGTTGAGCAGGGTGGACTTGCCGCAGCCGGTCGGCCCCACCACGGAGACGAACTCGCCCGGCGCGATGGCCAGGGTGACGTCCTTGACGGCGGTATAGCGCTGGCTGCGGTCCTCGCGCGAGACGAAGGTGCAGGTGACGTTGTCGAGGGAAAGTGCGGCAGTGCTCATGGCTGGCTCTGTGCCGGCCCGGGGCGACGGCGGTGCCGGGCACCGCCGCGCGGCCCCGGGCCGCGGTGGAATACTGGCGCCGCGGGTTGCCCGCGGCGCAAATGCAAAGGCCCGCTGCGCGCAGCGGGCCGCCGGTTCCCGTGGCGCGGGCGGTGGCTTACTTGTACTTGGCGTTGGCCTTCAGCACGAAGGCGTTGGTGAAGGTGTCATCCAGCCTGATGGCCTTGCCCTTGAGCTCCGGGTCGAACTGCTGCAGCGTGTTGAGCGCGGTCCGGGGGCCGTCGGCCGGCATCACGCCGTCCGGCGAGATCGCTTCCTTGACCTTGTCCCACGCCGCCAGGTACAGCGCGCGGTCGCCCAGCAGGTAGCTCTCCGGCACGGTCTTGACGATGTCGGACGGGCCGGCCTTCTGCAGCCACTTGAGCGCGCGCACCATCGCGTTGGTCATGGCCTGCGTGGTGTTCGGGTTCTGCCGGATGAAGGCGGCCGAGGCATAGAGGCAGCCCGACGGCATGTTGCCGCCGAACACGGCCTGGGTGTCCTTGAGCGTGCGCGTGTCCGAGGCGATGCGCACTTCGTTCTTCTGCGTGAGCATCGACACCACGGGATCGAGGTTGGCCATCGCGTCGATCTGGCCCGAGCGCATCGCGGCCACCGCGCCGGCGCTGGCGCCCACGCCGATGAACGACACGTCGGACGGCTTGAGGCCGGCCTTGGCCAGCACGAAGTTGGCCATCATGTTGGTCGACGAGCCGGGCGCGGTGACACCGATCTTCTTGCCCTTGAGGTCGGCGACGGACTTGAAGTTGGGCAGGTTCTTGTTGGAGACCACCAGCACGATCTGCGGGGCGCGGCCCTGCAGCACGAACTCCTGGTACTGCTGGCCCTTGGCCTGCAGGTTCAGCGTGTGCTCGTAGGCGCCGGAGACCACGTCCGCGCTGCCGCCCACCACGGCCTGCAGCGCCTTGGCGCCGCCGGCGAAGTCGACGATCTCGACGTCGAGGCCTTCGTCCTTGAAGTAGCCGAGGCGCTCGGCGATGGTCAGCGGCAGGTAGTAGAACAGGTTCTTGCCGCCCACGGCGACAGTGACCTTGGTCTTCTCGGGCTTGCCCTGGGCCTGGCTGCCGAAAGTGAACCAGCCCGCCAGGAACAGCGCCAGCGCGATCAGCGCCTGCTTCCAGAATTTCTTGTTATACATTGCTTTCTCCTACCTGTTCTATCCGCTCGTCCTGCCCGCTCGTTCTGCCCGTTGTCTCCGCGGCGCAGTGCCGCGCAGCGGCAAGCTGCGATGCTAGCGGATGCGGCGCATGCCCGCATCGGGACCAACACCTATGCCGCGTGCGGCGGCCAGCATACAGGACATGCCTTTCGACGGGCTTTCGACGGGCTGCCGGCAGCCCGCCGCGGCCCGCCAGCCTCACTCGGCGTGGATGTCGGCGGACTTGATCACCTTGGCCCAGCGCGCCAGCTCGCCGCGCTGGTAGGCATCGAGCTGCTTCGGCCCCATGAACTTCGCCTCGGCGCCGAGCTCCTCGGCCTTCTTGCGGAAGGCCTCGGTCTGCATGATGCGTTCGATCTCGCCGGCCAGCTTGTCGACGATGGGCCTGGGCGTGCCGGCCGGCGCGTACATGGCGAACCACGACGACACGTCGAGATCGGGATAACCGGCCTCGGGCGCCGAGGGCACGTCCTTCAGGCTGGGCAGGCGCTGCTTGCTGGTCACGACCAGCGGGCGCAGCTTGCCGCCCTGGATATGCCCCATCAGCGGCGGCGGCGTGGTGATGGTGAGGTCGACCGAGCCGCCCAGCAGGTCGGTCATGGCCGGGCCCGTGCCTTTGTATGGCACATGGGTAATGCGGATGCCGGCCATCTGGTTGAGCAGCTCGGTCGAGACGTGCTGCAGCGAGCCGTTGCCCGACGACGCGTAGTTGAGCTTGTCGGGATTGGCCTTGGCGTAGGCCACCAGTTCCTTGAGCGACTTGACCGGCAGGCTCGGCCGCACCACCAGCACCTGCGGCGCGGACAGCAGGTTGGCCACCGGCGCGAAGTCCTTGACCGGGTCCCACGCGGTCTTGGTCAGCAGCGGCGTGATGACCTGGTAGCCGGAATACTGCACCAGCAGGGTGTAGCCATCCGGCTTGGCGCGCGCCACCACCTGCGCGGCGATGCCGCCCGAGCCGCCGGGCCGGTTGTCCACCACCACCGGCTGGCCGAGGGCCTTGGCCAGCGGCTCGGAAATCATGCGCGCGGCGAGATCGGTGGTGCCGCCGGCCGCGGCCGAGACCACCAGCGTGACCGGCCGCTGCGGCCAGGCGCCGTCCTGCGCGAAGGCCGACGTGCCGGCCAGGCCCGCCACGGCGAGCGCGGCGGCGGCGCCGAGCGCCCTGCGGCGCGCGGCCGAGGCGCCGCGCGGCGCGCGGGTGTGGGGAAGCGGCGAACGTGCGGCGGCAAATGCCTGGATGCTGGACATGGGTGTCTCCTGCCTGATGCGTGTTGGTCTTGATCTGGTCTTGCGCCCGCGGCGGCCCTCGCCGCGCGGTGCGCGCCCGTTGCTACGGGGTGATGCGGCGAATCTCCGGCGCGCGCCGCTCAGCGCCGCGCACCGTCCTGCGAACCGTTCCGCGAATCTTCGTGCGGTGCTTGCGGTGCCTGCTGCAATGCCTGCTGCGCGGCTTCCTGCGCGGCGAAATGCGCCGCCATCCAGGCCGGCGGCTGGTGCGTGCGCAGGCGCGGGCCGGCGCTCAGCAACTGGCTCGGCGTGTCGCGCCGCACCAGCTCCGGCAGCCCCGCCACCACCTCGAGCAGGCGGCCGAGGTCCACGCCGGTGTCCACGCCCATCGCGGCGAACATGTGCACCAGTTCCTCGGTGCTGACGTTGCCGCTCGCGCCGGGCGCGTAGGGGCAGCCGCCCAGGCCGCCGGCGGCGGCGTCGAAGCGCGCCACGCCGGCCTGCCACGCAGCCAGCGCGTTGGCCAGGCCCATGCCGCGCGTGTTGTGCAGGTGGATGGTCAGGCCGGCCTGCGGCAGCTCGCGCCGGAAGCGCTCGCACAGCGCGGCGACCTGCGTGGGATAGGCCATGCCGGTGGTGTCGCACAGCGTGATGCCGGCCGCGCCGGCGGCGGCGAACGATGCCGCCAGCGCCATCACCGCGTCCGCGTCGACCTCGCCCTCGAACGGGCAGCCGAACACCGTGGACAGCGAGACGTTGACCGGCACGCCGGCCTGCCCCGCCGCCGCGATCATCGCCAGCAGTTGCGCCTGCGACTGCGCGCGCGTCATGCGCAGGTTGGCGCGGTTGTGCGTCTCGCTGGCCGACATCACGAGGTTGAGCTCGTCGGGCCGGCACGACAGCGCGCGCTCCATGCCGCGCAGGTTGGGCACCAGCGCGGTGTAGCGCACGCCGGGCGCGCGCGCCATGCGGTGCATGACGGCCTCGGCGTCGGCCAGCGCGGGAATCGCCTTGGCGGAGGTGAAGGAGGTCGCCTCGATGCGGGCGAAGCCGCACGCGGACAGCGCGTCGAGGAAGGCCACCTTGGCGTCGGTCGGCACCACCACCGGCTCGATCTGCAGGCCGTCGCGCGGCGCCACCTCGTTGATCTCGATGCGGGCCGGGCCGGCGGAGGCGGCGAAAGCGGCGAACGTGGCGGCGCTCATGCCACCACCCCGCGCGCGCGCAGGTCGGCGATGGTGGCGGCATCGAAGCCCGCCTGCGCCAGCACCGCGTCGGTATGCTCGCCCAGCGCGGGCGCGCGGTCGTGGATGGCGCCCGGGCTGGCCGACAGCTTGGGGATGATGCCCGGCACTTCCACGGTCAGCCCGGCGGCCGAGGTCACGCTCTCGATCACGCCGCGCGCGCGGTAGTGCGGGTCTTCGGCGATGTCCTTGACGGTGTAGATGCGGCCCGACGGCACCTCGGCCTGCCGGAGCACGGCCAGCGCGTCCTCCACGCTGTGGGCGCGGGTCCAGGCCGCGATGGCGGCGTCGATCTCCTCGACGCGCTGCACGCGCCCGTCGTTGCGCGCGAGCTCCGGGTCCTCGGCGAGGTCGGCGCGGCCCAGCGCATGCATCAGGCGCTTGAAGATGGCGTCGCCGTTGGCCGCCACCAGCACGTACTCGCCGCTCGCGCACGGATAGGCGTTGGACGGCGCGATGCCCGGCAGCGCGCCGCCGGCCGGCTGGCGCACCGCGCCGAACGCGGAGTATTCCGGCAGCAGGCTCTCGCTCAGGTTGAACAGCGATTCATACAGGGCCACGTCGATGACCTGCCCCTTGCCGCCGCGCGCGTCGCGCTCGTACAGCGCCAGCAGCACGCCCAGCGCGCCGTGCAGGCCGGCGATGGTGTCGCCCAGCGACAGGCCCGCGCGCACCGGCGCGCGGCCGGGCTCGGCGGTCAGGTGGCGCAGCCCGCTCATGGCCTCGGCCACCGCGGCGAAGCCGGGTTCGTCCTTCTTCGGGCCGGTCTGGCCGTAGCCCGAGACCCGCACCATGATGAGGCCAGGGTTGTCGGCGCTCAGCGTGTCGTAGCCCAGGCCCCATTTCTCCATCGTGCCGGGGCGGAAGTTCTCGATCAGCACGTCGGCCTCGGCGGCCAGGCGGCGCACCACGGCCTGGCCCTCGGCCTGGCGCAGGTCGATGCAGATCGACTGCTTGTTGCGCGACTGCGCTTCCCACCACACCGAGGTGTCGCCATGCAGCATGCGCCATTTGCGCAGCGGGTCGCCCTGCCCGGGCGGCTCGACCTTGACGATCTGTGCGCCGAAATCGGCCAGGGTCTTGGCGGCGAAGGGGCCGGCAATCAGTTGTCCGAGTTCCAGGACCCGGATGCCCTCTAGAATCTGTCGCGCCATGTGCGGGGTCTCCATGCATTTCGATTGCGGCGGGCCGCGCTGACGATCGCGCCGGCGCCACGCCTTGTTTCGACGCAGTGTGCCCCAGCCGCGCGCATGGCGGAATCGGCATTCGGAGAAGCGGGCCTTCTTGGAACGCGAAAGGCCGGGGCGTCAGAAAGGGGCGCGGTCGCCGCAGAGATGCGTGATCAGCAGGCGCGCCGACACCGTCAGCCCGGCCGGGTCGCGCATGCCGATCAGCAGCGTGCGGCGTGCCCAGGCGTCCTGCAGCGCCACCAGCGACAGGCCCATCGACTGCACGTGCGGCTCGGCCGCGATGCGCGGCAGCACGCCCACGCCCAAGCCCGCCATCACCATGCGGCACATGGCGTCGAAGCTGCGCACCTGGATGCGCAGGCGGAACGGCCGCTCCAGCCGGCTGCTTTCCTCGAGCAGGCGCGCGGCCAGCGAAGTCACCTGCGGCAGGCTGACGAAGTCGTATTCGAGGGTGTCGGCATAGCGCACCGGGCCGCGCTCGGCCAGCGGGTGGCCCGGCGGCGTGACCACCACCAGCTCGTCCTGGCGGTACTCCACCGTGACCAGCCCCGCGCTCGGGGTGCGGTCGGCGAAGATGCCGACGTCGGCGCGGTTTTCCACCAGCGCGGCCACGATCTCGCTGCTGTTCTGCTCTTCGAGCTCGATGCGGATGGTGGGATGCAGCGCCATGAAGCTGGCGAGGTCGTCGGGCAGGAACTGCGTGATGGCCGAGGTGTTGGCGCACACGCGCACCTGCCCGCGCACGCCGCTGGCGTAGTCCGACATCACGCCGGCCATGCGCTCGACATCCTGCAGGACGGTGAGCGCGTGGTGGAAGCAGGCCTGCCCGGCCTCGGTCAGCTGCACGCCGGCGGCATGGCGGAAGAACAGCGGCGCGCCGACCGCGGCCTCCAGGTCGGAGATGCGCTTGCTGGCCGCCGCCACCGCCAAATGGGACTGGCGCGCGCCCGCCGAGATGCTGCCCTGGCGCGCCACGGCGACGAACAGGCCCAGCGTGACCAGATCGAAACGGGCGAGATTCATGCGCATGCGCTGGCGGCGCGCTTACACCGAGCGCCGGTCCATCACCGCGCGGGCGATGGTGCCGGCATCCACGTACTCGAGCTCGCCGCCCACCGGCACGCCGCGCGCCAGGCGCGTGACCTTGAGCCCGCGCGCCTTGAGCATCTCGCCCACGTAGTGCGCGGTGGCCTCGCCCTCGCTGGTGAAGTTGGTGGCGACGATCACCTCGGACACCGGCCCGCCCAGCGCCGGGTCGGTGGCGCGCGCCAGCAGCCGGTCCAGGTGGATCTCGCGCGGGCCCACGCCGTCCAGCGGCGAGAGCCGGCCCATCAGCACGAAATACTGGCCACGGTAGGTCAGGGTCTGCTCGATCATGGCCTGGTCGGACGGCGTTTCCACCACGCACAGCAACGAGGCGTCGCGCCGCTCGTCCAGGCAGGTCGAGCAGATTTCCTGCTCGGTGAAGGTGTTGCAGCGCGAGCAGTGCTTGATGCCGTCGGCCGCGCCGCGCAGCGCGTCGCCGAGCTTGCGCGCGCCGTCGCGGTCGTGCTGCAGCAGGTGGTAGGCCATGCGCTGCGCGGACTTGGGGCCCACGCCGGGCAGGACCCGCAGCGCTTCGATCAGCGCCTGCAGCGAAATCGGGGGCGCGTTCTTCAAGCGGCGCCTCCGCCGGCGAACACCACCATGCCCGCCGGCGGCGCGCGATGCGGTGCGGATTCGAGACTCATTGCCGGCTTCCTTGCGCGTGCCTGGCTCAGAACGGCATCTTGAAGCCCGGCGGCAGCGGCAGGCCGGACGTCATCGAGCCCATCTTTTCCTGCGTGGTCGCCTCGGCCTTGCGCACCGCGTCGTTGAAGGCGGCCGCCACCAGGTCTTCCAGCAGTTCCTTGTCCTCGCCCTCGGCCAGCAGGCTGGGGTCGATGGTGACGCGCTTGACGTCGTTCTTGCAGGTCATGACCACCTTGACCAGGCCGGCGCCGGACTGGCCCTCGACCTCGATCAGGGCAAGCTGCTCCTGCATCTTCTTCATGTTCTCCTGCATCTGCTGGGCCTGTTTCATCAGCCCGGCCAGTTGACCCTTCATCATGGAAAGCTCCTGATAGCGTGTTGGATGGAAACCACGGGCCGCCGCGCGTCATGGGCGCCGGCGGCCCGTCATAAAAAGAAACGGTGGCGCGGCAGGTGGTCAGGCCGCGCGTGGCTGGATCGATCCCGGCAGGATATGGCCGCCGAACTCGCGCAGCAAGCCTTGCACGAACGGGTCCTCCCCGATGGTGGCCTCGGCCTCGCGCTGGCGCTCGGCGCGGGCCTGCGCATCGGCCGCCGCCGCGGTGTCCGCGACCGCGCCGATCTCGCACTGCACGCGCACCTCGGTGCCAAGCTGCTCCGACAGCGTCTGCTGCAGGCGCTCGACCACGCCGGCCTCGGTGATCGGCGCCACCGGCGCGCGCAGGTGGAAGGTGCGCCCCACCACCTGCACCAGTTCGCTCTGGTAGGCAAGCTGCTGCGCCAGGCCCTTGAGCGGCAGGCTGGCGGCCAGCGCCGGCCAGGCGCCGGTAAACACCGGCGGCGTGCCGTCCTCGCCGGCCACGGGCGGCCTGGGCGGCGCCAGGCGCACCGGCGCGGCCGCTTCCGCCGGCGCGGCGGCGGGAGCGGGCTGTGCCGATTGCGCGGATGGTGCGGATGGTGCGGACGGACGCGACGGCTCGCGGCGCGGCGCGGCCTGCCGCATGGGCATGGGTTCGGGATCGCTATCGTAGGGACCGATGACCGGCAGGTCCGGCGGCAGGTCTTCCCACGGCGGCACGTCGCTGCTGCCGGCGAACTCCCACGGCGGGACCTCGTCCGACGGACCGTGATTGGCGGCTTCGGCGGCTTCGGCAGACGCGGCGGCCGGCGCGCGGCGCTCGGGCGACCCGGCGCGGGCCGGAACCGGAGCGGGCGGCGCGGGCCGCACCGCGGCGGCGGCCGGGCCGGGCGGGCGCAGCGGCTGGGCCGCCGGCGCGCGCGCGGCGGGCGCGGCAGGCGCGGTGGGCGGCATGGCAGCCGGCGTCATGCGCGGACTGCCGCCGCGCGCGGCGGAAGCCTGGCGCGCGGCGGCCAGCGCGGCGCGCGCCGGCGACAGCGGCGCCGTGGCGGCAGGCGCGGCGGCAGCCGTTGCCGCAGCGGGCTGCGCCGGCGCCGGTTCGGGCGGACGCGCGGGCGCGGGCTGGCTGGCGGCGGGCGCCGGCGCGGCGGCCGGCGGGCGCAGCGAATGCACGGCCGGCGCGGCCGGCGCGACAGCAGGCGCGGGCGCCGCGGGCGCAACGACAGCAGCAGCAGCGACGACGGCGGCAGGCGCCGCCGCAGCCGTGGCGGCGGCCGCATCGGCGGCCACGCGGCCGGCGGGCGCGGCGCCGCCACGGGCGGACCGGGCCTGCTGCCCGCCGCCCTGCGCCGGCGCCGCCGGGCTGGCCGACGGGCGGAACGCCAGCATGCGCAGCAGCGTCATGGTGAAGCCGGCGTATTCGTCCGGCGCCAGCGCCAGCTCGCTGCGGCCGAGATTGGCGATCTGGTAGAACAGCTGCGCTTCCTGTGCGTCGAAGGCGGCGGCCAGGCGGCGCACCTCGGCGGCTTCCGGCCATTCTTCCTGCACCGAGGCGGGCACCGCCTGGGCCAGCGCGATCTTGTGCAGCAGCGAGGCCAGATCCTGCAGCGCGCCCGCGAACGACAGACTGCGGTCGGCCATGCCGTCGGCCACCGCCAGCATGGCGGCGCCGTCCTCGGCGGCCAGCGCGTCGAGCAGCTGGACCAGGTAGCTCTGGTCGATGGCGCCGAGCATGCCGCGCACGGCGGCCTCGGACACCTGGCCGGCGCTGTAGGCGATGGCCTGGTCGGTCAGCGACAGCGCGTCGCGCATCGAGCCGTGCGCGGCCTGCGCCAGCAGGCGCAGCGCGTTGGCGTCGCGCGCGATGCCTTCCTCGCCCAGGATGTGGTCGAGGTGGCTGACGATGTGGCCCGGCGGCATCTGCTTGAGGTTGAACTGCAGGCAGCGCGACAGCACCGTGACCGGGATCTTCTGCGGGTCGGTGGTGGCGAGGATGAACTTGACGTGCGCGGGCGGCTCTTCCAGCGTCTTCAGCATGGCGTTGAAGGCGTGGTTGGTCAGCATGTGCACTTCGTCGATCATGTAGACCTTGAAGCGCCCCGCGGTCGGCGCGTAGACCGCCTTGTCCAGCAGCGACGCCATCTCGTCGACGCCGCGGTTGGAGGCCGCGTCCATCTCGATGTAGTCGACGAAGCGCCCGCTGTCGATCTCGGTGCAGGCCTTGCACACCCCGCACGGCTGCGCGGTGATGTCGCCGCGGCCGTCAGGGCCGACGCAGTTGAGCGCCTTGGCCAGGATGCGCGACAGCGTGGTCTTGCCGACCCCGCGCGTGCCGGTGAACAGGTAGGCGTGGTGCAGGCGCTGTTGCTCCAGCGCGTGCGTGAGCGCGCGGACCACGTGCTCCTGGCCGACCAGCGTGGTGAAATCCCGGGGGCGCCATTTGCGCGCTAGCACTTGATAACTCATGGCGGCGATTGTAGCAAAAGGCGGCCGCCCGTCAGGGACGATCGGCGGCGGCGCGCGCGCATCCGCGGCGGATCGGGCGCCGCCGGCCGCGCCCGGGGCGATCCGGCTAGCCGCACTCCCCCACGTAGCCGCAGTTGGCGCACTTGGCGCAGCCGTCGACCTTGTGCAGCGCATGGGCGCCGCATTCGGGGCAGGTCTTGCCCGAGCCCAGGCCCAGCCCGAGGCCGGCTGACGGCCGGGCGCCCGCGCCGGCGGGCTGGCCGGCGGCCGCGTCCTGCGCGCCGGGGCCGGCGCCCCCGCCCGCTTCCTGCGCGGCCAGGCGCGCGGCAAGCGCCGCCACCGGCACCTGCACGCCGTCGGCATCGAGGAAGCCGCGCTTGATCAGGATGCGCTGCAGCGCGTAGCCGATCGCCGCCACCTCGGAGTCATGGAAGCGCGGCGCCTCGCTGCCGTCCTGGCGCTGCAGCGTGCCGTAGCGCACCGTGCCCTTGTCCCACACCACGTTGCGCATGTCGGCCAGCGCCTTGGCGATCGAGCCGCCCGAGCGCGCCACCATCGACAGCAGGCGCATGGTGGAAGTGATCCACTGCTGGCCGTCGTTGCGCTGGCCGGCCGGCATGAAGAATTCCACCGGCCGCTCCACCGCCACCGGCTTGCCGTCCAGCACGCCGGCCACGCGCATGAAGTTGACGGTGAGGTAGACCGTCTTGTGGCCCTCGTAGGTCATGTACTCGACCTTGGACGTCACCCCTTCGAGGTCGCCCACGGGGCGGCTCTCGAACGGCTTGCGCAGCGGGTCGTCGGCCGGCGCCCCGGCGGCGGGCGCGGCCGGCGCGGCGGGCGTCACCGACAGCACCGCGCCGAGCACGCTGTTGGGGCGGTAGGTGGCCAGCCCCTTGAGCCCGGCGCGCCAGGCATCGAGGTAGAGGTTGCGGAAGGCCTCGTAGGGATAGTCCTCCGGCACGTTGACGGTCTTGCTGATGCTGGTGTCGATATACGGCTGCACCGCCTCGAGCATCTTCATGTGGTCGAGCGCGGACATCTGCAGCGCGGTGACGAAGCTGTCCGGCAGCCGCGCCATGTCGCCGCCGAGATGGCGGTACAGCCGCCAGGCGTGGTCGGCCACCTCGAACACCTGGTAGGTGTCGTCCGGCATGCGCTTGCGGCGGTTGTAGGTCCACGAGAAGGCCGGCTCGATGCCGTTCGAGGCATTGTCGGCGAAGGCCAGCGTGATGGTGCCGGTGGGCGCAACCGAAAGCAGGTGCGAGTTGCGGATGCCGTCGCGCGCGATCGTCTCGCGCAGCGCCGGCGGCAGCCGCCGGGCGAAGCCGCTGGCCAGGTATTCGTCGGCCTTGAACAGCGGGAAGGCGCCCTTCTCGCGCGCCAGCGCGGCGGAGGCCTGGTAGGCCGTGTCGCGCAGCACCTCGGCGACGCGCGCGGCCAGCGCGCGGCCGGCCTCGGCGTCGTAGCGGATGCCCAGCATCACCAGCGCGCTGCCCAGCCCGAGGAAGCCCAGGCCGACGCGGCGCTTGGCCTGGGCCTCGGCCTGCTGCTCGGGCAGCGGCCAGAAGGTGACGTCGAGCACGTTGTCGAGCATGCGCACGGCCAGCCGCACGACCTCGGCGAAGGCGTCGAAGTCGAAGCGGCTGTCCGCGGCGAACGGCTGGCGCACGAAGCGGGTCAGGTCGATGGAGCCGAGGCAGCAGCAGCCGTAGGCGGGCAGCGGCTGCTCCGCGCACGGGTTGGTGGCCTCGATGCGCTCGCAGTAATAGAGGTTGTTGTCGTCGTTGATGTGCGAGAGGAACAGGATGCCGGGCTCGGCGTGGTCGTAGGTGGCCTGCATCACCTGGTCCCACAGCTGCCGGGCCGGCACGCGGCGGTAGACCCACTGGCCGTCGCCGCGCCGGTACGCGCCGGCGGCGATGGCCTCGGCGGCGGGCTCGGCCTCGTGGATCAGCTCGACCTCGCCGTCGGCCTCGACCGCGCGCATGAAATCGTCGCTAACGCCGATAGAAATGTTGAAATTGGTCAGGTCGCCGCGGTCCTTGGCGTGGATGAAGGTCTCGATGTCCGGGTGGTCGCAGCGCAGCACGCCCATCTGCGCGCCGCGGCGCGAGCCGGCCGACTCCACCGTGGCGCACGATGCGTCGAACACCTTCATGAACGAGACCGGCCCCGAGGCGCGCGAATGCGTGCCGCGCACCAGCGCGCCGGCCGGCCGTATCGCGGAGAAATCGTAGCCCACCCCGCCGCCGCGCCGCATGGTCTCGGCGGCCTGCGCCACCGCGGTGTAGATGCTGGGCTTGCCGCCGCGCGCGTCGGACACCGAATCGCCGACCGGCTGCACGAAGCAGTTGATCAGCGTGGCCTCGATGCGCGTGCCGGCCGCCGAGGCGATGCGCCCCGCCGGCACGAAGCCCTGCTCCTGCGCCCACAGGAAGCGCCCGGCCCACTGCTCGCGCTCGGTCGGGGCCTCGGCCTCGGCCAGCGCGCGCGCCACGCGCAGGCGCACGTCGGCAACGCTGGCCTCCTCGCCCTTGGCGTATTTCTCCAGCAGGACTTCGGTGGAGATGTCTTGCGGCGGCAAGGTGGCGTGGAGCATCTGGTCTTTGGCGTTCATCGCTGGTCTCGCTGGTTGTGGTGGCGGCCCTGCGCGCCGCGCCGGCACGGTTCCACTGTAGTGCCGGCCCGGGCCGGCCATGCGGCTTGCCGGGTCAATTTCACGGGAAATAGGCGGGCCCGCCCGCACTGGGTTACAATGCGCACCGGACGGGCCTCCTCGCATGGCGGCGCGGTCAACCTGGTCAGGTCGGGAACGAAGCAGCCACAGCCGTTTTCCGCCAGTGCCGAGGGTCAGGCTCGTCCCCCTATTCAGCTATTCCGCTATTCCCCTGTCTTCTGCCTTCTTGCCGGATCTTCCGCCGGACCCGCTCGCGAACCCTGTCGCCAGGTCCTTCCCCGCGGAATCCGCGCCGCAGGACTTCCCGGCAAAGCCATTCGTCCCCCGGTCATTCGCTCCCTGGCAGTTCCCCGGCAGCAATCCGTCCCTTCCCGGCCGCGTCCGCGCGTTGCGCCCTGCGCACCGGTGCGGCTATTGTGCCGCGCATGGCAAGCCGCGCGTCATGACGCAGGACAAGTCTAGAACAATGCCCCCTGGCGCGGAACCTGCAATGCATCCGCCGCGATCCACTCCCCGTCGGCCGTGGCCACGCCGGCCTCGACGCGCCGCCCCGGGAACATCGGCCTGACCGCCGCCACGTAGCGCGCGAGCTGCTGCGCATAGGCCGCGTGCTCCTGCGGCAGCAGGCGCAGCTTGTAGTCGACGATGACCACGCGCTCGTCGAACTCCACCAGCCGGTCGATGCGCAGCAGGCGGCCGCGCGCGTCATATAGCTCGACCTCGTTGCGCGCGCTGCGCGCGTCCTGCGGGAACAGCAGCGGGCGCAGCGCGGGCGCTTCCAGCATGCGCCGCGCCGCGCCGATGGCGGCCTCGGCCTGGGCCCGCCACTGCGCGCGCGCCTGCGCATCGCCGCCGCCGGCCAGCGGAAACCAGCGCATCACCACGTCCGGCCCGGGCAACGCTTCGAACGCCTCGGGATAGCGCGTGATGCGCTCGACCAGCGCGTGGATCAGTTCGCCGTGGCGCGCCGCCTCGGCGTCGAAGACGATGGCGTGGCTGTCCTCTTCGACGTCATCCCGCGCCGCGTCCTCGTCTTCCCATTCGTAGACCGGCACCAGCGTGTCCGCCGCCTCGCGGTAGCGCTCGCGGAAATCGGCATAGCGCACGCGCGCGTCGTGGCCGGGCCGCTGCCAGGCGTCGTCGCCGGCCGTCGCCGGCGGGAACGCCTCCACCGGCGCGCCCGTGCCGGCCGACTGCAGGCGCACGTACCAGCTCCCGGCGATCTCGCGGTTGCCTTCGCCCTCGGCGCCGCGCGCGGCGCGCCCTTTCACGCCGCTGACCAGCAGGCCCTGGCACGCGCGCGTCATGGCCACGTAGAGCAGGTTCCAGTTCTCGCGCTCGGCCAGCGCGGCCTCGGCCTCGAACAGCGGCGCGCGCGCCAGCCCGCGCGTGCTGCGCTTGCCGTAGGCGGAAAAATGCACCGGCACCGGCGACGACGGCGGCCAGTCGATCAGGATGCCGCCGTTGTCGGCGGCGGGCTCGCTGTGGTTGGCGTCGAGCAGCACCACGAACGGCGCCTCCAGGCCCTTGGCGGCGTGCACGGTGAGGATGTGCACGGCGTCGAGCGCGCTGTCCGCCGCATCGGCCGCATCGGCCTCGCCTTCTTCGGCACGGTCCGCCATGCCGCCTTCGTCGGGGCTTTCGCCCTCTTCGCCGCGGCGGATCTCCTGCAATTCGTCGATGAACTTGGGCAGGCTCGGATAGCGCCCGCCGTCGAGGTCGAGCGAGAGCTTGAGAAAAGCGTCGAGATTGGCCAGCACCTGGTCGCGGATGTCGGCGGGCGCGGCCTCGGCATAACGCCGGCGCACCTCGCCGCCGTGATAGATGTGGTCAATCAGGTCGTGCACGGGCCGGTGCGGCGCGACTTCCAGCCAGTGCCGCAGGCGCGCCACGCCGTCGCGCAGCGCCGCGCTGGCGAACTCGGGCAGGCCCTGCCCGCGCAGGCAGGCCCACCAGCCCGGGCGCGGCTCCTGCGCCTGCACCTGCTGCGCGATGGCGATCAGGTCTTCGTCGGTGGCGCCGACCAGCGGGCTCTTGAGCACGTGGGCAAGGTCGAGGTCGGACTCCGGCGTCATCAGGAAGGCCAGCAGCGCCGACAGGTCGAGCGCCTCGAGCGTGGCCAGCAGGCCGCCGCGGCGCGGGCTCAGGCACGGAATGCCGGCCTCGCGGAAGGCGCGCTCGTATTCCGCCAGATAGGTCTTGCGGCGCACCAGCAGGTGGAAATCGCTCCAGCGCGCCGGGCGCGTGCCGCCGCCTTCGGCCACCGGCACGGTGGCGCGGACGTGGCGCAGCCACGCCGCCACGCGCCGGCCTTCCTCCAGGCGCAGCGAGTCGCCTTCGTGCCGGCGCGGCTGGGTCAGCGTGTCGCGGTGGATGGCGGCGGTTTCCTGCGCGCCGTCTTCGGCCGCCTCCGCACCTCCAGCATCTTCCCCGGCATCTTCCGCCGCCTCCGCTTCGGGCTCGACCAGCGGCAGCAGCCATACCGGGCCGCCCGGCTCTTCGAGCGCGGTGGTCTGCGTCTCGAACAGCGGATAGCGGCCGTCGGCGCGCGCGGCACCGAACACCGCGTTGACCCACTCGAGCACCTCGGGCCGGTTGCGGCGGGTGCGGTTGGTGCGCAGCACGGTGGCGCCGAACGCGGCCTGCAGCATCTCGCTGGCAGTCTGGAACAGGCGCGCGTCGGCGCGGCGGAAACGGTAGATGGACTGCTTGGGGTCGCCCACGAGGAATACCGTGGGCCGCTCGCCGAGGCCCGCGTAGCCGGCCAGCCAGCCTTGCAGGATGCGCCACTGCAGCGGGTTGGTGTCCTGGAATTCGTCGAGCAGCAGGTGGCGGTAGCGCGCATCGAGCCGCACCTGCAGGTAGGTGGCGGTTTCCTCGTCGCGCATGAGCCGCGCGGCCAGCCATTCGAGGTCGGCGAAGTCCATCGCGCGCTGCTCGGACTTGTGATGCTGGTAGCGCGTCAGCAGCGCGTCACCGAGGCGGTAGAGCGCGAGGTTGACGGCCAGCACGGCGGCCTCGCAGCGGCGCTGCGCCACCTGCTCGAGCGCGGCGCAGCGCTCGCCGTGCGCGGCCACGAACGCCTCGACCGCGGCCTCGCCGCCGAGCGCCTTGGTCAGCGCGGCGGTCGCGCGCAGCGAGCGCGGCTTGCCGGCGGCGGTGAAGAACGCATCGCGCAGGACCGCGAAGGCGCGCTCGGCCGGCGCGCCGTCCGCCGCCCCGCCCTCGCGCCACGCGCGGATCGCCATGACCGCGTCCGCCAGCCGCGCGGCATGGGCCTGCTCGGTCTTGCCGCCGCGGCCCAGTTGCGAGGCCATGTCCTGGCAGGCGTCGAGCCAGGCGTCGTCGGCCAGCACTTCGGGCAGCACGTCGACGCGCGCGTCGTCGCCGAGATCGGCGGCCAGCGCCTCGGCGGGATCGGCGCTTTCCTTGAAGGCGAACCACTCGCTGCGCGCATGGAACATCGCGTCCAGCAGCGCGCGCGCCTGGAACTCGCCGATGGCGTCCACCAGTTGCTCGAAGGCGGCGCGCAGCTCCGCATACGGCGGCGTGGCCAGCGCCTGCCAGAACGGCGCCCAGGCCTCGCGCTTCATGCGCAATGCGTCCTCGCGCAGCGTGGCGCCGGGCACGATGCCCGAGGCCAGCGGCGCGCCGCGCAGCAGCGTGCCGAACCAGCCGTGGAAGGTGTCGATGGCCATGCGCCCCGGCGCGGCCAGCACCTGCGCGTGCAGGCCGCGCGCGCGCGGCAGCGCGGCGCGCGCGGCGTCGGCGGACAGGCCGCGCTGGACCAGCGCGGCGATCACCGCGTCGTCGTCGTCGCGCGCCAGCTGGGCCAGCACTTCGAGCAGGCGCTCGCGCATTTCCTCGGCGGCCTTGCGCGTGAAGGTGATGGCGAGGATCTCGTGCGGCGCGGCGCCGGCCAGCAACAGGCGCAGCAGGCGCGCCACCAGCAGCCAGGTCTTGCCGCTGCCGGCGCAGGCCTCCACCACCACCGAGGCGGCGGGGTCGCAGGCCGCGCGCGTGAACTCGGCTTCGGCGACCGGCGCGCCGTCGCGCAGATAGGCGTGCGCGCTCATGCGCGGCCTCCCACCTGCGGCGGCAGCGCCGTGCTTTCCCAGAAGCCCTTGCGGCACAGGCCGCGCGCGGTGCAGTAGGTGCACGCGCCGGCATCGCCGAAGGCCGGCAGCGGCGCGTCCCGGCGCAGGCGCATCACGTCCTCGCGCAGCTGGCGCTCCAGCCAGGCCACGGCGGCGTCGAAATCGGGCAGGCCGACTTCGCGCTGGGCCGCGGGCGGGCCGTCCTTCGCGCCTTCCAGCGCCACCCAGCTGCCGACGCGCACGTCGGCGCGCAGCAGGCCGTAGAACGGCAGCTGGCAGTCCTCTTCCACGTCGTCGACCTTGCGCTTGAGGCGCAGCACGCTCTGCGTCTTGTAGTCCAGCACGGCGCGGCTGCCGTCGCGCGCGCGGTCGAGACGGTCGATGCGGCCGTTGACGCGCAGCGGCTGGCCGTCGGGCATGGGCAGGTCGACGGTGGCGTCGATCTCGCCGCCGTCCCAGAACCAGCCCTGCGCCTCGCGCTCGGCCTGCCACGCCACGTAGGACGGCAGCACCTCGCACCAGCGGCGGTAGTAGCCGATGGCGTTGCCGTCCTCGCGCATCAGCGCGCCGAATTCGTGGTCGGAAATCTCGCGCAGCCGCGCCAGGCGCGCGTCGTCGTGGCGCAGGCCGTCCTCGCCGGCCTCGCGGTGATAGCGCAGCAGGACGCGGTGCAGCAGCTCGCCGATGTCGCGCTTCTCCAGATCGTCGCTGACCACTTCCAGCCCGGCCAGGCCGAGCATGCGCCCGGCGAAGAACTGGTAGGGACAGCGGCGCAGCATGTTGTACGCCTGCGCGCTCCAGCGCGCGGGCACCAGCTCCGCGGCGGCCGGCGCCGGCATGCCGCCCGCTTCGGCGAAGGTCTCGTGCAGCGCCGGCAAGGCGCTCGCCTCGATCGGCGCGCCGGCGCGCGAGCACAGCGCGCCGAGCCGCTCGATCCAGCCCGACACGTGCTTGGGCTCGCCGCGCGCGCCCAGGCGCTGCCAGGTCAGCACCACGTCGTCGTTGTTGAGCAGCACTTCGGCCAGATCGCGCGCCTGCTGGGCGAAGCGGATCTCGCGGTCTTCCAGCGCCAGCTCGCGGCGCATCTGGTTGGAGAAGAACATCAGCTCGGCCGCGCTCGACGGCAGTTGCGCGTCGTCGCAGCCGACCACCACCACGCCGTCGAAGCGGCGCATGCGCGCGCCGTTGAGCGGCAGGATGGTGATGCGCGCGGCGCCGCTGGCCGAGGGCTCCTTGTAGGCCACCGATTCGAGCAGCGCCGAGAGCATCGAGCGGAATTCCGCCAGGTCGAGCGTGGCGGCCGCGCCGGTTTCGTCGTGCGGCAGGTCGGCCAGGCGCGCCAGCGCGTCGAGCAGCTGGCGGCCGGCATCGTCGGCGGCCAGCGCCGCGCGCATGGCGAGCGCGTCGAGCGTGGCGTCGAGCCGTTCGAGCCAGGTGGACACCGGCTGCTGCGTCCGGCCGCGCGGCCAGGCGCCGGCCTCGGCGGCGAGCCGCTGCACCAGTTCGCAGGCGGCCTGTCGCGCGGCGTGGCGGGCATCCTCCCCGCCGGCGGCATCGTCCGCGTTGTCGACGTTGCCGGCCGCGGTCTCGCGCCGGGCGTCGGGCGCGAAACGCTGCTGCAGGCGGCGCCAGCCGCCGCTGATGCCGTCGCGGCGGATCCGCTGCTCGAGCGCGGCGATGGCGGCGCCGCGCGCGGGGAAGTCCGGCAGGCAGAACGGGCTCTTGAGCAGGTCGAGCAGCGCCGCGGTGTCGCCGTCCTGGTTGAGCAGGTCGAACCAGCGCATCAGCGCGGCGGCGGCGCGCGTGGTGGAGAGCTTCCAGCCGGTCTCGTCGCGCACCGGCGCGCCGGCGCGCGCGAGCAAGGCGCGCGCGCGGCGCGCCACCACGCGGTCGTGCGCGACCAGCGCCACGTGGCGCCGGCCCTGGTTGAGCCACGCCACCAGCTGGCTGGCCGCGGCCGCGGCCTCGTCCTCGAAGCGCGCGCTGCCGACCACGCGCACGCGCGGGCGCGCTTCGGGCAATGCGCGTGGCGGCGCGCGGCGCGCGGCGGGCTCGCCGGCGCCGGGCAGGCGCGCCTCGGGCCACAGCGCGAGCAGCGTGTCGTACCAGTCGCCGGGTTCCGGGCCCTCCTGCGCCGTGCCCGCTTCGGCATCGTCCGCCTGCGCGCTCCAGTCGTAGCCGATGCGCATCACCGGCACCAGTTCCGCGGCCTGGCGCAGGAACGCTGCGTCGATGGGCGTGGGCGGCGTGGGGCCGAGCCAGATGACCGGGCCGTCGACGTGCATGGCCAGCCGGTGCAGCATGCGCCGGCGCGCCGGCAACGGGTCGTCCGGGCCGGACAGCGCCTGCCAGAACGCCATCACGATGCGCGCCTCCTCGCCGAGGAAGCGCGACGACAGATGGGCGTAGGTCCGCTCCAGCGCGCCTTGCAGCAGCGCCGCGCGGTCGTCGCCGTCGATCTCGTCGTCGCGGATGGCGTCGTCGTCGAGCCAGCGCGCGCTCAGTTCGTCGCTGACCGTGAGCAGCGTCTGCGCCAGGCCCCAGGCGGCGGCCTCGGTCTGCGCGCCGAACGCGCGCCGCAGCCAGTCCTGCGCGCGGATGGCCTGCTGCACGGCAAGCAGCCGCGCCGCGTGGCTACGCACCGGCTGCGCCTCGGGCGGCAGGTCCAGCAGCCAGTGGCCGAGCGTGAGCACGCGCGGCAGCAGGCGCGGCGCGCCGGCCGCGCGCGCGGCGGCGTCGAGCGCCTGGCGCACGCCGGGAATCTGCGCCGCGGTGGGCACCACCACGTGCGCGGCGGCCTGCTGCCCGCCGCAGCGGTCGAGGAAGTACCAGGCCGCGGCGGCGGCCTGCGGCAGGAAGTCCGGGCCGGGCCGGAATTGCAGCGCGGTCATGAAGCTGGCGTGGCGGGAAAAGCGAAACGCCGGGCGCTCGGCGACCGGCCCGTGGCGCGCGCCGCGGGCACGGACGATGCCGTCACTGGCGCCTGCGCCCGCAAGCCGGGAATGCCGGAAATACCCGCAGCCTTCAGTGGCCGCCGCCTTCGACGCGGGCGCGGATCTCGCGCGCGGTCTCGAGCAGGCCCTGGTAGCCGGAGCGCGCGTGCTCGGGCAGGTCGGGGTCGCCGATCAGCGCGCCGAGCGTCTCGATCACGCTGAACAGCAGGCCCCTGGCCGCCCCGCCGGCAATGCTGTTCTGCTCGACCGCGGTGTTGATATGGTCCAGCGCGTCGCTCAGGTGCTCGACGGTGGGCGATTGCTGCGGATCGGTCTTGGGAGAATGGTCGGACGTCATGGTTGGTGGCCTTGTCTGGAGCGCGTGATTCTATCTATTCTACGCGCCGCATTCCCCGGGACCTTGTTCCGGGACAGCGAAAAGCCGGATCGCAGGCACTTTCGCGGTGTGCTCGGTAATTCATACGCGAATCATGCGCGAGCCATATGCGAAGGCCGCGCGCGATTGAGAAAAGCTCTCGCGCCCATTAATACAATCACTCCACGGCACCGGCATTCCCGGGCAGAATGTCCCCCAAGTGCCACCGTGCCGGCAAGGCTTCGCGCCATGTACGGCAACGCACCGCCAGCCTGCCGGGGCCGCTATTGAATTCCAGGCAACTGGTAACATATCAGCAACATCCGCGTTGGCCGGCCATCCCGTCGCTCGGGACTGCCGGCACCGGGTAAGGCGCCCGCCCACGGGCATGCGCAAACTCGTGTAATGTAGCGGTTCGGCAAATCCCGCCTTCAAAATCAACAGAGCGAAACCAGAGGTTTTCCGCCATGAGTGAACAAATCAAGTATGTGAGCGACGCCTCCTTCGACGCCGACGTGCTCCAGTCCGACAAGCCTGTCCTGCTCGACTTCTGGGCCGAATGGTGCGGTCCGTGCAAGATGATCGCCCCGATCCTGGACGAAGTGGCCAAGGACTACGGCGAGAAGCTGCAGATCGCCAAGATCAACGTCGACGAGAACCAGCAGGTGCCGGCCAAGTTCGGCATCCGCGGTATCCCCACGCTGATCCTGTTCAAGAATGGCGCGGTGGCCGCGCAGAAGGTCGGCGCGCTGTCCAAGTCGCAGCTGACCGCATTCCTCGACGGCAATCTGTAAGACGATTGCGCGGGGCGCGGCGCCACCAGGCGCGGCCCCGTTTGTCGCCACAATCCGACGTGCGTGCGCCAGCCCTGGCGCACCGGCCGGATTGTGCTAAGATGGCACCAACAACTTCCCCGAGCGTCCGCTCATTTCTTCCCCCCTCTTTAGGTCCAGCCCGTCCGGGCGCCTCTGTACCCCTCGTCTATGCACCTGACAGAACTCAAATCGCTTCACGTGTCTGCGCTTCTCGAAATGGCCGCGACCCTCGAGATCGACAACGCACAGCGGATGCGCAAACAGGAACTGATGTTTGCCATCCTGAAGAAGCGCGCCAAGCTGGGCGAAACCATCTTTGGCGACGGCACGCTGGAAGTCCTGCCTGACGGATTTGGCTTCCTGCGCTCGCCCGAGACGTCGTACCTGGCGAGCACGGACGATATCTACATCAGCCCTTCGCAGATCCGCCGCTTCAACCTGCATACCGGCGACACCATCGAAGGCGAGGTGCGGACCCCCAAGGACGGCGAGCGCTACTTCGCGCTGGTGAAGGTGGACAAGGTCAACGGCCAGGCGCCCGAGGCGGTGAAGAACCGCATCATGTTCGAGAACCTGACGCCGCTGCATCCGAACCGGCCGCTCACGCTCGAACGCGAGATCCGCGCCGAGGAAAACATCACCGGCCGCATCATCGACATGATCGCGCCGATCGGCCGCGGCCAGCGCGCGCTGCTGGTGGCCTCGCCGAAGTCGGGCAAGACCGTGATGCTGCAGCACATCGCCCACGCGATCGCCAACAACCATCCGGAAGCCGACCTGTTCGTGCTGCTGATCGACGAGCGCCCGGAAGAAGTGACCGAGATGCTGCGCTCGGTGCGCGGCGAGGTGGTGGCGTCGACCTTCGACGAACCGGCCATCCGCCACGTGCAGGTCGCCGAAATGGTGATCGAGAAGGCCAAGCGCCTGGTCGAGCTCAAGCGCGACGTGGTGATCCTGCTGGACTCCATCACGCGCCTGGCGCGCGCCTACAACACGGTGGTGCCGGCCTCGGGCAAGGTGCTGACCGGCGGTGTGGACGCCAACGCGCTGCAGCGCCCGAAGCGCTTCTTCGGCGCCGCGCGCAACCTGGAGGAAGGCGGCTCGCTGACCATCATCGCCACCGCGCTGATCGAGACCGGCAGCCGCATGGACGACGTGATCTACGAAGAGTTCAAGGGCACCGGCAACATGGAAGTGCACCTCGAGCGCCGCCTGGCCGAGAAGCGCGTCTATCCGTCGATCAACCTGAACAAGTCGGGCACGCGCCGCGAGGAGCTGCTGATCAAGCCGGAAATCCTGCAGAAGGTGTGGGTGCTGCGCAAGTTCATCTCCGACATGGACGAAGTGCAGGCGATGGAATTCATCCTCGACAAGATGAAGGCGACCAAGAACAACGCCGAGTTTTTCGATATGATGCGCAGGGGCGGCTGAGCGCTGGCCGTGCCGCGCGCGGTGGCTCGCCACGGCGCGCGCGTATCGCGCAGGAGGGCGTGCCACGGCACGCCCTTCTTGCTTTGCGGCGCGCTACGAGCGCGACCTACGAGCGCAACCTGTCGGCGAAGCACGCAGTCCGAAGAACCAGGCAGGAGAACCATGTTCGGCAAACTCAGCCACTTCCTGCGGGGCCGCTCGCGCGAGCGCAAGCTCGAGCACTACGCCATCCCCGACGCATTGTGGGCGCACACGGTGGCGACGCTGCCGTTCGTGCAGCGCTACGGCGCCGCTGACCTCGCCACGCTGCGCGAGCTCGCCACGCTGTTCATCGCCGAGAAGGAATTCTCCACCGCGCACGCGCTGCCGCTGGCCGACGAGATGGTGGCCAGCGTGGCGACGCAGGCCTGCGTGCCCATCCTCAAGCTCGGCATCGAGTGGTATCGCGGCTGGCGCGGCATCGTGCTGTATCCGGGAGAGTTCATCATCCGGCGCACCGTCGAGGACGACATCGGCCTGGTGCACGGCGTGGTCGAGGAAGCCAGCGGCGAGGCCTGGGAGCACGGCCCGGTGATCCTGTCCTGGCCCGACGTGCTGGCCCCCGGCGCGGGTGCGGGCGCGCATCACGCGCATCACGCGCACCCCGACGACAGCTACAACGTGGTCATCCACGAGTTCGCCCACAAGCTCGATATGTTAGACGGCGAGCCGGACGGCGTGCCGCCGTTCTCGCGCGTGCTGCACCCGGGCGTGGACCGCGAGCAGTGGGCCGAGACGCTGCTGGGCGAATACGACCGCTTCGCCGATGCCTGCGACCGCCAGTCCGACCATGCCTGGGACCATCCCGAGCGGCTGCCGCCGGCGCTGCGCGTGATCGATCCCTACGGCTGCGAGGCGCCGAGCGAGTTCTTCGCGGTGGCATCGGAGACCTTCTTTGTCGAACCGGCCGGGCTGCGCAGGCACTGGCCGGCGCTATATGGCGCATTGGCCACGTTCTACCGCCAGGACCCGGCCGCGATGTGACGCATCTGGCCTATTTCCGGGCGCCCGGCCGACACTGTCGGCACGCTCGCAAATCTTGCCCATGTTTTTGTTTTTCTGCGATAATCCCGGTTTGTCCGTTATCGGCAAGTGGTTCGTTCGCCGCAACACTGCCAACCGGTTCGACCGGAACCCCGGAAACCCCGGCAGCGGCAGCGCGGCATGCAGCGGACTGGCTACCCAACCTGAAAGGAAGCACCATGAAAGAAGGCATTCACCCGAATTACCGCGAAGTCGTGTTCCACGACGTGTCGAACGACTTCAAGTTCGTGACCCGCTCGACGATCCAGACCCGCGACACGATCGAATACAACGGCAAGGAATACCCGCTGGCGAAGATCGAAGTCTCGTCGGAATCGCACCCGTTCTACACCGGCACCCAGAAGATCATGGACACGGCCGGCCGCGTCGAGAAGTTCCGCCAGAAGTTCGGCAGCAAGCTGGGCAAGGCCGCGGCGAAGTAATTCGCTGCGCGAGCCTGCTCGCAGCCCGGCCTCGGACGATGCTCCGGCGCCGCGCACCCAAGCAAAGAGGCAGCATCGGCTGCCTCTTTGCTTTTGCGGCCCGCGCCGCCCGGCCCTGCTTCCGCTGTCTTTGCGGCAGTCGTTCCGGCGGCTGTTCCGGCAGTCGTTTCAGTAGTCCCTTTTGCAGTCTTCGCGCCCCGCGCGCCGGCGACAGACGCAGCCAACCGCAGGCGCCCGCCCGGCCGCCACCCAGCCCTACCCATCGATGAGCGCAGCCAAGACCTCCCGAGTCCACCTCACCGCAGCCGCCACCGGCACGCTCCCGCGCGCGCTGCTGCTGGCCATCTGCATCATCTATGGCCTGGCCGGCCTGTTCGGCCGCGACCCGTGGAAGAACGAGGACGCGGCCGGCTTCGGCGTGATGTGGCAGCTGGCCACCGGCGGCGCCCAGGACTGGCTGATGCCGAACATCGTGGGCCGCCCGTACAGTGACGACGGTCCGCTGGTGTTCTGGGTCGGCGCCGCCATGATCCGCCTGTTCGGCGGCTGGCTGGGCGCGCCCGACGCCTCGCGCCTGGCCACGGCGCTGTTCTACTTCGGCACCTGCGCGCTGATCTGGTACGCCACCTACCTGCTCGGCCGCCGCGCCGAGGTGCAGCCGTTCGCCTATGTCTTCGGCGGCCAGCCCAACGCGCGCGACTACGGCCGCACGCTGGCCGACGGCGCGCTGCTGATCTTCCTGGCCTGCGTGGGCCTGGCCATGCGCGGGCACGAGACCACGCCGCAGGTCGGCCAGGTCTGCTTCGTCGCCATGAGCCTGTACGGCATGGTGCGCAGCCTGGACAAGCCGCTGCAGGGCGGGCTCTGGCTCGGCGCCGGGCTCGGCGCGCTGACGCTGTCGAGCGGGCCGATGCTGCCGGTGGTGCTGCTGCTGGCCGTGATCGCCTGCGGGCTGGCCTGCAGGCCGCTGCCGCTGCCGCGCCTGCTGCTGGCCAGCGTGCCGCTGGCGCTGGCTCTGGTGGCCGCGTGGATGGCGGTGGCCTACCTGGGCGCGGCCGACCACAACGACGCCGTGACCTTCATCCGCGAGTGGTCGCGCGACGACCGCCGCACCTACGGCGCGCCCAATGCGCTGGCGCTCAACTTCATCGCGCGCAACCTGCTGCTGTTTACCTGGCCGGTGTGGCCGATCGCGTGCTGGGCGTGGCTGAGCTGGTCGGGCATGCGCCGCGCGCCGCATGTGGCGCTGCCGCTGTCGCTGCTGGTGCCGCTGGTGCTGCTGCTGTTCCTGCTGCGCCAGCCCGGCGACGTGCAGTTCATCCTGCTGCTGCCGCCGATGGCGGTGCTGGCCGCCTTCGGGCTGCCCACGCTGACGCGCGCGGCCATCAATGCGATCGACTGGTTCGCGCTGCTGTTCTTCACGATCTTCGGCGGTTTCGTCTGGTTCATGTGGATCGCCCGCACGACCGGCCAGCCGCCGCGCATCGCCGCCAACATCTACCGGCTGCTGCCGGGCTTCCAGCAAGACTTCACCGTCAGCGCGGTGGTCTACGCGCTGATCGTCACCGCGGCCTGGGTGCTGATCGTGCGCTGGCGGCTGTCGCGCGCGCCCAAGCAGATCTGGCGCCCGGTGGTGATCTCGGCCGCCGGCACCACGCTGATGTGGGTGCTGGCGATGACGCTGTGGATGCCGTCGATCAACTACGGCAAGACCTACCGCGACGTGGCGCAGGCCGCATCGATGGCGCTGCCGGCCACCTACAACTGCGTGCAGCCGATCCGCATGGGCGACGCGCAACTGGCCTCGTTCGCCTACTTCGGGCACATCCGCTTCGGCGGCCCGAGCGACGGCTGCGACATCCTGCTGCGCCACGATTCGGTGGACTACGGCGAGCCGACCAGCATCTCGCATTTCGAATGGCGGCTGGTCTGGGAAGGCCGCCGGCCGTCGGACCGCGACGAGCGCTTCCGCATGTACCGCCTCGTCGATATGTCGAAGGCGCCGCCGCCCAAGCCGGTCCTGCCGCAGCGCCGCCTGCCGCGCCGCTAGGACGCGCCGGCGGGACGTACCAACGGGGCGTGCCGTCACAACCGACGCGGACAATGCGGACAACACGCACTCAACAGCCACAGCTATCCGGCAGCGCCGCGGCGCGCCGGCCCATCGGATGAAACTGCTGCAGGATATCCGCCGCATCGGCGAACTGGCCGCGCCAGTCCTGGTCGGCCAGCTCGCGGTGATCGCCTTCGGCGTGATCGACACCATCATGTCCGGGCGCGCCTCGGCCACCGACCTCGCCGCCGTGGGGCTCGGCGGCTCGATCTACGTCACCGTCTACATCAGCCTGATGGGCGTGCTGCAGGCGCTCGCCCCGATCGCCGGGCAGTTGCACGGCGCGGGCCGCGCGGCGGAGATCGGCAGCGAAGTCAGGCAGGCGGCGTGGCTGGGCGTGGCACTGGCGGTGCCGGGCATGCTGCTGCTGGCCTTTCCCGGGCCGCTGCTGCAGTTCGCGCAGGCGCCGCCCGAACTGGTCGAGAAGGCCACCACCTACCTGCACATCCAGGCCTTCGGCCTGCCCGCCGCGCTCGGCTTTCGCATCTACTCGGCGCTGAACAACGCGCTGTCGCGGCCGGTGATGGTGACGGTGCTGCAGATCGTCGGGCTGGCGGTGAAGATCCCGCTCAATGCCTGGTTCATCGACGGCGGCCTCGGCCTGGCGGCGATGGGCGGCCCCGGCTGCGCGCTGGCCTCGACGCTGATCAGCTGGATGTGGTGCGTCTCCGGCGTGCTGATCCTGCGGCGCAACGCGGCCTACCGGCCGCTGCAGATCTTCTCGAGCTGGGCCTGGCCGCAGGCGCGGCCGATCCGCGCGCTGCTGCGCCTGGGCGTGCCGATGGGCCTGACCTACCTGATCGAGATCACCTCGTTTACGCTGATGTCGATCTTCATCACGCGCATGGGCACGGTGGTGCTGGCCGGTCACCAGATCATCGCCAACCTCGGCGCGGTGGCCTACATGCTGCCGCTGTCGCTGGCGATCGCCACCTCCACGCTGGTGGCCCAGTCGATCGGCGCGCGCGACCTGCCCGCGGCGCGCCGCATCGCGCGGCGCGGCATCTGCCTGGCGGCGCTGCTCGCCGTCATGGTCGGCAGCCTGCTGTGGGTCCTGCGCGAGCCGCTGCTGCACGCCTACGCCAAGGACCCGGCGGTGGTGCGGGCCGCCCTGCCCCTGATGCTGTTCATCGCTTTCTACCAGGCCTTCGACGCGGTCCAGGTCATGACCGCCTTCATCCTGCGCGCCTACAAGATCGCGCTGGTGCCGACGCTGATCTACGCGCTGTCGCTGTGGGGCGTGGGGCTGGGCGGCGGCTACGTGCTGGGCTTCGGCCTGATCGGCTCGCTGCCGGCCTTCACGCGCGGCGCCGCGGGCTTCTGGCTGGCCAACAGCGTGAGCCTGGCGCTGGCCGCGACGCTGCTGGTGCGCTATTTCGTCACGGTAAGCCGGCGCCCGCAGGATTGAAGCCGGCGCCGGGATAATCGCTCGCCGGCGCGCCGATAATGCGCCGCGGCGGTATCCGGCCAGCGAGGCGGGCGATTATCGGGGCACGGCCGGAGCGAATACCGCGAACGCATGCCGCGGCAGGAAATGCAGCAGGAAAAACCGAAGACGGGAAAATGCGGGCGGAAAAAGAAAAACCCGCATGGCATAACCATGCGGGTCTTGATTTGGCGGAGTGGACGGGGCTCGAACCCGCGACCCCCGGCGTGACAGGCCGGTATTCTAACCAACTGAACTACCACTCCAATACTTCTACTTGCTGCCGGCAGCGATGCCGCCGACGACAAACCGGACGTTTGGTTACGTCCGTTATCTGGCGTCCCCTAGGGGATTCGAACCCCTGTACTCACCGTGAAAGGGTGATGTCCTAGGCCTCTAGACGAAGGGGACAGAAACTTGTCTTCCGACTTATTCCGTCTGGCGCGGCGAATATCCGGATAATCCGGTCTTCACCACACCGGGAAGTTTCGCCATGACCGCAATCGAAACTTCCGGCATTTTGGTGGAGCTAAGCGGGATCGAACCGCTGACCTCTTGCATGCCATGCAAGCGCTCTCCCAGCTGAGCTATAGCCCCAAGGCACTACGTTACTGCTGATTTACTGCTCCAGCTTGCTGCTGCTGTCGTTTCGCGTTTGTTTCTTTGTTTCAGCGAAGACAAGATTATATAAACAACCTTGCTTTTTGACAACCCCTTTTTTTAACTTTTTTCAGCGATCCGCATTACTGCGGGAATTACTGCTGTTCGCTGCCGTCCGTTAAGCCCGCTTGGTTTTTGTCCGCGCTGCAGGGAGAACGAGATTATGCTCAAGTCGCGGCAGGAGCGCAAGCCCCTTCCGCGACTTTCCGCAAAAAATTTCAGGCGAGGCCAGCTTGCAGCCGGCGCAGCACCGTTTCGCGGCCGAACAGCTCCAGCACCGCGTCGATGGCGGGCGTCTGCAACTGCCCCGCCACCAGCAGGCGCACCGGCATGGCCAGCTTGGGCATCTTCAGGCCGAACTCGGCCAGCACGGCCTTGAAGGCCGCGCCGATGTCCTCGCGCTTCCACTCGGCCAGCGCGCCCAGGCGCGCCGCCAGGGCCTGCAGGGCGGGCAGCACGTCGGCGTTGAGGTGCTCGGCCTTGAGCGCGGCGTCCGGCTGCGTCTCGCCGCGGTAGAACAGCAGCGCGGCCTGGGCCACTTCCTTGAGCGTGTTGGCGCGGTCCTTGACCAGGCCGATCACCGCTTCGAGGCTGGCGCCGCCTTCCACCTTGCCGCCCAGCGCCTCGATGAACGGCCGGGTCAGCGTGGCCAGGCGCGCGTTGTCGCCCACCTTGATGTAGTGGTTGTTGAGCCAGGCCAGCTTTTCCGGGTTGTACTGCGCCGGCGACTTGCCCAGGTGCTCGAGGTCGAACCACTCGATGAACTGCTCGCGCGAGAAGATCTCGGCGTCGCCGTGCGCCCAGCCCAGCCGGGCCAGGTAGTTGAGCACGGCCTCGGGCAGGTAACCTTCGTCGCGATAGCCGGTCACGGGCATGGCGCCGTGGCGCTTGCTCATCTTCTCGCCCTGCTCGTTGAGCACGGTCGGCAGGTGGGCGTAGACCGGCGGCGTGCCGCCCAGCGCGCGGATGATGTTGATCTGGCGCGGCGTGTTGTTGACGTGGTCGTCGCCGCGGATCACGTGGGTGATCTTCATGTCGAGGTCGTCGACCACCACGCAGAAATTGTAGGTGGGCGTGCCGTCGGGGCGGGCGATCACGAGGTCGTCCAGCTCGTCGTTGGCGATCTCGATGCGGCCCTTGACCGCGTCGTCCCACACCACGCTGCCGCCGATCGGGTTCTTGAAGCGGATCACCGGCTGCACGCCGGCCGGCGGCGCGGGCAGCACCTTGCCCGGCTCGGGGCGCCAGAAGCCGTTGTAGCGCGGCTTCTCGCCGCGCGCGCGCTGGGCCTCGCGCAGCGCGTCGAGTTCCTCGGTGCTCATGTAGCACGGGTAGGCCAGCTCGCTGTCCAGCATCTGCCTGACCACCTCGCGGTAGCGGTCCATGCGCTGCATCTGGTAGTAGGGGCCTTCGTCGATGTCCAGATCGAGCCAGGCCATGCCTTCCAGGATCACGTCCACCGCTTCCTGGGACGAGCGCTCGACGTCGGTGTCCTCGATGCGCAGGATGAAATCGCCCTTCATGCGGCGCGCGAACGCCCAGGGGTAGAGCGCGGAGCGGATGTTGCCGAGGTGGATGAAGCCGGTGGGGCTCGGCGCGAAGCGGGTGCGGACGCGTTGTGTCATGTCGGAGCGAAACAAAAAAGCCCGCGCGCGGATGCGCGCAGGCCGGGGTGTAGGATCGCCGCATTATAGCAAGCGGGGGCGCGCCGCCCGGCCCCGCAGCGCGCCGGGTGCCGCCGCGCGTGGAATCATTTATGCTTTGCCCGGTCTGAAATGCTGCCGCGCCAACGCGGCGCCGGCGCCGGCGGCACATTCGCCGCGGCACCGCACCGGCTGTGACGGCCGCGGCATTTCCCCTTCCCTCACGGATCCATGCAACGACGCCATTTCCTCGGCGCGGGCGCGGCAGCGCTGCTCGCCGCCTGCTCTTTCGGCCCCAAGCCCGGGACCCTCACCGCCCAGCCGGAAACGCCGGCAGCCGCGCCGCCGGCGCCACCGCGCCCGCTCAAGATCGGCCTGGCCCTCGGCGGGGGCGCCGCGCGCGGCTTCGCCCATATCGGGGTCATCAAGGCGCTGGAGGCGCAGGGCATCCACCCGGACCTGGTCGCCGGCACCAGCGCCGGCGCGGTGGTCGCCGCGCTCTATGCCTCGGGCATGAGCGGCTTCCAGCTCAACAAGCTGGCGCTGACCATGGACGAAGCCGCCATCGCCGACTGGGCCCTGCCCTTCGGCACCCGCTTCGGCGGCTGGCTCAAGGGCGAGGCGCTGCAGAACTACGTGAACAAGCTGGTCGGCAACCGCCCCATCGAGGCCATGAAGCTGCCGCTGGGCATCGTCGCCACCGACCTCAAGACCGGCCACGGCATCCTGTTCCGGCGCGGCAACACGGGGCAGGCGGTGCGCGCCTCCAGCAGCGTGCCCGGCGTGTTCCAGCCGGTCTCGATCCAGGGTCACGATTACGTCGACGGCGGGCTGGTGGAGCCGGTGCCGGTGGATTCCGCGCGCGTCATGGGCGCGGACTTCGTGATCGCCGTGAACATCTCCGCCGACCCGTCCAGCCAGAAGAACGGCGGCCAGAGCGGCGTGCTGCTGCAGACCACCGCCATCATGGGGCAGTCGCTCAACAAGATGGCGCTGGCGCGCGCCGACGTGGTGATCCGCCCCGACCTGCCCGACATGGGCGGCAGCGACTTCACCGCGCGCAACCGCGCCATCCTGGCCGGCGAGCAGGCCACCGCGGCCGTGCTCGCCAGCCTGCGCGACAAGCTCGCGCAGGCGCGGCTCAAGCCCGCCGCCGCGGTGGCCGCGCAATAGCGGAAACCGACGCCGCCCGTCCGCGCGGCAAACCCGCCGCGCCATCGGCGAGGCCAACGGCCCGGACTTCACGGACGGCGAGGACGACGCCAACGAAAAAGGACTGCCGAGGCAGTCCTTTTTTCATCCGGTCCGGGCCGAGATCAGCCGCCGTAGAGCGTCCGGTTGCCGGCGTTCGGATCGAAGCGCTTGAGCGTCTCGACCATGTTGCCGAGGTTGTCCGCGCCGACGCCGCCCTGCAGGTTGTCGTCGATGCGGCGCGCGCCGTTGTAGCGCGTGACCCAGTACGAGGCGCGCATGTCGTCCACGCGGATCTTGCTGCCGGTGGACGGCGCGTGCACGAACTTGTTGTCGCCGATATAGATGCCGACGTGCGAGAACGTGTGGCGCATGGTGTTGAAGAACACCAGGTCGCCGGGGCGCAGGTCGCTGGCCGCCACTGTGGTGCCGACCTGGCTCATCTCCACCGAGCGGCGCGGCAGCATGAAGCCGAACGTGTCGTTGAACACGTAGCGCACGAAGCCGCTGCAGTCGAGGCCCGATTCCGGGCTGTTGCCGCCGAAGCGGTAGCGCACGCCGATCAGCCCGAGGGCATTCATGACGAGGTCGCCGGCCTTGCTGGCGACGTGGCTGGTGGAGCTCATCATCGAGGACAGCAAGCCGCGCTTGCCTTCCGGATGCGGGTCCGAGCTGAGCTCGCTACGCGCATCGATGCGGGCGTCGGGGTCCTTGAACACCGTATCAGCCAGCACTCCATTCGACAGAGCAGCACCGCAGGCAATGGCAATTCCAACGGCGGCGCGCGCCAGGGAATGAAGTACCGTTCGCTGCATTGGTTCTCCTGTTCAATCGGTCTTGGCCTGGCCCGGGACGACACGCCGGACCGGCTCGAATTCAACTGGGGTGATTTCCCCCGTGGGCGGCATGCAATAAGCAGACCAGCCGCTTATGTGATGCAAAACACTCGCGTCGCTCATAAGCGGCGCGCGAACCACCCCTGAAAATACTTCTCGCCGGATGGTATAAGGTTGTCACGCGCATGTCAAAGTGCGTTACAAAATCCCCCTAAAAGGCTTTGGAATCAAGCCCATACATCGGAAGTCGCATCTGCTTTCTTGTTTATCGTATGTCAGTCCCGAGTCAACCCGGTGACACCCCGGTTTCGGCTGCACCAATTTGCGGCCCGACCGGCTCGGGCGCACCAATCTCGGCCGCCAGCATCAGCTTGCGCGTATAAGCGTGCTGCGGCGCGCCCAGCACCGCCTCGGTATCGCCCGCCTCGACCACCTCGCCGGACTTCATCACGATGACGCGATGGGCCATCGCGCGGATCACCGCCAGGTCGTGGCTGATGAACAGGTAGCTGAGGTTGTACTTGCGCTGCAACTGCGTCAGCAGCGCCAGCACCTGCTGCTGGATCGACACGTCGAGCGCCGAGGTCGGCTCGTCCAGCACCAGTACCTGCGGCTTGAGGATCAGCACGCGCGCGATCGCCACGCGCTGGCGCTGGCCGCCCGAGAACTCGTGCGGGTAGCGTCCCAGCGCGGTGCGGTCCATGCCGACCTCGCGCAGCGCCTCGGTGACGCGCTGGCGCATGGCGTCGCGCGACAGGCCGGGCTGGTGCAGGGCCAGCCCCTCCCCCACGATCTGCTCGATGGTCATGCGCGGCGACAGCGAGCCGAACGGGTCCTGGAACACCACCTGCAGGCGCGAGCGCAGCGTGCTGCGCTCGCGCCGCGAGACCTCGTCCAGGCCGCGGCCCAGGAAGCGGATGTCGCCGCCGCTGCGCCGGGTCAGGTTCAGCACGGCGTGGGCCAGCGTGGTCTTGCCCGAGCCCGACTCGCCGACGATGCCGACCGTCTCGCCCTCGCGCAGCGTGAAATCCACGTCCTTGACCGCCGCGAACTGCTCGCGGCCGAACCAGCCGGCCATGCCGCGCTTCTTGCGCGCGTAGTTCACGCACAGCTGCCGGGCCTCCAGCAGCACCGGCGCCAGCGGCACCAGCGGCAGCACCTCGCGGCGCGGCCGGCTGTCGATCAGCTTGCGGGTATAGGGATGGCTTGGCGCGGCGAACACCTCGGCGGTCTTGCCGACCTCCACCAGCACGCCTTTCTCCATCACGCCCACGCGCTGGGCGAAGGCCCGCACCAGGTTGAGGTCGTGCGTGATCAGCATGACCGCCATGCCGAACTCGGCCTGGAGGTCGCGCAGCAGGTCGAGGATCTGCACGCGGATGGTGACGTCGAGCGCCGTGGTGGGCTCGTCGGCCAGCAGCAGCTTGGGCCGGCAGGCCAGCGCCATCGCGATCATGGCGCGCTGGCGCTGGCCGCCCGAGAGCTGGTGCGGGAAGCTGTCGAAACGGTTTGCCGCATCGCTGATGCCGGTGCGCTCGAGCAACGCCACGGCGCGCTCGCGCGCGGCGCGGCGGTCCAGGCCCTCGTGCAGCGACAGCGTCTCCACGATCTGGTTGCCGATCGTGTAGAGCGGGTTGAGCGCCGTCATCGGCTCCTGGAAGATCATCGCGATGTCGGCGCCGCGGATGCCCCGCATCTCGCGCTCGGACACCTGCATCAGATCGCGCCCCTCGAAGCGCACCGCGCCCTGGTAGCGCGCGTCCTCCACCAGCCGCAGCATGGCCAGCGCGGTCACGGTCTTGCCCGAGCCCGATTCGCCCACCAGCGCGAAACGCTCGCCGGCGCACAGGTCGAAGCTGACGTCGCGCACCGCGCGGGTGGCATCCTCGCCCTGGCCGAACGTCACCGACAGGCGCTCGATGCACATCAGCGGGCCGCCGCCACTGCCTGGCTCGCGTGGCTTGCCCCCCTTCGCGCGGCCGCCCGCGCCGGCCTGCGGCAGCGCGCTCATGGCGTCACCTCGGCGGCGGGCGAGCCTTCGGGTGCCTTCGGCTCCGCGCGGCCGCGCAGTTGCGCCAGGCCCAGGCGGGTGTCGAAGGCGTCGCGCAGCGCGTCGCCCATGAAGGTCAGCAGCAGCAGGGTCAGCACCAGCACGGCGAAGGTCGACAGGGAGATCCACCAGGCATCGAGATTGGCCTTGCCCTGCGCCAGCAGCTCGCCCAGGCTGGGCGTGGTGGGCGGCACGCCCAGGCCGAGGAAGTCGAGGCTGGTCAGCGCCAGGATGGCCGCGCTCATGCGGAACGGCAGGAAGGTGATGACCGGCGTCAGGCTGTTGGGCAGGATGTGGCGCCACATGATCTGCACGTTCGACAGGCCGAGCGCGCGCGCCGCCTTGACGTAGTCGAGCGAGCGGTTGCGGTAGAACTCGGCGCGCACGTAGTCCGACAGGCCCATCCAGCCGAACAGCGACAGCAGGATGATCAGCAGCGCCAGGCTGGGCGTGAAGATGGAGGCGAAGATGATGAGCAGGTAGAGCTCCGGCATCGAGCTCCAGATCTCGATGGCGCGCTGGGAGATCAGGTCGAAGCGCCCGCCGAAGAAGCCCATCAGCGCGCCGGTCAGCGTGCCGATCAACACGCCGATCAGCGTCAGCGCCAGGCTGAACAGCACCGAGACGCGGAAGCCGTAGAGCAGCCGCGCCAGCACGTCGCGCCCGCGGTCGTCGGTGCCCAGCAGGTTCTCCGCCGAAGGCGGCGCCGGGTTGGGCTCCTTCGAGAAGTAGTTGAGCGTGTCGTACGAATACCGGTTGGGCGGGAACACGGCGAAGTTGCCGTTGCTGGTGATGCGGTCGCGGATGAACGGGTCGAGATAGTCGGTGCGCGTGGGGAAGTCGCCGTCGAAGGTGGTCTCGGGATAGACCTTGACGATCGGGAAATACCACTCGCCCTTGTACTTCACCACCAGCGGCCGGTCGCTCGACAGCGCTTCCGCGAACAGGCTGAGCACGAAGATGCCGATGAACAGGATCAGGCTCCAGTAGCCCAGCCGGTTGCAGCGAAAGCGCTGCCACGCGCGCTGGCGCGGCGATGGCGAATGCGGCAGGCCGCTGGATGGCGCGCGCGTGCGGAATTTCATCGGTGCACCGCCTCGAAGTGGATGCGCGGGTCGACCATCACGTAGCAGACATCGGAGATCAGCCGCGTCACCAGGCCGATCAGGGTGAACAGGTAGAGCGTGCCCAGCACGACCGGATAGTCGCGCCGCAGCACCGCCTCGTAGGACAGCAGGCCCAGGCCGTCGAGCGAGAACAGCGTCTCGATCAGCAGCGAGCCCGTGAAGAAGGCACCGATGAAGGCCGCCGGGAAGCCGGTCACCAGCGGGATCAGCGCGTTGCGGAAGATGTGCTTCCACAGCACGCGGCGCTCGGCCAGGCCCTTGGCGCGCGCGGTCAGCACGTACTGCTTGCGGATTTCCTCGAGAAAGGCGTTCTTGGTCAGCATGGTGATGACCGCGAAGCTGCCCACCACCGAGGCGGTGATCGGCAGCACGAGGTGCCACAGGTAGTCCATCACCTTGCCCATCATCGAAAGCTGGTCCCAGTCGTCGGAGGTCAGCCCGCGCAGCGGGAACCACTGCACGAAGGTGCCGCCGCCGAACAGCACCAGCAGCAGCACGCCCAGCACGAAGCCCGGAATGGCATAGCCGACCAGCACCACCATGCTGGTCACGACGTCGAAGCGGCTGCCCGCGCGGATCGCCTTGGAGATGCCGAGCGGCACCGATATGAGATAGGTCAGGAAGAAGGTCCACAGGCCCAGGCTGATCGACACCGGCATCTTGGACTTCACCAGCTCCCACACGCTGCGGTGCTGGAAGTAGCTCTGCCCCAGGTCGAAGCGCGCGAAGCGCTTGAGCATGATGAAATAGCGCTCGAGCGGCGGCTTGTCGAAGCCGTACAGCGCCTGGATCTCCTTGATCTTGTCCGGGTCCACGCCACGGCGGCCGCGATATTCCGCGCCGCCGCCACTGGCCTCGCCGCCGGCGCCCCGCCCTTTCATCTCCATCATCATCTGCTCGACGGGGCCGCCGGGCACGAACTGGATCACCACGAACGTCAGGGTGATGACGCCGATCAGGGTCGGGATCATCAGCAGCACGCGCTTGAACAGGTAAGCGAGCATCTCGGTTCCTTCAGTTGCCGTCCGCGCTCAGCGGGCGGGCGGCCTGGCGTCGGCGCGCCACCAGTTGCTCAGGATCCATCCCTCGGCCGTGTAGTAGTACGGCAGGCGCTGCGGATAGACCAGTTCCTTGCGGTACGCCACGCGGTGCGACGCGCTGTACCAGTTCGGCACGATGTAGTAGCCGTGCATCAGCACGCGGTCCAGCGCGCGCCCGGCGCTGACCAGGTCCTCGCGCGTGTGGGCGTGCAGCACATTGTCCACCAGGCGGTCGACCGCCGGCGACTTGAGGCCGAACAGGTTGTCGGAGCCCGGCGTGCCGGCGGCCTCGCTGTTGAAGCGGTCGCGCAGCTCGTTGCCCGGGCTCTGCGAGTCCGGGAAGCGGATCGACACCATGTCGAAATCGAAATCCTCGAGGCGCTTCTGGTACAGCGCGAAATCCGTGGTGCGCTGGTTCACCTCGATGCCCAGCTTTTCCAGGTTGCGCACGTAGGTGGTGATGACGCGGCTCATGGCGCCGCCGTCGTCCAGGAACTCGAACACGAAGGGCTCGCCCTTGGCGTTGCGCAGCGCGCCGTCCTCGTAGGTCCAGCCCGCCTGCGCCAGCAGCCGGCGCGCGGCGCGCAGGTTGTCGCGCAGCGAACGCGGCGCATCGGTGTTGGGCTGCGTGACGATGGGGCCGAACACTTCGGGCGCCAGTTGCGCGCGCAGCGGCTCGAGCAGCGCCAGCTCGCCGGGGCCGGGGCGCCCGTCGAAGGTGGCGCTGGCGGCCAGCTCGCTGTTGGAGAACCAGCTGTCGAGCCGCCGGTAGGCGCCGTAGAACAACTGGCGGTTGAGCCATTCGAAGTCCAGCGCCAGGATCAGGGCCTGCCGCACGCGCACGTCCTGGAACATCGGCTTGCGCATGTTCATCACGAAACCCTGCATGCCGGCGCCGTTGCGGTGCGGGAAATCGGTCTTGAGCAGCTCGCCGCTGGAAAAGCGCTTGCCCTCGTAGCTCTTGGCCCAGCTCTTGGCCTTGTATTCCACGATGGCGTCGAACTCGCCGGCCTTGAAGGCCTCGAGCTTGGCGGTCTCGTCCTTGTAGAGGCGGTAGACCACGCGGTCGAAGTTGAAGGTGCCGCGCCGCACGGCCTGGTCGTTGCCCCAGTAGCCCGGGTCGCGCTTGAAGGTGATGCCGCGCCCGGCGTCATAGCGCTCGATCAGGTACGGGCCGCTGGCCACCGGCGCCTCGAAGGTCAGTTTCTCGAACGGCGTGGTGGCGGTCCATTTCTTCGAGAACACCGGCAGCGAGCCGACGATCAGCGGCAGCTCGATGTTGCGCTGGCGGAAATCGAAGCGCACCGTGCGCGGGTCCACCACGGTGACCGACTTCACGTCCATGCACATGCTGCGGTAGCCCGGGCTGGAAGCCTTGCTCATCAGCATGTCGTAGGAATACTTGACGTCGCTGGCCCGCACCGGGTCGCCGTTGCTGAAACGCGCCTGCGGGCGCAGGCGGAAAGTCACCGAGAGCTCGTCCGGCGCCACCGCGACATCCTCGGCCAGCAGGCCGTAGGCGCTGGCGGTCTCGTCGGCGCTGGCGATCAGCAGCGACTCGAACATCAGCGTGTTCACGCCCGGGGCCGAGGTGCCCTTGAGCGTAAACGGGTTGAACTTGTCGAAACTGGTGCGGCGGTCGGGATTGGCCAGCGTCAGCGTGCCGCCGCGCGGGGCGTCGGGATTGACGTAGTCGAAATGGGTGAAACCGGCGGGGTACTTGAGTTCGCCATACTGCGCAAAACCGTGGGCCGCGCCGGCGGACAGGGGGAAACCTGCGGCAGCCAGGGCAAGAAGTCCACAACCCAGCACCGCAAACGTGCGCATGCGCTGCCATGCCGCCTGAAGCGGTCTACGTGCGCGAATATACATCCGGTTGGAAACCTCCGCCTGAATCGGACAAGCCGCGGCCGTCGGCGGCGCGGTCAAGTTATGAGACAATTTTACATTGGATCGGATGACACCCAGCCATCCGGACATTCCAGTACGCGGCGCAGCAGACACGCCGGCCCTCGGGCTGCCGCAGCGCGGCCTTCGCGCGGGGCGCGCCGCAACCCCGGACGGCATTGCACGAATCGTGCCCGTCCGCCCCGAACATCATTGGAGAACCTATGGGATTTCTGGCAGGTAAGCGAATCCTGATCACCGGCTTGCTGTCCAACCGCTCGATTGCCTACGGCATCGCATCGGCCTGCAAACGCGAAGGCGCGGAACTCGCCTTCACCTACGTCGGCGAACGTTTCAAGGACCGCATCAACGACTTCGCCAAGGAATTCGACAGCAGCATCGTGCTCGAATGCGACGTCGCCAGCGACGAGCAGATCGCCGCCACCTTCGCCGAACTGGGCAAGCACTGGGACAAGCTCGACGGCCTGGTCCACTCGATCGGCTTCGCGCCGCGCGAGGCGATCGCCGGCGACTTCCTCGAAGGCCTCTCGCGCGAAGCGTTCCGCGTGGCCCACGACATTTCCGCCTACAGCTTCCCCGCGCTGGCCAAGGCCGCGCTGCCGATGCTGTCGGACACGGCCTCGCTGCTGACGCTGACCTACCTCGGCGCGGAACGCACGGTGCCCAACTACAACACGATGGGCCTGGCCAAGGCTTCGCTGGAAGCCAGCGTGCGCTACCTGGCCGCGTCGGTCGGCCCGCGCGGCATCCGCGCCAACGGCATCTCGGCCGGCCCGATCAAGACGCTGGCAGCTTCCGGCATCAAGGGCTTCGGCAAGCTGCTGGGCCACTTCGAGGAAGCCGCGCCGCTGCGCCGCAACGTGACCATCGAGGAAGTCGGCAACGTGGCCGCCTTCCTGCTGTCCGACCTCGCCAGCGGCGTGACCGGCGAGATCACCTACGTGGACGCCGGCTTCAACACGGTCGGCGCGAGCCTGCCCGCGGAAGCGTAGGCGGCGCGGCGGCAACGCCGCCGCCACCGCGAAAAAGGGCGCGCGGCTCCGGCCGGCGCCCTTTTTTCGTTCGTGCGGCCAGCGGCTTTAGTCGCCGGCCGCAGCGCCCATGCCGCCCGCCTCGCCAAGATTGCCCGAACGCAGGTAGGCCACGACCGGCGCCCAGAACGCCTCCTGCCATTGCGGCTCGATGGCGGCGTCGTGCGGCAGCGCCGCCAGCGCGACCAGGCGCCGGGGCCCGGCGGCGGCGCGCGCCAGGCGCTCGGCATGGGAAAACGGAATCACGTCGTCGGCGCGGCTGTGGACCACCAGCACGGGCAGCCGCGAACGGCGCAGGCGCTCCTCGTTGTCCCACGGCTCGGGCAGCAGGCGCGCCATCCAGGCCGGCACGCGCCCCGTGACCACCGCCGCCGCGCGCGCCGAGGTAAAGCCGGCCGCGATCACCATGCCGGCCGGCGCCGGCCGCAGCGCCTGCGCCACGTCGAGCAGCGCGCCCGAGCCGAGCGAGAATCCCATCACATAGCGCCGCGCCGCACGCGGCGTGGCCGCCAGGAACTGGTCGTACGCCGCCATGCCGTCCTCGCGCAGGCGGCGCACGCCGGGCTTGCCGCCGCTCGCCCCGTAGCCGCTGTAGTCGAACACGCACGAGGTGATGCCGTTGCGATACAGCAGCGCCTGCGCATGGGCCCAGTCGGAGAGGTTTTCCTCGTCGCCGTGATAGATCAGCAGCGCCGGCGCGTCGGCGCGCGGCGCCTGCACGCACGACGCGCGCAGCAGGCGCGCGCCGCTGGCGAACGCGAACTGGCGGGACGGCGCGCCGAGCCGGTCGGGCGTGAGCGCGCCGGCGGCGCTGGCCGGCTTGGGCTCGAACGCGCCGCTCTCCACCGCCAGGAGCAGCGCGTGGCGCGCCGCCGCCGCGGCCAGCAGCACGCAGGCACCGCCGGCCAGCCAGTAATGCACCTTGCTGGTGCCGCCGCGGGAATTCAGCATGGGCTTGCCTGGGAAGGTCATCGTGGCATCTTAGTCCACGCCGGCGCGCGGCGCCGGCCAGGACCCGGACGGATGCCGGATGCGCGCGCGATGCCTTCCCGCCGAGGAAACGGCTGGCGCTCGACCATGTTCACCGCATGCGTCATTGATGCCGTGAAGCCGGACGTGGCGGAGCACCTGGAAGTGGAAGACCTACGGAGAGCGGAGAGAGGCAGTGGCCCGCCCTACACGACTCGAACGTGTGACCGCTCGCTTAGAAGGCGAGTGCTCTATCCAACTGAGCTAAGGGCGGATGGCGCGGCCGCGGCGAGCAAGCGCCGGGCCGGCGTGGAGGCCAGCATTCTACCTCAGCGCACGCCCGGCGTGAGCACCGCCATGCGCCCCGGCGCGCGTCAGGAAGCCTGGGAGACGCGGATGCGCGCCGCCGAGCCCAGGCCGGAGGCGCGCTCGGTGGGCTGGGTGGAGACGCAGTTGCGCCCCATCGTCTTGGCGTCGTAGAGCGCGTTGTCGGCGCGGCGCATGAGGCCGTCCGCGCCTTCGCCCGGCAGCCGCTCCGCCATGCCGATGCTGACCGTGTACGAGATCGCGTCCGGCTCCGACGGGCACGGCGTCGCGCGCACCAGCGTGCTCAGGCGCAGGCTCAGCGCGCGCCCCTGCTCGAGCGCGGTGCCGGGCATGGCGATGCCGAATTCCTCGCCGCCCAGGCGCCCGGCGAAATCGCCGCTGCGCACGGTCTTGCGCAGCAGGCCGCCGAAGTGGCGCAGCACGCTGTCGCCGGCGAGATGCCCGTAGAGATCGTTGATGGCCTTGAAATGATCGAGGTCGATGAAGGCGACCGTAAGCGGCTGGTGCAGCCGCTCCGCTTCCTGGCAGGCTTCCTCCAGCGTCGCCCAGTAGGGGCCGCGCGACAGCACGTCGGTCAGGTCGTCATAGCTGGCGCGGCGCTCGAGCCGGCGGCGCAGGCGGTCGTGCGCCATCAGCGCGAAGCTGACTGACAGGCTGACGATGCCGAAAGCATGCAGGATGGTGAAGGTCTCCTGCGGCACCTGCCTGGGCAGCGCCAGCAGCCCGGCCGGCACCAGCGTCAGCTCGGCGGCCTGGTAGAAACCCATGCCCGCGCATGCCAGCGCGATCAGGCCGAGCGACAGCGCGGCCAGGCGGCCGGTGCCGCGGCGCGCGGGCACCTGCGGCGCCACCACGCGCAGCAAGGCCAGCGGCAGATAGAGATTGGCCAGCGCGGACAGCAGCGCGGGGCCGGCCGGCGGCGCGCCGGACAGCTCGAAATAGACCGTGCCGCCCAGCACCACGAGATTCAGCATGCACAGCGAGGCCGCGGCCCCGCTGCGGTCGTAGAAGCGGCGCGTGCCGTACACCATCAGCGAGAGCGCCGCCGTCATCAGCACGTCGGCCAGGCCGAGCACCGGCCAGCCCGGCAGGTAGCCCTGCGCGGCCAGCAGCGCGGCGGCGGCCGTCACCAGCAATTCACCGGCCACCCACGCGCTCAGCCCGGCACGGCCCATGCCCGGCGTGCGCCGCAATACGGCGAAGACGACCGCCATCTGCAGCCCGAATACGGCTGCGACCAGCACACTGACCTGCGACTGAAACATGATTTCCCCGTCCAACTGGCAGGCGGCGCTACGTCGCGCCGCCATGCGCCTCCCGGGACCCGCAGCCCGGAAGGTTTGCGCCATTCTTTTTGCACATCGGCCGCCTTCCTTGCGCCCCGGCGGTCTGGGGCAGGCCCCGCTATCGTGGCGGGGCGCTCTTGTGGTCGTTGCTGCGGCCCTGTTTTCATGGCCGCGGGCCGCCGGCGGCCCGCCCGCCCTGCGCCTGACCGGGCGCGGGAGCGTGGCTGCCGGGGTGTGCGGATTATGTCAGCGCTCGCGCTCAAGTCAAGCGGACCCGATCCCTTCCGATGGCGGCGGCAGCCGCGCCGGCGGTGCCGGGCAGCCTGCCCGGCAAGCCAAACAAAGTTTGACCCCCGCCCCCGCGCCGGGCTACAATTCGCCGCTTCGGGGCGTAGCGCAGCCTGGTAGCGCATCTGATTTGGGATCAGAGGGTCGCATGTTCGAATCATGTCGCCCCGACCAGTATTTGGCAATGAGATCAAAGGCTTAGACCATCGGGTCTAAGCCTTTTTTTCGCGCGTTTTTTCGTGCGCCGCGCGCCGCGAGCAGGCGCTGGAAGATGAGGCACGCGCCACTTTCGTGCAGCCGCCACAGCCTTCGCCGCACCGCAACAATGCACCGCCGCGGCAAACGCGCGGGATGCCTTGCCCCGCACAAGGACCGCCGCCGGGTCCGGACACGGCCAGGCGCCGCCCGGGTCACTCCGCGGCCTGCCTTCCGTCCTCCCGCATGCTTTCCGGCCCCGCCCGCACCGGCCACGCAAGTGCCGGCGCGCCGGCATGCTGGCGCGCCTGCCGGGCCCGCTCATGGTACAATCGCGCGTTAGCCCGGGGTGAATGCAGCATGCCCTGTAACCGGGCGCCCCTGCCGGATGCCGCTTTGCAGCACGCTTTGCGGCGCAGTGCCGGCGAGCCACCGGAAGCATCCTGCCCTCGCATCGCTCCGCGCCCACCACGGTAGCACGGCCGCCTTGGCACGCGGCCGCAACCGGCAAGGCAATCGGCCGGGCTCTGACGCGCCCCCTGGCGATTCCCTAACGTGGACCTCATTGCACGCGCAGTTGCCGTGCCGGTCCGGGTCAGCTTGCCTCTTCGCAACCTTCGGCGCACCCAAGCAAGCCGGCGCTTGTCACTGCCGGCACCCGGACCTTGCGGAAACGCCGGCGGCAAGCCGGCACCCGCCTCACCGGATTTACCGACATTCATGCAGCCCCGGCTGCAGTAAAGGAAAGAGATTGGCTAAGGAAGAACTGATTGAATTTGGCGGTGTTGTCTCGGAAGCCCTGCCCGACAACCGTTACCGCGTCACGCTGGAAAACGGCGTGGAGATCTGGGCCTATGCGTCGGGCAAGATGCAGAAGCACCGCATCCGCATCCTGGCCGGCGACCGCGTGACGCTGGAAATGTCGCCCTACGACCTGACCAAGGGCCGCATCAACTTCCGCCACAAGGCCTGATGCTCTGCGGCGCCCGCCGCCACGGCGGACGCCGCGCCTGACCGCTTCCCGAGGGCGCCGCCCGGCGCGGCCCTGCCCCGGAGCGGCGTCGTGCCGCCGCGGCCCGAATGTGCGTTCCCGCACAGACCGGCTTCGGCGGCGGCGTCATATCCACGCATCCGACATCCGCGCGTCCCCCTCCCCCGCATTCCCGCACGACTGCTCCGCCCGCCGCGCTGCCGCGCCTCCGCGCATGTCCCGCCGGTCACATGGCCGTCATGCCGGCATGCAACGCTCGGGCGCATCCGACGGGTGTTTGCCCGCCTTGCGCGCCGCGGCGCGCGTCGCCATACTCCTCGTGCCGTCCGCTCCGTTGCCGACCTCGCCCCGCCACCCCATCCCGCGATTTTCCCCGCTGCCATGAACCTGATCCTGTGGCGCCACGCCGAAGCCGAGGAACTGCCCGCCGCGCTCGGCCTGACCCGCAATGCCGACCTGCAGCGCCCGCTGACGCGGCGCGGCCACAAGCAGGCCGATGCGTCCGCCGCATGGCTGCGCGCGCATCTGCCGCCCGGCGCGCGCGTGGTGTGCAGCCCCGCGCTGCGCACGCGCGAAACCGCCGCCGCGCTGCGCGAGAACGCCGAAGTGCTGCCCGACCTCGCGCCCGGCGCGGACGTCAGCGCGGTGCTGGCCGCCATCGACTGGCCGCAGGGCGCCGAGCACACCGTGGTGGTCGGCCACCAGCCCTGGCTCGGGCGCCTCGCCAGCCTGCTGCTGGCGGGCTCCGAGATCAACTGGAGCGTGCGCAAGAGCGGCATCTGGTGGCTGTCCGGCCGCACCCGCGAAAGCGAATCGCAGGTCGTGCTGCGGGCCGTGATCAACCCCGAATTCCTCTAGCGCCAACGCCGCGCGCCGGAGCCCCCGGCGGCGGCGCCAGTGCCATCCGGGCAACACTGCCGTTGCAGAGGTGGCGCGCGCCGTTGTACAGTCACCGAACCGTCATGACCGCTTCACGGCACTGTCACCTGCCGTATCTACATTCGGTTGCAACAGTTTCGTCACCTAAAGGACATACTGATGCGAGATCTCCCGACGCCCACCCAGCCGTTGTTCGATTCCCTGCCCAATGGCCAAGCCGGCCATTCGGCGCGGAGGCGTCTTCATCGCCCGCCACCTGCGCAAGCACATGCCCAAGCGCATGAACAGCCTGCTTTCAGCGTGGCGTGGGCGCGCCACCAGGATGAAGTAGTCGAGGCCCAGCGCCTGCGCTACAAGGTCTTCGCCGAGGAAATGGGCGCGCGGCTGAACCCGTCCGCGCACGAACTCGACGTGGACATGTTCGATGCCTATTGCGACCACCTGATCGTGCGCGACCTCGCCACGCTCAAGGTCGTCGGCACCTACCGCGTGATGGCGCCGCACCAGGCCAAGCGCATCGGCTGCCTGTACGCCGAGTCGGAATTCGACCTCGTGCGCCTGGCCCACCTGAAGCCCAAGATGGTCGAACTGGGCCGCTCGTGCGTGCACCGCGACTACCGCTCGGGCAGCGTCATCATGGCGCTGTGGGGCGGCCTGGGCGAGTACCTGCAGCGCTGGGGCATCGAGTCGATGCTGGGCTGCGCCAGCGTGCCGATGAGCGACGGCGGCCACTATGCGGCCAGCCTGTACCGCGTGTTCGCCGAACGCGCGCTGGCACCGATCGAATACCACGCCTTCCCGCGCCTGCCGCTGCCGATCGACGAGCTGAACCAGACGCTCGACGTGGAGCCGCCCGCGCTCATCAAGGGCTACCTGCGCCTCGGCGCCCGCATCTGCGGCATGCCGGCCTGGGACCCCGACTTCAACGTGGCGGACTTCCTCACGCTGCTGCGCGTCAACGACATGAACCCGCGCTACGCGCGCCACTTCCTCGGCCTGAACCGCGGCGTCTGAGCACCGCGCGCGGCGCAGCACGGACGGCCGCCGTTCGCGCGGGCCGGGCCAGCGGTGGCCGCGGGCGGGGCGCTCCTGCCCTCCCGCCTTCGCCATGCGCCGTTCAGGCGTACACCACCTTGTAGCGCTTGCCGATGCGCTCCCACTCGTCGGCCTCCTGCGCCAGGCTGTATTCGACCAGCGGATTGGCTTCGATCCAGGCCTTGGGCAGGCGCACCTCGAAACCGTCGTCGAGCGCGTCCGAGCGCTGGCCCACGGTGATGTCCGGCAGCGGCTCGTCGGCGCGGCGCCGGCACAGCACGAAGGCCAGCCGCAGGCTGAACAGCATGCGCCAGTCCACGAACTTGCCGCTGCCCGACAGCTTGCCCAGCTTGCCGGCATGGCCGAGCAGCAGCGTGGCCAGCCGCGCCTGGTCGGTCTTCGAGAAGCCCGGCATGTCGGCATGGGTGGCGATGTAGGCCGAGTGCTTGTGATAGCCGCTGTGCGAGATGCTCATGCCGATCTCGTGCAGGCCGGCGGCCCAGCCCAATAGCGCGAGGTTGTCGTCGCGCCGCTCGTGGCGCGGCTCCGGGAACTGCGCCAGCAGCCCCAGCGCGGCCTGCTGCACGCGCAGCGCCTGCGCGCGGTCGACGCCGTAGCGCCGCATGAACTGGTCCACCGTGATGGTGCGCATGTCCTCGTGGTGCGTGCGCCCCAGCAGGTCGTACAGCACGCCCAGGCGCAGCGCGCCGTCGGTGACGTCCATGCGCTCGATGTCCAGCTCGGCGAACACGCCGAGCATGATCGACAGGCCGCCCGGCAGCACCGGGATGCGGTCCGCCTTGAGCCCCACCAGCTTGACGCGGTTGGCGTTCTCCGCCTTGACCAGCGCGCGCTTCAGGCGCTCCAGGCCCTCGCGCGTGATGCCGTGCTCGGCCGGGTTGTCGTTCATGCCATTGAGCTCGATCAGCTCGGCCAGCGCGCGCGCGGTGCCCGACGAGCCCACCGCCTGCTGCCAGCCGGCGGCGCGGTACTGGCGCACCAGCACCTGGATCTCGCGGCGCGCGGCCAGCTCGGCCTGCTTCATCGCGTATTCGTCGACGTTGCCGCTCGGGAAGAACTGCCGGCTGTGCGAGACGCAGCCGATGTAGAGGCTCTCCATCAGCTTGGACGAGTAGCCGTTGCCGATGATGAACTCGGTCGAGCCGCCGCCGATGTCCACCACCAGCCGGTTGCCGGTGCAGGCCGGCGCGTCGTGCGAGGCGCCCAGGTAGATCAGCCGCGCTTCCTCGCGCCCGGCGATCACCTCGATCGGAAAGCCGAGCGCGTTCTCCGCCTCGATCAGGAACTCCGAGGCGTTCTTGGCCACGCGCAGGGTGTTGGTGGCCACCGCGCGCACGTGGTCGGCGGAGAAGTCGCGCAGGCGGTCGCCGAAGCGCCGCAGGGCATCGATGCCGCGCCGGCGGGCCGGCTGGTCGAGGTACTTGTCGGGCGTCAGACCCGCCGCCAGGCGCACCGGCTCGCGCAGGGCGTCGACCTGGAAGATCTGGCTCGCCGTGCCGGACGCGGTCTGGCTTTCGTCGACCCGGCCGATCATCAGGCGGAAGCTGTTGGAGCCCATGTCGACGGCGGCCAGCAAGCGTGGGTTTTGGTTCATCGCGGTAGGGAAATCTGGATAGCGGCCGCACGGCGCGGCACAGTTAGCAGTGTCACGGGACGCCATGCGCCCGGGAACAGAAAATATGTCTTTATCGTGTCGACATCATGACAAAATCACTTTGTCATCAATCTGACACGATTCTATGAAAAAGTCGCCGCATCACCATAAGAAGGTCATGCCAATGTCGACTAGCCCCCCCGGCGCGCTGCTCAATCGCGAGCTGGGCCTCCTGGAATTCAATTCGCGCGTGATGGCGCAGGCCGCTGACCCCAAGGTACCGCTGCTGGAGCGGCTCAAGTTCATCTGCATCGTTTCAAGCAATCTGGACGAGTTCTTCGAGATCCGCATGGCCGGGCTCAAGGAACAGATGCGCGACAATCCGTCCGGCATCACGCCCGACGGCCTCTCGCTGCAGCAGGCCTACCAGCTCGTCACCGAGCGCATGCAGAAACTCGTGGCCTCGCAGTATGACATGCTGCAGAACGTGATTTTCCCCCTCCTGGAGAAGGAGGGCGTGTTCTTCCACCTGACCTCGACCTGGAACGACGCGCAGCGCGAATGGGCGCGCAGCTTCTTCCTGCGCGAGCTGGGCCCGGTGCTCACGCCGATCGCGCTCGATCCGGCCCATCCGTTCCCGCGCGTGCTCAACAAGAGCCTGAACTTCGTGGTCGAGCTCTCGGGCAAGGACGCCTTCGGCCGCGAGGCCGACCTCGCCATCGTGCAGGCCCCGCGCGCGCTGCCGCGCATGGTGCGCATGCCCGAGGAGCTGTCCGGCTTCCCCTACGGCTTCGTGCTGCTGTCGTCGTTCATGCAGGGCTTCGTGCACGAGCTGTTCCCCGCCATCCAGGTCAACGGCTGCTACCAGTTCCGCGTGACCCGCAACTCCGACCTGTTCGTCTCCGAGGACGACATCACCGACCTGCGCGAAGCGCTGCAGGGCGAGCTGCCGGCGCGCCATTTCGGCGACACCGTGCGCCTGGAGATTTCCTCCGACACGCCGCCGGCGATCGCGCGCCGCCTGCTGCTCGAATCGGGGCTCGGCGAGCAGGACGTCTACCGCGTGAGCGGCCCGGTCAACCTGGTGCGGCTCATGCAGATCCCCGACCTGGTGGACCGCCCTGCCCTCAAGTTCCCGCCGCACGTGCCCGCGCCGGTCAAGGTGTTCACGCCGGGCGTGCCGATGTTCGACGCGATCCGCCAGCAGGACGTGCTGCTGCACCATCCCTACGAGAGTTTCAGCTCGGTGCTGGACCTGCTGCAGCAGGCCGCGGTCGATCCCGCCGTGGTGGCCATCAAGCAGACCGTCTACCGCACCGGCAACGAGTCGCCGGTGATGGAGGCGCTGATGACCGCGGCGCGCAACGGCAAGGAAGTCACGGTGGTGGTGGAGCTGCTGGCGCGCTTCGACGAAGAGACCAACATCAACTGGGCCGAGCGGCTCGAATCGGCCGGCGCCCACGTGGTCTACGGCGTGGTGGGCCACAAGTGCCACGCCAAGATGCTGCTGATCGTGCGGCGCGAGCTGACCGGCGCCAAGAGCAAGCAGTTCAAGCTGCGCCGCTACGCCCACCTCGGCACCGGCAACTACCATCCGCGCACCGCCCGGCTGTACACCGACTTCGGCCTGCTGACTGCCAACGAGGAAATCTGCGAGGACGTGCAGCACGTGTTCCAGCTGCTCACCGGCACCGCCGGCACGATCCGCCTGAACCACCTGTGGCAGTCGCCGTTCACCATGCACAGCAACCTGGTGGAGCACATCCGCGCCGAGGCCCGCAACGCCCGCGCCGGCAAGCGCGCGCGCATCATCGCCAAGATGAACGCGCTGCTCGAGCCGTCCATCATCGACGAGCTCTACAAGGCCTCGCGCGCGGGCGTGAAGATCGACCTGATCGTGCGCGGCGTATGCGCGCTGCGGCCCGGCGTGCCGGGCATGTCGGAGAACATCTCGGTGCGCTCCATCGTCGGGCGCTTCCTCGAGCATCACCGCGTCTACTACTTCCTGGCCGACGGCGCCGAAGTGACCTACCTGTCCAGCGCGGACTGGATGGACCGCAACCTGTTCCGCCGCGTGGAAGTGGCGTTCCCGGTGCTGGACAAGGCCCTCAAGGCGCGCGTGATCAAGGAAAGCCTGCGCGTGCACCTGGAAGACAACGCCTCGGCCTGGGTCATGCAGTCCGACGGCACCTACCTGCGCAAGCACACCAAGTCCAGGCAGCCGCACGTCAGCCAGAACGACCTGCTGGCGATGTTCGCCGCGGCCTGACGCCGGCGGCGGAATACCGCACGCAAGTCACCCGCGGCACGCCCGGCGTGCCGCGGTGGCCGCGCGCCGGAGGCCGGCATGTCCGGTCCCGGCGCGCGGCCTTGCCGTTCAGGCGGCCTTCTGCGGCGGCTGGCGCGAATGATCGGGCTGCGGGTGCGCGGCGGGAACCGGCGCGTGGCCGCTGCGGTCGGGCGGGAACACCACGCGGAACACGCTGCCGCGCCCCACTTCGCTGGTGATGCGCAGGTCGGCATGGTGGCGCGACAGCACGTGCTTGACGATCGCCAGCCCGAGGCCCGTGCCGCCGGTGTCGCGCGAGCGGCTGCGGTCGACGCGGTAGAACCGCTCGGTCAGGCGCGGGATGTGGTCGGCGGCGATGCCCAGGCCGGTATCGCTGACCGCGAAGATGGCGTGCTCGTTCTCGTAGCTCAACCTGATGCCGATGCGCCCGCCGTCCGGCGTGTAGCGCACCGCGTTCGAGACCAGGTTGCCGAACGCGGAGAACAGCTCGGTCTCGGCGCCGCGGATCTGCACCTCGGGGTCGATGTCCGCGCTGAGCTGGTGGCGCCCCTGCGACAGCGCCTCGGCATCGTGCACGAGGTGGGCCGCCATGCTGGCCATGTCGACGCGGTCGTAGCTCGGCGGCAGCGCGTCGCTCTCGAGCTTGGCCAGCACCAGCAGGTCCTCGACCAGATGCTGCATGCGCATCGACTGCACCAGCATCATGTCCAGGTAGCGGTTGCGGTCCTGCTCCGACACCGGCAGGTCACGCACGGTTTCCAGGAAGCCGGTCAGCACCGTCAGCGGCGTCTTCAGCTCGTGCGAGACGTTGGCGACGAAGTCGCGCCGCATGGCCTCGGTGTTCTCCAGCTTGGTGATGTCGTTGGTCAGCACCAGCTTGCGGTTCTCGCCGTAGGGCAGGATCTGCACGGCGATCACGCTGCGCTTGTGCTCGCCGAGGTCGCGCATCAGCAGCGGATCGTCGAAGCGCTGCAGCGTCAGGTACTGCACGAACTCGGGGCGGCGGATCAGGTGGGTGATGCGCTGGCGCACGTCGCGCCGCGCGTTGAGGCCGAAATGCTGCTCGGCCACGTCGTTGCACCACTCGATCTGGTCGGCGTCGTCGAGCATCAGCACGCCGTTGGGCGAGGCCTGGATGGCCTGGATGAAGCGCGTGTGCTGCTGCTCCACCTGCAGCACCTGCATGCGCCAGCGCTTGACCAGGCGGTGCAGGCGGTAATACACCTCGCCCCACAGCCCGAGCGCGCTCGGGATCTCGCCGTAGGCCGGCGCGTCCAGCACCCGCCACAGGCGGTTGATCTGGTACAGGTAGTACAGCAGCTGGCCGAGCAGCGCGGCGCACAGGAACGACAGCGCCGACACCGGGCCGGACAGGAAATACAGCCCGGCGGATGCCAGGCCGAGGACGATCAGGATGGCCGCCGAGCGGGCCCAGATGACGTTCATGAAGAAGGGGGAAGGTCAGGCAGGCCGCAGGCCCGCGCGCGATGCGGTGGAGTGTGCCACGAAATCGGCAACAGGCGCATGACAGGCGGGTGAAGCGGGGGTGACAGGGCTGGCTGGACGCGCGGCGCGCGCGGGTCCGCCGGAGAGCCGGCTGGCGGCGCGCCGGCCGCGGCACCGGCGGCACCGGCGGCTAGGGCGACTGCGGCGGCCCCGCCGCCACGCCGGCGCCGGCACGGCCGGCCCGGGTTCAGTGGCTCGGGCCGCGCGCCAGGCGATAGCCGCTGCCGCGTACCGTCTCGATCATATTGCTGTAGCCGCCGGGCGTCAGGGCCGCGCGCAGGCGCTTGATGTGCACGTCCACGGTCCGTTCCTCGACGAACACGTGGTCGCCCCACACCTGGTCCAGCAGTTGCGAGCGGCTGTGCACGCGCTCGGGATGCGTCATCAGGAAGTGCAGCAGGCGGAACTCGGTGGGGCCGAGGTCGAGCTTGAGCAGGCCCGACTCGTCGTGGCCGGTGACGCGGTGCGTGGCCGGGTCCAGGCGCAGGCCGTTGATGGCGACCACATCGTCGGTGAGCTGCGGCGCGCGGCGGCGCAACACCGCCTTGATGCGCGCCAGCAGTTCCTTGGGCGAGAACGGCTTGGTGACATAGTCGTCGGCGCCGGCCTCGAGCCCCATCACCTTGTCCTGCTCCTCGCTGCGCGCGGTGAGCATGATGATCGGGATCTGCTTGGTGCGGTCGTTGTTGCGCAGTTCCTTCGCGAAGGTTGCCCCCGACTTGCCCGGAAGCATCCAGTCGAGCAGGACCAGGTCGGGCAGCACGTCGCTCATCAGCGACAGTGCCTGCTCCGCGTTGTAGGCCCGGATCGGATAGTGTCCAGCGTGTTGCAGGTTGACCGCGATCAGTTCCGCGATCGCCGGTTCGTCTTCGACGACAAGAATGCTGCTTGGCATGTATTTTCTCTCCGCTATGGCGCCCGTCAACTCAGCGCTTCGCGCTCCATGTCCTCACGCGAGGCGTGGCGCACGTCGGTGCCCTTGACGATGTAGATGATGAACTCGGCGATATTCTTGGCATGGTCGCCGATGCGCTCGATCGCCTTGGCGATGAAGAGGAAATCCAGCGCGACCGAGATGGTGCGCGGGTCTTCCATCATGTAGGTGATGAGCTTGCGCACGAAGGCCCGGAATTCGTCGTCGATGGCCTTGTCGTCCTTGACGATGCGGGCGGCGGCCACGGTGTCCAGGCGCGCGAAGGCGTCCAGCGCCTGGCGCAGCAGCGCGATGGCCAGGTCGCCCGAGAGCTTCACCTCGGAATAGTTGATCTGGTGCGCGCCGGCGTCTTCCATGATGTGCTTGGTGCGCTTGGCGATCTTCTCGGCCTCGTCGCCCGCGCGCTCGAGGTTGGTGATGGTCTTGGAGATCGCCATCACCAGGCGCAGGTCGCGCGCGGTGGGCTGGCGGCGCGCGATGATGTTGCCGCAGTCGGCGTCGATCTCGAGCTCCAGCGCGTTGAGGCGCTGCTCGCGCTCCACCACCTGGTCGGCGAGCGCGCCGTCGAATTCGGAAAGCGCCCGCATGGCGGTCTCGATCTGCGATTCGACCAGCCCGCCCATCTGCAGCAGCTTCGTGCTGATGGCGTTGAGGTCGGCGTCGAATTGGGTCGACAGATGCTTGTCAGACATGTTGTTCTCCTGGCCTCTGGTCCTGCAAGTGTTCCGCAAATTCCACTGATGCCGTTGTTCGTATGCTGTGCATTATGCGCGCAGCGCTCAATCAGCCGAAGCGGCCGGTGATGTAGTCTTCCGTTTCCTTGCGGTGCGGCTTGATGAAGATCTTCTCGGTCTCGCCGAACTCGATCAGCTCGCCCAGGTACATGTACGCGGTGTAGTCCGAGCAGCGCGCCGCCTGCTGCATGTTGTGCGTGACGATGACCACGGTGTAGTCGTCCTTCAGCTCGGCGATCAGCTCTTCGATGCGGCCGGTCGAGATCGGGTCCAGCGCCGAGCACGGTTCGTCGAGCAGCAGCACCTCGGGGCGGATGGCGATGCCGCGCGCGATGCACAGGCGCTGCTGCTGGCCGCCCGACAGGCCGTAGCCCGACTGGTTGAGCTTGTCCTTGACTTCGTTCCACAGCGCGGCCTTGGACAGCGCCCACTCCACGCGGTCGTCCATCTCCGAGCGCGACAGCTTCTCGAACAGGCGCACGCCGAAGGCGATGTTGTCGTAGATCGACATCGGGAACGGCGTGGGCTTCTGGAACACCATGCCGACCTTGGCGCGCAGCAGGGCGATGTCCTGCTTGGCGGTCAGCAGGTTGTCGCCGTCCATGTTGATCTCGCCCTCGGCACGCTGCTCCGGATAGAGCGCGTACATCTTGTTGAAGGTGCGCAGCAGCGTCGACTTGCCGCAGCCGGACGGGCCGATGAAGGCCGTCACCTTGCGTTCGGGGATCGACATGTTGACGTTCTTCAGCGCATGGAACTGGCCGTAGTAGAAGTTCAGGTTGCGCACGTCGATCTTGGCGCGGGTCGTATCGGGAATGTCGATGACGGTCGAGGTCATGCTCGTCTCTCGCAGGAAATTTTCGGTTTGCCGGTTCGGGCGTCTATGCAACAAGGGCGATATGGGCCGCCGGTCACTTCTTGAACAGCATGCGCGCGACGATGTTGAGCGCCAGCACGCCGATGGTGATCAGGAACACGCCGGCCCACGCCAGTTGCTGCCACTCCACGAACGGGCTCATGGCAAAGCGGAAGATCGTCACCGGCAGGTTGGCCACCGGCTTGTTCAGGTCGCTGGTCCAGAACTGGTTGGACAAGGCCGTAAACAGCAGCGGCGCGGTCTCGCCGGCGATGCGCGCCACCGCCAGCAGCACGCCGGTGACGATGCCCGCGTAGGACGACTTCACCGTGATCGACAGCACCATCTTCCACTTGGGCGTGCCCAGGGCGAAGGCGGCCTCGCGCAGCGCGTTGGGCACCAGGTTCAGCATGTTCTCGGTGGTGCGCACCACGATCGGCACCTGCAGCAGCGCCAGCGCGCACACCCCCGCCCAGCCGGAGAAATGGCCCATGCGGGTCACCACCAGCGCGTAGACGAACAGGCCGATCACGATCGACGGCGCCGACAGCAGGATGTCGTTGATGAAGCGGATGAAACTGGCCAGCGGCGACTTCTTGCCGTACTCGGCCAGGTAGATGCCGGCCAGGATGCCCAGCGGCGTGCCGATCAGCGTGGCCACCCCGACCATCACGAAGCTGCCGTAGATGGCGTTGGCCAGGCCGCCGCCGGCGGTGTTCGGCGCCGGCGTCATCTGCGTGAACAGGTCGAGCGACATGCCGCCCACGCCCAGCGTGATGGTGGTCCAGAGGATCCACGCCAGCCAGAACAGGCCGAAGCCCATCGCGCCCAGCGACGCGGCCAGCGCATAGACGTTGGTGCGGCGGCGGCGCGCCTGCAGGCGCGTGCGCACGGCATCCGCGTCCTGGCTCACGGCCGGCATCGACGAAGAAGTGGACATCGAGGCTTGGCTCATTTTGCGCCCTCGCTCTTGGCCAGGCGCAGCAGCAGGATCTTGGACAGCGCGAGGACCACGAAAGTGATGAAGAACAGGATCAGGCCGAGCTCCATCAGCGCGGCCGTGTGCAGGCCGGCGCCGGCTTCGGCGAATTCATTGGCGAGTGCCGAGGTGATGCTGTTGCCCGGCGAGAACAGCGACGGGCTGTCCAGCAGGTTGGTATTGCCGATCACGAACGTGACCGCCATGGTCTCGCCCAGCGCGCGGCCCAGGCCCAGCATCACGCCGCCGATCACGCCGGCGCGGGTGTAGGGCAGCACGACGCGCCACATCACTTCCCACGTGGTGCAGCCCACGCCGTAGGCCGATTCCTTGAGCAGCACCGGCGTCACTTCGAACACGTCGCGCATCACCGAGGCGATGTACGGAATGATCATGATGGCCAGGATCACGCCCGCGCACAGCAGGCCGATGCCCAGCGGCGCGCCCTGGAACAGCTTGCCGATCAGCGGCAGCTGCCCCACGGTGGCGGCCAGCGGCTTCTGGAAGTATTCGCCGAAGATCGGCGCGAACACCAGCAGGCCCCACATGCCGTAGACGATCGAGGGCACCGCGGCCAGCAGCTCGATGGCGGTGCCGAGCGGGCGGCGCAGCCAGGCCGGCGACAGCTCGGTGAGGAACAGCGCGATGCCGAAGCTGATGGGCACCGCAATGATCAGGGCGATCAGCGACGTGACGAGGGTGCCGTAGATCGGCACCAGCGCGCCGTAGACGTCCGCGGGTGGATCCCACTCGGCGGTCCACAGGAAGCGCAGGCCGAAGGTCTGGATCGACGGCCAGGCGCTGATCGCGAGCGATACGATGATGCCGCCGAGCAGCAGCAGGGTCACGATGGCGGCGCCGCGCGTCAGGCCACCGAACAGGATGTCACCGGTGCGGCTGGGGGGCCGCACTGCGGATAGATCGGATGTAGTCGCCATGATGTGATATTGGGGTTCGTTTAGGTGGCGTACCGCCCGCTGCCAGCGCGGCCGCGGACTGCGGGGCCCGCGCTGCATGCCCGCGCGGACGCGGCGGATGCCTTGGATACTCAGGTATTCGGTACTTCGGTACAGCGGCGCGGCAGCGTCTGCCGCGGTCTTGCCTGTCCGGCGCCAGGCCGGCGCCGGACAGGCAAAACCGCCAGGCCGGGCGCCAGGGCCCGGCGATGGCGGTCAGCCCGGCATCAGTACAGCGACTTGCCCGAACCGTCCTTCACCGAGGTCTTCCAGGTGTTGCGGATCTGGTTGACGACGCCTTCCGGCAGCGGCACGTAGTCCAGGTCGGTGGCCATCGCGGCACCGCTCTTGTAGGCCCAGTCGAAGAACTTCAGCACTTCGGTGCCTTGCGCCGGCTTTTCCTGGCTCTTGTGCAGCAGGATGAAGGTGGCGCCGGCGATCGGCCATGCGGCCTTGCCCGGCTGGTTGGTCAGGATCTGGTAGTACGTCTTGCTCCAGTCCGCGCCGGCGGCGGCGGCCTTGAAGCCGTCGTCGCTGGGCTGCACGACCGCACCCGAAGAATTCTTCATGTTCAGGTAGGTCATCTTGTTCTGCTTGGCGTAGGCGTACTCGACGTAGCCGATCGCGCCGTTCAGGCGCTGCACGAACGCGGCCACGCCTTCGTTGCCCTTGCCGCCCGTGCCGCCGCCCGGCCAGTTGACGGTGGTGCCTTCACCGACCGAGCTCTTCCAGTCCGAGCTGACCTTGGTCAGGTAGTTGGTGAAGATGAAGGTCGTGCCCGAACCGTCGGCGCGGCGCACCGGCAGGATGTCCTGGCTCGGCAGCTTGGCGTGCGGGTTCAGCGCCTTGATGGCGGGATCGTCCCACTTCTTGATCTTGCCCAGGTAGATGTTGGCCAGCACTTCGCCAGTGATGGTCAGCTCGCCCGGCTTGACGCCCTGCAGGTTGATCACCGGCACCACGCCGCCGATCACCGTCGGGAACTGCACGAGGCCTTGCTTGGCCAGTTCGTCGTCCGTGAGGGGTGCGTCCGAAGCACCGAAATCGACGGTCTTCGCGCCGATCTGCTTGATGCCGCCGGCCGAACCGATGGATTGATAGTTGACCTTGTTACCCGTTGCCTTTTGGTATGCGTCGGCCCACTTGGAATACACGGGCGCCGGGAAAGATGCGCCAGCACCGGTAATTTCCGCCGCGAACGCAGTGCCCGCCACCACCAACGACACGATGCCTGCTACGGCAGTCTTGACCAGCTTCATATGTCCTCCAGAGACATGGTTGGGGAATGACAATTTTTTGACACGTCGAACTTTATGCCCCGTATATGACAATTCCATGACATCACGAGATCTTCTTGTAAGTCGACGGCAAGTCTCTTTGACGGTCGCCAGGAGGATGACATGCGCATGACAAAACGCGCCGTTTAATACACTATTTCGCCCAAAATCGCCCCGATAGACACATTTTGCTAGCATTTGGCGCGCGCGCACCAGATGGCCGTTAATTGCAGTACGGGCGTAAAAAAACCGGGTGAAAACCCGGCTCCATGCCACCGGCGACGCCGGCCCACCGCATCCGCCACGCTCGCGGCGCAAGCGGCCTGCCCTCTCCCGCCTGCGGGCGCGGAAGGCAAGCCCCCGCATCCCGCGCGCGGCGGAGTGGCGTGTCAGGCGCGCAGCGAATCGGCCAGCGTCTGCGCCGCCCGCTCGGCGGTCTCGACCTGCTCGGCCTCGACCATCACCCGCACCACCGGCTCGGTCCCCGAGGCGCGGATCAGCACCCGGCCCTTGCCTTCGAGCTGCGGCTCGATGACCGCGCGCGCGGCGCTCAGGCCGGCGTGCGACTGCCAGTCGAAGCCCTTTTCCACGCGCACGTTGATGAGCGTCTGCGGGAACAGCGACACGCCTTCGAGCAGTTGCGCCAGGGTCTTGCCGCTGCGCCGCAGCGCGGCCAGCACCTGCAGCGCGGAGACGATGCCGTCGCCGGTGGTGTGCCGGTCCAGGCAGAGCAGGTGGCCCGAGCCTTCGCCGCCCAGCACCCACTTGCGCTTGTTCAGTTCCTCCAGCACGTAGCGGTCGCCCACCTTGGCCCGCACGAACTCGACGCCCTGGCGCTTGAAGGCCAGCTCGACCGCCATGTTGGTCATCAGCGTGCCGACCGCGCCGGCCACGCTCTGTCCGGACTGCAGGCGGTCCTGCACGATCAGGTAGAGCAGTTCGTCGCCATTGAACAGGCGGCCGTCGCGGTCCACCACCTGGAGGCGGTCCGCATCGCCGTCGAAGGCCAGGCCGAGGTCCGCGCCGTGGGCCTTGACCGCCTCGATCAGCTTCTCCGGCGCGGTGGCGCCATAGCCGGCGTTGATGTTGCGCCCGTCGGGCTGGTTGCCGATCGACACCACGTCGGCGCCCAGCTCGTGGAACACGTGCGGCGCGATGTGATAGGCGGCGCCGTGGGCGCAGTCCACCACCAGCTTGAGCTTGTGCAGGTCCTGCTCGTAGGGGAACGTGCTCTTGCAGAACTCGATGTAGCGCCCGGCCGCATCGTCGATGCGGCGCGCGCGGCCGAGGTCGTCGGAGCGCACGCACACCATCGGCTCTTCCAGGGCCTGCTCGATGGCCAGCTCCACCTCGTCGGGCAGCTTGTCGCCGTCGGCGGAGAAGAACTTGATGCCGTTGTCGTAGTACGGGTTGTGGCTGGCCGAGATCACCACCCCGGCCGACAGCCGCAGCGCGCGCGTGAGGTAGGCCACGCCGGGCGTGGGCAGCGGCCCGGTCAGCAGCACGTTGACGCCGGCCGAAGTGAAGCCGGCTTCCAGCGCGGCTTCCAGCATGTAGCCGGAGATGCGGGTGTCCTTGCCGATCAGCACGGTCGGGCGCCCCTGCGCCTGCTGGCGCGCGCCGTGGGCCAGCACCATGCCGGCCGCGTAGCCGAGGCGCATCACGAAATCGGGCGTGATGGGCGCCTCGCCCACCCTGCCGCGCACCCCGTCGGTGCCGAAGTACTTGCGTGTCATACGTGTTTTCTCCCGTCGTTCTGTCTTGTGGGGATGCTAGCCCGCGTCCCCTGTGATCGATTCCTGCCGGATGGCCCACCACGTCTTGATGGCGTCCACGGTCTGCTCCACGTCGTGCACCCGCACGATGTACGCGCCGCGTTCCGCCGCGCAGACCGCCGCGGCCAGGCTGGCGGCCACGCGCTGCTGTGGCGGCCGGCCGCCGAGGATGGCGCCCAGCGTCGACTTGCGCGACAAGCCTACCAGCAGCGGCAGCCCCGCTACCGCGAGTTGCGGCAGGCGGGCCAGCAACTGCAGATTATGATCCGGCGTCTTGCCAAAGCCAAAGCCCGGGTCGAGGGTGATGCGGGCCTCGTCGACGCCGGCGGCGCGCAGCGCGTCCACCCGTTCGCCGAGGAAGCCGGCCACCTCGCGCACCACGTCGCCGTAGCGCGGGTCTTCCTGCATGGTCTGCGGGTCGCGCTGCATGTGCATCACGCACAGGCCGGCCTGCCCCGCCGCCGCCTCGCTCACGGCCGCGACCGCGCCGGGCATGCGAAAGCCCCAGATGTCGTTGATCAGGTCGGCGCCGGCGGCCAGCGCGGCGCGCATGACCTCGGGCTTGTAGGTGTCGATCGACAGGGGCCGGCCGCAGTCGCGCAGCGCCTCCACCACCGGCAGCACGCGCGCCAGTTCCTGCTCCAGCGGCAGCGCCGCCGAGCCCGGCCGGCTGGACTCGCCGCCGATGTCGATGATGTCGACGCCCTCGGCGATCATGCGCTCGGCATGGCGCAGCGCGGCATCGCGCCCGGCATGCTGGCCGCCGTCGGAGAACGAGTCGGGCGTGACGTTGAGGATGCCCATCACCAGCGGGCGGCGGTTGCGTGCGAAACGGAAGCGGCCGCACTGGAAATGCGAGTCAGCGGAGATCGGGGACAACATGGGAAAACCGGGAAAGTGCAGGAAACCGGGACGGGCCGCGAGGCAGGCTGCGGAATAGGCCACAGAATAGGCCGTGGAATAGACCGCGGAGCAGGCCGCGCCCGGGCGGCGGCAATGAAAAAGCCGGCGCACGGGGCGCCGGCTTCAGGCTCGGTGGACGGGCAGGCAAACGACTGCGGCCGCTGCCGCCGAGCCGGCCGTTCAGGCCGCGGCGGGCGCGGTGGCGGGCGCCACCGGCGAGCCGCCCGACGGGGTGTTGCCACCACCGTTCTGGCCGGACGCGCCGCGCGGCGGCCGCGGCGGCTTGCCCGCCATGATGTCGTTGACCTGGTCGGCGTCGATGGTTTCCCATTCCATGAGCGCGGTCGTCATGGCCTCGACCTTGTCGCGGTTTTCCTCGAGCAGGCGCTTGGCCAGGCCATATTGCTCGTCGACGATGCGGCGGATTTCCGCGTCGACCTTCTGCTGCGTGGCTTCCGACACGGTCTTCGAGGACATCTTGCCGAACATGCCGTCCTGCTCGGTGTCGACGTAGACCATCGTGCCGAGCGTGTCGCTCATGCCGAAGCGGGTCACCATGTCGCGCGCGGTCTTGGTGGCGCGCTCGAAGTCGTTGGAAGCACCGGTGCTCATGGCGTTGAGGAAAACCTCTTCCGCCGCGCGGCCGCCGAACAGGATGGCGATCTCGTCGAGCATGTTGTCCTTGTACTTCGAGTACTTGTCATGCTCCGGCAACTGCCAGGTCACGCCCAGCGCCCAGCCGCGCGGCATGATCGTGACCTTGTGCACCGGGTCGGCCTTGGGCAGCAGCTTGGCCACGACCGCATGGCCGGACTCGTGGTACGCGGTGGCGCGGCGTTCTTCCTCGCGCATGACCGTGGACTTGCGCTCCGGACCCATGTAGATCTTGTCCTTGGCGTCCTCGAAGTCCTGCATGTCGACCACGCGCTTGCTGCGGCGGGCGGCGAACAGCGCTGCTTCATTGACCAGGTTGGCCAGGTCGGCGCCCGAGAAGCCGGGCGTGCCGCGCGCGATCACCGAAGCGTCGACGTCGTTGCCGATCGGCACCTTGCGCATGTGGACCTTGAGGATCTGCTCGCGGCCGCGGATGTCCGGCAGGCCCACGTAGACCTGGCGGTCGAAGCGGCCCGGACGCAGCAGCGCCTTGTCCAGCACGTCGGAGCGGTTGGTCGCGGCGATCACGATCACGCCCGAGTTGGCCTCGAAGCCGTCCATCTCGACCAGCATCTGGTTCAGGGTCTGCTCGCGCTCGTCGTTGCCGCCGCCCATGCCGGCGCCGCGATGGCGGCCGACCGCGTCGATTTCGTCGATGAACACGATGCAGGGCGCCTGCTTCTTGGCGTTCTCGAACATGTCGCGCACGCGGGCCGCGCCCACGCCGACGAACATTTCAACGAAGTCCGAGCCGGAGATGCTGAAGAACGGCACCTTGGCCTCGCCGGCGATGGCGCGCGCCAGCAGCGTCTTGCCGGTGCCCGGGGGGCCGACCAGCAGCACGCCGCGCGGGATGCGCCCGCCCAGCTTCTGGAATTTCTGCGGATCCTTGAGGAAGTCGACCAGCTCGACCACTTCTTCCTTGGATTCGTCGCACCCGGCGACGTCCTGGAACGTGACCGCGTTCTGGTTCTCGTCGATCAGGCGCGCGCGCGACTTGCCGAACGAGAAGGCGCCGCCTTTGCCGCCGCCCTGCATCTGCCGCATCATGTAGAACCAGAACACGATGATCAGCAGGGTCGGCCCGAGGTAGTACAGGGCCTGGACCAGCACGTTGGGTTCGTCGTCGGCCTTGCCGGTCACCTGGACGCCGTACTTCATCAGGTCGCCGACCATCCAGATGTCGCCCGGCGAGATGATGGTGTACTTCTGCCCTTCCTTGGGCGTCACCACCAGATTGCGGCCTTGCACGTCAACCCGGCCCACCTTGCCGTTCTTGGCGTCATCCATGAACTGCGAATAGGTGACGCCCTCCTGCGTGCGGGGCTTGTCGAACTGCTTGAAGACGGTAAACAACACCAGCGCGATCACGAGCCAGATTGCCGCCTTTTGAAACAGGTTGTTATTCAAGGCCAAACTCCTTTACGAACGCCTTGCCAACGGGATAGCTGCATTGTAATGCAGTGCCCGGTGCCGGGGGGAAAAGCAAATTCATCGATGCGATAGGCCCGTCCCGCTGGCCCATCTCACCCCACCGACTTGAGGTAACGCCCAAGAATGAAGGTCTCGGAAGACTTGTCGCGCGACGCCTTGGGCTTGCGTTTGGCGACCACCTTGAACTGGCGCTTGAACTTCTCCACGATCTGGCTATAACCGCTGCCATGGAAGCACTTTACCAGCAATGAGCCCTCCGGCTTCAGATGGGCCTGCGCAAATTCCAGCGCCAGGTCGCACAGGTAATCGATGCGCGCCGCGTCCGCGAAGGCCACCCCGGACAGATTGGGGGCCATATCCGACAAAACAAGGTCGATCTTCGCGCCGCCGGAGGCGGCCAGCACGATTTCCTCGAGCTGGCGGAAAACCGGCTCCTCGCGGAAATCGCCCTGGATGAAAGTGACGTCGGCGACGGCTTCCATCGGCAGGATGTCGATCGCCACCACCGCGCCGTCGATGCCGCCGTCCTTGGCGCGCGGCGACGCCGCCAGCTTGTTGCGCGCGTACTGGCTCCAGCTGCCCGGCGCGGCGCCGAGGTCGACGATGACCTGGCCGGGACGGATCAGCTTGTCCTGCTCGTCGATCTCCTTGAGCTTGTACGCGGCGCGGGCACGGTAGCCCTCGCGCTGCGCCAGCTTCACATACGGATCGTTGATATGGTCGTGCAGCCACGACTGATTGAATTTGTTCTTGGCCATTTGCCTGTGAAACCTGCCTGATACCTGCCTGAAACTCGCCTGATGCCTGCGCGGGGCACCCGCCCCGGAAACCATTTGCCGCGCCGCCCCGGTCCGGGAGCGGCCGCGCGCTTTTCATTCGTTTTGCTGTTTTTGCAGCCCGACGGTGCCAGTTTGACGGATAATACGCGCCGATTCGTTTTTTCGGCACTTCGGTGCCTGGTTTGCGCACCGAGCTGCGCGCCCGTTTGCACTAACCCGCGCCCATTTGCGCCCTCGCCTGCGCTTTATCTATGCCCGCTCTTCAACTTATTCCAGCCCAGCGCTCCGAACTCCGCTCCCGCGCCCACGGCCTCAACCCGGTCGTGATGATCGGCGCCGACGGCCTGACGCGCCCGGTGCTGGCGGAAATCGACCGCAGCCTGGCCTCGCACGACCTGATCAAGATCCGTGTGTTCGGCGACGACCGCGAGAACCGCATCGCCATCTACGAAGCCATCTGCGAGGATCTCGACGCGGCCCCGATCCAGCACATCGGCAAGCTGCTGGTGGTATGGCGCCCGGGCCCGGCCGTCCTCAAGGAAAACCGTCCCCAGGAACTGGGCCGGCTGGCGCCGCGTGGCGGCGCCGCCCCGCGCACCGTGACGGTGCGCAAGCCCAGCGCGGCGCCCAACCGCCGCCCGAAGCGCTCGCAGGTGACGGTGCTCGGCAACGAGCGCGTGACCGCCGGCGGCAACGTCAAGCGCGCGCGTCCGCGTCCGTCCAGCCAGAAGAAGAAGGCGCTCGACTGAAGCGCTGCCCGGCGCGGCCAGGGCCGCGCTTCGGGCCATGTGCCTTATTCGGGCTTAGAAGTTGTTTCAACATGAAGCGAAGCGGTCCTGGCCAGGCGCGGCCGCAGACAGTACAACTGGTACTTGCCGTGCCGCGCAACGACGCCAGGATCTTTTTGAAACGACTTCTTATTCGCCCGCCGAACGTGGCGCCGCTGCGCGCCACACCATGACCAGGGCCAGCAGGCTCTGCACCAGGTAGATCACGCTCGACACGCCGTGCAGCATGCCGAACTGGCCCTTGTAGGGCGACTCCGACACGCCCACGCCGAGCGCGGACGCCTTGTCCTTGAGGTCTTCCATGAACGGCTGGATGCCGAAATAGCCGGCCAGCACGCACACCAGCATGGCCAGCACCAGCCAGCGCAGGCCGCGGTAGCGGCCCGCGCCGCGGCGGATCATCAGGTTGCACAGCGCCAGCTGCAGCACGCCCACCACGATGCCGAGAATGGCTTCGGTGCGGAACAACTGGCCGGCGATCAGGCCGGCGGTTTCCCGGCTGGGCAGCACGGCGAACAGGGTCGGGGCCACCATGTAGCCCACCGTCCACAGGCTGCCGGCCCAGACCACGGTCAGCAGAAGAAAGATCCGATGCGGCAGCGGCGGCAGACTGGAATAGGAAGAGGAGAACACGAAGCCTCGTTGATCGTTCAGATGTAGCGAACCGTGATGACTTCGTATTCGCGCTCGCCGCCAGGGGCCAGCACGGTTGCCACGTCGCCCTCGAACTTGCCGATCAGCGCGCGCGCGATGGGCGAGCTGACCGAGATCTTGCCGCTGTCGAGGTCGGCCTCGTCGTCGCCGACGATCTGGTAGCACACCGGCTTGCCGGATTCCAGGTCTTCCAGGTCCACGGTGGCGCCGAACACGATGCGGCCGTCGGTGTCGAGCTGGCTCGGGTCGATGACCTGCGCGGCCGACAGCTTGGATTCCACTTCCAGGATGCGGCCTTCGATGAAGGCCTGCTTTTCCTTGGCGGCGTCGTACTCGGCGTTTTCCGAGAGATCACCCTGCGCGCGCGCTTCGGAAATGGCATTGATCACGGCGGGACGCTCGACCGCCTTCAGGCGCTGCAGCTCTTCTTTCAGCAACTCTGCGCCGCGCTTGGTAATCGGAATCGTGCTCATGTCTTTCGTTCTGCAAAAAAATGAGCCGCAGCGGAGCGGGAACCATGCACCGGCAACGTGCCCGGGCACTTCCGCTCAACCGCGGCTTTTCAGGTTGTTCTCAGATTGGGTCGTCGGCCCTGACCGACCAGATTGCCGTAGTTTAGGCCAAGACTGCCGCCCGCAGCAACTGCGGGCGGCCCGGGGGCCCGGCCGGGCCGGGCCCCGCGGCGCTCAGGCCAGCGAGGCGTGCAGGCCCTGCAGGTCGTAGACCTCCAGGCTCTGCAGGTGCTTGAGGCCTTCCACCGCGGCGCGCGCGCCGGCGATGGTGGTGTAGTACGGCACCCGGTTGGCCAGCGCCGAGATGCGGATCGAGCGCGAGTCGGCGATGGCGGTGCGGGTCTCGTCCACGGTGGTGAACACCAGCGCCAGCTCGCCGTTCTTGATCATGTCGACGATGTGCGGGCGGCCGTCCTTGACCTTGTTGACCACGCGCACCGGAATGCCGGCGGCCTCGATCGCCGAGGCGGTGCCGCGCGTGGCCACCAGCGGATAGCCCATCTCGTGCAGCATGCGGGCCACGCTGACGGCGTGCGGCTTGTCGCTGTCCTTCACGGTCAGCAGCACCGTGCCCTTCTCCGGCAGGCGCGAGCCGGCGGCGAGCTGGCTCTTGAAGAGCGCCTCGCCGAAGGTCTTGCCCACGCCCATCACCTCGCCGGTGGAGCGCATCTCGGGTCCGAGCACCGGGTCCACGCCCGGGAACTTGTTGAACGGGAACACCGCTTCCTTGACGCTGAAGTACGGCGGCACCACTTCGTCGTGGATGCCCTGCGAGTCCAGCGACTGGCCGGCCATGCAGCGCGCGGCGATCTTGGCCAGCGACAGGCCGGTGGCCTTGGACACGTAAGGCACCGTGCGCGACGCGCGCGGGTTCACTTCCAGCACGTAGACCACGTCCTGGCCGTCGGTGTGCTGGATGGCGAACTGCACGTTCATCAGGCCGATCACGTTCAGGGCGCGGGCCATCGCCGCGGTCTGGCGCTTGAGCTCGTCCACGGTGGCCTGGGCCAGCGAGTACGGCGGCAGCGAGCAGGCGGAGTCGCCCGAGTGCACGCCGGCCTGCTCGATGTGCTCCATCACGCCGCCGATGAACACGCGCTGGCCGTCGCACAGGGCGTCGACGTCGCACTCGATGGCGTCGTTGAGGAAGCGGTCCAGCAGCACCGGGGAGTCGTGCGACACCTTCACGGCCTCGCGCATGTAGCGCTCGAGGTCGCGCGGCTCATGCACGATTTCCATCGCGCGGCCGCCCAGCACGTAGGACGGGCGCACCACCAGCGGGTAGCCGATTTCCTCGGCCAGGCGCAGCGCCTCGTCCTCGGCGCGCGCGGTGCGGTTGGGCGGCTGGCGCAGGCCGAGTTCCTGCAGCAGCTTCTGGAAGCGCTCGCGGTCCTCGGCGGCATCGATCATGTCGGGGCTGGTGCCGATGATGGGCACGCCGTTGGCTTCCAGGTCCAGCGCCAGCTTCAGCGGGGTCTGGCCGCCGTACTGCACAATCACGCCGACCGGCTTTTCCTTGTCGACGATCTCCAGCACGTCTTCGAGCGTCAGCGGCTCGAAGTACAGGCGGTCCGAGGTGTCGTAGTCGGTCGACACGGTTTCCGGGTTGCAGTTGACCATGATGGTCTCGTACCCGTCCTCGCGCAGCGCCAGCGCGGCATGCACGCAGCAGTAGTCGAACTCGATGCCCTGGCCGATCCGGTTCGGGCCGCCGCCCAGCACCATGATCTTCTTGTTGGCGGTCGGCTGCGCCTCGCACTCGCCATGCTCGGCTTCGTACGTGCCGTACATGTAGGCGGTGTTGGTGGCGAACTCGGCCGCGCAGGTGTCCACGCGCTTGTAGACCGGGCGCACGCCGGCGGCGTGGCGCGCGGCGCGCACCTCGGCCGGCGTGGCGCCGAGCAGCCTGGCCAGGCGGCGGTCGGAGAAGCCCTTCTGCTTCAGGTGGCGCAGTTCGGCCGCCGACAGGCTGTCGAGCTTGCGCGCCTTGACCAGGGTCTCGGTCTTGACGATGTCCTCGATCTGGGCCAGGAACCACGGGTCGATGTCGGTCTCGGCGTGCACTTCCTCGAGCGACATGCCGATGCGGAACGCATCGCCCACGTACCAGATGCGGTCCGGGCCGGCTTCGCCGATTTCCTCGACGATCTCGTCGCGATCGGTGGACTTGTCGTCCAGGCCGTCCACGCCGACTTCCAGGCCGCGCAGCGCCTTCTGGAACGATTCCTGGAAGGTGCGGCCCATCGCCATCACCTCGCCCACCGACTTCATCTGGGTGGTCAGGTGGCTGTCGGCCTGCGGGAATTTCTCGAAGGCGAAGCGCGGCACCTTGGTGACCACGTAGTCGATCGACGGCTCGAACGAGGCCGGGGTCTGGCCGCCGGTGATCTCGTTCTTGAGTTCGTCGAGCGTGTAGCCGACCGCCAGCTTGGCCGCGACCTTGGCGATCGGGAAGCCGGTGGCCTTGGAGGCCAGCGCCGACGAGCGCGACACGCGCGGGTTCATCTCGATCACGATCATGCGGCCGTCGGCCGGGTTGATCGAGAACTGCACGTTGGAGCCGCCGGTGTCCACGCCGATCTCGCGCAGCACCGCCAGCGAGGCATTGCGCAGGATCTGGTATTCCTTGTCGGTCAGGGTCTGCGCCGGGGCCACGGTGATCGAGTCGCCGGTGTGGATGCCCATCGGGTCCAGGTTCTCGATCGAGCAGATGATGATGCAGTTGTCCGCCTTGTCGCGGACCACTTCCATCTCATATTCCTTCCAGCCCAGCAGCGATTCCTCGATCAGCAGCTCGCGCGTGGGCGACAGGTCCAGGCCGCGCTTGCAGATTTCCTCGAATTCCTCGCGGTTGTAGGCGATGCCGCCGCCCGAGCCGCCCAGCGTGAAGGACGGGCGGATCACGATCGGGTAGCCGCCGGTGCTGGTTTCCCTGGCGATCTGCGACTGCACGGCCAGCGCTTCTTCCATCGAGTGGGCGATGCCGGACTTGGCCGAGCCCAGGCCGATCTTGGTCATCGCTTCCTTGAACTTCTGGCGGTCCTCGGCCTTGTCGATGGCCTCGGGCGACGCGCCGATCAGCTCCACCTTGTACTTGTCCAGCACGCCGTGGCGGTGCAGGTCCAGCGCGCAGTTCAGCGCGGTCTGGCCGCCCATCGTCGGCAGGATGGCGTCGGGGCGCTCCTTCTCGATGATGCGCTCGACCACTTCCCAGGTGATCGGCTCGATGTAGGTCACGTCGGCCGTGTTGGGGTCGGTCATGATCGTGGCCGGATTGGAGTTGACCAGGATGACCTTGAAGCCTTCCTCGCGCAGCGCCTTGCAGGCCTGGGCGCCGGAATAGTCGAACTCGCACGCCTGCCCGATGATGATGGGGCCGGCGCCGATGATCAGGATGCTCTTAATGTCTGTGCGCTTTGGCATTGCACGCTCTCTTTGTTGGCCGGCCGCGCGCTCGCGCGGGCCGCGCCGGATATCAGGATTCGATTCAGTTCAGGGTGGCCGTGGCCAGCTTCGCGCCGAAGCCGATGAACATGGCGCCCACCCCGCTGGCCATGCCCGCCGACAGGCGCCGGCGGCGGCGGAACATCTCCGCCAGCCTGGCGCCGGCGAAGATGATCGAGGTGAGGTAGGCGAAGCTGAACACCTGGCACACCAGCCCCAGCACGGCGAACGACAGCGCCGGATGGCCGAACTGCGGATCGACGAACTGGATGAAGAAGGAGATGAAGAACAGGATCGCCTTGGGATTGAGCAGGCTCACCACCAGCGCCTTGCGGAACGGGTTGGCGCGGTCCGCCGGCGCGGCCGCGGGCGCTTCGCGCCCGGCCTCGGCGCCGCGCTGCGACCAGCTGCGCAGCGCGCCGCGCAGCATCTGCAGGCCGATCCAGCCCAGGTAGGCCGCGCCGATGTACTTCACCACGTAGAACAGCGCCGGGCTGGCCTGCAGCAGCGAGGCCACGCCCGCCGCCGACAGCACCATCAGGACCGCGTCGCCCAGGAACACCCCGCAGGCGCCCTTGTAGCCCGCGCGCACGCCGCGCTGGGCGGCGACCGACAGCACGTACATCGAGTTCGGCCCCGGCAGCAGCACGATGAAGATCGTGCCGAGCACATAGGTCCAGAAATCGGTGATGCCGAGCGTGGCGTGCATGAAGGCGTTCATGGGGGGTTCCTGCTGGTTCCTGGGTCTTGCTGTCTTCGTTTCTTCTTCGGTTCTGCTTCGTTGCCGGTCCGTTGCGCCGCGCTTACTTGCGCGCGTCCGCCATCATCTTGGTGAAGCGGTCGAACAGGTAAGCCACGTCGTGCGGGCCGGGCGAGGCTTCCGGGTGGCCCTGGAAGCAGAACGCCGGCTTGTCGGTCAGCGCGAAGCCCTGCAGCGAGCCGTCGAACAGCGACACGTGCGTGGTGCGCACGTTGGCCGGCAGCGTGGCGGCATCCACGGCGAAGCCGTGGTTCTGCGAGGTGATCACCACGCGGCCGTCGTCCAGGTCCTTGACCGGGTGGTTGGCGCCGTGGTGGCCGAACTTCATCTTGAGCGTCTTCGCGCCCACGGCCAGGGCCATGATCTGGTGGCCCAGGCAGATGCCGAACGTGGGAATGCCGCGCGCGATGAACTCGCGCGTGGCGGCGATGGCGTAGTCGCACGGCTCCGGGTCGCCCGGGCCGTTGGACAGGAAGATGCCGTCCGGGTTGAGCGCCAGCGCGTCGGCCGCGCTGGCCTGCGCCGGCAGCACCGTCACCTTGCAGCCGCGCTGGGCCAGCATGCGCAGGATGTTGAACTTGACGCCGTAGTCATAGGCGACCACGTGGAACTGCGGCTGCTCCTGCTTGCCGTAGCCCGCGCCGAGCTTCCACTCGGACTGGGTCCATTCGTACGGCTCCCTGGCCGACACCACCTTGGCCAGGTCCATGCCGGCCAGGCCGGGGAACGAGCGGGCCAGGTCGATGGCCTTCTGCACATTGTCCTCGCCGGCCAGGATGCAGCCGTTCTGGGCACCCTTCTCGCGCAGGATGCGGGTCAGCTTGCGGGTATCGATGCCGGCGATCGCCACCACCTTTTCCTGCTTGAGGTAGTGCGCGAGCGTGTGCTCCTTGCGGAAGCTGGAGGCCAGAATCGGCAGATCCTTGATGATCAGGCCGGCGGCATGGACTTTCGTTGCCTCGACATCCTCACCGTTGACGCCGTAATTGCCGATATGCGGATACGTCAGCGTGACGATCTGCCGCGAATAGCTCGGGTCGGTAAGGATTTCCTGGTATCCGGTGATGGCGGTGTTGAACACCACTTCGCCAATCGTATGACCGGAAGCGCCGATGGAATAGCCACGAAAGACCGTGCCGTCTGCAAGCGCGAGAATGGCGGACGGAAAAGACGGTAACACGGGTAGGCTCCTGCTGGATTCACCCCGTGACCGACCTGCTCAACGCCTCTTGCCCCGTTGTCCGGCTTGGCAGCAGGCATGGCGCCGGAGGCGCCGCCTGTTGCCCGGACCGTTCGCCAGGCGCTCGAAACGCCACACGAAAACATGGGGCGGAGCCAGGGCGAAATGGGGGCGGCGGAAGGTGGAATTCGGTAGGCGCTAGGGTGAGGGGTTCTGAAAGCGAAACTTTCGGATTATACCCTGCCGCGCCCATTTTCTCAAGTTATCAAGGACTTGCGGACCGCACGGCGGCGTGCGGGCCACCCGGCCTGCGGCCGCACGCCGCGGGGTTCATGCCGGCGGCACCACTGCCGTCACCTCGATCTCCACCTTGGCGCGCGCCTCCACGAGGTCGGACACCTCCACCGCCGTCATGGCCGGGAAATGGCGGCCGATGGTGGCGCGGTAATGCTCGCCGATGGCGCGGTAGGCGCCCACGTAGGCCGCCTTGTCCTTCACATACCAGGTCATGCGCACGATGTGCTCCGGGCGCGCCCCGCCCTCGGCCAGCACCGCCACCACGTTGCGCAGCGCCTGCCCGGCCTGTTCCGCGAAATCGTCGGTCTCGAACTCGCACCTGCCGTTCCAGCCGATCTGGCCGCCGACGAACAGCAGCCGGCTGCCCACGCGCATCTCCGTCATCACGCCGTTGGCATAGCCGCGCGGCGGCGCCCAGTCTGGTGGTTGCAGAATCTTCATGATCGGTTTCCCCGTCGTTCTTGTGATGTTGAATTCCATGTTTTCCGATGCGGCCCCGTGCAGTCCCATGCAGCCCGGGCTGGCGCGGCGCTCAGCCGCCGTCCTCGCCGCGCGGGCCGTCGGCAGGCATACCGCCGGCCTCGCCCGGCGGCGCCAGGAAGCGCGCCATCGCCGCGTGCACCGCGGGCGGCAGCGCGCGCGGCGCCAGTCTGCCGGCATCGACGCACACCAGCCGCTGCGCGATCTCCAGCCGCGCGTCGCCGGCCGGCCCGCGAAAGCGCACCAGCAGCGAAAAACTGCTGCGCCCGAGATGCGTCACGCGCAGCTCGCGCGTGAGCACCTCGCCGAGCCGGCTCGGCGCCATGAAGCGGCACGACAGCGCCGCGGTCGGCACGCCGGCCCCGCCGGCGCCGTGCATCTCGCCGAAGGGCCAGCCCAGCGCCTCGCGGAACCAGTCCTCGACGAGGTCGTTGAGCATCTCGAAGTAGCGCGGGAAGAACACGATGCCGGCGGCATCGCAGTCCTTGAAGCGCACGCGCCGCGTGCCGGCGAAGACCTCGCTCACGGCTGCCCCGCCCCGCCGTCCGCCGCCGCCTGCTGCTCGGCCATCTGCCGCAGGCGGAAGCGCTGCAGCTTGCCGGTCTCGGTGCGCGGCAGCGCGTCGACGAAGATCACGCGGCGCGGATACTTGTACGGCGCGATCTCCGCCTTGACGTAGGCCTGCAGCGCCGCGCGCGTGTCCTCGCCCGCCGGCACGCCGGGGCGCAGCACCACGTAGGCCGCCACCACCTGCCCGCGCTCGGTGTCGGCCATGCCGACCACGCCGCATTCGGCCACCGCCACGTGGCGCATCAGCGCGCTCTCCACCTCGGGGCCGGCGATGTTGTAGCCCGCCGAGACGATCATGTCGTCCGAGCGCGCCTGGTAGAAGTAATAGCCGTCGGCATCCGCCATGAAGGTGTCGCCGGGCAGGTTCCAGCCGTCCTTCACGTAGGCCGCCTGGCGCGGGTCGTCCAGGTAGCGGCAGCCGGTGGGCCCGCGCACCGCGAGCCTGCCGACCGTGCCCGGCGGCACCGGCTGCATGGCCTCGTCGACGATGCGCGCCACGTAGCCCGGCACCACCTTGCCGATCGCGCCGGGCCGCACGTCCGCGCCGGCGCTGGAGATGAAGATGTGCATCATCTCGGTGCCGCCGATGCCGTCGGTCATCTCGATGCCGGTGGCGGCCTTCCAGCTCTGGCGCGTGGCGTCGGGCAGCGCCTCGCCGGCCGACACGCTCTTCTTCAGGCTGGCGATGTCGTAGCCCGGCGCCAGCGCCGCCATCTGGCGGTAGAAGGTCGGCGCGGTGAAGACGATGGTGGCGCGCCACGACTGGATCAGCGCCAGCAGGCTCTCCGGCGTGAGCCGCTCGGCCAGCACGGTGGAGGCGCCCGCGCGCAGCGGGAAGCACAGCATGCCGCCCAGGCCGAAGGTGAAGGCCAGCGGCGGCGTGCCGCAGAAGATGTCGTCCGGGCCCGGCTTGAGCACGTGGCGCGGGAACAGGTCGCACATGGCGATCACGTCGCGGTGGAAATGCACGGTGCCCTTGGGCTGGCCCGTGGTGCCGCTGGTGAAGGCGATCAGGCAGATGTCGTCGGCGGCGGTGTCGCAGGCCGCGTAGGCGTCCGGCTTGCCGGCGATGGCCGCTTCCAGCGCGTCGGCGCCGCTGCCGTTGAAGTAGCGCACCTGCGCGAGGCCCGGGCAGTGCTGCGCGCCGCCGGGCGCGAGGTTGGCGTCGAGCTCGTCGCGCAGGCGCGCGTCGCACAGCGCCGCGCCGACCTGGGCGCGGTCGATGACCTGCCTGAGTTCCTTGGCGCGCAGCAGCGGCATGGTCGGCACCGCGATCAGGCCGGCCTTGACCACCGCCAGCCAGCTCGCCGCCATCATCAGGTTGTTGGGCCCGCGCAGCAGCACGCGGTTGCCGGGCACCAGCTTCATGTCGCCGGTCAGCACGTGGGCGATGCGGTTGGACAGCGCGGCCAGCTCCGCGTAGGTGACCGCGTGCCGCGCGCCGTCCTGCTCGTAGCGGATCGCCACGCGCGCGCCGCGCCCCTCGCGCACGTGGCGCTCGACCAGCTCCAGCGCGCAGTTCATGCGCGGCGGATATTGCGTGTCTTCGTTGAACAGCAGCTCGGGCCACTGCTCCGGGGGCGGCAGCCGGTCGCGCGCAAAGGTATCGAGGTGGGCTGTGCTAGCCATGATTGTCTCCGCTTCCTTCATTCTGATGATGCTGGTAAGGGTCTTGCCGCGCTGTCCGCCGCGCTAGCCGCGCTGCTGCGCCAGCGTCTCGCGCGCGATGATGAGCTTCTGCACCTCGGTGGCGCCTTCGTAGATGCGCAGCGAGCGGATCTCGCGGTACAGGCTTTCCACGCGCGTGCCGACCTTGACGCCGAGCCCGCCGAACATCTGCACGGCGCGGTCGATCACCTGCTGCGCGTTCTCGGTGGCCACCATCTTGGCCATCGCCGCCTCGCGCGTGGTGCGCACGCCGGCCACGTCGCGCAGCCACGCCGCGCGGTAGGTCAGCAGCGCCGCCGAGTCGATCGCGGTGGCCATGTCGCCGAGCGCGGCCTGCGTCAGTTGCAGGTCGGCCAGCACGCCGCCGAACATCGGCCGCGTGCTGGCGCGCGCGAACGCCTCGTCCAGCGCGGCGCGGCCGAAGCCGAGCGCCGCGGCGGCCACCGAGGCGCGGAAGATGTCCAGCGTCATCATCGCCACCTTGAAGCCCTGCCCCGCCTCGCCCAGGCGCGCGCCGGCCGGCACGCGGCAGCGGTCGAAGCGCAGCGTGGCCAGCGGGTGCGGCGCCATCACGTCGATGCGCTCGGCAATCGTCAGCCCGGGCGTGTCGGCGTCGACCACGAAGGCCGAGATGCCGCGCGCGCCGGGCGCCTCGCCGGTGCGCGCGAACACGCAGTAGAAATCGGCGATGCCGCCGTTGGAGATCCAGGTCTTGGCACCGTCGAGCACGTAGTCGTCGCCGTCGCGCGCGGCGCGGCACTGCATGGCCGCCACGTCGGAGCCGGCATCGGGCTCGGACAGCGCGAACGCGGCGATGGCCTCGCCGCGCGCCACGCGCGGCAGGTAGCGCTCGCGCACGGCCTCGCTGCCGGCCAGCGAGATCGCGCCGCTGCCCAGCCCCTGCATGGCGAAGGCGAAGTCGGCCAGGCCGTCGTGGCGGGCCAGCGTCTCGCGCAGCAGGCACAGCGAGCGCGAATCCAGCTTGTCGAGCGCGCCGCCATAGGCGGCCGGCACGCAATAGCGCAGCCAGCCGGCCGCGCCGAGCTGGCGCACCAGCGCGCGGCAGGCGGCGTCGGTGTCGCGGTGGTCGACCGCGAGCGAGGCTGCGGCCCAGGCGTCGAGGCGCTGCTCCAGCGCGCGGTGCGCATCGTCGAAGAACGGCAGCGAGAGATAACTCTTGTCGGACATGGCGTGGGATTTCCTCTGGTTCGGCGTTGCGCGCAAGATTCAGTCGCCTTCGAACACCGGGCGCGCCTTGGCGACGAAGGCGTCGTAGGCGCGGCGGAAGTCGCGCGTCTGCATGCAGATGGCCTGCGCCTCGGCCTCGGCCTCGATGGCTTCGTCCAGGCCCATGTTCCATTCCTGGTGCAGCAGCTTCTTGGTCACGCTGTGCGCGAACGTGGGGCCGGCGGCGATCTGCGCGGCCAGCGCCTGCGCGTCGGCCAGCAGCGTGCCGGGCGCGTGCAGCGCGTTGAAGAAGCCCCATTGCAGGCCCTCTTCTGCGCTCATCGCGCGGCCGGTGTAGAGCAGCTCGCCGGCGCGGCCCTGGCCGATCACGCGCGGCAGCAGCGAGCACGCGCCCATGTCGGCGCCGGCCAGGCCCACGCGCACGAACAGGAAGGCGGTCCTGGCCTGCGCCGTGCCCAGCCGCATGTCGGAGGCCAGCGCCATCATCGCGCCGGCGCCGGCGCAGATGCCGTCGACGGCGCTGATGACCGGCTGCGGGCAGGCGCGCATGGCCTTGACCAGGTCGCCGGTCATGCGCGTGAAGTCGAGCAGCTCGGGCATGGTCATGCGCGTGAGCGGGCCGATGATCTCGTGCACGTCGCCGCCCGAGCAGAAATTGCCGCCGGCGCCGGTGACGACCACGGCCTTGATGTCGCTGGCATGGCACAGGCCGCGGAACAGGTCGCGCAGCTCGGCGTAGGAATCGAAGGTCAGCGGGTTCTTGCGCTCGGGGCGGTTCAGCGTCACGGTGCCGACCTTGCCGTCGGCCGAGACCGACCACAGGAAGTGCCTGGGCTGGTAGCCGGCGAAGCTGCGCTTGTGGTGGCGCATGTCCAGTGCGATTTCGCTCATCTCGTCTCTCTCGCTTGCGGGTGTTGGTTGGATTGCGTGGGTCGTGTCCCGGCGCGCGCGGCTAGCCGGCCATGACTTCGCCGCCGGCCACCGGCACCGCCTGCCCGGTGATGGCGCCGGCAGTCGGCTGGCACAGCCACGCCACCGCGTCGGCCACTTCCTCGGGCTGGACCAGCCGGCCCTGCGGGTTGCCCTTCGCCAGCTCGGCGCGCGCCTCGGCTTCGCCGCGGCCGGTCTTGCGCACGATGTTGGCCACCGCGTCGCGCACGATGTCGGTCTCGGTGTAGCCGGGGCAGACCGCGTTGACGGTCACGCCGCCGCGCGCGGTCTCCAGCGCCAGCGCGCGCGTGAGCCCGATCACGCCGTGCTTGGCCGCGCAGTAGGCGCTGACGTAGCCGTAGCCGGCCAGCCCGGCGGTGCTGGCCACGTTGACGATGCGGCCCCAGCCGTTTTCCAGCATGCCGGGCAGCGCCGCCTGCGTGCACAGGAAGGTGCCGGTCAGGTTGACTTCGAGCATGCCCTGCCACAGCACCAGATCGGTCTTCAGGAACGGCGCGCTGCGCGCCTGCCCGGCGTTGTTGACGAGGATGTCGATGCGCCCCGCGCGCGCGGCCGCCGCGGCAAAGGCCGCCGCCACGCTGTCGGCGCTGGCGACGTCCGCGCTCACCGTGCCGAGCGTGGCCGGCGGCACCACCGCGTCGGCCAGCGCGTCGGCGGTGGCGGCCAGCGTGGCGGCGTCGCGCCCGAGCAGCGTGACGCTGGCGCCGTGCGCGAGCAGCCGCCGCGCGATCGCCGCGCCGATGCCGCGGCCGCCGCCGGTGACCAGCGCGTGCCGGCCCTGCAATGCAAGTTGTGCCGCCATGTTCAACGTTCCTCCGCTTGCCGCGCATGCCGCGCCGCCGCTTGTATCGCCCGCGCCGCCTGCGCCGCCTGCTGTTGCGCCACCTGCGCGGCGCGCTCCAGATTGGTCTCGAGCTGGCGCTTGCCGGCCTGGTATTGCTTCGGCCACGCCAGCTCGCGGTGGCCGATGCGCGCCGCCTCGTGGAGGGTCCAGGCCGGGTCCGCCAGGTGCGGGCGCGCGATCGCGCACAGGTCGGCGCGCCCGGCGGCGATGATGCTGTCGACGTGGTCGGCCTCGAAGATCGCGCCCACGGCAATGGTGGCGATGCCGGCCTCGTTGCGGATGCGGTCGGCGAACGGCGTCTGGTACATGCGGCCGTACACCGGCGCCTGGTCCGGGCTGACCTGGCCGGACGAGCAGTCGATCATGTCGGCGCCGGCGGCCTTGAACGCGCGCGCGATCCCGACCGCGTCGTCGGGCGTGATGCCGCCCTCGACCCAGTCGTGCGCCGAGATGCGCACCGACATCGGCTTGTCCTGCGGCCACGCGGCGCGCACCGCGGCGAACACCTCGAGCGGATAGCGCAGCCGCGCGGCCAGCGTGCCGCCGTATTCGTCGGCGCGCCGGTTGGTCAGCGGCGAGATGAAGCTCGACAGCAGGTAGCCGTGCGCGCAGTGCAGCTCCAGCCAGTCGAAGCCGGCTTCGGCGGCGCGCCGCGCGGCGGCGGTGAAATCGTCGCGCACGCGGTCCATGTCGGCGCGCGTCATCTCGCGCGGCACCTGCGAGACACCGGGCAGGTAGGGCAGCGGCGAGGCCGACAGCAGCGGCCAGTTGCCGCCGGCAAGCGGATAGTCCATCTGCTCCCAGCCGAGCTGGGTCGAGCCCTTGCGCCCGGCATGGCCGAGCTGCATGGCGATGCGCGCGTCGCTGCTGGCGTGCACCAGGTCCACGATGCGGCGCCAGGCGTCGCGCTGGGTGTCGCTCCACAAACCCGGGCAGCCCGGCGTGATGCGCGCGTCCGGGGAAGTGCAGGTCATCTCCGCCACCACCATCGCCGCGCCGCCGAGCGCGCGCGCGCCGAGATGCGCCAGGTGGAAATCGCCCGGCACGCCGTCCACGCACGAGTACATCGCCATCGGCGACACCACCACGCGGTTCTTCAGCGTCACGCCGCGCACGCGGAACGGCGTGAACATCGGCGGCACGGGATGCGCGGCGGGCGCGGCGCCGCCGGCATGCGCCGCGGCCTGCCCGGCCAGCCAGCGCTCGAAGCCTGCCACGTAGGCCGCGTCGCGCACGCGCAGGTTCTCGTGCGAGATGCGCTGCGAGCGCGTCAGCAGCGAGTAGGCGAACTGCTCCGGGGCCATGCCGGCATAGCGCTCGACGTTCTCGAACCACTCGGTGGAATTGCGCGCGGCGTTCTGGATCTTGAGCACCTCCACGCTGCGGCTGGCCTGGTAGCGCTCCAGCGCCCGCGGCAGCGCGGCGGCGCCGACATCGCCCGCATCGCCAGCGGCGCGGATGTTGTCGGCCAGCTCGATGGCGTCTTCCAGCGCCAGCTTGGTGCCCGAGCCGATCGAGAAATGCGCGGTGTGCGCGGCATCGCCCATCAGCACCACCGGCACGCGGCGGCCGTCGGCCAGCGTGTTCCAGTGCACCCAGGTCTGGCAGATCACGCGCGGGAAGCGGATCCAGCTGGCCGAGCCGCGCAGGTGGGTGGCGTTGCTGATCAGGCGGTGGCCGTCGAGATGGCGCGCGAACAGGCGCTCGCAGAAGGCCACGCCCTCCTCCTGGCTCATCTGCTCGATGCCCGCGGCGCGCCACACCGGCTCCGGCGCCTCCACGATGAAGGTGGAAGTGCTGTCGTCGAAGCGGTAGGCGTGGGCCTGGAACCAGCCGTGCCCGGTCTTCTCGAAGGCGAAGGTGAAGGCGTCGAACAGCTTGTGCGTGCCGAGCCAGACGAAGCGGCAGCGGCGCGTGTCGATGTCGGGCCGGAAGGTGTCGGCATAGCGCGTGCGCACGCGGCTGTTGATGCCGTCCGAGGCGATCACGAGGTCGGCCCGGTACTGCTGCGCGAGCGCCTGGTCGTCGGTCGCGTCGGTCTCGAACACGAGGTGCACGCCGAGCGCCTCGCAGCGCGCCTGCAGGATGTTGAGCAGGCGCTTGCGGCCGATGCCGATGAAGCCGTGCCCGCCGGAGCGGATGGTGCGCCCGCCGATGTGGACGTCGATGTCGTCCCAGTGATTGAACGCCGCGTCGATCTCGCGCGCGCTGACCGGATCGGCCTGCCGCAGGTTGTCCAGCGTGGCGTCGGAGAACACCACGCCCCAGCCGAAGGTGTCGTAGGGGCGGTTGCGCTCGACCACCCAGACCTCGCTGGCGGGGTCCCGCAGCTTGGTCAGCAGGCCGAAATACAGCCCCGCCGGGCCGCCGCCGATACACAGCACTCGCATCTTCCGTCTCCTGCGTGCCGGCCCGGGAATACCGCCGGCCGGCGAACTCGGCACATGCGATGCGCGGCCGCGCATCTAGATCATGCCTAAATATTTTATTCCTAAAATATTAGCCCGCATGCCGGCGCCTGGCAAGCACAATCTCTGCGGCGGCGCAGCGGCGCCGCCGTCATCTCCGGCCGGGGCGCGGCATTCGCCGCCCCGCCCCGGCCAGCCCTTCCGTCCGCCTCAGCCCTGCATCGCCGCCTGCAACTGCGCCAGCGCGCTCGGGTCCTCGATGGTGGTGAGGTCGCCCGCGTCGCGCCCCTCGGCCACGGCCTGCATGGCGCGCCGCAGCAGCTTGCCGGAGCGGGTCTTGGGCAGCGCGCCCACGAAGAACACCCGCGCCGGGCGCGCCACCGCGCCAAGCTGCTGGTCCACGGTCTTCATCAGGTCGCCCTCGAAGGCCAGGCGGTCGGCCTGGGTGGCCGTGCGGCTGGCGTCGCGCGCGATCACGAAGGCCATCGCCACCTGGCCCTTGAGCGCGTCGTGCACGCCCACCACCGCCACCTCGGCCACCGCCGCGTGCGAGGAAATGCTCTCCTCGATCTCGCGCGTGCCGAGCCGGTGGCCGGCCACGTTGATGACGTCGTCGGTGCGCCCGAGGATGAAGATGTAGCCGTCCTCGTCCTGCACGCCCCAGTCGAACGTGGAATAACAGCGGCGCCCCGGCACGCCGGTCCAGTAGGTCTTGACGAAGCGCTCGTCGTCGCCCCACACGGTGGTCATGCAGCCCGGCGGCAGCGGGCCGTCGATGGCCACCACGCCCTTCTGCCCGGGCGGGCATTCGGCGCCGGTGTTCTCGTCGACGATCTTCAGGCCGTAGCCGTACACCGGCACGCCCGGCGAGCCCAGCTTGGGCGGCAGCGGCTCGACGCCGCGCTGGATGGCGATGATCGGCCAGCCGGTCTCGGTCTGCCAGTAGTTGTCCACCACCGGCTTGCCGATGCCCTGCTGGATCCAGCTCGCGGTGGGCTCGTCGAGCGGCTCGCCGGCCAGGAACAGCAGCCGCAGGCTGGACAGGTCGTAGCGCGTGAGCCAGGCCGGGTCCTGCTTCTTGAGCACGCGGATGGCGGTGGGCGCGCTGAACATCAGGTTCACGCGGTACTGCTCCACCAGTTGCCACAGGATGCCGCCGTCCGGGCGCACCGGCGTGCCCTCGTACATCAGCGTGGTCATGCCGGCCAGCAGCGGGCCGTAGATGATGTAGCTGTGCCCGACCACCCAGCCGATGTCCGAGCTGGAGAACATGGTGTCGCCGGCCTTGCCGCAGAAGATGTATTCCATCGACGCGGCCAGCGCCACGGCGTAGCCGCCGGTATCGCGCTGCACGCCCTTGGGCTTGCCGGTGGTGCCGGAGGTATAGAGCACGTAGGACGGCTCGTTCGATTCCAGCCACGTGCACGGCACCCGCGCCGCGCCCACGCGTTCGCGCCAGGCGGCGTAGTCCTCGTCGCGGCCCGCGGCCAGCGTCATCGGCGCCAGCTGGCGGTCCACCAGCAGCACGCGCTCGGGCTTGTGCGCGGCCAACTCCAGCGCCGCGTCCAGCAGCGGCTTGTAGGGCACCACCTTGCCCGCGCGCGAGCCGGCATCGGCGCTGATGACCACGCGCGGCCGCGCGTCGTCGATGCGCGCGGCCAGGCTGACCGAGGCGAAGCCGCCGAACACCACCGAATGGATCGCGCCGATGCGCACGCAGGCCAGCATGGCGAACGCGGCCTCGGGAATCATCGGCATGTAGATCAGCACGCGGTCGCCCTTGACCACGCCCATCTGCTGCAGGATCGCCGCCATGCGGTTGACCTCGTCGTGCAGTTCCGCGTAGCTGTAGCTGCGGTGCTCGCCGGTCTCGGTGGACACGTAGATCAGCGCCGGCTGGGCCGCGCGCTCCGCCAGGTGGCGGTCCACGGCGTTGTGGCAGAGATTGGTGCGCCCGCCCACGAACCAGCGGGTGAATGGCGCGCGGCTGTCGTCCAGCACGGTGTCGAACGGGGTCTCCCATTCGATGCGGCGGGCCTGTTCGGCCCAGAAACCGGCGGGATCGCTCAGCGACCGGGCGTGAAAGGCACGGGTTGCCGTCATGGCTTGTCTCCTCCGCTTTGTCGCGGGTTGTGTGATGTCTTGCCGGCGGGCTCGATCGACGAATTCGCGATGCAAAGCACTAGTTTGCCACCACCGGCGGCGCTTGCAGTCTGGCCATGCCGCCTTACGCAAGACTTACCGGCCGCCGCGCGGCAAACAAAAAGGGCGTGCCTGCGCGGCACGCCCTTGATATAGCGCAAACCCGGTGCGGGCCAGGCCCGCGCCCTCAGCGCGTGTGCGCCTTGCCCGAGGCCTTGGCCGGGCCCGCCGTCCGGGCGGCGGGCTTGGCGGCGGCGCCCTTGGTCGTCGCCACCGCTGCCACCGCCGGCGCGGCCTTGGCGGACGATGCCCGCGCCGGCGCCTTGGCCGCCACGGCCGCGCCCTTGCGCGGCACCGCCTGCACCTCCACGCGCTGACGCGCGCCGCGGCCGCCCTTGCCGGGCGCCGACGCGCGCACCGGCTCGACCGCGCGCACCGGCACCAGCGCCGACGCGGTCGACGGCAGCGCCGGCGCGCTGGCGAAGCGGCTCGCCGCCGGCACCATCACCACCAGGCTCTGCCCCGCCACCAGCTTGGTGCCGGACAGCTTGTTCCAGGACTGCACCTGGCCCGCCGACACGCCATAGCGGCGCGCCACCGTGGCCACCGTGTCGCGCCGCCCGGCGCGCACCACGATGCGGCGCGCGTCCGGCACGTCCGGCTCCACCGCCATCATGGCGCTCTCGGCCAGCGTGGCGCTGATGTCCTGGTTGTGCTCGCCCGAGCGCGGCACCACCACCGTGGAGCCGGCCTTGAGCCGCATGCCCTTGGGAATGCGGTTGATGTCGCGGATGGTGTCGGCGTCGATGTTCAGCCGCGCCGCCAGCGACTCGATGCGCTCGCGGTTGTCCACCGTCACCGCGGTCCAGCTCGACAGCCCGCCCCGGTAGGTGTTGAGGTTGTACTGGAAGCGCTCGGCGTTGTCGAAGGGCAGCAGGATCTGCGGGTTGGCCGCGCCCAGGATCACCGGCCGGTTGAACGACGGGTTGAGCGCCTTGAACTCGTCGAGCGGCAGGTTGGCCAGCTTGGCCGCCAGCGTGACGTCGATGTCGCGCGAGGTCGTCACCGTGACGAAGTACGGGTGGTCCGGGATGTCCGGCAGCTTGACCCCGTACGACTGCGGGTTGGCGATGATGTTCTTGACCGCCTGCAGCTTGGGCACGTAGTAGCGCGTCTCGTTGGGCATGCTCAGGCTGGCGTAGTCGGTCGGCAGCCCGCGCGCCTGGTTGCGCGCGATGGCGCGCGAGACCGCGCCCTCGCCCCAGTTGTAGGCGGCCAGCGCCAGTTGCCAGTCGCCGAACATGTCGTACAGCCGGGCAAGGTAGTCGAGCGCGGCGTCGGTGGAGGCCAGCACGTCGCGCCGCTCGTCGCGGAACATGTTCTGCTTGAGGTTGTAGGTCTTGCCGGTGCTCGGGATGAACTGCCACATGCCGGCGGCCTTGGCGGTGGACTCGGCCTGCGGGTTGAACGCGCTCTCCACGAACGGCAGCAGCGCCAGCTCGGTGGGCATCTTGCGCCGCTCCAGCTCCTCGACGATGTGATACAGGTAGCGGCTCGAGCGCCCCACCATCCGCTCCATGTAGTCCGGCCGCTGCGCGTACCACTGCGTGCGGTCGTCGACCAGCGTGCCTTCCAGGTCGGGCATGGCGAAGCCGCGGCGGATGCGGCCCCAGATGTCGTTCGACGGGCCGCGCAGCCAGTCGAGGCTGTCGCTGTCGACGTTGATGACGGAAGCGCTGTTGATCGAGTTGAGCGGATCGGGCTTCGAGACAGCCGGTCTGGTTGCGGAGGCGGTCGCGGTGCCGCCGTCGGCGGCTTCAGGCGGCGTTGGCGTGCTGGCGCACGCTGCTAGCAGCGTGGCACACGCAAATACCGCCAGTAATCGACCAATTTTCATTAAGTTCTCAAATCGTGACGCTAAAAATTTGCCTGATGCTAAAAAAATCCGGCTTTCGCGTCAATGAAATTCTCCCCGCCGCGGCGGCGGGCAGGCCGGCGCGGCGGGCAATGGATGCGGCGGGCGCAGGCCAGGCAAAGGCTGGCGGGCGCCGCGCGCAATCAGCGGAAATTGTCCTTCCAGCCGCGCAGCGCGCCGAAGGCCGCCGCGTCGTCGCCGGCGGGACCGCCCGCGTGGGCGGCCACCGCCCGGCGCACGCCGGGCTCGCGCGAGCGCAGGAACGGATTGACCTCGCGCTCCTGCGCCACCGTGGTCGGCACGGTCGGCGTGCCGGCCGCGCGCAGCGCCTCCACGCGCGCCTCCCACGCCGCCAGCGCGGCATTGTCCGGCTCCACCGCGCGGGCAAAGCGGACGTTGCTGCGAGTGTACTCGTGCGCGCAGTAGACGCGCGTGCCTCCAGGCAGCGCGGCCAGCTTGTCGAGCGAGGCCAGCATCTGCGCCGGCGTGCCCTCGAACAGGCGCCCGCAGCCGCTGGCGAACAGCGTGTCGCCGCAGAACACCGCGCGGCCCGCGCCCGGCAGGTCGGCCACGTAGGCGACGTGGCCGGCGGTGTGGCCCGGCACGTCCAGCACGCGCAACCGCATGGCGGGATGGGCCACGTCCGCCGTGTCGCCCTCGCGCACGGCCACGGTACGCCCGCCGATGCGCTCGCCGGCCGGCCCGATCACCGGCAGCGGCGCGCCGTCCGGCGCCGCCGGGTGTGCCGCCAGCAGCTCCGCCACGCCGCCCTGGTGATCGCCGTGATGGTGGGTGATTACAATAGCGCCCAGGGCCAGCCCGTGGCGCGCCAGGTAAGCCTCCACCGGCGCAGCCTCGCCCGGGTCCACCACGGCGGCGCAGTGACCGTCGTGGATCGCCCAGATATAGTTATCCTGGAATGCGGGAATCGGCTCCACCTTCAACATGCGTGCTCCTATGTCCAAGCGTCCGATTATAAGTTGGGAAGACTGGCTTGCCTCGCCACCCGGGCAGTACATGCTGCAATGGGAGCAGACCCAGTACGACCGGACCGTCACGGACATCTTCGGCTACCACGCCGTGCAGCTCGGCCTGCCCCACATCGACACCCTGCGCGAGAACCGCATGCCGTTCTCCGCACTCGCGCTCGCGCCCGGCAGCGGCCCCCACGGCCCGCGCGCCCAGGCCGACGCGCGCCAGTTGCTGTGCCGCTTCGACGAACTGCCGTTCGAGACGCAAAGCATCGATCTCGTCACCCTGCCGCACGTGCTGGAATTCTCCGAAGACCCGCACGAAGTGCTGCGCGAGGTCTCCCGCGTGCTCATGCCCGAAGGCCGCGTGGTCGTCACCTGCTTCAACCCGATGAGCCTGTGGGGCGCGCGCCAGGGCCTCAAGCGGCTCGGCGCCGACCCGTTCCTGCCGCACGACAGCCAGTCGATCGGCTTCGTGCGCATCAAGGACTGGCTCAAGCTGCTCGGATTCGATATCATCCGCGGCCGCTTCGGCTGCTATTGTCCGCCCTATCGCACCGAGCGCTGGCTGCAGCGCGCCGCCTTCATGGAAAAGGCCGGCGACCGCTGGTGGCCGATCTTCGGCTCCGTCTACATGATCTCGGCGGTCAAGCGCGTGCGCAACATCCGCCTGGTCGGCCCCGCGTGGAAGACCAAGCCCGCGCTGTCGCCGGTCGCCGCGCCGGTGGCCACGCCCACCGGCACCCACGGCAAGTCGCCCGGCGACGAGCACTGAACGCCACCGACTCTTTACCGAACAACCCGGCGGGCGCCGCCACAGGCCGCCCGCCCCAGCAGCGAACTCCATGTCAAGCAACGAAATCGAAGACGTCATCATCTACTCGGACGGCGCCTGCAAGGGCAATCCCGGCCGCGGCGGCTGGGGCGCCGTGCTGGTCGCCGGCAGCAACGAAAAGGAACTGTTCGGCGGCGAGCACAACACCACCAACAACCGCATGGAGATGACCGCCGTCATCGAAGCGCTGCGCGCGCTCAAGCGGCCCTGCCGCGTGGCGGTCTACACCGACTCGCAATACGTGCAGAAAGGCATCGGCGAATGGCTGCCCGGCTGGAAGGCGCGCGGCTGGAAGACCGCCGACAAGAAGCCGGTCAAGAACGCCGACCTCTGGCAGGAAATGGACAAGCTCGCCCAGGGCCACGACATCTCCTGGCACTGGGTGCGCGGCCACAACGGCCACCCCGGCAACGAACGCGCCGACGCCCTCGCCAACCGCGGCGTGGCCTCGCTCAAGCAACAGTAACCCACGCGGCGGCGGCCGGCCGCCGCGCCCCACCGGTTAGAATGCCCGCCATGCGACAGATCGTACTCGACACCGAAACCACCGGCCTCAACGCCGCCGGCGGCGACCGCCTGATTGAAATCGGCTGCGTGGAGCTGCTCAACCGCCGCCTCACGGGCCGCCACCTGCACTTCTACGTCCACCCCGAGCGCGACATCGACGAAGGCGCGATCGCCGTGCACGGCATCACGCTCGAATTCCTGGCCGACAAGCCCAAGTTCGCCGAGGTTGCCCTCGAGATCCGCGACTTCATCCAGGACGCCGAGCTGATCATCCACAACGCGCCGTTCGACCTTGGCTTCCTCGACATGGAATTCAAGCTGGTCGGCCTGCCGCCGTTCCGCGAACACGCCGGCAGCGTGATCGACACCCTGCGCGAAGCCCGCCAGATGTTCCCCGGCAAGCGCAACTCGCTCGACGCGCTGTGCGACCGCCTCGGCGTCAGCAACGCGCACCGCACGCTGCACGGCGCACTGCTCGACGCGGAACTGCTGGCCGAGGTCTACCTCGCCATGACGCGCGGCCAGAACTCGCTGGTGATCGACATGCTCGAAGGCGGCGGCGAGGAAAGCGGCGCGGTGGCCGCCGCCGACCTCTCCCGCCTGGCGCTGCCCGTGCTGATGGCCAGCGACGAGGAAATCGAAGCCCACCTCGGCGTGCTCAAGCAGCTCGACAAGGCCAGCGGCGGCAAGGTGGTATGGAAGGAACCGCCGCCCGAAACCGATGCCGTCCAGGCCGCGTAGACCGGCATGGGGCGCCCCACGCAAGGGCAGCGGCAGCCCCGTGGATGTGCCGCACCACTTTCTTGAAGAAATTTCCAAGAAAGGGCTTTACAAGATACAGAGGTGCCGGCATAATTTCGTTTCTCTGCAGCACGGCAGCAACAACGCAGCAGCAGGGGTGGTTAGCTCAGCGGTAGAGCACTGCCTTCACACGGCAGGGGTCACAGGTTCAATCCCTGTACCACCCACCAGAATTCGGTGAAGAACGAAGGACTTGAGGCGACAGCCCAAGTCCTTTTTTCTTTGGTGCGTCTCCGGTGCGCCGCGCGCATGCGCAAGTCAATGGCCCGTGGCATTGCCGCGCCGCCGCCCGCCTGTCTTTCCAGAAATCCCCCACCCCCGGTTCAGATTTTTCCGCCTGAATCCGCCCGCCACCTGCCGTAAATCTGGAACCGTCGCGCCGAAGGCGCATGCATGACGACGATCCGGAATGAAAAAAACATCTCGATGGATGCTCGCGGCCAGATGGCTGCTGACGCTGCTCCTCGGCTTTATCAGCCTCCTGATGATCGCCGAGCTTTGGGGCAGCGCTTTTCCGCCGGACCAGGCCGGCGGCGTGCTCGGCCCGGTGAGCGCGCTCCACGCCCACCGCTCGCGCGAGCATTATTTCGCCGCCTGCGCGATCATCCTGGCCGCGGCCCTGTCGGCGTTGTGGGCGCTGTGGGCCACGCGGCGCGACCTGTGGCTGCGCTGCCTGGCCGGCGCGCCCATCCTGACGATCTGGATACTGTCGTTCCTCAACAGCCTGGACTGAACGCGCATGCCGGCCAGCAACGCCGCCTCGTCAACGCTGCCCGAAGCTCGCATCGATGAACAAGTCCTTGTACTCGCGCGGCTGCGAGCGCCAGTACTGCTTGGGCGCGTGCACCTGCGCGCCGAGCTTGGCGGCGGCATGCCACGGCCAGCGCGGGTCGTAGAGCATGGCGCGCGCCAGCGACACGGCGTCGGCCTCGCCGTTGGCGATGATGGCTTCGGCCTGCTCGGGTTCGGTGATCAGGCCCACGGCGATGGTGGGCAGGCCCACTTCGGCCTTGACCCGCTGGGCGTAGGGCACCTGGTAGCCCGGCCCGAGCTTGATGGCCTGCGCCGGCGAGACGCCGCCGGTGGTGACGTGGATGGCCGCGCAGCCGCGCGCCTTGAGTACCTTGGACAGCGCCACCGTGCCTTCGATGTCCCAGCCGCCCGGCACCCAGTCGGTGGCGGAGATGCGCGCCCACACGGGCTTGTCGGCCGGGAACGCGGCGCGCACCGCGTCGAACACTTCGACCGGGAAGCGCATGCGGTTTTCGAGGCTGCCGCCGTATTCGTCGTCGCGCTTGTTGGCCAGCGGCGAGAGGAACTGGTGCAGCAGGTAGCCGTGCGCGGCGTGGATCTCGATGCCGTCGAGGCCCAGGCGCGCGGCGCGCTTCGCCGCGGCGACGAAGTCGTCGCGGACCTTGTCCATGCCGGCGCGGTCGAGCGCGTGCGGCGGGTCTTCGCCTTCGGCGTGCGGCACGGCGGAGGGCGCCACCGTCTTCCAGCCGCGCGGCTGGTCGGGGCGGATCTGCAGGCCGCCGTCCCACGGCGCGTGGCTGGAGGCCTTGCGCCCGGCGTGGGCGAGCTGGATGGCGATGGCGATCGGCGCGTGCGCGCGGGCGGCGGCGAGCACCTTGCCCAGCGCGGCTTCGTTGGCGTCCGAGTAGAGGCCGAGGTCCTGCGGCGTGATGCGCCCTTCCGGCGAGACCGCGGAGGCTTCGATGATCAGCAGCCCCGCGCCGGAGATGGCGAGCTGGCCGAGGTGAATCATGTGCCAGTCGCCGGCGGAGCCGTCCTCGGCCGAGTACTGGCACATGGGCGCGATGGTGATGCGGTTTTCAAGCCGCAGGTTGCCGATGGAGAGCGGCTGGAAAAGTTGACTCATGGGATGGGGTCCTTGTGGTCTGGGGCATGCACGGTGCTCGCGTGCGGGAATGCCGACCATTCTAGGACGCCTGCGCGTTTCGCGCCGGACGCGGCAACGGGTCTTGCCGCAACGGGTCCTGCCGCTATTGCGGGCGCTGCCCGCCATCCGCGGCCGGCAGCGGCGGCAGCCCCAGCAGGCCGAGCGTCGGGCTGACCGCGCCTTCGAGCAGCGCGCGCCGCGGCTCGATCCGCGCCAGCACGCGCAGGCCCAGCAGCACGGCCAGCAGGTGCGTGGCGGCGGCTTCGGGCGGCAGCAGCGGCGGGATCTCGCCGCTGCCCTGCCCCGCCACCATGCAGCGCCGGAAGAACGCGCGCATCTGATCCAGCTCGGCGACGATGGCGGCCTGCAGGTCCTCGTCGTCGGGCGTCGATTCCACCGCGGCGTTGACCAGCATGCAGCCGCGATGCTGCTGGTCCGAGAGCGAGCGTTCGATCACCTCGGACATGAAGGCGGTGATGGCCGCGCCCGGCGGCAGCACGGATTCGACGCGGCGCATGCGCTCGTGCAGCGTGCGGGTGAGGTAGTGGTCCAGCGCGCGCCGGTAGAGGCCGCGCTTGTCGCCGAAGGCGTTGTAGAGGCTGGGTTGCGTCAGGCCCGTGAGCCGGACCAGGTCGCGCATGGAGGTGGCTTCGAAGCCGCGGGCCCAGAAAGCGTCTCCCGCGGCTTCCAGCACCTGCCGTTCATCGAATTCGCGGGGTCGCGCCATGAGGGTTCCTTGCCGTTTGCGTCGTCTGCTGCATCCGCCCCAAGAAATGGTCGTTTCCCGGCAGCCGGTACGGATCGATTATATATCGGACGATACACAACGCAAGCGCGGGGCCGGCGCGGCCCGGGCAAGCGCTCAGGCCGTGTGCGCGGCGCCTGCCTGACGGCTGCGCTCGCCCGCGGTGACATGATCGATGGCGTCGAGCACTTCCGCGACTTCCGGCACCATGCCTTTCGCGCCCACGGAGACGGACTGGCCCGGCGTATTGATGCCGAAATGCTGGCTGTCCGTCACCGTGAACAACATCACCGAGGGCTTGCCGAGCGCGTCGGCGAGATGGACGAAGCCGGTATCGGTGCCGACCACCAGCGCGGCGGCGTCGACGCGCTGCGCGCATTCGGTGATGGTCATGCGCGGCAGCACTTCCGCGCCCGGGATCTCGGCGGCCAGCGCCTCGGATTCCGCGCGCTCGGCCGGCGAGCCCCACGGCAACTGGATCCTGTAGCCGCGCGCCGTCAGCTCCCTGCCGACCGCGATCCAGCGCTGCGCCGGCCATTTCTTGGCTTCGACCGAGGTGGCGTGGAACAGCATCGCGCGCGGCTGGCCGTCGGCGTTGAGCGGCGTGGCCGGCGCCGGCACGCGCAGGGCGTAGTGCTCGGCCGGCTCGATCGGGTAGCCGAGCGCGTTGGCCACCACCATGCGCATCTTGTAGCGGGCCGTGGCGTCGCCGTGCGGCCCGAAGATCTGGGTGTAGGCGAACACGGCGCGCGCCTCGCCGAGATACTCGGCGGCGTAGCCGAGCCGGCGACCCGAGCGCGCCAGCCACGCCACGATGGCGCTCTTGTAGACGCCATGCACGTCCACCACCACGTCGTACTTTTCCCGGCGCAGTTGCCACAGCGCGCCGATGATGGCGCGCAGGTCGGCCCAGCTGCGCGACTTCTTGAAACCCCGCAGCGGCGGCGCGATCACGCGGTCCACGCCCACCGCCCAGCGCGGGATGTCCGCGCAGGAGGCGTCCGCCACCCAGTCGATCTTGGCCTCGGGATAGGCGCGGCGCAGGTCGGACACCAACGGCAACGTGTGGACCATGTCACCCAGCGAGGTGATCTTGATGACGAGAATGCGTTTCATGGGGCGGTCGGAATGGCTGAGGAATGGGGCCGGAGGGGGGCCGGCGAGGCCGTAGTATGCACCAGCCCGCCCCGCCGGCGCACCTCCGCCGCCCGCGCGCTTCAGTCCCAGGCCGCCGGGCCGGCCACCACGGTGGCGAAGCGGTCGTGCAGCGCGGCCAGCGCCGCGCGGTGGACCTCGGCCGCCGCCAGCGGCGCGCCGCCGAGCGGATCGGGCAGGTCGCGCGTGGCGCAGGCCGCGGCGACCACGGTGCTGCGATAGCCGTGGTCGAGCGCCGAGCGCACCGTGGCGCTGATGCACATATGGGTCTGGAAGCCGCCCACGATCAGCTCCTTGCGGCCAAGCTGCGCGAGCAGCGCGGCCAGCGTGGTGCCGGCGAAGCTGTTGGGCAGCCCCTTGGCCACGGTGTGCTCGCCGTCGCGCGCGTCGAGGCCTTCGATCAGCGCGGCATAAGGGCCTTCCGGGTCGAACGCGCCGCCGCTGCCGGCGCGGCCGTGATGCACCACGTGCACCACCGGGCTGCCGTGGCGGCGCGCGAGCGCCAGCAGTTCGGCGCAGGCCGCGACGGCGGCGGGCATGCCGGCCAGCGGCAGCTTGCCGTCCACGTATTCGCGCTGGTGGTCGACCAGCACCAGCGTGGCTGCCTGCCAGGCCGAAGGGGCGCGGCTGGCGCCGGCGAGGTCGAGCAGGGTGAAGGGTGCGGGCATGGTGGCTCCTTTTGATGTGGCCGCGCCGGCAGTCCGGTCGCGACGGGGTCCGGGCGGCTTGCCGGTGCCGCCGGGATGGTCGGTGTGCAGGCGATGATAGGGCGCGCTATGCTGTCCGGCAATTCTCAATCCGCTCACATCCGCCGTGCAAAAACGTTCACTGCATTGGGACGACCTGCTGACCTTGTCCACGCTGATCCGCACCGGCAACTACTCGGCCTGCGCGCGCGAGCTGGGCGTGACGCACGCCACCGCGATCCGCCGCGTGCGGCGGCTGGAAAGCGCGCTCGGCAAGCCGGTGGCCACGCGCACCGACGGCGCCTTCGCGCTCTCGGCCGCGGGCCGCGCGGCGCTGGCGGCGGCGCAGCAGATGGAGCATTCGGCCGAGCGCCTGCTGCGCGCGGTGGAGGACGCCGGCGCCGGCGTCTCGGGGGTGGTCGGCATTGCCTGCACGGCGGCGCTCGGCAGCCATTTCCTCACGCCGCGGCTGGCGGCGCTGTACCGCGCGCATCCGCAGCTCGAGGTCAGGCTGGAGACCGACAACCGCGTGGCCAGCCTGGCGCGGCGGCGCGCGCACATCGCGGTGCGGCTGGCGCGCCCGCAGGAGAGCGACGTGATCGCGCAGCGCGCGGGCAGCATGGGCTACGGCCTCTATGCGCCGGCGCGGCCGCCGGGCAGCGGACCGTGGCCGGAGGAAGCACTGGCGGCGGCGCCGCTGTGCGGCCTGCTCGACGAAGGGCTGGCGCTGCCGGAATCGGAATGGACGCGCCGCGCCGGCGCGCGCGCCGGCTTCCAGTCCAACAACATGCTGGCCGTGCACGAGGCGGTCTGCGGCGGGCTCGGCATCGGGCTGCTGCCGCACCATCTGGCGCGCGGCGACGCGCGGCTGGAACTGGTGCGCGACGTGCCCGAAGTGGTCAGGGAAATCTGGCTGGCCTATCCGCGCGAGTTCCGCGGCGCGTCGCGCTTCCGGCCGGTGATCGACTGGCTGGCGCGCGCGCTCGCGGAATGTCCGTGAGCGCCACGCCGGCACGCCACGCACGACGCCCGCCGGGTGGCGGGCGCCGGTACTGCGCAAGGCCGGGCTTCAGGCCGGCACGGGTTCGGCCACGGGGCCCGACACCGCCACCGTCAGCAGGTCGGCCGCGGCCTTGATCCGCTGCGGCGCGCCGAACAGCCGCGCCACCACCAGCCCGTTCTGCAAGGCGCCGAGCACGGCCTGCGCCATCGTCTGCGGCGCCAGCGCCGCGGGCTTGTGCTGCGCGGCCTGCACGCTTTCCAGCAGGCGCGTGAGCCACGTCTCGTTCACGCGGTAGAACTCCTTGAGCACGCGGTGCACCGGCTCGGGCAGCAGCAGCGCCTCGGTCGACAGCATGCCGACCAGGCAGATGCGGTCCCCGCCCGCCGAATCGAGCCACGGCTGGAGGAATTCGCGGGCCTGGTCCTCGGGCGGCAGGCCGGTGTCGATATGGCGCACGTGGTCGCAGATGCGGGCGCTGTACTCCGTCACCGCCGCCTGCACGAGGTCTTCCTTGGTCGGGAAGTAGTAATGGATGCTGGACGTCTTGACGCCCACGCGCTCGGCCAGGTCGCGATAGCTGAAACCATTGAAACCCCGCTGCCGGACCAGCACCAGGGTGTGCTCGAGCAGTTGTTCGCGTACGGATAGGGTTTTCATCTGGCATTTGTCCGCTGTTGGGCGGACCCTCTCGACTGTCAAAGCCAATCACGCAGCGAAAGACCGCGGATGGCGGCCCCTCGCTGCGCCCTTCCCCGCCCCGGGTCGCGGGAGCGGGGAACCGTCATGCCGCTCAGGCGTTGGCGCCTTCGGTGAAGACGTCGAACTTGCCGGTGCGGGCGCCGTCGGTGAAGGCGTCGCGGTTGCCGCTGCGCGCCGGGGTTGCCGACACGCCGCTGCGGTCCAGGCCCGCGACCAGCGCGCCGTCGGTGAACGGGTCGGCCTTGCCGGTACGAGCGCCATCGGTGTAGGCGTCACGGTTGCCGATGCGGGCACCGTCGGTAAAGGCATCACGGTTGCCGCTGCGCGCCGGCGTCGCCGACACGCCGCTGCGGTCGAGGCCGGCTACCAGCGCACCATCGGTGAACGGGTCAGCCTTGCCGGTGCGCGCGCCATCGGTGTACGCATCACGGTTGCCGATGCGGGCACCGTCGGTAAAGGCATCGCGGTTGCCGCTGCGCGCCGGCGTCGCCGACACGCCGCTGCGGTCAAGACCCGCGACCAGCGCGCCGTCGGTGAACGGGTCGGCCTTGCCGGTGCGGGCGCCGTCGGTGTACGCATCACGGTTGCCGGTGCGGGCGCCGTCGGTATAGCCATCGCGGTTGCTGATGCGCGCGCCGTCGGTGTAGGCGTCGCGGGCATCGGTGCGGAACACGTAGCCGTACTTGTCGCCGGCGAAGCTGCTGTCCTTGGGGCCCGAGGCTTGTGCCTGGCCAGCCACGAAGGCGGCGGCGAGGGTGGCGGCGGTGATGACGGTCTTGGCGATGAGCTTGGCGTTCATGATCTTCTCCATTTCACATTGAGGATCCGCGCTGGGGCGGAATCGAATCGGTAAGGCGCGCTGGAGTCCGGCGTTTCTCTTGCTGTTATCTACTAGTAGATAGATGACTTGGGCAAAAAAAACGGGGAGTCCCCGGGTACTGCGCTGGATCCTCTTTCCTGCTTCAGCGTTCTGGCTGGGGCGGAGCAGCGGCTTCCATGACCCGAATATTATCTACTGGTAGATAGATAGTCAAGGAATTTTCCGAAAAATCGTTGAGGAGGTCTGGATGTCGGTATTGCTGCACTCGATGGGGGTGCCGGCTGTGCTGGCGCCGGGATCGCAGGAAACAACCGAGAAACGGTTGCGTTCGGGCTGCCGATGAAGCCGGCTTGCTGCCTGTGGTCTCCTCTCTCCCACAAGTGGGAGAGAGGAGCAAACCCCCGGGCAACGCGGGAATGGGCTGCGCGGCGGGACGTGCCCGGCAATCGGGTACGAGACACGCCCTGCACGCGCTCAGCGCACCCTGCCCTCCTTCCAGGCCTGCAGCAGCTTGTCGTAGGCGATGGTCTCGCCCTTCGGCTTTTCGTTGGCCAGCTTCTTCCACGGCGCGTGGTCGTCCGACAGCCACTTGGCCGGATCGCTCTTGGCGTTCAGCTTGGGCGCGCAGTTGCTCATGCCGGCGCGCTGCAGCCGCGCCATGACCTGGTCCATTTCCTCGGCGAGGTTGTCCATCGCGGACTGCGGTGTCTTCTCGCCGGTCACGGCGGTGGCCACGTTCTTCCACCAGAGCTGGGCCAGCTTCGGGTAATCCGGCACGTTGGTGCCGGTCGGCGTCCAGGCCACGCGGGCCGGGCTGCGGTAGAACTCGATCAGGCCGCCGTACTGCGCCGCGTTCTTGGTCAGGTATTCGTGGTGGATGTCGCTGTCGCGGATGAAGGTCAGGCCGGTGAGCGACTTCTTCAGCGAGACCGTCTTCGAGGTCACGAACTGCGCGTACAGCCACGCCGCCGCGAGCCGGTTGGGATCGGTGTTCTTGAAGAAGGTCCACGAACCCACGTCCTGGTAGCCGTTCTGCATGCCCTGTTTCCAGTACGGGCCGTAGGGCGACGGCGCCATGCGCCACTTGGGCGTGCCGTCGGGGTTGACCACCGGCAGGCCCTTCTTGGTCATGTCGGCGGTGAAGGCCGTGTACCAGAAGATCTGCTGCGCCACCTGCCCCTGCGCCGGCACCGGCCCGGCCTCGGAGAAGGTCATGCCCATCGCCTGCGGCGGCGCGTACTTCTTCATCCAGTCGATGTACTTGGTGAGCGCGTAGACCGCGGCCGGGCTGTTGGTGGCGCCGCCGCGCGACACCGAGGCGCCTTCGGGCGTGCACTTGTCCGTGCCCACGCGAATGCCCCATTCGTCCACCGGCATGCCGTTGGGCAGGCCCTTGTCGGCGGCGCCGGCCATCGACAGCCACGCATCGGTGAAGCGCCAGCCCAGCGACGGGTCCTTCTTGCCGTAGTCCATGTGGCCGTAGACCTTCTTGCCGTCGAGCTCCTTGACGTCGTTGGAGAAGAAGCTGGCGATGTCCTCGTAGGCCGACCAGTTGGTGGGCACGCCGAGGTCGTAGCCGTACTTGGCCTTGAACTTGTCCTGCAGGTCCTTGCGCGCGAACCAGTCGGCGCGGAACCAGTACAGGTTGGCGAACTGCTGGTCGGGCAGCTGGTAGAGCTTGCCGTCGGGCGCGGTGGTGAACTTGGTGCCGATGAAATCCTTCACGTCCAGGCCGGGATTGGTCCATTCCTTGCCGGCGCCGGCCATGTAGTCGGTCAGCGGCAGGATGGCGCCGTAGCGGTAATGCGTGCCGATCAGGTCGGAGTCGGAGATCCAGCCGTCGTAGATGGACTTGCCGGACTGCATCGAGGTCTGCAGCTTCTCCACCACGTCGCCTTCCTGGATGATGTCGTGGTTGACCTTGATGCCGGTGATTTCCTCGAAGGCCTTGGCCAGCGTCTTGGATTCGTACTCGTGGGTGGTGATGGTCTCCGAGACCACGTTGACCTGCGTGATGCCCTTGGCCTTGAGCTTGGCCGCGGCGTCGATGAACCACTTCATTTCGGCGAGCTGCTTGTCCTTGGACAGCGACGACGGCTGGAACTCGCCGTCGACCCACTTCTTCGCCTCGGCCTCGCCTGCCCATGCGGCGTGGCCGCAGGCCAGCGCAGCCGCGCAGGCCAGGGCCGTCATGCCCAGTTTCACGTGCACCTTCATGAACGTCTCCTCGAGAATCCCCCTCCCTGCTCTTTGTCTGGGCTGCGGCCCGGGAAGGTACAGGCCGCCATGCCCATCGACGAGATTGCCGTCGCTTTATGCTTTCTCAGCCCTTGCGCATCACCAGGGCCAGCACCAGCATCGACGCCACGAAGCTGATCCAGATCGAGGGTTCCTCGGCCAGCGAGAACCACGCCATCATCTTCTCGCCCAGCCCCACCCACGCCAGGTTGATCCACGCGGCGCACATCAGGCCGATGAACAGGCGGTCGCCGCGCGTGGTGGCGATCGGCAGGAAACCCTTGCGCTCGAGCGTGGGCGCGCGCGTCTCCCACACGGTCATGCCGATCAGCATCAGCACCACGCAGACGAAGAACACGGCCACCGGGGTGGTCCACACCATCCAGCTCAGCATTGCCTCTCCTTGGAGGTCGTTTCAAAATGAAGCAAAGCGGTCCTGGCCAGGCGCGCGGCCGCGGGCAGTACAACCGGTACGACAAGGCCGCGCAACGACGCCAGGATCTTTTTGAAACGACGTCTTAAACGCGCCCCATCGCGAAGCCCTTCGCGATGTAGTGCCGCACGAACCAGATCACGATGCCGCCCGGCACGATGGTCAGCACGCCCGCCGCGGCCAGCACGCCCCAGTCCATGCCCGAGGCCGACACCGTGCGCGTCATGGTGGCGACGATGGGCTTGGCGTTGACCGAGGTCAGCGTGCGCGCCAGCAGCAGCTCCACCCAGCTGAACATGAAGCAGAAGAACGCCGCCACGCCGACGCCCGCCTTGATCAGCGGCAGGAAGATGGTCAGGAAGAAGCGCGGGAACGAGTAGCCGTCCACGTACGCGGTCTCGTCGATCTCGCGCGGCACGCCGGACATGAAGCCTTCCAGGATCCACACCGCCAGCGGCACGTTGAACACCAGGTGCGCGAGCGCCACGCCCAGGTGCGTGTCCATCAGGCCGATGGTGGTGTAGAGCTGGAAGAACGGCAGCAGGAACACCGCCGGCGGCGTCATGCGGTTGGTCAGCAGCCAGAAGAACACGTGCTTGTCGCCGATGAAGCGATAGCGCGAGAACGCATAGGCCGCGGGCAGCGCCACCGTGATCGAGATCACGGTGTTCATGGCCACGTAGATCATCGAGTTGACATAGCCGGAGTACCACGACGCATCGGTGAAGATGGTCTTGTAGTGGTCCAGCGTGAAGTCGTTCGGCCACAGCGACAGCGTGGAGACGATCTCCTCGTTGGACTTGAACGACATGTTCAGCATCCAGTAGATCGGCAGCACGGCGAACACCAGGTAGGCCACGAGGAAGATGGCGCGGCCATAGGCCGCGCGCCGCTGGGCGTCACGCATGGGGCATGTCCTCGCTGCCGGCGCTACCGGCGGTACCCGCGCGCTGCATCCAGTTGTAGAGGACGAAGCACATGAGCAGGATGATGAGGAAATAGACGATCGAGAACGCCGCCGCCGGGCCCAGGTCGAACTGGCCCACGGCCTTCTGCGTCAGGTACTGCGACAGGAAGGTGGTGGCGTTGCCGGGCCCGCCGCCGGTCAGCACGAACGGCTCGGTGTAGATCATGAAGCTGTCCATGAAGCGCAGCAGCACCGCGATCATCAGCACGCCGCGCAGCTTGGGCAGCTGGATGTAGCGGAACACCGCCAGGCGCGAGGCGCCGTCGATCTGCGCGGCCTGGTAGTAGGCGTCGGGAATCGCGCGCAGGCCGGCGTAGCACAGCAGCGCCACCAGCGGCGTCCAGTGCCACACGTCCATCACCAGCACCGTGACCCAGGCGTCGACCGCGCTGCCGGTGTAGTTGTAGTCGAAGCCCAGTCCGGCGAGCGCGGCGCCGAGCAGGCCGATGTCGGTGCGCCCGAAGATCTGCCAGATGGTGCCCACCACGTTCCACGGGATCAGCAGCGACAGCGCGATCACCACCAGCACCGCCGAGGCCTTCCACCCCTTCGCCGGCATCGACAGCGCCAGCAGGATGCCCAGCGGGATCTCCACCGCCAGCACCGCGAGCGAAAAGCCGAGCTGGCGCAGCAGCGCGTCGTGCAGCTCGCCGTCGCGCAGCACGGTGCGGAACCACTCGGTGCCGACGAACACGCGCCGCTCGGGCGAGATGATGTCCTGCACCGAGTAGTTGACGATGGTCATCAGCGGCAGGATGGCGGAGAACGCCACGCACAGCACCACCGGGATCACCAGCAGCCAGGCCTTCTGGTTGACGGGCTTCAGCGTGCTCATGCCACCAGCTCCTCGTTGACGTAATAACAGGTATGGCGGTTGAACACCGACAGCCACACGGTCTGGCCCGGCGCCAGCCCGGCGGCCTCGTTGCCGAGCCGCGCGCGCACCAGCGCGGGCGCGCCGCCGGCGTCCTGCACGGTGGCCGTGACCAGCCAGTAGGTGCCGATGTCCTGCGCGCGCTCCACGCGCGCCGGCAGCGCCTGCGGATCGTTGCCGGCGGCCAGCCGCAGGTATTCCGGGCGCACCCCCACCTTGAAGCCGCCGGCGGCCCCCAGCGCGACGGCCGCCGGCGCGGCCAGCTCGGGCATGTAGCGCCGCCCGGCGATCTCGATGGCGCCGTCGCGCCACTGCGCGTCCAGGAAATTCATGCCGGGCGAGCCGATGAAGTTGCCGACGAAGGTATGCGCGGGCCGCTCGAACAGCGCGTCGGCCGAGCCCACCTGCACCGCCTTGCCGCGCGACATCACCAGCACCTGCTCGGCGAAGGTGAGCGCCTCGGTCTGGTCGTGCGTGACGTAGATCAGCGTGAGGCGGAACTCGTGGTGGATCTCCTTGAGCTTGCGCCGCAGCTGCCATTTGAGGTGCGGGTCGATCACCGTCAGCGGCTCGTCGAACAGGATCGCCGAGACGTCCTGCCGCACCAGCCCGCGGCCCAGCGAGATCTTCTGCTTGGCGTCGGCGGCCAGCCCGCTGGCGCGCCGGTCCAGCGACGCGGACAGGTCCAGCATCTCGGCCACGCGGCCCACGCGCTGCCTGACCTGGGCCGGGGCCACGCCGCGGTTGCGCAGCGGGAAGGCGAGGTTCTCGCCCACCGTCATGGTGTCGTAGATCACCGGGAACTGGAACACCTGGGCGATGTTGCGCGCCTGCGGCGTGGCCGCGGTCACGTCGCGCCCGTCGAACGCGATGGTGCCGTGCGACGGCCGCAGCAGGCCGGAGATGCAGTTGAGCAGCGTGGTCTTGCCGCAGCCGGACGGCCCCAGCAGCGCATACGCGCCGCCGTCCTCGAAGGTGAACTTCAGCGGCAGCAGCGCGTAGTCTTCGTCGGACTGCGGGTCCGGGCGGTAGGAATGGGACAGGTCGAGGTCGATGCGCGCCATGTCAGGCTCCCCGCCCCGCGGCCAGCGGCGCCGCCGCGCGCTGCGGCCGCGCCGGCGCATGGATGCGCTTGCCGGCCGCGTCGAACAGATACAGTTGCGCCGGGTCGAGCTGCAGCGTGAGCGGCGCGCCCAGCTGCAGGTCGACCACGCCCGGGAACTGCGCCACCAGGTTGCCGACCGGCGAGTCCATGTGCACGAAGGTGTCCGAGCCAGACAGCTCGGCCAGCGCCACCGTGCCCGCCACCGGCACCATGCCGGACGCGGCGTCCAGCCGCAGCGCGCCGGCGCGCACGCCCACCGTCACCGGGCCGGCGTGGGCCGCGGCCGCCGGCAGCGGCACGGCGATGCCACCCGGCAGGGTCACGATCCCGCCGCGCAGGTCGCCGGCCATCAGGTTCATCGGCGGATCGCTGAACGCGCGCGCCACGCGCAGTGAGTCGGGATAGTGGAAGACGTCCGGCGTGGGGCCGTATTGCAGCAGCTCGCCCGCGTCCAGCACGGCGGTGTGGCCGCCCAGCAGCAGTGCCTCGCCGGGCTCGGTGGTGGCGTAGATCACGGTGGCGTCGCCATGCGCGAACAGTTGCGTGAGCTCCTCGCGCAATTCCTCGCGCAGCTTGTAGTCCAGGTTCACCAGCGGCTCGTCGAGCAGCATCAGCGGCGCGCCCTTGGCCAGCGCGCGCGCCAGCGCCACGCGCTGCTGCTGCCCGCCCGACAGCTCGGCCGGCAGGCGATCGAGCTGGTGGTCGATGTGCAGCCGCGCCGCCAGCGCCCGCACCTGGGCGCCGATGTCCTTCGCGCGGCGCAGCCTGAGCGGCGAGGCGATATTGTCGAAGACGTTCAGCGAGGGATAGTTGATGAACTGCTGGTAGACCATCGACACGTTGCGCTCGCGCACCGGCACGCCGGTCACGTCCGCGCCGTCCACCTCCACGCGCCCGGCGCTGGGCCGGTCCAGCCCCGCCATGACCCGCATCAGCGAGGTCTTGCCGGCCTGCGTGGCGCCCAGCAGGATGGTCACGGCGCCCGGCACGGGCGCCAGCGACATGGGATACAGATACGCCTGCGAACCTGCGTGCTGGGCGATGCCTTCCAATCTGAGCTGCATCGGGTCTCCGGATTCGTATGCTCACCGCATCACATGAACAGCGATGATGCGGACGCACAAACTTTTGCTTTCCGCTCGTTTTAGTGCAAAAACGAACATAAAACAATCATGCACCGCATCATTTGTTTTCGTTTGTGTTTGAACTAGAATGCCGGCATGACCTTGAATCCACGCCAGACCGCCCTGCTCGAAGAGGTACGCAGCCAGGGCTTCGCCTCCATCGACGAACTCGCCCGCAAGTTCGGCGTGACCCTGCAGACGGTCCGCCGCGACGTCAACCTGCTGGCCGGCAACGGCATGCTGGCGCGCTTTCACGGCGGCGTGCGGGTGGAGGGGTCGACCGTGGAGAACATCGCCTACCGGCAGCGGCAGGTGCTCAACGCCGAGGGCAAGGCGCGCATCGCGCGCGCGGTGGCCGGCGCGGTGCCGGAGGGCTGCTCGCTGATCCTGAACATCGGCACCACGGTGGAGGAGATCGCGCGCGAGCTGATCCACCACCGCGGCCTGCGCGTGATCACCAACAACCTGAACGTGGCCAGCATCCTGGCCGACAACCCCGACTGCGAGGTCATCGTGGCCGGCGGCGTGCTGCGCTCGCGCGACCGCGGCATCGTGGGCGAGGCCACGGTGGAGTTCATCCGCCAGTTCAAGGTGGACATCGGCCTGATCGGCATCTCGGGCATCGAGGCCGACGGCACGCTGCGCGACTACGATTTCCGCGAAGTGAAGGTGGCGCGGACCATCATCGAGCATTCGCGCGAGATCTGGCTGGCGGCCGACGCCAGCAAGTTCAACCGCCAGGCGATGGTGGAGCTGGCGCACCTGTCGGAGATCGACCGGCTGTTTACCGACGAGCCGCTCAAGCCGCCGTTCGGGCAGATGCTGGAAGACAGCGGAGTGAGCTGTGTGGTCGCCCGGGACTGAACGCGGCGGCCTGCGGCGCGCGCGCCATGCGCGCGGGCCGGGCGCGGGACGCGCCGGCCATGCGCGAGCGGGCTTACTTGAAGACGATGGTCTTGTGGCCGTTGATGAGGATGCGGTGCTCGGCGTGCCATTTGACCGCGCGCGCCAGCGCCACGCACTCCACGTCGCGGCCCACCGCGGTGAGCTGCTCGGGAGCCATGCTGTGGTCCACGCGCTCGATCTCCTGCTCGATGATCGGGCCTTCGTCGAGGTCCGCCGTGACGTAGTGCGCGGTGGCGCCGATCAGCTTCACGCCGCGGTCGTGCGCCTGGTAGTACGGCTTGGCGCCCTTGAAGCTGGGCAGGAACGAATGGTGGATGTTGATGGCGCGCCCGGCCAGCTTGCGGCACAGGTCGTCGCTGAGCACCTGCATGTAGCGCGCCAGCACCACCAGGTCGATGTTCTGCTCGCGCACCACCTCGAACACCTTGGCTTCCTGCGCGGCCTTCTGCTCGGCGGAGCTGTTCATCAGCGGCAGGTGGAAGAACGGGATGTCGTAGGACGCGGCGAGCTGGTAGAAGTCGCGGTGGTTCGACACGATGGCGGCGATCTCCACCGGCAGGCCGCTGGCCTTGGCGCGGAACAGCAGGTCGTTGAGGCAATGGCCGATCTTCGACACCATGATCATCACGCGCGGCTTGACGCTGGCGTCGAACAATTCCCACTGCATGCCGAACTGGTCGCCAATCGGGGCGAACGCGGCCTTGAGCGCGGCCAGGTCGGGACCGCCCGCGCTCGGCGTGAAATGCACGCGCATGAAGAAGCGGCCGGTGAATTCATCGCCGAACTGGTCGGAGTCGACGATGTTGCAGCCGTGCTGGAACAGCAGGCCCGAGACGGCATGGACGATGCCCGGCTGGTCCGGGCAGGAAATGGTGAGAATGAATCCGGTATTGCTCATCGTGTGTGGTTCTGTCGAGTGCGCGCCGATCATGCGCTGCGGGTGCCGGCCTCGCCCGCGGCGGGGCTCCAGCCGCGCCGCGCGAGCGTATCCAGCGTCACCAGCGTCGCGTCGACGGTCATGGCGCCATCCGCCATGATAGCAAGCAATGCCTCGGGCTCGATACGGCGGTGCTCGGCCACCTCGCCGTCGCGGTTGTGCGGCGTGAAGTCCGCCGGCAGCGGCAGGTCGTACACGTACACCGCCTCCCACTGCACGCCTTCGGGGATTTCGCGCAGCACCTCGATCACGCCGTGCGCCTCGGCGCGCCGCGCCAGCGCGGGCGGGATGCCGGACTCCTCGTCGCACTCGCGCACCAGCGTGGCGAGCGGATCGCTGCCGGCGGGCATGCCGCCGGCCACCAGGTTGTCCCACATGCCGGGGTCGACCGCCTTGGCGGCGCTGCGCCGCGAGATCCACAGCGCGCGCTCGCCGGCGATCACGCCGTTCATGTGCGAGGCGAAGGTCAGCAGGCCGAGGAAACGCGCCGCGGCGCGCTCGATCACCGCGAACGCGGGCGCCTCCAGCGCCGGCGTGACCGCGAACAGCTCGTCGCGCCAGCCGCGCACGTGGCCGGCCTCCGCCAGCCAGCGCGCCAGCGTGACCAGCGCCTCGCTGCGCGCGGCGGGCTCCGCGCGGCCCGGGAGCAGCGCCACCGTGCCGGCCACCTCATTGGCCAGCACCGCGGGCACCGCATCCTGCGCGCGCAGGATGCGCGCATGCGCGCGCGGCAGCCAGCCGACCTGCCGGCCATCCACGGTCAGCTTGAGGTGGGCCCCGGCGTCGAAGCGGCTGCGCGCCGCCAGCGACGCGGCGATGCGGGAGAGAAACGAAGTATCGGACATGAATATTGCGGGCCGCCACGATGGCGCGCCCGTCGCATGGCATCCAGGAAATCCAGGAAAAAAGGCATGACGCAAACCCAGCCCACGGGCCAGCCCCGCGGCCAGTCGCCCGGCCAGCCCCGCTACGTGCTCGCGCTGGACCAGGGCACCAGCAGCTCGCGCGCCATCCTGTTCGATCACGCCGGCAACGTGGTGCGGGTCGCCCAGCGCGAATTCCGGCAATATTACCCGCACCCCGGCCACGTCGAGCACGATCCCTACGAGATCTGGCAGTCGCAGCTGGCGGTGGCGCACGAAGTGCTCGGCGACGCCGGCGTGGCCGCCAGCCAGGTGCAGGCCATCGGCATCACCAACCAGCGCGAGACCACCGTGCTGTGGGACCGCAAGACCGGCGAGCCGGTCGGGCGCGCGCTGGTCTGGCAGGACCGCCGCACCGCGCCGCTGTGCGAGGCGCTGCAGGCCGAGGGCCACGGCGAGCTGTTCCGCGCGCGCACCGGGCTCATCATCGACGCCTATTTCTCCGGCACCAAGCTGCGCTGGATGCTGGACAACATCGAAGGCGCGCGCGAACGCGCCGCGCGCGGCGAGCTCGCCTTCGGCACCGTGGACAGCTGGCTGATCTGGCAGCTCACCGACGGCAGGCGCCACGTCACCGACGTCTCCAACGCCTCGCGCACGCTGCTGTTCAACATCCACACGTTCGCCTGGGACGATGCCCTGCTCGGCGTGCTCGACATCCCGCGCAGCCTGCTGCCCGAGGTGGCGCCGTCCAGCGGCGAGGTGGCGCGCACGGCGGCGCGCTGGTTCGGCGCGGAGATCCCGATCGCCGGCATCGCCGGCGACCAGCAGGCCGCCACCTACGGCCAGGCCTGCCTGTCGCCGGGCATGGCCAAGAACACCTACGGCACCGGCTGCTTCCTGCTGATGAACACCGGCGCGCAGCCGGTCGCCTCGCACAACCGGCTGCTCACCACCATCGGCTGGCAGCTCGGCGGCGCCGCGCCCTCCGCCGCGCGCACGCAATACTGCCTCGAAGGCGGCGTGTTCATGGGCGGCGCCACCATCCAGTGGCTGCGCGACGGCCTGCAGATCATCAACAGCGCGCCCGAGGCGGAGCCGCTCGCGCGCCAGTGCGAGGATACCGATGGCGTGGTGCTGGTGCCGGCCTTCGCCGGCCTCGGCGCGCCGCACTGGGACCCGTTCGCGCGCGGCACGCTGGTGGGCATCACGCGCGGCACCGGCCGCCCGCATATCGCGCGCGCGGCGCTGGAGTCGATCGCGCTGCAGAGCGTGGACGTGCTGGACGCCATGCAGAAGGACGCCGGCATCGCGCTGGCCGAACTGCGCGTGGACGGCGGCGCCTCGCGCAGCGACCTGCTGATGCAGATGCAGGCCGACCTGCTCGGCACGGTGGTGGTGCGCCCGCGCGTAACCGAGACCACGGCGCTGGGCGCCGCCTACCTGGCCGGGCTGGCCACCGGCTACTGGAGCGGCGAGGAAGAAATCGCCAGCCAGTGGCAGGTGGAGCACCGCTTCGAACCCAACCTGTCCGCCGACGCGCGCGCCTACCGCCTGTGGCGCTGGCACCGCGCGGTGGAGCGCGCGCGCGACTGGGCGCGCGAGGACGGCGCGCCGCCGCACGCCGCCGGCTGACCGGCCCGCCCGGACAACCCAGAGCCACATCGCCACATCGCCACACCGGGCCGAACCGCCCCAGGCAACCGCATCAGACAAGGAATCATGCAGACACTGTCCTCCCCCGCCCTGCCGCCCGACCGCGCCGCGCTGCTCGCCACGCTCGAGCGCGAACCCAGGTGGGACGTGATCGTCATCGGCGGCGGCGCCACCGGCCTGGGCACCGCGGTGGACGCCGCCTCGCGCGGCTACCGCACGCTGCTGGTGGAAGCCGCCGACTTCGCCAAGGGCACCTCGAGCAAGGCCACCAAGCTGGTCCACGGCGGCGTGCGCTACCTGGCGCAGGGCAACATCAGCCTGGTGCGCGAGGCGCTGCACGAGCGCGGGCTGCTGGCGCGCAACGCGCCGCACCTGGTGTGGCCGCTGGGCTTCGTGGTGCCGGCCTACCAGTTGTTCGACCAGCCCTTCTACGGCATCGGCCTCAAGGTCTACGACCTGCTGGCCGGCGGCCTCAACCTGTCCGGCAGCCGCTGGCTCAACCACCGCGAGACGCTGGCCGCCGCGCCCACGCTGGCCGAGCACGTGGGCGGGCGCCCGCTACGCGGCGGCAACCTGTACTTCGACGGCCAGTTCGACGATGCCCGCCTGGCCATCGCGCTGATGCGCACGCTGTTCGACGTGGGCGGCACCGCCGTCAACTACATGCGCGTGACCGGCCTGTCGCAGAAGAACGGCGTGATCGCCGGCGTCACCGTGCAGGACGTGCTCAGCGGCGCCAGCTTCGCGCTCGAGGCCGGCTGCGTGATCAACGCCACCGGCGTGTGGGTGGATGCCATCCGCCAGATGGAGGACGGCCAGGCGCGCGGCATGGTGGCGCCGAGCCAGGGCGTGCACCTGACGCTGCCGCGCAGCTTCCTGCCGGGCGAGCGCGCCATCCTGATCCCCAAGACCGACGACGGCCGCGTGCTGTTCGTGGTGCCGTGGAACGGCCACACCATCGTCGGCACCACCGACACGCCGCGCAAGGACCTGCCGCTGGAGCCGCGCGCGGGCGCCGACGACGTCGACTTCATCCTGGAAACCGCGGCGCGCTACCTGTCGCGCACGCCCACGCGCGCCGACGTGACCAGCGTGTGGGCCGGCCTGCGCCCGCTGGTCAAGGCCACCGGCGAGGCCTCCACCGCCTCGCTCTCGCGCGAGCACACCATCCTGGTGTCCCGGGGCGGCCTGATCACCGTCACCGGCGGCAAGTGGACCACCTACCGGCGCATGGCGCAGGACGTGATCGGCACCGCCATCGAGCGCAAGATGCTGCCGGCCGCGCCGTGCGTGACCGCCGACCTGCCGCTGCACGGCGCGCGGGGCCTGCCCGCCGACCTGCCCGCGGCCGGCACCGGCTCGCCCGACCGCTACTACGGCAACGAGCTCGCCATGCTGCGCGCGCTGCCCGGCACGGACGAGATCCTCGTGCCCGGCTCCGGCCTGAGCGCCGCCCACGTACGCTTCGCCGCGCGCTTCGAGCTGGCGCGGCGCGTGGAAGACGTGCTGGCGCGGCGCAACCGCGCGCTGTTCCTCGAAGCCGGCGCCGCCAGCGCCGCCGCGCCGCGCGTGGCGCAGATCCTGGCCGAGGAGCACGGCCACGACGCCGCCTGGCAGGCCGCGGAGGTGGAGAGCTTCCGTTCGCTGGCCAGCGGTTATATGCTGTCGTGACGCCCGCACGCCAGCCAGGAGCCGCCATGCCGCCGCGCTTTCCAAAGCATTGCCTCGCCGCTGCCCTGGCCTGCACGCTCGGCCTGGCGGCGCTTCCGGCGCAGGCCCGGCCCGGCATCGACGGCGTGCGCTTCGATGCCCCGCGCACGGTGCGCTACCGCTGCGACGAGGGCAGGCAGCTCACTGCCCGCTATTTCAACGGCGCGGACAACCAGATCGCCATCCTGCGCCTCGACGGCGAGCCGCCGCTGCTGTTCGTCAGCGTGCTGACCGGCTCCGGCGCGCGCTACGCGCACGGCATCCACCAATGGATCACCAAGGGCGACGAAGGCCGGCTCCAGGACCTGACCCGGGGCGACGACGCGCCGCCCGCCTACGCCAACTGCAAGGCGGTGAAATAAGCCTCCCGCCGCACGACATTGGTCGCCGGGGCTCCCGCTGAGCGATAATGCGGCTTATCGAATCAGGGAGAACACCATGGACGAGATTGACGATCTGTCCGATCTGCCGATGCCCCGCTTCATCTGGGGTTTCGCCATCTTCACGCCCAAGGGCGGCGAGGTGATGCATGACGAGTTTGAATATCTGACCCATACCCGCAGCCCGCGCTTCACCTGCCGGGTGGTGGAACTGGAAGACATGCCGGCCGACAGCGAGGAAAACGGCATCGACGGGCGCATCGTGCATTACGACGAGCCCGGCCGCCTGTTCTACATCACCGACGCCGGCCTGGCGCTGGTGAACTTCGAACTGTTCGACAGCCTGCCGGACAAGAACAAGCTCAAGAAGGTCTGCGACGAAGCCATCACGAACTGGCTGCTGCGCCGCGATTTCCTCGAATCCGAGGAAGACGAAGAGGACTGAAGGACCGGGCCTCGCCGCCGGCGAGCGCCTGCCTCGACCGGCAATGACGGCCTCCCGGCCGCCGTTGCCGGCGCCACGCCCGCCGCCATCCCCCTCCGGCCGCCTTCCGCCGCCTTCCGCCGCCCCGGATTTCCCCGCCTCCCGGCAAGTCAGCCCCCTCCTACATGGCAAGGGGAAACCGCCGGACACCGCCCGCGAGACCCGCCCCCTACAGTGGAGTCGTGGAAACAGCGAAAAAGGAAGGAAATCATGCCCTACGTTCTCGCCTGGCTGCTCGGTGTCCCGGCCTTCGTGCTGCTGCTGATCTGGCTGTTCGTGCACTGATCGCGCGCCGGCGCGCGCGGCCTGCCGCGACATGAAGCGGCCAGCCCCTGAAAACGAAAGCGCAGCCCGCGGGCTGCGCTTTTTGCCAGTGGGCTTGCCGTTTTGGCGATCAAGCCTCGGTGGTGGTCGTCCCTTTCCCGAATCCCCGAGCCTCCGCAACGGACCAACGGACACCCCCGGCAGGCGCGGGAGCAACGCCGCCGCATCGACCGTTTAGCCTTCGGCCTGCGCGTTCAGCGCACCCGGCGCGACGGACGCAGAGCGCAGGGGCCATCGCCCAGCAAGATGAAGGCGACCAGGGCGGTCGCCCAGAACGCGGGATATTCCCAGCCGCCGCCCTTGTTGTTGAACTCCCAGCCGAGCTTGCCATGCACCACGGCAATGGTGCCCAGCAGTTCGAACACCAGTGGTACGGCCACCCAGCGCGCATAGACGCCGAAGATCAGCGCCAGGCCGCCCAGCAGCTCCAGCGCGATCGCCAGATAGGCCATCAGCGGCGGCAATCCCAGCGAGCCGAAATAGCCGACGAAACCGGGCACCGTGAAGACGAATAGCTTCACGCTGACGTGGGCCAGGAAAGACGCGCCAAGCAGGAGGCGGAGCAATAGCGCCCCGTATGGAGCTGTTTTGTTGTCCAACATGATGAATGGCATCTTGATGAAGAAGATGCCGTCATAGTGAACCGTCCCAATATGTTCAAATATAGCTATATTTGGACATCGACCACACAAAAATGAACAGCCACCCGGCAAGTCCTGCCCAGCGCGGCGACTCCCCATGAAAGACCTCGACTGGAATGATCTGCGCCACCTGCTGGCCATGGCGCGCGGCGGATCGGCGGCGGGCGCGGCGCGCGCGCTGGGGGTATCGCACGCCACCGTGCTGCGGCGCCTGCACGTGCTCGAACAGGAGGTCGGCACGGCGCTCTTCGACCGCCTGCAAACCGGCTACGTCCCCACGGACGCGGGCCAGCGTTTCATCGACATCGGCGAGGCATTCGAACGCGCCCTCACCGGGGCCCGGCGCGAGGTGGAAGGACAGGCCGCGGGCCTGGCCGGCCCGGTACGCTTCACCACAACGGATTCCCTCGCCGACGGCATCCTGCCGGACATCCTGCGTGCCTTCCACGAACGGTTCCCGGCAATCACGGTGGAAATGCGCATCACGAATGCCCGGCTGGATCTGGACCGGCGCGAGGCCGACGTGGCCTTGCGCCCCACGCACGAGCCGCCGCCCGCCTGGGTCGGCAAGCCTTTGGCGCGCATGGACTGGGGCTTGTATGCCGCGCCGGCCTCTATCCGGGCACGCGGCCATGAACCCGCCGGCCAGGCGTGGCTGCTGCCCGACGGCCATCTCGCGCAAGGGCCGATCGGCACATGGCTGCGCGAGCGTATCGGCAATGCCGCCGTCGCCGCCACTGCCGATTCATTCGTGGCGCTGCGCCGGCTTGCCGAAAACGGAACCGGAGCGACCGCACTGCCCTGCTTCATGGCGCACGGCACGGGCCTGGAATTGCTGGAATTTCCGCCCCGGCGGCTTTCGCCCAGCCTGTGGCTGCTGACGCACCCGCATCTGCGGCACTCCGGCCGGATCCGAGCATTCATGGATCACGTGGCGCAGCAGATCCGGGGCTGGCGCGAGCGCCTGGAGCCAAATAATGGGTAGGAGCATGCCAACGGGCACCCGCGCGCGCTGCGCTTTCGTCGATAGGATGCCGACGGGCTCGCCCGCGCCAGCGTCTCCGCCGACTCGTTATCCTGGCGAGGCGGATCTCAGCCCTGCGCGGCGGCGGAGACTGTCTCCCATTTCGTCCAGCCATCCAGCCGCGCGGCATAGCATTGGCGTACCAGCGGCGTCAGACCGCCCATGATGAAATGCAGCGGCGGATCCTCCGCGTCGACGACCTTGAACAGTGCTTCAACCGTCGCCGACGGATCGCCGAACATGGCCGGGGTAAGGGTTGCCGCGAGCTGCGCCCGCATGGCGTCATATTCAGGCATGGGCCTGGCCTGCTTCATCGAAGACTGGCTCATGAACTCGGTGTTGAACGGACCGGGCTCGATCATCGTGACCTTGATGCCGAATTCCGCGACTTCCTGGGCCAGCGTTTGGCCCAGGCCCTCGACGGCGAATTTCGTCGCCTGGTAGATGCCGCCCAGCGGGAATGTGATCAGCCCGCCGACACTGGTGACGAGCAGGATGTGTCCGTGCTTTTGGGCACGAAGCAACGGCAAGGCCGCCTGAATGACGGCCAGCGTGCCAAGGACATTGGTTTCGAAGTTCGCCCTCGCTTCATCGAGAGCGGTCTCTTCAACCGCGCCCATCAACCCATTGCCCGCATTGCTGATCACGAGGTCGATCTTTCCGAAGTGTTGATGCGCCTTGTTGACGGCGGCGACGACTTCCTGCTGACGCGTGACATCCATCGTCAAGGTCAACAAGGCGTCGCCAAACCTTTCCTTGAGGTCCGCGAGCGCGTTGGCGTCGCGCGCGGTTGCCGCCACCCGGTCTCCGCGCCGCAGCGCGCCCTCCGTCCAGATACGGCCAAAACCGCGGGAAGCTCCTGAGATGAACCAGACTTTCGACGCTGACATGGGTAACTCCTTGGTTGGGTCAGGGTTGACCGCGCCATCGAACATGATGACATTTTCGGTCCAAGTGTCAGTTTACTATATTGACATTACTTGTCAATATGTCAGAATACAGCCATTGATCCTGAGTCCTCCTCCATGAAAAGAACCGCCCCGACAGACCCCGCGCGTACCCGGCAGGTCATTCAGGCCGCGATCGACGTGTTCCTTCGCTATGGCTACGTGCGCACGACGATGGCCGACATAGCCAAGTCGGCCGGGCTCTCGCGCCCCAATCTCTACCTGTCCTTTCCCGACAAGGAGAGCGTCTTCCGGGCCGTCATCGAAACGATGGTCACAGCCAAGTTCGAGGACATCAAGACCGGGCTGGGGAAACGCTCGGGTCTTGAGGCAAAGCTGCGCTTTGCGTGCGAGAGCTGGGGTGCGGAGGGCTTCGAGATGGTCCTGGCCAATCCCGACGCCAAGGACATGTTCGACATCGGCTTCCCCCCGGTGCTTGAAAGCTATTTCGCCTTCGAGGAACTCCTGGCCGACATCCTGGGGACGTCCGTCGAACTCTCCGGATTGAAGGTAAAGGCGCCCGAACTGGCCCGCGTCATCGTCTTCGGCATGAAAGGATTCAAGGATGTCGCCAAGGACGGCAAGGAAATGCGCAGGATGATTGCCGCACTCATCGAAACGGTCACGGCCGCGTTGAAGTCAAGCGATGCCCAGGGAGGAAAGAGATGATCGACGTTGTCGATGGCTACTACAGCTCCGAGCGCATGGGCGCGGCGATCTGCTTCGGTTTGTCACTGGTTGCGGTGGGATCCGGCGCATACCTGGCGAGAACATCGGTCGGCATGCTCTACGGCATGGGATGGTCGCTTCTGATCGCGGGAGGACTCGTTCTGCTGGCAAGCGGAGCGTACTTTGCGGGCCTGGGCAGCAATCACGCCAGGTTCTCCGCCCTGCTGGGCACCGATCCTTCACAGTTTCTTGTGCAGGAAAGCGCCCACCTGACGGGCGCCATCGAGAGTCTGCGCAGGGTGATCTACGGTGAAATGCTCATCGCACTCACTGGCATCATCCTCGCATTGGCCGGGCATATCCGTGAGACACCCATCCTGACCGGCGTCGGCCTTGGCATGGCGCTCGTCCTTGTCCTGCTTACGGGATACGACTCGTTGAACCGCAGCCGCGCGAGCGGCTATCACCAGGAGATCCAGGCAGTTTCGCGGTAACGCCCGGAAGCCGGGCAATCCGGTTGCGGCGGCAATGTCCCTCGCGGCCCGCGTCGGCTCGCGCGGCGTCGCTGGCAAGTCGCGCGCAAGGACGACGCTGCCCGCGCTGCCCGGCCAGGGATTGCTGCCGTCAGGCCGATGGCCCCGCACCCGGGGTTGTGCCGCATCGACCAATGAAAAACGCCCGCTGAAATGCAGCGGGCGTTTTTCATTGCGGGCGGGCCGGTGGCCAGCGCGTTCGATCCATCACACGTGCCGGCCGCGTGGCCGCGCGGCGCAGCAGTTCAGGCCTCGGCCGAAGCGGACGGCGCGGGCAGGCCGCGCTCCAGCGCTTCCTTCAGCAGTCCGCTCATGCCGTCCGGATGCGCCACTGCCAGCGCCTGCAGGCGCTTGACCAGCTCGCCGTCGAGCTTGCAGGCGAACGGCACCAGGCCGAGTTCCTGGTCGAGGCGGCGCTGCTCGCGGCGGTCGACCTTCGGCTGGGCGCCTTCGCGCGCGGCCCGGACGGCGGCACTGTGCTTCAGGCTGTTGGCAAGCTTCAGCCCTTTGTTCTTTTCGAGGTCGGTCTTTTTCACGGCAGGTTCGCTAGAGTCGGTCTGGGGCGGTATTGTACGCACCTCGGCGCCGGCGGGACCGGACGGCAGCCGCGGGAAACGCCACGGGCAGCGCTATGCCTCGCCGCGCACCTCGATCAGCTCCGCCGCCACGCGCTCGATCTCGGCGTACACGGGCAGCGCGGCATCGGGTCCGGTGCAGCCCACCCCGCTCGCGCCCGCGGCATCGGCGCCGGGCGGCAGGAACACGAAGGCCATGCCGGGCCGCCAGCGCGGATCGCTCTTCAGGCTCTCGTTGAGGATTGCCAGGTACTGGCTGCGTGTGAACACGTGCTTTGCCATCTTCGCCTCCGATGCGTTGTCCGGATCGTAGCATGGCCGGCAGGCCACTCAGGCGGGCTCGATGGACCAGCCCGGCCCCTTGCCGTTCTTGTCGCTCTCGTGGCGCCAGCGGCAGCCGCAGTCCGCGCAGGTGTAGGTGGCGAAGGTGATCGCGGGCTCTCCGCGCGGCTTGATGCGCTGCGTGTCCGTCAGCAGCAGCCGCGGGTGTCCGGTGCCGCCGGTCGAACCGGGCCGGATCTGCGCGCACGCATCGCAAAGCGTCATCGTTGCTCCCGCGCCCGGTGCGCGTGGCCAGGGCGGCCGGCGCGACCGGCGCGGGCACGATTGCCCGTACCGCGGACGGCCGCTATCGGTCTTCCGCCATCGCCTTGAGCTGGGCGTCGCCAGCCACGCGCGCGGCGTCCGAAGTGGTGAAAGTATCGTCGGAGACGATATTGCGCTTGACCAGACGCGCATCGAAATCGACCAGCGTGATCACCCATACATAGCGGCCGGCCTGCGGCGCGGTCTGGACGATGGCCTGCAGATGCGGCGTGGAATCCTTGGACATGATGCTCCTCCGGAGAACGCATCCGGCAACTGTAGCACGAGCGCCCGCCGGTGGCCGCGCGCGCGGCGTGCTCAATGCTCGAAATCGAGGCCGCCCAGCAGCACGGTCTCCTCGGCCTGGGAGCGCGTGCCGAGATCGATCTGCCGCGGCGCCTGCCACGCATGCAGCTTGCCGGGCAGCGCGGCCAGGTACAGCGCGAACTTCTCCTCGCCGCCGGTGGCGAACAGCGCCTCCACCTCGAGGCTGTCCCACGACAGGTAGATGTTGAGCGGATGGGCGAAGCGCCGCACCCCTTCGAACGGCTCGCCGTAGACGTGCAGCCGCGCGGGGCTCTGGCCGCCGTCGAGCTCGGCGTGGATGCGGTGCCTGAACAGGCCGGCGATCGTCTCGGCGATGCGGGGGGCGAACTCGGCATCGAAGCGTGCCGCGGCATTCTCATGACTCACGTATTTGTCTCTTCCCGGTTTTCAGCGGGATCGTAGCACGCGGGCGCGCCCGCCCAAACTCCGGTTGACCCGCGCCACCGCCGTCCTATACTGAAGGTCTGCCGACTGAGACACGCCGCAGCAAAGCGAAGGTAGGTCGGAGAATGGCCACGCTCGCCAGCAAGGCAGCAAGGCCGAGCAGGCCGATTAGGCCTGCACGTCCGAACCGGATCCTGGTGCGTTTGCCGACCCGGTTCGGATCCCTTTTTCCCGCCTGGCGCATCGGCCCGCATGGCGCGTCGACCCGCATGGCGCGTCGACATATCGGCCGGGCCAAGAAAAAAGCACCTTCGCGAAGGTGCTTTTTTCATGGTCGCCGGCCGCGCGGCGCGGTCACGACAGGTCCCGCGACGTGATCATGCGCTCGCCGGGCAGCGCAGCGGCGACCGCAGCCACGAGCGCCCTGGCGATATTGGCCGCGGGATTGATGCGCAGGCCCCGCGGCAGCACCGGGCGAAGCAGCGCCGCGAGCGGGAATATTATGCGCTCGGCAAGGCGAAACTCGTCGCGCTCGCCGCCGATCATGCCCGGGCGCACGATCGTGAGCGATTCGAAGCCGATCGCCCGGATGTCTCTCTCGACCTCGCCCTTGGTCCGGCAATAGAACAGCGGTATGGACAGCGACGCGCCCGGGGAGGAAACCAGCGCGAAGGCGCCGGCCCCCTGCTGGCGGGCCAGTTTCGCGAAGGCCACCGGCAGCACGTAGTCGACATGCCGGAATGCCGCCTTCGAGCCGGCCTTGCCGATCGTGGTGCCCATCGCGCAGATCACCGCGTCCACCGGCCACCGCGCCATTTCCGGCAACAGCGCCTGCAGATCGGACGAGACCGGATTGTCCAGCTTGGGATGGGCGGGCAAGGCACGGCGCGTCGGCGCGATGACCGTTTCGATGCTGCCGTGCTCCAGCGCCTGCCGCAGCGCGTTCCGGCCGACCAGCCCGGTCGCCCCCAGGATCAGTACCTTCATCGTGGGCCGCGCCCGGCAGCCGCGGCCCGCCCGCCTGTTGCCGTCACGCCCGGGCCGCGCTCCGGCGAAACGGCAAGACCGCCGCGGGCGAGCGGCGCCATGCCTGCATTCCTGGCTGTGGCCACGGCATGTGCCTCATGAGTGGTTGGATGAAGGCGGACATGATGCCCTGCGCCGGGAAAAAGATCATTCATCGCATCCTTTCAACTCCGTTCCATCTGCATCAACTATCGGCGCCTCCGCACGAAGCAGGCCGTACGGCATCGATGCAGCGCGCCGGCGTCATGCCGCCCCGCGCAGCCCGATCTCGCGCACGCGGCCCTGCGGCGACACCAGCCGCGCGAGTTCGCGGATGCCGGGCTCGATCCGCTCGAGCGGAATCGACGAGAAGCCGAGCCGCAGACTGTTGCATGGCGGCGCGTCGGCGAGATAGAACGGCTCGCCCGATTCGATCAGGATGCCGTGCGCCATCGCGGTGCGCCTGAGCTGGCCGGTGTCGACGTGCCCGGGCAGCATGCCCCACAGCGCGGAGCCGCCGGGCGGCGCGGCGAAGCGCATGTCGCCCAGGTGCTGCCGGACCGCGTCGCACAGCGTGGCCGCGCGCGTGGCCAGGGCCTCGCGCATGCGGTGCATCAGCCGGTCGTAGTGGCCGTGCTCGATGAACAGCGCCGCCGCGAGCTGGTTGTTGGCCGGCGGATGCCGGATCATCAGCCGCCGCAGCCGGCGCAGCTGCACGATCACGGCGGCGGGCGCGACCACGTAGCCGATGCGCAGCCCCGGCGAGAGCGTCTTGGACAGGCTGCCGACGTAGATCACGCGCTCGTCGCGGTCGATGGCCTTGATCGCCGGCAGCGGCTGTCCCGCGTACTGGGTCTCGGCATCGTAGTCGTCCTCGATCAGCACGCCGTCGCAGCGGCGCGTCCAGTCGAGCAGCGCGAGCCGGCGCTCGGTGGTCAGCGTCACGCCGGTGGGGCACTGGTGGCTCGGCGTGCAGTACAGATAGCGGCAGTCGCGCAGCGCCGCCTCGTCGGGCACCACGCCGTCGGCGTCCACCGGCAGCCCGGCAAGGACCGCGCCGCGCCGCAGGAAGATGTTGCGCGCGTCCATGTAGCCGGGGTCCTCCACGGCCACGCGCGTGCCCGGCCGGATCAGCAGCTCGGCCAGCAGGAACAGGGCCTGCTGCGCGCCCACGGTCATCAGGATCTCGTCGCGCTTGGCGGCGATGCCGCGCCGCGGCAGCACGCGGCGGATCAACTGGTCGACCAGGGAGTTGTCGTCGTTGTCGATGGCGTCGGGCGCCCAGCCGCGGATCGCGCCGACGTCGAGCGCGTGGCGGCTGCACTCGCGCCAGTCGGCGATCGGGAACAGCGTGGGATCGAACTGGCCGTACAGGAACGGGTAGCGGTAGCGCTGCCAGTCGTGCGGCTTCTCCAGCCACTTGGCGTCGGCGGCCACGCCGTGCATGCGCGCCTGCCACTGCACTGCGCTGGTGCCGCCCGGCGCCGCGGCGGGCGCGCCGTCCCCGTCGCGGGGCAGCGCCTCCACCGCCGGCGAGGCGTAGCGATGGGTCACGTAGTAGCCGCTGCGCGGCCGGTTCTCGAGGTAGCCGTCCTCGGCCAGCCGCTCGTAGACCAGCACCACGGTATTGCGGGAAATGCCCAGCATGTCGGCCAGCTCGCGGCTGGACGGCAGCCGCGTGCCCGGCGTCACGCGGCCGTCGAGCACCGCGTTGACGAGGTGCGTGCGCAGCTGGCTCTGCAAGGTCGGCCCCTCGCGCTCGGGCGCGGGGAACAACTGGTGCCACATCAACTGGTGAACGACAGCACTGCGCATCACAACCCCGACTGGTACGATCGAAAACCACCACTGGCATTAACCATGCCAGCCGGACGCGCGGCAACATGGCGCCACATCGTTACCGAGTGAGCCCATGCCGCCGATTTCCCCGCATCACCCCGCCTTCGCGGGCACGCCATCCCGTCCGGCACGCGCGGAGGTGCCGCGATGATCGTGCTGATCACCGGCGCCTCCGCCGGATTCGGCGAGGCCATCGCCGAGCGCCTGTGCCGCGACGGACACACCGTGGTGGCCACCGCGCGCCGCGCCGACAAGCTCGCGGCGCTGGCCGCGCGCTGCGGCCCGAGGCTGCATCCGCTCGCGCTCGACGTGCGCTACAAGGCGGAGGTCTTCGCCGCGGTGGCCTACGTCACCGAGACCGTCGGCCCCATCGACGCCCTGGTCAACAACGCCGGCCTGGCGCTGGGCGCGGGCCCGGCGCACGAGGCCAGCCTCGAGGACTGGGAGACCATGATCGACACCAACATCAAGGGGCTGCTGTACCTCACGCACGCGGTGCTGCCCGGCATGGTGGCGCGCGATCTCGGCACCATCGTCAACCTCGGCTCCATCGCCGGCACCTACCCCTACCCCGGCGGCAACGTGTACGGCGGCACCAAGGCGTTCGTGCACCAGTACAGCCTGAACCTGCGCGCCGACCTGGTCGGGCGCAACGTGCGCGTGACCTCGATCGAGCCCGGCCTGAGCGGCGGCACCGAGTTCTCGCTCACGCGCTTCCACGGCGACGCGCAGCGCGCGGCCGGCGTCTACGCCGGCACCCAGGCCCTGACGGCCGAGGACATCGCCAGCGCGGTCAGCTGGGTGCTGGCGCAGCCCGCGCACGTCAACGTCAACACGATGGAGCTGATGCCGACCTGCCAGGCGTTCGCCAACTTCGCCATCGCGCGCGCGCCCGACGCGCAACGCTGACATGAACGCCTCCGCCTTTGCCGTGCTGGCGGCGGTCACCGCCGTCGCCGGCATCGCCAAGGGGCTGACGGGCTTCGGCGCGGCGCTGATCATGACGCCGCTGTTCGCGCTGGTGGTCGCGCCCGCGCAGGCCGCGATGCTGACGGTGCTGCTGCACGGCCTGACCGCCTGGCAGGGCATCCGCGCGTGCCGGCGCCGCGTGGCCTGGCGCAAGGTGGCGGTGCTTGCCGCCATCGCGCTGTGCGCGCATCAACTGGCGCTGCTCGGCCTCGGCCGCGTGGAGCCGCACCTGCTGCGCCGTGGCATCGGCACGCTGGTGCTGGTCATGGGCGTGATGGCGCTGCTCGGGCTGCGCATCCGCCACGGCGGCGGCGCCGTCGCCACCGGGCTGGCGGGCGTGGCCAGCGGCGTGTTCACCGCGCTGGGCGGGCTGGGCGGCCCGCCCGTGGTCTATTACTTCAGCGGCCAGGGCACCATCGACGCCTCGGTGCGCGCGAACCTGCTCGCCTACTTCATGCTGCTGTTCGCCGGCGCCTCGCTCGGCCTGCTCGCGCAGGGGCGGCTGGACCTGCCCACGGTGCGCGCCGGCGCGCTGCTGGTGCCGTTCTTCTGCGCCGGCGCGGTCGCCGGCGAAGCACTGTTTGCGCGCCTGCCGTCCGCGGTGTTCGCCCGCGTGGTGCAGCTTGCACTGATAACGATCGGCGCGTTTTCGGTGCTTGGCTGAGCGCGCATCCGGTGCACGCGGCGCGCGCCGGTGCTGGAGCCATCGATCCTCCGCGTTGGCTCTACGTCGGAGGCAATCGCCTCTCTTATCGTGAACCCTGCCACCTATCCAACGGAGAAAAAGCGACATGACCGGATTTGCCCCCTTCCTACCCAGGTTGCGCCACGCGCTGATGGCTTGCGCGCTATCCGCCGTGGCCGTGTGCCAGGCCGTCGCCGCGGACACGCCCAAGCCCGGCGGCACGCTGGTGATCGGCACCACGCAGTCGCCGCGCCACCTGAACGGCGCCGTGCAGTCCGGCATCGCCACCGCCGTGCCCTCGACGCAGCTGTTCGCCAGCCCGCTGCGCTTCGACGACAAATGGAATCCGCAACCGTACCTGGCCGAGTCCTGGAAGCTCGCCGAGGACGGCAAGTCGCTCACGCTCAACCTGCGCCACAACGCCGTGTTCCACGACGGCAAGCCCATCACCTCGGAGGACGTGGCGTTCTCCATCATGACGATCAAGGCCAAGCATCCGTTCCAGAGCATGCTGGCGCCCGTGGAGAAGGTCGACACGCCCGACGCCTACACCGCCGTCATCCGCATGAGCCAGCCGCACCCGGCGATCCTGCTGGCGATGTCGCCGGCGCTGTGCCCGATCCTGCCGAAGCACATCTACGGCGACGGCCGCGAGATCACCACGCACCCGGCCAACTCCGCCGGCGTGGTGGGCTCGGGCCCGTTCCGCTTCGCCGAGTTCGTGCCGGGCCAGCGCATCGTGCTCACGCGCTTCGACAAGTTCTTCCTGCCCGGCAAGCCGTACCTGGACAAGATCGTCATCACGGTCAACTCGGACGCGCAGAGCCTGGCGCTCGGCATGGAGCGCGGCGACATCCAGCTGCTGCCCTACGAGTCCGTCTCGACCGACCTCAAGCGCCTGCAGAACAACCCCAACCTGACGCTCACGCGCAAGGGCTACGAAGGCGTGGGCGCGCTGAACTGGCTGGCCTTCAACCTCGATCGCAAGCCGCTGTCCGACGTGCGCGTGCGCCACGCCATCGCCAGCGCGATCGACCGCAACTTCATCGTCAAGGCGCTGCACAGCGGCTTCTCCCAGGTCGCCGACGGCCCCATCGTGAGCAGCAGCCCGTTCGCCACCACCGACCTGCACCGCTATCCGTACGACCTCAAGCAGGCCGAGCAATGGCTCGACGAAGCCGGCTACAAGCGCAACGCCGGCGGCGAGCGCATGACGCTGACGATCGACTACCTGCCCGGCACCGACGAGCAGCAGAAGAACGTGGCCGAGTACATCCGCACGCAGATGAAGAAGATCGGCGTCACGGTGCAGGTGCGCGCCTCGGCCGATTTCGCTTCCTGGGCCAAGCGCATCTCGGCGCATGATTTCGACATGACGATGGACAACGTCTTCAACTGGGGCGACCCGGTGATCGGCGTGGCCCGCACCTACATGTCCACCAACATCAAGCCGGTGGTCTGGACCAACACGCAGTCGTACCGCAACCCGAAGGTGGACGAGCTGCTCAACACCGCGGCCGGCACGCTCGACGCCACCAAGCGGCGCGCCTACTACGCGACGTTCCAGAAGATCGTCACCGACGACCTGCCGATCTTCTACATCAACACCACGCCGTACCACACCGTGGCCAGCAAGAAGCTGGGCAACCTGCCCACCACCATCTGGGGCCCGGCGTCGCCGCTCGACGAGGTCTACTTCAAGTAGGGACGACCGATGGACAATCTGCTCGCGCTGCTGAGAAAGGCCTGCCACGCGGCGCTGCTGACGCTGGCGGTGGTGGTGCTCAACTTCCTGCTGATCCGGCTGGCGCCCGGCGACCCGGTGGAAACCATCGCCGGGTCGATGGGCGGCATCACCGACGAGCTGCGCGCGCAACTGCGCAGCCAGTACGGGCTGGACCAGCCGCTGCCGGTGCAGCTGGCGACCTACGTCAAGCACGTGCTCCACGGCGATCTCGGCTATTCGTATTTCTTCAACCTGCCGGTCAGCGGGCTGATCGCCGAGCGCGTGCCGGCCACGCTGCTGCTGGTGCTCGCGTCGGTGGCGGTGGCCTTCGTGCTGGGCACCGCGCTCGGCGTGCTGGCGTCGCGCAAGCCGCATGGCCCGCTCTCGCAGGCCATCACCGTGCTGTCGATGACGGGCCACGCCGCGCCGGTGTTCTGGAGCGGCATGATGCTGGTGATCCTGTTCGCCTCGGTCTGGCCGATCCTGCCGGTCTCCGACATGCACTCGATGACGTCCGACGGCCAGGGCCTCGCGGCGGTGCTCGACGTGGCCTGGCACATGGTGCTGCCGACCTTCACGCTGAGCCTGGTCTACCTGGCGCAGTACAGCCGCCTGTCGCGCGCCAGCATGCTCGAGGTGCTGGGCTCGGACTACATCCGCACCGCGCGCGCCAAGGGCCTGTCCGAGCACCACGTGCTGTACCGCCACGCGCTGCGCAACGCGCTGCTGCCGGTCGTGACCGTGCTCGGCCTGCAGTTCGGCAACGTGGTGGCCGGCGCCATCCTGGTCGAGACCGTCTTCAACTGGCCCGGCCTGGGCCGGCTGGCGTTCGACTCGATCCTGCGGCGCGACTATCCCACCGTGCTCGGCGTGCTGCTGTTCTCCGCCATCGTCGTGGTGCTGATGAACCAGCTCACCGATGCCCTCTACCGCCTCATCGATCCGAGGATCCGCGCATGAGCAGCCCCGTTTCCACGGCGCCGGCGGCAGCCCCGGTTACCGCGCCCGCCGCCGTTCCCCATCCCGCGCGCGACGCCTGGCGCATGTTCCTGCGCAGCCGCGCCGCGCTGGCCGGCACGCTGCTGCTGGCCTGCATCGTCGCGGTCGCGCTGTTCGGCCCGATGGTCTACGACGCCGACCCGTTCGCCATCGTGGCCGCGCCGCAGACCGCGCCGGGCGACCCCGACGCCTGGCTCGGTACCGACCAGCTCGGGCGCGACGTGCTGGCCGGGCTGGTCTACGGCGGCCGCGCCAGCCTGGCCGTGGGCGTGGTGGCCGCGGTGCTGTCCGCGCTGATCGGCCTGACGGCCGGCGCGCTGGCCGGCTACTACGGCGGCGGCGTCGACGAGGCGCTGACGCGCGTGATGGAGTTCTTCCAGGTCCTGCCGGCGCTGCTGTTCGCGATGGTGCTGGTGACGCTGTTCTCGCCTTCGCTCACGACCATCTCGCTGGCCATCGGCATCACCAGCTGGACCGCCACCGCGCGGCTCACGCGCGCCGAGTTCATGCGCCTGCGCGACCTCGACTTCGTGCGCGCCGAGCGCGCCATCGGCGCCGGCAATGCCCGCATCATCTGGCGCGTGATCCTGCCCAACGCGCTGCCGCCGCTGGTGGTGTCGGGCACGATGGCGATCGGCTCGGCGATCCTGTTCGAGGCCGGCCTGTCCTTCCTCGGCCTGGGCGACCCCAACCGCATGAGCTGGGGCCTCATGATCGGCTCGGCGCGCCCCTACCTGCTGACCTGCTGGTGGGCCGTGGTGTTCCCGGGCCTGGCCATCTTCGCCAGCGTGCTGTCGATCAGCCTGATCGGCGACGGCCTGAACGATGCCCTCAACCCCAAGCTGAGAGAACGCTGATGTCGACCTCTTCCCCTCCCCTGCTGGACGTGGCGGGCCTGCGGCTGGAGTTCCGCACCTCGCGCGGCGCGGCCAGCGTGCTCAACGGCGTGAGCTTCCAGGTCCACGCCGGCGAGACGCTGTGCATCGTCGGCGAATCGGGCTGCGGCAAGAGCATGACCTCGCTCGCCATCATGCGCCTGTTCCCCGCGCCGCCGGGCCGCATCACCGCCGGCAGCGTGCGCCTCGACGGCGAGGACCTGCTGCAGTTGTCCGAGCCCGCCATGCGCCGCATCCGCGGCAACCGCATCGCCATGATCTTCCAGGAGCCGATGACCTCGCTCAACCCGGTCATGACGGTCGGGCGCCAGCTCGGCGAATCGCTGCGGCTGCACCTGGCGATGTCCAGGGCCGAGGCCCGCGCGCGCAGCATCGAGCTGCTGCGCGCGGTGGGCATCCCCGCGCCCGAGGCGCGCATCGACGAATACCCGCACCAGATGTCCGGCGGCATGAAGCAGCGCGTGATGATCGCCGTGGCGCTGGCGTGCCGGCCCGCCGTGCTGATCGCCGACGAGCCGACCACCGCGCTGGACGTCACCGTGCAGGCGCAGATCTTCGATCTGCTGCGCGAGCTGCAGGCGCGCGAGGGCACCGCCCTGGTGCTGATCACGCACGACATGGGCGCGGTGTCCGAGATGGCCGACCGCGTGATCGTCATGTACGGCGGCCGCGTGGTCGAGGAAGGCCGCACGCGCGACGTGCTCGAGCGCCCCGCGCATCCCTATACGCGGGGCCTGATCGCCTGCCTGCCCGAGCTCGAGGGCGAGGCGCGGCGCACGCGCCCGCCGCTGCCGGAGATTCCCGGCATGGTGCCGTCGATCTGGGAGCTGGGCACCGGCTGCGCGTTCCGCGCGCGCTGCCCGCACGCGGCCGAGCCGTGTGCGCGCGCGGCGCCGGACCTGCTGCCGGTGGCCGACCATCATCGCGCCGCGTGCTGGGCGCTGGAAGCCGGCACCGTGCCGGCGGCCATGCCGGCGCCGGTCCAGGGAGTCGCCGCATGAAACTGCTCGAAGTGGATGACCTCAAGGTGCATTTCAGGCGGCGCGGCGGCTGGTTCGGCGCGCCGCAGGTGGTGCGCGCCGTCGACGGCGTCTCGTTCTCGATCGAGCGCGGGCGCACGCTGGCGCTGGTCGGCGAATCCGGCTCCGGCAAGTCGACCACGGCGCTTGCCGTGATGCGGCTGGCGCCGGCCACCGGCGGCACCGTGCGACTGGGCGGGCGCGACCTCACGCTGATGTCTGGCGACACGCTGCGCCAGGCGCGCAGGCGCGTGCAGATGGTGTTCCAGGACCCGTATTCGTCGCTCAATCCGCGCCAGCGCGCCGGCGACATCGTGCGCGCGCCGCTGGACCTGATGCAGCTCGGCGCGCCCGCCGCGCGCGCGGCGCGCGTGGCCGAGCTGTTCGACGCCGTGGGCCTGCGGCCCGAGCAGATGCAGTTGTTCCCGCACCAGTTTTCCGGTGGCCAGCGCCAGCGCATCAACATCGCGCGCGCGCTGGCCAGCGAGCCCGACCTGATCGTCTGCGACGAGCCGGTGTCCGCGCTGGACATCGCCATCCGCGCGCAGATGCTGAACCTGCTGCGGCGCCTGCAGCGCGACACCGGCGTCGCGTTCCTGTTCATCTCGCACGACATGTCGGTGGTGGAGTACATCTGCGACGACATCGCCGTGATGTACCTCGGCCAGATCGTCGAGCGCGCGCCGCGCGAAGCGTTCTTCGACCGCCCGCTGCATCCGTACAGCGTGGCGCTCAACTCGGCGGTGCCCACCGTGCGCGGCGGCCGCGCGCGCGCGGCCAAGCGCATCCGCCTGGAAGGCGATCCGCCCAGCCCGCTCCATCCGCCGCCCGGCTGCCGCTTCGCCGGCCGCTGCCCCGTCGCGCAACCGGTCTGCCACAGCGAATGCCCGCCGCTGCGGCCGGTGGCGGACGGGCATTTCGTGCGCTGCCATCTCGTCACCGTGACGGACGGCACGCCGGTGCCGCCGCTGGCCATGCCCGCATGACCGCATGACCGCACGACCGCACGATCCGCCGGCGCCGCCGGCCTCCTTTCGTTCCCCCCGCGATTCCACCACCGCCAACCATGACCACCATCGTTTTCGCCGCCAGGAAGATCCTCACCATGAACCCGGCCCAGCCCGAGGCCACCCACGTCGCGGTGCGCGACGGCCGCATCCTCGCGGTCGGCAGCGCCGCCGACGCGCAGGCCTGGGGCCCGTGCGCGCGCGACGACCGCTTCGCCGGCAAGGTGCTGATGCCGGGCCTGGTGGAAGGCCACTCGCACGCGATGGAAGGCGGCCTCTGGCAGTTTCCCTACGTCGGCTTCTACCCGCGCCGCGGCCCGGACGGCACGCTGTGGCAGGGCCTGACCGGCTTCGATGCCGTGGTCGCGCGGCTCGCCGCCGCCGCGCGGGAGCTGGACGCCCGGGGCGTGCCGGACGACGCGCCACTGCTGGCGTGGGGCTTCGACCCGATCTTCTTCGGCGAGGCGCGCATGAGCGTACGCCATCTCGACCGCGTCTCGGCCACGCGCCCGATCGTCATCATGCACGCGAGCATGCACCTGATGAACGTCAACAGCGCGACGCTGGCGCGCGCCGGCATCGACCGCGACACCGACATCGAGGGCATCGCGCGGTTTCCCGGCGGCGAGCCCACCGGCGAGCTGCAGGAGTTCGCCGCGATGTTCCCGGTGACGCGCCTGATCGGCAACCTGTTCCGCCGCGTCGGCATGTCCGAGACCGGGCTGCGCATGTTCGCCCAGGTCGCCGTGCAGGCCGGCGTGACCACCGCCACCGATCTGGTCAACGACCTTTCCGACGACAGCGTGGGCAGCATGGCGCGCGTGTGCGCGCAGGAGGATTTCCCGCTGCGCCTGGTCCCCGCGTTCCGGCCGCCCGACGCGATGCGCGGCGACGAAGGCCCGGCGCGCCTGCGCGCGGCCATGCGCGCCAACCACGAGCGGCTGCACGCCGGCATGGTCAAGCTGGTGGTGGACGGCTCGATCCAGGGCTTCACCGCGCGCGTGCGCTGGCCCGGCTATTTCAACGGCGCGCCCAACGGCATCTGGGTGCTGCCGCCGGACGCGGTCCACGAAGCCGTGCAGACCTTCCACGCGGCGGGCTTCCAGCTCCATATCCACACCAACGGCGACGAGGCCACCGAGCTGGCGCTGGACGCCGTGGAGCAGGCGCTGACGCGCCATCCGCGCGCCGACCACCGCCACACGCTCCAGCATTGCCAGATGGCCGACGAGGCGCAGTTCGCGCGCATGGCGCGGCTGGGCATGTGCGTCAACCTGTTCGCCAATCACATCTACTACTGGGGCGACGCGCACCTGGCGCTCACGATGGGCCCGGACCGCGCGCGCCGCATGGACGCCTGCGGCACCGCGCTGCGGCTCGGCGTGCCGTTCGCGATCCACTCCGACGCGCCGATCACGCCGCTGGCGCCGCTGTTCACCGCGTGGTGCGCGGTCAACCGCACCACCGCCGCCGGCGTGGTGCTGGGCGAAGCGGAGCGCATCACGGTGGCGCAGGCGCTGTCGGCCATCACGCTCGGCGCCGCCTTCACGCTGCGGCTGGACCACGAGATCGGCTCCATCGCGGTGCGCAAGCGCGCGGACTTCTGCGTGCTGGACGACGATCCGCTCGCCGTGGCGCCGGCCGCGCTGAAGGACATCGGCGTGTGGGGCACGGTGGTCGGCGGCCGCGTGTTCGAGGCGCCGCGGCAATGAGCGCGGCGCCGCTCCCGCTCGCGCGGGCACGCATTCCGCTGACCGTCATCGGCGGCTTTCTCGGCGCCGGCAAGACCACGCTGCTCAACCGCATCCTGGGCCAGGCCGAGGGCCTGCGCATCGCGGTCCTGGTCAACGACTTCGGCGCCGTCAACATCGACGCCGCGCTGGTGCGACGGCGCGGCGCCGACACCATCAGCCTGGCCAACGGCTGCGTGTGCTGCCAGATCGGCGACGACCTGACCGACGCGCTGATCCGCGTGATGACACAGCCGCAGCCGCCCGAATGGATCGTGATCGAGGCCAGCGGCGTGTCGGACCCGTGGCGCATCGCGCAGGTCGGACTGGCCGACCCGATGCTCTCGCTCGACGGCGTGGTGGCGCTGGCCGACGCCGGCGCCGTCCGCGCGCAGGCGGCCGACGCGCGCCTCGGCGAGACCATCGCGCGCCAGCTCCGGGCCGCGGACCTGATCGTGCTCAGCAAGGCCGAAACCCTGCCGGAGCACGAACGCGAGGACCTGCGGCAATGGCTGCGGCAGTTGGCTGGCCACGTGCCGATTCTCGACGCATGCCACGGCGACCTGCCGCTGGCCGCGCTGACCGGCGTGGCCTGGCGCGGCGGCCATGCCGGCGGCCTGCCGCACCGCCACCACGCGGGCTGCGGCTGCGGCGAGCCCGTCAGCCACGGCGAGCTGTTCGACACCTGGCTGCTCGACAGCGCCGGCGCGGTATTGCGCGCGGCCGACCTGCACGCGCGGCTCAACGCCATGCCGCCCGGCGTATTGCGCGTCAAGGGCGTGGTGCGCACGGACCGCTACGGCGTCACGGAGCTGCAGTTCGCGGGGCGCCGCGGCACGCTGCGCAGACTGCCGGCGGACGCCGCGGCCGATGTGGCCGATGTAGCCGATGTGGCCGATGTGGCCAATCCGGCCAATGCGGCCAATGCGGCCGATATGCCGGCGCACGGCATGGTGGTCGCCATCGGCCTGCGCGGCGACCTGCCGAAGGCCGCGCTCGCGCGCCTGTTCGCGCAGTGCGGCGCCGGCACGGCTGGCCTGAGCAAAGACCCCGCGCTGGCTCTAACCGGCGGCGCGGCCGAGGTTTAGCGTAGCGGCATGTTCACTCACCGAGCCGCAACCATGTCCCATCCCGCCGTTACCGTCGCCACGCTGCAAGCGTTCAGCGATGCATGGAACCGCCACGACATCGACGCACTGATGTCCTTCATGACCGACGACTGCATCTTCGACACCGTCGCCGGCGACGCCGCCTGCGGCACGCGCCACGTCGGCCGGGCAGCGGTGCGCGAGGCGTTCGCGTCGGCGTGGCGCGCCTTCCCCGACGCGCAATGGCGCAACGGCCGCCACCTGGTGAGCGGCGAGCGCGGCGTGTCCGAATGGACCTTCACCGGCACCGACGGCGAAGGCCGGCGCATGGAGGCCGACGGCGTGGACCTGTTCACGTTCCGCGACGGCAAGATCCACGTCAAGTGCGCCTACCGCAAGCAGCGCGCGCTGCTGCCGGCCCTGCCGCAACCCCTTTGAGCAAGCACGCACCATGTCCGCGAACCCGATCTACCTCCCCGAATCCGCGCCCGCCACCGTGCACGGCCCCTACGATCCGCAATACGACCCGCTGGTGTCGCGCGGCCCCGGCCGCGGCCGCGCCTACGCCCCGACCTACTGGGTGGACAGCGCGGGCGAGGCGCCGCCCGACGACGGTCCCGTCGCCGCCGACACCGATGCCGACGTGGTCGTGATCGGCTCCGGCTTCACCGGCCTGGCGACGGCGCTGTTCCTGGCCCAGGAGCACGGCATCAAGGCCACCGTGCTGGAGGCCAACCAGGTGGCGTGGGGCTGCACCAGCCGCAATGGCGGGCAGGGCCAGAACGCCAGCGGGCGGCTCTACCGCTCGCAGTGGATCGAGCGCTGGGGCGTCGACACGGCCAAGGCGCTCGACGCGGAGATCCGCGGCGGCTTCGAGACCTTCAGGGAACTGGTGGCGCAGATCGACTGCGATGCGCAGGACGGCGGCCACCTGTACACGGCGCACCGCCCGCGCAAGATGGCCTTCCTCGCCAACGAGGCGCGCGTGATGCGCGAGGTGTTCGGCTACGACACCAGGATGCTGACCCAGGCCGAGCTGCGCGAGCGCTTCTGCGACGACCGCGATGCCTGCGGCGCCATGCTCGAGCCCGACGGCATCGGCGTGCATCCGCTCAAGCTGGCCTACGGCTACCTGCGCCGCGCCCGCGCGCTCGGCGCGAAGGTCCATCCGTCCAGCCCCGTGACCGGCTGGGAAACCCGCAACGGCGTCCATCACCTGCGCACGCCGGGCGGCACGGTGCGCGCGCGCGCCGTGGCGATCGCCACCGGCGCCTACACCGCGCCGGGACTCTCGCCGCTGCTGCGCGGGCGCTATTTCCCGGTGCTGTCGAACTCCATCGTCACGCGGCCGCTGACCGACGCGGAGATCGCCGCGACCAACTTCCGCTCGACCACGTTCCTGACCGACACGCGCACGCTGCGCTTCTACTACCGGCTGCTGCCCGACCGCCGCGTGCAGATCGGCAGCCGCAGCGCGATCGCGGGCGCCGACGCGGAACATCCGCGGCACTACCAGTTGCTGGTCGACGGCCTGGCGCGCAAGTTCCCGGCGCTGCGCGGCATCCGCATCGACTACTCGTGGTGGGGCTGGGTCGACGTCAGCCACGACATGATGCCGCGCATCGTGCAACCGGACCCGCTGCAATCGGTCTTCTACGCGCTGGGCTACGGCGGCAACGGCGTCGCGTTCTCCGCGCATGCGGGGCGGCGCATGGCCGAGCGCGTGGCCGGCAAGGGCGGCGCGGAATGCAAGCTGCCGATCTACGACTCGCCACTGCCGGGCCACTGGGCCACGCCGTTCCGCCGCCTTGGCCAGGCCATGCTGTATCGCTGGTATCACCTGCGCGACGAGCGCGCCTGAATCGTGCCCCGGCACAATGGCAAAGGGCCGCGTTGCGCGGCCCTTTGTCTTTGCCTGCGCGCGCGGCCGCGCGGCCGCGCGGCCGTCAGGCCAGCGCCAGCCGCCCGCCGTGCGCCGGCAGGCGGAAGGAGGCCACCGACGTCTTGAGCGTGGCCGCCTGATCCTCCAGCGCCTGCGCGGCGGAGGCCGCTTCCTCGACCAGCGCGGCGTTCTGCTGCGTGACCTGGTCCATCTGGTTCACCGCCTGGCCGACCTGGTCGATGCCCGCGCTCTGCTCATGCGAGGCGGCGGCGATCTCGCCCATCGTGTCCGTGACCCGGCGCACCGCCTGCACCACCTCGCCCATCGTCGCGCCGGCATGCTCGGCATGGCGCGCGCCCGCTTCGACGCGCTGCACCGTGTCGGCGATCAGCTGCACGATCTCCTTGGCGGCGGTCGCGGTGCGCTGGGCCAGGCTGCGGACCTCGCCGGCGACGACCGCGAAGCCGCGGCCCTGCTCGCCCGCGCGCGCGGCCTCGACCGCCGCGTTCAGCGCCAGGATGTTGGTCTGGAAGGCGATGCCTTCGATGGTGCTGGTGATCTCGCCGATCTTCTTCGAGGCGACGTCGATCTCGCCCATCGTGTCGACCACGCGCTTGACGGCCTCGCCGCCGCGCGCGGCGGTGTCCGACGCCTGCACGGCGAGCGAATTGGCCTGCACCGCGTTGTCCGCGTTCTGCTTGACGATGGAGGTCAGCTCTTCCATGCTGGCGGCGGTCTGCTCCAGCGCGCTGGCCTGCTCCTCGGTGCGCTGCGACAGGTCGACGTTGCCGGCCGCGATCTGGTGCGTGGCGGTGGCGATCGCCTCGCTGCCGCTGCGCACGGCGTGGATGGTGTTGATCAGGCCCTGCTGCATCTCCTGCAGCCCGCGCGTGAGCGCGCCCATTTCGTTCTCGCTCGTCACCTCGATGGCATCGGTCAGGTTGCCGCGCGAGATTTCGGCGAAGTTGCCGAGCATGCGGTTGAGCGGCACCGAGATGGCGCGATGCAGCCCGATGGCGCAGCCCAGCGCGGCAAGGATGCCGACGCCGATGGCCACCGAGACCAGCCAGAGGAATTCCTGCGAGCGCACCGACGCCGCCTCGTGCAGCGCCGCGGCCTGCTGGCTCTGGCTGTGCTCGAGCTCTTCCATCGCCGCCAGCAGCGCGGCGCTGCGCGGCGGCAGCGTATCCATGACGATCTTGTCGGCGGCCGCGGTGTCGTGGGCGCGCAGTGCCGCCACCAGGGGCTCGATGCCCTCCTTGAAGTACGCCGTGCGCATGCCGTCGATCTTGACCGCCAGTTGCTGCTCCTCGGGCGTCTTGGGCAGCGCCTGGTAGGCCTTCCAGGCATCATCGGAGCGGGTCTTGTAGCCCAGCGACTTGTCTACCGTGGCGGCCACGTCGGGGGCGTCGGGATGGAACATGACGCGGTCCAGCCCGACCCGGATCACGGTCAGGTGCTGCTGCGCCTTGGCGACGAAGCCCATCGAGGCAAGCTGGTTCGAGTAGATCTCCTGGAGGTCGGCGCTGGCGGTGCGCATGCCAAGCACGCCGATGACGCCGATGACGGTAAGCAGGATGGCCAGCACGGACAAGGCCAGGTTCAGGCGGAAGCGGATGGAGAGTTTGTTCAGCATGGGAGGAAGGTTGACCAGCAGTGACACGACGATGACACTGGTTACGGCAGGATGCCGGGGGACTTTAGCTTCCGCCGCGTTATCGCCATTGCAGTGCACCGCCACGTGCCTCCACCTGCCCGCCGCGTCGCCGGAAACGAAAAAAAAGGACACGGCGCGCGATGCCGCCGCGCGCCGTGTCCGCGTTCTGGCGCCGGCGCGGCGCCGGCCTCACGCCACCAGTGCCGCGGCGCGCTCCGGCAGGCGCGCATCCGCATCCATGCCGGCGACAGGCTCGCCGGCGCCGGTGAGCACGCCGAACAGGTCCTTCGGATCGTCCTGCGCCGGCACCAGCGCCAGCGGCACGCCGAGGCCGAGCGCCTCGGCGCTGTCGCGCAGGTAGCGCAGCGCGGAGAAGTCCTCCAGCGCGAAGCCCACCGAGTCGAACACCGTGATCTGCGCCTCGCCGGCGCGGCCCGGCACGCGGCCGGCCAGCACGTTCCACAGCTCGGTCACGGGGAAGTCCGCCGGCATCTGCTGGGTGTCGCCCTCGATGCGGCTTTGCGGCTCGTATTCGACGAACACGCTGGCGCGCAGCAGCACCTCGGGATGCAGCTCGGTCTTGCCCGGGCAGTCGCCGCCCACGGCGTTGAGGTGCATGCCCGGCGCCAGCATGTCGGGCGTGATGATGGTGGCGTAGGCCTTGTCGGCGGTGACGGTGGTGACGATGTCGGCACCGCACACCGCGTCAGCGGTGCTGGCGCAGACCTGCACGTCCAGCCCGCGCACCGGCCGCAGGTTGCGCACCAGCTTGCTGGTGGCGGCGGGGTCGGTGTCGTAGACGCGCAGCTCGCGGATGCCCAGCAGGTGGTGGAAGGCCAGCGCCTGGAATTCGCTCTGCGCGCCGTTGCCGATCAGCGCCATGACGGCGGCATCCTTGCGCGCCAGGCGCCGCGCGGCGACCACCGAGGTGGCGGCCGTGCGCAGCGCGGTGGTCAGCGTCAGCTCGCTCAGCAGCAGCGGCTCGCCGGTGGCGACCGCGGCCAGCGTGCCGAACGCCATCACCGTGGGCAGGCCGTCGGCGGTGTTGGCCGGATGGCCGTTGACGTACTTGAAGCTGTACAGATCCGCGTCGGCGATCGGCATCAGCTCGATCACGCCGCGCGGCGAATGGCTGGCCACGCGGGCGCTCTTGTCGAAGTCGTTCCAGCGCAGGAAATCTTCCTCGATGTAGCGGGCCATCTGCTCGAGCACCTGCGGCAGGCCGCGGATCGCCACGATGCGGGAAACGTCGGTGGGGGAAAGAAAACGCGTCATGTCTGTGCTCCGTTGGATGAATGGGACAGCAGACATTGTTGCAGCGCCGCCTGTCAGCCAGAAGCCCATTTTCCGCGAGAAAAACGCGGCTTTCTGCCGCTTTGCCAGCCCGCGCTGACACTCCACGCAATCTCCGCCCGGCCGGTCCGCGCAGCCGGTCCGCTCAGCAGGTCTTGTAGGTCTGCAGGTGAATGCTGGTCTCGGTGTCGCGGATGCCGCCGATCAGCCGCACGCGCTCGAGCACGCCGGCCAGGTCCGTCAGCGTGGAGGCGCGCAACTCGGCCAGCAGGTCCCAGCGGCCGTTGGTGTCGTGCAGCGACGCCACGCCGGGCTCGCCCAGCAGGATGGCGATGACCTCGCGCGTGCGGTTGCCCTCCACCGCGATCGACATCCACGCGGCGATGTCGTGCGGGTCCACGTCCGGGCGCAGCTGCACGGTGTAGCCGGCGATGATCCCGTCTTTCTCCAGCCGCGCGATGCGGTTGCTGACCGTGCCGCGCGACACGCCCAGGCGGTGCGCCAGCACGGCCACGCTGGCGCGCGCGTCGGCGCGCAGCATGGCCAGCAGGCGCTGGTCGGTCTCGTCGATGGCCATGCCTCAACTCCCTCGCGCCGCGTCCAGCAGCGGGCTGCGCCGGCGCGCCAGGCCGCTGGCCAGGTCGTAGGCGTGGCCCAGCTCCAGCACGGCGCGGTCGGCCTGCGCGGGGCCGATGATCTGCAGGCCCATCGGCAGCCCGTCGGCGCTGAAGCCGGCCGGCACGTTGAGCGCCGGCAGCCCGGCCATCGTGGCGGGCACCACCACTTCCATCCAGCGGTGGTAGGTGTCCATCTCGCGCCCGCCCACGCTGCGCGGCCAGTCGAGCCCGGCGGCGAACGGGAACGTCTGCGCGGTGGGCAGCACCAGGTAGTCGAAGCGCGCGAACAGCCGCAGCACCGCCTGGTACCACGACGAGCGCTCCACCGAGGCGCGCTGCACGTCGCGCGCCGACAGCTTCAGGCCCTGCTCGATCTCCCATATCGCCTCGGGCTTGAGCAGCGCGCGCTCGGCCGGGTTCTCGTAGTGGCCGGCGTAGTTGCTGGCCACCGAGGCGCTGCGCAGCGTGTTCCACGCGCGCCACAGCGTCTCGGGCGGGAAGTCGAGCGCGGCGGCCTCGACCGTGCAGCCGAGCTCGCGGAAATGCCCGAGCGCCGCCTCGCACAGCGGCAGCACGCCGGGCTCCATCGCCAGGTAGCCGCCCAGGTCGCCCAGCCAGCCGACGCGCGCGCCCTTGAAGCCGCGCTCCAGCGGGCTGGCGAAGACGCCGGCCGGCTCGCGGCTGGAGAGCGGCACGCGCGCGTCCCAGCCGGCCTGCACCGAGAGCAGCATGGCGATGTCGGCCACGCTGCGCGCCATCGGCCCCCAGGTGCTGAACTGGGCGAAGAACACGTCGTCGGCGGGCCAGTTGGGCACGCGCCCGAACGAGGGGCGAAAGCCGAAGATGTTGTTGTAGCCCGCCGGGTTGCGCAGCGAGCCCATCATGTCACTGCCGTCGGCCACCGGCAGCATGCGCAGCGCCACCGCCACCGCCGCGCCGCCGCTGCTGCCGCCGGCGCTGCGCGCCGGATCGAAGGCGTTGCGCGTCACGCCGAACACCTGGTTGTAGGTGTGCGAGCCGAGGCCGAATTCCGGCGAGTTGCTGCGCCCCACGAAGATGGCGCCGGCGCGCCGCATGCGCTCCACCGACAGCCCGTCCACGGTGGTGACGCGCTCGCGGTGGATGGGCGAGCCGCGCGTCGTCACCATGCCGGCGACCGGCGTGAGGTCCTTGGGCGCCTGCGGAAAGCCGTGCATCCAGCCGTGGCCCTCGCCGCGCGCGAGCGCGGCATCGGCCTCGCGCGCCTGCTGCAGCACCAGCTCCGGCGGCTGCAGCGACACCAGGGCGTTGGCCCCGGGGTTGAAGCGCTCGATCTGCGCCAGGAAGGCCTGCATGACTTCCAGGCAGGATACTTCGCGCCGGTGGATGGCCCGCGACAGGGCGATGCCCTCGAGTTCGACGATGGCGGATGCGGCGGTGGATGACAGACTCATGATGGTGTCCCGTGGCTAAGGTGCGGGGGAAAGCGCGGCGCGGCCGGCGGCCGCTGGTTTATTCGAGGCGGATGTTGGCGGCCTTGATGATGCGCGCATTATCGGCCGATTCCGCGGCGATGCCCTGCGCGAACGCGGCCGGCGTGCCGCCAGTCGGCACGTTGCCCATTTCGAGCAGCAGCTTGCGCACGTCCGGCTGCGCGAGGATCTTGTTGATCTCGGCGTTGAGCCGCTCGATCACCGGCGCCGGCGTGCGGGCCGGCGCGAAGGCGCCCAGCGTGGACGACCGGTTGGCCTGCGGGAAGCCGAGTTCGGCGAGCGTCGGCACGTCGGGCAGCGACGCCATGCGCGCCGCGGCGCCGATGGCCAGCGGCCGCAGCTTGCCGCTGCGGATCTGCTGCAGCAGGGTCTGGCTGGCATTGATCGACACCATTTCGAGCTGGCCGCCCATCGCGTCGTTGAACTGCTGGCCCGAGCCGCGATAGGGAATGTGCGTGATGTCCACGTGGGCCGCGAGCTTGATCTGCTCGAGCATGATCTGGCCCAGCGAGCCCTGGCCCGAGGTGGACCAGCGGATCGCGCCGGGGCGCGAGCGGGCATCGGCCAGCACCGCGCGGAAATCGCGCGCCGGCATGATCGGCGTGGCCATCATCACCACCGGCGAATACGCGATGCTGACCACCGGCGCGATGTCGCGGGCGGGGTCGAACGGCATCTTGTTCAGGTGCGGCGTCAGGGTCAGCGTGCTGACCGTGGAGATGCCGAAGGTGTAGCCGTCCGGCGCGGCCTTGGCCACCGCGTCCATGCCGATCAGGCCCGCCGCGCCGGCGCGGTTGTCGACCACGATGGAGGTGCCGAGCTGCGCGCCGAGGCGGTCGCTCACCAGGCGCGCGACGGCATCCGTCACGCCGCCCGCCGGATAAGCGACGATCAGGCGGATCGGCTTGGAGGACGGCCAGGCCGGTTGCGCCGCCGCGGTGAGCGGCAGGCATGCGCAAAGGCACAGCGAGGCAAGGCCGGCGAGGGCCGCGAGCGTGGCGCGGCGGGAATCAGAAGGCATGATGGATCGGACGGTAAGTGATGGTGAGGAAGAAGGACGAAGGGATCAGGCGCTCAGCAGGTAGCCGGAGCGGGCCGGCGCGTTGCCGGCCACGCGGGCCAGCGGATCGCCGTGCCGCGCGAAGCGGATGTCGCGGCCCATGAAGAACACGCCCGCCGTGTTCGCGGCGACCGGCGTGCGGCTGCCGCTGACCGGGTCGACGATGTCGAACAGGACCTGGCCCGCCTGCACCGCCGCGCCCGGCTCGGCGCGGAACACCACGATGCCGCTGACCGGCGCGGCGACGTATTCGCTGCCGGCCAGCGGCGTGGCCGGATGCGGCAGCGGCGGCAGCGGCGGCGCCGTGCCCGCGATCGCGCCGGCATGCGTCAGGTAGTTCAGGATGGCGGCGGCGTCCTGCTCCGCCAGTTGCCACGACACGTCGCGCTGGCCGCGGTGCTCCACCGTGGTGGCCAGGCTGCCGTGCGGGATCGGGAAGCGCGCGCCGAAGCGCTGCTGCAGCTGGTACCAGGTATAGCTGAAGGCTTCGTCGAAGGACTGGCCGCCGGCGTCCAGCGCCAGCAGGCTGGCTTTCGCGCCGAGGTAGCGGGCGAGCGGCTCCACTTCCGCCCAGATTGCCTCGCCGGTGTAGATGTGCATCGGCGACTCGCGCGAGCAGTGCAGGTCCAGCACCACGTCGGCATCGTGCGCCAGCAGCATCAGGGTCTGCTGCAGCGAGGCCATCGGATTGGCCGGCACGCTGGCGCGCAGGGCGTCGGCCATCGCGCGGCGGATCACCTGCACGTTGTGCGCGCCGTCGCTGCCCAGGCTGCCCTCCACCGCCGCCGCGATCGGCTCGTACAGCATCGGGAAGCCGCGGTTGAAGTTCTGCCCGCTGCCCAGGTCGAAGCGGCCGACCGGGCTGCCGAGCACGGTCTGCGCCAGGCCGGCGGGATTGGCCACCGGCACCAGCGTCACGGCCGCGCGCAGCGCGCCCGCCGCCTCCAGCTCCCGCAGCCGGTCCATCAGCACCACGGCCACGAGCATGCCGGGGATCTCGTCGGCGTGCAGCGCGGCCTGGATGTAGATCTTCTTCGGCGCGTCGGCAGGGCCGAAGCGGTGGCTGGTCAGATGGCAGGACATGCCGGGCGTGGCCGGCAGCAGCGGATGGGTGGTGGTTTGCATGGCGACAGTAAAACGGACGACGAAGGGCGGACAGCGCGCGCTGTCCGCCGGGGATGGAAGCGGTGAACCGGAGCAGGCAGGGCCGGCGCGGCGGCCGCGGCGTTGGCCGGAGTCAATCCGGCTGGACTGCGCGGACCGGACTACGCGGACTCGACTACTCAGGCCCGGTTATTCGGGCCCGGTTATTCGGGCTCGGTTACTCGGGCTCGGTTACTCGGGCTCGATGCCGGCGCGCTTGACCAGCGCCTGCACGCGCGGAATCTCCTTCCTGAGGCGGGCATCGAAGTCGGCCACGCTGCCGGTGAGCGCCTCGGTGCCGATGTCGGCCAGCTTCTTCCTGACCTCGGGCTCGCTCATCACCTTGTTGATGGCGGCATTGAACTTCGCGACGATGTAGGCCGGCGTGTGCGGCGGCGCCACGATGCCGTTCCACGAGGTCGACTCGAAGCCCGGATAACCCTGCTCCGCCACGGTGGGCACGTCGGGCAGCGCCGGCAGGCGCTTCGCGCTCGTCACCGCCAGCGCGCGCAGCTTGCCCTGCCGGATCAGCGACAGCGTGGGGCCGACCGCGTCGAAGTACGTCATCAGCTCGCCGCCGAGCAGCGCCGGCACGGCCTGGTTGGCGCCCTTGTAGGGCACGTGCAGCATGTCGATGTGGGCGGCGCCCTTGAGCATCTCGCCCGACAGGTGCGCCAGCGAGCCGATGCCGTAGGAGCCGAAGGTGACTTCGCCCGGATGCGCCTTGGCGTAGCTCACCATCTGCGGCAGCGTCCTGAACGGCGCGCTCATGCTCGCCACCAGCACGTTGGGCGTGGCCGACAGCAGGCCGATGCGGGTGAAGGCATCCGGATCGTAGGCCAGCTTCTTCTGCGTGAAGCGGTTGGTGATCAGCGGCGCGAAACCGCTCATCATCACCGAGTAGCCGTCGGGCGCCGACTGCAGCACGTTGATGCTGGCAATGGCGGCGGAGGCGCCCGGCTTGTTGTCGATGATGATCGACTGGCCGAGCTCCCGCTGGAACGCCGGCGCCAGCATGCGCGCGATGCCGTCGGCCGCGCCGCCCGGCGGGAACGGCACCACCAGGCGGATCGGCTGGGTGGGCCACGCCTTTTCCTTTTCCCCCTGCGCCATCACGGCCGTGGAGGAGAACAACAGACAAGCGCATAGCGCGGAAAGCAACGATTTCATGAGCGAACGTGCGAGTTGAGAAAAAAGGCGGCGTGGCTGCTTTCCGGTGGGCAGTCGGGCGCGCTCAGAGCCCGATGGCGCAGCCGTCCTTGCGGTGGTCCGACGCGCCGGTGAGCACGCCCTGCTCCCAGTCGATGCGGATCACCTGCGCCCCGCCGATCGGGCGGGTGCGCGGCGCGATCTCGAAGCCGCGGCGGCGCAGTTCGGCGACCACCTCGGCCGGCACGGTGCGCTCGATCTCGACCGCGTTGCTGCCCGGCGTGGGAAAGACCCGCGGCAGCGACACCGCGTCCTGCAGGTCCATGCCGTAGTCCAGCACCTTGGATACCAGATGCGCGTGGCCCATCGCCTGGTAGTGCCCGCCCATCACGCCGAAGCTGAGCGCGGCGCGGCCGTCCTTGGTCGCCATGCCGGGGATGATGGTGTGCATGGGCCGCTTGCGCGGCGCGATGGCGTTGGGATGGCCGTCCAGCAGCGAGAAGCTCTGGGCGCGGTTGTGCAGCAGGATGCCGGTGGTCGGCGTCATGATGCCGCTGCCGAAGCCGTAGAAAATCGAATTGATGAAGCTGGCGCAGTTGCGGTCCTTGTCGACCACGCTGATGTAGACCGTGTCCAGGTGCTCGGGCATGCCGATCACCGGCGGCACGTCGCTGGCGCGCGCCAGGTCGATCTTCGCGCGCAGCGCGTCGGCGAACGCCGGCGACAGCAGCCGCTCCACGTCGACCGCGGTGAAGTCGGGGTCGCACAGCACCTCGTCGCGCGCCGCGTAGGCCAGGCGCGTGGCCTCGATCTCGCGGTGCAGGCGGTCGGCCGAGAGCGGGTCGCCGTCGGCGGGGAAACCGGCCAGGATGTTCAGGATCAGCAGCGCGATCACGCCCTGCCCGTTGGGCGGGCATTCGTGGATGTCGTAGCCGCGGAACTGCGTCTTGATCGGCGTGACGTAGCTGCCGCGGTATTCGGCGAAGTCCGCCTCGGTATGGAAACCGCCCAGCGATTGCAGGTACCGCACCATCTCCTCGGCGACCGGGCCGGCGTAGAAGCCGTCGCGGCCCTTCTGCCCGATCAGCCGCAGCGTGGCGGCCAGTTCCGGCTGGCGGTGCACGCTGCCCGGCAGCGGCGCGCTGCCGCCCGGCAGCATCACGCGCGCGGCGTGCTCGTTGCGCTTGAGCAGCGGCTCGGCCAGGGTCCAGTCGCGCGACACGCGCGGGGTGATCGCGTAGCCCTCTTCCGCGTGGCGGATGGCCGGGCGCAGCACCTCGGCCAGCGGCAGGCTGCCGTGGTCGCGGATCAGGCGGTCCCAGGCGTCGATGGCGCCCGGCACGGTGATGCCGTGCGGGGTGGGACGCAGCAGCGAGGTCACGCCGCGCTCGCGCAGCGCCGCGGGGCTGATGCCCGAGGGCGCCCAGCCGCTGCCGTTGTAGGCCACCACGTCCGCGCCGCCGTTCCTGGCGTAGAGCGCGAAGCAGTCGCCGCCGATGCCGGTGGAGCCCGGCTCGACCACGCATTGCACCGCGCAGGCGGCCACCGCCGCGTCCATGGCGTTGCCGCCGGCGTCCAGCACCTGCGCCGCCGCCAGGGTGGCGGCCGGATGCGAGGTCGCCACCATGCCGTTGCGGGCCATGACGGACGAGCGCCCGGGGCTTTCGAAGTCGCGCATTCTCATTTGGATTTTTGGGTAGAACGTCTTGGGAAAGGAGTTTTTCGAGGGGGCCGGTCACGCACGCAGCACTGAATCAAATATCCAATGTGCAGGCACCGCCGGCCTTCTTGGCCAGATACCTGGGTAGATATTGTGGATCTATGTGGTTCTGTCTTGCTGTTTTCACAAATTGGATCCAATATACAATGGCGTTGTGCAAAAAACAAGCCGCAGCCGCGCCACAAAATCAGAGACAATGCCGAGCACGTCATGACTAGCCACTTTTCCCGTATGTCCGCGCCTTCTTCCTCCCCTTCCTCATCCACGGCCGACGGCCCTGGCGGCGCCCGCCTGGTGCGCGCCACCGCGGTGGAAATGGTGGCGGCCGACCTGCGCCAGCGCATCCTCTCGGGCAAGCTCGCGCCGGGCTCGGCGCTGCGCCAGGAAGCGCTCGCGGAAGAACTGGGCGTGAGCCGCATCCCGCTGCGCGAGGCGATCCGCCTGCTCAGCTCCGAAGGCCTGGTGAATCTGCAGCCGCACCGCGGCGCCTACGTGGCGCAGCTGTCGGTGGACGAAGTGCAGGAGTTCTTCGAACTGCGCGTGCAGCTCGAACCGTGGCTGCTGCGCCTGGCCGTGCCGCAGCTGCAGGCCGCGGACCTGGCGCGCGCCGAGGCGCTGGTGAATGAAATGGACAGCGCTCCCGCCGACGCCTGGAGCCGCCTCAACTGGCAGCTGCACGAAACGCTGTACCGGCCGGCCAACCGGCCGTTCGCGCTGAACATCGTGCGCACGCTGCACGAGAAGTCCGAGCGCTACCTCAACTTCCGCGTGGTCAGCGTTCCGCAGCGCCTGCAGGCGCGCCAGGAACACATGGAGCTGATCCGCCTGAGCCGCGCCGGCCAGACCGAGGCGGCGGCCACGGCAATGAAGCGGCATATCGGCAGCAGCGTCATGGAAGTCATCACGGTGGCGCGCGACCAGATCGACGACGCGGGCGGCGGCCGCTGACGCGCCCGCGCCGCCCCACCTCACCCGCCGGTCCCGGTGGCGGGGTACGACAACCGCGGCGGCTTCGGCCATGCGGACTTCCCGCACGCGGCCGGCGGCCTGGCGGGCGCCGCCCGCCCCTATACTGGACTGCGCCCGGCGCCGGCGGCTTTGCCGCGCCGCGGAGCGGGCCCGGGGCGTTCCCGTCGCCACCGCCTTCATCCCACTGTCCGGCAGATCGATGAACATCACCCTCAAACAGCTGCGCGCGTTCTGCGCCGTCTACGAACTGCGCAACTTCACGCTGGCCGCCGAGGCGATGCACCTGACGCAGTCGGCCGTCAGCAAGCTGTGCGCCGACCTCGAGTCGGAGACCGGCGTGCGGCTGTTCGAGCGCAGCACGCGCCGGGTGGTGCCGCTCGACGCCGCGGCCGATCTCTACCGCTACGCGCAGCAGATGCTGGGCACGCTGCGATCGGCGCAGCGCAGCCTGCAAAGCCTGCGTGGGCTGGAGTGCGGCACGGTCAGCCTGACCTGCTCGCCCATGATGGCCTTCGGCCTGCTGCGGCCGGTCATCGCCGGGTTCGCCGCGCGCTATCCGGGCATCCAGATCGACCTGCAGGAACTGTCGACCGACCAGAGCATCGAGTCCGTACGGATCGGCCAGTGCGACTTCGCGCTCGTCTCGATCGGCGAGCTCGATGCGCAGATGGAGAGCCGGGTGGTGCGTCGCGAGCCGATCTGCGTGGCGTGCGCGAAAACCCATCCGCTAGCGTCCTGCAAGTCGGCCGGATGGAAACGGATCGTCGAGCACCGGCACATCACGATCCGCAGCGTCTACAGCTTCCGGCGCACGGTCGACCGGATCCTGAGCCGGCATCGCCTCAGCCTGCGCTCGTCGATCCAGGTCGCCACGCTGACCTCGGCGCTGGGACTGGTCAGCGAGAATCTCGGCATCCTGCTGATTCCGGGCTATGCGTCCGGCTTCGCGCGCCAGCTCGGGCTCGCCATCGTGCCGATCGCCGCGGCCGACCGCCAGCTGCACGAGATCTCGCTGCTGACCCGCCGCGATGCCGAACCCACCATCGCCGCCGCCGCGTTCATCGCGGAGATGGAGCGCCAGTTCGGCGCGGCGGCGCGGCAGGACGCCGCCGCGCATTGATCTCGGCATTGATCTCGATCCGGACTGACATCAGTCATTTAAGTCGTTTGTAGGCTGCCGCACCCCGCTGTCATCATCAAGCCGTTGTCCGCACAAGGACGCAGGAACGAGCGAGCGACCGATGACGCCAGATGCGATGCACGAGCAGCAGCCACACGGCCCGCATGCGCGCGGCCGGGCATTCGACCCGGAGCGCCTGCTGCGCCGGGCATTCCCCGCGACCGAGCAGACCTACGACGCCTCGCGCTCGATCCTGTACGCGCTGGCGGTGGGCTACGGCCACGACCCGCTCGACGCGCGCGAGCTGCCGTTCGTCTACCAGCAGGCACAGCGCGCGGCGCCGACGCTGGCGCTGGTGGTGGGCTATCCCGGCTTCTGGATGATGGCGCCCGATACCGGCATCGAGTGGCAATCGGTGCTGCATGCCGGACAGACGCTGGAACTGCACGCGGAGATGCCGGCCGCGGCGACGGTGGTCGGGCACCTCAGGGTGACGCAGGTGATCGACAAGGGCCCGTCGGTGGGCGCGCTCATCACCAGCGAGCGCACGCTCGTGGAAAAAGGAACCGGGCGCAGGCTGGCCACGGCGACGCAGGTCTACCTGGCCCGCGGCAACGGGGGATTCAGCAGTACGTACGGCGGCACGTATGGCGGCATGTATGGCAACACATGCGGCGACGCATGCGGCGGCACCGCACCCGCCGGCACGCGCCCGCAGGGTCCGCCGCAGGGCCCGCCCGCCATCGTCGACGCGTACCGCACCGCGGCCAACGCCGCGCTGTGGTATCGCCTGTGCGGAGACATGAATCCGCTGCACGCCGATCCCGCCGTGGCGAGATCGGCGGGCTTCGCCCGCCCCCTCCTGCACGGGCTGTGCACCTACGGCATCGCGGCCCGCGCGGTGGTGAAGGCGATCTGCGGATACGAGCCGCGCCGCCTGCTGCGCATCGACGCCCGCTTCACCGCACCCGCGTATCCGGGCGAGACCATCCGCACCGAACTGTGGCCGCACGGCCGCCAGACCCGCTTCCGCGTCATCGCCGCCGAGCGGGGCGCGGTCGTCATCGACAACGGCATCGCGGAGACGGCGCAGCCATGACCGACACCCCCGACAACGACACGCAACCCGGCGGCCCGCTCGCGGGCATGCGCGTACTGGACGTCGCCACGGTGCTGGCCGGGCCGTTCGGCGCGACGCTTCTCGCCGACTACGGCGCCGAGGTCGTCAAGGTCGAGCTTCCCGGCCGCGGCGACGGCCTGCGCGGCTTTCCGCCGTTCAAGGACGGCAAGAGCCTGTGGTGGAAGACCTCGCAGCGCAACAAGCAGTGCGTCACGCTCGATCTGCGCCAGGCGCGCGGGGCCGAGATCCTGAAGGCCATGCTGCCGCACTTCGACCTGCTGATCGAGAACTTCCGCCCCGGCACGCTCGACAACTGGGGGCTCGGCCGCGAGGTGCTGTGGCAGGCCAATCCGCAGCTGGTGATCATGCGGGTGTCGGCCTTCGGCCAGAGCGGCCCCTATCGCGGGCGGCCGGGCTTCGCCAGGATCTTCGAGGCGATGGGCGGGCTGACCGCCGTGTCGGGCACCGAGGACGGCGAGCCGATGCATACCGGCGCGCCGCTGGGCGACCTGATCGGCGGCCTGTATTGCGCGGTGGGCGCGCTCGCCGCGCTCTGGCGCAGGCAGCGCGACCCGCAATGCGGCGGCGAGGAGATCGACCTGTCGCTGACCGAATCCATCCTGCGGCTGCTCGACGTCGCGCCCGCCGCGCTCCAGCAGCTCGGCCAGGCGCCGGCGCGGCTCGGCAACCGCAGCCCGTACTCGGCGCCGTCGGCGGTGTACCGCACCCAGGACGGCCACTGGGTCACGATGGCCGGATCGATCAACGCGATGTTCGCCAACAACTGCGCGGCGATCGGCCGCGCCGACCTGCTCCGGGACCCGCGCTTCGCCACCAACGCCGACCGCGTCCGCCACGAGCGCGAGCTCAACGGGATCTTCGCGCACTGGTGCGCCGCGCGCCCGCTCGCCGAGGTCATCGCCGCCTTCGCCGCGGCGGACGGCACGATGGCGCCGGTCTACACCATCGACCAGGTGGTGCGCGATCCGCAGATGGTCGCGCGCGAGGCGATCGTCAGCGCGCACGACGAGGACTTCGGCGCGCTGAGCATGCCCAACGTCGTGCCGCGCTTCGCCCGCCGGCCCGCCAGCGTGCGCCACGCCGGCAGGTCCATCGGCGCGGACAACGCCACGGTGTACATGAAATACGCGGGCCTGGGCGCAGACGACCTGCGCCGGCTCGAGGCCGACGGCGTCATCTAGGCGGCGTCATTCCCCCGAAACCACGACCACGAGGACAAGCCATGAATGCGCATGACGCACCTACCTTGCGGGGAAAGACCGCGGTGGTGGGCATCGGAGAGACCGAGTACTTCAGGCACGGCAAGTCTCCCGACGCGGAATTCAAGCTGGCGCTGCGCGCCACGCTCAACGCCTGCGAGGATGCCGGCATCGACCCGCGCCGCATCGACGGGTTCTCGTCCTACGGCAACGACCGCAGCGATCCGTCGCGGATGGCGGCCGCGCTGGGCATCCGCGAGCTCCGGTTCTCCTGCATGCAATGGGGCGGCGGCGGCGGCGGCGTCTCGGCCGCGGTCGGCAACGCCGCCGCCGCGCTGGCGACCGGCATGGCCGACTGCGTCGTCGTCATGCGCGCGCTGGCGCAGGGCCAGTACCAGCGCTATGGCCGCGGCCAGGTCGAGCAGACCATCAGCGGCGAGTACGCGCTGACCGTGCCCTACGGGCTGATCTCGCCGGCCCAGCGCTTTGCCATGAAGGTCCGGCGCTTCATGCACGACCACGGCATCGGCCAGGAAGCGCTGCGCGCCATCGCCCTGGCCTCGTACCACCACGCGCAGCGCAACCCGCGCGCGGTCATGTTCGGCAAGCCGCTGACCGAGGAGAAGTACGACCAGTCGCGCTGGATCACCGAGCCGTTCCATCTCTTCGACTGCTGCATGGAGAACGACGGCGCCGCCGCCATGATCCTGGTGCGCGCGGAGGAAGCCGCCGACCTGCCGGGCACGCCGGTCTACCTGCTGGCCGCCGCGGCCGGTTCGGACCATCGCTGCGCCGCCTGGAGCCACAACGCCCCCGACTATGCCTCGTCGTCGTTCCCGGGCGTGGCGCGCAACCTCTACCGGATGGCGCGGGTCGAGCCCGCCGATTTCGACTTCGTGCAGAGCTACGAGAACTTCACGGGCGGGGTGCTGATGGCGCTGATCGAGCACGGCCTGTTCAGCGCCGAGGCGGCCAACGATTTCCTCAAACCCGAAAACCTCATCGCCCCCGGCGGCGCGCTGCCGCTGAACACCAGCGGCGGCAACCTGGCCGAGTGCTACATGCACGGCCTGGAGCTCCACCTGGAAGCGGTCAGGCAACTGCGCGGCACCTCCACCGCCCAGATCGACAACGCCCGGCTCGGGCTGGTCATCGGCGGGCCGATGGTCACGCCGGTCAGCTCGGCCATTTACGGAACCGGAGCCGCGCTATGACGACATCGACCAATACGACATCGGCCAACACGACAGCAACCAGGTACCTGCCGCCCGGCCTGCCGGCGCCGGTCGCCGACGCGGACGGCCTGACCGCGCCGTACTGGGACGCGCTGCGCGGCGAGAGGCTGCTGGTGCAGCGCTGCCCCCGTTGCCACGCCTGGCAGTGGGGCCCGGAATGGCTGTGCCACCGGTGCCACTCGCTGGAGATCGCCTATGTCGAGGTGGCGCCGGCGGGCGTGCTCTACAGCTGGCAGCGCGTCTGGCATCCGGTCCATCCCGCGCTCGACCGGGCGGGCCCGTACCTGATCGGCCTGGTCGAGCTGCCCGACGCGGGCCGCGTGCGCATGGTCGGCAACATCCTGGGGGACCCGCTGCGGCCGCCGCGCATCGGCGAGCCGATGCGCGGCGTGTTCGAGCATGCGGTGGATGCCCGGCAGCGGCCATACACGCTGCTGCACTGGGCGCCCGCGGCCGGCTGAGGCGCGCGCCCGGCGCCGGCGGCGCACACAGACAAGACAACGCACAAGACGACGTACAAGACGACGCACAAGCGAGGAGACAGTCATGCCAGCGCATTTTCACCGACTGAGGCAATGGGCGCGCGCCTGCGCACTGGGCATGCCGGCCCTGTGCGCCGCCGGCTCCGCGGCGGCATCCGCCGCCGACTATCCGAGCGCCCCCATCACGCTCGTGGCGAGCTCGACGGCGGGCGGCGGGGTCGACGTCACCGCGCGGCTCGTCGCGCGGCAGCTCGCCGCGATCCTGGGCCAGCAGGTGGTGGTCGAGAACCGCCCGGGCGCATCGGGCACGATCGCCGGCTCGATCGTCGCGCGCGCGCCGGCCAACGGCTACACGCTGTTCTTCACCGCGAGCAACCTGGTCCAGTCCGCGGCGCAGCCCCGCAAACCGCCCTACGCGCTGACCGATTTCGCGCCGGTCTCGAAAGTCGGGGTGACCAATCTCGTGCTGGTGGCCAACCCCGGCCGGGTCCAGGCGAGGACCCTCGCCGAGCTGGTCGCCGAGATCAAGGCGCGGCCCGGCAAGTATGCGTTCGGCTCGTATGGCAGCGGCACCTCCGCGCATATCTACGGCGAGCTGCTGAACCGGTCGGCCGGCATCGCGATGGTCCACGTGCCGTACAAGGGCGTGGCGCCGGCGGTCAACGACGTCGTCAGCGGCCAGATCCCGCTCGCCTTCGCCGACATCGGCACCATCGCCCCGTTCCTCGCCGCCGGGCGGCTGCGGGCGCTGGCCATCACGGGGGCCCGGCGCTTCCCGGGACTGCCTGAGGTGCCGACCTTCAAGGAGTCGCGCATGGACGGCTTCGAACTGAGCGGCTGGTACGGCGTGCTCGCGCCGGCCGGGACGAACGCGGCCATCGTCTCGCGCCTGTCCCAGGCCCTCGACAAGGCCGTCGCCACGCCGGACGTCCAGCGCGCCCTGATGGAGCGCGGCGTGGTGCCCGTGGGCGGATCGTCCGAGCAGTTCCAGCGCGACATCGTGGCGGAGGAAGCGCAGTGGACGCGGCTCATCGAGGACAACGGCATCCGGGGGTTCTGAACATGATTCCACGCACGCTGTTCGAGGCGGACCACGAGGCCTACCGCGATTCGGTGCGCCGTTTCGTCGCCGGCGAGCTCGCGCCGCGGCACGCGCACTGGGAACGCGAGGGCATCGTCCCGCGCGGGATCTGGCGCCAGGCGGGCGCGGCCGGACTGCTGTGCTGCGGCGTTGCCGAGCGGTACGGCGGCCCGGAGGCGAGCTTCCTGTTCAACGTGGTGGTGATCGAGGAACTCGCGCGCGCCGGCATCACCGCGCCGGGCTTCTTCATCCACAGCGAGATGGTCGCCCCCTACCTGGAGGTCTACGCGAGCGAAGCCCTCAAGAGCCGCTGGCTGCCGCGCATGGTGCGCGGCGAGGCGATCGGGGCGATCGGCATCACCGAGCCGGGCGCCGGCAGCGACGTGCGCGGCATCGCCGCCACCGCGCGGCGCGACGGCGGCGAATACGTGATCAACGGCCAGAAGACCTTCATCTCCAACGCGCACAACTGCGACTTCGTCGTGCTGGTGGTCAAGTCCGGCCCGCCCGGCGAGCGCGGCGCGATGAGCCTGATCCTGGTGGAGTCGGACCGGGCCGGGTTCAGCCGCGGCCCCCGCATGCAGAAGCTGGGCAACCGCGGCCAGGATACCGCCGAACTGTTCTTCGACGACGTGCGCGTGCCGGCGTCGAACCTGATCGGCGCCGAGCACCGCGCGATGGCGTACCTGACGAACAACCTCGCGCGCGAGCGCCTGGCCCAGGCGGTGCGCGCGGCCGCGGTCTGCGAAGCCACGCTGGAACAGACGGTCGCGCACGTCAAGGCGCGCATGGCATTCGGCCAGCCGCTCGCGGCCTTCCAGAACACCCGCTTCAAGCTCGCCGAACTGCGCGCCGCCATCACGGCGGCGCGCGTCTACGTCGACCGCTGCATCGAGCTGCAGCTGCGCGGCACGCTGGACGCGGCCGACGCGGCGGCGCTGAAGCTCCAGCTGGTCGAGCTCCAGTGCGCCACGGTCGACCAATGCCTGCAACTGCACGGCGGCAGCGGCTACCTCTGGGACAGCCCCGTATGCCGCGCCTACGCGGACGCGCGCATCGCCAAGATCGCGGGCGGCTCACTGGAAATCATGAAGCAGATCATCGCCCGCGACCTGATCGATCCGCCCGGCGGCCGCGATTGACCCGCCCGGCGGCGCCGTCCGAACGCCACGCCCAGGAGACGCCCATGCACCCGCAGCAGGAAATCCGCACGTTCCACAACCATATCGACGGCCAGGAAGCCGCCGCCCTGTCCGGGGCGGAGTTCGTCACCACCAATCCCACCACCGGCGCCCGGTGGGGCCGGTTCCCGCTGTCGGGCGCGGCGGACGTGGCGCTGGCCGCGAGCGCGGCGCAGCGGGCGCTGCAGGGCGCGTGGGGAACCCTGTCCCCCACGCGCCGGGGACGCCTGATGATGCGCTGGGCGGACCTGGTGGCCGACGCGGCCGACGAGCTGGCCGCGCTGGACACCGCCCAGGGCGGCAAGCTCTTCAGCGAGGTCCGCGCGCAGATTCGCGCGATGCAGGACTGGCTGTACTATTTCGGCGGCCTGGCGGACAAGATCGAAGGCGCCGTGATCCCGCTGACCCAGACCACCGTGCTCAACTACACGCTGCGCGAGCCGCTCGGCGTGGTCGGCGTGATCGTGCCGTGGAACTCGCCGGTGTTCCTGACCATCATGTCGGTGGCGCCGATCCTCGCCGCCGGCAACACCATCGTCATCAAGCCGTCGGAAGTGACCTCGGCATCGGCCACGCGGCTGGCCGCGCTGGCCCTCCAGGCCGGCATGCCGGCGGGCGTGGTCAACGTGGTGAACGGCATGCGCGAGGCCGGCGAGGCCCTGGTGGACCATCCCGCGGTCGCCAAGATCTGCTTCACCGGCAGCGATGCCGCGGGCCGCCTGATCGCGGCCCGGGCCGGCGGCCGGCTGGCCTCCTGCACGCTGGAGCTCGGCGGCAAGAGCCCCAACATCGTGTTCGCGGACGCCGATCCCGACCTGGCCGAGGCCGGCGTGCTGGCCGGCATCTTCGCCGCCGCCGGCCAGACCTGCATCGCCGGCAGCCGGGCGTATATCCACGAAAGCCTGTACGACCGGCTGGTCGGCCGGCTCGTCGAGCGCGCCAACGCGATCGTGCTCGGCGACCCGATGCTCGGCGCCACGCAGATGGGGCCGGTTGCCACCGCCGCGCAGCTCGACAAGGACATCGGCATGGTGGCGCGCGCCGTGGCGGAAGGCGCGCACGTGCTCTGCGGCGGCCGCCGCGCCGCCGTCGCCGGCCTGCCGCTGGGCAACTTCTTCCAGCCGACCATCATCGAGAACGCGGCCCACGGCAGTTTCCTGATGCAGAACGAAGTGTTCGGCCCGGTCCTTTCCGTGACCCCGTTCGCCGACGACGAGGACGTGCTGGCAATGGCCAACGGCACGGCGTTCGGGCTTGGCGCCGGCATATGGACCCGGGATCTGCGCCGCGCCCACGTCATGGCCCGGCGCCTGTGCGCCGGTACGGTATGGGTCAACACCTATCGCGCGATGGCGTGCAACTCGCCGTTCGGCGGCATGAAGGACAGCGGCATCGGACGGCAGAACGGCATGGAGTCCGTCTTCCAGTACCTGAAGACGAAAAGCGTCTGGTGCGAACTCGGCACGCAGCTCACGGACCCGTTCGTGATGCGCGTGTGAGGCGCGCGTGAGGCGGTATGCGAAGCACGGCCGGCGTCAGGAAGGCGCGCCGCCGGCCGCCGGGCCCAGTTCAGTGGCGATGGCGTCGATCAGCGCCCGCACCCGGCGCGGCTGGACGCGCGTGGGCGGGTAGACGATCTGCAGCGCCGTGCTCCCGGGCGAGAAGTCGGCGAGGATTTCGCGCAGCCGGCCGGCATCCAGGTCCGCCTGCACGTCCCAGATCGACTTGCGGCAGATGCCGTGCCCGTCGCGGCACCATTGCCTGACGAGGCTGCCGTCGTTGGCCACGCGCCGGCCGCCGACGGCGACGCGATACGCCCCGCCATCGACGCGGAACGACCAGACCCGGTCGATATTGGCGCCGAACCGCATCACGATGCAGTCGTGCCGCATGAGGTCGTCGGGGTGGCGCGGCGTGCCGTTGCGCTCCAGGTACGCGGGCGCGGCGCACACCACGCGCCGGTTCTCGCCGATCGGCCTGGCCCGCAGCGTGCTGTCGGCCAGCGTGCCGTAGCGGATCGCGAAGTCGATGCCCTGGCTGGCGAGGTCGACGAAGCCGTCGGTGAGATTGAGGTCGATGGTCACGTCCGGGTGCGCGGCCAGGAACCGGTCCAGGATCGGCACGATGCGCGACTGCCCGAGATCCATCGGCGCGCTCAGGCGGACCGGGCCGGAGATCTTGCCCGCGCCGAGCCGCACGTTGCTCTCCAGCTCGTCCGCCTCCGCGAGCAGGCGGCGCGCGCCCTCGGCCAGCAGGCGGCCCTCGTCGGTGAGGCTGAGCGAGCGCGTGGTGCGCGTCAGCAGGCTCGCGCCGTAGTAGCCCTCCAGCATCGCCAGCCGCTCGGAGACCGACGCGGGCGACAGCCCCATCTCCCGCCCGGCGGCCGACAGGCCGCCCTTCTCCACGATCATCAGGAACAGGGCGAGGTTGTCCAGCAGCATGGTCGTCGGTCTTTCTTCGGAAAATCCGAAATATGATTTTGAAATGTAGGTGATTATCAGGGAAACACGCAAGGTCTATCGTTCTGCCATCACACGGCAAGCACGCCGGCACGAGAGATAGCCATGCACCTGGACCACGTCACCATCCGCACGCGCGACATCGCCGGCACGCGCGCGTTCTTCGAGTCGGTATTCGGCCTGCGCGACGGCGCCCGCCCGCAGGCGCTGCGGGGCATTCCCGGCCACTGGCTCCATGCCGGCGGCCAGCCGCTGGTCCACATCGTCGGCTCGCACGGCTACGGCGTCGGCCACGCCGCCGAGGCCATCGACCACGTGGGCTTCCGCCTCGAAGGCTACGGTGCCTTCCGCGCCAGGCTGGAACGGCTCGGCATCCGCTACTCGACGATGGACCTGGCCGAGCTGCGGGAGCGCCGGCTGTTCTTCCGCGCGCCCGGCGGGCCGCTGCTCGAAGCCGTGTTTTCCGAACCCGTCCCGGCGCAAGCCGAGCCCGGCGCCCGCTGAGCGGCGCCGGCGATTTCGGCCGCGCCACCCCGCGCCACCCGCCCCTTTATCCCCCAACCCCGCCAGACCCCAGCCATCCGGAGCAAAGCATGTCGAAGCCATCCAGTCTGTTCACGCCCATCCACCTCGGCCGCCACGCGCTGCCCAGCCGCATCGTCATGGCGCCCATGACGCGCGCGCGCAGCACGCAGCCGGGCGACATCCCCAACGCGATGAACGCCCGCTACTACGCGCAGCGCGCCTCGGCGGCGCTGATCGTGACCGAGGCCACGCAGATCTCGCCGCAGGGCAAGGGCTACTCGTTCACGCCGGGCATCCACAGCGCCGCACAGGTGGCCGGCTGGAAGCTGGTCACGCGGGCCGTGCACGACGCCGGCGGGCGCATCTTCCTGCAGCTCTGGCACGTCGGGCGCATGTCGCACCCGGACTTCCACGGCGGCGCGCTGCCGGTGGCGCCCTCGGCGGTGCCGTTCGAAGGCGCGATCTGGAAGGTGGACCCGGCCACCGGCGCGGGCGCGATGGTGGCCTGCCCGACGCCGCGCGCGCTCACGCGCGAAGAGATCAAGGCCATCGTCGAGGATTTCCGCCGCGCGGCGCGCCATGCCATCGAGGCCGGCTTCGACGGCGTCGAAGTCCACGGCGCCAACGGCTACCTGGTCGACCAGTTCCTGCGCACCACCGCCAACGTGCGCACCGACGAATACGGCGGCTCGCGCGAGAACCGCCTGCGCTTCCTCAAGGAAGTGATGGACGCGATCGCCGCCGAGATCGGCGCGGACCGCGCGGCGATCCGGCTCGCGCCGTTCCTGACCGCGCGCGGCATGGCCTGCCCCGACATCCTGCCCACCATCCTGGAGGCCACCGAATACCTGCACGCCGGCGGCTTCGCCTACCTGCACCTGGTCGAGGCCGACTGGGACGACGCGCCGCAGTTCACCGAGGCATTCCGGCAGGCCATCCGCCAGCGCTTCGCCAACCCGATCATCGTGGCCGGCAAGTACGACCTGGCGCGCGCCGCGTGGGTGCTCGACCAGGGCTACGCCGACCTGGTCGCGTTCGGCCGCCCCTTCGTCGCCAACCCCGACCTGCCCCGCCGCCTGGCCGAAGGCCTGCCGCTCGCCGCGTTCGACGCCGGCTCACTGTTCGGCGGCGCGGAGCATGGCTACACCGACTATCCCGCCGCCGAGGAAGCCGCCGCGCAGGCGTGAGGGCCGGGCGCGCGCGGTTGCGGGCGACATCGGAATCGGAAGGCCCTTCCGCCCACCCGCGCGCATGGGTGAGCGGAAGGGCCATAGCCATGCCCCGGAGAAACTACACCGTGTGCGCCGCCCCCAGAATGACGGTGTTCTGCGACGACAGCACGCCGCCGTTTCCGTGCGCGAGCGCGATCTCCGCGCCGGCCGCCTGGCGCGCGCCGCATTCGCCGCGCAGTTGCCGCACCGCCTCGATCAGCAGGAACATGCCGTACATGCCCGGATGGCAGTAGGACAGCCCGCCGCCGTTGGTATTGACCGGGAACGTGCCGCCCGGGGCAATGCGGCCGCCGCTGACGAACGCGCCGCCTTCGCCCTTGGCGCAGAAGCCGAGGTCTTCCATGAACAGGATCGTGTTGATCGTGAAGGCGTCGTACACCAGCGCCACGTCGACGTCCGCCGGGCGCAGGCCCGCCATCGCGTAGGCGATCTCGCCCGCGCGCCGCGCGCCGCTGTGCGTCAGGTCGGGCATGCTGGAGATGCTGTGATGCGTGGTGACGGTGCCGGCGCCCAGCACATACACGGGCGGGCGGCGCATGCCGCGCGCGCGCTCGGCCGACGTCACCACGATGGCGCCGCCGCCATCGGTGACGAGGCAGCAATCGCGAATGGTCAGCGGATAGCTCACCATGCGCGCGCCCAGCACCTCTTCCACCGTGAGCGGCTTCTTTTCCCAGGCCACCGGGTTCAGCAGCGCCCATTGCCGCGCGGCGACCGCCACCTCCGCCAGTTGCTCGCGCGTGGTGCCGAACTCGTGCATGTGGCGCGCCGCCGCCAGCGCATAGGCCGTCGGCGGCATGAACGGCTTGAACGGCGACTCGTACGGATTGGGCTCGGCCGCGCTGGTGTTCTTGCGGCCGAGCGAGCGCTGCGTGCTGCCGTAGGCGATGACGGCAACCTTGCAGGCGCCGGCGGCGATCGCCATTTGCGCGTGCGCCAGGTGCAGCATGAACGACGAGCCGCCGGTCGACGTGGAGTCCACGTAGGCTTCGGGCAACCCCAGGTACTCCGCCAGCGCCAGGCCGGACAGCCGGCTCTGCGACGTCGCGCAGAAAAGCCCGTCGACGTCGGACAGGGCCAGCCCGCAGTCGTCCAGCGCGCGCCGCACGGCCTGCGCCATCAGGTCGATCGGGGTATATCCCGAGCCGACTTCGCCCAGGTCGGATTCGGCGGCGCCCACGATGGCCGCGCTGCCGCGCTTGATGAGGGAGGATGTCATGCCACGGTCACCGGATGGAAAACAGGATAGGGATCGTCGCCATTCGCGTGGACCTGGAACGATACGCGCATGCCGATCGCCACCGCGCCGGCGGGCATCTGCTCGACGCGGCTCATCAGCCGGAAGCCTTCGTCGCAGTCGATCAGCGCCACGTTGTACGGCGCGCCGTCGCGCGGGTAGACCACGGTCGTGCTGTAGACCGTGCCCAGGCCCTTGCTCACGCGCCATTGCAGGTCGGTGCTGCCGGTGTACGGGCACAGCACGCGGGGATAGAACACCGCGCGGTCCGCGGCCGGGCTGAACTGGTAGGCAAGCCGGCCCTCGCGCAGGTGGCCGAGGTAGACCTCGTATGGGGATTGGGCGGCAGGGGCCATCATGCCCCCCTGGCGTAGATGACCGACACGGTTTCCGCGACCAGCGCGGGGCGCTCCACGCCCTCGATCTCCATCCGGTTGCCGAACGTCAGCCGCGCGCCGCCGTCGATGGCCTCGTACTTCTCGAGCGTGCGGTGCAGCCGGATGCGCGCGCCGCACTGCACCGGCGCGGTGAAGCGGACCTTGTTCGAACCGTAGTTGATGCCGCGCGAGCGCTGGCGGATGCGCAGGATGTTGCCGCCCATGTACGTGACCAGCGACAGCGTCAGCATGCCATGCGCGATGGTCTTGCCGCCGGGCAGCTCCCGGCGCGCCCGCTCCACGTCCACGTGGATCCAGTTCTCGTCTCCCGACACGCGGGCGAACGCATCGATGCGCTCCTGGTCCACCGTCAGCCAGTCGCTGACGCCCAGCGGCTTGCCCACATACTGCGCCATGTCCTCGGGTGTTTCTACTTCCAGCATTGCAGTCTCCTTGAAAGATCGGTCGGTGAGCGGGTCTCGCCGTTACGCCGTTACGCCGTTACTCCACTACGCCGCGCGCAGCGGGACGCCGGCCAGCCCGGCCAGCCGGTCGGCGATCAGCGCCTCGGCCTGCCGGATGATGCGGCCCACCAGCTCCGCGCAGGTGGGGATGTCCTCGATCAGCGCCTGCACCAGGCCCACGGTCCAGATGCCCTCCTCCACGTCGCCGTTCTCGTAGACGCCGCGGCCGCGCACGCCGGCCACCTTGGGGGCGATCTCCTGGATGGTGGCGCCGGCGCGCTCCATCGCGATGACGCTCTCGGACAGCGCGGTGCGCGCCACCCGGCTGCTGTTCTTCAGGCTGCGCAGGATCAGGCAGGTGTCGCGCTCGCTGTTGGCCACGATGGCCTGCTTGATGCGGTCGTGGATCGGCGCCTCGCGGGTGCACATGAAGCGCGTGCCCATGTTGATGCCCTCGGCGCCCAGCGCCAGCGCCGCCACCAGCCCGCGCGCATCGCCGAATCCGCCGGAGGCGATGACCGGGATGTCGAGCTGCGCCACCGCGGCCGGGATCAGGATCAGGCCCGGGATGTCTTCCTCGCCGACGTGCCCGGCGCACTCGAAGCCGTCGATGCTGACGGCATCCACCCCCATCTGCTGCGCCTTGAGCGCATGCCGCGCGGTGGTGCACTTGTGGATCACCTTGATGCCCGCCCGCTTGAACGCGGGCAGGTGCTGCGAGGGATTGTTGCCGGCGGTCTCGACGATCGTCACGCCGGCATCGATGATGGCGTCGCGATAGGCGTCGTAGGGCACCGGCTTGAGCGTCGGCAGGAAGGTCAGGTTCACGCCGAAGGGCTTGTCCGTCATGGTCCGCGTGCGCGCGATCTCGGCCGACAGCACCTCGGGCGAGGGCTGCGTCAGCGCCGTCAGGATGCCCAGCGCGCCGGCGTTGGAGACCGCCGCCACCAGCTCCGCCCGGCCGACCCACTGCATGCCGCCCTGCACGATCGGGTGCTCGATGCCGAGCAGTTTCGTAATCGCTGTTTTCATGGTGACTCGATCAACGTTCAGTGTGGCCGGCGTCCGGCGCGTAGGGTCCGCAGTCCGGCGCCAGGGTCAGCGGGGCCGCGGTCGATTGCTGCAAGGTGGCGAAGTCGAGGCCGCGCGCCATGCGCCGCACCACCAGGCCGCGCGGCGTGACGTCGATCACGGCCAGGTCGGTGTAGATCCGGTCCACGCAGCGCGCGGCGGTCAGGGGATAGGTGCAGGCGTCCAGGATGCGCGGCTTGCCGTCCTTCGTGCAGTGCTCCATCAGCACCCACACCTGGGCGGCGCCGCAGGCGAGGTCCATCGCGCCGCCCACGCCCGGAATCTGTCCGGGCAGGCCGGTGGACCAGTTGGCGAGATCGCCGTTGGCCGCGACCTGGAACGCGCCCAGGCAGGCGATGTCGATATGTCCGCCGCGCACCATCAGGAAGGAGTCGCTGTGGCTGAACACCGACGCGCCCGGCAGCAGCGTGATGAATTCCTTGCCGGCATTGAGCACGTCCTCGTCTTCCTCGCCGGGCGCGGCCTTCGGTCCCAGCCCCAGCAGGCCCTGCTCGCTGTGGAACAGCAGTTCGCGGCCGGCGGGCACGTAGTCGGCCATCAGCGTCGGCAGGCCGATGCCGAGGTTCACGCAACTGCCGTCGGGGATATCGCCGGCGGCCACGCGCGCCATGTCCTCGCGGCTCAGCCCTTTGCTCAGTCCTTTGCTCATTTCGCCTCCACGAGCCGGTCGATGAAGATGCCGGGCGTCACCACGTGCTCCGGGTCCAGCTCGCCCAGTTCGACGAACTCGCTCACCTGCGCCACGGCAAGCCTGGCGGCCCCCGCCATGACCGGGTTGTTGATGCGGGCGCCGCGGTGATAGACCAGGTTGCCCCAGCGGTCGCCGCGCTGCGCCTTGATCAGCGCCACGTCGCCGGTGATCGGCTCCTCCAGCACGTACAGCTCGCCGCGGATCTCGCGCGTCTCCTTGCCCCGGGCCAGTTCGGTGCCGGCGGCCGTGCGCGTGAAGAAGCCGCCGATGCCGGCCGCGCCGGCGCGGATGCGCTCGGCCAGCGTGCCCTGCGGCACCAGTTCCAGCTCGATGCGGCCGGCGTGGTAGAGCTCGTCGAAGATGGTCTTTCCGGTCAGCCCGCGCGGGAACGAGCACACGATCTTGCGGATGCGGCCGGCCCGCATCAGGTCCCCCACGATGTCGGTGCCGATGGTCGCGTTGTTGGCCACGATGGTCAGGTCGCGCACCCCCAGCTCCAGCACGCCCTCCATCAGCCGGGTGGGCCGGCCCGACGTGCCGAAGCCGCCGACCAGCAGCACCGCGCCGTCGCGGATCCCCGCGATGGCGTCGGCTACGTTCTTGCAGCGCTTATCGATCATTGCTCAGTCCAGGTCGTTGCCTTTCATGTCGGCATTGCGGCGCGCGCGCGCGGCCAGGTCGCTCAGGACCGGCCCGATCTTGCCGGCATCGTCCACCGGCTCGGCCGACGGCCCGCGGTGCCAGCCTTCCAGCGCGGCCAGATGGCCGCCGCCGACCTCGAACACGCGCCCCGTCACCGCGCCGCTGTCGGCGCCGGCCAGCCACACCACCACGGGCGCGATCCAGCGCGGATGGCGCGCGGCGATCTCCTCGGGCGTGCGCTCGCGCAGGCCTTCGGTCATGCGGGTCTGGGCATGCGGGCAGATGGCATTGACGGTGACGCCATAGCGCTTGAGCTCGCGCGCGCCGATGACGGTCAGCGCCGCGACGCCGGCCTTGGCCGCGCCGTAGTTGGTCTGCCCGATGTTGCCGAACAGGCCCGACGACGACGTCGTGTTGATGATGCGGCCGTTGACCGGCTCGCCCGTGGCCTTCTGCGTGGCGCGCCAGTAGACCGCGGCATGGTGCGACGGCGCGAAGGTGCCTTTCAGGTGGACGTTCACCACGGCATCCCATTCGCCCTCTTCCATGTTGACCATGGTGCGGTCGCGCAGGATGCCGGCGTTGTTGACGAGCGCATCGAGCCGGCCGAAATGCTCGACCGCATGCGCGATCAGGCGCCGCGCGCCTTCCCAGTCGGCGATGTTGTCGCCGTTGGCCACGGCCTGGCCGCCGGCATGGACGATCTCGTCGACCACCGCCTGCGCCGCGGACATGTCCTGGCCGATGCCCTCGCGGGAACTGCCGAGGTCGTTGACGACCACCCTGGCGCCATGCGCGGCCAGATGCAACGCGTATTCGCGTCCGATTCCACGGGCGGCGCCCGTCACGATCACGACGCGGTCCTGACAAACCTTGCTCATCGATGTCATCCTGAAAAAGATGGGGAAAAATGGAAGAAACTGCCCTGCCCTGCCCGGCTCACGCGGGTGTCGCGCCGCCGCCCTCCACGCCCTCCGCGCCCGTCGCCGCCCGGCGTCGGGCCGCGCGCGCGCGCACCGCCTCGCGGTGCTCGGGCGTCTCGGTGCAGCGCACGTGGCGCCATGCCTCGGCATCCAGCACTTCGCCGAGCGTGGCGCCCAGCGCGTCATTGAGGTTGCGCTTCATGTAGCCGACCGCCGTGCGCGAATGGCTTGCGCAATGCCTGGCGATGGCCATGACCACGGCTTCGAGCTGCTCCGCGGCGACTTTCTGGTTGAGCAGGCCCAGTGCGGCGGCCTGGCCGGCGTCGAGCAGCGGCGAGCAGAGATAGAGTTCGCGGGCGCGCGCCGCGCCCACGATGCGCGGCAGGAAATAGTGGCCGCCAAAATCGCCGGGCACGCCGACGTCGATGAAGCCGGTCTTGAGTCGCGCGGTGTCGTCGCCGATGCGCATGTCGCAGGCCAGCGCGATCGACAGCCCCGCGCCGACGGCCGCGCCGCGGATCATGGCCAGCGTCAGCTTGGGCATCTCGTGCAGCAGTTCGCAGATCTCGGCACGCCGGCGCAGCCGGTTCGCGCGGGCCTCGAACGACAGGGTCTCGGCCGCCGACGCGTCGGCCATGCGCGCCACGTCGCCGCCGGCGCAGAACGCGCCGCCGGCGCCCGTGAGCACCACGGCGCCGATCGCATCGTCCGCCGCCGCCAGGGACAACTGCTCGCGCAGGTTTTCGTACAACTGTGGGCTCAGCGCATTGCGCCGTTCGGGGCGGTTGAGCGTCAGGGTCAGTACGCCGTCCTGACGCACCGCAAGCAGGTGTGTGTCTTCCATTGCCGTGTGCCGCGCCTTGCTGCAGCGCAGCGTGTCTCCAGTCTTGTCTTGTCCGGCCAGGCGTCTCGTCGACCGCCTCGCCTCCGGGCGGTCATCCGCGATGCGCCGCTGCCGGAGCGAAGAATGACAGCAAGCGCGAGCGGGCCGCCATATGAAGTCCAAAATATGGACTTCATGAGTCCAGGCCATATACAGCCTGGCCAAGACGATGGACGATACGGTCCACATAATGAGAACCGCTCGGAATGAAAATGCCATGAGCCCGTCCAAGCCCAATGTCCTGGCCAGCGCCGCCGCCGGCACGCAGACCCTGCATCGCGCGGTGGCGCTGCTGCGGCTGATCACGGCCAACAACCGCGGCGGCATCCGCCTGGTGGACCTGTACCGGCGCGTCGGCATCGAGCGGCCCACCGCGCACCGGATCCTGCAGGGCATGATCGCCGAGCAGCTGATCCGGCAGGACGAGACCACCAAGCGCTACTACCTCGGCCCGCTGCTCTACGAGATGGGCCTCGCGGCCGCGCCCAAGCTCTCGCTGCGGGACATCTGCAAGCCCTACCTGCAATCCATCGCGGACCAGACCGGGGATACCGTCTTCATGACCGTGCGCTCCGGCTTCGACAACGTCTGCGTGGCGCGCGCCGACGGCAACTTCCCGATCAAGCTGTTCATCCTCGACGTGGGACGGCACCGGCCCCTGAATATCGGCGCGACCGGGCTGGCGCTGCTCAGCGCGCTGCCCGACGAAGAAGTCGACCGCATCTGCAAGGTGAACGTGGCGCGCACCCAGCGCAAGAATCCGCGCTACTCGCTGGCGGCATTGCAGGCGAGCATCGCGGAGACGCGCCGGCGCGGCTATGCCACGAACAAGGTGTTCGACTCGCCCGCGGTGATGTCCGTCGGCATGGTCATCCGCTATCCCGACGGCACGCCCGCGGCGGCGATCAGCGTGTCGACGCTGGCCACCCGGCTGGGCAAGGAGCGGACCGAAACCGTGGTGAACTGCCTCGGCGACGCCATCCGTTCGATCGAGGACGAACTGGCGAATCTCACCAAGCTCTATTGACTTCTGTTGACGCGACGAAGCGACGCCGCTCCGCGGGCAACGCGATAGTTCAAGTAGTGGACCTGAAACTGCCCGCGTCATGTGCAAAAGACAGTCGCAGGTACTTAGACTGTTTGCCGTACCTGCGATGCCTCGACACGGCAGTGGTGACGAGGCATCGCACGGGAATACACCTAACTAATCGTGCCAACGAAGGCACAGGAGGAAGACATGTTCTGCTTTCATCGTCTGGGGCTGCGCGCCGCCGCGGCATTGATCGTCGGCCTGGGTATCGCGACGTCGGCGCAGGCCGAGTTCCCCGACCGCCCGATCCAGTTCGTCTCGCCCTACGCGGCCGGCGGCGCCAACGACTTTCTGACGCGCCTGATGGCCCAGCACATGGGCGACGAACTGAAGACCACCATCGTCGTCGACAACCGCGCCGGCGCCAACGGCGTGGTCGGCGCCAGCTTCGTTGCCAAGGCCCAGCCCGACGGCTATACGGTCCTCATGGGCAATAGCGCGACGCACGGCACCAACCCCACGTTGTATCCCGACGTGACCTATGACCCGGTGAAGGACTTCGCCCCCATCGGCATGGTGGGCTCGGTGCCCATCGTGCTTGCGGTCAACGCCAAGCTCAACGTCAGGACCGTGGCCGAACTGATCGCCTACGGCAAGGCCAATCCGTCCAAACTGTCGTACGGCAGCAGCGGCATCGGCGGCACCGGCCACCTCGCCGGCGAGGCATTCAACGCGGCGGCGGGGCTCGACATGGTCCACGTGCCCTACAAGGGCGACGCCCCCGCCGCGGCCGACGCGATGGGCGGCCAGGTCTCGATGGCCTTCGTCGGCGTAGCCTCGGCGGCGTCGATGCTGCAGTCGGGCAAGATCCGCATCCTCGCGGTGGCCAGCCCGAAGCGCAGCAGCTCGCTGCCCGACGTCCCCACGCTGGAAGAGGCCGGCTTCAAGGGCCTGTACTTCGCGCAGTGGTATGCGCTGTTCACGCGCGCGGGCACGCCCGCGGCCACCATCGAAAAACTCAACGGCGCACTCAAGCTGGCGCTGGCGCGCAGCGACGTCAAGAAGGCGATGGCATCGCAAGGCGCCGACGCGGCCTACACCACGCCGGCGGCGCTCAACACGTTCTATCGGTCCGAGGTGAAGCGCTTCGGGGAGATCATCCACCGGCTGAACATCAAGGCGACGAACTGAGGACGCCGCCCCCCGCCGCATAACCGCCGCATAACCGCCGCATGACTGCCACGTGACCGCCACAGACGCGGGCACGCGGCATTTCCCCGCGACCCGCACGCGCGCACCCGGCCAGGCCGGCCGATCCGCGCGGCCCGCCCGGAGCCGTCGCCATCCGGGCGCCGACGCACCGCTTCGATACGCAAGCCTGTCCGCCTGAAGATACGGCCAGACAGCGGGATGCAGGCCCTGTGAGCGCCTGAACGCCGTCATCGCCGATGACGGCGAACCCGGCGCCTTCCTCTTCCGCACGACCTCCCCGCGACCCTGTCCGCCCGCCGGAAGCCCGCCGACAGCGCACCGGAAACGCGCCGGAAGCGGCCAAAACTATCCACGCTTTCGCCGCCGATATCATTTTGCCGTCACATTCGGCGGGTAAATTTTCATTCGAACATAAATCTTGAGCGAATGAACAATGAGCCTGAGCCGCCGACAACGGGACATCCTCGACTGGCTGCACGAAGTCGACCAACTGAGCACCGAGCAACTGGCCAGCCGCTTCAACGTGAGCAGCCAGACGATCCGGCGCGACATCAACGATCTCGATGAGCAAGGCCTGGTCAGGCGCGTGCACGGCGGGCTGAGCCTGCCGACGAACCAGCACAACCAGAGTTTCCTGCAGAGAAGCAATGTCCAGATCGAGCGCAAGCGCCGCATCGCGCAGGCGGCCGTCGGCCTCATGCAGGACGACGCGACGATCTTTCTTGGCTATGGCACCACGGTGGCGGAATTCGCGCGCGCCCTGCCGCCGGACCGGCCGCTGCGCGTGGTGACGAACAACATCGATGCCGTGCGGGCCCTGGCCGACAAACCCGAGATAGAGACCTGGGTGGCCGGCGGCAAGCTGCGGCCCGCCGACCGCGACGTGATGGGGAGCACCACGCTCGACTTCCTGCGCAAGTTCCGCGCGCACTTCGCGATCTGCGGCGTGGGCGCCGTGAGCGCCGACGGCACGCTCTACGAATTCCAGCCGGACGAAGCCGAACTGTCGCAGGTCCTCCTCACGCACAGCCACCGCAGGCTGCTGCTTGCCGACAGCAGCAAGTTCCTGCGCGAGGCGCCCTGCCGGGTGGCGCGGCTCGAGCAGGTCGACCACTTCTTCACCGATGCCGACGCCTCCGCCGAACTGCAGGCGCTCTGCGAGCGCGCGGGCGTGGAGACGCACCTTTGCTGAACGCCCTCGTGGCGTCGAAAACACCCCATGAAGCGTACCGGAACACCTTTTCCCTCGCAGCCGAGCCTGCTCCAGGTACGCCCGCGGTCATCGCGATACCCGCGCATTGCGCACCGCTCGATTGACCACGAAGCCCATCACAACGACTCGTGCTCGGACTGCAACTGACCAATCTCATGACTAGACCGATCCCTACACATCAAGCAACAGGCCGATCCATGCTGGGCATTGGTGCGCTATGCATCGTGCTGTTGCTGGGCGGCTGCGGTGGCGATGACAACGCGACGACGCCGACCACCCCGGCCAACCCCGGCAATACCGGCGGCGGCGCCTCCACGCCGGCGGCCTGCACCACGGTGCACTGCGCGCCGGCGCCCTGACCGGGGCGCGCCCGAGCCTGTCCGAGCCACCCACAATCCCTGATCCGGTATGACCTTCAATCCTTCCAAACGCAAGTTCCTGCGCTCGTCCCTTGGCACCGCCGCCGCGGTCGCGACGCTCTCCACCTTCCCCCCGAGCATCCGGCGCGCGCTGGCCATCGAAGCCAACAACGCCACCGGCTCCATCCAGGACGTCAAGTACGTGGTGATGGTGATGCTGGAGAACCGCTCGTTCGACAGCTATTTCGGCACGCACAAGGGCGTGCGCGGCTACGGGGACCGCTTCCCGGTTCCGTCCGCGAACACCGCCAACATCTTCTACCAGAACTACGGCGCCGCCACCCTCATCCCGTATCACCTCGACGGGACCGCAGGCAACGCGCAGCGCGCCGGCGGCACGCCGCACACGTGGAACGACGCGCAGGCCGCCTGGGACCACGGCCGCATGGCGGCCTGGCCGAACGCGAAGACGCCGCTCTCGATGGGCTACTACGACACCGCGGAAGTGCCGTTCCAGCGCGCGCTCGCCGACGCCTTCACGGTGTGCGACGCCTATCACTGCGGCATGCACACCGGCACCATCGCCAACCGCCTGTTCTACTGGACCGGCACCAACGGCCCGAACGGACTGGACCCGAACACCAACGCGCCGGTCGCGGTCGCGGGGCTGAACAACGAATTCAACGGCGGCAACGACATCGGCGCCTCCACGACCGGCTGGACGTGGACCACGTACGCCGACCGCCTGGAGCGCGCGGGCGTCAGCTGGAAGGTCTACCAAAGCCTGATCGACAACTTCGGCTGCAATGAAATGATGGGCTTTCGCCACTGGCGCAAGGCCATCGAGCAGATGCCCTCGACGCGCCGGCCGCTGTACGTGGCGACGGAAAGCCTGGCGCAGTCGCCGACGGCGGCCGGCCCGGTCTACAACCCGGAGATCGACGACGCGCTGAGCCCGCTGGCCAAGGGCTTTGGCAACACCATGCCGGAAGGCCTGCTCGAGACGTTCCGCAACGATGTGCAGAACGGCACGCTGCCGTCGGTCTCCTGGATCATTCCGCCCTCGCAATACAGCGAGCATCCCGGCCCCTCCAGCCCGGCGCAGGGCGGCTGGTACGTGCAGCAGGTGCTGGACGCCCTGACCGCGAACCCCGAGATCTGGAGCCAGACCGTGCTGCTGGTCAACTATGACGAGAACGACGGCTTCTTCGACCACCTGCCGCCGCCGAGCGCGCCGTCGCGCAATACGGACGGCACGCTGGCGGGCGGCAGCACGCTTTCGGACAGCGACATGGCGCCGGAGTATCACACCTACACACCGGCCACGAGCAACCAGCCCGCGATAGACGGCCGCCCCTACGGCCCGGGCCCGCGCGTGCCGATGTTCGTGATTTCTCCGTGGAGCCGCGGCGGCTTCGTCAACTCGCAGGTCTACGATCACACGTCGACGCTGATGTTCCTCGAAAAGCGTTTCGGCGTGGTCGAGCCCCAGATCAGCAATTACCGCCGCACCGTCTGCGGCGACCTGACCTCGTGCTTCGACTTCGTGAACCCGAACGCCGCCGTGGTGCCGACCCTGTCCGGCCGCATGACCAAGGTCAGCGCCGACGCGCTGGCGATCGCGCAGAGCGCCAAGACCGCCATTCCCGTGCCCGGCGCCACGCCCGCCTCCGCCCTGCCCGCCCAGGCCGCCGGCACGCGGCCGTCGCGCGCGCTGCCCTACGAACTGCATACCACCATGCATCCGAACGCGCAGCCGGGCGCGGTCACGCTGGAATTCGTCAACGCCAGCACCAACGGCGTGGGCGCGCTCTTCCACGTCTACGACCAGCTGCACCTGGACCTCATCCCGCGCCGCTACCTGGTCGAGGCCAACAAGTCGCTGACCGGCAGCTGGCTGCCGACCGCCGCCGACAACGGCAAGTATCGCCTCTGGGTACTTGGCCCCAACGGCTACCACCGCGAATTCGCCGGCGACCTGAATGAAACCACCGGCACGGCAAGCCCGGAAATCCAGGTCTGCTACCAGCCGTGCGACGCCGCCTCGGTGAGCGTCAAGCTGTACAACAAGGGCAGCCAGCCCTGCACCTTCACCGTCACCGCGAACGCCTATCACACCGACGGCCCGTGGACGGCCACGGTGGCGCCGAACTCGGTGGGCGAACTGAGCTGGCCGGTCGCCGACAGCGGCAACTGGTACGACTTCAGCGTCGGCGCCAGCACATCGCCGTCGTTCAAGCGCCGTTTCGCCGGCCGGATCGAAACCGGCAAGGACACCGTCTCGGACCCGGCGATGGGCGCGGGCGCATAGCAACGATGCCAGGCCGGCGCGCCGGCCTGGCGGGACACGGCAGACCCCAGGGTCTCGACATCCATCCCCAATCCAGCCATTCCACAACATGAACATCCAATACGATCCTCTGCGGGCGGGCGGCAGTCCGCGGCCGCCGGCCGCGGCGCGCGACAGTGCCGCCGCCATCGCGCGCCAGCGCGCGCAACACCGGCGCTGGCCGCTGGCCAGACTTGCCGGCACGCTGGCCCTGGCCGGGCTCATGGGCAGTGCCCTGAGCGGCTGCGGCAGCAGCGACGACGCTAACGCCAGCGCCGGCGCACCCGTCGTGCCGCCCCCCGGCACCGGCACGCCCACGCCGTCCGCCACCCTGGCCAAGCGCACGCTGTTCGTCGATCTCGACGGCGTCACGTACGACGCCGTGCGCCAGGGCATCGCGTCGGGCCAGCTGCCGAATCTCGCCAAGCTCCAGCCGCAGCTCGCCTACAGCGGCGGCGTGCTCAACGGCGTCAGCCAGCAGCCCAACCTGGACGCGCCCGGATGGGCGACGCTGCTGACGGGAACGTGGGCCAGCCGGCATCGCATCTTCGCGATCGCGCCCGGCCAGAAACCCGCCGTGCAGACCCTGTTCGGCAGGGTCAAGGCAGCCAGCACGGACCTGACCGGGGCGACTGTCGCCTCGGCGCCGCTGGCGACCCTGCTGGCGTCCGACCACACCGCGGGCGCGCTGGACACGCTGACCGACTGCTCCCAGGACGCCACCCCCGACGACTGCGTCACGCGCAACGCCGTCCAGATGATCGGCAACGGCGGCTACGCGACCATCGTCGCCCAGTACCATTCCGCCGAGGACGTGGCGCTGGGCAATGGCCTGGCCTCGTCCCAGTACGCGCAGAAGCTCGCGCAGCTGGACGCGGCGGTCGGCACGCTGCTGTCGGAAACCGCCAGGAATCCCGACAGCAAATGGCTGATCGTGGTGGCCTCGAGCCACGGCCTGAACGCCAACGGCCGCGCCGACGGGCTGCCCCAGGTGCCGCAGTCGGCCGCGTTCATCGCCGTCAACCAGGACGAGAACAATGGCCAGCGGGGCGCCACCCCGGCGCTGCCGGCGACCGTCGCGGGGCTGTACCAATATGCCAGCATCGCGGACGTGGCCCCGACCATGCTGGCCTATCTGGACAAGACGCCGGCCGGCCAGGACTACGCGATGGACGGCGGCCAGCTGATCGGCGCGCAGCCTCCCGCGCTGACCGTCCAGATTGCCGAGGACACCACCACGCGCGCGCGCGCCGTGCTCAACTGGACCGCGCCCGCCGGCGCGGCCATCACCGTGATGCGCGACGGCACGGCGATCGCCACGCTGCCCGCGGGCACGACGACCTACACCGACCCGCTCGCCGACCGGAACGAACTGAAGACCGGCAAGTACCAGTTCAGCTACACCGTGGTCGCGGGCACGGCGGCCCGCGCCGTGCTCACGCCGCAGATCTCGTACATCAAGGCGCAGCCCCCGGTGCCGCTGGCCACCACCCTCGCCAACGGGCTGACGGTCTACTACCCCTTCGGCGAAGACCCGCAGCTCACCGCGCCCGTCGATGCGCTCGGCCACAGCACGATGGGACCGTGGGCGGCCGATGCCAACGGCGGCGCCACCACCGCCGACCCGCTCGGCGGACATGGCCTGTTCATCGACACCGCCATCGCGAACGCCGCCGGCTACGACGGCTACCGGCTCACGCCGCAGTCCGCCGCGCAGGACGTGGTGAACAGCGCGATCGCCAGCAGCGGCGCCTTCACCATCGGCTTCTGGTACAAGGCCCCCGCGTGCAGCACCAACACCGTCGGCGAGCCCATCCTCAGCAACAAGACCGGCTACGCCACCAGCGGCGGCACCGCGGGCATCATCATCAGCATGTTCGGATGCGGCGCGGAGTTCAACGTCGCGGACGGCTCGCACCGCACCGACACCAACAGCCCGTACATCCCGTTCAGCGAGAACCAGTGGGTGTACTTCGCGCTGGTGGTCGACGTCGGCGGGAAGACCATGTCGGGCTACGTGTTCGATCCCATCCTGGGCACCCAGTCGCAGACCCATGCGTTCGCCGCCGGCATGAACGTCGCGGGCCTGGCCGGCGTGAACCAGGCAAGCGAAGTCGGCTTCGGCCTGGGAGAGGATGGAACCGGCAAGTTCTACATGGTCAAGAACGGGCAGACCGCCGGATCCTACGATCCCAGCCGCGCCACGTCCGACAAGCCCATGCAGATGGCCTTCTCCGATCTGGCGATGTGGAATCGCGCCTTGACGGCGGACGAGATGAGCTCGATGTTCCTGTCGCAGAAACCGCTGTCCGGCCTGCTGCCGAAGTAAGCGGGATCCGGCGCGCTTGAGCGGGTCGGTATTTCCGGGCCCTCTTGGCTGGGCCCGGGTCCGGCAGGCGCAATGGAAGGATGGAAGATGAAAGCCCCGCGGAATTTGTTTCTGCGGGGCTTTTCTTTTTTGCGCACGCGGATTCCGCGGGACCGGATCGAGCGCATGCGCCGCGTCGCCGGCATGGTACTGCGGCCCCGAAACGATCCATGCCGCACACGCCGGAGCGTTTCAGACCGCCGCGCCGAAAGCGGCGCCGATCCCGGCAGTCACGGCCATTGCGAGCGCGCCCCAGAACATCACGCGGATCGTCGGCTTCAGGATGCCGGAGCCGCCGGCCTTGGCGCTGGCCACGCCAAGCAGCCCCAGGAACGCCAGGGACCCAGCGGATACCACCGGCAACAACCAGTTCGATGGCGAAGCCACGACGAGCGCGAGCGGAGCGGCCGCCCCGACCGAGAAGCTCGCCGCCGATGCCAGCGCGGCTTGCACGGGGCGCGCCGTGGTGATCTCCGAAATGCCGAGTTCATCCTTGGCATGGGCACCCAGGGCATCCTTGGCCATCAACTGCTGGGCCACCTGGCGCGCAAGTCCGGCCTCGACGCCGCGGGAGACATAGATATGCGCCAGTTCCTTTTCCTCGAACTCCACATCCTTCGCGAGTTCGTATTTTTCCCGCGCGAGATCGGCTTCCTCCGTATCGGACTGCGAACTGACCGAGACATATTCCCCCGCCGCCATCGACATGGCGCCGGCGACCAGACCGGCCACGCCCGTCAGCAGGACATTGCCTTGCGAACCCGCTGCCGAGGCCACGCCCAGGATCAGGCTCGCCGTCGAGATGATCCCGTCATTGGCGCCAAGCACGGCGGCTCGCAGCCAACCAACGCGCGCGATCAGGTGTCTTTCCGTATGTGTGCGACGCATCCAACTCCCCCGATTCCGGTATTTGTTTCAGCACCCGCTCTCTCGCGCAGAGCATGGCGGGATCCCGTCCGGCCGACACGGGCGATCCATTTTCTCTTGAAGATGACGCCGCGCGGGCCAGCCTTTTGGCCTTTTCCGCGCCGGCATCCCGAATATTGGCATCAAGCGTTGCTACCATGACAGCACCCGTGCCATTGGACAACCTCGACCTGACGCCAGCCTGAAAAGGGCCGCCGGTTGTTCAGCCGCCCGTCAGGCTGGCGTGGCATGCTCGGGCGTCGGCTTCCTGGAGGAGATTCATGCGGACATTGCTGATCGAAGACGACCCGGTGCTGGGCGCGGCCGTGCGGGACCACATCGCACTGAACGGCCACAGCGTCGACTGGCTGCGGACCATCGACGAGGCGCGGTCGGCCCTGGCTACCGTCGCCTATGAGCTGGTTCTCCTCGATCTCGGCCTGCCCGACGGCTGCGGCCTGGCGCTGCTGCGCGAACTGCGCGCCGCGCGCAACCCGGTTCCCGTCATCATCGCCACGGCGCAGGATCAGATCGCCGTGCGGATCGAAGGGCTGAACGCGGGCGCGGACGACTACCTGGTCAAGCCGTTCGATCTGAGTGAAATGAACGCGCGCATATCCGCCGTGGCGCGCCGCTACACGGGCGACCCCAACCCGGTACGGGACATCGGCCCGGTCTCCATCGACCTGGCCCGCAAGCGGGCAATGGTGAACGGCAAGGACGCGGGGCTCACCGCGCGGGAGTGGGCGGTCCTGGAGCGGCTCGTCCGCCATCGCGGCGCGATCGTCACCAAGGGCGAGATCGAGGATTCGCTATACGAATTCGGCGCGGAAATCGAAAGCAATGCGGTCGAGGTCTACGTCAGCCGCCTGCGCAGGAAGCTCGGCAAGGACTTCGTGAACACCGTCCGGGGACTGGGCTACCAGGTGGAAGGCTGAACATGGCGCGCCCTTCGATTGCCTGGCGGCTCGCCGCGGGTGTCTCGGCAAGCATGGCCCTGCTCTGGATCGGCGCCGCGAGCATCGCCGGCATGGTCATGTCCGCGCAGATCAACGAAGCGTTCGATCAGTCGCTGCGGCAGGGCGCCTTGCGCCTGCTGCCGCTCGCCGTGCATGAAATCCAGGAGGGGGACGAGCATGGCCAGGATCGCGTGCGGGGCGCCGACCCCGACCAGGGGACGGCCTACTTCACCTACTACCTGATCGACCCGCGCGGCCGTGTGGTACTGCGCACGGACGACGCACCGGAAAACCCGCCCGCGGCGCCCGTTGCGGCGGGGTTTTCGGAACTCGGCGGCAAGCGCCTTTTCTCGAAGCGGGACCCCCGCTCCGGATTCTCGATCGTCCTGGTCGAGCACACGGGGTATCGCCGTGCGGCCCTCAGAGCGGCGCTCGACGCGGTACTGTGGCCGCTCCTCGGCCTGATACCGCTGGCCGCCGCCGGCATCTGGATCGCGATCCAGCGCGCGATGCGGCCCGTCGGGCGCCTGGCGCGCGACATCTCCGAACGGAGCAGCCACAACCTGTCTCCCCTGGCGACAGAAGGACAACCCGCCGAACTCGCGCCCATCGCCGACGCGGTGGCCAGCCTGCTCAAGCGCCTGAGCGCGGCGCTGGACGCGGAACGCGCCTTCGCGGCCAGCAGCGCGCATGAGCTGCGAACCCCGATCGCCGGCGCCCTGGCGCAAACGCAGCTGCTGGCCGTCGAGCTTGGTGATCAGCCAGCGGGCCAGCGCCTGAAGGAAGTCGAGCTTTCCCTGCGGCATCTGTCGCGCCTGTCCGAAAAGCTGCTGCAGCTCGCCCGGCTCGACGCGGGCTTCGCCCAGGCGCAAACGGCGTCCGACCTCCTTCCCGCGCTGCGCCTGGTGGTGCGGGACTTCCAGCCGACCTCCGGCACGCCAGCCCGGGTGACGCTGCAGGTCTGCGATGGACTGGTCCTGAAGCGCCGGATCAATCTCGACGCCTTTGCCATCGCCGTGCGCAACCTGATCCAGAATGCCCTGCTCCACGGCGCAGCGGACGGCCCGGTTGACGTGATCGCCGGACCGGGCCAGCAGGTTCGCGTGGTCAATCGGGGGCCAGTGGTCCCGACCGAAATGCTGCCGCGGATCACCGAGCCCTTCAGGCGCGGCGTCACGTCGGCCGCGGGAACCGGCCTGGGCCTGTCCATCGTTCGCGCCATCATGGACCAGACCGGCGGAAGCCTGACGCTTCGCTCGCCCGCGAGCGGAAGAAGCGATGGCTTCGAGGCCATCATCGCATGGCCGGACGAACCACCTTCGATGCCATGATTTCCGCAGCCGCCAGCCACGGCCGGCGGCAGGCATCGACAGCGCAACGCAGCCGGATCAGAGTGTCATGCGCCGCAGCGTGTCGTCCTTCAGCACGAAATGGTGATACAGCGCCATGAGTCCGTGCAGGCCCGCGATGACCAGAAACACGGAACCGCCCGTGCTGTGGAGTTCAGCAACGAAGCCCGGCGGTGGCTGGACCGGATCCGTCAGCGCCGGCAAGGCCACCCCGAACACCGTGACCGGGATACCCAGCGCCGAGGCGGCGTACCAGCCCGTCAACGGCATGGCGATCAGGAACAGATAAAGCACCCCATGACCGACCTTGGCGGCAAGCTGCAGCAACGGCGGGCTACCCGCGTCGAGCGGAGGCGCGCCACCAGCCAGCCGCGCGCCGATACGCGGCACTACCAGCAGCAGCACGGCTAGTCCGAACATGAAATGCCACGTCGGCGGATTGCGCACGACCGCCGGCCCACCGTCGCTGAGCAACCATGCGATCCCCACGCAGAGCGCGGTAAGCCAGTGCAGAACGATCATGAATCTTGAGTAGTGCTGGACCTTGTGTTCCATCGGATGTCTTTCCATGACGATAACCATGTCGCCTAGTAGACCCCGCCAAGCTGACGCCAGCCTGAAAATCAAACAGGTTTCCGGCGCCGCCCCTTATGGACGCAAGGACATCGTTGATGAACTCCTTAAAATGGCTATACTCCACGCAGCGAACTCAAGAATGAAATTCACCCATATAAAATCGAAATTCGAATAATGCGATGCGCGTTACCATGAAAACAATTGAAACTGACCGGCTCATTCTGAGGCGTTTCGTTCAGGAGGATGCCGCGGATCTCTTCGAATATTTGCACAAGCCGGTCTCCAATTGCTTTCTCTCGCTTGCCCTGAAAGACATGGCCGAGGCCGAAGGCGAGGCTAAAAAGCGAAGTGAAAGTGATGAGTATATTGCGGTATGCCTGCGGAGATCAGGCAGACTTATCGGGGATCTTTTTGCAGTGCAGGAACAAGATACCTTCTCGGTCGGCTGGAATTTCAACCCTGAATTCGGCGGAATGGGCTATGCGTATGAGGCGGCAAAGACCCTGGTAGCCAGTCTCTTTTCAGAAAGGGCTGCACGTCGCCTTTATGCATATGTGGAAGACACCAACGCGCCATCCCGGCGACTTTGCGAAAAACTTGGTATGCGACAGGAAGGAATTTTCAAGGAATTTGTGTCCTTCAAGAACGACAGTCACGGCGTACCCATCTACGAGAACACCATGCAGTACGCTATGCTTCGTAAAGAATGGTCTATTGAAGAATAACGCGATCAGCCATCAAAATTTCGTGAACCCTGAATAGCCGCGGCATGAAATTAGGCTGCAAAAGTGATCTTTCGTCGCCGCACGCTCTTAATTCACGAATATGAACCCCTTCCCCACTGGTTAACGTGCCTCACCAGATCTCCAGCACTCAATTTACACTAGACTCTTACCCCCCCCTTTTTCGGAGTATGTGCCCTGCCAAATCCTGGAAAATCTCACCCCACCTCAATTAAGGGCATAGGTGACTTCCCGGATCTTGCACATCTGCGATGCATTCACAGATGATTAATCCTTGCAACAGGTACGATCTTGACCGCTATCTGCCTTTTTTCTGCGTATCAATAGACGTATAATGACACGTCTGCGTAAGAACCTGTTATTGCCATATGCTATTCCGTATTCAAGGTGGTCAATCTTCATACAATTTCCCCCTTGACGGCAAGGCGAGCCCCTCAGATTCCACGGGGGTTTGCATTCTTGAGAAAATCGAAGCGTGACATCCACCTCGTCATACTTTTGCTGCTCGTTAGCGGCTGCTCCCTGGCGCTGCTGACAATCTGGAACGTTGTGGCATCCCGAGATCGGACGCTGAAGAATGCGAGCATCCACGGGTTGAACCTTACCCAGGCGCTCGCGACTTACTCTGAAGACATCGTTCGGCAAAGCGCGATGTTCTCGCTCGGGCTTGCCGATCGCCTGGAAATAGATGGCAGCGGCCCCGCCCAGATCCAGCGGCTGGAAGCACTGGTCGGCCGACAGCGGCCCCAGATGCCACAACTAAACGGTGTCGCCATCTGCGATGACCAGGGCCGCGCCCTGATGTTCTCGAATCGGCCGGATCTGTCTGGGGTTTCCTGTAAAGGTCGCGCCTATTTCATTCATCACCGTGACGATCCATCCCGGGAGCCATTCATCGGGAAACCGATTCGCAGCCGCGCCACCCACAAATGGATCATCACCGTCAGTCGGCGTTTCAATGAAGCTCACGGGAAATTTGCCGGGGTGGTGGTCGTGGCATTGGACGTGGAAAACTTCCTGCGGCTGTTCGGGCAGATCGACGTGAGACGGGATGGCGCCATCGGGGTGACCTATACGGATGGTTCGATGCTGGTTCGCTATCCATTCCGCGAGCAGGACATGGGGCGCAATTTCTTGCAGTCCCCGATCTATGCCAAGTACCTTGTCGACCAATCGGTCGGTACGGCTTCGTACACCTCCACTCTGGACGGGGTGGAGCGGCTCTACGCTTTTCGCAAGAGTGCCATGCTGCCACTGGTGACTACCGTCGCACTCGGCAGGCATGAAGTATTGGCTGCGTGGCAGTTAAACGCACTGCTGTCGATAAGCGTGGTGTCCAGCCTGCTGGGACTCACCGGCCTTATCGGCTGGCTGTTGATCCGGGACATCAATCGGCGAACCGAGGTCGAAAGGGAATTGCTGGTCACGCAAGAAAAATTGCTCTGTTCGAATCAGCAGCTGGAATTGCTGGCGATGAAAGACGCACTGACCGGTCTGGCGAACCGGCGATGCTTTGACGAGACGCTTGCCACGGAAACGAAGCGGACACATCGGGACGGGACACCATTGGCATTGTTGATGATCGACATCGACTATTTCAAGAGGTTTAACGACACCCATGGCCATCTCGCCGGAGACGCTTGTTTGCAGAAGGTTGCAAAAGTGCTGGAGGATTGCGTGCGACGGCCGTCCGATTTGGTGGCGCGGTATGGTGGAGAAGAGATGGGCGTCATCTTGCCCAATACCGACGGCGCCGGGGCACAGGTGGTCGCGCAACGTATCCTGGAGCGGTTGCGGCAGCAGAATATCCGCCACGAAACCAGTCCGTTTGGCCGTGTGAGCGCGAGTGTCGGGATTGCCTCCGTCTCCGGCTCGAAGCTAGATCGGTGGCAAGGGTTGGTCAAGGCGGCAGACCAAGCACTGTACCGCGCCAAAGCGGCTAGACGGGATCGGCTTGCGATGGCTTGCGAAGTATGAACCCAGTCCATTCCCATTAGGGAAAGAGGTCCCCCTGTGAGGGGTACCTGGCAGAGAAGCCATGAAAAAAGCCCTTGAAGAATCAAGGGCTTATGGGATCCTGGCGGAGAGAGGGGGATTCGAACCCCCGATAGGCTATTAACCTATACACGCTTTCCAGGCGTGCGACTTAAACCACTCATCCATCTCTCCGGGAAGTCGGCGATTATAACAGACTTGTCCGGCAATTCCAGTGTTTCGTGAAGCGGTCCGTCAGCCACGTCGCAGGTAGGTCACGAGGCGGTCGATCACGGGCGCGTTGCGCGGGGTCAGCAGGCTGACGAGGATGGCGACGGCGAAGCCGGCGGGGACGCCGAAGGCGCCTGACGCGATGGGGTCGACGCCGAACCAGCGGTTGCCGAAGATGCCGGTCATGCGGGTGAAGAACGGGTAGTTGACGAAGATGTAGTAGACCGCCACGCCGAGCCCGGCGGTCATGCCGGCGACCGCGCCGGCGGCGGTGGTGCGGCGCCAGAAGATGGCGAGCACGAGTACCGGGAAGAAGCTGGAGGCGGCCAGCGAGAAGGCGGCGCCGACCAGGAAGAGGATGTTGCCGGGCCGCAGCGAGGTGACGTACGAGGCGAACAGCGCGACGCCGAGCAGGACGATCTTGGCGGTGGTGACGCGCCGCTGGTGGCTCGCGGTGCGGTCGATCATGTGATAGAAGACGTCGTGCGAGAGCGCGTTGGCGATGGTGAGCAGCAGGCCGTCGGCGGTGGAAAGCGCCGCGGCGAGCGCGCCGGCGGCGACGAGGCCGGAGATGACGTAGGGCAGGCCGGCGATCTCGGGCGCGGCGAGCACGATCATGTCGGGCTGGATCAGGATCTCGGCCCACTGCACGATGCCGTCGCCGTTGACGTCGCGGATGCCGAACACGGGCGGGTCGACCTTGCGCCATTGCACTACCCACTGCGGCAGTTCGGCGTAGGGCGTGCCGACCAGGTGCTGGAAGAATTCGTATTTCACCAGCGCGGCGAGCGTGGGCGCGGAGACGTAGAGCAGCGCGATGCAGAACACGGCCCAGGCCACGGAGCTGCGTGTTTCCTTGACCGACGGCGTGGTGTAGAGGCGCGTGAGGATGTGCGGCAGGCTGGCGGTGCCGAGCATCAGGCAGAACACGAGCAGCACGAAGTTGAGGCGCTTGGTCTTGCGCTCCTGCTCGGAGGCGGAGGGATAGGGTTCGGTGGAGGGCGTGGACGGCTGGCTGCGCGCGAGCGCTTCTTCGCGCTGCTGGCTCCATTGCAGCTGCGCCGCGGCGACGTCGCGCGGGAATTCGATGCGCTCGCGCTCGACGGTCTTGATCTCGCGCAGCGGCGCGTTGCGCAGGCGCAGTTCCTGCAGCCGCGCGGACAGCGCGTCGCGTTCCTCGGCGAACGACTGCGGCAGCCTGGCGATGCGTTCCTGCATGCGGATGGCTTGCTGGCGATAGAACTCGCGCACGACCTGCTCGGCCGGGTCGCGCTCTATCTCGCGCTCGCGCGTGTCGAGCTGCGAGAGCAGCTTGCCGTAGCTGAGCTGGGGCAGCGCGTCGTGATGATGTTTCCACGCGATCATCGACACCGTGACCAGGAAGGCGACGATCAGCATGATGTATTGCGCGACCTGGGTCCACGTGACCGCGCGCATGCCGCCGAGGAACGAGCAGACCAGGATGCCGGCCAGACCGAAGAACACGCCGACGGCGAACTCCACGCCGATGAAGCGCGTGACGATCAGCCCTACGCCCTGGATCTGCGCCACCAGGTAGACGAAGGAGCAGAGCGAGGCGGCCAGCACGGCGATCGCGCGCACCGGCAGGTTGCCGCCGGGCTTGCCGTTGCCGTAGCGCGCGGCGAGGAAGTCGGGGATGGTGTAGCCGCCGTACTTGCGCAGGTAGGGCGCGAGCAGGAAGGCGACCAGGCAGTAGCCGCCGGTCCAGCCCATCACGTAGGCGAGCCCTTCGTAGCCCGAGGCGAACAGGATGCCGGCCAGGCCGATGAAGGACGCGGCGCTCATCCAGTCGGCGGCGATGGCCATGCCGTTGAACATGGCGGGCACGCGGCGCCCCGCCACGTAGTATTCATTGAGGTCGGAGGTGCGGCAGATCAGCCCGATGCACGCATAGATGGCGATGGTGACGAACAGGAAGACGTAGCCAAGCCAGAGCGCGTCGCCGCTGGAATGCTCCAGCAGGCCCATCATGCCGATGAACGTGAAGAGGCCGACGGTGAACAAGCCGTAGTAGAGCAGCAGCCGGCGGCGGAAGCGCGACTGTTCGTCGGGCATGGGATGCGTGGTTGGACTGGCGCCGCGGATGCGGAAACGGCCGGCCGGCACGCGCGTGGCGTACCGGCCGGCCGGTGGTGCGTGCCCTGCTTACTGGACCTGCTTGAGCTGGTCCAGGATGGCGGGGTTTTCCAGGGTCGAGGTGTCCTGGGTGATTTCCTCGTTCTTGGCCAGCGAGCGCAACAGGCGCCGCATGATCTTGCCGGAGCGGGTCTTGGGCAGGTTGTCGCCGAAGCGGATGTCCTTGGGCTTGGCGATCGGGCCGATCTCCTTGCCGACCCAGTTGCGCAGCTCGGTGGCGATCTGCTTGGCTTCTTCCTCGGTCGGGCGCGAGCGCTTGAGCACCACGAAGGCGCAGATGGCCTCGCCGGTCATGTCGTCGGGGCGGCCCACCACGGCGGCCTCGGCCACGATCGGGTTGGACACCAGCGCCGACTCGATCTCCATCGTGCCCATGCGGTGGCCCGAGACGTTGAGCACGTCGTCGATGCGGCCCATGATGGTGAAGTAGCCGGTTTCCTTGTCGCGGATCGAGCCGTCGCCGGCAAGGTAGAGCTTGCCGCCGAGTTCCTCGGGGAAGTAGCTCTTCTTGAAGCGGTCCGGATCGCCCCAGATGGTGCGGATCATCGACGGCCACGGGCGCTTGACGACGAGGATGCCGCCGCTGCCGTTGGGCACGTCCTGGCCGGTCTCGTCGACGATGGCGGCGATGATGCCGGGCAGCGGCAAGGTGCACGAGCCCGGCACCAGCGGCGTGGCGCCCGGCAGCGGCGTGATCATGTGGCCGCCGGTCTCGGTCTGCCAGAAGGTGTCCACGATCGGGCAGCGCTCGTTGCCGATATTGTGGTGGTACCACATCCAGGCTTCCGGGTTGATCGGCTCGCCCACGGTGCCGAGCAGGCGCAGGCTGGACAGGTCGTACTGCTTCGGATGGACCTTCTCGTCGGCGTCGGCGGCCTTGATCAGCGAGCGGATCGCGGTCGGCGCGGTGTAGAAGATGCTGACCTTGTGGCGCGCGATCATGTCCCAGAAGCGGCCGGCGTTGGGATACGTGGGCACGCCTTCGAACACCACCTGGGTGGCGCCGGCGGCGAGCGGGCCGTAGGCGATGTAGGTGTGGCCCGTGACCCAGCCGATGTCGGCGGTGCACCAGAACAGGTCGTCGGGCTTGATGTCGAAGGTCCACTTCATCGTCATCAGCGCCCACAGCAGGTAGCCGCCGGTGCTGTGCTGCACGCCCTTGGGCTTGCCGGTGGAGCCGGAGGTGTAGAGCACGAACAGCGGGTGCTCGGCGCTGACCGGCTCGGCTTCGCAGGTCTCGGGCTGGCCCTTGGCGACGTCGTCCATCGCGCGGTCGCGGCCTTCGGTCCAGTTGACCTTGCCGCCGGTGCGGCGATACACGATGACGCTCTTCACGGCTTCGCAGCCGCCCAGCGCGAGCGCTTCGTCGGCGATGGCCTTGAGCGGCAGCGCCTTGCCACCGCGCATCTGCTCGTCGGCGGTGATCAGCGCGACCGCGCCGACGTCCACCAGACGCTCCTGCAGCGACTTGGCCGAGAAGCCGCCGAACACCACCGAGTGGGTGGCGCCGATGCGCGCGCAGGCCTGCATGGCCACCACGCCTTCGACCGACATCGGCATGTAGATGACGACGCGGTCGCCCTTCCTGATGCCGAGCGCCTTGAGGCCGTTGGCGAACTGGCAGACCTTGGTGTGAAGCTGGCGGTAGGTGACTTTGCTGACGGCGCCGTCGTCGGCCTCGAACACGATCGCCACCTTGTCGGCGTTGCCGTTGGCGAGGTTGCGGTCGAGGCAGTTGTAGGAGGCGTTGAGCTCGCCGTCCTCGAACCATTTGTAGAACGGCGCGTCGCTTTCGTCGAGCACCTTGGTGAAAGGCTTGCTCCAGTGCAGATGTTCGCGCGCATGCCGCGCCCAGAAGCCCTCGTAATCACGCTCCGCTTCATCGCACAGCGCCCGGTAGGCCTCCATGCTTGGCACCGCGGCCTGCTTTGCGAACGACTCCGGGGGATTGAAAACGCGATGCTCCTGCATCACCGATTCGATGGCGGACATTTGTTTGTCTCCTGATATGGTGTGGCTGCGTGGCTGCAAACTTACGCCCGACGGCTTACTTAAACCTGACGTGCCGCCGGGGGTTTTCAGGCCCCCGCTGGGCCGGGTCCGGCTGCTGCGATGCAGCATGCCGCTTGCGTGCGGTGCAGCATCGGCGAGCGTTGCGCCGGCAACGCGGGTGGCGCGATCGCGGCGCCCGCATGCCGATGTGCAGCCTTCTCCATTAGGCTAGCACAGCTATAATGCCGCGAGCCCTATTCCGAACACGGCGCTGCGACATTCGCGGAGTTTGCGCGCGCCGCACGCCGCCCGCCGAGCCGACTTGGCCGTCCACGACTTGCCCGTCCACTCCCTCCTCCTGATCGCCGCGATGGCCCTGGTCGGCAGCAATGTCGGACTGGGCAAGGCCATCGTGGCCTACGTGCCGATCCTGCTGTTCGCGCTGCTGCGCTTTGCCATCGCCATCGTGTGCCTGGCGCCGTGGTACCGGCCCGCGCGCATGCGCGCGGTGTCGCGCGGCGAGTGGCTCAACCTATTCCTGCAGGCGTTCTTCGGCACCTTCCTGTTCACGCTGCTGATGCTGGGCGGCGTGCGCCTGACCAGCGCGATGGCCGCGGGCGTGATCACCAGCACCATCCCGGCCACGGTGGCGCTGCTGTCGTGGCTGGTCCTGCGCGAGCGGCTGTCGCGCCGCACCGTGCTGTCGGTGCTGCTGGCGGTGGCGGGCATCGCGGTGCTGAACGTGGCGCGCGGCACCGGGCACGGCGCCGGCGGCGGGACCGACGGCGGGCAGGCGCTGCTCGGCAACCTGATGATCATGGGCGCGGTGATCTGCGAATCGGTCTACGTGATCCTGTCGCGGCGGCTGGCGCAGACGCTGGCGGCGATCGAGATCTGCGCCTACACGCACCTGATCGGCGGCCTGCTGATGCTGCCGCTGGGGCTGGTGCCGCTGCTCACGTTCGACATGGCCTCGGTCCCGCCCGGCATCTGGCTGATGCTGTTGTGGTACGCGCTGTCGGCCAGCATCTTCTCGTTCTGGCTGTGGATGAAGGGCGTGCGCCACGTGCCCGCGCAACTGGCCGGCGTGTTCACCGCGGTGCTGCCGGTCGCGGCGGCCACCTACGGCATCGTCTTCCTCGGCGAGAAGCCGGGCTGGGCGCATGGCGTGGCGCTGGCCTGCGTGCTGGCCGGCATCGTGCTGGCGAGCTGGCCCGGCCCGCTCGCCCGGCGCACGTGGCGCGACGGCGCCGGCGCGGCGGCCGGCGCCGGACGGGATCGCGGCGGCTGAACAGGTTGAAGGCCGGCCGGGGTGCAAAACGCGCGATTCGCGAAATATGCGCAATGTACAATTGCAACCCTTCCCTTACATTCCGCTTTCAACCCCAATGGCATCGAATCCCATGTCGAACCAGCCCCGGCGGCTCGGCCCGCTGGCCAGCGTGATCTTTTCCTCGCGCTGGCTGCAGCTGCCGCTTTACCTCGGCCTGATCGTCGCGCAGGCGGTCTACGTCTATCACTTCGGCGTGGAGGTCTGGCACCTGGTGGCGCACGCCACCGAATACGACGAGACCAAGTTCATGCTGGTGGTGCTGGGCCTGATCGACGTGGTGATGATCTCCAACCTGCTGATCATGGTGATCGTGGGCGGCTACGAGACCTTCGTCTCGCGCCTGGGGCTGGACAACCATCCGGACGAGCCGGAATGGCTCGACCACGTCAACGCCGGCGTGCTCAAGGTCAAGCTGTCGATGGCGCTGATCAGCATCTCGTCGATCCACCTGCTCAAGACCTTCATCGACGCCGACCAGCGCGCGCCGAACACCATCATGTGGCAGGTCATCATCCACCTCGCCTTCCTGCTCTCGGCGGTGGCGATGGCCTACGTCGACAAGCTGGTGTCGCACCCCGCGCCCGGCAAGGCGCACTGAAGGCGCTCCCGGCGAGGCCACCAGACCGCAGCCCCGGCTGCGGTTTTTTTCGGCCTGCCGCCGGAACGCCCGGCGGGCCGCGCGATGCGGCCCAGGCATCACCCGCGGCGTTGCCGGCATGCGCATGCGCGTGCCGCGACACCGCCGCGCGGGTGTATCATTCCGAGTTGAATTTCCCCTCGCCTGTCCCCCACAAAAATGACCGTCATCAAACAAGAAGACCTCATCCAGAGCGTCGCCGACTCCCTGCAGTACATCAGCTATTACCACCCGATGGACTACATCACCAGCCTGGGCCGCGCCTATGAGCTGGAGCAGAGTCCGGCCGCCAAGGACGCGATCGCGCAGATCCTGACCAACAGCCGCATGTGCGCGGAGGGCAAGCGCCCGATCTGCCAGGACACCGGCATCGTCACGATCTTCGTCAAGGTGGGCATGGACGTGCGCTGGGACGGCGCCACCATGGGGCTGTCGGACATGATCAACGAAGGCGTGCGCCGCGGCTACACCCATCCGGACAACGTGCTGCGCGCCTCCATCGTCAACCCGCCCGAAGGCGGCCGCAAGAACACCCGCGACAACACCCCGGCCGTGATCCACTATGAAGTGGTGCCCGGCAACACGGTGGACATCCAGGTCGCGGCCAAGGGCGGCGGCTCGGAAAACAAGTCGAAGTTCGTCATGCTCAACCCGTCCGACTCCATCGTCGACTGGGTGCTCAAGACCGTGCCGACGATGGGCGCCGGCTGGTGCCCGCCCGGCATGCTGGGCATCGGCATCGGCGGCACCGCGGAGAAGGCGATGGTCATGGCCAAGGAATCGCTGATGGACCCGATCGACATCCAGGACGTGATCGCGCGCGGCCCGCGCGACTGGATCGAGGAACTGCGCGTCGAGCTGTACGAGAAGGTCAACGCGCTGGGCATCGGCGCGCAGGGCCTGGGCGGCCTGGCCACCGTGCTCGACGTCAAGATCATGGGCTACCCGACCCACGCGGCCTCCAAGCCGGTGGCGATGATCCCGAACTGCGCGGCCACGCGCCACGCGCACTTCACGCTGGACGGCAGCGGCCCGGCCAGGCTGGAAGCGCCGGACCTGTCGCAATGGCCGAAGGTCGAGTGGGCGCCCAACACCGAAACCTCCAAGCGCGTCGACCTGAACACGCTCACGCCCGAGGAAGTGGCGTCGTGGAAGCCGGGCCAGACCCTGCTGCTCAACGGCAAGATGCTGACCGGCCGCGACGCCGCGCACAAGCGCATCGCCGACATGCTGGCCAAGGGCGAGAAGCTGCCGGTGGACTTCAAGAACCGCGTGATCTACTACGTCGGCCCGGTCGACCCGGTGCGCGACGAAGCGGTCGGCCCGGCCGGCCCGACCACCGCCACGCGCATGGACAAGTTCACCGAGATGATGCTGGCCGAGACCGGCCTGATCTCGATGATCGGCAAGGCCGAGCGCGGCCCGGTGGCGATCGAGGCGATCAAGAAGCACAAGTCGGCCTACCTGATGGCGGTCGGCGGCGCGGCTTACCTGGTGGCCAAGGCGATCAAGGAAGCCAAGGTGGTCGGCTTCGCGGACCTGGGCATGGAAGCCATCTACGAGTTCGACGTCAAGGACATGCCGGTGACGGTGGCCGTGGACAGCGAAGGCACCTCGGTGCACAAGACCGGCCCCGCCGAATGGCAGGCCAAGATCGGCAAGATCCCGGTCGCCGCGGCATAATCCGGGCCGCTTCCGCGACAGCCATGCCGCTGTAGAGAGCCGGGTCGCCGACCCGGCTTTTTGCATGCAGGCCCCGAATTCCTTCCCATACGCCACACGCCATCCGTGAACAACGCACCCATCGGCATCTTCGACTCCGGCCTCGGCGGCCTGTCCGTGCTGCGCGAGGTCCGCGCGCTGCTGCCGCATGAGTCGCTGCTGTACCTCGCCGACTCGAAGTACAACCCGTATGGCGAGAAGCCCGAGCGCTTCGTCGAGGCGCGCACGCTGCAGGCCTGCGAATGGCTGGTGGCGCAAGGCTGCAAGGCGCTGGTGATCGCCTGCAACACGGCCACCATGCACGCGGTGCACACGCTGCGCGAGCGGCTGGCGCTGCCGATCATCGGCGTCGAGCCCGGCCTCAAGCCGGCGGCGGCGGCGAGCCGCAGCAAGGTGGTCGGCGTGCTGGCCACCGGCAACACGCTCAGGAGCGCGAAGTTCGCGCGGCTGCTGGCCTCGCTCGATGGCGAGAGCCGCTTTCTCTGCCAGGCCGGCAGCGGCCTGGTCGCGCTGATCGAGGAAGGCGACGTGGCCGGCCCCGCCGTGCGCGAGAAGCTCGACGCCTATCTCACGCCGATGCTCGCGGCCGGCGCCGACACGCTGGTGCTGGGCTGCACCCACTACCCGTTCCTGGCGGAGGCGATCCACGGCATGGTGGGAGACCGGCTGGCGCTGGTCGACACCGGCAGCGCCATCGCGCGCCAGTTGCAGCGCAAGCTTGGCGAGCACGGCCTGGCCGCCGATGCCGGCGCGGTGCCGCGCGACCGCTATGCGTCCACCAAGGACGCCGCGCACCTGCGCGCGATGGCCGCCGCGCTGCTGCACGTGGAGGCCGACGCGCAAACCGTGTCGATCGAGCCGGCTCCCGCGCTGGCCTGACCCCGGCGCGCGCCCACGCTACTGCAGGAAGCCCAGCGGCCTGCGCTGCCGCACGTCGGGCTTGACCGCATGCTCCTGGCGCAGTTGCGCGAGGAATTCGTCGGGCGTCAGCGACTCGCCCAGCAGCACGCACTGGCGCTTGACCGTGGCGAAGTCGCCCGGCGTCAGGCAGTCCAGGTGCGCCAGTTCCTCGCGCATGGCGCTGTCGAGGCGCGCGGCGTCGCCGTCGAGCGCTTCTTCCACGAACATCGCGGCGCGCTGCTCAGGCTTGAGCGGCAGGAAGCGGATCTTGAACGAGAAGCGCCGCAGCGCGGCTTCGTCGATGCGCTCGAACAGGTTGGTGGTGCACACGAAGATGCCGTTGAAGCGCTCCATGCCCTGCAGCATCTCGTTGACCTCGGACACCTCGTAGTTGCGCACGGCGTTCTGGCGGCTCTGCATGAAGCTGTCGGCCTCGTCGAGCAGCAGCACCGCGCCCTCCTCCTCGGCGCGCGCGAACATCGCCGCGATCTGCTGCTCGGTCTCGCCCACGTACTTGCTCATCAGGTCGGACGCGCGGCGGATCATCAGCGGCTGCTCCAGCGCCGCGGCGATATGCTCGGCCAGCGCGGTCTTGCCGGTGCCGGGCGGCCCGTAGAAGCACAGCGTGCCGCGCTCGCGCGCCTTGAGCGCCTGCACGATCTTGCCCACGTCGTAGCGCGTCTCCAGGTTGAGGTAGTCGAGCCGGTAATGCGTCACCAGCGGCCGCCCTTCCACCTCCGGGCGCAGGCCCATCGCGCGGTCGGCATGGTCGAGCTGGCGCAGGATCAGCGCCTCCACCGGCTCGGCCACGCCCGTGCGCGCCAGCTGCACGAAGCGCGCGGCCGACTGCACCTGCGCCGGCGTGAGCGTCTTGCGCGCGGCCAGCGTGGCGATGAAGGCATCGCTCACGTCGAGCGCGCCGAGATGCTTGCGGATGATGTTCTCGCGCACCTGCGGCGGCGGAATCTTCAGCTCCAGGTGGAACTGGAAGCGGCGCAGGTAGGCCGGATCGATCTGCCGGATCGAATTGGAAATCCAGATCACCGGCACCGGGTTCTGCTCCAGCGTCTGGTTGACCCAGGCCTTGCCGTTGACCGAGCCGCGCGGGTCTTCCTGGCCGAACAGGCTGGTCAGCTCGCGCGTGCTGCCGGGGAACACGTCTTCCACCTCGTCGAACAGCAGCGCCGTGTGCGGGCGGCCGCGCAGGAATGCCTGCGACACCTGCAGCGAGCGATAGCGGTCCTTGCCCGAGAGGCTGTTGCCGTCGCGGTCGAGGCAGTCCACCTCGTACAGCTCGCAGCCGGCCTCGCGCGCCAGCAGCCTGGCGAACTCGGTCTTGCCGGTGCCGGGCGGGCCGTAGATCAGCACGTTGACCCCGCAGGCGTGCTGGCTGGTGGCGTTGGCCAGCAGCGCCGAGAGATAGCGCGCATCGGTCTCCACGTGCGGATAGTCGCCGGTGCCCAGCGTGGGCGCCGCGGCGGGGCGCGTGAACACCGCCATCATCTCCGCCTCGTCGGCGTAGTTGCCCAGCAGCACGTGCAGCAGGCGGTCGGACAGGCGCATCAGGTCGCCGAGGTCGGTCACGCTGTTCTCGGGCAGCGGCTGCTCGATCAGGTTGAGCGTCTCCAGGCGCGAGCCGGGCCGCAGCGAGGCGGCCACCGCCGCGGGGCTGGCGCCGGTGAGCCCGGCCAGGATCTGGAAGGCCTCCTGGCTGTGCGCCACCTTGCAGTCCACCATCACGGCGCGCAGGTCGCGCTTGTACTTGGCCAGCGCGGCGTACAGCAGCAGCTTGCGCTCGTGCTCGGGCAGGTCCAGCACGTGGCTGAGCATGTCGATATTGCGCACCAGCAGCACGCGCTCGCCGTCCAGCCGTGCGGCCAGCGCCGCGGCCGAGACGTCGAACACGGCGAACATGTCCTTGGCGTGGTGCTTGACGTATTCGTCGAGGTAATAGAACAGCGCGCTCTCGTCGAAGGCGCTGTTCCACTGGCCGTGCCGCTCGAGGAATTCCTCCGGGGTCAGGCGCGCGGCGCCCTTCCAGGCCGGCATGTCGGCGCAGCGCGCGGCCAGGAAGCGCTGCACGCGCAGCACCACGCCGTAGGGCCACACCATGTCCTGGGCGCTGACGGTCAGGATGTCGTTGATGTTGCTGCGCAGGTTGAAGCGCGGCCCCAGCGCGCACACCACGCGCAGGGCGAACTGGGCGCACATCCAGTCGAGCGCGGAGGTGCCCGGCGAGACAGCGGCGGCACGCAGCAGCGTGGAGCGGTCATCATCGGCGCAACGGGTGAAGTCCATAGCCTGATCCTCTCGCACGGGGGCGCCGGCGCCGTGGGCGGCGCGGCGAATTGCTCGTCTTTTTCCTATGCTAGCGCGCTTTGTGGCAGATCGGGCATTGCCGGCAACCCTGTGCCGTGCGCCGGAGCGCATTCGGGCGCGGCGTCCGGTCGCGGGGCGGGAGCGCGGCGCGAAATCGCGGCGAAATCGGCGTATAAAGACGACTTGTGCAGCGCCGCGATGCGACCCGGAACCGGCTGCCGCGCCGATTGCCGCGCCGGCGCGCAACAAGCCGGCGGGAATGCCCGGCTGCATTGCACAAAATGCTAACAAATAAGAATCATTATCGTTTATACTTGCAAGCTGACACGCTGCCCCCTAGAGCGGCGCTCCCACCGGCATACCTGTTGAAGGAGCGTTTATCATGGAATTGCTGCTTAGCTTGCTGGTCGGTTGTGGCATCTCGCTGATCCTGTTCTATCGCAAATAGGCCCTATCGCTAATAAAGCCGGCGCCGCGCCAGACCGCCGACATCCGTTGTTTTCACATGTTCGATCAACGTTTTTTCAAGATCACGCTAGCCGTCCTGCTGTTCCACGTCGGCCTGCTTTACCTGATCCAGAGCGGGCTGGGGCGCAAAATCACGGAAGCCGTGATCGCGCCCGAGATCATCGCCCGCATCATTCCGCTCGAGCCACCGCAGAAGCCTGCCGTCGAGACCCCCAAACCCAAGCCCGAAACGCCGCCCAAGCAGGTCAAGGTCACTACGCCGAAACCGACGCCGCCGCAGCCCCGGCCCACGCCGCTGCCGGTGCCGTCGCTGCCGCCCACGCCCAACGCCATCGAGGCGCCGCCGGCACCGCCCGCGCCTCCGGCTCCGCCCGCCCCGGCACCCGAGCCGCCCGCGCCGGCATCGGCCGCGCCGCGCGCCGTCGGCATCGGCGAGATCCAGTGCACGCCGCCGCAGCCGGCCTATCCCTCGCAATCGCGCCGCATGGGTGAAACCGGCAAGGCCGTGGTCCGGCTGACCACCGACGAAAGCGGCAAGGTGGTGAAGACGGCCATCGTCTCGTCGAGCGGCTCGTCGCGCCTGGACCAGGCCGCCGTGGACGCGGTCCAGCGCATGCGCTGCAAGCCATACATGGACAACGGTCGCGCCGTGGCGGTCACCGCCCAGCAGCCGATCGGCTTCGAACTCAACTGATTTCAATACCGACCTCACCAGGAACCATCATGCAGGACCTCGGACTCTCGCACCTCTGGACGCAAGGCGATTTCGTCATGCGCGCCACCGCCATCATTCTGCTCATCATGTCGCTGGCTTCGTGGATCGTCATCCTCACCAAGGCGTGGGACCTGATCCGCCTGAAGAAGATGGCGCACGGCGCGGAGAAGCGCTTCTGGCATTCCGACGATTTCGACCACGCCCTCGAGACGCTCGGCGGCAACGACGCCAACCCGTTCCGCTCGCTCGCCGTGACCGGCAAGGAAGCCGCCCAGCACCACCGCGCCAGCCAGCCCCAGCTGCATGACGTGATGGACATCTCCGACTGGCTGACCCGCTCGCTCAAGAGCGCCATCGACGACGCCGTGGCGCGCATGCAGTCCGGCCTCGCCGTGCTGGCCTCGGTCGGCTCGACCGCGCCGTTCGTCGGCCTGTTCGGCACCGTGTGGGGCATCTATCACGCACTGATCAACATCGGCGCCTCGGGCGTGCCGACCATCGACAAGGTGGCCGGCCCGGTCGGCGAATCGCTGATCATGACCGCCTTCGGCCTGGCCGTGGCGATTCCGGCGGTGCTCGGCTACAACGCGCTGAGCCGCGGCAACAAGGGCGTGATCTCCAAGCTCAACCGCTTCGCCCACGACCTGCACGCCTACTTCGTGACCGGCGCCCGCGTGCGTCCGAGCAACGCCCGTGGCGCTACCGACGACAGCGGTATGCGCCTCGCCGTCAAGAACCCGTAAGGCCCGCAGCAAGGCAAGAAGGAAGTCATCATGGCATTCGGTACCCTCGACTCAGACGATGACGAGGTAATGAGCGAGATCAACATGACGCCGCTGGTCGACGTCATGCTGGTGCTGCTGATCATCTTCATCATCACCATTCCCGTGATCAATCACGCGGTCAAGATCGACCTGCCGCGCGCGACCAACACGCCCAACGATCCGAAGCCGCAGAGCATCAACGTGTCGATCGATGCCAGCGGCAAGGTCTTCTGGAACCAGACCGAGGTCGACGAGCAGACGCTCGACGCCAACATCGCCGAAGCCGCGCAGCAGCAGCCCCAGCCGGAACTGCACCTGCGCGCCGACCGCGACGTGCGCTACGAGCGCGTGGCCGAAGTCATGGCCGCCGCGCAGCACGGCGGGCTCGGCAAGATCGGCTTCATCACCGAGCCGAAGCACTGAGCGGCCGGACCGATCGGCAAGCAAAAGGGCACTCCCGAGGGGTGCCCTTTTTGCTTGGCGCGCCGCCCTCGCCGCATCCGGCGCCGGCGCGGCGTTTCCATGCGGTTCCATCGAAAAACACTATTGTAATGATAACTGTTCTCATTTAAGATAAGGGCAACTTGAACCCCGCTGGTGATGGCGCGCAGCCCGCGCCGCCGCCGCCAGCCAACGCACCGGAGCCCTCCGATGAGCACCCTGACCCTGCCGATGTCGCAACCCGCCGTGACTCGCCGCCGCCTCTCGCTGCGCCGGATCGAAGTCAATCCGAGCTCGCGCACGCCGTCGCGGCGCGAGACCGCGGCCAGCACGGCGATCGAATCGATGAAGTCCGCCGTGGCCGCCCTGCCCGCCCGCCTCGAGGCCCTCGTGCGCGACAGCCTGCCGGTGGCGCAGGCCAGCGAAGCGGTGCCGCTGGAAACGCTGATGCGCGGCAACAACGTGCTGCCGATCCTGCATAACGGCGAGGTCTACACGCTGCGCATCACGCGCTACGGCAAGCTGATCCTGACGAAGTAAGCCGCGCGCCGTCCGCGCTTGCGCATGGGCGCGAGCACCCGCCTGCGCAAGCATGGCAGGTCGCGCCACTACGCGGCTTGCGAACGGGAACGGACGGGAACGGGCGAGATGCCTGCCGGGACCGGCAGGCCACGTGCCGGGCCATCGACAGCCACGGCACGGGCGGGAGCGGCGAGGAACGGGACATGGCGGCAACGCGCCGCTGCCCTCATCCTGATACCGGCAGCGAGGATGCCCGCTGCCGGTGAACGCTTCTACTGCGCGCCTCTACTGCGCGCTTCTGCTGCGCGCGTCTACGGCTCGGAAGCCTGGGCTCAGACGCCCAGGGCCGCGATGCCGGCACGCGCGATCTGCGCGTCTTCGGTCGACTTCACGCCGGACACGCCGACGGCGCCCACCACCTGGTCGTTGACGACGATGGGCACGCCGCCCTCCAGCATGCCTTGCAGCACCGGCGCGGTCATGAACGACTGGCGGCCGTTGTTGATCATGTCTTCGTAGATCTTCGACTCGCGGCGGCCCAGCGACGCCGTGCGCGCCTTTTCGGTGGCGATGTAGCTCGAGATCGGCGCGGCGCCGTCCAGGCGCTGCAGGGCCAGCAGGTGGCCGCCATCGTCAACGATGGCGATCGACACGGCCCACTGGTGATTCTTGGCTTCGACCTCTGCTGCGGCCAGTACCTTCTTCACATCGTCTGCCGTCAGCACAGTTTTTTGCTGCATACCACTCTCCTCGAAGTTCATTTCGGTGAATCAGTTCAACGAGCCGGAAGTATAGCGCTCCGGCCGCCGGCATTGCCACGGGCCGCCCCGCGCGCGCGAAAAAGCAAAAAACCCGCCGGAGCGGGTTTCTTGCTTGCTGCTTGCGTTGCTGTGTTGGCGCGCTTGAACCTGCGGAAGACTCAGGCCCCGTCGGTGAACGAGTCGCGGCGGTCGCTGACCTTGGCGCCGTCCGTGTAGGGGTCGACCTTGCCGAACTTGGCACCGTCGGTGTACGGGTCCACCTTGCCGAACTTGGCGCCGTCCGTGTACGGATCGACCTTGCCAAGCTTGGCGCCATCGGTGTACGGATCGGCCTTGCCGGTGCCAGCGGCGAATGCGGAAGCGGAGAGGGCGGAGAGGGCGGTCAAGGCGGCGATCGTCACCAGGCTGTTCTTGATCTTCATGGTCTGATCCTTTGGGTAGGTACTGTGCTGGAGGGGCACCGGATGACAGGACTTTGCGAAATCATTTCATCGCGGTGCAACACAAGTAGTGTAGGTGGAAACCCTAATAACGATCTAACCTGCCGTTTGACTTGTCTGTTCAAATATTTTGACCCCGATCATCTCGCGGGAACCACTTGCCGCTTTGCCGCGTCATTCGGCCATCCGCCGGCCGCGGCCCCAAATGTCAAAGGGCCCCGAGGGGCCCTTTTGTGACGCTGCGCGAAGCAGATCGTTCATGCTTATCGCCAGTGGCGATGCTCATGCCCCCAGCGTCCCGGCGGGCCGTAGTAGCCGCGGCCGTAGTAGCGCGGGCCATAGTAGCCCGGACCGTAATAGACCGGCGCCGGGCGTACCACCACCGGCGGCGGGCCATAGTAGACCGGAGCGGGCGCCATCACCACCGGCGGCGCGACATAAGCGGGCGCCGGATAGTATGCCGGGCCGCCAACCACCACGCCGGGGACGCCGATCGACAGGCCGACATTGACATGCGCCATTGCCGCGCCCGACGAAAGCACCCCAAGCACTGCAAGTCCTGCGAGCAACCAGCGTTTCATGATCTTTGCCCCTGCAAGTCGTTATTCGATAAGTCATATTGTAGAGACTGCCGCCAATCCAGGTGAAACCGCGGGTTCTACATTGTTACCGGGCGTAACAACCGGCACATCTAGGCGGCATCTGCGCGCTTCCCGCCGCATCGCGGCTGTCCCGCGCCAAGCTTGCATCACCGCGCCCAACCGACCACAATACCGGGCTTGCGTGCGGCCGTGGAGAAATTGGTAGACTCAGCAGACTTAAAATCTGCCGCCTTTACGGGCTTACGGGTTCGACCCCCGTCGGCCGCACCAGCAGCACAGCGCCGGCTCAGGCGACTGCCGCGCAAAGCGCCGCGCCACCGGCCATCAGGAACAGGAACAGCAGGCCCGCCAGCACCAGCGGCTTGCGCCCAGCATGCAGCAGCGTGCCGATGCGCGTGTGCAGGCCGATCGCCAGCATCGCGCAGGCCAGCAGCCAGTTGTCCAGCGACAGCAGGCCGGGCTTCCACGCCGGCGGCACCAGCCCGGCGGAATGCGCCGCCATCACCGCCACGAATCCCACCGCGAACCACGGCACGGCCTTCAGGATCGCGCGCCACGGGCGCGCGCCGCCCGCGCGCTCGCCTTCGCCCTCGGCATGCAGCTGCGGCCACAGCGCCAGCACCAGCAGCAGCGGACCCAGCGCCAGCACCCGCACCATCTTCGCCACCACGGCGGCGTCGGCGGTGGCATCGCTGACCATCTTGCCGGAGGCGATGACCTGGGCCACCTCGTGCAGCGTGGCGCCCGTGTAGATGCCGAAGGTACGCTCGCTGACGGCCCAGTGCAGATGCCGCGTGGCGACCTCGAACAGGTAGGGATAGAGCAGCATGCCGGCCGTGCCGAACAGCACCACGGTGGCGACGGCCACCGCGGTCTGGCGGTCGTCGGTGCGTACCACCGACGCCACCGCGATGGCCGCGGCGGCGCCGCAGACCGCGCTGCCCGCGCTCACCAGGATCGCCTCGCGGCGGCTCAGGCCCAGCAGCGCGGTGCCGGCCCAGACCCCCACCAGCAGCGTCGCCACCAGCATGGCCAGCGGCACCAGCACCCCGGCCACGCCGAGATCGGCGATGGCGCCGAAGGTCAGGCGCAGGCCGTACAGCGCGACGCCGAGCCGCAGCAGGTGATGCCGGGCCACCTGCATGCCCGGCGCCAGCGGCACCAGCCAGCGCTGCGGCAAGGTATTGCCGGCCACCATGCCGGCGAACATCGCCAGCGTCAGCGCGCTCATGCCGAGGTGGGACACCGCCGGATGCGCCGAAAAGACCATCGCCAGCCAGGCGATGAAGCCGAGCGGCACCAGCGTCAGCAGGCGCGCGGCCCAGGAAGGCGGCATGGCGCCGAGGTTGGCGGTTGCAGTCGAGGGCGTGGGCGACATGGCGGGCGGGGCTCTCCGCCCCTGCCGCCGGGTGGCGGCGGGGCGCTGGTGGATGATGTCCACAGAGTACGTAGCCGCCACAAACCTGTAAAACGGGTAATATCGTTATACCTTACCTGAATTCCAGATATGAACCAGCGCCCGCTCCGGCTGACCCTGCGCCAGCTCTCCGTGTTCGTCGCCGTCGCCCAGCATGGCAGCACCGTGGCCGCCGCCGAGGCGCTGGCCATGTCCCAGTCGGCCGTCAGCGCGGCGCTGGCGGACCTCGAAGCCGCGCTGGGCGGCGCCCTGTTCGACCGCGTCGCGCGCCGGCTCAGCATCAACGAGTCGGGCCGGCTGTTCTTCCCGCGCGCGCTCTCGCTGCTGGACCAGGCCCACGAGCTGGAGCACTTCACGGTCCAGCCCGGCATACAGCTGCGCATCGCCGCCAGCAACACCATCGGCAGCTACATCCTGCCCGGCCTGCTGGCGGGCTTCCGCCACGCGCAGAGCGGGCCGTGCGCGCTGGACATGCGCATCGGCAACACGCGCGACGTGCTGCAGGCCCTGCTGCATTTCGAGGCGGACATCGGCCTGATCGAAGGTACCTGCCACGAGCGCGACCTGCGCAGCGCGCACTGGCGCGACGACGAAATGGCGGTGGTGGTCAGCCCGGCGCATCCGCTGGCCGGCAAGCCGGGCGACCTGGCCGCCCTGCGCGACGCGGACTGGGTGGTGCGCGAGCCTGGCTCGGGCACGCGCGAGATCATCGAGCAGCGGCTCGCGCCGCTGCTGGGCGAGCTGCGCTTCGCGCTGGAGCTGGGCAATACCGAGGCGATCAAGCGGGCCGTGATGAGCGGCTACGGCGTCAGCTGCCTGTCGCTGCAGGTGGTGGAAGACGAGCTGAAGCACGGCACCCTGGTGGCGCTGCGCGACGGGCTGCCCGAGGTGGTCAGGCCGCTGCAACTGGTGGTGCACCAGGACAAGTACCCCACGCAGGGCCTGCTGGCCTTCACCGAATACCTGCGCCGCGCGGCCGCCCCGGGGCAAGCCGCCGCGGGCTAGCAGGCCAGCCCGACGATCGGCGCAGCTATCGGCCGGACTATCGGCCCAGCGATCGCCCCGCCATCAGGCCGGCTGCGGATCGCCCTCGTCCTGCTGCCGCGCGGTATAGCGGTCGAGCAGGTGGAACAGCAGCGGATTGAGCACGATCGACAGCAGCGCGCCGGCCAGGATCAGCGCCTGGCCGCGTTCCGGCAGGATCTTCAGGTAGACGCCGAGGCCGGCGAGGATGAACGAGAACTCGCCGATCTGCGCCAGGCTGACCGCGATGGTCATGCCGGTGCGCGTGGAATACCCGAACACGCGCACGATGCACAGCGCCGCCACGGACTTGCCCACCACGATGATGAACAGCGTGGCCAGCACGCCCCACGGGTCGTTGATCAGGACCACGGGATCGAACAGCATGCCGACCGAGACGAAGAACAGCACCGCGAACGCATCGCGCAGCGGCAGCGACTCCTCGGCCGCGCGGTGGCTGAACTCCGATTCGGCCAGCACCATGCCGGCGAAGAACGCGCCGAGCGCGAACGACACGCCGAACAGCGAGTAGGCGCCGAACGCCACGCCCAGCGCCGTGGCCAGCACCGCGAGCCGGAACAGTTCGCGGCTGCCGGTCCAGACGATGCGCTCCAGCATCCACGGAATGAAGCGGCGACCCACCACCAGCATCACCGCGACGAACGCCGCGACCTTGCCCAGCGTGGAGAACACGGTAAACAGGATCTCGCCGGAGCTCGGCGCGGCCACCGCCTCGGCACCCTCCCCCACCGGCATCAGCAGCCCGGCGACCGCGGGCAGCAGCACCAGCGTCAGCACCATCGCCAGGTCCTCCACGATCAGCCAGCCCACCGCGATGCGCCCCTGCGGCGATGCCACCAGGTCGCGCTCCTGCAACGCCTTGAGCAGCACCACCGTGCTGGCCACCGACAGCGCCAGCCCGAACACCAGCCCCGGCCCCCATTGCCAGCCGAAGCCCCATGCCGCGCCCATGCCGAGCGCCGTGGCGATGGCGATCTGCACCACCGCGCCCGGGATGGCGATCCTCTTCACCGCCATCAGCTCCTTCAGCGAGAAATGCAGGCCGACCCCGAACATCAGCAGGATCACGCCCAGCTCCGCCAGCTCCGGCGCCAGCGCCTGGTCCGCGGTGTAGCCGGGCGTATGCGGCCCGACCACGATCCCGGCGCACAGGTAGCCGATCAACGGAGGCAGCTTGAGCCGGTTGGCCAGGGCGCCAAGGATGAATGCCAGGACAAGACCGCCGACGATGGTGCTGATGAGCGGGGTAGCGTGATGCATGCGTGGTGGGTTCCTCGTGGGTTGCCATGACGGCATTGGCCGGACGGCCCGCCCACCCCCTAAGCGGTCGGCACGCCGGGGACGCGAAACCTCACGCACGCCACGGCGGCGTCGGCGCCGGGAGGCCAGGGAGATATCACGCTGATCGAGGGAGAACGGGAACGGAAGTCTTGCAGCAGTCCCGGGGCGGCAACGCGGCGCCGGCCAGCGAGCACGACAATGCGGCAATGATGCGGCAATGGCGCGCGGCCCGGACCGGACTGCGCCGGGCATCCCGTGAAGACTACGCATGCAATGTAACACGATCATCCGCACGGCAAAGCGCGGAATCGACGTGCATTGTGCCCCCATAGGCTCCACGACGAGGCCCGCGACGCGATCGGCAGCAAGGCCGCGGAGGCGCCGGCATCGACGCCGGCAGTGCCGGATCGGGTGTCGCGCAGCTTGTGCGACTGCGCTTCCAGAAAGACGAAAACACGCGCCCACAGAGTGCGCGAGCGGGCAACACAGGAAAGGGATGAACGGGAAAGAGGAAGAAGCGAGCCGGAGGATCGCGGGGCGGCGGCGCCCGGAAAGCAAAAAGCGCCACCGGTGAGGGCAGCGCTCTTGTGCTGGACTACTGGACTGCTGGATGCTGGAGGCGGGGGTCGGAATCGAACCGGCGTACACGGCTTTGCAGGCCACCCCCAACCTATAAATATCAATAACTTAACAACCTGCGCCCCAAACTGTCACCTACGATAGGCTACCGGTTGCGCCCCTGCAACAGACTAGCGTGCGTCGGCGGCACCGAGATAACTGTATATTCATACAGCAGAAAAGGTATACCATGAACTCTGCTCGCTAGCCGTGAAACAGCGCCGCCGCGGCACCTCCCAGTGCCCGCCAGTACCTTTACCCGTACTGTACCGTACCGACAGGCTGTAAGCACCTCCCTACAGTGACGGCAGATATGGTCCCTCAGTTCAAAGGATGTGCCTTCCACGCGAAAGCCGCACTGCGCCCCTACCGAACTGCGGAGGGCCCATCGCAAATAACTTGTTTGGAGGGTGTATGCAAGCCCAGAGTAAAACTCAAAGTGTGGTCCTGTATTCCGACACGGCGGGTGGTTGGCACTTCGCAGAGATTGACGGGAAAAACGTCTATCGCTTTGGTCCATTCGACTCACGCAAAATTGTCGAAGACCTCATACCGGTTCTTTTCCCCGAACTTCCAGTATTGGATTTCCCGAGTCCATTGACCTCAGCCGATGACGAGACCATCATGGTCCTTGCCAATGGTGGTCTGGTATCGAAAATCTCCCACGAACACGCAGCGTTGGCAGCGCTCAGGGGGTCCCTGGTCCGCGTGTTCTCAAAGTTCGGTGGACTCGTCAAGCCCGGGATTCGAGCAACATGGAACATGGATCACCAAGTGCGAACGACGCCCGGCATTGCTGAAACAGGAGAACATCGGCAGCCATAGCATCGAGAGGGATGCCCAGACGCAAGAAGAAGCTCCACTCCCGTTGCTGTGTCTGCGCACCAGCTACCAGCACGCTGCGGCGGCCGCCTCCAGCAGGATCTCGTACGCCGCGCGCTGGCGCACCTCCACCAGCGCCGCCCGCCCCTTCACATACACGTCGGCCCCCGGGTCAGCTTGGCCCAGCGCCCAGGCCGGCTTCTCCACCGCCTTCACCTTGCACGGCACGGCCACCGGCACCTCAACGGTCTTCGTCTGGTTGATTACCTGCGGCGGCGCACTGCCGCAGCCGGCCAGCAGCATGCCAAGCCCCGCGAGCACCACGAAATTTCGATTTTTCGAAAACTGGAAGTTCATTGCGCGGTCCTCCGTTCCTCGATCGCTTCGGTCAGCAGCTCGTCGAGCGAGCCGCATAGGTCGGCAGGTTTAGACGGCGGCCGGCGCGCCAGGTAGTCGGCCTTCTTCTCCGCCTCGGTGGCCCGCCCCTGCGCCTCGGCCAGCGCCGCGGCCGCGCTGGCGGCGCGCGTCTCTGCCGCCTGTTTCAGCGCCGCGACGGCCGCGTTGGCCGTGCCCACGTCAGCAGCGCAGCGCTCGTTCGCGTCCTGCACCCGGCCGGCAAGCTGGTTTGCCGCCTTCAACGCCTGGCCGGCGGCCTCCGCGCGCGGGGTGAAGTAAAGCCAGTTGGCCAGCACCAACGCCAGCACGCCGCCGAGCAGCGCCGCAACGCCGGCGGCGCTCCAGTTGATTGCCTTCATCGCATCGTCTCCATGTACTTGGGCATGCGCGCCTCGACGCGCGCGGGATACTTGCTGTTGATCTCGCAGAACGACTCGGCATAGCCGGCCGCTCGCTCGCGCGACTGCGGGCACTGGTGATCGAGATGACCAAACCAGGTACCCGGGTCGCACCCAGCGACCAGGCTGCAGCTACGCACGCGCTTGGCTACCGATCCCGCGCCGCCGTTGTACATAGCGGCCGCGCAGGCCTTCACCTGGCGGTTCTCGTGCATGAGCGGCTGGCACTGCCGATCGTGCATGCGCAGCTTCACCACCACCGCACGCAACTGATATTCCGGGCGCGCACAGTCAGCCCACGACCAACCAGCGAGCCCGGGATCGAGTGCCCGCGTCTCGGCCAGCGCATCGAATCGGATGCGGCCGCCGGCATCGTAGGCGCGCGTGAATTGCCCGAAGCCGCAACCGTGCTCGCGCGCCGTCCGCAGCGTGGCATTGACGCGCCAAAGGCTTTCCTGCTCGATCAGCGCCGGCACCCAGGCGCGCGGCGCGACATCCGGCCAGGCCGCCGCCAGCTCGTGCTGCAGCTGGGGCAGGTAGCGAGGCGCGTCACCAGGTAGCTGCGCCGCGGCCGGGCCGGCCAGCCACAGGAGCAGGAGCGTGAGCGCCGGCAACAGGAAAACCTCGCACGCGGCGAGGCCCTCGATCAGCGCGCGCCGTAGACGATCCATAGGATCACCCCCATACGCGCCAATACGCCCATCGAGAGCACTGCGAACACGATCGCTGCACCAACGCCCGCCGTCGAGCTGGCCACAGCATCGCGCGCGATGTCCTGGAAGTCCAACCGCGGGTGGAGCGCCACGCGCATGACCAGCACGGACATCTCCACCCAGTAGACCACCGCAAGCGCCGGCAGCACGGCCGCCACCTCCGGCACGCCGGTGGCCAAGGCCAGCGGCTGGAACATGGCGAAGGCAAGCACGGTGGCCAGCGCCGACCAGAACAGGCGCCAACCCAAGCGCCGCAAAACGTTTTTCATGTGTTACCCCTTGATCTTGGATATGAAGTGTTCCCACAGCGCCCACAGGACGCCCGCCAGGGCGGCCCATGAGCTCGTCTTGAGCAGGTGCGTGATGAGCTCCTGGCGCAGCTTCCGGCGGTCCGCCATCGCCTGCATGATTTCCTCGTGGTAGCGCCGATGCCCATCCGAATCGCCCTCTGGAAATCCCGTCCGCAAGCGCCGCACCTCCTCTGTCAGCTCCGCTATGGCACGCAGCACGGCCTGCAACTGCGTCGGGTCGTCTTCCCCCATGTGCCTCCCCGGCATAAAAAACCCGCACTCGGCGGGAATGAAAAAACCACCCCGCGGGGTGGCTGACTGGTGAAGCAATCGGCGCGCTAGGCCGTGAGCAGGCGATAGGCTTCCTCCTGCGTGATGTCCAGCCCGTAGTTACTGGCCAGCGACGACGCCATGCCCTGCGCCGCGGCCGGGCCGGCCACCGCCAACTGCGCGCGGTAGGCCTCGAGCTCGAGCCGAAGCCGCCAGTTGGGGCTGAACTCGTACAGCAGGCCGTTGAGGCCCAGGTAGCGCCAGAACTGCCGCACGTGGGTCTGCTCGTGCACGAGGAGCGCCGCGCTGCTGTCCGGCCGCACCAGGACCACGGGGCCAAAGGAATAGCCGTCGAAGCGGGCCGGCAGCAGGCGGCTGGTGACGAACACCAGGCAGAGGGGGTGAAGGTAGATTTTCATTCGGCCCACACCCTGTAGGGAGTCGCCGGCGCCGGCGAGATCTCCATGCCGGCCAGCGCGGCAACCTCGGAGGCCTCAAGGGGACGCGACAGCCGCAGGTTGACGTGCCAGCCCGGCACGGCCACCGGCTCCGTCACCAGGTTGCCGTCGGCATCCCACTCGCCACCCGTGCAAATCGTGCCGATGGTCGAAAGGCTGGCGCCTGCGGCAGGAACGCGCCGCGTCTCGCCGTCGACATCGATGTCAACGGTCAGGCCGGCGGCCAGCAACGCCGCACGTGTGGTGTCGCGGTCAGCGCCGCGCAGGTAGTAGTCGTAGAACATGGCGGCCTCAGACAGTCAGTGCTTGGAGTTCGGCGTTCGTCATGCGCCGGGGAATGTAGCGCAGCGCGCGAATCGTAGAGCCCAACATCGACGTAAATGCCTGCGTCTGTCCGATTGCCATCTGGTTCACGACTGGCACGGCCCCTGCTCCAGTCACGGCAGCGCCACCATTTGCACAAAGGGCATGCCCTGCGGCGCTGTACCCCAGAGCAGCCTTGCAAAGCGCACCAGCCGCAACGGCTGGGCCATTCAGCGTAAGTACCGTCGCACCACTCACGTTGACTGTGGCTCGAACCTGACCAGCACCAGTGAAAAGGGCAAGCCTGTTGTTTGCCGAACCGTCGCTCAATGCTACCGGGGCATGATTCCCAGTGTCATTTGGAACAACCCACTCCGCGTAGAAGGTTCCCTCGCTTGCGTTGAAGCCGATCTTGTTCAGATCGGCGATGATGGCACCGTCAGCGGCACGGGTAGCCTGGGCCGAGGTCGTGGGAATTGCGGAAGTCGAGAACGCCCCTTGCTCAAACTGAACGCGCCACACATAGAGTCCGGATACCCCATCAAACACCGAATTCCCGGCAGGTCCCGTACCAGGCGAAGCGCCCGCGAAATCGCTTGCGCCGCCCACCGCAATCTGTGTTCCGGTGTTCGCCGCCACCCCGGCAGCCGAACAACGCCACCAACCATTGCCGAGCTGCACCATCGATGCCGTGAGACCGGCTGAGGCCTTCGTTGCACCATTCGTCAGATCGAAAACGGCGCTACCAAAGTTGCCCACCAAATTGGTATTCAAATAGGCCGCGGCATATTCGCCGGCCTTGGCAAATACGGACAGCGTGTAGCTCGCGCCTACTGTAGTGGGCGTATTCGCCGAGGTCTGGTAGACCTGGACTACCGTTGATGGCGTCACGGCAGAAACCAGTTTTCTCGACAGCCCCCCATCCGGCGCCGCCATCATCGGAGCAGATAGCGTTGCCCCCTGGATATTCCAGTTGGTGAACGTGTCCGAGTTCAGTGCCAGATTCGTTCGCTGCTCTTCAACCAGTAGGCCGCGAGCAGCCAGCGTGATGGGATCGTAGTCGAGCCGTGGGCTATTTGCCGCGTTCGGCACCAGCACGCCGGCCGGGCTGTAGCTCCATCCCACGGACGCACGCATGAAGGTCACTATGTCACCGAAATTCTTGCTTACCAGCATGGCTATGCCTTCCCCTTGAAAACACCCGTCACGCCATATGGCCAGGACGGATCATCGATCCACGCGCGGTAGGTCCCCGCGACGAAATCGACTACCAGCGTTACGTCGTTGGTGGCGACGAAATTCAGGCTGAGCGTGCCGCTGGCCAGATCGTCGGCGTCATAGCGACGCGCCCCGACACCGGAAATCGAAAGCCCGATGCCCAACTGCATCACAGCACCACCAGGTCGCTGGCCGTGGTGCCGGTCGCCTTGATGCGAAAGCATCGAATCGGCAGGATGGAACCCGCCGGCACGTTCTTGAACAGCACCGCAGTGCCGTCCTCGCGCACGGCGTTGACATCGCCGCCGGTGCCCACATAGATCGCGCGCGACACCTGCGGCAGGTCCGTGTTGTCGTCCTTGTTCGCCGCAACGAAATCGCGCGATGGCGAGGTGAGCTGCTGCTGGTGGAACTTGAACTTGTCTTCTGCCGGCATACGGCCCTCCAAAAGAAAAAGCCACCCGAAGGCGGCGAGAGAAATGGAATATGCGTCGGTGCGCTACAGCTTCATGAAGTTGACGAACTGGACTCCCTCCGACACAAACAGGCAAACACCAGGGTCAAGGCTCGCGACACGCACGCGCCAATTCAACCCGCCCGGGTCGGGGGTGTAGATGACTTCACGAGTCACCACGAAGTTGTTGTCCAGCAGTTGCCCCTTGATGTTGTTGCGGAACCCCGGGTCACTAGCGAAGCTCAGGATCGACTGTGATTCCGCGTCCGAGAGCAACGACTGGATCGTAATGATCGGCACATTGCCAAAGTAGGGGTCGACCGCCGCGGCCAAGCCACCGTGCGACTGTATCCATGTGTAGTAGGTGACGATAACTTGGCTGCCGCCCGTGCTTTTCGTGACCGGCACCAGCCCCCACCACGGCCGCGTCTTGCCAAGGCAGTCCATGAGCGAGATCGGCCCCGGATGGCTTCGAGGCAACCCAAGCAAGCGCTTGACATCATCGTGAGCAATCCCAAGGCCGCCGATGGTGTTCCGCGTCTCGTTGGCCAGATCAACCATTGAAATGGGCGGGGAGGCCGGCAGTGTCATGCGCCCCCCCGCTCGAGCTGCTCCACTCGCATCAGCAACGCCTTGACGGCCTCGATTAGCACCGGCGTCAGCGCGCCATAGTCAACCGCGAGATAGCCATTGGCACCCTCATATACTGCTTCGGGCAGGATCTCCTGCAGCTCCTGAGCCAGCACGCCGACATAGCGCCGGCTATTCTCGATGTCGCTCCGCACGTAGGTCAGACCGCGCATGCGAGTGACCTTCTCCAGCGCCGTCGCGATCGGCGCCAAGTCGGCCTTGAGCCGCGCATCCGAAGTCCAGCCCACGTTCACGGTGGCGAAGAGAGAGCCGGCGACCCAGACATTCCCCCCAAACTGATACTTCGACAGCCCATCGTCCGCCACGCCACCGAACAAGTGCCGGCCTGCAGCGTTCACCTGATATTCAGTGACCAGGGAGGAGTAGTCCTTGGCTGCCGCTGTGTTGCGATCGAGGCGCCAGGCACCCGCGTCGGCTAGGAGCCGGAACAGCCCGGCAGCGCCGGATTGATCGGTCTCCCTGAATGCCAGCCCCGGGTAGCTGCCGACAACCTCCAGGCCGCCCGCAAAAGTGGCATTCCGATTCACCACGAGGTCACGCAAGCCGAGGTCCTGCGACCACTGAACACCGGAGGCGCCTGCGTTCACGGTGAAAACGTAGCCCGGCTTTCCGGCATATGACGGCGCGCCGACCGCGGCCTGCGCTGCAGCGGCAAAGGTCTGCGCGCTGGCAGCCGACACCGCGGCGGCATCTCGATAACCCAGCACCGTTTGCGCGGTGGTTTTGACCCAGCCAGTGACCTTCAGGAACTGCTGCAGCGCGATCAGGAACCGCGTGCGGTGCCCGCCGTTAGCCAGGCCGGTTGACGGGTTGTCGCTGTCGTCGATGGTGACGCTATCGCCGCCAACGTCCGGCGTGAAAGTTACGCTGGTCATCAGGTGAGCTCCTCGATTTCAAATGCGTTGCTGAAATTGCCGACGAACGCCCGCGCGATAGGCGCGAGCTGGCGATGGCGGCCGAGATACGACTGCCGCATCAGGTTGATCGCGTCGTCCTTGTCCCACACCAGGAGGACCTCGCCATCGATGCCCGCCTTGCGCTGGATCTCGAAGAGTCGCCCGAGGGCCTCATCCCGAGTAAGGAAGCCAAGATCGAAGCGCGTCACGCGCCGGCCTGCCTTGTGGTCAAAGTACGGCGTGCCGGACAACGCGCGCTGCATCCCGGTGTCGGTCTCCCAGGCGATCGACGCGCCATAGTTGGCGTTGTAAATAGGCTGCCAGGCGCTGCCGACGAAGATGCGGCCGAACTCGACATAGCCGTCCGGGTTCGTTTCGTCATCGATCTCCACCCGGACATAGCGGCCCGCTGTCGGCTTCGGCAGAATGGCCAGCAGCAACGAGGGATATTCCCTGCGCTCCTCCTCGGTGATGCTGCCGGTCCAGAAATTGTCATCCTCCCACTCGAGCACGCTGGTCGGGAACAGCGTTGGCCATGCCAGTTGCCAGTCTGGCTCCCACGCCATAAAGGTCTGTGTGAGGAAATCCATCTGCAGCGAAGGCGACCCGTCCAGCGGCACCGTCACCGCGTTGTCGTAGACCGGCGCAGCAAAGCCCGGATCGGTGGCCAGACGCACGCGCCACTTACCAGAGGTCGACACGTTGTGCCGCACGATGGCAATCACCGTCATCAGGCGACTGCGACCGAGGTCCAGCGTGAATTGGGTGTCGGCCTTGGCGGCCGTTGCCGTGCGTGCCACACGCGACAGGCGCCGATCTTTCAGGTTGTCGCGGCTGACCTGCCAGGCCCCGCCGCTCAGCGTGCCGGTATCGGCGATATTGGGATGCGCAAGAAGAACGTTGGCCACCCTACCCCCACAATGTCAGTTTCACGGTGTCGTTATCGACACCAGCATCCAGCGCGATCACGCACAGCAGCCGCCCGGGCGCCACGTATCTGGCGCCGTCCAGCCCCACGACCGCACCCAGGTCGACGGCGGCCAGCTCCGACAGCGGCACGTCGGCATCAACCAGCATGCGCCGCACGCTATACAGCGCGCTGCGCCTGTTGGCCTCCGCCACCGCATCGGCCTCCGCAATCAAGGCCGTATCGAACGACAGCTCCTCCGAGGAGGGCCACGGCGTTTTGACTGCGGGCACCTCGACGGCGGCCTGCCGGTAATCCTCGGCAAGGAAGGCCTTGCGTGCCTGCGACACGCTGCCGGCGGGCTGGGCCTGGACGGTGTAGTTCCGTGCGTACCGCACCACGGTGCGCCAGTTGGGCACGCCCGCCTCGCGCAACACTAGGCTGGTCACGGCATCCGCCGGCCAGCGTGCAACCGGCACGCCCGCCGGCTGCGTGAGGCGCCCCATGCGCAGGCGGTTGAGCCGGTCGAAGCCGTACCAGGCGCCGATGGCATTGGCGAGCGTATCCATCACCGCCTGCCCATTCGTCTCGCCGTCCACCCACACCCCGACCGCCGCCGCGTTGGCCGCGTTCAGCGCCGCCACGTCTGCGCCCTCGATGTCGGCGGCGGGGATGCCCGCGTCGAGCGCGACCTGCTCGAGCAGCGCACCCGCGCGCTGCTCGACCGTGGCCGCATCCGCTGTCACCTGGCCCGCCGGCGCGGAGCCGAGCCGGAACAGGCCCTGCCAGCAGCGAAACGTGCCGGCCGCCGGCGCGGTAGCCAGCAGCGCCGTCTGGTCGGCGTAGTCGGCGCCGCGAGCCAGCCCCACGCCGTTGTCATAGACCGCGCTCACGGCGCAGGCCTGGTCGGAGACTTGATAGACGAGCTTGGACGTGTTGACCGCCTTCGTGGGCACGTTCAGCACCGCGCCATAGATGCGCGGCTTGTACTGGTCCTTGAGATCGTCTTTCGTACCCTCCACACCGTCGGGCAGCACGTTGCTGCCCGCGTATTTGGGCCGGTCCAGCGGCTTGCCCAGGAAGGCCAGGCGGTCGCGCACCTTCAGATTGACAACGCCGTCCTCCGCGGCGACGTCATCGAGCAGACCGGACATCACAGTCGACCAGGTGGCCACCGGCGTGCCGAGCTGCCCGACCTTCACGACGAAGGGCCGGCCGTCGACGGCGTAGTCGGTGGCCAGCAGATCGAGCGCGCCATCGGGATTCAGCAGGCGGATTTGCCCGACTGAGGCGCGCGACGCGCCGTAGGTAGTGGCGCGATCGAACAACGATCGGCCTAGCCGGGGCTGCTCCTGCAGGCGGCCGTCGAAGTACGCATTGGCCGGCGTATCAGTCGGCCGCGTGGTAAAGCCCTCGCTTGCAAAGCGCAAGGTCTCCACCGCCGCGGCCGAGATCCGCCAGGCAGTCACCTCAATTGCAATGGTCATGGCTTGATGTTGTTGGAAATGTCGTCCAGCCGCCGGCTTTGGCGGCCGGCCACCGTGACGGCCTCCTGGTGGTTGTCCTGGGCCTGCTGCATGCGCGCGGCGGCGAGCTGGCGGTTGTCTTCGCGCAGCGCCTGAACCTCAGCACGCAGCGCTTTGATTTCCGCCGTCATCGCCGGCGCGCCGCCCCGACCGAAACCGGACCAGTCCGCCGGCTTGCTGAACCGCGCGTTTTCCTCCCGGGTCAGCACCCGTTCGCCCTTGTGCAGCTCCGCCATGTACCCGTCGAAAGGCACGTAGGCCAGGCCGTTCGCGTGCGAGCCGTCCGGCCTGAAACCCTGGACCTTGTTGAAGTCGTCGGTGTACTGGCCGCCGCTCGCGTAGTAGGCCCGCGATGCTTCCAGGAAGGCCTGCGCGATCTGCGACCACTGCGACCGCGCATCAGCATCACCGCCCATTGCCTTAGCCGAGGTTTCGTCATAGCGGCGCTTCGCCTCCGCATACTGCTGCTCGGGCGTGAGCGTCGAGAGGTTGCCCAGCAGCAGCTGGTCCTGAAACTGCTTCACCTGGTCGCCGAATGCCTTGGTGGCGGCCTCCGCCGCCGCGACGGCATCCGCCACCTGGCCGAAGGACGGCGCCAGGTTCATCATCGCCACGAATAGCTGCTGGCCGTTGTCCGTGCTCAGGTCCAGCGATTCGACCAGGGCCCGGAAGCCCGCGCGGGTCTCCGGCATGGTGAGGCCGAGATCCTTGAAGCTGTCGGAGAGCTGGCTGCGCAGCCTGGTGATCTTCTCCTCGTCGGAAAAATATCCCGCGTAGTAGTCGGCCACCTTGGCGTTGAACGTGTCCAGCCCGCCGCCCAGGTCGACCAGGTTCTGCCGCAGCTTGGCCGTGGCCAGGCCCACCCCACCAAAGGCCTGTTCGGTGGTCTTGCCAAGGACGGACGCCACCGTGTTGGTGGAGGTGTAGACATCGGTCAAGCGCTGCGCCGCGTCGGACACCGATTCCTCGCCCTGACGGAGCGCCTCGAGCTGCGGCAGCAGCTGGCTCCCCATCGAGTTCGACATGTCCTTGAGCAACTGGTCCACCTGGTCCTGCGAGCGCAGATCCGCTCGCACGCTGTAGCGGAACGAGCCGAGCCGGTCTTGCAGGCCTGCACCGCCCGCGAGCTTGTCCAGGTTCTCATAGAACGCCAGCGAACCCTTGGCGGCACCGCCAAACACAGCAGATTGCTGGTCGTCCAGCGCCGAGTAGTCGGTCCATTTCTTGTCGCTGCGGAACAAGCCACCCTTGGCCTTCCAGTCCACGAACTGCTGACCGCTGAACCCGTCGGCGGTGAAGTCGCCCACAATGCCGGCGGCCTGCACTTCCGGCTTCTTGCGGCCGAACAGCGCCGTGATGGTCGAGGCACCGGAAAGCACGTTGGCCAAGCGATCGCTGACGCCGACACTGCGCAGCAGGCTGTCCGCGCCGAACGTGGCTGCCCCGTAGACCTTGCCGAGGGTGTTCATGTCCACTTTCTTGTAGTCCCACCCTTTGGCGAACAAGGCATCTGCCGCCGCCATCCCCGCCGCCACCCAGCCGGCCACCGGCACTGCGGCCATCGCCCCGCTGATGCCGGCACCGATGCCGCCGGCGCTGGCGCCAGCGGAGCCGGCCATTGCGCCGAGGCCGGCCGTGCTGCCCGACAGCGACAGGGCGGTACCCGCTCCATACAGCGACAGGCCGGCATTCGCACCATAGGCCACGCCGGCGGCACCAGCGCCATAGATCGAAGCGCCGGTGCCGGCCCCGAACAGGCCACCAGCCAGGAAGCCGGTCCCGCCGAACGTGGCGCCGGTTGCCGCGCTACCGCCACCGCCCAGCCAGGCCGACACCAGGCCGTAGCCCGTCTTGATCTTGTCGACCATGCCGTAGAGGTCCGCCGCGCTTTGAATGGCTCCGCCGGCGCCACCGCTGCCCCCACCCAGGCCAAAGGCACTCAGGATGCCGTTCTGCACGTACTGGATAGGAATGCGCAGCAGGGTGGTCTTGGCCAGGTTCTTGAGGCCGTCCAGGAAGGTGCGGCCGAAATCCTTGCCCGATTCAAAGGCGCGGAACAGGGAATCGGTCAGGCCCTGTCCCAGCTCGTTGGAGAGCCGCTTCCATTCCTCCTCGGTTTTCTTGGCCAGGTCATAGCGGGCCTCGGTGGTCTCTTTGGCCGACAGCGCCTGCTGCAGGCGCTTGCGCGCGTCAATCTCCGCATCGAGCGCCTTGAGCTGGTCGCTCATGGGGTCGAGCATGGCAATGGCCTCACGCCGCTCCTGCAGGCGAGCAACCGTCACCGACTCGATCACCGACGGCAGGCGCCCGTACAGCAGCGTTTCGTCCTTCACGGCCACGATGCGCTGCTCGATGCCCATCAGCGTCTTCTGGTCGCTGTCCGCCTGGGCACGGTAGAGCTGCTCGGTCTGGTCCTTGAGGGCGTTGACGCGCTCCTGGTCCAACGCCGCGAGCTCCGCCTCGAGGCGCACGCGCTCGCCGTGGTACTTCTCGCGTGCCGCCAGCTCTTTCTTGCCGGCGGCCAGGTCCTCGAGCTGCTTGGCCTGCGCAATCTCGCCCTGCAGGGCCGTCTCGCGTGCATCGTAGCTACTCTGCAGCGCCTCGCTCTCCGTGATCTGCCCGGTCTTGCGCAGGCGGTCGATGTTGGCCAGCTCGCGCTTGAGCGTGTCTTCGCGCAGCTTGCTTTGCTGCTCGATCGACGCCATCTGGCCGCCCAGCATGTTCTGGAAGGCCTTATTGGCCGTCTCCGCGTCCTTGGAGCCGCCGGCCCACTTGTCATAGGCCACCTTGACACGATCGACGTAGGTAGAGAGGCTGATGGCACCCTCGGCTAGCAAGCCCTTCTGCGTGGTGATGTATTTCTCGTAGTTCTCGTTGATGCCCTTGAGCTGCTGATCGAACTTTTCGTTTTCCGCCTGGAGCTTTCGCACGCGCTCCGCGCGCATGGCCGTCTCCGCCTCGACGATGGCGTTCTCGAGCCGCGCTTCATCCAGCAGATCCGGGTTATAGGGGTTGGCAGCGCGTTGCTCCGGCGTGATGGCAGCGTTCCGCGCGTGCAGGTCCGCCAGGCGCTGCTTCTGGTCGACCAGCCTCGCCGTATCGGCCGCCGGCGTGCCGTCGCGAACTTCGTTGCGCTCCCGGTACTTGGCAATCTGCTTGTTCAGATCGTCAATGATCTGCTGCGTCGTCTGAACGCTGACGGCCGCCTGCTTGCCCGACGAATCCGCCGCTTCGCGCGCGGCATCGCGCTGCCTGGCCGAGTAGATCTCCCACGCCGTGACACCGAGGCCCAGCACAGTCACCACCGCCCCCAGCGGGCCGCCCAGCAGGCCCAGGGCCCGAGCGGCGATGCCGGCCCCACCAGCGCCCGCCGCCTGGGCTGTTGCCAGCGATCGCTGGGCCGCTGCATTGGCCTCGGTGGCGGCGGCCACCTCAAGGTTCACGCGCACTTGCTGCTGCCCCAGGACGGCCAGCTCCGCCAGCGCCGCCGAGCGCGCCGCCGTTGCCGCCGTCGCCTGTAGGTCGGCCTCGCGCACCAGGCGCAGGGCACCGGACAGCGCGCCGGCCGCCGTGGCTGCGGCCAGGGTCGCCTCAGCGGCTTGCAGCGACGCATTGGCACTGGCCAGCCTGGCCGTTTGCTCAGCACGCGCCACACCGATAGCCGCCGAGGTCGCCGTCATGTCCGCCGTGCGCGCCGCGGTGCGGGCAACCTCGGCCTCGATCGCCAGCAGGGTGGCAGTGGTCTCCTGCCGGGTCGCTGCTGCCGACAGCATGGCCGCATCGGCCTTGCGCGCGAACGAAGACGCCGCGTTCAGCGCCCAATCTGCCGCCTTGGCGGCGGTAAGGCCGGTGAGCGCCGCCGTCACGTAGTCCAGATTCATGGCCAGGAAGGAAACGCCATCCGCCAGCTTGCGGAACACGCCCGAGGCCTCGTTCATGTCCGAGATGCGCTTCATGAGCGCGTTCTGCAGTTGGGTGAACGACTGCTCGACCGTCAGCGGCATCGAGGCGAACTCCGCGCTCAGTTGCTTGCCGGCCTTGTCGAGCGCATCCAGCAGTTGCGCCGGTACCAGCTTGCCCTCTTCGCCCAGCTTGCGCAGCTCCCCGATGGAGACGCCCAGGCCGTCAGCCAATGCCTGCGCCAGGCGCGGCGCCTGCTCGAGCACCGAATTGAGTTCTTCGCCGCGGAGCGTGCCGCTGGCAAGGCCCTGCGAAAACTGGACCAGGGCAGCCTGGGTCGCTTCCGCGGCCCCGCCGCTGAGCGCAATGGCCTTGGAGGTATTCTCGGTCACGCGCAAGATTTTTTCCTGGCTGACGCCCAGCTCCTGGCCCGCCTTGGCGAGGTAGGAGTAGGTCTGCGCCACCCCTTCCCACTGCTGGCGCGTGCGCTGCGCGATGTCGTACAGCGCAGCCTGCGTTTGCGTCGCCGCCGCGGCCGAGGACGACACCAGGCCGATGCGCGCCGCCAGATTGGTGGAGGCATCCGACAGGCTGACCATCTCGCTGATGGTGAGACCGAGCCCGATGCCGCCGAGCGTGCGCAGAAGACCATCAAACTGGCGGTTCAGCGCGCCGGTGGATTCCACGGCCCGGTTCATCGAGCCGGCCAGGCGCTCCGAGCTGCGCGCCACGATCGCGGCGCTCTGCTCCGCTCGTGTCGCGGCGCCCTGCATGGCGCCCTCGATCTTGGCCCCGGTTTGCACCGCGACGGCGGCGCCACCGGCCATATCCTGTTTGTATTCGGCCAGGTCAGCACGCAACCGGACAACCATGTTCCCGAGATCGGACACAGGCCCCTCCCTTCAAATGAAAACACCCGCCGAAGCGGGTGTTGTGGTCATCGGCGGCATCTCTCGGCTTCCTCCAGGAAGACTTTGAGCGCCGCACTCTCCATCAACTGGAGATCTGCGAACAAGGCCGCGCGGCTCTTTCCACCGATGCCGCTGAGGCGCATGGCACTCTCCACGGCCGGGTAGTTGAGGCCGGTGCGCACCACACCGGCCATCGTGCCAACGTGGTTCCACTGGCTCCACAGGTCGAGGAAAAACAGCACCGCCTCCCGGGTGTCGTCGTGGTAGAAAAAATCCTCGCCACTGCCCCGGGCCCGCGCTGCTGCCACCACCTCCGCCGGCGCACCCATCGCCTCCAGCGCGTCGGCCACATCGGCGTCCGCCTCGAAGTCGGTTTCGCGCGCGCCGGCCCAATGCCGCGCGGCCTCGATTAGTTTTTTGCGCGCGAGGTGATGACGTTGTCCCAGAACGCCGCCTGCAACGCGGCGACGGCCGGCGGGATCTGCAGCAGCACGGCCTTGTTCTCTTCGTTGAACTCGGCCACGGTGCCGTCGTCGGCTACCAGCTCTTTCCAGCCGACCAGGACCTGACGCGCGAGCCAGCAGGGATCATCCTTGCCCTCGGACAGCCAACGTGCTTTGAGCTCCTCGAGCTGGGTCACGGTGTAGCGGGTGAAAATCGCCAGGAATTGCGATTTCTCGATGACGCCCCTCTCGTTGAGGGTCTCGACGGTGACGCGCGCGCCGAAGGTCGGCGTGGTGGTGAGCTTGAATGCCATTGGGGTGGTTCTCCTGGAAATGACGGAGGCCCGCTCGACGGCGGGCCTCACGGGTTGTGCAGCGGCAAGGCCGCAGCCGGCTACTTGACCGTAATCAGCAGCTCGTCGTTGCCCACGTTCGGATTGATGGTGAGGTTGGAGGTCATCATCGCAACGCCGTCCTGGTCGGCGTATGCCAGGTTCGACATCTGCACCTTGGGCGCGTCGATCTTGACGATGTTGCCGGCCACCGTACCGTGCGTGATCGACAGCGCGCCCAGCACCACGTCGCGCACGGTCGACCACCAGTCCTTGCTGGCCACCGTGGTGAGCTCCATGTTGATGCTGCCGGTCGGCTGGCGATCGGTCTGCTCGACGCCCTCGTAGGCGACCAACGAGCGCCAGACCAGGGTATTCGCCAGATCGATCTGGAGCGCCTGCAACGGGCCCGTATAGCCGGAGATGGACCAGGTTGCCGTATTGGTCTTGTTGACCGCGGCCGGCCGCTGGAATTTCGAGTAGTCCACGCCCGCCGGATTACCCGCATCCGTCACCGGCGCGAACGTGCCGATGAATTTGTAACGCATCACCGGGATCTGCTTGGCGGTGATGTCGAAGGCCACCGTACCCTTACAGCCGACCAGCTTGTGCAGCAGGCCGTCGATGTAGGCGTAGATGCTCACCGTCTCGTTGGTGCCAGTCACGGGCGCGTATTTGACATCCGTGGCCGCTGTGACGGTTTCGGACATGCCGCACGCACGCATGAGCGGCCCCCAGGCCGGTGCCGTACCGGCCGCGCCGGCGCCGGCCAGTTCGACCTCACAGTCGAGCTCGCTGTGAATGCCCACCGGGATCTGCTCGCTGTTGCCGAAATAGGCGCGGATGAGGTTGCGCGGCACGTTCTCCGCCACCAGCGGTTGCACGGTGCACGAGCGCGCCAGGATGGCATTGGCGGCGCCGGTTGGAACGGCATCGGTGCCCGGCGTCGTCTCGATCTTTACCAGCAGCACCGTCTTTCGATTGAGCTTAGCCATGCTGATTCTCCTCGGGTTGGTTGATGGCCGGCCCGGCTACCGGACGGCGCGTGCCGCTGACCGGATCGAACTCGAACGAGCCCGCCACGCCGGCGAAATGGTCGGTGGCCAGCACGCTGGCCGAATCGGACGGTGCCGGCGTGGCCGCGGTGGTAGCCGCGTCCGCCGGCGGCCCGGCCTCCGTGTTTTGCTTCATCTGGATCTCCTATGCACTGAGGCTGTCACGCCCCGTGCGGTAAAAGAAGTCGTAGTGGACTGCGCGCGCGCCGACGATGCCGCCGAGGTTGTCGTAGCTGGGTGCGTCCGTGCCCAGCTCACTGATGTCGATCAGCGCGGGGTCCGTGAACGTCATGACGGCGGGATGCACCAGCGCGAACGCAGCTTCGGACAGGCTGTCCGGGTCCGGGTCGCGCGTCACGATGGTCACGATCAGCACGGCATGCCGGTCGATCTCCGCAGTCGACTCGGCGCCGAGCTGCTCTTTGCCGTGGTGCACCACCAGAACACGCTTCTTTCCGCGCATGTCCAATGCGGCAAAGAGGGACCGGGAGAACGCCAGTCCCAGCGCTTGCAGATCGGGCACGGCCTGCAAGCGCTCGTAGAGGCGCTGGGCCATTTCCTCGCGCTTGGTAGTGGTCATGTCGATACCGGGTTGAGATCGATCAGCACGAACGCGCCGTCACTGCGCTTCGCGGGCTCGCCGACCGGGTTGTAGTCCCCGGCCGCGGGGCCGGCGCTCACCGTCACCACATCACCGGCCGCCAGGACACCGAACAGATCCGCACGGCCCAGCAGTTGCACGCCATTGCCCCGCGAGAGACCGTTGAGCGTGTCGCCGGGCAGATGGTTGATGAGCGCCATGTGGGAAATGCCCCGGCTGGGCACGTTGACGAGCTCGCCGAAATCCTCGACAAAATCGTCCAGATCCTCGGCGTCCATCAGGCCTGCGAGCCGGGGTTACTGCCCTGGCCGCCCTGGTCGCCGGTCTGGTCGGCGCCGGCATCCGTTTCGCCGGCGCCGCTACCACCGGGCGCGCCGGGATCGGGGGGCGGCGACGACTCCAGCTGCGTGCCGGCCGGGTTCTTCGGCTCGCTACCGCGCTTGCGCTCCACGATTTCCACCGCGCCCGCCGCCTTGAGCTCGTAGGCAAGCTCCGGCGAGACATCGAACTCGGCACCGGCGGCGTGCGGCTCCTTCCTGCCGGTGTCCACCGGCCAGATTGCTTTGACTCTCATGCTGTTCCTCTCGAAAAGGAAACGGCCCGCACATGGCGGGCCGCTCTGCCAAGACCTGGCGCTAGCGCGCTCAGGCGATAGCGTTCTGGAAGAAGAAGGACAGATCCGGTGCAGTCACCAGTTCGTTGACGCGCTCGCCGGCGCGCACCATGTAGCTGCCCTCGAGGCCGCCATACTGCTTGCCGAAATCGGCATCGGAGATACGTTCGCCCTGCTGCGCGGTGAAGCCCCAGGTGGTGGAGCGCGTGGTCTCCGCCGGCTTCTCGCGGTAGATGAATGCCGCATGCTTGCCCCAGCAACGCTGCAGCGACATCGCCTGGCCTTTGCGCGCCGTGTTGACGAAAGCGCTGCCGACCAGGATCTCATCGACCTCAATTGCGCCGGCCAGTTGCTGGCGCGTCACGCCGCCGGACGTACCACCCTTGCCGTTCACGTAGTCGATCACCTTCGGGTGGAGGATCAGCTTGGTCCACACGGTGCGCCCGAAGATCGCCACATTCGGCCGCATGATCGGCGCGTCCAACGCGGTCAGGATGGCCGTGATCGGGTCCGAGCTGGTGTAGTCGGACCACTGCGCCGCGCCCGCCAGGGTGAGCTTGTTGGTGTGATTCGCCGCACCGAAGACGGTGTTGGCCACGCGCACCTCCCGGTCGAGCGTGACCAGCTTCATCACGAATTCGGCGGCGAGCGCCAACGGGTCGACACCCTCCGGGGCGTTCTTCACGTCCTCGACCGGGACGATCTCGTCCAGGCCGTAGTCGAACACGGCGCCGGTCTGCATGGTGCCGGAGCTTTCGACCTGGTTGGGCTTCGCCTTGCGGCCCACGCGGGTGTCGGGCACGGTGAAGTGGTCAGCGACAGTCTGCACCAGATACTTGAACTCGGCCTGGGAAACCGGCACGCGCGGCATCACCTGGTCGGCGATCATCTCGCCGTTGGCGTAGGCAATCACGATCGCCGCAATGAGCTGCAGATTGATCGGGTACGGAGCGACAGCAGTCGTCATGGATGACTCCTAGAAGAAAGGGAAGAAGGAAGGCGGGACGGGGCGTCTAGCCCTGCATCACGCCGGGCGCCAAGGACACCGGGCAGATGTCGCCCTGGACGCCCGACACGTCGGCGAAGCCGATGATGCGAACGTTGCTGCCAGCGGCCGGCGCCGCCGCGACGGCACGGCCGACCGCATCCGCGGTCAGCGGCTGACCGCGCGTGACGTTGCCGCCGTACTCGATGTCGGCGATACCACTGCGCACGATGGTCGGGCGGTCGCCGGCGACGTAAGCGAAGCCCTCGGTGGCGCCCAGCAGGGGATCGGTGGCCGCGGTGGCCTGCTTGACGCTGCCGTCGGTCGCACCGTGGGTGACGATGCGATTCTTGGCCAGCGGGCCCTCGGCGATATGGGCCTTGAGGAGTCCGGGATTGCTCATGGTAATTTCCTGTGAAGTGATGAGAGACGCGGTGCGGTCAGTCCTGCGCCAGTTCCTTGGCGGCCTGCGTGGCCGCCGCGGCGTAGGACAGGCTCCCGCCATTGGCCTCGGCCTCACGGCGCAGCTCGGCCGCGCGCGCGGCGATCTGCGCTTTGGTCGGCGCATCCTTCTTGCCGCCAGCGCTGGCATCGACCGACGCCGGCAGCGGCGGCGGAGCGTCGGCAGCCTGGCCGCTGGCCTGCTTGGCCAGCGCCGCGCGATGCGCGCCCAGGACTTGGGCGGCGGCCTGGTCCGGCGTCGTCTTGCCGTCGGCCTTCAGCGAGGCAATGAGCGCCTCGTGGCCGACCATCGCGTGCGCCTCGATGCCGAGGATGCGTGCGCGCTCGGCGGTGGCGCCGGCAGCTTCGCCGGCGGCGCGGGCGGCGGATTCGATTTCCTGCAGCAGTGCGGGCGATTCTGCCGCCAGCTCGTCGCGGGTCGTGATGCTCATGGAGTTTCCTTTCGGAGAAGTGGGCATATCCGCCCGGGTCTTGGGACGGGGCACTGCGGCCCCGGGGGTTTTGAACTCGCCAGCGGCAAGCCGGCCGACCAGCTGGTCGAGCGTGGCAATGCCGTCAACCAGCCCAGCATCGACGGCCTGCTGGCCGACGAAAATGCGCCCGTCGGCCATGTCGGCCAGGACCTTCTCAGTGCTGACGCCGCGGTATTCCGCAACGGCCTGCACGAACTGGCCATACAGGTAATCCACGTAGTCCTGCACCGAAGCCCTGCCCTCCTCGGACAGCGGCGCGTAGCTGCCGGCGATGCGCTTGTACTTGCCGGCATAGATTTCGGTGGTCTTGACGCCGCGCATTTCCTCGGAGCGCGACACGTCGCGGTGGCTGCTCACGACGCCGATGGAGCCGACCTGCGTGGTGCCGTCGGCGATAAACACCGCCTGTGCGGCGGCGCCGATCCAGTAGCCGGCCGAGGCGATCAGACCATCGCCCAGGGTGACGACGGGCTTGACCGCGCCTACCTCACGCATCACGTTGGCGGTCTGCTGCGTGCCGGCGACGGTGCCGCCGGGTGTGTCGGCATGCAGCAGGATCGAATTCACCCGGCTGTTCGCCGCAGCCGAGCGCAGATCGCGCATCACCAGGTCGCTGGAAGCGCCGCCGGAGATGTCGCTGAACAGATTCGCGCGGCGCGCGATCGTGCCCATCATCGGAATGATCGCCACACCGTCGACGATCTCGTAGTCCTGCGGCTCGCTGCCGAGCGGCCGGCCCAGGCTGGCAGCTACCGCCTGCAGGTCGATCTGCTCGCCCAGCATGCGCGCGTCGTAAGCTGCGACGATCTCCGAGAGCTTGGCTGGCAGGATCGCCCAGGGCGCCGTCACCACATCGAGTAGTCGATTCATCACTGCTCCTGAAAAACAAAACCCGCCACATGGGCGGGTCCGCGTTACTTGTTGGCCGGCAGATCCGGCAAAGGCTTGGGGTCGCTGGGGTCGGGCGGCGCCGAGGGGTCATCGAGCCCGGGCTCCATTTCTGCGCCGCTGGCCGTGGCCGGCACCAGGAGCCCATCGCGGCGGCGGGCCTCCATCTCCCGTGCCTGCTGGGCGTGGTTGTCGACCCAATTGCTCCCGTCATAGGCCATTGTTTCCTTTGCCAGGGTAGTGCGCCCGATCGCCAGATTCTTCTCCGACGCCAGCGCTTCCTTGAGTGGATCGACCGCGCCCGGCGCGTCACCCACCCACTGGCAGCCCAACCAGGCGCGCCGGATGAGGGGATCAGTGAAATAACCCGGCGCCGACAGGCGGCCGTTGGCGACCGCTTCGTCCATCACCAGCTCGTAGACCGGCTGGCAAAAGTTTGTCGAGAGCCAGAAGCGACGCAGCTTGAAGAAGCGCCATGCGTCCAGGATGGCCGCGCGCGCCGCGGTGTAACTCGAGGTGTAGTGCTTGATGAGCACTTCGAACGGCAACTCGAGCGCCACGCCGATCTGGCGCAGGATCGACTGCACGAAGGGATCGAACAACGCATTCGGGCGGCCTGGGTTGATGACCTCAACGCTGTCGCCGGGCGCACCCTGGATAACTGCGCCTTTGCCAAGCCGGTAATCCGGCTGCGATTCCTTCCCTTCGTCCTCGGGCAAAACGCCCTGCCCGTCCTCGGTCTTGATGAAGACCGTGAACATGCCCGATACAACCGCAGCGGCCAGCTCGGCCTCCGTGTAGATACCGAGCTGCCGCAGCGGCTCAATCACGGGCGCCAGGTACGGCTGGCCGCGTGTCTGGCCAACCCGCCGCCGCTCGAACAGGTGCAGCACGTTGCGGCGGCCGGTGCCGTTGCCGAATACCTCGCGCCGATCCCAGATGCGCTTGCCTGCGCGGGCACCGATACCGCCCGGGTGCTTGCGCAGGAAGTGACAGGCAACCGGGGCGCCGTAGTCGTCCATCTCAATACCACCGGCAAGATTCTCCGTGTCGGCGGCGTAGTTCGGGTTGCAGCAGCGATCGCCCTCGATCAGCTGCAGGCGGAGGCGATATGCAGTGCGGTGGCGCGTCAGGAGGGGCGTGACTACGAACAGGTCGCCATTTTCCAGCGTGGAACGGAACGCCAGCTGCTGCATCTCGTAGAACGTCTGTGCTAGCGAGATGTCGCATTCCTTCGTGTCAGCGAACAGGGAAAATTCCCGCTGCGCCTGCTGCTGCCAGGTGGACGCCTGCTCCTCCGTCAAGCCCAGCACCTCCGCGTCGATGGTCGGCTGCGGCGCAAGCCCGGTGCCGACCACATTCGTCACCGCCGTGTTGATGGCGCCCAGCGCCAGGGGATTGTTTCGCGCCAGGTCGCGGCTACGATTGCGCAGCTCGGCCAGCGCCGGCAGCAGGTCGGCATCGGCCGAGCCGCCGAACGCAAACCAGTTACGCAACGAGCGCTTGGAACGCGAGGCACCCTCGTATGCGCCGGAGTAGGCCTGCGCGGTGCGCGCCTGGGCCCGGCGGTTGCCGGCGACCGGATCGAAGTAGTTGACGATCCGGTCCGTCAGCGTGAGCTTCAGGTCTGGTTTGCCGACTTTCATTCGGCGACCCCGTAGCCGATGCGCATGCGGCGGCCACCGTTGCGCGCGGCCGCGCGCTTGCCCTCCCAGAAATTGATCTGCCGGCGGATCTCGGCCGCGTCGGCGCGCGTGAGCTTGCGCCCCTCGATCTCGTAAGACTGGTTGCGTGCCACCGCGAGGCTGGCGGCGAGCCATGCGTCGAGCTGCGCCTGTGCTTGTTCTGCAGTAATCATGGGTCAGATCTCCACGCCGCGCGAGACGGTGCCGTATCTTCGGCGCCGCGCCCGCGGTGGCAGGTTGGGTGATGTGTCGGCGGCAGCCGGCTCTACGGCTCGCTGTGGCCGGGCCTGCAGCGCATCCTCGTCCGGGTCCTCATCTTCCGACTCCGGCACGGCGGGTACAGGTGATGGCGCGTCGGCAACTTGAAGCGGCGCCGGTGGTGGCGGCATGTCGTCGAACAGGCCGCCTTGCGACAGCCGCGCCTCGAGCGTGGACCAGTCCCGCTCCTGCATCAGGTGGACCTTGGCCGCGCGCGTGGCGTGCAATGCGTAGACCTCGCAGTCGAGCGCCTCATTGCGTTTGCCGACCTTCTTCTGCCAGACGCGCACCACGTGCCCGTTTTTCTGGCGCACCGGCGCCTTGACCTCCGCCAGCAACTGGTCGAAGTAGTCGGCGATCACGTCCTTGTAGACGTGAAAGCGGCCCGGCCCCTTGCCCTCCAGTCCGACGCGACCGCGTTCGCCGATCAACAGGTCCTTGGCGCGGCCAACGCCGACCATGAAGACCGACACGCCGTAGCGCGCCGCCTTCGTGTTCTTCTTGTTGGTCTCGATCACCGGCCCGGGCTTACGGAAGATCTCCGCATCGGGACTGCGCGCGCCCTTGATCGCCATGACATGCGGAACGCCGCGGCCCTGGCGCGATCGCACGTATTTGTAAACCGCATCGGATGTGTTGCCGTCCGAGCTGTCGATCGACACCGCCGAGAGGCTCAGGGCGAAGCCGCGCTCATGCCGGTACTTGCCGAAGACCAGCTTGTCGAGCTGGTTCCAGACATCATCCGTAATCAGGCCCGGCTGGCCATAGAGCCGGTCATACCGCACCAACCAGGATTCCTCCCCGCGCCCGTAGGCGCGCAAAACCACCTCCAGGCGGTCGGGCTGCACGTCGACGCCCATGACGAGCACGAGGCCGCCGGCAGGCACAACGCCGGCGGCATATGGCTCCGCCCGCTCCGCCAGCACGCTGGCCTCGGGCTGGTCGCCCTTGAACGAATAGGGCAAGCCCATCGAGCTGTTGACGAAGGCGACGAGCTTGCTTTCGTCGCCCATCTCCAGGTGGTGCATCGCCGTGAGGCGATTTGCCATCAGGATAGGCATCGTCGAGCCGGCGAACGGGCTGTACAACTCGTTGATGTAGTAGCCGGCAATGCCGTTGAACGGCGCGGTCGCCATCCAGCGGCCTTGCTTCACATTGCGGCGTTTCTCCGCATCGTTCCATCGGCCTTCACAGTGCGGGCACACGTAGTAGGCTTCGTCCGGCACCTTCTTGCCGTAGATCGGATGCGCCGCGTCAGGATCTTCGGGGCAATGCAGGTTGGCGAAACTCAGCGCATGCTCCGCGCCGCAGTGATGGCATGGAATCATGCCCACCCGCTTGTCCGAGAGCTCCATCTCGGCCGCGATGGTCGAGGTGCCCTCCACGGTCGGCGTGCCGCCGATGACGATCTTGACGCGCGATCGCCGGTACGTCTTCGTGCGCTCCTTGGCCAGCTTGATCGAATCGCCCTGGCCGCGCAGGTTGAGGTTGCAGTCGTCCGGCTCCTCGATGAAGACGCGCGGGATCGGGCTGGACTTCACGCTCGACGGCGAATTCGACCCGACCAGCTTGAGGAAGCCGCCGCGAAAGCGCTTGAACAGCATGCGCTGCTGCGCCTTGCGGCTGCGCAGATTCACCGCGGCGCGAAGCCGCGGCGTGGCGCCCACCATCGGCTCGAACTTCTCGGCCATGTATTCCTTGGCCGCGCCCTCTTTCGGGAACAGGCCAAGGATGGGCGACGGGTCGAGGTCGATCCACTTGCCCAGGATGTTGCCGAGCACACCGGAGGTCCACGCGACCTGCGCCGACTTCTGGCAGCACACCTCGATCACGTTCGGATCGTCGATCGCCTCGAGCGGATTGCCCGGCCAGCACAGGTAAGGCGTCACCTCCGGGTCGTACTTGCCGGCGCGGTCGGCTTCGATGCTCGACAGATAGCGATGCCGGCGCGACCATTCCAGCGCGTTCATGCGTGGCGGCAACGCCCAGCGCGACACGGCCGCGCGCAGCGCGCGCCTAGCCGTCTTCGTCATCCTCCTCGAGGTCTCCGGCATCGTCAGGATGCTCAGAGTCGGGGTCAGCGTCATCGTCTTCGTCCAGGTGTTGGAGTTTGCCCAGGCACTCCTCAATGAGCGGCAGGGTCAGTTGCTCGTCGACTTCGATGCCATGCGCCTCGAACACGGCGTCAGCCAACTTCCCGGGCAACAGGAGCAACTCGGTCTTGGCCGCCTCGATGTGGTTGCTCCAGAGCGATTCGAACGTGGCGGCCGGCGCCAGCAGATCGAGCTTTTCGCCGATGCGGATCTCGACTTCGACCTTGCGCACGCGATCAAGCTCGTCTTTCGGGCTGGACAGGCCAGCGCGATGGACCTCGCGCCGCGCCAGCCAAGAAATGACCGCGGCGGTGTCGTACTCGTTGCCGCGGCCGCGCTGGCCGGCGAGGAGAACCGGCATGTCTTCGTCCTTTTGCCACCGAATCAGCGTCTGCACGGCGAATCCGGTAATCTCGGCCAACTCCAGCAGGTTCACGGTCTTGCCCATCCCATCCCCAAACTAACTAACCCTTGGCGCCCTTTCATCTGGAAATGAATCGGGGCGTGAATGACCCGTGTGAGCTGGGAGGTCGGAAGGACCCGCGGCCGCCCGGCGGCGCCCGGAGGGGGGAGGGGGGCAGCCCCCGACCGCCCCGCCTGCCGGCGCCGGTGCCCAGCGGCCGAGTCCTGCCGGTCTCCCTGTCACAATGGACGGCTGGGTGCCCCAACACCCATGCCCATCAACGCAACGACGAGGAGCAATATGAGCTTTACCAATGCGCGTCACAAGGCGGAATCAGCCGCCGAGCAGGCCAAAGCAGGAAACACGGATGAGGCGATCGCCTTGCTCGCCGAAGCTATCGCCCTCCTGGCAAAGGAGCAAGATGACTCAGTGCGCAAGATTCGGAGCGAGCTTTCCTCGATCAGGGCTCACCAGCGCTGATCATTTCAGCTGCTCGCACGGCGGCAGAGACGACCATCTCTGCCGCATCCACCGACCCGACACCACGATCGCGGGCCGCATACTCCGCCGCCATCCGAGCAGCGTCCACCGCAGCGCGAAACGTCGTTTCCTTCTGATCTTCAGTCATAAAAGCTCCACTCTTGTTGTGGTATGAGAAACACATCAGCGCCACGCCGTGGCCAGCGCATCGCGCCAGGCCATGAGCATCTCGCGCGCAAAGTTCTCGCGCGCCGTTGTCTCGGCCACCTCGAGAAAGCGCAGCCGCGGTTCATACTGCGCGCGCGTGGTGAAGACCAGCACGGGTATCAGGTCGCGCCCACGCGACCCGCGGTCGTAGATCCCGGCCGGCAGGCTGGCGCCGCGCGGCTGGCCGAGGAAGTAGCGCTTGGCCTCGCCCGACGAATTCAGCTCGGCGGCGATCTTCTTGATGGTGCCGCGCGTGAGGTTGCCGTACTGGTTCAGCTTGGCGCCAACGCTGGGCACGGCGATGCCCTTGCCGAACAACCGCTCGAACGTCTTCTGCTCGCGCTGGCCGCCCTCCACCTCCGTACGCAGGTACACCGCCTGGCGATCCTTGACGAAGACCGAGGCCTCCAGCAACGCCTTCGTCGCCGAGCTGGTGCCAATCGCTGCGCGCGTGAAAGGCACGGGGTTATCGAAGGCCCGCACGATCTCGGCGGTCTCGGCATCGCGCACCAGCCCGGCCAGGCGCGTGAGCCCCCGCGCCGCCGCGAACGGCATCTGCCGCTCCTGCGCATCATCGAACGCACGTATCACCGAGCGCATGTCGACATTGACTGTTGCCATGCCTTTCTCCAAAAAGACACGGGCCGGCGCCCCACCGCACCGGCCCGCTGAAGGCCCGCCCGGCCAAGGGCGAGCGGAGACACCGCGTGGTTGCCGCTCGAGCGGCGGAAATGAAAAAGCCCGGAGGCTTGCGCGCTCCGGGCTTCAGTGACTTGCGTTTTGTATGGACGGCCAGATCCCAACGAACCAACCAGGCACCCCTAATTTTTATTCTGTCCTGGGAGGGCTGCACGACTAACGCGAGTGCCAGCGAAAGGGATCGGCATGGCCGACTGGAGCGAAGTCTAGTCCATGTCAGTCGGAGATGCAATGCGCACGCGAAGCTGGCGCGCCACCACATTCTCCGTGTCGCCGTCGAAGGCATCCAGCACGGCCAGCATGCCCAGCAGCACGTCGGACCATCGCCGCCGGTAGGTTTCCAGCGGAAGGCGGAGCGCGTGGGCACGGTCCGCATCGGCATATCGGGCGCGGCCGGAGCCGCCGCACCCGGCGCACACTGCCATCCGATGCAGCTTGCCGCCGGCGGCCACGCCGCCCAGCCCGTCGCATCGATCGCAGCGATCCCGCCAGCGCAACACTAGGCCCGGCGCCGCGAAGGGAATGCGCTCCTCCCACGAGATCCATCGCGCGCCGCCGCAGACGGGGCAGCCGTCGCGCCCGCGCACCACCGCGCCGCCACCGACTCGCCCGCGGCCGGAACAGCTCGAGCAACGATCATTGACCCACTCGGCCACGGCCCGCGCTGCGAGCCGCTCCAGCAGATCGCCGTCGCCAAGATCGGCTTCCGTCGCGCGCCGGCTCATGCGATGGCCCCGCCGCAAGCGCTTCAGGCCGCGCGCCCGGCGCGCCAGGAGCAGCGCGGCGCGGTGGAATGTCTGCGGCGCGGTGTCCTGGCCGTACTTGAGGCGCCAGAGCATACGGCCCAAGTCATCGGCGAAGGCCAGCGCCCCGAGTTTCATCTCAGGCTGGGCCACGGCGTCGCCCAGCTGCCCTTTCGGATTCATCGCCGCGGCGACCTGCTCCCTCAGATCGTCCATTCGGCTCTCCCTCTCTCCGTCCCAATGTCCCAAACGTCCCAAGAAAAAAGGAATGTCTTGTGTGCGCGCGCAATGCGCGTGCACATGCCCGCTGCGTGTGTGCACGCGCCGCGCGCTACACGAGAAAAAACGAATTTTCTTGGGACGCTTGGGACGGCTCCCCGGAAACCCTTTCTGGGTAAGGATTTCCGGGCGTCCCAAGAGGGCGTCCCAAGACAATTTCCCTTGGGACATGGGACACGTCCCAAGGGCCGTCCTTGGGACGCCACCTCTTGGGACATGGGACGAAATGTTCCATGCGTTACTTTTTGCGCTCCAGCCGATAGACACCATTCGTCTGTTCGACGACAAGACCGGCCGGCGTCCAATCCCGCAGCTGCTGCAAGGTAGTGACCTCTTGCAGCATGAGCGCGTACATCGAGTCGAACAGCGCCCGGGAGTGCTGACTTGCCTCCCTTCGGATAGAGCTTCGTTTCACGGGCAGATCGGGCATGGGAGATCGCTTGAGAGTTAAAGGGGCGCATCATCATCTCCGATCCGCGCATCGGTTGGCAACCCCGCTGGCGCGGCGGGGGGAATGTCCGCGAGCGCATCGGCGACATCCGGCGGGTAGTACACCCATTCTCGCTTGCCACCCGCACCTGCCTTCCCGTCGCGCCGACGTACCCATCCCAGCGCCTTCATGCATTTGCCAACACGGCGCTGTTCAGGCAGCGTCCACTTGGCGACATCGAGACGGAGGCCTTCGGAAAGCAGTTCCGTCATCGTCGCCGAGTCCCTGAAAGCGAGGAATCTACTGAGCTCATCCTGATAGGCGTCGCCCTCATATCGGTCATCTTGCTCTAGCTCGAACAGGGGGCGCTCATCCTCCGTGACCCACCAGATGACACCCTGCCGGTAGAGATGCAACGCCTCCGCCCATAACTGATCGCGCGCAGCTTCGAGGCCAACACGATCGATCTCTCGCGCCACCCGCACGGGCCAGTAGCGTCTATTTCCGGTCTCGTCCTTCAGGTAGGTATCCAAGTTGACCGTGCCGGCGAAAACACACTGGCGTGGCACGTCGGAGGGCCGCTTCCCATAGAAGGGGCGGTATCGGTCGATAGATTGCCCGAAGAACAGTTTCGCCTGTGAGCTGTCGGCCTTATTGAACGAGTCGAGCTCTCCGAGTTCCACGATCCATTTCCCGCGGATGATCGTGTAACCATCCTTGTCGCCAATTTTGAACGGCGCATCGGTGAACCATTTCTCGCCAGCGAGAATCTTGAGTGCCGTCGACTTATACAAGCCCTGCGTGCCCTCGAGAATCAGCACGTTGTCGGCCTTGCATCCCGGCCGCACGATGCGGGCTACACAGGCCACCAGCCATTTCGTGGCAACCTTGCGGGTGTACTCCGAGTCTGCGACACGGAGATATGTCGAAAGCCACGTCTCAACCCTGCTTTGCCCATCCCACTCGATGCATGCCAGGTACTGCCTCACGTCGTGATACTTGTGCGTATCCGCTGCAAGCAGCACCGCATCCATGACAATATCCTTGCGCGGATGAATTCGGTACGACTGCTCGATCCAGAGCATTGCCCGGAGGTCGTCCATATCCGACCACTCGCCTACCTCGCCGCCCGGGAATGGCGGTGGCTGCAGCTTGGCCACTTGCCCCGTGAACTCGTCGTACGCAATGACACCACTCCATCTCGAATGGCACATGAGAATCCTGTAGACGTTCATCATGGAAGGCAGTATTTCTTGGCGCTTGCCGCGCTCGAGGTCCTGCTCCCATGTGTGAGCTCCATTCTCCGCATCGGCGTCATCCTCGCCACCTACTGCGCCAGCGGGCGGTAGGGGTGTAGGAGCGACAAGCGACAGCTTGCCCTTCCGCCCGGGCTTGCCCGCCGTCGCAGCGGGCGCCGGCGCATCGCTCTCCGACTTCGGCCGAGCGTCCGGCGGCATCAGCGCAGCCAGCACCGCGGCGGAGATCTGCTCGCGCACCACCTGGAGCCCTTCGGCACAATGCAGGTCGTTGAAGTCGGTCCAGGCATTCTCCCCGCGCGCCGCGAACGCTGGCGCGACGACGGAAGCATTGCCCAGCTCCGCCGCTGCCGCGCGGGCGCGCGCCAGGCCCGTGTTCTCGAAACGCACCGTGTGCGGCAACACCCGGTCATTCGACACCGTGAGCGCCAGGTACGTGCCGCCCCAGGCATCAACCTCACGCGCGAGCGCGAACTCGTACCAGGTGCCATTGCACTCCAGCCGCTGCGACGGCGCGCCGGCCTCAAGCGATTGCGTCAGGCCGTATCGCTTGAGGAGGTGCGCCGCGAGCTGGCGCTCTATCATCCAGTCGTCGTCAGCGCAGAAAAGCAGATGCAGGTCCGGGTACTGCTGGCGCGCGACACGGCCCACCTCGAGCAAATTGCCGGCATCAAAGGCGATGAACGCAGCCATCGCCTCATCCGTTGCCATGCGAATGGAGCGCACGGTAGCGTAGCCCTCGCCGATCAGCGCAATGCGGTCGGTCTCGCCCGGCTTGCCGAGCCGGCATGCTGCGCCTTTCTTCGCCATGCCTTTGTTGAACCGCTTGCTGCCGTCCGGCGCGATCTTCTGCAGGCCGACCAGCTGGGCGGTGTCGTACCGGATGACCGGCACGTAGATCGTGCCGTCGGGGTCAAAGCGCACCCACTCCGGCGTCAACTGCTTGCGCGCGAGGTATTCTGACTCGCCCGTCGCCGCGGCGCGCCGCCACTGCTCCGTGGCCCGGCCGGCCGCGCGCTGCGCCTCCAGTGTCCGGCGTTCCTCCTCCTGAACCTCTAACTGCCGCTGGCGCTGCAGCATGTCGGCGCGCTCGGCCGCCGACAGCTTGCCGCCCTCCGCCTGGAATTTCTGCGCGCCATTGTCCAGGCCCTGCCATTCGCCGAAGCTACCAAAATATTGGACGGCGCCGCTGGCCAGCAGCGCCTCGTGCAGGACATACCATGCCTTCTTGCCCGGCCCGTACCGCTTCACCTTGCCGTCGGCGACCGGGTGGCCCTCCGGCAATGCCGGCATGCCGGCCTGGGCGAGCTGCTGGACGATCTGATCCAGTGTCGCCATGAATTATTTCCCCGTGCTTCGCGCCGGGCCGAGCCGCCGAAGTCGCGCGCAGCCCGCTGCGCTGCGCATGTTCACGCGCCGGCCGACCGCACGCAGCAGGCGTGCGTCGTAACGGGGCTTCGATTGGGTTTCGCTCATGATTTCTCCCTGATGCGCCGCCATTCAGCGGCATGCAGTTCAACGAAGTGGCTGTAGTCAGCTTCGGAAAGGATCTCGGAGAGCAGGCCCGCGTAGACCTGGCGCTCCGGCTTTGCGGCGATCGCCGCGCAATGCGCTGCGGCGGCCGGGATGAAGTGATCGAGGCAGCCGGCCGCGCGCGCGATGTCGCGCACTGCGCCGGGCATGAAGATCGAGAGGAGACGCAGGAGAAAACCGGGCAACCGCTCCGGGCTGTCCTCCGCCAGCGCGCGGCAGGCGCGCGTCGCGCAGCTGTGCATACTGGCCAGGCTGCATTCGAGCCCCTGGCCGGCTCGCTCGCCCCTGCAGCAGACCATTCCCGGATGGAAGCGCGCCATGACTATTCCGCCACGGCCGCGCGCGCGGTGATGAGCAATGCTTGCAGCGCCTGCTGCGCATCGCGGATACGCCGGGCAACCCGGTCCGCTTCCCTGCGCGTGATCTTGCCGTCGGCCAGTGCGTCCTGAATCGCGGTGGCCACGTCGCCGTGACCCAATCCAACTCGCAGGAACTGCTGCAGGACGCAGTCCACGCCGGCTGCCGTGGGCGCCGCCTCGACGACTAGGCCGAACGCGGCGGCGCGCGCGTGGATCACGTCGAGGGCATGCGGCTGGCGAAGCTCCTGCATCCATTCGACCAGCAGATCGAGCATCTCCACCGACAGCTTCGTATCGGCCTCGCCGCGCAGGCGTAACCGCAGCGCCTCGGCGGAGATGCGCGTGCCGCGCCGGTTTGTGAGGTAGGCCGCGGCCGCTTCAACGCGGCCCGGGGTGTTTCGCACCGACGTGTAGAGAACGTCGAGCCAGTTCGTTTCGCTGTACCAGCACGTCATGCGTCACCTTTGGAATTTTGGTTTTTCATCCTGTTTACGCACCGGCGCCCCCTCTACGATGCAAGCCATCACGAGGAGCACTGGAATGAGCCGAATTGAAAAAGCGACGCGCGCGATGAGGGCGGCGAGGATGTACAAGCAGAACCGACAGCCGACATGGCCGCCGCGCAGCCAGTTGCAGAGCGCGTTCGCTGCCCGCGCCGGCGAGGCCAGCGGCCGCGAAATCTCGTTGCGGCAGGCAGAAATTTCTGTCGGCAAATGACAAACACATCTGCTCAGCCCCAGTGCCAAACTTCGGCGCATGTACACCTACGCAGAACGCCTTCGATGGGCGATGGACCAAACCGAGCCGCCGACGACGCGGCACGGCCTGGCCCGACACATCGGCGTTCGGTATCAGTCAATTCAGTACCTCTGCGACCCAAATCGGAACGCAAAGGGAAGCCGGCACACGCCAGCAATCGCGCGCGTACTCGGGGTGTCATCGGAATGGTTGGCCACGGGCGCCGGCTCCCCGCGAAAGAAGGCATCAGGGCGGACTGCTCAGCGCGACGCGATCGCCGATTGCATACTTGCCGCCCACCGACTGCTGGCCGAGCTTGAGCGCTTGGCACGCGCACTCGACGAGCACTGAGCTGGCGCCGAGCCACTACGAGACTCCACCAGCGTCAACAGACGAGCCGTAGAGAGCCGCGCAGTCCTCCGGCGTTACATGACCATCTGATACCTGTTTCGTCCTAAGCGCCTGCTCAAGGGTCATGCGAACCCGCCCGAGGAGCCACTGGCTCACCAGACCTTGCGAGACGGGCGGGTCAAACATCCGACCAAACGCGGCTTGCGTGAGGCCTTCTGTCTTGAGGAATTCGGCAAGGTGCATGGGCGAGGGAGAAGGTGTTATGAACGCGGCCCCAATAATAGTCCGACTATTTAGAAAGATCAATAGTCGGACTGTTTGACGATTATAAGTATCACTAATAGATTGATCGCATGCCCGCCAAGCCCCTCACCCCCGAGCAACTAGCCGACGCAACACGACTGCGCTCGGCATGGGATGTATTCCGACGCAGCAACACCAGCGTCACGCAGGAGTGGCTCGCCGATCAGTGCGGTTGGAAGACCCAAGCCGCAGTGAGCCAGTACCTGCTCGGCCGAATTCCATTGAATCTGCCAGCGTTGCTAAAGTTCGCTGGCGCCCTCGGGGTTAGTCCGAGCGCAATCAGCCCAGCACTGGCAGGACAACTGCCAGAGGGCGGAAGCGAGAAGCCATCGACGCCGCCAGCCCCCACTCCTCGTAAGAGTCCGGCCTTGACCAGGCTGCTCCGCTTGCTCGCCGAGCGAGATGAGGACGAGCTGGAACGAATCACTCAGGCAATCGAGCTTCTGCTGTCGACAGCGCCCAAGACAAAGCCGACCGTCATCGAATTCACGGGCCTACACCCACGACCCGGTGGTGGTCGTCGCAAATCTAGCTGACCACCTCGCGGCCTCGCCTGGCCCATCGATTGGCCCGCCCAGGAGGCGGGCTTTTTGTTGCCCTGCTCTCTGCCATTCAGGCAGATGCTTTTGCCTCCCCCGTCATAGGGGAAACCGCATCGCTCCTACGTGCCGTTACCCAATTGAAAGGTTGGACCCTCTCCAACCTCACAGGAGATGCGTCCATGACGAAGGTTTTCGATCTAGCTGCATATCGCAAACGACAGGCAGGAGCGGCGGCCGATGACGGTCAGGCGGGCTCGGCCGATGACAAGATGGTTGTCCGCCTACAAGCAGACGGCTCCTACAGGGTCACGATCACTGGCGCCTACGCGGACACCCCCTCTCTCGCCGTCGAGGCGCTGGCCGACATCATCCAGACACTAGCCATCGCTGCCCGCGTAACCCGGGCCATCTGAAAAAAATAGTCGGACTATTTACAATAAATAAAAGTCCGACTATTATTCGATCCATCGACGCGCCGCCCGGCGCTCATCTGATGGAGAGCGAAGTGAACAAAACCCAACGTATCAAAGTCTGGATCGCCTACGTCGCAGCCGTGGTGGTCGTCTACGTCGTGCACTCGATCGCGCTGGAGCGCGACCAGGCCGCGCCGGCCACCCCGACCACCACCAGCACCACCCATCGGACTGCGTGAGGTCGGCCATGCATCTCGAACACTTCCGCGTCTATGGCGCAGCCGGCTTCCACTACGAATCCACGCCGAATCCTTGGGTTGTCGTCGACGACTATGGTACCGAGCACGATGACTTGGGCAACCTCGATGTGCCGTACCACCAACGGCAGTACCCCAAGCGCGCCGCCTTGCTGTACGCGGACCACCAGGACCCGGATTTCTTCCATGCCAGCACGTGCACCCCGCGCTGGTACCGCATCGACGAAGCGACTGCGTTCTCTACCCCCATCGGGCTGAGCATCGAGGGGTACCTGCGCATCAGCTTTCAGGTCAATCCGCATTGGGATGAGCAGGTTGGCGATGCCTACTACGAACGCGACCGCGGCGCCCGCCTGGAACTCCTAGAGCAAAGCGTCTCGATCGGCGGCTATGACTCGACGTGCCCGATCATCCTGGCTGCGGCCGAACTCGAGGAATTCTGCTGGCAGTACATCGAGCTGGAGCGCGCCCGCGAGCAGGCCAAGGAAATGCGCCGCGCCGCGGACGCCCAGGCCAGGAGGTCATCGCGATGACCGCCGCTCCGAAGAAAAGCTACAGCACCGTGCACGAGCTGGCGTTCCTGCGCACGCTGGGCAATGAGCACACGCGGCCCACGCTCCTGCGCAACTACATCGCGGCGGCACCCACGCGCAACACGTGGGGCGCCATCGACAAGGCCGCGGTGCTGAGCTTCGCCACGCAGGAACTCGCCGCGGCAGAGGCCCGGCTCAGCGCGCACGCGAGGTCGGCATGAGCACGGTCGACCGGCTGGCCAACGGCTATTTCAGCCGGCACCCGGTGCAGGGCATGGTGCTCCTGCTGCTGGCCTTTGGCGTGGCAGGCGCAGTCGCGCCGCCGGTCGATGCGCTCAGCGATCCGGGATGGCAAGCACGTGCTGGCGCGACGAGCGGCCATCCCCAAGCAAGAGCAGCATGCATGCCGGCACTTCGGCCTGGTTCAGCCAGAAGGGTGCCGTCAGATCCGATTCCGAGTTCCACGGTGCGCTGCGCACGTCAGTGCAGGCTCCGCACGCTCGCCGCCGGACACCGGTCCGCTATGTGCGTTGTTGATGCCGCTCATAACCGCATGCGCCACATTTGTAATAGTCCCGCTGCACCCCGACGTCACCGAACATCGGGTCCGCTTCCGTCCGATCCAGGCCGAAGCTCAACCCGTGGCACTTTGGGCACTCGTCCCGCTTCGGCGCCTGCGCCGCTGAACGTTCAAGCATCTCGACACGCTTCTTCAGAGCATCGACCTCCCGAACAAGTCCCACGACCTGTTTCCACACAGGCAACTGCTCCAGCAGTTTGACCAGATCCCCAACGGAGAAAGACAGCATGTGCACCCCCTTGAATGAGCCGAACGAGATGAAAAAGACGAAAGACGGCGTCGCAGTCCTGCGGCCGCGAATTGAAAGCATATCAGTCCAACCAGGTGTCGCCGGAACAGCCACGATGGTTGTCACGGATGGCCGAGCCACGCTCACGTTCATTCTCGGTACGGATCACCGCCGCTGGCTGGCGGCGCTTCTCTTGGATGACTCGACGCGCACGCTGGCAAGCGAGACGCCGGCGCTACTCGTCCACCCCTCCGCCCCGGAAGAGGCCACACCCGCCACCGGCGCACCCTTCTAACCCGCCCGTGTCCATCCCGGCCCTGCCCGACGCCGACGTGCTCCGCGAGCGCGTGCGTCTCCGCCTGGTTTGCAGCGAGGCGGAGGCGCTGGCTCCCGGCCCGATCCGCAGGGCCATCGAAGCGGCGGCCCATGCCCGCCGTAGCTCGCGCGCGCCGGCCGGCCAGCCAGCACGCGCCGACCTCAAGAAACTCGCCGCCGGCGACAACGAATAGCGACCCATGAACGAAATGACACGCCTCAAGACGGACCGCGCGGCGCCGCCGCGGCTCACCACTGCCATCCTGGTCGGGAAACACGTCGTCGTCCGCCGCCCGATCCCCAGGACGCCGTACCACACCTACACGGTGATGGACGGGAATACCCCTGTGTGGTCGCTGATGAGCTACCCGGACGCCGACGAGTGCGAGCACGCTATCTGGCGTCATCGCGCCGCCGCGGTGCAGGCAGACCAGACGAAGATTCGCAGGCCCGTAGCCCGCACCGGAGCCCGGCGCGCGAAGAAGGGGGCGCTGTGACTGCGCCCGATCATCCCGCGCGCGCCCAGGCCGAAAGCATCGAGTTGCTCGCCGAAGTCGCGGCGTGGCGCGAATGCGCGGCGGCCCAGCACGCCTATCGCTACCTGCGCGCCCGCGTGGGCTCGCAGGAGGAAATGCTCGCCGCCCAACGCCTCGAGGCTGCGTTCCGCGCCTGTAGGCCCTACGTCGACGCCGCCACCGGCGTCGCGCCGAAATCCAAATCCTGATCCACCCCAAGCAAGGAGCCCACATGTTCCGGGAATTGCACGAACTCGCCCAGGCCTCGCCGTTGATGCTCACGATCGTGGCCGAGGGCGAGCAACTGCGCGTTACCGTCACGCCGCAGCTCGACGCCTCGAAGACCGTCAAGGCATCGCCTCATCCGCTCTACATCCTGGCCACGCCCGACGAGCTCGACGCCGACTTCGCCGCCGCGCTCAGCATCTATGCCCCCGGCGCGCGCTCCGTCCTGGAGCAGGCCTCCGCAGCGGCCGCGGCGAACGGCAGCACGAAGGACAATGCGTTGCCGGGGCCGACGGCGAAAGGCAGTAACAAGGGGCCAGGCCGCGGCAGGCCGCGCGCGCAGAAGGCGGGCGAGCCTGCACAGGACCCATCGGGAAACAAGCCTAACGGCCCGGACGACGCCAGCGACGACAGCGGCTCGGACGATGACAATCAAGACTCGCCAGGCAGCGCGCCCGAGCAGATCCCGGAAGGCATTTCCCCCCCTTCCCCCGCTGCGCCTGCAGAAGGAATCGCGCGCGAGGAAACGCCCAGCGATCCCGCTCCCGCGGGAGAAATCGACCCCCGTCAAATCGGCCTCGAGCTGCCCATCTAAGGTGACACCATGCAGGTCAACATTCTCTCGCGCGAGTTTCGCTACAACGGCGTCAAGCTCGCTGACCCCTCCCCCAGCTTCACGCTGGCGCAGGTTCGTGACTTCTATGCGAACACCTACCCCGAGATCGTCAATGCAGAGATCGAGGGCCCGGAACTGCAAGGCGAGAAGCACATCTTCTCGTTCCGACGTGCCGTCGGAACGAAGGGTAACAAGGGCGGTCCGCTGACGCCCGAGGATATGCGCCGCATCGTCGAGACTGGCGACTTCGTGAAGTCGAAAGGCGACCGAATCGCGCCAGAGCACATCAACACCCCGGTGGCGCGCGCGATAAGGCTCATCGGTCTTCGTCGCGATGCCAGCAGCACCGCAAGGCTCTACCCCCCTTCCACTTCCTTGCCGCTGCTCCCATGACCACGCTCTCCCTGCCACGCCTGACCGACGTGCCTAAGGAATTCGTGGTGCCCGGCGATTCCACATGGTGCAGCCAGCTACTGCTCTCTCTCATCGACGGCGGGGCGATGTTGCCCGTTGACTTCGTTGGCCGGCCCACCAATGCCGCGGAACTGCTGAAGAACGCCCTGCGCAGGCACTGGCTCGAAATCACCAGAGGAGAGCGCATTTTCCGCTGGAACCTCGGCGTACAACTGATGCGGCCGCACCCGGCCGCCGGCGCCTACGCGGGCTGCCCCTGGCTGGCTATCTACCCTCCTCAAGACGAACGAGGGTGGTTTCCCTGCGAACCCTATTTCATCGGTCCGGCTATCACTCAGCTGGAGACCGCCATGAAAGGGCTCGGCCAAACCGTCCTAGCCGTGTTCTATGACGCACTGGTCTACCTGCCCAACACGCTCACGCCGCGCGATGCCCTGTGGCAATGTTCCGCAACCCATTGGTACTATTGCAGCAACGAGGAAGATGCTCTTAGGGAAATTGCCTCGCTAAACGACATAACCGTGGAGCGGGCACGGGAAGACTACGCCGAGATACCTAGCCGCGCGGACATTTTCGGCGATATGCCGACATGGGCCACCGGACCAAGGCGAGTCATTTCCGATCCCCAAGTCCGAACCGCGGCCGCACGCGACTCGTTCGCCCGCAAGGTTGTCCAAGCAATAGACACCATCGTTGCCATCGTGCACACCGGCGGCCCATTCGCAGATTGCGGCCACGGCGAGTCCGAATGCGATTCGGTAGCCTGGTGCGCATGGTTTCGCTGGTCCCCCACGGACCAGGCGCCCCGCATCCTCGATGACTGGACAAACGAAGCCCTCCAGGGCGACTACATCGAGGCGGCCACCGCAGTGCCGTGCCCGCCCGGCGAGCAGCAGGCCGCCGAATGGCTCACTCGCATGCGCTCAACCGCCAAGCTGGCCAGGGCCATCGAGAATCTTGTTGACCTCATCGGGGAACGGCCATGAGCAGCGTGCACATTGCCACCAGCGGGGACATGGCGGCGCTCCTCAAGCAGGCGATCCTGCTGTACTGCTCGGAGAACCAAGAGGCCGTCTACGCCACGATCCACAACGTCAATATCGACGGCAAGACACCCGTGCTGCTGGCCGGTCGCGCGATGACACTGCCCGACCTGGCCACCTTTGCAGCAGCCGCGGCGCGCCGCACCGCCTATCACGGCTTCATCGACGAGCGGCTCATCTATGCAGGCCCCAACACCATTGCCTGGTGGACCCCTCCTCAACGCCGGCATGTCTGGTTCGGCGCCGGGTCCGACCTTGGCGAGGTGTCGGGACCTGCCAACCATCCCGGCCTGGTCTTCGTCGCAACTGGTGAACGCTGGTACGTGTTCGCGCTGCGCGACATGTTCCGGCCGACACCGGAGAGCCGCGTCTACGTTGCACCCTACTTCAACGTCTGGGACTCGGGCCAGATATGCACCGGCAATGTTGATCTGCCGGATCGCCCGGGGCCGGCCTCGATCGTCGCCTACGAGAACGCTTTCTTTCGCAGCAATTTCACGCACCCCAACCAGCCCCGGGTGGTCAAGCGCCGCGGCGGCGCGAAACAGCTCTGGCGCGACCTGCTGGCCGGCGCCGAATTTCCGATCCGCTGCCTGATCCCTCGCAACGAAACGCTCGCCGACGCTATTGCCCGCGTCACCAAAGGAGAATGACCATGCAAGCCCTGATAACCGAGTTCAACGCGGCGGCGAAAAGCGGCATCGAAACCATCTCTGGAGCGCTGACGCGCTTCGTCGAGGAAGCGGCCAGCAAGGTGGAGGCCGCGCTCCACAACCCGATCGCGGCCTCGCGCGACGATGCTCAGTATCCGCTCGATGAAAAGCTCTGGCAGAGCGCGCCCACCGTCGCTGTGCCGAAATACGCCGAGTTCCAAGCATTGAAGGAAGTCGGCCACCGCTTCCTGGCCACGGCCGAGGGGCTGTATATCGAAGTGCGCCGCCCCTGGCTGCACTTCATCCAGCCCATCGCCCAGCTGCAGGAGAACTCGCCTCGGCCGCCCTACGGCACCGTCGGCAAGAAGGTCGAGTTGGCGTTCCAGCGCCTCGGCGTGGTCTTCCCGCTGATTCGCCAGTTTGTGGAGGCCGCGCGCGCGGCGCTGCCGAACGAGCATGCCGCATGGATCGTCTGGAATTCCCGGACGGGCGATCTCAACTATCGGGAGGTCGATGCCCCCTCCACGAGCCCGAACCACGTCGACATTCGACGGCCGGCGCTGGAGGAATTTGAAAGCCTTGCCTTCGACATCCACAGCCACGGCGACGACCCGGCGTTCTTCAGCCCGACCGACGACGGCGACGATGCCGGCGAAGTGAAGATCGCGTGCGTAGTGGGCGACCTCGGGCCCGGCAAGACACCTAGCATCGTCTTCCGCATCTGCGTGCTCGGCATGACCATGCCGATCAACGTGCCGGCGAGCGCCGTATTCGGGGAAACGAAGTGAGCGGCGTTCACCTGACGCCTTCCGCCTGCCTCAGTCGCGCGACAGAGGTGGTGCTGGTCGGGTGCGGCGGGAATGGCTCGCAAATGCTGACGGGGCTCGCACGCCTGAATCATGCCCTGGTCGCCCTTGGCCACCCTGGCCTGCGCGTGGTGGTCTTCGATCCCGACACGGTAAGCGAGGCCAACATGGGCCGCCAACTCTTCAGCGCGGCCGACGTTGGCCTGTTCAAGTCCGTGGTCCTGGTGCATCGCGTGAATATGCACTTCGGGTTGGAATGGATCGCACGGCCGAAGCGCTGCGAGGCTGGAGAGCTCCACCATTTGCAGGCGGGAACCATCGTCATCGTTTGCGTGGACAGCGCACACGCGCGCCTTGCGCTGCATAAGATCATCGTGCGCCGGCGCGACATCTACGTGCTGGACCTGGGCAATCGTTCAAGCGATGGCCAGGTGATTTTCGGCCACACCCCCCTGGACAAGGTACAGATCGCCGAGCGTGGCGAGATCCCGCTCAGGACGATCCACCCCGCAGAAAGCGCGCTACTGCCGTACCCCTACGATCTGCTGCCCGAGCTGATCGACACCAGCCGGCCGGACGACGATACGCCCAGCTGCGGCCTAGCCGAGGCGCTCGAGCGTCAGGAGCTGTTCGTCAACCAATCCGTCGTCACCCCCGCGCTGGCCATCCTGTGGGAATTTTTCCGACACGGCCGCATTACCTGGCACGGCGCCTTCGTCAACCTCAAGACCGGCAGCATGCGGCCGGTCCCCGTCCCTGAAAGGAAAGCTCATGAAACGGATCTCGTGGCCATTCCCGCGTGAAGTGAAGCTCGCCCACGGCGATGCGCGCGAGGGTGGCGACCCGGACCAGTCGCCGGCGCCGGCCGAGCTCTTGCGCCGCCTGCGCGCTGCGGAACAGGCACGCGCGGAGGCCGAGTCGCTGCTCGCCGTGGCGCGCGAGGCGAACGTCGCGCAGGCCGCCCGGATTTTGCGGCTCGAGCAGCTGGCGCGCGTGCTGATAGCCAGCGCAAGAAGGAACCCGATGCAGGCGCTCGCGCGCTGGGTGAAGCATGGCCCGGAGTCACACTTCCTCGCTTCGTTCAACCAGCCCGGCCAGGAAAAGTGACATGACCAACGAAAATATCATCGGGAAAGCCGAGGCCTGGCGCAATAACGCCGATGGCCCCTACACGTCGAGCGAGGTGGTTGTTTCGATCACGGACGATGGCCAGCCGCGCAACTTTATCGAAATCGGATTCCAGTTGGGCGATCGACGCGACCAGGTATTCCTATGCGTCGATGCCGAGGCGCTGCTGCTGGCGGTCCTGCGAGTTAGGAGCAAGCGATGAGCAACGAGGACAGGAACAGCCGCAACGAGCGAGTGGCCGAGACGCCCGCCCGCGACGTTCTCGCCGGCTACGGTGCTGCGCCGGCGGATAGCCAGGTTGAGGCTACAGCGGCCATTATCGCCGCGCACTTGCTCGGCCAGCCACAGCGCGACGACGTTGAATGGGTGTCGCGCTTGATCCGCGCCATGCTCGCCGCATCGCCTGCCGCCCAGCACCAGAGCGAGCCGATTGCATGGGTGCACGAGGAAGATCCCTCGCGCGCAATCTCGGCATTGCAGAAGGCCGGCATGCTGCGAGATGGTGGCGCCGGCGCTTCGTCGGTCCGCCCTTACTCAATCGCTGCGTTCGAGCATGCTGCCCCGCAACCGAGCGCCAAGGCGCTGGATGTCGAGGCCATCATGACCAAGGTGCAGGAGTTTGCCAGCGCATGGGCGGTAGCCGGCGGCAGGTTCGATGATGGAACCGCAATGGACCGGGCCGAGGAATGCCGGGCGGAACTGCGCGCCCTCCTGGCCGCAGAGCAGCCCGGCACCACCTTCCAATCTCGCGTCGAGCCGTGGATGCTCGCCTGCTTTGGCGCCGAGATCGCGGCCGACACCGAAGAGCGCAATCACCGCTTCCTCGAAGAGGCCTTGGAACTGGTGCAGGCATGCGGCGCGACCGCAAGCGAAGCGCACCAGCTCGTCGACTATGTGTACGGCCGGCCCGTGGGTGACAAGCACCAGGAGGTCGGCGGCGTGATGGTCACGCTGGCCGCGCTGTGCCTCGCGCAGGGTCTGGATATGCACGCCGCCGGCGAGACCGAACTCGCCCGCATCTGGACCAAGGTCGAGCAAATCCGGGCCAAGCAGGCGGCAAAGCCGAAACACTCGCCACTGCCGCAGCATGTCGCAGAGCAGCCCAGCGAGGACGAACGCGATGCGGCTGCCCGCACGCTGGAGCGCCTGGGCTACACCTACCACGGCGCCGAGCTGTGGGAGCCGCCCATCGGGAGCGCAGCGACGGAGCTGCCGCGCCACGCGCTGGAGGCGTGGCGCGCCGTGGTACGCGAGCGCCGCCGCCAGATCGCGGAGGAAGGCTGGACGCCGGAGCATGACGACGAGCACGCAGAAGGGCAACTCGCCCAAGCTGCCGCCACCTATGCTGCCGCGGCCGCGCTTGACGGCCCGGATGCCTCAGTAATGCAGGATTTAGGGGCCCGCGGCACGCCACACCATATCCTCGCAATGTGGCCCTGGGATCTGGAGTGGTGGAAGCCGAAGGACCGCCGGCGCAACCTGGAGCGGGCCGGCGCCCTGATCCTGGCCGAGCTGGAGCACCTCATCCGCGCTGAGCGAAAGGAAGGTGCGTGATGGGCTGGAGCATCGGATACGACAACAACTGGAACCGCGACATCGGCTACGGCGTACCGGCCGTGTGCGATCACCCTGGGTGCAACGCCGAGATCGACCGCGGCCTTTCCTATGTCTGCGGCGGCGAGCCATACGGTGGAGAGCACGGATGCGGCCTGTACTTTTGCGCCGCCCATCTGTGGATCACCGCCCGTCGGCCGCAGCGCTGCGAGCGGTGCAGCAAGCACCGCAAACCGTTTCTCGCCAAGCCTGATTGCCAGGAATGGATCGAATGGAAGCTGACGGACGAAAGCTGGCAGCGATGGCGCGAGGAGAACCCCGAGGCCGTTGCCGAGATGCGCACCGCTATCGGCATACCCCTTGCCCCAGGGCCGAACGCGGCGGAAACGCAGGCCACGACAACCCCGGGCCCTGAGGAACCCGCAAAATGATCGGCCCCCTCCACCTCATCGAAGCGCTGACATCCGACCAGGTGGCCGAGGCACTCGGCTGCGAGCGGCAGCATGTGAACGAGCTCGCAGCCGCCGGCAAGCTGCCTGGTGTGAAATACGGCCGCTCCTGGCGCTTCCCGGTTTCTGCGCTTAAGCAGTACCTGGCCGAGCGTGCGCTCGAAAACGTGGCGCCCAAGCAGTATGAGCAGGCGAAGCCAGCTCAGAAGGGGCGCGGCCGCGCCAAGCCACTGATGGACCTCACGCAGACCGTTCGAGTGGCGGCTTGACCCAAAGCCGGTCGGCGAGGTCCGAGCCGCGCAGGCTCAAATAGCGCATGAAGACACGCGGGTCCTTGTGACCCGTGATCTTCATGACCTCCTCGCCCCGGTACATCCAACCACCGGCCCCATCCCGCAGTAACACCCATCGGCATGTCGCTTCGTGCCGAAGATCGTGCTCCGTGAGGTCCTCACAGCCCGCGTACCTGAACACACGGCCGAAGGCGCGGCTAAGACGACTCGTGACACGATTCAGCACCTTGTCGCTGTCGTCTACGCCATCCCACCACGGAAAAATCATTGCCCCCGGCCCGCGAAGGCGGGCGGCCCTGAGACGACGCTCCAGCATCCCATGCAGTGCCGGCAGTATCGGAACATCCCTGGCCGCGCCGGTCTTGCTGTCGGCGACGTGGATGGTCCAGAGGTCGAGCAGCACGTGCTCCGGCCGCAGTCGGTACGCCTCTCGCAAGCGCAGGCCGGTGCTGGCCACCAAGTCAAAGAGATCGATCATCGCCTCTCGCTCAGGCATCAGTAACGGCCGCTCGCGGTCCTCGCGCTTCTGGCCGTTCATTGCCGCCAAGATCCGATCCTCTTCCCCGTCCAGCAGGCGCCGGCGGCGCTCGACATCGATTTTCACGACCTTTTCTTTGTCGGCCGCCAGCAGGATGCGCTCGCGCTCGTTGTAGGTGGAGTAGTTTTTTGGCAACAGGCGCAGCGGATTGGCCAGCGGCTGGCCACCGTCCGCGGCCTCGCGCTTCAGATGCCAGTCCAGCATGCGCGCCAGGCATCCCACTCGCTTTCGGATGGTCCCGGGTGCCAGGTTTTCCACGAGTTTGAGGGACCGGACCCACTCCTCCACCCATTTGTACTGCAGCACGTCGACGAGACGCTTGGCACCGATCGACAGCACCAGCAAATCCAGCAGCCCGCGATCCAGCACGCTCACCGACACCGCATCGAGGTATTCACGGGCAAGGCGCCCGACTGTCGTGCCAGCCGACGCTTTCGGTTGGCTAACTGCTTCACGCGGAATCAGGCCTTGGGCCAGCATCGCCTCAAGCTGATTCCCATACTCACGCGCCTCCGCCTCAGTTTCGAACGTGGCCGTGTACGGCCGGGGTAGCAGCTTGTGCTTCACTCGCAATTCGAATTTGGCGCCGCGCGCGCGAACCATCGCCATCTGCCCTGCTCCCGTTATCGTTTGTTGGACTCGCGTACACGACCGACAACTCGCGTACACGCCCAACCCTAGCCGTTTCAGGGTGGCAGTGCCACCTTTTTAGGGTGGCAATAGGACTATTCTGACGTTTTTGAGGGTGTTTTCGGCGAATTCATCGGAACGCCAAAAAAGAAAAAGCCCTGATAAATCAGGGCTTTAGATTGGAGGCGGGGGTCGGAATCGAACCGGCGTACACGGCTTTGCAGGCCGCTGCATGACCACTCTGCCACCCCGCCGGGTGACTTTGCTGCTGGATTGTAGCCGCTATCGACCGACCCTGCCGGGGCCGCGCCACGCGCCACCATCACAAACAAAAAGGGAAGCGGCGCTTCCCTTTGGGACCTGGAGCGGGAGACGAGTCTCGAACTCGCGACCTCAACCTTGGCAAGGTTGCGCTCTACCAACTGAGCTACTCCCGCATTGGATACTGCTGATTACTGCCGTACTGCCGAAGCCTGCCGACCATCGCGCGGCATACACCCACGCTGGCGAACATTGCAAAAACTGGAGCGGGAGACGAGTCTCGAACTCGCGACCTCAACCTTGGCAAGGTTGCGCTCTACCAACTGAGCTACTCCCGCATGTTCCTGCCGACTTCTTGGCTAAAACGCAACTTCTGTGCCGATACTGCTGCCATCTCGATGCGTTCTTGCCGTATTTCGCTTCGTTCGGTTTGTTTCGTCAGAAGCGAGAACAGGATTATTGCAAACCGGAACATCCTCGTCAAGCATATTTTCACCGAAACATCATTTTTGTACGGTGGCCTGTCCACCCATGCCGCTGCGCTCGCGGATCTGCGGCCACGCGAGCTTCATGTAATAGAACATCGACCACAGCGTCATGAACGCCGCCACGTAGATCATCCACGTACCGAGCACGGAAGCGTCGACGATGCCGAGCAGGCTGTCGTTGAATAGCAGCAGCGGGATGGCGATCATCTGGAAAGTGGTCTTGAGCTTGCCGAGGAAATTGACGGCCACGCTCTTGGACGCGCCGATCTGCGCCATCCACTCGCGCAGCGCCGAGATGGTGATCTCGCGGCCGATGATGACCAGCGCGATCAGGTCGGCGACCCGGCCCAGCGCCAGCAGCGAAAGCAGCGCCGCCGCCACCATCAGCTTGTCGGCCACGGGGTCGAGGAAGGCGCCGAAGGACGAAGTCTGGTTCCAGCGCCTGGCCAGGAAGCCGTCCAGCCAGTCGGTGACCGCCGCCACGATAAAGAAACCGGCGGCCGTCATGTTCTTGGCGTGCATCGGCAGCCATGCCTCGGGCAGGTAGTACACCCCCACCACGAGAGGAATCATGGCAACGCGGAGCCAGGTCAGCAGGATCGGTATATTCAGCGGCATTGGGGGGCCCGGGACGAGACAATGGCGGTAAGCAATTCCGCGATTGTCGCTTATTTCAACGCCGTCCGAGCATTTCGCGCCGCGCGCGCCAGAATCAATGCAACTGGCGGTAGATTTCCTCGGCCAGCGCATGCGAGATGCCGTCCACGCTGGCGAGTTCGTCGATGCTGGCCGCCATCACGCCGCGCAGCCCGCCGAAGCGGGTCAGCAGCTTCTGGCGCCGGCGCGCGCCGACGCCCTCGATCTCTTCGAGCCGCGAGGTGGTGCGCACCTTGGCGCGGCGCGCGCGCATGCCGGTGATGGCGAAGCGGTGCGCCTCGTCGCGGATCTGCGCGACCAGCATCAGGGCCGCGCTGCCCTGCCCCAGCTCCAGCGAAGGACGCCCGTCGGCGAACACCAGCGTCTCCAGCCCGACCTTGCGGCCTTCGCCCTTGGCCACGCCGACCAGCAGGCCGATGTCGAGGCCAAGCTCCTCGAAGACCTGGCGCGCGACCTCGACCTGGCCCTTGCCGCCGTCGATCAGCACGATGTTGGGCACCAGCGCCAGCGCGGCGGAGGCCTCGCTCTGGCCGCCCCCCGCCCCGGCCTCGCCGCCGCCGGCCTCCTGCGCCTGCTCCAGCATCTCCACCAGCTTCTGGTAGCGCCGCGTCAGCACCTGGCGCATGGCGGCGTAATCGTCGCCGGGCGTGATGTCCTGGATGTTGTAGCGCCGGTATTCGGCGTTCTGCATCTCGTGGCGATGGAACACCACGCACGACGCCTGCGTCGCCTCGCCGGCGGTGTGGCTGATGTCGAAGCACTCCACGCGCAGCAGCGCGAGGTCTTCCAGGTCGAGCCCGATGGTCTCGGCCAGCGCGCGCGTGCGGGCCTGCTGGCTGCCCTGCTCGGCGAGCCGGCGCGACAGCGCGAGCGCGGCGCCCTGCTGCGCCATCTCGAGCCAGGCGCGGCGCTGCCCCTGCGGCTGGCGCACCAGCGTGACCTTGCGCCCGGCCTGCATCGACAGCGCCTGCAGCAGCGTCTTGTCCGTGGGCAGGTGGCTCACCACCAGCACCGGTGGCACCGCCTGGTCGAGGTAGTGCTGCGCCATGAAGGCGGCCAGCACCTCGGTGGCGATGCGCTCGGCCGCGATGCCGGCGCTGGACTCGCCGCCGGCGTCGGCGCCCGCATCCTCCTCGCCGACGATCATCGCGCCCTCTTCCACGTGGGCGGGAAAATAAGCCTTGTCGCCGAGATGCCGGCCGCCGCGCACCATCGCCAGGTTGACGCAGGCGCGGCCGCCTTCCACCGCCACCGCCAGCACGTCGATGTCGCTGGCCTGTCCGCCGACTTCCTCCACGGCCTGCCGGCTGAGCACGGTGGACAGCGCGCCGATCTGGTCGCGCACCGCCGCGGCCTGCTCGAACTCCAGCCGCCCGGCATGCTCCTCCATCTTGGCCTGCAGGCCGTCGAGCACTTCGCTCTGGCGGCCTTGCAGGAAGCGCGCGGCATTGCCCACGTCGCGCGCGTAGTCCTCCTCGCTGATGGCCTTGACGCACGGCGCGGTGCAGCGGTGGATCTGGTGCAGCAGGCACGGCCGCGTGCGGTTGGCGAAAACGGTGTCCTCGCAGGTGCGCAGCTGGAACACGCGCTGCAGAATCTGCATGCTCTCGCGCACCGCGTGCGCGCTCGGGAACGGCCCGAAGTACTGGTGCTTGCGGTCGGTCGAGCCGCGGTAGTAAGCCATGCGCGGGAAGCGGTGGCTGGTCAGCTTGAGGAACGGATAGGACTTGTCGTCGCGGAACAGGATGTTGTAGCGCGGCGCCAGGGCCTTGATCAGGTTGTTTTCCAGCAGCAGCGCCTCGGCCTCGGTGCGCACCACGGTGGTCTCGATGCGCACGATCTTGGCCACCATCATGGCGATGCGCGGCGACGGCAGGTTCTTGTTGAAGTAGCTCGAGACGCGCTTCTTCAGGTCGCGCGCCTTGCCCACGTAGAGCACGTTGCCCTGCGCGTCGAAGTAGCGGTAGACCCCCGGCAGGCCGGGCAACTGGGCGATCACCGCCTTGGGGTCGAACGGCGGCGCGGCCTCGGGGCCGGGCTCGGCGGGCGTGCCTGGGTTGTGGATTTCGGGTTCCGGCTGGGACATCGGGGAGGAATCGCGGGAGGGCATCGACCGTGTGGGCGCGGCCAGTCCGCGCCCGGCCGGCGGACGGCGGCGGCGCGACAGGCTCTAAAATCGCAAGTTTAGAGCAAATCGTTGCCGACTCCCGCCACCATGCCCGTCCGTCCCGATCCCACCGGCCAAGCCAGCCAGGCCGGCCGCACCGTCCGCTCGTGGGACATCTTCTGCACCGTCATCGACAATTTCGGCGACATCGGCGTCTGCTGGCGGCTGGCGCGGCAGCTCGCGCAGGAGCACGGCCACGCCGTGCGGCTGTGGGTGGACGACCTGCACAGCTTCGCGCGGCTGGCGCCGGGGCTCGACGTCGACGCCGCGCGGCAGGTGCTGGCGGGCGTGGAGGTGCGCACCTGGCGGCGCCCCGGCCAGGAAGGCGATCAAAGAAGCGGCCACGAGAGCGGACAAGACAGCGAACAGGACGGCGCCGCGCGCTTCGCCGGCGTGGTGCCGCACGACGTGGTGATCGAGTCGTTCGCCTGCGAGCTGCCGGCGCCCTTCCTCGCCGCGATGGCGGCGCGCGCGCCGCGGCCGGTCTGGATCAACCTCGAATACCTGAGCGCCGAGCCGTGGGTGCGGGAGCACCACCGCATGAGCTCGCCCCATCCGCGCCTGCCGCTGGTGAAGTACTTCTTCTTCCCGGGCTTCGAGTCCGGCACGGGCGGGCTGCTGCGCGAGTCCATGCTGGGTCTGCAGCGCGAGCACCTGCGCGAAAGCCCCGCGGCGCAGGCCGCGCTGTGGCACCGGCTGGGCGTGCGGCCCAGCGAGGGCGCGCTGAAGGCCAGCCTGTTCGCCTACCCCAACCCCGCCCTGCCCGCGCTGCTGGCGCAGTGGCGCGACGGCGCGGAGCCGGTGCAGTGCCTGGTCCCGGCCGGCCTCGCCGCGCAGCAGGCAAGTGCGTGGTTCGGCGCGCCGGATGCCGCGCCGGGCCGGGTCATGGCAGCCGGCAGCCTGACCATGCACGTGGTGCCGTTCGTGCGCCAGGAGCACTACGACGAACTCCTGTGGCTGTGCGACATCAACTTCGTGCGCGGCGAGGACTCGTTCGTGCGCGCGCAGTGGGCCGGGCGCCCGCTGGTCTGGCACATCTATCCGCAGGAAGAGGCCGCGCACCTGGTCAAGCTCGACGCCTTTCTCGACCTCTTCGTGAAGCGGCTGGAGCACACCGGCCAGGCGCCGGCGGCCGCCGCGCTGGTCGCGTTCTGGCATGCGTGGAACGAGCCCGGCAAGCCGCTCGACTGGGCGGCCCTGCGGGCACATCTGCCGGCGCTGCGCGACGCCACCGAGCGGTGGCAGCGCAGCCTGCAGCACCTCGGCGATCTGGCGGCAAATCTCGTGGCCTTCTGCGAAAATCAGGTAAAATAGTCGGTTGATTTGATGGCGACCGGGCCGGAAAACGGCGGTACCGCGACAGGATCCCGCGCGGCATGCCCCAAGGCATGCGCGCCACGGCATCCTGCGGTACCCGGGCGTAACTGGATGGACCGCGTATGGATGGCCGGTGCCATGCGCCGGCAACGCGCCTTCGCCATACTTCGCCACACCGAATTCCGAGACATTCTTTTTCAGGAAAACAGTTCAGATGAAAACCGCACAAGAACTCCGCGTCGGCAACGTGTTCATGATCGGCACCGACCCGATGGTCGTGCAGAAGGCCGAGTACAACAAGTCGGGCCGCAACTCCGCCGTGGTCAAGATGAAGTACAAGAACCTGCTGACCGAAGCCCCGGGCGAATCGGTCTTCAAGGCCGACGACAAGTTCGAAGTCGTGATGCTGGATCGCAAGGAGTGCACCTACTCGTACTTCGCCGACCCGATGTACGTGTTCATGGACGCCGACTACAACCAGTACGAAGTCGAGCAGGACAGCATGGGCGACTCGCTGAACTACCTCGAAGACGGCATGAACGTCGAAGTGGTGTTCTACAACGACAAGGCCATCTCGGTGGAAATGCCCACCACGCTGGTGCGCGAGATCATCTACACCGAACCGGCCGTCAAGGGCGACACCTCGTCGGGCAAGGTGCTCAAGGGCGCCAAGATCAACACCGGCTTCGAGCTGCAAGTGCCGCTGTTCTGCAATATCGGCGACAAGATCGAAATCGACACCCGTACCGGCGAATACCGCAGCCGCGCGAACTGAGCGCAGTTGGCCGCTGCCGCCCGCCACGGGTGGCGCGACGGAAAAAAGGGCAGCCTCGGCTGCCCTTTTCCTTTGCCTGCCGCCCGGCGGGCGCATCGTCACGCGATCAGGCCGTGCCCTTTCAGCTCGCGCAGCGCGCCGGCGTAGTCGGGGTCCTGCATCAGCTTGTTCCAGGGCAGCGGCTTGCGGCGGCCGAACAGCTTGCGGATGCGGCGCTGCGAGGCCTTTTCGGCGACGCCGGCATCGAGCTCGCTGAGCAACTGGTCGGCGCGCTCCGGGCTGTTGCAGATCAGCACCATGTCGCAGCCCGCGCCGAGCGCCGCGCGCGCGGCCTCGGTGACGGTGCCGGCCACGCTGGCGCCTTCCATGCTCAGGTCGTCGCTGAAGATCACGCCCTCGAAGCCGAGCTGGGTGCGCAGGATGTCCTGCAGCCAGAAGCGCGAGAAGCCGGCCGGGCTCGGGTCCACCTTCGGGTAGATCACGTGCGCCGGCATCACCGACGACAGCGCCATGCCCATCCATTCGTAGGGCCGCGCGTCCTGTGCCAGGATCTCGTCGAGGCCGCGCTCGTCCACCGGCACCGCCACGTGCGAGTCGGCGGCGACGAAGCCGTGGCCAGGAAAATGCTTGCCGCAGTTCGCCATGCCGGCCAGCAGCAGGCCGTGGGTCAGGTGGTTGGCCAGCATGGTCACGACGCGCGAGTCGGCATGGAAGGCGCGGTCGCCGATCACCGCGCTGCGGCCGTAGTCGAGGTCCAGCACCGGCGTGAAGCTCAGGTCGATGTCGCAGGCGCGCAGCTCGGCCGCGAGCACGTAGCCGCACTGCATGGCCGCCTTGGTCGCGGCCAGCACGTCGCGGTCCCACAGCTCGCCCAGGCGCGCCATCGCCGGCAGGTGGGTGAAGCCGTCGGTCCTGGCGCGCTGCACGCGGCCGCCTTCATGGTCGATGCAGATCAGCACGTCCTCGCGCACCGCGCGGATGTCCTGCGTGAGCGTCTGCAGCTGCACGCGCGACTCGAAGTTGCGCGCGAACAGGATCACGCCGCCGGTCAGCGGATGGGAAATGCGCCGGACGTCCTCCGCGTCGAGCTGCTTGCCTTTGACGTCGAGCACCACGGGACCCGGGCGCTTGCCGGAAATCTTGTTGATCATTTGGGTTCTTCACTAGGCTGGGAAGCGAGCGGCGCGCCGCCGCCGCGGGGAGCGGCGCCGCCAAGCTCGGCGATCGCGAAGGCGACCGCGTAATCGTGTTCGTCGCTGACCGTGACCCGCACCGTGACGCCGCGCTGGCGCAGCCACGCATCGAGCTCGCCGTGGCAGAGCGCATAGGGCTCGCCCGAAGGCAGGTTCAGCAGTTCCATCGCGCGCCACGTCATCGGCCAGCGCATGCCCAGCCCGATCGCCTTGGAGAAGGCTTCCTTGGCGGCGAAGCGCGTGGACAGGAAGGCCAGCCCGCGTTTCTCGGAGCGCGCGCGGCGCGCGTGGTACTTCAGCAGTTCCTGCGGCCCGAGCACCTTCTCGGCGAAGCGCCCGCGCGTGCGCTCCATCACGCCCTGCACGCGCTCGATCTGGATGATGTCGGTGCCGATGCCGTAGATCACGCTGCGGCGTCCGGGCGCGGATAGGTGGTGCCCAGACGCGCGGCCACCATGATGGCCTTCATCTCGCGCACCGCGTTCTGCCAGCCGGCGAAGACCGCGTGCGCGACGATGGCGTGGCCGATGTTGAGTTCCTTGATGCCGGGCAGCGCGGCGATGGGCTGCACGTTGGTGTAGTGCAGGCCGTGCCCGGCGTTGACCACCAGCCCGAGCCGCACGCCGGCGTCGACGCCGTCGGCGACGCGCCGGAATTCCGTGGCCTGCTCGGCCGGCGTGTGCGCGTCGGCATAGCGGCCCGTGTGCAGCTCGACCACGGGCGCGCCGCAGGCGGCGGCGGCCTCGATCTGCTCGGCCTGCGCATCGATGAACAGCGACACGCGGATGCCGGCATCGGCCAGTTGGCGGCAGGCGGCCTTGACCTGCTCGAAGCGCCCGGCCACGTCCAGCCCGCCTTCGGTGGTGACTTCCTCGCGGCGCTCGGGCACCAGGCAGACGTCCTGCGGGCGGATCGCGCAGGCGATGTCGAGCATCTCCTGGGTGAGCGCGCATTCCAGGTTCATGCGCGTGGCCAGCAGCGGGCGCAGCGCGTGCACGTCGGCGTCGCGGATGTGGCGGCGGTCTTCGCGCAGGTGCAGCGTGATCAGGTCGGCGCCGGCCTGCTCGGCCTGCAGCGCGGCCTGGATGGGATCGGGGTAGACCGTGCCGCGCGCGTTGCGCAGCGTGGCCACGTGGTCGATGTTGACGCCAAGGTCGATGACGCCGGGATGCGCGTGGAAAATCATGCGGGCAGGCTCAGAGATAGTGCAGGTCGATCAGGATCTGGCGCGTCTTCAGCGGCGCGCCTTGCAGATAATAATGCAGCAGGAAGCGCATCAGCGCACGGCTTTGCGTCACGGTCTGGGGCCGGCGGTAGTCGTCCTGCGACATGTCGAGCAGGGTCTGCCCGGACACCACCGGCCACGAGGACGGATCGCTCGGCTGCGCGCGGCGCACGCCGCGCTCCGGCTGGTACACGTAGTCGTGCTCCGGCTCCACCGCCTCGCCCGAGTTCGCGCATTCGTCGAAGGCCACGGCGAAGCCGGTTTCCTGCAGCAGCACGCGCTCGAAGCTGCGCAGCACCAGGCCGGCCTGCTCGCCGTGCGCGAGCCGCGCCAGCGTTTCCATGTACTGGCGGAACAGCGCCACGTGGGCGTCCTCGCGCGGGCAGAAGCGCAGCAGCAGCTCGTTGAGGTAGAAACCCGACAGCAGCGCGTCGCTGGCCAGCGGCAGCAGGCCGCCGACCCACTCCGCGCGCGTGAGCGTCTTGACCTCGCCGCGCCCGCTCCACGACAGCGAGACCGGCTGGAAATGCTGCAGCACCGGACGCAGCGCGGAATGCGGCCGCTTGGCGCCCTTGGCGACCATCGCCACGCGGCCGTGGTCGCGCGTGAACACGTCGAGGATCAGGCTGGTCTCGCGGTAGGGCCAGGCATGCAGCACGAAGCCGGGCTGGTTGGCCACGCGCAGCTCGGTGCGCGCCGGCGCGATGCGCAGCGCGCGGTCCATCATGGCGCGCTGCTCGGCCACCTCCATGCCGGGCACGGCGTGGCTGTCCAGCAGTTCGGCGGCTTCTTCCGCCACCGGGTCGATGCGGCGGGCCTTCAGTGCCGGCCCGCCCGCTCTGTCATTCATAGCCGTAGGCGCGCAGTCCTGCTTCGTTGTCGGCCCAGCCGCTCTTGACCTTGATGAACATCTCCAGGTAGACCTTGCCGTCGAACAGCTTTTCCATGTCGATGCGGGCTTCGGTGGAGATGGTCTTGAGCTTGGCGCCCTTGTTGCCGATGATCATGGCCTTGTGGCCTTCGCGCTCGACCAGGATGGTGGCGAAGATGCGCCGCAGCCGGCCTTCGGTCTCGAACTTCTCGATGATGACCGTGCTGGTGTAGGGCAGCTCGTCGCCGGTCCAGCGGAACACCTTCTCGCGGATGATCTCCGAGGCGAGGAAGCGCTCGCTGCGGTCGGTCATGGAATCGGCGTCGTACATCGGCTCGCCTTCCGGCAGGTAAGGCCGGATGATGCCGAGCAGGCGCGCGATGTGGTCATGGGTCTTGGCCGACATCGGCACCACTTCCGCGAACTGGAACTGGTGGCCCATCTTTTCCAGGAACGGCATCATCACCTCGGCGCGGTCCGCGCCGAGGCGGTCGAGCTTGTTGGTGACCAGCAGCACCGGCACCTTCTTCGGCAGCAGCGCCAGCACCTTCTCGTCGTCGGGGCCGTACTGGCCGGCCTCGACCACGAACAGCACCAGGTCCACGCTCGACAGCGTGGACGTGACGGCGCGGTTGAGCGAACGGTTCAGCGCGCTGGCGTGGCGCGTCTGGAAGCCCGGGGTGTCGACGAACACGTACTGCGCGTCGTCGGTGGTCTGGATGCCGACGATGCGGTGGCGCGTGGTCTGCGCCTTGCGCGAGGTGATGCTGATCTTCTGGCCGACCAGCGCATTCATCAGCGTGGACTTGCCGACGTTGGGACGCCCGACGATGGCCACGGTGCCGCAGCGGAACGCCGCGAAAGGGGTACCCGCGGCATCTTGCCGCGGATCGAGTGATTCGGTCATTCCTTCAACCTGAGAGACAACTGGGGATCGGGCGGCACCGGCTGCTTGCGGGTCTTGCCGGTACGCTCGGCCCGGCTGCGCTTGAGCAACTGGGGCACGAGCTTCTGCACCTCGTCGAGAGCCAGCTTGGCGGCGGCCTGCTCGGCGGCGCGGCGCGACGCGCCGGTGCCGAACACCCGCACTTCCAGTTTAGGCACGGTGCACTCGACTTCAAACTGCTGGTTGTGCGCCGCGCCGTGGGTGGCGATCACGTTGTATTGCGGCAGCGCTATCTTGTGGCCTTGCAGGTACTCCTGCAGCAGCGTCTTGGCATCCTTGCCCAGCGTGCGCGGATCGACCTGCTCGAGGATGGGGATGTACAGCTTGCGGATCAGGGTGCGCGCGCCCTCGAAGCCGGCGTCGAGGAACACCGCGCCGACGATGGCCTCGAGCGCGTCGGCCAGGATCGAGGGGCGGCGAAAGCCGCCGCTCTTGAGCTCGCCCTCGCCCAGTCGCAGGGCCTCGGACAACTGCAGCATCTGCGCGATCTCGTACAGCGCCTGCTGCTTGACGAGGTTGGCGCGCACGCGGGACAGGTCGCCTTCGTCGAGCTTGCTGAACATGCCGTACAGCATGTCGGCCACGGCGCAGTTGAGCACCGAATCGCCGAGGAATTCCAGGCGTTCGTTATGCAAGGCACTGTGGCTGCGGTGCGTCAGCGCCTGCTGCAGCAGTTCTGGCTTGCTGAAGCGGTAGCCGAGGCGTTGCTGCAAGGCGTCGAGGTTCATGTCAGTACTGCGTTCCCGAGTAGGTAATCAAAAGGCTCAGCGGGCCGTATAGCGGCACCTCGTTGCGGTAGGAGAATCCCACCGAGCGGATGGTGCCGTTGTCATCCTCGTGGATATCCAGATCGTCGCTGCGCACGGCCGTGATGCGGTCGATCTGCGCCTGCTTGTTGAAATAGTCGGCCACTTCGCGCCGGTTGCTCGCCTGCTGCTTGGCGTAGCTGACCGCGCGCTTGACCGAAAAATATTCCAGCAGGCTCGGTATCGCCCGGATCGCGGGAATGACCACGCCCACCACCACCAGGATGACCACCAGCAGGCTGCCCAGCGAAAATCCGCGCTGCCCGCTGTGCCTCGCCAGGCGCTGCCGCCGTCCCCCGACGGCACCGCCAATTCGTTCCGATTGACCCATAATGCGCTTTCCCTCGCTTGACCGGAGTGGTTATTCGCGCCGCGGGGATGCTACTTGAACGATCCCACGCGTCCGATATTGCCGAGGTTCATCCAGATCAGGAACGCCTTGCCGACGATGTTCTGATCGGGGACGAAACCCCAGTAACGTGAATCCAGGCTGTTGTCGCGGTTGTCGCCCATCACGAAATAGTGACCTGGCGGCACCTTGCAGATCAGCCCTTGCTGATTGTAAGTGCAGTTCTCGTGGAACGGAAAATCCGGGTCGGCGCCGGCGATGAAGGCCGGCCGGTCGGCGTCGTTGAGGATGCCGTGGACCGGGCCGGCCGGCAGCGTCTCGTCGAAATGCTTGGAGTACGACAGGCGCTCCTCGTCGAGGTAGTCGGGCAGCGGCGCGTATTGCGCCGGCTTGCCGTTGATGGTCAGGCGCTTGTCCTGGTAGCTCACCACGTCGCCCGGCACGCCGATCACGCGCTTGATGTAGTCGAGCGACTGGTCCTTCGGGTAGCGGAACACCATCACGTCGCCGCGCTGCGGCTCGCCCACCGGGATGATCTTCTGGTTCACCACCGGCAGGCGGATGCCGTAGTCGAACTTGTTGACCAGGATGAAATCGCCGATCAGCAGCGTCGGGATCATCGAGCCGGACGGGATCTTGAACGGCTCGACCACGAACGAGCGCAGCACGAACACCGCCAGGATCACCGGGAAGAAGCTCGCCGAGTATTCCAGCCACCAGGGCTGGCGCAGCTTTTCCTCGGCCAGGCGGCTGCGCGAGGTGTCGATCTCGCCGGTGCCGTAGCGGCCCTGGAGGTCGGCCCTGCGCGCATCGAACTCGGCGAGTGCGGCCTGCGCGGACAAGCGCCGCTGCTTTTCGAACACCAGCTTGTCGGCCACCCAGGCAATGCCCGTAATGACCACCAGCACAAAAAGGATCAGTGCAAAATTCATGACGGCTAGATCGTGGTGATGTTTTGTTAGAGTCCGCTTCGCCCGCGGCCAGGCGCAAGCCCGGCCCGGTTGCCTTGTTGCCTTGCTACCCTGCCCGCCTTACTTGTCGCTCACCTGCAGGATCGCCAGGAAGGCTTCCTGCGGAATTTCCACCGTGCCCACCTGCTTCATGCGCTTCTTGCCCGCCTTCTGCTTCTCGAGCAGCTTCTTCTTGCGCGAGATGTCGCCGCCGTAGCACTTGGCCAGCACGTTCTTGCGCAGCGCCTTGACGTTCTCGCGCGCGATGATGTTCGCGCCGATGGTGGCCTGGATGGCCACGTCGTACATCTGGCGCGGGATGATCTCGCGCATCTTGGACACCACCTCGCGGCCGCGGTACTGCGAGTTGCTCCGGTGCACGATCACCGACAGCGCATCGACCTTGTCGCCGTTGATCAGGATGTCGACCTTGACCACGTCGGCGGCGCGGTACTCCTTGAACTCGTAGTCCATCGAGGCGTAGCCGCGCGACACCGACTTGAGCCGGTCGAAGAAGTCCATGACGATTTCCGCCATCGGGATCTCGTACGTGAGCTGCACCTGCTTGCCGTGGTAGCTCATGTTGATCTGCGTGCCGCGCTTCTGCGTGCACAGCGTGATCACCGAGCCGACGTAGTCCTGCGGCATGTACAGGTTGACCGTGACGATCGGCTCGAGGATGTCCTCGATGCGGCTCGGGTCCGGCATCTTGGCCGGGTTCTCCACGGTCAGCATGGTGCCGTCGCGCATCTTGACCTGGTACACCACCGTCGGCGCGGTGGTGATCAGGTCCATGTCGAATTCGCGCTCCAGGCGCTCCTGCACGATCTCCATGTGCAGCAGGCCGAGGAAGCCGCAGCGGAAGCCGAAGCCAAGCGCCTGCGACACTTCGGGCTCGTACTGCAGCGAGGCGTCGTTGAGCTTGAGCTTCTCGAGCGATTCGCGCAGCGCTTCGTACTGGTTGGCCTCGACCGGATACAGGCCGGCGAACACCTGCGGCTTGACTTCCTTGAAGCCCGGCAGCGGCGCGGCGGCCTTGCGCGCCATGTTGGTGATGGTGTCGCCCACCTTGGCGGCCTTCAGTTCCTTGATGCCGGCGATGACGAAGCCCACCTGCCCGGCCGTCAGCGCCTCGCGCTGCAGCGACTTGGGCGAGAACACGCCGACCTGCTCGACCAGGTGCTGCGAGCCGGTGGCCATCAGCAGCACCTTGTCCTTGGGGCGCAGCGTGCCGTTGACCACGCGCACCAGCATCACCACGCCGACGTAGTTGTCGAACCACGAGTCGATGATCAGCGCCTGCAGCGGCGCGGCCGCGTCGCCCTTGGGCGCGGGCACGCGCGCGATCATGGCCTCGATCACGTCCTGCACGCCGACGCCGGTCTTGGCCGAGCACGGCGTGGCGTCCTGCGCGTCGATGCCGATCACTTCCTCGATCTCGCGGATGGCGTTTTCCGGGTCGGCCTGCGGCAGGTCGATCTTGTTGAGCACCGGCACCACTTCCACGCCGAGCTCGATCGCGGTGTAGCAGTTGGCGACGGTCTGCGCTTCCACACCCTGCGAGGCGTCCACCACCAGCAGCGCGCCTTCGCAGGCGGACAGCGAGCGGCTCACTTCGTAGCTGAAGTCGACGTGCCCCGGGGTGTCGATCAGGTTCAGGTTGTAGATCTGGCCGTCGCGCGCCTTGTAGTTCAGCGCCGCGGTCTGGGCCTTGATGGTGATGCCGCGCTCCTTCTCGATGTCCATCGAGTCGAGCACCTGCGCCTCCATCTCGCGATCGGACAGGCCTCCGCACAGTTGGATGATGCGGTCGGCCAGGGTCGATTTGCCGTGGTCGATGTGGGCGATGATCGAGAAGTTGCGGATATGGTCCATCGGATGTTCAGGGGTGCGCCTTTTCTCGCCTGGAGGTGCCCGCCAGGGCACGCCGGACGGCGCAGCGGCTATGAACGGCCTGGAACCGGCACCCTGCCGGGCACGCGCCGTTCCGGGCCGCAAGGTTGGTGGCGCGGATTTTGCGCCAAAGCGCGATTTTACCGTACTTTCAAGGACTTCCGTATGGCGAGATGGCTTGCGCCGCCAGCCACGCCCGCACCCGCGGGACGTCGAGGAAATAGTGGCACAGCTCGTCGCCGGCACCCGCGGGCGTGCCGGTCATCAGCACCGGCACCAGCTCGCCGAAGCGGGCCTCGGTGGCGGCGTCGGCATCGACGTCCACCTCGTGCAGGACAAAGGAAAAATCGCGCCGGAGCGGCTCCAGCGCGATCTTCATGTCCTCGCACAGATGGCAGTAGGTCCTGCCATACAGCGTGAGCGCGGTCATGGGAACGGGCTAGCGTGAGGAAACCGTGCCCGGCCGCAGCGTCAGCACCTGGGTGGCGTCGCCGCGCCTGACGAACACCGCGGCGATCTTGCCCTTGTCCAGGCCCTTGACCAGTTCGTTGAACTGGCGCGGGCTGGTCACGTCGCTGTCGCCCAGGCGCAGGATGATGTCGCCCGGGCGGATGCCGGCGCGCTGGGCCGGGCCGTCGGCCTGCTCGACTTCCACCCCGGACTTGATCTTCAGCTCCTTGAGCTTGGCGTCCGGAATCTCGTTGACGATCAGCCCCAGCGCGTTGGGCTTGGCCGCCTGCGCGGCGCCGTCGTCACGCGGCGCATTGCCGTTGCGTGCCTTGACCTTGGTGTCGGCGTCCAGCTCGGCCACGGTGATGTTGACGTCGCGCGTCGCGCCCTTGCGCCACAACTGCAGCGGCACGCGCGTGCCCGGCTTGATGTCGCCGACCATGCGCGGCAGGTCCGAAGCCTTCTCGATGTCGCGGCCGTTGAACTTCAGGATGATGTCGCCGGCCTCGATGCCGGCCTTCTCGGCGGGCCCGCCCGGCTCCACGCTGCCCACCAGCGCGCCGCGCGCGCGGCCCAGGCCGAGCGAGTCGGCGACTTCCTTGGTCACGTCGCCGATGGCCACGGCGATGCGTCCGCGCGTGACCTTGCCGTTCGCCTTGAGCTGCTCGGTCACGCGCATCGCCTCGTCGATGGGAATCGCGAAGGAAATGCCCATGTAGCCGCCGCTGCGGCTGTAGATCTGCGAATTGATGCCGATCACTTCGCCGCGCAGGTTGATCAGCGGGCCGCCCGAGTTGCCGGGGTTGACGGCCACGTCGGTCTGGATGAACGGCAGGTAGTCGCCGGTGTCGCGTCCCTTGGCGGAGACGATGCCGGCGGTCACGCTGTTGTCGAGGCCGAACGGCGAGCCGATCGCCAGCACCCACTCGCCCGCGCGCACCTTGTCGGAGTCGCCGAGCGTGAGCTTGGGCAGGCCGGTGGCGTCGACCTTGAGCAGCGCCACGTCGGTGCGCTTGTCCGAGCCGATCAGCCTGGCCTTGAATTCGCGCTTGTCGGGCAGCGTGACGTAGATGGTGTCCGCGTCGGCCACCACGTGCGCGTTGGTCATCACATAGCCGTCCTGGCTGATGACGAAACCGGACCCGACCCCGCGGCTCTGCTCCTCGCCCTGCGGCGGCTGGCCGCGGCGCGGCGCGCCCGGCGGCGTGGGCGTACCCGGCGCGCCGGGCATCGGCACGCCGAAGAAGCGGCGGAAGAACTCGGCCATTTCATCGTCGTCGGGGCTGCCGTTGCCGCGCGCGCGCACCCGCTCGGTGGTGCGGATATTGACGACGGCCGGCCCGGTCTTGTCGACCAGATCGGTGAAATCGGGCAGCCCGTAGGACTGCGCGGCGGCCTGCGCATGGCTCACTTCTGCGACCAGCGGCGCAAACGCGAGAATGGCAGCCATGAGCACGGTCCGAGCCAAGGCTGGAGATCTTGGTGACATCATCGACTCCCGGAAATCGGCAAAAAGGAAGGAAACAGGGCTTCGGAGGGGCCGTGGCGCGGCGCGCCCGCGGCGGGGAGCCGCGGCGCCACCGGCGGCCCGGAGCGCGGGCCGGCTCAGTGCGCCTTCGGCGGTGGCTTGTATTCTACCGCCGAGGCGAACTGGCGGACGGTGGCGGGCGGCACTTCGCCCACCACGGTGATCCAGAAATCGGCGACGCGCCGCACCACCACCTGGGTGGCGCCCAGCGAGGCGACGCCTTCGCGGCGCACGCGCTGCTCGGAAACCGGCTCGATGAACACCGACAGCCCGGTCAGCCCGTCGCTGTAGACAATCTGGAGCACCTCGAAGACCTGCCCGCGCGGGTTGGCCTGCGGCGAGCGCAGTTCGCCGAGCGGGCGACGGACCTCGCGGATCTTCATGAAGCCCTTGACCGGAATCCCGATGCTCCAGCCCTCGTCGGCGATGTTGGCCGGCTGGTTGGTGACTTCGTAGTGATTCCAGGAACTGGCGTTCTTGATGGCGGTGAGAATGCGCTGCTTTTCCGAGGGCACGCCGATCTCGACCTGCGAGAACGCGACCTGCTCGAGCACCTTGCCGCCCTCGCCCACGGTCTGGGCGCGCATCAGCAGCCCGGAGTTCTTCTCGGCCCACAGCCGCACGGCATAACGCGCGGCATCGTGCGGATCGAGCGAGAACACTTCGCATTCGACCCCGGCGACGCGCTCGCCGGGCAGCTTGCGCATCTCGTAGATGTCGAGGACATCGCTTTTGTTGGTCGCCAGCAGGGCCGGGAAGCGGTCCTTCGCCTCCTGCTTTTCCACCACCACCAGCTTGGCCTCGGGGATCAGGCTGTGCACGACGTCGTTCTGGCGCAGCACCTCGCGCGGCTTGCCGTCCAGCGTTTCCAGCCGTTCGTATTCGTTGTTGACCAGGTCGCTGTAGTGCTGGATGCGCGAGGCATGCATCACGCTGCCGCGCTGATAGATCAGCGTGCCGACATAATTCTCGCGCTGGGCCGCGCGGTGGATCTTGTTGAGCCAGGCCGTCGCATCCCGCCGGGCCAGGGTATTGTCCGCCGGCTGCGCGCCTGCCGCAGCCGCAGTCAGACACAAGGCCAGAAAAAAGGACCTGCGAAGGGCCCTTATTCTGCGTGCGCCCGCTACGTTGGCGGGCGACCATCCTTTATGCATGTCCGGCATTATTCCTGCGAATTGTCCTGAGAAAAGTTTGCACTGTTGACAACGGTGCGCATGGTCGGGACGACCGCGTCGGTGGCCACCGACACCCGGTGGGCACGCAGGTATTCGTCAAGGCGCGGATCGCGGATCATCTGCGCGCTGTCGGCGGAAACGGTCACGATGCCACCGGCCTTGGGCACGGCGGGCTGCTCGGCACGCGCCACCACGGCATCGGGCGCGCCCACGTCGCCGGTGCCGCGCATCTGCGGCACCACGACCCAGCTCACGGCCGCCACGGCGGCGGCGATGGCCGTGCCCGGCATCACCCGGCGCACCCACGAAGGCTTGAACAGCATGCGATGCGCCGCCGCCTGCTGGGCCACGGCGGGCACCAGCACGTGCGGTTCGCTGTCGAGACGCGCGGAAAAACGGGAGAGGAAATCGTCGGTCGAGCCGGCATGCGTCAGTTCTTCCGAACGCAGGGCATCGCCGATCAGCTGGAACGTGGTCCAGCTTGCCATGCCGTCCTCGCCCTTGGCGAGATCCAGTACGGCGTTGACTTCGTGCGGCGCCAGCTCGCCATCCATCAGCGCGGAGATCTGCTCCGCTGCTTCCACTACATGAACCGACTGCTTATGAGCCTGACCCATTTCCCACCCCTAGAAAAACCATTGAACACCGACAATCCCGTCTGACTGCTTTTGTCGTTTATCGATGCAGGAATAGGCTGCAACGCTGGCCGCACGACATTTTCTTACCACTTACCACTGTCTTGCTACTTACCGTTTACCACTGACTTACCGCCGATTTACCGCTTACCACCGCTTGCCCTCTGCCGTTCCCAGCAGCGGACGCAATTTCTCGGCGATCGCCTCGCGCGCCCGGAAGATGCGTGACCGGACCGTTCCGATCGGACACCCCATCGCCTCGGAAATCTCCTCATAGCTGAGGCCCTCGATTTCGCGAAGCGTGATTGCCGTGCGCAGTTCTTCCGGCAGGGCTTCCATCGCCCGGTTGACCGTTTCGGCCACCTGTCGGGTATGGAGCATCGACTCCGGCGTATTGATATCTCTTAGTTGCTCGCCATCCGCAAAAGTTTCAGCCTCTTCGGCATCGATGTCGCTGGTGGCTTCCGGCCTGCGCCCCTGGGTTGCCAGGTAGTTCTTTGCCGTGTTCACCGCAATCCGGTACAACCAGGTGTAGAACGCCGACTCGCCGCGGAATTGCGGCAAGGCACGATACGCCTTGATAAAGGCGTCCTGTGCCACATCCTCCACTTCCGCCGAATCCCGCACCAAGCGCGAAATGAGCCTGATGATCTTGCGGTGGTATTTGGCCACCAGCAGTTCAAAGGCCCGCTTATCGCCCTTCTGGACGCGTTCAACGAGGAGCTGATCGGCTTCGCGTTCGCTCACGAATGGTTCACCTGCAGTGTATCTCTTGGTATCGTCTTCACGACAAACGTTGTATTTTACCTACGTAGCCGGCGCACGGTCAGTGCGTTGCAACGCATTTTGTGACGAATGGTTGCAGCGCGGCGCCGCTCATGCTGCCTCGCGCGCCGGCGCCTGTTCGCGCCGCGCCGCGCCGAGTGCGCGCCTCAGTGCCCGCAGGGAATCGGAAGCCGCGGCTCCCGGGCCGATGATCAATGTCCGCGGCGGCGTGCCGCTGACCGGCTCCAGCGCCAGCACGAGCGCCAGGCCGCCCAGGTCCCAACTGCCGGCGACCCGCGCCACCGCATCGGCGCCGGTATGCAGGCGGACCAGGATGGCGGGCCGTCCCGCGGCACCGCCGTGCCCCGGCGCCAGTCCGGCATAGGTGCAGCCGGCGGCCCGCCAGAGCGCGGGCCAGTGGCTCAGGAGCCAGCCGCCGGCTGCCGCCGCGGCCAGCGCCGGCAGCCACTGCGCCAGGCCCCAGCCTTCGGGAGAACGCGCCAGGCTCCACGCGGCCTCGCGCGCGAGCAGCGCAAGCGCCGCCAGTTCGCCGGCCAGGAACAGCGCCAAGACCCACCGCAGGCGATGGGTCCCGAACGAAGTCCGGAGGAGCGTCACCCGGCGGCTGCCGGGTTCAGACGCGGCGGAAGACAAGCGTGCCGTTGGTGCCGCCGAAACCGAAGTTGTTCTTCACCGCGACGTCGATCTTCAGGTCGCGTGCCGTGTTGGCCACGTAGTCCAGGTCGCATTCGGGATCCTGGCTGAAGATGTTGATGGTCGGCGGCGAGACCTGGTGGTGCAGCGCCAGCACGGTGAAGACGGATTCGAGGCCGCCGGCGCCGCCCAGCAGGTGGCCGGTCATCGACTTGGTCGAATTCACGGCCATCTTGTAGGCGTGGTCGCCGAAAGCCAGCTTGATGGCTTCGCTTTCGTTCTTGTCGCCCAGCGGGGTCGACGTGCCGTGCGCGTTCAGGTAGCCCACCTCGTCCGCGTTGATGCGGGCGTCCTTGAGCGCGTTGACCATGCAGCGGCGCGGGCCGTCCATGTTGGGTGCGGTCATGTGGTAGGCGTCCCCGCTCATGCCGAAGCCGATCAGTTCCGCGTAGATCCTGGCGCCGCGCGCCTTGGCCGACTCGTACTCCTCGATCATCATCACGCCGGCGCCTTCGCCCAGCACGAAACCGTCGCGGTCCTTGTCCCACGGACGGGAGGCGGCGGCGGGATCGTCGTTGCGGGTCGACAGCGCGCGCGCGGCGGCGAAACCGCCGATGCCCAGCGGCGACACGGTCGATTCGGCGCCGCCCGCGAGCATGGCATCGGCATCGCCGGCCTGGATCAGGCGGGCCGCCAGGCCGATGCTGTGCAGGCCGGTGGTGCAGGCCGTCACCACGGCCAGGTTCGGGCCCTTGAGTCCGTGATAGATGGACAGGTGGCCCGAGATCATGTTGATGATCGAACCCGGCACGAAGAACGGCGAGATCCGGCGCGGACCGCGGTTGGTCAGCTCGGCGTGGGTATCCTCGATCATCGGCAGGCCGCCGATGCCCGAGCCGACCAGCACGCCGACGCGGTCGGCATTGGCTTCGGACACCACGTAGCCGCTGTCCTTCAGCGCCTGCGTCCCCGCTGCGATGCCATAGTGGATGAACGTATCCATATGGCGGGCTTCCTTGGCGGGGATGTAGTCCTCGGCCTTGAAACCCTTCACTTCGCCGGCGAAGTGCACGGCTAGCGCGGAATGATCGAATTTGGTGATGGTGGCGATGCCAGACTGACCGGCAACCAGATTGGCCCAGCCCTCGGCAACCGTGTTTCCGACCGGAGACACAAGGCCAAGCCCAGTGACGACGACGCGACGACGGCTCACTATGATTTCCTACGGGTACGTGAAGCAGAACCGGAACGACGACCGGCGCCGGCCATGACAGCCTTGCGCCAGGCCACGCCGGTCACGGCGCGGCATATCCGATTGTGCTTCTTCGAACAGACGAAAGCCACAGAAAACAGCGCGGACGACCCTGCGGCCAGTCCGCCTGTTTTCTGTGGCTCGGAATCCAGATACGACAGGCTCAGGCCTTGACGTGTGCGGTGGCGTAATCGATGGCCTGTTGCACGGTCGTGATCTTTTCGGCTTCCTCATCGGGAATTTCCATGCCGAATTCATCTTCCAACGCCATCACGAGCTCAACCGTGTCCAGCGAATCCGCACCGAGATCGTTCACGAACGAGGATTCGTTCTTGATGTCAGCCTCGGCCACGCCGAGTTGCTCTGCCACGATTTTCTTGACGCGTTGTTCGATATTGTCCATGTAACCCTCCAGGGAAGTTCGACAAAAAGTGGGCGCATTTTAGCAGGTTTGGACCATAAAAATCCCACCCGCCTTCCATTGCAAGAACCGCGCCCGTTCAGTTCAAAAAACAACCACTTCACACGGCATCTACCGGCTTCTCCCTCGAAACCGTCCGCCGTGAAACGTGATCAATTCATGTACATGCCACCATTCACATGGAGCGTCGTACCGGTAATGTAGGCTGCCTGGGGGCCGGCCAGGAAAGCCACCGCATGCGCGATGTCTTCCGGCTGGCCGAGGCGGCCCAGCGGGATCTGGGTCTTCAGTGCCGCGTGCTGCTCATCCGACAGGACCTTGGTCATGTCGGTGTCGATGAAGCCCGGCGCCACGCAGTTCACGGTCACGTTGCGGCTGCCGATCTCGCGCGCCAGCGCGCGGCTCATGCCTTCCACGCCGGCCTTGGCGGCGGCGTAGTTCATCTGGCCCGGGTTGCCGGTCGAGCCGACCACCGAGGTGATGTTGATGATACGGCCGCCGCGCGCCTTCATCATCGGGCGCAGCACCGCGCGCGACAGGCGGAACACCGCGGTCAGGTTGGTCTCGATCACCGCGCTCCAGTCCTCGTCCTTCATGCGCATGGCGAGCTGGTCCTGCGTGATGCCCGCGTTGTTGACGAGGATGCCGAGGCCGCCGTGCGCCTTGACCAGTCCGTCGATCAGCGCCTCGGACGCCGCGGCGTCGTTGACGTTGAGCACCGCGCCGCGGCCCGTGCCGCCGGCCGCGGCCAGGTATTCGCCGATGGCGGCCGCACCCGCCTCGCTGGTGGCGGTGCCGATCACGGTGGCGCCCTGGGCAGCCAGCTCGAGCGCGATGGCGCGGCCGATGCCGCGCGAGGCGCCCGTTACCAGCGCGACCTGGTTTTCCAGAGTTTTCGTCATAGCGTTGGTCCTTTCTTGCCTTACTTGAGCAGCGCCAGCGTGTCCTGCAGCGAGGCCGGATCGAAGATCGCGCCGCCGGTCAGGTTGCCGTCGATGCGCTTGGTCATGCCCGCCAGCACCTTGCCGGGGCCGCACTCGATCACGTGGGTGACGCCCTCGGCGGCCATCTTCTGCACGCACTCGACCCAGCGCACCGGCGCCGCGGCCTGGCGCACCAGCGCGTCCTTGATCGCCTGCGGGTCGCTGACGATGGCCACGTCCACGTTGTTGACCAGGGGAATGGCGGGCGCGCCGAAGGCCATGCCGGCCATGCGCTCGCGCAGGCGGTCCGACGCCGGCTTGAGCAGCGACGAGTGGAACGGCGCCGACACCGGCAGCGGCAGCGCGCGCTTGGCGCCGCGCGCCTTGGCCAGTTCGCAGGCCTTCTCCACGGCCGCCTTGTTGCCGGCGATCACCACCTGCGACGGCGCGTTGAAATTCACCGCTTCCACCACGCCGACGCCCGCGGCCGAAGCCTCGGCGCAGGCGGCGCGCACGTCGTCGTCGGACAGGCCGAGGATGGCGGCCATGCCGCCCTCGCCCACCGGCACGGCTTCCTGCATCGCCTGCGCGCGGAAGCGCACCAGCGGCACCGCCTCGGCGAACGGGATCACGCCGGCGGCCACCAGCGCGGAATACTCGCCGAGGCTGTGGCCGGCCACCAGCGCCGGCGCCGCGCCGCCCGCGTCGATCCACGCGCGGTAGATCGCCACGGCCGCGGTCAGCATGACCGGCTGGGTATTGGTGGTGAGGTTCAGTTCCTCGGCCGGGCCTTCGGCGATCAGGCGGCCCAGGTCCTGCCCGAGCGCGGCCGAGGCTTCTTCCAGCGTGGCGCGCACGACGGCGTTGTCGGCGAACGCATTGAGCATGCCGACCGCCTGCGAGCCCTGGCCGGGGAATACAAAGGAAAATTTCATCGCAATCGAATCTTAAAGAGGAACACCGCGAAAAACGCAGCGGCGTGGCGGCGCCGCGGCGCCGCCGGATGTCACATGCGCGCCAGCACCGCGCCCCAGGTGAAGCCGCCGCCCACGCCTTCCATCAGCACGTGATGGCCCGGGCGGATGCGGCCGTCGCGCACCGCCACGTCCAGCGCCAGCGGGATCGAGGCGGCCGAGGTGTTGCCGTGCTCGTGCACGGTCGCCACCATGCGCTCGGGCGGCAGGCCGAGCTTCCTGCCGGTGCTCTGCATGATGCGGATGTTGGCCTGGTGCGGCACCAGCCAGTCGATCTTCTCGGCCGGGAACTGCGCGCCGGCGAGCGCCTCGCGGGCAACCTTGTCGAGCACCGTGACCGCGAGCTTGAACACCGCCTGGCCGTCCATGTGCAGGAACGCATTGCCGGTGATGCTGCCGCCCGACACGTTGCCCGGCACGCACAGGATGTCGACGTGGCTGCCGTCGGCATGCATCGCCGCAGACAGGATGCCGGGTTCCTCGGACGCCGACAGGACCACCGCGCCGGCGCCGTCGCCGAACAGCACGCAGGTGGTGCGGTCATTGAAGTCGAGGATGCGCGAGAACACTTCCGCGCCGATCACCAGCGCGTTGCGGTGCGAGCCGCTGCGGATGAACTTCTCGGCCGTGGACAGCGCGTAGACGAAACCGGAGCACACGGCCTGCATGTCGAACGCGGCGCAGCCGTTGGTGATGCCGAGCTTCTGCTGCACCAGGCAGGCGGCGCTCGGGAACACGAAATCCGGCGTGGACGTCGCCACGATGATCAGGTCGATGCTCTGGCGGTCGATGCCGGCGGCTTCCAGCGCGCGCTCGGCGGCCTTGACGGCCAGGTCGCTGCTGGTGACGTCCGGCTCGGCCCAGTGGCGCGCCGAGATGCCGCTGCGCGAGAAGATCCATTCGTCGCTGGTCTCGATGCCCTTCTCAGCCAGTTGCGCCGCGAGTTCTTGATTGGTGACACGCCGCGGAGGCAGATAGCTCCCGGTCCCGATGATTTTTGCGTAGCTTGTCATGTAGTGTCGGATCGATCGTGTGGCCACGGGTCGTCGCCCGCGGCATCTGCATCAGAACCTCAGGCGGCGTACGGGCTTGGACTAGGATCCTGGGCACCTGACTGCGGGCCGGAAGCCGGAGTGCTGTTACCTGACTTGTTGGCGAAAGCCTGAATGGTGCGAGCGATCACACCATTACTGGCCGCATCATACCCGCGTTTGATGGCCCACTCAAAAGCGTGCGCGTCGGCCGAGCCGTGGCTCTTGATCACCAGCCCGCGCAGGCCCAGCAGCGATGCGCCGTTGTAGCGCGCGGGGTCGAGCCGCCGGGACAGGCGCTTGAGCACCGGCATGGCCAGGCCCGCCAGCAGCCGGGTGAACCACGAGCGCGTGAATTCTTCCTTGATCATGTTGCCGATCATCTTGGCCAGGCCTTCGCTGCTCTTGAGCGCGACGTTGCCGACGAAACCGTCGCACACCACGATGTCGGTGGTGCCCTTGAAGATGTCGTTGCCTTCCACGTTGCCGTAGAAATTGAGCTCCGAAGCGCGCAGCAGCTCGCCGGCGCGCTTGACCACGTCGTTGCCCTTGATCACTTCCTCGCCGATGTTGAGCAGGCCGACGCTGGGGCGTTCCTTGTGGTCCACCACCGCGACCATCGCCTCGGCCATGCGCGCGAACTGCAGCAGGTGCTCGGGCCCGCAGTCGGCGTTGGCGCCGAGGTCGAGCACCGTGGTGCCCCAGCCCTGCTCGTTGGGAATGGAAGTGGCGATCGCCGGGCGCTCGATGCCTTCGAGCGTCTTGAGCACGTAGCGCGACACCGCCATCAGCGCGCCGGTGTTGCCCGCCGAGATGCAGGCGTCGGCCAGACCCTCCTTGACCTGGGTCACGGCCACGCGCATCGAGGAATCCTTCTTCCTGCGCAGCGCCACCTCGACCGGGTCGTCCATCGTAATGACTTCGGTCGCGGCCACGACGCGCACGCGCGGATGGTCGAGCGCTTGCAGCTTGGCGAGCTGCGCCTCGATGCTGTCGCGCAGGCCCACCAGCACCACCTCGGCGTCGCTGTGGCTGGAGAGAAAACTGATCGCTGCCGGGATCGTCACGTCAACGCCGTGATCGCCACCCATGCAGTCGATAGCTAGTTTGATCGTCATTGTTTCCTGGTGCACAAGCGCCTATCGGCATGACTTGAAGGCCGGAAGCCTGCACTGCGGTGCGCTGCGAGCGCGCAACAAAAAAGCGGCAACGATTTTGCCGCTTTTTTGTTTTCGACCTACCAACGTGCGCGTACGAGACGCAAAGTCACGCCGAACGATCTGTCAGTCGTTCTTGGTCTTGATGACCTTGCGGCCACGATAGTAGCCGTTCGGGCTCACGTGGTGACGCAGGTGGGTTTCGCCCGTGGTCGGTTCCACCGCCAGCGGCGCGGCCGACAGATGATCGTGCGAACGGTGCATGCCGCGCTTGGACGGCGACTTCTTGTTCTGTTGAACTGCCATGATGACTCCTTCGAGAATTTTTCAATGGTAACACACGCATCCCGCACGAGGCGTAGCCGGGCCCGGCCGGATGCTGATCCTGGTGCCTTGCGGACGCTGCCTGAATACCGGCGGACCGGCGTCAGTGCTTCGTCTTCAGGCCGGCCAGCGCCGCAAAGGGCGAAGGCCGTTTTTCTTCTTCCGGCGGTTCCTCGGGTTCGGGTTCCGCCAGACCGTCCGCCCCGGTGACGAGGCTTTCGTGCACCTCGGGGCAGACGTCGTGCTTGGGTGCCACCGGCAGGGCCAGCAGCACTTCATCTTCAATCAGCGTCAGCAGGTCGAAGCGCCGGGCGCCGACGATCACGTCGACTTCGTCGTCGTCCATCGATGCCGCATCGGCCTCTTCCTCGCTGGCCACCACTTCGAAACACATGTCGGTGGCGATGTCCTGCGCAAACACCCGCAGGCAGCGCTGGCAATCGAGCCACACGCGGCCGTCCACGGTCAGGTCGACGAACAGCCGCCGCGTGGCCGGCGCGCCGGGCTCGCCCTCTTCTTCCTCGACAAAGCCGGAAAGCGCATAGGCGAACACTTCATCCGCCGCCGATGCTGGCGCTTGCGCCGCGGTCTCGGCTATGATGCGCGGCAAATCGCGTGCCGCGACTTCGCCGGCGGCCTCGCCGCCAGCGCGGCAGAACGCGAAGAGATCAAGCGCGCGCGGGTCAATCGGCTGGGTCGGCTGGGTCATGTCTTGTCGTGCCGTTCGTCGTGCCTCGCCGGCGCCGCCGGCCGCTTCCGGCGCACTGGGGCGCATTGGCGGCGCGGAACATGGCCCCGGAGCCGCAAACCGCGGGCGGTATACACGGGTACGCACAGTATACGCACAGCGATGCGCCGGACTTGCTCGGCTAAACACACGATTATACGTCGATTTTTCGTCCGCGGTCAAAAATTTGGAAGACGGCAATACGCCGCTTTCCCTTTCCACTCAATTACTTATGTCGCAACCTTCCCGCCCCGCCCTGATCCTCGGCTCCAGCTCGCCCTATCGCCGCGCGCTGCTGGAGCGCCTGCGCATTCCCTTCGCGGTGGCGGTGCCGGACATCGACGAAACCCCGCTCGCCGGCGAAAGCCCCGAGGCCACCGCGCTGCGGCTGTCGCGCGCCAAGGCGCAGGAGATCGCCGGGCGCCATCCGGGCACGCTGGTGATCGGCTCCGACCAGGTCGCCACGCTCGACGGCGCGCAGATCGGCAAGCCCGGCTCGCACGAGAAGGCGCTGGCGCAACTGCGGCTGATGCGCGGGCGCACCGTCACCTTCCATTCCGCGCTGTGCCTGCTCGACGGCCGCACCGGCGAAGCGCAGCTGGCCGACGTGCAGACGCGCGCCACCTTCCGCGAGCTGCCCGACGACGAACTGGAAGCCTACCTGCGCCTCGAGCGCCCGTATGACGTGGCCGGCAGCGCCAAGTCGGAGGGGCTCGGCATCGCGCTGCTGTCGCACATGGAATCCGACGACCCCACCGCGCTGGTGGGCCTGCCGCTGATCGCGCTGACCACCATGCTGCGCCACGCCGGCTACCCGCTCTTCCAGCACTGAGCGCGCCAACCAAGACAACGACGGAAACCAAGCATGAGCGGCATCCTCTACCTGATCCCCAACACGCTGGGCAAGCGCGACGAGAGCGACCCGCTGCCGGACGTGATCCCCGCCGGCGTGCAGCAGATCGCGGCCCGGCTCGACTACCTCGTGGCGGAAAACGCCAAGACCGCGCGGGCCTTCCTGAAAAAGCTCGGCGAGACCTGCCCGCTGGCCAGGCCGGTCCAGCAGATCGAGATCCGCGAGCTCAACGTCAACACGCGCGACGACGCGCTCGCCGCCCTGCTCGCCCCGATCCGCGCGGGCCGCGACGGCGGCCTGCTGTCCGAGGCCGGCGTGCCGGCGGTGGCCGACCCCGGCGCCAACCTGGTGCGCCTGGCGCATGCCAGGGGCGTGCGCGTGCGCCCGCTGGTGGGGCCCAGCTCGATCCTGCTGGCGGTGATGGGCTCCGGCCTGAACGGCCAGAGCTTTGCCTTCAACGGCTACCTGCCGGTCGACGCGGGCGAGCGCGCCCAGCGCCTGCGCGAGCTGGAACAGCTCTCGCGCAAGGCGCACCAGACCCAGGTCTGGATCGAGACGCCCTACCGCAACGGCCAGTTGCTCGAAGCGCTGCGCCAGCACTGCGCGGGCACCACCATGCTGTCGATCGCGGTGGACCTGACGCTGCCGGGCGAGACCATCGTCACGCTGCCGATCGCCGAATGGCGCCCCGAACGGCTGGCGCTGCACAAGCGCCCGGCCATCTTCTCGCTGCTGGCGGGCTGACCGGCATCCGGGCAGCCTGCAAACGAAAAAACGGGGCGTCGCCGCCCCGTTTCCGTTCCTTGCGCCTTCGTCTGCTCAGTGAATCGCCTGCAGGCGCGTGCCGAACAGCATGGTCTTCATCGCCGCGGTGCCCATCGCCGCGCCGAAGCGCTTGGCCACGCGCTCGGCGATGTTTTCCTTGACCGTGTAGTCGACGATGTCCTCGGCCTTGAACAGGTCGCGCGCCACGTAGTCCGCGTTGCCCAGGCCGTCGGCCAGGCCCAGCTCGATGCTGCGCTCGCCGGACCAGAACAGGCCGGAGAACAGGTCCGGGTCGTCCTTGAGGCGGTCGCCGCGGCCTTCCTTGACCACGTCGATGAACTGCTGGTGGATCTGCTTGAGCATGGTCTCGGCGTACTGCTTCTGCCGCGGCACCTGCGGCGAGAACGGGTCGAGCATGCCCTTGTTGGCGCCGGAGGTGTAGAGCCGGCGCTCCACGCCGAGCTTGTCCATCAGGCCGGTGAAGCCGAAGCCGTCCATCAGCACGCCGATGGAGCCGACGATGCTCGCCTTGTCCACGTAGATCTTGTCCGCCGCCGCGGCCACGTAATAGCCGCCCGAGGCGCAGATCTCCTCCACCACCACGTAGAACGGCTTGTTCGGGTAGAGCGTGCGCAGGCGGTGGATCTCGTCGTTGATCATGCCGGCCTGCACCGGCGAGCCGCCCGGCGAGTTGATCTTGAGGATGATGCCGGCGGCATTGGTGTCGGCGAACGCCGCCTGCAGCGCGGCGTTGATTGATTCGGCGCTGGCCGGCGTGCCGGCGGCGATCTCGCCGTCCAGCGACACCATCGCCGTGTGGCGGCCGGACGTGGCGGTGATGCTGCCGTCGCCCTTGAAGTCGAAGATCGCGAAGAAGACCAGCGCGAACAGCGCCACGCCCACGAAGCGGAAGAAGATGCGCCAGCGGCGCGCGGCGCGCTGCTCGCGCAGGGTGGCCATCAGCACCTTCTCCAGCACGTCGCGCTCCCAGCCGGCGCCGGTCGGCACCGGGCCGCTGCCGCCGCCCGCCAGGCGCGCGCGGCGCTCGCCGGCTTCGCGCCGGGCCGCGTCGTCGCCGGCGCGCAGGTCCTGCTCCAGCGGGAAATCGGCGTGCGCGGCGGTTTCCAGCCGTTCGCCGGCGGACCCGGCCGGCTCCTGCGGCTTGCCGGTTTCGTCCTGCGGCGGTTTTTGCTGTTCAGTCATGCAGTTGGCTCTTGGTTCGCTCTTGGTTGTCGGTGAGGGCGGGCTAGGCGGACGGCGTGGCGGGTGCCTCGTAGGGGCTTTCCGGCACCCAGTAGACGCTGCCGTCATGCTCTTCCACGCGCAGCCGGGACAGCGACGCGCCGCGGCAAGGACCGCCCACGCACAGCCCGCTGTCCGGTGCATAAATCGCGCCATGTGTGGCGCACATCAAGTATAGGCCCGAGGACTCGAAAAACTGGCCTTCCTGCCAGTCGAGCTCCATCGGCACGTGCGCGCACTGGTTCAGGTAGCCGTGCACGGCGCCGTCGAAGCGCACCGCGAAGGCGCCCACCTGGCGACCGCCGATCCCGACCACGAAGCGCACGCCGGCGCCGCCGTCAGCCAGGTCCTGCGCCGCGCACAGCCGGCGCGCGCCCGCCGCTATCGCCAATGGTGTCTCAGGCATGCGTCAGCAACCAGTCCTTGAGGTCGGCGATCGAGGCCGCGCAGTGCACCGGCGCCATCGCGCGCAGCGCATCCGCCGGATGCGCGCCGTAGCCCACGCCGATGCCGGCGGCCCCGGCATTGGCCGCCATCTGCAGATCGTGCGTGGTGTCGCCGATCATCACGGTGCGCTCCATCTCCTGCCCGAGCTCGCGCGTGAGTTCCTGCAGCATGGCCGGATGCGGCTTGGAGAAGGTTTCGTCGGCGCAGCGGGTGCCGTCGAACAGCGGCCCGAGGCCGGTGGCCTGCAGCGCGCGCTGCAGGCCCACCCGCGTCTTGCCGGTGGCCACGCCGAGGAAGTAGTGCTGCGCATGCAATGCCTCGAGCATCTCGCGCACGCCGTCGAACAGCACCAGCTCCGCGTCGCGGGTCAGGAAATGGAAGCGGTAGCGCTCGGCCAGCTTGGGATAGTCGGCCGGGTCCAGCGTCGGCACGGCGTAGGACAGCGCATCCTTGAGCCCCAGCCCGATCACGTGGCTGGCGGCGCTGTCGTCGGGCACCGGCAGGCCAAGGTCGCGGCTGGCCAGTTGTATGCATTTGGCGATGGTCGGGGTGGAATCCATCAGGGTGCCATCCCAGTCGAACACGATCAGGTCGAAACGTTGCCTGGCCATTGATTTCCTTGTCGGCGCCTCAGTCGTGGGCGCGCTGGTTGCGGGCTTGCTGCAGGAAGGCTTCGCATTCCGGCGGCATGGGGGCGGTGACGGTGACGCTCTCGCCACTTGCCGGGTGCGTGAAGGTCAGGCTGTGCGCGTGCAGGAACATGCGCTTGAGGCCCGGATTGGCGCCGCTGCGGGCCAGCGCCTTGTTCAGGCCGTAGTCGCCGTACTTCTCGTCGCCGAGGATGGGAAAGCCCGAATGCGCCAGGTGGACCCGGATCTGGTGGGTGCGGCCGGTCTTCAGCTCCGCCTCCAGCAGCGTGAAGCCGGGCAGCACTTCCAGGCGGTTGAAGATGGTGTGCGACGGCAGGCCGTCGTCCTGGACCCGCACGCGGCGCTCGCCGTCGGCCGTGGTGTATTTATATAGCGGCAGCTTCACGTGCTGCCGGGCGTTGTCGAAATGGCCGGCCACGCAGGCGAAATAGCGCTTGTCGAGCGCGTTGCCGCGGATCTGCTCGTGCAGGCCGACCAGCGCGCTGCGCTTCTTGGCCAGCATCAGCAGGCCAGAGGTTTCGCGGTCGAGCCGGTGCACCAGTTCGAGGAAGCGCGCCTGCGGGCGCGCGCGGCGCAGTTGCTCGATGACCCCGAACGCCACCCCCGAGCCGCCATGCACGGCCACGCCGGCCGGTTTGTCGATCACCAGCAGGTGCTCGTCCTCGAATACCACCGGAAAGCTGGCCGCGGGCACGAAACGGGCATGATCGGATGCCTTTTCCGCCACGCGCATCGGAGGAATGCGCACGATGTCGCCCATGCAGAGGCGATAGGTGGCATCCACCCGGCCCTTGTTGACGCGCACTTCCCCGGACCGCAGGATGCGGTAGACATGGCTCTTGGGCACGCCCTTGGACAGCTTCAGCAGGAAGTTGTCGATGCGCTGGCCCTCGGCCTCTTCGCCAATTGTTATATACGCCACCTGGGGTGCGGCCGCGGCGGCCCGCACCTCTTTTTCAATTTGATGGCGTAACTCATTCATTTTCAATATAATTTCCTCGCTGTCCCGGCCAAAGACCGGCAGCGCAAGTCAGGTGTAGGCGATTCGTCGTATTTTACACTTTGGGTTGCCGCCAGCCCTGCCAGCCTCCCGCTTCTTTGCGTACCCCGCGAGCCCGCGGCTGGTGAATGGCGGCAAAAACGCAGCACGCACGGTATCGCCCGCGCAGGAAGTTGCCCGAAGGCGACTTCGGCGCTGACGGCGGTCACGTGGGAAGAGTGTTCAGGTAGAACAGAATTTGATCGCGGATGCCCTGTTGGCATCCGCTCTGGTGAGAGAAGTCCCGCCCGCACCGGGAAACGGTGCCGCCGGCATGCTTCAGACGCCGCCTGACTGGTTTATTACCGGCGCCCGGTCGCAGAACTCCAAGAAGTAGTAGGTGCGCCCGCCAGGAGATGTCAGGTAGCGAAGCAGCATTGCCGTGTCGACAAACTTGCTCTTTGACGCGTCCTAGGCCTTCCGCGGCCGGCCGCGGTGCGACCGGCGCCCTTTGCGCCCGCGCCGCCGCCCATGCCAGCCGGAAACCCGCCGGAAACGCTGCGCAGAGCAGCACGCCGGCGTTCTCTCCGACCATGCGGACGGCGCTTCGACGTCGTTACCTCTCTTTCACCCGCGCCCAGCCGGGCCGCGCCTGTCGGCGCGCCGGCGCTTTTGGCAATTCTCGCGCCCTCGCTCGCTCCCTCGCGTGCTCCACGGAACGCTGCGGGCACCGCATGCCGGTGCAATCCGCGGCATTGGAGTGAGGTAATGCGATGAAACGCATGTTGTTCAACGCGACGCAGCAGGAAGAATTGCGCGTCGCCATCGTCGATGGTCAGAAACTGATCGACATCGACATCGAGGCTGCCGGGCGCGAACAGCGCAAGGGCAATATCTACAAGGGCGTCATCACCCGCATCGAGCCGTCGCTGGAGGCCTGCTTCGTCAACTACGGCGAAGAGCGCCACGGCTTCCTGCCGTTCAAGGAAGTCGCGCGCGCCTTCTTCAAGGAAGGCGTGGACGTGCGCAACGCGCGCATCCAGGACGCGCTGCACGAAGGCCAGGAACTGATCGTCCAGGTCGAGAAGGAAGAGCGCGGCAACAAGGGCGCGGCCCTGACCACGTTCATCTCGCTGGCCGGCCGCTACCTGGTGCTGATGCCCAACAACCCGCGCGGCGGCGGCGTGTCGCGCCGCATCGAGGGCGAGGACCGCCAGGAACTGCGCGAGACGATGGGCCAGCTGACCGTCCCCGACGGCATGAGCATCATCGCCCGCACCGCCGGCATCGGCCGCTCGGCCGAGGAACTGCAGTGGGACCTGAACTACCTGCTGCAGCTGTGGAAGGCCATCGACGGCGCCGCCGGCGACAACAAGGCCCCGCTGCTGATCTATCTCGAATCCAGCCTGGTGATCCGCGCCATCCGCGATTATTTCCAGCCGGACATCGGCGAGATCCTGATCGACACCGACGAAATCTACGAGCAGGCCCGCGCCTTCATGAGCGTGGTCATGCCCGACAACATGAACCGCGTGAAGAAGTACCGGGACGACGTGCCCCTCTTCTCGCGCTTCCAGATCGAGCACCAGATCGAATCGGCCTACTCGCGCATGGTCATGCTGCCCTCGGGCGGCGCCATCGTGATCGACCACACCGAGGCGCTGGTCTCGGTGGACGTCAACTCGGCGCGCGCCACCAAGGGCGCCGACATCGAGGAAACGGCGCTGCGCACCAACCTCGAAGCCGCCGACGAGATCGCCCGCCAGCTGCGCCTGCGCGACCTGGGCGGCCTGATCGTGATCGACTTCATCGACATGGAAGCCAGCAAGGCCCAGAAGGACGTGGAAACGCGCCTCAAGGACGCCCTGCGCCATGACCGCGCCCGCGTGCAGATGGGCAAGATCAGCCGCTTCGGCCTGATGGAGCTGTCGCGCCAGCGCCTGCGCCCGTCGCTGTCGGAAGGCTCGCACATCACCTGCCCGCGCTGCAACGGCACCGGCCACATCCGCGACACCGAATCCTCCGCGCTGCAGGTGCTGCGCATCATCCAGGAAGAAGGGATGAAGGAGAACACGGCCGCCATCCACTGCCAGGTGCCGGTGGAAGTGGCCGCGTTCCTGCTCAACGAGAAGCGCCAGGACATCAACCTGATCGAGATGCGCTTCAAGGTCAACGTGCTGCTGATCCCGAACAAGCACCTCGAGACCCCGCACTACAAGCTCGAGCGCCTGCGCCACGACGACCCGCGCCTGGAAGACAGCACCGCCAGCTACAAGATGGCCGAGGCCGCCGCCAAGGAACTGGAAGCCGACACCAGCTACAGCAGCCGCAAGAAGGAAGACGCCAAGCCGCGCCAGGAAGCCGCCGTCAAGGGCATCACGCCCGAGCAGCCGGCGCCGGTGTCGGTGCCGCGCCCCGAGCGTCCCGCGCGCGTCGAGCCGCCGGTGGCCCGCCCGGTGGTGCCGGCCACCCAGCCGGTGGCCAGCGGCGGCTTCATGGGCTGGCTCAAGGGCCTGTTCGGCGCCAAGCCGGCGGCTCCCGCGGTGGAACCCGCCAAGCCGGCCGAGTCGGAACAGCGCAACGGCGACAGCCGCCGCGAACGCGGCCAGCGTGGCGAACGCGGTGAAAGCCGCGGCGAGCGCGGCCAGCGTGCCGAACGCGGCGAACGCGGCGAGCGTGGCGACCGCCAGGGCCGCGGCCAGCGCGGCGAGCGCGCGCCGCAGGAACGTGGCGAGCGCGGTGAGCGCGTCGAAGCGCGCGGCGAGCGTGCCGAACGTGGCGAACGCACGGAACGCGGCGAGCGCGGCGAACGCAACGGCCGCGCCCCGCGCCAGGCCGCGCTGGAAGCCCAGCCGGCACGCCCGCAGCCCGAAGGCGCCGCAGCCGAGCGCACCGAAGGCCGTGGCGAAGGCCGCCGCGACCGCAACCAGGAGCGCCGCGAGCGCCAGCGCGAACGCCAGCGCGAGCGCGGCGAGGCACCGCGTGAGGACGAAAACGGCGAAGGCCTGGCAGCCGAAGCCGCCAGCGCCGCCGTGGCTACCGTGACCGCGCCGGCGATCCAGCGCGACGAGGCCGACAACGCACGCGCCGACCTGCAGGAAGCGCCGGAAGGCGCCGCCAACGGCGAAGGCAGCGAAGGCGAGGAACGCCGCCGCCGCAACCGCCGTGGCCGCAACCGCTATCGCCGCGAACGCGACGACAGCGTGCAGGCCGGGGAAAACGCCGAGAGCGCCGAGGGCGCCGAAGGTGCCGAGGGCGAGGAAGCAGCCGAGCCGCGCGAAGCGGTAGCCGTGGCAGCCGTAGCCCCGGCCGCCGCGGTCCAGACCGTCGAGGTCGTCGAGACCGTCGAAGCGGTGGTGGCCGAATCCGTGGCCGCCGTGGCCGCCGAGCCGGTGCCGAGCGCCCCGGCCTATCAGCCCGCCGAGGTCGCCGAAGTTGCGGCGGCGCCGACGGTGCTGCCGGCCGAAGTGCTGGCCGCCCCGGTGGCCGAGCCCGTCGAAGCCGCGGCGCCCGCGCCGGTGGCTGAAACCGCCGCGGAGGAAACCGTGGCCGCCAGCCCGGCCGCCTACGCGCCGCAGCCGGCCGCACCGGCTCCCGTGGCGCAAGCCGTTGTCCAGGCGCCCGCCCCGGTGGAAGTGCCGGTAGCAGCACCCGTGGCAGCGCCTGCCCCGGTGGCCGCCGCCGTTGCCCCGGCAGCGGCCCCGGCAAGCCTGGAAAACCTGCAGCCGATGCTCGCCTCCGCCGGCCTGGAGTGGGTGAACACCGACAGCAGCAAGCTGCGCGCGGCGCAGGAAGCCGCCGCCAGCCTCCCGCCGGCACCGCGCGTGGTGCGCGAGCGCAAGCCGCTGCCGCCGCTGCCGGAAGGCCCGATGGTGCTGGTCGAGACGGCGCCCGCCGCCAAGGAAACGACGCCGCAGGAATAAGCGGCTTCGCCAGGCAACAAGGAAAGGGACGGCGATGCCGTCCCTTTTTTCATATCCGCACGCCGCGTTGGCGCCCGTCCGGCCCGGCGGCAACGGCGCGGGCGCAGGCTCGGCTAGAATGACAGCATGATGGCGCCCCCGATGGCGCCCCACGATATAGCGCCCCAATACGGCGCCCGAGGACAGCACCCGCAACCAGCCCCGCCTGTCCGCCTTCGCCCCCACCCCAGGCCATGACCGAAACCGTCATCCCCATCTTCGACCTGCGCGACCATCGCTACCGCTCGATGATGCCCGTCATCCCGGACGTGCTCGCCGCGCCCTCGGGACTGGTTGCCGACACCCGCGGCAGGCCGCTGCACGACCTGCGCATCTCCGTCACCGACCGCTGCAACTTCCGCTGCGTCTACTGCATGCCCAAGGAAGTCTTCGACAAGGACTACACCTTCCTGCCCCACTCCGCGCTGCTCAGCTTCGAGGAAATCGAGCGCGCCGCCCGCCTCTTCGTCGCGCACGGCGTCGAGAAGATCCGCCTCACCGGCGGCGAGCCGCTGCTGCGCAAGAACATCGAGAAACTCGTCGAGATGCTCGCCCGCATCGAGACCCCCGCCGGCAAGCCGCTCGACCTCACCCTCACCACCAACGCCTCCCTGCTCGCGCGCAAGGCCCGCGCCCTGCGCGACGCCGGCCTGACCCGCGTGAGCGTGAGCCTCGACGCCATCGACGACGCCACCTTCCGCCGCATGAACGACGTCGACTTCGCCGTGGCCGACGTGCTCGACGGCATCGAGACCGCCCAGGCCGCCGGCCTGGCGCCGATCAAGGTCAACATGGTGGTCAAGCGCGGCACCAACGATGCCGAGATCGTGCCGATGGCGGCGCATTTCCGCGGCAGCGGCATCATCGTGCGCTTCATCGAGTTCATGGACGTGGGCGCCAGCAACCACTGGCGCATGGACGAGGTGCTGCCCTCGGCCGAGGTGGTGCGCCGCATCCACGAAGCCTTCCCGCTCGACGCCGTGGCCGCCAACTACAGCGGCGAGACCGCCGAGCGCTGGCGCTACCGCGACGGCGCCGGCGAGATCGGCGTGATCTCCAGCGTGACGCGCGCGTTCTGCGGCGACTGCAGCCGCATCCGGCTGTCGACCGAAGGCAAGCTCTACCTGTGCCTGTTCGCCACCGAGGGCCACGACCTGCGCGCGCTGCTGCGCGGCCCGCACGGCGACCTGGAGATCGCCAACGCCATCGCGCGGGTCTGGCAGGCCCGCACCGACCACTACTCGGAGCAGCGCGGCGACCCCGCCGTGCGGCACGCGCGCGCCGACAGCAAGATCGAGATGTCCTATATCGGCGGATAAGGACGCAACTGCGAGGCGCAACGCGGGACGCAACCGCGGGATGCGACCGCGCCGCACGCCACCAACCGGCTTCCATTCAATGATTCCACGCGACGACATCACCGGCCTGATCCTCGCCGGCGGCAGGGGCAGCCGCATGGGCGGGACCGACAAGGGCCTGCAGCCGTTCCGCGGCACGCCCATGACCGCGCATACGCTGGCGCGCCTGGCGCCCCAGGTCGGCGGCGTGCTGATCAGCGCCAACCGCAACCTGGCGGCCTATGCGTCCTTCGGAGTGCCGGTGGTGACGGACGCCGCGCCGGATTCGGCACCGGAATTCGCCGGACCGCTAGCCGGAATGCTCGCCGGCCTGCGACAATGCCGCACGGGCTGGCTGCTGACCTCGCCCTGCGATTCGCCGTGCCTGCCGGCCGACCTGGCCGCGCGCCTGGCCGCGGCGATCGAAGCGCAGGGCGCCGACATGGCCATTCCCGTCACCGTCGACGCGGCGGGCCGCCGGCAAACCCAGCAGGTGTTCTGCCTGATGCCGGCGACGGCGCGCGACAGCCTGGCGGCATACCTCGCCGGAGGCGGACGCAGGATCGAGACCTGGGCCGCCTCGCACCGCCTTGCCGAAGTGCTGTTCGAAGACGCCGGCGCCTTCGCCAATATCAATACCCTGGACGAGCTGCGCGCGCTGGAAGCGCGCTGACGATCCGGGTTGCTGCCTCTCCGGGACCGAGCCATGCCATCTCTGCAAACCGTCATTTCCTGCCTGTCCGACTACGATCCCGACGCCCTGCCGGTGGCGCAGGCCAGCCGCATCATCGGCGAGGTGATCGAGCCCGTGCGCGGCACCGAGCAGGTCGCCCTGCGCGCGGCGCTCGGCCGCGTGCTGGCCGCGGACGTGGTCTCCACGCTGGACGTGCCCGCCCACGACAACGCGGCGATGGACGGCTACGCCTTCGCCGGCAGCGCGCTGGCGGCCGGCGGCGAGGTCGCCCTGGCGGTCGCCGGCAGCGCCTTCGCGGGCGGCGCGGGCTGCCCGCCGGTCGCGCCGGGCAAGGCGGCGCGCATCATGACCGGCGCCATCATGCCGCCCGGCTGCGACACCGTGATCCCGCAGGAATTCGTGCAGGCGCGGGACGGCCTGATCCGCTTCGACGCGGCCGCGGTGGGCGCCGGCGACAACCGCCGCCTGCGCGGCGAGGATCTCGCCGTGGGCCAGCCCGCGCTGGCCGCCGGACGCATCCTGCGCCCGGCCGACCTGGGCCTGCTGGCCTCGCTCGGCGTGGCCGAGGTCAAGGTACGCCGGCGCCTGCGCGTGGCCTTCTTCTCCACCGGCGACGAGCTGCGCTCGATCGGCGAGCCGCTCGGGCCGGGCTGCGTCTACGACTCCAACCGCTACACCCTGCACGGCATGCTGCGGCGCCTGGACGTGGACCTGCTCGACATGGGCGTGGTGCGCGACGACCCCGACGCGCTCGAAGCCGCGCTGCGCAGCGCCTGCGAGAATGCCGACGCCGTCATCACCTCGGGCGGCGTGTCGGTGGGCGACGCCGACTATACGAAGCAGATCATGGCGCGGCTGGGCGACGTCACGTTCTGGAAGATCGCCATGCGCCCGGGGCGGCCGATGGCGTTCGGCCGCATCGCCTCCCACGGCCGCGAGGCGCTGCTGTTCGGGCTGCCCGGCAACCCGGTGGCGGTGATGGTGACCTTCTATCATTTCGTGCGCGCGGCGCTGCACCGGCAGATGGGCGCCCAGGTGCCGCCGCTGCCGCTGATGCGCGTGCGCAGCACGCAGCCCATCCGCAAGAAACCCGGGCGCACCGAGTACCAGCGCGGCATCCTGACGCAGGCCGCGGACGGCGGCTGGCAGGTGGGCATCACCGGCCAGCAGGGCTCCGGCGTGCTGCGCTCGATGAGCGAGGCCAACTGCTTCATCGTGCTCGGCCACGACCAGGGCATGGTGGGCGCGGGCGACGAAGTCGAGGTGATGCTGTTCGACGGGCTGATGTAGGCTGGCCCGGTGTCGTTTTTGTGCCGCAGTTTTACGATTGTTTAGCCATCAGACCGGGGGATTTCCGCACCCCGCGGGTGGCGGACTATGCGCCGCAGCACCCATTCGATACACTTGCGCAACATTACTCTGCTTATGCCCCAAGCTGTCATGAATCAGGAGATCGCGTACCTCCACCCGGTCAAAACCGCCCGCGCGCTGGTGCTGGTGTACCTGTGCTTCTCGGTACCTATCGTCTTGCTGGGCCTGTTCGTGGCCTTCATCCGCTACGGCGACCTGCCGGGCATCACGGTGTTCACGGCGCTGATCCTCAACGCGCTGGTCGGCTTCGGCCTGCTGTGGCTGGCCTGCAAGGCCTACAACTGGGTCGCGGCGCGCTTCGGCGGCATCGAGGTCACGGTCCGCGACCTGCCTTGATCCGGTCCACCCGCTCCGCCCGGCCGCAAGCCTAAAAAAAGCGCATCGTTCCGATGCGCTTTTTGCTGCCTGCCGCTGTCGCGGGCGTCACGCGGGCGCCGGCACTCAGCCGGCCTCCCCCTCCTCGCCGTCCGGCTCCGGCGCCGCTTCCAGGCCCAGCAGTTCCTGCGCGGCCTCGCCGGGCAGCGCCTCCACCGTGCGCAGCTTGCGTTCCATCTGGCGCGTGCGCACTTCAGCCTGCTCGATGTTGCGCGCGGCCCGCTCGAGCGTGTCGCGCGTCCGGGACAGCACCACGCCGAACTTGCCGAACTCGGTCTTGACCGCGCCGAGCACGCTCCACACCTCGCTCGAGCGCCGCTCCAGCGCCAGCGTGCGGAATCCCATCTGCAGGCTGTTGAGCAGGGCCATCAGCGTGGTCGGCCCGGCCACCGTGATGCGGTGGTCGCGCTGCAGCAGGTCGACCAGGCCGGGGCGGCGCAGCACTTCGGCGTACAGCCCCTCGGTCGGCAGGAACAGGATGGCGAAGTCGGTGGTGGCCGGCGGCGAGACGTATTTCTCCGAGATGGTCTGCGCCTCGCGCCGGATCGCCACTTCCAGCTCGCGCCCGGCCGCGGCCACGCCGTCCACGTCGCCGCGCTCCTGCGCGTCGAGCAGGCGCTCGTACTGCTCCTTGGGAAACTTGGCGTCGATCGGCAGCCAGACCACGCCGCCGTCGGGGTCCTTGCCCGGCAGGCGGATGGCGAACTCCACGCGCGCGCCGGTATTGCGCACGGTCTCCACGTTCTTGGCGTACTGCTCGCTGGTCAGCACCTGCTCGAGCAGCATCTCCAGCTGCACCTCGCCCCAGGTGCCGCGCGACTTCACGTTGGTCAGCACGCGCTTGAGGTCGCCCACGCCCTGCGCCAGCGCCTGCATCTCGCCCAGCCCGCGATGCACCTGCTCGAGCCGCTCGGACACCAGCTTGAACGACTCGCCCAGGCGCTGCTCGAGCGTGGCGTGCAGCTTCTCGTCCACGGTGCGGCGCATCTCATCGAGCTTGCCGGCGTTGTTGGCCTCGATTTCCTTGAGCTTCTGCTCGAGCGTGGCGCGCACCTCGCCCAGGCGCCGCTCGTTGCCCTCCGACATCTGCCCCAGCTGCTGCTGCAGCACGTCGCCGAAGCGGCGCAGCGCCGCGCCCTGCTCCTCGCGCGCCTGCTGGCCCTGCGCCAGCAGGTTCTGCCGGACCTGGTCGAGCTGCGCGGCGTTGGATTCGGTCAGCTTGGCGAGCTGCTGCGCGAACATGTCGATCTGGTTGTTCTGCAGCGTGGCGATGCTGGTGAGCTGCGACGACAGCGCCTGCTGGAAGCGCATCATCTGCTGGCCGGCCTCGCCGCGGCCGGTGCGGGCGCTCTCGGCGATCTCGGTGCGCAGCTCGCGCTCGAGCCGGTCGAGCCGCTCGGTGCCGCGCGCGCCTTCGGCGCGCAGCTCGGCGAGCAGCCGCACCAGTTCCGGGCTGGCGCCATCGCCGCGCCCGCGCAGCACCAATACCAGCAGCAGCAATACCGCGGCCGCCGCGAGCGCCAGCGTCAGGAGGGAAATCAGGTTCATGTGGGTCGGGAAGGATCGGGAACGCCGTGGCGGCATGGCGCGCCACGGCGGCGCACAGGCTTCAGCGGCGGCGCGCCATCACGTCGGGATTGATCACCGAGGACGGGTGCCCCGCCTGCGGCCCGGCGTCGAGCGCGGCGATCAGGTTGTCGGCGGCAAGGTCGGCCATCGCGCGGCGGGTCTTCTCCGAGGCGCTGGCGATATGCGGGGTCAGCACCACGTTGGGCACCGCCAGCAGGCCGGGATGCACCTGCGGCTCGCCCTCGAACACGTCGAGCCCGGCGGCGAACAGGCGGCGCTCGCGCAGCGCCTCGGCCAGCGCGGCATCGTCGACGATGCCGCCGCGCGCGAGATTGACCAGCGTGGCCGACGGCTTCATCTGCGCCAGCTCGGCCGCGCCGATGCTGTGGTGGCTCTGCGCGCTGTACGGCAGCACCAGGATCAGGTGGTCGGACTGCGCCAGCAGCCCGGCCTTGCTGACGTAGCGCGCGTTGAGCGCGCGCTCGGTGTCCTCGGGCAGGCGGCTGCGGTTGTGGTAGATCACCGGCATGCCGAAGCCCGCCGCGCGCCGCGCCAGCGCCTGGCCGATGCGGCCCATGCCGAGGATGCCGAGCGTGCTGCCATGCAGGTCCATGCCGAGGAACATGTCGAAGCTCCAGCGCTCCCACTTGCCGGCGCGCAGCCAGTGCTCGGACTCGGTCACGCGGCGCGCGGTGGCCATCAGCAGGGCCCAGCCGAAATCGGCGGTGGTTTCCGTCAGCACGTCGGGCGTGTTGGTCGCCACGATGCCGGCAGCGGTCAGCGCCGCCACGTCGAGGTTGTTGTAGCCCACGGCCATGTTGCAGACCGCGCGCAGCGCCGGCAGCGCCGCCACCAGCGCGCCGTCGATGCGGTCCGCGGCATTGGCCAGCACGCCGGCCTTGCCGGCCAGGCGCGCCTTCAGCGCGGCGGCGTCGAGCGCCTCGTCCTGCTGGTTGCTGTCAACGTCGAAATACTGCGCGAGCCGGTCGATCACTTCGGGAAAGACGGCGCGGGTCACGAGAATGGATGGCTTGCTCATGCTTGGACGTGGAAAAAGATAAAGGTCATCATCAGGAACAACGGCACCAGCACGCACCCCGACCACAGCATGTAGCCGAAGAAGCTGGGCATGCGCACGCCGCGGCTTTCCGCGATGGCCTTGACCATCAGGTTGGGCGCGTTGCCGATGTAGGTATTGGCGCCCATGAACACGGCGCCCGCCGAGATCGCCGCCAGCGTGGAGGCGTTCCGCGTCATCAGCGTGGCGGCATCGCCGCCGGCGGTATTGAAGAACACCAGGTAGGTCGGCGCGTTGTCGAGGAACGACGACAGGATGCCGGTAGCCCAGAAATACATGCCGTCGACGGGCTGGCCGCCGGCGTCGCTGACCAGGCCGATCACGCCGGCGAACGCGCCGTCCGCGCCGGCCTTGAGCATGGCGATCACCGGGATGATGGTCAGGAAGATGCCGGCGAACAGCTTGCCCACCTCGAGGATCGGCTCCCAGGTGAACTCGTTGCCGGCGCGCGCCGCGGCCGGCGTGATCCACAGCGACAGCAGCGCCACCGCCACCAGCAGCACGTCGCGCACGGCCATCTGCAGGCCGACCGGCGCGCCCATCACGTCGAACGCGATGCCGGGCTGCCACAGTCCGCTCATCAGCACCAGCCCGACCACCGCCAGCAGCAGCACGAAATTGCGCTTGCCCTCGATGCGGATGCCCGCCGAGTCCGGCGTGGGATCGGCCGCGGCCGGCAATTCTTCTTCCCTGTTGAGGTAGTAGTGCCGGTCGACGAAGTAGAAGATCGCCAGCAGCGCGCCGCAGATGAACAGGGTCTCGGGCAGGATGTTGCGCAGCGTCCAGAAGAAATCCACGCCCTTGAGGAAGCCCAGGAACAGCGGCGGGTCGCCGAGCGGCGTGAGCGCGCCGCCCGCGTTGGCCACCAGGAAGATGAAGAACACCACCACGTGCGCGACGTGGCGCCGGTTGTCGTTGGCGCGCAGCAGCGGACGGATCAGCAGCATGGCCGCGCCGGTGGTGCCCATCAGGCTGGCCAGCGCCGTGCCGAGCGCGAGCAGGCCGGTGTTCAGGCGCGGCGTGCCGTGCAGGTTGCCGCGCACGCAGATGCCGCCGGCCACGATGTACAGCGAGGCGATCAGCGCGATGAACGGCACGTATTCGGAAAGCAGCGCATGCACGGCGCTGGCGGCCGCCGCATGCGCGCCGAAGGCCAGCGCGAACGGCACCAGGAACAGCAGCGCCCAGGCCGCCACGACCTTGCCGTAGTGGTGATGCCAGAAGCGCGGCGCGAGCAGCGGCAACAGCGCGATTGACAGCAGCGTGCCGGCGAACGGCAGGGCCCATGCCGGCGACAGCGCCGCACCATCGAGCTCCGCCGCGCCGGCCAGGCCGGGCGTCAGCGCGAGCAGTGGTGAAAGCAAGGCGGGGGCACGGCGCATCGGGCGGGATCTCCTGGTTCTGGATTGCGGCACCCGCGCCGGGCGAAGGCGGCGGGCGGAGACAGCGCGCCGGCTGGCAAGGCGCCGGCACGGCGGGCCGCCGGCGCGCGGCGAAGGCCTCAAGTGTAAAGCAATCGCCGTGGCTTTCCGCCGGCTTTCCGCCGAACTTTCCTGCGGCTTTCCCGCGCGGGCGCCGGGCGCGCGGCGCTCAGTCCTGCTCGACCAGGATCACGTGCACGCGGTAGGGCCCGTGCGCGCCGAGCACGATGGTCTGCTCGATGTCGCCGGTGCGCGACGGGCCGCTGATGACGTTGGTGGCGCGCGGCAATTCGCCGCGCTCGCCGCGCGCCAGCGCGAAGGCGTCCTCGAGGCCGTCGACGATGCGCGAGACCGGCACCACCGCGATATGCGTCTCCGGCAGCAGCGCGGCCGAGGCAAAGGTCTGCGGCCCGGACAGCAGCATCAGCGAGCCGGTCTCGGCGATGGCGCAGAAGCAGCCGGTGATGCCGACCAGGTCGCCGTGGTCGTGGTCGGCCTGCGCGTCGCGCTCGGGCAGGCGGCACTCCACCGCCAGGCCGTGCGCCTGCCAGTCGAGCGCGCCGAAGCTGTCCCAGGCGATGGCGCGGCGCGCCAGGCCCAGGCTGTCGAGGTAGCGCGCGGCCTCGGCCGGTACGTCGGCCAGCGTCGCCACGCGCGCCACCGTGGAGGCCAGCTTGAGCGCCTGCGCCTCGAACGCGGCGATGCGGTCCGCCGGCGCCGGCGGGCGCGGGCCGGCTGGATGGCGCGCGAGATAGTCGGCCACCGCCGCGCGCTCGCCGTTGCTGACTCCGGCGGCGCGGCCCTGGGCGGCGCGGATGCGGGCGAAGATGCGGTCGCGTGCGGAAGAGGTGTCCATGCGTTGCTGTCCGGTGGTGGATGCGGAATGTCTGGAGGCCGGGCGCGGCCCGGGTTCCCGGGTTCAGGCCGGCGCCTTGATGCCGAATACCTGCCGCAGGTAGGTCAGGTAGGCGGGATCGTCGCACATGGTCTTCTCGGGCGTGTCCGACAGCTTGGCCACCGGCTGCCCGTTGCAGCGGGTCATCTTGATGACGATCTGCAGCGGCGTGTAGCCGAGGTCGTTGGTGAGATTGGTGCCCACGCCGAAGGCCAGCCGGCAGCGCCCGCCGAAGCGCTCGTACAGCTCGATCACGCGCGGGATGTCGAGGCTGTCGCTGAAGATCAGCGTCTTGCCCAGCGGGTCGACGCGGCCCGCCGCGTAGTGGGCCAGCATGCGCTCGCCCCACGCGAAGGGGTCGCCGGAATCGTGGCGCACGCCGTCGAACAGCTTGCAGAAATAGAGGTCGAAGTCGCGCAGGAAGGCGTCGAAGCCGTAGGTATCGGACAAGGCGATGCCGAGGTCGCCGCGGTACTCCTTGGCCCACACCTCGAGCGCGAACACCTGCGAGTCGCGCAGCCGCGGGCCGAGCGCCTGGCAGGCCTGCAGGTATTCATGCGCCATCGTGCCCAGCGGAATCAGGTTGTGCATGCGCGCGAAATGCACGTTGCTGGTGCCGGCCAGCTGGGGCCCGAGCACGCGGCGCATGGTCTGCAGCACCTCTTCCTGCCAGTCGCGCGAGAAGCGGCGCCGCGAGCCGTAGTCGGCGATCACGCAGTCGGCGTGGCCGGGCATCTTCAGCAGGGCCAGCTTCTCTTCGAGCCGGCGGCGGCCTTCGCGCCAGTCCGGCTGCGGCTGCGTGTTGCGGAAGTACACCTCGTTGACGATGGCCAGCAGCGGCACCTCGAACAGGATGGTGTGCAGCCACGGGCCGCGGATGGTGATCTCGATCTCGCCCGCGCCCGATGCGGCGGGAGCCACCGTGACGTATTTCTGGTTGAGGTGGAACAGTCCGAGGAAATCGACGAAATCGCTCTTGATGAAGCGCAGGCCGCGCAGGTAGTCGAGCTCGTCCTCGGTGAAACGCACCTGGCACAACTGGGCGATCTCGTCGCGGATCTCGTCCACGTAGGGCGTCAGGTCCATGCCCGCGTTGCGGCACTTGAAGCGGTACTCGACCTGCGCCGCCGGGAAATGGTGCAGCACCACCTGCATCATGGTGAATTTGTACAGGTCGGTGTCGAGCAGGGATGAGATGATCATGTCAGGCCGGACGGCAAAGCCAAGTCAGTGCGACATGCTAACCGAAAGCGCGCACGCAGGGCTGGCGGCGGGCGCGCTCACCCGCCATCGAGGAAGCGGTCCGGCTGGCGGCCGCGCGCGCTGCCGCGCAGGCACCACAGCGTCTCGCCGTTGTAGCCGGGGCATCCGATCAGCGTGGCCTGCGCGCGCGGCACGGCGCTCGGCAGCGGTTCGGCGAACACGGCCGAGCGCACCGTGATGCGCTCGTGGTAGACCGGCGTGGCCGCGCGGCGGAACACCAGCACCTGGACCGGCGCGCCGCGCGCCGGCTGCAGGCCGGCATCGCACGGCATGAAGCCGGCCTGGCCGCAATTGGCCACGGCCTCGCCGGCGGGCTCGACCACCACGCCGAAGTCGTCCCATTCGAAGCGGGTCAGCGCGGCCAGCGACACCGGCCGGTCGGTCTCCATGCGCCACGCCATCAGCCGCGCCACCACGCTCTCGGACGGGCCGCCGGCCTGCGCCAGCGTCTGCGCGTGCGTCACCGGCGCGGCCAGGGCCGGCAGCAGCGCCAGCCCGGCGAGCCGCGCCGCCGCGCGCGTGCGCCGGGCGCTGCCGGCGGGCTGCTGGCGGACGGGAACTGGCATGGCGTTCTCCTCGTTTTGGCGCGCCGGCGGCGCGGGCAGGCCCTGGGGAGCATACAACGGCGCCGGGCCGGGAGCCAGCAAAGCGCGCCGGCGCGGGCGCGCCGGTACTGCGCTGGATCAAACGTACATAAAGAAATAAGAAAACTATCTGATCCGGCTATATAGGAGGATTACCCTAGGTTTGCGCCTCGGCTACAATATCGGTCTTTGAAAGGCCACGGCCTGCGCTCGCGCCGCGCACGGTGAACTCATGGTGGACGGATGGTGAACCCGCGGGGCATCCCATCCGGCCCCGCCCGGCGGCGTGATTCGCAGTGCACAGCAAGCCTGATCCCCCCATCGAAGCCGACCCCGTTTTTCTGGAACCGAAATGACTCACGTTGTCACCGAATCCTGCATCCGCTGCAAATACACCGACTGCGTCGACGTGTGTCCGGTCGATTGCTTCCGCGAAGGTCCGAACTTTCTCACCATCGACCCGGACGAGTGTATCGATTGCGCGGTGTGCGTGGCGGAATGCCCGGTGAACGCGATCTACGCGGAAGAAGACGTGCCCGGCGACCAGCAGCAGTACATCGACCTCAACGCCGAGCTCGCGCGCAACTGGCCGTCCATCACCAAGACCAAGTCGCCGCTGCCCGATGCCGACCAGTGGAAGGACGTCGGCGACAAGCTGCAGTACCTCGAGCGCTGAACGCCTGGATCCGCCGGATCAAGAGAGCAGAACAGGCCAGGAAGCCGTCCCCACATACGCGTTTTCCCGTCATGCCGGGCACATCGGTGCCCACAACGTATCAGGACGAATATGGACTTGAGCATTCCTAACCCCGTCGCCGACGCCAGCCTCAGCGTGGCCACCGGCAACGCCGGCGGCCAGCCGCTGGAAATCGACGCGCTGATCGTCGGCGCCGGACCGGTCGGACTCTTCCAGGTCTTCGAACTGGGCCTGCTCGAAATCAAGGCGCACGTGATCGACTCGCTGAAGGTGGTGGGCGGCCAGTGCGTGGAGCTGTATCCGGACAAGCCGATCTACGACATCCCGGCGGTGCCCATCTGCACCGGCCAGGAGCTCACCGACAACCTGCTCAAGCAGATCGAGCCGTTCGAGCCGACCTTCCACCTGGGCCAGGAAGTCTCGGTGGTGGAGCGCCGCGAAGACGGCCGCTTCTTCGTCGAGACCTCGCTCGGCACGCGCTTCATCACCAAGACCATCTTCATCGCCGCCGGCGTGGGCTCGTTCCAGCCGCGCACGGTCAAGGTCGAGGGCATCGACAGGTTCGAGGGCAAGCAGCTGTTCTACCGCGTCAAGGATCCGAGCCGCTTCCACGGCCGCAACCTGGTCATCGTCGGCGGCGGCGACTCCGCGCTCGACTGGACGCTGGACCTGATCGGCAAGGCCGAGTCGGTGGTGATGATCCACCGCCGCGACGGCTTCCGCGCGGCGCCCGCCTCGGTGGCCAAGATGAAGGAACTGTGCGAGCAGCTGGAGATGCAGTTCGTGGTCGGCCAGATCAGCGGCTACGAGGAAAGGGACGGCCTGCTCACCGAGATCAAGGTGACCGGCGCCGACGGCGTGACGCGCCGCCTGCCGCTGGACGACCTGCTGGTGTTCTTCGGCCTGTCGCCCAAGCTCGGCCCGATCGCCGAGTGGGGCCTTGCGCTCGAGCGCAAGCAGATCAAGGTGGACACCGAGAAGTTCGAGACCAACATCCCGGGCATCTTCGCGGTGGGCGACATCAACACCTACCCCGGCAAGAAGAAGCTGATCCTCTCGGGCTTCCACGAGGCCGCGCTGGCCGCCTTCGGCGCCGCGCCCTACATCTTCCCCGAGAAGAAAATCCACATGCAGTACACCACCACCTCGCCGAAGCTGCACAAGATCCTGGGCGTCGATTCGCCCGTGTTCGACTGAACGGCGATGGTCACCGTCCGGTGAAGCGGACGGGAACAAAAAAACCGCCCTTCCGGGCGGTTTTTTTATGGCAGGAATCAAAAACATTGCCTATAATGTGGCCCTCGCCATCGAACACCGACGGCACACGGCCAGCAGCACCGGCCGGCGCATCGGGATCGTTCAGGCGGAACCAGAAGTTTCGCGGCACCGGCGGTAAGAACTACCGCGCAGGTGTTGACGAATAAACGAGAAACTGGTTATAATCCTTTTCTCTGCTGTTCCCTGATAGCTCAGTTGGTAGAGCGACGGACTGTTAATCCGCAGGTCGCTGGTTCGAGCCCAGCTCGGGGAGCCAAAAGTATCGTAGAAAAGCCCGCAAGCAATTGCGGGCTTTTTTGCTTTTGGATTCGCTCTGGCACCGGGCGCACGGCAAGCACCGCCGCCCCGCGTGCCATCGCGCGTGCCACCCCTCCCCCGCGTTACCTCCTGCCTGCCGCGTTCCCTTGCGCGGACGCCATCTCTTGCCGGCACGCCTGCCAGCCTGTTCGTCGACTCACACCTCCCCTCTCCCGCCGTCACCCTGCGCGTTCGCGCATCCAGCTTTCCTCGCTTCCTGCGCGCCAGCGCGGCGCCACGCCCGCCATCTCCGCCGGCGGCGGCGTAGGCTTGACATCAATATGTTCAGCATACACAATATGTTCGAACATAAACAAGCCGGCGCGCAGAACGCCGCCGCACACCGAGGCTGAGAATGGAAGACAAGGTTGTCGTATTGACGGGCGCGAGCGGCGGCATTGGCCGCGGCATCGCGCTGGCGCTGGCGCAGGCCGGCGCGAAGGTGGTCGTGAACGATGTCGGCGTGTCCCTGTCCGGACAGGGCGGCGACAGCAGCGCGGCCGGGCGCCTGGCCGAGGAGATCGCGCAGGCCGGCGGCACGGCCACGCCCAACGCCGACAGCGTGACGACCTGGCAAGGCGCGGCCAACGTGATCGCGTGCGCGCTCGACACCCATGGCCGCATCGATGCCGTCATCAACAACGCGGGCAATCTGCGCGACCGCTTCTTCCACAACATGAGCGAGGAAGAATGGCGCGCCGTGATCGACGTGCACCTGCATGGCAGCTTCTTCGTCAGCCGCGCCGCGGCGCCACACTTCAGGGCGCAGAACGGCGGCGCCTACGTCCACATGACGTCGACCTCGGGGCTGATCGGCAACTTCGGCCAGGCCAACTATGCCGCCGCCAAGCTGGGCATCGTGGCGCTGTCGAAGTCGATCGCACTGGACATGCAGAAGTACGGCGTGCGCTCGAACTGCATCGCGCCGTTCGCCTGGAGCCGCATGACGGACTCCATCCCGGCCAACACGCCGGAAGAAGCCGCGCGCGTCGACAAGCTCAAGCGCATGGAAGCCGGCAAGATCGCGCCGATGGCCGTGTACCTCGCCAGCGACGCGGCCAGCGCCGTGACCGGGCAGATCTTCGGCGTGCGCGCCAACGAGATCCTGCTGTTCAGCCAGCCGCGCCCGATCCGCTCGGTGCACCGCAGCGACGGCTGGACGCCGCAGACCATCGCCGAGGTCGCCATCCCCGCCATGCGCACCAGCTTCTACGACCTCGAGCGCTCGCCCGACGTCGTGTGCTGGGACCCCATCTGAATTCCCGCTTCGCACACAGGACGATCATGTCAAAGCCAGTGACGAAGGACGGCGCGCCGCCCGCGGCCGGACCCGAGCAGACCTATTTCCGCTACCTCGACGGCGGCGAGTGGCGCGTGCCGAAATGCCGCGGCTGCGGCGCCGTGGTGTTCTACCCGCGCATGCACTGCCTGAACTGCGGCGCCGGCGAATTCGAATGGATCGCGCCGTCCGGCGGCGGCACGGTCCATTCGACCACCGTCATGCGCCGCCCGGCCGAAGCCGGCGGCGACCGCAACCTGTGCCTGGTCGATCTCGACGAAGGATTCCGCATGATGAGCCAGATCGAATCGCCGGACCCGGCCGCCGCCCGGATCGGCGACCGCGTGCGCGCGCGCGTGCGCCCCGAAGGCGAGACGCATCTCCTGGTCTTCACGCTGGCGGAGGGCACGGCATGAGCGCGTCGGCATTGCGCGGCGCCACGGCCATCGTCGGCGTCGGACAGGCGGGCCTGGGCAGCGCCCGCGGCTATACGGAAATGGAGATCCTGGCGCAGGCCGCCGCGCGCGCGGTGGCCGATGCCGGGATGACGATGGCGGACATCGACGGCCTGTGCACGTGCAGCGCGTCGGCCACCATGTGGGCCATGCCGGTGGCCGAATACCTCGGCATCCGCCCGGCCTTCGTCGACAGCACCATGCTCGGCGGCTCGAGCTTCGTCGCCCACCTGCTGCCGGCCATGCACGCGCTGGCCGCCGGCGAATGCAACGCCGTGCTGGTCTGCTACGGCAGCACGCAGCGCAGCGGCGCGGTGGACCGCGCGGCGGTCGGCAAGATGCGGCAGGTGCTGGACCCGCAGCCTTATGAAACGCCGTACCAGCCGATGCAGCCGATCAGCGCCTACGCGCTGGCCGCGGCGCGCCACATGGCCGAGTTCGGCACCACGCGCGAACAACTGGCGGAAGTGGCGGTCGCCGCGCGCGCATGGGCGCGGCTGAATCCCGAGGCCTATTCGCGCGACCCGCTCTCGGTCGAGGACGTGCTGGCCTCGCGCATGATCTGCGACCCGCTGACCGTGCGCGACTGCTGCCTGCTGACCGACGGCGCCGGCGCCTTCGTGCTGGTGCGCAGCGACCGCGCCCGCGACACGCCGAAGCCGCCGGCCTACGTGCTCGGCAATGCCTCGGCGCTGTGGCACCGCCAGATCTCCTCGATGCACGACCTGACCGTGACGGCCGCGACCGAATCGGGCCGGCGCGCCTACCGCATGGCGGGCGTGACCAAGGACGACGTCGACCTGCTGTGCCTGTACGACGCCTTCACCATCAACACCATCCTGTTCCTCGAGGACCTCGGCTTCTGCCCCAAGGGCGAAGGCGGGAATTTCGTCAGCGGCGGCGCGATCGCGCCGGGCGGAACGCTGCCGGTCAACACCAACGGCGGCGGCCTGTCGTTCGGGCATCCGGGCATGTACGGCGTGTTCCTCGTCATCGAGGCCGTGCGCCAGCTGCGCGGCGAGGCCGGCGAGCGGCAGCAGAAGGCCGAGATCGCGCTGGTGCACGGCAACGGCGCCACGCTGTCGAGCCAGTCGACCGCGATCCTCGGCACCGCGGCCGCGCTGTGAGGCGGCCCAGGGAAAACATCGACGCAAGAACCGACGGGCGCCGGCGCCCGTCGCCAAGGAAGAGACATCCATGATCAACAAGATTTCGCCCAGCCTGCTCGACGCCGTGTCGGGCATCGGCGATGGCGCCTCGGTGATGGTGACCGGGTTCGGCGATTCGGGCCTGCCGCGCGAGCTGCTGCACGCGCTGATCGAGCACGGCGCCACCGACCTGACCATCATCAGCAACAACGCCGGCACCGGCACCACCGGCCTGGCCGCGCTGCTGGCCGCCGGGCGCGTGCGCAAGATGATCTGCACCTATCCCAAGTCGTCGGGCGCCGACATCTTCCGGGACCTGTACAAGAACAAGAAGATCGCGCTCGAGCTGGTGCCGCAGGGCACGCTGATCGAGCGCATGCGCGCGGCCGGCGCCGGGCTCGGCCCGTTCTACACGCCGACCGGCTACGGCACGCCGCTGGCCGAGGGCAAGCCGCAATGCGTCTACAACGGGCGCGGCTACGTGCTCGAGGAACCGCTGCACGCCGACTTCGCGCTGGTCAAGGCGTATCACGGCGACCGCTGGGGCAACCTCACCTACCGCCTGGCCGCGCGCGGCTTCGGCCCGGTGATGTGCACCGCCGCCAGAACCGCCATCGCCCAGGTCGACGACATCCTCCCGCTCGGCTTCATGCCGCCCGAGACGGTGGTCACGCCGGGCATCTTCGTCAGCAAGGTCGTGCGCAAGGACGGCAAGCAATGAGCGACACCATGAGCGACAGCAAGAAACTCAGCCGCGACCGCGTCGCGCAACTGGTCGCCGCCGACATCCGGCCCGGCAGCTACGTCAACATCGGCCTGGGCATGCCCACGCTGGTGGCGCGCCACCTCGACCCGAAGAAGGAAATCGTGCTCCACAGCGAGAACGGCATCCTCGGCATCGAGGACGTCACCCCCGGCGACCCCGGCGACGAAGACCTCATCAATGCCAGCAAGGCGCACGTGCAGCTGATTCCGGGCGCGTCCATCTGCGACCAGTCGCTGTCGTTTTCCATGATGCGCGGCGGGCACCTCGACGCCACCATCCTCGGCGCCTTCCAGGTGTCGAGCGAGGGCGACATCGCCAGCTGGGCCACCGACGACACGGACGCGGTGCCCGGCATCGGCGGCGCGATGGACCTGGTGGCCGGCGCGCGCAAGGTCATCGTGGTGATGGAGCACACCACGCGCGACGGCAAGCCCCGCCTGCTGCGCCACTGCACCTTCCCGCTCACCGGCAAGGGCGCGGTCGACACCGTGTACACCGACATGGCGATCATCGACGTCGACCCGCAGCGCGGCTTCGTGGTGCGGGCCCTGGCCGCGGGCGTGTCCAGGGACGAGCTCCAGGCCGCCACCGAAGCGCCGCTCACATTCCCGGACGACCTGACCCTGATCTGAACACCGATACCTACGGAGAGAGACAAATGCATACCAAGATCACCCGCCTGCTCGGCGCCGCACTGCTGTTCGCCGCCACCGCCGCTAGCGCGGCGGCCTTTCCCGACCGCCCCGTCGAACTGATCATTCCCTACCCGCCCGGCGGCACCGCCGACGTGGTGGCGCGGCCGCTGTCGGCCGGCCTGCAGAAATACCTGGGCGTGCCGGTGGTGGTGCAGTACAAGGCCGGCGCCAGCGGCGCGATCGCCACGCAGTACGTGGCGCGTGCCACGCCGGACGGCTACACGCTGGTGATGGTGCTGGCCGCGCACGCGATCAACCCGAGCCTCTATCCCAACCTGCCATACGACTCGGTGAAGGACTTCAAGCCGGTGTCGATGGTGGCCAAGCTGCCGCTGGTGCTCTACACCAACCCGAAGTTCGGGCCCAAGACCATCCCCGAGTTCATCCAATACGCCAAGGAGCATCCGGGCGCGGTCTCGGTCGGGTCGGCGGGCAACGGCAACACCAGCCACCTGGCGCTGGAGCTGTTCTCGAACATGGCCGGCGTGAAGCTGCTGCACGTGCCGTACAAGGGCGGCGGCCCCTCCATCGCCGCGGCGATGGGCGGCGAGGTCAACGCCGTGTTCGCCGGCCCGGACAGCCTGAACCAGGCGCAGGCCGGCAGGCTGCGCGCGCTGGCCGTCACCAGCGCCACGCGCCTGCCGCTGACGCCCGGCACGCCGACCGTGCAGGAAGGCGGCCTCAAGGGCTACGAGGTGCAGGGATGGTATGGCCTGCTCGCGCCGGCCGGCACGCCCGACAGCGTGGTGGCGGTGCTGAACAAGGCGGTGGCCGACACGCTGGCCGACGCGCAGTTCCGCAAGACCGTGGGCGACCTCGGCTACATCCCCGCGCCGTCCACGCCGCCGGCGTTCATGGACTACATCAAGCAGGAAATGGCGCGCTGGTCCAAGGTGGTCAAGGACGCCAACATCAAGCTCGAGTGAGGACATGGCATGGGGTGGCGGATGCGGGGGCGGATGCAGGAGCGGAGCCCGGAACAGGTGAACGGCGGCATCGCGCCGGACGGCTTCGCGGCGGGCGCCGGGTGCGGCGATATAATCCGCTCGTCATTTACCTGGTCCGGACCAAGCCGTGAGCGTTACGAAGCCGCGTTACGTCGAGCTGACGGAGATGTTGTTGAACGACATCGCCTCAGGCGCCTATCCCGTGGGAAGCTGTCTGCCCGGCGAGCTCGAGCTCGCACAGAAGTACGGCGTCGGCCGGGGCACGGTGCGCGCGGCGCTCGACCAGGTCCAGGCGCTCGGGCTCATCTCGCGCCGCAAGCGCGCCGGCACGCGCGTCGAGGCCTCGGCGCCGCCGGCCACCGGCTACGCGCCGACCATCTCCACCGTCGACGAGCTGCTGCAGTACAGTGCCAACACCCAGCGCGTGATCCACAGCATCAAGAACATCGTGGTGGACGTGGAAATGGCCGCGCGCCTGGGCTGCGCGCCCGGCACGCACTGGATGGAGGTGCAGGCGGCGCGCGTCGACCCGCTCACGCACGCCTGTCCGGTGGCATGGTTCCACGTGTACGTGCGCGCGGCCGACGGCGGCAAGATCCGCCGCCAGCTGCGCCATACGCAGGAGCTGATCTGCGACCTCATCAGCGACGTGACCGGCAGCGTGGTGATGGAGATCCGGCAGACGGCCAGGGCCGTGGGCGTGCCGGAGGCGCTGGCGGTCAAGCTCGGCACGGAGCCCGGCGCCCATGCGCTGGAGTTCGTGCGCCAGTACTACGACCAGTCGCACACGCTGATGGAAGTCTCCATCAGCATCCAGCCGGCGGACCGCTTCAGCTACACCACGGTGCTGCAGCGGCGCATGCCGCCGGCCGCCGCCGCGGCGACCTGAACCGCGCCGGCCCGGGCCTGCGCGCGCTAGGCCAGTCCGCGCGCCATCCTGGCGGGATCGACCAGGCGGTCGTACTCCTCCCCGCTCAGCAGCCCCAGCTCGAGCGCCGCCGCGCGCGGCGTGATGCCGCGCTCGAGCGCGGTGCGCGTGATGCGCGCGGCGCGGTCGTAGCCGATCACCGGGTTGAGCGCGGTCACGGCCAGCAGCGCGCCGTCCACGTTCGCCGCCAGCCGCTCGCGGTTCACGTCCAGCCCCGCCACCAGCTTGCGCGCCAGCACCTGCATGCTGTCGGACAGCACGCGGATCGACTGCAGCACGTTGTGGATCAGCACCGGCTTGGCGACGTTGAGCTCGAAGTTACCGGACGCGCCCGCCAGGGTGACGGTGACGTGGTTGCCCATGACCTGCATGGCGGCCTGAACGGCCACTTCCGCGATGGTCGGGTTGCGCTTGCCGGGCATGATCGACGAGGTCAGGCCGTCGTCCGGGATGACCAGCTCGCCCAGGCCGCAGCGCGGCCCCGACCCCAGCCAGCGCAGGTCGTTGGCGATCTTGGCCAGCGAGGTGGCGATGACGTTGAGCACGCCCGAGAGCTCGACCAGCGTGTCGTGCGCGGCCATGCCCTCGACCTTGCAGGGGCTGGGGCTGAACGCCAGGCCCGCGAGCTGGCCGGCTTCTTCGCAGAAGGCCTGGTCGAAGCCGCGCGGCGCGTTGAGGCCGGTGCCGGCCGCGGTGCCGCCCTGCGGCAGCACCAGCAGGCGCGGGAACACGCTGTCGATCCGCGCGAGGCCGCCGGCGGCCTGCGTGGCGAAGCTCTCGAAGGCCTGCGCCATCGTCATCGGCACGGCGTCCATCAGGTGCGTGCGCGCCACCTTGAGCACGCCCGCGAAGGCGCGCGCGCGCGCCTGCAGCGTATCGCGCAGCAGCGCCAGCGCCGGCTGCAGGCGCTCGCGCACTTCCAGCGCCGCGGCCATCTGCATCACGGTCGGGAAGCTGTCGTTGGAGGACTGCGAGGCGTTCACGTGGTCGTTCGGATGCACCGGCGACTTGGTGCCGAGCGGCTGGCCGAGCAGCTCGTTGGCGCGGTTGGCGATGACCTCGTTGGCGTTCATGTTGGTCTGGGTGCCCGAGCCGGTCTGCCAGATGGTCAGCGGGAAATGCGCGTCGAAGCGGCCGGCGCGCAGTTCCGCCGCGGCGGCCTCGATGCTTTGCGCCAGCGCGGGATCGAGCGCGGCGCAGCGCACGTTGGCGCGCGCCGCCGCCATCTTGTGCAGGCCGAAGGTGCGGACCAGGCAGGCCGGGAAGCGCTCGTCGCCGACCTCGAAGACGCCGAGCGCGCGCTGCGTCTGCGCGCCCCAGTAGCGGTCGGCGGGAATCTCGACCGGGCCGAAGGCGTCATGCTCGACGCGGGTAGCCGTCATGGTGTTCACTTGGTTTCAATCCGGTGGGAGCGGCCCGGCGGCGCCGGCCGCTCCCCGCTCGGGAAGACGGCGGACACCGCCGGGCCGCGTGGTGGACCTGCGCGCAGGTCAGAGCGTGGGCGCCTTGGGCAGCGCGCCATGCGGATCGACCTCGACCGCCGCGGCGTCGGCGGCGAAGCCGGGATAGCGCTCGGGATAGAAGTACGGCTCGGCCACCTTGGCGTCGAACGTGCCCGACCACTTCGCCACCACCACCGTCGCCACGCCGTTGCCGATGGTGTTGCAGGTGGAGATGGCCATCGACAGGAAGCGGTAGACGCCGAAGATCACGGCCAGCCCTTCCACCGGCAGCAGCCCGGTGGAGGTCACGGTCGCGGCGAACACCACGAACGAGCCGCCCGACACCGTCGCCGCGCCCTTCGAGGTCAGCAGCATCAGCAGCAGGATGCCGATCTGGTGGTCCAGCGTGAGCGGCACGCCGTAGGCATGCGAGATGAACATCACGCCCATCGCCATGAAGATGGAGGTGCCGTCGAGGTTGAACGCATAGCCCGTGGGCAGCACCAGCCCGACCGTCTGCTTGGCGCAGCCCAGGCGCTGCAGCTTGATCAGCAGGCGCGGCAGCGCGCTCTCGGACGACGCCGTGCCGAGCACGATCAGGATCTCGTCCTTGATGTAGCGCAGGAAGCGCCACAGGCTGAAGCCCGCCAGCCGGGCCGCCAGCCCCATCACCACGGCGATGAACAGCACCACCACCGCGTAGAAGCTCAGCACCAGCTGCGCCAGCGCGACCAGCACGGCGGCGCCGTTGCTGCCCACCGAGTAGGCCACCGCGCCGAACGTGCCGATCGGCGCGAGCTTCATCACCAGGTTGATGAAGGAGAACAGCACCTCGGAGATGGTCTCGAGGCCGTCGTTGACCTTGGCGCGGCGCGACTCCGGGATCGCCAGGATGCCGATGCCGACCATCACCGCGAGCACCACCACCTGCAGCAGCTCGCCCTTGGCGAAGGCGCCGACGAAGTTGTCCGGCACGATGTGGAGCAGGAACTCCAGCAAGCCCTGCGGCGCGGCCGCCTTGGCCACGGCCACCGGCGCCGCGCCGGCGGCGGCGGTCATGCCCTTGCCGGTCTGCAGCAGGTTGCCGGCGAACAGGCCGAAGATGAGCGCGATGGTGGAGATCACCTCGAAATAGACGATCGAGCGCCAGCCCACGCGCCCGGCGCTGCGCACGTCGCCGGCCGAGGCGATGCCGTGCACGATGGTGAGGAACACCAGCGGCGCCACGCCGGCCTTGATCAGCGACAGGAACATGTCGCCCAGCAGCTTGAGCTGCGGCGCGAGCTTCGGAAAGGCAAAGCCGACCGCGATGCCGAGTATCAGCGCCAGCAGCACCTGCATGCCGAGCTTGCGGTACCAGGGCAGCGGCTTCGGGGGCGCCGTCGTGGCGGCGCCGGTGGATTCGTTGTGCATGATGTCTTCCTCCACCGCTATCTCAGACCCCGGCCTGCGCCGACAGCGCCACGGCGCGGTCCACCATCTGCGGCGCGAGGCCCAGGTAGTTGGCGGGGTCGGTCATGCGCTCGATGGCGGCGCGGTCGAAATGCGCCGTGACCGCGGGCAGCGCGGCCAGCGCCTCGGCCAGCGTGCCGCCGTGCTCGTTGACGGTGCGGCAGGCGTCGTAGACCACGTCGTGCGCCTGCTGGCGGCCGATGTACGGCGCCATGCCCATCATCACCGCCTCGGCCACGATCAGGCCGCGCGAGATGCCCAGGTTGTGCTTCATGCGCGCCTCGTCGACGATCAGGCCGCCGAGCGCGAACTTGGCCTGGTACAGCGCGCCCGAGGTGAGGATGAAGCTCTCGGGAATGGCGATCCACTCGGCGTGCCACGGGCCGGTGGCACGCTCGAAGTCCTGCACCATCGCATCCACCATCAGGCCGGCATGCTGGCGCACCGCCTTGGAGGCGGCGAGCATCAGCTCGCTGGAGATCGGGTTGCGCTTCTGCGGCATGGTGCTGCTGGCGCCGCGGCCCTTGACGAACGGCTCGTAGACCTCGGCGAACTCGGTCGAGGCCATGATCATGATGTCGAGCGCGATCTTGCCCAGCGAGCCGGTCACCAGGGCCAGCAGGTTGACCGCTTCGGCAAAGCCGTCGCGCGCCACGTGCCAGGTGGTGGCGGGCACGCCGAGGCCGAGTTCCTCGGCCAGCGCCTTCTGCACCTCGAAGCCCTTGTCGCCGAGCGAGGCGAGCGTGCCGGCGGCGCCGGCGAACTCGACCACGGCCACGCGCGGGCGCAGCTCGGCGATGCGCTGCTGGTGGCGGTCGAACATCGCCAGCCAGATCGCCACCTTGTAGCCGAACGTCACCGGCAGCGCCTGCTGGAGGTGGGTGCGGCCGGCCATCGGCGTGTCGCGGTGCTTCTGCGCCAGCGCGGCGAGCACGCCGCGCAGTTCGCGCACGTCCGCGTCGATGCTGTCGAGCGCGTCGCGCACCTGCAGCGCGACCGCGGTGTCCATGATGTCCTGGGTGGTGGCGCCCCAGTGCACGTAGCGCCCGGCCTCGCCGCACATGGCCACCATCTGGTGCACCAGCGGCAGGATCGGGTAGCCGACGATGTCGGTTTCCTCGCGCATGTGGTCGAAGTCGATGCGCTCGATCCGCGACTCGCGCGCGATCACCTCGGCCGCATCGGCGGGAATCACGCCCGCGCGCGCCTCGGCCCGCGCCAGCGCCACCTCGACGTCGATGTAGCGCTGGATCAGCGCGCCGTCGGAAAATACCTGCCGCATCTTCTGCGTGCCGAACGCGTCGCGGAACAGGATGGAATCAACGACGGTGCTTGCCGCCGGAAGGGAGGAAGTTAGCATGGGGCCCGATGAGCGAGTGGAAATGACGGAAGCGCGGAAGAAACGCGAAAGAGCAGCGGAAGAACCGCAACACAATCGGACATATATGTCCGGACATATGCATAGTGTAATATGTCCGGACATTCCCCTCAACCAAGCGTTAACCCTTAGTCAGAATCCAGTGCCTTTGCATGACCAAGCCTAATTACGCGGAAATCGCGCGCCAGCTGATCGAAGGCATCACCAGCGGCCGCTTCGCCGTCGGCTCGCTGCTGCCGACCGAGTTCGAGCTGTGCGAGCAATACCGGACCAGCCGCCACACGATCCGCGCCGCCTTGCAGGAGGTGCAGCAGCTCGGCCTCGTGTCCCGGCGCAAGAACGTCGGCACGCGCGTCGAGGCGGCTAGGCCGAAGACCGTCTTCCGGCCGTCGCTGGCCTCGGTCGACGACCTCGTGCAGTTCGGCGAGGAACACCTGCGCGTGGTGCAGTCGACCGGCGAGGTGACAGTGACCGGCGCGCTGGCGAAGGAACTGGGCTGCGCGAGCGGCAGCCGCTGGCTGCGCGTGTCCAGCCTGCGCATGACCGGCGACGCCGCCGGCGCGCCGATCGGCTGGACCGACGTCTACGTGGACCCGGCCTACGGGGAGATCGGCGAACTGGTGCGCGCGTCCCCCGACACGCTGATCAGCGCCCTGATCGAGACCCGCTACGGCCGCCAGATCGCCGAGATCCACCAGGACGTGCGCGCCTGCACCGTGACCGACGCGGCCCTGGCGCGCGCGCTGCGGCTCGACGTCGGCGCCGCCGCCCTGAAGATCGTGCGCCGCTATCTCGACAAGGCCGGCGAGGCATTCGAGGTGTCGGTCTCGGTCCATCCGGCGGAGCGCTTCTCGGTGTCGATGCGGCTGCAGCGCTCGGGCGCCTGAAGCGGCGGAAGCAACGGAAGCGGCGGGCGCCGGAAAAGCAAAAGGCCGGCATGACGGCCGCCGGCCTTTTGTTTTCTCTTGCGGCTTGCGCGCGGCGCTATGCCGAAGCGCTGCGCGACGGCTGCCCGTACAGCCCGCACTCCAGGTCGCTTTCCAGTTCTTCTATCCACGCCAGCCCCGGGGCCGCCTCGTAGGCGCTCTGCGCGCTGGTCGACAGCCGACGCACGCCGAGCCGGCGCGGCTGGCCCGCGTCGGCCTGTTCCTGCGTGATCTCGAAATCGCCGGGCGCGAAGCCCAGCCGCTCGCACAGGACCTGGACCTCGTGCTGCTCATCGGCAGGCAAATGGGGATATAGCTGCTCGGCCATCGCACTCTCCTTTCGAGTCGAAGCGGCGCCGCGCGGCACGTGCCGGCCGCGCGGCGCCTTCGCCCTGCCGCTCAGGGCACGCTAGCGCGTCTGCCGGCTGTTGATGACGGCCTCCGCCACGCTCGCCGGCGCTTCCGTGTAATGCTTGAATTCCATCGTGTAGGTGGCGCGCCCCTGGGTCAGCGAGCGCAGCGAGGTCGAGTAGCCGAACATGGTGGCCAGCGGCACCTCGGCACGCACCAGCTTGCCGCCGCCGCCGGCGATGTCCTCCATGCCGTGCACGATGCCGCGCCGCGAGGACAGGTCGCCCATCACGTTGCCGGTGAACTCCTCGGGCGTCTCCACTTCCACCGCCATCATCGGCTCGAGCAGGATCGGCCTGGCGCGGCGCATGCCTTCCTTGAACGCCATCGAGCCGGCCATGCGGAAGGCGTTTTCGTTCGAGTCGACGTCGTGGTACGAGCCGAACACCAGCGTGGCCTTGACGTCCACCACCGGATAGCCGGCCAGCACGCCGGTCTCCAGCGTCTCGCGGATGCCCTTGTCCACCGCCGGGATGAATTCGCGCGGCACCACGCCGCCCTTGATCGCGTCGACGAACTCGTAGCCCTTGCCGGCCGGCTGCGGCTCGAGGTCGATCACCACGTGGCCGTACTGGCCGCGCCCGCCGGACTGCTTGACGAACTTGCCCTCGACGTCCTTGGCGGCCTGCTTGATGGTCTCGCGGTAGGCCACCTGCGGCTTGCCGACCGAGGCCTCCACGTTGAACTCGCGCTTCATGCGGTCGACCAGGATTTCCAGGTGCAGCTCGCCCATGCCGGAGATGATGGTCTGGCCCGATTCCTCGTCGGTATGCACGCGGAACGACGGGTCTTCCTGCGCCAGCCGGTTCAGCGCCAGGCCCATCTTTTCCTGGTCGGCCTTGGTCTTGGGCTCGACCGCCTGCGAGATCACCGGCTCGGGGAAGCTCATGCGCTCGAGGATGATGACGTTGGCCGGATCGCACAGCGTGTCGCCGGTGGTCGCCTCCTTGAGGCCGACCGCGGCGGCGATGTCGCCGGCGCGCACTTCCTTGATCTCGCTGCGTACGTTGGCGTGCATCTGCAGGATGCGGCCGAGGCGCTCCTTCTTGTCCTTGACCGGGTTGTAGACCGTGTCGCCGGAGTTCACCACGCCGGAATAGACGCGGAAGAAGATCAACTGGCCGACGAAGGGATCGGTCATGATCTTGAAGGCCAGCGCGGAGAACGGCTCGTCGTCGCTCGGATGGCGCTCGGCTTCCTTGTCGTCCGGGGTGTGGCCGAGGATGGCGGGCACGTCGATCGGCGACGGCAGGTAGTCGATGACGGCGTCGAGCAGCGTCTGCACGCCCTTGTTCTTGAAGGCGCTGCCGCACAGCATCGGCACGATCTCGTTGGCGATGGTGCGCCGGCGCAGCGCCGCCTTGATCTCTTCCTCGCTCAGGGCCTCGCCGCCGAGGTATTTGTGCAGCAGTTCGTCGCTGGCTTCCGCCGCAGCCTCGACCATCTTCTCGCGCCACTCGGTGGCCAGGCCCAGCAGCTCGGCGGGCACCTCGCGGTACTCGAAATGCAGGCCCTGGCTGGTGTCGTCCCACACCGTGGCCTTCATCTTGACGAGGTCGATCACGCCCTGGAAGCTATCCTCGGCGCCGATCGGGATCTGCACCGGCACCGGGGTGCCCTTGAGGCGCTCGGCGATCTGCGCGCGCACGCGGAAGAAGTCCGCGCCCACGCGGTCCATCTTGTTGACGAAGGCGATGCGCGGCACCTTGTACTTGTTGGCCTGGCGCCAGACCGTCTCGGACTGCGGCTGCACGCCGCCGACCGCGTCGTAGACCATGCAGGCGCCGTCGAGCACGCGCATCGAGCGCTCCACCTCGATGGTGAAGTCCACGTGGCCCGGCGTGTCGATGATGTTGATGCGGTGCTCGGGATAGTTGCCGGCCATGCCCTTCCAGAAGGCGGTGGTGGCGGCCGAGGTGATGGTGATGCCGCGTTCCTGCTCCTGCTCCATCCAGTCCATCGTGGCGGCGCCGTCGTGCACTTCACCGATCTTGTGATTGACCCCGGTGTAGAAGAGGATGCGCTCGGTGGTGGTGGTCTTGCCGGCGTCGATGTGCGCGCTGATACCGATGTTCCGGTAGCGCTCGATGGGGGTTTTGCGGCTCACGGTGATCTCCTGGTAGGCATCGCTCAAAAGAGTATCACTTCTGCGTGCGGCACATCGAAAGCCTTGTGGGGCAAGGGCTGGCGGGGTGCCGGGGGCTGCCGGGCGGGGCCGCGCGGACCACCTCCGCCACCATGCCGGGCGGGCGACGGTGGCGAACGTGCGCCCGCGCGCAAGACGGCGCAAGACGGCGCGGGAAAGGTGCAAGAAAGGCGCAAGAAAGGCGGCAGGCGGAGGTAAAAAACAGAAAAGCCCGCCTGATAAGAGGCGGGCTTTTTAGTAGAATAGCGGTCTTGGTTGCGGAGGCAGGACTTGAACCTGCGACCTTCGGGTTATGAGCCCGACGAGCTGCCAACTGCTCCACCCCGCGCCAGAGGGGCGTACTATACGCCACTGGCGTGAATATGTGAAGCGTTTTCAGCGACTTTCCTTGACAGCGTTTACGTAAACATGTAAAAGCAAGTGGGCGCATTCTGTGCGCTCAAAAGAGGAATCTTCATGGAAACTGGTACCGTCAAGTTCTTCAACGCCCAGAAGGGTTTTGGCTTCATTACCCCCGACGCCGGTGGCAAGGACTTGTTCGTCCACATCTCTCAGGTTCGCGGGGGTGCTCCGCTGCAAGATAACCAGCGAGTGCAATACCAGTCGCAACAGGGCAAGAAAGGCCCTGAAGCGGCCAATGTTTCCCCCGTTTGAACCCGCCGCTTCGCGCGGCAATGCTAAAGGACAGAATTGACTAAGATCGTCTTGAAACCCGGTGAGCCCGTTGAAGTTGCAATGCGGCGTTTCCGTAGGGCCATCCTCCAGACCGGCCTGATCGTTGAACTCAAGAGCCGTACCGCTTACGAGAAGCCCACGACCGAGCGCAAGCGCAAGAAGAAGGCAGCGGAATCGCGCCTTCGCAAGCGTCTGCGCATGCAAATGCTGCCGAAGAAGCTGTACTGATTCCGGCAGTGCAGGCGGCGAGCGCGCTCCGGCGCGAGTTGCCGCGGGCCGCGCAGGCCTCGAGGCCCGTATAGACATATCCGGGCCGCATGAATCCGCCAGGCATCACCTGGCGGATTTTGCATTTGCGCGGCACCGACGGTAGTCCTGCCTTCCGGGGCCGGACTACCGCTCACCACCTATTCCTTCCCTGCTCCGCCCAGCCCGCAAGAATCGATGCGCGGCTGGCGTCTTGCATGCGCTCGCCCGTTCGTCCGGCGCGCGACACCCCTTTCCCCATATTCCAGGTAGCGCTCGCCCGCCGTCCGCGCGGCTTGCCAGCCAGTGTTGGAACGACACGGAAAGCGCCCCGTACAGGTTCAGGCGGCCGGCATCGGGAAAACGAGGCAGGTGGTGGTGGCGAATGCGTACAGCTTGCCCTGCGCGTCGACGATGCGGCCCTCGGCGATGCCGATCTGCGTGGTCAGGCTGATCACCTTGCCCTCGGCGCGGATGGGACCGGTACGCGTGGTCAGCGGGCGCACGTAGTTCACCTTGAGCTCGAGCGTGGTGTAGCCCTTGCCCGCCGGCAGCATGGTGTGCACGGCGCAGCCCACGCAGGAGTCGAGCAGCGTGGCGGCGTAGCCGCCGTGCACGGTGCCGATCGGGTTGTAGTGCTGCGGCCCGGGCGTGCCCTGGAACACGAAGCGGCCGGAGGCGAACTCCACCGGCACGAAGTCCATCAGTTGCCCGATGGGCGCGCCGGGCAGCTTGCCGGCCATCATGTCCTCGAAAAACTGCAGGCCCGCGCGCTCGGCCAGCTGCGCCGTGGTCGCCACGCCGGGCTCGCGCAAGCTGGCGCGCGCGCGCCGTTCGTCTTCCTGCCACCGGGCCAGTACATCCTCTGCGCTCATCGATCGGTCTCCTTGTCGTTCTCGCGTTGGTACGCGGCTTGTTCTTCTGCCCGGCGCCCGCCGTGGCGCGCCTGGCGCGAACCAGCAAGATAACCGGTTCCGGCGTTCCTTGCTGCGCCGCGCCACGAGACATCCGCCGCCTTGCCGGCATAATGGCGGGATTGCGCCCGTGGCGCGCCCCGATCCGGCTCCTGCCTTGACTGCTATCCTGGAACTCCGCAACGTCAGCAAGCAATACGGCGACACCGTGGTGGTGAACGACCTGAGCCTGAGCGTGCAGCGCGGCCAGTGCTTCGGCCTGCTGGGGCCGAACGGCGCCGGCAAGACCACCACGCTGCGCCTGCTGCTGGGCCTGACCACGCCCGCCTCGGGCTCGCTCACGCTGTGCGGCGAGCCGATCCCGCAGCGCGCGCCGCAGGCCCGCATGCGCGTGGGCGTGGTGCCGCAGTTCGACAACCTCGACCCCGATTTCACCGTGGTCGAGAACCTGCGCATCTTCGGCCGCTACTTCGGCCTGGCGCGCGCCGAGATCGAGCGGCGCGTGCCGGCGCTGCTGGAATTCGCCCGTCTCGAGAGCCGCGCCGGCGCGCAGGTGCGCGACCTGTCGGGCGGCATGCGGCGGCGCCTGACGGTGGCGCGCGCGCTCATCAACGATCCCGACCTGCTGGTCATGGACGAGCCCACCACCGGCCTCGACCCGCAGGCGCGCCACCTGATCTGGGAGCGGCTGAAGTCGCTGCTGGCCGGCGGCAAGACCATCCTGCTGACCACCCACTTCATGGAGGAGGCCGAGCGCCTGTGCAACTACCTGTGCGTGATCGACGGCGGCAGCAAGATCGCCGAAGGCAAGCCGCATGAGCTGATCGACAGCCAGATCGGCTGCGACGTGGTGGAAGTCTATGGCGACAACCTGGAGCCGCTGCGCGGCGAGCTGCAGCCGCTGGCCGCGCGCACCGAGGTCAGCGGCGAGACGCTGTTCTGCTACGTGAAGGAGCCGGCGCCGCTGCTGGCCGCGCTGCACGGCCGCGCCGGCGTGCGCTACCTGCACCGGCCCGCCAACCTCGAAGACGTCTTCCTCAAGCTGACCGGGCGCGAGATGCGCGACTGAGGCTCGCCGCGCCGGCGCACCGCCGGCAGCGGACCACAACGGACCGAACCATTGAACATGAGCGAACAAGATCCCCGCCCCGCCGGCACGCCGGCCGCCACCGCGCCACCGCGCGCGGCGGCGCCGGCGCGGCATTACCCGCAGCCGCTGCTGCCCCTGAACGCGCGCAACTGGACCCTGGTCTGGTACCGCAACTTCATGGTGTGGAAGAAACTGGCGATCCCGTCGATGATCGGCAACCTGGCCGATCCGATGATCTACCTGTTCGGCCTGGGCCTGGGCCTCGGCCTGCTGGTCGGCCAGGTCCACGGCGTGCCCTACATCGCCTTCCTCGCGGCCGGCACCACGGCCTCGAGCGTGATGATGTCGGCCAGCTTCGAGTCGATGTACTCGGCCTTCTCGCGCATGCACGTGCAGCGCACCTGGGAGGCCATCATGCACGCGCCGCTGACGCTGGGCGACGTGGTGCTGGGCGAGATCATGTGGGCCGCCAGCAAGGCGGTGCTGTCGGGCCTGGCCATCATGCTGGTGGCGGGCGCGCTCGGTTACGCGCACATGCCGGGCGCGCTGCTGGCGCTGCCGGTGATCGTGCTGGCGGGCATCGCCTTCGCCAGCCTGGCGATGATCGTCACGGCGCTGGCGCCGAGCTACGACTTCTTCATGTTCTACCAGACCCTGGTGATGACGCCGATGCTGCTGCTGTCCGGCGTGTTCTTCCCGCTCGAGCAACTGCCCGCGGGCGCGCAGGCCGCCACGCAGGTCCTGCCGCTGGCGCACGCGGTGGCGCTGATCCGCCCCATCATGCTGGGACGCCCGATCGACGACCTGGCGCTGCACGCGCTGGTGCTGGGCGCCTACGCGGCGGCGGCGCTGGTGCTGGCGCTGGTGCTGCTGCGCCGCAGGCTGCTGCGATGAGCGGCCGCGCGAAGAAGGATGGCGCCGGGCCGGGCCGCTGGACCCGCCGCGCCGCGCTGCCGGCCGCGCTTGCCGCCGTCGCCCTGCTGGGCGCGTGCAGCGTGGTCGGTGCCACGGTGGCGGTGGGCAGCGCCGCGGTGTCCACCGCGGCCACGGTCGGCTCGGCCGCCGTCAGCGTGACCTCGACCGCGGTCGAGGCGACCTACGACGTCACCAAGGCCGGCGTGAAGGCCGTGGCCGGCAGCGACTGAGCTGCCGGCGCCGCAGTCTGCCCCGCCGTCAGCCCTGCAGGCCGCGCAGCAGGTCGGCCTTCAGGTCGGCCACCGATTCCAGCCCCACCGCCATGCGGATCAGGCCCTCGCCGATGCCGGCCGCAGCCTTGGCTTCGGCGCTGACGCGCGCATGCGTGGTGGTGTACGGATGCGTGAGCGTGGTGCGCGTGTCGCCGAGGTTGCCGGTGATCGAGCACACGCGGGTGCTGTCGATCACGCGCCAGGCGTTGGCGCGCTGCTGCTCGGGCGTGTCGCCCTTGAGCTCGAACGAGACGATGGCGCCGCCGCCGCTCTGCTGGCGGGCGGCCACGTCGAATTGCGGGTGCGACTTCAGCGCCGGGTGATAGACGCGCGCGACCGCCGGGTGCGACTCCAGGAACTCCGCCAGCGCCAGCGCGCTCTGGCTGTGGCGCTCCATGCGGATCGCCAGCGTTTCCATGCCCTTGAGCAGCACCCACGCATTGAAGGCCGACAGCGTCGGGCCCGCGGTGCGCACGAACGGGAAGACCTTGCCCATGATGAAGTCGTGCGTGCCCAGCACCGCGCCGCCGAGCACGCGGCCCTGCCCGTCGATGTGCTTGGTGGCCGAATGGACCACGATGTCGGCGCCGAACTTCATCGGCTGCTGCAGCGCCGGCGAACAGAAGCAGTTGTCCACCACCAGCAGCGCGCCGGCATTGTGGGCGATGTCCGCCACCGCGGCGATGTCGGCCACCTCGGTGAGCGGGTTGGACGGCGTCTCGAGGAAGAACAGCCTGGTGTTGGGCCTGACCGCGGCGCGCCACGCGGCGAGGTCGGTGCCGTCGACGAAGGTGGTCTCGACGCCGAACTTGGCGAAGATGTTCGAGAACAGCGTCATGGTCGAGCCGAAGATGGCGCGCGAGCTGACCAGGTGGTCGCCGGCCTGCATCGACGACATCACGATCGACATGATCGCGCTCATGCCCGATGCCGTGGCCATGCAGGCCTCGGCGCCTTCCAGCGCGGCCAGGCGCGCCTGGAACATCGCCACGGTGGGATTGGTGAAGCGCGAATAGGTAAAGCCGGTTTCCGAATTGGCGAAGCGCTCGGCAGCCTCGGCGGCGCTGTTGAAGCAGAAGCTGGAGGTCAGGTACATCGCCTCCGAGTGCTCCATGAACTCGCTGCGCATGGTGCCGGCGCGCACGCCGAGCGTATCGATGCCAAGGGAGTCGAGAGGAAGCGGTTCATTCATGATGGGGAGGCGGTGATACCCGCGCGGTTATCGGTGATGAGCGTTGAATGTCGTGCGCGCGCCGGCCGGGCCGGGACGCGCGGCAACAAAAAAGCCCGTGCGATCCGCTGGCCTGGCTGGCCGAATCGACGGGCTGCTTGTGTCTGGGGGAGGGAAAGGTTCCGAAGCGCGCCGAGGCGCCCCGAAGCTCCGCGCCGCGGCGGGACTGCCGGTTCGCCTTCGTGCCGTTGCCGCGCACGACCGGGAACCGGCCTTCCGCTTTAGCTGTTTCGGGCATTTCCCTGTATCGGGTCATTTCCTGTCCGGGGGCATCACGCCACATCGCGCCCCGGCAGGACCCGCGTCCGCAAGCTGACAATCAAATCGACGCCCGGCCATGTTACGGCCGGGCCCCGTCTGCGTCAACTGCGCGGCGCGGGCCCGCGCGCGGGCCGCCGGGCTTTACTCGTTGCCGCCCGAGCGCTGCAGGTGCAGCTGCGAGCGTTCCGTGTCGCCGCTGGTGCCGTCGCGGTCGGCCTGGCTGCGCGCCGTTTCCAGGCGCTCCAGGTAGGCTTCGTCGATGTCGCCGGTGATGTAGCGGCCGTCGAAGCACGATGCGTCGAAGTCCTTGAGCGCGGGGTTGATGTCGCGCACGGCCTGCTTCATCGCATCCACGTCCTGGTACACCAGCTTGTCGGCGCCGATGATGCGGGCGATTTCCTCGTGCGTGCGGCCGTGGGCGACCAGCTCGCTGCGCGTGGGCATGTCGATGCCGTAGACGTTGGGGAATTTCACCGGCGGCGCGGCCGAGGCGAAGATCACCTTGTTGGCGCCGGCGTCGCGCGCCATCTGCACGATCTCGAACGAGGTGGTGCCGCGCACGATCGAGTCGTCCACGATCAGCACGTTCTTGCCCTTGAACTCCACGCCCATCGCGTTGAGCTTCTGGCGCACCGACTTCTTGCGCACGGCCTGGCCCGGCATGATGAAGGTGCGGCCCACGTAGCGGTTCTTGAAGAACCCCTCGCGGTAGCCCACGCCCAGCCGGTTGGCCACCTGCATGGCGGCCGGGCGGCTGGAGTCGGGAATCGGCATCACCACGTCGATGTCGCCGCCGGAGATTTCGCTGCGGATCTTCTCGGCGAGGTAGTCGCCCATGCGCAGGCGCGCGTCGTACACCGGCACGCCGTCGATGCACGAATCCGGGCGCGCCAGGTAGACGTACTCGAAGATGCACGGCGTGAGCACCGGGTTGTCGGCGCACTGCTGGGTGTAGAGCTTGCCGTCGAGGTCGATGAAGATGGCCTCGCCGGGCGCCACGTCGCGCTCGAGCTTGTAGCCGATGCCTTCGAGCGCCACCGATTCCGAGGCGACCATCCATTCCTTGCCGGTCGGCGTTTCCACGCTGCCCAGGCACAGCGGACGGATGCCGAACGGGTCGCGCACCGCCAGCATGCCGTAGCCGGCGATCTGCGCGGCGATGGCATACGAGCCGCGCACGCGGCGGTGCATGCCGGCCACGGCCCTGAAGATGGTGGCCGGGTCCAGCGCGAGGCCGCTGCTGGCGCGCTGCAGCTCGTCGGCCAGCACGTTGAGCAGCACCTCGGTGTCGGAATGCGTGTTGATGTGGCGGCGGTCGCGGCTGAACAGCTCCTCATGCAACTGTTTCCAGTTGGTCAGGTTGCCGTTGTGGGCCAGGATCACGCCATAGGGCGCGTTGACGTAGAACGGCTGGGCTTCTTCCTCGCTGGAAGCCGAGCCGGCAGTGGGGTAACGCACCTGGCCGATGCCGGCGGCGCCGGGCAGGCCGCGCATGTTGCGCGTGCGAAACACGTCTCGCACCAGGCCGTTGGCCTTGTGCATGTGGAAGGTGCTGCCGTTCGCGGTAGCGATGCCGGCTGCATCCTGTCCGCGATGTTGCAACAGCAGCAGGCTGTCGTAAATCAATTGGTTGACGGGCGTGGAGGAAACCACACCGACGATACCGCACATGCCAAGCTCCCAGGAAAGGCGTTTGAATCGGGGGCACGGCCCTGCCCTGTAGGACTGGGCCCGCGTATTACCGGCCGGGGGATCTGCCCGGCCTCATGTCTTGACGTACCTGGCGACTTCCGGCGGCAGCCACGGCCGCAGCGACTCCATCGCCTGCATCACGTAGGGCCGGGACAGCGCATCGCGCCAGAATGCCTCTTCAGGCAGTTTGGTGAGCCCGGCCAGCGTCACCACGAACATCACCACCAGCGCGCCGCGCAGCAGGCCGAACACCAGCCCCAGGCCGCGGTCGGCGGGCTTGAGCCCGGTGCTTTCGAGCAGTTGCCCCAGCACCGTGCCGGCCAGCGCGGCAGCGATCACGGTGCCGATGAACAGCACGCCGAAACCGAGCGCGCTGCGGGCCAGTTCGCCGCCGGGCACCGACTCCGGTATCCAGCGCGCCGCCGTGCCCGCGAAGTGGTACGCCACCCAGAACGCCACCACCCAGCCGATCAGCGAGAGCACCTCGCGCACCAGGCCGCGCAGCACGCCGATCAGGCCGGAGGCAACCAGAATGAAGGCGACGCTGTAATCGAAGAAAGTGGGCTGCATGCGGATACGGTGTGACTGGTGTGACTGCGCGCCGTCGCGGCGCGGCCCCGGTTCCCGGGACCGCCGCCGTTACTGTTCGACCACCTTGGCGCTCAGGCCGGCGTCGCGCACGCGCTTCTCGGCGGCGTCGGCCGTGTCGCGGTCGGGGAACGGGCCGGCCCGCAGCAGCACGCGCTCGCCGTCGGCCAGCACTTTTTTCTCGATGTAGGCCGGCACCTTGCTGGCCTTGAGCTTGGCCAGCCAGCCCTTGGCCTTGTCTTCCGAGGAGAAGGCGCCGATCAGCACCAGGAACTTGCCGCTGCCGGGCTTGGCCTCGGCGCGCGCGGCGGGCTTGTCCGCGGGCTTGTCGGAAGCCTTGTCTGACGCTTTGTCGGATGCCTTGCCGGACGCCTTGTCCGCGGCCTTGTCGCCGGACTTGTCGGCTGCCTTGCCGGCGGCGGCCGGCGCATCGGCGGCCGGCCTCGCGGTGCCGGCATCGGCCACCAGTTCCTCGCCCGCGTCCAGCCCCTGCGTGTCGGCCTTGGACTGCGGCGCCGGCGGCAGCGGATCCGCCTTGCGCGCATCGGCCTTGGCCTTGCCGACTCCGCCGGCACCGCCGTCGACCCGCACCGCGATATTCTCGACCAGCGGCCGCGGCTGGGTCTCGAACACGATCGGCAGCACGATGATGGCGGCCACCATCAGCACCACGGCGCCAATCAGGCGGCGGCGCGCCCGCTGCTTCTGCGGGAATTCGGGGTCGAGCGTGTCGTCCGCGTACTCTTCGGCCAGGCGCCGCGACGAGGCGATGCCCGCGCCCGGGTCCGAACGCGAGCGGCGCCCGCGCTCCGGTGCCGGGGCGTTGCCCTTGCGGGAAGAAAACAGCGAAAGCAGGCCCATAGATTGGTTCGGTGCTCCGGCCGGAACCCCCGGCCGTTGAAAATGTCGCTCAGTCCGCGCGGCAGCTCGCCCCGGGGGCGGCTTCGGTGCCGGGCCGGGAAACCCGCCCGGCGCCCGCACGGCTCAATTTGCCTGGGTGGCGCGATACGCCATCACGCCCGCCACGGTGAAGAACGATCCGAAGACCAGAATTCTATCATTCTCGGTCGCTCTGCCGAGGGCGTCCCGGTAAGCCGCCTCCGGACTGGGAAAGCAGGCCGCGGTGGCATCCGGCCCGGGCCGGAAACCGCCCTCTTCGAGCTTTTCCAGCAGGTCCGCCGCGCCGGCCGCGCGCGGCGTGGGCAGGTCGCACAGGCACCAGTGGTCCACCTTGTCGGACAGGTGACGCAGCACGCCGGCGATGTCCTTGTCCTCCATCGCGCCGAACACCGCGTAGGTGTAGCGGAAGAAGCCCATGTTCTCGAGGTTCTGGCCCAGCGTGGCCGCCGCGTGCGGGTTGTGCGCCACATCGAGGATCACCGCGGGACGCCCCGGCATGACCTGGAAGCGGCCCGGCAGCTCGACGAAGGCCAGCCCGTTGCGCACTTCCTGCGCGCTCACCGGCAGGCGCGGGCGCATGGCCTGCAGCGCCGCCAGCGCGGCCGAGGCGTTGAGCAGCTGGTTGGCGCCGCGCAGCGCCGGATAACCCAGCCCGCTGAGCTTGCGCTCGCGCCCGCTCCAGTCCCATTGCTGGCGCTCCTGGCCCCTGGCGGCCTGGTGCTGGAAATCCCGCCCCACCAGCCACAGGTCGGCGCCGATGGCCTGCGCGTGGTCGATGACCGACTGCGGCGGCAGCGGGTCGCTCACGATGGCGGGCACGCCGGGGCGGAAGATGCCGGCCTTCTCGTAGCCGATCTTCTCGCGCGTGTCGCCCAGGTAGTGGGTGTGGTCGATGTCCACGCTGGTCACGATGGCGCAGTCGGCATCGATCACGTTGACCGCGTCCAGCCGGCCGCCCAGGCCCACTTCCAGGATCATGGCGTCGAGCCCGGCGGCGGCGAAGGCGTGGATGATGGCCAGCGTGGTGAATTCGAAATAGGTCAGGCTGACCGGGTCGGCAAAGCTGGTGCGCGCGCGCTCCACCGCCTCGAAATGCGGCAGCAGCTGCGCGTCGGTGACGAACTCGCCGTTGATGCGCGCGCGCTCGTTGAACGAGATCAGGTGCGGCGAGGTATGGCAGCCCACCTTGTAGCCGGCCTGCAGCAGGATGCGCTCCAGCATGGCGCAGGTGGAACCCTTGCCGTTGGTGCCGCCCACGGTGAACACCACCGCATCGATGCGCAGCCCCAGGGCTTCCTTGACGCGGGTGATGCGCGCCAGGCCCATGTCGATGCCGACCGGATGGGCGGATTCGAGATGGGCGAGCCATTCGGGGAGCGAGGGAAAGATCGGCATGATGGGTAAGGTCTGGTTCGGGATTCCGCCCGGCGCGCCGGCGTGCGCGCGGAATCGGGCGGTCTGCATGTAGCTTAGCGGCTGGCCCGCGCTCTTGCGCATGGGCGCAAGACAGGCGCAACAGAGGCGTATGAATGAGTGGGCGATGGAGCGCGCATGTGGGGACGTATGTGGGGACGTTTCGGCCAAGTCAAAGGGCCGGCCGCGCGCGCGGCAACGGCCCGCGCAAACCCGCAGGCCAGCGGACCCGGCGCCCACAAAACGAAAAAGCGCGAACCGGCGTCCGCGCTTTCCCTCATCCACGCCGGCAGGCGGCCTCAGGCCACCGCGTCGGCCGGCTGCTTCTGCAGCAGCGCCAGCAGTTGCGCCAGTTCGTCGCGCATCTTGCGGCGGTCGATGATCATGTCGATGGCGCCCTTCTGCAGCAGGAATTCGGCGCGCTGGAAGCCTTCGGGCAGCTTCTCGCGCACGGTCTGCTCGATCACGCGCGGGCCGGCGAAGCCGATCAGCGCCTTGGGCTCGGCGATCACCACGTCGCCGAGGAAGGCGAAGCTGGCGGACACGCCGCCCATCGTCGGGTCGGTCAGCACGCTGATGAACGGCAGCCTGGCGGCCGACAGCTGGTTCAGCATCGAGGTGGTCTTGGCCATCTGCAGCAGCGACAGCAGGCTTTCCTGCATGCGCGCGCCGCCGGTGGCGGTGATGCAGATGAACGGCACCTTCTGCTCCAGCGCCGACTGCGCGCCGCGCACGAAGCGCTCGCCCACCACGGAGCCCATCGAGCCGCCCATGAACTCGAACTCGAAGCAGCTCACCACCACCGGGATGGTGTGGATGGCGCCGCCGATCACGACCATCGCATCGGTCTCGCCGGTGTCTTCCATCGCGGCCTTGATGCGGTCCGGGTACTTCTTGGTGTCCTTGAACTTGAGCGCGTCGACCGGCACGATCTCCTGGCCGATCTCGTAGCGGCCCTCGGCGTCCAGCAGCCCGTCCAGGCGCTCGCGCGCGCGGATGCGCATATGGTGGTCGCACTTCGGGCAGACGTGCAGATTGGCCTCGACGTCGGTGCGGTACAGGACCGACTCGCACGACGGGCACTTGACCCACAGCCCTTCCGGAATGCCCTTGCGGGTGGAGGGGTCGGTCTGTTGAATCTTGGGAGGGAGGAGTTTATCCAACCAGCTCATGAAAGGCTCCTTTCGGCACATGCGCGGAACATGTCAGGCCGCGAATTTACCACGCCTGCCGTTCGCAGTCCCCGTTCCGCCGGGTTCATGCGCCCGTTGCGGCACATGGCCGCCAAATTCGGTGTTGCGGCGCGGCACCGCGCGCGCGCCGGAGCGCCCCGCGGTGCCGCCCGGATCACGTTCAGGCGTCGAGCGCCTGGCGGATGTCCGCGATGAAGCCGCGCAGCGATTCTACCGCCTGGGCGCGCGGCGTATCTTCGAGCAACTGCACCAGGCGGCTGCCGATCACCACGGCGTCGGCCACGCCGCCGATCGCGCGCGCGGTCTGCGCGTCGCGGATGCCGAAGCCCACGCCCACCGGCAGGTTGGCATGGCGCTTGATCAGCGGGATGCGCGCGGCCACGCTGTCGAGGTCGAGCGTGGCCGAGCCCGTCACGCCCTTGAGCGAGACGTAGTAGAGATAGCCGCTGGCCATCTTGGCCACCGCCGCGATGCGGTCGTCGGTGGAGGTCGGCGCCAGCAGGAAGATCGGGTCGATGCCGCTGGCGCGCATCAGCGCGGCGAAGGACTCGCATTCCTCGGGCGGATAGTCCACCACCAGCACGCCGTCTACGCCGGCCGCGCGCGCGGCGCGGGCGAAGGTTTCCTCGCCCATGCGCTCGATCGGGTTGGCGTAGCCCATCAGCACCACCGGGGTGGCGTCGTCGGTCTGGCGGAACTCGGCCACCCAGGCCAGCACCTGGGTCAGCGACACGCCCTGCGCCAGCGCGCGCTCGGAGGCGCGCTGGATCACCGGGCCGTCGGCCATCGGGTCGGAGAACGGCACGCCGAGCTCGATTACGTCGGCGCCGCCCGCCACCAGCGCGTGCATCAGCGCCACGGTCAGGCCGGGCTCGGGATCGCCGGCGGTGATGAACGGAATCAGGCCCTTCTTGTTGTGCGCGGCCAGCGCCGCGAAAGTCGATTGGATCCGGGACATGGTCATTGGGCAAAGTTGGGCGACTGCGTGGACGAGGACGGCAGCAGCGGCTCGTCGTTCGCAGCGGCGATGATCAGGCAGGCCGGCTCGGCCTGCGGCGCGGTGATGGCCTGGGCGACGCGCTCGCGCGCCACGCCGGCGTACTCGGGGTTCATCTCGAAGCCGACGAAGCGCCGCCCGTGCCGCGCGCACGCCACCGCGGTGGTGCCGCTGCCGGTGAAGGGATCGAGCACCAGCCCGCCGGGCGGGCAGCTCGCCAGCACCATGCGCTGCACGATGTCGAGCGGCTTCTGGGTCGGGTGGGCGGCGCGCTCCGGGTCCTGGCGGTGGATGCGCGGCACGCTCCACAGGTCCTTGGGGTTGTAGCCCACTTCCAGCCACTTCTTGCCCTCGAAGCGCGGACGGCTGCGCGCTTTCTTGGTCTCGGCGTCGTAGGGCACGCGCACCGGGTCGAGGTCGAAGTAGTAGTCGCGCGCCCGCGCGAAGAAGCCGATGTTGTCGTGCACCGAGGAAAACTTGCGCGTGGTGCCGCCCATGCTCGGCACGCGCCGGTCCCAGATGATCTCGTTGATCATGGTCAGGCGCTGCTTGAGCATGACGAACAGCTCGGGCGAGTACTGCCAGGTGCAGAACAGGTAGAGCGAGCCGCGCGGCGCCAGCTTGGGCACCACGGCGTCGATCCACGCGGCCGACCATTCCAGGTAGGCCGGCCCCGAGAGGCGGTCGGAATCGTTGCCGTAGTCCTTGCCCAGGCCATAGGGCGGGTCGGCCACGATCAGGTCGATCGAGTCGTCGGGAATGCGCTTGATGCCTGCCAGCACGTCTTCCTGGTACAGCAGCAATTGCGGCGCCGCGCTCGCTGCGGGCGCGGCGCCACCCTCGGTGGCGTCCGGCGTGAAGAGATCGAGCATCAGAGCTTCAGCCCCGCGCGTTCGGCCACGGTGTGCATGTCCTTGTCGCCGCGCCCGGACAGGTTCACCAGCAGCAGCTGGTCCCGGGGCAGCGTCGGCGCCAGCTTGCAGGCGTAGGCGATGGCGTGGCTCGACTCCAGCGCGGGGATGATGCCCTCGATGCGGCAGCAGTCGTGGAAGGCCTTGAGCGCTTCCTCGTCGGTGATGGGCACGTATTCGGCGCGGCCGATGTCCTTGAGCCAGGCGTGCTCGGGGCCCACGCCCGGGTAGTCCAGGCCGGCCGAGACCGAGTGGGTCTCGATGATCTGGCCGTTCTCGTCCTGCAGCAGGTAGGTGCGGTTGCCGTGCAGCACGCCCGGCGAGCCGCCGATCAGCGAGCAGGCGTGGCGGCCGCTCTCGAGGCCGTCGCCGGCCGCCTCCACGCCGATCAGGCGCACGTCCTTGTGCTCGATGTACGGGTAGAAGATGCCCATCGCATTGGAGCCGCCGCCCACGCAGGCGATCACCGCGTCGGGCTGGCGCCCGGCCAGCTCGGGCATCTGCACCTTGGCTTCCTCGCCGATCACGCACTGGAAGTCGCGCACCATCATCGGGTAGGGATGCGGGCCGGCCACGGTGCCGATGATGTAGAAGGTGTTCTCGACGTTGGTGACCCAGTCGCGCATGGCTTCGTTGAGCGCGTCCTTGAGGGTCTTGGAGCCGCTTTCCACCGGCACCACGGTGGCGCCCAGCAGCTTCATGCGGTAGACGTTGGCGGCCTGGCGGCGGATGTCCTCCGCGCCCATGTAGACCACGCACTCCATGCCGAAGCGCGCGGCGATGGTGGCGGTGGCCACGCCGTGCTGGCCGGCGCCGGTCTCGGCGATCACGCGCGGCTTGCCCATGCGCTTGGCCAGCAGCGCCTGGCCGATCACGTTATTGATCTTGTGCGCGCCGGTGTGGTTGAGGTCCTCGCGCTTGAAGTAGATCTGCGCGCCGCCGAGCGTCTCGCTCCAGCGCTGCGCGTGGTAGACCGGCGAAGGCCGGCCGACGAAGTGCTTCAGCTCGCGGCGGTATTCCGCGTCGAACTCGGGATCCTTCTGGAAGTGGGCGTAGGCTTCGCGCAGCTCGTCGAGCGCGTGCACCAGCGTCTCGGACACGAAGGAACCACCATAGGGGCCGAAATGGCCACGGGAATCGGGCAGGTCGTACATGAGTCAGCTCTTTGATCAGGACCCCCGGCCAAACTGGCGGCGGGTCCGATGAAATGGGGTCGTGCGCCTGGCGGGCGCAGGGCGGGCGGAAAGCCGGCGAGCGGGAAACCCCGACTCACCCGGCATCCGCGCCGCGCACCGCGCGCACGAACGCGGCAATCCTGGCGTGGTCTTTCACGCCCTTGGCAGCCTCCACGCCGCTGCTTACATCGACAGCGTAGGGCCGCACGCGCTCAATCGCGCCAGCGACGTTTTGCGCGTTCAACCCACCACTCAAAACGATCCGAGGAGCGGCGCTTGCGGTCGGGTTGTGGACAGGCGGAAGCCATGCGGGGGGTATCAGGGTCCAGTCGAAGACGTGGCCGCCACCGCCGTAGCCTTCGACGAAGGCATCGAGCAGCAAGGCAGCGGCATCGTGGTGCAGATTGGCGAATTCTACCAAATCGAGGCCGGCCCGCACGCGTGCCGCGCGCAGAAAAGGCAGCCGGCAGCGCTGCGCCGCCAGGGTACAGGCCTCGGGAGTCTCGTCGCCATGAAACTGGAGTAGCGTAAGCGGCACCCGCTCGGCCACGTGGGCGATTTCCTCGGCGTCGGCGTTGACGAACAGCCCGACCACCGAGACGAACGGCCCGGCGGCCTCGGCCAGCGCGGCCGCGCGCGCCACGTCGACGCAGCGCGGGCTGCCCGGGTAGAACACCATGCCGATGGCATCGGCGCCGGCGTCCACCGCGGCGCGCACGTCCTCCTCGCGCGTCAGGCCGCAGATCTTGACGCGGGTGCGGTGCGGCTGGGCCGGCTCAGGCAACGGGTTCATCGGCAAACACTCCGTGGAACAGGCTGCCCGACGCATCGGCGGCGGGCAGGCGGTAGGGCTCAGGATACTGCACCGCGGCCAGGTAGAGGCCGTCGGGCATGAAGGTGGGCGCCGCCCTGGCGCGGTTGCGCCCGGCCAGCACCTCGGCCAGCCACGCGGGCGGATAGCGCCCGCGCCCGACCGCCACCAGGCAGCCCATCAGGTTGCGCACCATGTGGTGCAGGAAGGCGCTGGCGCGAAAGCGCACGAAGACCCAGTTGCCGTCGGCCTTGAGGGTGACGTCGTACATGGTCTTCACCGGCGACTTGGCCTGGCATTCCGCGGCGCGGAAGGCCGAGAAATCGTGCTCGCCGAGCAGGCAGGCGGCGGCCGCGCGCATCGCCTCCAGGTCCAGCCCCTGCCCCGGCGGCAGCATCAGGTAGCCGGCCCGGCCGTGCACCAGCGGCACGCGGTGCGGCCCCACGTAGAGCGCGTAGTAATACATGCGCTCGAAGGCCAGGAAACGCGCGTGAAAACCCTCGTCGACCGGCTGCGCCCAGTGCAGGGCGATGGACGGCGGCAGGAACGCATTGATGCCGCGCACCCACGAGAACGGCTCGCGCGCCAGCTCCGTATCGATATGGATGACCTGCCCCAGCGCGTGCACGCCGGCATCGGTGCGGCCGGCCACGGTGGTGAGCAGGCGGGTGCCGGCGAACTGCGCGATCGCGTCCTCGAGCCGGTCCTGCACGGTGTTGCGGTGCGGTTGCGACTGCCAGCCGGAGAAGCTGGCGCCGTCGTACTGGAGGCCGAGGGCGATGCGGGTCATGTAGCGGAAACCGGGCGGAGCGGTGGGTGCGGACGGGTGCGGATGCGAGGCGCCCGGACCGGGCCGGCCGCCCAAAAACAAATGCGCCGGAAGCCAGGCTCCGGCGCATTCGCATCGGGCCGGCGCATCCCGCGCTCAGCCCGCCATGATACAGCCTGGCCCGCCGGGCTTGCTCAGGCCACCTCGCGCAGCAGGGAACGGGCCTCGGTCTGCAGGGGCTCCGGCGACTGGTCGACCACTTCCTGCAGTAGCTCGCGCGCGCCCTCCTTGTCGCCGATCTCGATGTAGGCGCGCGCCAGATCGAACTTGATCTGCATGTCGCGGCCGCCATCGGCGGGATCGGCGGACAGCGTGCTCGGCGAGATGCCGCGCGCGGTGTCCAGCCCGCTCTCCGCGCTCACGCGCGACAGGTCGATCGGCTCGGACAGCTTGCCGTCGCGCAGCATGGTGGGCGCGGGCAGCGACACCGAGGGCACGGACGGCGGCGCGTCGTGCGCGGCCGACAGATGGTCCGCATTGGCGCTGGCCGGCGCCGCCGGGTTCAGGTCGAGCGAGATGCCCGACATGTCGAAGTCCAGCGGGCGGCTGCGCGTGGGCACGTCGAGCGGCGGCACGTCGTGGCTGGCGGGCTGGGCATGCGCGGGCAGGTCCAGGCCGTCGTCCAGGCGCGCGGCCAGCGCCGAGGGCTCCTCGGCGGCGCCGAACACCATCGCCGCCGATTCGGGCGCGGTGATCGGCGTGCCCGCCGCGGGCGCGGGGAAGCCGTCGAGCGGCAGCGCCAGATCGCCGAGGTCGCCCAGCGCCGTCTCGCGCGGCGGCGCGGCCAGATCGTGCGAGGGATCGTGGGTGCGCCACTGGTCCGCCGGCAGCGTCGTGGTGTCGTTCTGCGCGACATCCGGCGCCACGGTGAGGTACAAGGCGTTGTCCGGCTCCAGGCGGCGCCCCATCTCGGCCGCCTGTACCCACTCCGCCCCCTGCCCGCCCGTCTGGGCGAACATTTCTTCTGCAATCACGCGAAAACCTTCCACATCCTGACGATTGTTGTAAATCTCCATGAGCTTGAGGCGGATCGCCTGGCGCTCAGGGTCCTGCTCCAGGGCTTCGCGCAGGATCTCCTCGGCCTGCACATCGCGCCCGTAGGCGATATAGACGTCGGCCTCGGCGATCGGATCGACTTCGTTGGCTTCCGCGGCGTTGTTGCCGATGCGGAAATCCGCGCCGAACACGCTGTGCTGCGAAGTGTCGACGCTCTGCCCGCCCGCCGTGCCGAACAGCGAGTGGGCGCCGGCCATGACGGTGCTTTCCTGCGACAGGATGCTGTCCTGGAAGGCGGCGCTCTCGCTGGCCTTCTGCTGCTGGCGGCGGCGGTAGATGGCATAGCCGCCCAGCAGCGCGATCAGCAGGCCGCCGCCCGGCAGCAGCATCGGGTTGGCCAGCAGGTCCTCGAGGAAGGACGGCTGCGCCACGGGCTGGGGCTGCACCACCGGCGGCGGGCGCTTGGCCGCCGGCGCCGAGGCGGCGGCCGGCTTGGCCGCGGCAGCCGCGGTGGCCTGCGCGCCGGCGCCGCTCGCGGCGGCGGCCGGGGCGGGCGCGGCGGGCGCCGAAGCCGCCGTGGCAACCGCCGTGGCGGCGGTGGCCGCTGCCGTGGCGGCGGCCGCGCTGGCATTGACCGCCGGGGCGGCCGGCGCGGGCGCGGCATCCGCCTTGGCCGCATCTGCCTTGGCAGTGTCCGCCTTGGCCGCGTCCGCCGGCACCACGGCCGGCGCTTCCTTGGCCGTGCCCTTGGCAGCCTGGGCCTGGCCCAGCTTGGCGATCTCGGCGTTCTTCAGCTCGACCAGCCGCTGCATGTCGGTGACGTTCTTCTCGAGCTGCGCGAGGCGTGCCTCGGCTTCCTTTAGCTGGCGCTCCTTGGCGATATTGGCTTCCGCCGTCGCGGCGGCCGCCTGGGCGCCGCGCTCGGGCTTGCTGAGCTTGAGCTCGTCGCGCGGGCCGGCGGCCGGCGCGGCCTGCTCCTGCACGCGCGCGGTGACGTTGCCCGACTGCGAGCGCCCGCTCTCGGCTTCCACCGAGCGCGCGGCGGCCGCGGTGGCGAGCCGGCCGCGATAGGCCTCGAACCCCTGCGTGCGCGCCACCACTTCGCGGCGCGCCGCGCGCGGCGCGACCGCCTGCGCTTCCTGCTGGCTCGGCATCTTCAGCACCACGCCCGCCTTGAGGCGGTTCATGTTGCCGCCGACGAAGGCATTGGGATTGTTGCGGTAGAGCGCGACCAGCATCTGGTCGAGCGAGACCGAATCCTGGCCCTGCAGCGCCTCGCCGGCGATCGAGGAAAGATTGTCGCCACGCTGCACGGTGTACGAACCGGCGGCAGCCGCGGCGCCCTCGGCCACCTGCGGCGCCGCGCGGCGCGGCGGCGGTGCCGGCGTCCTGGCCGGCGCGCGCGCGGCCGGCGCGGCCGGTGTGGCGGCGGGCGCAGCCGCCACCGGAGCGGGTGTGGGCGCCGCGCTGGGCGCCGGCGCGGTGGCGCCCGACTCGTCGGGCGTGCCGGCCTGCACCACCGTGGTGGGCGAGAAGGTCTGGTTGCTCGGCTTGGCCCCGGCCGGATCGAGCAGGAACGTATACGCGCGCGACACCCGGCCGCTCGGCCACGTCATGTCGACGAGGATGTCGACGAAGGGCTCGCTGATCGGCTGGTTGGAACGCACCCGCGCCACGTAGCTGCCGTTGGGACGGCGCTCGACCTGCAGGCGCAGGCTGCTGACCGCCGGCAGGTACGTCAGGCCGGCCTTGGCATAGGCATCAGGCGAAGCGAGCTTGACCGCAAGGCCGTCCGCTTCCTCCGCGCTGACACCGCTGATATCGATTTCCGCCTGTAGCGGCTGACCCAGATTCGACTGTACCCGTAATTGCCCGAACCCCGCGGCATACGCGGCCGGCTGCGCGAGCAGCAAGCCGAGTGCCGTGAAGGCCAGCGTTGACCAGCGCTGGCGGGCGATAGGCGCATCTTTCCGGCGATGTTGGCTCACACTCACCTTGTGCTCCGTTGTGTTCTAGTAGTGAAATTAACTTAACATCAATGGTTTAGCGCAGCAAGTTAGCGTCCCGACTGAGCCCCGCGCCAACACTTGCAGGCGTGCTTGCAGGCGTGCGGACAACCGCCTCCGCAGCCTGGCATATGCCGGCTGTATTGTGACCCAACGCTGGAAGAAATAGGCAGCCGCCCGCGACAACGCCGCGCACAGGCGCGGCGTTGTCATCAAAGCGGCAGTTTTTTGTTGCCTGGCAGCAACGAAACCGCGCAGTGGCGCGGCTGCCGCGAAAAACCCCGTTCCGGGGACGCGGCTGCCGGCCCGCCCGGGCGGGCGCCTTCGATCAGGCCTCGATCAGGATGCGCAGCATGCGGCGCAGCGGCTCGGCCGCGCCCCATAGCAGCTGGTCGCCCACGGTGAAGGCCGACAGGTACTCGCCGCCCATCTGCATCTTGCGCAGACGGCCGACGGGAATCGTCAGCGTGCCGGTGACGGCCGCCGGCGTGAGGTCGGTCATGCTGGCCTCGCGCGTGTTCGGCACCACCTTGGCCCACTGGTTGTTGGCCGCCAGCATGCCTTCGATCTCGTCGAGCGGCACGTCGCGGCGCAGCTTGATGGTCAGCGCCTGCGAATGGCAGCGCATCGCGCCGATGCGCACGCACAGGCCGTCCACGGCGATCGGCGCGGCGCCGGTGGCGCCCACGAAGCCTTCGCCGCGGCCCAGGATCTTGTTGGTCTCGGCGCCGCCCTTCCACTCTTCGCGCGACACGCCGTTGCCGAGGTCCTTGTCGATCCACGGAATCAGGTTGCCGGCCAGCGGCACGCCGAATTGCTTCGTTTCGTCGGCCGACAGGCCATGCTGGGTCGCCAGGATGGTGCGGTCGATCTCGAGGATCGCCGAAGCCGGGTCATCCAGCAGCGGCTTGACCGAGGCGTTGAGCGTGCCGAACTGGGTCAGCAGCTCGCGCATGTGCTGCGCGCCGCCGCCCGACGCGGCCTGGTACGTCATGGAGGTCATCCAGTCGATCAGGTCGTGCTGGAACAGGCCGCCCAGGCCCATCATCATGCAGCTCACCGTGCAGTTGCCGCCGATGAAATTCTTCACGCCCTTGGACAGCGCATCCTTGATCACGCCGAGGTTGACCGGGTCGAGCACGATGATGGCATCGTCCTTCATGCGCAGCGAGGACGCCGCGTCGATCCAGTAGCCCTTCCAGCCCGCCGCGCGCAGCTTGGGGAAGACCTCGGTGGTGTAGTCGCCGCCCTGCGCCGTGAGCACGACGTCGCACTTCTTCAGCGCTTCGATGTCGTTGGCATCTTTCAGCGTGGTTTCGTTCTTCGCCAGGGCCGGCGCCTTGCCGCCCGCGTTGGACGTGCTGAAGAAAACGGGCTCGATATGGTCGAAATCGCGCTCTTCCTGCATGCGTTGCATCAGGACACTGCCGACCATTCCTCGCCAACCGACGAGACCTACAATCATGACTTACCTCGGATGTGATTTGAACTTCTTCCCCGCGCTTTCCTCGCCCGGCGTGACTGCGCGGGGAAGACGAGCAGGCACGACGAACGATCTAGCCGATCGCTTTGGTGGTAATGGTTTTAATCGTCGTTGCGGTAAGCGGGTGGCCGTGCGAACCCAGGCCGGCCGGGCTGCTGGTGGCAGTCAGGAGGAGGCTGGCAGTCGAGGGGGACTGGAAGATTCGGACCATCCGCAAAGTCTACACGATTTTGTGGCAGCGCCGCACGCGTGAAATCGGGGACAAATTAAAGAAAAACGGGAAAAAACGCAGGAAAAGGCGCCCCGCGGGGCGCCTTTCCGACTTGCCGGCGTGCGGCGCCGCCGCCGCGCCGTTGGCGCTTACAGCGCCGCCAGCACCGCCTCGCCCATCTCGCGCGTGCCGACCTGCTTGCAGCCCGGCGTTAGGATGTCGCCGGTGCGGTAGCCCTGCGCCAGCACCTTCTTGACCGCGTTCTCGATGCGGTCGGCCTGTTCGGCGCGGCCCAGCGAGTAGCGCAGCATCATCGCCGCCGACAGGATGGTGGCCAGCGGATTGGCCACGCCCTTGCCGGCGATGTCCGGCGCCGAGCCATGCGACGGCTCGTACAGGCCCTTGTTGTTGGCATCCAGCGAAGCCGACGGCAGCATGCCGATCGAGCCGGTCAGCATGGCGGCCTCGTCCGACAGGATGTCGCCGAACATGTTGCCGGTGACGATCACGTCGAAGCTCTTGGGCGCCTTGACCAGTTGCATGGCCGCGTTGTCGACGTACATGTGCGACAGCTCGACTTCCGGGTATTCCTTGTGCACGTCGGTGACGATGTCCTTCCAGAACTGGAAGGTCTCGAGCACGTTGGCCTTGTCCACGCTGCACAGCTTCTTGCCGCGCTTGGCCGCGGCCTGGAACGCCACGTGCGCGATGCGGCGGATTTCCGGCTCGCTGTAGCGCATGGTGTCGAAGCCTTCGCGCGCGCCCTGGAACGGGCCGTCCGGCGCCTCGCGCATGCCGCGCGGCTGGCCGAAGTAGATGTCGCCGTTGAGCTCGCGCACGATCAGGATGTCGAGGCCGGCCACCAGCTCGGGCTTCAGGCTCGAGGCGCCGGTCAGCTCGGGATAGCAGATCGCCGGGCGGAAGTTGGCGAACAGCTGCAGGTGCTTGCGCAGGCCCAGGATGGCCTGCTCGGGGCGCAGCGCGCGCTCCAGCTTGTCGTACTTCCAGTCGCCCACGGCGCCGAACAGGATGGCGTCGGCTTCCTTGGCCAGCTTGAGCGTGGCGTCGGGCAGCGGATGGCCGCTGGCCTCGTAGCCGGCGCCGCCCACGGGCGCGCTTTCCAGCTCGAACTTCTCGCCGAGCGCGTTCAGGACCTTGACGGCTTCCGCCACGATCTCGGGACCGATGCCGTCACCCGGCAGGACTGCGATTTTCATGCTGTGTCTTCCTTGTTGTGTCTGCGCCGGCTCAGCCGACCACGCGGTTGTTCAGCCACGGCATCCGGGTCACGCGCTCGGCCTCGTATGCCTTGATCTTGTCGGCATGGCGCAAGGTCAGGCCGATGTCGTCGAAACCGTTGAGCATGCAGTACTTGCGGAACGGCGCGATGTCGAACGCATAGGCGTCGCCGCCCGGCGTGAGCACCACCTGCTTGTCCAGGTCGATGGTCAGCTTGTAGCCGTTGAACGCATTGGTCTCGTTGAACAGGTGGTCGACCTGCAATTCGGTCAGCACCACCGGCAGCAGGCCGTTCTTGTAGCAGTTGTTGAAGAAGATGTCGGCGAAGCTCGGCGCGATCACGGCGCGGAAGCCGTATTGCGTGAGCGCCCACGGCGCGTGCTCGCGCGAGCTGCCGCAGCCGAAGTTGCGGCGCGCCAGCAGGATCGAGCCGCCCTGGTAGCGCGGCTGGTTCAGCACGAAGTCCGGGTTGAGCGGACGGAGGCTGTTGTCCTGGCCGGGCTGGCCCACGTCCTTGTAGCGCCATTCGTCGAACAGGTTGGGGCCGAAGCCGGTGCGCTTGATCGACTTGAGGAATTGCTTGGGGATGATGGCGTCGGTGTCGACGTTCTCGCGGTCCAGGGGCACCGTGAGCCCGCTGTGTACAGTGAACTTGTCCATGATCTGGTTCCTTACTTGCTGGCCGCGCTTTCGAGCGCGTGGCCCGCTGCCTTGGTGTCCTTGCCGATGCCGGCCACGGTGTTGCAGCCGGCAAGTTGCAGCATGCACAGGCATGCGAGGGCGGTCAGGGCGTATTTCATGATGAAACGGCGTGTGTCGGTGTATGGGATAACGAAGCGCGGTCCGCCTCAGCCGAGCCGGCGGATGTCGACGAAATGGCCCTCGATGGCAGCCGCGGCGGCCATCGCCGGGCTCACCAGGTGGGTGCGCCCGCCCGCGCCCTGGCGGCCTTCGAAGTTGCGGTTCGAGGTGGACGCGCAGCGCTCGCCCGGATCGAGGCGGTCGGCATTCATGGCCAGGCACATCGAGCAGCCCGGCTCGCGCCACTCGAAGCCGGCGGCCTTGAAGACCTTGTCCAGCCCTTCGCGCTCGGCCTGCGCCTTGACCAGCCCGGAGCCCGGCACCACCATCGCCAGCTTCACGTTGCCGGCCACGCGGCGGCCCAGCTTCTGCACCACCCACGCGGCGGCGCGCATGTCCTCGATGCGGCTGTTGGTGCAGGAGCCGATGAAGACCTTGTCGATCTTGATGCTGCTCACCGGCACGTTGGGCTGCAGGCCCATGTATTCCAGCGCGCGCTCCATCGCGTTGCGCTTGTTCGGGTCCTTTTCCTTCTCGGGATCCGGCACGCGGTCTTCGATGCTGACCACCATCTCGGGCGAGGTGCCCCAGGTCACTTGCGGGCGCACGTCTTCCGCGCGCAGCTCCACCACCTGGTCGAACTGCGCGCCGGCGTCGGAATGCAGCGTGCGCCAGTAGGCCACGGCATGGTCCCACTCCACGCCCTGCGGCGAGAACGGGCGGCCCTTGACGTACTCGAGCGTGATGTCGTCCACCGCCACCAGCCCGGCGCGCGCGCCGGCCTCGATGGCCATGTTGCACACCGTCATGCGCCCTTCCATGCTCAGCTCGCGGATGGCCGAGCCGGCGAACTCGATGGTGTAGCCGGTGCCGCCGGCGGTGCCGATCTTGCCGATGATCGCCAGCACGATGTCCTTGGCGGTGCAGCCGCGCGGCAGCTTGCCTTCCACGCGCACCAGCATGTTCTTCGCCTTCTTGCCCAGCAGCGTCTGCGTGGCCAGCACGTGCTCCACCTCGGAGGTGCCGATGCCGTGCGCCAGCGCGCCGAACGCGCCGTGCGTGCTGGTGTGCGAGTCGCCGCACACCACCGTCATGCCCGGCAGCGTGGCGCCCTGCTCCGGCCCGATCACGTGCACGATGCCCTGGCGCAGGTCGTTCATCTTGAACTGGGTGATGCCGTAGGCGTCGCAGTTGGTGTCCAGCGTGTCCACCTGCAGCTTCGAGACCGGATCGGCGATGCCCTGGCTGCGATCGGTGGTCGGCACGTTGTGGTCCGACACCGCCAGGTTGGCGCTGATGCGCCAGACCGGACGCTGCGCGAGCTTCAGGCCTTCGAACGCCTGCGGGCTGGTGACTTCGTGCAGCAGGTGGCGGTCGATGTACAGCATCGTCGTGCCGTCGTCCTCGACGTGCACGGTGTGGTCATCCCAGAGTTTGTCGTAAAGCGTCTTGGCCATGATGCGATGGGCGGGCCGGGACCGTTCGGTACAGCACGGTTGGCGGCGTCGCGCGGTAGTTTGCGGGGAGGTTTTGTCGCGCCGGATGCGTGCAGGAAATGCGGCTTGCAGCAATGCTTGACATCACAATCGATTATGCCACAGCGATAGCGCACGGCCGGCCTCCGCCCGCGCGGATCGGGCCTGCCGATGTAATGTGATTGGCGAAAGGGGGATTTCGCCGATGGCGAAAAGGGGCTGGCGCCCTCCCCCGCCGCGGGGAAGAGCGCCAGAGGTCAGCCGCCCAGGTAGGCGCTCTTGATGCGGTCGTTGGCCAGCAGGTTGGCGCCCGTGTCCGCCAGCACCACGCGGCCCGTCTCCAGCACGTAGCCGCGATCGGCCACGCCCAGCGCCTTGTTGGCGTTCTGCTCGACCAGGAACACCGTCACGCCCTCCGCGCGGATGGCGCGGATGATGTCGAAGATCTGCGCGATCACCAGCGGCGCCAGGCCGAGCGTGGGCTCGTCGAGCAGCAGCAGGCGCGGGCGGCTCATCAGCGCGCGGCCGATGGCCAGCATCTGCTGCTCGCCGCCGGACATGGTGCCGGCGCGCTGGCCCGAGCGCTGTTTCAGGCGCGGGAACAGCGTGTAGACGTGCTCGATGCCAGCCTCGACCTCGTCGCGCTTGCCGAAGAAGCCGCCCATCTTGAGGTTTTCCAACACCGTCAGGCTGGGAAACACGCGCCGCCCTTCCGGCGAGATCGCCATGCCCAGGCGCATGATCTCGTGCGTGGGCAGGCGCGTGATGTCCTGCCCCTCGAACAGCACGCGCCCGCTGGAGGCGCGCGGCGAGCCGCACACGGTCATCATCAGCGTGGTCTTGCCGGCGCCGTTGCTGCCGATCAGCGTGACGATCTCGCCCTTGTTCACTTCGATCGACACGCCCGACAGCGCCTCGATGGCGCCATAGTGGGTATGGACCTGTTCCAGCTTCAGCATTTAGTCCTCTCCCAGGTAGGCCTTGATCACGCGCGGGTCGTTGCGCACTTCGGCGGGCTTGCCGACCACGATCGGGCGGCCGTGCTCCATCACCAGGATGCGGTCGGACACGCCCATCACCAGGCTCATGTCGTGCTCGATCAGCAGCACCGAGATCTTGAACTCGCGGCGCAGCTGGTCGATCAGTTGCGACAGCTCGACCTTCTCCTGCGGGTTGAGGCCGGCGGCGGGCTCGTCGAGCATCAGCAGGCGCGGGTTGGTGATCATGCAGCGCGCGATCTCCAGCCGGCGCTGGTGGCCGTACGACAGCGTGCCCGCCTCGCGGTTGGCCACGTCGCGCAGGCCCATGCGCTCGAGCCAGACCGCGGCGCGCTCCAGCGCCGCGCGCTCGGCGCGGCGGTAGGCCGGCGTGGCGAACAGGCCGTGCAGCAGGCCGGCGCGCACTTGCAGGTGCTGTGCCACCAGCAGGTTCTCGACCACGGTGAGCTGCCTGAACAGGCGGATGTTCTGGAACGTGCGCACCAGGCCGCGGCGCGCCACCTGGTGGCTCGGCAGGCGGGCTATCGAATGCCCGTCCAGCGTGACCTCGCCCGCGGTGGGCCGGTAGAAGCCGCCCACGCAGTTGAACACCGTGGTCTTGCCGGCGCCGTTGGGGCCGATGATGGCGAAGACCTCGTCGCGGCGCACGTCGAAATCGATGCCGTCCACGGCCAGCAGGCCGCCGAAGCGCATCTGCAGGCCGGAGACCTTCAGCAGTTCCGCCGGTTGTACTTGGTGTGCCTGGCTCATTGCGGCAACTCCACGTGGGGGCGGCTCGCGGGCAGCAGGCCCTGCGGACGCCACATCATCATCAGCACCATCACCAGGCCGAAGATCAGCATGCGGTACTCGGCGAAACCGCGCGCCACCTCGGGCAGCACGGTCAGCAGGATCGCGGCCAGGATCACGCCCAGTTGCGAGCCCATGCCGCCCAGCACCACCACCGCCAGGATCAGCGCGGACTCGATGAAGGTGAACGATTCGGGATTGACCAGGCCCTGGCGCGCGGCGAAGAAGGCGCCGCCGAGGCCGGCGAAGGCCGCGCCCAGCGTGAACGCCGACAGCTTGATGCGGGTCGGGTTCAGGCCCAGCGAGCGGCACGCGATCTCGTCCTCGCGCAGCGCCTCCCACGCGCGCCCCATCGGCATGCGGATCAGCCGGCTGGTGACGAACAGCGTGAAGGCCACCAGCAGCAGCGCCAGCAGGTAGAGGAAGATCACCATGTGCTCGCCGCTGTAGTCCCAGCCGAGCAGCTCGTGGAAGGTCTTGACGCCCTCCACGCTGGCGCTGCGCGCCATCTCGATGCCGAACACGGTCGGCTTGGGAATGCCCGAGACGCCGTCCGGGCCGCCGGTGAGGCTGGTCAGGTTGTTGAGCAGCAGGCGGATGATCTCGCCGAAGCCCAGCGTGACGATGGCCAGGTAGTCGCCGCGCAGGCGCAGCACCGGGAAGCCCAGCAGGAAGCCGAAGGTGGCCGACATGCAGGCGGCGATCGGCAGGCATTCCCAGAAGGTCAGGCCGAAATACTGGTTGAGCAGCGCGTAGGTGTAGCCGCCCACCGCGTAGAAGCCCACGTAGCCCAGGTCGAGCAGGCCGGCGTAGCCGACCACGATGTTCAGGCCCAGCCCCAGGATCACATAGATCAGCGCCAGCGTGGCCACGTCCACCGCGCCGCGCGAGCCGAAGAACGGCCACACCAGCCCGGCGGCCAGCAGCAGCCAGATCACCTTGCGCTGGCGGTCCGCGCCCAGCGCCGGCATCGCCGGCAGCCTGATGCCGGCGCTCGCGCGCAGGAACAGCGGCTTGCACAACTGGAACAGGAAGACCGCGCCGACCGCCAGCCAGACCGGCTGCCAGTGCGGCTCGAGCACCACCTTGTAGCCGTCGAGCTTGAGCTGCAGGCCCAGCACCGGCACGGTAAGGATGGCGGTCATGAGCGCCGCGGTAATCGCGTTCTTGAGGGATTGCCCCATCGATGCGTCGTTTCTCATCGCGCGCTCCTCAGACTTTTTCCACGTCCGGCTTGCCGAGCAGGCCGGTCGGGCGGAACAGCAGGATCAGCACCAGCAGGCCGAAGGCCACCACGTCCTTGTATTCGGCCGGCATGTAGCCGGAGGCGAAGGTCTCGGCCAGGCCCAGCAGCACGCCGCCCAGCATGGCGCCGGGAATGCTGCCGATGCCGCCCAGCACCGCCGCGGTGAAGGCCTTGATGCCGGCCACGAAGCCGATGAACGGATTGAGCTTGCCGATGGTCAGGCCGATCAGCACGCCGCCCACGGCGGCCAGCATGGCGCCCAGCACGAACGTGAACGAGATCACGCGGTTGGTGTCGATGCCGAGCAGGTTGGCCATGCGCATGTCCTCGGCGCAGGCGCGGCAGGCGCGGCCCATGCGCGAGTGGCCGATGAACAGCGTCAGCGCCACCATCAGCACCAGCGTCACGCCGACGATCAGCAGGCGCGAGTACGGCACGGTCACGGTGAAGTCGCCGCCCATCTGGAATTCGATGGCGCCGGAGATCAGCACGGGCACGGAGACGTCGCGCGCGCCCTGCCCGATCTGCACGTAGTTCTGCAGGAAGATGGACATGCCGATGGCGGAAATCAGCGGCACCAGCCGCGGCCCGCCGCGCAGCGGCCGGTAGGCCACGCGCTCGACGGCGAAGCCGTACATGCCGGTGACCAGCACCGACACCAGCAAGGCGGCGCCCAGCACCAGCGGCAGCGGATACCCGGCCTGCACGCCGATCGCGGTGAGCGTCACCAGGCCCACGTAGGCGCCGATCATGTAGATCTCGCCGTGGGCGAAGTTGATCATGCCGATGATGCCGTAGACCATCGTGTAGCCGATGGCGATCAGCGCATAGATCGCACCCAGCATCAGGCCGTTGACCAGCTGCTGGGTGAACTGTGGAAGGAACTCGTTCATGCGGGAAGCCCCATTACTTTGAAACCGGCGCCTTGAAAGCGGCGAGCCCCGGGACCGGCGAGGCCGGACAGGACGGATGCCGCGCGCGCCGCGCTCATGCCGCGGCGCGCGGGCCGGCCGGGCCGCGGCCCGATACCAAAACGCCCCGCCGGTATGCCGGGCGGGGCGTGCGAAGCCGATGTGCGGCTTAGTTGGCTGCGGTCTTGGTGGCGTCCTTGTGCCAGGTGAAGACGACGAACTTGAACGACTTGAGGTCGCCCTGGGCGTCGTACTCGACCTTGCCGATCGGGGTCTGGAAGGCGTTCTTGTGCATATACGCGGCAACCTTGGCCGGGTCCGTGCTCTTGGCGCCGGCGATGGCGTCGCCGATGATCTGCACCGCGGCGTACGACGGCATCTGGAACGGGCCGTTGGCGTCGCGCTTCTTGTCGGCGAAGGCCTTGACCAGCGCGGCGTTGGCCGGGTCGGCCGAGAAGTCGGCCGGCAGCGTCACCAGCATGCCTTCGGAGGCCGGACCGGCGATGGCTGTCACGTCCTTGTTGCCCACGCCTTCGGGGCCCATGAAGGTGGCCTTGACGCCCTGCTCGCGCGCCTGGCGCAGCAGCAGGCCCATCTCGGGGTGGTAGCCGCCGAAGTAGACGAAGTCCACGCCCTGCGACTTGAGCTTGGTGATCACCGCGGAGTAGTCGGAATCGCCGGCGTTGATGCCTTCGAACACGGCCACCGGGATCTTGGCGGCTTCCAGGTCCTTCTTCACCGACGAGGCGATGCCCTGGCCGTACGACTGCTTGTCGTGCAGCACGGCGACCTTCTTGGGCTTGACCTTGGCGATGATGTACTGGGCGGCGGCCGGGCCTTGCTGGTCGTCGCGGCCGATGGTGCGGAAGATGAACTTGCGCTTCTTGTTCTCGGTGAGCTGCGGCGCGGTGGCCGACGGCGTCACCATCACGACGCCTTCGTTCTCGTAGATGTCGGAGGCCGGGATCGTGGAACCCGAGCACACGTGGCCGATCACGTACCTGATCTTCTGGCTGACGATCTTGTTGGCGACGGCGACGGCCTGCTTCGGTTCGCAGGCGTCGTCCATCAGCACCACTTCGAACTTGTTGCCGCCGGCGCCGCCGGCCGCGTTGATCTGCTCGATGGCGGTCAGCGCGCCGGCCTTGACCATGTCGCCATACTGCGCAACCGAGCCGCTCATGGGGCCGGCGATGGCGATCTTGACGGTTTCCGCGTGGGCGGCGGCGCCGAAGGCAGCCAGTGCGGCGGCCAGGGAGATGGACGTAAGACGGGACAGCGTCATCAGGAGCTCCTCGATTATGTAGTGGTCACGGGCTGGTGGCGGCATGACCTGCGCAATCGAACAACACCCGCGAACTACCGCCGAGAAAAACGCCCGAGCGCGGAAGACGGGCCGACGAAGACAATGAACAGCGTATGCGGGGCCCGGCATGTGTCAGCCCCGCGCCGTGGCGAAGGACCTTGGTTCGGAAAGACAACGTGGATGCGTTCTCTATTGCGCAGGTGATTCGCCTGCCCCGCTCGCCGCGGCGCAATCCGGAAGGGTGGCCCGGCTGCTGTCGGCAAAGCAGCCCGCATTATAGGGGCAAATTTCCCGTCCGGCATCAAATCTGCACAATTAATGAGGACCTTAGCGGCTCAACCACGGCACAAATGGCCAGAAATTGCCGGTTTCACCACCTGGGCGGCAATGATTCTCCCGCAATGCACAAAGCGGTGCCGGCCTTGAATGACAAACGCCCCGGCAAGCCGGGGCGTCTGGTATTGCTGCACTGCTTGTGGCGCTGCCGCGGGCGGCCGCGCGGGCCGCCCGCCGCGGAAAATCAGCGCTTGCCGATTTCCGGCACGTCGCGGCTGGCCGCGCCGTTGAACAGCTGGCGCGGACGGCCGATCTTGTATTCCGGATCGGTGATCATCTCTTCCCACTGCGAGATCCAGCCCGGGGTGCGGGCCAGCGCGAAGATGCAGGTAAACAGCGAGGTCGGGATGCCCAGCGCGCGCTGCACGATGCCCGAGTAGAAGTCGACGTTCGGGTACAGCTTGCGGCTGACGAAGTATTCGTCTTCCAGCGCGATCTTTTCCAGCTCCATCGCCAGCTTGAACAGCGGGTCGTTGTGCAGGCCCAGTTCGTTGAGCACTTCGTAGCAGGTTTCGCGCATCAGCTTGGCGCGCGGATCGTAGTTCTTGTACACGCGATGGCCGAAGCCCATCAGGCGCACGCCCGAGTTCTTGTCCTTGACCTGCTTGATGAACTCGGTGATGTTGTCGACGCTGCCGATTTCCTCGAGCATCTTCAGCGCGGCTTCGTTGGCGCCGCCGTGGGCCGGACCCCACAGGCAGGCCACGCCAGCGGCGATGGCGGCGAACGGGTTGGTGCCCGACGAGCCGGCCAGGCGCACGGTCGAGGTCGAGGCGTTCTGCTCGTGGTCGGCGTGCAGGATGAAGATGCGGTCGAGCGCGCGCTCGAGCACCGGATTCACGGTGTACGGTGCGCACGGCGTGCTGAACATCATGCGCATGAAGTTGCCCGAGTAGGACAGGTCATTCTGCGGGTAGACGTACGGCTGGCCGATGTTGTACTTGTAGGCCATCGCGACCAGGGTCGGCATCTTGGCGATCAGGCGGATCGCGGAGATTTCGCGCTGATGCGGATCGTCGATGTCCATCGCGTCGTGGTAGAACGCGCTCATGGCACCCACCAGGCCCGTCAGCACGGCCATCGGGTGGGCATCGCGGCGGAAGCCGCGCAGGAAGAACTGCATCTGCTCGTGAACCATCGTGTGGTTCATCACGGCGTCGACGAACTCTTCCTTCTGCTTGGCGTTGGGCAGCTCGCCCTTGAGCAGCAGGTAGCAGGTTTCCAGGTGATCGCACTTGGTGGCCAGCTGCTCGATCGGGTAGCCGCGGTACAGCAGCTCGCCCTTGTCGCCGTCGATATAGGTGATCTTCGAGTTGCACGAAGCCGTCGACATGAAACCGGGATCGTAAGTGAACTTACCGGTTTGACCGTACAGCTTGCGAATATCGATTACGTCCGGACCTACGGTACCGGTGTAAATCGGCAGCTCAACGCTGGGGGAACCATCGGAAAACGATAGCGTGGCTTTCACATCGGACGGTGTCATGTCGGTTCCTTCAAATGCTTGACTAATGATGTTGACGATACTCAGACCGAACGCAGCAGAGAGATCACATGCCGCATCGGGGGCGTGTCGAGCTCACCGTCCAGCTCCTTGCGGGCAAGCAGCAGGTCCATCAACTCGTTGTCGCCCAGCTCGAACAGCTGGGAGAGCGAGGCCACGTCCTCATCGGACAGGTTTTGCTCGTAACGGTTGAAAAAACGTTCGACGATGATGTCGTTCTCCAGGAGGCCGCGCCGCGCGCGCCAGCGCAATCGCGCACGCCGGTGCGGATCGGCCTGGTGGGAGAAACTGGGGGAAGTACTTTCGCTCATAGGTCCCTACCTACTTCCGGCGCATCGCCCGGGCTGCATGGTGCAGGCCCGGGCTGACGCGCCGCTTACAACCACCGCGCGGTCAGACCGAGCGGCGAACCATCAGCTCCTTGATCTTGCCGATGGCCTTGGTCGGGTTCAGCCCCTTCGGGCAGACGTCGACGCAGTTCATGATGCTGTGGCAGCGGAACAGGCGGTACGGGTCGTTCAGGTCGTCCAGGCGCTGGCCGGTGGCCTGGTCGCGGCTGTCCGCGATGAAGCGGTAGGCCTGCAGCAGGCCGGCCGGGCCGACGAACTTGTCCGGGTTCCACCAGAACGACGGGCACGACGTCGAGCAGCTCGCGCACAGGATGCATTCGTACAGGCCGTCGAGCTCGTCGCGCTCCTCGGGCGACTGCAGGCGCTCTTTCTCGGGCGGCGGCTCGTCGTTGATGAGGTACGGCTTGATCGAATCATACTGCTTGAAGAACTGCGTCATGTCGACGATCAGGTCGCGCACGACCGGCAGGCCGGGCAGCGGGCGCAGCACGATGCGGTCCGGCAGCTCGCGCATGTTGGTCAGGCAGGCCAGGCCGTTCTTGCCATTGATGTTCATGGCGTCCGAACCGCACACGCCTTCGCGGCACGAGCGGCGGAACGAGATCGACTCGTCCAGCTTCTTCAGCTTGACCAGCGCGTCCAGCAGCATGCGCTCGTGACCGTCCAGCTCGACCTCGTAGGTCTGCATGCGGGGTGCCGCATCCTTGTCCGGATCGTAGCGGTAGACTTCGAAAATACGCTTCATTTCTGTGGGTCCTGTTTAGCTCTTCGACGCGGTGCTCAGAAGGTCCGGGCCTTGGGCGGAACGCTTTCCACCGTCAGCGGCTCCATCTTCACCGGCTTGTAGTCGAGGCGATTGCCTTCGCTGTAGAACAGCGTGTGCTTGAGCCAGTTCTGATCGTCGCGATTAGGGAAGTCGCTGTGGGCGTGCGCGCCGCGCGATTCCTTGCGGGCTGCCGCCGAGATCATGGTCGCCTTGGCCACTTCCACCAGGTTGGACACTTCCAGGGCTTCCACCAGCGCGGTGTTGAAGACCTTGGACTTGTCCTTGAGGTGGATGTTGGCGGCGCGCTCGGTCACTTCCAGGATGCGCTCGACGCCTTCGTCCATCAGCTTCTGCGTGCGGAACACGCCGGCATGCGACTGCATGTTCTTGCGGATCTCGTTGGCCACGTCCTGGGTGTACTCGCCCGACGACGACGACTGCAGCTTGGCCAGGCGCGACAGCGCGCGGTCGGCGGCGTCGGCCGGCAGCGGCTTGTGCTCCTTCTGCTTGATCGCGGTCGCGGCGATGTGGTTGCCGGCCGAGCGGCCGAACACCACCAGGTCCAGCAGCGAGTTGGTGCCCAGGCGGTTGGCGCCGTGCACCGACACGCACGAGCATTCGCCGATCGCGTAGAAGCCGTTGATGACCTCGTTGGGGTTGCCGTTCTTCGGCGCCACCACCTGGCCGTGGAGGTTCGTCGGGATGCCGCCCATCTGGTAGTGGATGGTCGGGACCACGGGAATCGGTTCCTTGATCGCGTCGACGTTGGCGAACTTCAGGCCGATTTCACGGATCGACGGCAGGCGCTTCATGATGGTGTCCGCACCGACGTGGGTGAGGTCCAGCAGCACGTAGTCGCCGTTCGGGCCGCAGCCGCGGCCTTCCTTGATTTCCTGGTCCATCGAGCGCGAGACGAAGTCGCGCGGCGCCAGGTCCTTCAGCGTCGGCGCGTAGCGCTCCATGAAGCGCTCGCCGTCCTTGTTGCGCAGGATGCCGCCTTCGCCGCGCACGCCTTCGGTGATCAGCACGCCCGCGCCGGCCACGCCGGTCGGGTGGAACTGCCAGAACTCCATGTCTTCCAGCGGCACGCCCGCGCGCGCCGCCATGCCCAGGCCGTCGCCGGTGTTGATGAAGGCATTGGTGGAAGCGGCGTAGATGCGGCCCGCGCCGCCGGTGGCGAACAGCGTGGTCTTGGCTTCGAGGATGTAGACTTCGCCGGTTTCCATTTCCAGCGCGGTCACGCCCAGCACGTCGCCGTCCTCGTCGCGGATCAGGTCCAGCGCCATCCATTCGACGAAGAAGTGGGTCTTGGCGCGCACGTTGCGCTGGTACAGCGTGTGCAGCAGCGCGTGGCCGGTGCGGTCGGCCGCGGCGCAGGCGCGCTGGACCGGCTTCTCGCCATAGTTCGAGGTATGGCCGCCGAACGGGCGCTGGTAGATGGTGCCGTCGGCGTTGCGGTCGAACGGCATGCCGAAGTGTTCGAGCTCGTAGACCACCTTGGGCGCTTCACGGCACATGAATTCGATCGCGTCCTGGTCGCCCAGCCAATCGGAACCCTTGATGGTGTCGTAGAAGTGATAGTGCCAGTTGTCCTCGCTCATGTTGCCGAGCGAGGCGCCGATGCCGCCCTGCGCCGCGACGGTGTGCGAGCGCGTGGGGAACACCTTGGACAGCACGGCCACGTTCAGGCCGGCTTCCGCGAGCTGGAGGGATGCGCGCATCCCGGCGCCGCCCGCCCCGACGATGACCACGTCGAAACGTCGACGCGGCAATCCAGTCTTGACTGCGACCATTTATTACACCCTCCAGAGAATCTGAGCAGCGTAGCTCGCACAACCGACGAGCCACAAAATCGTAAGAACTTGCAGCACGAGGCGCACGGCCATCGGCTTCACATAGTCCATCCAGATGTCGCGCACGCCGATCCAGGCATGGAACAGCAGCGACAGGATGGTGAGGAACGTGATGACCTTCATCCACTGATTGGAGAAGAGACCCGCCCACGCTTCGTAGGAAGCGCCGTTCGAGAGCAGGAAGGAAATCGCCAGCACGACGGTGAAGACCACCATGATGACCGCGGTGACGCGCTGCAGGAGCCAGTCTTTCAGACCGTAGTGCGCACCGACGACAAGACGCTTGGGACCGATATTATTATTTGCCACCTTGACTCTCCTCAAAACAGGCCGAACAGCTTCAGGCCGAAAATCGCGGTGAGCAACAGGCTGACGACCAGCACGGCGACGGCGGACTTGGCCGAGGCGGGCTTGGTCACGCCGACGTGCACGTCGAGCAGCAGGAAACGGATGCCGGCGCAGAAATGGTGCAGGTAGCCCCAGATCAGGACCAGCAGAACCAGCTTGACGAAGCCGCCGGACAGAAGCGCCGAGAACTTTGCGAAGCTCAGTTCCGAGGTGACGCTTTGCTCGAACAGATAGAGCACGAAAGGAAGGAGGAGGAACATCAGGGCACCGCTCGCGCGATGCAGGATGGACACCTTGCCGGCCCAGGGCAACCTGTAACGCGCTAGCTGCGTGACATGGATGTTCCGGAACTCCGGCCTGGCTTGTTTGACGGCTTCAGCCATGCGAGACCCCATTTTGCGGTAAACAAAAAACGAAACTACTCAATGCCCTGCATGCAAATGAATGCAGTTGGAGCAAATCCACATAATTTTAGCGCCTTTGTTGCGCGGCGCACCAATAATTTTCAGCTATCGCGCACCAACATGGCGTGCCCGACAATCGCACGCGGCTACGCCACGGCGTAATATTTCCCTGCTTCGGCGCAACGGCGGGCAGCCATCATCGCGACGACAGCAATAATCATCCGGGATAACCACTCGGCAGCTAGCTCAAATCGTTCTGATAATAGTGCCGGGTAGTGACATACAAACCGCGCCGGACTTCGACGGGGCGATCGCCGTAGGTGAAGGAGACACGCTCGACGGACAGCAGCGGCGTGCCGGCCTCCACGGACAGCAGGGCGGCGGTGGCGGCATCGGCGGCCACCGCGCGGATCTTTTCCGAGGCCCGGATCATGCGGGTGCCGAACTCGGCCTCGAACAATGCGTACATCGGGCCCTTCCACTCGGTCAGCTTCTCCGCGGTCAGGCCTTTGAAATTGGTGCCCAGCAGCCAGATCTCGTCCAGCACGGTGGGCTCGCCGGAGAAAAACAGCACGCGGCGGATCTGCACCACGCTGTCGCCGGTGCGGATGTCGAGCAGGCGGGCGATCTCGGCCGGGGCGCGCAGGCGCTTGCACTCCAGCACCTGGCTCGCGCCATAGTGCGGCTCGCCCTCATCGGGCACGAGACGCAGGAAACGGAACTTGACGCCATCCTCGTGATGGGTCGTGACGAAGGTGCCCTTGCCCTGGCGGCGCGCCACCAGGTTCTCGGCGGCGAGCTCGTCGATGGCCTTGCGCACGGTGCCCTGGCTGACCTTGTAGCGGGCCGCCAGGTCCATCTCGCTCGGGATCATCTCGCCCGGCTTCCATTCGCCGGACTGCAGGCTCTGGGTGATGAGCGCCTTGATCTGCTGGTAAAGGGGGCTGAACGTGGGCGAAACCGCCGCGACGGGCGATTGCGCTCCGGCGCCGGACGTAGCGGCGCCGTTATCCTGCGCTGCGGCAACGGCAGTACCAACGAGGGGCGTGGGCAGGGATGACATAGCCGAATTTCACCACAAAACGGCGGAGGGCGTCCAGCGCGGCATCAAATGTCTTATGTCTTATATAAGACATATGAATTGACATTGCAGATATGGGCGCCTACACTCCCGCTGGTTTCGACGCCGGCACCGCTCTGGATACGGCACCCCTCTTCGCAGTAGACTTACGCCTTGTCGCACCCCATGACCCGTTGTGGCTCACTCCAGTCGGCATCGCTCCCAGCGCGCCGGCGGACTGCCGCCTGCCGCCGTGGCGACGAACCCGCACCCGGTGACGTCCGGACCACCGTCCGGCGCGACACTGTCCAGTTTCCCCCTCTTTTCGTTTGGAGATGTACTCATGGCTAAAGCCCCAATGCGCGTCGCAGTGACCGGCGCCGCTGGCCAGATCGGCTATTCCCTGCTGTTCCGTATCGCCAACGGCGACATGCTGGGCAAAGACCAGCCGGTCATCCTCCAACTGCTCGACCTCCCGCAAGCCCAGGCCGCCGTCAAGGGCGTCGTGATGGAACTGGAAGACTGCGCGTTCCCGCTGCTGGCAGGCGTGGTGATCACCGATGATCCCAAGGTCGCCTTCAAGGACGCCAACGTGGCCCTGCTGGTCGGCGCCCGCCCGCGCAGCAAGGGCATGGAGCGCAAGGACCTGCTCGAAGCCAACGCCCAGATCTTCACGGTGCAGGGCAAGGCGCTGAACGAAGTCGCCAGCCGCGACATCAAGGTGCTGGTGGTCGGCAACCCGGCCAACACCAACGCCTACATCGCCATGAAGTCGGCGCCGAACCTGCCGCGCGAAAGCTTCACCGCCATGCTGCGCCTCGATCACAACCGCGCGCTGTCGCAGATCGCCGCCAAGATCGGCAAGCCGGTCTCGTCGATCGAGAAGCTGTTCGTGTGGGGCAACCACAGCCCGACCATGTACGCCGACTACCGCTACGCCACCGTCGACGGCCAGAGCGTCAAGGACCTGATCAACGACCACGCCTGGAACAACGACGTGTTCCTGCCGACCGTCGGCAAGCGCGGCGCCGCCATCATCGAGGCGCGCGGCCTGTCGTCGGCCGCCTCGGCCGCCAACGCCGCCATCGACCACGTGCGCGACTGGGTGCTGGGCACCAACGGCAAGATCGTCACGATGGGCATCCCGTCGAACGGCGAGTACGGCATCCCGGCCGACACCATGTTCGGCTACCCGGTGACCACCGCCAACGGCAAGTACGAGATCGTCAAGGGTCTGGAGATCGACGCCTACAGCCAGGAAAAGATCAACATCACCCTGAAGGAACTGGAAGAAGAAAAGGCCGGCGTGCAGCACCTGCTCGGCTGATCCGCTTCAGATCCAGTCCCAGGCAGCGCCGATGACCAGGCCGGAGCCCCGCAACGATTCACGGATCGGCGCGGGCTCCGGCTTTTTTCATGCCCGCGCCGCCCGGCCCTCCCACCTCGAAAAGAATCCATAACGTGCACCCCTCCGAGGTCTTGTTCCAGGGCGAAGCCATTGCGGCCCAACTGCCGGTGTGCGACCACTACGCCGGCAATGAGAAGCTGATGCTGAAATCGCTGGCCCTGCAGCAAGAGCTTGGGCCGGTCTTCGACATCACCCTCGACTGCGAGGACGGCGCCGCCGTCGGCCTCGAGCGCGAGCACGCCGAACTGTGCGCGCGCCTCGTCAACGGCCCGCAGAACCGCTTCAACCGCGTCGGCGTGCGCATCCACGACCCGGCCCACCCGGCCTGGCGCGCCGACGTCGACATCCTGGTCGGCAGCGCCGGCGCGCGCCTGGCCTACGTGGTCGTGCCCAAGGTGGCCGACGTGGTCGAGGTCGCGCGCGTGACCGACCACGTCAACCAGGTGGCGCGCGCCGCCGGCATTGCCCGCCACATCCCGATTCATGTGCTGATCGAGACACACGCGGCGCTCGAGCAGGTCTTCGACATCGCCCGCCTGGTGCAGGTCGAATGCCTGAGCTTCGGCCTGATGGATTTCGTCTCGGCCCACCACGGCGCGATCCCGGGCGAGGCCATGCGCTCGCCGCAGCAGTTCGAGCACCCGCTGATCCGGCGCGCCATGCTGGAGATCTCCGCCGCCTGCCACCGCTACGGCAAGGTGCCCTCGCACAACGTCAGCACCGACATCGCCCAGCCCGAGCGCGCCGGCGAGGACGCCCTGCGCGCGCGCGCCGAATTCGGCTACCTGCGCAAGTGGAGCATCCACCCGAGCCAGATCGGGCCGATCGTGGCGGCCTTCCGCCCGAGCGGCGCGGAGATCGGCACGGCCAGCGAGATCCTGCTGGCCGCCTACGAAAACAACTGGGCGCCGATCCGGCACCAGGGCCAGCTCCACGACCGCGCCAGCTACCGCTATTACTGGTCGCTGCTGCAGCGCGCCCACGCCACCGGCGCGCGTCTGCCGGGCACGGTGCTGGACTGCTTCTTTCCATGACCGCGGCGGCCCGCCCGCCAGACCGCCGACCGCCCCGCCAACAGACAGGAGACGCGATGCCAGAGCAGCAGCCCGCCCCGCGGCAACCCCGAAGCCCAAGAAATCCGTCGCCCTGTCGGGCGTGGCCGCCGGCAACGCCGCGCTGTGCACGGCAAGGCGCGTGCGGCGGCGGAATTGTGTAACCAATGGAAGGTGTGCTTCGCCCGGACTTTCAAATCGTAGAGAATAGCGGCGGATATGTGGCTGCCGGCCCCTGGCCCCCGTCACCCACCTTTGACCCAACCATGAAGGAACCCACAGAATGAAGCATCTCGTCCTCGCCGCCTGCATCGGCGCCTTTTCGCTGACCTCCGCCGGCGTTGCGATGGCCCAGGAACCGGCCAAGAAGGCCGCTCCCGCCAAGAAGGCGCCCGCCCACAAGGCCGCCCCCAAGAAGAAGGCAACCGTCGCTGCCAAGGAAGTCCCGGCCGTGCCGGCCGGCGAGAAATGGCAGTGCGAACTGGGCCACTCCCTCTACATCAGCGGCAACATGCTGCGCGACGAAGTCATCGCCGTGAACTGGGAAGGCAAGGAATACCGCCTGCCGCGCCAGTCCACCGTGACCGGCGCCGACCGCTATTTCGACGCCCGCTCCGGCATGGACCTGGTGGTGATCCCGAGCAAGGCCATGCTGTTCAACAAGAACGCCGGCCAGCGCCTGGCCGACGAATGCCAGACCGCCGACATGCTGGCCGGCGGCTCCGCCCCGACCCAGGCCGGCGCACTGCGCGCGCCGGTGGCCACGCCGCTGCTGGTGGCGCCGCCGTCCGCGCCGGCCACCGCCGAGGCCGGCCAGCCCGCCACCGCGCAGAAGTGACGCCGCGCGACGCCGCCGCGCGGGCGTCGCACCGGCATCGCGGAGCATCAGTCATCGGTAGTATCGGAAAGGCATAAAAAGGCACCAGGCAGCACAAATTCCCGAGGGGACCCATGTCTGCACCTATTGCGAACGTCCGGCCAGAGCCCGATCAGGTACTGGCCGACATCGTCGACTACGTGACCGGCTACCAGATCAAGAGCGCGCTGGCCTTCGACACGGCCCGCAACTGCCTGATCGACACCCTCGGCTGCGGCCTGGAAGCCTTGTCCTACCCCGCCTGCACCAAGCTGCTGGGCCCCATCGTGCCGGGCACGGTGGTGCCCAACGGCGCCCGGGTGCCGGGCACCCAGTTCCAGCTCGACCCGGTACAGGCCGCCTTCAGCATCGGCGCCATGATCCGCTGGCTCGACTTCAACGACACCTGGCTGGCCGCCGAATGGGGCCACCCGTCGGACAACCTCGGCGGCATCCTCGCCACGGCCGACTGGCTGTCGCGCAACCACGTGGCCGCCGGCCGCAAGCCGCTGGCCATGAAGCAGGTGCTCGCGGCCATGATCAAGGCCCACGAGATCCAGGGCTGCATCGCGCTGGAAAACTCGTTCAACAAGGTCGGCCTGGACCACGTGGTGCTGGTCAAGGTGGCCTCCACCGCCGTGGTCGCGCACATGCTGGGCCTGGCGCGCGAGGAGATCATCAACGCGGTCTCGCTGGCGTGGGTCGACGGCCAGTCGCTGCGCACCTACCGCCACGCCCCCAACACCGGCAGCCGCAAGAGCTGGGCCGCCGGCGACGCCACCAGCCGCGCCGTGCGCCTGGCCCTGATGGCCCGCACCGGCGAGATGGGCTACCCCTCGGTGCTCACCGCCCGGGGCTGGGGCTTCTACGACGTGCTGTTCAAGGGCCAGCCGTTGCGCTTCCAGCGCCCCTACGGCACCTACGTGATGGAGAACGTGCTGTTCAAGATCGCCTACCCGGCGGAATTCCACGCGCAGACCGCGGTGGAGGCGGCCATGACCCTGCACGGCCGGCTCGCCGCCGCCGGCAGGACGGCCGCCGACATCCGGCGCATCACCATTCGCACCCACGAAGCCTGCATCCGCATCATCGACAAGACCGGCCCGCTGGCCAACCCGGCCGACCGCGACCACTGCATCCAGTACATGGTCGCCGTGCCGCTGCTGTTCGGCCGCCTGACCGCCGGCGACTACGAGGACCGCATCGCCGCCGACCCGCGCATCGACGCGCTGCGCGCCAAGATCGCCTGCGTGGAAGACCCCGCCTTCACCGCCGACTACCACGACCCCGACAAGCGCGCGATCGCCAACGGGCTGACCGTGGAGCTGAACGACGGCACGGTGCTGCCCGAAGTGCTGGCGACCTACCCGCTCGGCCACCGGCGCCGCCGCGCAGAGGGCATCCCGCTGCTGGTGGAGAAGTTCAGGACCAACCTCGCGCGCCGCTTCCCGGAGCGCCAGCAGCAGGCCATCCTGGCGGTGTCGCTGGACCAGGCGCGCCTGGAGGCGATGCCGGTCCACGAGTACGTGGATCTGTACGTCATCTGAGCACCGCGGGCGCGCGCCGGGCGCCGGCTTGCCCTACAATCGACGCGGTGCAAACGTTGGCCTGGCCTCGTCTGCGCAAGACAGCATGCGGTGGCCGGCAATAGAATCGGCAGCACGGCCGGCGGCACGATCGGGGAAACAGGGAAGCAGAGAAGCAAGAAAAAAAGCAGCAGGCATCAGCATGGCGCCCCCGCCGGCGGCCGCAGCACGAATGACGGATTTACGAATCAAGCCAGTCCGCACCATCTTTCGAATGGAGTAAGGCAATGCCCCACAATCTCAATAAGACTCTGAAAGAATTCAAGATCAGCCCGGGCCTCAAGGGCCAGTACTATTCCCTGCCGCAACTGGGCAAGGCGCTCGGCGTGGCCATCGAACGCCTGCCGGTATCGATCCGCGTGGTGCTCGAATCGGTGCTGCGCAACTGCGACGGCAAGAAAGTCACCGAGGAACACGTCAGGCAGCTCGCCAGCTGGAAGCCGGTGGCCGAGCGCGTGGACGAGATCCCGTTCGTGGTGGCGCGCGTGGTGCTGCAGGACTTCACCGGCGTGCCGCTGCTGGCCGACCTGGCCGCCATGCGCAACGTGGCCGAGAAGATGGGCAAGAACCCCAAGAAGATCGAGCCGCTGGTGCCGGTGGACCTGGTGGTCGACCACTCCGTGCAGATCGACCACTTCCGCGAGAAGAAGGCGCTCGACCTCAACATGCAGCTGGAATTCCAGCGCAACAACGAGCGCTACCAGTTCATGAAGTGGGGCATGCAGGCGTTCGACACCTTCGGCGTGGTGCAGCCGGGCTTCGGCATCGTGCACCAGGTCAACCTCGAATACCTGGCGCGCGGCGTGCACAAGAAGGACGGCGTGTACTACCCGGACACCCTGGTCGGCACCGACAGCCACACCACCATGATCAACGGCATCGGCGTGGTCGGCTGGGGCGTGGGCGGCATCGAGGCGGAAGCCGGCATGCTGGGCCAGCCGGTCTATTTCCTGACGCCGGACGTGGTCGGCGTGGAGCTCAAGGGCCGCCTGCGCGAAGGCGTCACGGCCACCGACCTGGTGCTCACCATCACCGAGATGCTGCGCCGCGAAAAGGTGGTCGGCAAGTTCGTCGAGTTCTTCGGCGAGGGCACCGCCAGCCTGGCGCTGCCGGACCGCGCCACCATCGGCAACATGGCGCCCGAGTACGGCGCCACGATGGGTTTCTTCCCGGTCGACGAGAAGACCATCGACTACTTCAAGGGCACCGGCCGCACGGCCGAGGAGATCGCCGCGTTCGAGGGCTATTTCCGCGCCCAGGAGATGTTCGGCGTGCCCAAGGCCGGCGACATCGACTACACCAAGGTGCTCACGCTCGACCTCGGCAGCGTGACCCCCTCGCTGGCCGGCCCGAAGCGCCCGCAGGACCGCATCGAGATCGGCAGCGTCAAGGCCACCTTCGCCTCGCTGTTCGCCAAGCCGGTGGCCGAGAACGGCTTCAACAAGGACATCGCCGAGCTGGACAAGACCTACACCACGAGCAACGGCGTCGACGTGAAGAACGGCGACGTGCTGATCGCCGCCATCACCTCCTGCACCAACACCTCCAACCCGAGTGTGCTGCTGGCCGCGGGCCTGCTGGCCAAGAAGGCGGTGGAAGCCGGCCTCAAGGTGGCGCCGCACATCAAGACCTCGCTCGCCCCCGGCAGCCGCGTGGTGACGGAATACCTGCAGGCCACCGGCCTGCTGCCGTACCTGGAAAAGCTGGGCTTCGGCGTGACCGCCTACGGCTGCACCACCTGCATCGGCAACGCCGGCGACCTCACGCCGGAACTGAACGAGGCCATCACCAAGAACGACCTCGTGGCCGCCGCGGTGCTGTCCGGCAACCGCAACTTCGAGGCGCGCATCCACCCGAACATCCGCGCCAACTTCCTGGCCTCGCCGCCGCTGGTGGTGGCCTACGCCATCGCCGGCAACGTCACGCGCGACCTGATGACCGAGCCGGTCGGCACCGGCAAGGGCGGCCGCGAGATCTACCTGGGCGACATCTGGCCGAGCTCGGAGGAAATCCACGCCCTGCTCAAGTTCGCCATGAACGCCGACGTGTTCCGCACCAACTACGAGCAGGTCAAGAAGCCGAGCAAGCTGTGGGCCAAGGTCAAGGGCACCAAGGGCCAGGTCTACGACTGGCCCGCGTCCACCTACATCGCCGAGCCGCCCTTCTTCCAGGACTTCGGCATGGAGCCGGCCGCGACCCAGGCGAGCGTGCGCAACGCGCGCGCGCTCGGCGTGTTCGGCGACTCCGTGACCACCGACCACATCTCGCCGGCCGGCTCGATCAAGGAATCCTCGCCCGCGGGCAAGTACCTGCAGGCCAACGGCGTGCTCAAGGCGGACTTCAACAGCTACGGCTCGCGCCGCGGCAACCATGAAGTCATGATGCGCGGCACCTTCGCCAACGTGCGCATCAAGAACCTGATGCTGCCGGTCAAGCCCGACGGCTCGCGCGTGGAAGGCGGCGTCACGCTGCATCAGCCTTCCGGCGAGGAAATGTCGATCTACGACGCCGCCATGCAATACATCGCCGAAGGCACGCCCACCGTGGTGTTCGGCGGCGAGGAATACGGCACCGGCTCGTCGCGCGACTGGGCGGCCAAGGGCACGCAGCTGCTCGGCGTCAAGGCCGTGATCACGCGCAGCTTCGAGCGCATCCACCGCTCCAACCTGGTCGGCATGGGCGTGCTGCCGTTGCAGTTCAAGGGCAACGACAGCGTGCAGACGCTCGGCATCATCGGCAACGAGACCTTCGACATCGAAGGCATCGAGGGCGAACTGAAGCCGCAGCAGGACGTCACGCTGGTGATCAAGCGCGTCAACGGCGACGTGCAGCGCGTGCCGGTGCTGCTGCGCATCGACACCCCGATCGAGGTCGACTACTACAACCACGGCGGCATCCTGCCGTTCGTGCTGCGCCAGCTGCTGGCCGCCTGAGCGGACGGCCCCCCTCGCGGGGCTTGCCGGCAGGGTCCGAAGCCGCTGGCCGCGCCTCCTCCGGGAGGTACGCGGCCAGCGGCTTTTTCGTTCCCGAAAGCGCAGCAGGCGCCGCCTGGCGGATGGCGGCCCGGCCGCCGGCCTGTGTAAGTTCCACGCAAGCCTGCGCTGCGACACTGCCATCAACAACAAGAAAGCACCGCGCGCGCGGCGGCTTCCGACACGCATCCCATCCCGGAGACAAACATGGCAAAGATCTTCATCGCATTCGTCGTCATCGCCGGCGCGGCGCTCTACCTGCTCACCAAGGGCGGCGGCGACATCTCCATCGGCGGCGAGCAGCACAGCGTGGAAAGCCACGCGCCCGAAACCCCGCAGCCGCCCGCGCAGAAATAGGCGGCATCGGGACCGGCATCCCGGCGCATATCGGGCCGGATGCCCGGCCGGCGCGCGGGCGGCACTGCCCCGCCCGCGCCCGGCGGCGCCCATGCGGCGGCGCACGCCATGTTTTGTCAACGTAGCGAGTAGAATACCGTTTTACCGAAAAACGGATGATCTCGACTTATGGCAGGTTTTCGCCCCAAGGCTTCCCAACGTCTTTCGCCTGACGCCGAGCGTCTGGTGGCCGATGCGCTCGCGCTCGATGCCTCGGGCAGCCGCATGGAGGACGGGTACTGGGAGCGGCGGCTCTCGCAACGCCTGGGCCGGCTGCTGAAGAACGGCAGCCAGTCCGCGCTCGACGCGGCGCTCGAACACCTGTTCAAGCACAACGCCGACGCCTCCGACGTGCTGGCCGAGCAAGCCGAGACCCTGGCCGAATCCGCCACCGTCGACATCGACGGTGTCAGCTACGACGCCCTGCTGATCGCCGCGCCCATCCTCGCCCACACGCGCTACGCCATTCCCTCGGGCGCGCTCAAGCCCGAGCTGGCGCAGACGCTGTCGGTGCACCTGCAGGCGCACGTGCTGGCCGCGGGCACGCGCATGGCGCTCTCGCCCTACCTGTACAGCATCGACCAGCTCCCGCGCACGCACAGCGACACCTTCGCGCTGACCTACAAGCTGGTGTCGGCGGCGATGTCCGGCGCCACGCCCAAGGTCGACCTGCGCGACCTGCCGGAAACCGCGCCGATCCTGGCCGACCCGCGCTACCTGCTGGCGGTGGTGGTGGCGCCGCACGAGCAGGCCCTGTTCCGCTGGCAGGAAGACGCCAAGGACCACCACGCCGAGCGCTCGATGTGCCTCGAGCAATGGCGCACCCAGGTGCAGCCGTCGATCGCGCTGCTGCTGCCGGGCTGCGAGTTCGAGCTGCTGCTGCCGGACGCCTTCTTCCTGTCCTGCCGCGAATCGGACAAGAGCATCCGCCCGCTCACCGTGCGCGCGGCGGTCAACTACCTGTGCGGCACGCTCGACGTGCCCGCCGGCCAGATGGCCGCGGTGGTGGCCGCCTTCGGCGAGGAAGAGGTCGAGGAATACCGCGTCGGCTTCACCATGCGCGGCGAGAAGGACGTGATCTACGGCATCGTCTGGCCGGTCTACGGCCGCGAGTCCGGCGAGATCGACGCCACCGACAAGGACAACCCGCTCGAGCAGATCTGCGAGGAGCTGCGCAATGCCGGCGTGGAAGACATCTTCCGCCACGCCGCGCTGTTCGACCCCGAGTATTGCGAAGACTGCGGCACGCCGCTCTACGCCGACCGCTCGGGCGAGATCGTGCACGCCGAACTGCCCGAGGACGCGCCGACGCAGCAGCCGCTGTTCCACTGAGCGCGCCCCTTCCCCACTCGCTCGCCGACGGCCCGCCTTGCGCGGGCCGTTTTCGTTGACGGGGGCCGGTCAGGCCGGCGGCGGGCTCACGCAGCGCCACAGCGCGTGGCCCGAGGCCGCGTACTTGCGCTCGAACGGCGTGATGGCCTCGGCCGGCCGCCACGGCTCGACCGCCGCCGGCCGCCCCACCAGCGCCAGCGCCTGGGCGAACTCGTCGATGTAGACCTGCCAGTTGCTGCGGCACTCCAGGTAGCCGCCGCAGGCGGCCAGCGCCGGGAACACCGCGTGGCCCTGCCAGCGCCGCCCGAGGTGGCCGATCTTGGGCCACGGATTGGGATAGAGCACGTAATGGCGCGCCACCGGCACATGTTCGGCCTGCAGCAGGCGCCAGACGTCGACGAGGTCGGCCCGCGCCCAGGTGAAGTTGGCGGGCAGCGGCCCGTCCCACCAGTCCTTGCCGCCGGCCAGCCGCTTCTCGGACTGGTCCACGCCGATCACGAAGTGGTCCGGAAACGCCGTGGCCAGCCGCAGCGTGCTCTCGCCCACGCCGCAGCCGGCGTCGAGGATCAGCGGCGCGGCCCCGGCGCGCTGCCATTGCTGCAGCGCAAGATCGAGCGCGCGCCGGCTCGGCTCGCCGATCGGCTTGCGGAACGGCTCGGCGAGGTGGCGGGCCACGCGCGCGGCGAGATGGTCGTGGACATCGGCCTGGGCCGAGGTGATGGTGCGGGAATTGGCGAACATGGGCGCGATTCTACCGGCTGGCCGCCGCGCCGGTGGACAGGCGCGGCGCCGGCGGCGAGCATGAGGACATGCCGCGGCTATCGCACGCCGATGTCGTTTTGGCGGCACAATGCGGGCAGCCGGGTCGGCCGCACGCCCGCTCGCCGCCTCGCCGCGGGTGGCGCCGCGTGCCGGCCACCCCCTTCTGAGAACCCGCCGCCGCCCGCCCGTGCCCACGCGCGGAGCGCGCGGCCCGTGCTAGGAGCGCATCCCATGACCGCCAACCACCGCCTCCCCCAACCCGCCCGCCATCCGGCGGCCCCGGCGCCGCGCCGCGCGCTGCTGCAAGCCGCCACGGCGCTGGTGCTCGGCGCCGCCGCGCTGCTGATGCTGCCCGCCGGCGCGGCCCGGGCTGAGGACCTGCGCATCGGCCTGTCCGCCGACGTGACCTCGATGGACCCGCAGTGGAACAACTCGGGCCCCAACAACGCCATCGCGCTGCATATCTTCGAGTCGCTGGTGTTCATGGACAAGAACGCCCGCTACATTCCCGGGCTGGCGCTGTCGTGGAAGCCGGTCAACGCCATCACCTGGGAGATCAAGCTGCGCCCCAACGTGAAATGGCACGACGGCACGCCGTTTACCAGCGAGGACGTCAAGGCCTCGCTCGAGCGCCCCGAGAAACTGGTCAACAGCCCCGGCTCGTTTACCAGCTACACCAAGCCGATCGCGCGCATCGACACGCCCGACCCGCTCACCGTGCGCCTGACCATGAGCGTGCCCAACTACGCCAACCTCGCCAACGACCTCAACAGCGTGCCGATCATGCCGAAGAAGGTGGCGGCCACGCTGAGCCAGGCCGACTTCGACTCCGGCAAGGCCATGATCGGCACCGGGCCGTTCAAGTTCGTGCGCTTCGCGCGCGGCCAGGAAATCGTGATGGCGAAGAACCCCGACTACTGGGGGCCCAAGCCGGAATGGGACCGCGCCATCTTCCGCATCCTCACCGACAACGGCGCGCGCAGCGCGGCGCTGCTGGCCGGCGACGTGGACGTGATCGAAAGCGTGCCCTCGGCCGACGTCGCCAGGCTCAGGCAGAACCCCAAGTTCCGCATCGAGCAGCAGGTCTCGTGGCGCACCATCTTCTGGCAGATGGACCAGTCGCGCGACAACCCGCCGTTCGTCACCGACAAGGCCGGCAAGCCGCTTGGCAAGAACCCGTTCAAGGACGCGCGCGTGCGCGCCGCGATCAGCCACGCCCTGAACCGCGACGCCATCGTCAGCCGCATCATGGAAGGGCTGGCGGTGCCGGCCTCGTCGATCGTCTCGCCGCAGATCTTCGGCCATCCGGGCACCAAGCCCGACGCCTACGATCCCGAAGGCGCCAGGAAGCTGCTGGCCGCGGCCGGCTACCCGGACGGCTTCGGCCTCACGCTGCACGCCACCAACAACCGCTACCTGAACGACGCCGCCGTGGCGCAGGCCACCGCCAGCATGCTCACGCGCATCGGCATCCAGACCAAGGTGGAAACGCTGCCCGTGGCGGCCTACTTCACGCGCGCGCGCCAGGGCGACTTCGCCTTCGAGATGCTGGGCTGGGGCTCGGCCGCGGCCGACGTGGCGCTGCGCTCGATCACCGGCACGCCCAACGCCAAGACCGGCTACGGCACCTGGAACTGGGGCAAGTACGGCAACGCGCAGCTCGACCAGCTGATCGAGAAATCGCTCACCACCGTGAGCAGCGACAAGGCGCGCGAGGAAAACGCCCGCGCCGCGGCCCGGTTCGCGCTGGCCGACCATGCCATCATCCCGTCGCACAGCCAGCTGGCGATGTGGGCGATGCGCAAGGACCTGAAGTACGAGGCGCGCACCGACGAGTGGTCGCTGGCGCAGTTCTTCCACAAGCAGTAGGCCGCAGGCGGGCGATGCCCGCCGGAGCGGCCGGGGTTCAGATCTTCAGCCGCTCTTCCTGGCGGGCGTTGGCCGCCCGCAATCCCTTCACCCACGCGCGCGCCGGCAGGCCGGTCGCTTCCTCGACCACCTTCGCGCGCAGCGCCAGCACTTCCCACGACACGTCGATCGCGGGGCCGTTGAAGGCCAGCGCGATCACGTTGCCGTCGTGCACTTCCGGGAACACCAGCACGCGGTCGTCGAAGGCCTCGCAGATGCGCACGATGTTCTTGGGGAAGCTGTCGTGGTCGCCGAACAGGTTGATGGTCATCACACCGGGCGCCTTGAGCACGCGGCGGCACGCCTTGTAGAACGCCGTGGTGTCGAGCACCGGGCCGCGCGCGGTGGCATCGTAGAGATCGACCTGCAGCACGTCGAGCGCCGCGGTGTGCGCGCTGTCCATCACGTAGTCCCAGGCATCCTGCTCGCGCACGGTCAGGCGCGCGTCGTCCTCGCGCAGGCCGAACATGCTGCGCCCGGCCACGATCACGGCCGGGTTCAGCTCCACCGCGGTGACGCGCGCGCGGCTGAACTGGCGGTGGCAGAACTTGGTCAGAGCCGCCGCGCCCAGGCCCAGCTGCGCGACGTGGAAGTCCGGCGCCGACGGCGACAGGAACAGCAGCCACGCCATCATCTGCTGGGCGTATTCCAGCTCGATGGCGTCGGGCTTGCGCAGGCGCATCGCGCCCTGCACCCACTCGGTGCCGAAGTGCAGATAGCGCACGCCGTCCATCTCGGAGAACGTCACCGGCGCGAAGCGCGGGGTCATGCGCTTTTCCTCGCGCGCCTTGCGCTCGTTGCGCTCGCTGCGTTCATTGCGTTCGGCGCGCTCGCCGCGCGCGGGGCGGCGCGAGGCCACGGCTTCGATGGATTTGCGTTTCAGGAGGGTCATGTCGGTCCAGGGAAATGCGGAATGCGATGCGGAATGCGGAATGCGAACAGGCGCGCCGCCCGGGCGGGACGCGGCACCGGACGACCAGGAATCGGAGACGGCGCGGAAACGGCTGCCAAGCGGCCGCCAAACGGCCGCCGTCAGGACTTGCCGAGCGCGCCCTGCGCGCGTTGCAGCCATTCGCGGTTGTGCTCGCGCGCGTGGCGCGGCCAGTGCTTGCCGTCGTGCACGATGTCGGCGTACAGCGCCCGGGCGCGCTCGCGGTCGGCCGCGTCCGGGCGCGCGCCCAGCCAGTCGGCGAACAGGCAGCGCGCGGCGGCGTCGCTGGCGCAGGCCAGCGCCTGCTCGAACGCGGCGCGCGTGCCGGGCGCGTCGGCCGCGGCCAGCGCGCGCGCATACAGCAAAGCCGGATCGGCCTGCTGGCGCGCCTGCGGCTGGGCCTCGAACAGGCGCTCCAGCGTGCCGGCGGCGGCGGCATGGCCGCCGGTGGCGAACTGCGCGCGGGCCAGGCCCAGCAGCAGCGCGGGGTCGCTGGCGAAGGGGCCGCTGGCGGCGGCCTCGTAGTGCTGCAGCGCCTCCTTGGGCTCGTCCGCGTCCAGCAATGCCGCGCCCAGGCGCATGCGGTGATCCACCGTCGGCGCGCGGTCGAACGCGGCGCGCGCCTCGCGCACGGCGCGGTTGGGGTCCACCAGTTGCCCGATGGCGCGCGTGGCGGCGCGCGCGCCGCGCGTCTGGCGCAGCGCCGGCAGGTAGATGGCGAAGAAATACACCACGCTGCCCAGCCCGGGGAACAGGAACAAGATCAGCAGCCAGTACATGTTCTGCTGGGTGCGCACCGCGTGGACGGCAAAATACAGCGCCACGATGACGTGGAAACCAATTCCGAGATAGGGCATCGTCCTTCAATCCTGTATGGCACGCGCCGGCGGGCGGGCCGCCGGCGCTCACAGGCAGGATTGTGACAGATGCGCGCGGCGCGGCCGGAAGACGGCCCGGCAAAGGCCGTGAGCGTGCGCCGCCGCCGTCAGCGGAACACGCTCACGGCCTCGACCAGGCGCGTCGCCTGCTGCTTCAGGCTCTCGGCCGCCGCCGCGCTCTGCTCGACCAGGGCCGCGTTCTGGTGGGTGATGTGGTCGAGATCGCTGACCGCGCTGCCGACCTGGGAGATGCCGCTGATCTGCTCGGCGGTGGCCGCGCTGATCTCGGCGATCAGGTCCGATACCCGCTTCACCTGGGCCACGATGTCCTCCATCGTGCGTCCGGCGTCGTCCACCAGCCTGGCGCCGGACTCGACGTTGTGGACGCTGACGTCGATCAGCCCCTTGATCTCCTTGGCGGCGTTGGCGCTGCGCTGCGCCAGGCCGCGCACCTCGCCCGCCACCACGGCGAAGCCGCGGCCCTGCTCGCCCGCGCGCGCCGCCTCCACCGCCGCGTTGAGCGCCAGGATGTTGGTCTGGAAGGCGATGCCGTCGATCACGCCGATGATGTCGGCGATCATCTTCGAGCTCCGCGTGATCTCGCTCATGGTCGCGATCACTTCGGAGACCGCGCGCCCGCCCTTCGACGCCGCGTCGCTGGCCGAGCCCGACAACGCGTTGGCCTGGGAAGCGGTCCCGGCATTGCTCTTCACCGTCGCCGTCATCTCGGTCATCGACGACGCCGTTTCCTGCACGCTCGACGCCGCGTGCTCGGTGCGGGCGCTGAGATCGATGTTGCCGCGCGCGATCTCGTTGCTGGCGGTCTGCACGTTGATCACCTGCTCGCTGACGTCGTCGACCAGCCAGCGGAACATCAGGCCAAGCTGGCTGATCGTGCGCAAGGTCATGCCGATCTCATCGACGCGATTCATGTGGACCGCCTTCTGGCTCTCGCCCGAGGCAACCCGCAAGGCCTGCTCCCGGACCGCTTCGAGCGGTCTCGATATCTGCGCTTCGAGGCACCACGAAGCCAGCAGCAGCGCCAGCGCGGCCATCCCGGCAAACCCGCCCAGCATGGCGCCGGCCAGCCCCGCGCCCCAGGCGCAGGCGGCCATGACCGGCAGCAGCGCGAACAGCGCCAGGCGGATGCGCCAGCGCACCGGCATGACCTGCGCGAGCGAGGTCCAGCCCATCAGGCCGGTGCGCACGACCAGCCCCTTGTGGATCTTGCGGTTGCCGGCCTTGCCTTCGCGCAGATCGCGATAAAGCGCCTCGGTGGCCGCGATCTCCTCGCGCGAGGCCTTGGTGCGCACCGACATGTAGCCGACCTGCCGCCCGTTGCGCACCACCGGCGTGGCGTTGGCCCGCACCCAGTAGTGGTCGCCGTTCTTGCGCCGGTTCTTCACCAGGGCGGTCCAGGGCTCGCCGCCCTTGAGCGTGGCCCACATGTCGGCAAAGGCGGCTTCCGGCATGTCGGGGTGGCGCACCAGGTTGTGGGGCTGGCCCTGGATCTCCTCCCGCGAGAAGCCGCTGACCTCGACGAACGCGGCGTTGGCATAGGTCACGCGGCTCTGCGTGTCCGTGGTGGACATGAGCGTGGCGTTGTCGGGAAACTCGAACTCCTGCTGCGTCACCGGCTGGTTGTTGCGCATGACACTCCTCCTCTTGTGGGATCGATGGGGGCATGGCTTGTCATCGCAGGATGGCCTGGCCTGACGGCATCCGGCGTGACGCATCGCGGGTGATCGTTCCTGCCCGCAGGCCCCACGGGTCCGCGACCTGCCATCCTGCCTTCCGCCATTCCCTGTCTTATCGGGACCGGCCACCCAACTTGTAGCCCTGCTTTCCGGGGGGGAGGTTTCATTGACAGCGGATGCCCGATGCGCTGCGCCGGGCCGCTCCGGGCGGCGGCGCGGCATGCTACTTGCTACTGTCATGTTTCGCAGTCACCTTGGCGAAACCGGGGACTGCCCTTCCGGCCAGGCCCTCTCCATCACAAAGGAAGCGCAGAAATGAGCCACATCCACTTCATCGGCGGTGAAAAGGGCGGCGTCGGCAAGTCGCTCGTCGCGCGCCTGCTGGCGCAGCATCTCATCGACCGGGGCATGCCGTTCCTGGGTTTCGACACCGACAAGTCGCACGGCGCGCTGCTGCGCTTCTATGCCGATTTCGCCGCGCCCGCCGTACTCGACGGGCACGACAGCCTGGACCCCATCATCGAGCACGCGATCGAGGCGCCGCAGCGGCGCATCCTGGTCGACCTCGCGGCGCAGACGCAGCAGTCGCTGGCCAACTGGATCGACGACGCGGACGTGCTCGGCCTGGCCGAGGAGCATGGCCTCGCGCTTACCTGGTGGCATGTGATGGATGCCGGGCGCGATTCGGTCGACCTGCTGCGGCAGTGGCTCGACCAGTTCGGCGGGCGCATCAAGCTGGTGCTCGTCCTCAACGAAATCCGCGGCGACCGCTTCGAGATCCTGGCGGCGTCGGGCGAACGCGAGCGGGCCGAGGCGCTCGGCGCCAGCGTGATGACCCTGCGCCACCTGCCCGACGCCACGATGCAGAAGATCGACCGGCACAGCGCCAGCTTCTGGGCCGCGGTCAACCACCCGGACCGCTCCGCCACCGGGCTCGGCCTGCTCGAGCGGCAGCGCGTCAAGGTGTGGCTGCAGCGCGCCTACGCGGAGATGGAGCGGCTGCCCTTGTAGACATCGGGCGCGCCACCGGCCGGCATGCCGCGCGGCGCCGCCGGCCGCCCTACTTGCCCGCCGGCGGGACCATCTTCGCGAAGTCGGCGTCCAGCCGCGCCAGCGCGCCGTCGATCTTGCCGCGCCGCGCCTGGATCCACGCATCCTGCTGCGCCAGCCGCTGCCGGGCGGCGGCCAGCATGCGCTTCATCTCCGCCGGCTGCGGGCCGCCGCTGGTGGCGCGCGCGTTGGTGATGACCAGCGGGTTGAGCGCGGCGCGGAATTCCGCCTCGCTCATCGGCAGCTCGCCGGCGTCGTATTCCTTGCCGGCCTCGCGGTAGATGTCGCGGGCCTTCGCGTACGGGAAGTCGCTCGGCCGGATGTCGCTGGCGCGCGCGTACTCGACGATTTCCGAGGCGAAGTGGTGGCCCACGCGGAACGGCACCTTGTACTTGCGCATCAGCACGTCCGCCAGTTCCTGCGAGGCGGTCCAGTCGCTGTTGAGCTCGTCGAGCGCGCGCTCGGGGCTGATCACCAGCGCGCCCAGGATGCGGTCCCAGTCCTTGAGCACCTTGACCGCGCTGCCGACCATCTCGCTGTTGGGCCTGACCTCCTTGGCGTCCGGCATGCCCGGCGGGATGTTGTGCGCCTCGATCACCGGCCCCAGCGCCAGCGTGATCGCCATCGAGGCATCGTGGCGCGCGCCGTTGAGCAGGCCCGGGTTGCGCTTCTGCGGCATCGCGCTCGACACGTAGGTATTGCCGCCGCCCTCGGCCAGCAGGATCCAAGGCCGCGACTGCGCGTACTGCGTCATCACGTCCTCGATGAAATTGCCGGCCTGCAGCGCGATGATGGTGACGATGGCGCCCACCTCGACCGGATACTCCGCCGACGAGATCTGCGCCGCGTCGTAGGCGTTCTCGACGATGGCGTCGAAGCCGAGGTAGCCCGCCATGCGCTGGCGGTCCAGCGGCCAGCTCGTGCCGTTGAGCACCGTGGTGCCCATCGGCGAACGGTCCACGCGCGCGTAGGTCTCGCGGATGCGCTGCGCGTCGCGGTCCAGCGCGGCGGCGAATCCCAGCAGGTAGTGGCCGTAGCTGTTGGCCTGCGCGGCCACGCCGTTGGTGTAGTTCGGCACGATGGTGGCGCTGTGCTTGTCCGCCAGCGCCACCAGGGTGGTGGCCGTGCGGTTCAGCTGGTCGGCCAGGGCCAGCAGGTTGTCGCGCATGATGGCGGCGCGGTAGGTGGCGTGCATGTCCTGGCTCGAGCGGCCCGCGTGCAGCAGCGTCACCTCCACGCCCGCGGCCTGGATCAGCAGCGGCTCGAACGTGATCACGCTCGACGGCCGCTTGCCGCCGGGCTGGCTGCCGTCCTGGAGCACGCGGGCGATGCCCGCCGCGACGCGCGGCGCCACGGCCTGGTCGAGCAGGCCCTGCTCCGTGTTGATGACCGCCGACGCCTTGTTGATCTCGCCGAGCCAGAAGAACTCGTCGCGCCTGGCCGCCTGCTGCGCGCCGGCGCAGGTGGCATACAGCGCCGCCAGCAGGGCGACGGCGCGCAGGCGCAGGGCCCCGGGCTTGCCGGCTTTCGCGGAAAACAGATGGAATGGGCGCGCGGAAACGCGCATGTTGCGGTGCATCATGTTGCGGATCTTCCTGATCGGGTTGGTCGTCGTTCTGGCTGCCCGGTCTTGATCCGCGCTCGCGGTCCCGCAGTGCCAGTTGGCCGTGATTCTACGCGCCCGGCTTTGCGCGCTCCTGGCCCGGCGACGACGCGCGCGCCCCGCGCCCCGATGGCTCGCATGCGGCCGGCCAGATGCGACAAGGCGCACCGGAACCTGCGTTCCGGTGCGCCTCGAACAGACCGCTCGGGCGCGGCCGCCAATCGGTTCGCTCAGGTGCGCGCGACCAGCGCCACGCCGGCTTCGCCGGCGACCTTGTCGAGTCCGGCGAAGGTATCGTGCGGCAGCAGGATGCCGTCCACGACCTGCTTCTCGTGGGCACGCGCTTCTTTCTCGCCCGGATAGAACACTTCGTCGACGCCCTCGGCCAGCGGCACCGCCTTGAGCGTCTCGATGTAGCGCTCCATGCGCGCGTTGAATTCCTCCATCGGCTGGAACGCGGCGACGTTGAGCGCGATCATCAGGTGGCCGGCGCGGCTGCGGTTGACCGGATCGTAAGGCCCGTGCACTTCGTCCATGAAACCGCTGCCCGACAGGACGCCGGACAGCACGTCGACGATCGTGCCGATGGCATAACCCTTGTGGCCGGCCATCGGCAGGATGAAGCCCTTGAGCGCCTCTTCCGGATCGGTGGTCGGACGGCCCTTCGCGTCGATGGCCCAGCCGAGCGGGATTTCCTCATGCCGCGTCTGCGCCAGGAAAATCTTGCCGCGCGCCACGCCCGAGTTGGCCACGTCCATGATGAGCGGCGCGTGGCGGCCGGCCGGCACGGCCACCGACCACGGGTTGGTGCCGATCATCTTCTTCAGGCCGCCCCACGGCGCCATGTTCGGGCCGCCGTTGGTGGTGACGATCATGATGCAGCCCTGCTCGGCGGCCATGCGCGTGAAGTACATGCAGGTGCCGAAGTGGTTCGAGTTGCGCACCGACACCGCGCCGATGCCGTGCGTCTTGGCGCGCTTGATCACGTCGAGCGCCGCGTGCCGCGCGACCACCGGGCCGATGCTGTCGCCGCCGTCCATCACGGCGATCGCGCCGGCGTCGACCGGGAAGCTCAGGCTGGTGTGCGAGCGCATCGCGCCGGAGCGCAGGCGCGCGTAGTACCAGCCGAGGCGCAGCACGCCGTGCGACTGGTGCCCCCACAGGTCGGCCTGCACCATTGCGTCGGCGGCAACGTAGGCGTCATCGGCGGTCGCGCCGGTGGTCTGGTAGACGGCGGAGACGAAATCGCGCAGCGCGTCGGGATGCACGCGCTGGAACCCAGCGTTGTCGGTCATGCTCACTTGGAAAACTCCTTTGGTCAAACTCCGGCGCCCCAGACGGGCGCCAGATGTGTCGTGCGGCGCCGTCACGCGAGGGCGCCGCGAAAGTGTCTGCCGGCGGCGGCTTATGCGGTGCGGCCGGCGTCGAATCCGTGCGCGCCGGGGCTCTTGAGCCGGCGCGCGCCGTCCAGGTGGTTGCGCATCAGCCCGGCCGCGCTGAGCAGGTCGGAACGCACGATGGCGTCGAGGATCGCCAGATGCTCCTCGGCCTGGCCCTTGCGCGGCTTGCGGTTGCTGGTCTGGCTGTATTCCGCGAGGCGGCGCAGCTGGTTGATGCGGCGCACCGAGTCATAGATGAAGCGGTTGCCCGACCACTTCGCCACCGCCTCGTGGAAATGGCTGTTGGCGTCGAACAGTTCGGCGGCGGTCATCCACTGCCAGCCGCCGTCGACGATGCGCTGCTGCTCGCGGCGGATTTCCTCCATCTGCTCCGGCTCGTAGCGAAACGCCTGGCTGAGCAGGCCGGTGACTTCGATCGACTGGCGAAAGGCGAAGCTCTCCTCGTAGGCTTCCGGCGAATCGATCATGCCGAGAAAGCGCCAGCCGTGCGCCACGCCCTGCTCGATCCAGCCCTCGCGCGCGATGCGCGAGAGCGCCTTGCGCAGCGTGGTGCGCGCCACGTCGTAGCGGCGCATCAGCTCGGCCTCCCCGACCTCGTCGGGCAGCGCGCCGGCGAGGCGGTCGCCGGCGATCTTCAGGTAGAGCGGCTCGTCGGGCGACGAGGAAAGCTGCTCGGCGATGGCCGTCAGCGAAGCCGGATCGCAGGCCAGGAAGAAACCGCGGTTGGGATCGTGCTTGACCACGCCGAGTTCGGCCAGCCAGTTCAGCGCGACGTTGATCGGCGAGCGCGAAGTGCCGATCTCGCGCGCGAGCTGGGTCTCGGCCAGGTGATGGCCGACCGGCCGCATGTCGCGGCGCACCAGCGCGACGATGTCGCGCGCGATGCGCACTTGCAGTGACGTGGGTGAGATACCGCTCATCGATTCGCGGCCCCGCGCGCGGCGTGTGCGCTGCAGGGCTTCATGGATTGAATTATATGATCATAAAAGACTAAACCAGCGCAAGCAAGTCAGGCCTGGGCCAGTTTCGCCGCGGCGCGGGCCACGATCGGCCGGTGCGTCATGGTCAGCGTGAGCACGATGCCGGTGAGCAGCAGCACGCCGGCGATCACGAAGGCATAGTCGTAGCTGCCCGTCATCGAGATCACGTAGCCCGTGACGATCGGCGCGAGCAGCCCGAACACGTTGCCGCCGACGATCACGAAGCCCATCGCCTTGGCGATGTCGCGCTGGTTCGGCAGCATGTCGGAGAGCAGCGAGAAATTGGTCGCGTTGGTCGCCGCGATGCCGCTCAGCGACAGCGTCAGCACCGCCACCAGCGCCGCGAAGCTGGTCGCCAGCGGCACCAGCAGGATCGCCGCGCCGCACAGCATCGAGACCGCGATGGCATGGCGGCGGCGGCCCGAGGCCACGCCCGCGCCCCTGACGTAGCGGTCGCTCAGGAAGCCCGCCAGGATCGCCAGCACCACCGCGCCGCCATAGGGCGCGCCGCTCAGCCAGCCGCTGCTGGTGATCGAGACGTGGCGCGTGCTCTGCAGGTAGGACGGCAGCCAGGTCAGAAACAGATACTGCGCGTAGATGTTGCAGCCCTCGGTCAGCGCGATGCCCCACAGCGTGCGCGAATGCAGCAGGCGCAGCAGGCCGTCCGGCTGGCCTTCGTCGAGCGCCTGCCCGCCGTTGTTGCGCTCGCGCAGGATCATCTCGCGCTCGCCCTGCGACAGCCACCTGGTGCGCTCGGGCGTATTGAAGAAGACCATCCACAGCGCCAGCCAGACGAAGCCGATCGAGCCCGAGATCACGAACGCCCAGCGCCAGCCGAAGGCCGAGATCAGCACGCCGATCAACGCGAGGCAGAAGGCCGGGCCGGCGAACGAGCCGGCGTTGAACACGGCGTTGGCCGCGCCGCGCTCGCGCGCCGGAATCCACTGGCGCACCGTCTTCGCGCACACGGGGTTGCTGCTCGACTCGCCCGCGCCCATCACCAGCCGCGAGGCCAGCAGCAGGCCGTAGGTGCTCGCCGCGCCGGTGAGGATGGTGGCCAGCGACCAGATGCCGATGCCGGCCGCCGCCACGCGCCGCGTGCCGAAGCGGTCGACAAACTGGCCCATCGGGATCAGGAACAGCGTGTAGGTCCAGATAAAGGACGAGAACAGGTAGCCGAGGCTTACCGGGGAAAGATGGAACTCGGCGGCGATGGGCTTCGCCGCGACCGACAGTACCACGCGATCCATGTAATTGATCGTCGTGAGCAGAAAAAGGAAGAGCAATACCCAGCCACGCCTGAAAGCCACCGTTATCTCCTGTTCGAATATGCATGCCGGACCATCTGCGGACGGTCTCGATCGCGTCGTATCCCGCTGCCGGGATGAAAGTCGGTACAATGCGTTTTCTGACCATAAAAGTCAATGGAAAATTTGCGAGGCGCGGCGGGGAGGCATCGATGGATACCATCGATGCACACCCATCCGGCGGCTGGCCGAAAACACTGGAGATGGCTTTGAACGAAATGACGAAAGACATGAGCGGCATGGCGGCGGCGCGCGGCTGGCTGGCCTACGTCGGCTGCCGCACCACGGTGGCCCGCAACGCGCAGGGCAAGGGCCTGAGCGTCTACGCGGTGGATGCCGCCTCGGGCGCGTGGCAACGGAAGCAGGTGGTCGAAGGCCTGATCAACCCGTCGTTCCTGACCCTGAACCGCGCGCAGGACCGGCTTTACGCCGTGCACGGCGACTTTGCCGAGGTCAGCAGCTTCGCGGTCGACGCCGCCGACGGCACGCTGCGCTTCCTGAACCGGCAGCCATGCGGCGGCATCAATCCGGTGCACCTGGAGTTGTCGCTCGACGAGCGCGAGCTGGTGATCGCGAACTACGCGACCGGCACGCTGGCCGTGCTGGGGGTGGGCGACGACGGCGCTCTAGGGCCGGTGCGGCAGCTCGTCGGCATGCCGGGCATGCCGGGGCCGCACCGCATCGAGCAAGGCACCGCCCATCCGCACCACGCGCCGCGCTTCGCCAACGGCGGCGGCGCCACCGCCTGGCACATCGTGCCCGACAAGGGCCTCGACGCCGTGTTCGCGGTGCGCTTCGGCACCAGCCCGGCCGATGCCAGCATCCAGCGCTTCCAGAGCCGCGAATCGGCGGGCCCGCGCCACGTCGCCTTCCATCCCGACGCGGCGCTGCTCTACGTCGCCAACGAACTCGACTCCACCGTCACCACGCTGTCGTTCGATGCCGGGACGGGCAGCCTCGCCTGCGTCGGCCACGTGTCGACGCTGCCGCCCGATTACAGCGGCCCGAACCGCGTGGCGGGCATCGTCATGCACCCGTCGGGCCGCATGCTCTACGTCTCGAATCGCGGCCACGATTCCGTGGCCTGCGTGCCGGTCGACGGGCACGGCAACGCCGGCGCCCCGGTCGCGTTCGCGCCGGCGCTCGGCGCGTTCCCGCGCTTCATCACGCTCACGCCCGACGGCCGCCGCCTGCTGGTCGCCAACGAACACAGCCACGCCATCGTGAGCCGGGCGCTGGACACCGCCACGCTGCTGCCGCGGGCGGAAGCGACCGTGATCGACACGGGCAGCCCGGTGTGCGTGGTGTTCGGCGACGCGCGTTGAGAAAGGCCGGTCAGGCCGGCCCGGCCGGCCTGTCATACCACTCTCTAGATCGGATACGTCCACCTGCTTTCCGAGCGCCCCGAAGACCGGAGCGCAGGCAATTCCCAAAGACAGAGGGACTGTGCTGCGTGTAACCCACGGCTTTGCTGGAGGAAGTTCGTGAATTGTCGACCCTGGCGAAGCATCCAGATCACCGGAGGCCGAGCGCCGTCATGGTTCGTCGGCCTTGTATGCGGTGTGCGTGAAAGCACACCGCCCGCCCGATATTCCGAACTACGGACGCGCCGTTACTTGCCGCGCCCAGGCGCCAAATTCGCCGACAACTTCCTTGGCTTCGGGGAGGAACGGAAACAGGGTGAAAACGTGCACCGAGTCTTCCACCAACCGCAGCGTGATGTCGACATCCTCCTGAGCTGCCTTCTCGGCAAAGCGAGTCGTATCGCTCAGCAATACTTCTTCCTTCGCCGCAGCCAAGAATAGTGGCGGCAGGCCCGATGTGCTGCCGAACAGCGGTGACACCATCGGGTCGGTCGGCTCATGAGACTGAAAGTAGGAAGCGCCGAGCAAGGCGAGGCTATCCCGGTGCGCGGCGGGGTCGGAGCCCGAATACGCCGGCACGGAGGGGCCGCTGAGCGTCAAATCCGTGAACGCACACACGGCAAAGACGCCGGCCGGCGCAGGAAGGCCGGCGCCGCGGATGGCCATCGCCAATGCCAGCGCGAGTCCGCCACCGGCCGACTCGCCGCTCAGCACGATTCTTTTCGCGGAAACGCCCGACGCAAGCAGCCCTCGATAGGCCTGCACGGCGTCGTCGATCGCCGCGGGATAGGGATGCTCGGGTGCCAGACGATAGTCGACAGAGTACGTTTGCCCCCAGACCGCATCGGCCAACCGACTGGCGTATTCCAGCGAACTCCGTGCCGATCCAAGTACATAGGCTCCGCCATGGAAGTGCAGCACTACCGGGCAGTCGACATTCGCTCCTTTCGCCGTCACGTTCAGTGCCCGCACACCGTCAAGGTCAACTTCCCTGGCTGCCACTTCGCGCGGGACGGGGAAGTTCTTCCCGAGCATTCGGTCATAGGCTTCGCGCATGCCATCGTGGCCGCGGGCTACGTCTTCCTGGGCAAATGCGCTCTTCCAGATATCGAACGCACGCTGACTCTCGGGACGCTTCATTCGCTTCCCTTCCCTGGCGTTGGCCAGCCCGATGACCTCTCCCACCGGCTTGCCGGTCGCCTCTCTTTCATCATGCGCCCAGACAAAAGCCCATGACGCTTGCGCAAGCGGATCGATTCGAGCCATTCCCTTCCAGCGACCGTTTCGCTCCTTGATCCGCACAGGATCGGACTCGTGAACCATCTTCACGATTGCACGCGCCCCGGCCTGCACGCGAGTTGTCCGAGGCCGGCGGCGTCCCTCATATTCAACGAGCTTCTGGGGCAGCGTCAGGCCGTCCGATTTTGCCAGCGTCGCAGCCAGCGTCCAGGCATCCTCGATGGACTGACACGCCCCCTGGGCCAAGAACGGGACCATCGCGTGTGCGGCGTCACCGAGAAGCGTTATCCGTCCGGATGTCCAGCTTTCAATCGGGTCGCGATAGTACATTCCGGTGATAAAGCTGGAATCCACTTGCTTGAGTAGCGCCTGCACAGTGGGTTCGGCGCCCTCAAAAGACCGGCGGAGTTCTTCCACGTCACCACTGGTAGACCAGCTTTCCCGATGGACCTCGTGTGCGGGCACTGAAGCCAGCACGCTGTAAAGATCCTTTCGAACCCAGTATGAGATTACTGTGCGACCCGGGCCGAACCAGTTGTTGCCGCGCACGGGGAGCGAGAGTCCTTCGAGCCGGGCGGCAGGAATCAATGCACGCCACATCAAGATGTTGGCAAACTGCGTCTGCTCCGGCCCACGCAATGCCGCTCTGACCACAGAGTGAATTCCGTCGGCGCCGACAACGACATCGCCCTCGTGACGGACGCCATTTATGTCTTCGACCCAAGCAAGACCCCCGGTCTGGCCAATCCGGGCGATCTTGACTCCCAGGCGGACGGTATCCTGTGGAAGGCTACGCGCCAGAAGTTCGATCAGGTCAGCTCTATGAACGTTGTACATTGGTGCGCCGTAACGCCGCACCGCCTCGGCGCCCAGCGGCGCGTAGTACAGCCGCCTTCCGGTCATCAGATCCCGGTAGTCGAATGCGTCAGGCTGAGTGGCAACCTCCGCAAGATGACGCTCCACACCGAGTTCGCGGAGTAATAGAGCGCCGTTGCTGGCAATCTGAATACCCGCGCCTGCCTCCGTGAGCCGGTCGGCCTGCTCAAGGACAATTGCCTCGACCCCATGATGCCGTAGGGCCAATGCCGCACAAAGCCCACCTATACCTGCGCCTACAATCACCACCCGCATGAGTTGTCTCCGTTGTGTGTAGTTAAGCAATTTGTTTTAATTAATATAGTTCGCTTAGATGGAGAAAGCATTGGTGAAAACCCTCAGATCGGACGGGAACGAAACCAGGGACAAGATCAAGCACGCCGCGCAGCGGCTCTTCGCGCAGCGAGGCGTGGAGGGCGTTACGGTGCAGGACATCGTCTCAGCCGCCGGCCAGCGCAATGGGGCCGCCATTCACTATCACTTCGGCACGAAGAGAGATCTGTTGAAAGAGCTCGTACTCGATGGCGCCAAGCTCATAGATGAGCGTCGGCAAGCCATGCTCGACGAAATGGAAGAGGCAGATACGATCACGGTCCGATCGATGATCGAAGCGTTGGCCATCCCGCTGCTGGAACTGGGGAAGCAGACCGGCCAGTACACCTACATCCGCATGATTGCGAATGTGCAGCTCACCGATCGGGAGTTGCTGCGCGACGTCGTCGGCGACCAGTGGAATATCGGCTACCGTCGATGCCTGGAGCACTTGGCGGCACGTCTGCCACATCTACCTGAATCGGTGCTGCATCAGCGACTGTCGCTGCTGGGCATCTACGGAAGTGCAATCTGGGCCACTTGGGAAGCCGCCACAGATACGAAGGCGACAAACCGATTCTGGGAGCCCGCACATAGCTTGTCGAACGTCATCGACACCCTCGAAGCCGTTGCCAAAGTGGAACCCTCGGCTACAACCCTGGAACTGGTTTCCCGGAGCACATCGGAGTAACGCGCATGGAGCCTGACATGACGCAGGCGGCCACGGAGTGCCCACAGTTGGCTTCAACCGATGCACTGGCACAAAAAAAGGCATCAAACGATGCTATTATAGGTGCGCCAACTTGTGGAGCCGTCCATGCGTACTACCATCGCTCTCGATGACGAATTGATCGCCAAGGCTCAGGCCTATACGGGTTTGGAGGAAAAGTCGGCGCTGGTGCGTGAAGCTCTCAAAGCATTGATCCAACGTGAGGCCGGGAGGCGGCTCGCGAACCTTGGTGGTAGTCAACCCGGCATACAGGGGGCGCCGCGTCGCCGGCCGGACGTCGAATGATCCTTGTCGACACGTCAGTCTGGATAGACCACATTAGCGCGTCCGACCCTTTGCTGGTTAGTTTGCTTGCCGAGGAGCGTGTCCTGGTTCATTCATTCGTGATTGGAGAGATATCGCTGGGCAGTCTACGCAACCGAGACGTTGTGCTCGGTGCTTTACTCGATCTGCCCCGGGCACCGATTGCAACGCCGGAAGAGACGTTCTATTTGATCGAACGAGAAGGGTTATTCAATCGTGGGATCGGATATGTCGATATATCACTGCTGGCATCCGCACGTCTGCATCCCGGCGTCACCATCTGGACTCGCGACAAGCGATTAAAGAACGTTGCCGACGAACTCGACTTGGGCGCGATGCTTGAGCATTAGCCGAGGGTCGGCTACGGAGTTTCGGCATTCGACCAAGGCCGGTGTTCTTCAGACCGACCTCGCGCTTCCGTGGTCAGCCAGTTATTGGCGGCCGACAGCCCGCTCCAGAAGCGAATGCGGCAAGAGTCAGTCACTATTGGCGTCGGCCCAGTCCCCTAGCCACCTTCGCAACGCCTGCCAGGCACGCAATTTTTCCGCGTAGGGCAGGGTATGAGCCGGGCTACTGGAAGGCAACCTGACCAGGCGATGACCGCCGGCGGCCTGCCCAAGGGCCTTCAATCCAATACGTTCAGCGGTACCGCCATTGAACGCAATCACTGTCAGATTCGGTAGCGATTCGATCAAACCCGCAAGATCATTGCCGGCATGATCACGGATGTTGCTATCCAAGCTCCCATCGCGCTTCGCTTCCGCCACCACATCCCATAAGCCAATGTTGTGGGCCAGCAGCGTTTGCAGTCGTTCGGCGTATCCCATCGCGACGAGATCCTCGCCCGTAATATCGCCGACCAGCCGCCAGAACTGATTCTGCCGATGCGCATAATACTGCCCCTGCGCCAGCGACGCCTCGCCCGGCAGGCTGCCCAGGATCAGCACGCGCGTGCCGGCGTCGACCACGGGCGGGAAGCAGCGCTTGAGCGCCGTTGTCTGTTGCGGGCGTGCTGTCATCGTGGATGCAGACGCCGCCCTCCCCCGCGCGGCAAGGGAGGGCGGCCGGGGCTGGCTGTCAGGCCAGCAGCTTGTTGATGCGGCGCACGTAGGCCGACGGGTCTTCCAGCGTGCCGCCTTCGGCCAGCAGGGCCTGGTCGAACAGCACGTGGACGCGGTCGCCGAAGGCTTCGTCGGCGGGGCCGGCCTCGGCCAGCGCGCGCAGCTTGCGCACCAGCGCGTGGTCCGGGTTCAGTTCCAGGATGGGCTGGGCGTCGGGCGCCTTCTGGCCGGCCTGCTTGAGCAGGCGCTGCAGGTAGCCGCTCATGTCGCCTTCGTCGGAGACCAGGCACGAGGCCGATTCGGTCAGGCGCAGCGTCACGCGCACGTCCTTGGCCCTGCCGTCGAGCACGGTCTTGGCGCGTTCGAGCACTTCCTTCCAGTCGCCTTCGGCCTTCTCCTGCTCGGCCTTTTCGTCGGCGTCGGCCAGCGCGCCGAGCTCGAGGTCGCCGCGCGCGACCGACACCAGTTCCTTGCCGTCGAACTCGCGCAGGAAGGACAGCATCCATTCGTCCACGCGGTCGGTCAGCAGCAGCACTTCGATGCCCTTCTTGCGGAACACTTCGAGGTGCGGGCTGGACTTGGCCGCGGCCCAGCTATCGGCCGTGACGTAGTAGATCTTGTCCTGGCCTTCCTTCATGCGGCCCACGTAGGCGGCCAGCGCCACGCTCTGCTCGGCGCTGTCCTGGTGCGTGGAGGCGAAGCGCAGCAATTTGGCGATGCGCTCGAGGTTGCCGGCGTCCTCGCCCAGGCCTTCCTTGAGCACCTGGCCGAACTGCTCCCAGAAGGTGGCGTACTTGGCGCGTTCGGCTTCGTCGTCGCTGTCGGCCAGCGCCTCCAGCATCGACAGCACGCGCTTGGTGCAGCCTTCGCGGATGGCCTTGACGTCGCGGCTTTCCTGCAGCAGTTCGCGCGACACGTTGAGCGGCAGGTCGGCCGAATCCACCACGCCCTTGACGAAGCGCAGGTAGGACGGCAACAGCTGCTCGGCCTCGTCCATGATGAACACGCGCTTGACGTAGAGCTTGAGGCCGCCCTTGTGGTTGCGGTCGAACATGTCGAACGGCGCGCGCGCCGGCACGTACAGCAGCTGGGTGTATTCGCTGCGGCCTTCGACGCGGTTGTGGGTCCACGCCAGCGGGGCCTGGTTGTCGTGCGAGATGTGCTGGTAGAACGCGGTGTACTGCTCGTCGGTGATGTCGGACTTGGAACGCGTCCACAGGGCGCTGGCCTGGTTGACGCTCTCCCACTCGCCGGTTTCCTTGTACGCGCTGGTGTCGGCGTCCCACACTTCCTTGGGCATGCGGATCGGCAGCGAGATGTGGTCCGAGTATTTCTGGATGATGCCCTTGAGCTTCCACGCGGAGAGGAAATCGTCCTCGCCTTCGCGCAGGTGCAGCGTGATGGTGGAGCCGCGCTCGGCGCGGTCGATGGCGTCCACGCTGAACTCGCCGTCGCCGGCGCTTTCCCAGCGCACCGCCTCGCTCGCGGGCAGGCCGGCGCGGCGCGTTTCCACCGTGACCTTGTCGGCGACGATGAAGGCCGAGTAGAAGCCCACACCGAACTGGCCGATCAGCGCGGCGTCCTTCTGCTGGTCGCCGGAGAGCTGCTGGAAGAATTCCTTGGTGCCCGAGCGGGCGATGGTGCCGAGGTTGCGGATGGCCTCGTCGCGGCTCATGCCGATGCCGTTGTCGGTGATCTTCAGCGTGCGGGCCTTGGCATCCGCCTCGATGCGGATGGCGAGGTCGGCGTCGTTCTCGAGCAGGGCCGGGTTGGCGATCGCCTCGAAGCGCAGCTTGTCGGTGGCGTCCGAAGCATTGGAGATCAGCTCGCGCAGGAAGATTTCCTTGTTGCTGTACAGCGAGTGGATCATCAGGTGCAGCAATTGCTTCACTTCCGCCTGGAAGCTCATCGTCTCGTGCGGTGCGGTCATGGTTCTCCTCTTGGCTAACTTGGCTGACTTGGCTGGAACGGGAATCCGGTTCCCTGGCCGCGGCGCGCTGGCGCCGGGGCGGTGTCCCGGAACATAGGGGCGCGGGGCCCGGATTTCAAGTGCGGCTAGCGGCGCTCGAACTGGCGCGCCAGGAAGGCCAGCATGCCCGCGTCCTGGCTGCTGGCGACGTTGAAGCGCATCCAGCCCGAGGGCATCTGCGACGGCGAGAACAGGCTGCCGGGCGCGAACAGGTAGCCTTCCTCGTGCCCGGCGGTGGCGATGGCATTGGTGTCGCGCCCGGTGTCGGCCCACAGGTACATGCCGGCATGCTGGCCCGGGAACAGCGCCAGGCCCATGCGTTCCAGCGTGCGGCGGGTGTCGTCGCGGGCGCGGTCCAGGCGCGCGCGCACGCGCTCCACGTGCTTGCGGTAGTGGCCTTCGGTAAGCACCTTGTAGAGCACACGCTCGTTGATTTCCGGCGAGGCCAGGCCGGCCAGCAGCTTGCTGTCGGTCAGGCTGGCGGCGGTCTCCGGGTGCGCGGCGATGAAGCCCACGCGCAGGTTGGCGGCCAGCGTCTTGGAGAAGCTGCCGAGGTAGATCACGCGGCGCAACTGGTCCAGGCTGGCCAGCCGCGTGGCCGCATGGCCGGGCGGGCACAGGTCGCAGTAGATGTCGTCCTCGACGATCAGCAGGTCGTACTGCTCGGCCAGCCGCAGCAGTTGAAAGGCCTTGGCCGCCGACAGCGAGGTGCCGGTCGGGTTGTGCAGCACCGAGTTGATCACCATCAGGCGCGGCCGGCGCGCCTGCAGGATGCGCTCCAGCGCCTCCAGGTCCGGGCCTTCGGCGGTGTAGGGCATGCCGATCAGCTGCGCGCCCTGCGCGGCGAAACGGCCGAACATCACGAACCAGGCCGGGTCGCCCACCAGCACCGCGTCGCCGGCGCGCAGGTAGAGCCGGGCGATCAGGTCGAGCGCCTGGGTGATGCCCGAGGTCAGCACGATCTGCTCGGGCGCGGCGCCGATCTCCAGCTCGGCCAGGCGGTTGCGCAACTGCTGGCGCAGCGGCAGGAAGCCCTGCGGCGTGCCGCTGACCAGGAAATGGCTGCCCGGCTGGCGGCCCAGCCCGCGCAGCGCGCTGGCAATCAGCTCGCCGTCGAGCCAGTCGTTGGGCAGGAAACCCTGGCCGGGCGACTTGTGCGGCTCGCTCGAGTGATACATGCTGCGCAGCAGCCAGGTCACGTCGATATTGCGCGAGCCGGTGGCCACCGGCGCCACCGCCGGCGCCTGCGGGGTGCGCTCGCGCACGTAGAAGCCGGAGCCGCGGCGCGACTCCAGGTAGCCCAGCGCCACCAGCCGCTCGTAGGCTTCCACCACGGTGAAGCGGGAAATGCCCTTGTCCTGCGCCAGCTGGCGGATCGAGGGCATGCGCATGCCGGCGCGGAAGATGCGCTCGTCGATGCGCAGCCGCGCCCACTCGGTCAACTGCTCCACCAGCGTCATCTGCGCCGACGGCACCGGGCTGGGCATGCGCTCGGTCGGCGGCGGCACCAGGCGCAGCGGGCGCGGCGCCTCGGCCGTCACGCCCCCGGCGGCGGCGCCTGCCTTATCCTTGAGGCCCGGCGCGGCCAGGTCGTCGCTGTTCATGTCGTGCTCCCGCCACTGTACTGTGAATGATCTGCATAACTGTATAGGTACTGTACCGACAACCTTCACTACCATCAACACACAATGACGCTAGCTCTCGACCATCTCGTGATCGCCGCCGCCACGCTCGAGGCGGGCGCGCAGCATGTCGCCGAGGCGCTGGGCGTGCCGGCGCAGCCGGGTGGCGCCCATCCCGGCATGGGCACGCACAACCGCCTGCTCGGCCTGTTCGGCGGGATCTACCTGGAAATCATCGCCATCGACCCCGCGGCGCCGGCGCCGGCGCGCCCGCGCTGGTTCGGCCTGGACGGCGAGGCGGTCCAGGCGCGCCTGCGCGGGGGCCCGTTCCTGCTGAACTGGGCGGCGCGCGTGGCGCGCCCGGCCGACCTGTCGCTGTGGCAGTCGCAGTACCCGGCGCGCATCGCCCCGGTGATCCCGATGACGCGCGGCGACCTGCGCTGGCGCATCACGGTGCCCGAGGACGGCAGCCTGCCCGGCTGGCCCGCCGACGAGGACGGCCCGGCCGTGGCCGGCGACGGCGTGCTGCCCACGCTGATCCAGTGGGACGTGCCGCTCCATCCGTCCGCGCGGCTGCCCGGCCAGGGCCTGGCCCTGCGCGCGCTGCGCGGGCGCCATCCGCAGGCGGCGCGGCTCGGGCGCGCGCTGCAATGGCTGGGCGGCGGCGCGCTGATCGCGCTGGAGCCCGGCGACAAAGCCGAGCTGAGCGCCGAGATCGAGACGCCGGACGGCGTGCGCACGCTGCGCTGAGCGCCGGCGGCAACATCGGCAGTACCGGCAGTACCGCATTCACCACAAGAACAACGACCGCAGGAGATTTGAGCCATGCCCCCCACCACCCGCAAACGCTTCGACGACGACGCCTATCTCGGCAGCTGCACCGCCACCGTGGTGGCCGTGCACGCCGAGGGCATCGAGCTCGACCAGACCGTGTGCTATGCCCGCAGCGGCGGCCAGGCGGGGGACACCGGCACGCTCCGGCTGGCCAACGGCGCCACCGTCGCGTTGCTGGAGACCATCTACTCGCCGGACCGCAGCCGCATCCTGCACGTGCCGGCGCCGGGCTCGGCGCTGCCCGAGCCCGGCGACATCGTCGCCGTCGCCATCGACTGGGAGCGCCGCCACCGCCTGATGCGCCTGCATACCTGCCTGCACCTGCTGGGCTCGCTGATCCCGGTGCCCGTGACCGGCTGCGGCATCTCGCCGGACTCGGCGCGCATCGACTTCGACCTGCCCGAGTCGACGCTCGACAAGGGCGATCTGACCGAGCGGCTCAACGCGCTGATCGGCGCCGACAGCCGCGTGCGCATCGACCTCATCACGCCCGCGGAGCTGGCCGCCCAGCCGGAACTGGTGCGCACCGTGGGCGCGGCGCCGCCGGCCGGCAGCGGCGCCATCCGCATCATCGAGATTCCCGGCGTGGACCGCCAGCCGTGCGGCGGCACGCACGTGGCCGCCACCGGCGAGATCGGCGCGGTGGTCGTGACCAAGATCGAAAAGAAGAGCCGCACCAACCGCCGCGTGGTGGTGCAGTTCGCGGCATGACGGGCGCGCTCGCGGGCCCGGACCTGCTGGCCGGGCTGTCGATGGCGCAGTTCGCCGCGCTGCTCACGCTGCTGGCGGTGGGCGCCTTCACGCCCGGCCCCAACACCACCATCGCCGCCGTCACCGGCGCCAACTTCGGCCTGCGTGCCACGCTGCCGCACTGCGTGGGCGTGGCCTTCGGCTTTGCCAGCATCGTGGCGCTGTGCGCCGCCGGCGTGGGCGCGCTGGTGCTGGCCAGCCCGGCGCTGGGGCTGCTGGTGCGCGCGGCGGGCGTGCTGTACCTGCTGTGGCTGGCGCTGCGGCTGGCGCGCAGCGCCGCGCTGGCCGACAAGCAGGTGCTGCGCCCGCTGTCGGTGTGGCAGTCGGTGATCCTGCAATACGCCAACATCAAGGCGTGGATGCTGGCGCTGGCCACGGCCGCCTCCTACATGGCCGGCGCGCAGTCGCCGCTGCGCCGGGTGCTGCTGATGTGCGCGGTGTTCGCCGTGTTCGGCTTCGTCAGCAACGGCGTGTACGGCGCGCTCGGCGCCGGCCTGCGGCACTGGCTGCAGGTTGGCGACCGCATCCGCTGGTTCAACCGCGCGATGGGGCTGGCGCTGGCGCTGACCGCGCTGTGGATCGCGCGGTCCGGCGGCCCCATGTCTCACTGAGGTATCGCGATGACGACCCGATCCGCCTCCCTGCCCCGCCCCGGCGCGGCCCCGCACGCCGGCCACGGCGGCGGCATGCTGCTGGGCTTCGTCGGCGTGGCCGTGTTCAGCCAGACGCTGCCGTTTACCCGCATGGCGGTGGCGGAGCTCGATGCCACCCTGGTCGCGCTGGGCCGCGCCGTGGTGGCCGGCGTGCTGGCGCTGTTGCTGCTGTGGCAGCGCGGCGCCTTCGCCGCCGCGCGCCGCCCGCGCGGCAGCCAGTGGTGGCGGCTGGCCGTGACCGCGCTCGGCGTGGTGGTGGGCTTTCCGCTGTTTTCCTCGCTGGCCATGCGCGAGGTGCCGGCCGGGCACGGCGCCATCATCACCGGCCTGCTGCCGCTGGCCACCGCCGTGTTCGCCGCGTGGTTCGGGCGCGAGCGCCCGTCGGCGGGCTTCTGGCTGTCGGCCGCGGCGGGCAGCGCGCTGGTGGTGGCCTTCGCGCTGTGGCAGGGCGCCGGCGGGCTCCAGCACGCCGACTGGCTGCTGTTCGCCGCGATGGTGCTCGGCGCGCTGGGCTATGCCGAAGGCGGCAAGCTGTCGCGCGAACTGGGCGGGCAGGAAACCATCAGCTGGGCGCTGGCGGTGTCGATGCCGGCGCTGCTGCCGCTGGTGGCCTGGCTGGCGCTCGCGCATGCCGGGCAGATCGCCGCCGCCTCGCCGCGCGCGTGGCTCGGCGTGGGCTATGTGTCGGTGTTCTCGATGTTCGTCGGCTTCCTGTTCTGGTACGCCGGGCTCGCAAAAGGCGGCGTGGCGCGCGTGGGCCAGATACAATTGCTGCAGCCGTTCCTCACGCTGGCGGGCGGCGCCCTGATGCTGGCCGAGCCGCTCGACGCCGCCACCCTCGCCTTCGCGGTGGCGGTGATCGGCGTGGTTGCCGCGGGCCGCCGTACCGCCGTGCGCAGCGCCCCCGCTGGTCCCGTGCCCGCGCCCGCCGCCGAAGAACTCCACCCCATCCCTCCGGGACGACCCCACTGACAGGAGACCTTATGTCCGTCTACGACACCCTTGCCCGCCTCGGCATCGAACTGCCCGGCGCCGGCGCCCCCGCCGCCGCCTACGTGATGGCCGCCCAGACCGGCAACACCGTATTCCTTTCCGGCCACATCGCGCGCAAGGACGGCAAGCCGTGGGCCGGCAAGCTCGGCAAGGACCTCACCACCGAAGACGGCAAGGCCGCCGCGCGCGCCATCGCCATCGACCTGCTGGCCACGCTGCATGCGCACCTCGGCGACCTGAACCGCGTCACCCGCATCGTCAAGCTGATGAGCCTGGTCAACTCCACGCTGGAATTCACCGAGCAGCACCTGGTGACCAACGGCGCCTCGGAGTTCCTCGTCGAAGTGTTCGGCGACGCCGGCAAGCATGCCCGCAGCGCCTTCGGCGTGGCGCAGATCCCGCTCGGCGCCTGCGTCGAGATCGAACTGATCGTCGAGGTCAAGTAAGCCCCGGCCACCGGGCCGGCGCGCGGCATCCCGCGCGGCCGGCCCGCCACGACAGACAAACGAACCCCGCCTTTCCCATGCGCATCGACAACCTGCCGTTCGGCACCACCGACTGGTCCGCCGTCGCCCCGACCCGCCACCCGGGCGAGACCGGCGAAGCCCTCTGGCGCACCCGCCAGTTCGGCGATATCCGAGTGCGCATGGTGGAGTATTCTGCCGGTTATCTCGCCGACCACTGGTGCACCAAGGGTCACATCCTGTTCGTGCTGGACGGCGAGCTGCATACCGAGCTGGAAGACGGCCGGCAGTTCGTGCTCCGCGCGGGCACGAGCTACCAGGTCGCCGACCAGGCCGAGCCGCACCGTTCGTCCACGCCGACCGGCGCGCGGCTTTTTATCGTTGACTGAGTCGGGCGCGCCCGACTCCCATACCCATACCAAGAGACCATCATGAACTGGGCCATCTCCCGCCGGGCACAAGCTCTGACCAGCTCGGCCATCCGCGAAATCCTGAAAGTCACCGAGCGTCCGGAAGTCATTTCCTTCGCCGGCGGCCTGCCCTCCCCGGCCACGTTCCCGGTAGCGGCGATGGAGCAGGCGGTAGCCCGGATCTTCGCCGACAACCCGCAGGCCGCGCTGCAGTACGCCGCCACCGAGGGCTACATGCCGCTGCGCGAGTTCGTCGCCAGGCGCCACAACGTGGGCGTGGAGCGCGTGCTGATCACCACCGGCTCGCAGCAGGCGCTGGACCTGATCGCCAAGGTGATGATCGACCCGGGCAGCCCGGTGCTGGTGGAGACGCCCAGCTACCTCGGCGCGCTGCAGGCGTTCTCGCTGTTCGAGCCGGAGTTCGTCTCGGTGCCCGGCGACGACAAGAGCCTGCTGCCCGAGGCGCTCACGCCCGAGCTGACCGCCGGCGCGCGCTTCCTGTACGCGCTGCCCAACTTCCAGAACCCGACCGGCCGCCGCATGCCGCTGGAGCGCCGCCAGGCGCTGGTGGCGCGCGCGCGCGAGCTGGGCCTGCTGCTGGTCGAGGACGATCCCTACGGCGAGCTGAGCTACCGCGGCGACCAGCTGCCGAGCCTGCTGTCGATGAACCCGGACGGCGTGATCTACATGGGCTCGTTCTCCAAGATCCTGGCCCCCGGCCTGCGCCTGGGCTACGTGATCGCCCCGCCCGACCTGCACTTCAAGCTGTGCCAGGCCAAGCAGGCCTCGGACCTGCACACGCCGAGCTTCACGCAGCGCCTGGCGTTCGAGGTGGTGCGCGACGGCCTGCTGGATTCGCACATCCCCACCATCCGCACGCTCTACGCCGCGCAATGCCAGGCCATGCTGGACTCGCTCGCGCGCCACATGCCCGAGGGCGTGAGCTGGAACGCGCCGGAAGGCGGCATGTTCATCTGGATGGAGCTGCCCGAAGGGCTGGACAGCATGGAGATCCTGCAGGAAGCGGTCAAGCGCAACGTGGCCTACGTGCCGGGCGCGCCGTTCTACGCCAGCAACCCGCGCCGCAACGCGCTGCGCCTGGCCTTCGTGACGGTGGCGCCGGAGCGCATCGAGCAGGGCGTGGCCATCCTCGGCACGCTGTTCCGCGAGGCCATCGCCAAGCAGGCGCCGCAGGCCAGGGCAGCCTGAACGCCGCACGCCGCGCGGCTCGGCCTCCTGGCTGATACCTGCGCGGCGGGCTTCATGGCAAGATAGCGGCCATCGCCCGTTCGCACGGGCCTGGCACAGCCAAGGGAGACGTGTTCGTGCTGCGTATCTGGGGTCGACTCTCATCGATCAACGTGCAGAAAGTGGTCTGGTGCGCGCGCGAGCTGCACCTGGACCACGAGCGCATCGACATCGGCATCCGCGAGGGCGACCTCGACACCGAGGCCTACGTGCGCCTCAACCCCAACCGCCAGATCCCGGTGATCGAGGATTTCCGCGGCACCGACGTGGGCGGCGAGCCCTTCGTGCTGTGGGAGTCCAACGCCATCGTGCGCTACCTGTGCGCGCATGACGGCGAAGACACCCTGTGGCCCGGCAACGTCAAGGCGCGCGCGCTGGCCGACCGCTGGATGGACTGGCAGACCAATACCTTCAGCCCCGCGATGGTGGATGCCTTCCGCCAGCTCGTGCGGGTGCCGGAAGGCGAGCGCGACCAGGCCCTGATCGCGCATTCGCTAGCGCGCACCGAGCCGCTCGCGGCCCGGCTCGACGAAGCGCTGGCCGACCGCGAATTCATCTGCGGCGACCGCTTCACGATGGCCGACATCCCGCTGGCCTGCTCGGCACACCGCTGGCTGGGCATGCCGGCGCAGCGCCAGCCGCGCCCCCATCTGGAGCGCTGGGTGGCCGCCATGCGCGCGCGCCCGGCCGCGTCCGGCATCCTCGTGCTGCCGCTGGCCTGAGCGGCCAGCCGCCATCTTCCCGGTCTTCTACCTGGCGCGGTGTCCGCCCGACACCGCCGCCAGCACGCCCAGCCCGATCAGCGCCCCGCCCGTGACGTAGCGGCCCGCCGCGCTGGCGCCGCGGGCGCGCCCCAGCAGCGGCAGCAGCGCCGCCGCGGCCAGCACGTAGCAGCAATCGGTAAAGGACGCGACCAGCACGAACGTGGCGCCCAGCACCATGCTCTGCGGCAGCGCGGGCGCGGCCGCGTCCATGAACTGCGGCAGAAAGGCGGCGAAGAACAGCGTGGTCTTCGGGTTCAGCATGGCCACCACCATGCCGTCGCGGAACACCTTGCCGAGGCTGGCCGCCGGCACCGCCCCGCCGGCGTCCGCCGCCGGGCGCGCGCGCAGGGCCCGCACGCCGAGGTAGACCAGGTAGGCCGCGCCGGCGTACTTGACCACCGCGAACGCCAGCGCCGACACCGCGAACAGCGCCGCCAGCCCCAGCGCCGCCGCCAGCGCGTTGACCAGATTGCCCAGCGCCACGGCGGCCACCGAGGCCAGCCCGCTGCGGCGGCCCTGCGACAGCGTGCGCGTGACGATGTAGATCACGGCGGGCCCGGGCGTGACCGCCAGCACCAGGCTGGCCAGCACGAAGGCGGCGAACAGGGCGCCGCCCGGGATGGCGTGGGAGATGGCAAGCGGCATGGCGAACGGCATGGCAAGGCTCCTTCGGGATCGCGCGGCGCCGCCGGCGGCGGACACTGGCGGATACTGGCGGACATCAGCGCATTCTGCCACCGCCGGCCCGCGCCGGCATGCATTTGCGGATCGGCACGTTTGGAGTAACCTCCCGGGGGTGCGCGGCGTGCCCCAGCCTGCCCCCAGGCAAACCCTGATCCGTGAATCCGGTTCATGGGGGTGATGATCCGATTTAGGGCGGCGCGGCGGGAACCCCTCCTTAGAATCCGAAGTTTGTCCCACAGGCGGCCCGCGTGGTCCGGGGCAGGAAACCGGGAAAAGCGGCCAACGCGGCCAGCGCGACCAGCGTCACGAGCACCGCAAGAGCCGCTGAACGGACGAAGAAGCAGCCGAGAAAAGAAAACAGCCGATAAACCGCTGAGACATGGCAGGCCGGAGCCGAAGCAAAGAAAACCTGCCGCCCAACCCGAGGAGGATGCAGACATGTGGAGTCAAATCTATGACCCGCTAGGCAGCATGGCGTTGTCCACGCTTGCCGCAGGGGTACCCGTGGCCGTGCTGCTGGCAGCACTGGCGTTCTTTCACCTGCAGGCCCACCTGGCCGCCGGGCTGGCGCTGGTGGTGGGCGTGGTCATCGCCTCCGCCGTGTTCGGCATGCCGGCCGCGATGGCCGGCAAGGCGGCCGGCCTGGGCATCGTCTCGGGCCTGTTCCCGATCGGCTGGATCGTCCTCAACATCATCTTCCTGCACCGCCTGACCACGCTCAACGGCTCGTTCCGGGTGCTGCAGAACTCGATCTCCGGCATCACCGAGGACCGCCGCCTGCAACTGCTGCTGGTGGCGTTCAGCTTCGGCGCGTTCTTCGAGGGCGCGGCCGGCTTCGGCACGCCGGTGGCGGTGACCGGCGCCATCCTGATCGGCCTCGGCTTCTCGCCGCTGGCCGCCTCGGGCCTGGCGCTGATCGCCAATACCGCGCCGGTGGCCTACGGCGCGCTGGGCGCGCCGCTGATCGGCCTGGCCTCGGTCACGGGCCTCGACCTGCTGCAGCTCTCGGCGATGGTCGGCCGCCAGTTGCCGTTCTTCTCGGTGCTGGTGCCGTTCTGGCTGATCTGGGCCTTCGCCGGCTTCCGCGGCATGCTGGCGATCTGGCCCGCCATTCTGGTGGCCGGCGTGTCGTTCGCGGTGCCGCAGTTCCTGGTGTCGAACTTCCACGGCCCGTGGCTGGTGGACGTGATCGCCGCGCTGGTGTCGATGGGCTCGCTGACGCTGTTCCTGAAAGTCTGGAAGCCGAAGGAGACCTGGACCTCCACGCGCATCCTGGGCCGCCACGACGACTCCAAGGTCGACGACCCCGAAGCGGTGGCCGCCGAAGCGCGCGCCAACGCCGCCTCCGCCGGCATCTCGGTGGTCAAGGCATGGGTGCCGTGGGTGATCCTGACGGTGTTCGTGTTCGTCTGGGGCATCCCGGAATTCAAGAAGCTGATGGACGGCATCTGGCAGTGGCGCTTCCCCATCCCCGGCCTCGACAAGGCCGTGCTCAAGGTGCCGCCGGTGGTGCCCAAGCCCACCGCCGAAGGCGCGGTGTTCGCCTTCAACGTGCTGTCGATGGCCGGCACCGGCATCCTGGCCTCGGCGCTGCTGGGCGGCCTGTTGATGGGCTACTCGGTGCCGCGCCTGATCAAGGAATACTGGGAAACCATCAAGCTGGTGAAGTACTCGCTGCTGACCATCTGCGCGATGTTCGGCATCGGCTACCTGACCCGCTACTCGGGCCTGGACGCCACGATGGGCCTGGCCTTCGCCCACACCGGCGTGCTCTACCCGCTGTTCGGCACCATGCTGGGCTGGCTGGGCGTGGCGCTGACCGGCTCCGACACCGCCTCCAACGTGCTATTCGGCGGCCTGCAGAAGACCACGGCGGAACAGTTGGGCCTGTCACCGATCCTGATGGCCTCGGCCAACAGCTCGGGCGGCGTGATGGGCAAGATGATCGACGCGCAGTCCATCGTGGTGGCGTCCACCGCCACCAAGTGGTACGGCCATGAGGGCGAGATCCTGCGCTACGTGTTCTTCCACTCGATCTCGCTGGCGATCCTGGTCGGCCTGTTCATCACGCTGCAGGCGTATGTGCATCCGTTCACGCAGATGGTGATCCGCTGACGGACCGGCCGCCGATGATGGCCTTCCCTCTCCCGCGCGCGGGAGAGGGAAGCAAAAGAATCCAAACGATCAGGCCAGCAGCCGGTACGCCAGCCGCGCCGCCGCCCGCGCGCCGCAGCCATCGCGGTCGTACAGCGGATTGAATTCGGCGAGGTCGGCCACGCGCAGCTTGCCGCTGGCGCGCACCAGTTCCACCACCGCCTCCACCACCGGCAGCGGCACGCCATAGGCCGCGGGCGCCGATACCGCCGGCATCACTGCCGCGGGCAGCACGTCGAGGTCGATCGTCAGATAGACGTGATCCACCGCGTCGATGCGCGCGCGCAGTGCTTCCAGCCGCGCGTCGAGGTGCCGCTCCTGCATCAGCACGTCTTCCACGTAATGCACGCCGAGCGCGTCGGCATGCGCGAACAGCGCCGCGGTATTGCCGAGCCGGCTCACGCCCAGGCAACTGTATTCGAAGCGCTGGCCGCGCGCGCGGCAGGCTTCGGCGATCTGGTCGAACGGCGTGCCGGAGCTGCCGGGGCGGGCCGTGCGCAGGTCGAAATGCGCATCGAGGTTGAGCACCAGCACGCGGCCGTGGTCGCCGCGCGCGTCGAGATGCGCGCGCAGGCCCTGCCACGTGCCCCAGGCGATCTCGTGGCCGCCGCCGAGCACCAGCGTGAAGGCGCCGCGCGCCAGTTCCGCGGCCACGGCGCGGGCCAGCGCCTGCTGCGCGGCTTCGAGGTCGCCGTCGGCGCAGATGACGTCGCCGCCATCGTGGAAGGCTTCGAGGCCGTGCGCCGGCGCGCCGGCCAGCGCGCGGCGGATCTCGTGCGGGCCGCCCGCGGCGCCGGCGCGGCCCTGGTTGCGCAGCACGCCGGCGTCGCAGCAGAAGCCCAGCAGCACCGGCGCGCCCGGCACGCGCGCGGTGCCCGTGCGCACCACGTCGAACAGCCGCCGCGTGTCGCCGCGCTCGTTGCCGTCGGTGCGCCCGCGCCAGACGGCGTGCGCACAATGGTGCGCGGAATGCGGCGAGGCGATCCCGCTCATGACAGGCGGCGCCCCAGCGTTTCCGGCACCATCGCCAGCCCGACCAGCGAGACCAGGCCGCAGCCGATCACGTAGAAGGCCGGCGCGTTCGGGCTGGCGGTGAGGTGGATCAGCTCGGTCGAGAAGAACTGCGCGAAGCCGCCGAAGATGGCGATGGCGACGCAATACGCGATCGACAGCCCGGTGGCGCGCAGGCGCTGCGGCAGCACCTCGCTGACCAGCACCATCGACGCGGGCGAGGTCAGCGACATCGGCACCGACAGGCAGCCCACCACCAGCAGCAGGCGCGCCAGGCCCGGCTCGGCGTTGATCAGCACGAAGGCGGGATAGATCATCGCCAGCAGCGCCACGCGTGACCACAGCACCACCGGGCGGCGGCCGAAGCGGTCGGCCAGGCGGCCCGCGAACGGCGACAGCACCACCTGCACGCCGGCCGCCACGCAGGCCGCCCAGATGCCCAGCGACAGCGGCATGTGCAATTGCGACACCGCGTAGTTGCTGAGGTAGTAGACCACGATGTAGGTCGACGAGGCCACGCCGATCATCAGCAGCACGCTGGCCGCCAGCGCGCGGCCGTGCTCGCGCAGCAGTTGCATGGACGAGGCGTGCTCCGACGCATGGGCCGCGGGCGCGGTCTCCTCCAGGCGGCGGCGGATCACCAGCCCCACCGGGATCACCAGGATGCCGATGGCGAAGGCCACGCGCCAGCCCCACGCCTCCAGCTCCGCGGGCGCGAGCACGTTGCTGAGCAGCAGCCCGACCAGCGCGCCGAGCAGCGCCGCCAGCCCCTGGCTGAACGGCTGCCAGCTCGTGTAGAAGCCGCGCGAGCGGTCGTCGGCGTACTCCAGCAGCAGCGCGGTGGACGCGCCCATCTCGCCGCCGATGGCGAAGCCCTGCACCAGCCGCGCGAGCAGGATCAGCACCGGCGCGGCGATGCCGATCTGGGCGTAGGTCGGCGTGACCACGAAGATCACCGCGCTCAGGCCCATCAGCCACAGCGTCAGCGCCACCGCCGGCTTGCGGCCCGCGCGGTCGGCGTACATGCCGATCAGCAGCCCGCCGAGCGGGCGCATCAGGAAACCCACGCCGAAGGTGGCGAAGGACAGCAGCAACTGGCCGGTGGCGTCGGCCACCGGGAAATACAGGCGGCCGATCAGCGTGGCGAAGAAGCTGTAGACCACGAAGTCGTAGAACTCCAGGCCGTTGCCGATGGTGATGGCGGCGATGGCCTTGAAGCGGGACAGCGGCGCGGGCGCGGCGCCTTGCAGGGCCGCGGCGCCGGGGGCGGTGTTGTCGATGAGCATGGTGTCTGCCTGGAACGATGTAATCATGGCGCCCGCGCGGGGAGGTGCCGGGGGCGTCGGGGAGATGGCGCGAGGTCAGTCCGGTGCCAGCGCGGGCTCGCCGTGCGGATCGCGGCGCGGCCGCACCCACAGCCACCATGCCGCCACCAGCAGCGCGAGCCAGACCGCGCCCACCGCCAGCGCGGCGCGGGTCTGCGGAAACCAGCCGAGCACGCCGAAGACGAACAGCATGAAGCCGATCGCCGCGAGCGGCGCCAGCGGCCAGAACGGCACCGGGAACTTGAGCGCGGCCGCCTCGGCGCGGCTCATGCGCCGGCGCATGACGAACTGCGACAGCAGGATCATCAGCCACACCCAGACCGTGGCGAAGGTGGCGATGGAGGCGATCAGCACGAACACGTCCTCGGGCATCACGTAGTTCAGCACCACGCCGGCCAGCAGCGCCAGCGCCATCACCACCACCGTCATCCACGGCACGCCGTTGCGCGAGACGCGGGCGAACGCGCGCGGCGCGTGGCGCAGCACGGCCATGCCGTACAGCATGCGGCCGGCGCCGAAGATGTCGCTGTTGATGGCCGACACCGCCGCCGAGATCACCACCACGTTGAGCACCGCCGCGGCCGAGCCGATGCCCAGGCGGCTGAAGATCTGCACGAAGGGGCTGCCCTCGCTGCCGACGCGGTGCCATGGGTAGAGCGACATCAGCACGCCCAGCGTGAGCACGTAGAACAGCAGGATGCGCAGCGGCACCGCGTTGATCGCGCGCGGAATCACGCGCTCGGGGTCGCGCGCCTCGCCGGCGGTGATGCCGATGATCTCGATGCCGCCGAAGGCGAACATCACCACCGCGAACGAAGCGATCACGCCGGCCACGCCGTTGGGCATGAAGCCGCCGTGCGCCCACAGGTTGTGGATGCCGGTGGCGGCGCCGCCACCGGCCATGCCGAGGCCGAACAGCATGATGGCCACGCCGCCGCCGATCATGGCGACGATGGCGCCGACCTTGAGCAGCGACAGCCAGAATTCCAGCTCGCCGAAGACCTTGACGCTGAGCAGGTTGAGGCCGCCGATCAGGAACACGATGCCGAGCACCCAGATCCAGCGCGGCACGTCCGGGAACCAGAACCCCATGTAGATGCCGAACGCGGTCACGTCGGCCAGGCAGACGATGACCATCTCGAAGGTGTAGGTCCAGCCGAGCAGGAAGCCCGCCAGCGGCCCCAGCGCCGTGTTGGCGTACTGGCCGAACGAGCCGGACACCGGGTTGCGCACCGCCATCTCGCCGAGCGCGCGCATCACCATGTAGACCGCGGCGCCGCCGATCAGGTAGGCCAGCAGCACGGCCGGGCCGGCCGCCTGGATGGCCGAGGCCGAGCCGTAGAAAAGTCCGGTGCCGATCGCCGAACCGAGCGCCATGAAGCGGATGTGGCGCGCGCCCAGGCTGCGCTGCAGGCCTTGCGGCTGCTGTTGCATCTGCATCTGTTCTGTCTCCGGGTCATTGTTCTGTCGCGCCCGTTTGCGGGCGGCGCGGGCGGGCATCCGCGCGCGCCGCCCCGGGCGTCATGGCATGGCGCGCCCTGACGCGCGCGGCGTCACAGGCTGGGCAGCAGCCCCGCCGGCAGCAGCGCGTTCAACCCGCCCGCGGCCAGCAGGCGGCTGGCCGCCTCGATGTCGGGCGCGAAGAAGCGGTCCTTCTCGTAGTACGGCACCTCGGCGCGCAGCAGCGCGCGCGCCTGCTCCAGCGGCGGCGAGCTCTTGAGCCCTTCGCGGAAGTCCAGGCCCTGGCACGCGCCCAGCCATTCCACCGCGAGGATGCCGCGCACGTTCTCGGCCATCGCCCACAGCCGCTTGCCGGCGTTGGGCGCCATCGACACGTGGTCTTCCTGGTTGGCCGAGGTCGGCAGGCTGTCGACGCTGTGCGGATGCGCGAGCGCCTTGTTGTCGCTGGCCAGCGCGGCGGCGGTGACCTGCGCGATCATGAAGCCGGAGTTGACGCCGCCGTTGGCCACCAGGAACGGCGGCAGCTGCGACATGTGGCGGTCCATCATCAGCGAGATGCGGCGCTCGGACAGCGAGCCGGTCTCGGCGATGGCCAGGGCGATGTTGTCGGCCGCCATCGCCACCGGCTCGGCGTGGAAGTTGCCGCCCGAGATGACGTCGCCTTCGGCGGCGAACACCAGCGGGTTGTCGGACACCGCGTTGGCTTCCGCCGCCAGCACTTCGGCGGCCTGGCGCAACTGCGTCAGGCAGGCGCCCATCACCTGCGGCTGGCAGCGCAGCGAGTACGGGTCCTGCACCTTGTCGCAGTCCGCGTGCGAGCGCGCCAGTTCGCTGCTCTCGCCGAGCAGCGCGCGGTAGGCCGCGGCCGCGTCGATCTGGCCGCGCTGGCCGCGCACGGCATGCACGCGCGCGTCGAACGGCGCGCGCGAGCCGAGCATGGCCTCCACGCTCAGGCCGCCGCACACCAGCGCGGCGCCGAACAGGTCCTCGGCCTCGAACAGGCCGCGCAGCGCGTAGGCGGTCGAGACCTGCGTGCCGTTGAGCAGCGCCAGCCCTTCCTTGGCCGCCAGCGTCAGCGGACGCAGGCCGGCCACTTCCAGCGCCTGGCGCGCCGGCAGCCACTGGCCGCGGTGGCGCGCCTGGCTCTCGCCCAGCAGCACCAGCGACATGTGCGCGAGCGGCGCGAGGTCGCCCGAGGCGCCGACCGAGCCCTTGAGCGGGATGTGCGGATAGACCTCGGCGTTGACCAGCGCGACCAGCGCCTCGATCACCTCGCGGCGGATGCCGGAGAAGCCGCGCGCCAGGCTGTTGACCTTGAGCAGCATGATCAGGCGCACCATCGCGTCGTCGAGCGGCTCGCCCACGCCGGCGGCGTGCGACAGCACCAGCGAGCGCTGCAGGTTCTCCAGGTCTTCGCTGGCGATGCGGGTCTGCGCCAGCAGGCCGAAGCCGGTGTTGATGCCGTAGGCGGTGCGGCCCTGCGCGACGATGGACTCGACGCAGGCCACGCTGGCGTCGATGGCGGCGCCCGCGCCGTCGTCGAGGCGCAGGCGCAGCGACTGCCGGTAGGCGGTGCGCAACTGGGCCAGGCTCAACTGGCCGGGCTTGAGGGTCAGGTCGGTTGCGCTCATGCTCAGGCCTCCTTGCCGCCGGTGATCATCGGCAGGTTCAGGCCCTGCTCGCGCGCGCACGCGATGGCGATCTCGTAGCCCGCGTCGGCATGGCGCATCACGCCGGTGGCCGGGTCGTTGTGCAGCACGCGCGCGATGCGCGCGGCGGCCTCGTCGGTGCCGTCGCACACGATCACCACGCCTGCATGCTGCGAGAAGCCCATGCCCACGCCGCCGCCGTGGTGCAGCGACACCCAGGTGGCGCCGCTGGCGGTGTTGAGCAGCGCGTTGAGCAGCGGCCAGTCGGACACCGCGTCGGAGCCGTCGCGCATGCTTTCGGTCTCGCGGTTGGGGCTGGCCACCGAGCCGGAGTCGAGGTGGTCGCGGCCGATCACCACCGGCGCCGACAGCTCGCCGCTGCGCACCATCTCGTTGAAGGCCAGGCCGAGCCGGGCGCGCTGGCCGAGGCCGACCCAGCAGATGCGCGCCGGCAGGCCCTGGAAGCTGATGCGCTCGCGCGCCATGTCGAGCCAGCGGTGCAGGTGCGCGTCGTCGGGGATCAGCGCCTTGACCTTGGCGTCGGTCTTGTAGATGTCCTGCGGGTCGCCCGACAGCGCGGCCCAGCGGAACGGGCCCACGCCGCGGCAGAACAGCGGGCGGATGTAGGCCGGCACGAAGCCGGGGAAGTCGAAGGCGTTGGCCACGCCCTCCTCCTTGGCCATCTGGCGGATGTTGTTGCCGTAGTCGAAGGTGGGCACGCCCATCTTCTGGAAGTCCAGCATGGCCCGCACGTGGCGCGCCATCGACTGCTTGGCGGCCTTGACGGTGCCGGCCGGGTCGGTGCGCGCGCGGTCGCGGTACTGGCCCCAGGTCCAGCCGGCCGGCAGGTAGCCGTTGAGCGGGTCGTGGGCGCTGGTCTGGTCGGTGACCATGTCCGGGCGCACGCCGCGGCGCGCCAGCTCGGGCAGCACCTCGGCGGCGTTGGCGCACAGCGCGATGGAGATGGCCTTGCCCTCGGCCGTGTAGCGGGCGATGCGCGCCAGCGCGTCGTCGAGGTCGGCGGCCTGCTCGTCCACGTAGCGCGTGCGCAGGCGGAAGTCGATGCTGGCCTGCTGGCATTCGATGTTGAGCGAGCACGCGCCGGCCAGCGTGGCGGCCAGCGGCTGCGCGCCGCCCATGCCGCCCAGGCCCGCGGTCAGCACCCAGCGGCCCTTGAGGCTGCCGCCGTAGTGCTGGCGCCCGGCCTCGACGAAGGTCTCGTAGGTGCCCTGCACGATGCCCTGGCTGCCGATGTAGATCCACGAGCCGGCGGTCATCTGGCCGTACATGGCGAGGCCCTTGGCATCGAGCTCGTTGAAGTGCTCCCAGGTGGCCCAGTGCGGCACCAGGTTGGAGTTGGCGATCAGCACGCGCGGGGCGTTGGCGTGGGTCCTGAACACGCCGACCGGCTTGCCCGACTGCACCAGCAGGGTCTCGTCGTCGCCCAGCGTCTTGAGCGTGGCGACGATCTGGTCGTAGCAGTCCCAGTTGCGCGCGGCGCGGCCGATGCCGCCGTACACCACCAGCTCCTTCGGGTTCTCCGCCACTTCCGGGTCGAGGTTGTTCATCAACATGCGCAGCGGCGCCTCGGTCTGCCAGCTCCTGGCATTCAGTTGGCTGCCGCGCGGGGCGCGGATCTCTACATCGCGGAAACGGAGGCTGTCGCTCACGGGGGAACTCCTTGGGATTGACGCTGGAATGCGGCCGGCACGCTCACCGTGCGGCCATGTCGTGGGTGTATAGTGTTGTATATACAAGCATAGATGTATTGGTGATTTCCCGGATATGGCGGGCTGGCGGCGGGCAAGCGCGCCGGATATGTGCGGGGAGCGGCACGGAAAGGAGCGTGGGCGGCGCCCGGGAGACCGCGGGCCATGCCGGGCGGCATGGCCCGCATGTGCCCGGAAGGCGTCATGCCGGGCGCCGGCGGCGGCCCGGCGGCGGCGTCCGATCTGGGTATCATGGCAGTCCGTGCCGCCCGGCCGCGGTCGCGCCACCGCGGCCGGGCGCCCCCCCAGACCCCAGGAGATCCATGCTGCTGCGCTTGATGGAACGAATGATCGACCCGTTTCGCGGCCTGCCCGACACCGAGCCGCCGGGCCGGATCTGGCGCTTCTACGCCTATTACCTGCGCGAGGTGTGGCCGGTCTTCGCCCTGCTGCTGGCGGTGGGGCTGGGCGGCGCGCTGATCGAGGTGGCGCTGTTCGGCTTCCTCGGCCGGCTGGTGGACCTGGCGCAGGCGACGCCCGGGCCGGCGTTCTTCCGCCTCCATGCCAGCGAGCTGGCCTGGATGGCGGTGGTGGCGCTGCTGCTGCGCCCGCTCTTCAACGGCCTGCACGACATCCTCGTGCACCAGGTCATCAACCCCAGCCTGGGCAACCTGGTGCGCTGGCAGAACCACCGCTACGTGCTCAAGCAGAGCATGTGGTTCTTCCAGAACGACTTCGCCGGGCGCATCGCCCAGCGCATCATGCAGACCGGCTTCTCGCTGCGCGACTCGGCGGTGCAGGCGGTGGACGCGATCTGGCACGTGCTGATCTACGCCGCCAGCTCGCTCTACCTGTTCGCCGAGGCCGACTGGCGCCTGATGCTGCCGCTGCTGCTGTGGATCGTCGGCTACGTGGCCGCGATGCGCTACTTCACGCCGCGCGTGAAGGCGCGCTCGGTGGCCGCCACCGGCGCGCGCTCGCGCCTGATGGGGCGCATCGTCGACGGCTACACCAACATCGCCACGCTCAAGCTGTTCGCCCACACGCGCCTGGAGGAGGACTACGCGCGCGAGGCGATGGCCGACCTGACCGACAAGGCGCGCAGCTCGGGCCGCATGGTCAGCGCGATGGACTTCACCGTGACCGCGCTCAACGGCGCGCTGATCGCCGCCACCACCGGGCTGGCGCTGTGGCTATGGAGCGAGGGCCACGTCAGCGTGGGCGCGATCGCGCTGTCGGCCGGGCTGGTGATCCGCATCGTCAACATGTCGGGCTGGATCATGTGGGTGGTCAACGGCATCTTCGAGAACGTCGGCCAGGTGCAGGACGGCATGCAGACCATCGCGGTGCCGCGCAAGGTGGCCGACCGCGCGGGCGCGCCGCCGCTGCGCGTGACGCGCGGCGAGGTGCGCTTCGAGGGCGTGGGCTTTCACTACGGCAAAGGCTCGGGCGTGATCGAGGGGCTCGACCTGACCGTGCGGCCGGGCGAGAAGATCGGCCTGGTGGGGCCGTCCGGCGCCGGCAAGTCGACGCTGGTCAACCTGCTGCTGCGGCTCTACGACGTCGAGCGCGGCCGCATCCTGATCGACGGCCAGGACATCGCCGGCGTCACCCAGGAAAGCCTGCGCGCGCAGATCGGCATGGTCACGCAGGACACCTCGCTGCTGCACCGCTCGATCCGCGACAACCTGCTCTACGGCCGCCCCGGCGCCAGCGAGGCCGAGCTGATGGCCGCCGCCGCCGACGCCCACGCGGCCGATTTCATCCCGCTGCTGCGCGACGCCGGCGGCGCCACCGGGCTCGACGCGCAGGTCGGCGAGCGCGGCGTCAAGCTCTCGGGCGGGCAGCGCCAGCGCATCGCGGTGGCGCGCGTGCTGCTCAAGAACGCGCCCATCCTGATCCTCGACGAGGCCACCTCGGCGCTCGACTCGGAGGTGGAGGCGGCCATCCAGGAGAACCTGGAGACGCTGATGCGCGGCAAGACCGTGATCGCCATCGCGCACCGGCTCTCCACCATCGCGCGCATGGACCGGCTGGTGGTGCTGGACGACGGCCGCATCGCCGAAAGCGGCACGCATGCCGAGCTGCTGGCGCGCGGCGGCCTGTACGCGCGGCTGTGGGCGCACCAGACCGGCGGCTTCGTCGGCGTGGCGTAGCGCGCCCGGCGCCGGACACCGGACACCGCGCCGAACCAGCCCGCTAGACCAGCCCGAGCAGCCCCGCGCCCGCGCCCAGCGCCACCAGCATCAGCGGGTGCACGCGCGTCTTGAGCATCAGGAAGATGGTCAGCAGCGTCACCGCCACCGCGCTCCAGCGGTGGTCCACGCTGGCCGCCAGCACCCAGCCCGACGAGCACAGCAGGCCGATGGTCAGCGTGGCCAGGCCGCGCCGGATCAGGCCCGGCCAGCGCGCCTGCGGCGCGCGCCCGGCGAAATACTCGAAGCCCAGCGCGATCAGGCTGGACGGCCCGCAGATGGCGATCATGCCGGCGATGGCGCCGGCCGGCCCGCCGATCTGCCAGCCGAACAGCGCCACGAACAGCACGTTGGGCCCGGGCGAGGCCTGGGAAATCGCATACATGGCGGAGAACTGCGCGTCGCTCATCCAGCCGTGCGCCTCCACCAGGAAGCGGTGCATGTCGGGGATGGTGGTGGCGGCGCCGCCGATCGACAGGAAGGACAGCAGCAGGAAGTGGGTGAAGAAGCTGCCGAGCACGGTGGGATGGTGGTTCATGCGCGCGGCTCCCCGGCGGCGCCGTCGGTTCCGGGCGGCTGCGCCGGCGCGGGCGGCGCCTGCGGCGCGGCGGCCTCGGCCGCCAGCCGCAGCGCCTGCCCCTCGGCGCGCCATTCGAGCAGCAGGCCGAGCGGCACCAGCACCGCCATCACCGGCACCAGCGGCCAGCGCAGCAGGCCGATGGCGGCGAACGCCGCGACGCCGACCAGCAGGCCGCGCACGGTCGGCGACTGGCTCTGCGCCAGCCTGAAGCCGGTGGACAGCATCAGCCCGGCGGAGACCGCCGTCATGCCGGCCAGCATGCGCTGCACCGCGGCCACGTCGCGGTAGTGCTCGTACAGCAGCATGGCCGACAGCACCACCACCATCGGCACCATCACCAGCCCGGCGAACGCGGCCAGCGCGCCGCGCAGGCCGGCGAAGCGCAGGCCCATCATCAGCGCCACGTTGATCACGTTGGGGCCGGGCAGCACCTGCCCCATGCTGAGCAGCTCGACGAACTCGCGGTCGTCGAGCCAGCGGTTGCGCTCCACCACCGCGCGCCGCACGAACGGCAGCACGCCGCCGAAGCCGGACAGGCCCATGCGGGCGAACTCGATGAACAGGTGGCGGGGCGTGGGAAGCGGCGCGAGGGCAGCGCTCGGGGGCGGGGGAACTGGCATGTCTCGGACCAGGCAGCAAAGCGGAGAATCGGAGGGTTCTCCCCGCGCCCAGGCAACGGGCGCGGGGCCGGGGGAGAAGGCCGGGCGCTGGCGGACCGCTCGGACGCGGACTTCGTGGCGCCGCCGGCCCTCTCCCCCTGCCCCTCTCCCGCGAGCGGGAGAGGGGAACTGCAGGAACTGCGGGAACTGCGGGAACTACATGCAACGGGCCGGCGCTCAGCCGCCGGCGGGCGGCTCGACCTTCACCGGGTCGATGCGCGGGTCCTTGAGCCTGGCCTCGAGCACGCGGCCCTTGCGGGCGCGCTTGCCGATGTACTGCATCAGGTTCTGCCCGGCCAGCTTCTGCGAGGCCGGCTTGCCGCCGCGCCCAGCGCCGGACAGCACCAGCCCCGGCGCGCCCACGGCGATGGCCTGCTGCAGCGTTTCCTTGGGCTCGAGCTCCATCAGGATCACGCCGCGGCCGCCGGCCGAGAGCGACTTGATCTCGTCGAGCGCCACCAGCAGCAAGCGGCCGTTGGCGGACAGGCAGGCCACGTGCGTGGCTTCCTCGCCGAGCGGCGCCGGCTCCAGCGGCGCGTCGCCCTCGTCCAGCGTGAGGTAGGCGCGGCCGCCCTTCTGGCGGCTGACCATGTCGCCGACCCTGGTCTGGAAGCCGTTGCCGCCGCGCGTGGCGAGCAGCATGCGCTGGTCGAGCCCGCCGGCGAAGCTGTGGGCGATCTGCGTGCCCGCCTGCAGCTCGATCAGCGTGGTCACGGGCACGCCGTCGCCGCGCCCGCCGGGCAGGCCGGCCACCGGCACGGTGTAGACGCGGCCGTTGGTGCCGAACACCAGCATCACGTCGACGGTGCGGCACTCGAAGGTGCCGTACAGCGCGTCGCCGGCCTTGAAGGTGAACTGCTGCGCGTCATGGCCGTGGCCCTGGCGCGTGCGCACCCAGCCCTTCTGCGACATCACCACGGTGACGGGCTCGTCCACCACGCGCACCTCGGCCGCGGCGCGGCGCTCTTCCTGGATCAGCGTGCGGCGCGGGTCCTTGTCCTCGGGGCTGAACTGCCTGGCGTCGGTCTCGATCTCCTTGATGATGCGCCGGCGCATCATGGTCTCGGACTTGAGCAGCACGTCGAGGTCGGCCTGTTCCTCGCGCAGCTCCTGCAGCTCCTTCTCGATGCGCAGCGCTTCGAGCCGGGCCAGCTGGCGCAGGCGGATTTCCAGGATGTCCTCGGCCTGGCGGTCGGACAGGCCGAAGGCCTGCATCAGCGCCGGCTTGGGCTCGTCGCTCTCGCGGATGATGCGGATCACCTCGTCGATGTTGAGCAGCACCAGCATGCGGCCTTCGAGGATGTGGATGCGGTCCTCGACCTTGCCCAGGCGGTGGCGCGTGCGGCGCGTGACGGTGTCGAAGCGGAACGCGATCCACTCGCGCAGGATCTCCGGCAGGCCCTTCTGGCGCGGCCGGCCGTCGGTGCCGATCATCACCAGGTTGATCGACGCGCCCGACTCCAGGCTGGTGTGCGCGAGCAGCGTCTGGATGAATTCCTGCTGCTCGATGTTCTTGCTCTTGGGCTCGAACACCAGCCGCACCGGCGCGTCCTTGCCGGACTCGTCGCGCACCGCGTCGAGCACGGCCAGCATGCCCTGCTTGAGCTGCAGCTGCTCGGGCGTGAGCGACTTCTTGCCGGCGCGCACCTTGGGGTTGGTGATCTCCTCGATTTCCTCGAGCACCTTCTGCGCCGAGGTGCTCGGCGGCAGTTCGGTCACCACCAGTTGCCACTGGCCGCGCGCCATGTCCTCGATGATCCAGCGTGCGCGCACCTTGAGGCTGCCGCGCCCGCTTTCGTAGATCTGCGCGATGTCCGCCGCCGGCGAGATGATCTGGCCGCCGCCCGGATAGTCGGGCCCGGGCATCAGCGCCAGCAGCTCGGCCAGCGTGATGTCGGGGTTGCGGATCATCGCCACGGTGGCCGCGGCGACCTCGCGCAGGTTGTGCGGCGGCACCTCGGTGGCCATGCCCACGGCAATGCCCGAGGCGCCGTTGAGCAGCACCAGCGGCAGCCGCGCGGGCATCAGCCTGGGCTCCTCCATCGAGCCGTCGTAGTTGGGGATGAAGTCCACCGTGCCCTGGTCGATCTCGTCGAGCAGCAGGCGCGCGATCGGCGTGAGGCGCGCCTCGGTGTAGCGCATGGCCGCGGCGCCGTCGCCGTCGCGCGAGCCGAAGTTGCCCTGGCCGTCGATCAGCGGGTAGCGCAGCGAGAAGTCCTGCGCCAGGCGCACCAGCGCGTCGTAGGCGGACTGGTCGCCGTGCGGATGGTACTTGCCGAGCACGTCGCCCACCACGCGCGCGGACTTGACCGGCTTGGCGTCGGCGCGCAGGCCCATCTCGTGCATGGCGAACAGGATGCGGCGCTGCACCGGCTTCTGGCCGTCGGCCACTTCCGGCAGCGCGCGCCCCTTGACCACGCTGATGGCGTAGTCGAGGTAGGCGCGCTCGGCGTAGTGCGCCAGCGTCAGCGAGTCGGCGCCGCCATCGGGCGCACCTGGGTCAAACAGAGAGTCTTGTTGTTCCATGGATTGGCAAGAAGACGGCGCGCCTGTCTGCTGCGTGGCGCGCCGGTTGCATGTTGTGCGCGATCGTTCGGGTTGTGCGTGCGGCGGTCAGGGCATGTTGCGGCGCCCGCCTATCACCATCTTCACGCGGCTCACGCCGCCGCCGGCCACGGCGGGCGGCATGCCGCCCGGCCGGTAGAAACGGTAGAACTGCAGCACCGTGCTGACATATTGCCGGGTCTCCGGAAACGGCGGGATCGCGTTGTTGTAGCGCTGCACCGCGCCCTCGCCCGCGTTGTACGCGGCCAGCACCAGTTCCAGGTTGCCGGGGAACAGCTCCATCAGCCAGCGCAGGTAGCGCACGCCGGCCGAGATGTTGATGCGCGGGTCGGCCAGCTTCTGCTCCACCGTGCGGCGCGCGTCGGCGGCCACGCCGAAGCGCGCGCCGGTGTCGGGGATCACCTGCATCAGCCCGATCGCGCCCTTGGGCGAGACCGCGCCGGGATTGAAGCCCGACTCCACCGCCATCACCGCCTTGACCAGCGCCGGGTCCACGTTCTGCGCCTGCGCCACCTGGCGGATGATGGGCTCGACCGTGGCGATGTTCGGGTGGTTGACGACGTAGCGGTAGAGCTTGTGCGTCTCCAGGTCGAGCGCGCCGGCCGCGCCGGCGGTGTCGGCCGCGCCCGCGCGGCCCAGCGACGGGCTGCGCAACTCGCCGCCGTTCTTCATGAACAGCGTGTAGCGCTCGTCGAGCTTCTCGTCGGAGAAATGCGCCACGCCGTCGTCGTCGACGTAGCCGTACAGCGCCGCGTTGGCCGCCGGGGCGCACGCCAGGCCGGCCAGCAGCAGGCCGGCGGCGAGCCATCGCCGCCATGCGCTGTGGTCAGGTCTGCTTGTCTTCGCCATCGGCTTTCCTCGCGTCTTGCTGGTCTCGAACGGGCCGCGTCAGATGTCGGCCACCACCTCGTTGCCGCGCTCCTCGAGCCAGGTGCGCCGCTGCGCCGCCTCGCCCTTGCCCATCAGCATGTTCATCACGCCCACGGTCTGCGGCAGGTCGAAGTTGCCCAGCGCCACCGGCAGCAGGCGGCGCGTGTCCGGGTTCATGGTGGTTTCCCACAGCTGCTCGGCGTTCATCTCGCCCAGGCCCTTGAAGCGGGAGATCTGCCAGGTGTTTTCCTTGACGCCGTCCTTGAGCAGCTTGTCCTGGATCGCCAGCAGCTCGCCGTCGTCGAGCGCGTAGAGCTTCTGCGCCGGCTTCTTGCCGCGCGCCGGCGCGTCCACGCGGTACAGCGGCGGACGCGCCACGCACACGTTGCCGTTGTCGATCAGCCTGGGGAAGTGGCGGAAGAACAGCGTCAGCAGCAGCACCTGGATGTGCGCGCCGTCCACGTCCGCGTCGGACAGGATGCAGATCTTGCCATAGCGCAGGTTGGACAGGTCTGGCTCGTCGCCGGGGCCGTGCGGGTCCACGCCGATCGCCACCGCGATGTCGTGCACCTCGTTGTTGGCGAACAGGCGGTCGCGCTCGGTCTCCCAGGTGTTGAGCACCTTGCCGCGCAGCGGCAGGATGGCCTGGAATTCCTTGTCGCGCCCCATCTTGGCCGAGCCGCCGGCGGAGTCGCCCTCGACCAGGAACAGCTCGTTGCGGGTGACGTCGGTGGATTCGCAGTCGGTCAGCTTGCCGGGCAGCACGGCCACGCCCGAGCCCTTCTTCTTCTCCACCTTCTGCGCGGCGCGCGTGCGCGCCTGCGCCTGGCGGATCACCAGTTCGGCCAGCTTCTTGCCGTACTCGACATGGTGGTTGAGCCACAGCTCCAGCGCGGGGCGGCTGAAGGTGGACACCAGGCGCACCGCGTCGCGGCTGTTCAGGCGCTCCTTGATCTGGCCCTGGAACTGCGGGTCCAGCACCTTGGCCGACAGCACGAACGAGGCGCGCGCGAACACGTCCTCGCTCATCAGCTTGACGCCCTTGGGCTGCAGCGCGTGCATCTCGATGAAGCTCTTGACGGCCTGGAACAGGCCTTCGCGCAGGCCGGACTCGTGCGTGCCGCCGGCCGGCGTGGGAATCAGGTTGACGTAGGACTCGCGCACCGGCGCGCCGTCCTCGGTCCAGGCCACCACCCACGAGGCGCCCTCGCCTTCGGCGAAGCCCTCTTCGGCCGGGTTGGCGTCGGGGTCGGCGAAATGCTCGCCTTCGAACATCGGCACCACCAGCTCGGCGCCGCTGCCCTGCGCCAGCGCTTCCACCAGGTAGCCCTTGAGGCCCTGGTCGTACTGCCAGGTCTGGCGCTCGCCGTTCTTCTCGTTGAGCAGCGTGACCTTCACGCCCGGCAGCAGCACGGCCTTGCTGCGCAGCAGGCGCTGCAGCTCGGCCAGCGGAATGGTGGCGGAGTCGAAATACTTGGCGTCCGGCCACACCTGCACGCGCGTGCCGTTCTTCTTCTCGCCGCGCTCGAGCTTGCGCGTGGCCAGCGGCACGGTGACGTCGCCGCCGGAGAAGGTCAGCGTGGCATGGCTGCCGTCGCGCCAGACCGCCACGTCCAGGCGCGTGGACAGCGCGTTGGTGACCGACACGCCCACGCCGTGCAGGCCGCCCGAGAACGCATAGGCGCCGCCCTTGCCCTTGTCGAACTTGCCGCCCGCGTGCAGCCGCGTGAAGACGATCTCCACTACCGGCACCTTCTCTTCCGGATGGATGCCCACCGGGATGCCGCGGCCGTCGTCCTCCACGCTGACGCTGCCGTCGCGGTGCAGCGTCACCATGATTTCGGAGCCATGCCCGCCGAGGGCTTCGTCCGAGGCGTTGTCGATCACCTCCTGCACGATGTGCAGGGGGTTGTCGGTACGGGTGTACATGCCGGGCCGTTGCTTGACCGGCTCCAGGCCCTTGAGGACCCGGATGGAAGATTCGCTGTACTGACTGGTTTTGCTCGCCATGGAGTCGCTTGCTTAGTGGGATTCTCGGCCAGGCCCGGCGCGGCGGCGGTTGCCGCGCGCCAGCCAGGGTGGCCGGGCAGCCTGCATTGTAATGGAAGCGCGCGGCGCTCTCGCCGCCATTCGCATTGCCTGCGCGCCACCCGCCATCGTGACAGATAGAGCACATTAACGGCCGGCGCGGGCTCCGGCGCGAGGCGCGGATGCGGGTTAAACTTGCCCGCACCGCTTCGGTGCAGCCGGCGGCCCGGGACGAGGCCAGGCGCGCCGGCGGGACCAGACCAGAACAACACACCGCGCCAGGAGACGCACGCCAAGATGCAGCACACCACGCAGGACGCCGCGCGGCGGCAACCCCTTTCCCTCACTACCGTGCTGATCTGCGGCGGCCTGCTGGTCACGCTGTCGATGGGCATCCGGCACGGCTTCGGGCTGTTCAACCTGCCGATCACCCAGGCCCACGGCTGGGGCCGCGAGACCTTCGCCTTCGCGCTGGCGCTGCAGAACCTGATGTGGGGCCTGAGCCAGCCGTTCACCGGCGCGCTGGCCGACAAGTTCGGCGCGCTGCGCATCATGCTGGCCGGCGTGGCGCTCTACGTGGCCGGCCTGCTGGTGATGGCGCTGGCCGGCTCGGGCACGGCGTTCGCGTCGGGCGCCGGCGTGCTGATCGGCCTCGCCCAGTCGGGCACCACCTACAGCGTGGTGTACGGCGTGATCGGGCGCGTGGCCAGCGCCGAGAAGCGCGTCTGGGCGATGGGCATCGCCGCCGCCGCGGGCTCGTTCGGGCAGTTCCTGATGATCCCGGTCGAGCAGACGCTGATCTCCGCCGCCGGCTGGCAGAACGCGCTGTTCGTGCTGGCGGTGCTGGCCTGCCTGATGCTGCCGCTGGCCTTCAGCCTGCGCGAGCCGCGCGCCGCGGCGCATGCCGGCGGCTTCCAGCAGACCATCGGCCAGGCCGTGCGCGAGGCCTTCGGCAACCGCAACTTCCAGCTGCTGACGCTGGGCTACTTCGTGTGCGGCTTCCAGGTGGTGTTCATCGGCGTGCACCTGGCGCCCTACCTCAAGGACCGCGGCCTGGCCGACCCGAAGATCGCCACCGTGGCGCTGGCGCTGATCGGCCTGTTCAACGTGTTCGGCACCTACAGCGCGGGCGCGCTGGGCCAGCGCATGCCCAAGCGCTACCTGCTGTCGGCCATCTACATCGCGCGCTCGGTGGTGATCGCCGCCTACCTGCTGCTGCCGCTCACCACCGCCAGCACCTGGGTGTTCGCCGCGCTGATGGGCTTCCTGTGGCTGTCCACGGTGCCGCTGACCAACGGCATCATCGCCCAGGTGTTCGGCGTGCAGTATCTGTCGATGTTGTCCGGCGTGGTGTTCTTCTCGCACCAGATCGGCAGCTTCCTGGGCGCGTGGCTGGGCGGCTTCCTCTACGACCGCACCGGCAGCTACGACACGGTGTGGCTGATCGCCATCGGGCTGGGCGTGATGGCCGCGCTGGTCAACCTGCCGATCCGCGAGCACGCCATCGCGCGCCCGCGGGCGGCGGCGGCGTGATGGCACGCGCGGCCGTCCTGCGCGCAACCGGCTTCGCGGCCGCCGCCGCGGTGCTGGCGCTGGCCTTCCTGGCCTACTTGCGGCCGGGCTTCATGGTGGACCTGACCAATATGGTGCTGGCGTGGTGCGGCTGAGGGCCGCGCGCGGCGCCTACTGCGCCTCGCCCTTGGTCTTGGCTTCCAGCACTTCCCAGCGCTCCAGCGCCGTGAGCAGCTCCATCTCGATCTCGTCGTGGCGGGTGCCGAGCAGCGCCGCCTTCGCCGGATCGCTGGCGTAGAGCGCGCCGTCCGCGAGCTGCCCGGCCACGGTCTTCTGCTCGGCCTCGAGCGCGGCGATGCGCTCGGGCAGGCCGTCCAGCTCGCGCTGCTCCTTGTACGACAGCTTGACGCGCGCCGGGGCGCGCGCCTCGCGGGGCCTGGCCGCCTCGGCGGGCTTGCGCTCGCCGGACTGCGCTTCCTGCATGGCGGCGCTGCGCTTCGACTGCACCTGCCAGTCGGAATAGCCGCCCACGTACTCGCGCCAGCGGCCGTCGCCCTCGGCGGCGATGGTCGACGTCACCACGTTGTCGAGGAAGGCGCGGTCGTGCGACACCAGGAACACGGTGCCGCTGTAGTCCTGCAGCAGTTCCTCGAGCAGCTCCAGCGTGTCGATGTCGAGGTCGTTGGTGGGCTCGTCGAGCACCAGCACGTTGGCCGGGCGCGCGAACAGGCGCGCCAGCAGCAGGCGGTTGCGCTCGCCGCCGGACAGCGACTTGACCGGCGAGCGCGCGCGCTCGGGCGCGAACAGGAAGTCGCCCAGGTAGCTCATCACGTGCTTGCGCTGGCCGTTGATCTCGACCCAGTCGCTGCCCGGGCTGATGGTGTCGGCCAGCGAGCGCTCCAGGTCGAGCTGGGCGCGCATCTGGTCGAAATAGGCCACCTGCATGTTGCTGCCGTTCTTGACGGTGCCGCTGTCCGGCGCCAGCTCGCCCAGGATCAGGCGCAGCAGCGTGGTCTTGCCGGCGCCGTTGGGGCCGATCAGGCCGACCTTGTCGCCGCGCATGATGGTGCCGGTGAAATCGCGCACCACCACCTTGTCGCCGAAGGCCTTGCTGACGTCGGTCAGTTCCGCCACGATCTTGCCGGAGCGCTCGCCCTGCGACACCTCCAGCTTAACGTTGCCCTGCACGTCGCGCCGCGAGGCGCGCTCGCTGCGCATCGTCACCAGGCGCTGGATGCGCGCCACGCTGCGCGTGCGGCGCGCCTCCACGCCCTTGCGGATCCACACTTCCTCCTGCGCCAGCAGCTTGTCGAACTTGGCCTGCTCGACCTGCTCGGCGGCCAATTGCTCGGCCTTGCGCGTCTGGTAGGCGGCGAAGTTGCCGGGGAAGGACACCAGCCGGCCGCGGTCGAGCTCGACGATGCGGGTGGCCACGCGGTCGAGGAAGGCGCGGTCGTGGGTGATCAGCAGCACGCTGCCGCGGAACGCCAGCAGCAGGTCTTCGAGCCAGCGGATGGCTTCCACGTCGAGGTGGTTGGTGGGCTCGTCGAGCAGCAGGATGTCGGGCTCGGCCACCAGCGCCTGCGCCAGCGCCACGCGCTTCTGCATGCCGCCCGAGAGCGAATCGACGCGCACGTCGGCCTGCAGGCCGAGCTGCGCCAGCGTGGTTTCCACGCGCGTGCGCACCTGCCAGGCGCCGGCGGCGTCGACCTCCGACTGCAGGCGGTGCAGCTCGGCCAGCGCGGCTTCGTCGTGGTGGTCGTCGAGCGCGGCCAGCGCCGCCTCGTAGGCGGCCAGCAGGTCGTGGACCTGGCCCAGGCCTTGCGAAACCGCGTCGAAGACGTGCTGGCCCGGCGCGAACTGCGGCTCCTGCGGCACATAGGCCGAGGTCACGCCGCTCTGGCGCGCGATCAGGCCGTCGTCCGGCGCCGACAGGCCGGCCACGATCTTGAGCAGCGAGGACTTGCCCGAGCCGTTGCGGCCGATCAGGCCGACGCGCTCGCCGGCTTCGAGCGAGAAGTCGGCATGGTCGAGCAAGGCCACATGCCCGAAGGCGAGCTGGGCGTCGGAAATCGAAAACAGGGCCATGAGCAGCAATACGAAAAGAAAGACAGAGGGGGAGGCAGGCGTGCCGGCGCGGGCGCGCCGGGGTGACTGGCGACGCTGCCGGGCGCGCGGGCGCGGGCGCCGGCCTGCCGGGTAGCCGGCATTGTAGACCAGCGCGGCGGCGCGCCCGGTGGCATGCGCCGGCGGGCGGCCCCGGGGATGCCCGCCGGCGCGCGCGCAAAAAACGCGCGCGCAAAAAAGAAGGGCCCGCGCTGGCGCGGGCCCAAGAGTCTCTCCTCGGTGCCCTGCTCGCAAGGCACGAATGCAGGATAGCAAGGCCCCTCCCCGCGCTCCAGTCGGACAAATCCGTAAGGGAAAGCCCCGCCAAGGGAAAGCCCGGGGCATGTGCGGCGTCCGCGCGCGGGGTCCGCGGGCAAGGTTCGCCACGGGTGCGCCGCGGCGCCGGCAGCCGCTTCCGGACCCCGTTTTGGTGCGCTGTTGCTCGCCGCGCAACACTCCGCGCGGCGCGTATTGTCGATCCGCATGCGGCCATGAAACAATGGCCGCCGGTCACGCAAGCCGCGGCACGACGGCAGCAACAGACGGCAGCAACACAGAGAAGAACCGGCATAGAACCGGTGCGGGCGACCCAACGCCAACCAGTGCTTCTTCCAGCGAAAGCTGGTTCCAGTAGCTTTTTTGCACGGGGAATACCATGATCCATCCGCGTTCGCAGCAACCGCGCGACGCCCGGCCGGCGCGCGCGCCGGCCCGGGGCCGCATGCTGCCTCTCCTGCCCGTTCTTTTCCTGACGCTGTGCCTGGCCGGAGGCGCGCGCCCCGCGGCGGCCCAGTCCTCCGCCTCGCCGGTGCTGCAGCGCATCCAGCAGACCGGCGTGCTGCGCCTGGCGCACCGCGAGAGCTCGGTGCCGTTCTCGTTCGTGGCCGACGGCAAGCCCTACGGCTACGCCATCGACCTCTGCCTGCGCGTGGCCGACTCGCTACGCACCGCGCTGAAGATGCCGGGCCTGAAGGTGGAATACGTGCCGGTCACGCCGGCCAACCGCATCGCCGCCATCGTCGACGGCAAGGCCGACCTCGAATGCGGCTCGACCACCAACACGCGCGAGCGGCGCGAGCAGGTGGCCTTCACCATCCCGCACTACATCGCCGGCATCCGCATGCTGGTCAGGACCGACTCCGGCATCCGCAAGCTCGCCGACCTGCGCGGCAAGACCCTGGTCTCCACCACCGGCACCACCTCGCTGGTGGTGATCCGCCAGATCAACGGCTCGGGCGCGATGCAGCTGAAGGTGGTGGAAGCCAAGGACCACGCCGAGGCCTTCGGCATGGTCGAGCAGGGCAAGGCCGACGCCTTCGTCATGGACGACGTGCTGCTCTACGGCCTGCGCGCCAACGCCAGGAACCCGGCCAGCTATACCGTCACCAACGAACTGCTGACGATCGAGCCGTACGCCATCATGCTGTCGCGCCACGACGCCGAGTTCAAGCGCCTGGTGGACAAGGCGATGGTCGACTCGATCTATTCGCAGGACACGCAGAAGCTCTATAAGAAATGGTTCCAGTCGCCGATCCCGCCGCAGGGGGTCAACCTGGACATACCGATGAGCTACCTGCTGCGCGACTCGTTCAAGTTCCCGAGCGACAAGGTGGCCGACTAGACGGCCTGCCGCGCCGCGTCGTGTAGCGTCACGTAGCGCCGGCGCCGCGCCGCGGACCCAAAAGGCGGGACTCGTGCGAAGATGGCGGCCCGGACGCTGGTTTCCCCGGCGGCTTCCGGCTGCTTCCAGCTATTTCCGGCTGTTTCCAGGCCTTCCCGGTTCGCTTTCCTGTTGCTGCCGCGCCACGCGGAGGTTCACCGACCTCGGCGCGCGCCGGCGGCATTGCTGCCCATGCCAACTATCGCCCCGCTGAAGTTCTCCGATCTGTCCATCTCCGCCCTGGTCGCCGGCCTGATCGCCATGCTGACCGGCTACACCAGCTCGCTGGTGCTGATGATCCAGGCCGGCCAGGCCGCGCACCTGTCGGACGCGCAGGTCGCCTCGTGGATCTGGGCGCTGTCGGTCGGCATGGGCGTGACCACCATCGGGCTGTCTCTGCTCACGCGCGTGCCCGTCGTCATCGCGTGGTCCACGCCCGGCGCCGCGCTGCTGATCGCCAGCCTGCCCGGCGTGCCCTACCCCGAGGCCATCGGCGCCTTCCTGATGGCGGCGCTGCTGATGACCGCGGCGGGCCTGACCGGCTGGTTCGACAAGCTCATGCGCGCGCTGCCGGCCAGCATCGCCTCCGCACTGCTGGCCGGCATCCTGTTCCGCATCAGCGTCGACGTCTTCGTGCAGGCCCAGCAGCAGACCGTGCTGCTGCTGGTGATGTTCGCGCTCTACCTGCTCGGCAAGCGCTGGTGGCCGCGCTACGCGGTGCCGGGCGTGCTGGCCGGCGGCGTGGCGCTGGCCGGCGCGCTGGGCCAGCTGCATTTCGAGTCCTTCCACTTCGCGCTGGCCACGCCGGTATGGACCACGCCCGCGTTCTCGCTGCCGGCCTTCGTCAGCATCGCGGTGCCGCTGTTCATCGTCGCGCTGGCCTCGCAGAACGTGCCGGGGCTGGCGGTGCTGCGCGCGGACGGCTATCACGTGGCGGCCTCGCCGCTGATCACCGTGACCGGCATCGCCTCCGCGCTGCTGGCGCCGTTCGGCTCGCACGGCATCAACCTCGCCGCGATCACCGCGGCGATCTGCACCGGCGCGCAGGCCGACCCCGACCGCAACCGCCGCTACACGGCGGCCGTGGTCTGCGGCATCGGCTACCTGGTGGCGGGGCTGCTGGCCGCCAGCATCGCGGCGCTGTTCGCCGCCTTTCCCAAGGCGCTGGTGGTGGCGGTGGCCGCCTTCGCCCTGCTCGGCTCCATCGCCAGCGGGCTGACCACGGCCATGCAGACCCCGGCCGAACGCGACGCCGCCCTGCTGACCTTCATGATCACCGCCTCCGGCATGACCCTGGCCGGGGTGGGCTCGGCCTTCTGGGGCGTGGTGGGCGGCATGCTGGCGCTGGTGGTGCTGCGCCCGCGCGCGGCGCCCGCGGGCGGCTGAGTCGTTACAACAGCAGGAAACCGATGTCGGCGGCGCCGATGCCCGACAGCGGCGCGCCCTTGCGGCGCTGGAAGAGAATGTGCTGCAGCACGCGGTCGCGGTGCTCGGCGAAGACGGTGGGATCGAAACGCAGCGCGGTCAGCGCGTAGTGCTCGGCCAGCAGCTTGTAGACCCGGTGGCGCACCATCAGCATCTCGCTCTCGGCGCGCAGCCGGCTGACCTCGCCGGCGTTGTCCTCCTCCAGCTGCCGCATGCCCACCACCACGCGCGCATGCATGCCGCGGTAGCGGTCCAGCTCGGCATGCGCCTTGCGCAGCTCCTCGCGCAGCGCGCGGACCTCCTGCTGCAGGCGCAGGTTGTGCTGCACGCCGCGCTGGATGCGGGACGCTTCCTCCAGCGCGACATCCGCCGCCGCGATCGTGTTCTGCCAGACCGCCGGCCCCGCCGCCACGCCATCCCCTTGCGGCCAGACGGTCTGCAACTCCTCGTCGCCTTTCATGGCGCTCCCCCTAGAGACTTCCCAACAACTCGCCCGCCGCCGGCTTTGTCATGCTGCCGGCTGGTTCGGGCACTACCGCGACCTGCAAGCCCTCTGAGGGGGTTTATCAGCGATTGAAGGCCGCAAGCCATCGTCAAACAACCACCCAAAAGAGGGGTATCAAAAACCCGGCACGCGTACCTGCCCTCGCCCTGCCGCCGGCCGGCGCGCACCGCGCGTGTGGGAAAATACGCACCCGGCGTGCAGCCAATGCAGGAAACCCGACCGATGAACAGCTACGCCCTCCTGGCCCTCGCCATCGTGGCCGAAGTCATTGCCACCAGCAGCCTCAAGGCCTCCGAGAACTTCACCCGCCTGTGGCCCAGCCTGCTGGTGGTGGCCGGCTACGTCGCCGCCTTCGTCCTGCTGATGCAGGTCATGAAGACCGTGCCGGTCGGCATCGCCTACGCCATCTGGTGCGGCGCCGGCATCGTGCTGGTCACGCTGATCGCCAGCGTGCTGTACCGGCAGATCCCCGACCTCGCCGCATGGCTCGGCATCGGCCTGATCGTGGCGGGGGTGGCGGTGATCCAGTTGTTTTCGAAGACGGGGGCGCATTGAGGCGCGGCCCGCCGCCTCGCGGGCTTACAGGTTGGCGATTTCCAGCACTTCCTGGCCCATCAGCGTGCAGCCGGCCGGCGCGTAGATGAAGTGCATGCGGTAAGTGCCCTTGTAGATATAGCCATACACTTCCAGCACATCGTATTTGTCCTTGCCCGCGGGGTTCTTCAGCGGCGCGAGCACCTTGACCTTGGGGTCGATCTCGATACGGTCGTCGGGGCCGGCATGGAAGGCCAGCAACTTGCCGGCCTGCTTCAGCGCGGCGGGCGCGCAGGCATGCTGGGGCGCCGCCGCGGCGGCGTTGGCGCACAGCGCCATGAGAGCGAGACTGAGGAGGGTGTTTCTCATCGGGCGGACCTGGTGTGTGTGTGTTTGTCGCGCCGGGCAGGCGTCGCCTCTGCGTCGCCTCTTCCCGGCCTCTGTAAACAGGCGAAAAACGGGAAGCCGGCAAGCGGCATGGCGGAGAAAACACCTCTGGTGGACCGCGTAGAACCAGCGTTGCGCTGGTCCCGCCGACAGGAATCGAACCTGTATCTAGCGCTTAGGAGGCGCTCGTTCTATCCATTGAACTACGGCGAGCGGATAGACCCCGCGGAGACAACCGCGGCGCCTGGACGGCGCCGCTCCGGGAGCAGGCCCGGAGTATATCAAAAACCGCACGGCGCAAGACGGGCGCGGCGTGGCGAAATGCGCGCCCGGAAACGAAAAAGCCCGCCAGTCTGCTGGCGGGCCGGTTGCGGACGGTCCGGACCTTCCTGGTCACATCGGCGTTATCCCGGCAAACAGTCGTGCACGCAGGATTCCCATGATTCCGCCCATGACGCGGACGTCCCTCCGGATCACCCGGAGAGGCGAAGGAATACTGGCAGTGACGCCGACTGCCGCGATACCAGCGGCGAGCAGCGCTTAAAGCAAGCGCCGCGGAAGGTCAGCGGTATGCTCGAGTCCGCTACCTTGCCGGGCTTCGGTGTGCCCGACGGATTCAGTATAGGCAGGCGACCGGCGGATGCAACTTCCCGGCGTGCGCGGCCGTACTCCGGCGGGAAGTGCCACGCGGCGCACCCGGCGCGCGCCGTCCACAGGGACGATTCCTATCGCAGCGCAACAAACTACTTTTCTTTCTGCTATAATCCGCGCCGTGAGTTCGCACTGTGAGTTGTGCAACCAGCCCGCCGCACCATCCGGCAGGCGATACGCCCCCCTCTCAAGCTCTGCTCCCCGGTCCGCCGGCTGGCCTGTTCCGAATGGCCAAGTGGTGATACCCGACAGAACGCATTTCTCACCGACGTCGCCTCGTCTCCGATCCTGTTGAACAGCTTATCTGAAGCTGTTTGCCTGCCAGGGATTGCGCGCCCGGCCTTGTGCCGATGCCGCCCTGCCTGCCGCCGTACTGTCAGCTGTGTCTGTCGTAACGGCCTCACCGATTGGCGCCGAAGCCTTTTTTAAGACTTTGCACTGCGCCCGCCCCTGTCCGCTCGTTCGGCATGGGGTGCCATGCATATACGTAAAACCACGACATGACCCAGCACGACATTCGTGCGGAGCACGATTTTGCCTCCGCCGCCGACGCATCGACCGAAACCGCAGCCGTCGCCGCCATCGCCACGCCCGCCGTCCAGGAACAAAGCCCGCTCGACAAGATCGACGCCATGCTCAATCCGGCAGCCGCGGCCGCTGCGCCCGCGATCGCCGCCGACAACGGTTTCGCCAAGCTCGGCCTGGATGAAGCCATCCTGCGCGCCCTGGCCGAACTGAACTACACCGTCCCGACCCCGGTCCAGTCGCAGGCGATTCCCGCCTTCCTGGCAGGCCGCGACCTGCTGGTTTCCAGCCAGACCGGCTCGGGCAAGACCGGCGCCTTCATGCTGCCGGCGATCCAGCGCATCAGCGTCAAGCCCAGCCCGAACCGCCCGCGCGCCGACGAGCCCATCAAGCGCATGAAGGGCAAGCGTCCGCGCCCGTCGCCGGCGCAGCCCGCGCTGCTGGTGCTCACGCCCACGCGCGAACTGGCGCTGCAAGTGACCGAAGCCGCCGCCAAGTACGGCCGCCACCTGCGCCGCATCGTCTGCGCCAGCATCCTGGGCGGCATGCCCTACCCGAAGCAGCTCGCCGCGCTGTCGAAGATGCCGGACATCCTGGTGGCCACGCCGGGCCGCCTGCTCGACCACATCGAAGCCGGCCGCATCGACCTGTCCGCGCTGGACATGCTGGTGTTCGACGAAGCCGACCGCATGCTCGACATGGGCTTTGCCGATGACATCGACGCCATCGTCGCCGCCACCCCGGCCAGCCGCCAGACGCTGATGTTCTCGGCCACGCTGGACGGCCGCATCGCCCAGCTCGCCTCGCGCCAGCTGCGCGACCCGCAGCGCATCGAGATCGCCGCCGTGCGCGCCGACCAGAGCAATATCGAACAGCGCCTGCACTTCACCGACGACATGTCGCACAAGGAAAAGCTGCTCGACCACCTGCTGCGCGACGTCAGCCTCAAGCAGGCGATCGTCTTCACCGCCACCAAGCGCGACGCCGATTCGCTGGCCGAGCGCCTGTCGGACACCGGCTTCGCGGCCGGCGCGCTGCACGGCGACATGACCCAGGGCGCGCGCAACCGCACGCTCACCTCGCTGCGCCGCGGCAACCTGCGCATCCTGGTGGCCACCGACGTGGCCGCGCGCGGCATCGACGTGCCGGACATCACCCACGTGGTCAACTTCGACCTGCCCAAGCAGGCCGAGGACTACGTGCACCGCATCGGCCGCACCGGCCGCGCGGGCCGCTCGGGCGTCGCCATCAACCTGGTGAACCACGGCGACATGTTCCAGTGGAAGCGCATCGAGCGCTTCACCAACAACCGCATCGACGCCTCGGTGATCGAAGGCCTGGAGCCGCGCCGCTCGCCCAAGCCGCGCACCGGCTTCGGCGGCAAGCCGGGCGGTGACCGCGGCGGCTACCGTGGCAACAGCAACGGCGGCGGCTACCGTGGCGGCGACAACCGCACCTTCGGCGACCGCAAGTTCGGCGGCGGCGAAAGCCGCGGCTACGGCAACCGCGACGGCGCACCGCGTCCGGCCGGCGACCGCCCGTTCGGCGACCGCGACGGCAACCGCGGCTTCGGCGACCGCGGCGGCTTCGGCTACCGTGGCCAAAGCAACGGCAACACCGGCGGCAATGGTGGCAACGGCGGCGGCAATGGCGGCCAGCGCAGCTTCGGCAACAACGAAGGCGGCTACCGCGGCGGCGACAACCGTGGCTTCGGCAACCGTGACGGCGCGGCCCCGCGCAGCTTCGGCGGCGGCGCCCCGGCCGGCAACGGCGGCGGCTACCGCGGCGGCGAAAGCCGCGGCTTCGGCAACCGCGAGGGCGCGGCGCGCAGCTTCGGCGACGGCAACCGCGATGGCAACCGCGGCGGCTTCGGCGGCCAGCGCAGCGGCAACGGCGGCCGTTCGCGTTTTGAGCGTTGATTCCGAGCGCTGATTTAGCGCGCTGATCGCAGGAGGGGCCGCTTGCACGCGGCCCCCTTCCCGCAAAAGAAAACGGCACCCGCGGGTGCCGTTTTCTTTTGCGCGCCGCGCCGGAGGATCTAGATCGGGCAGCTACGGAAACCGACGAAGGCGAGATCGTCCTCGGGCAGCAGCGCCAGCCGCGCGCGCGCGTGATGCTGCCGCGCCGGGCTGGCGAACGAGGCGCCGCGCACCGCCTGGTGCGTGGCGAAGCTGGCGGCGAAATCCGCGTCGCCGGGGCCCGCCTCGAACCCGGCGTAGGGCTCATAGGGCGTGGCCGTCCACTCGCGCACCATGCCCCAGCGCAGCCCGCCGCGGTTCTGCACGGCGGCCAGTTCCCACTCCGACTCCTGCGGCAGGCGCCGGCCGGCCCAGGCACACCACGCCTGCGCCTCGAACAGGCTGACGTGGCGCACCGCCTCGTCCGGGTTGAGTGTGCGCAGGCTGCCGAAGCGCAGCGCCATCCAGGTCCGCGATTCCGGGTGGCGCGCCCAGTAGCGTGGCGCCGAGCGCTCCTGCGCCATCAGCCAGCGGCGGCCCGCCGGCGTCCACCACTGGGCGCGCTCGTAGCCGGCATCCTCGACGAACTCGAGAAACTGCGCGTTGCTGACCGGCGCGGCGTCCATCTCGAAGGCGGGCACGTAGGTGGACTGCGGCGGCAGTTCGTCTGGCAGCGCGAAGCCGTCCGGCTCGGCCCAGCCCTGCACGAAGCGCCCGCCGGGAAACTGCAGCGTGCCGCCGTGCGGCACCGACAGCGAAGGCAGCGCCACCGCGGGCTCCGCCGGCGCCACGCCGAGCGCCTGCAGCAAGGCGGCGATGGCCTCGCCCTGGCGGTCTTCGTGGAACAGCGCGCGACGCCAGGCGTAGAGCGTGGCGTCGCTGTCGTCGGGCAGCACCGCGAGGCGGCGCAGCGCGGCATCGAGCACGTCGGCGGCATAGCGCTTGACCACCGCCACGTCGGGCAGCGCGGCTTCCCAGCGCGCCTCGGGGCCGATGCGCTCGGGATCGAACCACGCATCGGCGCCGTCCAGCAGCGAGGGCGCGCCGGCCACCTGCAGCGGCAGCCCGCCGTGCTCGCGCACGCGCACGTCGCGCAGGCACCACCATTCGGCATGCCAGGCGACATGGCCCAGGGTCCACAACGGCGGATCGGCGAAATCCTCGCGCGGCACCTCCCAGCCCCGGCGGGTCTGGCCGAAGGCGGCGAGCCAGGCCAGCGTGCGGCTGCGCGCATCCACCAGCGCCTGCGCCAGGCCTTCGCGCGGCAGCCGGCGGGCGTCGGCCCAGGCCGTCTTGCCGCCGTTGAAATGCAGATCGGGAAGCATGGAAAAGCCGCTCATCGCAAACCCTGCCGGTGTGTGGGATCAGCCACGGTTGCACGGCCTCCGCGCAGGCGGCGCGCGCCTGCCCGGCGCGCCGCTCCGCTGCCGGAGGGGGACGCGGGCATTATGACACCCGCGCGGGCGGGACCCGGCGCGGCTCAGGCGCGCGCGTGGAACACCGCGAACCAGCCGCGCGGGTCGGTCCACCAGACCGGATCGTGGAAGCCGGCGTCCCGCAGCAGCTCGGCGAAACCATGCGGGTGGTACTTGTAGGAATCCTCGGTGTGGATCGCCTCGCCCGCGCGGAACACGCGGCTGCCTTCGGCCCAGCGCACCGTGACGTCGCGCTCGGCGCGCAGGTGCATCTGGATGCGCGAGCCCGCGCGGTCGAAGCTGGCGGCATGGCGCCAGTCCTCGAGCGCGAAGTCGCTGCCGACGATGCGGTTCAGGTTGCGCAGCACGTTGCGGTTGAACGCGGCGGTCACGCCCAGCGCGTCGTCGTAGGCGGCCACCAGCGCGGGCTCGTCCTTGAGCAGGTCCACGCCGATCAGCACGCCGTCGCCGCGGCCCGCGGCCGCGTGCAGCCGCTGCAGCAGGGCCCGCGCCTGGGCCGGCGCGAAGTTGCCGATGCTGGAGCCGGGGTAGAAGAACAGCCGGCGCCCGTGCCTGACCTCGGGCGGCAGGTCCAGCGGCGCGCACAGATCGGCGCCCAGGCCCAGCATGGGAATCTGCGGATGCTGCTGCTGCAGGCAGAACAGGGTGCCGCGCAGGAACTCCACCGAGATGTCGAGCGCGACGTACTGCGAAGGCTGCAGGCTGCCGAACAGCCGCGCCGCCTTCTGGCAGTTGCCGGCGCCGAGGTCGATCAGCACGCTGCCGCTGCCGGCGCGCGCCGCCATCGCCGGCGCGAAGGCGGCAAAGACCGCGGCTTCGGTGCGGGTCGGGTAATACTCGGGCAGGTCGGTGATGGCCTCGAACAGGCGCGAGCCGAGCACGTCGTAGAAGAACTTGGGGCTGATGCTGGCGGCCTCGGCCAGCAGGCCGCGCGTGATCTCGCCGCGCAGCGCGCCGTTGTCTTCGTGGTACTGCTGGATGAAGTCCAGGCGCGGCACCGGATTGGACAGGGCGATGCCGTGGGCGGCGGCCTGGCTGCCGTTGGGTCTCAAGGATGCGTTGGGGGTGCGCTTGGCCTGCGGGTGATCGTGTCGTGGATGCAGCGGGGTCGGGACAGCCGGCATGACGTTTCCTTATTGGTCTGTGGGCGATGCGTAAAACCCCCGGCCCGCACGTCACGGCATGCGCGGGACCGGCATGGAACGCGCCTCCGGTGACGTCTGGGGCGCATCGGCCGATGCCGGTCTTCTAGGATAGGACGCAAACCGCGGCCGGCGGCGTAAAAATGCCCGGGCCGCGGGCCACCGCGCCCGCATGTGCGCCGGCGCGCATATTTATTTACCGCACGGCCATCCGGGCTTCGTTTATAATCCGCGTCAGCGTATCGCCAAGGGGGCAGCCCCACGGCGGCACGTCCCTCAAAGGGGAGTAGCTCCGGGGCCCAGCCCTTAGCACAATCGTCATTCCGAGACCTGTCCCCGACAGCCTCCGGTTGTGCTGACCGCCAACGCAAATCGATGCACAATGGCGGTCGAGCAAGACCTTTGCAACCTGGTTTCATGGTTTGCAAAGGCGCCCCCAAAGCTCCCGAACTTCATGTCTCCAGGCGAACCCTGCGCAAGCGCAACCTTTGCTTACGGCTATTCGTTTTTCGAGGAGAGTTCATGGAATGGTTCACCGATCTGTTCACGATGCAGTTCCTGACGGCGCTGCTGTCCATCGTCGTCATTGACCTGGTGCTCGCGGGCGACAACGCCATCGTGATCGCACTGGCGGCGCGCAACCTGCCGTCCCACCTGCAGAAGAAGGCCATCATCTGGGGGACCGTCGGCGCGGTGGTGGTGCGCTCGGCGATGACCATCGGCGTGGTCTGGCTGCTCAAGATTCCCGGCCTGCTGCTGATCGGCGGCCTGGCCCTGGTGTGGATCGCCTACCGGCTGCTGTCCGACGACGGCGACGGCGACGAACACGGCGCCGGCGCCACCACGCTGGTGGGCGCCATGAAGACCATCATCATCGCCGACGCGGTGATGGGCGTGGACAACGTGCTGGCCGTGGCCGGCGCCGCGCACGGCAGCTTCCTGCTGGTGGTGCTGGGCCTGCTGATCAGCATCCCGATCGTGGTGTGGGGCTCGAGCCTGGTGCTCAAGCTGATGAGCCGCTTCCCCGCGATCATCTACGCGGGCGCCGGCGTGCTGGCCTTCACCGCGGTCAAGATGATCGTCAGCGAACCGCTGGTCAAGGCCTTCTTCGACGCCAACGCGGTGGTCTACTACGGCCTGTTCGTGCTGATCATCGGCGGCGTGCTGGGCGCGGGCTACCTCAAGCAGAAGCGCCGCGCGCCCGAGACGGCGCACCAGTGACGGCGCGCGCGCGCCACCCCGGGTGACACCGGGCGGCGCCGGACGACACAGACGGGGAACGGGCCGCCACGAGGCGGCCCGTTCTTTTGCTTTGCGATAAAATGCCAACCCTCCGGCTGCCGCGCGCGCCCCGCCGCGCGGATGGCCGTTCCACGCGGAATGCCGCTGCCGCATCACTTTCCCCAACACCCGCGCCGATGAAACAGTACCTCGACTTCATGCGCCATGTGCAAGAGCATGGCACCGAAAAGGCCGACCGCACCGGCACCGGCACGCGCTCCGTGTTCGGCTACCAGATGCGCTTCGACCTGCGCGAAGGCTTTCCGGTGGTGACCACCAAGAAGCTGCACATCAAGTCGATCGTCCACGAGCTGCTGTGGTTCCTGCAGGGCTCGACCAACATCAAGTACCTGAAGGACAACGGCGTCAGCATCTGGGACGAGTGGGCCGACGAGAACGGCGAGCTGGGCCCGGTCTACGGCTCGCAGTGGCGCGCGTGGCCCACGCCGGACGGCCGCCACGTCGACCAGATCAGCGACCTGATCGCGCAGATCCGCAGCAACCCCGATTCGCGCCGGCTGATCGTGTCGGCCTGGAACGTGGGCGAGATCCCGCAGATGAAGCTGCCGCCGTGCCACGCGTTCTTCCAGTTCTACGTGGCCGAGGGCCGCCTGTCGTGCCAGCTCTACCAGCGCAGCGCCGACATCTTCCTCGGCGTGCCGTTCAACATCGCCAGCTACGCGCTGCTGACGCACATGATCGCGCAGCAGACCGGGCTGGACGTGGGCGACTTCGTCTGGACCGGCGGCGACTGCCATATCTACAGCAACCACGCCGAGCAGGTGCGCACCCAGCTCGCGCGCGAACCGATGGTGCTGCCGCGGCTGAAGATCCTGCGCAAGCCCGACAGCATCTTCGGCTACAAGTACGAGGACTTCGCGCTGGACGGCTACGAGTCGCACCCGGCCATCAAGGCGCCGGTGGCCGTATGACGCTGCTGACGCTGATCGTGGCCAAGGCCCGCAACAACGTGATCGGCCGCGACAACGCGCTGCCGTGGCGCCTGCCCGAGGACCTCGCGCACTTCAAGCGCACTACGATGGGCGCGCCCATCATCATGGGCCGCAAGACGTGGGAGTCGATCGGCAGGCCGCTGCCGGGCCGCCGCAACATCGTGGTGAGCCGCAACCGCGACCTGCGCATCGACGGCTGCGACGTGGCGGGCTCGCTCGAAGAAGCCCAGCGGCTGTGCGCGGGCGCGGCGCAGGTGTTCCTGATCGGTGGCGCGCAGTTGTACGCCGAGGCGCTGCCCAGCGCCGACCGGCTGGTGGTGACGGAGATCGACGCGGACGTCGAGGGCGACGCGCACTTCCCGCCGATCGACCCGCGCCGGTGGCTGGCCACCAGCCGCGAGACGCACCGCTCCGAGGCCAACGGCTTCGACTACGCGTTCGTGACCTACGAGCGCCCGCCGTCCGGCGAAGAATAGGAAACCAACAGGAAACCGGCAGCCGGAAACGAAAAAACCGCGCGGCGGCCCTGGCAACAGGCCACCGCGCGGTCGTTTGAAGCACCCCGGCTCAGTTGCCGGCGATGGTCATCTGCTCGATCAGGATCGAGCCGGTTTTCTTGGTGCCGCGCACCAGCGCGTCGGCGCCGACGGCGACGATCTGCCTGAACATCTCGGCCATGCTGCCGGCGATCGTGATCTCCTCCACCGGGAACTGGATCACGCCGTTTTCCACCCAGTAGCCCGAGGCGCCGCGCGAGTAGTCGCCGGTGACGTAGTTCACGCCCTGCCCCATCAGCTCCGTGACCAGCAGGCCGGTGCCGAGCTTGCGCAGCATGCCGGCGAAATCGTCCGCGGGCGTGGTCAGCTTGCTCGACAGCGTCAGGTTGTGCGAGCCGCCGGCGTTGCCGGTGGTCTTCATGCCCAGCTTGCGCGCCGAATAGGTGGACAGGAAATAGCCTTCCACCACGCCGCCGCGCACCACGTCGCGCGCGTGGGTGCGCACGCCTTCCTCGTCGAACGGCGCGCTGCCCATCGCGCCGGGCAGGTGCGGCTGCTCGTGGATGTGGATGTGCGGGGCGAACACGGCCTTGCCGAGCGTGTCGTGGAGGAAGGTGGACTTGCGGTACAGCGCGCCGCCCGACACCGCCTGCACGAAGGCGCCGAGCAGGCCGGCGGCCAGCGGCGCCTCGAACAGCACCGGGCAGCGCCGCGTGGAGAGCTTGCGCGAGTTCAGGCGGGCCAGCGCGCGCTCGGCGGCGTAGCGGCCGATGTCCTCGGGCGCGGCCAGCGCGCCGGGCGCGCGCTTGGACGAGTACCAGTCGTCGCGCTGCATGCCGCTGCCGGTGCCGGCGATGGGCGCGCACGAGATGAAGTGGCGCGAGTACGGGTAGCCGCCCATGAAGCCGCGCGAGGTGGCCAGCACGAACTGCGAATGCTGCGCCGACACGCTGGCGCCGTCGCTGTTGCGGATACGCGGCGAGACCGCGAACGCGGCCGCCTCGGCCCGGCACGCCAGTTCGATGGCCTGCGCGGCGTCGATGTCCCACGGGTGGAACAGGTCGAGGTCGCGCGGGTTGCGCTCGAGCAGCTCTTCCTCGGCCAGCCCGGCGCAATCGTCCTCGGCCGTGAAGCGGGCGATGTTGTAGGCGGCCTCGGCGGTGGCGCGCAGCGCCGCCGGCGAGAAATCCGAAGTGCTGGCATTGCCGCGCCGCTTGCCGATCATCACCGTGACGCCGACCACCTTGTCGCGGTTCTGCTCGATGGTCTCGACCGCGCCCTTGCGCACGGTGACCGACAATCCGCTGCCTTCCGAGATCTCGGTGGCCGCGTCGGTGGCCCCCAGCTCGCGTGCCACCCGCAGCACATCGGCGGCCATCGCGCTGAGCTGGGCCTGGGTATAGGTGAAATGGGCGGTCTGGTCTGCGGATTGATCCATTGTGGGCGCGGTCATCAAAAGTCCAAACAAGAATCATAGCAAGATAAAATGCTCCCCATGACGCGAAACTCCCGCACCTCCCCCCGGAATGCCTCCGGCTTCCCCGGCCAGTTCGCCCCCGAACCGGACGAAGACGACCTGCCCAAGAGCAAGTCGCAGAAAAAACGCGACATGCTCGCCCTGCAGGACCTCGGCGTTGAGCTCGAAGCGCTGCCCCGCGACCGCCTGGCGCGCGTGCCCATGCCCGAAGCGCTGGCCGACGCCATCCGCGACGCGCGCCGCATCACCAACCACGAAGGCAAGCGCCGCCAGATGCAGTTCGTCGGCAAGGTCATGCGCAAGCTCGACGACGCCGAGGTGGAAGCCATCCAGCGCGTGCTGGAGGCCTTCAAGGGCGCCAGCAAGGCCGAGACGGCCCGGCTGCACCTGGTCGAGCGCTGGCGCGAGCTGCTGCTGGCCGACGACGCCGCGCTGACGAAATTCCTCGCCGAGCACCCCGCCACCGACGTGCAGGCGCTGCGCAACATCATCCGCAATGCCCGCAAGGAACGCGAGATGAACAAGCCGCCGCGCTATTTCCGCGAGCTGTTCCAGGCCGTCAAGAATGTGCTGGACGGCACCCGCGCCGCCGCCGGCGAGGACGAGGCGGCCGACGCCGGCGCCCACGACGCCGCCGACGCCAACGACGACTGATGCCGCAACCGACCACCCCGGAGCCGACATGACCCAGCCCGCGACCACCCATCCCATTGCCCGCAAGCATCCGGACGAGCTGCTGGTCGGCCTGGTCTCGATCTCCGACCGCGCCTCGGCCGGCACCTACCAGGACGAAGGCATCCCGGCGCTGCGCGACTGGTTCGGGCGCGCCCTGACCTCGCCCTGGCAGACCGTCGAGCGGCTGATCCCGGACGAGCAGCCGCTGATCTCGCGCACGCTCATCGAGCTGGTCGACGTGGCCGGCTGCGACCTGGTGCTGACCACCGGCGGCACCGGCCCGTCGCGCCGCGACGTCACGCCGGAGGCCACGCTGGCGGTGGGCACCAAGGAAATGCCGGGCTTCGGCGAGCAGATGCGCCAGATCAGCCTGCATTTCGTGCCGACCGCGATCCTCTCGCGCCAGGTGGCGGTGATCCGCGAGACCGCCAGCCGCGCCGCGCTGATCGTCAACCTGCCGGGCCAGCCGCGCGCCATCCGCGAGACGCTCGAAGGCCTGCGCGGCGAGGACGGCAAGACCATCGTGCAGGGCATCTTTGCCGCGATCCCCTATTGCGTGGACCTGATCGGCGGGCCGTACATCGAGACCGATGCGGCGGTGGCGCCGTCATGGCGCCCCAAGAACGCCGTGCGCGCCAAACCCGCGGCCTGATACACGCGGCCCGATGCGCGCGGCCTGAAGCGCGCGGCCTGAAGCGACGCCGCCCTGGCCTCAGCGCAGGCCGAGGTAAAGCCCCAGCGGCACGAACACCACCGCGCCGATATTGCCGAGCAGCACGATCGAGGCCACCTGGTCGGGCTCCTGGCGGAAATGGTCCGCCACCAGGAAATTGAGCACCGCCGGCGGCAGCGAGGCGAACACGAACAGCAGCCCGCGCTGCAGCTGGCTCAGCGGCACCACCTGCACCAGCAGCAGCGCGCAGGCGATGCCCGTGAGCGGGCACACCGCGGCGCCGATCACGCCCATGCTCCAGTTGCGCAGGCTCACGTCCTTCATGCGCACGCCCAGCGCGAACAGCATCAGCGGCACGGTGGCGTCGCCCAGCAGCTTGACCGACTCCAGCACCGGCTCTGGCAGCGCGAACCACGGCCGCGCCAGCGACAGCCCCACGCCGGCCACGGTGGCCAGCACCATCGGGTTGCGCGCGATCTGCGCGATCCGCGCGTGGCGGTTGACGATCTTCATGCCGATGGTGAAGTGCATCAGGTTGGACGCCGCGAACAGCGCCACCGCCGGCGCCAGCCCCACCGGCCCGAACGCGAACACCGACAGCGGCAGGCCCATGTTGCCGGAGTTGTTGAACATCATCGGCGGCACGAAGGTGCGCGGGTCCACCCGCATCGCGCGCGCGGCCAGCCACGCCAGCAGGCCCGAGCCCAGCACCACCGCCACCGCGCAGCCGAGCAGCGCGAGCTGGTCGGCCAGCACGAAGTCCTTGCTGACGAAGGCCGACACCACCAGCAGCGGCGCGATCACGTCGAGCGTGGCGCGGTTGATGCCCGCCATGTCGGGATGCGCGCGGCGCCCGTACAGCCAGCCCACCAGGATGATCAGGATGACGGGGGTGATGATCGAGACGATGCGCGCGAACATGGCTGGGCGATGAGTGGGCTGCGGGGGACCGCGGTAATGGAACGAGGCGCCCCGCGGGGCGCCTCGTGCGTGGCATGGAGCCGGCGTGTCAGGCGTGCCCGCGCGTCAGGCCGCGGGCGCCGCCGGGGCGGCGGGGGCTGCCGGCGCGTCGGCGGCGGCAGCGTCGGCGGCGGCCGGATGGCGGATGAAGTGCGTGCGGTAGTAGCGCAGCTCCTCCACCGACTCCAGGATGTCGGCCAGCGCCGTGTGCAGCTGGCGCTTGACGAAGCCCTTGTGGATGGCCGGCTCCCAGCGCTTGCACAATTCCTTGAGCGTCGACACGTCGAGGTTGCGATAGTGGAAGAATGCCTCCAGCTTGGGCATGTAGCGCGCCATGAAGCGGCGGTCCTGGCAGATCGAGTTGCCGCACATGGGCGACTTGCCGGCCGGCACCCAGCGCTTGACGAAGGCCAGCAGCTCGGCCTCGGCCTGCGCTTCGGTCAGGGTCGAGGCCTTGACCTTGTCGATCAGGCCGGAGCGGCCGTGGGTGCCCTTGTTCCAGTTGTCCATGCCGTCGAGCACGGCGTCTTCCTGGTGGATCACCAGCACCGGGCCTTCGGCCAGGATGTTGAGCTCCGAGTCGGTCACGACGAGCGCGACCTCGATGATGCGGTCCTGGTCCGGCAGCAGGCCGGTCATCTCCATGTCGAGCCAGATCAGGTTGTTTTCGCTCTTGACGGATTTGGCGCCGGCGCCGGCGTGGGTGTTTTGGCTGGTCATCTGGACTGCTATCGAAGGAGGGGCGGGAAAGGGCGCGCCCGGCCCCGGACGAGGAACACAGGGCGGCAGGCACGAACAACTTATAATTCTCGCATATCCGCCGCCGCGGCCGCTCTGCGGCGCGGCGCGCAACGCTTCACACGACAAGGCCCCGCCCGATGTTCACGTATCTGTTCCTCGCCGCACTGATGCTGATGGTGCTGACCAAGCTCTGGCTGGCCGCGCGCCAGGTGCGCCATGTGGCGCGGCACCGCCACGCGGTGCCCGGCCGCTTCGCCGACACCATCACGCTGGACTCGCACCAGAAGGCGGCCGACTACACCATCGCGCGCACCCGGCTGTCGATGCTCGAGGTGCTGGCCGGCGCCGTGCTGCTGATCGTGCTGACCATGCTGGGCGGGCTGCAGTGGCTCAACCTGTTCTGGCTCGACGCCTTCGGGCCCGGCTACCGCTACGGCGTCGCGCTGATCGCCAGCGTGGCCGTGCTCGGCGGCCTGGTCGACCTGCCCTTCTCGCTCTACGGGCAGTTCGTCATCGAGCAGCGCTTCGGCTTCAACCGCATGACGTGGCGGTTGTACGTCGTGGACATGCTCAAGATGGCGGGCGTCGGCATCGCGCTGGGCCTGCCCCTGCTGCTCGCGGTGCTGTGGCTTATGGAGCATATGGGCCAGTTCTGGTGGGCATGGACGTGGCTCACCTGGATAGCCTTCACGATCTTCGTGCAGATGATCGCGCCGTCGGTCATCATGCCGCTGTTCAACCGCTTCGAGCCGCTGGCCAACGCCACGCTGGAAGCGCGCATCACGCGCCTGCTGCAGAAGTGCGGCTTCCGCAGCCGCGGCCTGTTCGTGATGGACGGCAGCAAGCGCAGCGCCCACGGCAACGCCTATTTCACCGGCTTCGGCGCGGCCAAGCGCATCGTCTTCTTCGACACGCTGATGGAGCGCCTCGCCGACGACGAGATCGAAGCGGTGCTGGCGCACGAGCTCGGCCACTTCAAGCGCCGCCACATCCTCAAGGGCATGCTGGTCAGCTTCGCGCTGAGCCTGGCCTTCCTCGCGTTGCTGGGCTGGCTGGCCGGGCGCACGTGGTTCTACACCGGCCTGGGCGTGCTGCCCAACCTCGGCGCCAGCAACCATGCGCTGGCGCTGGTGCTGTTCTTCCTGACCCTGCCGGTGTTCACCTTCCTGCTCGGGCCGCTGGCCAGCCAGACCTCGCGCCGCCACGAGTTCGAGGCGGACGCCTTCGCCGCCGGGCAGACCGATGCCGGCCGCCTGGTGTCGGCGCTGGTCAAGCTGTACAAGGACAATGCCTCGACCCTGACGCCCGATCCGCTCTACAGCGCCTTCTACTACTCGCATCCGCCCGCGGCACAGCGGATCGACCGCCTGCTGGCGCACGCATGAGCCGCGCCGGCAGGACGGGCCCGCAGCGCGCCGCGAGCGCTGGCAAAGGCAATGGCGCGGCCACGGCCGACGCGCTGGTGGTCGCCGCGCACGGCCGCCACTACGTGATCGAGTTCGACGACGGCAGCCGCCTGCACGCGTTTCCGCGCGGCAAGCGCAGCGAGTGCGCGGTGGGCGACCGCGTCGCGGTCGAGTACGCCTCGGCGGACCAGTGCGTGATCGCCAGCGTCAAGCCGCGCAAGAACCTGCTGCACCGCTCGGACCAGTTCAAGTCCAAGCTGCTGGCCGCCAACATCGACCAGGTGGTGATCGTGCTGGCGACCGAGCCCGGCTTCTCGGAAGACCTGCTCGGCCGCGCGCTGGTGTCGGCCGAGGCGATGGCGATCAAGCCGCTGATCGTGCTCAACAAGGTCGACCTGAGCGCGCGCCTGGACGAGGCGCGCGCGCGCCTGGCGCCCTACCAGGCACTCGGCTACGAGGTCCTGTTCCTGTCCGTGCACGGCGCCCCGGACGACGCGCTGGCGCAGTTGCGCCCGCGCCTGGCGCAGCGCGCCAGCATCCTGATCGGCCAGTCGGGCATGGGCAAGTCGTCGCTGCTGAACCTGCTGATCCCGGGCGTGGAAGCACAGACGCGCGAGATCTCGGCCAAGCTCGATTCGGGCAAGCACACCACCACCTTCACGCGGCTGTACCACCTGCCGGCCGGCCTCGGCGAGGGTAAGAGCGCCGGCGAGCGCGAAAGCGGCTGCCTGATCGACTCGCCGGGCTTCCAGGAATTCGGCCTGCACCACCTCAGCGAAGGCATGCTCGAGCGCGCCTTCCCCGAGTTCCGCGCGCGCCTGACCGAATGCCGCTTCTACAACTGCCATCACGTCAACGAGCCGGGCTGCGGCGTGCTGGCGGCCATCGAGGCCGGCGAGATCTCCGAGCGCCGCCACCAGCTCTACACGCAGTTGCTGCACGAATCCCGCCAGCAAAAACCGTGGTGAGCCGTGGTAACGTAGCCGGGTGCCCGCGCGGGCACGCCCGGCTGCCATGAAACTACTGCTCTCGACCCCTTCGCTCGTGCACGCGGCGCATTGCCGGAACCTGCTGGAAGCCGCCGGCATCCGCGCCGACCTGCGCAACACCTGGCTGGCCGGCGCGATGGGCGACATCCCGTTTCGCGAAAGCGCGCCGCAGGTCTGGCTGGTCGACGACGAGATGGAAGCCCAGGCGTGGGCGGTATTGCGCGCGGCCGACAACCCCGCGCCGGGGCCGCGCTGGCGCTGCGCGTCCTGCGGGGAATGGCACGAGGCGCAATTCGGCTCGTGCTGGCAATGCGGCGCGGCGCGCCAGCCCTGAGCGACTCGGGCGGCGCGGACAGCTGGCTCAGCCCACCCAGAGCGCCAGCGACAGCATCGCCAGCAGCAGCATCCACAGCACCACCGCGCGCCACACCAGGCCGATGGCCGACTGCAGCGTGCGCACGCCCGGCTCGGCGCCGAACTCGGGCGCGGCCGGCTCGGGCTCGCTGTCGTCCTCCATGCCGGGGGCGTAGTCCACCGCCGGGCCGGCCATGCTGATGCGCAGCACCACGGCGGAATCCTCTTCCGCCAGCGGCACGCCGAGGCGCACGCCGAGCGCGCCGCCGCCGCTGGCCAGCAGGATGCCGTTGACGGCATCGTTCCACTTGCGCGCGTGGTTGCGCCAGGCGTAGACCGCGTCCTCAAAATTGCCGACGATGGCAAAGCCCACCGCGGTCAGCCGCGACGGCACCCAGTCCAGCAGGTAGAACGCGCGCGCGGCGAAGCGCCCGAGCGCCGGGCTGCGCTCGGTGGAAGGCAGGTTCCAGTGGCGCGCCAGGTATTCGGCGATGCGGTACAGCACCACGCCACCCGGGCCAATCGGCACCAGGAACCAGAAGAACACGCCGAACACATGCCGGTGCACCGCCACGATGGCGGCTTCCAGCGTGTGGCGCACGATCTCGGTGACGGGCATCTCCACGGTGTCGAGCCCGGTCCACTGGTGCAGCAGCGCGCGCGCGCGCGGCAGGTCGTCGCGGTTCAGGGCCTCGTGGATATCGGTGAAGAAGTGGCTGAACTGGCGAAAGCCCAGCGTGAGGTAGAGCAGCAGGACGTTCCATGCCAGCGTCAGCGCCACGCTGATGGACGCCAGCAGGTAATGCACGATCACCACCGCCAGCGTGAGCGGCAGCACCACGGTGCACCAGGCCAGCGCGGCATCGCGCGGGCGGCCGGTGTCGAAGGCATGCTCGGCGCGCTCGGCAAGCACGCGCACGATGTCGTAGATCGGATTGTTGCGGCCCAGGGCACGGAACTGCTCGGCGATCAGCGCGAGGAGAACGGATACAAAAGTCATCTCTGGTCTGGGGGTCGTAGGCCTGGGCGCGCCCGGAGCGGCATGTGCCGGCCCGGGCGCTTATCTATAGCGAGAAGATAGCACACGGCAAACCCGCCAAGACAAAGCCCCGCATGGCCGCCGCGACGATGGCGGGCTGCGGGGCTTGCCGGGCGCGCCTGTTGCGCAAGGCGCGCGACAGGCGCGAGGCGCGCGCCGGGCCTCAGGGCAGGTCGAACACCAGCACCTCGGCGCCGCTGCCGCCGGACAGGCTCACGGCGTCCTCGCCTTCGATCCTGGCGGCGTCGCCGGCCTCGAGCGCGCGGCCGTTGACCGTGACGCGGCCGCGCGCCACGTGCACATAGGCGCGCCGCTGCGGCGCGAGCGCCAGCGTGGCGGACTCGTCGCCGTCGAACAGGCCGGCATAGAGGCGCATGTCCTGGTGGACCACCACCGAGCCGTCGGCGCCGTCGCGGCTGCCCACCAGGCGCAGGCGGCCGCGCTTGTCGGCGGCCTCGAAGTGCTTTTCCTCGTAGCCGGGCTGCAGGTTGGCCTGCTCCGGCAGCACCCAGATCTGCAGGAAATGCGTGGTGTCGTGCGCCGCGTGGTTGTACTCCGAGTGCCGCACGCCGGTGCCGGCGCTCATGCGCTGCACGTCGCCCGGGCGGATCACGCTGCCGTTGCCCATGCTGTCCTTGTGGGCCAGCTCGCCTTCCAGCACGTAGCTGATGATCTCCATGTCGCGGTGGCCGTGCGTGCCGAAGCCCATGCCCGGCGCGACGCGGTCCTCGTTGATCACGCGCAGCGGTCCGAACTGGACGTGCTGCGGGTCGTAGTAGTCCGCGAAGGAGAAGCTGTGGTAAGACTGGAGCCAGCCGTGGTCGGCATATCCGCGTTCGCCCGCCTTTCTGATTTCAATCATTTTGACGGCCCTCCTTGAGGCCACATCGGCGGGAAAACTCACAAAGACCGAGTTCCTGCCTTGCATTACGTTTCGATGCTAGGCAGTTTATGGCGGCAGGAGTATATTGGGCAGGACGATCTTAGTAGCATTCATTCAGAATTTCTGAACATGGCTCTCTCACTAGAATCCCTGGAAGTCCTGGACGCCATCGAGCGCAAGGGCAGCTTCGCCGCGGCCGCCCACGAGATGGGCAAGGTGCCCTCGGCGCTGACCTACGTGGTGCGCAAGCTCGAGGAAGACCTCGACGTACTGCTGTTCGACCGCCGCCGCCACCGCGCCGAGCTGACCCCGGCCGGGCGCGCCCTGCTCGACGAAGGCCGCCACCTGCTGCACGCCGCCGACGACCTCGCGCGCCGCGTCAAGCGCCTGGCCACCGGCTGGGAAGCCACGCTGACCATCGTGGTGGACGACCTCATCAACTTCCGCGCGCTGCTGCCGGTGATCCAGGATTTCTACGCCGAGAACACCGCCACCCGGCTGCGCTTCGCCAAGGAAGTGCTGGGCGGCGCCTGGGACGCGCTGGTCAGCAACCGCGCCGACGTGGTCATCGGCGGCGCCTACGACGCGCCCAGCACGCAGGGCTTCCAGGTGCGGCCGCTGGGCACCATGCCCTTCGTCTTCGCGGTGGCCGCGCATCACCCGCTGGCCAGCGAGGCCGGCCCGCTCACCACCATCCAGATCGCCAAGCACCGCATCGTGGCGGTGGGCGACACCTCGCGCAACCTGCCCGCGCGCACGCACGGCGTGCTGGCCGGGCAGGACGTGCTGGTGGTGCCCACCATGCGCGACAAGCTCGAGGCGCAGATCCGTGGCCTGGGCTGCGGCTGGCTGCCGGCGCCGATGGCGCAGCCCTTCATCGAAAGCGGCGTGCTGCAGGCGCGCGAGACGCTCGAGGTGCGCGCGCCCGGCAACTTCAAGGTGGCCTGGCGCACCAGCACGCGCGGCAAGGCGCTGCAATGGTGGGCCAGCAAGCTGGAGGACCCGCGCCTGGCGCAGGCACTGCTGCAGCAGCTGCCGGGACAACCCGACTGACCGCCGCCGCCCTTCCGCCCGCACCCCGATGACGTTCCAAGCTCCGGACCCGGCGCCCGGCTACCGCGGCCGCTTTGCGCCCTCGCCCACCGGCCCGCTGCACATGGGCTCGCTGGTCACGGCGCTGGCCAGCTGGCTCGACGCGCGCGCGCACCGCGGCCGCTGGCTGGTGCGCATCGAAGACATCGACTACCCGCGCTGCGTGCGCGGCGCCGACCGGCAGATCCTGGACACGCTGGCGCGCCTCGGCCTGCATGCCGACGAGCCGCCGCAATGGCAGAGCCGCCGCGAGATGCTGTATGCCGAGGCGCTGCGCCGGCTCGATGCCGGCCACCACACCTACCCGTGCGGCTGCTCGCGCAAGGAGATCGCCGACTCGCTGCTGCACGCGCGCGAACGCCACCAGACGCTCGGTTATCCCGGCACCTGCCGCGACGGCCTGCACGGCAAGCCGCCGCGCGCGTGGCGCGTGCGGGTGCCCGATGGCGACGCCGCCGTGATCTGCTTCGACGACCGCTGGCAGGGACGGCAATGCCAGGACCTCGCCACCGAGGTCGGCGATTTCGTGCTGCGCCGCGCCGACGGCCTGTGGGCCTATCAGCTTGCCGTGGTGGTGGACGACGGGCAGCAGGGCATCACGCACGTCGTGCGCGGCGCGGACCTGCTCGACTCCACGCCGCGCCAGATCCACCTGCAGCATCTGCTCGGGCTGCCCACGCCGTCATACCTGCACGTGCCGGTGGTAACCAACGCCGACGGGGAAAAACTCAGCAAGCAAAGCGGCGCCGAGCCCATCGACGCGATGGCGCCGCTGGACGCGCTGCGCGCGGCGGGCGCGCACCTGGGACTGGCGAGCGGAGCGGATGCGGTGGAAAGCTGGCTGGCCGAGGCGACGGCCGGATGGCAGGCGCTGCTCGGACGGCTGCGCCGGAACGACTGAGACTGGCCGGCGGCCCGCTGCGCGCGGGCCTCGCTGGATGTGCTTGCTGGATGTGCTCGCTGGATCCGCTCGCCGGCTGTGTCAGGCCAGATGCGGCTAGTCGAGGCGCGGCGCGCCCCGGCGGATCAGGACTTGCGCGGCACGCCGCCCAGCAGGGCCGCGAGCGGGCGCTTCGGCGCGGGACGGCCGCGGCCGAACGCGGCGGCATTATTGTCCACCGCTTCGGGCTGCGCGGCGGCGCCGCCACTCGGCTCGTAGGGCCGCGAGAAGAACGGGTCGTCGGACGGACGGAACGCATTGCGCGAGCTGGCCGGGTCGTGCCGGCGCGGACGCGGCTCCCCGTCGTCGCCGTTGCGGGGGCGGCGCACGTCGGCGCGCCCATCGGCACGCGCGTCGGTGCGGCTATCGGTGCGGCCATCGGCACGCCCGTCGGAACGGCCGCGGCGGCGCTCGCCTTCGTCGGCGCGGGCACGGGAGCCGGTGGGATCGAAACCGTCCAGCGTGCCGCGCGGGATGCTGCGCTTGAGCAGCTTCTCGATGTCCACCAGCAGGCGCTCGTCGCTGGGCACGTAGATCGACAGCGCGTCGCCGCTGGCGCCGGCGCGGCCGGTGCGGCCGATGCGGTGCACGTAGTCCTCGGCGCTGAACGGCAGGTCGAAGTTGATCACGCACGGCATGTCGGGGATGTCCAGGCCGCGCGCCGCCACGTCGGTGGCGACCAGCGCGTCGATGGTGCCCTGCTTGAAGCCTTCGAGCGTCTGCATGCGCTCGGTCTGGGTCTTGTCGCCGTGGATGGCGGCGGCGTTGATGCCTTCGCGCTCCAGGTGGCGGGCCAGCCGCGAGCAGCCGATCTTGCTGTTGACGAAGACGATGCACTGGCGCGACAGGCCTTCGCCGGCGCGCTTCTTCAGCAGGTGCACCACGGCGGCCTGCTTGTAGCCGTCCTCGACCTGGAACACGGACTGGCGCACGTTCTCGTTGGCCGAGTTGCTGCGCGCCACTTCGATCGTGACCGGCTGGCGCAGGTAGCTCGACGCCAGGCGCTTGATCTCGGCGGAGAAGGTGGCCGAGAACAGCAGCGTCTGGCGCTGCGCCGGCAGCAGGTTGATGATGCGCTGCAGGTCGGGCAGGAAGCCCATGTCGAGCATGCGGTCGGCCTCGTCGAGCACCAGCATCTGCACCTGCGAGAGGTTCACCGACTTCTGCTGCACGTGGTCGAGCAGGCGGCCCGGGGTGGCCACCAGGATTTCCACGCCGCGGCGCAGAGCCTCAGTCTGCGGGTTCATGTCGACGCCGCCGAACACCACCGTGCTGCGCAGGTCGGTGTGCTTGGCGTAGCGGGCCACGTTGTCGTAGACCTGGTCGGCCAGCTCGCGCGTGGGCGTCAGCATCAGCGCGCGCACCGGATGGCGCGCCGGCGACGCGCTGGCGCTCGACAGCGGCAGCAGGCGCTGGATGATCGGCAGCGCGAAGCCGGCGGTCTTGCCGGTGCCGGTCTGGGCCGCGCCCATCACGTCCTTGCCCAGCAGCACCACGGGAATCGCCTGCGCCTGGATCGGCGTGGGCTTGGTATAGCCCTGCTCGGTCAGCGCGCGCAGGATGCGCGCGTCGAGCCCGAAGCTGTCGAAGGTGATCTCTGGGGTGGTCTGGTCGGCTGAGGTGGTCTGGCCGGCGGTCTCGGTGGTCGTAGTCGTCATGGTTTCCGTGTCTTGCAATAGGCGAACCCGGCGCCAACGGACACGCGTCTTGAACCGAGCGGGGTAGATCTGCGCATGGATTCGGGGCCCGGCCGGACGACATCATCGCCGCCGCTTGCCGCGCTGCCAGTGCCTTTCGCGGGGGAATTCTCCCGCGAGATCAATAGCTCATGTAAATCAAAGACTTAGATTGTAGCACCAGAGCCCCTCGGATGGGTAGTGCGGGTGTGGCGTATCAGGCAGTCTAGGCAAGGCGGATTTCAGGCGCGTGTCAGCGGGCCAGGCAGCCCGGCGCGGGCGCGGTACCGCGCGCGGCGCAGAAGAGCGAAGCCGTGCCGCGCGCGCTGAAACGCCCGATGGCGACACGCAGGCGCCGCCATCCGCGCCCCATCGGCCCCATCGCGCGCTTGCCGCTTACCGGCGTCGGCATGCCGCACGCTTATTGCGCGCGCTCCACCAGCGACGCGAGCACCGTCTGCAACGGCACCGTGCCCTTGCGCGTATCCGCCTCGGCGGCTTCGAAGCGGATCCAGCCGGCGTTGAAGCCGTCGAGCATCTGCATGCGCGGCAACGGGTTGTTCATGCCTTGCGCGCGGAACAGGGCTTCCCAGGTGTCGCGCGGCACCACCTGCGCCCGCACCTCGCGACCCAGCACCGCCGCCAGCGCGGCGGCCTGCTCCAGCGGCGTGACGCGGCGCGGGCCTTCCAGCTCCACCACGCGCGTGCCCTCCCAGGTCTGCTGCAGCAGCTCCGCCGCGACGCGGCCGACGTCGGCGGTCGCCACCATCGGCACCGGCCGATCCAGCGGCTGCAGGAAGCTGGCCATCACGCCGCTCGCGCGCGCCGGCTCGATGTCCCACTGCGCGTTCTCCATGAACCAGCCCGCGCGCAGGAACGCCACCGGCACCGGCAGCGTGCCCAGCTCGCGCTCCATATGGGAAAGCTGCTGCAGCAGGTTGGGCTCGCTCGCCTGCGCGCCGATAGTCGACAGGCACACCACGCGCGGCGGGCGGGCGGCCAGCAGCGCTTCGCGCAACGCCGCCACCACGCGGCGCGACTCCGACAGGTCCGGCGACGGATCGAACACCGGCGGCAGCAGCACGAACACGCCCTCGGCGCCGCTGAACGCGCCCCGCAGCGCCTGCGCGTCGCCCATGTCCGCCAGCGCCACCTCGCAGCCCTGCGCGGCCCACTCGGCACCCTTGTGCTCCGAACGCACCACCGCGCGCACGTCCCTGCCCGCGGACAACAGCGCGCGCGCCAGCACGCCACCCACTTGTCCGGTAATCCCAGTCACAGCAAACATCGTCATCTCCGGTCGGTTGCGGCGCCTGCCGCGGTGACTGGATTGTGGTCGGCGGCGCGGGATTTCGCGATAACATGACCGTCACTTGATTGATGACTGCGGAGCATCGATGAGCTTCGACGAGCGCATCCTGGACGGCATCGGCGTGCTGCTGGCGGTGGTCGACAACGGCGGCTTCGCGCGCGCCTCCGAGACGCTGGACATGACGCAGTCCGGCGTCAGCCGCGCCATCGCGCGGCTCGAGGCGCGACTCGGCATCCGCCTGTTCGACCGCACCACGCGCTCCGTCACCCTGACCGACGACGGCCGCCGCTTCTACGAGGAAATGCTGCCGCTGCTGGCGCAGCTCGAAGAAACCACCGCCTCCGCGGCAAAGGGCGTGAGCGCCGTGCGCGGCCGGCTGCGCGTCAACATCGACCCGCTCTTCTCGCGGCTGGTGATCGCCCCGCGCCTGGGCGCGTTCGTCGACAGCCATCCCGACCTCACGCTCGACCTGGTCACGCGCGACAACCTCGGCGACATGATCGGCGACGGCTTCGACCTCGCCTTCCGCTTCGGCTTTCCGCGCGCCTCCACGCTGGTGGCGCGCAAGCTGCTCGACATCCCCGTGCTGACCGTGGCGGCGCCGTCCTACCTCAAGCGGCACGGCGCGCCCGCCACGCCGGCCGACCTCGAAAGCGGCGCCCATGCGTGCATCCACTTCCGCGACCCCGAGACCGGCCGGCCCTTCCAGTGGGAATTCCATCGCGGCGACGAGCGCATCCTGATCCAGGCCAAAGGCCGGCTGACCGTCAACGACGTCGGCACCATGCACAGCGTGTGCATGGCCGGGCACGGCATCGCGCAGATCCTCCAGCTCGGCGCCGAAAGCCTGCTGGCCGAAGGCCGGCTCGTGCCGGTGCTGGCCGACTGGCCCGACGAGCGCTTCCCGCTGTACGCGCTCTACCCGTCGCGGCACCACCTGCCGGCCAAGGTGCGGGCCTTCATCGACTTCGTGGCGTCATTGTGCGAGCGCTAGCGCGCTGCGCGCGCCAAGCGGCGGCGGCATAATCGACGTCCCGGCTTCCACCCCCTCCGCTCCAGAAGGACTAACGACGTGCCATTCATCCTCGCCGGCCTCGCCCTGATCGGCGCCCTCATCTACGGCGCGGTCCGCCTCTACGCCACCGTGGCCGCCCTGTCCGGCCCGCTCGCCGGCGCCGCAGCCGTCGCCGCCGGCGCGGCGCTGCTGGCCGCGCTGGCCGCCGGCCTGCTGCGCCGCTACCGCGCCATCCACGGCAGGAAAGTCGACGGCGAACGCATCGTGGCCGTGGCCGGATCGTGGGGCAGCCTGCGCATCGAAGCCGACAACAAGCGCGGCTACCTCGACCTCGGCGGCCAGCAGGCGAAATTCCTGTTCGCGGACATCGCCGGCGCCGCGGCAGCGGACAACGGCGGCACGTGGATGCTGGGCCTGGCGCTGGAGCACAATGCGCAAGCCCGCTGGGACATACCGATGGCAAGCCGCAAGGAAGCGCTGCGCTGGGAGAAGATCATCGGGCTGGCGGCGGCGCAGAGGTTGTAGGCGGGGGGCTCGCCGTGCTTGTCCAGTGTTTCCGATACCGTTCGCCCATATTGATGCATCGAAGTCCACGCCAAGCGTATCGTCGGTTTCGATGCCAGCAATATACTGAAATTCGTTCGCGAAATTTATTGCTCCGAACTTCGTCATCCGCGAGCCGAGATCATTGATTCCTGATCGCACTGTTTTCCCTTGATGGCATAGACGACATCGCATCGGCAAGCCGTACCCATCTGTACAGTTCGGAGATTGAGGTAATTCGACTATTCCGTTCTGATGTACTTCAGGTTGTGCTTCGAGGAAAACCGAATTCGTTCCTCATTGCTATCGCAGCTCCCATTGAACAGCAAAGGGCCGTTTGTCTCCGATATTCCGATTAAGCGGATCAACCATCCACCCTCCGCATCAATCCTGTTTGCCTCAAAAAGCGGCACCCTGTCTACGGAATCCGCCGCCACATAGCGCAAGAGGTGCATTGGCACGATCGCCTGGGAAATCGATTCCGCCGGACTGTAGATTGCCACGTAACTTCGGTCTGGTCTCAAACCTTCACGTGGAGTGACTATTGCGTAACGGCCGCATAAATAGTCGAACTGCACCGCGCCGATCAATTCATCGGCAATCGGAATCAATACCAGAAAAAGAAAAACCGCCCACTTGGACAGCATGCGCTCCCAGCGATATTTAAAAAAATGATTCGTCAGCTCATCGACCCGCTTCGAAAAAGATATCATCGCACTTGCGACGACCCAAGCTACAATAACGCTCAGAAAAATTAACCCCGTCAAGATCGCCCCCAATCGATTTATCCGGCAAGGCCAAAGCTGATCGTCAAGACACGGCCTGATCACTCGTCGTGATAGCCATGATACTGTGGCTGAGGTCTGAGGACTGCCCCGAGCTGACCACGGCAGATCCTATTCCGGCGCAGCTGGTGAATTCCAGCGCCACGCGAGGAAACATCGCCAGATCGCCCCGTGCCAGATAGCGGCGGCAGTACGTATCGAGGCGCCGACGTATCGAGACAGCTGGCCAAATACGACAACCCCGCGCCTGCTTGCCCTTGCCGGCCTGAAGCGGTGCATAGCAGGGCATCCGACATTCGCGCTATGCCTGCCGGGATGCCGGCCTCGCCGCCGTGGCATGGCGCTCCGGCGCCGGAGATGGTGGATCGGAACGCATGACCGAGGCCGCAGGATCCCAATGCGCTCCTGGCACCGATGCGATCAACATGCGCGTGTATGCATGGGAAGGCGCGTGGAAAATGCGATTCCGCGTGCCATACTCCACCACGATGCCGTCCTTCATCACGGCAACGTGGTCGCACAATTGCGCGGCTACGCGCAGATCGTGCGTGATGAAAATCATCGACAAGCCAAGCTCGGCTTTCAGGCGGCCGAGCAATTTCAGCACCTGCGCCTGGACCGAGACATCCAGTGCCGATACGGGTTCGTCCGCAACCAGCACCTTCGGGTCCAGCGCCAGCGCCCGGGCCAGCCCGACCCGCTGGCGCTGCCCGCCGGAAAATTCGTGAGGAAAGCGAATGATCGCATCCGGATCCAGGCCCACCAGCAAGAACAGCTCCCGGGCGCGGCGATAGGCCTCGTCGCGGGGAACCCCCTGGGCGATGGGACCCTGCGTGACGATGTCGCCGACCCGCCGGCGTGGATTCAGCGAGCCAAAAGGATCCTGGAACACCATCTGCAGATGCAGGGCCAGCTTCCTCGCGCGAGGGCCATCCAGGCGTCCGGCCAGGTTGACGCCGCCGTACAGGGCCTCGCCGGCATCGGGCGCCACCAGCCGCATGATCGTGCGTGCCAGCGTGGATTTTCCCGATCCGCTCTCGCCCACGATGCCCAACGTCTCGCCCGCAGCAAGATCCAGCGACACATCCCGCAGGGCTGTCGTGGCGCCTTGGGCGTGGCGCAACCAGTTGCGCGAACGGTAGGTTTTCGTGAGTCCCCGCATCGACAGCACCGCAGACCTGCCCTGTGCGGGCGGATCCGACGGTGATGCCTCCTGAACGGGGAGAGAGAGCACAGGCACCGCCGCGATCAGCGAACGCGTATAGGGATGCCGAGGTCTGTCGAGCACCTCGCGGGCCGATCCCGATTCGACGATTTCACCATGCCGCATGACGGCGACCCGATCCGCGATCTCGGCCACGACCCCGAAGTCGTGCGTAATGAACAGCACGGCCGTGCCCTTGCGCCGCTGCAGTTCCCGGATCAGGCTCAGGATCTGCGCCTGCGTGGTGACGTCGAGCGCGGTGGTGGGTTCGTCGGCGATCAGCAAAGCCGGCTCCAGCGCCAGCGCCATGGCGATCATCGCCCGCTGGCGCTGGCCCCCGGACAATTCATGCGGCAGCCGCTTCGCCGCCGCGGCCGGCAATGGAATCTGCACGGCGTCCAGCAACTCCCAGACCTTGCGCCGGATCACGCTGCCGGACAAGCTGGTGTGGGTGCGGAACACTTCGGCAATCTGGTCGCCGATGCTCCTGAGCGGATTCAGCGCGGTCATGGGCTCCTGGAAGATCATGCCGATGCGCCTGCCGCGCCAACGTCGCATTTCCGATTCCGGCAGCGCGATCAGGTCCTGGCCGCCCTCCCAGAGCGCGCGCCCCGACGCCGCGCGCACGCCATCCGGCAGCAGGCCGAGCAACGCGCTGGCGCTCATCGATTTTCCGGAACCACTCTCGCCCACCATGCAAAGGATCTCGCCCGCATCAAGCGAAAAAGACACATTGCGAAGCGCGTGGGCGCGATCGGCGCCCGGCGGCAATGCGATCGTCAGGTCCTGGACGTCAAGAAGCCTAGTCATGGGAATCGGATCCGCCTCGCTGTTCAAAGACGTTGCCCGCCGCTGGCATCGATCTTCTGCCCCGTCACCCAGCGGCCTTCCGCGCTGGCGAGGAACGCCACGATATCGGCGATGTCCTGCGGTTGCCCGACGCGTCCGAGGGCCACGGTCCTGGCGATCGCCTCGCTCGCAACCGGATCGCTCGCCCGCTTGTTCAGGTCGGTGGCGGTCGCGCCGGGCAGGACGGCATTCACGGTGATGCCGCGCGCGCCAAGCTCGCTGGCGAGCAGCAGCGTGAGCGCTTCGAGCCCGGCCTTGGCCGGCGCGTAGACGCTCATCTCGGGGTAGGCGGCGCGGGTCCCGATCGAGGAAATGTTGATGATGCGCCCGCCGTCGCGCAACCACGGCAAGGCTTGCTGGATCAGGAAAAACGGCGTCTTGAGGTTGACCTGCATGACGCGGTCGTAGTCCGCGGCGGTCACCTCCCCGATCCTGGCGCGCAGCCCCACCCCCGCGTTGTTGACCAGAATGTCGAACGATGCCTCGCCCGTGCGTTGGCGAAGCGTCTGCCGCAGCGCGGCGACCAGCCCAGCCGCGGCATCGGCGTCGCCGAGGTCCGCCTGCAATGCAAAGGCCTGTCCACCGGCTTCCTCGATGCGGGCGACCACGTCCTCGGCCTGCGCGAGGGCGCGATGGTAGTGCACGGCGACGGTGGCGCCGCGATGCCCCAGCGCCAGTGCAATGGCGCGCCCTATCCCCCGGCTCGCACCTGTCACCAATGCGACCTTGCGATGCAGGTCCTGCGATGCGGCAGCGACATGGCTCATCGTGCGACACCTCCCGCGATGGCGGCATCCGCACTCCAGCCCTGCGTTGCCTCCAGGGCGCTGGCGCGCGCCAGCAACGCATGCCGATCCACCTTGTTGGTGCCGGCCCAGGGCAGTTCGGCCAGGAACTCGATGCGCCGCGGATGCTGGTAAGCCGGGCCGTGCCTCAATGCGTGCTGCTTGAGGGCCGCCACGGTGAGATCGCTGCCGGGCTGAAGCACCACGAAGGCAACCGGCACCGCTGCCCGCTCCTCGTCGGGCAGCGGCACCACGCTGGCCTGCCGCACCGCGGGGTGCGATTCGAGCAGTTTCTCGACCTCGACCGGATAGATGTTCTCGCCGGCACAGACGAACATGTCGTCCGCCCGCCCGACGAAATGGAAAAAGCCATTCTCGTCGCGCCGCATCACGTCGCCGCTGTAATACCAGCCATCCGCGAGCACGCTGGCGGATTTCTCCGGCAGCCGGTGATAGCCATGCATGACGGCGGGATTGCGCATGACGAGCACGCCGTGGTCGTCGTCCGGCCCGTCGACCAGCCGCACGGCATCCAGCGACAGCGGATAACCGAGCGCCAGCGGCGGCGTGGGCAGCCCGTCCGGATGCGGGCCGAAGATGCTCGGGCCCGCCTCCGTCGTGCCGTAGCCGTGGGTGATACGCGCTTGCGGAAACGCCGCCTCGATGCGCGCGAGCAGGCCCGCGCTCATCGGCGCCGAGCCGAGCATCACGCGCTTGAGCGCCGAGAAATCGCGCCCCGCCAGCCGGCCCGGATCCTTTATCAGGCGCGCGAACATCGTCGGCACCGCGGTCAGCACGGAAATGCGATGGCGCTCGAGCGCATCGATGTAAGTCTCGACGTCGAACGACGGCAGGATGACCAGCAGGCTGTTGGTCGAGAACGCGCGCTTGGCCATGAACAGGCCGTTCATGTGAAACAGCGGCTGCGCGAGCAGATAGCGCTCCGCCTCCGGGCCGGCCGGCTTGGCATAGGTCGCGCCCAGCGCCCACAGCTGGCCTGCGTGCGTCAGCGGCACGCCCTTGGGGCGTCCGGTCGAACCGGAGGTGTACAGCATCTGGGCGACGGCCCCGGCATCCGGCACCACCGCGGCAAGGTCCGCGGGCCGGACCACGGCGGCGAAGCCGCTCGGGCCGCCGTCGTCGAAGTCGATTACCGGCACGCGCGCCGCGAGGCTGTCATGACGCTGCCGGTCGACAAAGGCCAGGACCACGTCGGCGTCGTCGAGCACGAAGTCGAGCACCTCCGCCGACTGCTTGATATTGACCGGCACGGCCACCAGACCGGCGCGCATGATGCCGAAGTAGGCAATCAGGTATTCGGCGCGGTTCAGCGACGCAATGGCGACATGCGCGCCGGGAGGGAAACCGCGCGCGCGCAGCGCCGCGGCGACGCCGTTCGCCAGCCGGTCGACCTCCTCATGCGAATACGATCGGGGGTGCGCGGCGTCGCGCAGGTCGACGATGGCGGCCGAGGTCAGATCGAGAGAGCGGTCGATCAGGTCGCCGAGATTGGTCCATTGCCGTGTCATGGGATGTGGAAGAATGAGGTTAGCGCCGGCGGAACGCCGGATTGAGCGCGTCGTTGAGACCGTCGCCGATGAGGTTCAGCGCGAGTACCGCCAGCATGATGGCGAGGCCCGGCACCGCGCAGATGTACCAGGAGGTGCGGATCAAGGTGCGGCCCTCGCCGATGAGGCGCCCCCAGCTGGCGACATTGGGATCGCCCAGACCGAGGAAGGACACCACCGACTCGTAGAGGATCGCGCCCGCGACGACCAGCGAGCCCATCACCAGCACGGGCGGCAGAGCATTGGGCAGGATCTCGCCGAAGGCGATGCGCCAAGGCCCAAGGCCGGTCGTGCGGCACGCCTGCACGAACTCGCGGCCCTTGAAGGACAGGAACTGGCCACGCGTCAGGCGCGCGATTCCCGGCCAGGACACCAGCGCCACGGCAATGGTCGTGTTCTCGATATGGGGCCCGAGTATCGACACCACCGTCAGCACGAAAACCACATTGGGGATGATCTGGAACAGCTCGGTGACGCGCATCAGTATCTCGTCGATCCAGCCGCCGAACCAGGCTGCCGCGGCGCCCACCAACACCCCGAGCACGGTCGCCGCCAGGCTGGCGGCGACGGCTACCAGCAGCGTGGCGCGGGCGCCATGCACGAGCATGGCTGCCATGTCGCGGCCAAGCGAGTCGGTGCCGAGCGGGAACAGCCGCGATTCGAACGGCCATAGTTCGGGCGCCCCCACGATGCGCAGCGGCTTGGCCGGGTACCACAGGCCCGCGCACAGCGCCGCCGCCACGATGGCGAGAAGGATGATCGCGCCCAGCATCGCGCCGCGATTGCGCGCGAACTGGCGCCATGCGCCGCTGCCGGCAATGCGGCCGGTGTCCGCCGGCGCCAGCGGGGAACCGGCGGCCGTCATCGGATCTCCTTCGCCATGCGTGGGTCGAGCCGCGTGTAGAGGATGTCGACAACGACGTTGGCGACCACCACGAACACGGAACACAGCAACAGCATGCCCAGCACCACCGGATAATTCCGGCTCATGACGCCGTCGAACAGCACGCCGCCGATCCCGGGCCAGCTGAACACCGCTTCGACGACGATGCTGCCGCCGAGCAACGCGCCGATCTGCAGGCCAAGCAAGGTCACCACCGGCAGGATGGCGTTGCCCACCATGTGCCCGACGATCACGCGGGCGCGCGTCAGGCCCTTCGCGTAGGCCGTGCGCACGAAGTCGTTGCGATGCACTTCCAGCATCGACGCGCGCATCACCCGCGCATAGGTGGCGGCGTAGAAAAGACCCAGCGTGACGGCGGGCAGCACCAGGTGGCGCAGGATGTCCAGCGCGGTGCCGAGCGGGCCGAGGTCGGCGCCGATCGTCGTCATGCCGCCCACCGGAAACCAGCCGAGCCTCACCGAGAACAGCACGATCAGCATGATGCCGAGCCAGAAGCTGGGCGCGGCGAAACACACCACCGCGGCGACCGAGACCAGCGTGTCCCACCACGTATTGACCTTGACCGCCGCGACGATGCCCGCCGTCACGCCCACCAGCACCGCAATCGCGATGCTGCTGAGCATCAGAATCAGCGTGGCGGGCAGGTGCGCCGCGATCACGTCGAACACCGGGAGATTGTGGCGGTACGAGTAGCCGAGGTCCAGGTGCGCGACGGCGCCGATATAGTGCAGCAGTTGCTGCCACACCGGCTTGTCCATGCCGTAGGTGACGCGCAGCCGTTCGATCAGGGCGGGGTCCGTGACCTGCTGCTCGGCGGTCATCACGTCCAGGAAGCTGCCGGGCACCAGCTGAATCAGGACAAAATTGAGCACCACCACGCCGAGCACCAGCGGCACGGCCTGCAGCAGGCGGCGCAACAGCAGACGCGCTACCATGTTCGCCCCACCCTCATTGCGCCAGCCACACGTCGTTCAGGGATTCGCCCTGGACATTGGCGCCGGTGGAAAAATCGCGCACCTTCGTACCCGCCAGCGTGAACGACTCGATCTCGACCAGCGGCACGATCGGCACGTCGGTCGACGCCAGCCGCGCGAACTCGTGCGCGAGCTTCTTGCGCAGTTCCGGATTGGTTTCGATGCTGAGCTTTTCGACCAGCGCATCCATGGCCGGGTTCGAGTAGCCGGTGGCGTTGCGGAAGGCGGCGCCCTTGACGATGCCGTCGCTGGTGAAGAACTGCGTGACGACCGGCACCAGTTCCAGCGGCGCGGTGAAATTCGACACGGCGATATCGTAGTCGTAGTCGCCGTATATCCGTTTCAGTGCCGTGGCGCGGTCGACGGAGTCCAGGCGAACGGCAATGCCGACGTCTTCCAGGGCCTGCTTCAGGTATTGGCCAAGCTTGGCGTTTTCCTCGAACCATGCCGCCGCCAGCAGATTGATCGTGAAACGGCTGCCGTTCTTGCGAGGCAGTCCGGCGGCGTCGAGCAGCGCCTCCGCCTTCTTCGGATCGAACGGATACTTCGGCACATCGTCGGTGAAAAAGATCGGGTTGCTGCGGAAGATCGGAGACACCGCCGGTTTGCCGCGGCCGAAGTAGATTGTGTCGACGATGAACTTGCGGTCGATGGCGTGCAGGATCGCCTGCCGCACTTCACGGCGCTTGACGATCTCGCGGCGCTGGTTGAACTCGGCGGTGACCGTCCATGCCGAGTTCTCGTAGCCCTTGGTATCGGCGACGACCTTGCCGGTCTTGAGCAGCCGCGCGACGTCGCGCGCGGGCACCGGATTCGAGTAGGCAAGGCCGAGCTCGCCCGTTTCCAACGCCGCCGCGCGCGACGCGGGGTCGCCCCACCAGCGCACGATCAGCTTGTCCAGGTAGGGCTCGCCACGGTTCCAGTACTGTTCGTTGCGCTTGTACTCGACATGGCTGCCGCGTACCCATTGCCCGTACTTCCAGGGCCCGGTACCCACCGGCGCGTTGTTGAGCGGATTGGTGATGAGGTCGCGTCCCGCGTACAGGTGCCTGGGCACCACCAGCTGGTACTGGCCGGCCAGCACGGACTTGAGGAAGAACTCGGGCACCGGCTTGCTGAAGATCAGCTTCACGGTGTAGGCATCGGGTGCCTCCACCGTTTGCAGCGCCTTCAGGGCGATGCCGGCCGAAATCGGCTTCCAGTGTTCCTGCACGTTGTACACCACGTCGGCCGAAGTGAACGGCTTGCCGTCGTGCCAGCTCACGCCCTGGCGCAGTTTGATGGTGTAGGTCTTGAAGTCGGCCGAGGCATTTACCTCGGTCGCCAGCACCGGCTGGAACGACAATTGGCTGTCGATCTTGAGCAGGCGCTCGAGAATCTTGGTGGAGGTCTGGAACGGGCTCGACCCGCCGCCGCCCGGCACGAACAGGGCTTGCGGCTCCAGGCCGCCCCAACTCGCCACCAAGGTGCCGCCGCGCCGGGCCTGCGCCGCCGCGGCCCATGCGGCCGTGGGCATGCCCAGTCCGACCAGCATCGTGCCGGCCGTATTGGTAAGAAACGAACGTCGGGACAGGCCCGTGATCTTGCTCATGGAACACTCCGAATCATGCATGCGTTGCGGTGCCGCTACCGGGCGGCCGGCAATGTTGAATAGCTGGCGCGTCCGATCGCGAGAAGGACGCCCTCCCCGTTGAGCAGCTCGACGTCGGCCACGCCGACGCTGCGGCCATGACGCCGGACGGTGGCCACCGCGACCAGATCGGTCTGGATTGCCGGACGCAGGTAGTCGACGCGAAAGTTGATGGTGGGCAGGCCGCGGCCGGCGAGCATGCCGACGGCGAAGTCGCCCACCGTATCGATGATCGCGGCGAGCGGTCCGCCATGCCATTGGCCGGTGCCGGCGCCGCGCTCGAACCCGGGCTGGAAAGGCACGCTCACCGTGAGCGTCTGCGCCGCATGGTCGACGCGGGTCACCGTCATCCCCAGCGAGGCGATGAACGGCGAATCGTCAAAGGCGCGCTGGATCTGCGCTTGCGTGAGAAGCGTGCTCATGCGCCCACCAGGACCTTGCCTGTCACCTGGCGGTTCTCCAGCGAGGCGAGCGCCTGGGCACCCGCTGCGAGCGGCCATTTGCGGTCGATCAGGACGCGCAGGCGCTTGCGCTGGACGAGGTCGAGCAGTTCGTGCAGGTCTTCGCGCTCCCAGCCGTTGGAGCCGCGGATCTGCAGCTCGAAGGTCCAGATATAGCGGATGTCTTCCTTGGGATCGAAGCCGGCCGTCGCGCCGCACGTCAGCAGGCGCCCGCCGAGGCGCAAGGCGCGCAGCGACCTGACCCAGGTATCGCCGCCGGTGAAGTTCACCACCACGTCCACGCCGCCCCGGTTGGCGGCGCCGCGGCGGCGGGCGGGCTTGCCGAACTTCTGCTGGATCGCGGTGAGGAAGTCCTCCTCCGTATAGAGGAGGACGTGGTCGGCGCCGAGTTCGCGCAGGCGTTCGGCTTTCTCCGCCGAACCGGCGCAGGCAATGACCTCCGCTCCCGCGAGCTTGGCAAGCTGCACGGCGCAGACCCCCACGCCGCCGCTGGCGCCGAGAATCAGCACCCGTTCGCCCGCGGCCACCTGCCCCACGCGATTCATCATGCGCAGCGCCGTGCCGTAGGCCACCGGCAGCGCCGCGGCTTCGTCGTAGCTCACGCCTTCCGGCAGGCGGATCAACTGGTGCTCCGGCACGCGGCATAGCTCCGCCAGCCCGCCGTGGATGGTTTCGCCGACCAGCCCGCCGTTTACCCGGTCGATGGGATCGACCAGCACGCGATCTCCCGGTTGCCAGTCCGTCACGCCGGGCCCGACCGATGCGATCTCGCCCGCCACGTCCAGGCCGATGATGACGGGAAATGGCAGATTGATGCCGGGCATGCCGCGGCGAGTAAACACGTCGTGATAGTTGAGCGAGGACGCCCCGACGCGCAGCACCACTTCGCCGGGGCCTGCAACCGGGTCGGGGAATTCGGTTTCGAGCCGCAGCTTGTCGTTGCCGCCATGCTCGCGCAGTACGATGGCTTTCATAGGATGGGGATGAGAAGGAAAGAGAGAAACCGGGCTCGCCGCCCTGCCGCCTGGCGATCGGCCTATTGCCAGCCGGCGAGCCCGTCCAGCGCCTGCGCCGTGATCTGCAGGCCGTGGCGGACGACGCTGCGGCGCCACACCGCGGAGTACGGCACGAACGCGTCGCGCAGGTCGTCGCGCAACAGCGCGTCGCGCTGCGCATCGGGCGCGAGCGGCGCCTTGAAGCGCAACCACTGATCCAGCCGCGTGGACAGCGACGTATTCGGTCCGCGCGTGCCGAACTCCACCACCGCGCCTATCATCGGCCGCCCGCCCAGGAAGCGCTCGACGCCGTTGAAGACGAGTCCCTGGTAGTTCGGACGCGCGAGGCCATGGGGCCGTTGGCGCAAGATCCGGTCCCCGCCCCACCAGCGCGCGGCTTCCCGCTGCAGGGCACTGCCTTCCTCGTTGAAGCAGAGGAAGAACGGTTCGGCATAGTCGCCGATGCCCGTGTGCCAGTCGATGAAACCAACGCGTTCCGCCTGCGCCAGCTGGGCGTCGACGATCTGCTGCAGCACGCGGTTGGACCATTCCCGCCCGTTGCCGCCATACACCAGGCCCTCGGGGTGGGTGTACTGGCCGCTTGCCAGCACGTTGAACAGCGCGTCGGCACCGTGCCTGTCCCGGAATGCCCCGGTGGCAAGGACGGCGTCGGCGAGAGCATCGCGGTCCCAATGCCCTGGAATCAGCCGCTCGTGCAGCTCGGCATAGTCGGCATTGCCGGGATAGGGCGCATCGTGGTCGACGAAGTTGCGGTTCAGGTCCACGTTGTTCTCCGTGGTCCGGGTCGCGTGGGCAAAGCCGTATGGGTTCAGCCCGTGGATCAGCGTCACCGCGACGCCGGCCGGCAGCTGCCGCGCCGCCGTCGCCAGCCAGGCCACCTGCACCGCCGACCCGGCGGCGCCTTCAAGACCGTGCGTGCCGCTGATCGCCAATAGCTGGCGAGGCGCGCTCTCCGCCCCTATGCGGGCCACGTCGATGCTCAACACCTCGCCGCCGGGGCCTCTGGCGGTCGGGTGCGCATGGGTGGTCTGCTCGGCTTCCGCACGGGACGCCGCCTCGCGGAAGCGTTCGCGAGCCGCCACGTAGCCGGTGGCGAAATAGTGCCAGTAGTCGAGCTCCGTGCTCATCGCGCGGCCTCTTCCACGAACTGCAGGGCGACGCCGAACGCGTCCTCGGCCAGCACGCGCACGGAGCCATCGGCAAGCGTGGCCGACGGCACGCCATTCTCCGCCAGCGTGGCGCGCAGCCGCGCGAGCGAACTGGTCTGCAGGATCAGCGCCACATTGCGTTCGCTGCCGTCGTCGGTCGTGGCGACCGGGCCAAAGCGCCGCTCGGCCTGCGCCGGCGTCACGAACTCCACGCGCGCCCGGCCCGCCTGGAAGACGCGGCCACCGGCTTCGGCAGCCGATACCGCCTTGCGGTCGAACAGCGTTTCATAGAGCGCGACTGTCTGCTCCGGCGACGCCGAGGCAATCACGAAACCGACGATGTCGGTGACCCCGTTGGGATGCGCGCGCCATTCGTCGCGCCAGACCAGTTCAGGGGTGAAGTGGTGACAGAAGAAGGTACGGCCGTTGCGCACGAGTTCCACGCCAAGGCGTACGGTGCGAAAGCGCGCTTCCCGCACCGCATCGGGAAGGTTGACCGGCCGGCCGAACTCGGCCGGCGGCTCGACCGCGAGGCCTCCGGCGCGGATCGCGTCATACAGTCCCAGCGAGTCGGTGGTCTTGAACACGAGACCCGTGAGACCCAGCGGCGCTTCGACTACCTCTGGACGCTGGATCGTCTTGCCGGTCTCGTAGCCAAGCAGTTCGAGGTAGTTCTCGCCAAAGATGGCGAGGTGATTGCTGCTGCCGAGCGAATGGTGCCCACGTTCGGTCGGCGCAAAGCCGAGCTTGCGATAGATGGCCAGCGCGTCGTCGAGCTGCTCCTTGACGTTGATGACGACATGATCGAGCACGGGAGCGGGAATCTTGCTCATTGCGCACTCCACGCCAATGGGGAAAAGAACACAGGACGATGCGACACGGCGGCTCCAGGACGGCGGACAGAATTTCGAATGCTACGAGTCCCGGCCGTTCTGGCGAACTGACCATTTTCTCTATGTTTATCAAGCCGGCGCGGCACTTGGGCCGCCCAGCTGACCTGCCTAGCTGAACCGCCCAGCCGGCGCGCGGCCAATGCGTGGTGGGCGGCCCAGACCACGCGGCGAACAGATGTGCTTTTGACAAAAACTTCGTTGGCCGCCCCTGTCGGCGGAACTAAGCTTTGCTGCTCACCGTGGGCGCCGCAGTGCCAATCTGTAAGCCGCTCACAAGTCAGGGAGCTGCACGCCAATGACCGCAATGACCGGAATGACTGATCTGCCAGCGAGGCCCGCTCGCGTCGCCATGCCCGCGTCGCGGGACGACACCGATGCGGGCAGCCAGGGCCTGGCCGCGTACACCAGCATCCGGCGCGATATCTTGTCGTGCCGCCTGATGCCGGGCGCCACGGTGACCGAAGCGGAGCTGATGGCTGCCTATGGGTTCGGCAAGAACAGTTGCCGGATCGCATTGACGCGCCTGGCCCACGAGCGCCTGGTGCGATCCCGCCCGCGCAAGGGCTACCAGATCGCACCGATCACGGTGAAGGATGTGGAGGAGGTCTTCGCGCTGCGCGTGCAACTGGAGCCGATGGCCGCCCGGCTGGCGACCCGCCGCGTCGACACCCGCCTGCTGCACCGCCTGGAGGCGGCCTGCCGGGTGGAGCACGTGGGGCCGCTGCCGGACCGCATCGATGTCTTCATGGATGCCAACAAGCAGTTTCATCTCGCCATCGCCACGGCGACGGGCAACGAGCGGCTGCTGCGCACGCTGTCCGGACTGATGGATGAAATGTCCCGGCTGGTTGCGCTCGGGTTCAACGTGCAGCGCGTCAAGCCTGAAATCAAGCATGACCACAACGCCATGATCAAGGCCTTCGAGGACCACGACGAAAAGGCCGCGGAGACGATTGCGCGCCGCCATATCGAGACGTTCCGCGCGCAAACGCTGGAGAAGGTCTACGCCAGCCTGTCGCAGGCGGGCACCTACCTGCCTCTGCTGGCGGTGAGGGATGGCAAATGATCGCCGTGCCCGAAACATTGCCCGATGCCCTGCTGCGTGCCGGCCCGGCACCGGCCCTCGAAACCGCGGGCGTCGCCAAGCGCTTCGGCGCCGTCACCGTGCTGGAGAGCATCGACCTCACCGTGCGCACCGGGGAAGTGCTGGCGCTGGTCGGTCCTTCGGGCTGCGGCAAGAGCACGCTCCTCAACATCCTGTCGGGCCTGCTCGCGCCGGACGCGGGGCGCTTCACGGTCGGTGGCGTGCCGGCCGCGCAGATCGCCGACTGGCGCCGTATCGCCTACATGTTCCAGGAAGACCGCCTGCTGCCGTGGCGAAGCGTGCGCGACAACGTCGCCTTCGGCCTGGAAGGCACGAATCTGTCCCGCGCCGCGCGCCATGCGCGCGCCCGCGAGATGCTGCGCCTGGTCGGCCTCGAATCGCATGCCGGCGCATGGCCGCACGAACTGTCGGGCGGCATGCGCAGCCGGGTGGCCCTGGCCCGCAGCCTGGCGGCGGAGCCGTCGGTGCTGTTGATGGACGAGCCCTTCTCCAAGCTCGATCCGCAAACGCGCTCGCAGATGCATGACGAACTCCTTCGCATCCAGGCAGGCAGCGGCATGACGGTCGTGTTCGTGACCCACGACATGGAGGAAGCCGTCGTCCTGGCCGACCGGGTGGTGCGGCTCGCGGCGTGGCCGGGGCGCGTGATCGACGTGATTGCGCTGGACCGCCTGGCCCGGCCGCGCGTGCCGACCTCCCCCGCGGTTGCCGAGCAGATCCGCGTACTGCGGTCCAGACCCTGAAGGAGAAAGACTACGATGCCCAGGAGATTCGCGACCCTGTTGGCCCAGCGCCTGCTGCTTGCCGGCGTCATCCTGCTGGCCTGGTGGATCGGCGCGGCACGCCTGCCGTCGTTCGTCCTGCCCGGCCCCGGAAAGGTGGCCCTGGCGCTGGTATCGCTATGGCACAGCGATACCTTCGCGCAGGACGTGGCGGCCACTTGCCAGCGCGTGATGCTGGGTTTTGCCATCGCCACCGTCATCGGCACGCTGCTGGGACTCGCGCTGGGCGCCAGCCGCGTGCTCGCCCGATTCTTCGAGCCGCTGCTGACGCTGTTCAATACCGTTTCCTCCGCCATCTGGGCGATATTCGCCATCATCTGGTTCGGCATTTCCGACGCAACCACGATCTTCGTGGTCTTCATGACAGCCATGCCGCTGATCCTGACCAACGTCTGGCAAGGCGCGCAGACCGTGGACATGCAGTACGTGGACCTGGCGCGCAGCTTCCGGATGTCGCGCGCCCGGATATTGCTGAAGATCTACGGCCCGACCATCCTGCCGCACTTCTTCGCCGGTGCCCGGCTGGCCTTCGGCTTCGGCTGGCGGGTGTCGCTGGTGGCCGAGACCATCGGCGCGTCCAGTGGCATCGGCTACCGGCTGCGCCAGGCCGCCGACCTGGTGCAGACCGACCAGGTCTTCGCCTGGACCGTCCTGCTCGTCGCCCTGATGCTGCTGCTCGAAGGCGGCGCGCTCAAACCCCTGGAGCGGTGGCTGTTCCGATGGAAGTTTCCGTCGCGTCCGGCGCCCGCCCTGACACCATTTCCCGTCCCACAAGGATAACCATCGTGCGCAAGCTCTTCGCCGCGGCCCTGGCCGCCACCTCAATGATCGCCGCGTCCGCCATCACGGCTGGCCCGGCTCGCGCCGCGGATACCGTGCGCATCGGCTACTGGACCAGCGGCGTCAGCCTGGGCTATGGCTCGGTGCTGGAATCGAAGGACTTCCTCGCCAAGCGCGGCATCAACGCCGAGTTCGTGCATTTCCCGGACGTCAACGCGCCGCTGCGCGCGCTGGCCTCCGGCTCGATCGACCTGGCCTTCGGGGCGCCGGTGGCCGGCGTGTTCGGCACCGCCGCCTCGGGCGTGCCGATTCGCATTTTCGCCGCGACCCAGCCAGCGGACGTGCAGTTCGTGGTGCCCAAGGACTCGCCGATCCGCACGCTCGCGGAGCTCAAGGGCAAGAAGATCGGCATGTCGCCCGCGGGGTCCTCGGTGGCCGTGATCGCGGGGGCCATACTCGCCGGCAACTACCAGATCAAGAGTTCGGATTTCTCGCTGGTGGGCGGCAACGAATCGCGCCTCGCCCAGTTCCTGGCGCAAAAGCAGGTGGATGGCGCCGCGCTGCGCTCGGTCACCGTGGCCCAGCTGGGCGACGAACTGCCGGTGCGCCGGCTGAGCAGCTTCGCCGAGGAATGGAAAAAGCTGACCCGCTCCGATGCGGTGCCCTATATCGGCGTTGGCGCGGTGCGCGCCGAATTGGCGGAGAAGCAGCCGGAGGTGGTCGCCCGCGTCATCGCCAGCCTGCGCGACACGCTGGCGTGGGGCAACACGCACCGCGAAGAGGTGGTGCAGATCCTGCGGAAGAAAGCCAACCTGCCGGAAGACGACGCCAGGACCTATGTCAGCCTGTGGAACGAGATGAATCGCGTGGCGTTCGAGCCGGCGGACATCGCCACGCTCAAGCGCCAGCATGCCGTGTTCACCGAGTCGGGGCTGGTCAAGGGCGACATCACGGACGAACTCTTCGCCACCAGGCCCTACCAGTTGGCCAACGGGCTCAAGTAAGCGGACGCGGCGCAGCGCGGACGAGACACACAACGCAAGAACACACGACACCAAGAGAAAGGAAACATCGCGTGAGTCAGACAATGCAAGCCCTTGTGCTGGAGGCACACGGCACTCTGGAACAACTGCAACTGGTGCATGACAAGGCTGTGCCGCAGGCCGGCCCGGGCCACGTCGTCATCCGGGTAGGCGCATCGTCGTTCAATTACCACGACGTCTTCACCGTCCAGGGCATGCCGGGCATCAAGGTCCCGCTGCCCGTGGTGATCGGTCTCGACCTCGCCGGCACCATCACCGAGGTCGGCGACGGCGTGGCCGGCTGGAAGGCCGGCGACCGCGTCCTGGTCAACCCGTTGAAGCCGGGCGTCGGCCTGATGGGGGAGATGGTGGACGGCGGCATGGCCCAGTACGCCCGCGTGGACGCGGCGCAGCTGATCGCCCTGCCGGATGCGGTGACGTTTGCCCAGGCGGCCGCCTTGCCGGTGGCCTACGGCACCGCCCATCGCATGCTGTTCACGCACCGGACCGTGAAGGCCGGCGACAAGGTGCTGGTGCTGGGCGCCAGCGGCGGCGTCGGCACCGCGACGGTGTTGCTGGCCAAGCTGCTGGGCGCCGAGGTCATCGCCGCGGCTGGCAGCGACGAGAAGGCGCAGCGCCTGCTGGAGCTGGGCGCCGACCATGTCATCAACTACCGCGAGACCGACTTTGCCAAATGGGTGATCGCCAGGTACGGCAAGCCGCAGCGCCGCACCCACGAAGGCGGCGTGGACGTGGTGGTGAACTTCACCGGTGGCGATACCTGGCTGCCTTCGGTCAAGAGCCTCAAGCGAGGCGGCACCCTGCTGGTCTGCGGCGCCACCGCGGGTCACGACCCGAAGGAAGACCTGCGCTATGTGTGGAGCTTCGAGTTGAACATCAAGGGCTCCAACAGCTTCTACGAGGCTGACCTGAAAGCGCTGCTGGAACTGGTCGCCGCGGGACGCCTCGACCCGGTGATCGATCGCGTGCTGCCGCTCGCGCAGGCCGCGGCAGGACTGGCGCTGATCCGCGACCGCGCCGTGCTGGGCAAAGTGGTGGTAGCACCCTGAACCGCCAACGCGCCGTCAAGGCGATGCGCCTGCCCTCCTGAATGCCAAGAAAATCATCATGAACGACACCGTTTCCCCGGCGCTGCCCAGCGCCGAAGCCATCCAGGCCAAGCTGCTGCGCGGCCCCTATCATCAATGGCTGGGCCTGCAGGTCCTCTCCGTCGGCCACGGCGAAATCACGCTGAGCGCAAAGTTCCGCGACGAGTGGGTGGTCAATCCCGATCTGGGCTACATCCACGGCGGCATTCTTGCCGCGCTGGTGGACCTGGCTGCCGACTGGGCCCTGGTATCGCATACCGGCAAGGGCGTGCCCACCATCGACTTGCGCGTGGACTACCACCGTGCCGCACGCGGCGACCTCAAGGTGGTAGGGAAAGTCATCAAGAACGGCCGGCAGGTCTGCGTGGCGGAAGCCAGCGTCTTCGACACCAACGGCGAACTGGTTGCCAGCGGCCGGGGCGTCTATGCCACGCCCGCACCCGCGGCACGTACCGGCGATGCCTGATGGCGGCGCCAATGGACATCCCTCGCGCAAACGCATCGGCGCAATGCGCGTCCGCCCTGGAGGCACCGCAATGAGCGATAGTGAAAGCCGGAACCTGGGCCGGGTCATTGCCCGCCAGGCCGACCGTGACAGCATTGCCTTGATCGGCGTGAATGCTGGCCAGCAGGACACACTGCACAGCTTCGGCGAGATCGACGACCGCGCCGATGCGCTGGCGCGAGGCCTGCTCGCCCGAGGCTATGCCCAGGGCGAACGCATCGCGCTGCTCGGCGTGAACTCGGTGGACTATGTGGTCTGCCTGCTCGGCATCCTGCGCGCCGGGCTGGTGGCCGTGCCGGTCAACTTCAAGCTCCCGCAGGACCTGATCGGCTACATCCTGGCGGATAGCGGCGCCCGGCTGATCCTGTGCGATGCCGAGCGCAGCGCCCGCGTGCCGGCCGGCGTGCCCGCGTGCGTGTTCGGCACGCCGGACTTCGCGGCGCTGCCGAATCCCGGGCCGTTCACGGCGGTCGAACCGGAAGCGCGGGACGTTGCCTTCCTGCTCTATACCTCGGGTTCCACGGGGCGGCCCAAGGGCGTGCTGCTCAGCCATGCCAGCCATCTCTGGGTGGTGCGCACGCGGCAACAGACCACGCCGCTGGAGCGCGAGCGCGTGCTGATCGCGGCGCCGCTCTATCACATGAACGCGCTGGCCCTGATCCTGCTCACGCTGGCCAGCCATGCGCCCGCGGTGCTGTTGCCGCAGTTCGACGCGCGCGCCTACGTAGCGGCCATTGGCCGTTACCGCTGCACGTGGCTGACCGCCGTGCCGCCGATGATCGCCATGATGCTGCGCGAGCAGCAGGCGCTGGCCTCGACCGACCTGGGTTCGGTGCGCGTGGTGCGCATGGGCTCCGCGCCGGTCAGCGCCAGCCTGCTGGAGCAGATCCGCGACCTGCTGCCCAATGCCCGCGTGCTCAATGCCTATGGCACCACCGAAGGCGGCCCGGTGGTGTTCGGCCCGCATCCGGCCGGGCTGCCGACGCCGCCGCTGGCCGTGGGCCATGCCCACCCGGCCGTGCGCCTGCGGCTGGTCGACGAGCAAGGCCGCGAGGCCGACGAGGGCGTACTCCAGATCCGCAGCCCCGGCTTGATGCTCGGCTATCACCGGCGCCCCGGGCTTGCCCCGTTCACAGACGATGGCTACTACGTGACGGGAGACATCTTCCAGCGCGACGCCGACGGCTTCCATACCTTCGTCGGCCGCCGGGACGACATGTTCGTCAGCGGCGGGGAGAACCTCTATCCCGGCGAGATCGAGAAGGTGCTGGAGCGCCATGCTGCCGTCCACCAGGCCAGCGTGGTGCCGGTGCCCGACGACGTCAAGGGCACCAAGCCGGTCGCCTTCGTGGTTGCGCGCGCCGGCGTTCCCGCTCCCTCGGAGCAGGAGCTCCGGGCGTTCGCGCTTGCCAACCTGGCGGCGTACCAGCACCCGCGCCGCATCTGGTTCATCGACTCGCTGCCGCTGGCGGCAACCCAGAAGATCGATCGCCGGGTCCTGACGGACGAGGCGCTACGCCGCCTTGGCAAGGACTGATACCGGGCCGCCGCGCCATCCACGGAGAAGCGGCGCGCCGACCACTACACGAGGAATCAATCGATGCACACTCCGACAGCATTCGCAGCCACCGCCGCGGCCATCTTCGCCGGCCTGCTGCTGGCCGCCACGCCCAGCCACGCTCTGGACGAAGTCACGGTCGCGCTGGCCATACCGCCGGCCGTGCACGACGGCGCGCCGTACGCCGCGGCCGAGGCACTCGGCTTGTTCAAGGACGCCAACCTCAGCGTCAAGACCATCGTGTTCCAGGGCGCCGGCGCCCTGCTGCCCCAGGTGGCAGGCAAGCGCGTGACCTTCGGCTACCCCACGTCGGAGCCCGTGATCGCAAGCTACTTCTCCGGCAAGGACCCGCTGCCGCTGCGCTATTTCTACAACGGCGTACCGGCCAACACGATGGAATTTGCCGTGCTCGCGGATTCGCCCATCCGCACGCTGGCCGACCTGAAGGACAAGAAGATCGGCGTCGGCGCGCTGACCTGGGGCACCATCCCCGGCGGACGCGCGGCGCTGCGGGTGGCCGGGCTGGAGCCGGGCAAGAACGTGGAATACGTCGCGGTCGGCGCGCTCGGCGCGGGGTTCCAGGCCTTGCGCTCGCACCAGATCGACGCGCTGAACTTCAACAGCAGCTGGGATGACCTGCTGGAGCTCTCCGGCACCAGGATCCGCCGCCTTGCCTATCCGGCGGTGTTCCAGGAGGCCGCGGGCAACGGGTTCATCGCGCACGTGGACACCCTGCGCGACCAGCCCGACCTGGTGAGACGCTTTGGCCGCGCCTACACGCAGGCACAGTACGCATGCGAGGCCAATCCGGTGTTCTGCGTGAAGGCGTTTTGGAGGCAGAACCCGGAGGCGAAGCCGGCAGGCGACGAAGCCAGGAACCTGCGCGAGGCGGCCGAACTGCTGAGCCGCCGGCTACAGCGCGTCCTGCATACACCGGCCGGCACCGCGCGCGTGCCGGGACAGTACGACGTGGCCGCCATTCAGCGGGGCATCGAGGCAATGGCGAAGGCCGGCGAGTACCCGAGCGCGGACGTGCCCCTGCAGAAAATATTCTCCAACGAGTTTGTGCCCGCCTTCTCCGATTTCGACCATGCCGCGCTCATTCGCCGGGCAAAGGCGGCACAATGAGCGCCGCCGCCCGCATCGAGATCACCCCGGCCGATGGCCTGGTGGACCAGCCGCGCCGCATCGTGGCATACGGCTTCGCGCCCGTGGCCGAGGTTGTGGTGCAGGCCTCGCTCGCCCCCGCTGACGGCAGTCTCTGGCAAAGCCGCGCCACCTTCGTGGCCGACGCGCGGGGGACCGTTTCCGTGGCGGACACCGCCCCGATAGCGGGCGACTGGCAGGAAGCCGATCCCGCCGCCCCGGTCTGGGCCATGCGCCGCACGCGGCTGCCCGCGCGGCCGGAACTCGGCGAGGATACCGCGCCGCTTCGGGTCGCCGTGTCTGCGAGCGCCGCCGACGGAACCGTCGCCCGGGCCGAGTACCTGCTGCGCTTCGTCGCGCCCGGCGTGACCCGCCGGGCCGTGGCCGAGGATGGATTGAGCGGGACGCTGTTCCTTCCCTCCGGCGCCGGTCCGCACCCCGCCGTGGTGGTGCTGGCCGGTTCCGGCGGCGGCATGCACGAGCAGCGCGCCGCGCTGTATGCCGCGCATGGTTATGCCGCGCTGGCACTCGGCTATTTCAAGGCTCCGCGCAGGCCGGACCACATCTCGGATACGCCGCTGGAGTATTTCGAAGCGGCACTGCGCTGGGTGCGCGACCACCTGCGGCCGGCAAACGGATTCATCGCGGTATCGGGTGTCTCGCGCGGGGGAGAACTGGCGCTGCTGCTGGCTTCGCGGTTTCCCGAACTGGTTTCGGCGGTCGTCGCCTACGTGCCGAGCGCGGTGGTCCATGGCACGCTGCGCGCCGGCCGCCCCGGCCAGCCGCCCGACGACACCGCCTGGACCTGGCGCGGCGAGGCGCTGCCCAACATCTGGCGCGGCAACCCGCAAGCCGACTGGACCGCATTCAACGCGGCACCCGCGCCCGGCCAGGCCGTGCGCCAGGCGGCCGCCTTCCTCAGCGTGCTGCGCGACCCGGCCCACGCCGCGGCGGCGCGGATCCCGGTGGAACGCATCCGCGGGCCGGTATTGCTGATTTCGGGCACTGACGACGGCTTCTGGCCATCGACGCTCTACTGCGAGCAGATCGCGCGGCAGCTACGCGAGCACGGGCATGGCTGGCCGGTGGAACACGTCGTGGGCGACGCCGCGGGACATGCCATCGGCCTACCGCAGTTGCCCGCCACGCTGATCGCCAAGCCACACCCGGTAGCCGGGCTGGTACTGGACGGCGGCGGGACGGCGGCGGCCAACGCACTGGCCAGCGCGCGATCGTGGACCCGCGTGCGCGCCTTCCTGGCGCAGGCGGCAAGCGCCACGGCACAGCCATGACGGTATCCCCGACGAGTGCGCCCGCGCTGGAATTTTCCGGCGTCGGCGTGACATACCCGACCCGGCGCGGCCATACCGAGGCGCTGGCCGACATCGATCTCACCATCGCTCACGGAGAATTCGTCGCGCTGCTCGGCCCGTCCGGTTGCGGCAAATCCACGTTGCTGCGCCTCGCCACGGGGCTGCTGGCGCCGACAAGAGGCACCATCGGACTGGCCGGCCATCCGGTCAAGGGGCCGAGCCGCGGGACCGGCGTCGTTTTCCAGAAACCGCACCTGCTGCCATGGAAGAGCGTGCGCGACAACGTGCTGTTGCCAGCCAGCACGCTCGGCCTGGACCCCCGGGCGAGCCGCGCCCGCGCCAACGAACTGCTCGAGCGCGTCGGCCTGACGGCGTTCGCCGATGGCTTCCCCTTCGAGTTGTCGGGCGGCATGCAGCAACGCGTGGGCATTGCGCGCATGCTGCTGCCCGATCCCGCCCTGCTGCTGATGGACGAGCCCTTCGCCGCGCTCGACGCGCTCTCGCGCGAGACGCTGACCTTCGAATTGCAGAAGATCTGGAGCGTGCAGCGCAAGTCGGTCCTCTTCATCACGCACAGCATCCCGGAGGCCGTGTTCCTGGCCGACCGCGTTCTGGTGATGTCGCCCCGGCCGGGCCGCATCGTCGAGTCGCTTGCGATCGACCTGCCCAGGCCGCGCACGCTCGACACCTTCGATACGCCCGAATTCGTGGCACTCACCCAGCATTTGCGGAGACATTTCAATGCCTCGCCCGTCTAGCCTGCCACGCCTGCCCGCCCTCGCCTATCCGGCCATCAGCCTCGGCTTGCTGCTGCTGGCCTGGGATCAGGCGGTGCGCTGGTGGCGGATACCCGACTACCTGCTGCCACCGCCCGCGGCGGTATTCCAGGCCCTGGCGTCCGGCTTCGCCAGCGACTCGCTGTGGCCCCACATCGGCGCCACGCTCGCCAACACCGCGGCCGGCTACGCTTCGGGCTGCGTGATGGCCGTGCTGCTGGGCGCGCTGCTGGCGGAATCGGCAACCTTCGAACGCTTCGTCTATCCGCTGCTGATCGGCCTCCAGGCAACGCCAAAGGTGGCATTGGGACCCATCATCCTGGTCTGGTTCGGCTTCGGCGCCGCCTCCAAGGTGGTGCTGGTTGCGCTGGTCTGCTTCTTCCCCTTGTTCGTCAACACGGTCAACGGCATCCGCCGCACCGACCCCGAACTGCTCGACGCGTGCCGGGCGTTCAGCGCTTCACGCTTGTTCCTGCTATGGCATGTCAAGTTGCCGGCGGCACTCGGCGACATCTTCGGCGGACTGCAGATCGGTGTCTCGCTGGCATTGATCGGCGCGGTGGTCGGAGAATTCCTTTCGGCCCAGCGCGGGCTGGGCTACCTGATCGCCTCGTCTTCCGTCAGCATGAGCCTGGCCACCATGTTTGCAGGCGTGATCTTGCTCGCCCTGACGGGACTGGCCGGCGCCCAGACGGTACGCTGGCTGCAGCGACACGTGGTGTTCTGGGAGGCGCGACATCGCGACGGCTAGAACCTCGGCCAGGATTTGCGTAGCCAAGAAATAAAAAGGGGTTACGCCAAATGCAATGACGTAACCCCTTTTCTTCAATGGTGGGCCTCCCGTGAGTCGAACACGGCACCAACGGATTATGAGTCCGCTAATATATGCATTGCCCTGCATTGATCGACTTCCTGTAACCCAAAAAAATCCAATAAATTCAAGGAAATCTGCGCGATTCCAACGGATAATTGCATGGACTTAAGTTGATTGATATGCTCTCAACCTGGTTACATGCCGGTTACAACCCCGCGAAACGGAGCAGTAGTGGCGAAAGTCAAGTTCACAGCGAATAGAGTCGCAGGGCATAGCTGCCCTGAGGGGAAAGCACAGGCCTTCCTGTGGGATGCGGTATCTCCAGGCCTTGGCCTGCGTGTCACGCCAAACGGTGCAAAGTCCTACATCTTCCAAGGCAAGATTCACGGTCAAACGGTGCGCCTGACCATCGGCGACCCGCGAAGCTGGGATATTGATAAGGCCCAGGAGGAAGCTCGCCGCCTGCAAACACTTATTGATGGAGGCAAAGACCCACGCCTGGTCAAAGCCGAGGCTCGCGCTGCCCATGAGGCTAGAATCACTGCAGAAGCGAGCGAAGCCATCACAGTAAGCACGGCGTGGGCCGTCTACCTTGAGGATCGTCGGCCGCAATGGGGCGAGCGTCACTACAAAGATCACATCTCGAAGGCCCAAGCGGGAGGCGAACCTGCCGTCCGCGGTACCCGCGGCCGTGGCATCACGTCGCCAGGACCACTCCACCCACTCATGGGCATGAGGCTACGAGACGTCACTACGCCGACCGTCGAGGCTTGGGCAGCCCGCGAAGCCGCTACTCGCCCCACTTCAGCCCGCCTGGCATGGCGCCTGCTGAAGGGATTTCTGTCATGGTGTGCCGAGCAACCGGCTTACGCACTGGTATTGAATGGCAATCCGGCCAAGACGAAAAAAATCCGCGAGGCATTCGGTGCGGCTGGTGCAAAGCAGGACGCACTGCAGCGCGAACAATTGGCCGGATGGTTCGCCGCCGTGCGGCACCTTTACAACCCCGTGATCGCAGCCTACCTACAAACCCTGCTGTTGACCGGTGCGAGACCGGGTGAGGTGTTGGAAATGCGGTGGGAGGATGTGGATACCAGATGGAAAGGTCTGACCATTCGCGACAAGGTCGAGGGTGAGCGCAGGATTCCACTCACACCGTATGTGTCGCACCTGTTGGCCACCTTGCCTCGTCGCTCGAAATGGGTGTTTTCTAGTTCAGTCAATACTCCCGGCAAACCCCCACAGCCCATCAGCAAGCCCCATCAAATGCATGACCGGGCCTGCGCGATCGCGGGCATCGATGGCCTGACCCTGCACGGTCTGCGCCGTTCATTCAAAAGCCTGACTGAATGGCTAGAGTGCCCTACCGGCGTTGTAGCCCAAATCATGGGACACAAACCCAGTGCTACTGCCGAGAAGCACTACACAATACGCCCGCTGGACCTGCTGCGGGTCCACCATGAGCGCATCGAGGTGTGGATATTGGAGCAGGCCGGGATAGCGTTTGATTCCGTCCGTAGCCTACACATCAACCAATTCCGGACATGGAAACAAATCGAGATGCCTACTGAACACGACAGTCACCCCACGGCATGAGCTTGATGCGGGGATAAGTCAGATAGAGCAAGCGCTTCGATCTCGTGACCGCCATAAACGCATTGCAGCTTTCCTCTGCCATCTCGCCCTTGCGCCCCCCCCAATCGCTCGATAGCCCGGGAATGTTCTTCCTGTCACCGGACACCCGCACTTCGCCAATGACGCTCGAAGCATCGACCGCCGCGCCGCGCTGGCTCAACCGCACCGTCGCCGGCACGGGCCTCACGAGCGCGCTGGGCGACTTCTGCTACGAAACGACGACGGTGATCCTGCCGGGCTTCCTGGCCGTGCTGGGCGTTCCGGCGGCGGCGCTGGGCATCATCGAGGGCATCGCCGACGCCGTGGCCAGCTTCACCAAGATGGTGTCGGGCCATATCGCGGACAAGCTCGGCCACCGCAAGCAGCTTGTGCTGATCGGCTATGCGCTCACGCCGATGGCCAGGTCCTGATCGCCCTCGCAGCAGGATGGCCGCTGCTGCTGCTCGGGCGGCTGGTGTCGTGGTTTGGCAAGGGCCTGCGCGGCCCGCTGCGCGATGCCATCGTGATCCAGGCCGTCAGCGCGCAGACGCGGGGCCGCGCGTTCGGCTTCCACCGCGCGGCGGACACCATCGGCGCCGTGATCGGCCCGCTGCTGGGCGTGGCGGTGCTGGGATGGGCGCAGGCCCTGCATTGGGACGACACGGCCGGGCCGTTCCGCTTCGTCCTCGGGCTGTCGGTGGTCCCTGGCGCGCTTGCCGTGCTGGCCTTCCTCGTGCTGGTCAAGGACCCGGAGCATTCGCCCAATCCCGGCCTGCGGCTCTGGAGTACACGTCTGCTCGAAGAGGGATATGGACCGGCAAGCCTTCAACTGGAGATCATCAAGACCCATATCGGAACGTCCTTGCTGGAAAATGCAGCAGTCGTTCGATGGCTGGCCAAGAGACATCCAGAGTATTTGCAGCAGCTTCAACGCATTGCTGACATCAAGGAACTGGCTTCCCAATAGTTGTTCATCTGGGGGGCGCAATGCCCATGGCCAATCACCGCGGCCACGCGCGTGGCGCAGGGTTGACCCGTCCAAACGCTTGGGATCGGTTCACGATAGAGGCTTATCGTGAATCTGCGACGCCAACCTGGCAGGACGGGGCCGCGACCGGTTCACTCTCTCAGCCTCGCGTCAACTCGCCGCGCACGATGGCCGTACCGTCGACCATCGCCTTCATCTTTCCGAATGCCACGTCTCGCGGCAGATACTTCAACCCGCAATCCGGTGCCACGGTGACATTCTCGGGATCGACGTGCGGCAGAGCTCGGCGGATCGGCGCAGCGACGGTCTCGGGAGTTTCGATGGTCAAGTCCGACAGATCGAGTGCGCCCAAGATGATGGTCTTGCCGTGGAGTTTCTCCAGCACCGATGTATTCAGCGAGGATTGCGCGGTATCGATGGAAACCTCGTTCACACTTTCCACCAGATTTCAGGGGAAGACGAACACTTCAGAAGGCCGTCTTAGAGGGATGTGCACCCCGCCCGTGTTACTCATCCGCTCTAGTGCACTCCACAGGTGTCGCACCTGGCGCGTCTCTCAAAGCCCCGTCAGGCTAGGCTGACTCGGGCCAGCAAACCTAAAATTTACTGTGTATATATACAGTGATGCATCCTCACTTAGACGTCAACTCGTGCGAGGCCTTCGAGTAACGTGACCGTTTTACGTGCATTGTCCAAGGCGCCTTTGATTCCATCTGCCGCGCCCTGAATTGCCACTCTCCGCGAAAGTTCAGGCGTGCGATGGCCTCATCAAAGGTGGGACCGTTTCGGGAGACGCGGGGGCAATCCAGACGATGCCTTCTCGTCCTGTGAGGCCACGCATGCAATAGCGGGCCCACATGTCCGTCATCGTACCGACTGGATGGCAAATCGGTGTCAGTCTTGATGTGTCGGCACAACCGTGATGATGGAGAAAAATCCATCTCACGCCATGCCGGGAGACCGCGATTCCGGTAGGGCTTGCACGCCGTACCGCATTCGTGTTCGCAGTCACTAATTGATTCCCATCGAGGTAACCAAAGTGAAAATCATCTATCCCGTCAAGTTTGCGGCTGGTACCGCCTGCATCACGCTCGCGGCCAGCCTCTACGCTCCGCTGGGCCACGGGGCCACGAGCGGCGCGGAGGCATCGCTGACAAATCCCAACCCCACCCATGAGACGATGAGCGAAGGCGTCAGCGATACCACCATCACCACCAAGATCAAGGCAAGCCTGCTCGAACAAAAAAATCTGCGCTCGACAAGCGTCCACGTTCGCACCCGCGAGGGCGTGGTGCGCCTGACCGGCAGCGTCCCGTCGACCATGCAAAAGCAGACCGCAGCCGACGTCGCCAACGCCACCAACGGTGTGAAGTCGGTGGAGAACCACCTTGTCGTCCGCAAGCTGTGAAGCGTCGGCGGAACCCTTACCATTGCCGGAGCAGATCATGAATCTGAACGAACTAGACCGCAACAGTGGCGGCCCGCGTGCCTCTATCGTCGGCACGAACGACCCGAACAACCCCGGGCCCGGACCCTACGTAATGGCGGCCGACACGCTGGAAGGCAACGCCGTCGTCGGCCCGGGTGGCGACAAGCTCGGCACGGTCGATCACATCATGCTGGACGTCGGCGGCGGACGCATTGCCTATGCCGTAGTGTCCTTCGGCGGCTTCCGCGGCCTTGGCGAGAAGCTGTTTGCCGTACCGTGGTCCGCGCTAACCCTTGACACCCAGCGCAAGAGCTTTGTGCTTGGTGTCGACAAGGCCATGTTGGAGGCGGCACCGGGCTTCGACAAAGACCATTGGCCTAGCATGGCGGATCCGCAATGGGGAATCACCATCCACGAGTACTACGGTGCCTCGCCATATTGGAAGGACTACCGGTACGAACGGGAGGCTCAGCCCTGACAGCACCGCGGTCTTGAGGTCTTCTCCATCATGCTCCGGCGAACTGCGTCAAATCTCCCAGACCGCGTTGGCACCGTGTCGCCTTCGATCCGGTGGAACGACTTTCCTGCGAGGTAATATCATGCGTACGGTACTGTATTTCCGGCTTCGCGATATCGCGACCGCGCAGAGAATCCAGTCGGGGCTTGCCGAACTTCCCGTTTCTCCCTTGCGCATCAAAGGCACACGGTTCATCCAGCATGATGACCAGCCGGTCGAAGAGTTGCGCAATGCCGCTATCCAGACCATGCATCGCGGCGAATGGGAGATTGCGGGCTTCCTGAGCGGCGTAGCTCTGGCGATCTATGCAACTCTGTCCCTGGGCACCTCGGTCGGTACCTTTGCCACTGTGTTGGCCTGCGTGGCAGCCGGTGCGCTGGGCGGACTAGTAGGCGCTTGGCTGGGACGAAAGCTCGGCGGATCGATCTGGCGTGGCGCGATCGCCCGGCGACGGACAAGCCTTGCACAAGGCGAGATACTGCTCATCACCAGCTGCGCCAGGCGGACGAAGGAGTCTGTCAAGCTCATGGTCAATGCACTGGGCGGCGAAAGCGTTGAAGAACGCAATGAGGTCTTGCCGAATTTCCGCTAGAAGTAATGCACCGGCAAAGAGAAGTGCCCATCGCCTAGGTCTTACTTGCCGCACGCCATTCCACCCGTCCTTCGCCGTGGCGCCGCTCCGGTATGCTGCCTGTGTGGCGCTCTGGGACACTGACATATGACCGCGCCAGTACATCTTGCGCGCTAGCTGCCGACCTGATTTCCGACACCCCGGCCAACTGCAGCGCCGCCCACGGTGCCTAGCGTGCTGCTGCCGGTCAACACTGCGCCCGCCATGCCACCTATCCCAGCCCCGCCACAATATCCATATCGCGCCAGGACATACCGCTGCATCCGAGCACACTGACCACCGTGCGCGCAATGGATAAGTGCAGAAGAATGACGCCCCTATCGTTGCCGTTCATGTCGATACCTCAATTTACTGGTTTCCGCCCCGGCCGGAGGCCCTGAGTGGAAGCGGCGATGCAGACTACTATCACCTGTCCGCTTTGAAGTTAGCCACGGCGCACCCGCGTGTCGGTCCGGCAGCGTACACGGTGGGCAAAGCGAGGCAGCGCGCCACGCATCAGGCTTGTTTCCGTGGCCTATCCAATAGCGTACCAACACCACGCTTTTGTCGGCGCGATGATGACGCCCCCAATGAAACGACGCCGTCCTGCCTTGGAAACCCCTTACGGCCGATATGGTCCGGTGATTCGGCGAGCCACTCATCCGCGCGTCACCGGTCTCTACAGGAGAATGACATGCAAACTTACCGCTGGCTTCGTGTTGCGGCGCTTTTAATTGTGCAAATGGGTTGTTTATGGGCCCCGGCGGATACGGCGACGAAGGACGATATTAGCCTTCCCCTGCTCTCCCAGACAGGTAAGTTAGCCCGCCATGCGTTGCTCGAACTGAACCGGGCTAAGGAAGTTCGGTGCTGAATGTCGGCGATGCGGATTGTAGAAGCGCTCGATGTAATCGAACACGTCGGCCCGCGCCGCGTCCCTCGTGCGATAGATGCTTCGGTTCACACGCTCTGTCTTCAGGGTGCTGAAGAAGCTTTCCATCGCCTCATTGTCCCGACAATCACCACGACGACTCATGCTGCAGGTAATGCCTTCCTGCCTGAGTAGCGACTGGAAGTCCTCGCTTGTGTATTGGCTGCCCTGGTCGCTGTGATGTATCAATTTGGCTAGTCGCCCTCGGCGCCAGAGCGCCATCAGCAACGCGTCGGCCACCATCTTCGCATGCATCGTATTGCTCATCGACCAGCCGACGATGCGGCGCGAGTACAGGTCCATCACGGCGGCAACGAACAGCCAGCCTCGCGCCGTCCAGATATAGGTAAAGTCGGCAACCCATTTCTGGTTCGGCGCGTCGGTTTCAAACTGGCGTTGCAGGTGATTGGGCGCAATGCCCTGAGCTGCCGCAGCCCCTGAATCGCCAGGCATGCGCCGTCGCCGCTGACGAGCCTGCAATCCGGCCTGTCGCATCAGCCGGGCAACGCGATTCACGCCACAGCGTTCGCCCGCTGCACGCAGGTCGTGCCAGATGTGTGGGCTGCCGTAGGTCTTGTCGCTCAGCTCGAAGCTTGCCCGGACCAGCCGCGTGAGGCGGACATTCTCCTGCGAGCGTTTGCTCGGTGCTCGACCGAGCCATTCGTAGAAGCCGCTATGCGAGACCCCGAGCAACCGGCACATGGCACGAGTCGGCCAGACACCGCGTTGCCGTGCTATCCAGGCGTACTTCACTCCGGCTACTTCGCGAAGTAGCCGAGCGCTTTTTTTAAAATGTCACGCTCCATCGTGACCCGCTTCAACTCACGCTGCAAGCGCTGCACCTCTGAAAGTGCTTCAGCTCGCAGCGGCTTACTCGCGTCCATCTCCAGCGCCCCGTCTCGCGCCAGCTTGACCCAGCGGCGCAGCAGATTCTCGCCAATGCCAAGGTCGCGCGCTATCTGGGTTACGACAGCACCCGGCTCGGTGCATAGCCGGACCGCCTCGCGTTTGAATTCGTCGGTGAAGTGCCTTCTTGTTCTGCTCATTCCATCCTCTCCGGATTACGTCAGCTTAGCTAATGTGTCCGGGAGAACGGGGGAAGGCCATATAGTGACCATCACCGTGGACCTGACAAGCGATATGAGGGTCTTCCGGTCAGCTCCGTCTATCGCTCTGGTGATCGCCAGCGAGTCAACTCAATGGAGCGGATCAGTGACGACAGGGGGCAGGAATCCGTCATGAAGAATGAATGACTACAAAAGAAAATGGGCTCGTCGGGGGAATCTGTGGGTAGATGGAGGCGATTTACGAGGAGCAGAGGAAGCGATAGAGCTTCTTGCAGGTCGCATCGAAGGCGCTCTGGGCCTGCTCGTCGAGGTGCCGGGAGATCAACGGACCTCCGTACTTGTGAATTTGGTGGAGAACGAGCGTGCGGGCATCCATGGCGGCCGCGTCCGGGTCTTCGTGGCGGACCTCAATGAGATGCTCCGCCGAGCATCCAGAGGTGATCGCGGTGATAATTCAACGTTTTGCGCGCATATCCCAGTGTGAGCAGGTGTTGCAGGAAAGGCGTGAACACTTCGACGAGTGCCTGCCCGGGCGGGAGGTCCTGGTCATCGAAACGCCAGGACGCGGGCCAGTTCTGCAGGTCCGGCACGTAACGCGCCAACGCATCCTGGTCCGGGGCGACAATAGCGACTTTTTTGCCCTTGCCGCTTGGGGCCGCGCTAACCATGTTGCTGACTCGCTTGCTCAACGCCTGCCACCATTTTCCCGGTTTTGTCTATGAAGGTGCGCGGCTGTGCGAAGCAACCCAGTCCATCGAGATCGAGGTACGACCGCGCAAGGGTTCCAAGGCGATCTGCTCATGCTGTAGCCAGCCTGCGCGGGGTTACGACACGCTTGCGCAGCGCAGGTTCGAGTTTATTCCAGTCTGGGGTTTTGCAGTGTTCCTGCTTTACACCATGCGGCGCGTCGATTGTCGTGACTGTGGCGTGAAGGTCGAAGCCCTGCCGTGGGCCAGTGGCAAGCACACGCTCACCCGAGCGTACATGCTGTTCCTGGCGCAGTGGGCACGCAAGCTGTCGTGGAGGGAGACGGCACAAAGCTTCCGCACCAGTTGGGAGAAAGTCTTCAACGCAGTGGAGTGGGTGGTCGACTGGGGGCTGGCCCATCGCGAAGTCGGTACGATCCGCGCCTTTGGCGTCGATGAGATTCAGTATGGTCGTGGACACAAGTACCTCACACTGGTCTACCAGATCGAGGCCGGCTGCACGCGCCTGCTCTGGGTCGGGCAGGAGCGCACGAAAGAAAGCTTCTCGAAGTTCTTCGCCATGATCGGAAAACAGGTATGTGAGAAGGTCGAGTTCGTCTGCTCTGACATGTGGAAGCCCTATCTCGAGATGATCGCGCTGCATTGCCCCAACGCACTGAACATCCTGGATCGCTTCCACATCGTTGCCAAGATGAACAAGGCGATCGATGAGGTTCGCGCCGAGGAAAGTCGCCGCATGAGCCGCGACGGATACGAGCCAGTGCTCAAGAAGTCCCGCTGGTGCCTGCTCAAGCGGCAGGAAAATCTGACCGACAAACAGCGGGTGCGTCTGCGCGATCTGCTGCAATACAACTTGCGGACCGTGCGGGCCTGGCTGCTCAAGGAAGAGTTCCAGCAACTCTGGGATTACATCTCGCCCGAGTGGGCCGGCAAATTCCTCGACCAGTGGTGTACCCAAGTGATGCGCTCGCGCATCGAGCCGATGAAGAAGTTCGCCCGCACCGTGCGTGTCCACCGTGAACTGATCCTCAACTACTTCCGTGCGCGCAAGCAGTTCTCCAGCGGCGTCGTCGAGGGTCTGAACAATAAGGCCAAAGTCACCATGAGAAAAGCGTACGGCTTCCGGACCTTCAGAGCCACGGAAATCGCGCTATATCATGCACTTGGGAACCTTCCGGAGCCTCCGGGCACCCACACATTTTCCTGACGATCCAGAAAATGATAAGCAATCGCGAGCGATGACATTCCCAATGCCCCTTCTCTGCCTGCAAATGGCTCGCACTCATGCAGTTGCCGGCGCAAGGCACAGCAGCAGTTCGTGCCGGCCATCGCCGAGCGGCACGCGCACGCCGCCGCCATCCACCGCGACCGGCTGCCCGTCGAGCAGCGCGTGCGGCGCGCCGGCCGCCGCCCGGACGCGGATGTCGTAATGGCAATCGCCGAGCCTGACGGTGGCCTCGAACCCCGGCCACGCGGCCGGCATCGCGGGGGCGACCACCAGCCAGGCGCCTTCCCTGCGGATGCCGAGGATGCCCTCCATGCCGGCGCGCTGCATCCAGCCCGCCGCGCCCGTGTACCACGTCCATCCGCCGCGCCCGACGTGCGGCGCCACCGAATAGACGTCGGCCGCGACCACGTATGGCTCCACCTTGTAGCGCGCCGCGGCCTCGGCCGTGCCGGCGTGGTTGATCGGGTTGAGCATGGCGAACAGCTCGGCGGCCTTCGTGCCCGCGCCGAGCCGGGCGAAGGCCAGCACCGACCACATCGCCGCATGGCTGTACTGCCCGCCGTTCTCGCGCAGGCCGGGCGGATAGGCCCGGATGTAGCCGGGGTCGGGGCCGTCCCCGTCGAAGGGCGGCGAGAACAGCAGCGCCAGCCCGTCCTCGCGGCGCCACAGGTGCTGCTCCAGCGCGGCCATCGCGGCCGCCGCGCGCGCGGGATCGCCCGCGCCCGACAGCACCGCCCACGACTGCGCGATGGCATCGATGCGGCACGCCGCGCTCGCCTGCGAGCCCAGCCAGTTGCCGTCGTCGAAGGTGGCGCGGCGGTACCAGCCGCCGTCCCAGCCGTGCCGCTCCAGCGCTTCGCCCAGCGCCGCGGCATGCGCGCGCCAGAGGCCGGCGCGGCCGGCATCGCGCGCCTCGGCGTAGGGCGCGAACAGCGCGAGCGTGCGCGCCAGCAGCCAGCCCAGCCAGACGCTCTCGCCCCTGCCCGCGGCGCCGACGCGGTTCATGCCGTCGTTCCAGTCGCCGCCGCCGATCAGCGGCAGCCCTTGCGCGCCGGTGAGCGCCAGGCAGCGGTCGATGCCGCGGGCGCAGTGCTCGAACAGCGAAGCCGGCGCCGCCCCGGCCTGCGGCTGGAAGAAGGCATCGTGCTCGCCGGCCTGCAATGGCGGGCCGTCGAGGAACGGCACCGATTCGTCGAGCACGGCCGCATCGCCCGAGGCGGCGATGTAGGTCGCCGCCGAGAAGGCAAGCCAGACGCAGTCGTCGGAAATGCGCGTGCGCACGCCCTGCCCGCTGTGCGGCAGCCACCAGTGCTGGACGTCGCCCTCGGCGAACTGCCGCGCGGCGGCCCGCAGCAGGTGGCCGCGCGTGGTGGCCGGGCTGGCGAAGGTCAGCGCCATCGTGTCCTGCAACTGGTCGCGGAAACCATAGGCGCCGCTGGCCTGGTAGAACGCCGAGCGCGCCCAGACACGGCAGGCCAGCGTCTGGTAGAGCAGCCAGCCGTTGAGCATGATGTCCATGCTGCGGTCCGGCGTGCGGACCTGCACCGCGCCGAGCACGCGGTCCCAGTGCGCCGTCACGGCGGCGAGCACGGCGTCGAGGTCGGCGGCGCGATAGCGCGCGACCAGCGCGCTGGCCTGGTCTTGCGAAGCACATTGCCCCAGCAGCGCGACGATCTCCACGCTCTCGCCGGGCGCCAGCTCCACGAAGCACTGCAAGGCCGCGCAGGGATCGTGCCCGGCGCCCACGGCGCCCGACAGCGGCGCCGTGCCCAGCAACGCCGCCGGCGCGGCGGGCGCGCCGTTGCGGCCGAGGAACTCGGTGCGGTCGGCGGTCCACGCCACCTGCCTGCCGCCGAGATCGGCGAAGGCGACCCGCCCCGGGAACGCGGTGCTCCACGGATTGCGCGCCAGCATGGCGCCGGTGGCGCCATCGAGCGCGGTGGCGACGAACGGCGCCGAGGCCCCGCGCGCGGTGCCTAGCACCCACTCCGCGAACGCCGTCACCGAGAGGCGGCGGCGGCCCGCCGACAGGTTGCGCAGCGTCAGGCGGGAGATCTTGAGCGGATCGTCCAGCGGCACGTATTGCAGCAATTGCGCCGCGATGCCGTTGGCCTCGTGCGCGAAGCGGCTGTAGCCGTGGCCATGGCGCGCGCTGTAGGCGCCGCCGTCGCGCACCGGCTGGGCGGTGGGCGTCCACAGTTCGAGCGTGTCTTCGTCGCGGATGTAGATCGCTTCGCCGGCCGGGTCCAGCACCGGGTCGTTGGACCACGGCGTCAACTGGTTCTCGCGGCTGTTCTCGGCCCAGGTATAGCCGCTGCCCTGCGCCGAGACCTGGAAGCCGAACGCCGGGTTGGCGATCACGTTGAGCCACGGCGCCGGCGTCGACGCCTCGCCGTCGAGCTCGATCACGTATTCGCGCCCGTCCTTGTCGAAGCCGCCGAGCCCGTTGAAGAACTCCAGCGCGGCCGCGCCGCGCGCCGGTGCCGGCGGTGCGGACGGCGCCAACGGCGCGGGCAAGGCCGGCGGCGGCGGGAAGGCCAGGCGCGAGAGCCACGTCGGGCGCCCGCGCGCCGCGCGCACGGGCGCCGCGGGCAAGCGCGCAAGCTGCTCGGCGATGGCGCCGCGGCGCGCCACCAGCACGACGCGCGCCACCGACTGGAGCAGCGCGCGTTCCTCGATCCGCATCAGGTCCGCGCGCAGGGTATGCACCGCGCCCTGGCCGAGGCCGTCGCCCAGGCCGGGCCGCGACTGGCTGCTGCGCACCGCCGTGTCGATCGCCACCTGCAGGTCCTGGGTGTAGGACGACGCGCGCTCGTTGACGATGACGAGGTCGACGCCCAGGCGCTTGAGCCGCCAGTATTCATGCGCGCGCAGCAGCTGGCGCACCTGCGCCATGTCCTCGACATCGTCGATGCGCAGCAGCACGATGGGCAGGTCGCCGGAAATCGCGTGCGGCCACAGCCCGGACTGCGGGCCCGCGCCGCGCAGGATGGCTTCCGGCGGGCTGCGGAAGCGCGCGTCGGCATACAGGATCGGCGCCGCCAGGCGCTGGAAATCGGCGGCCTCGCCGGCCTTGGCGTCGAGATAGCGCAACTGGACCTGGGCCTGGGTCCACGCCAGGGTCTTGGCGCGCTCGAAGGCGCTGCGGTCGTGATGCTTGTCGATCAGCACCATCAGCCCGGCCCGCGACGGCGCCACCAGCGTCCAGAAGGCCACGCGGGCCACGCCGCCCGGCGCCACCCGCACCCGCTGGCGCAGCGAAAAGACCGCGTCGAGGACGGTGCCGGTGGTACCCGACAGCGGCTGGCCGCGCCGCGCGCCGCCGGCCGCATGCGTCGCCGCGCCCGCCCCGAGAAAGCGCGCGCGGTCGGTCTCGTGCTGGAGATCCGCGACGACGTCGCCCTCCACCACGGTGAAATGCGCGGCCCAGATGTCCGGCTCGCCGCCGGCGCGCGGGCGGCGCGTGGCGATCAGCGCGCCGAACTCGGCCAGGTATCCGGTCTCGACGAACAGCTTGGAGAAGGCGGGATGCGCGTCGTCCGCGGACGGCATCGCCAGCACCAGCTCCGCGTAGGAGGTCAGCTCGATCTCGCGCGCGCGGCGGCCGCTGTTGGCCAGCGAGACGCGCCGCACTTCGCCGTCGTCCTCGCCCGAGACCAGCACGTCGAGCGTGGTGACGAGGCTGCCGTCGCGGCGGACGAATTCGGCGTGGTCCTCGGCGAACACCACGTCGCTGCCGGCGTCTTCCGCGCTGGCATCACTGTCGCCGGAGCCGGCGGACCAGACCCGGCCGCTCTGGGTGTCGCGCAGGAAGATGAAGGAGCCGGCGTCGTCGCGCGTGGCGTCCTCGCGCCAGCGGGTCACGGCGAGGTCGCGCCAGCGGCTGTAGCCCGCGCCGGTGGTGGTCAGCATCACGGCATAGCGGCCGTTCGACAGCAGGTGCGTGACGACGGCGCCGGCGGTGGTGCCCGGATACCGCCGCGCCGTGGCATCCTCGTGGCCCGCCTCGGCCCGCGACGCCTTCACTTCCTCGGCGCGCGGATGGGAAATGGCGACGTTGCGCGGCATGCGCTCCTGCAGTAGCAGCTCGGTGGCCTGGATCACCGGCTCGCGGTGGAAGCGCTCGCGCATCTGCCCCGCGTGCAGCGTGTTGGCGATGGCGACGATGGTCATGCCCTGGTGATGCGCCATGTAGCTGCGCACGATGGCGAAGTCCTCGTCCTCGGGCAGGCGCGAGCGCGTGAAATCGAGCGCCTCGTAGAACCCGTGGCGCCCCTTGGCGCCCATGCCGGCCAGCCGCGCGTAGTTGCGCTGCGCCGCCTGCGGATCGACCATCGCGGCCAGCGCGGTGGCGTAGGGCGCGATCACCACGTTGTCCGACAGCCCGCGCTTGAGCCCGAGCCCCGGCACGCCGAAGTTGGAATACTGGTAGGTGAATTCCATGTCGCGCGCGTTGTAGGCGGACTCGGACACGCCCCACGGCACGCCCAGCGAGCGCCCATAGGCCTGCTGGCGCTCCACCACCAGCCGGCTGGTCTGCTCCAGCAGGCTGCCGCCGGGCGCGCGCATCACCAGCGACGGCATCAGGTACTCGAACATGGAGCCCGACCACGAGATCAGCGCCGAGCCGCTGCCCAGCGGCGTGGCCGTGCGCCCCAGGTGGAACCAGTGGCGCGTGGCCACGTCGCCCTTGGCGATGGCGAACAGGCTGGCCAGCCGCGCCTCCGACGCCAGCAGGTCGTAGCAGTTCGCGTCGAGGCGGTTGTCCTCCTGCGAATAGCCGATCGACAACAGCTTGCGCTCGCGGTCGAACAGGAAGCCGAAATCCATCGACAGCGCCATCGCGCGCGCCTCGGCGGCGAGCGCGCGCAGGCGCGCCGCGAACGCGGCCGGCGCCGCGCCGATCTGCAGCCGGTCCTGCTCGTGGCCGGCCACGGTGTCGCGCAGCGCCTCGGCCCAGAACAGCAGGTCGGCGAGGCTGTCGTCGCCGGCCGCGGGCAGCATCTCGCGCGCCGTCGCGGCGGCCTTTTCCGTCAGCCGCCTGAGCGCGGGCGCCAGCGTGGCCAGCGGCTCGGTGCCGGCCAGCCGGGCCTCGATGTCCCCGATCAGCCCGCCCAGGACGCCGCCGCGCTCGCCGCCCGGCGTGGCCAGCGCGGCGAGGGCCTCGCGCGCGAGCCGGACCGTGTCCGTCATGCCGGGCCGGAAATCCGGCGCCGCCGCGGCGTCGGTCCATTCCTCGCAGGCGTTGGCCAGCACGATCAGGTGGCCGGCGAGGTTGCCGCTGTCCACCGACGAGACGTAGGCGGGCGTGAGCGCGCGCAGGTCCTGCGTGTCGTACCAGTTGTAGAAATGCCCGCGCAGGCGCGGCAGCCGGCGCATGGCGGCAAACGCCGCTTCCACGCGCTCGACCGTCGCCACCGTGGCGCTCCAGCCGAAATCGCGCGCGGCGACGGCGGAGAGCAGGTAGAGGCCGATGTTGGTGGGCGAGGTCCGGTGCGCCACCACCGGCCGCGGCCGCTCCTGGAAATTGTCGGGCGGCAGCATGTTGTCCGCCGGCGTGACGAAGGTCTCGAAATAGCGCCAGGTGCGGCGCGCCGTCAGGCGCAGGTCGCGCGCGTCCGGCTCCGAGGCCAGCAGGCGCCGCGCCACCGTCGGCGAGCGGCTGACGCGCAGGGCCAGAGCCGGCGCCATCAGCCACAGCAGGCCGAACGGCAGCGCCAGCGGCCAGGACGGGCGCGCCAGCGCCAGCGCGCCGGCCGTCATGGCCGCCGCCAGCGCCACCCCGCCCGCCATCTGCCGGTAGGAGCCGGCGAGATCCAGCCGCGGGCTGCGCATCGACTGCGCGGCCGTGGTCCATTCGAGCAGGTGGCGCCGCGTGAAGCGCAGGCGCACCAGGGTGCGGGCGATGGCGTCGCCCATGCGCCAGGCCTGGTCCGGCAGGAAGGCGATGGTGAGCAGCACCTGCGTGGCCGCGACGCGCAGGTCGCCGGCCAGCATGCGCACGTGGTTGCGCATGCGGATGCCGGCGCGATGCGGCACCAGCGCGAACAGGCCGGGAAAGAACGCCGGGAACGCGATCGCGGCGAGCAGCATCAGCGTGGCCCACGGGCCGGCCGCCAGCGGCAGCAGCCAGCATGCGCCCAGCGCCAGCAGCAGCACCGGCGCCAGCAGCGCGCGCCGCAGGTTGTCGAGCATCTTCCAGCGGCCCAGCAGCGGCACCGCCTCGCTGCCGGCGCGGCCCTTGAAGATCCAGCCGAGCAGTTGCCAGTCGCCGCGCGTCCAGCGGTGCTGGCGCTTGGCGGCGACGTCGTAGCGCGACGGGAAATCCTCCACCACCTCCACGTCCGAGGCCAGCCCGGCGCGCGCGAACACGCCCTCGAACAGATCGTGGCTGAGCACCGCGTTCTCCGGAATGCGGCCATGCAGCGCGCGCTCGAACGCATCGACGTCGTAGATGCCCTTGCCGGTATAGGAGCCCTCGCCGAACAGGTCCTGGTAGACGTCGGACGCGGCCGCCGCATACGGGTCGATGCCGCCCGGCGCCGAGAAGATCCGCTGGAACACCGATCCCTCGCTGCCTACCGGCAGCGACGGCGTCACGCGCGGCTGCAGCACGGCGTATCCGCCCACGATGCGCCGCAGCCGCTCGTCGAAGCGCGGCCGGTTCAGCGGATGGGCCATCTTGCCGATCAGCCGCAGCGCCGCGTCGCGCGGCAGGCGCGTGTCGGCGTCGAGCGTGATGACGTAGCGCACGCCGGCGGGCACGCGCGGCAGCCCGCCGTCGGCGCCGACGTAGCTGGTGTCGGTGGCGCCGCGCAGCAGCCGGTTGAGTTCATGCAGCTTGCCGCGCTTGCGCTCCCATCCCATCCACGTCCGCTCGCCGGCGTTGAACAGGCGGCGCCGGTGCAGCAGCAGGAAGCGCTCGCCCGCGGGCCCCGGCCCGTGGCGGCGGTTGAGCTCGCCGATGGCGTCCGCGGCCACGGCCAGCAGCGCGGCGTCGGCCGCCACCGTTTCGTGGTCGGCGTCGGCGCCGTCGGTCAGCAGCGCGAAGGTCAGATCGCCGCCGGCGCCGGCCAGGTGGTGCACCTCCAGGCGCTCGATCTGCTCGCGCAGGCTGGCTTCGCTGCCCAGCAGCGTGGGCACGGCGACCAGCGTGCGCAGCGACGGCGGCACCCCGCCCGTCAGCTCGAGGCCGGGCAGCAGGGACGCGCCGAAGCTCCACGCCATCGCCCGGTTGACCAGCGTGGTGGCCACCTCGCTCGCCGGCACGAAGCAGAGGGCGCCGATCAGCGCCAGCCAGCCGCCCGCGAGCCCGGGCCCGGACACCGCGGCCAGCACCCAGAGGAACGCCGCGAGCACGGCCAGCGTGACGAGCAGGAGCGCGCCCACGTAGCCGCCCACGCCGAGGGCGGCGTTGAGGCGGCTGACGCGCAGGCGCGCCGGCGCGCGGAACCCGATCGCCCGCTCCAGCGCGAGCCGTCCTTCCGCGATCAGGTGATAGCCGGGGTCGCCGGTGCGCTCGGCCTGCGCCGCGCCGGCCGAGCCGGCCGCGGCCGCGCTGGCGGCCGCCAGCGCGGCGCCGGCGATCTCCAGCTCCGGCAGCGGCGCGCCGCGCGCCAGCTGCTCGATGGCGCTGCGGTAGAGATTGCGCGTGGCAAAGTCCATCGCCGCGAAGGCGCTGCCCGCGCGCAGCCGCTGGTCGACCAGGCTCACGCTTTCGAACAGCTCGGCCCAGTCGATGTCGGAAATCAGCCGCATGCTGGTGATGACGTTGCGCACCGTGACGTTGGCCGCGCCCTGGCGCTGCTGCGCGTGCCGCACCACGTCGTCGACCGACACGCCCTGCAGGCCCAGCCGCCCCTCCAGCCAGCCCAGCGTGGGCGTGGTGCGCGGGTCCTGGTCGCGCAGCCGCTTGGCCAGCTGCGCGGCGAACAGCTCCGACAGCGGCGACGCCGGGCGCGAGGCGATGTCGATGGCGAGCGCCGAGCCGGCGCAGCCCGACACCAGCAGCCGCTTCGACAATGCGTCGGCGTCGGCGCGCGCGGCGCGCGCGGTGGTGATCTGCTCCGCGAGCCGGCGCAGATTCTCCACCAGCACGATGCGCAGCGTGATGGCGACCGCCCACAACTCACCGATGGTCAGCGGCTGGACGCGCTGATACGCGGCGATGAAGCGGCGCAGCATGTCCGGGTCGAGATGGCTGTCGGTGTGCGCCACGAAGGCCCACGCCATGCCGAATATCCGCGGGTAGCCGGCGAACGGCCCCTCGCTCAGCTTGGGCAGCTGGCGGTAATAGCCGGCGGGCAGGTCGTCGCGGATCTCGCGGATCTGCGCTTCCACCAGGTGGTAGTTGTCGAGCAGCCATTCGGCCGCGGGCTCCACGCTCCGGCCGCTTTCCAGCTCCGCCGCGCTGGCGCGGTAGGCGGCGAGCAGGACCTCGGCATTGCCGTTGAGGCGGCTGCGCAAGGACGGCACCCGCGGCGGCCTTGGCGTGACCGGCTGCGCCGCGGCCAGGCTCTGCGCATGCTGCTCCAGCCGCTCGGTGCCGAACAGCTCCTCGCGTACCGGTGCCGTGTTATTCCATGGTGACGCGATTGAAGAGAAATCGAACGTACGGAGCAGTGCTGAATACATGAACGCCCTTCAGATATCGGCTGCGGCACGGCTATGATTGCTTGTGCTGTTGTTCCTTCGCATCTCCGTAGGAAGCTTGTACCTCGCCGACAAGCTGTTCGGCCTTACCTCTGAGTTCAGTTGTCTTGCGCCCGGTGGTCTTTCCAAACATTTCCCGCAGTTTCCCCTTCGCCTTCTCGAGACGGCCCTTCACTTGGCTTTCATTCATAACATCGCTCCTTGAAGATGGCGGTTGGCCGGCTGGCCAACCGCGCCGGGCATCACGCGCGGCACAACCCTGACCTGCGTGCCAAGCCTAGCCTCGGCCGCCTAGAAGCGGCCCAGCAGCACCAGCACTAGCACTACGATCAACAGCGCGCCCAGCACGCCGCTGGGCATGTAGCCCCAGGAGCGACTGTGCGGCCACGTCGGCATGGCGCCGAGCAGGACAAGCACGAGCACGACGAGCAATACGGTTCCTAGCATGGACACCCCCTTCCCGACTCCGCGTTTTGGCCAGGTCGCCGTTGCTTTCCGCCAAGGCGCCGAAATTTTCGAGCCCGATGCGTGGCTGACCGCACTACCTGAAACAGATCTGACCGATGGCTCAAGATGCCATCGGGCGCGAAGCTTGTCGGTACGATGACGGACAGTTGCGTCCGGCTGCGCGCGGCGGCAACGCACGGACAAGCGCCGCTGGCAAGGCAAAGCGTGGTGCCATCGAAAAAAAACAAGGACCCGCATCACAATACGGGCACTATGGCTCACAATAGGGGCATTGGTGCCGATTACATGATCGCGCATCAAAACCGTAGACAGCGCGATGTCGACGTGGGCTGATGACGCTCCGAGGGAAACCAACCTAGACAACGCAGTGGAACGAAAGTGATGAATGTCAATCAGCACATGGCATCAAGTGGCGCAAACGATACCTGCTCGAGGCCACAATGTCGCCATCACCCATCTTCCCGACAACGCGCTGGACTATATTTTTAGCGGTGGCGCATTTTTCACGCGGCGGAAACCGTGCGTATTGCCGCCAGCATGCCGGCTCCTTCAACTGGCCGGCCCCGGAGGTGCAATATGAGTGCCCTGCATGACCCGAAGGCGAACCATCTGCTTGCGGTACTGCCAGAGGCAGACTGGTTGCGCATTGAACCGCACCTCGTGCTCGTCGAACTACCCCTGGGGCATGTGGTCTACGAATCGGGCGATCAGTTGAGGTCGGTGTACTTCCCCACTACCGCGATCGTATCGCTGCTGTATGTGATGGAAGACGGCTCATCGGCCGAGATTGCCATCGTCGGCAACGAAGGCGTCGTCGGCATCGCGCTGTTCATGGGCGGCGAAACCACGCCCAGCCGGGCCATCGTGCAAAGCGCCGGCTACGGCTACAAGCTCAATGCCAAGCTGCTCAAGCAGGAATTCGCGCGCGGCGGCCCGATGCAGCGTCTGTTGCTGCGATATACCCAGGCATTGATTACCCAGATGGCCCAGACCGCGGTCTGCAACCGGCACCACTCCATCGAGCAGCAGCTTTGCCGCTGGCTGCTGCTGAGCATCGACCGTCTGCCGACCAACGAGTTGACCATGACGCAAGAGCTGATCTCCAACATGCTGGGCGTGCGGCGCTCGGGCGTCACCGAGGCGGCGCTCAAGCTGCAGAACGCCGGCCTGATTCGCTACAGCCACGGCCATATCTCGGTGCTCGACCGGCCCGCGCTCGAAATGCACGCGTGCGAATGCTACGCCGTAGTGAAGAAGGAATTCGACCGTTTGCTGCCGGACTTGCCAGCCACCTGAGAAAACTGCGCCATCCCTAGAACCTGGAGTGTCGAGGTATCCCTCCGCGCCTTGGCCTCGGCATAGTCAAACGCAGCCTTGCTCGTGGGCGCAAGCGAACTGACCCGAAGAGGCTAGAAGCCTCAAACGTACCACGACGCGTAATGTCACCGGGTTCACCTGAGATGGGGCAGCAGGTCCCCATGTTCTTCGACGCCAACGCCTCCTGATCCGCACAGCATCGCTCGCACCTTTTCCTTCTCCGCAGTCTTGCAGCCAACGACCATCAGGATCTCGCCCTCGGACAGCACGGCAGCATGCCGTGCCAGATGTGGCCGGACAACCCGGCTTCCGGCCAGTCCCCCGAGGCACCAGCCGGCTACCCCGCCGATGACAAAGCCAACACAATACGCGGCGATGCCGACCAACAGTGCGGCTTGGTCAGTGTAGTGTCCGGTGATTACCACGCCCAGCAGCGCACAAATTGCATATCCTGCGGTCGCCCCTTCACGCCGAAAGGTGACATGTGCGGCATCGATAGCGGGAAATCCCTTCACTGGCCTAAATGCCTCGCCGAAGAACCAGGGACCCGAGACATGGACGGGTGGCTGCCCAAGCGGAAGCAGGCGGTCCCACCCGGCTTTGGCCGAAACAGCATCCTCGAAGCAAAAATACAGAAGGGAACGCATGGCGGCACCTCGACGTCTCGAGCATACCGGCTACAGGCCTCGGTCCATCCGCTGCGCTATCGCAGCCGGTGCTGTCGATCGATAGGCCATTTATGCGTGGGCACCGGCGACGCGTCTACATGACCGATGCCAGGAATCCCCTATCGAGGAGGAGGATGCCCGGCATCGTCCGGGGCTGTCCCGATCCCATGGTGGCCGGCACCCGCCCAGTTACATCGGCGGCGCTGCCGCCAGCCACAGTGAATCGATTCATACCGCGGGAGTGCATGTCCGCCATCGTACCGACACGCCAGCAGTATTGTTCCAACCTTTGTCTATGGGCGGGTCCGGTACCCGCCATGCTGGCAGGCCGATGACAAGCCTAGCCTGGGCAAGGAATTGCGGAGAGAACCATGCTATCTGTTCTGGTGGTCGTCGTATTGGCGATGACTTTGATGGCAGTCGTGCCGGTCTGGCACCATAGCCGCGCATGGGGCTATATGCCCGGCAGCGTGCTGGGGACATTGCTACTGGTGGTGTTGATACTTGCCTTCTTCGGCAGAATCTGAATACGAGCAGTGCTCCTCTACGGAGGAGGCACCGCCGGCAACGCCCATGCCGTGCGCACGGGCAGGGAGCATTTCATGCAATCCAAGGTACCTAGTATAGCGGTGGTGACCTATTGCACTGCGCCATCCAGTTGGTTCTTCGCCGAGGTCGATGGGACCTGGATCTACCGTTTCGGCCCCTTCAGCAGCGCGAAGGCCCTCAATGATGTCCTCACGGTGATCTACACAACGCCACCGCAGCGGGCCGCGATCGAGCTGGTGGGCGAGTGCGACGATGTTGTCGTGATGATTGCCGCAGCCGCGCTCGCAGGGCCATTGCCACCCGACCGGAGGATGCCTGCATCAGCGGCTGCGATGACTTGGTGGCGCGCCTTGCTGCGCAGGGTGCGATTTCGCGGCGCACGAGAAATCGTCATCCACTAACAGTGGTGGCATATGCCCGAGCCACCAGCATGACCGCGCCCCGGCGGCGACTTCCGCCCTGCCCTGCCGCCGTCGCGCCGCCGAGGCATCTGCAATCCCCTGGCGGGCTCAAAAGAGATCATTCATGGCATTCATCTTCCCCCTCTTCATGCCCAAGACGCCCCTCGCACTGCCAACTGCCATCGCAGCAGCACTACTGGAGCTACCCGCCCCGACCAGAGCAATGCCAGCCGCCGCACCAGTCGCCGCACACCGAGCGCACTGGACGCGGCCCGACCGGTTGGAAACGCATATCCGGGAACTGCATGTCCAACTCCGCATCACAATATCGCAACAGGATCACTGGCAGAAGATCCCGCAGGTGATGCGCGACAACGCTGGCGCGATGGCGTCGCTGCGCCAGCAGCGCAGCAGCAGCGCCAGGGATATGACGGCCCCCGGCGACCTCAACACCTGCGGCAGGATCGCCGAGGTGCATGCCGAAGGCGTCCGTAAGCTCGCATCCGTGTTCCAGGCGCTCTACGACAGCATGTCGAAAGTGCAAAAACAGAACGCCGATACGGTCTTCCTCAGCCAGCAGATACGGCCCGCATCCAGGCAAGGCTGATCCTGGCATGCCGCGAGCCAGCGCCTTTACAGCGGACCTGGGCAGAGCCAGCGCGGAGGAATGGCACGCATCCGCGCACCGCGCAAGCCATTGCACGCTATGCCACTCATGCCAGAGCAGGAAGCCCTGTTCATAGTCTCGCTCGACCTGTCCGGCGGAGTCCTGAAGGCCACGCGGCGCTATGACGACGAAGCAGCCTAGACCGGAGGCTGGAAGCCGGCATTCATCGGCACTATGGCCGCCCGGGCTACTGGCTTGAGTCGTCCTCCGTCGACGTTTCCGCGCACCGGCGCTAGCGCCTGAGTCTGCGGCCCCGTGCATCGAGGCTCCTTCGAAAATAAACGTCCCAGACTGTACGGCCCCGGACGGCGCATATACGGGGCACGGACTATACATAGAGGCAAGAAGGCGATACAGATCCTTGCGCGTCGCGCCTCTGTCGATGCCACGGACTAGCCGGAAGCGCCTTCCCCAAGGAACACGTCCACCCTCCATTTTCAAGAAGCAACACCATGACTGAAGACACTGCATCAGCCCGCCTTGAGAGCGCTATAAGAATGCTGAAAGAAATCCTGCGCGATCATGCGCAAAGCAAGGTGGAGTCCGAGACCGGCTCCAGGGGCGAGCTTGGCATTGTTGCCACGCCAGCTTCGTATGGTGACGTACAGCAACCGGTCGCGAGATATCCGTAGCGTGCCGCAGCGGCAGCCTCACGCAATTCTGCGTGAAAAACGACGCCGCGTTGATACCCCTGCGCCAATACCACACGCGGACTCCGCTCTGCGCATGGCTTTATCCCGAACGATCTCGCGCGTCGATGCGGATCATTTCAATCCGCGGGCAACATGGCAAGCCCTGGGAGAACCGGGATACTTGGACGCCGAAGATATCGACCGGATCAGTGCGGCGGCGGCACTCACTGACGAAGCACATGTCTTCTTGCTCGACGGCGGAACGACCTTGATCGAGGTGGCTCTTCAGCCTCCGTCTCTGGTGTCGCTGCCGATTGAACGGGGCCCGTGTTGAAAGAAACCACCCCCTGCTCTCGGCCCGGATGGAGGTCCTGTAGCTCGCAAGCGCCCCGCGCCGGACACACCTCAGTAACAAGATTCGCCGCGACCCGCGCATGCAGGCCGGGCCGCGGCCGGCAGTTGCCCGACACAGACCTGGCACTTGTCCGTGCCAGGAGAAATCAGCAGGTCGGCGCGACTCGCGCACGACAGCGTCGTCACCGCATGGATCCGGCACCATTGCCGGCTTGAGGGAAACAGTTATGAAATCCGGCTACAACTCACCGCTCTACCTGCTACCGTTCGATCATCGCCAGTCCTACGTGACCGACCTGTTCCACTTTCGTCCTCCACTGACACCTACCGAGCGCGATAGAGTGACCAGCAGCAAGCAGATCATCTACGATGGGTTCCGGGATGCAGTCGACAACGGGGTGCCAGCATCTTGCGCCGGCATCCTGGTTGATGAAGAATTCGGCGCCTGCATCCTGCACGACGCGACGGAGGGCGGCTACGTGACCGCGCTCTCTGTCGAAAAGAGTGGCCCGGATGAATTCGAGTTTGAGTATGGCCAAGCATTCGCGGAGCATATCGAAGCGTTCAGGCCGACCTTCGCAAAGGCTCTGGTGCGCTATAACCCTGACAACGACGCCGCGCTCAACCTCCGGCAAACGGCGCAACTGAGGCAACTTGCCGACTACTGCCGGCGTGCCGGGCAGCGCCTCATGCTCGAACTGCTGGTACCGGCCACAATGGCGCAGATGGAGCTCGTCGGGATGGACAAGGATGCCTATGACCGGCGCACCCGCCCCGGCCTGATGCGCCAGGCGATCCGTACCCTGCAGGATGCCGGCATCGAACCGGATATCTGGAAGATCGAAGGACTCGACTGGCGCGAGGACTACGAGCAACTGGTGGAAACCGTGCGACGCAACGCGCGGGATAACGTCGGCTGCATCGTACTGGGACGCAGCGCCGACGAGGCCAGGGTAGCGGAATGGCTGGAAACCGCCGCGCCAGTGCCCGGCATGACCGGATTCGCGGTTGGGCGCACCACGTTCTGGGACGCCATCGTCAGCTACGAGACCGGGGAAATGACAGGACAGGAAGCCGTTTCCCGTATCGCCCGGAACTATGCCAGATGGGTCGCGCTCTTTGAGCGGGCGCGGGCGTCCCGTCATGCCGCAGCATACGGCGCCACCGAATCCACAACACCGAAGACGTCGTCATGATCGTCAGTCCTCTAGCCGGCAAGCTGGCACCAAGGGCGATCCTAGTGGATATTCCTCGGCTCGTCACTGCCTACTACACCAACACGCCCGATCCCGCCGAAGCCCGGCAACGCGTCATATTCGGCACTTCCGGCCACCGGGGCTCCTCCCTGGAAAGAAGCTTCAACGAGTGGCACATACTTGCCATCAGCCAAGCAATCTGCGAATACCGCGCCGAGAAAAGGATCGATGGCCCACTCTTCCTCGGCATCGACACCCACGCATTGTCGATCCCGGCCTGCGCCAGCGCGCTCGAGATACTTGCCGCCCACGGCGTGGACGTCATGCTCGCGGAGCACGACGAGTACACTCCCACGCCGGCAATCTCGCTCGCCATACTTTCCCATAACCACGGACGCACCAGCGGCTTTGCCGACGGCATCGTCGTCACTCCCTCGCACAATCCGCCCGACAACGGTGGCGTCAAGTACAACCAGCCCACCGGCGGCCCGGCCGATACCGCCACGACCACCTGGATCGAAACCCGGGCCAATGCGCTCCTGGAAGCAGGCCTCGTCGGCATCAAGCGGATGCCGTTTGAGAGAGCTGTGAACGCAGCCACGACCCACCGCTACAACTATCTCAGGGCGTACACTAATGCGGTCGGAAAGACGATCGACATGACCGTGATCCGTGAATCGGGCATCCGGCTCGGCGTGAACCCACTCGGCGGGGCCGGCGTTCACTACTGGGAGTCCATCAGCGAGCGCTACGGGCTGCGCCTGAGCGTGATCAGCGATGAGGTTGATCCCACCTTCCGCTTCATGACGGTAGACTGGGACGGCCGCATCCGCATGGATCCGTCATCGCCCTTTGCCATGCAGCCCCTGACAGACGTGAAGAGCCGCTACGACATTGCCTTTGCTTGCGACACCGATCATGACCGTCATGGCATTGTCACGCAGAGCGTTGGCCTGCTACCTGCCGATCACTACCAAGCGGTTGCCATCGACTACCTCTTCCGGCATCGCACAAGCTGGCCCGCGAACGCTCGCGTGGGAAAGACCGTTGTCAGCAGCCAGATGATCGATCGGGTCGCCGAGCGCCTAGGCCGAAGTCTTTATGAGGTCCCTGTCGGTTTCAAGTGGTTCACCGAGGGGCTGTGCAACGCGAGCCTGGGATTCTGCGGCGAAGAGAGCGCGGGGGCCTCGTTCCTGCGCCTTGACGGTTCTGTATGGACTACCGACAAGGACGGCCTCGCGGCAGGCCTGCTCTCGGCCGAAATTACAGCGCGCGTCGGGCGAGATCCTGGCGAGATCTATCGCAAGCTCGCCCATGAGCTGGGCAGTTCGGTCACCACCCGGCTCGAAGCGGCTGCAACGATAGCCCAGAGGAAGGTGCTATCGCTGCTCTCGCCACAGCAGGTGAAATGCACGGAGCTTGCCGGCGAGCGCATTCAGCATGTCCTCAGCAGAGCGCCCGGCAACGACGCGCCGATCGGCGGGCTGAAGGTCATTGCCGAGGGAGGCTGGTTCGCCGTGAGGCCATCCGGTACGGAAGACATCTATAAGATCTACGCCGAGAGCTTTCATGACAACGCGCACCTGCGGCGCATTACCGAGGAAGCGCAAACGATCGTCGAAGACGCCCTCGCAGACTGAAAGAGGCATCCGTCCGCACGGTCAGTCCGGGGCACCGGGCTATCCCGTCTCGTTTGCATCCGCCGGGGGAATCATCACCAAGCTGGGAATCACGCGCAGATTGGCTAGCTGCCCGACAGGCTGATGCGTCGGGGCATCCTCTCCCAGCACGATGCTGTCGTGGGCAAGAACCTAGACGCCTCGCAGGCCCATCAACGCTGCCAGGCAGATCGACTGACGCATGTAATCCGGCAAGATCTGTCTATCAGCGCAGTGCATCCAAATCGGTCGCACAGGGCGCGCTTGGGGAATCCGAACTCACGGATATCTCCAATCTGACGATGGCTCCGCGCTCGCGGCCCGGGCAGGGGCATAGCGCCGCTCATATCCGTGCATGCCGAGCCCTGGAAAGAAGGCTGTCGACCGCGGACCTTCCCGCTAGTTCGGCCGCCAGGACTGCCCAGCGCTGCGTAAATGGGCCGCCGTGCACCTTTACTCGGTACTCGGCCAGCGCGGGAAAGGCCGGCGGCAGCGAACTGCGCAGGCGGTACCAGGCTTCGAATATGTCCTGGGAACTTCCAACCATGTCAATCCAAATTTCGAAGCCGCGATATTCAACGGTATGTTGCATGGGGAACTCCGGCACGTTTGCGCCAGTAATGATCGGCGGCAGCTATCGAGAGGACGCGGGCGCATGGTGGCAAGTTGGCCGCCGTCGGCATAGGCAAACGGAGCAGTGGCCTCATGGCAGGCTGATACCGCCCATACACGCTACATTGTCGCGAGACCATTGTCGGTACGCCACCGTACGGGCTGCCGGTAACGACTATCGAAATGGCGATCGGAAATCGATCAGGAAGGCTTCGCACAGTATCGGCCCGGATACGAATTTCGTCTATCTTCTCCGGCATGTGAAGCCCCCCAGGGTTCCATCTCGCCGGCAAGCCAGTACGCCAGCGTACCGACACTCTCGCCCACTGCGCGCAGTGTCCGCCCAACTGCATTGAGCCGCATATCCTTGGCGCAGTACGACTGCGCAAAGCGAGACCGTCGCGTCACATGTCCGCCCCACTCCATCCGCGAGGACGAAAATGTGAAAGCACTTGCTTACCCGAGGCTGCGAAACAGGACGCTCGAAGCCGCGTGCCATGTGCTGTTCACCAATTTCGGCGTGGTCGTCCGCCGGAATCGCGGCGCGGACGAAGGCCGCTTGAAATCACTCGATGCGGGCGATGCCGGCATCTTCTATATGCGCTATGCCCGCAATATCAGCATCTGACCGGGCGGCGCACGCTGCTGGCGGGGGCCGGTATGGCCGACGACAGGATCTTCCAGCGCGACAATGTAAATGCTGAGTTTGCGGACGCCGACGTGGTGCTGGTAGTCGACGCCAACGATATGGTCAATCCCGCTGCCGACACCGACAAGACATCGTCGATCTTGGGCATGCCCGTCCTCAACGTCGACGTCGTGAAGAAGGTCTACGTGGTCAAACGCAGCGAAGGCAAGGGCTACGCTGGGATCGTCAACGCTGTTCTATGCCGACAACTGCAACGTGGCCCACAGCGATGCCTAGGCGGCGCTGCTGAAGAGATCTAGGCCATGAGGGGCGTAGGCCTGGCGGCCGCGCATGGTGGCAACGAGGTGCGAGCGCTTGCTCGCACCTGTCAGAATTCATGAATCAGGAGTTTGTCATGTCAAAACGCGTTCTCTCCATGGAGCAAGTACTGCAGGAGCTCAACAAACGGATCGAAGATAACTGTCCTGCCGACGCCTGTCTCCCTAGTCTCGAACTGCCTCCACCGAAGGTGCATCCGCTGGATGTGGCAGGACGCAACTGGGACATCAGAGAGACCCGGCCAGAGAACGGCTACAGCGCCTACGTGCGGAGGGTGGTCGAGGAGGCGCGGCGGGAATTCTACCTGACCGAAGCGGCGGATCATGACGAGATGATCGGCACGGCATTTGCCCATCGCTGAGACGGCGCAGGACAGCTCCGTTTCAGGCGCAGACAACGGCTTCAATGGCTCGCGAACCCAATCGCATATCGAAGGAAAACCGACCATGTTACGCAGTATCAAAAGCCTTCATGGATGCGCCGTCGCGGCAGTCGACGGCGATATTGGGCATATCGAACAAGCATATTTCGACGACGAGAGATGGGGCGTCCGCTATCTGATAGTCAAGACGGGCTCTCGGTTACAGGGACTGCATGTACTGATCTCCCCGTACGCGATCAGAGCATTCGACCGAGAGTCATCCACGATCCACGTGGAGCTCTCGCTCCAGCAGGTGATGGACAGTCCGGCCATCGACGCGCATAAGCCCGTGTCCCGGCAGCACGAACTGGACTACGTCGCGTACTACAACTATCCCGTGTACTGGGGCGGTGTGAGCCTCTGGGGCATCGGGCCCTACCCGGTCGTCGACCAGCAGGGGACTGCCAGCATCGAGTCCAGGCGTATTGCCAGGAACGGCGGGCATAGCGCAATCGAGCCCGATGACATCCACCTGCGCAGCACGACCGCGGTGCACGGATATCGCATAGAAGGCGCGGATGGCAACATCGGTAGCGTCTCCGGCTATCTATTCGATGACGTGTCCTGGGTCATCCGCTACCTGATCCTCGACGTGCGCAACTGGCAGCCTGGCGGGAAGAAAGTTCTTCTTGCGATGGACGCGGTCCAGTCCGTCGACTGGACCGCGTCCATCGTCCTCACCGGGCTCACCCGCGAAGCCATCAGAGGCGGTCAACGGTATGGCGAATCCGCTGTGGTGCACCAGGGCTATGAAGCAACCAAGCGAGAATGGGCGTCATAACCCGCAGGGCGCTGGCGGAGCGGCGAAGTCATGCTGCGCCGCCTGCAGCGGTGTCAGCGGCGATATCCGCAATGCATGCCCGTTAGCGTACCGACATAGCGTCCGATACGAATTAGTGTCACAACAAATGGCGACGCGCCAAAGCCTTCGGAACACAACGCTGCCGGCGCCTCCCCAAATCGAGATGTGCAGCGCTTTGTTGCCTCCGCAGAAAGATCGAATCTGAAAAATTGCCCGCAATCCTGCGAGTGGTTCAAGTCAGCAACGTAAGGAACCGTCATGAAATATTCACAACTAATTGTCGCAACATTGATGACCTTCGCCGTCATAGCATGCACAGGCCCGGCCGGACCACAAGGTGCAACGGGCAACACGGGTAATACTGGATACGTAGGCGCGACAGGCGATACCGGCGCAACCGGATACACCGGCGCCACAGGCGATACCGGCGCCACGGGGTACACGGGTGCGACAGGCAACACAGGTGCTACTGGCAGCACGGGAGCAAGGGGTAACGCCGGTAGTCCGGGCGCCCGAGGCGTGGCGACAGACGGTACCGTGGTCATCGTCCCGCGCTGAAGTCCACTGAGCTCAGGCATGCCGGTGCCCGCGCCAGGGCGGCCGGCGCGGGGCCGCGGGCCGTGGGAGAGAGTCCTGCAGCAAGGAAAGCACCCCCCTATCCGGGGCGATAAGAAAACTTCATGCAAAACGGCGACGATAGCCTGCAGCTTAAATTCTGGAAAATCGCTAAGTCATGCTGGTTCTCGCAAGAGAAATGGAAAGCCAGGACCGGCATAGGGGACCGATATTCAGCCATCCTAACAAGCAGCCAGATCGCCGACGAGTCGGCGTTCCTGCTGTTCAGTGCGGGCGTCATCGGCACCGACTTGCTGGCGACTCCCGTCCGGGGCGATTCGTCCGCGTATGTCATGGGCCAAAGCCTTCAGATGGCGCAACAGCCCGGAACGCATGCCGTCCCTACGGACTAGACGGTCTTGAGCCGCGTCACCTTCGTGCCCTCCAGCGTGACGCCGGCCATAAGCCCGCTGTTGGTCAGAACGAATGCCGTAACCGGCGCGGTAGCCGTATTGCTATCGATATTGCCGTTTGCGCCCACCTTCAACACCGCGACGGATGCATCGCCGCCCACAGCCCAGCCCTCGCTGCTCCTGAACCGCTCCAGGGAGTCAGGTGTCATGAACAGGAAAACAAGCGCCTTCGACTGAGCTCCGATCTGCGGCCCGAACGAGGCAGTAGCGGTACTGTAGTAACCCACGGTGCTGCCGCCAACCCGCAAGGCGCCCTCCCCGTATTGACCGCCAAACCAGAACCCGGCCGCGATCACGGAAGGAAATACCAGCACGCCGCGAGACTTGCCAACCAACTCATGCGAGCCGTTGGCAACGCTGTAGAGGCGCGTGAGGGTCGAGTCGACGCCGGTGTCGATCATGCGTCGGTCCGCCGTCTGGCTACCGCCGGAAGCTGTCCCCGTCGTTGTGCACCCCGGCAGGGTGATGCCGATTGCCGCTACCGATCCGGTCGCAATCAGAATGAAATTTCGCCTTAGCATTTTGGTCTCCAGTGTCCCTATGTGAGCCAAGCGTATGGCAGAGGCCGCGGAAATGCGGTACGACAGCGTACGGAAACACAAGGCGGACCACTGGATATGGCCATGCGGAAAACAAATGCCGAAAAGAAGCATCTGTGTCCACCATCGTACCGACTTGCCGGCGGATCGACGCCAGTATCCATGATCAGTATCAAAATCCATTCAGACAGGAGCTATCATGCAAAAGACCAAATCCTCGGTGCGCAACCGCCAGCCAGCTCCGGCAGAATTTCCAGCGACGGTTCAAGGCCAGACCTACCAGAAAGCCATAGACGAATCGCTAGAAATGACGTTCCCCGCGAGTGATCCGGCTGCTCCCAGCGCGGCCGCGAACACCCATGAACAGATCAGCACCTCGCGTGATGACACTGACTGGTCACTCACCGCCGGTAGTACACGCCCGCCCGCAATTCAGCGGGGAATCAGTCGGCGCTGATCACGCTCGGCGGCTACGTCCTCACCGAGGAGTCCATTAGGTCAGGCGGTGCGGGGTTGGAGGGATCGAATCAGCCAGTTACGGCGGCGTCCCCTTCCCGCCTACTTGACCAGATGTGCAACACAGATCAGCCAGCCCTACCGAGCGGCGCCAGGATCGCCGGATTCTTGAGTGCCCAAATGTCCCGCGTAATCCACCCGTCTCTGGATAACCGGCACGATGAATATCGCGCCCAGCAGGGGATCGACAAACAAAGGCGCCAGGCAGCGCAGCGGGCACTCTCCCGCGGCGACACTCCGTTCCCTGTCCGGTGCCGGACAGACACTGGCCAGCGTTCCGCATACAAGTGGTATGCAATCACACCGTCAACCCGGGAAGGGCGCGGCGAAATCATAGAACTGTTACGGAGATCATCCATGAAGCTCACTATCCGCTCATTCCAGTCGACGACCACATTCGTCCTGCCCTCTGTTGCGTTTCTTTCCGTGCTTGCACTAGCCGGTCCGGTCGGAGCCATTACCGCCACGGACGCCCACGGCTCTGCGCATGTGCTGAGGATCGCCCGGCACGACAGCGTCGACACGCATATCAGCGACCTGCATACCAAGCTCCAGATTACGCGCTCCCAGGAAGTCCAGTGGCAGAAAGTCGCACAGGTAATGCGAGACAACGCGAGCAAGATGGATTCGCTGCGGCTGGTGCGCGCCGATGGAGCGGGCAGCATGACAGCGGTCGGTGACCTGAAGTCCTATGGAGAAATAGCTGATGCGCATGCGGATGGCATCAGGAAGCTCACGCCCGTGTTCCGGGAACTGTACAACAGCATGTCGGACGTCCAGAAGAGAAACGCCGACCTGATCTTCCGGGACCGGCAGCATGTATCGAGAAAGAACTGATTGCCGGGCCGAGACGGTCATCGCGGTCATCGCGCGTGCGAAGCGTGTCGCACAGCCCGGCCATTGATCAATGACAGGAGATTATTGTGAAACTCTCAGCAACGCAGTCCGGTTGGACGCGCCCGACAATAGTGAAGCTTACTGCGGCATTGGGCTTGGCCGTAGCCATTTTCGGACTCTCGATAGCGCAGGCCTCCGGCGCCGAAGACCACCACACCGGGCCACAGGGGCGCGGCGAGAATCACGGATATCGGCACGCGGCGAACCACCAAGGATATCGTGGCGACGAGCACCGTGGCTACCATCATGGCTATGGCAACGGCTACGTCTACGCGCCACCGCCCGTTGCCTATGTCCCGCAGCCGGCCCCCGGCATCAGCCTGTTCTTTCCGCTGCAGTTTCGCTAGCCTGGAGCAAGAAGGATAGGTAGGGTACCTGCCGGATGGCGTGCCCGTTGCGGCGGAACTGTGAGACATCATGTCGCTTTCCGTGCCGAGCACGGCATGGTTTCCGCGCCTGTCTGCGGCATATCGCAATTCACGCGTGCCGCCTGGGGTTGGCGCTCTTGCGCAAAGATCCCAAAAATTTTCAATCTCATATCACTGACACGAACCCGCCCCGGTATTGCCGTGGGACGGCTCATCCATCGAGTTCTCTCTTCATGGAGTCAGCGTGACACCCATCCAACGACTTTTCCGACCGCTTCTGGTCATCGCCATCCTCGAGACCAGCAGACACGCTCGCCTCGATAATTTCATCAACCGCACGAAAGCTGTGCCGCGCTGCCGACTCACGGACAGCGCTGCAGCAGCGCGCCCGGCCTACACGCTCCCGGGGCACACGCCATGACGCCGCCCTGCCCTCGCTGCAATTCCACCCGGATCGAAACACGCGACTACGCTCGCAAGGGCGCTGGCATCATCGGCGGCATTGCCGGCGCCGTGGGCGGCACGTCAGCCGCAATCGGCGGCGCGGAGGCTGGAGCCCTTGTCGGCTCGGCTGGTGGCCCCTTCGGCACGATTGCCGGAGCCATCATCGGAGGACTCGTGGGCGGCGCCACGGGCTGTGTCACCGGCGCGCGGATCGGCGAAGCGATCGACGATGCCGTCCTCGACAACTTCCATTGCCTTGATTGTCAGCATGTCTTCAGCGCGCGCAAGCGCGAGTAGCTCGTTCAGCGTGACACCACGTCGACTGCATTGACTCTCTTGATCTTAGGTAGAGCCCGGCCCCGTTGCCGGGCTTTATGCCTTTGTGCCCTACCACCATGACCGCGGCTACCCCATCCCTCGCTCCAACGCATGACGGCGTCGAACATGTCCTACCCCTGAAGCAAGCCTATGTGAAAGGCACCGACCTGCGCATCGTTGGCACCCTCGAACAGATCCCGGGCTGCGCCTGCGTGGCCGGTTTCGACCGCCATGACCAACCTGTCTATTCCGGCAACACCGAAGTCTGGTGGAACGGCCAAAGGACGGAAACCGATCCCTGCAACGACCAGCCCATCTATGTCGACCAGAACCTCGAGACACGGGGCGCCAACGAGATCGAATTCCGAGACGCCTGATCACCCTTTACCGCGTCCACGTCAACCCACTCCGAAGCCCGGTCTTGTGCCGGGCTTTTTGCATTTTTCTCTCTAAAGGATTCTTATCATGCATCTCGTACAAACGATGGCCTACGTCAACGCAACGCCCTGGCATGGTCTGGGCAACAAGTTGACCGCGAACCAGCCGCTCGAGGTCTGGGCCGAGCGCGCCGGCATGAACTGGCGCATCGAGGAGTCCGAAGTTCGCTTCGTGTCCGGGAGCGCCGGCCTGGGCTCCATTCACGCCTTTCCCGAACAGAAGGTCCTCTACCGCTCGGACACCAAGGCGCCGCTCTCCGTCGTCTCCAGCCGCTACCAGGTCGTCCAGCCCTCGGAGATTCTCGAGTTCTATCGGGATCTCACCGAGGTCGGTGGCTTCGAGCTGGAAACGGCCGGCGTGCTGAAGGAAGGCCGCAAGCTCTGGGCTCTCGCCCGCACCGGGCAGAGCGCCACGCTGAAGGGTCGCGACAAGGTCAACGGCTATCTGCTGTTGGCGACAGCCTGTGACGGGACCCTTGCCACCACCGCGCAATTCACGTCCGTGCGCGTCGTCTGCAACAACACCTTGTCCATCGCGCTGGGCGACGGCGCGGGTGCCGTCAAGGTACCCCACCGCAGCCAATTCGATGCGCAAGCCGTCAAGCGCCAGCTCGGGATTGCCATCTCATCCTGGGATGGTTTCATGGCTCGCATGAAGGCGCTGTCCGAATGCCGTGTCAGTGACGATGCAGTCGAAACCTTCTTCCGCCGCGTGCTGACCTACCCCACCGCCAACCCGGCCGAGCGGGCGACCACTGCCGTCAACGATCGCGCCGTCAAGGCGGTGCAGGAACTCTACGCGGGTAGCGGCAAAGGTGCGCAGCTTCCCTCCGCGGCCGGGACCGCGTGGGGTCTGCTCAACAGCATCACGGAATTCGTCGACCACCATCGCCGTGCCCGCAGCGACGACCACCGCCGCGACGCAGCGTGGTTTGGTCAAGGTGCCGTCATCAAGCAACGCGCGTGGGAGGAAGCCCTGCGGCTGGCGCACTGACCACGTGCACTGTGCAGTCCTTCATTCATCAGTCCAGGCCCGGTGTGCATATCGCACACCGGGCTTATTCATTTCAAGGAGGCAAAGATGTCTCACCCCAACCAACAAACGAAATCCGCCAATGGCAGGCCCGCGCTGCGCCTGGTCGATACCAAGGGCCTGAGCCGAGATGATTGGCTCGCCGCGCGCAGAACCGGCATCGGCGGCTCGGATGCGGCTGCCGCAGTTGGACTGAATCCCTACCAGAGCCAACTGGAACTGTGGCTCGAAAAAACCGGGCGCGATGCCGGCCTGGCAAAACCCGATCCACAGGACACCACGGAGCCCGTCTACTGGGGCACGCTGCTCGAACCCATCGTGGCCGCCGCCTACACCCAGCAAACGGGTCGCCGGGTGCGCAAGGTCAATGCCATCCTGCGCCATGCATCCGTGCCCTTCATGCTGGCCAACCTCGATCGAGAGATCGTCGGGGTACCGGACGTGCAGATTCTCGAATGCAAGACGGCGGGCGAGTTCGGCGCACGGCTGTGGCGGGATGGCGTGCCCGAATACGTGCAGTTGCAGGTCCAGCATCAACTCGCGGTCACCGGCAAGCAGGCGGCGGATGTTGCCGTCCTGCTGTGCGGCCAGGCATTGACCGTCTACCGGATCGAACGGGACGACGCCCTCATTACCCGTCTCATCGAACTGGAAGCGAGATTCTGGCAGTACGTGCAAAGCGATACCCCACCACCGGCCGATGGCTCCGCGTCGGCGGACGCCGCCCTGCGCTGCCTGTTTCCGCTAGACAACGGCCAGACCGTGGACTTCAGCGAAGACAGGCCGTTAAGTGCGGTTTTTGCCGATCTGGTGACGTTGCGCGCCGAGATTGCCACGCGCGAAACGCTGGAAGCCCACCTCAAGCAGACGATCCAGCAGGCCATGGGCGACGCCTCGCGCGCGCGCTTCGAGACCGGCGAAGTGAGCTTCAAACGCAGCAAGGACGGCACCAGCTTCGATCTGAAGCGGCTGCTGGCCGAGCACCCCGAATTCCAGGCGACATACGCCACCACCAAAGCCGGTTCACGCCGGTTCCTGATTCATGCTCAAGGAGAAACTTCATGCTCAAAGGCTTGACCATTACGCCGCCTGTCATCGGGCGGATTTCCATCGGTCGCGTCGTGGAAAAGAACGGCAAGCGACTGCCGGAGAAAGACGACCAGTTCACGTTGACCAGCCAGGTGCAGAATCGCGATGGCTGGGTTTTACACCCGCTGGACGAGATGCTGCGCAAGGCGGGACAGAGCAAGCTCCGCGCGATTCCGGTGCGGATGTTGTTCAATGATCCGAATCTGAATCTGCGCGCCGAATACACCCTCTTCGACCGGGAGACCGGGCGACCCGTTTGCGTCGGTAACGGCGAAACCTGCAAGCGAGTCGGCAACGATGGTGTCGCCACCCTTCCGTGTCCGTCGCCGGACGGCTGTGGCTTCGGCAAGGCCGCAGGATGCAAGCCCTATGGACGCCTGAACGTCGTCATCGGTGACGACGACGAACTGGGCTCCTTCATCTTCCGCACGACCTCCTACAACTCCATCCGCACGCTGGCGGCGCGCCTGCATTACTTCGGGGCCGTTTCGGGTGGGCTGCTCGCGTGCCTGCCGCTGGAACTCAAGCTGCGGGGCAAGTCCACGACCCAAAGCTACCGCTCGGCCATCTACTACGTGGACCTGGGCGTGCGCGCCGGCAGCTCGCCGGAAGCGGCCATCGTGGAGGCGCGCGAGATACATGAGCGCCGCTGTATGGCGGGCTTCGACCAAGGCGCCCTGGACGAGGCAGCCCGACTCGGTTTTGCCAATGGCGCGTTCGAGGACGGCGAGGAAGAGCAGGCTGCGGTAGCGGAAGAGTTCTTTCCCGAAGCCGAGCAAGCTGCGGAACGTGGCATACGCCGGACGGAGGCAACGGCCAACGCGACGTTGCGCGAAAAGCTGGAGCGTCAGGAGAAGGCCCTGCCGACGCTGCCGGCATGAGCGCCGCGGATACCGCGCGAGGCTGGCATCCGATCTCGTTTGGCGCACTGATCTTGGCGTTGGCAGGCACGGGTACAGCGCTTTTCCTCTCGACGCTGGCTGGTTGGCAACGCGGCGGCTGGCTGGTGGACCGCATCGCCTGGGTGGCAATGGGCGGGGTGCTGGTCCTCAGCGCCCATCTGCTGCCGGCGCTTACTCAGGCGGCCCGGCGAAAGACGCGTTGGGTCGGCGGCGCGCTTTGGGCAGCATGCATGGTGGCCGCCGGCTACGGGCACGCTACCTTCTTCCTCTGGTCACAGCAGCATGCGGGGGAGGCACGCGTGTCAGTCATGGCGTCCACCAGTTCGACCACCGTAGTCACGGAGAAGTCATCGTCGGCCACACCGCCAGGACGATCTCTGTCGGCCATCGCCACCGAGCGCGCCAGGGTCGTGACCGCGTTGGCTACGGTTCAGGCCAGGCACTGCGACGGGGGCTGCCCTCTCCTGCAAGCCAGACGGGAGAGCCTGACCGCGACGCTGGACGCGCTCGCGGTGGAAGCAGAGGAAGTTCGCCGCTGGGAAGCGGCTGAGGACCGCCAGGACGAGGAAAGGCAACGTGAGACCACCCGCCGTGACGCGGCCCGTCACGACCCCGTCATCGTAGCATTGGCGGCGTGGCTGGGCATCTCACCTGCCGGCGTCGAATTCCTCGGCGCGATGATCCTGGCGGGATCACTGGAGGGCGTCGCCTGCTACGGCTGGCTCCTGACGCTTGCCTCGCGGGTGCCGGCCATGACGGCAGTCACGGAGAGTCACCAGATCGTCCTGCCCCCGGTCAGCCCACCGACCTCCACCAGTCACGCCGATACCGAGACTGATCTCTCGCGACTGCATCGGGCCATCGCCATTGGCGAGCTTCGGCCTACCGTCGCAGAGATCCGCAGCCACTTGCGCTGCTCCCAGGCCAGGGCGGCAGCACTGCGCCGCCAACTCGCCGCCCATCACCCAACGGCATAAGCCGGGCTTTCGGCCCGGCGCTTTCCATCCATCCGACGTGCACGCATCCGGGCTTTCCGGAGGCCTACTCACGCCTTCAATCAGGAGAACAACATGACGGAACCTTTCGTACCCTCGCCGGCCCCGCCTCGCCTGCGGCTTGGCCGCCTTCTGGCAACGCCTGCTGCAATGGAAGCCTTGCAGGAAGCCGGTGTATCGATCTTTGGCTTGATCAACCGGCACGCACGGGGTGACTGGGGAGATGTGCCCGAGGAAGACCGCCTGCATAACAACCTAGCTGCCATCACCAGTCAGCGCGTGCTGTCCGGCTACCTGCTGCTCAATCGGCAAATGGTCTGGGTCGTTACTGAATGGGATCGGTCGGTGACGACCGTATTGCTACCGAGTGATTACTGATGTCCCCTCTGATCCAAAAGCTGCATCCGGCCTTGCGCCTCGGCCAGCGGCTCACGATGGCCACCTCTGGCAAACCACTCTTCAGTCGACAGGGAGGATGGGATGGCGGCAGCACGCTGCATTGCACCGCCATGGCACTCGCGCTGCTCGGCAAGCTGTCCGATCCGGTCCAGGTCTGGCGGTATGCACACGGTCCCGAGGCCAGATTCTGGGACCGCGCCTCCCCTCATTACCTGCATGGCCTGACGCTGGCAGAACTGGCGAGCTTCATTTGGGAGCTGAACTGCGGCTTGCGACCGGTCACGGCCGAGGGAAGATCGGCAGCGGTGCTCCGTTTCTGCGCGCAGGAACTGGCCAAGGGCTGGCCGGTAGTCATCGGCTGGCACAACCAGTACCTGGCGCCAGCGCACGCTGCACTGGTGGTCGGGGTGGAGGGACGGCAGCGGGCTCGGGGTTTCGTGCCCCATGCCCTACTGCTGCTAGACCCGGCCGAGACCGGACCTGGGCTTGCCGCCTTCAATGGACGGATGGAGTTCGGCAAGGCCGACGATCGGACGACATACGTCATCGCTACCGGACGGCGCCCTGTCGCGATCGAGGGCTGCGTCTCGATCCGGCGATCGGACGGAACGGCATAGCTACCGCAGCCGGCTGCGCTTGATCTCGGGTGGTGTCGCAGCATTCGCACGGCGCTCCCCACTCGGAGCACGTGGAACCTCTGTCATGGGCTCGAAAAGCGCTGCCAAGCTGATCCCGATCGCGTGGCAAATGTCTGCCAATGTCTCGATGGACGGATTGGCGATCCCGCGCTCGATGGCGGAGATGTAGGTGCGGTCGACCTGCGCCTCGAAGGCCAGCGTCTCCTGGGATTTGTCAGCCGCATGCCGGCACTCCTTGATGCGCCTGCCAAGTACCGCGGAGACAGGAACGGCGCGGGAAGCCGCATGCGCGGCAGAGCGACGGGGAGGTTTGTCCGGGCGAGAGGCAGTCATGCCGGGCAGAATGCCTGCCCGGCGACTGATCCTCGACGTTCTATATTCGTCTTTTGTTGTAGTGTTTACTCTACAATAACTCCCGTTTTTGACGTCAACCAGTTCATGAGCCATCTCGGTGCCCTCCCTTCCCGAGGGCACCGAGGACATGGCGACCTTGCGTCGCCGTGCTTTGGCCGCGTGTTCCCCGGAGTTCACAGACCTGCGCTGCTGTGCGCGAGGTCTATTACCTATTCAGATCACAAATGAAAAAACAGCTCAAAGAATTGATCGGCCCCAAGGGCCGTCTGGTGTCACTGTTCCGAACCCTGCGGGCGGTGCCCTTTGCTCTGGAATTGCCCGTCTTCGGCACGGTGTCGACCCTCGACGAGGTGCTCAACATTCACGATAACTTCGGCAAGGGTGAGCTGCGGCACCCTGAAGTCGAGAACCATTTGCGCAGCGCAGCAGCACCTGTCGTCGTCGATTGCGGCGTCAACATCGGCGTGACAATCCGCTGGTGGCATCACCTCAACGACAGGGCGCGTGTCTTCGGCTTCGACATGATGCAGGAGGCCCATGCGTTCACCCAGGATCGCATCGGTGGCGCGGGAAGCTGGTATGAACCGATCACGTGCGCGCTATCGGCAACCGAGGGCGACAGCCTGGAGATCAGTTTCGATGATCCGCTTTTCGGAGAGAACAGCGTCACCGCAACGGGACGCCGGCAAACGCGGACCGTGAAGACGGGCACGCTCGATGCCCGCCTCGCTCCATACGGTCTCGCGCACATTGACCTTCTGAAGATCGATATCGAAGGACATGGTGCCGAGGCGCTGAAGGGGGGATCGCGCACGCTGGAACGCACGCGCTATGTCCTCTTCGAGACGCACAACCGGCAGGAAATCTCCGAGTCCGCGCGTCTCCTGCATGACGCTGGATTCCAGTTGATTGCTATGCGCAACCGCACGCTGGTGTACGAACGTGGCAACTACCAGGCAACGTCCGCACGGCCATAAGGACCGCGCCCTGACCATCGAAGCAGAAACCCAACACATCCTGCTCCGCGCGAGAGCGCTGACTCTTCACCGCGCGACGACTGTTCGCGCAGGTGCTTTTTGACGGGGACATCCCATGAACAAACTCAAACCCACAATCCTTGCTGCTGTTTGCGCGTCCATGCTGAGCGCATGCGGTGGTGGCGATGGCGGTAGCGCTAGCACGCCCGCCGACTCCGTCCCACCAACCAATCCCCATACATCGGTGATTACCGGCAAGGCCATCGACGGCTATCTCGTCGGCGCCAAGGTCTGCCTAGACTTGAACACCAATGGCACCTGCGACAACGGCGAACCGACCGGAGTCACGGATGCCAATGGTGGCTTTTCCCTGCCCTATTCCGACAACGCGACCGGCGAGCGCCTGCTGGTCCAGGTCACACCCGATACCCGTGATCTTTCACGTCCCGATGGCTTCCGATTCCCCGCAAGCTTCACGCTTTCGGCTATCGCCGGCAGTGCCACGTCGCAAAACGTATCCCCGTTCACGGCTATGGTCGTGGCGCAAATGGAAGCGGGCATGACCGAGACCGAGGCCATCGCAGCCGTCCAGGCGCTGCTGGGTGGTCCCGTCGATCTGGCAGCCGACTACGTTGCCACCGGTGATACGGCTACCGCCGGCGCCGCCAGCCAGATCGTGGACAAGATCACCGCGCTCGCTGCCAACGGCAAAGCCGATGCTACCGCGGTTCGCAGCGTATTGAACGCCATCCTTGCCAAAGGCGACGTAACTTCCGTGACGCAGGCCGATGTCGATGCACAAGCCGCCAAGCCCGTATATGCGCTGGCTGACGCCGCTCAAGTTCTGGCAGCGCCCGTGTACAGCTTCGTGGATTCGTACATGACCAATCTGGACGGCCCCACGCAGCGCATCGAGCAGTTCATTGACGGCCAGCTCCGGACCGCCTATCAAAGCCGAGACGTTGGAGACACGGTCTGGAAAGACTTGCCCAACAACAAGCAGACCTCCTTCATCGAACCCCGCGCCCAGTTCGTCATGAAGGCGGATGGCTCCTGGTCCAACCTGCTGACGCCGGCAGATTGGCGAGTACCCGTTTCGGTAACGAAAACCGGGCGCACGCTTACCGGCAAGGATCCAGTCACAGGCATCGGGATCACATACGAAGAACGCCAGGCGGACCTCAGTGGCCAGCCTGCCACGCTCGCGGTATCCGGTACACTGTTTGGCCCTGACATATCCGTCTACCCATCTCTTGCCGCTACCTTCCCGTCGGGCACTTCGGGTTATCTGGCGATCCAGTCGTATGCGGAAGACCGTGTGGTGCTGCCTTTGAGCATGAGCACTATCTGCGAGTTTCCTTACCTGAAGAACGATTCGTGCCCCAGTGGCCTTGGCATTGGCGTGAATCTGCCGCCCTATGATCCGGGTCGCTCGCCATATGACCCGAATCAGCCGATCAACGATGCAGCCCTTCCATCCCCGCTGACTTCCATACGACAGCTTGTGGGCTTGAATATCGTGGAATCTACATTTCTGTTCGGCAGTAGCATCGAGATCACCGACGGTGGAACCGCTCGAATCCACTTGGTTGGTGGTGCGCTCCCACCGGGAACCGAACAGTTGATCAATGCAACGTGGTCGACCTACAGCCGGAATCCCAACGTCATGGTCTTCGACATGTCGCACACGGATGCCGCCATCATTGCTGGCCGGGGAGATAACCCCTGGGCAATCGGACAGGGAGCAAAGCTGGTTCTCGCAATACGCGGAGGTCAACTGCAAAGTGGCTTGCTCTTCCCCGCAGGCTACGGGCAGCGCACCGTGCAGTTCTCCAACAGTCTCCCGGCGCTGCTGACCACACCCGTGAACATCAACGCACTGCTATCCAATTTGCCGAAGTCGGCAAAGTAAGCCTCCCTCGCGCCAGCTCCTCTTGATGAGGTGGCCAACGAACGGTCGTCGATCGCAAGATTGACGACCGTTCTTTTTTTGCATCCGACCGCTTCGCGGAGCAGTTCACGACCACAGTCGACTTTCTCTTTATGCACATCCTTGAACAAGCCCTTCAGGCTCATCGCAACGGCGACCTGGCAACGGCGGAGCATCACTATGTCGCTGCACTCACGCACGATCCCAATCACATCGATGCCTTGCACTGTCTTGGACTGCTCTACCAGCAATACGGCAGAGATTCGCTTGCGGTCAGCCTGCTCGAACGTGCCGTATCGCTACGACCACAGGACGCCATCCTTCACCTCAATCTCGGGGTCACTTACAAGGCCTGCGGCCAACTTGAGCTGGCCATAGCATGCTTCACTCGTGCGGTGACACTATCGCCAACTCTGGCAGCCGGGCATTACCACATTGGGAACATCCACTTGATCTCCGGCCGGCTCGATGAGGCCATCGAGAGTTTTCGCGTAGCCGTACGTCTGAATCCTGGCAATCTGGCCGCGCTGAACGGGCTCGGCGAAACCTTGCACAGTATGGAACGTTGCCGGGAGGCGATGGTAGCGTTTCGGGCAGCACTCGCACTCGACCCGAAGTCCCTGACTGCGCGCCTGGGGGCAGGCACAGCGATGTACGCCATGGGAAACTATCACGCTGCCATCGCGCAGCTAGAGATGGCGACCGAACTGGATCCACGTTGTCCGGCGGCATGGCTCAATCTCGGCTGCGCACGCCTCGCGCTCGGAGACTACTACCGAGCGGTGAATGCCTTCAGCCAGACCCTGAAGCTACAGCCGGGGCTAGCTACAGCGCATCTGAACCGAGCGCTGGCCTGGCTGTCGGCCGGTGACTTCGCGAGAGGCTTGCCGGAATACGAATGGCGAGCCAAAGCCACACATCAGCCATCTGCACCTTCATTTCCGAGGTGGAACGGAAATCCCCTTGGCGAAGAGATCCTTCTCATCCAGGCGGAGCAAGGCCTGGGCGATACGCTACATTTCCTTCGCTTTGTACCCTTGGCAAGGGAGAAAGCCTCGCGCATCGTGCTGCAAGTTCAAGCCCCTCTGCTGCCACTACTGAAACCCAAGGAACAGGAATGGGACATCATCGTTGTCGGGCCATCCGAGTGCCCTCCGCAGATAGACTTGCAGTGCCCACTGCTGAGCCTGCCCCTCATCCTCGGCGTCACGCTGGACGCTCTCCCTGCTGCCGCGCCATACATTCGGGTACCGGAAAACTACAGGGAAAAATGGCGCAACGCTCTGGGCCACCTCGGCAAGCGCAAGATCGGGCTGGCCTGGTCCGGGCACATTCGCCCACACGAGAATCGTGCCGTGCCGCTCGCCAAACTCAAGACCCTATTCGCACGAGAGGATATCGAGTGGGTCGTGTTGCAACGAGACGTAAGCGCACCAGATCGATCGATCCTCGAATCACATCCCCATACCGCCCGAATTCATCGCTTCGATGATCGGATCACGGACCTCGCCGACACAGCCGCGATCATGGAGCAGCTCGATGCGGTGGTCTCCATTGACACGGCAATTGCGCATCTTGCTGGCGCAATGGGAAAACCGCTGTGGATCCTGCTCCCGTTTGCCGCAGACTGGAGATGGCACATCGACACGATGTCGAGTCGCTGGTATCCATCCGCACAACTAGTACGGCAGGAATATCCTGGGCAATGGGAATGGTCCATCGGCCAGATAGCGAAGGCCTTAGCGCATATGCCAACCACACAATGAAAGAACAAACAGCTACTCGCGTAAAGATGTGCGGCACACCGATCAGCTTGATCGGTCGGCTCTTCAAGCCGCCTCTGACAAGAGGCGGCATATATGTACTCCAGTGCTTTTTTTGCTCTCCTCATATGCTATGGACAGGTAGCATGCTCTCCCGATAAGGATCCGATCACTGTAGCGATAGCAGGTAAGAGAAATCACTCTCCGAGCATCTGACTCTTAGGAGGAGATTGAGAGAGCGCACTTACCCTTTCTTATGCAGGCCCCAGAACACTGCCTGTCCGCTGACTCGCCGCGAAGCATCCGCATCGCGGCCTCAATGACCATCAGCAAAAAGGACAGGCAAAGCATCATGGCGAGCTATCACTTCAGCATCAAGAGCAAGAAGAAAGGTCGAGCAACAGACCATGCCAACTACATCGCCCGCGAAAGCCGGCATCATCGCGACGACGAGGACAGCGATCTCGTCACCACTGGCTTCGGTAATATGCCGGCTTGGACAAACGGTAACCCTTTGGCATATTGGAAGGCAGCAGACAGACACGAGCGCGCCAACGGCGCCGCGTGCAGAGAATGGGTCCTTGCACTTCCGCGAGAATTGACCGTCGAGCAGCAACAGACGATCGTACTTGACTTGATCGCCACCACGCTTCGCGGCAAGCCCTATCAGTACGCCATCCATAACCCTCGCGGCTCGATAGACGGCGCCGACCAGCCTCACGCGCATGTCATCTACTCTGACCGAAAACCCGACGGTATCGAGCGTCCTGCCGAACAGCATTTCCGCCGCTACAATCCCACAAACCCTGCATCAGGAGGATGCCGCAAAGACAGCGGCGGGAAATCACCTGCCGAACTGAACAAAGAAGTAATGGGCCTGCGTGAGGCCTGGGCGAACATCCAGAACCGTGCGTTGAAGGATGCCGGGCACGATACCCATGTCGATCACCGCAGCTTAGAGGCACGGGGAGTCTCCCGTGAACCTGAAATACATCTGGGTGCGCTAAGGGTCAAACGGATGTCAGCGGAGGAGCGCGTGATTCACCGGGATTCGCGGGAGGCCATTGACGAGTTTGCATCGTAGTCTGATAGATTCCATCAAGATAGCACTAGGTTCGAGAAGGTGTCAGACGGATAGCAACAAGATTCTGTGCCGGATCGCGGGGATACGACGTGGGGTGTCATCCGGATTCTTTAGCATACACCATGCGCTCTTGATAGGTACGGAACAACAACGACCAACGGCCGCATAGGCCTCTCGCCACACAGGAGAAAGGCCTACGCGACCGTTGGTCGACGGAGAGAAATCGGAAATGCCGCAGTAAAAAACGGCATAAAGGGCGGCGCAACACTTGGATGCGCCGCAGACTGAGAAGAGTCGTGAACAACTCTACATAGGATAGAGGGTTGATGAAGATATACGTCTAGCAGACGCCGCCGAATTGGCCACCCTACAGCGAGGGGTAGTACCTAGGAACCGAGATTGACGGCGCATAGACCGGCATCGCCCCCGGCTGTTGAGGGTGCCCATACGGCAAGGGCGGTTGCCCGCCCCCCGGGAAATACGCCGGCGGGTAGGAAGGAGATATCCCGGAACGACCCGCATCAGCTCTCGCATAAGGGTCCCCCATAAAACGCGCTTCCGGCGGCATGTCCTGCAGCGGCGCGTGCTGGTTCAACCAGTCTTGGTGAATCTTGCCCTCTTGTGCCCGGCGGATGCGGTTCAACGCTGACTTGAGGGCGGACAGCGAGCCCTGAACCCCATAGCATTCGGACAATTCCCTAGCAATTACATCCAGCGAGACACCATGTCGGATCAATTCTTCGATACTCAAGTATTCCCGCCGAACGACACCGGCGAACGAACGGTACTGCGCAAAGAGCGCATTGGCGCGCTCTGCGAAAAGATTCGACGGTTGGCGAATATGGGATTGAAATGGGGTTGTGGATACCATTGTTGAGCTCCTTTGATCTACGGTACGGACTACGGACGCGCCACGCAGACGGAGGATTTCACTGTCCCCACCTCGAGCAGGAGTTGAAGCGCTTCAACGCTCCAGTACAACCGCCCATTGCAAGCTTTCGTGGGACGGATGCCGCAGTACGCACCACGCGCGGAATACTGCTTGCGCATGGTTTGCGGACGGATGGACAGTACTTGCGCTGCTTGTCCGGTGGGAATATGGGTGCGCCCCAGAGGAATCGTGATGCTCTGACTAAAAGACATGATCTACGTGCTCCAAGAAATTGCGGTCAAGAATTCGCCACACATCCCTGGATCTCGTAGCTGCTCAATCCTGCTTCGTCGAGACCACGCTTCCGGGGAGTGCGTGGATCGAACTTTGAATTGCGGTGATTTATCGATTCCGCACACCGCATTTGTGATCCAGTGTTGACGGGGAATTCCGCGGAACGTCACCGCCTTTGGAGACGACAGGAAGCAAAAAAAGACCGCATTTGCTTCGACAGGCGAGGCTCGCGCCGTCGTTCACGACGAGCACTTCTCGCAGTCTCACGCTATTTTTCCTTACCGACTGCCCGTAACGCTTGGCTTGAAAAACGCGACAGGCACGCGATGCAGATAGCTTACCCGGTCAGTCGTCAAGCAAATTAGCGGTCTCAGCCCACTCATCCGCCCAATGTGAGAGTGACGCCTTCTCAAAGACGTGTGCCAGTCGTGGCTTCCTAACGCGACGAGTTTCATATTTTTTGGTGCCGTCGCTCTGCCCTGTCCCAGGTCCTGCGGCCGAGTGTGACCTTCTTACACCTTCATTAAGTGCTAGGGCAATCGCGATGGGATTCCACCGAGATCCGGCTGTTCCTGCTCTGCCTGACACTACCCGCGCTTTTGTTAGCCACGTCCCTTTGCCTGGGTCCTTGAGCTTGCCCGACCATTCACTTTTGCTCCAAACACAATCAGCAAATGCATCTGCTATTGTGGAAGAAGACGGGTACTGATCAATCGGCCTTTTTTCGGGCGCTTGATTCACCGATAGTACAGGCATCCCGGTAGATGGGAAAAATGTCGTCAATTCGACCTTCTCCATGCTCCGAGGTTTCCCCCATGCATCCCCATCGACCGTATTAGCCAGATCAGGCCATACGTCCCGCAAGCTGTTGGGATTCTTGAACCGGTCCACACCGCCTCGTTCGATGAACTTTGGTGCAAGGATGCGTACGCGGTCAAGGAATCGGTCAGCTTCTTCGATCCGTCGGTACCTGCACCACAGTAAGAATATGTCCGCAGGGACCGAGGCAGGAGACAACCGTTGACTTTTCCAAAGGGATACGATCCGTAAAGCCGTACTGCATGGCGTCGATATGGCTGTTAGGTCCTCACATCGGGCCTCTGTAAGCAACCCTGCGGACGTCTCCGGGTTTACATTGCAGATCAGTAGAGCCCCGATCAAAGGGGACCAAGAGCGCTGCCTTATCCATTTAACGATGACTTCATCCGTCACACCAGACACCAATAGCACCATCTATGTACCCGCTCGTCTTGATTCCAATACTGTCGAAAATGAGGGCAGTAGCCATACAGGCCGACGAATCGTTAGAGATATTCCCATCGCGAGTCGCTCCTTGCCACATGCTTCCTAGTGACCGAGCGTTGCCGCATCCCACTCTGCCCTTCTACCACTGCGAATTTTAACGCGAGGGTGATGCAAGCAACCCACAATAGAAAGAAGCGCGCACTCATCGGATGGACTGGTTACGCGCAACCCATGAGAGCCAGTGGATCCGTTAAGGCCACAAGCCGATAGAAACGATGGAAGAAAAACGCTTACACCGGGGTTACATAGCCAAGAAATAAAAAGGGGTTACGCCAGAAAAAATGACGTAACCCCTTGATTTTATTGGTGGGCCTCCCGTGAGTCGAACACGGCACCAACGGATTATGAGTCCGCTGCTCTAACCAGGCATGAGCTAGAGGCCCTGGAAAGTCAGACCGGCGCGCTGGGCGCGCTCCGGTCAGCTACCTTCGAGGAAACTCTTTAGCTTGTCGGAGCGGCTTGGGTGGCGCAGCTTGCGCAGTGCCTTGGCTTCGATCTGGCGGATCCGTTCGCGGGTGACGTCGAACTGCTTGCCGACTTCTTCCAGCGTGTGGTCCGTGCTCATTTCGATGCCGAAGCGCATGCGCAGCACCTTGGCTTCGCGCGGCGTGAGCGAGTCCAGCACGTCCTTGACGACGTCGCGCATGGAGCCGTGCAGCGCCGCCTCGGCCGGGGCCAGCGTGTTGGTGTCTTCGATGAAGTCGCCCAGGTGGGAGTCGTCGTCGTCGCCGATCGGCGTTTCCATGGAGATCGGTTCCTTGGCGATCTTCATGATCTTGCGGATCTTGTCTTCTGGCATCTCCATCTTCTCGGCCAGCGTTGCCGGATCCGGCTCGTTGCCGGTTTCCTGCAGGATCTGGCGCGAGATGCGGTTCATCTTGTTGATCGTCTCGATCATGTGCACCGGGATGCGGATGGTGCGCGCCTGATCGGCGATCGAACGGGTGATGGCCTGGCGGATCCACCACGTGGCGTACGTGGAGAACTTGTAGCCGCGACGGTATTCGAACTTGTCCACCGCCTTCATCAGGCCGATGTTGCCTTCCTGGATCAGGTCGAGGAACTGCAGGCCGCGGTTGGTGTACTTCTTGGCGATCGAGATCACGAGGCGCAGGTTGGCCTCGGTCATTTCACGCTTGGCTTCGCGGGCGCGCTTCTCGCCTTCGGACATCTTGCGGTTGACGTCCTTCAGTTCCTTGAGCGGCAGCACCACGCGCGCCTGCAGGTCGATCAGCTTCTGCTGCAGTTCGTGCACGGCCGGCACGTTGCGCTCGACGATGGTGCTGTAGCCCTTGCCGTCGTCGATGATGGTCTGGATCCAGTCGAGGTTGGTCTCGTTGCCCGGGAAGCGGGCGACGAAGTCCGCGCGCGGCATGCCGCACTTGTCGACCACGATCTTGAGGATGGAACGCTCGAGCTTGCGCACTTCGTCCACCTGGCCGCGCAGCGTGTCGCACAGGCGCTCGACGTTGCGCGCGGTGAAGCGGATGCTCATCAGTTCGGCCTGGATGGCTTCCTGGGCCTTGACGTAGGCCTTGGACTTGTAGCCTTCCTTCTCGAACGAGCGGCGCATCTTGTCGAACTGCTCGGCGATCACGCGGAATTTCTCCAGCGCGGCCTGCTTCAGTTCTTCGAGCTGGCGGGCCGAGGCGGCCAGGCCGCCGGCATCGTCGTCCTCGTCTTCGTCGGATTCCTCGTCGTCGTCCGATTCCACGTCCTCATCGTCGGCCGCAGCCGCCGCGACCGGCGCGCTGGCGGCGGCGGGCACGTCTTCGGCGTTGGGGTCGATCAGGCCGTCGACGAATTCGTCGATCTTGATCTCGTCGCTGGCGACGCGCTCGGCCAGGGCCAGGATCTCGGAGATGGTGACCGGGCAAGCCGAGATCGCCATGACCATGTCCTTCAGGCCGGCTTCGATGCGCTTGGCGATCTCGATTTCGCCTTCGCGCGTGAGCAGCTCCACCGTGCCCATTTCGCGCATGTACATGCGCACGGGGTCGGTGGTGCGGCCGAACTCGGAGTCCACCGTGGACAGCGCGGCTTCGGCTTCTTCCTCGGCTTCTTCCTCGCTGGTGGCCGACGGTGCGTTGTCGTTGAGCAGCAGGGTTTCCGCGTCTGGCGCCTGTTCGTAGACGGCGATGCCGATGTCGTTGAGCGTGGCGACCAGGGTGTCGATCGTCTCCGAATCGACCATGTCGTCCGGCAGGTGATCGTTGATTTCCGCGTAGGTCAGATAACCACGCGACTTGCCCAGCTTGATCAGCGCCTTGAGCTTCTGGCGGCGCGCTTCCAGTTCTTCCTCGGTGCCCTGCTGGGTCGAGGCGAATTCCTTGAGCAGGGCCTTTTCCTTGGCCTTGCGGTCACGGGCCTTCTGCTTTTCGGTCTTGGGCGCCGCGGTGGCAACGGGTGCTGCCGCGGGCATATCGTCTTCGTAAAGCTCTTCAGTCACGTCGTCTGTGGTGCTGTCGTCGTGCTGCATGCCGGCCTTGGGCTTGCGGCCACGCTTCTTCGGCTCCGGCTTGACTGCCGGAGCGGCGGGACGCTCGGATGCAACGGGGGCGGAAGTGGTGGCGGGCGCCTTGGCCTCCGACGCGGCGGCGGCCGTCCTGGCCGTTCCGGTCTTGGCGCTGGTCGCTGCCGTTCGCTTGCTCTCGACTTCGGTAATCTGCTGTTTCGCCACGGTGATACTCTTGCCTTTCACTGGTACAGATGCGGCGTGCATGCCGCTTGCATTGGCGCTATTGCCGCTCTCGCGTGCCGAAGTCGAGGGCCTCAAATTTTCGGATAGACGGGTTCCGGAGGAAGTGCTCGCTGCGGGCGCCTTGGCGCTCCGAGCGGTCTTAGCTGGCACAGGCTGGGCGGGCGTCCTGACTGACGCGGCTGACTTCGCAGCCGCCGTTGATTTCACGGACGCCTTGCCGCTCCCCGCTTGGGGAGCTTTAGTGGAAACCTTTTCGGTTGCTTTGGCCTTTGCCATTGGCACGCTCACTTTCACCAGAACTGGAGAGAAAGATTTCGCTATCCAAACCGGCTATTGTAGCACGTTGCAGCTAGCCGGCTTCCCAACAGGTGAGGTTTTCACCTGAAAAATCAAGGCTTAAGCTCAATACCGCCGGGCCAAGCCTCCATCTCTGCTTCACAAATCCACCGCCATGCCCGCTGCGGCGCACCTCGCGCCGCGCGCCGGGCCAGCCTTCAGCCCAGCTGCCGGCGGCGGTTGATCTCGCTGACCAGCCAGCGCATGCGGCTCTTGGCGGCCTCGTCGGCCGTGCCCGCGATCACCGCCGCCTGCAGGCCGTCGAGCTCGCGCCGCAGCGGCTCGGCCAGCAGCTTGGCGATGGCCGCCTCGAATTCCTGCCCCGCCGGCTCCTCCTCGATCTCCTCGCGCAGTACCGCGGCCCGCACATTGGCGTAGACCTCGGCGTGGGGCGACTGCGCCAGGTGCTCACTGAACGCGGCGAAGTTCACCTCGCCCCGCAGTTCGTCGCAGGCGGACACCAGGTGCGTCAGGACCTCGGCGCCGGCCTGCTCGTCCTCGAGCAGCAGCACGCGGCTGTCGGCGTCGAGCCGGGCCGACAACTGCGGATAGCACATCAGCAGCTGCAGCACGCGCTGCTCCAGCCCGGTCGGCGCCTGGCGCTTGGCGCGCGGCCGCGGCTGGGCGAAGCGGCCCACCCGCGCCGGGTCGCTGACCAGGCCGCAGACCGCCTCGATCTCGGCCGGCGTGGTGCCGGTGGCGTCCGCCAGCTCGCGCACGATCTGCAGCCGCAGCCCGCCGGCCGGCATGGCCTGCAGCAGCGGCTTGGCCTCGTACTGGGCACGCGCGCGGCCTTCGGGCTGGCGCAGGTCCTGGCCTTCGGCCACCACCTGCAGCAGGAAGCGCGACAGCGGCATCGCATCGCGCACCTGCGCGGCGAAGGCATCGGTGCCCTGCTCGCGCACGTAGCTGTCCGGGTCGTGCTCGGCGGGCAGGAACAGGAAGCGGATGGTCTTGTTGTCCGCGATATAGGGCAGGCACGCTTCCAGCGCGCGCCGCGCGGCGCGGCGCCCGGCGGCGTCGCCGTCGAACGAGAACACCACGGCGTCGGTCTGGCGCAGCAGCTTCTGCACGTGCACCGCCGTGCACGCGGTGCCGAGCGTGGCCACCGCGTTGGCAAAGCCGAGCTGGGCCAGCGCCACCACGTCCATATAACCTTCGACCACCAGAACGTAGCCGGTTTCCCGGATCGCGTGGCGGGCCTCGAACAGGCCGTACAGCTCGGTGCCCTTGCTGAACAGCGGCGTTTCGGGCGAATTCAGGTACTTGGGCTCGCCCTGCCCCATCACCCGCCCGCCGAAGCCGATGACCTGGCCCTTGGTGCTGCGGATGGGGAACATGATGCGGTCGCGGAAGCGGTCGTAGCGGCGCGGCTTGCCGTCGGCGTCGCGCTTGTCGCTGCTTTCGATCAGCAGGCCGGCTTCCACCAGCGGGCCGGCGATGGCGTCGTCGCGGTAGCTGCCGAACACGGCTTCCAGGCCTTGCCAGTCGTCGGGCGCGTAGCCGAGCCCGAAATTCGCCGCGATCTCGCCGGTCAGCCCGCGGCCCTTGAGGTACTGGACCGCCTGCGGGGCGCCGCGCAGCTGCTTGCGGTAGAAATCGGTGGCGCGCGTCATGGCCTCGGACAGCGCCAGCGAGCGCGCCTGCTGCTCGGCGCGCTGGGCCGGCGGCAGGCGGTCGCGCTCCTCGGGCACCGACAGGCCGACCGACTGCGCCAGCTCGCGCACGGCGTCGGGGTAGGACTGCCCGGAATACTCCATCAGGAAGCCGATGGCGGAACCATGCGCGCCGCACCCGAAGCAGTGGTAGAACTGCTTGGTCGGCGACACGGTGAAGGACGGTGACTTCTCGTTGTGGAAGGGGCACAGCCCCATGAAGTTGGCGCCGCCCTTCTTCAACTGCACGTATTTGCCCACCACATCGACAATGTCGACACGGTTGAGCAGGTCCTGAATGAAGGATTGCGGAATCACCCGGCTTGTCGTCCTCGTGCCGGAACGCCCGTCGGGGGCGGGCGGCGGCGATATGATCGTGTTGGAAGGCGTGACCGGAACTGCGCTTTCCCGGTCCCTAACAATACATTGTAGTGCAGACGCAACGGATTGCAGGCAGTTCCGGTGAGCGATGTCCGGCGAAAGCAGCGCAAGACAGACTTTCATGCCGGCGGGCGGCGCACAGGCCGCCCGCGAAACCCATGCCACCCGTTACCGGCAATCACCGGCAGGCGCCGGCGTACGCTCAGCGCGGCGCCAGCGCGGCCTTGACCAGGCCGGACACCGCGGTCATGTCGGCGCGCCCGGCCAGGCGGGGCTTGAGCACGGCCATGACCTTGCCCATGTCCTGCGGGCCCGCCGCGCCGCTTTCGGCCACGGCCTTCTGCACCTCGGCCGCCACTTCGGCGTCGGACAGGGCTGCCGGCATGTAGACCTTGAGCACTTCCACTTCCGCGCTTTCCTTGTCGGCGAGGTCGGTGCGGCCGGCCTGCTGGAACTGGCTGATGGAGTCCTTGCGCTGCTTGATCAGCTTGTCGATCACGGCCTGCACGGCGGCGTCGTCGAGCTCGATGCGCTCGTCCACTTCCCGTTGCTTGATGGCTGCCAGCAGCAGGCGGATGGTGCCGAGGCGCTCGGACTCGCGGGCGCGCATGGCGGCCTTCATGTCTTCGCTGATACGGGCTTTGAGGGACATGGCTATCTTCCAGAAATAGTGATGCGGGGCGCCACGCGGGCGCCAATGCAAAAACCCGCCGGAGCCTTGCCCACAGCGGGTTCTGATGCGAAGAACGAAGCAGCGTTCAGTACAGCTTCTTCGGCAGCATCTGGCTGCGGATGCGCTTGTAGTGGCGCTTCTCGGCAGCGGCCTTCTTGCGCTTGCGCTCGGCCGTCGGTTTTTCGTAGAACTCGCGAGCCCGCAACTCGGTGATCAAGCCGTTCTTTTCGATGGTGCGCTTGAAACGACGCATGGCGACTTCAAACGGCTCATTGTCTTTAAGGCGGATGGTAGTCATTGCTGAAATAAGTAGCAGTGGCAGTGCCGCGGATGAACGCAGCGGTTGAGCGGTCTTGCGAGGATTTTACGAAAACGCCAAGTCTATCACAGCTTTTGTCAAGCCCGCATTGCAGGAAATCCCCCTATCGGGGCTATGGCGCCGCCGGCGCGGCCGCGCGTGCCATTTCCGCCACAGAGCGGCCCGCGGCCACGCCCGACGCCCAGGCCCACTGGAAGTTGTAGCCGCCCAGCCAGCCGGTCACGTCGACCACTTCGCCGATGAAATAGAGGTTCGGCACCGAGCGCGCCATCATGGTGGCCGACGACAACGCCCGCGTGTCCACCCCGCCCAGCGTGACCTCGGCCTTGCGGTAGCCCTCGGTGCCGGACGGCACCAGTTCCCAGCGGTTGAGCGCCGCGCCGAGCCGGCGCAGGGCCTTGTCGGGCATGTCGTGCAGCGGCTGGGTGCCGTTCAGGCCCGCCGCCGCGCACCAGGCATCGGCCAGCCGCGCCGGCAGGCGCTCGGCCAGCAGGTTGGCCAGGTGCCTGCGGCTGGTGCCTTTGTGCTCGAGCAGCCAGTCGCCGGCGTCGGCGCCGTCGAACAGGTCGATGGCGATGGGCGTGCCGGGGCGCCAGAAGCTGGAAATCTGCAATACGGCGGGGCCGGACAGCCCGCGATGGGTCCACAGCAGGTCTTCGCGGAAGGCGCCGGCGGCCTTGCCGCTGCCGGTGGCGATATCGACCTCCATCGAGACCCCGGCCAGCGGCGCGAACGGCGCCCAGCCCTGGCCGTCGAAGGTCAGCGGCACCAGCGCGGGGCGCGTCTCGACCATGCCCAGGCCGAACTGGCGGGCGATGCGGTAGCCGAGGTCGGTGGCGCCGATCTTGGGGATCGACAGGCCGCCGGTGGCCACCACCAGCGCGCCGGCGCGGATCGGCCCCTGCGTGGTCGCCAGCAGGAAGTCGTCGCCTTCGCGGCGCACTTCCTCCACGCCGCAGCCGGTGCGCCAGGCCACGTTGCCGGCGCCGCACTCGGCGCGCAGCATCTCGATGACCTGCTCGGCGCTGTCGTTGCAGAACAGCTGGCCGCGGTGCTTTTCGTGCCAGTCGATCTCGTGGCGCCGCATCAGGCCGAGGAAGTCCTGCGGCGTGTAGCGCGCCAGCGCCGAGCGGCAGAAGTGCGGGTTGGCGGACAGATAGTTGGCCGGCCCGGCCTGCAGGTTGGTGAAGTTGCAGCGGCCGCCGCCGGAGATGCGGATCTTCTCCGCCAGCCGCGTGGCATGGTCGACCAGCACCACGCTGGCGCCGCCCTGGCCCGCCACCGCGGCGCACATCATGCCCGCGGCGCCGGCGCCGAGCACCGCCACGTCGAAGCGCGCGGCGCGCGCGCCGCCCGGCGCGGCTCCCGTGGTGTGCCTGCTGCTCATGTCCGTCCTGCCTGCTGAAGAAGCGGCGATTGTAGCGAAAAGGCGGCGAAAGGCCGCGGAAGGCGGGGCCGGCGCCGCTGTGCTACCCTGCTGGCCTTGCGCCAGCGCGCCGGCCGGACGGCCCGCGCGCCGGCGCCAACCGATTGATTTGCCGGCCCGCTTCCGGGCCGGCGCTGCCTGTTCCCATGCTTGTCCTCGGCATCGAATCCTCCTGCGACGAAACCGGCCTGGCCCTCTACGACACCACGGCCGGCCTGCTCGCGCACGCGCTCCATTCGCAGATCGCCATGCACCGCGACTACGGCGGCGTGGTGCCCGAGCTCGCCTCGCGCGACCATATCCGCCGCGTGCTGCCGCTGCTGCGGCAGGTCCTCGGCGAGGCCGGCCGCACCCGCGCCGACATCAACGCGATCGCGTTCACGCAGGGCCCCGGCCTGGCCGGCGCGCTGCTGGTCGGCGCCTCGGTCGCCAACGCGCTCGGCTTTGCCCTCGACGTGCCGATGCTCGGCGTGCATCACCTCGAAGGCCATCTGCTGTCGCCGCTGCTCACGCGCGATCCGCCGCCGTTCCCGTTCGTCGCGCTGCTGGTCTCCGGCGGCCACACGCAGTTGATGGAAGTGCGCGGCATCGGCGATTACGCGCTGCTCGGCGAGACCCTCGACGACGCCGCCGGCGAGGCGTTCGACAAGACCGCCAAGCTGCTCGGCCTGAGCTATCCGGGAGGGCCGGAAGTCTCGCGCCTGGCCGAGTTCGGCACGCCCGGCGCCTACGCGCTGCCACGGCCGATGCTGCATTCGGGCAACCTGGATTTTTCGTTCGCCGGCCTCAAGACCGCGGTGCTGACGCAAACCCGCAAGATGGGCAACGTCTGCGAGCAGGACCGCGCCAACCTCGCGCGCGCGTTCGTGGACGCCATCGTCGACGTGCTGGCCGCCAAGTCGATGGCCGCGCTCAAGCAGACCGGGCACCGCAGGCTGGTGGTGGCCGGCGGCGTGGGCGCCAACCGGCAGTTGCGCGAGCGGCTCGACCAGCTCGCCGCGCAGAAGAAGATCGAGGTGCACTACCCCGACCTGGCGTTCTGCACCGACAACGGCGCGATGATCGCCTTCGCCGGCGCGATGCGCCTGCAGGCCGCGCCGGAGCTGGCGCGGCACGACTACGGCTACGGCGTGACGCCGCGCTGGGATCTGTCGGACATCCGCCTGCCGGCGTAGCCGCAGGCACCCGGGCGCGCCGCCGGCGCAAGGCCGGCGGCGGCAGCCCGGATCAGGCGACGCGCTTGTCGCGCTCGATCACGGCGTAGGCGCTGTGATTGTGGATGGACTCGAAGTTCTCCGCCTCGAGCACGTAGGCCACGATGCGCTCGTCCGCGTTGAGGCGCATGGCGATGTCGCGCACCAGGTCCTCGACGAACTTCGGGTTTTCGTAGGCGCGCTCGGTGACGAACTTCTCGTCCGGCCGCTTGAGCAGGCCCCACAGCTCGCACGAGGCTTCTTCCTCGGCCATGCGCACCAGTGCCTCCACCGGCAGGTCGCCCGCCAGCTCGACGTTCATGGTGATGTGCGAGCGCTGGTTGTGCGCGCCGTACTGCGAGATCTTCTTCGAGCACGGGCACAGGCTGGTGACGGGCACCAGCGCCTTGAGAAACACCTTGGCCGCGCCGCCGCGCACTTCGCCGACCAGCGTAACCTCGTAGTCCATCAGCGACTGCACGCCCGACACCGGCGCGACCTTGTTGATGAAATACGGGAAGGTGACTTCGATGCGGCCGGCCTCGGCTTCGAGCTTGAGCAGCATCTTGTCGAGCAGGCGGCGAAAGCCGGCGAGCTCGAGCGGCTCGCGCTCTTCCTCGAGCAGCGCCACGAAACGCGACATGTGCGTGCCCTTCTGGTCCGCCGGCAGGTGCACGTCGAGGTTGAAGGTGCCCACGGTGGCCTGCACGCCGGCCGGGGTCTTCAGCGACAGCGGATAGCGCACGCCCTTCACGCCGACCCGCTGAATGGGGATCTGGCGGGTGTCGAGGCTCGACTGCACGTCGGGCATCACGAAGGCGGGATTGATGTCATTCATACCGGATTCCTAGGTTTCCTCTACGGTCGCGGCATTTTTCGCAGACAACACTGCCGCGCAACGAGTGTGAAACCGCGGGCGACGGCAACCGATGCCTCCCGCAGCTGCGAACACAGAACTTCGGATTTTAAGGGAAATCGCCCGGGGCTGCCGGGAGGGCGGCGATACCCGCACACCAAGCGCGGGATGCCGGGAAGGCGGGAGGCGGGAGAAAGGCGGGCCGCGCGGGCGGCATCGCGGGGAACACCGCATGCCCGCCGGCGGCGGGCATGCGTGGCGCGCAGGTCAGGCCGCGCGCGTGGCGACCGTGGCCTGGGCCAGCTTGAAGCGCTCGCGCACCGACTGCTCGATGCCCGGCGCGTCGAGCCCGCACTGCGAAAGCAGGAAGGCGGGATCGCCGTGGTCGATGAAGCGGTCGGGCAGCCCGAGCTGCAGCACCGGCACGGCGAGGCCGGCGGCGGCCAGCGCCTCGAGCACCGCGCTGCCGGCGCCGCCCATCACGCTGCCTTCCTCGACCGTGACCAGGTAGTCGTGCTCGTGCGCCAGCTTCTTGACCAGCTCAACGTCGAGCGGCTTGATGAAGCGCATGTTGGCCACCGAGGCGTCGAGCGCCTCGGCCGCGGCCAGCGCCGGGTGCAGCATCGAGCCGAACGCCAGGATGGCCACGCGCTGGCCGGCGCGCGCGCCGCTGGTGCGGCGCATCTCGCCCTTGCCCACCGGCAGCGCGGTCAGCGCCGCCTCGGTCGCCACGCCGGCGCCGGCGCCGCGCGGATAGCGCACGGCGGTCGGGCAGTCCTGCTGGAACGCGGTGGTCAGCAACTGGCGGCATTCGTTCTCGTCGGCCGGCGCCATCACCATCATGTTGGGGATGCAGCGCAGGAAGGCGATGTCGTAGGCGCCCGCGTGGGTGGCGCCGTCGGCGCCGACCAGGCCGGCGCGGTCGAGCGCGAACACCACCGGCAGGTTCTGCAGCGCCACGTCGTGGATCAGCTGGTCGTAGCCGCGCTGCAGGAACGTGGAATAGATCGCCACCACCGGCTTGAGGCCCTCGCAGGCCAGGCCGCCGGCGAACGTCACCGCGTGCTGCTCGGCGATGCCCACGTCGTAGTAGCGGTCCGGGAAGCGCTTCTCGAACTCCACCATGCCCGAGCCTTCGCGCATGGCCGGCGTCACGCCCACCAGGCGCGGGTCGGCCGCGGCCATGTCGCACAGCCAGTCGCCGAAGACCTGGGTGTAGGTCTTGCGCGCGGGCTTGGCCGACGGGCGGATGCCTTCGGCCGGGTTGAACTTGCCCGGGCCGTGGTACAGGATCGGGTCGGCCTCGGCCAGCTTGTAGCCCTGGCCCTTCTTGGTGACCACATGCAGGAACTGCGGGCCGCCGCCTTCGAGCGCGCGCTTGCGGATGTTCTGCAGCGTCGGCACCAGCGATTCGAGGTCGTGCCCGTCGATCGGGCCGATGTAGTTGAAGCCGAACTCCTCGAACATGGTGGCCGGCACCATCATGCCCTTGGCATGTTCCTCGAAGCGTTTGGCGAATTCCAGCACCGGCGGCGCCACCGACAGCACGCGCTCGATGTGCTTCTTGGTCGAGGCGTAGAACTGGCCGCTCATCAGGCGCGCGAGGTGGCGGTTGAGCATGCCGACCGGGGGCGAGATCGACATGTCGTTGTCGTTGAGCACCACCAGCAGCGGCAGGTCCTTGTAGACGCCGGCGTTGTTCATGGCCTCGAAGGCCATGCCGGCGGTCATCGCGCCGTCGCCGATCACGGCGATCGACACGCGCTGCTCGCCCTGCGTGCGCGCGCCCAGCGCCATGCCGAGCGCGGCCGAGATCGAGGTGGACGAGTGCGCGGTGCCGAAGGTGTCGTATTCGCTTTCGGCGCGGCGCGGGAAGCCCGAGATGCCGCCCCACTGGCGCAGCGAGTGCATGCGGTCGCGCCGCCCGGTCAGGATCTTGTGCGGGTAGCTCTGGTGGCCCACGTCCCATACCACGCGGTCTTCCGGGGTATCGAACACATAGTGCAGGGCGATGGTCAGCTCGACCGTGCCGAGGTTGGACGACAGGTGGCCACCGGTCTGGGACACGGATTCGAGCACGTAGGCGCGGAGTTCGTCGGCCAGCGTCTGGAGCTGGCGCCGGTCCAGCCTGCGAAGGGCGGCGGGGTCGTCTATGGTTTTAAGCAGTGCGTAGGTCATGATGTCCGTTCGGCGGCCGGATTCTTGTGCCCGGTTATCGGTTTTCTACTTATCATTTCAGTTCGAGCGCAGCACGATCAGATCGGCCAGTTCGCCCAGGCGTTTGGCGCGCGCGCCGAACACCGCCAGCGCCTCGTGCGCCGAGGCGCGCAGTTTCGCGGCCAGCTCGCGGGCGGGCTCGAGGCCCATCAGCGAGACGTAGGTCGGCTTGTCGTTGGCGGCGTCCTTGCCGGCGGTCTTGCCCAGCGTGGCGGTATCCGCGGTCACGTCGAGGATATCGTCCACCACCTGGAACGCCAGCCCGACCGCCGCGGCATAGCGGTCGAGCGCGGCCAGGCCGGCCTCGTCCACGCTGCCGCAGCAGGCGCCCATGCGCACGCTGGCGCGCAGCAGGGCACCGGTCTTCATGCGATGCATCGCCTCGAGTTCGTCGAGCGACATGGCCAGGCCGACGTGCTGCAGGTCGATGGCCTGCCCGCCGGCCATGCCGACCGAGCCCGAGGCCCGGGCCAGCTCTGCCACCAGGCGCATGCGCGCGGCGGCATCGAGCGAGGCCAGCGAGGCCGATTCGGCCAGCACCATGAACGCCTGGGTCTGCAGCGCGTCGCCCACCAGCAGCGCCGTCGCTTCATCATAAGCCTTGTGCACGGTGGGACGGCCGCGGCGCAGGTCGTCGTCGTCCATGCACGGCATGTCGTCATGCACCAGCGAGTACGCGTGGATCATCTCCACCGCGCAGGCCGCCGCATCGCAGGCCTCGGGTGCCGCGCCGGCCACTTCGCCGGCGGCATGCACCAGCAGCGGCCGCACGCGCTTGCCGCCGCCGAGCACAGCATACCGCATCGCGTCGTGCAGCCTGGCCGGCACGGCATCGACGGCCGGCAGCTCGGCTTCGAGGGCCTGTTCGGTGCGGGCGCCACGGGCGCGCATCCAGCCGGCGAAATCGCCCGCGTCGGGATTCTGCCTGGATTCGCTCATTCCTGCTCTCCCGGCACCGCGGCGGCTTCGGCGGGCGCGCTCTTGAGCACGTCGCCATCCAGCACCTTGACCTGCTGTTCCACGCGCTCCAGCGTCTGCTGGCAGTACTTCACCAGTTCCGCGCCGCGCTTGTACGCCGCCAGCGAATCTTCCAGCGGCAGCGCGCCGCCTTCCATGCTGGCCACCAGCGCCTCCAGTTCGGCCAGGGCGGCCTCGTAGGATGCTGGCGTCGCGGTGGCGGACCGCTGGTCGGCCGAGGCCGTTCCGGGCTGGGCCGGGGAGCTCGTAGTCTTTGGCATTGCGGACAATGAATCTGGGGAAGCTGGGATTTTACGCCAAAGCGCGAGATTGGCCGCATCCATGCTCACGCTCGCGCGGCAGCGTTGCCGGAAAGTGACTTGTGCGCTTGGGTCGTCTTTCCGAATGCGCCCGGAACGGCACCTCCATGACGACCCGGGTCGACTTTTTCGCTAAAAAGGCAAAATAATCAGTCCCTTAACTTTTTGGCTCGGGTACAATCCGCGGTTCGTCAGCGCCATCTCACGCCGGGGCCGGGAAGCAGGTCCGGGCGCCGCTGACTGTCTTTCCCAAATCGATTTCTTTTCGATGGTTGGGTTGTTCACTGCTTTCGCCTGTCATAGGGAGTGGGGATAATGTCCAATCTCAGCACCGCGCTGAAACTGGTGCCGGCTGATTCGCAACTGCCCGTCAACGTCTACTTCGACGAGGCGCTGCATCAACAAGAACTGGAACTGCTGTTCAAGAAGGGCCCGGGCTACGTCGGCCATGAACTGATGGTCCCCGAAACGGGCGACTACCAGGCGCTCGCGGCCGAGGAAGAAGGCCGCATCCTGGTGCGCAACGCGGACGGGATCGAGCTCCTGTCCAACGTCTGCCGCCACCGGCAGGCCATCATGCTCAACGGCCGCGGCAACGCGCAGAACATCGTCTGCCCGCTGCACCGCTGGACCTACGACCTGAAGGGCGACCTGCTCGGCGCGCCGCACTTCGACAAGCAGCCGTGCGTGCACCTGAACCGCTCGCCGCTGCAGAACTGGAACGGGCTGCTGTTCGAGGGCGAGCGCGACGTGCGCGCCGACCTTGCGCGCCTGGGCGTGGCCCAGGACCTGAACTTCGACGGCTACATGCTCGACCACGTCGAGATCCACGAGTGCAACTACAACTGGAAGACCTTCATCGAGGTCTATCTGGAGGACTACCACGTCGTGCCGTTCCACCCCGGCCTGGGCAGCTTCGTCTCGTGCGACGACCTGAGCTGGGAGTTCGGCGACTGGCACAGCGTCCAGACCGTGGGCCTGCACGCCGGCCTGAAGCGGCCCGGCAGCCCGACGTACCAGAAATGGCACGACGCGGTGCTGCGCTTCAACAACGGCCAGCTGCCCAAGTACGGCGCGGTCTGGCTGACCTACTACCCCAACATCATGGTGGAGTGGTATCCGAACGTGCTGGTGGTGTCCACGCTGCATCCGCTCGGTCCGGACAAGACCCGCAACGTGGTGGAGTTCTACTACCCCGAGGAAATCGTGCTGTTCGAGCGCGAGTTCGTCGAGGCGGAGCGCGCCGCCTACATGGAAACCTGCATCGAGGACGACGAGATCGCCGAGCGCATGGATGCCGGCCGGCGCGCCCTGCTCAAGCGCGGCGTCAGCGAAACCGGCCCCTACCAGTCGCCGATGGAAGACGGCATGCAGCATTTCCACGAATGGTATCGCCGCGCCATGTCCTTCACCGGGTGAATGGCGGACCGGGGACCTGACGGCCGCGACGGCCGCGACTGCGGCCTGATGCGCAAAACCAACGGAACGGACCGCCCAGGCGGTCCGTTTTGCCTTTGTTGCAGCGCACTCGCGCTGCTACAATCTCCGCTTCCCGCGTGCGCCCGGCGTCTCGCCGCGCCGCGCCGCGCGGGCCATTCGCCGCCGCGAAGCCTTTCGCGGGCATGGCCGCCCCGCCCCGGGGCCGGCCGGGCCCGCGCGCTGTCCATTCCTTCCCTGTCGCCCCGCCATGCAATCGCTCTGGATGCTGTTCGCCGCCTTCGCCTTTTCTCTGATGGGGGTGGGCGTCAAGCTGGCATCCGAGCTGTACACCACCGGCGAGATCGTGTTCTACCGCAGCGCGGTCAGCGTGGTCATCATGTGGGTGGTGCTGGCGGGCTCGGGCGTCTCGGTGCGCACGCCGCACATGGTCATGCACATCAAGCGCAGCCTGTTCGGCGTGACCGCGCTGCTGCTGTGGTTCACCTCGATCACGCTGCTGCCGCTGGCCACCGCGATGACGCTGAACTACATGTCGCCGGTGTGGATCGCGCTGATCCTGGGCGCCGGCGCGGCGCTGGCCGGCACGCGCGGGGCCGGCGCGGACCGCAAGCTGATCGGCGCCATCCTGATGTCGTTCGCCGGCGTGCTGTGCCTGCTGCAGCCGTCGGTCGGCAAGGACCAGCTCACCGGCGGCCTGATCGGGCTGATCTCGGGCATCTTCACCGCGCTGGCCTACGTGGAGGTGCGCCAGCTCGGGCAGCTGGGCGAGCCGGAAGGCCGCATCGTGTTCTATTTCTCGGCGGTGGGCATGGTGGTGGGCCTGGGCTGGATGCTGATCGGCGGCGTCCGCCCCCATAGCTGGCACGGCGCGGCGCTGCTGCTGGGCATCGGCATCCTCGCCACGCTGGGGCAAACCGCCATGACGCGCGCCTACAAGCGCGGCAACACGCTGCTCACGGCCAACCTGCAATACGCGGGCATCGTGTTCTCGAGCCTGTGGGGCATGCTGGTCTGGAGCGACAAGCTCAACTGGCTGTCGTGGCTGGGCATGGCGCTGATCATCGCCAGCGGCATCGCCACCACGCTGACGCGCGCGCGCGAGGACACCGCCGGCAGGCAGCCCACCAGCGCCACGCCGCTGCGCTCGCCCGAGGCGGAAGTCCATCCCGAGGTGTAGCATCGACCGTGGCGCGCCATGCCCCGCGCGCGGGCGCGCCCCTGTGCATTTCCAACCAGAGGCCATTCCATGTTCACCACCCTGATTTCCTGCCAGGACCTGCGCGCGCTGCGCGAAGGCAGCGGCCGCCACGGCGTCGTGATCGACTGCACCTTCGACCTGGCAAACCCGGCCGCCGGCCGCGAGGCTTACCACGCCGGCCACCTGCCGGGCGCGTTCTACCTGCACCTGGACAACGAACTGTCCGGCGCCAAGACCGGCAGCAACGGCCGCCACCCGCTGCCCGACCCCGACACGCTGGCCGCGCGCCTGCGCGCGCTCGGCGTCGGCACCGGCAGCCAGGTGGTGGCCTACGATGCCCAGGGCGGCATGTTCGCGGCGCGCCTGTGGTGGCTGCTGCGCTGGCTGGGCCACGAGGCCGTGGCGGTGCTGGACGGCGGCAGGAATGCGTGGGTGGCAGCCGGCCTGCCGCTGGAAGCGGGCACCGCGCCCGAGCCGGAGACGCCCGGCGACTTCACGCGCAAGGCCTCGCTGGTGGCCACGGTGGATGCGGACCTGGTGCTCGCCAACCTGGACGCGCCGCGCCGGCTGGTGGTGGACGCGCGCGCGCCCGACCGCTTCCGCGGCGAGAACGAGACGCTGGACCCGGTCGGCGGGCACATTCCCGGCGCGGCCAACCGCTTCTTCAAGGACAACCTGCGGGCCGACGGCAGCTTCAAGCCGGCGGCCACGCTGCGCGAGGAATTCGCCCAGGTGCTGGGCGCCACCCCGGCCAGCGCGGCCATCATGCAGTGCGGCTCCGGCGTGACCGCCTGCCACAACCTGCTGGCGCTGGAAGTGGCGGGCCTGCGCGGCGCCGCCCTGTATCCGGGCTCCTGGAGCGAATGGTGCGCCGACCCGGCGCGGCCGGTGGCCAGCGGCGCCTAGCGCCCCGCGCGCGGCCCGCGCGGCTTACTTGCCGGCCGCCGCCGCGTGCGCGCGGCCGTGGCCGTGGCCTTCGTGCACGCCGTTGGTGATGAAGAAGATGGCGCCGATCCCGGCCGCCACCAGCACCATCTGGATGATCGACTCGCGCCAGCGCGGCTTGCGCTGCATCTGCGGCATCAGGTCGCTCACGGCGATGTAGACGAAGCTGCTCGAGGCGATCACCAGCACGTAGGGAATCCAGCCGCTCATCTGGTCGAGCAGGTAGTACCCGACCAGCCCGCCGGCGATGGCCGCCAGGCTCGACAGCAGGTTGAAGGCGAACGCGCGCACCTTCGAGAAACCCGCATTGAGCAGCACGATGAAGTCGCCCACTTCCTGCGGGATCTCGTGCGCGGCGATGGCCAGCGCCGTGACCAGGCCGATGTGCGGATCGGCCAGGAAGGCGGCGGCGATCACGATGCCGTCGGCGAAATTGTGGAAGGTGTCGCCGACCAGGATGGTCAGGCCGCTGCGCCCGGCTTCCTCGCGGTCGTGGCCGTGGTGGTGGTGGTGCCCGTCGCCCTCGTGGTGGTGCGAGTGGCGCAGCAGCGCGATCTTTTCCAGCAGGAAGAAGCCCAGCAGGCCGGCCAGCAGCGTGCCGAACAGCGCGCGCGGATCGGCGCCCGACTCGAACGCCTCCGGCAGCGAATGCAGCAGCGCGGTGGCCAGCAGCACCCCGACCGAGAAGCTCACCATGCGCTCCACCACGCGCGAGGCCACCGTCAGCGACAGCAGCGCCGCTCCGAAGATACTGCCCACCCCGGAGATGGTGGCGGCCAGCAGGATGTAGGCAAGGGTGGAATCGATGATGGGCTCCCGGGGCCGGCGATGCGCCCCACGGGGAGCGGCACCGGCCTCAAACGCAACAGTGTTGCAAGAAACGAAGCCCGCATTGTACGTAGATTGGCGCCGACTTTGCAAATGCCGCGTCCGCCGGCCACCCCTGCGCGTGATTACGCGCAATTACATGCGATTACACGCCGTGCTGCCTGAACCACGCCAGGCAGCGCTGCCAGCCGTCCTTGGCGTCGGCGGCGACGTAGCTCGGCCGGTAGTCGGCGTTGAACGCATGGCCGGCATCCGGATACACCACGAACACGGACGCGCGGGCGTTGGCATTGTCCGCGGCGGCCAGCGCCGCCTTCATCCGCGCCACGTGCTCCTGCGTGATGCCGGTGTCCTTGGCGCCGTACAGGCCCAGCACCGGCACCTTGAGCTCGCCGGCCACGTCGACCGGGTTGCGCGGCTTGAGCGCGCTGGGCTCGCCCACGAGCTGGCCGTACCAGGCCACGGCGGCCTTGAGCTGCCGGTTGCGCGCGGCGTACAGCCAGGCGACGCGCCCGCCCCAGCAAAAGCCGGTGATGGCCAGCCGGCCGGCGTCGCCGCCATTGGCGAAGGCCCACGCCGCGGCGGCGTCGAGGTCGCCCAGCACCTGCGCGTCCGGCACCTTGGCGATCAACTGGGTCTGCAATTCCTGCAAGGTGCCGAAGCTGTTCGGGTCGCCCTGGCGCGCGAACAGCTCGGGCGCGATGGCCAGGTAGCCCAGCTTGGCGAAGCGCCGGCAGATGTCGGCGATATGCTCGTGCACGCCGAAAATCTCGCTCACCACCAGCACCACCGGCAGATTGGTCTTGCCTTCGGGCTGGGCGCGGTAGGCCGGCATGTTGAAGCCGCTCGAGGCGATGGTGACTTCGCCGGCGGTGAGCCCGGCGAAGTCGGTCTTGATGGTCTGCGCCGACACCGGCAGGACAGCGGCGGCGAATGCCGAGCCCAGCGCGGTCTTGACGAACGCCCGGCGGTCGAAGGACTGTCCGGGTACGAGGCTTTCCACTTCAGGCTTCAGCATGAGGTCTCCTGCTTGGCGGGTTGGGGAGACCGATTCTAAGCAAACATGGCGTACCGCGCACGCCGGAGCCGCGCGCCCTGCCCCACCCTGCTCTCAACCCTCAGTGCAGCTTCACGCGCGGGCTGGTCTTGCTGCGCAGCCAGTGGGTCACGGTATCGAGCGCCATGCGCACGGCGCCGTGCAGCGCCAGCACGTGCATGCGGTACAGCGAGGTGTACATCACGCGCGCCATCAGCCCCTCGATGAACATCGAGCCGCCGATCAGCCCGCCCATCAGGCTGCCCACCGCGCTGAAATGCCCGAGCGACACCAGCGAGCCCAGGTCCTTGAACTGGAACGCCGGCAGCGGCTTGCCGGCCAGGCGCGCGCACAGCGCGCCGTAGAGGAAGGTGGCCTGCTGGTGCGCGGCCTGGGCGCGCGGCGGCACCGTGCCCTGCTTCTCCGGCCACGGGCAACTGGCGCAGTCGCCGAAGGCGAAGATGTCCGGATCGGTCTCGCTCTGCAGCGTGGGCCCCACCACGATCTGCCCCATGCGGCTGACCAGCAGGCCGAGCGTAGCCAGCACCGGCGGCGCGGTGATGCCGGCCGCCCACACCGTCAGGTCGGCGTCGATGCGCTTGCCGCTGGCGGTCAGCACCGCGTCCGTGGTGACCTCGGTGACGCGCTCGGCGGTGAAGACGTCGATGCCGAGCTTGTGCAGCAGCTTGGTGGTCTCGGTGGAGACGCGCTCGGACAGCGCCGGCAGGATGCGCGGGCCGGCCTCGATCACGTGGATGCGCACGTCGCGGCGCGGGTCGAGCTGGTGCAGGCCGTAGGCGCTCAGCACGTGCGCGGTGTTGCGCAGCTCCGCCGACAGTTCCACGCCGGTGGCGCCGGCGCCGATGATGGCCACGTCCACGCACGGCCGCCCGTCCGCGCCGACGCGCCCGCCGCCGTTCTGCGCGCGCACGCAGGCCGCGATCAGGCGGCGGCGGAAGCGTTCGGCCTGCGCCACGGTGTCGAGCGCGATGGCGTTGGCGGCGGCGCCCGGCACGCCGAAGAAATGCGTGACGCAGCCGATCGCCAGCACCAGCGTGTCGTAGGGCAGCTCGCGCGCGGGCAGCAGCTCCATGCCGTCGAGGTCGACGCAGGCGGCCACCGAGATGGTCTTGCGGGCGCGGTCGATGCCGGTCAGCTCGCCCTGCTGGAACTCGAAGTCGTGCCAGCGCGCCTGCGCCACGTATTCGAGCTGGTGGGTGTTGGGGTCCATGCTGCCGGCGGCGACTTCGTGCAGCAGCGGCTTCCAGATGTGGGTCGGCGAGCGGTCCACCAGCACCACCCGCGCGGCCCCGCTCTTGCCGAGCTTATCGCCCAGCCGCGTGACCAGTTCCAGCCCGCCCGCGCCACCGCCGACCACGATGATGCGATGCGCCCTTGCCTCTGTACTCATGATCTACCCAGTGTCGTCGATAGGCTTGTTGCCCGGCCGGTGCGCGCGGACCGGCCGGGCCTTGGCGCCAGTCTGCTGCACGGCAGCAGGACTGGCAAGCCGCCATTCACCGATTCAGCGGTCGCTTCAATCGAAACCGGATGCAGGCACGGCGGCGCGCGTGGGCGGGCCCGGCGCTCAGTGCGCTTCTTCCCAGTTGCTGCCGCTGCCCACTTCGGCCACCAGCGGTACGCGCAGCTTCGCCACGTTGCACATCAGCTCCGGCAGCCTGACCTTGACCAGCGCCAGCTCCGCCTCGGGGACTTCCAGCACCAGTTCGTCGTGCACCTGCATGATCTGGCGCGTGCCGAGCCGGTCCGCCTCGAGCCAGTCCTGCACGGCGATCATCGACAGCTTGATGAGGTCGGCCGCGGTGCCCTGCATCGGCGCGTTGATGGCCGCGCGCTCGGCGCCCTGGCGGCGCGGGCCGTTGCCGCCGTTGATGTCCGGCAGCCACAGGCGACGGCCGAACACGGTCTCGACGAAACCCTGCTCGCGCGCGGTCTGGCGCGTCTCTTCCATGTAGTGCGCCACGCCCGGATAGCGCATGAAATAGCGGTCGATGTAGTGCCGCGCGGCTTCGCGCTCGATGCCGAGATTGCTGGCCAGGCCGAACGCGCTCATGCCGTAGATCAGGCCGAAGTTGATGACCTTGGCGTAGCGGCGCTGCTCGCTGCTGACCGCGGCCGGGTCCACGCCGAAGATTTCCGCGGCGGTGGCGCGGTGCACGTCCGCGCCCTCGGCGAACGCGCGCGTCAGGTTCTCGTCGCCCGAGATATGGGCCATGATGCGCAGCTCGATCTGCGAGTAGTCGGCCGAGACGATCACGTTGCCGGGGCCGGCGATGAACGCCTCGCGGATGCGGCGGCCTTCCTCGGTGCGCACCGGGATGTTCTGCAGGTTGGGATCGGTCGAGGCCAGGCGCCCCGTCACCGCGGTAGCCTGTCCGTAGCTGGTGTGCACGCGCCCGGTGGCCGCGTTGACCATCTTGGGCAGCTTGTCGGTATAGGTGGACTTGAGCTTGGACAGGCCGCGGTAGTCCAGCAGCAGCTTGGGCAGCGGATAGTCCTCGGCCAGCTTCTGCAGCACCTCTTCGTCGGTGGAGGGCGCGCCGCTGGCGGTCTTCTTGACCACCGGCAGCTTCATCTGGCCGAACAGGATCTCGCCGATCTGCTTGGGCGAGCCGAGGTTGAACGGCTGGCCGGCCGCGTCGTAGGCGGCCTGCTCGAGCTCCAGCATGCGCTGGCCGAGCTGCGCGCTCTGCGCGGCCAGGCGCTCGGCGTCGATCAGCACGCCGTTGCGCTCGATCTTCTGCAGCACCACCGAGACCGGCATCTCGATCTTCTCGTAGACGTAGAGCAGCTTGTCCAGCGCCTCGAGCTGCGGGTACATGTTGCGGTGCAGGCGCAGCGTGACGTCGGCATCCTCGGCGGCGTACTCGGTGGCGCGCGCGATGTCGATCTGGTCGAAGCAGATCTGGTTCACGCCCTTGCCGCACACTTCCTCGTAGGTGATGGTCTTGAGGCCGAGCAGGCGCTCGGCCAGGCTGTCCATGCCGTGGTTGCGGTGCGAGGCCAGCACGTAGCTCTGCAGCATGGTGTCGTGCGCGACGCCGCGCAGCGCCACGCCGTGGTTGGCGAACACGTGCACGTCGTACTTGAGATGCTGGCCGAGCTTGGCGCGCGACGGGTCTTCGAGCCACGCGCGCATGCGCCCGAGCACGAACTCGCGCGACAACTGGCCGCGCCCTTCCAGGCCCACCACGTCGGGGCCGGCGTGGGCCACCGGGATATAGACCGCCTCGCCCGGCTCGATCGACATCGAGATGCCGACCATCTGCGCCTGCATCGGGTCGAGCGAAGTGGTCTCGGTGTCGATGGCCACCAGCGGCGCGGCTTCCACGCGGCGCATGAATGCTTCCAGTTCGGCCTCGGTGGTGATGGCTTCGTAGCGGATCTGCGCCGGCGCGGCATCGAACAGCCCGCCCTGGGCCGGGCCGGCGGCCGGGCCATTCCCCTGCGCGCTACCCTGCGGCAGCGGCTCGCCGGCGCGCGCGCGCGCCTGGGCGCGCGGATCGGGCAGGCTCTCGCCGGTGGCTTCGCGCAGCCAGGTCTTGAAGCCATAGCGCGAGAAGAACTCGACCAGCTTCTCCCTGTCCTCGCCGGCGTCCTTGAGATGGTGGAAATCGCCCAGCGCGGCCGTCAGGTCGCAGTCGGTCTTGACCGTCACCAGCTCGCGCGCCCTGGGCAGCCACGCCAGCGTGTTGCGCAGGTTCTCGCCGACCACGCCCTTGATGCCGGCGGCATTGGCCATGATGTCGTCGAGCGTGCCGTATTCGGTCAGCCACTTGACCGCGGTCTTGGGCCCCACCTTGGGCACGCCGGGCACGTTGTCCACCGCGTCGCCGATCAGCGAGAGATAGTCGACGATGCGCTGCGGCGGCACGCCGAACTTGGCCACCACGCCGGGCGGGTCGAGCACCTCGCCGCTCATGGTGTTGACCAGCGTGACATGCTCGTCCACCAGTTGCGCGAGGTCCTTGTCGCCGGTGGAGACCACCGTGCGCATGCCCTCGGCGGTGGCCTGGCGCGCCAGCGTGCCGATCACGTCGTCGGCCTCCACGCCGTCCACCACCACGATGGGCCAGCCCAGCGCGCGCACCGCGTCGTGGATCGGCTCGATCTGCCTGGCCAGATCCTCGGGCATCGAGGGGCGATGCTCCTTGTAGGCGGGGTAGAGATCGTCGCGGAAGGTCTTGCCCTTGGCGTCGAACACGCAGGCGCTATACTCTGCCGGAAAATCGTTGCGCAGCTTGCGCAGCATATTGATCATGCCGTAGATTGCCCCTGTGGGCAGCCCCTCCGCGTTCCTCAGGTCCGGCAGGGCGTGATACGCGCGATACAAATAGCTCGACCCATCGACGAGCAAGAGTGTTTTTGGACTATCCGACATTCCCATGGACTCAAAATTGACTGGTGCCGCCGCAGGCGGTGCGAACGCCGCTCCCCGCTCGGACGCGGCAGGCGCCGCCGAACCGGCCGCGGCACTCAAGCAGGCCGCGCAGGGCAGCATGACCACCGCGGCCGATATGGATGTGAACGTGACGGTCAGCGCCGCTGCCGAGGGCCCCGGAGATACATCCCCCGCCGCCGGCATCCGCGCCAACCCGCGCAAGATGATTCCCAGCCTGCGCGCGCTGGCCGACGAAGACCGCGCCACCGCAAAGAAAGCACGCGCTTCGTGGCAAATGTTCACGATTATGGCAGAGTTCATCGAGGCGACCGAGTACCTCTCGGAGATCCGCCCGGCGGTGTCGATCTACGGCAGCGCGCGCCTGCGCGAGGATTCGCCGTACTACCAGCGCACCATCGAGATCGCGCGCCTGTTCTCGGACGCCGGCTTCGCCGTGATCTCGGGCGGCGGCCCCGGCATCATGGAGGCCGCCAACAAGGGCGCCCACGCCGGCAAGTCGGCCAGCGTCGGCCTGAACATCGAGCTGCCGCACGAACAGCAGGGCAATCCGTACCAGGACATCGCCATGCGCTTTCGCCACTTCTTCACGCGCAAGGTCACTTTCGTCAAGAACTCGGACGCCTTCATCGTGATGCCGGGCGGCTTCGGCACCCTCGACGAACTCGCCGAGGTGCTGACCCTGGTGCAGACCGGCAAGTCGCGCGCGGTGCCGGTGGTGCTGTTCGGCAGCCGCTTCTGGAAGGGTCTGCTCGACTGGTTCCGCTTCACGCTGCTGCCGATGGGCCTGATCGCCGAGCACGACCTCGACCTGATGAAGATCGTCGACGAGCCGCATGAAGTGCTCGAAGCGGTATATGAATACTACGAGCAGCGCGGCGGCGACAACCCGATCCCGCCCAAGGAGGAGATGTTCTACCTGTAGTGCCGCCTGTCATGCCGCCGGCCGTGCCACGGGCAGGCCGGCGCGCGCGCCCGGGTGCCCGGCGGATCACCGCGGGAGCCCGGCGCGGGCAGGAATTGCTAGAATGGAAGCCTGATCCACTGCCAAAGCCCGGCGCCGCCGGGCTGCAGCGCCATTCGCGATGCAGCATGCCCGATTGCTGGATCGCACAGGAGCCCTGAATGACCTCCCCCTCCCTCCTGGCCGCCGCGAGCGCGGGCGCGCCGGAGCAGCCGTTCCCGGCATCCGCCCGGATGCTGGCCGCCGCCGTCCTGCTGGCGCTCGGCGTGCCGTTCGCGGCGCTGGCGCAGCAAGGCACCGAACAGGTCGGCGGCGCGCTGACCCAGCAAGAGCTCAACGAGATCAACAACAGCCCGATCGCCCCGCCGGCCAAGACGCAGCTCAACCAGCCGCGCGAGCCGAGCTTCCAGCTCAACGAGCCGGACGGCACGCAGATCCGGGAATACCGCAACAAAGGCCAGGCCACGGACATCGAGGTCAAGTCCGGGGTCGGCACCAAGTACCAGATGAGCAAGCCGGAGGACAGCTCGCCGAAGATCCGCGACCGCGAAATGAACCGCGTGCCGTCGGTCAACGTGCTGCAGTTCTGAGCCATGCGCGGGCCGGATGGCGCAATCCGGCCCGTGCGCGGGGCCTCCGGGCCATGACGCCGGCATGCGGCCGCGGGCGCTTGCGCCCGGAGACGCGTCCGGCTACCGCTTTTCCGATTTCCCACGACCCCGCCAGGCCAGCGCGGCGGGGCCGCGCCGGCAACATCCGGCATCCACGCCGCGGCGATGCGCAAGCGTTTGCGCGCGCCGCCATCCGTTTCGATTCACACAAAGAGTATGGCCGTATTCACCACGGTCTCGCCGGACGAGATCGCCAGTTGGCTCCTTGACTACGACCTGGGCGAAATGCGCGAATTGCGCGGCATCGCCTCGGGCATCGAGAACAGCAATTTCTTCCTGACCACGGAGCGGGAGGATGGCACGCACGAGTACGTGCTGACCATCTTCGAGCGGCTGACCTTCGCGCAGCTGCCGTATTACCTGCACCTGATGGCCCACCTGGCCGGGCACGGCATCCGCGTGCCGGCGCCGGTGCCGGGCCGCGACGGCGAGATCCTGCGCGCGCTCAAGGGCAAGCCGGCCACCATCGTCACGCGCCTGCCGGGCAGCTCGCAGCTCGCGCCCGCGGCCGGGCACTGCGCCGAGGTCGGCGACATGCTCGCGCGCATGCACCTGGCCGGCCAGAGCTATCCGCGCCAGCAGCCCAACCTGCGCAGCCTGCCGTGGTGGCAGCAGACCGAGACCGAGATCCTGCCGTTCCTCGATGCCGGCCAGCGCGCGCTGCTGCAGCAGGAACTGGCGCACCAGGCCGCCTTCTTCCACGGCGCCGACTACGCCGCGCTGCCGGGCGGCCCCTGCCACTGCGACCTGTTCCGCGACAACGCCCTGTTCGAGACCGACGGGCACGGCCACGACAAGCTCGGCGGCTTCTTCGACTTCTACTTCGCCGGCAACGACAAGTGGCTGTTCGACCTGGCCGTCACCGTCAACGACTGGTGCATCGACCTGGCCAGCGGCGCGCTCGACGACACGCGCGCCCGCGCGCTGCTGCGGGCCTATCATGCGGTAAGGCCGCTGGGCGCGGTCGAGGCGGCACGCTGGCGCGACATGCTGCGCGCCGGCGCGCTGCGTTTCTGGGTCTCGCGCCTGTGGGACTTCTACCTCCCGCGCGAGGCCGACATGCTGCAGCCGCACGACCCGACCCATTTCGAACGCATCCTGCGCCGGCGCATCGAAGCCGCCGCGCTGCCCTGGACCTGAGCATCATGCAATTACTGGAAGTTTCCGCCAAGGAAGGTTATGTCTGGTTCCGCCAGGGCGTCTGGCTGTTCCGCAAGAACCCGCTCGCCTTCCTGATGCTGCTGTTCATCTACCTGATCGCCGCGCAACTGGCCGTGTTCGTGCCGCTGATCGGCATCATCGCGCTGCTGGTGATCACCCCCGGGCTGTCGGTCGGCATCATGACCGCCTGCCGCGAGGTGATCCAGAACAAGCGGGTGCTGCCCACCGTGCTGCTGGCGGGATTCCGCGCCAACGGCAAGCTGGCCAGCCGCAACCTGCTGGTGCTCGGCGGCATCTACGCCGCGCTGGTGTTCGTGCTGAGCCTGATCGCCGGCAGCCTGGTGGACATCAGCACGCTGGTGCCGATCCTGCTCAAGGAGGAAGCGCCCTCGCCCGACGCCGTGCGCCAGCTCTATTTCGCGCTGATGATCGGCGCCGCGCTGTACACGCCGATCGCCATGATGTTCTGGTTCGCCCCGCTGCTGACCGCTTGGCACAACGTGCCGCCGGTCAAGGCGCTGTTCTTCAGCTGGACCGCGTGCTGGCGCAACCGCGGCGCCTTCCTGGCCTACGCGGTGGTGTTCGCGGTGCTGCTGGTGGCGATTCCGTTCTTCCTCGAGGCGCTGTTCGGCGCGCTCGGCGCCGAGACCCTGCTCTCGTTCCTGGTCACGCCGTACTCGCTGCTGATGCTGGCGATCATGTACTGCTCGTTCTACGCGACCTACCGCGGCTGCTTCAACGTGGTCCCGGAAAACCCGGCCGGCAGCCTCGACACCGCGGCATGACGGCGCGCCTTCAGTCGATCGGGTCCAGCTTCGCGACCGACAGCGCCAGCCACTTGGCGCCGTGGCGCTTGAACTCGATGTTGGCGCGCGCATCGGCGCCGTCGCCCTCGAGCGCCTTGATGACACCCTCGCCGAACTTGTTGTGGAACACGCTCTGGCCGATGCGCAGGCCGGAGCCGGCCTCGCGCTTGGCGTCGGCGTAGCCGTTGCCGGTATCCATGCCGCCGGTGGGCTTGGTGCCCGAGTAGGGCACGTCCTCGGGCTTCTTGAACCAGTCGCGGCCCCAGCCGCTTTCGCTCTGCTGGCGGCGCTGCGCGCCGTAGGACGGCGCCTGCGGCTGCAGCCACTTGAGCGCTTCCTCGGGCAACTCCTCGAAGAAGCGCGAGCGCACGTGATAGCGCATCTGCCCGTGCAGCACGCGGCTCTGCGCGAACGACAGGTAGAGCCGCTCGCGCGCGCGCGTGATGGCCACGTACATCAGGCGGCGCTCTTCCTCCAGCCCGTCGGCCTCGTTGGCGCTGTTCTCGTGCGGGAACAGGCCCTCCTCCAGCCCGGTGATGAACACCGCGTTGAACTCCAGCCCCTTGGCCGCGTGCACGGTCATCATCTGCACCGCGTCCTGGCCGGCCTGCGCCTGGTTGTCGCCGGCCTCGAGCGAGGCGTGGGTCAGGAAGGCCACCAGCGGCGTCATCACCACCGGCAGCGCCTCGGGGTCCAGCACCTGCTGCGCCTGGTCGCCGTCGGCCAGCGCCGGCAGCACCTGCGCGCCGTCGCGCCCGACCGGGATCGCGCTGGCCAGCGCGTCCAGGCCGTAGCCTTCCTCCATCACGAAGGCCTGCGCCGCCGTCACCAGTTCCTGCAGGTTCTCGATGCGGTCCTGGCCTTCCTTCTCGCCGCGGTAATACTCGATCAGGCCGCTGGTGTTGGTCACGTACTCGACCGTCTCCGGCAGCGTCAGGCGGCGCGTCTCGGCGTGCATCTTCTCGATCAGCCGCACGAAGGCGCCGAGCGTGCTACCGGCCTTGCCGGGCACGTAGGCCACCGCCTCGGCCAGCGAGCAGCCGTACTGGCGCGCGGCGTCCTGCAGCGCCTCCAGCGAGCGCGCGCCGATGCCGCGCGCGGGGAAGTTCACCACGCGCCCGAAGGCGGCGTCGTTGCGCGGGTTCTCCAGCAGTTGCAGGTAGGCCAGCGCGTGCTTGACTTCGGCGCGCTCGAAGAAGCGCAGGCCGCCGTACACGCGGTACGGGATGCCCGACGAGAACAGCGCGTGCTCGATCACGCGCGACTGCGCGTTGCTGCGGTAGAGGATGGCGATCTCCGCGCGGCTCATGCCCTGCGCCACCAGGTCGCGGATCTCCTCCACCATCCAGGCCGCTTCCTGGCCGTCCGAGCCCGCCTGGAACACCCGCACCGGCTCGCCGTGGCCGGCGTCGGTGCGCAGGTTCTTGCCCAGGCGGCGCGCGTTGTGCGCGATCAGGTGGTTGGCCGAATCGAGGATGTGGCCGTGCGAGCGGTAGTTCTGCTCGAGCTTGATCATGTGGCGCACGCGGAACTCATGCTCGAAGTCGCGCATGTTGCCGACGTTGGCGCCGCGGAACGCATAGATGCTCTGGTCGTCGTCGCCCACCGCGAACACCGCGGCCGGGTTGGGCGTGCCGAAGCCGGCCAGCAGCTTGAGCCAGCGGTACTGCAGCACGTTGGTGTCCTGGAACTCGTCCACCAGGACGTGGCGGAAGCGGTGCTGGTAATGCTGGCGGATGGCGTCGTGGTAGCGCAGCAGCTCGTAGCAGCGCAGCAGCAGCTCGGCGAAGTCGACCACGCCTTCGCGCTGGCACTGCTGGTCGTAGGCGGCGTAGAGGTCGACGAAGCGGCGGTTGAAGTCGTCGTTGGCCTCCACGTCGGCCGGGCGCAGGCCCTGCTCCTTGGCGTTGTTGATGAAGTACTGCAGGCTCTTGGGCGGGTACTTCTCGTCGTCCACGTTGAGCGACTTGAGCAGGCGCTTGAGCGCCGAGAGCTGGTCCTGGCTGTCGAGGATGGCGAAGGTCTGCGGCAGCCCGGCGTCGCGGAAATGCGCGCGCAGCATGCGATTGCACAGGCCGTGGAAGGTGCCGATCCACATGCCGCGCGTGTTGATCGGCAGCATCGCGGTGAGCCGCGCGGTCATTTCCTTGGCGGCCTTGTTGGTGAACGTCACCGCCAGCAGGCCGGCCGGCGACACGCGCCCGTTCTGGATCAGCCAGGCGATGCGCGTGGTCAGCACGCGGGTCTTGCCGCTGCCCGCGCCCGCCAGGATCAGTGCCGGTTCGTCAGGCAGGGTGACGGCGGCAAGTTGTTCGGCGTTGAGATTGGCAAGCAGGTCGGACATCGGGAGGCCTTGTGGAATGCCGGGAATTATACCGGGGCGCCTCCATCGCCCGTGCCTGCGGCCCGGCGTGGCCCGGCGCGGGGCCGCGCGGGGCCGCGGACACGGCCGCCAGGCCACGTGATCCCCTCGCAGGAAGTATCCGGAAATCCACCCGGCGCGCGCGGACGGCGGCAAAATGGCGCCCGGATTGCGCAGGCATCGTGGCCCGGTGCCCGCGGATCGCGCCCGGATCGGCGTCCCGGCTCGCCCCGGGGACGGCGCGGAACCGGCCTGCGCGGGGTCTTTTCCCGCGCAGGCATCCCGCCTCCCCTATAATTTGACGTTTTCCCCGGCGCGTTTGCCCCGCCCGCCTGGGCCGCAGAATCCGACGCAATCATCGACACCCCGAGCATGACCGCCCAAGACCAGTCCCTTGCCAAGAGCTTCGAACCCGCCGCCATTGAGGCCAAGTGGGGCCCAGAGTGGGAGAAGCGCGGCATCGCGAAGCCGACCCTAGACTCGGACCGCCCCGATTTCTGCATCCAGCTGCCGCCGCCCAATGTGACCGGCACGCTGCACATGGGCCATGCCTTCAACCAGACCATCATGGACGGCCTGGCCCGCCACGCGCGCATGTCCGGCGCCAACACGCTGTGGGTGCCCGGCACCGACCACGCCGGCATCGCCACCCAGATCGTGGTGGAGCGCCAGCTCGAGTCCCAGGGCGTCTCGCGCCACGAGCTCGGCCGCGAGAAGTTCACCGAGAAGGTGTGGGCCTGGAAGGAAGAGTCCGGCTCGACCATCACGCGCCAGATCCGCCGCATGGGCGCCTCGATCGACTGGAGCCACGAATATTTCACGATGTCACCGGAGATGTCGAAGGCGGTCACCGAAGTGTTCGTGCGCCTGTACGAGCAGGGCCTGATCTACCGCGGCAAGCGCCTGGTCAACTGGGACCCGGTGCTGGGCACCGCGGTGTCCGACCTGGAAGTGGAGAACGTCGAGGAAGAAGGCTCGATGTGGCACATCCGCTATCCGCTCACCGAAGCCGACGGCGTGCGCGGCCTGACCCACCTGACCGTGGCCACCACCCGCCCGGAAACCATGCTGGGCGACGTCGCCGTGATGGTGCACCCGGAAGACGAGCGCTATGCGCACCTGATCGGCAAGTCGGTGCGCCTGCCGCTGACCGGCCGCGACATCCCGGTCATCGCCGACGACTACGTCGACCGCGAGTTCGGCACCGGCGTGGTCAAGGTCACGCCGGGCCACGACTTCAACGACTACGCGGTGGGCCAGCGCCACGGCCTGCCGCAGCTGTCCATCCTCACGCTCGACGCCAGGATCGTCGCCGACGCGCCGGCGGCCTACGCCGGGCTGGACCGCTTCGACGCGCGCAAGCGCATCGTCGACGACCTCGACGCGCAGGGCCTGCTGGCCGAGGTCAGGAAGCACAAGCTGATGACGCCGCGCAGCGAGCGCACCGGCAGCGCCATCGAGCCGATGCTGACCGACCAGTGGTTCGTCGCCATGAGCAAGCCGGCGCCCGAAGGCACCTTCTACCCGGGCCGCTCGATCGCCGAGGTGGCGCTCGAGGCCGTGCGCGGCGGCGAGATCAAGCTGATCCCGGAGAACTGGAACAGCACCTACAACCAGTGGCTGGAGAACATCCAGGACTGGTGCATCTCGCGCCAGCTCTGGTGGGGCCACCAGATCCCGGCCTGGTACGACGACAGCGGCAAGTGCTTCGTCGCGCGCACCGAGGAAGACGCGCGCGCGCAGGCCGCGGCCGCCGGCAGCACCGGCGCGCTGCGCCGCGAGGACGACGTGCTCGACACCTGGTTCTCGTCCGCGCTGGTCCCGTTCTCGTCGCTCGGCTGGCCCGCCGAGACGCCCGAACTGCAGCATTTCCTGCCGTCGTCGGCACTTGTCACCGGCTACGACATCATCTTCTTCTGGGTGGCGCGCATGGTCATGATGACCAAGCATTTCACCGGCAAGGTGCCTTTCCACACCGTTTATGTGCACGGCCTGGTGCGCGACTCGGAAGGCAAGAAGATGAGCAAGTCCGAGGGCAACACGCTCGACCCGGTGGACCTGATCGACGGCATCGAGCTCGAGCCGCTGCTCAAGAAGCGCACCACCGGCCTGCGCCGCCCCAAGGACGCGCCCAAGATCGAGAAGAAGACCCGCAAGGAATTCCCCGACGGCATTCCCGCCTTCGGCGCGGACGCGCTGCGCTTCACCTTCGCCTCGCTGGCCACGCTGGGCCGCAACATCAATTTCGACACCGGCCGCTGCGAAGGCTACCGCAACTTCTGCAACAAGCTGTGGAACGCCACCCGCTTCGTGCTGATGAACACCGAAGGCCATGACTGCGGCATGGGCCCGTGCAACAACGACTGCGGCCCGGACGGCTACCTGGACTTCTCCCAGGCCGACCGCTGGATCGTGTCGCTGCTGCAGCGCGTGGAGGGCGAAGTGGAAAAGGGCTTCGCCGAATACCGCTTCGACAATATCGCCAGCGCCATCTACAAGTTCGTGTGGGACGAATACTGCGACTGGTACCTCGAACTGGCCAAGGTGCAGATCCAGAACGGCACGCCGGCGCAGCAGCGCGCCACGCGCCGCACGCTGCTGCGCGTGCTGGAGACGGTGCTGCGCCTGGCCCATCCGATCATCCCCTTCATCACCGAGGAACTGTGGCAGAAGGTGGCCCCGCTCGCCGGCCGCGCCAAGGGCGACGGCAGCGAGACGCTGGCGCTGCAGGCCTACCCGCTGCCGGCCGTGGCCAAGATCGACGAGGCCGCCGAGCAGTGGACCGCGCAGCTCAAGGCGGTGGTCGACGCCTGCCGCAACCTGCGCGGCGAGATGAACATCTCGCCGGCCCAGCGCATCCCGCTCTACGCGCAGGGCGACAGCGCCTTCCTGGCCTCGGCCCAGGCCTATGTGCAGGCGCTGGCGAAACTTTCCGAGGTGAAGGTATTCGAAGACGAGAACGCCCTGATGACGGAAGGCGCCGGCGCGCCGGTGGCCATCGTCGGCGGTAATCGCCTGCTGCTGAAAATCGAGATCGACGTGGCCGCCGAGCGCGCGCGCCTGTCCAAGGAAATAGAGCGCCTCAGCGCCGAGATCGGCAAGTGCCGCGGCAAGCTTTCCAACGAGAGCTTCGTCGCCAAGGCACCGCCGGCCGTGGTCGCGCAGGAAACCCAGCGTCTGTCCGATTTCGAACAGACACTGGGCAAGCTCCAGGATCAACTGGGGCGTCTGCCGGCATGAGCTTTGCGTCACCAGCAGGGTTGTCTACACCGAAACGATAAGGAATACCTGTTATGGAAACCCGTGTCACCAAGGCTGTCTTCCCCGTAGCCGGTCTCGGCACCCGCTTCTTGCCCGCTACCAAGGCCAGCCCCAAGGAAATGCTGCCGGTGGTCGACAAGCCCCTGATCCAGTACGCGGTGGAAGAAGCGATGGCCGCCGGCATCACCGAAATGATCTTCGTGACCGGGCGCTCCAAGCGCGCCATCGAGGACCATTTCGACAAGGCCTACGAGCTCGAGGCCGAGCTGGAAGCCAAGAACAAGCAGGCGCTGCTGTCGCTGGTGCGCTCGATCAAGCCGTCGCACGTGGAATTCTTCTACGTGCGCCAGCCCGAGGCGCTCGGGCTCGGCCACGCCGTGCTGTGCGCCGAAAAGCTGGTCGGCGACGCACCGTTCGCGGTCATGCTGGCCGACGACCTGCTCGACGGCGACCCGCCCGTGATGAAGCAGATGACGGACCTGTACGGCCACTACAACTGCTCCGTGCTGGGCGTGGAAGAAATCGCGCCCGAGCAGAGCCGCTCCTACGGCGTGGTCGACGGCCGCGAATGGGACGAAGGCGTGATCAAGGTCTCGGGCATCGTCGAAAAGCCCGCGCCCGAGGATGCCCCTTCCAACCTCGGCGTGGTCGGCCGCTACATCCTGACGCCGCGCATCTTCGACCATATCCGCAGCCTCAAGCCGGGCGCCGGCGGCGAGTACCAGCTCACCGACGCGATCGGCTCGCTGCTCGGCCAGGAACAGGTGCTGGCCTACCGCTACAAGGGCGTGCGCTACGACTGCGGCAGCAAGCTCGGCTACCTCAAGGCCACCGTGGAGTTCGCGCTCAAGCACCCGGAGGTGATGGACGAATTCGGTACTTACCTGCGTACGCGGGGGTGATTGTTGTAGGTGGTTTTGCTGGATAAGGGAAGCCCTGCAGGGTGGCCGGTTTTTTGGCTGCTTTGCGGGGCTTTTTTTTGTTTTTTGGTTTGCTGGGTGAAGGGTGAGGTTAGGCTGTTTGGTTTTGGGGGCTTTGACTTCAAGGGCTTTAACTTCAAAGGCTTAAAGTCAACATCAAAGTCAAAGGCTTTCGCTCCCCCGGAGCGACCTACTTTCTTTTCCCCGAAAAGAAAGTAGGCAAAGAAAGCGGGCTGCCTGGCCGGCAGGGGCAGAAACGTTGGGATTTCTCTTGTTGGTGGTTTCGTCGTGGGGCCTGTAGTTCTGCCGGGATTCTGCCGTTACCGGTTCGGCTGGCCACGATCTAGCTGGCGGCAGTGGTTTCGGGGTCAGACCTATGATGGCGAGCGCACTGCTGGTTCGGGCATCTGCCGTTACCGGTGCTGGCGGTCACGGCGTAGCACCGCCACTGGTTTCGTGGTGGGCGTGGTGGACCCAGCGCGGGTGTGTGAGGTTTGGATCAGCGTTGAGCGCTCTCGTGTCAGCATCTCTCAAGCAGGTACGTTTCAAGCCGGGGCCACCGCGCCCACCACGAATCCAGTACCGATCGAGACATCGCACCCATCCGCCCCGGTCGCGGCAGCAGCCCGAAGGGCCTGGACCTCCGCCATCATGCAGCGCCACCACGAATCGAACACCACCCGAGAGAACGTGGCCACCAAAACCGGTACCGGCAGAACCCCGGCAGAACCACAGACCCCACCACGAAACCAGAAACACTAGAAACCCCAACGTTTCTGCCCCTGCCGGCCAGGCAGTCCGCTTTCTTGGCTTACTTTCTTTTCGGACAAAAGAAAGTAAGTCGCTCCGGAGGAGCGAAAGCCTTTGACTTTGATGTTGACTTTAAGCCGTTGATTTTGAAGTTAAGCCTTTGACTTTAAAGCCCCCTCAAACCCAAATCCCTCACCGCCTCCGCATATAAAAAACAAACACCTTATCCACCTCCTGATGCGACAGCAACTCATTGCCCGTCTGCTTGGCGAACGCCTGAAAATCACGCGTCGCCCCCGGATCAGTGGCCAGCACCTTGAGCACATCGCCGCTGGCCATGTCGGCCAGCGCCTTCTTGGTACGCAGGATCGGCAGCGGGCAGTTCAGGCCCCGCGCGTCCACTTCTTTCTGGAACTCCATTCCGCTCTTCCTTGGTTCTGGGTATTTATGGCCTGTATTGTAGCGAAGCGCCGGTCAGGTCGAACGCGTCGCGGCGGCGCGGGTCGGGGATGTCCTCGCCGGTGTTGCGGTCGAAGAAGCGCACCGGGTGGCCGCGCGAGGCCAGCCAGTCGGCCACCGCGAAGCCGGTGCCGGCGGACCAGATGCGCATGTCGCCGGGCGCGACCAGCTTGTAGTCGGCCAGTTCTTCCGACAGCGAGACGGTGCCGCTGGCCTGCACGTGGTAGGCGATGATCAGCTCGTTCTTGCGCATGAACTCGTACACGCCGATCAGCGACACCGCGTGCGCGTCCAGGTTGGTCTCCTCCTTGAGCTCGCGCGCCACGCCCTGCTCGGGCGTTTCGTCGCGTTCGAGGAAACCCGTCACCAGGGCGAACATCTTCTCGGGCCAGGCGGCGTTGCGCGCCAGCAGCAGCTTGCCTTCGTACTCGACCACCGCGGCCAGCACCGGCAGCGGGTTGTTCCAGTGGACGAAGCCGCAGTCGGGCTGGACGCAGGCATCGCGCTCGCGGCCGGAATGCGGCAGCACTTCCAGCGGCGAGCCGCATTGGGGGCAGTATCGGTAGTAGGACATTGCGGAGCTCCTTGTCTTTCGGCCTTGCCGGCCTTGTTGTCTGTCTGCCGGCCCGTCGGCTTGCCACGATGCCGGTGTTGCCGCCTGCTTGCCTGCCGGCGCCGCGCCCGGGACCGCACCCGGGCGCGTTCGGGCGATGCTCAGGCGGCGCAGGCCACGCGCATGTCGGCGGCCAGCGCCTCCACGGTTTCCGGCTGCAGGTCCCACGCGCACATGAAGCGGCAGCCGCCCGCGCCGATGAAGGTGTAGAAGCGCCAGCCCTTGGCGCGCAGCGCCTCGATGGCCGTCAGCGGCAGCTCGGCGAAGACCGCGTTGGACTCGGTCGGGAACATGATGCGCACGCCCGGGATGGTGGCGATGCGCTCGTGCAGCAGCTGCGCCATCGCGTTGGCGTGGCGCGCGTTGGCCAGCCACACGTCGTTCTCCAGCAGGCCCAGCCACGGCGCCGAGATGAAGCGCATCTTGGAGGCCAGCTGGCCGGCCTGCTTGACGCGGTAGGCGAAGTCCTCGGCCAGCTTGCGGTCGAAGAACACCACCGCCTCGCCCACCGGCAGGCCGTTCTTGGTGCCGCCGAAGCACAGCACGTCGACGCCGGCGCGCCAGGTGATCTCGGACGGATGCACGCCCAGCGAGGCCACCGCGTTGGCGAAGCGCGCGCCGTCCATGTGCACGCGCAACTGGCGGCGCTTGGCGATGGCGGCGATGGCGCGCACCTCCTCCACCGTGTACACCGTGCCGACCTCGGTCGACTGCGTCAGCGACACCACCTTGGGCTTGGGATAGTGGATGTCGGAGCGGCGCGTGACCAGCGCCTTCACCGCGTCCGGCGTGAGCTTGCCGTTGGGGCCCGGCGCGGTCAGCAGCTTGGAGCCGTTGGAGAAGAATTCCGGGCCGCCGCATTCGTCGGTCTCGATGTGCGCCAGCTCGTGGCAGATCACCGAGTGGTAGGACTGGCACAGCGCCGACAGCGCCAGCGAGTTCGCCGCGGTGCCGTTGAAGACGAAGAAGACTTCGCAATCGGTCTGGAACAGGTCGCGGATGCGGTCGCAGACCTTCTGGGTCCAGGAGTCGTCGCCATAGGCCTGCTCGTGGCCGCTGCCGTTGGCTTCGAGGAAATACTTGAGCGATTCCGGACAGAAGCCGGCGTAGTTGTCGGAGGCGAAATGCTGCATGAAAGGGGAATCCGTGACGGGTGGAATGCGTGCGGTATCAGCGCGGCGGGCGCCGCGGGGGCCGGCCGGCGCCTACTTCTTGTCGGCCCACAGTTCGCCGCCGGTGGCCCAGTTCTCGCGCTTGACCTCGGTGATGACGATGTCCACCGCCGAGGCCGAGCAGCCCAGCGTTTCGCAGGTGACGCGGGTGACTTCCTCGACCAGCTTGCGCTTTTGCTCGATCGAGCGGCCTTCGAAGAGTTCTACGTGGTAAGTCGGCATGGCGTGGGTTCCTGTGTTCCGGGGGTCTTGATGAGGCCGGGAGCGGCGCGCGGGGGCGCGTCAGTCGCGGTAAGAAGCATCGATTCTATCGAGTTTGCGCAGCAGCGACGGCCATTCCAGCTCGCCTTCCAGCGCGCCGCCGTCGTCGAGCTGCGCGGCGGCATGCGCGGCCACCGCGGGCGCCGGCTGCACGACCTCGCCGCCGGCCTGGGCGGCGATCTGGATCTCGCAGGCCTTGATCAGCGTGGCCATCAGCACGTAGGCCTCGGCCACGGTGCGGCCCACCGTCAGGGTGCCGTGGTTGCGCAGCAGCATGGCCGGCTGCCGGCCGAGCGAAGCGGTCAGGCGGGCGCCCTCGGCCGGCGAGAAGGCCAGTCCCTCGTAGTCGTGGTAGGCCAGCCGGCCGTGGAAGCGCATGGCGTGCTGCGACAGCGCCAGCAGGCCGCGCGCCTGGGCCGACACCGCCACGCCGGCGGTATTGTGCAGGTGCATCACGCACACCGCGTCGGGCCGCGCCGCGTGCACCGCGCCATGCAGCGCGAAGCCGGTGACGTTGACCGGGTGCGCGCTGGCGCCCACCACCTCGCCGCGGCCGTTGATCTTGACCAGGTCGCTGGCGCGGATCTCGTCGAAGGCGAAGCCGAACGGGTTGATCAGGAAGTGGTCCGGCTCGCCCGGCACGGCGGCGGAGATATGCGTGTAGATCAGGTCGTCCCAGCCCTGCAGCGCGCACAGGCGGTAGGCCGCCGCCAGGTCGGCGCGCAGGCGCGCCTCGAGCGGCGTGGCGGGCTGGGTGGCGCCCGCGGCGCGGGCGGGCTGCAAGGCGAATGACATGGGGATCGGCTCCTGCGCCACGCGCGCGGCGCGCCCGTGCGGGCGGCGGTGCGGCGCAGCGAAGGCGATACTGTAGCGCAAGCCCGTGGCGCCGTCAGGCGCGGCCCCGCGCGCGGCTAGCGCGCCGGCGCGCGCGCCATCCAGGCGAACATCGCGCCGCCCAGCAGCAGCGCCGCGGCGGCGCAGCACAGCGAGGCGGCAAAGCCGCCGGTGCGCGCCACCAGCGCGGTGGCCAGCGGCGGCCCGACGATCTGGCCCAGCCCGTAGCTGGCCGTCATCAGCCCCATCAGGCGCTGCGCCTGCCCGCCCCACAGCCGCCGGGCCTCGCGCATGGCGAACGCCACCAGCGCGTTGAACGGCAGCCCCGCCAGCAGGCTGCTCAGCGCGAAACCCGCCACCGTGGGCCACGCCACCGCGATCGCCACGCCCGCGGCCTGCATGGCGTAGGTGAAGGCCAGCAGCTTGCGGTTGTCGCGCTCGGCGCCCACGCGCGACGCGGCCAGGGCGCCGATCGTCACGCCGGCGCCGAAGATGGGCCAGAACAGGTCGGCCCAGACCGAGCCGGGCATGGCCTGGCGCGCGATCACCGGCAGGAAGGTGGCGGTGATGATGTAGCCGAAGCCGGCCAGGCCGTAGGCCAGCGTCAGCAGCCAGGCCGCGCGGTCGAGCCGCGGCATGGCGGCCGTGGCCGCCGCGGCCGCCGTGGCTGAACCGGTGGCGGCGCGCGGCGCGGGCCGGAACACCCGCCAGACCGCCGCGACCAGCGCCGCGCCCAGCACGCCGAAGGCCAGCCAGGCCCAGCCGGCCCGCCAGCCGGCGCCGACCATGCCGAACGCCGACACCCCGGTGAAGACGATGCCGATGCCCGGGCCGCAGAAGATCAGGCCGCCCAGCGGCGCGCGGCCCAGCTCGGCCAGCCGGTGCATGCACCACGCCGTGCCGTAGACCATCACCAGCGCGCTGGCCACGCCGGCGGCGGCGCGCCACAGGCCCCACGCCGCCATGCCGCCGGGCGCGGCCATGCCGAGCGTCAGCAGCACGGTGGCGGCCAGCCCCAGCCGGACCATGCGCGCCGGCTCCGGGCGCATGAACAGGCAGGCCGCGGCGCCGGCGAAATAACCGAGGTAGTTCAGCGTGGCCAGCCAGCCGCCCTCGCCCAGCGTGACGCTGCCGTCATGCAGCATCATCGGCAGCAGCGGCGTGAAGGCAAAGCGGCCGATGCCCATCGCCACGCCCAGCGCGGCCAGCCCGGCCAGCGCCACGGTCCAGGTGCCGGGCTGCGCGCGCGCGGGCGCCAGCGCGGCGTCGAGCGGGTGGTCGGCGCTGCCCATCAGCCGGCGCCTCGCGGGGAGCGGAAGACGAGGCGGAAAACGAGGCGAAAGCCGGGCGCGCGGGCGCCGCAGGTCGGGAATGTGGAATCCATCGCCGCATGCTACGCTGCCGGGACGCCGCTGAAAAATGAATAATCGAGAACGCAACGATCTTCCGGCGAGATGGAAGATGGCGTGGACCGGCGGCGCGGACCGGCGGCGCTGGCCGGCAAGGCACGCGGCACGCCGGCGGCAACCCTGGCAAAGGCATCGCAATGGACCTGGCATCCCTGGAAATCTTCCGCTCCGTGGTCGAGGAAGGCGGCGTCACGCGCGCCGCGGCGCGCCTGCACCGCGTGCAGTCCAACGTCACCACCCGCATCCGCCAGCTCGAGGACTCGCTCGGCGTGGCGCTGTTCCTGCGCGACGGCAAGCGCATGGTGCTGACGCCGGCCGGGCAGACCCTGTTCGACTACGCGCGGCGCGTGCTGGACCTGGCCGAGGAAGCGCGCCAGGCCGTGCTGCCCGCCAAGCCGCAGGGACGCCTGCGCATCGCCTCGATGGAAAGCACGGCGGCCAGCCGCCTGCCCGCGCTGCTGGCCGCCTACCACCAGACCTGGCCCGAGGTGCAGCTCGAGCTGGTGACGCTGCCCACGCGCCAGGCGCTGCAGGCGCTGGGCCGCTTCGAGGTGGACTGCGCCTTCGTGGCGGAGCCGCTCGACGATCCCGCGCTGGCGTCGCTGCCGGCCTTCCGCGAGGAACTGGTGCTGGTCGCGCGCGAGCACCACCCGCCCATCCGCGGCGCGGCCGACCTGGAAAGCCGCACCATGCTGGCCTTCGAGCCGGGCTGCCATTACCGCATGCGGCTGGAGACCTGGCTGGCCGCCGGCGACAGCCCGCCGCGCCGGGTGCTGGAGCTGGGCTCCTATCACGCCATCATCGCCTGCGCGGCGGCCGGCATCGGCGTGGCCATCGTGCCGCGCTCGGTACTTGCCCTGTACCGCGACCTGCCCCGCATCAGCCTGCATCCGATGGGCGCGGCGGGCAAGGCCGACACCCTGCTGGCCTGGCATCCGGCGATGGCGAACACGGCGCTGACGGCGCTGGCCGAGCGGGTCCGGCTGGCCGCGGCGGCCTGAACGCCACCCGCGGGCCGCCGGCCGGCGCGGACCAGCGCGGTGTTCCCGGCAGGATGTGGCCGTTCGCCTACACTGGAAGTGGCGCCGCGCTTGCACTCACTGTGCCGGCGCCCTTGCCATGATGCGTGCTCCGATGCTCTTGCGATGGCTTGCCGCCGCCAGCCGGCCCGGCCTGGCTGCCGTCTTTGCCACTGTCCTCGCCGCCATCGCCTTTGCTGCCCCGGCGGCTCCGTCGGCCGCGCCAGCCGCATCGGCCGCGCCGGTCGTGGTGATCCCGCTCAAGGGCGCGGTCGGCCCGGCCAGCGCCAGCTTCATCGTGCGCGGCATGGCGCATGCCCGCGACGGCGGCGCGCAACTGATCGTGCTGGAAATGGACACGCCCGGCGGGCTGGACCTGTCGATGCGCGAGATCATCCAGGCCATCCTGGCCTCGCCGGTGCCGGTGGCCGGCTACGTCTACCCGGGCGGCGCGCGCGCGGCCAGCGCCGGCACCTACATCCTCTACGCCAGCCACATCGCCGCGATGGCGCCGGGCACCAACCTGGGCGCGGCCAGCCCGGTGCAGATCGGCATTGGCGGCCCGGGCAGCCCGGGCGGCGCGCAGAAGCCGGAAGCCACGCCCGCCTCGGCGCCCGCCGGCGCCCCGCCGCAGGACACGATGGAGCGCAAGCAGATGCACGATGCCTCGGCCTACATCCGCGGCCTGGCGCAACTGCGCGGGCGCAATGCCGAATGGGGCGAGCGCGCGGTGCGCGAGGCGGTCAGCCTGTCGGCCAGCGAAGCCGTGGCCCAGCGCGTGGCCGACCTGCTCGCGCCGGACCTGCCGGCGCTGCTGCGCGCGCTCGACGGCCGGCGCGTGCAGGCCGCCGGCGTGGAGCGCGTGCTGCACACCGCGCAGGCGCCGGTGCAGATGCTGGAGCCGGATTGGCGCAGCCGCTTCCTGGCGGTCATCACCGAGCCGAGCGTGGCGCTGATCCTGATGATGATCGGCATCTACGGCCTGATCTTCGAGTTCTCCACGCCGGGCATGGTGCTGCCCGGCGTGGCCGGCGCGATCTGCCTGCTGCTGGCGCTGTTCGCGCTGCAGATGCTGCCGGTCAGCTACGCCGGGCTGGGCCTGATCGCGCTGGGCGTGGGCTGCATGGTGGCGGAGCTGTTCCTGCCCACCTTCGGCGCGCTCGGCGTGGGCGGCATCATCGCCTTCGTGTTCGGCGCGGTGATGCTGATCGACACCGACGTGCCCGGCTTCGGCATCCCGCTGTGGCTGATCGGCGCGCTGGCGCTGGCGAGCGCCGCCTTCCTGCTGGCCGTCTGGACGCTGCTGTGGCGCGCGCGGCGCCTGCCCACCGTCAGCGGCGGCGACGCCATGCTCGGCCTGCCCGGCGTGATGCTGGAGCTGCGCGACGGCGCGCGCCAGGACGGCTGGGCCGAGGTGCGCGGCGAGCGCTGGCGCGTGCACGGCGCGCTGCCGCTCGCGCCCGGCCAGCGCGTGCGCGTGGTCGGGCGCCACGGGCTGCTGCTGGAAGTGCGCGCGCTCGATGCCGCCGAGGATGCGGCCGAAGGTCCCGTCCAAGATGCGGCCAACGCGCCGGCCACCATCCACCCATCCACTCGAGGAGCATGATCATGGCATTCGGATTCAGCGCGGGCGGTCTGGTCTTCCTCATCGCCCTGCTCATCGTCTCGTCGATCCGCGTGCTGCGCGAATACGAGCGCGGCGTGGTGTTCATGCTCGGGCGCTTCTGGAAGGTGAAAGGCCCCGGGCTGGTGATCCTGATCCCGGCCGTGCAGCAGATGGTGCGCGTGGACCTGCGCACGGTGGTGATGGACGTGCCGCCGCAGGACGTGATCTCGCGCGACAACGTCTCGGTCAAGGTCAACGCGGTGGTGTACTTCCGCGTGATCGACCCCGAGCGCGCCATCATCCAGGTGGCCAACTTCCTCGAGGCCACCAGCCAGCTCGCGCAGACCACGCTGCGCTCGGTGCTGGGCAAGCACGAGCTCGACGAGATGCTGGCCGAGCGCGAGCAGCTCAACATCGACATCCAGAAAGCGCTCGACGCCCAGACCGACAGCTGGGGCATCAAGGTCTCGAACGTGGAGATCAAGCACGTCGACCTCAACGAGACCATGATCCGCGCCATCGCGCGCCAGGCCGAGGCCGAGCGCGAGCGGCGCGCCAAGGTGATCCACGCCGAGGGCGAGCTGCAGGCCTCGGTCAAGCTGCTCGAGGCCGCGCAGATGCTGGCGCGCGAGCCGCAGGCGATGCAGCTGCGCTACCTGCAGACGCTCACGCAGATCGCCGGCGACAAGAGCTCGACCATCGTGTTTCCGCTGCCGATCGACATCCTGACGCTGATGGGCAAACTCAGCCGGGAAACGTAGCAAGGGACATGAAAAAAGGCGCCGAAGCGCCTTTGGGGAACTGCCCGAAGCAATGAACGGAGCCGACGGTCTTTTCCGGCACGGCAGCATTCGCAAGCTCCCGCCCTCTCCCCCGGCCCCCCTCCCGCAAGCGGGAGAGGGGAGCGAACCGATCGGACGATCGGCGCCTTTGGAACCTCAGACCTTCGCCGCCACCCACTCGCCCACGCCGGCCAGGGCCTTGGGCAGGTTGGCCGGCTCGGTGCCGCCGGCCTGCGCCATGTCGGGACGGCCACCGCCCTTGCCGCCGACCTGCTGGGCGACGAAGTTGACCAGTTCGCCGGCCTTGACGCGGCCGGTCGCGTCCGCCGTCACGCCGGCGATCAGGCTGACCTTGCCGTCGGCCACGGCACCCAGCACGATGGCCGCGCTGCCGAGCTTGTCCTTGAGCTTGTCCATCGTCTCGCGCAGCGTCTTGACGTCGGCGCCGTCGAGCTGGGCGGCCAGCACCTTGATGCCCTTGACGTCGATGGCCTGCGCGGCCAGCTCGTCGCCCTGCGAGGCGGCCAGCTTGCTCTTGAGGCGCTCGAGTTCCTTCTCCAGCGCGCGCACCTGCTCCTGCACCTGGCCGATGCGCGGCACCAGCTCGGACGGCTGGGCCTTGAGCGCGGCGGCGGCTTCGTTGAGCTTGGCGTCGAGCGCCTGCAGGTAGTGCAGCGCGTTGTCGCCGGTGATGGCTTCGACGCGGCGGATGCCGGCGGCCACGCCGCCTTCCATCACGATCTTGAACAGGCCGATGTCGCCGGTGCGCGCCACGTGGGTGCCGCCGCACAGTTCCTTCGAGCTGCCGATCGACAACACGCGCACGTCGTCGGCGTACTTCTCGCCGAACAGCGCCATCGCGCCGCTCTTGACGGCATCGTCGAACGGCATGACCTCGGCGCCGGTGGCGGCGTTCTGCAGGATCTCGGCGTTGACGATCTCCTCGACGCGGCGGATCTGCTCGTCGCTCATCGGCGCGTTGTGCGAGAAGTCGAAGCGGGTCTTGTCGGCATCCACCAGCGAGCCCTTCTGCTGCACGTGGGTGCCCAGCACCTCGCGCAGCGCCTTGTGCATCAGGTGGGTGGCCGAGTGGTTGCGCATGGTGCGCGCGCGGCGCGCCGCGTCGACCTGCGCGCTCACGCTGTCGCCGACCTTGAGCGCGCCGCCGGCCAGCGTGCCCTGGTGGCCGAACACGTCGGCCTGCACCTTGGTGGTGTCGGCCACGCTGAACACGGCCGCGCCGGCGCGCAGTTCGCCCTGGTCGCCGGCCTGGCCGCCGGACTCGGCGTAGAACGGGGTGTTGTCGAGCACCACCACGCCGGTCTGGCCGGGCTGCATGGTGTCGACGGCGGCGCCGTCCACGTACAGCGCGGTGATCTTCGCGCCGTCCACGCCCAGCTTCTCGTAGCCGTGGAAGGTGGTCCTGTCGCCGTGGTATTCGAGGCCGGCGGCCATCTTGAACTTGCCGGCGGCGCGGGCCTGCTCGCGCTGGCGGTTCATGGCCGCGTCGAAGGCGGCTTCGTCCACCGTCAGTTCCTGCTCGCGGCACACGTCCTGCGTCAGGTCGAGCGGGAAGCCGAAGGTGTCGTGCAGCTTGAACGCGAGTTCGCCGTCGAGCACGGTACCGCCCTTGGCCTTCACGTCGGCCAGCGCGGCGTCGAGGATGGCCATGCCGTTCTCGATGGTCTCGAAGAAGCGCTCTTCCTCGGCCTTGAGCACCTCGGTCACGCGCGACTCGGCCTCGGCCAGCTCGGGGTAGGCCTGGCCCATCTGCGCCACCAGGTCCGGCACCAGCTTGTGGAAGAACGGGGTCTTGCGGCCCAGCTTGTAGCCGTGGCGGATGGCGCGGCGCACGATGCGGCGCAGCACGTAGCCGCGGCCTTCGTTGCCGGGGATCACGCCGTCGACGATCAGGAACGAGCAGGCGCGGATGTGGTCGGCGATGACCTTGAGCGAGTTGTTGTTCAGGTCGCTGGTGCCGGTCTCGCGCGCGGCGGCCTTGATGAGCGCCTGGAACAGGTCGATCTCATAGTTGCTGTGCACGTGCTGCAGCACCGCGGCGATGCGCTCCAGGCCCATGCCGGTGTCGACGCAGGGCTTGGGCAGGCGCGGCATGTTGCCCTGCTCGTCGCGGTTGAACTGCATGAACACCAGGTTCCAGATCTCGATGTAGCGGTCGCCGTCTTCCTCGGGCGATCCCGGCGGGCCGCCCCACACTTCCGGGCCGTGGTCGTAGAAGATTTCCGAGCACGGGCCGCACGGGCCGGTATCGGCCATCTGCCAGAAGTTGTCCGAGGCGTAGCGCGCGCCCTTGTTGTCGCCGATGCGCACGATGCGCTCGGCCGGCACGCCCACTTCCCTGGACCAGATGTCGTAGGCTTCGTCGTCTTCCGCGTACACCGTGACCCACAGCTTCTCGGCCGGCAGGTGGTAGACCTTGGTCAGCAGCTCCCACGCGTACTGGATGGCTTCGCGCTTGAAATAGTCGCCGAACGAGAAGTTGCCGAGCATCTCGAAGAACGTGTGGTGGCGCGCGGTGTAGCCCACGTTCTCCAGGTCGTTGTGCTTGCCGCCGGCGCGCACCGAGCGCTGCGACGACGTGGCGCGCGTGTACGGGCGCTTGTCGGTGCCGAGGAACACGTCCTTGAACTGCACCATGCCGGAGTTGGTGAACAGCAGCGTCGGATCGTTCCCCGGCACCAGGCTGGACGAGCGGACCACGGTATGGCCCTTCGATTCGAAGTACTGCAGGAACTTGCTGCGGATGTCGGAGACTTTCATGTTCTGGGCAGGGCGTCCCGCGGCGTGGCAGGTCGCTGTCGGTCAGTGTGGATTTGCAAACCATTGATTATACGGGGAAGCCTGCCCCCGCGGCGCGGCGCCGGGGCTTTCGCGGAGCGGGCGGCCCCGGGTGCGGCGCGGCGCGCCGCGATGTGCCTCCGGCGGCGTGCCGGTGGTAAAGTGCTGGCTGTCCCGGCCGGCCGCCCCGGGGCCGGCTGCCCGCCGCTCCCGGTTGCCCCGAGATTGCCCTCGAACGCCGCCCCCCGCTGCCCGCGGGAACCCGGCGGCGGGGGCCGCCCGGCCTTCTCCTGCCCACCCCTTCCGGAACCGCATCCAACCCAATGGGAGCCTTAAGCCACCTCCGCGTCCTCGACCTGACCCGCGTTCTCGCCGGGCCGTGGTGCGCCCAGAACCTTGCCGACTTCGGCGCCGACGTGATCAAGATCGAGCGCCCCGGCGCCGGCGACGACACCCGCACCTGGGGCCCGCCCTGGCTGCAGGACGCCGACGGCCGCGACACCGCCGAAGCCGCCTACTACCTGGCCGCCAACCGCAACAAGCGCTCCGTGACCTGCGACATCAGCACGCCGGAAGGCCAGGACGTGGTGCGCGCGCTGGCCGCGCAGAGCGACGTGGTGCTGGAGAACTACAAGGTCGGCCAGCTCAGGAAGTACGGCCTGGACTACGCGTCGCTCAAGGCGGTCAAGCCCGACCTGATCTACTGCTCCGTGACCGGCTTCGGCCAGACCGGCCCCTACGCGGCGCGCCCCGGCTACGACTTCATCATCCAGGGCATGGGCGGCTTCATGAGCCTGACCGGCGAGCGCGACGACCTGCCCGGCGGCGGCCCGCAGAAGGCCGGCGTGGCCATCTCCGACCTGATGACCGGCCAGTACGCCACCATCGCCGTGCTGGCGGCGCTGGCGCACCGCGAGCGCACCGGAGAGGGCCAGTACATCGACATGGCCCTGCTCGACGTGCAGGTCGCCATGCTGGCCAACATGAACACCAACTACCTGGCCAGCGGCGTGGCGCCCAGGCGCTGGGGCAATGCCCACCCGAACATCGTCCCCTACCAGACCTTCCAGGCCGCCGACGGCTGGATCATCGTGGCGGTGGGCAACGACGGCCAGTTCCGCAAGTTCGTCACCGCGGGCGGGCGGCCCGAACTGGCCGACGACGCGCGCTTCGCCACCAACCCGCAGCGCGTGGCCCAGCGCGACGTGCTGGTGCCGATCCTGGCCGAGATGGTCAGGCCGCGCACGCGCGCGCAGTGGATCCTGGACCTGGAAGCCGCCGGCGTGCCGTGCGGCCCGATCAACACCCTGGACGACGTGTTCGAGGATGCCCAGGTCAAGGCGCGCGGCCTGCGCGTGGACCTGCCGCACCCGAGCGCCGGCGAGGTCAAGCTGGTCGGCAGCCCGATCAAGATGAGCGCCACCCCGCCCGAGGCCGTGCGCCACCCGCCGCTGCTGGGCGAGCACACCGACGCCGTGCTGGCGGACATGCTCGGCTACGGCGCGGAGCAGATCGCCGCGCTGCGCGCGAAGGGCGTGCTGTGATGCGGCGGGCCGCGGCAAGCAAGCACGCGCAAGAGACCTGACCCGCGCGCGCCGCCGGCCGGCGCCTGCCCACCCACGAGAGGAGTTTGGATGCTGACCGACGCCCTGCTGGCCTTCCTGCACTTCACCTTCATCTTCCTGCTGATCGCGCTGATGACCGCCGAGGCAGTGGTGCTGCGCCCCGGCATCACGCCGGCCACGCTGCGGCGGCTGTCGATCTACGACCTGGTCTATTTCCTGTCCGCCGTGGCGGTGCTGGCCAGCGGCCTGCTGCGCCTGTTCTTCGGCGCCAAGGGCGTGCAGTTCTACCTGCACAACCCGTGGTTCCACGCCAAGATGACGGTGTTCGTGGTGATCGCGCTGTGCTCGCTGCCGCCCACCTTCGCCATCCGCCGCTGGCGCCTGCAGGCCGGCGCGCAGCCGGACTTTGTGCCCGACGCGGCGGACCTGAAGACAGCGCGCCGCTGGGTCATGATCGAGGCGCACCTGCTGATCCTGCTGCCGCTGTGCGCGGTCATGATGGCGCGCGGCATCGGCATGCGGTAAGCCACTTTCCTCCGTACCACGCCAACCCATGCGCTTTTCCCTGTTCAAGCAACGATGCGCCGCGGCGCTGCTGGCCGCCGGCGCCCTCGCCATCCCGGGCGCGATGCCGGCCGCGGCCGCGCCGGCCTATCCCGCCAAGCCGCTCAAGTTCGTCGTGCCCTACCCGGCGGGCGGTCCGCTCGACACCGTGGCGCGCGCCATCGGCGACAAGCTCAAGGACAGCCTGGGCCAGCCCGTGGTGGTGGAGAACCGTCCCGGCGCCGGCGGCAACCTCGGCGCCGACTACGTCGCCCGGCAGCCGGCCGACGGCTACACCATCGTGATGGGCGCGGTGGCCACGCATGCCATCAACCCGACGCTGTTCGCCAGGATGCCGTACGACCCGGTCAAGGACTTCAGCCCCGTCACGCTGGTGGCCGACGTGCCCAACGTGCTGGTGATGCACCCCGGCAAGGCCGCCGCCCTGCACATCACCAGCCTGCGCGAGCTGGTCGAATACGCGCGCAGGAATCCGGGCAAGCTGGACTACGCCTCGGGCGGCAACGGCAGCGCGGGCCACCTGTCGGGCGAGCTGTTCAAGAGCATGGCCCGCGTCAGCATGGTCCATATCCCGTACAACGGCGCCGCGCCGGCGCAGTTGTCGGTGCTGTCCGGCCAGACCGACATGATCTTCGACAACCTCGCCTCGGCCGCGGCCAACATCAAGGCCGGCAAGCTCAAGGCCTTCGCCGTGACCACCGCGGCGCGCGCGGCCGCCTTCCCGGAGCTGCCGACCATTGCCGAGGCCGGCAAGGGCCTGGGGCTGGAAGGCTTCGACATCTCCACGTGGTTCGGCGTGTTCGCGCCGGCCAATACGCCGCGCGAGATCGTCGAGCGGCTCAACCACGACATCGTGGCCATCCTCAAGACCGACGACATGAAGGCCCGCCTGGCGCGCATCGGCGCGCAGCCGGCGCCGGGCACGCCGGAGCAGTTCGGCGCGCTGGTGCAGCGCGAGCTCAGGAAGTACGCGCAGATCGTCAAGGCGTCCGGCGCCAAGGTGGACTAAGCGTGGACTGAAGGTGGATTGAACGCGCCCGGGCGGCGCGCTCAGTCCTGCTGCGCCACCGCGCCGCGCGCCGCGCGCGGCAGCAGCAGCCCGACCTGGATGATGCGCGGGCCGTCCATGCGCGTCACGGTCAGCGCCAGGCCGCCGATCTCCACCGTATCCCCCTCCACCGGCGGCGACGTGAACGTCGCCTGCATGGCGGCCTCCAGCGTCATGGCCGCCTGCGCGGCGCTCAGGTCGCGCGTGCCGTACAGTCCCGCCACGTCGCGCAGCATGGCCTCGCCGCTCAGCAGGAAATCGTGGCTGGCCTTGCCCCAGGCCGGCGCCGGGGCCGGCTTGTGGAACAGCAGCGCCAGCGTCGGCACGCTGGTGCCCGGCGCCAGGATGGAAACCGCGTCGCCGGCGCGCAGCACGGTCTGCTCCGGCGCCGCCAGCGCCCGTTCGCGCACCACCGTGAGCAGGCGGCAGCGCGGCGGCAGTTCGAGCTGGTCGGCGCGCAGGTGCTCGGCCGGCGAGCCGGCCTGCACCGCGAACTGCATCACTTCGAGCGCCGGCGCATGCGTGCCGTGCAGGCGCGCGCGCGCCAGCGGCTCGGGGTAGGCCGGCCGCAGCACGCGGGCCAGGCGCGCCGCGAACTTCACCGTGGTGCCCTGGAGCAGCAGGCTGGCCAGCACCACCGCGAAGGCCACCCGGAACAGCAGGCCCGATTCGGGCAGACCCTGCAGCAGCGGGAACAGCGCCAGCACGATCGGCACCGCGCCGCGCAGGCCCATCCACGCCACGAAGCCCTTCTCGCGCGCGCTGAAGCGGAACGGCAGCAGCGCCAGCCAGACCGCGGCCGGGCGCGCCACCAGCATCAGGAACACCGCCACCGCCGCGGCCGGCCCGGCCACTTCCCAGATCCGGTGCGGCGCCACCAGCAGGCCCAGCAGCAGGAACATCGCCGACTGCGACAGCCACGCCATGCCGTCCATCGCGCGCATGGTGTCGGCGCTGACCGCGCGGTCGCGGTTGCCGACCAGGATGCCGGTCAGGTAGACCGCCAGGAAGCCGCTGCCGCCGGCGCTCTGCACGATGGCGAACACCATCGCCCCGCCCGAGCACAGCAGGATGGCCTGCAGGCCCTCGGCCACGCGGATGCGCTCCATCACGTTGGCCAGGCAGTAGCCCAGCCCCGCGCCCAGCAGGCCGCCCACGCCGAACTGCACCACCAGCCGCCACGCCAGCGCGCCCGCGCTCAGGCCGGCCGGCGCGCCGATCCATTCGATCAGCGTGAGGGTCAGGAAGATCGCCATCGGGTCGTTGATGCCCGACTCGATCTCCAGCACGCTGGCCACGCGCTCCTTGAGGCGGATGCCGCTGGTATTGAGCAGCGAGAACACCGCGGCGGCGTCGGTGGAGCCGACGATGGCGCCCAGCAGCAGGCCCAGCTTCCAGTCGATCTCCAGCATCCAGGCCGCGAACAGCCCCACCGTGCCGGTGGTCACCAGCACGCCCACGGTGGCCAGCGACAGCGACGGCCGGAGCGCCACGCGGAACGTGGCCAGCCGCGTGCGCAGGCCGCCGTCGAGCAGGATCACCGCCAGCGCCAGGTTGCCGACCAGGAAACTCAGCCAAGTATTGGAAAAGCGGATGCCGCCCGGGCCGTCGACGCCGGCCAGCATGCCCACCGACAGGAAGACCAGCAGGAACGGCACGCCGAGGCGCGCCGAGAAGGCGCCCACCACAATGCCCAGGGACATCACGACGGCGCCGATCAGGATGACATGGTCGATGCTTTCCAAAGCGGCTTTCCTTTTTAGTGCGGTGCCGCATTGCCCACGCGCCACGGACGGGCGCGCCACGGCAGGGGCAGCGGACGATGATAGCGCAGCGCCCCGATGGGCCTACCGCGCGGCCCCGCGCAAGGCCCGACGCGAGGCCCGCCGGCGCCCCTTCATATGTCTCCTAGGGAGATACCCGCAGATTGACCATTTCACAAGACATCCGAAAGGTAACTGAAAGGTATTCCCCTTACTTTCCTCCCTGCCTGTGGCAGCCCGGCTTTCGCCCATCGTTTTTGTGCGACGCAGCATGCGCCAGCCGCCCGGATTTCAAGCAGATATATCGAGGAGAATCATTTTGCGCATACGTAGCCAAAAGGACTTTGCCTCCGGCCTGATGTTCATCCTGGTCGGATTCGGCTTTTCCTGGGTCGCACGCGGCTATTCCATGGGGACCGCGGCAAAGATGGGACCGGGATACTTCCCGTTCTGGCTCGGCGTCGTGCTCGCCCTGCTGGGCGCGCTGGTGCTGTGGAGCTCGCTGTCTTCCAAGACGGAAGAGGACCAGCTGGCCCGCTGGGACATCAAGACGCTGCTGTGGATCCTGGGTTCGGTGGTGCTGTTCGGCCTGCTGCTCAAGCCGCTCGGCATGGTGCTGTCGGTACTCGTGCTGGTGCTGGTGTCCTCGATGGCCAGCCATGAATTCAGCTGGAAGGGCGCGGTGCTCAACGCCATCGTGCTGGTGCTGATCAGCGTGGGCGCCTTCGTCTACGGCATCAATCTTCAGATGCCGGTGTGGCCGGCATTCTTGGCAGGTTAAGGAGACGGCCATATGGAACTAATCGCCAACCTGGGCCTGGGCTTCTCGACCGCCCTGACCCTGCAAAACCTCGCCTACGCCTTCCTCGGCTGCGTGCTGGGCACCCTGATCGGCGTGCTGCCGGGCCTGGGGCCGCTGGCCACCATCGCCATGCTGCTGCCGGTGACCTACACGCTGCCCCCGGTGGCCGCGCTCATCATGCTCGCCGGCATCTACTACGGCGCGCAGTACGGCGGCTCCACCACCGCCATCCTGGTCAACCTGCCCGGTGAATCGTCGTCGGTGGTGACCACCATCGACGGCTACCAGATGGCGCGGCGAGGGCGAGCGGGGGTGGCGCTGGCCACCGCCGGCCTGGGCTCGTTCTTCGCCGGCTGCGTGGCCACCCTGATCCTGGCGGCGTTCGCCGCCCCGCTGTCGGAACTGGCCTTCAAGTTCGGTCCCGCCGAGTACTTCTCGCTGATGGTGCTGGGCCTGATCGGCGCCGTGGTGCTGGCTTCGGGCTCGCTGGTCAAGGCCATCGCCATGATCGTGCTGGGCCTGCTGCTCGGCCTGGTCGGCACCGACGTCAACTCGGGCGCGGCGCGCTTCTCGTTCGACGTGCCCGAACTCACCGACGGCCTGAACTTCGTCTCGGTGGCGATGGGCGTGTTCGGCTTCGCGGAGATCATCGCCAACCTCGAGCAGAAGGAAAACCGCGAGACCTTCACCGACCACATCACCAACCTGTTCCCGACCAAGGCCGACTTCAAGCGCATGATCCCGGCGGTGCTGCGCGGCACCGCGCTGGGCTCGGCGCTGGGCATCCTGCCCGGCGGCGGCGCGGCGCTGGCCTCGTTCGCGGCCTACTCGCTCGAGAAGAAGACCTCCAAGTTCTCGCACGAGTTCGGCAAGGGCGCCATCGAAGGCGTGGCCGGTCCCGAGTCGGCCAACAACGCCGCCGCGCAGACCTCCTTCATCCCGCTGCTGACGCTGGGCATCCCGCCCAACGCCGTGATGGCGCTGATGGTGGGCGCCATGACCATCCACAACATCCAGCCGGGCCCGCAGGTCATGACCAGCAACCCCGCGCTGTTCTGGGGCCTGATCGCCTCGATGTGGATCGGCAACTTCATGCTCATCATCCTGAACCTGCCGATGATCGGCATCTGGGTGAAGCTGCTCAAGGTGCCCTACCGCTACCTGTTCCCGGCCATCCTGACGTTCTGCTGCATCGGCGTGTACTCGGTCCAGAACACCACCTTCGACGTGTTCCAGACCGCGGCCTTCGGCGTGATCGGCTACCTGTTCATCAAGCTCAAGTGCGAGCCGGCGCCGCTGCTGCTGGGCTTCGTGCTGGGGCCGATGATGGAAGAGAACTTCCGCCGCTCCCTGCTGCTGTCGCGCGGCGACTTCACCGTGTTCGTCACGCGCCCGCTGTCGCTGGGCCTGCTGATCGCCGCCGCCGTGCTGGTGCTCATCGTGGCGCTGCCGTCGATCAAGAACAAGCGCGAGGAAGCGTTCCAGGAAGAATAAGCCGGCAACGGCGCGGCGGACCGCCGCAACCGCAAGACCTTCGAGAGGGTGCCGCGAGGCACCCTTTTTTCATGGCCGTGACCCAGCCTCGCCGCCGAACGACGCCATGCACGCCTCGCGCACCACCGCCGTGACATGCCGGCGCGCGTGGTCGCGCCGCTCCAGCATGCCGACGGTGCGCAGCACCGGCGCGCCGCCGGCTTCCAGCGGCAGGATGCGCAGGGCTTCGTCGTCGCGCCAGCGCGCGCGCCGCAGCAGCGGCACCACGGTCACGCCGACTTCCTGGCGCACCAGCTCGACCAGCGCCTCGATCGAATTCAGCTCGAGGAATTCGTTGACGCGCAGATGGGCGCGGCGCAGCGCGCGCTCGACCAGCATGCCGGTGCGCTGGCCGCGGTCGAAGCGCAGGAAGGGGTTGGCCGCGAGCGCTTCGCGCGCGCTGGCGCCGGGCATGCCGAGGCCGGCGATGGCCACCAGCGGCTCGCGGTAGAGCGGCGTCCACACCAGCGTGCCGGGCAGGCGGCCGGCGCCTTCCACCAGCATGGCGGCGTCGAGCTCGCCGGCTTCCACCTGCGCGGCCAGGTCGATCGACTTGGCGCCCACCAGGCGCACGTCCAGCGCGGGGTAGGCGCGCTTCATGCGCGCCACCACGTGCGACAGGCCGCCCATCACGGAGACCACGGCGCCCACCGCCACCGCGCCGGCCATCGCGTCGGGCGCCTCGGGCGGCAGCCGCATCTCGCCGTAGAGCGCCAGCATGCGGCGCGCCTGCGGCAGCAGCTCGCGCCCGCCGGCGTTGAGCACCACCACCCGGCCGCCGCGGTCGAACAGCTCGCGCCGCAGCTCCATCTCCAGCGCGCGCATCTGCAGGCTGACGGCGGCCTGCGTGAGCGCGACCTGCTCGGCGGCGGCGGCGAAGGAGCCGTGCTCGGCCACGGCGACGAAGGTACGCAGGAAACGGATGGTGCTCATGGAACGGGACCTCGGCAGGAGGCTTTCCCGCCACGCTGATACTTAAGAAAATCTTGAGACATAAGAAAGAAATATTAGCTTTCATTACGATGGGACGCACGGAATAATGAAGCGACACATCACCGCAACATCGGCGGTGTAGCGCGCGCGGCCCCGCCGCGAGCCGCATCGCCTGCCTTCCCGATCCGGAGATCATCATGAAACACTGGCTGCGCCTGCTGGGCACGAGCCTGGCCACGAGCCTGGCGCTGGGCGCCGTCCCGGCCTTCGCCGACACGTTCCCGAACAAGCCGATCCGCCTGATCGTGCCGTTCCCGGCCAGCGGCGCCACCGACCTGCTGGCGCGCGCGATCGCGCAGAAGGTGGGCAGCAACATCGGCCAGCAGATCGTGGTGGACAACCGTCCCGGCGCGGGCGGCGCGATCGGCTCCGACATGGCGGCCAAGGCGCCGGCGGACGGCTACACGCTGCTGATCGCCACCACCAGCACGCACTCGATCGGGCCGTACATCAACACCCACCTGCCCTACAACACCGAGACCGACTTCACGCCGATCGGCGAGGTGGCTATCGCCACCAACGTGCTGGTGGTGCCGAACGCCCTGCCGGTGAAGAACGTCAAGGAACTGATCGACTACGCCAAGAAGCATCCCGGCGAGCTGAACTACGCTTCGAGCGGCAACGGCACCGTGGTGCACCTGACCGCCGAGGCCTTCAAGGCGCAGGCCGGCGTGTTCATCACCCACATTCCGTACCGCGGCACCGCGCTGGCGGTGCCGGACCTGATCTCCAACAAGGTGCAGGTGCTGTTCGACAGCATCGTCTCGGGCCTGCCGCACGTGAAGGACGGCAAGCTCAAGGCGCTGGCCGTGACCAGCCTGAAGCGCTCGCCGCTGGCGCCGGAGATCCCCACCGCCAGCGAATCCGGCCTGCCCGGCTTCGAGTCCGACACGTGGTTCGGCATCTATGGCCCGAAGGGCATGCCGGCCGACCTCGTGAACCGCCTCAATGCCGAGTTCAACAAGGCCATCCAGGCGCAGGACGTCAAGGACCGCCTGGCCAAGCTGGGCGCCGAGCCGGTCGGCGGCACGCCGGCGCAGTTCGCCGCGATGGTCAGGAGGGACAGCGCGCGCTGGGGTAAGCTCATCAAGGACCGCAAGATCACCGTCGAATAAGAAAGACGCACAAGAAGCGGCGGCGCGCCCCTGCGCGCCACGCGAGCAACCGAGACAAGCCATGCAGAATTTCAACTGGACCAACCCCTATCCCTCCGTGCGCATCCCGCTGTTCGCGCGCAACGTGGTGTCCACCTCGCACCCGCTGGCGGCGCAGGCCGGCCTGCGCATGCTGCTCAAGGGCGGCAACGCGGTGGACGCGGCCATCGCCGCGGCGGCGGCCATCACCATCGTCGAGCCGGTCTCGTGCGGGCTGGGCAGCGACGCCTTCGCCATCCTGTGGGACGGCAAGGAGCTGCACGGCCTGAACGCCTCCGGCGTGGCGCCGGCGGCGTGGAACCCCGACTACTTCAAGAACAAGTACGGCGTGGACGCCAACGGCATCGCCAAGCGCCCGGTGCGCGGCTGGGACGCCGTCACCGTGCCGGGCGTGATCGCCGGCTGGGCCGCGCTGCACGAGCGCTTCGGCAAGCTGCCGTTCGCCGACCTGATGGAGCCCGCCATCGAGATCGCCGAGCGCGGCTACGCCGTGCCGCCGGTGGTGGCGCACAAGTGGGCCGCCGCGGTGCCCGAGCTGAAAGACCAGCCCGGCTACGCCGAGGCCTTCATGCCCAACGGCCGCGCGCCCGCCGTGGGCGAGAAGTTCACGCTCAAGGCCGCCGCCGACACGCTGCGCAAGATCGGCGCCACCAAGGGCCGCGCCTACTACGAAGGCGAGATCGCCGAGCGCATCGCCGCCTTCAGCAAGGAGTGCGGCGGCGCCATGACCGCCACCGACCTGCGCGACTACAAGCCCGACTGGGTCAAGCCGATCAGCAAGTCCTACCGCGGCTACGAGATGCACGAGATCCCGCCCAACGGCCAGGGCATCGCCGCGCTGATGGCGCTGGGCATCCTCGACCAGTTCGACCTGGCCGCGCTGCCGGTGGATTCGGTCGAGTCGCAGCACCTGCAGATCGAGGCGATGAAGCTGGCCTTCGCCGACCTCTACCGCTACGTGGCCGACCCGCGCAGCATGGAAGTCACGCCCGAGCAGATGCTCGACGACGCCTACCTCAAGTCGCGCGCGAAGCTGATCGACATGCAGCGCGCCACGCATTTCGACTTCGGCATGCCCAAGGTGGGCGGCACCATCTACCTGAGCGCCGCCGACGAGAACGGCATGATGATCTCGTTCATCCAGTCGAACTACATGGGCTTCGGCTCCGGCGTGGTGGTGCCCGGCACCGGCATCAGCCTGCAGAACCGCGGCGTGGGCTTCTCGATGGACCCGAAGTCCGCCAACGTGGTGGCCGGCGGCAAGCGCCCGTTCCACACCATCATCCCGGCCTTCCTGACCAGGGGCGGCCAGCCGGTCATGAGCTTCGGCGTGATGGGCGGCGACATGCAGCCGCAGGGCCACCTGCAGACCGTGGTGCGCATGGTGGACTACAACCAGCAGCCGCAGGCCGCCTGCTGCGCGCCGCGCTGGAAGGTCAACCGCGATTTCACGCTCGACGTGGAAGCCAGCATGGACCCGGCCGTGGTCGCCGGCCTCAAGGCGCGCGGCCATCAGCTCAAGTCGGTCGACGACCCGTACATGGACTTCGGCTCCGGCCAGTTCATCTGGCGCCTGTCGGACGACGCCGACCACGGCTACGTGGCCGCCAGCGACAGCCGGCGCGACGGGCAGGCTGTGGGGTTCTGAGGTTGCGCGGGTAGTGTTGGAGCGTCCTGCAACAGCACACTTGCCGCCTGTTTGCTCCCCTCTCCCACGTCGTGGGAGAGGGGAGCAAACTTTTGGCAACCGGCGATACGTCGGCGACCCGGCTCCCGTCAACGGGACGCTTTCCTGCGCGCCAGCGCGGAAGTGTCCGCAACTGGCCTGCCCGGCTTCGGCACGACTGTGCATGGCGCGCGCGCGCCGGCGCCGTAGACTGTGACGTCCGCCACCCACGGCCCGGCGCCCTCCTCCGGAAAATACATGACCACCTACGCCTACCGCCTGCTCAACGTGTTCGCCGAATCGACCTTCGGCGGCAACCCGCTGTGCGTGTTCGAAGACGCGCGCGGCCTCGACGACGCCACCATGCAGGCGCTCGCGCTGCAGTTCAACCTGTCCGAGACCACCTTCATCCTGCCCTCGGCGCAGGCCGCCGCCCAGGTGCGCATCTTCACGCCCGGCTACGAGATGCGCTTCGCCGGCCATCCCACGCTCGGCACCGCGCACGTGGTGCGCGAGCTGGCCGGCGCCGGCGATGCGTTCTCGCTCGAATTCAAGGCCGGGGTGGTGCCGGTCACGGCGCAGGGCGACGTCTGGACCTTCACCGCGCCGCACGCCGGCGCGCCGCGCACCGCGCCGGCCGGGCTGCCGGACGCGCAGATGGCCGGCCTGCTCGGCCTGGGCGAGGCGGACCTGCTGGCGCCGCCGATGTGGGTCGATACCGGCGCCGACCAGTTGCTGGTGCCGCTGCGCAGCGTGGACGCCGTGCACCGCACCCAGCCCGACAGCAGCCGGCTCGAGGCATGGCCGCAGAGCAGCCTGGGCCGCAAGACCGCCTATGTGTTCGCCTTCGACCCCGCCCAGCCCGGGCGCGTGGTGTCGCGCTACTTCTTCACCAAGCAGGGCGGCGGCGTGGCGGAAGACCCGGGCACCGGCTCGGCCTGCGCCAACCTGGGCGGCTGGCTCATCGCCAGCGGCCGCGCGCTGCCGGCCAGCTACCGCATCGACCAGGGCGAGGCCGTGGGCCGGCCGTGCGCGCTGCACCTCGAGGTCACGGCCGCGCAGGCCATCCGCGTGGGCGGGCGCGTGATCGAGCTGGGCCGCGGCACGGTGACGCTCTAGCATGTGACGCCGCGGCATCCGGCGCGGCCGCCGCGCGCCGGCCAGGCCTGGACCGCGCCGGATTGCGGTACAGTCAGGTTTCCTCGCAAAAAAACCCGCGCGCGCCGCCCGGCGCCCGAGCCATGAATCCCTACGCCATCACCACGCTGGCCGAGCTGGAGGCCCGCTACGGCGACGCCGGCGAAGCCTCGCTCGCCAAGGAAGTCGACTACCTGCATCCGCACTACCGCGCCTTCGTCGAGGCCGCGCCGCTGTGCCTGCTGTCCACCGTGGGCGGTAAATACGCCGAGTGCTCGCCGCGCGGCGACGCGCCGGGCTTCGTGCAGGTGCTCGACGAGCGCACCCTGCTGCTGCCGGACCGCCGCGGCAACAACCGCATCGACAGCCTGCGCAACATCGTGGCCGATCCGCGCGTGGGCCTGCTGTTCGTGATCCCCGGCGTCAACGAGACCATCCGCGTGGCGGGCACCGCCACCATCTCGGTGGACCCGGCGCTGATCGCGCGCTGCGTGGTCGACGGCAAGGCGCCGGCCACGGTGCTGGTGATCGCCATCGAATCGGTGTTCTTCCAGTGCGCCCGCGCGCTGGTGCGCTCGAAGCTGTGGGCGCCCGAGACGCAGGTGGCACGCGACCGCCTGCCGAGCAACGGCACCATCCTCGCCACGCTGACGCGCGACGCCATCGACGGCACCGCCTACGACGCGGCCCAGCCCGCCCGCATGCGGCAAACCCTGTATTGACGACTCACACTCCGGTCACGCCCACATGTACCTGCCTTCCCACTTTGCCAGCACCGAAGCCGACGCCATCGACGACGTCATGCGCGGCTACCCGTTCGCCACCCTGGCCGGCAACGACGCCGACGGCGCCCCCTTCGCCACCCACCTGCCGGTGGTGGCCGAGCGCACCGGCGACACCTGGCGCATCGAGGGGCATATGGCGCGCGCCAATCCGCACTGGCGCTGGCTGGAGCAGACCCCGCGCGCGCTGCTGGTGTTCCAGGGCCCGCACGGCTACGTCTCGCCCGCGCTGTACGACCAGAAGCTGTCGGTGCCGACCTGGAACTACGTGGCGGTGCACGTCTACGCGGAAGTCACCACGCTCCACGACGCCGCCGACAAGGACGCGCTGCTCAAGCGCCTGATCGCGCAGCACGAGCCGGACTACGCCGCGCAGTGGCGCGGCCTGCCGGAGGACTTCCAGCAGAAGATGCTGGGCGCCATCGTCGGCCTGCGCATCGTGCCGACGCGCGTGGAGGCCAAGTTCAAGCTCAGCCAGAACCGGCCCGCCGCCGACCGCGAGCGCATCCTGGCCGCGCAGCGCGCCGGCACGCCGCTCGAGCGCGACATGGCGCAGTGGATGGCGCGCATGACCGGCGCGCAAGGCTAGGCGCGCGGCAGCCACGCGGGCGCGTGCGTGCCGAGCGGCACCGAAGGCAGCGCCCAGCGCGCGGGCGTCTGCGACAGCCGCGCCGCGTGCGACACCACCGTCAGTTCGCCAAACCCGGACGGCATGGTCTCCAGCAGGTCCCGCACGTCCTCGAAGCGCTGCTCCGGCTGGCGCAGCCCGCCCTCGACGCGGCCCAGGCCGCGCAGCCACTGGCCGGTCTGCGCCAGCGACACGCGCACGTGCCAGCTGCCGCCCTCGGTGGCGCGACGGTATAGCGCGGCCATCACGCCGAGCGCCAGCAGGTAGCCGGCGGCGTGGTCCAGCGCCTGGGCCGGCAGCGGCAGCGGTTCCGCGCTGCCGGCCGCCTGCGCCTCGGCATGGTTGAAGCCGGTCGCGGTCTGCACCAGCGAGTCGAAGCCGCGCCGGCCGGCCCACGGCCCCACGTGGCCGTAGGCGCTCAGCGTGGCATAGACGATGCCGGGCCGCGCGCGCGCGGCGGCTTCCGGCCCCACGCCGAGTTCGGCCAGCCCTTGCGGGCGGTAGCCCTGCACCAGCACGTCGGCGCCATGCAGCAGCTTGTGCAGGGCGCGCTTGTCGTCGGGGTCGCGCAGGTCGAGCTGGCAGGAACGCTTGCCGCGCCCGGTGTCGATCACCAGCGGCGCGATGAACGGCAGGTGCGCCGCCGTGACCAGCAGCACGTCGGCGCCGTGCGCGGCCAGCGTGCGCCCGGCCACCGGGCCGGCGATGATGCGGGTGAAGTCCAGCACGCGCACGCCGGCCAGCGGCCGGGCGCTCTCCGCCGGGAAAGCCGGCAAGGGCTGCGGCGGCGCCTCGCCGATGCGCTCGAGCACGAGCGGCGGCAGCCCGCGCAGGGCCTGCCCCTGCGGATGGCGGTCCCAGGCCTCGAAGCTGCGCAGGGCCGCCACCACGAGGCCGGCCTCGGCGGCGGCGGTCTCGAACGCCTCGGCCTCCCATTTCGACAGCGCCGCGCCGACCGCGGCCGGGTCGGGGCCGCAGCCGAGCAGGCGCAGCACGCCGTCGCGATGATGCGGGAAATTGGTGTGCAGGCGCACCCAGCCGCCGTCGCCGCAGCGGTAGAGGCCGCCGGTCCGGTCGCGGAATTCCGGCGCCGGCGCGCCGTTCACGCGCAGGTAGCGCTCGCTGCGGAACTCGGCCGCGGCATGGCGCATGTCCACCGCGACCTGCTGCGCGCCGCCGCCGCGCAACTGCCACAAGGCCGCCGCGGCCAGCGCCGCGGCGCCGATGGCCGCCTGCGCCGCGGTGCCCACGGCGAACGAGGAAGGCAGCACCGGATCGGCGCCGGCAAGCCGCAGCGCATCCGGCGCGGCGGGCGGCAGCCCGGCGGCCTGCCAGAGCCCGGCCACGGCTTCCTGCGGGGTCGGACGGGCGGCTGGAGTGACGGTCGAGGCGGGCATGGCGGCAAGGCTCCCGGAAAAGTGGATGGCGTTGACTCCATGCTAGGCCGAGCCGGACGTCTTGGGGACGTTTTGGGGACGTTTTGGGGCCGGTTCGAGGTCTCCCGGAGGTCCCGTTTTGGGGTCTTTTGCCGTCTTTTGCCACGCGCTCCGGCCGCCGCCCCGCATCCGCGCGCCGGGTTTCCACGATGCGCCGCGCAGGCACGGTAAAATCACGCGACCCGGCATTCCGCCATGCAATCGAGCAGCGCGGCGGGCCGCGCGCCGCTTCCCGGCGCGCGGGCCGCGCCTGCTGACGTAACCGCCCTCCGGCGCAACCATGAGCCACGACCCCAAAGCCAACGACAGCACCCCCGCCGCATCCAATTTCCTGCGCAGCATCATCGACCAGGACAACAACGCCGGCACCTATGCCGGCCGCCAGGATGCGCAGGGCCAGCCGTTGCCCACCGTCATCACCCGCTTCCCGCCGGAGCCCAACGGCTACCTGCACATCGGCCACGCCAAGAGCATCTGCGTGAACTTCGGCCTGGCGCGCGACTACGGCGGCCGCTGCCATCTGCGCTTCGACGACACCAACCCGGTCAAGGAAGACACCGAATACGTCGATTCCATCATCGACGCGGTGCACTGGCTCGGCTTCAGCTGGGACGCCACCGGCGCCGACGGCAGCAAGCAGCCGCACCTGTACTACGCCAGCGACTACTTCGACCGGCTCTACGCGTTCGCCGAGAAGCTGATCGAGCGCGGCGTGGCCTACGTCGACAGCCAGAGCGCCGAGCAGATCGCCGCCAGCCGCGGCGACTTCTCGCGCCCGGGCACGCCTTCGCCGTACCGCGACCGCGCCGCGGCGGAGAACCTGCAGCTGTTCCGCGACATGCGCGACGGCAAGTACGCCGACGGCGAGCACGTGCTGCGCGCCAAGATCGACATGAGCGCGCCCAACATCGTGATGCGCGACCCGGTGATCTACCGCATCCGCCACGCCCATCACCACCGCACGGGCGACAAGTGGTGCATCTACCCGATGTACGACTTCACGCACTGCATCTCGGACGCGCTGGAGAACATCACCCACTCGCTGTGCACGCTGGAGTTCGAGAACAACCGCCCGCTCTACGACTGGGTGCTGGCCCAACTGCGCGAATGCGGCGTGTTCCGCGACCCGCTGCCGCACCAGTACGAGTTCGCGCGCCTGAACCTGACCTACGCCATCACCAGCAAGCGCCGCCTGCTGCAGCTGGTCAACGAGCAGCGCGTGGACGGCTGGGACGACCCGCGCATGCCGACCATCGTGGGCGTGCGCCGGCGCGGCTACACGCCGGAATCGATCCAGACGTTCTGCGAGCGCATCGGCGTGGCCAAGTCCGACAGCTGGATCGACATGAGCACGCTCGAAGGCGCCGTGCGCGACGACCTCGACGCGCGCGCGCCGCGCAGCGTGGGCGTGCTGGACCCGCTCCGGCTGATCCTCGACAACTACCCCGAAGGCCAGAACGAGGAATGCTCGGCCCCGGTGCACCCGAAGCAGCCCGAGCTGGGCCGCCGCGTGTTCCCGCTCTCGCGCGAGCTGTGGATCGAGCGCGACGACTTCAGCGAAGCGCCGCCCAAGGGCTATTTCCGCCTGTTCGCGCCGAAGGACGGCAACCCGGGCAGCAAGGTGCGGCTGCGCTACGGCTACGTGATCGAATGCACGGGCGTGGACCGCGACGCCGACGGCAAGATCGTCGCCGTGCACGCGAACTACCTGCCGGACACCAAGAGCGGCACGCCGGGCGCGGACAGCGTCAAGGTCAAGGGCAACATCCACTGGGTCAGCGCGGCGCACGCCTACGAGGCCGAGGTGCGCCTGTACGACCGCCTGTTCAGCGACCCCAACCCGGATGCCGGCGGCAAGAATTTCCTCGATGCGCTGAACCCGGACTCCAAGAAGGTGGTCACAGCCTATCTGGAGCCGGGCCTGCAGCAGGCCGCCGCGGAGGACCGCTTCCAGTTCGAGCGCCACGGCTATTTCGTGGCCGACCGCGTCGATTCGAAGCCGGGCAAGCCGGTCTTCAACCGCATCGTCGGGCTCAAGGACAGCTGGGGCAAATAAGCGCATGCAGACCATCACCTTCCCGCTCGAGGGCGAGCACATCGCCCTCAACGACCTGCTCAAGGTGGCCGGCGTGTGCGACAGCGGCGGCGCCGGCAAGGCCCTGGTGGCGGCCGGCGAAGTCTCGGTCGACGGCGCCGTGGAATCGCGCAAGACCGCCAAGATCCGCGCCGGCCAGGTGGTCAGCGTGGCCGGCGTGAAGATCCGCGTGGTGGCCGCCCGAAGCGCGCCGCGCGGGGGCTTGCCTGGCGGGCCCCCGCGCGGGACATGACGACTGAGGAAATACGATGCCAATCGCATTCTGGTGCGTACTGCTGGCGGGCATCCTGCCCGTGACGACGGTGGCCATCGCCAAGGCGGGCGGGCGCGGCTTCGACAACCACGACCCGCGCGGCTGGCTGGAGCGGCAGGCCGGACGCGCGCGCCGCGCCGACCTGGCGCACCGCAACCACTTCGAAGCCTTTCCGTTCTTTGCCGCGGCGGTGCTGTCGGCCACCTACCTGCATGCGCCGGCGGCGCGCATCGACGAGCTGGCGCTGGTCTTCATCGCCGCGCGCGTGCTCTACACTGTGTGTTACCTGGCGGACCGCGCCACGCTGCGCACGCTGTGCTGGACCGTGGGCTTCCTCTCGGTGATCGGCATCTTCCTGCTGCCGGTGTTCGTCCACTAGCGCCGCCCGGCAACCGGCCGGTTCACCAGAGAAGAGGCCCGCGCCATGCCGAAGCTTCCCGCCTTCACGCGCGCGCTGTGCCTGCTGGCCGCGCTGCCCTGCGCGGCGCAGGCCGCCCCCGCCGACTACGCGGTCGATCCCACCCACACCGCGGTCTACTTCGCCGCCAGCCACTTCGAGCGCACCTCCGTGCGCGGGCGCTTCGGCAAGATCGACGGCCGCATCAGCTACGACGAAGCCACCGGCGCCGGCGGCATCGACTTCACGGTCAATGCCGATTCGGTCGACTCGGGCAACCGCACGCTCGACGGCATCCTGCCGTCGGCGCAGTTCCTCGACGCGCAGAACTTCCCCGTGGTGCGGCTGCGCGCCAGCCGCTTCATCCGCGACGGCGAGCGCCTGGCGGCGGTGGAGGGCGAGCTGACGCTGCACGGCGTCACCCAGCCGGTGCGGCTCGAGGCGCAGCGCTTCAGCTGCGGCGAGATCTCGCTGTTCGGCATCAGGCGCCACGTGTGCGGCGGCGACTTCCGCGCCGTGATCTCGCGCAGCGCGTTCGGCATGACGCGCTTCCTGCCCGACGTCGGCGACGCCGTGACGCTCTCGATCTCGGTGGAGGCCTCGCCCGGCAAGCCGGCCGAGTGATCCGCCGGGTGACAGGCGCGCCATTCGCGCCGTGCCGCTCGCCGCGCAACATCGCCGGATGTCGCCGGATGTCGGCCAAGGGACACCTTGGCGCCCGCTTTCTTCTGTAAAATCAGCGGTTTGCGGTTTTTCGGCCGGCCCTTTCCTCCTGGCTTCCCGGCCCTTGCCTGAACGGGGACGATTGACAAGATGACGATGATCGACGTCGGCGACGTGGTGGCGGCCTCGCTGGCCGCGGCGGGCGCCTGCCTGGTGTGCAGCATTCCCGCGGCCTTCCTGCGCCGCTTTCCGGCGTGGGCGCTGCGCACCTACGGCCGGCGCGCGCTGCTGGCGCCGCTGCTGACGCTGGCGGTGGCAAGCTGGCTGGCGGGGCTGGCCATGTCCGGGCAGATCGACACCCCGGCCGGCCATGCGATGGTGGTCGCGGCGGCCTTCCTGTGCCTGCAGCTGGCCGCGGCGCTGCTGCGTTTCTACCTCGGCGAATACCGCAAGACCCGCTGAGGCAAGCCCGTTTGAGGCAAAACGCCGCGATCGCGCCCCGGCGCTGCGCGATCGGGGCCGGCGGCACGGCGATCGCGCCCGGCATCGTCGCGCGCGCCGTGGGAGCGGCCTGAGCGGCGCGCCCGCGGATTCACGTATCATGCGGCCTTTCGCCTTGCGCGCCACGCCGTGCGGCCCCGGTGCGCGGCGCCCGTGCACCACCCCTGCACCACCCCATTGCGCAGCAACCTCACATGGCTCTCAAATCCACCATCTACAAGGCCGAGCTTTCCGTGTCCGACATGGACCGGCCGTATTACGGCAGCCACGCGCTGACCATCGCCAAGCACCCGTCGGAAAACGACGCGCGCATGATGGTGCGCCTGCTGGCCTTCGCCTGCGAAGCCAGCGAAGCGCTCACCTTCACGCGCGGCCTGGACGAGCCCGACGAGCCGGACCTGTGGGAAAAGACCCTGACCGACGAGATCGAGCACTGGATCGAGCTGGGCCAGCCCGACGAGTCCCGCCTCAAGCGCGCCGCGGCGCGCGCGCGCCGCGTGACCGTGTTCACCTACAATGGCGCAAGCGCGCGCGAATGGTGGAAGGGCATGGCGGGCAAGGCCGGCAAGCTGCGCAACGTGACCATCTACAATGTGCCGGCCGAAGCGGTGGACGCGCTCGCCGCGCTGGCCCAGCGCGCCATGCGGCTGTCGGTGACGATCCAGGACGGCGAGATCTGGGTCAGCGACGACGACCACAACGTGCGCATCACCCTCGACGTCCTGCAGCGCGCGGCGGGCTGAGCCCGCGCGGCGCCGGCATCGCCAGCACCACCAGCACGCACCACCAGCACCATCGCGCAGTACCCCGTTCGCCCGGGACCGCCAGCCACGCGCGGGCGGCCCCGGTACCGTGACACTCCCTGAGACACTACAAGGAAGCCAATCATGAATACGACTCCCTCCGGCCTGCAATACGAAGACACCGTCACCGGCGAAGGCGCCGAAGCCACCGCCGGCAAGCATGTCACGGTGCACTACACCGGCTGGCTCTACGACAACGGCCAGGCCGGCCGCAAGTTCGACTCGAGCAAGGACCGCAACGACCCCTTCGTGTTCCCGCTGGGTGCCGGCCACGTCATCCGCGGCTGGGACGAAGGCGTGCAGGGCATGAAGGTCGGCGGCACGCGCCGCCTGGTCATCCCGGCCGAGCTCGGCTACGGCGCGCGCGGCGCCGGCGGCGTGATCCCGCCGAACGCCACGCTGCTGTTCGAGGTGGAACTGCTGGCGGTCTGAGCGCCGGCCAGCGCCGCGCAGAAAAAAGGGACGCCCGCGGGCGTCCCTTTTTGCTTCCGGGCGCCGGCCGCGGTCAGAAGCTGATGGCGGCGTTGCCCACGTCGACACGCACCTTGTCGCGGTCGAGCAGGCGCGCGGCGTGGCGCGCGTAGTCCTGGGCCCAGGCGGCGTCGTCGGCGAAGCGCTGCTCGCCCGAGAACTTGGCCACGTTGAGGATCTTGTCGATCACCAGCACCTTGCCCACCGGGCTGGAAGCCTGGCAGTCGAGCTCGGCGTATTCGCGGTCGAACCAGCGCCAGCCGGCCTCCTCGGTGACGGCGGCCAGTTCGGCGTCGCCGATGGTGAAGCCGAATTCCTTGCCGGTGCCGAAGGCCACCGTGAGCGTGCGCGCCATAGCCTGTTCTCCTGGGTTGATGCGGTATTGTAAGGACTTGTCCGGCGCCGCCGCCACCGTGCGCGGTCAAGTCCGTGCGATTTCGCCGGCCCTGCCGCCATGCCGACCGTTGTCTGCCGCACACAGCCAGTTGAGCGTTGCGGCGATTTCTGCCTGCCATGTGGTTTCCTTGCCGCCTGAAACGCAGCTTTGGATTATGCTTGCAGGCATGGCCATCACCCGACAAGATCTCGAAACGGATCGGCTGCGTGCTTCTCTTTGCAGCACGCCGGTGGCTTCCTCGCTACTCCCGGAAGCCGCATTCGAAGGCTCCCTGCGCGCCACGCTGGACCAGCGCCCGGACACGCCCGCGCTAGCCGGCGATGTGTGGGTGTTCGGCTACGGCTCGCTGATCTGGAACCCGATGGTGGTGCACACCGACCGCCAACTGGCCACCGTGCACGGCTACCACCGCGGCTTCTACTTGTACTCGCGCATCAACCGCGGCACCTGGGACAGCCCCGGCCTGGTGCTGGGGCTCGACCGCGGCGGCTCGTGCCACGGCGTGGCGTTCCGCATCCCCCATGACATGATCGAGCAGGAATTCCGCCTGCTGTGGCGCCGCGAGATGCTGACCGGCGCCTACCACCCGCGCTGGCTCAACGTGAAACTGGCCGGCAGCGCGCCGCAGCCGGCGCTGGCCTTCGTCATGAACCGCGGCCACGAAGCCTATGCCGGGCGCCTGCCCGACGAGCGCGTGGTGGCCTGCCTGCGCCACGCCGCCGGCCTGTACGGCCCGGCGCGCGAATACCTGCAGCAGACCCTGCTCGGGCTGGCCACCAACGGCGTCGACGATCCCTATCTCGGCCGGCTGTGGCGCCAGTTGCAGGACACCGATGCCGCAAGCGGGCCTGCCGCCGGCACGGCCGCCTGATCCGGACCTATCCAGGAATCCACCCGATGCCGCGCCCCGCCGCCCGCCCCCGCCGACTGGTACTGGCCGAAGTGCTGGGGCTGACCGGGTTGCTGATGGGCGGCGCGCTGCTGGCCGGCCCGGGCGGATCGAGCCTGGCGGCGCGCCCCGCCGGCGGCGCGGCGTCCCATGCCGCGTCCCGCTCGCAGGCACCCGCGGGCACCGCGGCGTCCGGCCCGCGCGAGGGCGTGGGCGCGCTCGATCGCAACCTGATCGCCGCGGCCATGCAGGGCGACCTCGAACTGGTCAAGCGCCTGCTTGCCGCCGGCGCCTCCGCGCAGGCCACCGACGAGCGCGGCCGCAGCGCCTTGCTGGTGGCGGTGGACAGCCGCCACACCGAGGTCGCCAAGACCCTGGTGGCGGCCGGCGCCAACGTCAACCGCAAGGACATCGACGCCAACAGCCCCTTCCTGCTGGCCGCCGCCACCGGGCAGCTCGAGATGGTGCAGCTTTCGCTGGCGCACGGCGCCGACCTCGCCAGCACCGACAGCAACGACAGCACGGCGCTGATCCTGGCCAGCCAGCATGGCAATACCGAGGTGGTGAAAGTGCTGCTCAAGGCCGGCGTGCCGGTCGACCACGTCAACCGGCAGGGCTGGACCGCGCTGCTGGAAACCATCGTCATGGGCGACGGCAGCGCGCGCTACGAAGACACCGTGCAACTGCTGCTCGACGCCGGCGCGGACGCCAACCTGGCGGACCGCGACGGCACCAGCCCGACGCGGCACGCGCGCGAGCGCAGCTACAAGACGATGGTAAAGATGCTGGTGCGCGCGCGCGGGCACTGAAGGCCGCCCCGCGCGCGGCGGGCGTCAGGCGGCAAGCATCAGGCCGCCGGCCGGGCCGCATCGTCGCGCGCGTTCTCGCTTTCCTGCAGCTGGCGCCACATCACCTTGCCGGTGCCCGACTTGGGCAGCGCGTCGACGAACTCCACCACGCGCGGGTACTTGTAGGCCGCCATGTTCTCCCTGGCCCATTCGATGATGTCCTCGGGCGTGGTCTTGCCGCGGGCATCGGTCTTGAGCACCACCACCGCCTTGACGGTCTCGCCGCGGTAGGCGTCGCGCGTGCCGATGATGCAGGCTTCCTGCACGGCCGGATGCTTGTACAGCAGGTTCTCCACCTCGGCCGGCCACACCTTGAAGCCGGAGGCGTTGATCATGCGCTTGAGGCGGTCGGTCAGGAAGTAGTAGCCCTCCTCGTCCATGCGCCCGAGGTCGCCGGTGCGGAAGAAGGTCTTGCCCTCGAACTCGATGAAGGCGTCGCGCGTGGCGTCCGGCTTGCCCCAGTAGCCCTTGAACACCTGCGGGCCGCACACGATGATCTCGCCGGTTTCGTTGGGCGGCAGCTCGGCCAGCGTGACCGGGTCGATCACGCGCGCGTCGGTGTTGAAGGTGGGCACGCCCAGGCATTGCAGCTTGGGGCGGTCGCTCGGGTTGCCGTGGGTCGGCGCCATCGTCTCCGACAGGCCGTAGCCTTCCAGGTAGTTCAGGCCGAACTGCTGGTGCAGCCGCTCGGCCACCGCCTGCGGCATGGCCGCGCCGCCGCCGCCGATGTAGCGCAGGCTCGACAGGTCGAACTGGGCCAGGTTGGGGCTGCCGAGGAAGTCGATCACCATCGTCGGGATGTTGGTCCAGTGCGTGACCTTGTAGCGCGAGATCAGGCGCCCCGCCACCTCGCGGTCCCAGCGCGGCAGCATCACCACGGTGGCGCCGCTGTAGATCGGGCCGTTCATGCCGTACTGCATGCCGGTGACGTGGAACAGCGGCAGCACCGACAGGATGGTCGATTCCGCGCCGCTGCCGCTCCAGGTGCTGCCGCCGATCACGTTGTGCATGACCGTGCGGTGGGTGTGGATGCAGCCCTTGGGAAAGCCGGTGGTGCCCGAGGTGTACGGCATCACCGCCATGTCGTCGGGGCCGGCGGTGTGCGGCGCCGGCACCCGCTGCGCGGCGAGGACCCGCGACCACGGCGTGGCGCCGGCCGGCAGCGGGTGCTCGGCGGTGAGCCAGGCCGGCGGCGCGTCCTCGGGGTTCTCGTAGCTGGCCGGCAGCGCGTCGCCGTACTGCGTGACCAGCATGTGCCGCAGGCGCTGCGCCTCGGGCAGCTCGGCGCTGGCCTGTTCGGCGCCGGCGGCGAGGTCGGCGCTGCAGATCGCCACGCGCGCCTGCGCGTCGCTGATGTAATGCTTGAATTCCTCGGTGCGGTTCATCGGGTTGACCGGCACCACCACGGCGTCGGCGCGCAGGATGGCGTAGTAGCCGATGATGAACTGCGGGCAGTTCTGCATGTAGAGCAGCACCCGGTCGCCCTTCTTCACGCCGGCTTCCTGCTGCAGCCAGCCGGCCACCGCGCTGGCCTGCGCCTCGAGCTGGCGGAAGGTGATGGCGTTGCCGAAATAGCGGATGGCCGCCTTGTCGGCGTAGCGGTGCGCGGAAACCACCAGGTTGTACCAGAGCGAGGTCTCCGGCGACACGATCTCGGTAGGAACGCGCTTGGGCCAGAACTGGAAATGCGGGCGCGCGGGCTGGTGGGTCTGCATGGAACGTCTCCTGTGCGGTCTGTCCGACCTGATCTTGGATACCAGCCAAGCAATATAACCGAACGACCGTTCTATTTTCAATCCATCGCTTACCCTTGCCCGTCCACCTTATTCATCCGCCTTGCCCGTCCGCCTTTGCGCGCCACGCTGTTGCAATCGGCCGCATCCGCCCCCAACTAGCCCCCGTATGGCCCCGGCATGCGCGGGGCTTCCCTTCTAGCGAGACCAAGTCATGAGCGACGTAACCCTGCAGAATTTCGAGGCGGACGTGATCGAGACATCGCGTCACATCCCGGTGCTGGTGGATTTCTGGGCGCCCTGGTGCGGCCCGTGCAAGACGCTGGGACCGATGCTGGAGAAGCTCGAAGCGGAGGCCGGCGGCAAGTGGCGGCTGGCCAAGGTCAACGTGGACGAGAACCAGGATCTCGCCGCGCACTTCGGCGTGCGCAGCATCCCGCATGTGGTGGCCTTCGTGGACGGCCAGGCGGTGGACCAGTTCACCGGCGTGCTGCCGGAGTCGGGCCTGCGCGAGTTCCTCGCGCGCGTGATGCCGGACCCGGGCCAGACCGCCCTGCGCGCCGCGCGCGACGCGCTCGCCGCCGGCGACCGCGAAGCCGCGCGGGCGGCGTTCCAGGCGGCGCTGGCCTTCGATCCCGGCTTCGACGCGGCGCGGCTCGAGTACATCGGCTTCCTGCTCGACGGCGACGCGCTGGAGCAGGCCGAGACCGAGTTCGGCATGCTGTCGCGCGGCGCGTCGCAGGAAGACGGCTTCGCGGCGCTGCGCACCCGGCTCGAAGCCATGCGCGGCGTGGCCGAACTGCCCGACACGGCCACCCTGGCCGCACGCGTGGCGGCCGCGCCCGGCGACCTGCGCACGCGCCTGGACCTGGCCCGCGCGCTGATCGCGCACCGGCAGTACGAGCCGGCGCTGGAACAGCTGCTGGCCATCGTGCGGGCCGACCGCGGCTTCGAGGAGGACATCGGGCGCGTCACCATGCTGTCGGTGTTCGCGCTCATGGGCGACCAGCCCGAGGCGGTTTCGCGCTGGCGCCGGCAACTGGCCTCGGTGCTGAATTAAACTGGCGGGCCCGACCTTCCTGCCCGCCCTAGCCGTGACCGCTGCCGCCCTGCCCCGCCTGGCCGATTTCCGCGCCGACCCCGCCCCCAGCCACGACCGTCCGCGCCCGGACCGGCTCGTGGCGGGCAATCCCGAGCGCACCACCTGGACGCACTACAGCGCCGGCCAGGGTGACTTCGACTGCGGGGTGTGGGGCTGCGAGCCGGGCGCGTGGCGCATCGCCTTCCCGGCGGGCAAGGAGGAATTCTTCCACGTCATCAGCGGACGCATCCGCATCAGCGACGACGCGGGCAACGCGCGCGAGTTCGGGCCCGGCGACGCCTGCGTGATCCCGGCCGGCTTCACCGGCCTGTTCGAGGTGCTGGAAACGGTGCGCAAGCACTTCGTGGTGCTCGACCGCGCGGCCGCCGGCGGCGGCTGAAGCGCCGCGGCGCGGCCGTCTTCAGGCGGCCTGCCCGTCGGGCGCCTCGATCAGCGTGAAGCCGTGCTCGCGCATGTAGCCGACCATCATCGCGTCCATCGACCTCACGTGCTGGTCGAACCAGCCGGGCAGTTCGGACACCAGCCGCCGGCCCAGCGTCACGTCGCCCTCGGCGACCTTGACGCGCACCGCGTCGGCCACCGCCAGCACCTGCTGGTGCTCGCCGCGGTGGCAGTGCTGCGGGCCGAAGTTCATGGCTTCCATCCACGTTTCTTCCTGGCCGAAATGATGGCGCGTGTGCTCGATCCACTCGTCCAGCGCGGCCAGGAAACCGTCGTCCGCGGCGCGCGCGGCGGCATCGAGCAATTGCACGAATTCTTCATGGGTGGCGTCGGTCACCGGCTCGCCGAGCAGCAGCTCGGGCGCAAGGGCGGCGCGGCTCGGCGCGGGGACATCCGTGGCGTGATCGGTCATGTCTGGAGAAGCGAGGCAACGAAGGAATCGGCTGGCCGGCCCCGCGCCCGCGGCGCGAAGTCCGGCCCCAGCCGAGAGCATACCGAATCCGCCGCGGCGCGGACTGATCCAGGACAAACCGGCGCGCGGGTTATGCTGGCGGCTGGCTTTCCACCGCCGCGGGCTCCGCCCCGCCTTCCCATGCCCCGACTGCTCTTCTTCTGCGGCCATGCCGGCACCGGCAAGACCACCCTGGCCCACCGCCTGATCGGCCCGCTCATGCAGGCCACCGGCGAGCCGTTCTGCCTGCTCGACAAGGACACCCTGTACGGCAGCTACAGCGCCGCCGCGATGGGCGCGCTGACCGGCGACCCCAACGACCGCGACAGCCCCACCTACCTCAAGTACCTGCGCGACGCCGAATACCACGGCCTGCTCGACACCGCGCGCGAGAACCTCGCGCTGGGCATCAGCGTGATCGTGGTCGGGCCGCTGTCGCGCGAGGTGCGCGACAACCGGCTGCACGATCCGGCATGGCTGCGCGTGCCCGCCGGCACCCAGGTGCGCACGGTGTGGGTCCACCTGCCCGAGGACGAGGCGCACGCGCGCATCGTGCGGCGCGGCAACCCCAACGATGCCTACAAGCTCGCGCACTGGGAGGACTACCGCGCGCGGCGCTTCATGCCGGCGCCGGAGCAGCACCCCGAGCTGCGCTATTTCGACAACACCGCGCCGGGCGAGGGCGAGCTAGCGGCCCTGCTGGCGGCGCTGGCCGCCTAGCGCGGGCGCGCGGCTCACTCGGGGGCGGCGGGCTCGGTCAGCGCGGTGAGCGCGCCCAGCACGCTGGCGGCGGCGACCATGCCGAACACCGCCGTGACCGCCACCGACGAGCCGAAGCCGGCGCAGGCCAGGCCCTGCGGGCCGGCGGGCGCGATCGCGGGCGCGTCGGCCGGGGCTTCGTCGATCTCGCAGGCCTGCTGCTCGGGTTCGGGATAGCGCAGCGGCTCGTCGGAGAAGACCGCGTCGATGCCGAACTTGCGCTTGGGATTGCGCGGCCAGCCCCAGTCCTGGCGCACGCGGGAGCGCACCTTGGCCAGCAGCGGGTCTTGCACCGTGCGCGAGAAATCGACCACGCGGATGCGGGTCGGGTCGAGCTGGCCGCCGGCGCCGCCGCAGGTGATGATGCGCCGCCCGGTGCGGCGCGCCCAGCCCAGCATGGCGACCTTGACCTTGACCGAATCGATCGCGTCGATGATGTAGTCGTGTCCGCCGAGCAGCTCGGCGACGTTGTCCTCGGTGACGAAGTCGTCCACCTCGGTCACGCGGCAGCGCGGGTTGATCTGCACCATGCGCTCGGCCATCGCCTGCACCTTGGCGCGGCCGTAGGCATCGCCCAGCGCGTGGATCTGGCGGTTGGTGTTGGACAGCGCGATGTGGTCGAGGTCGATCAGCGTGACGCGGCCGACCGCGTTGCGCGCCAGCGCCTCGGCCGCCCAGCTGCCCACGCCGCCGATGCCGACCACGCACACGCTGGCCGCCTCCAGCCGCGCCAGGCCGGCCGCGCCGTACAGCCGCGCCACGCCGCCGAAGCGGCGGTGGTAGTCGTCGTCGGCCGGGCTCTCGTGCGTCAGCGCCGGCGGCAGCTGCGCCAGTTCCGGGGAGGCGAAAGGGGCCGGGGAGGTTTCCGGGACGAGGTGGCTCATGGATAGGATCGAGGCTTGCTGAAGGAGGGCCGCCGGCGGGCGGACGCGGGCGGACTGGCCGTCCAGGCGCCGCCTGCGTCACCCTGTCAGCCTGGCGCCGACAGGAGAACGCGGCGCGCAACTATACAATACCTGACAACAGTGGTCCGGCCGCCGCATCGCCCCACCCCCGGGGCCGGCGCCGCGGCCACCCGCCCGACCAGGACGACAATCCCATGCCCGTGCGCCGCAAGGCCGTTCTCTGGAGTGTACTGACGCCGCTGGCGCTGGTGGCCATCGTGGTCGTGGTCGTCCTGACCTTCGACTGGAACCGCCTCAAGCCGTGGCTCAACCAGCGCGTGTCCGAGGCCATCGGCCGGCCTTTCGCCGTCAACGGCGACCTCACGCTGACCTGGCGCAGCGCGCAGGGCGAGACCGGCTGGCACACCTGGGTGCCGTGGCCGCGGCTGTCGGCCGCCGACATCACGATCGGCAACCCGGACTGGGCGCGCGAGCCGAACTTCGCCACCGTGCGCGAGCTGATCTTCGTGCTGCGCCCGCTGCCGCTGCTGTCGCGCCAGATCTCGATCTCCACCATCGTGGTCGACAGCCCGGCCGTGTGGCTCGAGCGCCTGGCCGACCAGCGCAACAACTGGACCTTCGCCACGCCGGCCAGCAAGCAGCCGTCCGAGTGGCGGCTCGACATCGGCGAGGTGGCGCTGGCGCAGGGCGACCTGAGCCTGTCCGACCAGGTGCTGAAGCTCGAGATGCAGGCACGCCTGGACACCATCGGCGACAGCCCGCTCTACGACAAGGCCCGCGACGGCGCGCTCACCGGCGCGGCGGCCCCGGGCACCGCCGGCGCCACGGCGGCAGCGCCCGCCAGCCAGCGCTACGGCCTGCGCTGGAAGGCCACCGGCCGCTACCACGACGCCACCATCAGCGCCAGCGGCAAGGCCGGCACGGTGCTGAGCCTGCGCGACGCCAACGTGCCGTTCCCGGTGCAGGCCGATGCGCGCGTCGGCAACACGCGCGCGGTGGTGGAAGGCACGCTCACCAACCCGGCCCATCTCGGCGCGCTCGACGTCAACCTGCAATTGTCCGGTGACAACATGGCCCGGCTGTACGCGCTCACCGGCATCGTGCTGCCCAGCACGCCGCCCTACGAGACGCGCGGGCGGCTGGTGGCCACGCTGCGCAAGGGCGCCTCGGCGTACCGCTACGACAAGTTCAGCGGGCGCGTGGGCGGCAGCGACCTGAGCGGCACGCTCAGCTACGCCCAGCGCCAGCCGCGTCCGCTGCTGTCGGGCGAGCTGGAATCGAGCCAGCTGCGCTTCGAGGACCTGGCGCCGCTGATCGGCGCCGACGCCAGGCCCGGCGGCGCGGCCGCGGACAGCACCGTGCGCCAGCCCGCCGACAAGGCACTGCCGGTGGCGCCGTTCCGCACCGAGCGCTGGGACAGCATCGACGCGGACGTGAAGTTCACCGGCAAGCGCATCGTGCGCACCGCCGACCTGCCGATCACCGATCTCGTCACCCACCTCAAGCTCGACGACGGCCTGCTCACGCTGGACCCGCTCGACTTCGGCATCGCCGGCGGCAACCTGGTGTCGACGCTGCAGCTCAACGGCAAGCGCGCGCCGCTGGCCGCCACCATCGACATGAAGGCGCGCCATCTCAAGCTCAAGCAGCTGTTCCCGAAATTCGAGTCGATGCGCGCCAGCATCGGCGAACTCAACGGCGCCGCGCGGCTCAGCGCCACCGGCAACTCGGTGGCGGCCCTGCTCGGCAGCGCCAACGGCGAAGCCAAGCTGCTGGTGGAAAACGGCACGGTGAGCAAGTTCGTCCTGGAGGCGATGGGCCTGAACGTGGGCAGCGTGGTGATCTCGAAGCTGTTCGGCGACAAGCCGGTGCGGATCAACTGCGGCGTGAGCGACGTCAGCTTCACCAACGGCCTGGCGCGCGCGCGCACCTTCGTGCTCGACACGCAGGACGCCGTGATCGACACCACCGGCGCGGTCGACCTGGCCAGCGAACGGCTCGCGCTGACCATCCGGCCGGACTCGAAGGGCCTGCGCATCTTCTCGCTGCGCTCGCCGCTCTACGTGGGCGGCACGCTCAAGAAGCCCACGGTCAGCCCCGACATCGGCGTGCTGGCCCTGCGCGCGGGCGGCGCGGTGGCGCTGGCGCTGGTGGCGCCGGTCGGCGCCGCGGTGCTGCCGCTGATCGATCTCTCCGGCGGCGGCGAGGAGTCCCAGTGCGGCAAGCTGCTGGCGCAGGTGCGCAAGCGCCCGCTGGCGCCGCCGCCGGGCCAGGCCTACCGCGAGCCGGCCAGCGGCGGCGCCGGCCCCGTGCCATCGGGCGAGGGCGCGGGCGCTGCCGGCGCGCCGGCGCGGCCGGCGCCCGACGCCTCGCTGCACCAAGGCGGCTGACCGCCGCGCACCATCGCGGTGGCGCCACCGTTGCCCGTGCGCGACACCCGCGCACGCATCGACGCAATTTCGCAACACTTTCGCCACGCTGGTGCAGAGAACCGTTGTCTATCGCACACGCCGCTCGCATAATTAAACGGCCATTTACAACGAAGTCTTCAATAGATGGCGCATTGCGGACCTCTGCGAGTGATCGTGGCGTCCTTCTCAGGGTGCGGTTTCGGCCGCACTTGTTTTTCTCCCGGATTCCCCCAAAGCCCCCGCCCGCGCATGACGCCGCTACACGCCACCGTTCCGCCGATCAGCTGCCTGATCGCGCTCACGGTGTGCAACCACGTGGCTTTCAATGCCAGCCGCGTGGTGGTGTCGCTGTTCGCGCTGTCCCTCAAGGCCTCCACCGTCACGCTCGGCATCCTGATGTCGCTCTATGCGCTGCTGCCGATGCTGCTGGCCATCCATGCCGGCAAGCGCATCGACGAGATCGGCCCGCGCAAGCCGCTCATGGCCGGCTCGCTGATGGTGCTCGCGGGCACGCTGCTGCCGGCGCTGTGGCCGGGCATCGCGGCGCTCTATCTTTCGTGCGCGCTGATCGGCGTGGGCTTCATGCTGGTGCAGGTGGCCATGCAGCTGCTGATCGGCCAGATCTCCAGCGACGGCACGCGGCTGCGCAACTACACGCTGCACGCGCTCGGGCTGTCGTTCTCCGGCACGCTGGGGCCGGTGGTGATGGGCTACATGATCGAGCACGCGGGCTTCCGCCCGGCTTTCTTCACGCTGGTGGCGGTGGCCGCGGCGGGGCTGGCCGGCCTGCAGCTGGTGCGCCACCGCCTGCCCGCGCGCGGCGCCCGGGCCGCGCGCAACGCCATCGTCGACGGCAGCCGCAGTTCCACGCTGGGCCTGCTGGCGCACCCCGAGCTGCGCGCGGTGTTCATCGCCAGCGCGGTGCTGTCGGCCGCGTGGGACCTGCATGCCTTCCTGATCCCGATCCAGGGCACGCGCGTGGGGCTGTCGCCGTCGTCGATCGGCTGGGTGCTGGGCGCGTTCGCCATCGCCACCTTCGCCATCCGCGTGGCGATGCCGCTGGTGTCGCGCCGGCTGTCGGAATGGAAGGTGATCCGCGGCGCGCTGCTGCTCGGCTCGGTGGCCTACCTGCTCTATCCCTTCGTCGCGCAGTTCTGGCTGATGTGCTGCCTGGCGTTCCTGCTCGGGCTGGCGCTGGGCAGCGCGCAGCCCAACGTGATGAACATCCTGCACGCGGCCTCGCCGAGCGGGCGCGCCGGCGAGGCGCTGGGGCTGCGCTCGGCCGTGCTCAATACCAGCCAGGTGGTGTGGCCGCTGACCTTCGGCGTGGTCGGCACCGCGCTCGGCATGCTGCCGATCTTCCTGTCGATGGCGGGCGCGATGGGCGTGGCCGGCTACTACTCGCGCGGGGATGCACGCAAGCTGCCGCCGCCAGCGGCCTGACGATGGCAACGCGAGGGCTTGCGCGTGCGCAAATGCGGCCGGGTGCGCTTTCGCTATACTCGAATCAGGCGCGCCGCCGGTGCCGGGCAGGCCTGCCCGGCGCGGCACGCAGACTTGATACCTGATCCGACATGACCCAACTTGCCGACCTCCGCCGCACCTACGTGCTCGGCTCGCTCTCCGAGTCCGACGTGGCGACCGATCCCATCAGCCAGTTCCAGCGCTGGTTCGACGAAGCCATCCATGCCAAGCTGCCCGAGCCCAACGCGATGACGCTGGCCACCGTCGACACCGACGGCCAGCCGTCCGCGCGCATCGTGCTGCTCAAGGGCATGGACGCCAGCGGCTTCACCTTCTTCACCAACTACGAAAGCCGCAAGGGCCTGGACATGGCCGGCAACCCGCGCGCGGCGCTGCTGTTCCACTGGGTGCAGCTCGAGCGCCAGGTGCGCGTGGAAGGCACCGTGGAAAAGGTCAGCGATGCCGAGAGCGATGCCTATTACGCCTCGCGCCCGCTCGGCTCGCGCCTGGGCGCGTGGGCGTCGGAGCAGAGCCGCGAGGTCGCGGACCGCGCGGTGCTGGAGCAGCGCGAGGCGGATTTCCGCGCCAGGTTCGGCGACAACCCGCCGCGGCCGGCCCACTGGGGCGGCTATCGCCTGGTGCCGTCGCGCATCGAATTCTGGCAGGGCCGGCCGTCGCGCCTGCACGACCGCATCGCCTACCGGCTGCAGGCGGACGGCGCGTGGCAGATCGTGCGGCTGTCGCCGTGAGCCGTTGAACGGCGGCTGAATAGCGGCTGAATTGTCCGGGCGGCCAGGCGGCCGCGGCCCCGCGCGCATCGGGGCCGCGCACTGCACAAAATTGGGAATTGTCGTAAAGTGAGTCATCGGCACTTCCGCGAGGAAGACGCCATCGTGTGCAGGCCCAGCCTGCCCGCTGCTGAGGTTCGAGGAGTGTGCCGCAACCGCCAATTTGGGAGGCCGCATGTTTTTCAAGCAAGCACTGGACAAGCAACTGGATCACTGGATCGCCGATCTGCGCGAGCGAGCCAACCTCCCGGTCAAGCTGCGATTATGGAACGGCAACGAGTATCCGCTCGGCCGTTTCGAGCAGCCCGCGGTCACGCTGACGGTCCGCGAGGCGGGCGCGCTGCCGCTGCTGCTCACGCCGAGCCTCGACAACCTCGGCGAAGCCTACGTGCAGGAGAAGATCGACCTGGACGGCAAGCTCAGCGACATCATCGCCGTGGCCTACCGCTTCTCCGCCGCCGCCAGCGCGCAGGCCGGCGGCGCGCTGGCCCGCGTGGCGCAGCACTTCGCCCACACCAAGGCCGCCGACAAGGCCTCGATCCAGTACCACTACGACGTCTCCAACGCGTTCTACGCGCTCTGGCTCGATCCGGCGATGGTCTATTCCTGCGCCTACTTCGAGAACGGCGACGAGGACCTCGCCACCGCGCAGCGCAAGAAGATCGACCACATCCTGACCAAGATCCGCCTGCAGCCCGGCCAGACCCTGCTCGACATCGGCTGCGGCTGGGGCGCGCTGGTGCTGCGCGCGGCGCAGAAGTTCGGCGCGCGCTGCGTGGGCATCACGCTGTCGCAGAACCAGTTCGACCTGGCCACCGAGCGGGTCAGGCAGGCGGGCTTGTCGGACCGCATCGAGATCCGCCTGCAGGACTACCGCGACACCGCCGGCACGTTCGACCGCATCACCAGCGTCGGCATGTTCGAGCACGTCGGCAAGGACAACCTGCCCGGCTACTTCAAGCGCATGCGCGAGCTGCTGGCCGACGACGGCTTCGCCATGAACCACGGCATCACCTCGCCCGATCCCGAGAGCGGCGCCACGCCGATGGACGGCTCCGAATTCATGGACCGCTACGTGTTCCCGCAGGGCGAGCTGCCGCACATCGGCATGGTGCTCAACACGCTCCAGCGCGGCGGCCTGGAAGCCACCGACGTGGAGCTGATGCGCAACCACTACAACCGCACGCTGCACCACTGGGCGGACAACTTCGAGGCGCAGGGTGATACCATCCGCGCGATGGTGGGCGAGAAGAAATACCGCATCTGGCGCGTCTACCTGGCGGGCTGCGCGCACGCCTTCGATACCGACCAGATGTCGATCTACCAGGTGGTCTGCCACAAGGCCGGCCTGCCCTCGCAGAGCCTGCCCTGGTCGCGCCGCTACATCTACGACAAACCGCTGGACTGAAAACCCGCTTGACTGAAGACCTGTTCGGCGGCCTGCCGGAAACACCCGTGCCGGCCGCCGCGCCGGCGGCGCGCCCCGCACGCGGAAAAAGCGTGCAGGCGCCGCCGCCCGATCCCGCCCTCCTCGCACTGGCCGAACGCCTTCCCGCCGGCCTGCATCTCGGTACCTCGTCGTGGTCCTACGGCGGCTGGAACGGCCTGGTCTACCAGGGCGAATACAGCGACAGCCTGCTCTCGCGCAAGGGCCTGGCCGCCTATTCGCAGCATCCGCTGCTGCGCGCGGCCGGCATCGACCGCGGCTTCTACGCGCCGATTCCGCTGGCCGACTACGTTGCCTACGCGGCCCAGGTGCCCGCGCATTTCCGCTTCCTGACCAAGGCGCCCGCCAGCATCTGCGATCCGTGGCTGCGCACCGCCGAGGGCGCGGGCCGGCTGGCCAACGCCAGCTTCCTGAACGCGGAGATCGCCGCGCGCGACTTCATCGGCCCGGCCACCGCGGGGCTCGGCGAGAAATGCGGCCCGCTGCTGTTCCAGCTTTCGCCGCTGGGCGCGATGGCCGCGGACGGCGCCGGCTTCCTGGCGCGGCTCGACGCCTTCCTCGGCGCGCTGCCCGCGCTCGATGCCGGCGCCAATCCGCATGCGTGCTACGCGGTGGAGCTGCGCGACGCATCCCTGCTCACGCCGCGCTTCATCAAGCTGCTGCGCGCGCGCGGCGTGCGCTTCTGCCTGTCGGCGCGCGAGCGCATGCCGCCGGCCGAGCGCCAGTTGCCGGCGCAGGCGCTGATGGACGAAGGCATGCCGGGGCCGCTGGTGCTGCGCTGGATGCTGCATGCGGGCTTCGCCTACGAGCAGGCCGAATCGCGCTACGCGCCGTTCGACCGGCTGCTGGACGAGGACCCGCACACGCGCGCGGTGATCGCCGAACAGGTGGTCCGCACGCTGCGCGCGGGCCAGCCCGCCTACGTGATCGTGAGCAACAAGGCCGAGGGCTGCGCGCCGCTGAGCTGCGTGCGGCTGGCCGAGGCCATCGCCGAGCGGCTGGCGCGCGACTGAGCGCGCCGGCGGATCAGCGCACCAGCAGGTGCGCGAACTTCTGCCGGAACTTGGCCAGCTTGGGCGAGATCACGAACGAGCAATAGCCCTGGGTCGGATGGGTCTGGTAGTAGTTCTGGTGGCCTTCCTCGGCGCGCCAGTACGGCTGGCCCGGCTCGATCTGCGTCACCAGCGGGGCGTCGTACAGCTTTTGCGCGGTCACTTCGCGCATCACGTACTCGGCCGTCGCGCGCTGCGGCTCCGAATGGGTGAAGATCACCGAGCGATACTGCGGGCCGACGTCGTTGCCCTGCCGGTTGAGCGTGGTCGGGTCGTGGATGGCGAAGAAGATCTCCAGGATCTCGCGGTACTTGATCACCGAGGGGTCGAACGTCACGCGCACCACTTCGGCGTGGCCGGTGTCGCCGTCGCAGACCTGCTCGTAAGTCGGATGGTTCACGTGGCCGCCGGTATAGCCCGATTCCACCGCCCGCACGCCCCTGACCTGCTGGTAGACCGCTTCCAGGCACCAGAAGCAGCCGCCGCCCAGGGTGGCGACCTCGCGCTCGCTTTCCAACTCTTTTTCCATCTTGTTCTCTCCGGCTCCGACGGTGGATTCAACTAGCATACTCGTTCGGCGCATCTCATGCCGCCCCGGCGCGCCCGCGGCGGCATGGCGGCAAGCCGTCCCCGCCGGGACGCATGCGGAGCGTGGCCGCGGTCATGCGTTTCCCGTCATGTGTCCGTGTTCCCGGCTAGGCAGCGGCGCCGGCCCGGACAACGCCACACTGGCGGGTCGGGATTGGGACTCCGCTACAATCCCCACGGCCTGTCCGGCCGGCAGGGCGCCGGGTCCGGGGGCACGCCGCCGCCTTGGTGCGCCAGCCCACCGATGCGCCGCGCCGGACGCCTTAGCTTGTACTTGTGCTTCTCGTCGCCGGCGCAAATAATATATGAAATTTCATGGATTCAAGTGGAGCCCGCGCTATGGGCATGCCTGAAGCCACGCCGCGCACCGTCGGCAAGGCTGCCTCTCCCGATTTCGACACGCTGCACTTCCGGCGCACGCTGTCCCAGTTCGCCACCGGCGTGACGGTCATCACCACGCGCGCGGGCCCCGGCTCGCCGCCGGGCGCGCCGTTCGTCGGCATCACCGCCAGCTCGTTCAACTCGGTTTCGCTCGATCCGCCGCTGGTGCTGTGGAGCATGGCCACGCGCGCCAACAGCCTGCCGATGTTCCGCGACGGCTCGCACTACATCATCAATGTGCTGTCGGACTCGCAGCTGGACCTGTGCCAGCGCTTCGCCACGCTCAAGGGCGACCGCTTCGCCGGCGTGGACTACCGCCTGTCCGAGACCGGCCTGCCGATCCTGGCCGATGCGCTGGCCTGGTTCGAATGCCACAACCGCAGCCGCTACGACGAAGGCGACCACGTGATCTTCGTGGGCGAGGTCGAGCGCTGCGGCGTGCACGGCCTCGCCGGCGGCCCGCTGGTGTTCCACGACGGCCGTTTCGGCACCACCCGCCCGCTCGCCGACTGAGGCGCCGGGCGCGCGCCATGACGCAACCGCAGCCATCTCCGCCGCCACCGCCGCCACCGCCGGCGGGCGCCTTCGTCGACGGCTACCTGCCCTACCTGCTGGCGCGCGCGAGCCACCTGATGGCGGACGAGTTCCACCGGCAGGTGGAGGCCGCCGGCCTCTCGATCCCCGCATGGCGCGTGCTGGCCGCGCTGGCCGACCGGCCCGAATGCACCATCGGCGCGCTGGCCGATCTCACCCTCGCCAAGCAGCCCACCCTGACCAAGCTGATCGGCCGCATGGAGGCCGGCGGGCTGGTCGCGCGCCGCAACGGCGCGCGCGACCGCCGCCACGCGCTGGTTTCCATCACCGCGCGCGGCCGGGCCTGCGCGCGCGCCCTGCTCGCGCAGGCGGCGGGGCACGAGCGCCGGATGCTCGACGATTTCGGCCCGGCGCAGGCCGACCAGCTCAAGGACGCGCTGCGCCGCCTGATCGCGCTGCACGCGCCGCGCGAGGCGGCGCCCAGACAACGCGCACGCGGCGCGCAGGCAACGCTCAAGCGCCCGGCGCGCCCTTGATCACCGCCAGCGGCGAACCGTCGGTCTTGATCTTCTGCAGCACGATGTTGGAGCGGATGTCCATCACGCCCGGCGTGCGGTACAGCCGGTTGACGATGAAATCCGAGTAGTGCTTGAGGTTGCGCGCCTGCACCTTGAGGATGTAGTTGCTGTCGCCGGTGATGATGTAGGCCGACACCACCTCGGGCCACGCCTGCACCGCCGCGTTGAAGGTATCGTGCCAGCCCTCCACGTCGTGCCGCATCGACACCTGCACGATGGCCTCGATCTCCAGCCCGAGCTGCTCGGCGTCGAACCACGCGCGGTAGCCGCCGATCACGCCGCTTTCCTCCAGCAGCCGCACGCGGCGCAGGCACGCCGACGGCGACAGCGCCACGCGGTCGGCCAGATCCTGGTTGCTGATGCGCCCGTTCTCCTGGAGGCAGGCCAGGATGCGCAGATCGGTAGGGTCCAGGTTCATTTCGCAGATTCTTTCCACATTCTCGTATTCGGTGAAATTCTATGCGAATCCGAGGTCGATACCCGGGGTATTTAGCAAGCCTCTTGCCTGGGATATTGACTATCATGCCGTCATCCGCTCCTCGCCGAGCCAAGGAGCGCCGGACCCCGGCGCCACTCGCCCGCCCCGCCAATGACGAACCGCCCCGCCGCCACCGCCACGCCCGAGCGCCAGCTCTGGGACATCAGCCCGCCGCTGTCGCCCGACACCCCCGTGTGGCCCGGCGACACGCCGTTCCGGCAGGAGCGCGCGTGGCAGATGGACGCGCACTGCCCGGTCAACGTGGGCCGCATCACGCTGTCGCCGCACACCGGCGCGCATGCCGACGCGCCGCTGCACTACGCCGCCGACGGCGCGCCCATCGGCGCGGTCGACCTCGCGCCCTACCTCGGCCCGTGCCGCGTGATCCATTGCCTGGGCGCCGCGCCGCTGGTCGAGCCGCGCCACGTCGAACACGCGCTGGCCGGCACGCCGCCGCGCGTGCTGCTGCGCACCTACCAGGCCGCGCCGCTGGCGCGGTGGGACCCGGCGTTCTGCGCGGTGGCGCCCGCGACCATCGCGCTGCTGGCCGCCCACGGCGTGATGCTGGTCGGCATCGACACGCCCTCGCTGGACCCGCAGGAATCCAAGACGATGGAGGCGCACCGCATGGTGCGCCGGCACCGGCTGGCCATCCTCGAAGGGCTGGTGCTCGATGCCGTCGCCGCCGGCGACTACGAACTGATCGCGCTGCCGCTGCGCCTGGCCGGGCTCGACGCCAGCCCGGTGCGCGCCGTGCTGCGCAGCCTGGCCTGACGCGCAGGCCCACCGAATCCGTTTTTTCTCCAGGAAGCTCCCATGACCGCACCAAGCCGCGAGCAATGCCTCGCACTCGACCGGCAGGACCCGCTGCGCCCGCTGCGCGACCAGTTCGCGCTGCCCGAAGGCGTGATCTATCTCGACGGCAACTCGCTGGGCGCGCGCCCGCGCAGCGCCGCCGCGCGCGCCGCCGAGGTGGTGAGCGAGGAATGGGGGCATGGCCTGATCCGCAGTTGGAACACCGCCGGCTGGTTCGACCTGCCGCAGCGCCTGGGCAACAAGCTCGCGCCGCTGATCGGCGCCGGCGAAGACGAAGTGGTGGTGACGGACACCACCTCGATCAACCTGTTCAAGGTCCTGGCCGCGGCGCTGCGCGTGCAGCAGGCGCGCGACCCGCGGCGCAAGGTCATCGTCTCGGAAGCCAGCAATTTCCCCACCGATCTGTACATCGCGCAGGGCCTGGCCGACCTGCTGCAGCAAGGCTATTCGCTGCGCCTGGTCGACGCGCCGCAGGAGATCGACGCAGCGGTCGGCGCCGACACCGCGGTGCTGATGCTGACCCACGTGAACTACAAGAGCGGCGAGATGCTGGACATGGCCGCCGTGACCGCGATGGCGCACGCGCGCGGCGCGCTCACGGTGTGGGACCTGGCCCATTCGGCCGGCGCGGTGCCGGTGGCACTGACGGCGTCGGGCGCGGACTACGCGGTGGGCTGCACCTACAAATACCTCAACGGCGGCCCCGGCTCGCCGGCCTTCCTGTGGGTCGCGCCGGCGCTGCGCGATGCGTTCTGGCAGCCGCTGTCGGGCTGGTGGGGCCACGCCGCGCCGTTCGCGATGGAGCCGGGCTACCGCCCGCGCGCGGGCGTGGGCCGCTTCCTGTGCGGCACCCAGCCGGTGACTTCGCTGGCGATGGTCGAATGCGGCCTGGACCTCTTCGCCCGGACCGACATGCAGGCGCTGCGCGCCAAGTCGCTGCTGCTGACCGACCTGTTCATCGCGCTGGTCGAGCAGCGCTGCGGCCACCATCCGCTCGAGCTGGCCACGCCGCGCGCGCACGCGCGCCGCGGCAGCCACGTCAGCTTCGCCCATCCCGACGGCTTCGCGCTGGTGCAGGCACTGATCGAGCGCGGCGTGATCGGCGACTACCGCGAGCCGCGCATCGCGCGCTTCGGCTTCACGCCGCTGTACATCGGCTTCGCCGACGTGTGGGACGCGGTGGAGGTGCTGCGCGACGTGCTCGACAGCGGCAGCTACAAGGAAGCCCGCCACCAGGCGCGCGGCCTGGTGACTTGAGGAGGAGAACGACATGAGCGCCAACAAGGGATGCCCGATGTCGGGGCCTGGCGATGCCACGAACGCCGCCAACGCCACGAATGCCGCGGCGGCGGGCGGCGAGGCCGCCTGGCACGATGCGCAGATGGACTTCGCCGGGGACATGAGCTACGGCGACTACCTGGCGCTGGACCAGATCCTCACCGCCCAGCATCCGCTCTCGCCCGAGCACAACGAGATGCTGTTCATCGTGCAGCACCAGACCAGCGAGCTGTGGATGAAGCTGGCGCTGCACGAGCTGCGCGCGGCGCGCGAGTGCGTGCGCGGCGACCAGTTGCCGCCGGCCTTCAAGATGCTCACGCGCGTGTCGCGCATCATGGAGCAGCTGGTGCAGGCGTGGAACGTGCTGGCCACCATGACGCCGCCGGAATACTCGGCGATGCGCCCGTATCTCGGCATGTCGTCGGGTTTCCAGTCCTACCAGTACCGCGAGATCGAGTTCATCCTCGGCAACAAGAACGCCGCCATGCTGCGCCCGCATGCGCACCGGCCCGAGCACCTCGCGCTGGTAGAGGCGGCGCTGCGCACGCCGTCGCTGTACGACGAGGCGATCCGCCTGATGGCGCGGCGCGGCTTCGTCATCGACGCGGGCTGCATCGAGCGCGACTGGACCCGCCCGGCCGGCGAGAACGCCTCGGTGGAGGCGGCGTGGCTGGAGGTCTACCGCCAGCCCGGCGCGCACTGGGAACTGTACGAACTGGGCGAGAAGTTCGTCGACCTGGAGGATGCGTTCCGCCAATGGCGCTTCCGCCATGTCACCACGGTGGAGCGCGTGATCGGCTTCAAGCGCGGCACCGGCGGCACCGAGGGCGTGAGCTACCTGCGCAAGATGCTCGACGTGGTGCTGTTCCCCGAGCTGTGGAAGCTGCGCACCGACCTCTGACGCGCGCTCAGGGCGCCGGGTCCGACAGCCGCGCGGCCAGCGCGCGCAGGGCCGGCGCCAGCTTGTCGTGGAACACGGCCTCTTCCACGGAACCGTAGGAGGCGCTGCAGCTCAGCATGTGCAGCTCCTTCTCCCCCACCGGCCGGAACGCCACCGCGCAGGCGTGGATGGCCGGGTGCCAGTCGCGGAACGAGGCCGCGTAGCCCTGCCCCGCGGCCTGCGCCAGTGCCGCGCGCGTCGGCCCTTCCTGCGTCTTCCATTGCTCCGGGAAAGCCTGCGCGAATTCCGCCAGCACGCGCTCGCGCCGCGCCGCCGGCAGCGCCGCCAGGTAGGCGCGCCCCATCGAGCTCGACACCAGCGACAGGCGCGAGCCCACGCCCAGCCCGAGCATCACGCCGGCATCGTTGCGGATCGACTCCAGGTAGATCACCTCCATGCGCTCGCGCTTGCCGAGCGAGACCGAGACCCCGTAGGACTGCGCGAACGCCAGCATGTGCGGCCGCGCCAGCGCCACCACGCCGGACGCCGACAGGTACGCATAACCGAGCGCCAGCACGCCGGCGTCGAGCGCGTACTTGCCCAGGCTGTCGTCGTAGCGCAGGTAGCCGAGCTGCACCAGCGTGCCGGCCAGCCGGCTCACGGTCGCCTTGGGAAAACCGGTGCGGCGCACGAAGTCCTGGTTGCCCAGCATCGCTTCGCCGGTGCGGAAACAGCGCAGCAGCTCCAGGCCGCGCGCCAGCGCGGCGACGAAGTTGGGATCGCTCTCGCGCGGCGCGGGGCCGGCGGCATCCGCCTGCTGCGTGGCGGGCAAGGCTTGCGGTTCGGTGGCCAAGAGAGCGCTCCGGCTGGTGGAATGGGAAGGTGCCGCGGCCGCAACGGAAGGGGCCGCCACGGTCATGCCGATTCCGGCTATTGCACGGACCGCGCATTGCGCTATACTACATCATCGGAACAAAGTTCCGCAATGCGGAACTAAAAAGTCGCGGCGAAAGTCACGAAAGTCACCGCAGACCGCGGAATGCGCCGATGCTTTTGTTGAGGCCTGCTGACCCCAGGCCACCCGCGAGACCGCCCGGCCCGATCCGCCGCGCCATCCCGCCGGCGCCCGCAAACCCCTGCACGAACCCGCACAACGCACTGCACTACCGAAGGAGACCTACATGGCTGCCAACGCCGAATTCAACTGGGCCGACCCGCTGCTGCTGGACCAGCAACTGAGCGACGACGAGCGCATGGTGCGCGACGCCGCCCAGGCCTATTGCCAGGACAAGCTCGCGCCGCGCGTGCTGCAATCGTTCCGCAACGAGAAGACCGACGTCGAGATCTTCCGCGAAATGGGCGAGCTCGGCCTGCTGGGCCCGACCATTCCCGAGCAATACGGCGGCCCGGGACTGAACTACGTGTCCTACGGCCTGATCGCGCGCGAAGTGGAACGGGTGGATTCGGGCTACCGCTCGATGATGAGCGTGCAGTCCTCGCTGGTGATGGTGCCGATCTACGAATTCGGCAGCGAAGCGCAGAAGCAGAAGTACCTGCCCAAGCTCGCCACCGGCGAGTGGATCGGCTGCTTCGGCCTGACCGAGCCGAACCACGGCTCGGACCCGGGCTCGATGGTCACGCGCGCCAGGAAGGTGGCGGGCGGCTATGAACTGAGCGGCGCCAAGATGTGGATCACCAACTCGCCGATCGCCGACGTGTTCGTGGTGTGGGGCAAGCTGGCCGGCGACGACGGCAAGGAAGCCATCCGCGGCTTCATCCTGGAAAAGGGCTGGAAGGGCCTGTCGGCGCCCGCGATCCACGGCAAGGTCGGCCTGCGCACCTCGATCACCGGCGAGATCGTCATGGACCAGGTGTTCGTGCCGGAAGACAACCTGATGCCCGGCGTGTCCGGCCTCAAGGGTCCGTTCACCTGCCTGAACTCGGCCCGCTACGGCATCGCCTGGGGGGCGCTCGGCGCCGCCGAGTTCTGCTGGCACACCGCGCGCCAGTACACGCTGGACCGCCAGCAGTTCGGCCGCCCGCTGGCCGCCAACCAGCTCGTGCAGAAGAAGCTGGCCGACATGCAGACCGAGATCACGCTGGGCCTGCAAGGCTGCCTGCGCCTGGGCCGCATGAAGGACGAAGGCACCGCCGCGGTGGAAATCACCTCGATCATGAAGCGCAATTCGTGCGGCAAGTCGCTCGACATCGCCCGCGTGGCGCGCGACATGCTCGGCGGCAACGGCATCTCGGACGAGTTCGGCGTGATCCGCCACGTGGTCAACCTCGAAGTGGTCAACACCTACGAAGGCACCCACGACATCCACGCGCTGATCCTGGGCCGCGCCCAGACCGGCATCCAGGCCTTCTACTGAAGCCTGCGCCCGCCCCGTCTCCGAAATCCAAGGGCAAGAAGCAAAAAGGCCCGGCTGCGAAGCCGGGCCAAGCACACTACCAAGGAGAGACGACGGGCGAGCCCATCGTGTTACAACACCGTGACACGCCGGCCGGCGCCACGCGCCCGGCCGGCCTGCCGCCGGGCCCCTAGCGATTGGGCTGCGGCGTCAGGCGAAGGTAAGGCCGCACGGCCTTGTAGCCCTTCGGGAATTTCTGCTTGATCACTTCCTCGTCCTTCAGCGAAGGCACGATCACCACGTCCTCGCCGTCCTGCCAGTTGCCCGGCGTGGCGACGCTGTGGTTGTCGGTGAGCTGCAGCGAGTCGATCACGCGCAGGATCTCGTTGAAATTGCGCCCGGTGCTGGCCGGGTAGGTGATGATGAGGCGCACCTTCTTCTTCGGGTCGATCACGAACAGCGAACGCACCGTCAGGGTCTCGTTCGCGTTGGGATGGATCATGTCGTAGAGCTGCGAGACCTTGCGGTCGCCATCGGCGATGATGGGGAAGTTGACCGTGGTGCCCTGCGTTTCGTTGATGTCCTTGATCCACTCGCGATGCGATTCGACCGGGTCGACCGACAGCGCGATGACCTTGACGTTGCGCTTGGCGAAATCGCCCTTGAGCTTGGCGGTCAGCCCCAGCTCGGTGGTGCAGACCGGCGTGAAGTCCGCCGGATGCGAGAACAGCACGCCCCAGCTGTCGCCCAGCCATTCATGGAAGCGGATCGGGCCGTCGCTGGAGTCCTGCTCGAAATCCGGCGCAATATCGCCTAGACGTAGTGCCATCTCTGTCTCCTTCCGCGAGAAATTGGGGTTGAACCAGTTTAGTCCGATTGCGATCCAACCCAAACAAATATAAAGTCACTACAAAATCACCTTTTCATCTTAAGGACTTTTGTCTCAAGTCAGCGTCCTACATAACTTGTCGGACCCGTGGTGTTGAAACCACGGCGGCTCCCCGCATATGCTAAGAAAGAGGGCGAGAAGGCTGCCCGACACCGTGCGAGGAAGGCAAAATGTCACAATCCGAAACCACCGCCCGCAAACAGGAGAAACTGATGAGCGATGTCAAGACCGTTTTGTCCGATGCCGAAGAACTGCTTAAGCAAGCGGCCTCGACCACCGGCGAGAAAGCTGCCGAACTGCGCGAGCGCGGCATGGGCCTGCTGAAGCAGGCCAAGGAAAAGGCGCAGGACCTCCAGGACGCCGTCGTCACCAAGAGCAAGGCGGCCGCGCGCGCCACCGACGACTACGTGCACGATCACCCGTGGCGCGCCGTCGGCGTGGCGGCCGGCGTCGGCCTGCTGGTCGGCCTGCTGCTCAACCGCAAGTAATCCTGAACCATGCGACCCGCCGGGCCTGATGGCCCGGCGCCAGGAACGAGTGCCCCGCGTTAGCCGTATTGCGCCCACGCATTGCGCAGCGCGCGGCAACATGCGGGGCAAACGCCCTCCGGCGGCATGTTCCGCCGGCCCGGCTCCCGTCCGCAACCGGTGCAGCCCCGTGCTGCACGCCCTTGCCGGAATTGCATGAGCGACCCGACCTCCTCTCCCAAGTTCATGGACGCCCTGCGCAGCCTGGCAGGATCGCTGGTGGCGATGGTGCAGACGCGCCTCGAACTCGCCAGCGTCGAACTCGCGGAAGAACGATCGCGCCTGATGAAGATGGCCTTGCTGGCCTGCTTCGGGCTGGTGTTCTTCGGCCTGTCCCTGGTCACGCTGACCGTGCTGATCGCCATCGTGTTCTGGGACACCTACCGCTGGCAGGCGCTGGGCGCGCTGGTCCTGTTCTACCTCGCCGCGTGCGCGGTCTGCCTGGCGCTGGCGCGCCACCTCGTGCGGCATGCCCCGCCCCTGTTCGAGGCCACCCTGGCCGAGATCGACAAAGACCGGGAGATCCTGCGCCGATGAGCACGCCGTCCAACCCCAGCGACGCACCGGCCGAGCGCGCCAACGAGCGCGCCGACACCGCCGCGGCCCGCGACGCCGGCCAGCCGCGCGCGCATCCGCGCCCGGTGCGCTATTCGCGCGAAGTGCGCCTGCCGCTGGCGATCCGCAAGGAACTACTGATCACGCGCGCCGCGCTGGAGCGCTATGACTGCGCCCAGGCGCTGCACCAGGTGCGCGGCAGCGCGGCGCGCTTCGGCCGCCTCGGCAGCTGGCTGCCGCGCGTGGCGCAGCCCGCCTCCTTGCTCAAGCTGCTGGGCCTGGCGCGCGACTACCCGGTCCTCAGTTCCACGATTTCCCTGGCGCTGCCCCTGCTGCGCAAGACCCCGGTGCTGCGCTGGGGCTGGAAGCTGGCCAAGCTCGGCGGCCTCGCCGCGGCCGGCTACTGGGCCTACGATACCTGGCAGAAAGGTACCGCCGGCGACACCCGGCCGGCCGGCGCCCCCGGCGCCGCCGACACCGGCTTTCGCGATCCGCTGGTACGCTAGTCCGCAGCCTGCCGCCGATAACCGATAGCCACCCGCCCCGGCCCCGGCCACCACCGGCCTGCCGGTCGGCGCGCCCGGACCGGCGTCCCCGGCGAGTTGTCATGCCGGGACGGGATAATCCCGTGCCCCCCGGGGGATTTTCCACGCAAGGTGACAGCGCCATGACCCAACCAGCAGACATGCAGCAGAAGGCGTTCTACCTGCTGCTGGCCGCAGTCTCGATCGCATTCTGCTTCGTGCTGTGGCCGTTCTTCGGCGCCGTGTTCTGGGGCGCCATCCTCGCCATCATCTTCACGCCGCCCAACAACTGGCTCACGCGCCGCATGGGCGGGCGCCGCAACCTCGCCGCGCTGGCCACGCTGACGCTGTGCCTGCTGATCGTGGTGCTGCCGCTGATCTTCGTGACCGGCGCGCTGGCCCAGGAGGTCAGCACGGTCTACCAGCAGATCAAGACCGGGCAGCTCAACTTCGGCGCCTACTTCCAGCAGGCCGTGCACGCGCTGCCGCCGTCCGTGAACCGGGTGCTGGACCGCTTCGGCATGGCCGACATCGCCGGCGTGCAGGCCAAGCTCACCGCCGGCGCCGCGCAGGGCAGCCAGCTGATCGCCACGCAGGCGCTGAGCATCGGCCAGAACACGTTCCAGTTCGTGGTCAGCTTCGGCGTGATGCTGTACCTGCTGTTCTTCCTGCTGCGCGACGGCGCGGAGATCTCGCGCCGCATCGTGCAGGCCATTCCGCTGAGCGAGCCGCACAAGCAGCACCTGCTGCGCAAGTTCACCACGGTGGCGCGCGCCACCGTCAAGGGCAACATCGTGGTGGCCGCCGTGCAGGGCGCGCTCGGCGGGCTGATCTTCTGGTTCCTCGGCATCCAGGGCTCGCTGCTGTGGGGCGTGCTGATGGCCTTCCTCTCGCTGCTGCCGGCGGTCGGCGCGGCGCTGATCTGGGGGCCGGTGGCGATCTACTTCCTGCTCACCGGCGAGGTCGGCAAGGGCGCGGTCCTGATCGGCTTCTGCGTGCTGGTGATCGGCACGGTGGACAATGTGCTGCGCCCGATCCTGGTCGGCAAGGACACCCGCATGCCCGACTGGGTGGTGCTGATCTCCACGCTGGGCGGCATGGCGCTGTTCGGCCTGAACGGCTTCGTCATCGGCCCGCTGATCGCCGCGCTGTTCATCGCCAGCTGGGACCTGTCCACCTCCACGCGCGAGGAGATCGAACGCCGCGAGGCCACGCAGGACCAGGAAGACCAGGACCAGCCACCGCCGCCCGCGCCCGATGCGGCCGCCGCGCCATCAGCGCCATCCGCCCCGGCCGCCCCGCGCGACCGCGTGCCCGCGGCGCAACGCGCCGAGTGAGCGCGCCGCGGGCCACCCCGAACCCATCCAGGAGCCAGCCTTGAACCAGAGCAACGCAAAGACACCCAGGCACTACACGGTGCGCGAGCTGTTCCGCAAGCCGGACCGCTCCCAGTTCTCGATCTCGCCGGACGGGCGCCATCTTTCCTTCCTGGCGCGCCACCAGGGCCGCCAGAACGTCTTCGTGCAGGCCATCGACGCCGACGGCAACCTGCTCGGCGAAGCGCGCCCGCTGACCGCCGAGACCGAGCGCGACCTGCCCTTCCACACCTGGAAGGGCAACGCCCACATCCTCTACATCAAGGACTTCGGCGGCGACGAGAATTTCCACGTGCTGTCGGTGCCGGTCGACGGCGGCGAGCCGGTCGACCTGACGCCGTATCCCGGCGTGCGCGCGGAGATCGTGGACGACCTCGAGGACGACGACCGCCACATCCTGCTGTCCCACAACAAGCGCGACCCGCAGGTCTTCGACGTGCTGCGCGTGGACGTCGCGACCGGCGAGTCCGTGCAGATCGCCGAGAATCCCGGCAACGTGATGAGCTGGGGCACCGACCACGCCGGGCGCCTGCGCGTGGCCACCGCCAGCGACGGCGTCAACACCACCCTGCTCTACCGCGACACCGAGGACGAGCCGTTCCGCCCCATCCTCACCACGGATTTCCGCGAGACGGTCGCGCCGCTGTTCTTCACCTTCGACGACGCGCAGCTCTACGTGCAGTCGAACCGCGGCCGCGACAAGCTCGCCATCTTCGAGTTCGACCCGCGCACCGCGCAGGAAGGCAAGCTGGTGTTCGAGCACGGCGAGGTCGACGTCGGCGGCCTCGGCTACTCGCGCCACCGCCGCGTGCTCACCGCCGCCTGGTACACCGACTGGAAGACGCGCCGCCATTTCTTCGACGCGCGCAGCGAGCGGATCCACGCCGACCTCGAGCGCCAGCTGCCCGGCTACGAGCACCACGTCACCAGCATCACGCGCGACGAGACCCGCATGATCGTGTCCGCGTCGAGCGACCGCACCACCGGCACGCGCTACCTGTACGACAGCAACACCGGCAAGCTGGTGTCGCTGGGCCAGATCCTGCCGTGGCTCGACGAGGCCGACATGGCGCCGATGCAGCCGGTCGGCTTCACCTCGCGCGACGGCCTGCAACTGCACGGCTACCTGACGCTGCCGCCGGGCGCCGAGGCGCGGAACCTGCCGCTGGTGGTCAACCCGCACGGCGGCCCGTGGACGCGCGACGTGTGGGGCTTCAACCCCGAAGTGCAGTTGCTGGCCAACCGCGGCTACGCCGTGCTGCAGGTCAACTTCCGCGGCTCCACCGGCTACGGGCGCAAGTTCTGGGAAGCCAGCTTCAAGCAATGGGGCCGGACCATGCAGAACGACATCGACGACGGCGTCGACTGGCTCGTCGCGCAGGGCATCGCCGATCCGCGCCGCGTGGCCATCTACGGCGGCAGCTACGGCGGCTATGCGGTGCTCGCGGGCGTGGCCTTCACGCCCGAGCGCTACGCCGCGGCCATCGACTACGTGGGCGTGTCGAACCTGTTCACGCTGCTCGAGACCATTCCCGCCTACTGGAAGCCGATGCTCGACATGCTCTACGAGATGATCGGCAACCCCAACGACGAGAACGACCGCAAGGCCATGCACGATGCCTCGCCGGTGTTCTTCGCCGACCGCATCCGCACGCCGCTGCTGGTGGCCCAGGGCGCCAACGACCCGCGCGTCAAGCAGGCCGAGAGCGACCAGATCGTGGAGGCGCTGCGCAAGCGCGGCGTGGACGTGGCCTACCTGCTCAAGGAAAACGAAGGGCACGGCTTCCACAACGAGGAAAACCGCTTCGACTTCTACGAGGCGATGGAAGCGTTCCTGGCCAGGCACCTCGCCAGGGCCGACGTCCGGGCCTGATCTGGCGCGCGGGCGCGCAGGAAGGCGTGGCGGGCGACCGCCACGCCTTTTTTCATCCGCCGCGCGTCAGGGCGCCGGCATGAACGCGAACGGCGGCGCCGGCACGAACGACGCCGACACCTCTCCCGCATAGACCTGCCCCTTGTCCATCGCCAGCTTCAGCACCGGCGCGCCGGCTTTCAGGTTCAGCTTGTCCAGCGACACCCAGAACGTGTCCGGGCGCGTGGCCGAGTCGAAGTAGTAGACCAGGTTCTTCTGGTCCGACACGGTGCGCCAGATGGTCGAGGACAGGTTGGGCTGGTCCGGCGTGCTGATGCCGAGCGGCACGCTCACCGAACGCATCACGCTCATCACGCCGGCCACGGCCTGGAACGCGTACGACCGGTTCGGCACGCCGGCGATGTAGTTCGGATCGAGCCGCTTCGGAATCGCGTCGAGCAGGAACGACGCGCGCACGAAGCGGTCCGCGGCGCGATTGGTGCCGGGCAGGAACGTCAGGCCGCCGACGCCCTTCCAGTAGGTGTCGAGCGCAAGCTGCTCGCTGTAGGCCGGCGAGTTCGTCATGACCTTGAACGCCTTGCCGTGGTGGATGACGAGCTTGCCGCCGAGATACTCGAGAATGGCCGAATCGCCCTGCGCGTCCGACAGCGAAAGATGGATCGTCAGCGGCTTGCCGTTGGGCAGCGGCGGCGCGATGACCTGGAAGGGATTCTGGCCAAGCACGCCGACCGCTTCGGCGACGGTGGCGAAATTGTCGAGCGCATACTGCGCCCACAGGCTGATGGCGATTCCCGCGCGGCGCGCGTCGGGCCTGCCGTAGTCGGTCTCGGCGAGATACAGCGCATTGGCGACCAGCCCGCGCTCGTTCATGCCGTCGACGCTGCCGATCTCATAACCCGACACGACCACGCTGCCGTATTTCGACGTCCAGCGCGGCGAGCGCGGCCCCGCGGCGCCGTCGCGCCCGATGCCGGCGGGAAACACCCAGAGATTGGAGCCCATGTCCTCGGACCAGTCCATCGAGCGTCCGGTGATCACCTGGCCGTCCGCACCGACATACAGCACGCGCGTGCAGCCGTAGGCGAGCGAGACGCCCAATGCGGTCAGCGCGATGGCGATCGCGCCCAGCGCCGCGAGCCGGAACTTCCGAAAATGCCGCAACATGACGTTCTCCTCAATGCGCCGAAGCGGCGACGACTTCCAGCGTGCCGTCGATCACGAACTGCACGCCCATGCAGACCAGCAGGAACCCCATCACGCGCGAGATGGCCTCGACGCTGCCATTGCCGAGAAAGCGCACGAGCTGCGTGGACGAGCGCAGGCAGATCCAGAACAGCAGGCCCAGCAGCACCGCGACGATCACCGGCGCCGCCGCCAGGACCCAATCGGCATATGCGTCCTGCTTGCCGCTGAGCTTGGAGGCGAGGCTGATGACGATCGCGATGGAACCGGGCCCGGCGGTCCCCGGAAACGCCAGCGGCACGAAGGCGATATCGGCGGAATTCTCCTGGCTTTGCTCGGCCTTTTTCTTGCCGGTTTCCGGAATGTCCGTTACCGGGGCAGATGGAAAAAGCATCTTGAAGCCGAGAAAGGAAACGATCAGGCCGCCGGCGATGCGCATGCCCGGAATCGATATGTCGAACGTGCGCATGATCCACGTGCCGGAGTAATAGGCCACCAGCATGATCGACGTCACGTAGCAGGCGCCGAGCCGGATCTGGCGCTTGCGCCTGGCGTCCGGCATATGCGCGCCCAGCGCCAGCAGCAGCGACATGGATGCCAGCGGATTGGCCAGCGGAAGCATCAGCGTCAAGCCGATGCCCACCAGCCTGAACAACTGGAGAATCTCTGCGCTCATAGGGAGCCACTCCCGAAGTCAGCGATGCGGATCGTTCGCCAGAACGAATTGGTTCATGATAGTCCAGTTCAATTCTTTATCGCGTAAAAAATTGAAATTACGGAATTATCGAAAAAACTTTTACGCGATGGCTTATCGGACTTTATGGCTATCCGATCTGAATCGTCCGGTTAAATCCAATGCGCATGCGCATAGTACGAATCGCGGCCGTCGCCAGCGGGCCGGCCGGCCCGCGCCGGCCGCCAGCCGCTGCGGCCAGCACCCCGCCGACACCCGCCAGCACCCCGCCGGCAGCGCCGCGGATTTCCCCGCGCGGCACCGCCGCCGCAACTCTTGGACAAGGCGCATTCCGTGCTGCTATATTGCCTGCATTGTTTCCGACGCAGCGGCATGGAAGCGAGCTGGCCGATCCTTGAAACCGATCATTGAACTGACGATGTTTCAGACAGAAAGCAGCGCACTCACGCCCTTCGGGCAATGGACTCGCGGCCGCCGCCGCATGCCGGCGCTGGCCGCGCTGGCCGCGCCGTGCGCCTCGCTGCAGGGCTGCGCGTTCGGCGGCGCGCCCGCGTTCGACCTGTTCGGCGCCTACTTCCCGCTCTGGCTGCTGAGCGCGCTGATCGGCGCGCTCGGCGCGGTGATTGCGCACCGGGTGTTCGTCGCCACCGGATGGGCGCAGATCGTGCCTTGCCAACTGCTGGTCAACACCGCAATCGGCGTGACGGTCGCCGTGCTCGCCTGGTTGCTCGGAACGGGACAATTTCCATGAAGCTGGCCGGCGCACGCCAACCCGCCATCCGCGGCCGCCTGATCGCCGCGGCCATCGTCGTGCTGGGCATCGGCATGGCCTTCTACGCCTATCACCGCATCGCGCGCTTCCCGTCCTCCGACGACGCCACGCTCGACGCCGACGTGGTCCACGTAGCCTCGCCGGTCGGCGGCAGGATCGCCCGGCTGTGGGTCACGGAGAACCAGCAGGTCGCCAAGGGCGCGCCGCTGTTCCAGATCGACCCCGAGCCCTACCGGCTGGCCGTCGCCCAGGCGCAGGCGGACCTGGAGCTGGCGCAGGCCGCGCTCGGCACCCGGCGCAGGAGCATCGCCAGCGAGCAGGCGGCGGCGTCGATCGCCGCCGAGCAGGCCGCGCGCGCCGCGCAGAACTACGCCCTGACCGCGCGCACGGTGGAGCGCCTGCGCCCGCTCGAAGCGGACGGCTACGTGCCGGCCCAGCAACTGGACCAGGCCCAGGTCACGCAGCGCGACGCGGCGATCTCGCTCAAGCAGGCCAAGGTGCAGCGCTCCGCCACGGCCCAGGCCGTGGGCGACGAAGCGGGCGCGGTGGCGGCCATGCACGCGCGCCAGGCCGCGCTGGCCATCGCGCGGCGCGCGCTCGACGACACGCTGGTCCGCGCCCCGCACGACGGCCGCGTCACCGGGCTGACGGTCCTGTCCGGCGAAGTGGTGGTGCCCAACCAGTCCCTCTTCGTGCTGATCCATACCGGCGAATGGTTCGCGGTGGCCAACTTCCGCGAAACCGTGCTGGCCGGGATCAAGGCCGGCGATTGCGCCACGGTCTACTCGATGATCGACCGCAACCGCGCCATCCGCGGCACCGTGACGGGTATCGGCGCCGGCGTCGTCGACACCGACCGCGTCAACCTGCCGCGCTCGCTGCCCTACGTGCAGGCCTCGGTGAACTGGGTGCGTGTGGCGCAGCGCTTCCCGGTGCGCATCCGCCTGGAAGAAGCGCCCGAGGCGCTCGCCCGGGTCGGCGCGAGCGCCACCGTCGAGATCCGGCATGGCGCGGCCTGCCGCTGACGGCGCGCGGCTGCGCCCGGGCGACCTCGCCCGGCTGCTCGCGCCCGCGCCGGGACGCGCGCAGGCGGCCGCGCGCATCGCGCTGACCTGCACGCTGGTGGTGCTGGTGACGTGCATCTACCGCACGCCGGAGGCCGCGATCTCGGCCTATGTGGTGTTCTTCATCACCCGGCCCGACCGCGCCAGCAGCATCCTGATGAGCGTCGCCGCGCTGGTGCTGCTCAGCTTCGTGATCGGGCTGGTGATGCTGGTCGCGGTCTTCAGCGTCGACAGCCCGGGGCTGCGGGTGGCCTGCATCGTGCTGCTGTCGGCCGGCCTGCTGTTCCTGACCTCGGCCAGCAAGCTGCGCCCGATCGGCGCCATCGTGGCCATGATCGTCGGCTTCGCGCTCGACGAGCTCGGCATCGTGCCCACCGGCGAGGCGGCCACGCGCAGCCTGCTCTACGCCTGGCTGATGGTGGCGATTCCCATCGGCGTCAACGTGGCGGTCAACCTGGTGCTGGGCCGCTCGCCGCGGCGCCTGGCCTGCGGCCGGCTGGCGCAGTGCCTGCGCGTGGCCGCCGGCAGTCTGCGCGCGCCGCGGGCCGGCCGCGACGCGCTCGACACCTGCCTGCGCGAAGCGGTGCAGCCGGTGGCCGGCTGGCTCTCGCTGGCAAGGCTGGAAGGCACGCTGCCGCCCGCCGACCTGGCCGCGCTGCGCCACGCCGCGGCCTCCACCACCGCGATCCTGCTGGCGACCGATGCCGTCACCCGCGAGCCGTGCGAGCACCTGCCGGCATCGTTCGCGGCGCCGATTGCCGACACCCTGGACGAGATGGCGCGCCTGCTCGGGCAGGGCGGCTATCCGGTCGACATCGCACTGACGGCGCCGCCAGCGGAAGGGCTCCCGGCCGCGGCGGAAACGGCGGCGGCGAACCTGGTGGCGGCCATCAATGGCTACGCCGAAACCCCGGCGCCGGACAGCGACGCGGCGGGCAAGGCCACGAACAAGGCAGCAGACCAGGCGCATGCGTCCGCCTTCTTCCTGCCCGACGCCTTCTCGAATCCCGACCACGTCCGCTACGCACTGAAGACCACGGCCGCCGCCACGTTCTGCTATCTGCTCTACATGCAGCTCGACTGGCCCGGCATCCACACCTGCTTCATCACCTGCTACCTGGTATCGCTGGGCACCGCCGCCGAGACCGTGGAGAAACTCACGCTGCGGCTGGCCGGCTGCGCGGCCGGCGCGCTGCTCGGCACCGCCGCGCTGGTGTTCGCGGTCCCCGCGCTCACCTCGGTCGGCGCGCTGATGGCGCTGGTGTTCGCCGGCACGCTGGTGTCGGCGTGGATCGGGCAAGGCTCGCCGCGCATCGCCTACGCCGGCTTCCAGGTCGCCTTCGCGTTCTTCCTGTGCGTGCTGCAGGGCGCCGCGCCGGGCTTCGACCTGACCATCGCGCGCGACCGCATCATCGGCGTGATGCTGGGCAACCTCGTGGTCTACCTCGTCTTCACGCGGGTCTGGCCGATCAGCATCGCCGGCCGCATCGACGCCGCGCTGGCGGACCTCGCCGCGCTGTGGGAACAGCTGGCCGCGACCCGGCACGCCGACACGCGGCGCCGGCAGGCCGCGGCCGCGCTGGCGTTGCAAGGCACCATCCACGAAGACCTTTCCCTGGCCCGCTACGAGCCCGCGTCGATCGGCCCGGCGCCGGCGTGGCTCGAACGGCGACACCAGGTCCTCGACAGGTTCGGCGCGATGGCCGGCCCGCTGTTCGTGCTGGCGGAGACGTCGCCGGGCGATCCGGAGATCGCGCGCCGGCTGCGCCGCGCGAGCGGCACCGCGACCGGTGACGCCACCGCTGCGCCCGACGCACCCGATGCGCCCGACGCGCGCGCGGCCCTGCTCACGCTCATCGACAGGCGGCTGGCCGAAAGCGGCCGCGCCGCGCCGCGCGGCGCCGCCAAGGAATCCCCACGCCATGCACCCACCTAGCCCGCGGGCGGCCCTTTCCATGCTGGCCGCCGCGCTCGCGGCCGGCTGCGCTACCTCGTCCCTGGAGCTGGCGCCCGCGCGGCCGGACCGCCCGTGGCAACCGGAAACCACCGCCAGCGGGGAAATCGTGCCGGCCCCGCCGCGGCAGGCCGCCGCGCCGCCCGTCTATGTCCTGCCCGCCAACAGCACGCTGGCGGCGCTGCCGCTGCCGCCGGACCTCGATGCCGCGCACGCCTACACGCTCGCCGAGCTGATCGACATGGCGGAATCCGCCAACCCGCTCACCCGCATCGCCTGGAACGACGCGCGCAACGCGGCGCTGGCGACCGGCATCGCCAGGAGCGCCTATCTCCCGCAGATTTCCGCCACCGCGATGGGCGGCTACCAGAGCGGCCACGGCTCCACCTCGACGCTGCTCGGGCAGGCCTCGGCCGACGCCTCGGCGCACGGCACGATCTCGGCGCTGTCGCTGCAATGGCTGCTGTTCGATTTCGGCGAGCGCGCCAGCCTGGTCGAAGCGGTGGAGCAGACCTCGGTGGCGGCGAACATCGCCTTCTCCGCGGTCCACCAGCAGGTGATCCACAACGTCAGCGTGGCCTTCTACCTGTACCAGGCCGCCCGCTCGCGCGCCGGCACGGCGCAGCAGGCGCAGGACAACGCGGACGCCGTCCTCGCGGCCGCGCAGGCACGCCGCCAGCAGGGCATCGGCACCGTGGTCGAAGTGGCCCAGGCCACCCAGAACCGCGCCCAGGCCAGGCTGGCCCTGGTGCAGGCGCAGGGCGCGCAAAGCAACGCCTACCTGGGCCTGGTCTCGGCCATCGGCATCTCGCCGCTGGCCAGGCCGCGGATCGCCGAGCTGCCGGTGCGGCCGCTATCGCCCGCGCTGCGCCGCTCGATCGAGGAGATCGTCGACACCGCCATCGCCAGCCGGCCCGACATCCTCGGCGCCTACGCCGCGGAAAAGGCCAACCAGGCCAAGGTCCGCGCGGCCGAGGCGGAGTTCCTGCCCAAGGTCTTCGTCTCCGCCGTCACCTCCTACGCGTCCGGCGGGACCGCGATCAGCGCCCTGCCCGCGGTCGGCCAGCAGGCGCCGACCGTGAACCTCAACGGCAGCCGCTACGGCGGCAGCGTCTTCCTCGGCATCACCATCCCGCTCTACGACGGCGGGCTGCGCTCCGCCGTGCTGGCGCAGGCGCGCAACAACGCCGAGAACGCCTCGACCAGGCTGACACGCGCGAAGGAAGACGCGGTCCGGCAGATCGTCATGAGCCAGAACGCGCTGGAGACCAGCCTCGCCGCGCACGAAGCGGCCAGCGCGCTGGCCGCGGCCGCGCAGACCACCTACGACGCGGCTTTCGCCGCCTACCGCAAGGGCGTGGGCACGATCACCGACGCCACGCTGGCGCAGAACCAGTTGCTGCTGGCCCGCAATGCCGCCGTCGACAGCTACAGCGGCGCCTTGTCCGCGGCGGCCACGCTGGCGCTGGCCACGGGCGCCATCGGCACCCTGCGCGACGAGTCCGGCGCGGACGGCCGCCTCGTGTTCCCGCCCTCGCGCGGACGGCACGGCTGAGGCCGCGCCTGCCGCGCTTATGGCAAGGGTTGCACGATGGCGATGGCGGTATTGCCGTTGCCGGCCGCAAACGGGCTGCCCGGCACCGCGGTCAGCGCGCCGGTGACCGCATCGATCCGGAAACCATAGACGGCACCGTTGAATGCCGGCGTATAGAGAAATCGTCCGTTCGGATCGATGCGCAGCCGCTGCCCGTTGCTGCCGACCGGCGTGGTCCCCAGGGCCGCGACAGGCAGGCCGGTCACGCCGTCGAGGCGATAGGCCGCGATGCTGTTGCTGGCGCTGCCGAGGACGTAAGTGAATTCCCCCGAAGGCGTGAGCGCGATGTCGGTTGGCGATGCCTCCGTCGTAAATATGCTCGTGAACAGCGGCGCGCCCGTGCCTGACGAAATGCTCGCGACGCCGACCAGGTTGCTCAAGGTATAGGGCATGTACAGAAATGCGCCGTTGCCGGACAGCACGGCGCCATTGGGCTGCGAGCCGGCCGGTGCCGCTATCGAAAGACTTTCAAGCGAGCCGGTGCCCGCATTGACGCCGATCTGCCACACGCTGTCCTGCACGGCATTGATTGCGTACAGGGATATGCCATCCTGGGAGATCGCGAATCCGGTCGTCGCGCCTGGGGAAGTCGGTGCCGGGATGGCACTGATCATCGAAGGGACGAACGTCGCGGCGTCGATCGCAAGACTGCTCACCACGCCCGGCCCGCCGACATGAATCCACTTCCCGCTCGGATGGACGGCAATCGTCCCCGGCGCACCGAAGGGCACCGTTGCCGTCGCGCCCGGGATGACGGAAAGGGCGCCGCTCGCCGGGTCCAGCCGAAAGCCGACGACGGACGCGGTATCGGTGGCGATGGTGTATCCGACCAGCCCGGAAGGCAGGAACGCGATGTCGCGGACCTGCCCGGCCGCGGCAAAGGGACTGCCGGGCACCGCCGTGAGCGCCCCGCTCGCCGGCTCGGTCCGGTAGACCGACAGCGTGCTGTCATCGCGGTTGGCGACCACCACGAACTGGGCCTGCACGCAGGCGATCGCGATGCTGGTCACGTTGGCGCCCGCCATCGTGCCGGACCCGTTCGATACCGTGCAGGTCTGGCCGGCCGGCTGGCCGGACACGGTCACCGCGTAGGCCGATGCCGCCGTCCGCGGCGTCGGCAGCGAGAACGAACCGTTGGCATTGACGACCAGCGTATCGCCGTTGCTGTCGGCCAGTTGCAGGCTCTTGCCCGCAGCCAGCCCGGCAAGCGTGCCGCCCAGGGTATAGGTCGGCGGCGGCGGCGCGGCGGCGCGCGCCAGCGCCGCATTCGCGCACAGCCGGGCGCCGGCCGGCGCGTCCGCGCAAGCCGTCAGCGTGGCCGCGCCGGCGGCGACGGCCGATGCGGGGCTGGCCACCTGGGCGGCATGCCCGTCCGCGGCCGCCGTCACGATGAAGGTCGCGTCGTCGCTGGTCCACGACCAGTTGGCCAGGTCCGCCGCGCCGTCGACGCCATCGGAGCGCCGCACGGCAACAGCCACCGGCTGCGCGGCGCCGCCCGCCGTCACGGTCAGCAACGCCGGCGACAGCGTCAGCGTGTAGGACTTCGCCGCAGGCGGCTGCACCGTGAGGTGCGTGGTGCTGGTGGCCTGGCTGCCGTCGGGCAGCGTCGCCGTGGCGAGGATGTCGACCTCGCCCGGCGCCAGCATGCGCACCGACGCATAGGCGCCGACCGGCTGCATCATGCTGGCCGCCGCCGGCGCCTGATCGGAGGCCGAGACGACCACCGCGACCGCTTCGCTGGAAGACGACCACGCGAACCTGGCGCCCTTGACCTCGAGCCCGTCGGCGCCGAGCAGCGTGGCCTTCAGGGTCAGCGTGCCGCCCTGCGCGGGCGCGGCCGTGCCGGTGTCGACGATGAGGCGGCTGGCGGGCGCCTGCGCGGCGGGGGGAGAAGATGGCGCGTCGTCGCTGCCGCACGCGGACAGCAAACCCGCGGCGAAGACAAGCGAGAGCAGGCCGGCCGCGCGAGACCGCGCGCCGGCATGGAGACCGTGGAACATGTGACCTGACCCGTTTTTGTTTGTTGGCAAGCGCACGCCGCCGGCGTGCCAGGGTCTGGTTCGGACTGCGGATGCGGCCCGGGCGCGAAGGGTATGCGCGGGCGACTGTAGCAGCGGGCTCCCGCCCTGCTCAATACCCCTTCGGAGCTATCAAGTTCCGCGATGTCCGGTCTGGGCACGCGATATGTGGTGAATGTGCGGTGAATATGCGGTAAAGCGCCACGCCCGCCGGCATCGTCCATGCCCATCCGCGATCGATGGCCGGCGAAGCCGCGGCCTTTTGACCCAGGCCAAGCCGCTCGATTGCATTTCAGGCGGAAAGCGGTATTCTTGCGATTGCCATTCACCTGAAAAGCGCCTTTTGCATTCCTCGGCCCGCCGGCATCCACTCTTCGCCGGCTTCCTGCTCGTCGTCTTCCTGACAGTCCAACTGGCGGCGGCGGCTTACGCCTGTGCCGGCAGCCGCTATCAGGTGACGGGCGGCAACGCCGAGGCGGCCCTGACGGAATCCTGCGCCGAGATGGCCGGGATGGACCAGATGGCCCGGATGTCCGCCAGCGCGGACGGCGAGCAGGCCGGCGATCAGAGCGCGCTCTGTCTGGCGCACTGCCAGGCCGATTCCAAATCCGCCGACCACGTGTCGCCCCAGCTTCCGGTCTTCCTGCCGGTTCTGCTCAACGTCATCGTGCCGACACCCGTGATGGTGGCGGACTCCCGCGTCGTGCTTCATGCCGACGCGGCGGCGCGCGCCCCGCCGCCCGCGCTCAACATTCTCCACTGCAGCTCTCAGACCTAGCCTCCTGAACGACGCCGATTCGTTGCTATCCCCTTTGCAGGGGTAGCTGTCGTCGCTTCCGGAGGCTATATGCTTTTTCCTCGTCGTCAGACGCTGGCGCTGCTCTGCGCGTCCGCGTTCATGGCGGTGTCGCATGCCGCGGCTCCGCAATCCCCTCCCCCGCTGTCCCTGGCGGAGACCGTCGCGCTCGCCACCGCGCGCGCCGGCGATGCCGAATCCTCGCGCGGCGCCGTCGAGGCGGCCATTCAGATGGCGGTCGCGGCCGGCCAGCTGCCCGACCCGGTGCTCAAGCTCGGGCTCGACAACGTTCCCGTCAGCGGCCCCGACAAGTTCTCGCTGAGCCGGGACTTCATGACCCAGCGGTCCATCGGCGTGGCGCAGGAATTCACGCGCGCGGACAAGCGCCGCGCCAGGGCCGCGCGCTTCGAGGCGGAGGCGTCCTCCGCCGAGGCGCAGCGCGCGGTCAGCCTGGCCAACGTGCAGCGCAATGCGGTGTCCGCGTGGCTGGACCGCTGGTACGCCGAGCAGACCGGCGTGCTGCTCGGCCATCACGGCCATCCGCTCGGACTGGCGCGCGAGGCCGCCGCCGCGGCCTATCGCAGCGGACGCGGCACGCGCGCGGACGTGCTGACGGCGGAGCTGGAGATCCAGAAACTGCAGGACCGGCTGGACGAAAACCAGGCCGCCGTGGCCACCAGCACGCAGGCCCTGGAGCGCTGGATCGGGCCGCAGGCCAGCCGGCCGCTCGCCGGGCGGCCGCGCCTGGACGTGCCGCAGCCGGTGCGGCAGCTAGCGCAAGGCGAGTTCGACGCCGTGCCGGAGGTGGAGGCCGCCCGGCGCGACATTGCCCTGGCGGAGACCGAGATCCGGACCGCCACGCAAGCCAGCAAGCCCGACATCACCGTCGAGCTGACCTACAGCCAGCGCGGCTCCGCTTTTTCCAACATGGCCTCGCTCAACGTCAGCTTCCCGATGCCGTGGGACCAGGGCAACCGCCAGGACCGCGAAATCGCCGCCCGGCTGGCGCAGGCAACGGACGCGCGCGCCAGGTCGGAAGTCGTCCGGCGCAATCTCCAGGCGCTGGTCGGCGCCAGGCTCGCCGAGTTGCAGCGCAATCTCGGCCGGCTCGAGCGCTACGACGAGAGCCTGCTGCCGCTGGCGCAAGCCCAGGCGGACGCGGCCCTGACCGCCTACCGGGCCGGCACCGGAACGCTGCTGGCGGTGGCCGAGGCGAACCACCGCGCCATCGACGCGACGCTGGAGCGGCTGGCGCTCGAAGCCAGGACGGCGAAGCTGTGGGCCGACCTGGCCTTCCTCGTTCCCCTGCCCACCGCGCAAACCGAACCCGCCACGAAGGACGTCAAATGAACAGCAAGCGTATTGCAGCAGCGGCCTGCCTGGTTCTCGCCGGCACCGCGGTCTATGGCGCCTATCGCTTCGGCGTCACGCGGGGCGCGCAACTGGCGCAGGCGTCCGCCCCGGCCGGCGCGGCGGGCGGCACCGACCCGAAGACCGGCAAGCAGGTCCTGTACTGGCACGATCCGATGGTGCCGGGCCAGCGTTTCGACAAGCCGGGCAAGTCGCCCTTCATGGACATGCCGCTGGTCCCCGTCTACGCCGACGGAAATGGCGGCGGTGATGGCGGCGGTGGCGTGACGGTGGATGGCCGGGTCGCCCAGAACCTGGGCATCCGCACGGCCGAGGTCAGGGCCGGCCGCCTGGGCGCGGTGCTCGAGGCACCCGGCAACATCGCCGTCGACGAGCGCAGCATCCAGGTGGTCCAGGCGCGCACGGCCGCCTTTGTCCAGCATGTCGCGGTGCGCGCGGCATTCGATCCCGTCCGGCGGGGCCAGGCGCTGGTCACGCTGTACTCGCCGGACTGGGTGGCTGCCCAGGAAGAGTTTCTCGCGGTGTCCCGCACGGCGGCGGCCGGCCAGCCCGACCTGCGCGGCGCGGCCAGGGCGCGCATGCGCCAGGCCGGCATGACGGCGGGCCAGATCGCCGCCGTCGAAGCGTCCGGCAAGGTCCGGCCCGACCTCGGCATCGCCAGTCCGGTCGAAGGCCTCGTGACCGAGGTCGCCGTCCGCGACGGCATGACCGTCGCGCCCGGCATGACGCTGTTCCGCCTGGCCGACCTTGGCCAGGTCTGGGTGATCGCCGAGGTGCCGGAAGCGCAAGCGCGCAGCATTGCCGCGGGGCAGGCCGTCCAGGTGCATGCCGCCGGGGAGGCCGGGCCGCTCGCCGGCAAGGTCGATGCCATGCTGCCCGACGTCGATCAGGCAACAAGGACCATCAAGGTCCGCATCATCCTGCCCAACAAGGGCCGGCGCCTGCTGCCGGGCATGTTCGCGAGCGTCCGCTTCGACGGCGGCCAGGACCAGGACGCGCTGCTGATCCCCGCCGAATCCGTCATCCGCACCGGCCAGCGCGCCATCGTCATGGTGGATGCCGGCAGCGGCGGTTTCGTGGCTGCCGACATCAGGACCGGACGCGAGTCCGCGGGCATGGTGGAGGTGCTGGACGGTCTCAAAGCCGGCCAGAAAATCGTCACGTCCGGGCAGTTCCTCATCGATTCGGAGGCCAGCCTGCGCGGCACCGCCGGGCGCATGAGCGCGGCCCCGGCCCCGGCCACTGCCGCGCCAGCCGCGCCAGCCGCGCCGGCGGCCGAGCACGAGGGAGCGGGACGCATCGAGGCCGTGAACGGCGGCGACAGCCTGACCATCTCGCACGGCGCCATTCCATCGGCGCAGTGGGGCGCCATGACGATGGATTTTGCCGCGCCGCCCGCCGGCCTGCCCAAGGGGCTCAAGCCGGGCGATCGCGTGCGCTTCCGCTTCCACCTGAATGACGACGGCGAGGCGGTCCTGTCGTCGGTCGAGCCGGCCGCCGCCGCGCGGGGAGCCAGGCCATGATCGCCCGCCTCATCCTGGCATCCATCCGCAACCGCTTCCTGGTCCTGCTGGCGACGGCCATGCTGAGCGCATGGGGGCTGTGGGCGGTGCGCAGCACGCCGCTCGACGCCTTGCCGGACCTGTCGGACGTGCAGGTCATCATCCGCACGCCGTTTCCCGGCCAGGCGCCGCAGATCGTGGAGAACCAGGTCACCTACGCGCTGACCACCACCATGCTGTCGGTGCCGGGCGCCAAGACCGTGCGCGGCTACTCGTTCTTCGGCGACTCCTTCGTCTACGTGCTGTTCGAGGACGGCACCGACCTGTACTGGGCGCGGTCCCGCGTGCTGGAATACCTGAACCAGGTGCAGGCGCGCCTGCCGGCCGCGGCCAGGCCGGCGCTAGGCCCGGACGCCACCGGCGTCGGCTGGATCTACGAGTACGCGCTGGTGGACAAGACCGGCCGGCACGACCTGGGCCAGCTGCGCGCGCTGCAGGACTGGTTCCTGCGCTTCGAGCTGAAATCGCTGCCGAATGTCGCCGAGGTCGCCTCCCTCGGCGGGATGGTCAGGCAGTTCCAGGTCGTGCCGATGCCGGACCGCCTGCGCGCCTACAACCTGCCGCTGTCCAGGGTGCTGGCGGCGCTCAAGGGCGCCAACCAGGAGAGCGGGGGCTCGGTGCTGGAACTGGGCGAGGCGGAATACATGGTGCGGGCCACCGGCTACCTGAAGACGCTCGACGATTTCCGGCAGATACCGCTTGCGACGAGCGCCGCCGGCATCCCGGTGCGGCTGGGAGACGTCGCCACCGTCCAGCTCGGCCCCGAGATGCGGCGCGGCATCGCCGAGCTGGACGGCCAGGGCGAGGTGGCCGGCGGCGTGATCGTGATGCGCTCGGGCAAGAACGCGCTGGAAACCATCGAGGCGGTAAAGGCGAAGCTCGCCACGCTGCAAAAGAGCCTGCCGGCGGGCGTCGAGATCGTGCCCACCTACGACCGCTCGGCCCTCATCAACCGCGCGGTGGAGAACCTGACGCACAAGCTGATCGAGGAGTTCATCGTCGTCGCCATCGTCTGCCTGGTCTTCCTGTTCCACCTGCGCTCCGCGCTGGTGGCCATCGTGTCGCTGCCGCTGGGCGTGCTGGCCGCATTCCTGGTGATGCGCTACCAGGGGGTCAACGCCAACATCATGTCCCTGGGCGGCATCGCCATCGCGGTGGGCGCCATGATCGATGCCGCCGTCGTCATGATCGAGAACGCGCACAAGCATCTGGAGCACTGGCACGCGACGCATCCCGGGAGCAGCCTGGCCGGGCAGGAACGCTGGAACGTGATCGGCGAGTCGGCCGCCGAGGTGGGGCCGGCACTGTTCTTCTCGCTGCTCATCATCACGCTGTCGTTCATTCCGGTCTTCACGCTGGAGGCGCAGGAGGGCCGGCTGTTCTCGCCGCTGGCCTTCACCAAGACCTACGCAATGGCCGCGGCGGCGGGGCTGTCCGTGACGCTGGTGCCGGTCCTGATGGGCTACCTGATCCGCGGCAGGATTCCGTCGGAACAGGCCAACCCGCTGAGCCGGTGGCTGATCCGCGCGTACCGGCCCGTGCTGGCGAGAGTGCTGGCCCGTCCCTGGACCACCGTGGCGATCGCCGCGCTGCTGCTGGCCGCCAGCGCCTGGCCGGTCATGCGCATCGGCGGCGAATTCATGCCGCCGCTCGACGAAGGCGACCTGCTGTACATGCCCTCGGCCCTGCCCGGGCTGTCCGCCGGCAAGGCGGCGCAGCTGCTGCAACAGACCGACCGGCTCATCAAGACCGTGCCGGAAGTGGCCACCGTGTTCGGCAAGGCCGGGCGCGCCGATACGGCGACCGACCCGGCGCCGATCGAGATGTTCGAGACCACCATCCGGTTCCGGCCCCGCGACCAGTGGCGCCCCGGCATGACCATCGACAAGATCGTGGAGGAACTCGACCGCATCGTCAAAGTGCCGGGCCTGTCCAACATCTGGGTGCCGCCGATCCGCAACCGGATCGACATGCTCGCCACGGGCATCAAGAGTCCGGTCGGCATCAAGGTGGCGGGCACCGACCTGAAGGAAATCGACCGGCTCGCCTCGCGGATCGAAGCGGCCGTCAAGACGGTGCCGGGCGTCACTTCCGCGCTGGCCGAACGGCTCGCCGGCGGCCGCTACATCGACGTGGATATCGACCGCGTGGCCGCCGCGCGCTACGGGCTCAACATCGAGGATGTGCAGAGCATCGTGTCGTCGGGGGTCGGCGGCGACAACGTGGGCGAAGTGGTCGACGGGCTGGCGCGCTTTCCCATCAGCGTGCGCTACCCGCGGGACTACCGCGACTCGGTGGAACAGTTGCGCGGCCTGCCCATCGTCACCGACCGGGGCCAGCAGATCACGCTGTCCGACGTGGCGCGCATCCAGGTCGTGCAGGGGCCGCCCATGCTGCGCAGCGAGAATGCCCGCCTGTCCGGCTGGGTGTACGTGGACATCCGCGGGCGCGACCTGCGCTCGGCCGTGCGCGACATGCAGGCGGCGGTGGCCAAGGCGGTGCCGATGCCGGCGGGCTATTCCGTCAGCTGGTCGGGACAGTTCGAGTACCTGGAGCGCGCCACCGCGAAGCTGAAGGTGGTGGTGCCCTTCACGCTGCTCATCATCTTCGTGCTGCTCTACCTGGTGTTCGGCCGGCTGGACGAGGCCCTGCTCATCATGGGCACGCTGCCGCTGGCGCTCATCGGCGGCTTCTGGCTGCTCTATCTGCTGGGCTACAACCTGTCGGTGGCCGGGGTCGTCGGCTTCATCGCGCTGGCCGGCGTCGCGGCCGAGTTCGGCGTCATCATGCTGCTCTACCTGAAGCAGGCCTGGGCCGGGCGCGTGGACCAGGGCGAGGCAAGCCTGCCCGCGCTGCTCGATGCCATCCAGGAAGGCGCCGTGCTGCGGGTCCGCCCCAAGGCGATGACCGTCGCGGTCATCCTCGCCGGCCTGATTCCGATCATGTGGTCGCACGGCACCGGATCGGAAGTCATGCAGCGCATCGCCGCGCCGATGGTCGGCGGCATGGTCACCGCCCCGCTGCTCTCCCTGTTCGTCGTGCCGGCCTTGTACCTGCTGATCCGCAGGCGCCAGGCAGCGGCTGCGCCCACATCGTCCGTATCGTCCCTATCGTCCGTATCGTCCGCGCCACGCCCCACCCACCCTTCACCTCAAGAGGAAACGTCATGAAGCACGTCAGGATTGTCCCGCTCGTTGCGCTCGTTGTTGCGCTCGCCACCGCGCCCGCCGCGTTCGCCGCGGCATCGATGGATGGCATGGCCATGAAGCCATCTTCCCCTTCTTCCCCCGCCGCGGCGGCTGCCGGAGCGCGGCAGGCGCCGCGCCCGGTGGCGGCGGAAATCAGGAAGATCGACCTGCAGTCAGGCAAGGTCACGCTCAAGCACGGCCCCATCGAGAACCTCGGCATGCCCGCCATGACGATGGCATTCCCGGCCAGGGACCGCGCCGTGCTGAAAGACTTCAAGGAGGGCGATGCGGTCGCGGTCGTCTTCGACAAGGTCGACGGCAGGCCGACCGTCGTGGACATGCAGCGGAAGTAGGCGCGCCGGATCGCATGCCGCCCGGGGCGGCATGCGTATGCCGGCGAAAGTGACGCTGCTCATCATCGCGCCGGCAGCGGCCCCGGCTAGGCAGGGGACGTCTTCTTCTGCGCGGACTTCGCGCGGGCGGGACCGCACCCCGCGGCCGTGAACCCGCAATCCTCCGGATGCCCCTCGCAGCAGTGCTCGACCAGGAAGCCGATCAGCTCGTTCATCTGGTCGAATTGCGCGCGGTAGATGACGAACCGGCCGTCCTGGGTGCTCTTGATCAGTCCGGCATGGACCAGTTCCTTCAGGTGGAAGGACAACGTCGCCGGCGGCACGCCCAGTTCCTGGCCGATCCGGCCGGCATTGACGCCGTCGTGGCCGGCCTGCACGAGCAGGCGGAAGATCTTGAGGCGGGAATCCTGGGCCAGCGCGGCCAGCGCGGCTACGGCGGTTTCTATCTTCATCATTCCTGGAACCGTGGAGGCTTTGGATACAAGGAGGTACCGGTCGCATCATACCGATAAGCGCATTTCGCGCCCGTCCCGTGCCTTGCCGCGCATCTTCGCGATGTCCGTTGCTAAATTTCCATGTTTCGAATATATTCGAAACATGGAATCGACTCATGCCCTCGAAGCGCTTGGCGCGCTCGCCCACGCAATCCGCCTGTCCGTGTTCCGCCTGCTGGTCCAGGCGGGGCACGAAGGGCTCGCGGCGGGCCGCATTGCCGAACTGATGGAGATACCCGCCTCCTCGCTGTCCTTTCATCTCAAGGAACTGCACCGGGCGGGCCTCCTGTCCAGCCGGCAGGACGGACGCTCCATCATCTACATGGCTCGCTTCGAGACCATGAACGCCTTGCTTGGCTACCTCACGGAAAACTGCTGCGGCGGCAATCCGTGCTCCCCCCTGCCCAACTGTGCCGTTGCCCCGGAGTTGCAATCATGAAGCGCTTTCACGTCCACGTCAGCGTGGCAGACCTGCCCGCCAGCATCCGCTACTACTCGGCGCTGTTCGCGGCGGAACCCAGCGTGGTGAAGGACGACTACGCGAAATGGATGCTCGAGGACCCGCGCGTGAACTTCGCGATCTCGGCGCGGGGCGCCAAGCCCGGGCTGGACCATCTCGGCTTCCAGACCGACGACGCGGGCGAACTGGCGGCACTGAAGAAGCAGGCCGAGGCCGCCGACATGGCGCTGCTCGACGAAGGCGAGACCACCTGCTGCTACGCGCGCAGCGAGAAGTACTGGGTCACGGACCCGCAAGGCATCGCCTGGGAGCACTTCCACACGCTCGGCGACGTGCCGGTCTACGGCGAGTCCCGCCCGAAGGAACAGGGCCAGGAACAGGGCCAGGAAAATTCGTCGTGCTGCGCGCCGCGCGCGCCCGGAGGCAAGCCTGTCGGCATTGCCGTCGCCGCCGGCAATCGGTCCTGCTGCTAGGGGCCCGCCATCAACGATGCGGCCATCGCGCTCAAGCGCCGCATCGAACTGTTCCTGTCCCCTCCGATTCCGCAGCTCGCTGCCGGCGCGCCGCGGAAGGCCGCACGCGACATCGGCAAAAGCTGACCGCCGCCGGCCGCACCGCGCTCACTCTCGCCCCTGCCATGACCACAAACGTCCTGATTCTCTGTACCCACAATTCCGCCCGCAGCGTTCTGAGCGAAGGCATGCTCAATCACCTGGCAAGGCAGTTCGGCCGGGACGTGCATGCCTACAGCGCCGGCAGCTCGCCCAGCGGCCGCATCAACCCGTTCGCGGTCGAGGTGCTGCGCAATGCCGGCGTCGACACGGGCAACTTCCGCAGCAAGAACTGGGACGAGTTCGTCGCGGCAGACGCGCCCCGGATGCGCATCGTCATCACGGTCTGCGACAGCGCGGCCGAGGAGGCGTGCCCGTACTGGCCGGGCAGCCCGGTCAAGGTGCACTGGGGCTACCCCGATCCGTCGAACACCGAAGGCGGAGACGACAAGAAGCGGCTCGCCTTCGAGCTGACCCGGCAGGCCATCGCCTACCGGATGCTGCAGTTGCTGCTGCTGCCGATCGACGAGATGAGCGATGCCGAACTGCAGGAGACCCTGCAGCGTCTCGCGGGGAGCTGAACCATGAGCAGTCCGCACGTCGCCGCCACCAGGCCGGTTTCGGCCAAACCGGCCATCGGCTTCTTCGAGCGCTACCTGACCGTCTGGGTTGCGCTTTGCATCGTCGTCGGCATCGCGCTGGGGCAGGCCCTGCCGGAGGTCTTCCATGCCATCGGGCGCATGGAGTACGCCCAGGTCAACCTTCCCGTGGGATTCCTGATCTGGGTCATGATCGTTCCCATGCTGCTGAAGATCGATTTCGGCGCGCTTGGCCAGGTCAGGTCGCACTGGCGGGGCATCGGCGTGACCTTGTTCATCAACTGGGCGGTCAAGCCGTTCTCGATGGCCCTGCTGGGCTGGATCTTCGTCCGCCACCTGTTCGCGCCGCTGCTTGCGGCCGACCAGCTCGACAGCTACGTGGCCGGCCTTATTCTGCTGGCGGCCGCGCCTTGCACGGCGATGGTCTTCGTCTGGAGCCAGTTGTGCAAGGGCGACCCCTATTTCACGCTGTCGCAGGTGGCGCTGAACGATGCCATCATGGTCGTCGCGTTCGCCCCGGTGGTCGCGCTGCTGCTCGGCCTGTCGTCGATCACGGTGCCGTGGGACACGCTGCTGACCTCGGTCGGGCTGTACATCGTCGTGCCGGTCGTCATCTCGCAACTACTGCGCAAGCTGCTGCTGGCCCGCGGCGCGGCGCATTTCCAGCGGGTCGCGCAGCGCCTGGGCCCCTGCTCCATTGCCGCGCTGCTGCTGACGCTGGTGCTGCTGTTCGCGTTCCAGGGCCGGGCAATCATCGAGCAGCCGCTCGTGATCGCGCTGCTGGCGGTACCCATCCTCATCCAGGTCTTCTTCAACTCGGGGCTGGCCTACCTGCTGAACCGCAGGCTCGGCGTCGCGCATTGCGTGGCGGGCCCGTCCAGCCTGATCGGCGCGAGCAACTTCTTCGAGCTCGCCGTGGCCACCGCGATCAGCCTCTTCGGCTTCCAGTCGGGCGCCGCGCTGGCGACCGTGGTCGGCGTGCTGATCGAGGTACCCGTGATGCTGCTCGTCGTCGGCATCGTCAACCGCTCGCAGGCATGGTACGAGGCCCGGGCCAACTGAGAGAACATCATGTCCGTCACGATCCGCCGAGGCGGCGCCGGCACTCGCCGCGGCGGCCATGCGCCATGAGCAGGACGCCCGCGTCGGCGACACCGACAGCGGCGAAGTCGAATCATCATCCAAGGAACGGTATGGCCAGGGAACCGGGTGGCGGCATGATCGCCAGGCTGGGAATTGCACAGACGCTGGCGTGGGGGTCGACGTACTATCTGCCGGCCATGCTCGCCACGCCGATGGCGCACGATCTCGGCGTGTCGACGCCGACGATCTTCGCCGCGTTCAGCGCGGCGCTCATTGTCTCGGCGCTGCTCGGGCCGTCCGCCGGCAGGATGATCGACCGCGCGGGCGGGCGGCCGGTGCTGGCGGCCACCAGCATCGTGTTCGCCATCGGGCTGGCCGGACTGGGCCTCACCCACGGGGCAACCGGGCTGTTCGCGGCGTGGCTGGTGCTCGGCATCGGCATGGGCGCCGGCCTGTACGAGGCGGCATTCGCCACGCTGGTCGCCGTCTACGGCAATCGCTCGCGCAATGCCATCACCGGCGTGACGCTGATCGCCGGCTTCGCCAGCACGGTCGGCTGGCCGCTGTCGACGTTCATGGAGTCGCACATCGGCTGGCGCGGCGCCTGCTTCGCCTGGGCGGCCCTTCACCTGACGCTGGGGCTGGCCCTGAACCTGAGCCTGCCGCGCGGCATGGCCGCCGGCGCCGCCGCGGCGCCGGGCAATGCCGGCGCCAGCGCCCCCCCGGCGCCCCGCGAGACGCCCGCGCAGCGGCTGGCCTCCATGTCGCTGGCCTTCGTGTTCGCCGCGACGTGGTTCACCAGCACGGCGATGGCGGCCCACCTCCCGCGCGTGCTGCAGGCCGGCGGCGCGACGCTGGCCACCGCCGTCATGGTCGGCGCGCTGATCGGCCCGGCGCAGGTGGCGGCGCGGCTGCTGGAGTTCGGCCTGCTGCGCAAGGTCCATCCGCTGCTCTCCGCGCGCATCGCCGCCGCGCTCCACCCCGTCGGCGCGCTCGCGTTCGGCGTGATCGGCGCCCCGGCGGCGGCGCTGTTCGGCGTACTGCATGGCGCGGGCAACGGCATCCTGACGATCGCCAAGGGCACGCTGCCGCTGGTGATCTTCGGCCCCGGCGGGTATGGATACCGGCAAGGCGTCCTGATGGTGCCGGCCCGCGTCGCGCAGGCGCTCGCGCCGTGGCTGTTCGGCATGTGCCTGGATACGTTCGGCGTCAATGCGCTGTGGCTGACGTCGGGCCTCGGCGTCGCGGCGATCGCCATGCTGATGGCCATCCGGCAGGTCGAAGTGCCCGCCGCCGACGCGGTGCCGCTGTCGTCCGCGCACGCCCGCCGGCATCGTCCAGGCCGGCCGGGATCAGTCGATGGAAAGCCGCTGGACCAGCCAGCCGCGCAGGGCATAGGTGAGGAAGCAATAGCCGCAGAGGATCGGCACCAGCAGCCCCCAGAACACGCCCGGCGGCGGCACCAGTCCCAGTGACGGCGCCAGCGGCGAATAGGGCAGCCAGACGCCGGCCACGCAGATGGCGAGCGTGGTGGCGATCAGCGCGGGGCTGCCCCGGCTTTGCAGGAAGGGAATCCGCCGCGTGCGGATGACGTGGACGATCAGGGTCTGGGACAGCAGCGACTCGAGGAACCAGCCGGTCTGGAACAGGTTCTGCTGCGCGGGCGTGCTGGCTCCCAGCACCCAGTAGAGCGCGGCGAAGGTGATGTAGTCGAACAGCGAGCTGATCGGGCCGATGCAGAGGATATAGCGGCCCAGCTTGCCGATCTCCCAGCGGCGCGGACGGCTGATGGCGGCCTCGTCGACGTTGTCGGTGGGCAGCGCGGTCTGCGAGAAGTCGTAGAGCAGGTTGTTGGTCAGGACCTGGATCGGCGCCATCGGCAGGAATGGCAGCCACGCGCTCGCGCCGAGCACGCTGAACATGTTGCCGAAGTTGGAGCTCGCGCCCATGCGCAGGTACTTGAGCAGGTTGACGAAGACCTTGCGGCCCTCGATGACGCCGTCGTGCAGCACCATCAGGCTCTTTTCCAGCAGGATGATGCTGGCCGACTCCTTGGCGATGTCCGCGCCGGTGTCCACCGAGATGCCGACGTCCGCGGCCTTCAGCGCCGGGGCGTCGTTGATGCCGTCGCCAAGCACGCCGACCACCCGGCCGCGCGCCCGCAGGGCCTTGACGACGGCCGCCTTGTGGGCCGGCGTCAGCTTGGCGAACAGCACCGTGCGCTCGGCCAGCTCGCCGAGCGCCTGCGGCGACATGCCGTCGAGTTCGGCGCCGAGCACCGGCCGCCCGACGTCGAGGCCCACCTCGCGGCAGATCTTGCACGCGATCACCGGACTGTCGCCGGTCAGGACCTTGACCTCGACGCCGCCACGGCGCAGCGCTTCCAGCGCGGGCGCCGCGCTTTCCTTCGGCGGATCGATGAACGCGATGTAGCCGAGCAGGATCAGCCCGGCTTCGTCCGCCACCGAGTACGGATGCGTGTCCGGCGCCGGCGGCAAGGCCTTGTAGGCGATCGCGATGACGCGGAAGCCGTCGGCATTGAGCGCGTTGCACACCGCCATCAGCGCGTGGCGGTGGGAGTCGTCCAGCGCCACCGCCTCGCCCGCGAGTTCGGCGCTGGCGCAGGCGGCGTAGACCTCCTCCACCGCGCCCTTGCACACCAGCAGCCTGCCCTGCGGCCCCTCCACCACGACCGACATGCGGCGCCGCTCGAAATCGAACGGCACCTCGTCGATCTTGCGGTACTCGCCGGCCTTGCGCAGCGCCTCCCCCACCTCCTCGTGGAGCAGGACCGCCTTGTCCAGCAGGTTGTGCAGGCCGGACTGGTGGAAGCTGTTCAGGTAGGCGAACTCGAGCACGCGCGCGGTTTCCTGCCCGGCCAGGTCCACGTGCTTCTTCAGGATGATGCGGTCCTGCGTCAAGGTGCCGGTCTTGTCGGTGCACAGCACGTCCATCGCGCCCAGGTTCTGGATCGCGCTCAAGTGTTTCACGATCACCTTGCGCCCGGACATGACCAGCGCGCCCTTGGCCAGGTTGACGGTCACCAGCATCGGCAGCATCTCCGGGGTCAGCCCCACGGCCACCGCCACCGCGAACAGCAGCGCCTCCAGCCAGTCGCCCTTGGTCAGCCCGTTGATCAGGAACACCAGCGGCGCCAGTATCGCGATGAGAACGATCATCATCCGCGCAAAGCGCTGCAGGCCCTGCTCGAACACCGTGGCCGGCGCCTCCTCGGCAAGCGAGCGGGCGATGCCGCCGAACATGGCATGCGGCCCCGTGAACACCACCACCACGCTCGCGCTGCCGCTGACCACCGCCGTGCCCATCAGCACGATGTTCTCCAGCGCGCACGGGTCGGTGCCGCTGGCGCCGTCGCGGGCGAATTTCTCCACCGGCAGCGACTCCCCGGTCAGGGGCGCCTGGTTGACGAAGAGGTCCTTCGACGCCAGCACCCTGGCATCCGCGGGCACGAGGTCGCCCGCGGCCAGGTGGACGATGTCGCCCGGCACCAGCTCGCCGATCGGCAATTCGCGCGTGACGGGCGAATCGGCCGGGGTTATCCGGCGCTGCGTCGCCGCGGTGGTATGCACCATCGCGCGCAGCGCCGCCGCGGCGCGCCCGGAGCGGCGCTCCTGGACGGTGGCCAGGCCCACGCTCAGCAGCACCATCACGGCAATCACCGCCGAGGCGTCGTAGTTGCGGATGCTGGCCGATACCACCGCCAGCGTCAGCAGCAGCACGTTGAGCGGATTGAACAACTTGAGCAGGAGATCGACCGCCGCCGGGCGGGAGCGCTCGCGCTCGGCCTGGTTGGGGCCGCAGCGCTGCAGGCGCTGCGCGGCCTCGGCCTCGCTCAGCCCGTCCGGGCTGGCGGCCAGTTGCCGCAGCAGCTCGGCAAGCGGCGTGCGGGCCGCGCGCAACAGCGCCTCGTGCATGCCGCCGGAGGTGGCCGCCCCCGGCGGGCCCGGCGGCCTCGCGCCGCGCGGCTCGTGCGCGCCCGGCTTGCGGGGCAGCAGGCGAAGCCGCCGGCCAAGACGTTCGATTGTCCGCGCCATCATGCTCATGACCCCTTTCACCGTTCCCGCTGCCGCTCACGCCTGAGCGCACAGGTATTGCCCGCGTGGCGCATCCGGCAAGCGCATTCCGGGCCGGCGCCTGCGATGCCTGGGCGCCATGCATGCCGGCGTCTCGCCAAGCGACGTGGCCACGCAAGAACCAGCCCGCAGTCCTTACCAGCCAATGGCCGTTTCGCCACTATGCACGGGCAACAAGATCATCCCATGACAACCTTGATGACGCCTGCACGAACCGCAGATAGCAAAAAGCCCACTCCGTGGAGTGGGCTAGGTGCCTGAATCGCTGGTGGGTCGTGCGTGACTCGAACACGCGACCAACGGATTAAAAGTCCGCTGCTCTACCGACTGAGCTAACGACCCGGAAAAACAGAAGCCGCGATTATAGGGAGATCATGGCTTCAATGTCAACCTTCGGGCGCCCGGCGGCTGTGCTAGGCCATGCGCTCAAGGCGCCATATCTGGTAGCGGAAACCCAGCACGGCGCCGGCCAGGATGCCGGCCAGCGCGATGAACGAGCCGATCGCCAGCGTCGACACGCCCGACAGACCCTGCCCGATGGTGCAGCCCAGCGCGGTCACGCCGCCGGCGCCCATCAGGATGCCGCCCACCATGTGGTTGCCGACGTCCTCGGCATTGCCGAAGCCTTCCCAGCGGAACGTGCGCGTGGCCAGCGCGCAGGCGGCGGCCCCGGCCACCACGCCGAACACGCTGACGATGCCGATGGTCAGCACCTTGCTCTTGTCGCTGAACATCATCAGCCAGTCGAGCGTGTAGGCATACGGCGCGACAAAGCTCAGGCTTTCCATGCGGCCGCTGTTGGTGCCGACGAACAGTTCTTCGAGCGTGTTGGGGTCTTCGGCGACGTAGCCGAGGTGGCCCGACACGTACCACATCGCCACGATGACGAGGCCCACGGCGAAGCCGCCGAGCAGGTTGTCGAAGGTGCGAAAGCCGCGCCCGGCCAGCGCCCAGGCCACCAGCGCGCCGCCCAGCACCAGCGCTAGGCCGAGCTGCAGCGCGGGCCGCGCGATGCCGCTGGCATGCGCGAGCACGGACGGCAGGTCCTGCGTGGTGGGCAGCGTGAGCGCTACCGTGTCGACGGTGTTGACGCGGATCACGCCGAACAGGCCGCGCAGCGTCATGTAGGCCGACAGGCCGAGGAACACGAACACCACCAGCGATTTCAGGTTGCCCGCGCCGATGCGCACCAGCGTCTTGCTGCCGCAGCCCGAGGCCAGCACCATGCCGAAGCCGAACATCAGCCCGCCGACCAGCGCGGAGAGCCAGCCCAGCTTGCTGGCGGCGTAGATGGTCTTGGTGGGATCGATGAGGCCGGCGGCGGCCAGCGCGGCGGTGCCGATCATGGCCACGCCGATGGCCAGCCCCCACATGCGCATGCGGTTCCAGTCGCCCATGTTGACGACGTCGGACACCGCGCCCATCGTGCAGAAGTGCGTGCGCTGCAGTACCGCGCCGAACAGGAAGGTCAGGAGGAAGGTGCTGGCCAGCACGATGCGGTTGAGCGCGGCGAGGTCGATTTCGGGCATGGATGTCCGGCGGGGGGAAGCGGAACGGTGGAAACGGGTCGGATCGGGTAAGGAAAGCAAAGCGGTGCCGGCGGGCGCCGCGCGCGGCGGCGCGGCGCTGCCGGCCGCCTTCGGGTTGCCTTCAGGCCGCCTTCAGGCCGCGCCCTGGTAGCGGGTCGGATCGGGCACGCCGGCGGCCTCGAAGCCGGCGCGGCGGATGCGGCAGGAATCGCACACGCCGCAGGCGCGGCCGTCGTCGTCGGCCTGGTAGCACGACACGGTCATGCCGTAGTCCACGCCGAGCCGGACGCCGGCGCGGATGATCTCGCCCTTGGTCATGTCGATGATGGGCGCGTGCACGCGGATGCGCTCGCCTTCCACGCCGGCCTTGGTGGCGAGGTTGGCCAGCGTCTCGTAGGCCGAGACGTACTCGGGGCGGCAGTCCGGGTAGCCGGAGTAGTCGACCGCGTTGGCGCCGAAGAACAGGTCGCGCCCGCCCACGGCCTCGGCCCAGCCCAGCGCGAGCGACAGCATGATGGTGTTGCGCGCCGGCACGTAGGTGACAGGGATGCCGCCCACGGCGCCGTCGGTGGGCACGTCGAGGCTGTCGTCGGTCAGCGCCGAGCCGCCGAAGCGGCGCAGGTCCAGGTCGATGATCTCGTGGCGCGCGGCGCCGAGCGCGGCGGCCACGCGCCTGGCCGCGTCCAGCTCGGAGGAGTGGCGCTGGCCGTAGCGCATCGACAGGGCATAGGTCTCGAAGCCCTGTGCGTTGGCCATGGCCAGGACGGTGGCGGAGTCCAGGCCGCCGGAGAGCAGGACGATAGCGCGTTTTTTCATGATGGCGGGGGGGCGCGGCGCCTGGCGGCGGCGCGCGGAAAATCGGGGCGAATCCCGCATTTTAGCGCGAGCATGGCGGAAGACCGCCGATGCGGGCAGGCGGCGCGCGTCAGGGCGAGGCCAGCTGCCCGATCAGCAGCCTGGCCGCCGCCGGCAGCTCGTCGAAGTCGCGGAACACGATCTTCAGCTCGCGCTCGGCCCAGGGCTCGTCCAGCGCGACCTTCACCAGCCCCGGCATGCGCTCCGGGATGCCGACCTCGGGCAGCAGCCCGATGCCCAGGCCGACCGCCACCATGTTGCGCACCGCCTCGAAATTGGTCACCTGGATGCGCAGCTTCAGGCGCCGGCCGCAGGCGGAGGCGGCGCGCTGGCACAGCGTGTGGATCGACGCGCCGTCCTGCATGCCGACGAAGTCCTCGTCCAGCACTTCCTCGAAGCGCAGGCTCGCGCGGCCGGCGTAGCGGTGGTGCTCGGGCACGATGAAGAACAGCCGGTCGACGCGGTACGGCAGCGTCGACAGGCGCTCCGGCGGCGTGGTCAGCGCGCAGATGCCGAAGTCCACCGTGCCGCTTTCCACCATGCGCACGATCACGTCGCTGGTCTTCTCGATCAGGTCGATCTTGATGGCGCTGTTGGCCGACAGGAAGCGGTGCAGCGCCTGCGGCAGGTGGTGCACCATCGCCGTGAAATTGACCGACATGCGCACGTGGCCGCGCACGCCCTTGGTGTATTCGTCGAGCTCGCCCTCGGCCTGCTGGAACTGCTCGAAGATGCGCCGCGCGTGGCGGTACAGCGTCTGGCCGGCCGGCGTGGGCCGCACGCCGCGGCTGTGGCGCTCGAACAGCGGCGTGCCGGCGTCGCTTTCCAGGTCGGAGATGCGGCGGCTGACCGCCGAGGCGACGATGTGGGTGGCCTGGGCCGCGGCCGCGATGCTGCCCTGCTCCACCACCGCGGCGAAGACCCGCAGGGATTCGACGTCGAAGCGCATGGGATCCTCCGTGGCGGATGCGGGCCAGCCATCTCATGTCGCGATGGCTGAATTGTCGAAAAAGAAATAGCGGCGCGCCGGCGCGGACGCTAGCATGCCCTCCTCGACCGCCGCACGAAGCCTGCCTGCGCCGGGCCCGTGCCATGTCGGGCGACCTGGCCGCAGATCCTAGCACAGGCCTGCGGGGCTGCGTCCGCCCAATGCTCACTTGCCGATCCGCGATGCCTCAGACCTTGTTCGAAAAACTCTGGCGCCGCCATGCCGTCCGCGAAAACGACGACGGCACCACGCTGCTCTACATCGACCGCCATCTCGTCAACGAAGTCACCAGCCCGCAGGCCTTCGACGGGCTGCGCCTGGCCGGGCGCGCGCCGCACCGCCCGGCGTCGGTGCTGGCCATGTCGGACCACAACGTGCCGACCACGGACCGCAGCCAGGGCATCGCCGCCATCGCCGACCCCGTGGCGCGCGCGCAGGTGCAGGCGCTGCAGGCCAATTGCCGCGCGTTCGGCCTGACCGAATACCCGCTCAACGACGCCCGCCAGGGCATCCTGCACGTGGTCGCGCCCGAGCAGGGCATGACGCTGCCCGGCACCACGCTGATCTGCGGCGATTCGCACACCAGCACGCACGGCGCCTTCGCGGTGCTGGCCTTCGGCGTCGGCACCTCCGACATCGAGCACGTGCTGGCCACGCAGTGCCTGCGCCTGCCGCGCATGAAGACCATGCGCGTGGCGATCGAGGGCGAGCTCGGCGCCGGCGTCACCGCCAAGGATGCGGCGCTGGCCTTCATCGGCCGCTTCGGCACCGACTTCGGCACCGGCTACGCGCTGGAATTCTGCGGCAGCGCGGTGCGGGCGATGAGCATGGAAGCCCGCATGACGCTGTGCAACCTGACCATCGAGGCCGGCGCGCGCTGCGGCATGGTGGCCGTCGACGACACCACGCTGCAATACCTGCGCGGGCGCCCGCACGCGCCCAGCGGCGCGCAGTGGGACGCGGCCGAGGCCTACTGGCGCACGCTCGCCAGCGACTCCGGCGCGGCCTTCGACCGCGAGGTGACGGTCGACGCGGCCGGGATCCGGCCCCAGGTCACGTGGGGCACCACGCCCGGCATGACCTGCGCGGTCGATGGCGCGGTGCCCGACCCCGAGCGCGAGGCCGATCCGGTGCGGCGCGCCGGCCTGCGCAACGCGCTGGCCTACATGGACCTGGCGCCCGGCACGGCGATCCGCGACATCGCGCTGGACAAGGTGTTCATCGGCTCGTGCACCAACGCGCGCATCGAGGACCTGCGCGCCGCGGCCCAGGTGGTGCGCGGCCGCAAGGTGGCCGCGCGCATCGTGCAGGCGCTGGTGGTGCCGGGCTCCGGGCTGGTCAAGCGCCAGGCCGAGCAGGAGGGGCTCGACGCGGTGTTCCGCGCCGCCGGCTTCGAGTGGCGCGAGCCGGGCTGCTCGATGTGCCTGGGCATGAACGCAGACCGCCTCAGCCCCGGCGAGCGCTGCGCCTCGACCTCGAACCGCAATTTCGAAGGCCGCCAGGGACGCGGCGGCCGCACCCATCTGGTCAGCCCGGCGATGGCCGCGGCCGCCGCCATCTCCGGCCATTTCGTCGACGTTTCCACTTTCCGCTAGGCCCGCCGCACCCATGCAGCCCTTCACCTTCCTCGACGCGCTCGTCGTCCCCGTGGACCGCCCCAGCGTCGACACCGACGCGATCCTGCCCAAGCAGTACATGAAAATGATCGGGCGCACCGGCTTCGGGCCGTACCTGTTCGACGAATGGCGCTACCTCGACGCGGCCGAGCCCGGCGACGACTGCGCGCGGCGCCGCCCGGTGCCCGGCTTCGCGCTGAACCAGCCGCGCTACCAGGGCGCCGGCATCCTGCTGGGGCGCGCCAACTTCGGCTGCGGGTCCAGCCGCGAGCACGCGGTGTGGGCGCTGGCCGAATGGGGCATCCGCGCGCTGGTGGCGCCGAGCTTCGCCGAGATCTTCCGCGGCAACTGCCTCAAGAACGGGCTGCTGCCGATCGTGCTGCCCGAGGCGGCGGTGGACGCGCTGTTCGCCGCCGTGCAGGCGCGCCCCGGCTACCGCCTCGCCATCGACCTGCCGTCGCAGGCCGTGCGCGAACCGGACGGCGCCGCGCATGCGTTCGACATCAACCCGTTCAACAAGGCCATGCTGCTCGACGGCCTGGACGAGATCGGCGACACCCTGCGCCACGCCGCCGCGATCGAGACCTTCGAGCGCGAGCGGCTGGCGCTGGAGCCGTGGCTCGCGGGCGGCGCCGGCGCGCCGCCCTGAAACATCCCGTCCCCGAGACATCCCACTTCGACATCCAAACTACAACGATTGCAGGAGATCCCCATGCAGACCGACACCACCCTCACCGCGCCGCGCGTCTCGTGGCGCGCCAACCTCACGGCCAAGCACTGGCGCACGCTCAACGGCGCCTTCATGGGCTGGATCTTCGACGGCTACGAGGCGCTGGCGCTGATCGTGATCCTGCCCTCGCTGATGCAGTCGGTGCTCACGCCCGAGCAACTGGGCTCGCGCTCCATCTACAGCGGCGTGGTCATCGGCATCACGCTGCTGGGCTGGGGCATCGGCGGGCTGATCGGCGGCACCATGGCGGACTACGTCGGCCGCAAGCGCATGATGATGTGGTCGGTCTTCCTGTACGCGGTGCTGACCGGCTTCACCGCGCTGGTCCAGGACGTCTGGCAACTAAGCGCGCTGCGCTTCGTGACGGGCCTGGCGATGGGCAGCGAATGGAGCACCGGCATCGCGCTGGTGGCCGAGACCTGGCCGCGCGAGGCGCGCTCCAAGGGCGCGGGCTTCCTGCAGTCGGGCTTCGGCTGGGGCACGCTGATCGCCGCGGTGATCTGGTACTTCCTGGGCGAGTTCAACCCGTTCGGCGCCGACAACTGGCGCGTGATGTTCGTGGTCGGCGCGCTGCCGGCGTTCTTCGTGCTCTACATGCGCCGCGGCGTGGACGAGTCGGAGAAGTGGATCGAGGCCGTGCGCAACAAGCGCTGGGGCGCCACCGAGGGCAGCGCCGCGCAGGCCGGCGACGCGGGCAAGCGCCCCTTCACGCTGACCCAGATCTTCCGCGAGCCCGAAGCCGCGCGCCGCATCGCGCTGACCACGGCGCTGTCGATCGTCACCATCGTCGGCTGGTGGGCCGTCTCGAGCTGGCTGCCGGTCTACACCGGGGCGCTGGCCGCCGCCGCCCACGTCGAGAACCCGCAGCGCTGGATCTCCTCGGTCAACATCACCTACACCATCGGCGCGATCGTGGCCTACGTGGCCTCGGGCTTCCTCATCGACGCGATGGGCCGGCGCTGGTTCCTGTTCCTCACGTTCGCCGGCTCGCTGCTGACCACGGTCATGGCCTACGCCTGGGTCGGCACCGTGCAGCAGATGCAGATCGTCGCGCCCATCAACGGCTTCTTCACGCTGGGCTGCGCGTTCGCCTGGCTGGCGATCTACCCGGCCGAGCTGTTCACCGCCTCGGTGCGCTCCACCTCGGTCAGCTTCGTGTTCAACTCGGCGCGCCTGATCGCGTGGTTCTTCCCGATCCTGTCGGGCACGCTGATCAAGTCGTTCGGCGGCGTGGCGCAGGCCGCGCTGATCTTCGGCTCGGTCTACGTGCTGGGCATGGTGCTGCCCTGGTTCCTGCCGGAAACCAAGGGCCAGGACCTGCCGGAATAAGCGCGGTGCCCGCGCGCGCAAGGCGTGCCGCGGGCAAAAGAAAAAGGCCGCCAGTGTCGCCACTGGCGGCCTTTCGTCGTTCCGCGCCCGCTTACTTCAGCGTCTTGAGCCGGTTGCTGGCCGCCTGCGCGCCCTCGGTGCCGGGGTATTTCGACACCACCTGCTCCAGGGTCTTGCGGGCCGCGGCCTTCTGGCCGGACTCGAGCTGGTTGTTGGCGATGGCGATCAGCGCATCGGGCACCTTGGGGTGGTCCGGGTACGCCTGCACCATGTTCTGCAGCACCGTGGTGGAGCCACGGTAGTCGCGCTGCGCGTACAGCGAGTTGCCGAGCCAGAACTGCGCCAGCGGCACGTACGGGCTCTGCGGGTACTTCTTGATGAAGCCCGAGAAGACGCCGCCGGCGCCCTTGAAGTCGCCGGTCTGGAACTGCTTGAGCGCGGCGTCGTACTCGGTCTTCTCGCCAGGCTGCGACAAGCCCTCGCGGCCGTCCACGGTGACCTGCTGCGGCTCGAATTTCTTCAGGCGCGCATCGAGGTCCGCGTAGTAGTCCTTCTGCTGCTTCTGCAGCGTGGCCACCTCGTTCTGCAGCATCTCGTTCTGGCCGCGCAGCCGCGCCACTTCCTGGCGCAGGCCTTCGAGCTGGTTCTGCATGTCCAGCTGGGCGCGGCTGTTCTGGTCGATGCGCTGCGATGCGGTTGCCTGGAAGCCGTTGAACTGATCGCGCATGGTGACGATGGCGCGGCGCGCCTCGTCATCGTCGAATACGCCGGCCCGTGCCTGCGCGACCGGCAGCAGGCCGGCGCAGGACATCGCAGTGAGCAATACCAGTTTGGAGACGCGTGCGTTCATGAGGTGCCTGTGCGCAGATTAGTACGTGATGTCCGCGCGGCGGTTCTCCGCCCAGGCGGCTTCGTCATGGCCGGTGGCCTTGGGCTTTTCCTTGCCCAGGCTGACGGCTTCCATCTGGGTGTCGGGCACGCCCAGCGAGGACAGCGAGCGGCGCACGGCCTCGGCGCGCTTCTGGCCCAGCGCCAGGTTGTACTCGCTGGTGCCGCGTTCGTCGGTGTTGCCCTGGATCAGGATGCGGCGGCCCTTGTTGCTGGCCAGGTACTTGGCGTGCTCCGACAGCAGGCCCTGGTAGTCCGACTTGACGCTGTAGCTGTCGAAGTCGAAGTACACGCTGCGCTTGGCCAGCGGGCTGTTCGGGTCGTTGAGCGGATCGCGCGAGACGTCCACCGGCGCCACGGCGCGGGCGTCCGTCGCCGTGCCGCCCTTGCCAGCGCCGGCGTTGGCGGTGTCGTCCAGCTTGACGCCGGAGCTGCAGGCGCCGAGCGCCAGCAGGGCGGCGACGGCAAGGGTCTTGGTCATCATTTGGGTCATGGCTTGATACTCCTCGTTATTGCATGAATGGACCCCAGGACGGCTCGCGAACCTCGCCGGACTGGAGGGACAGAACCTGCCGGGTGCGCCCGTCAGTGGATACCGCCGCCAGCACCGAGCGACCTCCCACCCGGGTGGCGTAAAGAATGTACTTGCCGTTGGCGGCGAAGCTGGGGGCCTCGTCGTTGGCGGTGTCGGTCAGCGCGGTGACGTCGCCGCTGCCCAGATCCATCAGTTGCAGCTTGAAGCCGCCGCTGCGCGTGATGTAGGCCAGCTGCTTGCCGTCCGGCGAGATGCGCGGGCTGACGTTGTAGCTGCCCTTGAAGGTCACGCGCTGGGCCGCGCCGGCGTCCTCGCCGCCCGCGGGCATGCGGTAGATCTGCGGCGCGCCGCCGCGGTCGCTGGTGAAATAGATGCCGCGGCCGTCCGGCGCGTACTGCGGTTCGGTGTCGATGGCGCTGCTGCGGGTCAGGCGCTTGAGGCCGGAGCCGTCGGCGTTGACCTGGTAGATCTGGGTATTGCCGTCGCGCGACAGCGCCACCGCCAGACGCTGGCCGTCGGGCGACCACGACGGCGCGCTGTTGTTGCCCTTCTGGTTGGACACCAGCGTGCGGCGCCCGGAGGCCAGGTCATGCACGTAGACCACCGGCTTCCTGGCCTCGAACGAGACGTAGGCGACCTTGGTGCCGTCCGGCGACCACGACGGCGAGATGATCGGCTCGTTGCTGGTCAGCGCGACCTGCGAGTTCTGGCCGTCCGAATCCGAGATCAGCAGCTGGTAGCGTCCGCCCACGCGCGCCACGTAGGACAAGCGCGTGGCGAACACGCCGCGCTCGCCGAGCAGCTTCTCGTAGATGTAGTCGGCGATCTTGTGGGCGGTGACGCGCAGCTGGCCGGCGCTGACCGTGAAGGCCAGGCCGCCGAGGCTCTGCCCCTTCTGCGTGTCGTAGAGGCGGAAGCGCACGTCGTACTGGCCGTTGCCGGCCGGGGTCACGCTGCCGGCCACGAAGGCGTCGGCGCCGCGCGACTTCCAGCTGCCCAGGTCGACGCTGGCCGATTCGGCCACGGTGGCGCCGGCCACGTCGACGTTGCGGAAACGGCCGCTGCGCTGCAGGTCGCTGCGGATGATCGCGGTCAGGTTCTGCGGGGCCTGCGCCTCGCCCTGGAAATTGGCGGTGGCAATCGGGAACTGGGTAGGGCCCACGCCGGTGACTTCGACCGTGAATTGCGCCTGCGCGCCGGTTGCCAGCAGCAACAGGCCGCCAAGGAGGAATCCCTTGATCCAGGCTATGTTCCGTTTGCAGAATCGCATGTGGTTTCCTAACGGTTTCCTAACAGATGGGTTGACTCGCCGTCCTTGCCGGACATGAGCGGCAAGGACGGCTAGATAGTAGCTGCATCGTCGCCGGGCTTCCGCTCACTATGCATATTGTTACGTTCGCGCCGTCAGTTGGCATGCGGGCGCAGCCGGATGTCGAAACTCGGGGGTGCCTTGCCATTCTCATCCTTGGGCAGCGGGTCCGAATTCTGCACCGCCCGCAGCGCCGCCTCGTCCCACGCCGCGTTGCCGCTCGAGGTCTTGACCCGGGCGGAAAGCAGCGCGCCGTCCGGCGCCAGCCTGACCGCGATCACGGCCGCCAGGCTGGCCGGGAAGTCCTCCGAATACTTGACGTTGGGCTGCACGCGGCGCTGCACGCGGTCCGAATAGCCCGGCGAAGCCTTGCCGCCGCTGCCGGCGCCGCTGCCCGCGCTGCTGCCGACACCGCCGGCCCCGCCCGGCGCCGCCGCGCCGCCGGCCAGCGCCTGCAGGCGCGCCAGTTCGGCGTGGCGCTGGGCGCCGGCCGCGGCATTCGCGCGGGCCTTGGCATCGGCGTCCGCCTTGGCCTTCGCGGAAGCGGCGGCCTTGGCGTCCGCGCTGGCCTTGGCCTTGGCGTCGGCCTCCGCGCGCGCCTTGGCGTCGGCGGCGTCGGCGCGGGCCTTCGCATCGGCACGGGCCTTGGCGTCGGCACGCGCCTTGGCATCGGCTTCCTTGCGGTCGCGCTCGGCCTGCTCCTTGCGCTGCTGTTCCTGCTGGGCGGCGAGCTTGCGCGCGTCTTCCTTGCGCTGGGCTTCCTTGCGCAAGTCCTCCTTGCGCTGGTCCTCGCGGCGTTGATCTTCGCGGCGCTGGTCTTCCTTGCGCTGCGCTTCCTTGCGGGCGTCTTCCTGGCGCTCGGCTTCCTGGCGCGCGCGCAGGTCGGCCTGCCGGCGCGCTTCCTCACGGGCGGCGGCCTCGGCCTGGCGGCGTTTCTGCTGCTCGAGCGCGATGTCGGCCTCTTCCTCGGCGCGCGACCGGACCGCGGGCGCCGGCGGCACCGGGCGCGGCTGCGCGACCGGCTCGGGCGGCGGCGCGGGCCGGGGCGGCGGCGCCACGGCGGTATCGGGGATCTCGTCCCAGAGCTCGGCCTCGGCGCCGACCGGCGTGCTGCTCTGCCAGTGCACGCCGTAGTACAGCACGATGCCCAGCAGCACATGCATGAAGAGCGCGAGCAGGAAGGAACGCAGGGTTCCCCGCTCCTTGACCGGCTGATAAGGATAGGCGGCGGTCTTCATCTCGCGCGGCGATGCCTGTTGAATGTCGGGTTACTTTGACTTGACCATGAGGCCGACGCGCTTGACGCCGTCGCCCTTGAGCACCGACATGACGTCGAGCACGGACTCGTACTTGACCGCGCGGTCGGCGGCGATCACCACGGGCTGGTCCGGGTTCTCTTCCTGGCGCTGGTGCACGAATGCCAGCAGGCCGTCCTTGTCGACCTTGCGGTCGAAGGCGTTGCCGGCATTGTCCTTGCCGCGCGCGGTCAGCTGGCCGTCCTCGTGCACGGTCACGACGATGGGCGGCGCCTTCTGCTGCGGCGTGGCGTTGGCCACGGTGGGCAGGTCGACCACCGCCGGATTCACGATCGGTGCCGCCACCATGAAGATGACGAGCAGCACCAGCATCACGTCGATATAGGGCACGACGTTGATCTCGGCACTGGCCCGGCGGCGCGAGCCGCCGCGGCGCTGTATCGCTGCCATATGCGGGTTTCTCCTTGACCTTGGCTACGTATCCGTGTGTCTTGCGCGAACCGTGGCGTCAGCGGGTCTGGCGTTGCAGGATGTTCAGGAACTCTTCCATGAAGCTCTCGAAGCGGATGGCCAGCCGGTCGATCTCGGTGGCGTAGCGGTTGTACGCGATCACGGCCGGAATGGCCGCGAACAGGCCGATGGCGGTGGCGACCAGCGCCTCGGCGATCCCGGGGGCCACCGATGCCAGCGTCGCCTGCTGCACATTCGACAGGCCGCGGAATGCGTTCATGATCCCCCACACGGTGCCGAACAGGCCGATGTACGGGCTGACCGAACCGACCGAGGCCAGGAACGGAAGATGCGATTCCAGCACATCCATCTCGCGCTGGTAGGCCGCGCGCATGGCGCGGCGGGCCGCGTCGAGCAGCGCGCCGGCTTCGTGGTTGCGCTCGCGCGCCTTGAGGTACTCGCCCATGCCGGACTCGAAGATGCGTTCCAGCGCGCCGGTGCTGTGGCGGTTGTTGGCCGCGCTCTGGTACAGCGCCTGCAGGTCGCCGCCGGCCCAGAAGTCGCGCTCGAAGCCTTCGGTCTGGGTGCGCGCCGCGCGCAGCGCCAGGTGCTTGCGGAAAATGTATGTCCACGAAAACAGGGACATGACGAGCAGCAGCGCCATGACGGCCTGCGCGAGCAGACTGGCGTGCAGCACCAGCGAAATGATCGACAGGTCTTGCGTGACGGTCACGGGGTTCATCGGGCGGTCTTGATGGTTGCGAGGACGGGGGCGGGGATAGGGGTCGGGCGGAACGTGCTGCGATCAACACATCCGACACGGATGGCGCCGGTGGCCAGCAATTGCTCCCCGCGCCAGGCTTCCTGGGCGAATTGGACAGATGCCGGTCCAACCCGTTCAATCCGTGTCCGGATCTCGAGCAGGTCGTCCAGACGGGCGGGGGCATTGTAGTCCACCGCCGTGCTCCTGACGATAAAGACCACGCCCGCTTCGTCCGCGAGCGCCTGCTGCCCGATGCCGAGCGAGCGCAGCCACTCGGTCCGGGCGCGCTCGAAGAATTTCAGGTAATTGGCGTAGAAAACCACGCCGCCCGCGTCGGTGTCTTCCCAGTACACCCGCAGGGCCCACACATTGTGACTCATGGCCGCGATTGTAGCGGACAGCCGACCCAACCCGGTGTAAACCCTTGCCCGACATTACAACAATTACATTAGTTGACAGACAAGCCGCCGGCTTTCCGCTAGGGCCCGCCGCCTAGGCCGCGCCGGGCCGTCTTGCAGCCGGCCGGCGCCTCGCGTAAACTGCCGCCAACCATTCCATCTTGCGCGACTGGCGAAGTCAGTGGGTACTACCACGAGGAAGCGCAAGCTCTCTGGCGCGAAGTTTCAAGCGCCTGCCGCTCGCCTGGGCAGCGAATGGGAAGCAGGGTGCGCCCTGCGCCGGACGTTCAGCGTGTCCGGTGCCGGTCGCCTGTGCCTTCCCCGCGCGCCCTACCCCGAAGCCATTCGGATCCCCATTTCTTAAGACGAGTTTTTCGCCATGTTCGAACGCAGCCGCTATACGATCGACCAGATCGACCCCGAGCTTTTCGCCGCCATCCAGAAGGAAGACCAGCGCCAGGAAGAGCACATCGAGCTGATCGCCTCCGAGAACTACACCTCGCCGGCCGTGATGGCCGCGCAGGGCTCGCAGCTGACCAACAAGTACGCCGAAGGCTATCCCGGCAAGCGCTACTACGGCGGCTGCGAGTACGTCGACATCGTCGAGCAGCTCGCCATCGACCGCGTCAAGCAACTGTTCGGCGCCGAAGCCGCCAACGTGCAGCCCAACTCCGGCTCGCAGGCCAACCAGGGCGTGTTCTTCGCCGCGCTCAAGCCGGGCGACACCATCATGGGCATGAGCCTGGCCGAAGGCGGCCACCTGACCCACGGCATGGCGCTCAACATGAGCGGCAAGTGGTTCAACGTGGTCAGCTACGGCCTGGACGCCAACGAAGACATCGACTACGACGCGCTGGAAAAGCTGGCCCGCGAAAAGCAGCCCAAGCTGATCATCGCCGGCGCCTCGGCCTTCGCGCTGCGCATCGACTTCGAGCGCATCGCGCGCGTGGCCAAGTCGATCGGCGCGCTGTTCATGGTCGACATGGCCCACTACGCCGGCCTGATCGCCGCCGGCGAGTACCCCAACCCGGTGCCGCACGCCGACTTCGTCACCACCACCACCCACAAGAGCCTGCGCGGCCCGCGCGGCGGCGTGATCCTGATGAAGGCCGAGCACGAGAAGGCCATCAACTCGGCCATCTTCCCCGGCATCCAGGGCGGCCCGCTGATGCACGTCATCGCCGGCAAGGCCGTGGCCTTCAAGGAAGCGCTCTCGCCCGAGTTCAAGACCTACCAGCAGCAGGTGGTCAAGAACGCCCGCGTGCTGGCCGAGACCCTGATCGAGCGCGGCCTGCGCATCGTCTCCGGCCGCACCGAGAGCCACGTGATGCTGGTCGACCTGCGCGCCAAGAAGATCACCGGCAAGGAAGCCGAGAAGGTCCTGGGCGAGGCCCACATCACCGTCAACAAGAACGCCATCCCCAACGACCCGGAAAAGCCGTTCGTCACCTCGGGCATCCGCCTGGGCTCGCCGGCCATGACCACGCGCGGCTTCAAGGAAGACGAGGCGCGCCTGGTGGCCAACCTGGTGGCCGACGTGCTGGACAACCCGCACGACGCGGCCAACATCGCCAGCGTGCGCGAGCAGGTGGCGGCCCTGACCAAGCGTTTCCCGGTCTACGGCTGACGCGCCCTGCGCCGCCCGCCTGCGCGCGGGCGGCCGGCAGCCCGTGCCGCCCCGCGCGGCACGCGCCTTGCCAACCCGGCCCGGCGTCTCACAGAATGACAAGATGACGAGACGCCGCCCCGCGCGGCCTGCGCCCAGGCTCAACTTTCAAGGTGGTCAGGCATGAAATGCCCTTTTTGCGCCCATCCCAACACGCAGGTCCTGGACACGCGCATGTCGGAAGAAGGCGATACCGTGCGCCGCCGCCGCCGCTGCGAATCCTGCGACCGCCGCTTCACCACCTACGAGCGGATCGAGCGCTCCTTCCCCGCCATCGTCAAGAAGAACGGCTCGCGCGCCGACTACGTGCGCGACAAGCTGAAGGATTCCATGCGCCTGGCGCTGCGCAAGCGCCCGGTCTCGGCCGAGGCCATCGACGCCGCCATCGCCCGCATCGAGGAGCGGCTGCTCGGCCTGGGGGAAAAGGAAATCCCCAGCAGCCAGGTGGGCGAGCTGGTCATGCGCGAGCTGCGCCGGCTCGACAAGATCGCGTACATCCGCTTCGCTTCGGTCTACCGGAGTTTCGAGGACGTGTCTGAATTCCGCGACATGCTCGATGAATTTTCTTCGTCTACCCCTCGAAAGGGGTAGCAGAACTCCGAGGAAAGCTGTTTAATCTGCACTACCTTTTAATCTGCGCCAGCTATGATCAATGCGCAGTGGAAGGTACGGTCGACTCGCACGCAGAGGCGAGGTACGCCGGTAAAGAATAAATAAGAACAGATAAGAACAGTTTTTCGGACGGGAGTCACTATGGGTCAGCCTTCCTGCCTCGCGGCAGCGGGCTTGGCGACGCGTGCGCGCGCCAGGCCATCGTGGGCACCGGGGAAAGCGCCGTGCGGCAAACGGGCGGCGCTGGCCGGCTCGCGTCCGCATGGCCCGCGTCCGGATTTCTCCCGGGACGCCCTGGCCGCTCCCTCCCCCCTGCATAACCGCCATGACCGGCCCGGCGCCTCCCGCGCGGGCGGCTTCACGCTCATCGAGCTGATGGTGACGCTGTCGGTGCTGGCCATCCTGGCGGCGGCGGCCATCCCGAACTTCAGTTCCTTCCTGCATCGCAGCCGGATGACGAGCGAGTCGTCCAGGCTGATCAGCGACATCGAGACCGCGCGCAGCGAGGCCGCGCGGCGCAACGCCACCGTCACCATCTGCCCGACCGCGGACGGCGCCAGCTGCACGGACGACTGGTCCAGGCGCCGCGTCATCTTCATCGATGCCGACAGCGACGGCCAGATCGGCGCCAGCGAGGAAGTCGTCCGCCACAGCGATGCGCCGAACGCCCGGACCGCGGTCGTGGCCAGCAACATCCCCTCCGGCACCGTGGTGCGGTTCCGCTCGTTCGGCGCGTCGACGCCGCCCAACGCCGCCTGGCAATTCTGCGAGCACGGCTCGACCGCCGACGGGCTGACGGTCTCGCTGACCGGCACCGGCCGCGCCAGCTCCCAGCAGGCCGCCTGCAATGCGTCGTGACGCCATGAGCCGCCCGCTCGCTCACCCCGCCGCCACGCGCCCGCAGCATGCGCCGCGCCGCCGGCCCGGCCGGGCGCGCGGCTTCACGCTGATCGAGGCGCTGGTCACGCTGGTCATCCTGTCGATCGGCGTGCTGGCCCTGACCGTGCTCCAGATGCAGACGCTGCTCGACAACCGCACCGCGTCGATGCGCAACATCGCCACCGTGATGGCCTACAACCTCGCCGACCAGATCCGCAGCAACGAGACCGCGACCAAGGCCGGCACCTACAACCTGCCGACCGGACAGACCACGCCCGCGTGCTACACGGCGGCGGGCTGCCCCACCGACGCGATGGCGCGCAGCAGCTTCCAGGACTGGGTCGACGACCTCGCCGACGCGCTGCCGGCGGGCTCCGGCACGGTCTGCATCGACAGCACGCCCGACGACGGCAGCGGTCCGGCCGCGGCGGCCTGCGACAACCAGCCCGGCGCGCCCTACGTCATCAAGATCTGGTGGCGCGAGGGCAAGAACGCCACCCAACGCTTCGTCACCGCGCTCGTGCCATGAACCCGTCGACCCCGAGCCCGCGCCGCCACCGCCACCCTTGCCGGCCCGCCGCCGCCCGCGGCTTCACGCTGGTGGAACTGATGGTCGGGCTGGTCATCGCGATGCTGCTGATGATCGCCACCAGCTCGGTCTACCTGGCGCAGCGGCGCTCCTACGACACGCAGGGCGACGTGGCCGACATCCAGGCCAGCGCGCGCGCCATCGGCCAGCTGCTGCAGCGCGAGGCGCGCCAGGCCGGCTACAGCGACTTCACCTACTACGGCAACGACTTCGGCACGGCCAAGCCGCTCGACGCCACCAACGACGACGGCGTCAACACCAGCGACAGCGTGACGTTCCGCTACTTCGGCTCGTCCAAGGCCGGCGGCGACCCCACCCCGGGCGCCGTGCCGGCCAGCGCGCCCGTGGCCGACGGCTCCGCGGTGAATTGCCTGGGCGAGAACGTCAACGGCAACTTCGAGACCGTGGAGACCTTCTCCGTGGTCAACGACGCCGCCGGCACGCCGTGGCTGCAATGCACGGTCAACGGCGCGCCCACGCCGCTGTTCCAGGGCGTCGAATTCTTCCAGGTGCTGCTCGGCGAGGACACCGACAACGACGACACCATCAACCGCTACGTCCCGCCCGGCATCGCCAACATGGGCAACGTGCGGGCCCTGCGCATCTCGATGGTGCTGCGCGGCGCCGCGCGCTCCAACCCCAAGCCCGCCTCGTTCACGCTCAACCACTTCGGCAAGGGCTACGCCGCCGCCGACAGCGCGCCGGCCGGCGACGCCGGCAGCGTCGCCGCGCTGCCGGACGATGGCCGGCTGCGCAAGCACATCAGCTTCTACATCGCCGTCCGCAACCGACTGAACTAGGCCCCGAGATGCGCCACCCCACCCCACTCCGCCGTCCCGCCCCCGCCCGCCAGCCAGCGCGCGGCGCGCAGCGCGGCATCTCGCTGGTCATGGTGCTGCTGTTCCTCATCATCCTGACGCTGCTCGGCGTGGCGGCCAGCCTGACCAGCCTGTCCTCCGAGCGCATGGCCCGCAACGCGCGCGACCAGAACATCGCGCTGCAGGCGGCCGAAGCCGCGCTGCGCGACGCGCGCAACGACATCAGCGTGACGCGCGGCCTGACCGGGCGCACCGGCGCCTCCCCGACCTGCGACATCCAGGGCTACAAGGGCTTCTGCGTTCCCGCCGACAGCGGCAGCCAGGTCTGGGACCTGTACCTCGAAGACCCGAACCGCTCGGTCGCGCTGGGCGAGATAACCAACCTCAGCGCGGCCCAGAAGATGCCGCTGGCCGCCAATGCCAATTCGGGCGGCGTCTCGCAGCAGCCGCGCTACATCATCGAATCGATCCCGGACATCGCGCAGGGCAGCCTGCGCGCCGGTGCGACGCAATACGTTTTTCGCGTGACCGCGCTTGGCTACGGCGCCAATCCCGCCACCAAGGTCACGGTGCAGGAAGTTGTCCGTTTCTGAGCGGTACTTGCAGCCCTTGCGTGTCCCATTACCTGTCACATTACCTGTCGGGCCCACCATGACCCAGCATATCCTTGGCAGCCTTATCGGCCGTCCCGTCGGCCACCTGCAGCGCGTCCTGCTGGCGGTGTCGTTCCTGCTCGCGCTCGCCTCGGCATCCGCCGCCCAGCTGAACCTGGCCGCGCGGCCGCTCTATGCCGGCGGCAACGTCCCGCCGATGGTGATGATCGACCTGTCCAAGGACCATTCGCTGCACCAGAAGGCGTACAACGACTACACCGACCTGAACAACGACGGCGCGCTCGACACCACGTACAACAACGGCATCGACTACGCGGGTTACTTCGACTCGTACAAGTGCTACGGCTACGACAGCAGCACGATCCAGGGCTTCGTGCCCAAGGCGGTCACCACCACCAAGTACTGCGACGGCACCACCTGGAGCGGCAACTTCCTGAACTGGGCCACCATGAGCCGGATCGACGAGGTGCGCAAGATCCTCTACGGCGGCATGCGCTCGACCGACAACGCCACCACCGTGCTGGAGCGCGCCTTCCTGCCGATGGACGCGCACGCCTGGGCCAAGTACTACAACAACGACGCCGACATCAAGAAGCTGGTGCCGTTCAGCGACGTGGAGCTGATGTCCGACATCGGCACCGTGACGTCGACCAGCAGCATCCAGATGCGGGCCAACGTCATCACCGTCAGCCTGAGCGCCAACAGCAACATGCAGATCGGCGACCAGCTCCAGTTCACGGCGAAGGATTCCGCGGCGCCGGCCAACACCACGCTGACCGGCTGGGTGACCGCCACCAGCGGCAGCCAGCAGGTCAGCGTGGCCGTCTACCCGGACGGCGTGTCCGACCCCAAGGGCACCAGCGCCACCTATTCGTCGTGGTCGGTGAAGAACCTGACCCGCGGCGGCCTGACCATCTGCAACGTCACGCCCAAGGATTCCAGCAACCTCAACTCGCAGAACAACACGCAGGCGCCGGTGCTGCGCGTGGTCAAGGGCAACTACGCCACCTGGGGCGCCAGCGAGAAATGGCAGTGCAACTGGTACGGCGAGGCGAACAACACGCAGGGGTCGTTCCTGCCGTCGATCAAGGTCGGCAGCAACAACGTCTCCGTCTCAGGCTCCTCCAACGGCAACCGGGCCGCGGTCTCGGGCATCAACTCGTCCGCCGAGAATCCCGTGCAGGGCACGCGCGGCCTCGGCTCCGGCCAGGCCACCGGCACCTTCAACGCGCGCGTGCAGGTCTGCGTGGCGGGCCTGATCGGCACCGAGAACTGCAAGCAGTACGGCACCACCTACAAACCCTACGGACTGCTGCAGAAGTACGGCGAGACCGGGCAGATGCTGTTCGGCCTGATGACCGGCACCTACGACAAGAACATCTCGGGCGGCATGCTGCGCCGGAACGTGACCAATTTCGCGCAGGAGATCAACCCGGACAACGGCACCTTCCTGTTCTCCGGCACCAGCGCCGTCAAGGGCATCGTCTGGAACATCGACCACCTGCGCCCTTACGGATACAGCTACAGCGACGGCAGCTACGTCAACGCCGACAAATGCAACTACCAGCAGACCGGCATCGTCTCGAGCGGCGGCAGCACCGCGCAGAACCAGCCGGCCAATGAGGGCAACTGCTCCACCTGGGGCAACCCGATCTCCGAGATCTATCTCGAAACGTTGCGCTACTTCGCCGGCAAATCGCCGGACAGCCGCTTTGCCGCCAGCGGCAGCGGCAAGGACGCCACGCTCAAGCTCACCAGTCCGGGCTGGGCGAACCCGCTGGACCTGCCCGCCACCGACCCCGGCAAGGCGCCCTACTGCTCGCCGCTGAACACGCTCGTGTTCAACTCCAGCGTCACCTCCTACGATGGCGACCAGCTCGACAAGTTCTCCGACCTGAACACCACCGGCAGCGTCAGCCCCTGGACCAACAAGGTCGGCGCCGGCGAAGGCGTCGACGGCAAGGCGACCTGGTTCGCCGGCGGCGTGGGCTCGGTGATCGACAACATGTGCTCGGCCAAGGCCGTGTCCAATTTCAGCGACGTGCTCGGCATCTGCCCGGAAGGCCCTTCGCAGAAGGGCACGTTCCAGATCGCCGGGGCCGCGCTGTTCGCGCACATGAACCGGATCCGCGACGGCAAGACGCTGGGCGTGCCGGACGGCGACCAGAAATCGCTGAAGGTCGCGACCTACGCGGTGCAGCTCGCCACCACCACGCCCAAGATCAACGTCAACGTGAACGGCAAGACGGTCACCATCATGCCGTCCTACCAGCTGCATCCGAGCGGCGTGCCCGCCAGCAACGGCACGCTGGTGGACTTCAAGGTCATCAGCCAGACGGCCACCAGCGGCAAGTTCTACGTCAACTGGGAAGACTCCATCGCCGGCGGCGACTACGACCAGGACGTGTGGGGCACGCTGACCTACAGCGTCAGCGGCGACACCATCAAGATCTCGACCAAGGTGGTTTCCGCGTCCACCTCCAACGGGCAGGGTTTCGGCTACACGGTCTCCGGCACCGACAAGGACGGCACGCACTTCCACTCCGGCATCCTGGGCTTCAGCTACACCGACCCGGTCAACGTCACGGTGACGCCGTCCGGCTCGCAGCTCAACGCCAGCGGCGGCTGCAGCAACTGCGCGCTGGGCGACCCGGAAACCAGCGTCACCTACACCGCCAACGGCAAGAGCGGCTCGCAGTTCCAGGATCCGCTGTACTACGCGGCGAAGTGGGGCGGCTTCAAGGACCTGAACGGCTCGAACACGCCGGACCAGGTCTCCGAATGGGACGTGCGGCTGTCCGACGGCAGCGGCGGCGCCGACGGCCTGCCCGACAACTACTTCTACGCCACCAACCCCGGCGCGCTGTCGGCGGCGCTGGAGCGCGCGTTCCTGTCCATCCTCCAGACCTCGTCGGCCGCGTCGGTGGCGACCAACTCGTCGTCGCTGACCACGGGCTCGCGCATCTACCAGGCCCGCTTCAACGGCACCGACTGGTCCGGCCAGCTGCTGGCCTACGCGGTGAACGCGGACGGCCTGCTGCAACAGCCCGCGCTGTGGGACGCCGGGCTGCTGCTCAAGGGCGCCGTCGCCAACAACCGCAACATCCTGTCCTACGACAGCGCGGCCGGCAGCGGCATCCCGTTCCGCTGGAGCAACCTGCCCGCGACGTACCGCACCGCGCTCAATCTCACCGACGCCCAGGGCCAGGCGCGCCTGAACTGGCTGCGCGGCGACCAGAGCAACGAAGGCGACGCCCAGGGCAAGTTCCGCGTGCGGCCCAACACGCTGCTGGGCGACATCGTCAACTCCAGCCCGCAGTACGTCGGCGTGCCCAATGCCGGCCTGGCCGACGCCGGCTACGCGACCTTCGTCGCCAACAAGCGCAACCGCAAGCCGATGCTGTACGTCGGCGCCAACGACGGCATGCTCCACGCGTTCTCCGCCAACCCCAGCACGGACGCCGGCTCCGACGCCGGCAAGGAACTGTTCGCCTACGTGCCCTCGCCGCTGTACGGCACGCTGGCCAAGCTCACCGATACCGGCTACACCCACGCCTACTACGTCGACGGCACGCCGGCCACGGGCGACGCGCTGGTCAACAACGCCTGGAAGACGGTGCTGGTGGGCGGCCTCGCGGCGGGCGGCAAGGGCATCTACGCGCTCGACGTGACCGATCCCGAATCGATCGCCGAAGGCACGGCGGCCAGCACCGTGCTGTGGGAATTCACCAGCAGCAGCGACGCCGACCTCGGCTACACGTTCGGCCAGCCCGCCATCATCAAGCTGGCCAACGGCAAGTGGGCGGCGGTGTTCGGCAACGGCTTCAACAGCACCGCCGCCAAGGGGTACATCTACATCGTGTTCCTGGACCGCCCCGCCGGCTCCAAGAGCTGGGTGCTGGGCACCGACTACCTGAAGCTGTCGGTCGACGACGCCGCCGCGACCGCGGCCAACGGCATCGCGCAGGTCTTCCCGACCGACATCAACGGCGACGGCACCACCGACATCCTCTATGCCGGCGACCTGCTCGGCAACCTGTGGAAGTTCGACCTGCGCAGCACCAGCCCGTCCGCCTGGACCCAGGCCAGCGCCCGCTCGCTGCTGTTCGTGGCCACCGACGACGGCGGCAAGCGCCAGCCGATCACCTCCTCGGTGGACGTGATGCGCAATCCGGCCGGCGGCTTCATGGTGCTGTTCGGCACCGGCCGCTACGTGGACACCAGCGACCCGGCCGACATGAGCACGCAGAGCTTCTATGGCATCTGGGACCGCGACACCGTGGGCGCGGCCACCGTGTCGCGCAACAACCTGGTCGCCCAGACCATCAGCCAGGAGCTCCAGTACAACGGCTTTGCGTACCGGCTCGTCAGCCAGAATACCGTGACGTACTCCCAGTCGGGCACGACCGGCGGCTGGTACCTGAACCTGCTCTCCCCGGGCCTGCCCGCCCAGGGCGAGCGCGTGGTCTACAACCCGCAGATCCGCGGCAACCGCATCGTGTTCTCCACGCTGATTCCGTCCGGCGACCTGTGCGCCAACGGCGGCACGAGCTGGCTGATGGAACTCAGCGGGCTATCCGGCGGGCGGCTTCCCGTCTCGCCGTTCGACGTCAACAACGACGGCTACTTCGACCCGCGCGACATGGTGAACGGCAGCAACGGCGGCCAGCAATACGTCGGCGGACGCCAGTCCACGGTCGGCGTCACGCCCACGCCGACGGTGACACGGTGCGGCCCGAACAAGGAATGCAAGTTCCTGACCGGCACCAGCGGCAACCAGGAAACCGTGTCCGAAAGCGCGGGCAGCCCGACCGGCCGCCTGACGTGGCGCGAGATCCTGCATTGACGCGCCGCATGGCATCAGGAGCAGGAGCAACAGGAGCAACACGCACATGACCCACTCCCCGACCCTGCGGCGCCGGCGCCCGGGATTCACGCTGATCGAGCTGATGGCGACGGTGGCCATCGTCGGCATCCTGGCCGCGGTCGCCATTCCCAACTACTCGCAGTACGTGCTGCGCGCGCGGCGCACCGAAGGCAAGGCCGCGCTGCTGCGGGCGCAAGGCGCGCTGGAACGGTACTTCACGGTCAACAACAAGTACACCACCGACCTGGCCGCATTGCAGTTGCCCGCCTGCACCGGCGGCGGCACCACGCCTTCCGGCGACAACTGCGAATCCAGCGCCTACGTCATCTCGGTCGCCGCGGGCGGAACGGGGATCGCCAGCTCCTACCTGCTGACCGCGAACGCGGTGAAGACCGACCCGGCATGCGGCCAGATGACGATCAACGATCTCAACGACAAGACCCCCGCCAGCACGGGGAGCACGCAGGACTGCTGGTAGGGCTGCCGGCAGGACTGCTGACGGGACTGAATGCCGGTCCGCAAGAAACCGGCAGTGCGCGGGCATCGGCGCGCGGCGCGCACGGCCGGCCCGGCTGGCGTAGCCCGGTGATTTTGAGAATCGTCCACAGCCAGTCTCCACAATCTGGAACATTTCCAGCCCCGCCGCGCGGCTATCGTCTGGCCATCCCCTGCCACGCGAGATCGCCATGCCGTTGCGAACAGGCCGAACCAGCCGGACAGGCCGCCCCGCCGACCGGCCACCTGCGCCGCACCGCGCGCCGCGCGGCTACCTCCTGATCGAAGCCCTCGCCGCGCTCGCGGTGCTGGGCATCGGGCTGCTCCCGCTCGCCGCGCTCGCGCCCGCCGCGCTCGGCGCCGTGCGCCACTACGAGGCGCTCGGCCATGTCACGCGCGCGGGCGCCGAACTGGCGGAACTGGAGGACCCGGCGCAGATGCTGGCCTTGCTGCGGGCGCGCGGAAACGCGGGGCGGCTGCACGTGCGCCTGTGCGACTCACTCGCCTTCACGGGCGATGAAAACGACGAGCCCGCCTGCGCGGCTGGACCAAGGCTGGCGGTGGCCGGTCCGCTGCACGCCCGGGCCGCACGCGCCGGCGGCACCGGCGGCACCGGCGGCAGCAGCGCGACCCTGCGCGCCATCGCCCTGTGGATCCGGCCATGAAGACCGCACGCACGGCCCGGCGCCGGCAAGGCTTCACGCTGGTCGAACTGATGACCGGCCTTGCGCTGGGCCTGCTGGTAAGCGCGCTGGCGGCGTCGTCCTTCCACGCGGTCCAGGTCGCCTATCGCACCGCCGTCGATCTCGTGCTGCTCGAAGAGCGCGGCCAGCACGCGCTTGCCATCATTGCCCAGCTGATCCGCCACGGCGGCTGGCGGCCGGATGCGGCGGCCATGCCGGCGCAGGCACCGCCCGCCGTGTCGGGGCGCGACGATTGCGGGCAGCCCGGCATCGGCCCGGTGCCCGCCTGCGCGCGCCGCGGCGTCAATGGCAGCGATGCGCTGCTGGTGCGCTTCAGCGGCAGCGGGCGCGAGCGGCAGCCCGCGCTGCCGGACCGCACCATGGTGGATTGCAGCGGTTATGCGCTGGCGGCGCGGAGCGTGGGCGATGCCGCAAAGGAAACACCGTATGCGGGCGCCAACTTGCTCTACGTGGCCAGCGGTGCCGACGGCGAACCGCAGTTGCTGTGCCGCTATGCCAGCCGGCGCGACGGACAGGCGCAGGCCGGTAGCTGGACCTCCGGCGCGCTGGTGCGCGGTGTCGAGACGATGCGGTTGCGCTACGGCATCGACACCACCGGCGACGGCCGGCCCGACACGTTCCTGCACGCCGAGGAGATGAACCGGCGCGGCATGCCGGCATGGCACGGCGTGCTCGCCGTGCAGGTCGCATTGGTCCTGCGTGGCGAACGCCCGCTGGCGCAGCGCGCGCGGGCGCCGGCCCTCGTCCTGTTTCCGCCCGCGCCCGCCGCGCAGGACGGCGCGGTGGCGTTCGAGCCAGCGGACCGGCCCGCGCTGCTGCGCCGCGTGTTCACCGCCTCGGTGCGGCTGCGCAATCCGGCGCCATGCGCGGAGACGCTGTGCTGAACGCCGCCGCGCTCGCGCCGCGCCCGCGCATGGCCGGCAGCACGACACTGCTGCTGGTCGTCACGATGCTGCTGCTGGTTGCCGCCACCACCGCGGCCGGTCTCCATTTCCTGCTCTCCGCGCGGCAGGTCGGGGCCTACCAGCTCGAGCGCGAGATCGCCTTCCGCGCCGCGGAAGCGGCGCTGCTGGACGCCGAGGCCGACCTGCTGCTGGCGCTGCGCGCCGGCGCCACCGGCGCCACCGGCGCCAACCCGCGCCTGGCCGCGTGGCCGCCGCCCGGACAGTGCGCGGCCGGCGCGCAGCGCGGGCTGTGCCGGCCCGCGCCGGACATGCCGCCGGTATGGAACGACTGGCTCGACGCGCGCGGCCCCGACGCGGCAACCGGCATCGCCGCCGGCACCTTCACGGGCATCGCCCTGCCGGCGCTCCCGGCCGGCGTCGCCGGCGCGGCCGCGCTGCCGCGCTACGTGATCGAACTGCTGCACGAACGCCCTTCCGGCGCATGGCTGACGCCCGGCTACGGCGACGCGGGAAAGAACACGAAGCCGCGCTTTCGCATCACCGCGCTGGGCGCGGGGCGCGACCCGGCGGTACGCGCCCTGCTGCAGACCGAGTTTCAGCCATGAGGCGCGCCGCCGTGCCGCGCCGCGTGCTCGCCGCGCTGCTTGCGAGACTGCATGCGGGACTGCATGCGGGACTGCTTGTGAGGCTACTTGTAACGCTTCTGCTTGCGAGACCGTTCATGAGGCCGCTTGCGGGACTGCTCGCCGGGCTGGCCTGCGGCAGTGCCGGCGCCGCCTCACCGCAGGCACTCACTTACATTGCACGGCCCGGCCCGCAGCCGGGGACCGGTCAACTGCTTGCCTATGCCCTGCCCGCCGCCGCGCCGCCGCGCGCCCGGCACGTGCCGGCCGTCGCATGGGAAGCCGGCGCCCGGCTCGCGCTGCGCGACCCGGCGTCGCGCAGGCTGCTCACGGCGCGCGCAAGCGCGGACGATGCCGTGGCGGCGCGCCTGGCCGCGCTGCGCCGTGCGCCGCTCGCGCGCAGCGCGGCCGGCGCCAGGCCGGTGCTCGTGCCGCCGCCGGCGTGGATGCCCGGCCGGCCCGGCCATGCCGGCTTCGCCGCGAGGCATGCCGCGCGCGCGCCGCTGGTCTGGCTGGGCACGCAGGCCGGCCTGCTGCATGCGTTCGACGCGGGCAGCGGAGAGGAAGTGCTGGCTTACCTGCCGGGGATTGCCGCAGGCCACACCGGCGGCGAGCCGGGCGCCCGAAGACGGCAAGAGCAGGCGCCACGGCCAACATCCACCAGCACACCCTGCCCATATCCCGAAGCGGCCGACGTGCAACTCGAGCCGGGACGCTGGCGCACGGTCCTGCTCTGCGGCGTGGCGGCGGGCGCATCGCCGGCAGCCGTGTTCGCGCTCGACATCACGGACGCCGCGTCCGCGCCGCCGGCCGGGCCGCTGTGGGAAACCGCCGCCGCCCCCGCGCTGCCGCTCGCGCCCGCGGGGCCGGTCCGCGCGCTGGCCCTGCCGGCGCCGGGCGGACAGCGGTGGCATGCGCTGGTGCCGCTGGCCGTGGGCGGGCTCGCCTTGCTGCCGCTCGACAAACCCGCCGACGCGCCGTGGCGCGGAAAGTACGCCGCGCAACACCTGCGCCTGCCCGCGGGCGGCTGCGGGGCCGGCACGGCCGGCGCGACCCTGCTCGCCGCGACCGTGCTGTCCGACGCGGCCGGCCTCGCCGTGGCGGCCTACGCAGTGGACGGCGCCGGCCGGCTCTGGCGCTTCGGCCTGCGCGGCCCGGCGCCGTGGCGCGCGGACGGCCGCTGCCTGCACGGCCCCGGCACGCCCGCCCGGCAACCCACCGCGCCGGCCATGTCCGCCGCGCCGGAAGTGTTCAGCGCGGCGGGCGGCCATCTGGTGGTGTACGGCAGCGGCCACCATGTCGTCGCCGTGCCCGATCCCCCCGCCCCGGCCAATGCCGGAAACGGGAACGAGGCCGGCTGGCGCCTGCCGCTGGCCAACCCCGGCGAGCGCCTCGAACGGCTCCTTCCCGCCGACCCGGGCCATGTGGCGCTGCTCACGCGCACGCCGGATGGCCGCCAGCGCGGCTACCTGGTCCGGGCGCTGGACGGAACCCCGGCATCCGCCGGCAAGTTCGCCGGCAAAGCCGCCCCGATCTGGCCGGACGCCGCCGGCGCGGGCGCCACCATCGCCCTCGCCCGCATGCCGCTCGCCGCCGCTGAACCGCCGCGCCCGGGCCGCGCCGCGCGCGAGACGGTGGCGCTGACGCTCTGGTCGGTCGAAGCCGGCCACGCCACGCCGCTCGACGGCACCGTGGCCAGCCGCCGCACCGGCCGCCTGCGCTGGCGGGAACTGATCCGCGCGGGCGTCCCTTGAGATCTCGCGCCAAGCCCGCTTTCCACCACCGCCCGCCACGGCGGGCAGTACCCGGAGAACCGCCCATGACACGCCGGCCACGCCCACGCGGCTTCACGCTGCTCGAATTGCTGGTCACGCTAACCATCGCCGCGATCCTTGCCGCAATGGTCATTCCCGCCTGGCACCGCCATGTCGAGCGCGGCTGGCGCGCCGAGGCGCGCAGCGCGCTGATCGGCGGCATGCTGGAACTGGAGCGCCACGCGCTGGCCGCCATGACCTTCGCGGCGGAACCCGGCGGCGCGCTGGTGGCCGGCCGGTGGCCGCGCCCCGTGCCGCCGCCGCCGGTACGCTCGCGCCACCTGATCAGCGCCGGCGCGTGCCCGGGCGCCGGGCTGGAGCGCTGCGTCGAGTTGCGCGCGGTGCCGCAGCGGCCCGATGCGCCGTGCGGGACGCTGATCCTGCGCAGCACCGGGGAATGGCTCGCGCACCCGCCCTTCGCCACCGAACCGGTGCCGCTGCCGCCGGCTTGCTGAACAATGGCGCCGTACCGCGTACACCGAGCAGACCGGACGAACCGGACAGACCGCGGCGCCACGCTGGCCGAACTGCTCACCTGCCTCGCCGTGCTGGCCATCCTCGCGGCAGCGGCGTGGCCGTCCTGGCAGCGGCTGCTGGCCCGGCAGCAGGTCGAACTGGCGGCGGACCGGCTGGCCGGCTCGCTCGCGCTGGCGCGCGCCACGGCCGTGGCCAGGCGCGAGGACGTGGTCCTGTCGCCGCTGCCGGACAGCCTCGCGCTGGACCGCGGCTGGCGCCTGAGCCTGGCGTCGGCGCGGGCATCGGCGGACGGGCCCGCCGGGGATGCCTTCGCCGTGGTGCAGACGCACGGCGCCTGCCTGCGCATCGGGCTGCGCTCCACCGCGCCGGGCAGCCATGCGCTGCGCATGACAGCTGTGGGATACTCTCGTTCGGAGCAAGGCGGTTTTCTCGCCGCCACCTTCACCGTGAGCTGCCGCGGCGAACAACGGCTGCTGAAGCTCGGCGCGCACGGCCGTGTCCGCATGTGCACGCCGGGGCGGGACGCGGACTGCGACGGCCCGCTCCAGGCCGGAGCGCCATGACACCGGAACCCGTCGGCACCCGTTGCCGACCCTCATCCAACGCGCCGCGCGCGCGACCAGAAAGCACACCTAGCCTCATGTTCTCAGATACCGATCACGCAGCCATGGCACAGGCTCTCGCGCTGGCCGCGCGAGGCATGTACACCACCACGCCCAATCCGCGCGTCGGCTGCGTGCTGTCGAAGGACGGCAAGGTCATCGGCCAGGGCTTCACCCAGCCCGCCGGCCAGGACCACGCGGAAATCCAGGCGCTCAAGGACGCCGCCGCGCATGGCCACGATCCCGCGGGCGCGACCGCCTACGTCACGCTCGAGCCGTGCAGCCATTTCGGCCGCACGCCGCCGTGCGCCGATGCGCTGGTGCGCGCCGGCATCGCCTGCGTGGTCGCGGCGATGGAAGACCCGAACCCCGCGGTATCCGGGCGCGGCCTGCAGCGCCTGCGCGAGGCGGGCATCGACGTGCGCTGCGGCCTGCTGGAGAAAGAGGCGCGCGAACTCAATATCGGCTTCGTCTCGCGCATGACGCGCGGCCTGCCGTGGGTGCGCGTCAAGGTGGCGGCCTCGCTCGACGGCGGCACCGCGCTGCACGACGGCACCAGCCAGTGGATCACCGGACAGGCCGCGCGCGACGACGGCCATGCCTGGCGCGCGCGCGCCAGCGCCATCCTCACCGGCATCGGCACGGTGCGCGACGACAACCCGCAACTGAACGTGCGCGCGGTCGAGACGCCGCGCCAGCCGCAGCGCGTGGTGGTGGATTCGCGCCTGGAGATCCCGCTGGACGCGCGCCTGCTGATCCCCGACACGGGCGACTTCGCCAAGCCGGTGCTGGTGTTCTGCGCCTTCGACGACGCCGCCCGCCGGCGCGCGCTGGAAGCGCGCGGCGCCGAAGTGGTGGTGCTGCCCAACCCGCACGGCAAGGTGGAGCTGCGCCGCATGCTGGAGGAACTGGGCCGGCGCGGCATCAACGAGCTGCACGTGGAGGCCGGCTTCAAGCTCAACGGCTCGCTGATCCGCGAGCATTGCGTCGACGAGCTGCTGGTCTACCTCGCGCCCAAGCTGCTCGGCGACGCGCAGGGCATGTTCAACCTGCCGCCGCTGGCGCGCCTGCAGGACGCGGCCGCCTTCCGCTGGCACGACGTGCGCATGGTCGGCGAAGACCTGCGCCTGCTCGCCCGGCGCATCGACCACGCATAACAGCAGGCGCGGGAGCGGGGCGCGCCGCCGGCGGCGCGCATGGCGGCGGGCGGGGGCGACGAACGGGAAACGGGAAACGGGAAACGGCGACAACGAAACCGCCGCGCACCTGCTAGCATGCATGTTTTCCCCATCGCCTCTTCCACTCTTCCACCGACCATGTTTACTGGCATTGTCGCGGCCGTCGGCCGCATCGAAACCGTGTCCCCGCTGGCCGCCGGCGAAACCGCCGGGGTGCGCCTGCGGGTGCGCGCCACCGGGCTGGACCTGTCCGACGTCGCCCTCGGCGACAGCATCGCCATCCAGGGCGCCTGCATGACGGTGATCGCGCTCGAAGGCGACACCTTCGACGTCGATGTGTCGCGCGAATCGCTCGGCAAGACCGCCGGCCTGGACCGTCCGGGCCGCGTCAACCTGGAAAAGGCGCTGCGCCTGGCCGACCGCCTCGGCGGCCACCTGGTGTCCGGCCACGTCGACGGCCTCGGCGAAGTCACCCACTTCGCCCCGGTGGGCGAATCCCACGAGCTGCGCATCCGCGCCTCGCGCGAGCTGGGCCGCTACCTGGCCTACAAGGGCTCGGTGGTGGTCAACGGCGTCTCGCTGACGGTCAACAAGGTCAGCGACGACGCGCAGGACTGCACCTTCTCGATCAACCTGATCCCGCACACCATCGAAGTCACCACGCTGCAGGACCTGCAGGCCGGCGCGCGCGTGAACCTGGAGATCGACCTGATCGCGCGGTACGTGGAGCGCATGATGAGCGCGCCCAAGGACGCGGCGTAGGCATCCGCCGGCGCCCTCCCCGCCGCGGGAGAGGCGCCATCATTTTCGGCTCATTTTCCCTTTCTACGATGGTTTCCATCGCGGGCGCGCACCGGCTCCCGCACAGACAACCACGAGGAAGAGATCATGACGACCCACCAAATCCTGCTGATCGCCGCGCTGTGCTGCTATGCGGTCTATCGCCAGACCGTGCGCAGCGAGGTGGACGGCAAGTCGCGCTTCAAGCTTGCCGCCATCTACGCCATCGTCGGCTTCGTGGCCGGCGGCATCCATGCGCCGGCGTCGCCGCTGGCCTGGACCCTGCTGCTGGGCGGGCTGGCGATGAGCGCGGCGGTCGGCTACGTGCGCGGACGCCTGACCACGCTGTCGGTCGAGAACGGGGCCGTCTACGCGCAGGGCACGAAGCTGACGATCGCGCTGTTCCTGGGCCTGGTGCTGGTGAAGTTCGCGCTCGGCGCGGCCGCCTACATGGCCGGCACGGCGGTGGCCCACAGCAGCGGCTTCGGGCAGGTAATGGTGCTGATCGCCGTCATGGTCGCCTTCCAGGCCGAGATCGTCTGGCAACGGGCGAAGGCGCTGCTGGGCATGCATGCCGGCGTGCCGGCCGCGCAAGGCGCCTGAGCCTGCCCGCCGGCCGGCGGCGGCCGGAAATCGCCACCGCGCGCCCCGAGGGGCGCGCTTGACGTACAATATCGGGCCAGACCGCCGCCGCGGCCAGCCGGTTTTCCTTGCGCGCGCCAGTTCCGGGCCCGCCCCGGGGCCAGCCGGGTCCGGTCCGGTCCGGGCGGCGCCGGCCGGACGACGCCGGCCTTCCCCGCCCCGAATACCAAGAGCGCTCCGCACTCCGCCCCAACCTCAGCCTGCCGCAGCCCGTACCTCATGACAATCGCCCGTACCGAAGACATCATTGCCGAAATCCGTGCCGGCCGCATGGTCATCCTGGTCGATGAGGAAGACCGCGAGAACGAAGGCGATCTGGTCCTGGCAGCCGATTTCGTCACCCCGGAAGCCATCAACTTCATGGCGAAGTACGGGCGCGGCCTGATCTGCCTGACGCTGACCGCCGAGCGCTGCCGCCAGCTGGACCTGCAGCCGATGGTCAGCCGCAACGGCACGGTGCACGGCACTAACTTCACGGTGTCGATCGAGGCGGCCGAGGGCGTGACCACCGGCATCTCCGCGGCGGACCGCGCGCGCACCGTGCAGGCCGCGGTCGCCAGGGACGCCCGCCCGGCCGACCTGGTCCAGCCCGGCCACATCTTCCCGCTCACGGCGCAGCCCGGCGGCGTGCTGATCCGCGCCGGCCACACCGAGGCCGGCTGCGACCTGGGCACGCTGGCCGGCCTGACCCCGGCCGCCGTGATCTGCGAGATCATGAAGGACGACGGCACGATGGCGCGCCTGCCCGACCTGATCGAGTTCGCGCGCGAGCACGACATCAAGATCGGCACCATTGCCGACCTGATCCACTACCGCAGCCGCACCGAGAGCATCATCGAGCGCGCCGGCGAGCGCAGCATGCAGACGCCCTACGGCACCTTCCACAGCATCATCTACCGCGACAAGCCGAGCGGCCGCGCCCACCTGGCGCTGGTCAAGGGCACGCCGCGCCCGGACCGCGAGACGCTGGTGCGCGTGCACGAGCCGCTGTCCACGCTGGACCTGCTGGAAGTGTCGCGCACCACGCATTCGTGGAGCGTGCCCGCCGCGCTCGAGGCCATCGCCGAGGCCGAGCACGGCGTGATGGTGCTGCTGAACTGCGGCGACTGCTCGACGCAGCTGTTCGCGCAGTTCTCGGCGCTCGACGCGCCGCAGGACCGCTCGCGCCACAAGCCGGACCTGCGCACCTACGGCACCGGCGCGCAGATCCTCAAGGATGTCGGCGTGGGCAAGATGCGCGTGCTGGCTTCGCCGCTGAAGATGCCGAGCATGACCGGCTACGACCTGGAAGTGACCGGCTACCAGCCCATGCGCGGCCAGGCAGACTGATACACCGACCCCGAACACCGCATACCGGCGGCCGCGCCTTTCCCGATCGCGCCGGCCGCGAACCGAACCCAGGAGAATACAGATGGATCACGGTTTCTACCCCAGCAACCTCGAAGGCGAAGGCCTGCGTATCGGCATCGTGCAGGCCCGCTTCAACGAGCCGGTCTGCGACGAGCTGCGCGAAGCCTGCGTCGCCGAGCTGGAAAAGCTGGGCATCGAAGGCGAAGACACCCTCGTGGTGACGGTGCCCGGCGCGCTGGAAGTGCCGCTGGCGCTGCAGAAGATGGCCGAAAGCGGCCAGTTCGACGCGCTGATCGCGCTCGGCGCCGTGGTGCGCGGCGAGACCTACCACTTCGAGCTGGTTTCGAACGAATCGGGCGCCGGCATTACCCGCGTGGGCCTGGACTTCAACGTGCCCATCGCCAACGGCATCCTGACCGTCGACACCGACGCCCAGGCGCATGCCCGCACCCGCGAGAAGGGCCGCGACTGCGCCCGCGCCGCGGTGGAAATGGCCAACCTGGTCGCGGCGCTGGATTCGCTGCGCAGCCAGGAAGAGGACGAAGACGAGGACGACGATGAGTGACGCGCCCGAGAGCAGCAACCCGGCCGGCAAGCCCGCGGCCCCGGCAGGCAAGTCCGAGCCCAAGGCGGCGCCCAAGAGCGCGCGCCGCCGCTCGCGCGAGCTCGCGCTGCAGGGCCTGTACCAGTGGCTGCTGAACCGCAACGACACCGGCGCCATCCAGGCCCACCTGCATGACGCGCAGGGCTTCAACAAGGCCGACCGCGAGCACTTCGACGCGCTGCTCAACGGCGCGATCCGCGAGGAAAGCACGCTGACCGGCGTGTTCGCGCCGTTCCTGGACCGCCCGGTGGACGAGCTGTCGCCGGTCGAGCGCGCCGCGCTGCTGATCGGCAGCTACGAGCTGGTGCACTGCATCGACATCCCGTACAAGGTCGTCATCAACGAAGCCGTGGAACTGACCAAGACCTTCGGCGGCGTGGAAGGCTACAAATACGTCAACGGCGTGCTGGACAAGCTGGCCGCCCAGGTGCGCGCGCCCGAACTGGCCGCGCGACGCTGAGCCCGGCAGCCGGCGCCGCCCGCGCGGCGCCCCTGCCACGACGACACCCGCTCCAGGCGGGTGTTTTCACTTTCGCCGGCGGCCCCGACCGACCAACGGGCCGGCCAGGCTTCATTCCCCCAGGCTTCATCCCCTTACTCCGCTACCCGCCATGAACCCGCAGCGCCTCGCCACCGCCTCCCGCCTCGCCCACATCGACGCCTTCCACGTGATGGAACTGGCCAAGCAGGCCGCCGAACTGGAGCGGGCCGGGCGCCACATCATCCACATGGGCATCGGCGAGCCCGACTTCACCGCGGCCGAGCCCGTGGTCAGGGCGGCGGAGGCGGCCATGCGCCGCGGCGTCACCCAGTACACCGGCGCGCTCGGCATCATGCCGCTGCGCGAGGCCATTGCCGCCCACTACAAGAGCGCCTACGGGATCGACGTGCCGGCGCGCCGCGTGATCGTCACCGCCGGCGCCTCGGGCGCGCTGCTGCTGGCCTGCGCGGTGCTGGTGGAGATCGGTGCCGAGGTGCTGATGCCGGACCCCAGCTATCCGTGCAACCGCCATTTCGTGGCGGCCTTCGACGGCCGCGCGAAGATGATCCCGAGCGGCCCGGCCGAGCGCTTCCAGCTCACCGCCGAGCAGGTCGAGGCCAACTGGCACGCGCACACCCGCGGCGTGCTGCTGGCGTCGCCCTCGAACCCGACCGGCACCTCGATCCTGCCGGACGAGCTCGCGCGCATCCTCGCCGCCGTGCGCGCGCGCCGCGGCTTCGCCATCGTCGACGAGATCTACCAGGGCCTGTCGTACGACGCGCCGCCGGTGTCGACGCTGAGCCTGGACGACGACGTGGTCACGGTCAACAGCTTCTCCAAGTACTTCAACATGACGGGATGGCGCCTGGGCTGGCTGGTGGTGCCCGACGCGCTGGTGGACGCGTTCGAGAAGGTCGCGCAGAACCTGTTCATCTGCGCCTCGGCGGTGGCCCAGCATGCCGCGCTGGCCTGCTTCACGCCCGAGGCGCTGGCCATCTACGACGAGCGCAAGGCGGAGTTCCGCCGCCGCCGCGACGCCATCGTGCCGGCGCTGGAGTCGCTCGGCCTGCACGTGCCGGTCAAGCCGGACGGCGCCTTCTACGTGTATGCCGACTGCCGCGGCGTCAACCATCGCGCCGCCGGCGATTCCGACAGCCTGACCCAGGCCATGCTGCACGAGGCCGGCGTGGTCATGGTGCCGGGCCAGGACTTCGGCCCGTACACGGCCAGCGATTACATCCGCATCTCCTACGCGACCTCGATGGCGAACATCGAAGAAGCGATGGCACGGCTGCGGAAGTTCTTCGCCTGAGCCCGGCAGCGCGGCAAGCAGAAAGCACCCGCGCCCCCAGGGGGCCTCTCCGGAGCGCCTGGGGCAGCACCTGATCCTCGCGCGGAAACTGCGGGAAATCACACAGCAGCAACTGGCCGGCCTCTCGGACCAGCCTCGCGGGCAAGACGGATCGGCAATACAAGAAAAGCCCCGCGAAGGCAGCTTCGCGGGGCTTTTTTGACTTCTCGATCCTCCTGGGGCTTTCAACGCCTTTTGCTGACGGCCAGCCCCTCGGGGGTGCTTTTCCCTGTTGCGCGGCAAGCCGCGCGGCACGCGGCCTCGGGCGCTCGGACGATCAGGCGCTCTTCGGCACGTTGCCGGCCGCTTCCAGCTTGTCGCCGTTGCCCTGGTGATGCACGGCCTGGGCCTGCGACTTGGCATTGGCGTCGGCCTCCGCCTCGGGCTTGGCCGCGACCGGCTCCGGTGCGCTGTGCACGCCCGGAAGCTGGCGCAGGCGGGCCCGCTCGGCCAGCACCTTGGCGCCGTAGCCGCCGTCGGTGTTGCTGGACGCGCCCACGTAGAACTTCAGGCCGCCTTCGAGCGAGCCGGCGCGGGCGATGCAGTCCTTGAGCACCAGCGCGCCGATCTTGATGTTGGCATACGGGTTGAGCGCGGCTGCCACGCCGCCCACGGCCTCGTACTTGTCCTGGTGGACCTTGGTCATGACCTGCATCAGGCCCTGCGCGCCGACGCCGCTCTCGGCGTACGGGTTGAAGCTGGACTCGATGGCGATCACGCCCAGGATCAGCAGCGGATCGATGCCGACCTCGCGCCCGGTCAGGTACGCGGCCTTCACCAGTTGCGCGGTGGCCTGCGCCGCCACGCGGTATTTGCGGGCAATGTAGTCCGCCACCACGGCCTGCTCGCGCGCGCTGCCGAGCGTGGTCGGGTTGCGGGCGTCGAGCGCCACGCGCTGCGCCGGAATCTGCGCGGCCAGGTGGGCCACGGAGGGCACCTTGCCGGCCGGCTGGTTCCAGTCGTCGGTGCCGGACACCGTCGGCAGGCCCGGCGCCTTGGCCAGCACCGGAGCCGGCGCCAGACCGAGCTTGGCCGCGGCCACGTCGGCCGAGGCGGCGGGCACCGCGGCTTCCATGAGCACCGCCGGCGCTTCGTCCCCGGCCAGCGCGCCGGCCAGGGCCGTGCGCCATTCCTGGCTGACCGCCAGCGAGACCGCCGCGACCACCGACACCACCCCGAGACTGTTCAGGGCATATTTCACTGTGGCGCGGCCGCCCCGGAAGGCGCGGCCCGCCACCCGGTGTGCGAGACGGACTTGCAATGCCCGACTCACCCCGGGAACCGGTTGTCTGAAGCGGACCTGCAATGCCCGTCCGACACCGGGAAGATGAAGGGTTTTCCAACCACTCATACTTACCTCCATCCGCCGTTCGCATCGTGCCGCGCCGAAACGCCTCACGCCGATGACCGCGTACTCAAGTAAGGATGCTGCACTGCCTAGCAAAGGCTGCCAGCACCTGTTGGTGGGCGCTCCCCATGCGCCCAACGAGAAACAGGGTAGGCTCTTGGGGGAGCCTGCCCTGCCGCGAACTACTCAATGCACCCGGCCAGCGCCGGGACAATCGATCGGGACCCGCCCTTGCTCAGGCGAATCCGCTTAGTGATCAGAGATGGATGTTTTTTTGCCAGCCCCTTGACAGGGAGGAAAAAAATGTGCTGCGACGCAACACTCCAACGAGCAGAACCGGATTGTAGGAACGCTTTTATACATCGTCAAGAATAACGATGTCAAAAGTCATAGCCTGTAGTTATATGTAACAATGTCCTTTACGCCGCTTCCGCCTCCCCCGAATTCGGCGAAAGTCAGTACTGGTAAAGCATCGGAGCAGTCTCCCCCAGCGCCGGCGCGGGAAAAAAATTTACAATTTGATGATGTAAATCAGGGCGATTTTTTTTCGCCACGCCATGCGGATGTGCACGAAGATCCGCATTCATTGCCGGCGCGGGCATTTTGCCGCGTCCAGGCACCAACAGAATTCACTATGAAATACAACGACTTGCGCGATTTCATCGGCCAGCTTGAAGGCCTCGGCGAACTGAAGCGGATCGGCGTGCCGGTGTCGCCCAACCTCGAAATGACCGAGATCTGCGACAGGCTGTTGCGGGCGGAAGGACCCGCCGTCGTGTTCGAAAGACCGAGCGATCCGCAGCGTCCTGGACAGACTTATAGCGTGCCCGTGCTGGCCAATCTGTTCGGCACGACACGCAGGGTTGCGCTGGGCATGGGCGCCGAAAGCCTGGCCGACCTGCGCGACATCGGCCGCGTGCTGTCCGCGCTCAAGGAGCCCGAGCCGCCGCGCGGCCTGCGCGAAGCGGGCAAGCTGTTCACGCTGGCCAAGTCGGTGTGGGACATGGCGCCCAAGCGCGTGAACAGCCCCGCCTGCCAGGAAGTGGTGTGGGAAGGCAACGACGTCGATCTCGCGCGCCTGCCGATCCAGACCTGCTGGCCGGAGGACGCCGCGCCGCTGATCACCTGGGGGCTGGTGGTCACCAAGGGCCCGCACAAGAAGCGCCAGAACCTGGGCATCTATCGCCAGCAGGTCATCAGCCGCAACCAGGTCATCATGCGCTGGCTCGCGCATCGCGGCGGCGCGCTGGATTTCCGCGAGCACGCGCTGGCCAGCCCGGGCAAGCCGTTCCCGATCGCCGTGGCGCTGGGCGCCGACCCGGCCACCATCCTCGGCGCCGTGACGCCGGTGCCGGACACGCTGTCCGAATACCAGTTCGCCGGCCTGCTGCGCGGCAGCCGCACCGCACTGGCCGGCTGCCTCACGCCCACGCTGTCCGAGCTGAGCGTGCCGGCCTCGGCCGAGATCGTGCTCGAAGGCCATATCCAGCCCGACCCCGGCCACCCGAGCGGCTACCAGCACGCGCTGGAAGGCCCCTACGGCGACCACACCGGCTATTACAACGAGCAGGACTGGTTCCCGGTCTTCACCATCGACCGCATCACCATGCGGCGCGACCCGATCTACCACTCCACCTATACCGGCAAGCCGCCCGACGAGCCGGCCATCCTCGGCGTGGCGCTCAACGAGGTGTTCGTGCCGCTGCTGCAGAAGCAGTTCCCCGAGATCACCGACTTCTACCTGCCGCCCGAGGGCTGCAGCTACCGCATGGCGGTGGTGCGCATGAAGAAGCAGTACGCCGGCCACGCCAAGCGCGTGATGTTCGGCGTGTGGAGCTTCCTGCGGCAGTTCATGTACACCAAGTTCATCGTGGTGGTAGACGACGACGTCGACGTGCGCGACTGGAAGGAAGTGATCTGGGCCATCACCACGCGCGTGGACCCGTCGCGCGATACCGTGCTGGTGGACAACACGCCCATCGACTACCTGGACTTCGCCTCGCCGGTCTCGGGCCTGGGCTCCAAGATGGGCATCGACGCCACCGACAAGTGGCCCGGCGAGACCACGCGCGAATGGGGCCGCCCGATCCGCATGGACGACGCCGTGAAGGCGCGCGTCGACGGCTTGTGGGACTCGCTGTTCGCGCAGCGCGCCAGCGCCTAGGCCGCGCTATGTAATAAGATCACGCCAAGCCGCACGCGGCGGCCACGCTGCCGCGCGGCAACATGAAAACCAGGCCATCCGCACGTCCGCGCCAGACGGAACCGAGGAGGAGACACATGACCACCCTTGAGGAAGGGAAACTGATGTGGACGCCGTCGCCGGCGTTCCGCGACGGCAGCCGCATCGCCGATTTCATGCGCTGGCTGGCGCGCGAGCGCGGCCTCGCCTTCGACGGCTACGGCGCCCTGTGGCAATGGTCGGTAACCGACCTGGAAGCCTTCTGGGACGCCATCCGCGCGTATTTCGACCTGCGCTTCGACACCGAACCGGCGCGTGTGCTGGCCGATCCCGCCATGCCCGGCGCGCGCTGGTTCGAAGGCGCCAGCCTGAACTATGTGCAGCAAGTGTTCCGCCACGCCGGCAGCGGCGCCGCGCGCCGGCGCGCGGCCATCCGCTTCGCCGGCGAGGCGGTCGGCGTGAGCGAGCTGAGCTGGGACGCGCTCGAAGCGCAGGTCGCCTCGCTGGCCCACGCGCTGCGGCAGATGGGCGTGGCGCGCGGCGACCGCGTGGCCGGCTACCTGCCCAACATCCCGGCCACCGTGGTGGCTTTCCTCGCCACCGCCAGCCTCGGCGCGATCTGGTCGGGCTGCGCGCCGGACATGGGCCAGGTCGCGGTGATCGACCGCTTCCGCCAGATCGAGCCCAAGGTGCTGGTTGCCGTGGACGGCTACCAGTACGGCGGCAGGCACCACGACCGCACGCCGGTGCTGGCCGACCTCGCCGCCGCCCTGCCCTCGCTGACCGACGTGGTGCTGGTGCCGTCCGGCCACGCGGACGCTGCCGCCCCGCCCCTGCCGCCGGGCGTGCGCCGCCACGCGTGGCGGGACGTGCTGGCGCACCGCGCGGCGCTGGCCATCGAGCCGGTGCCGTTCGACCACCCGCTGTGGATCGTCTATTCCTCGGGAACCACCGGCATGCCCAAGCCCATCGTGCACGGCCACGGCGGCATCGTCGTCGAGCAGGTCAAGCTCATGGCCTTCCACAACGACCTGGGCCCGGACGACGTGTTCCACTGGTACAGCAGCAGCGGCTGGATCATGTGGAACGCGCAGGTGGCCGGGCTGCTGCTCGGCACCACCATCGCGCTCTACGACGGCAACCCGGCCTACCCGGATGCCGGCGTGCTGTGGCGCTTCGTGGAGGCCGCCGGCATCACCGCCTTCGGCGCGGGCGCGGCCTTCTTCACCGCCTGCATGAAGGCCGGCATCGAGCCCGCGCGCGTGGCGGACCTGTCGCGCCTGCGCGCGCTCGGCTCGACCGGCTCGCCGCTGCCGGCCGAAGCCTACGACTGGATCTACCGCCACGTGCGCGCCGACATCTGGCTCGCGCCGATGAGCGGCGGCACCGATTTCGCCGGCTCCTTCGTGGCCGGCTGCCCAATCCTGCCGGTCTACTCCGGCGAGATGCAATGCCGCTGCCTCGGCGCGCGCGTGGAAGCGTTCGACGACGCCGGCCGCGCGCTGACCGGCGCGGTCGGCGAGCTGGTCTGCACCGCGCCGATGCCGTCGATGCCGCTGTTCCTGTGGGGCGACGCCGACGGCAGGCGCTACCGCGACAGCTATTTCGACACCTACCCCGGCGTGTGGCGCCACGGCGACTGGATCAAGATCACCGCGCACGGCGGCGCCATCATCTACGGCCGCTCGGACGCCACCATCAACCGCCACGGCATCCGCATGGGCACCAGCGAGCTGTACCGCGTGGTGGAAGACCTGCCGGAAGTGCTCGACAGCATGGTGGTGGACCTCGAATACCTGGGCCGCGAGTCCTACATGCCGCTGTTCGTGGTGCTGCGCGAAGGGCTGGCGCTGGACGAGCCGCTGCGCGAGGCCATGCGCGCGCGCATCCGCGCCGCGCTGTCGTCGCGCCACGTGCCGAACGAGATCCTGCAGGTGCCGGGCGTGCCGCGCACGCTGTCGGGCAAGAAGATGGAAGTGCCGGTCAAGAAGCTGCTGCTGGGCCACGCGCCGGACCAGATCGCCAACCGCGACGCCATGATGAACCCGGACACGCTCGACTGGTACTTCGCCTACGCCGTGGGCTTCCTGGCCGCGCGCGCCGGCGCATCCGCGGCGGCCTGACGGGGAGCGCGCCGAACGCCGCGCGCAGGAAGCGCGAAGGGGACCGGCTGCGGCAGCGCCCGCCGCGCCCGGTCCCCTGCGTTTTCGCTTCGTCTTCGCTCCTGGGCGCGCCGCGGCGCGCTCAGAATTCCACTTCGAGCTCGCTGATCTCGTCCGGCTCCTTGCGCGCCTCGGCGATCCATTCCTGCAGCTCGGGCATGGCGAGGATCTGCTTGCAGTACGCCACCGGCTGCGGGTCGAGCTCCACGCCGTAGGTCAGGAAGCGCGTCACCACCGGCGCGTACATCGCGTCGGCCATGCTGCGCTGGCCGAACAGGAACGGGCCGCCGTAGCGGGTCAGGCATTCGCTCCAGATCTGCACGATGCGGTCGATGTCCGCCTGCGCGCGCGACCACACCTTGAAGCCGGGGAAATGCCCCTTCAGGTTCATCGGCAGCGCCGCGCGCAGGGCGGCGAAGCCGGAGTGCATCTCGCCGCAGATGGCGCGGCAATGCGCGCGCGCGGCGCGGTCGTCGGGCAGCAGGCCGGCCTTGGGGCTGATCTCGTTGAGATACTCGCCGATGGCGAGCGTGTCCCACACCGTCACGCCCTGGTGGAACAGGCGCGGCACGAGGATGGACGGCGACAACAGCAGGATCTCCGCGCGCGCCGCGGCGTCGTCGGGCGGCACCAGCACTTCCTCGAAGTCGAGTCCCGCAAAACGCGCCAGCAGCCACCCGCGCAGGGACCACGACGAATAAGTCTTGCTGCTGATGGTCAGTGTCGTCTTCGCCATCACGTCTCCTTGCCATCTCGATGAGTCGTTGGAACGGCGGGCCGGCGACGCGCTCGCGGCGCGAACGATGCCCGGCATGCCGCCGCTGCTTCTTTCGCTGCTTCTTTCGCTGCGTTCCCCGCCGCTCACATCATTCCCGCCGCGGGTTTTCCCGCTGTCATGTCGTGCTATGTGCCGCATGCCGCGGCTCCTACCATGATGTTGTACTACATGGCGGGCGTGGCATCGCGGCCGGCGCGGCGCGGGAAAACGCGCCGCGGACAAGCGGCAGATGGTCCGCACCGGCGCGGTGCGGCTTGCGGCACCAGCATGAAGCCGCGCCGGCGCGGCAACCCTTCGTGCCACTTGCCGCACGCGGCGCTGGCGCCGCATTCGAACCAGAACCGGTCGCCCGTCTCCCCACGATGGCAGGCCCGCAAGCCTCATGCCAACAGAACGCCGTGGCACACATATTGCGGCGTATGAAGCCAACGCATAAAAGGGGGGCGGCCATGCTGTATCAGGTGTACCAGACTTATGCGGACCTCATGCAGCCAGCCTGCAGCGTGGCCGACATGATGGCGGTGGCAATGGCCGCCAACCCGCGCCTGGCCGCATGCGAGCCCATGCGCGCCACGCGCGCCGCGTGCGAGGTGCTGGCGCTGAGCCGGCTCACCCATCACCGCCCGGCCTTCGGCATCGACAGCATCACCGTCGACGGCACGCCGATGCAGGTGACGGAAGAAGTGGCGGCGCGCACGCCGTTCTGCACGCTGCTGCGCTTTCGCAAGCACGGCGCCGGTCAGCAGCCGCGCGTGCTGCTGGTCGCGCCGATGTCGGGCCACTTCGCCACGCTGCTGCGCGGCACCGTGCAGACCATGCTGCGCGACCACGACGTGTACATCACCGACTGGCACAACCCGCGCGACATCTCCCTCATGCACGGCCGCTTCGGCTTCGACGAATTCGTCCAGCACCTGATCGACTTCCTGCACGTGCTCGGCGGCGGCACGCACCTGATGGCGGTGTGCCAGCCCACCGTGGCCGCGCTCGCCGCCGTCGCGCTGATGGCGGAGGACGACGACCCGGCCCAGCCGCCCAGCCTGATCCTGATGGCCGGCCCGATCGACGCGCGCATCAACCCGACCAAGGTCAACGAGCTCGCCACCAGCCAGTCCATCGAGTGGTTCGAGCGCACGCTCACCAGCCACGTGCCGCTGCGCTTCGCCGGCGCCATGCGGCACGTCTATCCGGGCTTCGTGCAACTGACCGCCTTCATGAGCATGAACAGCGAGCGCCATCAGCAGGCCTTCCGCGACCTCTACGACCTGCGCGCCAACGGCGAGCACCAGCGCGCCGACGCCATCCAGACCTTCTACGAGGAATACTTCGCCACGATGGACCTCAGCGCCGAGTTCTACCTGGAGACGGTCAGCATGGTGTTCCAGCGCTTCCTGCTGGCGCAGGGCCTGCTCGACGTGGCCGGGCGCCGCGTGGACGCGCGCGCGATCCGGCGCACCGCGCTGCTCACGGTGGAAGGCGAGCGCGACGACATCTGCGCGATCGGCCAGACCATGGCCGCGCAGGACCTGTGCGCAAGCCTGCGCCCCTACATGCGCATGCACCACGTGCAGACCGGCGTCGGCCACTACGGCGTGTTCAACGGCAAGCGCTGGGACGCGCAGGTCTATCCGATCGTGCGCAACACCGTGCACATGACTTCGTAGGCGGGACCGCGCGGCGGTGGCCCCGGGATTTTTCTCCGGGGCTGCCGCGGCGGCCAGGCAATCGGGCGGTCAGGCCGCGTCGCGGTCGGCCGGCCACGGCGTCACCGCCGGCACCGCGCACGGCCCCTCGACCTCGACCGTGGCGAAATCGGCCGGCCCGACGATCTCCAGGTATTCCATGTCGGGCGAATAGTCGAACAGGTAATGCGTGATGCCGGGGCGCTGGTGCACGCAGTCGCCAGCGGCGACCAGCGTCTCCTTGTCCTCATACATGAAACGCGCCCAGCCCTTGAGCATCAGCACCACGTGGAACTCGGCCTCGTGCCGGTGCCAGCCGGTGCCCTGCTCGGGCGGCTGGTTGGCCTTGACCAGCTGCGCCAGCACCTTGCCGCCGGTGGCCTCGGCCACGCCCAGGTCGCGGTAGAGGAAGAAGTCGCGCAGGCCCTGGTCGACGAACGCCGTGTCGTGCGGGCGCACGTGGGAAAACTGCATGGGGGGAAGATCCGCGGCGGGCGCGCCGGCGGGTTCGCTGCTGGACTTGCTGTTGGACTCGGCCATGACAAGCTCCTTTCGCTGGTGGGGAAATGCGCTGCGATGCAACGCAACATCCGCGCCAGCGGGCCACGGCGCGCAAGGCGCGCCGCCACGCGGACAAATGTGAAGCGCCCGGCGCCGCCGGCGCGCCGCGCGCCGTGGCACACCCAACGCATGCACCCGCGCTGGGCGCCCGGCGCGCACACCGCCCGCGCCGCGGCACCGGCGCGGTGCTGCGGTTATGATTGCCATGCATCGCCGCTTCCGCCCCCGCCCGCCTCACCGTTGCCCGAGACCCCGCGCCACATGCAAGCCCCCGCCACCTCTTCCCCCGCTCCCTCCTTCACGCAGTTCCAGGGCCAGGACCTGGTCCGCGTCGGCGGCCACGACAACTATCTGCTGCTGGCCCAGCGGGCCGGCGCGCGCCTGGTGCGCTGGGTGCATCGCGGCGAAGACATCCTGCATTGGCCCGACCCGGCCGACTGGTCCCAGCCGGCGCGCGTGCGCGGCGGCAATCCGCTGCTGTTTCCCTTCATCGCCCGGCATTTCGTCGACGGCGCACCGGGCGCCTGGCGCGACGCGAACGGCGCGGTGCGCGCCCTGCCCAGCCACGGCTTCGCGCGCGACCTGCCATTCGCGCTCACGCAGTACGACGCCGGCAGCCACATCGCGATGACGCTGCGCGCCAGCGACGCCACGCGCGCGGGCTACCCGTTCGAATTCGCGTTCGAAGCCGGCTACCGCCTGCTCGAGGACGGACTCGAAGCCACGCTGCGCACGCGCAATACCGGCACGCAGCCGCTGCCGTACTACGCCGGCCACCATTTCTATTTCGCGCTCGCGCATGAAGCGCGCGGCGCGGCCGTGCTGGAGATGCCCGACGCCGACCTGATGCGCCAGCGCGCCGACGGCGCGCTGGACGCCCTCGGTGCCGGCGCCGCATCCTACTCGCTCGACGATGCGCGCCTGCAGGACACCTTCCACGTGCTGCGTGAATCGCACACCGCGCCGCACGCCGCGCCGCGCGCCTGCATCCTTGCCATGCCGCCCAACGCGGCGGCCCCGCGTGGCCGCCGGCTGGCGATCGAACTGGACGCGCCGGACGCGCCAGCAGCCGCGCCGTGGTTCGCCGTCACCACCTGGTCGGAGCACGCCGACGCCGACTTCTACTGCGTGGAACCGTGGCTCGGCCTGCCCAATGCCATCCACCACGGCACCGGGCTGCGCTGGCTCGCGCCGGGACAGGAAGAGACCGCCGTGTGCCGCCTGCGCATCCTGGCGTGACATCCGGCCACCCGCGCGCCTGCAGCCACCTGCCCGAAGCCGCTTCAGTTTTCCTCCTCCACAGCCGTAGACCGAAATAGCGCCCCCCGCAATCAGAGGCGTTTTCCGTGCCGCGGTCCTTGTGCCGCGCGGCAGCGGACACAAGAACGCTGTATCCAAGGAGAGGAAGACAATGTTGAAGCAACTGTCCATCCGGGGCTATCTCAGCCTCATGGTCGCCCTGTTCGGCTTTGCCCTGATGGTCGGGGCCGCGGCGGGACTGCTGTCCATGCACGCCGGCAACGAATCGCTCAAGCAGATGTACACCGTTGACACGCCCGCCGTGGCCGACCTCGAAGGCAGCGCCGGCCAGTTGCTGCGCCTGCGCCTGGCACTGGCGACCTACGCCTCGCTCACCGAGCTGAACAACCAGGAAGGCGCCAGCGCCGTGCTCGCGCGGTCCGGCCAGTACCTGAAGGCGGCCGACGAGCGCCAGGCGCACTACCTCGCCTCGGCCGGCAGCGGCGAGGAAGAGCAGCGCCTGATCAAGGACATGCAGGAAAAGCGCGCGAAGTTCCTCGCCGAAGGCGTGGAGCCGGCGCTGGCCGCGCTCAAGGGCGGCGACCGGCAGGCCTTCCTGCAACTGCAGGCTCACAAGCTGCCGCCGCTCTACGGCGCCTTCGAGAAATCCATGCTGGCGCTGGAAAAGCTCCAGCTCGACCGCGGCGCGCAACGCTATGAACAGGCGCAGAGCCGCTTCAAGGCGGTCAGCATCGCGGTCGCCGCCGGCCTGGCCGTCTCGCTGCTGCTGGCGTGGGCCGGGCGCGCGGCGCTGATGCGCGCCATCGTCGATCCGGTCGACGCCGCCATCGCGCAGTTCCAGCGCATCGCCGCCGGCGACCTGACCGGGCGCGTGGCCGTCACCAGCGACAACGAAATGGGCAAGCTCGGCGCGGCGCTGCAGAAGATGCAGGCATCGCTGATCGACACGGTCGGCACCGTGCGCAGCGGCAGCGAGTCGATCAACGTCGGCGTGCGCGAGATCTCCGCGGGCAACACCGACCTGTCCCAGCGCACCGAGGAACAGGCCGCGTCGCTCGAACAGACCGCCGCCAGCATGGAAGAGCTCACCTCCACCGTGAAGCAGACCGCCGAGAACGCCCGCCAGGCCAGCCAGCTCGCGCACGGCGCCTCCGGGCTGGCCGCGCAGGGCGGCGAACTCACGCAGCAGGTGGTCGGCACCATGCAGGACATCGTGACGCACTCGCGCCAGATCGGCGACATCGTCGGCGTGATCGAAAGCATCGCCTTCCAGACCAACATCCTCGCCCTCAACGCCGCGGTCGAAGCCGCCCGCGCCGGCGAGCAGGGCCGCGGCTTCGCGGTGGTCGCCGGCGAAGTCCGCTCGCTGGCGCAGCGCAGCGCCGGCGCGGCCAAGGAAATCAAGGGCCTGATCGGCGCCTCCACCACGCGCGTCGAAGCCGGCGCGCAACTGGTCGAGCGCTCCGGCTCGACCATGACCGAGATCGTCGGCGCCATCACCCGTGTCAGCGACATCATGAACGAGATCGCCGCCGCCTCCGCCGAGCAGAGCAGCGGCATCGATCAGGTCAACATCGCCGTCGCGCAGATGGACGAAGTGACGCAGCAGAACGCCGCGCTGGTCGAACAGGCCGCCGCCGCGGCCGGCTCGCTGGAAGAGCAGGCGCACAGGCTGTCGGCGGCGGTGGCGGTGTTCCGCGTTGGCGGCGGGCGCGCCTGAAGGTTATCCGGCGCGCATGCGAAGTTGATGGTCACGCCGCCCACGCGGGCGGCCGCCATGTTGTTGGGGCCGGTCATGATTTCGGGGCGGGCGTTCAGGAGAACGATGTCCTCCAGGCGCGCGCCGGCGCCGTCCGCGCTCGGTCGTGGCGGCGCTGTCGGGTGAGGGCGGCGCGGCCGGGCAGGCCGGCGGGTTGCCGGTATGATGCTCGTCGGCATGGCGCATGCCGGTTCAGCATGGACGTGGCTGACCGGGTCGAGAACAATGTCCAGACAAAGCCCGACATGGCGATGAACGTGATTTTCACTCAGGCGGTTTTCCCCGCCGGCTTGCTCCCGGCGGCGGGTGCCAGGCGATGAACCTGCGGCAGATCGAGGTCTTTCGCGCGGTGATGAGCACCGGGTCCGTCAGCGACGCATCGCGGCTGCTGCATGTCTCGGTGCCGGCGGTCAGCCGCATGCTGTCGTACACCGAGAGCCGGCTCGGCTTTCCGCTCTTTGAACGGGTCAAGGGCCGCCTGCATCCCACCGCGGAAGCGCGGCGGCTCTACCATGAGGTGCAGCTCGTCTACCGGGGCGTGGAACGCATCGGCGATCTCGTCCATGAACTGGCCGAGCGCCGGCACGGCCTGATCAGCATCGGCTCCAGCCCGAGTGTCGGGCAGATGCTGGTGCCCCAGGCCATCGCCGAGTTCCACATCGGCAATCCGGAAGTTCGCATCCATTTCCATTGCATGACCCACGCCCGGCTCAAGGAGCAGTTGCTGGGCCGGCAGATCGACCTGGGCATTTCCACATTGCCGATGGAGCATCCCAGTTTGCGCACCTCGCCCCTGGCGGCGAGCCGGCTGGTATGCATCTGCCCGCCCTCGCACCCGCTGGCGGCGCGCTCGTCGGTGAGTGTCGCCGATCTTCTGCCCTATCCGTTGATCGCGTATCCGCACGACACCCCTTTCGGCCAGCGGATCGACAACCTGTACGCGGAGATAGGCGAGACCCCACGCATCGAGATCGAAGCCGGCTTGCCTCATACGGCCTGCGCGCTGGTGCATGCGGGTGCCGGCATCGCGCTGGTGGACGAGTTCCTGCTGCGCGGTTGGCCCGGCGCGCGCTTCCGCATGCTGCCGGTGGAACAGGCGGCGCCCATCGTCGCGGATCTGGTGTACCCGCACGCCGAATCGCTGTCGCCAGTTGCCGAAGCGCTCATCCGGGTGATACGTGGGGTCATGACGCTGCACGGCCTGTCGCTCCCCGACCCCGGCTAAGGCACTCGCCTGGGCGCATTGCCCTGCCCTGTACCCCGTCGTCACGGAATGGTGCAAGCCGCACCGGCGCCGTGCGCCGCCCGCATGCGGCACCAACACGAGGCAATGCCTTAAACCGCGATTAAGGCTGACGCACAAACCGTCATTCGACGCGCCCGTTCCGCGTTCGGATAATGGTTTGCATGCCGGCGGCCCCGCAAGACGGCCCGTCCCGGCAACCCTCTCCCACTCTCCTTGAAGCCGACATGGACACCAAGCGTTCCCTTGGCCTGGCCGTTGCACAGATGGGCCCCGTCCACCTGGCCGACACCCGCGCCGCCGTGGTCCGCCGACTCGTGGAAATGCTGCGCGACGCCCGCGGCCGCGGCGCGACGTTCGTCGTGTTTCCGGAACTGGCATTGACCACCTTCTTCCCCCGCTACTGGATGGAGGAGACCGAAGCGCAAGAACGTTTCTTCGAGCGCAGCATGCCCGGCCCGGCGACGCAGCCACTCTTCGACGAGGCCAGGAAGCTCGGCATGGGCTTCTACCTTGGCTATGCGGAACTGACACCGGACCAGCGCGCCTTCAACACGTCGATCCTTGTCGCGCCGGACGGCGCCATCGTCGGCAAGTACCGGAAGATCCATCTGCCAGGCCATAGCGACCTCAAGCCCGAGGCACCGTTCCAGCATCTGGAAAAGAAGTACTTCGAAGTGGGCGACCTGGGCTTTCGCGTGTTCGACACGCAGGACACCCGGTTCGGCATGTGCATCTGCAACGATCGCCGCTGGCCGGAAACCTATCGCGTGATGGCGCTGCAGAGCGCCGAAGTGGTGGTGCTGGGCTACAACACGCCCTCGCGGAACATCCACTGGAACGAACCGGCGCACCTGCGGACCTCCACCCACCTGATCTCGCTGCAAGCCAATGCCTACCAGAACGGCATCTGGGTGGCGGCGGCGGCCAAGTGCGGCAGCGAGGACGGGCACCACATGATCGGCAACTCGGTCATCGTTGCGCCCACCGGCGAGATCGTGGCGCGCGCACTGACCGAAGACGACGAAGTGATCAGCGTGCGGGCGGACATGACGCTGGGCGAGCACTTCCGTCGGCACGTATTCAATTTCGCGAAGCACCGCCGGCCAGAACACTATCGCCTGATCACCGAGCGCACCGGTGCCGGCGAACCGCTGCCCTGATTCGAAAGAACTACGATTTTTTTCCACCGTTGCCCCGCACATCCACCTTTTCCGCAAGGATGCCGAATGCCCTCCTTTCGCCTTTCGACGCGCTTGTCCGTCGTCGCCATGAGCCTGCTGCTGTCCACGCCCCTGCTGGCGGCCTGGCCCGAAAAACCCCTGACCTTTGTGATCCCCTCCGCCGCGGGCGGCTCGCCGGACGTGCTGTCCCGCATCGTCACCAATGAGATGACCAAGACCCTGGGCGTGCCGGTGGTGATCGAGAACCGCCCGGGTGCCGCCGGCAACATCGGCATCCTGCAGATCAAGAACAAGGCTGCCGACGGCTATACCGTCGGTTACGGCAACGTCAACACGCTCGCGGTGAATCGGTCGTTGTTCAAGAAGCTGCCCTACGATGTGGATCGCGATCTGGTGCCGGTCGTCCACGCGTTCGATCTCTACAACGTGCTGATTGTCCGCAAGGACGCCCCCTTCCAGAGCGCGGCGGCGCTGATCGAGGCAGCGCGCAAGGCGCCGGGTACCCTGTCGTTCGGCGCGCCGGGCATCGGCACCACCGGCCACCTCGGCGGCGAGCTCTTCAAGCGAATGGCGAAAATCGACGTGCTGTTCGTGCCGTACAACGGCGGCCCCGCCGCACTGCAGGACTTGCTGGGCGGACGCATCGACTATCTCTTCGCCAATACCTCGGAAGTCGGCCCGCAGATCGCCGCCGGCAAGGTGCGGGCGCTGGGGGTCAGCAGCCCCAGGCGGCTGCCGATCCTGCCCGATGTGCCGACGCTGGACGAAGCCGGGCTGAAGGGCTACCAGACCGTGGCGTGGGGTGGCATCGTCGCGCCACGCGGCACGCCCGCGGACATTGTCAGCAAGATAAATCAGGCGGCAAACGCCGCGCTGAAAACGGATTCGGTGCGCGACGGCCTGAACAAGCTGGGCGCGGTTCCCGCCGGCGGCAGTTCCGCCGATTTCCAGCACGTCATCGACGAGGAAACCAGGCGCTGGGGGCAGCTGATCGAACAGGCGCACATCGAGAAACTGGACTGATGGACATGCCGCAACCCCTCACGGCTTCGACACGACTGCTGCTGCGCGCAGGCATGCTGATCGACGGCAGCGGCTCCCCGCCACGCGCGGCCGACCTCCTGATCGAAGGCGAGCGCATCGCTGCGATTGGCGCGCCCGGCACGCTGCATGCCGACGCGCCGGTGCTCGACATCGCCGGCATGGCGGTCGCCCCGGGCTTCATCGACTCGCACACGCACGACGACGGCTATCTGATCGCGCATCCGGACATGGTCCCCAAGGTATCGCAGGGGATTACCACCGTGGTCACGGGAAATTGCGGCATCAGCCTGGCGCCCTCTCCGGCAAGGCCACGGCTGCCGCAGCCGCTGGACCTGCTTGGACCGCGAGAGCTGTTCCGTTTCCCGAGATTCGCGGACTGGCTCGCCGCCCTGCGCGCGCAGCCCGCGGCCGTGAACGTGATACCGCTGGCGGGCCATACCACGCTGCGCGTGGCGGTGATGGACGATCTCGACCGGCCCGCCTTGCCGCAGGAACGCGCGCAAATGCGCGAACTGTTGTCCGAAGCGCTGGACGCAGGCGCTTTCGGCCTCTCGACCGGCACGTTCTATCCGCCCGCCACGCACGCGTCGACGCAGGAAATCATCGACGTCGGCGCCCCGTTGCGCAAGCGCGGCGGCATCTATGCCACGCACCTGCGCGACGAGGCCGACCACATCGATGCCGCGATTGAAGAAGCCCTGGCGATCGGCCAGTCGCTTGGCAGCCGCGTCGTGTTCTCCCACCACAAGCTGGCCGGCGAACGCAATCACGGGCGCTCGGCGGCAACGCTTGCCCGCATCGGCCAGGCCGCGGCGCTCCAGCCGGTATGCCTGGACTGCCACCCGTATCCCGCCACCTCCACGATGCTGCGGCTCGATCGCGTGCGCCTGGCCCGGCGCACGATGATCACATGGTCGGACGGCTACCCCGGCGCGCAGGGCCGCGACTTCGATGACCTCCAGCGCGAGCTGGGCCTCGACGACCAGCAGATGCTGGTGCGCCTTGCTCCGGCCGGCGCGATCTATTTCCTGATGAGCGAAGAAGACGTCGACCGCATCCTGGCCGATCCGCGATGCATGGTGGGGTCCGATGGCCTGCCCTTCGACAAGCACCCGCATCCACGCCAATGGGGCACCTTCACGCGGGTACTGGCCAGCCAGGTGCGCGAACGCGGCCTGCTGCCGCTGGAGACGGCGGTTCACAAGATGACCGGGCTGGCGGCACGGTACTACCGCCTGTCGGATCGCGGCTTGCTGCGCCCCGGCATGTACGCCGACCTCGTCGTATTCGATCCGCAGACAGTGACCGACCGCGCGACCTTCGACGCGCCCGTGCAGGCCAGCGAAGGCATCGTCGGCGTGTGGGTGAACGGGAAATGCGTATGGAACGGGGAATGCGCGACCGGCGAACTGCCGGGACAGATCCTGGTGGCGTCAACTGACGCCGGCCGAGAGGACGGCGCGCGAACCTGAGCGGCGGCCATTTCCGCCGTATCTTCGCTGTGTCTGCTGTATCTGTTTATGGCCTGGTCATCTTTTCCGGCTGGATCGTGGAAACTGCGCGATCCGCGCATTAGCCGGCCCGGGCGATGATCACCACGCCAAGCAGCACCACAACCGTGCCGATCACGCGCCCCCAACTAAGGTCGTCATGGAAAAACACGACGCCGGAGGCAAGCACGAGCAAATATACGATGCTCACGAACGGATACGCATAGCTCAACTCGAATTTCGAGAGCGCCAACATCCACACGACCCCTGCCAGAAATGTCGCGAGCAAAGTCGTCAGCACCCACGGGTTGATGAGCAATCCGGCAACGAATGCGATCTTCCCCGCGATGCCATCTGGCAAAGCGCCCGCCAGTCCAACCTGCCACCTCATGACCACCTGACTGTAGGTAGTTAGGAGAATCATGGCCAGTATGTACACATGGTCGAGGGTTCTGCTCATTGGGGAACTGCCCGTTCTTGATAAAGCGGGCATTGTAACAAGCCCTTCCCGTCGGCATCGACCTCGATATCTAGTCGTGACACGAGGCCGTTGGCACGGACCGGAGGCCTCGTGCTGCATTGGGGACACGCCGGAAGTAGTCTGGCCGATCGGCGACATCGTCGGCGTGATCGAAAGCATCGCCTTCCAGACCAACATCCTCGCCCTCAACGCCGCGGTCGAAGCCGCCCGCGCCGGCGAGCAGGGCCGCGGCTTCGCGGTGGTCGCCGGCGAAGTCCGCTCGCTGGCGCAGCGCAGCGCCGGCGCGGCCAAGGAAATCAAGGGCCTGATCGGCGCCTCCACCACGCGCGTCGAAGCCGGCGCGCAACTGGTCGAGCGCTCCGGCTCGACCATGACCGAGATCGTCGGCGCCATCACCCGCGTCAGCGACATCATGAACGAGATCGCCGCCGCCTCCGCCGAGCAGAGCAGCGGCATCGACCAGGTCAACATCGCCGTGGCGCAGATGGACGAAGTGACGCAGCAGAACGCCGCGCTGGTCGAACAGGCCGCCGCCGCGGCCGGCTCGCTGGAAGAGCAGGCGCACAGGCTGTCGGCGGCGGTGGCGGTGTTCCGCGTTGGCGGCGGTGGCCGGGAGCAGGCGCGCGCGGCGGAAACAGGGCAGCCGCGCATGGCGGCCCAGGCGGCGTGACGTGCCTTGGTCCGGCGCGCGCAAGCGCGCCGCCGGATACCCGCGTCAGCAGCGGCCCTTCTTCGCCTGCCCGGGCGGGCAGAACGATTCGTTGCCGTACTGATCCACGCGGCAATTCCCCTTCTTCGCCTGTCCGGGAGGACAGCCGCCGTTGCCCTGACCACCGCCGTGGTCGTCATACGGCGCCACCACGCAGCCGCTGAGCAGGGCACCGCAGGCAATGAACAAGGCAAGAAGGGATTTCATGATGGTGTCTATTCTCGAAGGTGTGCTTGATGCGGAGAATACCGGCCCGAGCGCACGCCGACTGTAAGGAATCGTGACGCCGAGGCAGGGGATATTCGCATCCGGATCAGGCCATTGCCAAGGCGGACAAGCCGACCGGCGCAAGACGCCGATGGCATCAAGGTACATGACGCCGGGCCCGACGCCGGCACCATCGGCTCACGGGCCAACGGCGCAGGTCGCGCCGATGCTTCCCATGCGCGAGTTATGCTAGAATCCGCGCCTGTCATGCCTTAGCGGGCGTCGTATAATGGCCATTACCTTAGCTTCCCAAGCTAAAGACGTGGGTTCGATTCCCATCGCCCGCTCCACCTCGAATTGAGACGAGCCGCCTTCGCCACCTGGTCATCGACCGACCAGGCTTCGCCCGGCGGCTTTTTTGTTGCCATGCTTCCCCAAGACCCCAGTTCCGACCCGACGCCGGCCGACGATGCCGGCAACGCGCCCGACCAGGCCGCCGCCGTGGCGCATCCGCGCCGCATCCGCTCGTTCGTGCGCCGCGCGGGGCGGACTTCCACCGGGCAGCAGCGCGCCATCGACGACCTGGGCCCGCGTTTCATCCTGCCCTACGCGCCGCAGCCGCTGGACTGGGAAGCCACGTTCGGCCGCGCCGCGCCGGCGATCCTGGAGATCGGCTTCGGCATGGGCGAGACCACCGCGCATATCGCGCAGCTGCGCCCGCAGGACAACTTCCTGGGCTGCGAGGTGCACGAGCCGGGCGTGGGCGCGCTGCTCAAGCTGATCGGCGAGCGCGGCATCGAGAATGTGCGGATCATGCCGCACGATGCGGTCGAGGTCATCGCGCACATGCTGACCGACGGCTGCCTGGACGGCGTGCACATCTTCTTCCCCGATCCCTGGCACAAGAAGCGCCACAACAAGCGCCGCCTGGTGCAGCCGCCGCTGGTGAAGCTGCTGGCCAGCCGGCTCAAGCCGGGCGGCTACCTGCATTGCGCGACGGACTGGGAGGAGTACGCCCACCAGATGGTGGAAGTGCTGTCGGGCGAGCCGGCGCTGGAGAACACTTCGGATGCGCCGGGCGGCTTCGCGCCGCGGCCGGACTATCGCCCCGTCACCAAGTTCGAGCGCCGCGGCGTGCGGCTCGGGCACGGGGTGTGGGATGTCGTGTTCCGCAAGCGGGCCTAGAACAGGCCTGAAGCGGGCCTGAAATGGGCCTGGCGTCGAGCCGATGAAAAAAAGCGTGGCTACTTGCAGCCACGCTTTTTTTTGCGCTCGCGCCAGCCGCCCGCTTCAGGCGTGCCAGGCGATCATCCCCGTGTAGGCGGTGATCAGCACGATCACGCCGAACACGATGCGGTACCACGCGAACGGCTTGAAGTCGTGGGTGGCGACGAAGCGCAGCAGCCAGCGCACGCACAGGAAGGCCGACAGGAACGCGAACACGAAGCCGACCGCGAACACGCCGAGATCGTCGGCGGACAGCAGCGCGCGGGCCTTGTACAGCTCGTAGACGGTGGCGCCGAAGATCACCGGGATCGCCAGGAAGAACGAGAACTCGGTCGCCACCTGGCGCGACAGCCCGAACAGCATGCCGCCGATGATGGTGGCGCCGGAGCGCGAGGTGCCCGGGATCAGCGCGAAGCATTGCGCCAGGCCGACCTTGACGGCGTCGCGCCAGTTGAGGTCGTCCACCGACTCGATGCGCGGCGCGCCGGCCTTGGCGGCTTCCAGCAGCGCGTTGCCGGCCGGGTGCGAGACGCGGCCGCGATGCGCCTCGCGCCATTCGGCCCACAGGATCACCACGCCGCCGACGATGAAGGCGGTGGCCACGGTGACCGGGTTGAACAGATGGGCCTTGATCCATTTGCCGAACACCAGCGCCAGCACGATCGCCGGCACCGTGGCGACGATCACGTTGACGGCGAAGCGGCGCGCCTTCTCGTCGCTGGCCAGCCCGCCCACCACGCTGGTGATGCGGTGGCGGAATTCCCAGCACACGGCGAGGATGGCGCCGAACTGGATCACGATTTCGAAGATCTTGCCTTTCTCGTCGTTGAAGTCGAGCAGCTGGCCGGCCAGGATCAGGTGGCCGGTGCTGGAGATGGGCAGGAACTCGGTCAGTCCTTCGACGATGCCGAGGATCACGGCTTTCAGGGCGAGCGCAATATCCATGCTGGTTGGTTGGGGCGAAGGAATGAAAAGGAAAGAAACCGGAGAATCGTCGAAAGGCCGCCAGGGGAAAACCGCCGCGCCATGAAGACGCCGCGGACGCGCCCGCGGTCAGCCGCGCGCGACGCTCACGGGCGGTTGATCTTGACGTTGATCCCGTCCGGCAAGACGGTGATTGTACCGGGCTCGACACTGCTGCCGGCAAGGCGCAACTGGTCGGGGCGGAAGGTATAGAGCGGATAGCCCTGCAGCAACTGCTCGGCCAGGATGCCGCCCAGCGCGTTGAGCTGGCGCGTGAACTGCTGCGGCAGGCCGCTGACGTCGAACTGCTGCACCTGCGGGTCCTGCAGCACCAGCGAGCGGCTGGGCGCGTCGTAGCGCAGGCCGCTGTCGAGCGCGAAGCGGCCGGCCAGCGGCTGGCTGAAGAACAGGCGGTTGTCGATGGTGGCGTCGAACTGCACGTTCACGCGGTTGCGCTCGGCGTCGAGCGTGAGGCGCGGGTTGGCGAGCTGGATGTCGAACAGCTCCATGTAGCGCTTGTTGAACGGAAACTTGCGCTCCAGCGCGGCCTGCAACTGGCTTTGCGAGAAGGTGTAGTCGTTGCCGAACATGGCGCAGCCCGCCATCGCGGCGGCGAGCGCGGCGGTGCCGGTTGCTGCCAGCCAGCGCCGGCGAGTCATCGTGACCATCATTGGTTTCCTTGCATTCGGCGAACCGCGGCGTCCGGCGCGGGCGCCGTGGCGGCCTCCAGGCGCGCCAGCCATGCCAGCGCCTGCCCGCGCGAGGTGCCGCACATGTCGGCGGCGGGCCTGAGCCCCGCGCAGAACGCCGGCCGCGAAGGCTGCCCGAAGATCGCGCAGCGGCGGTCCGGCAGCAACTGCACGCACGGCACGCCGGCCGGCTTGCCATGCGGCATGCCGGGGATGGGCGACGTGATCGACGGCGCGGTGCAGCAAGCGCCGCAATCGGGGCGGCAGGAGAATTCAGGCTGGGCGGACATGGCAAAGGTTCGGGCACGGAGCGGATCCGGCAGGCCGTATTGTGCCCCAAGCCTGTTGCGTCGCACCGCGCCGCGGCACCCCTCGGACGGGGTGGCGATGGCGCGCATGCCGGCTTGACCGCCTCCCCTCCGCTCCACTACATTACTGACCCAAGGGTTATTTATCGACATGTCTCGCCAAGAACGCGCCGGCCCAGGCGCGCCGCGCCCCAAGTGAACAAGTCCCCAGACCAGAATCAAGCCGCGGCGAACCCCAAGCGCTGGGCCCGCCGCAAGGCCGCGCGCCCGCAGGAACTGGTGGCCGCGGCGCTCGAGCTGTTTGTCGAACGCGGCTACGCCGCCACCCGCCTGGAAGATGTCGCGGCGGCGGCGGGCGTGTCCAAGGGCACGGTGTATCTGTACTTTGCCAACAAGGAAGAGCTGTTCAAGACGGTGGTGCGGGAGAACCTGGGGCCCGCGCTGGCCCGCGGGGTCGACCTGGTGGAGCGCTTCGAAGGCAGCACCGCCGAGCTGCTGCGCGAACTGCTGCGCGGCTGGTGGGGCCTGATCGGCGCCACGCCGGTGGCGGGGCTGACCAAGCTCATCATGGCCGAGGCGAATCACTTCCCCGACATCGCCCGCTTCTACCACGAGGAAGTGACGGTGCCGGGAGACGAGCTGTTCGCCCGCGTGCTGGCGCGCGGCACGGCGCGCGGCGAGTTGCGCGCGGTGCCAGCCAACCCCACCAGCTCGCTGATCTGCGCGCCGCTGATGTTCCTTATGCTGTGGCAGCGCGGGTTCGGGACGTTCTCGAACCTCGAGATCGATCCCGAGGCGTTCATCGACAACCTGCTGCAGATGCTGCTGTTCGGCCTGACCACGGGCGCGGCGCGCGATACGCCGCTGCCGCCCAAGGTCGGGCCCTACGTCTGGGAATTGATGCTGCAGGAACAGCAGGAACAACGCGCAGCGCTGGAGCGGACCCAGACGCAGCAGGACGCGGCGGCCCCGCCGGCGCGGTCGCCGGAGACCGAATGATCCGGTGCGGGAAGCGCAGCCGGGCCTCGCACAAGGGCGAGGACAAGGTCTCGGGCGAGATGCGGCGGGCGCTGGTGCGCGCGGGCGAGGCGAGGCGCGCCGGCCAGGACATCGCGCGCAGCGGCGCCACCGGATACCGGCGCGGACGGCCAGCACGAGAGCGCTGCCGCGGCGACGGGATGGCCGGATTGCGGCATGCGAGCCACAAATCGGCCCATGCGCGTCGCGCAACTGCCTTGGCGAGGGGTTAAAATCCCAGGTTTGGATGGATTTCCCCGGCCCCTTGCACCGCGCGGCCGGACTCAGAACTGAACTAGCGGTTGGCACTGGAAGGAATGGCAAGATGGATCTCGAGAAAGCCCGATTCAATATGATCGAACAGCAAATCCGCCCGTGGGATGTGCTGGACCAGGAAATTCTGGACCTGCTGGCCGTGGTCAAGCGGGAACAATTCGTGCCGCAGGCGTATGCCGCGCTGGCCTTCGTCGACATGGAAATCCCCCTGCCGGGCGGCCAGAACATGCTGGCGCCGCGCGTCGAGGCCCGCATCCTGCAGGAACTCGCCGTGCGCAAGCACGAGCAGGTGCTCGAGATCGGCGCCGGCTCCGGCTACATGGCCGCCCTGCTGGCCCACCGCGCGCGCCACGTGCTGACCGTGGACATCCTGCCGGAGCTGGCCGCGCTGGCCCGCAAGAACCTCGCCGACGCCGGCGTGACCAACGTCGACGTGGCCGAAGGCAATGCCGCCGCCGGCTGGGCCGCGGGCGCGCCTTACGACGTGATCTGCATCTCCGGCGCCCTGCCCTCGGTGCCGGCCTCGATCCTGTCGCAGGTCAAGGTCGGCGGGCGCATCGCCGCCTTCGTCGGCACGCAGCCCGCGATGGAAGCGCAGATCATCACGCGCGTGAGCGAGACCGAATACAAGACCGTCAACCTGTTCGAGACCGTGGTCGCGCCGCTGACCGGCGCCGAGCAGCCGTCGCGCTTCCACTTCTGAACGGGACAGGCCACATGCAGGTCATCAACGCTCCCGAACTCGCGCAGTGGCTGGCCGACGCCGGCCGCCCGGCGCCGGTGCTGCTCGACGTGCGGGAAGGCTGGGAGGTGCAGACCTGCGCCATGCCCGGCATCACCCATATCCCGATGGGCCAGATCCCGGCGCGCGCCGCCGAGCTCGACGAGGACGCCGACATCGTCTGCATCTGCCACCACGGCATGCGCAGCATGCAGGTGGCCGGCTTCCTCGAGCGGCAAGGCTTCGGCAAGGTCTACAACCTGAGCGGCGGCATCGATGCCTGGGCCAGCCAGGTAGACCCGGCCATGCCGAAGTACTGACCGCGCAGCAGTCGCTTTCATCCTTTTTGGTCCTTTATCGCGGCGCCGGCAGGCTGGCGGCGCCGCTCCCCTTGAACGCTGATCGATGCAAACGCAAGCCGCGCCCGCCGGCCGGCCGACTGGAGATGTCATGAGGTTTGCGCTGAGGTTTGCGCTGTTCCCCGCGCGTGGCCTGCCCGCGACGCGCCTGGCACTGGCGGCCCCGCTGCTCGCGCTGCTGTACCTGCCGGCCGCGCATGGCGCCGACGACCTGCTCCAGGTCTACCGCGATGCCCAGGCCAACGACGCGCAGTTCGCCAGCGCGCGCGCGCAGCTCGCCGCCAGCCAGGAAAAGCTGCCGCAAGGGCGCGCCGGCCTGCTGCCGCAGATCGCCGGCGCGGTGGGCGCCTCGCGCACCAAGGTCGACCAGTCCGCGCCGGTCGTCGGCGACCGCTTCCTCAACGGCAACAACTGGGCGCTACAACTGACCCAGCCGCTGTTCCGCTGGGACCGCTGGGAAACCTACAAGCAGGGCGAGCTCGCCGCGCTGGCCGGCGAGGTCAGCTTCAGCCAGGCGCAGCTCGACCTCATCACGCGCACCTCGCAGGCCTACTTCGACGTGCTGGCCTCGCAGGACAACCTCTACCTGGCCGGCGCGCAGAAAAAGGCCATCGCCGAGCAGCTGGCGCAGGCCAAGCGCAATTTCGAGGTCGGCACCGCCACCATCACCGACGCCAACGACGCCCAGGCCCGCTACGACCTCGCCATCTCCACCGAGATCGCGGCGCAGAGCGACCTCGAGATCAAGCGCGCCAACCTGCAGCAGATCACCGGCAAGCCCGTCGACGAACTGCTCGGCCTGCGCCCCGCCGCCGAACTGCCGGGCCCGATGCCGGCCGACGTGAACACCTGGGCCAGCCAGGCCGAGAACACCAACCCGCAGGTCGGCCTGGCCCGCTACAACCTCGACACGGCCCAGCGCGAATACAACAAGGCGCGCGCCGGCCACCTGCCCACGGTCGACCTGGTCGCCTCCTACGGCTTCAACAACTCCACCGGCACCACCACGCAGACCGTCAACGTCGCCAGCCGCTACAACAGCGGCCAGATCGGCGTGCAGCTCAACGTGCCGATCTACAGCGGCGGCCAGATCCAGTCGCGCGTGCGCGAAACCATCGCGCTGGCCGACAAGGCCGCCAGCGACCTCGAGTTCGCGCGCCGCACCGCCGCCCAGAGCGCGCGCCAGAGCTACTCCGGCGTGTCCAACGGCCTGGCCCAGGTCAAGGCGCTCGAAGCCGCCGAGCACTCGGCGCAAAGCGCGGTGGAATCCAACCAGCTCGGCTACGAGGTGGGCGTGCGCATCAACATCGACGTGCTGAACGCCGAAGCGCAGTTGTACTCCACCCGCCGCGACCTGGCCAAGGCGCGCTACGACACCATCATGAACGGCCTGCGCCTGAAGGCGGCCACCGGCGCGCTGGCCGAGGACGACGTGGTGCAGATCAATACGCTGCTGACTTCGGTGCCGGGGTCCATGTACAAGTTGCCGGAGAGGGCAAAGCTGGGCACGGCGGCGCCAGCGAGCGCACCGGCCGGCCGGCGGCCCGCGTCGCGGCGGGAAGCCATTGCGGGCGCGCAGGCGCCGCGTAGCTGAACATCTGACGCCGCGGGGGGCGTCCATCTCCCAAGCTCAATTCGCCCGCGTGCGCGCCTCCACGCCCAGCAGTTGCCAGCGGATCGATGAAGCGTCCGCGGGCGGGTTCTCCACCCGCGTCTCCCGCACGCGCAGCGTGTATGCCACGCCCGGCTCGAAATCGAGCCCTTCGATCGGCCCGTACCAGAGCGACCACGGCCCGTCCGGATTCTCCCTCACGCGATAGCAGGTCTGCCGGCCCATGCCGCTGCACGCCACGCGCTGCGAGTCCACGTAGACGGTCTTTTCCACGCCGCCCGCCTGCTGCGCGTCGACCCTGGCGCCGCGCCGGCCTACCCCTTCGCGCTCGACGAACTGCAGCAGGTCGCCGTCGGCGGTCTTCCAGACGATCTGGCGCCCCGTCGATCCCGCCGACGGCTGCGTGCCCACGGTGGTGAACGGCGACTGCATGGCCTTGAGCAGCGCGGCTTCGAACTCGCCGCGCGGCGGCATGCAGGCCATGCGCGTGCCGGCCAGGCGGTCGAAGCGCATGCCGGACCCGGTCTTGCCGTAGCCGCCGGTGAAGCGGTTGCAGCCGCTGTAGCCGCTCACCGTGCCTTGCGCGGCATCGATGCCGCGGTTGAACTCGAAGATGATGGGCTGGCCGTTGTCGCCATGCGGAACCGGCCTGAGCGTGCCGTCCGGCTGCTGCCAGCGCACCAGTTCCCAGCGGCCGGGGCCGCCGCTCTGCGCCTGGTTGAGGCTGGCGCCGGCGCCGGGCGAATCGGACGCGGCGCCGGTGGCGCAGGCGCCCAGGACGGCGGCGAGCAGCAAGGCCGAGGCGGCGCGCGCTGCCCGCATGGCCGGCATGCGGACGTGACGATGGCGGGTATTCCGCGGATTCTGCATCTGGTAGCTCCTGTTCCGGGGGCGTGCGGCCTGGCCTGCCCGCGCCGCCCTGCGGCGGGCCGCGGGAGCGGCCCTCACGCGGAACAGTGTAGCGAAGCGCGCGGCGGCGGCCCATCGGGCATCGGCCTACATGCCGCGCCCTGCGCTAGCGCGCCGCGCGGATCACCTGCGCCAGCGCGGCCAGGGTCCGCTGCGTGGCGCCGCGATGGAGCACCGAGAACGCGCGCGCGGCATCGCGCATGGCGGCCAGCCCGGGCGCATCGCCCAGCACCGCCGCGGCCGTGCGCATCAGGTCGTCGGCATCGGCCACGCGCCGGCAGGCCCCGGCGGCGATGGCGTCTTCGGTCGCCTGCGCGAAGTTGAAGGTGTGCGGGCCGATCAGCACCGGCGTGCCGGCCGCGCAGGCCTCGATCAGGTTCTGGCCGCCCAGCGGCAGCAGGCTGCCACCGATGAAGGCGATATCGGAGGCGGCGAAATACTGCGCCATCTCGCCCATCGAGTCGCCCAGCAGCACGTCCGCCGTGACCGGCTCCGGCAAACCCGACTGTTCCCAGCCGGCGGCGTCGCCAAGCGCGCTGCGGCGCTGGAGCGAGAACCCGTGGCGCGCCACCAGCGCCGCGACCTCGTCGAAGCGCTGCGGATGGCGCGGCACCAGCAGCAAGGCCGGGCGCGGCACGGCTGCGAGCGCCGCCGCGGCCAGCGCCTGCCAGCGTGCGAACGCTTCCAGCACCAGCGCCTCCTCGCCGTCGCGCGTGCTGGTGGCGGCGAACACGGCGCGCCCGCCAAACCCCGCGCGCAGCAGGCGGCCGCGCCGCAGGCCGGCTTCGGACGGCTGCATGTCGAACTTGAGATTGCCGGTGACGGCAACGGAAGGCAGGCCAAGCGCACGGAAGCGCTCGGCATCGCCCTGCGTCTGCGCCAGCACTTCGGTGAAATCGCGGTACATCGCCGTGGCGGCCCGCCCGAAGCGCGCGGTGCGCCGGTAGCTGCGCGGCGACAGCCGGGCATTGACCAGCAGCAGCGGCACGCCCTCCAGGCGCGCGCCGCGCACCAGGCTGGGCCAGACCTCGGTTTCCATCAGCATGCCCGCCGCCGGCCGGAAGTAGCGCAGGAAGCGCCGTACCAGCCAGGGCAGGTCATAGGGCAGGTAGCACTGGGTCACGCGCGGCTGCGCGCCGAACAGCTGGGCGCCGGTCTGGCGGCCCGTGGGCGTCATGTGCGTGAGCAGCAGGCGATGAGCCGGATACTGCGACAGCAGCGCTTCGATCAGCGGCTGGGCCGCGCGCGTCTCGCCGACGGACACGGCGTGGACCCACAGCCAGGGACCAGCCGCGGGCAGCTTGCCATAGGCGCCCAGGCGCTCGCCCACGTGCTGCACGTAACCGGGCTCCTTGCGCGCGCGCCACACCAGGCGCAGCAACGCCACCGGCAGCGCCACCAGCCACAGCAGATTGTAGAGGGCACGCAGCATCAGGCCACCACTCCGCGCACGCGCCGGGCCGCGGTATGCACCTCGTCGACGGTCGGCACCACGCCGTCGTCGCCCACATTGGCGATGCTGTCCGACCAGTAGCCTTCTGTCTTCCAGCGCCACGTGGCGGTATAGATTTCCACGGTAGGCCGGCACAGCGCGGCGGCGATATGGACCAGCCCCGTGTCGACGCCGATCACCACTTCGGCCCGGTTGATGAGCCCGAAGCCCTGCATCACGGAAAAGCGCGGCAGCACCTGCGCGCCCGGCACGCCGGCGGCGATCTCCTGCGCCGCGCGCCGCTCGGCCTCGCTGCCCCACGGCAGCAGCACGGTCAGCCCCTCGTCCGCCAGGCGGCGGCCGAGTTCGTGCCAGCTTGCCAGCGGCCAGCGTTTCTTCGCGCCGGCGGTGGCATGGAAGCACACCGCGTAGCGCGCGGGCAAAGCGGCCCACAGCGGATCGTCGACATGCAGGCTGCGCGCGCCGGGGCCGAAGAAGCGCGGCGGCCCGGGCGGCGCGATGCCGGTCAGCGCCGCGCCGAGCAAGCGCGAGCGCCGCACCGAATGGGTCTGCAGCGGCACGGTCACCGGGTCGGTATAGAACAGCCGCGCGGCCGGCTCGTAGCCCGAGCCCTGCGTGGCGTTGCCCAGCCCGATCACCGGCGCGCCCGGGTGGCGGCGCGCCACGCGCGCCACCACAGCGGTCTTGAGCAGGCCCTGGGTTTCGATCACGGCATCGTAGGCCTGCTCGCGCAGCGCGCGGCGGAAGGCGCCGATCTCGCGCCAGGCCGCGCCCTGGTAGACGCGCTTGCGCCAGCGCCGCAGCGCGAACGGAATCACCCGGCGCACCTCGGGCAGCAGGCGCACCAGGTCGGCATAGCCTTCTTCGACCACCCAGTCGATCTCGCACTCCGGCCAGCGCGCGCGCAGGTCATGCACCAGCGGCATGTTGTGCACCACGTCGCCCAGCGACGAGACCTTGACCACCAGGATGCGCGGCCTTGCGGGCAGCGCGTAGGGCGCGGCGGCTTCGCCGACCGCACCTGCGGCGCCTGTCGCGCCCGTTACGCCCGTCGCACCCGCATTGCTCGTTCCGCCCTTCGCGGGCGCGGTCAGCGACATCCGCTCAGAACGGCAGTTGCGCGTCCGGCTTTTCAGCCAGGATCACGCGCTTGAACTCGGCCTGGATGCGGGCCAGCGCGGCATCGCTGTCGGCTTCGAAACGCATCACCACCACCGGCGTGGTGTTGGACGGGCGTGCCAGGCCGAAGCCGTCGGCGTATTCCACGCGCACGCCGTCGATGGTGATGACCTCGCGCGCGCCGTCGAACTTCGCGTTGGCGCGGATCTGGTCGAGCAGCGTGAAGGCCTCGCCCTCGGCGCACTTGAGCTGCAGCTCGGGCGTGCAGTTGGAGTTGGGCAGCGCATTGAGCACCGCGCTCGGGTCGGCGTGCTTCGAGAGGATCTCGAGCAGGCGCGCGCCGGTGTACAGGCCGTCGTCGAAGCCGTACCAGCGGTCCTTGAAGAACACGTGGCCGCTCATCTCGCCGGCCAGCGGCGCGCCGGTTTCCTTGAGCTTGGCCTTGACCAGCGAGTGGCCGGTCTTCCACATCAGCGGTTCGCCGCCATGCTGGCGGATCCAAGGCGCCAGCTTGCCGGTGCACTTGACGTCGTAGATGATCTGCTGGCCCGGGTTGCGCGCCAGGATCTCCTCGGCGAACAGCATCAACTGGCGGTCGGGGAAGATCACCTGCCCGTCCTTGGTCACGACGCCAAGGCGGTCGCCGTCGCCGTCGAAGGCCAGGCCCAGCTCGCAGTCGGTCTCGCGCAGGCAGCGCATCAGGTCCTGCAGGTTCTCCACGTGGGCCGGATCGGGATGGTGGTTGGGGAAATTGCCGTCCACCTCGCAGAACAGCTCCGTGACCTCGCAGCCGAGCGCGCGGAACAGGTCGCCGACGAAGGCGCCGGCCACGCCGTTGCCGGCATCCAGCGCGATCTTCATCGGGCGCGCCAGCTTGACGTCGCCGGTGATGCGGTCGAGGTACTGCTGGCGGACGTCGACCTGCTCGTAGCTGCCGGCCCCACTGGCGAACCGGCCGGCTTCGATGCGCTGGCGCAGCGCCTGGATCTGTTCGCCGTAGATGGCCTTGCCGCCGAGCACCATCTTGAAGCCGTTGTAGTCGGGCGGGTTGTGGCTGCCGGTGACCATGATGCCGGAGGCGGCGCGGCGGCCGGCCAGCTCGATGTTGGTGCCGAAGTAGACCATCGGCGTGGCGACCATGCCCAGGTCGATCACGTCCACGCCCGCGGCGCGCAGCCCCTCGACCAGACCGCCCAGCAGATCCGGCCCGGACAGGCGCCCGTCGCGGCCGACCACCACCGCGCGCTCGCCCTGCTCGGCGGCGGCCGAGCCGAAGGACAAGCCGATCGCGCGCGCCACGTCGCGTGTCAGGGTCTTGCCAACGATGCCGCGAATATCGTAGGCCTTGAAAATGGAAGGATCAGCTTGCATGGGTCACATCCTGAGAGTGGTCGATTGAATGGCCGGCGGTGCGCGGCGGCGGCACCGGCCCGCGGGCCGGCGGCAAACGCGCCAAAGTCCGTATTTTGCCGGAATGCGGATGACGCGCCAGTTATAATCGTGCGGCTGTGCCGGAAAAAATCGGCGCCGCGGACGCGCCGGCCCACTGCCGGCGCGCCGCCCCTAGTGCCTTGCCCGTGCCACCTTCCCTGCCCGCTTCCCGTCCGCGCGTTGCCTACCTGATCACGAACTCCGAGATCGGGGGAGCGCAGACGCACGTCGCCGACCTGCTGACGGCCCTGCGCGGCAGGATCGAGCCGACGCTGCTGGCCGGCGGCAACGGCCCGCTGCTCGACCACGCCCGCGCCGCGGGCGCGCGCACCGTGCGCCTGCCGCTGCTGGACAACGCGCTGTCGCCGCTGCGCGCGCTGGCCGCGTTCCGGCAACTGCTGGGCGCGCTGCGCGCCGCCGCGCCCGACCTGATCCACACGCACAGCGCCAAGGCCGGCGCGCTCGGCCGGGTGGCCGGCTGGCTGCTCGGCGTGCCGGTGGTCTATACCGTGCACGGCTTCGCCTTCAAGGCCGCCGCGCCCGCGCGCCAGCGCCTGGCCGCGCGCGCGGCGGAATGGCTGCTGGCCCCGCTCACCACGCGCCTGATCTGCGTGGCGCAGGCCGAGCGCGAGCTGGCCGCGTCGCTGCCGATCGCCGCGTCGCGCATCAGCGTGATCCGCAACGGCATCGCCGACACGCCGGCGCGCGCCGCGCCGCACGCGCCGCTGCGCCGCATCGTCATGGTGGCGCGCCTGGCCGCGCCCAAGCGCGCCGACCTGGCGATCCGCGCGTTCGCGCACGCCGCGCTGCCCGATTGCGAACTGGTGATCGCCGGCGAAGGCCCGCAACTGGATGCCCTGCGTACTCTGGCCGAAGCCGTGGCGCCCGGCCGGGTCCGCTTCGCCGGCGCGGTGGCCGACGTGCCGGCGCTGCTGGCGTCGGCCCAGGCCTTCATGCTGGCCTCCGACCACGAAGGCTTCCCGCTGTCGGTGCTGGAAGCCATGCGCGCGGGCCTGCCGGTCGCCGCCAGCGACCTGCCCGGCATCCGCGAGCAGCTCGAAGACGGCGCCTGCGGCCTGCTGGTGCCCGGCAACGACGAGGCAGCCTGGGCCGCCGCGCTGCAACGGCTGGCCGGCGATGCCGGCCTGCGCGCCTCGCTCGGGCAGGCCGCGCGCGCGCGCTGGGCGCGCGAATTCGGCCTCGCGCCGATGGCCGAAGCCACCTGGGCGGTCTACCAGCAGGCACTGGCCGGCAGGCGCCCCGCCGCGCGCGCGGCGGCCCGCAGCAAAGCGAGCGGAACATGAACAAGAGCCACAGCGTGAGCCGCGCCGCCCAATTACCCCGTTCGCGGGGATCGGAAACCATTCGCCGCGCCAGCCGCATGCTGGTGTGGGCGCTGTTCGGCCTGCTGCTGTTCGGCCTCAACGCCGCGCTGGCCGAGTTCGCCCGCCACGCCGGGCTGGTCACGCATGTGTTCAGCCGCACGCTGCTGTGGTCGGTGCTGCCCTACCTGTCCGCCTTCGTGCTGCTGCACCGCTCGCTGCACCTGCCGGCGATGGAAGGCAACAGCCTGGTCGGCCTCGCCGCCACGCTGCCCTTCGCCGCGCTGCTGTTCGGCTTCGCCGCGTTCCACCTCGAATACTCGCGCGGCGCGCTGCTGCTCAGCTACCTCACCACGCTGGGCTGGATCTGGTTCGGCTACCGCCGCTTCGTGCGCAACTACGTGCCGGTGTTCGGCTACACCGACGCCGCCACGCTGGCGCAGCTCGAACGCATCCTCGCCATGCCCGGCGCCGCGCCGGCCAGCCCCACGCGCTTCCAGGCCATCAGCTCGCTCGACGAAGCCGTGCATTGCGACGGCCTCATGCTGGACCGCAACGCCACCGCCGACCCCGAGCGCACCCGCGTGCTGGCCCAGTTCAAGCTCAGCCACGTGCGCATGTACTCGGTGGAGCGCATCGGCGAAATGCTCACCGGCCGCGTCGGCCTGGCCCACATCGACGAGAACTTCCTCGACGACTACGCCGCCCACTATTTCTACAGCTTCGCCAAGCGCGCGATCGACCTCGCCGCCGTGCTGTGCCTGGCGCCTGTCGCGCTGCCCGTGAGCCTCGTCGTGGGCCTCGCCATCCGGCTGGAGTCGCCGGGCCCGGTGCTGTTCCGCCAGGCCCGCGTCGGCCTGTTCGGCAAGCCGTTCACCATGCTCAAGTTCCGCAGCATGGGATACGACGCCGGCGCCCCGGCGCAGTTCGCCGCGCGCCGCGATCCGCGCGTCACCCGCGTGGGCCGCGTCATCCGCAAGTACCGCCTGGACGAGATCCCGCAACTGTGGAACGTGCTGGCCGGCGACATGAGCCTGATCGGCCCGCGCCCCGAGCAGGTGCCGATGGTCGAGGAGTTCGCCCGCACCATCGCCTATTACCCCTACCGCCATCTCGTGCGGCCCGGCCTGTCCGGCTGGGCGCAGGTGCAGCAGGGCTACGTCGGCACGCACGAAGAGACCGTGACCAAGCTCAGCTACGACCTGTATTACGTCAAGCACTGCTCGTTCGCGCTGGACCTGCTGATCGCGGTGAAGACGCTGCGGACGTTGTTGACGGGGTATGGCGCGCGGTGAAGCAGCCACGCGATCCCGGCCAGCCCCGCCCGCCGATGCGCATCCTGCTGCTCGGCACCGGCCTGAAACTCGGCGGTGCCGAACAGCAGGTGGCCGCGCTGGCACGGCAGTTCATCGCGCTCGGCCATGCGGTGGCGGTCGTCAGCCTCACGCCCGGCCGCGAGGTCGACGTGCCCGAGGCGGCGACCCAGTTCTGCCTGGACATGCGCAAGACGCCGTGGTCGATGGCGCGCGCGCTGCGGCGCCTGCGCGGCTTCGTGCAAGACTGGCAGCCCGACGTCATCCATGCGCACATGGTCCACGCCAACGTGTTCGCGCGCGCGCTCACGCGCATCGCGCGCACGCCGCCGGTGGTCTGCACCGCGCACAGCTTTCGCGAAGGCGGCCGGCTGCGCATGCTCGCCTACCGGCTGACCGACCGCTGGGCCACGCTCACCACCCACGTCAGCGCCGACGGGCGCCAGGGCATGATCGATGCCGGCGCGGTGCGGCCCGAGCGCATCGTCGTGGTGCCGAACGGCATCGACATCGACCGCTTCCGGCCGCGGCCCGAACTGCGGCAGGCCACGCGCGCCGCCCTCGGCCTCGCGCCCGGCGCGAGGCTGGTCCTCAATGTCGGCAGGCTGGTCCCGGAGAAGGCGCAGGACCTCCTGCTCGAAGCGTTCAGCCGCCTCGACATGGCAACGGTACCCGACCGCACGCCGCACCTGGCGATCGCTGGCGACGGCCCCGAGCGTGCCGCGCTGGCCAGCGCCGTCGACCGGCTCGGGCTGACCGGCCGCGCCACGCTGCTGGGCATGCGGCGCGACATTCCCGAACTGCTGAGCGCGGCCGATCTGTTCGTCCTGTCCTCGCGCATCGAAGGCATGCCGCTGGTCATTGCCGAAGCGCTCGCATGCGGCTGCCCGGTCGTCTCCACCGATGCGCCCGGCGTCGCCGACATGCTCGGCGATGCGGGACAGATCGTCCCACGGGGCGACGCCGCCGCCCTGTCCGCCGCCATGCGCCGCGCGCTCGAGGCCGGCGCCGGCTCGCCCGAAGCCCAGGCCGCGCGCCGCCAGCGCATCGCCGCGCGCTTCGGCATCGAGGCGGTCGCCCGCCAGTGGCTGGACTGCTACGCCAGCCTCGCGCCCGCGCGCGGCGCGCGGCGCGCGGAGCCCGCCTGATGCGCCGCCGCGTTGCAGGCAACCTGTTCTGGATGCTCGCCGAGCGCGGCATCCAGGTCACCGCCGGCATCGGCATCGTCGCCATGCTCGCGCGCGCGCTCGGGCCCGAAGGCTTCGCCCACTTCCAGTACGCGCAGGCCGTGGTGCTGATCGCCGCCTCGGTCGCGCTGATCTGCGGCGGCGAAGTCGTCGTGCCCAGGCTGGTCGCCACGCCATCGCCGCAGGCGCAGCACCGGCTGCTTGCCCACGCGTTCTCGCTGCGGATCGGCGGCGCCGTGCTCGGCTACCTGCTGATGTGCGGCTACCTGCTGCTGCAGCGGCCCGCCGCCGAAACCTGGGCCGCGGCGCTGCTGCTCGGCATCGCGATCCTGCTGCGCGAACCGCTCGGCATCGTGGTGGCCTGGATGCAGGCCCACACCAACAACCGGCCCAACACCCTGTTCAGCTTGGCATCGCTGGCCGTCAAGGCCGGCCTCGTGGCGGCCCTGTTCGCCGCGGGCACGCACAGCGTGCCGGGCTTCGCCGGCGCCTTCGCCGCCGAAGCGGTCATCCTCGCCGGCCTGCTGGCCCTCTATTACCTGACGCATGCGGAGCGCGGCCCCCTGCGGTACGACTTCGGGCTCACCCGCGAACTCATGCGCAACGGCGCGCTGTTCTGGGTCAGCTTCATGCTGATGATGGGCGCGCGCCGGATCGACCAGCTGGTGCTGCAGCCCGCGGTGACGCTGGCCGACTTCGGCGCGTATGCGGCCTGCATGCAGATACTCGACAACTACACCGTCGTGGCCACCATCCTGGCCGCCGGCGTCGCGCCGATCTACGTGTACGGCAAGGCCGAGTTCGCCACCGCGCGCGCCAACATCGCCCGCATCGCCATCGGCATGACCGCGATCGGCCTCTGCGGCGCGATCCTGATCGCCATCGGCGCGCCGTGGATCGTCCAGTTGCTGTACGGCCACGCGTTCTCGTCCTCCGCATCGCTGCTGCGCGCCGCCGCGCTCTCGTCGACGCTGATCTTCGCCGACGTCGGCCTGACGCTGCTGCCGGTCTACCTGCGGCGCCCCGAATGGATCGCCATCAAGTGGGGCGTGGTATTCGGCGTCACGCTGGCCTTCGACCTCGTGACGGTGCCCGCCTACGGCGCCTGGGGCGCGGTCGGAGGCTATACGGCCGGCAATGCCGTGGCCGTGGCATTCGGGCTGTGGCTGTGGTGGCGCAGCAGGAAAGCCCCCGCGCTCGCCGCCTCATCCTCATGAAGACGCTGCCGACGATCTGCTTTCTCACCGGCACGCTCAACGCCTTTGCAGGTGCCGAGCGGATGACCGCGGTCATCGCCAACGCCCTCGCCGAGCGCGGCTATCCGGTGCTGATCCTGAGCCTGTGGGACGAGCGCAGTTGCTTTGCCCTGCATCCGGCGGTCAGGCACCACGCGCTGTTCGCGCAGCGGCCGTCGTTCAAGCGGGCTTACTTGGCCACGGTGTCCGGCATCCAGCGCTTTGTCAGGCAACACGGTATCGACGTGCTGATCGACGTCGACACCATGCTGACCTTGTTCACGCTACCGGCGACGCTGGGGCTGAACGTGCGCCGGATTGCCTGGGAGCACTGCCATTTCGACGAGGACCTCGGCAAGCCGGCGCGGCGGATTGCGCGGCGGCTGGCGGCGAGGTTCGATGATGCGGTGGTGGTGCTGACGGAGCGCGACCGGCAGCGGTGGCTGACCGCGCTGGCGCCGCGCTGCCGTGTCGAAGCCATTCCGAACCCGCTGCCGTTTCCATTTCCCGAGGTGCCGGCCAGCCGCGATTCGAAAACAGTGCTGGCTGTGGGCCGGCTGGTGCATGCGAAGGGATTCGACGTGCTGCTGAATGCATGGGCATGGATTGCGCCCCGGCACCCGGACTGGCGGCTTGAGATCGTCGGTGAGGGCGAAGAACGTGCCGCGCTCGAATCGCTGGCCCACGAGTTGGACATTGCTGGCTCGGTCAGCATGCCGGGGACACGCACAGACGTGGAATCGCACTACCGCAACGCGGCGCTCTTCTGCCTGAGCTCGCGCTACGAGGGCTTCGGGCTGGTGTTGCTGGAAGCGATGGCGTTCGGTTTGCCTGTCGTATCGACGGATTGCGAGACGGGGCCGAGGGAACTGTTCGCGGCGGGGAAAGACGCGACCGTGGTCCCGGTCGGGGACGTCGCCGCGCTGGCGGCGGCGATGGCGCTTCTCATGCGCCACCCGGAGAAAACGGCATCGCTGGCGCAAGCCGCCCGAGCCAAGGCGAGGCGATTTTCGCTGGAGCACGTAGTACAGCAATGGCAGCCGCTGCTTGCGACACAGGCAACGACGGGCACGCCGCCGACGACAATGCCTTCCGCGTAGACTACATCGAACGCTTCGAGAAATTGCCTGGCATCATGGGCGCTCAGCGCGTCGGCGCGCTGCAACGGCCATCAGCCGCGCCTTGTTTCGCGCCGGCATCGTAAACCGCGAACCTGGCAGAACGAAAGACGGCAAGACGCTTCATCGGATCCCAGACAGGCTTGTCGTCTGATTGCTCGATATACCAGCGAATCCCGCTACGGTGCATCTCTTCGCAGGCGGAACGCCAGGAATCCGCGCCGATGATTCCCTCGATCTGTGCATGGCGCTCTTTCACAATCCGTTGCATCTCCGGACCTTTTTTCTCCAGCAAATCTGTCCGGCTTAGATAAGCAGGCACGTCAGCCATGCTGATCAACTCGACCAGAGGGCTCTGCAGGTCTTCCTTCACTGCCTGGCCACCCATGGCGAGCGTATCTCCAGGTTCGGAATTCTTGCGAATATATGCGGCCGCCTGTGCAATCCCGGGTTCGATATTCAAACCATAGAAGGCTTGCACCCATGGCATGTAAACGACGGATGCCTGCCCCGGCCTGTACTCGTGGCCAAGCGTCATCGCCGCCAGCACGGCCACCATGAATATTGCCCAGACAGGGCCTTGCCGTAGCCTGCCGACCTTGGCATACGTGCCGATCAATGCCAGAATGCGTGCGACCGTCCACAATCCTACAAAGGCGTAAAGCAGAACAAAATGCCGTTGCTTGAACTCGGATGGATCCGTGTTCGCCACGACCGGCATCATCACGGCAAGGAGGGCAAACGTGCCACACAGCATCAACGGCATCCAGTCAAATGCCTCCCATCTGCCACTGCGGGCCCAGACGATGACCACAACCGGGAAAGCAACCGCAAGCACGCCAAGAGCAGCCACCATCAACAGGGCTACGCCAACTGCCAATGTCACCGGCAGCGAAGCAGTGTCTCTCAGCAAGTGGTACAGCTGCGAGTAATATGACTCGCCGTATTTCAGCATGCCATCGACATAGGCCTGAGGCTGCACGAGATCGCGCCATGCTTCGTTATAGACGAGCAAGGCGATCGCCAGCGCGAATGCCAGGACACCAAGAAGGCATGCGAACAGTGCCTTCCACTGTGAACGTGCCCGCCAGCACCCCAGCAGCAATGTGCCCGCCCAGGCCGGCGAAAGCAGCATGACGAAATGAATGCGAAACATGGCCAACAATACCAGCAGCAGCAGGCTCAAGGCGAAGGATCCACGTGACCCCGTTCTGAAGCCATGCAACAGGCAGGTAGCCGACAACGCCGAAACGCCCAGAGCATATCCCGACCCGGGAGAGGTATAGAGCATCCAGTGAAAACCGAAGAAGGCGCTCCGCATCCAGTAATGCGATGTGTCCGGCAAACAAGCCACGGCCATGACCGCCACCAGGGCCACCATCCTCGCCGACAATTCAGATGCCATGCTATAGGCCCCCAGCATGGCAACGAGAAGTCCGAGCGGAAGCAGGATTGCCGTGGCCAATCCGAGGCCTGGCAATCCGGATGACTTCAGCAGGGCCGCCGGTAGCAGGAAGGCAGCATAGTGATAAAATGGCCGGCCTGCATGTGCCAGGAAGATGTCGCCCTGAGCGATTGCCAGGGGATCACCGAAGGAGGCGATGACAGTCCCGTGCAGATAGTAGTCGGACCACCCTGGGAAGCTCGCGCCACTGCCCGCGTAAGGGAGGAACGCGGCGACGTCCCGACAGAAATAACCAGCCAGGATGGCAAAGCCCGCCGCCGCGCCGACATCGAGCCACGAAGTCGCCGGCCGCGCCCGCCACTTCGGTCGATACACGGCAAACAGGGCCACGACAACCACCATCCACAGCAAGAAGCCCGTCTGCGCGACCAACCCGGCCAACTGGGCCAGCGCCATTACCGCTACGGCCGTCACGGCCACCCCGACGACGAACGCACCGGGAATGGCAGCCGTGAGCCACCTTACGCCAGCCAGACTCAGAAACAACTCGCCGGAAGCAAGAATCACCGCCACGCCAACAATTGGCGCCAGCAATACGCCCGTGCTTATGCTGGCACCAGCCAGAATCAGCAGCACATCAATGAATCCGCCGACTACGGCGACGAAAGCAAGCCATTGTAGCGAGTTGACTCTAAGGTACCGATCCATGGAGACTTCTCTCAGGGCTTGCAGGCGAGCGCGAAGACGGCGTGAAGACGAAGGGCGAACAGAAGCAACCGATCTCACAAAACCTGAAACTCCTCATCGGTTTCCATGTAGGTGGCAATGGGCTGGTAGCCGGCGAGCAGTTGCCAGTAGGTGCAAACTGGGAATACTACCCCATTGCTCAAGACATAACCCAGATGTCCTTGCCCCTAGCTGGCACGGCACTCCATGATCCAGTGCGTATAAGGAATCCACGCCTGGTGACGCACCACGCCGGAGACGTCATCGAATACCCTGGAAGCGAGGCGCTTGTAACCTTCCCCATCACATACGTTGCGGCCACGATCATAGCTCACCAGCATGCGGGCGATCGGATTCTGCTCCGCGGCAAAACAGGGATCGATAGACACAAGGCGGCCACCCGGACGCAGCGCTGCCTTTGCCAGTCGAAACAATCCCTCGGCCTGCTCTTCGTCCAGATGATGGATGAGGCCCGAAGCAATCACAATATCGAATTTTGGCAACCCCTCCAGATCAGAAAAATCAACCAGCTTGCAGACAAAATTGCCTTGCGCGCCAAAACGGGCCGTGGCAGCCGAGATATAGCGCTCGCTGATGTCAAATCCCCAATACCGGACTTCGGGCAGGTAGGCGAGCAGTTCAGCGGTCCCACAACCTATGTCGAGCACGTTGTCGCCGGCTCTTGCCCGCACGTGCTCCCGCGCGAATGTCGAGCGGCCATGGCGCCCACCCATCAGCACCTGAAAAAAATCATAGATCCCCGGATGCGACAGAACCCGCCGAATTCCCGTTGTAATTTGTGCCATTGTTCTTCCCTAGAGCAACTAGCGTGCCTGCCCGCCATTTACTGCGGCGAGAATGAAATCAGAGCCATTGCTCCGGCACGAAACCCATCTTCCCATCGAAAAAACACATCAACGCAACTCTGTCAGCACGGCAGACAAGACGTCTGCGATGTAGCGCTGATCCTCTTCAGGCAAGCCGATCCACAGCGGCAAACGAACTAGGGAAAGACTGATTTATTCAGAACGAAAGTCATCGTTGGGTGGCTTGTAAGCGTTGTCATATGCATGCCCAAGAGATGAGTCGGAGATGAAGCGACAGATCAGTTTTGCGGAAGCGGAAAGCCACGGTAAGAAGCGGGTGACGCGCCGCCAGCGCTTCCTGACGGAGATGGAAAGCGTGGTGCCGTGGTCGCGCCTGATTGCGGCGGTCGAGCCGTACTACCCCAAAGGCAAACGCGGACGGCCGCCGATCGGTCTGGAGCGGATGCTGCGCATTTACTTCCTGCAGCAGTGGTACGGGCTGTCGGACGAGGCACTGGAAGACGCGCTGTACGACAGCGTGGCGATGCGGGCGTTTGCCGGGATCGACCTGGCAGTCGAAGCGGTGCCAGACGCGACCACGCTCCTCAAGTTTCGCCGCATGCTCGTCGAGCATGAGCTGACGCGAAAGCTGTTCGACGAGATCGGCATCATGCTGTGCGAGCGTGGGCTGATGATGAAGGAAGGCACGATTGTGGATGCCACCATCATCGAGGCGCCACCTTCGACCAAGAACAAGGAGAAGAGCCGCGACCCGGAGATGCACCAGACCAAGAAGGGTAATGAATGGCACTTTGGCATGAAGGCGCATGTCGGCGTGGATGCGGCTTCGGGGCTGGTACACAGCGTGGTGGGCACTGCAGCGAACGCGTCGGATGTGTCGCAGGCGCATGCCTTGCTGCATGGTCACGAGGAGCATGCGTTTGGCGATGCGGGCTACACGGGCGTGGAGAAGCGCGACGAGATGCAAGGCAAGTCCGTGAAGTGGCAGGTGGCCGTCAAGCGCGGCAAGATTAAGACGATGCATGACGGCACCGTCAAGGACTTGCTGATCGCCGTCGAGCGGGCCAAGGCCCAGATTCGGGCGCGGGTCGAGCATCCGTTCCACGTCATCAAGAATCTCTTTGGTCATCGTAAGGTTCGCTACAAGGGCCTGGTCAAGAACACGGCGCAGTTGCTCAGCCTGTTTGGTCTGGCGAATCTGGTGCTTGCCAGGAAACCGTTGTTGGCCTCACGGGGGAGCAGTCCGTGCTGAGCGCGCCAAGCGCGCCAGGAGAGGCGCAAAACCCGGGAAAAACCGTGCTGAATTGGTCTTTCTCTCCCGCATTGCGAAAACCGAAGTCAATAGCCTGAGCAACATCACGCGCAAAGCTCATTGATCAGCATTTCCCTAGGCGAGCCGCAATATCATCCGTGACAGGGAGACTTCCGTGGGCCCGGCCGAAATTCTGGCCTGCCGGCGAAGTGTGCAGCGGAACGTAGTGGAACACGGCGCCGATGCCCGCTGCTTTCAGCTTCTGCAGCACCAGTTGCCGGTCGATCCCTTCGGCGACCAGGATCTGGAACATGTGTGCGTTGTGCTCGCAATGGGCCGGAACGATGGGCCGGCGCAGCAATCCCTGCACCTCGAGCGGAGCCAGCAACTCGTAGTAGCGGTTCCAGAGCACCAAGCGCCTCTGGGTCAGGGATTCCGCCTCTTCGAGTTGCGCCCACAGGAACGCGGCAGTCAACTCGCTTGGCAGAAATGAACTGCCACTCGACTGCCACGTATACTTATCCACCTCGCCGCGGTAGAAACGGCTGCGGTCCGTCCCTTTCTCGCGGATGATTTCCGACTGCAATACATAGCTTGCGTCATTTACGATCAGGGCTCCGCCTTCGCCGCTGATCACATTCTTGGTTTCGTGAAAGCTGTATGCGCCCAGATGCCCGATACTGCCAAGCGCGCGCCCCTGATAACTTGCCATCACACCCTGCGCGGCATCTTCGACGACCCGCAGATCATGCTTGTCCGCGATAGCCATGAGCGTGTCCATCTCGCATCCGACTCCGGCGTAGTGCACCGGCACGATCGCGCGCGTGCGCGACGTCACCGCGCTTTCTACCTGCTGTTCATCCAGGTTGAAGGTGTCCGGCCTTACATCCACGAATACCGGCACGCCGCCCCTCAGCACGAACGCATTGGCGGTCGACACGAAGGTGTAGGAAGGCATGATGACCTCGTCCCCAGGCTCGATGTCCAGCAAGATCGCCGCCATCTCCAGCGCCGCCGTGCACGAATGCGTAAGCAGTGCTTTCGCCGCACCCGTCTTTGCCTCAAGCCACTCGTGGCAACGCCTGGTAAGCGGACCATCGCCAGCAAGGTGGCCGCCTGCATGCGCCTGCGAAATATAGTGCAGTTCGCGCCCGGTCATGTACGGGCGATTGAAAGGGATGCTGCGCTTTGCGGCCGCAGTCTCCGTATTTCCTGTCGGGGAAGACTGAATCTTTGTCATTGCGAAAGTACTCATGCAGTTCTGGAATCGGAGAGACGTTCATTGGATGTTTTTCGGAATATTGCACAGCATGCGACATAGCTGAATGCAGGTCTTTTCCGAATATCGTCGGGCAACCTGAGGGTCACATCGACTTGCCCTCGCCAATTGGCCGGGAAATCAAGGGGCATAGCAATATCAGAAAATATAGCCATATACGACAGATTTCCGATTATGTTACGGCTTTCGCAAGCAAACGGCCCGCTACCACGGCCAGCATAGGCTGTACCCACCAATAGGAGACTTCGGCAAAGAAATTTGTCCCGCCCTGTGGCACCGAGAGCAGCAAACCCGGAATGACCGACACCACGGTGATGACTATTGCCAATTCGACATCCAGCAGTTCGGAGCCGCTGATGCGCGCCCACAGGGATGCCTGGGCTCCGCTTCTCCTGCTCAGCAGGCGCAGCACGACCAGGACGATCAGCGGACCAAAGAATGCGGCGAACGAAACCGGGCGCAATTCCGCAGGCACGATGTCCCTCAGAAACGCAAACGGCTTAGTCATCGCCATCAGGCCGGGATCCGCCAGCCCCTCCCCCGACGAACTGCGCGTAACCCAGAGCCCGTAGCAGAGCGGCAGGGCAATCGCGATCCATCCCAGGATCCGTTGCGCAAGCGTCATTCTAATTCGGAGGAAAAGGTAGGCGGCCATGCCGCCTACCACGAGACCCACGCTGATCTTCAGCAGGCAGAGAATGGCGAAGTAAAGCGGAATGACCAGCCACATGTACCATGCGAGCCTGACCAACTGCTCCCGTCCGAGGTGCTCGAAGCACCATATCCCTGCCAGGTAGGCAAACAGTACTGCCACGCCGAAGGACTCGCTGTGGAATATGTTGTCCCACACGCCAAGTGTCCTTCGGAAGGGGGTGGAGATTACGCCAATGAAGATGATGGCGAATATCACCCAATACCAGCCCGCGTGCTCGTCTTTCCAATTGCTCGCGCCGGTGCTGGTGCGGGCAAGAAAATCTCGAAAGGACAAGGCGAAGAAATACATGAAGACCAGCAGAAGTGGGCAGAACAGCAGCGGAAAGATCACCGAATAGAACTGCAATGCTCCGATGCCAAGCAATGGATACAGCACCGTCATCACGTGATGGCTGCCGAAATGATAGGGAAACGGTATCAGTCCATCCACGCCCAGCGTGCCGGTGCCGTAGCCGGATAGCATATTTGCAATGGCGGCATGGAACATCAGGTCCACGTGCACGGTGCCGGTGGCAATCGCCTCGTTGATCCAGGGCGTCTTGTAGCCATCGACGAAGCTGAGCAGGAAAGCCCAGTATCCAATCATCCCGCCCGAGAGCAAGGGGAAGACTGCGCTGGTGATCCCTGCCCGGACGATCATGACGATCATCCTCAAGGCCACGATGCCGACGACCAGCCATCCGAAGGCAGCATGCAGCCTCGTCACACCGAGCAGCAACAGCCCCACCAGCAGGCCGACGGCCAGCGGTGTCACGAAGGACTCCAGCCTACGCTTTTGCAGCGCCGAGCGGAGATCGAATATTGCCGAAATGGCGCCAAGCACCGCTGCCAGCGCAGCCAGCAATGCTGCCATCAGTGATACGTCGGCCCGCGCCAGCAGTTGCGGCGCCCGCAGGCACTGCGCCAGCGCCAGCGCGAAGACAAACGGAATGCACAGACAGGCGAGATACCCGCCTCGCTCGAATGACATGTCGCCGCGCCAGGCGGCTGGCGCTGACATTGACCTAGTGCTCATCGCAATCGATCCTCCTGGCGGCAAAATCGACATCGTGCCGGTCGATGACCACCACCTGCCTCATTCCCCGCCGCCGCGCGAGCACGCATGGCTGCGCCAGCGCCTCCGAACTCAGCATCTCGTCGTGCGGCAGATACTGATAACCATAGGAGTCGTAATGACAGCCATTGTCGCGTGACAGAAGCCCGCTCAACAATGGCATGCCGGTAAACGCCGGGATGCTGAATGGCTGAATGGCGCACGCTGTCAGCGTCGTGTCCACGGGCCGGTCGATATATGCACCTTTGAAAAATTCGGAATCCGTCACAAACACCCCGAACCGCCCGCCTTCATGTAGGGCCGGCATATTCCCCAGCTTCCCGAGCAGGGCATAGAAATTGTGCCGCGCGACCCTCTCGGTGTCGGTATCGGCAGATAGCGCCGCTAGCCGTTGCGCCCGCGTCAACCGATCCGCCATGACGTCGCGATAAGCGAGCACATTCTTGATGGCAAACGCAGCCAGCCCGGTCATAAAAGTGAAGACGGCGAGCCTTCGCCAGCCCGGCGCCCCCCCGCTCATGCACCTTTCTCGTCGGACGCGTCGACAGCGGTACTTCCGCAACCGCACTCGCGATCGACCACATAGATCGGTCGGCCTTTCGCCATCTCGAAGACTCTCGATACGTACAGCCCCACCGCGCCGATGCTGGCGAGAATCATGCCCGTGGAGAACAGGATCGCCACCACGAGGCTCGTCCAGCCGGGGAGCGAATCCGCCGTGAAGTGGCGATAGATGAAGAAGCATCCCCCCAGGAAACTCAGTGCCGTGAAAAACAATCCCGCATAGATGATCCAGGTCAGGAAAACGCTGGTCTGAAAGAAGATCCCGCTCAAGGCGTGCTTGAGCAAGCGCAACACGTTATATGAACTCTCGCCCGCATGCCGCTCAGCATGTGCGTATTCGACGGTTCCGCTCCGGAATCCCAGCCATCGGAGTATGAACAGGTAGTGCCGTTCACGTTCGCCGAACAGCAGAAAGGCATCGACCACCTTGCGCGTCAGAATGCTGAAGGTGCCATAGCTTCCGTCCACGGACTCGCCGGTCAAGGCGTTTATCAGCCGGAAGTAGAGCTTCGCCGAAACCTGTCGGAATGCGGAGTGCGAGCGGGTTGCACGACGTGCAAGCACGAAGTCATAGCCCTTACGCAACTCCGCGAGAAGATCGGGAATCCGCTCCGGCGGATCCTGCAGATCGCAATCCATCACCACGACATACTGGCCTCGTGCGGCGGCAAGGCCGGCCGTGATCGCGACATGCTGCCCGAAATTCCGGCTCAGGCGAATACCGCGCACGGCCGGATAGCTGCCGGCGAGCGACTCGATCAGGGGCCAGGAATTATCCGGGCTGCGATCGTCGACTAGCAGGATCTCGAAAGAAGAACCCAGGCCGGTCAGCACGGCATGCAGGCGATCGCAAAGCTCCGTGAGACATCCCAGACAGCCATAGGACGGTACCACGACGCTCAGCTCGGGAGGCATTATGTTCGCTGTCATTGGGTCGGCACCGTGCCGAATTTGCGGCGCGCACGCTCGCGCCGCCACGCCAAGGCATCTACCGGTACTTGCGACTCGTACCCCAGCAGGCGGGCAATTACAGGGTCGGCCGGGAAGCCTTGGCCCAATGCCTTGGGAAAGTCGTACTGCTGCTTCAACAGCGGGATGGTATAGAGATGATTTACGCCACGCCTTACCCGGCCAGAACTATTGACTCCGGCACGGTGAAAAAGCATCGCGTCGAAAATCAGCACGGAGCCCGCCGGCATGGATACCGAAATCGCATGCCTCTTGATGAAATCCTCGGACGGCATGCGATCGCGGCGATGGGAATGCGGCAGGACCACGGTACCGCCGGTTTCGGGCGAGAACGGATCGATGGCAAACAGGGCACCGAGCGCGAGCGGTCGCGAACTGGTCCACGTCTGGTACGGCAGATCACGATGCCACGCGCTTTGATGGTGGCGCTCCTGCGACCTGTTGATGATCGCATTCTGCAGGTTCAGGATGTACCAGTCGCCCAATGTCCGACGTACTACCCCGAGAACCCTGGTCTCGGTTGCCATCGAGATGAACGACTTGTCATACAGTAGCGGCGCGCGGCACAGATCCTGCTCACCGATCGCCGCCAGGGCCTCGCGCCCGCCGAATTCCAACTCCTGCGCCCGATAGACGGCATCGATACGGTCACGCCAGTCCTGCAGGCTACTCTCGGCAAGAACGGAATCGAGCACCGTGTAGCCTACCGCCACCAATTCTTCGTGGTGACGATCAATCGCATCCAGCGAAAGCGACGGCCCGATACCGCCGTAGTACTGTTCTTCGCTCATATCTGGAAATTATTTTTCGAGTATTGCAATACCAAATCCCGAGTCACCATACCGGCTGCCGTTATAAAGCATATAGCGCCGACCATCGTGATCGAAGACGCAGGGATAACAGACTGTGTCGGCATCCCAGCCACTGGCCGATGGACTAATGCCGACAAGCTCATCGCGCCGCGTCCAGTTCTTCCCGTCGGGAGATTCCGCGTAACCAATGCGATATGCCTGTCCGCGATAGGAATACCACATGCGGTACAACCCCTGATCATGTATCACGGAGGGCTTCGACATGGCGTATTCGCTCTCGTCCTTGAAATGCAGCGCAATATGTCCATCGCGCCGCCAGACCCTGCCGTCGTCGGATTCGGCATACTTGAACAGATGGGCCATTTCCTCCTGCCTGACGCCTTCGCCCCAGGTCAGATTGGAGCCATACCACATGCGCCACAATTCATCCTCGACCAGCACCCAGGGATAGGAAATGGAATAGGGATCCACGTGGTGGCGGTCCATCGTCGGCGCCTTGGAAACCTTGACGAACGGTGCGTCCGGCCCGTCGCTGACAGCAAGCCCGATCGTATTGCGCCAGGGCACTGTCACCCCGAGATTCCATCCCAGGTAGTACAGATGCCGCTTTCCCTTGTGATTGACGAGACACCCCATGGAAGTCCCGCTGTCGTCGAACGTGCCGATCTCCCCCGGGCCCAGCACCGGCTTGTCCGAGATCGCAAGAATCTTTTGCGGATCGGCAAGATCGAATTCTACATAAGCGATGTGCGCGCGCCTTTGCGCATCGCGCGCACTGAAATAGACGCGGAATACGTTGTCATGCCGGAATTCGGCCACTGGATTTGCGGCGTGAGTCATCATCCAAGGATGCTCGCCATTTGCGCAAAACACCTTCCCAAGTTTTCGCCACTTCATATCCACCCCCTCACAGACCGCGAAGCCGCGTACTAGGCACGCGGGAGCGTTCCGACGACGGCGAGGTATAGACACCTTCCGCCTCAGCATCGCTAGTGATCAGCGATCCCGCCCCGATCACGCAACGTGCGCCAATGGAGACATGGTCGCGAATCGTGGAGTTCACACCGATGAAAGTGCCATTCCCAACCCTCACCCCGCCGGAGATCACCACGTGCGAACTGATGAAGCAGTTATCCTCGATAACGGAATGATGGCCGATATGGTTTCCACTCCAAAACGTCACATTGTCGCCGATCTGAACGAACGGTTGTATCGTGTTGTCTTCCAGGATGAAGCAATTCCCGGCAGGCTCGAATCCAGGAAACACCGTGGCCCGGCTGCTCACATAACTGGCGGTACGATAGCCGGCATTGCGAATCTCCTCGACCTTCTTGGCACGAACCATATTCAGCTTTGCATAGCTCAGCGCAACGAAAGCATCCGTATCGGCCGGGGAAAAATGTTGTCGCAGTTCCTCGAAAGGAACAACCGGGAGCCCCAGGAAGGACTCCTTGTCCATGTAGGTTCGGTCTACTGTGAACGCGACCGGCTGATAGTCGGAGTCATGGGTAAAGTAGAACCAAGCGAGTTCCGCAATCTGCCCGGTCCCGAAGATGACCAATGGTTTGGCTACGGTTGACATGCTTCACTTCCTTACGATAATCGTGAATTCATAAAGACCATAGTCATGAAGCAAGGCGACGTTGCGCGAAAACTTCCGCTTGCACAGGTCGAAGAACTCACAGGGATCCGCATAGTACAAATCCGACCGCATCCTATCAGCATCCGAATATGAGGTCAGACAATTGAACGCAAAACCGCGCGTGCTGAATTGATGCATGCGCTCCAGCGTTTGCAGAATATAGGAACGCCAGTCCTCGTCGCTACCGCTCAACCTAACGTTGAAGATACCGCTGGCCACGGCGAAATCGATCACTTCAGGCGGCTCGGTGCCGGAAATGAACCGTGCTTGCGGCTTATTTTCATGCAGCTTGCCGGCAGCCTCGATCATGGCTTCCGCAATATCAAGGCCAATGTACTGAAAATCACGATAACGTTCGGTGAGGAAGTCCAGCAGCGCACCGTAGCCACAGCCGATGTCGGCCAGCGAAAATGGTCGCTCGACGTCCAGCAGGCGGCTCAACTGAGTAAACCGCAGTACTTGCCCATCAACCCCGTTCCAGTCGACACCGCGCGGCTGAGGGCCAAATTCCTTGATTTTCTCCGTATAGTAGCTGGCAACCGGAGAAAGCAGGTCATTTATCATGGTTTTTTCCACGTCAGAGATGGCCATCGCCGCGAGCCGGGAATTTCATATAATTCCTGGCCTCGGGCCCGCAATTAAACAGGAGATCGAGGACCGACACCCCATGCTCGAAACCGCCCCAGAGTTGAGGGTATTCCGGGTAGCCTGAGTAATCGAAATAACTCAGCTCGATGCCGACATCAGAGAAATAATGCGGCTCCATGTAATCCCGCGCCGCAGGACCCGATATGTATTTCGTTGCGCCAGCCTGTTCACACAAACTCACCAGACGCTCCGTCTTTCCATCCACTAGGTCGTAGTCCCACGACCATTTCAATTTGGTCGTTATGCCAAGCAGCGAGCAGATCGCCTCGAGCAATGCGCGGTTAAGCTCCGACAGTCGTGTATATTCGTGTGATGTGTAATAAGGTTCCAGCACCTCCGCAATAGAAGCAAAATGAGGTGCCCGGCGATAATTCTGTTGCAGTGCCTTCCAGTGATCCACGCGCCACCGCTGGCCATCCAGTTCAGTCTCCCGAATCGACTGGAAATATTTTCCCTTGACCTTGACGGGCAGCGTCAGCCAAGACAGCCCCTGCGGAGTCTTGATCAGATTTCTGTTGCGCCAATCCCGACGAGTGTACTGCATGTCGTCGTAAATAATAAATTCGTCGACCGATCCGATCAGATCAAAATACCCCTTCCATGGGATATAGCATGACTGAACGATCGCGACAACATGCTTTGCAGATGTCAATTTTACCCTCTTCTTCACAGCAGATAGACAGCCGATACGGCATCTCGCGCGTCACCGGCCGACTACTGATTTTATTTGTTTTATTTACTTTAAAATTCCATTGGCCGTCTCGCCCCAACGGAAAACGAGCGCAGCGTGGCAAACGCTGCCGGCATGAACAGTACCCCCCATCTCGGGGGAAACCTTGGGATCGTAGCACATTTTCCCCTGCAATTAAACAGGGAAATAGGCCTGCTATTGGATCCAGCATTTCGCATTGGCGCGTGAGAAATCCGCTGGCACGGCCAGATCAACTTCACGAATACAGAAAAAAGACAACTGACAAAGCAAAATCTGCCAAGCGCTGATCAAACCCGACATGCCTGTTTTGAACAGGAAAATATGAGAAATTTGCGGGCCATTTGGATTTCGAATATTGGGCCTGCAACTACAGGTTGTCAGCAAGAGACAGGATTGATTCGCATAGCAGCCTGGCCGTCCTCAAGCCAGAAGAGCAACCGGACCAGAAGCGATACCTACGTCACAATTGTTCGGACCCTGTGGTACACAGGACTAGCGAAAGAAAACTACCGGCCAGCGGAAGCAGGGGACTCCGCGACAATGAGCATACATAGGTGCATGCGATCGGACCACAAGCGGGCCAGTTCCGACAGCATCGTGGATGCCAGTCAGACAGGAAACTACGGGAGACGGGCGCGACGTGAGCGACATTCACATGCCGCCCACGCCCCATGCCAACGGAACTGACCCGGTGGCACGGACGGGGCACCCGCCGAGCTTTACGAGGTTTGGGGTAACGCCGCCTCGCAAGGCGAGTCGGATCGTATCACGAGCGACTATTTCGAATCCATAGGCGGCCACGCACATTCTCCGGCATGGGAACGGGACCGCGCTGAACGGCAAGGATCCAGCGTCCGAGCCCCTCCTACTTCTTCGCATTCGGCAGCCAGATCGCTTTGATCAGCGTCTCGCGCCACAGAATTGCCGCGCTCGCCAGCGCCGACAGCGCTGCCATCAGCACGATCACCATGGGCGGACGCGGACGCTCCGGCATGCTCGGCACCGAAGGCTGCGCAATAAAACGCGGCTGCGACAGGAACCGTACGGTGGTCGCGGACAGATCCGCGGCCAGCGACGAGAGCTTTTCCTGCTGTGCTTCGCTCTGGGTCTTCTTGCTGAGTGCAGAGAGTATCTTTGATATCTTGATGACACTATCGCTGCCGCTATGGGACTGCGCCACGGCTGCCTCCGCATCAACCGCCAATGGCTTCATCAGTGCTTGTTGATCGATCTCGCGGTCGAGCCGCTGGATCTTCTCGCGAATTCCGATGATCTCGGACTCGGCACCCACAAGCTGGGCCATCGGGGACATGAATTTCTCATTGTCCCTGCGTACGTCGACCACTTGTGACGTATCGCGCCGAGCAGCGTCCGGATAGTCCGCGATGATCTTCTTGAGGGCCGTTACCTTGAGTTGCGCCTGCTCGATGTCGAACTGGTACTTCCGCTTGCGCTCATCGGCACGATCGGAGAACTGCCGGCTTTCTGCCACCCAGCCGGACACCATCTGACGGACGGCCTCCTGTGTCGCCATGTCCTTGAAATAGTCGCCCATCCAGGTCGCAATGTCGGCGGCAGCCTTCGGCGTCGACGCCACGGCGGTCAGCTTGACCCCCAGATAGACGATGGGTGCCAGCCTGTTGTCCTGGTTTGCCTCCTCGGTCCTGTCGCGTTCGCTGGCCCGGTCGCGCTCCTTGGCCTTCTCGCGCTCCTGCTCCAACTGAATCAGAAGATCGGGCAGTTCCCTGGCGTCGGTCTTGCTTATTCTCGGGACAGGCTTCTGCCATTCGGCATTCTGCACATACCTCACCAGCCGGTCGACGCCAGCGTCGTCCAGACCGGGCGGGGCTGACTTCGACACGAAATTCTGCACGGTGCTGACATCGTCGGCCAACTCACTGATGCGCTTGTACTCCGACGTGCTCATCTCGACCTTCAACACCCCTTCGGACTTGTAGTGAAGCAACGGTCCATAGCCTAGTGCCGCACCCGCACCCGCACCTGCCAGGGCAACGACCAACAGCACCAATACCTTCTTTTGCTTAATCATTCCAATCTCTATCCCACAATTTTCGTCGTGTAGCTAGACCACGATCTCACTGCTCAGCGCGGCGGCCACCTGCGGTTTGTATCCGTGCACCAACTGCGTCAAGATGCGTTTTATCGTCACCTCGTCGTTCAGGGCGGCAGCCTGCGCAATGTCTCCAAGCATCGGCGCCAGCTCTGCCCATGGGACGAAATCCTCGCGAGCCTTCATGATCCGCTCATGCGCCGTACCCTCGGGATTGTCGCCAATCAGCAGTTCCTCATAGAGCTTTTCCCCCGGGCGCAGGCCAGTAACCTTGATGTCGATGTCGCCGCCGGGATTCTGCTCGTTCCGCACCGTCAGCCCGGACAGCTTGATCATGCGCAGGGCAAGGTCCATGATTTTCACCGGCGAGCCCATATCGAGCACAAATACGTCGCCACCGTGGGCCATTGCGCCCGCCTGCAACACCAGCTGGGCTGCCTCGGGAATGGTCATGAAATAGCGGGTGACATCCTCGTGGGTCACCGTCAGCGGGCCACCTTCGCGCAACTGCTTCCGGAACAGCGGCACCACGCTGCCGCTGCTCCCCAGCACGTTGCCAAAGCGCACCATGGCGAATACCGTGCTGTTCCGGACCTCCTGGATGCGCGTGCCATCCACCAGATGGAAGGGCACGACTTCGGTGGCCGACAAGGCCTGCAGTACCAGCTCAGCCATGCGCTTGGTGGCGCCCATGACATTGGTCGGCCGCACAGCCTTGTCCGTCGACACCAAGACAAAATGCGATGCCCCGCTCTCCATGGCAGCGCGCGCCATGTTGAGCGTACCGAATACGTTGTTGAGCACGCCTTCCGACGGATTGCACTCCACCAGCGGCACGTGCTTGTACGCAGCCGCATGGTAGACCGTCGCCGGCCGGTATAGCTGACAGATTTCACGCAGGCGCCCCAGATTGGCCACGCTGGCCAGCAAAGGAATCACTTCGACGTGCAGGCAATGCTCTACACGCAAGCCTTCCAGCTCGTTGTGAATGGTGTAGAGACCGAATTCGTTGTGCTCAACCAGCACAAGTCGGCGCGGCCTTTCCATCAGGATCTGGCGGCACAGCTCGCTGCCGATGCTGCCGCCCGCGCCAGTCACCAATACCGTCTTGCCGGACAGATTGCGCGCAAGCAGCGCCGCGTCGGGAGGGACCGGCGCCCGGCCGAGCAAGTCTTCCAGGTCCAGCTCCTGAAAGTCTCGAATGGTCACGCGGCCGGAGGCAAGGTCGACCATGCCCGGCAGCGTGCGCACGTGAACAGGCAATTCCCGCAGCCCGGCGATGATGGTATTGCGCCGCACCCGCCCCAGCGAAGGCATGGCCAGCAGGATGTCGGTAATGCCCATCGTCTCGACGGCATCGGGCACGCCGTCAGGACCCATGATGTCCATGCCGTTGATGGTGCGGCCGATTTTTGCCGGATCGTCGTCGATGAAGCCCAGCAGCACAAACTGGCGCGTTACCGCCAGCGCGGAGGCCGTCTGCACGCCCGCCTCTCCCGCCCCGTAGATCAGGAGCCGACCCACGTGATGATTGAACTTGCCATACGTACCGACCAGCCAGAAACGCGCCAGGGCGCGGCTGGCCCCCACCAGCAACAAGAACAGCATTGGCTGGATGAGGCCCACGCTGCGTGGCACGCCCTCCAGCGTCAGGAGTACGAGCGTGCCGAAGAACAGCACGCCATACAGCCCCACGGCCTTGGCCGTGCTTGCCAGCGCCGCAAGGCCCGTGTACCGGAAGATCGCACGGTACAGGCCCAGTCGCACGAACAGCGGGAAGGCCAGGAGGGGAGCCAGCAGGTAGACATACTTCTGCTGCTGGATCGGCAAGCCAGTCTGGTCGATGCGCAGATAGAAGGCCACCCAGACGGAGACCAGCGACAGCACCAGATCCAGGGCCACCACCACCAGCCGCTTGGCCGAGCGTGGCAGCGCCAGCAGGGGAACGGTAAACTGGCTCACCGGCTGGCCCGTCCCAATACGTCGGTCAGCACGGCGCAAGTCCTGGTAATCTCCGCCTCGGTCAGCGTGGGATGCACCAGGAACATCAGGCTGGACTCACCTAGGCCGCGCGCAACGGGCAGACGCTCGGAAGGACGCCACCCCGTCTTGTCGAAAGCCTTCTCCAGATAGACCTCCGAGCAAGAGCCTTGATAGCAAGGCACGCCGGCCGCATTGATGGCCTCGACGATACGGTCGCGCGTCCAGCCATCGGCCAGGCGACTGGCGTCGACATAGACATAGCACTTGTAGTGCGCATGCTGGCTGTGCTCCGGCACGTCCGGCACGGTGACGGCGGCAAACGGCCGGCATGCCGACCAGACCGATTCGGCATTGGCGGTTCGCAGTTTGGTCCAGTCGGACATGCGGCGCAGCTGTATCCGGCCAATGGCCGCCTGCATCTCCAGCATGCGCCAGTTGGTACCGAAACTCTCGTGCAACCAGCGAAAACCCGGCGGATGTTCACGCTCGTACACCGCCTCGTAGCTCTTGCCATGATCCTTGTACGCCCACATGGCCCGCCACAATACCTCGTCGCCGGTCGTGACCATTCCGCCCTCGCCACCGGTGCTCATGATCTTGTCCTGGCAGAAAGACCATGCGCCAATGTGCCCGATCGACCCGACGCTACGGCCTTTGTAGCGGGCACCATGCGCTTGCGCGCAGTCCTCGATCACCTTCAGGCCATGCCTGCTCGCCAGATCCATGATCGGGTCCATGTCGCACGGCCAACCACCCAGATGCACGCAGATCACAGCCTTCGTGCGCGGCGTGAGCACGCGCGCGATCGTGGCCGCCGAAATATTGCCGCTGTCCGGCTCGACATCGGCAAACACGGGAGTGGCGCCAACGTTCACGACGCATGACACGCTCGCGATGAACGTCCTGGGCGTCACCACCACCTCGTCGCCGGGACCGATGCCCAACGCGTGAAGGGCGACATCCAGCGCCAGCGTGCCGTTGGCGAGCGCCACGGCATGGTGCGTGCCACACCAGTTCGCGAATTCCTTCTCGAATTCACGGCACTCCGCACCTGTCCAGTAATTAACCTTGTTCGACAGCAAGACTTGCTGCACAGCTCGGGCCTCTTCTTGAGTGAAACTGGGCCAAGGCGAGAAAGGGGTATTCAACATTGCACGATTCCCAAGAACTTTAGTTGGCGCGAGGCGGCATTGGACGTGCAGGATTGCCCACCACGGTGCTCCCGGGAGCGACGCTCTTCGTCACGACCGCACCCATCCCGACCACGGCACCCCGCCCGATCATCAGGGGCGCTGCCGGCGTTCCCTGGCGAAGGATGGCTCCCGTGCCGATGTAAGCGTGGTCCTCCACCACGACATTGCCATTGCAATGGACACCCGGCGCAAAGGTGACGAAATCGCCGATCACGCAGTCATGCGCCACGTAGCTGTAGATGTTGCAGTGGAAATGCTCGCCAATGCGGATATTGCTGGTCAGCGTAACGAACGAGCACAAGACAGCCCCCGGGCCGACCTCCACTGAGTCGAGAACCACCGTATTGCCCGCGCTCACCGAATAGAACTGCACGTTGTCGGCGACGCACGCACGCGCCAGCTTCTCCCGGACGACACTGTTGGCAATCGCGACGTTCATATGCCGCGACGAAGCCGGCTCGGCCAGCCACTGGCTGTAGGTCAGCACGCGATGGCCGTTGAGTTCGGCGGCCGGCGGATGGTCATCGACGAACACCAGGTCCCAAGGTTCGCTCTCAGTCTGCCGCAATTGCTGGCGTGCCAGCGGGAGTACCTCCCGACCAAAACCGCTGGCGCCGAAAATCGCATATCGTTTCATATCGTTCACTTGTTTCCGTGATCGTTTGTTCTTTTCACCGCAATCATTTGCTGCCGGTAAACTTGTGCATTGTCGCTTCTCCGGCTGCGCTGATCCCCTCGCGCACCAGGACCTTGCGGACCGTCAGCCAGAGTATCCGGATGTCCAGCCACACCGACTGGTGATCGACATACCAGACATCAAGCAGGAACTTGTCTTCCCAGCTCAGGGCATTGCGACCGTTCACCTGCGCCCAGCCCGTGACACCTGGGCGAACGGCGTGGCGCCGCGCCTGCTCGGGTGAATACAGCGGCAGATACTCCATCAGCAAGGGACGTGGGCCTACCAGACTCATATCGCCCTTGAGCACGTTCCACAACTCGGGCAGCTCATCCAGGCTGGTTGCGCGCAGAAAGCGCCCGAACGAAGTCAGGCGCTCCGCATCGGGCAGTAGCTGTCCATCGGCTCCTCGGGCGTCCGTCATAGTGCGGAACTTCACCATTTCGAATGGCCGCCCGTTCAGGCCGGGGCGAGTCTGGCGAAAGAACACCGGTTTGCCCAACTTGCGCCGGACAACCCAGATCAGCAGCAGCAGGGGGATGCCCAGCAGCAGCAAGGCGGCCAAGGCCATGACAATGTCGAAAAGACGCTTCATCTTCAATGAATACCGGAAGCCAAGCTCGAAAAAATCGCACCGAACCTTGCGACGCCAACGCCCAGTGCAAGGTGCTCGCGGTAAAAGCGCTGCGCCTTCTCCCCCATCTCGAGCAGGCTGGCCGGGTCGAGCGCGGCGAGCGACTCGGATGCGGCAACCAGGGCTTCTGCATTCTCCGACCCGGCCACCATGCCGCCGCCCGACCTCGTCACGAGATCGGCCGCATCGCCATCGACGGCCACGAGCAGCGGCTTGCCAATCGTCATGTAGGCCTGAGTCTTGGACGGAATCGTGATCTCGAACAACGGATCCTTGCGCAGATGCACCAGCAAGGCGTCCGCGGCCGTCAACACCGTGCCCACCTCGGTCATGGGCACCGGCGGAAGAAAAACGATGTTCCGCAATTGCTCCCGGCTCGCCCGCTCCTTCAGCCGCTCCACCTCGATCCCGCCGCCGAGCATCACGAAACACACCCGTGACTGGCGCGCCTGCAGCAGTGCCGCCGCGTCGAGTATCGTGTCGAGTGCCTGAGCCTTTCCCATGTTTCCGGCAAAAACGATGCGAAACCGACCTGCATCGGGAAAGGCCGGTGGCAAAGCCCCCTTCGGCGCCGCCAGGGCCACCTCGTCCGCCCAATTGTAGATGACGTCGACCTTTGCCTCGGGGACGCCGCGTTGCACCAGCAGACGCCTGAAGCCAGGAGACAGCACCACAATCCGGTCCACGCGACGATACACCCACTTGCATACAGCGGCCACCACCCGCAAGGCACATGGGTTGCTCAGCATCCCGGTAGCGCGCAGCGTGTCGGGCCACATGTCCTGAACGTCATACACAACTGGGACGCGGCGAAACATGCGGATCAGGCTGGCGGCGATCCCGATCGTCAGCGGTGGATGATATGCATAAACCACATCCGGTCGCTTCACCGCGAAAAGCCCATAGAGAAGCGATGACGCGCCGAAACTAAGGTAGTTCAGGACACGCTTGATGGCCGACTGATCATGGCTTGGGTACAGTGGCACACGCGTGATCTGCACGCCATCGATCACTTCGCGCTGCAGCAGCTTGATGCGATAGCCTGGATAGACCTTGCCGCCGGGATAGTTCGGAAAACCCGTCAGCACTTCGACCTCAAATCCCTGGCGAACCAGTTCCCTGGCAAACACCATGCCCTTGAAGGTCGGTTCAGGATCGAACCATTGAGTCAGCAACAATACGCGGATCGCCATGCGTCAGTACTTCTTCCACACCACGCGGTTCACGTAGTCGGTGTAGCTGTGAATGATGCGCAGGACCTTGTCCGACACATTCGGCATGCTGTAGTCCGCGACCTGGCGCAGCAGACGCGTGCCACCACGCGCCTGATCCTGCAGGATTGCAAGCCCTTGCATCACGCGCGTCGTCTCCAGCCCAACCATCATCACGGCGGCCTCCTCCATGCCCTCCGGGCGCTCATGCGCCTCCCGCAGATTCAATGCAGGAAAATTCATGATGGAAGACTCCTCATTGATGGTACCGCTATCCGACAGCACCGCCCTGGCCGTGACCTGGAGCTTGTTGTAGTCGGTGAAACCCAATGGCTTGAGCAACTGGACATTGGCGTGGAACTTCGCGCCCACCGAATCCACGCGCTTCTGCGTACGCGGATGTGTTGAAACGACAACTGGCAACTGATAGTGCTCCGCCACTGAATTGAGCACGTGCACCAGCTTGCCGAAATTCGCGTCCGAATCGATGTTCTCTTCACGATGAGCGCTGACGACGAAAAACTGACCTTCGATCAGCCCAAGCCGTGTCAGCACATCGGATTTCTCGATACCGGTACGGTAATGCGCCAACACTTCTGCCATCGGGCTCCCGGTCTTGATGACCATATCGGGCGGGAGGCCCTCGCGCAGCAGGTATTCCCGTGCGATCGAGCTGTAGGTCAGATTGATGTCCGCCGTGTGGTCCACGATACGGCGATTCGTCTCCTCCGGAACGCGCAGATCGAAGCAGCGGTTTCCCGCTTCCATATGGAAAATGGGAATCTTGCGCCGTTTGGCGGGAATGACCGACAGGCAGCTGTTGGTGTCACCCAGCACCAGCAAGGCTTCCGGCTCGGCTTTGGCAAGGACCTCATCCATCGAGATGATGATCTTGCCGATGGTTTCCGCCGCGCTACCCCCCGCGGCATTCAGGAAATGATCCGGCTTGCGGATACCGAGATCGTCGAAGAAGATCTGGTTGAGTTCATAGTCGTAGTTCTGGCCGGTGTGAACCAGGACGTGCTCGCAATGTTCGTCCAGACGAGCAAGCACTCGCGACAGGCGGATGATCTCTGGCCGGGTGCCGACCACGGTCATGACTCGGAGTTTCTTCATGGCTAGGGGGAGTATTTTTTCTACTGCAACGGGCTAAAGCGGGCAGGCAAAGGTGTCGGGCTTGGACCGATCGAATATCTCGTTGGCCCACAGCATAACCATCATCTCTTCCTGTCCGATATTGGTGATGTCGTGCGTCCAGCCTGGCACCGTCTCGACGATCTCCGACTGATCGCCCGACGTCACGAGTTCATGTGTCTGGCCAGTCTGCATATGGCGAAACTTGAATCGCGCCTGCCCCCGGATGACAAGGAACTTCTCCGTCTTCGAATGATGATAGTGACCCCCCCGGGTAACGCCCGGGTGAGCCGAGAAAAATGAGAACTGGCCGCAGTCGGGTGTCTTGAGCATTTCGACGAAGACGCCTCGCGCGTCTCCATGCTGCGGCACGCGATAGGTAAAGTCCTCGACCGGCAGGTAGCTCACATAGGTCGAGTAAAGCGCGCGCGTAAGCCCGGTACCCACGCGCTCCGTAGTCAGGGTTTCCCGGCTGGCACGGAAGGACTCGATCAGGTGCGCCAGTTCACCCACGGTCGTCGTGTACTGAGGTACCACGGTGACAAATCCGTCCGCGTCGGCCTGGGCATCAGCGCCGTCCATCAATTGCACGAAGCGCTCGATCACGTCATCCACGTAGACGAGCGTGACGGCGGCCGCGTGGTCGTTCACCTGAATGGGCAGGCCGCGCGCGATATTGTGGCAGAACGTGGCGACGGCGGAATTGTAATTCGGCTTGCACCACTTGCCGAAGACGTTCGGCAGGCGGGCGACATGCACCGGCACCTGGTGCGTACTCGCTACCCGCAACAGGGCATCCTCGGCTGCCTTCTTGCTCCTGCCATATGCGTTGTCCTGGCGCGCCTGAATCGAGGAAGCGTAGACAATCGGAACGCGCTTGCCCGTGGCTTCCGCCACGGCACACGCGGCCCGAGCCAGCGCTTCGCTCAGATCCGCGTTCCCCACGGTGAACTCCTGCGGATTTTTCGGACGATTCACACCCGCCAGATGAAATACGAAATCCACTTCGCGCACCAGCGCCGGCAAGGTTGCCGCATCGTCCTGCCGGGTGAAGCAGACGGTCTGCACATCCTTACGCTCGGCAAGATGCAGTCGCAGGTTCTTTCCGACGAAGCCATCGGCCCCGGTGATCAATACCTTCATGGCTTCATTCCTCCGCCATTGCATGTTCACCGCGTGCAATGCGCTGCATGAAGTCCAGCTTGAACAGCAACACTTTCATCCCTTCGACGTCGAGGCGGGTGGTGTTGTGGGAGTTGTAGTCCTCGCCGTGCGTGCTCTGGGTGATGCGCTGCTCCCCCTCTTCGACGAACTTCGCATAATTGAGGTCGCGGCCGTCGGGCGGCACCCGGAAATAGTCTCCCATGTCCTCGGCGCAAGCCATCTCCTCGCGGCTGAGCAGCGCTTCGTAGAGCTTTTCGCCGTGGCGGGTGCCAATGACGTTGATCGGGTGGTCCACCTTTCCCATCACTTCCAGAATGGCCCTGGCAAGAACTTCGACCGTGGCCGCGGGGGCTTTCTGCACGAAGATGTCGCCATTGTTGCCATGTTCGAACGCATACATCACCAGATCCACGGCATCGCCAAGCGTCATCATGAAGCGGGTCATGGTGGGATCGGTAATGGTAATCGGCTTGCCGGCGAAAACCTGCTCGACGAAGAGGGGAATGACCGAGCCGCGCGACGCCATCACGTTCCCGTAGCGGGTACCGCAGATGACAGTGTTCGTGCCTTCAAGGTTCCGGCTGGCCGCAACCATCACCTTTTCCATCATGGCCTTGCTGATGCCCATGGCGTTGATGGGGTAGACCGCCTTGTCGGTGCTCAGGCAGACGACGCGTTTCACGCCGGCCTCGATCGCGGTCTCCAACACGTTCTCCGTGCCAAGCACATTGGTACGCACCGCCTGCATCGGGTGGAACTCGCACGAGGGCACCTGCTTCAGCGCCGCGGCGTGATACACGTAGTCGACGCCTCGCATGGCCGAAGCCACGCTCTGCCGGTCGCGCACGTCGCCGATGTAGAACTTGAGCTTGGGGTGCGCATACCGCTTGCGCATGTCGTCCTGCTTTTTCTCATCCCGGCTGAACACACGAATCTCGTCGATATCGGAATCTAGGAACCGGCGCAGGACGGCATTTCCGAACGAACCAGTTCCGCCAGTGATCAGCAGCGTCCCGGTCATATCATTGAATTTATCTTGTTTCACAGCATTTTCCTGTATTCCGAATAACCTTGACGAGCAAATTCATACGTGGCCCGCTTTGGTACCTTCGAGGTTGCAGCACTCTCCGCGTGATGAACGAGCAAGTCCGGATCATATAAAAGAATACCACCCGCGGTGTGGATCTGATGGGAGATGAACGCCTCTTCTCCGTAGAGAAAATGAGGATAGTCCAGCGCCCCGAAGCGCTGCAGGAACTCACGGGTCAGGATGTAGCACGCACCAATCCCCATGTGAATTTCGCAACTCTCTGGCGGCTGGAGCGGGGACGACTTACCCGGCCGGACGATCCGCAGCACCGCCGTCAGCGCGCGCGCGACGTAGTAATGGGAGAAATAGAAATCGAACTGCAGCCGGCGCAGCCAACTGATCGGCTTCAGCACATGAGGATTTTGATGATAGCCATCCGCCGTCACGACATCCGGGCAGATCGAGAACACTTCGCTCCCGTACTGCCTCGAAATAAGTTTCCGGCAGAAGTCCTCTTCGAATTCGAGATCATTATTGCAGACGACAACATAATCCCATTCATCGAGCCTCAGATCCACCAAACCCAGATTCAGCCCACCAAAATACCCGGCATTTTTTTGCGCATGCCGATAGGTTACCCAGTCCAGCCCCGCGACGCTGGCGCGCAGATTGTCGGAACACGCGGCATCCGTGGAGTTGTCCACGACAACGCAGCCCAGCATGAATTCGACGCCCCGCCCCCTCTGGTGCTCGAGTGACGCAAGAAATTTTCGGGTGTACTCCCACCCGTTGTAGTCAACACAAACAAATGCAATTCTATGCATCACACAAACCCCAAACAGGATTCAGCCGAAGTTGTAGGGGCTGCCCAGAACGACAGCCACTCGAAATCATGAGTGGACGTTGACCATATTTTTCCCACCGTGCCCCATGATTCCATCAATCACGCCTCGCCCACATTGCCTGATATTTTCCATTTTCCTGTCCTCCAGGAACAATATCTGCAGGAACAGCAGAAACAGGAAAATCGTTTTCTTGACCAGAAACGCCGGCTTTCGGCGCCAATATTCCCTGACCAGGAATATATGATTTCTTACCACATAATAACGGCGAAACGGCGCATGCACGGAGACGAAGAAACTTCGCCCCAGGAAATCAACCTTCTTCCTTACCCCCAGCTTATGCCGAAGAATCGCATCCTTGACTCTGAGCATGCGGTAGCCATTGACCGCCAGTCGCAAGCAATATTCAAAATCCACTGAATCGATAAAATACTCATCAACCTGCTGCCCCACCGTCTGCAGCGTCGCCATTGGAAACAGGCAACCGGAGCTGATGGCGTAGTCGACGTGCTCAACTCCCTGCTCCTGCGCCATCTCATCGACAGACGTTTCATATTTTATGACGGGACAACAAAAGCCCAGTTTTTCCGTCGACTTTGTGGCCGCGGCGAGCAGCCGCTCGACCATTCGCCCGGTGCAGAAGCTATCCTGGTCCAGCGTCAGCACCCACTCCGCCCCTTGCTGGTGAGCCACCTCGATACCGACATTCTGTGCGTGGGCAATCCCGCGATTCTCGCCAAGGCAGACCAGCTCAATGATACCCGCTGCCTCCAGACCCTTGAGCACGGTCAGCGTCGGCTCATCCGATCCATTATCGACCACCACGACCTTGTCGACTTGACCACAAATCGATCTAGCAGTCGCAGACACCTCCGACCCGCCGTTATAGCTGATGATGATTGCGTATATGTGTTTATTTTCCATAACAATCGACCTGGATATTCAGCACCAGCATCCCCGCCACGAATCCAATCATCAGTTCAGTCCAAGCATCGAGTAGTCCTGCATCAGCCTGAGAGTCGAAATCAGATAATTAAGCCCAATCAGCAAGAAAAAGGTATTCCTCCACCACGGCGAACGAAAAATTGGAATGAGCAGCGGCCAGGCCACGATCCCGACGACCCCGATCATCTCGCTCAGCCTGAACGCCATGACCGGATAGCCACTGAGCAGGAAGAACATGATCACGGAGATCGCATGGATGCGAACCATGAACGAAGCATATGGCGCGGCATCTCGTACCTTCTCGAAATTCAGTAGCAGCATCAGGCTTAGAAACAAATTGGGAATCGATATGCTGTTGAACAGATTCGTAGTGCCCAGTGAATCAACCGATGCCGCCGCATAGAAACTCAGCCGGCTATCGACGCCCAGCTCCGCTATTTTCAGGAAAGCGGAATCGATGGTCCAGCCCAACAGAGCCAGAACTACCGACCCGATCAACACAATCAGGTACCCGCGGCCATTCCCGGATGTCTCCTTGAGCGGCAGAAATATCAACAGAATCAGTGCCGAATAGTGAAATGAAGCCGCCAGCAATATCAGGCCCACATATACGACGTGTCGGCGCTGCGCAAGCCAGGGAATGGCATAGAGAAAAATCGCCGCCGCCAGGCCCGCGCGAATCTGTGTCATTTCCTGCAGCAGATACAGATACGAAAAATAAAAAAAGACGGAAAACAATGGTGCCGGCGATAATCTCCAGATCATCCGCATTTTCAGCACGACGGTGACACATGCCATCGCCAGGACCAGCGTCACGAAAGGCAGCCCGATCGACTTGAATACCGAGGAAATCAGTTGATACGAAGGATCCCGCTGAAAGAGAGCGACCGGATCGGCCACATACTCCCCCAGCGAGAACACTTCATCGAACCAGTTCTGGTAGCCCTCATAGTCGAGATCGACACCACTCGACCGCAGGCCGGCAAACAGAACGAGCAACAGCGCAAGGAAGATGAAGAGCTCTTTCCTCGGCTTGATGTGCTCCTCCACGGAAGCCAACACAAAAATCAAAGAGAAGGCGGCATAAAAAGGGATCATTCAGTATTCATCTTCCATCTTCGCAGACGGATGGACTCCAAACACGTGCAGGTCCGGCATATCAACCCACCGATGGGATGATGTAGATCATCTCATCGGGCCACAATTTCCGACTCAGTCTTCCCATGTCATCCACTGCGGCATACCATAGCCATGAGCCCCCGCAGCCAAGAGGTCAGAGGCCTTTTTCCCGCGCACAAATCAGCAACGCCACCAGATCGATTCCCACACGGACCGTCCATGCCACCGCGGCGCCGATCAGTCCAAAGATCTTTAATCCAAAAAACAACACTGGAATATAAAGCGCCAGTTCGAAGAGATGGAGATAGGCTGTTGTACGCGCATCTCCGGTGGCCTGGATTGCCGCGAACGGCACAAATGCCACGCCATTGAACAACAGCCCGAGGGCGAGAATGCAGACAATCTGCCATGACTTGTCCGCGAAAGTCTCCCCGATCCAGAGATTCAGGCCCCACCAGGAGCCAAGAGCAATCAGCAGACAGATAGGAAACAGGAACAAGGCAACGATCGTCAGGCATCTTCGATATAGCGCCTTCGCCCGCGTCAGATCCGTCGAAATGGTTGCCGCAAGACGCGGAAACAATGCGGCCGTCAACGCCCCCGGCACCACTAGGACCCTGACCAGCGCCTCCGATGGAACGGTGTAATAAGCGACCACGCTGGCCCCGAGCACGGCCGAGATCACGAACCTGTCCGCCGTCACCATCAAGGGACTGACGACGTTAGACAGCGCCATCCACGCGCCGAATGACAGCAATCGGCGCATATTATCGCGACTGAACCTAGCGCGGAGCCAGCCGCTCGGGAGTTTCCGGTGGACCAACCAGGCATGAGCGACAAGCACGACCGCCCGTGCCAGTATCAGGCTGACCACCATCCACACGAGCGATTTGCCCAGCACGAGCGCGCTCAAGGCTGGCAAGCCGAAATTGGCCGTGCCCAGGCCCATGCGAAGCAGATTCACGTTGCGAAAATCTTCGTATGCCTCCAGCACACCTCGCAGGCCGGTAGTCACCGTGGTAAATGGGATGCCGACAGCCGAAGCCAAGAGCGCCAGCATAGTGTCGTGCTGCAAGGCAGCACTGACCTTGAGCCAATGCGAAGCCAGGGGGCTGGCGAGCGCGGCAAGCAGCAGTCCCCCGCCTAGTCCGGTGACGGCAGTGAATCCCAACCCCGTCTTGACGAGGCTCGGCAGCATCGCATGGCCACCCGACGATCTCGAGGTGGCGACCTGCTGTGTGAGAGCGCGTCCCAGGCCGAAGTCGAAGAGGCTGAAATAGCCGATCAGCGCCCATATGAGGGTGAGCACACCGAAGGCCTCGATGCCGACTTGTTTTATCAGGTACGGGATCGTCACTGCCCCGACGAGCAACGGTAGCCCGGTCCCGGCAAGATTCCAGAGAGTATTTCGCCGCAACGACATGCGATCAGCCCTCAGACATCACGCAATCGCGCGCCGCGCTGATCCTTGGCAGACAATTGCGGTTCGGAAATGCCATTGCGAGTCAGAGGCCAGTCGATACCGATCTCCGGATCATTCCAGGCAATGCAGCGCTCGTGCTCGGGGGCGTAGTAATCGGTGGTCTTGTACAGAAAATCTGCGGATTCGCTGAGAACGACAAAGCCGTGCGCGAAACCCGGCGGCACCCATAGTTGCTTGTGGTCGTCCTCGGTCAGCTGGACACCGACCCATTTGCCGAACGTATCGGACCCGTTGCGAATATCCACGGCGACATCAAATACGGCGCCCCGCACCACGCGCACCAGTTTGCCTTGCGGCTGCTGGACCTGATAATGCAAGCCACGCAGGACACCCTTCCTGCTGCGGCTATGATTGTCCTGCACAAAATCGAGATCTACCCCGGTCGCGTCGCTGAAAGCACGCTGGTTGAAGCTCTCGAAAAAGAATCCACGTGAATCGCCGAACACCTTTGGGGCGATGACGATTACGTCCGGAATAGCCGTGCGAACGATATTCAAGCTCATTTGATCGATTCCGAAACGATCCGCTGCAAATATTGACCATAGCCGTTCTTCAACAGCGGCTTCGCCAGCTTCTCCACCTGCTCGGCATCGATCCACTTGCTGCGGTAGGCGATCTCCTCGGGGCATGCCACCATCAGCCCTTGCCGCTTCTGCAGCGTGGCGATGAAGCTGGCCGCCTCCAGCAGCGAGTCATGGGTTCCCGTGTCCAACCAGGCATAGCCGCGGCCCATGATCTCCACGTCGAGCTGCCCCATTTCAAGATAGCGTTTGTTAACATCGGTGATCTCGAGCTCACCGCGTGCCGATGGCTTGATATCCGCCGCGATATCGCAGACTTGCGAGTCGTAGAAATACAGCCCCGTGACCGCATAATTCGAGCTCGGCTTGGTAGGCTTTTCTTCGAGCGAGATTGCCCGGAAGCTATCGTCGAATTCCACCACGCCATATCGCTCGGGATCATGCACGTGGTAGGCAAACACGCTCGCGCCAGTTCTCCGCGCGGCCGCGTGCTCGAGTTGCCGCACGAGATCGTGACCGTGGAAAATGTTGTCGCCCAGAATCAACGTCGACGGATCACCGCCGATGAAGTCGCGGCCGATGATGAAGGCCTGCGCGAGCCCGTCCGGCGACGGCTGTACCGCATATTGCAGATTGATGCCCCACCGGCTGCCGTCGCCGAGCATCTCGGCGAAACGCGGCGTGTCTTCCGGCGTGGAAATCACCAGGATGTCACGAATCCCCGCCAGCATCAGCGTCGACAGCGGATAGTAGATCATCGGCTTGTCATAAACTGGGAGCAATTGCTTGGATACCGAGCGGGTAATCGGATAAAGCCGCGTGCCGGAGCCGCCGGCCAGGATGATGCCTTTACGCATGGTGCTGAGATCAGGAAAGAATCTGGTCGAGCAGGTAATGAACGCCCTGCCGCCAATCCGGAAGATGAATGTCGAAGGTCTCGCGCAGCTTGCTTGTGTTCAGTCGCGAGTTCGCCGGCCGAGGCGCCGGTAGCGGATATTCGCTTGCGGGAATCGGCGCGATGTCCACAGGATCCACTTTCAGTGCCACGCCGCACGAAGCCGCATAGCGCAGCACTTCGGTAGCGTAGCCGTGCCAACTGGTCTCGCCGCCGGCGGCCAAGTGATAGATGCCGGATGCGAAGGCCCCGCGATCCTTTTCCAGCCAATGCCGCGCGATGATCTGCGCAGTCACGTCCGCGATCAGCGCAGCCGTGGTCGGCGCGCCGAACTGGTCCGCAATCACGCGCAGGCTGTCGCGCTCACGGCCGAGCTTGAGCATCGTCTTGGCAAAGTTGCCGCCGTGGGCGCCGGCTACCCAGCAGGTGCGCAGCACGAGCGCCTGCGCGCCGGATGCCGCGATGGCCGTCTCCCCGGCAAGCTTGCTCTTGCCATAGATGGATTGCGGACTGGCCGCGTCCCACTCGACGTAAGCTCCCTCCTTCCGTCCATCGAACACATAGTCGGTCGAGTAGTGCACCAACAGGCTGCCCAGCACCCGCGCCTCCTCGGCGAGCACGCCGGCCGCGGTGCCATTGACCGCAAACGCAGTCTCCACATCGGTCTCGGCCTTGTCGACAGCGGTGTAAGCCGCGGGATTGACAATGACATCGGGCCGATACTGGCGAACCAGCCGGCGCAGGTCGTCGGTGCGCGTGAGGTCACAACCGGCACGGTCGAGCGCGATGACGTTACCGAGCGGTGCCAGACTGCGGCGCAGTTCAAACCCAACCTGGCCGTTGCTTCCTGTTACCAGAAGAGTGGGAGTATCAAGCGCCTTACGCAGCATATTGCTTCGCAACCCAGTTCCGGTATTCGCCCGACATCACGTCCTGAACCCAGGCCTGGTTGTCCAGGTACCATCGGACGGTCTTGCGCAACCCGCTCTCAAACGTCTCGGCGGGCTTCCAGCCGAGTTCCCGCTCCAGCTTGCGTGCATCGATGGCGTACCGGCGATCATGACCGGGCCTGTCCTTCACGAACGAAATCTGATCACGGTACGAACCCGCCGCCTTGGGCTTCAGTTCGTCAAGCAGATCGCACAGCGTATGCACGACATCGAGGTTGGTCTTCTCATTCCAGCCGCCGACGTTGTAGGTCTCGCCCACGCGGCCACGCGCCAGCACCTCGCGAATGGCGGCGCAGTGATCGCCGACATACAGCCAGTCGCGCACGTTCAGCCCGTCCCCGTATACCGGCAGCGGTTTCCCGCCCAGCGCATTAGCGATCATCAGCGGGATGAGCTTTTCCGGGAAATGATATGGACCGTAGTTGTTGGAACAGTTCGTGGTGAGGACCGGCAGGCCATAGGTATGATGGTAGGCGCGCACCAGATGATCGGATGCGGCCTTGGACGCCGAATAGGGGCTGTTGGGAGCGTAGGCCGTGGTTTCGGAGAACTGCGGATCGCCGGCCTCCAGGGAGCCGAAGACCTCGTCGGTGGAAACGTGCAGGAAGCGGAAGGCCTGGCGGGCTTCGTCGCCAAGCGCGCCCCAGTAGGCACGCGTCGCCTCCAGCAGGGTGAAAGTGCCGACGATGTTCGTCTGAATGAACTCTCCCGGCCCGTGGATGGACCGGTCGACGTGGCTTTCCGCGGCGAAATGCACCACGGCGCGCGGCTTGTGGGTCGCCAGCAGCCGATCCAGCGCGGCACGGTCGCAGATGTCGGTCCGGGAGAAGACGTGGCGGTCGTCACTCTCTAGCGGGGCAAGCGTCTTGCGGTTGCCGGCGTAGGTAAGCTTGTCGACGTTGACGATGCCATCGGCGCCCTTCGTACCCAGCCAGTTCAGGACGAAATTGGCGCCGATAAACCCCGCACCACCAGTGACGAGAATATAAGACAAAAGTTGTGCTCCCTGCCTATCGATATATTTCGAGGACCCGGCGGACGCCGAGCGCCCGCCTTGTTCCATCGTGGGGAGATGGCGGGATCTTAAGTACCTGCAGAAGTGGCGGTATTCTATCCGACCGAAGGCGAGGCTTTGCCGCCGCCCCGCATCTTTTTGTAGCCTGTTGTAACGTCCAGTCGGATTGTTAGCACAAAGAAAGAGTTCTGAGCCAAATTATGCCTGCAATTTCTCTGTCATGGATTTTTAGTGATCTTTAATGCATTTTTCGCCATCGGCGACCTCCAAGGCTGCGCCGGTTCGTTCGACGAACTGCTCTCCCGCCTTCCCACCGACAGCGCCCTGCGCTTCGTCGGCGACCTCATCAACCGCGGCCCCGCTTCCCTGCGGACGCTGCGTACCGTGCGCGCCCTCGGCGCGCGCGCCGAATCGGTGCTGGGCAACCACGACATCCATTTCCTGGCGGTGGCCGCGGGCGTGCGCAAGCGCGGGCGCAGCGATACGCTGGACGAGATGCTTGGCGCGCCGGATTGCGATGAATTGATCACATGGCTGCGGCACCGGCCGCTGGCCATCCGCGAGGGGGGATTCCTGCTGGTCCATGCCGGTGTATTGCCCCAGTGGACCGCCGCGCAGACGGTGGAGCTTGCCCAGGAGATCGAGGAACAGCTCCGGGGCGCCAACTGGCAGGGTTTTCTCGCCGACATCTTCGGCAACGGCGCCGACCGCTGGAGCGACGGCCTGCGCGGCATCGAGCGTCACCGCGTCGTCGTCAACGCGCTCACGCGGCTGCGCTTTTGCAGCGCGGATGGCGTGATGGACCTGAAAACCAAGGAGGGGCTTGCCGATGCGCCGGCCGGGGTCATGCCGTGGTTCGACGTCCCGGGCCGCCGCACGGCCGACACCACCGTGGTGTGCGGCCACTGGTCCACGCTCGGGCTGGTGATGCGGCCGAACCTGATGGCGCTGGATACCGGCTGCGTCTGGGGCGGCAGGCTGACCGCCGCGCGGCTGGCCGCGGATCCGGCCGGGCGAACGCTGGTGCAGGTCGAGTGCCCGCAGTACTGCGACCCGCTGGCCTAGCGCAGCCGGTTTATTGCGACGTAGCCGGCGCGGGCGAGCCGTCGTCCGCGAGGCCGGGCAGGTCGTCGGCGGGTGCGGCCGCGCGGCCGGCGGCGCTGGCGCTGTTGACCCGCACGACCGCGTCCACGGCGTGCTGCCGGGCGCCCTGGCTCAGGTGGCTGACCACTTCGCGCGCGGCTTCGGCCAGTTCGCGGCGGCTGGCCGACGTTGCGTGCAGCGCGGGGGCGAAGCTCAGGCGGGCGGTGATCGGGCCGGAGCGCAGCACGGCGTTGAGCGTATCGAGCAGGCTCAGGTCGCCGATGTACGCGGGCGCGGTGGTCGGCTGTCCGGTGGCGGCGTCGAGGTAGGACAGCCCGACCGGCTGCACCGGCAGGCCGCCGGAAACCGGCGCCTGCATCAGGTTGGCGTGAAACGGCAGCACGCTGGTGCCGTCGGTGGTGGTGCCTTCGGGGAACACGCAGACGAGGTCGCCCTGCAGCATCACGTCGGTGATGGCGTGCAGCACGCGGTGCGCGTCGCGCTTGCGCGCGCGTTCGATGAAGATGGTGCCGGTGTGGCCGCACAGCCAGCCGATCACGGGCCAGTCGCGGATCTCCGACTTGGCGACAAAACGCGGCGGGTACCAGCTATTGATGACGTAGATGTCCAGCCAGGAGATATGGTTGGACACCACCATCGCGCCGCGCGGCGGCAGTTCGCCCGGCTCCAGCCCCTGGACTTCGAGCGTGATGCCGCAGATGCGCAGCAGCCGGCGCGACCAGCGCCGGATGTGCCAGCGCCGGGACTCGGCGCCCAGCCACGGGAACAGCAGCGCGCAGGTGACGATGCCGCGCAGCAGGTGGAGGATCAGCGCGGTCTTGCGCAGCCAGGTCATGCGTGGCTCCCCGGCACGGTGTCAGTGCAGTTCGTGGACGACGTGGCCGCTGACGAGCGTGGCGCGCACGCGGCCGCGCATGTCGTAGCCGAGCCACGGCGAGTTCTTGCCCTGGCTCTTGAGCGCGCGCCGCTCGACCTTCCATTCCTGTGCGGGGTGGAAGATGCAGATGTCGGCGGTGCTGCCGCTGGCCAGCGTGCCGGCGGGCAGGCCCAGCACACGCGCGGGCTCGGAGGTGATGCGGGCGAGCGCGCTGGCGAGTGGGACCTTGTGCTGCTCGGCCCAGCGCAGCGTCAGCGGCAGCAGCAGTTCGAGCCCGGTGGCGCCGGGCGAGGCTTCGGCGAAGGGCAGCAGCTTTTCGTCGTCGTCCACCGGGGTGTGGTCGGAGCACAGCGCGTCGATGGTGCCGTCGATCAGCCCGGCGATGATGGCGTCGCGGTCGCGGCTGCCGCGCAGCGGCGGCGAGAAGCGCATCTGCGAGTTGAAGTAGCCGATGTCCATGTCGGTCAGCGAGACGTGATGGATGTTGACGTCGCAGGTCACGGCCAGGCCTTCGCGCTTGGCCTGGCGCACCAGCTCGATGCCGGCGGCGGAGGACAGGCGGCACAGGTGCACGCGCGCGCCGGTGCTGCGCATGAGTTCGAAGATGGTGTGCAGGCGCACGGTCTCGGCGATCACGGACACGCCGGACAAGCCGAGGCGCGAGGCCACCGCGCCACTGGCGGCCACGCCGCCGCCGAGGTAGGGATCCTCGGGGCGCAGCCACACGGTGAAACCGAAGGTCTGCGCGTATTGCAGCGCGCGCAGCAGCACGCGGGTGTCGCGGATCGGGGCTTCGGCCTGCGAGAAACCGATGCAGCCGGCCTCGGTGAGCTGCGACATCTCGGTCAGCGTTTCGCCCTTGAGGCCCAGCGTGAGCGCGCCGAGCGGATAGACGTGGGTCTGGTTGAGCGTGCGGGCGCGGAACTTGAGCATTTCCACCAGGCCGGGCTCGTCGAGCACCGGATCGGTGTCGGGCGGGCAGACCAGGCTGGTGACGCCGCCGGCGGTGGCGGCGGCCACCTCGGATTCAAGCGTGGCCTTGTATTCGTAGCCGGGCTCGCGCAGGCGCGCGGAGAGGTCGACCAGGCCGGGGCAGACGACCAGCCCGCTGGCGTCGATGGTCTTGTTGGCGTGGAAGTCCGCCGGCGCGCTGCCGACGCCGACGACCTTGCCGGCGGCAATGTAGAGGTCTTGCTGCGCATCGACGTTCGCGGCCGGGTCGATCAGGCGGCCGCCTTTGATGTGGATCTTCATATCGTGTCGCTTGGCTTGTTGCGGTTGTTCTGGCTGTGGCGCTGGAGTGCGGTCGCGGTCAGTCGTGGTTCCCGGCCACGATCCCCATCACCGCCATGCGCACGGCGATGCCGAAGGTCACCTGGTTGAGGATCACGGACTGCGGCCCGTCGGCCACGGCGGAGTCGATCTCCACGCCGCGGTTCATCGGGCCGGGGTGCATCACGATGGCGTCGGGCCTGGCCAGCGCCAGCCGCTCGGGCGTGAGGCCGTAGGCCTTGAAGTATTCCTGCGCCGACGGCAGCAGCGCGCCGCTCATGCGTTCGTTCTGCAGGCGCAGCATGATGACCACGTCGACGCCCTTGAGCCCTTCTTCCATGTTGTGGAACACGCGCACGCCCATCTGCTCCAGGCCGGACGGCAGCAGCGTGCGCGGGCCGATCGCGCGCACTTCGGGCACGCCCAGCGTGGTCAGCGCGTGGATGTCGGAGCGCGCCACGCGCGAGTGCAGGATGTCGCCCACGATGGCCACCGTGAGCTTGGTGAAGTCCTGCTTGTAATGGCGGATCGTGTACATGTCGAGCAGCCCCTGGGTGGGGTGCGCGTGGCGGCCGTCGCCGGCGTTGATCACGTGCACGTGCGGCGCGACGTGCTCGGCGATCAGGTAGGGCGCGCCGGAGCTGGCGTGGCGCACCACGAACATGTCGGCCGACATCGCCGACAGGTTGTTGATGGTGTCGAGCAGCGACTCGCCCTTGCTGGTCGAGGACGCGTTGATGTTCAGGTTGAGCACGTCGGCCGAGAGCCGCTTGGCGGCGATCTCGAAGGTGGTGCGGGTGCGTGTGGAGTTCTCGAAGAACAGGTTGAACACGCTCTTGCCGCGCAGCAAGGGCACCTTTTTGACGTCGCGGTCGGAATCGGACAGCGAGACGAACTGGCTGGCCGTGTCGAGGATGTGCGCGATCATCTCGCGCGACAGGCCTTCGATCGACAGCAGGTGCTTGAGCTCGCCGTTCTTGGTCAGTTGCGGGTTGCGGAACGTCTTGATCATGGCAGTGGAAGAGAGCCGGGCGGCGGCGATTGGCTGGTCTGGAGCGGTCTGGTTCGTTGCTGAGCTTGCAGGCCGGCCCGGCGTGGCGGGCATCCGCCCGCGCGCGCCTGGCCCGGCCATGCGCCGGCCTCAGTTGCCGGTGGCCTCGACGGCGAAGGCGAAACGCATGCCGGCGCCGCTGCCCTCGTGCGACAGCACCAGCGTGGTGCCGGGCGGCAGCTCGACATGCGCGGCGACGAAGTCGGCCGCGGCCGGCAGCTCGCGCCCGCCGCGGTCGGCCAGCACGGCCAGCGCCACGCGGGCCGGGCGGCCGTAGTCGAACAGTTCGTTGACGGCGGCGCGGATGGTGCGGCCGGTGGCGAGCACGTCGTCGATCAGCAGGATCTTGCGGTCCTGCACGTCGAACGGCAGCGTGGTGGGCTGGGCCTGGCTGTGCAGGCCCTTCTTGGCGTAGTCGTCGCGGTGGAAGGCGACGTTGATGACCCCGTGGCCGGCCAGATGCAGGTCGGCGGCCAGCCGCTCGGCGATCCAGGCGCCACCGGAATGGATGCCGGCCACCGACCATTGCGCGCGCTCGGCGTCAGGCAGCGCGGCCTGCACCTGGTCGCGCAGCGTGCGATAGAGCGCCTCGGCGTCTGGAGAGGAAGTCTGGGTCATAGGGGATGCTGGTCGAAGTACTGTTGCAGGATAAGGCGGGCGGCCTCGGCATCGAGCTCGCCGGGCCGGTAGCCGGCCATCTGGGCCAGGCGCGAGGTGTAGCGTTCGTCGACCCACTCCACCGGCAGGCCGAAGCGGCCGTTGAGCTGGTTGCCGAAGCGGCGGGCGAGGCGCATGGAAGGCTGCTCGCCGCCGTCCGGGTTGACCGGCATGCCCACCACGAACCGCACCGGCGCCCATTCCCTGACGAGCGCGGCCACCGCTTCGAAGCGGGCTGCCACGGTGGGATTGGGCAGGATGACGAGCGGGCGCGCCTCGCGCGTGATGAAGTTGCCGAGCGCCACGCCGATCTTCTTCTCGCCGTAGTCGAAGGCGAGGACGGTGCCGTCGGCGGGCAGCGGGCCTGGCGGCGTGGACGCCGCTGCGCCCTCAGGCATGCCCGGCCTCGCCCGAGAGCATGGTGAAGTCGATGCCCAGCAGGCGGATGGCGGCGGCGAAGCGTTCTTCGGGCGGCACGCTGAAGATGATCTCGGGATCGGCCTGGACCGTCAGCCAGCCGTTGCGGCTGAGCTCGTCCTCGAGCTGCCCGGCGCCCCAGCCGGCGTAGCCGAGCGTGAGCAGGAAGCGGTGCGGGCCGCTGCCGTTGGCGACGGCTTCGAGCACGTCCTTGGAGGTGGTCATCTCGAGCCCGCCGGGCACCGCCAGCGACGAGACGTAGATGCCGACCGGATCATGCAGCACGAAACCGCGCTCGGTCTGCACCGGACCGCCGAAATACACGGGCTGCTGCGCCACCGGCTGGATCTCCAGCTTGAGGTCGATCTTGTCGAACAGCGTGGCCATGTCGATGTCGATAGGCCGGTTGATCACCAGGCCCAGCGCGCCGCGGTCGTTGTGCTCGCACAAATAGACGACGGAACCCGAAAAGGTCGGGTCTGCCATGCCGGGCATGGCAATCAGGAACTGATTGGTGAGATTGATTGGGGCTTCCAGCGTCGCCATCCCTGCATTTTATCAAATCAAAGCCGTCCGTCCGGAAAAGATTCGCTCATGCCGCACTGCAACATGAACACCCTTCCGGCCCCGGCGCGCGTTGCCGCGCGCCCTACTCCTTGCGCGTCAGCGCGGCGAGGTCGTCCGGCGTGAGCCAGCGCCATTCGCCCGGCGCCAGTGCCGGCTCCAGCACCAGCCCGCCGATGGCGCTGCGGTGCAGCGCCTCCACGTGGTTGCCGGCCGCCGCCACCATGCGCTTGACCTGATGGTACTTGCCCTCCGACAGGGTCAGGCGCAGGCCGCGCTCGCCGGTGGCCTCGCAGGCCACGGCGGCAAGCGGCGCCGGCTCGTCCTCCAGTTGCACGCCGGCCACCAGCGCGTCGACCTGGGCCTGCGTGACGGGCTCGGCGGTCGTCACCTCGTAGACCTTGGGCACCTTCTTCTTGGGCGAGGTCTGGGCGTGGATGAACTGGCCGTCGTCCGACAGCAGCAGCAGCCCGGTGGTGTCCTGGTCGAGCCGGCCCACCGCCTGCACCTCGCGCTGGCGCAGCGGCACCGGCAGCAGGTTGTACACGCTGGGATGGTGGCGCGGGCGCTGCGAGCACTCGTAGCCGACCGGCTTGTTGAGCATCAGGTAGGCCTTGGTGTGGCCGATCCATTCCTCGCCGTCCACGGTCAGGCGCAGCCCGTCGATCTCGAACTGCGCGCGCGGGTCCTCGCACAGCACGCCGTCGACCTCGACCAGGCCGGCGCCGATCAGGTCGCCGCAGTAGCGGCGGGTGCCGAAGCCTTGCGATTGGAGGATGCGGTCGAGTGTGGTGGCCATGTCTTGCTTCTTGCTGTCTGGAATGCTGGAAAAATCGGGAAGTATATGCACCGGCATGCAAAACCGGCGCCGCGGCGCGGCCTCCGGCCGCCCGTGTGCTAGGGTAGCAGGCTTCAATCCCGAGGAACGCCGATCTTGCCCACCCCGCCCGCCGGCACGCGCCAGCCCTACCGGATCGACCGGCGCTTCGAACGCGGCCTGGTCTGGTTCCGGCGCGACCTGCGCGCCGACGATCACGCGGCGCTGCATTATGCCCTCAAGCACTGCCGCCGGGTGTGGTGCGCGTTCGTGTTCGACCGCGAGATCCTCGCCGCGCTGCGCGCGCGCGGCCTTGCCGCCGACCGCCGCGTGGAGTTCATCCTCGCCTCGCTGGCGCCGCTGGACGCCGCCCTCAGGGCGGCCGGCGGCGGCCTGATCGTGCTCGACGCCGCGGCGCGCGCGGCCATCCCCGCGCTGGCCGCCGAACTGGACGCGGAGGCGGTCTTCGCCAACCACGACTACGAGCCCGCCGCGCAGGCGCGCGATGCCGACGTCGGCCAGGCGCTGGCGGCAGCGTCGCGCGCCTTCTTCACCTTCAAGGACCAGGCGGTCTTCGAGCGCGACGAGATCCTGACCGGCCAGGGCGCGCCGTTCTCGGTGTTCACGCCGTACAAGAACGCCTGGCTCAAGGCGCTGCTGCCGTTCGACCTCAAGCCCTACCCGGTCGAGCCTTACCTGCCGGCGCTCGCCCCGGTCCCCAGGGCCCACGCGCGGGCGCTGCCCACGCTGCGCGCGCTGGGTTTCGCGCCATCCAACCTGGCCGAGATCGCCATGCCGGCGGGCAGCGCCGGCGCCCACGCGCTGCTCGGCGACTTCCTCGCGCGCATGGGCGACTACGCCCGGCGGCGCGACTTTCCCGCGCTGCGCGGGCCGAGCTACCTGTCGGTGCACCTGCGCTTCGGCACGCTCTCGATCCGCACGCTGGCGCGCGCAGCCCACGAGGCGGTGCTGCGCGGCGGCGCCGACAGCGCGGGCGCGGCGACGTGGCTGTCGGAGCTGATCTGGCGCGACTTCTATTTCATGATCCTGCACCACCATCCGCGCGTGGCCGCCGGGCAGGCGTTCCATGCGGCCTACGACGCCATCCGCTGGGTGGACGGCGACACCGGCGAGCGCTATTTCCAGGCCTGGCGCGACGCCCGCACCGGCTACCCGCTGGTGGACGCGGCCATGCTGCAGATCCGGCAGAGCGGCTACATGCACAACCGCCTGCGCATGGTGGCGGCCAGCTTCCTGGTCAAGGACCTCGGCGTGGACTGGCGGCGCGGCGAGCAGTATTTCGCCGACCAGCTCAACGATTTCGACCTGGCCGCCAACAACGGCGGCTGGCAGTGGGCAGCCTCGACCGGCTGCGACGCGCAGCCCTACTTCCGCATCTTCAACCCGGTCACGCAATCGCAGAAGTTCGATCCGCAGGGGCGCTTCATCCGCAAGTACCTGCCGCAACTGGCGCGGCTGCCGGACAAGTACGTCCACGCCCCGTGGACCGCGCCCGACGACGTGCTGGCCGCCGCCGGCGTGAAGCTCGGCAAGGACTACCCGCGCCCGCTCGTGCAGCACGACGTGGCGCGCAGGGAGACGCTGGCGCGTTACGCGGTGGTGAAGGAAAAACGCCCGGACGGCGGTCCGGGCGAGGCGGATACAAAGTCGGAGGCGGAGGCGATTCCCGACGACGCGGGCGGCAAGCCGGCCGGATGAGCGCCCGGCGCGGCGGCCGCTACCTCGCTACGCCGCCAGCATGGCGCTTTCGCGATAGTGCTTCTGCGCTTCCTCGGGCCGCTCGGTCTCTTCGTACAGCCGGCCCAGCGCCAGGTGCGCGCGCACGCGCAGCCGGCGCTGCGATTCGTCGTCGGCGTACCGCAGCGCGCGCTCGAAGCTCGACTGGGCCTTGCCCCACAGCTTCTCGCCCAGGCACAGCATGCCCAGCGCGAAATACAGGTCGGCATCGACCGGATGCTGCGCCAGCCATTTCTCGGCCTGCTGGATCTGCGGCAGCGCGTGGCCCGGCTCGGCGCATTCGGCATAGCGCAGCACCAGCCGGCTGTCCCAGTTCACCTTGAGCGCGTCTTCCACGATCTTGCGCGCCTCGTCCTGGCGGCCCAGCACGGCGAAGTAGCGCGCGGCGGGCTCGGCGATGCGCGCGGCGCGGCGCTCGTCGGCCGACAGCGAGCGCCACAGGTCCTGCAGCGCCTCGGCGTCGTGGCGGCGCTCTTCGAGCAGCGCTTCGCAGGCCAGTTGCTTGAGGCGCAGCGCCAGCACCGGGTGGATGGCGTTGCGCTTTTCCAGCGAGCGCGCCAGGCGCAGCACCTCGGACCAGTTCTTCAGGTGCTGGTGCGCGCGCAGCGCGATGCGCTGCACGTGGATCTGGCGCGCGCCCTGCGACTGCAGTTGCGCGATGGTCTCGAGCGCGCCTTCGGCGTCGCGCGCGTCGACCAGCAGCTCGGCCATCGACACCAGCCGCGCCTGCTCGCGCTCGGGGTCGGTGACTTGCGCCATCCAGGCGTCGCGCCGCTCCATTTCCTGCATGCGGTGCGCGGCGCGCGCGCCGATCAGCGCCGCGGTCTGGGCCTGCTCGGGCCAGGCCTGGGCTTCGCGCGCGGTGCGCTCGGCGCGCGCGAAGCGGCCGGCGAACAGGTTCTCGATCGACTCGCGCAGCGCGGCCTGCGCGCGGTTCATGCGGCTGCGCTCGCGGTAGGCGGCGGCGCGCCCGGGCATCTCCGACAGGTGCCGCACCGTGGTGAGGATGGTCCAGACCACGAAGAACGCCAGCAGCAGCAGGGCCAGCGCGAGGTTGAGCGAGAGTTCGACCCGGTACGGCGGGTAGAACAGCACCACGTTGCTTTGGTTGAATTGCGTAAACAGCGCCAGCCCGACCGCGCCGCCAAAGAGGATCGCCACCCAGAACAGAAGCCGCATGCGCTACTCCTTCTTGAGCGCCTGCAGCGCGCCGAGGCTTTCCGCCATCGTCGGCAGCTGCACCGACACCGCGCCGGCCTGGGCCTGCTTGAGCAGCGTCAGCGCGGCCTGCACGCGGCGCGACTTGGTGTCGAAATAGCGGCCGATCATGGCCTGCGCGGCGGCGAGGTCGTTGCGGAACACCGGCTCGTTGCGCGACAGCAGCGCCAGCCGCGCGTTGAGCAGGCGCAGCTTGACGTTCTCGCGCAGGAACCAGCCCTGGTCGCCGGTCAGCAGCAGCGCCTGGGCGTCGTCCACGCGGCGGATGCGGATGACCTGCGTCAGCTCGTCGCGCACGCTGTCCCACAGGCCGCCGAACCAGCCGGCCACGGCGTTGCCCACCGACGGCGCGGCGGCGCTGCGCGCCACGTTCTTCGTATTGCCCTTGTCGGGCTTCGCCTCGGCCCTGGTGGTCGCCTCCGCCTTGCGCGCGTCGGCCTCGCTGCGCTCGAGCATGCGCTCGCTCGACAGCAGCGGCAGCGTGTCGACCTGGTTGATGGCTTCGTCGAGCTTGATGGCGGCGCCGGTCAGGTCGGTGTCCGGCACCGCCTTCATGCGCGCGACATCGCGCGCGATGGCCCGGCGCAGCAGGTTGTACTGCGGCTTGTCGGTGCGCGCCAGGCGGGTGTCGGCGCTTTGCAGCGCGGCCAGCGCCACCTGCACGTTGCCGGTCAGCTGGAGCTGCTGGCCGGCGTTGGTCAGCAGTTGCTGGATCTCGGCGATTTCCCAGTCGTCGCGGTTGCGCATCAGGTCCTGGTAGACCTGTTCGAGCGCGGACTGCTTGTCGCGCGCCTCGCCGAGCTGGCCGTCGAGCGCGCCGACCTTGGCCTGCAGCTCCTTGACCGTGTCCTGCGCGTTGCGCGACAGCACGCGCGTTTCCTGCACCAGCGCGTCGTTGCTCTGCTGGCGCCGCGCCAGTTCCTGCGTGAGGTGCTCGACGCGGTTCTGCAGCCACCAGAAGCCGCCGCCGATGGCGAGGATCAGCAGGACCAGCAGCAGCCACCACGGACTGACGCGCGCCGCGCCGCGGGCGGACGGCGCCGCGGGCGGCGGGCTGGTGGCGGGAGGAGCGGTAGCGGTATGTTCTTGCGTCACGCGATCGGCCTTCGTTGGCGTTGTTGACGATATGGCGGAGGAAGCGTTGTCCGGCAAGGCCGGCGGCGGCGGCGCCACCGTTGCCACGGCGGACGGTGCCGATGCCGGCGCCGGCATCGGCGCGGGCGGGCCGGCGTGGGCCTGGGCCCACTGGCGGCACGCGGCGAGCAGGCCTTCGTCGCCCGGCGCGGCGCGCAGCACGTGCGCGAAGCCCAGCGCGGCGGCCTGCTCGGCGATTCTCGCATGCGGCGCGATGCACTGCACCTGGCGCAGGCCCGCCAGCTCCTGCGGGCTGAGCGCTTCGCGGGCCATGCCGTCGAGATTGCGCACGGCCTCGGAACTGGTCAGCAGCCACGCCTGCGGCGGCGCGCCCGGCTTGAGCCCGTCGCGCACGGCCTGCCACTGCATGCTGCCGGGCGCGGGCACCGAGCGCCGGTAGGCCTCGACGGCGCGCACCTCGGCGCCGGCGCCGCGCAGGCGCTCGGCCAGCCAGTCGCGCCCGCCGTTGCCGCGCACGATCAGGACCTGGCGCCCGGCCAGCGCCGCCGCGCCGAGCTGGCTGTCGATCTGCTGCCACAGGGCTTCGGAGTCGAAGCGGGTGTCGCCGCCGTCGTTGCCGTTGCTGCTGTCGCCGCCGTTGCCATTGCCATTGCCGTTTTCGTTGTCGGCGCCGTCGCCGTTGTCGGCCAGGCCGGCGCCGTCCGCCTCATGCGCATGGCTGCCCGCCGGCGCGATCACGCGGCAGGCGGGCGCGGCGATGCCGCGTTCGGCCAGCGCGGCCACGCTGGCCGGGCCGACCACCGCGAGCGGCACGGCCTCGGGCCAGCGCGGCGCGGGCTTGTCCTGCACCTGGGCCAGCGCGTCGAGCGCGAAGGCCACGGCATTGGGGCTGACGAAGACCACCAGCGCGAAGTCCGCCAGTTGCGCCAGCGCGGCGCGCAGCGGGCCTTCGTCGGCGGCGGGGCCGATCGCCAGCAGGGGAAAGCCGAGCACGTCCAGGCCGGCTGCCGAGAGCGCCTCGGTCAGTTGCCGGGACTGCCCGGCGGGTCGTGTCACAACGACGGTCGGGCGGGGCATGGGCCGGCCTCAGGCGGGAGCTTGCGGCGAAGCCGGATCCGCCAGCGCGGCCAGGATGCCGGCGGCGCCCTGGTCGAGCAGGTCGCGGGCGACGGCGCTGCCGAGCGCCTCGGCGCGGGCCACCGCGTCGTCGCCCGCGACCAGCGCCGCGGCGCTGGCGCGCACGCTGCGGCTGCCGTCGGGCAGCGCCACGAAGGCGTCGATGCGCAGCTGCGCGCCGTCCCAGCGCGCGTGGGCGGCCAGCGGCACCTGGCAGGAGCCGCCCAGCAGGCGCGACACGGCGCGCTCGGCGGTCACGGCCAGCGCGCTCGGCGCGTGGTTGAGCGGGGCGAGCCAGGCGGCCAGCTCGGGGCGGCCGGCGGGAATCTCGATGCCCAGCGCGCCCTGGCCCGCGGCCGGCAGCGAGCTGACCGGATCGAGCACGGCGCGGATGCGGCCGGCCAGTCCGAGGCGCTTGAGCCCGGCGGCGGCCAGGATGATGGCGGCGTAGTCGCCGCGGTCGAGCTTGGCCAGGCGCGTGTCGAGGTTGCCGCGCAGCGGGCGGATCTCCAGGTGCGGGTAGCGCGCGCGCAGCGCGGCCTCGCGGCGCAGGCTGGAGGTGCCCACCACGGTGCCGGCGGGCATCTCGTCGAGCGAGCCGAAGCGCGCCGACACCAGCGCGTCGTGCGGGTCCTCGCGCTCCATGATGGCGGCCAGCGCAAACCCGGCGGGTAGCTCCATCGGCACATCCTTGAGCGAGTGCACGGCGAGATCGGCGCGGCCGTCGGCCATCGCGATCTCCAGCTCCTTGACGAAGAGCCCCTTGCCGCCGACTTTCGACAGCGTGCGGTCTAGAATCTGGTCTCCGCGGGTCGTCATGCCCAGGATGGACACATCGCACGCGGGATAGTATTGTTGCAACGCAGCACGCACATGCTCGGCCTGCCACATCGCCAGACGGCTTTCGCGGGAGGCGATGACAAGCTTGCGCGGCGCGGCGCCGGAGGAAGACTGGGGAACGGATGCTTGCATCCGCGCATGTTAGCACGCACCCCAAGCCGCTCCAGGCGACGAATAAGAGAGACGAGACAACAGGAGATTGCATGACGCAGCAAGCCGCGCGCCCTGCCGGCCGGCGCCAGACCGCCGCCAGCCGGGCCGACGCCCCCGATGCCGCCCTGGCCCTGGCCACGGTTCCCGCAAGCCCCCCCGCCCCGCCCGCCGCCGGCGCCAGACCGGCCCGGCTCCCCCGATCCGCCGACGCCGCCAAGCCCGTCAAGGCCACCAGGCCCATCAAGCCCACCAAGGCCGCCAGTGCCGCGAACGCCACCGCCGCGCCGGCGCCGGCCCGCCGCGCCAGCGACAAGGACGTGCCGCTGCGCGAGGACATCCGCTTCCTGGGCCGCCTGCTGGGCGACTGCGTGCGCGAGCAGGAAGGCGAGGCCGCCTTCGAGCTGGTCGAGACCATCCGCCAGATGGCGGTGCGCTTTCGCCGCGAGAACGACCGCGCCGCCGGCGCCGAGCTGGACCGCCTGCTCAAGCGCCTGTCGCGCGACCAGACCAACTGGGTGGTGCGCGCGTTCAGCTATTTCTCGCACCTGGCCAACATCGCCGAGGACCAGCACCACAACCGCCGCCGCCGCGTGCACGCGCTGGCCGGCTCGCCGGCGCAGCCGGGCAGCCTGGCGCGCGCGCTGCAGGCCATCGACGCGGCCGGCGTGTCGGGCAAGACCCTGCGCCAGTTCTTCGACGAGGCGCTGATCGTGCCGGTGCTCACCGCCCACCCGACCGAGGTGCAGCGCAAGAGCATCCTCGACGCCGAGCGCGAGATCGCGCGCCTGCTGGCCGAGCGCGACCTGCCCATGACCGCGCGCGAGCGCGAGCACAACACCGCGCTGCTGCGCGCGCGCGTGACCACGCTGTGGCAGACCCGCATGCTGCGCAACACGCGCCTGATGGTGGTGGACGAGATCGAGAACGCGCTGTCCTACTACCGCACCTGCTTCCTGCGCGGCATCCCGCAACTGATGAGCGAGCTGGAGGAGGACATCGCCGCGGTGTTCCCGGCCTCGCGCCGCCACAAGGGCGCGCCGGCCGCGGCCGGCCCGGCGCAGCTCGCGCCGTTCTTCCAGATGGGCTCGTGGATCGGCGGCGACCGCGACGGCAACCCCAACGTCACCGCGGCCACGCTGGAGCAGGCCGCGACCAAGCAGTCGTCGCTGATCCTGGAGTGGTACCTGGACGAGGTGCACGCGCTCGGCGCCGAGCTGTCGATGTCCAGCCTGATGGTGGAGGCCAGCCCCGAGCTGCTGGCGCTGGCCGACATCTCGCCCGACCATTCCGACCATCGCGCCGACGAGCCCTACCGCCGCGCGCTGATCGGCATCTACGCGCGCCTGGCGGCCACCTGCCTGGCCATCAACGGCCAGGCCGCGCCGCGCCACCCGGTGGCCGACGCCGCGCCCTACGCCGACGCGCAGTCGTTCGCCGCCGACGTGCAGGTGGTGACCGACTCGCTGCGCGCCCACCACGGCGCGGCGCTGGCGCGCACGCGCATCGACGCGCTGGCCAAGGCCATCGCCGTGTTCGGCTTCCACCTGGCGTCGATCGACATGCGCCAGGTCTCCGACGTGCACGAAGCCGTGATCGCCGAGCTGTTCGCCGCCGCCGGCGTGGAGGCCGACTACGCCGGCCTGCCCGAGGCGCGCAAGCTCGAGCTGCTGCTGGCCGAGCTGCGCCAGCCGCGCCTGCTGACGCTGCCGTGGCACACCTACTCCGAGCAGACCCGCAGCGAACTCGCCATCCTGGACACCGCGCGCCAGCTGCGCGCCCGCTACGGCGCGCGCGTGGCGCGCAACTACATCATCTCGCACACCGAGACGCTGTCCGACCTGGTGGAAGTGATGCTGCTGCAGAAGGAAGCCGGCATGCTGCGCGGCACGCTCGGCAGCAAGACCGACCCGGCCCGCATGGAGCTGATGGTGATCCCGCTGTTCGAGACCATCGAGGATTTGCGCAACGCCGCCGGCATCATGCAGTCGCTGCTGGAGCTGCCGGGCTTCGCCCCGGTGATCGCCCACCACGGCGGCGAGCAGGAAGTGATGCTGGGCTATTCGGACTCCAACAAGGACGGCGGCTTCCTGACCTCGAACTGGGAGCTGTACAAGGCCGAGCTGGCGCTGGTGCAATTGTTCGAGCAGCGCAAAGTCAAGCTGCGCCTGTTCCACGGCCGCGGCGGCACGGTCGGCCGCGGCGGCGGCCCGACCTACCAGGCCATCCTGTCGCAGCCGCCGGGCACGGTCAACGGGCAGATCCGCCTGACCGAGCAGGGCGAGATCATCAACAGCAAGTTCGCCAACGCCGAGATCGGCCGGCGCAACCTGGAGACGGTGATCGCCGCCACGCTGGAAGCGTCGCTGCTGCCCACGCAGAACGCGCCGAAGGAGCTGGCCGCGTTCGAGGCGATGATGCAGCAGCTCTCGGACCGCGCCTTCGCGTCCTACCGCGACCTGGTCTACGACACGCCGGGCTTCAAGGACTATTTCTTCGCCACCACGCCGATCACCGAGATCGCCGACCTGAACCTCGGCTCGCGCCCGGCCTCGCGCAAGCTGATGGACAAGAAGCACCGCCGCATCGAGGACCTGCGCGCGATTCCGTGGGGCTTCTCGTGGGGCCAGTGCCGGCTGCTGCTGCCGGGCTGGTTCGGCTTCGGCAGCGCGGTCCGGGCGGTGCTGGACGCGGCGCCCGACGACAAGGCGCGCAAGGCGGCGCAGGCCACGCTGCGGCGCATGGTCAAGTCGTGGCCGTTCTTCTCCACGCTGCTGTCCAACATGGACATGGTGCTGGCCAAGACCGACCTCGCGGTGGCCTCGCGCTACGCCGCGCTGTGCGAGGACGCGGCGCTGCGCAAGACCGTGTTCGCGCGCATCAGCGCCGAGTGGCACCTGACCTGCGACATGCTGGCGCTGATCACCGGGCGCCAGGAGCGCCTGGCCGACAACCCGCTGCTGGCGCGCTCGATCAAGAACCGCTTCGCCTACCTCGACCCGCTCAACCACTTGCAGGTGGAGCTGCTCAAGCGCTATCGCTCGGGCAAGGACGGCGACGACATCCGCGTGCGGCGCGGCATCCACCTCACCATCAACGGGGTGGCAGCGGGGCTGCGCAATAGCGGCTGATCCCGCGGGTTCCGCCGATTCCGCCGATTCCGCCGACCCCGCCGGGGCCGCGGCGGCGCCAGTCCGCCCGGCCCGGGTTTCCGTTCGGGCCGCGGCAGGCGCGCGCGCGCCGGCCCGCGCCGGCCCTGTGCCGCCGGCATCACCCGCCGCCGGCCATCGGCGCCGCGGCGCGCCCGCCCGGCCGGCCCCGGTGCGCCGCCGGCACCAGCCACAAGCCGGGCTGGGAAGGCGGCGGCAGCGATATAATCGCTGTTTCCCCGATTTTCCCGCTCGCGCCGCGGTGCCGCCGCCGGCCTGCGAGCCAACCCAGCCTTACCCGCCCATGACCTCCCAACTTGCCAAGAAAGGCGAAGCCTGGTCCGCCCGCTTCTCCGAACCGATGTCCGACCTGGTGAAGCGCTACACCGCTTCGGTGTTCTTCGACAAGCGCCTGGCGCTGTTCGACATCCAGGGCTCGCTCGCGCACGCCGCCATGCTGGCCAAGCAGGGAATCATCGCCGAGGCCGACCGCGCCGAGATCGAGCGCGGCATGGCGCAGATCCGTGCCGAGATCGAGGCCGGCGGCTTCGAGTGGAAGCTCGACCTGGAAGACGTCCACCTCAACATCGAGGCGCGCCTGACCGCGCTGGTCGGCGACGCCGGCAAGCGCCTGCACACCGGCCGCTCGCGCAACGACCAGGTCGCCACCGACATCCGCCTGTGGCTGCGCAGCGAGATCGACGCCATCATCGGCCTGCTGGGCGCGCTGCGCGGCGCGCTGCTGGACCTGGCCGAGAAGAACGCCGACACCATCCTGCCCGGCTTCACCCACCTGCAGGTGGCGCAGCCGGTCACCTTCGGCCACCACCTGCTGGCCTACGTGGAGATGTTCACGCGCGACGCCGAGCGCATGGCCGACTGCCGCCGCCGCGTCAACCGCCTGCCGCTGGGCGCCGCCGCGCTGGCCGGCACCAGCTACCCGATCGACCGCGAGTTCGTGGCGCAGCAGCTTGGCTTCGACGGCGTGTGCCGCAACTCGCTCGACGCCGTGTCCGACCGCGACTTCGCCATCGAATTCTGCGCCGCCTCGGCGCTGGTGATGACCCACGTCTCGCGCTTCTCCGAGGAACTGGTGATCTGGATGAGCCCGCGCGTGGGCTTCATCGACATCGCCGACCGCTTCTGCACCGGCAGCTCGATCATGCCGCAGAAGAAGAACCCGGACGTGCCCGAGCTGGCGCGCGGCAAGACCGGCCGCGTCAACGGCCACCTGGTCGGCCTGCTGACGCTGATGAAGGGCCAGCCGCTGGCGTACAACAAGGACAACCAGGAAGACAAGGAACCGCTGTTCGACACGGTCGACACCGTGGCCGACACGCTGCGCATCTTCGCCGACATGGTGCCGGGCATCTCGGTCAAGCCCGACAACATGCGCGCCGCCGCGCTGCAGGGCTACGCCACCGCCACCGACCTGGCCGACTACCTGGTCAAGCGCGGCCTGCCGTTCCGCGACGCGCACGAAGCCGTGGCCCACGCCGTGCGCGCCTGCGACGACCGCCGCTGCGACCTGGCCGACCTCACCGTGGCCGAGCTGCGCGAGGCCACCGGCCTGGGCGACAAGGCCGCGCTGATCGGCGACGACGTGCACGCGGTGCTGACGCTGGAAGGCTCGGTCGCGGCGCGCGACCATGTCGGCGGCACCGCGCCGGCGCAGGTGCGCGCGGCGATCGCCGCCGCGCGCGCGGCGCTTTGAGCGAAACGCCGTCCGCCGATGTAGGTTCCACGTAAGCCGCGCATCGCGCAAGAGCCGCCAGGGCGCATGCCCTCGGCGGCTTTTTCATTTGTGCCGCCGGTTCGCGCCGCCGATCTTTGCGCAATGCGGTAGGTATTAGCCCCAAGCGCCGATGCATTTTGTTACAGATAAACTAATCGGCGCAAAAACAGGGGGAGACAACCCATGTACTACTTGCTTGGTCTGTCACGGCAGATCGACAGGTTGAATCAGCACACGGGCAGGCTTGCAAACATCATGATCCTGCTGTCGTGCCTGATCAGCGCGGGCAACGCCCTGCTGCGTTACGGCTTCAACCTCAGCGACAACTGGCCGCTCGAACTGCAGTGGTACATGTTCGCCATCGCCGTGATGTTCGGCGCGTCGTACACGTTCCAGCGCAACGAGCACGTGCGCGTGGACCTGATCTACGGCAACGTGTCCGAGCGCGCGCAGCACTGGATCGACATCTTCGGCATCGTCGTCTTCCTGCTGCCTTCGTGCGCGCTGTTCGCGTGGCTGTCGTGGGAGTCCCTGTTCCTGCCCTCGTGGCGCATCCTCGAGCAATCCGGCAACTCCGGCGGCCTGCCGCGCTACCCGATCAAGCTGGTGGTGCCGCTCGGCTTCGCCCTGCTCGGCCTGCAAGGCGTGTCCGAACTGATCAAGCGCATTGCCGCCCTCAAGGGGCTGGTGCGCATCGAATCGAAATACGAGAGGCCGGTGCAATGATGATTCCGTTGGAATATATGCCGCCGCTCATGTTCGGCGGCCTGGTGGTATTCATGCTGATCGGCTTCCCGGTCGCATTCTCGTTGTCGGCGGTCGGCCTCGCGTTCGGCTTCCTCGCCATCGAGTGGGGCTATTTCCCGGTCAGCTTCCTGCAGGCGGTGCCGAGCCGCGTGTTCGGCAGCGTGCTGGCCAACGAGCTGCTGCTGGCGATCCCGTTCTTCACCTTCATGGGTGCGATCCTCGAGAAGTGCGGGCTGGCCGAGGACATGCTCGACTCGATGGGCCAGCTGTTCGGCCCGGTGCGCGGCGGCCTGGGCTACTCGGTCATCATCGTCGGCTTCATCCTCGGCGCCATCACCGGCACGGTGGCGGCCCAGGTGATCGCGATGGCGATGATCTCGCTGCCGGTGATGATGCGCTACCGCTACAACATGAAGTACGCCACCGGGGTGCTGGCGGCGTCGGGCACCATCACGCAGCTGGTGCCGCCGTCGCTGGTGCTGGTGGTGCTGGCCGACCAGCTCAAGACGCCGATGGGCAGCGCCGACGTGGGCAGCATGTACCTGGGCGCGTGGGGCCCGTCGGTGGTGCAGATCGCGCTGTTCGCGCTCTACACCTTCGTGCTCGCGCGCATAAAGCCGGACTGGCTGCCGCCGGTGCCGGCGGAAGAACGCACGCTGCGCGGCTGGGCGCTGTGGCGCAAGTGCCTGCGCGGCATCGTGCCGTGCGCGGTGCTGATCTTCCTGGTGCTGGGCACCATCATGCTGGGCATCGCCACGCCCACCGAGTCCGGCGCGATGGGCGCGGTCGGCGCGCTGGTGCTGGCGGTGCTGCGCAACCCCGGCTTCGGCAAGCTCGACCGCGCGCTCTACCGCACCGCCATCGCCGCCACCGGCATCGCCATCGTGGCCGGCTTCTTCGCCTTCGGCTCGCACCTGTTCCGCATTCCGCTGGCGGTGGTCTACCTCGTCATCGCCTGGCTGCTGCTGCGCGCCGGGCAGCTGACCGACCTGCGCGTGCTGATCGTCGACGCCTACCAGTCCACCGCGCGCATCACGGCGATGGTGGTGTTCATCCTGATCGGCTCGACCTGCTTCTCGGTGGTGTTCCAGGGCGTGGACGGCGGCGCGTGGGTGGAGCACATGTTCACCTCGCTGCCGGGCGGCTGGATCGGCTTCCTGCTGGTGGTCAACCTGTTCATCTTCTTCCTGGCGTTCTTCCTCGACTTCTTCGAGATCGCCTTCATCGTGGTGCCGATGCTGGCCCCGGTCGCGGTCAAGGTGCTGGCGCCGGTGGTGGCCGACTCGATGGGCGGCAACCCGGAGGCGGCCGCCACCGCGGCGCTGGTGTGGTTCGGCGTGATGCTGTGCGTGAACATGCAGACCTCGTTCATGCACCCGCCGTTCGGCTTCGCGCTGTTCTACCTGCGCGGCATCGCCCCCAAGGAAGTGAAAAGCGCGGACATCTACTGGGGCGCGCTGCCCTGGGTCGGCCTGCAGCTCATCATGGTGGTGATGGTGATGTTCTGGCCGGGCATGGTCACGATGTTCCTCGACAAGGGCTCGCTGCACCATAGCAACGCGGCGGAGGTGTCGATCCCGCTCGGCGGCGACAGCGGCGGAGCCTCGGCGCCGCCCTCGGGCGCGGCCGGCGGCGCCGGCACGCTCGAGCTGCCCTCGGCCCCGGCGCAGGACGAGCCGGCCGCGCCGCAGTTCGAGTTCGACAAGAAGAAGTGAGCGGGATGGGTGTCCTGCGCGGACAAGGGTCGCGCGGCGTGGCTTTCAGGCTGTCGGAGGTTTGCTCCCCTCTCCCATGAAATGGGCGAGGGGAGAACACAGGCGGCATGCTGGCTTTGCCGGCAATCCGAAGGTCCCGCACGCGGGACCTTTTTCTTTACCCGCCGCGCCCGGCCGCTCAGGGCAGCAGCACGATCGCGCCGGTGGTGGCGCGCGCCTCGGCCGCACGGTGCGCCTCGGCGACCTGCTCCAGCGGATAGCGCGCGCCGATGGTGGCGCGGATCGCGCCCTGTTCGATGGCCTGGAATACGTCCGCCGCGTTGGCGCGGAAGGTCTGGGTGTCGGCGTTGTGCGGGAACACCGAGGGCCGCGTCAGGAACAGGCAGCCCTTCTTGTTGAGCAGCTCCGGCTCGAACGCCGCGACCGGGCCCGATGCCGCGCCGTACAGCGCCACCAGCCCGAACGGCGCGGTGCAGTCGAGCGAGCCCATGAAGGTGTGCTGGCCAACCGAGTCGTAGACCACGCGCGCCTTGCGCCCGCCGGTGGCGTCGATCACCTGCCGCACCCAGTCCGCCTGCGAATAGTCGATGGCGGCATCGCAGCCGGCCGCCCGCGCGACCTCGCACTTGGCTGGCGAGCCGGCCGTGCCGATCACCGTGGCGCCGAGCGCCTTGGCCCAGCTGGCGAGGATCTGGCCCACGCCGCCGGCGGCGGCATGCACGACCACGATGTCGCCGGACTGCACGCGATGGGTCTTCTTCACCAGGTACTGCGCGGTCATGGCCTTGAAGAAGACTGCCGCGGCGGCCACGTCGTCGATGCCGTCGGGCAGCTTCACTACCTTGTCGGCGGCGACGTTGCGGCGCCCGGCGTAGGCGCCGATGCCGGCGTTCATGTAGACCACGCGGTCGCCCGCGCGCAGGTCCGCCACGCCCTCGCCCACCGCCTCGATCACGCCGGCGGCCTCGTGGCCGAGGCCGGTCGGGTTGGGCAGCGGATACTTGCCCGCGCGCTGGTACACGTCGATGTAGTTGAAGCCGACGGCGGTCTGGCGCAACTGCACCTCGCCCGCCGCCGGCGCCGGCAGGTCGGCCGTCACCAGCCGCATCACCTCGACGCCGCCGAACTCAGTCAATTCCACTCTACGCGCTGAAGCCATGCTCACTCCGTCCGATGGGATTTCCACATGCCGCCGGGCCGCGGCGATTCAGGCGCCACTCTAGCGCATTCCCGCGCGGCTTGCCGGCGGGCGGATTGCCAATGGAAAGGGCCTCGCTCGCGCGAGGCCCTTGGGATGCCGGGGAGGCTCCTGCTGCCGGCCAGCCTCAGCGAACCTGCTTCACGCAGTCGACGAAATACGCCCTGCCGCCGCCGTCGGTCTCTTCCTCCACCAGGCCGTGGATGTCGGTCTCGAAGCCGGGGAACAGCTTGTTGAAGTCGCGCGCGAACTTCAGGTACTGCACGATGATGTGGTTGAAGCGCTCGCCCGGGATCAGCAGCGGGATGCCCGGCGGGTACGGCGTGAGCAGGATGGCGGTGACGCGGCCTTCGAGCTCGTCCACGGCCACGCGCTCGATCTCGCGGTGGGCCATCATGGCCCAGGCGTCGGACGGCTTCATCGCCGGCTCCATGTCCGACAGGTACATCTCGGTGGTCACGCGCGCCACGTCGTTGGCCTTGTAGACGCTGTGGATGGCGTCGCACAGGTCGCGCAGGCCCATGCGCTCGTACTGCGGATGCTTGGCCACGAACTCGGGCAGCACGCGCCACAGCGGCTGGTTCTGGTCGTAGTCGTCCTTGAACTGCTGCAGCTCGGTCACCAGCGAGTTCCAGCGGCCCTTGGTGATGCCGATGGTGAACATGATGAAGAACGAGTACAGCCCGGTCTTCTCGATGATGATGCCGTGCTCGGCCAGGTACTTGGTGACGATGGCCGCCGGGATGCCGCGCTCGCTGAACTCGCCGTCCACGTCCAGGCCCGGGGTGATGATGGTGGCCTTGATCGGGTCGAGCAGGTTGAAGCCGTCGGCGAGGTCGCCGAAGCCGTGCCAGCGCTCGTTGGACTTGAGCATCCATTCCTCGCGGTCGCCGATGCCGTCCTCGACCAGCGCGTCGGGGCCCCACACCTTGAACCACCAGTCGCCGTTGTTGCCGGCTTCGTAGTCACCCTCGACCTTGCGCATGGCGCGGCGGAAGTCGATCGCTTCCTGGATGCTTTCCTCCACCAGCGCGGTGCCGCCCGGCGCTTCCATCATCGCCGCGGCCACGTCGCACGAGGCGATGATCGAGTACTGCGGGCTGGTCGAGGTGTGCATCAGGTACGCCTCGTTGAAGCGGTAGCGGTCCAGCTTGCGCGTCTCGGAGTCCTGCACGAGGATCTGCGAGGCCTGCGACAGGCCGGCCAGCAGCTTGTGCGTGGACTGCGTGGCGAACACCAGCGCGTCCTTGCTGCGCGGGCGGTCGCGGCCGATCGCGTGCATGTCGCGGTAGAACTCGTGGAACGCCGCGTGCGGCAGCCAGGCTTCGTCGAAATGCAGCGTGTCGATCTCGGTCGCCAGCATTTCCTTGATCTGCTCGGCGTTGTACAGCACGCCGTCGTAGGTGCCCTGGGTGATGGTCAGGATGCGCGGCTTCTGGTTCTTCGCCAGGCTGGCGAACGGGTGCGCGGCGATCTTGCGGCGGATGGTCTCGGGGTCGAACTCGCTCTTCGGGATCGGGCCGATGATGCCGTAGTGGTTGCGCGTGGGCATCAGGAACACCGGGATCGCGCCGGTCATCATGATCGCGTGCAGGATCGACTTGTGGCAGTTGCGGTCCACCACCACGATGTCGCCCGGCGCCACGTTGGCATGCCACACCATCTTGTTCGAGGTGGAGGTGCCGTTGGTGACGAAATACATGTGGTCGGAGTTGAAGATGCGCGCGGCATTGCGCTCCGAGGCCGCCACCGGGCCGGTGTGGTCGAGCAGCTGGCCGAGCTCGTCCACCGCGTTGCAGACGTCGGCGCGCAGCATGTTCTCGCCGAAGAACTGGTGGAACACCTGGCCGACCGGGCTCTTGAGGAACGCCACGCCGCCCGAGTGGCCCGGGCAGTGCCACGAGTACGAGCTGTCCTGCGCGTAGGCGATCAGCGCCTTGAAGAACGGCGGCGCCAGCGAATCCAGGTAGACCCGCGCCTCGCGGATGATGTGGCGCGCCACGAACTCCGGCGTGTCCTCGAACATGTGGATGAAGCCGTGCAGCTCGCGCAGGATGTCGTTGGGGATATGGCGCGAGGTGCGGGTCTCGCCGTACAGGAAGATCGGCAGGTCGGTGTTGCGGCGGCGCACTTCGTTGACGAAGGCGCGCAGCTTCTCGATGGCGGCGGCTTCGGGGCGGTCGTCCTCGCTGACGAATTCGTCGTCGTCGATCGACACGATGAACGACGAAGCGCGGCTGGACTGCTGCGCGAACGAGGTCAGGTCGCCGTAGCTGGTCAGGCCCATGACCTCCATGCCTTCCTGCTCGATGGCCTGCGCTAGCGCACGGATGCCCGAGCCGGAAATGTTCTCGGAGCGGAAGTCTTCATCGATGATGATGACGGGAAAGCGGAATTTCATAGGGCATCCTTGGACGGCAGGAAGGACTTGAGCCACATGGCCCGGGGACGCTCTCCCCTGGGCGGCATGTGGCTCGACGTTCGGGCTTGGCGCGCGGCCCGCCGGCGCTCACTCGGGAGCCGGCGCATGCCGCGACGCGCGCATTGTAAAGCGATCAGGTCTTCGGCAGTGTGACACCGTGCTGGCCCTGGTACTTCCCGCCGCGGTCGGCGTAGGAAGTCTCGCAGATCTCGTCGCTTTCGAAGAACAGCACCTGGGCGCAGCCCTCGCCGGCGTAGATCTTGGCGGGCAGCGGCGTGGTGTTGGAGAACTCCAGCGTGACATAGCCTTCCCATTCCGGCTCGAACGGGGTCACGTTGACGATGATGCCGCAGCGCGCGTAGGTGCTCTTGCCCAGGCAGATGGTCAACACGCTGCGCGGGATGCGGAAATACTCCATCGTGCGCGCCAGCGCGAACGAGTTGGGCGGGATGATGCAGACGTCGCCCTTGAAGTCGACGAAGGACTTCTCGTCGAAGTTCTTGGGATCGACGATGGTGCTGTTGATGTTGGTGAAGATCTTGAATTCGTCGGCGCAGCGGATGTCGTAGCCGTAGCTCGAGGTGCCGTAGGAAACGATCTTGCGGCCGTCGGACTCCCGTACCTGGCCGGGCTCGAACGGCTCGATCATGGCGTGCTGCTCCGCCATGCGGCGGATCCACTTGTCGGATTTGATGCTCATATGGGTACCGGGATGAACAAATGCGGGCAGGCTCGGGCGCGGCCGGCGGCGTTGCCGCGCCGGGCAGCCGGGAACGCTGCTCGCATTTGCTCACGGCACGCCGGACCTGCCGGGGCCTCGCGATGGCCCGCATTGTACAACCAATCGGAAGCGCTTCCGGCGCGCGGGCATCGGGGAAGTGAGCCGGAGTGGAATCAGGCGCCAATCGGGCTCGGATCGGGCCGGAACCAGGCCAGGACCGGACCGGAAGGCCAGCCGGGAGCGGCCGTGAGCGACTGTGGCCGGCGCGGGGAGCGGCGCGGGAAGCCGGGACGGCGCGCCCCGCTTCCCGCGCCCGCCCGTCAGGACTTGGCGATGACGCCGCAGGCGACGCGCCCGCCGGAGTTGCCGGTCGGCTGGGTGCGGTAGTCGTCCGGGTCCTTGTGCACCACCACGGCGCGGCCGACCACGCTGGTGGGGCCGGGGGCCACGGTCACGCCGGTCAGCTCGAAGCTGGCCTGGGCGCGCCCGCTGGCGTCCGCCCGCAGGTTGTTGATGTCGCCGGCATGGTGGTCGGGCATCGACATCGAGCCGTGCGGCTTGCCGGTCGGGTTGAAATGGCCGCCGGCGCTCATGGCATCGGGGCTCGAGCAATCGCCCTTCTCGTGCACGTGGAAGCCGTGTTCGGTGTTGGGCGGCAGGCCGCTCACGTCGGCCTTGACCAGCACGCGGTCGCCGCGCTGGGTGAAGGTCACGGTGCCTTGCGTGGCGGTGCCGCTCTTGGCGTCGAGCTTGGCCACGGCGCTGTCGCCGCCGATGTCCATGCTGCCGCAGCCGGCCAGGGCGCCCACTGCCGCCAGGCAGAAAAGTACGCGTACATGCTTCATGCAGAACCTCCTCTCACGGTGTTGTGCGGCCGATTGTACCGCCGCAATGTGACGTGCCGGCGAGAGTTTGCCGCCCGATGGCGCGCGCCGGCGGGCAGGTGGCGGACAGGCGGCGGACGCCCGCCCGGGCCGGCCCGCCGGACGCCGCTCAGGTGTTCTGCACCACGATGCTGGGGAACTTGCTGCTCATGTCGCGCGCGCGGTCGGCCACCTTGACCGCCACCTTGCGCGCCATCGCCCGGTACAGCTCCGCCACCGGGCTGTCGGGATCGGCCACCACGGTCGGGCGGCCGGTGTCGGCCTGCTCGCGGATCGAGCGGTTCAGCGGCATGCTGCCGAGCAGGTCCACGTGGTAGTCCTCGCACATCTTCTCGCCGCCGCCCTCGCCGAAGATATGTTCGACGTGGCCGCAGTTCGGGCAGCAGTAGACCGCCATGTTCTCGACGATGCCGAGGATGGGAATGCCCACCTTCTCGAACATCTTGAGGCCCTTCTTGGCGTCCAGCAGCGCAATGTCCTGCGGCGTGGTGACGATCACCGCGCCGGTGACGGGCACCTTCTGCGACAGCGTGAGCTGGATGTCGCCGGTGCCCGGCGGCATGTCGACGATCAGGTAGTCGAGGTCGTGCCAGTTGGTCTGGCGCAGCAGTTGCTCCAGCGCCGAGGTCACCATCGGGCCGCGCCACACCATCGGGTTGTCCTGCTCGATCAGGAAGCCGATCGAGTTGGCCTGCAGGCCGTGGCCTTCGAGCGGCTCCATCGTCTGGCCGTCCGACGACTCGGGCCGGCCGGTGATGCCGAGCATCATCGGCAGGCTGGGGCCGTAGATGTCGGCGTCGAGCATGCCCACGCGCGCGCCCTCGGCGGACAGCGCCAGCGCCAGGTTGACGGCGGTGGTGGACTTGCCCACGCCGCCCTTGCCGGAAGCCACGGCGATCACGTTCTTGACGCCGGGCAGCAGCTTGACGCCGCGCTGCACCGCGTGCGACACGATCTTGCTGGTCACGGTCACGCTGGCATTGGCCAGGCCCGGGATTTGCTGCAACGCAGCAAGCACCGCCTGGCGGATCGGCTCGAGCTGGCTCTTGCCGGGATAACCCAGTTCCACTTCCAGCGACACGTCGCCGCCATCGACGCGCACGTTGCGCGCCGAGCGGGTGGACACCAGATCCCGGCCCGTGTTCGGGTCGATCACGGTGCGCAGGACTTCGGTAACCTGGTCGATGGTGAGGCTCAAGACAATCTCCGCTGCTGGATGTGGGGGAAGGCGCGTACTGTATCAAAGTATGGACCACGCGCCCGCCGAGGGTGGCGCGCGGCCGACAAGCCCATGCGCCGCGCATGGAATTACACGCACTTACAACTGTCACAGGCTTGCGCTTGTGCGCCCGGCTTCATGTCCTTATTGTAGTGCGCCAGAAACGCCGCCCGGCGCGGACCACCGGATACTTGTATTCACGTGCCTTCCGCGTTATTTCTAGCGTTGTGGTGCGCACCGTGTCAAAAAACCAGCCAACAACGATTCGTCCTGAAGGAGAAAGCATGAAACTCAAGCTCGTCAGCCTCGCCACCGTCGCCGTGCTCGCTGCCGGCTGCGCCACCGAACAAGGCACCCAGACCGCGGTCGGCACCGGCGTGGGTGCCGCGGTCGGCGCCGGGCTGGGCAACCTGATCGGCGGCAACACCACCGGCACGCTGGTCGGCGCGGCGGTGGGCGGCGCCCTGGGCGGCGCCACCGGCTACAACTGGAACGCGATCCGCGGCAAGCTGAACAAGGACACCGCCGGCACCGGCACGCAGATCACCGAGCAGCCGGACGGCTCGCTGAAGGTGAACATCCCGAGCCAGGTGACGTTCGACACGGACAGCTCGACCATCAAGCCGTCGTTCCGCGCGGTGCTCGACCAGGTCTCCCAGACCCTCAACCAGCATCCGGACGTGGCCGCCACCGTGGTCGGCCATACCGACAGCACCGGCAACCCGAGCTACAACATGCAGTTGTCGCAGCGCCGCGCGCAGAGCGTGGCCGGCTACCTGGGTGACCGCGGCGTCGCGCGCAACCGCCTGGCGGCCGAGGGCCGCGGGCAGACGCAGCCGATCGCGGACAACGCGACCGAGGCGGGACGCGCGCAGAATCGCCGCGTGGAAATTTTTTTGAAACCAATTCAAGGGTGATGCAGTCATAGAAACAGGTACCGCTTGTCACCGTTGCTGGCTCGCGATGGGTGACTGACCTCCCGGGCGGTACCTGATTTCTCCTCCTTTTCCGTTGTGGAAAGCTGCGCCGGTTCTGACCGGCGCTTTTTTTGCCCGCAGCTCTACAAGTGGCATATAAGTCACTACAAAGCCGCGCCGGCCCTCCCCGCCACCGTCCTGTCCGCCACCGGTCCGCCGCGCGCCACCCGCGCCTGCGGCCCCGCTTGCTAGAATAGCCGTCTCACGGTGCGCGCCGGCCTCCCGCCGCGCGTGCCCGCTTTCCCCGTTTACCCCTGACCGGCACCATCCATGACCGCACGTCGCATCCTCGTCACCTCTGCCCTGCCATACGCCAACGGCCAGATCCACATCGGCCACCTGGTGGAGTACATCCAGACCGACATCTGGGTGCGCTTCCAGCGCATGATGGGCAACGAGGTCTACTACGTGGGCGCCGACGACACGCACGGCACGCCCGTGATGCTGCGCGCCGAGAAGGAAGGCATCACCCCCAAGCAGCTGATCGACCGCGTCTGGAGCGAGCACAAGCGCGATTTCGACAGCTTCCTGGTGTCGTTCGACAACTACTACAGCACCGACTCGGACGAGAACAAGCAGCTTTCCGAGAAGATCTACCTGGCGCTGAAGGCCGAAGACCTGATCGCCGAGCGCGAGGTCGAGCAGTTCTACGACCCGGTCAAGAACATGTTCCTGCCGGACCGCTTCATCAAGGGCGAGTGCCCGAAATGCGGCGCCAAGGACCAGTACGGCGATTCCTGCGAGGTGTGCGGCACCACCTACGCGCCCACCGACCTGAAGAACCCGTACTCGGTGGTGTCGGGCGCCACGCCGGTGCGCAAGTCGTCGGCCCACTATTTCTTCAAGCTGTCCGACCCGCGCTGCGAGACCTTCCTGCGCGAGTGGGTGGCCGACCTGGCCCAGCCGGAAGCCGCCAACAAGATGCAGGAATGGCTCGGCGCCGAGGGCGAGGCCTCCACGCTGTCGGACTGGGACATCTCGCGCGACGCGCCCTACTTCGGCTTCGAGATCCCGGGCGCGCCCGGCAAGTACTTCTACGTGTGGCTGGACGCGCCGATCGGCTACTACGCCAGCTTCAAGAACCTGGCCGAAAAGAAAGGCATCGACTTCGACGCCTGGGTCGGCCCGCACTCCACCGCCGAGCAGTACCACTTCATCGGCAAGGACATCCTCTACTTCCACACGCTGTTCTGGCCGGCCATGCTGCGCTTCTCGGGCCACCGCACGCCGACCAACGTGTTCGCCCACGGCTTCCTGACCGTGGACGGCGCCAAGATGAGCAAGTCGCGCGGCACCTTCATCACCGCGCAGAGCTACATCGACACCGGCATGAACCCGGAATGGCTGCGCTACTACTTCGCCGCCAAGCTCAACGCCAGCATGGAAGACCTCGACCTGAACCTCGAGGACTTCATCGCGCGCGTCAACAGCGACCTGATCGGCAAGTACGTCAACATCGCCAGCCGCGCCGCCGGCTTCCTGGTCAAGCGCTTCGACGGCGCGGTGGACGAGGCCGCGCTCGCGCACCCGCTGCTCAAGCAGCTGCGCGAGGCCGCGCCGCAGGTCGCGCAGCTCTATGAAAGCCGCGAGTACAGCAAGGCGCTGCGCCTGGTGATGGAGCTGACCGACGCGGTCAACGCCTTCGTCGACACCGAGAAGCCGTGGGAACTGGCGCGCGACGACGCCAGGCGCGCCGCGCTGCACGCGGCCTGCTCGGTCTCGCTCGAGGCGTTCCGCCTGCTCACCGTCTACCTCAAGCCGGTGGTGCCGCAGATGGCCGCCGGCGTGGAGCGCTTCCTCAACGTCGAGCCGCTCGACTGGCGCGCGATCGACAAGCAGCTGAGCGCCGCGCGCCCGGTGCAGCCGTACTCGCACCTGATGACGCGCGTGGACGCCAAGCAGGTCGACGCGCTGCTGGCCGCCAACCGCGACTCGCTGCAGGCCGCCGCGCCGGCCGGCGCCGATGCCGGCGCCGCCGCGATCGAGCCGGTCGCCGAGACCATCACCATCGACGACTTCGCCAAGGTGGACCTGCGCGTGGCGAAGATCGTGGCCTGCCAGAAGGTGGAAGGCTCGAACAAGCTGCTGCAGCTCACGCTGGACGCGGGCGAAGGCAAGACCCGCAACGTCTTCTCCGGCATCCAGTCGGCCTACGCGCCCGAGCAGCTGGTCGGCAAGCTGACCGTGATGGTGGCCAACCTGGCGCCGCGCAAGATGAAGTTCGGCCTGTCCGAAGGCATGGTGCTGGCCGCCTCGGCCGCCGACGAGAAGGCCACGCCGGGCCTGTGGATCCTGGAGCCGCACGACGGCGCCGTGCCCGGCATGCGCATCCGCTGAGCGCGCGCCGGTGCGCAGGCGAGCGCGCCCGCGCGCCACGCGGGCCGGCCGCCGCGCGGCGGCCGGCACCGGCGATTGACGACACCGCGCCGGCAAGCCCATACTGCATTCCTGCCCCACAAGGGCGTTGATGGAGTCCCTGGCATGCCCGACAGCGTTCCCGGCCACGCTCCCGTCGCCGGTACCCCGCGCAGCGGCCCACGCCTGCGCCAGCCCTTTCCCCTCGCCGCCTTCCACCCGCGCCTGCGCGACAGCCTGCGGGACTACGACCGCGCCACCTTCGCCAAGGACCTCGCCGCCGGCCTGACCGTGGGCGTGGTGGCGCTGCCGCTGGCGATGGCCTTCGCCATCGCCTCGGGCCTGCCGCCCCAGGCCGGCCTGTTTACCGCCATCATCGCCGGCTTCCTGATCGCCGCGCTGGGCGGCTCGCCGGTGCAGATCGGCGGCCCCGCCGGCGCCTTCATCGTCATCGTCTACGGCATCGTGGCGCGCTACGGCGTGGCCAACCTGCTGATCGCCACCATCCTGGCGGGGATGCTGCTGTTCGCGATGGGGCTGTTCCGGCTCGGCACGCTGGTGCGCTTCATTCCGGTGGCCATCGTGATCGGCTTCACCAACGGCATCGCGGTGCTGATCATGGTGTCGCAGATCGGCGACTTCCTCGGCCTGCGCACCGGCAAGCTGCCGGGCGACTTCCTCTCGCAGATGCGCGTGCTGGGCCAGGCGCTGCCGACCATATCGTGGCCCACGGTGGCGCTCGCGCTGGGCTCGCTGGCGGTGGTGGCGGGCTGGTCGCGCCTCGCGCGGCTGGCGGACCGGCGCCGGCATGCCGCGCCGGCGCAGCCGCCGGCAGCGCCCGGGCGCTGGAGCCGGGTCCTGTCGATGGTGCCCGGCACGGTGGTGGCGCTGGTGCTGGCCACCGCGGCCAACGCGCTGCTGGAGTTGCCGGTGGAGACCATCGGCACGCGCTTCGGCGGCATCCCGCAGGGCCTGCCGCCGTTCGCGCTGCCGCACCTGAGCTGGCAGCTGGCGCAGCAGCTGCTGGCGCCCACGCTGACCATCGCGCTGCTCGGCGCGATCGAGTCGCTGCTGTGCGCGCGCGTGGCCGACAGCCTCATCGACGACCGCCACGACCCCAACCAGGAACTGATGGCGCAGGGCATCGCCAACATCGTCACGCCGTTCTTCGGCGGGCTGCCGGCCACCGGCACCATCGCCCGCACCGTCACCAACGTGCGCAGCGGCGGACGCACGCCGGTGGCCGGCATCATCCACGCCGCCACGCTGCTGGTGATCATGCTGGCGGCGGCACCGCTGGCCAGCGCCATCCCGCTGGCCACGCTGGCCGCCATCCTGCTCTACGTGGCGTGGAACATGGGCGAATGGCACGTGTTCGGGCTGGCGCACCTCAAGCGCTTCAGCAACAACTACCGCATCATCATGCTCGGCACCTTCGTGCTGACGGTGGTGTTCGACCTCACCGTGGCGGTGCAGGTGGGGCTGGTGCTGGCCTGCCTGTTCTTCATCTACCGCATGGCCTCGCTGACGCAGATCGAGCCGATCGCGCCGGCCGAGCTGCCGCCGGCGCCCGGCGGCGCGCTGCCGGCGGGCGAGGTGCAGGCCTACCGCATGACCGGCGCGCTGTTCTTCGGCGCGGTCAACAAGGTGGAAGCGCTGATCGACCCGCGCGACCGCAGCCAGCCGGCGCCGGCGGTGCTGATCCTGGAAGTGGGCAAGCTGGTGGCGCTGGACACCACCGGGCTGGACACGCTCGACGCGCTGCGCCGCACGCTGGCGCGCCGCGGCGGCACGCTGGTGGTGTGCAACGCCGCCGCGCAGGTGTTCTCGCTGATGCGGCGCGCCGGCTTCCTGGAGCGCATGGGCCCCGAGAACTGCTGCGACACGCTGGCCGCGGCCTGCGCCCGCGCGGGCGTGCTGCTGGCCGGGCGCGCTGCCCGCGATGCCGCCCAGGCGACGCAGGCCGCCCCCGCCGCGCCGCCGGCCTAGCTAGCCGCCCTGCATCTTCGACGGATCGTCGCTGCGCGAGGTGTGCGTCACCTTGCCGGCGGCGTCGAAGTGCACGTTGAAGAAGGCCTTGTCCTGCGAGCTCTCCCACCAGCGGTAGCCCCACACCTCTTCCTTCTTGAGCGCGAACGCTTCCACCTTGGTCGGCTTGCCGAGCAGGCGGCGGATGTCGTCGCGGCTCATGCCGGCATGCACGCGCGCGAAATTCTCCGCGGTCAGCACCTGCTCGATGGCGCCGACCTTGCCGTCCGCGCCGATGGTCACCATCCACGTGGTGGCGCCCTCGGGCCCGCGCGGGTATTCGAGCCGGCGCGCGCCGTTGTCCTCCTCCCACACGATTTCCGGGCGCCCGGCCTGGCGCCGCACGTCGTCCTCGCCCGACTGGCCGACCACGATGCCCTTGAACAGCTCGCTGTCGGGCTTGACGGCGTTCCATACCGAGCGCGCGCCCTCGCCCGCCTTCTTCATGGCTTCGTCGACCTTCTGCTGGTCGCAGCCGAACAGCGCAAGCACGGAGGAAATCAGTCCCATGGCGGCAAGGCGCCGGTACGGCGCGTGAGTGGAGAACATGGCGAAAACGCGCCCGCCGGGCTCAGCGCGCGCGGGCATCCGAGGCGGCGCCGGCCGGCGCTGTGGCGTTGTCGGTAGTGGTGTCCTGGCTGGCATCGGTCTGGCTCCTTGCGCCCGCGGCGCGGCGGGAAGTGCCGCTGAACAGGTTGCCCCAGCTGTCGAAGCGGCGGTTGAACAGCACGGACAGCCCGTTGATCGAGCCGCCCTTGGCAATCAGCGACCAGCGCCGCGAGAAGGCCCAGGTCAGCTTGACCACGTTGGAGGCGCTGGTCAGGCTCTGCTCGTAGCCGACCGAGATCTTCTCGGTCACGGCCTTGCCCACGCTCACCACCTGCTGGTCGTTCAGGCCCGCGGTGCTGGGGCCGATCGAGAATTCGTCGATGCCGAGCTGCTGCACCACGCCCTTGCCCGCGCGCCCGCCCAGCATGCCCAGCGCCGCGCCGCCCAGCGCGCCGGCGCTGAGCTGCCGCTGCTGGCCGCTGGTATTGCTCTCGGCGCCGTAGCCGAACATCAGCCACGACAGCTTGTCCTCGTCCGGCACGTTGGGCTCGGACACCAGCCGCACGCGCGGCAGGCGCACCGTGCCGGTCACTTCCACGCCGGCCGCCACTTCCTGGTTGCGGCGCATGGCGCGGATGTTCAGGTTGGGATTGTCCACCGGCCCGTTGAAATTGACGATGCCGCGCTCGATGTCCAGCTTGCGCCCGAACGCCTCGTAGGTGCCGTCGGTCACGCGGATGGTGCCGGTGGCGCGCAGCGGCGTGAGCGGCGCGCTGCGCACGCCGAGCTGGCCGCCGAGCCGCAGGTCGGCGCCGGCGCCGCGGAAGCGGAAGTTGTCGCCGAGGTCCAGCGTGAGGTCGATCAGCGGGCTGAAGCGGCCGGCCGGCTTGGTTTCCGGCACCGGCGTGGCGGCGGTCTTCAGCTCGCGCTGGTCGCGCCGGCGCACCACCACCACGTCGTCGCCGAGCACCGGGGCGCCGGCCTTGGGCAGGTCGAACAGCCCGCGGTCCACGCGGAACTTGCCGCGGATCACGATCTGGCGGTTCTCGTTGAGGATGCTGGCGTCGCCGGAAACGATCAGGGTGCGCTCCGGGCTGGCGAAGATCTGCAGCTTGTCGGCCACGATCCGGCCGGTCAGGTTGGGGTCGGTGTCGCCCAGCTTGATGTTGCCGGTGGCGACGATCTTGCCGTCGCCGCCGTGGAACTCCACCTGCCTGAGCTCGATCGTGTCCTGGTCCAGCGCCACGCGCACCACGCCGCCGGTCAGGCGGATGCCTTCGTCGTACAGCGTCAGCGCGATGTCCTCGCCGTCGATGTTGCCGGTCAGCAGCGGCTTGCCCACCGTGCCCGCCAGTTGCAGCACGGCCGCCAGCCGGCCCTCGAACGCATATTGCGGGCCGCTCAGCGCCTCGAGCGTCTTGAGCCGGGGGATGTCCGCCGTCACCTTGCCCGCCAGCGCCGAGGCCGGCGTCACCGTCATCAGGCCCTGTTCCTGCAGCAGCCCGGCCGAGGCGTCCACCGTCACCCGGCCCAGCCGCGAAGCCTCGATGCCACCGCGCAGGTTGACGCGGTTGCCGGCCAGGTCGGCGCGCAGCGCGCTCTCGCCCAAACCCAGCGTGGTGAAGCCGCGCCCCGCGTTGACCGAGAGGTCGCCGCTGCGCCGGCGCAGCTCGGCGAAGCCGGCCGCGCTCTCGGCCAGCGTGACGTTCCAGCGCCCGTCCAGCACCAGGTCCGAGCGCAGCGGCGGCGCCTCGCCGGTGAACGCCTCGGCGAGGCGCAGCAGGTTCGCCACCTCCAGGCCGTCGAGCTTGCCCTGCGTGCGGATGCGCCCGTGGTCGAACTCGAAGCCGTCCACGTCGACGCGGGCGTGCTCGAACTGCAGGCCGGCCGCGCCCAGCTTCACGCGCTGGTCCGCCACCTGCAGCGACGCCGGCGCCAGCAGGCGCACGTTGGCGGTGCCGCGCTCCTCGAGCGTGCGGATGGTGCCGCTCCAGCCCGCCGCGCCCTGCCACGCGCCCTGCCCGGCCAGGGCCAGGTCGAGCGGCTTGCCGTGCATCGCGCCGGCCGCCTTGAGGTCGAACACGTGGCTGGCCTGGGTGCCGCTGATGGAGGCGTCGAGCGTGCGCAGCGCGGCGAACGGGCCGCGGTAGTCGCGCACGTTGAGCTGCAGCGCCAGCGTGCCGTCCAGGCCGCCGCGCAGATCGGCCTTGCCGCTGGCGCTGGCCACCTTGTGCGGGCCCACCGCCAGCGCCTGCGCGCTGTAGCTGCCGGCCACCTCGGGCCGGGCCAGCGTGCCGGTGATGTCGGCGTCGAGCTTGAGCAGGCCGGCCACGCCGAACTTGAGCCGCTCGAGCTGGGGCGCGTCCACGTGCAGCCTGAGGCGGTCGCCGCGCGCGCCGAAGCTGCCGTCGAGGCGGGCCTGGTTGCCGGCCATGTCGAGCGTGGCCTGGCTCGGCAGCAGGCGCTCGCCGGCCAGCCGCAGCTTGCCCTCGCCGCGCATCGGCAGGCCCGCGTAGACGCTGTCGCCCACCGTGAAATCGAGCGCCACGCGCCGCTCGGGCGCGAGCGTGCCGCTGGCGGCGAACTCCGCGTTGATGTTGCCGGGCGCCACCGCGGCCAGCCGCGCGGGGTCGAAGTTGGCCAGCTTGCCCTTGAAGCTGAAGGGCTGCGCGTCCTTGAGCGAGAGCGTGCCCTCGGCGCTGAGCGTGCCGCGGCCGATGCCGGCGCGCAGCGCGGTCAGCGTCACCGCGTCGGCGTCGAGGCGCGCGTCGGCGAACAGCTTGAGCTCGCCGCCGGACAGGTCCACCGCCAGGCTCTGGCGGCCCGGCTCCAGCCGCACGATCACCGGCCCGGACAGGCGCACGCGGTTCAGGCTGCCGTGCAGCGCCTTGGGGTCGAGCTCGCGCACGTCGAGGTCGAAGCCGCCGCGGCCGTCGCGCAGCGCGCCGCTGCCGCGGATCTCGCCGCCGCCCGGCAGCACCACGCGCAGGTCGCGCACCACCTGCGAGGCATCGCTCACCTCGATGCGCGCCTGCGCGGACGCCACCGGCAGGCGCTGCGCGTCGATCGGGCCGGCCTCGTGGTTGACCACGCGCACCTCGCCGGCCACGCGCAGCGGCGCCGGCGCGGAAGCCCCGGCGGCCGACGCCCCCGCGGCGGCCGGGGCCGATGCCGATGCCGGAGCCGATGCCGCGGCCCCGTCCACCGGCCGCAGCTCGGCATGCACGGACAGGTTGGCGCGCGGCGCCGACGGGCTGAACAGTTGCGGGTTGATCTGCTCGGCGTCGATGCCCACGTGGGTGAACGGCACCTTGCCGAACGGCGTCAGGTCCGCCGCGGCGCGGCCGCGCAGGCGGTCGCCGCTGGCCTCGGCCTGCGCGTGCAGCGCGGCCAGCGTGCCGCTCACGCCGGCGCTGATGCTGAACGATTCCTTCTGCCAGTCGCCTTCGAGCAGCGCCCCGCCGTTGAGCGCGAACGGCGCCTGGCCGGCGAGCTGCGCGTTGGCGGCCAGCTTGCCGTAGGGCGTGAGCAGCTGGTCGATGCTGACGCGGTGGCGCAGCCCGTCCGAATGGAGCGAGCCCGCCAGCCCGGAGAACACCAGCTCGTCGGGCGTGGCCGGCGGCCCCTGCAGCAGCGCCAGGCGCTCCAGCGTGAGCGAGTCCACGTCCACCGCGAGCGGCAGCTCGAGCGACGCCGGCAGCGTGGCCGGCGCGCTGCCGGGCGCGGCCGGCGCGGCGGGCGGCAGGCGCAGCGTGACCTTGCCGATGCGCAGCCAGTTCACGTGCAGCCGCGCCGGCGACCAGCCCAGCGCCCAGTCGCCCTCGGCGCGGTCCACCGTGACGCGGGTCTGGCCGCTGGCGAAGACCACGTCGCGCAGGCGCAGCCCGTGCGCCACCGTGCCGCCTTCCAGCGTGCCCGACAGGGCGCCGGCGGAAAGCCGCGTCGCCAGCGACCACAAATGGCGCGTGCCGGCTTCCGTGCGCAGCGCCAGCACCACCGCCAGCACCGTGGCCACCAGCGCCAGCAGCACGAGCGCGGCCAGCCAGGCCAGCCAGCGTCCCAGGCGACGGCGGCCCGGCCGCGGCGGCGGCGCGCCGGCGCCGGCCGGCACCGGGGGCATGTCGGGAATGCTCATGCGGCGGGTCCTCCGCGGGCGGGCGCGCGCAACGTCATCAGAATGCGACTCCCAGCGAGATATGCGGGCGGAACTGCTTCTCCTGGATGCCGTAGCCCACGTCGAGCTGCACCGGCCCGACCGGGCTGCGCCAGCGCGCGCCGATGCCCACGCCGTTGTAGAGCCGCACGCCGGTCAGGTTGTCGGTGGCGGTGCCGGTATCCCAGAAGACCGCCACGCCCCAGTCGTACAGGAACCAGTATTGGTATTCCAGGCTGGCCGTGCCCAGGTACTTGGCGGGCAGCACGCTGGCGCCGCTGCGCGTGCCGATGGACTGGTAGCCGTAGCCGCGGATCGAATCGGTGCCGCCGGCGCGAAAGCGCAGCGAGGCCGGCACGCCGGTCACGTCGCCGCGGGTGATGTCGGCGCCCAGCTCCAGCCGGGCCACCACGAGGTCGCGCTTGCCCACCGGGATGTACTGGCGGATGCGGCCATAGAGGCGGAAGAAGGTCTCGTCGCTGAGCACGTGCTTGGCCGCCACCCCGAGCTGCGTGTTGATGACGTTGCCGCGCCGGGGGAAGACCGGGTTGTCGACGTCGCGCCGGGTCCAGGCGAAGGCCGGCACCAGCGCGCGGCTGAGCTGCGCCTCCTCGCCGTAGGGCTGCAGGCTGTCGTAGTAGTAGTCCAGCGACAGCGTGGTGTCGTACTTCTCGCGCGAGCGCGAGCGCTTGAGGCCCGTGCGCAGGCTGGTCAGGTCGGTGCTTTCCAGGTCGATGGTGCGCTCGTAGCTGCCATAGACGCTGTTGCGGTAGGTCCGGGTGTCGGGCGGCATGGCCACCTCGGCGAAGGCGTACTGGCGCTTCTGCTCGATGCGGGCCTGCGAGTCGAACACCCAGGCGCGGTTGAACAGGTTGTAGTACGAATAGCGCCCCTCCACCTGGGCCCCGGTGTCGGTGGTGTAGCCCACGCCCGAGGTGAGCCGGTTGGCCGGGTATTCGCGCACGCGCACGTGGACCGGCGCGGTCACGCGCTCGGCGTTCTGGTCCGGCGGCGGGTCGGCCGGCGCGCCGGACGGCTGGTCGTCGGCGCTCTGGTCGTCGGTGCTCCGGGCGTCGCCCTGCGGGCCCAGGTCGATCTCCACGTTGGAGAAGTACGGCTGGTTCTGGATCGCGCGCTGGAACTCGAGCAGCCGCTCCACGCGGTAGGGCTCGCCCTGCGACAACGGGTTGACGTTGCGGATGATCTGCTCGGGATAGCGGCGCAGCCCGCTGATCCGCAGCGGCCCGAGGCTGTAGGCCGGCCCGCTGGCGTAACGCGCGCTCAGGTCGGCGGCGCGCTCGTCGGGGTCGACGCGCGCCTGCGAGCCGGCCAGCCGCGCGCCGTAATAGGTATGGCTCTGCAATTCGGCCAGCGCGTCGTCCTTGGCCTTGTCCCAGTCCGCCTGGCGGAACGGCTCGCCCGCCGGCAGGCCCCACTTGGCGCGCAGCTCGGCCACCTGCGCCGGCGACTGGGTGGCGGCCGGGCCGGTCACGTCGACGTCCACGTTGCGGATCAGCGTGCGCGCGCCGGGCTCCACGGTGAGGTACACGGTGCGCTGGTCGCCGCTGCCTTCCACCCGCGTGGTGGTGGCCGGGTCGAAATAGCCTTCGGTGGAGGTGAACTGGCGCACCTGCTCGCCCACGGTCTCGACCATGTAGTTGAACTGGTCCGGCGAGATGTCGTCGCGCGTGCGGTAGCGCGACAGGTCGAGGTGCTCCTCGAGCATGTCCTTGATCGCCTTGGGCGCGTCCACCTCGACCTTGTAGGTGGCCGCGGCCGGCGGCGCGCACAGCGCCAGGACGGCCCAGACAACCCAGCCGGCCGGCGTGACCGCCGGCGGCAGCCGCCGCGAGCGGCGCCGGACGGACGCATTCCCCGGCGGCGGGCCGGAGGGCGCGGCAGGCGGCAGGCGCTCGTTCCCTGGATCCATCCTCATCGATCGGTGCACTTCATGCGAAGTCGACATTTGACCACACCGCGTGCCCAGCCTGCCGATGCGGGCGAAAAAGAGCGCCCGCCGGCGGCTCCGGCCGGGCCGCCCCGGGCGGGTCCGCAGGCAGACCCGCGCGCAAACCCCTGCCGGCGCCTGCCGATACGGTAAAATCCCGGCTGCCCCTTCAATTTCACCAATTTCCCCGTCATGGCTGCCTACGAATCGGACATCACCCAGTTCCTGAAGTCGCTCAAGGAAGAGCGCCCGTCGCTCGAGACGGAACAGCGCCAGGGCCGCGCCCTGCTGTGGGACAAGGCGCCGATCAACCTCGAGGAACGCGATCGCGCCATCGCCTCGCGCGTGGCGCAGAAGCCCTACGTCTACGCGCTGGACTGAGGCAGCCGCCGCGCCGCCCCCGCCCCCGATGAACCAGAGCGAGCAGGACAAGCTGTCGCTGGCGATCGAGCTGCCGAGCGTCGCGCCCGGCCAGGACTCCACGCCCGCGGCGGTGGACGGCATGGCCTTCGCGCGCCTGTACGGCGAGCCGCTGTTCAAGCTGCCGCAGGATCTCTACATCCCGCCGGACGCGCTCGAGGTCTTCCTGGAAGCGTTCGAAGGCCCGCTCGACCTGCTGCTGTACCTGATCCGCAAGCAGAACTTCAACGTCCTCGACATCCCGATGGCGCAAGTGACGCGCCAGTACCTCGCGTATATCGAGCAGATCCGCAAGAGCAACCTGGAACTGGCCGCCGAGTACCTGCTGATGGCGGCCATGCTCATCGAGATCAAGTCGCGCATGCTGCTGCCGGTCAGGAAGACCGACAGCGACGAGGAAGCCGAGGACCCGCGCGCCGAACTGGTGCGCCGCCTGCTGGAATACGAGCAGATGAAGCTCGCCGCGATGCGCATCGACCAGGTGCCGCAGCTCGGCCGCGACTTCCTGCACTCGCAGGTGTACATCGAGCAGAGCCTGGCGCCGCGCTTCCCCGACGTGGAGCTGACGGACCTGCAGGCCGCCTGGGCCGACGTGCTCAAGCGCGCCCGGCTCAACCAGCACCACAAGATCTCGCGCGAGGAATTGTCGGTGCGCGAGCACATGAGCAACATCCTGCGCCGCCTGCAGCATGCGCGCTTCATGGAGTTCACCCAGCTCTTCGACGAAGCGGTGCGCTCCGGCAAGGGCGTGCCGGTGGTGGTGGTCAACTTCATCGCCATGCTCGAGCTGTCGCGCGAGTCGCTGGTCGAGATCACCCAGGCCGAGCCCTTCGCGCCGATTTATGTGCGATTGGCGTACATTCCCAACTAGTCCGCATTCCCCGGCGCCGTCCGAACGGCGCGACTTGCTCTACAATCCGCCGACAGCCGGCGCCGACAAGAGCGCCAGCCCGGTTCCCCACCCGCCGCCATCCGCGCGGGACCACGCCGGGCATACTCCTACCACGACCAGCACACCAACTTCATGAAAGTCATTTCCTCCATTCACGAGTTGCGGGACCAGTTGCGCGGGCAGAACCGGGTGGCCTTCGTGCCGACGATGGGCAACCTGCACGAAGGGCACCTGTCGCTGATGCGCCTGGCGCGCCAGCACGGCGACCCGGTGGTCGCCTCGATCTTCGTCAACCGGCTCCAGTTCGGGCCCAACGAAGACTTCGACAAGTACCCGCGCACGCTGCAGGATGACATCGAGAAGCTGCAGAAGGAAGGCGTCTATGTCCTGTTCGCGCCGACCGAGCGCGACATGTACCCCGAGCCGCAGGAATACCGCGTCGAGCCGCCGCACGACCTCGGCGACATCCTCGAAGGCGAGTTCCGCCCCGGCTTCTTCAAGGGCGTGTGCACCGTGGTGATGAAGCTGTTCTCGTGCGCGCAGCCGCGCGTGGCCGTGTTCGGCAAGAAGGACTACCAGCAGCTCATGATCGTGCGCCGCATGGCCAACCAGTTCGCGCTGCCGATCGACATCGTGCCGGCCGAGACCGTGCGCGCCGAGGACGGCCTCGCGCTGTCCTCGCGCAACCGCTACCTGACCCCCGGCGAGCGCGCCGAGGCGCCCGTGCTCTACCAGACCCTGCACCAGGTGCGCGACACCGTGCTGGCCGCCAACAGCGCCAGCGCAGACCTGGCCGCGATCGAGGCCGGCGCCGTGTCCGCGCTGGCCGCGCGCGGCTGGAAGCCGGACTACGTCGCGGTGCGCAAGCGCGCCGACCTGCAGCCGCCCAGCCGCGAGGAGTTCGTCGCCGGCGAGCCGCTGGTGGTGCTGACCGCCGCCAAGCTCGGCGCCACCCGCCTGATCGACAACCTCGAGATCTGAGCCGCGGGCGAAGGCCGGCCGGTCGCGGCGGCGCCCTGGGTGTCAGGCCGGCTCGCCGCCATCCTCGTCGTCTTCGAGCACCTCGCGCACGGCGTCCTCGATGAGGCCGAAATACGCCTCCGGCACTTTGTTCGCATACCGCTTTCGTTTCTTGTTGGAGAGGGTTCCGCCCGCGTCCAGGCAGATGACGACCAAGGTGCTGAGGTCGCTTCCGATCATGTCCACCTGATCGTTCACCCGGCGCAGCACCTTGTCGTACCGCTGGAGGAAAACGGTCTCCTGGCGCAGTTCCACATCCAGCGCCAGCGCGGCCATCCTGAAACCGAACTCCACGCACGGGGTGGCATCCCAGAAGCGAAAGATGGCGTCATCGGCCTTGAAGTCGAACGTGTATTCGCCTTCACCGATCCAGTTGACTTTCACCCGCTCCCTGGCCGGGCGCGAATACGATTGCAGCGCAGCCAGGTACTCGTCCTCATGGTGCTTCATCGCCACCGACACCGGCAGAAGCAGGCCTTTGGCCAGCTTGCCCGAGCTGCACAGGGCCTTGTGAAACATGAAGCGGGACAAGCGGCCATTGCCATCCCAGAACGGGTGGATGAATACGAACCCGAATGAGGCAATGCCTGCCGCGACGATCGGGTCGATCTGGCCCGGCACATCATTGGCGAATGCCATCCACTCGGCCATGAGCGGCTCGACGAGCTCGGGCCGCGGCGGCACGTAGGTAACGCCGCTGGCGCCACGGCCAGGGCCGCGCAGCCAGTTCTGCCCGGTCCTGAACTGGTCGGCCTGCAGATGGGGATTGCTCACCGTCGACGACTGGAGCTCGCAGAGGTAGTCCTCGTTGAGCCGGCGGCCGTCGTGAGCCTGGTGGAGCAACTGCACGAAGAGCTCGGCTTTGTCCTCGCTGGGCGTTTCGCGCTCAATGGCGTAGGAGTCCTCGGTCTCATGGAGGTACGCCCACGCCAGCGCGCGGTCGCGCATTTCGGGCCCCAGGCCGTCCAGGAATTCGGCGGTACGCTCCAGGACCCGGCTTTGGATGCCGGCCATGATCGCCGGCGTGCGTTCCACCGTGGCGCAGTAGGCAAGCGTGCCCAGGCCGTTGAAATTGACCCGCCATCGTGGGTCGCGCCGCGCCAGCCCCGTCACGTAGCGGGCCGGGTCGAACACGTCAACGTAGGCGGCCGTGGTTTCCGGATGCCCTGCCAGCCGTTGCCCCGTGAAATGCTCCCAGAGGTAGGCTGCCACTCGCACGTACTGGCCATTCGGCGTTTCGCAGACCGCCCGCAGCACGCGCTGCGCGGGAATCAGCGGCAGTGCCTGTGCAAGCACCTGGAGATTCACGCCTTCGTGTTTGAGCGCGAACAGGAGGTGTTCAAGCCTGTCTTCGGTCCGGGGCGCAACCGAAGCCGGCACCGCGATGAAACCGTGCTCGACGAGCACGCGCGTGACCGGCCGGACCTCCGCCTGGCGCTTGAGAGGAAAAGCAGATAGCCCGTCCGCGCGGCGCAAGAACTCGTATCCCACCACGGCCATGTTTTTCCTCACCGGACAATGATTTCTCTCAGAATCGCAGTGTAGGACAGGATTTTGTTCAGTAGTGCGCCGAACAACACGCCCTCGGGGAGGGCCCATGTGCATCGCACACATGGATTTTATTCAGCGAGACCGGATTTTATTCAGGAACGCCGAAATTCCCTGGATTTCTTTGTCGGTATCCCGCCTCAGGCGCCCCTGACCCCGCCGACCTGCGCCCGCGCCATCGTGCGCGCGACATGCCTGCGGTGGCCGCGCCGCCGCTTCCACCAGATCAGGAAGCCGGTCAGGCCGAACGCCAGCGGCGCCAGGCCGAACACCGAGATGAAGATCCGCCCGGGCAGCCCGAAGGCCTCGCCGGTGTGCAGCGGGTACATCCAGTTGAGGAAGGTGTCGCCGGCGGGCGCCTTGAGCGGATCGCGCACCGCCACGCGCTGGCCGGTATGGGCGTCGAGCCAGAGCCGGGTGGCGCCGGTGTCGCGGCGCACCTCGCCGGGCTGGCGCAGGCGCACTTCGAACGGATCGCCGGGCTTGCGCGGGAAGCTCACGCGGGTGACTTCGGCCGCCGGATACAGGCCGCGCGCGGCGGCGACCGCCTGCGTGATGTCCAGCAGCGGCGTGCCGGCCGGCGCCGGCGCCGAGACCGGCTTGCCCGGCGGCGTCACCGTCATCACGCTGGCCACGATCGGCGTCACCCACTTGGGCAGGTTCAGGTACCAGCCGGAGAACGCCATCGTGGCCAGCACCGGCGCGGCGAAGATGCCGGCGGTGCGGTGCAGCGAGTAGTTGAAGCGCGACCACGAGCCGCCGTGGCTGATGCGGAACGCGCGCAGCAGCGCGCGCGGCCGGGGCTTGGGCAGCCACAGCAGCACGCCGGCCACGACCAGCACCAGCACCAGCATGCCGGTCACGCCGAGGATGGTGCGCCCGGTCTCGCCGGACAGCAGGTAGTGGTGCAACTGGAACAGCGTGGGCATCAGCAGCGGGCGCGACAGGCCCGGCTGGCCCCAGATGCGCTCGCCCTTCACCGCCAGCGTGACCGGGTCGACCATGACCTGGCGCGAGCGGCCCTCGCCGCCCGGCCCCTTGAGCGGATACCAGGCGACGAAGACCTCGCGCGGCGAGGACGGCAGCATCAGCATGCGCGGCCGGCCATAGCGCGGGTCGGCTTCGAGGCGTCCGGCGACGGCCTTGATGGTGGCCTGCGCCAGCGGCATCGGCACATCCGCCGTGGCGGTCAGCAGTTCGGGATTGATCAGCGCGTCGAGCTCGTCGCGCCAGGCGATGGTGGTGCCGGTCAGCCCCAGCATGATGAACAGCAGCCCCAGCGACAGGCCGATGTACAGGTGGGTCTTGACGATGACGACGCGCAGGCGGCCGGTGACCATGAGGACGGGAATCCGTGTGTGGGGTGGGTAAGGCGCACAGCATGCGGCGACAGCAGGCAAGAGTACCTGGCAGGCCGCCGGCAACAATGAGAATGCGAAGGATTCGCGATTCTATCAGGACGGCCGCGCGGCTGTGCATTGGCTGTGTAGCGGCCATGTGTCAGCGACGTCAGCGGTGCCGGCGGACGCGCGAGTTGGCGCAGAATGTCGGTCCGGGGCCGGCGCGGCCCCAGGAACCGCCGGTCCCCTGGACCGGACCGGCCAAACCATGACCGACATGAACAGGACCATCGAACTGACCCCGGCCGGCCCGCACGACGCGGCGCTGGTCGCCTCGCTCCACGCGCGCAGCTGGCAGCACGCCTACCGCGGCATCCTGCCGGACGGCTACCTGGAGCACGAAGCCCCGGCGCAGCGCCTGCGCACCTGGCACGCGCGGCTGGTGGAAGGCGCCGAGGCGCCGCTGGAGGTCACGCTGGCGCGCGTGGACGGCGAGCCGGCGGGCTTTTCCTGCCTGCAGCCGCAGGCCGAGCCGGCCTTCGGCATCTACCTGGACAACCTGCATGTGATGCCGCAGTGGCACGGCACCGGCGTGGGCAAGCGCCTGCTGGCCGCCTGCGCGCGCCGCGTCGCCACCGGCTGGCCCGGGCAGCCGCTGTTTCTCTACGTGCTGGACGCCAACGCGCAGGCGCGCGAGTTCTACCGGCGGCTGGGCGGCGCCGAGAGCGAGCCGTTCGAGGACCCGTTCCCGGGCGCCGGCCTCGTCGTGACCGTGCGCCGCGTCAGCTGGGGCGACGTGGGCGCGCTGCTCGCGCGGCTGGGCGGCTAGGCCGCCGAGGCATCGTTGGCCGCCTCGGGCGCGGCCTCGGGCAGCGCCGGCGCGCCCGGCGTCCGCGGCGCGCCGGCCCCGGTGGCCCCGTTGGTCCTGGCGGCGGCGGGATCGAGCCAGCCGATGATCGGCTGCCACTGCTCCCAGTCGCGCGCCACGCGCGACGGCGCCACGTCCCACAGCGTCAGGCCGTGCGCGGCCAGTTGCACGTAGTTCTGCGTGTCGCGCAAGAAGCCGAGCACCGGCAGCCCGAGCCCCGCCACGAAGCGCTGCAGCTGCTCGGCCGCGCGCGTGCGCAGATCCACCCGCATGCCGATCACGCCCACCGCCACGTCGCCGTGGCGCACGCGCTTGTCGTCGGCCAGGCGCGCGAGGAAGTCCTGGGTGGCGAGGATGTCGAACATGGATGGCTGCAGCGGCACCACCACGCGGTGGGCCAGCTTCATCACCTCGTTGAAGCGCCAGCCGTGCAGGCCGGCCGGCGTGTCCAGCACCACGTGCGTGGTGCCCTTGGGCGGCCGGGCGATGTGGTCGGAGCTGATTTCCCAGGTGCGGATCGCGGGCGCCGTGGGCGGGCGCAGGCCCAGCCACGCGCGCGAGGACTGCTGGCGGTCGGTGTCGCCCAGCATCACCGCGTGGCCGGCGCGGGCAAAATAGCCGGCCAGGTTGGTGGCCAGCGTGGTCTTGCCTACGCCGCCCTTGGGATTGGCGATCACGACTACGGGCATTTCCGGGCTCTCCGCAAGCGATTTCCAGGGCGGCCGCCATCGGGCGCCGCATCGGCTCCTGCCGCCCGCGACGCCGATGCCGCCGGCCCTGGCGGCGCGGGCCCGCGTGCGAGTTTAGCAGTTGGCGGCGGCTTCGTGACAGCCGCCGGCGGGCGTTTGCAGCGGGGCAAACAGCGCGGCCAGGTCCAGATGGGCGGCCAGCGTGTCGGCCAGCCGCGCCAGCGAGGCCTCGCGCAGCGCCGCCAGGTCCACGCCCTCGGCCCGCGCCAGCCCGGCCCAGCGCAGCAGCGCGCCGCACGCGGCGGGCTGGTCGAACAGGCCGTGCACGTAGGACGCCAGCACCTGCCCGTCCTCCGACAGCGCGCCGTCCGGGCGCGCGCCGTCGAGCCACAGCGCCGGCCGCGCCAGCGCCGGGCCGGTGCTCACGCCCATGTGGATCTCGTAGCCCTGCACCGCCGCGTCCCCGCTCTCCAGCGCCAGGCGCCCGGCCACCACGCGCAATTGCTTGTGCGGCGCCAGCTCGGTGGCGTAGTCGAGCAGGCCGAAGCCGTCGCTGCCGCCGGCCGGGCCTTCGTGGCCGGCCGGGTCTTCCACGCGCCGGCCCAGCATCTGCATGCCGCCGCAGATGCCGATCACCTTGCCGCCGTAGCGCAGGTGCCGCCGCAGCGCCGCTTCCCAGCCGTTGGCGCGCAGGAAGGCGAGGTCGGCGCGCACGCTCTTGCTGCCGGGCAGCACGATCAGGTCCGCTGGCGGAACCGGCATGCCGGGGCCGACGAAGCGCAGGTCCACCTGCGGATGGGCGCGCAGCGCGTCGAAATCGGTGTGGTTGGAAATGCGCGGCAGCACCGGCACGATCACGCGCAGCAGCTCGCCGTGCTTGGCCGCCTGCGCGCCGATGATGGCGTCCTCGGCATCCAGGTGCAGGCCGTGCAGGTAAGGCAGCACGCCCAGCACCGGCTTGCCGGTGCGCGCCTCGAGCCAGTCCAGGCCCGGCTCGAGCAGCGCGATGTCGCCGCGGAAGCGGTTGATGACGAAACCCTTCACGCGCGCGCGCTCCGAGTCCGACAGGCAGTCGAGCGTGCCCACCAGGTGCGCGAACACGCCGCCGCGGTCGATGTCGGCCACCAGCACCACCGGGCAGTCGACCGCCTCGGCAAAACCCATGTTGGCGATGTCGCGCTCGCGCAGGTTGATCTCGGCCGGGCTGCCGGCGCCTTCCACCAGCACCACCTCGTAGGCATCCGACAGGCGCCGGTGCGACGCCAGCACCGCCTGCATCGCCACCGGCTTGTAGGCGTGGTAGTCGCGCGCGCTCAGGTCCATGCGCGCCTGGCCGTGGATGATGACCTGCGCGCCGGTATCGCTGCTGGGCTTGAGCAGCACCGGATTCATATCGGTGTGCGGCGCCAGCCCGGCGGCCTGCGCCTGCAGCGCCTGGGCGCGGCCGATCTCGCCGCCGTCGGCGGTGACGGCGCTGTTGAGCGCCATGTTCTGCGGCTTGAACGGCGCCACGCGCACGCCGGCGCGCGCCAGCAGGCGGCACAGGCCCGCCACCAGCGTGCTCTTGCCCGCGTCGGAGGTCGTGCCCTGCACCATCAAGGTACCGCGCAAGCCACCCGGCAGCGCGCCGGGACCGGCTTCGGAGAGAGGATTTTGCATCGCGGGATTATCGCACCCGCCTGCGCGCCGGCGGCGGCCTCGCCGAGCGTGCGGAGCCCGGATGCGCCCGCTACAATACCCGGATGACGCCGGCCAACGCTTCCGCTACCGCCACCGAGCCCGCCGCCACGGCCACCGCCGTGCCGCAAGGCGAGCGTGCGCCCCGCGCCGCCGCGGCGCCGCATGCCGCCGCCGCTGCCACCGCTGCCGCCGGACCCGCGCGCCAGCTCACGCTGGTGCTCGGCGGCGCGCGCTCCGGCAAAAGCCATTTCGCCGAGCAGCTGGCCACCGACCACGCCGCCGCCTGCGGCGGCCCCGTCACCTACATCGCCACCGCACGCCACGACGACGACAGCGCCGACGAGGAAATGCAGCTGCGCATCGCGCTGCACCGCGCGCGCCGCCCGGTCGACTGGGGCCTGGTGGAAGCGCCGCTGCACCTGGCCGACGCGCTCTACGCCAACGCCACCCGCGACGGCTGCATCCTGGTCGACTGCGTCACGCTGTGGCTCAACAACCTGCTGTTCCTCGACGCGCGCAGCTATCCCGAACACGGCCTGGTGACGCCGCCGCCCGCGTTCACCGAGGAAATCGACGCGCTGCTGGCCGCGCTGCCCACGCTGCCCGGCCACGTGATCCTGGTCTCCAACGAGATCGGTTTCGGCGTGGTGCCGATGGGCGCCATCACGCGCTTCTACGTCGACGAACTGGGCCGCCTCAACCAGAAGCTGGCCGCCGCCGCGGACCGCGTGCGGCTGGTGGTGGCCGGCATTCCCGTGAGCGTCAAGGGCGCCGATCCGGCGTGCTGATACTGTCCGCGCTTTCCACCTGGCCCGCCTGCGTGGCGGCGGCCGTGGCCGGCGTGCTGCTGGACCAGTGGCTGGGCGAGCCGCGCCGCTGGCACCCGCTGGTCGGTTTCGGCAACCTCGCCGCCGCGCTCGAGCGGCGCGTCAACCGCGGCGGTGCGCCGCTGCGCCAGCGCATCTCCGGCATCGGCGCGTGGCTGCTGATGGTGCTGGTGCCCGCCGCGCTCACCGCCCTGCTGGTGCAGGCCGCCGCGCAACTGAGCGTGGCGCTGGCCTGGCTGCTGCAGGCGCTGGCGCTGTACGCCGCGCTCGGCGCGCGCAGCCTGCACCAGCACATCGCGCCGATCGCCACCGCGCTCGCGCGCGGCGACCTTGCCGAGGCGCGCCGCCTGACCGCGCGCATCGTCTCGCGCGACACCGCCGACGCGGATGCCGAGGCGGTGGCGCGCGCCGCCTGCGAGTCCGCGCTGGAAAACGGCAACGACGCCGTGTTCGGCGCGCTGTTCTGGTTCCTGCTCGGCGGCGCGCCAGCCGTGGTCGCCTTCCGCCTGGCCAACACGCTCGACGCGATGTGGGGCTACCGCACCCCGCGCCTCGTGTATTTCGGCTGGGCCGCGGCGCGGCTCGACGACCTGCTCAACCTGATTCCCGCGCGCCTGACCGCGCTGTCCTACGCGCTGCTCGGCCACACCGCGCAGGCGCTGCGCTGCTGGCGCGCGCAGGCACCGGCCTGGTCCAGCCCCAACGCCGGGCCGGTCATGGCGGCCGGTGCCGGCGCGGTCGGCGTGGCCCTCGGCGGCCCCGCGCGCTACCACGGCGAATGGGAAGACCGCCCGCCGCTGGGCGCGGGCGCGGCCCCCGGCAGCGCCGAAGTGCGGGCCTGCCTGCGGCTGGTCCGGCGCACCTTGTGGCTGTGGCTGGCCCTTGCCGCCGCCAGCGCCATCCTCCTTCATTTCTTGCCCGCATGACCATGCCCATCCGCCACGGCGGCGACCTGCTCGCCGCCGAGCGCCGCTACGGCCGGCCCGCCGCCGGCTGGCTCGACCTCTCCACCGGCATCAACCCCGACGGCTATCCGGTGCCGGCGCTGCCCGCCGACGCCTGGCAGCGCCTGCCGCAGGACGACGACGGCCTCGCCGCGCTGGCCGCGCGGGCCTGCGGCGCCGCGCACGCGCTGCCGGTGGCCGGCTCGCAGGCCGCCATCCGCGCGCTGCCGCTGCTGCTGCGGCCGGGCCGCACGGGCGTGGCCGCGCAGGGCTACAGCGAATACGCGCCCGCCTTCGCGCGCGCCGGCCACGAGGTGGTGGCGCTGGCCGAGGCGGACTTCGCGCGGCCGGACCTGCCCGCGCGGCTCGACCACCTCGTGGTGGTCAACCCCAACAACCCGACCGCGCGCACGCTGGCGCCGGACACGCTGCTGCGCTGGCACGCGCAGCTGGCCGCGCGCGGCGGCACGCTGCTGCTCGACGAAGCGTTCATGGACTGCACGCCCGCGCTGTCGCTGGCGGCGCACGCGCACCGGTCCGGGCTGGCGGTGCTGCGCTCGCTCGGCAAGTTCTACGGGCTGGCCGGCGTGCGCTGCGGCTTCGTGCTGGCCGAACCCGCGCTGCTGGCCGCGCTGTCGGCGCATCTCGGCCACTGGACCGTGGCCGGCCCGGCGCGCGCGGTGGCGCGCCTGGCGCTGGCCGACACGGCCTGGCAGGACGCCACGCGCGCGCGGCTGCGCCAGTCCGGCGAGCGCCTGGCGGCGCTGCTGCGCGCGCACGGGCTGGCGCCCGCGAGCCATGCGCTGTTCAGCTGGGTGCCGCACGCCGATGCCGCGCGGCTGCACGACGCGCTGGCGCGGCAAGGCGTGTGGACGCGCTTGTTCGACGCGCCCGGCAACGGCGCGCCGCCGAGCCTGCGCCTGGGTTTGCCGCCGGCGCGCGACGACGCCTGGCAGCGGCTCGACGCCGCCCTGGCCAGTGCTTGCGGCCACGCCTCCAATCCCACCCATGCATGAGCCGCACATGAGCCGCCCGCCGATGACCCGCGCCCTGCTTTCCCTCCCTGCGCTGCTGGCCAGCGCGCTGTGCGCCAGCGCCCACGCCACCGTCTCGGTGGTCGACGACGCCGGCCAGACCGTCACGCTGGCGCGGCCCGCGCAGCGCGTGATCTCGCTGGCGCCGCACGTCACCGAGCTGCTGTTCGCCGCCGGCGGCGGCGCGCGCATCGTCGGCACGGTGAGCTACAGCGACTATCCGCCGCAGGCGCGCGAGATCCCGCGCGTGGGCGACAACAAGGCGCTCGACCTCGAACGCATCGCGGCGCTCAAGCCGGACCTGATCGTGGTGTGGCGCCACGGCAGTGCGCAGAAGCAGACCGACCGCCTGCGCGCGCTCGGCCTGCCGCTGTTCTTCAGCGAGCCGCGCAGGCTCGACGGCATCCCCGGCAATATCGAGCGGCTCGGCACGCTGATGGGCACCGAACCCGCCGCCGGCGCCGCCGCGGCCAGCTTCCGCCAGCAGATCGACAAGCTGCGCCAGACCTACGCCGCGCGCGCGCCGGTGACGGTGTTCTACCAGGTCTGGCAGCAGCCACTGATGACGCTCAACGGCCAGCACCTGATCAGCGACGTGCTGGCGCTGTGCGGCGGGCGCAACCTGTTCGCCAGCGAATCGCTGCTGGTGCCGACGGTCTCGGTGGAGTCGGTGGTGGCCGGCAATCCCGAAGTCATGATGACCGCCAGCATGGGCGCCACGCGCGCCGACCGCCCGTTGCCGGACTTCGCCATGTGGGAGCGCTGGAAGCAGGTCACGGCGGTGGCGCGCGGCAACCTGTACGCGATCGACGGCGACCTCGTCAACCGCGCCGGGCCGCGCCTGGCGCGCGGGGCGGAGATCATCTGCAAGGACCTCGACGAAGCGCGCGCCAGGCGGCCCGCGCAGTAGCGCCGAGACGGATCGTCAGATCCGGTTCCACCAGCGCAGCCGCGCCGCGCCGCCGCCCAGCGCGAAGCGGCAACTGGCGCCGAACGCCAGATCCCAGCCCAGCGTGGTGGCCAGCGGCACGCCGAGCCAGTGCGCGGCCAGCATGCGCATCGGCCCGGCGTGCGTGACCACCCACAGGCAATCGCCCGAATCCGCCGGCAGCGCATCGGCCCAGGCCACCACGCGCGCCAGCGCCGCGGCCGCGCTCTCGCCGCCGTGCGGCGCCGCGTGCAGCAGGTCGGCGGCCCAGGCGTCCAGTTCCGCGCGCGGCACCGCGTCCCAGGCCAGCCCTTCCCAGCTGCCGAAATCCAGCTCGCGCAGGCGCGCGTCGGGCTCGGGCACGAGCGCATGGCCCGCGGCCAGCAGCGCCGCGGTCGCCCGCGCGCGCTGCTGCGTGCTGCACAGGATGCGCCGCGGGGCCAGCCCATCGAGCGCGGCCAGCATGCGCGCCGGCGCGGGCGCGACCGGCTCGGCCAGCGCGAGGTCGAGCGCGCCGTAGCACAGGCCCGGCGCCACCTGCGGCTGCGCGTGGCGGATCAGGACCAGGTCCATGCCGCCGCCACGAGGTAGATCAGCAGTTCGGCCAGTTGCTGCGCCATGCCGAGGCAGTCGCCGGTATAACCGCCGATGCGCCGCACGAAGTAGCGGCCCAGCAGCCAGCGCAGCAGCGCCAGCGCGGCCAGCGCGGCGCCGGCGAACGCGGGCGACACCAGCAGCAGCGGCAGCGCGCCGCACAGCAGCGCGAAGGCCAGGCCGAAGCCGGACAGGCGCTGCGCCACCGGCTTGGCCTTGCCTTCGGGACGCACGTAGTCGAGCGTGGCGAGATAGCTCGCCGCGAGCGCGCGGCTGGCGCCGTGCGCGGCCACCAGCACCAGCAGCAGGTCCGCGGTGCCGCCGCGCATGGCGATGGCCAGCAGCAGCTGCCACTTGAGCAGCAGCGCCACCACCAGCGCGATGGCGCCGAACGCGCCGATGCGCGAGTCGTGCATGATGCGCAGCACGTCCTCGGCCCGGTAGCCGCCGCCGAAGGCATCCACGCAATCGGCCAGCCCGTCTTCGTGGAAGGCGCCGGTGGCCAGCAGCGTCACCGCCATGCCGAGCAGCAGCGCCACGCCGGGCGGCCACCATTGCAGCGCGCCCCAGCTCGCCAGCGCGCCGAGCGCGCCCACCAGCAGCCCCACCAGCGGGAAATAGCGCGCCGCCGCGTTCAGGTAGTGCGGCGCGAAGCCGACCCAGCGCGGCACCGGCACGCGCGTGAAATAGCCGACCGCGGTGAGGAAGTAGCGAAGTTCGTCGAGCATGGGCCGGTGCCTGGGAGCGATCCGCGCAGTCTACGCCGACGCCGTGCTGACGCCGGCGCCGCCGAAGGTGGCCATCTCGCGCAGGAACGCGGTGGCCGACACCAGCAGCGGATAGGCCAGCGCCGCGCCGGTGCCCTCGCCCAGGCGCAGGTCCAGCGCCAGCAGCGGCTCGGCGCCGAAGCGCGCGAGCAGCTCGCGGTGGCCGTGCTCGTGCGAGCAGTGCGAGAACACGCAGTAGTCCAGCACCGCGGGATCGAGGCGCTGCGCCACCAGCAGCGCGGCCGAGGCGATGAAGCCGTCCACCACGATCACCATGCGGCTGGCGGCGGCGGCCAGGAAGGCGCCGGCCATCATGGCGACCTCGAAGCCGCCGAACGCGGCCAGCGCGTCGAGCGGCTCGACCGCATCGGCATGCAGCTCCAGCGCCTGCGCCAGCACCGCGCGCTTGCGCGCGAGGCCGGCATCATCCAGCCCGGTGCCACGGCCGATGCAGGCGTCGAGCGGCGTGCCGGCGAGCCGGCTCATCAGGCAGGCGGCCGACGAGGTATTGGCAATGCCCATCTCGCCGAAGGCGATCACGTTGGTGCCCAGCTGCGCGTGGCGCAGCACGCGCGCCATGCCGGCGGTGAGCGCCGCCTCGGCCTGCTCCGCGCTCATCGCGCGCTCCCGCGCGAAGTTGCGCGTGCCGGCGGCGATGCGGCAGTTGACCAGCCCCGGCGCCGCCGGCAGCGGCGCGCGCACGCCGGCGTCCACCACCTCCAGCGCCAGCCCGTGCTGGCGCGCGAACACGTTGATGGCGGCGCCGCCGCCGAGGAAGTTGAGCACCATCTGCGCCGTCACCTCGGCCGGATAGGCGCTCACGCCGGCATCGGCGATGCCGTGGTCGGCGGCGAACACGATCACCGCCGGGCGCCGGAGCTCGGGCGTGGTGCTGCCGGTGATGAGGCCGATCCGCAGGGCCAGCGATTCGAGCCGGCCCAGCGCGCCGAGCGGCTTGGTCTTGGCGTCGATGGCGGCCTGCAGCGCCGGGCGGAGAGAAGCATCGAGCGGGACGATGGCGGGAAACTGCATGATGTTCGAATACTCGTAGTCGTTCTGGAATCGCGTAGCGCGAGCTTACATCTCGATGCCGCGCTGGGCCTTGATGCCTTGCTTGAACGCGTGCTTGACCGGCGTCATCTCCGTCACCGTGTCGGCGGCGTCGATCAGCGCCTGCGGCGCGCCGCGGCCGGTGATCACCACGTGCTGCATCGGCGGGCGCGCGCGCAGGTCGGCGATCACGGTGTCCACGTCGAGGTAGTGCAGCTTGAGCGCGATGTTGAGCTCGTCCAGCAGCACCAGGCCGATGGCCGGGTCGCGCAGCAGGCCGCGCGCGACTTCCCACGCGGCTTCGGCCTTGGCCACGTCGCGCGCGCGGTCCTGGGTCTCCCAGGTGTAGCCCTCGCCCATCACGTGGAACGCGCACTGGTCCGGGAAGCGGCGCAGGAACATTTCCTCGCCGCTCGGGATCGCGCCCTTGATGAACTGCACCACGGCGGCCTGCATGCCGTGGCCGAGCGCGCGCACCACCATGCCGAAGCCGGAGCTGGACTTGCCCTTGCCGTTGCCGGTAGTGATGACGATCACGCCGCGCTCGTCCTGCGCGGCGGCGATCTTGGCGTCGACCACGTCCTTCTTGCGCGCCATGCGCGCGTTGTGGCGCTCGTCGCGCGCGGCGTCTTCCGGCGTGGGGGTGGTATTGGCGTTGGGTTCGGTCATGATGAAATTCCGTCTTGTTCGTCTGGCCCGCCCGGGTGCGGGTGGAAGGCGCCGTGCGCGATCAGCGCGGTATGCCAGCCGTCGCTGACGCTGACGATCGGCGTGCGCAGCGCGTGCGAGCAGTGCGCCGGCGTGAGGACGTCGGCGGCCGCGCCGTGCAGGCACAGGCCGTCCTCGGCCAGCAGCAGCGCGTGGGTGGCGTAGCGGCGCGCGAGGTTGAGGTCGTGCAGGATCACGATCACGGCATGGCGGCCGGCGCGCGCCAGGCCCGCCATCGTGTCCAGCACCATGATCTGGTGGCGCAGGTCGAGATGCGCGGCGGGTTCGTCGAGCAGCAGCAGCGGCGCCTGCTGCGCCAGCGTGGCGGCCAGCGAGACGCGCTGGCGCTCGCCGCCGGACAGGGTCAGCACGTCGCGCGCGGCGAGCGCGTCGAGATCGAGCTCGCGCATCACCGCGGCGACGACGGCATCGTCCTCGCGGCGCGCCCAGCCCCAGCCCGACAGGTGCGGATGGCGGCCGACCGCCACCGCGTCGCGCACGCGCATCGAGAAGGTGTCGCTGACCGCCTGCGGCAGATACGCGCGCTGCAACGCGAGCGCGGCCGGCGCGATCTCCAGCGGCGCGCGGCCGTCGAGCAGCACCGCGCCGCCGTCCGGCTTGCGCAGCCCGGCCAGCACCGACATCAGCGTGGACTTGCCCACGCCGTTGGGGCCGACCACGCACCACAGCTCGCCGGCCCGCACCGACAAGCTCAGGCCGTCGAGCAGCACGCGCGCGCCGGCGCGCAACTGCAGGGCCTGCAATTCCAGCACGGGACAGTTCGAGACGGGTTCGTTCCAGCTTGGCATCGGCATCAGCGCGGCCTGCGCAGCAACAGGAAGAGGAAGGTCGGCACGCCCAGCAGCGCGGTGATGACGCCCACCGGCAACTGCGCCGGCGCGATCACGGTGCGCGCCACCAGGTCGGCCGCCATCAGCAGCGCGCCGCCCAGCAGCGCCGAGGCCGGCAGCAGCAGGCGCTGGTCGTTGCCCCACGCCAGCCGCACCAGGTGCGGCACCACCAGCCCGACGAAGCCGATCGAGCCGGCCGAGGTGATGGCCACCGCGATCGCCACCGAGGCCAGCACGAACACCGACATGCGCACCGCGCCCACGCGCACGCCAAGCGCCTGCGCCACGGTCTCGCCCATCAGCATGGCGTTGAGCGCGCGCGCCAGCGGCATGGCCAGCAGCACGGCCAGCGCCAGCGCGCCGAGCGCGAGACCGTAGCTGGCGGTGCCGCCGAGGTCGCCGGTCAGCCAGAACAGCATGCCGCGCAGGCGCGCCTCGGGCGCCACGCTCAGGATCAGCGTGATCAGCGCGCCCCAGCCCGCGGCCAGGATCACGCCGGTCAGCAGCAGGCGCGAGCCGGCCTCGTGGTGGCCGCCCTGCACCTGCGGATGCAGCAGGTCGCGCCGCGCCAGCGTGGCCACCAGCAGCATCGAGAACAGCGCGCCGCCGGCGGCGCCGGCCTGCACGGTCCACAGCGGCCACATCATCAGCATGGCGCCGAGCGCGCCGGTGGCCGCGCCGCCCGAGACGCCCAGCACGTAGGGCTCGGCCAGCGGGTTGCGCAGCAGCACCTGCATCAGCGCGCCGGTCAGCGCCAGCAGGCCGCCGCAGGCGAAGGCCGCGGCCGCGCGCGGCAGGCGCAGCTCGCGCACGATGGCGCTGGCGGTGTCGGCGGTGTCGGCGCCGCCGCCGGCCAGCGCGTGCCACACCTGCGCGGCGCTCAGCGGCACGCTGCCCACCGCCAGCGACAGCAGGAACACCGCCGCGCCGGCGGCGGCGAGCATCAGCCAGACGGCCAGCGCGCGGCGCATCTCAGGCCGCCGTCAACGCTGGCGCCAGCCCAGCGTGACAAAGCCGGCGCGCCCCTGCGTGTTGTAGGGATAGGCGAGCTGGTAGTTCTTGTCGAACAGGTTTTCCACGCGGGCGGCGATGAACCATTGCTTGTCGATGTTGTAGCGGGCGTTGAGGTTGACGATACCGTATCCGCCCAGCGTGCGCGAGCCGCTGTCCAGGCGCGCCGACGAAATGACCCACTCGCCGCCGAGGCGGAAGTCGCCGAACTGGCGGCCCACGTCGAAGGCGGCGTGGCGGCGCGCGCGGCGCAGCAACTGGGTGTTGTTCTGCTCGTCGAGCGGGTTCTGGAAGGTCACGCTGGCGCCCACGTCGGTGCCCAGCAGGCGCGCGCGCCACGAGGCCTCGACGCCCTGCACCTTGGCTTCGGCGACATTCTGCGCCAGGTACAGGCCATTGGGCTGCAGCGCCGAGACGATCAGGTTGTCGTAGCGGGTCTCGAACGCGGTCACGCGCAGCAGGCCGGCGCCGTCGGTGCTGTACTGTGCGCCGAGCTCGACCGAGCGGGCGCGCTCGGGCTGGATGCCGGGCTGGCCGTAGCCGGGGTAGTACAGCTCGTTGAAGGTGGGCGCGCGGAAGGCGTTGCTGGCATTGGCGATCAGCTTGAAGGCCTCGGTCAGGTTGTAGCCGTAGCCGGCGAAGTAGCTGGCCTGGCTGCCGAAGTCCGAGTAGTGGTCGTTGCGCACGTTGAGCTGCAACTGGTGCTTGCCCAGGCGGCCGTCGTAGCCGGCGAACACCGAGGCGATATTGCGCACCGGCGTGGCGTAGGAGCTCGAATCGAGCTCCTGCTGCGCGTACTCGGCGCCGAACAGCAGCGTGTGCGTGGGCGCCAGCGCGTATTCGTTCTGCCAGGTGTACTGGCGGTTGCGCGTGTTGAAGCGGCTGTCGAACAGGCCGTTCCTGGTCGTGGTGCTGCGGTCCTCGCTCTGCGCCACCTTGAAATGCGTGCTCCAGTCCCGGCCCAGCTTGCCGTTGACGAAACCCGATACGGTGTAGAGCTCGCTGTCCATCCACCAGACGTCGGTGGGCTTGCCCGAGGTGCTGTCGTAGGACAGCTTGCTCTTGGAGTAGTAGGCCGTGACGCCCGCGTCCCAGTCGCTGGTGAAGCGGTGCTTGACCTGGCCCGACACGCTCTTGTTGTCGTAGGGGTTGTCGTTGGGATTGGCCTTGGGCTGCTGCTGCGGGTTGACGGCGGAGAAACCGTCGGTCTTGAAGATCGAACCGGTGAGGTTGAACGAGGTGTCGCCGACCTGGCCGCCGTAGCCCACCGTGGCCTGGCGCGTGTTGTTGCTGCCGTACTCGATCTGCGCGTTGGCCGCGGGCGGCTTGCCCGCGCCGGTCTTGGTGAAGATCTGCACCACGCCGCCGATGGCGTCCGAGCCGTACAGCGCCGACACGTTGCCGCGCACCACCTCGATGTGGTCGATCTGGTCGGGCAGGATGTTGGCCAGCTGCGCCGTGCCGCTGCTGGCCGACGACACGCGCACGCCGTCGATCAGGATCAGGGTCTGGTTGCCGTTGGCGCCGCGCATGAACAGCGTGGTGTTGGCGCCCATGCCGCCGTTGGCGGCGAATTCCACGCCGGCCTGCGAGCGCAGCAGCGTGCGCAGGTCGGGCGCCTGCGAGTTGACGATGTCCTGCTGCGTGACCACGGTGGTGTGCGGCAGCGCCTCGGTCAGCGCCTGCGCGGTGCGCGTGGCCGTCACCACCACCGGGGCCAGCGGCGTGGCGGCGGGTTGCGTGGCCGGTTGCGTGGCAGATTGCGCGGCGGGTTGTGCGACCGGTTGTGCGACGGCAGGCTGCGCGGCCGGCTGCGGCGCGGGTTCGCTGTCGGGCACCGGCTGGGCCTGGGCCAGGCCGTGCGCGCCGGCGGCGAGCACGGCAAGCAGGCCGGCCGACAGGGGCCGGCGCGCGCGCGCGGCAACGAGAACGGGAACAGACTGGCGAAGCGCCGGCGATGCCGGCCGGCGATGCCGGGAAGACGATGAACGCATGGTGCGAAGAGGGAGAGAGCAGCCTGGTCCGTTCCCCCGCGGACCGTCTGGCGACGAAGCGCGCCACGCATCCTGCGGAAGGCGGCGCACTCTCGTTCAGGCCGGTATCCGGGCTGGCGACACCAGTCCGACCGCCTTCCCGGACCTTGCGGTTCAGTGGCTGATGGGTCGGCCTTGCGATATTTCCGATCGCGGTCGCTTACCGTTGCGGGGGCAGCACAGGTTGGCCCGGCACGCGCCCTGGCGGCGGCGGCTGGCTCCCTGTTTCCCGTTGAACTGCAACCCTGTAGTGAACAGGATTGCGAGCACCTGGAACGTGCGCGAGTGTAGGCAGTTTCACCGCGAGCGTCAATGACGCCCCGCGCACCGCCCCGGGCCGCGCGAAAACGCATGGAAGCAGGCAGGAAATGCCGCCGCGGCGCCCGTTGGGCGACGTTGCATGCAACTTTGGCGCGCTGGCCCGGTCACACCGGGCTGCTTTCCACGGCTGCGCGCGGAGCGCTTGGGCTAAAATCCCAGAACCCGAAACCCGGATATGACAGGCTCTATGCTCACCGAACTCGAACAACTCGCCGCCAAGATCGGGCGCGTGCTGCATCACGCCGACACCCTGGCAGCGGAGAACCAGCGCCTGCGCGAGGAGATCGAACGCCTGCAGGCCGAGGCCAGCCAGTTGCGCGGCGACCGCGAGGCGATGGCCGCCGACCGGGAGCTGCTCAATATCAAGATCGAGGAAGCGCAGTTGCGCATCCAGTCGATCCTCGACAAGCTCCCCACCGCCAGCGACGCCCGCCAGCTCGACCTGCTCGGCGACGGCGCCGCGCAGGCCGCGGACAGCGCCCTCACCAAGGCACCCGGAGAAAACGCATGAGCAACAAGCAAGTCGAAGTCAGCATCGCCGGCCAGTCCTACCGCTTCGCCATCGCGCCGGACAACGAAGCCGCGCTGCTGGAAGCAGTGGCCCTGGTAGACGACCAGATGACCCGCCTCAAGAGCGGCGTCTCCGCCAAGGGCGTGGAGCGCGTGGCGGTGATGGCGGCCATCAGCATCGCCTCGGACCTGCTCTCGCTCAAGCGCAAGCAGCAGGAAGACGGCGCGATTCCGGTGGACGCCGTGCGCGCGCGCATCCGCGAGCTCAACGAGCGCGCCGACGAGGCGCTGCGCCAGTATGCCCACGTCGGCACCGGCGCGCCCATTTCCCGCGGCTGAACGGGGCCGGGCGCGGACCGGGCAGGACCGCACCCGGCCGGCCGCGGCGCGGTGCCCCGCACGGCACAGTTGTGACGCCGCGATGACCGCGATGTGCCCGAGGTGCCGCGCGCGTCGGCAAAATGTAACGGCCCGGCACGGCGGGCTTGGTATGAAATGCCCGGCGGTGTATAGTGGAGCCAAGTCGCGCCAAGCCACATAGTCGCGACACCAAAGGTCGGGTTATCGTGCCTGACCGCCGTTTTCATCCCATCCAAGTTAGAAACGGCAAACGTCTGACAGCCTGCGGAAGCGATTGGTCCTACGGCAACAAAGTCAGACGTTTGACAGTTTCCCTGCCTGGTTCGTCAGGATCATATTCCTTGAACCGATAAGCATTTGTTGGTGCGGGACAATGCCGTGTGGGCGAGCGCGTCGCTTGATTCAAAGTTCGCAGTCGGGACTCCCTGAGTCAGTGATGTACCCAAAATGCGGCTTCCGCAGCCACTCTGAACCTCACTTGGGTTCAGGATGCCGATCCAGCGGCCGAGGCGGGGACCCCAACGAGAGAAGGCGGTGGTTTGAAACCACCGCCTTTTTTTTGCGCTCGTTTTTTTTGCGCGGCCTCTTTTTGCGCGGCCCTGGCGATGCCTGCCGGTTCCTCGCGCCTCCCCGCATTTCCTCGCGTTTTTCGCATTTTTCACGCTTCGCGCCCGCGCGGCGCACCCGGCCGCGCGAGCCGCGCACGGCTGCTGCGCGACTGCCGCACGATTGGCATACACGGTTTTCTTTTGGCCGGGCTTGCTGCACCATAGCGCTGTCGCCAACGCCACTCCGCCGTGAGCCAACCCGCCAATGAGCCGCTCCTCGCAAGCCAATGCCGCCGACCGGGCCCGCCAGTACTGGCTGATGAAATCGGAGCCGAACGAGGCCAGCATCGACGACCTCGCCAGGCGCGGCACGCTGCCCTGGACCGGCGTGCGCAACTACCAGGCGCGCAACTTCATGCGCGACGCCATGCGCATCGGCGACGGCGTGCTGTTCTATCACTCGTCGTGCCCGCAGCCCGGCATCGCCGGCCTGGCCGAGGTCGGCTCGCAGCCCTACCCCGATCCCACCCAGTTCGATCCCGAGAGCGGGTATTACGACGACGCCTCCAGGCCCGACGCGCCGCGCTGGGTGCTGGTCGACGTGCGCTACGTCGGCAAGGGCCCGCTGATCTCGCTGGCCGACCTGCGCGCGCACGCGGAACTGGCCGACATGGTGGTGCTGCGGCGGGGCAACCGCCTGTCCATCACGCCGGTGACGCCAGCCGAATGGCGCTTCATCACCACGCGGCTGATGGGCTGACCGCTTGATCGGCTGACCGGCTGATCGGCCGGTCGGCTGCCCCGCGCGGCGCGCGGCGCGCCCGCCCTTCCCGGCGCATCGGCGCCAACGACATCCACAAGGCCGGCCTCGTTCCATGCATGTCTCCCTGATTCCCGGGCTGTTGCTGCTCGGCGCCTTTACCGGCTTCTGCGCCGGCCTGCTCGGCGTGGGCGGCGGCATGCTGATGGTGCCCTTCCTCACGCTGCTGTTCACCTACCTGGATTTCCCGCACGAGGCCATCGTCCACATGGCGATCGCCACCTCGATGGCGACCATCCTGTTTACCTCGCTGTCCTCGGTGCGCGCCCACCACCTGCACGGCATGGTGCGCTGGAAGCTGGTGCTCGCGCTGGCGCCCGGCATCCTGGCCGGCGGCCTGCTCGGCGGCGGCAAGGTCTTCGCCGCGCTCAAGACCGGCTGGCTGTCGCTGCTGTTCTCGGTGTTCGTCGGCTTCTCGGCCTGGCAGATGCTGCGCAACCGCAAGCCCGCGCCGCACCGCCAGCTGCCGGCCACGCCGGGCATGCTCGGCGCGGGCGGCGTGATCGGCTTCCTGTCCAGCCTGGTGGGCGCCGGCGGCGGCTTCGTCTCGGTGCCGTTCATGACCTGGTGCAACGTGCCGATCCACAACGCCGTGGCCACCTCGGCCGCGCTCGGCTTCCCGATCGCGGTAGCCAGCGTGATCGGCTACGTGTGGAGCGGCTTCGGCGTGGCGGGGCTGCCGGCCGGCTCGCTCGGCTACATCTACCTGCCCGCGCTGGCGGTGATCGCGCTGGCCAGCGTGCTGACCGCGCCGCTGGGCGCGCGCACCGCGCACCGCCTGGACGTGGCGCAGCTGAAGAAGGTCTTCGCCTGCCTGCTGTTCTGCCTGTCGGCCTACATGCTGTGGAAGGCGTGGCACGCGTTCGCGCTCCAGGCGCTCTAGCGGGCGGATACAAGTGGATACAAGGTCGATCCCGCATCGTGGAACGATCGCGCCGCGGGTGCGTCAGAATACGCATTGCCAGAAACGGGAGAACACCATGAAAAAACTGCTTGCCGCCACGCTGCTCGGCACCACCGCCATGATCGCCTCGGCCCAGGGCGGCGCCCCGGCCCGCGATCCCGCGCCCGCCGGCGTGCTGTCGCTGTCGGCCCAGGCCGCCACCGACGTGCCCACCGACGTGGTCCACCTGACCCTGGCCGCCGAGCAGGAAGGCGCCGAGCCCGGCGCGATCTCGTCCGCGCTGTCCGCCAAGGCGCAGCAGGTCATCGCGCAGGCCCGGCGCACGGCCGGCGTGCAGGCGGAATCGGGCGGCTTCACGATCAACCCGTCCACCGACCGCAACGGCCGCATCAGCACCTGGCGCGGGCGCGCCGAGGTGATCCTGCAATCGCGCGACTTCGCCGCGGTCTCGAAGCTCGCCGGCCAGCTTGCCAGCCAGATGCAGGTGCAGAACATCGCCTTCTCGCTCTCGCGCGAAACGCGCCAGGCCACCGAGGCCAGGCTGGCCGAGCAGGCCGTGGCCTCGTTCCGCGCCAAGGCCGACACCACCACCAAGCTGTTCGGCTACAGCAGCTACGCGATCCGCGAAGTGCAGGTCAGCGAGATCGGCGCGGTGCAGCCGATGCCGCGCATGTACGCGGCCAAGGCCATGATGTCGGACGCGGCGCCAGTGCCGGTCGAGGGCGGCAAGGCCCAGGTCACGGTGACGGTGAACGGCTCGGTGCAGATGCTGAAGTGAGCCGCGCCACGCGCGCGGCGATGCGCGCGTAGTCTTCCGGCGTATCCATGTCGGTGGTGAAGCGGTCGTGGCCGGCCTCGTGGACGAAGACCTCGTCCGGGTGCTCGGCGATCAGCCTGCGGCAGCCCGGATTCACGTGCCCGGCCACGACCTCCGCGGCGTAGCTCGCCGAGAACGCCACCGGGTTGCCGCGCTGCCCCGCGTGCATGGGCACCACGATCGCGCCGCGCGGCATCGCCGCGAACGCGCGCACCAGCTCCAGGTAGTCGGCCGCCTCCAGCAGGACCTGATCGGCCAGGCACACCAGCACCACGCTGCACGGCATGCGCAGCGCCGCCACGCCGGCGGCCACCGAAGTCATCTGCCCCTCCTCGTAGCGCGGGTTCGGCTGGAAAGCGACCGGCAGGCCGTCGAGCGCGCCGATCACCTCGCGGCCCTTGTACCCCGTCACCACCACGATCTCCCGCGGCCGCGCCGCCAGCAGCGCGCGCACCGTGCGCCGCACCGCCGGCTCGCCGTCCAGCGGCAGCAGCAGCTTGTGCGGCCCGCCCATGCGCGACGACATGCCCGCGGCCAGCACCACCGCCGAGAAGGCCGGCAACGCCGCGTCCGCCGGCGCGCTCATGTGGCCTTGCGCGCGCCGCGCGCGGCCGGCAGGTATTTGTCCGGGTCGCGCTCGAACTCCACCTTGCAGCCGTCGCAGCAGAAATACACGCGCTGCCCGCCATGCTCGACCACGTGCCTGGCCGACGCGATGTCGACCGCCATGCCGCACACCGGATTGACGTAGCGCGCGGCGGTGGCGGCGGGAGCCGGTGCCATCGATTCGCACGGCAGCATCGCCGGCAGCGCCTCGCCGCTCTGCGCGGGCGCCTGCGCGGCCTGTTCTTCCTCCATCTGCCGGCGCAGCGCCACCAGCCCGGCCACCGCGCCGAGCGCGATCTCCTGCGGCGTGCGCGCGTGGATGTGCGGGCCGGCCGGCGCATGCAGCGCGGCCAGCCGCTGCGGCGCGATGCCGCGCCGCTGCATGGCCTCGCGCAGCGTCTGCGCCTTGCGCTGGCTCGCCACCAGCAGCACCGCCGCGGCCGGGCCGCGCAGCGCCGCTTCCAGCGCGTCCTCGTCGCCGTCGCCCTGGGTGGCCACCAGCGCCAGCCGCGGCGCCAGCGCGGCGAGCGCGGCCGGGTCGTAGCCCGCCACCACCTGGCGCAGGCCCAGCGCCGCCAGCGGCACCGTCATGCCGGCCGCGGCCACCACGGCGAAGCCCATGCGCTGCGCCAGCACGCAGGCTTCCAGCGCGGTCGGCGTGGCGCCCAGCACCAGCGCCACCGGCGGCGGCAGGGTCGGCTGGATGAACAGCTCCAGCGTGCCGTTGCTCGCGCACGGCATGGCGTGCATCTCGATGCCGGCCTCCGCCGCCGCGGGCGCGTTGCTGATGCGCAGCAGCTTGGGGGCGCCGGTGCGGATCGCCTCCAGCGCGGCCTGGATCACGATGGCGCGCGAACAGCCGCCGCCGACCCAGCCGTGCAGCGCGCCGTCCTCTTCCAGCAGCGCCTGCGCGCCCACCCAGGCCGAGGTGGGCGGCTGCGCGCGGATCACGGTGATCACCGCGAACGGGCGCAGCGCGTCGATCAGCCGCTGCTCGCGCAGCAGCAGCGCTTCGCCATCGATGGCGTCCGTGGCGGTGTCCGTGGCGGTGTCCGTGGCGGGGTCTATGGTGGCGTGGTTCATGGCAGGGTCCGGAACGTCGTTTACTGCAATACCGACAGGACTTGCGGCAGCACCTGCCGCAGGCTCGCCAGGTCGCGCGCGCCGGCCAGCAGGTCGAGATACGGCAGCGCCGCCGACATGCCGGCGCTGGCCGGCGTGAAGCCGGGCTGGCCCATCAGCGGGTTGAGCCAGACCAGCCGGCGGCAGCGCCGCCGCATCTTGTGCAGGGCTTCCTGCAGCAGGCCGGGCTCGCCCGCGTCGTAGCCGTCGCTGACGATCACCACCGCCGTGCGCGAATGCAGCAGCGCCGCGCCGTGGCGGCGGTTGAACGCCGCCAGGCTTTCGCCGATGCGCGTGCCGCCGGCCCAGCCCGCCGACAGCAGCGCCAGGCGCTCCTGCGAGCGCCACGGGTCGGGGTCGCGCAGCGCCTGCCCCACGTTCGCCAGCGCGGTGTGGAAGATGAAGCAATGCACGTCGGCCAGCCGCGCGCTCAGCACGCGCGCCAGGCGCAGGAAGAAAAAGCTGTACAGGCTCATCGAGCGGCTCACGTCCAGCAGCAGCACGATGCGCGGGCGTTGCCGCCGGCGCTGCCGCCACGCCAGCTCCAGCGGCAGGCCGCCGCGCGACACGCTGCGCCGGATGGTGGCGGCCATGTCGATCATGCGGCCCGACGCCGCGCTGCGCTCGCGCCGCGTCTGCACGCCGCGCAGCCGCTGCGCGAAGCGCCGGATCGCGTCGTCGATGGCGAACAGCGCGTCGGGCTGGTTGAGATGGCGGAAATCCGCGTGCGCGAGCGACTCCGCCGCGCTGGCGCCACGCGCGGCCGCGCTGCCCTCCGCCGCCAGCGTCTCCGCCTCGGGGCCGGCGCAAGCCAGCGCGGTGCCTTCGCTGTCGTCACCCGGCCCGGCGTCGCGGCGCGGCTCCAGGCGCCCGGCGCCGCTGGCCTGCGCCGGCGCCAGCGCGCGCCGGTTGGGCCGCTGGAAGTAGGCATCGAACAGGGCGTCGAAGCGGCGCCATTCCTCGGCGCGCGAGCACAGCAGCGCGCGCAGGCTCCAGCGCAGCAGCTCGCTGTCGAGCTGGCCCATGCGCCGCGCCACTTCCATCGAGGCCGCCATGTCCTCGCTCGCCACGCGGAAGCCGTTGGCGCGCAGCCAGCCCGCGAAGCCGGTGTAGCGCGACACCAGCCGCGCCGCCAGGTCCGTCTCGGGAGCGCGCTGCGCGGCGCCGGGCAGCGCGTTCAGCATGCCGCCGCCAGTTTTTCGACGACCGGGCGCGTGAGCCCGGCCAGGTCCGCGCGCGTCTTCACCAGCGCGGCCAGCGAATCCATGATGCGCTCGGCGCCGCCGGGGTCGAGCGCGCTCACGCCCAGGCGCAGCAGCGCCGAGGCCCAGTCCAGCGTCTCGGCCAGGCCGGGGCGCTTCTGCATGTCCATCTGCCGCACCGCCTGCACGAACTCCACGATCTGCCGCGCCAGCGCCTCGGGCACGTCCGGCACCTGCATGCGCACGATCAGCAGTTCCTTGTCGAAGCCCGGGTAGTCCACGTACTGGTAGAGGCAGCGGCGGCGCAGCGCGTCGGAGATCTCGCGCGTGCCGTTGGAGGTCAGCACCACGTAGGGCCGCTCGGTTGCGCGCACCACGCCCAGCTCGGGGATCGACATCTGGAAGTCCGACAGCAGCTCCAGCAGGTAGGCCTCGAACGCTTCGTCGGTGCGGTCGATCTCGTCGATCAGCAGCACCGGCGCCGGCGTGGCGGTGATCGCGTCGAGCAGCGGGCGCTTGAGCAGGTAGCGCTCGGAGAAGATGTCCTGCTCCTTGTCGGCCACCGAGCGCGGGTCCTGCTCCAGCAGCTTGATCGCCAGCAACTGGTGCTGGTAGTTCCATTCGTAGAGCGCCGCGTGCGCGTCCAGCCCTTCGTAGCATTGCAGGCGGATCAGGCGCGTGCCGAGCAGCCGCGCCAGCGCCTTGGCGACCTCGGTCTTGCCCACGCCGGCCTCGCCCTCGAGCAGCAGCGGGCGGCGCATCTCCAGCGTCAGCAGCAAGGTGGCGGCGAAGCTGCGCTCGGCGATGTAGCCATGCTGCGCCAGGCGCTGCTGCAGCGCCGCCACGTCGGGCATGCGGTCGGCTGGCATGGCGGCGTGCCTGCGTCAGGTGGCCTTGCGCGAGAAGATCCCGCGCAGCCAGTCGCGCAGCACCGCCCACGCCAGCGCGAGGCCGTTGAGTTCGGTGCGCGGCGGCGCGGCCTGGGCCACCGTGGCCGGCGCGGTGTCGCCGTCCGGCGCCGCCGCATCCCGCGCGGGCGCCTGCCGCGACTGCGCCAGCGCGTCGAAGTTGGCCGCGAACTGCTTGAGGATCTGGTCGGCCACGGTGTTCATCATGCGGCCGCCGAACGCAGCCGCCTTGCCGCTCATCGTCACCTCGCTCCTGCCGGACAGCGCGCAGGCGCCGCCGCTGCCCTCGCTGCCCTGCACGGTCGCCAGCAGGTCCATCGACGCGCCCGAGGTGCCGGTCGAGTCCGCGCCCTTGCCCGCCAGGTGCAGGCTGCGCGCGGCCGGGTCCAGGCCGAGCACCTCGATCTCGCCCTTGAACGACATCGTGGCCGGCCCGAGCCGCACGACGATGGTGCCCTTGTAGTGCGTGTCGTCCACGCGCTCGGTGATGGCGGCGCCCGGCATGCAGCCGGCCACCGCGGCGATGTCCTGCAGCGACTGCCAGGCCGCGTCGGCACCGGCGGCGAGCGGGAAGACCTTTTCGAGCACGACTTTCATCAGCTTGTCCTCGCAGGCTTGCGCGCCGCGGCGCGGCGCGCGTGGTCGGGCCCGGCGTCAGCGCTGCGCCAGGCCGAGCGCGCGGCATTGCTGCCAGACGCGGTAGGCGTTGTGCGGCATGTTCATGTGCGTGATGCCGAGATGGGCGAACGCATCGACCACCGCCGAGGTGAAGCACGGGATCGAGCCCACGTGCGGCGACTCGGCCACGCCCTTGGCGCCGATCGGATGGTGCGGCGACGGCGTGATGGTGAAGTCGGTGTCCCAGTGCGGCGTCTCCAGCGCGGTCGGCACGAAGTAGTCCATCAGCGTGCCGCCCAGCAGGTTGCCGGCTTCGTCGTAGGGCAGCTCCTGCCCCATCGCCACCGCGAAGCCTTCGGTCAGGCCGCCGTGGATCTGCCCTTCGATGATCATCGGGTTGATGCGCGTGCCGCAGTCGTCGAGCGCGTAGAAGCGCCGCACGCGCGTCTCGCCCGAATGGCGGTTGATGTCGAGCACGCACAGGTAGGCGCCGAACGGGAACGTGAAGTTGGGCGGGTCGTAGTAGTCCACCGCCTCCAGCCCCATCTCCATGCCTTCGGGCACGTTGTTGTAGGCGGCCCAGGCCACTTCCTTCAAGGTCTTGAACTTGCCCGGCGAGCCCTTGAGCACGAAGCGGTCGAGGTCGAACTCCACGTCGTCGGGGCCGGCCTCGAACAGGTGCGCGGCGATCAGCCGGGCCTTCTCGCGGATCTTGCGCGCCGCGCGCGCCACCGCCGCGCCCGCCACCGGCGTGGAGCGCGAGCCGTAGGTGCCCAGCCCGTAGGGCGCGGTGGACGTGTCGCCCTCCTCCACCTGGATCACCGAGGCCGGGATGCCGGCCTCCGACGCGATGATCTGCGCGTAGGTGGTCTGGTGGCCCTGTCCCTGCGTGATGGTGCCCATGCGCGCGATGGCCGAGCCGTCCGGATGCACGCGGATCTCGCACGAGTCGAACATGCCGATGCCGAGGATGTCGCACGCCTTGGACGGCCCCGCGCCGACGATCTCGGTGAAGGTGCACACGCCGATGCCCATCAGCCACTCGGCCTTGGGGTCGGCGCGGCGCGCGTCCTGCTCGGCGCGCAGCGCGCGATAGTCCACCGCGGCCAGCACCTTGCGCAGCGCCGGCTCGTAGTCGCCCGAGTCGTACTCCAGCCCGAGCGGCGTGAGATACGGGAACTGGTCCTTGCGGATGAAGTTGCGCAGCCGCAGCTCGGTCTTGTCGATGCCGAGCTTGAGCGCCAGCACGTCGATCATGCGCTCGATCAGGTAGACCGCCTCGGTCACGCGGAACGAGCAGCGGTAGGCCACGCCGCCCGGGAATTTGTTGGTGTAGACGCCATCGACCGAGACGAAGGCGTTGGGAATCGCATACGAGCCGGTGCAGACGTGGAACATGCCGGCCGGCCACTTGCTCGGGTCGGCGCACGCATCGAACGCGCCGTGGTCGGCGACGACGTTCACGCGCAGCGCCTTGATGCGCCCGTCGCGGTCGGCGGCCAGCTCGCCCTTCATGTGATAGTCGCGCGCGAACGCGGTGCTGCTCAGGTTCTCGGCGCGCGACTCGATCCACTTGACCGGCCGGCCCAGCACGATCGACGCCACGATCGACACCACGTAGCCCGGATACACGCCGACCTTGTTGCCGAAGCCGCCGCCGATGTCGGGCGAGACGATGCGGATCTTGGACTCCGGGATCGCCGACAGCATGCCCACCACGGTGCGCACCACGTGCGGCGCCTGCGAGGTGATGTACACGGTCAGGTCGCCGCGCGCCTTGTCGTAGGACGCGACGCAGCCGCAGGTCTCCAGCGGGCACGGATGCACGCGCGGATACAGCATCTCCTGCGTGACCGTGACCTCGGCATTGTCGAAGGCGCGGTCGGTCTTGTCCTTGTCGCCGATCTTCCAGTTGAAGATGTGGTTGGGATGCCGGCGCGCGCCGTGCGCGCCCACCTGCTTGTCGCGGATGTCCTCGCGGATCACCGGCGCGTCCGGCGCCAGCGCCAGGTGCGGGTCCACCAGCGCGGGCAGCTCCTCGTATTCCACCTCGACCAGCTCGGCGGCGTCGGCCGCCACGTAGCGGTCGTCGGCCACCACGAAGGCCACCTCCTGGTTCTGGAAGCAGACCTTCTCGTCGGCCAGCACCGCCTGCACGTCGCCGGCCAGCGTCGGCATCCAGTGCAGCTTGAGCGGCTTGAGGTCGTCGGCGGTCAGCACCGCGTGCACGCCGGGGTGCGCCAGCGCGCGCGACTTATCGATCTTCTTCACGCGGGCGTGCGCGTACGGGCTGCGCACCATCGCGCCGAACAGCATGCCCGGCATCTTGATGTCATCGACATAGGTGCCCTTGCCCTGCAGGAAGCGCGGGTCTTCGCGGCGCTTGCGCGAGCAGCCCATGCCCTCCAGCGCGGCGAGGCGCTCGGCTTCGGCGTTCATCGTTCCCATGGTGCGTCTCCGTGCGTCTGCTTCAGACGCCGGGCACGGCCATCGCGCGCCCGGCATGGTCCATCCGGCCGCGTCAGTGCGTTGCCTCGTCCATCAGCGGATGCGAGGTCTGCACCGCTTCGCCGCGCAGCTTGCGGGCGGCATACTGCACCGCTTTGACGATGTTCTGGTAGCCCGTGCAGCGGCACAGGTTGCCGGCCATCCAGTAGCGGATCTCTTCTTCGGACGGGTCGGGGTTTTCCTGCAGGAGGCGGTACGCGCGCATCAGCATGCCGGGCGTACAGAAGCCGCACTGCAGCGCGTGCTCCTGCATGAAGGCCTCCTGCAGCGCATGCAGCTCGCCGCCCTGCGCCAGGCCCTCCACGGTCAGCACCTCGGCGCCCTCGGCCTGCACCGTGAGCACCGTGCAGGACTTGACCGACATGCCGTCCAGGTCCACCGTGCAGGCCCCGCAGTGCGAGGTCTCGCAGCCGATGTGCGGGCCGGTGTGCAGGCAGCGCTCGCGCAGGGTGTGGATCAGCAATTCGCGCGGCTCGGCCACCACGTCGGTGTCCTTGCCGTTGAGCTTGAACGACACCATCACTTTCTTGATCATGTGCGGTCTCCGCTGGGGCTTGCGATGGTCGCCGCGCGCGTGCGCGGCCTGCGGTGCTGTTTGCTGTGCTGCTTGCCGTGCTGTTTTGCCGTGCAACCCGCCGCGCGGCTGGCGCCCGGCTACGGCACGGCGCGCGACCACGCGGTGCGCAGCGCCCGCTGGGTCATCTCGCCCGCCATCGCGGTCTTGTATTCGGCGTCGCCGCGCAGGTCCTCGGCCGGGTCGCAGATGGCCATCGCCAGCCGCGCCGCCTCGGCGATGGCCGCGTCGTCGAGCGGCTTGCCGCGCAGGCTCTGCTCGGCGTCGGCGGCGCGGATCGCCGCGGGCGCGACGTTGGTCAGCGCGATGCGCACGTCCTCCACCGTCTCGCCGCGCCGGCGCAGCATCACGGCCGCCGCCGCGGTGGCGAAGTCGCCGGACTTGCGCTTGAGCTTGGCGTAGCAGTGTCCGCTGCCCGGCGCCGGCGCCGGGATGCGGATTTCCGTGAGGATCTCGCCCGGCTCCAGCAGCGTCATGTAAGTGCCGAGGAAGAAGCCGTCGGCCGGCACCACGCGCTCGGCCAGCCTGCCGGCCAGCACGAAGGAAGCGTCCAGCGCGATCATCAGCGCCGGATGGTCGTTGCCCGGATCGCCGTGCGAGATGTCGCCGCCAATGGTGCCGCGGTAGCGCACCTGCGGGTCCGAGATCAGGCGCGCGCCCTCCACCAGCAGCGGGCACTTCTGCTGCAGCAGCGCCGACCAGATCAGCTCGTTCTCGGTGGTCATGGCGCCGATGCGCAGCTCGCCGCCTTCCTCGCGGATGCCCTTCAGGCCCTCGACCTTGCCGAGGTCGATCAGGTGGGCCGGCTCGGCGAAGCGCAGCTTCATCATCGGCAGCAGGCTGTGCCCGCCCGCCAGCAGCTTGGCGCCGTCGCCGTATTCCTCAAGCATGGCCACCGCTTCGGGCAGCGTCCTGGGCGCATGATATTCAAACGGGCGGGGGATCACGCTGGTCTCCTTGTCTCGCTCGCGCGCCCGCGCCTGCGGTCCGTGCCGGCGGCCTTGCGCGCATCGCTGTGTTTTCAGGAGCATTTCATAATGCAGCGCAGCAAAGCAATGTGACTTCCCGAACGCCCGGCAAGGCTGCGTCAACCGCCGGGAAACTTGCACGAACTACGGCAGGGACGTACAACAGAATTGCCGCGCAGGCGCGCGATGGGCAGCAACCGGGCAACCGCGGGCGCGAAGACAAGAACAACGACAGGCCGACATCGAAACCAGGAGATTGCACAATGGACCGCCTCGCGCCGTTCACCCCGCCGGCCCCCGAGGTGCGCCGCAACGAGACCTTCCAGCACAAGCTGGAACAGTTCAACCCGGGCATCGTCTGGCTCGACGCGCAAGGCCGCGTCACCGCCTTCAACGATGTTGCACTGCAAATCCTCGGCCCCGCCAGCGAGCAGTCGCTCGGCGTCAGCCAGGACCGGCTGATCGGCATCGACGTGGTGCAGCTGCACCCGGAAAAAAGCCGCGAGAAACTACGCTTCCTGCTGCAGTCCGAGGACGCCAGCGGCTGCCCGGTCAAGTCGCCGCCGCCGCTGGCGATGATGATCAACATCCCGGACCGCGTGCTGCTCATCAAGGTGTCCAAGATGGCGGACAGCGGCGGTGCATGCGGCACCTGCATGATCTTCTACGACGTGACCGACGTCACCACCGAGCCGCACCACGCGCCCGCGTCAGGCAGCGCGCCGCTGCCGCGCCGGCTGTTCAAGATCCCCGTGTACCGCAAGAACCGCGTGATCCTGGTGGACCTCAAGGACATCGTGCGCTTCCAGGGCGACGGGCACTACACGACCATCGTCACCAGGGACGAGCACTATCTCTCCAACCTGTCGCTGACCGACCTGGAGATGCGGCTCGACGACAGTGTTTATCTGCGGGTGCACCGCAGCCATATCGTCAGCCTGGCTTACGCGGTGGAGGTAGTGAGGAACGAGGAACGCGTGCAACTGGTCATGGATGATGCGCAGCGCACGCTGGTGCCGGTCAGCCGGGCGAAGATCGCGGAGTTGAGGGAGAGGTTGGGGGTGGCGTGATTTTTTTTTGGAATTTTATTCAGGTTCAAGGTCAACGGCTTTAAGAGCTTTAACGTCAAGATCGAAGTCAACTTCAAAGTCAACTTCAAAGCCAGCGGCTGAACGTCAAAGTCAAAGTCAAAGTCAACATCAAAGTCAAAGTCAAAGGCTTTCGCTCCCCCGGAGCGACCTACTTTCTTTTCCCCGAAAAGAAAGTAGGCAAAGAAAGCGGGCTGCCTGGCCGGCAGGGGCAGAAACGTTGGGATTTCTCTTGTTGGTGGTTTCGTGGTGGGGCCTGTGGTTCTGCTGGCATCCTGCCGTTACCGGTTCGGCTGGCCACGATCTGGCTGGCGGTATGGGTTGCGGGGTCAGACCTATGATGGCAAGCGCACTGCTGGTTCGGGCATCTGCCGTTACCGGTTTTGGCGGTCACGGCGTAGCACCGGCACTGGTTTCGTGGTGGGCGCGGTGGACCCCGCGCGGGTGTGCTGGGTTGCTTTGAACCGGATTGCCTCTCAAGTCAAAACCGTTTGGCAGTGAGATCGAATGGGGGCCACCGCGCCAAGATTGTTCGGCACTGCGCTCAAACGGTGGCCACCGCGCCCACCACGAAACTAACACCGTCTCTATGACGAGCCTATCCGCCCCGGTCGCGGCAGCAGCCTGAAGGGCCTGGGCCACCGCCATCATGCAGCGCCACCACGAATCGAACACCACCCGAGAGATAGTGGCCGCCAAAACCGGTACCGGCAGAATCCCTGCAGAACCACCGCCCCCACCACGAAACCACCAACACCAGCAACACTGTTCGGCTCTGCCCCTGCCGGCCAGGCAGCCCGCTTTCTTTGCCTACTTTCTTTTCGGGGAAAAGAAAGTAGGTCGCTCCGGGGGAGCGAAAGCCTTTGACTTTAAGCCTTTGACTTTAAGCTCTTGACTTTGACGTTCAGCAGTTGACTTTAACGTTAAGCCAAAGCCCCCCCTTAATCCCCCCCAAACTGCACCCTCAACAAATTCTTCTGCACCTTCCCCATCGTATTCCGCGGCAGCTCATCCACCAGATGCACCCGCTTCGGCACCTTGAAATTCGCAATCCGCCCCTTCAGCAAGCCGATCAGGCTGGCCTCCTCCAGCGCCGAGCCGGGCTTGCCCACCACCACCGCCACCACGGCTTCGCCGAAGTCGGCGTGCGGCACGCCGATCACCGCGCTCTCCGCCACGCCGGGCATTTCGTCGATGAAGCTTTCGATCTCCTTCGGGTAGACGTTGTAGCCGCCCGAAATGATGAGGTCCTTGCTGCGGCCGACGATGGTCAGGTAGTCGTCGGGCACCTTGCGCTCGCCGGACTGGCTGACGATGGCGCCGCCGAAGCGGCCGACGTCGCCGGTCTTGAACCAGCCGTCGGCGGTGAATTCTTCCTGCGTCTTCTCGGGCATGCGCCAGTAGCCCTTGAACACGTTCGGGCCGCGCACTTCCACGTTGCCGATCTCGCCGGGCGCGCAGGGCTTGCCATCGCCGTCGACCACGCGCACCGAGACGCCGGGCAGCGGCTTGCCGACGGTGCCGCCGATGCGTTCGCCGTCGGCGGCGTCATACGGGTTGGAGACCAGCATCACGGTCTCGCTCATGCCGTAGCGCTCGAGGATGGTGTGGCCGGTGCGCGCGCGGAAGGCGTCGAAGGTTTCCATCAGCAGCGGCGCGGAGCCGGACACGAACAGGCGCATGCGGCGGCAGGTGTCGTCGTCGAGGCGCGGTTCCTGCAGCATGCGCACGTAGTACGTGGGCACGCCCATCATCACGGTGGAGCGCGGCAGGAATTTCAGGATCTGGGCCATGTCGAGGCGGGGCGCCCAGATCATCTTGGCGCCGGCCAGCAGCGCGCCGTGCGAGGCCACGAACAGGCCGTGCACGTGGAAGATCGGCAGCATGTGCAGCAGCACGTCGTCGCTGCGCCAGCCCCAGTATGCGTGCAGCGTCTTGGCGTTGGAGGCGAGGTTGCCGTGCGTGAGCATGGCGCCCTTGCTGCGGCCCGTGGTGCCGGAGGTGTACAGGATGGCGGCGAGGTCGTCGGCGCCGCGCGCCACCGTGGCGAAGGTATCCGGCTTGCCGGCCGCGCGCGCCAGCAGCGAGCCGGAGCGGTCGTCGTCGAGCGTGAACACGTGCCGGGTGCCGTGGCGGAAGGCCACCTTGGAGACCCACGGGAAGTTGGCGCTGCTGCACACCACCACGTCGGGCTCGGCATTGCCGATGAAGTAGTCGATCTCGGCTTCCTGGTACGCGGTGTTGAGCGGCAGGTAGACGTAGCCGGCGCGCAGCGTGGCGAGGTAGAGGAACAGCGCCTCGGGCGACTTCTCCACCTGCACGGCCACGCGCGCGCCTTCGGGCAGCTTGAGCGCGGCCAGCAGGCTGGCCAGCCTGGCGGTGGCGCGGTCGAGGTCGTCCCAGCTGTAGTAGAGGCCGTCGTGGGTTTCGATGCAGCAGGCGCTGCGGTCTGCCGGGAAGCGGGATTCGAACAGGGCGAACAGGTTGGCGTTCATGTTGCGGAAGATATGGAACGGGATCGTCAGTAACATTGGCAATCGGGGGCCGGGAGCCCGGGAGATCGGCCCGAGAGGTCAATGAGGCGGTACGAGTGCGGTTTAGCGGACTTCATCAGGCCCGGACTTTCGGGCGGGCCGACAGCCGGCCATGATAGGCCCGCGGCTAGTGCCCGGTAAAGTGCGGCGCGCGCCGGGCCAGGAAGGCAGCCACGCCTTCGGCGTGGTCGGCGCTGCCGGCGTAGCGGAAATGCGCTTCCAGCTCGTGCGCGCCGAGCGGCTCGGGCGCGGGCGCCAGGCGGCGGATGGTCTCCTTGTTGATGCGCGCGGCCAGCGGCGCGCCGGCGGCGATGCGCGCGGTGGTGGCGGCCACCTCGCCGGCCAGCGCGGCGGCCGGCACCACGCGCGTGAGCAGCCCTTTCGCGTGCGCCTCGGCGGCGTCGAACACACGGCCTTCGAGCAGGATCTCCAGCGCCACCGCGCGGCCGGCCAGCGCCAGCAGCCCGCCCAGCTCGCCCGGCGCCATCGGGAAGCCGAGCCGGTTGATGGGCACGCCGAAGCGGCTGTCGGCGGCGGCGATGCGCAGGTCGCAATGGCAGGCGATCTCCAGCCCGCCGCCCACGCAGACCCCTTCGATCATCGCCACCGTGGGATGGACGCAGTCCGCCACCGCGGCCAGCGCCGGCGCGATGATCTCCATGTGGTAGCGGCGCAGCGCGGCGTCGTCGCCGCGCTCCTGCGGGAATTCGGCGATGTCGGCGCCGGCGGCGAAGTTGCCGCCGGCGCCGCGCACCACCACGCAGCGCAGCGAGTCGTCCGCCGACAGCCGCGCGAAACCCTGCGCCAGCGCGCGCCACATCGCCACCGAGATCGCGTTGAGCCTGCCCGCGTTGGCCAGCGTGACCGTGGCGATGCCGCCGTCGCGCGTGAATTCCACCGTGCCGCTCATGCCCTTGCTCCTGCCGTCATCACCATCCTCCTCGCGTCAAACCAGTCGAACCAGCCGAACCGGCCGAATCAGTCTATCTTGGCGCCGGACTGCTGCACCACCTGCGCCCAGCGCTTGATCTCGGCGCGCTGGAACTGGGCGAACTGTTCCTGCGTGAAGGCCGGCGTGTCGGAGCCGTTGGCCAGCCAGACCTGCTTCATCTCGGGCGTGTTGAGCGCCTTCTCCACTTCGGCGTAGAGCTTGTCGACGATGTCCTTCGGCGTGCCCTTGGGCACCCACATCGCGTACCAGGTGGAGACGTCGTAGTTGGCCACGCCGGCCTCGGCCGCGGTCGGCACGTTGGGGAAGGCGGCCGAGCGCTTGGTCGATGCCACCGCCAGCGCCTTGATGCGCCCGGCGCGGATGTGCTGGGCCGACGAGCCGAGCCCGTCGAACACCATGTCGACCTGCCCGGCGATCAGGTCCGACAGCGCCGGCCCCGCGCCCTTGTACGGGATGTGCGTGATGAAGGTCTTGGTCTGCAGCTTGAACAGCTCGCCCGCGAGGTGGTGCGACGAGCCGTTGCCGGCCGAGCCGTAGTTGAGCTTGCCCGGGTTCTTGCGGGCGTAGTCGATCAGCTCGCCGAGCGTGTTGGCGGAGACCTTGGCCGGGTTGACCACCACCACCTGCGGCGGCTGCGCGATCACGGTGACGGGAATGAAGTCCTTCTCGATGTCGTAGTCGAGCTTCTTGTAGAACGACGGCGCGATGGCGTGGTGCGCGCCGCCGATGAACACCGTGTAGCCGTCGGGCGCGGCCTTGGCGGCGATGCTCGCGCCCACCGTGCCGCCGGCGCCGCCGCGGTTGTCGATCACGAACTGCTTGCCGAGCTGCCTGGAAAGCTGCGCGGTCAGCGGGCGGGCGAAGGCATCGGTGCCGCCGCCGGCCGGGAACGGCACGATCACGGTGATGGGCTTGGACGGCCAGGCATCGGCCCGGACTGCCGGGGCTGCCATGCCGAGGGCCGCGCCGAGCGCGCAGGCCAGCCCGGCCAGTTGGAACTGACGACGTTTCATTGCTCTGTCTCCTGTGTCTTTTCTCTGCGGAAAGTCAAACGACGGAACTGCCACCACAACAAGGCGCCGGCCCGGCGAGGGGCCTGCCCCCGGGACCCGGCCACGATCACAAGAACTTGCCCACGGCGCGGCTGATGCGCGGGTTGCCGTTGCCGAGGCGGGCCAGGTTGTCATCGAGCGCCTCGGGCACGTACAGGTAATTCACCATCATGCCGCACGACTGCGCGCGGCCCTTGCGCGACAGGTCGGCGGCCCAGTTCAGCCGCTCCACGCAGGCGCCGTTGCCGAGGTGGAAACGCGCCACCGGGTCGGCCGGCATGCCGTGGTGGCGCTCGCGCACGAGGAAATGCGCGGCCAGCGCCAGCGCGGTGTCGCGCATCACGGCGTCTTCCCGGGCGCCCTTTTCGTGCTCGCCGTGCGCCGCGTCCGCGCCGGCGGCCAGCGCCGCCAGCCAGGCCGCGCCGTCGGCGGGCGGCTCGCCATGCTGCTCGCGCCAGCGCGCCAGGCGCTTGTCGCCGAGCAGCGCGGCCACCGCGGCGCCGTCGCGCTTGCGCAGCCAGTCGGCGAAGCCGGGAATCGGCGACAGCGTGGCGAACTGCTTGAGCTTGGGAAACTCGCGCTGCAGTTCCTCGATCACGCGCTTGAGCAGGAAGTTGCCGAAGCTCACGCCGCGCAGCCCGGCCTGCGTGTTGGAGATGGAATAGAAGATGGCCCACTTGACGCGGCGCAGGTCTTCCAGCGGCGCCGCCTCGTCGAGCAGCGCATGCACGTTGGCGGCCATCTCCGGCACGAAGGCCACCTCGACGAAGATCAGCGGCTCGCGCGGCATGCGCGGGTGGAAGAAGGCGTAGCAGCGGCGGTCGGAGTCGAGCCGGTTGCGCAGGTCCGCCCACGAGGCGATCTCGTGCACGGCCTCGTAGCGGATCAGCTTTTCCAGCAGCGAGGCGGGCGAGTCCCAGGTGATCGGCTGCAGCTCCAGCAGGCCGACGTCGAACCAGTTGGAGAACAGCGCCTCGAGATCGTCGTCGAGCGGGCGCAGGCCCGGCATACGCTTTTGCCAGCGCAGCATGTCGGCGCGCAGGCCGATCAGGAAATGCAGGCCGCACACGCTGTCGCCCTGCTGGCCGTGCAGCGCGGCGAGCCGCCTGAAGAAGCGGATGCGGGCGTTGGACAGCGCCTGCGACAGGTTCGGGGCGGCGGCCGCCTTGTCTGTGCCGGTCGCTGCGCCAGTCCCTGCGCCGGTCCCGGCGCCGTTGCCTGCGCCGCTGCCAGCCGCTTCGGCGGCCTCGCCATTGGCGGCGACCTCGGCCAGCACGCCGAGCATGGCCTGGCGCGCGTCGTCGCCGGCCGCCTCGTATTCGGCGCGCCACGACTGCGCGGCGGCGTTGGCGGCGCCATCGGTCAGGCGCGCGTCGAAGCACTGGCGCAACTGCTCGCGCTGGCGACGCAGCACGCGCGCCGGCAGCGGCGCCGGCGCGGCGTCCACCTTGCCGTCGGCCCGGGCCGCGGGCTTGCCCGTGCCGTCGGCATCGCGCTCGCCCTTGCGGCCCCACCAGCGGCCGAAGCGCGACCACAGGGTGCCGCCCGCGGGCTCGGGGCCGGCCAGCGGCGCGCTGACTTTCTGTTCGCTGTTGAAGGAGTCCATGACGTACCTGCTATCGAACTGCTATCGAACGGTCGGACGATCAAAACGGTCAGGCATCGGACGAAGGCGCCGCCAGCCGGCGCGCGCGGGCCGGCCCGGCATCGCCGCCGCCCGCCTTGTCCGCGAGGCGCAGCCGCCCGCGCCGCGGCGCCGCGGCGACCTCGGCGGCGGGCGGCGCCGCGGCCTGCGCCTCGGCGGCGTCGAGCGCCCTGAGCGCGCCGCGCTGGCGCATCAGGTGCGTCTTCATCAGCGCCTCGGCGCCCTCGGAATCGTGCGCCTTGAGCGCGGAGAACACCGACAGATGCTCCGCGCACGATTCGCGGATGCGGCCCGGCAGCTTCAGGCTCTTGTGGCGCGACAGCCGCAGCACCTTGCGCAGGTCGCTGATCAGGCCGGACAGCCAGCGGTTGCCGGCCAGCCGCTGGATCGCTTCGTGGATCTGGTAGTTGGTTTCGTAATAGGCGTCGATATTGCCGTCCCGCGCGTAGCGCGCGAGCTCGGCATGCAGGCTTTCGAGCGCATCGAGATCGACGGCGCTGGACTTGCGCGCGGCCTCGAAGGCGCAGCGCCCTTCGAGCAGCGCCATCAGCGGGAAGATCTCGTCGAGGTCCTGCTCGGACAGCGCGTTGACGAAGCAGCCGCGGCGCGGCTCCAGCCGCACCAGCCCCTCGGCCGCCAGCACCTTGAGCGCCTCGCGCAGCGGCGTGCGCGAAATGCCCATCGATTCGGCCACGCTGGCCTCGTCGATCCACGCGCCGGGCATCAGCGCGTGCTCGTCGATCAGCGTGCGCAGGCGCTCCGCGACTTCGAGATACAGGGCCTGCTGGATGATGCGCATGGAGTTCTCCGGCGGGAACGGGGCAATGGCATCGAGGTGGCCGCAGCGGCACTTCCGCCAACTCAATAATTCATAATTATGAATAACGGCGGCATTAACACAACAAGAATCGATGTTGCGCAGCGGCAAGCGGGATTTGTGGAAGCGTCGAAGAAAGCCGCCGGTTTTTCCAGCACGGTGGCATTCGCAAGCGCCCGCCCTCTCCCCCTGCCCCTCTCCCGCACGCGGGAGAGGGGAGCAAACCGGGGGCAAGCGCCGCGCGTCAGCGCATCGACGCCCGCACCGCCTCGCCGTGCCGGTAGGCCCACACCAGCATGGCGATGCCGGCCAGGATCATCGGCAGGCTGAGCCACTGGCCCATCGAGAAGTTCAGCGCCAGCAGGCCGAGGAAGTTGTCGGGCTCGCGCGCGAACTCGACCAGGAAGCGGAAGCCGCCGTAGCCGATCAGGAACACGCCGGAGACCGCGCCCATCGGGCGGGGCCTGCGCGCGAACAGCCACAGGATGATGAACAGCGCCACGCCCTCGCCGGCGAACTGGTAGAGCTGCGACGGATGGCGCGGGATGTTGTCGCCGGCCTGCGGGAAGATCATGCCCCACGGCAGGTCGGTCGGGCGGCCCCACAGCTCGCCGTTGATGAAGTTGCCGATGCGCCCGGCCGCCAGGCCGCACGGCACCAGCGGCGCGATGAAGTCGGTCACTTCCATCCAGTGGCGCCCGCGCATCTTGCCGAACAGCCACATCGCCACGATCACGCCGAGGAAGCCGCCGTGGAAGGCCATGCCGCCCTCCCACACCTTGAGGATCTCGAGCGGGTGGCTGAGGTAGTAGTCGGCCTTGTAGAACAGCACGTAGCCCAGGCGCCCGCCCAGGATCACGCCCAGCACGCCGAAGAACAGCATGTCGTCCAGGTCCCGGGCGGTCCAGCCCTGCGCGGCCATATGCGGCTGGCGGATGCGCAGCCGGCCGAACCACAGGAACATGATGAAGCCGGCCAGGTACATCAGCCCGTACCAGCGGATGGCCAGCGGACCGAGGTGGATGGCGACCGGATCGAATTGCGGGTGAATCAGCATGTTTGCCGTGAAGTAGGTTGTGGGGCCGCGCCGCGCACGGCAGGCCAGGAAAAAAGCCGGCGGGCGGGAAATCAGCCGGCGGCCGCGTCCGGCTTTATGCCAGCGTTTTGCGTCACGGTCATGGCAGACGCCAGCGCGCCGGCGATCTCGATGAAGGAACGCAGCACCGGGCTGACGCTGCCGGCGCCCGCCTCGCGCCACACCAGCCCGGTCTCGATGTCGGGCCCGGCATCGCGCAGCGGCAGGTAGGACACCCCGGTGCGGCGAAGGTTGCACAGCGAGGCCGGCACCAGCGCCACGCCCATGCCAGCCGACACCAGGCTGACGATGGTCTGCATCTGGATGGCCTCCTGGGCGATCGCCGGCGTCAGCCCTTCGCGCGCATAACAGCCCGTAATGATGTCATAAAACGCCGGCGCGCTTCGCCGCGGGAAGATGATGAGCGGCTCGTGGGCCACGTCGCGCAGCGCGATGCCGGCCTGCGCATCGCCGCCGTCCCCACTGTCCTCACTGTCCCCGCTGTCCTGCGGCGCGCCGCGCGGCCGCCAGCCCTGCGGCACGGCCAGCACCAGCGGCTCGCGCACCAGCGGCAGGTAGGACACGCCGTGCGGCATGGCCGGCAGTTGCGGGCGGATCACCAGCCCGGCGTCGATGGCGCCTTCCATCAGCGCCTCGAGCTGGATGTCGCTGGTGGCCTCGCGCAGTTGCAGGTGCACGTTGGGGTGGTGCGCGCGGAAGCGCCGCAGCAGGTCGGGCAGGATGCCGTAGTCGGCGGTGCTGACGAAGGCCAGCGACAGGGTGCCCGCCTCGCCGCGCGCCAGCCGCTGGGCCAGCCCGGGCAGCGCGGCGGCGTCGGCCAGCACGCGGCGCACCTCGGGCAGCCATTGCTGGCCGGCCGGCGTCAGCGCCACCGAGCGGCGCGTGCGCAGGAACAGCGGCACGCCGATCTCCTCCTCCAGCGCCTGGATCTGCTGCGACAGCGGCGGCTGGGTCATGGCCAGGCGGCGCGCCGCGCGGCCGAAATGGAGCTCTTCCGCCACCGTGACGAAGTAGCGTAGCTGGCGCAGGTCCAATCGGGCTCCTGATATGTTTTTCGACTCAATAGAGGTTGAATAATATATTTGACACGATAAAACGCAAGCGGCATGCTTTCGCCCACAACACGGCAGACGCCCGCGCGGTGTTCAGGCCACCCCGAACCACCGCGCCGGCCAGCACCCATTCCCCCGGAGATTCCCCATGACGTTCAACAAACGCTCGCAGCACATCACGCAAGGCGTGGCGCGCTCCCCCAACCGCTCGATGTACTACGCGCTCGGCTACAAGAAGGAAGACTTCGACAAGCCGATGGTGGGCATCGCCAACGGCCACTCGACCATCACGCCGTGCAACTCGGGCCTGCAGCGCCTGGCCGACGCGGCCGTGGCCGCCATCAAGGACGCCGGCGCCAACCCGCAGATCTTCGGCACGCCGACCATCTCGGACGGCATGTCGATGGGCACCGAGGGCATGAAGTACTCGCTGATCTCGCGCGAAGTCATCGCCGACTGCATCGAGACCGCGGCGCAGGGCCAGTGGATGGACGGCGTGGTGGTGATCGGCGGCTGCGACAAGAACATGCCGGGCGGCATGATCGCGCTGGCGCGCACCAACGTGCCGGGCATCTACGTCTACGGCGGCACCATCAAGCCGGGCAACTGGAAAGGCAAGGACCTGACCATCGTGTCGTCGTTCGAGGCCGTGGGCGAATTCACCGCCGGGCGCCTGAGCCAGGAAGACTTCGAGGGCGTGGAAAAGAACGCCTGCCCGACCTCGGGCTCGTGCGGCGGCATGTACACCGCCAACACCATGAGCTCCTCGTTCGAAGCGCTGGGCATGTCGCTGCTGTACTCGTCGACGATGGCCAACCCCGACCAGGAAAAGGTCGACAGCGCCGCCGAATCGGCGCGCGTGCTGGTCGAGGCCATCAAGAAGGACATCAAGCCGCGCGACATCATCACGCGCAAGTCGATCGAGAACGCGGTCTCGCTGATCATGGCCACCGGCGGCTCCACCAACGCCGTGCTGCACTACCTGGCGATCGCCCACTCGGCCGAGGTGGAATGGACCATCGACGACTTCGAGCGCGTCCGCCGCAAGGTCCCGGTGATCTGCAACCTCAAGCCCTCGGGCCAGTACGTGGCGACCGACCTGCACCGCGCCGGCGGCATCCCGCAAGTGATGAAGATCCTGCTCAAGGCCGGCCTGCTGCATGGCGACTGCCTGACCATCACCGGCCGCACCCTGGCCGAGGAACTGGAAAACGTGCCCGACACCCCGCGCGCCGACCAGGACGTGATCCTGCCGATCGAGAAGGCGCTGTACAAGGAAGGCCACCTCGCCATCCTCAAGGGCAACCTGGCCGAGGAAGGCGCGGTCGCCAAGATCACCGGCCTGAAGAACCCGGTCATCACCGGCCCGGCGCGCGTGTTCGAGGACGAGCAAAGCGCGATGGACGCCATCCTGGCCGACAAGATCAACGCCGGCGACATCCTGGTGCTGCGCTACCTCGGCCCCAAGGGCGGCCCGGGCATGCCCGAGATGCTGGCCCCCACCTCCGCCATCATCGGCAAGGGCCTGGGTGAGTCGGTCGGCTTCATCACCGACGGCCGCTTCTCCGGCGGCACCTGGGGCATGGTGGTCGGCCACGTCGCGCCCGAAGCGCACGTGGGCGGCAACATCGCGCTGGTGCGCGAAGGCGACTCCGTCACCATCGACGCGCACAAGCTGCTGCTGCAGCTCAACGTGAGCGATGAAGAACTGGCCAAGCGCCGCGCCGAATGGAAGCAGCCGGCACCGCGCTACACGCGCGGCGTGCTGGCCAAGTTCTCCAAGCTGGCATCGACGGCGAGCAAGGGGGCGGTGACGGATTAAGGTTTTTGGGGATTCGGTCTGGAACTGGGCCCTCAAGAAAAAACCCGCGATTTCTCGCGGGTTTTTTCTTGGGGATTTTTTCCTTTGCGGGAATTTTTTAATGTCAATTTCTTAAATTCAAGGTCAACTGATTAACTGCTTAACTTCAAAGTCAAAAGCCTAAAGTCAAAGGCTTTCGCTCCCCCGGAGCGACCTACTTTCTTTTCCCCGAAAAGAAAGTAGGCAAAGAAAGCGGGCTGCCTGGCCGGCAGGGGCAGAAACGTTGGGGTTTCTGGTGTTGCTGGTTTCGTGGTGGGGCCTGTGGTTCTGCTGGGATTCTGCCGGTACCGGTTTTGGCGGCCACGTTCTCTCGGGTGGTGTTCGATTCGGGGTGGTGCTGCATGATGGCGATGGCCCAGGCCCTTCGGGCTGCTGCCGCGACCGGGACAAATGCATACGACATAGGAACGGTGCTGGTTTCGTGGTGGGCGTGGTGGCCCCCATTCGATCTCAGTGCCAAACGGTTTTGACTTGAGAGGCAATCCGGTTCAAAGCAACCCAACACACCCGCGTGGGGTCCACCACGCCCACCACGAAACCAGTGCCGGTGCTACGCCGTGACCGCCAAAACCGGTAACGGCAGATGGCCGAACAGGCAGTGCGCCCGCCATCATAAGTCTGACCCCGAAACCCATACCGCCAGCCAGATCGTGGCCAGCCGAACCGGTAACGGCAGGATGCCAGCAGAACCGCAGGCCCCACGACGAAACCACCAACAACAAGAAACCCCAACGTTTCTGCCCCTGCCGGCCAGGCAGCCCGCTTTCTTTGCCTACTTTCTTTTCGGGGAAAAGAAAGTAGGTCGCTCCGGGGGAGCGAAAGCCTTTGACTTTAAGCTTTTGACTTTGACGTTAATCAGTTGACTTTGAAGTTAAAGCCTTTGCCTTTAAAACCAACCCCCAAAATCAAACCCCACCCGGATCCCTCTCAATCTCCTCCAGAGTAGCATCCAACCACTCCACCAACCGCGCCTCCAGCGCCTGCGTCAACTCCGCCGCCAGCTGCGCAGTCAACGGCGCCAGACGCGATTGCAGCGTGGCCTCGGTATGAGCCTCCACCACCTGCGGCCACTCGGTGCGAAACCGCATCATCACGCGCGTGAGCAGTTCGCTGCGAACCGCCCGCAGTTCTTCGTCGCTGGGCGGCGGCACGGGATGGACGGCGGCGTGCGAGGCGGAATAGGCGCCGTCCTGTGTGGACGGGTTCGGCTGCGCCAGCGCCGGCACCTCGGGCACGGGCGTGGCCGCTTCGCGCGGCACGACCACGTGGGTCGGGGAGCCGGGCCAGGCCGGCTCGAGGGGAACGTGGGCGACGTGAGGCTGGGCCGGGCCGCCGGCCGCGGGCGCCGCGGCGCTGGCGGCCTGCTCCGCGCCCTGCCTGGCGGCATCGGCGGGCAGGTCGATGACTTCGGTCAGCAGCGGAATGCTGTCGTTGGGCCCGATGCGCGGGATCACGCGCGAGGTGGTGCGTTCGGTCATGCGTCGCCTCCCTTGCCCTGGGCTGCCTGCGCGATGTCGTGGTGCGCCAGCGGATAACCGCGCTCGCGGTAGAGGCGGAAGCGCTCGCGCCCGGCGTCGCGGTCGGCGGCGTCGCTGCCGACCACTTCGATCATGCGCTCGAAGCTGGCGAACTGCGCGGGCGGCTGCGTGTCCAGGTTGATCAGCAACTGGTGATGCGGGGCCTGTTCCAGCGTGACGGCCAGCACGATCGGCGTGACCGCGGCGTGCGGGCTGTCGATGCCGCAGTGGGGCAGGAAATCGAGCGGGGAAAACGTCCACAGCCGCGCATCGAGCTGCGCCAGCTGCTCCGGCGCGCCATGCACCACCAGCTTCTGGCCGGCGCCGTAGGCCTTGCGGATCAGGCGGCAGGCGTAGCCGAGCTTGTCGGGCACGTTGCTGTGGAAATCGATGCGCGTCATGGTCAAGGACGATCCTCTGCACAAGCCGGCGCCCTCGGGCGCCGGCCCGCGCCTGGCTTCAGCCGGCGCGGTCCATCAGGAACTGCGCCAGCAGCGGCACCGGGCGGCCGGTGGCGCCCTTGGCCGCTCCGCTCTTCCAGGCCGTGCCGGCGATGTCCAGGTGGGCCCAGTCGTACTTCTCGGTGTAGCGCGCCAGGAAGCAGGCCGCGGTCACGCTGCCGGCCGGGCGGCCGCCGATGTTGGCCATGTCGGCGAAGTTGGACTTGAGCTGGTCCTGGTAGTCGTCGTCCAGCGGCATGCGCCAGGCGCTGTCCATCGCCTTGCGCCCGGCCTGCAGCAACTGGTCGGCGAGCCCGTCGTTGCGCGCATACAGGCCGCTGTTCACGTGGCCCAGCGCGATGATGCAGGCGCCGGTCAGCGTGGCCACGTCGATCACCGCGGCGGGCTTGAAGCGCTCCACGTAGGTCAGCGCGTCGCACAGCACCAGGCGGCCTTCGGCGTCGGTGTTGAGGATCTCGATGGTCTGGCCGGACATGCTGGTGACGACGTCGCCGGGCTTGGTGGCGGTGCCGCTGGGCATGTTCTCGCAGGTGGGCACCACCGCGATCACGTTGAGCTTGAGGCCCATCTCGGCCACCGCCTGCAGCGTGCCCAGCACCGAGGCCGCGCCGCACATGTCGTACTTCATCTCGTCCATGCCCTCGCCCGGCTTGAGCGAGATGCCGCCGGTGTCGAAGGTGATGCCCTTGCCCACCAGCACCACCGGGGCCTGCTTGGCGGATGCGCCGTCATAGCGCAGCACGATGAACTGCGGCGGCTCGACCGCGCCCTTGGTCACGGCCAGGAACGCGCCCATCTTGAGCGCCTCGATCTGCTTGCGGCCCAGCACTTCCACCTTGAGCTTGTGGCGCTTGGCGATGGCGCGCGCGGTGTCGGCCAGGTAGGTCGGCGTGCAGATGTTGGAAGGCAGGTTGCCGAGGTCCTTGGTCAGCTCCATGCCGCCGGCGATGGCCACGCCGCGCAGCACGGCCTGGGCCGCGGCCTTGGCGTCGGCCGCGTCCACGGTCAGCACCACCTTGCGCAGGCCGCTCTTGTCCTTGGCGTTGGCGCCGTTGCCGGCGCGCTTGAGGCCGGGATGGCGCTCGAGCAGGCGGTAGCCCGCCTCGCGGATCAGCGTGACGGTGGTGATCAGGCGCCACGACAGGTCGGCGGCGTTGCCGGCCTGCTGGGAAGCCTGCTGCTGCGCCAGGCACCACAGCACGCTGGCCGCGCGCGTGCCGGACAAGGCACGCAAGGCGGTGCGCACGGCTTCGGCGAACGCCTTCTCGTTGAACTCGCCCTCCTTGCCCAGGCCCACCAGCAGCACGCGCGCCGCGCCCACGCCGGCGACCTCGTGCAGCATCAGCTGGGTGCCGCGCTTGCCCTCGAAATCGCCGAGCTTGACGAGCCGCGCCACCAGGCCCTTGGTCGCGACGTCCAGCGCCTTGGCCACGCCGGCCAGGCTCTGGCCTTCAAACAGGCCGACCACCAGGCAGTCGGTCTTGGTCGCCAGGAAACCATTTTGGCCAGCTTTGCTCCAATCCAGGGCTTTTGTGCTAAATTCCATCGCGCTTCCTTCCAGGGGCTCGTCCAAAGAAAGCCCCTATTATCCGCGATTTGCTGCCGCCGGTCCGCTATCCTGACTAGCAAGCCAACCGGCGCACCATCGCCCGCGCCGGCCGGCAGTCCGGAACCGACAACGCATGATCTTTCAACAAGCCCTGCGTCGCGAGCTCGCCTACACCGCCGGCGCGGTGTTCCTGGTCATGCTGACCTTCATGCTGACCTCGCTCGTGATCCGCATCCTTGGCATGGCCGCCAACGGGCAGGCCAGCCCGAACGACGTCCTGATGCTGATCGGCCTGGCCACCATCGGCTACCTGTCCATCCTGCTGTCGGCCACGCTGTTCATCTCCACCCTGATCGTGCTCACGCGCTGGTACAAGGATTCGGAGATGGTGGTGTGGTTCTCGGCCGGCATCTCGCTGCGCGACCTGGTCAAGCCGGTGCTGCAGTTCGCCGCGCCGTTCATCGTCATGTCGCTGCTGCTGGGCATGTTCGCGTGGCCGTGGGCCAACCAGCAGAGCGCGCTGTTCCGCGACCGCTTCGAGCAGCGCGGCGTGCTGTCGATGATCGCCGCGGGGCGCTTCATCGAGCCGGCCAAGGCCAACTACGTGCTGTTCATCGAAAGCATCGACGCCGACATGACCCACGCGCGCAACGTCTTCGTGGCCAGCGCGGAAGCGGGCAAGATCGGCGTGTCGCTGGCCCACCAGGGCCAGTTCCGCACCATGCCCAACGGCGACCGCCTGGTGGTGATGGAGAACGGCCGCCGCTACACCGGCCTGCCCGGCAAGCTGGACTACCGCATCGTCGAGTTCGACCAGTACGCGGTGAAGGTGGACAACAAACCCCCCGCGAGCGAGGCCGACCTGCCCACCAAGAGCCGTGACACCATCGACCTGCTGCGCAACCGCAGCAACGAGAACCTGGGCGAGCTGCTGTGGCGCCTGTCGCTGCCGCTGCTGGCCTTCAACTTCGTGCTGATCGCCATTCCGCTGGCCTACGTCAACCCGCGCCTGGGCCGCTATACGCCGCTGGTGTTCGCGGTGCTGATCTACCTGACCTACAGCAACCTGATCAATCTCTCGCAGGCCTGGGTGCGCTCGGGCTCGATCCCGTTCGCGCTGGCCTGGTGGCCGTTCCACCTGATCGCGCTGCTGGGCGCGGTGATGCTGTTCCGCTACCGCCAGAACATCAGCCTGGGCGGCTGGCGCGCCGTGCTCGGCCTGCCGCGCAAGGCGCCGAAGGGAGGCCGGGCATGAGGTTCCTGCGCGTCTACGAGCGCTACTTCGGCCGCCTGATCTACGGCGTCTTCGCCTTCATCCTGTTCGCCGTGCTGGCGCTGTTCGTGTTCTTCGACATGCTCAGCGAGCTGGAGAGCGTGGCCGGCAGCTACACCTCGCTGGTGGCGTTCTTCCACGTCATCCTGCAGGCGCCCACGCGCATCTACGAGGTGCTGCCGATCGCGGTGCTGATCAGCGCGATCTACGTGTTCTCGCAACTGGCCAGCCAGTCCGAGTACACCATCTTCCGCGTGGCCGGCCTCAACACCCGGCAGGCGCTGTTCTCGCTGTTCAAGCTGGCGATCCCGCTGGCCATCGCCACCTTCATCTTCGGCGAGTTCATCGGCCCGCAGGCCGAGCAGTACGCGCAGAAGGTCAAGCTGGAGGCGCTCGGCGCCACGGTGTCGGCCGGCTTCCGCTCGGGCGTGTGGGTCAAGGACCGCGACCGCGACGCCGCCCGCGGCCACGAGGTCACGCGCTTCGTCAACGTGGTCGGCCTGCGCCCCGACCAGAGCATCACCGGCGTCACCATCTACGAATTCGACGAGCAGTACCGCCTGAGCGTGATCCGCGTGGCCAGGGAAGGCCGCTACCAGGGCGGCCAGTCGTGGCAGCTCAGCGGCGTCACCGAGACCCACTTCCTGGAACTGCCGCGCGGCGAGCCCGGCAAGGCCGACACGCTGGCCCCGGTGTTCCGCGGCGAGCAGAAGACCGTGCCCAGCATGACCATGCGCTCGGAGCTCACGCCGCAGATCCTGTCGGTGCTGCTGGTGGAGCCGGAACGCATGTCCACGCTCGACCTGTTCCGCTACATCCGCCACCTGCGCGACAACAAGCAGGACACGCAGCGCTACGAGATCGCCTTCTGGAAAAAGGTGGTGTACCCGCTCACGCTGTTCGTGATGGTGGCGCTGGCCCTGCCCTTCGCCTACCTGCACGCGCGCGCCGGCGCGGTGGGCGTGAAGGTGTTCGGCGGCATCATGCTGGGGCTGTCCTTCCACCTGTCCAACACGCTGTTCTCGCACGTGGGCCTGCTGCACACCTGGCCGCCGATCGTCTCGGCGCTGATCCCCGGTACGCTGTACCTGCTGGTGGCGCTCGGCGCATTGCGCTGGGTCGACCGGCACTAGACGCGCCATGAACACCCCAGCCACTCCCGCCAAGGCCCTGGTCCTGTTCGGCCACGGCGCGCGCGACGCGCGCTGGCGCGAACCGTTCGACCGCCTCCACGCCAAGCTGGCGGCGGCGCTGCCCGGCAGCGCGGTACGCCTGGCCTTCCTCGAACTGATGACCCCATCCCTGCCCGACGCGCTGGCCGAACTGGCCGGCAGCGGCGTGGCGGACATCACCGTGGTGCCGGTGTTCTTCGGCCAGGGCGGCCATCTGCGGCGCGACTTGCCGGTGCTGCTGGATGATTGCCGGCGGCGCCATCCCGGTGTGGAGATTCGCTGCGCGACGGCTGTGGGGGAGGTTGAGGGGGTGTTGGATGCGGTTGTTGCTTATTGTGTGGGGGTAGGCGGGTAAGGAGCCGGTTGAGTCCTTGTTCGGGCTATTGTGGGCCTGGCGGCTCGGGCGGTTGTTGGTGCTTGAACCCAAAGGCCGTATGACATCCCCGCTGCGCGGGGCTGCCAGTCACTTTCTTTTGTCTGAAAAGAAAGTAACCAAAGAAAGCAGACCCCTTGCAGGGGGGCTGGGCGCTCAGACCTTATGTCTGGTGGTGGTTTCGTGGTGCGGGCGTTGGCTTCGATGAGACTGCTGACGCTACCGGTTCGCTCGCCTGCGACATCGCGAGTGGTGTTCGATTCGTGGTGGCGCTGCATGATGGCGTCGGCCCAGGCCCTTCAGGCTGCTGCCGCGACCGGGGCGGATGCACACGGCATAGGGACGGTGCTGGTTTCGTGGTGGGCGCAGTGGCCCCGTTCCAGCAACCCAGCACACCCGCGTGGGGTCCACCGCGCCCACCACGAAACCAGCGCCGGTGCTACGCCGTGACCGCCAGCACCGGTAACGGCAGATGCCCGAACCAGCGGTGCGCCCGCCATCATAGGTCTGACCACGAAACCACTACAGCCAGCAGTGTCGTGGCCGCTCGCACTGGTAACGGCAGATGCACGCAGAACCACCGGCCCCACCACGAAACCAGAAACACTAGAAACCCCAACGTTTCTGCCCCTGCCGGCCAGGCAGCCCGCTTTCTTTGCCTACTTTCTTTTCGGGGAAAAGAAAGTAGGTCGCTCCGGGGGAGCGAAAGCCTTTGAATTTAAGCCTTTGAATTTAAGCTTTTGACTTCGACGTTAAGCAGTTGAAGTTGAAGCAAAAACCCCAACTCCCCCTATGCCGCCCGCGTAACCCCCTCCACCCGCACCCCCTCTGTCCCCCTCCTCCCCAACGCCTCCCCGATCATCAACAAACTGGGCTGCGCCGGATCAATCCACGCTGCCGCCTCGCCCGCCGCCATCTGCCGCAGCGTGAACTCCCGGCTGCGCTGGCGCGGCGAGGTGGCCGCCTCGACCACCCACGCGGGGGTGGAGGCCGGCTTGCCGTGGGCAATGAGCTGCGCGGCGATGGCCGCCGCCTGGTCGCGCCCCATGTAGTACACCAGCGTATCGGCCTTCACGTCGGCTTCCACGTCGATGGTGTCGGCGGCCTTGCTCTGCGTGGCGAAGGCGACGCTGCGCGCCACGCCGCGCTTGGTCAGCGGCTTGCGGATGGCGGACGCGGCCGCCAGCGCGGCGGTGATGCCGGGCACGATCTCGTACTCGATGCCGGCTGCCTCCAGCGCCTGCAGCTCCTCGTCGGCGCGGCCGAACAGCATCGGGTCGCCGCCCTTGAGGCGGACCACGCGCTCATGCTTGCCGGCCATGTCGACGATCTGGCGGTTGATGAACAACTGCGCGGTGGAGCGCTGGCCGCAGCGTTTGCCGACTTCCACCAGTTGCGCCTGCGGGCACCACGCCAGCATCTCGGGCGACACCAGCGCGTCGTGCAGCACCACCTGGGCTTCGCCCAAAAGCCGTGCACCGCGCACCGTAATGAGGTCCGCGGCGCCGGGACCCGCGCCGATCAGATAGACCTTGCCCATGACTTGCTCCTTGACCTTCGCCTGCTTGTCCGATACCCGCTCAGGCGAATGCACGGATCATGCCCGCCGCCACCGTATGGTTGGTGGCTTCGTCGATCAGCACGAACGCGCCGGTGGCCGGGTTGTCGCCGTAGGCATCGCACACGATGGGCTTCTGCAGCGAGAGCTGCACCGAGCCGATGTCGTTGAGGCGGATGTCGCGGCGGCCGGTCTCGTGCGACAGCGTGTGCACGTCCAGCACGCGGTCCACCGACGCCACGCGCGCGAACACGGTGGCCGTGGTGTGCTTGAGCACGTACTTGCGCGCCGGGTTGAGCGATTCGTCGTCGAACCAGCACAGGTCGGCGGTCAGCTTCTTGGCCGAGACGCTGTCCGCGCCGGCGGCGACGAACATGTCACCGCGTGATACATCCACGTCCTCGGACAGGCGCACCGTGACGGTCTCGCCCACGCTGGCCGCTTCCGCCACGCCGTTGGGCGTGAGCACCTCGGCCACCACCGCGTCGCGGTTGGCAGGCAGCACGCGCAGCTTCTGGCCCACGCGCACGGTACCGGCCTCGACGCGGCCGGCGTAGCCGCGGAAATCGTCGGCCTGGGCGCCGTCCTGGCGGATCACCAGCTGCACCGGGAAACGCAGCGCGGCGTCGCCCTCGGGCGCGGGCTCTTCCACCGGCAGCGCTTCGAGCAGCGGCAGCAGCGGCTCGCCGGCGTACCACGGCATGGCCTGGCTGGCATGCACGATGTTGTCGCCGCGCAGCGCCGAGACCGGCACGTAGCGCACGTCCTTGAGGCCAAGCTGGCCGGCCAGCTCGGTGTAGGCGTTGCGGATCTGGTCGAAGCGCTCCTCGCTGTACTCGATCAGGTCCATCTTGTTGATGGCCACGATCACGTGCTGGATCTCCAGCAGCTTGAGGATGGCCGAATGGCGCTTGGTCTGGGCCAGCAGCTCGGCGCGGCCGTCGTTGACGCTCACGCGGGTGGCGTCGACCAGCACGATGGCGGCATGCGCGGTGGACGCGCCCGTCACCATGTTGCGGGTGTACTGCTCGTGCCCCGGCGTGTCCGCGATGATGAACTTGCGGCGCGCGGTGGAGAAGTAGCGGTAGGCCACGTCGATGGTGATGCCCTGCTCGCGCTCGGCCTCGAGGCCGTCGGTCAGCAGCGAGAAATCGATCTGCTCGCCGGCGGTGCGCTTGTTCTTGGCATTGGTCAGCGCGGTCAGCTGGTCCGACAATACGGCCTTGCTGTCGTACAGCAGGCGGCCGATCAGCGTGCTCTTGCCGTCGTCGACCGAGCCGGCGGTGATGAAGCGCAGCAGGCCTTGGTGTGATGCTTGGGTGCTCATGTTCAGATCCTTTGTTTCCCCCGGGGCGCTCGCTCCGGCGCAGATGCGGGAGGCGGCGTCAGGCGCGCGGGGGCGACGTGTGCATCGGTGCACGGGCACCCGCGCAACGGCGCGATGTGCCCGCGTATGCGTCCGGTGTCAGAAGTAGCCTTCTTTCTTGCGGCGTTCCATCGACGCTTCGCTGGTCTGGTCGTCCATGCGCGTGGCGCCGCGCTCGGTGATCTCGGTCACGGCCGTCTCGGCGATGATCTCGATCGGCGAAGCCGCCACGCTGGCCACCGGGCAGGTGCAGCTGATGTCGCCCACGGTGCGGAAGCGCACCGACAGCACTTCGCTCACGTCGCCGTCCTGCTTGGGTGTGATCGGCGTGACCGGCACCAGCAGGCCGTTCTTGCGCACCACTTCGCGCTCGTGCGCGTAGTAGATCGGCGGCAGCGCCAGCTCCTCGCGGGCGATGTACTGCCACACGTCCAGCTCGGTCCAGTTGGAGATCGGGAACACGCGCATCTGCTCGCCGGGCGCCATGCGGGCGTTGTACAGGCTCCACAGCTCGGGGCGCTGGGCCTTGGGGTCCCACTGGCCGAACTCGTCGCGGAACGAGAAGATGCGTTCCTTGGCGCGCGCCTTTTCCTCGTCGCGGCGGGCGCCGCCCATCAGCGCGTCGTACTTGTGCGCCTCGATGGTTTCCAGCAGCGTCACGGCCTGGGCCGCGTTGCGCGAGTCGGTTTCCTTGCGCAGGCGCACGGTGCCGCGCTTGATCGAGTCTTCCACGTGGCCCACCACCAGGCGCGCGCCGAGCTCGGCCACGCGCTGGTCGCGGAAGGCGATCACTTCCGGATAGTTGTGGCCGGTGTCGATGTGCACTAGCGGGAACGGCAGCTCGGTCTTGCGCTCGCCGAGGCGGAAGGCCTTGAGCGCCAGGTGCAGCATGACGATGGAATCCTTGCCGCCCGAGAACAGCAGGGCCGGGTTGCGGCACTCCGCCACCACCTCGCGGATGATGTAGATGGATTCCGCCTCGAGCTTGTCGAGATGGTCGTTCTGTACCTGCAGCAGGTGCGCCACGTCCGGCGCGCCCTTCAGTTCGTTCATGATGCCCATGTCGTTCTCGGCCTCAATGCTTGATGTTCTGTTCGTGTAGCCCGCACTCTTTCGAGTCGCGGCTTTCCCACCACCACCGCCCGGCGCGCACATCCTCGCCGGCGCGCACCGCGCGCGTACACGGCTCGCAGCCGATGCTGGGATAGCCCTTGGCATGCAGCGCGTTGACTGGCACGCCGTGGCGCTTCAGGTAGGCCCACACCTCGGCCTCGGTCCAGTCGGCCAGCGGGTTGAACTTGGGGATGCCGCGCGCCTCGTCGATTTCCTCGAGCGGCAGCTCGGCGCGCGTGACCGCCTGCTCGCGGCGCTGGCCGGTCAGCCAGGCGTCGGCGTGCGACAGCGCGCGGTTCAGCGGCTCCACCTTGCGGATGCCGCAGCAGCTCTTGCGCAGGTCCACGCTGTCGTAGATGGCGTTCAGGCCGTTCTTCTTCAGGTAGTTCTCGATGGCCTCGGCGTCCGGCGTGAACTGCTCGATGTCGTAGCCGTAGTGCGCCTTGACCGCGTCCAGCACGGCCAGCGTCTCGGCGTGCAGGCGGCCGGTCTGCAGCGTGAACACGCGGATGCCGGCGCGCACGGCTTCGCCGCCGCGCAGGATGGCGTCGGTCACGACCATGTCCTCGGCGGCCAGGCTGGAGGCGAAGCGCGCGCGGAAGAAGCGCCCGGCGATGCCGGCCAGGCGCTGGCCCAGCTCGCGCTCCTTGGCTTCGAGGTCGGCGATGCTGCCGGTGTATTCGGGCGCCGTCCACAGCACGGGCGGGCGCAGCGACGACAGCGAAGCCTCGGCCTCGGGCGCATCGGCGCGCGGCGACAGCACGCTCACCGGCACCTCCACGATGGAGATCCCGTTCATGCCGTTTCCCTGCCCAGCGCTTCGGCGCGGTTGCGGCGGAACAGCGGCAGCGGTTCGTCCACCGACGCCTGGTAGGCCACGGTGAATTCCGTGAAGCCCTTGATGGCGTCCTCGATGTTCTTGTCGGCGCGCACGGCGAAGGTGTCGAAGCCGCAGCGCTTCATGAAGTTGAGCTGGTCGCGCAGCACGTCGCCGATGGCGCGCAGCTGCCCGGCCCAGTGGTAGCGCGTGCGCAGCAGGTAGGCGGTGGAGAAGCCGCGGCCGTCGCGGAACACCGGGAAGTCCACCGCCACCACGGACACGCTGGCGAACGCGGCCTGCGCGTCGGCGGGCTCGTCCTCGGGCGCCAGCCACACGCCGGTGATGTCGGCCGCGCGGCCGGCCAGCACGCCGTCCTTGTGCGCGAGCCACGCGGCGAGCGGGAACAGCACCTGGTCCTTGCCCTGCGCCGCGGCGGCGATCTGCTCGTCGGTCAGCGGCTGGCCTTCGGCGCCGCGCAGCACGGTCCAGGCATCGTCGAGGATGACCGGCACGGGGTTGGTGCCTTGCGCGCCGCGTTGCAGTTGAATGATCTTTGCCATGTCGTGTTTCTCCGGTGCTCAGGCTTCGGCGCGTTCGCGCTGCTTGTCCGCATAGACGCGTTCCTTGAACGGCGCGATGCCGACGCGGCCCAGCACGTCGATGAAGCGTTCGTCCTCGTGGCGGTTGGCCACGAAGGTGTCGATGATGCGCGACACCACGTCGGGCATTTCCTCGGCCTTGAACGACGGGCCGATCACCTTGCCGATGGCGCTGGCGTTGCCCTGCGCGCCGCCGAGCGTGACCTGGTACCACTCCTCGCCGTCCTTGTCGACGCCCAGCACGCCGATGTTGCCGACGTGGTGGTGGCCGCAGGCGTTGATGCAGCCCGAGATGTTCAGCGAGATCTCGCCGAGATCGTGCACGTAGTCGAGGTCGTCGAAGCGCTGCTGGATGGCCAGCGCGATGGGGATCGACTTGGCGTTGGCCAGCGAGCAGAAGTCGCCGCCCGGGCAGGCGATGATGTCGGTCAGCAGGCCCACGTTGGCGGTGGCCAGGCCGGCCTTCCTGGCTTCCTGCCACAGCGCGTGCAGGTCGCGCTTCTTCACGTCCGGCAGCACCAGGTTCTGTTCGTGCGCCACGCGCAACTCGCCGTAGCCGTAGCGGTCGGCGAGGTCGGCCACCAGCTCGATCTGCGCGTCGGTGGCGTCGCCCGGGGGCGAGACTACGCCCGGCTTGGTCGACAGCGTCACCGCCGCGTAGCCCGGCACCTTGTGCGGATGCACGCTGCGGCTCACCCAGCGGGCGAAGGCCTTGTCGTCCAGCAGGTGCTTTTCATAGGAAGCGTCGGTGTCGGCCAGCTTGTCGTAGGCGGGCGGCGCGAAGTACTGCGCCACGCGGTCGAACTCGGCCTGCGTGATGGTGGCCGGGCCGTCCTTGCTGAACTGCCATTCTTCCTCGACTTCCTGCGCGAACTTCTCCACGCCGATGGCCTTGACCAGGATCTTGATGCGCGCCTTGTACTTGTTGTCGCGGCGGCCATAGCGGTTGTACACGCGGATGGCCGATTCCACATACGACAGCAGGTGCTGCCACGGCAGGTCTTCCTTGATCACCGAACCGAGGATCGGGGTGCGGCCCAGGCCGCCGCCGGCCAGGATGCGCAGGCGCGTCTCGCCGTCGGCGTTCCGGTAGGCGTGGATGCCGATGTCGTGCATCTGCACCACCGCGCGGTCGTCGGCCGCGGCGGTGATGGCGATCTTGAACTTGCGCGGCAGGAAGGCGAATTCCGGCTGGAACGTGCTCCACTGGCGCAGCAGTTCGGCCAGCACGCGCGGGTCCAGCGACTCGTCCGGCGCGACGCCGGCGAACTGGTCGGTGGTGATGTTGCGCACGCAGTTGCCCGAGGTCTGGATGCCGTGCATTTCCACGCTGGCGAGGTCGGCCAGCACGTCGGGCACGCGCTCCAGGTCCATCCAGTTGTACTGGATGTTCTGGCGGGTGGAGAAATGGCCGTAGCCGCGGTCGTAGGTGCGCGCGATGTGGGCCAGCATGCGCATCTGCCGGCTCGACAGCAGGCCGTACGGAATCGCCACGCGCAGCATGTAGGCATGGCGCTGCATGTACAGGCCGTTCTGCAGCCGCAGCGGCAGGAACTCTTCCTCGCTCAGCTCGCCGGAGACGCGGCGGCGCACCTGGTCGCGGAACTGGGCCACGCGCTCGTTGACGATGCGCTGGTCGTATTGGTCGTACTGATACATGGTGTGGGTCCGTTCAGTATTCGGTGTATGCGGTAAGGCGTTGAATTCAGGAGACGAGCTTGATGGCGACCAGCGTCAGCGTGGTCGCCAGCGCGGCGCGCACCAGCCGCTCGGGCAGCGCCCGCGACAATTGCGCGCCCAGCCAGATGCCGGGGATCGAGCCCACCAGCAGCGACAGCAACAGACTCCAGTCCACGGTGCCGAGCCACACGTGGCCCAGCCCGGCCAGCGCCGTGAGCGGCACGGCGTAGGCAATGTCGGTGCCGGCCACTTCGGCCGGCTTCATCTTCGGGTAGAGCAGCAGGATCAGGGTGGCGCCCACGGCACCGGCGCCGATCGAGGACACCGTCACCAGCACGCCGATCACGGCGCCGACCAGCACGGTGGCCACGGCCTGGGCGCGGCCCTGGAGGTGGAAGCGCGGATTGCGGGCCAGCCAGTCCAGCATCTGCCTGCGGAACAGCAGCGACAGCACGGTCAGGATCACGGACACGCCGATGGCCATGCGGATTGCGTACAGCCACTGCGCATTCAGCTCGCCGGCGCTCTTGAGCACCAGGATGGCCGCCGCCGCCGCGGGCAGGCTGCCGATGCACAGGCGGCGCACCACCTGCCACTGCACGTGGCCGTGCGCGCGGTGCGCGAGCGTGCCGAAACCCTTGGTGATGGAGGCGAAAGCGAGGTCGGTGCCCACCGCGGTGGCCGGCGAGAAGCCGAACATCAGCGTGAGCAGCGGCGTCATGAGCGAGCCCCCTCCCACCCCGGTCAGACCGACGAGGACGCCTACTAGCAGACCGGAAACGGTATAGGCAAGGGACATGGGGCGCGCGCCGGGCCGGTGAGCGCCGCAGGCCGCCGGGAAGCCAGGCGCGCGCGGAGAATCCGACCATTCGTTAACAAAGTCCGAGAATCGTAATAAACTGGCCTCATATCTCAAACTAATAAGAAGTTGTTTGTTTATACGACGCCAGTTATATGAATCTGCACCAGTTCCGCTTTGTGCGTGAGGCAGTACGTCAGAACTACAACCTGACCGAAGCCGCAAAAGCGCTCTACACATCACAGCCGGGCGTATCCAAGGCCATCATCGAGCTCGAGGAAGAGCTCGGCGTGGACATCTTCACGCGCCACGGCAAGCGCATCCGCAGCCTGACCGAGCCGGGCCGGCGCATCCTGGTGTCGGTGGAGAAGATCCTGCAGGAAGTGGAGAGCCTCAAGCGCGTGGGCAAGGACTACGCCGCGCAGGACCAGGGCAACTTCACCATCGCCACCACCCACACGCAGGCGCGCTACGCGCTGCCGCGCGTGATCGCCGAGTTCACCAAGCGCTACCCCAAGGTGCGCCTTTCGATACAGCAGGGCAACCCGAGCCAGATCGCCGACATGGTGCTGCACGACCAGGCCGACCTCGCCATCGCCACCGAGGGCATCTCGGCGGACAAGAACCTGGTCTCGCTGCCCGGCTACCAGTGGCAGCATGTGGTGGTCACGCCACCCGACCACCCGCTGCTGGAAAAGAAGCACCTGGCGCTGGAAGACCTGATGGCCTACCCCATCATCACCTACGACCTCAACTTCGCCGGCCGGCCCAAGATCAACAAGGCCTTCGAGCTGCGCCACCTGGAGCCGGACATCATCCTCGAGGCCATCGACGCGGACGTCATCAAGACCTACGTGGAGATCGGCCTGGGCATCGGCATCGTGGCCGGGCTGGCCTACGACGCCGAACGCGACCGCAACCTGCGCGGCATTCCCGCCGGCCACCTGTTCGGCACCAACGTGACGCACCTGGCAGTCAAGCAGGGCGCCTACCTGCGCAGCTTCGTGTATACCTTCATCGAGCTGTTCTCGCCCACGCTGAACCGCAAGCTGGTGGAGCAGGCCATGTCCGGCGACCACGAAGCCTACGAACTCTGATTTCCCCAACGGCACCGGCCCGCCCGGTGCTGGCGGCGCGCCCCGGCCTGGCGCGCCCTGCCGATCCCCGCCTCCGCTCCTGCTCCCCGCGCGGGGCCGGCTTACCGAACCTGGCCTGAACCCGATATGACGAATCAAGTACAAAGCACCATCCACTGGACCGAAGACGGCGAAGAACGCAGCGCCAACTGGCGCTCCGAATCCAATATGCCGCCGCCCAGGCGCGTGGTCGTCGCCGACGACACCACCAGCGCCGACACCGCCTACCGGCTGGCCTGCGAAGGCACCGGCCTGCTCTGGCGCGGCGACTTCCAGAACGCCCGCCAGCTACTGCAGGCGCTGGCCCGGCGCGCCGACAAGCCCAAGAAGGCGCACCGCAACAAGGGCCAGGCCAAGCCCACCGCCACCGAGGCGTTCCACCTGCACCGCCAGGCCCAGTCCCAGCGCGCCCGCACGCTCGGCATGCTGCTGCTGCCGTTCGAGGCCGACCACAGCGTGCCGCTGCGCCGCGCGCCCGACGTGCGCGAAGCCTGCCTGGAAGCCCACGGTGAGGCCGACGCGCCCTACGTGGCCACCATGCGCGAACTGCTCGGCCTGATCGGCGCGCACGAATGGCGCAAGAAGGGCGTGGAGATCCCCGCGCTGGGCGAGCGCATCCATCCCTATTACGGCGTGTTCTCGCCGGTGCGCGGCGAATACATCGACCTCGTGGCCAAGGCCCAGCTGCCCGCCGGGGCCGCCGAGCTGGCCTTCGACATCGGCACCGGCACCGGCGTGCTGGCGGCCCTGCTGGCCCAGCGCGGCGTCAAGCGCGTGATCGCCACCGACCAGGACCCGCGCGCGCTGGCCTGCGCGCGCGACAACATCAAGCGCCTGCGCGCGGACGGCCAGGTCGAGGTCATCGAGGCCGACCTGTTCCCGCAAGGCCGCGCCGCGCTGGTGGTCTGCAACCCGCCGTGGGTGCCGGCGCGCGCCAACTCCCCGATCGAGCACGCCGTGTACGACCCGGACAGCCAGATGCTCAAGGGTTTCCTGGCGGGGCTGGCCGATCACCTCGAACCCGGCGGCGAAGGCTGGCTGCTGCTGTCGGACCTGGCCGAGCACCTTGGCCTGCGCACGCGCGAGGCGCTGCTGGGCTGGATCGACGCCGCCGGCCTCAAGGTGCTGGGGCGCCTGGAAGTCAAGCCGCACCACCCGAAGGCCGCCGATCCGGCCGATCCGCTGCACGCGGCGCGCGCGGCGGAAGTGACTTCGCTGTGGCGGCTGGGAGTGAAGTAAGCGCTTGAGCGCGGCAGGCCGCCGGGCGCGTCGCCGCGCGCCGGCGGCCCCAGGCCGGGTGCCTAGCCCGCCAGTTTCCGGAACGCGTCCAGCACCGCGTCGCCCTTGAACGGCTTGACGATCCAGCCCTTGACGCCGGCGGCCTTGCCGCGGTCCTTCATGGCCGGGCTGCTTTCGGTGGTCAGCATGACGATGTTCACGGTCTTGTTGCCGAGTTCGCCGCGGATCTTCTCCACCATCGTCAGGCCGTCCATATTGGGCATGTTGACGTCGCTGATCACCAGCCGGATGCCGGAGCCCGCCTTCATCTTGGCCAGGCCGTCCTTGCCGTCCACGGCGGTGTCGACCTCCAGCCCGTTCTTTCTCAGGAAGCCCGCCACTTCGTCGCGCACGGTGCCGGAGTCATCCACCACGAGAATCTTTGCCACTTTTTTCCCCTGTCTTGTTTGGTCAGAACAGTTCTAGTTCCCCGCCGCTTTCCTCGACGGCGTCTTCGTCCGCCACGAAGTCGAGCGGCGCGCTCGTAAACACGCACACCGTCGCGCCAAGCTGCACGGTGCCGTTGATCGAGACGTTGTACGCGGCGCGATAGTCCGGCTTCAGGCCGTCGAGGTGCGGCACGCAGTGCGCGCTCAGCACGTACGGCGTCGACATGCCCAGGTCCGGGAAATGGCGCAGCAGGTCCTGGTTGATGGCCCCGCAGCAGAGGTTGCCGGTTTCCACGAAGGCCTCGCGCAGCGCGCCCTGCGCGCCGTCGGGCATGAAATACGCGCGGGTCGCCTCGTCGTCCTCGAAATGCAGGACCAGCATCAGCCGGAACACCACCGACGAGATGGTCAGCACGACCACCTCCGCGTCGGCCCGGCCATGCGCGCGCTCGCCGGCCGAGCCCTTCGGCACGGGCGTGACGACGCAGGCGTCGCCGGCCTGCGCGGGCAGCCGCGACCGCGCCGCGCGGTGGAAAATGCGTTCGAAACTATGCTGTGCGCTGGAACTGATCACGTCGATGCCCGCTGTCCGATGCCGATTGCCCGATGACGATTGCCCGATCCCGTCCGTCCATGCTCAGTGCAGCCGCGCATGGAACTGGCTGGCCAGCGCCTCGACGCTGCTCAGCGACGCCGTGATCATCTTGCCGCCGGCCTGGATGTCCTGGAACGTGGCGGTGGTGGTGAGGTCGTTCTGGTGCAGGCTGTCGCTGTAGCTCTTGGACAGCGCCTCCGAGCGCGCGGCCAGCTCCCGAACCTCGCCGGCCACCACGGCGAAGCCGCGTCCCACCTGCCCCGCGCGCGCCGCCTCGATCGAGGCGTTGAGCGAGACGATCACCACGTGCCTGACGATCGACGACAGTTCCTGGTTCTGCTCGTGCATGGCCTGGTTGCGCGCCATCAGCGAGATCATCTGCTCGTGCCAGCGCTCGAAGGTGGCGGCCAGCCCGCGCAGGCGCCCGGCCTCGTCGGCGATGCGGCGGGCCTGGCCGGCCCACTGGTCGCGCTCGTCCTGCGCGGCCTTGAGCGCGGCGCGCTGGCCGTCGGCGGCCTCGGCCCGGCGGGCCGCTTCCTCGCGCAGCTGCTGCAGCTGCGCCTGCAGCGCCTGGGTTTCCTGCGCGGCGCGCGCGGCGTGCTCGCGCTGCCCGGCGCCGTCCCGGGTCAGCGCGTCGAGCCGCGCCTCGGTGTCGGCGCGCAGCCGCGCCAGCGCGCGCGCCTTGCACAAGCGGTGCGCCAGCAGCGCCGGCACCGCGGTTGCCACGCCGCCCGCGAGGGCGGCCAACAGATACAGTCCGATCACAAGCAATTCCTCTCGTTGAGCAGCGTCAGATGGCGTTGGCGGCCGAGGCCTCGGCTTGCCCCGCGGCGGCGTCCGCCAGCATGGCGACGCTGTCCACGGCGAGCCGGTCCGGCAGGCAGACGATGGTCTGGAACTGGCGGAACGCGGCGCCCTCGCGATCGTCGGTGAAGCGCAGCTCGATGCTGCCCCGCGCGCGCGCCAGGAAGTCGTGCACGGCATCCATGCCAACCCCGCGCCCCGATACCGCGGTGACGGCCGCCGCGGTGGAAAAGCCCGGGCGGAAGATGAACTGCGCGAGCGCCGTGTCGGCCAGCTCGTCGCCGGCGCCGATCCAGCCGCGCTCGGCGGCGATGCGGCGGATGCGGTCGAGCGCGAGGCCGCGGCCGTCGTCGCTCAGCGTGATCTGCAGCACGTCCTGGTCCACGCCGACCTCGATGTCGATGTGGCCCGCGCCCGGCTTGCCGTGCGCGCGGCGCGCCTCGGCCGCCTCGATGCCGTGGTCGATGGCATTGCGCAGCAGGTGCGTGAAGACGTTCTCCAGCAGCGCGCCAGCCTCCTCGTGCACGCGGTAGCCGTTGTCCTGGATGCGCACCACCGGCGCCTCCTTGCCCAGCTCGGCCGCCAGCGACGGCAGCGAATCGAGCACGCCGGCCAGCGCCTCGCCGAAGCTCTGGGTCTCGAGCAGGCGCAGCGTGCGCAGCACCGCGGCGCGCATCGACACCAGGTCGTGCAGGTTGTCCGGATTCGCGGCCTCGAGCAGGCGCAGGCTTTCGCGGATGCGCTCCTTGCTGGCCGCCAGCAGCGGCGCCGCGCCCTGGCCGGCGCCCTGGCCCGGGCCGCGCCGGCCCAGGCTCACCGCGTTGATGCTGGCGTAGCGCTCCACCGTCTCGCGCACGCGCGCCAGTTCCTGCATCAGGCTGTCCTGGTCCCAGGCGCTGTCCTCGTCGGACTGGCGCAGCGATTCGTAGCGCTGCTCGGTCTCGTGCACCACGTCGGTCAGGTGCTGCAGGTTGTAGGTGCGCGCGTTGCCCTTGATGGTGTGCATGTTGCGGAACAGCGCGGCGATGGCGGCGCTGTCCGCCTCCGAGTACTGGCGGATGATGCGCTCGTTCTCGTGGATGAAGGTGGTCGAGCTCTCGATGAACTGGTGGAACTTCTCCTGGCTCACCGCGAGGATCTCGCCGATGATCTCCAGGCTGCGGCGCTGCTCGCTGGCCTCGGCCGCGAGCTGGCGCAACTGCGTCACGTCGCGCACGCACAACATCAGCCGCGTCACCGTGTCGGCGTCGTCGGTGATGGCCGACCAGCTCAGGTCCAGCATCTTCACGCGGCCGTCCGGCATGCGCCGCGCCACCTCGCCCGCCAGCAGGTGCTGGTTGAACACGAAGTTGATGGCGTCCTGCCCCAGGCAGGCGCCCACCGCCGCGTCGATCTGCGACAGCGCGTCCGCGCCCAGGTCGGTGCCGGCGAACACCAGTTGCATGAAGTCGCGCCCGGCGATGTCCGGCGTCTCGAAGATCTGCTCCAGGTACACCGAATACTCGGGATGCACCGTGCCGCCCTCCACCACCGTCAGGATGCCCTGCTGCATGTTCTGCAGGATGGCCTGGATGTCGGCGGTCTTCTGGCGCAGCAGCGCGGCGTTCTCCTGGATCTTCTCGATCATCTGGTTGAACGCCACGATGGAATGGCCGATCTCGTCCATGCGGCCCACCGGCACGCGCCGCGTGAAGTCCTGGCTGGTGGCGATCTCGCTCATCATCGCCTGCATGCGCGTGAGCGGGCGCGTGATCTGCCGGTACAGCAGCGCGCCGATCGCCGTCAGCAGGACGATGGCCACGCCGCTGACCACGCCGATGGCGGTGGCGGTGGTCGCCAGCTTGCCGTTCAGGCCGCTGATGGCCTCGTCCTTCTCGCGGTTCTTCTCCACGCGCAGCGTGTCGACGATCTTCTCCATCTCGTCGCGATAGCGCGCCACGTTGGCGAACAGAAAGGCCTGCGCGATCTCGTTGCGGCCCGCCGCCTTCATCTCGGCGGTCTCGTTGATCGCGCCGAAGTAGTTGTCCAGGCTCTCGCCGGCCTGTGTCAGCAGGCCCTTCTGCGCCTGCCCGTTGGCGCCCCTGGCCTGGCGCGCGAGCGCCTCGCGCAGCGCGGCTTCCTTGGCCTTGAGCTCGTCCTGCGCCTGCGCCACCAGGTTGCCGTCCGGCGCGTAGACCAGCGCCATCGTGGCCAGCTGCACATCCTTCACCAGCGATACCACGTCGGCGGACGCCAGCGCGCTGGGCACCACGCCCTCCGTCACCTGCCTCACCTCCGAAGCCCCGGCCCGGGTCTGGTAGACGGCGTAGCCGCCTATCGCCGCCAGTGCCACGAACATCAGGACAACCAATAACGTAATGCGATGACGGATGGTCATGCTCAAGCCCCTGTCTGCAAGCGTTTCAAGCCCTATATAAAGGGAAAATTGCCCGTTTTAAACGGAACGTATAGTCGTGCGCAGTGATTATTGCTAAACGAGTGTGACCGAGCGATGACGCGCCGTTGCGCGGGCCCCATCCCGGCCGCCCCCCCACAAGTGGGGGGATACGTCCACGCCCGGCCGCCGCGCCGCGCGCATCCGCCCCGCAACCCGCCGCGGCGCGCCGGACAAGGCCCGCGCGCACCCGGCAGCGCCCGCCGGCGCGGCGCCGCGCTGTCATGCCGCTGTCACCTCCGGCCACTAGCCTCGGCGCCATCCTGGGGAGGACGAGCCATGCAAGATCACGCTGGATTGCTGGAGAAAACGGCAGCCGGTCGCGAGATACTCGGGCAGCGGACCGGCGCGCTCGACCGGCGCAGCCGCGCGCTGCTGATCATGGTCGACGGCCGCACCAGCATGGCCGACATGGTCAGCCGCGCCGGGCAGCTCGGCCTTGACGCCAGCGCCGTCGCGCAGCTGATCGAAGGCGGCCTCGTCCAGCTCGCGGCGCGCGCGGCGGGCGACCGGGCCGAGGCCACGCCGCCCCAACCGCGCGAGCACGCGCCGGCAGCAACGCCGGCGCCCGCGCCCGCGCCCGCCGAAGCCGCCAGGAAACGCTCCCTCGCCGCCGCGCGCATGTACCTGATGGACGTGATGGCGCGCACCTTCGGCACCGCGGACCACCCGCTGCGCGCGCGGCTCGTCGAAGCCACCGACCGCGCCGCGGTGGAACTGGTGTTCGACGCCTTCCAGGTCCTGCTCAACGACACCGCCAGCCCGTCGCTGGTGGCGCACATCGAAGCCTCGTTCCGGGACCTGCTGCCGCTCGGCTGAAAACCGCCCGCGGCGTCACCCCGCAGAAAAGTTGCGCCCCGCCTGTCGATTTCGCCCACACTGAATCGTCGTCCGGGCAGCGGGCCGCATCGCGTCCGCCAATCACCCGTACGTCGACAAGCAAAGGAGATCCGACATGGCATACATCGATGGATTTGTCGTTCCCGTTCCCATCGCCAACCGCGAAACCTACAAGAAGATGGCCCAAACCGCCGCCGCCGTGTTCAAGGACCACGGCGCCCTCGCCCTCGTCGAGTGCTGGGGCGACGACGTGCCCGAAGGCAAGCTCACCTCGTTCACGATGGCCGTCCAGCGCAAGGACGACGAAGCCGTGGTCTTCTCGTGGATCACATGGCCCGACCGCAAGACCCGCGACGCCGGCATGAAAGCCGCGATGGAAGACCCGCGCCTGAAGGACCACGGCGAGATGCCGTTCGACGGCAAGCGCATGATCTTTGGCGGATTCGAGGTGCTGGTGGACGCCTGAGGCAACGCGCGCTTCCGTGCGCGGGAGCGCGTTTTGGCCGCCGCCGCCACCCGCGCGGCCTGCGCGGCCTGCGCGTCCATGCCGTGCCGGGGGCACGGCGAAGCACCATGCCCCGGCCGCGCACGCCGCCTTCGCGCGCCGGACCCGCCGCCGCGCGCGCCCCGCACGATCCCGCCACATGCCCCGCTGCTGCCGCCGCCAATGGCCGAACGCGGCAAAATCGCGCACAATGCAATGCAGCATGACGCCTTCCACGCGGGGTCCCAGCATGAAGAAACTGTTCCTGATTGCCCTATTGTCGGCATTGCCTGCCTTCGCCAGCCCGGCCTTCGCGCAGATCGACGACCAGTCGAAACCCCAGGCCCTGATCCAGACCGCCACGCAGCAGGTGCTCAACGAAGTGCGCAGCCGCGCCGTGGCGCCCGACGACATCCCGCGCATCACCGCCATCGTCAACCGCGACATCCTGCCCTACACCGACCTGCGCCGCACCACCCAGCTGGCGATGGGTCGCTACTGGCGCACGGCGACGCCCGAGCAGCAGGACCAGATCATCGAACAGTTCAAGATACTGCTGATCCACACCTACGCCGGCGCCATCGCCCAGCTCCGCCCCGACCAGCAGATCGCCTACCCGCCCTCGCGCTTCGAGCCCACCGAAACCGACGTGGTGGTCCGCACCGTCGCGCTCGACACCGCCAGCGGCCAGCCCGTGCAGATCGACTACCGCCTGCACAAGACCCCGCAGGGCTGGCGCGTGTACGACCTCAACGTGATGGGCGCCTGGCTGGTGCAGACCTACCGCCAGCAGTTCAACGAGATCATCCAGCAAGGCGGCGTGGAAGGCCTGCTGCGCTCGCTGACCGAGCGCAACCGGCTGCCGGTGGTGGTCAAGCAGTAAGGGCGGCGTGGCCGGGCATCGCGCGCGGCGGCGCGTGCCCGGGCGGATGACGGGATAGCGGGCGCGCCCTCGGCGCGCCTCTTTCTGCCGCGTGCGGGACAGAGGCCAGGCGCCGTCCGCGTCCAGCAAGCGCAACACCACGCAGCGGATGCAGCCACGCAGTGCACACCCTGCGCGCCGGCATTTCGCCCCGGGCAGCAGCGGCCCGCCTCTCCACGACAACCACTATTTACCGTCGAACCACCCCGGTGCTAGCCTGCCCCTGCCCCCTGCCGCTCCCACCGAGGAAACCGCCATGCCCACGTTCACCACCTTGCGCATCGACCAGGACCCGCAATCCCCCCGCATCGCCCGCCTGCTGCTGAACCGCCCCGAGCGCCTGAACGCGATCAACGACGACACCCCGCGCGAGATCCGCGCGGCGGTGGAATGGGCGCAGGCCAACGACGAGGTGCACGTCATCGTGGTGGAAGGCGCGGGTAAGGGTTTCTGCGGCGGCTATGACCTGGCCGACACGGCGCAGCAGTCGATCGAGCATCCGTGCCAGCAGGAGCAGTATCCGTGGGACCCGATGGTGGACTATGCCTGCATGAAGCGGAACACCGAGGACTTCATGAGCCTGTGGCGTTGCAGCAAGCCGACCATCGCCAAGGTGCATGGCTATGCGGCGGCGGGCGGCAGCGACATCGCGCTGAGCTGCGACTTGCTGGTGATGGCCGAGGATGCGCGCATCGGCTACATGCCCACGCGCGTGTGGGGCTGCCCGACCACGGCGATGTGGACGTTCCGGCTGGGCCCGACGCGCGCCAAGCAGATGATGTTCACCGGCGACACCATCGACGGGCGGCAGGCGCTGGCGTGGGGGCTGGCCAACGAGACCGCGCCGGCGGCCGAACTCGATGCGGCGGCGATGCGGCTGGCGCGGCGCATCGCGGGCGTGCCGCGCGCGCACCTGGCGATGCACAAGATGGTGGTGAACCAGGTGATGCTGACGATGGGCCTAGAGCAGACGCAGATGATGGCGACGGTGTTCGACGGCATCACGCGCCACAACCCGGAGGGGCTGTGGTTCCGCCGCTATGCGCAGGCGGAGGGTTTCAAGGCGGCGGTGCGCTGGCGCGACGGCGGCCAGCCGATTCCGGAAGGCGACGAGGCGCGGGCGCTGATCCGCGAGATGGAAGCGAAAGCGCGCCGGCAGGAATGAGCGCCGCGCCGGCGGTACGCCGGCAACGCCGCGCGCCTCACATGCCCCTGAACAGCTCCGCGTAAAGCCGGCTGACCCCGACCTTGTCCGCGCACCCGCGCAGCGCCAGCGTGAGCCTGCCGGCATCGTCGCGCGTGGCGGTGGCGATGGCGTCGGCGCGCACGATGGTGCCGCGGTGGACCTGCCAGAAGACCTGCGGGTCCAGCCGCGCCTGCAGTTCGCGCAGCGACATCCGGATCCAGTGCTGGCCGGTGGCGGTGACTACGCGCACGTATTTGTCGTCGGCTTCGAAGTAGATCACCTCGGCCACCGGGATCATCGTGATGGTGCTGCCGGCGCTGGCCTGGATCAGCTTGAGCGGCTCGGCGGCGGGCGCGGGCCGCAGCGGCGCGCCGGCGCCGAGCAGCGCGCGCAGCCGGGCCAGCGTGGCGTCGAACGCGGGCGCCTGCGCGCGCTGCGCGAGCGCGGCTTGCAGGCGGATGCAGGCCTTGGCCAGGCGCTCGGGCTGCACGGGCTTGAGGATGTAGTCGGCGGCGGCCTGCTCGAAGGCGTGCAGCGCGTAGTTGTCGAAGGCGGTGACGAACACCAGCAGCGGGAACGGCTTGCCGTCGGCGGGCCAGTCCTCGGCCAGCGCCTGCGCGGCTTCCAGCCCGGACATGCCGGGCATGCGGATGTCGAGGAACAGCAGGTCCGGCTGCAGCTCGAGCGCCTGCGCGAGCGCGGCCGCGCCGTCGCCCACGGTCGCCACGATGCGCAGGCCCGGCCACAGGCGGGCGAGTTCGGCCCGCAGGTCGGCGGCGAGCAGGGCTTCGTCTTCGGCGATGAGGGCGGTGGCTTGCATGGGACACGCGGTGGAGAGTTCAGGGAAGCGGCAGGCGCACGGTGGCGAGCGTGCCGCCGGCGCCGTCGGCGGCATTGTCGAGCGTGAAGCCGGCGCGGCTGCCGTACAGCTGGACCAGGCGCTCGCGCACCTGCGCGGTGCCGAAGCACGATGCGCCCGGCGCCGGCGCGAGCGGCGTCACGCGCAGCCCGATGCCGGTGTCGCGCACGGTGAGCACCAGCGCGCTGCCGTCCCGGCGCGCGGCGAGGCGGATCTCGCCGCCGTCGAGCTTGGGCTCGAGGCCGTGCCTGATGGCGTTCTCCACCAGCGGCTGGAGCAGCAGCGGCGGCACCGGCAGGCCGGCGAGCTCGGGCGGCAGGTCCAGCGCGATGCGCAGGCGCGCGCCCATGCGCACCTGCATCAGGCCGAGATAGTCCGCGATGCGCGCGAACTCCGACGACAGCGGATGCGGGCCGGAGCGCGACGCCTCCAGCGTGGCGCGCAGGAAGGCGATCAACTGGTTGAGCATGAGCTGGGCGCGCTGCGGGTCCTGGCCGATCAGCACGCGCAGGTTGCCCAGCGTGTTGAACAGCATGTGCGGCTCGAGCTGGGATTCCAGCAGGCGCAACTGGTTCTCGGCCGCGCTGCGCATGGCGGCCTGCTCGCGCGCGGCCATCGCGGCCAGGCGCCCGCGCGTGTAGAACACATAGCTGATGCCGAGCGACAGCGCCGCCACCACGATCGTGCTGACCATCAGCGCGCGCGGATTGCGCGCCAGCTCGGCGGGGCTGCCGCCGGTGCCGGTGAGCCACGCCGCCAGCGCGCTGCCGCCGAAATAGCCCAGGATGCCCGACACCAGCACCCACGGGAACATCAGCCGCCAGCCCGGCCAGGGCCGGCCGCCCGGCGCCGGCGCGTCCTGCCGGAAGCCGAGGCGCAGCAGGCCGTGCCGGCCGGCCTGGATCAGCGCCTGAACCGTGGCGGTGATGCAGGCCGAATAGACCAGGTTGATGCCGAACGGCTCGCGGTACAGCGCGCTGAAGAACAGCGCGACGCCCAACGCCACCGGCACGCCGATGCGCAGTTCGCGCAGGAGCCAGTGCTTGGGGCGGGTGGTGGCAGCTTGCATCGGGGCGGCAGCGTGAATGCGGAATGCGGGGCTGGCTCAGCCGACGGCGCCGGCCGGCGCCGCGCGCCACATCGCCAGCCCGCGTGCGAGGAAGATACCGCTAACCGCGCCGGAAGCAAAGCCGGCCGCGAGCACGATGCGCGCGACCAGCCAGCGCTACGTGCGCCGCCCCTTGGTCCCCGCGACCACCGGCGCGGGCCGCCGCGCCACGCGGCGCTTGGCGGGGGCCGGGGCCGGGGCCGGGGCCGGGACCGGCCCGGCGAGCGCGCGCGGCGCGCCGGCGTCCGCCGCCGCGCGGAACATGCCGAGCAGCCGCGCGAGGTCGCGCTGCTCGTCCGCTTCGAGCGGCACGGCGGTGGAGATGGTCTCGATGGTGTGCGTCATCTCGCGGATGCTGGCGGCGGGCGCGCCCGCGAGCATCGCCGGCACGGCGTCGATGGCCGCTTCCGGCGCGAGCCGGAGCAGGCTGGCCTGGCGCCGCACCATCTGCTTGAAGGCGGCCAGGCCTTCGGCGTTGTGCAGGCCGGGCCGGGCCTTGCCGTGCTGGGCGTCGTGCGCGGCGTGCAGCGAGCGCGCGAGGTTGAAGCGGCGCTCGTCCGCCTCGCCCTGCGAGTGGAGGATGTACAGCATGGCGCGCACGCCGGCTTCGAGCAGGCCGCCCTTGCCGATCTCGCCGCGCAGCTTTTCCATCTCCGCGGCGACGAAGGCGCGGTGTTCCGGCGTGGTGCCGGGATGCTGCCGCGCGGCCGCGCCGTCGGCGTGGTTCAGGCCGGCCAGCGCCTGCACCCACGGGTTGCCGTAGATGGCTTCGAAGGTCTTCTCGCAGGCGTCGTCGCGCACGTCGCGCCACTGGTCGAGCGCGGCCACGATGGCGTCGGACCAGACGTTCTGCATCAGCAGCAGCGGGTTGTCTTCCGGCACCGGCTCGCGCTGCTCGCGCACCTGTTCGGCCATCTGCGCGATGCCGCTGGCCAGCGGGCTGCGGTCCGACCACAGCTGGTAGGACACGCGCAGCGGCTGCAGCGCCTGCGTCCACCATGCCGACTGCGGCGTCACGCAGGCGCGCACCAGCGGCTGCAGCACGCTGCGGTACAGGCCGAGGTTGACCTCGGACACGCGCGCGGCAGTGGCGAAGCGCCAGTCGCTCTCGGCGTCGGGCTGCACGATCTTGCGCACGTCCTCGATGCCGCGCACCGCGATGGAGAGCATGTACGGGCCGTCGACCAGGCCGCCGCCCGGCGTGTCGGCGGTCTTGTCGTTGATCTGCGCCTGGTAGAGGCCGGCGGGCAGCACGTCGATCAGGTCGATGTTGCTGACGAACTCGCGGTGTTCCTTGCGCCCGGTGCTGCCCGAGACGAAGATGCCGAGATGGCCGATGCTGTCGTGCGTGGCGTAGACGATGGTCTGGTCGTGGCCGAGCACGTCGCCGTCGTCGCGGTACAGATCGGTGATCCAGCCCAGCGCCTGCGGCGGCGGCGTGATGTTGTCGCCGTAGGAGCAGAACACCACGATCGGCGAGCGGATGTGGCGCAGGTCCAGCCGCGTGCCGTCCGAGGTGATCAGCTCCGCGGTGGCAAGCTTGTTGCCGACGAACAGGTTGTCGACGATGTACTGCATCTCCACCGCGTTGAGGAAGACGTGGCCGCCCCAGTATTTCTCGAAGCCCAGGTAGCGCGGCGCCTCGGTGTCGACGTTGGCGTAGAGCTGGTACGACTTGCCCCACAGCGTGTTGGCCGGGTTGAGGTTCTCGAAATTCTGCACCAGCCAGGCGCCGTCGAAGCGGCCGTTGCCGAGGTCGCCGGTCAGCGCGGTGAGCCAGCTCCCGCCGAGCAGCCCGCCGGAGTAGCGCATGGGATTCCTGCCGCGCCAGCCGGCCCAGTACGACAGCGGCGCGCCGGCCAGGATGATGGGGCCGAACAGTTCCGGGCGCATGGCGGCGGTCATCATCACCTGCCAGCCGGCCTGGCAGTTGCCGATCACGGCCGGCTTGCCGATGCTGCCCGGATGCAGCGCGATCACCTTCTCCAGGAAGGCGGCTTCGGCCAGCATCACGTCTTCCACGGTCTGGCCCGGCACCGGGTCCGGCAGGAAGCCGATGAAGTAGCACGGGTGGCCGGTGCGCAGCGCGGCGCCGATCTCGCTGTCGCGCTTGAAGCCGCCGATGCCGGGGCCATGCCCCGCGCGCGGGTCCACCACCACGAACGGGCGCTTGCCGGGCACGGTGGGCACGTCCTCGGGCGCGGCGATGCGCACCAGGCCGTAGTTGACAGGGCGCGGCAGCTCGCGGCCATCCATGATGATCTCGGCGGCGAAGTCCAGCACGTTGGGCACGGCCTCGGCCAGGTGGGCCTGGTACTGGTTGCCGCGCTGGCGCATCACGTCGGCGTACAGCACGCCGCGCTGCAGGGCATCGGTGACGTAGGCGGCGGCCGCGCCCCAGCCGAAGCCGGGATAGCGCGATGCGGGTTGCTGGCTGGCGTATTCCTTGGATGACATGGCGGTCTGGCTCCTGGAAGGCAACGCGCCGGGGACCTGCGCGAATGCGGTGAAAGCGGTGAAGGCGACGGATATGGCGGATGCCGGGTTCAGGCCATCTGGCTGATGGTCCTGCGGAACCGCCGCAATGAAATCACGAACAGCACGGCGCCGATGGCCAGCAGCGCGAGGAACTGCGGCCACACCACGCCGGGCCCCGCGCCGCGGAACAGGATGGCCTGGCTGAGCTCGACGAAATGCGTGGTGGGCGCGGCCAGCATCAGGTTCTGCACCAGCACCGGCATGCTCTCGCGCGGGGTGTTGCCGCCCGAGAGCATCTGCAGCGGCAGCAGCACCAGGATCAGCAGCATGCCGAACTGCGGCATGCTGCGCGCCAGCGTGGCGAGGAAGATGCCCATCGCGGTGGTGGCGAACAGGTGCAGCGCGGCGCCGGCGAGGAACAGCGCCACCGAGCCGCCGATCGGCACGTGCAGCGCGCCGTGCACGATCAGCAGCAGCGACAGCGCCGCCGCGACCAGCACCACCAGCCCCATCGACCACACCTTGGCCAGCATGATCTGCGCGGGCGTGACCGGCATCACCAGCAGGTGCTCGATGGTGCCGTGCTCGCGCTCGCGGATCAGCGCGGCGCCGGTCAGGATGATCGACAGCATGGTGATGTTGTTGACCACCTGCATCAGCGCGCCGAACCACGCCTGCGTCAGCGTGGGGTTGAAGCGCACACGCACGGCCAGGTCCACCGGCAGCACCGCCGTGTCGCGGTAGCGCTGCAGGAACTCGCGCACCTCGCCCGAGACGATCTGCTGCACGTAGCCGTTGCCGGTGAACGCCTGGCTCATGCGGGTGGCGTCCACGTTGAGCTGCACCACGGCCGCGCGCCCGCCCAGCAGGTCGCGCTGGAAGTTGGGCGGGATGTTGAGCGCGAAGGTGTAGTCGCCGGCGTCCATGCCGGCGTCCTCGGCCGACGAGGTGATCATGCGCGGCGGCGTGAACTGCGGCGGGAAGAACGCCGAGGCGATGCGCGCCGACAGCGGCGAGTGGTCCTCGTCGACGATGGCGATCGGCGCCAGGTGCAGCGTGTCGGGCTGCGCGGTGGCGGCGGAGTAGACCGAGGCGGTGAAAGTGTAGACGATCAGCACCAGCATCGTCAGGTCGCGCGCCAGGCTCCACAGCTCCTTGCAGCCGAGCCGGTAGACGTTGACCAGCATGCGCAGCCACCGCTGCCCGCGCATGCCGGCCGGCCCGGCCGCCAGCGCTGCGGCCCGGGTACCCGTGGCGGATGCGTTCGGCGTCGGCGCCATCACTTCTCCTGCTTGTCGAGCAGCATGATCGTGGCGCCGAGGATCACCGGCACCGACACCAGCAGCGGCCAGAAGGCGGCGTGCAGGTCGGCGAAGCCCAGCGCCTTGTTGAACACGCCGCGGCTGATGATGAGCATGTAGGTGGCGGGATAGAGCTCGCCGATCAGGCGCGCGCTGCCCTCCATCGAGGACACCGGCGTGAGCATGCCGGCGAACTGGATCGCGGGGATCATGGTGCCGATGATGGCGAAGAACATCGCCGCGATCTGGCTGCGCGTGAAGGTCGAGGCCAGCAGCCCGATGCCGGTGGCCACCACGTTGAATATCAGCACGGCCGCCAGCAGCGCGAGGAAGTTGCCCTTGACCGGCACGCCGAACACGGTCACGGCCAGCAGCGCCATGAGCAGGAAGTTGAGCATGGCCAGCAGCACGTAGGGCAACTGCTTGCCGATCAGGAACTCGGCGCGCGTGACCGGCGTGACGTACAGGTTGAGGATGGAGCCGAGCTCCTTCTCGCGCACCACCGACAGCGCGGTGAGCATGGCCGGCAGCATCAGCAGCAGCAGCGGGACCACCGCCGGCACCATCGCGGGCAGGCTCTTGACGTCGGGGTTGTAGCGGTAGCGCGTCTCGATCGAGAAACCCGGCGCGGCGCGCTGGCCGAGCCGCTCGCGCGCCTGCGTCTCGAGCCAGTTCTGGTGCATGCCCTGCACGTAGCCCTGCACGGTCTCCGCGCGCGAGGGCATGGCGCCGTCGATCCACGCGCCCACCTGCACCGCCTTGCCGCGCGCCGCGTCGCGCGCGAAGCCGGGCGGGATCTCGATGGCCAGCGACAGCTCGCCGCTGCGCATGCGGCGGTCCAGGTCGTCGTAGTCGGTGATGGGCGCGTGCTCGATGAAGTAGCGCGAGCCGGCGATGTTGAGCGCGTAGTTCTGGCTCAGCGTGGTCTGGTCGCGGTCGAGCACGGCGTAGCGCAGGTCTTCCACATCCATGCTGATGCCGTAGCCCATCACGAACATCAGCACCACCGAGCCCACCAGCGCCAGCGTGGCGCGCACCGGGTCGCGGCGCAGCTCCAGCGTTTCGCGCCACAGGTAGCTGATCATGCGGGCCGGCGAGAACCAGAGGCGCCGGGCCGGCGCCGCGGCGGGCGAGGCCTGTGCGGTCACGGAGTCGGCCGCCGAATCGAGTACCGGCGCGGCAGCCTGCGCCTCGGCCGGCGCGCCGCCGCCGGCTTCCACCAGGTAGTCGATGAAGGCGTCTTCCAGCGTGGCCGCGCCGCGGTCGCTGACGATGCGCGCGGGCGGGTTGCTGACCAGCACCTTGCCGGCGTGCATGAGCGAGATGCGGTCGCAGCGCGCGGCCTCGTTCATGAAGTGGGTGGAGATGAAGATGGTGACGTGGTCCTGCCGCGACAGCGCGATCAGCAGGCGCCAGAAGCTGTCGCGCGCCACCGGGTCCACGCCCGAGGTCGGCTCGTCGAGGATCAGCAGCTCCGGCTTGTGCACCATCGCCACGGCCAGCGAAAGGCGCTGGCGCATGCCCAGCGGCAGGCTGTCCGGCAGGCTGCCGAGCACGTCGCCGAGCGCGAAGCGCGCCACCATCTCGTCCACGCGCGCGGGCACCTCCTCCTCGGGCACGTGGAACAGGCGCGCGTGCAGCACCAGGTTCTGCTGCACGGTGAGCTCGCTGTAGAGCGAGAACGCCTGCGACATGTAGCCCACGCGGCGGCGCGTGTCGATGTCGCGCGGGTCCACCTCGTTGCCGAACAGCCAGGCCTGCCCTTCGCTGGCCGGCAGCAGGCCGGTGAGCATCTTCATGGTGGTGGACTTGCCGCAGCCGTTGGAGCCGAGGAAGCCGAAGATCTCGCCGCGGCGGATGCGGAAGTCGACGTGGTCCACCGCGACGAAATCGCCGAAGCGCATGGTCAGGCCCCTGGCCTCGATGGCCACGGGCGTGTCGTCGCCGATGCGCAGCGGCGCGATCTCCACCGGCTGGTAGCCGCGCTTCTTGTCGTCCGGCAGCAGGCCGACGAAGGCGGATTCCAGGTCCGCCGCGCCGGTGCGCGCGAGCAGCTCCGCCGGCGTGCCAGTGGCGAGCACCTTGCCGGCGTCCATCGCCACCAGCCAGTCGAAGCGCTGCGCCTCGTCCATGTAGGCGGTGGCCACCAGCACGCTCATGCCGGGCCGCTCGCGGCGGATGCGCGCGATCAGGTCCCAGAACTGCGCGCGCGCGAGCGGGTCCACGCCGGTGGTGGGCTCGTCGAGGATCAGCAGGTCGGGGTCGTGGATCAGCGCGCAGCACAGGCCGAGCTTCTGCTTCATGCCGCCCGAGAGCTTGCCCGCGGGCCGCGCCAGGAACGCGTGCAGGCCGGTGCTGCGGGTGAGGTCGTCGATGCGGCGGCGGCGCTCGGCGGCGTCATGGCCGAACAGGCGCGCGAAGAACTGCAGGTTCTCTTCCACCGACAAGGTGGGATACAGGTTCTTGCCCAGCCCCTGCGGCATGTAGGCGATGCGCGGGCAGACCGCGTCGCGGTGCGCGCGGCTGGCCATGTCGCCGCCGAGCGCGTGCACGGTGCCGTCCTGCACGGCGCGCGCGCCGGCCACCAGCGCCAGCAGGCTCGACTTGCCCACGCCGTCCGGCCCGATCAGGCCGATCATGCGGTCGGCCGGAATGTCGAGGTCGACGCGGTCGAGCGCCACGGTCTTGCGTCCATAGCGCAACGAGACGCCGGCCAGGCGCACGACGGCGGGAACGCGCCCGTCGGCCATCGCCTACTCCGGCACCGTGACCGCGAGGCTGGCCGGCCAGGCCACCTTCGGGTCCACGCGTACCCAGGCCACGCCGGGCAGGCCGGTCTTGACCAGCTTGAGATGCTTCTGCAGCAGCTCGCGGCTGATCTGCGCCTTGACGCGGAACATCAGCTTCTGGCGCTCGCTGGCGGTCTCCACGGTCTTGGGCGTGAACTGCGCGGTGCTGGAGACGAACGAGATGGTGGCCGGGATCACGTACTGCGGCGCGGCGTCCAGCACGATGCGCGCCTCCGAGCCCATCGCCAGCCTGCCGGCCTGCGCCTCGGGCAGGAACAGCGTCATGTAGACGTCGGACAGGTCGACCAGGTTGAGCACCTTGCCGCCGGCGGCCAGCACTTCGCCGGGCTGCGCCACGCGGTATTGCACGCGGCCGTCGCGCGGCGCCTTGAGTTCGCTGTCGGTGATGTCGGCCTCGATGCGGTTGATGGTGGCCTGGGTGGCTTCCACCGTGGAGCGCGCGCCGACCACCTGGGCGCGGGCCGCTTCCACCGCGGACTGCGCCGCCGCCACCTGCGCGCGGGCCGCCGCCACCGCGGCGCGCGCGCTGCGGGCGCGGGCGCGGTCGTCGTCGAGCTCCTGGATCGAGGAGGCGCCTTCCTTCGACAGCGTCTCCGAGCGCGACAGCCGGCGCTCGGCCGCGTCCAGCTCGGCCTCGCGCTGCGCCAGCAGCGCTTCCGAGGTGGCCTTGTCGCTCAGGCGCGCGGCGGCCTGCGCCTCGGCCGCGGCCACGCTGTTGATGGCCTGCTGGTGCTGCGCGCGCGCTTCGTCGCGCTGGGCCTGCAGCACCTGCACCTGCATGCGCGCCAGCGGCTGGCCGGCTTTGACGAAATCGCCCTCGAAGACCAGGATGTCGTCCACGCGGCCGGCCAGCTTGGTGGCCACGTCGACCTCGGTGGCCTCGATGCGGCCGTTGCCGCTGGTGAAGCCGGGGCCTGGGCCGGTGTCCCGGAGCGAGGTCCAGGCGTACCAGCCGCCGGCGGCGGCGGCCAGCGCGATCAGGACGGGAACCAGCTTCTTGGCGGGAAATTTCATCGGGAATGACCTTGGCTCATTGCGGGGGAGGCGCGGGCGCGGGCGCGGACCGGGCGGCGTCGACGGCGGTGCCGCCGCCGCCCAGCGCCGCATAGAGGCTGACGCGGCTGGCCAGCAGCGCGCGGCGCGACTGCACGGCCTGCTGCTCGACGGCGAGCAGGTCGCGCTCGGCGTCCAGCACTTCGAGGAAAGCGGCGGCGCCGTGGTCGTAGCGCAGCTTGGCCAGGCGCGCGCGCTCGGCCTGCGCGGCCTGGGTGGCCTGCAGGATGTCCACCTGCTCGGCCAGCCAGCGGCGCGCGGACAGCGCATCGGCCACGTCGCGGAAGGCGCCCTGGATGGTGCGCTCGTACTGCGCCACGGCCTCGGCGCGCTGTGCCTCGGTCAGCGCGAGGTTGGCGCGCAGGCGGCCGCCCTGGAAGATCGGCAGCGTGATGCTCGGCGCGAAATTCCACGCCAGGCTGCCGCCGCGGAACAGGCCGCTGAGGTCCGCGCTGGCGGTGGCGAGCGAGCCGGTCAGCGTGATCTGCGGAAAGAAGGCCGCGCGCGCCGCGCCGATGTTGGCATTGGCCGCGCGCAGCTGGTGCTCGGCGGCGACGATGTCGGGCCGGTTCTCCAGCAGCGCGGACGGCAGGCCCGGCGCCAGCTCGCGCATCAGCTCGGCGTCGTCGATCAGGCCGGTGGCGGGCGCCATGTCCACGGGCCGGCCCACCAGCAACTCGAGCGCGTGCGCCTGCGCGGCGCGCTCCTGCTCGAGCTGCGCGGCCAGCGTGCGCGCCTGCTGCCACAGCGTGGTGACTTCGGTCAGCTCCAGCCGGGAGGCGGAGCCGACCTGCTCGCGCCGGCGGAAGATGCGCAGCGACTCGGCGCGGCTGTCGATGGTGCGCCGGGCCAGCATGATGCGCTCGTCCAGCTCGCGCAGCGCCAGGTAGGTCTGCGCGACCTGGGTGATCAGCCCTTGCCCGACCGCGCGCTGCGAGGCCTCGCTGGCGAGATAGCTGTCCAGCGCGGCGTCCTTGAGGTTGCGCACGCGGCCCCAGAAATCGAGTTCCCACGGGCTCAGCGCCAGGCCGACCTGGTACTGGCTGCTGATGACCGGGCGGCCGGTGAGGTTGAGGTCGCCGGGCACGCGCTGGCGCGTGTCCCCGGCCACGCCGGCAAGCGACGGGAACAGATCGGCCCGCTGGATGCCGTAGGCCGCGTAGGCCTGCGCCACGCGCGCGGCGGCAACGCGCAGGTCGCGGTTGTTGTCGAGCGCCTGCGCGATCAGCTCGCGCAAGGTGGGATCGGCGAAATAGTCGCGCCAGTCCAGCGCGGCGGCACTGGCGGCGGCCGGCTGCGCGGCGGCGTCGGGCTCCCACGACGCGCGCACCGGCAACGGTGGCCGCGTGTCGGGCGGCGCCATCGAGATGCAGCCGCCCAGCAAGGCGGCGAGCGCCAACGCCCCGGCGCAAGCCAGGATTGGCCTGGGGGCGGGCAGGCGGGCTGATGTCAGGGCGGGGGCTGGTGGCATCGGTTCCGTTGGGTCCGCGCGGGGCGCGCCGCGGTATGCGATGCGCCCCCGGGACGGGTGGCATCCCCCTGTAGGGGATTGCCTCATTCTAGGGAAAACCCTCCGATACATATCTGATATGTATCAAATGCCACAGTCTTCCTTCGCGGAATCCGGGAGCCGGCGCGGCCCGGCGCTCAGGTTGTGGGCGACCCGGATTTACGGCATAATCGCCGGCTTAGCGCAGTGCTGGCCAGCCGGGTTTCCCGGCACGAGCCGCCGGCACCCACTCCGCCCGAGTGGTGAAATTGGTAGACGCAGGGGACTCAGACCAAATTTGAGCCCTCCGGGGGAAACTCCAGAGGTGAAGCCCGTCAAACTCGGTGAAGGCCCTGGACTCAGGTCCGAGCTAATGCCGAGCCAAGCCCTCGAACCGAAAGGTTCAAGGGAAGGTGTAGAGAGCAGACGGCGGGCACCTACGGTCGCAAGACTATGGTGAAGGCGTGCTCCAGACCACGAACGCCCTGCCCCGCGCAGGTCGGCGGCGAAAGCCGAAGTGGGAAGAAAATCCCCCGCCGCAAGGCGTGCCGGTTCGATTCCGGCCTCGGGCACCAATTCGGAAGCCGCCTCTGTTCACGCAGAGGCGGCTTTTTCGCTTTTTTCATTTCCCGGCCGGCTGGCCGGCGCCCGTCAACGCGGACTGCATCCGCTTCCACTCGCGCGGCGAGCTTCCCGTCTGCGCCTTGAACGCGCGCGACAGCGCCGCTTCGCTGCCATAACCCACCTCGTCGGCAATCAGCCGCAGCGCATGGCCGCGATGCAGGGCCAGTTGTGCGAGGCTGATGCGCCAGCCCTGCAGGTATTGGCCCGGCGTCAAGCCGACGACTTCATGGAACGTATTGGCGAACACCGTGCGCGACATGCCCGCGGCGCCGGCCAGCCCTTCCAGCGTCCATTCCTGCGCGGGTTTTTCGTGCATCGCCACCAAGGCATGGCGCAGCCGCGGATGCGACAGGCCCGCGAGCAGTCCGGCCCTGGCATGGCCATGCTCCATCAGGTGGCGAAGGATCTGGATCAGCACCACCTCGAACAGACGATCCAGCAGCGCCTGCCGGCCGCAGCGCTCGGCGAAGGCTTCGTCGAACAGCAGCGCCAGCACGTCCTTCGCCCCTTCGATCCGGTTCAACGGCAGGCACACGAATGCCGGCAGCGCGGCGCAGATCGGATGTGAAACGCCTCCCTCGAACTTCAGGTTGGCGCAGGCGAAATCCGCGCCGCGCGTCTCCTCGGTGATGAAGCGGTGCGACAGCGGGCGCGGATACAGCAAGAGGCTCGGCTCGCGCACGCGCGCGGCGACCTTGCCGTCGTTCACGACTTCCACCTCGCCCCAGCGCACCAGATGCAGCTGGCCGGTGTCCTCGGCGGTGAGGTCGCTGATGCCGCACAGCGCGCCGGTATTGAACACCTGCGCGGTGACGCTGAAACGCGCGAACAGCGCTTCGAGGCGGTCGACCATATCCGTACTCCAAGTCAATTTATCCGTACTTTATGGCACGTATCGTACCAAGAACGCGGGCAAAGTGGTACCTGCCAACCAGCACTCCCCAATGCTTCGGAGCGTGCCGGTGTCCACCGCAACGTCGGCGCGCCCCTGACGGCCGCCGAGCAAGCCACCTCTCACCGCACCAGGAGAATGACAATGAACATCCTCAAGAAAACCCGCGTGACCCGCATCGCCGCAGCCGCCGTGCTGATGGCCGCCGCATCCGCCGCCCTGGCCGGCAACGCCGGCGGCCCGCTGGTCGAAAGCCATGTGCAGGGCTTCCTCGACGCCCTCGCCAAGGGCGGTGGCCAGCCGATCGAGACCCTCGCGCCGGCCGATGCGCGCCAGGTGCTGCTCGGCGCGCAGAAAGGCGCCAAGCTGCCGCCGGCCGACGTGAGCGAAAAGACCATCAGCTACAACGGCCAGCCGCTGAAGCTGACCATCGTGCGCCCGCGCGGCGCCAAAGGCGCGCTGCCGGGCTTCATGTTCTTCCACGGCGGCGGCTGGATCCTCGGCAGCTATCAGGACCACGAGCGCTTCGTCCGCGACCTCGTCGTCGATTCCGGGCAGGAGGCGATCTTCGTGAACTACACCAGTTCGCCGGAAGCGCACTACCCGACCGCGATCAACCAGGAATACGCCGCCACCCAGTACGTGGACACGCACCGCAAGGAACTGGGCCTGGACGATCACGAACTGGCCGTGGTCGGCAACAGCGTCGGCGGCAATGCCGCGGCCGTGGTCGCGCTGAAGGCCAAGCTGGAAAACGGCCCCAAGCTGCGCTCGCAGATCCTGTTCTGGCCGGTGACGAACGCCAGCTTCGAGAACGCCTCGTATGACCAGTACGCCAACGGCTTCTTTCTCAGCAAAGGCATGATGAAGTGGTTCTGGGACGCCTACACCACCGACCCGAAGCAGCGCGCGGAAATCTACGCCTCGCCGCTGCTGGCCTCGCCCGAGCAGTTGAAGGGCCTGCCGCCGGCGCTGATCCAGACCGCCGAGAACGACGTGCTGCGCGACGAAGGCGAAGCCTATGCGCGCCACCTCGACCAGGCCGGCGTGCCGGTGGTGTCGGTGCGCTACAACGGCATGATCCATGACTACGGCCTGCTCAACGCGCTGGCCGACGTGCCGGCGGTGCGCTCGGCGCTGCATCAGGCCAGCGAGACATTGCGCTCGAGCCTGGCTCGCTGACCGGCACGCCCCGGCAACAGGCGACACAGGCAACAAGCAACAAGCGCCAAAGCGCAGCCTGGCCGGCTGCGCTTTGGCGTTTCGGGAACGGCGAGCCGGCCTGCGCGCACCGGAAACGGGCACGGAGCGCGTTGCCGCGCATGCCACCCCTCTTTCGTCGGGGTGGGAAATCGCGCAACAACGATGAATAAAGGGTAAACCCTTATATAATGGACGGCTTTGCTGGCCACGGCGACTGCCGCCGCCAGCCACGCCGCGCGCGACCCGCGCCGCGGCCCGAATGCCCTTGCCGCAGCCCCGTCCCAACATGACATGGCTGCGTTTTTTCTGGCCGACGCGGCCAGGACAAGAACATCATCGCCACCATGCCAGCCGCCGCCACGCCAGACACCGAGCAGGTCCGCATCAATACGCTGCGGGCGCTGCGGATCCTCGACACGCCGCCCGACGAGCGGTTCGACCGCCTGACCCGGCTCGCGCTGCGGCTGTTCGACGTGCCGATCGCGCTGGTGAGCTTCGTCGACGCCGAGCGGCAGTGGTACAAGTCCATCTCGGGCATCGCGTTCCGGGAAACGCCGCGCAGTTCGTCGATCTGCGCCCACGCGATCCTCGGCAACGACATCCTGGTCGTACCCGACACGCTGCGCGACGACCGCTTCAAGGACAATCCGTTCGTGACCGGCAAGCCGCACGTGCGCTTCTATGCCGGCTACCCGCTGTCGGCCTCCAATGGCAGCAAGCTGGGCACCTTGAGCGTGCTCGACGACCGGCCGCGCGATTTCGGCGAGGAGGACCGCTCCCTGCTGCGCGACCTGGGACGGATGGCGGAGCAGGAACTGCTGGCGGTGGAGCTGGCCACGCACGATCCGCTCACCGATCTCGCCAACCGGCTCGGCTTCGTGGCGCTTGCCGAGAACATGCTGACGACGTGCAGGCGCCTGCGCAAGCCGGCGTCGCTGTTTTTCTTCGACCTGGACAATTTCAAGCAGATCAACGACACCTTCGGCCACGCGGTCGGCGACCAGGCGCTGTCGCAATTCGCGGACGTACTGCGCGGCAGCCTGCGCGAAGGCGACATCATCGGCCGCCTCGGCGGCGACGAGTTCGTCATGCTGCTAGCCGGCGCGAACCGCGAGCAGTCCGACAAGATCGCCCGGCGCATCGAGCACCGCATCGCGGTGGAGAACCAGGGCGCCATGTGCCGCGGATACCGGCTGCAATACAGCGTCGGGCACATCGAGTTCGACGACAGGCGGCACGTCTCCGTCACCGACCTGCTTGCCGCGGCCGACGCCGCGATGTATGCCCACAAGCGCGCATCGCGGCGGGCGGCGCCGGCGGCGGCCGCGTGGCCCGCGCAAAGCATGACGGCCTAGGTCCGCGCGCGAACGCGCCGGCCCGGGCCCGGAACCGATTTCCCGCATCCCGTCACCGCGCCTGCCACAAGCAGCCGGTAACGTGCGATCCGCTTCTATCCGAAACGGCATCGCGACGATGTATCGCACCACCAGCGGTAAACACCAAAGTACCGACAGACGATGGAACCATGCCAGCATTGCTCCCCGGCCCACAAGGCCGGGCCGCCACCGGATTGGCCCGGCGAGCACACTACCGCCCGCGCCGGCTCGGCCGCGCTTCGCAACAGCCGGGAGAGCCTGGTCCCGCCCGGCGCGCCCGAACCCACGCTTGCCGGTTTCGCGCGGCAGGACTGGGATGCCCTCGACCCGTCGGTCCGGTGGGCCGCGGACCGGCGCGGCGCGCTCAGCCTGTTGCTGGACCCGGGCGACGGGATGGGCAGCGAAGCGGGCAATGAAAGCGATGACGAAAGCGGCGACGAAGCGGCCGGCTCGCCGCGCCAACGGCTGATCGGGCGGCGCTGGCGCGACCTGGTCCCGCGCGAAGACCATCCCATCATCGGGCGCGCGATCCGGCAGGCCCTGGCGAACGGGCGCCCGTTCGAGGTGCGCTGCCGCGTGGTTCTCGGCGACGGCGAAGCGCTGTGGTACCGCACGCGCGCGATCGCGCGCCGTGACAACGCCGGCCGCATCGCGAGCTGGCACGGCCGCAGCGAATGCATCCACGAGCGGATGCTGGCGGAAGCGGCATTGCGGGCCAGCGAGGAACACCACCGCTACACCGTGCAGCTCAATCCCGGCATGCCCTGGACCGCGTCGCCCGACGGCCTCGTCGAGGAAATCAGCCCGAAGTGGGTCGAGGTGACGGGACAGAGCGCGGAGGCCACGCGCGGCAACGGATGGGCGGACTCGCTCCACGCCGACGACATCGCCGCCGTCGTCGCCGCATGGCAGGCCGCGCTGCGCACCGGCGACCCGGTGGACATCGAATACCGCATCGAGACGCGCGACGGCGCCTACCGCTGGGTGCGGGCGCGCGCGCAGCCGCGCCGCGACGGCGCCGGCGAGATCGTGCGCTGGTACGGCACGCTCGAGGACATCGACGACCGCAAGGAAACCGAGAACGCGCTGCGCGAGAACGAGCAGCGCTTCCGCCTGGCCATCCAGGCGGCCGAGCTCGGCGTGTGGGACTACGACAAGCGCACCGGCCGCCAGGTCTGGTCCGACGAGCTGAAGGCGATCTTCGGCATCGCGAAGCACGAACAGCCGCAGGCCGATACCGCATGCAGGCTCATCCATCCCGACGACCGGGAGCTGCTCAAGTCCGCGCTGGCCGCGCCCGACGACGGCAGCCGGCAGCAGGAGTTCGATGCGCAGCTGCGCATCCGCCGTGCCGACGACGGCCGCGAGCGCTGGCTGCGAACCAAGGGATGGAAGACGTTCCGCCCCTGCGGCGAGATGGCGCGCGCGCTCGTGACGTTCCGCGACGTGACCGACGAGCAGACCGCCGACGAGCGCATCCGCTGGATGGCAACCCACGACGCCCTGACCCGGCTGCCCAATCGCGCGGCGTTCCAGCACGAGATGGAGCGCCTGATCAAGCGCAGCGGCAGCGATCCCGATGCCGGCCCCGCCATCCTGATCGTGGACGTCGACGATCTCAAGGAAACCAACGACCAGATCGGCCACGACGCCGGCGACGCCCTGCTGCGCGCGCTGGCGGACCGCCTGCGCGAGGTGCTGCCCGCCCGCGCCTTCATCGCGCGGCTCGGCGGCGACGAGTTCGGCATCGCGCTGCCGTTCGCCACCCGCGCCGACATCGCCAGCCTGGGCGCCGCCATCGGCACGCGCCTGCGGCAGCCGCTCAGCTACGCGCAGCGCATCCTCGACTGCCGCGCCAGCATCGGCGTGGCCTGCCACCCGGAACACGGCACCGGCGCGGCCGACCTGCTCAAGGCGGCCGACACGGCGCTGTACGCGGCCAAGACCGGCAACCGCGGCCACCTGGCCTTCTTCCATCCCGACATGCGCCGCAAGGCGCGCTGCCGCACGGAGATGATCAAGTGCGCGCGGCGCGCCGTCGACGAGAACCGCATCCGCCCGTACTACCAGCCGAAGGTCGATCTGCGCTCCGGCCGCGTGACCGGCTTCGAGGCGCTGCTGCGCTGGCACGCGGGCGACGAGCTGATGCTGCCGCCGGCCAGCATCGCCGCCGCCTTCGAGAACATGGAGCTCGCGGACGAGCTGCACGAGCGCATGTTCCGCAGCATCCTCGCCGACATGCACCGCTGGCTCGACGCCGGCCTGCGCTTCGGCCGCATCGCCATCAATGCCGCCGCGGCGCAGTTCGTCCACGACGACTTCGCCGAGCAGTTCCTGTCCCGGCTGGCGGCCGAGCGCATCCCGGCCGACCGCTTCGAGGTCGAGGTGACGGAGACGGTCTTCCTCGGGCGCAGCGCGGAGGGCGTCGGCCGCGCGCTGCGCATGCTCAGCGCCGAGGGCGTGCGCATCGCGCTCGACGATTTCGGCACCGGCTACGCCTCGCTGACCCACCTCCAGGCGCTCCCCGTCCACGTCATCAAGATAGACCGCAGTTTCATGGCGGATCTCGACGAGCGGACCGGCAACGCCGCCATCGTCGAGGCGGTGGTCACGCTCAGCCGCAAGCTGGGCATGGAAACCGTCGCCGAGGGCATCGAGCACGCCGGCCAGTACGACTTCCTGCGGCGCTGCGGCTGCAACATGGGCCAGGGATTCCTGTTCAGCCCGGCGATCCCCGCCGAGCGGGTGCCGGCCATGCTGCTGCAGACGTGGAGCGCATGACCCGCCTCGCGCGGCGGCGGCTCAGCGCGCCGCCTCCCCTTCCCCGTTGAGCAGGCTGCGCGGAATCAGCACGATCAGCACGCAGCTCACCAGCAGGCACGCGCCGAGCGCGTAGGTGCCGTTGTTGATGTTGCCGGTCAGTTCCTTGGCCATGCCGGTGATCATCGAGCCGGTGAAGCCGGACAGGTTGCCGATGGAGTTGATCAGCGCGATGCCGGCCGCGGCGGCGGGGCCGGACAGGATCTGGCCGGGGAAGGTCCAGTAGATCGGCATCAGCGCGAGAATGCCGCACGTGGAGATGGTCAGCAGGACGATCGACAGTTCCACGTGCCGCGCGAACGCGGCGCTCAGGATCAGGCCCACGCCGCCGATCAGCGCGGGCACCGCGGCGTGGAAGCGGCGCTCGCCGGTCTTGCGCGAATGGCGGGCGTTCCAGACCATCGCGACGATGGCGCTCAGGTAGGGGATCGCGGTGAGCAGGCCGATGTGGAAGGTGTTGGTCACGCCGGAGGCGCGGATGATCGACGGCAGCCAGAACGCGAGACCGTAGAAGCCGGTGTTGAAGGTCAGCAGGATGAAGGTCAGCAGCCAGACGCGCGGGTTCTTGAGCGCGGCGCCGACGCGGTGCGACTTGTTGCCGTTCTCGCGCGCGAGGTTGCGCTCGAGCACGGCCTTTTCCTCGTTGCTCAGCCACTTCGCCGAGCGGATGCCGTCGCCGAGCGCGAACAGCACCAGGAATGCCACCAGCACGGACGGGATGCCTTCGAGCAGCAGCATCCACTGCCAGCCCTGCATGCCGGCCAGGCCGTGCGTGCTCTCCATCAGCCAGCCCGAGATCACGCCGCCCACGGTGAGGCTCAGCGGGATCGCCACCAGGAAGCCGGACATCGCCACGCTCTGGCGCCTGGCCGGGAACCAGTAGTTCATGTACAGGATGACGCCGGGGAAGAAGCCGGCCTCGCACAGCCCCAGCAGGAAGCGCAGCGAGTAGAACATGGTGGTGGTCTGCACGTGGAACAGCTCCGCCAGCGGCACCACGAACGCCAGCGAGGACGACACGATGCCCCACGTGACCATGATGCGCGCGATCCAGAAGCGCGCGCCGAAGCGGTGCAGCAGCAGGTTGCTGGGCATCTCGAAGAGGAAATAGCCCCAGAAGAACACGCTGGCGCCGATGGCGTAGACGGTGTCGCTCATGCCGAGGTCGTCGAGCATCTGCAGCTTGGCGAAGCCGACGTTGACGCGGTCGAGGTAGGCCACCACGTAGCACAGCAGCAGCAGCGGCAGGATCCGCAGCATGACCTTGCGGTACAGGCGGTCTTCGGACGTATCGGCGGCCGCGGGAATGGCGGCGGCCTGCGTGATGGAGGGCATGAATTTGTCTCCCGTTTCTTATGATGGCTTCCGGCCCCACGCTGATGGCAGGGGTACCTTGCTGCCGCGCGGGAATGCGTTCGCGGCGGGCCGGAAGAGGTTCAGGCGGCGAATCCGTTCGCCGCGGGTCGGTCAGGACATCGATCGGGCACCAGCCGCGGCGCGAAGCGCAGGGTGAGGCAGGAAGCCCGCGGCGATGCCGGCCATTCCATTTGTTACCGGTAACATTTCGGTGCGGAATAGTCTCCCAACAAACGTCCTGATACCGGTAACGAAAAATAGCACAGAGACAATCGCGGCTTCAAGCCCGCCGCAACAAGGGTATTCCCTTAGCAGCGGTCCCCCGCAAGCGCGCGCCGGGGACCGCGCCGATGTGCCCGGTATCATATGCGCACCTTCCACTCCCTCACAGCGCCGACCGATGGCCACTCCCCCCGCCACCCGCAGCACCGCGACGCGCCAGTCCGGACCGCCCCGCATGTCGGATGTCGCCCGGCTGGCCGGCGTGTCCAAGATGACGGTCTCCCGCGTGCTGGCGGGGCACAGCGTGGCGCCGGCCACGCGCGAGCGCGTGCAGCAGGCCATCGACGAGCTCGGCTACGTGGCCGACGCGGCGGCCGGCGCGCTGTCCTCGGGGCGCTCGGAGTTCGTCGCGGTGCTGGTGCCTTCGCTGTCGAGCTCGAACTTCTCCGACACCGTGCGCGGCCTGAGCGACGCGCTGGAGCCGCACGGGCTGCAACTGCTGATCGGCGACACCGACTACCACCTCGAGCGCGAGGAACGGCTGGTGCGCTCCATGCTGCGCCACCAGCCGCGCTGCGTGGCGCTGACCGGCTCGCAGCACACCGAGACCACGCGCGCGCTGCTGCAGCGCTCGAACATCCCCGTGGTGGAAATGTGGGACCTGCCGACCACGCCGATCGACACCGCGGTGGGCTTCTCCAACGTGAAGGCCGCGCGCGCGATGGTGCGCTACCTCGCCGGGCGCGGCTACCGGCGCATCGGCTTTCTCGGCGGCGCCAGCGAGTTGGACCGGCGCGGGCTGGACCGCATGAAGGGCTACCAGGCCGAGATCAAGGCGCTCGGGCTGGGCGAGCCGCGCATCATCCGCCTGGGCGAATCCCCCATCACCATGAGCCACGGCGCGCCGGCCATCGCCGCGCTGCTGGCGCAATGGCCCGACACCGACGCCGTCATGTGCGTGAGCGACATGTCCGCGTTCGGCGCCGTCATGGAATGCCTGCGCCGCGGCCTGTCGGTGCCCGGCGACATCGCCGTGGCGGGCTTCGGCAACTTCGAGGTGGCCGCCTGCTGCCATCCCGGCATCACCACCATCTCGGTCGACGCGTATGGCATCGGCCTGCGCACCGGCGAGGCGCTGCTGGCCGCGCTGGACGCGCGCGAAGGCGCCGGCGCGGCCAAGGCGCCGCCCAAGAGCGTGAAGATCGACTACGCCGTGCTGGCCCGCGAAAGCGCCTAGACACCCCTGCGGCAACACCATCCGCCCGCTTCGCCACACGGCCCGGGCACCGCTGTGCAGGTCCGCGCATGCGTGCTAACATCCGAAATTGTTACCGGTAACTTAAACGCGCGGAGCACCGCCTGCCCGGCCTGGCCAGCGCGCGCGAAGCGATGCGCGCCGCCGCGCCGGCACCGGTACGCACCACAAACAGATCCTCACGGAGACAAGCAAGATGTCCCAATCCACGCCGCGCCGGCTGCGCAGCCAGAACTGGTTCGACGACCCTTCCCACGCGGACATGACCGCGCTGTACGTCGAGCGCTTCATGAACTACGGCTTGACCCGCGAAGAGCTGCAATCGGGCCGGCCCATCATCGGCATCGCGCAGACCGGCAGCGACCTCGCGCCGTGCAACCGCCACCACATCGAGCTGGCGCAGCGCACCAAGGCCGGCATCCGCGACGCCGGCGGCATCCCGATGGAATTCCCGGTGCATCCGCTGGCCGAGCAGAGCCGCCGCCCCACCGCCGCGCTGGACCGCAATCTCGCCTATCTCGGGCTGGTGGAGATCCTGCACGGCTTTCCGCTCGACGGCGTGGTGCTGACCACCGGCTGCGACAAGACCACGCCCGCGTGCCTGATGGCCGCGGCCACGGTCGACCTTCCGGCCATCGTGCTGTCGGGCGGGCCGATGCTCGACGGCTGGCACCAGGGCAAGCGGGTCGGCTCGGGCACTGTGATCTGGCACGCGCGCAACCTGCTGGCCGCGGGCGAGATCGACTACGAAGGCTTCATGGAACTGACCACGGCCTCGTCGCCGTCGATCGGCCACTGCAACACGATGGGCACCGCGCTGTCGATGAACAGCCTGGCCGAGGCGCTCGGCATGTCGCTGCCGGGCTGCGCCAGCATCCCCGCGGCCTACCGCGAGCGCGGGCAGATGGCCTACGCCACCGGCAAGCGCATCGTCGACCTGGTGCGCGAGGACGTGCGGCCGTCGCGCATCATGACGCGCGCGGCGTTCGAGAACGCCATCGTGGTGGCGTCGGCGCTGGGCGCGTCCAGCAACTGCCCGCCGCACTTGATCGCGATCGCGCGCCACATGGGCCTCGCGCTGAGCCTGGATGACTGGCAGCGCGTGGGCGAGCAGGTGCCGCTGCTGGTGAACTGCATGCCGGCCGGCGAATACCTCGGCGAGAGCTTCCACCGCGCCGGCGGCGTGCCGGCCGTGCTGCGCCAGATCGACGCGGCCGGGCTGCTGCGCCGCGAGTGCCTGACGGTGTCGGGCCGCCTGATCGGCGACATCGCCAACGCCGCGCCGGACGCCGACCGCGACGTGATCCGCACTGCCGGGGACCCGCTCAAGCACGGCGCCGGCTTCATCGTGCTGTCGGGCAATTTCTTCGACAGCGCCATCATGAAGATGTCGGTGGTGGGCGACGCCTTCCGCCAGACCTATCTGAGCGAGCCCGGCGCGGAGAACACCTTCGAGGCGCGCGCGATCGTGTTCGAGGGGCCGGAGGACTATCACGCGCGCATCAACGATCCGGCGCTGGAGATCGACGAGCGCTGCATCCTGGTGATCCGCGGCTGCGGCACGGTGGGCTACCCGGGCAGCTCGGAGGTCGTCAACATGGCGCCGCCCGACGAGATGGTCAAGCGCGGCATCACCTCGCTGCCGTGCCTGGGCGATGGCCGCCAGAGCGGCACCTCGGCCAGCCCGTCGATCCTCAACATGTCGCCCGAGGCGGCGGTGGGCGGCGGCCTGGCGCTGCTGCGCACCGACGACCGCATCCGCGTGGACCTCAACGCGCGCAGCGTCAACCTGCTGGTGCCCGAGGACGAGCTGGCGCGCCGCCGCGAGCACGCCAGCTTCACCGCGCCGCCGTCGCAGACGCCGTGGCAGGAGCTGTACCGCAAGCTGGTGGGCCAGTTGTCCACCGGCGGCTGCCTGGAACCGGCCACGCTGTACCTGAAGGTGATCGAGGAACGCGGCGAGCCGCGCCACTCGCACTGAACGCGCACTGAACGCACGCGCCCCCGACAACCGACTCTCCCGCCAACCCATGCGAACCCTCTCTCCCTCCGCCTGCCTGCCGGCCGATCTCGAACAAGCGCTGCTGGTCGGGCGCGTGTGGCGCCGCGCCGGCGACCATGAAGGCCCCTGCGTGGTCGCCGTGCGCGACGGCCACGTCTTCGACATCACGGCCACCGTGCCGACCACCGCCGACCTGTTCGAGCGCGCCGACGCGCTGGAGCTCGCCCGCCACGCGCCCGGCGAGGCGCTCGGCAGCGTGCAGGCGCTGCTGGCCCCGGCGCTGGCGGGCGACGCCGGCGCGCCGGTGCGCCTGCTCGCGCCGTGCGACGTGCAGGCCATCAAGGCGTGCGGCGTGACCTTCGCCGTGAGCCTGATCGAGCGCGTGATCGAGGAGCAGGCCGGCGGCGATCCGGCCCGCGCCAAGGACGTGCGCGAGACCATCACCGCGCTGATCGGCACCGACCTGTCGCAGATCGAGCCCGGCTCCGAGGCCGCGCAGCGGCTCAAGGCGGAGCTCGAGCGGCGCGGCGCGTGGTCGCAGTACATGGAAGTCGGCATCGGCCCCGACGCCGAGGTGTTCTCGAAATCGCAGCCGATGTCGGCGGTCGGCTTCGGCGCCGACATCGGCCTGCATCCGGCCTCGGTGTGGAACAACCCCGAGCCGGAGATCGTGCTGGCGGTCAGCAGCGCCGGCAGGGTGGTCGGCGCCACGCTCGGCAACGACGTCAACCTGCGCGACATCGAAGGCCGCTCCGCGCTGCTGCTCGGCAAGTGCAAGGACAACAACGGCTCATGCGCGATCGGCCCGTTCGTGCGGCTGTTCGACGCGCGCTTCACGCTCGACTCGGTGCGCCGGGAAAGCGTGTCGCTGCGCGTCGAGGGCGCCGGCGACGGCTTCGTGCTCGAAGGCGTCAGCCACATGAGCGAGATCAGCCGCGACCCGGCCGACCTCGTCGCCCAGACCTGCGGCGCGCACCACCAGTACCCGGACGGCTTCATGCTGTTCCTCGGCACCATGTTCTCGCCGATCAAGGACCGCGACGCGCCGGGCGCCGGCTTCACCCATCACCTCGGCGACGTCGTGACCATCTCGGCGCCCGCGCTCGGCGCGCTGGTCAACACGGTGGGGCTGTGCACCGAGATCGCGCCGTGGACCTTCGGCGTGCGCGCGCTGTACCGCAACCTCGCGCAGCGCGGGCTGCTCGGCGCGGCCTGACGGCGCCGGCCCGGCAGCGACGGAGACACCAGCGGCGGCGGCACGGCGGAAATGTCCGCATCCCGCCGCCGCGCGGCTCTGGTATGGTTGGCGCTCCGCCGAACGTCGCCCGCCGGGCGCTCCGAGCCGCATGCCGCCATCCTTGCCACCGCCTTCCTCCCTGCCCGCCCTGCTCTCCCCGACCGTGCCCGCCGCCTGGCTGGCCGCGCTGCCGGACGTGGTGGCGGCCGGCCTGTCCTCTGGATGGCCGTGGCTGTTCACGCTGGCCGAATGGCTGATCCGGCTGGTCATGCTGGTCTACGTGCCGCAGCGCCGCGCGCCGGCGGCGGCGCGCACCTGGCTGCTGCTGATCTTCTTCCTGCCGTGGCTGGGCCTGCTGCTGTACGCGCTGTTCGGCCGCATCTACTATCCGAAGTCGCGCCGCCTCAAGCTCGCGCGCATCAACCAGGGCATCGAGCGCGTGCGCGGCCCGCTCGAGCGCTTCGCGCCAGTGCAGCCGCTGCCCGCCGGCGTGTCCGCCGACGCCGCCGGGCTGATCGAGCGGCTCGGCTCGTACTGGCCAATGCGCGGCAACGCCGTGGAATTGATGGACGACTACGGCGCGGTGGTCGCGCGCATGATCGCCGACATCGACGGCGCCGCGCGCCAGGTCCACCTGCTGGTCTACATCTACGCGGCCGACGCCACCGCGCGCGCGTTCACCGACGCGCTACTGCGCGCCGCCGCGCGCGGCGTGCAATGCCGCCTGCTGGTGGATGCGCTGGGTGCCCGCGCCGGATGGCGCGCGTTCGCGCAAACGCTGCGCCACGGCGGCGTGGAAGTGGTGCAGGCGCTGCCGATGCGCTCGCTCTCGGCCGTGCTCAAGGGCAAGAGCGCGCGCTTCGACCTGCGCAACCACCGCAAGATCCTGGTGGTGGACGGCAGCATCGGCTACATCGGCTCGCAGAACGTGATCGACGCCGAATCCACGCCCGGCCTGCCCAACGAGGAACTGGTGGCGCGCGTGACCGGCCCGGTGGTGACGCAGCTGCAGGCGGTGTTCCTGGCCGACCGCTACCTGGAAACCGGCGAGACCGGCGAGGCCGGGCAGGCCGCGCAGACCGAACGTGGCGGCTTCGTCGCCGGGAACTTCCCGCCGCCGCAAGCCGCCGGCGCGCACACCGCGCAGATGCTGCCCAGCGGCCCCGGCTACGGCACGCAGAACGCGCAGATGGCGCTGGTCAGCATGATCCACCGCGCACGCGCGCGGGTGGTCATCACCACGCCCTACTTCGTTCCCGACGAAGCCTTCCTGCAGGCGCTGCAACTGGCCTGCTACCGCGGCGTGGCCGTGCACCTGGTGCTGTCGCGGCGGATCGACCAGCGCTTCACGCAGGCCGCGCAGGAAGCCTATTTCGGCGTGCTGCTCGACGCGGGCGTGCACATCCACCTGTACAAGCCGGCCTTCCTGCACGCCAAGCACGTGACCATCGACGACGAAGTGGCGATGGTGGGATCGACCAACATGGACATCCGCTCGTTCGCGCTCAACGCGGAGGCCGCGCTGGTCATCTACGACCACGCGGTGGTGGCGCGCATGCGCGAGATCCAGGCGCGCTACTTCCGCGACAGCGCGCAGGTCGACCGCGCCGCCTGGCAGCGGCGGCCGCTGCGCCGGCGCACCTGGCAGAACCTCTGCCGGCTGGCCGATTCGCTGCTGTAGGAATTGCCGCGCGCGGACCGGGCCGCCATGCGCCCGCTCAGAAATGGTGCGCGATGCCGACGGTGAGGCTGTGCACCGAGCCGCCCGGCTTGGGCAGCGGAAAGCCGTTCTCCGGCTCGTAGTTGTAGGTCAGGGCCGAGGCCGAGCTGTTCCTGATGAAACCGAAGCGGGCGTAGAGCGAGGTTCTCTTCGACAGGAAATAGTCGTCGCCGAACGTCATGCCCCAGGCATGGTTCGCCTTTTGCGTGGTGTCGCGGAACCCCGCCGTGACGCGCAGCAGGTGCGCCCCGATCTTCTTCTGCACCCCGGCGAAGTAGAGCATGGCATTGGCGCCGCCGGTATTCCTCGGGTTGATCCACGACAGCACCGCCGTGCCGGTCAGGAAGCCGAAATCGTGCGAGACGTTGAGCAGGACGTTGTCGGTGCGGATCGACGGCTCCCGGGTGGCGTCGTGGCTGCATTGCGACGTTGCCGCCGGGCTCGGGTCGCACCAGTTCTGGGAGTAGGACGCCGACATGAAGTTTTCCTGGCTCGCATAGTAGATCGACAGCGACTGGTTGTGCGTCCTCGGGCCGACGTCCTGGTTTCCCTTCAGCGCGTAGAACGCGTTGATGCCGACGTGCTCCCACAGCAGCGGCGTGGTGTAGCTGATCGAGTTGTTGATGCGGTTGATGTCGAGGCTCGAGCCGTAGCCCAGGTCGCTGAAGGCGGCCAGGTACGAGTAGATGGACTGGTGCCCGGTGGCCAGGAACGGGTCGGCGCCGATCGCCAGCGACGAGGCGCCGCTGAGCTGCTTGCCGAGCGAGACGGTGCCCCAGTCGGTGCTCGACAGCCCGACGAACGAGCCCCGGTTGAAGAAGGAGGTCTTGCTCTGCTGCGTGCCGGAATCCGGGTTGAAACCGCTCTCCAGGCGGAAGAACGCCGTCAGCCCGCGGCCGAGGCTCTCCTGCCCGTAGATGCCGAACTTCGAGGTCCAGGCGTTGTTGCTCTCCACCCGCTTCATGTTGCCGCTGGGCCCGTGCGTGTAGTCCAGCCCGACGTCGACGGTGCCGTACAGCGACAGCATGCTCCTGCCCGGCATGACGCCCAGCGCGCCCGGGCCCACCCCCTGCAGGACCAGGCGCTGAATATCGACCATCGAGTCGGCCTCCGCCCATGAACTGGCGGAACCGCAGGACACTACCGTGGCAACACAAAGCAAACCGACGCGCTTTCCAAGCATATGCACCTCTCCGATCTGATGAAGTCGTGATGACGTTGCGGCAGCCAGAACCGTCTGGCACCACTAATTGACCAATCGTCAATTACACGATGCCAGATGCAATATTGATGCCACATCTATTTCCCCAATCTGGGGATTTCCTGCTGCAAGAAAGGCGTGTCCACTGCTGGCATGAGGACTGGCTGTGCTCATGACCGGCGCGCAAGCGGGGTCGCGCGGGAAGAACCGGAACGGAATGAATCGCAGCCGCGAACGGGCTGCGAAGGTACGGCGGCAGACGTGATCGGCCGGGCCGCGCCGCGGCTTGCGTGGCATGGCATCGGCCGCTCTTTTCAGGCGGGATTGCCCGCGGCATTGGCACCGGCCCGGCCGCGGCGATGCCGGCGCCGCCAGGAGCGCGGCGCCGGCGGGTCGATTACATCGACAGGCTCAGTTCGAGCTCCGTGATCGCCTGCTTCGCGCGGACCTGGCAGGTCGTGTAGCGGCGCAGCGCCCTGGACAGCCGGCGCGCGGCGTCCCCGCCGTTGCCCTGGCCCTGGCCCTCGCCGTCTCCCTCGTTCATCGACGACTCGCACTCCATGCCTTCCTGCAGGGCGTTGTCCGCGCGCTGGATCAGTCCGGCAAGGTAGGCCGAGCCGGCCACGCCGGGCGTGACCCTGCGCGCGCCGTCGAGCCGCCGCCGGGCGTCGTCGAGCAGTTGGGAAGCGCGGAGCTTTGCGTCCTCGAGCATCTCCCCGGGGGTGCGGCGCAACCGGATCTCCCAGAACTCGTTGGCTTCGTCGTGGTAGTAGTAGCCGTGGCCGGGAATATGCATGAGCGCGCGCCGGTTGGCCGGCCCCACACATCCCATGTACAGGCCCTGATCGCCGTCGTCCGGGCGCATGACGGCGGTGAACGCATTGACGCGATGGCAGATCGAGCTGGGCCACGGGCTGCCGCCAAGCCAGGCCTGCTCGCGCTCCGCGTGGGACATGCGCTGGCCGTCCTCGCGGTAGCGCTCGGGCGCGCTGGTCGAATAGATGCGCGCCATCACGTCGACGTCGATGCGGCCATGCGCCGCCTTGAGCGACTCGAACAGGTAGCGGTTGCGTCCTTGCGAGCTCTTGGTCGAGAGCGCGGGCGCGAGCTGCCGGTCGCCGAGATAGGCGAGGTCCGCCGGCCGGTTCTGGACCCAGCCTTCGACCGGGTTGAAGGCATATCCCTGGTCCGGGGCCAGGAACCCGGCGGCGGAACGCGGGTGCATGGAATTGTTGTTCGCATACAGGAACTCGTAGGACCGGCCCTGCTCGTCGAACGAGAGTTCGCGCAGGATGGGGTCGCTGCCCACGGCGTTCGACGGCCTCGCCTCGCACACGTATGCATAGCGCCCGTCCGCGTAGAAGCCCCCCACCGAACCGAGGATGGTGCCCACGTCGCCGATCGGCCATCCCATCTCGTTGCCGAGCGCGTCCGCGGCCGTATCGGCGAAGCGCAGGTTGTGGAACACCGACGCGCCGCGCCGCAGGCCGTAGCCGCGGTCGCTCGTTTCCTCGATGCCGTGCAGCCCGCCGCCGTGGTGGATGTAGGCCACGCCCTTGCTGTTCATGCCCGGATGCCCGGCGAAGAAATACTGCCCCAGGCCCGGGATGAAGCCGTTGATGGAAAACGGCGTGTAGATGAACGCGTGCCCGTCGTCGGGGAACGCGGCGATCGTCACCTGGAACGTGCAGTCGTGGTCGGTGGTCGAGCCCGAGACCAGCGCGCCGTCCGACGTTGCCTCGCCCCAGGCGCAGGCGCCGCTGCACAGGTCGACGGAACGGTCCGCGTGCGCCGAGCTCATGCTCTGGCCGCCCAGGTAGGAGGAGTCGGCCTGGCCTTCGCCTTCGTCCAGGCTGTCGGCGGTGAGGTCGCGCACGCCGTGGCCGCGGATGCCGCTCCAGATCGGCTCGAAGTGCCCGGTCCAGAGCTGAATGGCCGTCCAGTAGTTGAGTTCGATGCCGTGCTCTTTGGCGGCATCGATCCAGCCGCGCACCATCTCGCCGATCTCCGGCGTGTTCTCCTGCATGTGGACGTGCCAGTTCTTGACGATCTCGATCTCGTGCGCGCGGAACCGGCGCGCGGCGAGCCGTTCCACGGGCCACTTGCCGAAGATGTCGATGATCTGCTGGATGTATTGCCGCCCCATCTCGTGCGACGACCCGCGCAGCACCACGATCGGGCAGATCGCGGGAACGATGGGCACGTCGCCGGCGAACTCGATCTCCGTGCCGCGCCGCGACAGCTCGATCGCCGGCAGGCCCTCTCCGGCCAGCGCGGCCGGGTCCGGTTCCGTGCCATCGAGCAGGGCTTCCACCCGCCGGCACGCCTCGACGGCGCCGTCGAAATGCCGCGCGGCCTCCGCGGCGTCCTGCGCGCTCTGCGTGAACGCCGCGAAATACATATTGCTGCCGGTAAAACGGCCCGCATACCATTTCGCCTTGGCGATCATCAGCGTCGCGGCATCGAGGGCCGCGCGCGCCTTCACCGCGTGCGCGTCGGCCGGACTGCATTGGTTGAGCGCGCGATGCGCGTCGTACAGCGCGTACTGCGCTGCCACCGCCTGCGCGGCGAGGCTGGCCGGGGTATGGGTCGTTTGCAGGCTGGCTGCGCTGTGTTCTTGGTTGGTGCTCATTTCCATTCTTTCAGAAAACTCGGTCGATATTCCGATGACCGCTTGCGGATCGATGCATCGCTCGGGCGCGGACCGCCGGTCCGCCCTTACGAGGAAAACCTGTAGGAACCCAGGCGCAGCACCAGCAGCATCGCGGCGCACAGGGCACCGGACGCGCACAGCAGCGCGTACTTGTAGGTGGCGAAGTGATCGAACGAGAGGCCGAACAGGACCGGCCCGGCGATGCCGCCCAGGCCATGCACGAAAAAGAGGACCCCGTAGATCCGCCCGAAGGACTTGAGGCCGAAATATTTCTTGACGAAGAACGGCAGGAAATCGCCTTCCGCGCCGAGCGCGAAGCCGAGCAGCAGGCCGGCGAAGGCGGAGAACTGGATCGCGCGCGACAGCTCCGACGCCATCAGCACCGCGCCCGCGGTGGCCAGGCAGAACGCGGCCGCCGCCACCTTCCTGGCCGCGAACCGGTCGATCAGATAACCGCTGACGACCCGCCCCAGCACCACCCCCGCCCCGCTCACCGCCACGGCCCGCGCCGCCAGCTGCGGCGTGATGCCGCCGTCGACGAGCAGCGACACGAAATGCACCGACATGCCGAGCGTGGCCATCGATACCAGCAGCGTGACGGCGAGGATCAGCCACAGGCGCCGGTCGGCAAGCGCTTCGCGCACGGTGTATCCGGGCACCGGCATGCTGCCCGCGGGCAGGCGGCGCTGCCGCGCATGCCCGCGCAGGCCGCGCGCGCCGCGCGAGATGATGGCGCAGGCCAGCCAGCCGAGCAGCAGCGCCCCGGCCGCGAGCCCGGCGTAGGCGCTGCGCCAGCCGTAGTGCGCGATCAGCGTTTGCGCGATGACCGGCATGGAGATCGTGCCGACGCCCATGCCGATTCCCGCCAGCCCCAGCGCGACGCCGAGCCTGTCGCGCAGGCATCTTGCCAATACCGTGAGATAGCCCGGCGGCGTGGTGCCGGCGCCCGCCACGCCGATGCCGAAGCTGAGCGCGGCGAACAGCCAGGGCGAATTCCCGCAGAGCGACTGAATCGCCATGAAGACCGCCATCACCGAGGCCGAGCCGCCGATGACCCTGGTCTCGCCAAAGCGGTCGATCAACTGGCCGACCACGATCGAGCCCGCGGCCAGCCCCAGCATCGAGAGCACGCCCGCCGCCGAGGTCTGCGCGCGGCCCCAGCCGAACTCGTGGGCGATGGGCTGGAGGAAAACCGAGATCGTGCCGAAGTAGAGCGGCGCGAAGCCGGCGCAAAGGCCCAGCGCCGCGCCGAACACGATCAGGGCCCGATGCGGGGCGGAAAGCCCGCCGGCCGGCGGCGCGGCAAAGGCGGCTGCCGGCGGGGGCGCGGCGACATCCTGGTCAAGGTGGATCGACATGGTTGCCTTTCGGATGAGATGGCGAGGGTGGCTGATGTCCGGGTGCGCCGCGTGCTGCCGCGCCCCTTTTTTGACGTAACGCCAATTACTCTATCTTTGAATTGACGTATAGTCAAATAGATCAGGCGCGGACGCCGCCGGGAGCCGCGGCCGGGCCTGCCGGGCGCGGCCGGCGATCTGTCGCGATTGCCCGGCCGCGGCGCCCCGGCGCGGGCCGCACGGCCGCCGTCAGCGGCGATGGGGCGCAGGCAGAGACGCTATACTGGCGCGGAATTGCGTGCCGCGAGAGGACGCCGGCAGTGCGCCGCGCGCGCTGACAACGAAGATGAATGACTTAGTGGCGGGGAAAATCTTGTCGGAGAAGGCCAATGCGGCGCAGGCGCGCCGGCCGGGGCGCAGGCCGAGAAACGCGACCGGCGCAAGCCCGGGCGGGCTGTCGCGCGATGCCATCGTCCAGCACGTGATCCAGCTCGCGCAGAAGGAGCCGTTCGCCGAGATCACGATCGCCCGGCTGGCGAACGAGCTCGGGGTCGCGACTTCGCTGATCCATTATTTCCTGGGAAGCCGCGACGACATCCTGAGCCTGATGCTCAACTATGCGCTGAAGGAAGTCTGCGACCGCGCGCCGCCGCTCACCGGGCAATGGCGCGCCGATGCGGAGGCGCTGCTGCGCGAAGTGCAGCAGATGCAGTCGCGCTGGAAGGGCATCACCGCGCAGATCGCCACCTCCAGCCGGTACCGGCTGTTCCAGCACCAGCTACTGGATGGCAAGGACTACGGGCTGGTGTTCTTCGACCGCATGGGCCGCATCCTGCAGAGCGGCGGCTTCAGCGGCACGCAGGCGGCAAGCGCCCATCACCTGCTGATGCTGTTCCTGGTCTCGGTCGCCAGCGCGCAGGTCTTCCAGCAGGAGCCGAGCGCGAAGCGGGAATACCTGCGCGGCCATGTCGGGCAGTTCCCCGCCGGGGACTATCCCGGCTGCGCCTTCATGCTCGACGATTTCGCCGCCATCGACACGCCGACGACGTTCGAGAAGGGGCTGCGCCTGCTGCTGGACGGCATCGACGCATGGCCGCGGGACGGCGCGAAGCCGGCACGGGCCGCGCGCGCCAGGCCGGCAAAGACAAAGACCGCCTGAGCGGATGCCGCCGGCGGCGCGAAGCCCGCCGGCAGGCCGCCCGCTGCCGTCCCCGGTCAGGGCACGGTCCCCTGGCCAGGCAACCGTGGGCGGCGGCGAGACTCAACGCGCTTCGACAAACCCCAGCACCGTCTCCAGCATCGCCCGCAACGCGGGCTGGATGCGGGTGGCCCGCGCCTCGTCGTAGGCGAACGGATAGACCTCGCTCATGTACGCGCACTGCGTCAGCTCGAGCTGCACGGCATGCACGCCCTGCGCCGGCGCGCCGTACTGGCGCGTGATGTAGCCACCCTTGAAGCGCCCGTTCAGGATCGCGGTGTGATCCGGCACCGCGCTGGCGATGTCCAGCAACTGGTCGGCCAGCGCCGCGTCGCAACTGGCGCCGTTGGCGGTGCCGAGGTTGAAGTCGGTCAGCTTGCCCTCGAAGAAGCGCGGCAGCACCGAGCGGATCGAGTGCGCGTCCCACAGCGCGATGGTGCCGTGCGCGGCGCGCAGGCGCGCGAGTTCCTCGGCCAGCGCGGCGTGGTACGGGCGCCAGACCGCGTCGCGGCGCGCGGCGATCTCGTCGTCGGCGGGCAGGCTGCCGTCGGCGTAGACCGGGGTCTTGTCGAAGGTGTCGACCGGGCACAGGCCGGTGGTGTCCTGGCCGGGATAGAGGTTGGCGTTGTCGGGCGGGCGGTTCAGGTCCACCACGTAGCGCGAGTGCGTGGCCACCAGGATGGAGGCGCCAAGCTCGCGCGCGAAATCGTAGAGGCGCGCGAGGTGCCAGTCGGTGTCGGGCACGGTGCGCGCCTCGGCGGTGAGGCGGCCGGAGACGGAGGCCGGCAGGTAGGTGCCGACGTGCGGCATCGACACCAGCAGCGGGCGCGTGCCGCGATGGAGCGTGAAGGCGGGGGTATCGGTAGAGAAGGACATATCGTTCTGTTTGCGACGGGGTACGGCGGTAGCCACGGTATTGCGGCGATGGCGCGGTGGTGATGCGGTGATGCGGTGATGCAGTGGTAACGCGACGGCAGCGCGCGGCCACCGCGACGCTGCCATCCTTGCGCCGCCGCGCCCGATGCTTGCCATGTCAAGCATCGCGGCGCATGGCGGCGCCGGGATTCAGTCGGTCAGCAGGCTGGCGCGGGCGGCGGCGAAGCGTTCGCCCGCCTGCGGCTGCAGCGGGTGAACGCCGTGCTGCACGCGCACGCGGCCGGCGGTGCGGACTTCCGCTAGTGTCTCATGCCCGTGGTTGGCAAACACGTGGACGGCCAGCGCCTGGCTGCCGGACAGGCCCGCCAGCGCCGGGTGGGCACCGTCGAGCACGGCGAAATCGGCCTGCTGCCCGACCGCCAGCGCGCCGATGGCGCGGCCGGAAGCGCGCGCGCCGCCGGCCGCGGCGTCGAGGTACAGGCGGTCTGCCACCTGGCGATGGGTATCGGAGGCCAGCACGTTGCGGCGCTGCAGGCCGAGGCGCTGGCCGTATTCGAACAGCCGCAGCTCCTCCGCCACGCTGACGCTGGCGTGGCTGTCCGAGCCGATGCCCCACACGCCGCCCTGCGCGAGATAGGGCGTGGCGTCGAACACGCCGTCGCCGAGGTTGGCCTCGGTGGTCGGGCAGATGCCGGCCACCGCGCCGCTGTGCGCGAGGCGGCGGCGCTCGTCCCAGTCCATATGGGTGGCATGCACGAGGCACCAGCGCCCGTCCACCTCGGCATGGTCGAGCAGCCACGCCACCGGGCGCGTGCCGGTGAGCGTGATGCATTCGTCCACCTCGCGCTGCTGCTCGGCGATGTGGATGTGCACCGGCGCCAGCGCGTCCATCGCGTGCAGGCCGGCCACCGCCTCGGCCAGGCTTTCCGGCGGCACCGCGCGCAGCGAGTGCGGGGCGAGGCCGAGGCGCGCCTGGCCGTGGCAGTGCGGCGCCAGCCGCGCGAGCAGGTCGAGCATGGCGCCGGTCTGGTGCAGGAAGCGGCGCTGGTCGGCCAGCGCGGGCTTGCCGCCAAAGCCGGCGGTCTGGTACAGCACCGGCAGCAGCGTGATGCCGATGCCGGCGTTGCGCGCGGCGCGCAGCAGGCGCAGCGACATCTCGGCCGGCTCGGCGTAGGGCTTGCCGTCTTCGCCGTGGTGCACGTAGTGGAACTCGCACACGCTGGTGTAGCCGGCGCGCAGCATCTCCACGTAGAGCTGGGTGGCGATGGCTTCGAGCGTGTCGGGCGACAGCCGCAGCGCGAAGCGGTACATCAGCCTGCGCCAGCTCCAGAACGAGTCGGCCTCGCCGCCGCCGTCGCTGCGGTATTCGGTCAGGCCGGCGAAGCCGCGCTGGAACGCGTGCGAATGCAGGTTGGGCATGCCCGGCAGCAGCGGGCCGGCGGCATGCGGCACGCCGGCGGCATCGACCGCGCCGGCATCGGGCCGTACGGTCACGAGCGTGCCCGCGCCATCCCACCGGAACAGGACGTTGCGCGCCCAGCCATCGGGCAGCAGCGCTGCGGTGGCGAACAGGGTTCCGGCGTTCATGCGCGCGCTCCCGCCGCCCCGTACACGCGGCCTTGCCGCACCACCGCCGCGGCCGGATTGCGGCCGAACCAGTAGGCCAGTTCGGCGGGGGAATCGACCTGCCACAGCACGAAGTCGGCGCCGCGCCCGGCCGCCAGCAGGCCGTGCCGGTCGGCCGCGCCGAGCGCGCGCGCGGCGTGGCGGGTGACGCCGGCCAGCACTTCCGGCACGGTCATCCGGAACAGGGTGCAAGCCATATTCATCATCAGCAGCAGCGAAGTGACCGGCGAGGTACCGGGATTGTGGTCGGTGGCGATCGCCATCGGCACGCCGTGCCGGCGCAGCAGCGCCAGCGGCGGCAGGCTGGTGTCACGCAGGAAATAATAGGCGCCGGGCAGCAGGACCGCCACCGTGCCGGACGCGGCCAGCGCGGCCACGCCCGCTTCGTCGAGGTGCTCGAGGTGGTCGGCGGACAGCGCGCGGTGGCGCGCGGCCAGCACGCTGCCGCCGAGGTTGCTGAGCTGCTCGGCATGGAGCTTGACGCGCAGGCCGTGGCGCGCGGCGGCCTCGAACACGCGCGCGGTCTGCGCGAGGCTGAAGCCGACCGATTCGCAGAACGCGTCCACCGCGTCGACCAGCCCTTCGCCGGCCAGCGCGGGCAGCATGGTGTCGCACACCAGCGCGATGTAGTCGTCGGCGCGGCCGGCGTATTCGGGCGGCAGCGCGTGCGCGCCGAGGAAGGTGGTGTGCACCGTGACGCCGAAGGCCGCGCCGAGGCGGCGCGCCACGCGCAGTTGCTTGCGCTCGGTGGCGAGGTCGAGGCCGTAGCCGGACTTGATCTCGATGGCGGTCACGCCTTCGGCCAGCAGCGGCGCCAGGCGCGCGGCGGCAAGCGCGAACAGCGTGTCTTCGTCGGCCGCGCGCGTGGCGCGCACGGTGGAGACGATGCCGCCGCCGGCGCGCGCGATCTCTTCATAACCGGCGCCGGCCAGGCGCATGGCGAATTCGTCGGCGCGCTGGCCGCCGTAGACGAGGTGCGTGTGGCAGTCGACCAGCCCGGGCGTGATCCACGCATTGCCGGCGTCGTGGCGCGGCAGGCCGGCGTAGTCCGCCGGCAAACCGGCGAGCGGGCCGAGCCAGGCGATGCGGCCATCCTGCACGGCCAGCGCCGCGTCGCGGATGGCGTTGGCGGGATCGGCATCGGGCAGCAGGTGGCAGCGGTGCCAGACGCCGTCGGCCGAGGTGGCCTGCGCCGGATTCTGATTCATCGGGGATTCTCCATGACGAGGGTGACGGTCAGGCAGAGCGCGGGGCCGGCCGCGGCGCGCGCCGGCGTGGCGGGCACGCCGGCGGCGAACAGCAGGCCGTCGCCGGCGGCAAGAGTCTGGTCGCCGACGTGCCACGCGCCTTCGACGGCAAACAGCAGCACGGCATCCGTGCCGGCGGCGAGCGTGAAACCGCCGCGCTGCGCCAGTACGCTGGCGCGGCACTGGCCGCGGCGCGTCATCACGTTGAAATCGCGCGTGGCGCCGTCGATCAGCGTGGCCTGCACGCCGCGCTCGCCGGCGAACGCGAACGGTGCGCCGATCTTGTCGAGCCGGTGGTCGAAGCTGCCGTCGTCGGCCAGCAGGCGCACGCCCGCGCCGCCGAGCAGCGCGATCTGGCGGTCGATGCCGGGGAAGGCCGAGAACGGGCCGTCGGCGCCGATGTCCGCCACGCTCACGCGCCACTGGAAGGCATCCATGCCGGCGCCGGGCGGAAAGGCCGCGATCTCGCGCGTGACGCCACCGCCGTTCTTCCACGGCCGCGGCGCCAGCGCGGCGAGCGAGAAGCGTTGCGCGCCGTTCATGCGTGCCGCGCCTTCGGCATCGCGCGAGCTGCCTTGGTGAGTTGGTGTTCGTTGGCGTTCATCTCTGGTTCTCCTGTTGGTCGGGTCTCGGGCCTCGGGCCGGGCAGCGGTGATTTGGCGCGTGTCGCCTGCGGGGGCGCCGGCCCTCTCCCCCGGCCCCTCTCCCGCGCGCGGGAGAGGGGAGCAAACCGGGGGCATCGAACGGGGCCGCCGGATGCGCCGACGCCAGGGGTTCTACAAGGCATGCGAAGGCAGCACCATCCGCACCGCCTCCGGCCAGCCCGCGCCCGCGTCGCCCTGCCTGACCCACTGCTTCATCGCCTCGATGTCGGGCGCGAGATAGCGGTCGCTCTCCACGAAGGCCACGCGCGCGCGGATGCGCGCGATCTCGCCTTCGAGCAGCGGCGACGACTGCAGCGGGCGGTGGAACTCGATGCCCTGCGCGGCGGCCATCGCTTCGATGCCGACCACCACCGCGGTGTTCTCGGCCATCTCGCCGAGGCGGCGCGCGCCGTAGGTGGCCATCGACACGTGGTCCTCCTGGTTGGCCGAGGTGGGCAGGCTGTCGACGCTGGCCGGATGCGCCAGCGACTTGTTCTCGGAGGCCAGCGCGGCGGCGGTGACTTGCGCGATCATGAAGCCGGAGTTCAGGCCGCCGTCGCGCACCAGGAACGGCGGCAGGCCGGACAGCCCGGTGTCGAGCAGCAGCGCGAGGCGGCGCTCGGAGATGGCGCCGATCTCGGCGATCGCCAGCGCGATGATGTCGGCGGCGAAGGCCACCGGCTCGGCGTGGAAGTTGCCGCCGGAGATCACGTCGCCCTGCTCGGGGAACACCAGCGGGTTGTCGGAGGCGGCGTTGGCCTCGATGCCGAGCACGCGCGCGGCGTGCCGCAGGTTGTCCAGGCACGCGCCCATCACCTGCGGCTGGCAGCGGATCGAGTACGGGTCCTGCACGCGGCCGCACTGCCGGTGCGAATCGACGATGCGGCTGCCGTCGAGCAGCGCGCGCGCCGCGCCGGCCACGGCGATCTGGCCGGGCTGGCCGCGCGCGGCGTGGATGCGCGCGTCGAACGGCTTGACCGAGCCCTTGATGGCCTCGAGCGAGAGCGCGCCCGCCACCAGGCCGGCGGCGAGCAGGTCCTCGGCGGCGAACAGCCCGGCCAGCGCCAGCGCGGTGGAGACCTGCGTGCCGTTGAGCAGCGCCAGCCCTTCCTTGGGACCCAGCGTGAACGGCGCCAGCCCGGCATGGGCCAGCCCTTCGACGGCGGGGCGGCGCCGGCCGCCGATCATCACCTCGCCCACGCCGATCAGCGTGCACGACAGATGCGCGAGCGGCGCGAGATCGCCCGAGGCGCCGACCGAGCCCTTGGCCGGAATGCACGGCGTGACGCCGTGGTTGGCCAGCGCCAGCAGCGCCGCGATGATCTCGGGACGGATGCCGGAATGGCCGCGCGCCAGGCTCACGGCCTTGATCGCGAGGATCAGGCGCACCGTGTCGGGCGCGAGGTCGGCGCCGGTGCCGACGCTGTGCGACAGCACCAGGTTGCGCTGCAGCTCGGCCAGCTTGTCGTGCGCGATGCGCGTCTGCGCCAGCTTGCCGAAGCCGGTGTTGATGCCGTAGACCACGGCGTCGGCGTCGATGATGTCCTGCACGGTGGCCTGCGCGGCGCGCACGCCGGCCCACGCGGCATCGTCCATCGCCAGGCGCACTTCGCCGCGGTGGATGCGGCGCAGGTCGGCCAGCGCCACGGCGCCGGGCCGCAGGATCAGCAGCGGGCGGGCGGTGGCGGGCTGGGTGCTGGTATCGGTCATTTGTCTTTCCCTGTCTATACAGCCATGTTCGGCAAGCGTCGTCCGGTTGGACCTGCGAAAAAGCCGGCGTCCGGCGGATCAGCCGAAGGCCGGGCTGCCGTCGGCGCGGAAGCAGCTGCCGAGGCGGTAGCGGCTGCCCGGATGCAGGCAGCGCACGAAGATGACGGGCGTGCCGCCGGTCCAGGTGCGGCGCGTCAGCAGCAGGCAGGGCTGGCTGCCGGGCATTTCCAGTTGCGCGGCCTGCTCGGGCGTGGCGGCGATGGCGGGTTTCATGGCGTCGGTGCCCGGCGCGGATCGCCGCCGCCGGCACGGCCTTGCGCCCGGAAAACGCGGGCGCGGTCCCGCCGGTGCCGTGGCGCGGAGGCGGGCAATCCACGTCCCCGCATGCGAAATCCCATCTTCCCTGGCTCCCTTGGTGCGAGGCGAACGATGGCGGCGCCGGTCGCCGGTCGCCGGTCGCCGGTCGCCGGTCGCCGGTCGCCGGTCGCCGGTCGCCGGTCGCCGGTCGCCGGTCGCCGGTCGCCGGTTGTTTCCCGGCAATTTAGCAATCCTGTATATACAAGTCAACGCGCGGTTAACCCGGGGCGGCGGGGAAAACCGGCGCCGCCGGCACATGGCGCGCGGCGGGACGGCCGGTTCAGGCTGTCAGGGGCAAGGTCAGGATCAGGCGTCGAAGAAGGACGCCACCGTGGGATAGCGCAGGCGCAGGCGCAGCTCCCGCTTGAGACGGGTGTTTTCCAGCCGGCGCGATTCGCTCATGAAGCTGAGCAGGTTGGGCGCGACCGCCTCGCGCAGTTGCGCGCGGCTCAGGCGCGGCGGGCGCGGCAGGCCGCGGCGGTCGGCCACGAGGTCGAAATAGTCGGCCATGCGCATCTCGGTGTCGTCGCTGGCGTGCACCACGCGCTGGGCGCGCCCGCGGAACAGCGCGGCCACCATCGTGCGCGCCAGGTCCAGCGCATGGATGTGGTTGGTGTAGACGTCGTCCTGCGGCGCCAGCGCCGGCGTGCCCTTGGCCAGGCGGGCCAGCGGCAGGCGGTTCTCGGCGTAGATGCCGGGGATGCGCACGATCGAGGCGCGCCAGCCGCTGTCGCGCCCGAAGCCGCGCACGGCGCGCTCGGCGGCCACGCGGCGGCGCGCGCGCGCGGTCTGCGGGCGCACCGGGTGCGACTCCCGCAGGCGCGCGCCGGCGCGGTCGCCGTACACGCCCGAGGTGCTGGCGTAGACCAGGGCCGGGCGCGCGGGCCGGCGCCCGGGCCGTTTGTCGTCCTGCTCGGGTAGAATGGCGGGCTTGGCAGACCAGCCGGCGGCACGGGCTGGCGAGCGCCGCTGGGCGCCTCGCCGCAGCGCGCGCAGCAGCGCCAGCGTGCGCGGGTCGCCCTCGCCGGCGGCCGGCGGCGGCGCCAGGTGCAGCACGCGGCTGGCCAGTCCGGCCAGGCGCGCGAGCGTGGCCGGGCGGTCCAGGTCGGCCAGCAGCGGCACGGCGCCGCCGTCGCGCAGCTCACGGCGGCGCGATGGCTGCGAAGTGGTGGCAAAGACGCGCCAGCGCGTCGACAGAATACGAAGGCAGCGCGTGCCCACGTCCCCGCAGCCTACGATCAGCAGGCGCGGCCGACCCAGGCGGCGTCGCGACAGTTTTTTGCTCATAGAGTGATTATGGCTTACCAAGTTACCGTCATGCCCAGCGGGCGCCAGTTCGAAGCCGCCGACGACGAGACCATCCTCGCCGCGGCGCTGCGCCACAGCATCGGCCTGCCCTACGGCTGCAAGAACGGCGCGTGCGGTTCCTGCAAGGGCCGCGTCACCGCCGGCAGCATCGTACAGGGCGACCGCGCCGCCTCCGCGCTGTCCGCGCAGGAGGAAACCGAGGGCCGCGCGCTGTTCTGCTGCGCCCGGGCCGCCTCGGACATCACCATCGAATGCCGCGAGGTGCAGGGCGCCGGCGACATCCCGATCAAGAAGGTGCCGTGCCGCGTGGCCAGCCTGGAGCGCGTGGCCGACGACGTCATCGTGGCCCGCCTGCAGCTGCCGGCCACCGAGCGCCTGCAGTACCTGGCCGGCCAGTACGTGGAATTCCTGCTGCGCGACGGCAAGCGCCGCAGCTACTCGATCGCCACGCCGCCGCACCAGGAAGGCCCGATCGAGCTGCACTTCCGCCATATGCCCGGCGGCACCTTCACCGACTACGTGTTCGGCGCCAGGGAAGGCCAGCCCGCCATGAAGGAGCGCGACATCCTGCGCTTCGAAGGCCCGCTCGGCAGCTTCTTCCTGCGCGAGGACTCCGACAAGCCGATCATCCTGCTGGCCTCCGGCACCGGCTTCGCGCCGATCAAGGCCATCGTCGAGCATGCCGCCTACACCGGCATCACGCGCCCGATGACGCTGTACTGGGGCGGCCGCCGCCCGGCCGACCTGTACATGCACGCGCTGTGCGAGCAGTGGGCGCGCGAGCTGCCCAACTTCCGCTACGTGCCGGTGATCTCCAACGCGCAGCCCGCCGACGACTGGGACGGCCGCACCGGCTTCGTCCACGAGGCGGTGATGGAAGACCATCCCGACCTGGCCGGCTTCGAGGTCTACGCCTGCGGCGCGCCGGTGATGGTCAACGCCGCGCGCAAGGACTTCACGCTGCGCTGCGACCTGCACGAAGACGCCTTCTTCGCCGACTCGTTCACCTCCGAGGCCGACATGCACGCGGCCCCGGCGGCCTGAGCGCCGCGCGGACCGTCCTGTTGCCGCAACAATGCCCGGCCCGTCCAAAATTCGTTTTGACAGCCGGGCGCGTGCGCCTTATATTTGCCGCCATGAACTACGCAATGATCCGACGCAGCTACCGTACGATGCTCCCCACCGGGGTGCCGCGCGGCTGACCGTCCATCGCTTTTGTTCAGGTCGACGAGCCACGGGCAACCCCCGTGGCTTTTTGTTTTTGCAGTCCCTTTTTTGCAGTCCCTTTTTTTGCGCGCCCCCCTTGCGCGCGACCAACCGCTCTCCTCTCCCCCGTTTCACGCCGACCCCTGGAGTCCGCCATGGCATTTGCTGAGTATCCCGTCCAATCCCTGATGTACATCACCAACCGGCCTGAACTGGTCTTCACCGAAGGCAAGGGCTCGTGGCTCACGGACCATAACGGCAAGCGCTACCTGGACTTCGTGCAGGGCTGGGCGGTCAACTGCCTGGGCCACTCCAGCCAGGTCATGATCGACGCGCTGACGGCGCAGGCCGGCAAGCTGCTCAACCCGAGCCCGGCGTTCTACAACGAACCCATGCTGAGGCTGGCCAGGCAGCTCACCGACCATAGCTGCTTCGACAAGGTCTTCTTCGCCAACAGCGGCGCCGAGGCCAACGAAGGCGCGATCAAGCTGGCGCGCAAATGGGGCCGCAAGCACAAGGGCGGCGCCTATGAGATCATCACGATGGACCACAGCTTCCACGGCCGCACGCTCGCCACCATGAGCGCGTCGGGCAAGGCCGGCTGGGACACGCTGTTCGCGCCGCAGGTGCCGGGCTTCCCCAAGGCCGACCTGAACGACCTGGCCTCGGTGGAAAAGCTCATCACCGACAAGACCGTGGCCATCATGCTCGAGCCGGTGCAGGGCGAAGGCGGCGTGATCCCCGCCACGCGCGAATTCATGCAGGGCCTGCGCAAGCTGGCCGACCAGCACAAGCTGCTGTTCATCGTCGACGAAGTGCAGACCGGCTGCGGGCGCTGCGGCACGCTGTTCGCGTATGAGCTGTCGGGCGTGGAGCCGGACATCATGACGCTGGGCAAGGGCATCGGCGGCGGCGTGCCGCTGGCCGCGCTGCTGTGCAAGGCCGAGGTGGCCAGCTTCGAGGCCGGCGACCAGGGCGGCACCTACAACGGCAACCCGCTGATGACCGCGGTGGGCAGCGCCGTGATCGGCGAGCTGACCAAGCCGGGCTTCCTGCAGGGCGTGCAGGAAAAGGCCGCCTACCTGAGCGAGCAACTGCTGGCGCTGTCGGCCGAGTTCGGCCTCGGCGGCGAGCGCGGCGAAGGCCTGCTGCGCGCGCTGGTGCTCAACAAGGACATCGGCCCGCAGCTGGTCGAGGAAGCGCGCGAGATGCAGCCCGAAGGCCTGCTGCTCAACGCGCCGCGCCCGAGCCTGCTGCGCTTCATGCCGGCGCTGAACGTCACGCGGGAAGAGATCGACCAGATGATCGGCATGCTGCGCACGCTGCTCAAGAAGCTGGCCTGATTCCCGGCGCCCGCCGGCTGCGAGCCGGCACGAAAAGAAAAAGCCCCGCGCGAGCGGGGCTTTTTCATGATGCGCGGAGGCGGCGGTCACTCGCCCAGGTAGGCCGCCCTCACCTTCGGGTCGTCCAGCATCTGCTTGGCGTCGCCGCTCATGGTGACGAGGCCGGACTCCATGACGTAGCCGCGGTGCGCGGCCTGCAAGGCCAGGCGCGCGTTCTGCTCGACCAGCAGCACGGTCACGCCCTGCGCCGAGATGTCGCGCACCACCTCGAAGATCTTCGCCACCATGATCGGCGACAGGCCCATCGAGGGTTCGTCGAGCAGCAGCAGCTTGGGCTGGCTCATCAGCGCGCGCGCCATCGCCAGCATCTGCTGCTCGCCGCCGGACATGGTGCCGGCGAGCTGGTTGGCGCGTTCCTTCAGGCGCGGGAAGATGCCGAACATGCGGTCGATGTCGTCCTTGATGCCGGCCTCGTCGCTGCGCGTGTAGGCGCCCATCTGCAGGTTCTCGGTGATGGTCATGCGCGCGAACACGCCGCGGCCTTCCGGCACCATCGCCAGGCCCTGCTTGAGCAGCACGTAGCTGGGCACGCCCTTGATGGACTTGCCCATGTACTCGACGTCGCCGCCGGCCCAGCCCTGCAGGCCGGTGATGGCCTTCATGGTGGTGGTCTTGCCGGCGCCGTTGGCGCCGATCAGCGTCACCAGCTCGCCGTCGCGGATCTCGAGGTCGATGCCCTTGACGGCCTGGATGCCGCCGTAGGCGACCTTCAGGCCGGAAATCTTCAGTAGCGTATCTTTCATCGTCTCTTTCCCCGTCAGTGCGTCGGGGTACCGAGGTAAGCCTCGATCACCGCTGGATTGTTCTGGACGTCTTGCGGCAGGCCCTGCGCGATGACCTTGCCGTAGTCGAGCACGGTCAGGCTGTTGCACAGGCCCATCACCAGCTTCACGTCGTGCTCGATCAGCAGGATGGTCTTGCCGTCGCTGCGGATCTTGTCGAGCAGGCCGCGCAGTTCCACCTTCTCGGTGGCGTTCATGCCGGCGGCGGGCTCGTCCAGGGCCAGCAGCTTGGGCTCGGTGGCCAGCGCCCGGGCGATCTCGAGGCGGCGCTGATGGCCGTAGGAGAGGTTGCGCGAGGTGAAGTTGGCGTACTTGCCGATGCCCACGTACTCGAGCAGGTCATGCGCCATGTCCTCGATGCCCTCTTCCTCGTGCCGCACGTGCGGCGGGCGGAAGATGGCGCCGAAGATGCCGGCCTTGGTGCGCACGTGGCGCCCCACCATGACGTTTTCCAGCGCGGTCATCTCGCCGAACAGGCGGATGTTCTGGAACGTGCGGGCGATGCCGGCCTTGGCCACTTCGTGCACGGCGGTCGGCTGGTAGGCCTGGCCGCCCAGCACGAACTCGCCCGAGTCCGGCGTGTAGAGGCCGGTGATCACGTTGAAGAAGGTGGTCTTGCCGGCGCCGTTGGGGCCGATCAGGCCGTAGATCTGGCCCGGACGGATCTGCAGGCCCACGTCGGACAGGGCCTGCAGCCCGCCGAAGCGCTTGTTGACCCCCTGTACCGACAGGAGGAAGTTCTCGTTGCTCATCTTGTCCTCCTGGTCAGAAACGGCCGACGCTGCCGGGGCGGCGCACGACCGGGCGGTCTTCCTTGCGCGGCGACGGCCACAGGCCGGCCGGGCGGTACAGCATCACGATCACGAGGGCCAGGCCGAACAGCAGTTGGCGCAGCACTTCCGCGTCGACGATGGCGTGGCCGAAGACCATGCGCTGGGCCGGCTCGGCGACCACGCGCAGCAGTTCCTGGAAGCCCACCAGCAGGATGCCGCCGAGGATCACGCCCGGGATGTGGCCCATGCCGCCCAGCACCACGATGGCGAGGATGTAGATGGACTCCCACAGCACGAACGATTCCGGCGACACGAAGCCCTGGAACGCGCCGAACACCGCGCCCGAGGCGCCGCCGAACGAGGCGCCCATCGCGAAGGCCAGCAGCTTGACGTTGCGGGTGTTGATGCCCATCGCCTTGGCGGCGATCTCGTCCTCGCGGATGGCGACGAAGGCGCGGCCGATGCGCGAGTTCTGCAGGCGCAGGCAGATGAACACGATCACGATGACCAGGAACACCAGCAGGTAGTAATACATGAACACCGGCGTGAACTTGAGCCCGAAGATCTCGTGCGACTTCGAGAAATCGAAGCCGAAGATATGGACCGGGTCCACCGCGGTGATGCCCTTCGGCCCGTTCGTGATGTTGATCGGGCGGTCGAGGTTGTTCATGAAGATGCGGATGATCTCGCCGAAGCCCAGCGTCACGATGGCCAGGTAGTCGCCGCGCAGCTTGAGCGTCGGCGCGCCGAGCAGCACGCCGAACGTGGCCGCCACCGCCACCGCGATCGGCAGCACGAACCACATCGACAGGTGCAGGCCGTTGGGGAACAGGTTGTGGATCCACTCGAACTGGTTCGCCAGGTGGGGCGAGCCGAGCAGCGCCATCAGGTAGGCGCCGACCGCGTAGAAGGCGATGTAGCCGAGGTCGAGCAGGCCGGCGAAGCCCACCACGATGTTCAGGCCCAGGGCCAGCATGATGTAGATCAGCGCGAAGTCGAGCACGCGCACCCAGTAGTTGCCGCCCAGCGTCTGCACGAGGAACGGCGCACACAGGGCGACCACCAGGAAGGCAAGCAGCGCGGCCAGGGTCTTGGCCGGGGTCTTGGTCAGCGGCGCGGGTTGCGCCGTGGATGGAATCGGGGCACTCATGGATTCTCTCCTCAGGCGCGTTCGGAAACCCGCTCGCCCATGATGCCGGACGGACGGAACACAAGGACGATGATCAGCACGATGAAGGCGAACACGTCCTGGTAGTTGGAGCCGAAGACACCGCCGGTGAGGTCGCCGATGTAGCCGGCGCCCAGCGCTTCGATCAGGCCCAGCAGCATGCCGCCGACCATCGCGCCGGCGAGGTTGCCGATGCCGCCCAGCACCGCGGCGGTGAACGCCTTCAGGCCGGGGATGAAGCCCATGTAGAAGTGGGCGTTGCCGTAGTTGGTGGCCATCATCACGCCGGCCAGCGCGGCCAGCGCGGCGCCGATCATGAATGTGGCGGAGATCACGAAGTTCGGGTTCACGCCCATCAGGCCGGCCACCTTCTGGTTCTCGGCGGTGGCGCGCATGGCGCGGCCGAGCTTGGTGCGGTTGACCAGCGTCAGCAGGCCCGCCATGACCATCAGCGCCATGCCGATGATGACGATTTCCTTGCCGGTGATGGTGGCGCCGGTCGAGCCGATGTCGATCGGGCTGGACGGCAGCAGTTGCGGGAAGGTCAGCGGATTGCGCGACCAGATCAGCATGCCCATCGTCTGGAGGATGATGGACACGCCGATGGCGGTGATCAGCGGCGCCAGGCGCGGCGCGTTGCGCAGCGGCCGGTAGGCGACCCGCTCGATGGTGTAGGCCAGGACCGCGCACACGGGCATGGCGATCAGCGTCGCGATGACCAGCGTGAGCCATTCGGGCAGGCCCGGGGCGAATTTCTGCAATCCGAGGATCGCCGAGAGGGCAGTCAGTGCGCCGATCATCAGCACGTCGCCGTGGGCGAAGTTGATGATCCCGAGAATGCCGTAGACCATGGTGTAGCCAAGTGCGATCAGCGCATAGATGCTGCCGAGCACCAGACCATTCACGATCTGCTGGATAAAGATATCCATGAAAACTCCTTGCTCCGTCCGAGGCTCCGCGGCGTGGAGTGGTTGCCGGGCAGACGGTAATGTGTGAGTGGTTTGGTAGTGTGTTATGTGCTGGTAAGCGGCCTGCCTGGTGCACCCCTGGTAAGGATGCCGTATGTTCGGCGAGGCTAAAAAAACGGCACCGCAAAGTGCTCGCGGTGCCGTTCGGATGGGCCGGTAAGCCCGGATTACATCTTCACGACGTCGAGGACGGTCTTCTTCTTGTCCTTGTATTCGTAAAGCGTGATCGTGCCTTCCTTCATGTCGCCCTTGTCGTCGAAGGCGATGTTGCCGATCAGGCCCTTGTAGTTCGTCTTGGGCATTTCGGCCAGGATGGCTGCCGGTTCGGTCGAGTTGGCGCGCTTCATGGCGTCGACGATGACCATCACGGCGTCATACGTGAACGGCGCGTAGATCTGCACCGGGGCGTTGAAGCGAGCCTGGTAGCGCTTGTCGAAGTCCGCGCCCTGCTCCATCTTGGACAGGGCCAGGCCGGCTTCCGAGCAGATGATGTTGGACACCGCGTCGCCGGCCAGCTCGGCCACCTTGTCGGTACACACGCCGTCGCCGCCGACGATCTTGGAGCCGATGCCGAGTTCCTTGGCCTGCTTGGCGAACGGGCCGCCGGTGGCGTCCATGCCGCCGTACATAATCACGTCGGGCTTCTTGCCCTTGATCTTGGTCAGGATGGCCTTGAAGTCGGTGGCCTTGTCGTTGGTGGCTTCACGCGCCACCACGTTCACGCCCGAAGCCTTGACGGTCTTCTCGAACTCGTCGGCCAGGCCCTTGCCGTAGGCAGTGGCATCGTCGACGATGGCCACGGACTTGGCATGCAGGCTCTTGGTGGCGTAGTTGGCCAGCGCCGGGCCCTGCTGGGCGTCGGTGGCCACCACGCGGAAGGTGGTCTTGAAGCCTTGCTTGGTGTAGTCGGGGTTGGTCGACGACGGCGAGATCTGCGCGATGCCGGCATCGCTGTAGATCTTGGAGGCCGGGATCGATACGCCCGAGTTCAGGTGGCCGACCACGGCCACGACCTTCTCGTCGACCAGCTTCTGCGCCACGGCGGTGCCGGTCTTCGGATCGCCCGCGTCGTCTTCGCCGACCAGTTCGAGCGTGATCTTCTTGCCGTTGATTTCGAGGCCGGCCTTGTTGACTTCTTCCACGGCCAGGCGGGCGCCGTTTTCGTTGTCCTTGCCAAGGTGAGCGATGCCGCCGGTGAGCGGAGCCGCGTGGCCGATCTTGACTACGGTGTCACCGCTGCCGGCTGCGGGAGCGGCTGCGGCAGCAGGTGCCGACGCTGCCGCATCGGCCGGCTTTTCTTCCTTCTTGCCGCAAGCAGTAACCAGCGCCACTGCGGCTGCGATCGGCAGAATCTTGGCAAACGTGATTTGCATGAGTGATCTCCTAGGATTCACATGATCAGGGTAAACCAACGCCCCCCGGACGTTTCCCCTGAACCGCCTTTGTTTAGTTTCAATTTGAAACGCGCGAATTGTATCCCCTTTTTTTGCGGATGCAATATGCGACGCAACAACCTGAAGGATTAACCCACAAAGTGAGCTAGGGAATTTCCCCAATGCACACATTGGGGCAATTCCCGCCTACTCGCGGGCTAGCCTTCGTTACTAACAAGAATCGTGCCTACCCCCATCCAGACCCGGCTTTTGCTGCGCTTGCATCACTCGCGAAGGGACCGTATTAAATAGGCGTTTCATTTAATAGGAGCGTGTCCCTTCTAATACAAGAGCCTAATAGCCCGGCACCATAATAGGGAAACTCCTAATTCTAGGGAATTCCCTTATTTGTCTGCTGCGACAGACACGTAAAGGCGAATAGGCACCGCCGCCGTGCATTATCGGCGGGGGGTCGCGGCATATTCATGCCGCATCCTGGTGCATGGCCGCGGCCGGCCCGGGACGGCCGCATGCGGGTGCGCGGCGCACCGCCGAAGGGCGGGCACGGAAGGACGGACGAGCGGGGACACGTGGAGCCGACGCGCAACGTCGGCATGCGGCGCCGGCGCAGGTAATCAGGCGGGAAAGCGGAAAGGAAGGCAGCGGCCGGCGCATGCCGCCGGCACGGCGGCACGGCCGGGGGAACGGGCCGGTGCCGGGCGCGCGTGGATCAGGCCGAGGGCACCAGTCCGCGCGGCAGCGGGAACGACATCTTCTCCTCGATGCCGTCGAGCGCGCGCACGTGGCGCACGCCGAGCAGGCGCAGGCGCTCGACGATGGACTGCGCGAGCGCCTCCGGCGCGGACGCGCCGGCGGTCAGGCCGATGCGGCGCTTGCCCGCGACCCATTCCGGGCGGAGCTGGTCGGGCGAGTCGATCATGTAGGCCGGCACGCCCAGGCGCTCGGCCAGCTCGCGCAGGCGGTTGGAGTTCGAGCTGTTGGGGCTGCCCACCACGATCACCACTTCCACCTGCGGCGCCATGAACTTCACGGCGTCCTGGCGGTTCTGCGTGGCGTAGCAGATGTCCTGCTTCTTGGGCTCGCGGATCTGCGGGAAGCGCGCCTTCAGCGCGGCGACGATCTCCAGCGTCTCGTCCACCGACAGCGTGGTCTGGGTCACGAAGGCCAGCCGGCTCGGGTCGGACACGGCGAGCCTCGCCACGTCCTCGGCCGATTCCACCAGCAGCATGCCGCCCTCGGTCTGGCCCATCGTGCCCTCGACCTCCGGGTGGCCGGCGTGGCCGATCATGATGATCTCGCAGCCCTCGGCGCGCATCTTGCCCACCTCGACGTGGACCTTCGTCACCAGCGGGCAGGTGGCGTCGAACACGTTGAGGCCGCGCACGGTCGCGTCGGCGCGCACTTCCTTGGACACCCCGTGCGCGCTGAAGATGACGGTGGAGCCGGACGGCACTTCCTCCAGCTCCTGCACGAAGATCGCGCCCTTGCGGCGCAGGTCCTCGACCACGTAGGCATTGTGGACAATCTCGTGGCGCACGTAGATCGGCGCGCCGTAGCGCGCGAGGGCACGCTCGACGATCTCGATGGCGCGATCCACGCCGGCGCAGAAGCCGCGGGGCTGCGCCATCAGGATCTCGGCTTCGGCGGCTGTGGTGAGTTCGGACATGCGGAAATTCAGTGCAATGCGGCCGGCGCGGGACCGGCCTGGTTCAGCCTAGAGAATGCCGATCAGCTGGACATCGAACAGGATGGTCTGCCCGGCCAGCGGATGATTGAAATCGAACAGCGCGGCGGTCTCGCCGATCTCCTTGAGCACACCGGCGTACTTGCCGCCGCCGGGCGCATTGAACTCGACCAGGTCGCCCGGCGTGTAGTTCTCTTCGAACGAACTGTTTTCGCGCAGCGTGGCGAGCGACACCCGCTGCAGCAGTTCCGGATTGCGCGGGCCGAAGGCATGCTCCGGCGCCAGCCGGTAGGTCATGCGCTCGCCCTCGGGCATGCCCAGCAGGGCCTGCTCCAGGGTGGGCGCGAACTGGCCCTGGCCCAGCAGCAGCGTGGCGGGTTTTTCTTCGAACGTGCTGATGATCTCCGTGCCGTTCTCGAGGGAGATGCTGTAGTGCAGGGTCAGGAAGGAATCCGGCTGCACGGTCTTGCGACCGTCAGCGGCGCCGCCCTGCGGCCCTGACGCAAAAGTTTGCAGATTCATGGGTGCTCAACCAGTCGACAACCCGTATTGTAAGCGACTCGACCGCGCGCCGCCTTGTCCATGCCGGCGCGCGCCGCCACGCAGTGCCATTGTTCCGGGGGGATCGTGTCATGCGCATTACCGACTGGCCCAGCAGCGAGCGGCCGCGCGAAAAACTGCTGCGCGAGGGCGCCGCCGCGCTGTCGGACGCCGAGCTGCTCGCCGTGTTCCTGCGCGTGGGCGTGGCCGGCAAGAGCGCGGTCGACCTCGCGCGCGAGCTGCTCAACGACTTCGGCACGCTCAGTTGCCTGTTTTCCGCCAAGGCGGAGGAATTTGCCCGCGTCCGCGGCATGGGTACCGCCAAGTACGCCCAGCTGCAGGCGGCCCAGGAACTGACCCGGCGCGGGCTGGCCGAGCGCCTGACGCTGCCCGGCGGGCTCGATTCGCCGGCCGCGGTGCGCGATTACCTGCGCCTGACACTGTCGGCCTACGAGCACGAGGTCTTCATGTGCCTGTTCCTCGACGCGCGCAACCGCCTGCTGGCCAGCGAGGAACTGTTCCGCGGCAGCCTGACGCAGACCAGCGTCTATCCGCGCGAGGTGGCGCGCCAGGCCTTGCTGCATAATGCGGCCTCCGTGATCGTGGCGCACAACCATCCGTCGGGCAACGCCATGCCCAGCAGCGCGGACCTGTCGATGACCCGCTCGCTGACGCGCTCGCTGGCGCTGATCGACGTCAGGGTGCTCGACCATTTCATCGTGGCGGGCACCACGATCCACTCGTTCGCGGAGCATGGCGAACTGTGAGCCACATGCCGTCACATGCGGTACATGGCGCACACGGACCGGACCGGAAGCCGTGCAATAGTGCGTGAAACGGCACGAACGGCCCGCCTGTGCACGGTAAACTGCGGAAGGCATTGATCCGCCGGAGCTTTCCGGTCTATAATGCCCGTTTTGCTGAAGTCTTAACCGCTGCAGTCCGGGCCGCGCGCCTTTTGTTGATCTGTTGCGAACATTGTCCACGAATAGAAGATTTAGGAGTGCTTCATGGCACGCGTCTGTCAAGTGACCGGGAAAGCGCCGATGGTCGGCAACAACGTTTCCCACGCAAACAACAAGACCAAGCGCCGTTTTCTGCCCAACCTGCAGAATCGTCGTTTCTTTGTTGAATCGGAAAACCGCTGGGTGAGCCTGCGCGTCTCGAACGCCGGCCTGCGCCTGATCGACAAGAAAGGCATCGACTCCGTGCTCGCCGACCTGCGCGCACGCGGCGAAGTCTAATTAGGAGTACATCATGGCCAGCAAAGGCGGACGCGACAAAATCAAGCTGGAGTCGACTGCAGGTACGGGTCACTTCTACACGACCACGAAGAACAAGCGCACCATGCCGGAAAAGATGGAGATCATGAAGTTCGATCCCGTCGTGCGCAAGCACGTGTCGTACAAGGAAACCAAGATCAAGTAATTGATCGTTGCGTTCCGCATGCCGATTCGCGCGGCATGTCCGTGAAAACCCCGCTCATGCGGGGTTTTTGCTTTTCCGGGCCGGCCGTCGCTGCGTTCCGTACCCGCATCCCGCCTGCGCCCGCGCGCACCCGCATGCCCACGTGACGGCGCGCCGGGTGTACACTTTCCAGCTTTCCTGCCACCCGGCCGCGCGCCGCGCGCGCCCCTTCGCATCATGAACTTCGATGTCGCCATTGTCGGCAGCGGACTGGCCGGTCTGACGGTCGCGCTGCAACTGGCCGACACCCATCGGGTTGTCATTATCTGCAAACGCGCCATGACGCAGGGCGCCAGCGACTGGGCCCAGGGCGGCATCGCGGCCGTGCTCGACTCCGGCGACAGTCACGACGAGCACACCCAGGACACGCTGGTCGCCGGCGCGGGGCTGTGCGACGACGGCGCCACGCGCTTCATCGTGGAGCACGGGCGCGAAGCGATCCAGTGGCTGATCGACCGCGGCGTGCCGTTCACGCGCGACGAGCAGGCCGAACTCGGCTTCCACCTCACGCGCGAAGGCGGCCACAGCCGCCGGCGCATCATCCACGCCGCCGATGCCACCGGCCACGCGGTCGTGACCACGCTGACCGAGCAGGCGCGCAACCACCCGAACATCACCGTGATCGAGGACCACTTCGCCGTGGATCTCATCACCTCGCGCAAGCTCGGCCTGCCGGGCAACCGCTGCTACGGCCTCTACGTGCTGGACGACGCCAGCGGCGAGGTGCGCACCCTCACCGCCACCCACACGGTGCTGGCCACCGGCGGCGCGGGCAAGGTCTACCTGTACACCACCAACCCCGACACGGCCACCGGCGACGGCATCGCGATGGCATGGCGCGCGGGCTGCCGGGTCTCGAACATGGAATTCATCCAGTTCCACCCGACCTGCCTGTACCACCCCTACGCCAAGTCCTTCCTGATCTCCGAGGCGGTGCGCGGCGAAGGCGGCCTGCTCAAGCTGCCCGACGGCACGCGCTTCATGCCCGAGCACGACGCGCGCGCCGAGCTGGCGCCGCGCGACGTGGTGGCGCGCGCGATCGACTTCGAAATGAAGAAGCGCGGCCTGGACTACGTGCACCTCGACATCAGCCACCAGCCCGAGTCGTTCCTGCGCGAGCACTTCCCCACCATCCACGCGCGCTGCCTGGAGCTGGGCATCGACATCGCGCGCGAGCCGATCCCCGTGGTGCCCGCGGCGCACTACACCTGCGGCGGCGTGGTGACGGACACCGCCGGGCGCACCGACCTGGCGAACCTCTACGCCGTGGGCGAAACCGCCTGCACCGGCCTGCACGGCGCCAACCGGCTGGCATCGAACTCGCTGCTGGAATGCATGGTGATCGGCCGCGCCGCGGCGCTCGACATTGCATCGCAGGACAAGGCCGGCCAGCCCGACATCGCCCTGCCGGTATGGGACGAGAGCCGCGTGGCGGACGCCGACGAGGAAGTCGTGGTCTCGCACAACTGGGACGAGCTGCGCCGCATGATGTGGAACTACGTCGGCATCGTGCGCACCAGCAAGCGGCTCGAACGCGCGCAGCACCGCATCAGCCTGCTGCGCGAGGAGATCGCCGAGTACTACGCCAATTTCCGCGTCACGCGCGACCTGCTGGAGCTGCGCAACCTCGTCGAGGTGGCGTCGCTGATCGTGGACAGCGCCTACTCGCGGCACGAAAGCCGCGGCCTGCACTACAGCCGGGACTATCCCGACACGCTGCCCAAGGCACTGCCGACCGTCATGCAGCCGGTGTTCAAGCGGGAAGCGGGGAAGTAGGATCTTGGGATTTGCTCCCCTCTCCCGCTTGCGGGAGAGGGGCCGGGGGAGAGAGTGAGAACGGAGCGCGGCTGCGCCGCGCTAGGCTGAGATCCTCAGCGAGTAATCGGTGGCGCGCACATCCTTGGTCAGCGCGCCCACCGAGATCCGGTCCACGCCGGTCTCGGCGAACACGCGGATGGTGTCCGCGTTGACCCCGCCCGACACTTCCAGCAGCGCGCGCCCCGCGTTGATGCGCACGGCATCGTGCATCATCGGCACGGTGAAGTTGTCGATCAGGATCGACTTCGCGCCGGCGGCCAGCGCTTCTTCGAGCTCGGCCAGGGTCTCCACTTCCACCTGCACCGACACGCCGGTCTCGAGCGCCTGCGCGGCCCGCATCGCCGCGGTGATGCTGCCGGCCGCCGCGATGTGGTTTTCCTTGATCAGGATGCCGTCGTAGAGCGCGAGGCGCTGGTTCTCGCCGCCGCCGACGCGCACCGCGTACTTCTGTGCCAGGCGCAACCCGGGCAGGGTCTTGCGCGTGTCCAGCACGCGCGCGCGCGTGCCTGCGATGAGGTCGGCGTAGCGCCGCGTGGCGGTGGCCACGCCGGACAGCAGCTGCAGGAAATTCAGCGACGGGCGCTCCGCGGTCAGCAGCGTGCGCGCCGGGCCGGCGATCTCGCACACCGCGGAATCGGGCGCCATGCGCGCGCCCTCGGCCTGCAGCCAGCGCACTTCCAGCGCCGGGTCGACGGCGCGCATGCACGCCTCGAACCACGGCTGGCCGCACAGCACGGCCTCTTCGCGCACGATCACGCGCGCCTGCGCGCGCTTGTCCGCCGGCACCAGCAGGCCGGTGAGGTCGCCGCTGCCGACGTCCTCGGCGATGGCCGCGCGCACGTTGGCCTGCAGCGCCTCGGCGAGCGCGGGGCCGAAACTGTCGAAAATCGGGTTGTTGATGCTCATGCTGCCTGCCTTGCTCCTGTCACTCATGCCGGGCCGATGCCCTTGAACAGCGCCTGCTCCGCGGCGAGATCCCCGCGCGGGCGCACATTGGCCTTCTGCTGCGCGGCGAAATCGAGCATGCGGTCGATGCAGGTCACGGCCTGGCGGCCGATCTGCGCATCGACGTGGATTTCGTTGTGGCCGCGCTCGAGCACCTCGGCCAGGTTGGTCAGCGCGTTCATGGCCATCCACGGGCAGTGCGCGCAGCTCTTGCAGGTGGCGCTGTTGCCGGCCGTGGGCGCCTCGATGAAGCGCTTGCCCGGCGCGGCCATGCGCATCTTGTGCAGGATGCCGTTGTCGGTGGCGACGATGAACTCGTCGGCGTCCAGCGCCACCGCCGCCGCGATCAGTTGCGAGGTGGAGCCGACCACGTCGGCCTGCTCGACCACGTGGGCCGGCGATTCCGGGTGCACCAGGATCTTGGCCTTGGGGAATTCGCGGCGCAGCAGGTCCAGTTCGATGCCCTTGAACTCGTCGTGCACCAGGCACGAGCCCTGCCACAGCAGCATGTCGGCGCCGGTCTGCTTCTGGATGTAGCTGCCGAGATGCTTGTCGGGCGCCCACAGGATCTTCTTGCCCTGGGCATGCAGGTGCTCGACGATCTTCAGACCGATGCTGGACGTCACCATCCAGTCCGCGCGCGCCTTCACGGCGGCGCTGGTGTTGGCGTAGACCACCACGGTGCGGTCGGGGTGCGCGTCGCAGAACGCGGTGAATTCGTCGGCCGGGCAGCCCAGGTCGAGCGAGCAGGTCGCGTCGAGGTCCGGCATCAGCACGGTCTTCTCGGGACTCAGGATCTTGGCGGTCTCGCCCATGAAGCGCACGCCGGCGACCACCAGCGTCTTGGCCGGGTGATCGCGGCCGAAGCGCGCCATCTCGAGCGAGTCGGACACGCAGCCGCCGGTTTCCTCGGCCAGGTCCTGCAGGTCGGCATCCACGTAATAGTGGGCGACCAGCACCGCGTCGCGGGCCTTGAGCAGTGCCCTGATGCGCTCCTTGAGCGCGTCGCGCTCCGGCGCGGACAGCACCGGCGGCACTTTGGCCCAGGCGTGGGCGACGCAGCTCACACCTTCGGGGGACACCGCCGAGAGGTTCGGTTTCTCGAACTCGACGGTCTTGATCGTTTGTGGGGTCATCTCCGATACTCCTCTTGGCCGCCGCGTGCCTCGCTGCTGGCCCTGACATGGGGGAGTTTAGCGAAAACAAAAGCCCCGCCAGGGGCGGGGCTTTCGGGCGCAGTGCATTGTAACAGGCCGCGCCGGATCGGGCCGCGGCCCGCCACGGGCCTGGCCTTACGCGTAGCGGCGCAGGCGCAGCGAGAAATCGTGCAGGGCCTGGATGCCGCTGGCCTCGGCGCGGTGGCACCAGGCCTGCAGCTGCTGCAGCAACTGCTCGCGCGTCAGGTTGGAGCGGCCCCAGATCGCGGCCAGCTCGCGGCGCATTTCCACGAAGGTATGCAGCGACTTGTTCTGCTCGACGATGTTCGCGAGCTGCTTGCGTTGCGGGTCGGCCAGCTTGCCTTCCTCGCGGTGGAACCACTTGCGCGCCGGCTTGAAGCTGCTGTACTCGGCCACGCGGGCTTCCTTGAGCTTTTCCAGTTCCTGCTTGTACGCGCTCTTGACGGCCTTGGCGTAGCGCGCCATCACGTCGTAGCGGTTGGCGATGATGGCTTCCAGCGTGTTGTGGTCCACCGGGCGGGCTTCCACCAGGCGCGCCTTGGGCGGGGTCTTCTTGACCTTGGCCAGGCCGACCGCCTGCATGGCGCGGATGTAGCCCCAGCCCACGTCGAACTCGTACCACTTGATCGAGAACTTGGCCGAGGTCGGGTAGGTATGGTGGTTGTTGTGCAGTTCTTCGCCGCCGATGATCAGGCCCCACGGCAACACGTTGGTCGAGGCGTCCTCGCAATCGTAGTTGCGATAACCCCACCAGTGGCCCAGGCCGTTGATGATGCCGGCGGCGTGGATCGGGATCCACAGCATCTGCACGGCCCACACGCTCAGGCCGATCACGCCGAACAGCGCGACGTCGATGATCAGCATCAGGCCCACGCCCTGCCAGCCGAAGCGCGAGTACACATTGCGCTCGACCCAGTCGTCCGGCGTGCCGTGACCGAACTTGGTGACGGTTTCGCGGTTCTTGGCCTCGGCGCGGTACAGCTCGGCGCCTTCCAGCAGCACCTTGCGGATGCCGCGGGTCTGCGGGCTGTGCGGATCTTCCTCGGTCTCGCACTTGGCATGGTGCTTGCGGTGGATGGCGGTCCACTCCTTCGTGACCATGCCGGTGGTCAGCCACAGCCAGAAGCGGAAGAAATGCGCGGCGATCGGGTGCAGATCCAGCGACCGGTGCGCCATGCAGCGGTGCAGGTAGATGGTGACGCCCGCGATGGTGATGTGCGTCACCACCAGCGTGTAGATGACGATCTCCCACCAGGACCAGTTGGCAAGGCCGTTCGAGGCCCAGTCAAGAATAGTGTCGAACAAACTGTTCTCCGTCGATTAAACAGGTGCTATTGCGCTATTGCGGCACGACAGGGCGGACCGCAAACAGGTGCAGAAAAAGGACTGCAAAATCAGTGATTGCGTCGTAGGGCGCCTGCCGGAAACCCCGGCGCTCGCCGGAGCCCCCGGCATGCGCGCCTGGCGCCTTGGGCAGATTCTGCCGCCGGCGGGACTGGGCACGAGCCGCTGCAATCTGGCGGCTGTCTGGTGTGGGGGCGGGAGGTCGAAAATTCGGAACCCGCAACTATGACAATTCTACCGGAACGTCATCAACGGAACATCCGTTTTTCCCCGAATTTGATGGTAAGCAACGCGGAACGTTCCGCAAGGTGCGCCAAACGTCCCGCGAATGCCTATGTTGCACCGCCCTCGCGCGCGGCGGAGGCCGCCAAAAGCGTCTTATCAAATACTTCTTTACTCTCCCCGCCGACCGCCGGCGCCGCCTGGCGGAGCATCCGCACCTCGCGCTGCGGATAGGGGATCGAGATGCCATGTTCGCGGAACGTGCGCCATATCGCCCGGTTCAGCGCCGATTGCACGCCCAGCTTGCCGTTCTGCGGGTCGGCAATGTAGCCGGCCAGCTCGTATTCGATGCCATTGTCGGCGAACGCCACCAGAAATGCCGCCGGCGCCGGCTCGGCCAGCAGGCGCGGCACGCCCTGCGCCGCTTCTGCCAGCAGCGCCAGCACCGTTTCCGGGTCGGCGGCGTAGTCGGCCTGCACGCGTGTGGCCACGCGCACATTGGTATTCGAGAACGAATGGTTCTGCACCGCCTGCGCCACCAGTTGCTCGTTCGGCACCAGGGTTTCGCCGTCGCCGTTGCGCACCACGGTGTAGCGCGTGCGGATCTGCGAGACGGTGCCGGTGTACTTGTCCACCGTGATCTGGTCGCCGAGCTTGACCGAGTGGTCGAGCAGGATGATGAAACCCGAGATGTAGTTGCTGGCGATCTTTTGCAAGCCCAGGCCGAGGCCCACGCCGAGCGCGCCGCCGAAGACCGACAGCACGGTCAGGTCGATGCCGACCAGCGACAGGCTCAGCAGCAGCGACACCAGCAGCAGCAGCGCCTTCGAGAGTCTGGTCAGGACCACTTTCAGGTTGCTGTCCAGCCCGGCCGAGCGCATCAGGCGCTCTTCCAGCCACGAGCCGAACCACATCGCCACTAGCACCGTGAGCAGGATCCACACCACCCCCGCCAGCGTGTCGGCGAGGTTGATCTTCTGCTTGCCGCCGATGGAAAAGCGCACCGACTCCATCCAGCCGACCACGTCCCACAGCAGGCCCAGCACGTACAGCGCCATGCCGGCCCACACCAGCGTGGTCAGCACCTTCTCCACCAGCAGCAGCATGCCCTGCAGCTGGCCATTGCCGGACAGCACGCGCCGCAGGATGTAGAAGGCGAAATACAGGAACGTGATGCCGGACAGCGGCACCAGCGCCAGCCGCAGCACGCTGACCGACATCAGCTGCTCCAGCCCGAAGCGCCCGACCGTCACCAGCAGCCAGCCGAACAGCGGGAACATGGCGCGCTCGAGGCTGGCCGCGGCGAAGCGCAGCGCGAAGCTGGAGCCGTCGTAGCGGGCCTCGAGCCGCTTGACCACCAGCCGCGCCAGCGGCCACGCCACCGCCAGGCAGCCGGCCAGCACCGCCAGTTGCCAGATGAAGCCGGGGCCGCCGGCATCGAGGATCAGGTCGTTGAGCATGCGGCCAAAGGCGGGATGCGATACATGGAGTTCGGTCAGGGAATTCGGGTTCATGCTTGGATGTGGCTGGCCAGGCACGCGCGGCAAGCGGCGCGGCCGGCGGGCGGCACGGGCGCCCGGCGCCCGACCCGCGAAAGGTCAGCCATTCTAGCCGCCCGCGGCGCGGCGGCCCACTTCCTGGGCCCACTTCCTGGACCCACCTCCGTGGCGCGGCCGGCCTCAGCCGCACCGTCCGCGGCAGCCGGGCATGCCGCGCCACGGCTGCGCTGCGCGGCGCAACCGGGCCGGCAGGTCCGCGCCGGGATGCAGCGCGCCGCTCAGCAGATCGACGCAATAGCCGATCACGCGCGCGCGCCCCGGCGGGTTCAGCATGCCGTGGTCGAGCCCTTCGATGGTCTCGATCTGCAGCATGCCGAACCCGGCCAGGCCTTCGAGCCGCGGCCCGAAGAAACGCGCCAGCTCGTACGGCCCGGGATCTTCCGGCCCGAACAGCAGGCGCAGCACGGTGCCGCGCGCCTCGAGCTTGCGCAGCAGGGTCTCGATCTCCTGCTGCTCGGCCGGGGCCGGCCGGGGCAGCACCGAGGCCGCGTCCGTGCCGGGCACGCCCTCTTCCGCCGTGGGCGCGCTGCGGCCGTGGATCAGCCAGCGCGGGCGGGTGAAGGTCTCCCGGCGCAGCAGCCGCTGCAGGTTGACCAGCACCGCGCCCACCACGCCGGGATGCGCGCCGGCCGCATGCAGGCCGACGTTGGCGCCGTAGCTCACGCCGAACACCACCACCTCGCCGTAGCCGCGGGCCTGCAGCCAGTCGCAGGCGGCAATCGCGTCGAGATAGCCTTCCGGGTCGGCCGGCACCGCGTCCTTGATGGCCCGCGCGCCGATGCTGGCGTCGCCGATGCCGCGCACGTCGATGCGCAACGACGCCACGCCGCGTTCGGCCAGCCGCCGCGCCAGCATGACGCCGCCGCGGCCGGCGCCGACGTGGTGCGTGCCGCCCGCGTTGTTGATCAGCACGGCCGGCCGCCCGGGCCATTCGCCGCGCGGCTCGCACAGCATGCCGAACAGCCCCTGGCCGAAGCGCACCGGCGTTTCCACCCAGGCCGCCGCGCGCAGGCACGGCGCCACGCCCGCCGCGCCAATGCCCTCCCCCGCCCGCGCTTCGGCCCTGCCGGCGGCCGGCGCCATGCCGGCGAGCCAGCCGGCGACGGCGGCGAAGGTGGCGTCGGGCGGCGTGCCGTGCAGCGGGTCCTGCAGCCAGCCGACCACCTCGGGAAACGGCACGGTGCTGACCTGCGCGCCCAGCGCGGCATAGTGCCGGGGCAGCGCCTCATCGGGCCCGGCCCCGGCGATGAACACGCGCGGCGCCGGCGCGCTCGCGGCGGCGCACAGGTCGATGCGGGAGAACGCCTCGAGGTCGGCCGCGGTGAAGTGGATGCCCAGGATGTCGGCGCCCGCCGGCGCGGAAGCCGGCGCAGCATCGGCCGCCGCCGTCACCGCGCGCCCCGCCAGCGAGCGCCAGGTCTGGGCGATCATGCGCATCTCGCGCATCAGCATGCGCCCGCTCGCCACCGGCGCGAGCAGCGCCAGCCCGGCGACGTCGAGCCCGCCGGCGCGGCGCGCGGCCGCCAGCGCGGCCAGCGCGGCGCCGCCGCGCACGCCCAGCAGCACGATCTCGCGCGCGCCGGACAAGCGCCGCAGCAGGTTGCCGGCCTGGCCGATCGATGCCACGCAGGCATCGACGCAGTTGGCCGGCGCCCCGGCGCCGTCCTCCACGCGGTCCGCCGCGGCCACCGCATCCGCCGAATCCCCCGTGCCGGGATAGTCGAACCGCAGCACCGGCACGCCTTGCGCCGCGAGCCGCTCCGCCAGCCGCGCCAGGCCGGCGTGGGTCCACAGGGCTTCATGGCCGACCGCGTTGCACAGCACGACCGCGCGCGCGCCCGTGGCCGCGTGGTACCAGCCGAAACATCCGTCGAAGTGCAAAGGCCTCATGGGCGAACTCCGTGCATGCCCGCGGCCCCATGCCGCGCGGCCTGCGCGCATCGCGCGCCGCGCTCAAGCCGCGCTCAAGCCGCGGCCGTGCCGCTGCGGCAGCGCGCCGCGCCGTCGGCATCGGCCTCGAGATGCGCGCAGCGCGCCAGCAGCTGATTGCGGTCGATCTTGCCGTTCACGTTGATGGGAAAGCCGTCGAGGCAGACGATGCGGTCGGGCCGCGCGTAGACCGGCAGGCTCTGCTTGCAGGCGTGGCGGATGCGCGCCGCGCGCGCGCCCATCTCGCCCAGCGACTCGTCGGCCGGCGCCAGCACGAACGCCACCAGGCCGATCGGCTTGCCGGCCTCGTCCAGCGGCCACGCCAGCACCGCGCACTGGGCGCTGCCGCTGGCGGCCTGCACCACCTGCTCGATCTCCTGCAGCTCGATGCGGTTGCCGCGGATCTTGACCTGCGTGTCGATGCGCCCGTGGTACAGCAGGCCGTCGGGCGATTCGCTCACCGCGTCGCCGGTGCGGTACCAGCGGCGGCAGGCGCGCCCCGGATAGGCGCGCGCGAAGAAGCGCTCGCCGTCGAGCGGGTTCGCCGACAGATAACCGCGCGCGAGCTGCGCGCCGCCGATCAGCAGTTCGCCCTGCGCGCCGGCCGCCACCGGCGCGAGATGCTCGTCCACCACCACCACCTCGGTGCCCGGGTAGGGCCGGCCCAGCGGCACCGCCGGGCGCGACGCATCGGCAAGAAAGGCGGGCGTGAGCTCGAAGGTCAGCACGATCACCGTGGTTTCCGTGGGGCCGTAGCCGTTGACGATGTGCGTGTTCGGCGCGGCCCGCGACCAGGCCTCGGCCAGGCCCTTGGGCAGCGCCTCGCCGCCCATCAGGGTCATCTTCACGCTGGGAAAGGCGCCGGGCGCCAGCTTGCGGAACTGCTGCAGCAGCGCCAGCACGGACGGCACGCTGGCCCAGTGGGTGATGTGGTGCTCGCGGATGAAGCCGGCCAGGTAGAGCGGGTCCTGCAGCGTCGGCACGTAGAGGCACGCGCCGTTGGCCCAGCAGACGTGCACGTCGTGCACCGAGAAATCGAAGGTGAGGTCGGCGAACTGGCTGAAGCGCGCGCCGGGCTCGCAGGGATAGCGCCGCATCTGCGCATTGACGTAGGCCACCGCGCTGCCGTGCGGGATCATCACGCCCTTGGGCGGCCCGCTGGTGCCCGAGGTGAAGATCAGGTAGGCGAGGTCGTCCGGCCCGACGGCGGCGGGCCACGCCGCCGGCGCATCGTGCACGAAGGGCGCGGACGGCGGCGGCCGCGCATTGCCGCCGGCGGCGTCCCACGCCCGCGCGTCGAGCATGACGATGCGCAGGTCCGGCGGCAGCAGCGGCAGCAGCGCCGCGAGCTGCGGCGCGCAGACATGGTCGACCAGCATCACGCGCGCGCCCGAGCGCGCGATGATGGCGGCGTTGCGCGCCGGCGGGAAGCGCGCATGGATCGGCACGTAAGCCATGCCGGCGGCCAGCACGCCGAGCAGGCCGGCGTAGGCGCACGCGCTGCGGTGCGCGAACAGGATGCAGTTGCGATTGGGACCGCCGGCGAACGGCGCCAGCGCCATGCTGATGCCGCGTGCGCGCGCGCGGACTTCCTCGTAGGTGTAGTAGCGGCCGTCGGCCCACAAGGCGTGGTCGCCGGGCCGCCTGTCCGCGGACGCGAAGAAAAATGAATGCAGCATCCTCCCCTCCCATCACCGCGCGCCGCTGCGGCGCGAGCCGGAACGGCGGCTTCCCATCGAAATCGCGCCGGCCAGAATGAATGGGCCGCGCCCGCCGCGCGCCGATGCCTTCGCCGACGCTGCGTTGTCCTGTCAAGGTAGGTTGCTTCGCATGTCAAGACAAGTTGGGGCGGCCTCAATGTATTGAACTCCGGCCGTCCGCCAGCCCGTGCGAATGGCGGACGGCGATGTGTTCCGGCGCACGCTGGCGGCGGCGAGCCCGCGCCGGCACAAGGCAGGCGCGCCGCGCATCCCCGCCCGTCGGCCAGAAGGCCTAGTCCACCGGGATGGCGCGCGCGCGCAGACAATTGCCGTGTCGGCTGCGCAGCGCATCGAAGCGCGCAACCGGATCGGGCCGGAGGATCCGGCCGCCTTCCGCCATCTGCGCCGGCGACGCAGAAGTCCGGGCAGGATGTCGCGCGGCGCGGCGGCGGCGCCGACCGCGAGAAAGCGGGCGCAAAAAAAAGGGCGCTGACCGGCAGCGCCCCTTGCTTTACCGCGGCGGTCTTAGCTGACGCGCTCCAGCACCGCGGCGAAGAAGCCGTCGGTCTGATGCAGGTGCGGATAGAGCGCCAGCATCTCGGCGTCTTCCGGCAAGCCCGGCACCACGATCTTCTGCTCGGCCAGCACCTGCGCGGCCGGCACCAGGCGGAAGCCCGCATGCGTGGACAGGAACCCGCGCACGATGCCTTCGTTCTCGGCTTCCAGCACGCTGCAGGTGGCATAGACCACGCGCCCGCCGACCTTGACCAGGCGCGCGGCGGACTCGAGGATCGAGGCCTGCTTGGCGGTCAGTTCCAGCACCGACTGCGGCGTCTGGCGCCACTTCAAGTCCGGGTTGCGCCGCAGCGTACCGAGGCCGCTGCATGGCGCGTCCACCAGCACGCGGTCGATCTTGCCGGCCAGGCGCTTGATCTTGGCGTCGTGCTCGGAATCGATCTGCACCGGATGCACGTTGGACAGCCCGCTGCGCGCCAGGCGCGGCTTGAGGTTGGCCAGGCGCTTCTCGGACACGTCGAACGCATAGAGGCGGCCGGTGGAGCGCATCAGCGCGCCCAGCGCCAGCGTCTTGCCGCCGGCGCCCGCGCAGAAGTCGACCACCATCTCGCCGCGCTTGGGCGCGACCAGGTTGCACAGCAGCTGGCTGCCTTCGTCCTGCACCTCGACCAGGCCGTTGACGAACAGCGGCAGCTGGTTGAGCGCGGGCTTGCCGGCCAGGCGGATGCCGGCGGGCGCCATCGGCGTGGGCTCGGCCTTGAGGCCGGCGGCTTCCAGCTCGGCCAGCGCGGCCTCGCGCGAGGTCTTGGCCAGGTTGGCGCGCAGGTCCAGCGGGGCCGGGCGCAGCCAGGCGTCGCCGAGCGCTTCGACGAAGGCCTGGTCGTGGCGGGCGGCGAGTTCGTCGAACAGCCATTCGGGCAGGTTGGCGCGCACGCGCGGCGCCAGGCTCGAGCGCTCGATGGTGGTCAGGCGGTCCAGCCATTCGCCTTCCTCGGGCAGCAGGAACGGCGTGAGGACATCGCGGCCGAGCGTGGCGGCCAGGCCCAGCAGGGCCAGGCGGCGCTGCGAAGTGCCCGTGCCGCTGGCGGCGAACTGCGAGAATTCGACGCGCCGGCGCAACACCGCGAACACCGCCTCGGCGATGATGCCGCGCTCGCGGTGGCCCAGCTTGGGGTTCTCGCGGAAGTAGTAGCTCACCACCACGTCGGACGGACGCGTGAACATCAGCACCTTGCCCAGCAGGCGGTCGATGTGCTGGATATGCACGGCATGCAGCCCGCCGTGCGCGGCGCGGCCCTGCTGCGGCGCCTGGCCGTCGCGGCTGTCGCGGTGATCGCCGCTGCGCGCGGACTGGCGGATCGGCGTGGCCTTGCGCTTGTCGCGGACGGGCTGGCGCGCCCCTGCGGTATTCCGGCTCATGACTGCACCTCCGTAGCGGCAGCAAAGGCCGTAAACAACTGGGATTCGTGGGGTTCGACGCGGACCACGCCGGCATGCACGCGCAGGCGGTCCTCGACGAACCAGCGCACAGCGCGCGGGTAGATCGCGTGTTCGGCCGGCAACAGGCGCTCGGCCAGGCTTTCGGGCGTGTCGCCCGGCAGCACGTCGAGCGCGGCCTGGACGATGACCGGGCCGTGATCGAGTTCGGGTGTGACGAAATGGACGCTCGCGCCATGCACCTTGACGCCGGCCTCGATGGCCTGGCGATGGGTGTACATGCCAGGGAAACACGGCAGCAGCGACGGATGGATATTGAGCATGCGCCCGGCGTATTTGTCGACGAAGGCCGGCGTCAGGATGCGCATGAAGCCGGCCAGCACGACCACGTCGGGGGCGTGGGCGTCGATGGCGGCGGCCAGGGCCGCGTCAAAGGTGGCGCGGTCGGCATACCGGGTGTGGTCCACCACGCCCGTGGGCACGCCGTGGTCGGCGGCGAACTGCAGGCCCTCGGCATCGGGCCGGTTGGACAGGACGGCCGCCACGCGCGCCGGCCAGCCCTCGGCGGCACACGCGCGGACGATGGCTTCCATGTTGGAGCCACGCCCTGAAATCAGGATAACGATATTTTTCATCGCGCAATTCTACCAAGGCAGGGCCAGTACACGGCCAAAGCGAGCGCATTAGGCACTTAAAACACGCGAAACCCCCGCCGGCAGGCCGAATGGCATGGCCTGCGCGCAACGTGCTTAGCTTGTTCACGGATTGTGACGCCTCGCCCGCTCTGCTAGAGTGGCTGCTATCGTCCACGCGCAGACCGTTTACGCGGCTTCAAGTGACAACAAGGACGAAGTGGAAAATTAGACGGGAAATCGCATGTCGAACGCTGCACCGACCTTGCTGGTGGTCGATGATCATCCCATGGCCCTGTCCGGCACCACCGCCTTCCTGGCGGAAGTGATGCCCGACGTTGCGGTCCATGCCGCCGGCAGCGCCAAAGAGGCGCTCAACACCTTGCAGCAGGGGCTGAGGCCCGATATCGTGCTGCTGGACATCTGGCTCACCGACGGCACCGGCTTCGACGCCATGCAGGCGCTCAAGACGCTGGTGCCCGCGGCGCGCTTCATCTTCATGTCCGCCGAGGCCACGCCGGAGATCGTGGGCCGCGCGCGCGCGCTCGCCGCCTACGGCTTCGTCGGCAAGCACCTCGACGCCAACGCGTTCACCGCGGCCGTGCGCAAGGTGCTGGCGGGCGACACCTCGTTTCCTTCCGACGAGGCCCTCAACGGCCGCGCGCAGTCGTTCGGGCCGGCCCACGGCATCCCGGTCACGCCGGCGGAGCTGGGGCTGACGCCGCGCCAGGGCTCGGTGCTGGCGCTGGTGCTCGAAGGGCTGCCGAACAAGGTCATCGCGCGGCGCCTGGGGCTGACCGAGAACACCGTCAAGGAACACGTCTCGGCGATCCTGCAGCGGCTCGGCGTGCGCACGCGCATGCAGGTGATGTCGCGCATGGAGCGTTTCCGCCTGCGCCAGTAAGGCGCGGCCGGGCCCCGCCCGCCGCCTGCCGCCCGCCCGCCTGCCTGCCTGCCTTCAGGCGGGACGCAGCCAGCGCCGCAGCAGCAGCCGCAGCGCCGCCGGATCGACCGGCTTGGGCAGCACGAAATAGCCCGCTTCCTCGGCCGCCGCCAGCGCGTCGGACTTGAGATCGCCCGACAGCAGCGCGCTGCGCGCCTGCGGCTGGGTGTTCTGCCAGCGCTCGAGCAGGTCCAGCCCGTTCTCGCTGCCGGGCAGGCGCAGGTCGCAGAAGATGATGTCCGGCCTGAGGCCCTGCATGAACAGGCGGTCGGCATCGGCGCCGTGCGCGGCGCACGCGACCTGGATGCCCCAGGCTTCCATCAGCGCGATCCAGGCCTTGCGGATCTGCGTGTCGTCGTCCACCACCAGCACCGTGCCGCGCAGGTGGTCCGGCTTGGTGTCCTCGGCCGCCGCCGAGGCGCGTACCGCGCGGATGGTGGCCACGGTCTCGGCCTCCACCGGCGCCAGCGAGAACCAGAACACCGAGCCGCGCCCCGGCACCGAGCGCACGCCGTAGGTACCGCGCATCAGGCGCACGCATTCCTTGAAGATGGCCAGCCCCAGCCCCAGGCCCTGGGACGGGTCGCGCTGGGGGTTGTGCACCTGGTAGTACGGCGAAAAGATGTCGGGCAGGTGCTCCGGCGTAATGCCGGCGCCGGTGTCCCACACCTCCACGCGGATATGCTTGCGGCGCTCGCGCGCCGTCACCAGCACGCCGCCGCGGCGGGTGTAGCGCAGCGCGTTCTGCACGAGGTTGAACAACGCGCGGCGCAGCAGCACCGGCTCGGCCATCGCGAACAGTTCCTCGGGCACGCGCGGGGTCAGGGTCAGGCCGCTTTCGCGCGCGTCGGCGGCGAACTGGCTCATCACCTCGTTGATCAGGTGGCCGAGCTCGCACGGCTCCAGCGTCGGCAGCACCTTGCGGCCCTCGAGCTTGGACAGGTCCAGCAGCGAGCGGAACAGCAGGTCGATGGTCTGGGTGCCGGCGGCCACCTGCTCGACCAGCGGATGGAGCGAGGACGACTTGTTGCGCGCGCGCAGCGCCTCGACCAGCATCACCAGCGCATGCACGGGCTGGCGCAGGTCGTGGCTGGCGGCGGCGAGAAAGCGCGACTTCTCCTCGCTGGCATGCAGCGCGCGCTCCTTCTCCTCCTGGAACTGCTTGGCCAGGCGGCGGCTGTCGCTCTCGAGCTGGATGGCCCGCACCAGCGTGCGCTGCAGGTTCAGCGCGTGGCGCGTGAGCATGATGGCGTAGACCACCAGCAGCAACTGCACGTAGGTGCCGTGGCCCGGAAAGGCGTAGTCGGCCAACAAAATGTTGGGCACCAGGATCGGAATGCCGGCGTAGACCAGGTTCGACGGCACCGGCGACTGCGCGGTGACGCCGCCGGCCAGCACGCCCACCGCGAGCAGGTACAGCACGCTGGAGAACACGGCGGAGCCGGTGAACAGGTGCAGCAGCGCGGAGCTGCCCCAGGTCAGCCCGGTCAGGAAGGCGAGCGCGCGCATGTTGGCCCACCACTTGCGCGTATGGGCCGAGCGGCTCATGGTGGCGCCGTCGCGCAGGTAGCCGTAGTAGAACCACGTCGACGCGGTGGCCAGCACCAGCATCACGCCGCACCAGCCCAGCAGCGCGGCATGGTCGGCGGCGGACCAGAAGGCGACCGCGGTCAGCGCCGGCAGCACCAGCGAGGCCACGGTGGCGGTGGGAGAGACGCGATGGATGGTCGCCAGCAGCTTGGCCCGCGTTTCGGTATCGAGCGGAGGCCCTGGCGGCGGCAGGATTCGGTTGAGCAGCGCGTTCAAAGGAAGGGCTGGGACGTCGGATGCGATCCGCCGTATCATGCCGCCTTTTGGGGAGTGGCGCCACGCCGATGGGCCGATCCGTGCACAAAAACGCCAGCCCGCGCGCCGGGCCCGGTACCGCCGGGCGAAACTCGTCCCCCATTCGCCTTATAATGCCCGCTTTACCCAAACGCTCGACGCCGTCCTCGTGAAAGTCTTCCGTGGCCTGCCCAATGCCGAGAGCCGGGCGCCCTGCGCCCTGACCATCGGCAATTTCGACGGTGTCCACCGCGGCCACCAGTCGCTGCTCGCGCGCGCGCGCGCAGCGGCCGACGCGCGCGGCCTGCCGCTGTGCGTGATGACCTTCGAGCCGCACCCGCGCGAGTTCTTCACCCCGGACAAGGCGCCCGCGCGCATCGCGCTACTGCGCGACAAGCTCGAGAGCCTGCGCCGCAACGGGGTCGACCGCGTGGTGGTCGAGCATTTCAACGCCCATTTCGCCGCCCAGTCGCCGCAGGCCTTCGTCGAGAACGTGCTATGGCACGGCCTGCACACGCGCTGGCTGCTGGTCGGCGACGATTTCCGCTTCGGCGCGCGCCGCGCCGGCGACTTCGCCTACCTGCAGCAGGCCGGCGCCCAGTTCGGCTTCGACGTCGAGCAGATGGGCTCGGTCTCCGAGGGCGGCGTGCGCATCTCCAGCTCCGCGGTGCGCCAGGCGCTGGTCGGCGGCGACCTCGAGCATGCGCGCCGCCTGCTCGGCCACGGCTACGCCATCAGCGGGCACGTGGTGCACGGGCGCAAGCTGGGGCGCGACCTCGGTTTCCCCACCATCAACCTGCGCATCTCGCACAAGCGGCCGGCGGTCAGCGGCATCTTCGTGGTGCAGGTGCACGGCCTGGGCGAGCATCCGGTGCCCGGCGTGGCCAGCATCGGCGTGCGCCCGACCATCGAGGACGCCGGCCGGGTATTGCTGGAGGTGCATCTGTTCGACTTCAACCAGAGCATCTACGGCAAGCTGGTGCGCGTCGAGTTCATGAAGAAGCTGCGCGACGAGGCCCGCTTCGACGGCCTGGAAGCGCTGACCGCGGCCATCGCCAAGGACTGCGCGGATGCGCGCGCGTTCTTCGGCCTGACCGTGCCGGGCTCGCCCGCGGGCACGCCCCCGGCCGCGGGCAGCCGCGACTTCGCCACCTCCGCCACCGACCGAATTAGCTAGCGCCCCGTTCCCGCGCAGCGGGACCCGGGTCGCTACCCCTTCAAACCCGAGGCTTCCCCGCAGCCAGCCCACGCCGTACCGCGCGCCCGCAGCCAGCCGAGCTGGCGCCCCGCGCGCCAACCGAATTGCCCCGAGAATCGACATGTCCAACGACAAACGCGCCAAGCCCGAAAAAAGCAAGTACCCGGTCAACCTGCTCGACACCCCGTTCCCGATGCGCGGCGACCTGCCCAAGCGCGAGCCGCTGTGGGTCAAGCAGTGGCAGGACAAGCAGATCTACAAGAAGATCCGGGCCGCCCGCAAGGGCGCGAAGAAGTTCATCCTGCATGACGGCCCGCCGTACGCCAACGGCGACATCCACATCGGCCACGCGGTGAACAAGATCCTCAAGGACATGATCATCAAGGCGCGCGGCCTGTCGGGCCTGGACGCCGTCTACGTGCCGGGCTGGGACTGCCACGGCATGCCGATCGAGATCCAGATCGAGAAGCAGTTCGGCAAGGGCCTGCCGGTGCAGGAAGTCCAGTCGAAGGCGCGCGCCTACGCCACCGAGCAGATCGCCCGCCAGAAGCTGGACTTCGAGCGCCTGGGCGTGCTCGGCGACTGGGACCATCCCTACCTGACCATGAACCACAGCAACGAAGCCGACGAGCTGCGCGCGCTGGGCAAGATCATGGAAAAGGGCTACGTGTTCCGCGGCCTCAAGCCGGTGAACTGGTGCTTCGACTGCGGCTCGGCGCTGGCCGAGGCCGAGGTCGAGTACAAGGACAAGACCGACCTCTCCATCGACGTGGGCTTCCCGTTCGCCGAGACCGACAAGCTGGCCCATGCGTTCAAGCTGCCGGCCGCGCAACTGGCGGCCAGGCCGGGCTGGGTCGTGATCTGGACCACCACGCCGTGGACCATCCCGTCCAACCAGGCGCTCAACGTGCACCCGGAAGTGGAATACGCGCTGGTCGACACGCCGCGCGGCCACCTGATCCTGGCCACCGAGCGCGTCGAGGAGCAGCTCAAGGTCTACGGCCTCGAAGGCAGCGTGCTGGCCACCGCCACGGGCGCGGCGCTGTCGGAGATCCGCTTCCACCATCCGCTGGCGAAGACCGACGCGGGCTACGACCGCCTCTCGCCGGTCTACCTGGGCGAGTACGTCACCACCGATACCGGCACCGGCATCGTGCACTCGGCGCCGGCCTACGGCGTGGAGGACTTCCAGTCGTGCAAGGCGCACGGCATGAGCGACGCCGACATCATCAGCCCGGTGATGGGCGACGGCGTCTACGCCAGCACGCTGCCGCTGTTCGGCGGCGAGAAGATCTGGGACGCCAACCCGAAGATCGTCGCGGTGCTGGAAGCCTCGGGCAACCTGTTCAACTCGCACAGGTACACCCACAGCTACATGCACTGCTGGCGCCACAAGACGCCGATCATCTACCGCGCCACCTCGCAGTGGTTCGCGGGCATGGACGTGGACCCGGTCGACGACGGCCCGACCCTGCGCGAGACCGCGCTGGCCGGCATCGAGGCCACCGAGTTCTACCCCGCCTGGGGCAAGCAGCGCCTGCACAACATGATCGCCAACCGGCCCGACTGGACCCTGTCGCGCCAGCGCCAGTGGGGCGTGCCGATGGCGTTCTTCGTGCACAAGGAAACCGGCGCGCTGCATCCGCGCACGCCGGCGCTGCTCGAGGAAGTGGCCAGGCGCGTGGAGCAGCACGGCATCGAGGCCTGGCAGACGCTGGACCCGCAGGAACTGCTCGGCGACGAGGCCGCGCTCTACGAGAAGAACCGCGACACGCTCGACGTCTGGTTCGACTCCGGCACCACGCACTGGACCGTGATCCGCGGCTCGCACCGCGCGGACCTGTACGACCCGTCGGCCGACCTGCCCGAGGGCCGCCTGGCGGACCTGTACCTGGAAGGCTCGGACCAGCACCGCGGCTGGTTCCATTCCTCGCTGCTGACCGCCTCGATGCTGTACGGCAAGCCGCCCTACAAGGCGCTGCTCACGCACGGCTTCACCGTCGACGGCGAAGGCCGCAAGATGTCCAAGTCGGTCGGCAACACGGTGTCGCCGCAGGACGTGTCGAACAAGATGGGCGCCGAGATCATCCGCCTGTGGGTGGCCTCGACCGACTACTCGGGCGAGCTGTCGATCTCCGACGAGATCCTCAAGCGCGTGGTGGAAGGCTACCGCCGCATCCGCAACACGCTGCGCTTCCTGCTGGCCAACCTGGCCGACTACGACCACGCGCAGCACGCGCTGCCGGTGTCGGAATGGCTGGAGATCGACCGCTACGCGGTGGCGCTGACCGGCCGCCTGCAGCGCGAGATCCTGTCGCACTACGAGGCCTACGAATTCCACCCGGTGGTCGCCAAGCTGCAGACCTTCTGCTCGGAAGACCTCGGCGGCTTCTACCTCGACGTGCTCAAGGACCGCCTCTACACCACGGCGCCCGGCTCGCAGGCGCGCCGCGCCGCGCAGAACGCGGTCTACCACGTCACCCAGGCCATGCTGCACTGGATGGCGCCGTTCCTCTCGTTTACCGCCGAGGAAGCGTGGCAGATCTTCGGCCACGGCACCGAGCACCGCGACACCATCTTCACCAGCACCTACTACGAGGTGCCGGCGGTCGACGACGCCGACGACCTGCTGCAGAAGTGGCAGACCATCCGCGACGTGCGCGCGGAAGTCACCAGGCAGCTCGAAGCGGTGCGCGTGGACGGCGAGATCGGCTCGTCGCTGCAGGCCGAAGTCACCATCCAGGCCGGCGGCCCGGTGCTGGCCGCGCTGCAAAGCCTGGCCGACGACCTGCGCTTCGTGCTGCTGACCTCGGCAGCCAAGGTGGCGCCGGCGCCGGAAGGCGGCGACCTGATGGTCACGGTGACGCCGTCGGCCCACGCCAAGTGCGAGCGCTGCTGGCACTACCGCGCCGACGTCGGCCGCGACCCGGCCCATCCCACCCTCTGCGGGCGCTGCGACAGCAACCTGTTCGGCGCCGGCGAACACAGGAGCCACGCCTGATGGCCGCCACCACCACACGCGGCGCGCGCGCCGGCAAGCGCGCCAGCAAGGCCAGCCACACCACGCCGCTGCTGTGGCTGGCGTTCGCCCTGCTGGTGATCGTGCTCGACCAGTTCTTCAAGATCGTCATCGTCAGGACCTTCGCCTACGGCGAATCGCGCCCCGTGACCGGCTTCTTCAACCTGGTGCTGGTCTACAACAAGGGCGCCGCCTTCAGCTTCCTGGCCGACGCCGGCGGCTGGCAGCGCTGGTTCTTCACCGCGCTGGGCGTGGTGGTGGGCCTGTTCATCGTGTGGATGCTGTACCGCCATACCGGCCAGCGCCTGTTCTGCTTCGCCATCTCGCTGATCCTGGGCGGCGCCATCGGCAACGTGGTGGACCGCGTGATCTACGGCCACGTGATCGACTTCCTCGACTTCCACGCGCGCAACTACCACTGGCCCGCGTTCAACGTGGCGGACTGCGCCATCACGGTCGGCGCGGTGCTGCTGATCGTGGACGAGCTGCGGCGCGTGCGCCGGCACTGAACGGCGCCGGGCGCGCCGCGCGCTCAGTGGCGCACGGCGTACCAGGCGTGCTTGAGATATTCGGCAAGCACCGCGCCCGCTTCGTAGACCACCAGCGACCTGTCCAGGCTCACGCCGGGATGGACGCCGTGGGCGCCCCACTCGACCTCGCCCCAGGCCTGGCGGAACGATTGCAGGGCCCGGCCGGTGTGGTACCAGCTGGTCACCAGCACCGCCCGGCGCGGCGCGAACCGCTCCAGCTGCGCCCGCGTCACGCGGGCGTTTTCCCAGGTGCTGCGCGAAGTGCATTCGTAGCCGATGCGCCCGCGCGGCACGCCGGCCATGACCAGGCGCCGCACGTTGAGCAGGCAGTCGCCGGCGCCGGTGACGAACACGAACGGCGCCACGCCGGCGTGATACAGCTCCGCCGCGCCGATCACGCGCTCGCCCGATTCCCCGCCCAGCACCACGATCCAGTCCGCCCGCGCCGGCACGTCCTCGCGCGGCAGCCAGACCTTGGCGAAGGCCAGCAGCAGCAGGGCCAGCGCGAACACGCCCGCCAGCAACAGCAGGATCAGGTTCTGCGGGCGCAGCGGGCGCGGCGTGCGGTGCTGGCGAAACAAGGGACGTGGCGACATGAGGGTGGCGGGCAAAGGTGAGAGGATGAGCGGGATGGGGAGGCCGCGGAGGCCGGCGCGGCCGCGAGCGGCGGCGCGGCAAACGCGCGCGCGGGCAAGCCGGTATTATTGACGTTTCTCCGGCGCAGCGGCATGCCATTGCGGGACAATCGCAAGGCAACCCAGCCCCGGCACCCGGACCACACCTTCGAGCAAAGAGCATCATGGATCTGCGAGGCAAGCATCTCGTCCTTGGCCTGACCGGCGGCATCGCCTGCTACAAGTCGGCCGAGCTGGTCCGCCTGCTGGCCAAGGCCGGCGCGACCGTGCAGGTGGTCATGACCGAGGCCGCGACCCACTTCATCACCCCGGTCACGATGCAGGCGCTGTCGGGCCGGCCGGTATTCACGTCCCAGTGGGATGCGCGCGTGGGCAACAACATGGCCCACATCGACCTGTCGCGCGAGGCCGACGCCATCGTCATCGCGCCCGCCTCCACCGATTTCCTCGCGCGGCTGGCCAACGGCCTGTGCGACGACCTGCTCTCCACGCTGTGCATCGCGCGCGACTGCCCGCTGCTGGTGGTGCCCGCCATGAACCGCCAGATGTGGGGCGCGCCGGCCACGCAGCGCAATGCCACGCAACTGCGCGCCGACGGCGTGGCGATCCTCGGCCCCGGCAGCGGCGACCAGGCCTGCGGCGAGATCGGCGACGGCCGCATGCTGGAGCCGGAGGAGATCGTCGAGGACCTCGTCGCCTTCTTCCAGCCCAAGCCGCTGGTGGGCCGCCGCGTGGTGATCACGGCCGGGCCGACCTTCGAGGCGATCGACCCGGTGCGCGGCATCACCAACCGCTCCTCGGGCAAGATGGGCTTCGCCATCGCGCGCGCGGCGCGCGAGGCCGGCGCCGACGTGATCCTGGTGGCGGGACCGACCGCGCAGCCGACGCCGCGCGGCGTGGCGCGCGCCGACGTGGAAAGCGCGCAGCAGATGTTCGATGCGGTGTTGGCGAACCTGACCGGCGCCGACGTGTTCATCGCCGTGGCGGCGGTGGCCGACTGGCGCCCGGCCGAGGTGGCCACGCAGAAGCTCAAGAAGGCCAACGACACCGACACGCCGACGCTGCGGTTCGTGCAGAACCCGGACATCCTCGCCGCCGTGGCGGCGCGCGCGAACGCGCCCTACTGCGTGGGCTTCGCCGCCGAGAGCGAGAAGCTCGAGCAATACGGCGAGCAGAAGCGCCAGCGCAAGAACGTGCCGCTGCTGGTCGGCAATATCGGCCACCAGACCTTCGGCCTCGACGACAACGAGATCGTGCTGTTCGACGCCAGGGGCGTGACGCGCCTGCCGCGCGCGGACAAGCTCACGCTGGCGCGCCACCTGGTGGCCGCCATCGGCCAGCGCCTGCCGGCGCGCTGAAGCCCGCGCCCGCGTCCCTTTCACACGACCCCCTCCCCTTGGCACGAACCCCACATGCCTGAAAGCAAACCCAAGCTGCGCCTCTCGGTGCTGGACCAGAGCCCGGTCATCGCCGGCCACAGCGCGCGCGACGCGCTGGCCGCCACGGTGGAGCTGGCGCAGGCCGCCGACGCGCTCGGCTACACGCGCTACTGGTGCGCCGAGCACCACGGCCTGCGCGGCGTATGCAACCCGGCGCCGGAAGTCATGCTGGCGCGCCTGGGCAGCGTCACGCGGCGCATCCGGCTGGGCTCGGGCGGCGTGATGCTGCCCTACTACAGCCCGTTCAAGGTGGCCGAGCAGTTCCGCATGCTCGAAGGCCTGTTCCCGGGCCGCATCGACCTCGGCGTGGGCCGCGCGCCGGGCGGCGACCTGCGCACCGCGCAGGCGGTGGCGATGGGCGACTACAACCGCGGCGACCATTTCGCCGAGCAGGTGCAGGACCTGTCCTGGCTGCTGCGCGGCGAGGTGCCGCCCGGGCACATCGCCGAGGGCGTGGTGCTGCAGCCGGAGATCGATACCCGGCCCGAGCTGTGGGTGCTGGGCTCGAGCGACTACGGCGGCGCGCTGGCGGCCCGGCTCGGCCTGCGCTTCGCCTTCGCCCACTTCATCAACCCGCACATGGGCCACGCCGTGGCGCGCCACTACCGCGAGGACTTCGCGCCCGCGTATGACGCGCGCCCGTACAGCGCCGCGGCGATCTTCGTGATCTGCGCCGATACCGAGGCCGAGGCGGCGGCGCTGGAGCGCGCCGTGGACCTGCGCCGGCTGCAGATGGCCTATGGCGTCAACGCGCCGATCCCGTCGCTGGAGCAGGCCGCGCAGCACGAGCCCACCGAGCGCGACCGCCTGATCGTCGAGCGCGAGCGCCCGCGCACCATCTGCGGCACGCCGGAGCAGGTGGCGCAGCGCATGCTGGACCTGCGCGAGCGCTTCCAGGCCGACGAACTGGTGGTGCTGAGCGTGGCCGCCAGCTACGCGGCGCGGCTGCGCACCTACGAACTGCTGGCGCAGGCCTTCGATCTCTCCGCGGACTGAGGCGGGCCGGCGCGGCGGCCCGTTCGGCTATCATCCCGGGTTGCCAACGTTTTTCGTTTTCCGGGACCGACAGCCATGACCATCGAAGCCAATCCGACCGTCGAAATCAAGGTGCTCGACGCACGCCTGCACGAATGGGGCCTGCCCGCCTACCAGAGCGACATGGCGGCGGCGATCGACCTGCACGCCTGCCTGGACGCGCCGCTCACGATCGCGCCCGGCACGCCGGCGCAACTGGTGCCGGCCGGCATCGCCGTGCACATGGCCAATCCGTACATGGCGGCCACCATCGCGCCGCGCTCGGGCCTGGGCCACAAGAAGGGGCTGGTGCTGGGCAATTCGATCGGCGTGATCGATGCCGACTACCAGGGCCCGATCATGGTCAGCGTGTGGAACCGCAACGCGCCCGGCACCGCGCCGATCGTGATCGAGCCGGGCGAGCGCATCGCGCAGATGATGTTCGTGCCGGTGCTGCGACCCGTGTTCAGGACGGTGGAGGATTTTTCCGCGGACAGCGCGCGCGGCGCGGGCGGGTTCGGCTCGACCGGCGTGCACCACGCCGGCAAGGGCGCCTGAGCGCCGCGGGCCGGGAAAGCAGGCGCGCCCGGCGCGCCTCCTGGCGAGCCTGTTAGTGCGCCTGCTCGAACAGCAGCGCCACGCCACCGGCCAGCGCGGCCGGGATCAGGCTCTGCGCCGGGCCCAGGTCGAACGCGTCCACGCCGGCGGCGCGCCAGTGCGCGCGGGCCGCGGCGAGGTCCGCGGTGCGCAGCCGGATGGCGGCATAACCAGGCACCGCGCGCCGCACCTGCTCGGTGCCGGTGGCCGCGGCCAGCGCCTGCGGCGTGGTCACGACCAGCGCCGCGCCGTCCAGCGCCAGGCTGCAGATGTGCTCGTTGATTTGCGTCATCTCGCCGCCGGTGAGCTCGGCATAGGCCCGGCCGGCGGCGTCGACCAGCGCCGGCGCCACCACCAGGAACATGGTGGCGATGCCGGTGGCGCCGTTGGCGTGCGCGGTCCACTCGGGGCGCCACAGCAGCTCCGGCGTGACGTGCTCGCAGAGGAAGAAGCGCGCGCCGGGCGCATCGTCGATGGCGGTGACGCAGAACGTGGCGGGATGCTCGCTGCCGTCGTCCAGCCGCACCGGGCGCGAGAACCTGACCGCCTCCGAGGCATGCCATCCGTCCGCGCGCAGCTGCGTCGCGGCCGCGGCGCTGTCGGCGCTCTTGCAGGACAGCGCCGCGCAGCCGCCGCCGGCTAGCTGGGCGTCCCAGTAATACTGGCGCGCGGGGCTCGGCGCGGTGACGTGCAGCAGCTCCAGGTAGTCGCGCTCCAGCATCACGCAATGGTTCTGCGAGCCGAGCGTGTGGTAGCCGCGCGGCGTCAGGGTGAAGCCGAACCCGCGCCACGCCTGCGCGGCGGCGTCGAGATCGGGGCACACCATCACGGCATGGTCTAGCGGTTCCGTCGTCATCGCTACCTCTGCAAGTCCTGCAATCAATCGAATCGGTCGACCGGCCGCAATCGGCCGGTCAGTCGAACTGGATGTTGGCCTTGCGCGCCACCGCCTGCCACTTGTCGTGCTCATGGCGGACCAGGCTGGCGAGTTCGGCCGGGCTGCCGCCGACGACCTCGAAACCCTGCATGGCCAGCGCGTCCATCACGCGCGGCTGCCGCAGCGCGCGCACCAGCGCGTCGTGCAGGCGGCCCACCAGCGGCTCGGGCAGGCCGGCCGGGCCGAACACGCCGATCCAGGAATACGCCTCGAAGCCGCGATAGCCCTGCTCGCTCACGGTCGGCAGTTGCGGGAACTGGGGTAGCCGCGCGCTGCCGGTCACGCCCAGCAGCTTGACCGTCTTGGCCGCCACGTGCGCCTGCACGGCCGCGTAGCTCGAGAAAAAGACGTCGACTTCGTTGGACAGCACGGCCTGCACCGCCGGGCCGCCGCCTTTGTATGGAACATGGAGAAAGCGCACCCCGGCCTCGGTCGCCAGCGCCTCGGCCGCCAGCTGGTTGAGGCTGCCCACGCCCGACGAGGCGTAGTGGATGCTCTCCGGCTTCTCGCGCGCCATCGCCACCAGTTCCTTCACGTTGGAAGCCGGCAGCGAGGGATTGGCGGCGATCACCAGCGGGAAGCGTACCAGCTGCGAGATCGGCGTGAAATCGCGGAAGGTGTCGTAAGGCAGGTGCTTGTAGGCAAACGGGTTGATGGCGTGGGTGTCGAACGCCATCAGCAGGGTGGTGCCGTCGGGCCTGGCGCGCGCCACCATGCTGGAGGCGATCAGCCCGCCGGCGCCCGGCTTGTTGTCGATCACCACGGTCTGGCCGAGGCCGCTCTTGAGGCCGGGCTGCAACTGGCGCGCGACGATGTCGACGCTGCCGCCGGGCGGGAACGGCAGCACCATCGAAATGGGCCGGCCGGCGCCGCCGACGGGGGCATCGCCGCCCTGGGCGGCATGGCCGGGCGCGGGAATCAGGGGCATCGCGCCCAGCGGCAGCGATTTGAGCAGCAGGCGGCGCAGCCGCGAGCGTTCGGTCAGGGACATCGGGTACTCAGGCAAATGGCGGGCTCGACGCAGCTACCGTGGCAGCCGCACCCGGCCACAACAAAAAAGGGCGGCATTGCTGCCGCCCTGTATTTTGCCCGAGGATAGCACGAATTGCTGGCGGCAGGACTGCCGCCAGCCTTCCCGCCCGGCGGGCGCCTTACACCTCCGCCTTCTCGTTCTCGGGCGCCTCCGGGGGTTCCGGCGGCTCCGCGGCGGCTTCGGTGAAGTCCAGCTTGATCTGGTCCTGCTCGTCGAGGTCGACCACGACCTTGCCGCCCGAGACCAGCTTGCCGAACAGCAGTTCGTCGGCCAGCGCCTTGCGGATCAGGTCCTGGATCAGGCGCTGCATCGGCCGCGCGCCCATCAGCGGATCGAAGCCCTTCTTGGCGAGGAACTTGCGCAGTTTCTCGCTGAAGCTGGCTTCCACCTTCTTCTCGTGGAGCTGCTCCTCGAGCTGCATGAGGAACTTGTCCACCACGCGCAGGATGATTTCCTCGTCCAGCGAGCGGAAGCTGATGATGGCGTCCAGCCGGTTGCGGAACTCCGGCGTGAACATGCGCTTGATGTCGGCCATCTCGTCGCCCTGCTCGCGCGCCGAGGTGAAGCCGATGGTGGCGCGGTTCATGGTCTCCGCTCCCGCATTGGTGGTCATGATGATGATCACGTTGCGGAAGTCGGCGCGGCGGCCGTTGTTGTCGGTCAGCGCGCCGTGGTCCATCACCTGCAGCAGGATGTTGAAGATGTCCGGGTGCGCCTTCTCGATTTCGTCGAGCAGCAGCACGCAGTGCGGCTTCTTGGTGACGGCCTCGGTCAGCAGGCCGCCCTGGTCGAAGCCCACGTAGCCCGGAGGCGCGCCGATCAGCCGGCTCACCGCGTGGCGCTCCATGTATTCGGACATGTCGAAGCGCAGCAGCTCGATGCCCATGATGAAGGCGAGCTGCTTGGCGACCTCGGTCTTGCCCACGCCGGTCGGGCCGGAGAACAGGAACGAGCCGATCGGCTTGTCGGTCTTGCCCAGGCCCGCGCGCGACATCTTGATGGCCGAGGCCAGCGCCTCGATGGCCGGGTCCTGGCCGAACACCACCGACTTCAGGTCGCGGTCCAGCGTCTGCAGCTTGCTGCGGTCGTCCTGGTTGACGCTCTGCGGCGGGATGCGGGCGATGCGCGAGACGATGTCCTCGATCTCGCCCTTGCCGATGGTCTTCTTCTGCTTGGACTTCGGCAGGATGCGCTGCGCGGCGCCTGCCTCGTCGATCACATCGATGGCCTTGTCCGGCAGGTGGCGGTCGGTGATGAAGCGCGCCGACAGCTCGGCCGCGGCAGTCAGCGCCGCCGCCGCGTACTTGACGCCGTGGTGCTCCTCGAAGCGCGACTTCAGGCCGCGCAGGATCTGCACGGTCTGGTCGACCGACGGCTCCACCACGTCGATCTTCTGGAACCGGCGCGACAGCGCCGCGTCCTTCTCGAAGATGCCGCGGTACTCGGTGAAGGTGGTCGCGCCGATGCACTTGAGCTGGCCCGACGACAGCGCCGGCTTGAGCAGGTTGCTGGCGTCCAGCGTGCCGCCCGAGGCAGCGCCCGCGCCGATCAGCGTGTGGATCTCGTCGATGAACAGGATCGCGTTCGGATTGTCCTTGAGCGACTTGAGCACGCCCTTGAGGCGCTGCTCGAAATCGCCGCGATACTTGGTGCCGGCCAGCAGCGCGCCCATGTCGAGCGAGTACACGACCGCCTTTTCGAGGATGTCGGGCACTTCGTTCTTGGTGATGCGCCAAGCCAGGCCCTCCGCGATGGCGGTCTTGCCGACGCCGGCCTCGCCCACCAGCAGCGGGTTGTTCTTGCGCCGGCGGCACAGCACCTGGACCACGCGCTCGACTTCGCTCTCGCGGCCGATCAGCGGATCGATCTTGCCGGCCTTGGCCAGCACGTTCAGGTTCTGGGTGAACTGCTCGAGCGGGCTTTCCTTGCCGTCGCCGCCTTCGCCCTCGGCCGCGCCCTCGCCATGCTTGGCGGGCTCGGCCTGGTCCTTGCGGATGCCGTGGCTGATGAAATTAACCACGTCCAGCCGGGTCACGCCCTGCTGCTGGAGGTAGTACACCGCGTGCGAGTCCTTTTCGCCGAAGATCGCCACCAGCACGTTGGCGCCCGTCACTTCCTTCTTGCCGTTGGAAGTGGACTGCACGTGCATGATGGCGCGCTGGATCACGCGCTGGAAGCCCAGCGTGGGCTGGGTATCCACCTCGTCGGTGCCGGGCACCACCGGGGTATTGTCCGCGATGAAATTCTTCAGGCTGGTGCGCAGGTCCTCGATATTGGCTGCGCAGGCGCGCAAGACTTCCGCTGCCGTGGGGTTGTCAAGCAACGCCAGTAGCAGGTGCTCCACGGTGATGAACTCGTGGCGTGCCTGCCGCGCTTCAACAAACGCCATGTGCAGGCTGACTTCCAATTCTTGCGCAATCATGCTTCCTCCATCACGCACTGCAACGGATGACCCGCCTGCCGTGCGTGCGTTGACACCAGCTCGACCTTCGTCGCCGCGATATCCCTGGTATAGATACCGCAGACCCCCTTGCCTTCCCGGTGGACGGTGAGCATGATCTGCGTCGCCGTCTCCCGGTCCCTGCTGAAATACTGCTGCAGGATCATCACGACGAACTCCATCGGGGTGAAGTCGTCATTCAGCAGCAGGACCTTGTACATGGCGGGCGGTTTGAGCGCCTGCTCTTTCCGCTCCAGTACGGTGCCTGCTTCGCGTTGTGGGACATTTGCCAGCCGTGTAGCCATGGCTTTATTCTAACCCTTACGCACAACTCTGCAATTTGGGGAAAAGACACGGGATTCAAGAGGCCGATGCAGCGGCCATCGAAATTCCGGAGATGCCGAATGCATCCGGGGACACCCGGAAGCGCGGGCGCGCCGCCAGGACCCAAACCCCTCCAAAATACCACCGACCGCCGTTCCTTTCCCGCCACACCCTACGGAGAGTGGGGAATCTGCCAGCTTGACAGTGACCATGTTTGCCAGAAGAATCGTTCACACATTCAGTCTGGTTACGCGAGCCAAGCAATATGCCGGACCTGGGTGATCCGTGAGCAGGGAGGCCCACGAATCCGGCGGCGGCGAGTCAGCATCGAGAAACTGGCCGCCACGCGGTGCCCCGCAAGTCGTGCCACAGCGCCCGGCCCGGTCTGACCGGCCCGGCGCGAAGCCACATGCCGGGCGCCGGCTGGCCGCGGCGCTTTCCCCCGCTCGTATCCTGCTTTTTTTGTTGGGGGAGTTTATGGCAAGCGGTATCGTCAAATGGTTCAATGACGCCAAGGGCTTTGGGTTCATCAAGCCGGACGACGGCGAAGAAGAACTGTTTGCGCACTTTTCGGCCATCCAGATGAGTGGCTTCAAGACCCTGAAAGAGGGTCAGCGCGTATCCTTCGAAATCATCCAGGGTCCCAAGGGCAAGCAAGCCACCAATATCCAGGACGCTGCTGCCTGAAGACGCTGTGCATGGCCGCACCCGCCGGCAGAGCGCGCGGCGGCCACGAAAGGATGCGGGGGAGTCCTCCCCGGAACGGGATCGGCCTGTAGCCCCCCGGATACCGCCCGGCCCTGGCTGCCGGCGTGCCGTGTCCGGAAAGACAGGCTGAACAGCAGTACGCGACGCATCCCTCAAAAAGCCCGGTCAGGTCAATGCCGGGCTTTTTGTTTGGCTGCCACATCGCGGCAGCGCCGCCGACAGCCCCGCCTGCCACGATCCCATCCGGTTTCATCCTGACTGCGCACCAATGAAATCCCCCCGGCACCTCCTCGCGGAAGCCCGGGGGCCGGCCGGCTCGCGCCTCCAAGCCAGAAGGGGCGGCTGGCAGCTAGCGCTTACATATTGTCGATCATCACCTGGCCAAAGCCCGAGCACGACACCTGCGTGGCGCCTTCGAGCAGGCGGGCAAAGTCGTAGGTGACCTTCTTCGACAGGATCGACTTCTCCATCGACGAGATGATCAGGTCAGCGGCCTCGGTCCAGCCCATGTGGCGCAGCATCATTTCGGCGGACAGGATCTCGGAGCCCGGGTTCACGTAGTCCTTGCCGGCGTACTTCGGCGCGGTGCCGTGGGTGGCTTCGAACATGGCCACCGAGTCGGACAGGTTGGCGCCGGGGGCGATGCCGATGCCGCCGACCTGGGCCGCCAGCGCGTCCGAGATGTAGTCGCCGTTCAGGTTCAGCGTGGCGATCACCGAGTATTCGGCCGGGCGCAGCAGGATCTGCTGCAGGAAGGCGTCGGCGATGGCGTCCTTGATGACGATCTCGCGGCCGGTCTTGGGATTCTTGAACTTGCACCACGGGCCGCCGTCGATCGGCTCGGCACCGAATTCCTTCTGCGCCAGCTCGTAGGCCCAGTCGCGGAAGCCGCCTTCGGTGAACTTCATGATGTTGCCCTTGTGCACGATGGTCACGGAGGGCTTGTCATTGTCGATCGCGTACTGGATGGCCTTGCGCACCAGGCGCTGGGTGCCCTGGCGGGAGACCGGCTTGACGCCGATGCCCGAGGTTTCCGGGAAGCGGATCTTCTTGACGCCCATCTCGTTCTGCAGGAAGGCGATCAGCTTCTTGGCCTGCTCGCTTTCCGCTTCCCACTCGATGCCGGCGTAGATGTCTTCCGAGTTCTCGCGGAAGATCACCATGTCGATCTTCTGCGGCTCGCGCACCGGCGAAGGCACGCCCTTGAAGTAGGCCACCGGGCGCAGGCAGACGTAGAGGTCGAGTTGCTGGCGCAGCGCCACGTTCAGCGAGCGGATGCCGCCGCCGACCGGCGTGGTCAGCGGGCCCTTGATCGACACCACGTATTCCTTCAGGACCTGCAGCGTCTCCTCGGGCAGCCACACGTCGGGGCCGTAGACCTTGGTCGACTTCTCGCCGGCGTAGATCTCCATCCACGAGATCTTGCGCTTGCCGGCGTAGGCCTTGGCCACCGCGGCGTCGACCACCTTGATCATCACCGGGGTGATGTCCAGGCCCGTTCCGTCGCCCTCGATGAAGGGGATGATCGGATTGTCCGGAACATTCAGCGAGAAATCCTGGTTGACCGTGATCTTGTCACCGGCCGGAACCTTGATGTGTTGGTACATGACGTCTCCAGTACGGAACGGGGGGATGGGACAGGCCGCCAGGCGCGCGGGCCGGGCGGCGGGATGTGGGGAAGCGCGGGGGCATTTTAGCGGGATCGCCGAAGCTGCGATGGTGCGTTGCACACAGCCGCCGGCCGGTGGCACGCCAAATGCGTTCCAGTCTTATATAAGACATAAGACTGTCTTTCATTATGCAACAAAATCCCGCGATCCGCCATCGCCACGGCGCCCTGCCGCAGCGCCGGGCCGCCGGCCGGGCGCGCGGCTGCGGCATACTGGCGCCCGTCGGCGCGTTGCCGGCATCGTCTTCCAGCCTCCGCATGACCCTGATCGCCCTGAACAAACCCTTCGGCACCATGAGCCAGTTTTCCGCGCACCCGTCGCGCCCGACGCTGGCCGACTGCGTGGCGCTGCCCGGCGTGTACCCGGCCGGCCGGCTCGATGCCGACAGCGAGGGCCTGCTGCTGCTGACCGACGACGGCGCCCTGCAGGCGCGCATCGCCGATCCGCACCACAAGCTGGCGAAGACCTACCTGGTGCAGGTGGAAAACATGCCCGGCGCGGATGCGCTCGCGCGCCTGCGCGCGGGCGTGGACCTCGGCGACTTCCGCACCCGGCCCGCGCAGGCGCGCCTGATCGGGGAGCCCGGCTTCCTGTGGCCGCGCCAGCCGCCGGTGCGGTTCCGCGCCGCCATCCCGACGCAATGGCTGGAAATGGAGATCCGCGAGGGCAAGAACCGGCAGGTGCGGCGCATGACGGCGGCGGTCGGCTTTCCCACCCTGCGCCTGGTGCGCGTGAAGATCGGCGCGCTCGACCTGCGCGCGCTCGGGCTGGCGCCCGGGCAGTGGTGCGAGGTCTCGGCCGCGGATCTGGGCCTGCCCGCCGCCGCCGCGCCGCGCCCGCATCCCTCCCCGCGCGCGGACACGGCACGCGCGCCGGCCGGGCGGCAAACCCGGAGTCCGGGGCGCCCGCGGCGATAAAGTTACAAAAATTAACAGATCGCGGGTCAACGGCCCGCCGCCGCGCTTCGTTTTTGACAGTGACACGTCGCACACGAGTCACTCTTTCGAATCGATTCAACCTTCCGAGGTAGATAGCATGAACAAACTGATCGCTGCTCTGGTCGCCGGCCTGTTCGCCACCGGCGCTTTCGCTCAAGCCGCCGCTCCCGCACCGGCTGCTCCGGCCGCCGCGGCGCCCGCAGCGGAAGCTCCGGCTGCCAAGCCGGCCAAGAGCGCCAAGAAGAGCCACGCCAAGCACGCTCGCAAGGCCAAGGCTGCTGCGGCTGCCAAGGCTGACGCGCCGGCCGCCCAGTAAGTTCACTGCTGGCGCGCCGGACCTTGCGTCCGGCATGCGAAAGGCAGGCTGCCCGCGGGGCCGCCTGCCTTTTTTGTTGGCCGCCGCGCGGCCGGCCCGGCCGGGCAGCGCGGCGAAACCATCGCGCGCGCCGCGCGCGCGATAGCTGCGTTATGCTGGCGGCTGTCCTGAACCCGTCATCCGCCGCTTCCCTTCCATGCGTCCTGTCTTCCCGTTCCTTCTCGCCGGCGGCTGCGCCGTTGCCTTCCTGACTTCCGCGCTGGCCCAGGCGCCGGCCAGCGGCCTGCCGGTCAGGCAGCTTACCGCGGGCATGTACGCGATCAAGGCGGCAATCGCCGCCACGCCGGAATCCCGCGAGCTGGGCCTGATGTACCGCAAGAACATGCCTGCCAACGAAGGCATGCTGTTCGTCTTCGAGGACAAGGCCGGGCACTGCTTCTGGATGAAGAACACCGACCTGCCGCTGTCGATCGCCTTCCTCGCCGACGACGGCGCCATCGTCAACATCGAGGACATGGCGCCGCAGACGGAAGACAACCATTGCCCGCGCGCGGCCGTGCGCTACGCGCTGGAGATGAACAAGGGATGGTTCGCGCAGAAGGGCCTGAAGGCCGGCGCGAAGATCGGCGGCCTGCCGCAGCCGCGCTAGCGGGACGGCGCGGCGGCATGCCCGCCGCGCGCGGCGACCGGATCAGTCGCGGAAGTTGTTGAAGTCCAGCGGCGCCTCGGGAACGTCCTTGCGCAGCAGCGCGATCACGTTCTGCAGGTCGTCGCGCTTGGTGCCGGACACGCGCACCGCGTCGCCCTGGATGCTGGCCTGCACCTTGATCTTGCTGTCCTTGATCAGGCGCACGATCTTCTTGGCCAGGTCGCCGGTGACGCCCTTCTTGATGGTGATGACCTGCTTGACCTTGTCGCCGCTGATCTTCTCGGTCTTGCCGTAGTCGAGGAAGCGCACGTCCACGTTGCGCTTGGCCATCTTGTTGATCAGCACGTCCTTGACCTGGCCGAGCTTGAAATCGTCGTCGGCGAACGCGGTCAGCTCGTTTTCCTTGTGCTCGACCCGCGCGTCCGATCCCTTGAAGTCGAAACGGGTGGTGATTTCCTTGTTGGCCTGCTCGACCGAGTTCTTCACCTCGACCATGTTCGCTTCGCACACTACGTCAAACGACGGCATTTGCACTCTCCTTGTCTTACCTGTTGCTGATGTTGCTGATGTTGCGGTGTAGCGCCGCCCGCCCGCGGCGGGCCGGCGGCGGCGCTTACGTATAATCCAGCCTACCCTGCAGTCCGGCGCCGCCGCGCGGCCGCCGCTTCACCTTTCCCTTGCATGGCAGATTTCCACGAATTTTATCCCCTGCGCCGCCACAATACATTGGGATTCGACGTGCGCGCGCGCTTCGCCGCGCATGTGCGCAGCGAGGCCGACTTGCGGCAGGCGCTGGCCGACCCGCGCGCGCAGGGGCTGCCGCTGGTGGTGCTGGGCGGCGGCAGCAACGTGGTGCTCACGCGCGATCTCGACGCGCTGGTGCTGCTGATGGAAATTCCCGGCTACGCGGCCCGCGCGGCCGACGACGCCTTCCTGGTGACGGCCGGCGCCGGCGAGAACTGGCACGCGCTGGTCTGCCGCACCATCGCCGACGGCATGCCCGGCCTGGAAAACCTGGCGCTGATCCCCGGCACCGCCGGCGCCGCGCCGATCCAGAACATCGGCGCCTACGGCGTGGAGCTGCGCGAGCGCTTCGACAGCCTGCGCGCCTGGGACCGCCAGGCCGGCGCATTCGTCACGCTCACGCGCGAGCAGTGCCGCTTCGCCTACCGCGACAGCCTGTTCAAGGCCGAGGGCCGCGACCGCTACATCATCACCGCGGTCACGCTGCGGCTGCCGCGGCCGTGGCAGCCGGTGCTCGGCTACGCGGAACTGGCGCGGGAAATCGCCCAGAGGCCGGATGCGCCAGATACGTCGGATGCGTCAAACGCGCCGGTCGGCGCCGCGCGCATCCGCGACGCCATCATCGCGATCCGCTCGCGCAAGCTGCCCGACCCGGCCGAGATCGGCAACGCGGGCAGCTTCTTCAAGAATCCGGTGGTGAGCGCGGCGCAGCGCGACGCGCTGCTGGCCCGGCATCCCGGGCTGGTCAGCCATGCCCAGCCCGACGGCAGCTACAAGCTGGCGGCCGGCTGGCTGATCGACCAGTGCGGCCTCAAGGGCCTGCGCGACGGCGCGGTCGGCGTGTACGGCAAGCAGGCCCTGGTGCTGGTGCACCACGGCGGCGGCAACGGGCAGGAACTGCTGGCGCTGGCGCAGCGCATCGTCGAGACGGTGGCGGCGCGCTTCGGCGTGCGCATCGAGCCCGAGCCGGTCATCCTCTAGGCCGCGCCCGGGCGGGCGCGGCGCCGTGCTTCGGGTGCGCTCTTCCGGTGCGTCCTTCGAGCGCGCTTTTCAGGCGCGTGCTTCAGGCAAAGTGGCAGACGTAGTCCAGGGTTTCCAGCACTTCGATGTCGAAGCTGCTGTTGCCCGGCACGTCGAACCGTTGGCCCGCGCCGTAGGTGTTCCACTGCGCCTCGCCGGCCAGGCGCACGCGGCAGCTGCCCGCGTTGATTTCCATGATTTCCGGCGCGCCCGTATTGAAGGTCAGCGCGGCGGGGAAGATCACGCCCAGCGTCTTGCGGGTGCCGTCCGGGAACAGCACGGTGTGGCTGACGCACTTGCCGTCGAAGTAGAGGTTGGCTTTCTTGACGACGGAAACGTTGTCGAACTGGCTCATGCTTTTTCTCCTTTGATGCGGTTCTGGGTGTCTCGGGGGCGGTGCCGGCGATAGCGGCGGCAGCGGCGCGGCGCAAAAAAAAGGGGCCGTGGCGGCCCCTCTTCCCTGCTGCCATCTGCTGCCGGCCCGTGCCAGGCCGGTAGCCGTCTGCGGGCGTTACTCGCCGCGCTGGCGGCGCGCGTTCTCGGCGATGCGCATGCGCAGCGCGTTGAGCTTGATGAAGCCGCCGGCGTCGGCCTGGTTGTAGGCGCCGCCGTCGTCGTCGAAGGTCGCGATGGTCTTGTCGAACAGCGTGTCCTTCGAGTCGCGCGCGACCACGATGACGTTGCCCTTGTACAGCTTGACGCGGACCCAGCCGTTGACCTTGGCCTGGGTGTGGTCGATCAGGACCTGCAGCGCGCGGCGTTCCGGGCTCCACCAGTAGCCGTTGTAGATCAGGCTGGCGTAGCGCGGCATCAGGTCGTCCTTCAGGTGCGCGACCTCGCGGTCGAGCGTGATCGACTCGATGGCGCGGTGGGCCTTGAGGATGATGGTGCCGCCGGGGGTTTCGTAGCAGCCGCGGCTCTTCATGCCGACGTAGCGGTTTTCCACCAGGTCCAGGCGGCCGATGCCGTGCTTGCCGCCGAGGCGGTTCAGCTCGGTCAGCACTTCGGCCGGCGACAGGCGCTTGCCGTTCAGGCCGACGATGTCGCCGCCGTCGAATTCGATGTCGAGGTACTCGGCCGCGTCAGGCGCATTCTCGGGCGACACGGTCCAGCGCCACATGTCTTCCTCGGCCTCGGCCTTGGGGTCTTCGAGGTGGCGGCCTTCGAACGAGATGTGCAGCAGGTTGGCGTCCATCGAGTACGGCGCGCCGCCCTTCTTGTGCTTCATGTCGATGTCGATGCCGGCCTTCTCGGCGTAGGCCAGCAGCTTCTCGCGCGACAGCAGGTCCCACTCGCGCCACGGCGCGATGACCTTCACGCCCGGCTCGAGGCCGTAGTAGCCCAGCTCGAAGCGGACCTGGTCGTTGCCCTTGCCGGTGGCGCCGTGCGACACGGCATCCGCGCCGGTGCTGCGCAGGATCTCGATCTGGCGCTTGGCGATCAGCGGGCGCGCGATCGAGGTGCCGAGCAGGTATTCGCCTTCGTAGACCGCGTTGGCGCGGAACATCGGGAAGACGAAGTCGCGCACGAATTCCTCGCGCAGGTCGTCGATGAAGATGTTCTCGGGCTTGATGCCGAACTTGAGCGCCTTCTGGCGGGCCGGCTCGAGTTCCTCGCCCTGGCCGATGTCGGCGGTAAAGGTGACCACCTCGCATTGATAGGTGTCCTGCAGCCACTTCAGGATCACCGAAGTGTCCAGCCCGCCGGAGTAGGCAAGCACGACTTTCTTGATATCGCTCATGTTCGACTCGATGCGCAAAGTAAGCGCGGCCAGCATGGTTGCCGGACACGCGAGAAATTGATGCGGAAAACCGCTATTTTGACACGTCCGCCCGGGCTTGGGCGGCACTTCCTGCCCTCAGGCCGCGCGGGGCCGCGGCGCCGGCGCGCCGGATGTGCGCCATGCGCTGCGCGCGGCGTTCCCGGCCGGCGCCCCGCTCAGTAGCGGCCGCAGAGCAGGTATTCCATCAGGGCCTTCTGCACGTGCAGGCGGTTCTCGGCCTCTTCCCACACCACGCTCTTGGGACCGTCGATCACCGCCGCCTCGACCTCCTCGCCGCGGTGGGCGGGCAGGCAGTGCATGAACAGCGCGTCGGGATTGGCGCGGTCCATCATGACCGTGGTCACCATCCAGTCCTGGAACGCGCGCTTGCGCGCGTCGTTCTCGGCCTCGAAGCCCATGCTGGTCCACACGTCGGTGGTGACGAGGTCCGCGCCCTGGCACGCGGCCAGCGGATCGGCGAACACGTTGACCAGGTGCGCGGCCGAGGCCGGCACCATCGCCGGGTCGAGCTGGTAGCCCGGCGGCGCCGAGAAATGGAAGTTGAAGCCGAGCCGCTCGGCCGCCTGGATCCAGGTGTAGGCCATGTTGTTGGCGTCGCCGATCCACGCCACGGTCTTGCCGCGGATGCTGCCGCGCTGCTCGATGTAGGTGAACACGTCCGCCAGCACCTGGCAGGGATGGTATTCGTTGGTCAGCCCGTTGATCACCGGCACGCGCGAATGCGCGGCGAAGCGCTCGATGATCTCCTGGCCGAAGGTGCGGATCATGATGATGTCGACCATGCGCGAGATCACCTGCGCCGCATCCTCGATCGGCTCGCCGCGCCCGAGCTGGGAATCGCGCGTGTTGAGGAACACCGCGTGGCCGCCGAGCTGGTGGATGCCGGCCTCGAACGACAGGCGCGTGCGGGTCGAATTCTTCTCGAAGATCATGGACAGCGTGCGGTCGTGCAGCGGGTGCCATGTCTCGTAATTCTTGAACTTGGCCTTCAGAATCCGCGCGCGGTCCAGCAGGTACTCGTACTCGTCGGGAGTCAGGTCGCTGAACTGGAGGTAATGCTTGATCGAAGTTGGGCTCATAAAACAAAGAAGGCGGCTCGGTGGGGGCACGCCGCCATGAAGGGTTTCATGGCCTGAGCATGCCGCGGAGCCGCCTTTCGCGTCGCTTGCGCAATTTAACTGCAAGAATCATAAGGGATTATTCCTGCTTTGGCGAGCCTGCGGGGCGCGCGAAGGTGGCCCCGGAGCTTATGCTCAGGTCTTATATAAGATATAATACTGGCTGATTCACGCGGGGCCAGGCATACCGATGCCGCTGCCCGCCGCCGGCATCAAAAGTGCCCCCGCCGACACCGACGCCCCGCTGTCCAGGCCTGGAAAAGAAACGAACCAAACGTTTCCCGGCCGCGTCAAACGGGCTTTGCGTCTGGACGAAGTCTGGCGGGTTTACCGTCGAGTCACCCGTCTTATCCCCGCAGTCCAATGAAGCCCATCGTTCGCGAATATTTCATCCAAGGCATCACCAGGGAAGGCAAGACCTTCCGTCCGAGCGACTGGGCAGAGCGGCTGTGCGGCGTGATGGCGCAATTCCGCCCCGAGGGAGACACCGGGGACCCCCGCATCACCTACTCGCCTTACGTGCGGCCCGTGATGACGGGCAACGTCAAGACCGTGGTGGTCGACGTGCGGCTGCGCGACATCGAACCCAAGGCGCTCGACTTCGTGCTCAACTTCGCGCGCGACAACAACCTGCAACTGGTCGAAGCCTGCTCGCTCGACTGAGCGGAGCGCGCGGGACCGGCATCGCCGCGGCGGTGCCGGCGGGATTGCCGGGCGGCCGGCGCCGGGGCCAGGAAAAAGACAGCGCGCAAGGAAAGCGCAAAACAAAAAAGCTCGTCGAATGACGAGCTTCTTGCATTGTGCGAAACCGCGCCGTGGCGATCCCGCGTTCCGGCCATCCACCGTGCCGCCATGCTCCGCGCCGGTTATCCGGCGCGACCCATGCTGGTCGGCACGAGGCCGGAGGCGCCCGGCGTCAGCCCGGCGCCGCGGCCGCTATCAGGCAGCCATCGACTTGATGGCCGACGACAGGCGCGACTTGTGGCGTGCAGCCTTGTTCTTGTGCACGATCTTCTTGTCGGCGATGGAGTCGATGATCGCTTGCGAGTTCTTGAAGATCTCGGCGGCGGCGGCCTTGTCGCCGGCTTCGATGGCCTTGCGGACGGCCTTCACGGCGGTGCGCAGACGCGAGCGCAGGCTGGAGTTGTGAGCGTTTTGGGCGACGGCCTGGCGAGCGCGCTTGCGGGCTTGTGCGGAATTTGCCATTTAAGTAGATTTCCTGAATTCAGATGCGTGCTCCACGGACGTACTGGGACGTAACCGCAGGCACAATTAAGTGCACATCAAGCGACCCGGGATGCACTGGCACACGAATCCGGAACGCAACTATCCTTGTGAATCGGCAATTATACACACAAGAAAAAGCCACTGGCAAGCTCGCCCGCATCGGCGGACAGGTGGGTGACGTGCGGGTGACGCATGGGGCCGCGCGCGGGAAGCCGCCGGGCCGGACCGTATAATACGCGCCACACCGGCGCGCCCGGCGTGGCCCCGATGCAACTTCGGCGCGCGCCCGGCGTCTCAAGCCGGTCCGCCCGACGGCTGGCAGCATGCCGCCGCAGCCTCTCCCCCTTGCCGCCGACCACCTTGAACCTGCTCAAAGCGCTCGCCACCATCAGCAGCCTGACGATGCTGTCGCGCATCACCGGCCTCATGCGCGAGATCCTGATCGCCCGCGCCTTCGGGGCCTCGGACATGACCGACGCCTTCAACGTGGCCTTCCGCATCCCCAACCTGCTGCGCCGCATCTTCGGCGAGGGCGCGTTCTCGCAGGCCTTCGTGCCGATCCTCGGCGAATACCACAGCAAGCGCGGCGAGGACGAGACGCGCGCGCTGATCGACGCCGTGGCCACGGTCATGACCTGGGTGCTGATGGGCGTGTCGCTGCTGGGCGTGGTCGGCGCGCCGCTGGTGATGCTGGTGGTGGCCACCGGCTTTCACCAGCAGGGCGGCGAGACCTACGACGCCGCGGTCTTCATGACGCGCGTGATGTTCCCCTACATCGGCCTGATCTCGCTGGTGGCGCTGGCCTCGGGCATCCTCAACACCTGGCGCCGCTTCGCCATGCCGGCCTTCACGCCGGTGCTGCTCAACCTGTGCCTGATCGCGGCCGCGCTGTTCGTCGGGCCGCGCATGGCGCAGCCGATCTACGCGCAGGCGTGGGGCGTGCTGGTCGGCGGCGTGCTGCAGCTGGCGGTGCAGATCCCCGCGCTGCGGCGGCTCGGCGTGATGCCGCGGCTGGGCTTCAACCTGCGCGCGGCCTGGTCGGACCCGGGCGTGCGCCGCGTCATGCGGCAGATGGCGCCGGCCCTGCTGGCGGTCTCGGTGGCGCAGATCAGCCTCATCATCAATACCAACATCGCCTCGCGGCTGGCCGCCGGCAGCGTGTCCTACCTGACCTACGCCGACCGCCTGATGGAGTTCCCCACCGCGCTGCTGGGCGTGGCGCTCGGGACCATCCTGCTGCCGAGCCTGTCGAAGGCCAGCGCCGAGGGCAACCGCGACGAATACTCCGGCCTGCTCGACTGGGGCCTGCGCCTGACCTTCCTGCTGGCGGTGCCGTGCGCGGTGGGGCTGTTCGTGTTCGGCACGCCGCTGACTGCGGTGCTGTTCAACTACGGCAAGTTCGACGCCCACGCGGTGGAAATGACGCGCCAGGCGCTGGTGTCGTACGGCACCGGCCTGCTCGGCCTGATCCTCATCAAGATCCTGGCGCCGGGCTTCTACGCGCGCCAGGACATCCGCACGCCGGTCAAGATCGCGCTGCTGGTGCTGGTGATCACGCAGCTGTCCAACTACGTGTTCGTGCCGCGCATGGGCCATGCCGGGCTGGCGCTGTCGATCAGCTTCGGCGCCACGGTCAATGCGCTGCTGCTGTTCCTGGGCCTGCGCCGGCGCGGTTTCTACACGCCGGCCCGGGGCTGGCTGCTGTTCCTGGCCCAGTTGCTGACCGCCGTGCTGCTGCTGGCCGGCATGCTGCTGTGGTTCGCCCGCACCTTCGACTGGGTGGGCCTGGGCGCCACGCCGCTGCTGCGCATCGCCCTGCTCGGCTCGTGCCTGGTACTTGCGGCGGTCGTCTACTTCGGTACACTGTGGCTCATGGGGCTGAGATACTCCGCGTTCAAGCGGAGAGCCGGCTAGGAAGCCCCGCCAGCCAATCCGCCGGATGCCGCGCCCAGGAGTGCGCGGCGCAGAGCCGGATGGCCATGTGCGGTGCAGGGTCAAGGCAAGCGAGGTGGTGCCACAATGAGTGCCAGAATGAGACAAGGCGGCCGCGCCAGGGCGGGCGGCCGCGCGACCGCCGCCCTGCCGTCTTCGGGAATGCCGCGATGACAACCACGAAAGTCCTGGACTACTTCGCCAGCCTCGTGGCAGACGAGCACGGCATCCCGCTGACCGAGACGGTGCTCTCGATCGCCCAGGATGCCTATCCTGACCTTGACCTGCAGTCGGAACTGGCCGCGCTCGACATGCTCGCGGTCCGGCTCAAGCGCCGCGTCGCCGAGGGCACGCCGGCCATCCAGCGCCTGCGCCTGCTCAATCATTTCTTCTACCGCGACCTGGGCTTCGGCGCCAACGCGAACGACTACTACGACCCGGACAATTCCTACCTGAACGTGGTGCTCAAGCAGCGCCGCGGCATTCCCATCTCGCTGGCGGTGCTCTACATGGAGCTGGGGCAGCAGATCGGCCTGCCGCTCAAGGGCGTGTCCTTTCCCAACCATTTCCTGGTGCGGATGTCGATCCCGGCCGGCGAAGTGGTGGTGGACCCGCTCACGGGCGAGACGCTGTCCAAGGAACAGCTGCAGGACATGCTGGACCCGCACCTGGAGCGCGAGGGCATCGCCGATCCCAACGAGGTGCCGCTGGGACTGTTCCTGCAGGTGGCCAGCCACCGCGAGATCGTGGCGCGCGTGCTGCGCAACCTCAAGTCGATCTACCTGCAGGAATCGCGCTGGCAGCGCCTGCTGGCGGTGCAGAACCGGCTGGTGATCCTGCTGCCGGGCTCGATCGAGGAAGTGCGCGACCGCGGCCTGGCCTACGCCAACCTGGAGTGCTTCCGCCCGGCGCTCGAAGACCTGGAAGCCTACGTGATGGCGCGGCCCGACGCGGCCGACACCACCCAGATCCGCGACCGCATGCCGGCGCTGCGCCTGATGAGCCGCAGCGTCAGCTGAGCTTCGGTTGAGCGCCGCGGCGCCTCAGGACGTGCGGCGCTTGCCGCCGCGCACCAGCTTCCACAGCCCGCCCAGCACCAGCGGCACGATGGCCGCGCCGATGCCGGCCAGCACGATCAGGTTCAGGTACTGCTTGATGAACGGCAGGTTGCCGAAGAAGTAGCCGGCGAACACCAGGCCCAGCACCCAGGCGGCCGCGCCCAGCACGTTGAACAACTGGAACTTGGCGAAGGTCATCTGCGACACGCCCGCGACGAACGGCGCGAAGGTGCGCACGATCGGCAGGAAGCGGGCCATCACCAGCGTCTTGCCGCCGTGGCGCTCGTAGAAATTGTGCGTCTTGCGCAGTGCCGTCTGGTCGAGGAAGCGCCAGTGCCCGTCGAACACCTTGGGGCCCACCCAGCTGCCCACCAGGTAGTTGACGGTATTGCCGCCCACGGCCGCCACCAGCAGCAGCCCGACCAGCGCCCATTCGTTCATGGCGCCCGTGGCGCAGAAGGCGCCGGCGATGAAGAGCAGGGAATCGCCCGGCAGGAACGGCAGCACCACCAGGCCGGTCTCGGCAAAGACGATGGCGAAGAGGATCGCATAGACCCATCCGCCATAGTTCTGGATGACCGTGCCAAGGTATTTGTCGACGTGCAGCAGCATGTCGATGAACTGCAAAGCGATGTCCAATTGAATCCCCGTTCTAGATCTAGCCGACATCATACAAGACCGCACCGGCGCCAAAGCCACCTGCGGCGCCCTGCGGGCGAGGGGCACGCGCACGTATAATTCCGCCATGCCCGCCGAAGCCATCCGCCCTGCCCAGCCCCTGCGTCCCATCCGCCCGCTGCCCGACCAGTTGATCAGCCAGATCGCGGCCGGCGAGGTGGTCGAGCGCCCCGCCTCCGTGGTCAAGGAGCTGCTGGAGAACGCGCTGGACGCCGGCGCCACCCAGCTCAACATCCGCCTGGAGGAAGGCGGCGTGCGCCGCATCGTGATCGCCGACAACGGCTGCGGCATCCCCGCGGCCGAGCTGCCGGTCGCGCTGATGCGCCACGCCACCAGCAAGATCGCCTCGCTCGACGAGCTCGAATCCGTGCTGACGCTGGGCTTTCGCGGCGAGGCGCTGGCCTCGATCGCCTCGGTCTCCGAGCTGACCCTGACCAGCCGCACCGCCGACGACGCGCATGCCACGCTGGTCGCCGCCGACAGCGGCAAGGTGCAGCCGGCCTCCGGCGGCGTCGGCACCACCGTCGACGTGCAGCACCTGTACTTCAACACGCCGGCGCGCAGAAAGTTCCTGAAGTCCGAGCAGACCGAGTTCGGGCATTGCCTGGAGATGGTGCGGCGCGTGGCGCTGGCGCGCCCGGACGTCGCCATCACGGTCCATCACAACGGCCGCCCGATGGAGCACTGGAACGCCGGCGACGTGGCCACGCGCACGGCGCAGGTGCTCGGCGCCGATTTCGCGCGCGCCCGCCTGCCGCTCGACGAGGAAGCCGACACCCTGCACCTGTACGGCTTCGCCGGCCTGCCGACCGCCTCGCGCGGCCGCCCAGACCAGCAGTTCTTCTTCGTCAACGGCCGCTACGTGCGCGACAAGCTGCTCACCCACGCGGTGCGCAGCGCCTACCAGGACGTGCTGCACGGCGACCGCTTCCCGTCCTACGTGCTGTGCATGGACCTGCCGCCGGAAATGGTGGACGTGAACGTGCACCCGTCCAAGATCGAGGTGCGCTTCCGCGAATCGCGCGCGGTGCACCAGTTCGTCTACCACGCCGTGCAGCGCTGCCTGGCCCGCCAGGCCGGCGCGCAGGGCGACAGCCTGCACAGCACGACCGGCGATGCCGAGGCGCCCCCGCCGCCGCGCGGTGGCGGCCTCGGCGGCGGCTTCGGCGGCGCGCTGCCGGCAAGGGGCGGCGCGCCCGGCGGCGGCATGAGTGCCGGCAGCGGTGCCGGCGTGCGGCCCTGGGTCGACTACACCGCCGCCGCGCGCCAGACCGAGCTCGGCGTCATGCAGCCGCGCCAGGCCTACCTCGGCATGGTGCGCGACGCGATCCAGCCCGGCGGCGGCTTCGCGCGCCCGGCCGCGCCGGCGCCCGGCGGCCATGCGGATGGCGCCGGCACGCCGCCGGCCTGGCTGGCCGATGCCCGTGCCGCCCGCGAGAACGACCCGCCCGGCCTGCTCGAAACGGCGCCGCCGCGGGAAGAATCCGCGGCCGACGACGCCCACCCGCTCGGCTTCGCCATCGCCCAGCTGCACGGCATCTACGTGCTCGCGCAGAACGCGCGCGGGCTGGTGCTGGTCGACATGCACGCCGCCCACGAACGCATCCTCTACGAGCAGATCAAGACCGCGCTCGACGCGCGCGAGCTCGCCGTGCAGCCGCTGCTGATCCCGGTCACGCTGACCGCCAGCCCGGTGGAGATCGGCGCCGCCGAGGAACACCAGGACACGCTCGCGCTGCTGGGCTTCGACATCGCGCCGGTGTCGCCCACCACGCTCGCGGTGCGCGCCATCCCGGCGCTGCTCAAGCAGGCCGACACCGAGGCGCTGGCGCGCGACGTGCTGCGCGACCTGCAGTCGTTCGGCGGCTCGCGCGTGCTGGCCGAGCGGCAGAACGAGCTGCTCGCCACGCTGGCCTGCCACAGCGCCGTGCGCGCCAACCGCAAGCTCACCGTGGAAGAGATGAACGCGCTGCTGCGCCAGATGGAGCAGACCGAGCGCGCCGACCAGTGCAACCACGGCCGGCCCACCTGGGTGCAGTTGTCGGTGGCCGAGCTGGACCGGCTGTTCCTGCGCGGCCAGTAAGCCCGCCGCGCCCGCCGTGACAGCCCCCGCCTCCGCCGGCCACGCCGCGCCCGTCGTCTGCCTGCTCGGCCCCACCGCGTCGGGCAAGACCGCCGCCGCGCTGGCGCTGGCCGCGCGCGCGCCGGTCGAGATCATCAGCCTCGACTCGGCGCTGGTCTACCGCGGGATGGACATCGGCACCGCCAAGCCGTCCGCCGCCGAACTGGCCGCGGTGCCGCACCACCTGATCGACATCATCGACCCGGCCGAGAGCTATTCGGCCGCGCAGTTCGTGGCCGACGCCGAGCGCCTGATCGGCGAGATCCGCGCGCGCGGCCGCGCGCCGCTGATCGTGGGCGGCACCATGCTCTACTACAAGGCGCTCACGCAGGGCCTGAACGACCTGCCGCAGGCCGACGCCGCGGTGCGCGCCGAACTCGACGCGCTCGCCGCCGCGCGCGGCTGGCCGGCGCTGCACGCGATGCTGGCCCAGGTCGATCCCGTCACCGCCGCGCGGCTGGCGCCCAACGACGCCCAGCGCATCCAGCGCGCGCTGGAGATCCACCGCCTCACCGGCCAGCCCATGTCCGCGCTGCTGGCGCGCCAGGCCGACGAGCGCACCTTCGCCGGCGCCGCCGACCGGCGCTACCGCGTGATCGCACTCGAGCCGTCCGACCGCGCCGCGCTGCACGCGCGCATCGCGGCGCGCTACGACGCCATGCTGGCCGGCGGCTTCATCGAGGAAGTGGAGCGCCTGCGCGCGCGCGGCGACCTGCAGCCGACGCTGCCCTCGATCCGCTGCGTGGGCTACCGCCAGGTGTGGGAATACCTCGACGGCGAAACCGACTACGCCACCATGCGCGAGCGCGGCATCGCCGCCACGCGGCAGCTCTGCAAGCGCCAGCTGACCTGGCTGCGCAGCACGCCCGAGCGCGAGGTGGTGGACTGCCTCGCGCCCGACTACGCGGCGCAGGTGGCGCGGCTGGCAAGCATCGGGCAGGCATGACGAGGCGGCGCGCCGCCTGAATGCCGCAGCGGCATCGCAATCGGGACCGAATCGAAGCCGAAGTGATGGATACGCGATAATCGCCGCTTATCGACTGACGATCCCGCGACCCGCCATGCCCGCCTCCGCTCCCGCCTTCACCCTGCGCCCCGCCACCGCCGCCGACTGCGAAACCCTGTTCACGCTGATCTCCGCGCTGGCCGAATACGAAAAGCTGACCCATCTGGTCGAAGCCACGCCGCGCAAGCTGGAGGAAGCGCTGTTCGGCGCGCGCCCGCTGGCCGAGGCGGTGCTGGTGGAAGTGCCCGGCGCGCAAGGCCCGCAGGCGGTCGGCTTCGCCCTGTTCTTCCACAATTTCTCGACCTTCCTGTCAAGGCGCGGGCTCTACCTGGAAGACCTCTACGTAGACCCGGCCTGGCGCGGCCACGGCATGGGCAAGGCGCTGCTCCGGCACCTCGCGGCGCTGGCGGTCGAGCGCGGCTGCGGCCGTTTCGAATGGACCGTGCTGGACTGGAACACGCCGTCGATCGACTTCTACCGCGCGATGGGCGCCGACGTGCTGCCGGACTGGCGCATCTGCCGCGTGACCGGCGACGCGCTGGCGAAGATGGGGGCGGCTGGCTGAACTGGCGCAGTTGCAAGGCCACCGCCGGTTTGCACGTTGCTTGGGCTAGCTCGGGCGGTGTAGGCGCATTCGCGGGCTTCGGCAAACATGCCGGGACCGCCGAAAAAAAACGGCACATGCGCCAGGCATGTGCCGTTTTTCCTTGCCGAAAACCCTTCGCTCAGACCACCACGGTCTGCGCCTGGCCTTCGGCGCGCTCGCGGATCTCGCCGATCTGCCACACGGCTTCGCCGGCGGCCTGCAGATGGGTGATGGCGCGCGCGGCATCTTCCTTCGCCACGATCACCACCATGCCGATGCCGCAGTTGAACACGCGGTGCATTTCGTCGTCGGCCACGTTGCCCTGGGCCTGCAGCCACTGGAACAGCGGCGGCAGGGTCCAGGCGTCGCGCTGGAGCACGGCGGTCACGTTCTGCGCCAGCACGCGCGGCACGTTCTCGGTCAGGCCGCCGCCGGTGATGTGGGCCATGCCCTTGACCGGCAGGGTCTCGATCAGCGACAGCAGCGGCTTCACGTAGATGCGCGTGGGCGCCATGATGGCGTCCTGCAGGCGCTGGCCGTGGAAATCGGCGTTCAGGTCGGGCCGGGCCACCTCGATGATCTTGCGCACCAGCGAGTAGCCGTTGGAGTGCGCGCCCGACGAGGCCAGGCCCAGCACCACGTCGCCCGGCACGATGGTGCTGCCGTCGATGATGCGGCTTTTCTCGACCGCGCCGACGGCGAAGCCGGCCAGGTCGTATTCGCCGTCCGGGTACATGCTCGGCATCTCGGCGGTCTCGCCGCCGATCAGCGCGCAGCCGGCCAGTTCGCAGCCGTGGGCGATGCCCTGGATCACGGTGGCGGCGGTCTCCACGTCGAGCTTGCCGCAGGCGAAGTAGTCGAGGAAGAACAGCGGCTCGGCGCCCTGCACCAGGATGTCGTTGACGCTCATGGCCACCAGGTCCTGGCCCACGGTGTCGTGGCGGTTGAGCTGGAAGGCCAGCTTGAGCTTGGTGCCCACGCCGTCGGTGCCGGACACCAGCACCGGCTCCTGGTATTTCTTCGACAATTCGAACAGCGCGCCGAAGCCCCCGATGCCGGCCATCACGCCCTCGCGCATGGTGCGCTTGGCGAACGGCTTGATGCGGTCGACAAGCGCGTCGCCCGCATCGATATCGACGCCGGCATCGCGGTAGGAAAGGCCTGCCTGGCCGGAAGTGGGGGATGCGCTCATAGAACCTGCTCGTCCTGGGGGTATGAAGTGAGGAATGCGGCGCTCACGACGGCGATTTGCGGCCGCGAGTCCAGTAGAATCGCAATTTTAACGGATACAGGCTGCCGCCTTCCAGTTTCCGGTTCTTCGCGTCATGAAGTCTTGCCCCCATTCACTGCCGATGCACGCCACCGCTGCCGACCGCGGCCGGCGCCCCCACGTGCCGGCCGCGGTCGGCGCGGGCGCGGGGCGGCGCGTTTACAGGGCAGCAGGCCTTCACCCCAGGTAACCGAAAAGCCATGTATCCGCGCCCCAAGCAGCTTTCGCTTGAACTTGGCAGCCCGCCGCCGTCGACCTTCGAGAATTTCTTCGTGGCCGCCAACCGCGAGCCGGTGCAGCGCCTGCGCGACCTGGCCCCGGCGGTGGCGCAGGAGCGCGCGCCCGACCGCCTGATCTACCTGTGGGGCGAGACCGGCTCGGGCCGCACCCACCTGCTGCACGCGGTGTGCGAGAGCGGCTACCAGGCCGGCATCCGCTGCCGCTACCTGAGCCCGCACCACGCGCTGTCGGACTTCATCTTCGATCCGAGCTGCCAGCTCTACACGGTCGACGACGTGGAACTGCTCGACGAAGCGCGCCAGATCGCCGTGTTCTCGCTCTACAACGAAGTACGCGCCCACGTGCGCACCGCGCTGGTGGTGGCCGGCAGCGTGGCGCCGCTGGCCATGCCGGTGCGCGAGGACCTGCGCACGCGGCTGGGCTGGGGCCTGGTCTACCAGCTCGCGCCGCTGTCGGACGAAGACAAGATGACCGCGCTGGTGCAGGCCGCGCGCGAGCGCGGCCTGCAGCTTTCGCCCGAGATCCCGCACTGGCTGGTCACGCGCCACTACCGCGACATGCCCAGCCTGATGGCGCTGCTGGACGCGCTCGACACCTATTCGCTCGAGCGCAAGCGCGCCGTCACGCTGCCGCTGCTGCGGGAAATGTTCGCGGAGCTGCGCGAGTGAGCGCACGCAGCCGGCACCGCCCCCGCAGCCCCTGGCATGCCGCGTGCTTGCCTGCGTTGGGGCGCAGCGACGCCAAGAAACCGGCAACAATCACGTTAATGTAAAATCGCCGCCCATGAATCTGGCATTGTTCGACCTCGACCATACCCTGCTCCCGACCGACAGCGACCACGAATGGGGGCGCTTCCTCGTGCGCCTGGGCGTCGTCGACGAGGAAACCTACCGCCGCAAGAACGAGGAGTTCTACGGGCAGTACAAGGCAGGCACCCTGGATATACAAGCCTTCCTGCGCTTCGCGCTGGCGCCGCTGGCGGCCAATCCGCGCGACCGCCTCGAAACCTGGCGCAAGCAGTTCATGCGCGAAGTGATCGATCCGGTCATCACGCCGCAGGCGCGCGCGCTGGTCTACAAGCACCTCGACGCCGGCGACCTGTGCGCGGTGGTCACCGCCACCAACAGCTTCGTCACCGCGCCGATCACCGCCGCCTTCGGCATCAAGCACCTGATCGCCACCGAGCCGGCCACCGCCAACGGGCAGCCGGACGGCGCCTTCACCGGCGAGGTGGCGGGCCTGCCGAGTTTCCGCGAGGGCAAGATCGCCCGCGTCGAAGCCTGGCTCAAGAGCATGGGCACCCAGTGGGATGCCTTCGAAACCACCACCTTCTACAGCGATTCGGCCAACGACCTGCCGCTACTGGAAAAGGTCAGCGAACCGATCGCCGCCAACCCGGACGATCGCCTGCGTCACCACGCCGCCGCGGCCGGCTGGCGCATCATGGATCTGTTCTGACGTGATCAAGAAGCTAATCAACCGGCTGCTCGGCAAGCCGGGCCCCCAGCAGCGCCCCGTCAAACGCCGTGGCCGCGCCGGCACGCCGCACATCGTGCCGCACGACGAGCACCAGATCGACCAGTCGCTGATCTCGCGCAACGCCATCAAGGTCACCTCCACGCTGCAGCAGGCCGGCTACCAGGCCTTCATCGTGGGCGGCGCGGTGCGCGACCTGCTGCTGGGCATCAAGCCCAAGGACTTCGACGTCGCCACCAACGCCACGCCCGACCAGGTGCAGGCGCTGTTCCGCCGCTCGCGCATCATCGGCCGGCGCTTCCAGATCGTGCACGTGACCTTCTACGGCGGGCGCGAGCAGGAGATCATCGAGGTCTCCACCTTCCGCGCGCTGGTCGACGCGGTGGCCAGCGAGACCCTGCCCGAGGGGCGCCGCCTCAAGCGCGCCGAGCTCGACAGCAAGACCCACGCGATCGACGCCTCGGGCCGCGTGCTGCGCGACAACGTGTGGGGCTCGCAGGCGGAGGACGCGGAACGCCGCGACTTCACCATCAACGCGATGTACTACGACCCGGCCGAGCAGACGGTGTATGACTACCATCACGGCATGGAAGACATCCGCGCGCGCACGCTGCGCATGATCGGCGACCCGGTCACGCGCTACCGCGAGGACCCGATCCGCATGCTGCGCGTGGTGCGCTTCGCCGCCAAGACCGGCTTCGGCATCGACGAGGACACGCGCCAGCCGATCGCCGACCTGGCCTCGCTGATCCACAACGTGCCCAGCGCGCGCCTGTTCGACGAGATGCTCAAGCTGCTGATGTCCGGCCACGCCTGGGCCTCACTGCAGGAGCTGCGCAAGGCCGGCCTGCACAAGGGCCTGCTGCCGCTGCTGGACGTGGCGATCGAGCAGCCGATGGGCCAGCGCTTCGTGCAGCTCGCGCTCGACAACACCGACCAGCGCGTGCAGGTCGGCAAGCCGGTCTCGCCAGGCTTCCTGTTCGCCGCGCTGCTGTGGCACCACGTGCTGCAGCGCTGGACCGCGCTGCGCGAGCAGGGCGAGCACGCCATCGCCGCGCTCAACACGGCGATGGACGACGTGCTCGAGCGCCAGACCGGCCAGCTCGCCATCCAGCGCCGCTTCGTCACCGACATGCGCGACATCTGGGGCATGCAGCCGCGCTTCGAGAAGCGCGTGGGCCGCATGCCGCACCGCCTGATCGAGTCGCCGCGCTTTCGCGCCGGCTTCGACTTCCTGCAGCTGCGCTGCGACTCCGGCGAGCAGCCGGCCGAGCTGGCGCGCTGGTGGCAGGACTTCCAGAACGCCGACGGCGAGCGCCGCGAGGCCCTGATCGACGCCGTGCGCCCGCCGCGCGGCGGCAAGCAGGGCGGTGGCGGCGGCAGCGGTGGCGGCAGCCCCGACGGCGGCGAACCGTCCGGCGACTGGGACGGCGGCGATGGCGGCGACGGCAGCGAGAGCGGCGGCCCGGCACGCAAGAAGCGCCGCCGGCGCAGTCCGCGGAAATCGGATAAAGTTTCCTCCCGGAGTGATATGGACGCGAGCCAGGATGCCGGCTCGGCTGAAGACCGGAACGCCGGCAAGGTGCGCGTCCAGCCGGAGGAATCGTAATGACAGTTGCCTTTATCGGCATCGGGGCCAACCTGGGCGATGCCCGGCAGGCCCTCAAGGATGCCATCGTGTGCCTGGCCCAGCAGGTCGGCATCACGGTGCTGGCGAGATCGTCGCTTTACCGCACGGCCCCGGTCGACGCGGGCGGCGACGACTACTTCAACGCGGTGGTGAAGGTGGAAACCCCGTTCACCGCGGCCCAGCTATTGCGCATCTGCCACCACATCGAGGACCAGTTCGGCCGCGAGCGCCCGTTCCGCAACGCGCCGCGCACGCTCGACCTCGACCTGCTGCTGTTCGGCGACGAGATCCACGGCGACGAACATCTCACGGTGCCGCATGCGCGCGTGGCCGAGCGCGCCTTCACGCTGGTGCCGCTGCTGGAGCTGGACCCCGCGCTGGTGATCCCGGGCCGCGGCCCGGCCGCCGACTTCCTGCCGGCGGTCAATACGCAGCGCATCGAGAAATTCTCGTTCTGCCAGTGCACGCGGCAGAAAACGGAAGCGCGCGACGCTTCCTGACGACGCGGCATCCCGGGGCGCGCCGTCAGGAAACGTCGCGCTCCCCGGCCCGCCTCCCCTAGCCGACCGGACCCGCCCATGCTCGAACATCTGCGCAGGATCGTGGTGGAAGGCCCCATCGGCGCCGGCAAGACGGCGCTGGCGCAGCGCCTGGCGCAAACCCTGCGCGCCGGCGAGCTGCTCGACGGCGCCCGCGGCAATCCCTTCCTCGACCGCTATTACCGCGAGCCGGCGCGCTACGCGCTGCCGCTGCAGCTGTCGCTGCTGAACCAGCGCGCGCAGCAGTTGCAGGCGTGGCAGGCGGCGCTGCTGGCCGGCCAGCGCATGGTGGGCAATTTCCTCCATGCCCGCGACCGGCTCTACGCGGGCCTGACGCTGCCCGAGGACGAGCTGGCGCTGTACGACGCCCTCGCCGCGCGCCTGCCCGCGCAGAGCCAGCGCACGGACCTGGTGATCGTGCTGCAGGCCTCGCCCGCGCTGCTGCGCGAGCGCATCGCGCGGCGCAACGCGCCCGGCGAATCCAGCATCGACGACACCTACCTGGAGCGCCTGTGCGGCGCCTACGGCGAGCTGTTCCACCGCTACGACGAGGCGCCGGTGATGATCGTCGACACCGCCCACTTCAACCCGGTGGACAACGACGGCGATTTCCGTACACTACTGTCGCGCATCGAAGACATGCGCGGCCGCAAGGCCTTTCTCAATCTCGCTGCGCCCTGACAGGTTCCCGCCTGCCAGCCCGACCATAACGACAGCAGCCGCTGCCGCGCACCGCGGCAAAGCGGATTGCAGGGGACAACGGCCCGCCGCATGGCCTGAAGCGGCCCGCCCGCCTCCCGTCTCTCTACCGGCCCAACGTCATGAGCTACCTCCTCGATCCCTCCCGCAAGACCGTCACCATTCCCAAGCTGCAGGCGATGCGCGCCGCCGGCGAAAAGATCGCCATGCTGACCGCCTACGACTCCAGCTTCGCCGCGCTGCTCGACTACTGCGGCGTCGAAGTGCTGCTGGTCGGCGACTCCCTCGGCAACGTCATGCAGGGCCAGCAGACCACGCTGCCCGTGACGCTGGAACAGATGGCCTACCACACCGAATGCGTGGCGCGCGGCAACCAGAGCGCGCTGCTGGTGGCGGACCTGCCGTTCGGCACCTACCCCACGCCCGAGACCGCCTTCGCCAGCGCCGCCACGCTGATGCGCGCGGGCGCGCAGATGGTCAAGCTCGAAGGCGGCGACTGGCTCGCGCCGACCGTGCAGTTCCTGGTCGAGCGCAGCGTCCCGGTGTGCGCGCACATCGGCCTGACGCCGCAGTCGGTGCATGCGCTGGGCGGCTTCAAGGTGCAGGGCAAGACCGACGAGAGCGCCGCGCAGCTCAAGCGCGACGCCCTCGCGCTGCAGGCCGCGGGCGCGCAGCTGATCGTGATGGAAGCGGTGCCGGCGGCGCTGGCGGGCGTGGTCACGGGCCTGCTGACGATTCCCACCATCGGCATCGGCGCGGGCGTGGACTGCTCGGGCCAGGTGCTGGTGCTGCAGGACATGATCAACGTCTACCCGGGCCGCAAGGCCAAGTTCGTGCGCAACTTCATGGAAGGCGCCGCGTCGATCGAGGCCGCCGTGCGCGCCTACGTGGCGGCCGTGAAGGACGGCAGCTTCCCGGCGGCGGAGCACACCTTCTCCGCCTGACCCGCCTGACCCTGCCTCAGCCGGCGGCCAGCACCGCCGGCAGCACGCCGCGCAGCGCGTTGGCCAGCGCCAGCGCCTCGCGGCGCGCCAGCATGGCGCGCGTGACCACGGCCTCGCGCGCCGGCCCGCCCAGGTAGCGCGCGCCGTCGGCCAGCACCGCCGCGCGCATCACGCCGGGCAGGACGTGCGCCGCCAGCGGCGGCGTCAGCCACTCGCCATCCACCTTGACGAACACTGAGCTGCGCCCGCCTTCGAGCAGTTCGCCGCGCGTGTTGAAGAACAGGCTGTCGAACGCGCCGGCGCGCTCGGCGGCCTGCCAGCCGGCGTCGAACACGGCGCGCGCGCTGGTCTTGTGGCGGCGCAGCGGGTCCGCGTCCGGCAGCGGCTGCGGCGCCAGCAGCGCCGCGACCGGCGCGGCGGCCAGCGGTGCCAGCGCGCCGTGCGTCACGGCGAGGCCGCCGGCCTTGCCGAGCGCCAGCCGCAAGCGCCACGCGCCGGCGCCCAGGCCGGCCGCGGCCGCGCGCGCCGCCGCGCGCGCGCGCGCGGCGTCGAAAGCGAAACCGAGGCAGGCGGCCGACGCGGCCAGCCGCGCCAGGTGCGCGTCCAGCCGCGGGCACGTGCCGTCCTCCACGCGCAGGGTCTCGAACAGCGTGAAGCCCGGATCGTGCGCGGTCAGGAAGCGGGCTTTCCAGCCGCATTCGGCGTACTCGCCGGCCGCGTCGCTGTCGTGGACGATGCCGCCGCCCACGCCCATCTCGCCCGCGCGCAGGCCGTCGGCGCGCGGCGCGCCCAGCACCAGCGTGCGGATCGCCACCGACAGCGCGAAGGCGCCCGGGAACGCCACCGGCGCCGGCGCAGGCGCGTCGATCCAGCCGATCGCGCCGGTATAGAGCCCGCGCGGCGACGGCTCCAGCTCGCCGATGATCTGCATCGTGCGCCGCTTGGGCGCGCCGGTGATCGAGCCGCACGGGAACAGCGCGCGCAGCAGCCCGGCCAGGCTCGTGCCGGGGCGCGCGGTGGCGGTCACGGTGGACGTCATCTGCAGCACCTGCCCGAACGGCTCGACCACGAAGCGCGCCGGCACCGCCACCGTGCCCGGCACCGCCACGCGGCCCAGGTCGTTGCGCAGCAGGTCCACGATCATCACGTTCTCGGCGCGGTTCTTGGCGTCGGCGGCCAGCGCCGCGGCGGCGGCGGCATCGCGCGCGGGGTCGCCGCTGCGCGGCGCGGTGCCCTTCATCGGCCGCGTGAGCAGATGGCCTTGCCCGTCATGGCGCACGAACAGCTCCGGCGACAGCGACAGCACCCAGCCGTCGCCGGGCAGGCGCGCCAGCACGGCGTAGGGCACCGGCTGCGCCGCGCGCAGCGCCGCATAGAGCGCCGCCGGCGCGCCGAACGCGCCGAAGCGCAGGCGCTGGGTGAAATTGACCTGGTAGGTGTCGCCGGCCTCGATCCACGCATGGATGCGGGCGATGGCCGCGTGAAAGGCCGCCTCCGTGGTATCGGAAGCGATCTCCATCACGCCAGCCGGCGTGTCGCCCTGTTCGCCGGCCAGCCACGACGCGACCGCCCGCGTGTCCAGCCTGCGCATCCGCCGGAACCACAGCAGCCGCAGCGCGCCGTCGTGGAACGGCAGCGCCTGGTCCGCGACCACCGCCACGCCGAGCAGCGGGCCGCCGAATTCGTAGGGCGCGAACAGCGTGGCATGCCAGCCCTGGCGCCAGCCCTCGGCCAGCATGGCGTCGAGCACATCGAGCGCGGCGCCGCCGGGCAGCACGTCCTCGCGCACGAAGCCGGTGTACAGGCGCGAGACCGCCTCGCCGGGCGCGGCGGTGGCGTCGTCGAGCAGGACGAACGGTTCGGGGGAAGCGGAGGGGGAAGCGGGAAGAACTGCCACGGGGAAATCACCAGCGTCGGTTGGGGCGGCCGCGAAACGCGGCGATATCGCATTATCGCGCGCTGCGCACGCAGGAACCGCCAGCGGCAAAACCCGCCACCAGCCCCCCAAAAAAAAGAAAGCCGGCCACGCCGTCAAGCGTGGCCGGCCACTCGCCGCGAGCCGAACCGGCTCAGCTGAAGAAGCTCTTCACCTTGTCCAGCCAGGATTGCTCCTGCGGGCTGTGGCGCGAGCCGCCTTCGTGCACCGAGCGGTCGAACTGGCGCAGGATGTCCTTCTGCGCCTCGGTCAGCTTGACCGGCGTTTCCACGTTCACGTGCACGTAGAGGTCGCCCGGATAACCCGAGCGCACGCCCTTGATGCCCTTGCCGCGCAGGCGGAAGGTCTTGCCGGCCTGGGTGCCTTCGGGCACCGGGAAGCTGGCCTTGCCGCCCAGCGTGGGCACTTCCAGGTCGCCGCCCAGCGCCGCGGTGGCGAACGAGATCGGCATCTGGCAGTGCAGGTCGTCGCCGTCGCGCTCGAACACCGCGTGCGGGCGGATGTGCACTTCCACGTACAGGTCGCCCGGGGGGCCGCCGTTGATGCCCGGCTCGCCGTTGCCCGAGGAGCGGATGCGCATGCCCTCGTCGATGCCGGCGGGGATCTTCACTTCCAGCGTCTTCTGCGACTTGATCTTGCCCTGGCCGTGGCACTTGGTGCACGGCTTGGGGATGTGCTTGCCGGTGCCGTGGCACTTCGGGCAGGTCTGCTGCATCGAGAAGAAGCCCTGCGACACGCGCACCTGGCCCGCGCCGTGGCAGGTCGGGCAGGTCTCGACGTTGGTGCCGGGCTCGGCGCCGTTGCCGTGGCAGTGCTCGCACTCGTCCCAGTGCGGCACGCGGATCTGCGCCTCGTGGCCGTGCGCGGCCTGCTCGAGCGAGATCTCCATGCTGTAGCGCAGGTCGGCGCCGCGGTACACCTGCGGGCCGCCGCCGCTGCGGCGCCCGGCGCCCTGGCCCTGCTGGCCGAAGATGTCGCCGAAGATGTCGCCGAAGGCCTCGGCGAAACCGCCGTAGCCCTGGCCGCCGCCGCCGAAGCCGCCCGCCATGTTGGGGTCGACGCCGGCGTGGCCGTACTGGTCGTAGGCCGCCTTCTTCTCGGGGTCGGAGAGCATCTCGTAGGCCTCCTTGACCTCCTTGAATTTCTCCTCCGAATCCTTGCTGTCCGGATTGCGGTCCGGGTGGTGCTTCATCGCCAGCTTGCGATATGCCTTCTTGATATCGTCGTCGCTGGCGTTCTTGCCCACCCCGAGCACTTCGTAGTAGTCACGTTTTGCCATGGTGGCTGATTACCTGATTGGCCCTGCGGCGCGTGTGAGACCCGCCCGGGCAAATAGCAAAGAAAATAGCAAAAAAGCCGAGCGCGGCATCCGACGGCGGTAATCCGCTTGGTCCGATGTCCGTCGCCCGGCGTGGGGACAGGGGCTGGCGGCGGTGCCGCGCACCGCGCCCCTCCCCAGCTCATCCATTACTTCTTGTCGTTGACTTCCTTGAATTCGGCGTCCACGACGTTGTCGTCCTGCGGCTGGGCCTGCTGGTGCTGGCCGGCACCCGCGCCCGCGGCGCCGGCCGCGCCCGCGCCGCCCGCTTCGCCGGACTTGGCCTGCATGTCGGCGTAGACGCGCTCGCCCAGCTTCTGGCTGGCCTCGGACAGCGCATTGACCTTGGCGTCGATCTCGGCCTTGTCGCCGCCGCGCGCGGCGTCTTCCAGTTCCTTGATCGCGGCTTCGATCTTTTCCTTCTCGCCCGCCTCGAGCTTGTCGCCGTATTCGGCGACCGCCTTCTTGGTCGAGTGGATCAGCGCGTCGGCCTGGTTGCGGGCGTCAGCCAGCTCGCGGGCCTTCTTGTCTTCCTCGGCGTTGGCCTCGGCGTCCTTCACCATGCGCTGGATCTCGTCTTCCGACAGGCCCGAGTTCGCCTTGATGGTGATGCGGTTTTCCTTGCCGGTCGCCTTGTCCTTGGCGCCCACGTGCAGGATGCCGTTGGCGTCGATGTCGAACGACACTTCGATCTGCGGCAGGCCGCGCGGCGCCGGGGCGATGCCCTCGAGGTTGAACTCGCCCAGCAGCTTGTTGCCGGTGGCCATTTCGCGCTCGCCCTGGAACACCTTGATGGTCACGGCCGGCTGGTTGTCGTCGGCGGTCGAGAACACCTGCGCATGCTTGGTCGGGATGGTGGTGTTCTTGGTGATCATCTTGGTCATCACGCCGCCCAGCGTCTCGATGCCCAGCGACAGCGGCGTCACGTCCAGCAGCAGCACGTCCTTGCGGTCGCCCGACAGCACCGAGCCCTGGATCGCGGCGCCCACGGCCACGGCTTCGTCAGGGTTCACGTCCTTGCGCGCTTCCTTGCCGAAGAACTCCTTGACCTGCTCCTGCACCTTGGGCATGCGGGTCATGCCGCCGACCAGGATCACGTCGTCGATCTCGCTGACCTTGACGCCGGCGTCCTTGATCGCGATGCGGCACGGCTCGATGGTGCGGGTGATCAGCTCTTCCACCAGCGCTTCGAGCTTGGCGCGCGTCATCTTCAGGTTCAAGTGCTTCGGGCCCGAGGCGTCCGCCGTGATGTACGGCAGGTTGATCTCGGTCTGCTGCGAGCTCGACAGTTCGATCTTAGCCTTTTCCGCGGCTTCCTTCAGGCGCTGCAGCGCGAGCACGTCCTTGGACAGGTCGACGCCCTGGTCCTTCTTGAACTCGCTGATGATGTAGTCGATGATGCGCTGGTCGAAGTCTTCGCCGCCCAGGAAGGTGTCGCCGTTGGTCGACAGCACTTCGAACTGCTTCTCGCCGTCCACGTCCGCGATCTCGATGATCGAGATGTCGAAGGTGCCGCCGCCGAGGTCATACACGGCGATCTTGCGGTCGCCCTTCTCGTTCTTGTCGAGGCCGAACGCCAGCGCGGCCGCGGTCGGCTCGTTGATGATGCGCTTGACGTCGAGGCCGGCGATGCGGCCGGCATCCTTGGTGGCCTGGCGCTGCGAGTCGTTGAAGTAGGCCGGCACGGTGATCACGGCTTCGGTCACCGGCTCGCCGAGGTAGTCCTCGGCCGTCTTCTTCATCTTGCGCAGCACTTCGGCGGACACCTGCGGCGGCGCCAGCTTCTGGTCGCGCACCGACACCCATGCGTCGCCGTTGTCAGCCTTGACGATGGAGTACGGCATCAGGCCGATGTCCTTCTGCACTTCCTTTTCTTCGAACTTGCGGCCGATCAGGCGCTTCACCGCGTACAGGGTGTTGCGCGGATTGGTCACCGCCTGGCGCTTGGCCGGCGCGCCCACCAGGATCTCGCCATCTTCCATGTAGGCGATGATCGACGGGGTGGTGCGGGTGCCTTCGGCGTTTTCGATCACCTTGGGCGTATTGCCTTCCATGATCGCGACACAGCTATTGGTGGTACCGAGGTCGATACCGATGATCTTACCCATTTATTCTCTCCTCTTGAGCCCCGCTATCCGCGGGCGCTGCAATTCGTCCTGGAGTCGGAAATGTGGCCGTCCGGGGCCATTTCAAGGGCCGGACGCGCAATTCCGAGTAATTTTCTCGGTTTTTCCGGGCGCATCGCGGCAGGACGGCGGCCGGCCGGCGGGGCGGCCCGCGCGCCGGCGGGCGCCGGCGGGCGCCGGCCCGTTTTTTATGCCTTATTTGTCACTTTCCGCGGCACGGCCGCGCTGCCACAGCACGTCGCCGCCGCCGCCGGCGCGGTTCAGCACGCGCGCCAGCACGAACAGCAGGTCGGAGAGCCGGTTCAGGTACTGGCGCGGCGCCTCGTTGAGCGCCTCCTGCCCGCCCAGCGCCACCAGCGCCCGCTCGGCGCGCCGGCACACCGTGCGGCAGACGTGCGCCACCGCCGCGGCGCGGCTGCCGCCGGGCAGGATGAACTCGGCCAGGCGCGGCAGGCCGGCGTTGTAGTGCGCCAGCCAGTCGTCCAGTTGCAGCACCTGTTCCGGCCTGACCAGCACGTAGCCGGGGATGGACAGCTCGCCGCCGAGGTCGAACAGGTCGTGCTGGATGTGCAGCAGCGCCGCGCGCACCTCGTCGGGCAGCGTTTCGGCCAGCAGCACGCCGAGATGGGAATTGAGCTCGTCGACGTCGCCGATGGCGGCGATGCGCAGGCTGTCCTTGCCGGTGCGGCTGCCGTCGCCGAGGCCGGTGGTGCCGCCGTCCCCGGTGCGGGTGGCGATCTTGGTCAGGCGGTTGCCCATGCGGGTCTCCTGCGGTGGCAATCCCGCATTATGGCGCCCATCGGCGCCGCGGCGGCGGCGGTCGCGCGCATGCCGGGCGCCGGCGCCCGATGTGCTGTGGCGGACAGGCGCGGCGTAGAATAGCGGGATTCGCCCGCGACGCCAGCGGGCACCAGTGCCGGCACCGACGCGCGCCGCCCGCTCCCGGGCAGCGCCGCGCGGCAGCCTGCCGCCGCAGTCCCGCCGGAGACACCATGAACCATCCCACCCCCCACGCGGCGCTGGCGCGCCAGCCGCTGCCGGCCGCCGTGCGCGAGGCCCTGCAGGCCCGTTTCGGCGAGCGCTTCTCCACCTCCGCCGGCGTGTGCGAGCACCACGGGCGCGACGAGTCGCCGTTCCCGCCGGCCGCGCCGGACGGCGTGGTGTTCGCCCACAGCACCGAGGAAGTGGCCGAGGTGGCGCGCCTGTGCAACGCGCACCGCGTGCCGCTGATCCCCTACGGCGCCGGCTCCTCGCTCGAGGGCCACCTGCTGGCGGTGGCCGGCGGCATCAGCCTCGACCTGTCGCAGATGAACCGCGTGCTGTCGGTGCAGGCCGAGGACCTGAACGTGACCGTGCAGCCGGGCGTGACCCGCAAGCAGCTCAACCAGGAAATCAAGGACAGCGGCCTGTTCTTCCCGATCGACCCGGGCGCCGACGCCTCGCTGGGCGGCATGTGCGCCACGCGCGCCTCCGGGACCAACGCGGTGCGCTACGGCACCATGCGCGAGAACGTGCTGGCGCTGACCGTGGTCATGGCCGACGGCCGCATCGTCAAGACCGGCACGCACGCGCGCAAGTCGTCCGCCGGCTACGACCTGACCCGCCTGATGATCGGCAGCGAAGGCACGCTGGGCATCATCACCGAGGTCACGGTGCGGCTCTACCCGCAGCCCGAGGCCATCTCCGCCGCCATCTGCGCGTTCCCCAGCATGGGCAGCGCGGTGCGGGCGGTGATCGACACCATCCAGCTCGGCGTGCCGGTGGCGCGCGTGGAGTTCGTCGACGCGCTGGCCATCCGCGCCATCAACCGGCACGACAACCTGTCCATGCCGGAGATGCCGCACCTGTTCTTCGAGTTCCACGGCACCGAGGCCGGCGTCAGGGAGCAGGCCGAGACCGTGCAGCAGATCGCCGCCGAGCACGGCGGCCAGGGCTTCGAGTGGGCCACCCGGCCGGAAGACCGCAGCCGCCTGTGGAACGCGCGCCATACCGCCTACTTCGCCATGCTCCAGCTCAAGCCGGGCTGCCGCGCCGTCACCACCGACGTGTGCGTGCCGATCTCGCGGCTGGCCGAGTGCGTGAGCGAGACCGAGCGCGACCTCGCCGCCTCCACGCTGCCCTGCCCGATCGTCGGCCACGTCGGCGACGGCAACTTCCACGTGGCGATCCTGACCGACCCGGCCAGGCCCGAGGAGCTGGCCGAGGCCGAGACCATCAACCGGCGCATCGTCGAGCGCGCGCTGGCCCTGGGCGGCACCTGCACCGGCGAGCACGGCGTGGGCCTGCACAAGATGGACTTCCTGGTCAGCGAGCACGGCGAGGATGCGCTGGACCTGATGCGCGCCATCAAGAACGCGCTCGATCCCAACCACATCCTCAACCCGGGCAAGATCTTCCGCGCGACGCGCTAGGGGCCGCGCATGGCCGCCGTGTTCAACCGCGTCCCGCCGCTGCACCTGCTGATCGCGTTCGAGGCCGCCGCCCGCCTGGGCAGCTTCGCGCGCGCGGCGGAGGAGCTGTCGGTCACGCCCAGCGCCGTGTCGCACCGCATCAAGAACCTCGAGGAGCTGTGGGGCGAGGACCTGTTCGTGCGCTCCAACGCCGCGCTGCGGCTGACCGCCGCCGGCACGCGCTACCTGCGCAACGTGCAGGACGCGCTCAAGTCCCTCAACGAGCTGGCGCGGCCCGAGTACAACAAGCAGCGCACGCGCCTGCGCGTGGCGATCCCGCCCACCTTCGGCCGCCAGCACCTGGTGCCGCGCCTGCCCGAGTTCACCGCGCTGTACCCGCACATCGACACCGAGCTGCACCTGGCCATCCCGTTCCTCGACGTGAAGGCCGAGGACACCGACGTGGAGATCCGCTACGGCACCGGCCGCTACCCGGACCTGAAGACCACCAGGCTGCTGGTCGAGCCGGTGTTCCCGGCCTGCGGGCGCGAATACTACGAGCACATCGACGGCCGCTCGCTCACGCGGCCCGAGCACCTGCACAACCTGGTGCTGCTGCGCAGCCCGCTGGAGCCGTGGAAGCCGTGGTTCGAGACCGCCGGGCTGGACTGGCCCGAGCCGCAGACCGGCCCGCAGTTCAACGACATCGGCCTGATGCTGGAGGCCATCGCCTCCAACCAGGGCGTGGCGCTGGTGCGCCAGCGCATGGCCCGCCACTGGCTGGCGCTGGGCCAGATGGTGCGCCTGCTCGACATCGAATCGGTCTCGCCGCACGGCTACTACATCGTCGAGCGCGAGCAGGCGCCGCTCAAGCCCGAGGCGCGCTATTTCGTCGACTGGCTGCTGGGGCTGGAGTGGTAGCGGCGTAGCCGGCCATGCCGGGGCGTGGCGCCGGGATGTGGCGCCGGAGAGCCGCCGGCGGTGGCCACCGACATGGCCGCCGGCATGGCAGCCGGCGCCCGCTGCCGGTGCTAAGCTGGAATCGCGCGGCGCCCGCGCGCGGGTCCGGCCGGGCCCTGCCATGTTCCGGTCCGCCGCCGGCATGAGCGATTTTGATCGGCCTGCCATGCGGAATTCACGTCGCCGCCATGCTGCGCGGCGGCGCGGCTGCGCTATAGTCCTTGCTCCCCACCCGCTCGCGCCGCGCCCCGCGCCGCGCCCGCGGCCACTACAGGAGTTGTCATGAACGCCCCGCACGAAGTCTCCCTGGTCACCGACGACAGCCGCCGCGCGGCGCTGCTCGAAGGCCTGGCGAAAATCCTGCCCGATGCGGCCCTGTTGTGGAAGCCCGAGGACACCGCGCCCTACGAATGCGATGGCCTGGCCGCCTACCGCCAGTTGCCGGTGGCCGTGGTGCTGCCCGACAGCGAAGAACAGGTCTGCGCCATCCTGCGCCTGTGCCATGCGCTGCAGGTGCCGGTGGTGCCGCGCGGCGCGGGCACCAGCCTGTCCGGCGGCGCCATGCCGATCGCCACCGGGCTGGTGCTGTCGCTGGCCAAGTTCAAGCGCATCGTCGGCGTGGATGCGCGCGCGCGCACGGCGGTGGTCCAGCCGGGCGTGCGCAACCTGGCCATCTCCGAGGCCGCCGCGCCCCACGGCCTCTATTACGCACCCGACCCGTCCTCGCAGATCGCCTGCACCATCGGCGGCAACGTCAGCGAGAACTCGGGCGGCGTGCACTGCCTCAAGTACGGCCTCACGGTGCACAACGTGCTGCGCGTGCGCGCGGTCACGATGGCCGGCGAGGTGGTGGAGTTCGGCTCCGAGGCGCCCGACGCGCCCGGGCTGGACCTGCTGGCCGCGATGATCGGCTCGGAGGGCATGCTGGCGGTCGTCACCGAAGTGACCGTCAAGCTGATCCCCAAGCCGCAACTGGCGCAGGTCATCATGGCCAGCTTCGACGACGTGGCCAAGGGCGGCAACGCGGTGGCCGACGTGATCGGCGCGGGCATCATCCCGGCCGGGCTGGAGATGATGGACAAGCCCGCCACCGCGGCCGTGGAGGAATTCGTGCGCGCCGGCTACGACCTCGACGCCGCCGCCATCCTGCTGTGCGAGTCCGACGGCACCACCGAGGAAGTGGCCGAGGAGATCGAGCGCATGAGCGAGGTGCTGCGCGCCTCGGGCGCCACGCGCATCGCCGTGTCGCAGAGCGAGTCGGAGCGGCTGCGCTTCTGGAGCGGGCGCAAGAACGCCTTCCCCGCGGCCGGCCGCATCTCGCCGGACTACTACTGCATGGACGGCACCATTCCGCGCAAGCACATCGGCACGCTGCTCACGCGCATCGAGGAAATGGAGCGCAAGTACGGGCTGCGCTGCATGAACGTGTTCCACGCCGGCGACGGCAACATGCACCCGCTGATCCTGTTCGACGGCGCCGACCAGGACCAGTGGCACCGCGCCGAGCTGTTCGGCTCGGACATCCTCGAGAGCTGCGTGGAGCTGGGCGGCACCGTCACCGGCGAGCACGGCGTGGGCGTGGAGAAGCTCAACTCGATGTGCGTGCAGTTCTCGCCCGAGGAGCGCGAGATGTTCTTCGCCGTCAAGGCGGCCTTCGACCCGGCGCGCCTGCTCAACCCGGACAAGGCCATCCCCACGCTGGCACGCTGCGCGGAATACGGCCGCATGCACGTCAAGCGCGGCCTGCTGCCGCATCCCGACCTGCCGCGCTTCTGAACATGGCGGGCCACAAAGCCGCCGCGCGCGGCCAGCAGCGACTCACCGCGCAGGTGCGCCAGCGCCTGGGCAAGCCCGAGTCGGGCTGGCGCGAGCGCTGGTACACCATCATCTTCGAGGCCGACACGCACGCCGGGCGGCTGTTCGACATCGCGCTGCTGCTGTGCATCGTGGCCAGCGTGCTGGTGGTGGTGTTCGACAGCCTGCCGGCGGTCAGCCAGCGCCTGGGCACCGCGTTCACGGCGGCGGAGTGGCTGTTCACGCTGGTGTTCACGGCCGAGTACGTGATGCGCATCCTGGTGGTGCGCCGCCCGCTGCGCTATGTGTTCAGCTTCTTCGGCGTGGTGGACTTCCTGTCGATCATCCCGACCTGGCTGGCCTTCTTCGTGCCGGAACTGGCCTTCCTGATCGACGTGCGCCTGCTGCGGCTGCTGCGCGTGTTCCGGATCCTCAAGCTGACGGTGTACTTCGAGGAGGCGCAGATCCTGTACCGCGCGCTGGCCAACAGCCGGCGCAAGATCTTCGTGTTCCTGGCCACGGTGTTCATCATCACCGTGATCCTGGGCACCGTGATGTACGTGGTGGAAGGCCCGCAGCACGGCTTCACCAGCATCCCGGTGAGCATGTACTGGGCGGTGGTGACGCTGACCACGACCGGCTTCGGCGACATGGTGCCGAAGACGCCGCTGGGGCAGTTCATCACCTCGCTGACCATCCTGCTGGGCTACGGCATCATCGCCTTCCCGACCGGCATCGTCGGCGCCGAGCTGGCCGCCAGCATCCTGAAGCGGCCGCTGACCACGCGCACCTGCACGCACTGCCTGAGCGAGGGGCACGACCCCGACGCGGCCTACTGCAAGCACTGCGGCAGCGCGCTGCCGCCGTACCGGGAAGACCACGACGAGCGCGACAGGCAAGACGAAAACGCGGGCGGCGGCAAACCCGCGCCCGGCGCCAGGACACCGCCAGGCTGACCCGCCCTCGCCCACAAAACCCACACAACCAGAACCAGCCAGCACCCATGCCAGCCGACCAGCAAGCCACCCTCGACGCCTTCCGCGACACCATCCGGCGCGCCACGGACGCGCGCACGCCGCTGCGCCTGCGCGGCGGCGGCAGCAAGGATTTCTACGGCCAGCAATTGCAGGGCGAGGTGCTCGACACGCGCGGCTACAGCGGCATCGTCGACTACGACCCGCCCGAGCTGGTGATCACCGCGCGCTGCGGCACGCCGCTGGCCGAGATCGAGGCGGCGCTGGCCGAGCGCCGCCAGATGCTGGCCTTCGAGCCGCCGCATTTCGGCGCCGGCGCCACGCTCGGCGGCGCGGTCGCGGCGGGCCTGTCCGGCCCGCGCCGGCAGGCCGTGGGCGCGCTGCGCGACTTCGTGCTCGGCGTGCAGGTGATGGACGGCCGCGGCGACATCCTCGGCTTCGGCGGCCAGGTCATGAAGAACGTGGCGGGCTACGACGTCTCGCGCCTGATGGCCGGCTCGCTGGGCACGCTGGGGCTGATCCTGGAAGTCTCGCTCAAGGTGCTGCCGGTGCCGTTCGACGAGGCCACGCTGCGCTTCGCGCTGGGCGAGGCCGAGGCGCTCGAGCGCCTCAACCAGTGGGGCGGCCAGCCGCTGCCGGTGGCCGCCTCGGCCTGGCACGACGGCACGCTGCACCTGCGCCTGTCGGGCGCGGCCGCCGCGGTGCGCGCCGCGCGCGAGCGCCTGGGCGGCGAGGCCGTGGCGCCGGACCAGGCCGGCGCGCTGTGGCAGGCGCTGCGCGAGCAGCAGCATCCGTTCTTCGCCCCGGTGCAGGCGGGCCGCGCGCTGTGGCGCGTCGCCGTGCCCACCACCGCCGCGCCGCTGGCGCTGCCGGGCGGCCAGTTGATCGAATGGGGCGGCGGCCAGCGCTGGTGGCTGGGCAGCGCCGACAGCGCCGCCGATGCCGCCGCCGTGCGCGCGGCCGCCGCCGCCGCGGGCGGCCACGCCACGCTGTTCCGCAACGGCGACAAGGCCGCCGGCGTGTTCACGCCGCTGGCCGCGCCGCTGGAGGCGATCCACCAGCGCCTCAAGGCCAGCTTCGACCCCGCCGGCATCTTCAACCCGCGGCGCATGTACGCCGGCTTCTGAGCCGCGCGCCAGGCAACCCATTCCCCAGCATCCCGAGCAAAGGCACCGGAGAGTCCCCCACCATGCAAACCACCCTGGCCGAGTTCCTGCGCGGCACGCCCGAAGGCGAAGAGGCCAAGTCCATCGTCGGCAAGTGCGTGCACTGCGGCTTCTGCACCGCCACCTGCCCCACCTACCAGTTGCTCGGCGACGAGCTGGACGGCCCGCGCGGGCGCATCTACCTGATGAAGCAGGTGTTCGAAGGCCAGCCCGTCACCGAAAGCACGCGCCTGCACCTGGACCGCTGCCTGACCTGCCGCAACTGCGAATCGACCTGTCCCTCGGGCGTGCGCTACGGCCGCCTGGTGGACATCGGCCGCAAGGTGGTGGACGAGCGCCTGGCGGCCCAGGGCGTGCAGCGCCCGGCCGGCGAGCGCTTCGCGCGCTGGGCCCTGCGCGAAGGCATCACGCGCCCGGCGCTGTTCGGCCCGGCCATGCGCCTGGGCCAGCGCGTGCGCCCGCTGCTGCCGCAGGCGCTGCGCAACAAGGTGCCGAAGCCGACCGCCGCCGGCGCGTGGCCGCGCAACGCCCACGCGCGCAAGATGGTGCTGCTCGACGGCTGCGTGCAGCCTTCGATGTCGCCCAACATCAACGCCGCCACCGCGCGCGTGTTCGACCGCCTCGGCGTGCAGCTGCTGGTGGCGCGCGAGGCCGGCTGCTGCGGCGCGGTGCGCCACCACACCGGCGACCACGACGGCGGCCTCGACAATGCGCGCCGCAACATCGACGCCTGGTGGCCGCTGGTGGAAGCCGGCGCCGAGGCCATCGTGATGACCTCCTCGGGCTGCGGCGTGATGGTCAAGGAATACGGCCACCTGCTGCGCAACGACGCGCGCTACGCCGAACGCGCGCACCGCATCTCGGCGCTCACGCGCGACCTGTGCGAGCTGCTGCCGGACTTCGCCGACAACCTGCAGGACATGGCCAGCGCCGCGCCGCGCGCCGGCGACGGCCAGCGCGTGGCCTACCACCCGCCCTGCACCCTGCAGCACGGCCAGCAGATCCGCGGCCGCGTGGAGGCGCTGCTGACCGCGCTGGGCGTGGAGGTCAAGCTCTGCGCCGACAGCCACCTGTGCTGCGGCTCGGCCGGTACCTACTCGGTGCTGCAGCCGGCGCTGTCCCAGCGCCTGCGCGACGACAAGCTCGCCAACCTGCAGGCCTCGAAGCCGGACGCCATCGTGTCGGCCAACATCGGCTGCATCACGCACCTGCAGAGCGGCACCGACACGCCGGTGCAGCACTGGATCGAACTGGTGGACCGGCTGCTGGGGTGAGCGGCCGCGGCTAGCCCGGCCGCTCCAGCTGGAACAGATCGGTGGAGCGCGCATACCAGCCGCTGCCGTGCATGCGGCTGATCAGGTCCAGCGCCGGCGCGTCGATGTAGCCCCGCGCGGGATCGAGCAGCACGTCGTCCCGCACGTGCATCGACAACACCCTGCCGATGACCACGAACTGGCCGGGGCCGGTCATGATGCTGGTGTGGCTGGCGCACTCGAGCGCCACCGGGCAGCCGTCGATCCGCGGCGGACGCACGACCCTCGACGCGAGCGGCGCCAGGCCGGCAAGCGCGATCTCGTCCTCGCCCGGCGCGTAGTCGGCGGCCGTCATGTTCATCGGCCCGGCAAGCGCCGCGGGCACGAGGTTCACCACGAACTCCCCCGTGTCGAGGATGTTCGCCGCCGTGTCCTTGGTGCCGCGGCTCTGGTGCCGGAGCAGTCCCAGCGCGACCGTGGGCGGCTCATGCCCCATCACGTTGAAGAAGCTGTAGGGCGCGGCATTGACGACGCCCTCCTTCGAGACGGTCGTGACCCATGCGATGGGCCGCGGGGTGACCGCCGAGGTCAGCAGGTTGTACACCGTGCGCGCCGGCAACGATCCGAAGTCCAGATCCACCTCACGCCTCCTCGTCGCCCGCGCCGGAAATGCAGGTGAGCGCCGCCTTCGGGCGGGTATCCACGGCGAGGCGGAAGACGTCCGGGCGGGCATAGTGCCCGGCGACGTCGAAGTCGAACTTGCCGCGGATGATCTGCCGCGGATCGACGGTGGCGTACAGCACGGCTTCCCGGTTGAACTCGGGGCCGGCCAGGACCTGGCCGAGCGGATCGACGATGGCGCTGCCGCCGCGCAGCAGGACCGTTTCCGGGGCATCGCCGAGCGCGCACTCCATGTCCTCGGGATAGGCGCCGCGGCGCAGGTACTGGCAGGCGCTCAGCACGTAGCAGCGGCCCTCGAGCGCGATATGCCGCATGCTCGGCAGCCAGGTGTCGCGGTCGTCGGCGGTCGGCGCGCAATACAGCGCGACGCCCTTGCCGTACATATACATGCGCAGCATCGGCATGTAGTTTTCCCAGCAGATGACGGCGCCGATGCGGCCGTAGGGCGTGTCGACGACGGGCATCGTCGAGCCGTCGCCGAACCCCCACACCAGCCGCTCGCCGGCGGTCGGCATCAGTTTCCGGTGCTTGGCGACCAGCCCGCTGCTGCCGTGGAAGAACAGCGCGGTGCAGTACAGCGTGCCGCCGTCCGCCTCGATGCACCCGATCACGACGAACGCGTCGCTGTGCGCGACCGCCTCCGCGATCAGCGCCACTTCCTTGCCATCGAGCGCGATGGCCTGTTCGTGGTAGGCCGCGTAGGCGTCGCGGCCCGCGGGCGTGCGCATGCCCACCGGCGCGCCGAAGCTGTTTCCTTTCGGATAGCCGCCCAGGAAGGCTTCGGGAAAGACGATGACCTTGGCGTCCTGCCCGATGGCCTCGCGCACCAGGCGCGCGGCTTTCTCCGCGCAGGCCATGCTGTCGGTGGGAATCGATTCGGCCTGGACGACGGCCACTTTGAATGGGTTCATGATGATTGCCGGTGTGTGGTTCAGTGTTCGAGATCCGGGTCGATGGCGGTGGCGCGGAGGTTGGGAAGCAGGGCCGCGCCGATCACGCCGACGACGCCGGTGATGACGACCGGATACATCAGGCCGCCGAAGACGTTGCCGGTCGACTGGGACAGGAAGGTGGCGACGAACGGCAGGATGCCGCCGAAGATCCCGGCGCCGATGTGATACGGGAACGACAGCGCCGTGTAGCGGATGCGCGCCGGAAACAGCTCGACCAGATAGGCCGCCACCGGGCCGTAGACCATCGCCACCATCGCGGTCATCAGCACGAGGATGAACACGATCATGGCGCTGTCGATCTGCGCAGGGTCGGCGCTGGCCGGATAGCCCGCCGCGGCAAGCGCCCTGGCATAGGCCGCCTTGTCGAAGCCGGGGATCAGCGGGGATGCGCCGATGCCGAGCGCCACCTCCTGGCCGGCGACGGCCGGCGCGAACGTGAAGCTGACGCCGCGCGCGACCAGGTATTTCTTCACCTGGACGCACAGCTTGCGGTGGTCGGGGTGGGTGCCGATCAGCGCGGCCTGGAGGCTGAAGTCGCACTGGCCGTGCGCGTTGTCGACGTGCAGCTGCACGGGAGCCGCCTCGGTGGCGTGGACCAGCGCGGGATTCCCGGCCCGCATCAGCGCGCCGAACATCGCGTGATAGGACAGCGCGGCGAGCAGCAGGCCGGCGACCATGATCCACTTGCGCCCGATCCGGTCGGACAGCCAGCTCATCAGCACGAAGCTGGGCGCGCCGATCAGGAAGCCCAGCGCGACGAGCCGGTATGCGCTCTCCTGGTCGATCAGCACGGCCTGCTGCAGGAAGATCATCACGTAGAACTGGCCCGTGAAATAGGTGGCGCCCTGGCCCGCGGTCACGCCCAGCAGCGCGAGCACGACGAGCTTCAGGTTGCGCCACTGGCCGAAGGTCTCCTTGAACGGATTGGGCGAGAGGCGGCGCTCGCGCTTCATGCGCGCGAACACCGGCGACTCGTGGAGCCTGGCGCGCACGTACACCGAGATCACCAGCATGACCAGCGACAGCAGGAACGGCACGCGCCAGCCCCAGGCGCGGAACGCCTCGGTGCTCATCGACGCCTGCGTCGCCATGATGACGAGCAGCGAGAGGATCAGGCCGGCCGACGACGTGATCTGGATCCAGCCGGTCAGCAGGCCCCGCCGCTTCGGCACGCAGTGCTCGGAGACGTAGATGACCGCGCCGCCGTATTCCCCGCCGACCGCCAGGCCCTGCACCACGCGCAGCGCCAGAAGCAGGATCCACGACAGGTGCCCGGCGCTCTCGTAGGACGGCAGCAGCCCGATCAGCACGGTCGAGCCGCCCATCATGACCACGGTCATCAGGAACGTGTACTTGCGCCCGAGCTTGTCGCCGAGGTAGCCGAAGAAGATCGAGCCGAGCGGCCGGATGACGAAGCCGACCGCCAGCGCGCCGAGCGCGGCCAGCAGCGATACGGTCGGATTGTCGGCCGGGAACAGCACGCGGCTCATGAAGACGGCGAGCGAGCCATAGATGAAAAAGTCGTACCACTCGAAGAGCGTGCCCAGCGTCGAGGCGGCGACGATCTGCCGCTCCTCCTTGCGCGTCAGCTCCGCTGACGAATCGTGGCTGATGATGGCTTCTGCTGACATCTGTCTGGCTCCGTTTCTCTATTTCCTGAAAATCTGTCGAACACTTTCGACACATTGGTACGTTAGCAATTGCCGTGCCATCGCAGACGGCAATATCAACGCTTATTAGTATATTTACGCACAAATATCGGCACTAAAAGCGAATTTATCAGGATCCATCTTGGTGCGCAAGCCACCAAATGGTGCAAAATTCCGGCGATCTGTCGAAGGATATGGACACATCACAAGGTGGGCTTGTCGATGGATTTCGACACTCGGCTACACTGCGGTATCTCTCGACCCGATGTGGAGTCCGCCGCGGTGGAAGCTGAACTCGCCCAACTGGGCATCACGAAATCGTTGTTCAACCTTTACATGGCCGCCGCCGAGCTCGGCGAGGCGACCATCGCCGAGGTGGCGGCGCGGGCCGGCATGGTCCGCACGACCGCGTACCATGCGCTGCAGCGGCTCGAGGAAGAGGGCCTGGTGACGATCGCTGACCGCGACGGCAAGCGCATCGTGGTGGCGGAAGATCCGCGCAAGCTGCTCGAGCGCGGCAAGGCGCGGCTGCAGGCGATCGAGGCGCTGGTGCCGCAGATGCGATCGGTCTACAACCGCATCAAGGGCAAGCCGCAGATCCGCTTCTTCGAAGGCGAGGAAGGCATCCGCACGGTCCTGTGGGAATCGCTGACGCTGACGGGCGCGCCCAGGGTGCTGCGCGGCTACCTGTCGATGCACGAGCTGGAGCAGACGCCCGGCCTGGGCGAGGTGGAGCGCTTCCTGAACGAGCGTGTGCAGCGCGGCATCGAGCTCAAGGTCATCCGCTCGCGCCATCGCGACATCCAGCCGATCTGGCCCACGAGCCGCGCCGAGCGCCGCGAGCTGCGCTACGCGCCGCCGGAGATGGAGATATCGATGACCACCTTCATCTTCGACAACCGCGTGTCGCTGATCTCGTCGCGCCACGAGAACTACGGGCTGATCATCGAGAGCGAGGAGTTCGCCACCATGCAGCGCGGCCTCTTCGATACCGTCTGGAGCGTGAGCGAGGCCTCGCGGCCGCAGGACTCCATCTAGCCCGCGGCCCGCCGCGCGGCGGGCCGGCTATGACCACCCGGGCGCTTGCGGCCTTGCCGGCGCGGCCCGCCGGCAAGGCCGCGCCGGGTTACCATGCGGCTGCCCCAGATCCGCACGCTCCGGCGTGCCCTTCGCCATGCTCCAGACCTTCGCCATCCTCCTCGTCTTCCAGTCCGTCGGGGAAGCCCTCAGCTATGCCCTGAGCCTGCCCGTGCCCGGCCCGGTGATCGGCATGATCCTGCTGTTCTGCTGGCTCGCCATCGACGACCGCATCCTGCCGGTGATCCAGGGCACCACCTCCGAGCTGCTCAAGCACCTGTCGCTGCTGTTCGTGCCGGCCGGCGTCGGCATCATGGTGCATGCGCACCGCATCGGCGGCGAGTGGCTGCCGATCGTGGTGGCGCTGGTGCTGTCGACCTGGCTGGCCATCGCCACCACCGCGCTGGTGGCGCGCGCGCTGATGCGCCGCGCGCACGGCGGCAACGGAGAGCGCGCATGATGACGCCGCGCCTCAACGAGATCTGGGTCTACCTGGCGGCCAGCCCGCTGCTGGGCCTGACCGCCACGCTGCTGGCCTACGTGTTCGCGTTCCGCATCTACGAGCGCGCGCGCTTCTCGCCGCTGGCCAACCCGGTGATGATCGCGGTGGCGATCCTGGTCACGCTGCTGACCGTGACCGGCACGCCGTACAAAACCTACTTCGACGGCGCGCAGTTCGTGCACTTCCTGCTCGGGCCGGCCACGGTGGCGCTGGCGGTGCCGCTCTACCTGCAGCTGCCCAAGCTGCGCCGCCACGTGCTGCCGCTGCTGGGCGGGCTGCTGGCGGGCTCGCTGGTGGCGGTGGTCTCGGCGGTGGGCATCGCCTGGCTGCTGGGCGCGTCGCCGGAGACGATCCGCTCGCTCGCGCCCAAGTCGGTCACCATCCCGATCGCGATGGGCGTGGCCGAGAAGATCGGCGGGCTGCCCTCGCTCACCGCGGTGCTGGTGATGCTGACCGGCATCATCGGCGCGGTCAGCGCGACGCGGCTGCTGAACCTGCTGCGCATCACCGACTACACCGTGCGCGGCTTCGCCACCGGGCTGGCGGCGCACGGCATCGGCACCGCGCGCGCGTTCCAGGTCAACCAGGAAGCGGGCGCCTTCGCCGCGCTCGGCATGGGCCTGAACGGCGTGCTGACGGCGGTGATGGTGCCGGTGCTGGCGGCATGGATGCCGCGCTGAGCGCGGTCGCGCACAGGGCGGCGGCGGCCGCACAAATCGCTGCTGACAGCACGTTGTCAGGAGCCCCCGCGCATGATCGGCCTCTCCAACCCGACCGCAAGGAGGTCATCATGAGTGGACTGATCAACTGGCTTGAAATCCCCGTCGCCGACATGCCGCGCGCCATCCGTTTCTACGAGCAGGTATTCCAGACCCGCCTCAAGCGCGAAATGATGGAGCAGATGGACATGGCGATATTCGACAACATGGAGCCCGGCGGCGCGCTGGTGGCGGGCGAGTCATTCCGGCCCTCGGCCGACGGCTGCGTGCCCTACCTGCACGCGCCGGGGCTGGTGGCGCTGCTGGCGCGCGCGCAGGCCGCGGGCGGCAAGACCGTGTTCGGCCCGCTGCAGCTGCCTGGCGACATCGGCCACATCGCGCATATCATCGATACCGAAGGCAACCGCATCGGCCTGCACCAGCCGCTGGCCGGCTGAACAGGCCGGCCGGAAGCGCCGCCAACAGGCGCGCCATTGCCAACCTTTCCGCCCGAGACATGAACCGAGTCCGATGAGCCGCCGCGCCGACCGCCTTTTCCAGATCGTCCAGGTGCTGCGCGGGCGCCGCCTGACCACGGCGGCGCTGCTGGCGCAGCGGCTCGGCGTGTCCGAGCGCACGGTGTACCGGGACATCCAGGCGCTGTCGCTGTCGGGCGTGCCGGTCGAGGGCGAGGCGGGCATCGGCTACCGGCTGCGCGCGGACTACGACGTTCCCCCGCTGATGTTCACCGCCCTGGAAGTCGAGGCACTGGTGGCCGGGCTGCGCCTGCTCAAGGCCTGGGGCGGCGGCGCGCTGGCCGCCGCGGCCGATCCCGCGCTGGAGAAGCTGGTGGCCGCGCTGCCGCCGGCGCGGCGCCTCGCGGCGCAGCAAAGCCGCGTGTTCGCGCCCGAGTTCGTCAACCATCCCCAGGTGCGCGACGCCTTCGACGTGGTGCACGGCGCCATGAACGCCCAGCGCCTGCTGCGCCTGGACTATACCGACGCGCAGCAGCGCGCCACCGACCGCGTGGTGCAGCCGCTCGGCCTGTTCTTCTGGGGCAACAACTGGCTGCTGGCGGCGTGGTGCACCACGCGCACCGACTACCGCAGCTTCCGCCTGGACCGCTGCCGCAGCATCATCATGCTCGACGACCGCTTCCACGAAACGCCGGACCGCTCGCTCAACGGCTTCCTGCGCGCGGTGCAGGCCAGCGGCGCGGGCGGCGACAACCCCGCGCGCGCGTAGCGTCGATGGTGCCGGCGATGCGGCTTACGCCGGCTCGGCCAGCAGCGTCTCGATGTCGGCCTTGATGTCCTCGGGCTTGGTGGTCGGCGCGTAGCGCTTGAACACCGTGCCGTCGCGGCGCAGCAGGAACTTGGTGAAATTCCACTTGATCGCCTCGATGCCGAGCACGCCGGGCTTCTCCGAGGTCAGCCAGCGGTACAGCGGATGCGCGTTGGCGCCGTTGACGTCGATCTTGGCGAACATCGGGAAGGTGACGTGGAAGCGCGCCTCGCAGAACTGGCCGATCTGCGCGGCGTCGCCGGGCTCCTGCTTGCCGAACTGGTTGCACGGGAAACCCAGCACTTCCAGGCCGCCCGCGCCGTATTGCTCCTGCAGCGCCTGCAGGCCCGCGTACTGCGGCGTGAAACCGCATTCGCTGGCGGTGTTGACGACCAGCAGCACCTTGCCGGCGAAGCGCGACAGCGGCACCGCATCGCCGGCAAGCGAACTGGCTTCGAACTGGTAGACGTTGCTCATGGCGGCACTCCTTGGTTGGCCCGCGCGGCGCGCCGGCTTCAGATGACGTTGAGGTGCTCGGTGCCGGCGCCGAGATCGCTCTCGCGGTCGCGCGAACCATGCAGCTTGATCATCAGGCGCAGGTCGTTGAGCGAGTCGGCGTTCTTCAGCGCGTCTTCATAGCTGATCTTGCCGGACTCGTAGAGGTCGAACAGCGCCTGGTCGAACGACACCATGCCCTGCTCGCGCGATTTCTTGATGACTTCCTTGAGCGCGTGGATCTCGCCCTTGAAGATCAGGTCGGCCACCAGCGGCGTGCCGATCATGATCTCCACCGCCGGCACGCGGCCCTTCTGCCCCTTGCGCGGCAGCAGCCGCTGCGAAATCATCGCCTTGAGGTTGAGCGACAGGTCGATCAGCAGTTGCTGGCGCTTTTCCTCGGGGAAGAAGTTGACGATGCGGTCGATGGCCTGGTTGGCGTTGTTGGCGTGCAGCGTGGCCAGGCACAGGTGGCCGGTCTCGGCGTACTGCATCGCGTATTCCATGGTCTCGCGGTCGCGGATTTCGCCGATCAGGATCACGTCGGGCGCCTGGCGCAGCGTGTTCTTCAGCGCGATGTGCCAGGACTCGGTGTCGATGCCCACCTCGCGCTGCGTGACGATGCAGTTCTGGTGCGCGTGCACGTATTCGATCGGGTCCTCGATGGTGATGATGTGCCCGTAGGAATGCGCGTTGCGGTGGTCGAGCATGGCCGCCAGCGAGGTGGACTTGCCCGAGCCGGTGGCGCCGGTGACGATCACCAGGCCGCGCTTGGCCATCACGATGTCGTGCAGCGTCGGCGGCAGGTCGAGCTCGTCGACCGACGGGATGCGCGTGTTGATGGTCCGCACCACCATGCCGGCCTTGCCCTGCTGGATGAAGGCGGAGACGCGGAAGCGCCCGGCGCCCTGCACCGAGATCGCGAAGTTGCATTCGTGGCTGTGGTCGAACTCCGCGATCTGGCGCTCATTCATGATGGAATGCACCAGGTCGAGCGCCTGCGCTGGAATCAGCGGCTGCTGCGAGACCGGCGTGATCTTGCCGTCGACCTTGATCGCGGGCGGGAATTCGGCGGTGATGAACAGGTCCGAGCCGCGGTTGTTCACCATCAGCTCGAGCAGGTCGTTGATGTACTTGGCGGCGGATTCGCGGTCCAGCATGGCAGTTACCTGTTTCGGGTACGGCGGTCGGGTGTGGGATCGGCGGCGCGGCCGCGCCTCAGCCCGTGAAGGAGTCTGGGTTCTTGGCGATGGCGCGCGCGTCGGTGTAGCCGATCAGCCCGCGCTTGATCAGGTCCGACAGGCACTGGTCCAGCGTCTGCATGCCCATGCCGCTGCTGGTCTGCATCATCGAGTACATCTGCGCGATCTTGTTCTCGCGGATCAGGTGGCGGATGGCCGGCGTGGCGATCATGATCTCATGCGCCGCGGTGCGGCCGTTGCCGTCGCGCGTCTTGAGCAGCGTCTGCGAGATCACCGCCTCGAGCGATTCGGACAGCATGGTGCGCACCATGTCCTTTTCCTCGGGCGGGAACACGTCGACGATCCGGTCGATGGTCTTGGCCGCCGAGCTGGTGTGCAGCGTGGCGAACACCAGGTGGCCGGTTTCCGCGGCGGTCAGCGCCAGGCGGATGGTTTCCAGGTCGCGCAGCTCGCCCACCAGCACCACGTCGGGGTCCTCGCGCAGCGCCGAGCGCAGCGCGTTGGCGAACGAATGCGTGTGCGGCCCCAGCTCGCGCTGGTTGATCAGGCTCTTCTTCGAGGTGTGCACGAACTCGATCGGGTCTTCCACGGTCAGGATGTGGCCCATGTCGTGGTCGTTGCGGTGATCCACCATCGCCGCCAGCGTGGTCGACTTGCCCGAGCCGGTGGGCCCCGTCACCAGCACCAGGCCGCGCGGCTTCATGCACAGGTCGGCGAACACCGCCGGCGCGCGCAGGTCTTCCAGCGTCAGCACCTTGGAGGGAATGGTCCGGAACACCGCGGCCGCGCCGCGCTGCGTGTTGAATGCGTTGACGCGGAAGCGCGAAAGCCCGGCGATCTCGAACGAGAAGTCGATCTCCAGGCGTTCTTCATACTGTTTGCGCTGGGTGTCGCTCATGATGTCGTACACCATGGCGTGGACGTCCTTGTGCGCCATCGCGGCCACGTTGATGCGGCGCATGTCGCCGTGGATGCGGACCATCGGCGGCATGTCCGCGGACAGATGAAGATCGGACGCCTTGTTCTTGACGGCGAAAGCCAATAGCTGCGCGATGTCCATCTATAATGACCCCACCCTTTTTTGTCGTACTTTGTTGTACTTCTTGATATGTTCGCCGGATTATGTCTGTAATCGTCGCCAACTTGCAAGCCGTGCACCGGCGCATCGCGGCAGCCGCACAACAGGCCGGACGGGTGGCCGCCGACGTCACCCTGCTGGCGGTTTCCAAGACCTTCCCGGCGGATGCCGTGCGGGCCGCCTTCGACGCCGGCCAGCGCGCCTTCGGCGAAAACTACGTGCAGGAAGGCGCCGACAAGATCGGGCAACTGGCCGACCTGCGCGATGCCATCAGCTGGCATTTCATCGGCCCCCTGCAAAGCAACAAGACGCGCGTGGTGGCCGAGCGCTTCGACTGGGTCCACGCGGTGGACCGCCTGCGCATCGCCGAGCGGCTGTCGGCGCAGCGCCCGGCGGGACTGCCGCCGCTGCAGGTCTGCCTCCAGGTCAATATCAGCGGCGAAGCCAGCAAGAGCGGCGTGACCCCGGCGGAAGTGCCCGCGCTGGCGCGCGCCGTGGCGGCGCTGCCCGGGCTGCGGCTGCGCGGGCTGATGGCGATTCCCGAGCCGGCCGCCGATGCCGCCGCGCAGCGCCGGCCGTTCGCGGCCATGCGCGCGCTGCTCGAAACCCTGCGCGCGCAGGGCCTGGACGTGGACACGCTGTCGATGGGCATGTCCGCGGACATGGAGGCCGCCATCGCCGAAGGCGCCACCCTGGTGCGCATCGGCACCGCGATCTTCGGCGGCCGCGACCACGGCCGCGCGCCCCAGGCCAGCGCCACGCACGGCTGATTGCCACCCGCCCGCCGGCGGCCCCTTTCCGAATTCCAGCCAGAGACAAAGACAAGCGATGCTCGACACCCTCACCTTCGGCTTCCTCGGCGGCGGCAACATGGCCACCGCCCTGATCGGCGGCCTGATCGCCCGCGGCGTGCCCGCCACCTCGATCCGCGTGGTCGACCCGTTCGAGGACGCCCGGGCGCGCCTGCGGCGCGACCACGGCGTGCATGCCGCCGCCGCGCCCGACGCCGCCTTCGGCGCCAGCGACGTGCTGGTGCTGGCGGTCAAGCCGCAGCAGTTCCGCGACGCCGCCGCGTCGCTGGCGCCGTATCTCGCCGACAACCTGATCGTCAGCGTGGCCGCCGGCATCCGCCTGTCCGACATGCAGCGCTGGTTCGGCGGCCACGCGCGCCTGGTGCGCGCCATGCCCAACACCCCGGCGCTGGCCGGCATCGGCATGACGGGCCTGGCCGCCGCGCCCGGCCTCGGCGAGCGCGACCGCGCGATCGCCGGCGCGCTGGCCGAAGCGGTCGGCAAGTGCGAATGGGTGGAAGGCGACGCGCAGATCGACGCCGTCACCGCGATCTCCGGCAGCGGCCCGGCCTATGTCTTCTACTTTGTCGAGGCGATGGAAAAGGCCGCCGCCGAACTCGGCCTGAGCGCCGCGCAGGGACGCGCGCTGGCGGTGGAGACCTTTCGCGGCGCCGCGGCGCTGGCCGCGCAGTCGGCGGAGCCGGTCAGCGTGCTGCGCGAGCGCGTGACGTCGAAGGGCGGCACCACTTACGCGGCGCTGACGTCGATGCAGGCCTCGGGCATCGGTGACGCTTTCGTGAAAGCCATGCACGCGGCCGCCGCGCGCGCGGCGGAGATGGGCGCGGAATTCGGCAAGGACTGAGCCGGGAAAGCAAAGCGCAGGAAGACGCGGCGCAAACCCGCGATTCCAGGGCACCAGCCGAAGCCGGCGGATGGGCCAGCACCGCGCGGGCGGGCCCAGGCAAGGTGTCCTCCCCAGGAATCAGCGCAGCGCGTAGGCCGCCGCCGTCCCCGCGAACACGAACGCGCCGAGCCAGTTGTTGTGGCGGAACGCGGCGAAGCATTGCATGCGGTCGCGGCCGCGGATCAGCGTGTAGTGATAGGCCACGCAGACGGCCGCGGCCGCCAGCCCGGCCCAGTAGGGCCAGCCCAGCCCGAGCCGGGCGCCGGCCCACGCCATCAGGCCGAGGAAGGCGGCGTAGCACAGCATGATGGCCGCCACGTCGAAGCGGCCGAAGGTGATGGCCGAGGTCTTCATGCCGATCAGCAGGTCGTCGTCGCGGTCGACCATCGCGTAGGCGGTGTCGTAGGCCACCGCCCAGAACACGTTGGCCAGCAGCATGATCCACGCCACCGCGGGCACCTCGCCGCGCACGGCGGCGAAGGCCATCGGGATGCCGAAGCCGAAGGCGATGCCGAGATAGGCCTGCGGAATGGCGAAGAAGCGCTTGAAGAACGGATAGGTGGCCGCGATGATAGCCGCCGCCACCGCCAGCCATCTGGTCAGCGCGTTGAGCGGCAGGATCAGCACGAAGGCCAGCAGCGCCAGCACCGCCGCCACCGCGATGGCTTCCCACGCGGCGATCTTGCCGGCCGTGAGCGGGCGTTCCTTCGTGCGCTTGACGTGCTTGTCGAAGTCGCGGTCGGCCCAGTCGTTCATGGCGCAGCCGGCCGAGCGCATCAGGAAGGTGCCGGCGAAGAAGATCCAGAACAGGCCCCACGCGGGCGGCCCGCCGGCGGCCATCCACAGCGCCCACAGCGTGGGCCACAGCAGCAGCAGCGTGCCGATGGGCTTGTCGATGCGCACCAGGCGCGCGTACAGGGCGAGACGTTCGAGCATGGCAGGGGTCCGCGATGCGGAGGGCGGACGGAAAAGCTGGGACGTTGAACGAAAAACGCGCCGCGGCCCGGTCGAGGCGCGGCGCGCGAGGCGGCTGATGGTCAGGCGGTCAGGCGGTCAGGCGGCGCGGGGAACGCGCCCGGATGACAGGCGCGTGACACGCGATTGACGCCCGCCGGCAGTCGGCGGAGGGGCGGCCGGCCTTCCGGCGCCCCCGTCAGCGGCGCCGGAAGGCGCCGACCGGCAACTCAGGCCAGCATCGAGCGCAGCATCCACGCGGTCTTTTCGTGCGTCTGCATGCGCTGGGTCAGCAGGTCGGCCGAGGGTTCGTCGCCGGCGGCGTCGATCACCGGGAACAGCGAGCGCGCGGTGCGCACCACGGCTTCCTGGCCTTCGACCAGCTTGCGGATCATCTCGGTGGCTTCGGGCACGCCCTCTTCCTCGGCGATCGACGACAGGCGGGCGTATTCCTTGTAGGTGCCCGGCGCCGGGTAGCCCAGCGCGCGGATGCGCTCGGCGATGGAGTCCACCGCCAGCGCCAGCTCGTTGTACTGGGTCTCGAACATCAGGTGCAGCGTGTTGAACATCGGACCCGTGACGTTCCAGTGGAAGTTGTGGGTCTTGAGATAGAGCGTGTAGGTATCCGCCAGCAGCTTCGAGAGACCTTCTGCGATCTTCTTGCGTTCTTTGTCGGAAATACCGATGTTGACGCTCATCTCATTTTTCTTTGCCATGATAGGTACGCTCCAGATCTGGGGGTGGCCACGAAAACTGCCGCGCGACTCAGACGCGGCACAACCCGCACATTATGGCATCACCCACCGAAGACGGACAAACCGCCGGTGAAAGTCCGCGCGGCATCCAGGAACATCGCGGCGGCGCCCAGCGCGATCACCGCCATGCCGATTTCCTTGCGCCACAGCTTGCGCTGCAGGCGCGCCGCATCGGCATGGCGGGCGCGGTCGTGCGCGTCGTGGCGCAGTTGCTGCAACTCGCTGACGAACAGGTCGATCATGGCCATGATGGTTCTCCTTGCGTTGCCGTCCGGCCGGCGCCCCCCCGGGGCGCCGGCACGGGTCGGGGTGTGACTTCGGTTACTTCAGGTTGAGCGCGCGCTTGACGCCCTCGCCGTAGGCCGGGTCGGCCTTGGTGAAGTGCTCGATCTGCACGCGCACGATGTCTTCGGGCACGCCCTGCATGGCCGCCGCGATGTTCGCGTACAGGCGCTGGCGCTGCGCCTCGTCGAACAGGCGGAACAGCGCGCCGGGCTGGCTGTAGTAGTCGCCGTCGACGCGGTGGTCCCAGTGGTCGGCGGCCTGCCCGTCCAGCGCCAGCGGCGGTTCCGCGGCGCGCTCGCTGGCGGCGTAGGCGCCCAGGCGGTTGGGCTCGTAGTTCAGCTTGCCGCCCTGGTTGCCGTCCACCCGCATCGCGCCGTCGCGGTGGTAGCTGTTGGGCACCGGCACCTTGGGCGCGTTCACCGGGATCTGGTTGTGGTTCACGCCCAGGCGGTAGCGCTGCGTGTCGCCATACGAGAACAGCCGGCCCTGCAGCATCTTGTCGGGCGAGAAGCCGATGCCGGGCACCACGTTGGCCGGGTTCATCGCCACCTGCTCGACCTCGGCGAAGTAGTTGTCCGGGTTGCGGTTGAGCTCCAGCACGCCCACGTCGATCAGCGGGTAGTCCTTGTGCGGCCACACCTTGGTGAGGTCGAACGGGTTGATGTGGTACCTGGCCGCCTCGGCCTCGGGCATGATCTGCACGCGCACGTTCCAGCGCGGGAAGTTGCCTTTCTCGATATTCTCGAACAGGTCGCGCTGGGCGCTCTCGCGGTCGCCTGCCACCACCTTGGCGGCTTCCTCGTTGGTCCAGTTGGCGATGCCCTGCGCCGACTTGAAGTGGAACTTGACCCAGAAGCGCTCGTTGGCCGCGTTGATGAGCGAATACGTGTGCGAGCCGAAGCCGTGGATCTGGCGGTAGTTCTGCGGCAGGCCGCGGTCGCTCATCAGGATGGTGACCTGGTGCAGCGACTCGGGATGGCGCGACCAGAAATCCCACACGGCGACGGCGTCGCGCAGGTTGGTGCGCGGGTTGCGCTTCTGGGTGTGGATGAAGTCGGGGAACTTGAGCGGGTCGCGCACGAAGAACACCGGCGTGTTGTTGCCGACCACGTCCCAGTTGCCTTCGTCGGTGTAGAACTTGATCGAGAAGCCGCGCACGTCGCGCTCGGCATCGGCCGCGCCGCGCTCGCCGGCCACGGTGGAGAAGCGCATGAAGATCGGCGTCTGCTTGCCGACCTGGCCGAACACCGAGGCCTTGCTGTACTTGCTGATGTCATGCGTGACGGTGAAGGTGCCGTGGGCGCCGGAGCCCTTGGCGTGCACGCGCCGCTCGGGAATCACCTCGCGGTCGAAGTGAGCGAGCTTTTCGAGGAACCACACGTCCTGCAGCAGCATGGGGCCGCGCGGGCCGGCGGTCTGGGAATTCTGGTTGTCGGCGACCGGCGCGCCCGCGCCGGTGGTGAGAATGTCCTTGTCCTTGCTCATCATGACCTCTTTTTGTGGGTGATCGGGAAGTTCTGGCTGGGGGAGCCGGTTTGGCAAGCCGCCGGGTAATTTCAGTACACCCGGGCGTAACAGGCAAGGCAATCGGCCACCGCGCCCGCCAGCGTGCGCAGGAGGTTGCCCCGGTCGGTGGATTCGATGCTGTTCATCTGTGGCTCTCCTGGATGATCGGCACGCAATGTGTCGATGGAGGCAGTCTACGGACAATCTATTGAATTTGAAATTCAATAATTTCTAACTATGAAATAGACGTCACCTATGTCCTCCGGGCGGAGCCGCGGAATCGGCAAAAAATCAGCAAAAAATCGGCGGAAAACGGGGGACGGGAGAGCGCGGCGGGACGGGCGGGAAGTCCGTCCCGGAACAGGCAATGCAGGGCCCCGCTCAGGCGGCCTCGGCCAGTTCCTTGGCGGCCAGCTTGCTCACGCCGGGCAGGTCGCACGCGGCCACCGCGCGGCGCAGCGCTTCCATCGCCGGCAGGCGGGTGAAGCTCTTGCGCCAGGCCAGCACCACGCGCCGGTCGGGCACCGGGTCGGTGAACGGCACGTAGGCCAGCAGGTCGTTCTTGTTCGGCTTGAGATCGGGCACCGAGGTGCGCGGCAGCACCGTGATGCCGACGCCGCTGGCCACCATGTGGCGGATGGTTTCCAGCGAGGAGCCTTCGAAGGTCTTCTGGATGCCGTCGGCGGCCTGCGAGAAGCGCGACAGTTCCGGGCACACGCCCAGCACCTGGTCGCGGAAGCAGTGGCCGCTGCCCAGCAGCAGCATGGTCTGCTGCTTGAGCTCGTCGGGATCGACGTGGCTGGCCTTCTCGAGCTGGTGGCCGCGCGGCACCGCCACCACGAAGGGCTCGTCGTAGAGCGGCTGCACCGTGAGGCCGGAGTCGGCGAACGGCTCGGCCATGATGGCGCAGTCGATCTCGCCCTGCTTGAGCAGTTCGATCAGCTTGACCGTGTAGTTCTCCTGCAGCATCAGCGGCATCTGCGGCACGGTCTGGATCATCTCCTTGACCAGCGAGGGCAGCAGGTAGGGCCCGATGGTGTAGATCACCCCCAGGCGCAGCGGCCCGGCCAGCGGATCCTTGCCCTGCTTGGCGATCTCGCGGATGGCCATCGTCTGCTCCAGCACGCGCTGGGCCTGCGCCACGATCTGCTCGCCGATCGGCGTCACCGACACCTCGGAGGTGCCGCGCTCGAAAATCTGCACATTGAGCTCGTCTTCCAGCTTCTTGATGGCAACCGACAGGGTCGGCTGCGACACGAAGCAGGCTTCGGCGGCCCGGCCGAAATGGCGCTCGCGCGCCACGGCGACGATGTACTTGAGTTCGGTGAGCGTCATGACTTATCAATTCCCGTTATGCGATAGATTTTACCTTCGAATCACGGTTCTGTCAGAGGTCGCCGTCGATGCGGCGCATGCGGTGCTTCATGGCCGCCCCAACGCCGTCATATGTGACCATTGGTCGTCTTCGGTGCCGCCGGACGCCCCGGGCCCCGGGGTCAGGCCTTGAGGAAATGCTCGCGCCCGCCGAGCCAGCGCAGCAGGTGCGCGTCCACCGCCTCGGGGTAATGCGCCAGCATCAGCTCGGCGGCTTCCTGGGCGTAGTCGACCAGCCAGGCGTCGGTTTCCAGGTCGGCGAAGCGCAGCATCGCCTCGCCGGACTGGCGCGCGCCGAGGAATTCGCCGGGGCCGCGGATCTGCAGGTCGCGCCGGGCGATCTCGAAGCCGTCGGTGGTCTCGCGCATGGTGGCCAGGCGCTCCTTCGCGGTGGGCGACAGCGGCGCCTGGTACATCAGCAGGCAGACCGACTCGGCGCTGCCGCGCCCGACCCGGCCGCGCAGCTGGTGCAGCTGGGCCAGGCCGAAGCGCTCGGCATGCTCGATCACCATCAGCGAGGCATTGGGCACGTCCACGCCGACCTCGATCACCGTGGTGGCGACCAGCACCTGCAGGCGGTTGGCGATGAAGTCGCCCATCACCGCGGCCTTCTCGGCCGGCGGCAGGCGGCCGTGCACGAGGCCCACCTTGAGCTCGGGCAGCGCCGCCACCAGGGTTTCGTAGGTTTCCACCGCGGTCTGCAGCTGCAGCGCCTCGCTTTCCTCGATCAGCGGGCAAACCCAGTAGATCTGGCGGCCGTCGGCGGCGGCGTGGTGCACGCGCTCGATCACCTCGTCGCGGCGCGCGTCGTTGACCAGCCGCGTCACCACCGGGCTGCGCCCGGGCGGCAGCTCGTCGATCACGGAGACGTCGAGATCGGCGTAGTAGGTCATGGCCAGCGTGCGCGGGATCGGCGTGGCCGACATCATCAACTGGTGCGGCACGGTCTCGGCGCGCGCGGGCGGCGCGGCCTCGCCGGCGTCCGCCTCGGCCTTGCCGCGCAGCGCCAGGCGCTGGGCCACGCCGAAGCGGTGCTGCTCGTCCACCACCGACAGGCCCAGCCGGGCGAACTTCACGCTGTCCTGGATCAGCGCGTGGGTGCCGATGACCAGCCGGGCCTCGCCCGACTCCACCCGCGCCGCGGCCTCGCGCTTGGCGCGCGCCTTGAGGCTGCCGGCCAGCCACACCACCGTCACGCCGAGCGGCTCCAGCCACGCCGAGAGCTTGCGGAAGTGCTGCTCGGCCAGGATCTCGGTGGGCGCCATCAGCGCGGCCTGGTAGCCGGCGTCGATGGCCTGGCAGGCGGCCAGCGCGGCGACGATGGTCTTGCCGCTGCCGACGTCGCCCTGCAGCAGGCGGTGCATCGGGTGCGGCGCGCCCATGTCGGCGGCGATCTCCTCCACCACGCGCTGCTGCGCGCCGGTGAGCCGGAACGGCAGCGCGTCGAGGAAGGCGCCGAGCAGGCCGCCGGCGCGGCGCGGCATGGGCGGCGCGCTCTTGTCGCGGCGCGCGGCCTGCGAGCGCTTGAGCGAAAGCTGCTGGGCCAGCAGCTCGTCGAACTTGATGCGCTGCCAGGCCGGGTGCGAGCGCTCAGTCAGCGCGTGCTCGTCCACCTCCTGCGGTGGCGCGTGCAGCAGGCGCAGGCATTCCGGCAGCGGCCGCAGCCTGAGCGGCGCCAGCGGGCCCTGCAGCACCGGCTGCGGCAGCGTCTCGGGCAGCGGCGTGCGCCCCAGCGCGCCGCCGATGGCCTTGCGCAGGTAGGCCTGCGGGATGCCGGCGGTGCTCGGGTAGACCGGCGTGAGGCGGTCCGGCAGCGCCTCGCCGGGCGCCACCGCGCGCACCGTGGGATGGACCATCTCGGCGCCGAAGAAACCGCCGCGCACCTCGCCGCGCACGCGCAGGCTGGCGCCTTCGGCCATCTGCTGGGCCTGGTTGCCGTAGAAATTGAGGAAGCGCAGCGTCAGCTCGCCGCTGTCGTCGGCGATCTTCACCACCATCTGGCGGCGCGGGCGGAACGTGACCTCGTTGGACGTGACCACGCCCTCGACCTGCGCCGTCAGGCCCAGCCCGGCGCGCCGGATCGCCTGGGCGATCGGCAGCAGCGTGGTCTCGTCCTCGTAGCGCATCGGCAGGTGCAGCACGAGGTCGACGTCGCGCCGCAGGCCGAGCTTGTGCAGGCGCGCCATCGCCGAGGACGGCTTGCCGGCCGCGCCCTTGGCCGCCCCGGCCTTGCCCGGCCGCCCCGGCTTGCCCGCGGCGGGCGCGGGGCTGTCGGTGGTTTCCTGGGTCGGGTCGGGAGCGGTTCCTGGCATCGGGCGGGCTTGGGGGTGGCGAAAGGAAGGCGGCGGCAGGCCGGTCCGGGTTGGCGCCGGCGGCGTCGGGCGCGCAAGGCGCCGCAACCGGCCGGCAAATAGGCGATATCATGCGCGCCCGGGCGGCGCTGCCGCCCCAAGCCTTACAATATCGGATTCGCCGATTGTACCTATGCCGGCCGCGCCACTGCGCGGCCCGCCGCCGTTTTTGCCCGCTTTTGCCCCCATGACGCTGACGTTGTCCGATTTCGATTTCCCGCTGCCGCCCGAACTGATCGCGCAGACCGCCCTGCCCGACCGCGGCGCCAGCCGGCTGCTGGTGGTGGAAACCGACGCGCAGACCGGCGCCACGCGCATGGCGGACCGCGGTTTCGCCGACGTGGTGGACTACCTGCGCCCGTCGGACCTGCTGGTGTTCAACGACACGCGCGTGATCAAGGCGCGCTTCTTTGGCCACAAGGGCAGCGGCGGCAAGGTCGAGGTGCTGGTCGAGCGCGTGCTGGACACGCATACCGTGCTGGCCCAGGTGCGCGCGTCCAAGACCCCGCCCGAGGGCAGCCGGCTGCGCCTCGCGGATGCCTTCGACGTCACCGTGGGCCCGCGCGTGGACCAGTTCTTCACGCTGCGCTTCCCCGCGCCGGCGCTGGACCTGATCGAGCAGCACGGCCGCCTGCCGCTGCCGCCCTACATCACCCACGACCCGGACGCCTACGACGAGACGCGCTACCAGACCGTCTACGCGCGCGCGCCCGGCGCGGTGGCCGCGCCCACCGCCGGCCTGCATTTCGACGAAGCGCTGTTCGCGCGGCTCGACGCGCTCGGCGTGCGGCGCGGCTTCCTGACCCTGCACGTGGGCGCCGGCACCTTCCAGCCGGTGCGCACCGAGAACCTGGCCGAGCACAAGATGCACGCCGAGTGGTACGAGATCTCCGCAGACCTGGCCCGGGCCGTGCGCGAGACCCGCGCCGCCGGCGGGCGCGTGATCGCGGTCGGCACCACCTCGCTGCGCGCGCTGGAATCGGCCGGCGCGGCCGACGGCACGCTGGCCGCGGGCCGGGGCGACACCGACATCTTCATCACGCCCGGCTACCGTTTCCGCGTGGTCGACGCGCTCATCACCAACTTCCACCTGCCCAAGTCGACGCTGCTGATGCTGGTCTCGGCGCTGGCCGGCGTGGAGCCCATCCGCGCCGCCTACCGCCACGCGGTGGCGCAGCGCTACCGCTTCTTCAGCTACGGCGACGCCATGCTCCTGACCCGCCAGCCGCAGCCCTGAGCGCGCCGCGCCAGCCCGACCCCGCATCCAGGATATTCGCCATGCTCGACTTCGAACTGCTCACCACCGACGGCAACGCCCGCCGCGGCCGCGTCACCCTCAACCACGGCGTGGTCGAGACCCCGATCTTCATGCCGGTCGGCACCTACGGCTCGGTCAAGGCGATGTCGCCGCTCGAACTCAACGAAATCGGCTCGCAGATCATCCTCGGCAATACCTTCCACCTGTGGCTGCGCCCGGGGCTGGAGGTGGTGGAGAGCCACGGCGGCCTGCACCGCTTCATGGGCTGGGACAAGCCGATCCTGACCGATTCGGGCGGCTTCCAGGTGTTTTCGCTGGGCGCGCTGCGCAAGATCACCGAGGACGGCGTGACCTTCGCCTCGCCGGTCAACGGCGACAAGCTGTTCCTCTCGCCCGAGATCTCGATGCAGATCCAGCGCACGCTGAACTCCGACATCGTGATGCAGTTCGACGAATGCACGCCCTACGAGATCGAGGGCCGCCCGGCCACTCGCGAGGAGGCGGCCGCGTCGATGCGCATGAGCCTGCGCTGGGCCCGGCGCTCGATCGACGAGTTCAACCGCCTGGCCAACCCCAACGCGCTGTTCGGCATCGTCCAGGGCGGCATGTTCGAGGATCTGCGCGACGAGTCGCTGGCGGGCCTGTCCGAGCTCGACTTCCACGGCTACGCCATCGGCGGGCTGTCGGTGGGCGAGCCCAAGGAAGACATGATGCGGGTGCTCGAGCACGTGGCGCCGCGCCTGCCCGCGCACAAGCCGCATTACCTGATGGGCGTGGGCACGCCCGAGGACCTGGTGGCCGGCGTGGCCGCCGGCGTGGACATGTTCGACTGCGTGATGCCGACCCGCAACGCGCGCAACGGCTGGCTGTTCACGCGCTTCGGCGACGTCAAGATCAAGAACGCCGTGCACCGCAACGACACGCGCCCCCTGGACGAGAGCTGCGGCTGCTATACCTGCCGCAACTTCTCGCGCGCCTACCTGCACCACCTGCACCGCGTCGGCGAGATCCTCGGCGCGCGCCTGAACACCATCCACAACCTGCACTACTACCTGCAGTTGATGGCCGAGATGCGCGAGGCCATCGGACAGCACCGCTTCACGGCGTTCCGCGCGCGCTTCGCCGCGGACCGTGCGCGCGGGGTGCAATAAACACCACTTTCCACGCCGGCCGGCGCGCCGGCGCGGCCGCCGGAACTTTCCGCCACACGCCGGTCGAACAGCCGGGTCCGGCGCGCCCCCGGGGCGGCGCGCAAGGGGCCCCGAACAAACCCGTAAATCCCCGCAAATGCCCGGATCGGACATGGAAGGCGATTGCAAGCGGGTGGTAGAATGATCGACTAACTGACTGACTTTGTGACGGAGAAGCGACGTGCTGATTTCTAACGCATTTGCCCAGACCGCCGGCATCACCGGCGGCGCGGCGGGTGGCCTGATGAGTTTCCTGCCCATCATCCTGATGTTCGCGGTATTGTGGTTCATCATGATCCGCCCGCAGATGAAGCGCCAGAAGGAATCGAAGGCAATGCTGGAAGCGCTGGCCAAGAACGACGAAGTCGTCACCGCCGGCGGCATCCTGGGCCGCGTGACCAAGGTGAACGAGCAGTACGTGACCCTCGAGATCGCAGCCGGCACCGAAATCACGGTGCAGAAGAACGCCGTGACCACGGTGCTGCCCAAGGGCTCGCTGAAGGCCCTCTGAGCATGGCGCCGCGGGTGGCGCGCCGCATGCGCGACGTCCCGCGGTCCGCTGCAGCCACTGCTCTTGCTGCCGCTTTTACTGTTTTTTCGCCGGCTTTTTCGCCCTTCCCGGCACGCCATTAGCGCGCGTGCCCCTGCAGCCGCCTGATCCAGCCCGGGTTGTCCGTGGATGCCAGGCGGCTGTTTGCCAACCGGTGCGGGTGCCCGACCTCCCGCCGACCACACCGTCCGACGGTATGCCCGGCCCCGCCAACCGCAGAACGACTGGCCAAAGATGAATCGTTATCCGCTTTGGAAATACCTCGTGATCCTGGTGGCGCTGGCCATCGGCATCATCTACACGCTGCCGAACTTCTTCGGCGAGGCGCCCGCCGTGCAGGTCTCCTCGGCCAAGGCCACGGTCAAGGTCGACCTGGCCACGCAGAAGCAGGTCGAGCAGGTGCTGGCGCAGAACAGCCTGCAGCCCGACGGCATGTTCTTCGACGTCAACGGCCAGACCGGCTCGGTCAAGGCGCGCTTTCGCACCACCGACGAGCAGCTCAAGGCCAAGGACGTGCTGACGCGCGCGCTCAACCCCGACCCCAATGACGCCACCTACGTGGTCGCGCTCAACCTGCTGTCGGGCTCGCCGCGCTGGCTGACCGCGCTGCACGCGCTGCCGATGTACCTGGGCCTGGACCTGCGCGGCGGCGTGCACTTCCTGCTGCAGGTGGACATGAAGGGCGCGGTCGACAAGAAGCTCGACAGCCTGGCCGGCGACGCGCGCACGCTGCTGCGCGACAAGGGCATCCGCCACGGCGGCATCGACCGCGACGGCGAGCGCCTGACGGTGCGCTTCAACAACGCCGAGGACGCCGGCAAGGCGCGCGGCATCCTCGCCGACAGCCTGCGCGAGCTGGCCTTCGCGGCCGACGGCAACAACCTCACCGGCGTGTTCACCGACGCCGCCCGCCGGGCGGTGCAGGACGCGGCGGTCAAGCAGAACATCACCACGCTGCACAACCGCGTGAACGAGCTCGGCGTGGCCGAGCCGGTGATCCAGCAGCAGGGCTCGGACCGCATCGTGGTCCAGTTGCCGGGCGTGCAGGACACCGCCAAGGCCAAGGACATCATCGGTCGCACCGCCACGCTGGAGGCGCGCCTGGCCGATCCGGAAGCGCCGCGCAACCCGCGCCCGGGCGACCCGATCCCGTTCGGCAGCGAACTGTTCACGCAGGGCAACGGCGCCCCGGTGGTGCTCAAGAAGCAGGTCATCTTCACCGGCGACCGCATCGAAAGCGCCTCGGCCGGCTTCGACCAGAACCAGCGCCCCTCGGTCAACATCAAGCTCGACGCCCAGGGCGGGCGCGTGCTGCGCGACGTCTCGCGCGAGAACATCGGCAAGCCGATGGGCATCGTGCTGTTCGAGAAGGGCAAGGGCGAAGTGCTGACGGTGGCGACCATCCAGTCCGAGCTGGGCTCGAGCTTCCAGATCACCGGCTCGTACTCCACCGAGGCCGCCAACGACCTGGCGCTGCTGCTGCGCGCCGGCTCGCTGGCCGCGCCGATGGAAATCATCGAGGAACGCACCATCGGCCCGTCGCTGGGCGCCGACAACATCCAGAAGGGCTTCGACTCGGTGGCCTACGGCTTCAGCGCCATCGCCGTCTTCATGGTGCTGTACTACATGCTGTTCGGCGTGTTCTCGGTGGCCGCGCTGGCCATCAACCTGCTGCTGCTGGTGGCGGTGCTGTCGATGCTGCAGGCCACGCTGACGCTGCCGGGCATCGCCGCCATCGCGCTGGTGCTGGGCATGGCCATCGACGCCAACGTGCTGATCAACGAGCGCATCCGCGAGGAACTGCGCGCGGGCGCCTCGCCGCAGATGGCCATCGCCACCGGCTTCGACCGCGCCTGGGCCACCATCCTCGACTCCAACGTGACCACGCTGATCGCCGGCCTGGCGCTGCTGGCCTTCGGCTCGGGCCCGGTGCGCGGCTTCGCGGTGGTGCACTGCCTGGGCATCCTGACCTCGATGTTCTCGGCGGTGTTCTTCAACCGCGGCCTGGTCAACCTCTGGTACGGCCGCAAGAAGAAGCTGCAGGGCGTGGCGATCGGCCAGATCTGGAAGCCGGGTTCGGACAACCAGGGCACCGTCGCCAAGTAGGCATCGGGACGGCACAAGGCCGCCGCGCCGGGCGCGGCGGCCAAACAGCATAAGCACGGCGGCAAGGGCCGCCGTACAGAACAGGATTCAACATGGAATTCTTCCGCATCCGGCGCGACATTCCGTTCATGAAGCACGCGTTGGTCTTCAACGTGATTTCCTTCCTGACGTTTGCCGCGGCCGTATTCTTCCTCTGGCACAAGGGCCTGCACCTGTCGATCGAGTTCACCGGCGGCACGGTGATGGAGGTCAACTACCAGCAGACCGCCGATCTCGAGAAGATCCGCGGCCAGGTCGGCAAGCTCGGCTACAGCGACGTGCAGGTGCAGAACTTCGGCACCTCGCGCGACGTGATGATCCGCCTGCCGATCCAGAAGGGCGCGGACGGCAAGCCCGTCACCTCGGCCCAGCAGAGCGAGCAGGTCATGGGCGCGCTGCAGGCCGCCACGCCCGACGTCAAACTCCAGCGCGTCGAGTTCGTCGGCCCGCAGGTGGGCAAGGAGCTGGCCACCGACGGCCTGCTGGCGCTGCTGTGCGTGGTGGCCGGCATCGTGATCTACCTGTCGTTCCGCTTCGAATGGAAGTTCGCGGTGGCCGGCGTGATCGCCAACCTGCACGACGTGGTGATCATCCTCGGCTTCTTCGCCTTCTTCCAGTGGGAATTCTCGCTGTCGGTGCTGGCGGCGATCCTGGCGGTGCTCGGCTACTCGGTCAACGAATCGGTGGTGATCTTCGACCGGATCCGCGAGAACTTCCGCAAGTACCGCAAGATGACCACGCACGAGATCATCGACAACGCGATCACCAGCACCATCTCGCGCACCATCATCACCCACGGCTCGACCGAAATGATGGTGCTGTCGATGTTCTTCTTCGGCGGCCCCACGCTGCACTACTTCGCGCTGGCGCTGACCGTCGGCATCCTGTTCGGCATCTACTCGTCGGTGTTCGTCGCCGCGGCGCTGGCCATGTGGCTGGGCGTCAAGCGCGAGGACCTCGTCAAGGGCGACAAGAAGCCGGGCGAGATCGACCGCAACGACCCGAACTACGGCGCGCAGGCCTGACCGGGCTGACGCCGCAATGAAAATGGGCACCTCCGGGTGCCCATTTTCATTTGTCTTGCCGATGCGCTGCGCGCCGCCGCTTGCCGAAGGTTTGCGCCCCTCTCCCGCGCAGCGGGAGAGGGAGGACACCTTACCTGGGCTAGCTCTGGTGGCGTGGGCCCGTTCTGGCGGCTTCGTTCATTGCCCCGGGGTTGCCGATCAGAACTGCTCGATCCACACCGCCAGGCGGTCCGCCGGGAATTCCACGGTGCGCTCGGCCGCGCGGAAGACGATGACATCGCCTTCGCGCGTGGCCTTGAGCGCGCCGCCGGCCTCGTCGAGCCACAGCAGGCCGGCCAGCCAGGCCGCGTGCTGCGCCGAGACGTCCTGCTTGACCGGCTCGCCGAGGTACTCGGCCAGCGCCGCGGGGCGGGTCCAGACCAGCGCGTCGCCGTCGCGGCGCACCGTGGCCGCGCCCTCGCCTTCGGCCAGCACCTCGGCCAGCACCGCCACCGCGTCGCCCGCGCCGCGGCCCGCGTAGCGCGCGCGCAGCGCGGCGAGCTGCGCCGCCACCGCGTGGCCGAAGCCGCCGCCGCGCTTGCTCTCCGCCGCCACGAGGTCGGCGTAGTCCATCAGCAGCCAGTCCGGCTCGGGGTTCTGCACGCCGGCCAGCGCGGCCGAGGCCAGGTAGGTCTCCACCGGCTGGAAGCGCTCCGGCGCGCTCAGGCTGGCGGCCAGCGCGCGCACCAGCCCGACGCGCGTGGCGATGGTCTGCTTCTGCAGCACGCTCAGCTTCTCGCGCACGAGCTGATCGCGCTCCTTGCGCAGGCCGGCCATCTCCAGCGCCTGCTTGAGCTCCATGCGCAGCGCGGTGATGTCCCACGGCTTCTTGATGTAGCGGTGGATCTGGCCTTCGTTGACAGCCGCGACGGTATGCTCGATCTCCGAGTAGGCGGTGGTCAGGATGCGCACGATGTGCGGGTAGCGCTCGCGCGCGTAGCGCAGCAGCTCGTTGCCGTACTCGCCCGGCATGCGCTGGTCGGAAACCAGCACGGCGAGGCTGTCGGCGTGGGCATCGAGCAGCGCCTTGCCCTCTTCGACCGAGCCGCCTGTCACCACTGGCGCCAGGGCGCCGATGGCACGCTGGAAATACTTGACCGCCGTGGCTTCGTCATCGACGAACAGAATCGCCGGTGAAAGTGCCTGCGTGGCATTCGGTTCGTTCATCGATCACTCCTATGCATTCGACTCTTGGTATTGGGGAAATCCAGCGTGACGGTGGTGCCCGCGCCGGCCATTGACTCGATCCGGATGCCGCCACCGAAAGACTGCATCACACGGTTGCAGAAAATCATGCCCAGGCCGTTGCCGCCGGTGCTGGCGTGAGTCGTGACCGGGTCCACCAGCAGGCGTCCCATCACTTCCGGCGGAATGCCCGGGCCGTTGTCGCAGATGCGGATCGCCGCCTCGGGCTCGGTCGCCACCACGAAGCGCAGCGAGGGGGCGGCCACGCCGTCGAGCGCGCGCAGCGCGTTGGACAGCAACGACGACAGCACCAGCGCCACGCAGTTGGGCAGCGTGCGCACGGCGAAATCGCCCTGCATCTCGACCGCCACCCAGCCGCGCTGCTGCCCCGCGAACGGGTAGGTGTCGAGCAGCGCGGCGATCAGCCCGCCGGCGGTCACTTCGCGGCTGGCGCCGGCCTGCGTGCCGGGCCGGCTGCCGGTGCTGCGCACCGACTGCAGGAACGACGAGATCACCGCCAGGCAATACTGCGCGTTGTCGTGCATCGCGCTGGCCGCCTGGCCGATTTCGCCCTGGCGCTGCGGATTGTATTCCGCCGCGATCCGGCTTTCGATGCCGCGCGCGAAATTGGCGATCGCGGCCAGCGGCGTGTTGAGCTCGTGCGCGAGGAAGGCCAGCGTCTCGTCGATGGCCATCAGGCGCTGGTGGCGCATCGAGCGCTCGCGGTAGCGCTCCGCCGCCATGCGCAGCGCGTCGCGCACCTGGCCGAGCCCGAGCGGCTTTTCCAGGATGCGGAACACCTCGCCGGTGTTGACCGTCTGCAGCAACATGTCCTTGTCGGCGTAGGCCGTCACCAGCACGCGCACGATCTGCGGGTACTCGAGCGCGATCTGGCGCAGCAGGTCGCCGCCGTCGCGGCCCGGCATGCGGAAGTCCGTCACCAGCACCGCCACGCGCGCGCCCTCGCGGCGCAGGATGCCGACCGCCTCGTCCGCGCCGCCGGCCACCAGCACCTCGTACTCCGCGCCGACCGCGCGGGCGAAGTACTTGCATGCCATCTCCTCGTCGTCGACGTAGAGCACGGTAAGCCGGGGTTGCCTGGCGTCGCTCATGGCGTCCTCAGTCGGCGCGCGGCAGGTCGAAGCTGAACGAGGCCCACTGGCCCTGCTCGCTCTCGGCGAACAGCACGCCGCCGTGGCGCTCGATCACCGCATAGCTGATGGACAGGCCGAGGCCGAGGCCCTGGCCGACTTCGCGCGTGGTGAAGAACGGCTCGAACACGCGCGCGAGGTTCTCGGGCGCGATGCCGGGGCCGTTGTCCTTCACGGTCACGTGCAGGCGGCGCTCGACCCACTTCACGGTGGTGTGGATCGCCGGGTTCTGCGTGCCGGCCTTGCGCATGGCCAGCGCGGCGTTGGAGAACAGGTTGATCAGCACGCCGATCACGGCGGCCTCGTCGCCCAGCACCAGCGTGTCGGCGGGCAGCTCGCGCGTGACCGCGACGCCGCGCAGTTCGTGCGCGGTGAGGCGGATGGACGAGTCCAGCGCCTTCTCGAACAGGAACGGCGTGCCCTCGGCCTCGGCGCCCGGCTTGCGGTAGGCGAAGGTCTTGAGGTCCGAGACGATATGCTGGATGCGCTGCATGCCCTGCTTGGCATCGACCAGGCATTCCTGCAGCATCGGCTCGTTCTTGGCCACCGGCTCCTCCATCGCCACCTCGATCGCCATCAGGCAGAAGTTCACCGGGTTGTTGACCTCGTGCAGCAGGCCCGCGGCCAGCGTGCCGATGGCGGCCATCTTTTCCTGCTGCAGCATCTGGCCCTTGATGTCGACCAGCTTGCGGTTGATGACTTCCAGCTCGGCGTTCTTCTGCGCCACCTCGGCCTTGAGGCGGAACAGCATGAAGCGCGCGCGCTCGTTGAAGAAGGTGTAGACCGCGCTGGCCGCCGCGGCGAACAGCAGGAACAGCGAATTGACGATGAAGGTGCCGACCGGCTCGATCCCGCCGGGATGGAACAGGCAGGCCAGCAGGTAGAACAGGTAGGAGAGCAGGCCGAACACCAGGTTCTGCCACAGGCCGAACGGCAGCGCGATGCCGGAGGCGAAGATGGCCAGGTTCAGCCCCACGTAGTACGGCGACTCCACCCCGTCGGTGTGCCAGATCATCCACGAGATCATGATCTGCGGCAGCAGCAGCCACGACAGCGTCAGCCACGGCGCGAAGCGCCGCCCGGCCGAGCTGTACAGCACCACGACGATGCCGGCGATCAGCAGCGACACCAGCACCCGCGCCACCGCGAACGGCGCCTGCAGCTGCGGGTACTGGCCGTAGTCCAGTCCCACGCCGAGCAGCACCAGCACGATGGCGGTATAGGCGCCGCCGCGGCTGAAGGCCAGGCGGAAGTCCGCCAGCTCGGTCTGGTAACCCGCGTAAAGTTGATTGGTGCTCATGGCTGGGCCGGCTGCTGGTGTGTCGCTGGTATGGCGGAACGGGGGTTCAGGATATGGTCGCTTCCGCGAACACGTTGACGCCGGTCTGGTCGACGTAGAGTCTGTGCCCGCTCGACTGTTCGGGCAGCAGCATACTCATCCTGGCCTCGTCGCGGTAGATCAGGTACCACTCCAGCAGGTGTTCCATGCCGAATTTCTCGGGATTGGCCGAATGGACGTTGGTCACCAGCAACTGTCCGCCGGGCCGCGTGCGCGCGGCGAAATAGCTGAGCAGGCGCGCGCACACCTTGTCCGAGAGATAGTCGAACAGGCCGGCGCAGTACACCGCGTCGAACTCGCGCAGGCTGGCGTCGTCGGGCGCGATCTTGCGCTTGAGCAGCTCGTGCACCGACTGGTGCACCATCTCCACCGCCACCTTGTCCTTGTGGCCGGCCGCGGCGGCCGAGCGCTCGATCGAGGCCTTGGTATAGGCCAGCGTCTCCTCGCTGAAGTCGACCAGCTGGAACGACAGCAGCTCGGGCTGCGGATACTCGCGCACGAAGCGCTGGATCTCGAAGGCCGGCCCGCAGCCCACGTTGAGCACGCGGAACGGGCGCCCGGCCGCGCGCGCGGCGTCGGCCTGGCGCGACAGGAAATCGACCAGCAGGTCGATGCGGTTGCGGTGGGCGGTGGCCACGGCGGCCTTGAGGAAGGCCGTGTTGACGATCTGGAAGTAGGTGGTCGGGCCCTGCTGCGGATCGCTCAGGATCTGGTTGACCATCTCGTAGTCGCCGGCATAGCCGAGCGGCTTGGTGAAGGTGCGGTAGACGAACGGCGCGCGCAGCAGCAGCGGGTGCAGCGCGGACTGCGCGTAGGTGCGGTGCACCGGCGCGATCTCCGCGTCGACCTGCTCGGCCTCGCCTTCCAGGCGGTCCAGGTAGGTCTTGGTCTTGAGCATGATCGGCGTGGCCAGCTCGTAGAACACGTCCTCGCGCAGCCGCCCGTCGACCTTGGGCAGGTTCTCGGTCAGGTCCACCTGCTCGACCCAGCGCGAGACTTCGGAGAGAAAGGCGCGCATTTCGTTGACCACGATCTGGTAGTCGCGCCGGATGTTGAAGCGCGCGTCCCAGTCGTTGATGAACAACTGCGCTTCGCGGCCGACCGACTTGGGCTCGTTGGTGAGGTCGCTCAGCTCGCGCCATTCGTCGATGAGCGTGAGGGAGACCACCGCGGTGAGGCCGGTGTTCACCAGGCTCATCACCACCGCCTTGCCCAGGTAGGCGTTCTTGCTGCCCATGCGCACACTCAGCTCGCTCAGCACCTCGCTGACCTGAACGATCGAGTACGGGTTGTAGATTTCCATCACCAGAGATTTTCTCTGGAGATTGATAATTGTGCCCCGCACCTGCTCGCCCTGCGAGTTGCGGAAGCTGACCACCGGATCGATTTGCGTTTGGGAGTACACGGTATGGCGCCAGAGAAATCCGAGAAACGCTGCCGGCCGGCCAGTCCTTGCCTGACTTGGCCGGGTACAGCTCGTACGGCGAGGGGATCGCTGCGATCGCTATGCTAGGCCGGCATCAAGGGGTACTGCTGGGATACATGTCGGTAATCGGTTGCGGGCATGGGCGTCCTCGTCTGATGGCAGGCACGCACGCGACTACACCCTGGTGACTGTGAGCGGGAAATGGCTGAACCGAGCGGAATCGTCGACTGGATGAGACTGTAACTGATTCCTAACGATTCATTGTACTGTGGCCGCCAGGTGCGGACAACATAACGCGGCGGCGCCGCGCGCGGTGTCCGCCGCGCCGGGCCGCGCCAACGAAAAAAGGGCCGGGGATCGCTCCCCGGCCCTTGCCGTGCCGCGTGCCGGGGGCGCCGCCCCGGCATGCCGCGCGTTCAGTCCACCTTCACGCCTTCGACCTGGATGGCCAGCTTGACCTGGGGCTTGAAGCCCATCTTCACGCCGTAGTCGATGCCGAAGTCGGCGCGGTTGAGAGTGCCGACGGCGTCGGCGCCGCAGGCTTCGCGCTTGAGCATCGGGTGCTGGATGCACTTGAACTCGCGGATCTCCAGCTTGACCGGCTTGGACACGCCGTGCAGCGTCAGCACGCCGTCGACCTCGGTCGGCACGTCGCCGTTGAACTTGGAGAACTTGCCCTTGTAGGAGGCGTCCGGGAAGGCATCGACGTCGAACATGTCCGGGCCCTTGACGTGCTGGTTCAGCTTGGCGTTGCCGAAGTCGACCGAGGCGGGATCGATCTTGACGTCGAGCGAGCCGGTCTTGGCCGCACGATCCAGCGTCACCGTGCCGCTCGACTTCTCGAACTTGCCGCGCCAGACGGACAGGCCGCCCAGGTGGTCGGCCTCGAAGCTCGGGTAGGTATGGGTCGGATCGAGGTTGTAGGTCACCGAGTTGGCGGAGGCCACGCCGAACGCGGCGCTGGCGGTGATGGCCGCGGCGGCGGCGAGGATGGTACGCAGTTTCATGAGTTCTCCGGCGGAAAAATGGAACGGACAGCGATAAAACGAGAATGGCAGCGGGCGCGGCGCGCTCACTTCCTGGCCAAGGTCACGATGTGGAACTTGATCTGGACGTCGTCGGCGACCACGGAAGTGTCCTTCCATTCGCCGTCGCCGATGTTGAACGCGGTGCGCTTGATCGGCAGCACGCCGTCGAACACCTGGCTGGCGGCGTCCTGGCGGTAGGTCGCGGGCACCACCACGTCCACGGTCTTGCCCTTGATGGTGAGCTTGCCCGCCACCTCGAACTTGCCGGCGGCGCCGGCCTTGATGCTGGTGGACTGGAACACCGCCTTGGGGTACTTGGCCGCGTCGAACCACTCGCCGCCCTTGACCTCCTTGGTGGTCTCGGCGTCGCCGATCTCGAAGCTGGCGACGTCGATCTCGACCTTGGCCGAGGAGGTGGCCAGCTTGGCCGGGTCGAACGAGACGGCGGCGTCGAACTTCTTGAACTTGCCTTCCATCGGCACGCCGATCTGGCGGGCGGTGGCGGTGACCGAGCTCTTGCCGGCGTCGACCTGGGCCCAGGCGAGATTGGCGGCGATACCGGCGCTGGCCAGCGTAGCGGCCATCAGGAGCGCGCTCGGGCGGGGAATGCGTTTCATCAAAAACTCCTGTCGCTGAGAGGGCCTGCGCCCTCGGGGTCGGATATTCCGCTGATTCCGGCGGTTGCGGATTACTTCAGGAACGGCAGCATGCGGGCCAGCGTGCCGTCGCGCTCGATGAACTGGTGCTTGATCGCCGCGGCCGCATGGATTACGACGATGGCGGCCATCAGGTAGTTCAGCCAGATGTGCGTCTGCTTGAGGATCTCCTTGAGCGCGTCGTCCGGCCCGATCAGCGACGGCAGCGGCACGATGCCCAGGTAGACCACCGGCACGCCGGCGGCGCAGCTATACAGGTAGCCGGTCACGGGCACCACCAGGATCAGCACGTACAGCAGCATGTGGGCGCTGTGCGCGGCGGCGGCCTGCCAGGCCGGCGTGCCGGCGGCCGGCGCCGGCGCGCGGTGGGTGGCGCGCCACAGCACGCGCAGCACGGCGACGGCGAACACCGTCACGCCCAGCCACTTGTGCCACGAGAACAGCTTGAGCTTGAGCATCGACAGGCCCGGAATGCCGGTCATGTAGAGGCCGAGCGCGAAGGCGGCGAAGATCATCAGCGCGATGATCCAGTGCAGGCCGATCGCGGTCGCGCCGTAGCCGGCGGCGGACGATTGTGGCGAGGCAGCCCCGGCGCGCGCGCCGGTCTTGACTTGCGAATGCATGGGAGACCCCTGCCCGTGACGGGCGTTTCATCGACTTCTGCAAAAAGACAACGGCGGCGGACGGGCCGCCCGCCGTTGAATTCTCGCATTATTGTGCGGCGGGCAGCCCAGCGAACGGTCTGAAATTCATGGATTCATTCAAACCATTTGAAGTGACATTCCGCCGCGCCCGCCGCCGGACGAAAAAAAACCACCCCGCGGGGTGGTTTTTCGTGGCGCCGGGCCGCGTCAGGAAGCCGAAACCGACTCGGCCAGGCTGATGGCGCGCCCGATGTAGCTGGCCGGGGTCATTTCCAGCAGCAGCTGCTTGGCGTCGTCGGGAATCGCCAGGCCGCCGATGAAGGTGCGCAGCGCCTCGCGCGAGATGCCCTTGCCGCGCGTGAGCTCCTTGAGCTGTTCGTACGGATTGGGCACGCCGAAGCGGCGCATCACGGTCTGCACCGGCTCGGCCAGCACTTCCCAGCAGTTGTCGAGGTCTTCGTGCAGGCGCTCGGGGTTGGTTTCGAGCTTGCCCAGGCCGCGCAGGCAGGCCTCGTAGGCCAGCAGGCTGTAGCCCAGCGCCACGCCCATGTTGCGCAGCACGGTGGAGTCGGTCAGGTCGCGCTGCCAGCGCGACAGCGGCAGCTTCTCCGACAGGTGGCGCAGCACCGCGTTGCCCAGGCCCAGGTTGCCCTCCGAGTTCTCGAAGTCGATCGGGTTGACCTTGTGCGGCATGGTCGACGAGCCGATCTCGCCGGCCTTGGTCTTCTGCTTGAAGTAGCCCACCGAGATGTAGCCCCACACGTCGCGGTTCAGGTCGATCAGGATGGTGTTGGCGCGCGCGATGGCGTCGAACAGCTCGGCCATGTAGTCGTGCGGCTCGATCTGGATGGTGTACGGGTTGAAGGTCAGGCCCAGGCGCGACTCGATCACCTGCTTCGAGAACGCCTCCCAGTCGAACGACGGGTAGGCCGACAGGTGCGCGTTGTAGTTGCCCACCGCGCCGTTCATCTTGCCCAGCAGCTCCACGCGCTGGATGCGCTCGATGGCGCGGCCCAGGCGCGCCGCCACGTTGGCCATTTCCTTGCCCAGCGTGGTCGGGCTGGCCGGCTGGCCGTGCGTGCGCGACAGCATCGGCTGGCGCGCGTTGGCGCGCGCCAGCTCCACCAGGCGCGCGTGCACGCGCTGCAGCGCCGGCACCACCACCACGTCGCGCGCGCCCTTGAGCATCATGCCGTGCGAGGTGTTGTTGATGTCTTCCGAGGTGCAGGCGAAGTGGATGAACTCGCTGGCGGCTTCCAGCTCGGCGTTGCCCTTGACCTGCTCCTTGAGCCAGTACTCGACGGCCTTGACGTCATGGTTGGTGACGGCCTCGATTTCCTTGATGCGCGCGGCGTGCGCCTCGGTGAAGTTGTCCACCAGCGCCAGCAGCGCGGCCTCGGACGCCGGCGAGAACTTCGGCATGTCGGGCAGGCCGGCCTGCGACAGCGCGATCAGCCAGTGCACCTCCACCTTGACGCGGTTGCGCATGAAGGCGGCTTCCGAGAGCCACTCGCGCAGCGCGTCGGCCTTGGAGGCATAGCGGCCGTCGATGGGAGACAGGGCGGTGAGCGGGGAGAGCGAGGACGTGGACATGCTGGAAGACCGGAAGGAAGGGAAAGGACGGCGGCCTGCCGCGATCTGGCGTCGAGAGCGCCCGTCAACAGATCGAAAGAGACCAATCAGGCGCGCCAACCGACCGGCGGCGCGGTGGAAAGCGGGCATTTTACCATCGTGGCAGCCGTTCTGTGACCGCCGCCGCGGGCATGGCGCGCCCGCGCGTATCGGCACCACGACACCGGCGCGGCGTTGGCGCGCCGCCGCCACGTGCCGGGCACGTGGCACGGGTATACTCCCGCTCGCCAATCCACTAGCCTGTTATGAAGTGCATCGGGCATGCCGGCCGGACGCCCCCGCGCGCGGCCCGTCGTGCCAGAGAGCGCCGATGCACTTCATAACAAGCTCGAGGGGAGTCCATGAAGCTGTATGCATCGCAGACCAGTCCTTACGCGCGCAAGGTGCGCGTGGTGATGGCGGAAAAGAAGATCGACTACCAGATGGTGGAAGTGGATGTGTGGTCGCCCGACACCACCATCAGCCAGTTCAACCCGCTCGGCAAGGTGCCGTGCCTGGTGATGGAAGACGGCGGCGCGATCTTCGACTCGCGCGTGATCGTCGAGTACGTCGACACGCTCACGCCGGTCAGCCGGCTGATCCCGCAGGGCGCCCGCGAGCGCGTGGAAGTGCGCTGCTGGGAAGCGCTCGCCGACGGCCTGCTCGACGCCGCGCTGCTGGCGCGCCTGGAGCACACCCAGCGCGAGCCCGCCCAGCGCAGCGAGCGCTGGGTCAGGCGCCAGCTCGGCAAGATCGACTCGGCGGTGACGGCCATCGCCGACGGCCTGGCCGACCGCCCGTGGTGCTGCGACAACCACTACTCGCTGGCCGACGTGGCGGTGGGCTGCGCGCTGTCGTACCTGGACTTCCGCTTCGCGGACATCCCCTGGCGCGAGCGCCACCCGCGCCTGGCGGCCTACCAGGACAAGCTGGCCAAGCGCCAGTCGTTCATCGACACCGAGCCGCCGCGCGCCTAGGCGCGCGAGCCGCCGGGGCATGCACGGTGCCCCGGACCGCGCGCCGCGCTACCGGATGATGCCGCCGCCCAGGCAGACATCGCCCTGGTACAGCACGGCCGACTGGCCCGGCGTCACCGCCCACTGCGGCTCGGCGAACGCCAGCCGCAGCGCGTCGCCGGCCAGCGCGGCCACCACGCAGGGCGCGTCGCTCTGCCGGTAGCGCGTCTTGGCCGACAGCGCCGTGCCCGCCGCCGGGCCCTCGCCCGCCACCCACGACAGGTCGGCGGCGTCGAGCACCGGCGTCAGCAGCCACGGATGGTCGTGGCCCTGCACCACGTACAGCGTATTGCTCGCCATGTCCTTGCGCGCCACGTACCAGGCGTCGCCGCTGCCTTCGCGGCTGCCGCCCAGGCCGATGCCCTTGCGCTGGCCCAGCGTGTAGAACGCCAGGCCGATGTGCTGGCCGACCTCCCTGCCGTCGGGCGTCTTCATCGGCCCCGGGCTGGTCGGCAGGTAGCGGTTGAGGAAATCGCGGAACGGCCGCTCGCCGATGAAGCAGATGCCGGTGGAATCCTTCTTCTTCGCGTTGGGCAGGCCGATCTCGGCGGCGATCTCGCGCACGCGCGTCTTGGGCATCTCGCCGAGCGGGAACAGCGTGCGCGACAGCTGCGCCTGGTTCAGCCGGTGCAGGAAGTAGCTCTGGTCCTTGGTGTGGTCGAACGCCTTGAGCAGCTCGAAGCGGCCGCTCTGCGCCTGCCGCACGCGCGCATAGTGGCCGGTGGCGATGGTGTCCGCGCCCAGCGACATGGCATGGTCGAGGAAGGCCTTGAACTTGATCTCGGCGTTGCACAGCACGTCGGGATTGGGGGTGCGGCCGGCCGAATACTCGCGCAGGAAATCGGCGAACACGCGGTCCTTGTACTCGGCGGCGAAGTTGACCGCCTCCACGTCCACGCCGATCAGGTCGGCCACCGAGACCACGTCGAGCCAGTCCTGCCGGGTCGAGCAGTATTCGCCGTCGTCGTCGTCCTCCCAGTTCTTCATGAACAGGCCGATCACCTCGTAGCCCTGCTGCTTGAGCAGCCACGCGGTCACGGAGGAATCCACCCCGCCCGACATGCCGACCACCACGCGCTTGCCGCTTGTGCCGCCGCTCATGCCAGGCTCCCGCCGCCCTGCACCGAGACATGGGTGTAGAGCGCGTCGAGCGCGAAGCGCTTGCCCGCCAGGTAGTCCTCGATGCACGCCAGCAGCAGCGGCGTGCGGTGGCGCTCCGGGCACGCGCGGATCTCGTCCGCGCTCATCCACACGGTGCGCACGATGCCCACGTCGAGCTGGCGCCCGGCGTCGAGCGCGCCCAGCTCGCCGGTGAAGGCGAAGCGCACGTAGGTGATGTCGCCGCCGGGCCGCGTGGCGCTGCCGGCCGACGCGGCGCGGGCCATGTAGCAGCCCAGCAGCGCGCGCGGCTCGAAGGTGTGCGCGGTCTCTTCCAGCGTTTCGCGGATGACCGCGTGCACCAGGCTCTCGCCGGGATCGAGGTGGCCGGCGGGCTGGTTCAGCCGCAGGCCGGCGGGCGTTTCTTCTTCCACCAGCAGGAAACGGCCGCCGCGTTCGATGACCGCGGCGACGGTGACGCTGGCTTTCCAGTCGTGTGACATGATGCACAAAATTTAGGCAATCCGGCATTCTACCGGTTGCCGCCCTTTCGTGCACCGGCGCCGGGCGCGTCCGGCGCGCCCGGCCGCGCTTCAGGCCGGCAGCAAAGTGCCTTCCAGGTCCCGCGCCGACGGCAGCAGGCCGATCACCTGCTCGAGCCGCGCGCACAGCGCCCGGCTGGCCGGCATCAGCGGCCGGCGCACCTCGGCGTCGGCCAGCCCGCACAGGGCCAGCGCCGCCTTGACCGGGCCCGGATTGGGCTCGGAGAACAGCAGCGCGATCAAGGGCGCCAGGTGCGCGAACAGCGCGCGCGCGGCCTCGTGCCGGCCCGCCTCGGCCAGCCGCGCCAGCCGCACGAACAGGTCGGGGCGGATGTGCGCGCTGGCCGGCACCACGCCGTCGCCGCCGGCCAGCAGGTGGCCGAGCATCGCCTCGTCCTCGCCGCAGAACACCGACAGCGCCTCGCAGCCGGCCAGCGCGCGCAGCCCGGCCGCGTCGCACTCCTTGACCGCCACGATGCGCGGATGGGCGGCCAGGCGCCGCACCAGCGCCGGCGACAGCGCGCAGCCGGTGCGGCGCGGCACGTTGTAGAGCATCAGCGGGCGCCAGGTGGCCTGCGCCACGCATTCGAAATGCCAGGCGATGCCGTCGTCGCCGGGGCGCAGGTAGTACGGCGGCGGCACCAGGTAGCCGGCCAGGTCGAAGCGGTCGAGCTGGCGCACCTGCGCGCACACCGCGCGGGTATCCACGCCGCCCACGCCGGCCATCACCGGCAGCGCGCCGTTGACCGCCTCCAGCACCGCGGCGGTAAACATCAGCCGCTCCGCCGGCGAGAGCAGGCCGCCCTCGCCCGTGGTGCCGAGGATGACGAGGCCGTCCATGCCGCTGGCCGCGTAGTGCGCGGCCAGGCGCTGGGCGCACGCCAGGTCCGGCTCGCCGCCCTTGAGCGGCGTCACCATCGGCAGCCACAGCCCGCTGCCGCCCGGCCGGCGCAGGCCGCTCGCCGGCGCCGCGGGCTCAGTGCGCGGCATGGTCTTGCCCCAGCGGCGTGGTCACGCCGAACTCGGCGGCCGGCAGCGCCGTCATGATGGCGTGCATGGCGGCGTCGCGGCCGCCGCGCTCGACTTCCACGTGCACCGTGGTCTCGCCGTGGCGGTGGTCCACCTCGACCACGTAGATGCGCGCCAGCTTGCCGATCGCGGCATGCAGCGACTGGCGCAGCGCGAAGACCTGGCTGGACGCCACCGCCAGGCGCAGGCGGATCCAGGCGCACGCCGTGTCGGCGGCGGGCCGCGTGGGCAAGATGGAAGGCGCGGCGCCACGCGCCGCTTCGGCATGGGCGGCGTGGGCGGCGTGGGCGGCACGGACTGTGCGGGCACTGGCGCCGGCACGGCGGCGCGGCACGGAAACGAAGGCCAGGGCAAGACTCGACTGTCGCATGAGGACGGGATCCGCGCGCGGCGGATCGTCTGTGGTAGATGGAATCATGCTATGCAGGGCCGCCTCAAGTTGATGCAAGGATTGCCGCCGGCGCCATCAAGAAGGCATCAAAACGGCCGCGCTCAGAAGGTCTTGGTCAGCGACGCGAACGCGGTCGCGCGCCCGATGTAGCGGCCCGGCGCATTGGTGTAGACCGAGCGGTGCGCATTGGTGTCGATATACGCGACCGCCAGCGCGAAACCCTTGCCCAGGTCCTTGGTCAGGCCCAGCTTCCAGTCCGTGTACGAGGCGTTGTCGACGTGCTTCACGCCCTGGTAGCCGACGTGCGCGTTGGCCGTCAGGCCCCAGAAATCCAGTGGCACGTTCGCGCTCAGGTCCACGTAGTAGCTGTAGCGGCTGTCGGCGAAGCCGAACAGGTTGGTCATCGACTGCGAGTACTTCAGGAACACCGGGCCGTAGCCGGCGCCAACATAGAGCTCCGTGGTGTTCGGGCTCGTCAAGCCGGCCGGGTAGTCGCCCGGGTAGTAGTACTGCAGCACGCCGGCGTCGTAGTTCCACTCCAGTCCGGCGATGGTCACGGTATTCTTGAAGCCGGCGTAGAAATCCATCTCGATCGGCGCCGACACGTCCGGGTTGCTGTCGTCGAGCCAGCTGATGCTCGAGTTCCAGTTGCCGATGTAGAAGCCGCTCGAATGCGCGTAGTCGAACCCGCCCTGGATGGCCGGGCGGCGGTTGGTCTGCATCAGGCCGCGGTAGCGGTATTCGCTGGCCAGCGTCACGTTGGCCGAGAACGTATGCGGCGAGGCTTCTGCGGCGGCATCGGGAGCGGTGTCGGCATGGGCGCCGGACATGGCGAACAGGAGCGCGGCGCCGGACAGGAAAGCGGCGCAGGCGCGCGGAGCAGCGAAGCGAAAGACAGTCATTGGATGGCTTGCGGAAAACAGGGACATCGACGGGAAAGCGCCGTCGGCGCTGCCGCGCGGCACCGGCCGCACGGCGAGCGCCACAGTACGGGAGCGCATCTCAAATCGGTGTCAAGAAAGCGGCGGCGCGCCGAGCGGGCGCATAAAGACGCGGCCGCGGCCCTGTTGCGCAAAAGCCGAACGGCCAGTCACCATTGATCGTCAGTTTCCTGTAAGCTGCGGAAAAATTGTGCGCCGGGCCCGGCTCCGGCCGCGTGTGCGAACCGCGGTGCGAACATGCGGCGCGAACCGCGGCGCAGACATGCGGCGCGAGCACGCGGCGCAGAAATACGAGGACCCGGCACAGGGTCCGGGACGTCCGCCCGCAAAGCAGAGCAGCGGCATTGTCAGAATGAAGCGAAGCGGTTCTGGTCGGGCGCACCGCCTTGCCGCGCCGCATCGCCAGGTTCGTTTTGACAGCGCCTCGAAGACGCCATCAAAAGGAGAAATTGACGATGCACATCGGCATCCCGCAGGAGACGCGGGCAGGTGAGACCCGCGTCGCCGCCACCCCCGAGACGGTCAAGAAGTACGTCGCGCAGGGCCATCAGGTCATCGTGCAGTCGGGCGCCGGCGTGCGCGCCAGCCAGCCCGACGCGGCCTACGAGGCGGCCGGCGCCACCATCGGCACCGCGGCCCAGGCGCTGGGCGCGCAGCTGGTGCTCAAGGTGCGCGCGCCGGACGATGCCGAACTCGCGCTGATGACGCCGGGCGCCGCGCTGGTCGGCATGCTCAACCCGTTCGATGCCGACAACAACGCGCGCATGGCGCGCGCCACGCTCACCGCCTTCGCGCTCGAAGCCGCGCCGCGCACCACGCGCGCGCAGAGCATGGACGTGCTGTCCTCGCAGGCCAATATCGCCGGCTACAAGGCCGTGCTGGTCGCCGCCTACCACTACCAGCGCTTCATGCCGATGCTGATGACCGCCGCCGGCACCGTCAAGGCCGCGCGCGTGCTGATCCTCGGCGCGGGCGTGGCCGGGCTGCAGGCCATCGCCACCGCCAGGCGGCTCGGCGCCGTGATCGAGGCCTCCGACGTGCGGCCCGCGGTGAAGGAGCAGATCGAATCGCTGGGCGCCAAGTTCCTCGACGTGCCGTTCGTCACCGACGAGGAGCGCGAGATCGCGCAGGGCGTGGGCGGCTACGCGCGGCCCATGCCGCCGGACTGGATGCGCCGCCAGGCCGAGCTGGTGCACGAGCGCGCCAGGCAGGCCGACATCGTCATCACCACCGCGCTGATCCCGGGCCGCCAGGCGCCGGTGCTGCTCAGGGAAGAAACCGTGCAAGCCATGAAGCCGGGCTCGGTGGTGGTCGACCTGGCCGCGGCGCAAGGCGGCAACTGCCCGCTCACAGTGGCCGACGAAGTGGTGGAGCGCCACGGCGTCACGCTGGTCGGCCACACCAACCTGGCCAGCATGGTGGCGGCCGACGCCTCGGCGCTCTACGCGCGCAACGTGCTCGACTTCCTCAAGCTCATCATCGACAAGGACGGCCAGTTCGTGCTGAACCTGGAAGACGACATCGTGGCGGCCTGCCTGATGTGCAAGGACGGCCAGGTGATCCGCGGCGCCAGCTGAAGGCGCGCGCGGGCCCGCCGCGGCCCCGCGCGCCTTAGAATGGCGCCAGGCGGTTGCGGCCGGGCGCCTTCGCGCCGCCGCGGCATCCGCCGGCACGGCCGGCGCACGCGCGCCGGAACCTTTCCCAGCGGCCCGCCGGGCTTGCCCGCGGGCTCACACGGCAACAAACCAAGGACGTATCACCCATGCAACGCATCATGCTCCGCGCCAAGCTCCATCGTGTCACCGTGACACAGGCGGATCTCCACTACGAGGGCTCGTGCGGCATCGACGAGGACCTGCTCGACGCGGCCGACATGAAGGAGTTCGAGAAGATCGAGCTGTACAACGTCAACAACGGCGAGCGTTTCTCCACCTACATCATCAAGGGCGCGCGCGGCACCGGCGAGATTTCGCTCAACGGCGCGGCCGCGCGGCGCGCGCACCTGGGCGACCACCTGATCATCTGCACCTACGCGCCGATGAGCGACGAGGAAATCGCCACCTACAAGCCGAAGGTCATCCTGGTGGACGACCACAACGGCATCAAGGGAATCAAGAAGGTGTAGGCGGCACGCGGCGCCCGGCGAGCCAGCCGGGCGCCGCGCCGGGCCGCGCACGAGAACGCGGACAACCGCGCGCGCGGCATCGCAGGCAGGCAAGGCATTCAGGCAACGGAGGAGAAGACGATGGAAATGGTGAACCACACGGTGATCAACCTGATCATCTTCGTGCTGGCGATCTACGTGGGCTACCACGTGGTCTGGACGGTGACGCCGGCCCTGCACACCCCGCTGATGGCCGTGACCAACGCGATCTCGGCCATCATCATCGTCGGCGCCATGCTGGCCGCCGGCCTGACCGAGGGTCTGGTCGGCCGCACCATGGGCACGCTGGCGGTGGCGCTGGCCGCGGTCAACGTGTTCGGGGGCTTCCTGGTGACCCAGCGCATGCTGGAGATGTTCAAGAAGAAGGAACCCAGGGCGAAGAACGGCGCGAAGGACGGCGGCGCGGACAAGGAGCACGGCAAATGAGCATGAACCTCGTCACCCTGCTCTACCTGGTCGCCTCGGTGTGCTTCATCCAGGCGCTCAAGGGCCTGTCGCACCCGAGCAGCGCGCGCCGCGGCAATGCCTTCGGCATGGCCGGCATGCTGATCGCGGCGCTGACCACGCTGGCGCTCATCGTCAAGCTCAAGAACGAATTCCTCGCGCTCGGCGCGGGCCAGTCGCCGGTGGGCGAAGGGCTGGCGCTGATCCTCGGCGCGCTGGTGGTGGGCGGCGGCATCGGCGCCTACGTGGCCAGGAAGGTCGAGATGACCAAGATGCCCGAGCTGGTCGCGGCGATGCACTCGCTGATCGGCCTCGCGGCGGTGTTCATCGCGGTGGCGGCGGTGGCCGAGCCGGCCGCCTTCGGCATCACGCCGGCCGGCTCGCACGAGATCCCGCTGGGCAACCGCATCGAGCTGTTCATCGGCTGCTTCGTCGGCGCCATCACGTTCTCCGGCTCGGTGATCGCGTTCGGCAAGCTGGCCGGGCGCTACAAGTTCCGCCTGTTCCAGGGCGCGCCGGTGTCGTTCGCCGGCCAGCACTGGCTGAACCTGCTGCTGGCGGTGGCGATGATCGGCTTCGGCGTGATCTTCTTCCTGTCGCAGAGCTGGCTGCCGTTCCTGGTGATGCTGGCGCTCGCCTTCGTGCTGGGCGTGCTCATCATCATCCCGATCGGCGGCGCCGACATGCCGGTGGTGGTGTCGATGCTGAACTCGTACTCGGGCTGGGCGGCGGCGGGCATCGGCTTCTCGCTGAACAACCCGATGCTGATCATCGCCGGCTCGCTGGTGGGCTCGAGCGGCGCGATCCTCTCGTACATCATGTGCCGCGCCATGAACCGCTCGTTCTTCAACGTGCTGCTGGGCGGCTTCGGCGGCGCGGCCGCGAGCAGCGCGGGGGGCGCGCAGCAGCAGCGCAACGTCAAGTCCGGCTCGGCCGACGACGCGGCCTTCCTGATGGGCAATGCCGAGACCGTGATCATCGTGCCCGGCTACGGCCTGGCGGTGGCGCGCGCGCAGCACGCGCTCAAGGAACTGACCGAGAAGCTGACCGAGAAGGGCGTGACGGTGAAATACGCCATCCACCCGGTGGCCGGCCGCATGCCGGGCCACATGAACGTGCTGCTGGCCGAGGCCGAGGTGCCCTACGACCAGGTCTTCGAGATGGAGGACATCAACAGCGAGTTCGGCCAGGCCGACGTGGTGCTGGTGCTGGGCGCCAACGACGTGGTCAACCCGGCCGCCAAGACCGACCCCGGCTCGCCGATCGCCGGCATGCCGATCCTGGAGGCCTACAAGGCCAAGACCATCATCGTGAACAAGCGCTCGATGGCGGCCGGTTATGCCGGGCTGGACAACGAGCTGTTCTACATGGACAAGACCATGATGGTGTTCGGCGACGCCAAGAAGGTGGTCGAGGACATGGGCAAGGCCATCGACTAGGCACGCCGCGGGGCGGCCGGCGCCGGGCGCGCCCGTATTCCCGTGTCCGCCGCCATTGCCGGGCCCCGCTCCGGGTCTGGCCACCCCCTACTTCGACCCCGCCGCGCGCCGGTTGCGCGGGGGCGCGGGCGCGCTATACTGGTTCCGGTCTTCGGCCACGGTGTGCCCGCGGACCGGTCCGACCCGTGCCGCGTGCGGCCGGCGCGGCGGACCCGCCCCGACTCCGATCCGCCGCCAGCGCTCTGCCGCATCGGTCCCGGCCACGCCGATCCACCCGTCCGAGGTGTCCGAGAGACGCCCAAGCCGAACGCAACATGACATTCAACCCCCAGGACAGGAATCTGTCGGTCTTCCATCACCCGATCCTGACGGTGCTCGTCGACGACAGCAAATCGTTCATCGACAGCCTGGCGTTCCAGATGGACCCGGCGCGCCCGGTGGTGACGTTCACCGACCCGCGCGAGGCGCTGCAATGGGTGCGCGACACCTACACGCGCTTCACCGGCTTCCTGCCGGTGCGCGTGACGCACGACGACCTGACCTTCCTGACCGAGCGGCGCACGGTGCAGCTCGACATCGACCGCATCTACCGGCAGATCCACGACATCAACCGCTATGTGCAGCCGGGCGTGATCGTGGTGGACTATTCGATGCCGCAGATGAACGGGCTGGAATTCTGCCAGGCGCTGCAGGACCTGCCGTGCAAGACCATCCTGCTGACCGGCACCGCCGACGAAGGCATCGCCGTGCAGGGCTTCAACCACGGCCTGATCGACCGCTACGTCAAGAAGCACGACAGCAACATGGTGGAGCGGCTGGACCAGGAGATCGACGCGCTCCAGCAGCAATACTTCACCACGCTGTCGCGCACGCTGCGCGAGCTGCTCACGCGCCACTCGTTTTCCTTCCTGTCGGACCCGGTGATCTGCGACCGGGTGCGCCAGATCACCGCGCGCTACGGCTTCGTCGAGTATTACCTGTTCCCCAACCCGGCCGGCATCCTGATGCTGACCGCGCAGGGCCACGCCACGCTGATGGTGATCGAGACGCGCGCCGGGCTGATGAGCCAGGTGGAGTCCGCCGAGGCCTACGATGCGCCGGCGGCATTGATCGAAGGCCTGCGCGAGGGCCGCATCGTGCCCTTCTTCTGGCCGGGCAACGGCATGTACACGCCGGCCTGCGTCGACTGGGAGCAATATTGCCTGCCCGCCGAGCACTGCGCGGGCCGCGAGGATTATTTCTACGCGCTGTTCGACCTGCCGCGCCACCTGCTGCAGGAGCCCATCGTCAGCTTCCACGACTTCCTGCAGGACTTCGGGCGCCAGCCCGAGCGCATCACCGGCCGCCGCTAGCCGGCCGGCGGCGCGCGGCCAAGAGCCGGCCTGCCTGCCCTTGCCTTCCGCCCTTGCCTTCCGCCCTTGCTTCCCGCCCGGCGTCAGGCCGGCGCCGCGGCGCCGTCGCCGTTGCCGGCGCTACCGCCATTGCCGCGATTGCCGCCGCGCACCATGTCGAAACGGAACAGCCGGCACTCGATGTTGCCGTTGTAGAGCGGCGTACGGCGCGACTCCTTGAGGCGCAGCCGGCGCGGCAGGCCGAGGTCGCCGGTGAAGATCCAGACCTGCCAGCCGGCGAAGTTCTGCTTCAGCGTGGTGGCGAAGGCGCTGGCGAACTGGTTGGCGGCCTCGTCCTCGACGCCATCGTCGGGCGCCTCGTCGAGCGGGCGGCGGCGCTCGCCGCGCACCGCGATGCGCTCGCCGTAGGGCGGGTTCATCAGCAGCATGCCGGGCGCGGCGAACGGCGGCTGCGCGAAGCGCGCGTCCACCTGCTTCAGGCGCGGCTCGCCGGGCAGGCCGGCGCGCTGCCAGTTGGCCTCGGTCATCGACAGCAGGTCGGTGGAAATGTCGCTGCCGGCGATTTCCAGCAGATCGGCCGCGGCGCGCTTGCGCGCGGCGTCGGCGTCGGCCTGGGCGGCGGCCTTGAGTGCCTGCCAGCCGCGCGTGTCGGCGCCCTTGAGCCATTCGAAGGCGAAGCTGCGGCCCGCGCCCGGCGCCAGGCCCAGCGCCACCTGGGTGGCTTCCACCAGGAAGGTGCCGCTGCCGCACATCGGGTCGTAGAACGGCTGCTCGGTCTGGCCCGGCACCCAGCCGGCCAGGCGCAGGATGCCGGCGGCCAGGTTTTCCTTGAGCGGCGCCTCGCCCTTCTCCATGCGCCAGCCGCGCTTGAACAGCGGCTCGCCCGAGGTGTCGAGGTAGAGCGTGACGTCATGCTCGGTCAGGTGCGCATAAATGCGCACGTCGGGACTGACGGTGTCCACGCTGGGCCGCGCGCCGAGGCGCTCGCGCATGGCGTCGCAGACGCCGTCCTTCACACGCAGGCCGATGAAATTCAGGCTCTGCAGCGGCGAGCGGTGTGCCGTCACGTCCACCCGCAGCGTTTCGTCCGGCGAGAACCACTGTTCCCAGCGCTGGCCGCGCGCGAGGTCGTAGATATCGTCCTCGCGGCGGTAGCCGCGCGCGGCCACGCGCATCAGCACGCGGCTGGCGATGCGCGAATGCAGGTTGACCGCGTAGGCCGCCACCATCTCGCCCGAGAACGTGACGCCGCCCGGCATCTCGCGATGGACCTGGAACGGCGCGAGCGTGGCCATGCCGGGCCGGGCCGCGATTTCACGCAGCTCTTCGGCGAGCGCGCTTTCGAGGCCGCGCGGGCAAGGGGCAAAGAAGGCTTGGGACATGGCTTGGGGTTTCCTGCAAACAAAAACGTCCGCCGCGGCGGACGGGGTCGGATAGCGCGCAGTGTACCGCGCCGCGGGGCGTCAGCCGGCCGCGAAGGCACGCTCGAGGAAGTCCAGCCGGTCCTGGCCCCAGTAAGGCTGGCCCTCGTAGACGAACCACGGCGCGCCGAAGGCGCCGGCGGAGATCGCGTCCTGGGTGTGGCGGGCGTAGTCCGCCTGCACCGCCTGGGCCTCGCTGGCCTTGAGCATGGCGGCGCCGTCCAGGCCGATGCCGTCGGCGAGCTGGACCAGCGTGGCGGCGTCGGCGATGTTGCGCTGCTCGGCCCACAGCGCGCGGCCGATCACTCCGACCAGCTCCATCGCGCGGGCGGTGCCCTGGGCCAGCTGCACGGCGATGATCAGCCGGGCGGCGGGGTCGCCGGAGACCGGGAAGTAGGTCGGGTGCGGATTGAGCGGCACGCCCAGGAACTCGCTCCAGCGCGCCAGCTCCACCAGCCGGTAGGCCTGGCGCTGCGGCGGGCGCTGCGCCAGCGGCAGGCCGCCGGACACCGAGAACACCTTGCCCAGGTCGCAGGGCTTGAGGTTGACCTGCACGCCGTGCTTCGCCGCCAGCGCGGCAAAGCGTGCATGCCCTAGGTAGACGAAAGGCGATTGCGGGGAAAGATAGTAGTCGACCTGCTTGCTCATCATGTCCTCTGGACGGGGGTGGCGCGAGACAACGGCGCTTGGGACGGTGGGGAAACGGGAAAACGGAACCAGCCGGAAACGATACGGGAAAACGCCGCGGCGCGCTGGCGCCGCCACGCGGCCGCCGCGGGCCTCAGAACGGCTTGACCACCACCAGGATCACCACCGCCAGCAGCACCAGCACCGGCAACTCGTTGAACCAGCGGTAGAAGGTGTGCGAGCGCGCGTTGTGCCCGCCCTCGAACTTCCTGAGCAGCACGCCGCAGCCGTGGTGATAGCCGATCAGCACCAGCACCAGCGCCAGCTTGGCGTGCATCCAGCCCTGCCCCGGGCCGCGCCCGATGCCGTAGCCGAGATAGAGCCACAGGCCGAACGCCAGCGCCGGCACCGCCAGCATGGTCATGAAGCGGTACAGCTTGCGCGCCATCAGCAGCAGCCGCCGCACCCCGGCCGGATCGGTCTCGAGCGCGAGGTTGACGAAGATGCGCGGCAGGTAGAACAGGCCGGCGAACCAGGAAACGACGAAGACGATGTGCAGCGCTTTGACCCAGAGCATCTGGCTTCTTTTGTGGTGGTGGACTGGTGGACTGGTTGGCCTGCGGCAAACGCGGTGGCGGCGCCCCGCCCCGCCCCGGCTCAGGTGCGGATCTCGCCGTGCCCGAACACCACGTACTTGAGCGAGGTCAGGCCTTCCAGCCCGACCGGGCCGCGCGCGTGGAGCTTGTCGTTGGAGATGCCGATCTCGGCGCCCAGGCCGTACTCGAAGCCGTCGGCGAAGCGCGTCGAGGCGTTGATCATCACGCTGGCCGAATCCACCTCGCGCAGGAAGCGCATGCCGGCGGTGTAGTTCTCGGTGATGATGGAATCGGTGTGCGCGGAGCCGTAGGTGTTGATGTGCGCGATGGCTTCGTCGAGCCCGGCCACGGTGCGGATCGCCAGCACCGGCGCCAGGTATTCCAGGCGCCAGTCCTGCTCGGTGGCGTCGACCAGGCCGGTGAAGCCGGCGGCTTCCAGCGTGGCGCGGGTGGCGGCGCACACGCGCAGCTCCACGCCCTTTTCCTGGTAGATGCGGCACAGCGGCGGCAGCGCCGCGGCGGCGACGCCGGCGGCGACCAGCAGCGTCTCCATCGTGTTGCACGGCGCGTAGCGCTGGGTCTTGGCGTTGTCGCAGACGCGCACGGCCTTGTCGAGATCGGCGCCGTCGTCGATATAGACGTGGCAGATGCCGTCGAGGTGCTTGATCATCGGCACGCGCGCCTCTTCCATCAGGCGCGCGATCAGGCTCTTGCCGCCGCGCGGCACGATCACGTCGACGTATTCGGTCATGGTGACGAGCCGGCCGACGGCGGCGCGGTCGGTGGTCTCGATCACCTGCACGGCCTGCTGCGGCAGGCCGGCCGCGGCCAGGCCCTCGGCCACCAGCGCGGCCAGCGCGGTGTTGGACTCGATCGCCTCGGAGCCGCCGCGCAGGATGGTGGCGTTGCCGGACTTCAGGCACAGCGCCGCCGCGTCGATGGTCACGTTGGGGCGCGACTCGTAGATGATGCCGATCACGCCCAGCGGCACGCGCATCTGGCCGACCTGGATGCCGGTCGGGCGGTATTTCATGTTGCTGATCTCGCCGATCGGGTCGGCCAGCGCGGCGATCTGCTCGAGGCCGGCGGCCATCACGTCGATGGCCTTGTCCGACAGCGTCAGGCGGTCGATGAAGGCGGCGTCCTGGCCGTTGGCGCGGGCGCGCTCGACGTCGCGCGCGTTGACCGCCTTGAGGCGCGCGGCGTCGCGGCGGATCGCCGCGGCGATGGTCAGCAGCGCGCGGTTCTTGTCGGCGGTGGAGGCGCGCGCCATCGCGCGCGAGGCGGCGCGGGCCTGCTGGCCGACGCGTTCCATGTATTGCTTGAGATCGAGCTCGTTCATAGTCCTGGCCGGCAAAGCGCGGCCCTCAATGCGTGTATCTTGCCGGCGCGGCGTGAAGGGATCGTGGCAGGCCCGCGGCGGGCCGGGTCTGCCTGGCCGGGTCTACCTGGCAACAAGCAGCGCCAGTTGCAGCAGGCCGTCCCACGGCTCGGCCGGCATGCCCTCGGCGCGCAGGCCCTTGACCTGCCGGTCCAGCTTCGCGGCCATCGCCAGCGCGGCTTCGAGCTGCGCCAGCGAGAGGCGCTGCGCGGCCTGCGGCACCAGCTTCTCGCGCGGCCCCCAGATGCGCAGCTCGCGCGTCAGGACGCCGGCCGGCTTGCCGGCGGCCAGCCCTTGCCGGACCTTGGATAATACGCGAATTTCCTCGGTCAGCGCCCACAGCACCAGCACCGTGGCCTGGCCCTCGCCGCGCAGCCCTTCGAGCATGCGCACCAGCCGCGGCACGTCGCCGCCGAGCATGGCTTCGGAGAGCTTGAAGACGTCGTAGCGGGCCACGTTGAGCACGGCGTCGTGCACCTGCTCGAAGGTCAGCACGCCGGCCGGGTAGAGCAGGCCGAGCTTCTGGATTTCCTGGTGGGCGGCGAGCAGGTTGCCCTCGACCTTGTCGGCGACGAACTGCAGCGCGCGCCGGCCCGGCTCGCCGGGCTCCACGCGCTGCTGCTGCAGCGCGAGGCGCTCGCCCACCCAGGCCGGCAGGCGGGTGCGGTCGACCGCGTCGATCTTGAGCGAGACGCCGGCGCCTTCGAGCGCCTGGAACCACGCCGACTTGGCCGTGGCGAAATCCAGGCGCGGCAGCGTGACCAGCATCAGCACGTCGGGCGAGGGCTGGGCCGCCACCGCGCGCAGCGCCTCGCCGCCGTCCTTGCCGGGCTTGCCGGAGGGAATGCGCAGCTCGACGATCTTGCGGTCGCCGAACAGCGACATGGACTGCTGCGCCTGGACCACCTGGCCCCAGTTGAAGCCGCGCTCGGCGGAGAGCACCTCGCGCTCGCTGAAGCCGGCCTCGCGCGCGGCCTGGCGCAGCCGGTCGACCGCCTCCAGCACCAGCAGGTGCTCGTCGCCGTGCACCACGTAGAGCGGGGCCAGCCCGCGTGCCTTGGCCTGGCGCAGGTGGGCGTCGAGTCCGTCGAGCTTGAGCTGCATGCCGGCGCGGCTCAGATCGCCTTGACCGAGGCCAGCCGGCGGATCAGCTGCTGCACGATGTCGCGCTGCATGTCGCGGTAGAGCTGCTGCTCTTCGTAGTCCTTGGCCAGCGTGTTGGCTTCGTTGTAGGTCAGGTCGCGCGTGAGCACCAGTTGCGACGGCGCGATCAGTTCCTGGCCGCCGGCATCGCGCAGGCGGAAGGTGAAGCGCTGGGTCAGCCGGTATTCGCGCACCACGCCGGTGGTGGTCAGCGACAGGATGGTCTTGGTCCGCGTGTCCTGCAGCACGTCGAGCAGCGCGTCGGCTTCCTTGGGGTCGGCCACGATCACGGTATCCGAGCCGTTGCGGATGGCGCGGCGCAGGTCCGAGCCCATCAGCGAGTTGGCGGGGATGCTCAGGTACAGCTTCTTGAACGCGAAGTCCGCGTTGCCGCGCATGTGAAAGCCGCAGCCGGCCACCAGGCCGGCCGCCAGCAGCGCCGCCAGGACCATGCGCCGGCCCCGCGCGGGGCGGTCCTGCGCTGGTCGGTCCGCGTGTCGGTCGGTCTGTCGATCCATACCGGGCAACTCCCTCCTTGGCTTGGTCACGGGCTTGGCTTATTGGCGCTGGGCGTCGGCGCTTTACAGCACCACGTTGACGAGGCGCCCCGGCACCACCACGACCTTCTTGGGCGCGGCGCCGTTGGCGAACTTGGCGACGGTCTCGCTGGCGGCGGCCACGGCCTCGATGGCGGCGCGGTCGGCATCGGCCGGCACCGTCAGGCTGCCGCGCACCTTGCCGTTGATCTGCAGCACCAGTTCGAGCTCGCTCTGCACCAGCGCGGATTCGTCCACCTGCGGCCACGGCGCGTCGAGCAGGTCGCCGTACTGCGTGGCGTAGCCGAGTTCCTGCCACAGGCCGTGGGTGATGTGCGGCACCACCGGGTACAGCACGCGCAGCAGGATGCCGAAGCCCTCGCGGCGCGCGGCCGGGGTGGCGGCCTTGGCGCCTTCGAGCGCGTTGAGCATCTTCATGGTGGCGGACACCACGGTGTTGTACTGGATGCGCTGGTAGTCGTAGTTGGCCTGCTTGAGCACGCCGTGCAGCTCGCGGCGCAGCGCCGCGTCGCCGTCGCCGTACTGCGCGCCGGCGCCGGCCGTGGCGATCGCCCCGGCGTTGGCATGGCCGTAGTTCCACACGCGGCGCAGGAAGCGCGACGCGCCTTCGACGCCGGAGCCGCTCCATTCGAGCTGCTGCTCGGGCGGCGCGGCGAACATGACGAACAGGCGCGCGGTGTCGGCGCCGTACTGGTCGATCAGGGCCTGCGGGTCGATGCCGTTGTTCTTGGACTTCGACATCTTCTCCACGCCGCCGATCACCACCGGCTGGCCGTCGGCCTTGAGCACGGCGCCCAGCGGGCGGCCGCGCTCGTCGGTGCTGACCTCGACCTCGGCCGGGTTGTACCAGGTCTTCTTGCCGGCCGCGTCCTCGCGGTAGTAGGTGTCGTTGAGCACCATGCCCTGGGTGAGCAGGTTGGTGAACGGCTCGCCGAACCCGACCAGGCCCATGTCGCGCATGACCTTGGTCCAGAAGCGCGCGTACAGCAGGTGCAGGATGGCGTGCTCGATGCCGCCAATGTACTGGTCCATCGGCATCCAGTAATCGTTGCGGCCGTCGACCATCGCGGCGGCGTCCGGGCTGGTGTAGCGCATGTAGTACCAGCACGAGTCGATGAAGGTGTCCATCGTGTCGGTCTCGCGCCGCGCCGGCTTGCCGCACGACGGGCACGCGCACGCGAGGAAGCGCGCGTCCTTGGCCAGCGGGTTGCCGGTGCCGTCCGGCACCAGGTCTTCGGGCAGCACCACCGGCAGGTCCTGCTCGGGCACCGGCACCACGCCGCAGTCCTCGCAGTGGATCAGCGGGATCGGCGTGCCCCAGTAGCGCTGGCGCGAGATGCCCCAGTCGCGCAGGCGCCAGGTGGTCTTCTTCTCGCCGAGGCCCTTCGCGCCGAGGTCGGCGGCAATCGCCTCGACCGCCGCCTGGTAGCCGAGGCCGTCATACCTGCCGCTGTGGATGCAGGTGCCGTGCTCCTTGTCGCCGTACCATTCCTGCCACGCTTCGGTGGAGAACGGCTGGCCCTTCACGTCGACCACCTGCCGGATCGGCAGGCCGTACTTGTTGGCGAAGGCGAAGTCGCGCTCGTCGTGCGCGGGCACGCCCATCACGGCGCCGTCGCCGTAGCTCATCAGCACGTAGTTGCCGACCCACACCTCGACCTGCTCGCCGGTGAGCGGATGCGTCACCTTCAGGCCGGTGGGCATGCCCTTCTTTTCCATCGTGGCCATGTCGGCTTCCATCACCGAGCCGTGCTTGCACTCGTCGATGAAGGCGGCCAGCGCCGGGTTGGCGGCGGCCGCGTGCGCGGCCAGCGGGTGCTCGGCGGCGACCGCGCAGAAGGTCACGCCCATGATGGTGTCGGCGCGCGTGGTGAACACGTACAGCTTGCCGTCGCCGATCGGCTTGCCGTCGTCGCCGGCGATGTCGTGCGGGAACGCGAAGCGCACGCCCACGCTCTTGCCGATCCAGTTCTGCTGCATGATCTTGACGCGCTCGGGCCAGCCGAGGCCGTCAAGGTCGCCCAGCAGTTCCTCGGCGTACTCGGTGATGCGCAGGTAGTACATCGGGATCTCGCGCTTTTCCACCAGCGCGCCCGAGCGCCAGCCGCGCCCGTCGATGACCTGCTCGTTGGCCAGCACGGTCTGGTCGACCGGGTCCCAGTTCACGGTGCCGGTCTTGCGGTAGGCGATGCCCTTTTCCAGCATCTTGAGGAACAGCCACTGGTTCCAGCGGTAGTAGTCCGGGCTGCAGGTGGCGACCTCGCGCGACCAGTCGATGGCCAGGCCCATCGACTGCATCTGCTTCTTCATGTAAGCGATGTTGTCGTAGGTCCAGGCCGCCGGCGCCACGCCGTTGTTGAGCGCGGCGTTCTCGGCGGGCATGCCGAACGCGTCCCAGCCCATCGGCATCAGCACGTTGTGCCCCGTCATGCGCAGGTGGCGCGCCATCACGTCGTTGATGGTGTAGTTGCGCACGTGTCCCATGTGCAGCTTGCCCGACGGGTACGGCAGCATCGAGCAGGCATAGAACTTCGGCTTCTCGCTGCCGTCGGCCAGCGTTGCCTGTTCCGTCACGCGGTAGGCATCGATGGCTTGCCAGTGTTGCTGGGCGGCTTGTTCAACGGCGGAGGGAAGGTATTTGTCTTGCATGTTCAGGACAACGGCGAGGCGCGTTGACGGGCGGAAAAGCGTGGAAAAGAAAAGCGGCGGGCTGCCTTGCGGCGCCCGCCTGCGCTGGAATGCCGAAAGTGCCGATTATAACCGTCGGGACAGACGGCGCGGCACGGCCCCCTTACTTGAGGCCCAGCACGTCCTGCATGTCGAACAGGCCGGCGGGCTTGTCGGCCAGGAACAGCGCCGCGCGCACCGCGCCGTCGGCGTAGGACTGGCGGCTCGACGACTTGTGCGTGATCTCGATGCGCTCGCCGATGCCGGCGAACATCACGGTGTGGTCGCCCACGATGTCGCCGCCGCGCACGGTGGCGAAGCCGATCGACTGCGGGTCGCGCGGGCCGGTGTGGCCTTCGCGCGCGAACACGCCGCAGGTCTTGAGGTCGCGGCCGAGCGCCTTGGCCACCACCTCGCCCATCGCCAGCGCGGTGCCGGACGGCGCGTCCACCTTGTGGCGGTGGTGGGCCTCGATCACCTCGATGTCGTAGCCCGAGGACAGCAGCTTCGCCGCCATCTCCAGCAGCTTGAAGGTGGCGTTCACGCCCACGCTCATGTTGGCGGCGAAGACCACGCCGATGCGCCCGGCGGCCGCGGTCAGCGCGGCGCGGCCGGCGTCGTCGAAGCCGGTGGTGCCGATCACCATCTTGACGCCGAGGCGCTCGGCCACGGCGAGGTGCGCCAGCGTGCCTTCGGGGCGGGTGAAGTCGATCAGGCAGTCGGCGCCGGCCAGCGCCGCCTCGATGTCGGACGTGATCGTCACGCCGGTGGCGCGGCCCAGCACCAGCCCGGCGTCCTGGCCCAGGGCCGGCGCGCCCGGCACGTCCAGCGCGCCGGTCAGGGTCACGCCTGCGGTGGCGAAAACGTGTTCGATCAGCATGCGGCCCATGCGGCCGGAGGCACCTGCGATGGCGATATTCATGGCGTGTCAGCTAGCGGAAAAAAAGGCCGGCCACGCGGCCGGCCGGTGTCCGGGCGCGGCGGCCCGGCGGGACGTTCAGTTCGCGGGCGGCTGGCCGCCGACCGGCGCCGAGGCGGAATCCTCGGTCAGCTTGCCGGAGATCGGGCTGGCGGCGGGGGCCGGGGCGGCGCTGCCGGCGGGGCTGGACGCCGCTGCATCCGTTGGGGCGGCCGGAGCAGCCGGCGCGGCGGCATCGGCCGCCGCGGTGGCGGCGGGCTGCGCGGGCGGCGTCGCGCCGACCGCCGAAGCCGCCGCGGCCGCGTCGATCTCCCGGCGCAGCGGACGCTGGTTGGCCTGCAGGGCCTTCATGCCGTCGATCTCGGCGATCAGCTCGTATTCGGACGGCAGCTCGTCGCCGCCGAACTTGACCAGCTTGTCGCCGTCAAAGAAGACCGTGTAGTGGCGCTGCTGCACCACCGGGGTGTTGCCGCGGCGGAACGAGAAGAAGTAGTCCCAGCGGTTGCCGTGGAAGACGTCGGTCAGCAGCGGCGTGCCGAGCAGGAACTTGACCTGGTCGCGCGTCATCCCTTCGCGCAGCTGGGACGCGGCCTCGCGCGAGACGAAGTTGCCTTGCACGATGTTGATACGGTACGGCGTGATCGCGTTGGCGAGCTTGCGCGACGTATTGTCATAAGTGGAGCACGCTGCCATCAGCACGGCAGCGGCCAGCACAGAAGTAACCAGCGTCGGACGCATGGCGGACGAACGAAATGAACGCATGTATCTCGCTTCTAGAAGGGAGAGGAAAGTGCCGGTTCCGGCCCCCGCGGCCATTGCCACGGGACGGCTGGGGCGATGCATCATCGCGGGCGCAGCCTGGGGCAGCCGGCGGCGCCCAGGCAACCGCCGAGGCGACTTTTGCCGCCAAAACCCTTATGATTCAATAATCCAGACATTGTACTCTAGGGAGTCACGCCCATGCCGAGTCCGGCGGACCTCAAAAATATCGGTCTCAAAGCGACCGTACCCCGTCTGAAGATCCTCGAGATCTTCCAGACCAGCGAGCAGCGCCACCTGAGCGCGGAGGACGTTTATCGCATCCTGCTCAACGAACAGATGGACATCGGCCTTGCAACCGTCTATCGCGTGCTGACCCAGTTCGAGCAGGCGGGCCTGCTCTCGCGCAACAACTTCGAATCCGGCAAGGCCATCTTCGAGCTCAACGAAGGCAGGCACCACGACCACCTGGTCTGCATCGACTGCGGCCGCGTCGAGGAATTCTACGATTCCGAGATCGAGCGGCGCCAGCAGAGCATCGCCAGCGAACGCGGCTTCGCGCTGCAGGAGCATGCGCTGTCGCTGTACGGCAACTGCATCAAGCAGGACTGCCAGTTCCGCCCCAAGCGCTGACCGCCCCGCCCGCGGCAGGCGGGATCCTCTCGGCGACCACGAAAAAAAACCGGCGCGATGCGCCGGTTTCTTCTTCTGGGCGAGCCGCGCCGCGACGGCGCTCAGGACTGCCGCTCGTCCTGCTCGGCGACGATGTGCAGGCCGCGCGCGGCGGCCGGCACGCCGACGAATTCGCCCACCACCTGGCGGAACAGCCCGCGCGCCCACACCAGCATCGGGTGGGTGTTGCGGCTGCGGTGCCAGAACATGTTCAGGCCCAGCGTGGTGTTGATCTCGGCCGGCAGCGGGAACGCGTTGAGGCCGTAGGTCTCGCAGGCCATGTCCTTGGTCAGCGCGTTGACCGTGAAGATCAGGTCGGTCTGCGCCGCCAGCTCGGACTGCGCGCGCCACGAATGCACGGTCAGCGTGGCGTTGCGCTTGAGCCCGCGCTGCTGCAGCGCGTAGTCCAGCGGGATCAGCGACGGCGCCGGGCGGCTGGTGCCGCCCGAGTGCGCCATGAAGATGTGGCCGCAGTCGAGATACTGCTCGAGCGTGCAGGTGCCCTTGAGCACCGGATGGTTCTTGCGCGCGCACACCCAGAGGTTCAGCGAAGTGACCATCTCCTCCACGATCTCGGGGTGCCGGGTCGGGAACGGCGAGAACGCCAGGTCCAGCTCGTTGCCGCGCATGGCGGCCACGTCGGACTCCCACGAGTGCGACTCGACCAGCTTGATGTGCAGCTCCGGCGCCAGTTGCTTGATGCGCAGGATGAAGCGGTTGAACACCGTATCGCCGAGTTCGGCGGCGAAGCCGATGTTGAGCGTGCCGGTGGCGGTGGCGGGATCGAAATTGTCGGCGTCGCCCTCGTTGATCGAGGACCACAGGTCGAGCATGTCGCGGATCTTGGGGCCCAGTTCCAGGGCTCGCGGCGTCGGCGTGAGGCCGTGCGGCACGCGGATGAAGAGCGGGTCGTCGAAGATCTCGCGCAGGCGGCCCAGCGAATGCGATACCGCGGGCGCGGTCATGTGCATCTTTTCCGCGACGTAGGTCGCGTTCCGCTTGCTAAGCAACTCGGTAAAAATCACGAGAAGCTTGGTATCCACGTTCACCATGATCTCGCCCAGGTTAGATTGGAGGTTGCGAATGACATTGGCGTCACTTGCATAGGCTGCACATCAGTATTTCCAGCACTTTATCAGTGTAAGAGCAAAGCCGGGCGTGGAACAGGATTTCCACGGGCCCGGCCCCGCCGGCAGGCGGCCGATCGCTGGAATTGCCGGCGGGATGGCGCGAGATCCCGCCAACGGGACCCCCGGCGCGCCCCGGCCGGCGCGGACAGCCTGGACGGCCTTACCTGGCCACCACGCGCGCCATTTCCAGCACCTTGTTGGAATAGCCCCATTCGTTGTCGTACCAGCTCACGACCTTGATGAAGGTCGAGTCCAGCGCGATGCCGGCTTCGGCGTCGAAGATCGAGGTGCGCGCATCGCCGCGGAAGTCCGTGGCGACGACCTTGTCCTCGGTGTAGCCCAGCACGCCCTTGAGCGCGCCCTGGCTTTGCGCCTTCATCTCGGCGCAGATCTCGGCGTAGCTGGCGGGCTTGTCCAGCTCGACGGTCAGGTCGACCACCGACACGTCGGAGGTCGGCACGCGGAACGACATGCCGGTCAACTTCTTGTTCAGTTCGGGGATCACCACGCCCACGGCCTTGGCGGCGCCGGTCGACGACGGGATGATGTTTTCCAGGATGCCGCGGCCGCCGCGCCAGTCCTTGTTGGACGGGCCGTCGACGGTCTTCTGCGTGGCGGTGGCGGCGTGCACGGTGGTCATCAGGCCGCGCTTGATGCCCCACTTGTCGTTGAGCACCTTGGCCACCGGGGCCAGGCAGTTGGTGGTGCAGCTGGCGTTGGAGATGATCGCCTCGCCCTTGTACGTCTCGTGGTTCACGCCGTACACGAACATCGGGGTGTCGTCCTTGGACGGGGCCGACATGATGACCTTCTTCGCGCCCGCGTCGATGTGCTTCTGCGCGCCTTCCTTGGTCAGGAAGATGCCGGTGGACTCGACCACCACGTCGGCGCCGACCTCGCCCCACTTGAGCTCGGCCGGGTCCTTGACGGCGGTCAGGCGGATCTTCTTGCCGTTGACCACCAGCGTGTTGCCGTCGACCGACACTTCACCGTCGAAGCGGCCGTGCACCGAGTCGTACTTCAGCATGTACGCCAGGTAGTCGGGCTCGAGCAGGTCGTTGATGGCGACCACTTCGAGGTCCTTGAAGTTGGCGATGGCGGCGCGGAACACCATGCGCCCGATGCGGCCGAAGCCGTTGATGCCGATCTTGATGGTCATGTTTATCTCCTGGGTAGCCTGACGATCGATGAATGCAAGAAAGCGTTTGCCGGACCGGGGCGGCCATGCCGGCCGCGCGGGTCCGGCGGGCGGATCACTGTGCCAGCGTGTCGCGCACCGTGCGCACGACGTTCTCCACCGTGAAGCCGAAATGCTTGAACAATACGCCGGCCGGCGCCGACTCGCCGAAGGTGTCGATGCCGACCACGGCCTGGACCTGGTACTTCCACCAGAAATCGGTGACGCCCGCCTCGACCGCCACGCGCGGCACGCCGGCCGGCAGCACCGAGGCCTTGTAGGCGGCGTCCTGCTTGTCGAACACGGTGGTCGCCGGCACCGAGACCACGCGCACGTGCACGCCGTCGACGGCCAGCTGCTCGGCCGCGCCCACGGCCAGGCCGACTTCCGAGCCGGTGGCGACGATCACGGCGTCGGGCAGGCCGGTCTTGGGATTGTTGCCTTCGCGCAGCACGTAGCCGCCGCGCGCGATGTTGGCGCGGGTGGCGTCGCTGCGCTTCTGGAACGGCAGGTTCTGGCGGCTGAAGATCAGGCAGCTCGGGCCGTTCTCGCGGCGCACGGCCTGGGCCCACGCGACCGCGGTCTCGGTGGTGTCGGCGGTGCGCCAGACGTCCATGTTGGGGATCAGGCGCAGGCTGGCGACGTGCTCGATCGACTGGTGGGTCGGGCCGTCCTCGCCCAGGCCGATGGAGTCGTGGGTGAACACGAACAGCGTGCGGATCTTCATCAGCGCGGCCATGCGCAGCGCGTTGCGGCTGTAGTCCGAGAAGGTCAGGAAGGTGCCGCCGTAGGGGATGTAGCCGCCGTGCAGCGTGATGCCGTTCATCACCGCGCTCATGCCGAACTCGCGCACGCCGTAGTTGATGTGGTTGCCCCAGGCATCCACGCGCACGGCCTTGCTGCCCGACCAGTTGGTCAGGTTGGAGCCGGTCAGGTCGGCCGAGCCGCCGAGGAACTCGGGCAGCACCGGGCCGAACGCCTCGATGGTGTTCTGGCTGGCCTTGCGCGTGGCGATGGTCTCGGCCTTTTCCTCGCACTTGGCGAGGAAGGCGTCGACGGCAGCGTCGAACGCGCCGGGCAGCTCGCCGCGCATGCGGCGCTGGAATTCGCCGGCTTCATAAGGGAAACGCTCGGCATAAGCCTCGAACAGCGCGGTCCAGGCCTTCTCCAGCGAGCCGCCGCGGGCCTTGGCGTCCCACGCCGCATAGACTTCGGCGGGCACCTCGAACGGGGAATGGGTCCAGCCCAGCGCTTCGCGCGTGGCCAGGATCTCGGCGCCGCCGAGCGGCGCGCCGTGCACATCGTGGCCGCCTTCCTTGTTCGGCGCGCCCTTGCCGATCAGCGTGCGGCAGCAGATCAGGGTCGGGCGGTCGCTGGACTTGGCCTCGGCGATGGCGGCGTCGACGGCGGCGGCGTCATGGCCGTCCACCGCGCGGATCACGTTCCAGCCGTAGGCTTCGAAGCGCTTGGGCGTGTCGTCGGCGAACCAGTGCTCGACGTCGCCGTCGATGGAAATGCCGTTGTCGTCCCACAGCGCCACCAGCTTGTTCAGGCGCAGCGTGCCGGCCAGCGAGCAGGCCTCGTGGCTGACGCCTTCCATCAGGCAGCCGTCGCCGAGGAACACGTAGGTGTGGTGGTTGACGATGTCGAAGCCGGGGCGGTTGAATTCCTCGCCCAGCAGACGCTCGGCCAGCGCCATGCCGACCGCGTTGGTCAGGCCCTGGCCCAGCGGGCCGGTGGTGGTTTCCACGCCGGGCGTGATGCCGTATTCGGGATGGCCCGCGGTCTTGCTGTGCAGCTGGCGGAAGTTCTTCAGCTCGCTGATCGGCAGGTCGTAGCCGGTCAGGTGCAGCAGCGCGTAGAGCAGCATCGAGCCGTGGCCGTTGGACAGCACGAAGCGGTCGCGGTCGGCCCACTTGGGGTTGGCCGGATTATGCTTCAGATGACGGCCCCACAGCGCCACCGCGATGTCCGCCATGCCCATCGGCATGCCGGGATGGCCTGAATTGGCCTGCTGGACGGCGTCCATCGCCAGGACGCGGATGGCGTTGGCCATGAGTTGGACGGGCTGCGAAGCGTGCGGACTGGCGGCGGGATGAGCGAGGTGAGACATGCGGCGGGGACCTGGCGGCGGGAAAAGCGCAATTTTACCAGAACGAAACGGGGAGTCCGCCCGCCCCGCCCCCGCGCGCGGGCGCTTTTCGACAGCGCCGGCGCACCCGCGTAAGATGCTCGTTCGCACCGCGCGCCGCGCCGCCGAGGCCGGCGCAGCGCGGTTTCCCGCAACCAGGAAACGACAGGAGACGATCATGACGAGACCGGCCAACACGCCCTGGCTCACCCCCTACCTGACGGTGGCCAGCGGGCGCGGCGCGCTCGACTTCTACCACCGCGCGTTCGGCTTCAGCGCCGGCAACGTGGTCGACGAGAACGGCGTGCCGACGCACGCCGAAATGCACTACCGCGGCGAGCTGGTCGTGATGTTCGCGCCCGAGGGCGCCTGGGGCAGCACGGCGCGCACGCCGCGCTCGCTCGGCGTCGAGTGCCCGCAGACCTTCTATGTCTACTGCGACGACGTGGACGCCATGCACGCGCGCGCCGTGGCCGCCGGCGCGGTCAGCCTGATGGCGCCCGCCGACCAGTTCTGGGGCGACCGCTATTGCATGGTGGAGGACCCCGACGGCTACCGCTGGGGCTTCGGCAAGCCGCTGGAAAAGAAGGACGGAACCGCCTGATGCCGCCTCGTTTCTTCATCGACGCGGCGCTGGCCGCGCAGACCGAGATGGCGCTGCCGGAAGCGGTGGTGCGCCACGCGCAGGTGCTGCGCCTGAACCCCGGCGACGACATCACGCTGTTCGACGGCCGCGGCGGCAGCCACGCCGCCACGCTGCTGGAACTCGGCAAGCGCCATGCGCTGGCGCGCATCGGCGGCCACGACCCGGCCGAGGCCGAACTGCCGTTCCGCGTCACGCTGGCGCAGGGCCTGGCCGGCGGCGACAAAATGGACTGGCTGATCGAGAAGGCGGTGGAGCTCGGCGTGAGCGCGATCCAGCCGCTGCAGGCGGCCCGCTCGGTGGTGCGCCTGGCGGGCGAGCGCGCGCACAAGCGCCAGGCGCACTGGCAGGCGCTGGTGGAGGCGGCCTGCGAGCAATGCGGGCGCAACCGGCTGCCCGCGGTGGCGCCGGTGGCCACGCCGGACGCCTGGCTGGCGGCGCAGGCCGGGCCGGAGGCGGCGCCAGGCGCGCGCCTGCTGGTCTCGCCACGCGCCGGCCAGTCGCTGGTATCGTTTGCCACGGAGCACCGGCAGGGCCTGCTGGACGGCGGCGTGACGCTGCTGATCGGGCCCGAGGGCGGGCTGTCGCCGGAGGAAGAGGCGGCGGCGCTGCGCGCCGGTTTCACAGCGGTGTCACTCGGGCCGCGCATCTTGCGTACCGAAACCGCGGGGCTTGCCTGCCTGGCCGCGCTCAACGCGGTGCTGGGCGGATTCTGACGGCAACGGGCCATCCGGGCCCCGCGCCGCATTTCACCGAAGGAGTCGATCATGGGACTACTCGATAGCGTGCTGGGCGGTGTGCTCGGGCAGCGCGGCAGCGGCGAAGCGGGCGCGGGCGGCGGGCTGAGTCCGAAGATGATGATGGCGCTCGGCCTGCTGGCCATGCTGGCGATGCGCCACAAGGGCGGCGAGGCCGACGCGGCCGCGCCGCAGGACCCCGCGGCCGCCGGCGGGCTCGGCGGATTGGGCGGGCTGGGCGGACTCCTCGGCGGGCTGCTCGGCGGCGGTGGCGCTGCCGCCGGCGCCCCGTCCGGCGGGATCGACCTCGGCGGCCTGCTGGGCGGGCTGCTCGGCGGCCAGGGCCAGCAGGGCGGCGCGCCCGCGCTCGGCGCCGCGGCCGGCGGCATCGGCGCCCTGCAGGAAGTGCTGGCGCAGGCCGGCCTGGGCGAGCAGGTCAGCTCGTGGATCGGCACCGGCGACAACCAGCCGGTCTCGCCGTCGCAACTGGCCGGCGCGCTCGGCGGCACCGGCGCGCTCGAATCGCTGGCCAGCTCCACCGGCCTGTCGGCCGACGACGTGGCCGCGCACCTGAGCGAGGGCCTGCCGGAACTGATCGACAAGCTCACCCCGGGAGGCCAGGTACCGCCGGCGGCATAGGCGGCTGCCGCACCGCCGGCCGGCAGACCGGCCGGCCAAGGCAAAAGCAAAAGGCCCGCTCAGGCGGGCCTTTGTCATGGCATGCCGGCTTCCGGCCGGCGCGGCCTCAGGCGGGCACTTGCGCGCGATTCACGCGGGATGATTCACGCGAGATTCACGCAAACGAGTAGAACACGCGGAACTGCACCTTGCGCTCGGCCCAGAACTCGGCGGCGTCGCGGAATACGTCGAGCAGGACCTCGCGCCCTTCCTTGTCGAACTTCTGCGCGATCGGCAGGCCTTCGAGCACGATCACGAAACCGGGCTGCGCGCCGGCCTTGTGGATCAGGTCGGTGAGGCAGTCGGCCAGCGCGTCGAAGTTCTTGCCGAAATGCTTCGGGAACAGGAAGCTGGTGGCGATGGTGTCCAGCACCTCGGCCTTGCTCTGGCAATGCGCGCAGTTGGCGTACAGGAAATGCTGACCCAGCTCGGCCGCTGCCTGGGCAAGCTCAGGCACGCGGAACGCGCGGATCGACTGGACGATGTTCGGACGCACCGTCTTGAACAGGTTCATGGCTCCCTCTTTGCTACCGTCGGTGCCGGCTGCGGGAACAGGTGCGAGCGGCGGTTGGTGCGAGAGCTCGTTGCGAGGCATCATCAACACATTGTCGTAAAGATTCCGGGCCTGGGTCTGCGCCCGCTGCCAGCCATCTCCGGCGCCGCGCTCTTCGCGGGCGGCAAGGGCGTCGCCCAGTCCGAAAATGTCAGTCATCATTTGGCTATCCGTTTGAAACTGTTGTAGTGGTCGTCCGTGTAATAGCAGTCGTTGGTGGCGCGTCGATCACCGCCACATACGATCCGTCTGGCTCCCCGGTTCCGGCTGTTTGTTTTCACCGTATATTCGCGGTAATAGTCGCGCGGCTTCCGCGGCAGGGCACGCTCGTAGTTGCCGAATCTCGAGCCGTCCTTCGCATACGGAAACGGGCCGCCCGCCTCGATGCGCTCCATCGTCAATTGCGCTTCGTTGGGCAACTGCTGCAGCGGGATGGTTCCCGCATCCGCCATGCCGGCCGCGGGCGCCTCGCGCGCCTGCACCGGCTGCAGCAGTGCGCACGACACCGCCACGCCCGCCAGCACCCGGCCTGCGGCCCGTGCCAGTCCCGCGGCGGAACCTGCGGCTGAAATCCATTGCGATGCGCGCTGCGTCAAAGGAATCTGGGAACCCACGTTGCTAGTCTTGTTTGGAGGCGCCCACAGGAAGATTCCGGCGCGGCAGCGCGATTCCCGCGCCGCCCCGCGGCTGCCTTCCTGCCTGCGCCCCGGACAGCGTGCGCGAAAAACGGTGGCATCAAAAACGGTGGCATCGTCGCGCAGGTGTACCCAACGCGCGCTTTAAGGGCATAAGGTTACGCGCATGCCGCCAAATAATCAATCCCCTGCGCCTGCTAACCGCGGAAAACTCCAATTGTTTCAAGGTGTTATTAACATGTGTGCGCGCACTTACCCTGCGCTTTGCTCCGCGCCGCGGCGCGCGCGCCAGGCATAAAAAAAGCCGGGCAAGCCCGGCTTTTCCGTGCGGCTGCCAGCTTAGCGCTTGGCAGCGGCATCGACCACCACCAGCGCCGTCATATTGACGATGCGGCGCACCGTGGCCGACGGCGTGAGGATGTGCACCGGCGCCTTGACCCCCAGCAGGATCGGCCCGATCGCCACGTTGTTGCCCGCCGCCACCTTCAGCAGGTTGTACGCGATGTTCGCCGCGTCGATGTTCGGGCACACCAGCAGGTTCGCCTCCCCGATCAGCGTGCCGTCCGGCACCAGCTGCTCGCGCAGCTTCGGGTCCAGCGCGCTGTCGCCGTGCATCTCGCCGTCCACCTCCAGCTCCGGCGCCCGTTCGCGCAGGATCGCCAGCGTGTCGCGCATCTTGCGCGCCGAAGGCGCCTCCGAGGTGCCGAAGTTCGAGTGCGACACCAGCGCCACCTTCGGCTCGATGCCGAAGCGCTTGAGCTCCTCGGCCGCCATGATGGTGATCTCCGCCAGCTGGCACGCGGTCGGATCGACGTTGACGTGCGTGTCCACCAGGAAGATCTGCCGGCCCGGCAGCACCAGCCCGTTCATCGCCGCGTACACCTCGTTGGTGCCGCCCAGCACCTGGTCGATGTAGCGCAGGTGCGCCGCCGTGGTGCTGACCGTGCCGCACACCATGCCGTCGGCCTCGCCCTTGCTGAGCAGCATCGCGCCGATCAGCGTGGTGCGCCGGCGCATCTCCAGCTTGGCGTACTGCGGCGTGATGCCCTGGCGCGCCATCATCTTGAAGTAGGTCTCGGAGTAGTCGCGGAAGCGCGGGTCGTTCTCCGGGTTGACCACGGTGAAGTCCACGCCGCCGCGCAGGCGCAGGCCGAAGCGCTCGATGCGGTGCTCGATCACCGCCGGGCGGCCGATCAGGATCGGGTTGGCCAGCTTCTCGTCGACGATCACCTGCACCGCGCGCAGCACGCGCTCTTCCTCGCCCTCGGCGAAGACGATGCGCTTCTTCTCCATGTCCACCTGGCGCGCCGCCGCGTAGATCGGCTTCATCAGCGTGCCCGAGTGGTAGACGAACTGCTGCAGCTGCAGGCGGTACGCGTCCATGTCGGCGATCGGGCGCGCGGCCACGCCGGACCGCATCGCGGCCTCGGCCACGGCCGGGGCGATCTTGACGATCAGGCGCGGGTCGAACGGCTTGGGGATCAGGTATTCGGGGCCGAACGACAGGTCCTGGATGCCGTAGGCGGTGGCGACGATGTCGCTCTGCTCCTGGCGGGCCAGTTCCGCCACGGCGTGGGCGGCGGCGACTTCCATCTCGCGCGTGATGGTGGTCGCGCCGCAGTCCAGCGCGCCGCGGAAGATGAACGGGAAGCACAGGACGTTGTTGACCTGGTTCGGGTAGTCGGTGCGGCCGGTGGCGATGACCGCGTCCGGGCGCACTTCCTTGACCAGCTCCGGCATGATTTCCGGGTTGGGGTTGGCCAGCGCCAGCACCAGCGGGCGCTCGGCCATGCGCTGCACCATGTCCTGCTTGAGCACGCCGGCGGCGGACACGCCCAGGAAGATGTCGGCGCCGTCGATGACCTCGCCCAGCTTGCGCTTGTCGGTCTTCTGCGCGAAGCGGGACTTCTCCGGGTCCATCAGTTCGGTGCGGCCCTCGTAGACCACGCCGGCCAGGTCCGTCACCCAGATGTTCTCGAGCTTCATGCCCAGGTCGAGCAGCAGGTCCAGGCAGGCCAGCGCGGCGGCGCCGGCGCCGGAGGCCACCAGCTTGACCTCGCCGATGTCCTTGCCGACCACCTTGAGGCCGTTGATGACGGCCGCGCCGACCACGATGGCGGTGCCGTGCTGGTCGTCGTGGAAGACGGGGATCTTCATGCGCTCGCGCAGCTTGCGCTCGACGTAGAAGCACTCGGGGGCCTTGATGTCCTCGAGGTTGATGCCGCCGAAGGTGGGTTCGAGCGAGGCGATGATCTCGACCAGCTTCTCGGGGTCCTTCTCGTCGATCTCGATGTCGAAGACGTCGATGCCGGCGAACTTCTTGAACAGGCCGGCCTTGCCTTCCATGACGGGCTTGGAGGCCGCCGGGCCGATGTCGCCCAGGCCCAGCACGGCGGTGCCGTTGGTGATGACGCCGACCAGGTTGCCGCGCGCGGTGTAGCGGAACGAGTTGGCCGGATCGACCACGATCTCCTCGCAGGCCGCGGCCACGCCGGGGGAGTAGGCCAGCGCCAGGTCGCGCTGGTTCGACAGCGGCTTGGTCGGCGTGACCGAGATCTTCCCGGGGGTCGGAAACTCGTGATATTCCAGGGCGGCTTTGCGCAGCGCCTCACGCTGCTGCTGCTTCAGTTCGTCTTGGGGCGTGGGCTGCTGGGGACTGGTCATCGGCGCATCTTCCGGTCGGTGGAACCGTTGTAGACGTTATGGGAAACGAAAAGGCGGGCCGGTTCCACATACCCGCGGTCTCTTCCTTCTGAACCTGACATTTTATATTGTGAAATATTATTTCACAATAAGCGTTTTGCGCGGGGCAGCTTTGCGTTTCGGTACAATATGCCGCATGCCGCCAGCGCTGACCAGCGGGGCGTAACCCGCGGCGCCGGGCGCCGCCCCGGGCGGAATCCCGCCGCCAACCGTCCCATGCCATCTTCTTCCCGCGCCGCCGGTGCGCCCGGCGCCCCGCTCTCCGAATTCGACCTGATCCGCCGCTTCTTCACCCGCCCCGCGCGCAAGGCGGTGCTCGGCGTGGGCGACGACTGCGCGCTGATCGAAGGCCGCCCCGGCCACCACCTCGCCATCAGCACCGACATGCTGGTCAGCGGCCGCCATTTCTTCCCCGACGTGGCGCCGCGCGCGCTGGGCCACAAGGCGCTGGCCGTGAACCTGTCGGACCTGGCCGCGATGGGCGCCGAGCCGCGCGCGTTCACGCTGGCGCTGGCGCTGCCCGAGGCGGACCCGGACTGGCTCGGCGAGCTGGCCGCCGGCATGCTGGCGCTGGCCGATGCCCACGGCTGCGAGCTGATCGGCGGCGACACCACGCGCGGCCCGCTCACGCTGAGCCTGACGGTGCTCGGCGACGTGCCCGCCGGCATGGCCCTGCGGCGCGATGCCGCACGCCCCGGCGACGACATCTGGATTTCCGGCACGCTCGGCGACGCGCGCCTGGCGCTAGGCGACTGCCGCGGCGAATGGCTGCTGCCCGAGCCGGACTTCACGCAGGTGCGCCCGCGCATGGACACGCCGCTGCCGCGCGTCGCGCTGGGCATGGCGCTGCGCAGCGTGGCGCATGCCGCACTCGACATCTCCGACGGCCTGCTCGGCGACCTCGGCCACATCCTCGAGCGCTCCCAGGCCGGCGCCCTGCTCGACGTCGACGCGCTGCCGCGCTCGGCCGTGCTGGCCGAGCAGCCCGAGGCGCGCCAGCGCGAATGCACGCTGGCCGGCGGCGACGACTACGAGCTGTGCTTCACCGCGCCGGCCGGCGCCCGCGAGGAAATCGCCGCCATCGGCGCGCGCCTGGGACTGCCGCTCACGCGCGTCGGCAACATCACCCCCGAGCCAGGCCTGCGCCTGGTCGACCGCGAGGGCAACCCGTGCACCTACGGCGGCAGCAGCTTCGACCACTTCGCCTCCCCCTGACAAGCGGCGCCCGGCCGTGTCATGATGCTGCCGTGCGGGGCGCCAGATCCCGCCCGGGCGCAGCCGCCCGGGACAATCCCATCCAAACCAGACGAGCCAATCCTTGATGTCCGCCTACCCGCCCGGGCCCGCCGCGCACGATCCCGCCCTGACCCTGGAAGCCGGCCAGGCCGCCAAGGTGCTGCGCCCCACCGCGCGCTTCATGCTGTCGCATCCGGCCCACCTGATCGCGCTGGGCTTCGGCTCGGGCCTGTCGCCGGCCGGCCCCGGCACGGTCGGCACGCTCTACGCCTGGCTGTCCTACCTGGTGATCTCGATGTGGGTGCGGCCGGAGGCCTGGCTGTGGATCATCGCCGGCGGCTTCCTGCTCGGGCTGTGGGCGTGCGCGCGCACCGCGCGCGACATGGGCGTGCACGACCACGGCAGCATGGTGTGGGACGAGATCGTGGCGTTCTGGCTGGTGCTGCTGTTCGTCATGCCGACCGGCTTCTGGGGCCAGCTCGCCGCCTTCCTGTGGTTCCGCCTGTTCGACATCGTCAAGCCGGCGCCGATCGGGCACCTCGACCGCACGCTCAAGGGTCCCGGCCTGCGCGGCGGCTTCGGCGTGATGTTCGACGACGTGATGGCCGCCTTCTACACGCTGCTGGTGTTCGCGCTCTGGCGCTCGCTGTAGGCCGGCCCTGCCGCTCTCCCTGCCACCCTCCCCACCGAATCCGCCATCATGTCCGTCAGCCGCTTGCTCGATCAACTCGCCATCCAGGCCGGCATCTCCCTGAACGAGAAATCGCTGCTGCTCGCCACGGCGGAATCCTGCACCGGCGGCCTGGTGGCCGCGGCAATCACTGATGTATCGGGGTCGTCGGGCTGGTTCGAGCGCGGCTTCGTCACCTACTCGAACGAAGCCAAGACCACCATGCTGGGCGTGCCGGCCAAGCTGATCCGCGACCACGGCGCGGTCAGCGAGGAAGTGGCCCACGCGATGGCCGAGGGCGCGCTGCTCAACAGCCGCGCCCAGGTCGCGCTGTCGATCACCGGCGTGGCCGGCCCCACCGGCGGCACGCCCGACAAGCCGGTCGGCATGGTCTGCTTCGGCTGGAGCAACCGCATCACCACGCGCGTGGAAACCCAGCGTTTTCGCGGCGACCGCCAGCAGATCCGCCGCCAGGCGGCCGAGCACGCCATCCGCGGCCTGCTCGAGCTGGTCCGCAACGAGTCCTGAAGCCTCCTGCGGATTTCCGAGGATTTCCGCGGATCCCCGCGGATTCCGCTGCGCCGAACCGGGCCGGCGCGCCGCCGTCAGCCCGCGCGGAAGCGGTTGATGGCCTCGCGCGTCTGCAGCGCGACGTTGCGCGCGGCCGCGGCGAAGTCCTTCTCGCGGCTGGCGTAGAGGATGGCGCGCGACGAGTTGATCATCATGCCGGTGCCGCCGGCCGTGCGCCCGGCGCGCACGGTGGCCTCGATGTCGCCGCCCTGGGCGCCGATGCCCGGGATCAGCAGCGGCATCTCGCCGACGATCTCGCGCACCCTGGCGATCTCGGCCGGGAAGGTCGCGCCCACCACCAGCGCCATCTGCCCGCTGGTGTTCCAGCGCGTGGCGGCGGCCTCGGCCACCACCTGGTAGACCGGCTTGCCGTCCACGTTCAGGAACTGCACGTCCGAGCCGCCCGGATTGGAGGTGCGGCACAGCACGATCACGCCGCGGTCGGGATAGGCCAGGTAGGGCTCGAGCGAGTCCAGGCCCATGTACGGGTTCACGGTGACGGCATCGGCCTGGTAGCGCTCGAAGGCCTCGATGGCGTACTGCTGCGCGGTCGAGCCGATGTCGCCGCGCTTGGCGTCCAGGATCACGGGGATGCCGGGATGGGCGTCGTGAATATAGGCCACCAGCTGCTCGAGCTGGTCCTCGGCGCGCTGCGCGGCGAAATACGCGATCTGCGGCTTGAAGGCGCACACCAGGTCGGCGGTGGCGTCGACGATTTCGCGGCAGAACGAGAAGATGGCGCCGCCGGCGCCCGTCATGGACAGCGGCAGCTTGGCGGGATCGGGGTCGAGCCCGACGCACAGCAGCGAGTCGTTGCGCTGCCAGGCCTCGGCCAGTTGTTCGGTGAAGTTCATGGAATGCTCGCTGGTCTGGGTCGGCCGCGGCGGAGCGGCCCGGGCGGGGCCGGGCCCGCGCTGCGTGCGGCGACGGTGGTTGCCAGCGATTTTACCCGCTGCATGCTATCTTCTGCCGTTCCTCCCCGATACAAAGAGCGGCATCGCACACAGCCGCCCGCCCGCCATGTCCCTTGACCGCCGCAGCCTCGTCCTGCTCGTCGTCCTCACCATCGCCTGGGGCGTCAACTGGCCCATCATGAAACTCGGCGTGGCGCACTTCCCGGCAATGGGATTCCGCCTGCTGTGCATGGCCGGCGGCGTGCTGGCGCTGGGCCTGGCCCTGCGCGTGCGCGGCGAGCCGCTGCGGGTGCCGCCCGGCCAGTGGCCGACGATCGTCAAGCTCGCCCTGTTCAACATGGTGGTGTGGCACCTGCTGGCGATCTGCGCGGTCAAGATGCTGTCCTCGGGCCGCGCCGCCATCCTCGGCTACACCATGCCGATCTGGGCCGTGGTGTGGGGCCTGGTGCTGTACCGCGAGCGCATCGGCGCCGCGGCCTGGGCCGGCATCGGCTGCGCGCTGGCGGGCACGGTGCTGCTGCTCTCGGGCGAACTCGCCGCGCTCACCGGCAGCCCGGCCGGCACGCTGCTGATGCTGGGCGCCGCGGCGGGCTGGGGCCTGGGCACGCAGATGATGAAGCGCAGCCGCATCGAGATGCCGGTCGGCGCGCTGACCTTCTGGATGCTGGTGGTGACGCTGCCCTTCCTGCTGGCCGGCACGCTGGCCTTCGAGAGCGGCTGGCGCCTGCCCGACGCGGTGGAATGGGGCGCCATCGCCTACAACGCGGTGGTGGTGTTCGCCTACTGCCACCTGGTGTGGTTCGTGCTGGCGCGCAGCCTGCCGCCGGTGGTGTCGAGCCTGTCGGTGATGTTCATCCCGGTGGTGGGCGTGTTCTCGGGCATGTGGATGCTGGGCGAGCAGCCGCACTGGCAGGACTACGCGGCCATCGTGCTGATGTTCGCGGCGCTGGCCTCGGTGCTGCTCGTGCCGCTGCTGCGGCGGCGCCTGCTGGCGGCCCGCGCGCGCTGAGCGCGGCACCGTTGCGCGCAGGGTGCGGCGGCGGCGCCATTCACCCATATTTCACTTAACAAGCCCCCTGCGTTGGGCTACACTCGCGGCCATCATAATCCCGGAGAAACTACGTGGGCAGTAGCATCGGGTGTTCGAGTTGCCGCGGCAAAGCCGCGACCACACCGAATGCCATGTCACTGCGGGCTGCGTAACGACGACCGCCGGAACCGGCCCAGGCCGCTTCCACCGCCTCGTCGGACTTGCCCGCAGAACCATACTGCGGGTGAGCGTTTTTCCGTGTCCCTTGCCGGCGCACCGCCAGTGCGCGCCGCTTCGTTCCGGATCTTCCCTCCCCCGGCTTGCCAGCCATGAACGGCAAACGCCATCGCCTTGCGCGCGCTTTCTCGCCGGCGCGCAGCGCGATCACGCTTGCCAGCGGCTTCCCGCCCTTGCGCCACGCGGCCAGGGACGGGTTCGCTTCCATGCCCGGCAAGCCGCGCCTGCGCGTTTCTTCGCCAAACGCAACAAGGAAGCCCTGGGATGATCAACCTGTTCGTCCTGCAGAAAGGCCGGCTCGCACAGGAGCAGGTCGATGACCGCAATGAACTGCTGCAGCACAAGCCGATCTGGATCGACGTCATCAGCCCCGACGACGAAGAACTCGCCTGGATCAAGGAAGCCTACGGCGTAGCCCTGCCCGAGCTCGAGGACCTGGGCGACCTGGAAGCCTCGGCCCGCTACTTCGAGGGCGAGGACGAGAACATCCACATCCGCACCGACTTCCTGCTCGACGAGGAAGACATCTCGCGCAACGTGCGCGTGGCCTTCGTGCTCGCGCGCGACGTGCTGTTCTCCATCCACGACGAAGACCTGCCGGTGTTCCGCCTGGTGCGCCTGCGCGCGCGCGTGCGGCCCGGCTCGGTGCGCAACGCCAAGGACGTGCTGATGGACCTGTACGCCACCGACGCGGAATACTCGGCGGACTCCATCGAGGAAGTCTACGAGCGGCTGGAAGAGGCCAGCAAGCGCGTGCTGGCCGAGAACGTGACCGACGCCGCCGCGGCCGACGTGCTGGAAACCATCGCCCGCGAGGAAGACCTGAACGGCCGCATCCGCCGCAACGTCATGGACACGCGCCGCGCGGTCTCGTTCCTGATGCGCAGCCAGCTGCTGTCGGCCGAGCAGCAGGACGAGGCGCGCCAGATCCTGCGCGACATCGACTCGATCGAGAACCACACCGCGTTCCTGTTCGACAAGATCAACTTCCTGATGGACGCCACGGTCGGCTTCATCAACATCAACCAGAACAAGATCATCAAGCTGTTCTCGGTGGTGTCGGTGGCGCTGATGCCGCCCACGCTGATCGCCAGCATCTACGGCATGAACTTCAAGCTGATGCCGGAGCTGGACTGGGCCGCGGGCTATCCGTGGGCGATCGCGCTGATGGCGGTGTCGGCGGCGGTGCCGCTGATCTACTTCCGCCGCAAGGGCTGGCTGAGCTGAGCGGACCCGGGGCGCCGCTCAATCCGGCAGCGTGGCCGCACCCATGCGGCGCGCGATGATGCCGGCCTTGACCTTGAAGTTGACGCGCACGCTGGCGCAGTACGGCTTCTTGTCGAAGCACTTCGGCGCCGGCAGCGCCGCGGCCAGGCGCGCCGCCTGGCCCACGTTGAGCTTCGCCGCGCTGGTCTTGAAGTAGTGCTGGGCGGCGGCCTCGGCGCCGAACACGCCCTCGCCCCACTCCACCGAGTTCAGGTAGATCTCGAAGATGCGCTGCTTGTCGAGCCAGAACTCCAGCATCCACGTGATGGCCAGCTCCTGCCCCTTACGCAGGTAGTGCTGCTCGGGCGAGAGGAACAGGTTCTTGGCCAGCTGCTGGGTGATGGTGGAGCCGCCGCGCACGATGTGGCCGCGCTTCTTGTTGCGCTCCCAGGCATCGAGCATGGCGTCGAGCTCGTAGCCGGGATGGTTGACGAAGTCGGCGTCCTCGCTGGCGATCACCGCGCGCTTGAGGTTGCGCGAGATGTCGTCGTAGCCGACCCAGCGCCGGTCCACCTGGCAGTTCCAGACGTTGAAGCCGCACAACCGCCAGCGCTCGGCGCGCATGAACGCGGTGGAAGACGGGTTCACGTATTGCCACGCGGCGATCTGCAGGAAGAAATACACCTGCATGGCCAGCACGCCGGCCACCGCGACGCCGATCAGGTAGGCCAGCCAGCGCAGCGCGCCGGGGCCGCGCGCGGACGTGGCGGCGGCGGAGCGGGCGGTGCGCCTGCGTTCTGCCATGACGGATGCGCGCGGCCGGCCGGTCGCTCAGCGGGCTGGCTTGCCCGCCGGCTCCGCCTGCAGCTCGGCGCGCAGTTGCGCCAGCACCGGCGCGGTGGCGGGCCGCACGCCGCGCCAGTTGTAGAAGGCCTCGGCGGCCTGCTCGACCAGCATGCCCAGCCCGTCGCTGGTGCGCGCGCCGCTTTGCGCGGCGAACTTCAGGAACACGGTCGGCTCGGCGCCGTACATCATGTCGTAGGCCAGCACGTCCTTGCCCAGCAGTTCGGCCGGCAGCGGCGGCAGTTCGCCCTGCAGGCTGCTGCTGGTGGCGTTGATGACCACGTCGCAGGCGTCGTCGCCGGTCAGCGCGGCGAGCGCGTCGAAGCCGCCGCCCCACAGTTCCACGCCGTATTCGTCGGCCTGCTGCGCCACGTCCTCGAGGATGAAGCTGGCGCGCTCGGCGGTGCGGTTGGCCACCACGATCCGGTCGGGGCGGCACATCACCAGCGGCAGCATCGCGCCCCTGGCTGCGCCGCCGGCGCCGAGCAGCAGGATGCGGCGTCCTTCGAGCAGCGTGTCGAGGTTGATCTCGATGTCGCGCACGAGGCCGATGCCGTCGGTGTTGTCGCCGTGGATCAGGCCGTCCTCGATCCACATGGTGTTGACCGCGCCGGCGCTCTCGGCGCGCGGCGTGAGGCGGTCGGCCAGGTCGTAGGCCTCGAGCTTGAACGGCACGGTCACGTTCAGGCCGTGGCCGCCGCCGGCGAAGAACGCGCGCACGGTGTCGGCAAACCCGTCCAGCGGCGCCAGCAGGCGCTCATAGGAAACGGCCTCGCCGGTCTGCCGCGCGAAGGCGGCGTGGATGGCGGGCGAGCGGCTGTGCGCGATCGGGTTGCCGACCACCACGTAGCGGTCGGCGGTGGCGGGGGTCTGCGTGGTTTCTGTTGACATCATCTGGCCTGTAGGCGGGTTTCCAGGCCGCTGCGCGAAAACCTGAAGGTGGAGATCACTTCGAGAATATCCTGGCGCGCCTGCATCTGCGGCGTGAAGCCGCCGAACGGCGCGGCCGCGCGCACGATCGCCACCGCCTGGCGGTCCAGCGCCGGGTCGCCCGAGCTCTTGACCACGTCGATGGCGTCGACGTTGTAGCCGTCGCGGTTATAGCCGAGCCGGCCCTGGCGGTTGACGTTGATCACCAGGATCAGCTGGCCGTACAGCGGCTTGCCGTTGCGCTGGGGAAAATCGGCGGTGCCGCGCGCCTCGATCTTCTGGCGCAGGCGGTCGTAGTACTGCGCGTACTCGACTTCCTGCGCGCTGGTGGCGGTGAGCTGGAAGCGCTTGGGCCGCTTGGCGTACTGCTCCAGGCTGCGCCCGATCTCGGCTTCGAGCTTGGCCATCTCGTCGAGCGAGGTGCGCTCGTCCTGGCCGCGCAGCGGCATCTCGGTGCGCAGCTGGCCGGGCTTGAGCGGCTGGCTGCTGACCGCCGGCGCGGCTTCGCGCGCCTGCGTCATGAGCCGCTGCTGCTCCTGCTCGAGCTGCTCCACGCGGCGCTGCATCTGGCGCACCAGGTCGCCGTCCTTGGTGGCGGTCTGGGCCGGCAGCGGCGTGGTGGCGCGCTGCCGGTCCTGCTCGCCGCCGCCGTCGAGATTGGCCTGCGCCAGCACGGTCGGGTTCTGCGGGCGCTGCGCGGACTTGGAGTTGACCAGCACCACGTCGAGCGCGGCATCGGTGCGCTTGATCTCGAAGGCCTCGGGCGCGACCACGCGCACCGTGAGCAGCAGCGCGTGGGCCAGCACCGACACGGCCAGCGCCTTGCTCATCGTGCTGCTGGCATTCCACCACTGGCGGGGAGAAAAGGCGGCTTTCACGATGGCTGGCGTGGTTGCTGGCGTAGAGGGATCGGGGCGGCGGCGGGACCGGGCACGTGCCTGTCGGACCCGGCCCGGTTCAGACTGCGATTGTAAGGGAGCGCCCCGTTTTTTCCGAGGGCGTCAGGCGCCGCCGCCGGCGCCGGTGTCGCGTGCGCCCGACGAAGCGTCGCCGGCGTCGCCCGGCGCGCCGGCGGCATCGGCGGCGTCGCCGTCCTGCGCCGGTGCCTCCACGGCAGCGCCGTCCGCGCCGCCCTCGGCAGCCGCCTGCGCGGCCTCCTCGGCGGCGGCTTCGGCGGCGGCCTCGGCCGACACCTCGGCGGCCTCGTCGTCGCCTTCCAGTTCTTCCGAGGGCAGCTCGCCCTCGCCGGCGAACACTTCCAGCACGCGGCACGACACCTCGAGCGAGATCTCGTCGGTGGCGCCGATCTCCAGCAGCACCTGGGTGCCGCGCGCGGCCTGGGCCAGCTCGGGCACGCGCGTGACCAGCGGGATCTCGGCAAAGCGCACCGCGCCTTCCTTGAGCACCGAGGCCATCATGCGCTCGCGCTTTTCCTGGGCCAGCCAGCGCAGGCACCAGTAGCGCTCCATCGTGGACTGGTGGTCGGCGTAGGCCGCGTAGGTGCCTTCGAAGTCGGCCACGGCGGCCAGCAGGTCGGCGTCCTTGGGCTTGAACGGCGCCACCAGCTTGGCGGTGACGCCGTGCTGGGCCACCGCCAGGATCTGCCACTGGTTGACCAGGTCGACGTAGCGGCGCAGCGGCGAGGTGCTCCACGCATATTGCGCCACGCCCAGCCCCTCGTGCGGCGCCGGGTAGGTCTGCATGCGGGTGCGGTGCATGCCCCAGGCCTTCTGCGTGCGGTAGATGCCCGGCACGCCGTGGTCGGCCAGCAGCTTGCCCCAGGTGCTGTTGGCCAGGATCATCAGCTCGGCCACGATCTTGTCCAGCGGCGAGCCGCGCCGGCGCTGCTCGATGCGCACGCGCTCGCCGCCGTCCGGCAGCGCGTCGAGGTAGAAGTTGTAGTCCGCGCGGTTGTGCGATTCCGGGCGCAGGCCGCTGGCCAGGCGCGCCTTCTGGCGCTCGTCGTGCAGCCAGCCGGCGAAATGCCAGAGCTGGGTCAGCTCGGGGCGGAACGGATAGTCGCCGGTGCCGGCAGCCAGCGCGGCCTCGGTCACTACGTCATCGAGCAGGTTGTGGCGCAGGTTGGCGGCGATCATGACCATCTCGGCGCGGGTCTCGCTGCCGAGGATCATCTGCAGGGCCGGGTCGTAGTCGACGTAGAGCGACAGCGCCGGGCATTCGCGCCCTTCCTGCAGCGTGTAGCGCTCCACCACGGCGTCGGGCAGCATGGTGATCTTGTCGCCGGGGAAATAGACCGTGGACAGGCGCTGGCGCGCCACCGCGTCGAGCGGCTCGCCGCGGCGGATGCCCAGGCCCGGCGCGGCGATGTGCACGCCGACGCGGATCTTGCCGCCGTCCAGCGGCGTGACCGACAGCGCGTCGTCGATCTCGGTGGTGGTGACGTCGTCGATCGAGAACGCCTGCACCGCCGCGCGCGGCAGCTCGCCGGCCGGCTCGGGCACGGCCACCTCGGGAAAGCCGGTGCCCTTGGGGAAGCATTCGGAGAGGAACTTGGCCTCGTGCAGCGCGCGCGGGCTGGCGATGCCGCCCACCGCCACCATCAGCCGCATCGGCGACATGCCCAGCGCGGTGCAGGCGGCGTCCATCGCCTTGTATTCGAGGCTGTTCTTGTCGGGCTTGAACAGCAGTTGCAGCGCCTTGCCGCGGAACGCATCGGGCAGCGCCAGCGCCTTGAGCTGGGCTTCGTACTCGGCCTGCACCTGGGCCTGCTGCTTCTTGCGCTCGAGCGCGGCCAGCGCGGCCTTCAACTGGTCTTCCGGCGCGCGCTGGTAGCGGCCCCGCCCCTTGCGGCGGAAATAGACCGGGTTGCCGTGCAGCGCCTGCGCCAGCGCGGCCTGCTGCACCACGCCCGCGCCCGCGCCGTAGTATTCGGCGGCCAGGTCGGCAAAGCCGAACTCTTCCTCGGCCGCGCATTCCCACAGGAAGTCCAGGTCGATCTCGCCGACCAGCTCGGCGGTCTGGCGCACCAGCTCGATCGCCGAGGGCTGCGCAAACTGCAGCAGCACGTCGCGCGACTTGACCTTGGTGCGCTTGCCCGCGGGCAATTCCACCTGGTAGGCCTCGCCCTGCTGGGTCAGCACGGTGCCGGCGCGAATCTCGCCGCCTTCTTCGAACAGCAACTGCATGGATCGGTACTTTCAGAAATGCCGGGAGCCGCCCGGCGAAGCCGGCGCCTGGCGTCGGGCAACGCCGCTCGGAACGGCCCGGTGAGAGAAATGAAGCAAGGAGCCGCCTTCAGGCGAGGCGGCGACCGGACCCGAGATGATACCGCACCGCGCCGGCCGCCAGCCGGGCGCGGCCCGCCGTGCTACAGCGACATGCCGCCGCTGGCCTCGATCGCCACGCCGTTGACGTAGCTGGCGTCGTCGCTGGCGAGGAAGGCGTAGATGCTGGCGATCTCGGCCGGCTCGGCCAGGCGGCGCAGCCAGCACGCGGACTTCATGCCGTCGAGCACCTTCTCCGGCACGGTGCGCAGGATGTCGGTGGCGACGAAGCCCGGGCACACCGCGTTGACGCGCACGCCCTTGGGGCCCAGCTCGCGCGCCCAGGTCTTGGTGAAGCCGATCACGCCGAACTTGGTGGCGGCGTAGTTGGTCTGGCCGAAGTTGCCGTACAGGCCGACCACGCTGGATGCATTGAGAATCACGCCGCGGCCCTGCTCGACCATGATCTCGGCCACCGCCTGCGCGCAGTTGAACACGCCCTTGAGGTTGACGTCGATCACGGCGTCGAACTGGGCCTCGCTCATCTTGACCAGGCGCGCGTCCTTGGTGATGCCGGCGTTGTTGATCAGGATGTCGATGCGGCCGTGCGCGGCCAGCGTGGCGGCCACGGCGGCGTCGACTTCGTCGCGGTGCGTCACGTCGACCTTGAAGGCCAGCGCGGTGGCGCCGGTCTGCGCGATCTGCGCCGCGGCGGCGTGCACGCGCTCTTCCTGCACGTCGCACAGCACCACGATCGCGCCTTCGGCGGCGAAGCGCTGCGCGGTGGCAAAGCCGATGCCGGCAGCCGCGCCGGTAATGATGGCAACCCGTCCCTGCAATTTCATGATGTCGGTCCCTAGTTCCTGGTGGCGTTGGTGGTGGTGGGGGCGCGGTTGGTGTTGGTAGGTTTACCTGTGTTCGTGTCGATGTCGTGACCGTGGCTTCACTGGCCGCCGGCGAGCTCCGGCGCGCGGCGCGCGCGCAGGTCGGGCAGGAAGACCTCGGTCACGAGCATGGCGCCGCCGCCGCGGCGGAACAGCGAGCGGCGTGCCGGCAGCGTCACGTTGGGGGCCAGTTCGCGCATGGCCGGCACGGCCAGCGCCAGGCGCCGGCGCAGCGGGTGGTGCGCCGGCAGGCGGGCAAACGCGAACGGCTCGCGCCGCACGCGCGGATCGACGAACAGCGCGCCGCCGAGCGGGCGCTCGCCCAGGCCGCGCAGGAAGGGCCAGTCGCGCCGGGCGTGCGCGGCCACCACCACGGTGTGGGCGAAGATGGCCGGCGTGCCGTCGCACACCAGCAGCACCTCGCGCGCCAGCGCGCGGCGGCGCGCCGGCAGCCCCAGCGCCTGCCATTCGTCGGCCAGCGCCACTTCCATGCGCTGCGCCAGGCGGCGCACGCGAAAGCGCGCCGAGGCGGCCACCAGCCGGGCGGTCAGCGAGCCCTCGCCGCACACCCAGCGCCGCAGGTTGGCGCCGATGGCGCGGTCCTCGGGCAAATGGGCGTGCCAGGCGCCGCGGCGCAGGTGCGCCGCCTTCATGCCGCGCTCATGCCGGCATCTCCGGCCCGTCCTGCGGCACCGGGCCGCCGGGGCCATAGCCGCAGAAAGCCAGCACTTCGTCGACATAGTCGGCGAATTCGCTGATGCCGTGGTCGCTGCCCTCGATCACGCGCGTGCGCGCGCCGGGAAACGCCGCCAGCATCTCGCGGTGGTCGAGCACCTCGTCGCCGGTCGCGGCCAGCAGGAAATAGCGCTCGGGCCGCGTGATCGTCTCGACGCGCAGGGCCAGCAGTTCGTCCAGATGATGGCGCTCCACGCGCACCGAGCCGCCGCCGTGCCACAGCGGCTGGTCGCCCAGGTAGCGCTCGAGGTCGGTCCACGGATGCACGGCCGGGTTGAGCAGCACCGCGCGGCAGCCGTGGCGCTCGGCCAGCCAGCGCGCGTAGAAGCCGCCCAGCGACGAGCCGATGATGGCCAGCGGCTGCGCGCCGCCGGCCTGCGAGGCGGCGATGGCGGCCTCCGCCTGGGCGATGGCCGCCGCCGGCGACACGTTCAGCACCGGACAGGCGTAGTAGCGCGCGGCGCCCCAGGCGCGCATGCGCTCCTGCACCATGCGCGCCTTGAACGACTGCGGCGAGGAACGGAAACCATGCAGGTACAGCAGCATGCCGCGCCCCGCTCAGGCCGCCGCGCCGGCGGCGAAGGCATCCAGCAGCTTCTGGTGCACGCCGCCGAAGCCGCCGTTGCTCATCACCAGCACGTGGTCGCCCGGGCGCGCCGCGGCGCGCACCGCCCGCACCAGCGCGGCGAGGTCGCTGAAGGCGGCGGCGCGCTCGCCCAGCGGCGCCAGCGCCTCGCCCAGGTCCCAGCCGAGCGCGTCCTTGCCGCTGGCCGCGCCGTAGCCGAACACGAGGTCGGCCGCTTCCAGGCTGGCCGGCAGCTGCGCCTTCATCACGCCCAGCTTCATGGTGTTGGAGCGCGGCTCCAGCACGGCCAGGATGCGCGCCGCGCCGACACGCCGGCGCAGCCCCGCGAGCGTGGTCTGGATGGCGGTGGGGTGATGGGCGAAATCGTCGTAGACGGTGATGCCGCCGGCCTCGCCGCGCACCTCCATGCGGCGCTTCACGTTGGCGAAGCGCGCCAGCGAGTCGATGGCCTGCGCCGGCGGCACGCCCACGTGGCGCGCCGCGGCGATCGCGGCCAGCGCGTTCATGCGGTTGTGGGTGCCCTGCAGGGTCCAGTCGACGCGACCTTGCACGGCGTCGCCGAACCACACGTCGAAGCGGTCCCGCTCCGTGTCCGCGCCGGCCAGCTCCGCCGGTTCGCCGGCGCGCCACTCGCCCAGGCCGAACTGCTCGGTCTCGCTCCAGCAGCCGCGCTCCAGCACGCGCGCCAGGCTTTCCTCCATGCCGTTGACGATCAGCCGGCCCTGCTCGGGCACGGTGCGCACCAGGTGGTGGAACTGGGTTTCGATCGCGGCAAGATCGGGGAAGATGTCAGCGTGATCGTATTCGAGGTTGTTCAGGATGGCCGTGCGCGGGCGGTAGTGGACGAACTTGCTGCGCTTGTCGAAGAAAGCGGTGTCGTACTCGTCGGCTTCGATGACGAAGAAGTCCGATGCCGTCACCCGCGCCGACACGCCGAAGTTCTGCGGCACGCCGCCCACCAGGAAGCCCGGCTGGTAGCCGGCATCTTCCAGGATCCAGGCCAGCATGGAGGTGGTGGTGGTCTTGCCGTGCGTGCCGGCCACCGCCAGCGTCCACTTGCCGCGCAGCACGTGCTCGCCCAGCCACTGCGGGCCCGAGGTGTAGGGCAGGTTGCGGTTGAGGATGGCCTCCATCAGCGGATTGCCGCGCGACACCACGTTGCCGACCACGAACAGGTCCGGCTCCAGCGCCAGTTGCGCCGGGTCGAAGCCCTCGATCAGCTCGATGCCCTGCGCCTCGAGCTGGGTGCTCATGGGGGGATAGACGTTGGCGTCGCAGCCGGTCACGCGGTGGCCGGCCTGCTTGGCCAGCACGGCCAGGCCGCCCATGAACGTGCCGCAGATGCCGAGGATGTGAATATGCATGGGAGTTCGGGTCGCGGGGCGGGCCTGGCGGGCCGGGCCCCTGTTGCTACGGGATGGAAAGGGATTGTACCCGAGGGGTATGGCGGCAATTGCCGGTATCTCGCCGGCACGCGCGAACCCGCCCCGCCGCGTAGACTCTAAGAGTCCAGCCTCCTCCCCCTCCGGTATCATCCCTCCATGTCCCGTCGCACCCCCCTCGACCCCATCCGCCTGCGCGAGGAAATCGCCCAGGCCGCCGCCCGCATGATCGCGGAAGACGGTGCCGACTACGCCACCGCCAAGCGCAAGGCCGCGCGCCAGTTGCTGGGCGACGTGCGCGTGGCCGGCGAGTGGCTGCCCGACAACGAGACCGTGGAAGCCGAAGTGCGCGCCTACCAGGCGCTGTTCCACGCCGACAGCCAGCCCCGCATCCTGGCCCTGCTGCGCCGGCTGGCGCTGCTGGCCATGCGCGACCTGGCCGGCTTCCGGCCCTACCTGGCGGGCGCGGTGCTCAACGGCACCGCCACCGAGCATTCGGACATCTATCTGCAATGCTTCTGCGACAGCCCCAAGGACCTGACGCTGCACCTGCTCAACGCGGGCGTCGATTTCGACACCAGCGAGTCGCGGCATTTCGCCGGCCGCGGCGACGTGGAGACGCTGAGCTTCCTGTGGAAAGGCCAGTGGCCGGCCCAGCGCGAGGCGCGCCTGCTGGCCGGCGAGGTGCGGGCCGAACTGGGCCAGCCGGTGGGCATCCACATCGCGCTGTATGATGCGGACGACGAACGCGGCGCGGTGCGCGCCGACGCCGGCGGCCGCGTGGCGCGGGCCGACCTCGCCGCCGTGCAGGCGCTGGTGGCGGACGCGCCGGATGCGCCCGGCACGCCGGACGCCGCCTGACCCGCGCTGGCGCCGTCATAGTCATATATAGAAGAGCTTCCCGCCACCGCCGCGCCTTGCGCCTGGTTTCCGACTCCTGCCACCGCCATGACCACTGCCACCACCCGACCCGCCCGCCGCAGCCGCCTCTGGATCTGGCTCGTCGCCATCGCCGCCGCCGTGGCGGGCGCCCTTGCCGGCCACTACGTGTTCTCGCCCCGGCCGGCGTCCGACGCCGCCGTGGAGACCTTCCTGAGCACCGAGCTGCCCGACCCGCAGGGCGGCAAGCTGCGGCTGGCCGATTTCCGCGGTAAGACGGTGGTGGTGAACTTCTGGGCGCCGTGGTGCGGCCCGTGCGTGGAGGAAATGCCCGACCTGACCGCGCTGTACCAGGAGTATTCGGGCCGCAAGGTGGAATTTGTCGGCATCGGCATCGATTCCGCCAGCAACATCCAGCAGTTCATCAAGAAAGTGCCGGTCGCGTATCCGCTGGCGGTGGCCGGCTTCGCCGGCACCGAGCTGTCGCGCAACTTCGGCAACGCGGCCGGCGGCCTGCCTTATACGGTGGTGATCGCGCCGGACGGCACCGTCACCTACCGCAAGATGGGTAGGGTTTCCCCCAATGACCTGCGTGCTGCACTGCCGCGCGGATGACGGCGAGACGCTTGATTTGCGGTGAATTTCAACTAACCTTGTTCGATTGTCCCGTAATTTTTGCGAATTAGCCTCGAAACCGCAAAACAGGCCGGCACCGGCCCGGAAATGCCGCCGGAAGACCGGAAATCGAGGCTGCCCTATGTCTGCGCTGCTAGACAAATCACTCTAAGCTACGGTAATCTCCGCGCAATTTCGTTGAAATGGTCGAGTCGCCGTGATCGATACGCCGCCAGAAAGCCGCTCCGCCCGCTACCGCAAGGTGCTGGTCCTGCACGGGCCCAACCTGAACCTGCTGGGCACGCGCGAGCCGCAAACCTACGGGCATACGAAGCTCGTCGACATCGACCTGGCCCTGGCGCAGCGTGCGCGCGAAACCGGCCTCGCCCTGGCGACGTTCCAGTCCAACCACGAGGGTGCGCTGGTGGACCGCATCCATGCGGCGCGCGACGAGGGGGTCGACTTCATCATCATCAACCCGGCCGCCTACACGCACACCAGCGTAGCCTTGCGCGACGCGCTGGCCGGGGTGGCGATTCCGTTCGTCGAAGTCCATTTGTCGAACGTGCATCGCCGCGAGAACTTCCGTCATCACTCCTTCTTCTCCGATATCGCGGTCGGAGTGATCTGCGGACTTGGCTGGCAAGGCTACCTGCTGGCGCTGGACTATGTCCTCGGGCAGGCGCCTGAACCGGCGCCCCCCGCGGCCTGACCCGCCCGCTGATTTCGATTTCATAGACGATGACCGCGCCCCCGGCGCCTGCCCTGCCCGCTGCTCGCGGTGGACGGAGGCAATACGCCGGACGCATGCAATTTACCCGGACGCAGCCGCCCCAGCGCAGCGCGCCGGACAACCCGATTCAGGAGGATAGAAGATGGACCTGCGCAAGCTGAAGACGCTGATCGACCTGGTGGCCGAGTCCGGCATCTCCGAGCTGGAAGTCACCGAAGGCGAAGGCAAGGTGCGTATCGTCAAGGCGCCGCCCCAGGTCGTGGCCGCGCCGATGGCCATGCAGCCGATGCAGGCGCTGCCGCCCGCGGCCGCCGCTCCCGCCGCCGCGGTCGCCAGCGCCGAGCCCGCGGCGCCGCAGCTGCCGTCCGGCCATGTCGTGACCTCGCCGATGGTCGGCACCTTCTACCGCGCGCCGTCGCCGGGCGCGGCCGCCTTCGTCAACGTGGGCGACACCGTCAAGGAAGGCCAGACGGTCTGCATCATCGAAGCGATGAAGCTGCTCAACGAAATCGAATCCGACAAGGCCGGCGTGATCAAGGAAATCCTGGTCGAGAACGGCCAGGCGGTCGAATACGGCCAGCCGCTCTTCATCATCGGCTGATACTGATCGGCATGCCGCGCCGCCCGCAGCCCGCGCCGGAAGATCCGGACGGCCGCGCCGGCGCCGGCGGACCGGACGCTCCCCGTCCGGCTGCCAGTTCCTCCGCCCGCACTCCGGCCGCGCCGCCGGGGGCGCCACGAGCCACCGCGGCGGGACTGCCCTTCTCCTCGCAGAGAGTGACTATGTTTGAAAAAATTCTGATCGCGAACCGCGGTGAAATCGCCCTTCGCATCCAGCGCGCCTGCCGCGAACTCGGCATCAAGACCGTCGTGGTGTATTCGGAGGCCGACAAGGAAGCCAAATACGTCAAGCTGGCCGACGAAGCCGTCTGTATCGGCCCGGCGCCGTCGCCGCTGTCGTACCTGAACATGCCGGCCATCATCTCGGCCGCCGAAGTGACCGACGCGCAGGCCATCCACCCGGGCTACGGCTTCCTGTCGGAAAACGCCGACTTCGCCGAGCGCGTGGAAAAATCGGGCTTCGTCTTCATCGGCCCGAGCCCCGAGAGCATCCGCCTGATGGGCGACAAGGTCTCGGCCAAGCAGGCCATGATCAAGGCCGGCGTGCCGTGCGTGCCGGGCTCGGAAGGCGCGCTGCCGGAAGATCCCAAGGAAATCCTGGCGACGGCCCGCAACGTCGGCTATCCGGTCATCATCAAGGCCGCCGGCGGCGGCGGCGGGCGCGGCATGCGCGTGGTGCACACCGAGGCGGCGCTGGTCAACGCGGTCAACATGACGCGCGAGGAAGCCGGCCGCGCCTTCGGCAACCCGGAGGTCTACATGGAGAAATTCCTGGAGAACCCCCGCCACGTCGAGATCCAGATCCTGGCCGACCAGCACCGCCAGGCGGTCTGGCTGGGCGAGCGCGACTGCTCCATGCAGCGCCGCCACCAGAAGGTCATCGAGGAAGCACCCGCGCCGCACATCCCGCGCCGCCTGATCGAGCGCATCGGCGACCGCTGCGCCGAGGCCTGCAAGAAGATGGGCTACCGCGGCGCCGGCACCTTCGAGTTCCTGTACGAGAACGGCGAGTTCTACTTCATCGAGATGAACACGCGCGTGCAGGTCGAGCACCCCGTCACCGAGATGATCACCGGCATCGACATCGTGCAGGAGCAGATCCGCATCGCCTTCGGCGAGAAGCTACGCTGGCGCCAGAAGGACATCCAGCTGCGCGGCCACGCCATCGAGTGCCGCATCAACGCCGAGGATCCGTTCAAGTTCATTCCGTCGCCGGGCCGCATCACCGCCTGGCACATGCCGGGCGGCCCCGGCGTGCGGGTGGACTCGCACGCGTATGATGGCTACTTCGTGCCGCCCAACTATGATTCGATGATCGGCAAGATCATCACCTACGGCGCCACCCGCGAGCAGGCCATCGCCCGCATGCGGATCGCGCTGTCGGAAATGGTGGTGGACGGCATCCAGACCAACGTACCGCTGCACCGCGAGCTGATGCTCGATGCCAACTTCGTCGAAGGCGGCACCAGCATCCACTATCTCGAGCATCGCCTGGCCCAGAAGACCGTGGCCAAGGGCGGCAAGATCTGAAGCCCGGCGCGGCCTAGTCCACTGCGTCAGGGAAAACGCCCCGGGTCGGCTGTGCATCGAGGCCGCAGGCCAGGCGCAAAGCGCAGCAATAGCTCGCTATTGCGAGCATCTGCAACGACGCATGCGGCCTTGAGGCGCAGTCGAACGGGGGGGCTTTGGGAATGACGCAGTGGACTGACAACAACGGATCGACAAGGATCGCCAGTGGCATTTCAGGAATGTGTGATTGAAATCGCACAGGACCAGGCCGAAGCCTGGTCCGACGCGCTGTTCGACCTCGGCGCGCTGTCGGTCTCGGTGGAAGACGCCGATGCCGACACGCCCGACGAGCAGCCGCTGTTCGGCGAGCCCGGGCTGGAACCCACCCGCCTGGCGTGGAACCGCTCGCGCGTGGTGGCGCTGTTCGACGACGCCACCGACCCCGCGCTGGCGGTGGCCGCCGCGGCCAACGCGCTCGGCGCCGCCGAGGTGCCGGCCTACGCGCTGCGCCCGGTCGAGGACCAGGACTGGGTGCGCCTGACGCAATCCCAGTTCGCGCCGATCCGCATCGGCGAGCGCATCTGGGTGGTGCCGTCGTGGCACGAGGCGCCCGAGCCCGACGCCGTGGTGCTGGAGCTCGACCCGGGCCTGGCCTTCGGCACCGGCAGCCACCCGACCACGCGGCTGTGCATGCAGTGGCTCGAGCAGAACCTCGGGCCGGGCGAGTCGGTGCTCGACTACGGCTGCGGCTCGGGCATCCTCGCCATCGTGGCGAAGAAGCTCGGCGCCGGCGCCACGCTCGGCATCGACATCGACCCCAACGCGGTGGAAGCCTCGCGCCACAACGCTGAGCGCAACCGCGTCGAAGCCACCTTCGCGCTGCCGGAAAGCGTGTCCGAGGCCAGCTACGACCTGGTCGTGGCCAACATCCTGTCCAACCCGCTCAAGGTGATGGCCGCCATGCTGAGCGCGCGCGTGCGCCCGGGCGGCCGGCTGGTGCTGTCCGGCGTGCTCGAGCGGCAGGCCGACGACGTCGCCGCCGCCTATGCGCCCTGGCTCGCCATGTCGGTATGGCGCAGCGAGGAAGGCTGGGTGTGCCTGCACGGCACCCGCGGCGAAGGCGCCGGCGTCCCGCACTGAGCCCCCGCCGATGGCCGCAGCCAAGCTCGTCACACGTTGCCCGGCCTGCCGCACCGCCTTCCGGCTGGTAGCCGACCAGTTGCGCCTGCGCCAGGGGCTGGTGCGCTGCGGCCAGTGCGACACCGTGTTCGACGCGCGCGAGCACCTGATCGAGCTGCCCGCGCCCGAGGCGGCCCCCGAGACCACCCCCGCGCCCGCACCGGACGCGCCGGCGGCGCCCGCGCACGGCGAGCCACGCCATCGCGCCACGCGCGCCACGCACGAGAAGACCTTCGAGGACGCCCACGACGGCGGCCACGAAGGCGCCCATGAAGACACCCACGAAGCCGCGCATGCGCGCGCGACACGCGCCCCGCGCAAGCGCGCGCATGCCGGGCCGCATGCCGATCCACATCCCGCGCCGGATGCGCCCGCCGAGGCCGGGCACGACGCGCCGGCCGCCGTTCCGCCCTTTACCTCGCCCTTTATCCCGCCCTTCGACCCCGGCTACGACGTGCCGGCGCTCGACGCGCCCACCGTCATGCTGTACCAGACGCAGGCCGAGGCCGACCAGGCCGTGCAGGCGGCCGAGGCCGCCCGGCAGCAGGAACAGCATGCAGGCAGCGCCGCCGCGGAAGACGACGAACCGTCCGCGGTCTTCGTGCCCGGCGTGATCGAGCCGGAGCCGGACGAAGCCGCCACGCGCGAAGATGGCGATGCGCCGGCGCAGGCCGAGACCACGGCAGCCGGGTCCGCGGCCGAACCGCCCCGGGAGACGGAAGCGGTGGAAGCGGTGGAAGCGGTGAATGCGACGGCAGCGACGGAAGCGGCCGAGACCACGGACACCGCCGAAGCCGCTCCGGCGCCCGCCGCCACGCCGTGGCCCACGCTGGACCCGAGGACGCTGTCCGACGACCTGCCGCCGTTCGCGCCCGCCGCCGCGCCCGAGGCCGCCGGCATTGCCCGCGCGGCGCAGGCGGACACGGCAGCGGCTGCGCAAGCCAGCGCATCGCTGCCGCCGGAAACCGGCAGCGACGACGCCACGCACGCGGCCGGCATCGCCGCCGACATCACGTCCGACACCGCGCTCGGCGTCACGTCCAGCATCACCGCGAGCGCCACGTCCGGCATGGCGCCCGCGCCTGAGGCCGCGGCGCCGCCCGCGCCCGCCGCGCCCGCCGAAACCGCCGCCATCCCGAGCGCGGGCGGCTACCTGCGCGCCGAAGCGCAGGATGATTTCCCCGAGATTCCCGCCGCCATCGCGCGCGAGCAGGCGGTGCGCCAGTGGACCAGCCAGAACGCGCCCGACGCGCCGGTGTTCGCGCCGGACTTCCTGCGCCACGCGCGCGAGCGCGATCCCGGCCCCGCGCGGCGCAGGCGGCGCCTGCAGAAGGCGGCCATCGGCGTGCTGGCGGTGGCGGCGCTGGCGCAGCTCGCCTTCCTCGCGCGCAGCCAGCTCGCCGGCCAGTTCCCGGTGCTGCGCCCGGCCTTCGAGGCGCTGTGCGCGCCGCTGCGCTGCGAGGTGGCGCCGTGGCGCGACATCGACGCGCTGCGCATCGAAAGCTCGCAGTTGCAGAAGCAGGACGAGGAATCCGACGCCTACCTGCTGGCCGTCACCATGCGCAACCAGAGCCGCGCCACGGTGGCGCTGCCCGCCATCGAGCTGGTCATGACCGACCTGCAGGACCAGCTCCTGCTGCGCAAGGTGCTGCAGCCGGCCGACTATCTCGAGCCCGCGCAGAAGGCGTTCGCCACGCTGGGCCTGCGCGCCGGCACGGAGCTGCCGGTTCGGGTACGATTCCGCACGCAGCAGGCGGCGGCCAACTACCGCGTGCTGATCTTCTACCCCTGAATTCCAGACGGGTCCGACGCCCGCCCCGGGCGTTCCCGTCGCGCCCCCGGGACCCGCACCGCGCGTGCGGGCCCACCATTCACACAGGAGCACATATGAGCAGCGTCACCCTCGGCGGCAACCCCATCGAAGTCGGCGGCAAGTTTCCGCAAGCCGGCGACAAGGCCCCCGCCTTCTCGCTGGTCGGCAAGGACCTGAAGGACGTCGCGCTGGCCGACTTCGCCGGCAAGCGCAAGGTGCTCAACATCGTCCCGAGCCTGGACACCCCGGTCTGCCAGACCTCGGCGCGCAAGTTCAACGAGGCCGCCAGCGGCCTGGCCAACACCGTGGTGCTGACCATCTCGGCCGACCTGCCGTTCGCGATGAGCCGCTTCTGCACCACCGAAGGCCTGGCCAACGTGGTGCCGCTGTCGCTGATGCGCGGCGCCGGCTTCAAGGACAGCTACGGCGTGGACATCAAGACCGGCCCGCTGGCCGGCGCGACCGCGCGCGCGGTGGTGGTGCTCGACGAGAACGACACCGTCAAGTACAGCGAGCTGGTGCCCGAGATCAAGAACGAGCCGAACTACGACGCCGCCCTGGCCGCGCTGAAGTAAGCGCCGCGCCCCGCGGTCCGGCCACCCGGTATCATGGGTGGCCTTTTTTTCGGCGGCCGCCGGCCAGCGCGCGCCGCCGGCCATCACCCGATCACCCGATTACCTGCATTTGGAGAGAGCATGTCCAGCCTGATCTGTGGCTCCGTCGCCTACGACACCATCATGACGTTCGAGGGGCGCTTCCGCGAACACATCCTGCCCGACCAGATCCACATGCTGAACGTGTCCTTCCTGGTGCCGGGCATGCGCCGCGAGTACGGCGGCTGCGCCGGCAACATCGCCTACACGCTCAAGCTGCTGGGCGGCGACCCGGTGGTCATGGCCACCGTGGGCGTGGACGCCGAGCCCTACCTGCAATACCTGCGCGAACTCGGCATCGGCACCGAGCACATCCGCACCCTGCCCGACACCTTCACCGCGCAGGCGATGATCACCACCGACCTGGACAACAACCAGATCACCGCCTTCCACCCGGGCGCGATGAACCAGTCGCAGCTCTCGCACGTGCAGGACGCGCTCAAGGGCGCCAACCCGCCGGCGCTGGGCATCGTCGCGCCGGACAGCCGCGAGGGCATGCTGCACCATGCGCGCCAGTTCGCCGACGCCGGCGTGCCGTTCATCTTCGACCTGGGCCAGGCCATGCCGCTGTTCAACGGCGAGGACCTGCGCCAGTTCGTTGAACTCGCCAGCTACGTCACGGTCAATGACTACGAAGCCCAGGTGCTGCTCTCGCGTACCGGCTGGACCAGCGAGCAGGTCGCCGCCCAGGTGCGCGCCTTCATCGTGACCCACGGCGAGAAAGGCGCGAGCGTCCACGCCGACCAGCGGCAGTACAATATTCCGGCCGTGCAGGCGGAGCGCGTGGTCGATCCGACCGGCTGCGGCGATGCCTTCCGCGGCGGACTGCTGTACGGCATCGAGCAGGGCCTCGACTGGGAAACCACCGGGCGCCTCGCCAGCCTGATGGGCTCCATCAAGATCGCGCACCAGGGTCCGCAGAACCACAAGCCGTCGCGCGACGAAATCGGCCAACGCTTCCAGTCGGCGTTCGGCTATCGCTACGAGTAACTTTTCCGGGATCGATCTCATGCATACCCTGATTCGCACCAGCGCCCTCGCGCTCGCCGCAGCCGCCACCCTCGTGGCCGGCTGCGCCTCGCAATCGAACTCCGCCAGCATCTACACGCCGGGCCAGGCGCAGCGCGAGCAGATCCTGCGCTTTGGCGTGGTCGAGAGCGTGCGCGAAGTGCTGATCCAGGGTGAGCAGACCGGCGCCGGCACCATCGCCGGCGGCGCGATCGGCGGCATCGCCGCGGGCAGCACCATCGGCAGCGGCGGCGGCTCGGTCGCGGCCGGCGTGCTCGGCGCCGTGCTCGGCGGCATCGCCGGCAGCGCGGCGGAAAACCGGATCAACCAGCGCCGTGGCCTGGAGATCACCGTCAAGCTCGACAACGGCGAGATGCGCGCGATCGTGCAGGACGCCGACGAAGCCTTCCGCCCGGGCGAGCGCGTGCGCCTGCTGTCCTCGGGCGGCACCACCCGCGTTACCCACTAGGAAGTTACCCTAGGACGATCCTGACGCCGTTGCGGGGCCCTGCCGCGGCGGCATACGGAGATCCACCAGCGGTCCACCTACGGGTCCACCAGCGGGTCCTCTGCGGGTTCACCCGCAGGCCCGCCAGGCCGCTCGCCGAGGCGCCGGCTCCCACACGGAGCGGCGCCTTTTTCATTGGCCCTGCGCCGCGCTGCGCCGGTCCGCGCGGGCATGAAAAAACCCGCCGGGCTTGCGCCGTCGGCGGGTTGGCAAGACTGGCGTCTTGCAGACCGGATACCGCGTATCCGGTCAGTGCGGCACGCGCTGCGTGCCTTGGGGATTCCCGCAGGAATCCGTCAGCGGCACGGCTTACGGACGGGTGCCCGTCGGGAACGGCCATGCAGCGGCCGGGTTCAGCACGGTCTTCGAGGTCGTTGCGGGCGCGGCAGCAGGCGCAGCGGCAGGCTTGGCAGCAGGCGCAGCCTTCTTGGCGGCAGCCTTCTTGGCCGGGGCCTTCTTGGCAGCAGCCTTCTTGGCCGGTGCGGCCTTCTTGGCGGCAGCAACCTTCTTGGCCGGCGCAGCCTTCTTGGCGGCAACCTTCTTGGCCGGTGCGGCCTTCTTCGCCACGACCTTCTTGGCAGCAGCCTTCTTGGCCGGTGCGGCCTTCTTGGCTACGACCTTCTTGGCGGCGACCTTCTTGGCCGGCGCTGCCTTCTTCGCTACGACCTTCTTGGCAGCAGCCTTCTTCGCCGGCGCAGCCTTCTTGGCCGGTGCGGCCTTCTTCGCCACGACCTTCTTGGCGGCGACCTTCTTCACTGCGGCCTTCTTGGCCGGGGCTGCTGCCTTCTTGGCAGCAGGCTTGGCGGCTTTCTTGGCCGCCGGTTTCTTCTTTGCAGTCGTTGCCATGGATAACTCCTTCACTAGAGAGTGAATATCGAATGACCTAAGTTGGCGACCCGACCGACCCGAGGCGCGATACAGCGCTGCGACCCCAATCGAGCGAGCGATTCATCGGCGCACGGCAACACTGCGTCCGCACGCTAATGAATTCGGTGGCAGGGGCACCGCGGCGCGCGGTGCGAATGTGGCCAAGCGGAGCCCGCAACCGGGCTTCTGACGCTTGCCGCGCCCTGGAATATTCGGTCTGCCCGCGCCATCCGCCGGATCGGCGCGCAGCATCAATAGAAGAGATATCGGCCGGCATTGCCGCGATGCGGGCTAGGCCACGCGCACCACGGTCTGCATTCGTCTGGGGGTAGTTCGCCCATCCCGCTACTGGGCCAAAGGAGACTGCACGCGTTTTAGAAAACCAGTACGGCTTGGTCTGCGTCAAAGTTCTGGTGCTCCTGAGCTACCTGTCTCATTGCATCGAAGCGGGGGGCGCTTATCGTGGCGGAGCGCATCGCTCATCGTGAAGCATCGCGTCCGACATCATCGTTCGAGCTTGCTTCGATCCTGCCAACTACGACTACGACCACGGCCATGCAATGAAGTGAGACTCTTGTCAAGGCGAATCATAATTCGTTTGTTCGGCGATGTTAAGAAAAAAGTGCAAAAAAACACGCGCGCGCGCATGACAACTTCTTCGTCGCCATCGCAGCGCTTCGCCGGCCTGCGCTTCACCTGCGCGCGACGCGCTCTCGACGCGTTCCATCGCATGCGAAATCGCCTCGCGCGAGCCCGCTGACGCGACAAGAAAAGCGGCATCGCGAGAGCGCGGAACCCTTGCCGCGATGCTTCGGATTTTTCCTCGCGCACGTCGCCGCGCGCGCTGCCGGCGCGCATGCGCGGCCTCTTCACCGCCGCTGACGTCATCCCGGAAAGCCGCGCCGGCAAAGGCTTTGCGGGAAGCGGCAATACGCTCGCGCAAGCGCGGCGCGCGAGCGCATCGGTGGCGCGCGCGTGCCACGCAACGTCGCGACGGCGCGCGACGAAGCATGCCGCGGCACCATGCGCTGCGCCTCGCCATCGCGTCTCGGCGCAGCGTCGGCGCACGCGCCGCGCGGGCACGCCGCGCGCTCGCTCGCACAGCGCGCGCAGTGATGCGTCGACGCAACGGTCTGCCCGTCTTCCTCGCGACGCGAGCACGACGAACCGGCTTCGCACATCGTCATGCGCAACGCGATTGGTGTCGGTCCGCGTCGGCGTGCATCGCTTCGTGTTCGTCTTGCCGCCGTCTTCCGCTCGCCTCGCATCCGCCGTGCCGTCGATGCGCGCCCGCCGATGAACGCATGCGCTCTCGCGACGCGAGCGCCGTCGCATCGATGCGGCCGGCGGGCGCCGCTCCGCATCCATCGGCATGCGTGCCGGCAACGGTCCGGCGACGGTCCGACTGCGCGCGGTCCGGCGCGATGTTCTCCGGCGTCGTCCGCGACGCGCGGCGAGCGATGCGGGCGCATGGTGCGACGAGCGCCCGCGAACGCGCCCGCGATGCCGGCGCGCGGCACGCTGCCCGCACTTGAAACGAACGCCTAGAGGATTGCTTCGGAGACCCGGAAAGGGCCGGTTTTGCTGCACGACAAAAGACCCCGGGCGCCAGCAACCGCGCCGGTTTCCGGGCAGCGGCAAAGGTCCGCCTGGTGCGTGCGCAAACGGCGCCCTCGCATTGCGGCTGGCGCCCTTCGCCAGTAGATTGGCGTGACCGTGCCGCGCGGTCGCGCGCACCAACCTGAGAGAGGAGAACCCGATGCACTTTTCTGCCCCCCGACGCACCGCGCGCGCCGCCGTCACGGCGGCCCGGCTCGCCGTGCTCGCCGGCGCGCTGCTGGCCAGCGCCGCGGCACTGGCCCAGGCCTCGCCCGCCGGCTCGTGGAAGACCATCGACGACAACACCGGCAAGCCGCGCGGCCTGGTGGAGATCACCGAGAGCAACGGCGTCTACAGCGGCAGGCTGGTCAAGAGCTTCGTCGACGCGGAAGGCAAGTCCAAGGTGTGCGACAAGTGCACCGACGCGCGCCGCGACCAGCCCATCATCGGCCTGACCATCATCACCGGCGTGCGCAAGACCGGCGACAACGAATGGGGCGGCGGCGAGATCCTCGACCCCGAGAACGGCAAGGTCTACAAGACCCGCATGTCGCTCGCGGACGACGGCAACAAGCTCAACGTGCGCGGCTTCATCGGCATCAGCCTGCTGGGCCGCACCCAGACCTGGGAGCGCGAGCACTAGCGCGCCGCCCGCGCGCGCCATCGCCGCCGGCGGCCGGCATCCACGCCGCCTTTCCCGCGCCGCACTTGCGGCACTTCCCGCACCCGTCGTATCTCCCCCCCGCTTCGCGCCTCGCGCCTCGCGCTTCGCTCTGCGCATCGCACCGCGCGAAGCGCGTCGACGCCGCCGCCGCGAACGGCAGGCTGCGCACCGCCGCGACACACCACACCACGCACCGCGCGCGCATCGCCGACAATCGCGGAGACACCGCCGCGGGTCCGCCGGCGGGTTCAGCAAATTGACAGCTTTGCTGTTTATCATCGCTCGCAGGCCGGAGCTTGCCCGCGAGAAAAAAAGCCGGGCCACGACATCCGGCATCCGGCGCGGCCGAGCGCCGGCACCCATGCCAGAGCCGGTACCAGGATCGGTACCAAGACCAAGACCATTGGAGACAACCATGCGCATTTCCACCGCCAGCCGCGCGCTGGCCCTCGCCGCGCCCGCACTGTTCGCCGCGAGCCTCGCCGCGCCCGCGCGCGCCGCCGATGCCTGGCCCACGCACGTCATCAAGTTCGTGGTGCCGTTCACCGCGGGCGGCGCCAACGATCTCGTGGCGCGCGCCGCCGCCGACGCGGTCGGCAAGCGGCTCGGCCAGACCGTGGTGATCGAGAACCGTCCCGGCGCCGGCGGCGTGGTCGGCGCGGACTACGTGGCCAAGGCCAAGCCGGACGGCTACACCTTCCTGGTGGGCGCCGTGGGCACCGTCACCAACAGCCTGATCCGCACCAAGATGCCCTACGCGCCGGACGACCTGATCCCCGTGTCGCTGGTCGCGGTGAGCCCCTCGGTGATCGTGGCCTCGCCCTCGCTGCCGGTGAACAACCTCAAGGAGCTGGTGGAGTACTCGAAGAAGCAGGGCGCGGCCGGCGCCAACTTCGCCACCGCGGGCAGCGGCAGCACGCCGCACTTCGTCGAGGAGATGCTCAAGGAGAAAGGCGCGGTGCTGACCGTGGTGCCGTACAAGAGCGGCTCGGAGAGCATCACCGCCGTGATCGGCGGCCAGGTCGCGGCCACCTCGGAAGCGAGCGTGGTGGTGCTGCCCAACATCAAGGCCGGCAAGCTCAAGGCGCTGGGCGCGACCTGGGACAAGCGCATGAGCGCGGCGCCCAACATCCCGACCACCGCCGAGCAGGGCATGCCGGAAGTGCGCATCGGACACTGGGCCGGCATCTTCGCGCCCAAGGGCACCGACCCGGCCATCCTGAAGAAGATGAACACCGAGATGAGCGCCGCCATGCAGACGCAGGAGACGCGCGACCGCCTGATCCCCAACGGCATCGAGCCGGCCGGCGGCTCGCAGGAGAGCTTCGTCGCCTTCATCAAGTCCGAGCGCGAACGGCTCGGACGGATCGCCAAGGCCGCCAATATGACGGCGGATTAAGAAAAATTTTTTTGCCGCCACCCGGGGCGGCGGCAAATGTCTGTACCAGGCCTGCTACATGCAGGCCTTTTTTTGTTTACGGATTGAGACGCAGGCGCCGCTTTGTAAGGCATTTGTGAGCTTGTGTAACTTCATGTAATGGCTTTGTCCTTGGATAAAGACATTGAGGCATGGCGACTAATGTCTGTGATGAAAAAGCAAAGCTGAATTGCAACGCTAATCATTCGCATTTATATTCCGGCTCGCCCAACCTTTTTGCCCCCGCCGTTGGCCGAACCACAGGCATGCAACTTCCGTCCGCTGCCAGCCAGCTCGCCCCCAATGGCCGTACCGGAACCGAGAAACGACATGACCCGCCGCACTCCGATCGCGACCGCGCTGCTCGCGCTCTTTGCCACTCCCGTTGTCACCCTGGCCCAGACGGCCCCGCCCGCTCCCGCCACCGGCCAGCCTCCGGCAACGCTCAGGGAAGTGGTGATACAGGGCGGCCGCGCCACCGATGACTACGGCGCGGTGAAGAACTCGGTCAGCAAGCTGCCCGAAGACCTGCGCGACGTCCCGCAATCGGTGACGGTGGTGAACAAGGCGCTGATCGACGCGCAGGGCGCCACCTCGCTGGCCGACGCGCTGCGCAACGTGCCGGGCATCACCATCGGCGGCGCCGAGGGCGGCCAGATCGGCAACAACATCAACCTCAACGGCTTCTCCGCGCGCACCGACATCTACCTCGACGGCTTCCGCGACCGCGGCCAGTACTACCGCGACGTCTTCGCGCTGGATTCGGTCGAAGTGCTGATGGGCCCGTCGTCGATGCTGTTCGGCCGCGGCTCGACCGGCGGCGTGATCAACCAGGTCACCAAGAAGCCGTCGCTCAAGGCCGCGACCACCGTGACCGGCTCGGTCACGACCAACGGCATGGTGCGCGCCACCGCCGACGTCAACACGCCGACCGGCGACACCTCCGCGTTCCGCATCTCGGCGATGGCGCAGGACGGCAAGCCCAGCACGCGCGACGAGATGCGCGCGATGGACTTCGGCATCGCGCCGTCGTGGAAGTACGGTATCGGCACCTCCACCGAGATCACCCTGTCCGCGCTGCTGCAGCACAACGAGGACATGCCCGATTACGGCCTGCCGGCCATCAACGGCCACCCGGTCAACGTCAACCGCAACACCTACTACGGCAACAACAACGACTACACGCGCCAGGACATCGTGGCGCTGTCCGCCGGCGTCGACCACAAGTTCTCGCCGAACCTGCGCCTGCGCAACCAGACCCAGTTCAACTACGTGGAGACCGACGCGCGCGAGACCGCGCCGCAGTCGGTCGGCTCGATCGCCAACGGCGTCTACACGCCGCTGACCACCACCAACCTGCCGCTGTCGGCGCTGTTCGTGCGCCAGCAGAGCCACGACCGCAACATCCGCGACTACTCGATCTTCAACCAGACCGAGCTGACCGCCAAGTTCGAGACCGGCTTCATCAAGCACACGCTGCTGACCGGCGTGGAAATCGGCCACGACGGCTACGACAACCAGGCCTACGCGCGCGGCAACCCCGCCGGCCCGTGCAAGGGCTTCGTCGCGTGCGTGCCGGTGATCGACCCGGTCTACCAGGACTCGCCGTCGAGCGCGATCACCACGCCGGGCAACCTGCAGGGCGCCTCGGCCAACACCATCGCCGTCTACGCCAACGACTCGATCGAGTTCACCAAGCAATGGAAGCTGGTGGCCGGCCTGCGCTATGACCGCTACATCGCCAGCATCAGCAACTCCATCAACTCGCAGAACACCGCCGGCAACACCGCGCTGGCCAATGCCCAGCAGACCGTCAACTTCACCAGCGTGCGGCTGGGCGGCATCTGGCAGCCGACCGAGGCGCAGTCCTACTATGTGTCGTACGGCACCTCGTTCAACCCGTCGCTGGAGCAACTGACCGGCACCGTCGGCCAGACCAACCTCGACCCGGAAAAGAACAAGTCGTACGAGGCCGGCGGCAAGTGGGACCTGGCCGGCGGCGACCTGTCGCTGACCTCGGCCATCTTCCGCATCACCAAGGACAACGCGCGCAGCCAGATCGACGCCACCACCTACGCGCTGACCGGCAAGATCCAGGTCGACGGCGTGCGCTTCGGCGCCACCGGCCGCATCACGCCGAAGTGGCAGGTCTTCGCCGGCTACACCTACCTCAACGCGGTGATCGAGAACGGCATCGCCTCGGGCACGCAGGGCAAGATCCCGGGCAACACGCCCAAGCACACCGCCACGGCGTGGACCAGCTACAACATCCTGCCGAGCTGGGAAGTCGGCGGCGGCGCCTTCTATATGTCGCAGCGCTACGCCAACAACACCGACACCACCCAGGTCGGCGGCTTCGTGCGCTGGGACGGCATGGTGGCCTACCATCAGCCCAAGTACGACGTGCGCCTGAACCTGTTCAACATCTTCGACAAGAAGTACTACGACGCGCTGATCCAGTCCGACGGCGGCCGCTCGGTGCCGGGCACCGGCCGCACCGCCATGCTGTCGTTCACCTATCGCATGTAAGCGCAGCCATGCGCTGAGGTAAAGTGGCGTGACGTCCAGTCACGCCACGCGGCGCCGCCTTCTCCGGCGGCGCCCGCGCACCACCCTGCCGAGATCGCCATGCTTGTCTGCATTCCCAAGGTCCTCAACGCGGAGCAGCTCGCCATGCTGCGCCAGCAGCTCGATTCGGCCGGCGAGGCCTGGGTCGACGGCCGCGTCACCGCCGGCTACTCCGGCGCTCCCGTCAAGTTCAACCAGCAGATCGACGAGCGCTCCGAGACGGCCGCGCAGTGCCAGCAGCTGATCCTCGCCATGCTGGAGCGCAACCCGCTGTTCATCAGCGCGGCGCTGCCCAATATCGTCTACCCGCCGATGTTCAACCGCTACGGCGAGGGCATGACGTTCGGCGCCCACGTGGACGGCAGCGTGCGCATCCACCCGCACAACGGCCGCAAGCTGCGCACCGACATCTCCGCCACGCTGTTCCTGAGCGACCCGGCCAGCTACGACGGCGGCGAGCTGCAGGTCGAGGACACCTACGGCGTGCACAGCGTCAAGCTCGAGGCCGGCGACATGGTGGTCTACCCGGCCACCAGCCTGCACCAGGTCACGCCCATCACGCGCGGCGTGCGCGTGGCCAGCTTCTTCTGGATCCAGAGCCTGATCCGCGACGACGCGCAGCGCGCGCTGCTGTTCGACCTCGACAACGCGATCCAGAAGCTGAACCAGACCGGCGCCGACGAAGGCGCGCGGCGCTCGCTGGTGGGCTGCTACCACAACCTGCTGCGCCAGTGGTCCGAGACCTGACCGCGCGCGGGTAGCGCCGCACCACCACCACTCAGGCGAACTGCTCGGCCAGCGCGGCGCGCACCTGCCCCACCAGCGGCGCCTCGCCGGCGCGCGCGGGCAGCAGGAAGAATTCGGCCGCCGGCAGCGCCGGCAGCCGCAGCCGGGCGGCGGTGGCGGCGTCGATGCGCGCCACGCCGGGGCCGATGGTGGACTCGTTCAGGCACGACAGGCCCAGGCCCGCCGCCAGCGCCAGTTGCAGCCCGGCCACGCCGGAGGCGGAATGCGCCACCACGTAGTCGAGCCGGCGCCGCCGCAGCATCTGCACCACGTACTGGTGCAGCGAACAGGTATCGGGCAGCAGCACCAGCGGCAGCGGCGCGTCCAGCGCCCCGCTCTCGCCCGGCGCCGCCACCCAGGCCAGCGCCTCGCGGCGCAGCACCGCGCCGCGCTCGCCGCGGCTGGCCGCCGCCTTGCGCGCGCCCGGCAGCCGCATCGACAAACCGATGTCGAACGCATCGCTCTGCGCGCCGGCCTCGATCATGCCGCTCTTCATCACGGTCACGTGCAGCCGCAGGCGGGGATAGCGCTCGCGCAGCCGGCGCAGCATGCCGGCGATCTCGCCGGGCCGGAAGTAGTCGGTCACGGCCAGCCGCAGCTCGCCGTCGAGCGTATGGCCGCGCAGGTCCTGCAAGGCCAGCTCGGACAGCGCCAGGATGCGGCGCGCGTGCGCCAGCAGGCGCAGGCCGGCCGGCGTCGGCGCCGCGCCCTGCTTGCCGCGCACCAGCAGCGGCACGCCGGCGCGCTCCTCGAGCTTGCGCAACTGCTCGCTGACCGACGACTGCGACAGGAACAGCCGCGGCGCCGCGGCGGACAGGCTGCCGGCGTCCGCCACCGTGACGAAGGTGCGTAGTTGATCGAGTTCCAGCGCGCGCATGGCGGCCTCCCGCGGGTTTCGCATGTTTCGGTATTGACGATGGATGGTATCGCAAATTCCCGTTTTTCCGATGGCACGCCAAACCCTAGACTGGCATCTCCGGCAGCCCCGTCCCGGGGCCGCCTCCCAGACCCAAGGAGCCAGCCATGCCCCACATCAACCTGCAGATCTCCGGCAAGCCCGATGCCGCCCTCACCCGCCGCGCCGCCGCCGCCGTGGCCGACGTCACCCGCCGCGTGCTCGGCAAGAAACCCGAGGTGATCGCCGTGGCCGTGCAGTACGTGGACCACGACGCCTGGATCATCGGCGGCGCGCCGCTGTCGGAGCAGGGGCGCAACGCCTTCCACCTCGACATCAGCGTGACCGACGAGACCAACACCAAGGCGGAGAAGGCGCAGTTCCTGCGCGAGGCGTTCGAGGCCCTGGCCGAGCTGGTCGGCAACGTGCACCCGGTCTCGTACATCCACGTGATCGACGCGCGCGCGGCCACCTACGGCTACGGCGGCCTGACCCAGGAATACCGCTACCATCACGGTTGAGCCCGGTTGAGCCCGGTTGACCCGGCCAGGCCCGGGCGGCGCGCCTTGTGCATCGCGCCGTCCTTGGCTAGTGTGGGTGGGTAGGCCGGGCGGCGGCGCGTGCCTGCCTGCCCTGTCGTCGCCGCCGGCGCCGCCGACCGCTGTCCACCGACCGTCACACACGACCCGAGACACCGCATGAAAACCGTGAATCTGCCCGGCGGCGAAACCGTTCCCGCGCTGGGCATGGGCACCTGGAACATGGGCGAGAAGCCGGCCGCGCGCGCGGAGGAGCTCGCCACCCTGCGGCTCGGGCTGGACCTGGGCCTGCGCCTGATCGACACCGCCGAGATGTATGGCGAAGGCCGCTCGGAAGCGCTGGTCGGCGAGGCCATCGCCGGGCGCCGCGACGAGGTCTTCCTGGTCAGCAAGGTCTATCCGCACAACGCCGGCCGCAAGGACGCGGTGGCGGCCTGCGAGCGCAGCCTGCGCCGGCTCGGCACCGACCGCATCGACCTCTACCTGCTGCACTGGCGCGGCGGCGTGCCGCTGGCGGAGACCGTGGCCGCCTTCCAGGCGCTGCGGCAGGCCGGCAAGATCCGCCATTTCGGCGTCAGCAACCTCGACCTCGGCGACATGGAAGCGCTGTGGCGCGTGCCCGGCGGCGAGCAGACGGCGGTCAACCAACTGCTCTACAACCTCACGCGGCGCGGCATCGAGTGGGACCTGCTGCCCTGGCTGCGGCGCCACCACGTGCCGCTGATGGCCTACTCGCCGGTCGAGCAGGCGGCGCTGCTGCGCAACCCGCGCCTGGCCCGCTTCGCCGAGCAGCACGGCATGAGCCCGGCCCAGGCCGCGCTGGCCTGGCTGCTGGCGCGCGACGACGTCATCGCCATCCCCAAGACCAGCCACCGCGAACGCCTGCGCGAGAACCACGGCGCGCTGGCGCGGCGGCTCTCGCCGGCGCAGCTGGCCGAGCTCGACGCCGCCTTCCCGCCGCCGCGCGGCCCGCGCCCGCTGGAAATGCTCTGATCCCCGGCGCGGCGGCCCGCGCCGCCTTCGCGCCAGCCAAGGAAGCCGCCATGCCCATCGACTACGACGCCATCATCATCGGCTCCGGCCAGGCCGGCCCCTCGCTCGCCGCGCGCCTGGCCGCGGCCGGGCGCAAGGTGGCCGTGATCGAGCGCCGGGCCTTCGGCGGCACCTGCGTCAACGACGGCTGCACCCCGACCAAGGCGATGGTGGCCAGCGCATATGCCGCCCACCTGGCGCGGCGCGGCGCCGATTTCGGCGTGGCCGTGGGCGGCCCGGTCACGGTCGACATGGCGCGCGTCAAGGCGCGCAAGGACGGCATCGTCGCCCGCTCCAGCCACGGCGTGGAGGCCTGGATGCGCGGCCTGGAAAACGTCGCCGTCCATCTCGGCCACGCGCGCTTCGAGGGTCCCGACACCGTGCGCGTGGGCGAAGCCGTGCTGCGCGCGGGGCAGATCTTCATCAACGTGGGCGGGCGCGCCTCGGCCCCGCCGATGCCGGGGCTGGACCAGGTGGACTACCTCACCAACACCGGCATGATGCGGCTGGACGAACTGCCCGCGCACCTGCTGGTGGTGGGCGGCAGCTATATCGGGCTGGAGTTCGGCCAGATGTTCCGCCGTTTCGGCAGCGAAGTCACCATCGTGGAGCGCGGCCCGCGCCTGATCCCGCGCGAGGACGCGGACGTGTCGGAGGCGGTGCGCGGCATCCTCGCCGCCGAGGGCATCGGCCTGCGCCTGGACGCCGAATGCATCGCGCTGGCGCGGCGCGGCGAGCAGGTGGCGGTGACAATGGCCTGCGCGGACGGCGCGCCGGAGGTGGTGGGCTCCCACGTGCTGCTGGCCGTGGGCCGCCGCCCCAACACCGACGACCTGGGCCTGGAGCGCGCCGGCGTGGCCACCGACGCGCACGGCTATATCGAGGTGGACGACCAGTTGCGCACCAGCGTGCCGGGCATCTGGGCGCTGGGCGACTGCAACGGGCGCGGCGCCTTCACCCATACCGCCTACAACGACTTCGAGATCGTCGCCGCCAACCTGCTGGACGCGGCGCCCGGCGCGGCGCCGCGCACCGTGGGCGAGCGCATTGCGTGCTACGCGCTCTACACCGACCCGCCGCTGGGCCGCGCCGGCATGACCGAGCAGCAGGCGCGCGCGTCCGGCCGCCGCGTGCTGGTGGGCATGCGCCCGATGACGCGCGTGGCCCGCGCCGTGGAGAAAGGCGAGACGCAGGGCTTCATGAAGATCCTGGTCGATGCCGACAGCCGCGAAATCCTGGGCGCGGCGGTGCTGGGCGTGGGTGGCGACGAGGTCATCCACGGCGTGCTCGACACCATGTACGCGCGCGCGCCCTATACCGTGCTGCAGCGCGCCGTGCATGTCCATCCCACGGTGTCCGAGCTGGTGCCGACCATGCTCGGCGAGCTGCGCCCGCTGGCGCCGGCGGCCTGAAGGCGGTGGACCAAGGCTAACCTGTCGCTGGCGAGTGGTGATGCCGGACAGGCGCCGGCGGCGGCTCAGCGGCGCGGCGCCGGCGCCGCGCGCTCGCCCAGGTAGACCAGCAGCAGCTCGGCGGCGGTCATGCGCCGCTGCCGCGCCTCGCGGCCGATGGCGCGCTCGAGCTCGTCGCGCTGGAAGGCCTCCACGCTCATGCCGGCCGCGCGCGCGTGGCGCTCGGTGATGGCCTTGAGCAGCGACACCACCTCCGGGTTGTCGGCGAGGAAGCGCTCGTGGGCAAGCTGGAGGCGTTCGGGAGAGAGAGTCATCGGCAATGGCCGCAATGGCCGCAATGGAGTGAGGAAGGCATGCCCGCGCATTACACCACAGCGGCGGCGCGCCGGCCGCGGCTAGCGCAGGCCGGCGTTGTAGCGCTCCCGCTCGACATAGCGGACCAGGTAGGTGCGGGTCTTGGCCTCGGTGTCGCGGGAGAGGCGGTCGGCGGCCTGGCGCGCGCTGTCGTGGCCGTGCGAGGACACCATCTGCGCATCGAGGTAGTCGCGGAACGCGCCGCGCATGGCGTCGAGCCTGGACTGGCACGCCTTGAGCGCGGCGCCGGCGAGGTCCTGCGGCGAGCCGCGGCCGGGCAGGCCGGCGTCGGCCTGTTCCCGCGCGCAGTTGGTGTAGTCCGCGCGCAGTGACTGCCACTGCGCATTGGCCTGCTCCTGGGCCTGGGGATCGGCTGCGGGCGGGCGCGAAGCGCAGGCGGCGGCCAGCAGGGTGACGGGGATGAGGGCGAGAACGGATTTCATGCTTCATGGACCGGCGCGGCGCCGCGGGGTTCCTGCCCGCGCGGACAGGCGGCGGATGGATGGCGGGCAGGCGGCGAACGGGCCGCAAACTGCCGCCGCTTTGTAGGACGGTCCCGCCGCAAATTGCAGTTTCGTCCTACACCGCTTGCGCCGCTTGCCTTGTATATTTCTCCAGAAACGCAGAGGTTTGGACGGCACGCCGGGAAAAGCCAACGCCGCATGTTCGTGCGCGATTCACATTTCTACAAGTGCCGATTACGCCTATCCTTGAGCACGGGGAGTGCGCGGTTCGCTCCGGGGTATGGACGCAGTGTGAGGTAAAACAATCAGGAGAGTGAGTATGGAACGCAGATCGTTTCTGACGGCAGGGGCAGGACTGATAGTGGCTTCTTCGGGCTTGCTGGGCGCCTGCACCACCACGCCGAGCGCGCCCACCGACAAGGCGGCCAAGCGCCGCGAGATCGATGGCGGCGTGGATGGCGCCCTCAACAAGCTGTACGCCACGGCGGGCAGCTCGCGCCAGCTCGCCAACCGCGCGCGCGGCATCCTGGTGTTCCCCAACACGCTGTCGGCCGGCTTCGTGATCGGCGGCGAGTACGGCGACGGCGCGCTGCGCACCGGCGGCGCCACGCGCGGCTACTACCGCATCATCTCGGGTTCGGTGGGCTGGCAGATCGGCGCGCAGTCCAAGGCCATCATCCTGATGTTCATGACCCAGGACGCGCTCGACAAGTTCGTCAACAGCAGCGGCTGGACCGTGGGCGGCGACGCCACCGTGGCGCTGGCCACCATCGGCGCCAACGGCACCATCGACACCAACACCGCCCAGCAGCCGATCGTCGGCTTCGTCGTGACCAACGCCGGCCTGATGGCGGGCCTGTCGCTGGAAGGCTCGAAGATCAGCAAGCTCGACATCTGAGCCAGCGGCGCGGACGGGGCCGGGCTGCCACAGGGCAGTCCGGCCCCTTTGCTTTCCTGCGCGCCGCTTCCGCGTTGCCCCGCGGCGTCCCGCGCGGGCGCTTCACGCATTGTTACCGCATCGGTCACGCTAACCGGCTAGAATCGGTCCCTTTGGCCGAATTCCCATGTGGTTCAAAAACCTCCAGTTGCACCGCCTGTCCGCGCCGTGGACCCTTGCCGCCGACGAAGTCGAGGCCGGCCTCGCGCGCCACGCCTTCTTCCCGGGCACCAGCCTGGAAATGCAGACCCAGGGCTGGGCCTCGCCGCGTGAAAACGGCGCGCTGGTCCACCTGGTCGGCAAGCAGATGCTGCTGACCCTGCGCACCGAGAAGAAGCTCCTGCCCACCACCGTGGTCAACCAGGTCACCAAGGCGCGCGCCGCCGAGATCGAGGAGCAGCAGGGCTTCAAGCCCGGCCGCAAGCAGATGCGCGAGCTCAAGGAACAAATCACCGAGGAACTGCTGCCGCGCGCCTTCAGCATCCGCCGCGACACGCGCGTGTGGATCGACCCGGTCAACGGCTGGCTGGCCATCGACGCCGCCGCCCCGGCCAAGGCCGACGAAGTGCGCAGCCTGCTGTTCAAGTCGATCGACCCGCTGCCGCTGGAAACGCTGCAGGTCAACCTGTCGCCGGTGGCCGCCATGACCGAGTGGCTGTCCAGCGACACGGCGCCGGCCGGCTTCACCGTGGACCAGGAGATCGAGCTGCAGTCCAGCGCCGAGAGCAAGGCCACCGTGCGCTACGTGCGCCACCCGCTCGACCCCGAGGACCTGCGCCGCCACATCGCCGCCGGCAAGCGCTGCACGCGCCTGGCGATGACCTGGAACGACCGCGTCTCCTTCGTGCTGACCGAATCGCTGGCGGTCAAGCGCGTGGCCCCGCTGGACGTCATCAAGGAGCAGGCCGATCCGAGCGCGCGCGACGAGGACGAGCGCTTCGACGGCGACTTCGCCATGATGGCGGGCGAGCTGGCCGGCCTGCTGGCCGACCTGACCGCGGCGCTCGGCGGCGAGCGCAAGACCGCCGAGGCCGCCGGCAGCGAGCGCAAGGCCGCCTGAGGCGACGATCCGCCGGCGCGCGGCGCGGCAACGCCGCACGCGCGGCCGGCCGGGAAACCGCGGGGAAGCGCGGCGCGGGAAAGCTCGGGAAAGCGCGGCTCAGCCGGCCCCGAGGTGCGCGGCCAGGTAGTCGATCAGCACGCGCACCTTGGGCGGCAGGAAGCGGTTGGGCGGATACAGCAGCCACACCGGCCCGACGTAGGCGCGCGCCTGCAACTCCCAGTCGGCCAGCACGCGCACCAGCGTGCCATCGCGCAGCGCCCCGGCGGCGGCGAACTCCGGCAGCGCGGCGATGCCCAGGTCCTGCTGGGCGGCCTCCAGCCGCGCGCCGGCATGGTTGGCGATATAGCGCCCCCTCACCTCCACCGCATGGACCTGCCCGTCGCGGCGCAGGCGCCAGCGGTTGTCGTCGGCGGTCTCGCCGAGATAGAGGCAGTCGTGCCGCGCCAGCTCGCGCGGATGCGCGGGCGTGCCGCGCGCGCGCAGGTAGGCCGGCGACGCGCACAGCACCCAGCGCACCGCGCCGAGCCGCCGCCCCGCCAGCCCGGGAGGCGGCTGCCCGGTCAGCCGGATCACCAGATCGAGGTCGTGCTCGAGCGGATCGACCTCGTGGTCGGTGAACACCAGCCGCAGGTCGATGCCGTCGTGCGCGCGCAGGAAACCCGGCACGAGCGGATGGATCACCGTCTTGGCGAACGCGGTCGGCGCGCTCACGCTGACCGTGCCCTGCGGCCGCGCCGCCAGCTGGCCGGCGGCATCCACGGCGCCGGAGGCCGCGCTCACCATGTCGCGGCAATGGCGGTACACCTGCGCGCCCGACTCCGTCATGCGCAGCTTGCGCGTGGAGCGCTCCAGCAGGCGCGTGGCCAGCGCCTCCTCCAGCCGCTTGATCTGGCGGCTCACCGTCGACGGCGTGCTGCCCAGCTGGCGCGCGGCGAGCGAGAAATTGCCGGCGTCCACCACGCGCGCGAACACCGCCATGTCGGGCAGCAGGGCAAGGAAATCGGTCGGGTTCATCGGCACTCCGGCGCGGCGGCGGTGGCGGGCGGGTAGCGCCCGGATCTGTGCATCGGCGACATGAAAGCTGTGCACGTGGACCCAATTATCAGCGCCCGCGCAAAACCGGACAATGTCTCTTCCGCCCTTCCCGCCATCCCGGAACCGACCATGCCCACCCCGACCTCCTCCAGACGCCTGCTGATGCTGTCCGACCTCATGCTGCTCGCCGTCGCCATCGTGTGGGGCAGCAGCTACGGCGTGGTCAAGGGCGCGCTGGCCTTCTACCCGGTGCTGGGGCTGCTGGCCCTGCGCTTCGGCATCACCTTCGTGCTGCTCAGCCCGGCGCTGGCCGCGCTGCGCCACGCCGACCGCGCCGCCCTGCGCGGCGTGCTCGGCACCGGCGTGCTGCTGCTCGGCATCTTCCTGTGCGAGACCTTCGGCGTGCTGCTCACGCGCGCGGCCAACGCGGCCTTCCTCATCAGCCTGTGCGTGGTGCTCACGCCGCTGGTGGAATGGCTGCTGCTCAAGCGCCGCCCGGCGCGCCTCGAATGGGCCGCGGTGGCGCTCTCGCTGGCGGGCGCCTGGCTGCTGGCCGGCGACGGCGCGCTCGCCTTCAATCCCGGCGACGCGCTGATCCTGGCCGCCGCGGCGCTGCGCGCGCTGATCGTCTGCGCGACCAAGCGCGTCATGCGCGCCGCGCCGCTGCCGGCGCTGACGGTGACCGCGGTGCAGTCCGGCGTGGTGGCCGGCGGCAGCGCCGCGGTGGCGCTGGCGCTGATGCCGGCGCAGTGGCAGCCGCTGCCCGCGCTGGCCGGCCACGGCGCGTTCTGGGGCAGCGTGATCTACCTGGTGCTGGCCTGCACGCTGTTCGCCTTCTTCGCGCAGAACTACGCCATCCGGCGCAGCAGCCCCACGCGCGTGGCGCTGCTGATGGGCAGCGAGCCGGCCTTCGGCGCGCTGTTCGCCAGCCTCTGGCTGGGCGAGCGGATTTCCGCCACGGCCTGGGCCGGCGGCGGCCTGATCGTGGCGGCGTCGCTGCTGGCGACGGTGCGGTTCGGCAAGGCGGAGCCCGCGCTCGCCGCGCCGCCGGCACAGGCCTGAGCGCCATCGGCTAAGCTTGCCGCTACCACCGGCCAGGAGACGCCAGCATGACGATGACCGAGCAATATGCCGCGCACGAACCCGCGCGCGCCGAGATCGACGCCCTCCGCGGCCCCGCGCTGATCGAGTTCGGCGCGCCCTGGTGCGGCTACTGCCTGCGCGCCCAGCCGCACCTGGCGCGCGCGCTGCAGGCCTACCCCGGCGTGCGCCACGTCAAGATCGAGGACGGCAGCGGCCGGCCGCTGGGGCGCTCGTTCCGCGTCAGGCTGTGGCCCACGCTGGTGTTCCTGCGCGACGGCGCGGAAGTGGCGCGGCTGGTGCGCCCGGACGGCGCCGAGGCCATCGAGAAGGCGCTGCGGCAGATCGGCGGCTGACGGCCGCGCGCGGCCGGCGCGGACAAAAAAACCCCGCATGCCACAGGCATGCGGGGCTTGTCGGCAGTTGCCGGGCGACGGCCCGGCAGCGCCTCAGTCCCAGCTCAGCGCGCCGCCGGTCTGGTACTCGATCACGCGCGTCTCGAAGAAGTTGCGTTCCTTCTTCAGGTCGATCATCTCGCTCATCCACGGGAACGGGTTTTCCTCGTTCGGGAACATCTGCTCCAGGCCGATCTGCTGGCAGCGGCGGTTGCAGATGAAGCGCAGGTAGCCCTTGAACATCGGCGCGTTCAGGCCCAGCACGCCGCGCGGCATGGTGTCCTCGGCGTAGCGGTATTCCAGGTCCACGGCCTTCTTGAACAGTTCGGTGAGCTCGGCCTTGAACTCGGCGGTCCACAGGTGCGGGTTCTCGAGCTTGATCTGGTTGATCAGGTCGATGCCGAAATTGCAGTGCAGCGACTCGTCGCGCAGGATGTACTGGTACTGCTCGGCGGCGCCGGTCATCTTGTTCTGGCGGCCCATCGCCAGGATCTGCGTGAAGCCGACGTAGAAGAACAGGCCTTCCATGATGCAGGCGAACACGATCAGCGACTTGAGCAGCTTCTGGTCGTTCTCGGGCGTGCCGGTCTTGAACGACGGATCGGTCAGCGTGTCGATGAACGGGATCAGGAACTCGTCCTTGTCGCGGATCGACTGCACCTCGTGGTACGCATTGAAGATCTCGGCTTCGTTGAGGCCGAGCGACTCCACGATGTACTGGTAGGCGTGCGTGTGGATCGCTTCCTCGAAGGCCTGGCGCAGCAGGTACTGGCGGCATTCCGGCGCGGTGATCTGGCGGTAGGTGCCCAGCACGATGTTGTTGGCGGCCAGCGAGTCGGCGGTGACGAAGAAGCCGAGGTTGCGCTTGATGATGCGGCGCTCGTCCTCGGTCAGGCCGTTCGGGTCCTTCCACAGCGCGATGTCGCGCGACATGTTGATTTCCTGCGGCATCCAGTGGTTGGCGCAGCCGGCCAGGTATTTTTCCCAGGCCCACTTGTACTTGAACGGCACCAGCTGGTTGACGTCGGTCGAGCCGTTGATCACGCGCTTGTCGGCCACGTTGACGCGGCGGTCGCTCTGCACGGCGGCGGCGTTCGCATGGTTGCCGAGGATGCCCGCGCCGGCCGGCTGGGTGGCGGCGGGCGGCAGCACGCCTTGCTGGTCGGCGCCGAGGCCGGCTTGCAGGGCGGGTTGGGAAGCGGGTTGGGGAGCAGGCTGCGGTGCGGCCTGCGGAGTGGCTTGAACGTCGTCGTCCCAGCTCAGCATGATGTGGTTCTCCGTGAAATTCTTCAGTGGGCCGCACCCGCGGCCCACTCTGGGCTTACGGGGGCGGCTTTCAGCTTACTGGCAGGCTTCGCACTCTTCGAAGCCGGGGTCGCCCGGGCGCATCGTGCAGACCGCGCCTTCGGCTTCCGGCATGGCCGGCGCCGAGGCCGCCGCGCGGTCCAGGCCGGAGGCGGCCAGGCCGCCGTCGCTGCCCGACGACACGGCGTTGAGCGAGCCGCGCGACACGGTGGATTTCTCCACGTGCGTGGCCGCCATCGTGCGCAGGTAGTACGTGGTCTTCAGGCCGCGCAGCCAGGCTTGCTTGTAGGTGTCGTCCAGCTTCTTGCCCGAGGCGCCGGCCATGTAGATGTTCAGCGACTGGGCCTGGTCGATCCACTTCTGGCGGCGGCTGGCCGCTTCCACCAGCCAGCTCGGCTCGACTTCGAACGCGGTGGCGTAGATGTCGCGCAGGTCCTGCGGGATGCGGTCGATGCGCGACAGCGAGCCGTCGAAGTACTTCAGGTCGGCGACCATGACCTCGTCCCACAGGCCGCGCGCCTTGAGGTCGCGCACCAGGTAGTCGTTGACCACGGTGAACTCGCCCGACAGGTTGGACTTCACGTACAGGTTCTGGAAGGTCGGCTCGATGCAGGCCGACACGCCGATGATGTTCGAGATGGTCGCGGTCGGGGCGATCGCGATGCAGTTCGAGTTGCGCATGCCGTGCTGCTTGATGCGCGCGCGCAGGCCGGTCCAGTCCATCGACGAGGACATGTCGACTTCCAGGTAGCCGCCGCGCTCCTCGGCCAGCAGCTTGAGCGAGTCCTGCGGCAGGATGCCGCGGTCCCACAGCGAGCCGTCATAGCTGCTGTAGCGGCCGCGCTCCTCGGCCAGCTCGGTCGAGGCCAGGTAGGCGTAGTAGCACACCGCTTCCATCGAGGTGTCGGCGAACTTGACGGCCGCGTCGCTGGCGTACGGCAGGCGCAGCACGTGCAGGCAGTCCTGGAAGCCCATGATGCCCATGCCGACCGGACGGTGGCGCAGGTTGGAATTCTTGGCCTTGTCGACCGCGTAGTAGTTGATGTCGATCACGTTGTCGAGCATGCGCATGGCGGTGCGGATGGTCTTCTCGAGCTTGGCGTGGTCGAGCACCTGGGTGCCGTCGGCCTGCTGCTTCAGGTGCGCCACCAGGTTCACCGAACCCAGGTTGCACACGGCGATCTCGCTCTCGTTGGTGTTGAGCGTGATTTCCGTGCACAGGTTGGAGCTGTGCACCACGCCCACGTGCTGCTGCGGGCTGCGGATGTTGCACGGGTCCTTGAAGGTGATCCACGGGTGGCCGGTCTCGAACAGCATGCCCAGCATCTTGCGCCACAGCTGCATGGCGGGGATCTTCTTGAACAGCTTGAGCTCGCCGCTGGCGGCCTTGGCTTCGTAGCCGAGGTAGGCGGCCTCGAAGGCGCGGCCGACCTTGTCGTGCAGGTCCGGGCAGGTGGCCGGCGAGAACAGTGTCCATTCGCCGTTTTCCATCACGCGCTTCATGAACAGGTCGGGAATCCAGTTCGCCGTGTTCATGTCGTGGGTGCGGCGGCGGTCGTCGCCGGTGTTCTTGCGCAGCTCGAGGAATTCCTCGATGTCCAGGTGCCAGGTTTCCAGGTACGCGCACACCGCGCCCTTGCGCTTGCCGCCCTGGTTGACCGCCACGGCGGTGTCGTTGACCACCTTGAGGAACGGCACCACGCCCTGCGACTTGCCGTTGGTGCCCTTGATGTGCGAGCCGAGCGCGCGCACGTTGGTCCAGTCGTTGCCCAGGCCGCCGGCGAACTTGGACAGCAGCGCGTTTTCCTTGAGCGCCTCGTAGATGCCTTCGAGGTCGTCCGACACGGTGGTCAGGTAGCACGACGACAGCTGCGAGCGGCGCGTGCCCGCGTTGAACAGGGTCGGCGTGGACGACATGAAGTCGAACGACGACAGCAGCTGGTAGAACTCGATGGCGCGGCCTTCGCGGTCCTTCTCGCCCAGCGCCAGGCCCATCGCCACGCGCATGAAGAAGGCCTGCGGCATTTCGATGCGCGTCTCGTCGATGTGCAGGAAATAGCGGTCGTACAGGGTCTGCAGGCCGAGGTAGTTGAACTGGAAGTCGCGCTGGGCGTCCAGCGCGGCGCCCAGGCGGGCCAGGTCGAAGGTGGCCAGCTTTTCGTCGAGCAGCTCGGCTTCGATGCCGCGCGCGATGAACTTGGGGAAGTAGTCGGCGTAGCGCGACACCATCTCGGTCTGGGTCACTTCGGTGCCCAGGATTTCCTTGCGGATGGTGTGCAGCAGGATGCGCGCGGTGACCTGGCTGTAGGCCGGGTCCTTCTCGATCAGGGTACGCGCGGCCAGGATGGCCGAGTCGTAGACCTGGGTCATGGGCACGCCGTCGTACAGGTTCTTCAGCGTTTCCCGGAGGATCGGCTCGGCGCTGACGGCGTCGCCGAGGCCCGAGCAGGCGTTGTCGATCAGCGCGTGCAGCGAGCTCACGTCGAGCACGCGGGCCACGCCGCCGTCGCTCACGTTGAAGGTGGCGCCGCCTTCCTGCACGCGGGCAACCGCCTGGGCATTGGCCTGGGCGCGTTCCTGGGTGCGCTTCTCGCGGTACAGCACGTAGGAGCGGGCCACTTCATGCTCGCCCGAGCGCATCAGCGCCAGCTCGACGTGGTCCTGCACGTCCTCGATATGGAAGGTGCCGCCGCTCGGGCGGCTGCGCAGCAGCGCGCGCACCACGTTCTGGGTGACGAGCTCGACCACTTCGCGCACGCGCGCGGAAGCGGCGCCCTGCCCGCCGTTGACGGCCAGGAAGGCCTTGGTCACGGCCACCGAGATCTTGCTCGGCTCGAACGCCACCACGGCGCCGTTGCGGCGGATGATCTTGTAGTCCTGGTAGTTGCCAGCGCCGGCAGCAGCGGGGCTCGACTGCGGGTTGGCTGCGACACCGGCGGCGACGGCGCCGGTGGAAAATTCGTTCTGGGCTGTCTGCATGAGGAACTCCTGTTCTTACCCGTGTTTTATGAGTGACAAAGAGTCCCGAGCAAAAAACCGCAAGATGGAACGGCTCGCCCGGCCCTGACCGGCCGGGGCGAACTGCATTGCTGGATTCTGCTGGGACTCTTGTGACGCGCCAGTCCTCGGGCGGACCGCACGCTACGCGCTGTCGCGCCGCGGCGGTAACTGCACACCTAGGCTGGCTCCCCGAAAAGCACCACTAGATATAGTGGTCGATGCGAAAAACTGGACTAAGTATAGTGAAATGAAGCGGCTTGACCAGTCTTGACAAGCGCCTTTTTGAAGCGGAGCCGGTGGCGGCGGGGGCATGCGGTCCCGCACCAAACCCGCCAGCCCAAGAGACGCAAGGGATCCCGCCCGGCGGTACGTTACCGCACCATGAAAAGAAATTTTTTCGATTGCCCGGGCCGCTTCGATAGGGGCCGGACTTTATCAGGGTTTTCCCTTGCCCGCTCGATCCCCCCAGAACGCGCGGCGCGGGCTTGCCTCAGGGCCGCCCTTTGCGGTAGGGCAGCATCCCGGAAGCCAGGCCGGCGGCCGCCGCGAAGGCCGCCCAGTCGAAATGCGGGCCCGGATCGGTCTTGCGCCCCGGGGCGATGTCGCTGTGCCCGGCCAGCGCGCGCACCGGGTAGGCGGCGAGCAGCGCACGCACCAGCGCCGCGGCGGTGTGGTATTGCGCCAACGTGAACGGCTGGTCGTCGCTGCCTTCGATCTCGATGCCGATGGAAAAGTCGTTGCAGCGCGGCCGGCCGAGGAACTCGGACTGCCCCGCGTGCCACGCGCGGTCCAGGCAGGACACGAACTGCACCAGCTCGCCGGTGCGCGTCACCAGGAAATGCGCCGAGACACGCACCTCGTGGATGGTGGCGAAGAACGGATGGCGCGACGGGTCGAGCCGGTTCTGGAAGAAGGCCTCGATGTCGCCGCTGCCGAACTGGCCGGGCGGCAGGCTGATGTTGTGGATCACCACCAGGTCCACCGGCAGGCCGGCCGGGCGCGCGTCGAAGTTGGGCGACGGCACGCGGCGCGCGGCCGGCACCCAGCCCGCGGGGTCGGGGCGGAAGGCGGCCGGGGCGGAAGGCACGGCGCCGCCGTGGACGTGCTCAGGCATCGCGCCCTCCGTGGGCGGCGGCATCCAGGCCCTCGCCGCCGGCGTCGTCGGCGGCATCCTCGCGGCCTTCGCGGATGCCCAGCTGCTGGATGCGGTAGCGCAGCTGGCGGAAGCTCAGGCCCAGCAGCGGCGCCGCCGCGGTGCGGTTGAAGCCGGTCTGCTGCAGGGCCTGCAGGATGAGGTCGCGCTCGAGCGCTTCCAGGCGGCCGGGCAGGTCGATCGGGAAGGTGACGCGGCCGGCCTCGCCGGCGGCGTCGCCCGGCGCCGGTTCACCGTACCCGCCGTGTGCGTCGGGCGCCTCGGCGCGGCCGGCGTAGCGGGCGTCCGACGGGACGCCGGGCGCGGCGGCGGCCGGCGGCGGGCTGCCCGCGGGCGCGCCGGCGTAGGCGCCGCCGGGCGGCGCCGCGCCGGGCTCCAGCGGGCCGAGGTCGTCCACCTCGATGGCGTCGCCCTCGGCGAAGGCGTAGGCGCGCTCGAGCAGGTTCTCCAGTTCGCGCACGTTGCCCGGGAACGGATATTCCGCCAGGCGCTGCTGCGCCGCCGTCGACAGCCGCTTGGGGTGGCGGTCGCCGTAGCGCACCGCGAGGTGCTCCAGGATGGCGCCGGCCAGCACCGGCAGGTCCTCGCGCCGCTCGCGCAGCGTGGGCATGCGCAGCGCCAGCACGTTGAGCCGGTAGAACAGGTCCTGGCGGAACTGGCCGGCGGCCACCATCGCGGCCAGGTCCTTGTGGCTGGCGCACAGCACGCGCACGTCGACGTTTTCCTCGCGGCTCGCGCCGATCTTGCGCACGCGCCGCTCCTGCAGCACGCGCAGCAGCTTGACCTGCATGGCCAGCGGCAGGTCGGCCACCTCGTCGAGCAGCAGCGTGCCGCCGTGGGCGGCCTGGAAGAAGCCGCCGCGCTCGGCGTCGGCGCCGGTGAAGGCGCCCTTGACGTAGCCGAAGAACTCGGACTCCATCAGCGTCTCGGGAATGGCGCCGCAGTTGACCGCCACGAACGGGTGCGACGCGCGCGTGCTGATGGCGTGGATGGCGCGCGCCGCGCGCTCCTTGCCGCTGCCCGATTCGCCGCTGATGACGATCGGCGCCATGCTGCGCGCCAGCCGCGACAGCGAGCGGCGCACCTCGTGCATGGCCGCCGAATGCCCGGGCAGCAGGTTGAAGGCGCGGTCCGCGGTGCCGGCCGCGGCGCCGCCCTCACCGCCCTCGCTGCCGTCACCGCCCTCGGCCGGGTCGCGCTGCTGGCGCCCCAGCGCGTTGAGGATCAGGCTGCGCAGCTGGTCCAGCGAGACCGGCTTGGCGATGTAGTCGAAGGCGCCGGCCTTGAGCGCCTCGACCGCGTTGTCGGCGCTGCCGTAGGCGGTGATCACCGCCACCGGCACGCGCTCGGGCGCGCTCGAGAGCTGGCGCACGATGTCGATGCCCTGGCCGTCGCCGAGGCGCATGTCGGTCAGCACCAGGCTATAGCGGCGCGCCGCGAGCTGCGCGCGCGCCTCGGCCAGCGAGCCCGCCAGCACCACGTCGTGGCCCATGCGGCGGATCGAGATGTCGAGCAGTTCTCGCAGGTCGGCCTCGTCGTCGATGACGAGGATCGGATCTGGGCCTGGCGTCTTGAGGGACATGGGTCTGGCGCGGTGGTGAGGCGGGCGGGAAGCGGTCAGCCGCCGGCTTGGTCCGGCGCATGGATGCGCAGGGTCAGCACGAAGGCCTTGGCCGGCAGTGTATCGCGTGACGCCGGGGCCAGCATGCCGGTGCGCGCCAGCAGCGCGTCGAGCGAGATGGTGCCGTAGCGCACCTGGGCATCGTTGGCGCCGCACAGCTCGCGCGCCATGAACAGGCCCAGGCCGGTGCCCTGCGCGTTGCTGGTGAAGAACGGCTCGAACAGCGTGCGCTGGTGCTCGCGCGAGACCTCCACGCCGTCGTTCCACACGATCAGCTCGGCATGGTGCTGGTCCAGCGCGTGGGCCAGCAGGCGGATCGCGCCGGGCAGGCGGCTGCAGTAGCGCCATGCGTTGTCGAGCAGGTTGCCCAGCACCTGCTGCAGCTGCGACGAGTCGAAGATGACCGGGCGCGCCACGTCCACCGTGAGCCGCACCGCGTTGGCGTTGATCTCGGCCGGGCGCGGCATGCGGCTCGCGCCCATCGGGTCGTGGGTGGCGGAGCGCGCGCGCATCTCCAGCCGCCAGCGGTCGACGATCTCGGGCAGCGCCTGGTTCAGGTCCACCACGGTGCGCTCGGTGCGCGGGCGGCGCGACATCTGCAGCACGTCCGACACCACCTGGTCGAGCCGCTGCACGTTGTCGTGGATGATGCGCAGCAGGCGCGCGTCGATGTCGCCGTCGGGGCGCCCGCGCCCGGTCTCGGACAGCAGCTCGCTGGCCTGGCTGATGGCCGCCAGCGGATTGCGGATCTGGTGCGCCACGCTGGCGACCAGCCGGCCCATCGCCGCCAGCTTTTCCTGCTGCACCTGCTCGGCGATGCGCTCCCAGCTTTCGATGTGGACCAGCACGGTGTCGCGCATCTCGCTGCGCAGCAGGGCTTCGTCCTCGGGCCGCCAGGCCATCGCCTCGTTCTGGGCGATGGCCAGGCGCAGGCGCGCGGCCGCCTCGGGCGTGAGCTCGTTCCAGGTGGCGGTGTCCATCGCCTGCTGCGCGCTCAGCGACACCGACAGCGACGAGGCGAAGGTCGAGCGCAGGCTGGCCAGGCCCGGCAGCAGGAAGCGCAGGCGCAGGCGCGTGTGCAGGATCGGGCCGCGCCCCGACGACGGCCGCGACGGCAGCGGCAGCAACTGCAGGATGCGCGGCGCGTCGTCCTTGCTGCGCACCCAGTCGCGCAGCATCTCCATGAGCGGCTGCAGGCGCGGGATCTGGCGCAGGTCGAACAGCGCATCGCGCCCGGTGCCGGGCGTGGTGACGGCCTTGCCGCGCTCAGCCGGCTGCACGCCGAGCAGCACCACCGCGGCCGGGTTGGCGGCCACCACGGCGCCGTTGGCGCGCAGCAGCATGACGCCGTCCTGCATGTCGTTGACCATCAGCCGGTTGACCAGCTGCTGCAGGCGCAGCTCCTGCTCGCGCGCCAGCGCCAGGCGCTCCTGCGCGAGCTGGCGGTTGGCCAGCAGGTACATCAGCGAGGCCGCGATCATGAACACCAGGCCGTACAGCCCGGAGCCGAGCAGGCCGGCATCGGCCCGGTGCAGCAGCAGGGTCTGCGCGAACGGGCTGCTCATCACCACCAGCGCCGAGACCGCGGCGGTGGACAGCGCGAACAGCAGGCTGGTGAGCGCGCCGGCCTGCAGCGCCGGCAGCAGGAAGATCATGGCCATGCCTTCGCTGCGGTAGCCGTGGGCGTGGAAGATCAGGCCCAGCAGCAGCAGGTCGGCCAGCACCTGCATGTGCACGCGCAGGTGGAAGCCGCGCCGCCACCACAGCGCGGCGGCGGTCATGGCGAGCGCCATCAGCGCATAGGGCACCGCCAGCGGCAGCGCGGCCTGGGCCTGGCCGAGCGCCTGCGCCAGCCGCTCGGTCTCGCCGCGCTGCGCCGGCAGCCAGGCGTAGCCGAGCAGCAGCGCGGCCACGGCCAGGCGCGCCCAGCAGAAATAGCGCAGCAGGCGCCAGTGGAATTCAGGCGGCTCGGGCCGCCGCCACAGCGCGGCGACGGCGCCCCAGGCGCCGGAGCGGGCCGGCGGGCGCGACGGCGCGGGCGGTGGCGCGGCCCCCTTCATGTGGCGGGATTGTCCGCATCGCTGTCCGGCGGCAGATGCGCGCGCCGGCAATAGTGCAGGCCGCGGTAGGCGATGGCCTCGCCGCGCGGCAGGTGCACGGCGCAGCGCGCGCATTGCACCATCGGCTCCTGCGGCGCGGGCTGCGGTTGGGATTGGGGGCGGGGCCGGGGCGGGCGCGCGTCGCGCTCGCCGGCCTGGCGCGCCTCGGCGCGCTGGCGCAGCCACCAGAAGAAGCCCAGCAACACGGCCAGGACGAGGACGATGCGTGCCATGCGGGACTCAGAACCGGTGCAGGATGACTTCGATGACGAAGCGGCTGCCCACGTAGGCCAGCAGCAGGATGCCGAACGACGCGATCACCCAGCGCAAGGCCGTGCGCCCGCGCCAGCCGTAGAAGCTGCGCCCGGCCAGGATGCCGGCGAACATCAGCCACGACAGCAGCGCGAACACGGTCTTGTGGTCCAGCCGGAACGCGCGCCCGAACAGCTGCTCGGAGAACAGCAGGCCCGACAGGATGGTCAGGGTCAGCAGCACGAACCCCGCGCCGATCAGGCGGAACAGCAGCTTCTCCAGCGTCAGCAGCGGCGGCAGCAGGTCCAGCCAGCGGCCCACCCACTGCGCCGGCGCCGCGCTGGCGCCGGCCTGCGGCGAGCGGTTGAAGCCGTGCAGGCGGCGCTCGGCCAGCAGCATCAGGAAGGCGTGGAAGGCGGCCAGCGTGAACAGCCCGTAGGCCACGTTGGCGATGACGAAGTGCAGCTTGAACAGCGGCGCGGCGGCGTAGCCGAGGATCTGCGCGCCGGGGAAGGCCAGCGGGATCAGGCTGGCCAGCAGCGCCACCGGGAACACGATCAGCCCGAGCCCGGCCAGCGAGAAGAAGAAGCTCTCGATCCAGTAGATGCCCACGCCCAGCCACAGCATGGCCGACAGCGCGAAGGCGAAGCCGAACATCATGCGGTCGGCCGGGAAGATGGTCTCGTGCAGCAGCAGGCCGTGGCTGGCCAGCGCGGCCAGCATCAGCACATGCCACCAGGCCGGGCGCCCCTCGCCGCGCGTGCCGCCGCCGCCCTGCAGCAGCACGGTGGCGGTGGTGCCGCCGGCGCCGGCGCCGGCGGCACCGGCAGCCGCGAGCTGCGGATTGCGCGTCGCCCAGCCGTGAAAGGCCAGGCCGCAGTAGAGAAGTGCCGTCAAGGCATACAGTACAATGGCCATTTGCACAGTTTACCCTAGCGCCCCCGCCCCGGTGGCGCCGCGCTCGAGCCGCCCCCGAGCCGCGCGTGAGCCTGGCCCCGGAACCTGCGCCCGGCCTCGCGAGACGCCGGCCCGGTGCCGCCCGGGCCCCCAAACAAGCCCTACCCCCGGACTTCTCTGCCATGCTGGACAATCTCACTCAACGCCTGGCGCGGGTCGTCAAGACCATGCGCGGCGAGGCTCGCCTGACCGAAGCCAATACCGCCGAAATGCTGCGCGAGGTGCGCCTGGCCATGCTCGAGGCCGACGTGGCCCTGCCGGTGGTGCGCGAATTCATCGCCCGCGTGAAGGAAAAGGCGCTGGGCGAGGACGTGGTGTCCAGCCTCACCCCCGGCCAGGCGCTGGTGGGCGTGGTGCAGCGCGAGCTGACCGCCGTCATCGGCGGCGAGGAAAGCCTCACCGCCGGCGACAAGAGCGGCGAGCTGAACCTGGCCGTGCAGCCGCCCGCCATCATCCTGATGGCCGGCCTGCAGGGCGCCGGCAAGACCACCACCGTGGGCAAGCTGGCCAAGTGGCTCAAGGAAAACAAGAAGAAGAAAGTGCTGACGGTGTCGTGCGACGTGTACCGCCCCGCCGCCATCGCCCAGCTCAAGACCGTGTCCGAGCAGGTCGGCGCCGACTTCTTCCCCTCCCAGCCGGACCAGAAGCCGGTGGACATCGCCCGCGCGGCGGTGGACTGGGCGCGCAAGCACTACCACGACGTGCTGATCGTCGACACGGCCGGGCGCCTGGGCATCGACGAGGCGATGATGCAGGAGATCGCCGCGCTGCACGCCGAGCTCAAGCCCGCCGAGACCCTGTTCGTGGTCGACGCCATGCTGGGCCAGGACGCGGTCAACACCGCGCGCGCGTTCCACGACGCGCTGCCGCTGACCGGCGTGGTGCTGACCAAGCTCGACGGCGATGCGCGCGGCGGCGCGGCGCTGTCGGTGCGCCACATCACCGGCCGGCCGATCAAGTTCGTCGGCGTGGGCGAGAAGCTCGACGGCCTCGAGCCGTTCTACCCCGAGCGCATGGCCCAGCGCATCCTGGGCATGGGCGACATCCTCGCGCTGGTCGAGGAAGCCCAGCGCGGCGTGGACATGGAAGCGGCCGAGAAGCTGGCCAAGAAGATCAAGAAGACCGGCGGCTTCGACCTCGAGGACTTCAAGACCCAGATCGGCCAGATGAAGAAGATGGGCGGCCTGGGCAGCCTGGTGGACAAGCTGCCGGCGCAGTTCGCCCAGCAGGCCCAGGGCGCCAACATGGACGTGGCGGAAAAGCAGGTGCGCCGCATGGAAGGCATCATCAACAGCATGACCGCCGCCGAGCGCGCCAAGCCCGAGCTGATCAAGGCCAGCCGCAAGCGCCGCATCGCGGCCGGCGCCGGCGTGCCGGTGCAGGAGGTCAACCGCCTGCTCAACCAGTTCGACCAGATGCAGGGCATGATGAAGAAGCTCAAGGGCGGCGGCATGATGAAGATGATGCGCTCGATGGGCGCCATGAAGGGCGGCATGAAAGGCCTCTTCAACCGCTGAGCCAAACCCGGGCCGACCGCCGGGACCATCGCAAGGCCCCCGCGCGGCCACCGACAAAGACAGTCTGAGACAGGATCGACATCATGATGAGCGCCGAACAGGCCCGCGAGCTGTGGGCCAACTCCGAGGAAATCGTCAGCGCGCAGGCGGTGCAGGACTCGCTGGACCGCATGGCCGCCGAGATCACGGCCAAGATGGGCGACACCTTCCCGCTGGTGCTGTCCGTGATGGGCGGCGCGGTGGTCTTCACCGGCATGCTGCTGCCCAAGCTGGCGTTCCCGCTGGAATTCGACTACATCCACCTCTCGCGCTACAACAACAAGACCGTGGGCGGCGAGATGCAGTGGCGCGTGGCGCCGCGCGAGTCCGTCAAGGACCGCACGGTGCTGGTGCTCGACGACATCCTCGACGAAGGCGAGACGATGGCGGCGATCCGCCAGCGCATCCTGGACATGGGCGCCACCGGCGTCTACGCCGCGGTGCTGTGCGAGAAGGTGCTGCAAAAGCCCAAGCCCATGCACCCGGACTTCTGCGGCTTCACGGTGCCGGAGCGCTACGTCTTCGGCTGCGGCATGGACGCGCACGGCTACTGGCGCAACCTGCCCGCGATCAGGGCCTTGCGCTGAGGATCGGCCACAGCGAGGCCAGCAGCAGCAGCGCCATCGCCACGTTGAACACGCGCAGCACGCGCGGCTGCGCCAGCCAGCGCCGCAGCGCCGCGCCGAACACCGCCCACATCGCCACGCTGGGCAGGTTGATCACCGCGAACACCCCGGCCAGCAGCAGCACGTTGAACCACACGTTGCCGTGCAGCACGTAGGTGCTGCACGCGCCCACCGCCATCACCCACGCCTTCGGGTTGACCCACTGGAACGCCGCGGCCGGCAGGAAGCCCATCGGCTGCGCCACCTGGCGCTCCTGCACGCCGCCCGAGCTGGCCAGCTGCCACGCCAGCCAGGCGAGATAAAGCGCCGCCACCACGCGCAGCACCGTCCAGGTCCACGGCAGCGCGGCGAACAGCGAGCCCAGCCCGAGCCCGACCACCGCCACCATCACGGCGAAGCCCAGGCTGATGCCGAGGATGTGCGGCACCGTGCGCGCAAAGCCGAAATTGACGCCCGAGGCGAGCACCATCGTGTTGTTGGGGCCGGGCGTGATCGACGACACGAGGGCGAACGCAGAGAACGCGGCGAACACGCCGGATCCGGCAACGAGCTGGGGAACTGCCATGACTGACTCCATCGGGGGCGGACAACGAGGCGGCCCAGTCTAGCCGAGCACGCCAGTACAGTACCGGTACGGTCAGCCGGAAAACTGGCGGTACGGCCTTCGCCAGTCGCGGCCCGCGCGGCGGGCCGGCACCCGCGACGCGCCGCCTAGGATCGCCCTGCCTGCAACGCGGTTGCCGCCACCCACAGCGCGATGCCCCACAACACCAGCCCGGTGACGCGCTCCACGCCGCGCACCGAACGCGCGAAGCGCGCGCGCACCGGCGGCAGGCGCACGCCCCAGGCCACCAGCAGGTCCCAGCCGAAGACCACGGCAAACATCCACAGGCCGTAGCCGAGCTGCGCCGCGGCCGGCGTGCGGCGGCCGGCCAGCACCGAGAACAGGCTGGCGTAGAACAGCGCGTTCTTCGGGTTGAGCACGGCCGACAGGAAGCCGGCGACGAGCTGCGCCGCGCAGCCGCCGCCGCCGCCGCCGCCGTCGTTGTCGCTCTCGTCGCTCTCGCCGGGCAGCGCGGTTTCCCCGCTGGCCGACAGCAGGCGCCAGCCCAGCCACGCCAGGTACAGGCAGCCGCCCCACTGCAGCAGCGCCAGCACGCCGTGGCTGGCGCGCGTGGCGGCCAGCCCGGCCAGCGCGGCGCCGATGAACACCCCGTTGCCGAGCGCGATGCCCAGGCAGACGGCGGCGGCGCGGCGCGCGCCGAGCACCAGCGAGCTGCGCACCACCAGGAAGAAGTCGGGCCCCGGGCTGAGCAGCGCGAGGAAATGCGCGCCCGCCACCATGGCGAATTGGCCGAAGCCGGATGCCGCGAATGAGTCCATGCCAGTCCTTTCGTGTCGAGCACGAAGTCTGGCCGGCGCGGCGGGCGGCGGTATTGGAGAAAATTGCGGCGCACGGCCGCGCGGCTCAGCCGGCGCGGCGCTGGAACCCGCGCGGCGTGAGCGCGACGCGCTGCTTGAAGGCGCGCTGGAAATGGCTCTGGTCGGAGAAGCCCAGGTCCTGGGCGACGTCGGCCGGGGCGCCGCCCGCGCGCAGCAGATGGCGCGCATGGTTGATGCGCAGGTCGAGCTGGTAGGCGTGCGGCGTCATGCCGGTCTCGGCGCGGAACGCGCGGATCAGCTGGTAGCGGCTCATGCCGGCGGCGCGCGCCATCTCGGCCAGCGGCAGCGGCTCGGCATGGCGCTCGCGCAGCGTCGCCACGACGCGGGCGAGCCGCGCGCGGCCGGCCGGCGGGCGCGGCGCGCGCACGGTCTGGCGCGGGTCCGCGCCGCCCAGCAGCGCGGCGAGGAAGGCGGCCAGCGCGGCCGCCTTGCGCGCGCACGGCGCCGCCGAGAACAGCAGGCGGTTGAGCGCGCACAGCGCAGCGTAGGTGTCGGCCGCGCTGGTGATGCGCACGCGCGCGAGCGCGGCCGGCGCCGCCGCGCCGCGCGCGGCCAGCGCCGCGGCCGCCCACGCCGCGTCGACATGCAGCATCTGGTAGCTCCAGCGCCGGTCCGGCTCCGGGTTGCATGCGTGCACCTGCCCGGCGGGGATCACCACCACGTCGCCGGGCGACAGCCGCACCGCGCCGGCTTCGGTGCTGAACAGGCTGTGGCCGCCGTCGACCGCGCCCACCGACAGCGTGGGATGGGTGTGCGGCAGATAGGCCGCGCCGCTGTCGCTGGCGCAGCGGCTCTCGACGAAGGGCATGGCCGGGTCGAACCAATAGCGACCGGGCCGGCCCGGCTGGACGGGCGTCATCCGGTGCGGTAGGGCCGCTCGCGCAGCCACTTGGTGGCGATCCATTTCTCGCCCTGCTCGACCGGCAGGCCGGCGTGCAGCGTGCGTTCGTCGAGCGTGCCGTCGGACTTGCGGTAGCTGAAATAGACCGCGTTGCCCTTGACCGGCGCCACTTCGAGGCCGAGCTTGGGAAAGGCGGTGGCGCCGCCGGCCGGCGGGCTGTTGAGGTAGATCACCACGGTGGCCACGCGCTGCCCGCCCACGCGGAGCTGGCGCGCCTCGCCGGGGCGCAGCGGATTGAAGAAATCGTAGTGCGGCTGGTATTCGCCGCCGGGCTTGTAGTTGAGGATCTGCAGGCCCTCGCCGCGGTCGGCGGCGATGCCGGTGACGCTGGCGATGCAGTCCTCGATGCGCTCGATCAGCGGATGCTCGCCGACCTGGAACATCGCGCCCATGCTGGTGCGCGCGTCGATCAGGTTCTCGTCGCCGGTGTCCGGGTTGATGACCGGCGAGCGCGCCAGGCGGCCGCGCGCGAGCGCCACCAGGGCGTCGCACTCGTCGCCGGTCAGCAGTTGCTGGAACAGCACCACGCGCGGCGCGGCCAGCGCGAACAGGATGGGGATGTCGCGCCCGGCATGGTGCGCGGCGTTGCGCGCCGGGAAGCCGGTGGCGTGGCCGCGCGCCGTGGCGGGCGACGCCGGGCCGCCGGCATCTCCGATGTTGGCGGCACCGGCAGGGTTCGCGGCACCGCCGCCGCCCGCGTCGGCCTCATCGCCCTCGGCCGGGCCGCGCATGGCGGCCAGCGCCGCGCCGACCGTGGCGCGCGCGAAGCCGGCGTCGTAGCCCGACTGGCACATCGACTGCACCAGCGCCTCGGCGTTGAAGCCCTGCCCGATATGGCGCCGCAGCCAGCGCTCCAGGTCCGGCGAGGAACTGGCGTAGCCGGCCTTGCCGGAACCGCCGCCTGCGGGGCCGCCGGGCGTGCTCATGAGGGATTGGCCAGCCGCTGCGGCGAGAACGGGTTGCGCGACGGCGCCTCGGGCGGCAGCACGCGCGCGCGCGCGGCGGCGGGATCGGGGTCGCCGGCCACCGTGACGCTGGCCTCGGAATACTGCCAGCGCTTCCACGCCGCCAGCACCGCGTTGGGATACTCGGGCCGGCCGCGGCTGCCGTTGTAGCGCCCCAGCGCCAGGAACAGGTCGCCCTGCTCGCGGTCCAGGTAGTAGCGCAGGATGGTGCAGCCGTAGCGCAGGTTGCTCTGCAGGTGGAACAGCTTGCGCGCGTCGCCGTCGCCGATGCTGCGCGACCAGAACGGCATCACCTGCATCAGGCCGCGCGCGCCGGCGCCGCTGATGGCGTACTTGCGGAAATTGCTCTCGACCTGCACCAGCCCGAGCACCAGCGCGGGCTCCAGGCCGGCGCGCTTGGCCTCGTAGTAGGCGGTCTCGATCAGCTCGATGCGCACCTGCGGCTCGGGGATGCGCGCGGCCAGCCGGTGCGACATCTCCTCCAGCCATTTCACGTAGGCGAGCTGCTCGCCGCCGGTGGCGAAGGCCGGGCGCAGCGGCCGGCTGTCCGCGATGGCGGCGGCCAGCGCACCGCGCACGGAATCGGCGAGGTCTTCTTCCTTCTGCGCGCCCGCGTGCGCGGCCGCGCTCAGCGCCAGCAGCAGGCCAGCGCCGGCGCGCGCCAGGCGCGCGCCCAGGCTCAGGCGGTGGCGGCTTGCACCGGCGCGTCTGCCCGCGGCGCGCATGGGCTCAGGCGGTCAGCAGGCCGCGCACATGGCCGACCACGTCGGCCACCGGCAGTTGCGTGGCCTCGGCATCGCGCCGGCCCTGGTACTCCACGCGGCCTTCCTTGAGGCCGCGGTCGCCCACCACCACGCGATGCGGCACGCCGATCAGCTCCCAGTCGGCGAACATCGCGCCGGGGCGCTCGCCGCGGTCGTCCAGGATCACGTCGACGCCGGCCGCCAGCAGCTCGGCGTGGATGCGGTCGGCCTCGGCCTTGACCGCTTCCGAGCGGTCGTAGCCGACCGGGCAGATCACCACCGCGAACGGGGCGATGGCCGCCGGCCAGATGATGCCGCGCTCGTCGAAGTTCTGCTCGATGGCGGCGCCCAGGATGCGCGTGACGCCGATGCCGTAGCAGCCCATCTGCATGGGCTGGGTCTTGCCGTTCTCGTCGAGGAAGGTGGCGCCCATCGACTCCGAATAGCGCGTGCCGAGCATGAACACGTGGCCCACCTCGATGCCGCGGCAGATTTCCAGCACGCCCTTGCCGTCCGGCGAGGCGTCGCCCGCCACCACGTTGCGCAGGTCGGCCACGGCCGGCTCGGGCAGGTCGCGGCCCCAGTTCACGCCGGTCAGGTGGTAGTCCTTCTGGTTGGCGCCGCAGACGAAGTCACTCATGTTGGCCACGGTGCGGTCGGCCACCACCTTGACGGGCTTCTTCGTGCCGATCGGGCCCAGGTAGCCGGGCGGCGTGCCGAAGGTCTCGACGATCTCGGCCTCGCTGGCGAAGCGGAACTCGGCCAGGCCGGGCACCTTGGAGGCCTTGACCTCGTTGAGCTCGTGGTCGCCGCGCAGCAGCAGCAGCCAGATCTGCGCGCCGGCCTCGCCGTCGGTGGCCAGCACGATCGACTTGACCGTGCGCGCCAGCGGGATGCCCAGCAGCTCGGCGACCTGCTCGCACTTGGCCTTGCCCGGCGTGGGCGTGTTCACCAGCGCCTCGGCCGGCGCGGCGCGCCCGGCCAGCAGCGGCAGGGCTTCGGCCGCCTCCATGTTGGCGGCGTAGTCCGAGGTCGGGCAATAGACGATGGCGTCCTCGCCGGTATCGGCGATCACGTGGAACTCGTGCGAACCCGAGCCGCCGATGGCGCCGTTGTCCGCCGCCACGGCGCGGAATTCCAGGCCGAAACGCTCGAAGATGCGCACGTAGGCGTTGAACATCTTGTCGTAGGACACCTTGAGGCCGGCCACGTCGCGGTCGAACGAGTAGGCGTCCTTCATGGTGAACTCGCGCCCGCGCATGATGCCGAAGCGCGGCCGGCGCTCGTCGCGGAACTTGGTCTGGATCTGGTAGAAATTGACCGGCAGCTGCTTGTAGCTGCGGATTTCGCTGCGGGCGATGTCGGTGACGACCTCCTCGGAGGTCGGCTGCACGGCGAAGTCGCGCTCGTGGCGGTCCTTCAGGCGCAGCAGCTCGGGGCCCATCTTGTCCCAGCGGCCGGTTTCCTGCCACAGCTCGGCGGGCTGGATCACCGGCATCGACAGCTCGACCGCGCCGGCACGGTTCATTTCCTCGCGCACGATGTTTTCCACCTTGCGGATGACCCGCAGGCCCACCGGCATGTAGTTGTAGATGCCGGCGCCGAGCTTCTTGATCATGCCGGCGCGCGTCATCAGCTTGTGCGAGACGATTTCCGCGTCGGAAGGGGCTTCCTTGAGGGTGGAAATGAAGAATTGCGAGGCTTTCATCCGTTGCTTTCTCGTAAGGCCATGCCCGTCCCGCGGAGCGCGGGCGGGGACTGGCGCGAATTCGTGGCGCGCGCGTGCCTGAAACAGCGCTTTTCGCTCGGGGAAAACCAGCATCCCGTTGCGCAAGCCGCATTACGCGCTTCCTTTATAATCGACGTAATTCTAAAGGATTCGAGGTGCAGTCATGCTCGATCGTGAAGGCTTTCGCCCGAACGTCGGCATCATCCTCATCAACGCACGGAACGAGGTGTTCTGGGGCAAGCGCATCGGCGAGCATTCATGGCAGTTTCCACAGGGCGGCATCAAATACGGCGAAACGCCGGAACAGGCGATGTACCGCGAGCTACATGAAGAAGTCGGTCTGCTGCCCGAGCACGTCAGGATCGTCGGTCGCACGCGCGACTGGCTGCGTTACGAGGTGCCGGACAAGTTCATCCGCCGCGAGATCCGCGGCCATTACCGGGGGCAGAAGCAGATCTGGTTCCTGTTGCGCATGGCGGGCCGCGATTGCGACATCCGCCTGCGCGCCACCGACCATCCGGAGTTCGATGCCTGGCGCTGGAGCCACTACTGGGTACCGCTCGATGCCGTCATCGAGTTCAAGCGCGAGGTGTACCAGCTCGCGCTGAACGAGCTGTCGCGCTTCCTGCAGCGCAATGCGCGCGCGCCGCTGAGCCCCTACGGGACCCACGGCGCGCACGGCAGGCACGCCGCGCCACGCCCCGCGGGCCGTGGCGCGCCGGACGAACACGCCGGGGCCGACGGCCGCCTCGCGCACGAGCCGCAGGGCCCGTGCGACGAGCAGGCCGGCGATCACGGCCCAACACCGCCGGCCATGCCGGCGTCCACAGAACGGAGTACCGATGATTGAATCCGCCGGCCGGGGCTTTCGCTCCCGGCTGACCGCCGCCTGCCTGCTGGCGGCAACCCTTTCCCTGGGCCTGGCCGGCTGCGGCAGCACCAAGCCGAACTACACCCAGGTCGACACCCCGGACGAAGACGCCGAGGACTACACGCCCAAGAAGGAATCGAGCCTGTTCGCGCCGCTGTTCGGGCCGCGCGAGTTCAACGAGGCGGCGACGCCGCTGCCGGCGCTGCCGCAGGACGCCGACCTGATCCCGTTCGAGGTCAGCCCCACCGGCAACTTCGACTTCGCCGTGGACGCCAGGTCGGTCGTGGTCGGCAAGGACGGCGCGGTGCGCTACACGGTGGTGATCCGCGGCCCGGGCGGCACGCGCACCAGCAGCTTCGAAGGCTTCCGCTGCGATTCCTACGAGCGCAAGCTGTTCGCCACGCTGCCCAAGGACGCCAAGGAATGGGTGCGCAACGGCAGCGACGACCGCGACGGCTGGATCCGCGTGGTCAAGGGCACGCGCAACAACTACGCCAACGCGCTCGCCACCGACTTCCTCTGCGAGGGCCGCGGGGCGGCCGGCACGGCGGAGGAGATCGTCCGGCAGATGCGCGGGGACGCGCCGCGCAAGAGCCTGTTCTCGCGCTGAGCGGCAGCGGGCGGCGATGAGGCAAGTGAGCTACTGACAGACAGCATCGGCTTGCCGCTTGTGTTCTCCCCTCTCCCGCGCGCGGGAGAGGGGAGAACACAAGCGGCAATTGAAGGTTTGTGGGCAAACAAGAAAGGCTGCACGATGTGCAGCCTTTCTTGTTTGCCTTCCCCGGCCCGTCAGACCAGCACGAGATTGTCGCGATGAATCAGCTCGTGCTCGTTCTGGTGGCCCAGCACGCGCTCGATCTCGGACGACGGCTTGCGCGCGATCAGGCGCGCCTCGGCGCTGGAATAGTTGGTGATGCCGCGCGCCACCTCGTGCCCGCCTGCGTCGACGCAGGCGATGACCTCGCCGCGCGCGAACTCGCCCTCCACTTCCACCACGCCGATCGGCAGCAGCGACTTGCCGCCGCTGGTGAGCTTTTCGCACGCGCCGGCGTCGATCACCACGCGCCCACGCATCTGCAGGTGGTCGGCCATCCATTGCTTGCGCGCGTTCAGGCGCCCGGTCGGCGCCAGCAGCTGGGTGCCGATGCCTTCGCCGCCGGCCAGCCGCTCCAGCACGTTGGCTTCGCGCCCCGAGGCGATCACGGTGTGGGCGCCCGACTTGGCCGCGCGCTTGGCGGCCAGGATCTTGGTCAGCATGCCGCCGCGGCCGATCGAGCTGCCGGCGCCGCCGGCCATCGCCTCGAGCTCGGGCGCGCCGGCCAGCGCTTCCTCGACGAAGACGGCCTGCGGGTCGCGGCGCGGGTCGGCGGTGTAGAGGCCGCGCTGGTCGGTCAGGATCACCAGCGCGTCGCCTTCGATCAGGTTGGTGACCAGCGCGCCGAGGGTGTCGTTGTCGCCGAACTTGATTTCGTCGGTGACGACCGTGTCGTTCTCGTTGATGATCGGCACCACGCCGAGCGAGAGCAGCGTCAGCAGGGTCGAGCGCGCGTTCAGGTAGCGCTCGCGGTCGGCCAGGTCGGCGTGGGTCAGCAGCACCTGGGCGGTGCGGATGCCGTAGCGGCCGAACTGGCTTTCGTAGACCTGCGCCAGCCCCATCTGGCCCACCGCGGCGGCGGCCTGCAATTCGTGGATTTCCTTCGGGCGGCGCACCCAGCCCAGGCGCTGCATGCCCTCGGCGATGGCGCCCGAGCTGACCAGCACGACTTCCTTGCCGGCCATGCGCAGCTTGGCGATCTGGGCCGCCCAGCGGGCGATGGCGTCGTGATCGAGCCCCTTGCCGTCGTTGGTCACCAGGCTGGACCCGACCTTCACGACGATACGTTTTGCCTGGGCGATGACCGATTGCATGGCGGGATCCTGTCTCCTGGGTACTGCGGCTGTCGTTGCTTGCTGGCTGGCGCGGAGCGGATCAGTCCTGCTCCGTGCCGGAATGGTCGATATTGTGCAGGCGCTCGTCGAAGCGGATGTCCGGCTCGGCCAGCGCGGCGGCCTCCTCGGCCTTGATCGCGGCGAGGTGGTCCTTGATCGCGTAGATCAGTTCGCGGCAGCCTTCGCCGGTCAGGGCGGAGATGCGGAACACCGGGCCCTTCCACTTGTAGCGCTTGACGAAATCCTTGACGCGCTTCTCGCGCTCGTCCTCCGGCACCACGTCCAGCTTGTTGAGCACCAGCCAGCGCGGCTTGTCGTAGAGGCTCTCGTCGTATTTCTTCAGCTCGTTGACGATGGCGCGCGCCTCCGCCACCGGGTCCACGTTCTCGTCGAACGGCGCCAGGTCCACGATATGCAGCAGCAGGCCGGTGCGCTGCAGGTGGCGCAGGAACTGGTGGCCCAGCCCGGCGCCCTCGGCCGCGCCTTCGATCAGGCCGGGGATGTCGGCCACCACGAAGGACTGCTCGTGGTCGACGCGCACCACGCCCAGGTTCGGGTGCAGCGTGGTGAACGGATAGTCCGCCACCTTGGGGCGCGCGTTGGAGATGTGCGAGATCAGCGTGGACTTGCCGGCATTGGGCATGCCCAGCAGGCCCACGTCGGCCAGCACCTTGAGTTCGAGCTTGATCATGCGGCGCTCGCCGGGCTTGCCGTCGACCTGCTGGCGCGGCGCGCGGTTGGTGCTGGACTTGAAGTGCAGGTTGCCCCAGCCGCCCATGCCGCCCTCGGCCAGGCACACGGTCTGGCCGTGCTCGGTCAGGTCGGCGATCAGGTCGCCGGTGTCCATGTCCAGGATCTGCGTGCCGACCGGCATGCGCAGCGTCACGTCCTCGCCGCCGGCGCCGTAGCAGTCCGCACCGCGGCCGTTCTCGCCGTTGCGCGCCACGTGCTTCTTGGCGTAGCGGAAATCGATCAGGGTGTTGATGTTGCGGTCCGCCACCGCGAACACGCTGCCGCCGCGGCCGCCGTCGCCACCGTCCGGTCCGCCGAAGGGGACGAATTTCTCGCGCCGCATCGATGCGCTGCCATTGCCGCCATTGCCGGCAATGACTTCAATTCTGGCTTCGTCGATGAACTTCATGATGACCTTCCGTGGTGGAGCGGCCGCGCCGCGCGCCCGGCCGGAAGGGCGGGGAGCGCGGGCGTGGCGGATGGCGACAACGGGATTGTCGCCAGAAATGAAAAAGCCCCGCAAGTGCTGCGGGGCCTTCGTGCTGCAAAGGCGGTGATCAGGCTGCCGGAACGACGCTGACCTGCTGCTTCTTGGCAGCGCCCTTGACGGCGAACTGCACGTGACCGTCGATCAGGGCAAAGAGGGTGTGATCCTTGCCAATGCCGACGTTCTCGCCCGGGTGCACGCGCGTACCGCGCTGACGCACGATGATGCTGCCGGCGTTGATGGCCTGGCCACCGTACACCTTGACGCCCAGACGCTTCGATTCGGAATCGCGGCCGTTCCGTGTGGAACCGCCGCCCTTTTTCTGTGCCATGACTAACTCCTGTCGCTTGACTTTACCTGGTTACGCTTGAATTCGATTTCGATGTGGACTGAGCGGCAGCTCAGGCGACGATCGATTCGATGCGCAGCTCGGTGTAGTTTTGACGATGGCCTTGACGCTTCTGGTAGTGCTTGCGACGGCGCATCTTGAAGATCTTCACCTTGTCGTGACGACCTTGGGAGATAACGGTAGCCTTGACGGAAGCCCCGCTCACCAGCGGCGTACCAAACTTGAGTTGGTCGCCGGCGCCCACTGCGAGCACCTGGTCGAGCGTGATTTCTGCGCCAATGTCTGCCGGTATCTGTTCTACTTTAAGTTTTTCGCCAGCAGCAACCTTGTATTGCTTGCCGCCGGTTTTTACGACCGCGTACATTGTCGAACCTCTCGATGTGAAATAAAACGCCGAAAGCCAATGCCGGCCTGCCCTGGCGCTCCGTCCGCCCTGCTTGGGCAGGAGGGTCCGGATGGCCCGGACAGCCCAATTGGCGCCGGTTATCTCCCGCCGGCGCAGCCGTAAACAATGCAAAGCGGCCGGAGGAAACCCGTGATTCTATACCAGATCCGGTAAAAGTACAAAGAAAACAGGTACATAGCCTGTCCGGCGGCGCCTCGCGCACATTGCGCGGCGCACGGACGGGGTCCGGCGCGGGCCCGGCTCAGATCAGGTCCGCCAGCAGGAAGCCCGCCAGGGCGGCGAAGGCAGCCCACCAGGCGGTGCGGCGCAGCCGGCGACGCGAAGAGGAATGTCTTTCGGTCATGCGGACATTATAGGCCGCGCGTGCGTGGCGCCGGCGCCACGCGCATGCCCCGGCCCGCGACCCCGGCACCCCCCGTTCAGGGGACATACATACACCCGCATCGCTTATAATCGGCGGGTTTTGCGTAACGGTGAACATCTTGTCCCAGTCTTCCGCCACTGCCTTGCTTGCCCCGGTCGCTGCCGACATGCGCGCCGTCGATTCGGTGATCCGCCAGCGGCTCGCCTCCGAAGTGCCGCTGATCGAGCAGATCGGCGAATACATCATCAGCGCCGGCGGCAAACGCCTGCGTCCCGTGATCCTGCTGCTGTCCGCGCGGGCCTTCGGCTACGACGGCCACCGCCACCACGAACTGGCCGCCGTGGTGGAGTTCATCCACACCGCCACCCTGCTGCACGACGACGTGGTCGACGAGTCCGAGCTGCGGCGCGGCCGCCAGACCGCCAACGCGGTGTTCGGCAACGCCGCCAGCGTGCTGGTGGGCGACTTCCTCTATTCGCGCGCGTTCCAGATGATGGTGGACGCCGGCAGCATGCGCATCATGGAGATCCTCTCCAACGCCACCAACGTGATCGCCGAGGGCGAAGTGCTGCAGCTGCTCAACATGCACGACCCCGATGTCACCGTGGAGCGCTACCTGCAGGTGATCCGCTACAAGACCGCCAAGCTGTTCGAGGCCTCGGCCCAGCTCGGCGCCGTGCTGGCCGGCGCGGACGCCACCGCCGAGGAAGCCGCGGCCGAATACGGGCGGCGCATCGGCACCGCCTTCCAGCTCATCGACGACATGCTGGACTACACCGCCAGCGCCGAGCAGATGGGCAAGAACGCCGGCGACGACCTGCGCGAGGGCAAGCCCACGCTGCCGCTGCTGCACCTGCTCGAGCACGGCACCGACGCGCAGCGCGCGCTCGCGCGCGACGCCATCGTGCAAGGCGGCACCGAGCACTTCGACGCGGTGTTCGCGGCGATCCACGACAGCGGCGCGCTCGAAGTCACCTTCGAAGCCGCGCGGCGCGAAGCCGAGGCGGCGGAGAAGGCCGCGCGGCAATTCCCCGAGTCGCCGCTCAAGCAGACGCTGATCGACCTGTGCGCGTTTTCGCTGCAGCGCCAGTCGTGAAATCGGGCGGCCCCGGCAAGCGGGCCTGACAGCAAAAACACAAGGAACATGCGGTTGCCTCTTCCCATCCGAAAAAAAGGCTGCTACACTTGTGTGCTTTCTCGCTGCAACAATATTTCTGGCGCAGCGATAGAGAAAAGCAAGAAAAACGGGGTGTAGCTTAGCCTGGTAGAGCGCTACGTTCGGGACGTAGAGGCCGGAGGTTCGAATCCTCTCACCCCGACCAGTTTTCACGGTCGGCAAGACCGTACAAGAAAAGCCGCACAGCGATGTGCGGCTTTTTTTCGTCCGCGTTCGTCCGCGCGATTTTTTTCGTCCGCGTCTCCGGTCCGTGTCCCCGGACATGCTGCGGCCGGACCGCCGCCTGACGCCCCCCTGGCCGCCCCGCCGCCGGCCGCCACGCCCATCCCCCCGCGCCAGTAGGGTTGCGCACCTGTCGCGCAAACGCCAACGCCGGGCGCGCCTCGCCTTTACAAAAAGTGACCCCGCCTGCAAACTGCGCCGATTCGGGGTCTTTCGGCCGCTTGCCGGCCACCAGCTTTTTTGCCATGACACTTGGTCTAGCTCTTGCACAGAGCCGGCGCATCGCGCCTGCCCTGCTCGCCCAGCTTGAACAGTCGGCACGAGAAAAAAAGTCGCAGCTGATCGACGAGATCATCGCCAGCGGCACCATGACTGCGCACGATGTGGCGATCTTCGCGGCTGATAGATATCAGTTGCCCCTGGTCGATCTGGGCCAGTACAACCTGAACAAGGTGCCGCCGGCGCTGGCCGGCAACCGCGAGTTCCACGCGCACCGGCTGCTGCCGCTGGGCCGGCGCGAGAACCGCCTGGTGCTGGCCCTGTCCGACCCGGGCAACCAGGCCGGGCTCGACGCCATCAAGCAGAAGTACAACCTGCCGGTCGATACCGTCGTCGTCGAGCACGACAAGCTGATGCAGTACGTGCGCTCCGCCAGCGAGGACGGCGGCGGCACGCTCAAGTCGATCGCGCCGGTGCAGGCCGAGCGCAAGATGATCGAGTACGACCCGGTCGCCTCCGCCGCCGCCCAGCGCAACAAGACCGCCGGCGACATCGACGACGCGCCGGTGGTGCGCTTCCTGCACAAGCTGCTGACCGAAGCCTTCCACCGCGGCGCCTCCGACCTGCACTTCGAGCCGTTCGAGACCTTCTACCGCATCCGCTTCCGCGTCGACGGCGTGCTGCAGGAGGTGGCGCGCCCGCCGGTCGACATCCGCGACAAGATCGCCACCCGCATCAAGGTGCTGTCGCGCCTGGACATCTCGGAAAAGCGCGTGCCGCAGGACGGCCGCATGAAGCTGCTAATCGCGCTGCCCAAGGACAAGAACGCCGAGAAGGACAAGGACGGCAAGGAGCCCAAGGAGGTCGTCGAGAAGGCGATCGACTTCCGCGTCTCCACGCTGCCGACGCTGTTCGGCGAGAAGATCGTGATCCGGATCCTGGAGTCGTCCTCCGACAAGCTGGACATCGACCAGCTCGGCTACGAGCCGGCGCAGAAGGCGCTGCTGCTCGACGTCATCAAGCGCCCCTACGGCATGGTGCTGGTGACGGGCCCCACCGGCAGCGGCAAGACGGTGTCGCTGTACACCTTCCTGAACCGGCTCAACCAGGGCGACATCAACATCTCCACGGCCGAGGACCCGGCCGAAATCCAGCTGCCCGGCATCAACCAGGTCAACGTCAACGAGAAGGCCGGCCTGACCTTCGCCGCGGCGCTGCGCTCGTTCCTGCGGCAGGATCCGGACATCATCATGGTCGGCGAAATCCGCGACCTGGAAACCGCCGACATCTCGATCAAGGCGGCCCAGACCGGCCACCTGGTGTTCTCCACCTTGCACACCAACGACGCGCCGACCACGCTCACGCGCCTGATGAACATGGGCGTGGCGCCGTTCAACATCGCCTCGAGCGTGCTGATGATCACCGCGCAGCGGCTGGCGCGCCGCCTGTGCACGTGCAAGCGGCCCGGCGAGCTGGCGCGCGAGGTGCTGGTCGACGCCGGCTTCCAGGAGGCCGACCTCGACGGCAGCTGGCAGCCCTACCACCCGGTCGGCTGCGAGCGCTGCAACGGCACCGGCTACAAGGGCCGCTGCGGCATCTACCAGGTGATGCCGATCACCGAGGCGATGCAGCAGATCATCCTCGCGCACGGCACCGCGCTGCAGATCGCCGAGCAGGCGCGCCGCGACGGCGTGCTATCGTTGCGCGAAGCCGGCCTGGCCAAGGTGAAGCAGGGCGTCACCTCGCTGGAAGAAGTGCTGGCAACAACCAATATGTAAAACAACAAAGCATGTCATTTGGGGTCAATCATGGCGACACGCGCACCAGCCGCCGCCGCTCGCAAGGCGGCTGCGCCCAAGGGGAAATCTGGGCGTAAGGCGCCCACGCAGTACATCTTCGAGTGGGAGGGCAAGGACCGCAAGGGCAAGGTGTTCACGGGCGAGCTGCGCGCCGAGAGCCAGGCCGAGGTCAACGCCACCCTGCGCAAGCAGGGCCTCACCGTGGTCAAGCTCAAGAAGCGGCGCGCCGCGCGCGGGCGCAAGATCACCGAGAAGGACATCGCGTACTTCACGCGCCAGCTCTCGACCATGCTCAAGGCGGGCATCCCGCTGCTGCAGTCGATCGACATCATCGCGCGCGGCCACGCCAACCCGAACTTCACGCAGCTGCTGGCCGAGATCCGCTTCGACATCGAATCGGGCAGCAGCATGGCGCAGGCCTTCCGCCGCCAGCCGCGCTACTTCGACACGCTCTACTGCAACCTGATCGACGCCGGCGAGCAGGGCGGCATCCTGGACGCCCTGCTGGAGCGCCTGTCGCTCTACATGGAAAAGACCATCGCGCTGAAGAGCCAGATCAAGTCGGCCATGATCTACCCGATCGCGGTGCTGACGGTGGCCTTCGCCGTGACGGTGATCCTGATGATCTTCGTGATCCCAGCCTTCAAGGGCGTGTTCTCGAGCTTCGGCGCCAACCTGCCGGCGCCGACGCTGGCCGTGATCGCCATGTCGGACTTCTTCGTCAACAACTGGTACATCGTGATCGGCGTGCCGGTGTTCGGCATCGCCTTCTACCTGCGCAGCCTCAAGCGCTCGGAGAAGGTGCAGCGCGCCAGCGACCGGATGCTGCTGCGGCTGCCGATCTTCGGCTCGCTGTTCCGCAAGGCCGTGATCGCGCGCTGGACGCGCACGCTGGCCACCATGTTCGCCGCCGGCACGCCGCTGGTGGAGTCGATGGAATCGGTGGCCGGCGCCGCCGGCAACTGGGTCTACTACGACGCCACCCGGGAGATCGAGCAGTCGGTGCGCATCGGCACCAGCCTGACCAACGCCATGCAGGCCACCCATGTGTTCGACAACATGGTGCTGCAGATGACGCAGATCGGCGAGGAGTCGGGCGCGCTGGACAACATGCTGCTGAAGGTGGCGGAGTTCTACGAGCGCGAGGTGGACGACGCCGTGGCCGCCATCTCCAGCCTGATCGAGCCGCTCATCATCGTGGTGCTGGGCGTGCTCATCGGCGGCATGGTGGTGGCAATGTACCTGCCGATCTTCAAACTGGGACAGGTGGTGTAACGCATGCAGTGGCTGTTTTCCGCGCACGGCGCCGCCGGCGCGCTCTCCGCGTTTTCCGCGTTTTCCGCACCGGCGGCGCCCGCGCAGGCCATCGCGTCGCTGGCGCTGCTGCCGCCCTGGTTCCTGGTGACGGCGGCGGCGCTGCTCGGCCTGGTGGTCGGCAGCTTCCTCAACGTGGTGGTGCACCGGCTGCCGCGCATGATGGAGCACGACGAGGCCAACTACATCGCCTCGCTGCGCGACGACCCGCTGCCCCACCCCGAGACCTACAACCTGATGGTGCCGCGCTCGGCCTGCCCGCATTGCGGCCACGCGATCGGCGCGCTGGAGAACATCCCGGTGCTGAGCTACCTGGCGCTGCGCGGGCGCTGTTCGGCCTGCAAGGCGCCGATCGGCAAGCGCTACCCGCTGGTCGAAGCCGGCACCGCGCTGCTCACCGCGCTGGCCGCGGCCCACTTCGGCCCGACCTGGCAGGCGCTGGCGGCCATCGCCCTGATCTGGGCGCTGATCGCGCTCACCCTGATCGACGCGGACACGCAGCTGCTGCCCGACCAGATCACGCTGCCGCTGCTGTGGCTGGGCCTGCTGCTCAACCTCGGCGGGCTGTTCGCGCCGCTGGCCGACGCCGTGACCGGCGCGGCGGCGGGCTACCTGCTGCTGTGGACGGTGTACTGGGCGTTCAAGCTGGTGCGCGGCAAGGAAGGCATGGGCTACGGCGACTTCAAGCTGATGGCGGCGCTGGGCGGCTGGTTCGGCTGGCAGGCGCTGCCGGCGCTGGTGCTGCTGTCGTCGGTGGTGGGGCTGGTGTTCGCGCTTGCCAATATCGCGCTGCGCCGTCAGGATCGCGATACGCATTTCGCCTTCGGCCCCTATATCGCCGGCGCCGGCCTGCTGGTGCTGTTCTTCGGCGCCAACGTGCTGCCGCTGGGCCTGGCGGGCTGACGGCGCGCCGCCCACCCATGCAAGCCTGCATAGCCTGGATACGGACATGCTGCAAATCGGACTGACCGGAGGCATCGGCTCCGGCAAGACCCGCGTGGCGGACCTGTTCGCCGCGCGCGGCGCCGCCCTGATCGACACCGACCTGCTGGCGCACGAGATCACCGCGCCGGGCGGGCTGGCCATTGCCGCGCTGGTGGCGGCCTTCGGCCCCGGCTGCCTGCGCGCCGACGGCGCGATGGACCGCGACGCCATGCGCGCGCTGGTGTTTGCCGACCCCGCGGCCAAGGCCCGGCTCGAAGCCATCACCCATCCGCTGATCCGCCAGCTGACCGAGGCCCGCGCCGCCGAGATCCGCGCGGCGGGCCGGCACCCCTACCTGATCTACGTGGTGCCGCTGCTGGTCGAGTCCGGCACCTGGGCCAGCCGCGTGGACCGCGTGCTGGTGGTCGATTGCAGCGAGGCCACGCAGGTGGCGCGCGTGATGGCGCGCAACGGCTTCACGCGCGCGCAGGTCGAGGCCATCATGGCGAAGCAGGCCCGCCGCGCCGAACGGCTGGCCCGCGCCGACGACGTGGTCGACAACGACGGCCCGCCCGAGGCGCTGGCGCCGCAGGTGGAGCGGCTCGACCGGCTCTACCGCGCGCTCGCCGCCGGCTGAGCGCCGAAGGAACCGATGGGGCCGCCCGGGAAGCCGATGCAGCCGATGGCGCCGATGGCGCTGATACGGCCGGCGGGAACCGGTGGCGCGGGATGCACCTTTAGTCGGCGCTTTCGTTGTCCTGCCACGCGGACTCGCATAGAATGCGCTGGATACAAGCGGGAAATGGTCCCATACTGGGCCCCGTACTGCCAGCAACGCCGCCAGCAACGCCGCCCGCCAAACCGCCCTGCCGCCCGGACAATCACTTGATTCTGTACGAATATCCTTTCAACGAACGCATCAGGACTCTCCTGCGCCTGGAAGACCTGTTCGATCGCCTGGATTATTTCCTCGGCCAGGATCATGCCCTGCAGCACCACGTGGCGCTGACGACACTGTTCGAGATCATCGACGTGGCCGGCCGCGCGGACCTCAAGACCGACCTGCTCAAGGAACTGGAGCGCCAGCGCCAGGCGCTGGCCGCGCTGCGCGCCAGCCCGCAGATCGACCAGGGCGCGCTCGACGCGGTCATCGGCGAGATCGAGCAGGCCATGTCGCAGCTCAACCAGGTGGTGGGCAAGGCCGGCCAGCTGCTGACCGACAACGAGTGGCTCACCAGCATCCGCAGCCGCGCCATCATTCCCGGCGGCACCTGCGAATTCGACCTGCCGGCCTACTACGCATGGCAGCATCGCCCGGCCGAGGACCGCCGCGCCGACATCCTCAAGTGGGCGCGCCCGCTGGTGGCGCTGCGCATGGGCACCAACACCGTGCTGCGGCTGCTGCGCGAGTCCGGCCAGAGCGGCAAGGTCATCGCCACCGGCGGCAGCTACCAGCAGATGCTGTCGGGCCGCAGCTACCAGCTCATGCAGGTGATGCTCGACGACTCGCTGCTGGCCTTCATCCCCGAGATGAGCGCCAACAAGTACATGCTGTGGGTCCGTTTCACGCAGCAGGACGGCGACCTGCGCCCGCGCTCGGTGGATGCCGACATTCCCTTCCTGCTCAAGCTCTGCAATTTCTGAAGCGATGACAACCGTAGTCAAGTGCCCCACCTGCGGCAAGGATGTGGCCTGGGTGCCGGAGAACAAGTTCCGCCCGTTCTGTTCCGAGCGCTGCAAGCAGATCGACCTCGGCGCGTGGGCCTCGGAAAAATACGTGATCGGCGGCAAACCCGGCGAGGATCCGTCGGCGGAGCAGGACGACGAGGACTGAGGCGCGGCGTTGGCCGGCGTCTGCAGCGGTTCATACCGCCATCGCGCATCGCCGGCCCGCGCCTGTGGTCACAGTCGCTGCGCCCCGCATGCCACCGGTTTGCCCGACGAAGCGCAGCCTTAGCGCTTGCCCTCGTCAGCCAGCCACGCCACCACCGGCACCGTGGCCGGCAGCAGCGGTCCCACTTCGACCGGCGCCGACTGCCATGAGAACGCCTGCCCTTCGCGCCCCACCAGCTCGCCCGACCATGCCGTGACCTTGCAGAAATGCAGGCGCACGTAGGCGTGCGGGTAATCGTGCTCGAGCACCTGCCAGCGCACCGATTGCGACACCGCGATGCCGAGCTCCTCGTGCAGTTCGCGCGCCAGCGCTTCCTCCACCGATTCGCCCGGCTCGAGCTTGCCGCCCGGGAATTCCCAATAGCCTTCGTAGGGCTTGCCGGCCGGGCGCTGCGCCAGCAGGAAGCGGCCGTCGGGCTGCACCAGCACGCCCACGGCGACCTCCGTCACCTTGCGCGCGGTGCCGGCGGCGCTTTGCGGGGCCTCGCTCATGCCTGGCCTTCGGCCGAGGCGACGAACGGCTTGCCATGCTTGCCGCCCCAGTCGCGCGCGAACTGCCAGGCCACGCGGCCCGAGCGCGAGCCGCGCTCCAGCGCCCACACCAGCGCGTCGCCGCGCGCGGCGGCCACGTCCTCGTCCGAGCAGCCGAAATGCTGGAGCCAGTGGCCGACGATGGCCAGGTACTCGTCCTGCTTGGGCGGGTAGAACGACAGCCACAGGCCGAAGCGCTCGGACAGCGAGATCTTTTCCTCCACCACTTCGCCGGGATGGATCTCGCCGTCGTCGGTGTGGCGGTAGGTCTCGTTGTCCTTCATGTACTCGGGCAGCAGGTGGCGGCGGTTGGAGGTGGCGTAGATCAGCACGTTGTCCGACTGCGCGGCCACCGAGCCGTCCAGCGCCGACTTGAGCGACTTGTAGCCCGACTCGCCGTCCTCGAACGACAGGTCGTCGCAGAAGATGGCGAAGCGCTCCGGGCGCGCCGCCAGCTGCTCGACGATGTCGCCGAGGTCGCCCAGATCGTCCTTGTCCACTTCCACCAGGCGCAGGCCGTCCTTGACGAAGGCGTTGAGGCAGGCCTTGATCAGCGAGGACTTGCCGGTGCCGCGCGCGCCGGTCAGCAGCACGTTGTTGGCCGGCAGGCACCGCACGAACTGGCGCGTGTTGGCGACGATGGCGTCCTTCTGGCGCTCGATGTTCTTGAGGTCGTCGAGGTGGATCGGCGGCAGCTGGCGGATCGCCTGCAGGTAGCCGATGTTGCCGAACAGGCTCTGCCGCTTGCGCCAGCGGAATGCGACGGCCTGCTCCCAGTCGGCGTCGCTCAACTGCGGCGGCAACCATTGTTCGAGGCGGGCGAGGAAACTGTCGAGGCGGGAGGCGAGGTCGGACATGGCGGCTGGGCAGGAGAGGCGGGGAAAAACGGGAAAGCGGATCTTGGCGGGAAGCCGGGAGCGGCGCCCGCGCGGGCGCCGCTCCCCGGGGCAGAGCTTACGAGCGGTAGTCCGCGTTGATCGAAACGTAGTCGTGCGAGAGGTCGCAGGTCCACACCGTGGCGGCGGCATCGCCGCGGCCGAGCGCGACGCGCACGGTGATCTCGGCCTGCTTCATCACGCGCTGGCCGTCTTCCTCGCGGTAGTCGGGATTGCGCCCGCCGTCGCGCGCGACCAGCACGTCGTCGAGCCACAGGTTGACGCGCCCGACGTCGAGGTCGTCCACGCCGGCGTAGCCGATCGCGGCCAGGATGCGGCCGAGGTTGGGGTCGGAGGCGTAGAACGCGGTCTTGACCAGCGGCGAGTGCGCCACCGCATAGGCGATCTGGCGGCATTCGGCGACGTCCTTGCCGCCTTCCACGCGGATGGTCATCAGCTTGGTGGCGCCTTCGCCGTCGCGCACGATCATCTGCGCCAGTTCCTGCGCGAGGTCCGTCACGGCGGCGCGCAGCGCCTCGAAGTCGGCACCCTCGGCGCGCTCGATGGCCGGCGCGCCGGCCTGGCCGCTGGCGATCAGCACGAACGAGTCGTTGGTCGAGGTGTCGCCGTCGATGGTGATGCTGTTGAACGACTGGTCGGCCGCGTAGGACACCAGCGCCTGCACCACGGGCTGCGCCACGGTGGCGTCGGTGGCGATGAAGCCGAGCATGGTCGCCATGTTCGGGCGGATCATGCCGGCGCCCTTGCTGATGCCCGACAGCGTGACGGTCTTGCCGCCGATCTGCACGGTGCGCGAGGCGGCCTTGGGCTGGGTGTCGGTGGTCATGATCGACTCGGCCGCGGCCAGCCAGTTGTCCGGCTTCGCGCTGGCGATGGCGGCCGGCAGCGCGGCGACGATGCGGTCCACCGGCAGCGGCTCCAGGATCACGCCGGTCGAGAACGGCAGCACCTGCTCCGCGGCGATGCCGAGCTGCGCGGCGAGCGCGTCGCAGGTGGCGCGGGCCGCGGCCAGGCCGGGCTCGCCGGTGCCGGCGTTGGCGTTGCCGGTGTTGACCACGAGCGCGCGGATGCCCTTGCCGGCGGCCAGGTGCTCGCGGCAGACCTGCACCGGCGCGGCGCAGAAGCGGTTGCGGGTGAACACGCCGGCCACGGTGCTGCCCGCGGCCACGCGCACCACCAGCACGTCCTTGCGGTTGGCCTTGCGGACGCCCGCTTCGGCCCAGCCGAGCTCGACGCCGGCGACAGGTTTCAGGTTCTCTGCCAGCGGCAGGGGCAGGTTGACGGCCATGTGCGTTCCTCTATGCGTTCTTCGTTGCTGGTTGGCGGGCGCCAGGCCGGAGCGGAGCGCCCATGCGCAGCCCGCGCATCGCGGATTCCGCGCTTGTTGCCTGCGGATTCCGCACCGCCCTGACGAACATGCCCGCTTGCGCGGGCATGTTTGCTGACTTCACCGTGCGCGGCCTAGCTGAGCTTGCCGTGGCACTGCTTGAACTTCTTGCCGGAGCCGCAGGGGCACGGATCGTTGCGCCCCACCTTGGCCATGCCGGCGGTCTCGGCCGCCGCCGCGGCGGCGTAGGCGATGCCGGCGCGCTCGGGCGCGGTGGCCGCCTCCGCGGCCTGGCTGGCCTCGTCGAACTCCTCATGCTGGTACTGCACGTTGCCGAGGTGCGAAAGGCCTTCCTCGATCTGCTCCGAGGCCTGCTCGAGCTGCTCCGGCGACTGGATCTGCACGTTGAAGATCACGCGCGTGACCTCGACCTTGATCAGGTCCAGCAGCCGCGCGAACAGTTCGAACGACTCGCGCTTGTATTCCTGCTTGGGGTCCTTCTGCGCATACCCGCGCAGGTGGATGCCCTGGCGCAGGTGGTCCAGCGCGGCCAGATGCTCGCGCCAGTGCGTGTCGATGCTCTGCAGCATGACCGAGCGCTCGAAGCCGGCGAACGACTCGCGGCCGACCTGGGCGACCTTGCCTTCGTAGCGCTCGTCGGCGGCGCGCACGATCAGGTTCAGCAGTTCCTCGTCCTCGATGCTCTGCGCGGCCTCGACCGTGGCGGCGAGCGGCACGTTGAGCGACCATTCCTCGCGCAGCTTGGTTTCCAGGCCGGCGATGTCCCACTGCTCTTCCATCGTGTCGGCCGGCACGTGGTCGCGGAACATCTCGACCAGCACGCTCTCGCGCAGGTTCTTCACCATCTCGCCGACGTCCTGGGATTCCAGGACCTCGTTGCGCAGCTTGTAGATTTCCTTGCGCTGGTCGTTGGCGACGTCGTCGTACTGCAGCAGCTGCTTGCGGATGTCGAAGTTGCGGCCCTCGACCTTGCGCTGCGCGGACTCGATCGAGCGCGTGACGATGCCGGCCTCGATCGGCTCGCCCTCGGGCATCTTCAGGCGCTCCATGATCGCGCGCACGCGGTCGCCGGCGAAGATGCGCAGCAGCTGGTCGTCGAGCGACAGGTAGAAGCGCGACGAGCCCGGGTCGCCCTGGCGCCCGGCGCGGCCGCGCAGCTGGTTGTCGATGCGGCGCGACTCGTGGCGCTCGGTGCCGACGATGTGCAGGCCGCCGGCGGTCTTGACCTGCTCGTGCAGCGATTGCCACTCGTCCTTGAACTTGGCGATGCGCGTGGCCTTCTCGGCTTCGGGCAGGCTGTCGTCGGCCTCGATGAAGCCGGCCTGCTTTTCCACGTTGCCGCCCAGCACGATGTCGGTGCCGCGGCCCGCCATGTTGGTGGCGATGGTGATCATCTTGGGCCGGCCGGCCTGCGCCACGATCTCGGCTTCGCGCTCGTGCTGCTTGGCGTTGAGCACCTGGTGCGGCAGCTTGGCCTTGTTGAGCAGGCCCGAGAGGTATTCCGAGGTCTCGATCGAGGTGGTGCCGACCAGCACCGGCTGGCCGCGCTCGTAGCAGTCGCGGATGTCGCGCACCACGGCGTCGTAGCGCTCGTTCGAGGTCTTGTAGATCTGGTCCTGGAAGTCCTTGCGCTGGGCAGCCCGGTTGGTCGGGATCACCACCACTTCGAGGCCGTAGATTTCCTGGAACTCGTAGGCTTCCGTGTCGGCCGTGCCGGTCATGCCGGACAGCTTTTCGTACATGCGGAAGTAGTTCTGGAAGGTGATCGTGGCCAGCGTCTGGTTTTCCTGCTGGATGGTCACGCCTTCCTTGGCTTCCACGGCCTGGTGCAGGCCGTCGGACCAGCGCCGGCCCGTCATCAGGCGGCCCGTGAATTCGTCGACGATCACGACTTCGTCGTTCTGCACCACGTAGTGCTGGTCGCGGTGGAACAGGCTGTGCGCGCGCAGGGCGGCGTACAGGTGGTGCATCAGCGTGATGTTCTGCGGCGCGTAGAGCGACTCGCCCTCGCCGATCAGGCCCTGCTGCGCGAGGATTTCCTCGGCCTTCTCGTGGCCGGCCTCGGTCAGGTAGACCTGGTGGCCCTTCTCGTCGACGTAGTAGTCGCCGGGCTTCTCGACGCCGGTGCCGTCGGCCTTTTCCTCGCCGATCTGGCGCTCGAGCAGCTTGGGGATGCCGTTCATGCGCTGGTACAGGTCGGTGTGGTTCTCCGCCTGGCCCGAGATGATCAGCGGGGTGCGCGCCTCGTCGATCAGGATCGAGTCCACCTCGTCGACGATCGCGTAGTGCAGCGGACGCTGCACGCGCTGGCCCGGATCGTAGACCATGTTGTCGCGCAGGTAGTCGAAGCCGAACTCGTTGTTGGTGCCGTAGGTGATGTCGGCCGCGTAGGCCGCCGCCTTCTGGTCGTGCGGCATCTGCGACAGGTTCACGCCCACCGACAGGCCCAGGAAGTTGTACAGGCGCCCCATCCACTCGGCGTCGCGCTGGGCCAGGTAGTCGTTGACCGTGACCACGTGCACGCCCTTGCCGGTGATGGCGTTCAGGTACACCGCCAGCGTGGCGGTCAGGGTCTTGCCCTCGCCGGTGCGCATTTCGGCGATCTTGTTGTCGTTCAGGACCATGCCGCCGATCAGCTGCACGTCGAAGTGGCGCATCTTCATGACCCGCTTGCTGGCCTCGCGGCACACCGCGAACGCCTCGGGCAGCATGGCCTCGAGCGACTCGCCCGCGGCGTGGCGCTGCCGGAAGGTCTCGGTCATGGCGCGCAGGTCGTCGTCCGACAGCGCCGCGAACTTCGGTTCCAGCGCATTGATCTGCGCGACGGTCCTGCCATATTGTTTGACCAGCCGTTCATTGCGGCTGCCGAAGACTTTCTTGAGAAGGCCCGTGATCATCGATTGCTTTCACCTACGCGAGAGGTCTGCCGTGGTACGCCGCTGTGCCATGCACCGGCGGCCTGGCCGCCGGTCAGGCCGGCAGCCCAGGGCGAACCGCGCGAGGAAATAGGAAGATTGGCGCAAAACGCCGAGTTTATCACGCGCGGGTGTCACGGCCGGAAGCGCGCGGCGGTCCGCGCGATGCGCAAACCACACCCCGCGGCAGCCGGGACTTGACGCCGTGGCGGCGATGCAGCGGCGATGGCGCGCCGATCGCGCGCCCGCCCGCCGACGCCGCGCCGGCCGTTCACCCCGCCCTTGCGCCCCCTGGCCCGGACGCGCCCCGCGCACCCAGTTCCCTTCGGACATCGGGGCGGCCCCGCGGTTCTTCAACGGCGCGCCGGCGCCGCTTCATCGGATGGCGGTGCGGTCGGTCGGCTCGGGCGCCTGGGCCAGCTGCGCGGGTGCCGGTTTCGCCACCGCGAGGAAGCGACTGGGGTTCTGCGGCACGCCGTTGACGTGCACCTCGAAGTGCAGGTGCGCGCCGGTGGAACGCCCGGTCGAGCCGACCAGCGCGATCTGCTGGCCCGGCTTGACCAGGTCGCCGGGCTTGACCAGCATCTTGGCGCTGTGCGCGTAGCGGGTCTTGAGGCCGTTGCCGTGGTCGATGTCGATCAGGTTGCCGTATTCCGGGTGCCATTCGGCAGCCACCACCACGCCGCCGGCGGCCGCCACGATCGGCGTGCCGGCCGGCGCGGAGAAGTCCACGCCGTCGTGCGGGGTGCGGCGCCCCGTGAACGGGTCGAAGCGCCAGCCGAAGCCCGAGGCGTCGTAGCCGGACGCCACCGGCAGCACGCGCGGCACGCGGCGGTCCTCGCTCTGGCGGTCCAGCAGCGTGGTCGCCACCACGTCGAGATAGTCGGCATGCTGCTCGGCCTGGTCGGACAGGCGCGCCAGCGCCAGCTGCAGCTCCGTCAGGCTGGGCGCGCGCGACTGGGCCGTGGGCGCGAGGCCGCCGCGCCCGGGCGGCTGGCGGAAGTCGAACTCCTTCGGCGCGATGCCGGCCAGGCCCGAGACCCGCTCGCCCAGCGCGTCCAGCCGCACCATGCGGGCCTGGATCTCGCCCACGCGGGCGGCCAGCACATTGAGGTTGGCGCGCAGGTAGGCGTCGTCGCCGGGCGCGCGCGCCGGCGCGCCGGACCCGGCCAGCCCCGCGCGCGCGGCGAACCAGGTCAGCGCCGACGAGGCCAGCGCGACCAGCAGGCACAGCAGCAGCACGGCGGCGGCCAGCCGCCCGCGCGACAGCGTGAAATGGCGCACCTGCGGCAGGCGCGGATGAAGCACGATGATCTGCATGAGGCGGCTCCCTTCTCCCAATGCGAGGCCCGGCGCCGCACGCAAGCGGCGGCACGCTAGAATGCGCGCATGCGCATGTTCACCCACCACGCCCTCCAGACGCCCGCCGCCAAGCCGCTCAACGACTGGCTGGCCAAGGCCGGCCCGGTTTCCGCCCTGATGCAGACGGCGCGGGAACTGGCTGTGCTGGAAACTGAGGTGCTGTCGCTCCTGCCTCGCGGACTGCAGGACGGCATCGCCGTGGCAGGCGTCAAGCAGGACGCCCGCGCCATCGGGCAAGGCCAGGGGGAGCGGACACTGCTGTTGCTGGCGGCGCATGGCGCCGCCGCGGCACGGGTAAGACAGGTGGTGCCGACGCTACTTGGAAGACTGCAACAGCGGGGCTCGCAGATTACCGCAATCCGGGTGCGCGTTCAACCGGACGTGGGCCGCCAGGGGGACTGGGACACCGGGCCGGTGGAGCGGCCGAGGAACGGCAGGATGTCGGCCACCGGGCTGGCGAGCCTGGACCAGCTCACGCGCGACCTGCCCGATTCGCCGCTGCGCGACGCGCTGAAGACGCTGCTGTCGCATCACGGTCCGGGGCCGAAGGGCTGAAAGACGGTATCCCCAGCATGAAAAAAAGCCGGTCGAGCGACCGGCTTTCTCTTTGCGGCGCCAGGACGCCCGCGGCTTACGCGAATGCCGGCTGCAACTGCGGCAGGAAGGCCGGCGGCGCGTCCTCGACGCGCTCGAACGTGACCATCTCGTAGGCTTCCTGATCGGCCAGCAGGGCGCGCAGCAGCTGGTTGTTGAGGCCGTGGCCGGACTTGTTGGCGATGTACGCGCCGATCAGCGGGTGGCCGATCACGTAGAGGTCGCCGATCGCGTCCAGGATCTTGTGGCGCACGAACTCGTCGCCGTAGCGCAGTTCCTCGTTGTTCAGCATGCGGTGCTCGTCGAGCACGATGGCGTTGTCGAGGCTGCCGCCGCGCGCCAGTCCCATCTCGCGCAGCGCCTCGACCTCATGGGCGAAGCCGAAGGTGCGCGCGCGCGCGATCTCGCGCACGTAGCTGGTGTCGGCGAAGTCGATGGCGAAAGTCTGGCCGGTCTTGTCCACCGCCGGGTGGCGGAAATCGATGGTGAAGGCCAGCTTGAAGCCGAAGAACGGCTCGAGGCGGGCCAGCTTGTCGCCCTCGCGCACTTCCACGGCCTTCTTCACGCGGATGAAGCGCTTGGGAGCGGACTGCTGCTCGATCTCGGCGGATTGCAGCAGGAACACGAAGGACGCGGCGCTGCCGTCCATGATGGGGATTTCTTCCGCGTCGACGTCCACGTACAGGTTGTCGATGCCGAGGCCCGCGCAGGCGGACATCAGGTGCTCCACGGTGGAAACCCGCGCGCCGTCCTTCTGCAGGACCGAAGCCAGGCGGGTGTCGCCGATGGCGCCGGCGCTCGCGGGGATCTCGACGGCCTCGGGCAGGTCCACGCGGGTGAACACGATGCCGGTGTCTGCCGGGGCGGGGCGCAGCGTCAGCGTCACTTTACGGCCCGAGTGCAAGCCAATGCCTACGGTCTTGACCAGGGATTTGATGGTGCGCTGTTTGAGCATGACGTTCTCAGCTATTATTAAAATCTATTGACTGAACTTACTGATACAGCGATTTTACCATCGCTTCGTTTGCTGCGCTGCGCCACTTTGTTTCGGCCTGTTAGCGGCGTAAGAATTCACCCCCGCAAGTCTAACTTGCGTCACTCGCGAGGGTCGAATTGTCACAATCGCGTATTAAGCGCGCAACGCCGCCAGCACCGCTTCGGCGCTGCTGACCTTGAATTCGCCGGGCGCCTCGACCCACAGGCCAGTCACCACGCCGTCTTCCATCACCATCGCGTAGCGCTTGGAGCGCACGCCCATGCCGCGCGCGGTCAGGTCCATATCCAGCCCCAGCTTGCGCGTCCATTCGGCGCTGCCGTCGCCCATCATGCGCACCTTGCCGGCGGTGTTCTGCTCGCGGCCCCAGGCGCCCATCACGAAGGCGTCGTTGACCGAGACGCACCACACCTCGTCCACGCCGGCGGCGCGCAGCGCCTCGGCCTGGGCGACGTAGCCCGGCACGTGCCTGGCCGAGCAGGTCGGCGTGAAGGCGCCGGGCAGCCCGAACACCACGATCTTGCGGCCGCGCGCCAGTTCCGCCACCGAAAAGGCGTTGGGCCCGAGGCTGCAGCCGCCGGTCTCGGTGTCGAAGAATTCGTTCAGCGTGGCGTCGGGCACACGCGCTCCTGTTTCGATCATGCTGTCTCTCTTCCTGTCTCGGTAAAAACCCTGTCTAGCATCATAGTGCGCGCACCTGCCGCGCCCAAGGCGAAGCCTGTGCGCCGCGGTGCCGGCGCGCTTGGGCGGGGGCCCGATGCGATTCCAGTGCGACTCTAAACCTTAACCCCGGCGCGTGCTTGAAACGGCGCCGCGGGCGCGGTGCCGCAGCGGGGCTGAAAAATGCAACGCGCGCGGCGATCTTGCGATCGCCGCGCGGACGACGGCACATCCCGGCCGGGAGGGCGGGAGACCAGTCCGGGGAGGCGGCCGGTGGCACGCCTGTCCCGGCGACGGGATGCGAGCTGAGGGCGTCAGCGCGGGCGCGGGCCGGCTGGCTGCCGAGCCGGGCGCAGCCACGGGGCGCGACACGGGCGGATAGGGAGCGCCTGCGTGTCTTGCTGTTCCGTGGCCGCGCCCCGGCGGGCAGCCGGCCTGGAGGCCTGCACCTTGCCGTGCCGACTCAGTCCGCCTGCTTGCGCAGAAAGGCGGGGATATCGTAGGTATCCACACCCTTCTCCTGCAGCGCGGCGACGTGGGCGGACGCCGATTCGCGCGAGCTGCGCCACACCGCCGGCGTGTCCAGGTTGCTGTAGTCCGGCGCGTTGCTGTGGCCCGCGTTCACGGTGTTGGTCATGTTGCCCATCATCTGCACCGGCATGTTGTCGGTGCCGGTCTTGAGCAGGGTCATCGGCTGCTGCTTCTTGGCCGAGCGGCCCAGGCCCGTGGCCACCACGGTCACGCGCAGCGCGTCGCCCATCGAGTCGTCGTACACCGTGCCGAAGATCACCGTGGCATCTTCCGCGGCGTAGCTGCGGATGGTGTTCATGACTTCCTTGGTCTCGGACAGCTTGAGCGAGCGGCTGGCGGTGATGTTGACCAGCACGCCGCGCGCGCCGGACAGGTCCACGCCTTCGAGCAGCGGGCTGGCCACGGCCTGCTCGGCGGCCAGGCGGGCGCGGTCCACGCCCGACACGGTGGCCGTGCCCATCATGGCCTTGCCCTGCTCGCCCATGACCGTCTTCACGTCTTCGAAGTCGACGTTCACCAGGCCATCGACGTTGATGATCTCGGCGATGCCGGCCACGGCGTTGTGCAGCACGTCGTCGGCGCACTGGAAGCACTTGTCCATCTCGGCGTCGTCGCCCATCACCTCGAACAGCTTCTCGTTGAGCACCACGATCAGCGAGTCGACGCTGGACTCCAGCTCGCTCGAGCCGGACTCCGCCACCTTGGCGCGGCGCGCGCCTTCGAACTCGAACGGCTTGCTGACCACGCCCACGGTCAGGATGCCCATTTCCTTGGCCACCTGCGCCACGATCGGAGCGGCGCCGGTGCCGGTGCCGCCGCCCATGCCGGCAGTGATGAAGACCATGTGCGCGCCGCGCAGCGAGTCGGCGATCTGCTCGCGCGCCTGCTCGGCGCAGTTGCGGCCCACTTCCGGCTTGGCGCCGGCGCCCAGGCCGGTGTTGCCGAGCTGCAGCACGCGCGAGGCGGAAGAGCGCTTGAGCGCCTGGGCGTCGGTGTTCATGCAGATGAATTCGACGCCTTGCACGCCGCGGCTGATCATGTGCTGCACGGCGTTGCCGCCCGCGCCGCCCACGCCCACCACCTTGATGATGGTGCCGTCCTGCATTTCCGTTTCGATCATGTCAAAGTCCATCACTGCCTCCAAGAAGAATCAGCTGCCAAACGCTGCGGCCTCCCCGCCGCAACCCTTGGCTACTGAACAAGAAACCATCAAAAAGAACTGCCTGTTTCAACGGCCCGCCCCCGATCCGGTGGACAGCGCCGTCAATCTTTCAACATCCCGCGCGCCGGCAATATCAGAAATTGCCGACGAACCATTCCTTCATGCGGCCCCACACATGCTTGACGGAGCCGCTCTGCACCGCCACCCGGCGCCCGCGCATGCGCTGCACGCGGCCTTCGAGCAGTAGTCCCATTACGGTCGAATAGCGCGGACTCTTTACCACTTCGTGCAAATTTCCGCGATATTCCGGCACGCCGACCCGAACCGGTTTGAGGAAAATGTCCTCGCCCAGTTCCACCATGCCCGGCATCATCGCCGTGCCGCCGGTGATCACCACGCCCGAGGACAGCAGTTCCTCGTAGCCCGATTCGCGCACCACTTGGTGCACCAGCGAGTAAAGCTCCTCGATGCGCGGCTCGATCACCGCGGCCAGCGCCTGCCGGCTCAGCGTGCGGGTGCCGCGGTCGCCCACGCCGGGGACCTCGATCATGTCCTCCGGGTCGGCGATGGCCTGCTTGGCGATGCCGTACTGGATCTTGATGTCCTCGGCATCGGGCGTGGGCGTGCGCAGCGCCATCGCGATGTCGTTGGTGATCTGGTCGCCGGCGATGGGGATCACGGCGGTGTGCCGGATCGCGCCTTCGCTGAAGATGGCGATGTCGGTGGTGCCGCCGCCGATGTCGACCAGCACCACGCCGAGCTCCTTCTCGTCCTCGGTCAGCACCGCCAGGCTCGAGGCCAGCGGCTGCAGGATCAGGTCGTGCACCTCCAGCCCGCAGCGGCGCACGCACTTGACGATGTTCTGCGCCGCGCTGACCGCGCCGGTGACGATATGCACCTTCACCTCCAGCCGGATGCCGCTCATGCCGATCGGCTCGCGCACGTCTTCCTGGCCGTCGATGATGAATTCCTGCGTCAGGATGTGCAGGATCTGCTGGTCGGTCGGGATGTTGACCGCCTTGGCGGTCTCGATCACGCGCGCCACGTCGGTCTGCGTGACCTCCTTGTCCTTGATCGCCACCATGCCGCTGGAGTTGAAGCTGCGGATGTGGCTGCCGGCGATGCCGGTGAAGACCTCGGAAATCTTGCAGTCGGCCATCAGCTCGGCCTCCTCCAGCGCGCGCTGGATGGACTGCACGGTGGCCTCGATATTGACCACGACCCCCTTCTTCAGACCCTTGGACTCCGACTGGCCCATCCCGATCACTTCATAGCTGCCGTCGGGGCGCAGTTCCGCCACCACCGCGGCCACCTTGGAAGTGCCGATATCGAGACCGACCAACAGGTCCTTGTATTCCTTGCTCATCGGGTTTTCTCCGCGTTCTTGCTCTTGAGTCGCGTCGGATTGTTTGTCGGATTGCTTGCCGCGGGCGCGCGGGCCTTGGCGGCCGCCGCGGCCTGCGCATCGGTCAGGAACCGCACGTTGGCCGCGCGGATGGCAAATCCGTTCGGATAACGCAGGTCCGCGTATTCGATCTGCTTGCCCCACTGCTCCGTGACCTGGGGCCAGGCCACCACGAACCGCTTCACGCGCTGCGCCATCGCATCGCGCTCTTCATCGTTCTGCTCGCGCCCGAGCTCGATCACCATGCCGTTGGACAGCCGCGTGCGCCAGGCGTAGCGCTGCGACAGCGTGACCGCCAGCGGCTCGACCTTGAGCGGCTTGAACCATTCGCGCATGACCTCGAGCTTGTCCACCACGTCGGACTCGCTGTCGGGCGGGCCGTCCAGCGCGAGCAGCTGCGCGTCTTCCTCGGCCTCGGCCGGGTTGGCCACGAAGATCTCGCCGTAGGTGTTGATCAGGCGCCCGCCGTCGGCATTGCCCCAGGTGCCGAGCGCCTCGTGCTCCTCGACCTCGACCGCCAGGCCGTTGGGCCATTCGCGCCGCACGCTGGCGCGCCGCACCCAGGGCACGGACTCGAAGCTCTGGCGCGCCTCGTTGAGGTCGAGCGTGAAGAAGTTGCCGCTCAGCTTGCCCAGCGCGTTGGCGCGCACGCCCGGCGCGTTGACGTGGCGCAGCGTGCCGCCCGCCATCGCCGACAGCTCCACGTGCGTGATGGCGAACACCGGCCGCTGCGCCAGCCACAGCAGGCCGGCGGCGAACGCCATCAGCGCCACCAGCGCGTACAGCGTGGAGGCGATCAGGTTGAGCAGGCGGGTGTTGTGCCACATGGCTTGGGGCGTTTCCGTTCGGTCGGTTCAGGTTCGGTCGGCTTCTGTTGCTCAGTCGGGTTTCCAGGCGTCGTTCGGGTGCAGGTCCAGCGTGGCGGCGGCCGTCACCTGCAGCACGAAATCCTCGTAGCTGATGCCGGCCGCGCGCGCCGCCATCGGCACCAGCGAGTGGCCGGTCATGCCGGGCGAGGTGTTCATCTCGAGCAGGAACGGCTTGCCGTCGGCGCGCAGCATCACGTCGGCGCGCGCCCAGCCGCGGCAGCCCAGCACGCGGAACGACTGCACCGCCAGGCGCCGGACCTCGGCCTCGACGTCGTCCGGCAGGCCCGACGGGCACAAGTATTGGGTAACGTCAGTAAAGTACTTGTTTTGATAGTCGTAGTTGGCGCCGGGCGCGACGATGCGCACCACCGGCAGCGCCTCGGCGCCGGCGCCCTCCCCCACGATCGGGCAGGTCAGCTCGGCGCCGTCGATGAATGCCTCGGCGATGACGTCGTTGTCCAGCGCCGCGGCCTTCTCGAAGGCGGCCCGCATCTGGCCGGCGTCGGTGACTTTGCTCAGGCCGATCGACGAGCCCTCGCGCGCCGGCTTGACGATCAGCGGCAGGCCCAGGTCGGCCACCACGGCGGCGAAGTCGGTGCCGGCATCGAGCATGGCGAAGCGCGGCGTGGGCAGCCCGTGCGTCAGCCACAGGCGCTTGGTGGCCTGCTTGTCCATCGCCAGCGCGGAGGGCAGCACGCCGCTGCCGGTGTAGGGCACGCCGAGCTGCTCCAGCAGGCCCTGCATAGTGCCGTCCTCGCCGTAGCGGCCGTGCAGCGCGATGAAGACGCGGTCGAAGCCGGCCGCGGCCAGCTCGGCCACCGGCTGCAGGCCCGGGTCGAAGGCGTGCGCATCGACGCCGCGCGCGCGCAGCGCGGCCAGCACGCCGTTGCCGGACATCAGCGAGATCTCGCGCTCGGCCGAGCGGCCGCCCAGCAGCACGCCGACCTTGCCGAGCGATTTCGGGTCGATATTGGGATGGGCGACGAAGCTCATGCGTGGCCTCCCGATGCCTGTTGCGATGCTTGTTGCGAAACCAGTTGCCCCGGCACGCCGCCGATGGTGCCGGCGCCCATCGTCACCACGACATCGCCGGGCCGGACGGCGTTCAGGATGGCCTGCGGCATTTCCTCGATCTGCTCCACGAAAACGGGTTCAACCTTGCCCGCCACGCGCAGCGCGCGCGTCAGCGCGCGGCCGTCGGCGGCCACGATGGGGGTCTCGCCGGCGGCATAGACCTCGGTCAGCAGCAGCGCGTCCACGGTGCCGAGCACCTTGACGAAGTCCTCGAAGCAGTCGCGCGTGCGGGTAAAGCGGTGCGGCTGGAACGCCAGCACCAGCCGGCGGCCCGGGAACGCGCCGCGCGCCGCGGCCAGCGTGGCGGCCATCTCGACCGGGTGGTGGCCGTAGTCGTCGACCAGCGTGAAGGTGCCTTCGGCCCCGTCCGCGCCGGTGCAGGCCACTTCGCCGTAGCGCTGGAAGCGCCGGCCCACGCCGTGGAACTCGCGCAGCGCCTTGACGATGGCGGCGTCGGGCACCTCCAGCTCGGTGGCGATGGCGATGGCGGCCAGCGCGTTCTGCACGTTGTGCATGCCGGGCAGGTTCAGCACCACGTCCAGCGGCGGCTCGGCGTGGCCGTTGAGCTGGCGCAGCACGGTGAAGTGCATCTGGCCGTCGACCGCGCGCGCGTTGACCGCGCGGATCTGGGCGTCCTCGGCGAAACCGTAGCGCACGATCGGCTTGGACACGAACGGCATGATCTCGCGCACGCTGGGATCGTCCGCGCACAGCACCGCGATGCCGTAGAACGGCAGGCGCTGGGTGAACTCCACGAACGCCTGCTTGAGCCGGGCGAAATCGTGCCCGTAGGTGTCCATGTGGTCGGCGTCGATGTTGGTGATGACCTCGATCACCGGGAACAGGTTGAGGAACGACGCATCCGACTCGTCGGCCTCGGCCACGATGAAGTCGCCCGTGCCCAGGCGCGCGTTGGCGCCGGCCGAGTTGAGCCGGCCGCCGATCACGAAGGTCGGGTCGAGCCCGCCTTCGGCCAGCACCGAGGCCACCAGGCTGGTGGTGGTGGTCTTGCCGTGGGTGCCGGCGATGGCCACGCCCTGCTTGAGGCGCATCAGCTCGGCCAGCATGACCGCGCGCGGCACCACCGGGATGCGCCTGGCGCGCGCGGCCAGCACCTCGGGGTTGTCGCCGGTCACGGCGGTGGACACCACCACGGCGTTGGCGCCGTTGATGTTGGCGGCGTCATGGCCGTGCATCACGGTCGCGCCCAGCGAGGCCAGGCGCCGCGTGGCGGCGTTGCTGCCCACGTCGGAGCCCGAGACCTTGTAGCCCAGGTTCAACAGGACCTCCGCGATGCCGCTCATGCCGGCGCCGCCGATGCCTACGAAGTGGATGTTCTTGACGATGTGCTTCATGAATCCGTTTGTTTCAATCCCTGGCCATCTGGCTGCAGATCTCCGCCACGCGCCGGGTCGCTTCCGGCTTGGCGAGACCGCGCGCCTGGTGCGCCATCTCTTTGAGTCGGGTCCGCGTGAGCGAGGCCAGCGTGCGCGCCAGCCCCTGCGCGGTCAGTTCGTTCTGCTGGACCAGCAAGGCCGCGTCCTGCCGCGACAGGAATTCCGCGTTGGTGGTCTGGTGGTCGTCCACGGCATGGGGAAACGGCACGAACAGCGCCGCCACGCCCGCCGCCGCCACCTCCGACACGGTCATGGCGCCCGCGCGGCAGATCACCAGATCCGCCTCGGCGTAGGCGCCGGCCATGTCGTCGATAAAGGGCACGGCTTCCGCCTGCACGCCGGCCGCCTGGTAGTTGGCGCGCAGCGTGTCGATCTGCCTGGCGCCGGCCTGGTGCTTCACCAGCGGGCGCGCAGCTTCCGGCAGCAGCGCCAGCGCCTTGGGCACGATCTCGTTGAGCGCCGCCGCGCCAAGGCTGCCGCCCACCACCAGCAGGCGCAGCGGGCCGCTGCGCTGGTCGTAGCGCTGGTCCGGCGCGGGCATGCGGGCCAGCTCCTCGCGCACCGGGTTGCCGGTCCACTCGCTGTCCGGCAGCGCGTTGGGGAACGCGCAGAGCACGCGGTCCGCCACTCTGGCCAGCACCTTGTTGGCCAGTCCGGCGATGGAGTTCTGCTCGTGCAGCACCAGCGGGCGCCCCAGCAGCGAGGCCATCATGCCGGCCGGGAAGGTGATGTAGCCGCCCATGCCGAGCACCACGTCGGGCCGCACGCGGCGCAGCGCCCGCAGGCTCTGCCAGAACGCGCGCAGCAGGTTCAGCGGCAGCAGCAGCTTGGTCAGCGGCCCCTTGCCGCGCAGGCCGCCGAACTGGATGAACTCCATCGGGATGTCGTACTTGGGCACCAGCGTGGCTTCCATGCCGCTGCGGTTGCCCAGCCACACCACGCGCCAGCCCTGCTCGCGCAACGCGCGCGCGACCGCCAGCCCGGGGAACACATGCCCCCCGGTGCCGCCGGCCATCACGAGCAAGGTGCGCGCAGCGCTCATACTTTGCCTCCACGCATCATCACCCGGTTCTCGTAGTCGACCCGCAGCAGGATCGCCAGCGCGACGCAGTTCATCAGGATGCCCGAGCCGCCGTAGCTCACCAGCGGCAGGGTCAGCCCCTTGGTCGGCAGCAGGCCCAGGTTCACGCCCATGTTGATGAAGGTCTGCCAGCCGACCCACACGCCGATGCCCTTGGCCACCAGGCCGGCGAAGGTGCGGTCGAGCTGCAGCGCGGTACGGCCGATCTCGAAGGCGCGGCGCACCAGCCAGTAGAACAGCACGATCACCACCAACACGCCCACGAAGCCGAATTCCTCGCCGATCACGGCGAGGATGAAGTCGGTGTGCGCTTCGGGCAGGTAGTGCAGCTTCTCGATGCTGCCGCCCAGCCCCACGCCGGTCCATTCGCCGCGCCCGAAGGCGATCAGCGAGTGCGTGAGCTGGTAGGCCTTGCCGAGCGCGTTGGCTTCTTCCCACGGGTTGAGGTAGGCAAAGATCCGCTCGCGCCGCCACGGCGAGGCCGTGATCAGCAGCGCGAACGCGCCCACCGCCACGCCGACCAGCCCGGCGAACAGCTTGCCGTTGATGCCGCCCAGGAACAGGATGCCCATCGCCACGGTGGCCACCACCAGGAAGGCGCCCATGTCGGGCTCCAGCAGCAGCAGCATGCCCACCACCACCACCGCCACGCCCATCGGCAGGAAGCCCTTGCCCACGTTCTGCATCCACTCCTGCTTGCGCACGGTGTAGTTGGCGGCGTAGAGCACCACCGCCAGCTTCATCAGCTCGGACGGCTGGAAGTTCATGATGCCCAGCGGAATCCAGCGCCGCGCGCCGTTGACGCCCTTGCCGACGAAGGGCACCAGCACGACCACCAGCAGCAGCAGCGCGATCACGAACAGCTTGGGCGCGTAGCGGTCCCAGAACTTGACCGGGATCTGGAACGCCAGCAGCCCGCCGGACAGGCCGACGAACAGCGCGAACGCATGCCGCGCGAGGAAGTGGCTCTCGCGGTAGTTGGCGTAGCGCGGCGAGTCGGGCAGCGCGATCGAGGCCGAGTACACCATCACCAGGCCGAGCGCGAGCAGCACGATCGACACCCACAGCAGCGGCTGGTCGTACTCCATCATGCGCGAGCGGGTCGGCTTGACGCCGGACACCGCGTCGCGCAGGCCACCCCAGGCATTGCCGATGGTGGCGCCGATGAAACCGCTGCGCTTGACCTGTGCGTCGCTCATGGCACGATCCCCCGGGACATCGCCAGTTCTTCCACCGCGGCACGGAACACTTCCGCGCGGTGCACGTAGTTGCGGAACATATCGAGGCTGGCGCAGGCCGGCGACAGCAGCACGGCGTCGCCGCCCTGCGCGGCGCCGGCGGCCAGCGTGACCGCCTGCTCCAGCGTGGCGGCGTCGGCCAGCGTCACGCCGGTGCCGGCCAGCGCGCGGCGCAATTCGCCGGCGTCCTTGCCGATCAGCACCACGGCGCGCGCGTACTGCGCCACGGGCGCGGCCAGCGGCGAGAAATCCTGGCCCTTGCCTTCGCCGCCGGCGATCAGCACCACGCGCTTGTCCAGGCCCGACAGCGCGGCCACGGTGGCGCCCACGTTGGTGCCCTTGCTGTCGTCGAAATACTCCACGTCGTCCACCGTGGCGACCCACTCCACGCGGTGCGGCTCGCCGCGGTATTCGCGCAGGCCGTGCAGCAGGGCGTTGAGCGGCAGGTCGATGGCGCGGCACAGCGCCAGCGCGGCCATCGCGTTGGTGGCGTTGTGCATGCCGCGGATATGCAGCGCGTCGGCCGGCATCAGGCGCTTGTGGCGCACCGGCACGGCCGGCTCGGCCTCGGCGGCGGCCTTGCGGCGGCGCGGCTTGTTCTCGCCCTCGGCCTCGCTGTCGGCCTCGGCGATCACCAGCCACGGCATGCCGCCCTCGCGCAGCACGCCGAAGCTGCCGGGCGTCTCCGGCAGGTCGGTGCCGAAGGTGACGGGCACGGTGCCCGCGCGCGCCATCTCCAGGCTCAGGCGGTCGTTGCGGTTGAGCACCTGCAGGCAGCCGGGCTCGCCCGGCGCGGGCGCCGGGCCGAACACGCGCGCCTTGGCGGCGGCGTAGGCTTCCATGCCGCCGTGCCAGTCGAGGTGGTCCTGCGTGACGTTGAGCACGGTGGCCGCGTGCGGCGCCAGCGTATAGGTGGTCTCGAGCTGGAAGCTGGACAGTTCCAGCACCCAGACCTCGGGCAGCGTGGCCGCAGCGATGCAGGCGGCCAGTTTGTCGAGCGCCGACGGGCTGATGTTGCCGGCCACCGCCACGGTCTTGCCGGCGCGCTCGACCAGGCGGCCGGTCAGCGCGGTGGTGGTGGTCTTGCCGTTGGTGCCGGTGATCGCCAGCACCTTGGGCGCGTAGCCGGATTCGGCCCGCAGATGGGCCAGCGCCCGCGCGAACAGCTCGATCTCGCCCCACACCGGGATGCCGCGCTCGCGCGCCGCCGCCAGCAGCGCGGCGGTGGCGGGCTCGCCCGGCGGCAGGCCGGGGCTGATCGCCACCAGGCCGATGCCGTCGAGCAGCGCCACGTCGAACGCGCCGCCGATGAATTGCGCCGAGGGCAGCTCGGCCTGCAGGAAGACCAGGTTGGCGGGAGCCTCGCGCGTGTCGGCGACGCGCACGGGCGCGCCGTACTGGCCGCACCAGCGCGCCATCGCCAGCCCCGATTCACCGAGGCCCAGCACCAGCACATGAGGTTTCTGCAACTCGCCAAACACTTCGTTTTCCGCCCTTTTCGTTACGTTGTTACACCGATGCCGGCCGCGCGCTCAGCGCAGCTTCAGCGACGACAGCCCAATCAGCACCAGCAGCATGGTGATGATCCAGAAGCGCACCGTGACCTGCGTTTCCTTCCAGCCCGACAATTCGAAGTGGTGATGCAGCGGCGCCATCCTGAACAGCCGCCGGCCCTCGCCGTAGCGCCGCTTGGTGATCTTGAACCACGTCACCTGCAGCATCACCGACAGCGTTTCCACCACGAAGATGCCGCCCATCACGAACAGCACGATCTCCTGGCGCACGATCACCGCCACCGTGCCGAGCGCGCCGCCCAGCGCCAGCGCGCCCACGTCGCCCATGAAGACCTGGGCCGGGTGGGCGTTGAACCAGAGGAAGGCCAGGCCCGCCCCGGTCAGCGCCGAGCAGAAGATCAGCAGCTCGCCCGCCCCCGGGATGTGCGGGAACAGCAGGTATTTGCTGTAGACCGCGCTGCCCATCACGTAGGCGAACACGCCCAGCCCGCTGCCGACCAGCACCACCGGCATGATCACCAGCCCGTCGAGGCCGTCGGTCAGGTTCACCGCGTTGCTCGAGCCGACGATCACCAGGTAGGTCAGCACGATGAAGCCGGCCACGCCCAGCGGGTAGCTCACTTCCTTGAAGAAGGGCACGATCAGGTTGGACTTGTAGGGCATGTCCAGCGACATGCCGCTCTCGACCCAGCCCAGGAACAGGTCCCACACCCGCACATTGCTGCTTTCCGACACCGAGAACGCCAGGTAGACCGCGGCCACCAGGCCGATCAGGGTCTGCCAGAAGAACTTCTCGCGGCTCGACATGCCGCGCGGGTCGCGGTAGACCACCTTGCGGTAGTCGTCCACCCAGCCGATCGCGCCGTATCCCAGCGTCACCAGCATCACCACCCAGATGAAGCGGTTGCCCCAGTCGCACCACAGCAGCGTGGAGATGCCGATCGACACCAGCACCAGCACGCCGCCCATGGTGGGCGTGCCGGCCTTGACCAGATGCGACTGCGGACCGATGGTGCGCACCGCCTGGCCGATCTTCAGTTCGGTCAGCTTGCGGATCACCCACGGGCCCAGGCACAGGCCGATCAACAGCGCGGTGAGGTTGGCCATCACCGCGCGGAAGGTCAGGTAGTTGAAGACCCGCAGGAAGCTGTAGTCGTTTTGCAGCCACTGGGCCAGAGCCAATAACATCGTGTTCCGTATTCCTTTCGACAACCGCCCGGCGGCGCCGGGCTTCTCGTTTGCTTGCGATTACCTGATCGGGCGTTGCCGGCCACCGGCCGCATCCTTCATGCCCCTCATGCCTGTCACGCCCCTCACGCTTTCGGCGCGGACGTGTCTGCGACCAGCGCATCCACCATCCGTTCCATGCGCATGAAGCGCGATCCCTTCACCAGCACCGCGCCCGCGCGGGCCACGATGCCGTCCTCGTCCCGCGCCAGCGCGCCGGCCAGCGCCTCGGCGCTGTCGAAATGGCGCGCCTGCCCGCCGCCCTGCGCGCCGAACGCGCGCACCGCGTCGGTCATGGCCGCGCCGGTGCCCCACAGGGCCTCGATGCCGCGCGCGGCGGCGTAGGCGCCGATCTCCGCGTGGAAGGCCGGGCCCTGGTCGCCCACTTCGCCCATGTCGCCCAGCACCAGCAGGCGCGGCGCGGCAAACCCGGCGAGCACGTCGATGGCGGCGCGCACCGAGTCCGGATTGGCGTTGTAGGTGTCGTCGATCACCAGCGTGCCGGCGGCGGCGTGCTTGACCTGCAGGCGCCCCTTGACCGCGGCGAACCCGGCCAGCCCGGCGCGGATGGCCTCGTGGCCGACGCCGGCCGCCAGCGCGCAGGCCGCCGCCGCCAGCGCGTTGCGCACGTTGTGCGTGCCCAGCACCGACAGGCGCACCTCGAAGGCGCCGCCGGGCGCCGTGACCCGCATCACCTGCACGCCGTCGGCGAGATGCACGTCGGCGCGCACGTCGGCGCCGGCAGCCAGGCCGAACGACAGCACGCGGCGCTGGCCGGCGGCCTCGCGCCAGATGCCGGCATGCGCGCCGCCGCCCTCGGCGTCGAGCGGGAACACCGCCACGCCGTCGGCGGGCAGCGCCGCGATGGCCGCCGCGTGTTCGCGCGCCACCGCCTCCACGCTCACCATGAATTCCTGGTGCTCGCGCTGGGCGTTGGTGACGACGGCGACCGTCGGCTGGGCGATGCCGGCCAGGTAAATGGTCTCGCCCGGGTGGTTCATGCCGAGCTCGAGCACGGCCAGCCGGTGCGCGGCGTCCAGGCGCAGCACCGTCAGCGGCAGGCCGATGTCGTTGTTCAGGTTGCCGCCGGTGGCCAGGCGGGCGCCCTCCCCTACCGCCGCGGCGAAGATCGCGGCGATCATTTCCTTGACCGTGGTCTTGCCGTTGCTGCCGGTCACGGCCACCACCGGCAGGCTGAAGCGGCGGCGCCAGCCGGCGGCCAGTTCGCCCAGCGCCAGGCGCGTGTCGGGCACCACGATGGCGGGCAGGCCGAGCGCGGCGTCGGGCGCGCGCGCCACCAGCACCGCGGCGGCGCCGCGCGCGGCCACGTCGGCGAGGAAATCGTGGGCGTCGAAGCGCTCGCCCTTGAGCGCGACGAACAGGTCGCCGGGCTGCACGGCGCGGCTGTCGGTCAGCACGCGCGCAAAGCCCAGGGCGGCCGCATCGGCGGCGGCGGGCATGGAAAGGCGCGCGCCGGCGATCCAGCCGGCGGCTTGCTGCAGATTGGTCATCATGTTCCGGTTCATGCGGCCACCCCGCGCGTGCCCAGCGTCAGCCGGACGTGTTCGCGATCGGAGAACGGCCGCTTGCGGCCCTGCACTTCCTGGGTGGCCTCGTGGCCCTTGCCGGCCACCAGCACCACGTCCGCCGCGGCGGCGTGCTTGATGGCGTAGAGGATGGCGGCGGCGCGGTCCTCGATCAGGTGGGCGCGGCCACGCTCGTCCATGCCGTCGGCGATGGCGTCGAGGATGTCGAGCGGATCTTCGCTGCGCGGGTTGTCGCTGGTCAGCACGACTTCGTCGGCCAGGCGCTCGGCCACCGCGCCCATCAGCGGGCGCTTGGTCGGGTCGCGGTCGCCGCCGCAGCCGAACACGCACCACAGGCGGCCGTTGCGGGCCTGCGCCACCGGGCGCAGCGCGGCCAGGGTCTTGTCCAGCGCGTCGGGCGTGTGGGCGTAGTCGACCACCGCCAGCGGGCCGTCCTGGCCGCCGCCGAACAGTTCCATGCGGCCGTCGACCGGCCTGAGCGCGCGCAGCGCGTCGACGGCGGCGTCCCAGGCGATGCCGTTGGCCAGCGCCGCGCCGAGCACGGCGAGCAGGTTGCTGACGTTGAAGCCGCCGATCATCGGCGTGGCGACGTCGGCGCTGCCGAAGCTGCCGTCCACGCGGAAGGCGGTGCCGGCGGCGGTGGCGCGCACGCCGCTGGCGCGCAGCCACTGGCCGCCCTTGCGGGTGGCCGCGGCCGGGCCGTCGAGGCCGTATTCGATGACCTGCGCGGCGGCCAGCTTGCCGGCCAGCAGGCGGGCGCCCATGCCGTCGTCGCGGTTGACCACCGCGGCGCGCAGGCCGGGCCACTGGAACAGCAGCGCCTTGGCCGCCTCGTACTCGGCCATCGTGCCGTGGTAGTCGAGGTGGTCCTGGGTCAGGTTGGTCAGCACCGCCACGTCGAAATGCGTGCCGGCCACGCGGCCCTGCTCCAGGCCGTGCGAGGACACTTCCATCGCGACCGCGCGGGCGCCGGCGTCGTGCAGCGCGGCCAGGCTGTCCTGCAGCTGCACCGCGTCGGGCGTGGTGAAGCCGGTGGCGGCCAGCGCGCCGGGAAAGCCGGTGCCGAGCGTGCCGATGGTGGCGCAGGGCTTGCCCGCGGCCTGCAGCAGCCGCGCCAGCCATTGCGCGCACGAGGTCTTGCCGTTGGTGCCGGTGATGCCGGTCACGGCCAGGCCGCGCGCGTCGTTGCCGTACCAGCCGGCCGCGATCGGGCCGGCCAGCTGGTGCAGGCCGGCGATGCCGAGATGCGGCACCGCCTCGCCGTGCGGCCAGGCGAAGCCGTCCGCTTCATAAAGGATGGCGCTGACGCCGCGCGCGATGGCCTGGGCGATGTGCGGGCGCGCGTCGGTCGACAGGCGCTGGTTGCCCAGCACGTAGGCGAAAAACACGTCGCCCTGGGTCAGGCGGCGCGTGTCGCCGGTGAGGCGGGCGCCGGCGGGCGCGCGCTGGCGCAGCCAGGCCAGCGCGTCGGCGGCCTGGGCGGCGATTTCGAGGGGCAGCAGCTGGCGGCTCATTGGGATGCGCTCCACGGCTCGCTTTCCTGCACCTTGTCGCTGACCACCAGCTGGCGGATCGGCGAATCGGGCTGCACGTTGAGCGCGCGCAGCGTGCCGCCGGTGATGGCGGCAAAGGCCGGGCCCGCCGCCGCGCCGCCGTAGTGGCTGCCGGAAGTGGGCTCGTCCACGCTGACCGCCACGATGACGCGCGGGTTGGACATCGGCGCCAGGCCGATGAACGAGGCGCGGTACTTGCTGCGGTCGTAGCCGCGGCCGACGTGCTTGTACGCGGTGCCGGTCTTGCCGCCGACGCGGTAGCCCATCACCTGGGCTTCGGGCGCGGTGCCGCCGGGCGCCGTCACGGTTTCCAGCATGCCGCGCACCTGGCGCGCCACTTCGGGCGACAGCACGCGCTCGCCGCTGACCGGGCCGTCGCGGCGGAACATGGTGACGGGAATCAGCTCGCCGTCGTGGGCGAAGATGGTGTAGGCATGCGCGATCTGGAACAGCGACACCGACAGGCCGTAGCCATACGACATGGTGGCCTGCTCGATCGGGCGCCAGCTCTTGTACGGGCGCACGCGGCCGGCGACCGCGCCGGGGAAGCCGAGCTTGGGCGCCTGGCCCAGGCCCACGCTGGTGAACATGTCCCACATCTCCTGCGGCTTGAGCAGCATCGAGATCTTGGTAGTGCCGATGTTGCTGGACTTCTGGATGATGCCGGCCACGGTCAGCGCCCCGTAGTTGTGGGTGTCGCTGATGGTGGCGCCTTCGTAGGTGAACTTGCCGGTGGTGGCGAACACCGTCGACGGCGTGACCCGCTTGAGCTGCAGCGCCAGGCCGATGGTGATCGGCTTCATCATCGAGCCGGGCTCGAAGGTGTCGGTCAGCACGCGGTTGCGCAGCTGCTCGCCCGACAGGCGGGTGCGGTCGTTGGGGTTGTAGGTCGGCCAGTTGGCCAGCGCCAGCACCTCGCCGGTCTGGGCGTCCAGCACCACCGCGCTGGCGGCCTTGGCCTTGCTGCGCTCGACGATGGCCTTGACCTCGTTGAAGGCCAGGTACTGGATCTTGGCGTCGATGGAAAGCTGCTGGTCCTCGCCGTCGCGCGGCGTCTTGAGGATGCCGACGTCCTCCACCACGCGGCCGAGGCGGTCCTTGATGACCTGACGCGCGCCGGACCTGCCGGCCAGCACCGGCTCGCGCGCGAGCTCCATGCCTTCCTGGCCGCGGTCTTCGACGTTGGTGAAGCCGACGATGTGCGCCATCGCCTCGCCTTCGGGGTAGAAGCGCTTGTATTCGCGGGTCTGGTGGATGCCCTCGATCTTGAGCGCGGCGATCTTGTCCGCGGCGTCGGGCAGCACCTGGCGCTTCAGGTAGACGAAGCTCTTGTCTTCCGTAAACTTGCGGCGCAGCTCCTTGTCGCTCATGTCGAGCAGCTTGCCGAGCTGGCGGATCTTGTCCGCGTCGATCTGATCGGGCACGTCCTCGGGCACCGCCCAGATGGCCTTGACCGGCAGGCTGGTGGCCAGCACCAGGCCGTTGCGGTCCAGGATCTTGCCGCGCGTGGCCGGCAGGTCGAGCGTGCGCTGGAAGCGCTTCTTGCCCTCGGCCTCGTAGAACTGGTTGCCGGGGCCCTGGATCCACAGCGCGCGCCCGGCCAGCGCCACGAAGGCGGAGAACATCATGAACACCACCAGCTTGGAGCGCCACATCGGCAGGCGCAGGCCCAGCACCGGGCTGGCCGCGAACTGGCCGGTGCGCGGGCGCGAGGGGCTGCCGCGCTGCTGGCCGCGCTGCGAGGGATGGGCGATGGTCATGGCTTGCTCCCCGCGGGCGCCGAGGCCGCCGCCGCAGCGGAAGCCGCAGTCGCCACGGTAGCCGGCGGAGTGTCGAGCACCACGCCGGCCAGGTATTGGGTACGGCCGGGAATGACCGGCGTCATCTTGAGCTGGGTGCGGGCCGCGTCGGCGATGCGCGCGCTCTTGCCGAGCGCGCTCTGCTGGTACTGCAGGCGCGACCAGTCGATGTCCAACTGCTTTTCTTCCGCCTGGGCACGCTCGAGGGCGACGAACAGCGTGCGCGCCTGGTGCTGCGCGCTCACCAGGGAGAGCGCGCAGAAGATCAGCGCGGCAAGCAGGAAGAAAGTCAGGCGGTTCATGCGTGGCCAGCCTGTGCCGGCGCGCGCGCCGGCAGTTTCTCGGCCACCCGCATCACGGCCGAGCGCGCGCGCGGGTTGGCGGCCACTTCGTCGGCGCCCGGCTTGACGCGGCCGAGCAGCTTGAGCGTCGGCTGCGGCAACTGGTCGGCGCGCAGCGGCGCGCGGCGCAGGGCCGGGTCGGCATCCTGCTGCGGACGGGCGTGCGCCTGCATGAACCGCTTGACGATGCGGTCCTCGAGCGAATGAAAGCTGATCACCACCAGCCGCCCTCCTGCCTGCAGCAGATCGTATGCCGCGCTCAGTCCTCTTTCGAGGTCCGCAAGCTCTTGATTGACGTGAATCCGTAGAGCCTGAAAGGTGCGGGTCGCAGGGTCCTGGCCCTTCTCGCGAGTCTTGACGGCTTTCGCCACGAGTGCGGCAAGCTCGGCCGTAGTGGCGAGTGGCCCGCCAAGGCCGGGTTCGCTCCGGCGAGCAACAACCGCCTTTGCAATCTGTACAGCAAACCGTTCTTCCCCATAGTCCCGTATCACCCTCGCGATGTCTTGCTCTTCCGCCTGCGCCAGCCACTCGGCGGCGGTGACGCCGCGCGTGGTGTCCATGCGCATGTCCAGCGGGCCCTCGAAGCGGAAGGAGAACCCCCGCTGCGCATCGTCGATCTGGGGCGAGCTGATGCCCAGGTCGAGCAGTATTCCGGCCACCGGGCCGCGGGCCGCCAGACGGCCGGCCATGTCGGCGAAGCTGGTGTGCTCAATGGAGAAGCGGGCATCCTCGATGGTGCCCGCCTCTGCGATTGCTGCCGGATCCTTGTCGAAGGCCACCAGTGCCCCGGCCGGCCCCAGCCGGGCCAATATGGCCCGGCTGTGCCCCCCTCTGCCGAAGGTGCCGTCCACATAGACGCCATCGGGCCGCCAGACGAGCGCTTCGACAGCCTCGTCCAGCAACACGGTGCGATGGCGCAGGGCGGTGGTCCCCGGCGTTTGAGTTGAGCTCATGACCTCGTCAGAAAGAGAAGTTCTTCAATGCTTCCGGCATGCCCTGCGCCATTGCCTGCTGTTCCTTGGCGGCGTAGGTCGCGGCATCCCAGACTTCGAAATGGCTGCCCATGCCGAGCAGCATGACTTCCTTGTCGAGCTGCGCGGCGCTGCGCAGCTCGGGCGCGATCAGCACGCGGCCCGCGCCGTCCATGTCGACGTCCGCCGCGTTGCCGAGGAAGATGCGCTTCCACCAGTGCGCGTCCATTGGCAAAGCGGCGATGCGGGCCCGGAAGCTTTCCCATTCGGGCCGCGGAAACAGCAGCAGGCAGCCATCCGGGTGCTTTGTCAGCGTTACCCGGCCCTCGGCCTGCTGTTGCAGCGCTTCACGGTGCCGCGCCGGAATCGACATCCGGCCCTTGGCATCCAGTGACAGCGCCGATGCGCCCTGAAACAAGCTCGCTCCCGATCCGTGTCCGCCCGCTCTGCCGTCGGTTGGCACGGTAAACCCAGTAAAGCCGACGTTGGGGGATGATCCCACAGCCAGCCCGCTTTTTCACACAAAAATACACTTCCTCACACTATTTCCCACTTTAGAGGAAGCGATTTGGCGGGTCAAGGCTCGCCGCGGGGCAACAAACCGGGTTTTTTTAATCAGAACAATGACTTAGCGCGCACTCTTCACGCACCGAAAAAGTGAATCCCTAATGAAATGAAGATCTTATGGAGGAAAGCAGAGAAACCACCTGAGAACGACCGGGGAAGGAACTGCCTGCCGCACGAAAATCCGTCTCGCGAGACCGATGGAAGGATACAACGTTTTGTTGTCTACCCCGCCCGCGCGGGGACCCGCGCCGGCCCGGCGGCCGGGCCTCTCGAATCCCTCGGATCCCTTAGATCCGATAGGCAGCCGTGGTCATGACGCGCGACGCGGCCCGCATCATCGCGCGCACCGGCGCCGGCAGCGGGATGCCGCCGGCCTCGCGGGCGGTGGCGCCGTGGCGCACCTCGTCGTCGCGCATCTGCTCCAGGATCGCGCGCGAGCGCTGGTCCGCGGCGGGGAGCTGTTCGAGATGGCCGTTGAGATGCTGCTCGACCTGGCTCTCGGTCTCGGACACGAAGCCGAGGCTGACGCGGTCGCCGGCGCGGCCGGCGGCCCAGCCGATGGCGAACGCGCCCGCGTACCAGAGCGGGTTGAGCAGGCTGGTGCGCGAACCAAGCTCGCGCAGGCGCTCGGCGCACCAGCCCAGGTGGTCTTCTTCCTCGCGCGCGGCCTGGTCCATCTGCGCGCGCACCTGCGGCGTGTGCGCGGTGAGCTTCTGCGCCTGGTAGAGGGCCTGCGCGCAGACCTCGCCGACATGGTTGATGCGCATCAGCCCGGCCACGTGGTGGCGTTCCCGCTCGTCGAGGCGGCCGTCGTCCGGCGCCAGCGCCGCGGCCGGATTGGCCCGCTCGGCCCGCGTCACGCCCGCGATCGCGCGCAGGGCCACATCGAATTCTCGAATCAAGGTATCCATCAATGCTTGCACTCGTGATTGCCCGCGCGCGCGCTCCGCGGCGCGGCCGGCAAGGAAACGGGACCTGCGCGGACCCGCGCGGATCCGGCCTCGGGATTTCCCGCATTGTACCGTGCCCGCCGTGGCGGCCTTGCCGCGGCGGCGCCAGCGCTCGCCTTGCCTGCCGCGCTTCCGATACTCCAAAACCCTGAGTTGTGAAAAGCTGACAAGGGCAGCACCCCGGATTGTGAAACGGAGGCGGTTTGTTACAGTGGTTGGCAACTTCTGACGAAGTTGGGTAAGCGGGCGATGGAGACTCAGGAGGTTTCCCCGCTGACCACCAATAATTCTTACATGGAGATCATCGAGCATGAAAAAATCGCTTCTTGCGTTGGCGGCGCTTGGCCTTTTCGCCGGTGCTGCGCAAGCCCAGTCCAGCGTGACGCTGTATGGCGTCGTCGACATGAACGTCGAATACGTCAGCCATCTCGGCCCCACCGGCGACAACGCATACCGCCTGACGTCAGGCGGCCTGTCCGGCTCGCGCTGGGGTCTGCGCGGCGTCGAAGACCTGGGCAGCGGCCTGAAGGGGTTGTTCGTGCTCGAAAACGGTTTTGGCCTCGATGACGGCAAGGCGCAGCAGGGCAGCCGCCTGTTCGGCCGCCAGGCTTACGTGGGCCTGGAAAGCGCCCAGGTCGGCCGCTTCACCTTCGGCCGCCAGTACACCACGCTGTTCGACCTGCTCGCCAATTTCTCGCCCAGCGGCTACGCGACCCAGTACGAGCCGGTGGTGGCCCAGCTCGGCCTGAACTTCCGCTCGGACAACACCGCCAAGTACACCGGCGTGTTCGGCCCGGTGACGGCGATCGCGCACTGGTCGTTCGGCAACGGCGTGTCCGGCGGCGGCGAAGCCCCCGGCCAGTTCCGCCGCGACACCGGCTACGGCGCGGGCGTGTCCTATTTCGCCGGCCCGGTCGGCGCGACCATCGCCTACGACCAGTACAACCCGAGCGTGATGGCCGGCACCACCTTCGCCGGCACCGGCACGGTCAAGAAGGCCGCCGTCGCCGCCAGCTACGCCTGGGGCCCGGCCAAGCTCATGGGCGGCTACCGCTGGGGCCAGAGCAAGGCGCAGAACGGCACGACGGTGCTGCGCGACGACTACTACTGGATCGGCGCCAACTACCAGGTCACCGCGGCACTGGGCCTGACGCTGCAATATAACTACGACAACGTGAAGAACCAGGGCGGCGTCAATGTCCCGAATCCGTGGGAAATCTCGTTCATCGCCGACTACAACCTGTCCAAGCGCACCGACCTCTACCTGACCACCGCGTTCTCGAAGTACGCGGGGGTGAACCTCGACACCTCGGCCATCGCTTTCGCCAACGGCTACCCGCTGGGCCCGGGCAAGACGACCATGCTCGGCGTGGGCCTCGGCATCCGCCACAAGTTCTGAGCGCGTCCGCGCGACCTGGCAACGGCACCTTCGGGTGCCTTTTTGCCGTTGGCGGGGCCGGCGGCCTAGGGCATCACCTCATCGGCACCTCCGGCGGCGAGCCCTAGAATGCAGCAAACCCGCAGCCGCAACCGTGCGGCGCGGCCAGACCAGCCAGGAGACACCATGCACCGCCACCGCCGCCGCGCGACCCTCATGCTGCTTGCCAGCGCAGCCAGCGCCTGCCTCGGCCTGCTTGCCGGCGCCGCGCCGGCGCTGGCCGCCGATCCCTACCCGAACAAGCCGATCCGCCTGGTGGTGCCGTTCCCGGCCGGCGGCACCACCGACATCCTGGCGCGCGCGGTGGCGGCGGAGCTGTCCAAGCTGCCGGGCTGGAACGTGGTGGTGGACAACCGGCCCGGCGCCGGCGGCAACATCGGCGCCGACATGGTCGCCAAGTCGGCGCCCGACGGCTATACGCTGCTGATGGGCACGGTGGGCACGCACGGCATCAACCAGTCTCTGTACGGCAAGCTGCCGTTCGACCCGATCAAGGATTTCGCGCCGATCACCGAGGTGGCGTCGGTGCCCAACGTGCTGGTGGTCAACCCCGCCTTCGCGCAGCAGAACCGCATCAACAGCGTGCCGGACCTGATCGCCTACGCGCGCGCCAATCCCGGCAAGCTCAACATGGCATCGAGCGGCAACGGCACCTCGATCCACCTCGCCGGCGAACTGTTCAAGACGCAGACGCATACCTTCATGGTGCATTTTCCGTACAAGGGCAGCGGCCCGGCGCTGACCGACCTTGCCGGCGGCACCATGCAGCTCATGTTCGACAACCTGCCGTCCTCGATGGCGCTGATCAAGGCCGGCAAGCTCAAGGCGCTGGCCGTGACCAGCGCCAGGCCCTCGCCCGCGCTGCCGGGCGTGCCCACGGTGGCCGAGGCCGGCAAGCTGCCGGGCTTCGAGGCCAGCTCCTGGTTCGGGCTGCTGGCGCCGGCCGGCACGCCGCACGAGATCGTCGCGCGCATCCAGCAGGAAGTCACGCGCTCGCTGGCCACGCCGGCCGTGCGCGAGAAACTGCAGGCCCAGGGCGCCGAACCGGTCGGCAACACGCCGGAACAGTTCGTCGTGTTCATCCGCGCCGAACACACCAAGTGGGCCAAGGTCGTCAAGGACTCGGGCGCCAAGGTGGACTGAGCACCCGCCGATCCCCGCGCCGCCCGGCGCGGGAGGGCATATACTTGAGGCATCAAACAACCTGCCTGCCGCGATGCCCACCACGACTGCCGCCGAGATCCCCGTCAAGGCCGGCGCCGACGAACCGCCGGTCGATCTCGAAACCCGCGCCGACGATGCCAGCCACGACGGCCTGCGCCTGTGGCTGCGCCTGCTGACCTGCACCAACCTGGTGGAAGCCGACATCCGCTCGCGGCTGCGGCAGGAATTCGCCTGCACGCTGCCGCGCTTCGACCTGATGGCGCAGCTGGACCGCCACCCCGAGGGCCTCAAGATGGGCGAGCTGTCGCGCCGCATGATGGTCACTGGCGGCAACGTCACCGGCATCACCGACCAGCTCCAGGAAGAAGGCCTGGTATCGCGCGAGGCGCTGCCGAGCGACCGCCGCGCCTACCTGATCCGCCTCACGCCGGCCGGGCGCACGGCGTTCTCGAAGATGGCGCGCGCGCACGAAGACTGGATCGAGCAATTGTTCGGCGGCCTGCCGCAGACCGACCGCCGCGCGCTGTTCCGCCTGCTGGGCCGGCTCAAGAGCGGGCTGGCCAGCACATGAACGCAACACCCCACGCGCGCCCGCTGCGGCTGGCCGCCTGCCTGGCGCCGCTGCTGCTGGCGGCCGCCTGCCAGAGCGGCCCGCCGCAGCCGAAGGTCACGCCGCTCGACTACACCGTCAGGCTCGGCCACATCAGCGAGAAGACCGCGGCCGGCGCCGTGGACGCGCCCGGCACCGGCGCCTTCGGCTCCGCCGTGGGCGTGGGCGCGGCCGGCGGCAACGGCTGGGGCGGCGGCGGCATGAGCATGGGTTTCGCCGTGAACCTGAACCAGTTGCTCAACCCGCAGCCGCGGCCGCAGATCGAGCTCTACCAGTACAAGGTGACGGCGCTGGACGGCAGCCCGCTCGCCACCGTCAGCGGCCCGGCGGCGCCGGGACTCGACGCCGGCGCCTGCGTGCGCATGATCTATCCCGACGACGGGACGGCGCCGCGCATCGTGCCGTCGGCCGAATGCTGAACTGACGATGGCGTCGGCGACGACCCGATGAAAACGGCCTCCCTGGCGGGAGGCCGATGCGTTGCCGACGGGGCCGGCTTTGCCGCTTCTTGGTCGCTCCTCTCCCGCATGCGGGAGAGGCGGGGGAAAGGGCCGGCGGCTCCACGAAGTGAGGGCCTGCGCCGTTCGCGCGCACCTGCCCTCTCCCCCCGGCCCCTCTCCCATTTCATGGGAGAGGGGAGCAAACCTTCGGGCTATGGAAGTCCTGTCGGCAATCCAGCTGCCGCGGCCTATGCCGCCTTGCGGCTGTCGCGCAGTTCGCGGCGCAGGATCTTGCCCACGTTGGTCTTGGGCAGCTCGCCGCGGAATTCGATGTACTTGGGCCGCTTGTAGCCGGTCAGGCGCTCCTTGCAGAAGGCGATCAGCTCGGCCTCGGTCAGCGCCGGGTCGCGCTTGACCACGAACAGCTTGACCACCTCGCCCGAGTGCTCGTCGGGCACGCCCACGGCGGCGACCTCCAGCACGCCCGGGCATTCGGCGACCACGCCCTCGATTTCGTTGGGGTACACGTTGAAGCCGGACACCAGGATCATGTCCTTCTTGCGGTCGACGATCTTGGTGTAGCCGCGCGCGTCCATCACGCCGATGTCGCCGGTCTTGAAGAAGCCGTCCGGCGTCATGACCTTGGCGGTCTCGTCGGGGCGGTTCCAGTAGCCGGCCATCACCTGCGGGCCGCGGATGCAGATCTCGCCGGGCTGGCCGAGCGGCACGTCGCGGCCGTCGTCGTCGCGGATGGCGATCTCGGTCGACGGCAGCGGCAGGCCGATGGTGCCGGAGAAGGCATCGGTGTCGGTCGGGTTGCAGGTGGCCGAAGGCGAGGTCTCCGACAGGCCATAGCCCTCGATGATCGGGCAGCCGGTCTTCTCCAGCCACTTCTTGGCGACCGCCTCCTGCACCGCCATGCCGCCGCCGTTGGCCACGCGCAGGCCGGAGAAATCGACCTTGCCGATGTCCGGGCTGTTGATCAGCGCGTTGTAGAGCGTGTTGACCGCCGGGAACGTGTTGAACCTGTACTTCTGCAGCTCCTTGATGAAGCCGGGAATGTCGCGCGGATTGGGGATCAGCACGCCCAGGCCGCCGCCGCGCATGCCCAGCAGGCAGCACACCGTGAGCGCGAAGATGTGATAGAGCGGCAGCGCGGTGATGGTGATCAACTGTTCCATCGGCGCGCCCTTGGCCAGCGCCGGCTGCATCCACGCCTCGGACTGCAGCACGTTGGCGACGATGTTCCGGTGCAGCAGCACGGCGCCCTTCGACACGCCCGTGGTGCCGCCCGTGTACTGCAGGAAGGCGATGTCGTCCGGGCCGGTATTGGCCGGCTTCAGTTCCAGCCGGCTGCCTTCCTGCAGCACGGTGTTGAAGCGCACGCAGTTGGGCAGCTCCCACGCCGGCACCATCTTCTTGACGTTGCGCACCACGAAATTGACGATGGCGCCCTTCAGGCCGCCCAGCAGGTCGCCCATGCTGGCCACCACCACGTGCTTGACCGGCGTGACCGGCAGCACCTGCTGCAGCGTGGTGGCGAAGTTCTCCAGGATGACGATGGCCTCGGCGCCGCTGTCCTTGAGCTGGTGCTCGAGCTCGCGCGGGGTGTAGAGCGGATTGACGTTGACCACCACGTAGCCGGCGCGCAGCACCGCGGCCAGCACCACCGGGTACTGCAGCACGTTCGGCATCATGATGGCCACGCGCGCGCCGGGCTTGAGGCCGCGCGTCTGCAGCCAGGCCGCGAACTGCCGCGAAAGCCGGTCGAGTTCGCCGTAGGTGATGGCCTTGTCCATGCAGACGAAGGCGCGGCGGTCGGCGTAGGTGCGGAAGGATTCCTCAAGCAGGGCGGCCAGCGAACGGTACTGGCTGCCGTCGATCTCGGCGGGCACGCCCGCCGGGTAGTGCTTAAGCCATAGTCTTTCCATGCACCGTCTCCTGATTTTCTGAATGGTCGTTCGATTTTCGACAGATGCTAAACGCGACACCCTGTTAAGACAACACGTTAGATGAAGTCCTCTGGGCAAACTCCGTGGTTTGACGTGAAGTCTAGCGCACAGTTCAGGCGGCCCGCGGGAATTCCCTAGTCAGGCTTCCACCGGCAGCACCATCTTCATCATGTTGGTCGCCAGTTCCTCGGCCAGCGCGCGCGGCGGCAGGCGGCCCGGCTCGTGCCAGGTGTACATGAAACCGACCACGCTGCCGATCGCGTGCGCGGTCACGCGCGCGTCGCCGTAGCGGAACACGCCGGCGCGCCGGCCTTCCTCGAGCAGCGCGTAGAGATCGCGGTAGAACGCGCGCGCCATGCTGCCCAGCCATGCCACGGTCTCGGGCCGCAGGTACTGGTTGTCGCGGAAGCTCAGCGTGGCCGGCACGTAGCAGTCGATGCAGCGGCGCGCCATTTCCAGCAGGCAGGCATGCAGGCGCTCGCGCACCGGCAGCGCCGGGTCCGCGGTCTCGCGGATGACCGGCAGGCAGGTCTGCGCCGACTCGCGGCACAGGATGTCGAAGATCTCGTACTTGTCGGTGAAGTAATAGTAGACCGCGGGCTTGGTCACGCCCAGCGCCCGGCACAGGTCGTTCATGGTCATGCCGGGATAGCCCTTGGTGTAGAACAACTGCGCGGCGGTATCGAGGATCTGGCGGCGGCGCGCCTCCTGGCGCTCGGCGATGTGCGAACGCGCGCGCGCGGCGTCGGGAGCGACCTCCGGAACCACCTCGGCGGGAACGGTTTTCTGTGCAGTCGGCATGATGCGATTCTCGCATGCAGCGGGGGCGGGACGGGCGGGCAAAGGCACTGCGCTTGACCTGACCCGGCATTGTCCATAGCATCATACCCAATGGTATATGAACGTACCAAAGAGTAGATTTCCCCGGACACGTACGGGAGCGAATCCGCTCTTCCCGCGCCCGGACGCAGGGCTTCCACGGCCACGGGAAACCGGAGCGCATGCGGGCGCCGGAGTTGCGCGCCGCCTGCGGGGGCGGCATGATCACCGCGCTGGTCCGCATCGAAGGGCGGGCCTTCGGCCGCATCGCCGGCGCCCCGCGCCACCCGGGCGACCCCGGCGCGCCGCCGCATCGACACCTGCGGGACACGCGGGACCAGCCGGAAAACCGACGCAAGGGGGTTAGCAATGCTTGGACAGTGGATGCGCCCGGCCGGCATGGCCGGACGGCTGGCGACGATGGCGGTGGCGGCGGCACTCACGCTGGCCGCGGCGCTGTCGCTGCCGGCCCGCGCGCAGGACGCGCCGCCGGCGGCCGGGCCGATCAGGGTCGCGTTCATCGACCAGCTTTCCGGGCCGCTGGCCAACGTCGGCGAGATCTTCCTGGCCAACCTGAAGTTCGCGCTCGACGACGCCAACGCCCAGGGCGGCGTGCTGGGGCGCAAGTACGAGCTGCTCAGCTATGACAACAAGCTCTCGCCGCAGGCCAGCCTGACCGCGCTGCAGGGCGCCATCGACGCCGGCGTGCGCATCGTGTTCACGGGCGCCTCCGGCTCGCCGGTGGTGAGCGCGCTGGTCGAGGCAGTCAACCGCCACAACGAGCGCAACCCGGGCCAGCGCATCCTGGTCGTCAACTACGCCTCGCTCGACCCGGACCTGACCGGCATGCGCTGCAGCTTCTGGCTGTTCTCCACCGAGGCCAACGCGGCCATGAAGATGCGCGCGCTGGCCGAGTTCGCGCGCGGCGACCGCGGCATGCGCAAGGTCTTCCTGCTGAACCAGGACTACACCCAGGGGCGCGTGTGGGCGGCGCTGGGCCGGCAGATGATCGCCAACGCGCGGCCCGACGTGGAGTTCGTCGGCGAGGCGCTGCATCCGCTGGCCCGGGTCAAGGACTTCGCGCCCTACGTCGGCATGATCAAGGCCAGCGGCGCCGATACCGTGGTCACGGGCAACTGGGGCCAGGACCTGAGCCTGCTGGTCAAGGCCGCCGGCGACACCGGCTATGCGCTGAACTACCTGAACAACAGCGGCGGCGGCGCGCCCGGCACGGTGGCGGCCGTGGCGCAGGCCAGGAACGCGCGCCTGACCTGGGTCGCCGAGTACATGCCCAACGGCGACGACGCGGCGCTCAACGCGCTCGCCGCGCGCGTGCGGCAGACCCCGGCCGGCGAGTATTTCGCGCCGCGCGTGCTGATCGCCGTGCAGATGCTCGGCGAGGCCATGCGCCGCGCGCAGTCCGACGAGGCGGCCAGCGTCGCGCTGGCGCTCGAAGGCATGCAGTACCGCTCCGCCGTCGGCGAGGTGCTGATGCGCAAGGGCGACCACCAGCTGCTGATGCCGCAGGTGGTGTCGACCATCGCGCCGGTGGACGGCAAGACGGTCAAGGTCGGCGTGGAAGGCACGCAGTACGGTTTCCGCTTCGACGGCATGACGCCGGCGCGGGACCTGAACCTGCCGTCGCTGTGCCGGATGAAGCGGCCCGCGGGCGCCTGATGCGCCCGATGCGCGCACGTGCCTGACGTGCCGGATCAGGGCCGGGCGGCAGGCGCCGGCGCGCTCGTTATGGCTGAAGTGGCCGAAGTGGCCGGCGCCGCCGGCGCATTCTGCGCGGTAGGCATGTCCGGCGCGCCGCTGGCGCGCGCCGCACCCGGCACGGCCCCGCCCGCCGCGCCGCCGCCGCCCTCGCCTGCCTGGATCGGTTCGCCCCTGGTGGCCGGCGGCGCCAGCTCGCGCAGGCGCGCGTCGCGCTCGGCGCGCGGCAGGTCGCCGATGCGCCTGGCGGCCGCATAGAAGGCGGTCCAGTCGCCGCCGTTGCGCGCCAGCAGCGCGGTGAAGGCCGGCACCCATTGCTGGTAGGTCGCCACCGCGGCCAGTTGCGCGTTGGTCAGCGGCTTCTCGAACCAGCGGTCGTAGCCGCTGTAGCCGCCCCACTCCACCTTGAGCCGCGCGTATTGCGCGCGCAGCCCGGCGAAGATCGCGGCCTTGCCGGCGCGCTTGGCGTCGTCCGGCAGCGCCGAGCGGTAGAGCGCGTCGAGGCGGTCGCGCGTCTCGAGCAGCATGGCGCGGAACTGCTGGCGGCGCAGGTCGTACTGGCGGTAGCTGGCGCGCGCCTCGGGCGACGCCGCCAGCGCCAGCCAGCGCTCCACGCCGGCGGTCTCCACCGCGGTGGCGAAGGACTCGTTGAAGGTGGTGTCGTTGCGCACGTACACCACCTGGTGCGCCAGCTCGTGGAAGATCAGCCGGGCCAGCTCGCCCTCGGGCTGGTAGACGAAGGTGTTAAGCAGCGGGTCGTCGAAATAGCCCAGCGTGGAATAGGCCGGGATGCCGGCCACATAGGGTTCGAGCCCGTCCTTGCGCAGGCCTTCGGCGTAGCGGTCGGCGTCGGCCTGGTCGTAGTAGCCGCGGTAGCTGATGCAGCCCACCACCAGGAAGCACCACTTGTGCAGCTCCATCGACAGCTCGGGCGTGGCGAACACGCTCCACACCACGTAGGGCCGGTGCAGGTTGGCGTAGCGCCGGTAGCTGCCGTTGTCGGGCAGCTTGAGCTCCTTCGAGGCGAAGTCGCGGATGGTGCCGGCCAGCGCCAGGCGCTGCGCCAGCCGCGTGTCCTTGGCCTCCCGCGCGGCGGCGATGGCGTCCGGCAGCGGCCGGGATTCGGCCATCAGGCCGAGGTGGCCGCCGATCGACTGGGCGTAGTAGCCGACCGTGTCGCAGCCGGCCAGCATGGCGGCCAGCCCCGGCAAGGCCAGGGCCAGCAGCACGCGGGCCGGCCAGCGGCTCATGACGCGGCCGGCTCCGGCGTGGCCGCGGCCGCGGCCGGCGCGGCTTCCACCTGCACCAGGCAGTCGTAGAACACCGGCGCGCGGCCCAGGTCGGTCAGGCGCTGGCTGGTCAGCTCGTTGGCGTTCTTGCCGTCGGGCGCGAGCTTCTTCCACCAGATCGACAGCCCCACCACCAGCCCGCGCCGGGCGCGGTCGGTCACGCGCGCGCGCGCCAGCAGGCTGCCGCGGTCGTTGAAGGCGCGCACCATGCCGCCGTTGGCGATGCCGCGCGCGGCGGCGTCTTCCGGGTGGATGTCGAGGTGCGGCTCGCCTTCGGTGGCGCGCAGGCTGTCGACGTTGACGAAGGAGCTGTTGAGGAAGTTGCGCGCCGGCGGCGAGATCATCGCCAGCGGGTAGCGCGCGGCGAGCTCCGGCGCGGTGGCCGGCGTCTCGTAGGGCGCCACGTAGCCGGGCAGCGGATCGAGGCCGTCGCGGCGCATGGCCTCGGAGTAGAACTCGCACTTGCCCGAGGCCGTGGCGAAGCCGCCCTCGGCCAGCGGCGCGGCCGGCAGGTTGAGCTTCTGCCAGCCCTTTTCCTTGAGCGACGCCCAGCTGATGCCGGCCGCGCGCGGGTCGGCCGCGACGATGGCCTGGGCGGCGATGTCCTCGTCGCTGTCGGCGAAGCACGGCTCGGTGAAGCCCATGCGCCGCGCCAGCCGGCGGAAAATCTCGGTGTTGGGCAGCGCCTCGCCGAGCGGGGCGATGGCCTGGTTGTTGGCCAGGAAGTAGGTGTGGCCGTAGGCCTTGTGCACGTCGACGTGCTCGAGCTGGGTGGTGGCCGGCAGCAGGATGTCGGCGTAGTCGGCGGTGTCGGTGCGGAAGTGATCCAGCACCACGGTAAACAGGTCTTCGCGGCCAAAGCCGGCGGCGACCTTGCTCGAATCGGGCGCGACCGCCACCGGGTTGCTGTTGTAGACCACCAGCGCCTCGATCTTCGGGCCGCCGGCGCCGTTGCCGGCGTCGAGCAGGGCGTCGCCGATGGTGCTCATGTTGACCGTGCGCGGCAGCGCCGGCAACGTGGGCAGCAGGTCCGGGCGCTGCAGCCGCTGCGTGTCGACCGGGAAGAAACCGGAGGTGGACAGTTGCAGGCCGCCCGCGGCATGGCGCCAGGCGCCCACCAGCGACGGCAGGCAGGCCACCGCGCGCACCGCCTGGCCGCCGCCGTGGGCGCGCTGCATGCCGTAGTTGAGGCGGATCGCCACCGGCTGGCGCTCGCGCACGGCGAGGTTGCCGTACAGCCCGGCCAGCCATTCGATGTCGGCCGCGTCGATGCCGCACAGCGCGGCCGCGCGCGCCGGCGTGAAGGCCTGCGCGCGCTCGCGCAGCGCCTCGAAGCCCAGTGTGTGGCTGGCGATGTACTCGTGGTCGAGCAGGTCGTCGCGCATCAGCACGTGCATGATGGCCAGCGCCAGCGCGCCGTCGGTGCCGGGCATCGGCGCGATGTGGCGGTGGCACTTCTCGGCGGTCAGCGAGCGGTACGGGTCGATCGCCACCAGCGTGGCGCCGCGCCGCTTGGCTTCCTGCACGCGCGTCCAGAAATGCAGGTTGGAGGCGATCGGGTTGCCGCCCCAGATGATGATGAGACGGGCGTCGGGCACGTGCTCGATGTCCATGCCGAGGCTGGCGCCGTAGGTGTAGCGCAGCGCGGTGGCGCCGGCGCTGGCGCAGATGGTGCGGTCCAGCAGCGAGGCGCCGAGCTTGTGGAAGAAGCGCGCCGCCATGCTTTCGCCCTGCACCAGCCCCATCGTGCCGGCATAGCTGTAGGGCACGATCGCCTGGGCGTCGCGCGCGGCGATGGCGGACAGGCGCGCGGCCACGGTGTCGAGCGCCTCGTCCCAGGAAACCGGTTCGAACCGGCCTTCGCCCTTGGCGCCCACGCGCTTCATCGGCGTGAGCAGGCGGTCGCGGTGGTAGGTGCGGTCCGGGTAGCGCGAGACCTTGGTGCACAGCACGCCCTGGGTGCCGGGATGGTCGGGGTCGCCGGCCACCTTGACGGCGCGCCCGTCCTCGACGGTGACGAGCAAGGCGCAGGTGTCGGGACAATCGTGCGGACAGGCGGCACGGACGATGCGGGAAGCCATGAAATCTCCTGGCGAGCGAGTGGGGGCGGCGGCGCTGCCATTGCCGGGGAGCCGGGCGGCCGGGCGGTCACACCGCGCCGCGGGCCTGGCCGTGCCGCTCCGGCCGGCCGCCAGCCGATGCCTGGCACGCGGGCCGGGCCTCGCGGGTTGCCTCGCGTGTTGTACGCCGGCGTCGTCCCGGCGGGCGCCGCTGGGAGAAATTATCAGGCTCCGATTGTATTCGATTATGATAGCCCGGCGCTGCGCCGGGGAACCATGCCACGGCGGGCGGCACGGCAGCGCCGGCGCAGACCGGCAGGCATCCACGGGTAAGAAAAACAGACCGTTTTCGCGGGGGAACCATGCAAGTGCATTCTGGGGTCAGGGGCCGGCGCATCGCCAGCCTGCTGGTGGCATGCGCCATCGGCTCGTTCATTGCCAATGCCGGCGCGCAGGGCAGCGCGCAGCCCGGCGTCAGCGCGGACAGCATCGTGCTGGGCCAGTCGGCGGCGCTCACCGGGCCCACCGCGGTGCTCGGCAAGCAGATGAACGCCGGCGCGCAGCTCTATTTCGATTTCATCAACCAGCAAGGCGGCGTGTACGGCCGCAAGATCGAGCTCAAGGCGCTCGACGACTACTACGAGCCGGAGGCCGCGGCCAAGAACACCCGCGCGCTGATCGACGACGCCCACGTCTTCGCGCTGTTCGGCTACGTCGGCACCGCCACCAGCGAGGCCTCGCTGCCGCTGGCGACGCAGGCGCGGGTGCCGTTCTTCGCGCCGTTCACGGGCGCGCAGTCGCTGCGCCAGCCGTTCAACCGCTACGCCTTCCACGTGCGCGCCGGCTACAACGAGGAAACCGCCGCGATCCTGCGCCAGATCCAGACCACCGGCCTCAAGCGCGTGGCCGTGGTCTACAACGACGACGCCTACGGCAAGGCCGGGCTGGACGGCCTCGAGCGCGCGCTCAAGGCGGCGCCGGACAGCGGCGTGCAGATCGTCGCGCGCGAGGGCGTGGTGCGCAACACCGCGGAAATCGGCGACGCCATGCAGGGCGCGATGAAGGCCACGCCGGACGCGGTGGTCATGATCAGCGCGTACCGGACCGCTGGCGCCTTCGTCAAGGAAGCGCTGCGGCGCGGCTACAACGGCCAGTTCTACAACGTGTCCTTCGTCGGCACGCAGGCGCTGGCCAAGGAAGTGGGTCCCAAGGGCAGCGGCGTGATCATCTCGCAGGTCATGCCGCATCCGGGCAACGCCACGCTGCCGGTGGTGCGCGAATACCTGCGCCTGCTGCAGGCGGCCGGCAAGCACAACGACTTCGACTACGCCAGCATCGAGGGCTTCATCGCCGCCAAGGCCTTCGTCGAGGGCCTGCGCCGCGCCGGCAAGGACCTCACGCGCGACAAGCTGATCGCCGCGCTGGAAACCATGAAGAACTACGACCTGGGCGGCTACATCATCAACTTCGGCCCGGACAGCCACATCGGCTCGAAATTCGTCGAGATGACCATCATCAACTCGCGCGGGCAGGTGATTCGCTAGGACTGCAGACACGACAGACGGCGGCCCGCGCGGCGGGCCGCCGGGTCACGCCATGTCGTTCAGATGGCAGGCCGAGAACCGCTGCGGCGCGATTTCCCTGAGCAGCGGCTGCGCCTCGCGGCAGCGCGGCATCGCGTGCGGGCAGCGCGGATGGAAGTGGCAGCCGGACGGCGGATGCAGCGGCGAGGGAATCTCGCCCTTGATCGCCACGAAGGTCTTCTTGCCGACCTCGAGCTTGGGCGCCTCGGCCAGCAGCGCCTGGGTGTAGGGATGGTTGGGGCTGGCGAACACGTCCTCGGCCGGCGCCGACTCCACCACCCGCCCCAGGTACATGATCACCACGCGGTCGCTGATGTGCTTGACCACGCCGAGGTCATGGCTGATGAACAGGTAGGTCAGGCCGAGGTCCTCGCGCAGGCGCATGAACAGGTTCAGCACCTGGGCCTGGATCGACACGTCGAGCGCGGCGACCGATTCGTCGCACACCAGGAATTCCGGCTTGACCGCCAGCGCCCGCGCGATGCCGATGCGGGCGCGCTGCCCGCCCGAGAACTGGTGCGGGAAGCGGCGCAGCACGGTGGGATCCATGCCCACGCGCACCAGCATGTCTTCCACATAGCGCTTCTGCTCGCCGCGCGGCACCATGCCGTGCACCACCGGCGCCTCGCCGACGATGTCCATCACGCGCAGGCGCGGGTTGAGCGAAGCGTAGGGGTCCTGGAAGATCATCTGGATCGCCAGTTGCTTCTCGCGCTTCTTTTCGGGCGGCAGGCGGTCCAGGTCCACGCCCTTCCAGCGGCGCGCGCCTTCGGTCAGCGAATGCAGCCCGACCGCCATGCGGCCCAGCGTGGACTTGCCGCAGCCGGACTCGCCGACCAGCCCGACCACCTCGCCGGTGCGGATGGACAGGTCGACGCGGTCGACCGCGTGCACGACTTCCTCGCGCGCGCCGGCCCCGAACACGTTGGCGATGCGGGCGGCGGCGTCGAGCGACTTGACGAAGCGCTTGGAGACGCCTTCGAGCTGGAGGATCGGCGCGCCGGGCGTGGGCTCGGCGGCGGCTTCCGGCATGCGCGAGGCGAGGGCGGGATCGATCACGGCTGCGCTCATGCGGCCTCCTGCTGGGACAGAACCGGATGGAAGCAGCGCAGGCGGCGCCCGTCGGCCGCGGTGTCGAGCGGGGGCGGCGTCTTGCACACGTCGGTGGCGTAGGCGCAGCGCTCGCGGAAGGCGCAGCCCGCGGGCAGGTTCAGCAGCGACGGCGTCATGCCGGGAATCTGCCGCAGCGGCGCGCCGCGCGGATTGCGCGACGGCGCCGAGCCGATCAGGCCGTGGGTGTAGGGATGCTCGGGCCGCTCCAGCACCTGGCGCACGTCGCCGGCCTCGACGATCTTGCCGGCGTACATCACGCACACCGTGTCGGCCAGCCCGGCGACCACCGACAGGTCGTGCGTGATCCAGATCAGCGCGGTGCCGGACTCGCGGCACAGCTTCTGCATCTCGTAGAGGATCTGGCCCTGGATGGTCACGTCCAGCGCGGTGGTGGGCTCGTCGGCGATGATCAGGTCGGGCTTGTTGAGCAGCGCGATGGCGATCGCCACGCGCTGGCGCATGCCGCCCGAGAACTGGTGCGGATAGGCCCGCAGGCGCTCGTCCGGCGAGGGAATGCCGACGCGCGCCAGCGCGTTGCGCGAGCGCTCGCGCGCCACCGCCTTGTCGACCTTCTCGTGCGCCAGCACCGCCTCGATCATCTGCGTGTCGATGCGCAGGACCGGGTTGAGCGTCATCATCGGGTCCTGGAAGATCATGGCGATGCGGTTGCCGCGCACGTCGCGCTGCTGCGCGGGCGTGAGGCGGCGCAGGTCGCGCGTGACGCCGTCGCGGCTGGTCAGCTCGATGCGGCCGTCCACGACCTTGCCGGGCGGGTCGATCAGGCCCATGATCGAATAGCCGGTCATCGACTTGCCCGAGCCGGACTCGCCCACCAGCCCCATGATCTCGCCGCGGTTGACCGAGAACGAGACGTCGTCGACGGCGCGCGCCACGCCGGCGCGCGTGAAGAACTGGGTCTTGAGGCCTTCCACCACCAGGGTAGGTTTGCTCATGTTCGCTCCTGTCGTGCTGCGTTACTGCGTCTGCAGGCGCGGATTGAGGACGTCGCGCAGCTGGTCGGCGACCAGATTCATGGCCACGATGGTGACCACCAGCGCGATGCCGGGGAAGAAGCTGATCCAGTACTTGCCCGACAGCATGTACTGCTGGCCGTTGGCGATCAGCGAGCCCAGCGACGGCTCGGTGATGGGCACGCCCAGGCCGAGGAAGGACAGCGTGGCCTCCAGCGTGATGGCCGAGGCCACCTGCAGCGCCGCGATCACGATCAGCGGCGGCAGGCAGTTGGGCAGCAGGTGGCGGAACATGATCCGGCCCGGCGGCAGGCCCAGGCAGGTGGCGGCCTCGATGTATTCCTTGCGGCGCTCGACCAGCGCGGCGCTGCGCGTGGTGCGCGCGTAGTAGGCCCACTGCACCGCCACCAGCGCGATCACGATGTTGCCGATGCCGGGGCGCAGGAAGGCCAGCAGGATCAGCGCCAGCAGGATCGGCGGGAACGACAGCTGCAGGTCGGCCACGCGCATGATGATCGCCTCGACGCGGCCGCCGAGGAAACCGGCGATCAGCCCCAGCGTGGCGCCCAGCAGCAGCGCGATCACGGTGCTGACCACGCCCACGCCGATGCTGATGCGCAGGCCGTACATGACCGCCGAGAGGATGTCGCGGCCCTGCTCGTCCGAGCCAAGCAGGAAGGTCATGCCGGCGGCGGACTGCTCGCCGGGCGGCAGCCGCGCGTCGAGCACGTCGAGCGTGGCCAGGTCGTACGGGTTCTGCGGCGACAGCCACGGCGCGAACAGCGCGATCAGCACGATGATGACCAGCAGCACCAGCCCGGTGACGGCGATCTTGCTGGAGAAGAACTGGCTGGCGAAGCGCCGCAGCGGGGTCTGCTCGGCGCGCGGCGCCGGCGCCGCGGTGGTTTCGGTTGCGGTTGTCATGGCTCAGCCCTTGTTGTCGGCGATGCGCACGCGCGGATCGAGCACGCTGTAGATGATGTCCACGAACAGGTTGATCAGGATGAACAGCGTCACGATCACCATCAGGTAGGCGACGATGACGGGCCGGTCCAGCAGCTGGATCGAGTCGATGATCAGCTTGCCCATGCCGGGCCAGGCGAAGATGGATTCGGTCACGATGGCGAACGCGATGATCGAGCCGAACTGCAGCGCGATCACGGTGACGATCGGGATCATGATGTTCTTGAGCACGTGCACGCCGACGATGCGGGTGTTGGACAGCCCCTTGGCGCGCGCGAACTTGACGTAGTCCTGCAGCATGGCTTCCTGCGTGCCGGCGCGCGTGAGGCGGATCACCATCGCGATGTTGAGCAGCGACAGCGTCACCGCGGGCAGCAGCAGGTGGCGCAGCCCGTCCACGGTGAGGAAGCTGACCGGCACGCCGAGCAGCGGCACGGTCTCGCCGCGGCCGTTGGACGGCAGCCAGCCGAGCTGCACCGCGAACACCATGATCAGCATCAGCCCGACCCAGAAGGTGGGCAGCGAGAAGCCGAGGATCGACACGCCCATGATGGTCTTGCCCGCCACGCCGTTCGGGCGCAGGCCGGCCCACAGGCCGAGCGGGATGCCGAGCAGCACCGCCAGCAGGATCGCGCAGATGGCCAGCTCCATCGTGGCCGGCATGCGCTCGAAGATCAGCTTGAGCGCCGGCGTGCCGTGCGCGAACGAGATGCCCAGGTCGCCGTGCAGCGCGTTGCGCAGGAAGATCCAGTATTGTTCCCAGAGCGGCTTGTCGAGCCCGAGCGCGGCGATGGTGCGCTTGATGTCTTCCTGGTCGGCCTGCGGATTGATCAGGATGTCGACCGGGTTGCCGATGGCGAAGACGCCGAGAAAAACGAGCAGCGACATGACGAAGAGCACGACCACGCTCTGCATCAGGCGCCGGATGATGAAGACCAGCATGTTCGGAAGCTTTCCTTCGCCGGTGGCCGCCGCGGCGCCGGTCGGGCGCCGCGCGGCTGCACCGGCAGTCGGCTTGTGGCTAGGCCCGGCTACCGTCCGGGGGTGATTCTGCGGCAGGCGCCCGCCCAGACCGCGGGCGCCTGCCGGCAAAAGCCGACATTGTCATGCAGCAAGGGCGCGCCCTCGTGGCCGCGCCCCGCCGTCACTTCACTGCGGCCGGAAATTGTGCGCGTAGGTCCGTTCGTCGGTACGCGGCACGTAGGTGATGCCCTTCTGCGTGGCCCAGGTCGTCACCTGTTGATGGATCGGGATGATACCGCCATCGTTGATGGCGATCGCGGTGGCTTCCTGCAGCAGCTTGGAGCGCTCGCCGTCGTCCACGGTGGACAGGGCCTTTTCCAGCACCACGTCCATCTTCGGATTGCAGTATTCGCCCCAGTTCACGGTGCCGAAGCCCTTCTTGGCATCCTCGCACGCCAGCAGCGCGCGCAGCGGCGAGCTCACCTCGCCGGTCTGCGCGCCCCAGCCCAGCAGGCCGAACGAGAACTCGTGCTTGATGCCCTTGGCCGAGTAGGTCGCCATCGGCATGCCTTCGACCTTGGTGGCGATGCCGATGCGGGTCAGGTTCTGCGCGATGGTCTGGGCGATCTTCTCGTCGTTGACGTAGCGGTTGTTGGGCGTGTGCAGCGTGATGCCGAAGCCGTTCGGGTAGCCGGCCTCGGCCAGCAGCTTCCTGGCGCCGTCGGGGTCGTACTTGACCGTCTTCAGGTTGGGGTTGTAGCCGAACAGCGTGGGCGGCACCAGGTTGTTGGTCGGCTCGGACAGGCCCTCCATCAGGCGGTCCTTGATGCCCTGGCGGTTGATGGCCATGCTGATGGCGGTGCGCACGCGCGTGTCCTTGAGCGGATTCTTGTCCATCGGCGCGCCGTCCTTGGTGGTGACGAACGGCGACTTGTCGTGCTTGTCATCCGTGTACAGGTAGATCACGCGGTGCGAGATCTTGGAGAAGAAGTTCAGCTTGGGATCCTTGCGCACCTGCGGCAGGTCCGGCGTGGGCACGTTCTCGATGGCCTGCACGTCGCCCGACAGCAGCGCCGCCATGCGCGTGGCGGGGTTCGGGATGAAGCGCAGCGTGACCTTGTCCCAGGCCGGCTTCGGGCCCCAGTAGTCGGGGTTCCTGACCAGCTCGACCCGGTCGTCGCGCGCGTAGCTGACGAACCTGAACGGGCCGGTGCCGACCATGCCCTTGCCTTGCGCGAAGTCGTCCGAGGTCAGGCCCTGGGTGGCCTTCTTCTGCACGACGAAGATCGACGTGAGGTCGTTCAGCATCAGCGGATACGGCGCGTTGGTGGTGAGCTGGATGGTGTACTTGTCGATCACCTTCTTGTTGATGATCGCCTTGGTGTAGACGTCGAACTTGCCGGGGCTGTTCTGGATGGTGGACGGGCGGTCGAGCGACCAGACGATGTCGTCGGTGGTCAGCTCCGAGCCGTCGTGGAACTTCACGCCCTTGCGGATCTTGAATTCCCAGGTCAGGTTGTTGACCAGCTTCCAGGACTCGGCCAGGCCCGGGATGATCTTGCTGTCCGCGTCCATCTTCACCAGGCACTCGAAGACGTGCTCGGAGACGTTGATGTTGGAGAACAGGTTGTAGAAGTGCGGATCCATCGAGGTCGGCGGCGAGCTCATGGCCAGCTTGAAATCGACTGCCTGGGCCTGTCCGGCAAGGCCGAAGCTCATGGCTGCGGTCACTACCACGGCACCAAATGCCTTCTTGCATGTGCGAAGGGACATCGCGCGACTCTCCAGGAAAGTAATGTAGCAAACGACAGTTGGGACAGCGCGGCGCATCGTCCCCCGCGCCGCATTTTGGTGCGGCGGCTGGACGGCCGGATGCGGCAGCGTTGCCGGGCAGGCACATCAAGCATGAACTGTTCCAGCAGTGGACCAAGCGGGGCAATGCGGGGAAACCCCCGCGCGCGGACGCGCGCCTGGACGCGATCCGCGTGCCGCCTGGATGCCTCCTGGATGCAACCCGGCGCGGCCGCTGCGGCGCTCCGCGCGGGCCGCCGGCGCGCCGGGCCGCTTTGGCGCTTTATCCGCAGGCATCGTATGATCCGGGTATCCAACGCCCGACACCGGCAAACCGGCATCATGACTCTTCTCCCCGAAATCCTTCAGGCGCAAACCGAGATGCGCGCCATCCGACGCGACATCCACGCCCATCCCGAACTGTGCTTCCATGAGCAGCGCACCTCCGACGTGGTGGCGCAGAAACTCGCCGCGTGGGGCATCGAGGTCCATCGCGGGCTCGGCACCACGGGGCTGGTCGGCGTCATCCGCAACGGCAGCAGCGGGCGCAGCATCGGCCTGCGCGCGGACATGGACGCGCTGCCGCTGCAGGAAGCCAACACCTTCGGCCATCGTTCGCAGCACGACGGCCGCATGCATGCGTGCGGCCACGACGGCCACACCACCATGCTGCTGGGCGCGGCCCGCTACCTGGCCGAGCACCGCAATTTCGACGGCACCGTCAACCTGATCTTCCAGCCGGCCGAGGAAGGCGGCGGCGGCGCGCGCGAGATGATCAAGGACGGCCTGTTCGAGCGCTTCCCGTGCGACGGCGTGTTCGGCATGCACAACTGGCCCGGCATGCCGGCCGGCTCGTTCGGCACCACGCCGGGACCGTTCATGGCGTCCAGCAACGAATTCCGCATCGTCGTGCGCGGCAAGGGCGCGCACGCCGCGCTGCCGCACAACGGCAACGACCCGGTCTTCACCAGCGCGCAGATCGTCTCCGCGCTGCAGGGCATCATCACGCGCAACAAGCGCCCGATCGACGCCGCGGTGATCTCGGTCACGCAGTTCCATGCCGGCGACGCCACCAACATCGTGCCCGACCAGGCCTGGATCGGCGGCACGGTGCGCACCTTCACGCTGCCGGTGCTCGACCTGATCGAGCGCCGCATGGAAGAGGTGTCCCGTGCCGTCGCCAGCGCGTTCGATTGCACCGTCGATTTCGAGTTTCGCCGCAACTATCCGCCCACGGTCAACAGCGAGGCGGAAACCGCGTTCGCCGTGGAGGTCGCCGCCGATCTGGTGGGCGCGGGCAATGTCGACGGCAAGTACGAGCCGACGATGGGCGCCGAGGACTTTTCCTTCATGCTGCAGGAAAGGCCGGGCTGCTACCTGTTCATCGGCAATGGCGAAGGCGTGCATCGCGAAGCCGGCCACGGCCTCGGCCCGTGCATGCTGCACAACCCCAGCTATGACTTCAACGACGAGATCCTGCCGGTAGGCTCCACGTTCTTCGTCAAGCTGGTGGAGAAGTGGCTGGCGCCTGCCTGAGCGCGCTGCCGCGGTCCCGTTCGCAAAACAAAAAGCGCCGGAGGACTTCCGGCGCTTTTTTGTTTTGGGATTGCCTTGCGATGCGGGGTTCGCGCGGCGCGGGTTTCAGTCGAACGCGATGTCGCCGTACCAGCTTTCCGCGTGGCTCCTGGTGTTGTCGGTGTCGGTCATGATGCCGATCGCCAGCACCTTGCCGGGATCGGCGCCAAAGGCCTTGCGGTAGTCCTCGCTCAGGTCGCGGCGATGGCAGCGCCATTCGTTGGCGTGGGCGGTGCCGGAGTCCACCACGATCATGCGCACGCGGTCCGTGTGGGGGTTGGAGACCACCGAGCCTTCCGGCTTGCGGCTGCCCCAGACGTACATCAGCGTGGCATAGGGCATCTCGCGCCCGGTGGTCAGCCGCGCCATTTCGTACATCAACTGGTCCTTGAGCGACAGGCTGCCCTTGTCGCCATCGAATGCCACGAAGATGCGCAGCGGCGAATCCTCGCGCGGCGCCTGGGCGTTGTCGGCGCTGCGGATCACGTCGCGCGTCTTCCAGGTCCAGTTGAGCATGCCGGGGTCGCGGCTGATCAGCGGCACGTACAGGCCGGAGGCCGAACTGTCGGCTTCTGCATGCAACACCGTGCGATGCCCGACTTCCGTCAGCGTATAGCGCGTGGGCGTCTTGTTGCGATTGACCTTCCAGGGCTGCCAGCCGGGTGGTTCGGCACTCCCGGCGGGAGCTGAGGAAAACAGCGGCAGCCGCGCCAGCAGGGGCGGCGGCTCGACCGCATCGGTGAGCGATTCGGCTTCGGCCGCGTTGGCGGCCATCAGTTTCTCAGCGGGACGGTCGGCCGAAGCGCCTGTCTCGGACAGGCTGGCCTGCTTGAGCGCCTCGATATGCGCCGCGAAGCGGCCGCAGTCGATCGCCGACGGCGCGGCGATGGCGCCCGGTCCCGACTGCACGGCCGAGACCTGCTCCTGGGGAGGCGTTCCCAATGTGCCGCAACCCGCCAAAATCAGCGCGCCAACCATGCCGGTCAGCGCCGGCAGGCAAAATCTGGCCGCCATCGTTCCCCCAAACCTGGATCCCGCGGCCTGTCGCGGCGCGCGACGGCGCCGCCTGACCTTGGTTTTCTGGAAAATCTTTCGAACTGCGCAATGCATCGAACCGCTTCACGCAGCTTCCCGAGCCGCGCTTGGAGCTACGGTAACAGAACGATATGGGGGAAGGAAGGCTCCAGTACCCTGATGCATGCCAATGCGGGGGTTTTGACGGGCGGACGCGACAGTGGGGCCGCGGCGCGGGTCTCTTACGCGGTCATCGGAGTCGCGCTGCCGACGTGATTGAGGCGGAAGCCAATTTGGTCGCCCTAAAAAGCAAAACCCCCCAGTACGTACGTACTGAGGGGTTTTAAGAGAGAGCCTGGCGATTACCTACTTTCACACGGGTAATCCGCACTATCATCGGCGTGGAGTCGTTTCACGGTCCTGTTCGGGATGGGAAGGGGTGGTTCCAACTCGCTATGGTCACCAGGCATGAGCGGTGTGTTGCGCTGGGCTTGTCGGCCAACGCAACGAATAGGGATGTAGTCAGGTTGTGTCTTGTATCGGCCAGGCTGCTGAGCAGCGGCACGCGATACGTCAACCAGGCAGAAACACACTGGTTATAGGATCAAGCCTTACGGGCAATTAGTACTGGTTAGCTTAACGCATTACTGCGCTTCCACACCCAGCCTATCAACGTCCTGGTCTCGAACGACCCTTCAAGGAGGTCAAGCCTCCAGGGAATCCTCATCTTCAGGCGAGTTTCCCGCTTAGATGCTTTCAGCGGTTATCTCTTCCGTACATAGCTACCCTGCGATGCCTCTGGCGAGACAACAGGTACACCAGCGGTACGTCCACTCCGGTCCTCTCGTACTAGGAGCAGCCCCCGTCAAGATTCCAACGCCCACGGCAGATAGGGACCAAACTGTCTCACGACGTTTTAAACCCAGCTCACGTACCTCTTTAAATGGCGAACAGCCATACCCTTGGGACCGGCTACAGCCCCAGGATGAGATGAGCCGACATCGAGGTGCCAAACACCGCCGTCGATATGAACTCTTGGGCGGTATCAGCCTGTTATCCCCAGAGTACCTTTTATCCGTTGAGCGATGGCCCTTCCATTCAGAACCACCGGATCACTATGTCCTGCTTTCGCACCTGCTCGACTTGTCGGTCTCGCAGTTAAGCACGCTTTTGCCATTGCACTTTAGGTACGATGTCCGACCGTACCAAGCGTACCTTCGAACTCCTCCGTTACACTTTGGGAGGAGACCGCCCCAGTCAAACTGCCTACCATGCACTGTCCCCGACCCGGATTCACGGGCCAAGGTTAGAACCTCAAACAAACCAGGGTGGTATTTCAAGGTCGGCTCCACGCAGACTAGCGTCCACGCTTCAAAGCCTCCCACCTATCCTACACAGATCGGTTCAAAGTCCAATGCAAAGCTACAGTAAAGGTTCATGGGGTCTTTCCGTCTAGCCGCGGGGAGATTGCATCATCACAAACACTTCAACTTCGCTGAGTCTCGGGAGGAGACAGTGTGGCCATCGTTACGCCATTCGTGCAGGTCGGAACTTACCCGACAAGGAATTTCGCTACCTTAGGACCGTTATAGTTACGGCCGCCGTTTACCGGGACTTCAATCAAGAGCTTGCACCCCATCATTTAATCTTCCGGCACCGGGCAGGCGTCACACCCTATACGTCCACTTTCGTGTTTGCAGAGTGCTGTGTTTTTATTAAACAGTCGCAGCCACCATTTTATTGCAACCCCTTCACCCTCCTGGCGCAGGCCAGTCAAGCTACAAGGGCGTACCTTATCCCGAAGTTACGGTACCAATTTGCCGAGTTCCTTCTCCCGAGTTCTCTCAAGCGCCTTAGAATACTCATCTCGCCCACCTGTGTCGGTTTGCGGTACGGTCTCGTATGACTGAAGCTTAGAGGCTTTTCTTGGAACCACTTCCAATTGCTTCGCAGCACTAGGCCGCTCGCCCCATATCCTTGAATTCCGCGCCCGGATTTGCCTAAGCGCCTTCTCCAATACAGGGACCGGGACTTCCAACACCCGGACAACCTTCCGCGATCCGTCCCCCCATCGCATCATACGACGGTGCAGGAATATTAACCTGCTTCCCATCAGCTACGCATCTCTGCCTCGCCTTAGGGGCCGACTCACCCTACGCCGATGAACGTTGCGTAGGAAACCTTGGGCTTACGGCGAGGGGGCTTTTCACCCCCTTTATCGCTACTCATGTCAGCATTCGCACTTCTGATACCTCCAGCATCCTTTACAAGACACCTTCACAGGCTTACAGAACGCTCTCCTACCACGCACTTACGTGCGTCCGCAGCTTCGGTGACTGGCTTAGCCCCGTTACATCTTCCGCGCAGGACGACTCGATCAGTGAGCTATTACGCTTTCTTTAAAGGGTGGCTGCTTCTAAGCCAACCTCCTGACTGTTTTAGCCTTCCCACTTCGTTTCCCACTTAGCCAATCTTTGGGACCTTAGCTGGCGGTCTGGGTTGTTTCCCTCTTGACACCGGACGTTAGCACCCGATGTCTGTCTCCCGTGATTGCACTCTTCGGTATTCGGAGTTTGCTATGGCGGGGTAATCAGCAATAGACCCCCCAACCATGACAGTGCTCTACCCCCGAAGGTGAGACACGAGGCACTACCTAAATAGTTTTCGGAGAGAACCAGCTATTTCCAGACTTGTTTAGCCTTTCACCCCTATCCACAGCTCATCCCCTAACTTTTCAACGTTAGTGGGTTCGGTCCTCCAGTACGTGTTACCGCACCTTCAACCTGGCCATGGATAGATCGTCTGGTTTCGGGTCTACACCCAGCGACTGAACGCCCTATTCGGACTCGCTTTCGCTACGCCTTCCCTAATCGGTTAAGCTTGCCACTGAATGTAAGTCGCTGACCCATTATACAAAAGGTACGCCGTCACCCGTTTCCAGGCTCCGACTGTTTGTATGCATGCGGTTTCAGGATCTATTTCACTCCCCTCCCGGGGTTCTTTTCGCCTTTCCCTCACGGTACTGGTTCACTATCGGTCGATCACGAGTATTTAGCCTTGGAGGATGGTCCCCCCATCTTCAGACAGGATTTCACGTGTCCCGCCCTACTTGTCGTACACCTAGTTCCACAACGCTGTTTTCGCATACAGGGCTATCACCTGCTATGGCCGGCCTTTCCAGACCGTTCTGCTAACAACACTGCTAAAGAGTACAAGGCTCTTCCCATTTCGTTCGCCACTACTTTGGGAATCTCGGTTGATTTCTGTTCCTGCAGCTACTTAGATGTTTCAGTTCGCCGCGTTCGCTTCCCTGACCTATGTATTCAGTCAGGGATGACCCATAAGGGCCGGGTTTCCCCATTCGGACATCTCCGGATCAAAGCTTGTTTGCCAGCTCCCCGAAGCTTTTCGCAGGCTACCGCGTCCTTCATCGCCTGTGATCGCCAAGGCATCCACCACATGCACTTGTTCGCTTGACCCTATAACAAGTGTGTCTCTTTCGAGTCACGCTTCCTACAGGTTGAGTTCTCGCATTTGTGCCGTATTCCAAGTCATCTTTCGATCACTTTAAAATACATTTGGTTGATACAATCACAACCCGGTATCGTGTTTTACTGCAGCGTCTCATCAACGCTCACGACACCTTTACTACATCCCATATTGTTAAAGAACAGCCGATGTTTCCATCGTCTTGGCAAAGCCAAAGGCAAACGCTTTTCTCTCAAAGCGCTTGCCTTTGGACTGACCAATCCAAGGTAGTGGTGGAGGATGACGGGATCGAACCGACGACCCCCTGCTTGCAAAGCAGGTGCTCTCCCAGCTGAGCTAATCCCCCGATAACTTGGTGGGTCTGGTAGGACTTGAACCTACGACCCCCGCCTTATCAAGACGGTGCTCTAACCACCTGAGCTACAGACCCTTGGCTGTAACACCAAACAAACCGATAAGTGTGAACGCTCAACAACTTCTGCACGCTCTTGAAAGGAGGTGATCCAGCCGCACCTTCCGATACGGCTACCTTGTTACGACTTCACCCCAGTCATGAACCCTGCCGTGGTAATCGCCCTCCTTGCGGTTAGGCTAACTACTTCTGGCAAAACCCACTCCCATGGTGTGACGGGCGGTGTGTACAAGACCCGGGAACGTATTCACCGCGGCATGCTGATCCGCGATTACTAGCGATTCCAGCTTCACGTAGTCGAGTTGCAGACTACGATCCGGACTACGATGCGTTTTCTGGGATTAGCTCCCCCTCGCGGGTTGGCAACCCTCTGTACGCACCATTGTATGACGTGTGAAGCCCTACCCATAAGGGCCATGAGGACTTGACGTCATCCCCACCTTCCTCCGGTTTGTCACCGGCAGTCTCTCTAGAGTGCCCTTTCGTAGCAACTAGAGACAAGGGTTGCGCTCGTTGCGGGACTTAACCCAACATCTCACGACACGAGCTGACGACAGCCATGCAGCACCTGTGTCCACTTTCTCTTTCGAGCACCTAATGCATCTCTGCTTCGTTAGTGGCATGTCAAGGGTAGGTAAGGTTTTTCGCGTTGCATCGAATTAATCCACATCATCCACCGCTTGTGCGGGTCCCCGTCAATTCCTTTGAGTTTTAATCTTGCGACCGTACTCCCCAGGCGGTCAACTTCACGCGTTAGCTACGTTACTGAAGAAATGAATCCCCAACAACTAGTTGACATCGTTTAGGGCGTGGACTACCAGGGTATCTAATCCTGTTTGCTCCCCACGCTTTCGTGCATGAGCGTCAGTGACGTCCCAGGGGGCTGCCTTCGCCATCGGTATTCCTCCACATCTCTACGCATTTCACTGCTACACGTGGAATTCTACCCCCCTCTGACATACTCTAGCCTTGCAGTCACAAGCGCCATTCCCAAGTTGAGCTCGGGGATTTCACGCCTGTCTTACAAAACCGCCTGCGCACGCTTTACGCCCAGTAATTCCGATTAACGCTCGCACCCTACGTATTACCGCGGCTGCTGGCACGTAGTTAGCCGGTGCTTATTCTTCCGGTACCGTCATCCCCCCGAGGTATTATCCCAGGGGATTTCTTTCCGGACAAAAGTGCTTTACAACCCGAAGGCCTTCTTCACACACGCGGCATTGCTGGATCAGGGTTGCCCCCATTGTCCAAAATTCCCCACTGCTGCCTCCCGTAGGAGTCTGGGCCGTGTCTCAGTCCCAGTGTGGCTGATCGTCCTCTCAGACCAGCTACTGATCGTCGCCTTGGTGAGCTCTTACCTCACCAACTAGCTAATCAGACATCGGCCGCTCCTATCGCGCGAGGCCTTGCGGTCCCCCGCTTTCACCCTCAGGTCGTATGCGGTATTAGCTAATCTTTCGACTAGTTATCCCCCACGACAGGGCACGTTCCGATGTATTACTCACCCGTTCGCCACTCGCCACCAGGATTGCTCCCGTGCTGCCGTTCGACTTGCATGTGTAAGGCATGCCGCCAGCGTTCAATCTGAGCCAGGATCAAACTCTTCAGTTCAATACCTGTGTGACCCAAAAGGGTCTCGCTCTTTCGAGCGGTCGCTCACTCTCAGAAAACTGACTCGATCCCTCCGAAGAAGAACCGAACATGTTTACTGTGCGAGCACTTTATAACTTGTAAGCTAGAAGACCGAAGTCTCCCGCGTCCGCTATCAAGCGCCCACACTTATCGGTTGTTTGTTTGTTAAAGAACTTGCCGCGGTTCGCTTTGCTTACCGCGTCGCTGCTTCGTTGTCAGCAGCAGAGAAACGAGATTATGAAGAACTTTCTACGTTTCGTCAACAGGTTTCGCAATCTTTTTTTGCTTCGATCAGCCGCGCCATCCGCGCCACCAACCTCACCCATTCCCCCGCAGCCCTTGTCCCGTCTGCCTTTGCAGACAAGCTTCGTGTTGCGAGGGAGCGAATATTAAGGCCCCAATCGAGCCTTGGCAATCGATTTGTTACGCGAATATGAAGACAAGCCCGAACGGACAAGATCAAGCCATTGATCTTTAAGGGAAATACCGTATTTCCGAAAAACGGAACGGCAGGAATACCCGATGGAGTTACTCGGGTATTCCCCTATCAAGATTCAGCGATGCTTGAACGCGGGTGCGCGTTTCTCCACAAATGCCGCCATGCCTTCCTTCTGGTCCTCGGTCGCGAAGGTCGAATGGAACAGGCGCCGCTCCAGGTGCACGCCCTCGGACAGGCTGGTCTCGTAGGCGGCGTTGACCGATTCCTTGATCATCATGACCACCGGCAGCGAGAAGCCGGCGATGGTCTCGGCCGCGCCCAGCGCTTCCTCGATCAGCTTGTCGGCGGGCACCACGCGCGACACCAGGCCGGCGCGCTCGGCCTCGGCCGAGTCCATCATGCGCGCGGTCAGGCACAGATCCATCGCCTTGGCCTTGGACACCGCGCGCGGCAGGCGCTGGGTGCCGCCGGCGCCGGGCATGGTGCCCAGCTTCACTTCCGGCTGGCCGAAGCGGGCGCTGTCCGCCGCGATGATGATGTCGCACATCATCGCCAGCTCGCAGCCGCCGCCGAGCGCGTAGCCGGCCACCGCGGCGATCACCGGCTTGCGGATGCGGCGGATGGTTTCCCAGTTGCGCGTGATGTAGTCGCCCTTGTACGCATCCATATAGGAGTACTTGGCCATCATGCCGATGTCGGCGCCGGCGGCAAAGGCGCGCTCGCTGCCGGTGATCACGATGCTGCCGATGGCTTCGTCGGCGTCGAAAGCCGCCAGCGCGGCGCCCAGCTCGTCCATCAGCGCGTCGTTGAGCGCATTGAGCGCCTTGGGACGGTTCAGCGTCACCAGGCCGACGCGCCCGCGGGTTTCGACCAGGATGTTGTCATACGGCATGTCTTCTCCTCCTTGGAAGTGGATCGATGGTGGACCGGTGTCAGTCGTCCGCGAGACGATACCCGCTCTGGCAGGCGCTGGCTATATGGCGCGGGACCGCCATGCGGCCAGGTTGGCACCCGCCGGCGGCTGAGGCACACTCGCCCCATCGCACCGACCGGAGCCCGCGATGGCCAACCCGTTTGTCGCCAGATCGCTGCACCGCCGCCTCAGCGTGGCGCTCGGCAGTCTCGCGTTGCTGGTCGGCCTGCTGGGGGCGCTCGGCGCCTACCTGGTCGTGCGCAGCCTCGGCAACCAGTTCAACGACAACCTGCAGGAGGCCGCCGCCGCCGTCCGCCCCACCCCGGCCACCCCGCCGACGCTGCCGGGCGGCGCGCCGCTGCCGGCCAAGAACGTGGTGGTGCAGGTGTGGGGCCCCGGCGACGGCGCGCGCCCCGGCCACACCAGCGATCCCGGCGTGACGCTGCCGCGCGCCCGGCCCGGCTTCTCGTCGCTGGAGGCCGGCGGCCAGCTCTGGGATGCGTTCGCCCTGCAGGCCGGCGATGCCTACCTGCAGATCGCCGAGCAGCGCCGCGTGCGCAGCGCCAACGCCTGGCGCGTCGCGCTGTGGGCGGCGCTGCCGGTGGTGGCGTTGCTGCCGCTGCTGGTGCTGATCGTGCACGTCACCGTGCGGCTGTCGCTGCGCCCGCTGGAGCGGCTTGGCCAGCGCGCGGCGCGCGCGGACCTGAACCACCTGCAGCCGCTGGAAGACAAGGAGGCGCCCGACGAGCTGCGCCCCTTCCTCGATTCGATCAACCGCATGATGGACCGGCTGTCGACGCTGATCGAGGCGGAGCGCCGCTTCATCGCCAATGCCGCGCACGAGCTGCGCACGCCGATCACCGCGATGCAGTTGCAGGTGGACAACCTGCGCCAGGCCACGCCGGCCGACCGCGACGGGCGGCTCGACGAGCTGCAGCGCGGCATCCGCCGCACCGCTTCGCTGATCGCGCAGTTGCTGGGCCTGGCGCGCGCCGAGATGGGCGGCGCACAGAACGCCCCGCAGGCGGTGTCGCTGCCGCAGGTCGTGACCGATGTCATCGCCGACCTGCTGCCGCTGGCCATCGACCGCGGCGTCGACCTTGGCGCCGAGCGCCTCGACGACATCTCGCTGGTGTGCGCCGAGGCCGACCTGCGCGTGCTGGTCAAGAACCTGATCGACAACGCGATCCGCTACGGCGGCGCGGGCGCGGGTGCGGACTGCCGCGTCGACGTCAGCGTGCTGCGCGAGGGCGCCAGCGCCGTGATCGAGGTGGCGGACAACGGCCCCGGCATCCCGCCGGCCGACCGCGCGCGCGTGTTCGACCGCTTTTTCCGCGGCAGCGCCTCCGACGAGGAAGGCAGCGGCCTGGGCCTGGCCATCGCGCAGACGCTGGCGGCCAACCACGGCGGCCGCGTGACGCTGGCGGCGCGCCCGGACGGCGCCTCGGGCGTTGTGGCGCGCATCGTGCTGCCCATACAATAGCCGCGTTAGCCGCGGCGCCGCCCGAGGGAGGATCGTTGCCATGAGAATCCTGCTGATCGAGGACGATCCGCAGATCGGCCAGAGCCTGGTGCATGCGCTGAAGGATGCGTCGTGCAGCGTCGACTGGGTGCGCAACGGCGATCTCGGCCGCTCCGCCATCGCGGACGGCTCCTACACCGCCATCCTGCTCGACCTCGGCCTGCCCGGCATGGACGGCATGGCGCTGCTGCAATGGCTGCGCGGCGACAACAACCCCACGCCGGTCCTCATCATCACCGCGCGCGACGACGTCGACACGCGCGTCGCCGGGCTCGACCTGGGCGCCGACGACTACGTCGTCAAGCCCTTCGAGAGCAAGGAACTGCTGGCCCGCATCCGCGCCGTGGTGCGGCGCAAGTCGGGCTACGCGAGCGCGACCATCGGCCACGGCCGGGTCGTGCTCGACATCAACGCGCGCCAGTTGAGCTTCGACGGCCGCACGGAAAACGTGTCCGCGCGCGAGTACGCGCTGCTGCTGGCGCTGCTCGAGCGGCCCAACGCCATCCTGTCGCGCGAGCAGCTGGAGGAGCGGCTGTACGGCTGGGGCGAGGAGGTCGAGAGCAACGCCGTCGACGCCATCATCTACAGCATCCGCCGCAAGTTCGGCAGCACCGTCATCCGCAACGTGCGCGGGCTGGGCTGGAGCATCCCGGCCACGTAGCGCGGCGCCGCCGCGCCGGCCAGGGCGCCGGCCTGGCGGCTGGCGGGCGTCAGTAGATGCGCCCGCGGCTATCCATCTCGCGCAGACGGCGGTCGAGTTCGTCGGCATCGTTGGACGAAGCCAGCCAGGCTTCGGTGCGGCGCTGCGCGCTGCGTTCCATCCAGTGGTTCAGCTTGAGCATCAGGGTGTCGAACATGGTGGTCTCCGGTGGGTTTCGAACCGGACCCCGCCGGCGTTCGTTCTGCGCCGCCGGGGTCCGTGCAACCCATGCTAAGCAGCCACAATGAGCCGAAAATGAGCGCGGCCCGCCGGCAGGCGCCCGGACCGGCGCCTCATTCTCTCCTCACTCTGCGCGGCCACAATGCAGTCGTCCCGATGCCGCCAGCGCGCGGCGTCGACCAGCAAGGAGAGGATCATGAATGCCATGCGAAAGTATCCGCCCTACGGGGCGTGGCACTACGGCGTCGGCTACTGGCACCGGTGAGCGCTAGATCGCCATGCCGCCCGAGACCTCGATGCGCTGCGCGTTGACCCAGCGGTTGTCGCCAGAGAGCAGCGCGGCGATCATCGGGCCGACGTCGTCCGGCTCGCCGACGCGGCCGAGCGCCGTCATGTCCGCCACGCGCTTGTTCATCTCCGGGTTGTCGCGCACGATGCCGCCGCTGAAGTCGGTGGCGATCGCACCCGGGGCGACGGTGTTGACGGCGATCCCGCGCGGGCCGAGCTCCTTGGCCATGCAGCGCGTCAGCACCTCGACCGCGCCCTTCATGGCCGCGTAGGCCGCCACGCCGGGGAGCGCCACGCGCGTCAGCCCCGAGGAAATGTTCACGATGCGCCCGCCGTCGTCGATGAGCGGCAGCAGCTTCTGCGTCAGGAAGAACACCCCCTTGAAGTGAATGCGGTAGATGCTGTCCACCTCGTCCTCGGTCGTCTGCGCGAAGGCGTTGTGCAGCGAGGTGCCCGCATTGTTGACGAGGTAGTCGAAGCGCGCGGCGCCCAGGCCGGCCAGCGCCTGCCGGACCGCCTGCACGAAACGGTCGAACGATGCGCTGTCGCCGGCGTCGAGCTGCAGCGCGACGGCGCGGCGCCCCATTGCTTCGGCCGCTGCGCTCACCTGCGCGGCTTCGGCGCGGTTGGCGTGGTAGGTGAAGATCGAATCGACCCCGCGCCGGGCGAGGCTGAGCACGGTATTGCGGCCGATGCCGCGGCTGCCGCCGGTGACGATGGCGATCGGGGCGCGCGCATCGGTGCTGCTGGTGTGGTTGGGCATGGCTGGCTCCTGCAAGTGGTTTGGCGTGGTGACAAGGTAGTCCCGCGCGCGTCCGCGTTGAATGCCGAAACTCGCCTGTTTCTTGCCTAATCCTGCCGAGGTGACTATAACGGCCGGGAATGCCAGACGCAGCGAGACCCGCACATGCCAGATACCCCGCCAGACGCCCTGCCGAATGCCCTGCTGGATGCCGTCACCCGCTACACCGACGCGCAGACCGGCGCGAGCCCGTTCGCCACGGCCATCGACGGCCTCACGATCCTGCGCTCGAACCGCGAGAAGCCGCCCAGCCTCCTGATCTTCAAGCCCGCGCTGTGCATCGTCGTGCAGGGCGCGAAATGGACGACCTTCGGCGACAAGCGGTTCGACTACCGCGCGGGGCAGGCGCTGATCGTCAGCGTCGAAGCGCCGGCGTTCGGCCGCGTCGTCGAGGCCAGCCCGGACAAGCCGTATCTCGGCGTGGCCATCGAGTTCGACCTGGCCATCATGCGCGACGTGATGGAAGCGCTGGATGCGCCGCCGCAGGCCAGCGGCGAGGCCCGCTCCGGCGTGTTCGTCACCGACTTCGACGGGCCGCTGGCCGACTGCGCGCTGCGCATGGTGCGCCTGCTCGCTACGCCGCGCGCCATCCCGATGCTCCACCCGCTGCTCATGCGCGAGATCAGCTACTGGCTGCTGACCGGCCCGCACGGCGGCGAGATCGCGCGGCTGGCGCTGGCCAACAGCCACGCGCAGCGCGTCATCGGCGCCATCCACGCCTTGCGCGAGCGCTTCGCGCAGCCGGTGCGCATCGAGGAGCTGGCGCTGACCGCGCAGATGAGCCCTTCGGCGTTCCACCGGCAGTTCAAGGCGCTGACCTCGATGACGCCGCTGCAATACCAGAAGCAGTTGCGCCTGCTGGAAGCGCGCCGCCTGATGGCGGCCGACGCCGCCAATGTCGAGACCGCGGCGTTCCAGGTCGGCTACGAAAGCCCGTCGCAGTTCAGCCGCGAATACGCGCGCATGTTCGGCTCGCCGCCGCGGCGCGACGTCGCCGCGCTGCGCGAGGAAGTGGCCAGGCACGCCATGTGATCTCGCCGCGGACACGGCGAAAGCGCGCGGCGCGGCGCCCCGATGCGGGACTAGCCGGGCTGGCCGGCGAGAATCGCCGCGCGCACGTTCTGCACGTGCGCGGCGCCGGCGGCTTCGGCCTCGTCGGGATCGCCCGCGAGCACCGCCGCGGCGATGCGCCGGTAGTCGGCCAGCCGCATCTGCTGCAGCGACGCGAGCCGGTGCTGCGCATGCACGACCGGCATGTGGATGGTCGGGAACAGCCGGCGCAGCTCGCGGTTGCCGCCCATCTCCAGCAGCGTGCGATAGAAATGCCGGCGCGCGCCCGAGAACGCCTCGCCCGGGCGCGTCCGCTCCGCCCGTTCCGCCTTCTCCGCCTTCTCCGCCTTCTCCGCCTTCTCCGCCTTGCCCGCGCCCGCCAGCGCCTGCACCGCGGCGCGCAGGGCCTGCGCGTGCGCGCGGTCGCCGCTGCCGCGCGCGGCGGCGCGCGCGAGCAGGCCGGTCATGCGCTCGGCCACGTCGAGCACGTCGAGCGTGTCCTGCAGGCTCAGGCGCCGGATCACCGCGCCGCGATGGCGCGGCAGTTCGACGATGCCCTCGGCGGCCAGCCGCTGCAGCGCCTCGCGCACGGAGTTGCGGCCCACGCCGAACTGCGTGGCGAGATCCGCTTCCACGAGTCGCTGGCCCGGCACGAAGCTGCCGAGCTCGAGGCCGCCCATGATGCCGAAGAACACCGTGTCGGAGGCGCTCTGGCCGGCGTCGTCCGGCGCGCCGGCGCCGGCGGGAGAGGAGAAGGATGTGGGTGCGGTGGTCACGGGCGCAATTCTAGCGGATCCGGCGGGCGGGCCGGGCCGGTCGCCTTCATTGGCGAGGGATGGCGCAATCCTACAAGATTGTCCTACAATCCCGTGGAAAACCAGCCACGAACGGCGGATGCGCCGCCCGACCTGTACGGCCGCCCGCCCGATACGCCACAAGGAGATGCCAGCCATGTTCACCGCCTGTCCCACCGAAAGAAGCCGCGAGATCGCCGAGCGCGTCGAGCGCTTCGTGCGCGACGTGGTCGTGCCCTACGAGCAGGATCCGCGCTGCGCCGCGCACGGCCCGTCGGCCGCGCTCGTCGCGGAACTGCGCGGCCTGGCGCGCGCCGCCGGCGTGATGACGCCGCACATCCTGCCCGACGGGTCGCACCTGAGCCAGCGCGAGACCGCGGCCGTGCTCAAGCGCTCGGGCCTGTCGCCGCTCGGGCCGGTCGCGGTCAACACGATGGCGCCCGATGAGGGCAACATGTACCTGCTCGGCAAGGTGGGCACCGCGGCGCAGAAGGCGCGCTTCCTGGCGCCGCTGGTCAGCGGCGAAGCACGCTCGGCGTTCTTCATGACCGAGCCCGCCGAGGACGGCGGCGCCGGGTCGGACCCGTCGATGCTGCAGACCACCGCGGTGCGCGACGGCGATGACTGGATCATCCGCGGCCGCAAGAAGTTCATCACCGGCGCCGAAGGCGCGGCGGTCGGCATCGTGATGGCGCGCACCGGCGAGGGCGAGCACGCGCGCGCCACCATGTTCCTGGTTGACCTGCCGCACCCGGCGATCCGGCTCGAGCGCGTGCTCGACACCATCGACAGCTCGATGCCCGGCGGCCATGCGCAGGTCGTGATCGACGACCTGCGCGTGCCCGCCGGCCAGGTCCTGGGCGAGGCCGACGAAGGCTTCCGCTATGCGCAGGTGCGCCTGTCGCCGGCGCGGCTGTCGCACTGCATGCGCTGGTTCGGCACCGTGACGCGCGCCGACGAGATCGCGCGCGCGTATGCCACCACGCGCAAGGCGTTCGGCAAGCTGCTGATCGACCACGAGGGCGTGGGCTTCATGCTCGCGGAGAACCTGATCGACCTGCAGCAGGCCGCGCTGATGATCGACTGGTGCGCCGGCGTGCTCGACGCCGGCTCGTCCGGCACCGCCGAAAGCTCCATGACGAAGGTGGCGGTGTCCGAGGCGCTCTACCGGGTGGCCGACCGCTGCGTGCAGGTCCTGGGCGGCAACGGCGTGTCGCGCGACACCATCGTCGAGCAGGCGTTCCGCGAGCTGCGCGCGTTCCGCATCTACGACGGCCCGACCGAGGTCCACAAGTGGTCGCTCGCCAGGAAGATCAAGCGCGATACGCTGGAGGCATCGCGGGCAGCGGCCGCATGATCCGGCGCCGCCGCCGGCCCTGATGGCGGCGGCGGCGAGGCACCGCGCCTATCCGACCTCGACGCGATTGCGCCCGGATGCCTTGGCCCGGTAGAGCGCGCGGTCCGCGCGCCGCATCAGCGCGTCGACGTCGGACTCGCCGGACTCGCGCGTGACCACGCCGATGCTGACGGTGAACGGAACCGGCTCCACGCGCCACGCGTGCTCGAAGTCCTGCTGCGCCACGCGCTGGCGCAGCCGCTCCGCGATGCTGCGCGCGAGCCCGGCGTCCGCGCCGGGCAGGGCCGCGACGAACTCCTCGCCGCCCCAGCGCGCGAACAGCTTGGACTCGTGCGCGATCGACATGCCGGCCTTCGCCAGCACGCGCAGCACCTCGTCGCCGACGTCGTGGCCGAAGCCGTCGTTGATCTTCTTGAAGAAATCGATGTCGAGAATGAACACCGACACGATGTCGTCGGTGCCGAGCACCTTGTCGACGAAGTCCAGGAACTCGCGGCGGTTCGGCAGGCCGGTCAGGGCATCGGTCACGGCCTGCTTCTTCAGCAGGTCGATCAGCCGGGCGCGGTCGGTGATGTCGCGGATGACCGCGGTGAACTCGGTCACGCCGTCCACGTTGATCTTGGAGATCGAGATTTCGACCGGGATGATGGTGCCGTCGCGATGCCGCCCGTACACGCTGTTGCTCTCGTCCATGCGCGGCGGGCTCAGCGAGCGCAGGCTCATCTGCACCGAGTCCGCGAACTGCCGCACGTGCTGCGGATGGCGCGCGCGGAATTTTTCCGGCAGCAGGGTTTCGATCGGCTGCCCGATCACCTCGGCCGAGGCGTAGCCGAACAGGTTCTCCGCCGCGCGGTTGAACAGCGTGATGTTGCGCTGCTCGTCGATCGTGACGATCGCGTCGTAGGCCGAGTCGACCACCGCGCGAAAGCGCGAGGTGCTGACTTCCAGCTCGTGCGCGAGATGCAGCTTCGCGGTGATGTCGACGCCGGTCACGAGAATCTCGGACACGGCCGCGCCGCCGTCCGCATGCCGGAAGGGTTTCAGCGTGAGGCGCCAGCGCCGCGCGCCTTCGGGGCGGCCGCATGCCTGCTCGGATGCCTGCCCGGGTGCCTGAGAAAATGCCTGCTCGAATTCCTGCGAGGCGCCGGACCGGAAGCATTCCTGGAGTTTCGCGCGGAACCCGGGCTGCGCGCCGCCGGGAAACAGCGCGTCGAACGCGGCGGGAAAAACCGGCATCTCCGCGCGCGCGCCGCCGGTGATCCTGAAGAAGTGGTCGTTGCAGGCGGTGACGGCAAGCTCGCCGCGTGCATCGCGCCCGACGATGGCAACGGCAACCGCGATGCCGTCCTCGAAGTCCTGCGATTGGTTGAGCCGATCGGACATATGTTGCTTTGCGGGAGCCTGCTGTGCGGAAACCCTTCACGGGCACCGTGAACTTGCCAATTCAAGTATCGTGAGGGCCATTGTTGCATAACCGGCCCCGCCCAATCGGCAGGCCGGCGGCGACCGGTCCCGTAGTGGGGTAAACGAGCCACGCCCGCCGGCAGCCGGGTCGGCAATGCGCGCCGGGGCCAGCGGCGGGTCCGGACCGGAGCGCGCGCTCAAAATGGCGCGCGACCCGCTTCCGCACCGCCGGATAAATTGCTATTATTTGCCGACCGACTGGTCGGTTAATTTTATCGGGCCTTTTTGTTGAGCCTTTTTGTCGGGCCACAACGCCTCCCATATAGAAGAGAGGCCGCGCGCCGGCCAGGACCACCAGCCACCACCCAAGGCAGGAGACAACGATGCCAGACACGCCCCCTCAGGCCAGCCTGACTTCCGGCCCGGTACTGCTCGCCTGGCACGGCCAGGTCGCGGTCATCACGCTCAACCGCCCCGACAAGCTCAATGCCTTCACGCGCGAGATGCACGCCGTGCTCCAGCAGGCGCTCGACCACGTCGAGGCCGGCGGCGCCCGCGCGCTGCTGCTGACCGGCGCGGGCCGCGGCTTCTGCGCCGGGCAGGACCTGGCCGACCTGGACTTCACGCCGGGCGCCATGACCGATCTGGGCGAGCTGATCGACGTCTGGTTCAACCGGCTGGTCCGCCGCCTGCAGAAGCTGCCCCTGCCGGTGGTGGCCGCCGTCAACGGCACCGCCGCGGGCGCCGGCGCCAATCTGGCGCTGGCCTGCGACATGGTGCTGGCGGCGCGCTCGGCCAGCTTCATCCAGGCCTTCGTCAAGATCGGCCTGGTCCCGGATTCGGGCGGCACCTGGCTGCTGCCCAGGCGCGTCGGCATGGCGCGCGCGCTCGGACTGGCAATGACCGGCGACAAGCTCGGCGCCGACGAGGCCGAGAAATGGGGCCTGATCTGGGAAGTCATGGACGACCCGCTGCTGCCCGAGCAGGCGCTGGCGCTGGCCACGCACCTGGCGGCGCAGCCCACGCGCGCGCTGGCGGCCATCAAGCACGCCATGCATGCCGGCGCGAGCCAGGGGCTCGACGCCCAGCTCGATCTCGAGCGCGACCTGCAGCGCGAGCTCGGCGCCTCGCATGACTACGCGGAGGGCGTGAACGCCTTCCTGGAAAAGCGCGCGCCCCGCTTTACCGGGCGCTAGGCCGCCCGCCTCAACGCCCGCTTCAACGCCCGGCTATTGCACGCCTCCCCACGCCTCCCCGCCCCACCAGGAGACCAGCTTGACCCAGACTCCCCAGGCCCTCGCCGAAGCGGCCGCCGCCAGCATGTACGAAGCCGATGCCTGCAGCCGCTGGCTCGGCATCACCCTCGAGGCCGTGCGCCCCGGCTACGCGCGCCTGTCGATGCCGGTGCGGCCCGAATTCCTCAACGGCCACGGCATCTGCCACGGCGGGCTGATGTTCACGCTGGCCGATTCCACCTTCGCCTTCGCCTGCAACAGCCACAACATCAACACGGTGGCGGCCGGCTGCAGCATCGAGTTCCTCAAGCCCGTGCACGGCGGCGACCTGCTCACGGCCGAGGCCACCGAGCAGGTCCTGTCCGGGCGGCACGGCATCTACGACATCCGCGTCACCAACCGCGCCGGCGAGACCGTGGCGATGTTCCGCGGCAAGTCCGCGCAGATCAAGGGCCACGTGGTCGCCCCGACCGAGCCGGCGCGGTAGGCTTCGCCGCCATACCCCCCCGCAACACGCCAGCCGGAAACACAAGCCCCCACGCGCAGGAGACACCATGAGCACGCGCCTCACAGATCTGCCGCTAGAGCCGATCGAGACCGCCAGCCGCGACGCATTGCAGGCCTTGCAGCTCGAACGCCTGAAATGGTCGCTCGACCACGCCTACCGGAACTCGCCGGTCTACCGCCGCAAGTTCGACGCCGCCGGCGTGCACCCGGACCAGCTGCGCTCGCTGGCCGACCTCGCCCGCTTTCCGTTCACGGCCAAGCAGGACCTGCGCGACAACTACCCGTTCGGCATGTTCGCCGTGCCGCAGGACCGCATCGCGCGCATCCACGCCTCGTCGGGCACCACCGGCAAGCCCACGGTGGTGGGCTACACCCTCAACGACATCGACAACTGGGCCACCGTGGTGGCGCGCTCGGTACGCGCGGCCGGCGCGCGGCGCGGCGACAAGGTGCACATCAGCTACGGCTACGGCCTGTTTACCGGCGGCCTCGGCGCGCACTACGGCGTGGAGAAGGCCGGCCTCACCGCGATCCCGTTCGGCGGCGGCCAGACCGAGCGCCAGGTGCAGCTGATCCAGGACTTCAAACCCGAGGTCATCATGGTCACGCCGAGCTACATGCTGGCGATCGCCGACGAGTTCGAGCGCCAGGGCATCGACCCGGCCTCCACCTCGCTGCGCGTGGGCATCTTCGGCGCCGAGCCGTGGACGCCCGAGATGCGCGTGGCCATCGAGAAGCGCCTGGGCATCTCGGCGGTGGACATCTACGGGCTGTCGGAAGTGATGGGGCCGGGCGTGGCCAGCGAATGCGCCGAGACCAAGGACGGCCCGACCATCTGGGAGGATCATTTCTACCCGGAGGTGATCGACCCGGACACCGGCGAGGTGCTGCCCGACGGCGAATTCGGCGAGCTGGTCTTCACCACGCTGAGCAAGGAAGCGCTGCCCATCGTGCGCTACCGCACGCGCGACCTGACCCGCCTGCTGCCCGGCAGCGCGCGCGCCGCGTTCCGCCGCATGGAGAAGGTCACGGGCCGCTCGGACGACATGATGATCATCCGCGGCGTCAACGTGTTCCCCTCGCAGATCGAGGAGCTGATCCTCAGGCACGCCGAGCTGGCGCCGCACTACCAGTGCGTGCTGACCAAGGATGGCCATCTCGACGTGCTGACCGTGCGCGTGGAGTGCGCGCACGGCGCGGACCCGGCCGGCACGCGGCAGGCCAGCGCGCAGCTGACCTACGACATCAAGGCCTACATCGGCGTGACCGTCGGCATCGAGATCCTGCCCGCCGGCGGCGTCGAGCGCTCGGTCGGCAAGGCGCGCCGCATCGTCGACCAGCGCCCGCGCTGAGCGGACGCACCGCCGGCGCCATTGCTCCGGCCTAGCTGCGCGGCATCAGCACCCACATGCGGCCGCCTTGCTTCATGCGGCCGGCGGCCTCGCCGGCCGCGTCGCCGGCGCCCCAGAAGAAGTCGGCGCGCACCCCGCCCTTGATGGCCGAGCCGGTGTCCTGCGCGAACATCAGGCGCTGGATCGGCTCGGCCGACAGCGGCCGCGTGGTGGACAGGAACACCGGCACGCCGAGCGGAATGGTGGCCGGATCGACCGCGATCGAGCGCTCCGCGGTCAGCGGCACGCCGAGCGCGCCGACCGGGCCTTCGTTGGTCGGCGGCAGCTCGCGGAAGAACACGAAGCGCGGATTGACGTTGAGCATCTCGTCCACGCGGCCCGGATTGGAGCGCGCCCAGCCCTTGATGCCCTGCATGGTGGCCTGCGCCGGCGTGATCTCGCCGCGGTCCAGCAGCCACTTGCCGAACGAGCGGAACGGCTGGTCGTTGGTGCCGCCGAAGCCCACCCGCATCGTGGTGCCGTCCTGCAGGCGGATGCGGCCCGAGCCCTGGATCTGCAGGAACGCGGCTTCCACGGCGTCGTCCACCCACACCAGCTCGTGGCCGCGCAGCGCCGGGTTCTGCAGCAGCTCGCCGCGCGCCGGCAGCGGCCGGCTGCCCCACTGGGCCGGCTTGCGGTAGAGCGGAATCTGGTACTGGCCCTGGCGCGTGCGCGAGCCGTGCAGGATCGGCTCGTAGTAGCCGGTGATCAGGCCGCTGTCGGTGCCGTCGCCGTTGACCACGCGGTACGGCTGGAAGTTGGATTCGAAGTAGGCGCGCATGGCGCCCAGGTCGCCGGCGTCGACCATCAGGCCGATCGCGCAGACGCGGTTCCATTCGGCGCGCTTCTTGAGCGCCTGGCAGCTGGCCTGCAGCGCCGGCCACGCGGCGCGCACGTCGTCCTGGCTCCAGCCGCCGATCTCGGCCCAACTGGCGGCCTGCAACTGACCCTTCTGGCCGGAGGCGGCCGGCGGCACCCCGGGGCGCGCGCCGCCGGGCCCCTCGACGCGCGGCGGCGGCCCGCTCATGCAGCCGGCCAGCAGCGTCGCCGCCGCGGCCAGCGCGAGCCAGCCGGCGCGCCGCGCGCGCGCGGCGCCGGACACGGGCGCCGGCAGGAAAAAGGAGAAACGGGGAAAGGAATCCGGATAAGCCATCTTGATTGGGTAAGAACTCGGAACCGCGAGGACGGCCGCATCTGCCGATGCCCTACAATGCCCAGCGTCGCCTCCAAGTGATCCTGCCATGAGCCAGTTTTTCGAAGCCCATCCCATGCTGCTGTTCGCCCTCGAGGCCGGCGTGGCGCTCTTCCTGCTGATCTTCATCGTGGTCTGGACGATGGGCACGGCGAAAAAGAACCCGCGCCCCACCCGCGCGCCCGACGATCATCCCTCGCGCGCGGGCCAGGACGGCAGCGCCGCCCGCCAGGATCAGGACAGCGCGCCGGGGCACTAGGTTCCTCGCCACATTCGTATCACATCGGCATCACATCGGCACCGCGCCGGCACCGGCCATCAGTGGAGCATGCGCGGCAGCACCAGCGCGAACTCCGGAATCGGCACCTCGAAGCGGTGGCCGTCCTCGGCCACGCAGAAATATTCGCCCTTCATCGAGCCGATCGGCGTCGAGATGGTGGCCCAGCTGGTGTATTCGAAGTGCTCGCCCGGCTTGAGCAGCGGCTGGTGGCCCACCACGCCGAGGCCGGCCACCTCCTGCGTGCCGTTGTCGCTGTCGGTGATGACCCAGTGGCGCGAGATGAGCTGCGCGGCCACCTCGCCGGTATTGTGGATGGTGATGGTGTAGGCGAAGGCATGGCGCCCGCGCTCGGGGTCGGACTGGTCGGCCAGGTACTGGGTACGCACGGCCACGGAAAACGCGTATTCGCTCATTGTCGGCACATCGCGGCAGGATAGGGTAGCCGCATTGTGCGGCAACGCCGGGGGTGCGGCAAGCCGCGCGCCCGGGCGCGGCGCGTCCGGCATGGCGGCCTTGCCCCGCCCGGGAAGGGTAAAATACCGGACTTCGCGCTGGATTTGCGCTGAACGCACCCCCACGAGCCCGCCGCCATGAGCACCGCCGACTACCGCATCGCCCCCTCCATCCTGTCCGCCGACTTCGCCCGCCTGGGCGAAGAAGTCAAGCGCGTGACCGCGGACGGCGCCGACTGGATCCACTTCGACGTGATGGACAACCATTACGTGCCGAACCTGACCGTGGGCCCGCTGGTGTGCGAGGCGATCCGCCCGCACGTGACGGCGCCGATCGACGTGCACCTGATGGTGCGCCCGGTGGACCGCATCGTGCCGGACTTCGCCAAGGCCGGCGCCAACATCATCACCTTCCACCCGGAAGCCAGCGAGCACGTCGACCGCACGCTCGCGCTGATCCGCGACCACGGCTGCCAGGCCGGGCTGGTGTTCAACCCGGCCACGCCGCTGAACCACCTCGACCACGTCATGGACCGCCTCGACGTGATCCTGCTGATGTCGGTCAACCCGGGCTTCGGCGGCCAGTCCTTCATCCCCGAGACGCTCAACAAGCTGCGCGCCGCGCGCCAGCGCATCGACGCCTACGCCGAGCGCACCGGCCGGCGCATCCTGCTGGAGGTGGACGGCGGCGTGAAGGTGGACAACATCGCCGAGATCGCCGCGGCCGGCGCCGACACCTTCGTGGCCGGCTCGGCCGTGTTCGGCAAGCCGGATGCCGACGGCGGCTACAAGGGCGTGCTGGCGGCGCTGCGCGCCGAGCTGGCCAAGGCAGCCAAGGCGGGCCGGCAATGAGCACGGCCCGGCTCAAGCGCACCGACTGGCGCGGCATCCGCGGCGTCATCGTCGACCTGGACGGCACGATGGTCGACACCGCCGGCGACTTCCACGCCGCGGTCAACGCCATGCTGGCCGCGCTGGCGCATCTGCACCCGCATCTCGGGCCGCTGGCGCCGCTGGCGCGCGAGCAGATCGTCAGCTTCGTCGGCAAGGGCTCGGAAAACCTGATCCGGCGCGTGCTCGACGCGCGCCTCTCGCCGGCCCACGCCAACGGCATGTTCGCCGACGCGCTGGCGCTGTACGACCGCGAGTACATCCACATCAACGGCCAGTTCTCGCACGTCTACCCCGGCGTGGCCGAGGGGCTGGCCGCGCTCAAGGGCGCCGGCCTGCGCCTGGCCTGCGTCACCAACAAGCCGCACAACTTCACCGAGCCGCTGCTCGCCAGGACCGGCCTGGCGCGCTTCTTCGAGCTGGTCTACGGCGGCGACGCCTTCGCCCTGCGCAAGCCCGATCCGCTGCCGCTGCTCAAGGTGGCCGAGGCGTTCCGGCTGGAAGCGGCCGAGATGGCCGCCATCGGCGACTCGGAAAACGACGCCCGCGCCGCGCGCGCGGCCGGCATGGGCGTGCTGCTGGTGCCTTACGGCTACAACCACGGCAACCCTGTACAAGGCGTCGACGCCGATGGTATAGTCGATTCCATTGCCCAGGCGGCTGAGGTGCTTGCGTCACATTGCAGATAAAGCGATTGGCGAATCGGGCACCGGCGGCAAGCCAGGCAAGCCTCCAGCGGCGCCGGACACGACCCAACGGTTTTCTCCGGACCGCCGCATCCAAACCGTAAATCGCTGAACACGATTTCATGTTTCTGAACCGCAAGCGCATCTCTTCTGGCAGTGATCGGCAGGCCTGGCCCTGGCGTCGCTGGCGTGCCTTCCAACAGGCGTAAAGTGCGTTCGCGAGTCTCCTGACCGCCCCCGTCTTCCCGGATCTGCTGCATCGACGATGCACTAACATGGAACGGGGCCGGCCAGACCGGCAGGTTGCCGGACCTTCACAGTATTCCCAGCCGCCCGACATCCCAGGCCCCGCGCCTGCTGTCCCCCGAACGCGCTGCACGCCCACCCCGGCCGTGCGCGGACGCTTGTTCCGCGCCAGGTCCTTCCCCGGGGCGGGTCTGACGACCTTCCAGCCCCAAGTTGCCGACATCGCGGCGAGCGCACAGCCCAGGGCACCGCGCCGCCGCACAAGAGGATCGACATGACCGAACTGGAATTCAAATCGCTGGCCGAGCAGGGCTACAACCGCATCCCGCTGATCGCGGAGGCGTTCGCCGACCTGGAAACGCCGCTCTCGCTCTACCTCAAGCTGGCGCAGTCGCAGACGCGCGGGGTCAACACCTTCCTGCTCGAATCGGTGGTGGGCGGCGAGCGCTTCGGCCGCTACTCCTTCATCGGCCTGCACGCGCGCACGCTGCTGCGCGCGCACGGCATGCGCACCGAAGTCGTGACCGACGGCCGCGTGGTGGAAACCCACGAAGGCAACCCGCTCGACTTCATCGCCGCCTTCGAGCAGCGCTTCAAGGTGGCGCTGCGCCCCGGCCTGCCGCGCTTCTGCGGCGGCCTGGCCGGCTACTTCGGCTACGACGCGGTGCGCTACATCGAGAAAAAGCTGGCCGCCACGCAGAAGCCGGACGACCTCAACCTGCCCGACATCCAGTTGCTGCTGTGCGAGGAGCTGGCCGTGATCGACAACCTGTCCGGCAAGCTCTACCTGATCGTCTACGCCGACCCGACCACGCCCGAGGCCTACGCCCGCGCGCGCCAGCGCCTGCGCGAGCTGCGCATGAAGCTGCGCCAGCCGGTGGACGTGCCGGTCACGAGCCCGTCGGTGCAGACCGAGGTGTTCCGCGAGTTCGACAAGGCCGACTACCTCGCCGCCGTGCACAAGGCCAAGGAATACATCATGGCCGGCGACATGATGCAGGTGCAGATCGGCCAGCGCCTGGTCAAGCCGTACCGCGACGCGCCGCTGTCGCTGTACCGCGCGCTGCGCTCGCTCAATCCGTCGCCGTACATGTACTTCTACAACTTCGGCGACTTCCAGATCGTGGGCGCCTCGCCCGAGATCCTGGTGCGCCAGGAAACCCGCCGCAGCGGCAGCAACGGCGACCAGCGCGAAGACCACATCGTCACCATCCGCCCGCTGGCCGGCACGCGCCCGCGCGGCAACACGCCGGAGAAGGACGCGCAGCTCGCCACCGAGCTGCTCGGCGACCCGAAGGAGATCGCCGAGCACGTGATGCTGATCGACCTCGCGCGCAACGACATCGGCCGCATCGCCGAGATCGGCTCGGTCAAGGTCACGGACCAGATGGTGATCGAGAAATACTCGCACGTGCAGCACATCGTCAGCTCGGTCGAAGGCACGCTCAAGCCCGGCATGAGCAACCTCGACGTGCTGCGCGCCACCTTCCCGGCCGGCACGCTGTCGGGCGCGCCCAAGGTGCACGCGATGGAGATCATCGACGAGCTCGAGCCGCGCAAGCGCGGCATCTACGGCGGCGCGGTGGGCTACCTGTCGTTCGGCGGCGAGATGGACCTGGCCATCGCCATCCGCACCGGCATCGTCAAGGACGGCAATCTGTACGTGCAGGCCGCCGCCGGCATCGTCGCCGACTCCGACCCCGAAGCCGAATGGAGGGAAACCGAAGCCAAGGCGCGCGCCGTGATCCGCGCCGCCGAGCAGGTCCAGGACGGCCTGGACTCGGACATCTGAACGCCAGGGAACAGGGAACCGCCATGCTGCTGATGATCGACAACTACGATTCGTTTACCTACAACCTCGTCCAATACTTCGGCGAACTCGGCGCCGACGTGCGCACCTACCGCAACGACGAGATCACCATCGAGGAGATCGAGGCCCTCAAGCCCGACCACATCTGCGTCTCGCCCGGGCCGTGCAGCCCCAAGGAAGCCGGCATCTCGGTGGCGGTGCTGCAGCACTTCGCGGGCAAGGTGCCGCTGCTGGGCGTGTGCCTGGGCCACCAGGCCATCGGCGAGGCCTTCGGCGGCGAGGTGATCCGCGCCAAGCAGGTCATGCACGGCAAGGTCAGCCGCATCGAGACCACGCAGGAAGGCGTGTTCGCCGGCCTGCCCCGGCACTTCGACGTGACGCGCTATCATTCACTGGCGATCGAGCGCGAGACGCTGCCGGCCTGCCTGGAAGTGACGGCGTGGACGCCGGACGGCGAGATCATGGGCGTGCGCCACAAGGAGTTCGACATCGAGGGCGTGCAGTTCCACCCCGAGTCGATCCTGTCCGAGCACGGCCACGCGCTGCTGGCCAACTTCCTCAAGGCGCGCCGATGAGGCGGCTCGACACCCCCATCGCCACCGCGCCCGCGCCTGCCCACGACACGAACGAGACCGCCATGTCCATCACGCCACAGGAAGCCCTCACCCGCTGCATCGAACACCGCGAGATCTTCCATGACGAAATGCTGCACCTGATGCGGCAGATCATGCAGGCGCAGATCTCCCCGGTGATGGCCGCGGCCATCCTGACCGGGCTGCGCGTGAAGAAGGAAACCATCGGCGAGATCTCGGCCGCGGCGCAGGTGATGCGCGAGTTCGCCAACAAGGTGCCGCTGGGTTCAATCAAGGACCGCGAGAACTTCGTCGACATCGTCGGCACCGGCGGCGACGGCTCGCACACCTTCAACATCAGCACCGCCTCGATGTTCGTCGCGGCCGCGGCCGGCGCGCGCATCGCCAAGCACGGCAACCGCGGCGTGAGCTCCAAGTCGGGCAGCGCCGACGTGCTCGAGGCGCTCGGCGTCAACATCATGCTCACGCCCGAGCAGGTCGGCCAGTGCATCGAGCAGACCGGCATCGGCTTCATGTTCGCGCCCACCCACCACCCGGCCATGAAGAACGTGGCGCCGATCCGCAAGGAAATGGGCGTGCGCACCATTTTCAACATCCTCGGCCCGCTCACCAACCCGGCCGACGCGCCCAACATCCTGATGGGCGTGTTCCACCCCGACCTGGTCGGCATCCAGGTGCGCGTGATGCAGCGCCTGGGCGCCAAGCACGCGCTGGTGGTGTACGGCAAGGACGGCATGGACGAGGTCTCGCTCGGCGCCGCCACGCTGGTCGGCGAGCTCAAGGACGGCGAGGTGCGCGAGTACGAGATCCACCCCGAGGACTTCGGCCTGTCGATGATCTCCAACCGCGGCCTCAAGGTGGCCGACGCCATCGAATCGAAGGCAATGCTGCTCGAAGCGCTGACCGACGTGCCCGGCACGCCGCGCGAGATCGTCGCGCTCAATGCCGGCACCGCGCTATACGCCGCCAACGTGGCCGGCTCGATCGAGGACGGCATCCGCCGCGCGCGCGAGGCCATCGCCAGCGGCGCCGCGCGCGGGAAGCTCGACCAGTTCGTGCGCGCCACGCAGCAGTTCAAGTAATCCGCACCGCGCGCCGCGCACCGCAAGAGAAACCCGCATGTCCGACATCCTGAACAAGATCCTGGCCGTCAAGGCCGACGAGGTCAGCGCCGCGCGCAAGAAGCGCGACCTGCCCAGCCTGCGCGCCGAGGCCGAGAGCCTGCGCGCCGAGCCCGGCCTGGCGCCGCGCGGCTTCGAGCGCGCGCTGCGCGAGAAGATCGCCGCCGGCCACGCCGGCGTGATCGCCGAGGTGAAGAAGGCCTCTCCGTCCAAGGGCGTGCTGCGCGAGCACTTCGTGCCCGAGGCGATCGCCGAGAGCTACGCCAGCCACGGCGCGGCCTGCCTGTCGGTGCTGACCGACGTGAATTTCTTCCAGGGCCATCCCGACTTCCTCAAGCGCGCGCGCGGCGCCTGCCCGCTGCCCGCGCTGCGCAAGGACTTCATGATCGACCTGTACCAGGTCTATGAAGCGCGCACCTGGGGCGCCGACGCCATTCTGCTGATCGTCTCCGCGCTCGACCCCGGCCTGATGGCCGAGCTCGAAGCCTGCGCCCACGAGCTCGGCATGGACGTGCTGGTGGAAGTGCACGGCGGCGAGGAGCTCGACGCCGCGCTGCGCCTGAAGACGCCGCTGCTCGGCGTGAACAACCGCAACCTGCGCACCTTCGAGGTCTCGCTCGACAACACGCTGGACCTGCTGCCGCGCATCCCGGCCGAACGGCTGGTGGTGACCGAGTCCGGCATCCTCGGCCCGGCCGACGTGCAGCGCATGCGCGATGCCGATGTGCACGCGTTCCTGGTCGGCGAGGCGTTCATGCGCGCGCCCGAGCCGGGCGTGGAACTGGCGCGCCTGTTCGCCTGACCCGGCCGGCATCGTCCAATCGCGTCGCCCGACCGCACGTCCGCACGCCCAATCGCACGCACACCCGCACACCCACCGGAGCCGCACACCGACATGGCCCAGGAAATCGAACTCAAGCTGGCGGTGCCCGACGGCGCCATGCCCGCGCTGGTGGCATGGCTGGACGCGCACGGCGAGGCGCGCGGCGAGCACACGCTGCTCAACGTCTACCTCGACACCCCCGCGCGCGACCTGGCCCGCGCGCGCGCCGCGCTGCGGCTGCGCCGCCGCGGCGCGCAGTGGCTGCAGACGCTCAAGACCGCCGGCAGGAGCGAGGCGGGGCTCGCCGCCCGCAACGAGTGGGAAACCGCGACCGCCGCCGAGGCCATCGAACTCGGCGCCTTCCCGCCCGAGGCGCGCGAGTTGCTCGCGCCGCTGGCCGCCGCGCTGGCGCCGGTGTTCCGCACCGACTTCACGCGCCGCACCTGGCTGATCGAGCAGGACGGCGCGCGCATCGAGGCCGCGCTCGACGTGGGCGAGATCACGGTGCCCGGCGCCGGCGCGCGCGACGCCATCCACGAACTCGAGCTGGAATGGCTGCCCGGCAAGGACGGCCAGGGCCCGGCGCAGGCCGCCGCCGAAGCCGCGCTGCGCGCGCTGGCGCGGCGCCTGCAGAACGTGGCGCCGCTCAGGCCCTCCGACCAGAGCAAGGCCGCGCGCGGCTACCGGCTCGCGGGCACGGCCGACGCCTGACGCGCCCTCGCCGAACCTTTCCCTGATCCCTTTCTCGACCCCATTCCTGATCCCTTTCCCGCAGGCATCCGCATGAGCAAACCCACGAGCGCGCAGGCCGACCTGTTCGCCCCGGCCGCCGCCAAGGCACCCCCGCCCGCCGACGGCCTGGACGCCCAGGCCGCCGCGCTGCCCGCCGCCTGGCGCGAGCTGCTCGCGCCCTGCATGCACGGCGAAGGCTGGCGGGAACTCGCCGCCTTCGTCGACGGCGAGCGCGCCGCCGGCAAGCCGGTGTTCCCGCGCGACGTCTTCCACGCGCTGCACCTCACCCCGCCCGAAACGGTCAAGGTGGTGATCCTCGGCCAGGACCCGTACCACGGCACCGGCACGGTCGGCGGCCACGAGATCCCGCAGGCGCACGGCCTGGCCTTCTCGGTGCCGGACGGCGTGCGCGTGCCGCCGAGCCTGCGCAACATCTTCAAGGAAATCGCCGCCGAGTACGGCGACAACGCGGCGCCGCCCGCCTCCGGCAACCTGGAAGGCTGGGCGCGCCAGGGCGTGCTGCTGCTCAACACCGTGCTGACGGTGGAGCAAGGCCAGGCCGCCAGCCACGCCCGGCGCGGCTGGGAAGCGGTGACGGACTGCCTGATCCGGGCCCTGTCCGCGGCCCGCCCCAACCTGGTCTTCCTGCTGTGGGGCAGCCACGCGCAGGCCAAGAAGCCGCTGCTGGCGGGCACGCACTACGTGCTGGAAGCGCCGCATCCGTCGCCGCTGTCCGCGCATCGCGGCTTTCTCGGCTGCGGCCACTTCAAGCTGGCCAACGCGTGGCTGGCGCGGCACGGCATGGCGCCGGTCGACTGGCGCGCCAGCCACGCTCATCAGGCCCCCGCGCGCTAGACCGTCGGCAGGCAGTCGAAGCTGTCGAACACGCCCGCGCCGGCTTCCACCCGCAGGCCATCGACCTGCGCGGCCGGCGGCCCGCCGCGCATCCACTCGCGCAGCGCCGCGAGCCGCTCGGGCGGGCCGTAGGCCATCACCTCCACCGAGCCGTCGCGCCGGTTGCGCACCCAGCCGCCCAGCCCCAGCGCGCGCGCCCGGTCCTCGCACGCGGCGCGGTAGCCCACGCCCTGCACGCGCCCCGTGACCACGAGGTGCCACGTTGTCGGCCGATGCGCCCACTGGGGTCCCGTCTGCTGTTCCATCTGCTTTCTCCACGCCGCCGCATGAAACGGCTTTGCCATGCGATATAAGTAAACTAGGTGGCTACCCTAAGCGTTACCAGTATGGGCAGGCCGCTTGAGGTAACGCCGACAGCACAGCGACGCGCCGGCACCCGGCCGGCGCCCCTCCGGAATCCACGCACGGCCCCCACCCCGCACGCCGATCCATCCAGGTCCCGGGCCACCCGGTCCCGCCGGGCAACCGCAGCCACCGAACTTCAGCCAAGACAATGCAGCAAGCCGAACACGACAAGGCCAGCGCGCGCACCTCCCCTGGCTACGTCAGCCAGTTGCTGACCGCGCCGCCGAACCGCTTCGACCTGGCGTTGCTGCCGATCATCCTGGCGGCGATCGTGCTGGTGGCCTTCGCCGCGCGGCAGATGGACGTGCCCTACCGGCCCGGCGAGCCGCTGGACGTGCATCTGGACATCGCCTACCTGCCGTACTACCTGCTGCGCACCAGCATCCGCATGCTGCTGGCGCTGGCGGCGTCGCTGCTGTTCTCGTTCGCCTTCGCCGCGCTGGCCTCGAAGAACCGCACGGCCGAGAAGGTCATGGTACCGGCGCTGGACATCCTGCAGTCGATCCCCGTGCTGGGTTTCCTGTCGATCACCGTGACCGGCTTCATCGCGCTGTTCCCGGGCAGCCTGGTCGGGGTGGAATGCGCGGCCATCTTCGCCATCTTCACCTCGCAGGCGTGGAACATGGCGTTCAGCCTGTACCAGTCGATCCGCACCATCCCCAGCGACCTGGTGGAGGCCGCGGCCATGTTCCGGCTGTCCGCGTGGCAGAAGTTCTGGCGCCTCGAAGTGCCGTTCGCCATGCCGGGGCTGCTGTGGAACATGATGATGTCGATGTCCGGCGGCTGGTTCTTCGTGGTGGCGTCCGAGGCGATCTCGGTGTCCGGCAACGACATCAAGCTGCCCGGCATCGGCTCCTACATCTCGCTGGCCATCCAGCAGCAGAACCTCGCCGCGATCGGCTGGGCCATCCTGGCCATGCTGGTCGGCATCGTGCTCTATGACCAGCTGCTGTTCCGCCCGCTGATCGCCTGGGCCGACCGCTTCCGCTTCGAGACCCTGGCGCAGGAGAACGAGCCGCAATCGTGGCTGCTCAACCTGCTGCGCCGCTCGGAGTGGGTCAGCCTGCTGCTGGCGCGCACCGCCGCGCTGGCCGAGCGCACGCTGGCCTGGGGCTCGGGGCGCAAGGCCACCGCGTCGCGCGGCGGCGACGCCCGGCGCGCGCTGTGGATCGAGCGCGCCGGCACCATCGTGATCACGCTCGTCGCGGTGGCGGCGCTGTACCGCGTGATGCACTTCGTGCGCACCGAGGTGGGCTGGGCCGAAGTGGGCCACGTGCTGTGGCTCGGCCTGCTGACGATGGTGCGCGTGGTCGTGCTGATCTTCCTGGCCGCGCTGATCTGGGTGCCGATCGGCATCCGCATCGGGCTCAACCCGGCGGCGGCGCGCATCGCCCAGCCGGTGGCGCAGTTCCTGGCGGCCTTCCCGGCCAACCTGATGTTCCCGCTGGTGGTCATGCTGATCGTGCGCTTCGGCCTGAACCCGGAGATCTGGCTCAGCCCGCTGATGATTTTCGGCACGCAGTGGTACATCCTGTTCAATGTGATCGCCGGCGCCTCGGGCATTCCCACCGAGCTCAAGCTGGCCGCGCGCAACTTCGGCCTGCGCGGCTGGCTGATGTGGAAGCGCTTCCTGGTGCCGGCGGTGTTCCCCAGCCTGCTGACCGGGCTGGTGACGGCGGCCGGCGGCTCGTGGAACGCCAGCATCGTGTCCGAATACGTGACCTGGGGCGACCGCACGCTGGTGGCCACGGGCCTGGGCAGCTACATCGCGGAGATGACCGCCAAGGGCGACTTTCCCCGCATCGCGCTGGGCATCGGCGTGATGGCGGTGTTCGTGGTGGGCTTCAACCGCCTGCTGTGGAACCGCCTCTACCTGCTGGCGCAGGAACGCACCCGTCTTTGATTGCGCTTTGACCCGATCTTTCAGCACCCGCACCGGAATTCCATCATGGCAAGCACCCCCGCCACCACCGCCGCAACCGTAGCCGAACCCGTGGTCGAACTGCGCGGCGTCTCCAAGATGTTCCGCACCGCCGACCACACCGACCGCGCCGTGCTCGAAGGCGTGGACCTCACGCTGCGCCGCGGCGAGATCGTCGCCATGCTGGGCAAGTCGGGCTCCGGCAAATCCACCCTGCTGCGCATCATGGCCGGGCTGGTGGGTGCCGACCGCGGCGAGGTGCATTTCCGCGGCCAGCCGCTGCGCGGCACCGCCGAGGGCATCGCGATGGTGTTCCAGTCGTTCGCGCTGTTCCCGTGGCTGACCGTGCAGCAGAACGTGGAGCTGGGCCTGGAAGCGCAGGGCGTGCAGAAGGAAGAGCGCGCGCGCCGCGCCGAGGCGGCCATCGACATGATCGGCCTGTCCGGCTTCAACAGCGCGCTGCCGCGCGAGCTGTCCGGCGGCATGCGCCAGCGCGTGGGCATCGCGCGCGCGCTCGTGACCGAGCCCGACCTGCTGCTGATGGACGAAGCCTTCTCCGCGCTCGACGTGCTCACCGGCGAGACCCTGCGCGACGAGATGCTGGACCTGTGGGAAGACGGCCGCACCAACATCAAGTGCATCCTGATCGTCTCGCACAATATCGAAGAGGCGGTCATGATGGCCGACCGCATCGTCATCCTGTCGAGCGACCCGGGCCGCATCCGCGCCGAGGTCAAGGTGCCGTTCCCGCGCCCGCGCAACCGCGACTCCGCGCAGGTGCGCGGCCTGATCGACGAGGTCTACACACTGATGACCTCGCCCGCCGCGCTGGGGCCGCGCGTCACCGCGCTGGCGGCCGCCAGCAACATCGGCTACCGCCTGCCGGACGCCGACATCAGCCAGATGGAGGCCATCCTCGACCTGCTGTGCGAGGCGCCCTTCCACGGCCGCGCCGACCTGCCGCACCTGGCCGAGGAAGCCGGCCTCACCGACGACGACCTGCTGCCCGCCTGCGAGGCGCTGCACCTGCTGCAGCTGGCCACCATCGAGCGCGGCGACATCACCGCCACCGGCCTGGGCCGCGCCTACTACGAGACCGAGCCGCCCGAGCGCAAGGTGCTGTTCGGCAAGCAGCTGCTGCTGCACGTGGCGCTGGCCGCGCACATCCGCCGCGAGCTGCAGCAGTCCGAGGACGGCGAGATCCGCGAGGAACACGTGCTGCGCGAACTGGAAGACTTCCTCAAGCCGGAAGAAGCCGAGCGCGTGCTGACCATCGGCATCGAATGGGGCCGCTACGGCGAGGTGTACGAGTACAGCTACAACAGCGGCATGCTGACGCTGCCGCGCGAGGAGCCGCCGCAGGCGCCCAGCGCCGGCGCGCAGCCCTGACGGCGGCGAAGCTGCGCTGAAGCAGCGATGAAGCGGCGGCGCTAGCGCTGGCGCTGCCGCATGGCGCGGCCGATGGCGCCGGTGCGCAGCGCGATCTTGGCGGCGTCCTCGCGCAGCGCGCGCAGGCGGCGCTCGAGGATGGCGTTGGCGCTGCGCCCGGTGGAGCTTGCCGTGCTGCCGCCGCCCGGCTCGCGCCGGGCCGCGGTGGCCTTGGCCAGCTCGCCCGAGGCCGCAGCCTGCACCAGCACGTCGGCGCGGCGGCGGTCGGCGGAATCGGCCAGGCGCGCGCGGCGCGCGCTGGCCTCGTCGGCGGTGGAAGTGGCATCCACCGCCGCGTTGAGCGCGGCCGCCGCCAGCGGCGCGGCGCCCGCCGCGGACACATGGCCCGGCCCCGCTTCGGCGCCGGCCCTGGGCATGGCGGGCCCGGCCCCGACCGCGGCCGCCGCCGCGGTGGCCGGCTCTCCGGGGCGCACGAATCCCACGCCGCGCCCGCCCGCGCGGTCGTCCTCCACCAGCCGCTCGCTCGCCAGCGCGAGGCTGTTCGTGGCGGCGTCGATGGCCTGGCGGATGGCGGCCTCGGCCGCCGGCACGTCGAGCTCGCCGTAGTGCTCGCGCACCTGGATGCGCGCCGCCGCCACGTGCGCGGCCACCAGGTAGTTCTGCACGATGAAGCGGCTCAGGTTGTCCACCGCGCGGTGCCGGCTCTTGGGCTCGTCGAGCATGCGCTGGAACGAGCCGATCAGCGCCGACAGGCTGTCCATGAACTGCTTGCGCTGCACGCGGTAGGCGAAGTCGTCCTTGGCCACGCGCAGCAGCAGGTCGCGCGTGGCGGCGATGTAGCGGCGGTTGGCCTGCAGCACGTTCTCCACCAGCGCGGGCAGCGCGCGGTACTCCCAGCTCGGCAGCACGAAGCTGAACACCGAGGCGATCACCCCGCCGATCACCGTGTCGATCAGCCGCTCGCCGGCCACCGTGGTGCTGCCCGGCAGCAGCAGGTTGATCTGGATGAGCACCTGCACGCAGGCGGCCACCGCGGTGTAGCGGTACTTGATGGTGGAGAACGCCGTGCCCGCCACCAGCGCCACGAACAGCACGCCGAGCAGCACCAGCGGCTGGTGCACCACGCGCAGCACCGCCACCGAGATCGCGCAGCCGATCAGCGTGCCGATCAGGCGGTCGTTGTAGCGCTGCTTGGTCATGCTGAAGTTGGGCTTCAGGATGACGATGATGGTCAGCAGGATCCAGTAGCTGTGCGAGACGTAAGGCAGGTGGTCGGCGATCCACAGCCCCGCGCCCACCGCCAGCGTGATGCGCAGCGCGAAGCGGAACGCCGGCGACTTCCAGTTCAGGTTGTCGCGCAGCACCTTGAGCTCGTAGCGCTGGCGCGTCAGGAACGGCGTCATGTCCGGGCCGGGCAGCACCTTGCTGGGCTCCACCGGCGTGCGCGAGGCCTCGTGCAGCTGCGCCACCAGCGCGATGGCGCCCTTGATCATGTCGAGCGTCTCGGCCAGCGCGGTCATCGCCGCGGGCGGGATGTGGTGATGGCGCAGCTGCGCGATCTCGGCCTCGACCGCGCGCAGCTCCTGGCGGTAGTCCACCTCGGCATAGGAGTAGCGCCCGCGCGTGATGTCGTAGGCGATCGACTCCACGTCCTGGCACATCAGCTGCACCAGCCGGCGCAGGTGGTCCAGCACCGGCGTGCCGGCGAAGGTCTGGCGCAGCAGCGGGTAATCGGTGTTGGTGGAGAGGATGTACTCGTACAGGTCCAGCATGCGCAGGTGCGCCTGCACCAGCAGCCCGTCATGCGTGGTGCGGTTGCCGCGCAGCACCAGGTCGCGCGCGGCCTGCTGGCGCTCGGCCACCACGATCTGCTGGCGCACGAGCTGGTTGAACTGCGCCTCGTAGTCGTTGCCGGCATCGTAGAAGCCGGCCTTGATCTCCAGGTAGCCCGCCATCTCGTACAGCGCCTCGGCCAACACCTGCTGCTTGGTGCGCCGCTGCGTGGCCCAGCTCACCGCCATCGCGTAGCCCATGTAGGCCACCGCGCCCGCGCCGAACAGCAGCGCGTGCTCCAGCGCGCGCCGCACCACGAAATCCTCGTTGACGGTCAGCGTCATGACGAACAAGGCCGAGAACTGCAGCGGCAAGGTCTTGTTGCCGTAGGCCGTCATCATGCCGGCCATGAACGTCACCAGCACCAGCACCAGCGGCATCACGCGCGGGAACGGCGTGGCCATCGCCACCGCCAGCGTGACCGCCGTGCACAGCAGCACGCTGGCCAGCATCTCGTTGAACTTGTGGTTCAGCGGGTTGGGCAGGTCCATCAGGCTGGTGCACAGCGCGCCGATCGACACCACCATCGCGGTGGGCAGGTCGGTGAACTGCATGGCCACCAGCGTGGCGCCGATCACCCCGGTGGCCGAGCGCAGGCCCCGGTAGACGTAGTGCGAGTAGATGAAGGTGCGGGGATCGTGCGCGTATTCCATGTGGCGGCTTGGGGCTGGCCTCGGGGCGGGGCGCGGCCGGTCTTACTGGCCCAGCCAGCGGGCCCGCATGGGCTGGCGGCCGCCCTCGGCCGTCACCGTGTACTGCGCGGCCGGCTCGCGGGCGAAGGTCAGCGGCAGCACGTGCAGCTCGTCGCGGCGGAACACGTGGCACTCGGCGCGGTCGCCGGCGCGGTAGCGCGCCAGCAGCTTGTCCAGTTGCCCGGGCGCCACGCGCAGGCCGTCCAGCGCGGCCAGCAGGTCGCCCGCCGACAGCCCGGCCGCCTGGCCGGCGCCGCCGTCGAGCACCTGGGTGACGCGCACCCAGCCGTCCTCGGTCTTGGTCTTGATGCCGAGCGCGGCATTGCGCTCCGGCTTCGTGGGCACCGCCTTGATGCCGAACGGCTTGAACAGCGCCGCCAGCGGCAGCTCGCCGGTGCCTTCGGTCAGCGCGCGCAGCAGCGTGCCCAGGCGCAGGCCAGTGACTTCATCGATGAGGGCATGGACCTCGGCCTCGGTCACGCCGCGCTGCTGCGCGCCCGGCGCGTAGAAATCGCTGCCGTAGCGCTGCCACAGCGCGCGCATGATGTCGTCGAGCGAGCGGCGGTTGCGGGTCCGGGCGCGGATGGTGAGGTCCAGCGCCAGCGCCACCAGCGAACCCTTGGTGTAATAGCTGACGATGGCATTGGGCGCGTTCTCGTCCTGGCGGTAATACTTGGTCCAGGCGTCGAACGAGCTTTCGGCCACGCTTTGCTTGGTGCGGCCGTTGCCGCGCAGCACGCCGTTCCAGGTCTTGGCCAGCAGCTCGACGTACTGCGCCTCGGTGATGGCGCCGCTGCGCACCAGCATCAGGTCGTCGTAATAGCTGGTGAAGCCCTCGAACAGCCACAGCAGCGGCGTGTGGGTTTCCTCGCGCAGCCGGTACGGCACGAACGCCGCGGGCTTGATGCGCTTGACGTTCCAGGTGTGGAAATACTCGTGGCTGCACAGGCCGAGGAAGGTGCGGTAGCCCTCGGTGGCCTCCGCCTTGCCGCGCGCCGGCAGGTCCGCGCGCGCGCACATCAGCGCGGTGCTGGCGCGATGCTCCAGCCCGCCGTAGCCGTCGGTGGTGACCATCGTCATGAAGACGTAGCGGCGGTTGCTGTCGAGGAACGGCGCGCGTTCGGTCTTCGGCTCGAACAGGCGGATCTGCGCTTCGCAGATCTGCTTGAGGTCGCGGCACACGCGCTCGAGGTCCAGTTGCGGCACGCGGCCGGTGAAGACCACGTCGTGCCGGGCGCCGCAGGCGACGAAGCTGCCCAGCGCGAAGGTGCCCATCTCGACCGGGTGGTCGACCAGCTCGTCGTAGTCGGCCACCAGGTAGCGGCCGAAGCCGTAGCGCTTCGCGCCGCCGCGGCCCGGCGCCTCGCGCATGGCGGTGGCGACGCGCCAGCCGGCGTAGGCCTCGCCCGCGGGCGGCAGGATGTCCACCGTGCAGGGCTGGTGCTCGCGCCCCTCGGCGCACAGGAACACGGAACTGCCGTTGAAGAAGCCGTGCGTGGCGTCGAGGTGCGCGGCGCGCACCGACAGGTCCCACGCGTACACCTCGTAGCTCAGCGTCAGCGGCCCGTCCACCGGCGCGGCCTGCCAGCTCTGCTTGTCGCGCTTGGCCAGCGCGACCTGCCGGCCGCCCGCGTCGGCGCGGATGCGCACGATGTTGCGGGCGAAGTCGCGGATCATGTAGCTGCCGGGAATCCACGCCGGCAGGTAGAACTGCTGGCCGGCGGGATCAGGGGCGTCCACCGTGACGGTGACGGCGAACAGGTGCGCTTCCGGTTGAAGCGGGGCGATGGCGTAGTGGATCGGCTTCATGAGCGTGATTGTAGCGCCATGCCCGCGCGCGCTTCCGCCATGCCGCGCCGTGCCGCACCGTGTGCCGCGCTGCGCTGGCGGCCGGCCGGGCCGTCAGGCGTTGACGTTCACGACCACGCGCCCGCGCATGCCGCCCTCGACGATCCTGCGGCCCGCCTCGATGGCGCCGGACAAGCCGATCTCGCTGGTGATGGCGCGCAGGCGGTCCGGCGCCAGATCCGTGGCCAGCCGCTGCCAGGCCTGCTCGCGCCTGGCCATCGGCGCCATCACGCTGTCGATGCCGTACAGCGTGATGCCGCGCAGGATGAACGGCGCCACCGAGGCCGGGAAGTCCAGCCCCTGCGCCAGCCCGCAGCACGTCACCGCGCCGCCGTAGCGCACCTGGGCGCAGGCGTTGACCAGCGTGTGCGAGCCCACCGAGTCCACCACCGCGGCCCAGCGCTCCTTCTGCATCGGCTTGCCGGGCTTGCCCAGCTCGGTGCGGTCGATCACCTCGGCCGCGCCCAGCGCCTTGAGGAAATCCGCCTCGGCGGTCTTGCCGGTGGACGCCGCCACGCGATAGCCGAGCTTGGACAGCAGCGCGATCGCCACCGTGCCCACGCCGCCCGAGGCGCCGGTCACCAGCACCTCGCCATCGCCCGGCGCGACGCCCGCGCGCTCCAGCGCCAGCACCGACAGCATGGCGGTGTAGCCGGCCGTGCCGATGGCCATCGCCTGCTGCGCGGTGAAGGCGTCCGGCAGCTTCACCAGCCAGTCGCCCTTCAGGCGCGCGCGCTGCGCCAGGCAGCCCCAGTGCGTCTCGCCCACGCCGAAGCCGTTGAGCACCACGCGGTCGCCCGCCCGCCAGCGCGGGTGCGCGGATTCCAGCACCGTGCCGGCGCCGTCGATGCCCGCCACCATCGGCCACTTGCGCACCACCGGCGCGCGGCCCGTGATGGCCAGGCCGTCCTTGTAGTTGATGGTGGAATAGTCGACCGCGACCAGCACGTCGCCGTCCGCCGGCAGGGCGGATTCCTCGAGCGCGGTGACGGCGGCCTGGGTGGCGCCGCCGTCCTGGGTCAGCAGCAATGCCTGGAACGTCATGATGTCTCCTTCCGCGTCAGCGGATAGCGAAGGTCAGATGAACGAGGCGCCGGCCGACCCGGCGCGGCGCGCCGGGCATGGCCGCCGGCGCGAGAGCTTACTTCTTGAGGCCGGCGAGCTTGCGCTCCAGCGTGGCGGCGTCGGCCGCGCCGGGGATGCGCGTGCCGTCCATGAAGAACACGGCCGGGGTGCCGGTGATGTTGAGGCTCTGGCCCAGCGTCAGGTTGTCGTCCACGGGCGTCTTGCAGCTGCCGTTGCCGGTCAGCGCCACGCGGTTGAGCATCCAGTCGCGCCAGGCCTTGGTGCGGTCGGTCGCGCACCAGACCTGCTTGGCCTTGACCTCCGAGTCCGGCGACAGCACCGGGTAGAGGAAGGTGTAGACCGTGATGTTGTCCATCTGCTGGAAGGTCTGCTCGATGCGCTTGCAGTAACCGCAGTTCGGGTCCGAGAACACCGCCACCTGGCGGCTGCCGTCGCCCTTGGTCCACTTGATGGCGCGCGCCAGCGGCAGGTCCGACCACTTGATGCGGTTCAGGTCCGCCACGCGCTCCTCGGTCAGGTTGGTGCCGGTCTTGGTGTCGACCATCTCGCCGTTGATGACGTAGCGCCCGGTGGCGTCGGTGTAGACCACCTGCCCGCCGATATTGACCTCGAACAGGCCCGGCACCGGCGTCTTGCCCACGCTCTTGACCTCGGCGCGCCCGCCCAGCATCTTCTGGATCGACTCCTTGATGCGGTCGGTGCCCGGCTCGCTCGCCGCCACGGCGTGCAGCGCGAAACCGGCCGCCGCCAGGCCGCCGGCGAGAGTGGCGACGGTCGCCGACAGGGCGGGACGGCGGCGCAGGAATTGCAACATGATGACTCCAGGTATCCGGTGATCCGGCGCGCGCTTCGGGCCTCAGCCCAGCGCGCGGCCGATGAGAAAACGTTTGAGCAGCGGCTGGCCGCCCACCGCCCGCATGCCGGCATTGCGCACCGTGCGCGCCATGCCGCCCGGCAGCGAAAACAGCCGGTGCAGGCCGTCGGTGGCCGCCGTCAGCGACAGCAGGTCCGTGGCGCGCGCGCGCTCGTAGCGGCGCAGCAGGCGCAGGTCCCCTTCGCCGCGGAACGACTCTTTGGCGGCCATCACGCGGCCAAGTTCCGCCACGTCGCGCAGGCCCAGGTTCATGCCCTGCCCGGCCAGCGGATGCACCACGTGGGCCGCGTCGCCCACCAGCGCCACGTGCGGCTGCGCGAACTGCTCCGCGCGCTGCAGCACCAGCGGGAAACCCTGCGCCGGCGTCACGCAGCGCAGCGCGCCGAACTGCCGGCCCACCGCGCCGCTGGCGGCCTGCATCACGGTGGCCGAGAGCGCCTCCGGCGACAAGGCCAGCAGCTCCGCCGCGTGCGCCTCGTCGGCCGACCACACCATCGACACGCGCCGCCCCGGCAACGGCAGCAGCGCCAGGATCTCGCCGTTGGCCGGCTCCTCGTCCGCCATGAGCTTGGCCGGCGCGCCCAGGAACCACTGCCAGGCCGTGTCCTGGTGCGGCTGCTCGCATTCGAAATTGGCCACCACGCCAAGCTGACGGTAGCGCCGCTTGGAGACCGGGATATGACACTGGTCGCGCAGCCACGAGCGCGCGCCGTCCGCGCCCACCACCAGCGCCGCGCGCACCTTGTCGCCGCCGGCCAGCGTCAGCGTGGCGCCATCGTGGTCGCGCTGGAACGCCGCGGCGGTATCGTCGAACCAGTGCACCTGGTGCTGGAACCGCAACGCCGTATCCAGCACGCGCTCCACCTGGCCCGACTCGATGATCCACGCCAGTTGCGGCACCGTGGCCGCATACGCCGAGAAATGCAGGTCGCCCGCGGCCGGGGCATCCTCGCGCGCCGCGCTGGCGTCGCCGGACACCCGCATGTCGCACACCGGCTGCACCCGCGCCGGGTCCAGCGCCTCCCACACGCGCAACTGCGCCAGCAGCGCCTGCGAGCTGGCCGAGAACGCATAGATGCGGCTGTCCCACTGGTCCGCCGCCGGCGCGCTCGCCTGCGGACGCGGCGCGACCAGCGCCACCTGCATGCCCTGCTGGGCCAGCAACAACGCGCAAGCCTTGCCGACGATACCGCCGCCGACCACGGCAACCTGGAAACGGGAGGGGGATGGACGAGTCATGGCTGGATTATAGCCATCCCGGCACTTCGCCCGCGCCCGTCCCGTGCGCCGGCCAGCGCCGCGCCGGACCGCCGACGCCGGCCACCCCGGGCACGGTGCGCACACGCCCATCCGCTAGAATAGGGGTTTTGCTATTTCAAGCCTTCTACCATGAGCCTCAAATGCGGCATCGTCGGCCTGCCCAACGTCGGCAAGTCCACGCTGTTCAACGCCCTGACCAAGGCCGGCATCGCCGCCGAGAACTATCCGTTCTGCACCATCGAGCCCAATGTGGGCGTGGTGGAAGTGCCGGATCCGAGGCTTGCCAAGCTCGCCGAGGTCGTCAAGCCCGAGCGCGTGCTGCCGGCCGTGGTCGAGTTCGTCGACATCGCCGGCCTGGTGGCGGGCGCCTCCAAGGGTGAAGGCCTGGGCAACCAGTTCCTCGCCAACATCCGCGAAACCGACGCCATCACCCACGTGGTGCGCTGCTTCGAAGACGACAACGTGATTCACGTGGCCGGCAAGGTCGATCCGCTGTCCGACATCGAAGTGATCAATACCGAACTGGCGCTGGCCGACCTCGCCACCGTCGAAAAGGCCCACGCCCGCTACATCAAGCCCGCGCGCGCCGGCGACAAGGAAGCGCTGCGCCTGGTCGCCGTGCTGGAAAAGGCCCAGGCCGTGCTCAACGAAGCCAGGGCCGTGCGCACGCTCGACCTGTCCGACGAAGAATGGGCCGCCATCAAGCCGCTCTGCCTGATCACCGCCAAGCCCACCATGTACGTGGCCAACGTGCGTGAAGACGGCTTCGAGAACAACCCGCACCTGGACGCCGTGCGCGCCCACGCCGCCAAGACCAAGTCGCCGGTGGTCGCCGTGTGCGCCGCCATCGAAGCCGAGATCGCCGACCTCGACGACGCCGACAAGGCCGAATTCCTGGCCGACCTCGGCATGGAAGAACCGGGCCTGGACCGCGTGATCCGCGCCGGCTTCACCCTGCTCGGCCTGCAGACCTACTTCACCGCCGGCGTGAAGGAAGTCCGCGCCTGGACCATCCACGTGGGCGACACCGCCCCGCAGGCCGCCGGCGTGATCCACACCGACTTCGAACGCGGCTTCATCCGCGCGCAGACCATCGCCTATGAGGACTTCATTACCTACAAGGGCGAACAGGGGGCGAAGGAGGCCGGGAAGATGCGGGCGGAAGGGAAGGAGTATGTGGTGAAGGATGGGGATGTGATGAATTTCTTGTTCAACGTTTGATCTGCGTTTGAGCATCCTCAGCGGCCGTCTCTGACCGGCTCGCAAGGGAAAAGCCCCGCAAGGCGTGAAGCCGGCGGGGCTTTTTCATTTGGGATGTTGCTGGCGAGCACCCTGCAGCCCATGCCAGTCGAGAGCCAGCAACTCGGCGTATAGATTGCCACCTATACGCAATTTGCGTACGATTTGTATCCGTGTCGAATTGCCCGCATTCGCCCGATACCGGACCGCGTACCTGGATGATGATGCGTTCCGTGGATTGCAATCGGCCATGATGATCAATCCGGAGGCCGGCGATGTGATCGAAGGCACCGGCGGCCTGCGCAAACTGCGGCATGGTGATCCGCGCAGGGGCAAGGGTAAGCGCGGTGGCCTGCGGGTGATCTACCACTGGTGGGACGGTGGCCGGCAATTCTGACTATTCACCCTGTACGACAAGAATGAGTTGAAGGACTTGAGCGCCGACGAGAAGAAAGCGCTCAAGCGTATGTTGAAAGCAGAACTGGAAGTCAGGCGATGAAAAAACGGAACCTGTTTGCGGAAATTACCGAGGGTCTTGATGCCCTGTCCGATGCGCGCACCGGCAAGCAGACGCTGCGCACGCACGAGGTGGAGATGAAGCCGGCGCCCGAGATCACCGCCGGCGAACTGCTCGCGCTGCGGGAGCGCTTGCACCTGTCGCGGCCGGTGTTCGCCAGCTACCTGCGCACCAACCCCCGCACGCTGGAAAATTGGGAGCAGGGCCGGGCCAAGCCAAATGCCCAGGCCGCCCTGCTGATCCGCCTGGTCGAGAAGTTTCCCGATACGGTGGAACGGCTGGCGGCGGTGTGAAAAAACATTGAGCTGCGGTTTCTTGCGGCATTCCCGGAATGCCAACTCGTGGTTCCTCATGGCCCTATGGCTTGGCGTCAAGATCGACCTCAACCCTGCCAACCAGTGATGGGAGGCAATGCACGAAGCCAAAGAGGTCACAAGATGCATGAAGTCTGGCAGACGTAACGCCTGCCAGACTCCCTCTACTAAGCCGGCCTCTTATCTATCGTTTGCCGGCCCATTCAGCGCGGCCAACTCACTCAACACCAACGTCTCGTTCGCCAGCCCCGCCGCCAACGAAAGCAGCCGGCCCTGCATGTCGTCCAACTGCCTTTCGAGCGTACCCGCGGCAGCGCAATCGCTCGCCATCGAAAGCAGCGCATGAAGCTGGGCCGCCTTCTCGGCCGCAAGACTGAGCGGGCTTTCTGCTGGAGCATGGGCCGTCACGAATGTTTCCGCGCCTGCGTGTTCAGCAGTGATGCTGAAGCGGGTGTGCTTATGCATTGGAAGCCCTCCTCCGCGTCGAGCACGCGCATGGAGGAACGGCAGGATCTTTCGGACTCAAAAGTTGCCCGCGATAGGCGGGCGAAGATATGGACATGGAATTGCCTCCTGGAACGGTCAGCCCCCACCTGACGGTGGTCCTCCTACGTTCCCGGGACGCCAATCCCGATCGCCACATTCGCAGCGACATGCCCAGTATAGCGTTGCCCACGACGACGACTGCACCCAATCGCAGCACCAACGTAAATTTGAGATTCGTCTCACACGGTGCCCGCAAGTGTTACCGAAAACGTGACAACTGCCTACCCGGGAAGCCGCTAGAATATCCAGATATATCCAGATTCTCCGCTGGCATTCTGCCGGCGGGACAACCCCAACCGTGGAAGGAGGGCAATCATGAAATTGACTGGCATTGGCCTGTACACCTTCCATGAAGCGGCGAGGCTTACCGGCATCCCCGTGCGTGACCTGCGGCGCTGGCTGGATGGTTATGCCTACCGGGACAAGGCGACCCGGCATGCCGTTCCGGTTGCCCCGCTTTGGGAGACCGGGTTGGCGCAGGCCGACATGGATGGCATCAGTTTCCATGATCTGCTGGAAGTCCGGTTCGTCCGGGCATTTCGCCAACACGGCGTCAGCCTGCAGACGATACGGCTGGCCAGCCGCAAGGCCCGCGAGCTTTATTCCCTGCCGCATCCCTTTACATCCCGCCGCTTTCAGACGGACGGCCGCACGATCTTCGCTTCGACCATGCAGGAGTCAGGCGAGACTGAACTGCTGGATCTGGTGAAAAGCCAGTATGCGTTCCAGAAGATCATCGAGCCGTCTTTGTATCGCGGCATCGAGTTCGGCGCGGATGATGCCGCTGCACGCTGGTACCCGACGCCACGCAGCAAGGCCGTGGTCCTGGACCCGGGAATTGCCTTCGGCAAGCCCGTCGTGACCGATGGCGCCATCAGGACTTCGATCCTCGCCGAGGCCTTCCAGGCTGAAGGCAATAAGCAGCTTGTTGCAAGATTATTCGAAGTGCCCGTTGCCTCGGTGGAGGCGGCAGTCGCCTTCGAAGAGCGCCTGGCCGCGTGAAGTTCTTCGCAGACAACAATCTTCCTCCGCCCCTGGCGCGGGCACTGCATGCACTATCCGAAGCGCACGGGCACATGGTTATCCCTTTACGGGACCGCTTCCCCCAAAACACGGCAGATGAGACCTGGATCAGCGTGCTCTCGCAAGAAGGTGGCTGGGCCGTCGTCACGCACGACAAACTGAACAAAGGCCTTGAGCGGGAAGCATTGCGCCGCGCAGGACTGATCGTCTTCTTCCTGGACAAGAGTTGGTCAAACCATCAGTTCTGGAGCATTGCGCACAATCTCGTGCGGTGGTGGCCACGGATCATCGAGCAATCCGAAGGCATCAAAGGCGGAGCAGCCTTCAAGGTTCCCTTCAATTTCTCGGGCAAGGGACAGTTCGAGCAGGTCAAGCTCTAGAACCGCGGCGACAGACACCGACATCACGCCAACAAAAAGCCCCGCAAGTCCATCAACCCGCGGGGCTCCCAAGTCCAAGCAGCCCTTCAAACCAGCCGCTCAAACCCAATCACGGCCAACCTCAATCCGTCTCATACCGAGGCGACCGGGGCCCGAACAGGATGCTGCCCGGATGCCCGGCCGACAGCAGCCGCGTGCTCGTCACGCCGGCCACCTTGTGCCCGGCTTCGGTGACGTTGTTGAGCACCTGCTTGACCGCCGCGGCCACCAGCGCGCCGATCAGCCCGCCGCCGCTGTTGCCCTGGTCGTCGGTGGCCGAGGCGCTGCCGCTCCACAGCGTGGCGCCGGTCTTCAGGTCGACCAGCTTGGCGCTGGCGGTCACGGCCGTGACGCTGTTGATGACCATGTACGAGGTGCCGTACTTCGATACCGTGATGTAGAGCGCGGCGTCGGCGCCGAAGATCTCGCGCAGCTTGGCCGGGGCGACCTGGTGGATGTCGCCGGGGGTGGTGAGGCCGTTCTGCTTGAAGGTCTCGTCCACCAGCGCCACGGGCAGCACGTAGTAGCCGGACTCCGCCAGCGGGTAGGTGACCTGGGACAGCATGCTGTAGGTCGCCTTCACCTCGGGCGATTCGTTGAGCGGCGGCAGGACCACGATGGAGCGCGGGCGGCTGGACTTGAACGCGGTGTAGTCGACGTTCTTGCGCGGCGCGGCGCAGCCGGCGGCGAGCACGGTGATCGCGGCGGCGGCGAAAAGGCGTTTGAACATGGGCTTCATTTCTTGTCTTCACCCCGCTTGACGTTCTTCATCAGGAAATCGACATAGGTGGTCGACTCGGGGAACAGGGTCTTCTCGGTCTGGAATTCCTGCACCATCTGGTCGTCCTTGCCGATCTCGGCGTAGAGCATGCCCAGGTGGGCGTGGTAGCCCGGCGGCGGCGTGGCGCCGGCGGCCGCGATCTTCTGCATGTCGCGCTCGAGCGCTTCGATCTGCGCCTGCTTGGGCTCGCCCTTGAAGTATTCATAGACCTGGGGCTGGTAGCTTTCCCATTGGTACAGGGTCTTGGGTGCCGCGCACCCGGCCAGCAGAACGCTTCCCGTCAAGGCCAGCGCCACGGGGCGCCACGGCCGGTACTGCTTTTGCTTTTTGACTTCTTTCACTTCTTCTCCTCTTCGACAAACGAACCGGCCTGGCCGGTCTCACCGGCTTTACGGATTGCCCGGCTTCCACGCTCCGCTTTCGATGCCGCTGATCAGGTTGGTAACCGCTTCGCGCATGGCCAGGTCGAGCACCTTGCCGTTGAGCGTGGAGTCGTAGCTCTGCGTACCGCCGAAGCCGATCACCTCGCGGCTGGACAGCGCGTATTCCCCGGCGCCCTGGCTGGAGAACACGACTTCCGAGGTGGCGATGTTGACCACGTTGAGCGCGACCTTGGCGTAGGCCACCTGCGACTTGCCGCGGCCGAGAATGCCGAACAGCTGCTGGTCGCCGACTTCCTTGCGGCCGAATTCGGTCACGTCGCCGGTGATCACGTAGTCGGCGCCCTTCAGGCGCTGCGCCTGGCTCTTGATCTCCGCCTCGCGCTTGATCTCGGCCATGTTGTCGCGGTCGAGCACGTTGAAGCGGTTGCTCTGCTGCAGATGCGTGATCAGCACGGTCTTGGCCTGGCCGCCGAGGCGGTCGATGCCGTCCGAGAACACGCCGCGCATGTAGCTCGAGCGGTTGTCGAACTTGCCCACGGCGATCGGCGTGCGCACGCCGGCGTATGGGCGGCTCGCGCTTTCCACTTTCTGCACCGGCAGCGCGGTCGACGTCTCCGTCGCGCAGCCGCCGAGCAGCCCGGCCAAGGCCACGGCCCCGAGCAGGTGCATTGCGCTGGATTTCTTGTTCACTAAGATTTCTCCTCTTCATTGCCCCATCAAACATCGGACTCCGCCGCGCGGGGCGGTCGCGGAAATCCGGACAACCGATAAGAGTAACGGCAGCGCGCGGCCATGCCCGCACCCTTCCATCGTCGGGTGTACAGGGCGAATGGATGGTGCCGGCGGCTTGCGGGAAATGACGAAATCCGTGCGGCGATCGCCTGGGCTGAACGTGCCGTCAAGGCACGCAGGGATCGAGGCGCGAGGCGCGGCTTTGCGCATCGCGCGCGTAGCGTTGCCCCATGTCTTGAAGACGATACCAAGCAGGACCTGCGCGAATCATTGCGCGTTGTGGCAATGCCGCGACACGCAATCAGAGCGGTCTTATATAGCCATCTCGAAATAAAACGAAACGGGGTATCGCCGGGTGCGTGGCCGTGAATCGTATGTGAATGTCAGTTTCAGAGGGGCTGCAGGTTTTCGTCCCGCAGCCCTACCAGCAGTGCCTGCCCTTCAGCCCCCACACGGAACTCGCCGAAGCGCGCTTTCTCGAAGCGCGCGCCCTGCCCTTCCTGGAAGAAATACGCGTCGGTCGATACCTGCACCTGCACGCCGCCCCAGCGCGACGGCACGGTCTGGAAGCGCAGCAGTTGCTCGCCCGCGGCGAGCGGCTCGCCGGCATGCAGGCGCACGAGGCTGGCTTCGCCGCGCGCGTCGCGGCGGACCACGGCCACCTGCTCGCGCTCGGCGGGCAGATCCTGCCGCTGGCGCGCCGCGCGGATGGCGTCGGCAATGGCGAAGTTCAGCGCCATGTAGTCGCCCTGCATCAGCGAGCGCGGATCGACGGGCGCCAGCCGCAGATAGACGGTGTCGCCGCGCGCGAGCAGGTGCTCCTTGGTGCCGACGGCGGCGGCGGCCAGCCCGAGCGTGAGCACCCAGGCGATCAGGATCCAGCGTTTCATGACGAGCTCCTTGCGCCGGCGCGTTGCAGCCCGGCGCGCAATGCCAGGACGGCGAGGCCGGCGCCGGCCAGCGTGGCGGACTTGATCAGCAGCGTCCAGTGCAGCGCGCCGTAGTACCAGATGAAGCCGCCGGCCAGCGCGGCCACGGCCAGCCCGAGCCACGGCAGCGAGCCGCGGCGCAGCGCGAGGCCGAGCGCGAGCGCGGCGGCAACGACTGCGGGCGCGCCGGCCAGCAGCGCGCCGAACAGCACCGCGCCCGCCACGGTCGCGGCGCGTATCCGACCGGCCAGGCGCAGGCGGCCGCTCTCGGCGAGCACGAAGGCGGCCAGCACCGCGCCGCACAGCACGCCGGCCATCCAGTATGGCGTGACGCGGTGTGCGGTCTCGGCATCGAACAGGAAAGTGTAGGGCGTGCCCAGGCCAGTCACCACCAGCGCGGCGCCGAGCGCGAACAGCAGCGTGGCATCCGCGGCCGGCTCGAGCCAGCCGTGCCGGCCCGCGGCGCAGAGCCGGCCTTCGGCCCACGTGAATCCGGCCAGCAGGGCCAGCGCGAACGGTGCCAGCCAGACCAGCGACAGCGCCGTCCATTCCCAGGCATGGCGCAGGTCCGGCATCATCGCCAGTTGCAGCGCCACCGCCACCCCGCTCCACACGCCGAGCGCGCACAGGAAGCGATGCAGCCGGTTGCGCACCAGCGCGTAGAGCACGGCTTCGAGCAAGGCCAGCGCGATCCAGAACGCGGCGGTTTCCAGCAGGCGGGTGCCGCCGTAGGCCTGGCCCGCGCCGAACGCCAGCAAGTTCTGCCCGCTGAGGCTCACGGCGAGCGCGAACTGTTCGAGCGCGATGCCGGTGCGGCTCCGGTACAGCACCGCCGCCAGCGCGATCATGGCGGCGCCGCACAGGGCCATCGCCACGCCGCTGTCGCGCGCGGCCACGAAGACCGAGCCGAGCAGGAAGGCCAGGAAGAAGATCGCGCCCAGCCAGCCGGCCGCGCCCATCAGCAGCCGCACCGCCCACGGCGCGCGCGCCTGCGCCGGCGCAGGCTGCGCGTGCACCAGTCCGCGCGCGACCAGGTCTTGCCACAGCCGCTGCACCACTTGTGCCACTTCGCGCTGGTTGCTCATGCCGGCTCTCCTTGCGCGAAGGCCGCGTCGTGCCGGCGCTGGGCGCGCAGCAGCCACGCGGCGGCCGTGGCGGACAGGCCGATGGTCAGCAGCCCCAGCAGCAGGAACGCGCCAAAGCCCGCGTGGCTGCCGTCCAGCAGCACGCGCGCGGCGGCCGTCACCACCATCACGATGAGGGCGAAGCTGGCGAGGCTGAGCGCCACCACGTCGAACGCGCGCAGCCGGAACCAGGCCAGCAGTGCGCCCAGCGCCAGCAGCGCAAGGCCGAACATGGCGATGTCGAAGCGGCTGTCCAGCAGGCTGCCGATGCCGAGCCAGCCGGCATACGCGCACGCCAGCGCGGCCAGCATGCGCGCGCCGGCCAGGCCGCGAAAGCCGAGCGCGGGCAGCGCGGCGCGCAGCGCGAACCACAGCGCGAGCTGCGCCAGCGCGGCGGCCAGCAGGAACAGCGTGGTGCCGCGCTCGCCCGCCGCGCCGAACAGCAGGTCGAACATGCCGCCCACGCCCAGCCGCACGCTGCAGTAGCGCAGCAGCGCCACGTTGGCCAGCACGAGCACCAGCCACCAGTGCGGCGCGGCGCGCGCGGCCAGCGCCCACGGCGCCGCCAGCAGCGCCCACAGCGCGAACAGTTGCCAGGCGTCGGCGCCGCTCTGGTAGACCTGCCCGATCACGGCCAGCAGCACGCCGGCCACCACCTGCGCGCCGCACAGCGCAGCGCGGGCCGCCATGCCGCCGGCCGGGCGCAGCCACGCAAAGGCGGCCAGCAGGCTCAACGCACCGGCCAGCAGGCCGAATCTGGCGAACTTGTGCAGGTCCTGCCAGTTGAAGGCGAAGAAGACGATCACGCCGGCGCACAGCAGCGCCGCGCCGAGCGCCAGCAGCGCACGGTCCAGCCAGTGGCGCCACGCGGCGGCGTCGGGCTCGGCGCGCGGCCAGGCGGCGGCCACGCCGTCGGCGGCGATGGCATGCTGCTCGCGCCAGTCCGCCAGCGCCTGGCGCACGGCGCGCCGGTCTTGCATGCTTTGCATCGAGGATGGCTGCATGGGTGTCCCGTGTGATGGATACGCCTGTGCACTGTAGCAAACGCGCGCGCGGCCGCGCAGCTTTCCTTGCCGGCGCCGCCACCGCTTTGCGCCCGCCCGGCGGGCCGGTATGCTGTGCGTTTCTCTACCTGCGCCCGCCATGACCCTCGGTATCCTCGCCGCCATCCACGATGAAGTCGACGGCCTCGTGGCCGCCATGCGCCACGACGACGCGCGCGCCACCGTGCGGCGCATCGGCATGCGCGACTATCACGTCGGCCACCTGTACGGCCAGCCTTGCGTACTGGTGCTGGCGCGCATGGGCAAGGTGGCGGCCGCGGCCACCACGGTGACGCTGGTGCGCGAGTTCGGCGTGGACGAGATCGTCTTCACCGGCCTGGCCGGCGGCATCGGCGCGCGCACGCGCGTGGGCGACGTGGTGGTGGCCGACCGCACGCTGCAGCACGACCTGGACGCGCGCCCGTTCTTCGCCCGCCACGAGGTGCCGCTGCTCGACCGCGCCGAATTCCCCGCCGACCCGGCGCTGACCGCCGAATTGCGCGCGGCCGTGGACGGCTATCTGCGCGAGGAGCTGCCCACGGCGATTCCCGCCGATGTGCTGGCCCGCTTCGGCGTCGGCGCGCCCGCGCTGCACGTGGGCATGATCGCCAGCGGCGACCAGTTCATCGGCTCGCCCGCGGCCGCGGCGGAATTGCGCGAGCGCCTGCCGGGCGTGCTGGCGGTGGAAATGGAAGGCGCCGCGGTGGCGCAGGTCTGCCACGAATATGGCGTGCGCCATGCGGTGATGCGGACCCTGTCGGACCGCGCCGACGATACCGCGCACGTGGATTTTTCCGCGTTCCTGACCGAGGTGGCCAGCCATTATTCGGAAGGGGTATTGGGGCGATTCTTGCGCAACCGCAAATAAACCGATTCGCCACGGGCCACTACGATAACCCGGACAAGAATGCCGGTCAGCGCCGCCGCGCCAGCCCCCAGACTCCGACCAGCACGCCGGCGCCGGCGACGCCGGCAAACCAGCCCGCCATCTGCCCGTCCGTGAACCAGTGCAGCGCGCGGCCGCCATAGAAGGCCGCCATCGCGCCAAGCGCGCCGAACACCACGGCCGCCGGCACGCTGACCCGCCCCGAGGGGTGGAGCGAGCGCGCGGCGAGTCCGACCAATACGCCCACAATCAGCGTCCCAAGCATCACTTTTCCCAAGAATCCGTGCCATGACGCGGCGTTTGCGGCACGAGCGCCGGCGCCACGTGGCTCCGAGGATACGGTAAACCGTTCCCGACCCCGCCCTTCCGAAGCAAATTCTGCATCGGGCGTTATAATGTAGCCCGGTTCGGCGGCGCAATGCGCCGGAATCCGCCGCGTGGAAACCGCGCCGCGGATTTGCCTTTTGAAGCCCGCGCGGCAGCCAGCCTGGAGCATGGCACCCCGCGGGGCCCGGACCCAAAGACGTGTCCCCCACCATGCAACTGCTTGCGATCGGTATCAATCACACCACGGCGCCCGTCTCGCTGCGCGAACGGGTGGCGTTTCCGCTTGAGCAGATCAAGCCGGCGCTGGGGGCGCTGCGCACGCACCTGGCGGGCAGGAACGGCACCGAAGCCGCCATCCTGTCCACCTGCAACCGCACCGAGATCTATTGCGCCACCGACGTGCTGGTCAACGGCGACGCCGGCTTCGAGCACACGCTGCGCTGGCTGGCGCAGCACCACAACGTGCCGGCCGGCGAACTGGCGCCCCACCTGTATTCCCTGCCGCAGTCCGAAGCCGTGCGCCATGCGTTCCGCGTGGCCAGCGGGCTGGACTCGATGGTGCTGGGCGAAACCCAGATCCTGGGCCAGTTGAAGGACGCGGTGCGCACCGCCGGCGAGGCCGGGGCGCTCGGCACCTACCTGAACCAGTTGTTCCAGCGCACCTTCGCGGTGGCCAAGGAAGTGCGCGGCCAGACCGAGATCGGCGCGCATTCGGTGTCGATGGCCGCCGCCGCGGTGCGCCTGGCGCAGCGGATCTTCGAAAGCGTCTCGACCCAGCGCGTGCTGTTCATCGGCGCGGGCGAGATGATCGAGCTGTGCGCCACGCACTTCGCCGCGCAGACGCCGCGCCAGATCGTGGTGGCCAACCGCACCGTGGAGCGCGGCGAGAAGCTGGCCGAGCAACTGGCCGAGCAGGGCCTGACCACCGAGGCGATCCGCCTGTCGGACCTGGGCGCGCGCCTGCATGAATTCGACATCGTGGTGTCCTGCACCGCCAGCTCGCTGCCCATCATCGGCCTCGGCGCGGTGGAGCGCGCGGTCAAGCTGCGCCGCCACCGCCCGATCATGATGGTGGACCTGGCCGTGCCGCGCGACGTGGAGCCCGAAGTCGCGCGCCTGGACGACGTGTTCCTGTACACCGTGGACGACCTCGGCGCCATCGTGCGCGAAGGCAACGCCATGCGCCAGGCCGCCGTGGCGCAGGCCGAGGCCATCATCGAAAGCCGCGTGCAGAACTTCATGCACTGGCTGGAAACCCGCAGCGTGGTGCCCGTCATCCGCGACCTGCAGGCGCAGGGCGAGGCCATGCGCCAGGCCGAGCTGGACCGCGCGCGCCGCATGCTGGCGCGCGGCGACGACCCCGAAGCGGTGCTCGAAGCGCTCTCCGGCGCGCTCACCCGCAAGTTCCTGCACGGCCCCACCCACGCGCTCAACCACACCCAGGGCGACGACCGCGAAACCCTGCTGCGCCTGGTGCCGGGCCTGTTCCGCCACAGCAGCCACTCCGAGCGCTAGCAGCGCTCTGCCACCGGCGGCGCGCGTCCTGCGCGCCACCAGCCCTTGCCTGCCGCGGCATCTTGCCCGGACATGCAATCCCGACGCCGCCTGCCGGCATCCGCCCCAACCCAGTACGACCTCCGCTTCAGCGCGACCCTGCCCGGATACCCATGAAAGCCAGCATGCTAGCCAAGCTCGACCAGTTGTCCGAGCGACTCGACGAAGTCAACGCCCTGCTCGCCCGCGAGGACGCCACCGCCAAGATCGACGTCTACCGCAAGCTCACGCGCGAGCACGCGGAACTGTCGCCGGTGGCCGAGCAGTACGCGCAGTACCGCCAGGCGCAGGAAGACCTGGCCACCGCGCAGGCGCTGCTGGACGACCCCGAGATGAAGGAGTTCGCCACCGACGAGATCGGCGCCGCGCGCGCGCGCCTGGAGGCGCTGGAGATCAGCCTGCAGAAGCTGCTGCTGCCCAAGGACCCCAACGACGACCGCAACCTGCTGCTGGAAATCCGCGCCGGCGCCGGCGGCGAGGAAAGCGCGCTGTTCGCCGCCAACCTGCTGCGCATGTACACGCGCTACGCCGAGCGCCAGCGCTGGCAGGTGGAGGTGATGAGCGAATCGCCCTCCGACCTCGGCGGCTACAAGGAAGTCATCATCCGCATCGCCGGCGACGCGGCATTCTCGCGCCTGAAGTTCGAGTCCGGCGGCCACCGCGTGCAGCGCGTGCCGGCCACCGAGGCGCAGGGCCGCATCCACACCTCGGCCTGCACGGTGGCGGTGATGCCCGAGGCCGACGAAGTGGCCGAGGTGCAGATCAATCCCGCCGACCTGCGCGTCGACACCTTCCGCGCCTCCGGCGCCGGCGGCCAGCACGTGAACAAGACCGACTCGGCGGTGCGCCTGACCCACATCCCCACCGGCATCGTGGTGGAGTGCCAGGACGACCGCAGCCAGCACCGCAACAAGGACAAGGCCATGAAGGTGCTGGCCGCGCGCCTGATGGACGCGCAGCTGCGCGCCGCGCAGGCCAAGGAGGCCAGCACCCGCCGCAACCTGATCGGCTCGGGCGACCGCAGCGACCGCATCCGCACGTACAACTTCCCGCAGGGCCGGGTCACGGACCACCGCATCAACCTGACGCTGTACAAGATCGAGGCGATCATGGACGGCGACCTCGACGAACTGCTGTCCGCGCTGGCGGCGGAACACCAGGCCGACCAGCTCGCGGCGCTCGGCGAGGACCATTAATCGCATGAATGGCCGCGCGGCGCCGCCATTATCGGGCGCCGGTTATGGCGGCCGGGGCCGCGATAACCCATCTCGCGACCTATAAATCGGCTCTTAACGAAAACCTTTGTATCTGTTGTAAATGCTTGAAACAGCACTGGCGTGACATATGCCGCTGTCTATAATCGATTTCGACCGAGTCGCCACACAGAGGGCGGCGTGTCGACCCTCCTAATGGACAAAAGGACGAAATCATGAAGAAATTGCTCGCGCTGTTGATGATCACCGCTGCCCTGACCGCCTGCGGCAAGAAGGAAGAAGCGCCCGCCACGCCTAGCGCCGACAGCGCCATGCAGAACGCCGCCGATTCCGCCAAGGCCGCCGCCAGCGATGCCGCAGCCGCAGCCAGCAATGCCGCCGACGCCGCCAAGGCCGCCGCCAGCGGTGCCGCAGCCGACGTCTCCGCCGCCGCCGAGCAGGCCAAGACGGACGCCGGCAACGCGATGCAGCGCGCCAAGGATGCCGCCAAGGATGCCGTGAACGCCGGCGCCGACAAGGCCAAGGACGCCGTCAACAAGTAATGCCGCCGCGCGGACAAGCGCGCTACACTGCGAACCCCGCCGAGGCACGCGCCAGGCGGGGTTTTCCTTTTTTCCGGCGCCCTTCCCGGCGCCTTTCCCGCGCCCGTCCCGTCGTTTTTCCGGCACCCGCCTGTCACCCGCTTGTCATTCGCTTGTTACCCGTCCGCCGCCTGACTTTCACCCATGTCCAGCCCCGCCCCCGCCCAGCCCACCGTCCTGCCTGAAACCGTCACGGTGCGCCATGCCCTGGCGCTGGCCACGGCGGCCGGCCTGCCGGCGCTGGAGGCGCGCATGCTGCTCACGCACGTCACCGGGCTGACCCGCACGCAACTGATCACGCGCGACGGCGACACGCTGGCCGCCACCGAGCGCGACCGCTTCGGCGCCCTGCTCGCGCGCCGGCTCGCCGGCGAGCCGGTGGCCTACCTGCTCGGCGAGCGCGAGTTCTTCGGGCGCCCGTTCCGCGTCACGCCGGACGTGCTGATTCCGCGGCCCGACACCGAGATCGCGGTGGAGACCGCGCTCAGGCTGATCGCGCCGCTGGCCGCGCCGCGCCTGCTCGACATGGGCACCGGCTCGGGTGCGCTCGCCGTCACGCTGGCCTGCGAGCGGCCGGACGCGGAAGTCTGGGCCACCGATGTCTCGGCAGGCGCATTGCGGGTGGCGCAGGACAACGCGCGCGCGCTCGGCGCGGCCAACGTGCGCTTCCTGGCGTCGGACTGGTATGCCGCGCTGCCGGACGGCCTGCGCTTCGACCTGATCGTCAGCAACCCGCCGTACATCCCGGCAGGCGACCCGCACCTCGCGCAGGGCGACCTGCGCTTCGAGCCGGTCGACGCGCTCACCGACCACGGCGACGGCCTGTCCGACCTCGCCGCCATCGTCGCCGGCGCCGCTGCGCACCTGCGCGCCGGCGGCTGGCTGCTGATGGAGCACGGCTACGACCAGGGCGAGGCCGCGCGCGGGCTGCTGGCGGCGGCGGGCCTGGCCGACATCTTCACCGCGCGCGACCTCGCCGGCCACGAGCGCTGCAGCGGCGCGCGGCGCTTTGTGGCGCCGCCGGCATCCGGCGGCGGCGCCTGAACGGGAACGGCCGATTCCGGTAAAATCGTTTCCTTCATGGCGTGCACTCCGCGCGCCTGCCGATTTCCCCCGCCTGCGGCCGCCGGCACGACCGGCCCCGCGCAACCGAAAGAGACATCATGAGTGACGTGCAACAAAAGATCGACCAGATCGTCAAGGGCAACCCGGTGGTCCTGTTCATGAAGGGCACCGCCCAGTTCCCGATGTGCGGCTTCTCCGGCCGCGCCATCCAGATCCTGAAGGCCTGCGGCGTGGACGCGCCGACCACGGTCAACGTGCTGGAAGACGAAGGCATCCGCCAGGGCATCAAGGAATACGCGAGCTGGCCGACCATTCCCCAGCTCTACGTCAACGGCGAATTCGTCGGCGGCTCGGACATCATGATGGAGATGTACCAGAACGGCGAACTGCAATCGCTGCTCAAGGCCTGAGCACGCGATGAGCGCAGCCGGTGATGCAGGCCGGGGCGCCGGCAAGCCGCGGCGCCTGACCGTCGCCATCACCGGCGCCACCGGCGCGGTCTACGGCGTGCGCTTGGTGCAGATCCTGCGCGCCGTGCCCGGCGTCGAGACCCACCTGCTGATTTCGCCCGCGGGCGTGATGAACCTCCAGCACGAGCTCGACATGGGCAAGGCCGAGGTCGAAGCGTTCGCGCACGTCGTGCACAACGTGCGCGACATCGGCGCCACCATCGCCAGCGGCTCGTTCGCGTCCCACGCGATGGTGGTGGCGCCGTGCTCGATGCGCACGCTGGCCGCGGTGGCGCACGGCCTGTCCGACAACCTCATCACGCGCGCGGCCGACGTCACGCTCAAGGAGCGCCGCAAGCTGGTGCTGATGGTGCGCGAGACGCCGCTGAACCTGGCCCACCTGCGCAACATGACCGCCGTCACCGAGATGGGCGGCATCATCTTCCCGCCCGTGCCGGGCTTCTACCAGAAGCCGCAGAGCGTGGCCCAACTGGTGGACCACACCGTCGGCCGCGTGCTCGACCTGATCGACGTGCCGCAGACGCTGGCGCCGAGCTGGGGCGGGCTCAACGGCCAGGCCTGAGGCCGCGGCGGGCGCGGCCCCGTCCGCCTCAATGCCAGTAGCGGTAGCGGCGGCCGCCGCCGTAGTAGCCGCCGCGATAGCCGTAGTAGCCGCCGTAGACCCCCGGCGTCACCACCACCGCGGGCGCGGCATACACCGGCGCCGGCGCCACGGCCACTTCCCCGCCGCCGCCGTAGCCATAGGCCGGATAAGCCGGATAGACCGCGCAGCCCCCGAGCAGGGCGGCGCCGGCCACCGCGATCCCAATCATCCACGTTTTCATTTTCGTTGTCCTTTGCGGGCAGGTTGTTGCCTGCCCATAAGAACGTTATACGGGGCGGGTCGGTAATACAGGGTCAATGTGCTGTAACCGTTGTTACGAATGGAAACGGGATGGCGTTTGTATGGGCCAATCGGGAAGAACGGGAAAAAGGGGAAGACGGAAGCGCCGTGCTTCCGCCATGTCCGCGCCATGCACGCGCCACGCCCGCGCCTCACACCTCGAACCGTATGCCCTGCGCCAGCGGCAGCGCGTCGCCGTAGTTGATGGTGTTGGTGGCGCGCCGCATATAGCCCTTCCACGCGTCCGAGCCGGACTCGCGCCCGCCGCCGGTGGCCTTCTCGCCGCCGAACGCGCCGCCGATCTCGGCACCGCTGGTGCCGATGTTGACGTTGGCGATGCCGCAGTCGCTGCCCGCGGCGGACAGAAAGCGCTCGGCCTCGCGCAGCGACTCGGTGAAGATGCACGACGACAGGCCGTGCGCCGCGGCGTTGTTCAGCGCGATGGCTTCATCCAGCGTGTCGTAGGGCATCACGTACAGGATCGGCGCGAAGGTCTCGGTCAGCATGGTCTCGTGCTGGCGGTCGGTCAGCACCAGCGCCGGGCGCACGTATTCGGCATTCGGATAGCGCTCCGCCAGCACGCGCTCGCCACCGTGCACCACGTTGCCGTGGCCGCGGCAGCGCAGCAGCGCGCCGGCCATCGCGGCCCCGGCGGCGCCGTCGATCAGCGGGCCGACCAGCGTCGCTTCCGCGAGCGGGTCGCCCACCGGCAAGGTGCTGAACACATGCATCAGCCGCGTGGTCACGGCGTCGAACAGGTCGGCATGAACGAAGGCGCGGCGCAGCGTGGTGCAGCGCTGCCCGGCGGTGCCGGCGGCGGAGAACGTGATGGCGCGGATGGCCAGCTCGATATTGGCCGACGGCGCGACGATCGCCGCGTTGTTGCCGCCCAGCTCCAGGATCGCGCGCTTGAACTGCCCGGCGCAGGCGATGCCGACCTCGCGGCCCATGCGCGTGGAGCCGGTGGCGCTGACCAGCCGCACGTCGGCGTGCGCGACCAGATGCTGCCCGAGCGCCTGCGTGCCGGCCAGCACCGTGGCGATGCCGGCGTGATGGGGCGCGGCGATGTCGAGCACGCCGTCCAGCAGGCCCTGCACGGCGAGCGCGCACAGCGGCGTCTTCTCGGACGGCTTCCACACCACGCCGTTGCCGCACACCAGCGCCAGCGCCGCGTTCCAGGCCCACACCGCGACCGGGAAGTTGAACGCCGAGATCACGCCGCACAGGCCATACGGATGCCAGGTCTCGCGCATGGCGTGCTGCGGCCGCTCCGAGGCGATGGTCAGGCCATGCAACTGGCGCGACAGGCCGACCGCGAAGTCGCAGATGTCGATCATCTCCTGCACCTCGCCCAGCCCTTCCTGCAGGATCTTGCCGGACTCCAGCGAGACCAGTTGGCCGAGATGCTTCTTGTGCTCGCGCAGCACCTCGCCGAAGCGGCGCACCACCTCGCCGCGCACCGGCGCCGGCACCAGCGCCCAGCTGGCCTGCGCCGCGCGCGCGCGTTCGATGCGCGCGTCGGCCTCGGCCGGCGTGCAGGCGGGCAGGTGGCCGAATGCCTCGCCATCGATGGGCGAGCGCACCGGCAGCGCGCCGGCGGGCCCCTCGCCTTCGCGCCACGGCGCGGGCAGACCGATGGCCTGCCAGCAGGCCGCGAATTCCCTGGCTTTCATACCGTTGCCTCCTGGAGCGGGTGACAGGTGTAGTGTCGGCCGAAACGGTTGGCGAGGAAAGCGTCCAGCGGCATCGCCTCCTGCGGCACGAAGCCCTGCCGCGGCAGCACGCCGGTGGCCACGAGGTCGAGCGCGGCGCAGATGCCGGCGGCGGTGGTGAGCTGGATCGCGTTGAGGTGGCCGGCGGCGGTGTCGGCCCCGCCGATGCGCGCCGAGAACGACTCCTGCATCAGGCGCCCGCGCGCGCCGCCGCTGCCGGCGGCATGGCCGGTGGCGCTGGCGAACACGATCACCACGTCCTGCTGCGTGGCGGGAATCGCGCTGTCGAAGATCTCGCGCATCCAGTCGCGCCGCTCGCGCAGGCGCAGGTCGTTGAGCAGCAGTTTCATCACCGCGCAGTGGCCCGGATAGCGGATTGACTTGTAGTCCACGTCGCGCGCGCGCCCGGCCAGCGTCTCGGGCAGCGTGCCCAGCCCGCCGGAAGTGTTGAAGGCCTCGTATGCGATGCCGTCCAGCGCGAAGCTTTCCAGCCCTTCGAGCGCGGGCACCTCGACGCGGCGCCCGTCGACGATGGCCTCGCACGGATTGCAGTATTCGTTGATGAGCCCTTCGGTGCTCCACGTCAGGTTGTACTTGAGCGCGTTGCTCGGAAAGCGCGGCAGCGCGCCCACGCGCATCTTCAGCGCCAGCAGTTCGCCGCCGCCGCGCAGGAAGCGCTGCGCGAGCTCGTTGCCGACCACGCCGATGAAACCCGGCGCCAGCCCGCACTGCGGCATCAGCACCGAGCGCGCGCCCACCGCCAGCGCGCGGATGGCGTGGGTGGCGGCCACGTCTTCGGTCAGGTCGAAGTAATGCACGCCGAGGCTGGCCGCCACCGTGGCCACGCCCACCGCGGCATGGAACGGCAGCGCGTTGAGCACGGCATCGGCGCCGCGCAGCAGCGCCGCGCAGTCCTGCGCCCGGTCCAGCGTGCGGGCGCCGACCGCGATGCCTTCGGGCAGGCCCTGGAGCTGCGCCGGGTCGCGGTCCACCAGCGTGACGCGGTAGTCGCCGCTGTCGTGCAGCATGGCGGCGATGGTGCGGCCGATCTTGCCGGCGCCGAGCACCACCACGCGCAGCGGGAACGGGGAAATGCCCGCGGGGGATGCCGCCGGCGCATTGGCGGCCGGGGCCAGCAGGCTGGGCGGATCGAGCTTGCTCATGAGGTTCTCCTGTCGGTATGGCCTGTGTTCATTCACTTGCTGACTGAAGTATGGTGTCGGGCACAGTCGGAATGAACAGGCAAGATTGACGAAAACACCCCATAATCGAACGATTCGACAAGATCAATCGTCGAATCGTCATCCCCCTCCCTGCGACGCCGCGCCATGACCGAACTCGACCAGACCGACCGCCACCTGCTCGCGCTGCTGCAGGCCAACGCGCGTGAGAACGCCGCCAACCTCGCGCGCAGGCTGGGCATCGCCCGCACCACCGTGGTGGCGCGCATCGCGCGGCTCGAGCGCGACGGCGTGATCGCTGGCTACGGCGTGCGGCTCGGGCAGCAGATGGAAGACAATGCCATCCTGGCGTTCTGCGGCCTGTCGGTCATGCCCAAGGCCGCGCCCGCGGTGGTCAAGGCGCTGCGGCGCTTCCCGGAAATCGAGGAGCTGAATTCCGTGAGCGGGCCGGTGGACTACATGGCGGTGATCCGCTGCGACACGCACGCGCGGCTCGACAAGCTGCTCGACGAGATCGGCGCGCTCGACGGCGTCAACCACACCACCACGTCGATCGTGCTGGCGCGCAAGATCGACCGCCGCCGCGCGGCGGGCTGAACGCATCCGCAGACTCACTTCAGGAGAACAGCACGATGAGCAATCGCATCCGAGTCGCCGTGGGCGGCGTGACCGGCTGGGCCGGCGGCGAACTGGCGCGCGGCGTGGCGCACGCCGACGACATGACGCTGGTGGCCGGCCTGTCGCGCGGCGCGGCCGGCCAGACCCTGGCCGAACTGACGGCGCACAAGGGCACGCCCGGCGTGGCGGTGGCCAGCATCGACGAACTGGCCGCGGGCAGCTTCGACGTCTACGTCGAATACACCAAGCCCGACGTGGCCAAGCGCAACATCCTGCAGGCGCTGGCCCGCGGCGCGCACGTGGTGGTGGGCACCTCGGGGCTGTCCGACCAGGACTATGAAGAGATCGACGCCGCCGCGCGCCAGGCCGGCCGCGGCGTGCTGGCCTGCGGCAACTTCGCCATCACCGTGGTGCTGCTGCAGAAGTTCGCCGAGATGGCCGCGCGCCACCTCGAGCACTGGGAGATCATCGACTACGCCAAGGCCGGCAAGATCGACGTGCCCTCCGGCACCGTGCGCGAACTGGCCTACCGCCTCGGCCAGATCCGCGAGGCCAGGCAGGTGGTGCCGGTCGATCAGGTGAAAGGCCCGAAGGAAGCGCGCGGCGCCACGCTGTCCGGCAGCCAGGTGCACGCAGTGCGCCTGCCCGGCTACCAGCTCGGCGTGGAAGTGATCTTCGGCTCGGACGGCCAGCGCCTGCACCTCAGGCACGAAGCCGGCGACGGCTCCAAGCCCTACGTCTCGGGCGCGCTGCTGGCGATCCGCAAGGTCAGCGGGCTGCGGGGCGTGGTGCGCGGGCTGGACAAGGTGATGGAGGGGCTTTGAGGCACAAACCCCGGGGCCGCAGGGCCGCCCGACGGCCTACCAGCCCTTCTTGTCCCCCGCCTTCCCGGCCGGCGCGGCCTTCGCCGCGGAGGCGGCTTCCTGCGGCTTGAGCTGCTGCGCCATCGCCGCGTCCTGGTTCGCCATCAGCAGGCGCGCCTGCGGCAGCAGCAGTTCCACCGTGCCGGTGTTCGGGTCTTCGGGGATGGCGTACAGCTCCACCGTCAGCGGCCGCTTGTTCCAGCCGGCGTGCACGCTCTTGACCGGCTTGCCGGCCTTGTCCTTCATGTCCACCTGCTCGGCGCGGAACGGCTTGCCGTAGCGCGCGGTGAGGCTGTCGACGGCGGCCTGCTCGGAGCGGATGCCGTCGGTGGGCACGATCAGCCCGACCAGCGCGCTGCGGTCGACGAAGGCCACCACGTGCGGGCCGTCCATGAACGCGGGGCGCTTGTCGCGCGGCACGCCGACCTGGCGCATCACGCCGTCGCCGCGCAGTTCCACGCACAGGGCGGTCACGTCGCGGCCATCGGGGGTGCGCTTGTCGGCGCAATCGGGCAGGTCCGGCAGCGGGCCGCCGATTTCCAGGCTGTCCAGCATCGGCGCGAACTTGTCGGCGCCGTCCTTGGCCGCGGCGCCGGCCAGCGGCGAGAGCAGCAGCAGGCTGGCGGCGGCCAGCCCGGCGAGGGGGTATTTCATCCAGACTCCTGAGAAAAGCTGCGGATTGGAGCGCCCCCCGCGCGCGTGGTTCCGCCGGGGGCTATTGCGTCATACGCGACACCGCGTTGGCCAGCACCGCCAGCAGCACCAGCAGCAGGCCCCATAGCAGCAGGCGCGGCACGCGGCTGGGCGGCAGTTGCCGCTGCGGGGAGCGCGCGCCGCGCGGCAGCGGCGCGCGCAGCCGGGTGTGGCCGTGCAGGCCGCGCGTGTGCCAGACCGTGTCCGGCCCGAGATCGCGCACGGCGGTGCTCTCCTTGGCCGGCGGCCTGGGCTGCTGCGTGCGCGATGCGCGTGACGTACCCGATGCGCGCTGGGCGCCGCCGTTGCCGGACGGTCGTTGCGTGGCCATCTGTGCTCCCCGGTTCATGATGCCGGCGCGGATCGTCATGTGCCGCCGGTACACAGCGCCGGTGCGGTGGCCCGGGCGCCGCCAATGGTAAGGCAAAGCAGCGGCGGGCACCACGTCCTGAACGCCGCTTATGTGGCCGGCGCCACTTTCCGCGTGGCGGCCAGCGCTTCGCGGCGGAAGGCATGGGCGACGTGGTGGTAGAACGGGCTCGGGCAGAACTGGCGCGCCACGAAGGAAGACAACAGCGCCGCGGCCAGCAGGAACACGGTCAGGTCCTGCGAGCGCGTCATCTCCATCACGATCACGCTGGCGGTGATCGGCGCCTGGGTGGCGCCGGCCAGGAAGGCGGCCATCGACACCAGCGCCAGCACGCGCGGCTCGGTAAGCGGAATGGACAGGTAGGCCACCACGTGCTCGAGCGCCGCGCCGATGCCCGCTCCGATGGCCAGGCTGGGCGTGAAGATGCCGCCGGGAATGCCGGCGAAATACGACACCACCGTCGCCGCCAGCTTGGCCATGCCGAACCACAGCGTCGGCGCCGACTCGCCGTTGATGAGGCGGCTGGCCTGGTCGTAGCCGGTGCCGAAGGTGGCGCCGCCGCTGGCCCAGCCGATCGCCGCCGCCACCAGCCCGCACAGCAGGGCGGCCAGCACCGGGTGGTCGAGCGGCCACGCCCGCAGGCGGGCCGGCAGCAGCGCCGGCAGGCCGCCGATCAGCGCCTTGGCGAACAGGCCGCCGAGCACGCCGTTGAACAGCGCGGCCAGCAGCACCGGGCCCCACGCATCGTGCAGCGCGAGGATCGGCGTCTTGACGGCGAAATACGGGTTGTTGCCGAAAATCGCCAGCGACAGGAAACCCGCCGTCAGCACGCCCGACAGCACCAGCCGGTCCCAGCGCACGGTGGTGCCGCGGCCCAGCTCTTCGATGGCGAAGACCACGCCGGCCAGCGGCGTATTGAACGCCGCCGCGAGGCCGCCGGCCGCGCCCGCGGCGATCAGCGCGTTGGGATGGAAGCCGATGCGGAAATGCAGCCGCTCCTGGCACCAGCGCCCCCAACTGAGCATGGCCGCCGCGCCGACCTGCACCGACGGCCCTTCGCGGCCGATGGACGCACCCGCGAGCAGGCCGCCCGTGGTCAGCAGCACCTTCCACATCGATTGGCGGAACGACACCAGCAATGTTTGCGCCGGGCCGGCCGGCGGCAGCCCGAACGAGGCGATCACCTGCGGAATGCCGCTGCCGCGCGCCTGCGGCGCCAGCCGCAGCGTCAGCCAGCGCAGCGCGGCCAGGCCCGGCGGCAACAGCACGAAGGCCAGCCACGGCGTGGCGGCGGTGGCCCGCTGGTTCCAGTTCAGCGCCAGTTCGGCGATCCACGCGAACAGCAGCGAAAACAGCGCCACGCCGCCGGCGCCGCACATGAACACGGCGTAGCGCAGCGTGGTGCGGGAGATGCGCCACATCTGGCGCGACTTGCGCCCGGCGGCCAGGCGCGCGCGGCGGCGCAGCGCGCGCAGGTGGGCATGCTCGGCGGCGGCGCGCGCCTGCGCGCGGGCTTCGGCGCCGGCCTCGCGCCCGATGTCCCGCGGCGCGTCCGGGCCGGCGCCGGCCTCCGGCTCGGGACCCGAGGGCGATGGCGGTTCTGGTTCGGGACGGGAGTCGGTCTCGGCGTCTTTCATGGAGCGGCAGGGGCGGAGAAATGCGGCGGGCGGCCCGGTGGGCCGGACACGCCACGGCGTCACGGCACTATACGCCGATCGCCGCGCCGGGTCCGCCGCCGGCGCCCCTGCCGCCGGCGCGCTCAGTCCAGCGCGATGTGGTTGGCCTGGATCACCGAACCCCAGCGCGCGCGGTCCGCGTCCACGTAGCGCTGCACCTCGGCGCCGTCGCGCGGGCGCTGGATCACCAGCCCGAGCGCGGCGAAGGTCTGGCGGAACGGCGCGTCGCCGGTGGCCCTGGCGGCGGCGGCCTGCAGGCGCGCGACGGCCTCGGGCGGGGTCTGCGCCGGCACCGCCAGGCCGAACCACGTGGCGGCCTGGAAACCGGGATGGCCGCTCTCGGCCACGGTGGGCACCTCGGGCAGCACTTCCAGGCGTTCCTTGCTGGTGACCGCCAGCGCCTTGAGCTTGCCGGCCTTGATGTGCGGCAGCGAGGTGCTGACCACGTCGATCATCAGCTGCACGTCGTTGGCCAGCAGCGCCGCCAGCGCGGGCGCGCTGCCGTTGTAGGGCACGTGGGTGAGGTCGATGCCGAGCTCGGTCTTGAGCATCTCGGTAGCCAGTTGCAGCGGGTTGCCGAGGCCGACCGAGGCGTAGTTCAGCTTGCCCGCGTTGGCCTTGGCGTAGCCGGCGAACTCGCGCACGTTGGCGGCCGGCACCTGGGTGTTGGTCACCACCACCAGCGGGATCTCGGCGGCGACCGAGATCACCTTGAAGTCGCGCCGGGCGTCGTAGCCGACCTTCTTGTAGAGCATCGGGTTGAGCACCATGCTGGCGTTGCTGGCCAGCAGCACGGTGTAGCCGTCGGCGGGCGCGCGCGCCACGCTGGTGGCGGCGATCATGGTGTTGGCGCCGGGGCGGTTCTCCACCACCACCGGCTGCCTGAGCTCGCGGCCCATGCCGTCGGCCAGCGCGCGCGCCAGCTGGTCGGCCGAGCCGCCGGGCGTGTACGGCACCACCAGCTTGACCGGCCGGTCGGGAAAGGCGCCCGCCGCGGCGAGTTGCGCGCAGGCCAGCGCGCCCGCGCCGAGCATGGCGCGCCATGTGGAAATCCAGCGTTGCATTTGGTTGTCTCCTTCTTTTTTATGATCTGCCTTGCGGTTTGCCGGCTTGCGCCGCCGGCAGGCGTGCCGCCGCCGCTCACACGCGGCGCGCGCGGCCCTCCCAATATTTGTCGCGCAGGCGGCGCTTGGCCAGCTTGCCGGTGTCGTCGCGCGGCAGTTGCGCCTCCACCACGATGGTGCGCGGCACCTTGAAGCCGGACAGGCGCTGGCGCAGCCATTCGATGATGGCGCCCTCTTCCAGCCCGGCGCCGGGCACCGGCTGCACCATCGCCAGCAGGCGCTCGCCGTATTCGTCGTCGGGCACGCCGAACACCACGCAGTCGGCCACGCCGGGATAACGCACCAGCTCGTGCTCGATCTCGGCCGGGTAGATGTTCACGCCGCCGGAGATCACCATGTCGGAGGCGCGGTCGCAGATGAACAGGTAGCCGTCCGCGTCCAGGTAGCCCATGTCGCCGAGGCTGACCAGGCCGCCGCGGTCGATGGCCTGGCGCGCCGCTTCGTTGTTGCGGTAGGTGAAGTCGGGGTAGGCCGGCTGGCGCACGTAGACCAGGCCGATCTCGCCGGGCGCGCAGGGCGAGCCGCGCTCGTCGAGGATGCGCACCTCGCCGTCGTCGACCGCGCGGCCGGCGGTGCCGGGCTTCGCGGCGGCGTCGGCGGGCGTGGCCACGGTGATCATGCCGGCTTCGCTGGAGGCGTAGGTTTCGTGGATGACCGGGCCGAACCAGTCGAGCATGGCGCGCTTGACCTCGGGCGCGCACGGCGCGCCGGTGGAGGCGACGAAGCGCAGCGAGGACAGGTCGTAGCGCGCGCGCACCTCGGGCGGCACCTTGAGCATGCGCACGTACATGATGGGCACCAGGTACAGCACGTCGATGCGGTGCCGCTCCACCAGCGCCAGCACCTGCTCCGGATCGAAGCGCGCGCACAGCACCAGGCGCTCGCCCATCTGCAGCGCGTTCTGGATGAACACGCCGGGCGCGCTGTGGTACAGCGGCGCGGCCATCAGCGCGCGGCAGCCCGGCACGATGCCCATCGTCTGCGCCACCACCGAACGCATGCGCTCGAGCTGCGCGTCGAGTCGTTCCAGCGGGATCGGCGCGCGCAGCACGCCCTTGGGCCGGCCGGTGGTGCCGGAGGTGTAGGCCATGTGGCCGCGCGGCGCCACGCGCGGACCGTCGTAGGGCGGCTGCGCGGCAAGCCAGTGGTCGTAGTCGATGGCATCCGCCGGCACCGGCGCGCCGGCCTCGGCCAGCGCCAGCACCGGCACGCCGGCGGGCACCACGGCGCGCACGCCGTCGAGCAGGCCGGCATGGACGATCAGCGCGCGCGCGCCGCTGTCGGCCAGCAGGAAGCGGACTTCCTCGGCGGTGAAGTGCCAGTTGATCGGGCAGTAGTAGGCGCCGGCGATGCGGCAGGCGTGCACGATGTCGGCAAAGGCGGGGTCGTTGCGCAGCAGCACGCCAACCACGTCGCCCTCGCCCACGCCCAGCGCGCGCAGGCCGCCGGCCAGGCGCGCGCCGCGCGCGAGCAGCGCGTCGCCGCCGCGGTGGAGGTCCTCGAACCAGAGATCGGCGGCCATCAGTCGGCTCCGGCGGCGGCGGGCGCGCCGACCGTGCGGGCGGCGCGGTCGGCGGCGTTCTTCGCGGCGATGCGTTCGCGCGCGGCCTGCCACTCGGCGTCGCCCCAGTCCAGGTACTGCGTGAAATACGCGCCGTTGGCGAAATGGTCGCCGCCGTCCAGCGCGATGGTCTGCCCGTTGATCCAGGTGTTGTCCGGCGCCAGCAGGAAGGCGGCCAGGTTGCCGATGTCCTGCGGCTGGCCGAGGCGGCCGGTGGGATTCTGCGCGGCAAGCTGGTCCTGCTGCGAATCCCGCGGGCGCAGCCGCGAGCCGGCGCCTTCGGTCGGGATCACGCCCGGCGCGATGGCGTTGCAGCGGATGCCGTGGCGGCCCCACTCCACCGCCAGCGACTTGGTCATGGCGTCCACGCCGGCCTTGGACATGGCCGACGGCACCACGAACGGCGAGCCGGTCCAGACCCACGTCACCACGATCGACAGCACCGCGCCCGGGTGGCCGTCGCGGATCCAGCGCTTGCCGACCGCCTGGGTCGTGTAGAAGGTGCCGCGGAAGACGATGTCGGAGATCGCGTGGAAGCCGTTGGGCGAGAGGTCCTCGGTGCGGCTGATGAAGTTGCCGGCGGCGTTGTTGACGAGGCAGTCGAGCGGGCCGTGGGCGTGCCAGATGGTCTCGATCATGGCGTCCACGGCGGCGGCGTCGCGGATGTCCACCGCGTGCGTCGCCACCTTGGCGCCGTGGCGGCCGCGCAGCATTGCCGCGGCCTCGTCGAGCACCGGCAGGCGGCGCCCGCACAGGTGCAGCTCGGCGCCCAGCCCGGCCAGGCGGTCGGCCATCGCCAGGCCCAGCCCGGTGCCGCCGCCCGTGACCAGCACGCGCCGGCCGGCGAAAAGATCGTCCTTGAACATCGTTGTCTCCTGTCTGGCCCCGCGCATGCCAGTCCGGCGGGGGAGCACTCACTGTAGTCCTGGCACGCGGCATCGACAATTCCCAACGGCTGACTCACAATGTTGCGCCACAAGTGACAATCCCCCAGGGAATCCCGGATGGACCTCAACCTGATCCAGGCTTTCGTCGACATCGTCGAGGCCGGCAACTTGTCCGAGGCGGGCCGCCGGCGCGACGTCACGCGCTCGCAGGTCAGCCGCCAGTTGCGCGAGCTGGAGCAGCAGGCCGGCGCCCAGCTGCTGCGCCGGACCACGCGCCGGCTGGAGCTGACCGAGCCGGGCCGCTCGCTCTACCAGCACGGCCTGCGCATCCTGCAGGAGGTGGCGCTGGCCCAGGCCGAGATCGACAGCCTGGGCAAGACACTGCGCGGGCACGTGCGCCTGAGCGTGCCGTCCGGGCTCGGCGACACCTTCATCGCGCCGCTGCTGCTGGAGTTCGCCGGCGAGCATCCCGGCATCACGCTGCGCGTGTTCTTCGCCAACCGCGTGGTGGACCTGATCGCCGCCGAGATCGACGTGGCGCTCAGGGTCACGTCGCGGGCGCAGCAGGATTACGTCGCGCGCGACATCTGCGCGATCGAGTGGCAACTGTTCGCCTCGCCCGCCTACCTGGCGCGCACCGGGCCGCTGCACGCGCCGGCCGACCTGGCGCGCTGCCAGTTCCTGTGCCCGCCCTACCCGGCGCGGCGCTTCGTGCTCACGCTGGACCGCGGCGAGCAGCGCGAGCAGGTGGCGCTGGCGCCCTACCTGCAGTCCGAGCATTTCCCGTTCCTGATGCGCGCGGTGCGCGAAGGCCACGGCGTGGGCCTGCTGCCGGCCTATGCCGGCTGGGACGACGTGCGCGCCGGCCGCATGGTGCGCGTGCTGCCCGAATGGCACGCCGAAGGCCTGGGCGACCGGCTGTACATCATCACCACGCCCAACCTGCATCCGTCGATGGCCACGCGCGCGCTGATCGACTTCCTGCGCGAGCGCATCCCGGCGCTGGACGTGTTCGCCGGCCAGGGCGGCGGGCCCGCCGCGTGACGCCGCGCGCCGCGCGCCAAGCGAAGGCCACACAAAGGCCACGCAAAGACCATGTGAACAATTCGCTGCGCGCTCTTGAATCCGCGCGCAGCCAGCCTCAGCTACGGGATTCGCGCGCGGCGCGGCAAGACGGCGCCGCCGCGCGCCCGCCGGACCCGGCATGCGCCGGATCCGCCTCAAACTCCCTGGAGGTGGCATGCCCCCTCGCACCACCGTTTTCGTGGCCGCCCTCGTGGTCGGCCTGCTCCACATCTATATCGGCGTGCGCCTGCTGCCCGACCTGCCGGTCGCCTTCGCCGTCAAGGCGCTCGCCGTGGCGTGGCTGGCGCTGTCGTGGCCGCTGATCCCGGCCGGCCTGCTGGCGCGGCGCCTGGACCAGCCCTGGTCCGACGCGCTCACCTGGGTCGGCATGCTGGCGATGGGCTTCTTCTCGTCGCTGCTGGTGCTGACGCTGGCGCGCGACGTGGCGCTGCTCGGCAGCGCCATCGCGGGCTGGCACCCAGGCTGGCTGCTGCCGCGCACGGCCGCCGCGGTGCCGCTGCTGGCGCTGGTGGTCACGGCGCTGGGCTTCTTCAACGCGCGTGGGCTGGCGCGCGTGGTGGAGGTGGAAGTGCCCATCGCCGGCCTGCCCGACGCGCTGCACGACTTCACCATCGTGCAGATCAGCGACATCCACGTCGGCCCCACCATCAAGCGCCCCTACCTGGAGCGCATCGTGGCGCGCGTCAACGGGCTCAAGCCGGACGCCATCGCCATCACCGGCGACCTGGTGGACGGCACCGTGCGCGAGCTGGCGCACCACACCGCGCCGCTGGGCAGCCTGCAGGCGCGCCACGGCACCTACTTCGTCACCGGCAACCACGAGTATTACGCCGGCGCCGATCCGTGGATCGCCGAGCTGCGCAGGCTGGGCCTGCGCGTGCTGATGAACGAGCACGTGGTGATCGGGCAGGACGAGGACGCGCTGGTGCTGGCCGGCGTGACCGACTACACCGCGCACCGCTTCGACGAAAGCCACCGCAGCGACCCCGCGCGCGCGCTCGAAGGCGCCCCGCCGGTGGCCGCGGCGCGCGTGCTGCTGGCGCACCAGCCGCGCACCGCGCCGGCTGCCTCCGCCGCCGGCTTTGACCTGCAACTGTCCGGGCACACGCACGGCGGCCAGTTCTGGCCGTGGACCCTGTTCGTGCCGATGCAGCAGCCGTATGTCGCCGGACTCAAGCGCCATGAGGCGATGTGGGTCTACGTGAGCCGCGGCACCGGCTACTGGGGACCGCCGAAGCGCTTCGGCGCGCCGTCGGAGATCACGCGGCTGCGGCTGGTGAGGAAGTAGGCGGCCCGGACGAAAAAAGGCCTCGCGCAATGCGAGGCCTTTTGCTGCCGGCAACGCCGGCTTGTCGCTTGTGTTCTCCCCTCTCCCATTGCATGGGAGAGGGGAGCAAACCGTTCCCTGCGAGACGCCGGCTTCAGCGCGCGATCGGCTTGTAGCGGATGCGCTTGGGCTTGGCGCCTTCCTCGCCCAGGCGGCGCTTCTTGTCCGCCTCGTATTCCTGGTAGTTGCCCGGGAAGAACTCCACGTGCGACTCGCCTTCGAAGGCCAGGATGTGGGTGGCGATGCGGTCCAGGAACCAGCGGTCGTGGGAGATCACCATCACGCAGCCGGCGAATTCCAGCAGCGCGTCTTCGAGCGCGCGCAGCGTTTCCACGTCGAGGTCGTTGGACGGCTCATCCAGCAGCAGCACGTTGCCGCCGGCGATCAGCGTCTTGGCCAGGTGCAGGCGGCCGCGTTCGCCGCCCGAGAGCGTGCCCACGTGCTTCTGCTGGTCCGAGCCCTTGAAGTTGAAGCGGCCGATGTAGGCGCGCGACGGCGTTTCGTAGCGGCCCACGGTCAGCATGTCGGCGCCGCCGGAGATTTCCTCGAACACGGTCTTGCCGGCGTCGAGCGCGTCGCGGCTCTGGTCCACGTAGGCCAGCTTGACGGTCGGGCCGACCTTGATCTCGCCGCTGTCCGGCGTTTCCTTGCCGGTCAGCATGCGGAAGAAGGTCGACTTGCCGGCGCCGTTCGGGCCGATGATGCCGACGATGGCGCCAGGCGGCACCTTGAAGCTGAGGTTGTCGATCAGCAGGCGGTCGCCGTAGCCCTTGCTCACGCCGTCGAACTCGATGACCTCGTTGCCCAGGCGCTCACCCACCGGGATGAAGATTTCCTGGGTTTCGTTGCGCTTCTGGTATTCCTGGCTGTTCAGCTCGTCGAAGCGGGCCAGGCGCGCCTTGGACTTGGCCTGGCGGCCCTTGGGGTTCTGGCGCACCCACTCCAGTTCCTTGTTCAGCGCCTTCTGGCGCGCCGACTCGGTCGACTCTTCCTGCTTCAGGCGCGCTTCCTTCTGGTCCAGCCAGGAGCTGTAGTTGCCCTTCCACGGAATGCCGTGGCCGCGGTCCAGTTCCAGGATCCATTCGGCGGCGTTGTCGAGGAAGTAGCGGTCGTGGGTCACGGCCACCACGGTGCCCGGGAAGCGCGTGAGGAACTGTTCGAGCCAGTCCACCGATTCGGCGTCGAGGTGGTTGGTCGGTTCGTCGAGCAGCAGCATGTCGGGGCGCGACAGCAACAGGCGGCACAGCGCCACGCGGCGCTTCTCGCCGCCGGACAGGTTGCCGACCTTGGCGTCCCACGCCGGCAGGCGCAGCGCGTCGGCGGCGATCTCCAGTTGCAGCTCGGCGTTGTTGCCGTCGCTGGCGGCGAGGATCGCTTCGTACTTGGCCTGCTCGGCGGCCAGCGCGTCGAAGTCGGCATCGGGCTCGGCATACGCGGCGTAGATCTCGTCGAGCTTCTTGCGCGCCTCGAACACGCCGCCCAGCGCCGCCTCCACCGATTCGCGCACGGTCTGCTCGGGATCGAGCTGCGGCTCCTGCGGCAGGTAGCCGATGTTCAGGTTCGGCATGGGCGTGGCTTCGCCCTCGATTTCTTTGTCGATGCCGGCCATGATCTTGAGCAGCGTCGACTTGCCGGAGCCGTTCAGGCCCAGCACGCCGATCTTGGCGCCCGGGAAGAAGGACAGCGAGATGTCCTTGAGGATGTGGCGCTTGGGCGGAACGATCTTGCCCACGCGGTTCATCGTGAAAACGTACTGTGCCATGCGAGTCCGGGAAGTGTGTATGGGAATGGCGGCAGTGTAGCAAAACGCCCTGCCCGCCCGCGCCCCTCGGATGCATGCCTGCATGCGGCTGGCGGCCGCGCCCTTGCAAACGGCGGCCGGCACGCCATGTATCATCTTGCCTTTGCCGGCGCGGGCCGTTTTTGCCCCCGCGCCGCCATCCGCCACAAGCCAGGAATCCAGCCGCAGCATGAGCAAACCCGCCCGCACCCTCACTTTCAAGTGCCACAAGTGCACCAAGCCCGTCACGCTGTTTCTGCAGAAGGCTTCGGCGTGCGCGCACATCCAGCCTTACCAGGGCTGGTGCAAGTGCGGCGAATTGATGCGCCACGCCACCGGCGAGCAGGATGCCGTGCAGACCTTCGTCAGCACCGGCGAGATCGCTCACCATCATCATCATCACCATCACTGAGCCGCGGTGAGCCAGGCCAGCAGCCCCGCTTTCGCCAGCACTTTCGCCGGCAACACCTGGCGCCCCGGCGCCAAGGACCCGCTGCGCTTTCTCGGCGGCTATCCGCCCGACGTGCTCGAGCAGGTGCGCCAACTGGTCGCCGCCAACCGGCTCGGCGAGCATCTGGCCAGGAAGTACCCCGCGCGGCACGCCGTGCAGACCGATCGTGCCCTGTATGAATACGCCGGCGAGCTGAAACAGGCATTCCTGCGCAGCGCGCCGCCGCTGCACAAGGTGGCCTTCGACGCCAAGATCGACACCGTGCATCGTGCGCTCGGCCTGCACACCGCGATCTCGCGCGTGCAGGGCGGCAAGCTCAAGGCCAAGAAGGAAATCCGCGTGGCCTCGGTGTTCAAGGAAGCGCCGCCGGAATTCCTGCGCATGATCGTCGTGCACGAGCTCGCGCACCTGAAGGAAAGCGATCACAACAAGGCGTTCTACCGGCTCTGCGAGCACATGGAGCCGGCCTACCACCAGCTCGAGTTCGACACGCGGCTGTACCTGGCGTGGCGCGAGCTCGACGCCGCGCAGGACTAGCGGCTGCCCGCGACCACGGTCTTGCGGTAGCTGCCCGGCGCCGCCTGCCGGTGCAGCACGCACACCTGCACCTCGCCCGCGGGCGCGGCCTTCTCCACGCAAGCCACCAGACGCGCCAGTATCAGGTCCGCCATCGCGGCCTGCATCGCCTCGGGGCGCGCGTTGGTCATCACGAGATGCGCCACCAGGAAGCCGGTGGCGGCATCGCCGCCGACCAGCGCGGCCTCCGCCACCAGCACGCGGCTCTTGAAGTCCTCCAGGCGCGCGTAGCCCAGCGCCGCCATCTCGCGGTGCAGGCCGGCAAAGACGCCGGGGAAATCGATGCGGCCGGCCAGTTGCCGCGTGGTCTCCACGATCAGGTGCGGCATGGTCAGTCCGCCTTGACCGCGGCGGCGGTGACGGTGCGCGTCCAGCTTGCCTGGGCCTGCGCCAGGAACTGGCGGAAACCGGCCGCGTCGAGCGGGCGGGCCTCCACGCCGAGCGCGAGCAGGTGCTCCTGCACCGGCTTGTCGGCCAGCACGGCGTTCAGCTCGCGGTTCAGCCGCGCGAGGACGTCGGCGGGCACCCTGGCCGGCGCCATGATGCCGTACCACGGCGCCGCGTCGAAACCGCGCACGCCCTGCTCGCGCATGGTCGGCACGCCGGGCAGCAGCGCCGAGCGCTGCGCGCCGGTCTGCGCCAGCGGCACCACGGTGCCGGCCTTGATGTGCGGCAGCAGCAGAACCGGGCTGTCGAACATCAGCGCGATCTGGCCGCCGAGCAGGTCGTTGATGGCCGGGCCCGAACCCTTGTACGGCGAGTGCAGCAGCTTCGCGCCGGTGGCCTGCGAGAACATCGCGCCGATGATGTGCTGCGGCGTGCCGTTGCCGGCCGAGCCGTAGGCGATGGTGTCGGGCGCGGCATTGGCCGCGCGCACCAGCGCCGGCACCGAGTCGAAGCGCTGCCCGCGCGTGCCGGCCACCAGGATGAACGGCACCGTGCCGATCAGGCCCACGCCGGCGAGGTCCCTGGCCGGGTCATAGGGCAGCGTCGGATACAGCGCCTTGCCCACCGAGATCGGCCCGACCGCGCCGAGCAGCAGCGTGTAACCATCGGCCGGCGCCTTGCTCACGTAGTCACTGCCGATGGTGCCGCCGGCGCCCGGGCGGTTCTCCACCACCACCGATTGCTTCAGGCGCAGTTGCAGCTCCTTGCCGACCAGGCGGGCCAGCGAATCTGTGGTGGCGCCGGGCGCGTAGGGCACCACCAGCTTGATCGGGCGCTCGGGCCAGTCGGCGCGCGCGGCGGACGTGAACGACAGCGCAGCCAGCGCGATGGCGGCCAGCGCGGGCAGGCGGAAGCGAACGGGAAAGCGGGCAAGCATGGCGGTCTCCTCTCTGTTTTCCATGTTTGCCGTCATTCCACCAGCCGCGGCATGCTCTGTAAAATGATGAATCGATTTTCCATTCATCACGACAACTTATGCGACTGACCGCCACGCCCGCCGCGCTGGACCTGCGCCTGGTACGCAGCTTCATGGCGGTGGCCCGCCACGGCAGCGTTACCGCGGCGGCCGACTCGCTGGGGCTGACGCAGCCGGCGCTGTCGCAGCATCTGCGCGCGTTCGCGCACAGCCTGGGCGTGCCGCTGTTCGGGCGCGTGGGCCGCCGGCTCGAACTCACCGACGCGGGCCGGCAACTGGTGCTGTCGCTGGAGCCGGTGCTGGACCAGCTGGAACAGGTGATTGCCGCGGCCGCCTCGCCGCGCGGCGCGGTCGAGGGCACGCTGCGCGTGGGTGCCATTCACACCTATCTCTCGGCGCTGGTGATGCCGGCCGCGCAGGCGCTGCTCGACGCGCATCCCGCGCTCGACGTGCAGGTCTTCGAGTTCGCCGCCGGCGAGGTCGACCGCGCCCTGCTCGACGGCCAAATCGACCTGGGCCTGGCCTTCGCGCGCGAGGCGCCCAAGCGCATCGCGCTGGTGCCGCTGTTCTCCGAGACGCTGGCCCTGATCGCCGCGGCCGGCAAGCTGCCCGAGGCGCCCGGCGGCATCACGCTGGCGCAGCTCGCCACGCTGCCGCTGGCGCTGCTGCCCGAGCGCTTCGCCATGCGCCGCCAGATCGACGCGGCGGCGCAGGCCGGCGGCTACAGCCTGCGGCCACGGCTGGAAGGCCCGAGCGTGGAAGCGCTGCTGCGCGCCGTGCCGGGCGGGCGCCTGTTCACCATCGCCAGCCCGCTGGCGCTGCATATCGCCGGCACGCGCCGCAACGCCGGGCTGGCCGGGCTCGCGCACGCACCGGTGGCGCACCCCGGCTTCACCCGCACGGCCGCGCTGCACCGGCGCCGCGGCCGGCCCGACAGCGCCGCCGCCACGGCGTTCATCGCAGCGCTGGGCGAGGTCATCGGCGCCGCCGCGGCGGGCGGCTATCTCACGCCGGCCTGAGGATTGGCGGCGACGCCGCCCGGCAGCCGCTCAATCGCAGGCGTAACGGAACGCATCGTTCAGGTCCAGCGGCAGCACCAGCGTGCGCAGATGCGCCGCCTTGGCCGAGGCGCACAGCGTGGCGCGCGTCGCCGCGTCCCTGTACTTCGTCGCGTACTCCACGTTGAACACCGCCTTGCCCTGCGCGGTCAACGGCGTATAGCTCGCGCACTCCTTGTACTGGAAGCACTGCTCGTTCACGGCGAAATCGAAATCGGTGGCCAGCGACGCCACCTGATCCACGTCGTTCTTCAGCCCCACGGCCAGCCCACGCGCGTGCGCCTCCGTGGCCAGGAAACGGTTGTAGTCCAGCTGCGTCGCCGCCGTCAGCGGAAAGCCCGGCTTGTTGGTATAGCCATCCACGTTGTCCGGGTCCACGCCATCGCAACTCTTCGAGCGCGCCAGGTCCATGCGCGCCTGCATGATCCTGCGCACGTTGGCCGACCGCGTATCGAGCCACTTCTCGCCGGCCCAGCCCGACAACGCCTTGCCCATGTCCGCCGCCACGAACTGCTTGAAGTCCGGCCGCCAGTTCTCCGAGCTGCCCGCCGAGAAATAGCAGACCACGCGCTTGCCCTGCGCCTTCAATGCGTTGATGGTGGCCTGCGGCGTGTCGAAGAGGTCGATGTCATAGACCTGTGCCGGGTAGCTCGTATTGATCGTGCCGGTCAACTGCAACTGCCAGGTATCGGCGGCGGCCGGCATCCAGTGGGTGGTAGCCAGCGCCTGCGTCGACAGCGAAGCGGTATCGGCAATCGCGTTGGCCGACGATACCGACTGGACCGCGGCACCCGAATCCCCCGTGCCGCCATCCCCGCCACAGGCCGCGAGGAAAGCGAGCGGGAGCAACCATGCCAGGCTTGCGAGTTTTTTCGTCACGGAGGGGTTCCTTTTTGGGATGGCGGTGGGAGGGATGGGGCTTGCGCCCGTGCATCAGGATTGTCGGCGGATTTGGGGCAGAGCTTAAGTGAATTGGTGAGCAATAAGTTAGAGGGAACGGGTGACGGGGATAAGACAGCGGATTCGCACGCCGAATCTCGCTGCGATTGAAATCAGATATACCGAATGACTTAAATCACAGTCTCGCAAATCAGTAAGCGCTTCATTCACGTTATTACTACAATGACACACCCGACGCTCCGCAGTGCGTCCTGGCCGGACTGGGTCCTCGGCCGCCACAGGCAGCGCATGCAGCTTCGACAAGAACAATCGAGAAAAAGATGGCCACACTGATTCCCGCGCTTGGATCGGTCACATCGCGCATGACCACCGGGGAAAGACGCTTCGCCGAACGGCTCGGGGCGAAACTCGAAGACGATTATCTGTGCTGGTATGACGTCGCCATCGGCGAGAAGACCAGGCACCCGGATTTCATCGTGTTCCACCCGAATCGCGGCCTTCTGGTGCTGGAGGTCAAGGACTGGCGGCTGGACACAATTCAGGAGATCGACCAGCGCGACGTCTCGCTGCTCACCGAGCGGGGCCTCGTCCGCGAGATGAATCCGCTGGAAACGGCCCGCCAGTTCATGTTCTACGTGCTGCATCTGCTGCAGCGCGACCCGCAACTGGTGTGGCCAAGCGGATCGCTCAAGGGCAAGCCGTTCTTCCCGTATGGCTGTGGCGTGGTGCTGTCCAATATCAGGCGCTCGCAGTTCGAACAGACGAACCTCGGCGACGTGCTGCCGTCGCACCTCGTCATCTGCAGCGACGAGATGACCGAGAGCGTGGACGCGGAAGCCTTCCAGAAGCGACTCTGGGACATGTTCCCGATCAAGTTCAACTTCAAGCTCTCGCTCCCGCAGATCGAGCGGATCCGGTGGCATCTGTTCCCCCAGATCCGCATGCCGGAGCAGCGCGGACTGTTTGCCGAAGACGCGCTGTCACCGCAGGATATTCCCGACATCCTGCGCGTCATGGACTTGCAGCAGGAGCAACTGGCCCGCAGCCTCGGCGACGGGCACCGCGTCATCCACGGCGTGGCCGGCTCCGGCAAGACGCTGATCCTGGGCTATCGCGCCGAGCATCTCGCCAAGGTGGCGACGCGGCCGGTGCTCGTGCTCTGCTACAACAAGACGCTGGCGGCCAAGCTCGCCGCCACGATGGCCGAGAAAGGCATCGAGGACAAGGTCCACGTCTACAACTTCCATGCGTGGTGCTCGCGCCAGCTTGCCGCTTATCACATCGAGCGTCCTTCGGGTCGGTCATCGGACGCGCTCTTCGAGTCGATGGTCGAGCGGGTCATCCAGGGCGTCGAGCGCAAGGCCATTCCCGGCGGCCAGTATGACGCCATCCTGATCGACGAAGGCCATGACTTCCGGCCCGAATGGTTCAAGCTCGTCGTGCAGATGGTCAACCCGGAAAGCAACGCGCTGCTGGTGCTCTATGACGATGCACAATCCATCTACGGGCACGCGAAGAAACGCAAGTTCAGCTTCGCCAGCGTAGGGGTGCAGGCCAAGGGCCGCACCACGATCCTCAAGGTCAACTACCGCAACACGCAGGAAATCCTGTCGGTGGCGCGCGCCTTCGCCAACGAACTGCTGCGCCCGCTGGACGCCGACGAGGACGAAGCACCGACAGTCCAGCCGGTCGGCGCCGGCCGCAGCGGACCCAAGCCGCTGGTGATTGAACTGCCGAGCCTGCAGGCCGAAGCCGACCGCATCGCCCAGATCCTGGTCGACGAGAACCGTACCGGCACACCCTGGGCTGAGATGGCGGTGCTGTACCGCCATTGGAACGACGCGGGGAACACCATTGCCGCCACCTTCTCGCGCAAAGGCATTCCGTTCGAGATCCCGACGCACGGCGACAAGCGCTTCAAGCCCAATGCAGACACCGTGAAGGTAGTGACCATGCATAGCAGCAAGGGGCTGGAGTTTCCGCTGGTATGCATACCGGCAACGGGTGCCATCCACACGAAGGACGAGTCGGAAGAGGACGAAGCCCGGCTACTTTACGTGGCGATGACCCGCGCTACGCGACAGCTCGTGATGACGTACGGTCAGGAATCGCGGTTGCTTGACAGGTTGCGGGAAGCGTCAGAGGCCTTGAGGTAGGGACAAACCGCTGCTGCCGGCGTGTGCCGCTCCGCGGACACAGCGGCAACAGCGAGCCGCCACAATCCTAAAGATTTCCTCGACGAGGTTTTACACAAGCACGGCATTCGTAATCACGACAATCTCATCTTGGCCTGAACCCTGTGCATACGCTGACGCCCGATGCTGGCCTTTGCGATCATGGCCGATTGATATTCGTTCGGACTCGCTGGCTGACCTGGCACGGACCCAGGTCAGCACCCAACCTCGCCGCACAATGATGAATCGCTGTCGCGAATCCCCTCGAATTAGTACACATCAGATTTACCGCGAGAACGAACATCGCGATACTCCCCCTCGCGTGCAACCTACACGGTGGCAACAAGCGCGGCTCATTGGAAATACGACCCTTTGGTCGCCCATTCTGAGGGGAAAAAGGTATGGCAGCAGCAACGCAACTTGGCGCTGGTCGCGACAGATGGCGAGAAGGCATCGACAACGCTAAAGGTAATGACAGATGGGACATGCACGATTGCTGCATCAGATCGGTGGTCGACGAGTTCAACACTCACCTTGCAGATCAACCACACTACCTCCCCCTTGACTGGCATTTGATAAAGGCCATGATATGGGTGGAAACGGGAGCTGGCAGCCCGCTTTGGGAGCAAAATCCAATCCAGATGGGCAACCCCGGGGATCCCGGCCTAAACGCGCTGCTTGATGGCAGGGAGGGCGGCGACCTGATCCTTCCGCGCTCCCTGCGAAGCGTGTTGAATCGAGGTAGCGTAGGCACCTCGGCGAAGAACAATATTCGTGCTGGCGTGGGTTATCTGCTGATGCGACTGGCTGACTTCGCGATCAAGAGCATCCCGGACTCTGATGAAAAGACTTATGAGGTAAAGGTCAGACCCGGCGATAGCCTCGATAGGATCGCAAGAGCGCAGGGCACTACGATAGAGATGATGAAAGCGTTGAATTCCGGAGCATATGTTCTTCGACCTGGGCAGGTTCTCGTGTATCGCAAGGCGTCGATGCGGAAGGTCATCGTCGGTTGGAAGCCCAGGACGACATCAAACATCGCGCGCTATTACAACGGCGGCGGTGATGCCCACTACGCGGAAAAGCTCAACTACGTATTGCCATTGATCCGCCAACGGAATATCGTGACATGCGTCCAATAATAGCCAAGCCGGTCATTTTCTGCCGCCTCTTAGCGCTAGCGCTGACATTGGGCTCGACAACAATACAGGCAGAACCCTTTACCGGTGTGTTCCACGGTCAGGGCCGCGGATGCTGGGGCAAGCTATATGTCAAAACCAAAACCCTTGCATGGAACACGCCCTACAGCGTCTGCGCGAAGACGCCCTACACCGTGATCGACAAAGACATGGACGCATCCGCGCCCAGCATCGCTTTCGTGCTCCAGCGCAAGAGCCGGTCGTGCCGGTACGAGATTGTTCAACTCGCATTTGATCCCGCCTATCCGGACTACTGGCTCGCCAGGGGCTATGCGTCTCGCGCCGACTATGATGGCAGGAAAACCGCCGACAGCGCCGCGCAGTCCAGAACGCTCTCGTGCAGCGTCCAGAGGCAAGACTGAAGCGTTACGCGGCGAGCGTCATTTTCATGCGGCATCGCGGGTAGTTTGCAGAAGATGTCTGAGAGGCGTTCGGTACAAGACCGCCCCCGCAAATGCAAAAAACGGCCCCAATCGCTTGGGGCCGTTGTCACATTGCAGCGCAATGGCAGGACTCGAACCCTGCCACCTGACGGCCATCAATCTTCAACAGACCCGACCAGTTCGCGGTGCAATGCCACGTATTCCTGGGCAAGCTTGTGCCGCGGGTCCAGATAGATCATCGGCCTGGCATGCTGATGGGATTCGCGGATCTTCACGGACGAGGACAGCCGCGAGCCCAGCACCGGCAGCCCTTCGCTCACCAGTTCATCGACCAGTTGCTGAGGCAGGCTGGCGCGAGGCTGAAACTGATTGATCACGATGCCCTCGACCTCCAGCCCCGCATTGTGGTCCTGCTGGATCTCCTTCACGTTGTCCAGCAGCGCATACAGGGCGCGACGGGAGAAATCGTCGCAGTCGAATGGAATCAGGCAGCGCTCGACGGCGATCAAGGCCGAGCGCGTATAGAAGTTCAGCGCCGGCGGCGTATCGATATAGATGGCATCGTAGGTATCCAGCTCGTTCAATGCGTCGCGCAACTTGTAGATCTTGTAGCGCGACTCGAGCTTGCCGTGCAGCGCATCGAGATCGGGGTGTGCCGGCATCACGTCCAGATTCTCGAACGGCGTCGCGTGCACGAACGAGGAGAACTCGACCGGCTTGAAGCTGTAGGTCAGCGCGGTCTCGAAGAAATCCGCCACCGTCGGGGTAGCCTCGCCGGCCCGCTCACCCAGCAGATACTGCGTGGAATTTCCCTGCACATCCAGGTCGATGACCAGGGTACGCAAGCCCTCGCTGGCGCTGATCGCCGCCAGGTTGCACACAATGGTCGACTTCCCGACACCGCCCTTCTGGTTGAATACGACGCGCCGCATTTGCCCTCCCCGTGGAATTTCTCCCGACTAAAGACAAGAGCTTACCGTCAGGTTGCGCGTTTTGGCTGCACTGCAGCATGAAGATTCGCGGGATTGCGGAATGGGCTTGCGTCGGCGGGGCGGCAGCGTCACTTCGATGCGATAGCGCCCGACCGACAGACGCTGCCCGGCGATGCCTCTGGCATGCAGTGTCGTTTGCCCTATGCCACTGAAAAGAGGGGAAGAATTCCAGAGCAAAGACCGAGGTCTTACGCGGAAAGCTCCATTGTCACTGTGCACCCCGCAGGATAGTTACTGCATCCCCAGAACGAGCCGCGTCGGCCAGTACGCTTGACGAGCTTCACCCCGCATGCCGCGCAAGTGGGCGTTCTGTAGTCACCTTCGAACGCCTTGGCCAGTAACGCGGTTTGCTGCGACGGCTCCAGTTTCCGGATGCGCTCGACGATGCCCGCGCCGTCGAGCAATTGGATATCCGCTGCCGCAGCGTACTTCTTCGCCTCGCCCGAATATCCGCTCAACGACCAGAACACCCCACGCCGGATCTTGTGCTGATGCATGACGCCACCGAGCGCGCGCACCGGCTCCACCTTCACCGGCGACCGCCACGCCTTGCATTGCACGAGCGCCATCGGCTGCGCCATGCCCTGCCTGTACAGCGTGGCATCGATCCCGCCATCCGCGCCATGCGGCACGGTCTCAACCGTAAAGCCAAGTTGCTCGTAGTAGGCAACACAGAGCAGCTCGAAGCGTTTCCATTCGAGCAGGGCGAGGGCTTCGAGGGACCAGCTTTGTGGGCGCGGCTGGGGAGCGGATGCGGCCCCCCAGGGCGCAGCACCATCGGGCGCCTCCTTGATAGTGGGTGACGCGGCTGGCCCGGCCTTAGCGGAAGCAACCGGGCGGTGGCGTGGCGCACGCGCAGTTTCGGCTACCGGTTGCCCACCAAAGCGAGCCTTGATGAAAGACAGCAGACCCAGAAAGCAGAACGCGATGGCTGGCACCCAGGCGAACTCGCGGCTGGCCGTGGTGAGGCCAGCGAGATAGCGATTGGCTCCCAGCAATGCGGGAACGATCGCGTGGAATGCAATGTAAGCGCAAAAGCCCAGGGCGACGGAAACCCACCATGGCGACTCCAGCAGGATGTCGGAAAGCTTCGGCTGCCTCTTGCGACGGCCCATTTTTCACCCGCCTTTCTTTCGTTTGTGTTGCTGGCCGGATAGGACTTTACGGCTGGATTTGATAGATATTACACAAGGTGTTAAATATGGTATCCGTGGTCGTCGGTTGGGTTGACATAGAGCGGACGGTCACCAAGAATGGGCCATCACCGAAACAACGGTGATCGGGCGTGAGAACCTGAGAGATCCCAAGGGCGAACAGCCGCGCCACGCGGCTTTTGTTCGCGCGCACGCGCACGCCACTAGTTCAACGGCGGGCCGGGCGGGGCAGCCTCCGGGCTGGCCGGGATCCTTGGGTACCGGTTCTCACCCCCGCTGTCAGGCCCGCCACCCCTCACGTGAGAATGAGCGGCGAGCCTTCAACCTACCCAAGGAGGTTGTCATGGCTTTTGCTATTGCCATTGGTCTTCGACGCGATGCTGGTCAGGTCGCGCATCAACTACATCGCATTGGGGTCGTAGCGTCAGGGCTTTCCCATCTGGAGGTGGCGCATGGATAAGGCCACGACTCATGGGCGTCTCCTCGCGGCACGCAAACATCAGGATCTGGTTGCGGAGTTAGCTCACTTGGCGGCCGATGGAACGAGGATGAACCGCAAGCATGTAAGGCGCCTGGCAGGCGAACTTCACGGTGTTGGCGAGCGCATTCGTGAAACAACCGTAGACGGATGTGCGGAGCTGCTTGGGGTGAGCGCTGGCCTTGGCACGATGCTGGCCGTGCTTCAACAGCGCGGCGACGCCTCCGTCGAGGACGATGGATTGCACTGCCTGCTTGCCGCGCTCAAGGACAAGTTGGATCGTGCGGTGAACAGCGTCCAGGAGATGTTCTGAGGCGATTCGTCAATATGCACACCATGCCCGACGACCGCATACACCCAAAGTAAGCGCGGACCTCAAAACGAAAACGGCCCCCATTTTCTTCTGGGGGGCCGTTCTCAAATTCTGGTGCCGGCTGCAGGACTCGAACCCGCCACCTGATGATTACAAATCAACTGCTCTACCTGATGAGCTAAGCCGGCATGTTTGGTGCAGACCGCGATTCTACTGCATGCGGCGTGAAATGACGATGGCCGGGCGCGGCGTGGGCGGTACTTACTTCACCACCTTCAGGGAGGGCTTCTTGGCGCCGATGCGCGAGACCGGCGGCGGTGGCGTGGGTTCGTCGTCGCCGTTGTCGGTGGTGGCGTCGGCCGTGGCCTGGGGGGCTTCGCTTTCCACGGAGGAGAGCTTGGGCGGGGGGTTGTTCTCGCGTTCGGTGGCGGCCTGGGTTTCGGGCACGCTGCGCTCCACCGGGAAGGCCATGCCCTGGCCGTTTTCGCGGGCGTAGATGGCGAGCACGTTTTCCACGGGCACGTCGATCTTGCGCGAGACGCCGCCGAAGCGGGCGCTGAAGCCGATCCACTCGTTGCCCATGTCCAGCCCGCTGGTGGCGTCGAAGCTGACGTTGAGCACGATTTCGTTGTTCTTGACGAACTCGCGCGGCACGCTGGTGTTGGCGTCGACGAAGACGGCGATGTATGGCGTGAAGCCGTTGTCCGTGCACCATTCGTAGATGGCGCGGATCAGGTAGGGCTTGGTGGAGGTTTCAGGCATTGTGCTTCCAGTGGCGCGGGGCGCGTTCCGGGTGGCCCGAAACGGGGGGCTTCGGGCCGGGGGGCCGGTTTAGCGGCGCATCACCTTTTCCGACGGGGTGAGCGCTTCGATGTAGGCCGGGCGGCTGAAGATGCGTTCGGCGTACTTGAGCAGCGGCGCGGCGTTCTTGGAGAGTTCGATGCCGTAGTGGTCTAGGCGCCAGAGCAGCGGGGCGATGGCGACGTCGAGCATGGAGAACTCTTCGCCGAGCATGTACTTGTTCTTGACGAAGATCGGCGCGAGCTGGGTCAGGCGGTCGCGGATGGCGGCGCGGGCGCGCTCGTGGCTCTTCTCGGCGGCCTTGCCCTTTTCGTTTTCGAGGGCGTAGACGTGCGTGAAGAGTTCCTTTTCGAAGTTGAACAGGAACAGGCGGGCGCGGGCGCGCTGCACCGGGTCGGCCGGCATCAGCTGCGGGTGCGGGAAGCGCTCGTCGATGTACTCGTTGATGATGTTCGACTCGTACAGGATCAGGTCGCGCTCGACCAGGATGGGCACCTGGCCGTAGGGGTTCATCACCGAAATGTCTTCCGGCTTGTTGAACAGGTCGACGTCTCGGATCTCGAAATCCATGCCCTTTTCGAACAGGACGAGGCGGCAACGCTGGGAGAACGGGCAGGTGGTGCCCGAATACAACACCATCATGGTTGGATTCCTTTGATGCGGGGTCGATTGACTGGATCGGTATTCTGGCAGAAGCGCGATGCAGAAAGCAAATTAGATGCGCTTAAAGCACATTTATGCCTGATCTTGGCGGTATGGAGCGGTGTGCCGGGCACTTGAGCTACCAGCGGTCTGGCGAGGCCGCCAAACGAAAAGGGCCGGGGCGGCGCCGCTTTCGCAACGTCCGCTCCGGCCCCCTGCCCCACGAGGCTTCCGCCTCGCAAGCCTTGCCGCGTGTTACTTGATGTCCTTCCAGAACGCGGCGTTCAGGCGCCACGCGAAGATGGTGAACATGCCGAGGAACAGCAGCACCCAGACGCCGAGGCGCTTGCGCTGGTTCTGGGCGGGTTCGGCCATCCAGTCGAGGTAGCCGACGAGGTCGCTGACGGCCTGGTCGTATTCGAGCGGGCTCAACTTGCCGGGGGTGAGCTGCTCGAAGCCGGCGAACTTGTGGACCTTCTCGCCATGCTCCTCGGACTCGACGAACTTGGCGGCGCGCTGGCCTTGCAGTTCCCACAGCACGTGCGGCATGCCGACGCTGGGGAACACGAGGTTGTTCCAGCCCGTGGCGCGTTGGTCGTCGCGGTAGAAGGTGCGCAGGTAGGTGTAGAGCCAGTCGTCGCCGCGCGCGCGCGCGATCACCGACAGGTCCGGCGGGGTGACGCCGAAGAAGGCCTTGGCGTCCTTGGGCTGCATGGCGATGGTCATCATGTCGCCGACCTTGTCGCCGCTGAACAGCAGGTTCTGGCGGATCTGGTCGTCGGTCAGGCCGATGTCCTTGAGCCGGTTGTAGCGCATCATCGACGCGCCGTGGCAGTTCAGGCAGTAGTTCACGAACAGCTTGGCGCCGCGCTGCAGCGAGGAGAGGTCGCTGGTCTGCACGGGAGCCGGCTCGAGGGGGTAGCCCCCTTCGCTGGCCGTGGCGGGCGCGGCGGCAAAGAAGGCGCCGGCCAGCGCGAGAATCGAAAGCAGCTTTTTCATCGTGTGTCCTTGTGCTCTTGTCGGGGTTCGTCCGGGCTCAGTGCGGGTGGAACGTCACGCGTTCCGGCACCGGCTTGAACTGGCCGACACGGCTCCACAGCGGCATGGTCAGGAAGAAGGCGAAGTACAGCAGGGTGCCAAGCTGCGACACCTTCTCACCCACCGGCGACGGGGGCTGCACGCCCAGGTAGCCGAGCACGACGAACACGACCACGAAGACCACCAGGATGCTCTTGTGGAAGGCCGGGCGGTAGCGGATGGACTTCACCGGCGACTGGTCCAGCCACGGCATGAAGAACAGGATCACCACCGAGCCGCCCATCACCAGCACGCCCCAGAACTTGGCGTCGATGAAGTAGAAGCCCACCGCCAGGATCAGGGCAATGGCGAGCGCGCCGATCTTGATGCGGGCGTCCTTGCTGCGCAGGAACACCAGGCCGAGCAGCACCGCGAAGAACACCCACAGGATCGGCAGGAAGTTCGAGGTGGTGGCGCGCAGCATCGAGTAGAACGGCGTGAAGTACCACACCGGCGCGATGTGCGGCGGGGTCTTGAGCGGATCGGCCGGGATGAAGTTGTTGGACTCCAGGAAGTAGCCGCCCATCTCCGGGAAGAAGAAGATCACCGCGGAGAAGATCATCAGGAAGCCGCCCACGCCCAGCAGGTCGTGCACCGAGTAGTACGGGTGGAACGGGATGCCGTCCAGCGGGATGCCGTTCTCGTCCTTCTTGGCCTTGATCTCGACGCCGTCCGGGTTGTTGGAGCCCACTTCGTGCAGCGCGATGATGTGCGCGACGACCAGGCCCAGCAGCACCAGCGGCACGGCGATGACGTGGAACGAGAAGAAGCGGTTCAGGGTGGCGTCGCTGACGACGTAGTCACCGCGGATGAACAGCGACAGGTCCTGGCCGATCACGGGAATCGCCGAGAACAGGTTCACGATCACCTGGGCGCCCCAGTACGACATCTGGCCCCACGGCAGCAGGTAGCCCATGAAGGCTTCGGCCATCAGGCACAGGAAGATCAGGCAGCCGAAGATCCAGACCAGCTCGCGCGGCTTGCGGTACGAGCCGTACAGCAGGCCGCGGAACATGTGCAGGTACACCACCACGAAGAAGGCCGAGGCGCCGGTGGAATGCATGTAGCGCACCAGCCAGCCCCAGGGCACTTCGCGCATGATGTACTCGACGCTGGCGTAGGCCACGGGCACGCCGGCGGGGTTGAGCGTGCCGTCGGGCTTGTAGTTCATCACCAGGAAGATGCCGGTGACGATCTGGATGACCAGCACCAGCAGCGCCAGCGAACCGAAGAAGTACCAGAAGTTGAAGTTCTTCGGCGCGTAGTACTTGGAGAGGTGGTCTTCCCAGAGCTGGGTCGCGGGGAAACGGGCGTCGATCCAGCCGAGCAGGCCGGTCGTCTTGACTTGTTTTTCTGCCGCCATGATCAAGCGTCTCCTTTTTCATCCTTGCCGATCACGATCCTCGTGTCGGACAGGAATTGGTAGGGGGGTACGTCGAGGTTTTGCGGGGCGGGCTTGTTCTTGAATACGCGGCCTGCCAGGTCGAAGGTCGAACCGTGGCAGGGGCAGAGGAATCCGGGGTCGGAACCGAGCTGGGGATTGGCGCCGGCGCCGAACGGGCCGGAGGGCGAGCAGCCCAGGTGGGAGCAGATGCCGACCACGACCAGGAGATCCTTGTGATCGGCGCGCGAGCGCGTTTCGTTCTTGCAGTACTCGGGCGTCTTCATGGTGAAGGGCACGTCCGAGTTGGGGTCGGCGACTTCGGAATCGGTCTTCTTGAGCGACGCGAGCATTTCCTCGGTGCGCTTCAGGATCCAGACGGGCTTGCCACGCCACTCGACCGTCATCATCTCGCCCGGTTTCAGGGCGCTGATGTCGGCCTCGACTGGTGCTCCGGCTGCCTTGGCTTTCTCTGACGGCGCGAACGTGCTGACGAACGGCACTGCGACCGCCACGCCTCCGATGCCGCCAGCGACTGACGTCGCAATCAACCAATTGCGGCGACCCTTATCCACGTTCTTCACGTTTTGCTGGTCACTCATTCCAAACCCCAGGGGATGTCAAATTAGATTTTGCGTCAACCTAAAATTGTACCTTACGCACATGTGGCATTGAAAGGCGCAGATTTGCTCACGTTCGCGCGATAATCGGACAGAAAACACCGATGTGGCCTGCAGGCTTGCGTTACAGGCAGTGATGCGGCAGGCTTTTATCCTAACAACCGTTCAACACAAGCAACAGTGGGAGAAATAGCATGGGGATGATGTCAGAGTTCAAGACCTTTGCAATGCGAGGCAATGTGGTCGACCTCGCCGTGGGTGTCATTATCGGCGCGGCGTTCGGCAAGATTGTCGATTCGGTGGTCAACGACCTGATCATGCCGGTGGTGGGCCGCATCATCGGCAAGCTCGATTTCTCCAACATGTTCGTGCTGCTGGCGGAGCCGCCCGAAGGCGTGCCGCGCACGCTGGATGCCTTGAAGAAGGCCGGCGTGCCGGTGTTTGCCTACGGCAATTTCCTGACCATCCTGGTCAACTTCCTGATCCTCGCCTTCATCATTTTCATGATGGTGCGGGCCATCAACAAGCTGCGCGCCGAGGAGCCGGCGGCCGCGGAAGTGCCTGCACCGACACCCGAAGACGTGGTGCTGCTGCGCGAAATCCGCGACAGCCTGAAGGCGCGCCAGGCTTGATCAACCACGCGCGCAAGGCCTGCCGCGAGGGCCCGCTGCGACAATAAGCCGCGCCCGTGGCGGCTCCCAGGGCGGCTCCCGGCGCGGTCAGACCGGATTCGGAATGTCGATGAAGGTGTGGCGCAGGCCGAACTGCTGCGCGAGGTGCTCGCCGAGCGAGCGGATGCCATAGCGCTCGGTGGCGTGGTGTCCGGCGGCGAGGTAGGCGACGCCGCTCTCGCGCGCGAGGTGCGTGGTCTGCTCGGAAATCTCGCCGCTCAGGTAGCAGTCCACGCCGGCGGCCACGGCGCCGTCGAAGTAGCCCTGGGCACCGCCGGTGCACCAGCCCACGGTGCGGATCATCTGCGCCGGGTCGCCGATGGCCAGCGGCTCGCGCGCGAGCACGCCGCCGACGTGCGCGGCCAGCGCCGCGAGCGGCATGGGCTGCGGCAGGGTGCCGGTCCAGCCGAGCTGGTCGTCGCCAAATCGGCCGGTGGGTGTAAATCCCAATTGCTGCCCCAGCTGGGCGTTATTGCCGAATTCCGGGTGATTATCGAGCGGCAGGTGATAAGCCAGCAGGTTCACATCCGCGCCAAGCAGGCGTTTCAGGCGGGCGTGTTTTTGTCCGATTACCCGCGCGTCTTCGTTTTTCCAGAAATATCCGTGGTGAACCAAAATGGCATCGGCGCCCGCCTCGATGGCGGCATCGACCAGGGCGAGGCTCGCCGTCACCCCGGTGACGATATTTTCGACCTCCGGACGGCCTTGCACTTGCCATCCGTTCGGGCAATAGTCTTTGTATCGAGGCACCTGGAGCAGGTCGTTCAAGTACAATTCAAGATCTTTTGTTTTCATTTTTTGCCCAAACTCAAATATGTTGCGCCGTTTCTGGCTGTTCTTTGCCCAGGCTGTCACCGTCGTGCTGGCAGTGTGGTTCGTCGTGGCCACGCTCAAACCGGAATGGCTGCAGCGCGGCCGGGTGGCCGTGCAGTCCGGATCGCCCATCGTCGCGCTGAAGGAAGTCGTCCCCAGCGTGGCGGGCTCTTCGGCGCAGGGCTCCTACAGTGACGCGGCCCAGCAGGCGATGCCGGCGGTGGTGAACATCTTCACCAGCAAGAACGGCCCCAAGCGCACGCCCAACAACCCGCAGGCGGAAGATCCGTGGTTCCGCTTCTTCTTCGGCGACCGCCTGCCGGAGCGCCAGGAACCGGTGTCCAGCCTGGGCTCGGGCGTGATTGTCAGCGCGGAAGGTTACATTCTAACCAACCACCACGTGGTGGACGGCGCCGACGAGATCGAGGTCGCGCTGACCGACGGGCGCAAGGCGAACGCCAAGGTGGTGGGCTCGGACCCGGAGACCGACCTCGCCGTCCTCAAGATCACGCTGAAGGACCTGCCCGCGATCACGCTGGGGCGCATCGAGAACGTCAAGGTGGGCGACGTGGTGCTGGCGATCGGCAACCCGTTCGGCGTCGGCCAGACCGTGACGATGGGCATCGTGTCGGCGCTCGGCCGCAGCCACCTGGGCATCAACACCTTCGAGAACTTCATCCAGACCGACGCGGCCATCAACCCGGGCAATTCGGGCGGCGCGCTGGTCGATGCGCAGGGCAACCTGCTGGGCATCAACACGGCCATCTATTCGCGCTCGGGCGGCTCGCTGGGCATCGGCTTCGCCATTCCGGTGTCGACCGCCAAGCAGGTGATGGAGTCGATCATCTCCACCGGCAGCGTGACGCGCGGCTGGATCGGCGTGGAGCCGCAGGACATGACGCCGGAGATCGCCGAGTCGTTCGGCCTGGAGGCCAAGGAAGGCGCGCTGATCGCCGCCGTGGTCCAGGGCGGCCCCGCGGACAAGGCCGGCGTGAAGCCGGGCGACGTGCTGGTCTCGGTCGACGGGCAGGCCATTTCCGACACCACGGCGCTGCTCAACGCGATTGCGCAGCTCAAGCCCGGCGCGGAAGCGAAGATGAAGGTGGTGCGCCGTGGCAAGCCGGCGGAGCTGACGGTGATGATCGGCAAGCGCCCGCCGCCGCCACGCCGTGCGCTGCCGCTGGACGAAGAGGAATAACAGGTCCGCGCGCGACACCAACGCCTACGACCTTGTGCGCCGGCGCCGCCCCGCCCGATGCGGGCCTTGCCCGATGAACCCCGCCCTTGTGGCGGGGTTTTTTGTTTCCGATGGCGGCTTCCTGATGCCGCGCGCGCAGTGCGTCGCGGCACCGCGAACGAGGTTCGTCAGGACCGCCGGCGCGTACCCAGTGCTGCGCTCGCGGAATCGCCCTGCGCATGCGCATGGTCCGGCATGCCCATGCCGATGCGGTCACGCGACGACCCGCCGCGCCCGCAACTGACGGCGCCCATTCGTGGCGCGGTGGGCAAGCGGCCGGATGCACGATAGATAGGCGCTAGCTGCACCGTGCACATGCGGATGGCAGGCAATCGACCATTGTTAGCCGGTCTGCCGGGGACTGGCATCACACCGGACAGCCGACACAAGCCACCAGCGTGCCACAGCGGGCGTGGGTACACGCCACGGCGAATGTGGGCAAATACAGCACATGGACCGCCAGAACGACAAAACGCCGGCATCCTTGCGGATGCCGGCGTTTTGCATCAAGCCAATCTAAAACGAGCTTACGCCCGCGTTAAATTAGAACTTGTGGCGGATACCAACGGTAGCGCCGAACTGGTTCTGACCCGGGGTCACAACAGCGCTGTCGGTGCCGACGCCGTTGAAGCCGTTCACGCCCAGAGCCGAGTTGCTCTTGTTCTTGACGTACGACAGCGAGGTGTACAGGTCGGTGCGCTTCGACAGAGCGTAGTCAGCCGTAGCAACGAAGTTCCACGGATCTGCGCTGGTGCTCTTGAAGTCTTGGTAGTAAGCCGCGCCCGTCAGCGAGAACGCCGGGGTCAGCTGGTAACCAACGCCGAGCCAGTACAGGTTCGAAACGCTGTTGCTCAGAGCCGTAGCCGTGTTGGCAACGATTGCGCCCGGCAGCGTTGCGCCGTTGAACGAGTGAGCGTAACGGTAGCCGGCGTAGACCTTTGCCGGTCCGATCGCGTACGTACCGGCAACGGTAGCACGACGGATCATCTGGGCGTTGGTCGTCGGAGTGGTCGTACCGTTGGTGCCGTTCGATTCGTCGTATGCAGCACCAACCGAGAACGGACCAGCAGCGTAGCTAGCCATGAACGCGTACTCGCGGCCAGCCGTGAACACGCCCGGAACTTCCTGGCCGTCACGTTGGAACGAGTACAGAGCTTGCACCGTCAGGCCCGAGAACGTGCCGATGTACTTGACGCTGTTGTCGGCACGCGAAGCGCCGATGTAGTTGTCTTGTGCACCGATGCTGTAACGGGTCGAAATGGCCATCGGATCATAGATCAGGCCGAAGTCGTAGAACGGGGTCTGATGACGACCCAAGGTCAGCTGACCGTACTGGCTTTGCAGACCGACGAAGGCTTGACGGCCGAACAGGCGGCTGCCTTGGCCCGACGTGCCGGTATCGATGCTGAAGCCGCTTTCCAGGACGAAGATGCCCTTCAGACCGCCACCCAGATCTTCGATGCCACGCAGGCCCCAACGCGAACCGGACTGGTTGCCCGAGGTCAGGCGGAAGGCGTTGTTGTTGCCGGTCTTACCCACGGTAGCGTGGTTGGTGTATTCAATACCAGCGTCGGCCACGCCGTACAGGGTCACGCTCGACTGGGCATACGCACCGCCGGCGGCCAGGGCAGCGACAGCGGCTGCAAACAGTTTCATCTTCATATCGACACTTTCCTTGTCAACTGATTGGGAAATCTTGGCTTGCCCAAGTGCTTGGGCGACGCATTTACCTCACGTCTGCTGCGTATTATGGGTCAGCCCCCCCAGCCGCCAGAAGGCTTTTTCGTCGTAAACCGTGGATGGCGGGGGATTTTGTTGTGATGTCGCAACAGCACGCAGAGGCATATTCCCCAACTTGGTGCAAAAGTATCCCGCCGCAGCTTTGCTGCGCTGCGGCGGCGCAACGGTCAGTCCGGCTGCGCTTCGCTGCCCGCGGGGTTCGCCGCGACGGGCTTGGCGGTGAAGCGCGCCATGATCAGGCCGAGCTCGTACAGCGCCACCAGCGGCACCGCCAGCAGCAGTTGCGACAGCACGTCCGGCGGCGTCACCACGGCCGCGATCACGAAGGCGCCGACGATCACGTAGGGCCGGATCTGCTTGAGCTTGTCCAGCTCGACCACGCCGAAACGCACCAGCACGATCACCACCACGGGGACTTCGAACGTGATGCCGAACGCCAGGAACATGGTCATGGCGAAGCTCAGGTATTTGTCGATGTCGGTCGACATCTCGGCCCCGAGCGGCGCGTTGTAGTGCGCCATGAAATGGAACACCGTGGGGAACACCAGGAAGTAGGCGAAGGCCACGCCGCAGATGAACAGCACGTAGCTGCTGCTGACCAGCGGCACAATCAGCCGTTTCTCATGCTGGTAGAGACCGGGCGCGACGAACTGCCAGACCTGGTACAGCACCCAGGGCAGCGCGATCAGGAAGGCCACCAGCAGCGTGACCTTCATCGGCACGAAGAACGAGCCGGTCACGTCGGTGACGATCATCTTGCCGCCCTTGGGCAGGTTCTCCATCAGCGGCCGGGCGAACAGGTTGAAGATGTTGGGCGCCCAGTAGATCAGGCTGACGAACACCAGGATCACGCCCGAGGCAGCCTTGACGATACGCGAGCGCAGCTCCACCAGGTGAGAGATGAAGGTTTCCTGCTGGCCTTCGTCCTGCGGGTCGTGGGGATCTTGGGAACGGGAGTCGCTCATGGCGTGGACCGCTCAGCCGGGCGGGCTGGCATGGAGAAATCGGTGGCGGAACCGGACACGGGACGGCGGCACGGTGCGCTGGTCGGAGCGCACGACAGCGACAGCCGGCCGGGTACCGGCGTGATGGCAAACCCCGTCATGCTCAATCGAAGAAAGAGCGTGCGGGACCGGTGGCGGGACGGTGGCGCTTGACGCGCGCGGCGCCCGACTGCGCCCACACGCGGACATTGTGCTGGCGCTTGTACCACAGCGGCTGCGCGCCCTGCTTGACGCGCCAGCTCTTGCGGCCGTTGTGGAGCTTGTGCGCCGTATCCCACGAGGGCACGTGGCCGCTGTCGGCGGCCGGCCCCGGCGCCGCGGCGCCGGCATCGTTGCCGGACAGCGCGTCGCTGAAGGACTGCGCGTGCTCGTGCACCTCCTTGTGGACGGTGCGCTCCACGTCGCGCGCGGCATCCTCGAACTCCGTGCGCATCTTGCGCAGTTCGTCGAGCTCGACCTCGCGGCTGACTTCCGCCTTGACGTCATTGATATAGCGTTGCGCGCGGCCAACCAGCGCGCCGACCGTACGCGCCACCTTCGGCAGCCGCTCGGGACCGATCACCACCAGCGCCACGGCGCCGATCAGTGCAAGCTTGGAAATGCCGAGATCGATCATGCGAGCGTCGGGAAGAAGGGGCCGCCGCCAGCCGCCGCGGCACGCGGGGCCCCACGCGGGCAAGCCTGCCGCGGCGGGGCCGGCACGCAGGGCATGGCTGGCGGGAGAAGGAACATCGGGAAAGCCGGCAAGGATCGTGTCGCGCTTACTGCTGGCGCGACTTTTCCTTGGCTTCGACGTCGATCGTGGTGCTGTCGCGCAGCTCCTTGGCCGGCGCGGTCGCCGCGGCGTCCTCGCCGTTGGCGTCCTTCATGCCGTCCTTGAAGCCCTTTACTGCGCCGCCCAGGTCCTGGCCGATGTTGCGCAGCTTCTTGGTGCCAAAGACCAGCATGACGATCACCAGCACGATGAGCCAGTGCCAAATGCTAAACGAACCCATTTTCTGCTCCTGATGAAGCCGGGGGCGGCACCTTGCCACCCCGGCTCGTTGTTCCGTCACTGAATGCCATGCCGGGCGACGGTTGCCGGCACGGCGTCTGACCGTGGGCCAGCCGGCCCGCGGTCCTGCATGGGTTGGCTGCCGGCCTGGCCGGGGCCGGCCGGCCAGCGCCGGGCACCGCGTTCAGGGCAGCGCCACCTTCCACTGGTTGCGCGGGCCGCCGAGCACATGCAGATGGAGGTGGTAGACCTCCTGTCCGCCATCCGGGCCGGTATTGATCACCGTCCGGAAACCGTTCCCACAGCCTGCCGCACGCGCCAGCTCAGGCACCTTCAACATCATTTTAGCAAGCACGGCGCCGTCGCCGGGTCCGCAATCGGCCAGCGAATCGACATGCGCCTTGGGAATGAGCAGGAAGTGTACCGGGGCTTTCGGGTGAATATCATGGAAAGCCAGCATGTCGTCGTCTTCGTAGACCTTGTTCGACGCAAGCTCGCCCGCCACGATCCGGCAGAAGATGCAATTTTGCTGTGGATTCATGAAAATTTCATTGCGCGCCGCAAATTGAGCCGGACCGCCGCCGCGAGGCGCCCTTCCCGGCCGCCCTTCCCGGCCACCCCTCCCGGCCGGCACCGGAGCGGCTTTTCAGAACGCCTGGCCCGGATACATCGGCTTGCCGTCGTTCAGGTAGAGCCAGCCCTTGACGATACGATACAGCATCCACAAGGACAAGACGCTCCACAGGGCAAAGGCCAGCGGAATCAGGATCACGGTGGCGAACAGCACGCCGCCGAGGACCGCCCAACCCACCGACCACCAGAAGGAGCGGATCTGCCAGGCGAAATGCGAGGCGTAGAGCGTGCCTTGCGTGTCGTCGCGCTTGACGTAGCCGACGATGATGGCGATCAGCGCGGTAACGCCACCGGTCAGCCAGAAAATGGCGTACAGCGCATACAGGATATGCGTGAGCTTGCGCAGGCCGGCGAGCCGGTCGCCGTCGGCGGTGATCACCTCTCCCATCTCGTCATGCTCCTCCTGGTTGTGGCCCGCCGCGGATGCCGGATCACCGGCGCCTGCGGCAAACCGTCAGGCGCCGGGCCCGCGCCGCGCCTTTTCCTCGAGGCCGGACAGGCCCTCGCGGCGGGCCAGCTCGTTGACCACGTCGGCCGGCTCCAGTCCGAAGCGGGCCAGCAGCACCATGCTGTGGAACCAGAGATCGGCCACCTCGTAGACCACCTTGCCGACGGCTTCCGCGCCGAGCCCGGCGGCGCGCGCATCCTTGGCGGCCATCACGGTCTCGGTGGCTTCCTCGCCGATCTTCTTCAGGATGGCGTCGTCGCCCTTGTGGAACAGGCGCGCCACGTAGGATTTGTCGGGATCGCCGCCGTTCTCGGGCTTGCGCGATTCCAGCACCGCGGCCAGGCGGGCCAGCACGTCGGCGCTGCTTGTCCGGGTTTCGTCTTGCATGTCGCCCTGGCTCATGGCTTGGCCGCGTAGATGGTGGACGGGTCCTTGAGCACCGGCTCCACGGTCTGCCAGTCGCCGTTCTCGCCGTCGCCCTCGAATTTCTGGAAGAAGCAGGAGTGCCGCCCGGTGTGGCAGGCGATGCCGCCGTCCTGCGTGACCTTGAGCAGCACCACGTCCTCGTCGCAGTCCAGGCGCATCTCATGCACCTTCTGCACGTGGCCGGATTCCTCGCCCTTGTGCCACAGGCGCTTGCGCGAGCGCGACCAGAACACGGCCTCGCCGATCTCCGCGGTGCGCTGGAGCGCTTCGCGGTTCATGAACGCAAACATGAGTACGTCGTTCGAGCCGACTTCCTGGACGATCACCGGCACCAGGCCGTTGTCGTCCCACTTCACCTTGTTGAGCCACTTCTTTGCCATGTCGGTTCGCCGTGTTCCAGAGTTCAGATCCGCACCGGGATGCCCTCGCGGGCCATGAATGCCTTCGCCTCGCCCACGGTGTGCTCGCCGTAGTGGAAGATGCTGGCGGCCAGCACCGCGTCGGCGCGGCCGAGCTTGATGCCGTCGGCCAGGTCCTGCAGCCCGCCCACCCCGCCCGAGGCGATCACCGGCACCGATACCGCGTCGCTGACCGCGCGCGTGAGCTCGAGGTCGAAGCCGCTGCGGGTGCCGTCGCGGTCCATGCTGGTGAGAAGCAGTTCGCCGGCGCCGCGCGCGGTCATCTCGCGCGCCCATTCGACCGCGTCGAGCCCGGTCGCCTTGCGCCCGCCGTGGGTGAAGACTTCCCAGCGCGCCGGCTCGCCCGGCGCGGAGCTGCGCTTGGCGTCGATCGCCACCACGATGCACTGCGAACCGTAGCGCGCGGTGGCATCGGACACCAGCTGCGGGTTGGCGATGGCCGAGGAGTTGACGCTGATCTTGTCCGCGCCGGCATTGAGCAGGCGCCGCACGTCTTCCACGGCGCGCACGCCGCCGCCCACCGTGAGCGGGATGAAGACCTGCGAGGCGACCGCCTCGATGATGTGCAGGATCAGGTCGCGGCCGTCGCTGGTCGCGGTGATGTCCAGGAAAGTGATTTCATCGGCGCCCTGCTCATCGTAGCGGCGGGCGATCTCGACCGGGTCCCCCGCGTCGCGCAATTCGACGAAGTTGACACCCTTGACCACCCGCCCGTTGGTCACGTCGAGGCAGGGGATGATACGTTTGGCTAGCATGAGGTTCCTTGCCCGCCGCCGGCGCCTGGCTCTCGCGGGCGCTGGCGGCTGCAACTGTCGCGCGGCAACGCGCGGGGTCTTACTGCTCGGCGCCGAGCTTGTCGGCCAGCGTCTGGGCTTCGGCGAAGTTCAGGTCGCCGGAGTAGATGGCGCGGCCGCAGATGACGCCTTCGACGCCATCCTTCTGCACGCCGCACAGGCGTTCGATGTCGGCCAGGTTCGACAGCCCGCCGCTGGCAATCACGGGAATGGCCGCGGACTGCGCCAGCTTGACGGTGGCATCGATGTTGATGCCTTGCAGCATGCCGTCGCGGCCGATGTCGGTGTAGATGATGGCTTCGACGCCATAGTCTTCGTACTTGCGCGCGAGGTCGGCGACCTCGTGGCCGGTCAGCTTGCTCCAGCCGTCGGTGGCGACCTTGCCCTCGCGGGCGTCGAGGCCGACGATGATGTGGCCGCCGAACGCCGAGCACGCGTCCTTGAGGAAACCCGGGTTCTTGACCGCGGCCGTGCCGATGATCACGTAGGACAGGCCACCGTCGAGCCAGCGCTCGATGGTGTTGAGGTCGCGGATGCCGCCGCCGAGCTGCACGGGGATCTCGTCGCCGACCTCGGCGATGATGGCCTTGATGGCGGCCTCATTGCGGGGCTTGCCCACGAACGCCCCATTGAGGTCGACCAGGTGCAGGCGCCGCGCGCCCTGTTCCACCCAGTGACGTGCCATGGCGGCGGGATCTTCGGAAAAGACGGTGGCCTGGTCCATGTCGCCTTGTTTGAGGCGTACACATTGACCGTCCTTCAGGTCGATGGCCGGAATGAGCAACATAAGCGTGAAGAGCGTGTTTGATTGAAAGAGAAGAAAGATGAGCCTAGGCCAGCATGGCCGTCCGGCCCGGTCCCGGTAAAGCCGTTACCTCAGGGTCAGGGATGCCAGTGCACGAAGTTCCGGTAGATCTGCAAGCCCATGGCGGCGCTCTTCTCCGGGTGGAACTGCGTGGCAAAAATATTATCGCGCGCCACCGCGCTCGTAAATACGACGCCATAGTCGGTCTCGCCGGCAATATGCGCCGGATCCTGCGCATGCACGAAGTAGCTGTGCACGAAATAGAACCAGCTATTGTCGGGAATGCCTGCCCACAGCGGATGGCTGCGGACCTGCCTCACGCGGTTCCAGCCCATCTGCGGCACCTTGTAGCGCGAGCCGTCCGGCTGGGTCAGCCCGTCGAGCTCGAAGCGGATGACCTCGCCCGGCAGCAGGCCCAGGCACGGCGTGCTGCCGCCCGCGATCCTGCTTTCCTTGCTCAGGTCGAACAGCATCTGTTCGCCAACGCACACGCCGAGCAGCGGCTTGCTGGCGGCGGCCTCGATCACGGCCTCCTGCAGGCCCGACGCGCCGAGCGCCGCCATGCAGTCCGGCATCGCGCCCTGGCCCGGCAGCACCACGCGGTCCGCCGCGCGGATCGCCTCGGGGCGGTCCACCACCTGAACATCCGCCTCCGGCGCCGCGGCACGCAGTGCCTGCGCCACGGAGCGCAGGTTGCCCATGCCGTAATCCACAATTGCTATGGTAGTCATGATTTCAAAACAGGCAACAATGTCTTCAGCCCGTCCACAATGAATTCTACGGCCAGCGCCGACAGGATCAGCCCCATCAGCCGCGTGCCGATATTGATGCCGGTGCGCCCGATCACGCGGGCGATCGGGTCAGCGGCGCGGAACGTCATATATACCACTGCGCCAAGCACCACCCCGATCCCGACCAGGATCAGCAACTGGTACCAGTGCTGCGTCTTGCCGGCATAGACGATCACCGTGCTGATCGAGCCGGGCCCGGTCAGCAGCGGCAGCGCCAGCGGCACCACCGCGACGCTGGCCTTGGCTTCGGCCTCGTCCTCCTCCTCCGGCGTGGCCCGGGTGCGGCTGGTCTGGGCGTTCAGCATGTTCATGGCCATCATGATCATGATGAGGCCCCCGCCCACCTGCAGCGAGGCCACCGAGATATTGAAGAACTCGATGATCTGCTGGCCGAGCAAGGCCGAGATGCCGACCACGATCGCCACCGAGACCGACGCGATCCGGATGGTGCGCAGCTTTTCCTCCTCGGTCTGCTGGGTGGTCAGGCTGATGAAGAACGGGATCGCCCCGATCGGATTGATCAGCGCCAGCAGCGAGATGAACGACTTGAGCGTATCCATCGGGTCGGGCCTGGTCGGTTGGTCTGGCGCGGCGCCCGCGCGCGCCGTGGCACGGCTGCGCGCGGGTCCCGCGTCGGGTCTGCATCGGTACCGCGTTGATCGGAGGTTGCCGCAGGCGCCTGGCCGGCCGCGCGGATCGCCGCGCGCCGGCGCGACTCAGCCTACCAGGGTGCCCTTGGTCGAGGGAATCGTGTTGCCCGCGCGCGGGTCCATCTCCACCGCCATGCGCAGCGCGCGGCCGAAGGCCTTGAACACGGTCTCGCACTGGTGGTGGGCATTGATGCCGCGCAGGTTGTCGACATGCAGCGTGACCGCGGCATGGTTGACGAAGCCGCGGAAGAACTCGATGGTGAGGTCCACGTCGAAGCTGCCGACGCGCGCGCGCGTGAACGGCACGTGGAATTCCAGGCCGGGCCGGCCGGAGAAATCGATGACGACGCGCGACAGGCATTCGTCCAGCGGCACGTAGCTGTGGCCGTAGCGGGTGATGCCCTTCTTGTCGCCGATGGCCTTGGCAACGGCCTGGCCGAAGGCGATGCCGATGTCCTCCACCGTGTGGTGGTCGTCGATGTGCGTGTCGCCGGTGGCTTCGACCTCGAGGTCGAACATGCCGTGGCGGGCGATCTGGTCCAGCATGTGGTCGAGGAACGGCACGCCCGACGCCAGCTTCTGGCGGCCGGTGCCGTCGAGATTCAGGGAAACGCGGATCTGCGTCTCCGATGTATTGCGGGTGACCTCTGCAACACGCATGGTGTTAATCCTGCAACGCCGCGGCAAAGGCGGCGAGAAATTGCGCGTTCTCTTCGGGAGTGCTGACCGTAACGCGCAGACAATTGGCCAGCAACGGGTGCATTTTACTCACGTTCTTGATCAATACCTTGCGCGCGAGCACGCCGTCGAACACGCGCGCGGCGTCGGGCACGCGCGCCAGCAGAAAATTGGCGTCGCTGGGGAATACCGTCACCCCCGGCATGGCCGCCAGCGCCGCCGCCACGGCGGTGCGCTCGGCGCGCAGCAGCGCGGCCTGCTGGTCGAGCACGTCGACGTGTTCGAGCACGAACAGCGCGGTGGCCTCGGTCAGCACGTTGACGTTGTACGGCGGGCGCACCTTGTCGAGCTGCGACAGCCACTCGGGCGCGCCGGCGAGGTAGCCCAGGCGGATGCCGGCCAGCCCCAGCTTGGACACCGTGCGCATCACCAGCAGGTTGCCGAACTCGGCCAGGCGCGGCATCCAGGTGTCGTGCGCGAACGGCTGGTAGGCCTCGTCCACCACCACCAGGCTGTGGCTGACCTCGCCCTGCGCCGCGCGCACGATGGCTTCCATGTCGGCCGCGTCGAACGCGTTGCCGGTCGGATTGTTCGGGTAGGCCAGATAGACCACGGCGGGCTGGTGCTCGGCCATCGCCGCGAGCATGGCGGCGCGGTCGAGCGTGAAATCCGCCTTGAGCGGCACGCCGACGAACCCCACGCCGGCGAACTGCGCCGAGATGGCGTACATGACGAAGCCCGGCACCGGGGCCAGCACCTTGGCGCCGGGCCTGGCCACGGCCAGCGCCAGGATGCTGATGAGCTCGTCGGAGCCGTTGCCGAGCAGCACGTCCATGCCCGCCGGCACCTGCATCACCGTCTTCAGGCGCGCGCGCAGCGCTTCGCTGCTGGGCACCGGGTAGCGGTTGAGCGCCACCTCGGCCAGGCGCGCGGCGAGCTGGTCGCGCAGCGCGTCGGGCAGGCGGTAGGGGTTCTCCATCGCGTCCAGCTTCACCAGACCGTGCGACTCCGCCACATGATAGGCGCCCATGGCGCGCACGTCGTCACGGATGATGCGTTCGATCAGGGAAGGCTGGACTGCTGACATTGACGTTACCTCTTGGATGGTCTGGGTGGTGGTGAAACCGGTGGTTGCCTCAATTGCGCCGCAGGCGGTACTCCGCGCTGCGCGCGTGGGCCTGCAGGCCCTCGCCGTAGGCCAGCTCGGCGGCGATCTGGCCGAGCATCTGCGCGCCCTGCTCGCTCACCTCGATCAGGCTCGAGCGCTTCTGGAAGTCGTACACGCCCAGCGGCGACGAGAAGCGCGCGGTGCGCGAGGTGGGCAGCACGTGGTTGGGGCCGGCGCAGTAGTCGCCCAGCGACTCGCTGGTGTAGCGGCCCAGGAAGATCGCGCCGGCGTGGCGGATCTTCTCGGCCCAGTGGCGCGGGTTCTCGGCGGAAATCTCCAGGTGCTCGGGCGCGATCGCGTTGGCGATCTCGCAGGCCTCGTCCATGTCGCGCACGCGCACCAGCGCGCCGCGGCCGGACAGCGAGGCGCGGATCACGTCGCGGCGCGGCATGGCCTTGATCTGGCGATGTATGCTCTGCTCCACTTCCGCGAGGTAGTTGGAGTCCGGGCACAGCAGGATCGACTGCGCCAGCTCGTCATGCTCGGCCTGCGAGAACAGGTCCATCGCCACCCAGTCGGGGTCGGTGGTGCCGTCGCAGATGACGAGAATCTCGGACGGGCCGGCGATCATGTCGATGCCCACCGTGCCGAACACGCGGCGCTTGGCCGCGGCCACGTAGGCGTTGCCGGGGCCGACGATCTTGTCGACCTGCGGCAGCGTGGCGGTGCCGTAGGCCAGCGCCCCCACCGCCTGCGCGCCGCCGATGGTAAACACCCGGTCCACGCCGGCGATCTGCGCCGCGGCCAGCACCAGCTCGTTGCGCACGCCGCCCGGCGTGGGCACGACCATGATGACTTCCTTGACGCCGGCCACGCGCGCCGGAATCGCGTTCATCAGCACCGAGGACGGATAGGCGGCCTTGCCGCCCGGCACGTAGATGCCGACGCGGTCCAGCGGCGTCACCTTCTGGCCCAGCACGGTGCCGTCGGACTCGGTGTACTCCCAACTGTGGCTGCCGCACTCGATCTTCTGCTTCTCGTGGTAGGCGCGCACGCGCGCCGCGGCCGCTTCCAGCGCCGCGCGGCGCTTGGGCTCGAGCTCCTCGAGCGCGGCTTCGAGCTCGGCCTGCGACAGTTCCAGCGCGGCCATCGAGCCGGCCTTCACGCGGTCGAAGCGCTCGGTGTATTCCAGCACCGCGGCGTCGCCGCGGGCCTTCACGTCGGCCAGGATCTGCGCCGCGGCGCGGTCGATGGCCTCATCCTCGCCGGCCTCGAAGGCCAGCACGTGGCGCAGCGCGGCCGCGAAATCCGGTTCGGTCGAATCCAGCCGGCGGATTGCGAGATTTTCCATAGCGTATTCGTTCATGACTCCAGTCTCCGGGTCCATGCCCTTGTCCGTCTCCATCGCACCCTCTTCATCGCACGCGGCTTCAGGCCAGCGCGGCCGAAGCGCGTTCGAACGCCTCGAGAATCGGGGCCAGCCGCTCGCGCTTGAGCTTGAGGGCAGCCTGGTTGACCACCAGGCGCGACGAGATCTGCGCGATCTCCTCCACTTCGACCAGGTTGTTGGCGCGCAAGGTCCCGCCGGTGCTGACCAGGTCGACGATGGCGTCGGCCAGCCCCACCAGCGGCCCGAGTTCCATCGAGCCATACAGCTTGATCAGGTCCACGTGCACGCCCTTCTTGGCGAAGTGCTCGCGCGCGGTCTGCACATACTTGGTGGCCACCGCCAGGCGCGCGCCCTGGCGCACGGCGCTGGCGTAGTCGAAGCCGGCCGAGGTCGCCACCGACATGCGGCAGCGGGCGATGTTCAGGTCGATCGGCGCGTAGAGCCCGGCCATGCCGTGCTCCATCAGCACGTCCTTGCCCGCCACGCCGAAGTCGGCCGCGCCGTACTGCACGTAGGTCGGCACGTCCGAGGCGCGCACGATGATGACGCGCACGTCCGGGTCGGAGGTGGGCAGGATCAGCTTGCGCGAGGTTTCGGGATCCTCGGTCACGTGGATGCCGGCCGCCTCGAGCAGCGGCATGGTTTCGGTGAAGATCCGGCCTTTGGAGAGGGCCAGCGTCAACTGGTTCGGGGAGGGGCTCATCTGCGTCCTTGTTCTGTCTGCTGTCGTCTCGCTCAGGCGATGCGGCGAATCTTCGCGCCGACTGCCGACAGCTTGTCTTCCATGCGGTCGTAGCCGCGGTCGAGGTGATAGATGCGGTCGATCACGGTCTCGCCCTCGGCCACCAGGCCGGCGATCACCAGGCTGGCCGAGGCGCGCAGGTCGGTGGCCATCACCCTGGCGCCCGACAGCCGGGGCACGCCGGTCACGACCGCGGTGTTGCCTTCGACCGCGATGTCCGCGCCGAGCCGGTTGAGCTCCTGCACGTGCATGAAGCGGTTCTCGAAAATGGTCTCGGTGATGCGCGCCACGCCGCCAGCGATGCTGTCGAGCGCCATGAACTGCGCCTGCATGTCGGTGGGGAAGGCGGGGTATTCCGAGGTGCGGAAGCCGACCGGCTGCGGGCGGCGGGCCATGCTCAGGCGGATCCAGTCCTCGCCGGTCTCGATCGCCGCGCCGGTCTCGCGCAGCTTGTCGAGCACCGCGTCCAGGATGCCCGGCGGGATGCCGCGCAGCACCACGTCGCCCAGCGTGGCCGCGGCCGCGCACAGGAAGGTGCCGGCCTCGATGCGGTCGCCGATCACGGTGTGGCTGGCGCCGTGCAGGCGCGCCACGCCCTGCACCACCAGGCGGTCGGTGCCGATGCCGTCGATGCGCGCGCCCATCTTGACCAGCAGGTTGGCCAGGTCGGTCACTTCCGGCTCGCGCGCGGCGTTCTCCAGCACGGTCTCGCCCTCGGCCAGCGTGGCGGCCATCAGCAGGTTCTCGGTGCCGGTCACGGTGATCATGTCCGTCACCACGCGCGTGCCCTTCAGGCGCCTGGCGCGGGCGTGGATGAAGCCGTGCTCGATGGCGATCTCGGCGCCCATCGCCTGCAGGCCCTTGATGTGCTGGTCGACCGGGCGCGCGCCGATGGCGCAGCCGCCGGGCAGCGACACGCGCGCCTCGCCGAAGCGCGCCACCAGCGGGCCGAGCACCAGGATCGAGGCGCGCATGGTCTTCACCAGTTCGTAGGGCGCCTCGGGCAGGTTGACGCCGGTGCCGTCGAGCGTGACGCGCGCGCCGTCCTGCACGGCCTGCATGCCCATCTGGCGCAGCAGCTTGAGCGTGGTGCTGACGTCCTGCAGGTTGGGCACGTTGTCGAGCGATACGGTATCGGCCGCCAGCAGCCCCGCGCACAGGATCGGCAGCGCGGCATTCTTGGCGCCCGAGACGCGGATCTCGCCGCGCAGCGGGCCATTGCCCTGGATCTCGAGTTTGTCCATCTTCTGTCTTTTCCGGCCGGTGCGCATGGTGCGCGCCCGGCATCGTTCGTCACATTCCGCGGCCGGCGCATCGGCGTGCCCGTCCGCGGTGTCTGGTACCCGCGGGCCGCGCCGGGCGGCCCTGTTTGTCACGTCCGGCCTGTCGGGCGGCCAGCTTGATGTTCCGAGCGGCGTGGCTTGCTGTGGCTTACTTGGCCTGCGCCTGCCATTCGGCCGGCGTCAGCGTCTTCATCGACAGCGCGTGGATCTCGGCGCGCATGCGCTCGCCCAGCGCGGCGTAGACCTGCTGGTGGCGCTGGATCAGGCGCTTGCCGTCGAACTGGGCGCTCACGATGGTGGCGAAGAAGTGCTGGCCGTCGCCCTCCACTTCGAGGTGTTCGCAGGGCAGGCCCTGGGCGATGTAGTCCCTGACTTGTTGCGGTGTAGGCAGCATGATGAGTATTGGCGTTGGTTCGCGTGCGGGCCGGTGGCGGCGGATTGGCGTCGGGTTGGCGTCGGCGGGCGGCGTTCAGTGGCGCAGCTTGTAGCCGCTCTTGAGCATGCGCAGCGCGACGGCCGCGAGCACCACGAAGGCCGTGCCCACCACCGCCAGGCTGTAGGCCGGCGCCACGTCGGAGACGCCGAAGAAGCCGTAGCGGAAGCCGTCGATCATGTAGAAGAACGGGTTGGCGTGCGACACCGCCTGCCAGAACGGGGGCAGCGAGTGGATCGAGTAGAACACGCCGGACAGGAACGTGGCCGGCATGATCAGGAAATTCTGGAACGCGGCGAGCTGGTCGAACTTCTCCGCCCAGATGCCGGCGATCAGCCCCAGCGTGCCGAGGATGGCCGCGCCCAGCAGCGCGAACGCCAGGATCCAGCCGATGTAGGCGAAATGCAGGTGCGCGAACCACGCAGTCACCAGCAGCACGCCCAGGCCCACGGCCAGCCCGCGCACCACGGAGGCCACCACGTAGGCGCCGAACATCTCCCAGTGCGACAGCGGCGGCAGCATGATGAACACCAGGTTGCCGGTGATCTTGGACTGGATCAGCGACGACGAGCTGTTGGCGAACGCATTCTGCAGCACGCTCATCATCACCAGGCCGGGCACCAGGAAGGCGGTGTAGCTGATCTGGTCGTACACCTTCACGCGGTCTTCGAGCACGTGGCCGAAGATCAGCAGGTAGAGGATCGCCGTGAGCACGGGCGCGGCCACGGTCTGGAAGCTGACCTTCCAGAAACGCAGCACTTCCTTGTAGAGCAGCGTGCGGAAGCCCACCAGGCCGCCCACCGCCATCGGCGCCAGGTGCGCGTTGAGAGCGTCCGGGACATCCGTCGCGCGGTCGAATTCGGTCGGCATCTTCATGCTGCGGCCTCCACCGCCGTATCCGGCAGCGCGCCGGGCATATGGCCTTCGCGGCGCATGATCTGCACGAACACGTCCTCCAGGTCCGCCTTGTTGATTTCCATGTCCTCGATCTCGCAGCCGGCTTCGCGGCAGGCGGCCAGGATCGGCTCGACCGCCGGGTAGCCGGACAGGCGCAGGCGCACCGCGCGCTCGCCCGGGTTGGCGGGCATGCGCAGCGGCTCCAGCGCGGGCGGCAAGGTACCACGCGAAAATGTCAGCGCAAGCTGCAGGCCGGCGAACTGGCTCAGCAGGTTGCTGGTGCGGTCCAGCGCCACCACCTCGCCGAACTTGAGCATGGCGATGCGGTCGCACAGCGCCTCGGCCTCTTCCAGGTAGTGCGTGGTGAGGATGATGGTGTGGCCTTCGCGGTTCAGGCGCGAGATGAACTTCCACAGCGTCTGGCGCAGCTCCACGTCCACGCCGGCGGTCGGCTCGTCGAGCACGATCACGGGCGGGCGGTGCACCAGCGCCTGCGCCACCAGCACGCGGCGCTTCATGCCGCCGGAGAGCTGGCGCATGTTGCTGTCGGCCTTGTTGGTGAGATCGAGGTTGGCCATGATCTCGTCGATCCAGTCGTCGTTGCGGGTCAGGCCGAAGTAGCCCGACTGCAGGCGCAGCGTCTCGCGCACGGTGAAGAACGGATCGAAGACCAGCTCCTGCGGCACCACGCCCAGCATGCGGCGCGCCAGCCGGTAATCGGACACGACATCGTGGCCGAGCACGCGCACGCTGCCGGAATCGGCGCGGTTCAGGCCCGCGAGAATGGAGATCAGCGTGGTCTTGCCGGCACCGTTGGGGCCGAGCAGGCCGAAGAATTCGCCGCGCTCGACGGTGAAGCTGACGCCCTTGAGCGCCTGCAGGTTGCGGTAGCGCTTGCGAACATCGGTGAGTTCGATGGCTTTCATGGCCGGATACTGTTTGGCAGGCGCTGCGGGCTGCGGGCTCGCGCGCCGGCCTCCTTGAAATGGCGGGGACCGCCTTGGGTGCTTCGACCGGGTCTTGCGTCTGGTCCGTGCCTTTTTGTGCCGGAACGGTCGAACAACCCGGAATTATAGGGGATGCGGGAGCAGTCCCGCTGTGTGCGCGAGGCGTGGCGCGTGCCATCGCCCGGGCATCGCGGTAGCAGGCGCCAGCACGGCGGCCTGCCACGGATGCCGGTTCAATGTCGGTGGGAAGCCCGGTGAGAAGCGTCGGACGGCGCGCCGGCGTCCGCGGCGGGCGTCAGTTGCAGCAGGGAGTCGACGCCGTACAGCGTGGCCAGCTGGGCCAGTTGCGCCGGCACGCCGACGAAGGACAGGACCTGCCCGCGGCCGGCGGCATCGCGCTGCCAGGCCAGCAGCACGGCGACCGCGGCGGAATCCACCTGGGCCAGCGCGCTGCAGTCCACCCGGTCTTCGCCCTGAGCCAGGCGAGCCAGCCCGTCACGCAGCACGGCGGCGGCGTTGCGGTTGGTCAGCGAAGTGTCGAGCGAGAGCATCGAAGGGAGCCAGGACTTTGCGGATAAGGGACTTCAGGAACTGAACGGCGCACCCGCCAGTCGGGGCGGGTGCGCCCATTGTAGAACACTTCGGCCGCGCATGCTGCGCCGCAACCGGCGCGGCATGCCTCAGTTCTTGGCGTTGGCGAGCTGGCGATTGCGGTCCTGCAGCGTCTTGACCACGCCTTCCACGCCCTGCTGGCCGACGATGGTGTTGAAGCTGCCCTTGTACGCCTCGGTCAGCCAGGCGCCCAGCACGTTGATGTCATAGACCTTCCAGCCCTGCGGGGTCTTCTCGAGGCGGTAGTCCAGCTGGATCGGGTCGCCCTTGTTGATGACCTGGGTGCGGATGGTGGCGTCGGTGTCGTCCGGCGCGCCGCGGTACGGGCGGAACTGCACCTGCTGGTCGCGGATCTGCGCGATCGCGCCCGAATAGGTGCGGATCAGCAGGGTCTTGAATTCGTCGGTGATCTGCTTCTGCTGTTCCGGCGAGGCCTTGGACCAGTTGCGGCCCATCGCGATCTGGGTAGTGCGCTGGAAGTCCGCGTTGGGCAGGATCTTCTGCTCGACCAGCGCCGAGATCTTGCCGATATTGCCGGCCTGCATGTCCTTGTCGGCCCGCACGGTGGCCATCACGTCGCCGACCACGGCCTTGACCAGGCCATCGGGCGTGCTGGCATCCTGCGCCTGGGCATGGGCGGCGCCGGCAAAGGCAGCCACGGCAAGAAAAGGCAGCAACAGTCGCTTCATCATCATCTTCTTCCTTGTCAATCTGACGCAGGGTATGCCGCGGTGCGGCGTCCTCGCGTATCCCGGCCTCCGGCCGGTTGGTGGTCACGCCCGGTTGGAGTCGGGCGCACCCGGGGAGTTCGCGGCGCCGAGGCTTCCGGCGCCACATCCATACGTTTTGTTGCAACGCTCACAACCGCGTCACGCATGGCGCGGCGCGGCGGGCGCGCTCAGCGCGGAAAACGGATGCCGGGCGGCATCTGCACCGGCGGCGTGGGCAGCGCCTGGTTTTCCTGCTGGGCATCGGCCGGCGGCGCGGACGGCTCGCCGTCATCCTCGCTCTGCGGTGGATTGCCATCATAGATCTGGTACTGGCGGCGCTGCAGGTAGGCATCGCGCAGGAAGCTGTATTTGTCCAGCGCGGCTTCCTCGATCAGGTTGGACGCGCTCAGCAGCGAGGCACGCGTGCTGACGACGCGCACCCCGGTCAGCGTATTGCGGACCCAGATCGGGTCCACGTACGCCAGCGGGTCCATCTGGCGGTCCACCAGCATGCCGGCGGTATCGCGCACCGTGCTCGGCCCGAACAGCGGCAGCACCAGGTACGGGCCAGCCGGCACGCCCCACACGCCGAGGGTCTGGCCGAAGTCTTCCTTGTACTTGGGCAGCCCGGCCGGGGTGGCGATGTCGATCAGGCCGCCGATGCCCAGCACGCTGTTGATCGCCACGCGCATGGTGTCTTCCGCCGCGCGCGTGGGCTTGCCCTGCAGCAGGTTGTTGATGGCCGAGTAGACATCGCTGACGTTGGAGAACGCGTTGTCGATCGCGGTGCGGATCGGCGAGGGCACGTAGTCGGTATAGAGCTGCGCGACCGGCTTGAGCACGACCTTGTCGACGCCGTCGTTGACGCGCTGGACCTGCCGGTTGAACGGCTCGATCGGGTCCTGCGGATTCGCCGTGGGCCCCGTCGCGCAACCCGCCATCAACAAGGCGGCCGCGGCCGCGGCCAGCCACTTCTGCCCCCCGCGCCATGACGCGGCGACCCGTTTGCGCATCATTTCACTCCCCCTGCGGGGGCGCTGGCCGCGCTCCCGCCCGCGTTGTTGCCGCCGGCACCCGCGTCCGCGGCTTTGTTATAGAGGAACTGCCCGATCAGGTTTTCCAGCACCACGGCCGACTGCGTCATGGTGATGCGCCCGCCGTCGGCCAGCATGGCGGTGTCGCCGCCCGCCTCGAGGCCGATGTACTGCTCGCCGAGCAGGCCCGAGGTGAGGATCTTGGCCGAGGTGTCCTTGGGAAACTGGTAGCGCGTCTCCAGGTTCAGCGACACGGTGGCCTGGTAGGTCTTGTCGTCGAAGCGGATGTCCGCCACGCGGCCCACCACCACCCCGGCGCTCTTGACCGGCGCGCGCGGCTTGAGGCCGCCGATGTTGTCGAAGCGCGCCTGCACGGCATAGGTCTGCTGGAACGACAGCGAGCTCATGTTGCCGGCCTTCAGGGCCAGGAACAGCAGCGCGACGAAGCCCGCCACCACGAACAGGCCAACCCAGAAATCGAGGGTATTTCTTTTCATCTCTCGTCTCTTTTTCAAATACTGCACCGCGGCAACGGGCCGGATGGGGACAACGGCCCTGCCGGCTCAGCTGAACATCAGCGCCGTCAGCAGGAAATCCAGCGCCAGCACCGCCAGCGAGGCGATCACCACGGTCCGCGTGGTGGCGCGCGATACGCCTTCGGGCGTGGGCTTGGCCTCATAACCCTGGTACAGGGCGATGAACGTCACCGCGACGCCGAAGATAAAGCTCTTGATGACACCGTTGAGCACGTCGGCGCGCACGTCCACGCCGCCCTGCATCTGCGACCAGAACGCGCCCGCGTCCACGCCGATCATCTGCACGCCGACCACGTAGCCGCCGAGGATGCCGACCGCGCTGAAGATCGCGGCCAGCACCGGCATGGCCACCACGCCCGCCCAGAAGCGCGGCGCGATCACGCGCTGCAGCGGGTTCACCGCCATCATCTCCATTGCGGTGAGTTGTTCGCCGGCCTTCATCAAGCCGATTTCGGCGGTCAGCGAGGTGCCGGCGCGCCCGGCGAACAGCAGCGCGGTCACGACCGGCCCCAGCTCGCGCACCAGCGACAGCGCCACCAGCAGGCCGAGCGCCTGCTCCGAGCCGTAGCGGTTGAGCGTGTAATAGCCCTGCAAACCGAGCACGAAGCCGACGAACAGCCCCGATACGGCGATGATCACCAGCGACAGGTTGCCGACGAAGAAGATCTGGTCGCTCACCAGCCGGAAGCGCCGCAGCAGCGCCGGCGACATCGCCAGCACCGTGAAGAACATGCGCGTGGCGTGGCCCAGGCCGTTCACGGAGCGCCGCACCGCGGCACCGATATTGGTGAAGAATCCCATCATCGGGCGGCCTCGCCGGTGAAGTCGTCGGCCAGCGACGGCCCAGGATAGTGGAACGGCACCGGGCCGTCGGCCTCGGCATGGACGAACTGGTGCACAAAGGGGTCGGCCGAGGCGCGCAGCGCCTCGGGCTCGCCCTCGGCGACGATGCGGCCGTCGGCGATGAAATAGACGTAGTCGGCGATCTGGAAGGTCTCGTTGACGTCGTGCGAGACGATGATGGTGGTGGCGCCGAGCGCCTCGTTGAGGCTGCGGATCAGGCGCGCGGTCAGGCCCAGCGAGATCGGGTCCAGCCCGGCGAACGGCTCGTCGTACATCAGCAGCGCCGGGTCCAGCGCGATCGCGCGGGCCAGCGCCACCCGGCGCGCCATGCCGCCGGAGATCTCCGAGGGCATCAGGTCGCGCGCGCCGCGCAGGCCGACCGCGTTGAGCTTCATCAGCACCAGGTCGCGGATCATCGACTCGGGCAGGTCGGTATGTTCACGCAAGGGGAAGGCAACGTTGTCGAACACCGAGAGATCGGTGAACAGCGCGCCGAACTGGAACAGCATGCCCATCTGGCGCCGCACGGCGTACAGGCCGTCGCGGTCCAGCGCGGGGATGTTGGCGCCGTTGAACAGGATTTCGCCCTGCTGCGGCCGGACCTGGCCGCCGATCAGGCGCATCACGGTAGTCTTGCCGCAGCCCGAGCCGCCCATGACGGCGACCACCTTGCCGCGCGGGAAACGCATGCTGAGGCCCGACAGGATAGGCTTGCCGCCCGCCGTGTAGGCGAAGTCGACAGCGTTGAGCTCGACGAGGTTTGAGGCGGATTCCGTCACGTTTGCACCGTTTTGGCAGTCCGCCATTATAAGGGCTAGTACCTAGCCATGCCCGGAGCAGTGTGGCGCAATCCACATCCATCGGCTGCAAATAATTGTTTCATCACTTTTTGCGGCTGACGTGCCGTTCGAAACACATATTTCAGATCCGGCTATGGCTCCGTCGGCCCGCCCGCCTGCCGCAGGATCACCTGCCACTGGATCGACTCGGAGCGGATCGCGGTGGCGAACGCTTCCGGCGAGTCGCGCAGCGGCGTCAGCCCCGCCGCCAGCAGGCGGTCGCGCACCTCGCGCTCGCCCATGACGGCATCGAGCTCGCCGGCCAGCCGCGCGACGATCGCGTGCGGCGTCTTGGCCGGCGCGATCACGCCGAACCAGGCGCCCGCGCCGTAGCCGTCCAGCCCCGACTCCTGCAGCGTGGGCACCGCCGGCGCAAGCGGCGAGCGCGCCGTGCCGGTTACGCCCAGCAGCCGCAGGTTGCCGTTGCGGACGTGGCCCTGCACCGCGGCATAAGAGCAGAAACAGGCACTGATGCGGCCCGCGAGCATCTCCTGCACCACCGCGCCCTCCCCCTTGGCCGTCACCAGCGGCACGCCGTTGGGCACGCCGTGCACCGCGTATTCCGCATACAGGTGCGAAGGGCTGCCGGCCTGCCCGGAGCCGTAGCTGTACGAAGCCGGGCTGGCCTTGACCGCGGTCAGCCACTGCTGCGGCGTGCGCATCGGCAGGCGCGCGTCGATCACCAGGAACAGCGGCATGGTGGCGACCCGCGCCACCGGCGTGAAGTCGCGCACCACGTCGTAGGGCACCGGCTCCAGGCCGGGCTGGATCAGCATGGTGGCCTGGTGGAACAGCAGCGTATGGCCGTCCGAGCTGGCCTTGGCCACCACGTCGCCGGCCGTGGTGCCGCCCGCGCCGGGCCGGTTGTCCACGTCCACCGACACGCCCAGGCGCGCCGCCAGCCGCTCGGCCAGCATGCGCGCCACCGCGTCCGGCACGCCGCCGGCCGGGAACGGCACGATCAGGCGCACCGGGCGCGCGGGAAACGAGATCGGACGGGCGTAGCTGGCCGGAGTGGCGGCCGAGGTCGTGGCCGAGGCCGAGGCAGACGATGGCGCCGCGGGCCGGGCCAGGCAGGCCCCGCCGGCGGCGGACAGCACGCCGCCGAGGCAAAGCGCCAGGGCGCGCGCCGCAAGACGGCGCGGGGCAGGCAACAAGCCGGGCCGACGACCGGCGCGCGGCGGTGGCAACCAACGGGACGGCTCTGCCGCGGGGTGAAGCAACTTCGCCTTACCTCGCCAAAGCCGCGAAAACATGCGCACTTCGGACATCAACTCCTCCGAGCCACGGGCGTTGCCGGTGACATATGGGTCGGCTGAAAAGGGGATGAGCGAGGCAGTCTTTGTTCTGATTGTGCGGTTCATTCTACGAACAATGGCCAGAGCCGCACAGACCACGTTAACCATAGCCGGGACAACCCTGTGCGGGCCGCCGGGCCGATGCGCGGCACCCCGCAAACCCGCGCCGGGCCGCCGTCTATAATCGCCGGCCATGAGCCAATCCATGCGCGAATCCATCCTCCGTCCGATGACGCCCGCCGACCTGCCCGCCGTGCTCGGCATCCAGGCGCAGTGCTACCGCGGCACGCTGCACGAATCCGGCGCGGCGCTGGCCAGCCGGCTGGCGCTCTCGCCCGCCACCTGCTGGGTCGCCGCGCCGGCGGGCCGGCCCGAGGCGCTGGCCGCCTACCTGTTCACCCACATGTGGCCGCAGGACAGCCTGCCGCCGTTCGACGGCCTGCTGGCCAGGCACTGGGACGGCGGCGAACTCACCTGGTTCGTGCACGACATGGCGGTGGCGCCCGCCGGGCAGGGGCAAGGCCTGGCCTTGCGGCTCTGGCAGGCAGCGCGGGCGGCGGCGCTCGACGCAGGGATGCGCTCGTCGCGGCTGGTCGCGGTGCAGTCGGCGGCCGGCTGGTGGGGCCGGCTGGGCTATCAGCAGATTGCGCCGGCGGGAGCGGCGTTGTCCGCCAAACTGGCGGCCTATGGGGACGATGCGGTGTTGATGGAGAGAGAAGTTTAGTTGCGGATCTGCCTGACTTCGATGAGGAAATTTTTTTATTTTAAATCAATTACTTAATATCGAATTCAAGGGTTGAACGTCAACGGCTGAACGTCAAAGTCAACATCAAAGTCAAAGTCAAAGGCTTTCGCTCCCCCGGAGCGACCTACTTTCTTTTCCCCGAAAAGAAAGTAGGCAAAGAAAGCGGGCTGCCTGGCCGGCAGGGGCAGAAACGTTGGGATTTCTCTTGTTGGTGGTTTCGTGGTGGGGCCTGTGGTTCTGCTGGCATCCTGCCGTTACCGGTTCGGCTGGCCACGATCTGGCTGGCGGTATGGGTTGCGGGGTCAGACCTATGATGGCCGGCACACTGCTGGTTCGGGCATCTGCCGTTACCGGTTTTGGCGGTCACGGCGTAGCACCGGCACTGGTTTCATGGTGGGCGCGGTGGACCCAGCGCGGGTGTGCTGGGTTGCTTTGAATCGGATTGCCTCTCAAGTCAAAACCGTTTGGCACTGAGATCGAATGGGGGCCACCACGCCCACCACGAAACCAGCACCGCCCCTACGACGATCCCCTCCGCCCCGGTCGCGGCAGCAGCCCGAAGGGCCTGGGCCACCGCCATCATGCAGCGCCACCACGAATCGAACACCACCCGAGAGACAGTGGCCGCCAAAACCGGTACCGGCAGAACCCCAGCAGAACCACCACCCCCACCACGAAACCACCAACAACCAGCATCCCTGTTCGGCTCTGCCCCTGCCGGCCAGGCAGCCCGCTTTCTTTGCCTACTTTCTTTTCGGGGAAAAGAAAGTAGGTCGCTCCGGGGGAGCGAAAGCCTTTGACTTTGATGTTGACGTTCAGCCGTTGACGTTAAGAAGTTGACTTTGACGTTCAGCAGCCAACGTTAAGACACCGACTTCAAAATCAACCAGTTGACACCAAACTCAAAACCCCCAGCAAAAAAACAAAAAACCCGCCCCAGGCTCACAGCCCCAAGGCGGGTCCACCAGCCAACCCACAGCCGGCAAGGCACAAAAAAAAACTTACCTCGGCAATTCAGAATGCCCCATCAGGAACGCATCCACCGACCGTGCCGCCTGGCGCCCCTCACGAATCGCCCACACCACCAGTGACTGCCCGCGACGCACGTCGCCGGCGGCAAACACCTTGGGCACATTGGTCTGATACGCCCGCTCGCCTTCGGTGGCGGCACGCGCGTTCTTGCGCGCATCGGTATCCACGCCGAACGCCGAGAGCAGCGAGCCGACCGGGTTGGTGAAGCCCATCGCCAGCAGCACGAGGTCGGCCTTGAGGATGAACTCGCTGTCCGGCACTTCCTGCATCTTGCCGTCCTTCCACTCCACGCGGCAGGCCTTGAGCGCGGTGATCTTGCCGCTGTCCTTGCCTTCCCCGCCGATGAATTCCTTGGTCGCCACCGACCAGTCGCGCTCGCAGCCTTCGTCGTGCGACGACGAGGTGCGCAGCTTGATCGGCCAGTACGGCCACACCAGCGGCTTGTTTTCTTCTTCCGGCGGCTGCGGCAGCAGCTCGAACTGGACGATCGACTCGGCGCCGTGGCGGTTGGAGGTGCCAACGCAGTCGGAACCCGTGTCGCCGCCGCCGATCACGATCACGTGCTTGCCTTCGGCGCGGATCTCGTTGGGGCCGTCGCCGGCGACTTCCTTGTTCTGCGGGATCAGGAATTCCAGCGCGTAGTGCACGCCGGCCAGCTCGCGGCCGGGCACGGGCAGGTCGCGCGGCACTTCCGAGCCGCCGGCCAGCACGACGGCGTCGAACTGGTCCTGCAGCGCCTGCGCCGAGATGGTTTCGCGCGCGTAGTTCTTGATGCCGGCCGGCAGTTCGCCATCGGTCACCATCACGCCGGGGCGGAAGGTCACGCCTTCGGACTGCATCTGCTCGATGCGGCGGTCGATCAGCGTCTTCTCCATCTTGAAGTCGGGGATGCCGTAGCGCAGCAGGCCGCCGATGCGGTCGTTCTTCTCGAACACGGTCACGTCGTGGCCGGCGCGCGCCAGTTGCTGCGCGGCGGCCATGCCGGCGGGGCCGGAGCCGACCACGGCCACGGTCTTGCCGGTCTTGTGCTTCGCCGGCTGCGGCGCGACCCAGCCTTCTTCCCAGGCCTTGTCGATGATGGCGTGCTCGATCGACTTGATGCCGACCGGCAGCTCGTTGATGCCGAGCGTGCAGGCGGCCTCGCACGGCGCCGGGCAGATGCGGCCGGTGAACTCGGGGAAGTTGTTGGTCTGGTGCAGCACCTGGATCGCCGACTTCCAGTCCTGGCGGTACACCAGGTCGTTGAAGTCGGGGATGATGTTGTTGACCGGGCAGCCGTTGTTGCAGAACGGGATGCCGCAGTCCATACAGCGCGCGCCCTGGATCTTCGCTTCGCTGTCGGACAGCGCGAAGACGAATTCCTTGTAGTGCTTCACGCGCTTGGTTACGGGCTCGTAACCTTCGTTCTGGCGCGGAAATTCGAGAAAGCCAGTCGCCTTACCCATGTTGCGTCCTTGGTCTTGCTGGGCGGCACCGGCGCATGCGCCGGCCCCGCTGTGAGGTCAGTATCTTGTGAGCCGGCGGCGCGGGCCGCGCCGCCGCTCCTGCTTGGTCGGGCCCGCGGGCCCTGCCTGCGAACTCAGGCGGCGATGGCTTCCCGGTCGCTGTCCTTCGCTTCCTGTTCCTTCGCGTACATCTCGCCCAGGGCGCGCTTGTACTCGGTCGGGAAGACCTTGACGAACTTGCGGCGCGCCGTGGCCCAGTCGGCCAGCAGCGCCTTGGCGCGCTCGGAGCCGGTGAAGCGGAAGTGCTGCTCGATCAGGCCCTTGAGGATGGCCTCGTCGAGCTGGCGCTTGCCGCCGACCTTGTGCCAGGAAGCGGGCGACTGACCCTTTTCCTGATCCGCCGACGCCAGCACCGTTTCGAGCGCGACCATCGAGGTGTTGCAGCGCTTGTCGAACAGGCCGTCCTCGTCGTAGACGTAGGCCACGCCGCCCGACATGCCGGCCGCGAAATTGCGCCCGGTGCCGCCCAGCACCACCACCGTGCCGCCGGTCATGTACTCGCAACCGTGGTCGCCGGTGCCTTCCACCACGGCGGAGGCACCCGAGTTGCGCACCGCGAAGCGCTCGCCGGCCACGCCGTTGAAGAACGCCTCGCCGGCGATGGCGCCGTACAGCACCGTGTTGCCGACGATGATGTTGCGGGTCGGATCGCCGCGGAACTCGTGCGGCGCGCGCACGATCACGCGCCCGCCCGACAGGCCCTTGCCGACGTAGTCGTTGCCGTCGCCCACCAGGTCCAGCGTGACGCCGTGCGCGAGGAACGCGCCGAAGGACTGGCCGGCGGTGCCCTGCAACTGGATGTGGATGGTGTCGTCGGGCAGGCCTTCATGGCCGTACTGCTTGGCCACCACGCCGGACAGCATCGCGCCGACCGTGCGGTTGACGTTCTTGACCGGCTGGATGAACGACACGCGCTCGCCCTTGTCGATGGCCGGGCGCGCCTTGGCGATCAGCACGTGGTCGAGCGCCTTGCCGGCTTCGACCGACAGGCCGTGATCCTGCGTGTCGGTGTGGTAGCGCGGCACTTCGGCGGCGATCGGCGCCTGGTAGAACACGCGCGAGAAATCGAGGCCGCGCGCCTTCCAGTGCTCGATGCCGGCACGGGTGTCGAGCAGGTCGGCGCGGCCGATCAGCTCGTTGAACGTGCGGATGCCCAACTGCGCCATGATCTCGCGCGCTTCTTCGGCGATGAAGAAGAAGAAGTTCACCACGTGCTCGGGCTTGCCCTGGAATTTCTTGCGCAGCACCGGGTCCTGCGTGGCCACGCCCACCGGGCAGGTGTTCAGGTGGCACTTGCGCATCATGATGCAGCCTTCGGCCACCAGCGGCGCGGTGGCGAAGCCGAACTCGTCGGCGCCCAGCAGCGCGCCGATGACCACGTCGCGGCCGGTCTTCATCTGGCCGTCGGCCTGCACGCGGATGCGGTTGCGCAGGCCGTTGAGCATCAGGGTCTGCTGGGTCTCGGCGAGGCCCAGTTCCCACGGCGTGCCGGCATGCTTGATCGACGACAGCGGCGAGGCGCCGGTGCCGCCGTCATGGCCGGCGATCACCACGTGGTCGGCCTTGGCCTTGGCCACGCCCGCGGCCACGGTGCCCACGCCCACTTCGGACACCAGCTTGACCGAGATGTCGGAGACCGGGTTGACGTTCTTCAGGTCGTGGATCAGTTGCGCCAGATCCTCGATCGAGTAGATGTCGTGGTGCGGCGGCGGCGAGATCAGGCCGACGCCCGGCACCGAGTAGCGCAGCTTGCCGATGTAGTCCGACACCTTGTGGCCGGGCAGCTGGCCGCCTTCGCCGGGCTTGGCGCCCTGCGCCATCTTGATCTGGATCTGGTCGGCCGAGGCCAGGTATTCGGCGGTCACGCCGAACCGGCCCGAGGCCACCTGCTTGATCTTCGAGCGCAGCGAGTCGCCGGCCTGCAGTTCCAGGTCGCGCACCACGGCATCCGGGCCCAGCAGGCCCTGCATGGTGTCGCCCTGCTTGATGGGAATGCCGCGCAACTCGTTGCGGTAGCGCTTCTCGTCCTCGCCGCCTTCGCCGGTGTTGGACTTGCCGCCGATGCGGTTCATCGCCACGGCCAGCGTGGCGTGGGCCTCGGTCGAGATCGAGCCCAGCGACATGGCGCCGGTGGCGAAACGCCGGACGATGTCCTTGGCCGACTCGACTTCCTCGAGCGGGATCGCGCGCGCCGGGTCGACCTTGAACTCGAACAGGCCGCGCAGCGTCATGTGGCGGCGGCTCTGGTCGTTGATGATGTTGGCGTATTCCTTGTAGGTCTGGTACGCGCCGCGGCCTTCGTCGGCGCGCACGGCGTGCTGCAGCTTGGCCACCGAGTCCGGCGTCCACATGTGCTCTTCGCCGCGGATGCGGAACGCGTACTCGCCGCCGGTCTCGAGCATGCCCTCGAGCACCGGGTTGTCGCCGAACGCGTCGCGGTGCAGACGCAGCGCTTCCTCGGCCACCTCGAAGATGCCGATGCCTTCGACGTTCGAGGCGGTGCCGTGGAAATACTTCTGCACCAGCTCGCGCGACAGGCCGATCGCTTCGAAGATCTGCGCGCCGGTGTACGACATGTAGGTGGAGATGCCCATCTTGGACATCACCTTCTGCAGGCCCTTGCCGATCGCCTTGACGAAGTTCTTGACCGCCTTCTCGGACGAGAGGTCGCCGGACAGGCCCTGCGCCATGTCGGACAGCGTTTCCATCGCCAGGTACGGGTGCACGGCTTCGGCGCCGTAGCCGGCCAGCAGCGCGAAGTGGTGCACTTCGCGCGCGGTGCCGGTTTCCACCACGAGGCCGGCCGAGGTGCGCAGGCCCTTGTCCACCAGGTGGTGGTGGATCGCCGAGGTGGCCAGCAGCGCGGGAATGGCGACGTGCTCGGCGTCGACGCGGCGGTCCGACACGATCAGGATGTTGTAGCCCGAGCGCACCGCGTCAACGGCTTCGGCGCACAGCGAGGCCAGGCGCGCTTCGATGCCTTCCTTGCCCCACGCCTTCGGATAGCAGATGTTCAGCTCGTACGAACGGAACTTGCCGCCGGTGTAGTGCTCGATGTTGCGGATCTTGGCGATGTCCTTGAAGTCCAGCACGGGCTGGGACACTTCGAGGCGCATCGGCGGGTTGATGTTGTTGAGCTCGAGCAGGTTCGGCTTCGGGCCGATGAACGACACCAGCGACATCACCATGTTCTCGCGGATCGGGTCGATCGGCGGGTTGGTGACCTGGGCGAACAGCTGCTTGAAGTAGTGGTACAGCGTCTTGTTCTTGGACGAGAGCACGGCCAGCGGGCTGTCGTTGCCCATCGAGCCGGTGGCTTCCTCGCCGGACAGCGCCATCGGCGCCATCAGGAACTTGACGTCTTCCTGGGTGTAGCCGAACGCTTGCTGGCGGTCCAGCAGGCGCGCGTCGGGCTTCTTCTCGGCGGCCACGTCCTCGGGCTTGGCTTCGAGCTCGTCGAGCTTGATGCGCACGGCGTCGATCCAGCTCTTGTACGGCTTGGCGTTGGCCAGGTTGTCCTTGAGCTCCTTGTCGTCGATGATGCGGCCCTGCTCCATGTCGATCAGGAACATCTTGCCCGGCTGCAGGCGCCACTTCTGCACGATGCGCGACTCGGGGAACGGCAGCACGCCGGCTTCCGAGGCCAGCACCACGACGTCGTCCTCGGTCACGTAGAAGCGCGCCGGGCGCAGGCCGTTGCGGTCCAGCGTGGCGCCGATCTGGCGGCCGTCGGTGAAGCAGATCGCGGCGGGGCCGTCCCACGGCTCCATCATGGCGGCGTGGTACTCGTAGAACGCGCGGCGGTTGTCGTCCATCAGCGTGTGCTGTTCCCAGGCTTCCGGGATCATCATCATCATCGCGTGGACGAGCGGGTAGCCCGCCATCGTCAGCAGCTCGAGGCAGTTGTCGAACGAGGCGGTGTCGGACTGGCCGGGGTAAATCAGCGGCCACAGCTTGGGCAGGTCGTCGCCGAGCACCGGCGAGGAGATCGCGCCGGTGCGCGCGTTGACCCAGTTCACGTTGCCCTTGACCGTGTTGATTTCGCCGTTGTGGGCGACCATGCGGTACGGGTGGGCCAGCTCCCAGGCCGGGAAGGTGTTGGTGGAGAAGCGCTGGTGCACCAGGGCCAGCGCCGACACGGCGCGCGGGTCCTGCAGGTCGAGGTAGTACTCGCCGACCTGGTTGGCCAGCAGCAGGCCCTTGTACACCACCGTGCGCGCCGACATCGACGGCACGAAGTATTCCTTGCCGTGCTTGAGCTTGAGCGCCTGGATGGCGTGGCTGGCGGTCTTGCGGATCACGTAGAGCTTACGTTCGAGCGCGTCCGTGGTCATGATGTCGCGGCCGCGCCCGATGAAGATCTGGCGGATCACCGGCTCGGTCTTGCGCACGGTCGGCGACATCGGCATGTTGCAGTCCACCGGCACGTCGCGCCAGCCCAGCACGACCTGGCCTTCCAGGCGCACGGTGCGCTCGAGCTCCTGCTCGCAGGCCAGGCGCGAGGCGTGTTCCTTGGGCAGGAAGATCATGCCCACGCCGTACTCGCCCGACGGCGGCAGGGTCACGCCCTGCCTGGCCATTTCCTCGCGGTAGAACTGGTCCGGGATCTGGATCAGGATGCCCGCGCCGTCGCCCATCAGCGCATCGGCGCCGACCGCGCCGCGGTGATCGAGGTTTTCCAGGATCTTCAGGCCCTGCTGGACGATCTCGTGGCTCTTCTTGCCCTTGATGTGGGCGACCATGCCGACGCCGCATGCGTCTTTCTCATTGGCGGGGTCGTACATGCCCTGGGCCTGCGGCAGCGAGGCGGGCGCGTGCGTGGCGGCGGCAGAGGCGGACTCGGCGGCCTGCGCCAGCGTTGGCTTCGATTGGGATTGCGATTGGTCCACGGGCTTGATTCCGGTGAGGGCTGCGCAGCCAGCAGGGCAGACCGGAACGGGGACCGCACTCTGCCACCTGGGCCGGCCGGGGCCGGGAGCGGGATGACGAGAGGGACAGCGGGGCCGCAGCGGCGTACGCAAGCGTGACGCGCCGCACAATGAATGTGGGTGGAGGAACTATAAAAGAATCATCCACGTCTCGCAAAAAATTTAAATGGGGTCAGAACATATTAAATCTCGTACCACAAACGGGATGGTCTTTATTTGGGGACACATTACTTTTTGGTGCATCGCGCGCCGTCCCGCGCACATCGGGCACCGCGACGGTTCAAGCCGCGCCGCCGCCTACGCGGCACCGGGTTCGGGGTCCATGCCGCCCGCGCTGCGCCCCGGCGGCCGGCCCTTCGGCAACGGCTGCACGCGGCGCGTGCCCTGCCGCTCCAGCTGCGCCAGGAAAGCGGCGTCGCCGAGCGGCCAGCCGCTGTGCGCGTGGCTGCGCAGCGTGGCCAGCGCCGCCGGCGACAGGCCCTCGGCCGCCACCGCGCGGTAGTTGGACTGGCGCTCGAACGGCGTATTGCCGAGCGCCCAGTAGACGGAGTGATCGCTCACAAAGGGGCTGGCCTCGATGCCGGCGTGGTGGCGGTAGCTGCTCCAGCGGTCCGCCTCGGGCTGCGCGACCTCGCCGGCGCGCATGGCGTTGCCTTCCACGTACAGCATGGCCGGCAGCAGCCACTGTGCCGGGTCGAACACCGCGGAGCGGAAGCGCCCGTCCCACAGCGTGCCGGTGCGTCCCGCGGCGCGGTTGAAGTAGCGCGCGTAGCGGCGCCCGACCGCCTGCATGGTCAGGCTGAGCGAGTCGGCCTGGCGCGGCGTGGCGACCAGATGCACGTGGTTGGGCCGCAGCGCGTAGGCGTGGATGGCGAGATCGTGCTCGCGCGCGGCCATGCGCAGGCAGTCCAGGTAGTGGACGTAGTCGTCGGGGCCGAGGAAGACCGGCTGGCGGTTGTTGCCGCGCTGCAGTACGAGGGCGGGCAGGCCGGTCGGCGAAAAGCGGGGAAGTCGGGCCATGAGGGCAAACGCGGGAATCGGCGCCGGCGCCTTGCGGCGCGCCGGCAAAACCCGATGATAGCGCAGGCGCGCGCTGATCCGTCCCCAATTTGTCGGGGGCGTCCCGCTCCCCGCATGCGGCGCCTAGTTGCCGCCCTCGTGGACCGAGAAGATGCGGCGGTGCTCGCGGATCGCGTAGCGGTCCGTCATGCCGGCGATGTAGTGGGCGACCAGCCGCGCCTGATCGCGCCCCTGCCCGGCCTGGTACTGCGGCGGCAGCAGGCGCGGATCGGCCATGAAGACGTCGAACAGGTCGGTGATGATGCGCTGCGCCTTGGCCGACATGCGCATCACGAGGTAGTGCCGGTACAGGTGGCGGAACAGGAAGCGCTTGAGTTCGGCGGCTTCCTCGCGCACGGCGGTGCTGAAGGCGACCAGCGGGCCGGCGGCGCGCACCGCCTCGATGTTGCGCGGGCCGGCCGCGGCGATATTGCGGCTGGTGGTCTCGATCAGGTCGACGATCAGCGTGTTGATCATGCGCCGGACGGTCTCGTTGATGACGCGCCGGCCGTTGATGCCCGGGAACGCGGTCATCGCCTCGGCGCGGTGGCGGCGCCACATCGGCACTTCGTCCATCTGCTCGAGCGTGAGCAGGCCGGAGCGCAGGCCGTCGTCGATGTCGTGGTTGTTGTAGGCGATCTCGTCGGCCAGGTTGGCCAGCTGGGCTTCCAGCGAGGGCTGGGTGCCTTCCAGGAAGCGCCGGCCCAGCTCGCCCAGCGCCGAGGCATTGACGCGCGAGCAGTGCTTGAGCACGCCCTCGCGCGTCTCGAAGGTCAGGTTGAGGCCGTCGAAGCCGCCATAGCGCTCCTCCAGCTCGTCCACCACCAGCAGGCTCTGCAGGTTGTGCTCGAAGCCGCCGTGGTTCTTCATGCAGGTGTTCAGCGCGTCCTGCCCGGCGTGGCCGAACGGCGTGTGCCCGAGGTCGTGGGCCAGCGAGATGGCCTCCACGAGGTCTTCGTTCAGGCGCAGGTTGCGGGCGATCGAGCGCGCGATCTGCGCCACTTCCAGGCTGTGCGTGAGCCGGGTGCGGAACAGGTCGCCCTCATGGTTGACGAAGACCTGGGTCTTGTATTCGAGCCGGCGGAAGGCCGTGCTGTGGATCACGCGGTCGCGGTCGCGCTGGAACTCGCTGCGCGAGGACGACGGCGGTTCGACGTGCACGCGCCCGCGCGACAGCGCGGAGCGGGCGGCATACGGAGCGAGATGGCTTTCGAGGTCGGTCATGCGGCAATCCGGTCGGCAGCCGGCCGGGGCTCGCGCCGCCGGCCGGGGTTGCGAGGCACAACCGATCGCGTCAGGCGACCGGCGCCTCGGTGGGCGGCCTGAGCACCGCGTGCTGCAGCGTAGCGCGCAGGTCGGCGTCCGGCACGGTGGTGATGAAGGCCTCGCCCAGCTTCCTGAGCAGGATGAACTTGACGCTGCCGGCTTCCGCCTTCTTGTCCACTTTCATCAGTTCGATGTAGCGGTCGGTGCCGAGATCCGGCGCCACCACGGGCAGCATGGCCGCGCGCGTGAGCTGCGTCACGCGCGCGCGCGTCTCGGTGTCGATGAAGCCGAGCCGGTGCGACAGGTCGGCCGCCATCACCATGCCGCAGCCGACGGCCTCGCCGTGCAGCCATTCGCCGTAGCCCATGCCGGCCTCGATGGCATGGCCGAAGGTGTGGCCGAAATTGAGAATGGCGCGCAGGCCGCCCTCGCGCTCGTCCTGGGCCACCACCGCGGCCTTGATCTCGCACGAGCGCTGCACCGCCAGCGCCATCATGTCCGGGTCGCAGTCGTTGAGCGCGCGGATGTTGCGCTCGATCCAGCCGAAGTACTCGGCGTCGGCGATGGCGCCGTGCTTGATCACCTCGGCCAGGCCGGCGGCCAGTTCGCGCGCCGGCAGCGTGCGCAGCGTGTCGATGTCGGCGATCACCGCGTTGGGCTGGTGGAACGCGCCGATCATGTTCTTGCCGAGCGGGTGGTTGATGCCGGTCTTGCCGCCCACCGAGGAATCCACCTGCGCCAGCAGCGTGGTGGGCATCTGCACGAACGGCACGCCGCGCATGTAGCTGGCGGCGGCAAACCCGGTCATGTCGCCGACCACGCCGCCGCCGAGCGCGACCAGCGTGGTCTTGCGGTCGGCGCCGGCCCGGAGCAGCGCGTCGAAGATCAGGTTGAGCGTTTCCCACTGCTTGAACGCTTCGCCGTCGGGCAGGGTCACGGTGCGCACGGTCTTGCCGAGCGCGGCCAGCGTGGCCTCCACGCGCGCCGCGTAGAGCGGGCCGACGGTCTCGTTGGTGACGATGACGGCATGGGTGCCGCGCACGTGGGGACGCAGCAGCTCGGCCTGGTCGAGCAGGCCGGTGCCGATATGGATGGGGTAGCTGCGCTCCCCGAGGTCGACTTCAAGGGTGATCATCGTGATTCCGGTCCTGCGCCGGCGGTGCTTCCGCGCCGTCGCCGTCGTCCTGCCCGGGCTCGCCCGGCTCTTCGGCGGCCACGCTGAAACCGGCCATTTCAAGTTGCATCAACACCATATTAGCAAGCTGGGCCACCGAGGGCTTGCCGGTTTCGATGATGAAGTCCGCCACCTCGCGGTAAAGCGGGTCGCGCTCGGCATAGAGCGCCTCGAGCCTGCCCTTCGGGTCCGCGGTCTGCAGCAGCGGGCGGTTGCGGTCGTGGCGCGTGCGCAGCCACAGGTCGTGCGGGCTGGCGCGCAGGTAGACCACGGTGCCGCGCGCCTTCAGGTGCGCCCGGTTCTCCGGGCGCAGCACCGCGCCGCCGCCGGTGGCCAGCACGATGCCGCTGCGCTGGCTCAGCTCGTCGATCATGTGCGCCTCGCGCTCGCGGAAGCCCGCTTCGCCTTCGTGCTCGAAGATGATCGGGATCCGCACGCCGCAACGCGCCTCGAGTTCGTGGTCCGAATCGAAGAAGGGATAGTTCAGGCGCCGGGCCACGGTTCGGCCGACGGTGGTCTTGCCGGCACCCATCAGGCCGACAAAAAAGAGGTTCGGGCGGGTGGCTGTCACTGGCATGTCGGGCGGCTGCCGGGTCTCTGGCCGGCCGCCGCAGTGGGAAACTGCGTCATCTTCTTATGTCGGGGCGATCCGGGCAAGTGGCACGGAGCGCGCGGGCGGCGGCCCGCCCCGTGTCCGCCCTGCCCTCCGCGCCGCCGGCCCGGCAATGAAAAAGGCCGCATCGCGCACGATGCGGCCTCCCAGTCTACTGCATCCGGCGGGCCGGGCGGGCCCGGCAGCGCCGCCGCCGGAGCCGCCGGCGGGCTTATTGGCGAACTTATTGGCGGACTTATTTCAGCGAGACGCTCTCGTTGAGCACGCGCGGCGTCAGGAATACCAGCAGTTCGGTGCGGTTGTTGACCTTGGCGTTGTCCTTGAACAGGTTGCCGAGCACCGGGATGTCGCCGAGCCACGGCACCTTGTTGATGTTGGTGGACTCGGTCTGGCTGTAGATGCCGCCGATCACCACCGTGCCGCCGTTCTCCACCAGCACCTGGGTCTGCACGTGCTTGGTGTCGATGGCGAAGCCCGAGCTGGTCTGGATGCCCACGCTGTCCTTGTTGACGTCCACGTCCAGCAGCACGTTGCCTTCCGGCGTGATCTGCGGCGTCACCTCGAGCTTCAGGTTGGCCTTGCGGAACTGCACCGAGGTGGCGCCGCTGGAGGTGGCGGCCTGGTAGGGCAGCTCGGTGCCCTGCTCGATCAGCGCCTTGATGTTGTTGGCGGTGACCACGCGCGGGCTGGAGATAATCTTGCCGCGCCCGTCCGCTTCCAGCGCGGAGAGTTCGAGCGCGAGGAAGCGGCCGGCCGTATTGCTGAACAGGCTCACCGCCACCGACCCCGGGTTGACGCCGTTGATCGCCGCCGCCGGCAGACTCAGCGCGGGGCTGTTGTCCCAGGTGGCGTTCTGCGTCACCGGGCTCACCACGTTGGTGTAGTTGTTGCCGTAGCCGGCGCCGGCGGTCTTGGAGGCAAAGCCGAGCCTGACGCCGAGGTTGCGGCTGAAGCTGTCGTTGGCCTCGACGATGCGCGCCTCGATGATGACCTGGCGCACCGGGATGTCGATCTTGCCGAGGAAGCTCTGCACCTCTTCGAGCTTGCTGCCGATGTCCGACACGAACAGCTGGTTGGTGCGCGGATCGGCCGTCAGCGAGCCGCGCTTGGACAGCATGCGGGTGTTGCTGGCCGCCGCGCCGCCCACGCCGCCCACGCTACCGATGGCGCCCGTGCTGCCGAGCGCGCCGGCGCCGCCCGCGCCGCCGGTGCTGCCCACCGCGGCCAGGCCGAGCAGCATGCGCCGCACGTCCTCGGCGCGCTGGTAGTTCAGCTGGAACACCTGGCTGCGGATCGGCTCGAGGTCGTTGATCTGCTGCTGCGACTCGAGCTCGAGCTTTTCCTTGGTGGCCAGCTCGGCCTTGGGTGCCACCCACAGCACATTGCCGTTGCGGCGCGAGGCCAGCCCCTTGGCGTCCAGCACGATCTGCAGGGCCTGGTCCCAGGGCACGTCCTTCAGGCGCAGCGTCAGGTTGCCCTGCACGCTTTCGCTGGTGATGATGTTGAGGTTGGTGAAGTCGGCGAATACCTGCAGCAGCGAGCGGATGTCGATGCTCTGGAAGTTCAGCGAGAGCCGTTCGCCGCGGAAGCCCGCGCCGCTGATCAGCTTGGCCGGGTCTTCCTTGACCGGGCGCACCTCGACCACGAACTGCGTGTCGGTCTGGTAGGAGCTGTATTCCCAGTTGCCGCGCGGCTCGATGGTCAGGCGCGTGCTGCCGTTGTTGTCGCCGGCGCGCATGCCCTGCACCGGGGTGCCGAAGTCGCTCACGTCGTAGCGCCGGCGCAGGCCGTCGGGCAGCGCGGTGTTGAGGAAGTCCACCACCACGTTCTGGCCCTGCTGGGCAATGTTGATGCCGGAGTCGCGCGCGGACAGGTCCACCACGATGCGCCCGGCGCCGTCCGCGCCGCGGCGGAAGTCGATGTTGCGGATCGCCGGCCGGCTGGCCGCCGCCTGCGGCACCAGCGCCGCGGTCGGGGCGAAGGTCGGCACCGCCGTGCGCGCGCTCGGCGCCACGTTGTCGAGCAGCACCACGAACTGGCTGCCGCGCACCTCGGTGCGGTAGCTGGCGACGCGCGTGAGATCGAGGACCACGCGCGTGCGGTCGCCGATCTGCACCACGTTGGCACCCTTGAGCAGCTTGCCGCCGAAATCGTACTGCGCGCGGCCCTGGGCGAAGCCGGTATCGAGGAAGTCGATGGCGATCCGGGGCGGATTCTGCGTGGTGAAGTCCGCCGGCTTCTGCGCCGGCACCCCGGCGAGCTCGACCGTGAATATGGTCTGCTCGCCCGCGGTGGTGGCATCCACGCGCTTGACGGTATTGCCCGCCGTCGATTGCGCCATCGCGGCCGGCACAGCCAGCGCGAGCATCATGACCGCGGCGCCCGCAAGCGCCCGGTACCAGCGACCCATGATCATGCCGACCCCTCCAGCTTCAGGCTGGTCATTTTCTCTTTCCACTCGGCTACCCCTTCCCGGACCAATTCGCGCAACACGATCTCCTGATCGCTGATGCGGACCACCCGGCCGTAGTTCTGGCCGAGATACTGACCCACCTTGACGTGGTGGATCTTGTTGTCTACCAGCACGACGCCATAGGTTTCCCCGTGGTTGCGCATCGCGCCCAGCATCTTGAAATTCTCCAGCGGGTAGTCCTCCAGCGGCTCGTGCTGCCGGCCGGACTCCGGCGACTCGGACAGGACCCGGTTGAGGTCGCCGATCTTGTTCTGGGCGAACGGCTCGGGCGCGCTGCGCCCGGCGTACTCGCGCGGCACGTAGGGCTTGGGCTCGGGCAGCGGCGCCGGCGGCGGCGCCTTGGCCGCGCGCGCCTGGGCCATCCACTGGCGCAGGCCGTCTTCCTCGCTGGCCCCGCAGGCCGCCAGCAGCGCGGCGCCGAGCAGCGCGCACGCGCACGCGCGCAGGCCGGAGGCCCGGATCGCTGGCATCATTTCTTCGCTCCCGCGGCCGTCTTGGCCGCCGCGGCTTCCGCCTTGCGCTGCGCCGCCTGTTCGTCGGGGTCGAGCGCGCGGTAGGCCATCGCCACGGCCTCCATCGCCAGCCCGCCATCCTTGCCGGTGGTGAACTGCATCCCCTGCATCGACACGATGCGCGACAGTGCGGCCACGTCGGCGTTGAACTGCGCCACGTCGTGGTAGCGGCCCGTCACCTTCAGGTTGACCGGGATCTCGGCGAAGTAGGGCTTGATCACGGCAGCCTGCGGCTTGAACAGTTCGAACTGCAGGCCGCGCGCCACGCCGGCGTGGTTGACGTCGGCCAGCAGCGCGTCCATCTCGGTCTTGTTGGGCAACTGGCGCTCGACCAGCGCCACGCGCTGCTCCACCTCGGCCTTCTGCTTGCGCAGCGCGTCCAGGTTGGCAACCTGCGCCACCTTGGACTGGTAGGCCTGCTTCAGGCTTTCCTGCTCGAGATGCTTGCGGTCGAGCTCGTCGAGCTTGCCGCTCCAGTAGAACTGCCAGCCCAGCACCAGCACCAGCAGCGCCGCCAGCACCGCGAACAGCACGCGCGGCGCGGCCGGCCAGGTTTCGGGCTCGTTGAGGTTGATGCCGCGGAACTGCGCGCCGAGGTCGTTGAGCGCGGCCAGCGAGATTTCGGAATTGAGTGCCATATCAGCCCTTGCCCGTGCGTGCGCCCTGCGCCGCGGCGCCGCTGGCGGCGCCCGCGCGGCCCTTCTTGCCGTCGTCCGGCACCTCGGGCGCGCGGTAGGCGAAGCGCATGGAGAAGTCGAACAGGCGCCGCTGCTCGCGCAGGTTGTTGGTCATCATCACGGCCTTCGATTCGACCAGCTCGGCCTTGTCCAGCCAGCTCACCTGGCCGAGGTTGCGCAGCAGTTCCGAGACGCGCTCGTTCGACTGCGCGATGCCGGTCACGGTGAAGACGTCGCCGGCCTGCTTGAGCGTGGTCAGGTAGACGCCCTCGGGCACTTGGCGCACCAGTTCCTCGAGCAGCTGCACCGGGCGGTTGCGCTCGTTCTGCAGGCCCTCGATGGCCTTCTGCCGCTGCAGCAGCCCGTCGATGTCCTTGCGCAGCGTGTTGACTTCGCGGATCTGCACGTCGAGGCGGCTGTTCTCGGTGGCCAGCACCTGGTTCAGCCCCGTCTCGGCGTCGACGCGGCTGTCGATGTACCAGCCGCCGATCAGCACCACCAGCGCGCCGGCTCCCGCCGCGCCGCCGAGCATGGCGTAGACCTTCTTGCGGCGCGAAGCCTTGCGGGCCTCGTGGTACGGCAGCAGGTTGACGGTCGGGATCGTGTTGGTAGGCATGCGGCTTCCCTTGCTGGCTTACTGCAGGCCGCGCAGCGCGAGCCCGGCGCTCACGATGTAGGCCGGCAGGTCGCGCTGGAGATAGCGCTCGTTGACCTTGCCGGCGGTCATCATGTTGGCGAACGGGTTGGCCAGCGTGGTGGTGATCTCGGTCTGCTGCTCGATCGCGGCCTGCACGCCGACCAGCGAGGCATGCCCGCCGGACAGCAGGATCTCGTCGACCCGGCCGATGCTGGACGACGACAGGAAATTGCGCACGGCGCCTTGCACCTCGACCGCCAGCGCTTCCAGCGACGGCTTGAGCAACTGGGTGCGCCAGGCTTCCGGCAGCGTGTTCTTGCGCTTCTTGATCTCGGCCTTGAGCGCGTCCAGCGTGAACATGCGCGCCGCGCTCTGCGTGAGCTGGTCGCCGTAGCTGTTGAGGGGCTGCTCGTAGAGCTCTTTCCAGCCTTGGTAGAAGATCGCCTTGGAGCGGCTGCCGCCGAGATGGACCACCACCACCACGGGCAGCTCCTTGGCCTCGGTCTCGCTGAGGTCGGGCGACACGCCCAGCATCTGCACCACCGAGCGCTGCACCGCGTATTCCTCGACGTCCATCACGTGCGGCTTGAGCCCGGCCATCTCGGCGGCGGTCACGCGCTCCTGCACGCGGTCGCTGTTGGCGGCGGTCACGCGCACGCCGATGCCGCCCTCGGTCTCGCTGGGGCCGATCACGGCGAAGTCGAAATTGACGGCCTGCGACGGCGGATAGAGGCGGTGCGCCTCGGATTCCACCTGCACGTAGAGTTCGTCCTCGGACAGGTTGTCCGGCAGGCTGACGGTCTGCGATTCGGTCAGCATCGACGGCACGCCGAGCACGACCTCCTTGCTGCGGATGCCGGCCTTGCCGAGCGCGCGCTTGAGGGCCACGCCCACCGCTTCGATATTGACCACGTTGCCATCGGCAACGGCATTGCGATCCAGCAGTTCGCTGGCGCACTTTTCCAGCCGGTAGTCGTTCTTGCCACTGCCCACGGACAGCTCGACTACCTTCACGCTGGACGACCCGATGTCGACGCCGACCGTCGTACGGCGCAACAACCCCGACAAGATACCTCGCCGCAAGGTGACCCCCTGACCGTTTGAACTCGCCCCTGGCTTGGTAGCTCTAATCTGGCGAGTCTGTTTGTTTCTTGGATGAAACGTTTTGCTCTTTTAGTTGGTGGATTCTCACAAAAACGTGGTGTGCTGGCAATGTGCCGGTTTGACCACGGTTGCTTTTCGCAGACGCCTTACTCAAAGCGTTGTCAAAATCCCACGGTACACCAGCGGCCGCCGCGCCGGACCCCTCTTTCCGTTTCATGCAGATCTCAACATGATTACATCTTGTAACAGCCAGATAGCGGCGTTCACGCCACAAGGCGGCCGGAGCGCCCGATCCCGGGAGATATAATCCGGGCACCCCTAACTCGGTAGTTCCCATATGGCCACAGCACAACCGAAGCCGTCCCTGCCCGCCCGCCGCCCGCTCTGGATGCGGCTGACTTTCTGGGCGCTGGGCCTGCTGGCGGCCGGCATCGTGGCGGTGGCGCTGCTGGTCGGGTACGCGCTGCTGGTGGCTGCCCCGAACCTGCCTTCGCTCGACACCATCACCGACTACCGGCCCAAGATCCCGCTGCGCATCTACACCGCCGACAACGTGCTGATCGGCGAGTTCGGCGAGGAGCGCCGCAACTTCGTGCCGATCGCCGAGATCCCGGACGTGATGAAGAAAGCGGTGCTGGCCATCGAGGACGACCGCTTCTACGAGCACGGCGGCGTGGACTTCGTCGGCGTGCTGCGCGCCGGCATGGCCAACCTGCGCGGCGGCCTGTCGCAGGGCGCGTCCACCATCACCATGCAGGTGGCGCGCAACTTCTTCCTCTCGAGCGAGAAGACCTACACCCGCAAGCTGTACGAAATGCTGCTGGCCTACAAGATCGAGGCCAACCTCTCGAAGGACCAGATCCTCGAGCTGTACATGAACCAGATCTACCTGGGGCAGCGCGCCTACGGCTTCGCCAGCGCGGCGCGCGTGTACTTCGGCAAGTCGATCAAGGACGTGACGCCGGCCGAGGCCGCCATGCTGGCCGGCCTGCCCAAGGCGCCGTCGGCCTACAACCCGGTGGTCAACCCCAAGCGCGCCAAGGTGCGCCAGGAATACATCCTGCAGCGCATGCGCGACCTGCGCTACCTGACGCCGGAACAGTACGAGCAGGCCATCCACGAAGAACTGAAGGTGCGCGGCGAGGGCAACGAGTTCTCCACGCACGCCGAGTACGTCGCCGAGATCGTGCGGCAGCTGATGTACGCGCAATACCGCGAGGAAACCTACACGCGCGGCCTGACCGTCTACACCACGCTCAACAAGACCGACCAGGACGCCGCCTACGAGGCGGTGCGCTCGGGCATCATGAACTACGAGCGCCGCCACGGCTACCGCGGCCCCGAGGCCTTCATCGACCTGCCGGCCAACCCCGACGAGCGCGAGCAGGCCATCGACGACGCGCTGCTCGAGCACCCGGGCAGCGACGACCTGCGCTCGGCGGTCGTCACCAGCGTGTCGGCCAAGCAGGTCACGGCCACGCTGCTGTCGGGCGAGGTCGCCAGCATCGAGGGCCAGGCGCTGCGCTTCATCGCGCCGTCGCTGGCGGCCAACGCGCAGCCCAAGGCCAGGATCCGGCCCGGCGCGATCATCCGCGTGACGCAGGACGAAAAGGGCGCGTGGTCGGTCACGCAGCTGCCGGAAGTGTCGGCGGCCTTCATCTCGCTGAGCCCCGAGAACGGCGAGATCCGCTCGATGGTGGGCGGCTTCGACTTCAACCGCAACAAGTTCAACCACGTGACGCAGGCGTGGCGCCAGCCCGGCTCGAGCTTCAAGCCGTTCATCTACTCGGCGGCGCTGGAGAAAGGCTTCTCGCCCGCCACGGTGATCAACGACGCGCCGATCTCGATCGCCGACAACGGCGGCCAGGTGTGGGAGCCGAAGAACTACGACGGCAAGTTCGAAGGCCCGATGACCATGCGCCGCGCGCTGGCCAAGTCCAAGAACCTGGTGTCGGTGCGCATCCTGCGCGCGATCGGCACGCAGTACGCCCAGGACTACATCACGCGCTTCGGCTTCGACGCCGACAAGCACCCCGCCTACCTGCCGATGGCGCTGGGCGCGGGCAGCGTGACGCCGCTGCAGATGGCCGGCGCGTACTCGGTGTTCGCCAACGGCGGCTACCGCATCAATCCCTACCTGATCGAGAAGGTGGTGGACGCGCGCGGCAACGTGATCTCGGAAACCCGGCCGCAGCGCGCCGGCGAGGACGCCGTGCGCGTGCTCGACGCGCGCACCGCGTTCATCGCCGACAGCATGCTGCGCGACGTGGTGCGCACCGGCACCGCCAACAGCGCCAAGCAGCGCCTGGGCCGCAACGACCTGGCCGGCAAGACCGGCACCACCAACGACGCCGTGGACGCCTGGTTCGCCGGCTATACGCCCAAGCTGGTGGCGATCGCCTGGATGGGCTACGACCAGCCCAAGAGCCTGGGCGTGCGCGAGACCGGCGGCGGCCTGGCCCTGCCGATCTGGGTCGGCTACATGAGCAAGATGCTCAAGGGCGTGCCCGAGATACCGGAGCGCCAGGCGCCCGAGGGCGTGGTGATGGTGGCCGGCGACTGGACCTTCGAGGAGAATGCCGGCGGCGCCGGCGTGGCCTCGGTGGGGCTGGGCGACCCGTGGCCGGGCAAGCCGGACGAGAGCACGCAGTCGCCGGCCGACATCGAAGGCGAGAAGAAGCGGATCCTGGAGATGTTCGGCGGCGGGGCCTGAGCGCCGCCCGCGCGCGATTCGTCGCGCGCGCCGGCGTTCGGCGCGATGCCGGCCGCGCGAAAGCGCGCCCGGCCCCGGTTCGGTTCAGCCCAGCTTCAGCGCCACCCCGGCCTGCTGGCTCATGTAGCCCGACAGCGCCGCGTACAGCTCGCCGCCGCCGCGCGTATCCAGCCACTGCCGGCCGTCGTGGCGGAAATGGAAGCCGCCCGCGCGCGCCGCCACCCACAGCTCCTGCATCGGCGCCTGGCTGTTGACGATGATCTTGGAGCCGTCCTCGAATTCCAGCTCGATCAGGTTGCCTGCGCGGTTGATTTCGATGTCGGCGTCGGCCGCGTCGGCGGCCGTTTCCACCGCGCTCTCGAGCCGGTCCAGCTCTTGCTGGGCCAGGGCCAGGAACTCGCTTTCACTCATGGGGGGCATGTTAAACTCCGAGACCGCCCGGGCAGCGGCGCATCGCGCGCCGGCCGCGGCGTGTTGAATCCAGTTTCGATCCAGTTTCGTTTTTCGTTGGTCCCGCCGTTCCGCCGCCTTGCCGCGGAAACGGGCCGGACAACTCTTCTAGGACGACCCGATGTTGCGTCGTGTTGCGATTGTATCGGCGATTGCCGCCAGCCTTGCGATACCCCTGCTGTCGGGATGCGGCATCCGCGGCCCGCTGACGATGCCCCGGCCGCCGGCCGCGCCGGCCAGGCCGGCCGTGCCGGACCCCGGCCTGGGCAACCCGAACGTGCCGAATCCCGCCGCCAGGACGGCTCCGGCCGCCCCCGCGGACGAAGCCGCCCCGGCCGCCACCCCCACCGCCAAGTCATCATGACCGCCTTTTTCCATCGCCACGACGGCGCGCTCGCCGTCGAGCACGTGCCGCTGGCGCGCATCGCCGCCGAATACGGCACCCCCACCTACGTCTACTCGCGCGCCGCGCTGAGCGCCGCCTACCAGGCCTACGCCGCGGCGTGCCAGGGCCGCCGCGCGCGCGTGCAGTACGCCATGAAGGCCAATTCCAACCTGGCCGTGCTACAGGTCTTCGCGCAGCTCGGCGCGGGCTTCGACATCGTCTCCGGCGGCGAGCTGCAGCGCGTGCTGGCCGTGGGCGGCGATCCGCGCAAGGTGGTGTTCTCGGGCGTGGGCAAGACCGTCGCCGAGATGGAGCTGGCGCTGGCGCACGACGTGCTGTCGTTCAACGTCGAGTCGATCCCCGAGCTGGACCGCCTGAACGCGGTGGCCGGCCGCCTGGGCAAGCGCGCGCGCGTGTCGCTGCGCATCAACCCGGACGTGGACGCCAAGACCCATCCGTACATCTCCACCGGCCTGAAGGGCAACAAGTTCGGCGTGGCCTTCGAGGACGTGCTGCCGACCTACCGCGCCGCGGCCGCGCTGCCGCATCTGGAAGTGGCCGGCATCGACTGCCACATCGGCTCGCAGATCACCGAGGTCGCGCCCTACCTGGAAGCGCTGGACAAGGTGCTGGACGTGGTGGAAGCGCTCGAGCGCGAAGGCATCAAGCTCGAGCACATCGACGTGGGCGGCGGCCTGGGCATCACCTACGACGACGAGACCCCGCCGGACATCACCGGCTTCGCGCGCACGCTGCTCGACCGCGTGGCCGAGCGCGGCCACGGCCACCGCGAGGTGCTGTTCGAGCCGGGCCGCTCGCTGGTGGGCAACGCCGGCGTGCTGCTCACGCAGGTGGAATTCCTCAAGCCCGGCGCGGCCAAGAATTTCTGCATCGTCGACGCGGCCATGAACGACCTGGCGCGCCCCGCCATGTACGAGGCCTACCACCGCATCGAGCCGGTGCAGCTGCGCGAGGCCGGCGAGGCCGCGCCGCTGACCTACGACGTGGTCGGCCCGGTGTGCGAATCGGGCGACTGGCTCGGCCGCGACCGCGCGCTGTCGGTGCAGCCGGGCGACCTGCTGGCCGTGATGTCGGCCGGCGCCTACGGCTTCGTCATGAGCTCCAACTACAACACCCGCCCGCGCGCGGCCGAAGTGATGGTCGACGGCGACGACGTGCACCTGGTGCGCGGCCGCGAGCGCGTGGAAGACCTGTTCCGCGACGAGCGCCTGCTGCAAGGCTGAAGCGCGCGTGCGCGCCGCGCGGCGCGCACCGCGAGATCGGCATTGCCGCAATCCCGAAGAAAAGCTCAGCGCCGCGCCGCCTGCGGCGCGGGCTTGCGCCACCACCACCACGCGCGCGCCGCCAGCAGCACGAACACCACCGCGGCATAGGCCGAGACCGTGCCGAAATCGTGCTTGCCCGCCTTGTGCCACCAGTAGTGCAGGATCCCCAGCACGGCGATGGCGTAGATGGCGCGATGCAGCCATTGCCAGCGCCGGCCGCCCAGCCGGCGGACCATCGCGCTGGTCGAGGTCGCCGCCAGCGGCACCATCAGCGCGAACGCGGCAAACCCCACCGTGATGAACGGCCGCTTGGCGATGTCCTTGACCATGTAGGCCACGTCGAAGCCGCGGTCCACCGCGAGCCACAGCAGGAAGTGCTGCAACGCATAGAAGAAGGCGAACAGGCCCAGCATGCGCCGCAGGCGCGCGAGCCAGTGCCATCCGGTGAGCCGGCGCAGCGGCGTCACCGCCAGCGTGGCGCACAGCATCACCAGCGTCCAGGTGCCGGTCGAGCGCGTGACGAACTCCAGCGGGTTGGCGCCGAACTCGCCGGCGAAGCCCAGCGCGAGCAGCCGCAGGAACGGCAGCAGCGCCAGCACCCACACCAGCGCCTTGACGATGCGCACGCGCCCCGGCGCCAGCGTGGCCAGGCCCGCCGGCGCGGGCCGCGCGGCGCGCCCGCTGCCCGCCCCGGCGCGCGGCGGCGACAGGTCCGGCCGCGCCATCAGAAGAACTTCCTCAGGTCCATGCCCTGGTACAGCGACGCCACCTGCGGCGCATAGCCGTTGAACGGCAGCGTCTTGCGCTTGGGCGCGAACAGCGCGCTGAAGCCGCCGCCGCTCTTGTCCTCGCCGATGCGGCGCTCGGTGGCCTGGCTCCAGCGCGGGTGGTCCACGTCCGGGTTGACGTTGGAATAGAAGCCGTATTCCTGCGCCGCGGCCAGGTTCCAGCTGGTGCTGGGCTGCTGGTCGACGAAGCGGATCCTGACGATGGACTTGGCGCTCTTGAAGCCGTACTTCCACGGCACCACCACGCGCACCGGCGCGCCGTTCTGGTTGGGCAGCACCTCGCCGTACAGGCCGAAGGCCAGCAGGGTCAGCGGATGCATGGCCTCGTCCATGCGCAGGCCCTCGGTGTACGGCCAGTCCAGCACGCGGCTGCCCAGCCCCGGCATCTGCTTCTTGTCGGCGAGGGTGACGAATTCCACGTATTTGGCGCCGGACTGCGGCTCGACGCGGCGGATCAGCTCGGCCAGCGAATAGCCGCTCCACGGGATCACCATCGACCAGCCTTCCACGCAGCGCATGCGGTAGACGCGCTCCTCCAGCGGCATCAGGCGCAGCAGCTCGTCGATGTCGTAGACCCTGGGCTTCTTCACCAGCCCCTCGACGGCGACCTGCCACGGCCGCGTGCGCAGCGTGCCGGCGTTGTGCGCCGGGTCGGACTTGTCGGTGCCGAACTCGTAGAAGTTGTTGTAGGTGGTGACGTCCTCGTAGGGCGTGCGCTTTTCCGGCACCACGTAGGCGTTGTTGGGCGCGGCCGCGAGCTTCCGGCCGCGCGGCGCCTGCGCCAGCGCGCTGCGCGCGAACCAGGGCGCCAGGGTGCTCCCGGCGGCGCCGGCCGCGGCCAGCGCCATCAGGCGGCGGCGCGATTCGAAGACACTGCGCGGCGTGATCTCGCTGGCGGCGATGTCGCCGCCGCGCAGCCATTTGGGAGAAGGGATCAGCATCGTTGGCATTCCTTGTTGCATGCAGGTTCGCGCGCGCCGGCCGGCGCCCGGCGCGCCTGTCCGGTTGGACCGCGCGCGCGCTCGCCTGGTGCCGGCGAATCGTGACATCTTTTTCGGCATCGCGGCGGCGGCCCCGCCACCGTCTCAGCCGTCCTGGTACTGGCGGTAGACCGCCTGCGCCAGCGCCAGCAGCGCCGCGCGCTCGAGCGGCCCGGCCAGCGCGAAGCCGAGGTCGCGGTCCACCCAGTAGAAGGCCGCGGCGGCGCCGGCACCGCCGGCATTGCCGGGCAGGCGCTCGAGCCGGAAAGCCGCGTCCGCCGTGCCGGGCGCCATGTGCCGCAGTTGCAGCGAGACGCGGCTGCCGTTGTCGGCCTCGTACATGAGCATGGCCGACGGGCCGCCCTCGGCCACGCCCAGGCGCCCTCCGATCAGGCGGTAGCCCTCGGCCCGCAGGTCGGGCACGCGCAGCGGCGCGCCCAGGCGCTTGGACAGCCAGGCCACCAGGTGCGCCTCGTCCGAGGCCGCCACTTCCACCGGATGGCGCACTTCCGGCGCGTAGACCACGTGGCTGGCCAGCGCCTCGCGCGCGAAGCGCTCGGCCGACGGCGCGCGCGCGGCGAGGTCGTCCGCGTGGCCGTGGGCGAGCCAGCCGGCCGCGCCGCCGGCCACCAGCGAGGCCATGCTGGCGGCCAGCGCCATGCGCCAGCCGGCCGCGCGCGCGGCCGGCCCGGCGGCGCGGCCTTGCAGGCGCGGCGGCAGCGCGCGCAGCGGCACCGCCTCGTTGAGCACGCCGTCGAGCGCGGCGTGCAGTTCTTGCGCCTGGCGGCGCCAGGCGCCGACGCGCCTGGCAGCCTCCGGGTGGGCCGCCAGGAACGCCTCCACCTCGGCGCGGCGGGACGGATCGAGCCGGCCGTCGGCGTAGGCATGGAGATCGGATTCGCTGATCGGCGGCATCATCATTTGACTCGCTGCAGTCCGGGGCCGCCTGCCCCGGTGCCGGGGCCACTGCCTGCGGCGATGCCGGCGGCCGGCGCGGCGCCGTCCATCAGTTCGCGCATCCGTTCGCGCGCGCGCGCCAGCCGCGACATCACGGTGCCGGCCGGCACGCCCAGCACCTGCGCCGCCTCGGCATAGGTGAACTGCTCCAGGCCGACCAGCAGCAGCACCGCGCGCTGGGCCTCGGGCAACTGGGCCAGCGCGCGCGCCAGGTCGAGCCGGAGGGCCGGGCCGGGCGCAGCGCTGGGTACGTCGGGCAGGGTGTCGGCAAAGGTCACGAGGTCGGCTCGCCGGTAGGCATTGATGCGCAGCCTGTGCATCATGGTCAGCAGCCAGGACAGCAGCCCGTCGGCGCCGTCACCCCACCAGGCACCCGCGCGCAGGCGGAAGCGCCAGCGGTAGCGCAGGGCGCGCTCGAGCGTGTCCTGCACCAGGTCGTCGGCCGATGCCGCATCGCCGGTCAGGCCACGCGCATGGCGCCGCAGACGCGGCGCCAGCGCCACCAGCTGGCGGTCGAAGCCGTCCACGGCCCCGGGCTGCGCGCGCCGCGCTCAGGGCGTGGCGACGTGCCAGACGTTGTTGATGTTGTCGCCGGCGCGGTCGCCCGGCTTGGCGTCCTTGGCGAAGCGGTACAGCGGCTTGCCGCGGTAGGCCCACTGCTTGGCGCCGTCGTCGCGCGTGATGATGGTGTAGCTGCCCATCGCGCTGGTGCCCGGCGACGCCAGCAGCGGCGGCCAGTTGGTGGCGCAGCCGCCGTTGCACGCGCTCTTGTCGCCGCTGTCGCGGTCGAAGGTGTAGAGCGTCAGGCCTTGCGGATCGGTCAGCGCGCCGTTGGCGACCTTCACCGTGGGCGGCATGTTGCCGGCCCCGCCAATGCCACCCATGCCCGAGCAGGCGGACAGCAGCACGGCGGAGCAGGCGAAGGCGAGCGCGGCGGGACGCGACAGCGAAGTCAGGGCAGGTACTGCAAAAAGGCGGGAACGGACCATGATGGGTGTCTCCATGCGGGTCGGCGCCGCCAGCCGGCGCCGTCCCTCCAGTAAACACCGGATGTGACGTGTTTATTCCATGCGGGCGAAAAAAAACCCGCCGGTCGGACGGCGGGTCTTCCTGGCGGCGCCGCGGCGGCGGCCCCCGGCATCAGAGTTCGCCGTAGCTGTGCAGGCCGGACAGGAACATGTTCACGCCGAGGAACGCGAAGGTGGTCACGAGCAGCCCGACCAGCGCCCACCAGGCCGCCACGGTGCCGCGCAGGCCCTTCATCAGGCGCATGTGCAGCCACGCCGCGTAGTTGAGCCAGACGATCAGCGCCCAGGTTTCCTTCGGGTCCCAGCTCCAGTAGCCGCCCCAGGCCTCGGCTGCCCACAGCGCGCCGAGGATGGTGGCGATGGTGAAGAAGGCGAAACCGACCGCGATCGCCTTGTACATCACATCGTCGAGCACCTCGAGCGAGGGCAGGCGGTCGGCCAGGATGCCGCGCTGCTTGAGCAGGTAGGCCGACGACACCATCGCGGCCAGCGCGAAGGTGCCGTAGCCGATGAAGTTGGCCGGCACGTGGATCTTCATCCACCAGCTTTGCAGCGCGGGCACCAGCGGCTGGATCTCGCTGGCGTCGCGGCTGACCGTGTACCAGAGCAGGAAGCCGACCGCGGCCGACACCACCAGCATCACGAACGGCCCGAGCGCGCGCGTGCCGTAGTGGCTTTCGTAGTACAGGTAAAACAGCGAGGTGATCAGCGTGAACAGCACGAACACTTCGTACAGGTTGGAGATGGGAATGTGGCCGATGTCGGCGCCGATCAGGTACGACTCGTACCAGCGCACCAGCATGCCGGTGAAGCCCAGCACCACCGCCGCCCACACCATCTTGCTGCCGATCTGCATGCCGGTCTCGGCGCGCGCCAGCAGGCCACCCCAGTAGAACAGCGTGGACAGGAACACCAGCGCGCTCATCCACAGGATGGCCGACTGGCTCGACAGGAAATACTTGAGGAAGAAAGCCTGCTCGGCGCGCGCCAGCTGGCCGTGGTAGAGCTGGATGGCGAACAGCGCCAGCACCGCCAGCGCCACCATCAGCAGCCGCAGCGGCTTCCAGTGCCAGCCCAGCAGCGCGAAGGTCGGCACCGCGGCGATCAGCACGCCCTTGTCGTAGACGTTCATCCACTCGCCGTAGCGCGCGAGCGCGAAGCCCGCGCCCAGCGCCAGCAGCAGCGCGAACAGCCAGTCGGTCCAGCCCAGGCGGCGCAGAAACGACGGCTCCAGGTAAGCCTGGTCGCCGGCGGGGATGCCGGCGCTGGCGCGGGCGGCCGTGCTCGGCGGCATGGCCGTCCTGGCCTGATTCACATTCGAAGACATAGTGGTTCCTGCTTGATTGCGGGGGCGGCCTCGTTCAATGCGCGGCCGGCGTGCCCGGGGAGGCATCGGTGGTGCCGCCCGCGCTGCCTGCATCGCTCGTACCGTTGTCGTCGCTCTTATTGTTCTCTTCGCTTGTGTCGCGCTTGTTGCCGTTGCTGCCGTTGTTGCCGTTGTTGTCGCTGTTGCTGCTTTCGCCGTCCGTGCCGCGCAGCGCGACGATGCCGGCGGCGCGGCCGACATCGTCGCGCAGCGCGGCAAACTCCTTCTCGAAGTCCAGCGTGCGGCGCTGCGTGGACATGGCCATCAGCACGTGGCTGGCGGCGCCCTGCACATTCCCGCCACCATCGGTGCTATCGGCGCCATCGGCGCCATCGCCCGCCGGGTCCTTGACCCACAGCCAGACGCGGCGCTCGCGGATGTAGAACATGGAAAACACGCCCAGCACCAGCAGCAGACAGCCAAGATACACGATGTTCTTTCCAGGCGCACGAGTCATCTGGAACACGCTGGCCTTGACCTCGGTGAAGTCATCCAGTTGCAGGAAAACCGGCGCCGTGTAGAAAAAACTGTCGGACAGCGCGTTGACGGCCTGCTGGATGAAAGCGCCGCTCTGCGCACTATTCGGCACCACCGGCAGGTTGTCGCGCGCGCGCGCCAGTTGCCACAGTTCCCACATCGAGCCGTTGAGGATCTTCAGCAGGACGTCGGCCGCCTTCTGCTGCTCGGCCTGCGGCACCGATTTCTCGAGGAACGCGGCGATCGCGGTGAAACCGCCCGGCGGCGCCTGCGGGCTGCTGCGCGTGGCGCCGGCGAACAGATCGAGCGCGCGCAGCGCGCTTTCGGCAAGCTGGCCGCGCAGGATCTCGCGCTCGGCGCCGGGCATCGACACCAGCGCGAAGCGGCGCGCCGCCTCGCCGCGCAGCGCGCGGTCCTGCAGCGCGGCGCGCAGGCGCATCCAGTCCGCCACGCTGTTCTGCTCGTCGGCGGGAATGCGCAGGTAGCGGAACGGCTCGCTGGGCGAATCGCGCATGCCGGCCAGGAACACGGTCTGGCCGTCGAGCTGCACCGGCACCATGTAGTTGTTGAATTCGCGCGCCTGGCCGTTGCGGTCGCGCAGCTTGTACTGCACCGACGGGCCCACGTTGCGCAGTTCCTTGGCGCGGTCCGGGTTGACCGCCGAGCCGAGGTGCGACTCGAGCTTCTCGTTGAACGACTTGTGCGCCACGCCGCGCGCGTCGGGCTTGCCGGAGGCGTCGGTGACGTTCTCGATGTTCATCGGGCGGAAATCGCTGAACTCCACCGTCAGGCCGTCGGCACCGGCAGCGCTGCCGGTGCCGGCCAGCGGCGTGTTGGCGCCCACCGTGCCGGCGAAGGCGAAGGTCTTGCCGCTGCCGCCCTGCATCGGGTAGCCGACGAATTTCAGCCGGGAGCCGCCGTCCTCGAAGCTCGACTGGTAGATCGCCACGCCGTCCACCACCAGCGGCTCGTTGACCTTGACGGTGGCCTCGGTGCGGCGGCCGGTGGCGCGGTCGGTGATGATCACGTCGGAGGCGAACAGCTTGGGCATGCCGGTCGAGTAGTGCTCGACGGTGAACTTCTTGAGCGTGATGGTAAACGGCAGGTCCTGCACCAGCGCGCCGTCGGCGATGTTGAGGATGGCGGTGGACACGGTCGCGCCTTCCGGCACGAAGGCGTTGCCGCGGAAGCCCGGATTGCCGGCCGACAGGCGGTGCTGCGGCGGAATGTCGGTGATCACGGCGTTGCCGCTGATCGGCGTCTTGCCGCCGAACCACATCTGCGCGCGGATCAGCATGTCGCCGTCGAGCAGGCCGCCGATGCAGATCACCACGATGGCGGTGTGCGCGAGGATGTAGCCGAGCTTGTTGGCCGAGCCGGCCTTGGCCGCCAGCAGCGTGGCGCCCTCGTGCGGCACCGCCTTGACGCGGTAGCCGCGGTTGGACAGCAGCGCGGCGAGGCGCGCCACCGCATCGGCGCGCGGCCGGCCGGCGTCGAACTCGGCGCGGTGGTGGAAGGCGCGCAGGCTGCGCTCGCGCACGTGGTCCTTCCACGAGCGCATGTCGGTGATCATGCGGGGCGCGTTGCGCGTCAGGCACAGCGAGGTGGAGACCACCAGGAAGGCCAGGATCAGCAGGAACCACCAGGAGCCGTAGACCTTCTGCAGCGACAGCGTGTGGAACAGTTCGGCCCAGAACGGCCCGAACTGGTTGACGTAGTTGGGGTACGGCTCGTTCTGCTTGAGGACCGTGCCGATCACGCTGGCGATGGCGATCACGGTCAGCAGCGTGATGGCGAAACGCATCGAGGACAGCAGCTCCACCGTGTCGCGCAGCAGGCGGTGGGAGGTCTTCAGGTGCAGTCCTGACGTGGAAGCGGTCGACATGTGCGGTGTGGCCCGGGGCCATCAAATAAAAAGAGGGTGGGCATGCTCGCGCAGGCCACCCTCTTCGATTGCCGCCGGGCTGCTTGGTTGCGCCGGCGCGGAACGACTTTGGGAGGTGGTTTCAGGCAGAAGCCTGGCGACAGTACATCAGGCGCGGCACGCCGCGCAACGACGCCAGGGTTTCCGCCTCTACCCCTCAACGCACACCGGCGACGTAGTCGGCGACGGCCTTGATCTCGGCGTCCGACATCTTGGCGGCGATCGTGGTCATCACGGTGTTGTTCTTGCGGGTGCCCTGGCGGAATGCGACCAGCTGTGCCTCGGTGTACTCGGACCACTGGCCGCCGATGCGCGGGTACTGCGCGGGAATGCCGGCGCCGGTGGGGCCGTGGCAGGCCGCGCAGGCCGGCACGCCCTTGGCCGCGATGCCGCCGCGGTAGATCTTCTGGCCGGCCTCGATGGTGTCCTTGTTCTTGGCGGTGGCCGGCTTCAGCGACTGCTTGGCCAGGTAGGCGCCGACGTCCTTCATTTCCTGCTCGGACAGCGCCGCCGCGTACGGCGACATGATGGCGTTGCTGCGGGTCTTGGCCTTGAAGTCGTCGAGCTGCTTGTGGACGTATTCGGGATGCTGGGCGGCCAGCTTGGGATTGACGGCGGCGCCGCTGTTGCCGCCGTCGCCGTGGCAGCTCAGGCAGGCGGGCACATTGCGATCGGGCGCACCTTGCGTGTACAGCGTCTCGCCCTTGGCCGGATCGGCCTTCGCGGCGGGCTGCTCGGCTGCAGATGCCAGACCCGTCATGGCGGTTGCAGGCAGGCCCAGCGCCATGACAGCCAGAAGTTTCGCAATGCGGTTCATTCGCACACCTTCTCTGATTGTTTTGAATTCCACGGAGCACGCCGCTCAGCCTCTTGCCTGCGGTGAGGACGCGCAGGGCCGGGACTTTGACATCGGAAATTCATCACGACGGCCACCCGGCCGCCTGAACCGACAACGCCCAGACGCAACCCGGATGGCGCCGCGCCCACGCAGAACGGAATCGAAATGACATCGAAACGAATCGTGCGGATGCGGCGGACCGTGCGAATATCCAGGTAGCGGACTTCCGGTGCCGACTTGCCCCGCTGTGCCGGCACCGGGTTCTTGGCGCCGCCGCAACGAGGCCGGAACCGCAGGCCGCGCTACCACGATGGAACGGACACGCAAGGCTTCCCTCATGCGCAATGAAGCGTGCCAAGGATGTCACGCGTCACGCAATCGGGAGGCCGTTAACCGCGTTATTGTACAATAAATCGTGTGCCGGATAGAGGATGTGCGCGCTGCGACGCGGCCCGACGCCACCCCCGGCCAACCCGGTGGCCCAAGTGCCGCCCGCCTTACTCACTTCGGCGCGACCGCGCCGGCAGCGCCAATCTCGCGCGCGCCGCCGCCGCCCCGCCTCATTGCCCACGCGCATGTCCCTCCTACACCAGGCCCGCTTCTTCGTCACCGTCAACCACCTGCGCGACCTGCCCGCCACGGCGGTGCCGGAAGTGGCCTTCGCCGGCCGCTCCAACGCCGGCAAATCGACCGCCATCAACGTGCTGTGCAACCAGAAGCGGCTGGCCTTCTCCTCGCGCACGCCGGGCCGCACCCAGCACATCAACTATTTCGCGGTGGCGCCGGTCAAGGCGCCGGACCCGCTGGCCTTCCTGGTCGACCTGCCCGGCTACGGCTACGCGCAGGTCTCGGGCTCGGCCAAGTTCCACTGGCAGGGGCTGCTCAGCGACTACGTGCAGACCCGCACGCAGCTCGCCGGGCTGGTGCTGATGATGGACGCGCGCCGCCCGTTTACCGACCTCGATTGCCAGATGGTGGAGTGGTTCCTGCCGACCGGCCGGCCCATCCACGTGCTGCTGACCAAGGCCGACAAGCTGACCAACAGCGAGAACGCCCTGGCCCTGCGCGAGACGCGCAAGATCCTGGCCGGCTACGCCGGGCAGCTCGACACGCCGGTGGCGCTGACGGCGCAGTTGTTCTCCAGCCTCAAGCGGCGCGGCATCGAGGAAGCGCAGCGCGTGGTGGCCGGCTGGATGGGGCTGCCCGAGGCGCAGCCGGCGGCGGCGCCGGGAACGGAGCCGGAGACCGGGCCGGGAACCGAACCGGCGCCGGCCGAAGGCGCGCCGGACCCGGCCGCGGAATAGCCACGGAATAGCCGCCGCCGCGTACCCGGCGCTGCGCAAAAAAAACCCCGTTGCAAGCAACGGGGGCGAACTTTCCCGCCGGTTGAGGGCGGGTACCCGCTCAGGGAGGAGTAGCGGGGGACGCTGCATCGCGCAAGCGCAACACAGGGTGTCCGCGAGTATGATAGCGGGCACGATCAAAAGTTTAGTTTTTCTTGCCCGGCAGCCTGCCCGATCACGCGCGCGCCACATCGCGGCCGGCGGCGGCCATGTCCAGCCTCTGCGCCATCTCCGCCCATCTCCTGCCGACCGGTCCCGATTTTTTCTCCCGACTCCCTCACCTCAAGCCATGTCCACTTTCCCCGAGTACCGTCCGCGCCGCATGCGCCGCGATGATTTCTCGCGCCGGCTGATGCGCGAAAACCGCCTGTCGCCGGACAACCTGATCTACCCGGTGTTCATCCTCGACGGCCACAACCAGCGCCAGAGCGTGGCGTCCATGCCGGGCGTGGAGCGCGTCTCGGTGGACCTGCTGCTGCCGGTGGCGGAGGATTGCGTGAAGCTGGGCATTCCGGTGATCGCGCTGTTCCCGGTGATCGACCCGTCGCTCAAGACGCCGGACGGCATCGAGGCCACCAATGCCGAAGGCCTGATCCCGCGCGCCGTGCGCGCGCTCAAGGACCGCTTCCCCGAACTGGGCGTGCTCACCGACGTGGCGCTGGACCCGTACACCAGCCACGGCCAGGACGGCGTGCTCGACGACAACGGCTACGTGATCAACGACATCACCGTCGAGATCCTGGTCAGGCAGGCGCTCACGCAGGCCGAGGCCGGCGTGGACATCGTGGCGCCGTCCGACATGATGGACGGCCGCATCGGCGCGGTACGCGCCGCGCTCGAGAACGACGCCCACATCCACACCCGCATCATGGCCTACTCGGCCAAGTACGCGTCGGCGTTCTACGGCCCCTTCCGCGACGCGGTGGGCTCGGCGGCCAACCTGGGCAAGGGCAACAAGATGACCTACCAGATGGACCCGGCCAATACCGACGAGGCCCTGCGCGAAGTGGCGCAGGACATCATGGAAGGCGCCGACATGGTGATGGTCAAGCCCGGCATGCCGTACCTGGACATCGTGCGCCGCGTGAAGGACGAATTCCGCTTCCCGACCTACGTCTACCAGGTCAGCGGCGAGTACGCGATGCTCAAGGCCGCCGCGCAGAACGGCTGGCTGGACCACGACAAGGTCATGATGGAGTCGCTGCTGGCCTTCCGCCGCGCCGGCGCCGACGGCATCCTGACCTACTTCGCGCGCGACGCGGCCCGCCTGCTCACGCGCTGAACCGGCACGGATGCAACTGCTAGGCTTCTCCGCCAGCCAGGTCCACCAGCTCGCCTCGCTCGACGAGGCGCGCGACTTCCTCGCCGGCAACGCGGCCGCGCGCTTCGTGTGGGTCGACACGCCGATCGAGGAAGTCGGCGCGGCGCCGGCCGCGTGGCGCGACAGCGTGCAGGTGCTGACCGGCGCGCCGGTGCTGGACCTGCATCTGCTCGACGCCACCAACCCGTCGCATCCGTCGTATTTCGACACGACCCATGCCTACGACATGGTGGTCTTCCGCAAGCTCACCTTCGAGACCAGCCGGCTGATCGCCGAGGCCGGCGGCGAGCCGGCGCCGGCGAACGCGGCGGCTCCGGCCGCGCCAAATGCACCGCCGCCGCCGGTAGCGCCGGCGGCCAACGCGGCGACAACGCCCGCCACCACGGCCACCACCACGGCCGCCCGGCCGGCCGCGGCCAAGCCGCGCCGCTACCCGCCGGGCTTCCTGCCCGCGCTGGCGCGCATCGATACCCAGCCGGTCACCTGCTTCGTGTTCGACAACGTGCTGCTGACGGTGCGGCCGGCGCAGTCGCGCACGCTCGACCAGGTGCGCCAGCGGCTGCTCGAGCTATGCCGCGAGCCGCGCCCGCAGCCGGCCGGCAAGGCGCGCGCCAACGGGCAGGCCGCGCTGGTGCACGGCATCCGCCCGCCGACGCGCCCCGAGGACCTGATGCTGCGGCTGCTCAACGCGATGGTGGACCGCTACCTGGAGCTGCGCGCGCCGCTCACGCGCCAGCTCGACCGCTGGCAGCGCGCGCTGCTCAGCACGCGCCGCAGTTTCTCCAGCTGGGAAGGACTGCTCGACGCGCGCATCGAGCTGCGCCGGCTCGAGCACCTGTGCGAGGAGCAGCACGACGCGCTGCAGGAATTCCGCGACAGCCTGCTCGACAACAGCTACAGCATCGAAAGCGAGGGACAGTCCGGCCCGGCCGGCCGCGACGATGCGCTGCTGGTGCGCATCAACGACGTGATGGAGCACATCTCGCGCGTGCTCGCGCACGCGCGCCGGCTCGAGGACTCGATCGAATCCGCGGTGCAGATCCATTTCTCGGCGGTGGCGCACCGCACCAACCGCACCATGCGCACGCTGACGCTGATCACCGCGCTGTTCATGCCGCTGACCCTGATCACCGGCATCTTCGGCATGAACTTCGAGCGCATGCCGTGGCTGCGCGAGCCGCAGGGCTTCTGGTGGTCGCTGGGGCTGATGGGCGCGGTGGTGGTGGTGCTGGGCGTGGTGTGGGCGCTGGGGCGGCGGCTGGAGCAGAACTGAACCGCTCCCGGCCCGTACCGGATCCGGATCCGCGCCGGCTCAGGCGCTGGCGTTGGCGCCGAACGCGCGCGACAGGCTGTCGAGAAAGCGCGCGGCCGGCTGGTAGCCGATCACGCGCACCGGCCGCTCGCGCCCGTCGGCGCCGTACAGGATGATGCCGGGCGGGCCGAACAGGCCGAAGCGCTTGAGCAGCGCGCGATCGTCGGCATTGTTGCGGGTGACGTCGGCCTGCAGCATCACCACGCCGGACAGGCGCGCGCGCACGCGCTCGTCGCTGAACGTGAAGCGCTCCATCTCCTTGCAGCTCACGCACCAGTCCGCATAGAAATCCAGCAGCACCGGCTGGCCGGCGGCGGCGGCCCGCGCCACGCGCGCGTCGAGTTCGGCCAGCGAGCGCACGCGCTCGAAGCGCACCTCGGGCAGCCGGCCTGCGGTGGCCTCCGGAACCGCCCGCAGCGCCGCCAGGTGCGCCAGCGGCTGCAGCGGATCGCGGCCGCCCGAGGCCAGCCCCAGCAGCAGGATGGCGGCGGCCAGCGCGGCCAGCAGGCCGAGGCCCTTGCCCACGCGGGCCAGCCCGTGCGGGTCCGGGCCGAGCGCGTCGAAGGCGCTCAGGAACACCGCGCCCACCAGCAGCAGCGCGGCCCAGCCCGTCATCAGGGCCCAGGCCGGCAGCACCGGGCTGACCATCCACAGCGCCACGCCCAGCAGCAGGAAACCGAAGAAGCGCTTGGTCATCTCCATCCAGCGGCCGGCGCGCGGCAGCAGGTTGCCCGCGCCCACGCCCACCAGCACCAGCGGCACGCCCATGCCGAGCGCCATCGCGAACAGCGCGCCGCCGCCGGTGACGGCGTCGCCGGTGCGCGCGATATAGGCCAGCGCGCCCGCCAGCGGCGCCGTCACGCAGGGGCCGACGATCAGCGCGGAGATCGCGCCCATGACCGCGGCGCCCACCAGTTGCCCGCCCTGGCGGCGGTTGGACGATTCGGTCAGGCGGGCCTGCCAGTGCTGCGGCAACTGCAGCTCGTACAGGCCGAACATGGAGAGCGACAGGGCTACCATCAACGCGGCGAACAGCGCCAGCACCCAGGGCGCCTGCAACGCCGCCGACAGGCCTTCGCCGAGCAGGCCGGCGGCCACGCCGACGCCGGTGTAGACCACCGCCATGCCGAGCACGTAGGACAGCGACACCAGCAGCGCGCGGCCGCGCGTGACGTGCTCGCCCACCACGATGGAAGACAGGATGGGCACCATCGGCAGCACGCACGGCGTGAAGGTCAGCAGCAGGCCGAGGCCGAAGAACAGCGCGGCGACCAGGCCGAGGTTGCGGCTGGCCAGCGCGCCGGCGATGCGGTCGTTCTCGTCCACCGCGGCCGGCAGGCGCGCGGCGGGAGCCGGAGCGGCCGGCGCGGCGCCGACACTGTCGGCACTGCCGACGCTACCCGCGCCCTCCGCCTGGGCGGCGCCACCCGCGGGGCTGGACTCGGGCCTGGCGCGCTTGCCGAACAGGCCGTCCAGCATGCCGCCGCCGACCTTGAAGACGTGCGCCTGCGGCGGGTAGCACAGGCCCTTGTCGGCGCAGCCCTGCGAGGTCACCGCCAGCGACCACTTGCCGTCGGCGGGCAGCGACGCGACCGGCACGCGGATGGTCACGCCGCCGTGATAGGTCTCCATCTCCTTGCCGAAGGTCTCGTCGAACTTGACCTTGCCGGGCGGAAAGACCGGCGTGCCGAGCCTGACCGAGGCCGGCTGCGCGGCGAACGCGAAGCGGTCGCGGTAGAGGTAGTAGCCGTCGGCCACGTCGAAGCGGACCTCGACGGTCTGCGGGTCCAGCTGGCGCGCGGCAAAGCGGAAGGCCTGCTCGGGCGGCAGGAAATCGTCCTCGCTCGCGGCATGCGCGGTGCCGCCGAGGCAAAGGCAAAGCACGGCCAGCAGCGCCGCCGACAGCGCAACCAGGAAACGCGCCGCGGCACTTTGCCGCACCACCGCGAACCGGCGGCCAAACGCGCCCGACGCCACTGCGAAACCCATGCTCTGTCCTTGAAAATCGTTGGTTCATCCGACCGCCGCGGGCATCGCCGCCGCGGCCGGCCGTTGCTACGCCTGTGTGTCCCCGCCTGCGGCCGGGCGCGTTTCCGCGGCCACCCAGGCGAGGTAGGGCGCGAAGCCCGCCGCCACGGGCAGCGCGACGATCTCCGGCACCTCGTAGGGATGGGCCTGGCGGATCGCCGCTTCCAGCGCGGCGTAGCGGTCGCGCGTGGTCTTGATCAGCAGCGGCCATTCGCGGGCGGTCTCGAGCTGGCCGCGCCACCAGTATTCCGACTCGCACGGCGCGAGCCGGTTCACGCAGGCCGCCAGGCGCGAGGCGAGCACGGCGCGCGCCACGCGCGCGGCGGCCTCGGCATCGGGCAGCGCCGTCATCACCAGCAGCATCGTCCGGCCCGGATCGTCCGCCGCGCCCGGATCGCCCGTTCCGCCCGTTCCACCCATCTCTCCGTCGCTCATCGCTCGTCTCTCACTCGCCACGCGGCTCCGCAAAACAAAAGAGCCAGGCATCAGCCTGGCTCGATTGTAAGCGGTGTCCGCGCCTGCCGCCGGGACCGATGGTCGCGGCGGCGGGACGGCATCGACCTTATTCCGCGGCTTCTTCGGCCGGGGCTTCGGTGATTTCCGGACGGTCGACCAGCTCGACCAGCGCCATCGGCGCATTGTCGCCCTGGCGGAAGCCGAACTTCAGGATACGCGTGTAGCCACCCGGACGGGCGTTGTAGCGCGGGCCCAGTTCGGTGAACAGCTTGGTGACGATGTCGCGGTCGCGCAGGCGGGCGAAGGCCAGGCGGCGGTTGGCAACGGTGTCCTTCTTGGCCAGCGTGATGAGGGGCTCGACGACCTTGCGCAGTTCCTTGGCCTTGGGCAGGGTGGTCTTGATCAGCTCGTGCTGGAACAGCGAGTTGGACATGTTGCGCAGCATCGCGAGACGGTGCGACGAGGTGCGGTTCAGTTTCCGCAAACCATGACGGTGACGCATGATGATTCCTTTATTGCAATGTTTGACCAGCTCTTCTATCGCTTGGCCGGGACATTCCCCGGTTCGGCGCGGGCCGGTAGTCGGTTGAAGCGGCCGGCACATGCCGGCTGCCGGAATCGCCGCGCGCCGCGCGGGGACCAGCCCCGCGCGGCACGCAGCGACATTACTTCTCGAGGCCTGCGGGCGGCCAGTTCTCGAGCTTCATGCCAAGGGTCAGGCCGCGCGAAGCCAGCACTTCCTTGATTTCGTTGAGCGACTTGCGACCCAGGTTCGGGGTCTTCAGCAGCTCGTTCTCGGTACGCTGGATCAGATCGCCGATGTAGTAGATGTTCTCGGCCTTCAGGCAGTTGGCCGAGCGCACCGTCAGCTCCAGGTCGTCGACCGGGCGCAGCAGGATCGGGTCGATCTGCGGCGTGCGGCTCGAGGCGGCTTCCGCCGACGACTCGGTGCCTTCCAGCGCGGCGAACACGGACAGCTGGTCGACCAGGATGCGGGCCGACTGGCGGATCGCTTCCTCGGGCGAGATCACGCCGTCGGTCTCGATGTTCATGACCAGCTTGTCGAGGTCGGTACGCTGCTCGACGCGGGCCGATTCCACCGCGTACGACACGCGGCGCACCGGCGAGAACGAGGCGTCCAGCACGATGCGGCCGATGACCTTGCCCGATTCGTCGCCGAACTTGCGCACGTTGCCCGGCACGTAGCCGCGGCCCTGCTCGACCTTGATCTGCATGTCGAGCTTGCCGCCGGCCGACAGGTGAGCGATCACGTGGCCGGGGTTGATGATCTCGACGTCGTGCGGCAGCTCGATGTCGGCAGCCGTGACCACGCCTTCGCCTTCCTTGCGCAGCGACACCGTGACTTCGTCGCGGTTGTGCAGCTTGAAGACCACGCCCTTCAGATTGAGCAGCAGGTTGACCACGTCTTCCTGCACGCCATCGATGGTGGAGTACTCGTGGACCACCCCAGCGATCGTGACTTCGGTCGGGGCGTAGCCGACCATCGACGACAGCAGCACGCGACGCAGGGCGTTACCGAGCGTATGGCCGTAGCCACGCTCGAACGGCTCCATCACGACCTTGGCGTGGTGGTCGCCCAGCGGCTCTACGGCGATGATTTTAGGCTTGAGGAGTGCTGTTTGCATTAGGTTGTCCTTTTCAATACCCTCGGCTCGTTACACCGATAAGGCTGACGTATGGAACCTGAAAATCCCATCGTACGATGGGCAATAAGCCCGGCGCGCGGCAGCGCGTCGGGCTGAAAGTGAAGCTTGACGGGAAACGCAAGCCCCTGACCGTTCGATGGTGTCGGACAGATTCGAGCGATTAGCGCGAATACAATTCGACGATCAGGCTTTCGTTGATGTCACCCGAGATATCGGCGCGGTCCGGCACTTGCTTGAACGTGCCTTCGAACTTCTTCGCGTCAACGCTGACCCATTGCGGGAAACCCGACTGCTCGGCCAGCGACAGGGCCTCGGCGATGCGGACTTGCTTCTTCGACTGCTCGCGGATGGTGATGACGTCACCGGCCTTGACCTGTGCCGACGGCACGTTCAGGGCCTGGCCGTTCAGCAGGATCGCCTTGTGCGAGACCAGCTGGCGCGCTTCGGCGCGGGTCGAGCCGAAGCCCATGCGGTAGACGACGTTGTCCAGGCGCGATTCCAGCAGTTGCAGCAGCTTCTCGCCGGTGTTGCCCTTGCGGCGGTCGGCTTCGGCGAAGTAGCGGCGGAACTGGCGCTCGAGCACGCCGTAGATGCGCTTGACCTTCTGCTTTTCACGCAGCTGGTTGCCGTAGTCGGAGGTGCGTGCACCGGAGGTGCGGCCGTGCTGGCCCGGCTTGCTGTCCAGCTTGCACTTGTCGGCAAGCGAGCGGCGTGCGCTCTTCAGGAACAGGTCGGTACCTTCACGGCGGGAGAGTTTGGCCTTCGGGCCGATATAACGTGCCACTTTATCTTCCTTCCTGATCGATCGCGGCGCCTTCTGTACGCGCCGCGAGTCCGCCTGCTCCGCCCTTGCGGGGCGCCGAGTGGCGGACGGTGGGCTTATCCAGCGCACGCCCCGCAGGGTGCGCGCAAAAGCATGACTGGCTGCGCCGGGCCGCGGAACAAGGCTTCGATCCGACAAACGCAAGGCGCAAAACGAAAACCTGCCGCAAAGCTGATGCAGCAGGTGAACGTGCGATAGTACCACACCGGAACACCGGCAGGAAAACCCCGCCGGCTATCCGGGTACGACGGCGTCGCTCAGATGCGGCGGCGCTTCGGCGGACGGCAGCCGTTGTGCGGCACCGGCGTCACGTCTTCGATCACCGAGATCTTGATGCCCAGCGCGTTCAGCGCGCGGACAGCGGACTCACGGCCAGGGCCGGGGCCCTTGATGCGCACGTCCAGGTTCTTGATGCCCTGGTCTTGCGCCACGCGGCCGGCGTTCTCGGCTGCGACCTGGGCTGCGAACGGGGTCGACTTGCGCGAACCCTTGAAGCCCTGGCCACCCGAGGTCGCCCACGCCAGGGCGTTGCCCTGACGGTCGGTGATCGTGATGATGGTGTTGTTGAACGAAGCGTGGACGTGCGCAATGCCGTCGGCAACGTTCTTCTTGACCTTCTTACGCGCGCGCTGGGCGGCGTTGTTCGGACCTTTTGCCATTAGTTTCTTCCTCTGCCTTCGGCTTTACTTCTTCAGAGCCACGCCGGCCTTACGCGGACCCTTGCGGGTACGGGCGTTGGTGCGGGTGCGCTGACCGCGCATCGGGAGGCCCCTGCGGTGACGGACGCCACGATAGCAACCAAGGTCCATCAGACGCTTGATGTTCATCGTGGTTTCACGACGCAGGTCACCCTCGACCGTGGCCTTGCCGACTTCGTCACGAAGCTTTTCCAGGTCGGCGTCGGTCAGGTCCTTGACCTTCTTGTCAAACGGAACGCCGGTGGCCTCGCAAATCTTGCGGGCGCGCGAGCGGCCGATACCGTAAATAGCCGTCAGGCCGATCTCGGTATGCTTGTGGTTCGGGATGTTAACCCCTGCGATACGTGCCATTCGTCAATCCTCTTTACGATTAGCCTTGGCGTTGCTTGTGGCGGGGATCCGACGAGCAGATCACGCGCACGACACCGTTGCGCTTGATGATTTTGCAGTTGCGGCAAATGCGCTTAACAGAAGCCAGCACTTTCATGATTTTCCTCTTCCTTCAATTCCTGTTCGCTTCACTTCGTCCGAAAGACGATACGCGCGCGTGACAGATCATATGGAGTCAGCTCAACCGTCACCTTGTCACCCGGAAGAATCCGGATGTAGTTCATTCTCATCTTCCCGGAGATGTGGCCCAGCACTACGTGGCCATTCTCCAGTTTGACTCGGAACGTCGCATTGGGAAGGTTTTCCAGGACCTCCCCCTGCATCTGGATGACGTCGTCTTTTGCCATACCTAGCCCGTACCGACCCGGCTTCAGCGCAAGGTCAAATTACCCTTGAAATTCGCTTTCTTCAGCAGGGACTCATATTGCTGCGACATGACATAGGACTGGACCTGGGCCATGAAATCCATCGTGACGACCACGATGATCAGCAGCGAGGTTCCGCCAAAATAGAACGGAACGTTCCAGCGCAGTACCAGGAATTCCGGCAACAGGCAGACCAGTGTGATGTAGATCGCACCAGCCAGCGTCAGACGCACAAGGATCTTGTCGATGTAGCGCGTCGTCTGCTCGCCCGGACGAATGCCCGGAATGAAGGCACCGCTTTTCTTCAGGTTGTCCGCCACTTCACGGCTGTTGTACACCAGGGCCGTATAGAAGAAGCAGAAAAATACAATCGCAGCAGCGTACAGCAGGATGTAGACCGGCTGGCCCGGCGACAGCGTTGCCGCCAGGTCCTTGATGAACCGGCCCGCAGCGCCCGTCGAGTCAGAGGTGAACCAGCCCGCGATGGTCGCCGGGAACAGGATGATCGACGATGCGAAGATCGGCGGAATCACCCCGGCCATGTTCAGCTTCAGCGGCAGGTGCGACGACTGGCCGCCGTACACCTTGTTGCCGACCTGACGCTTGGCATAGTTCACCAGGATCTTGCGCTGGCCGCGCTCGACGAACACCACGGCGAAAGTCACGCCGGCGATGATCGCCACGATCAGGATCGACGCGATGATGCTCATCGAACCGGTGCGAACCAGCTCGAAGAGACCGCCGATCGCGTTGGGCAGGCCCGCCGCGATACCGCCGAAGATGATGATCGAGATGCCGTTGCCCAGACCCCGCTCGGTGATCTGCTCACCCAGCCACATCAGGAACATCGTGCCGGTCACCAGCGTGATCACCGCCGTGGCCCGGAACATCAGCCCCGGGTCGATCACCAGGCCGGGCTGGGATTCCAGCGCGACCGCGATCGACAGCGCCTGGAAGGTGGCCAGGACCACCGTGCCGTAGCGCGTGTACTGCGTGATCTTGCGTTGACCCGCCTGCCCTTCCTTCTTCAGCGACTCCAGCTGCGGCAGCACGATCGTCAGCAACTGCATGATGATCGACGCCGAGATGTACGGCATGATGCCGAGCGCGAAGACGGTAAAGCGCGACAGCGCACCGCCCGAGAACAGGTTGAACATCCCGAGGATGCCACCCGACTGACTCTGGAAAAGCTTCGCGAGCTGTTCAGGATCGATGCCCGGCACCGGAATATGCGCTCCGATGCGGTACACGATCAAGGCCAGCACCAGGAACATCAGCCGGCGCTTGAGGTCGCCGTACTTCGCCGTGTTCTTGGCTTGCGTGCTTGCATTGGGTTTCGCCGTGGCCAAACGATGCTCCGACTGTGACTCGCCTATGCTGCGAAATCAGCTGCTAAATTACGCCGCGATCTGACCGCCGGCGGCTTCGATCGCAGCCTTGGCGCCAGCGGTGGCACCCAGACCCTTGATCGTCACCTTGCGGGTCAGCTCACCGGCCTTGATGACCTTGGCGCTCTTGACCAGATCAGCCACCAGGCCAGCCTGCTTCAGAACCAGCAGGTCCACTTCGGCCGCTTCCAGACGCTCGATGTCGCGCAGGCTCACCTCGGCGGTGAATTCCTTCGTCAGCGAGGTGAAGCCGCGCTTCGGCAGGCGACGATACAGCGGCATTTGACCGCCTTCGAAGCCGACCTTGTGGAAGCCGCCCGAACGCGACTTCTGACCCTTGTGGCCACGACCGGCAGTCTTGCCCAGGCCGGAGCCGATACCGCGGCCGACGCGACGCTTGGCGTGCTTCGAACCGGCGGCCGGTTTCAGGTTGTTCAGTTGCATCTTGCTCTCCGTGTCCGGTATCAGGCCAGAACCTTGACCAGGTACGACACCTTGTTGATCATGCCGCGCACGGCGGGCGTGTCCTGCAGCTCCGACACCGAGTTGATGCGGCGCAGGCCCAGGCCACGGACGGTGGCGCGATGATCCTCGCGCGTGCCGATCAGGCTGCGCACGAGTTGCACTTTTACGGTTTGTTGCGACATTTCGTCCGACTCCTTAACCGAGGATGTCTTCGACCGACTTGCCGCGCTTCGCGGCGATCTCGCCCGGCGTGCTCATCTTCTGAAGACCGTCCAGCGTGGCGCGAACCATGTTGTACGGATTGGTCGAGCCGTGCGACTTGGTCACCACGTTGGTGACGCCCATCACTTCGAAAATCGCGCGCATCGGGCCGCCGGCGATCACGCCGGTACCTTCCTTGGCCGGCATCATCAGCACCTTGGCGGCGCCGTGCTTGCCCACGACTTCGTGTTGCAGCGTGCCGTTCTTGAGCGAGACCTTGACCATCTTGCGACGGGCTTCGTCCATTGCCTTCTGAACTGCCACCGGCACTTCCTTGGCCTTGCCCTTGCCCATGCCGATGCGGCCATCGCCGTCACCGACCACGGTCAGCGCAGCGAAACCGAGAATCCGGCCGCCCTTCACCACCTTGGTGACGCGGTTGACCGAGATCATCTTCTCGCGGAGGCCGTCGTCGCGTTCGTCCTGCTGGACTTTTGCTTGCATCTTTGCCATGACGTATCTCTCTTTGTGCGCTTAGAACTTGAGGCCGGCTTCACGCGCAGCGTCGGCCAGGGCCTTCACGCGACCGTGGAAGCGGAAGCCGCCGCGATCGAACGCAACGGTCTCCACGCCGGCAGCCTTCGCCTTCTCGGCGATGCGCTTGCCGATCAGGCTCGCAGCGGCGGCGGTAGCACCGCTGCCGGTCAGTTCCTTGCGCACTTCTGCCTCGACGGTCGAAGCCGAAGCCAGCACTTGCGTGCCGCACGGCGAGTAGACCTGGGCGTAAATATGCGAATTCGTACGGAACACGGTCAGACGATTGACTTTCAGTTCCGCGATCTTGGCGCGGGTCTGACGTGCACGGCGCAAACGAGCGTCTTTCTTGTTCATGATTGCACCCCTTACTTCTTCTTGGTTTCCTTCAGGATGACGCGCTCGTCCGAGTAGCGAACGCCCTTGCCCTTGTAGGGCTCAGGCGGACGGTACGCGCGAACTTCCGCGGCAACCTGACCGACTTTCTGCTTGTCCGCACCCTTGATGATGATCTCGGTCTGCGTGGGCGTTGTCGCCGTCACGCCTTCCGGCATCGCATGGATCACGTCGTGCGAGAAACCAAGCTGGAGCTTGAGCGCGGTACCTTGCAGCTGGGCACGGTAGCCCACGCCGACCAGGTTCAGCTTGCGCTCGAAACCGGTGGTCACACCCTTGACCATATTGGCCACCAGGGCGCGCATGGTGCCCTGCAGTGCGTTTGCTTCGCGCGATTCGTCGGCCGGGACGAAGGTCAGCGTGTCGTTTTCGACCTTGACCTGCACCAGGCTGTGAATCGGCTGCGTCAGCGTGCCGAGCGGGCCCTTAACGGAGAGCACGCCGGCCGCCACATTGACTTCTGCGCCTTTGGGCAGCGCGATGGGAGCCTTACCTACACGGGACATGGTTACTCCTTACGCGACGTAGCAGAGAACTTCGCCGCCCACGCCAGTGGCACGTGCCTTGCGATCGGTCATCAGACCCTGCGGGGTCGAGATGATCGCGACGCCCAGGCCGTTCATCACTTGGGGGATGTCGCTGCGGCCCTTGTACACGCGCAGGCCGGGCTTCGAGACGCGTTCGATGCGCTCGATGACCGGACGGCCGGCGTAGTACTTCAGACCGATGCTCAGTTGTGCCTTGCCGCCATCTTCCTGCACGGCGTAGTCGTCGATGTAGCCTTCGTCCTTCAGGACCTTGGCGATTGCCACTTTCAGCTTCGACGACGGCATGACAACCGACGCCTTCTGCACGCCCTGGGCGTTGCGGATGCGCGTCAGCATATCGGCGATAGGATCGCTCATGCTCATACTGTTTCTCCTGTAGCCTGTGCGTAATTACCAGCTGGCTTTCGTCAGACCCGGGATTTCGCCACGGAAGGCGATTTCACGGATCTTGTTACGCGCCAGGCCAAACTTGCGGAAGGTACCGCGGGGACGACCGGTGATCGCGCAGCGATTGCGCTGACGGGTCGGGTTCGCGTTGCGCGGGAGCTGCTGCAGCTCCAGACGAGCGCCATAACGCTCTTCTTCCGACTTTTCCTGGTCGTCGATAATGGCCTTGAGGGATGCGCGCTTCCCGGCATACTTCGCCACGAGCCTTGCGCGCTTCTTCTCACGTTCAATCAGAGCCAATTTAGCCACGGTAACCCCTTAATTACGGAACGGGAACTTGAATGCACCGAGGAGCGCCTTGGCTTCCTCGTCATTCTTAGCCGTCGTCGTGATGCTGATGTTCAGACCGCGCAGCGCGTCGATCTTGTCGTACTCGATTTCGGGGAAAATGATCTGCTCTTTCACACCGATGTTGTAGTTGCCACGACCATCGAACGAGCGGCCCGACACACCACGGAAGTCGCGCACGCGCGGCAGCGCCACGGTCACGAAACGATCCAGGAATTCGAACATGCGTTCGCCGCGCAGCGTCACCATCGCGCCGATGGGATAACCCTGGCGGATCTTGAAGCCTGCGATTGCCTTCTTGGCCTTCGTCACCACCGGCTTCTGGCCGGCGATCTTGGTCAGGTCGCCCACGGCCAGCTCAATGACCTTCTTGTCATTGATGGCTTCGCCAAGGCCCATGTTCAGGGTGATCTTGGTGATGCGCGGCACTTCCATGACCGACTTGTAGCCGAACTGTTCGATCAGCTTCGGTACGACCTGTTCTTTGTAAAACTCTTGCAGACGTGCTGTCATGCTCAACTCCTATCCTTGCCCAGAATCAAGCTGCCACGACGGCGCCGGTGGTCTTCAGCACGCGCACGCGCTTGCCGTCTTCCACCTTGATGCCGACGCGCGACGGCTTGCCATTGGCATCCACGAGCGCAACGTTGGAAATATGCAGCGGCATGACCTTGTCGACCACACCACCGGTGGTGCCCAGCATCGGGTTCGGACGTGCATGCTTCTTGGCAACGTTCACGCCTTCAACCACGACCTTGTCGCCGAGCATGGCTTGCACGGTACCGCGCTTGCCCTTGTCTTTGCCGGTCAGGACGATGACTTCGTCGCCTTTGCGAATCTTGTTCATGGCGGCTCCTTACAGCACTTCCGGCGCGAGCGACACGATCTTCATGAAGCGCTCGGTACGGAGTTCACGAGTCACCGGCCCGAAGATACGGGTGCCGATCGGCTCGAGCTTGGTGTTCAGCAGGACAGCGGCATTGCTGTCGAACTTGACGAGCGAACCATCGGCACGGCGCACGCCCTTGGCGGTGCGAACGACGACGGCATTGTAAATATCGCCCTTCTTCACGCGACCGCGCGGCGCTGCGTCCTTGACGGTCACCTTGATGATGTCGCCCACGCTCGCATAGCGGCGCTTGGACCCACCCAGCACTTTGATGCACAGAACTTCGCGCGCACCAGTGTTATCGGCCACTTCGAGCCGGCTTTCTGTCTGAATCATGGTGTTATCTTCCCAACTTAATCCACCGGGCAACGCCCGCCGGTCAGTCTTGGTCCCGTCGGCCTCCGGCTTTGCGCCAGCAACCGTTTGGGTTGATCAACTTTGAAGTCGGTAGTTACCAGGCGGCCTGAACATGGTTAATCAGGAGCCGCTCGGCCTAGGTTCGCCCAGTCGATTCGCCGTGGTGATGGTGCTAAGGCGAATGCAACAAAGCGGAAGTCCAGGATTATAGCACATAACCCTGGACTCGCAAGTCAACCGAAAACCGTGTGGTTTTTTAGATGACGCGCGCAGCTTCGACCAGACGGGAAACCACCCAGGACTTGGTCCGCGACAGCGGACGCGATTCCTGGATCTCGACCTTGTCGCCTTCCTTGTACTGGTTGGCTTCGTCGTGCGCGTGATACTTCTTCGAACGCAGCACGTACTTGCCGTACAGAGGATGCTTGACGCGGTTTTCGATCAGGACCGTGACGGTCTTGTCCATCTTGTCGCTGACTACACGGCCGACCAGAGTGCGGCGAAGCGACGATTCCGTTTGTGCAGTTTCAGTCATTTCGTGGTCGCCTTCTCGTTCAGCACGGTTTGCACCCGCGCGATGTCCTTGCGCACCTTCTTCAGCTGGCTGGTGTTCTGCAGCTGTTGGGTGGCCTTTTGCATGCGCAGGCTAAATTGGGCCTTCAGCAGCTCGGAGAGCTCCTGGTTCAGCCCGGCGGCGTCCTTGCCGCGAAGTTCGGATGCTTTCATCCCTGCTCTCCTTACGTCCCGACCTGGCGCACCACGAAATTGGTGGCGATCGGCAGCTTGGCAGCCGCGAGGCGGAACGCCTCACGTGCCAGCTCTTCGGTCACGCCATCCATTTCGTACAGCATCTTGCCCGGCTGGATTTCTGCCACGTAGTATTCCGGATTACCCTTACCGTTACCCATACGGACTTCGGCGGGCTTCTTCGAGATCGGCTTGTCCGGGAAAATCCGGATCCAGATGCGGCCGCCACGCTTGATGTGACGGGTCATCGCACGACGCGCCGACTCGATCTGGCGGGCCGTCAGACGGCCACGGCCCATTGCCTTCAGGCCGAATTCACCGAAAGACACGGCGTTGCCACGGGTAGCCTTACCCGTGTTGCGGCCTTTCTGCTCCTTGCGGTATTTTCTGCGCTTAGGTTGCAGCATCGTTATTCTCCACTCTTCGCATCTGCGCCAGGCGCAGCGCGGCGACCGGCACCGGCGCCACCAGCACCACCGCGGCGGTTGCCACCCGGACGGCCTTCGCCTTCGCGGCGGCGGCCTTCGGGACGGCCCGGACGGCGGCGACGTTCGTCTTGCGGCTCTTCCACCACCGGCGCGTCGTTGCGGCCGAGGTGATCACCCTTGTAGACCCACACCTTGACACCGATGATGCCGTAGGTGGTTTCTGCTTCGGAGAAGCCGTAGTCGATGTCGGCGCGCAGGGTGTGCAGGGGCACACGGCCTTCGCGGTACCATTCGGTACGTGCGATTTCGATGCCGTTCAGGCGACCGGCGCTCATGATCTTGATGCCCTGGGCACCGAGGCGCATCGCGTTCTGCATCGCGCGCTTCATGGCGCGGCGGAACATGATGCGGCGCTCGAGCTGCTGGGTGATCGAGTCGGCGATCAGCTGCGCATCGGTTTCCGGCTTGCGGATTTCCTCGATGTTCACGTGCACGGGCACACCCATGCGGCGTTGCAGCTCGGCCTTGAGCAGTTCGATGTCCTCGCCCTTCTTGCCGATGACCACGCCCGGACGCGAGCTGTAAATGGTCAGACGTGCGTTGCGGGCGGGGCGCTCGATGACGACGCGGCCAACCGAAGCGTTCTTGAGCTTCTTCTTCAGAAACTCGCGAACTTCGATGTCTTCCTTCAGCATGCCGGCGAACTTCGTGTTGTTGGCGTACCAACGCGAAGCCCAGTTACGGCTGACGGCCAGACGGAAGCCAGTCGGATGAATCTTCTGTCCCATCGTGACTCCTTAGTTGCCGAGCGTCACAGTGATGTGACAGGTTTGTTTCTCGATGCGGTTGCCGCGGCCCTTGGCTCGTGCCGTGAAGCGCTTGAGCGAGGTTGCCTTGTCGACGAAGATGGTCTTGACCTTCAGTTCGTCGATGTCGGCGCCTTCGTTGTGCTCGGCGTTGGCGATGGCCGATTCGACCACCTTCTTCACGATCCCGGCAGCCTTTTTCGGGCTGAACGTCAGGACGTTGAGCGCGCGCTCGATCGGCAGACCGCGGATCTGGTCGGCGACCAGGCGAGTTTTCTGGGCGGAGATGCGGGCACCGCGATGAATCGCTTTCACTTCCATGATGGCACCTTACCTCTTCGCTTTCTTGTCAGCCGCGTGGCCCTTGAACGTGCGGGTGAGCGCAAATTCGCCGAGCTTGTGGCCGACCATGTTTTCCGAAACGTACACCGGCACGTGTTGACGGCCGTTGTGAACGGCGATCGTCAGGCCGATGAATTCCGGCAGAATGGTCGAGCGACGCGACCAAGTCTTGATGGGCTTCTTGTCCTTGCCGCCTGCAGCCGCTTCCACCTTTTTCAGCAGGTGGGCGTCACAGAACGGACCCTTTTTTGCGGAACGTGTCATGTCTAGGCTCCTACCTACCGATTAACGCTTGTGGCGCTTCTGCACGATCATGCTGGCAGTGCGCTTGTTGCTGCGGGTACGGTAACCCTTGGCCGGGGTACCCCACGGCGAAACCGGATCGCGACCAGCGGCGGTCTTGCCTTCACCACCACCGTGCGGGTGATCCACCGGGTTCATCACGACACCACGCACCGTCGGGCGGATACCGCGCCAGCGGGTGGCACCGGCCTTGCCGATGACGCGCAGGCTGTGCTCTTCGTTACCGACTTCACCGATGGTGGCGCGGCATTCGATGTGCACGCGGCGCACTTCGCCGGAGCGCAGGCGCACCTGGGCGTAGATGCCTTCGCGAGCCAGCAGCACGGCGGAACCGCCGGCGGCGCGCGCGATCTGGGCACCCTTGCCGGGCAGCATTTCCACGTTGTTGATCGTGGTGCCGACCGGAATGTTGCGGATCGGCAGGTTGTTGCCGGCCTTGATCGGCGCTTCCGAGCCGTTCAGCACGGCCTGGCCGGCCACCATGCCCTTCGTGGCGATGATGTAGCGGCGCTCGCCATCGGCGAACAGCACCAGCGCGATGTTGGCGCTGCGGTTCGGATCGTATTCCAGGCGCTCGACCTTGGCGGGGATGCCGTCCTTGTCGTTGCGCTTGAAGTCGACCACGCGGTAGTGGTGCTTATGACCACCGCCCTTGTGGCGGGTGGTGATGTGACCGTTGTTGTTGCGGCCCGACTTCTGGAATTGCTTTTCCAGCAGCGGAGCGTGGGGCTCGCCCTTGTGCAGGTTGGGATTGACAACCTTCACCATCGAGCGACGGCCCGGGGACGTCGGCTTGGTCTTGACGAGTGCCATGATTACTTGGCCTCCGCTTCAAAATTGATTTCCTGACCCGGCTTCAGCGAAACGTAAGCCTTCTTCACGTGGTTGCGACGCCCCATGAAGCGGCCAAAGCGCTTTTGCTTGCCCTTTTGGTTCAGGATCTGAACGGACTGCACCTCGACCTTGAACAGCAGCTCGACCGCCGCCTTCACGTCTGCCTTGTTGGCATCGCGAGCGACTTCGAACACGACTTGTTCGTTCTTGTCGGCGACCAGGGTTGCCTTTTCGGAAACCACCGGCGCGAGCAGCACCTGCATCAAACGATGATCGTTCTTGGCTACTTGCGTCATTTCAGCAACTCCTCGATCTGCGCGACGGCTGCCTTGGTCACCAGCACCTTCTTGTAGTGCACGAGCGACAGCGGGTCAGCCTGGCGCGGCTCGACAACTGCCACGTGCGGCAGGTTGCGCGAAGCCAGGTAGAGGTTTTCGTCGAGGCTGTCGGTGATGATCAGCACCGAGTCCAGGCCCATGGCCTTGAACTTGTCGGCCAAGAGCTTGGTCTTGGGCGCATCGACGGTGAAACCGTCCACCACGTTGATACGACCTTCACGTGCGAGCTGCGAGTAGATCGAGCGCATGCCGGCACGGAACATCTTCTTGTTGACCTTCTGGCTGAAGTTCTCTTCCGGCGAATTCGGGAAGATGCGGCCGCCCCCGCGCCACAGCGGCGAGGAAGACATACCGGCACGGGCACGGCCCGTACCCTTCTGGCGCCACGGCTTCTTGGTCGTGTGCTTGACCTCTTCACGATCCTTCTGCTTACGGTTGCCGCTGCGAGCGTTGGCCTGGTAAGCGACGACGATCTGGTGAACGAGGGCTTCGTTGTAGTCACGGCCGAAGACTTCGGGCGAGGCGTCAACGCCCGCGCCGACTTGGCCATTGTCCTGGAGGAGCTTGAGTTCCATTGATTCGCTCCTTAAGCTTTGGCTTTGGCCTTGACGGCCGGGGTCACGATGACCTTGCCGCCCTTGGAACCGGGGATCGCGCCCTTGACCAGCAGCAGCTTGCGCTCTGCGTCGATCTTGGCGATTTCCAGGTTCTGGACGGTGCGGGTGACGTCACCCAGGTGGCCCGTCATGCGCTTGCCGGGGAACACACGGCCCGGATCCTGCGCCATACCGATGGAACCCGGCACGTTGTGCGAACGCGAGTTACCGTGGGTGGCACGACCGGATGCGAAGTGGTGGCGCTTGATGGTACCGGCGTAGCCCTTACCGATGCTGACGCCCTGCACGTCGATCTTCTGACCGACTTCGAACAGGTCGACCGACAGCGAACCGCCAGCTTGCAGTTCGCCCGCCTTGGCGGCATCGATACGGAATTCGCGGATGATTTCGCCGGCTTCGACACCAGCTTTGGCGAGATGACCCGCCAGCGGCTTGGTGACGCGACTGGCGCGGCGTGCGCCGAAAGTGACTTGAACCGCGGTATAACCGTCGGTCTCGTCCGTCTTGATTTGCGTCACGCGGTTGTCGCCGACCTCGACCACGGTAACGGGAATCGAATCACCGTCGTCCGTGAAAATACGGGTCATGCCAACCTTGCGACCTACAAGGCCAAGGCTCATGGTTTGCTCCATTCCCAGCTGCGATTGGCCGGGGCTGATTGATACACGAAACTGTGTGTGCAAACTGCGTTTGCAGTGCGCGGGCTTGCGCTAAAGAAGACGGCGCGCGGCCAAAACGGCCAGCCCACTACCCATAGACAAACGGGTAGCCTTACACTATATCGCACTGGTTTGGAAAGAGCAAGCACGGCGTGGAATGACGCCGCACGTCGCGGCGCCGCGTGTTGCTTTGTGACGTTTTCCGCTACTTTTGCCGGCCGATGGCGGCGTCATGCGGGGCTTCAGCGGCCCGCGGCGTCGCCGATGCGGACGAATTCGCCGCCATAGAACACCAGCGGCTCGCCCTCCCCGGCTTCAAACCCCTCGACCGCGCCCACGATCAGCAGATGGTCGCCGACCGGGTCGGCGCGCTCGACCCGGCACGCCAGCGTGGCCAGCGCGTCCGCCAGGTAGGGCACACCGCGCGGGCAGCGCCGGTGCGCGACGCCGGCGAACTTGTCCGCCGCGGGCGTGGCGAAGCGGCGCGCGAGCTCGCCCTGCTCCGCGCGCAGGATGCTGATGCCGAAGGCGGCGCCCGGCGCGAAGTGCGCGGCGCTCGGCGAATGCAGGGCCAGGCTCCACAGGATCAGCGGCGGCGCCAGCGACAGCGAGGCGAACGAGTTGACGGTCAGGCCGAGCGGACGGCCGCCGGCGCCGCACGCGCCGATGACCGCCACGCCCGTGGCATAGCGCCCGCAGGCGCGCCGCAGCGCGCGCGCGTCGCCGGTGGCGGCCGCCGCCATCTCAGGCCGCCCGCGGCAGGTGCCGCTCGATCATCTGCTGGCACGCCGCGGCGTCGGCCCACCACGGGAAGAAGTCCGGCGGGTTGTCGAAGCCGTTGGCGATGCGCGCGGCCAGTGCCGGCGCCTGCCCGGCCGCGCCGAGCAGGGCCAGGATGTGGGGCGGCGGCGGCGTGAGCAGCGAGTTGGTCCAGTTGACCACGTCGCCGGCGTATTGCCAGTAGCGCGCGAAGGTCCGCGCCATCCAGCCGGCGTCGAAGGCGCGCTCGCCGTGGGCGACGATGGCGTCGAGATAGACCTTGCAGCATTTGGCGGCATTGTTCGAGCCCTGGCCGGTGATGGGGTCGTTGACGACCACCGCGTCGGCCATGCCGAACACCAGCCGCCCGGACGGCAGCGTCATGACCGGGCGGCGCACGGTCGGCGTGAAGCGCCCGGCCAGGATGCCCTGCTCGTCGGTCAGCGTCACGGCTTCGCAGCGCTCGGCTTCCCACGGCAGCCAGGTGCGCAGGATGCGCAGGCTCTCGGCGAGGTGCTGCTCCGGCGTGCGCGCCTCGGCCCAGCGGTCCATCGGGCCGCCCGGCACGCCTTCGAACACCATGATCTCGCAGGGCCCGCCCAGCGTCAGCGCCGGGAAGACGAAGTACTCGCCGACGCCCGGGATCAGGTTGAAGGCCACGCGCGAGAACGGGCTGCCCGGGCGCATGCCGTTCACGTAGGTCAGCGCCAGCGCGCGCTGCGGCGCGGTGAACGGGCTGCGCGCGGCGTCGCGCTCGAAGCGGTTGACGATCTCGCCCTTGCCGGCGGCAAGCAGCACCAGGTCGTGCTCCGCGGCCAGCGCCTCGAGTTCGGCGATACCCGCATCGGCGATGCGCAGGTCGCCGCCGCGCTGCGCGAAGGCCTCCATCCAGGCCGGCATCTTCAGGCGCTGGTCCACGGCCTGCGCCGGCCGCTCGAGGCGCGCGGCCCAGTCGATCAGCTTCGCGCCGGGCTGCTCGGGATGCGGCACCGCCAGGCCGATGCCTTCGACCGGCGGACAGGTATCACCCCACCAGTCGAGCGCGAGTTCGCGCTCGCACTGCAGCGCGCGGTCGAACATGCACTGGCTGGACATGACCTTGCCCGCGCGCACCTGCTCCGGCGTGCGGTTGGTCATCAGCGTGACCCGGTAGCCCCGGGCCTGCAGGCCGAGGGCCATCTGCAGGCCGGACTGGCCGGCGCCGACGATGGCAATGCGTTGGCTCATGACGATCTCCTCGATGTGGACAAGTCGCTTCAGCCGGCCAGGCGGGGAATGGCGGGAACGTTCTGCTCCGGCCCCATCGCGCCATAACCGCCGTCCACGGCGTAGTCGGCGCCGGTGACGAAGCTGGCGTGGTCGGAGCACAGGAACAGCACCACCTGCGCCACCTCGTCCGGCTCGCCGGCGCGGCCGAGCAGGTGGAAATCCGCCGCCACGCGGTCGGTGCGCGCGCGGTCGCCGCCGCTGACTTCATCCATCAGCCGGCACCAGGTCCAGCCCGGCGAGACCGCGTTGACGCGGATGCGGTCGGGCGCCAGGTCCATCGCCATGCTGCGCGTGAGCTGGCGGATCGCGGCCTTGGAGGCGGGATAGAGCCAGCGCCCGGTCTGCGCCACGCCGGCCGAGATGCTGGTGAAGTTGACGATGGCGCCGCCGCCGCGCGCGCGCATGGCGCCGTGCACGGCCTGCGCCAGCATCGCGCCGGACACCACGTTGACGTCGAGCGCGGCAAGCCAGTCGCGGCGCGTCGAGCGCAAGCCGTCGTCGAGGTAGGTGCAGGCGAGGTTGACCAGGTAGTCGATGCCGCCGAAATGCCGCGACACCTCGGCCACGGCCGCTGCGACCTGGGCGTCGTCGGTGATGTCGGTGCGCACGAACAGCGCCCGCTCGCCGAGCTCGGCGGCGATGCGCGCGCCGCCGGCCGCGTCGATGTCGAGAATGGCCACGCGCGTGCCGGCCCGTACGAAGGCCCTGGCCACGCCGGCCCCGATCAGGGTGGCGCCGCCGCTGACGATGGCGACCTTGTCCTGCAGTCCTTTCATGACGTTGTCTCCTGATGTGAGGCGTTGCCCGCGCCGCGCGGGCACGCCCTTTTCTTTGCTATGCGATGGATACGCCGGATGCGTCGGATGCGTCGCGGCGGGATGCCGGGCGCGCGCGGGCTACTTGCCCTCGCTCTCCCGCCAGCGCGCCATCAGCGTGTTCGACGGCAGCGTCTCGTCGAGCAGCTTGCGCGCCGTTTCCACGCCGGCCACCGGCAGCCCGGCGGGATCGAGCTTGCCGATCTGCACCAGCACGCTGGCCTGGTCCCAGTAGATGTGCTCGTGGTAGAGCTTGTCGCCGCGGAACTTGACGATGGCGATCAGCGGGATCTCCACGCGCTTGCCGGTGGGCGGCACGCCGGGCAGCATCCAGTCGATCTCGCAGGTATGGGTGAAGCAGAACAGCAGCTCGTCGACGATCTGGCTGGCGCCCACCGTGCGCGACAGCGGGATCAGCGTGGTGTCGGGCGGGTTGCTGTGGACGAAGTGGTTGGCGTAGAAGCGCCTGAGCTGGCCGTGGCCCACGCCGCCGGTCATGGTCGGGATGTGATTGACGTAGGGCTGGGCCACCATCGTCGCCATCGTGGCGTCGACGTCGCGCGTGGCGAATTCGTATTCGCAATGCTTGTCCCACAGCGCCGAGAAATCGTAGTGCGGGCCCATCTCGGCGCGCAGCGCGGTGATCGAGCGCTGGTGCGCCATCAGCGCGGCGGGGCGGTCGTAGTGCTCGCCGCCGGCGCGCGCGAACGCATGGTCGGCGCCGGGATAGACGTACAGCTCGACGTTCTCGCGGGCGCCCAGCGCGTCGCGGATCCGCGCCTGCGCCTCGGGCGGGCAGAAGCCGTCGCTGCCGGCCACGTGCAGCACCAGGCGGCCGCGCACATGGCGGGCTTCGTCGAGCGCGCGCTCGATGCCCACGCCGTAGTACGCCACCGCGCAGGCCACGCCGTCCAGGCGGCAGGCGGCGAGATAGGCCAGCTTGCCGCCCAGGCAGAAGCCCAGCACGCCGGTCTGTCCCGCGCATTCCGGGCGCGCGCGCAGCGCGGCCAGCGCGGCGCCCACGTCCCGCACGCCCGCGGCTTCGTCGAACTGCTGGTAGAGGCCGAGCGCGCGCTGGAAGTCCGCGCCGCGGTCGCCCAGCTCGATGCCGGGAGCGATGCGCCAGAACAGGTCCGGCACCAGCACCGTGTAGCCCTCCTCGGCGTAGTAGTCCGCCACCGCCCGCATGGTGGCGTTGACGCCGAAGATTTCCTGGCACAGCACGATGCCCGGGCCCTTGCCCGCGGCGGGGGTGGCCAGGTAGGCGCTGAACGTGCCGCCGCCGTCGGCGGCGTGGATCTGGATGGTCTGGCCCATGAATGGCGCTCCTTCTTGTCTGGTTGGGGGGGCGGGGCTGCGGTGCCGGATTGCATGATGGGCGATCCGCACCGCAGCAAACTAGCCGCCGGCTGCAGCGGCTATCCGATTAGTGCAGGAAAATGCCGGGCCGGGCAAGCGCCGCGCCGCCGCCGCTGCGCGGCAATCCACTATAGTGGTGCGAAGGAATCCGTCCGCCGGCCCGCGCGGGCGCCGGGCCGCGCGCTGCGCGGCGGCGCCACGCCGACCATGCGGCCCCTTCAGCAACGGCGCGCCATGACGCCGAGGAGCGAGACCATGCCGCAGCCCCCCGCCGCCACGGCCGCCGAGCCGCTGGCCGGTGCCTTGCTGTCAGACCCAAGCAGGCTGGTGTTCGCCTCGGCTGACCACGCCCGCACGCGCGCCGCGGTCGGCGCCGTCTTCAAGCCGCACCGGCTCGCCATTGCCGGCACGACGCTGGCCGCGCGCATGCATCACGCGCCGCTCGGCGCGGTGTCGTTCAACCGGCTGGCCTACGGGGCCGAGGTGCGCATCGAGCCGGGGCCGCTCGAGGATTTCCTGCTGGTGCAGATGCCGGTCGGCGGCAGCGCCGAGATCCACTGCGGCGCGCAGCGGATCGTTTCCGACCGCGACACGGCCTCGGTGCTCACGCCCGCCGATCCGGTGCGGATGCGCTGGAGCCACGACAGCGACCAGTTGATCGTGCGCGTGGAGCGCAGCGCACTGGAGCGGGTCTGCGCGGCCCACCTCGGACACCCCCCGCGGCAGGCGCTGCGCTTCCAGCTCGGCATGGCGTGGCGGCGCGCGGCGGCGTGGTACCAGTTGATGCACTACCTGGCGGACCTGCTGGCGCAGGCGCCGGACACGGCGCGCCATCCGCTGACCGCCTGCCAGCTCGAGCAGCTGGTGATCGGCACGCTGCTGACGGTGCAGCCGCACAATCTCAGCGAGGCACTGCAGGCGCGCGGCAAGCCGCTGGCGCCGCGCCACGTCAGGCGGGTCGAGGAATACATCCACGCGCATGCCCACGCACCGCTCACGCCCGCCGTGCTGGCGGAGGTGGCCGGGGTCAGCCTGCGCGGGCTGTACGCGGGCTTCCGCGAGCATCGCGGCATCAGCCCGATGGCCTACCTGCGCGCGGTCCGGCTCGAGCGCGTGCGGCACGACCTGCTCGGCGACAAGACCATCGATTCGGTCACGGCGGCGGCCTTGCGCTGGGGCTTCAGCCACCTGGGACGGTTCAGCATGGAATACCGCAAGCGCTTCGGCGAAGCGCCGGGACAGACGCTGCGGCGGCGCGGGCCGGCATGAGGAAGGGGCCGCGCCGGGGCGGTACGAGGAGGAGGCGCGCAAAAACAAAAACGGCGAACCGAAGTTCGCCGTTTTCGTTGCCCGAGGCCGCCTGGGGCGGCCTTGCGCGGAATGGCTTTACACCTTGATTTCGACGTCGACGCCTGCCGGCAGGTCGAGCTTCATCAGTGCGTCAACGGTCTTGTCGGTAGGATCGACGATGTCCATCAGGCGCTGGTGAGTGCGGATCTCGAACTGATCGCGGCTGGTCTTGTTGACGTGCGGCGAACGCAGGATATCGAAGCGCTGGATGCGGGTCGGCAGGGGCACCGGGCCCTTGACGATCGCGCCGGTACGCTTGGCGGTATCCACGATTTCGGCTGCCGACTGGTCGATCAGGCGATAGTCGAAAGCCTTCAGGCGGATACGGATCTTCTGGTTCTGCATGATATTTCCTTAAAAGAGCGATGGGCGCATGCGCCCTGGAACATGGGAAAAGGCCAGCGGCATTGTACCGCCAGCCAGTTCCAGGAAGTTTTTTATCAGTCGAGGATCTTGGCCACGACGCCGGCGCCGACGGTACGGCCGCCTTCACGGATGGCGAAGCGCAGACCTTCTTCCATCGCGATCGGGGCGATCAGCTTGACCGTGATCGACACGTTGTCGCCGGGCATGACCATTTCCTTGTCCTTCGGCAGCTCGATCGAGCCGGTCACGTCGGTCGTGCGGAAATAGAACTGCGGGCGGTAGTTGTTGAAGAACGGGGTGTGACGGCCGCCTTCGTCCTTCGACAGAATGTAGACCTCGCCGGTGAAGTGCGTGTGCGGCTTGATCGAACCCGGCTTGCACAGCACCTGGCCGCGCTCCACGTCTTCGCGCTTCGTGCCGCGCAGCAGCAGGCCCACGTTGTCGCCGGCCTGACCCTGGTCCAGCAGCTTGCGGAACATTTCCACGCCGGTGCAGGTGGTCTTGACCGTCGGCTTGATACCGACGATTTCGATTTCCTCGCCGACCTTGATGATGCCGCGTTCGATACGGCCGGTCACCACGGTGCCGCGGCCCGAGATCGAGAACACGTCTTCCACCGGCATCAGGAAGGTACCGTCAACGGCACGTTCCGGCGTCGGGATGTAGGTGTCCAGCGCGTCGGCCAGGTTCAGGATGGCCACTTCGCCCAGCTCGCCCTTGTCGCCTTCGAGCGCCAGCTTGGCCGAACCCTTGATGATCGGGGTGTCGTCGCCGGGGAACTCGTACTTCGAGAGCAGTTCGCGCACTTCCATTTCGACCAGCTCGAGCAGCTCGGCGTCGTCGACCATGTCGCACTTGTTCAGGAACACGATGATGTAAGGCACGCCGACCTGGCGGGCCAGCAGGATGTGCTCGCGGGTCTGGGGCATGGGGCCGTCGGCGGCCGAGCACACCAGGATCGCGCCGTCCATCTGGGCGGCACCCGTGATCATGTTCTTCACATAGTCGGCGTGGCCCGGGCAGTCGACGTGCGCGTAGTGGCGATTGGCCGTTTCGTACTCGACGTGGGCGGTATTGATGGTGATACCGCGTGCCTTTTCTTCCGGCGCTGCGTCGATTTCGTCGTACTTCTTGGCCGAACCGCCAAACTTCGCTGCCAGCACCGTGGCGATCGCTGCCGTCAGCGTGGTCTTGCCGTGGTCAACGTGACCGATCGTACCAACGTTCACGTGCGGCTTGGTCCGCTCGAACTTTTCCTTTGCCATTTTTCAGCTCCTAATGGAATGCAGTCTTTTATACAGTTCATTGCACCGCCGCGCGGGTCGCGCGCGGCGGTTAAGCTTTACTTACTTGCCCTTGGCCGCCATCACCGCTTCGGCGATGTTCTTCGGCGCCTCGGCGTAGTGCTTGAATTCCATGGTGTACGTGGCGCGGCCTTGCGTGGCCGAGCGCAGCGACGTCGAATAACCGAACATTTCCGACAGCGGGACTTCAGCCTTGATGATCTTGCTGCCGCCCACCATGTCGTCCATGCCCTGCACGATGCCGCGGCGGGACGACAGATCGCCCATCACGGTACCCGTGTAGTCTTCCGGCGTTTCCACTTCCACGGCCATCATCGGCTCGAGCAGAACCGGGCTGGCCTTGCGCATGGCGTCCTTGAACGCCATCGAGCCGGCCATGCGGAACGCGTTTTCGTTCGAGTCCACGTCGTGGTACGAACCGAACGTCAGCGTGACCTTCACGTCCACCACGGGGAAGCCAGCCAGGATACCGGCCGGCAGCGTGTCGACGATGCCCTTTTCGACCGCCGGGATGTATTCGCGAGGAATCACGCCGCCCTTGATGGCGTCGATGAATTCGAAGCCCTTGCCCGGCTCTTGCGGTTCCAGCGTGATCACGGCGTGACCATACTGGCCGCGGCCGCCCGACTGCTTGACGAACTTGCCTTCGACGTCCTCGGCCTTCTTGCGAATGGTTTCGCGGTAGGCCACCTGCGGCGCGCCGATGTTGGCTTCCACGCCGAATTCGCGCTTCATGCGGTCGACCAGAATTTCGAGGTGGAGCTCGCCCATGCCCGAAATGATGGTCTGACCCGATTCTTCATCGGTACGCACGCGGAACGACGGATCTTCGGCGGCCAGGCGGTTCAGGGCGATGCCCATCTTTTCCTGGTCGGCCTTGGTCTTCGGCTCGACGGCCTGCGAGATCACCGGCTCCGGGAAGATCATGCGCTCGAGCACGATCGGGGCAGCCGGATCGCACAGCGTATCGCCCGTGGTGGCGTCCTTCAGGCCCACCGCGGCGGCGATGTCGCCGGCCAGCACTTCCTTGATTTCTTCGCGCTGGTTGGCGTGCATCTGCAGAATACGGCCCAGACGCTCCTTCTTCTGCTTCACCGGGTTGTACACGGTGTCGCCCGAGTTGATCTTGCCCGAGTACACGCGGAAGAAGATCAGCTGGCCGACGAACGGGTCGGTCATGATCTTGAACGCCAGCGCCGAGAACTTCTCGCTGTCGTCGGCCTTGCGCTCGAGCTTCTTCTCGTCGTCGCTTTCGTCCACGCCCTTGACCGGCGGGATGTCGACCGGCGACGGCAGGAAGTCGATCACGGCGTCGAGCATGCGCTGCACGCCCTTGTTCTTGAACGCGGTGCCGCACAGCATCGGCTGGATTTCGCAGGCGATGGTACGGTCACGCAGCGCCTTGACGATCTCGGCGCGGGTCAGCTCTTCGCCGCCCAGGTACTTTTCCATCAGCTCTTCGCTGGCTTCGGCGGCGGACTCGACCATCTTCTCGCGCCATTCTTCAGCGGTAGCCTGCAGCTCGGCCGGGATGTCCTGGTATTCGAACTTCACGCCCTGGCTGGCTTCGTCCCAGATGATCGCCTTCATTTCCAGCAGATCGACCACGCCCTGGAAGCCGTCTTCAGCGCCGATCGGCACCACGACGGGCACCGGGTTGGCCTTCAGGCGGGTCTTCAGCTGGTCGTAGACCTTGAAGAAGTTCGCGCCGGTACGGTCCATCTTGTTGACGAAGGCCAGGCGCGGCACGCCGTACTTGTTGGCCTGGCGCCAGACGGTTTCCGACTGCGGCTGCACGCCACCCACTGCGCAGTACACCATGCACGCGCCGTCCAGCACGCGCATGGAACGCTCCACCTCGATGGTGAAGTCCACGTGGCCCGGGGTGTCGATGATGTTGAAGCGGTGTTCGGGATAGTTGCCGGCCATGCCCTTCCAGAAGGCGGTGGTCGCAGCGGAGGTGATCGTGATGCCACGCTCCTGCTCCTGCTCCATCCAGTCCATCGTGGCGGCGCCATCATGCACTTCACCGATCTTGTGGTTCACACCGGTGTAGAACAGGATGCGCTCGGTCGTGGTGGTTTTACCCGCGTCAATGTGAGCCGAGATACCGATATTGCGGTAGCGCTCAATGGGAGTCTTACGAGCCACTTTAATCCTCTATTCGTCCGTGAGGCGCCGGCATCTCATTGCCAGCGCCCGTAACACAAACGGGCGAGCGTGTCGCGACACAGCCCGCCCGGCAACCAACGACGTAACCCGCGCGCCTTAGAAGCGGAAGTGCGAGAACGCCTTGTTGGCTTCGGCCATGCGGTGCACTTCGTCGCGCTTCTTCATCGCGCCGCCGCGGCCTTCCGATGCTTCCAGCAGCTCACCTGCCAGGCGCAGCGCCATCGACTTCTCGCTGCGTTTTTTCGCGGCCTCGCGCAGCCAACGCATCGCCAATGCCAAACGACGCGACGGACGGACTTCGACCGGAACCTGATAGTTGGCGCCGCCCACGCGACGGCTCTTCACTTCGACCACCGGCTTCACGTTGTTGATGGCAACGGAAAACACTTCGACGGGGGCCTTGCCTGCCTTCTTTTCGATCTGGTCGAACGCGCCGTAGACGATGCGTTCGGCAACCGACTTCTTGCCGTCCAGCATCAGCACGTTCATGAACTTGGCAACTTCGACGTTACCGAACTTCGGATCAGGCAGAATTTCCCGCTTGGGGACTTCACGACGACGTGGCATCTTCTTTCCTTTAGATTCAGTTGAGAGCGCGGCACAGATTTCCCGCTCTCCGGCCACCAACTAGCTTGCCTTCCATTCAGGCAAATTCGCCGGGTGACCACTTACTCGACGGCACGGCGCGAAAAACGCTCCGTTGTACCGCCGCCTGGTGACAGCACCATGACGCAACCGCCACAGGCCATCGGTTATGGCTTCGGGCCTCGGCCCAGGCTGCAAGCCTTGACTTAGGCAGCCTTCGGACGCTTCGCGCCGTACTTCGAACGAGCCTGGCGGCGATCCTTCACGCCTTGCAGGTCGAGCGAGCCACGGACGATGTGGTAGCGCACACCCGGCAAGTCCTTCACACGGCCGCCGCGGATCAGCACGACCGAGTGTTCCTGCAGGTTGTGGCCTTCACCGCCGATGTACGAGATGACCTCGAAACCGTTGGTCAGGCGCACCTTGGCGACCTTACGCAGTGCCGAGTTCGGCTTCTTCGGCGTCGTGGTGTACACACGGGTGCACACGCCGCGACGCTGGGGGCAGTTCTCAAGCGCCGGGCTCTTGCTCTTGACGACTTCAGAGACGCGCGGCTTGCGAACCAGTTGGTTGATAGTTGGCATTGTTCAATCCAGCTTGGTTTTACGAAAAACACCCCTCCGCCACAAGCAATGGGCCGGAAGGGCAACGACGGGTTTTGGGCGGGAAAGGTGAGCGGGCGCTCTTGAGACGGGACCTGTGGAAGTACAGACGGCCAAAGAGCGCGAGCTCGCCGGGGATCCCGCTGCGACCACACCACCGGAGACATCGTCGATCCCCCGGCAGGCTTGCCGATTGCGGACCGGAGGCCACAAATCCGACAGGCGAGCGAAATCCAAAGCCAAAAACTCGAATCTGACATGCTAGCAGGGCAATCGCAAACGGTCAAGCGGGTATACGTATACGTTCCCCTATGCCGACCATGCCGTCGACATGCGCCGTTGCCGGCCGGCCGCTACACCGCGCCGAGCGTCTCGAGGATCGCGTCGCCGTAGCGCTCGAGCTTGGCCGCGCCGATGCCGGGCACCTCGGCCAGCGCCGCCAGCGAGTCCGGCGCGCTGCGCGCCAGCTCGGCCAGCGTGGCGTCGTGGAAGATCACGTAGGCCGGCACGCCATGCTCGCGCGCGGTGTCGGTGCGCCACTTGCGCAGCGCTTCCCAGTTGGCCAGCGCGTCGGCGTCCATGCCGGCGGTGTGGTCGGTGCGCGTGCCGCTGCCGCCGCGCGCGGCGCGCTCGCCGCTGCGCCCGGGCTTGCTGGCCTGCCGCCGCAGCGTGATCGGCATCTCGCCCTTGAGCACCGCGCGCGCGGACTCGCCCAGCAGCAGCGAGCCGTGGCCGCCGTGGTCGATCACCAGCAGGCCGTGCGCGATCAGCTGGCGGAACACCGCGTGCCACTCGGACACCGAGCGCTCGGCGCCGATGCCGAACGTGGAAACCTTGTCGTGCCCCCACTGGCGCACTTTCTCCGAGGCGTTGCCGCGCAGCACGTCGACCAGGTGCGTGGCGCCGAAGTGCACGCGGCTGGCCTGCGCGGTGCGGTAGACGCAGGACAGCGCCATCTGCGCCTCGCGCGTGCCGTCCCAGGTGGCGGGCGGCTCCAGGCAGGTGTCGCAGTTGCCGCACGGCTCGCTGGCTTCGTCGAAGTAGGCCAGGATGCGCACGCGGCGGCAGCCGGCGGTCTCGCACAGCCCGAGCAGCGCGTCGAGCTTGGCGGACGACACGCGCTTGTGGACCTCGTCCGCCTCCGACTCGTCGATCATGCGCTTCTGCTGCACCACGTCGCCCAGGCCGTAGGCCATCCAGGCGTTGGCGGGCAGGCCGTCGCGGCCGGCGCGGCCGGTTTCCTGGTAATAGCCTTCCATGCTCTTGGGCAGGTCCATGTGGGCGACGAAGCGCACGTCGGGCTTGTCGATGCCCATGCCGAAGGCGATGGTGGCCACCATGATGACGCCCTCTTCCTCGCGGAACCGCGCCTGGTGGTGCTGGCGCACGCCGGCGTCCATGCCGGCGTGGTAGGCCAGCGCGTTGAGTCCCTGGCTGTTGAGCCAGCTCGCGGTTTCCTCCACCTTCTTGCGCGACAGGCAGTAGACGATGCCGCTGTCGTGGGTGCCGTCCGCGGCGAGGTGCTCGGCCTTGATGAAGGACAGCAGCTGCTGGCGCGCATTGTCCTTCTCGACGATGCGGTAGCGGATGTTGGGGCGGTCGAAGCTGGAGACGAAGACGCGCGCGTCATGCAGCGACAGGCGCTCGACGATCTCCTCGCGCGTGACCGAGTCCGCGGTGGCGGTGAGCGCGATGCGCGGCACGTAGGGGAAGCGCTCGTGCAGCACCGACAGCTGGATGTATTCCGGGCGGAAATCGTGCCCCCACTGCGACACGCAGTGCGCCTCGTCGATGGCGAACACGCCGATGCGGGTACGCTCGAGCAGGTCCTGGAAGCGCGGCGTCATCAGCCGCTCGGGCGCCACGTAGAGAATCTCGAGCCGGCCGGCGAGCAGGTCGCGCTCGACCGCCGCGGCCTCGGCGCCGCTGAGCGTCGAGTTCAGCACGGCGGCGTGCACGCCGGCCTCGGTCAGGGCCGCCACCTGGTCCTGCATCAGCGCGATCAGCGGCGACACCACGATGCCGGTGCCCTGCCCCGCGCGCTGGCGCAGCAGCGCCGGAATCTGGTAGCACAGCGACTTGCCGCCGCCGGTGGGCATCAGTACCAGGCAATCGCCGCCGTCGGCCACATGGTCGATGATCTCGGCCTGGCGGCCGCGGAAGGCGTGGTACCCGAAAACATCCTTGAGAATCGCCAGCGCGCGCGACATAGGGAAACGATAGCGGTGAAGCCGGAAAAGCCCCGGCAAGCCGGAAAGGCGTAACCATACCACTAAGGGCCCGGCACGGACGTTTCCAACCGTTGCGCGCCCGCGCGGCGCCGGCCATCCCGCCGGCGCCGCGGCGCCCGCTTCAGCCCTGCAGGAAGTCCAGCACCGCCCGGGCGAACGGCTCGGCCTGCTCCAGGTTCGAGAGATGCGCGGCCGGCGCCAGCTCCACGTAGCGCGCGCCGGGAATGGCCTGCGCCAGGAAAGCGCCGTCGCGCGGCGGCGTGGGCAGGTCGTTGGCGCCGGCGATCACCAGCGTCGGACGCGTGATGGCCGCCACGGCCTCGCGCAGGTCCGAGTCGCGCACCGCGCGGCAGTTGGCCGCATAACCGGCCGCGTCGGTGGCGCCCAGCATGGCCAGCAGCGATGCCACCAGCGCCGGCTGCTGCGCGGCAAACCCGGGCGTGAGCCAGCGCTCGACCACGGCCGCGGCGATCGACGCCACGCCGTCGCGCTCGACCGCCGCGGCGCGGTTGGTCCAGTTCTCGGGCGGGCCGATGTAGGCCGCGGTATTGCTCAGCACCAGGCGGTCGATGCGCTGCGGATGATGCACGGCGAGCCACATGCCGGTGATGCCGCCCATCGACAGGCCGCAGAAATGCGCGCGCGCGATCTGCAGGTGGTCGAGCAGGCCGATCACGTCCTGGCCCAGCTGCGCGATGGTGTACGGGCCCGGCGTGACCGAGGACGCGCCGTGGCCGCGCGTGTCGTAGCGCAGCAGCCGGAAGCGCTGCGAGAACGCGGCCACCTGCGGCTGCCACATGTCGAGATTGGTGCCGAGCGAGTTGGACAGCACGAGCACCGGCAGGCTGGCGTCGCCGTCGAGGCGATAGTGCAGGCGGACGTCGGGTAGGTCTGCGTAAGGCATGGTGTGCGGGACTCCGGTGGATCGGTGGGTTGGCGGCGCGGCTCAGTTCTGCGCGATGGCCGAGCCGTGCTGCGCCAGCGCGGTCACGGTGATGTCCATGTACGGATAGAGCGGCAGCGAGGTCAGCAGCGTGTGCAGCTCGTCGTTGTCCTTGACGTCGAAGATGCTGACATTGGCGTACTGGCCGGCCACGCGCCACAGGTGGCGCCACTTGCCTTCGCGCTGCAGCTTCTGCGACAGCGCCTTTTCATCGGCCTTGAGCTTCTCGACGAACTGCGTATCGAGCGAATGCGGGATGCGGACGGTCATTTCTGCCATGAACAACATGAATATCTCCTGGGCTTGGCGGTACGTCGTATTTCGTGCGTTGAATGAAAGGTCACACCGTGGCGACCGGCGTCAGCGGCGAGCCGAGCGCGCCGGGCAGCCGCAGCGGCGGCGCGCTGAGGAAGAAGCGCGTGCGGCCGTTGGCGCGCAGCCAGCCGGCCAGCTCGCGCAGGTACCACAGCTCGCCCAGCGGCAGGCCGAGCTTGAACAGGCAGTGGTGATGCAGCGGCAGGGCCGGCGCGGCGCCGCTGGCCGGGCGCGCGGGAAAGCGCTCGACCGCGTAGTTGTCGGCCGCCAGCGCGGCGATGCCGCTGTCGGTGATCCATTGCAGCAGGCGCTCGTCGCGGCCGTCGAGCGCGGCGCAGCTATGGTGCAGGCGCTCGGCGTCGGGCGTGCCGTTCATCTCCAGCACCATCTCGGCAAAACCCGTGCGCAGCACCAGGATGTCGCCCTCCCCGATCTCCACGCGGTCGGCCTCGATCACGCGCATCAGGTCGTCGTAGCCGAGCGTGGCGAACCCGCGGCCGTGGTATTCGGCGACGTCCAGCAGCACGCCGCGGCCCTGGATGCCGTGCGCGGCGAAATGCTCGATGCCCAGCGCCGCGGCGTGGCTGTGGTCGTGGCCGCACGGATGGGCGGCAAACCCGTCGGCCTCGGCGTAGTCGACCGGGCCGACGATGTCCTGGTTGGGGCGGAAGCCGTTGTAGTAGACGCGCTCGGCCACGCCGTCGCCGTCGGCATCGAACAGCGCGCCGACGTGGGCCAGCGAATCCCACTGCGTCGAGTACTGCAGCGACAGCAGGACCTGGTCGTCGCTGAGCACGTCGAGCGCGTTGGCGTCGACCTTGGCCAGCGGGAAATTGACGTAGGCGATGCCGTCGCGGAAGGTCGGACGCAGCTGCGGCGGATGGCGCCGCACGTTGAGCGCGTTGCCGCCCGGCAGGTCGAGCGGCAGCGAGAGGCAGAAGGTGTTGCCGGTGCGGATCTCGCGCGCGGCGTCGCGCACCTTGTCCGGCGTGATCAGGTTGAGGCGACCGAGCTGGTCGTCAGGGCCGAACTCGCCCCAGTTGGAGCCATCCGGCCGGTTCTTCCATCGCATGTTGGTCTCGGGTCGTTGCGCCGGCGGGCGCCAGCGCGGGCAGGGCGCCGCGGGCCGGCAGGCGGGCGGCGCGGTGGCCGCTCAGGTGCGGGACAGGCTCACAGGTAGCATGCGCCGCCGAGGTAGGCCTTGCGCCAGCGCGTGATGCGCACTTCGCCGAACAGGCCGGCCAGGGCGAACGGATCGGCGTCGATAAAGGCCTGCGTGGCTTCGCGCGTGTCCAGGTCGACGATGTAGAAGCCGCCGCCGGCATCGCTGCCGTCATCGTTGAGCTTGGCGCCGCAGGCCAGCAGCAGCGCCTTGTTGGCCTCGAGGTAGGCGAGATGGGCGGCCCGGCTGGCCTGGCGCACCGGCTGGTGCGCGGGCTTGTCCCAGGTTTCGATCAGGAACGGCATGGTGGTCTCCTCTGCGCGATTCGGTTTGGACGGGTTGGCTGGCAGTGCGAGGCGGGCCGGCTTCAGCCGATCTGCGCGCCCCACAGCAGCAGCGCGCCGATATACACCAGGCCGACCCAGAACATCATGATCACGGTGTAGCCCATCACGTCCTTCAAGCTGAGCTTGGACAGCGCCAGCGCGGGCAGGATCCAGAACGGCTGCACCAGGTCGTTCCAGGCGTTGCCCAGCATCACCGACATCGAGGTCTGGCTGATCGAGCTGCCGATGGCCTTGGCCGCATCGATCATGAACGGGCCCTGGATCACCCAGTGGCCGCCGCCCGACGGCGCGAAGAAGTTGATGACGAAGGAGCTGATCAGGCCCCAGAACGGCAGCGTCTGCGGCGTGGCGATGTCCACGAACACGCGCGAGATGCTGTCGACCAGGCCCGAGCCGGCCATGATCGCCATGATGCCAGCGTAGAACGGATACTGCAGGATGATGCCCGAGATGGTCTTGATGCCTTCGTTGAGCTTGGCCACGTAGTTGACCGGCGTGCCCAGCAGCAGCACGCCCAGGAACAGGATCATGAAGTTGATCAGGTTCAGGTCGAGCGAGCCGCCCGCGCGGAAGTACAGCACGGCGTAGCCCACGCCGCACAGGCCGATGGCCAGGCTCAGCAGGCGGCTGTGGTTCAGCCGGGCGGCCACGGTGCCGTCGCCGCCGAGGCTGTGGCCGGAACCCTGCGCGGTGTCGGCAGCGCTGGCCTCGGGCTTGATCTCGACCACGTCGGCCGGGTTGCGCGGGTGCAGCCAGGCATTGAGCAGCGGCAGGGTCACGAGGACCACCAGGCTGGTCAGCAGCATCGGCAGCGAGAAGATGGTCTCGGACAGCGGCACCACGCCCATCGACTTCTCGAGCGGGTGGCCCGGGGTGGAGATCAGCACCGGGATGCTGGCCGACAGGCCCAGCCCGTACATGGTGAAGCCGCTGTACGCGGCGGCGATGATGAGCGGGTAATGCACGCCGCGCACCTTGGTGGCGAGCTTCTTGGCGATGATGCCGCCGATCACCAGACCGAAGCCCCAGTTCAGGTAGCTGCCGATGGCGCCCACCAGCGTGGCGACGATCACCGCGCCGCGCGGCGTGTGCACGGCGCCGACGATGCGGTCGAGCAGGCGGTCGGTCAGCGGCGCGGCGGCGAGCACGTAGCCCATCGCCAGGATCACCGCCATCTGCGTGGTGAACGCCAGCAGGTTCCAGAAGCCCTTGCCCCAGCTCAGGATCACCGCCGGGGCGGGCTGGCCCTCCAGCAGGATCGCCATGACCATCGTCAGCAACGTCAGCGCGATGGCGAAAACGAAAGGATCCGGCAAATACCGGCGCATCAGTTCGGTAAAGAAACCTGCGATCTTGCTCACTGCGTGTCCCCACAAATGATGATTTTTGTCGCCTGTAGAACTTGCGTTCTTCTCTCGAACAAATCGGCGATTTGCGTGGATGCTAGGAGCAACGATGCGGGGGGTCAAGTCAATGAGCACGCTATTTCATTTCTTATTCAGCAATAATTCAGCGGCATTTTCCATAAGTACGTTCAAGTCGACGGCTTCTGACCGTATCCCTCGGCATCCCGCGGCATCCGGCCGAATTCGCGAAAAAACGGCGCGCTGCCCGCGCCGCGCGGCTGAAAGCCCGGCGAAAGCGCCATGAAAGGCAACCGAAAGACCGGGCAAGGCCAGCGGCAGGCGCTGCGCAAGCGCCGGACGAAAAAAAGCCCGGCTCGAAAGCCGGGCTTTTCCACTTCTGCTGCTATTGCCTTTCGCGCTGACTTGGGCAGGCGTCAGGAAAACACGGTCAATGCGATCAGACCGCGTCGCCCTCGCCTTCCGTCGTCGCCGGCACCACCGGCGGCTCGATGAAGAGCGACTGCTCTTCGTCGGAGATCGCCTGGGCGCGTTCGCGCTCGGCCGCCTCGCGCGCCTTGCGGGCGCGGTGGTAGGCCAGGCCGGTACCGGCCGGGATCAGACGGCCGACGATCACGTTTTCCTTCAGACCGCGCAGGTCGTCGGTCTTGCCCATGATCGCGGCTTCGGTCAGCACGCGCGTGGTTTCCTGGAACGATGCCGCCGAGATGAAGCTGTCGGTCGACAGCGACGCCTTGGTGATACCGAGCAGCAGGTTCTCGTACGTGGCCGGACGCTTGCCTTCGGCGATCACGCGGTCGTTCTCGTCGAGCAGTTCCGAGCGCTCCACCTGTTCACCCGGGATGAACTTGGTGTCGCCCACATCCGAGATCTGCACGCGGCGCAGCATCTGGCGCACGATCACTTCGATGTGCTTGTCGTTGATCTTCACGCCCTGCAGACGGTACACGTCCTGCACTTCGTCGACGATGTAGTGCGCCAGTTCCTCGATGCCCTTCAGGCGCAGGATGTCGTGCGGGTCCGCCGGACCTTCCACGATCATTTCGCCCTTGTTCACCACCTGACCGTCGTGGACCAGGACCTGCTTTTCCTTGGCGATCAGGAACTCGTGGGCGTTGCCGTCCAGATCCGTGATCACCAGGCGTTGCTTGCCCTTGGTGTCCTTGCCGAACGAAGTCGTGCCGGTGACTTCCGCCAGCACGGCGGCGTCCTTCGGCGAACGGGCTTCGAACAGCTCGGCCACGCGCGGCAGACCCCCGGTAATGTCGCGGGTCTTCTGCGATTCGGTCGGGATACGCGCGAGCACTTCACCCACGTGCACCTGCTGGCCGTCCTTCACGGTGATCAGCGCGCCGACCTGGAAGCCGATGGTCACGGAGTGGTCCGTGCCCGGAATCTTGACTTCCTGGCCATTCGCGTCGAGCAGCTTCACCTGCGGGCGCAGGCCCTTGGTGGCGGCCGTGCGGCGCTTGGCGTCGATCACCACGAGGGTCGACAGGCCGGTGACTTCGTCCATCTGCTTGGCGACGGTCACGCCTTCTTCGACGTTCTCGAACTTGGTCGTGCCGGTGTACTCCGACACGATCGGGCGCGTCAGCGCGTCCCACGTTGCGAGCTGCGTGCCGGCCTTGATGGCCTGGCCATCCTGCACCAGCAGCGTCGCGCCGTACGGGATCTTGTGGCGCTCGCGCTCGCGGCCGTGGTCGTCGGTGATCAGCGCTTCGCCCGAACGCGAGATGACGATCAGCTCGCCCTTCGCATTGGTGACGTAGCGCATGGTCGCCGTGAAACGCACGGTACCGGTTGCCTTCGCTTCCACGCTCGATGCCACTGCCGCGCGCGATGCCGCGCCGCCGATGTGGAAGGTACGCATGGTCAGCTGCGTGCCCGGCTCGCCGATCGACTGGGCGGCGATCACGCCGACCGCTTCGCCGGAGTTCACCAGCACGCCGCGGCCGAGGTCGCGGCCATAGCACTTGCCGCACAGGCCGTAGCGCGTGTCGCACGACAGCGGGGTGCGCACCTTGACTTCGTCCACGCCGAGGGCGTCGATCAGGTCGACCAGGTCTTCGTCCAGCAGGGTGCCGGCTTCGATCGCGGTTTCCTGGGTTTCCGGGTTCACCACGTCGGTCACCGTCACGCGGCCGAGGATACGGTCGCGCAGGGCTTCGATCACTTCACCGCCTTCGACCAGGGCCTTCATGGCCACGCCGTTGGTGGTGCCGCAATCGTCTTCCACCACCACCAGATCCTGCGTCACGTCGACCAGACGGCGGGTCAGGTAACCCGAGTTGGCGGTCTTCAGTGCCGTGTCGGCCAGGCCCTTACGGGCGCCGTGGGTGGAGATGAAGTACTGCAGAACGTTCAGGCCTTCACGGAAGTTCGCCGTGATCGGCGTCTCGATGATCGAGCCGTCAGGCTTGGCCATCAGGCCCCGCATGCCGGCCAGCTGACGGATCTGCGCGGCGGAACCGCGCGCGCCCGAGTCGGCCATCATGTAGATCGAGTTGAACGATTCCTGCTTGACGGTGTTGCCGTTGCGGTCGACCACGTCTTCGTGCTGGAGCTGCTCCATCATCGCCTTGCCCACCTGGTCGCCGGCGGCGCCCCAGATGTCCACGACGTTGTTGTAGCGTTCCTGGTCGGTCACCAGGCCCGACATGTACTGCTTGTCGTATTCCTTGACCTTCGCGGCCGCGTCGCCAATGATCTTTTCCTTCTGCGGCGGCACCAGCATGTCGTCGATGGCGATCGAGATGCCGGCGCGCGTGGCCAAGCGGAAGCCCGACTGCAGCAGCTTGTCGGCGAAGATCACGGTCTCGCGCAGGCCGCACTTGCGGAACGCGGTGTTGATCAGGCGCGAGATTTCCTTCTTCTTCAGCGGCTTGTTCAGCACCGAGAACGGCAGGCCCTTCGGCAGGATCTCGGACAGGATCGCGCGGCCGACCGTGGTGGCCTGCAGCGTGATCTTGGGCGCGAAGCGGGCGTCGCCCACGGCGTCCTTGTCCACCAGCTCATACTCGGTGATGCGCACGTTCACGCGGGAAGCCAGCTCGACTTCCTTGTTCTCGTAGGCGCGGATCACTTCGCTGATGTCGGCGAAGGTCAGGCCTTCGCCGCGGCCGTTGATCTTGTCGCGGGTCGTGTAGTACAGACCCAGCACCACGTCCTGCGACGGCACGATCGAGGGGTCGCCGTTGGCCGGGAACAGCACGTTGTTGGAGGCCAGCATCAGCGTGCGGGCTTCCATCTGCGCTTCCAGCGACAGCGGGACGTGCACGGCCATCTGGTCGCCGTCGAAGTCGGCGTTGAACGCCGCGCAGACGAGCGGGTGCAGCTGGATGGCCTTGCCTTCGATCAGCACCGGCTCGAACGCCTGGATGCCCAGGCGGTGCAGCGTCGGCGCGCGGTTGAGCATGACCGGATGCTCGCGGATCACCTCTTCGAGGATGTCCCACACCACCGCGGTCTGGCTTTCCACTTCTTTCTTCGCCGCCTTGATGGTGGTGGCGATGCCCATCGTTTCCAGCTTGTGGAAGATGAAGGGCTTGAACAGCTCGAGCGCCATCAGCTTGGGCAGGCCGCACTGGTGCAGCTTGAGTGTCGGGCCCACCACAATGACCGAACGGCCCGAGTAGTCGACGCGCTTGCCCAGCAGGTTCTGACGGAAACGGCCGCCCTTGCCCTTGATCATTTCGGCCAGGGACTTCAGCGGACGCTTGTTGGCGCCGGTCATCGCCTTGCCGCGACGGCCGTTGTCCAGCAGCGAGTCGACCGCTTCCTGCAGCATGCGCTTTTCGTTGCGCACGATGATTTCAGGCGCCTTCAGCTCCAGCAGGCGCTTGAGGCGGTTGTTGCGGTTGATGACGCGGCGGTACAGGTCGTTCAGGTCCGAGGTCGCGAAGCGGCCGCCGTCCAGCGGCACCAGCGGACGCAGCTCGGGCGGCAGCACCGGCAGCACTTCCAGGATCATCCACTCGGGCTTGATGCCCGAGCGCTGGAACGCCTCGAGCACCTTCAGGCGCTTGGCGAACTTCTTGATCTTGGCTTCGGAGCCGGTGGCCTGCAGCTCGGCGCGGATCTGTTCGATCTGCTTCTCGATGTCGATGCCGCGCAGCAGCTCACGGATGCCTTCGGCACCCATCATGGCGACGAACTCGCCCTCGCCGTACTCGTCGCACTTGGCCAGGTAGTCGTCCTCGGACATGATCTGGCTCTTCTTGAGCGGGGTCATGCCGGGCTCGAGCACCACGAATGCCTCGAAGTACAGCACGCGCTCGATGTCGCGCAGCGTCATGTCGAGCACCATGCCCAGACGCGACGGCAGCGACTTCAGGAACCAGATGTGCGCGGTCGGCGCGGCCAGTTCGATGTGGCCCATGCGCTCGCGGCGCACCTTGGCCAGCGTCACTTCGACGCCGCACTTCTCGCAGATCACGCCGCGGTGCTTGAGGCGCTTGTACTTGCCGCACAGGCACTCGTAGTCCTTGATCGGGCCAAAGATCTTGGCGCAGAACAGGCCATCGCGCTCGGGCTTGAACGTGCGGTAGTTGATCGTTTCCGGCTTCTTGACTTCACCGTACGACCACGAACGGATCTTCTCCGGCGAGGCCAGGCCGATCTTGATCGCGTCGAACTGCTCTTCCTGCTGAACCTGCTTAAAGAGATCGAGCAATGCTTTCATTGCAACTCCTTGTTTCGCCGCAACCCCGAAATCCCTTCGGGGCCACGGCATTCATCCTGTGGGAAAACCGTAGCTGGCAACCGGCGGGAGGCTGGCCGCGACCGGCCTCCCGCGCGCTCTCGATCAGTAGCGATCGAGGTCGATGTCGATACCCAGCGAGCGGATTTCCTTCACCAGCACGTTGAACGATTCCGGCATGCCGGCATCGATCGAGTGCTCGCCCTTGACGATGTTCTCGTAGACCTTGGTCCGGCCGTTCACGTCGTCGGACTTGACCGTCAGCATTTCCTGCAGCACGTAGGAGGCGCCGTATGCTTCCAGCGCCCACACTTCCATTTCACCGAAACGCTGGCCACCGAACTGCGCCTTGCCGCCCAGCGGCTGCTGCGTCACCAGCGAGTACGGGCCGGTCGAACGGGCGTGCATCTTGTCGTCGACCAAGTGGTGCAGCTTCAGCATGTGCATCACGCCCAGCGTGACCGGACGCTCGAACGCTTCGCCGGTGCGGCCGTCGAACAGCGTGACCTGCTGCTTGGAAGCGGTCAGGCCCTTCTCCTTCGCGATCTCTTCCGGATAGGCGAGGTCCAGCATGCGGCGGATTTCGTCCTCATGCGCACCATCGAACACCGGCGTCGCGAATGGCACGCCCTTCTTCAGGTTCTCGGCCAGTTCCAGGATTTCCGAATCCGACAGGCTGTCGAGGTCTTCGACCTTGCCGCTCTCGTTGTAGATCTGCGTGAGCAGCTTGCGCACTTCGGCTGCCTTGGCCTGCGCCTTCAGCATGTTGCCGATGCGCTCGCCCAGGCCGCGCGCGGCCCAGCCCAGGTGGGTTTCCAGAATCTGGCCCACGTTCATCCGCGAAGGCACGCCCAGCGGGTTGAGCACGATGTCGGCGGGCGTGCCGTCGGCCATGTAGGGCATGTCTTCGATCGGGGTGATCTTGGACACGACACCCTTGTTGCCGTGACGGCCTGCCATCTTGTCGCCAGGCTGCAGGCGGCGCTTGACGGCCAGGTACACCTTGACCATCTTGATCACGCCCGGCGGCAGTTCGTCGCCCTGCGTGAGCTTCTTGCGCTTCTCTTCGAAGGCCAGGTCGAACTCGTGGCGCTTCTGCTCGATGGCTTCCTTGACGGCTTCGAGCTGGGCGGCGACTTCCTCGTCGGCCGGGCGGATGTCGAACCAGTGGTACTTGTCCAGGTCGGCCAGGTACTCGCGGGTCAGCTTGGCGCCCTTGGCCAGCTTCTTCGGGCCGCCGTTGACGGTCTTGTCGAGCAGCAGGCGTTCCAGACGCTGGAAGGCGTCGCCTTCGACGATGCGCAGCTGGTCGTTCAGGTCCAGGCGGTAGCGCTTGAGCTCGTCGTCGATGATCGACTGGGCGCGCTTGTCGCGCGTCACGCCTTCGCGGGTGAAGACCTGGACGTCGATCACGATGCCGCTCATGCCCGAGGGCACGCGCAGCGAGGTGTCCTTCACGTCCGAAGCCTTCTCGCCGAAGATCGCGCGCAGCAGCTTTTCTTCCGGCGTGAGCTGGGTCTCGCCCTTCGGCGTGACCTTGCCCACCAGCACGTCGCCGGCTTCCACTTCGGCACCGATGTAGGTGATGCCGGACTCGTCCAGGCGCGCCAGCTGCGCTTCGGCGAGGTTGGAGATGTCGCGCGTGATTTCTTCCGGTCCCAGCTTGGTGTCGCGGGCGACGACCGACAGTTCCTCGATGTGGATCGAGGTGTAGCGGTCTTCGGCGACCACGCGTTCGGAGATCAGGATCGAGTCTTCGAAGTTGTAGCCGTTCCACGGCATGAACGCCACCAGCATGTTCTGGCCGAGCGCGAGCTCGCCCAGGTCGGTCGAGGCGCCGTCGGCGATCACGTCGCCGCGGGCGACGAAGTCGCCGACCTTGACCATCGGACGCTGGTTGATGTTGGTGTTCTGGTTCGAGCGCGTGTACTTGATCAGGTTGTAGATGTCCACGCCGACTTCGCCGGCCACGGCTTCGTCGTCGTTTACGCGGATCACGATACGCATCGCATCGACGTAGTCCACCACGCCGCCACGGGTCGCCTGCACGGCGGTGCCCGAGTCGACCGCGACGGTGCGCTCGATGCCGGTGCCCACCAGCGGCTTGTCCGGACGCAGGCAAGGCACGGCCTGGCGCTGCATGTTCGCGCCCATCAGTGCGCGGTTCGCGTCATCGTGCTCGAGGAACGGCACCAGCGAGGCTGCCGCCGACACGATCTGCGACGGCGCCACGTCGATGTACTGCACGCGGTCCGGCGTGACCATGCGGGTTTCACGCTCGCTGCCTTCACGCGACGACACCAGTTCGTCGATGAGGGTGCCGTCGGCGTCGACCGTCGCGTTGGCCTGCGCCACCACGTACTTGCCTTCCTCGATCGCGGACAGGTAGTCGACCTGGTCGGTCAGCTTGCTGTCGACGACCTTGCGGTACGGCGTTTCCAGGAAGCCGTACTCGTTCAGGCGCGCATACAGCGCCAGCGAGTTGATCAGGCCGATGTTCGGGCCTTCCGGCGTTTCGATCGGGCACACGCGGCCATAGTGGGTCGGGTGCACGTCGCGCACTTCGAAGCCCGCGCGCTCGCGGGTCAGGCCGCCCGGGCCCAGTGCGGAGACGCGGCGCTTGTGCGTGATCTCGGACAGCGGGTTGGTCTGGTCCATGAACTGCGACAGCTGCGACGAACCGAAGAACTCGCGGATGGCCGAGGAGATCGGCTTCGAGTTGATCAGGTCGTGCGGCATCAGGTTCTCGGTCTCGGCCTGGCCCAGACGTTCCTTGACGGCGCGCTCCACGCGCGACAGGCCGGCGCGGAACTGGTTCTCGGCCAGTTCGCCGACGCAACGCACACGGCGGTTGCCCAGGTGGTCGATGTCATCGACCTCGCCCTTGCCGTTGCGCAGGTTGACCAGGATCTTGATGGTCTCGAGGATGTCCTCGTCCTGCAGCACCATGCTGCCTTCGCCGCTCGGGCGGCCCAGGCGGCTGTTGACCTTCATGCGGCCGACGCGCGACAGGTCGTACGACTCTTCGCTGTAGAACAGGCGCTGGAACAGCGCTTCCACCGCGTCTTCGGTCGGCGGCTCGCCGGGACGCATCATGCGGTAGATGGCGATACGCGCGGCGGTCTGGTCGGCGGTGTCGTCCACGCGCAGGGTCTGCGACATGTACGGACCCTGGTCCAGGTCGTTGGTGTACAGCGTCTGGATCTGCTTGACGCCGGCTTCGCGCAGGTTCTCCAGGACGGTCTCGGTGAGCTCGTCGTTGGCGTTGGCGATCACCTCGCCGGTGTCCGGGTCGATGATGTTCTTGGCCAGCACGCGGCCCAGCAGGTAGTCTTCCGGCACGCTGATGAGCTTGGTGCCGGCCGAGTCCAGGTCGCGGATGTGCTTGGCGTTGATGCGCTTGTCCTTCTCCACCACGACGCGGCCGTTCTTGTCGGCGATGTCGAAGCGCGCGACTTCACCGCGCAGGCGCTCGGGCACGAACTCCATCTGCGCGCCTTCGGCCTGCAGCGTGAAGTTGTCGAACACGAAGAAGTGCGCCAGGATCTGTTCGGGCGTCAGGCCGATCGACTTGAGCAGGATCGTCACCGGCATCTTGCGGCGGCGGTCGACGCGGAAGTACAGGATGTCCTTCGGGTCGAACTCGAAATCGAGCCACGAACCGCGGTAGGGGATGATCCGGGCCGAGAACAGCAGCTTGCCCGAGCTGTGGGTCTTGCCCTTGTCGTGCTCGAAGAACACGCCGGGGGAACGGTGGAGCTGCGAGACGATCACGCGCTCGGTACCGTTGATCACGAACGAACCGGTCGACGTCATGAGCGGAATTTCGCCCATGTAGACTTCCTGTTCCTTGACTTCCTTGACCTTGCCCGGATTTTCCCGATCGTTGATGATCAGGCGCACCTTGGCGCGCAGGGCCGAGTGGAAGGTCAGGCCACGCTGTTGACATTCCTTGACGTCGAACGGCGGGTTGGAGAGGTGGTAGGAGACGAACTCCATACGGGCGAGCCCGTTGTGCGACACAATCGGGAAGATTGCGCTGAATGCCGCTTGCAGGCCCTCTGTTTTGCGACGCGAGGGTGGCGTATCCTCTTGCAGAAACTGAGTGTAGGATTCAATCTGAGTGGCAAGCAGGAAAGGAACCTGGTGAACCGTCGCGCGCTTCGCAAAACTTTTGCGAATGCGCTTCTTTTCGGTGAAGCTGTACGCCATGGGATCTCCGAATCATCGCAGGGCTGGCTGGACCTGGCGCAGCACCTGAGGTGTTCAGCGACTGGGAGGGGATTTGGCGGTTGGCCGCTACCAACCTCTGGCTGACGGTGCCCGCACGCTGCGAGCCGGCAGCTACGACGCGATGCGCCATGCCGGCTCGGGGGACACCCGACCAAACTTGTCTTCTGCAGTCGGTTCAGAAGACAAACATCAGCAACCGTTTAGTGTGCCACTGATGTTTGGCCTCTGCTGAAGCTTAGGAAATTACCTAGCTTTCAAGCATCGTTTACGCCACTTCTTGCGCCATACTCTGGCGACTTGTCCGATTTATCCGCGCTCCAGGTGCCGTATAAAACACACTTCGCAGAAGCGCAAAAAGGCTGGCGCCGGGAAACTCCCTTTGCCAGCCCCATCCGCGTGCCGCGAAATGGCACGCGAGCACAGCTTACTTGATTTCGGCCTTTGCGCCTGCGTCTTCCAGCTTCTTCTTGGCTTCGGCTGCAGCAGCCTTGTCCACGCCTTCCTTGACGGGCTTCGGTGCGCCATCGACCAGGTCCTTGGCTTCCTTCAGGCCCAGGCCGGTGATTTCGCGCACGGCCTTGATCACGCCAACCTTGTTGGCGCCGATTTCGGCCAGGATCACGTTGAACTCGGTCTGCTCTTCGGCAGCGGCAGCACCGCCGGCGCCCGGGGCAGCAGCCACGGCCATTGCAGCGGCGGACACGCCGAACTTTTCTTCGAACGCCTTGACCAGGTCGTTCAGTTCCATCACGGACATCGCGCCTACGGCTTCGAGGATGTCGTCTTTGCTGATTGCCATTTGTTACTCCTGCTAGATTTGATTCGGTATCGGTAATGCGATCTTTTAAGCCGGGCTGCGGGCTTGCGCCTTAAGCAGCCGCGCCTTCGCTCTCGGCGGGGGCGGCTTCGCCCTCGCCCTTCTTGGCGGCCAGTGCAGCCAGCAGACGGGCGAAGCCCGACACCGGTGCCTGCATCACGCCAAGCAGCTGAGCAATCAGTTCGTCACGGCTCGGGATCGAGGCCAGTGCCTTGACGGCAGCAGCATCGAGCACGTTGCCGTCGTACGACGCTGCGCGCAGAACCAGCTTGTCGTTGGTCTTGGCAAAGTCGTTCAGAACCTTGGCCGACGACACTGCATCTTCGGAAATACCGTAGATCAGCGGGCCGGTCATTTGCTCTGCGAGGCCTGCAAACGGCGTGCCTTCCACGGCGCGGCGGGCCAGCGTGTTCTTCAGAACGCGCAGGTACACGCCTTGCTCGCGGGCCTTGGCGCGCAGCTTGGTCAGATCGCCAACCGCAATGCCGCGATATTCGGCCACGACGATGGTCTGGGCTTTGGCGACTTGCGCCGAAACCTCAGCAACGACGGCCTTCTTATCTTCAATATTGAGTGGCACGGTTAAGCTCCAAAACGATGCTTGTCCCCCGGATCGTCCGGGGCACGCACATCAGTCCAAACGAACGGCGTCCGATTGGCCCGAATCACCCGGGTCGTTGCCCGGATTCATCAATCCCTCGGGTGCGCCATCTGCGCTGGTGGGGCGGGAGGCGCCGCAGCCGGGTCAAACACCCCGCCACACACGCTCCGCCCGATTAAGGCAAGCCGGCCAGACTTCGGCCGCGCCCGCCACCAGCGGTCTTTGATAACCAGCGGTGCCTGCCTGCTTGCGCCGGCGGGCACCACTGCCCAAAGCCTTGCTCCCCGCGGCTGCCGCGCCTGTTGGGGCGCCGCTGCGGCCGGGAGACGACCCCGGCCTGGGCCGGGATCTTCGATTCTTTACCCCGGGCGACGTTATCGGGTCCGCCCGGTGTCTGTCAGCCTCAGGCCGACAGCGAGCCCTGTTCCACGCGCACGCCAACGCCCATCGTGGACGACACGGCGATCTTGCGCAGGTACACGCCCTTGCTCGTGGCCGGCTTCGACTTCACCAGCGCTTCGATCAGCGCGTTCAGGTTGCTCTTCAGCGCGGCGTCGTCGAACGAGCGGCGGCCGATGGTGGCGTGGATGATACCGGCCTTGTCGACGCGGTACTGCACCTGACCGGCCTTGGCGTTCTTCACGGCCTGGGCCACGTCGGGCGTCACGGTGCCGACCTTCGGGTTCGGCATCAGGCCGCGCGGGCCCAGGATCTGGCCCAGCGTACCGACGACACGCATGGTGTCCGGCGAGGCGATCACCACGTCGAAGTTCAGGTTGCCGGCCTTGACCTGCTCGGCCAGGTCTTCCATGCCGACGATGTCGGCGCCGGCTGCCTTGGCAGCTTCAGCCTTTTCGCCTTGCGCGAACACAGCCACGCGCACCGACTTGCCGGTACCGGCGGGCAGCACCACGGAGCCGCGGACCACCTGGTCCGACTTCTTCGCATCGATGCCGAGCTGCACGGCCACGTCGATCGATTCGTCGAACTTGGCCGATGCGCATTCCTTCACCAGGCCCAGGGCCTCGTCGATCGGGTAGAACTTGGTGCGCTCGATCTTCGCCTTGTTGGCGGCTGCGCGCTTCGAAAGCTTAGCCATTTACAGACCCTCCACGGTGATGCCCATCGAACGCGCCGAGCCGGCAATGGTACGCACGGCGGCGTCCAGGTCGGCGGCGGTCAGGTCAGCGTTCTTTGCCTTGGCGATTTCTTCAGCCTGGGCGCGGGTGATCTTGCCGACCTTGTCGGTGTGCGGCTTGGCCGAACCCTTGGTCAGGCCGGCGGCCTTCTTGATCAGCACGGTCGCCGGGGGCGACTTCATCACGAACGTGAAGCTCTTGTCGGCGAAGGCGGTAATCACCACCGGCACCGGCAGGCCGGGTTCCATGCCCTGGGTCTGCGCGTTGAACGCCTTGCAGAACTCCATGATGTTCAGGCCGCGCTGACCCAGTGCCGGGCCCACGGGCGGGGAGGGATTTGCCTTACCAGCCGGAATCTGCAGCTTGATAAAGCCAATGATCTTCTTGGCCATCTTTACTCCAATCCGGATCCTTCGCTTGTCGAACGGATCCTGTTGAGTCGTAACGCGCTGTCGCCGTGCCGCTGGCACGACCTCACGCTCCTCTTTGGGCGCGGTCGCGAGGACCCCGCCCTATTCGTCCGCCGCCGCCCTTGCGGGCCGGCGGCGGGCAAAATCCTTAAACCTTCTCGACCTGGCCGAACTCGAGCTCGACCGGGGTGGCGCGACCGAAGATCGTGACCGAGACGCGCAGGCGCGATTTCTCGTAGTTCACTTCCTCGACGTTGCCGTTGAAGTCGGTGAACGGGCCGTCCTTGACGCGCACCATTTCGCCCACTTCGAACAGCGTCTTGGGACGCGGCTTCTCGACCCCTTCCTGCATCTGGGTCATGATCTTGTCGACTTCCCGCTGGGAAATCGGGCTCGGGCGGTTGCGCGCGCCGCCCACGAAACCCGTGACCTTGCTGGTGTTCTTCACCAGGTGCCAGGTCTCGTCGGTCATTTCCATCTCGACCAGCACGTAGCCGGGGAAGAAACGGCGCTCGGTGACGGACTTCTGGCCGCCCTTGATCTCGATCACTTCTTCCGACGGCACCAGGATGCGGCCGAACTTGTCCTGCATTTCCGCGCGGTCGATGCGCTCCTGCAGCGCGCGCTGCACGCTCTTTTCCATGCCGGAATAAGCGTGCACCACATACCAGCGCTTCTTCGACGAAGGCGATTCCGCTGCGGGGACTTCCTGTTGTGCGTTATCCGTCATGTTCTATCCTTCATTTCCAGCCAAGCACGAGCGAAAAGATGACCCACTCGATGAGCTTGTCCGCAGACCACAGGAACACGGCCATGATCACGACGAAGACAAACACCAAGCCCGTCATCTGACCGGCTTCCTTGCGGGTAGGCCAGACGACCTTGCGGACTTCGCGATAGGATTCCTTGGCGAATCCGATGAAGTCCTTGCCCGGCGCCGAGACCAGCGCGACCACCACGCCCAGTGCGATGCCGCCGAACAGCGCGGCGCCGCGCACATAGGAAGGCTGCTGTGCCAGGGCATAGAAACCGATGACGCCGGCAACCACCAATAGCACCGCTACGCCCAGCAACCACTTGCCGCTGGAGGCATTGACGGTTTCGACGTTGGGATTGGCCATGTTTCGCAAACGAGACTAAGCCGCGTCACGATACTGTATCGCGACGCGGCTGATTGAATTGGCAGGGGCAGAGGGAATCGAACCCCCAACCTTCGGTTTTGGAGACCGACGCTCTGCCAGTTGAGCTATACCCCTAAAACAACTTTGGGGTCGGCGCTGACGCCAACCCCTCTGGCAACGGATACGGCTGGTTGGTGCCGTACCCGCTGATCGACCTTATCAGTCGAGGATCTTGGCCACGACGCCGGCGCCGACGGTACGGCCGCCTTCACGGATGGCGAAGCGCAGACCTTCTTCCATCGCGATCGGGGCGATCAGCTTGACCGTGATCGACACGTTGTCGCCGGGCATGACCATTTCCTTGTCCTTCGGCAGCTCGATCGAGCCGGTCACGTCGGTCGTGCGGAAATAGAACTGCGGGCGGTAGTTGTTGAAGAACGGGGTGTGACGGCCGCCTTCGTCCTTCGACAGAATGTAGACCTCGCCGGTGAAGTGCGTGTGCGGCTTGATCGAACCCGGCTTGCACAGCACCTGGCCGCGCTCCACGTCTTCGCGCTTCGTGCCGCGCAGCAGCAGGCCCACGTTGTCGCCGGCCTGACCCTGGTCCAGCAGCTTGCGGAACATTTCCACGCCGGTGCAGGTGGTCTTGACCGTCGGCTTGATACCGACGATTTCGATTTCCTCGCCGACCTTGATGATGCCGCGTTCGATACGGCCGGTCACCACGGTGCCGCGGCCCGAGATCGAGAACACGTCTTCCACCGGCATCAGGAAGGTACCGTCAACGGCACGTTCCGGCGTCGGGATGTAGGTGTCCAGCGCGTCGGCCAGGTTCAGGATGGCCACTTCGCCCAGCTCGCCCTTGTCGCCTTCGAGCGCCAGCTTGGCCGAACCCTTGATGATCGGGGTGTCGTCGCCGGGGAACTCGTACTTCGAGAGCAGTTCGCGCACTTCCATTTCGACCAGCTCGAGCAGCTCGGCGTCGTCGACCATGTCGCACTTGTTCAGGAACACGATGATGTAAGGCACGCCGACCTGGCGGGCCAGCAGGATGTGCTCGCGGGTCTGGGGCATGGGGCCGTCGGCGGCCGAGCACACCAGGATCGCGCCGTCCATCTGGGCGGCACCCGTGATCATGTTCTTCACATAGTCGGCGTGGCCCGGGCAGTCGACGTGCGCGTAGTGGCGATTGGCCGTTTCGTACTCGACGTGGGCGGTATTGATGGTGATACCGCGTGCCTTTTCTTCCGGCGCTGCGTCGATTTCGTCGTACTTCTTGGCCGAACCGCCAAACTTCGCTGCCAGCACCGTGGCGATCGCTGCCGTCAGCGTGGTCTTGCCGTGGTCAACGTGACCGATCGTACCAACGTTCACGTGCGGCTTGGTCCGCTCGAACTTTTCCTTTGCCATTTCGCGACTCCTGTGTCGGCTGCGATATTGCCAGTACGGTATTTGGTGCCCATGGGCAGGATCGAACTGCCGACCTCTCCCTTACCAAGGGAGTGCTCTACCACTGAGCCACATGGGCGAAACTTGACTGCTGCTTTCTTGACTGCAACCCGGGCAATCTGGAGCGGGTGAAGGGAATCGAACCCTCGTCGTAAGCTTGGAAGGCTTCTGCTCTACCATTGAGCTACACCCGCCGGGTTACCACGCTTTCTGCTTCACCGACTACCGCCGGGTTACTGTCTTGCTTAATTCTGGTGGAGAGGGCTGGATTCGAACCAGCGTAGGCGTAAGCCAACAGATTTACAGTCTGCCCCCTTTAGCCACTCGGGCACCTCTCCGCAGAGAACTTGTGATTATGGTGTAACTCATCAGGCCTGTCAAGCTTTTTCCATACTATGCAAAGCATGGGGACAGTGACGAGCTCGCGACCGGGCACCATCCAGGCTGCCTGGCCATTCCACAACCACCGGCGTTCGAAAAGAACACGCTCTCACCCTATAGGGTGTCGCCGGCAGCCCGGAAATGGCTTCCGGCGGGCCTTCCCGGGCCCCTTGCGCGGTCGACCGAGGTGATTTTTGGCGGCCAGGTCGGAAGCGCTGAGCCGCAATCGGTCGCCCCAAAAGCAAAACCCCCCAGTACGTACGTACTGAGGGGTTTTAAGAGAGAGCCTGGCGATTACCTACTTTCACACGGGTAATCCGCACTATCATCGGCGTGGAGTCGTTTCACGGTCCTGTTCGGGATGGGAAGGGGTGGTTCCAACTCGCTATGGTCACCAGGCATGAGCGGTGTGTTGCGCTGGGCTTGTCGGCCAACGCAACGAATAGGGATGTAGTCAGGTTGTGTCTTGTATCGGCCAGGCTGCTGAGCAGCGGCACGCGATACGTCAACCAGGCAGAAACACACTGGTTATAGGATCAAGCCTTACGGGCAATTAGTACTGGTTAGCTTAACGCATTACTGCGCTTCCACACCCAGCCTATCAACGTCCTGGTCTCGAACGACCCTTCAAGGAGGTCAAGCCTCCAGGGAATCCTCATCTTCAGGCGAGTTTCCCGCTTAGATGCTTTCAGCGGTTATCTCTTCCGTACATAGCTACCCTGCGATGCCTCTGGCGAGACAACAGGTACACCAGCGGTACGTCCACTCCGGTCCTCTCGTACTAGGAGCAGCCCCCGTCAAGATTCCAACGCCCACGGCAGATAGGGACCAAACTGTCTCACGACGTTTTAAACCCAGCTCACGTACCTCTTTAAATGGCGAACAGCCATACCCTTGGGACCGGCTACAGCCCCAGGATGAGATGAGCCGACATCGAGGTGCCAAACACCGCCGTCGATATGAACTCTTGGGCGGTATCAGCCTGTTATCCCCAGAGTACCTTTTATCCGTTGAGCGATGGCCCTTCCATTCAGAACCACCGGATCACTATGTCCTGCTTTCGCACCTGCTCGACTTGTCGGTCTCGCAGTTAAGCACGCTTTTGCCATTGCACTTTAGGTACGATGTCCGACCGTACCAAGCGTACCTTCGAACTCCTCCGTTACACTTTGGGAGGAGACCGCCCCAGTCAAACTGCCTACCATGCACTGTCCCCGACCCGGATTCACGGGCCAAGGTTAGAACCTCAAACAAACCAGGGTGGTATTTCAAGGTCGGCTCCACGCAGACTAGCGTCCACGCTTCAAAGCCTCCCACCTATCCTACACAGATCGGTTCAAAGTCCAATGCAAAGCTACAGTAAAGGTTCATGGGGTCTTTCCGTCTAGCCGCGGGGAGATTGCATCATCACAAACACTTCAACTTCGCTGAGTCTCGGGAGGAGACAGTGTGGCCATCGTTACGCCATTCGTGCAGGTCGGAACTTACCCGACAAGGAATTTCGCTACCTTAGGACCGTTATAGTTACGGCCGCCGTTTACCGGGACTTCAATCAAGAGCTTGCACCCCATCATTTAATCTTCCGGCACCGGGCAGGCGTCACACCCTATACGTCCACTTTCGTGTTTGCAGAGTGCTGTGTTTTTATTAAACAGTCGCAGCCACCATTTTATTGCAACCCCTTCACCCTCCTGGCGCAGGCCAGTCAAGCTACAAGGGCGTACCTTATCCCGAAGTTACGGTACCAATTTGCCGAGTTCCTTCTCCCGAGTTCTCTCAAGCGCCTTAGAATACTCATCTCGCCCACCTGTGTCGGTTTGCGGTACGGTCTCGTATGACTGAAGCTTAGAGGCTTTTCTTGGAACCACTTCCAATTGCTTCGCAGCACTAGGCCGCTCGCCCCATATCCTTGAATTCCGCGCCCGGATTTGCCTAAGCGCCTTCTCCAATACAGGGACCGGGACTTCCAACACCCGGACAACCTTCCGCGATCCGTCCCCCCATCGCATCATACGACGGTGCAGGAATATTAACCTGCTTCCCATCAGCTACGCATCTCTGCCTCGCCTTAGGGGCCGACTCACCCTACGCCGATGAACGTTGCGTAGGAAACCTTGGGCTTACGGCGAGGGGGCTTTTCACCCCCTTTATCGCTACTCATGTCAGCATTCGCACTTCTGATACCTCCAGCATCCTTTACAAGACACCTTCACAGGCTTACAGAACGCTCTCCTACCACGCACTTACGTGCGTCCGCAGCTTCGGTGACTGGCTTAGCCCCGTTACATCTTCCGCGCAGGACGACTCGATCAGTGAGCTATTACGCTTTCTTTAAAGGGTGGCTGCTTCTAAGCCAACCTCCTGACTGTTTTAGCCTTCCCACTTCGTTTCCCACTTAGCCAATCTTTGGGACCTTAGCTGGCGGTCTGGGTTGTTTCCCTCTTGACACCGGACGTTAGCACCCGATGTCTGTCTCCCGTGATTGCACTCTTCGGTATTCGGAGTTTGCTATGGCGGGGTAATCAGCAATAGACCCCCCAACCATGACAGTGCTCTACCCCCGAAGGTGAGACACGAGGCACTACCTAAATAGTTTTCGGAGAGAACCAGCTATTTCCAGACTTGTTTAGCCTTTCACCCCTATCCACAGCTCATCCCCTAACTTTTCAACGTTAGTGGGTTCGGTCCTCCAGTACGTGTTACCGCACCTTCAACCTGGCCATGGATAGATCGTCTGGTTTCGGGTCTACACCCAGCGACTGAACGCCCTATTCGGACTCGCTTTCGCTACGCCTTCCCTAATCGGTTAAGCTTGCCACTGAATGTAAGTCGCTGACCCATTATACAAAAGGTACGCCGTCACCCGTTTCCAGGCTCCGACTGTTTGTATGCATGCGGTTTCAGGATCTATTTCACTCCCCTCCCGGGGTTCTTTTCGCCTTTCCCTCACGGTACTGGTTCACTATCGGTCGATCACGAGTATTTAGCCTTGGAGGATGGTCCCCCCATCTTCAGACAGGATTTCACGTGTCCCGCCCTACTTGTCGTACACCTAGTTCCACAACGCTGTTTTCGCATACAGGGCTATCACCTGCTATGGCCGGCCTTTCCAGACCGTTCTGCTAACAACACTGCTAAAGAGTACAAGGCTCTTCCCATTTCGTTCGCCACTACTTTGGGAATCTCGGTTGATTTCTGTTCCTGCAGCTACTTAGATGTTTCAGTTCGCCGCGTTCGCTTCCCTGACCTATGTATTCAGTCAGGGATGACCCATAAGGGCCGGGTTTCCCCATTCGGACATCTCCGGATCAAAGCTTGTTTGCCAGCTCCCCGAAGCTTTTCGCAGGCTACCGCGTCCTTCATCGCCTGTGATCGCCAAGGCATCCACCACATGCACTTGTTCGCTTGACCCTATAACAAGTGTGTCTCTTTCGAGTCACGCTTCCTACAGGTTGAGTTCTCGCATTTGTGCCGTATTCCAAGTCATCTTTCGATCACTTTAAAATACATTTGGTTGATACAATCACAACCCGGTATCGTGTTTTACTGCAGCGTCTCATCAACGCTCACGACACCTTTACTACATCCCATATTGTTAAAGAACAGCCGATGTTTCCATCGTCTTGGCAAAGCCAAAGGCAAACGCTTTTCTCTCAAAGCGCTTGCCTTTGGACTGACCAATCCAAGGTAGTGGTGGAGGATGACGGGATCGAACCGACGACCCCCTGCTTGCAAAGCAGGTGCTCTCCCAGCTGAGCTAATCCCCCGATAACTTGGTGGGTCTGGTAGGACTTGAACCTACGACCCCCGCCTTATCAAGACGGTGCTCTAACCACCTGAGCTACAGACCCTTGGCTGTAACACCAAACAAACCGATAAGTGTGAACGCTCAACAACTTCTGCACGCTCTTGAAAGGAGGTGATCCAGCCGCACCTTCCGATACGGCTACCTTGTTACGACTTCACCCCAGTCATGAACCCTGCCGTGGTAATCGCCCTCCTTGCGGTTAGGCTAACTACTTCTGGCAAAACCCACTCCCATGGTGTGACGGGCGGTGTGTACAAGACCCGGGAACGTATTCACCGCGGCATGCTGATCCGCGATTACTAGCGATTCCAGCTTCACGTAGTCGAGTTGCAGACTACGATCCGGACTACGATGCGTTTTCTGGGATTAGCTCCCCCTCGCGGGTTGGCAACCCTCTGTACGCACCATTGTATGACGTGTGAAGCCCTACCCATAAGGGCCATGAGGACTTGACGTCATCCCCACCTTCCTCCGGTTTGTCACCGGCAGTCTCTCTAGAGTGCCCTTTCGTAGCAACTAGAGACAAGGGTTGCGCTCGTTGCGGGACTTAACCCAACATCTCACGACACGAGCTGACGACAGCCATGCAGCACCTGTGTCCACTTTCTCTTTCGAGCACCTAATGCATCTCTGCTTCGTTAGTGGCATGTCAAGGGTAGGTAAGGTTTTTCGCGTTGCATCGAATTAATCCACATCATCCACCGCTTGTGCGGGTCCCCGTCAATTCCTTTGAGTTTTAATCTTGCGACCGTACTCCCCAGGCGGTCAACTTCACGCGTTAGCTACGTTACTGAAGAAATGAATCCCCAACAACTAGTTGACATCGTTTAGGGCGTGGACTACCAGGGTATCTAATCCTGTTTGCTCCCCACGCTTTCGTGCATGAGCGTCAGTGACGTCCCAGGGGGCTGCCTTCGCCATCGGTATTCCTCCACATCTCTACGCATTTCACTGCTACACGTGGAATTCTACCCCCCTCTGACATACTCTAGCCTTGCAGTCACAAGCGCCATTCCCAAGTTGAGCTCGGGGATTTCACGCCTGTCTTACAAAACCGCCTGCGCACGCTTTACGCCCAGTAATTCCGATTAACGCTCGCACCCTACGTATTACCGCGGCTGCTGGCACGTAGTTAGCCGGTGCTTATTCTTCCGGTACCGTCATCCCCCCGAGGTATTATCCCAGGGGATTTCTTTCCGGACAAAAGTGCTTTACAACCCGAAGGCCTTCTTCACACACGCGGCATTGCTGGATCAGGGTTGCCCCCATTGTCCAAAATTCCCCACTGCTGCCTCCCGTAGGAGTCTGGGCCGTGTCTCAGTCCCAGTGTGGCTGATCGTCCTCTCAGACCAGCTACTGATCGTCGCCTTGGTGAGCTCTTACCTCACCAACTAGCTAATCAGACATCGGCCGCTCCTATCGCGCGAGGCCTTGCGGTCCCCCGCTTTCACCCTCAGGTCGTATGCGGTATTAGCTAATCTTTCGACTAGTTATCCCCCACGACAGGGCACGTTCCGATGTATTACTCACCCGTTCGCCACTCGCCACCAGGATTGCTCCCGTGCTGCCGTTCGACTTGCATGTGTAAGGCATGCCGCCAGCGTTCAATCTGAGCCAGGATCAAACTCTTCAGTTCAATACCTGTGTGACCCAAAAGGGTCTCGCTCTTTCGAGCGGTCGCTCACTCTCAGAAAACTGACTCGATCCCTCCGAAGAAGAACCGAACATGTTTACTGTGCGAGCACTTTATAACTTGTAAGCTAGAAGACCGAAGTCTCCCGCGTCCGCTATCAAGCGCCCACACTTATCGGTTGTTTGTTTGTTAAAGAACTTGCCGCGGTTCGCTTTGCTTACCGCGTCGCTGCTTCGTTGTCAGCAGCAGAGAAACGAGATTATGAAGAACTTTCTACGTTTCGTCAACAGGTTTCGCAATCTTTTTTTGCTTCGATCAGCCGCGCCATCCGCGCCACCAACCTCACCCATTCCCCCGCAGCCCTTGTCCCGTCTGCCTTTGCAGACAAGCTTCGTGTTGCGAGGGAGCGAATATTAAGGCCCCAATCGAGCCTTGGCAAGCGTTTTCTGCGAGGATTTCTCTGCGGCCAAAAAAGAGACTCGAAGGATACAAATTCGCGCCGGCGCGAAGGCTCCGCAAATCAGACCCGTCTCACTCCCATTCGCGCGCAGATGCCACATACTTTCTCATCCATCACATCCATATATAGAGGAGACACGGCAATGGCGATCCGGATCGTGAGGCTGGGTTCACCGCGCGCGCCCGACGAGGGGCTTCGCATCGGCACCGTGCGCCGGCCGCCGCGCGGCGTACCCAAGGCGGAGTTCGCTTCGCGCGACTATTACGACGTCTGGTACCCGGAGCTCTCGCCTTCGGCGGATCTCGTCGCGCAAGCGCTGGCGATACAGGAAGACGACGACGAGAAAGGCTGGCGCGAGTTCGAGCGTCACTTCCGCGCGGAAATGGCGCGCCCCGAAGCCAGCCGCACGCTGGACCTGCTGGCCGCCCTGTCGCGGCAGACGAACTTTTCGCTTGGCTGCTATTGCGAGCAGGAGCGGCGCTGCCACCGCTCCATCCTGCGGTCCCTGCTGGAGAAAAGAGGCGCCGCGATGGCTTGACCGCCGCGCAGACGGGAGACTCCCGTCAGACGGTCTTTTGCGTGCCGGATCCGGAGCGGTGGAACAGCGCGCGCAGTGCGCTCCACTGGATGGGCAGGAGCGGCGTGCTGTGGCGCACGGCGTCGCGCCGGGCGTAGTGGGCCAGCAGTTGCTCGCCGACCGACTGCCGGAAATAGGAAGGCGTCGGGTGGTTCATGGTCATTCCCTATTGTGGTTCATCGGAAACGATAGTATACCAAATTTTGGTGCGTCGCGTCATAACAGGGCACGCCCATGCCTCGCAACGGTGCATTTCCGTTGCGGAAATGCCCAATAAAATCAAAGGCCGGGACGTTACTCACGTCCCGGCCTTTGATCGTGCCGCTTTCAGCACATCGTATACCGAATACCTTCCAGTCGCCCCGACGCCTGCCTGCGGCTCCGCGCTAGCCGGCGCTCGCGGCAGTGCGGCCGCCTCGCTTGGCCGGGCTGCCAGTGCGGGGGGCTTCTCCGCCGCTCGGGGTCGTCTCCGCCAGTTCCTCGGCCGCCTTGGCCGCACTGTAGACATGGCGGGTCGCCAGCAGCGCGGCCAGATCGGCATCGCCGGCAATGACCGCCTGCAGGATCTGCGCGTGCTCTTCCCAGTTCTGCCGCGCGCGCGGCACGTTGGCCGGCGCGAACAGCAAGCCGGTGCGCTCCCGCAGCGTCCGCACCATGTCCTGCAGCACGCTGTTGGCGGCGATGTTGCCCAGCACTTCATGGAAGCGGGAGTTGAGCTCGACAAAGCGCTCGGTCCGGCCGCTGGCGGCCGCCTCGGTACCCTGGCGCAGGACGTCGTCGAGCTCGGAGAGCAGGCGCGGATCGCGCCGCTGCGCGGCCAGCTTGGCGTTGAGCCCTTCCAGGGTGGCCCGCACCTCGACCATTTCCTTGGCGATGTTCGGCGACAGCGTCGCCACCGACGCGCCGCGCCGCGGCTCGATGCGCACCAGGCCTTCCGCGGCCAGCGCGCGCAGCGCTTCCCGCACCGGAATCCGCGACACGCCGAGCTCGGTGGAAAGCTTGTTCTCCACCAGGCGGTCTCCCTGGTTGTACTCGCCCGCCAGGATGCGCTGCCGCAGGGTGTCGGTCACGAGCGCGAACAGGGGGGAATGCTGGGCGCCAAGGCTGGTGCCGGCGGAATCCGAAGCTGCGTGAGCGCGTTCGGTACCAGGGGCGTCGGACATAGGTTCTGGCTTCGGTCGGCAAGACACCGTCGCCGGGCGAGCCGCGCAGGCACGCCGTCGCGGACGGTAGTCAAAGGGATCTGGGACCGCCGCGCTGCCCCGAAGGGCAATGCCGCGACGGCGATATTGTTCGCATTGTATACCGGCGCGAGGCCATTTTTGCGCGCCGCCATGCACCCGGCCCTTGCGCGGGGTCAAGCGCCGCGCGGCCGGCGCGCGCGCGGCCCGGGCGCCCCATCCGGCACGCTATGATGCGCGAAGCTGAATCTCTCCAAACCCCGGCGCATCGATGGCACTGAATATCGTCTGGCTGTCTTTTTTCCTGCTTGCCTTCATCGTCGCCTGCGTGCGCCTGGCGCTCGGCGACACCACGGTGTTCCCCGCGATGCTGGCCAGCCTGTTCGACAACGCCCGCACCGCGTTCGAGATCTCGCTGGGGCTGGCCGGCATGATGAGCCTGTGGCTCGGCATCATGCGGATCGGGGAGCGGGCCGGCGTGGTGGACGTCTTCGCGCGCGCCGTCAGCCCCCTGCTGCGCCATTTCTTCCCCGGCGTGCCGCAGGGCCATCCGGCACAGGGCGCCATGATGATGAACGTCTCGGCGAACATGCTCGGGCTGGACAACGCGGCCACCCCGCTCGGCCTGAACGCCATGCGGGAACTGCAGTCGCTGAACACGCGCCCGGATACGGCCAGCAACGCGCAGATCATGTTCATCGTGCTGAACACGGCCGGACTGACCCTGATCCCGACCTCGGTGATCGCCATGCGGCAGGCCATCGCCATCAAGCAGGGCCTGCCTGGCTTCAACGCGGCCGACATCTTCCTGCCCACCTTGCTGGCCACCTGCGTCTCGTGCGTGGCCGGCCTGCTGGCCGTGGCCTGGGCGCAGCGGCTCAACCTGCTCAAGCCCGCCGTGCTGGCCGCCTTCGGCCTGCTGGCCGCCGCCGTGGGCGGACTGTTCCTGTGGCTGCGCCATGCTCCGCCCGAGCAGGTCAGCACGATCACGGCGCTGGCCGGCAGCGGATTCATCGTCACCCTGATCGTGGTGTTCCTGGTCTGCGGGGCCGTGCGCCGCGTCAACGTCTACGATGCGTTCGTCGACGGCGCCAAGGACGGCTTCGGCGTGGCCGTGCAGATCATTCCCTACCTGGTGGCGATCCTGGTGGCGATCGGCCTGTTCCGCGTGACCGGCTGCATGGACGTGCTGATGAAAGGGCTCGCCGCCGGCGTCGCCTGGCTGGGGCTGGACACCGCGTTCGTGCCCGCGCTGCCGGTCGGCCTGATGAAGATCCTGTCGGGCGCGGGCGCGCGCGGCCTGATGATCGATGTGATGAATACCTATGGCGTGGCCTCGTTCCAGGGCAAGCTCGCCGCCATCATCCAAGGTTCGACCGAAACCACCTTCTATGTGCTGGCCGTCTATTTCGGCAGCGTCAACATCCGCAATACGCGGCACGCGCTCGCCTGCGCCCTGTTCGCCGACTTTGCCGGCCTCTGCGCGGCGGTGGCCATTGCCTACCTGTTCTTCACCTGAGTGCCCGACTCCCAGCGGGCGAAGGCCGCAGGCATCGAACGAAAAATCCAGCCTCTGTATTGCCAGCCCCTGCTTCGTTGTGAAAAAGCAACATGTTTGTGGAGCAATACACGCTTGAATAACGTCGCGCTTGGTGCGTCGCAACAAATCGTATATAGTGGAGTCTGTCTCCTCCACCACCTCGGTGGATTCCAACCCGCGCATGAACTGCGCGGGTTTTTTTTGCCCGAAATTCGGCCCTGCGGCGGCAATTCGCGCTCAAACGCCGATGTACCGGCGTCTGGAGGCCAGCCTGCCCCATGCGGGCGCGGCGCGCGTATTTTGCGCACCGCAGCAAGGCAGGCTCGCACCAAGGCGGTGCGAAACATGACGGGGGGCGCGATATGTTGCGTCGCAACATGCCCGTGCCTTAGAGTCGATCCATCGTTCGTACCCCACCGGCGCCCCCGCCCCGCTTTCGTCGACATGTTTTCCGCGCTGCACCTGCCCCGCCCCGACACCCCGATGCTGCAACGGGGGCTGGTCTACGCCTTCTCGTTCCTGGCCCTGGCCGGCATCGGCTGGCTGACCGGCCAGCCGGGCTACCTGTGGGCGGCCACGGCCTCGCTCTGGACCTGCCTCGCGGACCGCACCGGCACCGCCAGCGACCGCCTCTCGGCCCTCGGCTCGGTCGGCGTGGGCGGCACGGCCGCATGTGCCCTGGGCGCGGCGGTGGCCGCTTCCCCGCTGGCCGCGCTGGCCGTGGTTGCCGCCGCCGGGCTGGCCGCGGGCCTGGCGGAAACCCGCGGGCCCGGGCCGGCCCTGTCGGCCAAGCTGCTCTACGTGATCCTGATCGCCGCCTGCCTGCAGCCGGTCGACGATGCCACACTGGCCGTGCGCGTGTTCGAGCGCAGCCAGGAATTCCTGCTCGGCGGCGTATTCGCCTGCCTGATGTGCCTGGTGTTGATCCGTTCCGCGCCCGACCGGCGCCCGCGCGCGGAGGTGATGGCGGTCTTCGACGCGCTGCTGCGCTTTGCCACCGAGCTTGCCGGCGCCGGCCCGGTCGGCGACGCGGCGGCCTGCAAGCGCGACATCCGGGAAAGGATCGAGGCGGCGCATCTCGCGATCGGCGCGCGCCGCGGCCTGGGCGACCCGCTTGCGCGGATGCGCTATGCCTACGTCGTCAGCCTGGCCGACGCGATCTTCGCGCTGCTGATCGTCGCCGCCGAACTGCGCGGCCGCATGGACACCGCGCTCCCGGCCCTCGCCGGCAAGGTCGGCGCCACCGCCCTGCCGCTGCAGCACCTGCAGCGCTGCGTCGCCGACCTGCGCCTGCAGGTGGAGGAAGCGCTGGCCCGCAGCACGCCCGACCTGCTTGCGCTGTGCGCGGCGCTGGCCCACGAGCTGCGGCGCCTGCACGCGCCGCTGGTCAACGCCGCCGCGCCGGCCCTCTACCAGTCGGCGCTGGCCGCCCTGGCCCGCTACCCGGCCTTTGCCGCCTGGCACGGCGCGCACCGGCGGCCGCGCCGGGCCTTCCGCCAGCGCTGGCAGCGCTGGCGCGCCACCCTGGCCGAGCACACCGCGCGCGACGCGCGCGTGGCGCGCCACGCCGTGCGGCTAGCGCTGGCCGGCAGCCTGAGCCTGCTGCCCGCGCAACTGCTGCGCGTGGATCATGGCTACTGGGTGGCCGTCACCGTCATCATGGTGCTGAGCCCGCAGTTGCAGACCACGCGCCGGATTTCGTTCCTGCGCTTCGCGGGCTCGCTGGCGGGCGCGCTGATGGCCTGCGCGATCGGCCTGGCCCATCCGGCGGCACCGCTGGCGCTGGCGATCAGCGCGGCGTGCCTGGCCGCCGCCTACATCTTCCGGCTCGCCGGCAGCCCGGCGCTGTTCGCCTTCTTCCTGACGCCGGCGGTCATCCTGTTCTCGTGGGTGGGGGCGCCGGCGGAAGACAGCAGCCACTTCGCGGCGCTGCGCGGCATCGACACGGCGCTCGGCTGCCTGATCGCGCTGGCCAGCTACTACGTGCTGGCGCCGCGCGCCGAGTTGTCGCGGGTGCGCCGGCACGGCCTCGAGGCGCTCGCCGCCAACGCGACGTACCTGCGCGCGGCATTTGCCGGCGCCGTGGCCTTCACCACCTCGCCCACGCGCTCGCCCGCGCCCACGCCCGCCCGCCTGGAAAGCCTGCGCATCGCCGCGGGCCGCACCTCGGCGCGGGCCGAGCTCACGTTGCAACAGGCTGAGGGCGAACTCCTTCCCGAACTGGCGGCGGCTTATGCCGGGCTGCACCTGACCGCGCGGCGCATGGCCGCGCTGGCCGGCGTGGTGCGCGCGGGGCTGGAAGCGGAAGCCGGCGCGGGCGCGCCGCTGCCCGCCACGCAGGGGGTGTTGCAGACGCTGGCGGGCCGGCTCTCGGCGCTGGCCGCGCATCCCGGCCAAGGCGGGCCGGCGCGCGCGGCCGCGGCGCAGCCGGCCGGCGGCGCGGCGGTGCCGGCGCTGGACCGCTTCCTGCTCGAGCAGGCCGCCTTCGCCGCCACCCAGGCGGACGCGGCCGACGCGGCGGTCGCCACGGCGGGCCGGCTGGCGGCCGGCATTGCCGCGGCAGGCGGCCGGCGCGTGCCCCATCCTGGCTGACGGCGCGGTTGGCGGCAGGATTGACGGCAATCAAGCACGCCCGCCCCGGCACGGCATCGCCCGGCGGCGCGATCTCCTAGAATGGTGGCATCCTTCAGCGACCGTTGTGAGGCGCGCCATGCCCGAGATCTCGTTTCCCCGCAGCGTTCCCGCCTATTGCGCGGCCAGCCTGACGCTTTCCTGCCCCGCCACGGTAAACGGCAAGCCCACGCTCTACTCGATCACGGCCGAAGCGCTCGAGACGCACTTCGGCGCGCGCTCGCCGCGCGAGGAGGATCTCGTGCACGCCTTCACCAGCAACCGGCAGCGCATCGAGCACATTGCCCAGGGCCTGTTCGAACTGACCCAGGCCAGGGAGATCGTGCTGCGCAGCGGCCATATCCGCTTCGCCGGATAAGCCGGACAGGCGAGATACGCTGGGCAGGCACGGCGGCGCGGGCAGCCTGCCCGCGTGCCGCCGCTGCTAGCCTTCCGCCGCCTGGCCCCGCACCAGCAGGACCGGCACGGTGGCCTGGCGGATCACCGACTCCGCCACGCTGCCCAGCACCAGCCGGCGCACGCCGCGCCGGCCGTGAGTGCCGATCACGATCACGTCCGCGCCCCACTGGGCCGCGGCTTCGTTGATGGACCCGGCGATGTCGCCGAGCGAGGTCTGCGGCTCCACCAGACGCACTTCGTGCTTCACCTTTTGCGCTTCGAGCCGCTTGGCGGCCGCGGCGAGCGCGCGTTCGCCGCTCTCGGTCAGCGCCTGCTGGATGGGCGCCGGATCGTAGTAGGCGGCATCGAACAGCATCTGGCTGTTGTCCACCGCGTACAAGGCAAGCACCTCCGCCTCGCCGCTGACCGCCAGGCGGATCGCTTCGGTCAGCGCCAGGTCCGAGGTGGCGCTGCCGTCCACCGCCACCACGATCTTCTTGTATGCCGCATTCGTCATTGCCGTTCGCTCCTTGGGAATTCGCTGGAAGTGATGCCGGCGCCAGTGCGCCGGCCGCCATCGATACTACTCGCCTCGCAGTGCACTTGTCTGCGCATCCGGCGCGCGCACCCACAGCGAGTCGCCGCGGTTCACGGCGTCGAGGTAATCGGCGGATCTTAGACCCGCATGCCGCGCACGCCATCGCCGCGGACGCCGAACTCGTTGCTGGCGCCGGCGGGCCGGGGCAGGAACGCCAGCGCGGCCAGCACGAGCCACACCGCGAGCCAGGCGAGGCGGCGGCACAGCCTGGCGCCGCAGTACCTGTCAGGGAAAGCGCATTGCATAATTGCCTCCTTGCTCAAGATGCCGCCGCCGCGGCCGCCCTCCGTCCGCTGCCCGCGCCCGGCCCTGTTTCCCTCCAGGGCATCGGCGGCGCGGGCGCGGTAGGGCCGGCGTGGCGCAGCGGCCTTCCATGTTTAGACTGCCGCCGCGGCCGTGATTTCCCGACGCCGCCCGGCCAAAGCGTTTGCCAATGGACCAGACTCAAGTCATCAACCAAGCCCGCCGTTCCCTCGCCGCGGGGGATTTCGCCGGCGCCCGCGCGGGGCTCGAAGCGCTGCTGGCGCACCAGCCCGGCCACGGCGGCGCCCTCGAGCTGCTGGGGCTGGCCGCGGGCAACCAGGGCGACTTCCGCGCCGCGGCGGCGCATCTCGAAAGCGCCGCGCAGGCCGGCGCGGCGTCGCCCGAGCTGCACTACAACCTGGCGGTGGCGCGCCAGAAACTGGGCGAGCACGACGCGGCCATCGCCGCCTTCTCGCAGGCGCTGGCGTTGCGGCCGTACTTTTTCGAGGCCCATCACGATCTCGGCCTGTCCCTGGCCGCGCGCGGCGACGGAACGGCCGCCGTGGCCGCCTTCGACGCGGCCCTGAAGCTGCGCCCGGACAGCTTCGAGGCGCTGTACAACAAGGGCAAGGCGCTCGGCGAGATCGACCGCTTCGAGGAAGAGATCGCGTGCTACCAGCGCGCCATCCAGCTGCGCCCCGATTTCTCCGGCGGCTACGTCAACCTGGGCGTGGCGCTGCGCGACCTGCACCGCTTCGACGAAGCCATGCGCCACTTCAAGAAGGCCGTCACGCTGAACGCCAACGACGCGCTGGCGCGCTGCAACCGCGCCCAGACCAACCTGCTGACGGGCGTCTTCGAGCACGGCTGGCGCGAGTACGAATGGCGCTGGCTGGACGGCAGCCCCGTGCACCGCCTGCCCGGCAAGCCGTGGCTGGGCGAAGGCAGCCTGGCGGGCAAGACCATCGTGCTGCACAACGAGCAGGGCTTCGGCGACACCATCCAGTTCGTCCGCTACGTGCCGGCCGTGGCGGCCCTGGGCGCGCGCGTGATCCTGCAGGTGCAGCCGGCGCTGGTGCCGCTGCTGCAGGGCTTTCCAGGCGTCGCCGAGCTGGTCGCCGAGGGCGATCCGCTGCCGGCGTTCGACTGCCATTGCCCGCTGATGAGCCTGCCGCTCGCCTTCCGCACCAGCCTCGCGACCATTCCGCCGGCGCCCTACCTGCGCGCGGACCCGGAACGCAGCGCGGCGTGGCGCGCGCGGCTGGATGCCAGCCCCGCCGGCGGCCGCCGGCCGCGCATCGGCGTGGCCTGGTCGGGCAGCACCTGGCACCGCAACGACCGCAACCGCTCGCTGAAACTGGAGCAGCTGGGGCCGCTGCTGGCCGGCGACGCCAGCTTCGTCTGCCTGCAGAAAGACCTGCGCGAGGCCGACCGCGCCGCGCTCGCGGCGCTGCCGCAACTGCTGGACGTCTCGGGCGAACTCGCCAGCTTCGCCGACACCGCCGCCCTCATCGACAACCTCGACCTGGTCATCAGCGTCGACACCGCCGTCGCCCACCTGGCCGGCGCGCTCGGCAAGCCGGTCTGGCTGCTGCTGCCGTACTCGCCCGACTGGCGCTGGCTGCTCGGGCGCGCGGACTCGCCGTGGTATCCGGGCATGCGCCTGTTCCGCCAGCCCGCGATGCGCGACTGGGGCGGCGCGCTGGCCGAGCTCGGCGCGGCGCTCGCGGCCCTGCTGCGGGACGCGCCGCGCGGCTAGGCGGGCGAGGACGAGAACAACGTGCGCCTCCCGTGCCCGCCACGTCCTCGCCGGACGCGCGGCGGCGGCCCGCGCGGGAACGCCCGGCCGTGCGGGCGCACACGCACGCGTGATTAAAATGGAAGCAGCCGCGCCGCGCATCCATATACAATCACGCCATGCAATATATCCATGTCGTCAACGGTGACGTAGCGGGCAATACGCTGCGGCAAGCTCTGGCCCAGGCCGCCCGGCCCGACCCGGTCGTCGTGCTGCGCGACGACCTCGCCGTCGGCCCGATCGCCGACGTCGACGGCAGCGGCCTCATCCGCTCCGGCTTCTGGCAGCGCGTGGCGCCGCGCAGCGACATCGACTTCGCCGCCGAGATGCAGCAGGCGCTGGACCAATTGCATGCCCTGCGCAAGGAAGAGACCGAGATCGCCATCTGGCATGGCCAGAGCGCCTCGGACCAGTTGATGCTGCGCCGGGTGGTGTTCCATCTGTACCAGTCGCCGCAGCGCATCAACGAGGTGGCGATGGACCTGCGCGAGCTCGAGACGCCCGCGCACGGCAACCTGGCCTCCATCGGCATGTATCCCGCGGCCCGCCTGGCGCGGCGCTTTTCCACCATCGCGCCGGTCTCGGTGCTGCGCCTGGGCCGGCTGGGCTACGAGTGGCAGCAGAACGTCAAGGAAAACGCCGACGTGCGGCTGTGGAAGGGCAACACGCTGGTGCCCGCCGCCTACCACTCGGTGGACGACGTGATCCTGGAGCGCGCCCCGCAGGAATGGGCGCCGGCCGCGCAGGTGGTGGACGCCGTGATGGGCGCCATCGAAGGCCTGCTGGCCAGCGACTGGTTCGTGTTCTGGCGCTGCCGCGAGCTGATCGGCGCCGGGCAGCTGGTGCTGCGCGGCAATGCCGATTCGCTGCAGACCTGCGAGCTGCGCCGCAATCCGTCCGCCGGCGGCGAATAAGGCCGCAAGCCCCCGAGCCGACCCCAAGCCGACCACAAGCCCAAGACAAGCGGATACAAGCGGACGTTACATGGCCCGTACCAAGGCACCCGATTTCGAGGCGCAGCGCGAGCAGATACTGGACCTGGCCGCCGCCGCGTTTGCCGCCAGCAGCTACCCCAGCACCTCGATGGCCGACCTCGCCGCCGCCTGCGGCACCTCCAAGGCGCGCCTGTACCACTACTACGAGAGCAAGGAAGCGATCCTGTTCGACCTGCTCGACCGCTACACGCGCCGGCTGATGCTGATCGTGGCCGAGGTGGAAGCCGAGGCCGGACGCCGCGGCAGCAGCGAGCAGGAAACCTTCGCCAGCCTGATCCGCGCGTTCCTGGCCGAGTACGAGACCTCGCAAACCCGCCACGTCGCGCTCGTCAACGACGTCAAGTTCCTGGCCGACGAGCAGCGCGACCAGATCCTCAAGCGCGAGCGCGACGTGGTGGCCGCCTTCTCGCGCCAGTTGCGCCGCGCCTACCCGGAGCGCGTCAACCGCGACAACCAGGCGGCGCTGACCATGACGGTGTTCGGCATGATCAACTGGACCTTCACCTGGCTCAAGCCGGGCGGCAAGCTGTCCTACGCCGACTTCGCCGAGATGGTGATCGACCTGCTCGCGGGCGGCCTGCCGGGCGCGCCGCGGGAGGCCGCCTAGCGCGCGGCGCGCCCGCCGGCCCGTCACCAGTCAGGACCAGTCCTCTTCCTCCCGGCGCCGGCGCTGGTCGCGGTCCTGGCGGAACATTTCCTCGAGCTCGTCGCGCGCCTGGCGCGCCAGCGAGACCAGCTTCTTCTGGTCGGTGTAGTGCGGGTAGAAGCGTTCGATGGCGGCGATGTTGTGGCGGCGGAAGCGGAGCGCCACCGAGCGCGCCTCGACCGGGTCGTAGCCCAGCCCCTCCAGCACGCTGCGGCCGAGCCGCAGCGATCCCTCGAACATCTCGCGCTCGAACAGCTCCACGCCGCGATCCTTGAGCTGGTAGACGTGCGAGACGTGGCGCGCCCGCGCGTAGATGCGCAGGTGCGGGAAGCGCTTGCGCACGTTGTCGATCAGCGCCAGGCTGTCCTCCATGCCGTCGATGGCCACCACCAGGATGCGCGCGCGCTCGGCGCCGGCGGACTCGAGCAGGTCCATGCGCGTGGCGTCGCCGTAGAACACCTTGAAGTCGTAGCGGCGCAGGAACTCGATCTGGTCGGGATCGTGGTCCAGCACGGTGACGCCGATGCCCTGCGCGTAGAGCAGGCGGCCGATGATCTGGCCGAAGCGGCCGAAGCCGGCGATCAGCACCGGGTTGTCCTGCGGCTCGATCACGTCGTCCGGGCGCCGCGCCAGGCGCGCCAGGTGCGGCGCCACCAGCCGGTCGTAGCCCAGCAGCAGCAGCGGCGTGGCCACCATCGACAGCGCCACCACCAGCACCAGCAGCGCCTCGGTGCGCGGCGGCAGCAGGCCGGCGCCGCCGGCCACGCCGAACACCACGAAGGCGAACTCGCCGCCCTGCGAGATCAGCAGCGCGAACAGCAGCCGCTGGCCGCGCGCAATGCCGAAGCGCGGCGCCAGCAAGGTCAGCATGGCGGTCTTGAGCACCACCAGCCCGGCCACCAGCGCCGCCACCATGACCGGCGCCTGCATCAGCACGCCGAAATCGATCGACATGCCGACCGCCATGAAGAACAGCCCCAGCAGCAGGCCCTTGAACGGCTCCAGGTCGGCCTCGAGCGCGTGCCGGTACTCGGAGTCCGCCAGCAGCACGCCGGCCAGGAAGGTGCCCAGCGCCATCGACAGGCCCACCGCGTCCATCATCAGCGCGATGCCCACCACCAGCAGCAGCGCGAAGGCGGTGAACATCTCGCGCATGTCGGTGCGCGCGATGAAGTTCAGCGCCGGGCGCACCAGGTAGCGCCCGCCCACCACCACGGCGCCGATCACGCCGACCGCCTTGGCCGCGCCGAGCCAGCCCGCCGCGCCCGCCGCCGCGGCGGTGCCGGCCTGCGCGCCCTGCGCCGCGAGCAGCGGCAGCAGCGCGATCATCGGGATCGCGGCGATGTCCTGGAACAGCAGGATGCCGAAGCCGGCGGCGCCGGCCGGGGTGCCGAACAGGTTGCGCTCGGTCAGCGTGGCCAGCGCGATGGCGGTGGACGACAGCGCCAGCCCGAGCCCCGCCACCAGCGCCACCTGCCACGGCGCGCCCACCAGCGTCGCGGCGCCGCCGATCAGCACCGCGCAGGCCGCCATCTGCGCGCCGCCGTAACCGAAGATCACGCGGCGCAGTTCCCACAGCTTCTTCGGCTCCAGCTCCAGGCCGATCACGAACATCATCAGCACCACGCCGAACTCGGAGAAATGCAGGATGGCCTCGACGTTGGTGACGAGGCGCAGCGCCCACGGGCCGATCGCCACGCCGGCCAGCAGGTAGCCCAGCACCGCGCCCAGCCCGAAGCGGCGGGCCAGCGGCACCGCCACCACCGCGGCGACCAGGAAGACCACCAGGGCCACCAGGAAATCGTGTTGTTCCACGGCGCCCCCTCAGCCGGCGACGGCGCCGGCGGCGCCGAGCACGCCGGACACGCGGGCGATATGCCCGGCCAGCGCGTCCTGGTCCACCTGGTTGGCGTCATGCAGCACCAGCGGCGCCAGCCAGTTCATGCCGCACAGCACGGCGGTCTGCGCCAGCGGCAGCATGTATTCGTCGATGCCGTGGCCGTGCGTGCCCTCGGGCCCGTAGGAATCGGCGTGGCCGCCGGTGCTGGCCACCACCAGCAGGGACTTGCCGCGCAGCGCGGTGCCGCCCGGTCCGTAGGCCCAGCCGCTCTCCAGCACCTCGTCCATCCAGAGCTTGAGCAGCGCCGGCATGCTGTACCACTGCACCGGGAACTGCAGCACCAGCGTGGCGGCGCGCGCCAGCGCGCGCTGCTCCGCGACCACGTCGATGTCGTAATCGGTATAGCGGAGGTAGAGATCGTGCACGGTGACGGCGGGCAGGGCCTGCAAGGCCGAGGCCAGCGGCCGGTTGACGCGCGACAGGCGCGGCCTGGGATGGGCATAGATGACGAGAATCGGGGGCTCGGCCTTTGGGTCCACGAAAAATCCTGGAAAACGTGCGGCGCGCGGTCCGGAACCGCGGCATCGCCGGCATTGAAGAGAACAGAGACTCACATGCGGCCGCGCCCGGGACCCTCCCCGGGCCGCGGCATCGGCGCCGCCGCCGGGCGGCGATGCGGGCATAGCATTATGCGGCGTTGCAACAAATCCACATGCCCGGCACCCTGCGGCATCATGAAGCACACGTCAAGTCTTTGATTTCATTGGAGATACACAAAAATTACAAAATACAACCAATTGGATCGCCCCCGAACCTTACGTCAGGCTGACAATTCCACTACAATACTTTTTGCAATGCAGCAAGATAGTGTTTGCCCTTGGGCCAGGCTTTTCGGGCTTTTTTGCCCGCCTTGCCCGGCCCGGCGCCGAAAGTGCGTGGCCTGACACCTGCTGAGTGCTATTTTTATACCTGAATACGTCGCAAGGAAAACAAAGTGAATCCGCTCGAACTGAGCAAGGCCGTCGGGGCCGTATCCGACGAAGATCTCCGCCGCGCATCCGCAGCCGCGCACGCCTCGCATCGCCCCACCACGCTGGTGCGCGAGCTGGCTGCGCATCACCGCTCGCGTCTGCTCAAGCATTTCCTCGCCCTGGGCGAGGAGGATCGCCTGCTCCGTTTTGGCCAGTCGGTTGGCGACCATGTGATCGAGGCCTATGTCGACAGCATCGACTTCGACCACGACACCGTGTTCGGCGTCTACGACGAGCACCTCGAACTGATCGGCGTGGGCCACTTCGCCAACCTGCGCGACAACAGCCAGGGCCGCGTGGCCGAGTTCGGCGTGTCGGTGTCGCAGAGCGCGCGCGGGCGCGGCATCGGCAGCGCGCTGTTCGAGCGCGCCGCCATGCACGGCCGCAACAGCAACGTGCGCACGCTGTACATGCACTGCCTGTCGCGCAACGCCGCCATGATGCACATCGCCAAGAAGGCCGGCATGAAGGTGCAGTACGCCTACGGCGAGGCCGATGCCTACCTGGAACTGCCGCCCGCCGACACCGTCAGCCGCCTGACCGAGGCGCTCGACGAGCAGGTGGCCGACCTCGACTACATGGTCCGCCGCAACCTGCGCGACGCGCGCCGCTTCGGCCTGCGCTTCTGGCGCTCGATGCTGCCGCAAAAACGCACGGCCTGACGCCGCTGCCGCCCCGGCCCCGATGGCGCGCCCGCCCGGCGCGCCATTTTCATTGGTGCCGCGCCGATCGCATCAACCGCACCAACCGCGCCGCGGCGCCCGATTGCGCTCAGTTGCCCGCCACCGGCAGCGCGGTGGTGTCCTTGATGCATTCCAGCGCAAAGCTCGAGCGCACGTCGATCACCGCCGGATGCGCCAGCAGGTGGTCCTTCATGAAGCGCGCGAAGTGCTCCATGTCTTCCACGTAGACCTTCAGCAGCAGGTCCATCTCCCCGGTCATCGCGTGGCACGCGGCCACCTCCGGCCAGATCGCGATGGCGGCGCGGAACAGGTCCAGCGGCGCCTTGCCCTTGGGCGCGCCGCCGTGCTTCTCCAGCCGCACGTTGATGTAGGCCAGCAGCCCCAGCCCGATCCTGCCCGGCTCCAGCAGCGCCGCGTACTGGCGGATCACGCCGATCTCCTCCAGCCGCCGGATGCGCCTCAGGCAAGGGCTCGGCGACAGGTTCACGCGCTCGGCCACTTCCAGGTTGGTCAGTCTCCCGTTGGTCTGCAATACCTCCAGGATCTTCCTGTCGATCTTGTCCAGTTCCACCTTGCTCACGATATTGTTGCTCCGCAATATGTTTGACGGCAATTTTTTTGCGCAAATTTAGCAAGCTGTGCACAAGTATGCAATTTTTTGTGTGCTTCCGGACCTTGTGCCTGCCGTCATTCTCCCCCCTCGCCGCGCCGCGCCCCTCCCGCGCGGCGGCCACAACCCTCCATTCCGATCGCTGGCGCCCCGCCTCCCGGCACCGGCGCGGTGGCCTTCCGGGTGCAAGATGCCGCCGCGGCGCGCCGCCGTGCACTGGAACTGGGCGCCCGGGGCGCGAGCGTTGGGAAGGCAAGGATGGTGCCAAGGCCACCAGCGCCGGGGCCGGCACCACGAAAAAAAGCGCGGCCCCGAAGGGTCGCGCTTTCCCGTGCCCGCGGCGCCGGAGCGCCGCGGGATCGCCGCCGGGGCCGGATCAGCCGCCGCGGCTCGACGGGGCCGAGGCGCCGCCGCGGTTGCCGTGCTGGCGCCATTGGTCGTGCATCTTCTGCATGGCGGCGCGGATCTCGTCCATCGTCAGCTTGCCGTCGTGATTGGCGTCGAGCTGGTCGAAGCGCCGCGCCAGGCGCGGGAAGCCGGCCTGGACCTCGGCCTTGGTCAGCGCGCCGTCGCCGTTCTTGTCGGCCGCCTTGAAGCGGGCCTCGAAGTCGGCCTGCATCGCCGCGCGGCGCTGTTCCATCCCGGCCTTGTGGTAGGCCGCCAGCTCGCTCTTGTCGAGCTTGCCGTCGTGGTTGGTGTCGATCTTGTCGAACAGCGCGTCGGCCTCCGCCTTGGAGATGGCGCCGTCGCCGTCGGTGTCGATCGACTTCATCCACATGCCGCCGTGCTCCATGTGGTGGCGCATGCCGCCTTGCATGGCCGGCGCGCCCGGGGCCGGCGCCGCCGGCGCGGGTGCCGCGGTCTGGGCGAAAGCCGTGCCGCCCATCGCCAGGAACACCGCCGAAGCGGCCATGAAATTCCGGATCGAACGCGTCTTGAGATTGCCTTGCATGTCTTTGCTCCTTTTTCGTCTCAGGTGGACTGGTAACGATTAGAACGCATGACGGGGGCGAAAGTTGGATCCTCTAATACGTTGTTACGCGGCTCACAGTTGGGTGGCGTTCCCGTAAACCGCTGAAAGCATTGGTAAATAATCGGCCGCGGCTCAGTCCTTGGCGGAAGCCGGCTCGCCCGGCACGCCGGCGGGCTGGGCGGACTGCGGCGGCGGCGCGGGAGCCGGCATCGGCGCGGGCATCGCCGGCACCGGCATCGGCGTGGACAGCGGTGCCGCGGCGCCGGCCGGCAGCGCCGGCTGGGCGGGCGCCGCCGGGCCGCGCGTGACGATGGCCGGCACCGGCAGCGCGATCTCCTGGCGCACGCCGTTGCGCTCGATCACCACGCCGCGGTCGCGGATCTCCACCAGCCGCAGTTGCGGCGACAGCGCGGTGCCCGCGCGCACGGCCTTGGGCGGGCCGCCGTCGAGCGAGAGGATCGCCGCGCCGCCGTTGCCGACGTTGGCACTGCCGCCGCCGATCTCGGCGACCACGCCGATCAGCTGCACGTCGCGCACGCCCGACTGCGCCGCGCCGCCGAACAGCGTGCCGGCGGCGCCGGTCTCCACCGCCTCGGTCTGCGCCACGCGCGCGGTGCGCGGCACGGCGATGGTCTTCATCGCGCTGAAGGTCAGGACCCAGCGCGTGGCCAGCGCGCACAGCGCGACGAACAGCACGAGCGCCGCCAGGCGCGGCAGCCAGAGTCCGGCCGGGTCGAAACGAAAGGCGGGCCGCATGGAAAGTTGCACGGGATGGGGCTGCAAGGACGGGAAAGCGCCAAGCCTACCAGAGCCGCATGACAACTGTCTGCCCCTCGCCCGCGCGGCGCCCTGGCGGCGGCCGGCCCGCGCATGCCCGCACCGGGCCGTCCGTGCGAGCATGCGCTCACAAAGCCGTCATCAAGTGGCGGTTATACTGTCCGGCCAGCCGCAGCGCCCCCGCGTTCGAGGTCCGGGACGCTGCACCAGATATTCCAAATAGGCTATCCATGATGCGTAGGTTCGCTGCCAGTTTCTCTGATTCTTTCCGCCGCCCGTCCCGTTGCCCTTCCCGCCGCCAGGCGCGCGGCTTCACCCTGATCGAAATCATGGTCGTGATCGTGATCCTCGGCGTGCTGGCCGCGCTGGTGGTGCCGAAGATCATGAGCCGCCCCGACGAGGCCCGCATCGTCGCCGCGCGCCAGGACATCTCCTCGATCATGCAGGCGCTCAAGCTGTACCGCCTCGACAACAGCCGCTATCCCACCACCGAGCAGGGCCTGGCCGCGCTGGTGGCCCGCCCCACCACCGAGCCCATCCCCAACAACTGGAAGGGCGGCGGCTACCTGGAAAAGCTGCCCAAGGATCCCTGGGGCCATCCCTACCAGTACCTGAACCCGGGCGTGCGCGGCGAGATCGACGTGTTCAGCTTCGGCGCCGACGGCCAGGCCGGCGGCAGCGCCAACGACGCCGACATCGGCAACTGGGAATAAGGACGCATCGTCCATGAACGCGGCAGGCGTGCAGCCATGACCCCCAGGCCGCAAGGCCGCCGGCGCCAGCCCGGCAGCCACGGCTTCACGCTGCTGGAATTGCTGGTGGTGATGGTGATCGCCGGCATCGTGATCTCGCTGGTGGCCGTCAACGCCTCGCCCAACGAGCGCGGCCGCGTGCTCGACGACGGCCAGCGCATCGCGCGCCTGTTCGAGCTGGCGCAGGAGGAAGCGCAACTGCGCGCGCGCCCGATCGCCTGGGAGGCCGACGTCACCGGCTGGCACTTCCTGCAGGCCACGCCGGCCGGCTGGACGCCGCTCGCCACCGATGTGTTCGCCCCCACCAGCTGGCGCCTGCGCCTGGACAACGTGGCCGTGACCGAAGGCGGCCGCGGCAACAACGGCACGCGACTGGTGTTCGGGCGCGAGCTGATCGACGGTCCCCAGCATGTGGTGCTGGTGCGCGGCGACACCCGCGTGGACGTGGCCGGCGACGGCACCGGCCGCTATTTCGCCAGCATGCCATGACGCCCCGCTCCACCCGCCGCCCGCGCCGCGCCCGGCGCGGCTTCACCCTGATCGAAGTGCTGGTCGCGCTGACTATCCTGGCCGTGGCGCTGACCGCCGCCATGCGCGCGATGGGCTCGATGATCGAGGCCGGCAGCGCGCTGCAGACGCGCATGCTGGCCGAGTGGAGCGCCGAGAACCACCTCGCCACGCTGCGCCTGTCCAAGACCTGGCCCGAACCGGGCACGCGCGGCTACGCCTGCCCGCAGGGCGGCGTGCTGCTGTACTGCGAGGAAACCGTCTCGGGCACGCCCAACCCGTCGTTCCGCCGCGTCGAGATCGCGGTCTATCCGTCGGACGCCGACAAATCCGTGCGCCTGGCCTGGCTCGTCACCATCGTCCCCAATGAAACGCGCAACCTGCTCTGAACGGCGGCCCCGGCCGTGCCCGCGCGCGGGCACGCGCGGCTTCACGCTGCTGGAAATGCTGGTGGCCATCACCCTGCTGGCGGTGATCGCCGTCATCGCCTGGCGCGGCCTGGACGCCATGACGCGCAGCCGCGAGCGCCTGACCGACCACGACCAGCGCCTCAACACGCTCAAGCTGCTGTACGGGCAGTTCCAGTCCGACTGCGAGCACCTCTCCAGCCCGGTGCTGCTGCAGCGCAGCCCGGTCGAGATCGGCACCGGCCAGTTGCTGATGGTGCGCGACCGCCGCGACGAAGGCCGCCCCACCGAGTGGCAGGTGGTGGCCTACCGCCTCGACGGCGACACCGTGGTGCGCGCGGCCAGCCCGCCGGCGGACAGCCGCGGCGCGGTGCAGGCCGCGCTGCAGGCGCTGCGCCAGCCCGGCGGCGGCGGCAACCTGATGCGCCCGCTGGTCGGCGACGCCGACGGCCTGACCGCGCGCGCGTGGGTCGAGCCGGGCGGCTGGCAGTCGGAGAACGGCCGCATCGCCGCGGCCCTGCTCAGCGGCAATGCCAGCGCCAGCGCGGCGGCCGCCTCCGCTGCCGGCGCCAGCCTCGGCGTGGCCGCCACGGCGGTGCGCGCCATCGAGCTGAGCCTCTCGGCGCGCATGGGCGACGGCGACGCGCCGCGCTATTTCCAGAAGATCTGCATGACCGGCCTATGAGCAAGCGCCCGCCCTTTCCCGTCCGCCGCCGCGCGCCGCGCCGCCAGCGCGGCGCGGCCGTGGTCACGGCGCTGCTGGTGGTGACGCTGGCGGTGGTGATCGTGTCCGGCATGCTGTGGCGCCAGCAGGTGCAGATCCGCTCGATCGAGAACCAGCGCCTGCTAGCCCAGGCCACCTGGATCGAGCGCGCCGCGGTCGACTGGGCCCGCCTGATCCTGCGCGACGACCAGCGCCGCACCAGCGTGGACCAGCTCGGCGAGCCCTGGGCCGTGCCCATCGCCGAGACCCGGCTGTCGGATTTCCTCGGTGCCGCGCTGCGCACCGACCAGGAAGGCGAGACCTCCTTCCTCTCGGGCCGCATCCAGGACGCCCAGGCCCGCTTCAACCTCAGCAACCTGGTGCTGTGGAGCACCAGCGAGTCGCAGGGCCGCATCGCCACCATCGACCCCTCCGGCGTGGCGGTCTACCGCCGCCTGCTGCAGACGCTCGGCCTGAACGCCGCGCTGGCCGATCCCACCGCGCGCTACCTGGCCAGCGCGGCGATGGGCAGCGGCAGCAGCGGCGGCGATGGTGACGGCGGCGGCCGGCCGGGCCTGCGCGCGCCCGACGGCATCGACGACCTGCTCGCCATCCCGGGCTACACGCCGAACATCGTGGCCGCGCTCGAGCCCTTCGTCGACCTGCTGCCCGAACGCACGCTGGTCAACGGCAACACCGCCGAGGCCGAGGTGCTGTCCGCGGTGATCGACAAGCTGCCGCTGGACCGCGCGCGTGAACTGGTGCGCCAGCGCGACCGCGCCTATTTCAACAACATCACCGACCTGCAATCGCAGTTGCGCACGCTGGCGCCACAGGCCGACCCCAACAGCGCCACCAGCACGCTCGACGTGCGCACCCACTATTTCCTGGTCTACGGCCTGATCCGCCACGAGCGCGCCACCCGCATGCAGGTGTCGCTGGTCTACCGCGGCGAAGTAATGGGCAATGCCAACACCACGCGGGTGGTGTGGGTGCGCGACCTCGACCGCATGCCGGAGCAGCGCTGAGTCCGCCGCGGGAGGGTGCCGGAGGGGTACTGAGAAACGGCAGGAAAGGGGGCCAGAAAGGGAACCGGAAAGGCCCCGCAGGGAGGCCCGCCAACTGCCGCCAAAGGCGCCTGCAGCCGGGGCTGGCGGGCGTTTGAGAGCGGCCGTCATACAGATACGTATTGACGCCAATTCGTCACACAGGCAAGGTATGCTCCGGCCCGGCGGAAGCGGTAGTCCAAGGTCTTGCGCTTCTTCGCCTGTCCAGTGCCGCCGGCAGCATCGCAGCCGGCGTCTTTCGCGCAGCGGAGCGCTCCGCCGCGCGGGCCGCCTGTTCCCCCGCCATCGTTCATTGACGCCGTTGCTGGCGCTGTAGCAAGGAAATCTTGAGCACCACCCTGTACGTCCGCCTGCCGCACAGGCCGCACGATCAGCCGCAACCCTGGCACTTCGGCTCGCTGCCGTTCGCGCTGGTGCGCGCGGCCGCCACCGGCCGTGGCCGCCGCCAGGGCGTCCAGGCGGCGCCGCAGTTGTTGCGCGAAGGCCACGCTCCCATCGCCGAATTGCCCGCCGCCGAGCGCCTGGTCCTGATCATGGCCGCCAGCGACGTATTGCTCACCCCGGCCACGGTGCCGCCGCTGGCGCCGGCGCGCCTCAAGCTGGCGCTGCCCAACCTGGTGGAAGACGTGCTGGCCGCCGACGCCCAGCTCAGCCACATCGCGGTCGGCCCGGCGCTGGACGCGCCCGTCGCCAAGGCCGCCGCAGGCGCCCGCAAGCGCCTGCTGATGGTGGCCGACCGCGCCTGGCTGCGCGCGGTGATGGACGCCTTCGCCGGGCACCGCCACCGCCGCCGCCACGTGCTGCCGGCGCAGTTGTGCCTGCCGCTGCCGGCGCCGCTGCCGCAGGACGAAGACGACGCCGAAAGCGCCGCCGCCGCGCCGATGGCCGCGCTGGCGCTCGAAGCCGCCACCCTGACCAGCGCCTCGCCCCTGTTCGAAGCCGAAGGCGCGCCGGCCGTGCCCGCGCCCGCGCCAGCCTCCCGCTTCTGGCAACTGACCGTGCGCAGCGGCGAGCACGCCGGCTACGGCCTGCTGCTCGGCGACGACGCGCTCGGCGCCTGGCAGGCGCTGGCGCCGGCGGGCGACTGGTACGCCGCGCCGGAAGCGCTCGCCCAGGCCGCGCCGCCGGGCGCGCGCGCGCTCGGCTGGCCGGTGTGGATCGCGGGCGCGCAGGCCAGCCTGCTCGACCCCACGCTCGACCTGGCCCAGTTCGAATTCGCCCAGGGCCGCGCCGACCGCTGGAACCTGCTGGCCTGGCGCCTGCCGCTGGCGCTGGCCGCCGGCCTGCTGCTGGTGCAGCTGGTCGGCATGAACGCGCAGTGGCTGATGCTCGGCCAGGAAGAAAAGCGCCTGCTGGCAGGCCAGGAACAGGCGCTGCGCAGCGCCTTCCCGCAGATCCCGGTGGTGATCGACCCGCCGCTGCAGATGCGCCGCCAGGTCGACCAGCTGCGCCTGGCCAGCGGCCGCAGCACGCCCGACGACTTCCTGCCGCTGGCCGACCGCTTCGGCCAGGCCGCCCGCCAGCTCGCGCCGGACGCCCTGCTGGCGCTCGAATACCGCGGCCGCACCCTGTTCGCCACCCTCAAGCCCGGCACCAACACCGAGGCGCTGCGCAGCGCGGCGCGCCAGTCCGGGCTGGCGATGGAGCCGGACGACAGCCAGCCCGACGCCGCGCGCGGCAACGCGCCGGCCGGCACGCGCTGGTCGATCAAGCCCAGCCTGTGAGCGCGCCCCGCCAAGTGAACCCGATGAAACAGACCGCATCCCAGCCCGCCGCCGCCCGCCGCCGCACCGCCGAACGGCTGGCGCGCCTGCGCCCGCGCGTGCCGCAGCGCTGGCAGGAGCGCTTCCAGGCGTTCTGGTCGGCGCGCAATCCGCGCGAGCAGGCCATCCTCGCCGCCGGCAGCGCCGTGCTGGCGCTGGTGATCGGCTACACCGTGCTGTGGGAGCCCGCCGCCGACGGCCGCGCCCGGCTGCAGCGCAGCCTGCCGCAGCTGCGCACCGACCTCGCCGAGATGGAGACGCTGGCGCAGGAAGCGCGCAGCCTGTCCGCCAGCCCGGCGCCGTCGCTGCGCGGCGAGGCGCTCTCGCAGGCGCTGCAGGACAGCCTGGCCCAGCACGGCCTCAAGGCCACGCGGCTGGCCAGCACCGGCGACAGCGGCGTGCAGCTCCAGCTCGACAAGGTGCCGTTCGGCGCGGTGGCGGGCTGGTTGCAGGACGTGCGCCAGCAGCAGCGGCTCAAGATCACCGAAACCCGCATCGTCTACGTAGGCGCCACCGCGCTGGTGAACGTCACGGCCACCCTGCAAGGTCCGGCCGCCAGCCCCGGCGGGCGCGGCTGATGGCGCGCCTCGAGGCCCTCCGGCTGGCCCGCCGCGGCGTGCGCCGCCCGCGCGGCTGGCGCAGCGTGGGCTGGCTCGCGCTGGGCCTGGCCACGGTCGCGCTGACCGTGCTGGCGGCGTTTCCGGCGGCCTGGATCGCCGACGGCATCGCCAGCCGGAGCCAGCGCCGCGTGCTGCTGGCCGACGCCGAGGGCTCGCTGTGGCACGGCAGCGCCACGCTGGCGCTGTCCGCCGGCGCCGGCAGCGAGACCGCCACCGTGCTGCCCGGGCGGCTGCAATGGTCGGTGGCGTTCTGGCCGCTGCTCGGCGGCACCCTGCGCCTGGCGGTGACGCACTCGGAGGCGATGAGCAGCCCGGTCGGCGTGGCCGTCACGCCGCTGGGCTGGAGCGCGCAGGCCGGCGCCATCCGGCTGCCGGCGTCGCTGCTCGAAGGCGTGGGCGCGCCGTTCAACACGCTGCGCCCGGACGGCCGGATGCGGCTCGACTGGTCCATGCTGCAGGGCCGCTTCTTCCGCGGCGCGGGCCAGGGCGGCGGCGGCCTGAACGGCCACCTGACGCTGCGCCTCGAGCAAGTATCATCGGCCGTCAGCCGGGTGCGCCCGCTGGGCAGCTACCGGGCCGAGATCGACTGGGCCGGCGCCGCCGGCAAGCTGGAACTGACAACCCTTGCCGGGCCGCTGCACCTGCGAGGCAGCGGCACCCTGGGCCGCCAGGCGCGCTTCGAGGGCACGGCCAATGCCGACCCCGACGCCGCCGCGCAATTGGTGGGCCTGTTGAGCCTGCTGGGACGACGTGAGGACAATGTGACACGGCTGCGCTTCTGACCCAGGCGGCCGGTGCGCCCGTGCGCACCGCCCCCGCAGCCCGGAACCGATTATGAAAACCCAAGCCCTACGACCTTCGTTCAAGACCTGCTGCGCCCGCGCGACCGCGCTGCTGTGCGGCCTCTCCCTGCTGGCGCCGGCGCCGCTGTGGGCCCAGCAACCGGTCCCCGCGTCCGCGCAGCCGGCCCAGCCCGGCCAGCCGCCGGACCTGACCCCGCGCAACCGCGACCAGGTCGTGCTCAACTTCGTCAACGCCGATCTCGAATCGGTGGTGAAGGCGGTCGGGCAGGCCACCGGCAAGAACTTCGTGATCGACCCGCGCGTGAAGGGCTCGGTGAACCTGGTGACGGAGCAGCCGGTGTCGCGCTCGCAGGCGCTGGAGACGCTCGGCTCGGTGCTGCGCATGCAGGGCTACGCGATGGTCGAGAGCAACGGCTTCACCAAGGTGGTGCCGGAAGCCGACGCCAAGCTGCAGGGCTCGCCGATCGTGGTCAGCGGCGGCCGCTCGCGCGGCGACCAGGTGGTGACCCAGGTGTTCCGCCTCAACTACGAGTCGGCCAACAACCTGGTGCCGGTGCTGCGGCCGATGATCGCGCCCAACAACACCATCACCGCCTATCCGGGCAACAACACGCTGGTCATCACCGACTACGCCGAGAACCTGCAGCGCCTGGCCCGCATCATCGCCGCCATCGACGCGCCGGCCTCGGGCGAGGTCGAGCTGGTGCCGCTCAAGAACGCCATCGCCAGCGACACCGCGCTGGTGCTGCAGAAGCTGATGGACCCGGCCGCCGCGGGCGGCACCGCGGGCGGCGCGCCGGGCGTGGACGCCAGCCTGCGCACCACCGTGGTGGCCGAGCCGCGCAGCAACTCGCTGATGGTCCGCGCGCCCAGCCGCGCGCGCCTGCAGCAGGCGCGCCAGCTCATCGAGAGGCTCGACCAGCCCTATGCGCGGCCCGGCAACATCTGGGTGGTGCCGCTCAAGAACGCCGACGCCACCAAGCTGGCGCAGACGCTGCGCGCCATCGTCGCCGCCGACAGCTCGTTCAGCACCAGCCAGCAGGGCGCGGGCGGCACGGGCAGCACGGGCGCCGGCGGCCTGCTCAATACCTCCACGTCCACCAGCGGCCAGTACAGCGGCGGCACCACGGGCTCGCGCAGCAGCGGCAGCAGCAGCTACGGGTCCGGCTCGGGATCGGGCTTCGGCTCGGGCGGCGGCTCGGCCTTCTCGGCCTCGTTCGCCACCAACAACCTGCCGACCACCGGCGGCATCATCCAGGCCGACCCGTCCACCAACTCGCTCATCATCACCGCCAGCGAGCCGGTCTACCGCAACCTGCGCGCCGTGATCGACGACCTCGACCTGCGCCGCGCGCAGGTCTACATCGAATCGATGATCGTGGAGGTGTCGTCCACCCAGACCGGGCAGCTCGGCATCCAGTGGCAGGGCCTGCTCAGCTCCAGCGGCAACAACACCAACGTGTTCGCCGGCACCAACTTCGGCACCGGCGGCCAGAACATCATCAACCTGACCGGCGCCGTGGCCGGCATCGCCGCCAACGGCACCTCGGCGATCGCCTCGGCGTCGGGGCTGGTGCCGGACCTGGCCGGCCTGAATCTCGGCATCGTCAACAAGGCCGTCGGCCTGGGCGCGCTGCTGCGCGCGCTGGGCACCGACGGCAGCGTCAACCTGCTGTCCACGCCGAACCTGATCACGCTGGAGAACGAGGAAGCCAAGATCCTGATCGGCCAGAACATCCCGATCACTACCGGCTCCTACGCGCAGACCGGCAGCTCGGCCTCGGTCACGCCGTTCCAGACCTTCGACCGCAAGGACGTCGGCATCACGCTGCGGGTCAAGCCGCAGATCACCGACGGCGGGCTGGTCAAGATGCAGATCTACCAGGAGTCGTCCTCGGTGGTGGCGGGCACCGCCACCCTGACGCAGGGCCCGACCACCAACGTGCGCTCGATCGAGACCAACGTGCTGGTGGACGACGGCCAGATCATCGTGCTCGGCGGCCTGATCGAGGACACCTACGGCGACGGCGTGCAGAAGGTGCCCGGCCTGGGCGACCTGCCGTGGATCGGCGGCCTGTTCCGCTACGAGAACAAGAACCGCGGCAAGACCAACCTGCTGGTGTTCCTGCGCCCCTACGTGATGCGCACCGCCGGCGCCACCGACCGCCTCACGCAGGACCGCTACGACTACATCCGCGGGCTGCAGCAGGGCTACGTCTCGCCCAACACCATGACGCGCGACACCAACACGCCGGTGCTGCCGCCGGCCGACGCGCCGGCCGCGCCGTTCGTCGACCCGCGTTCGCGCGGCCCGGTGCCGGGCCCGCTGCCGCTGGAGCAGACGCTGCCGCTCACGCGCCAGCAGCCCGTGCCGGGCGCGTCCGACAATGCCGGCGCGCGGGGCCAGGCCAGCGCCGCCGGCGCGGCCGGTGGCGCGCCCGACGCTACCCCGCTGCCGCCGGGCATCCATCTCGGCAACGCGACGGTGGACGCCGCGCGCGGGGCGAACTGAGACACGCCATGCCAACTAGCACCGCCCCTGCCGCGCCGCCGGAGCCGCCCTCGACCCTGGCCGCGCGCCTGGTGCCCTACGGCTTCGCGCGCGAGGCGCGCCTGCTGATCGCGCACCAGCGCGCCGACGGGCTGGAAGTGTGGGTCAGCAGCGGCACCTCGCCGGCGGCGCTGGCCGAGCTCACGCGCGTGCACGGGCCGCTGCGCCTGCGCGTGCTGACGCCCGAGGCGCTCGAACTGGCCATGTCCGAGGCCTACAACCGCCAGGACAGCGGCAGCGCCGCGCAGGTGGTGGGCGAGGTGGAAGGCGAGGTCGACCTGTCGCGCCTGATGCAGGACATCCCGGCCGTGGAGGACCTGCTCGAGTCCGAGGACGACGCGCCCATCATCCGCATGATCAACGCGCTGCTCACGCAGGCCGCGCGCGAAGGCGCCTCCGACATCCACATCGAGCCGTTCGAGTCGTCCTCGGTGGTGCGCTTCCGCGTGGACGGCACGCTGCGCGACGTGGTGCGCCCGAAGAAGGCGCTGCACGGCGCGCTGATCTCGCGCATCAAGATCATGGCCCAGCTCGACATCGCCGAGAAGCGCCTGCCGCAGGACGGCCGCATCACGCTGCGCGTGGGCGGCCGCCCGGTGGACGTGCGCGTCTCCACGCTGCCCACCGGCCACGGCGAGCGCGCGGTGCTGCGCCTGCTGGACAAGGAAGCGGGCCGCCTCGACCTGGCCAAGCTCGGCATGGCGCCGGGCACGCTGCGCGGCTTCGACGACCTGATCCGCCAGCCGCACGGCATCGTGCTGGTCACGGGCCCGACCGGCTCGGGCAAGACCACCACGCTGTACGCCGCGCTGTCGCGGCTCGATTCGCGCACCACCAACATCATGACGGTGGAGGACCCGATCGAGTACGACCTCGACGGCATCGGCCAGACCCAGGTCAACCCGCGCATCGACATGACCTTCGGCAAGGCGCTGCGGGCCATCCTGCGCCAGGACCCGGACGTGGTGATGATCGGCGAGATCCGCGACCTCGAGACCGCGCAGATCGCGGTGCAGGCCTCGCTCACCGGCCACCTCGTGCTGGCCACGCTGCACACCAACGATTCGGCTTCCGCGGTGACGCGGCTGGTCGACATGGGCATCGAGCCGTTCCTGCTGTCGTCGTCGCTGCTCGGCGTGCTGGCGCAGCGGCTGGTACGCCGCCTGTGCGCGCACTGCAAGCGCGAGGAAGTGATCGAAGTCACACCCGAGGAAGCCGGCGCCCTGCTCGCGCAGGGCAAGCCGCTGCAGCGCGTGTGGCACGCGGTGGGCTGCGACAAGTGCGGCCACTCCGGCTACCAGGGCCGCATGGGCGTGTACGAGCTGCTCACCGTCGACGACGAGATCCGCACCATGATCCACCGCCAGTCGCCCGAATCCGAGATCAAGCAGGCGGCGCTGGCGCGCGGCATGCACACCATGCGCGGCGACGCGCAGCGCTGGATCGACAGCGGCGCCACCGCGCTGGAAGAAGTCCTGCGCGTGACGCGCGACTAGCCCGGACACGGAAACCAGCCATGCCCGCCTACCGTTACGAGGCCGTCGACGCCGCCGGCAAGACCGACCGCGGCGTGATCGAGGCCGACAGCCCCAAGCAGGCGCGCGGCCAGTTGCGCGCGCGCGGCCTCACGCCGCTCAACGTGGATCCGCTGGCCGGCGCGGGCGGCGTGCAGAAGAGCAGCACGGCGTCCTTCGTGCGGCGCCTGTCCACCCAGGAGCAGGCGCTGTTCACGCGCCAGCTCGCCAGCCTGATCGTGGCCGGCCTGCCGCTGGACGAGGCGCTGGCCGCGCTGGCCGACCAGGCCGAGCGCCGCTACGTGCACGAGCTGCTGGCCGGCATCCGCGCCGAGGTGATGGGCGGCAGCTCGCTGTCGCTGGCGCTGCAGCAGCATCCGCGCGACTTCCCCGACATCTACCGCGCGCTGGTCTCGGCCGGCGAGCACTCCGGCCACCTCGGCCTGGTGCTGGAAAAGCTGGCCGACTACATCGAGACGCGCAACACGCTGACCTCCAAGATCCGGCTGGCCTTCACCTACCCGGCCATCGTCACCGTGGTGGCCTTCGCCATCGTGATCTTCCTGCTCTCCTACGTGGTGCCGCAGGTGGTGAGCGTGTTCGCCAACACCAAGCAGAAGCTGCCCACGCTGACCATCATCATGCTGGCGCTGTCGGATTTCGTGCGCAACTGGTGGTGGGCCGCGCTGGCCTTCATCGTCGCGGTGTCGCTCGGCATCCGCAGCCTGCTGCGCCAGCCCGGCGTGCGGCTGTCGTGGCACCGCTGGCTGCTGACCGCGCCGCTGGTGGGCAAGCTGATCCGCGGCTACGACACCGCGCGCTTCGCCAGCACGCTGGCCATCCTGGTGTCGGCCGGCGTGCCCATCCTGCGCAGCCTGCAGGCCGCCGGCGAGACGCTGACCAACGTGGCGCTCAAGGACAACGTGGACGACGCCACCACGCGCGTGCGCGAAGGCGCCTCGCTGGCGCGCGCGCTGGCCGCGCAGAACCAGTTCCCGCCGGTGCTGGTGCACCTGATCCGCTCGGGCGAGGCCACCGGCAACCTGCCGATCATGCTCGAGCGCGCGGCCGAGGGCGAAGGCCAGGAACTGGAGCGGCGCACGATGTTCCTCACCAGCCTGCTGGAGCCGCTGCTGATCCTGAGCATGGGCGTGGTGGTGCTGCTGATCGTGCTGGCGGTGCTGATGCCGATCATCGAGATCAACCAGCTGGTGCGGTAGCGGGCCGGCTTTGCCCACAACGTAAAACGGCGCCTTGCGGCGCCGTTTTTCCGACAGGGGTGGTGCGGGACCGCTTATTCGGCGGCCTTGGCGGTCTTCTTCGGTGCGCGCTTGGCCGGGGCCTTCTTGGCTGCCGGTTCGGCGGCTTTCTTGGCGGCCGTCTTGGCAGGCGCGGCCGTCTTGGCGGGCGCGGCCTTCTTCGCAGCCGGCGCCTTCTTGGCGGGCGCGGCGACCTTCTTGGCCGGTGCCTTGGGCTTGGCTTTGGCCTTGGGCTTGGCCTTCGGTTCGGCCGCCGGCGCTTCTTCGGCGGCTTCTTCGACGGCCTCCCCGGCGGCTTCCCCGGCCTCGGCAACCTGTGCCACGGCGGCGGGTTGCGCCACCGGCGCTGCTGCCACGGCCGCCACCTCTTCGACCTCCTCGACCGCCTCGGCCTGCGGCGCCGGCGCGGCTGCCTCGGCCTCGCGGCTCACTTCGACGGGTTCGGCCGACCGGACCGGCTCGATCACCGCGACCGGCTCCTCGACCACGGGCGCGATCACCGTGGCGGCGGGCGCGACGAAGATCGAGCGGTCCATCGGCCACGGGGTTTCGCTCAGCGTGACCTCGGGACGGGGCGGCTTGCGGCGGCGCGCGCCGTCGGCAGCGGCGTCGCCGTCCGCGTCGGCGTCCGCCTGCGGGTCGGCATCGTCGAAATCGTCATCCGCCATGCCGAGCGCGTCCAGCGGATCGACCACGAACGACGGGACTTCGTCTTCCTCGTGCTCCTCGGCGGCGAAGCCGGGCCGCGGCGCGGGCTGGATCGGCAGCGCGGGCTGCTGCTGCGCCTGCGCCGGCCGGGCGCCGTGCGGCTGCTGGGCACCCTGGCGGCCTTCGCCGCGCCGGTTGTCGCCACGGCGGCCTTCGCGTCCGTCGCGGTTGTCGCGCGCTTCGCGGTTGTCACGGTTATCGCGATTGTCGCGGCCCTCGCCCTGGCGGCCCTCGCGGTTTTCACGATTCTCGCGATTCTCGCGATGGTCGCGGTTCTCGCCCTGGCGCGCTTCGCCGCGGTTTTCACGGTTGTCGCGATTGTCCCGGTTTTCTCGGTTCTCCCGGTTTTCCACCGGGCGGCTTTCCGGCTGGCGATTTTCCGGCTGGCGGTTCTCGCCCTGGCGGTTGTCCCGGCCTTCACGGCTTTCGCGATTGTCCCGGCTATCCCGGTTGTCGCGGTGCTCCCGATTGTCACGCCCTTCGGCCGGGCGGCCGTCCTGGCGGTTCTCCGGCTGGCGCGCCTCCGCCGGGCGGTTCTCGGCGGGGCGGTTCTCGCCCTCGCCCGCCTTCGCGCGGCGCTTGAGGCGCACCCACAGCGTCTTGTTGTTGCCGCCGTTGCGCGTCTCGACCTCGAACAGGCCGGTGGCCGCCACCAGCTCGGAGAGCTTGCCGTAGCCGTAGTTGCGCGAGTCGAATTCCGGCGCCTGCTTGGCGATGTGGGTGCCCATGCTGCCCAGCGTGGACCAGCCTTCTTCGTCGGACACGGCCTGCGCGGCGTTCTGCAGCAGACGCACCAGGCGCGAGTCCTGGCGCAGCTCGCCGCTGTTGCGCTTGCGCGCGGGCGCGGCCACGCCGTCGGCTTCCGCGTCGGTGTCGGCATCGCTGTCGGCGGCGCGCAGCACGTCGGCGAAGATGAACTTGTCGCACGCGGTGACGAAGGGCTTGGGCGTCTTGCGCTCGCCGAAGCCGTACACGGTCAGGCCCTGCTCGCGGATGCGCGAGGCCAGGCGGGTGAAGTCGCTGTCGCTGGAGACGATGCAGAAGCCGTCGAAGCGGCCCGTGTACAGCAGGTCCATCGCGTCGATGATCATCGCGCTGTCGGTGGCGTTCTTGCCCACCGTGTAGCGGAACTGCTGGATCGGCTGGATCGAGTGCGAGAGCAGGCGCTCCTTCCAGCCGGCGAGGTTGGGCTTGGTCCAGTCGCCGTAGATGCGCTTGACGGCGGCCACGCCGTACTTGGCGACTTCGGCCAGCAGGCCTTCTACGATGGCGGGCGCCGCGTTGTCGGCGTCGATCAGCACGGCCAGGGTCGCGGTGCCCTGGCGGGAGGAAATGGTCATTTAGGGTCCTGGAGGCCGGTCGGCCTCGGGTGGGGCGGCTGCACCGCGGCGCGCTCCCGCAGGATATGGCGCACGATCCGCATCTGCCCGTTCGTTGTGCAAGCTGTTTGCAGCGCAGTGTACACGCGAAGCCGTGACGGCACCGCAAAGCGCGCCGGCGACGGGCGCATTTTTTGCTGCGACGCAAGGTGCCGCGCCTTTTGGGCCGGTGCTACCATGCTGCGAAGAGACACGGTCGTTCCACGCCTTCACAAGAGGCGGCGGGCGGCCGCCCACAACTGAAGTGAGTCGGCGATCCCGACTGCATTCCCCATAGAGGAGCACCCATGAATGCCCCCTTGACTCCGCCGGTCAGCGACGCCATCCGCCGCGCGCTCGAGAACGTTTCCCTGGACGACAAATACACGCTGGAAAGCGGCCGCATCTACATCAGCGGCACGCAGGCGCTGGTGCGCCTGCCGATGCTCCAGCGCGAGCGCGACCGCGCCGCCGGCCTCAATACCGCCGGCTTCATCTCGGGCTACCGCGGCTCGCCGCTGGGCGCGCTGGACCAGTCGCTGTGGAAGGCCAAGGCGCACCTGGCCGCGCACGACATCGTGTTCCAGGCCGGCCTGAACGAAGACCTCGCGGCCACCTCGGTGTGGGGCTCGCAGCAGGTCAACATGTACCCGGACGCGAAGTTCGACGGCGTGTTCGGCATGTGGTACGGCAAGGGGCCGGGCGTGGACCGCACCGGCGACGTGTTCAAGCACGCCAACTCGGCCGGCTCCTCGAAGCACGGCGGCGTGCTGGTGCTGGCGGGCGACGACCACGCCGCCAAGTCCTCCACGCTGGCGCACCAGTCCGAGCACATCTTCAAGGCCTGCGGCCTGCCGGTGCTGTATCCGTCCAACGTGCAGGAATACCTCGACTACGGCCTGCACGGCTGGGCCATGAGCCGCTACTCGGGGCTATGGGTGGCCATGAAATGCGTGACCGACGTGGTGGAATCGTCGGCCTCGGTGGCGCTCGACCCGCACCGCGTGCGCATCGTGCTGCCCGAGGATTTCGCGCTGCCGCCGGGCGGCCTCAACATCCGCTGGCCGGACCCGCCGCTGGAACAGGAAGCGCGCCTGCTCGACTACAAATGGTACGCCGGGCTGGCCTACGTGCGCGCCAACCGGATCGACCGCATCGAGATCGATTCGCCGCGCGCGCGCTTCGGCATCATGACCGCCGGCAAGGCCTACCTCGACACGCGCCAGGCGCTGTGCGACCTGGGCCTGGACGAGCAGACCTGCGCGCGCATCGGCATCCGCCTGTACAAGGTGGGCTGCGTGTGGCCGCTCGAGGCGCACGGCGCGCGCGCGTTCGCCGAGGGGCTGCAGGAAATCCTGGTGGTCGAGGAAAAGCGCCAGATCATGGAGTACGCGCTCAAGGAAGAGCTGTACAACTGGCGCGACGACGTGCGCCCCAAGGTCTACGGCAAGTTCGACGAGAAGGACAACGCCGGCGGCGAATGGTCGATCCCGCAGAGCAACTGGCTGCTGCCGGCGCACTACGAGCTGTCGCCGGCCATCATCGCGCGCGCGATCGCCACGCGGCTCGACAAGTTCGAGCTGCCGTCCGACGTGCGCGCGCGCATCGCCGCGCGCATCGCGGTGATCGACGCCAAGGAAAAGAGCCTGGCGGTGCCGCGCGTGGCGGCCGAGCGCAAGCCGTGGTTCTGCTCGGGCTGCCCGCACAACACCTCGACGCGCGTGCCGGAAGGCTCGCGCGCGATGGCCGGCATCGGCTGCCACTACATGACGGTGTGGATGGACCGCAACACCAGCACCTTCAGCCAGATGGGCGGCGAGGGCGCGGCGTGGATCGGGCAGATGCCGTTCGCCGGCGACAAGCACGTGTTCGCCAACCTCGGCGACGGCACCTACTTCCACTCCGGCCTGCTGGCGATCCGCGCGGCGATCGCGGCCAACGTCAACATCACCTACAAGATCCTCTACAACGACGCGGTCGCCATGACCGGCGGCCAGCCCATCGACGGCAAGCTGTCGGTGCAGGACGTGGCCAACCAGGTCGCGGCCGAAGGCGCCAGGAAGATCGTCATCGTCACCGACGAGCCGGAAAAATACACCGGCGCCATCCGGCTGCCGCAAGGCGTGGAAGTGCACCACCGCGACGCGCTCGACAAGATCCAGCGCGAGCTGCGCGAAGTGCCCGGCTGCACGATCCTGATCTACGACCAGACCTGCGCCACCGAGAAGCGCCGCCGCCGCAAGCGCGGCACCTATCCCGACCCGGCGAAGCGCGCCTTCATCAACGACGCGGTGTGCGAAGGCTGCGGCGACTGCTCGGTCAAGTCCAACTGCCTGTCGGTGGAGCCGCTGGAGACGGAGTTCGGCACCAAGCGGCAGATCAACCAGTCGTCGTGCAACAAGGACTTCTCCTGCGTCAACGGCTTCTGCCCGAGCTTCGTCACGGCCGAGGGCGCGCAGGTCAAGAAGCCCGAGCGCCACGGCGTGTCGATGGACAACCTGCCGGCGCTGCCGCAGCCGGCGCTGCCCGGCCTCGGCCATCCCTACGGCGTGCTGGTCACGGGCGTGGGCGGCACCGGCGTGGTCACGATCGGCGGCCTGCTCGGCATGGCCGCGCACCTGGAGAACAAGGGCGTGACCGTGCTCGACATGGCGGGCCTGGCGCAGAAAGGCGGCGCCGTGCTCTCGCACGTGCAGATCGCCGCGCGCCCCGAGGAGCTGCACGCCACCCGCATCGCGATGGGCGAGGCGGACCTGGTGATCGGCTGCGACGCCATCGTCAGCGCCACCGACGATGTCATCTCCAAGACCCAGGCCGGCCGCACGCGCGCCATCGTCAACACCGCGCAGACGCCCACCGCCGAGTTCATCAAGAACCCGAAGTGGCAGTTCCCGGGCCTGTCCGCCGAGCAGGACATCCGCAACGCAGTGGGCGACGCCTGCGACTTCATCAACGCCAGCGGCCTGGCCGTGGCGCTGCTCGGCGACACCATCTACACCAACCCGCTGGTGCTCGGCTACGCCTGGCAGAAAGGCTGGCTGCCGCTGTCGCTGGACGCGCTGGTGCGCGCCATCGAGCTCAACGGCGTGCAGGTGGACAAGAACAAGGCCGCCTTCGACTGGGGCCGCCACATGGCGCACGACCCCGAGCACGTGCTGTCGCTCACCGGCAAGCTGCAGAGCACCGCCGAAGGCGCCGACGTGGTCAGGCTGCCCACGTCGTCGGGCGCGCTGCTGGAAAAGCTGATCGCGCGCCGCGCCGACCATCTCGCCGCGTACCAGGACGCCGCCTACGCGCAGATCTTCCGCGACGCCGTGAACCGCGTGCGCGCGAAGGAGAGCGAGATCGCCGGCAGCGGCAAACCCCTGCCGCTGACCGAGGCGGTGGCACGCAACCTGTCCAGGCTGATGGCCTACAAGGACGAATACGAGGTCGCGCGCCTCTACACCGATCCGGTCTTCCTCGACAAGCTGCGCAGCCAGTTCGAAGGCGAACCCGGGCGCGACTACCAGTTGAAGTTCTGGCTGGCGCCGCCGCTGCTGGCCAGGCGCGACGAACAGGGCCACCTGGTCAAGCGCGCGTTCGGCCCGTCCACCATGACCCTGTTCCGCCTGCTGGCGAAGCTCAAGGGCCTGCGCGGCGGCCCGCTCGACGTGTTCGGCAAGAGCGCCGAGCGCCGCACCGAGCGCGCGCTGATCGGCGAGTACCGCGCGCTGCTGGACGAGCTGACGCGCGACCTGAGCGCGGCCAACCACGCGGCCGCGGTCGCGCTGGCGAACCTGCCCGACGACATCCGCGGCTTCGGCCACGTCAAGGACGCCAACCTCGCCAAGGTGCGCGCGCGCTGGGCGGCGCTGCTGGGACAGTTCCGGCATCCGGAGACGGCGCAGCGGGTGGCTTGAGGTGTAGGGGGAAAAAACGCCGATGCTCCTCTCCCCTCGCCCGCTCCGCGGGCGAGGGGCCGGGGGGGGGGACAGGGCCGGCGCCCGCCAGCCCGATCGTCACGCCCTCACGCCGGCTGCGCCAGCGTCGTCTCGTTTTCCTTCACGTACATCGAGTTGCGCGGCCGCGCGAACACGCGCCGCACCATCGGCTCGAAGAACGACAGCGGCAGGTTGTCGTAGTCGCGCATGAAGGCGGCGCCGTCGTATCTGGCGCAGAACTCGGCGGTGCGCGCGAACAGCTCGGGCTGGTCGCGGAACTGCTCGCGCAGGTTGCGGTCCAGGCCCAGGTGGTGGAAGAAGTAGTAGCCCTGGAACACGCCGTGCTTCTCCACCATCCACAGGTTCTCGGGGCTGACGAAGGGCTTGAGGATGGCCGCGGCGATGTCGGGATGGTTGAAGCTGCCGAGCGTGTCGCCGATGTCGTGCAACAGCGCGCACACCACGTATTCCTCGTCGCGGCCGTCGCGGTGCGCCAGCGTGGCGGTCTGCAGGCTGTGGGCGAGGCGGTCGATGGGGAAGCCGCCGCAATCGCCGTCGAGCAGCTTGAGATGGGCGAGCACGCGGTCGGCCAGGTTCTGCGCGAACGGCATGAACTCGGCGGAAATGGCGGCCCAGTCCTCGCGCGTGCCGTTTTCCATATGGCTGAAGGTGGCGCGGGCGGGCGCGGCGGTTTCACTCATGGGGTTGTCTCCTTTGCGGGTTGGTCCCGTCGTCTTGATATGGGTGAAGCCGATTCTGGCACAGGATTCGCGGCTACACTGTCAAGGATCCAACATTGCCGCCGCCGCGCGCGGCACAGCCAGCAGCATGCAGATCCGCCCCTACCGGCCCGCCGACGAGGCCGACATCGTTTCCCTGTGGCAAACCTGCGGCCTGACCCGGCCGTGGAACGACCCGAAGAAGGACATCGCCCGCAAGCTCACCGAACAGCCGGAGCTGTTCCTGGTCGGCGAGGTGGACGGCCGCCCGATGGCCTCGGCCATGATCGGCTTCGACGGCCACCGCGGCTGGGTCTACTACCTGGCCGTGCATCCCGAGCACCAGCGCCGCGACCACGGCCGCCGCCTGATGGCGCGCGCCGAGCAGTTGCTGATCGAGCGCGGCTGCCCCAAGATCAACCTGCTGGTACGCACCGGCAACCGTCAGGTCATCGATTTCTACCGCAGCCTCGGGTACGCGCAGGACGAGGCGGTCAGCCTCGGCAAGCGGCTGATCCCGGATCTGTAGGCACATCGCGCCATCGGCAGGCCATCATGTTCCGCATCCTCGCCATCGATCACCTGGTCCTGCGCAGCGCCGACGTGCCCGCGCTGCGGCGCTTCTACGTGGACGTGCTGGGCTGCAGCGTGGAGCGCGAGCAGCCCGCCTTCGGCCTGACCCAGCTGCGCGCCGGCAGCGGCCTGATCGACCTGGTCACGCTGGACGGCCCGCTCGGGCGCGCCGGCGGCGCGGGGCCGGGCGCCGAAGGCCGCAACCTCGACCATTTCTGCCTGCGCCTCGACCCGTTCGACGCCGACGCCCTGGGCGCCCACCTGCGCGCGCATGGCGTGGCGCCGGGGCCGGTGGAGATGCGCTTCGGCGCCGAGGGCAAGGGGCCGTCGATCTACGTGCGCGATCCGGACGGCAACGTGGTCGAGCTGAAAGGGCCGCCAACGCAGGCATGACCATACATGAGGAGGCATGACGGGTGACGCGAACTAGGCATGCGGCCCGCTTCCCCCTACAATTCCCGCTTCCCCCGCCGCCGCGCCAGGCGCGCCATGACACCTCAAGACGCTGCTCCCGGCCCGGCGCCCCGCCCGGCTCCCACCGCTGCCGACTCTGCTGCCTCGGGCCGCCCGCCCATCTCGCCGCGCCAGCTGGTCTGGACCCTCGGCGTCACCGAGACCATCTCCTGGGGCACGCTGTATTTCGCCTTCACCGTCTTCATCGGGCCGATGAGCGCGGCGCTGGGCTACTCCAAGCCCTTCCTCGCCGGCGGCTACTCGCTGGGCCTGCTGGTGTGGGCGATGTGCTCGTTCGCGGTGGGCCGCTTGCTGGACCGCGTGCCGGCGCGCGTGGTCATGGCCAGCGGCTCCGCGCTGGCCGGCGCCGGGCTGCTGCTGTGGGCGTGGAGCCCGGGCCCGGCGGTCTTCCTGCTGATGTGGATACCGCTCGGGCTGGCCATGTCCACCACGCTGTACGAGCCGGCCTTCGTGGTGCTGCGCCAGGCCTTCGGCGACGGCTACCAGAAGTCCATCATGACGGTGACGCTGATGGCCGGCTTCGCCAGCACGGTATTCGTGCCGCTGGCGCAATGGCTGGTGCTGCACCTGGGCTGGCGCGAGACGCTGGTGTGCTTCGCCGCGCTCAACCTGCTGGTCTGCGCGCCGCTGCACGCGCGCCTGCGCTACGTGGCGCATGCCAGCTACGCCGCCGCGCCGGCGCCGGTGCCGCAGGCCGGCGCGGCGCCGCCCGGCATCGCGCGCGTGGCGCTGCGCCAGCCGGTGTTCTGGGCGGTGGTGCTGGCCTTCACGGCGCTGGCCGTGATCGCCTCGCTGCTGGGCGCGCACCTGATCCCGATGCTGACCGAGAAGGGCCTGCCGCTGGGCGAGCAGTTGATCGTGGCGGCGCTGATCGGCCCGGCGCAGGTGCTGGGGCGGCTGGTGATGATGCGCTTCCCGGTACGCCATCCGCTGCGCCTGTCGCTGCCGGTCTACACGGTGATGAGCGTGGGCCTGCTGTGCTTCGCGCTCGGCTACGGCAAGTGGCTGATGGCGGCGGCGCTGCTGTACGGCTGCGCCAACGGCATCAACACCATGCTGCGCGCGATGGCCATGCCGGAGCTGATCTCGCGCCACCACTACGCCACGCTCAACGGCCTGATGATGACGCCGGTGCTGCTGATGCAGGCCGCCGCGCCGTGGCTGGGCGCGCTGCTGTGGCGCGCCGCCGGCGGCTACTGGCTGATGCTGTGGGTGATGGTGGCGCTGGCGCTGGCCGCGCTGGGCGCCTTTGCCTTCGCGCTGCAGCAACGCGGCCTGCTGCGCGCGGCCGATGCCGCGCTGGCGTAACGTGCTGGCGTGAAACACGCATGCCGCCGGGATGAAACCGGAACGATGCCGGCGTAGTCCGGCAGGCCGCGCGCGTCATGCGCGCGTCATGCGCGCGACCGGCCGATGTGCGACGATGCGGGGCTCGAACATTCCGCAGCGCTCCCCGGGGCACGGCGCGCCACACCGGCGCGGCTGTCCGCGCCCTTCGCCAACATGCCTGATTCCTCCCCTGCCGGCCTGACCCGCCCGTCCGCTTCCCTTCCCTCCGCCGCCACGCACAGCGCGCGCCGCGTGGAGCACGCCGCGCGCGCCACGATGGCGCTGTTCTTCGTCAACGGCGCCACCTTCGCCACCTGGGGCGTCCATATCCCGACCATCAAGGCGCGCTTCGGGCTGTCCGACGCGGTGCTGTCGCTGGCCATGCTGGCGGTGGCCGGCGGCGCCATCGCGGCGATGGGCCCGGTGGGCCGCTGGGTGGCGCGCGTGGGCAGCGCCCGCGCCTCGCGCCTGAGCGGGCTGGTGTACGCGGTGGCCACGACCGCCATCCTCGCCATGCCGTCGTTCGCGCTGCTGATCCCGGCGCTGATCGCGTTCGGCATGGCCAACGCGGCCTTCGACGTCGGCATGAACGCGCAGGCCGCCACGGTGGAGAACAGCCGCGCGCGGCCGGTGATGTCGGCGCTGCACGGCATGTTCAGCCTGGGCGGCATGGCCGGCGCGGCCGCCGGCGGGCTGCTGATGGGGCTGGGCGTGCCGCCGCTGGCGCACGCCGCCGGCATGGCGCTGCTGACCGCCGCCGTCACCGCCGGCGTGGCGCCGTGGCTGCTGGCCGACCATCCGGTGCAGCCGCCGTCCGCGCACCACCGCGACCACGCCGTGAAGGCGCTCTGGCTGCTGGGCGTGATGGCCTTTCTCGGGCTGGTCGGTGAAGGCGCCATGTACGACTGGACCAGCGTCTACATGCGCGACGTGGCGCTGGCGCCGGCGGCGTGGATCAGCGCCGGCTACGCCGCCTTCTCGGCCGGCATGGCCTGCGGCCGCTTCGGCGGGGACCGCCTGCGCGCGCGCTGGACGGATGCGCGCACGCTCAGGATCAGCGCCTGGGTGGCCTTCGCCGGCATCGCGCTGGCGCTGCTGTGGCCGGTGCCGCTGGCGGCGCTGGCGGGCTTCACGCTGATGGGGCTGGGCGCGGCCAACATGGTGCCGGTGTTCTTCGTGGCGGCGTCGCGCCTGCCGGGCGTGGCGCCGGCCGAGGCGATCGCGCGGGTGGCGCGCTTCGCCTACATCGGCCTGCTGCTCGGCCCGGTCATCATCGGCGGCGTGGCCCACGCCAGCAGCCTGCGCTACGGGCTCGGGGTGGTGGCGCTCACGATGGGCTGGATCGCGCTGGCGGGCGCGCGCCTGGCGCGGCCCTACCTCGGCGCACGCAATACCCGCGACACCGGCGACACCGGCGAATAGCGCGCCGGGCCGCAGATGGCGCGGTTCAGGCCGCGGCGCCGAGCGCCGCCGGCATGCGCGCGCCCAGCCCCTCGAAGACGAAGGTATCCATCGCCAGCACGCCGTAGGTGACGTCGTCGGCCACGCGCTCCACGGCGGCGGGCTGCGGCGCCGGCGCGGCATCGCACGGCCCCAGCGCGGCGCCGAGCGCCACGAAGAACGGCAGCAGGTGCTCGTCGGTCGGATGCGCGCGGCGCGCGTAGGGCGCCTGCGCGCGGTAGTCGGCGATGCGGCTGGTGTCGCCGCTGGCGAGCGCCTCGCCGAGCGCATCGACCATCCAGCCGCGGAAGGCGTCCACGTACGGCTCGGCCGGCCCGCCGTGCTGCTCGCGCCGCCCGCCCGCGCCGAACACTTCCTGCAGGTTGTGGGTGAAGCTGCCCGAAGCCATCACCAGCACGCCGTCGCCGCGCAGCGGCGCGAGCGCGCGGCCGATCTCGATCTGCGCCGCCGGCGGCAGGTACGGGTTGAGCGCGAGCTGCACCACCGGCACGTCGGCGGCCGGGAACAGGCGCCGCAGCGGCATCCACGCGCCGTGATCCAGCGGGCGGTCCTCGTCCTCCAGCACCACCGCGGCGCCGGGCACGCGCGCGGCCTCGACCAGCGCCTTGACGCGGCCGGCCAGCGCCGGCGAGCCGGGCGCGTCGTAGCGCAGTTCATAGAGCGCGCGCGGGAAGCCGCCGAAGTCGTGCCAGGCCTCCTGCCGCTCGCGCGTGCCGACCACCAGCGTGCTGTAGATCCAGTGCGCCGAGATCACCAGCACCGCGCGCGGGCGGCGCGCGCGCAGTTGTTCGCCGAGCGCGTCGAGCGCGGCGCCGCTGGGGCCGGGCTCGAGCGCGAGCATCGGCGAGCCGTGGGACACATAGATGGCGGGAAGCATGATGTCTGCCTTCTGATTCATGGATACGCACCAGTGTGGCAAAGCCCGGCGCCGCTGGCGGCGGCCATTTGCGGATACCTCCGTCAAAAATCTTGAAGCCGGCGCGCCCCGTGCCGGCGCATGAGCGTGGGGTGGCCCACACAACGCTTCAAACAGTCCGGCATGCCCCTGGCAATCGGCTTATGATGGCAGGCATGGGGCGCGGTCCCGCACCGGCCTGCCCCGCAACCCAAGGTGACGACGCGCGCCCCGGCGCGTCCGGTCCGGAGAACATCGTGGTCAAGCGCACCGCCCGCAGCCCGAGACTGCCCCATGCGAACTGGTGGCGGCCCGGCGTGTATGCCAGCGGACCGGCCGTGCTCCTGTGGATCGCGGCGCGCCTGCCGGCGCCGTGGCTGGCCGACCTGTTCAACCTGCCGAACGTCGCCGCGCTGCTCAACCACGGCGGCGACACGGTATTCGTGGCCGGCTGGCTGGCCAGCGCCGCGTGGCTGTGGTTCACGCGCCGGCGCAACGCCGCGCCGCAGGACCCGAGGCAATCGCAGGCGGACGCCGTCGCCGAGCCCCACGACCACACCCCGCACCGCGCCGGCTGAAGGCGCCGCGCCGGCGTCCCGCCGGCACTCCGGCAGCGCTGCTGCGCGCCCGCCTGCCCGCTTTGCCCCGCTGCATGCCCGTGTCATACGGGTGTAATCTGGCAGGCACAAGCGGGGGACGCCGCGCCACCCGGAGGCCTCCTGGATGTCTCCCCGAAGGCGCCCACGCGGGGCATGGCCGGCGAATCCTTTACCATGCTGCCTTTCCGTCCGCCCCGGCGCCCGCGCCGGGCGTGGACCGCAATCCTTTCCCATCGCACCAAAAGCATCATGCAAGCCAACGCTGCCACCTCCCGGATTCCGGACATTTCCAAAGCCCAGCGACGAAGGGCCATCCTGGCCGCCACCATCGGCAACGGCCTCGAGTGGTTCGACTTCACCGTCTACAGCTTCTTCGCGCTCATCATCGCCAAGCTGTTCTTCCCCACCGGCAACGACCTCACCTCGTTCCTGCTGACCGTCGCCACCTTCGGCGTGGGCTTCTTCATGCGCCCGGTCGGCGCCATCGTGCTCGGCGTCTACGCCGACCGCGTGGGCCGCAAGGCGGCGCTGACGCTGACCATCCTGATGATGGCGCTCGGCACCGCCATCATCGGCCTGGCCCCCACCTACGCGTCGATCGGCCTGTGGGCGCCGGCGCTGATCGTGCTGGCCCGCCTGATCCAGGGCTTCTCGGCCGGCGGCGAGGTCGGCGGCGCCACCGCGTTCCTGATCGAGCACGCGCCCGACGAAGAGCGCGGCGTCTACGCGAGCTGGCAGCAGGCCAGCCAGGGCATCTCCTTCATGCTCGGCGCGGCGATGGGCGCGCTGGTGATCAACGGCCTGGCGCCCGAGCAGGTCGACGCCTGGGGCTGGCGCATCCCGTTCCTGTTCGGCCTGCTGATCGGCCCGGTCGGCATGTACATCCGCTCCCACCTCGAGGAGCCGCCCGCGTTCGAGGCGCGCCGCGCCGAACGCAAGGCCAGCAAGGTCAAGTTCTCGCCGCTGACGCAGGTGCTGCGCGACCACCCGCGCGAAGTGCTGGCCGGCCTCGGCGTGACCATCCTGTGGACGGTCTGCACCTACGTGCTGGTGTTCTACATGCCGTCCTACGCCAAGCAGCAGCTCGGCCTGCCGCTGGGCGCCACGTTCCAGTCGACCGCCATCTGCGGCGCCATCATCCTGGTGCTGTGCCCGCTGATGGGCATGCTGTCCGACCGCGTCGGCCGCAAGCGCATGCTGGGCACCGTGGCGCTGGCCATCGGCGTGCTGGCCTATCCGCTGTTCCACTGGCTCAACGTCTCGCCGACCACGCAGACGCTGCTGGAGGTGCAGATCGTGCTGGGCATCCTGCTGGCGGCCTTCACCGGCCCGGCGCCCGCGGTGCTGGCCGAGCAGTTCCCGACCGAAGTGCGCTCCACCGGCCTGTCGCTCGCCTACAACTTCGCGGTGACGATCTTCGGCGGCTTCGCCCCGCTGATCGTGACCTGGCTGATCACCTCGAGCGGCAGCAAGCTGGCGCCGGCCTACTACGTGATCGCCGCCGCCGCGGTGAGCTTCATCGCGCTGCTGTTCATGCACGACCGCACCGGCAAGCCGCTGCAGTGACGCGGCGGGCCGGCACGCAGGTCCGCCGGCGCACGCTGACACAAAAAAGGCCAACCGCGCGGTTGGCCTTTTTGCTTTCGCGGCGGCGTGGCGCTCGCGCCTTTGCCGGCTACGCCTCGTTGTCGTCTTCGTCGTCGCCGTGGATGTTGATGACGTGCCGCGCCGCGAACCACAGCGGCATGCCGGGCGCCATCTCGTCGGTGCAATAGGGCTGGTTGTCGAGCTCGCCGCGGTAGAGATCGCCCTCGCGGCCGGTGACGACCACCCACATGCGCTCCACGTGCTGCTCGTCGCGGTCCTGCTCGTCGGTGGTCAGGATGCGGAAGATCAGCTTGACGGCCTGGCCCGGCTGCAGCGCCTGGCGCACCTCGGGCGGCGGGACCCAGAAGGTCTCGGGATAGGCCTCGGCGATGGCTTCGCCGTCGTCGAGCTGCCAGCCGTCGTCTTCCAGGGTGGCGAGTCGTGGTTCCATGTCGATGTTCACAAGTTGAGGGGTCGGGCGCGCACGCCGCTGGCACGCATCGTATCAAAATGCCCGTGCCGCGGCGCGCACACGACAGCGCCGCCGCGCCGCCTTAAGATGGCGCATTCATGCCGAGAAGAGAAACCCGACGATGCCTGCCAGGAAGCAAGCCACCCCGCCGGAACGCCAGCGCTGCGGCTGGTGCGGAACGCTGGAAGACTACTGCCACTACCACGACCACGAATGGGGCTTCCCCGTCGACGACGACCGCCGCCTGTTCGAGAAGCTCTGCCTGGAGGGCTTCCAGGCCGGCCTGAGCTGGCTGACCATCCTGCGCAAGCGCGAAGCGTTCCGGCGCGCCTTCGCCAATTTCGACATCGAGAAAATGGCGCGCTTCGGCGAGAAGGACATCCAGCGCCTGCTTGGCGACGCCGGCATCGTGCGCCACCGCGGCAAGATCGAGGCGGCCATCAACAACGCGCAGCGCGCCCGCGAGCTGCTGGAAACCGAGTCCTCGCTGGCCGCCTATTTCTGGCGCTTCGAGCCCGACCCGGCCAGCCGGCCCACGGTGCTCACGCCCGAAGTCCTGCGCACGATGGCGATCTCGCCCGAATCCACGGCGCTGTCCAAAGACCTCAAGAAACGCGGCTGGCGCTTCGTCGGGCCCACCACCATGTACGCGCTGATGCAGGCGATGGGACTCGTCAACGACCACCAGGACGGCTGCACCACGCGCGAGGAAGTCTTGCGGGCGCGCAAGGCATTCAAGGTTCCGCGCTGAACGGACGTAAACAGAAACAGGCGGGCAAGGGGTGCATATGTGCCGCGCCGCTTCGTTTACGTCCGTTCCCGGCAATGGTCGCCTTATGTCTTTCTGTATTGTTTACGTATACATAGATAGTAGTAGTAGGTAAACATGGCCTTCCCGCGTGGATAAGCCGGTTTTTCCCTTTCCAGTCAGTGACTTGCGGAAAAGATAAGTCACTAGGGAATACCCTTAGGCACGGGGATATCTCGAAACGTATACCTGGGCGGCTTCCGCCGCCGCGAAGTTGTACGTATACGTCCCACAGCCCGCCCCCAGCCGGGACACAGCTTTCCGGCACGCTTATCCCCAGGCGGCGGCGCAGTTATCCACAATCGGCATGCTGGCTGGTCGAGACGTCTGCATTCCGTGTCAGGCGCCGGATGCACGGCTGTGCGTGTCCATGCGGACACAATTGTCCTGTGCCCAAGTGCGCGAACGCCTACACTGAAAGAGCCCAAGCTGCCGGTGGAGAACGATGTGATGCGCGTGCCTTGCATTTCCGCCCTGCTCGCCTTGCCCCTGCTGGGGCTGGCCGGCCCGGTCCATGCCCAGCCGACGATGCCCACCGCAGCCAGCGCCGCGGTGAGCGACGCCATCTCCAGCGCGGTGCAGCGCGGCGAGACGCCCTATCGCATGCCACCCGCCGCCGCCGGCGAAGACAGCGAATCCGTGCGCGCCGCGTGCGAAGCGCTGCTGCAGAGAGTGCGCGCCGCGCAGGCACAGCAGTCGCTGGTCGGCACCCGGCGCACCATCGAGGCCATCCCCGGGCTAACCAGCCCCAGCGCGGCCCGCGAGTCGGCGGCGCATGCGCTGGAGGCGGATTACCGCAGCCGCTGCGCGCAGGGGCGTGAGGGCGGGTAATGTGGGTACGCGCTTGTGCGCAATGGCGGGCGCACAATGAAAAAGGCCAACCGCTTGCGGTTGGCCTTTGACTTTGAATCCTGGTGGACCGAAGGAGGATCGAACTCCCGACCTCTGCATTGCGAACGCAGCGCTCTCCCAGCTGAGCTATCGGCCCGTAAGCGGAGATTGTAGCGTAGTTTTCACCGCCGCATCAATCACCTGTGCATCACGCCGCCATGCCGGCGTTGCCTTCCATGCCACGCACCGTCGGCAGGTTCAGCGGCCGGGCCGTGATCTCGCCGCGCGCGCGCAGCCACTGGGCCATCAGGTCCCAGATTGGCGGGCTGCCGGCGTGGCGGGCCTCTTCCGAGACGGGTGCCCAGCCGGCGACCTTGTAGGTGCGGGCGGCGTCGACGGGCTGGCCCTTGAGGCGCATGTCGGTGATGCGGCGGCCCATGCCGGCGTTGGGGTCGATGGTGTATTGCAGGCCGCCCACGCGCACCATGTCGCCGCCTTGCTGGTAGTAGGGATCGGGGTTGAACAGGTTGTCCGCCACGTCTTCCAGGATGGTCTTGATGGTTTCGCCCGTCATCGTGGCGACGGTGGTGTGCGGATAGGTGATGGCGGTCTGGTCCATCAGGCTTTCCATCGTGATGGCTTCGCCGGGCAGCAGCGTGGTGCCCCAGCGGAAGCCGGGCGAGAAGGCGATCTCGGCGCCCTGCACGTCCATCAGGCCGTCGAGGATGAGCTGGTCGAAGGTGCCGTTGAAGTTGCCGCGGCGGTACAGCAGGCCGGTGTTGCGCGCGAGCACTTCGCCGAGCTGTTGTTCGTAGGGGGCGCGCACGCGGGCGATGAGCGCGTCCATGCCGGGGTCGGCGGCGAGGTAGTTGGCGAACACGGGCAGCAGGCGGTAGCGGAAGTCGCGCGCCTTGCCGTCCTTGACGTCGAAGTCGAGCACGCCGAGGAACTTGCCGTTGGAGCCGGCGTTGGTGACGAGCGTGGTGCCGCCGGCGTTCTTCACGGCCACCGGCGCGGGCATGCCGTCGTGGGTGTGGCCGCCTAGGATGGCGTCAAGCCCGCGCACGCGCGAGGCGAGCTTGAGGTCGACGTCCATGCCGTTGTGCGACAGCAGCACGACCACCTGCGCGCCCCTGGCGCGCGCCTGCTCGATGACCTGCTGGAGGTTTTCCTCCTGGATGCCGAAGGTCCAGTCGGGCACGAAGTAGCGCGGGTTGGCGATGGGCGTGTAGGGAAAGGCCTGGCCGACGATGGCGACCGGCACGCCGTTCATCTCGCGGATCACGAACGGGTCGAAGACGGGGTCGCCGAAGTCGGCGGTCTTGATGTTCTGGGCGAGGAAGGCGACCTTGCCCTTGAAGTCGCGCTCGACGATCTCGGTGACGCGCTCGGCGCCGAGCGTCATTTCCCAGTGCGGCGTCATCACGTCGACGCCGAGCGCGAGCGCGGCATCGACCATGTCCTGGCCGCGCGTCCACAGCGCGGTGGCGGAGCCTTGCCAGGTGTCGCCGCCGTCGAGCAGCAGCGCACCGGGCCGGCCGGCCTTGAGCTGCCGCACCAACGTGGCGAGGTGGGCGAAGCCGCCGACCTTGCCGTAGCGGCGCGCGGCCTCGATGAAGTCGAGGTACGTGAACGCATGCGCCTGCGCGCTGCCGGGCGCGATGCCGTAGTGGCGCAGCAGCGCCTGGCCGACCAAGTGCGGCGGCTTGCCGGCGTAGTCGCCCACGCCGAGGTTGACGCTGGGCTCGCGGAAATGGAGCGGGCGCAGCTGGGCGTGGCAGTCGGTGAAATGCAGCAGGTGCACGTTGCCGAAGCGCGGCACGTCGTAGAGCTTGCCGGCGGCCTGGGCGGCCTGGGCGTCGGTGGCGGGAAAGGCCATGCCGCCGGCGCCGGCGATGGCCAGCACCTGCAGGAACTCGCGTCGGTTCATTGTCTTTTCCTGTGGTCTGCGCGCGCCGGTGCCGGCCGCGGCCCGGCGTCGGGTGCTCGCTTCATCGCCAGCGTCATCGCCGGCTAGTTCGCGTAGCGGGCCAGCGCGGCGACGTCTTCCTCCAGCATCTCGCCGACTTCCTTCTGCACCACTTTGCCGCCGGCGTCGATCACGTACAGCTCGGGCAGGCCGCGCCGCTTGCCGAGCACGGCGCGCAGCGCGGGCGTATCCATCGCGGCGGGGAAGGTGTAGCCATGCTTGGCCATGTAGGCGCCGGCTTCCTTCGGGTCCTTGTCGATGCTGACCGCCAGCACCTGCAGGCCGCCCCGAGCGCCGCCGATGCTGTCGTAGAGCTTCTGCAGGCGCGGGTTCTGCAAGGCACAGAACGGGCACCACGACGCCCACACTTCCAGCACCAGCGGCTTGCCGGCCCACTGCGCCGGCGCCACCGTGCGGCCGTCGAGCAGCTGCACCGGCGGCAGGTGCACGGTGTCGCCGACTTCGAGCGCGGCGGCCGCGCCGCTCCAGGCCAGCGCGGCGAGCAGCAGCGCGGCGCCGGTGCGGCGCGCCAGGCGGGCGGCGGTCATGGCCGCGCCTTTACTGGTTGACCGGCGAGGCCGGGTCGAGCAGCAGCGCCATCACGTCGCGGATCTGCTGCTCGGTGAGGATGCCCTTGTGGCCGAAGCGCGGCATGTTGGAGCAGGCGGTGTACGCGCTGGAATCCCAGATCTTGCCCCAGGTGTACCTGACCACCGCTTCGGAGTTGCCGCGCAGCTTGCCGTACTGGTACAGCGAGGGGCCGATGTTGCCGAACGAGATCTCGGCCTTGGTCATCTGGTGGCAGGCATAGCAGTTGGCGCCGTTGACGCCGCCGACGGGGTCGGAGAACTGCATGCCGCGCCCGTTCTGCGCGGTCTTCTCGCCTTCCTTCCAGTCGCCGAGGTAGTGGCCGTCGGCCGGGTACTTGACCTGCTTGAGCTCGGCGGCCTCGATCTTCTTCGCCACGGCCGCCGGCACCTTGGTGCGGTCCGGGTAGTCGCTGCACGCTTCCTGCATGGCGTCGCGCTCGAGCACGCCGGCCAGGGTGGCGGGCCCCTTGGACGAGAAGGAGCTCTCGATCAGCTTGCGCATGTCGGCGTCGCTGGTGCCGGCGTCGGCGCCGGCGGCCGCCTTGGCGGCCAAGGTGGCCGGTCTGCCCCTGGCGGGCTTCGCGCTGTCCTGCGCATGGGCCGCGCCCGCGCCGGCCAGCATGGCGAAGGCGGCGGCGAGCGTGGCGAGTGTCGCTTGATTGGTCTGTTTCATCTGTGCTCTCTCCCGCTCAGCGCTTGAGCGCCGGACCGTCGTAGGTGCCGCCGTTGGCGTTCTTCGCCAGGAACAGGCTCAGCGCGGTGATCACGTCGGAACCATAGGCGGGCTCGGGAAAGCGCTGCTGGCGCAGGCAGTCGTAGAGGCGGTGCTGCATGGTGCGTACCTCGCCCTGCGAGACGCGGTAGGCCGGCCACGTGGTGTAGGCCGCCTGCGCGCCCTGCTGCGTCAGCAGGTTGGGCAGGTCCTGCAGGCGGATGCGCTGGCCGTCCACGGCGTGGCAGGTGGCGCAGGCGAAGTCGTAGGCGCCGCCGCGGTAGAAGAACATCTTCTGGCCGAGCGCGTAGACGCGCTTTTCCTCCGGGGTGTCGAGCTGCACATTCATCTTCACGCCGCGCGACTCGCCGGCCAGGAACGAGACCAGGCGCTCGATGTCGGACGGCTTGCCGGTGGAGGCGAACGGGTTCCTGGTCGCCTCTTCCTGCGTCAGGCCCTGCAGCGTCACGCGGCAGTAGGCCAGGCGCTGCTCCAGGTCCATCACGCGGCCGGTGTCCTTGAACAGGCGCGGCAATTCCGCGTACGCGCCCTTGGTCACGCCGGGACCCTTGCCGAGGTCGCACTGCTCGAGCGAGACGTTCTTCGGGCCGGCCGGTTTTTTCCACAGTTCCTCGCCGGCGGCTTCCCACAGTTCGGCGGGATTGCCCTCGGCCAGCATCTGCCGGTACTTGGCGATTTCCTCGGCGGTGCTGCCCTGGGCATGCACGGCCGCGCCGGCCAGCGCCAGGGTGCCGGCCAACGCCAGCGCGGCGCCGGCATGGCGGCGTCTGATGGTCTTCATGGGGCTCTTCTCCTCAGGGCCTGGCGAGCCCCGCGCGCTGGCACGCCGGGCCGAGGCCGTCTTATTGCTTGTCTTCCCGCCGGGCCGGCGGCTCCGGCCTGCTCGCCGTCAGGGCTTGATGTACGCGTAGTCTTCCTCGAACTGCAGGCGGGCCACCTCGACCACGCCGGCCTGCACCACCTTGGCTTCCATCGACAGGCTGGATTCGGGAATCTTGCGCGCCGCCAGCGTGTTGCGGCATACGCGGAACTCCACACCGGAACTGGCCAGCGAGGCGATGGCCGCCTCGAAGGTATTGCCGCGCGCGTCGCGCGCGCCTTCGACGATGAAGTCCACGCCGTAGCCGAAGGCCACCACCACGATCTTGGTGTCGGGCGCGGCATTGAGGTGGTTGCGCAGGTTGGCCATCGCGCGCACCGCCTGGTCCGTGCCTTCGGACAACTGGTAGACCACCTTGACGCGCCCGCCCTTGCCGCTCTTGCCGCCGGCCGCCGCCGGGGCCGGAGCCGCCTGCGCCGCTGCCTTGGCCGACAGGCCGATGGCGGCCAGCGCCGCCGTTGCCCGAATAAATGCTCGCCGCATGATTGCTTATCCTTCCGGTCTGGCCCCCGCGCGCCACATGCGCCGGCCCGGGCCCGACATTCGCCCTGAACCATAGCAGAGGATGCCGCGGGCCGCTTGGCCGGCCGGCGGCGTCAGGAAATGGTGGCTTCGTCGGTGCGCTTGTCGCCGCGGTTGTCGACCCAGGTCACGGTGACCTTGTCGCCCTTGGCGCCGCCCTTGAACTTGAAATTCAGGAACGGGTCCTTGGAAACCGCCGTGCCGAACTGGGCCTGGAACACTTCCTTGCCGTTGCACACGACGGTCACGTTCTGGATGTGCCAGGCCGGGATGGTCTTGCCGTTCGCGTCCTTGCGCTGGCCGGTTTCCATGTCGTGCTTCATCAGGATCTTGACGTCGACCACGCCGCCATTCTCGGCGGCTCGTACGCGCATCGGGTCTGCCATGTTCTGTGCTCTCTCGGTAAGGTTGGGGCTGGGGGATGTGGGCGATCGCGGGGCGGGGCTTCAGCCGCCGCAGCCGCCGAGCGTCACCTTGATTTCCTTGGACGCCACATACCATTTGCCGCCGGCCTTGACGGCGGCGTGCACCACCGAGGTCTGGCCCATCTTCACGCGGGTGGAGACGAAGGGCTCGGTGCCCGCCGGGATGGTGAAGTCGGCCGCCAGCGTGTAGGGGTTCTTTTCCACCAGGATGGCGATCTGCTCGGTGCCGGGAATGTTGCTGGTCACGGAGACCGGCACCACGGCGCCGTTCTCGGCGATGTCGGGGGCATTGAAGACGATGGCGCTGCTCTTCTCGGTGCCGCTGCCGCCGAGCGCCTTGATCACGTCCGCCACGCTCTTGCCGTCGAAGGCGGTCTTGTTCCACTCGGCAGCCTGGGCTTCGCTGATGAGGCCGGTGGCGGCCATCAGGGCCAGCACCGAGGTGAGCCGCAGCACATCTCTTCGTTTCGGATTCATTTGTCTACCTTTTTCCTGCGTTTTCCGTTCCGGCCCGGTGCGCCGGCGGCCGCGGGCGGCGCCTGCCCGCCCGCGGCCGGTCCGGGCAATGCCTTACTTCGAGGGGGCGCCGGCCAGCACCCACTCCACGACCGTCTTCAGGTCGGCGTCGCTCAGGCCCGCGTTGGCCGGCATCGGCACCGGACCCCACACGCCCGAGCCGCCGCCCTTGACCTTCTTGGTCAGCGTCGCCAGGGCGTTCTTGTCGCCCTTGTACTTGGCGGCCACGTCCTTGTAGGCCGGGCCGACGAGCTTCTTGTCGATCTGGTGGCAACCCATGCAGGCGTTTTTGTTGGCGATTTCCTGCGCCTTGGCGGCATCGACGGCCGCGTTGGCCGAGGCCGCGCAGGCCAGCATCAGGGCTGCAATGACAAACTGCTTCATGTTTTTCGCTCCGAATCCATGTGAGCCGTGGGGACGGCGATGTGCCGCGCCCGGGGGCGCGGGGGGCATGCCGGCCGCCCCACCGGGCACGGAAGCGGCCAGCCCGCTATTTTGCCTCAAGATCCGGTCGGCCACGGTGCGCGGCGCGCAACGGGGGATGCCGCGCCGGCCGGCGGGCGCGGAGCCGGCAACTGGCGCGGCGGGCGGGGCGGCGGGCGGCGCGGCGCGGGTGGGGTAGCGGATGAAGCCGCGGATGGGACGGCGGATGCGCTCAGGCGAGCATGTCGCGCCAGATGGCGTCGGCCCACGCCTGCGCGTAGCTGCCTTCGAGCGCGCTGGGCGCCGGCGACAGCCCGCCCGAGCCGGGCACCGTGAGCATGGTGCGCTGCGCCGCGTCGTAGCGGTGCACGCTGGCGATGTGGATGGCCTCGCGCGCCGAGGTGAAGCTGTAGCAGGTGTTGTTGTAGAGCGGCTCGGGGTCGGGCTCGCGCCCGGCCAGCAGCGCGACGATGGCGGCGGCGGCCACCTTGCCGTGCTGGTTGGCCATGTGGCCGGACTTGGGCATCAGCGGCGCGATCTGGATGGCGTCGCCGAGCACGTGGATGTTGGCCGCGGCCTTGGCCTCGAAGGTGAGGAAATCCACTTCGCACCATTTGCCGTTGGCGGTGGCCAGGCCGCTGGCCACGGCGATCGCGCCGGCGCGCTGCGGCGGCAGCAGGTTGATGACGTCGGCGCGCTCGTCGTCCTGCACGTCGAACTTGAGCGTGCGCGTGGCGGGGTCGACGTCGACGGTGTTGTACTGTGGCCGGTACTCGATCATGCCCGGGTAGCGCGCGGCCCAGGCCTGCCTGAACAGCGCGCCCTTGGAGGTGATGTCCGGGTTGGCGTCGAGGATCAGCACCTTGCTGCGCGGCTTGGCGCGCAGGAAATAGTCGGCCACCAGGCAGGCGCGCTCGTAGGGGCCCGGCGGGCAGCGGTACGGCGCCAGCGGGATGGTGATGGCGAAGGTGCCGCCGTCGCGCATGGCCTCGAGCTGGCGGCGCAGCGCCACGGTCTGCGCGCCGGCCTTCCAGGCATGCAGGATGTGCTCGCCGCCGGGCTGCGCGAGGCCCGGGATCTCGCCGGACAGCACTTCCACGCCCGGCGACAGCACCAGCCGGTCGTACGGCAGCGTGGCGCCGCCGCCGAGCCGCACCACGCGGCGCGCCGCGTCGATGGCGCCGACGTGGTCGCGCACCACCTTCACGCCGTGGCGCGCGGCCAGCGCATCGTAGGACAGCGTGATGTCGCCGATGGCCTTGCCGCCGCCCAGCACGTGGTTGGACAGCGGGCACGAGACGAAGCTGGCCTCGGGCTCGACCAGCGTGACCTCGATGCCGTGCCCGCTCCATTCGCGCAGGTAGCGCGCGGCGGTGGCGCCGCCGTAGCCGCCGCCGACCACCACCACTTTCGCCGCGCGCGTGGCGGCCGCGGCCCGCGCGGCCTGCGCGCCGAGCAGCGCCGTGCCGGCGAGCGCGCCGAGGAATTCGCGTCTTTGCATGGTTGTTCTCCTGGCGGGAAGGGGTGGGAGCGCGCGGCTCAGCGCACGCCGGCGAACCAGCCGGCGATGGCTTCGATCTGCGCGTCGCTGTAGCCCCTGGCGATCTGCTGCATGACGGTTGCCTCGCGCCTGCCCTGCTTGAAGTCCTGCATCAGGCCGACCAGCTCGGACTGGCCGCGGCCGGCCAGCGCCGGCACCGGGCTGCCCGCGGGCGCGCGCCCGGCGGGGCCGTGGCAGCCGGCGCAGGCGGCGGCCCAGTTGCGCGCCCGCAGCGCGCTGGCGCTGGCGGTATCGGCAGCGGCAGCGGCGGGCGCCTGCGCGCGCGCGGCGCCGGCCGCGATGAGCAGCGCCAGCGCTGCGAAGATGGCTCGTGCGGTGGTGGTCATGGGTGGGCTCCGGGGGCGCCGCGAGGCGTGCCAAACCCTATCACATCGCGCGCGCGGATGTGATGCGTAATACGCAGATCGATCTGCGCCGGCTGCGCGGCACGGAGGATGCCGGGGCCGGCGCTGCAATGGGTACGCGCCGGCCGCGGCGAAGGCGGCCGGCGCGTACCCGCCGCTGCGTCAGGGCAGGTTGCGGCCCGGCGGCAAGGCCACCGGCGACGAGACCGGCGCGGTGACGGGGCTGGCCGTGGCGCCCGGCGCGGGGGTGTCGGGCGGCGACAGCGGCGCCGGCGCGGGCTGGGCCGGCACGTTGCTGCCGCTCTCGCCCGGGGGCGGGTTCTGCGAGCTCGCGGCGGCGTCCAGCCGCGCGCGCTCGGCCTCGCTGATGTAGTCGAAGGTCTTGACCACCTTGACCACGCCGCCGGCATTGCGCGCCACGTCGGTGGCGCGGTCGCCCTCGGCCGGCGTGACCACGCCCATCAGGTAGACCACGCCCTTCTCGGTGACGACCTTGATCGAGTTGGACGGAATGCCCTCGGTGGTGATCAGCAGGGTCTTGACCTTGCTGGTGATGTAGGTGTCCTGGCTCTGCGTGGCGAACGACGGCGACGACACGATCTCCAGCTCGTCGATCACCTCGCGCGCATTGGGCAGGCCGCGCACGTATTGCTCCACCTGCTGCCTGACCTCGTTGTTCCTGGCCTCGCCGGTCAGCAGCACCTTGCGGTTGTAGACCGTGACGCTGACGCGCGCCTGGCCGTTGTAGCGCGAGTTCAGGGTGTTCTCGGCCTCGAGCTGCAGGCCGCGGTCGATGGCCTGGGTGCCGGTGGGCCGGCGGTCGGTGGCCAGGGTCACGCCGCCGGCCATCGCGCCGGCGAGCACCGGGAAGCAGCCGGCAAGCTGGGTGGCGGCCACGGTCAGCGCCGCCACCGTGGTGGCGGTGCGGGCCAGGCGGGAGAGACCTCCGAGGCGTCCGGAAAAGCGTCCGGCGGGACGGACGGTGCGGGATTCACGCGGGTTGGGCAGAGTCGTCATGCGGTCCTTGCTGGAAGCGGTGGGGCGGAAATGCGCCATGAAGCACGGTTGCGGAAAAGCGGCGGCGCCGGGCGGGCTCAGCCTTCGCCCAGCAGCGCCTCGTCGATGCCGTCGCACAGGCAATGCAGGGTCAGCAGGTGGACTTCCTGGATGCGCGCGGTGCGCTCGCTGGGCACGCACAGGCTGACGTCGAATTCGTCGAGCAGGCCGGCGACCTCGCCGCCGCCCTTGCCGGTCAGCGCCACCACGCACATGTCGCGCTGCTTGGCGGCGGCCACCGCGGCCACCACGTTGGCGGAGTTGCCGGAGGTGGAGATCGCCAGCAGCACGTCGCCGGGCTGGCCGAGCGCCTGCACCTGGCGGGAGAACACCACGCTGAAATCGTAATCGTTGCCGACCGCGCTCAGGATGGAGCTGTCGGTGGTCAGCGCGATCGCGGCCAGGCCGGGCCGCTCGCGCTCGAAGCGGCCGATCAGCTCGGCGGCGAAGTGCTGGGCGTCGGCCGCCGAGCCGCCGTTGCCGCAGGCGAGGATCTTGTTGCCGCTGGTGAGCGCGACCACCATGCGCTCGATCGCCGCGGCGATGTGGGGCGCCATCACCTGCGCGGCCTCGCGCTTGGTGTCGGCGCTGTCGAAGAAATGTTGCTGGATGCTGTCGATATGCATGGCTCGATCGGCCTTGTCTGAATCCCTGCCTGTGTTGCCGCGCGGCGCGCGCCGCGCGATACCGCGCATTATGACGCAGGCGCCCGCGCCCGCCCGCACCCCGCCGGCGCGCTAGCCGCCGTCCGCGTCGAACGCGCCGCGGATCCATTCGAGCCGGCCCGGCTCCAGCGCCACCACGTCGAGCCGGCAGGCCTCCGCCGGCGCGCCGCCGGCCTGTCGCGCGGCCAGGAAGTGCGCCGCCGCCAGCAGGATGCGGCGCTGCTTGGCCGGCGTGACGCTGGCCGCGGCGCCGCCGAACGCGCGGCTGGCGCGCTCGCGCACTTCGACGAACACCAGCGTGCCGTCGGCCTCGCGCATGACCAGGTCGATCTCGCCGCCTTTGCAGCGATAATTGCGAACCACGAGCGCCAGGCCCCGCCCTTGCAGGTAAGCCAGCGCGCGCGCCTCGGCCCGGGCTCCCCGCGCCTGCGTGGTGGATTTGAATGATGGATTCAACGGAAGTTCTCAAGCATGACTGACTGGATCTCCCTGGCGGCCGGCCAGTCCTACCCGTCCGGCACCCTGTACGTGGTGGCCACGCCGATCGGCAACCTGGCCGATCTCTCGCTGCGGGCCCTGCACGTGCTCGGCCTGGCCGACGCCATCGCCTGCGAGGACACCCGCAACACCGGCCAGCTGCTCACGCGCGTGGGCCTGCACCGGCCGCTGCTGGCCGTGCACGAGCACAACGAGCGCGAGGCGGCGCAGCGCATCAACGCGCGCCTGGCCGCGGGCGAGCGCATCGCCTACGTCTCGGACGCCGGCACGCCCGGCATCTCCGACCCCGGCGCGCGGCTGGTCGAGGCGGCGCGCGCGGCCGGCCACAAGGTGGTGCCGCTGCCGGGCCCGAGCGCGGCGGTGGCGGCGCTGTCGGTGGCCGGCGAGCTGCTGGACAGCGGCGGCGGGCGCTTCACCTTTGCCGGCTTCCTGCCGCCCAAGGCGCGCGCGCGCGCCGAGGCCATCGCCGCGCTGGCCACGCTCGACCACGCCTGGGTGGTCTACGAGGCGCCGCACCGCATCGCCGACACGCTGGCCGCGCTGGCCGCCGCGCTGCCGGCCGGACGGCGCCTGCTGGTCGGCCGCGAGCTGACCAAGCTGTTCGAGGAAATCCCGGTGATGCCGGTGGGCGACGCGCCGGCCTGGCTGGCCGCCGACCCGTCGCGCGCCAAGGGCGAGTTCGTGCTGGTGGTGGAAGGCGCGGCGCCGGCCGCGCCGGACGCCGGCCTGCCCGACGCGCGCGCGCAGCAGGTGCTGGCACTGCTGCTGGCCGAGCTGCCGGCCAAGCGCGCGGCCAAGCTGGCCGCCGCCATCACCGGCGCGCCGACCGACGCGCTGTACCGGCTGGCGCTGGCGCAGCGCGCCGGGGACGACGGCGAGGACAGGGAAGACTAGCGGCGGACCGCCGCGGGCGCCGGCCGGAGCAGGAATCGGGATACCGGCCGCCGCGCGGGCGGCGAGGCTGACAGCGCGGGCGTGCCGGGTCCACATCACGCCGCCGGCGCCGTCAGCGCTGCTTGCGCCGCACGGCCGGCTTGCGCGCCTTGCGGGCCGCGCGCGGCGGCGGATCGGCGACGAGCGCGTCGGCAAGGTCGCCGCCACCGGCGTCGCCGCCATCGCCGCTGTCGTCGTCCGGCCCGGTGGTCTGCGGGCCCAGCGCGGCGACCTCGCTGCGCGACAGGCGGCGGATCTCGACCTGGGTCGAGCCGTGGCTGGTGAAGCCGAGGCGCCGGGCCGCGCCGTATGACACATCGAGCACGCGGTTGCTGTGGTATGGGCCGCGGTCGTTGATGCGCACCACTGCCACCTTGCCGTTGCGCAGGTTGCGCACCAGCACCCAGCTATCGAGCGGCAGCGACGGATGGGCGGCGGTCATGGCGCGCATGTCGAAGCGCTCGCCGTTGGCGGTGCGGCGGCCGTGAAAGCCCTTGCCGTACCAGGAGGCCATGCCGCGCTGCTCGAACGAGCCGAGGTCGGGACGCAGGCCTTCGAACGAGCCCGGGCCGGTATCGGCCAGGCCTTCGTTGTTGCCCCAGCGGAACAGGCCCCAGCCGTTTGCGGCGTCCTTGCCGGCCTCCTTCTGGACCGGCTCCTGCGCGCCCGGCTTCGCGCCGGCGGGCTTGACGGCCTTGGCCGGTTTGGCCGGTTTGGGGGTGGTGGCGACCGGCGCGCTCTCCTGCTCGTCGCCCGCCGGAGGCAGGGCGCAGGCGGCAAGCGCCAGCGCGCATGTGGCGTGCACGCACAGACGGGCGATCCGCCCGGGGCGGGAAAGATAGGGGGGGAACCGAAACATCGCGCGAGTCTAGCATCAGGCAGTTGGGCGTATGGTCTTGATTTTGTTACGAATTGTCTGTAACAAAGCTGAAAAACGGCGAAAACGCCGGCTACCGGCGCGTACCCGTGGCCGCGTGGCGCCGGCGCCAGCCCAGGCCTGGCAAGGCTTTGCGGTGTGACGCGGGCACGGCTTCGCGCGTGCCCGGCGCCGGCGCGCCGCGCATCCGGCCGCGCGCCAGACGCTACAATGCACGGCACCGCGCGTGCCGGCGGCGAAGGCCGGCAACGGAAATTGGCAACGAAGCCGGCAACGAATGTCGGCCACCGGGGCACGCGCCCGCAGAACCCACATTCCACGTCCCTCCCCGCCCGCCCATGCAAGTCCTCCTGATTCCCGTGACGCCCTTCCAGCAGAACTGCGCGCTGCTGATCGACGAGACCACCGGCCGGGCCGCGGTGACGGATCCCGGCGGCGACCTCGAGCGCATCCACGCGGCGGTCAAGGAGCGCGGCGTGACGCTGGAGAAGATCTTCCTCACCCACGGCCACCTCGACCACTGCGCGGGCGCGGCGGCGCTGGCGCGCGAGCTGGGCATCCCGATCGAGGGGCCGCACGAGGACGAGCGCTTCTGGATCGACCAGTTGCCGGAGCAGACCACCCGCTTCGGCTTCGGCCATGCCGAGGCGTTCGAGCCGCAGCGCTGGCTCGATACCGGCGACACCGTGCAGTTCGGCAGCGAGACGCTGGAGGTCTACCACTGCCCGGGCCACACGCCGGGCCACGTGGTGTTCTTCTCGCGCGCGCACCGGCTGGCCATCGTCGGCGACGTGCTGTTCGCCGGCTCGATCGGCCGCACCGACTTCCCGCGCGGCAACCATGCCGACCTGATCCGCTCGATCCGCACGCACCTGTGGCCGCTGGGCGAGGACGTCACCTTCGTGCCGGGCCACGGCCCGGTCTCGACCTTCGGCGACGAGCGCAGGAACAATCCCTACGTGGCCGACCACCTGATCGACGTGGGCTGAGCGCCGCCACGCCCCGCTCCCCGCTCCCCGCGCCCCGCCCCCCGTTCTCCCAGTCATGGCAAAGAAACAGGCACCCGACACCCGCCCCGAGATCTACGTGAGCACCGACGTGGAGGCCGACGGCCCGATCCCCGGGCCGCACTCCATGCTGTCGTTCGCCTCGGCGGCGATGCTGGCCGACAAGACCGTGCTCGGCACGTTCTCGGCCAACCTGGAGACGCTGCCGGGCGCCGCCGGCCACCCGGCGCAGATGCAGTGGTGGCTGACCCAGCCCGAGGCCTGGGCGGCCTGCCGCCGCGACCTGGAGCCGCCGGCGCAGGCCATGACGCGCTACGTGGAGTGGGTGGAAAGCCTGCCCGGCAAACCGGTCTTCGTGGCCTTTCCGGCCGGCTTCGATTTCACCTGGATGTTCTGGTACATGATGCGCTTCGCCGGCCGCTCGCCGTTCGGCTGGGCCGCGCTCGACATCAAGACGCTGGGCTTCGCCATGACCGGCCTGCCCTACCGCAAGACGGTCAAGCCGGCGCTGCCGGACGCCTGGAAGGACCCGCTGCCGCATACCCACGTGGCGCTGGACGACGCGCTGGAGCAGGGCGCGCTGTTCTGCAACATGCTGGCCGAGCTGCGCGCGCGCGAGGCGGCGGCGGCAACAGCGGCGGCGGCATCGACACCCGCGGAAGCGGCCCCGGGCGACACGGCGGCCTGAAGCGCCCGCCGGCGCGCGCCACATCGCCACATCGCCGCCGCGGGCCATGTCACGCGAAGCTCGCATCTTGCGCCGCGCGGCCTATAGTTAAGTCGTATATGGCCCGAACCCGCGAGTTCAGGGCTGCCGCGCCGCCAAGCCATATACGCATGCCGTCATGCACGCCATCGTGCACGCCCTGCGCGGCTTCCGGCATGCCCGGCCGGCGCGCGCCATGCCCAGGAGGTGTCGCCCATGCGTTTCCATCCCGACCTGCACCTCAGGCAGATGGCCGGCCGGCTGCACTGGCCGCACTGGCCGCATTCATCGCACTCGCCGCGCGCGCCGCATCCCCCGCGGGAAACGAGCGGAGCCCGCGAGGCAACCCGCGAGACATCCGCGCCGCGCGACACGCGCGGCGACGCCCACTGGCATTCCCTGCAGGAAGACGCCGAGGTCGCCAAGGCCACGCTCTACGTCAGCGCCGTGACGCTGGTGATCCTGCTGGTGGTGCTGGCGGCAATCGCTTTCGGTCAGGAGGCCATGCACTGGCTGGGTGTTCAATAGACGACCCGCCTGAAGCAGCCGCGTCTGTCTGACCGGGCCGGCCCCCGCCACGCGGGGGCCGGTTTTGTTTGGGGCCGCGCCAGGCTCAGGCCAGCAGCGGCGCCACGTTCTCGGGCGGGCGCGCGATCACGGCGCGGCGGTTGCGCACCACCACCGGACGCTGCAGCAGGATCGGATTGTCGGCCACCGCGCCCAGCACCTCGGCATCGGTCAGGCCGGGATCGTCGAGGCCCAGCTCCTTGTAGGGCGCCTCGTTGGCGCGCACCATCTCGCGCACCGGCACGCCCAGCATGGTGTGAAGCTGCTTGAGGGTGGACAGCGTGGGCGGCGTCTTCAGGTATTCCACGATGTCGACCGGCTCGCCCAGCCGCGCCGCGGCGGTCTCCACCAGCGCCAGCGCTTCGCGCGACTTCGAGCAGCGGGGATTGTGATAGATGGTGATCATGGCGGTCCTCCTCGTCCGGACGCGCCCGCAGGCGCGCAAATCCGCACTATACAAGCGCGCCGGCGCCGGCGCAGCCGCTTCTGGCCACTTCTGGCCGCCGCGGGCGGCTTCAGGCGGCGTCAGGCCGCGCCCTCCGGCGCCGGCGCGAGCGCGCGCAGGGCCGCCACGGTGGCGCGCAGGCCGGCGCGCAGCGGCTTGTCGTGGCGCAGCACCAGCGCCAGCGTGCGTGCCAGCGGCGGTGCCAGCGGCCGCACCGCGATGCGCGCGCGCGGCTGGCCCGGCGGCAACGCCATGCCCGGCAGCACCGAATAGCCGAGCCCGGCGCCGACCAGCTCCTTGATGGCTTCCACGCTGTCGAGCTCCATCACCGGGCGCGCGCCGACGCCGGCGCGCAGGAACCACTCGTCCACCAGCCGGCGCGTGTTGCCGCCGGGCGAGAACAGCACCAGCGGCAGGCCGGCGAGGTCGGCCGGCGCCACCGTGGCCGGCAGCGGCGCGCCGTCGGCCGGGCCGATGGCGACGAAGGCGTCCGGCAGCACCGGCGTGATGTCCAGCATGCGGCCCGCCGCCGGCAGCGTGACGAAGGCGAGGTCGAGCGCGTTGTCTTCCACCGCCTTGAGCGCTTCGCCGGTGTTGAGCGTGCTGACCACGATCTCCAGCGCCGGCATGGCGCGGCGCAGTTCGCGCAGCGCCGCCGGCAGCAGGTAGATGCAGGCGGTGGCGCCGGTGCCCAGCCGCACCCGCCCGACCGCGCCGCCGGCGTGGCGCGCCATGCTGTCGTCGGCCGCGGCCAGCGCGCCGGCCACGCCGCGCGCGTGGGCCAGCAGGTCTTCTCCCGCAGCGGTAGGTACGGCATGGCGGCCCACGCGCTCCAGCAGGCGCAGGCCGTAGCGCTGCTCGAGCTGGCGCACCTGGAGGCTGACCGCCGGCTGGCTCAGGCCGAGGCGCTGCGCCGCCGCCGAGAAGCTGCCGAGCTCGCAGACCAGCGCGAAGGCTTGCAGGAAGTCGGGATTGAGCTGGCGCATGGCAAAGAAATGCTTATGCCGGGCATAAGTTGGCGAAGCTTCCTTTATAGCATCGTGGCGGGGTAAGGTAGCGCCATCGTCGATATGACAACCTCAACGCCGCCCGGCCCCGCCGGGTTCCGACTCCGCCCCGCAGACCAGCCCGCACCATGAAGACCCCGCTCGCCACGCTCTCCGCCGCCTCCGCCACCCCGCTGGCCGTGGCCAACGCCACCGCCGCCGTGCAGGGCAGCGCCGGCCTCGCCGTGCGCGACGCCGGCGCCGCCGACATCCCCGCCATCCAGGCCATCTACGCGCACCACGTGCGCCACGGCCGCGCCTCGTTCGAGGAGGTGGAACCCGGCGTGGACGACATGCGCCTGCGCCACGCGGAGGTCAGGCGCCAGGGCCTGCCCTACCTGGTGGCCGAGCGCGGCGGCGAGGTGCTCGGCTACGCCTACGCTTCTGCCTACCGCACGCGCAGCGCCTACCGCTTCGCCATCGAGGATTCGGTCTATATCGACGACCGCCACCGCGGCCAGGGCCTCGGCCTGGCGCTGCTGGCGGCGCTGGTGTCGCGCTGCGAGAACGGCCCGTGGCGGCAGATGATCGCGGTGGTGGCGTGCACCGCCAGTGGCGAGGGCGCCGGCTCGCTGGCGCTGCACGAGCGCGTGGGCTTTCGCACCATCGGCCGGCTGCAGTCGGTGGGCTTCAAGCACGGCCAGTGGATCGACACCGTGCTGATGCAGCGCGCGCTCGGCGACGGCGACGAGCGCCTGCCCGGCGCGCCGGCGGCGTGATGGCAGAGTGAACGCCGCTCAGCAGCCGCGCAGCGCCTGAACCACGCTTGGCTTGCCCGGGAACCAGTGCCCGAGCGCGCAGCCGAGCCCGACGGCCAGCATGCACGCGACCCGCGCCGGGGAGTGCCGGCCGCCGCCCTCAGGCGGCCGCGCGCGGCTGCGCCGGCGCCGGCGGCGAGAAGCGCAGGCTCACGGCGATGCGGTTCCACGCGTTGATGTTGGCGATGGCCGCAGTGAGATGGGCCAGCTCGGCGGGCTGGAACTGCGTACTCACCGCTGCGTAGACGGCGTCGGAGGCGCTGTCGTGGCCCAGCAGCGTCAGCGCCTCGGTCCACGCCAGCGCGGCCTGCTCGCGCTCGGTGTAGATGCCGGCGTCGCGCCAGGCGGCGAGCAGGTCCAGCTTGCGCGCGTCCACGCCGGCGGCGCGCGCCAGGTTGAGGTGGAACTGCAGGCAGAACGCGCAGCCGTTGATCTGCGAGGCGCGCAGCTTGAGCAGTTCGGTCAGCGGCTTTTCCAGTCCGGCGTCGTCGACGGCCTTGGTCAGCGCGCGCAGCGCGGCGGCCACGCCGGGCGCGATGCCGGTGAAATCGGTGAACTCCATGCGGGAATGGTTCGGCATGCTGGCTTGCTCCTTTGCGGTCCGGTGGCCGGGATGGCGGTCGGCTATATCAGGGTTCGAACATAATATAAGAGCACTGATACGAAGAGCAAGCGGCAGACGCCGCGGAGACATCGCTCCGGGCTGGAACTATATGCGGGAGAATTTGATGCTGCGATTTTATTGATGCCGATCATTCGTCCGGAGAATGATCCGCGTCATGCAGCAGGGAAAGGAAACCCGGCGGGAATGCCCGGGTCCCGGGCCGGCGCCATGCGGGCCCCGGCGCGCCGGCCCGGAACGTGGGCAACCTTGCGGACCACCTCGCCGGCAGCGGGCGGCGCGCCGTGGCGCCACCCGCTGCGCGCCTGAAACGATTTCAGCCCAGCAGGTCCGACAGCGCCAGCGCCACCACCTTGGTGGCGCGGTTCAGGTCGTTCAGGCGCAGGTTCTCGTCCGAGTTGTGGCCGCGCGCTTCCATCAGCGTGCGCGGGCCGGCGCCGTACAGCACGGTCGGGATGCCGCGCGCGGTGTAGTGGCGCGCGTCGGTGTAGAGCGGCACGCCGTGCACGGGGATCTCCACGCCGAACACTTCCTCGGCGCGGCACTTGAGCGCGCCGATCAGCTTTTCCACGCCGGGCAGTTCCGACAGCGGCTCGGCCAGGATGATGCGCTCGACCTTGACCTCGATGCCCGGGCGCCCGGCCGCGGCCTTCTCCACCACGGCGCGGATCTCGCCCTCGGCGTCGAAGCCGATTTCCTCGGGGATCATGCGGCGGTCGACGCGGAACGTCACCAGGTCCGGCACCACGTTGGTGTTGATGCCGCCTTTGATCAGGCCGACGTTGAGCGTGGCGGTGTCGATGCCCGGCGTCTTCGACTTGCGCGTGGCCAGCTCGGCGCGCAGGCCGTAGATGGCCTGCAGGATGTGGGTGGCGGCCTCGATCGCGTCCACGCCGGTGTGCGGCATGGCGGCATGGCCCTGCTTGCCCTTGACCGTGACTTCCACGTGCAGGCAGCCGTTGTGGGCCGAGGTGATGCCGTAGGAGAAGCCCGCCGAGATGGCGTAGTCGGGCTTGCTCAGGCCCTGGTCGAGCAGGAACTTCGGGCCGATGTCGCCGCCGGTTTCCTCGTCGTAGGTGAACTGCAGCTCGACCGTGCCGTTGAGCTGCGCGCCCTGCTGCTCGGCCGCCATCAGCGCCAGCAGGGCGTAAGTGTAGGTGGCGAAGTCGGACTTGGACACCGCCACGCCGCGGCCGTACATGACCGGGCCGTGCTCGCTGTCGCCGGTCTCGGCGCCGTAGGGGTCCCGGGTCCAGCCCAGGCCCGGCGGCACCACGTCGCCGTGCGCGTTCAGGGCGACGGTGGGGCCGCCGCTGCCGAAGCGCTTGCGCACCACCAGGTTGGTGGCGCTGATCATGCCGGCGGCCTTGACCAGCGCGTCGGGTACCTTGTGCGCCTCGACCTGGAAGCCCAGTCCCTTGAGCAGCGCCGCGGCGCGCCGGCCGTGCGCGTCGCAGTCGCCGGGCGGGTTGTCGGACGGCACCTTGACCAGTTCGGCCAGGAAGGCTTCCTGCGCGGGGCGCTGCGCGTCGATGTAGCCGGTCAGGGTGGTCTGCAGCGGGTTCACGTTGTCTCGTGCGGTCATGTCTGGTCTCTGATCTTTGCGTGTCTGGGAAATGCGGGGGAATGCGGCGTGCCTTATCGCTGCGGCGCGAAGTGCTCGACGAAGTCGCTGAACACCGCCGCCGCGCTGGCCGCGTCGGCGGCGGTCATGGTTTCGGTGGGATGGTGGCTGATGCCGCCGTTGCCGCAGCGCACGAACAGCATCGCCACGTCGGCGATGGCGGAGATCGCCATCGCGTCGTGGCCGGCGCCGGACGGCAGGTGGCGCACCGGCAGGCCCTGGCGCGCGATGGCATCGGCCCACTGCGCCTGCAGCCACGGCGCGCACGGCACGCTCGCGGCCTCGTGCGTCTTGCGGATCTGCGCGCGCACGTTGCGGCGCGCGCACACGCGCTCGATCTCGGCCAGCACGTCGTCCACCGCAGCCCGGCGCACCGCGTCCTCGCCGGCGCGGATGTCGATCGAGAACACCGCGCGGCCCGGCACCACGTTGGTGGCGCCGTTGGGCACGTCGAACTGGCCCACCGTGCCGACCAGCCCGGGCAGGCCGCCGCAGCGGCGCTCGATGAACAGGCCGATCTCGGCGCCGGCCATCGCCGCGTCGCGGCGCATGTCCATCGGCACCGTGCCGGCGTGGCCGGCGAGGCCTTCCAGCTCGACGATGAAACGGGTGGCGCCCGAGATCGCCGTCACCACGCCCAGCGGCAGCCCTTCGTTGAGCAGCACCGGACCCTGCTCGATATGCACTTCCACGAAGGCCAGCACCTGCGCGCGCGGATGCGCGGCGGCGGGCAGGCCGGCCGGGTCGAAGCCGGCCTCGCGCATCGCCTCGCGCATGGTCTTGCCGGCCTCGTCCACGTTGTCGAGCACGTTGGCGTCGAAGGTGCCGGCGATGGCGCGGCTGCCCAGCAGCGTGGCCTTGAAGCGCACGCCCTCTTCCTCGGCGAAGCCCACCACCTCGATGGCGAACGGGAAGCGCCTGCCCTGCCGGTGCCACCCGGCCACGCAGGCGATCGGCAGGATCACGCCAAGGTTGCCGTCGTAGCGGCCGGCGTCGCGCACGGTGTCGAAGTGCGAGCCGGTGAGCAGCGCCGGCGCGCCGGGCGTGGCGCCCTCGTAGCGGCCGATCACGTTGCCGGCGGCGTCGCGCCGCACCGTCATACCGGCCTCGCGCATCCACGCGGCCAGCTGCGCCGCGGCGCCGTGGTGGGCGCCGGTCAGGTAGGTGCGGGTGAGCAGGCCGGGCTGCTCGGTGTGGACGGCGAGGTCGTCGGCCCAGGCCATGATGCGCGCGCCGGTCTCGGCGCTGCCGGGGGCGGGCGTGAGGGTTGCTGCCATGCGTGTCTCCTGCTGGAAGTGCGCGAATGCGGTGTGGCGCCGCCACATGCAAGCCCCGCGCCAGCGCCGCCGGGGGGGCTGGCCGGGCCGGTCCCGCCGGCGCCGCGGCTCTCGCGGCGAGAGCGCTATTCTGTGCGATGCATGGTAGCACAGTGAATTCAAAAATTGCATACAAAAATGATATGCACTATATTGACCGGCACGTTCCGACAATGCACCGCCGACAATCCCGTCCGGACAACGCATTGCGCGGGTTCCGCTCCAACAGGAGGGCCTCCCGCGCGCGCCGCCGCCCGCACCCGGCGCGGCGCACGGCACGCCAGGCCGGCGTCGCGCGCCGGCATTCCTGCTGCTTTCGACAGGTCGCGCCAGCCTTCGCATGGACGCGCCGCATGGAGACAACGATGCACCCAGCAGTCCAGCCAGGGCAGGCTTCCGGCCGCCCGCAGTCCGCTCCGCAATCCCCGCTCGCGCGCTTCGCGCGCTCGCTGTTCGGCCAGGTCCTGATCGCCCTGCTGCTGGGCACGCTGCTCGGCCTGTTCTTCCCCGAGTTCGCCGCGCAGCTCAAGCCGCTCGGCGACGCCTTCATCAAGCTGATCAAGATGCTGATCGGCCCGATCGTGTTCTGCGTGGTGGTGGCCGGCATCTGCGGCGCGGGCGAACTGAAGAAAGTGGGCCGCGTCGGCATCAAGGCGGTGTTCTATTTCGAGGTGGTCACCACCATCGCGCTGGCGCTGGGCATCGCGCTGGCCTACCTGTTCCATCCCGGCACCGGCATGAACGTCAACCCGGCCTCGCTCGACGCCTCGGCGATGACGGCCTACGTCGACAGCGCCGGTAAGATCAAGAGCGCGGGCACGGCGGATTTCCTGCTCAAGCTGATCCCCAACACGGTGATGGGCGCGTTCGCCAGCGGCGACGTGCTGCAGGTGCTGCTGGTGTCGATCCTGTTCGGCTGCGCGCTGTCGCTGGTGGGCGAGCGCGGCCGCCCGCTGGTGGGCATCATCGACACGTTCTCGCACACGCTGTTCAAGATGATGGGCTTCATCATCAAGCTCGCGCCGCTGGGCGTGCTCGGCGCGGTGGCGTTCACGGTCGGCAAGTACGGCATCGGCTCGCTCAAGCAGCTCGGCTACCTGGTGGTGGTGTTCTACGGCGCGGTGGCGCTGTTCGTGCTGGTGGTGCTGGGCACGGTGATGCGCCTGTGCGGCTTCTCGGTGCTCAAGCTGATCCGCTACCTGCGCGCCGAGCTGGTGGTGGTGCTGGGCACCGCGTCGTCGGACAGCGTGCTGCCGCAGGTGATGAAGAAGCTCGAATTCCTGGGCATCAAGAAGTCGGTGGTGGGGCTGGTGATCCCGACCGGCTACTCGTTCAACCTCGACGCGTTCTCGATCTACCTGACGCTGGCCGCGGTGTTCATCGCCCAGGCCACCAACACGCCGCTGGCGCTGGGCGACCTGCTCGGCATCCTGGCGGTGGCGCTGGTCACGTCCAAGGGCGCGCACGGCATTCCCGGCTCGGCCATCGTGATCCTGGCGGCCACGCTGTCGGCGCACCCGGCGATTCCCGCCATCGGCCTGGTGCTGGTGCTGTCGGTGGACTGGTTCATCGGCATCGCGCGCGCGGTCGGCAACCTGATCGGCAACTGCGTGGCGACCGTGGTGGTGGCCGCCTGGGAGAAGGACATCGACCGCGTGCGCGCGCACGACGTGCTCGACGGCCGCATCGATGCGGCCGAGCTCGACGCCGGCCTCGCTCCGGCCCCGCACGAAGCGGACCAGGCCACCCCCGGGACGGCCCCGCTGCCCGGCGCGGCCGCGGGGCGCTAGAATCTCGGCATTCCTGATCACGAGAGGCCGCCCCGGCGCGCCACCATGCCCGAGCACATCGACCCTGCCATGACCTCCGAAGCGATCGCCGACGACATCGTCGCGGCCATCGTTTCGCACCGGCTGCCGCCCGGCACCAAGCTGCGCGAGGAGGCGCTGGCCAGCGTCTACCGCGTCAGCCGCACCAAGGTACGCGCCGCGCTGCTGATGCTGTCCAAGGACAAGGTCATCCAGATCGTGCCGGACAAGGGCGCCTTCGTGGCCAAGCCCAGCGCGGAGGAAGCGCGCGAGGTCTTCGCGGTGCGCCGCATCCTGGAGGCGGCGCTGGCGCGCGAGTTCGTGGCGCGCGCGGGCGCGGCCGACTACAAGCGCATTGACCGCCATCTGGCCGCCGAGAAAAAGGCGCTGGCCGGCAGCGACGCGCAGCTGCGCACGCGCCTGCTGGGCGACTTCCACATCCTGCTGGCCGAGGTGGTCGGCAACGGCGTGCTGACCGGCATGCTGCAGGAGCTGTCGATGCGCAGCGCCGTGATCACCATGCTTTACCAGTCGCGCCGCGATGCCGCCTGCTCGTCCGACGAGCACCGCGAGTTCATCGAGGCCGCGCGCGCCGGCGACGCCGAGCGCGCGGTGACGCTGATGGTGGCGCATCTGAACCACGTCGAGGCGGCCCTGCATTTCGAGGAGCTGCCCGCCGCGCGCGGCAAGGACCTGGTCACGGCGCTGCTGGCCTGAGCGGCGCGCCGGCCTTTTGACCGAGGTCAATGCGCGCGGGGCCGGACTGCCCCAATATTCAAATCGTCATGAAGCTGCGGGGGCGCGCTTCATGACACTGGGCGGTCCCCCTGTGGACCCCCGCCCGCACGCCGGCCTGGGTGCGGGCTTTTTCGTTTACGCGGCCGGTTTTGCGCGGCGCGTCCCGTCCCGCCCCCTGTCCCGCTCCCTGCCCTGCTCTCCATTCTTTCCCCAGGTTTACCCCTGCCCGCTTGTTGCGCGCCATGCGCCCCCCTGTTGCCTGAGATGCGCGTGATCGAATCGCGGCATCGGAGTAGCATGTCGGAGGCCCGGACCAGGCGCCGGCCGGCCCCGCCCGGCACCACAGAAAAAAGCAGAAGACAGGAGACCGACATGACCCGTTCAGCCTCGCCCGCCGCGCACCGCCGCGGCTGAAGCGGCCGCCCGCCCATCCGGCGCCGGGCCTCACCCGATTTCCACCCGTCCGACCCGCGACGGCGGCCGCAAGCCCGGCGCCGCCCCGGCCGGCGCGCGGCATCCGCCCGCCGTGCCCGGCAGGCCGGCCCGACCCGTTTCTCTTCGTTCCAACCGACAAGGATGCCAGCATGACCTCTCCCGTGCTCTACCACGCCGCCGAAGGCGTCGCCACCATCACCCTGAATCGCCCCGACGTGCTCAACGCGCTCAACGCCGAACTGTTGGCCGAGCTGCGCGCCGCGGTGGAGCGCGCCGCGCAGGACGACGCCGTGCGCGCGCTGGTGCTCACCGGCAATGGCCGCGGCTTCTGCGCCGGCGCCGACCTGGCCGGGCGCCAGGGCGAGATGAAGGATTCCGGCACGCTGCTGCGCGAGCGCTACCACCCGATCATCCTGGCGCTGCGCAGCATGCCCAAGCCCGTCGTCACCTCGGTCAACGGCGTGGCCGCCGGCGCCGGCATGAGCCTGGCGCTGGCCGGCGACGTGGTGCTGGCCGGCCGCTCGGCCTCGTTCCTGCAGGCGTTCTCCAAGATCGGCCTGGTGCCCGACGCCGGCAGCACCTACTTCCTGCCGCGCTACGCCGGCGAGATGCGCGCCCGCGCGCTGGCCATCCTGGCCGAGAAGATCGACGCCGAGGAAGCGCACCGCATCGGCCTGGTGTGGAAGGTCCACGCGGACGACGCGCTGGCCGCCGAAACCGCCAGGCTCGCCGCGCACCTCGCGCAGATGCCCACGTTCGCCTACGGCCTCATCAAGGAAGCGCTCAACGCCAGCTTCGGCAGCAACCTGCCCGACCAGCTCGAGCGCGAAGCCTCGCTGCAGACGCGCGCGTCGGGCAGCCAGGACTTCAAGGAGGGCGTGGCGGCGTTCCTGGAAAAGCGCAAGCCGCAGTTCAAGGGGCGTTGAGCCGCCGCGCTCGGACATCGCCGGCCAGGATCGAGCCACCGACGGTTTTCTCCCCTCTCCCGCGCGCGGGAGAGGGGAGAAAACAAGCTGCCAGCATGAGCCACTACGCCGTAGCCACGGCCATTGGCATGAGCCGCCCGGCTTCCTGGCGGCGCACAGACACGCACAGGCCACAAACCAGACACGGAGACCGACAACGATGACCGAACCCGCACACGGCGCGCAGCGCATCGTCCTCACCATCGACCGCGGCGTGGCCGAGGTCCGGCTCAACCGCCCCGACAAGATGAACGCGCTCGACCCCGCCATGTTCGACGCGCTGATCGAGACCGGCCAGCGCCTCATGAACGAGCCGGACCTGCGCGCGGTGGTGCTGTCCGGCGAAGGCCGCGCGTTCTGCGCGGGGCTCGACATGCAGAGCATGGCCGGCATTGCCGATGGCGCCGGCGGCGGCATCGCCGCGGGCCGGCTGGCCGCGCGCACGCACGGCATCTCCAACCGGCCGCAGTACGCCTGCATGGTGTGGCGCGAGCTGCCGGTGCCGGTGATCGCCGCGGTGCACGGCGTGGCCTTCGGCGGCGGGCTGCAGGTGGCGCTCGGCGCCGACCTGCGCTACGTCGGCGCGGACACGCGCATGTCGGTGATGGAGATCAAGTGGGGACTGGTGCCGGACATGGCCGGCATGCTGCTGATGCGCGGCCTGGTGCGCCCGGACCGGCTGCGCGAGCTGGTCTACAGCGGCCGCATCGTCGGCGCCGAGGAAGCCTGCGCGCTCGGCCTGGCCACTGCGCTGGTGGACGACCCGCGCGCCGCCGCGCTGGCCGCCGCGCGCGAGATCGCCGGCCGCAGCCCCGACGCCATCCGCGCGGCCAAGCGGCTGCTGCGCGCCGGCGAGGACGGCGAGGGCCACGACGGCGCCGCCATCCTGCGGGCGGAATCGGTCGAGCAGGACCGCCTGATCGGCACCGCCAACCAGCGCGAGGCGGTGCTCGCCAACCTGGAAAAACGCGCGCCGGTGTTCAAGCCGGCCGCCTAGCGCTCACGCGCGCCGGCCGCGCCGCCGGCGCCACAGCACCGCGTAGACCGCCGCGTTGAGCACCAGCACCAGCGCGCCCAGCACGAACTGCGCGTGGCGCGTGAGGCCGTCCGGATAGATCAGCGGCATGACGTAGTGCTGCACGAAATCGCCGCCGTAGGCCTGCTGCCCGGCGCGCTCGCGCAGCGCATTCTCCAGCGGCGTGAGCGGGCAGATCCAGCCGCTCCACTCCACCGCCACGCCCCATGCCGCCGCCGGCAGGTGCAGCCACGCCAGCCGCGGCCAGCGCAGCACCAGCACGCCGCCGAACGTCACGAACAGGATGAAGGCCAGATGCGCCAGCACCACCGCGTCGGCCAGCCACGCCGCCATCATGGCGCGTGCCGTCCGGTCCAGTAGCCCGGCGCCGCGAAGGCGGCCTTGAGGTGCTCGATGAAGAAACGGATCTTGGCCGGCACCGGGCGCTGCTGCGGGTACACCGCGAGGATGTCGTAGTCCGGCAGCGCGTAGTCGTCCAGCACCGTGATCAGCTCGCCGCTCTCCAGCTGCGGCAGGATCTCCCAGGTGGAGCGCCAGCCCAGCCCCAGGCCCTCGCCGGTCCAGCGGTGCAGCAGCTCGCCGTCGTTGCAGTCCAGGTTGCCGTTCACGCGCACCGTCACCGTCCTGCCGTCCTGCTGGAAATACCAGCCGCGCTGCTGGCCGCCCTGCAGGTTGAACGCCAGGCAGTTGTGCTGCGCGAGGTCGTCCAGCGTGTGCGGCACGCCGTGGCGCGCGAAGTAGGCCGGCGTGCCGCACACCACGCGCTTGTTGGTGGCCAGCCTGATGGCGACGAAGTTCGGGTCGATGGCGCCGCCGATGCGGATGCCCACGTCATATCCCTCGCGCACCAGATCCACCACGCGGTCGGTCAGGTTGAAGGAAATCTGCACCTCCGGGTTGGCCGCCAGGAACGCCGGCGCATGCGGCGCCACGTGCTTGCGCCCGAACGCCGCCGGCGCCGACACGATCAGGTGGCCGGTGGCCTTGTGCTTGCCCTCGGCGATCAGCATCTCGGCGCGGTCCAGGTCCGCCAGCGCCTTCTTGCACTGCTCCATGAACGCCGCGCCCTGCTCCGTCACCACGATGCGGCGCGTCGAGCGGTGCAGCAGCTTCACGCCGATGCGCGCCTCCAGCGCATTGATGCGCCGCCCGATCATCACCGGCGTCACGCCCTGCGTGAGCGCCGCCGCGGCCATGCTGCCGTGTTCCACCACGGCGATGAACGCCTCGATCTGTTTGAGTTTGTCCATGCTCGTCCGTCTCCTGCCCGCCATTGTGGCGCATTTGGCGCAGGCGGCGCGCGCAGGGGTCAGCGCGGCTTGGAGCGGAACGGCTTGATGACGTATTTTTCGCCGTGCGCGGCGCAGTCGTCGGCGATCGCGTGCCACCATGCGTGCGTCTCCAGATAAGTGCTGCCGTTGATGTCGTCCCGCGTCGCCACCGTGTCTTTGCCCAGGCGCAGGTTGCGGCGTGCCATCGTCAATTGCTTCTCGCGCGTGTCCTTGTAGATACTGCCGTTCCACAGGATGTTGGTCTTCTGCTCGCGCCAGTTGACCCAGACCTGAAGTACGCCATCGGGCCATTCGTAACCGACGACGCAGAAGTGGTTGGTCACGCGGTTCTTCCCTTCGACAGCGACGCGGTTGCGGATCGCGCGCTCGGGATTGAGGAAATAGGGATTTCTCGAAACCACGAAACGGCTCGCGGGAGTCTCTCCAAATGCGTCGGGCAGTGCCCTGGCCAGGCTCGGCCCGACGGGAAACGCGGCGAGCAGGAGAAGCGCGCTACCGAGATAGCGTCGCAGAGAATGTGCCATGAGTCTTATCTCTGTTGATACCGGTTGGCGCTTGGTAACGAAGCGCGTCTAGCGGTGCCGGATCGAGAACGGCTTGATGACGTATTTTTCGCCGTGCGCGGCGCAGTCGTCAGCGATGGAATGCCATCTCGCGTGCGTGACCAGATAGGTGCTGCCGTTGATGTCGTCCACCGTTTCCACGGTGTCCCGGCCGAGCTTGAGGTTTCGGCGCGCGGTGGTCAGTCCTGCCTCGCGCATGTCCCGGTATTCGCTTCCGTCCCAGAGGATGTTGGTCTTCTCCTCTTTCCAGTTCACCCACACCTGAAGATTGCCATCGGGCCATTCGTAACCGACGACGCAAAAATGATTGGTGACGCGGTTTTTCTTGTCGAACGCGACGCGTTGACGCATCGCTCGCTCGGGACGGAGAAAATATGGGCTCTTAGACACGACGAAACGCCCCTTGGGAGGACTGCCGAATGTCGCCGGAAGATCGTCGGCGGCATTCGACAGTGCAGGCGCGGCGAAGCACAAGGCAAGCAGGATGCAGAGAGTCGGCGAGACGGAAGAACGAAGTGTCATGTCATTGCCCTCTCAATAGCGGATCGCGTCGGAATGCCTCGCTCAGGGTGTAGAAATCATTCCCGCCTTCCGTGATGAATTTCACGAAATGCTTTCCCGGGGAGTCTTCGCCTGCCGTCCGCCACGCGTACAGTCCGGTAGGGCATGGATCTGTGCCGGGATTGCTGCCTCTGGCAACGGCGATCGCGTTCGTCATGAACTCGCGCATGGCAGCATGGCGCGAGTCCGTGGCGTCGTTTGCAATCTTCACAAAATCCCGAAGATTCTTTTCCTGAATGCCGCGCAGCGCGGGATATTGCTCAAACCCCTCCACCTGCTTCGGCGCCACGATCAGCGCCGCCAGCGTGCCCGCGTTGCCAGCGCCGAAGAACCTGGGCCCGAACTTGAGCCGGTTGAGCAGCACATGCCGCATCCATTGCATCGACAGCAACGTGCGCGACTGGGAAACGAAGCCCGGCTGGCCGGGGCCTTTGGCCTCGGCCAGCAGCAGGCGCGCCAGCATGCCGGTTTCGTCGCCGGCGGGCGGCAGGGCCAGCGCCGGTTCGAGCTGGATCTCGACGCCCTGCGTGGCGTGATCCGGCGCCCCGCCCTGCGTATGCGCGGTCAATGTCGCGCGCGTTGCGATGCGGACGTCGCCGATGTCGAGCTTGAGCTTTTGCTCGACGTTGCTGTCGCGCGCCGACACCACCGACACGCGCGCCGCCGGCGACGAGCTGGCGATGCGCAGGTGCTTGCGGTCGGGTCCGAGTCCCGACACCTTGAACCACAGGGTATTGCCGCCGATCAGGGTCATCCGGGCGGGCAGGCTGCTGCCGTCCATCCTGAGAAAACGTGCCATTCATTCTCCGGAAGTGCCGTGAAGTCGACACCGCGGATCAGGCTAGCGCGCACCGCGCGCCCGCTTGCTCAGGCCTTTCCCAACGCTGCTGCGGATATTTCCGTAATGCGCGCCATCTTGCGCGCCATCTTGCGCGTCGTCTCGCCTCTTATCGCTTCTGCTCGCGTGCCGGCAACGGCGAAGGCGAGTCCGGCGGCTGCATGGCGCGCAGCTCCGGTTACGACTTCAACGATCAGGGGCCGCTGCCGGATGCGGTTGGCGCGGACCTATCTGGTGGCCTGATCGTCGACCTGCCCGGTGGCCTGATCGATGGCCGGTCCGTCGACGTGATCGATGGCCTGGCTGGCGGCCTGATCCGGCGACGCCAGGCCTTCCTCCTGGCGGTCCAGACTGTCCAGACCGTCCACGCTGTCCGGCGGCACCGGCGCCGGCGACGGCACGGCGGTCCGGACCGCTGCAACGGGTACGCCGCGCGCCGTCGCGGCCCCCGCCGGCACCGCGGCGCGGCCGAGCTGCGCGCTGATCTCCGCGGCTTCCGCCAGCACGTAGGCCAGCCGCCGCAGCGGCCGCGCCACCTGCAACTGCAGGAACACCACCAGCGCGGCGCCGGCCACGAAGGCCACGCCGTACAGCGACAGCAGCGGCACCAGGCTCGCGCCCTTGCGCGGCAGCTCCAGCAGGCCGGTGACGAGCATCAGCGCCAGCGGGCTTACCGCCACCAGCAGCGCCGCGATCTTCGCCATGCCTTCCCACATGCGCAGATGCAGCTCGACGCGGCGGCCGCGCGCGCGCAGCGCCTGCGCCGGGATGCGCGCGAGCGCGCGCAGCAGCGCGCTTTCCGCGTCGTCGGGGCGGTCGATCTGCTCGGCCAGCGGCCCGAGCGGGTCGCGCAGCCGGCGCGCCAGCGCGGGCGCGTGGCTGAGCAGCACGCCGCCGAGCCCGGCCACGCTGCCGGCCAGCAGGCAGTAGAGCAGGCGCAGCAGCCACGGCGCGGGTGCCTGGTGCCGCGCGCGGGCGTAGAGCACCGCGCCGGCCACCAGCAGCGCCGCCAGCGAGCAGCCCCAGAACAGGCCGAACAGGCCGCGCTGCAGCCGCGCCGGATCGAGGCCGGCGTGGCGCGGGGCGGGAGTGTCGGACGGGGATGAAGGCTTGCGCTTGAGCGAGTCGAGCAGCTCGCGGGTGGTGGGGAGCCTGGTCAGCATGGCAATTCGGTTTGCGGTGAGTCATTTCCGCGCGCGGCGCCGGTGGCGCGCGCGCGTGCGCACATTGTCGCCATTTGGCGCGCGCGCAGGGATGCGCGGTGGCGCGGCGCGGGGCTTTTCCCGCAAATTCGGACGTATCGTTGCCGTCACACAACGTGCGGTAATCCCCCGTTGCGCGGCAGCGCAAATCACGTCCCGCGGCGCGATTCCATACTCGGAGTATCGAATCAACTGATCCCGCTTCCCTTTATCCCGCCCCGCCCGCGGGCATAGCATGGCCTCCAACAGTGAATCACCGCCATTCCCAGCATCCCGGCATTGCCCGGAACACATTGCAGGCACATTGGAGACAGACATGCCCAAGATGAGAGCAGTCGACGCGGCCATCGCCGTACTGGAAAAAGAAGGCATCACCACCGCGTTCGGCGTGCCCGGCGCCGCCATCAATCCGTTCTACTCGGCCATGCGCCGCGCCGGCACCATCGACCACTTCCTGGCGCGCCACGTCGAGGGCGCCTCGCACATGGCGGAAGGCTACACGCGCGCCGAGGCCGGCAACATCGGCGTGTGCATCGGCACCTCGGGCCCGGCCGGCACCGACATGATCACCGGCCTGTACTCGGCGTGGGCGGACTCGATTCCCATCCTGTGCATCACCGGCCAGGCGCCGCGCGCGCGGCTCTACAAGGAAGACTTCCAGGCGGTGGACATCGAGTCGATCGCCAAGCCCGTGACCAAGTGGGCCGTGACCGTGCGCGAGCCGGCGCTGGTGCCGCAGGTGTTCCAGCAGGCCTTCCACCTGATGCGCTCGGGCCGCCCGGGGCCGGTGCTGATCGACCTGCCGTTCGACGTGCAGGTCGCCGAGATCGAGTTCGACCCGGCCACCTACCAGCCGCTGCAGCCGTACAAGCCGAGCGCCTCGCGCGCGCAGATCGAAAAGGCCATCGCCATGCTCAACGCGGCCGAGCGCCCGTTGATCGTGTGCGGCGGCGGCGTCATCAACGCCGACGCGGCCGATTTGCTGGTCGACTTCGCCGAGCTGGTCAACGTGCCGGTGGTGCCGACGCTGATGGGCTGGGGCGTGCTGGCCGACGACCATCCGCTGCAGGCCGGCATGGTGGGCCTGCAGACCTCGCACCGCTACGGCAACGCGACCCTGCTGGCGTCGGACTTCGTGCTCGGCATCGGCAACCGCTGGGCCAACCGCCACACCGGCAGCGTCGACGTCTACACCAAGGGCCGCAAGTTCGTGCACGTGGACATCGAGCCGACGCAGATCGGCCGCGTGTTCGGCCCGGACCTGGGCATCGTGTCCGACGCGAAGGCCGCGCTGGCACTGTTCGTCGAGATCGCGCGCGAGATGAAGATGGCCGGCCGCCTGCCGTGCCGCAAGCGCTGGGTGGCGGACGTGCAGAAGCGCCGCCGCACCATGCTGCGCAAGAGCGATTTCGACAACGTGCCGGTCAAGCCGCAGCGCGTGTACCGCGAGATGAACCGGTATTTCCCGCGCGACGTGCGCTACGTCTCCACCATCGGCCTGTCGCAGATCGCCGCGGCGCAGTTCCTCTCGGTCAACCAGCCGCGCCACTGGATCAACTGCGGCCAGGCCGGCCCGCTGGGCTGGACCATTCCCGCCGCCATCGGCGTCAAGGTGGCCGCGCCGGAATCCGACGTGGTGGCCATCTCGGGCGACTACGACTTCCAGTTCATGATCGAGGAACTGGCCGTGGCCGCGCAGTTCAAGGTGCCCTACATCCACCTCGTGGTGAACAACTCCTACCTCGGCCTGATCCGCCAGGCGCAGCGCAATTTCGACATGGACTACTGCGTGCAGCTCGCGTTCGACAACGTCAACGCGCCCGAGCTCGACGGCTACGGCGTGGACCACGTGAAGGTGGTCGAAGGGCTGGGCTGCAAGGCGCTGCGCGTGTTCAGGCCGGAAGACATCGCGCCGGCCTTCGCGCGGGCGCGCGAGCTGATGGCCGAGTTCTCCGTGCCGGTGGTGGTGGAAGTCATCCTCGAGCGCGTGACCAATATCGCGATGGGCACCGAGATCGACAACATCAACGAGTTCGAGCCGGTCGAAGACATCGAGGAAGCCGTCCTCGGCGAAGAGGCCGAGACGGCCTGACCCGCAACGCAAGTACACGGCGCGCGCTTGCGGGCGCGCGCGGATGCCATTTTTCCGGAGAGAAGACATGCCAAGACTGGCCGCCAACCTGACCATGCTGTTTACCGAAACGGGCTTCCTCGACCGCTTCGAAGCCGCCGCGCGCGCGGGCTTCCGCGGCGTGGAGTTCCTGTTTCCCTACGCCTTCCACGCCGACCAGATCGCGGACCGGCTCAACCGCTTCCAGCTCGACCTCGTGCTGCACAACCTGCCGGCCGGCAAGTGGGACGCGGGCGAGCGCGGCATTGCCTGCCACCCCGACCGCGTCGGCGAGTTCCAGGACGGCGTGGGCGAGGCGCTCCGGTACGCCAGGGTGCTGGGCGTGCGCCAGCTGAATTGCCTGGTCGGCATCCAGCCGCAGAACGTCAGGCAGGAACAGGCGCAGGAAACGCTGGTGGAAAACCTGCGCTTCGCCGCGCAGGCGCTCGCGGCCGAGCAGATCGACCTGCTGGTCGAGCCGATCAACACCTTCGACATTCCCGGCTTCTTCCTGTCGGGCACGCGCCAGGCGCTGGACCTGATCGCGCAGGTCAACGCGCCCAACCTCTACGTGCAGTACGACATCTATCACATGCAGCGCATGGAGGGCGAGATCGCCGCCACGCTCAAGGCCAACCTGCCGAAGATCAGGCACGTGCAGCTGGCCGACAACCCGGGCCGCAACGAGCCGGGCACCGGCGAGCTGAACTACCGCTTCCTGTTCCAGTGGCTCGACCAGATCGGCTACGACGGCTGGGTCGGCTGCGAGTACAAGCCGAAGACGACCACGGTCGACGGGCTGGGGTGGCGCGCGGAGCTTGGCGTGCAGTAAAGACCGCCGCTTGTTTGCTCCCCTCTCCCGCGAGCGGGAGAGGGGCCGGGGGAGAGGGCTGGCGCCTGCGAATGCCGCCGTGCGGGAAACAACCGCTGGCCCCGCTTGATGTGGCTCCTGGTCAAACCGCCCCTCTCCCCGGCCCTCTCCCCGTGAGGGGAGAGGGCGAACACCTTGCTTGGGCTGGCTCTGGCGGCTTGGGCCCACTCAAAAAAAACCGCTGGCTTCATTTCATTTTTTCGCTCCAAGGAGACAACACATGGCAAACCAACGCAACGTCGGCTTCATCGGCCTGGGCATCATGGGCGCGCCGATGGCGGGCCACCTGCGCGCGGCCGGGCACACGCTGTTCGTGCATGACGTCAATCCCGCGCCGCAGGCGCTCGTCGAGGCCGGCGTCACGGTCTGCACCAGCGCCGAGGAAGTGGCCAAGCGCGCCGACATCATCGTCATCATGGTGCCGGACACCCCGCACGTCGAAGCGGTGCTGTTCGCCGACAAGGGCGTGGCCGCCGCGCTCAAGGCCGCGGGCAAGGAAGCCGCGCACGGCAAGATCGTGGTGGACATGAGCTCGATCTCGCCGATCGCCACCAAGGACTTCGCCGCGCGCATCAACAAGCTGGGCGCGGCCTACCTGGACGCGCCGGTGTCGGGCGGCGAAGTGGGCGCCAAGGCGGCCTCGCTGACCATCATGGTGGGCGGCCCGCAGGAAGCGTTCGACGAGGTGCGCCCGCTGTTCGAGCTGATGGGCAAGAACATCACGCTGGTGGGCGGCAACGGCGACGGCCAGACCACCAAGGTGGCCAACCAGATCATCGTGGCGCTGAACATCCAGGCGGTGTCGGAGGCGCTGCTGTTCGCGTCGAAGGCCGGCGCCGATCCGGCGCGCGTGCGCCAGGCGCTGATGGGCGGCTTCGCCAGCTCGCGCATCCTGGAAGTGCATGGCGAGCGCATGGTCAAGCGCACCTTCGAGCCGGGCTTCCGCATCGAGCTGCACCAGAAGGACCTGAACCTCGCGCTGCAGGGCGCCAGGACGCTCGGCGTGGCGCTGCCCAACACCGCCACCGCGCAGGAGCTGTTCAACACCTGCGCGGCCAACGGGCTGGGCAAGCAGGATCACTCGGCGCTGTGCCGCGCGATCGAGATCATGTCGAACCACGAGATCGCCAAGGGCGGCAAGTAAGCACGCCAGCGCGGCCTGCCGCGCCGGCAGGCCAGTACCGCTCCCCGGCGGCGCCGGGGAGACCGCATTTCCGGACCCATCCATGTACGCCACCGATTCCTACTCCGCCCTGCCGGCGCCGCGCCCGGCCGGCCTCGGCGATCCCCGCGCGCTGCTGCGCGACCTGTTCGACACGGCCGTGGCGTCCGTCAGCGCCAGCCACTGCCTGCCGCCGCGGCTGCCGGCGCCGCCCAGGGGGCGCACCGTGGTGATCGGCGCGGGCAAGGCCGCCGCCGCGATGGCGCAGGCGGTGGAGCGGCACTGGCAGGGCGAGCTGTCCGGGCTGGTGGTCACGCGCTACGGCCACGGCGCGCCGTGCAGCAGGATCGAGGTCGTCGAAGCCGCGCACCCGGTGCCCGACGAAGCCGGCCAGCAGGCGGCCCGGCGCATGGTCGAACTGGTCGGCGGCCTGGGCGCCGACGACCTCGTGCTGTGCCTGATCTCGGGCGGCGGCTCGGCGCTGCTGGCCGCGCCCGCGCCCGGCATCACGCTGGCCGACAAGCAGGCGGTGAACCGCGCGCTGCTCAGGAGCGGCGCCGACATCGGCGAGATCAACTGCGTGCGCAAGCACCTGTCGGCGCTCAAGGGCGGCCGGCTGGCGCTGCACTGCGCGCCGGCGCGCGTGGAGACGCTGCTGATCTCCGACATCCCCGGCGACGACCCCACGCTGATCGCCAGCGGCCCGACCCTGCCCGACGCCACCACCTGCGCCGACGCGCTGGCGGTGATCGCCAGGTACGGCATCGACCTGCCGGCCCGCGTGCGCGCGCACCTGGAAAGCGGCGCCGGCGAGACCCCCAAGCCCGGCGACACCCGCTTCGCCGGCCACCGCGCCGTCACGCTGGCCACCGCGCAGCAGGCGCTGGAAGCGGCCGCGGCGCGCGCGCGCGCGCTTGGCGTGGAGGCCCACATCCTGTCCGACAGCGTCGAGGGCGAGGCGCGCGAGGTGGCGCTGGTGCACGCGGCGATCGCCCGGCAGATCGCGCAGCACGGCCAGCCGTTGCGCAAACCGTGCGTGCTGCTGTCCGGCGGCGAGACCACCGTGACCGTGCGCGGCCGCGGCCGCGGCGGGCGCAATGCCGAATTCCTGCTGGCGCTGGCGGCGGCGCTCGACGGCCAGCCCGGCGTGCACGCGATCGCCTGCGACACCGACGGCATCGACGGCTCCGAGGACAACGCCGGCGCGCTGCTGTCGCCAGACACGCTGGCGCGCGCCGGGGCGCGCGGCCTGTCGGCGCTCGCGCACCTGGCCGACAACGACGGCTACGGTTTCTTCGACGGCCTCGGCGACCTGATCGTGACCGGCCCGACCCGCACCAACGTGAACGATTTCCGCGCGATCCTGATCGTGTAGGCAACGCGCATGAACCCAGGCGCGCCCGCCGCGGCGCGCCGCCCGAGAATGGAAGAGGAGACCACATGAGACGCCAGCGCAAAGCCAAGATCGTTGCCACGCTCGGCCCGGCCAGCACCGACATCGAGGTGATCCGGCAATTGTTCGAGGCCGGGGCCGACGTGTTCCGCCTGAACTTCAGCCACGGCTCGCACGAGGACCACCGCCGCCGCTACGACGCGGTGCGCCAGGTGGAGGCCGAGACCGGCCGGCCCATCGCCGTGCTGGCGGACCTGCAGGGACCGAAGCTGCGCATCGGCACCTTCGCCGCCGGCAAGGTGGCGGTGCGGGCCGGCGACGTGTTCGTGCTCGACAGCGACCCCAGCCCCGGCGACGCCACCCGCGTGCACCTGCCGCACCCGGAACTGTTCCGCGCGGCCGCGCCGGGGCAGTCGCTGCTGATCGACGACGGCAAGGTGCAGCTGAAGATCGAGTCGGTGGCCAGCGGCAGCATCGTCACGCGCGTGGTCAACCACGGCACGCTGTCCGACCGCAAGGGCGTCAACGTGCCCGACGCGGTGATCCCGATCCCAGCGCTGACCGAGAAGGACCGCAAGGACCTCGACTTCGCGCTGGCGCTGGGCGCGGACTGGATCGCGCTGTCGTTCGTGCAGCGCCCGGCCGACATCGTCGAGGCGCGCGAGATCATCGGCACGCGCGCCGGCGTGCTGTCCAAGATCGAGAAGCCGGCCGCGCTGCAGCAGCTGGAGGAGATCGTGCGCGTGTCCGACGCGGTGATGGTGGCGCGCGGCGACCTCGGCGTGGAGCTGCCGCCCGAGCGCGTGCCGGGCGTGCAGAAGCGCATCCTGCGCGTGTGCCGCCAGCACGGCAAACCCATCGTCATCGCCACGCAGATGCTGGAATCGATGATCGACTCGCCGGTGCCCACGCGCGCCGAAGCCTCCGACGTGGCCAGCGCGATCTACGACGGCGCCGACGCGGTGATGCTGTCGGCCGAGTCGGCCAACGGCCGCCACCCGGTGGCGGCGGTGGCCATCATGGACCGCATCATCGCCGAGGTGGAACGCGACCCGCTCTACCGCAACCTGCTCGACGCGCAGCACGAGGCGCCGCTGTCCACGCGCCAGGACGCGATCTGCGCGGCGCTGCGCGAGGTCACGCAGATCATCGGCGCGGTGGCCACCGTCACCTATACGTCGTCCGGCGCCACCGCGCTGCGCGCCGCGCGCGAGCGGCCATGCGCGCCGATCGTCAGCATCACGCCGAACCTGGAGATCGCGCGCCGGCTGGCCATCGCGTGGGGCGTGCATTCCACCGTGAGCCCGGACGTGCAGAGCGTGGACGAGATGGTGAACGCCGCCACCGGCGCGGCGCTGGCCGAGGGCTACGCGCAGGCCGGCGACCAGATCACCATCGCGGCGGGCATGCCGTTCGGCCAGGGCGGCACCACCAACCTGCTGCGCGTGGCCGAAGTCACGGGCGCCGCGCCGGCGCGCGCGCCGCTGGCGGCCGCGGCGGCGGTTACGGCCTGATACATCACTCCCGTTCGCTGGCTGCACCGCCGTTGCTATACTGACCGGCACGCCGTGGCGCACTGCGCGCCACGGCCACCGGACAGCCAGACAAGCCACACCAGCAACGCGGAGCCACCATGCGTCTCGATGACGAAGCCGAAAGCCAGAACGTAGAAGACCGCCGCGGAGGCGGAGGCGGATTCGGGGGCTTCGGCGCGGGGCCGAGGACGATCGGCATCGGCACCATCATCGTGGCGCTGGCGGCCTCCTATTTCTTCGGCATCGACCCCACCGTGATCATGCAGGGCGCCTCGGTGCTGCAGGGGCAGCAGCCGCAGACCCAGCAGCACGTGCCCAGCCATGCGCCCGCCAATGACCAGATGACGGTGTTCGTGCGCAAGGTGCTCGGCAACACCGAGCGCACCTGGTCGCACATCTTCGAGACCGACCTCAACCGCCGCTACGCGCCGCCCACGCTGGTGCTGTTTACCGGCGCCACGCCCACCGCGTGCGGCACCGGGCAGTCGGCGATGGGGCCGTTCTACTGCCCCGGCGACCAGAAGGTCTACATCGACCTGGCGTTCTACGACGAACTGCGCAAGCGCTTCGGCGCCGGCGGCGACTTCGCCCAGGCCTACGTGATCGCGCACGAAGTGGGCCACCACGTGCAGAACCTGCTGGGCGTGTCCGGCAAGGTGGACGCGGCGCGCCGCCGCATGGGCGAGGCGCAGGCCAACCAGCTCTCGGTGCGCGTGGAGCTGCAGGCCGACTGCCTGGCCGGCGTGTGGGCGGCCACCGCCGAGCGCATGAACCAGCAACTGCTCGAACCCGGCGACATCGAGGAAGGCCTGAAAGCCGCCGCCGCCATCGGCGACGACCGCCTGCAGCGCCAGGCGCAGGGCTACGTGGTACCGGAAGCCTTCACCCACGGCACCAGCGACCAGCGCGTGCGCTGGCTGCGCCAGGGCCTCGACAGCGGCGACATCCGCAAGTGCGACACCTTCGCCGCCAAGCAGCTCTGATGGCGCGCGCGCGAATGCGCGCACGAACGGCATCGACCGCGTTCAGGCGGGACGGGACAAGGCTGCGGGGAGATGAAACCGGGAACGGCGCGGAGGACGGCGGGACAGCAGGACAGCAGGACAGCGGGACAGCGGGGGAAAAATCACCCGCCCGGCGGGAGAGAGAAGGAGGAGGAGGTCAGCCGGGCGGGTGGGAGATAAAACGGTAGGACGGGGCGGCGGGCCCCTGACGCAAGACGGTCACCGAAGTGACCGCCAGGCGACACGGCGCATCGGGTCAGACCCGGTAGCCGTAGAGCGAGCCGTCGCCGGAACGCGCGTTGTCGAGCGAGGACGCCGCGATTTCGCCACCGGCCGCGCGCGCGCCTTCACTGAACGAATCGAACTTGCCCTGGCGGGCGCCGTCGGTGAACGGATCGAACTTGCCTTGGCGCAGGCCGTCGGTGAACGGGTCGAACTTGTCTTTCTTGGCGCCTTCCGTGTACACGTCGAACTTGCGCAGCGCGTCCGCATAGACTTCGAACTTGCCGACCTTGCTGCCGGCGGGAGCGGCCAGCGCCGCGGCCGACGAGGCCAGGATCAATACGCCTAAGGCGCTGCCAAGGATACGTTTGGCATTCATTTGGGACTCCTTCAACTGATCTATGTATTTTTTTGTCTGCCTTGCCATCGGCCGCGGCAATCTATGTTGCGCTGCGAGCACGAACTGAAGATTAGTGGTTCGGCCTGCAACGAGAAATACCGCTGCGACGAATGGTGCGTTGCGAGTCGTGAAACGCTGGAAGTCCGGACGAATGGCGCCTTTGCAGCGCGAACGGCGTGCGCGAGAAGCGAACGGCGGCGGCGAGCGGGTGGCGCAAGGGCCTCCCGAAAATGGCGCGCGATGGTGGCCGGCCGAGGCCGGAGGCGGGCTGGCGGGGATCGGGGGAAGCGCGCGAAGGGACCTCCGCGCCGCCGGCGCGACGCGGGCGGCGCGGGCCGGGAACCCCTGCCGGGGGCGTTCCCGTATCTGCGGAATGGCTCTGGAATGCGGCTGTTGCGCCGCCCGCGGGACTACAGCGTGAACTGGCCGTTGGCCTCGGGCTGGAACGACAGTTCGATGACCGTCACGCTCTGCTCGCGCCCGTCCGGCAGGCGATAGCTCACGGTCTGGCCGGCGCGCGCGCCCAGCAGCGCCTGCCCCACCGGCGACAGCACCGAGAGCCGGCCGGCGTCGAAATCGGCGGTGTCCGGATAGGCCAGCGTCCAGCGGCGCGGCGCCGCCTCGCCTTCCAGCGCGCACATCAGGCTGGAGTTCATCGTCACCACGTCCTTCGGAATGGCCTCGGCCGGCACGATGGCGGCGCGCGCGAGGATGCTGTCGAGCATCTCGGCCAGCGGCGCCGCGCCGGCGCGGCTGGCGATGCGCTCGAGGCGGGTGACGTCGAGCTCTGTCAGGTAAAGGGTCGGTTGCTGCTTGGATGAAGCCGTCATGGTGGATCCTCGCTAGGTGTCGGTGCGTGGACCCGGCCCGCGGGCGCGATCCGCGCGGGATCGGCCCGGCGCTGCCAGGTCAGGGAACAAGTCGGGCCGTCGGATGCGACGGAAAAACCGCGAACAGGGTGTGGCTCGGCCCGGTTCGGCGCTTACCTGCGTGCTGGGGAGACGTCAGGCGGTGAACCGGGCGGGATCAGGCGGTGCGCTGACCCGGCGGCAGGCGGTGGCCTGTTTGGCTTGCGCGCGCCGTGCCGGCGCCGCCCACGCGCGCGCGCCGGCCTGCCCGATACGGGCAGGCGTGGCGGCGGTCGGGACAAGGCGGCAGGGCATCATGCGTGCGGCAAAAGTGGGTGGGCAGTCCGGAGCGAGAGCGGCGAAACAACGGCGAAACAACGACGAAACGGCGGGGGGAAACAGCGGCAAGAACAACCGCGAAACAGCGTGCTTCCCCGAACCGGCGTGGCGCGCGGCGAGAGCGATGGCTCACTCGGCCGCCGCGGACCGGCTCGCCGGCACGCCGCATTCGCCGCTTTTCACCAGCATGGTGCGCGGCGGACAAAGGGGATCGTAGCACAGGCGCCGCCGTCTCTTAAGAAGGCGCCGGAGACGCCGGCAGGCGTCAATGATGGCCTTGGGGATGCGGATGGCATTCGCAGGCGGCGCCGGCCGCGGCCTGCTGGAGGTTCTGCAGGATGCCGCATTCGCTGGCGGGATGCTGTTGGCCGCCGCAGGTATGGCGCAGCGCCCGCAACTGGCCTTCCAGCGCCTCGAGCGCCACGCGCTGGGCGTGGATCTGCTCGATCTGGCGGTCCAGCAGCGCGTTGATGTCGTCGCAGGCGAGCGTGGGATCGCGCTCGAAGTCGCGCAGCCGCCGCACGTCCGACAGGCTCATGCCCAGCGAGCGGCAGTGCCGCACGAAATTGAGCTGCAGCAGATGGCCGTCGCCATAGCGGCGGTAGCCGTTGTCTTCGCGCTGGGGCGCGTCGAGCAGGCCCTCGCGCTCGTAGTAGCGGATGGTTTCCACGTCGCAGCCGCTGTGGCGGGACAGTTCACCGATTCTCATGCCGACTCCGGGTGATGCCTGCATCAGGCAAAAGACCCTGTAGTCGTTACAGGGTTGCCTTGAGTCTAGTCCATCGCGCCCGGTCCTGCCAGCGCGGCTCACGCCACGGCGGGGCCGCGCGCCTCGTCGCGCACGTGCAGCGCGCGCGGCGCGAAGGCCGCGCGCAGCACCTCCACCGCCAGCGCCGGCCGGGCCGCGCCGCACATGAACACGTCCACCGCGGCGAAGCCGTATTCCGGCCAGGTGTGGATGCTGATGTGCGACTCGCGCAGCAGCAGCACGCCGGTCACGCCCAGGCCCGGCCCGAAATGGCGGAAGCGCGCGTCCACCACGGTGGCGCCGGCGGCCTGCGCGGCCTGGTACAGCACGCGCTCGACCAGCGCGGCGTCGGCCAGCAGTTCGGCCGCCACGCCTTGCAGGTCGGCCAGCAGGTGGTGGCCGAGCACGGCCGGGCACGGCAGGGCCGGGGCGTTCATGGCTGCGCGCTCCGCCGGCTCATTTGTGGCCGCCGCCGGAGGACCAGCCGCTCGAGCCGGACGAGCCGCCGCCCCAGCCGCGCCCGCCCGAGTAGCCGGACGAGCCCGAGGAGCCGGAGCCCGCGCGGCCGGTGTCGCCGAGGTTGAAGAAGGTCGTGCCGAACAGCACGATGATGCCGTAGACGAGGTAAAGCAGACGCACGCTGACTCAGTCCTTTCCGGCCCAGCGCCGGACCAGCCAGATCGGCGCCCACAGCAGCAGGAAGCCGATCACGAGGGTGAACCAGCCCCGGCCCGTGACCAGGGCCACGGGCACGTTGAGGATGGCGAGAAGAATGGCGTAGACCTTGGCGCTCTTGCGGCAGAAGGCCAGGTCCGCGCTGCTGTCCGCGGGCCGCGCCGCCGGCAGCGCGCGCGCGGCCTGCGCCAGCCCCGGGCTGGACTTGAACCACTGCGCCACCTGCGCGCGCGCCACGGTGGTCGACAGGGTCCAGACGATCTCGGTGGCCGAGGTCTCGCGCGTGAGGCGCCGCGCCCGCTTGCCGTACTCGGTCAGGCGCGTGGTGTCGCCGGCCTGCACGCGCCAGTTGAAGGTGCCGGCCGCGTACAGCACCTCGCTCTGGTAGTCGTAGCCCTGCCGGAAGGTCTGGCCCTGGTAGCTCACGGCATCGCCGGACACCGTGCGCGGCCACGTGTCCAGCACCTCGACGCGGTCCCAGCCGTCCGCCTGCTCGACCAGCCACAGCAGGCCGCGCTGCTCGCTGAACAGCAGGTACTCGACCCAGGTGGAGGCTTCGTCCTCGTCGCGGTCGGTGCACTGCATCAGGCCCAGCACGGTGTACGGCGTGCCGTCGATGGTGCCGGTGTCGCCGGGCGCGAGGCTGGTCTGGAGGGCGTCGAGTTCGCGCTGCTTTTCCAGCACCAGCGCGGTCGAGGTGGTGCAGTCGATCTGGCTGTGGCAGCTCGGGCAGACCACGAAGCTGGCCACGCCGGCGCGGTAGGCGATCGGGCCGCCGCAGCCCGGGCAGGCCAGCGGCACGGCCTTGCCGCGGTAGCGGTCGGCGCTGCCGGCGATCTGCTCCTTGTCGCGCAGCAACTGGCACTTGAGCAGGTCCAGCGTGACCGCCGCGCCGGTGTAGACCGCGGGCGGGTAGCCGTCGGCGTAGTCGAGCGTGACGAAGCGGCCCTCGTCGCGGAAGTCCGCCACCTGCGCGGTCCAGCCCGCGCCGACCGCGAACGGCAGCTCGCCCTGGCCGCCGGTGCAGCGCGCGCTGCGCACGTCGCTGGCGAGGTAGCGGTGCTTGTCGAAGAACAGGCTCGCGCCCGGCGCGAGATGCTCGTACCGCGGCAGCGGCGCGCCGTCGAGCTGGGCTGCATCGAGCTGGGCTGCGCCGGCCTGCGCGCCGGCGGCATGGCGCCGCGTCAGCATGTACTGCCCGGAGGCGTCGGCCAGCCAGCCGTCGCTGCCGTCGTCGAACAGCAGGTACCACTCGTTCCACAGCCCGGCGTCGTAGCGCAACTGGATACGCCCGACCAGCGTGAAGCCCTGGCCGTCCCATTGCCCGCCGGTGCCGAGCTGCAGCGGCGTGTAGTCCTCCAGCACGGCGGACATCTTGCCGATGTCCCTGACCGTGTCCGCATCCTTGAGCAGCGTGCTGTGGCAGTACTCGCACACCACCATCACGGCGGCCGACGAGCGGAACGCCGCCGGCGCGCCGCAGCTTGGGCAGTTGATCTCTTGCATGCGCCGCGCGTCAGCCGACCAGTTTCTTCAGGATCTCGGCCTTGGCGTTGTCGAAGTCGGCCTGCGAGATCAGGCCCTTGTCGAGCAGGTCCTTGAGCTTCTGCAGGCGCGCGGCGGGGTCGTCGGCCGCCGGCGCAGCAGCCGCAGCAGCAGCCGGCGCGGCGGGAGGCACGGCCGGCGCGGGCGCGGCGGCGCCGAGCCCGCCCGCCATCGCCTGGCCCATCACGGCGCCGGCCGCGAGGCTCGCGCCCAGGCCCGCCACGCCGCCTTCGTTCTGCGCGGCCAGCGGGATCGAGCTGGCCACCTGGTACTGCGTGTACTTGGCCATATCGCCCATCATGCCCATCGAGATGCGCGTGTCGATGGCCTTCTGCAGTTCTTCCGGCAGCGACACGTTCGTCACCGCGAAATTGTCCAGCGCCACGCCGTAGCGCTCGAACTCGGGCGCGAGCCGCTCGCGGATGGTCTGCGACATCAGCGCCTGGTTGGCGGCCATGTCGAGGAACGGCAACGCGGCGCCGCCGAGCGTGGCGGTCATGGTGGCGACCAGCAGGTTGCGCAGCTGCTCCTCCACCTCGTCGCGCGTGTACTCGGCGCGCGTGCCGCTGATCTCGGTGTAGAACTTCGCCACGTCGGCGATCTTGTACGAGTACAGGCCGAACGCGCGCAGCCGCACCATGCCGAAATCGGCGTCGCGGATGGTGACGGGCTGCGCCGTGCCCCACTTGCGGCCGATCTGCAGGCGCGTGCTGAAGAAATACACGTCCGACTTGAAGGGCGACTCGAACAGCTTGTCCCAGTTCTTCAGGTAGGTCAGCACCGGCAGCGTCTGCGTGGTGAGCTTGTACATGCCGGGCCCGAACACGTCGGCGATCTTGCCTTCGTTGACGAACACCGCCATCTGCGACTCGCGCACGGTGAGGCTGCCGCCGTACTGGATTTCCATGTCCTCCATCGGGTGGCGCCAGGCCAGCACGCCATCGCTGTCCTCGGTCCACTGGATGATGTCGATGAACTGCTTCTTGATGAACGATCCGATGCTCATGGCAATCCCCAGGTTGCGCGATGTTTCAGGACAGGCAGGCGGCGTTGATGGCGCCGACCGTGACCGAGATGGCGCCCATCAGCCCGCCCATGCCGACGTTGTTCGATTCGATGGCCGCGTCCATGTCGGGCAGCGCGCGCGCCAGCCCGGCATAGGCCAGCGCCTGCACCAGCATGGCCCCGACCGCCCACAGCACGAACATCAGGAAGGTGTCGTTGTGCTGGATGCTGGACGACAGCGTGAAGCAGAAGCCGATCATCGCGCCCGACAGCGACAGCGCCGCCGCGAGGTTGCCCTGGCGGATCAGCGCGAACTCGCGGAACGGCGTGATCCTGGTGTAGACTCCGACGAACACGGCCAGCAGCGCCAGGCCGGCCAGCAGGTGCAGCACGTAAGCGTAGATGCCTTGCATCATCGATGTTCTCCGGCGGGTTCCGTGGCGCCGCGGCAAGCCGTCCGTTCAGCACGCATGATCCGTACAGGATGATGGGGACGGCCGCGCGGCGGCATGTAGTGCTCAGGTATGCGGCGCTCAGGTATGTGGCGCTCAAGTATATCGTCGTCCATTTACGTACATCGCAACAATTTGCAATCCGGCGGGCGCCATGCCGCCGGCCCGCGCCGGGCCGCCGCGCCGGCCCTCCCGTCCCTTCCCGTCCTTCTTCTCGCCTCTTGCCCGCTTCCCGCCCCCGCAACGCACCCGAACCGATGCGCGACCGTACCCTTGTTCTTTCGGTGTTGATCGTGGCGTCCTGCGGGCTCGGCTACGAGCTGATCGCCGGCGCCCTGTCCAGCTACCTGCTGGGCGACTCCATCCTCCAGTTCTCCTCGATCATCGGCTGCTACCTGTTCGCGATGGGCGTGGGCTCGTGGCTGTCGCGCTACGTGAAGGACGAGGACGTGCTGGCGCGCTTCATCGACATCGAGATCCTGATCGGCCTGCTCGGCGGCGTCTCGGCGGCGCTGCTGTTCGTGGTGTTCGCGTGGCTGTCGGCGCCGTTCCGCACCGCGCTCTACGCGCTGGTGTTCGTGCTCGGCGTGCTGGTCGGCATGGAGATCCCGCTGGTGATGCGCGTGCTCAACGCGCGCCGCAACGCCTTCAGCGAGCTGGTCAGCCGCGTGCTGACGTTCGACTACCTCGGCGCGCTGGCGGTGTCGCTGGTGTTCCCGCTGGTGCTGGCGCCGCGCCTGGGGCTGTCGCGCACGGGCTTCCTGTTCGGCATGCTCAACGCCGGCGTGGCGCTGGTCACGATCCACATCTTCCGCGCCGAGCTCAAGGCGGTGGTGCCGCGCCTGCTGCGTGCCTCGCTGGTGCTCGCGCTGCTGGCCGGCGGCTTCCTCGGCTCGGGGCAACTCACGCACTGGGCCGAGCGCGGCATGTTCGGCGACGAGATCATCCACAGCCAAAGCACGCCGTACCAGCGGCTGGTGATCACGCGCTGGAAGGACGACCTGCGCCTGTACATCAACGGCAACCTGCAGTTCTCCTCGCGCGACGAGCACCGCTACCACGAGGCGCTGGTGCACCCGCTGCTGCAGGCGCTGCCGTGGGCGCGCCGCGTGCTGGTGATCGGCGGCGGCGACGGCCTGGCCGCGCGCGAGATCCTCAAGCACCGCAACATCGAGCACGTCACGCTGGTGGACCTCGACCCCGCCATGACCACGCTGTTCTCGCGCAGCGCGCCGCTGGTGGCGCTGAACCGGGGCTCGCTCACCGACGCGCGCGTGCGCGTGGTCAACGCCGACGCCGCGCAATGGCTGGAGCAGCACGACGACATGTTCGACGCCATCGTGGTCGACCTGCCCGACCCGTCCAACTTCGGCCTCGGCAAGCTGTACTCGGTGCCGATGTACAGGCTGCTCGCGCACCATCTGGCCGAGAAGGGCTACGCGGTGGTGCAGTCCACCTCGCCGTACTTCGCGCCGCGCTCGTTCTGGGACATCGACGCCACGCTGCGCGAGGCCGGCCTGCATACCTGGCCCTATCACGCCTACGTGCCGTCGTTCGGCGAATGGGGCTTCATCCTGGCCGGCAAGCGCGCCGACTACACGCCGCCCACGCACTATGACGTGCCGATGAAATTCCTCGACGCCGACAGCACCGCGCTGATGTTCCGCTTCCCGGCCGACATGGCGCCGCGCGAGGCGCGCGCGAACCGGCTCAACGAGCAGACGCTGGTGCATGACTTCGAGCAGGACTGGCGCAATGTCATTCGCTAGCGCCGCGGCATCGACCGGCAGGAACACGGGCACGGAGCCGGCATGGACCGCCGCCGCTTCCTGATCGCGGCGGCGGGTACGGCGGGCACCGGCCTGCTGGCCGGCTGCGACCGGCTCGGCGACGAGGCGCGCCGCTTCCTGGCCGGCGTCGGCCTGCGCGAGCCGTGGCCCGCGGTGCTGCGCCCGGGCATGGCCGAAGGCCACGCGCTGCGCGACGCCGCGTCGTGGCCGGCGCCGCAGGACGAAATCGTGACCGAGGTCGCCATCCTCGGCGGCGGCGTGGCCGGCCTCAGCGCGGCCTGGCAACTGGCGCGCGCCGGCCTGCGCGACTTCCTGCTGGTCGAAGGCCCCGAGTTCGGCGGCAACGCGGCGGCGGGCCGCTTCGGCGAGCTCGGCTTTCCGCGCGGCGCGCACTACCTGCCGCTGCCCTCGCTCGAATCCGCCCACATCCGCGAGATGCTGGCCGACACCGGCGTGATCGCGCGCGACCCGTTCGGCGCGCGGCCCGAGTTCGACGAGCGCGCGCTGGTGCACGCGCCCGACGAGCGCCTGCTGTTCGACGGCAGGTGGCACGACGGCCTGCTGCCCAGCGAGGCGGTGGCCGGCGCGGAAGCGGCCCAGCACGCGCGTTTCCTCGCGCGCATGGCGCAGCTCAAGGACGCGCGCGGCGGCGACGGCCGCAAGGCGTTCGCGATTCCACTGGCGCTGGCGTCGCAGGACCCGGCCTGGACCGCGCTGGACCGGCAGAGCATGCGCCAGTGGATGGCCGCCGAGGGCTTCACCTCGCCCACGCTGCACGCCTATGTCGACTACTGCTGCCGCGACGACTACGGCGCCAGCCACGACGCGATCTCGGCCTGGGCCGGCGTGTATTACTTCGCCAGCCGCGCCGGCCACGCGGCCAACGCCGCCGACGGCGCCGTGCTGACGTGGCCCGACGGCCTGCACACGCTGGTCGCGCGGCTGGCCGCGCGCATCGACGCGCGCCGCGCCGGCGGCACACCGACCGGCAAGACCGGCACGCGGCCGTGGCGCCAGCCCGGCATGGCCGTGCAGGTGCGCGAGCACGGCCGCGAGGTCCGCGTGCTGTGCGCGCAATGGCCCGGCGGCACGGCCGCCGGCGCGCCGCACCTGTTCCGCATCCGCGCGCGCCGCGTGATCTGCGCCATGCCGCTGCACGTGGCCGCCCACGTGGCGCCGCTCGCCGCGTTCGGCTTCGACCCGGCGCGGCACCTGCCGCCGAGCGCGCCGTGGCTGGTGTCCAGCTTCCGCCTGCGCGGCTTCCCGGACGAGCGGCCCGGCGTGCCGCTGGCGTGGGACAACGTGGTGCACGGCGGGCGCGGCCTCGGCTACGTGGTCAGCACGCACCAGCTGATCCGGCAGGCCATGCCGGCCGACACGGTGTTTACCGCCTACTGCCCGCTCGATGCCGCCGCGGCGCCGGACATGGCGGCGGGCACCGCGCCGCGCGCGCCGGCCGACACGCGCCGCTGGCTCGCCGCCGCCGCCCCGGCCGAACTGATGGACTACGCCACCACCGACCTGCGCGCCGCCTACGGGCGCGCGTTCTGGCGCCATGCCGACGCGGCGGAGATCACCGTGCGCGGCCACGCGATGGCCTCGCCGCGCCCCGGCTTCCTCGCCAATGCCGGCGCCGCCGCGCTGCGCGACGCCGACGGGCGCATCCTGTTCGCGCATGCCGACCTGTCCGGTCTGTCCGTGTTCGAGGAAGCCGCGTGGTGGGGCACGCGCGCGGCGCGGCGCATCACCGGATGAGCCCGGCCGGGTGACGCCCGCCCCACCCCGGCGCGCGGCCGCATGCGTATTGCGGCATCCTGTAGAATTCCCGGCACGGTTTCGTGTCGAACCCTTCGATCCCGCGAACCTGAACCCGACGTCATCCTTCGTGCGCCCCATCCGCCTGTTGCTGCTGCTCCTGATGCTCGCCGTCATGCCCTTCCAGAGCTGGGCAGGCGCGGCCACGTGCGCGGGCGGCAACATCGGCGCGCCGCACGAACAGGCGTTCGCCGCCGCGGCCGATGAACGCGGCGGCGAAAGTGCCGCCCAGGCTGCCGCGATGCTTTCGGCATTCGATGCCGATGCCGACGCCGCCGCCGATCCCGCCGGCCAGGACACCGGCGACGCGAAGGACCCGGCCCAGGGCGGCGCCGACCTCGCCGAATCCCTGCTGCCCGCCGCGCCGCCGCGTTTCGCCGCCAGCCTCGCGCGCGGCAGCGCGCCCGCGCACCGCGCGGGCCTGCTGCCCGATCCCGACCTCCCCCTCCAGCAGCGCCCGCCCAGCGCCTGATTCCCCGCGCGCCGGCCCGGCGCGCACCTCGTTTCCCGCACCTTGCCGCCGGCACCCGTGCGCCGTCCGCGGCGCCGCGTGCGCGCAGTCCGCGCGGCGCGCACGCGCGCGCAAGGTGCCAGCGCCGCTTTGCCGTTGTTCCCTTGACCAGACTGACCTTCCTCACAGACAAGAAATGAAACGCGTCCTGCTCTTCCTGGCGACCAACCTCGCCGTCATGCTCGTGCTCAGCTTCACCGCCAGCCTGCTCGGCGTGAACCGCTTCCTCACCGCCAACGGGCTCAACCTCGGCATGCTGCTGGCGTTCGCCGCGCTGATGGGTTTCGGCGGCTCCTTCATCTCGCTGCTGATGTCCAGGATGATCGCCAAGTGGTCCACCGGCGCCCAGGTCATCACGCACCCGGGCAACAGCACCGAACTGTGGCTGGTGCAGACCGTGCAGAAACTGACCCAGCGCGCCGGCCTGCCGATGCCCGAGGTCGCCATCTACGAAGGCGAGCCCAACGCCTTCGCCACCGGCGCCAGCAAGAACAGCTCGCTGGTGGCGGTCTCCACCGGCCTGCTGCAAAGCATGTCGCACGACGAGGTGGAAGCCGTGCTGGCGCACGAGGTGGCCCACATCGCCAACGGCGACATGGTCACGCTCACGCTGATCCAGGGCGTGGTCAACACCTTCGTGATCTTCCTCGCGCGCGTGGTCGGCTACTTCGTGGACTCGATGCTGCGCAAGAACGACGAAGAGTCGAGCGGCCCCGGCATCGGCTACATGATCACCGTGGTGGTGTGCGAGATCGTGTTCGGCATCCTGGCCAGCATCATCGTGGCCGCCTTCTCGCGCCACCGCGAGTTCCGCGCCGACGCCGGCGCGGCCAGGCTGATGGGCACGCCCTCGCCGATGGTCGCCGCGCTGCGCCGCCTCGGCGGCCTGGAGCCCGACGGCCTGCCGCAGAACATGCAGGCGATGGGCATCGCCGGCGGCAGGTCGTGGCTGTCGCTGTTCTCCAGCCACCCGCCGATCGAGCAGCGCATCGCCGCGCTGCAGGGGCAGCGCTGAGCGGGTTTCCGCTCCCGTGGGCTTGCCCGTTCAGGCGCGGAATGCCGCCCGGTAGCGCTCGGGCGTGGTCTGCATGTGCCGCTGGAACGCTTGCCGCATCACGTCGGCATTGGTGAAGCCGGTGGCGCGGGCGATGCCTTCCAGGCGGCGGCCATCCTTCTCCAGCAGGCGCCGCGCCGCTTCCACGCGCAGGCGCTCCACGTAGCGCGCGGGCGTCTCGCCGACCTGGCGCGCGAACACGCGCGCGAAGTTGCGCGGGCTCATGGCCACGCGCTCGGCCAGCACCGGCACCGACAGGTCGCGCGCCAGGTGCTGCGCCATCCATCCCTGCAATTCCCGCAGCTCCGGGTTCTGCGCGCTCTGCGCCTGCAGCAGCGTGGAGAACTGCGCCTGGTTGCCGGGGCGCTGCAGGAACAGCACCAGCTCGCGCGCCACCGCCAGCGAGGCGGCGTGGCCGAGGTCTTCCTGCACCAGCGACAGCGCCAGGTCCATGCCGGCGGTGACGCCGGCCGAGGTGTAGAGCTCGCCGGCGCGGATCCAGATCGGGTCGGGGTCGACCTCCACCTGCGGATGCTGCGCGGCCAGCCGCGCGGCGTGGCGCCAGTGCGTGGTGGCGCGGCGCGCGTCGAGCAGGCCCGTGCGCGCCAGCACGAAGGCGCCGGTGCACACCGCGCCCAGCCGGCGCACGCGCGGCGCCTGCGCGCGGATCCAGTCGACCAGGCGGGCGTCCTCGGCCGCCGCGCGGTGGCCCGCGCCGCCGGCGATCAGCAGGGTGTCGATCGGGCCGGGCAGCATCTCGCCGATGCGGTGGTACGGCGCGTCGGCCAGCAGCCGGAGGCCGCTCTCGGTGCGCACCACGGCGTCGTCGCGCGCGCTGGCGACGCGGATGTCGTAGGCCGGCGCGGTGCGGCCTTCGAGGCGGTTGGCGTGGCCGAACACCGCGCTCGGCCCGGTCACGTCGAGTTCCTGCGCCGGGTCCGGCGCGACGATCACGACGATGCGCGGCGGATCGTCCGGCAGGGGAAGGCTGGCTGGCATGGCGTGTGTGGGAAACCTGTGGAGAGGGACGGCCCGCCGATCATACCGGCGCGCGCCGTCATCCGGCCAGCACCGCGCGGCGCGCCACGCCGCGCTGCCATCCGAGCGTGACCAGCAGCGCCACCGCCAGCGCCGGCAGCACGGCGAGGTTGACCGCCTGCCAGCCGTAGCGGTACAGCACCTGCCCGGCCGCCAGCGTGGCCAGCGCGGTCAGCGCCGCGGCGGCGAACTCGGCCAGCGCCTGGGTGCGCGTGCGCTCGGCCGGGCGGTAGCTTTCCGCCAGCAAGGTGGTGCCGCCGACGAACATGAAATTCCAGCCCACGCCCAGGCACAGCAGCGCCACGTAGAACGCCGGCACCGCGGTGGACGCCAGCGCCACCAGCGAACCCACTGCGGCGAGCGCGATGCCGCACATCAGCATCGGCCCGCGGCCAAAGCGCTGCAACAGCCAGCCCGAGAAGAACGACGGCGCGTACATGCCGACCAGGTGCCACTCGATGATCTGCGCGCCCTGGCCGATGGTGTGGCCGCACGCCACCGCGGCGATCGGCGTGGCGGTCATGACGAACATCATCACCGCGTTGCCGATGCCGTTGTTGGCGAACGCGGCCAGGAACACCGGCTGGCGCGCGATCTGCGCGAGCGGGCGCGCGGGCAGCGCGGCGCCATGCTCCCGCGCCGCGGCGTGGGCGGGCGCGTCGCGGTAGCCGAACGCCAGCAGCAGGACGGTGGCCAGCCCGAACACCGCCACCACCGCGTAGGAGCCGGCGAACGGCTGCGCCACCAGCAGGTCGCTGCTCCACGCGGCGATGGCCGGGCCGCACACCGCGGCCACCACGCCGCCGGTCAGCACCGTGGAAATCGCGCGCGGCTTGTCGGCGGCCGGCGCGGCATCGGCGGCGGCCAGCCGGTAGAAGCGCGCGAAGGCCTGGAACACGCCGACCAGCGCGGTGCCCACGCAGAACGCGGCGAAATCATGGTGCGCGATGGCCCACACCGACACCAGCCCGCCCGCGCAGCAGGCCAGCCCGCCCAGGCAGAACGCGGCGCGGCGGCCGAGGCGCTCGATCAGGAACGCCGCCGCGATGGCGGTGACGGCGGACGCCACCGTGATCAGCGCGAACGGCAGCGTGGCCAGCGCCTTGTCCGGCGCCAGCGTGTAGCCGACCAGCCCGGTCAGCGTGAGGTCGACCGACAGGGCCGAGGTGAAGAGAGCCTGGCAGACCGCCAGCAGGCGGGCTTGCGGGATCGCGGGACGTGCCATCGGGGGCGCTCCGGTAAGGACGGGCGTTGGGGATGACACCGAGCGTAAGGAAAGCGCCGCCGCGCCGGCTGACAATGATCCGTGGAATCCTGCCATGTGGATGCGGCGGGCGGCGGGCGGCGGCGGGCCGCGAACAATCAGTCAGTCAGTTGAACACGTCCTGCCGGTAGCGGCCCTGCGCGACCATGCCGGCCAGCCAGTCGGACGCCGCCGCCTCGGGCATGCCGCCCTGCTGCGCGGCGATCTCGATCAGCGTGCGGCGCACCGCGGGCGCCATCTGCCGCCCGTCGCCGCACACGTAGAGGGTGGCGCCGTCGCGCAGCAGCGCCCACACCGCGGCGCGGTCGCGCCACAGCAGGTGCTGCACGAAGCGCTGGTCCGGCGCGCCGGTGGCCGAGTACGCGGCGTGCGCCTGCACCACGCCCGCGTCCTGCCAGCACGCGATGTCGTCGCGGTACAGCCAGTCGTGCGCGGGATGGCGGCAGCCGTAATAGAGCTGGCTGGCGGCGACGCGCATGCCGGCGGCCCGCTGCGCCGCGCGCTCCTCCAGGAAGCCGCGGAACGGCGCGATGCCGGTGCCGGGGCCGACCAGGATCATCGGCCGGGCGGGATCGGCGTCGGGCGCGAACGGCGGGTTCGGCGTGCGGATGCCGGCGGCCACCACCGCGCCGGGCGCCAGTCCCTGCAGCCAGGTCGAGGCCACGCCGCGGAACATGCCGCGCCCGGACAGCGCGGGCGCCCACACCGTGCCGACCGTGATCGCGGCCACGTCCGGCGACACCGCCGGCGACGAGGCGATCGAATAGAGGCGCGGGCGCATCGCCACGGTGCAGGCCAGCAGGCCGGCCAGCGTCAGCTCGATGGCGGGATGGCGCGCCAGCACGTCGGCCAGCGCGAGGCGCGGCGCCGCCACCCGCGCGGCGTAGCCGGCGGCGGGATCGTCCGAGCCGAGCTGCTCCAGCGCGGCGCGCGTGCGCGGGCAGCGCGTGTATTGCAGCAGCGTGCGCAGGGTCTGGCGCGACACCACGTCCTGCAGCTCGATGAAGTGCGTGAGCAGCTCGCGTACCGGCAGCGCCTCTTCCAGCGGCAGGCCGCGCGCGGCGCCGGCGTGCGCGGCCGACAGCGTCGCCATCGCGTCGGGATCGAGGTCGAGCCGCGCGCACAGGTCGTCCACCACGGCCGGCTGGTTCTGCGGGTACACCGCGAGGTGGTCGCCGGTGGCGTAGCGCACGCCTTCGGGCAGGCGCAGGCGGATGTCGCGCGTGGAAGTGCGCGGCGCCTCGCGCGCGAAGTCCCACAGGCCGGCGGGATCGCTGACCAGCTCGGTATTGGCCAGCACCGTGAACGCCTGCGTGGACGGCGGCAGCGTGCCGGCGCGGATGGCGGCGATGCCGCGCAGCCGCACCGCGATCGCGCCGGCCGCGGCGGCGGGCGCGTCCGGCCCGGCGCCCTGCGCCTCGCGCAGCGCTTGCAGCGCCTGCCACAGCGCGGCCAGCCATTGCCCGGCGGCGTGGTCGAAGTCGCCGTTGCCGTCGGCCTCGCCGCGCGCCAGCAGCGGGGTGGCGCCGGCCGCGTCGAAGAACGCCTGCACGCGCTTGGGAAACGCCTGGTAGGTGGCCCATTGCGAGTTGCCGCAGCCGAGCACGGCGAAGCGCAGGCCGGGCGCGCGGTAGCCGGCAGGCGCCTGCGCCTGCGCGTCGAGCATGGCCTCGAAGCGGCGCGCCGAATCGGGCGCGCGGCCGTTGTAGGTGGCCGCCACGATCACCGCCAGCCCATCGGTCGGCAGCGTGTCCACGGCGGCGTCGAGATCGCGCAGCGTGGCGGCGAAGCCGGCCTGCAGCGCGCCCGCGTGGATCTGCTCGGCGAGCTCGCGCGCGGTGCCCAGGCTGGAGCCGCACAGCACCGCCAGCGGCAGGCCGCCGCCGTGCACCGCCGGGCGCGCGGGCTGCGCCGCGGCCGCGCCGGCCTGCGCCGCGGCGATGCGCTCGTGCGGGCGGCGCCGGCGCGCGCGCAGCGTGAAGCCGTCGGGCTTGAGCGTGAGCGTTTCCTTGATGCGGAACTGGTAGTCGTGCGGATCGCTGAACTGGAAATTGCGCAGCATCAGCGCCAGCGCCAGCTTGGCCTCGGTCAGCGCGAACTGCCGGCCGATGCAGGCGCGCTCGCCGTTGCCGAACGGCTTGTAGGCATGCGGATGGATGCGCGCCTCGTTCTCGGGCAGGAAGCGGTCGATGTCGAAGCGCTCGGGGTCGGCCCACGCCTTGGGGTCGCGGTGCAGCCCGGTGAGCACCACCGACAGGCGGCGGTCCTTCCGGATAAGGTAGCGCCCGCCCAGCAGCGTGTCCTCGAACGGCGCCACCGAGAAGCCCGGCGCGGTCGGCCACAGCCGCAGCGTTTCCTTGAGCACGCGGTCGATCACCTGCAGGCGCGCGAGGTCGGCGTAGGCCGGCGGCGCGTCGCCGGGCAGCACGGCGTCCACCTCGGTGTAGGCCTGCGCCAGCACGCCCGGATGGCGCATCAGCTCGTACAGCGCGAAGGTCAGCATGCCGCTGGTGGTCTCGTGCCCGGCGATCAGGAAGGTGATGACCTGGTTGCGGATGTTCACGTCGTCCAGGCGCTCGCCGCTGTCGGGGTCGCGCGCGTCGAGCATCAGGTTGAGCAGGTCGGGCTCGGGGGCCTGGCCGCGCGCGGCCGCCGCGCGGCGCTGCCTGACCACGTCGTCGACCAGCTCGCGCATGAAGCCGACGTCGGCGGCGAACTTGCGGTGCGCCGCGTGCATGAACTTGTCCTTGATGGCCAGGCGCGTGAGCTTGCCCATCGCTTCCTCGAGCGCGCCGACCATCGCGCCGATGAACGGATGCAGCTGCGCGCTGGCGAACGAGTCGAAGTCGTAGCCGAAGCCCGACAGCGCGATGGTGTCGAGCGTGAGGCGCGTCATGTCGTCGGCCACCGCGATGTCGGCGTCGGGCCCCTGGCGCTCCCACTTGCCGACCAGCCGGTTGGCCACGCGCAGCATCACGTCGAAATAGCCCTTCATGGCGCGCTGGCTGAACGCGGGCATCAGGATGCGGTGCGCGCGGCCCCAGTTCTCCTCGCCGTGGTCGGCGGTAAACAGGCCGTCGCCGCCGACGTCGCGCAGGTAGGACAGCGGCGGGCCGATCAGCTTGCGGAAACGGCGCCCGTCGGCCAGCTCGGCCACCAGCCCGGCATCGCTGACGAAGGCCACGCGCCGGCCGGCGAAGTTCAGCTCGAAGATGCCGTCGAACTCGCGGCTGCGCGCCAGCAGGTGCTGCGCGACCATGCCGGGCGTGACCTGCAGCAGGTTGCCGACCACGGGCCAGCCGGGCGCCTGCGGGATGGGTTCGGGCTGGCGCGCGGCCGGCGCGGCGGAGGCGGCGTCGGCGGTGGATGCCGGGTTGGAGACTGGCTGCATGTTCGGGTCACCGTTCGAAATCGGCGTGCAAGGCGCCGGGGTTGTCTCGCGTTGGTTGTTCTTGTAGGCGTAGACAAATGTCTACTTTTGCAGCAAAGTAGACGAACGTAGACCGAGTGTCAATTCCAAACCGGCATTTCACGGCGGGTGCGCACGAAGCGGCTTATCCGGCCAGACAATTCAGACAGACGGAAACCAATGGACGACGTTGCCGCCGGCAAACGCAAACTGATCGACGCCGCGCTGCGCCTGGCCGCCGCGCGGCGCAGCTTCGCCGGCCTGGGCCTGCGCGAGCTCGCGCGCGAGGCGGGGCTCAACCCCAACACCTTCTACCGCCATTTCCGCGACATGGAGGACCTCGCGCTGACCGCCGTGGCCGAGGTCGGCGCCGAGCTGCGCCCGATGCTGCGCGCGGTGCGCTGGGCGGCCGCGCGCGACAACCCGGACGAGGTGGCCACACGCGCGTGCGCGGCGTTCTTCGCCTACGCCGAGGCGCACCGGGATGCCTTTTTCGTCGGCGTGTGCGGCAGCACCGGGCCGCAGCCGGCGCTGCGCGACGCGGTGCGCCAGCTGCTGGCGGACATCGCCGCCGAGATGGCGGAGGACATCGAGCGGCTGGGGCTGTGCCCGGGCCTGCCGCGCGCGGCGCTCGACGATCTCTCGGGCTACGTGGTGTCCTACCTGTTCCACCTGTCGACCGACTATCTCGAAGCCGACGCGGCGGGCCGCCGCCGGCGCATCGAGCAGTCGCGGCAACTGGTGTGCTGGCTGCTGCGCGGCGCCGCCGCGCAGCAAGGCGGGCGCGCGCAAGCGGCAGCACCAGCACCATCGGCAGCCGCGGCGCGCAAACGCAAGCCGCGGCAGGCGCAGCCGCACTGAACGCGGCGGGCGCCGGCGCTCAGGCCAGCCGCGCGTAGCCGGCGGCCACCGCGGCGCGCGCCATGTGCGTCACCGGCGCGTAGTGCGCGAGGCCGGTGCGGGCGATGCCGCGCAGCCGCAGCCGCCGCGCCAGCGCGGGCTCGGCCTCGATCACGCGCGCCAGCACGTCGCCCACGCGCGCGCTCTGCGCCGGGCTGGCATGGCGCGAGCACACCAGCGGCAGGCCGGGCGCCGACGCGGTGCCGGCGATCTGGCGCAGCGCCGCCAGCCGTCCGGGCAGGTGGTCGCGCGCGAAGGCCAGCGTGACGCAGTCGATGGCCGCCACGTCGGCGTCGCCGCGCGCCACGGCGTCGAGCGAGGCCAGGTGCGAGCCGGTGCACAGCGCCGCGGCGAAGAAGCGCCCGCCGCGCGCCAGCGGCGCCACCGCGTGGCGCAGCGCGTTCATGCCGCTGTGCGAGGCCTCGTCGTTGTACGCCACGCGCAGCCCGCGGCAATCGGCCAGGCTGTCGGGGCCGTCGGCGCGCGCCACGATCGCGCTGCGATAGCGCTCGCCGTCGCAGCCCGGCGCGTCGAACAGCGGCGTGCCGATCACGCGCACGTGGCGCTGCAGGCCCTGCACCAGCGGGTAGCCGCAGGTCTGCGACAGCAGCAGGTCGGGGCGGCGCCAGAATTCGTGCAGTTGCGCATGCGTGGCGCCGGGCTCGACGGCGCGCAGGAACAGCGGATCGCGCCCGCGCGCGAGCACCGCCGCCACGCGCGCGATCAGGGCCAGCCAGTCTTCGCGCAGCGCGGGCGATACGTTGTACATGGGCAGCGCGGCCACCCAGTGCCGGCGGTCATCCATGCGCGCTCACCCGGTCAGGCGCGCGCGCGCGTCGTTGCCGGCCCGCCGGTCTGCCGTGGCGGGTGTGGCAGGCATGGCCGGCGTGGCCACGGCGGCGCCGCGGAACAGCGGATGCACCACCGGCGCGGCGGGCCGCAGCGCGAAGCGCGCCAGCCATTCGCCGTACCCGTTCACCACGAAGCCGCCGCTGCGCCGCCGGTAGCCCGCCGCGCGCGCGCGATAGACGCGCCCGAGGGCAAACCACGGCAGCGCCGGCAAGTCGTGGTGGACCAGGTGGAAGTTGTTGTTGAGGAACAGCAGCCGCCACGGCCACGCCGCCTCGTTGAGCACGCTGCGCCGCGCCGGCAGCGCGTGCGGGCGGTGCTCCTGGAACGAGCGCACCGACGACAGCGCCAGCGCGGGATAGGCCACGCCCGCCAGCATCAGCCACGGCGCGATGCCGCACGCGCGGTCGAGCCACAGCAGCAGCGCGGCCAGCGCGAGCAGGTGCGCGGCCCACATCGGCAGATCGCGCAGGTCGCCGGCGCGCAACCGGCGCGCGGCGTCGGCCGCGCTGCGCGCGATGGCGAAGGCCGGGCCCAGCAGCACGCGCCCCGCCATCGTGTTGCGCCAGCGCAGCAGCGTGCGCCGCAGGGGACCGGCGGCCTGCCAGTCGCCCGGCAGCAGGAAGTAGCTCTCCGGATCGGCGCCGGGATGGGTCAGGTCGTCGTGCGCGTGATGCCGCAGGTGCTCGCGGCGGTAGAGCCCGTAAGGAAACCACACCGCCAGCGGCGCCATGCCGAACAGCGCGTTGAGCCACGGCAGGCGCGTGGGATGGCCGTGCAGCAGTTCGTGCTGCAGCGACATGTACCAGGTGGAGGCGAGTACCAGCAGCGCCAGCGCGAGCGGCAGGCCCAGGCGGGCCGCGTTGAGCGCCGCGCCGAACCACAGCGCGTAGACCGCCGCGATCAGCAGCCAGGTGGGCAGTTCGGTGCGCCAGAGCCAGGCGCGGCTGGCGCGCGCGATGTCCGCGCGCTGGAGGTCGTCCAGGTAGATTGCCATTGCGTCATCGTGGAACGGTGGCGGGCTGTACGGCAATCGAGGCGATGCGGACACCCAGGGCGTCGCGGCCGGCGGCGCCGGCACGAAACGTCAGTCCAGCTTACGCGCCGTGGCGCAAAACGGAACGAAGGAAAGCCGATATGGATATGCATGCCCGCAAGCGGCCTGCGCATGCGGCGCAGGTGGCGCACGGAGGGCGCGCCACGGGCTCAGTCGAGCACCTTGCCGCGCATGGCCTTGACCTGGCTGCGCTGGCTCTTGCCTTCGAGCCGCCGCATGCGCGAGCCGAAGGTGGGCCGCGTGGGGCGCCGCGCGCGCGGCGGCGTGGCCACGCTGCGCACCAGTTCGTGCAGGCGCCGCACGGCTTCCTCGCGGTTCATCTCCAGGCTGCGGTGCTGCTGCGCCTTGATCACCACCACGCCGTCGCGCGTGATGCGGTGGTCGTGCAATTGCAGCAGGCGCGCCTTGTGGTCCTCGTCCAGCGACGCCGACGCGCGCACGTCGAAGCGCAGGTGGACCGCGTTGGAGACCTTGTTGATGTTCTGCCCGCCCGCGCCCTGCGCGCGGATCGCGGTGATCTCGTACTCGGTGTGGGGGATGACGGTTTCGCTGGACATCGGGCAATGATAGCAAGCGCGCCGGCCCGCCGTGGCGGGCGGCGCTGCCGGGGCCGGTCAGGCGATGGCCGCGAGCTTGACGATGTGCAGGCTGGCGCGGCCCTGAAGCACCTTGCCCAGCGCGGCGAGGGCCGCGCCGCGGCCGTGCTGCGCGAGCGCGTCCTCGTCGCGCCAGCGCTCCAGCATCACGAAGCGGCCGGCGTCGTCGAGGTCGCGGTGCAGCTCGTAGTATTCGCAGCCGGGCTCCAGCCGCACCTGCGCGACGGCTTCGCGCAGCGCCGCTTCGACCAGCTGCAGGTGGGCCGGCTCCGGCACGATGGTGGCGACCACCGCCACGGGCGGCTTGCGGGATTCGGTCATGATGGCTCCTGTCGGTTAGGCAAAACCCCGATCATCCCCCAATCCGCGCCGGCCGGGAATGCGCCGGCGCGCAAAAGAGTTTCCCTAATCCGGCGCAAATGGCGCCGCCACCGATTGCCCGGCCGGCTAGTCGACCTGCGCGTTGGAGCGCTTCACCACCGCGGTCCATTTCTGGATCTCGCCGTTGACGAAGCGCGGCAGCTGCGCGGTGTCGAGCCTGGCGATCTCCAGCCCCTGCTCCGCCAGCTTCTTCTGCACGCCCGGTTCCTGCATCACCGCCTGCATCGCGCCGGCCAGCCGCCTGCGCACCTCGTCGTCCAGCCCGGCCGGGCCGGCGAGCATGAACCACGCGGTCAGGTCGAAGCCGGGATAGCCCGATTCCGCCACGGTCGGCACCTCGGGCGCGCTCACCGAGCGCTGCTGGCTGCTGACGGCCAGCGCGCGCAGCTTGTGGGCCTTGAGGTAAGGCAGCACCGCGACCGGGTGGTAGAACATGAAGTCGACCTGCCCGCCCAGCACCGCGGTCAGCGCCTGCCCGCCTTCCTTGAACGGCACGTGCGTCATGCTGATGCCGGCCATCGACTTGAGCAGCTCGCCGGCGAGATGGCCCGAGGTGCCGCTGCCGGCCGAGCCGAACGACAGCTTGTCCGGATTGGCGCGCGCGTAGGCCACCAGCTCGGCCAGCGTCTTGTACGGCGCGTCGGCGCGCACCACCAGCAGCGTGGGCGTGTAGCCGGGCATGGCCAGGTACGCGAAGTCCTTGCCCGGGTCGTACGGCAGGTTGCGGTAGAGCGCCTTGTTGATGGCCAGCGTGCCGACCGTGCCGAAGGTCAGCGTGTAGCCGTCGCCTCTGGACTTGGCCACGTAGTCGGTGCCGATGGCGCCGCCGGCGCCGGCCTTGTTCTCCACCACGAAGGGCTGGCCGAGCTTCTTCGCCATCGCCTCGCCGAGGATGCGCGCGGTGATGTCGGTCGAGGTGCCGCCGCCGAACGGCACCACCAGCCGCACCGGCCGCGACGGATAGTCCTGCGCCTGTGCTTGCGCCGGCGCTTGCACCAGCATGAAGCCGGCTGCGCAGCTCATGGCCAGCATCGCGGCCATCATGGTCTTTTTCATGTCTCCTCCTGTTTTTTTTCGGCTTACCTGGAACCGGTCTGCGCCGCGCCGCGCGTTCGCGCCAGCGCGGCGCGCACTTCCTCGTTGTGCTCGCCCAGCAGCGGCGGCGCCATGACGTCGAGCGCGCGCTCGCCGTCGAACGACACCGGGCTGCGCACGGTCCTGAACTCGCCCAGCGTGGGATGGGTGCCCGTGATCAGCAATTGCAGGTGCCTGGCCTGCGGGTCTTCCAGCGCCTCGCTGGTGTCGTACATCGGCGCGTGCGGCACGTCCTCGGCCTGCAGCCGCTCGCACCATTGCGCGCGCGTGCGCTGGCGGAACAGCTCGCCGAGCAGGTCGATCAGCGCCTGCTGGTTGGCGATGCGCTGCTCGCGCGTGGCGAAGCGCGCGTCGGTAAACAGCGCGGGCCGCTCGATCGCGTTGGCCAGCCCCTGCCAGAATTTCTCGGGCGAGGACATATGCAGCGCGATCCATTTGCCGTCCGCGCATGCCAGCACGTAGGACTGCGACACGCTGGGCCGGCTGTACGGCCCCATCACCTCGCCCGCCGCATAGTAGTGCGTGAAGGCGTCGAGGTTGAAGTGGCTCATCGCCTCCAGCATCGACACCTCGACCTTGCGGCCAACGCCGGTGCGGTTGCGCTCGTGCAGCGCGCCGAGGATGCCGTAGGCGGCGTAGAAGCCGGTCATCGCGTCGGCGATGGCGGGGCCGACCACGCGCGGGTTCTCCGGGTTGATGAGCAGGTTGAGGAAGCCGCTGGCCGCCTGCGCCACGGTGTCGTAGCTCGGGCGCGCGGCGGCCGGGCCGGTCGCGCCGAAGCCGCTGATGGCGCAGTAGATCAGGCGCGGGTTGAGCGCGCGCAGCCGTTCCTCGCCGGCGCCCAGGCGCTCGGCCGCGCCGGGGCGGAAGTTCTGGATGTAGACGTCGGCCTCGCGCACGAGGTCGTCGAAGATCTCCAGGTCCTCGGCGTTCTTGGTGTTGAGCGTGATGCTGCGCTTGTTGCGGTTGTAGGTCTGGAAATGCGGGCTGTACAGGCCGCCCTTGAACGCGCGGAACGGGTCGCCCGTGTCCGGCTGCTCCAGCTTGATGACGTCGGCGCCGAGGTCGCCCAGCAGCATGCCGGCGGCGGGCCCGGTGATGAACGTGCCTTGCTCCAGGACTTTCACGCCCTGCAGAACCTTGATCATGGATGCTCCTTGCTCACGCTGATGTGCCGCTGCATGTGCGCGTTCACGCGCGCGGATCGAAACCCGCCGGCGCGGCGCCCGTGTAGACCACCTCGCGCGTGGCCTGGTACGACAGCGCGAAGCCGATCGACTGGCGCAGCTCCTCGCTGAGATGGGCGATCAGCCCGCCGGTGCGCGCCAGGATCGGCACGCCCTTGAGCGCGTTGAGCGGAAAGCCCACGCCAAGCAGCACGGCGGGAATCGCCGCCGAGACGTTGAGGCTCAGGTCCTTGCCGACGATGCCCGGGATCGCCGCCTCGACCGCCTCGGCGATGTCGATGTAGGTCAGGTCCGCGCCGGCCTCGCGCGCCACCGCGAACAGCGCCGCCACGCGCGGATCGCGCGCCTTGTGCAGCGGATGGCCGTAGCCGGGAATCGCGCGGCGCGCCTCGCGCCAGGCCGACACCACCGCGGCGGCGGCCTGCGCCTTCGCCTCCCCGCCGGCGATGCGCGCGCGCACTTCCTCGAGCAGGTGGCCGGCGCTCTCGGACGCGCCGAGGATGACCGAGCCGCAGCCGAGGATGCCCGCCGCCACCGCGCCCTGCAGCGCGTCGGGCGCGGCCGCCAGCGTCATGCGGCTGGCCTGCACGCTCGGCACCAGGCCATGCTCGGCGATGGCCACCAGCGTGGCGTCGACCACCTTGAGCGCGGCCGCGCCGGGCCGGCGGCCGGTGACGAGGAAGTAGAAGTATTCGGTGAAGCTGAGCTTGCCGATCAGGTCCTGGCACAGGTCCGCGCCGCGCACCACGATGGTCTCGGTGTTGGACGTGCTGATGCCGGTCTGCGGGATGGTTTCCTTGCCGATCTTCATGGTTGCGCTGTCTCCGTAGCTGGAATGGGCCGGGCGCGTGGCCGGGCCTCGTGTCGTGTATGGGCAGTCTATGGGCGGCGCGTCACAGATGGAAATGATGAATATCGATCCAAATGATCGATGGCATCTATGTAAAATGCGGCGCATGTCCCGCACTGATGGTGGAATGCCGTGGAACTCCGACACCTGCGCTACTTCGAGGCGCTCGCCGAGACGCTCAATTTCACGCGCGCGGCCGAGCGCATGCACGTCACGCAGTCGACGCTGTCGCACCAGATCCGGCAGCTGGAAGAGGAAGTGGGCCAGCCGCTGTTCGACCGCGCCGGCAAGCGCGTGTCGATCACCGAGGCCGGCGAGACGCTGCTGCTCCACATCGGCCCGGCGCTGCGGCAGGTGGACCATGCCATCCACGCCGTGCGCGGCGGCGAGGAGCCGCTGGTGGGCGAGGTCCGCATCGGCGCCACGCACAGCTTCAACATCCAGCTCATCCCGCAGTGCGTGGCGTCGTTCCTGAACCGCTATCCGGCCGTGCGCGTCATCGTGGAGGAGCTCAGCGCCGCCGACATCACGCGGCGCATCGTCGCCGGCGAGCTGGACCTGGGCGTGTCGTACCGGCCCGAGCAGAGCGAGGCGCTATGGTTCGAGCCGCTGTACAACGAGGAACTGAAGCTGGTGGTCGGCGAGCGCCACCCGCTGGCGGGCCGCCGGCGCGCGCGCATGGTGGAGCTGCACGGCATGCGCATGGTGCTGCTGCCGGCGTATTTCGCCACGCGGCAGCTGCTCGACGAGTGCTTTCGCGCGGCCGGGGCCGAGCCGCTGGTCATCGCCGAGCTCAACTCGATCGCGCCGATGCTGGAACTGGTGCGGCAGACCGACCTCGCCGCCGTGATCGGCGAAAGCGCCGACTCCGGCAACGAGCGCCTGCGCTTCATCCCGCTGGAAAGCCCCACGCCGCACCGCACGCCGGGCCTGCTGTGGAAGCGCGGCGCGCAGCGCGCCACGCCGGTGCGGTTCTTCGCCACCGCGGTGCGGCGCGCGGTGGCGCGGCTGGAGGGCGAGCGGGGCTGACGGCGCAGCCCCGGCCCGCACCCGGTCTCAGTCGATCTTCGCCCCGCTCTGCGCGATCAGCTCGACGTCGAGCTTGCCTTCGTGCGCGGCGAACGCCTTGAACTCGGCCGGGGAGCGCGAGGGCGCGGCTTCCTCGCCGCGGCCGGCCAGCTGCTTTTGCAGCGCGGGCTCGATCAGCACCCTGGCCGAGGCGGCGAACAGGCGGTCGACGACGGCCTGCGGCGTGCCGGCCGGCGCGAACAGGCCGTACCAGTTGGAGAGGCTGTAGCCGGGCACGCCGGCTTCGGCGATGGTCGGGTAGCTCGGCATCACCGCCGAGCGCTTCGCCGAGGTGACGGCGAGCGGCACCACCTTGCCGGCATCGATCATCGGCTGCACCGAGGCCGGCGTGGCGAAGCTGACCTGCGCGTCGCCGGCGGCCACCGCCTGCGCGGACTGCGCGCCGCCCTTGTACGGGACGTGGGTCATGGTGACGCCGGCGAGCCGGGTGAAGTGCACGCCGGCGAGGTGCGTGATGACGCCGTTGCCGGACGACGAGTAGTTCAGCGAGCCCGGCTGCTGCTTCGCCTTCTGCACGAGCTCGGCGACGTTGCGGATGCCCGCGGTCTTGCCCGCCACCAGCAGCAGCGGCGCGGTGGTCAGCTGCGTGACCGGGATGAAGTCCGCCGGCGTGTAGCGCAGCTTCTTGTACAGCGCGTTGTCGCCGCCCATCAGGCTGGCGCCGCCGATGTACAGCGTGTAGCCGTCGGGTGGCGACTTGGCGGCGAAGTCGGCGGCGATGGTGGTGCCGGCGCCCGGGCGGTTGTCGATCAGCACGGGCTGCTTCAGCTCCTTGGCGAGCGCGTCGCCGTAGATGCGCGCGATGGTGTCGGCCGCGCCGCCGGGCGGAAAGCCGATGACGATGCGCAGCGGCCGGGACGGATAGGCGTCCTGGGCCGCCGCGGTGCCGGCGACGCCGGCGATGCTGAATGCGGCGGCGGCAAGCAGCCGGCTTGTGTGGCAAAGCATGATGTCTCCTCTTGGTTTTTTATGTCTTGCGATGCGCCGCCTCGGGCAGCGCGTACCGCGAACGCGCGGGCGGCTCATGCCCGCGCGCGTCACCGCATGTCGCCGCGCGCCGCCACGCAGGCGGCACGTCTAGCGCCCGCGGAACGCGGGCCGCCGCTTCTCGGCAAAGGCCTGCCGCCCTTGCGCGTAGTCCTCGCTCGCCGCGGCGCCGTCGACCAGCGCCTGCACAGCGGCATCCGTCATCGGGCCGTCGCCCGAGGCCAGGCTGTTGAGGATCGCCTTGGCGCCGCTGATCGACAGCGGCGCGTTGTCGGCCAGCACCGCGGCGGCCTGCCGGGTGCTGGCGAGAGCATCCCCGGCGATGGCGTCGACGAGGCCGATGCGGTAGGCGTCGGCGGCGTCGAGCCGCCCGCCCGAGAACAGGATGTGCTTGGCGTTGGCCAGCCCGACCAGGTGGAACAGGCGGCGCGTGCCCTTGATGCCGTAGACGATGGACAGGCGCGCCGCGGGAATCGCGAACTGCGCGGCGGGCACCGCGTGGCGGAAATCGCACGCCATCGCCACGTTGACGGCGCCGCCCATGCAGAAGCCGTTGATGGCGGCGATGGTCGGCTTCGATACCGCCTCGATGGCGTCGCAGCAGCCGTCCACGGCCTGCTCGTAGTCGGCCACCTGATGCTCGTTGGCGCGCACGGTGGCGAACTCGGCGATGTCGGCGCCGGCGCAGAAGCTGGCGCCGGTGCCGGTCAGCGCGATCACGCGCACGTCGTCGCGCGCGTCGAGTCCGGTCATGGCGCGGCCGAGCGCGCGCCACATCGCCAGCGTGAGCGAGTTGCGCTTCTCGGCGCGGTCGATGGCGACGATGGCGAGGCCGTCCTCGATCGTCAGCCGGAGGTGCGGATGGGGCCGCGGCAGTTCGGCGGCGCGCGGGGCGGCAGTTGCGGTTGCGGTTGCGGTGTGCATGCTGGTCTCCGTCGTCGTCAAAGGGCTGCCGCCTCGGCCGGCGAGGGCGCGCCGGCGGGGGCGGGCTCGCCTGCCTGGAACACCGCGCCGCTGGCCACCAGCCGCGCGATCTCCGCGTCGGAGAAATGGAAGTCGCGCAGCACCGCCGCGGTGTCCTGGCCCACGCGCGGCGGCGCGCCGGCGGCGATGTTCGTGGTGCCGTTGAACAGGATCGGCAGGCCGAGCGCGCGCGTGGTGCCGCCATCGGGCGCGTCCACGTCCACCACCATGCGCACCGCGCGCGACTGCTCGTGCTCGAGCGCCTGCCCGACGTCCTGCACCGGGCCGGCGGGAATGGCGGCGGCGTCGAAGCGCTCGAGCCAGGTGGCGAGCGTCCCGGTGGCGAGCACGGCCTCGATCAGCGTGGCGAGCGTCTTGCGGTTGGCCAGGCGCAGGTCGGGCGTGTCGAAGCGCGCGTCGTCCTTCCATTCGGGGTGGCCGAGGATGTCGGCGATGCGCTCCCAGTTGGCCTGGTTGGCGCCGCCGATGGCCACGCGCCCGTCCTGGCAGCGGTAGACCTGGTACGGCGCGATCAGCGGATGCGCGGTGCCCGACGGCTTGGGGACGATGCCGCGCGAGAAATAGCCGGCGGCGTACCAGTAGAGCTGCTGCATCGACGCCTGCAGCAGCGAGGTGTCCACGCGCTGGCCCTTGCCGGTGCGCAGGCGGTGGATGTAGGCGGCGAGGATGCCGACCGCCGCCAGCACGCCGGCGTTGACGTCGGCGATGGAGACGCCGGGCTTGACCGGCTCGCCGCCGTCCTCGCCGGTGACGCTGATGAGGCCGCTGAACGCCTGCAGGATCAGGTCGAAGCCGCCCTTCTTGGCGAGCGGGCCCTCGCGGCCGTAGCCGGTGATGGAGCAGTAGATCAGCGCCGGATTCACTTCGCGCAGCACCTCGTAGCCGAGCCCGAGGCGCTCCATCACGCCCAGCCGGAAGTTCTCGGTGAGCACGTCGGCCTGCGCCACCATGCGCAGCAGCGCGGCCTTGCCTTGCTCGGACTTGACGTTGATGCCGATCGAGCGCTTGCCGCGGTTGAGCATCATGAACGAGGGCGGCAGGCCGCTGTCGCCTTCGCGGCGGTAGTTGCGCGCGTCGTCGCCGCCCGGGAATTTCTCGACCTTGTAGACCTCGGCGCCCATGTCCGCCAGCATCAGCCCGCAGGTCGGCCCCGCCATGATCTGGGACAGCTCAAGGACCTTGACGCCCCGCAGCGGCTGCTCGAACGCCTCGCCGGCGTGGTCCGCCGCGTGCGCGTGGTTCGCTTCGTTCATCTCCACCTTCCTCGTTCATTTGCGATGGCCGGCTCGGGCACGGATGCCGGCGGCCTCTGGTACGCACCAGTATAAGAACGCCGTCGCTCGCAAAAAAATATGGAATGTGGATGGGTCGATAGGAAATTACGATGGATGCGCCGACGGCGAATCCGCTGCCGGCGCATCCGCCGCCGATGAGCGCGGTGCCGGCGGACGCACCGTCAGCGGCGAGCCCGGCAGCGCCTGCGTGCCCTTCCACGCGCCCGAGGCCAGCAGCCGGCCCACGATGGCGATCACGGTGGCGCGCACCACCTCGGCCGCGCGGCTCAGCGGCAGCACGTCCGACACGCACAGCGAGATCTCGCGGTCCAGCCGGTAGCCGGAGATCGGCAGCGTGGCGATGCGCGTCTGGCGCGACACCTCGTCCGAGAGCGCCGACCACGGCAGCACGGTCCAGCCCAGGTCGGCCGCGACCAGGCGGATCAGCATGTCGGTGGCGCTGATCTCGCTGACCAGGCGGTACTTCAGGCGCTTCTGCAGCAGCGCGGCGTCCACGCGCTGGCGGATCGTGCTCGGCGCGCTCGGCAGGATCAGCGGGCTGTCGGCGAGCTCCCGGAGCTTGAGCGCCTGCCGCTCGCCTGCGGCGGCCTGCGGCAGCACGGCGTAGAGCGCCTCGGTGAACAGCGGCGTGATCTGCGCGCCGCGCCGGGGCTGGGCGTCCACGGTGACGGCGATGTCCAGCTTGCCGGCGGCGACGAGGTCGACCAGCTCCGCGCTGGGCCGCTCCACGATCTCCAGCAGGATCGCGCCGTCGGCGAGGATCTCGCGCAGCAGCGGCTCGGCCAGCATCTTGCCGGTGCTGCCGGGAATGCCGATGGCGGTGCGGCCGGTCGGATGCAGCGCCTCCTGCGACACCGCCTGGCGCACGTCTTCCTGCTGCCGCAGCAGCGACTTGGCGTAGCCGTACAGCACTTCGCCGGGGCTGGTCAGGCGCGCGCCGTAGACGCCGCGGTCGAGCAGCCGCGTGCCGAACTCCGCCTCCAGGTTGGCGATCTGCTGGCTCAGCGCGGGCTGGGCGATGCACAGCACCTCGGAGGCGCGCGTCATGTTGCCCAGCTCGGCGATCTTGACGAAGTATTTCAACTGCTTGAATTCCATCCCGCGCTTGCCCTCCCGATCCGCCGCCGCGCCCGCCGGCGGCGGGGCATTCGATAAGAATAAGCGATGGAGCAATACCGATTCAATATTTTTACTCGATTGAAGTCCTCCCTATACTTGATGCCACAAAAAGGGAGCCTTGCCAAAGAGGCGACGCCCGGCGCGAGCGCGCGGCCGGCCGATATTCGACGGAGACAAACGATGACTGCAAGACTGGATAGCGCCCTCGCCGCGGCGCCGCCCCTGCTCGCCCCGGGAGGCTCGCAGCGGCGCGTGATCCTGGCCTCGTCCCTCGGGACCATGTTCGAGTGGTACGACTTCTTCCTGGCCGGCTCCCTCGCGGTGCAGATCTCGGCCAACATCTTTTCCGGCGTCAACCCGACCGCGGCGTTCATCTTCACGCTGCTGAGCTTCGCCGCGGGCTTCGCGGTGCGCCCGTTCGGCGCGCTGGTGTTCGGGCGCGTCGGCGACCTCGTCGGGCGCAAGTACACCTTCATGATGACCATCGCGCTGATGGGCGTGGCCACCTTTGCCATCGGGCTGCTGCCGGGCTACGGCAGCATCGGCATCGCTGCGCCGATCCTGTTCGTCGCCATGCGCATGCTGCAGGGCCTGGCGCTCGGCGGCGAGTACGGCGGCGCCGTGGTGTACGTGGCCGAGCACGCGGGCAACCACGAGCGCGGCGGCAAGACCGCGTGGATCCAGGCCACCGCCGCGCTGGGCCTGCTGCTGTCGCTGGCCGTCATCCTGCCCACGCGCTATTTCCTCGGCGAGGAAAGCTTCACGGCGTGGGGCTGGCGCGTGCCGTTCCTGGTCTCGCTGCTGCTGTTGCTGGTGTCGCTGCGCATCCGCATGAAGCTGCACGAGTCGCCAGAGTTCGAGCACATGAAGCGCGAAGGCACCACCTCCAAGGCGCCGATCTCCGAGGCGTTCGGGCAGTGGCGCAACCTGCGACTGGTGCTGCTGGCGCTGTTCGGCATCGTCATGGGGCAGGCGGTGGTCTGGTACGCCAGCCAGTTCTACACCATGTTCTTCCTCACCCAGACGCTGAAGGTGGACGGCGGCACCGCCAACCTGCTCATCATCGTCGCCACCATTGTGACCACGCCGTTCTACGTGATCTTCGGCAAGCTGTCGGACCACATCGGGCGCAAGCCGGTGTTCCTGGCCGGCTGCCTGCTGGCGGCGCTGTTCTTCTTCCCGCTGTTCAAGGCGCTGACCCACTACGCCAACCCGGCGCTGGAGCGCTCGCAGCAGTCGGCGCCGATCGCGGTGCAGGCCGACCCGGCGCAGTGCAGCTTCCAGTTCAACCCGGCCGGCACCTCGGAGTTCAAGAGCTCGTGCGACATCGCCCGCGCCGCCATCGCCAAGGCCGGGCTCAACTACATGTCCGAGACGCTGCCGGCCGGGCAGCCCGCGCGCATCGTGGTGGGCCGCACCACCATCGAGAGCTTCGAGGGCGGCGGCCCGGACGCCGCGGCCCGCACCAAGGCGCTCAACGCCGCGGTCGGCGCGGCGCTCAGCGCGAACGGCTACCACGTCGGCCCGGCCGACCCGGCCCAGATCAACAAGCCGATGACGGTGCTGGTGCTGATCACGCTGATGCTGTTCGGCACCATGACCTACGGGCCGATCGCGGCGATGCTGGTGGAGCTGTTCCCGTCGCGCATCCGCTACACCGCGATGTCGCTGCCGTACCACATCGGCATCGGCTGGTTCGGCGGCTTCCTGCCGGCCACCACCTTCGCGATTTCCGCCGCGGTCGGCGACATCTACGCGGGCCTCTGGTACCCGGTTGCGCTGGCCGTGGCATGCTTCGTCATCTGCGCGGTGTTCGTGCGGGAAAGCAAGGGTGTCAACATCTATTCGGCGGGCGAGCAGCGCGCGGCGCGCTGACGCCGGCCCTTACATCGAGGCCATCATGCAGTTTGCACAATCCAGCGGCGCCAGGCTCTACGTCGAGTCCACCGGCACCGGCACGCCGATCGTGTTCGTCCACGAATTCGCCGGCGACTACCGCAACTGGGACGACCAGGTCCGCTTCTTCGGCCGGCACTTCCGCTGCGTCACGTTCAACGCGCGCGGCTATCCGCCGTCCGAGGTGCCCGGCGACGTGGCGCAATACAGCCAGGCGCTCGCGGTCGAGGACATCGCCAGCGTGCTGCGCTGGGCCGGCGTGGAGAACGCGCACATCGTCGGCGTGTCGATGGGCGGCTACGCGACGCTCAATTTCGGCCTGACCCATCCCGGCATGGCGCGCTCGCTCACCATCGTCGGCGCCGGCCACGGCTCCGATCCCGAGCGCCACGCGCAGTTCCTGCGCGACAGCGGCGAGCTGGCCGAGCGGCTGGTCGGCCTGGGCATGGAAGAAGGCATCGTGCACTACGCCAACAGCACCATCCGGCGCCGCTTCAAGGAGAAGGACCCGCGCGGCTTCGCCAGCTTCAACCGCCAGTTCGCCGAGCATTCGGCGCTGGGCTCGTCGCTGACCACGCGCGGCTGCCAGATGCGCCGGCCCACCATCTACGAGCTCGGCGAGCGCATGGCGCAGCTCGACGTCCCCACGCTGATCGTCACCGGCGACGACGACGAGCCGTGCATCGCGCCGTCCCTGTTCATGAAGCGCACGATTCCCGACGCGCGCCTGTGGATCGTGCCGCGCACCACGCACGCGGTCAATCTCGAGGAGCCCGAGGCCTTCAACCGGGTGGTGTTCGACTTCATCGCGGCGGTCGACCGCGAGCGCCAGGAGTAACGGAAATGGACCTGCATCTCAACGGAAAATCGGTGCTCGTCACCGGCGGCACGCGCGGCATCGGGCTGGCCTGCGCCAGGGCCTTCGCCGGCGAAGGCGCGCACGTCACCATCGCGGGCAGCACGCAGGCCTCCGCCGACAAGGCGCAGCGCTTGCTGCGCGGCGAGGGCATCGAAGTGCAGGCGGTGTGCGCCGACCTGTCGCGCGCGCACGAGCGCCAGGCGCTGGCCGAACGGCTGCGCGGCCTGGACATCCTCGTCAACAACGCCGGCGCCATTCCCGGCGGCGGGCTGACCGCGCTGAGCGACGAGCAGTGGCGCAGCGCGTGGGACCTCAAGGTGCACGGCTACATCGACACCACGCGCCTGGCGCTGCCGGAAATGATGGCGCGCGGCGCGGGCGTCATCGTCAACGTGATCGGCATCGCGGCGGAAATGCCGCGCTACGACTACCTGTGCGGCGCGGCCGGCAATGCCGCGCTGTCCACCTTCACGCGCGCGGTCGGCGCGCACGCCACCACGCGCGGCGTGCGCGTGCTCGGCGTCAACCCGGGGCCCACCGAGACCGACCGGCTGGTCAAGCTCTACAAGGCGCGCGCGCTGCAGAAGTTCGGCGACGAATCGCGCTGGGAGGAAATGCTGGGGCACCTGCCGTTCGGGCGCGCCGCGCGGCCCGAGGAGATCGCCGACCTGGTGATCTACCTGGCCTCGGACCGCGCCTCCTACCTGAGCGGCGTCGTCATCGATGCCGACGGCGGCGCGCAGTACATGAGCGCCTGAACGGGCAGCCGAGCCGCCACGCCACGCAATCCCGCATCCGGAGTCGACCCATGAGCAGTTTTGTCTTCCAGACCGCGCCGCAGATCGTCTGCGCGCAGGGCGCGGCCCTGCGCCTGCACGAGCTCGCGCAATCGTTCGGCGCGCAGCACGTCTTCTTCGTCACCGACCGCGGCGTGCTCGACGCCGGCATCGCAACCGGGCCGCTCGCCGCGCTGCGGCGCGCCGACATCCAGGCCACGGTCTTCTCCGACGTGCAGGCCGACCCGCCCGAGGCCGTCGTGCTGCAGGCGGCCGAGGCCGCGCGCGCCGCCGGCGCCGACATGGTGATCGGCTTCGGCGGCGGCAGCTCGATGGACACCGCCAAGCTGGTGGCGCTGCTGGCGCGCACGCCGCAGCAGCTCGGCGCGATCTACGGCATCGGCCTCGCCGCCGGGCCGCGCCTGCCGCTGATCCAGGTGCCGACCACGGCCGGCACCGGCTCCGAAGTCACGCCGATCTCGATCGTCACCACGCCCACCTCGGAAAAGAAAGGCGTGGTCACGCCGCTGCTGCTGCCCGACGCCGCGGTGCTCGACAGCCTGCTCACGCTCGGCGTGCCGCCCGCGGTCACGGCCATGACCGGCGTCGACGCGATGGTGCACGCGATCGAAGCGTTCACCAGCCGCCACAAGAAGAACGCCATCTCCGACGCGCTCGCGGTCAAGGCGCTGCAGCTGCTGTACGGCAACCTGCGCGAGGTGGTGGGAGAGGTGGTGGGAGGGGCCGCCGGCGCGGACGCGCGCGAACGCATGCTGCTGGGCTCCATGCTCGCCGGCATGGCCTTCGCCAACGCGCCGGTGGCCGCCGTGCACGCGCTGGCCTATCCGCTCGGCGGCCACTATCACCTGCCGCACGGCCTGAGCAATTCGCTGATGCTCACCGCGGTCCTGCGCTTCAACCTCTCCCACGCCACCGCCGAGTACGCCGCGCTGGGCCGCGCCATCCTGCCGGCGCTGGCCACCGCGCCCGACGCCGAAGCCGCCGAACGCTTCGTGCAGGCCATCACCGACATCACTGCCGGGATGCCCTACGCGCAGTCGCTGCGCGCCGCCGGCATCCCCCGGGACGCCCTGCCCCGACTCGCCGGCGACGCGATGAAGCAGCAGCGCCTGCTGGTCAACAACCCGCGCGACGTCACGCACGACGACGCGCTGCGCCTGTACGAAGCCGCCTTCTGAAGAGACCGCCATGCGCGACGAAGTCCGGGAGAATTTCCCGCGCCTCACCCCCGTCACCACCCGCTGGATGGACAACGACGCCTACGGCCACGTCAACAACGTGACCTACTACAGCTACTTCGACACGGCGGTCAACAAGTACCTGATCGACGGCGGCGCGCTCGACATCCACGCGGACAAGATCGTCGGCCTGGTGGCCGAGACCGGCTGCGCGTACTTCCGCTCGATCGCGTTTCCGGACGCGCTGGAAGTGGGGATCCGGGTCAGCCGCATCGGCACGTCGAGCGTGCGCTACGAGGTCGCCATCTTCCGCGAGGGGGACGAGCGCGTCTGCGCGGCGGGGCATTTCGTCCACGTCTACGTGGATCGCGCAACGGGCCGGCCGGTGGCGGTGCCCGAGCAAACGCGGGCGCTGCTCGAGGCGCTGCGGTGGCCGCGCTGAAAGCGGGGAAAGCGGAAAGCGCGCCCGGCCGCGCCGGCCGCCGGTGTCATTCCCGCCGCGGGCTCAACGATTGAACCGCGCGAGGAATTTCTGCGCGCGCTCGGTTTTCGGATGCCCGAAGAAATCCTCGGGGCGCCCGGTCTCCACCAGCTTGCCGCCGTCGAGAAAGATCACCTCGTTGGCCACGTCGCGCGCGAATCCCATTTCGTGCGTGACCACCAGCATGGTCAGCCCCCGGGCGGCGAGGTCGCGCATGACGCCGAGCACCTCGCCGACCATTTCGGGATCGAGCGCGCTGGTGGGCTCGTCGAACAGCAGCACCTCGGGGCGAATGGCCAGCGCGCGGGCAATCGCGACGCGCTGCTTCTGCCCGCCCGACAGTTGATGCGGATAGGCCTCCGCCTTGCTGGCCAGGCCGACCGTCTCCAGCAAGGCCAGCGCCTCGGCCCGCACCTCGGCGCGCGGCCGGCCGTGCACGTGGACCGGGGCCTCCATCACGTTGCCGAGCACGGTCATGTGCGGCCACAGCGCGAAGTTCTGGAACACGGTGCCGATGCGGCCGCGGGCGGCAGCCAGTTCCTTGCGGGACAGCGGCCGCGACGCCGCCCCCTCGCCGGTGCGCCCCATCGGCGCGCCGCCCACGCGGATCGTGCCGCGCCCCGGCACTTCCAGCCAGTTGACGCAACGCAGCAGCGTGGACTTGCCCGAGCCGCTCGGGCCCAGCAGGCAGGTCGTCGTGCCCTTGGGCACATCGAAACTGATGTCGCGCAGGATCTCGACCCCGTCGTAGTCCTTGCACAATCCTCGCACCGCGATGGCCGCGGGTACGCTGTCTTCCATGAATCACCTCATACGGAGTTTGCCCAGCCGGCCCACCAGCCGGTCGGTCAGCAGCGACATCAGCCAGTACAGCAGCATCGCGAACAGGAACGGGGCGAAGGGCGAGAAATAGTTGGCGCTGACGAAGTTGGCCGCGAAGGTGATTTCCTGCACCGTGATGATCATCAGCAGCGCGCTGTCCTTGATGACCATCACCGACTGATTGACCAGGACCGGCGCGGCGATCGCGAACAGTTGCGGAAAGACGATGCGCGTGTAGCGCTTGTAGCGCGGGAAGCCGAACGCGTCCGCCGCGACCAGCGTGTCTTGTGGAACGCAGAGCGCGGCCGAGCGCAGGATCTCGATGAAGTAGGCGGTGTGGTAGACCACCAGCGAAGACAGCCCCGCCCAGAATGCTTCCGGGCGGATTCCGACCGCGGGCAGCCCGTAATAGACCACGTAGGCAAGCAGCAGGAACGGCACGCACCGCATGACGTCGAGCAGCAGCCGCGCGGCGCGCGCGAAGCCGGCCGCGCTCTCCTGCAGCGCGACGTGCGCCAGCGTGGCCAGCGGCAGGCTGATGGCCAGGCACAGCCCCACGAGCAGCAGCGATACGCCGGCTCCCGACAGGAAGACGTCGCGCGTCTCCCAGATGGCGTTCAGGCTATTCATGAGCCGGCATATCCGTAACGTTGGTCCACGCGGCGCTCCAGCACGCGCTGCAGTTGCACCAGGAGCGCGATGATCACGGTGTAGAGCACGGTGGCCGCCAGGAACGGCGGCAGCGGATCGTAGGTCTGGGCGCCGATGCGGCTGGCCGCGCGCGTGATGTCCACGATGCCGATGACGGACACGGCCGGCGTGATCTTCAGCAGCAAGGTCATCTCGCTCACCAGCGGCCCCAGGCTCACGCGCCACAGCTGCGGCAGCACGATGCGCCTGAAGCTCTGCCCGCGCGAGAAGCCGAAGGCCGCCGCCGCCTCGAGCTGGTCACGGGGAATCGTGGCCAGCGCCGCGCGCCAGATCTCGCAGTTGAACGCGGTGGTGTTCAGGCTCAACGTCAGCGCCGCCGCGGCCATCGGCGGCAGCTCCAGCCCGACCGCGGGAAGCAGGAAGAACACCAGCAGGCAGAGCGTCACCACCGGCGTGGGACGCATCAGGCTGACGTAGCCGGCAATCAGCCCGTCGATGACGGGCAGCCGGCGCCACCGCAGCAGCGCCAGCATCAGTCCCAGCGGGATGCCGGCGGCGATTGCGATGAGCGCCAGCAGCAGCGTGGTGCCGGCGCCCTGCAGCAAGGTGAGTAGGGATGTCGTCGTCATGGCGTCCTCGGCATGCCCGGGCGGCGCGGCCGGCGGCCGCGCGAGTCACCGGCATGCCATTCGCATGCCGCCCGCACGTCGCCCGCATGTCGCCCGCATGTCGCGTTATTGCCCGGCCAGCGGCGAGACCGGCAGCGACTCGAAGGTCATGCCGAGCCATTTGCGCTGCAGCGCGTACAGGGAGCCGTCCGCGCGCGCCTTGGCGAGGAACTGGTTGAGATAGTTCAGCAGCGTGGTGTTGCCCTTGGTGACCGCCCATGCGGCGTAGGTGGGCGTGCCCACCGCGGAGCCCAGCTTGAAGCGGTCCGGATGCTCCTTGATCAGGCTGGCCAGGTTCGGCGCGCCGTTGATGACGTAGTCGACCCGGCCATTGGCCAGGTCCTGGTAGGCCTCGGGGAACGAGGCGTACTGCACGACCTTGCCCAGGCTGCCGCCGCTGGCCGCCAGCAGCTTGCGCAGATTGTCGAGCGCGGCGAACGAGCCGCCGCCGGCCTGCACGCCCACGGTCTTGCCGGCCAGGTCGGCCACGGACTTGATGCGGGTTTCCTGCGCGCGCACCACGTAGTACTGCGTCGCCTCGGCGATCGGCATGGCGAAGTCGAGGCTCTTGGCGCGCTCCGGGGTGACGACGACCGCGGTCAGCGCGACGTCGTACTTGCCGGTCGTCACGCCGGGGAGCAGACCCGACCACGGCATGATGTTCTGCTCGATCTTGAATCCCGCGGACTTGCGCAGTTGTTCGAGCAGCGCGTGATCGAGCCCGAGCGGCTTGCCGTCCTCCACGTACTCGAAAGGCCGGTAGTCGTCTTCGGTGGCGACGGTCATCACGCCCTTCGCCTGGATCTGCTCCAGCGTGGCCGCGTGCGCGGCGCCGGCGCCGACAGTCAGTGCGGCGCACGCCGTGGCAGCCGCTGCGAGCCAATGTTTGAACGTCATGGTCTTTCCTTGCAATCAGAGTTGAACAGCCATCAGGGATCGGGGATCGGGGATCAGGGTCAAAGCGCCGCCGCCGGGCGGCGGCAGACGAAATCGATTTCCACCAGGGCGTCGTATGCGAGCCCGGTCACGCCGACACAGGTGCGCGCGGGCAGGCGCCCCGGTTCGAAGAAGGTCCGGTAGGTCTCGTTGAAGGCCGCGTAGTCCTCCTTGAAGCGCGTCAGGTAGGCGCGCGCCACGAGCACGTCCGCGAAGGTCAGCCCCAGCCCGGCCAGCACCACGCGCAGGTTGGCCATGACGTTGCGCGTCTGCGCCTCGATGCCTTCGGGCAGGACGCCGGGCGCGCCCGGCCGGTCGGGCATCTGGCCGGTCACGAAGACCAGGCCGTCGCTCTCGGTGGCGTGGCTGAAGGGGGCGACCGGCGTCGGCCCGCCGGCGATCATGTGACAGGTAATTCGGCTATCGGACATCGGCATGCTTCGTGATTGGAAACGACAGCCTGTATCGCAACGCGTGTGCCAGCCGGGGATCAGTACAATTTGTATTAAAATCGCAGCTTGATGTCGTACAAATTGTGTGTGACACAAAAAATGTGCGCACAAGATCAGTGCGATTTGTGCTGATTTTTTGGGAGGATTCGCATGGATCAGAACAATGATTGGTACAATTCGAAGCCGGCTCCCGGACACCGGCCGCCGTGGATGGTGGCCATCGGCATCGCGCGCGGCCCGCGCTACCTCGCGATCGCGCAAGGCGTGCGCAATGCCCTGACGACGGGCGCCCTCAAGGCCGGCGACCGCCTGCCGCCGCAGCGCGAATTCGCGCGGCTGCTCGGACTGAACCTCGGCACCGTGACGCGCGCCTTCGACGAGCTGCGCAGCATGGGATTCATCAAGGGCGAAGTCGGGCGCGGCACCTATCTCACGCTGCCCTCCTCCACCGACGCGCCCGCGTCGCTGTGGGATCATTCGCAGCCGCACGGCTTCATCGATCTCTCGCACAACTTTCCCGAGCACGCGCCCGGCATGGCCGGCGCGCATGCGGTGCTGTCGACGCTGCTGCCGCACGATGCGCAGCGCATGCTGGCCACGCAGGTCGACGCGGGTTACGCGCAGCATCGGACGGCCGCCGCCGCGTGGCTCGACAGGCGCGGCGTCTTCGCGACCGCGGACAACGTCATCGTCACGTGCGGCGCGCAGCACGGACTGCTGCTCTCGCTGGGCGCGCTCACGCGCCCCGGCGACATCGTGCTCACCGAGGAACTGACCTACTACGGGCTGAAGTCCGCGGCGACGATGCTGGGACGCTCGCTCGTCGGCGTGCGCATGGATGCCGAAGGGCTGCTGCCCGACGCGCTCGACACCGCCATCCAGCGCTCCGGCGCCAGGGTCCTGTTCTGCTGCCCGACGCTGCACAACCCCACCACCGCCACCATGAGCGCGGCGCGCCGCCGGGACATCGCCGAGGTCTGCCGCCGGCGCGATATCGTCATCGTCGAGGACGACGTCTATGGCTGGATGCCCAACGACCCCGAGCTGCCGCTGGCCAGCTACGCGCCCGAGCGCACGGTGTACGTCACCGGCCTGTCCAAGCTGGTCGGCCCCGGCCTGCGCATCGGCTTCGTCGCGGCGCCCGCCGAGCACGTGCGCGCGCTTGGCGTCGCGCTGCGCGCCACGACGCTCATGGCATCGCCGCTGAACGCCGCCGTGGCGATGAACGTCCTTGCCGCCGACAACATGGACCGCATCGTCGACGAGATACGGCGCGAAACCCACGCCCGGCAAGCCATCGTCGCGTCATGCCTGCCCGCCTCCGCGGTAGTGACCCGGCCGGGCGCGTTCTACTTCGGGCTGCGCGTCGGCACGCACTGGACCGGCCAGACCTTCGCGCGGGCGGCCGAAAGCGCGGGCATCGGCGTGACCCCGTATGACGTCTTCGAAGGCACGCCGATGACGGGCGGCGCGCTGGTGCGGGTATGCCACAACGCGGCGCCGGATCAGGAAACGCTGCGGCGGGCGCTGATGGGGTTGTCTGGGTTGTTGTAGCGTGGAGCGCCGGGCGGAGTTGGTGCGTTCTTCGCGGGCGGAACAGGAACGCGCCGGGAACCTCGTCGAAAGGCGGAGTCTTGACCTCACGCCGGGGGAAGCCCAGTCCGGGCACGGTACGGTTCGCCCCCCCGGGTGCCCGGGAAGGCATGCAGCCGGCCCGGGGCGCCGCTACGGGAATCGGCCGGCAGGAACGCGGCCAGTCAGCCTCGCGGCAGCATCCGATGGGACTTCGCGTAGGCGCGCAGCGCATCGTTGATGCGCGTCTGCCAGCCGTCGCCGGTCGCCTTGAAGGCTTCCACCACATCGCGGTCGGCCCGCATGTTGAGCGTCACCTTGCGCTGGTCCGCAGGCAATGCCGGCCGGCCGCGTGGCTTGAGCAGCGCCTTGGCCGCCGTCTCGCCGACCAGCTCGGGCAGCGCCTCGCGCGCCGGGCGCATCCGCGCCAGTTGCGCATCCGTGAGCGGCGGGTTGTCCCGGTCCGACTCCGCGGCCCGGGTCAGGGCGCGGTCTTCGTCATCGGCGGGGATGTGGATCTTACGCTTCGTCGACATATTTCAGTACCTCGCCGCAGTTGGCTTTGCGCAGGCTGATGACGCGCATCGCCTCGCCCCGCATCGTGAACACCAGCACATGAACACGTTCGCCAATCAGGCCGGTGGCGATAAAGCGCGCCTCGCCGTAGGGGAAGCGATCATCGTCCTGCACCGTGGCCGTGTCCATCTCGAATGATTCGGCCTCCGCCAGCGACATGCCGTGCTTGGCCCGGTTGATCTCGTCTTTGGCGGAGTCGAATTCAATTCGCATGCAATTATTGTAGTGGCATTAAATCCAGCACGCGAGGATTTTCTGCCTATGCAAAATATCGCTGATGCCGGGCATGTCGGCCGGTCCTGCGGCGGTTTCACCCCGCTGCGCGCGAAGACCTCCACCGCCTTCGCCGCATCGCCGAAGTTGCGCTGGCATGACCTGCGGCATATCTGCGCAAACTCGCATGTGTGGTGCGGCAAGTCGCCGCAGGTACCCCGGGAATCAGGAGGCTGGAAAACGATGGAGATGGCGCAACGCCATGCGCAGCTGTCACTTGGCGCAGTGAATAAGCAGCGCTGAAACTGGTCGAAATTCAGCCGCCGCCGAGCGCCAGGGCAGAACGGGAAAATGCGGGAAACCGTTGTGATAATTGGTGCGCCCGGCTGGGATCGAACCAGCAACCCCTGCCTTCGGAGGGCAGTACTCTATCCATTGAGCTACGGGCGCGGAGGGTATGACGCTGGCAGCGCGCGAATGGCGCCGCCGGAAAGTCGCATAGCATACAGCGTTTGCCTCGCAGCGTCCATTGCCGGCGCCTTTTCGGTGGCGCAGCTACGTTTCTCTCAAGCCGCTTTTGCCTCGATTCTGCAGGTCTTTGCGGATATAATCGCCAGTTATTTGTGTAAAAACGGGGCTACGCGGCGTCCACATGGAGTCAGGGACGGCGCAGGCTGGCTCCGCCTGCCGGCGCGCTTCAGGGCTGACAGGGAATGGATAACGGTCCGATGCGCGCCACTGGCCGGGAGGTTCGGTCACCGGGCAAGCGGCCTGACAAGGCAGCCGATCGCGAGCTGCTACGGGTTTCCTGCAAAATCGAGAGTTCAGCATGAGCGACGTCCAAAACGAGCACGAAGAACACGAGTCTCCCATCAAGACCCCCAAGCAGTTGATCGCAGTGGTGATCGCAGCCTTCCTGGTGCCGATCATCGTGATCATCCTGCTGGTCAATTTCGTCGGACATGGCTCCAAGGAAGGCGCGGGCGCTTCCACCACCGTCGAAGCCGTCAATGACCGCATCAAGCCGGTCGCTTCTCTCGAACTGAAGGATCCCAACGCGCCGCGCGTCTTCAAGACGGGCGAGCAGGTCTACAAGGAAGTGTGCGCCGCGTGCCACGCCACCGGGGCCGCGGGCGCGCCGAAGTACAGCAACGCGGGCGACTGGGCGCCGCGCATCGGCCAGGGTTTCGAGGGCCTGCTGAATTCCGTGCTGCACGGCAAGGGCGCCATGCAGCCGCGCGCCGGCACCACGCCGGACGATTATTCCGACTACGAGCTCGGCCGCGCGGTGGTCTACATGGCCGACGCCGGCGGCGCCAAGTTCCCCGAGCCGGCAGCACCGGCCGGCGGCGCCACGGCGGCCGCGTCCGATGCAGGCGTAGCGGCGGCAGCGGCGGCCGCGCCTGCCGCTGCGGCTCCGGCCGCCGCCGCGCCGGCTTCGGCCGACGTGGGCAAGAAGGTCTACGAGCAGGTCTGCGCCGCCTGCCACGCCGCCGGTGTCGCCGGTGCGCCGAAGTTCGGCGACAAGGCGGCCTGGGCGCCGCGCCTGAAGGAAGGCATGGACGCGGTCCACGCGTTCGCGCTCAAGGGCAAGGGCGTGATGCCGCCGAAGGGCGGCTACGCCGGCCCGGATGCCGACGTGCTCGCCGCGGTGGACTACATGGCGAACGCCGCGAAGTAATGCTCCCGGCGCCCGTTGCGGCGCCGGCGGTCCCAAGCAAAAGCCCGGCGCGTGCGCCGGGCTTTTTCATTGGTGCCGCGTTGGTACCACGTCGATGCCGCGCCGATGCCGACGCGGCGAACTTGCCAGTTTCAGACCACGCGCGAGTAGCGCAGCGGCGCCTCCGCGGGCGTCTTCACCGGCGTACCCACATCAGCGTCGCGCGCCGGCGCGGCGGCCTGGGCCGCCTGGGCAGCCCGGCCGGCATCGGCGCGCAGGTAGCTGTCGAACACCATCGCCACGCGGCGCACGAGCAGGCGGCCCAGCGGCGTGACCTCGATGCGCGCGGGTTCGATGCGCACGAGGCCGTCGCCGGCCAGCGTGGCGAGCTCGTCGAGCTCGGCCGCGAAATGCGTGGCGAAGTCGATGCCCGCGCGGGCCTCGAGCGCGGCGATGTCGAGCACGCCGTTGCACATGAGCGCGCCGATCACTTCGCGGCGCAGGCGGTCTTCCGCGTCTGTGGCGAAGCCGCGCATCACCGGCAGCGTGCCGTGGTCGAGCGCGCCGTAGTATTCGTCGAGCGTGCGCGCGTTCTGCACGTAGCGCCCGGCGACCGCGCCGATCGAGGACACGCCGAAGCCGAGCTGGTCGTGGCCGGCGTGGGTCGAGTAGCCCTGGAAGTTGCGTTGCAGCCGGCCTTCGCGCTGGGCCACGGCGAGCGCGTCGTCGGGCAGCGCGAAGTGGTCCATGCCGATGTAGACGTAGCCGGCGGCGGTCAGCTGCGCGATGGTGCCGACCAGGATGTCGAGCTTCTCCGCGGCCGCGGGCAGCGCGCGCTCGTCGATGCGGCGCTGCGGCTTGAACACGTGCGGCAGGTGCGCGTAGCTGTACACCGAGAGCCGGTCCGGGCGCATTGCCAGCACCTGTTCCACGGTGGCGGCGAAGCGCGCCGCGGTCTGGTGCGGCAGGCCGTAGATCAGGTCCATGCTGACCGAGCGGAAGCCGAGCCGGCGCGCGGCGTCGACCACGGCGCGGGTCTCGGCCTGCGACTGCACGCGGTGGATGGCCTGCTGGACCTCGGCGTCGAAATCCTGCACGCCGAGGCTGACGCGGTTGAAGCCGAGCTCGGCCAGCAGCGCCATCTGCGCGTCGCCGACGCGGCGCGGATCGATCTCGATGGAGTGCTCGCCTTCGGGCAGCAGGTCGAAGTGCGCGTGCATGGCGTCCATCACGCGGCGCATCTCGGCCGCGTCGAGGAAGGTCGGCGTGCCGCCGCCCCAGTGCGACTGCACCACCTCGCGCCGCGCGCCGAGCCGCGCGGCGGCCAGCGCCATCTCGCGCACGAGATAGTGCACGTAGCGGCCGCTGCGGCCGTGGTCGCGCGTGATGATCTTGTTGCAGCCGCAGTAGTAGCAGATGTTCTCGCAGAACGGGATGTGCACGTAGAGCGAGAGCGGCGCCGGCTGCGCGGCGCAGTCGGCCAGCGCCTGCAGGTAGTCGGCCTCGCCGAAGCCGCCGTGGAAGCGGTCCGCGGTGGGGTAGGAGGTGTAGCGCGGCCCGTTGATGTCCATGCGCCCGGCCAGCGCGCGGAAATCCGCCAGCGCGTGGCCGCCGGGCTGCTTGCCGGTGCAGGCCGCGCCGCAGTTGCCGGAGCAGGCGCGCGGCTGGCCGGCGGCGGACAGCGCGATGGATCGGGTGGACGGACTGCTGGCGGGGTGCGGGGCGGGGGCTGGCGCGGACATGGGGCGGCCTTCGTGTCGGATGTCGATCGCTCATCCTAGAGGCGGGCGGCCCGGCGGGCGTTGATCGACATCAAGCGGCGTCGCGCCGCGCCGGGCGGGCGTGGTCGGACACCACCCGGACGCCACCTTGGCGTCACCCCGGCGGCTTCCCGGCATCTTCCCCGCGGGCGCCGGCGTCACCTCGCATCGCCGGCGCGCTCAGGCGCGCGGCAGCGTGATGCGCACGCGCAGGCCGCCTTCGGGGCGGTTGGCGAGGTTGAGCTCGCCGCCGTGGCGCGCGACGATGTCCGAGGCGATCGACAGACCCATGCCGACGCCGCCGGTGGCGCGGCTGCGCGAGGTCTCCAGCCGGTAGAACGGCTCCAGCACGCGCGCCATGTCTTCGGGCGGAATGCCGGGCCCGCTGTCGCACACGTCGATCACCACGCGCTCCGCGCTGTCGGCCAGCTCGATGCGCGCGCTGCCGCCGTAGCGGTGCGCGTTCTCCACCAGGTTGACCACCGCGCGGCGCAGCTCGGCCGGGTAGGCCAGCAGCGGCGCGGCGGCGCCGGCCAGGGTGACGTCCTGGCCGATCTCGGTGGCGTCGTCCACCACGGCCTGCAGCAGCGCGTGCACGTCCACGCGCTGGCGCGGCCCGGCGTTGCCGTCGCGCTCGCGCAGGTAGTAGAGCGTGGCGTCGATCAGCCCGTTCATCTCGGCCAGGTCCTGGCGCAGGCGGTAGCGCACGCGGTTGTCGTCCACGCCTTCGATGCGCAGGCTCATGCGCGTGAGCGGCGTGCGCAGGTCGTGCGACACCGCGGCCAGGAAGCGCGACTGCTGCGCGAGTTGCGTGCGGATGCGCCGCTGCATGTGGTTGAAGGCGCGGGCCGCGGCGCGCGCCTCGGCCGGGCCGCTGTCCTCGTCGAGCGGCGCCGCGTGCACGTCCTGCGCCAGCCGGCCGGCGCCGCTGGCCAGGCTCTGCACCGGGCGCGCCAGCAGCCGCGCGCCGGCCCACGAGGCGGCGATGATGGCGGCGAACTGGAACAGCAGGCCCAGGCGCGGCGGGCCCAGGCCGCGCGGCGGATGCAGGTGGTGATGCCTGGGCATGGCGCCGCCCGCGTCCGCGCGCGGCGCGCCGCCAGCGGCGGCGGGGCCGGTGGTGGCGCCGACAGCGAGGCCGGTATCGGAACCAGCAGCAGGACCGGGGCCGGGGCCACCGGCGCGGGGCGGGCCCGCGTCGTCGGGCGGCGGTTCGTCGCCGGGCACCAGCGCGATGCCGATCTCGCCCGGACGCGGGAAGATGCTCTCGATCACGGTGACGCCCAGCACGTGCACGGCCAGCATGATGGCCATCATCACCAGGAACAGCCGCACGAACATCGTGTCATGGCGGGCCACCCAGCCCGCGCGCTCAGCCTTCGACGGTGCCGGTGAAGACATAGCCCTCGCCTCGCACGGTGCGGATCAGCGCCGGGTCGCGCGGGTCGTCGCGCAGCTTCTGGCGCAGGCGCGAGACCAGCAGGTCGATGCTGCGGTCGAATACGTCCAGATCGCGGCCGCGCGCCTGGTTGATCAGCAGCTCGCGGTCCAGCACGCGGTTGGGATGCTCGATGAAGGCCAGCAGCAGGCGGAATTCGGCGTTGGACAGCGGCACCACGGTTTCCTCGCCGTCGACGAGCTGGCGCAGCGTGGTGTTGAGCCGCCAGCTGCCGAAGCGCAGTTCGTGGCCGGCCACCGTCGCCGGGCGCTTCAGGCCCGCGCCGGCGCCGGCGCGCGCGCGGCGCAGCACGGTGTGGATGCGCGCCACCAGCTCGCGCATCTCGAACGGCTTGGTGACGTAGTCGTCGGCGCCCACTTCGAGGCCGACCACCCGGTCGGCCAGCTCGGTGCGCGCGGTCAGCATGATGACCGGCAGGTCGCCGCGCTCGCGGATCTCGCGGCACAGCGCCAGGCCGTTCTCGCCGGGCAGCGAAAGGTCCAGCACCACGAGGTCGTAGTCGCGCGCGGCCAGCGCGGCGCGCATGGCGGCGCCGCCCTCGGCGCCGTCGGCCTCGATGCCGAAGGTGGCGAGATATTCGGCCAGCATGGCGCGGATCTGCGGATCGTCGTCGACGACCAGCAGGTGCAGGGGCGAAGCGGGGGACAGGTCCATCGGGGTATCGGTGTGGCAGGTTGCGGCGGTAGGCGGCATGGCTGGCGGCGCGGCGGCGCCCGGGATCGGCGCGCGCGCGGCGCGGCGCGCCAAGGCAGGCTGGCGCATGACCTGCGCCAGGCGATCACTCTACCAGCATGGCGGCGCGCGCTGATGGGCGCGGTGTGGCCTCTTTGTATCAGAATCGACACAAGACCGCGCGTGCCGGCGGCGAGCAGCGAGCAGCGAGCGGCATGCGCGGCGGCGCACGCAGGCGCCCGGCTTTCCGCTCTTGTCCCGCGCCGGGCGGCGCGCGCATCTCCTAAGATCAACATGTGCACGCCGCACCGCTTTGTTTCGGCCGCCCCCGGGCTATGCTGGAAGCGATCGGCATGCAGCCGGCGCCCCGCGCCGGCCACTGGAGACCACCATGAATCCCATGCAAGCCTCGCCGGAATCGACTGAACTGCCGGAATCGCCGGGCAGCGCGCCGGCAGGCGTACCCAGTGCTGCGCCGCGCCGCCGGGAGGACCGCCGAGATGCGCGATAGCCCCTTGCCGGACCAGGGCCGGCGCCGCTTCATCGGCGGACTCGGCGGCGTGGGCGGCGCGCTGGGCGCGGGCCTGCTCGGGCTGGCGGGCGAGGCCGGCGCCGTGGCGCCGCTGTGCGCATTGACGCCGGAGCGGGCCGAAGGCCCGTTCTATATCGACGAATCCCTGATGCGCAGCGACATCCGCGACCGCCGCCCCGGCCAGCCGCTGCGGCTGCGCGTGATCGTGCTGGATACGGCGCGCAACTGCGCGCGCGTGGCCGGCGCCGTGGCCAGCATCTGGCATTGCGATGCCGGTGGGCACTACAGCGGCTTCGAGCGGGCCGAGCCGCCGCCGGCCGCGGGCGAGGCTTCCGCGCCGGTGGCCGCCGCGCCCGCCGGCGCGCAGCGCTTCCTGCGCGGCGCGCAGGCCACCCGGCGCGACGGCAGCGCGCAGTTCCTGACCATCTACCCGGGCTGGTACGCGCCGCGCGCGGTGCACATCCACCTGAAGATCCATCTCGGCGAGCACGGCGTGCTGACCACCCAGATGTTCTTCGACGACCGGCTCAGCCAGCTCGTGCATACCAGCCATCCCGCCTACCGCGCGCGCGGCCCGTCGCCGGTGACGGTGCGGCAGGACCCGCTCGCCGGCGCGCATCCGGGCTTCGTGATGGTCCACCGCCCCAACGAAAGCGGCTTGCTGGAGGGCGAATTCCTGGTGGGGGTGGCGCGCCCGTGAGCCGCGCGGGCGCATAAAAAAACGCCCCCGGACGCAGGGTGCGGGGGCGTCGAAACAGGGAAGAAGTCGGGCATGTCGCCCGGCCACGCCGACTCCGAAGGGACGGAACGGCGCGGCGCCCGGACCTGTGCAGCAGTCCGGGCACCCGCGATGTTAGGAGGCCGGCGGGCGCCGATCTTGTCCCGCTTGTAGGCCAATGTATTGACTTTGTACGCCGCGCCGCCGGCGCGGGCGTCAGGACGCGGTGGTCTTGCCGGGCGTGCCGAGCAGCGCCTTGAGCCCGGCGAGGCGGTCCTTGGGGCTCATGGCGGGGGTGGCGTCGGCCGGCGCGGGCGCTTCCTCGAGCTTCATCTCGCCGATGAAGCGCGAGGGCTCGCACGAGTAGGTGTCGCGCGCGCGCTTGCGCTTCTTGCACCAGCTGATCTGCAGGCTGCGCTGGGCGCGCGTGATGCCCACGTACATCAGGCGGCGCTCTTCCTCGATCTTCTCGTCGCCGAGGTCTTCGTCCTCGCGGCAATGCGGCAGGATGCCCTCTTCCACGCCGACCAGGAACACGTGCGGGTATTCCAGCCCCTTGGAGGCATGCAGCGTGGACAGGCGCACCGCGTCGGGATCTTCCTCGCGGCCTTCGAGCATGCTCATCAGCGCCACGGTCTGGGTCAGCTCGAGCAGGTTCTTGCCTTCGTCGCCGAAGCCGTCGGCGGTGTCGAAGCCGGTGGCCTCGCCCTCGGCGCCCTCGGGCCGGGTGCCCTTGCGCTTGAGCCAGTCGAGGAACTCCAGCGTGTTGGTCCAGCGCGACTGGGCCTGGCGCTCGTCGAAGGTGTCGTACAGGTAGGCTTCGTAGTGGATGCCTTCCATCAGGTCGTCGAGCACCTGGCTGGCCGGATCGCTGGCCGCGCGGCCGGCCAGGCGCACCATCGACTCGCAGAACACGCGCAGCGGCTCGAGCTGGCGCGGCTGCAGCTTGCCTTCGATGCCGCCCATCATGGCCGCCTCGAACAGCGACACCTTGGCCTGCCCGGCGAAGGTGCCGAGCACTTCCAGCGTGGCGTTGCCGACGCCGCGGCGCGGCGTGGTGATGGCGCGGATGAAGGCGGGATCGTCGTCGGCGTTGGCGATCAGGCGCAGGTAGGCGCAGATGTCCTTGATCTCGGCGCGGTCGAAGAAGCTCTGGCCGCCGGACAGCACGTAGGGAATGCGCTCGCGCCGCAGGATCTGCTCGAACAGGCGCGCCTGGTGGTTGCCGCGGTAGAGGATGGCGTAGTCGCGGAACTGCGCGCGCCGCTCGAACTTGTGCGCGGACAGGCGGAACACCACGGATTCGGCCTCGTGCTCCTCGTCGTTCATCGGATTGACGGCGATCGGGTCGCCCATGCCGTGCTCGCTCCACAGCTTCTTGTCGAACAGCTTGGGATTGTTGGCGATGACCGCGTTGGCCGCTTCCAGGATGCGCACCGTGGAGCGATAGTTCTGCTCGAGCTTGACCACCTTGAGGCCGGGGAAATCGGTCTGCAGCAGGCGCAGGTTGTCGAGCGTGGCGCCGCGCCAGCCGTAGATGGCCTGGTCGTCGTCGCCGACCGCGGTGAAGGCCGGCGCGCGCAGGTGCGAGCCGCCGGCGAGCTGCTTGAGCAGCGCGTACTGGCAGGCGTTGGTGTCCTGGTATTCGTCCACCAGGAAGTAGCGCAGGCGGTTCTGCCATTTCATGCGCACCGCCTCGTCGCGCGCGAACAGCTCGGCCGGCAGGCGGATCAGGTCGTCGAAGTCCACCGCCTGGTAGGCGTGCAGCGTGGCCACGTAGTTGCGGTAGACCAGCGCGGCCTGGTGGTCGTCGGCGCTCTCGGCGGTGGCGATGGCGGTCTCGGGATCGACCATGCCGTTCTTCCACAGCGAGATCGTGCTCTGCACGCTGCGGATCAGCTTCTTGTCGGTGGTGGCGAGCTGCTCCTGCACCAGGCCGAAGCAGTCGTCCGAGTCCATGATGGAAAAGCGCGGCTTGAGTCCCACGTGCTCGGCCTCGGCGCGCAGGATCTGCACGCCGAGCGAGTGGAAGGTGCTCACCGTCATCTGCTTGAGCGGGATGCGGCGGCCCTCGCGCGTGGTCTTGCCTTCCATCAGCTTGGCGATGCGCTCCTGCATCTCCTTGGCGGCCTTGTTGGTGAAGGTCACGGCGGCGATGTGCTTCGGCTCGAAGCCCTTGTCCTCGATCAGGTGCGCGATCTTCTGCGTGATCACCCGCGTCTTGCCGGAGCCGGCGCCGGCCAGCACCAGGCAGGGTCCGTCGAGATAACGGACGGCTTCGGATTGGGCGGGATTGAGTCCGTGGGTCATGCGTCGGGGCGTGGTGGCGGAAGCGGATGGCGAAATGGCGGGCGCGGGCCCGGCAAGGACCGGCAAGAACAAAGCGGCCAGGGCTGCCTGTGAAGACCGCGGCACCGGGACGGCGATCCCGCGGGCGGCCGCAGCGGCAGATGTTAACACGGCGGCGGGTCCGCCCCCGCCGGCCCGGCGCCGCGCGTTGACAAGCCACCGGGGCTGCCTGTAGAGTCGCGCCATCCGACCGGGAGAGCGCGCAGAGCCTGCGCCGCCGAAGGGGTATCACCCGAAAACTCTCAGGCACCAAGGACTGGTCGGATCGGCCCGCAACATGCACACGATGCAGGCCGTACTCTGGAGAGCGGCACCCGCCGCCTGCGCGCAGCGCAAGGCATGGCGAGCGTGCCCACCGAAGGGGCGCGCAAGGCACTGGTCCGCGGGACCGCCTTGTAATCTCTCAGGTATCGAGGACAGAGGGGTCATCCGCCGCAGCGGATCCGGCAGCGCCATGCGCGCCGGCCATGCGGCGGATGACCCTTTTTTCGTTTCCGAACCGAGATTTCCGCTTCCCCCGAGGACTACATGACGCTCCAGGCCACGCCCCTCAATGCCATCCACCGCGCGCTCGGCGCCCGCATGGTCGACTTCGGCGGCTGGGACATGCCGGTCAACTACGGCTCCCAGATCGAAGAACACAACGCCGTGCGCACCGACGCCGGCATGTTCGACGTGTCCCACATGTGCGTGGTCGACCTGGCCGGCGCCAACGTGCGCGCGTTCCTGCGCGGCCTGCTGGCCAACAATGTCGACAAGCTGCAGACGCCGGGCAAGGCGCTCTACTCGTGCATGCTCGACGAGCGCGGCGGCGTCATCGACGACCTGATCGTCTACTTCTTCGCCGAGGACCGCTTCCGCCTGGTGGTCAACGCCGGCACCGCCAACGGCGACATCGAATGGATCCGCGCGCGCAATGCCGCCACCGGCAGCGGCGTGGCCATCACCCCGCGCCGCGGCGACAACGCGCCGGCCGGCGCCGCGCCGCTGGCCATCGTCGCGGTGCAGGGCCCGAACGCGCGCGCCAAGGTGTGGAGCGCCTTCCCGGCCACCCAGCCGAGCGAGGCGCTCAAGCCGTTCAACGCCATCGTGGTGCAGGACCCCGCGCTGGGCGAGGTCATGGTGGCGCGCACCGGCTATACCGGCGAGGACGGCTTCGAGCTGGTGGTGCCGGCCGAGAACGTCGCCGGCCTGTGGGAGAAGCTGAACGCCGCCGGCGTGCGCCCGGCCGGCCTGGGCGCGCGCGACACGCTGCGCCTGGAAGCCGGCATGAACCTGTACGGCCAGGACATGGACATCCACACCTCGCCGCTCGACGCCGGCCTGGCCTGGACCGTGGACCTGCAGAGCGAGCGCGACTTCACCGGCAAGGCGGCGCTCGCCGCCGCCGGCCAGACCCGCCAGTTCACCGGCCTGATCCTGCGCGAGAAGGGCGGCGTGCTGCGCGCGCACCAGAAAGTGATCACCGCGGCCGGCGAGGGCGAGATCACCAGCGGCACCTTCAGCCCCTCGCTGTCCCTGTCCATCGCTTTTGCCCGCCTGCCGCTCGGCGTTGCCGCCGGCGCCGAGGTGCAGGTCGAGATCCGCGACCGCAAACTCGCCGCGACTGTGGTTAAACTGCCGTTTGTGCGCAATGGCAAGGCACTCGTGAGCTGAACGCTCGCACCCGGTCACAGCGCGCCCGCCGGCGGCCACCCCCGCTCCACGCGATCCCCCGCCCGGCTGGCGCTGAACAACAAACCGCATCTGGAGAATTCCATGACTTTCCCCGCCGACCTGAAGTACACCGAGTCCCATGAATGGGTGCGCGTCGAAGCCGACGGCACGCTGACCATCGGCATCACCGACCACGCGCAGGACGCGCTGGGCGACATCGTGTTCCTGGAACTGCCCGAAGTGGGCAAGTCGGTGGGCGCGGGCGACGCGCTGGCCGTGGTGGAATCGGTCAAGGCCGCGTCCGACATCTACGCCCCGGTGGCCGGCGAAGTGATCGCCATCAACGACGCCGCCGTGGCCGCGCCGGAAAGCGTCAATGCCGACGCCTTCGACGCCTGGCTGTTCAAGCTCAAGCCGGCCAACAGCGACGACGTCAACGGCCTGATGTCGGCCGACGCCTACAAGGCCAGCGTCGGCGCCTGACGCCCCGCCACACTCCCGCCGTTCCCGCGCGGCCGCCATGCCGCGGGAACGGCGACTGAATACCGATGCGCGGCGGCCAGGCCGACCACCTGCCGCCGCGCGCCCAACGAGGTTCTTGCCATGAACGCCCCGCTTCCCACCACCGCCGCCCAAGGTGCCCGGCCCACGCTGGCCGAACTGGAGGCGCGCGACGCCTTCGCTTCCCGTCATATCGGCCCCGACGCCGCCGAGCAGCAGCACATGCTCGAGGTGCTCGGCTACGGCAGCCGCGCCGCGCTGATCGACGCCGTCATCCCCGCCGCCATCCGCCGCCGCGACGGCATGCCGCTGGGCGAGTTCACCGAGCCGCTGACCGAGGAAGCCGCGCTGGCGAAACTGCGCGGGCTGGCCGGCAAGAACCAGGTGCTCAGGAGCTTCATCGGCCAGGGCTACTACAACACGCTCACGCCGGGCGTCATCCTGCGCAACATCTTCGAGAACCCGGCCTGGTACACCGCCTACACGCCGTACCAGCCGGAGATCTCGCAGGGCCGCCTGGAAGCCATGCTGAACTTCCAGCAGATGGTGACCGACCTGACCGGCCTGGACATCGCCAACGCCTCCATGCTCGACGAAGGCACCGCCGCGGCCGAGGCCATGACGCTGCTGCAGCGGGTCAACAAGCACGCCAGCAATACCTTCTACGTCGCCGACGACGTGCTGCCGCAGACGCTGGAAGTGGTGCGCACGCGCGCGCTGCCGCTGGGCATCGAGGTCAAGGTCGGGCCCGCGGCCGACGCCGCCGGCGCGCATGCGTTCGGCGTGCTGCTGCAATACCCGGGCGTAAACGGCGACGTGGCCGACTACCGCGCCATCGCCGAGGCCGTGCACGCCGCCGGCGGCCTGGTGGTGGCCGCCGCCGACCTGCTGGCGCTGACCCTGATCGCCGCGCCCGGCGAATGGGGCGCCGACGTGGCCATCGGCAACTCGCAGCGCTTCGGCGTGCCGCTGGGCTTCGGCGGCCCGCACGCCGGCTACATGGCGGTCAAGGATGCGTTCAAGCGCTCGATGCCGGGCCGGCTGGTCGGCGTGACCATCGACGCGCAGGGCAACCAGGCCTACCGCCTGGCCCTGCAGACGCGCGAGCAGCACATCCGCCGCGAGAAGGCCACCTCCAACATCTGCACCGCGCAGGTGCTGCTGGCGGTGATGGCGTCGATGTACGCGGTGTACCACGGCCCGCACGGCCTCAAGCGCATCGCGCAGCGCGTGCACCGCCTGACCGCCACGCTGGCCGCCGGCCTGGAGGCGCTCGGCTACACCCGCGCCAACGCGGCCTTCTTCGACACCCTCACGCTGGTGAGCGGCTTCCACACCGAGGCCATCCACGCGGCCGCCACCGCGCGCGGCATCAACCTGCGCCATGCCGGCGCCAACCGCATCGGCATCTCGCTGGACGAGACCGCCTCGCGCGCGGACGTGGTCGCGCTGTGGGAGATCTTCGCCCAGGGCAAGCCGGTGCCCGCGTTCGACGCGCTCGAAGCCACCGCGCAGGACGCCTTCCCGGCCGCGCTGGCGCGCCAGAGCGCCTACCTGACGCACCCGGTGTTCAACACGCACCACGCCGAGCACGAGATGCTGCGCTACCTGCGCGCGCTGGCCGACAAGGACCTCGCGCTGGACCGCACCATGATCCCGCTCGGCTCGTGCACCATGAAGCTCAACGCCACCAGCGAGATGATCCCGGTGACGTGGCCCGAGTTCAGCAACATCCACCCGTTCGCGCCGCTCGACCAGACCGTGGGCTACCGCGAGATGATCGACCAGCTCGAAGCCATGCTGTGCGCGGCCACCGGCTACGCCGCCGTGAGCCTGCAGCCCAACGCCGGCTCGCAGGGCGAGTACTCGGGCCTGCTCATCATCCACGCCTACCACGCCAGCCGCGGCGAAAGCCACCGCGACATCTGCCTGATCCCATCGTCCGCGCACGGCACCAACCCGGCCTCGGCGCAGATGGCCGGCATGAAGGTGGTGGTGGTGGCCTGCGACGAGCACGGCAACGTCGACCTCGCCGACCTGGCGAAGAAGGCCGAGCAGCACAGCCAGAACCTCGCCGCCGTGATGATCACCTACCCGTCCACGCACGGCGTGTTCGAGCAGGGCGTGCAGCAGATCTGCGAGATCGTGCACAGGCACGGTGGCCAGGTCTACGTCGACGGCGCCAACATGAACGCGATGGTCGGCACCGCCGCGCCGGGCCAGTTCGGCGGCGACGTCTCGCACCTGAACCTGCACAAGACCTTCTGCATCCCGCACGGCGGCGGCGGACCGGGCGTGGGCCCGGTGGCGGTCGGCGCGCACCTGGCGGACTTCCTGCCCAACCAGGACAGCGTGGGCTACCGCCGCGACGACAACGGCATCGGCGGCGTCGCGGCCGCGCCGTTCGGCTCGGCCAGCATCCTGCCGATCTCGTGGATGTACATCGCCATGATGGGCTCGGCCGGCCTCACCGCTGCCACCGAGAACGCCATCCTGGCCGCCAACTACGTCGCGCGCCGCCTGTCGCCGCACTTCCCGGTGCTGTACACGGGCCAGCACGGCCTGGTCGCGCACGAGTGCATCCTCGACCTGCGCCCGCTGCAGAAGGCCACGGGCATCTCCAACGAGGACGTGGCCAAGCGCCTGATGGACTACGGCTTCCACGCGCCGACCATGAGCTTCCCGGTGCCGGGCACGCTGATGATCGAGCCGACCGAGAGCGAGTCGCTGCACGAGCTGGACCGCTTCATCGACGCCATGATCGCCATCCGCGGCGAGATCGCGCGCGTGGAGGACGGCAGCTTCGACCGCGAGGACAACCCGCTGAAGCACGCGCCGCACACCGCCGCGGTCATCACCGCCGACGCCTGGGAGCACAAGTACACGCGCCAGGAAGCCGCCTACCCGGTGGCCTCGCTGCGCACGCAGAAGTACTGGCCGCCGGTGGGCCGCGCCGACAACGTGTACGGCGACCGCAACCTGTTCTGCTCGTGCGTGCCGATGAGCGAATACGCGCAGCAGGACTGAACGCGAACTGGTCGGGCGGCGTCCGGCAGACGCGGACGCCGCCGCCGCGCTATGCTGCGGCAGGCAGGCGCCGGCACGTGCCGGCGCGCCTGAGCGGAGGTCTGGCCGATGTGGAATCTCAGCGCCCCCTGGTGGGAATTCGTCCTGCGCGGACTGATCGTCTACGGCAGCCTGCTGGTGCTGCTGCGGCTCTCGGGCAAGCGCCAGATCGGGCAGCTGACCTCGCTCGACCTGGTGCTGCTGCTGGTGCTGTCCAACGCGGTGCAGAATTCGATGAACGCCGGCGACAACTCCGTCACCGCCGGCCTGATCCTGGCGGTGACGCTGATCGGCGCCAACCTCCTGCTGGCCTGGCTGAGCTGGCGCAGCCGGCGCTTCGAGAACGTGGTGGAGGGCCGCCCGCAGGTGCTGATCCACGAAGGGCAGATCTATCCCGACGTGATGAAGAACGCCCTCATCAGCCGCGACGACCTGCACAAGGCGCTGCGCCATGCCGGCTGCGAGCGCGTGGCGGATGTGCATTTCGCCATTCTCGAGAACGACGGCACCATCAGCGTGATGGTGAGGAAGGACGCGCCCGCCACGCCGCGCGACGCGGCCACCTCGCTGTGGCGCACCCCCATCAACAACGATAGCGACGCGCCGATCTGAAGCCGGCGCCAGCAGTCCCGCCCCCAGGAGCCATGCCGTGGCAGTCAGCGTCTTCGATCTGTTCAAGGTGGGCATCGGCCCGTCCAGTTCGCACACCGTCGGCCCGATGCGCGCGGCGCTGATGTTCGCCCAGGGGCTGGCGCGCGACGGCCTGCTGCCGCGCGTGGCCAGCGTGCGCGTCGAGCTGTACGGCTCGCTCGGCGCCACCGGGCGCGGCCACGGCACCGACCGCGGCGTCATCCTCGGCCTGCTGGGCGAGACGCCCGACGGGGTCGATCCCGACACCATCGAGCAGCGCCTGACCGCGCTGCGCGCGGCGCGCACGCTGGCGCTGCTGGGCACGCACCCGGTGCCGTTCGTGGAGAAGGAGCACATCGTCTTCTACCGGCGCGAGGCGCTGGCCGAGCATCCCAACGGCATGAAGTTCCATGCCTTCGACGCGGCCGGGCAGCCGCTGCGCGAGGGGCGCTACCTGTCGGTGGGCGGCGGCTTCGTGGTCACGGCCGGCGCCGCCAACACGCACATCCTCGACGCCGACCGGCAGTTGCCGCACCCGTTTCGCAGCGGGCGCGCCATGCTGGAGATGGCCGCCGCCAGCGGCAAGAGCATCGCGCGCCTGATGATGGAGAACGAATGCGCGTGGCGCAGCGAAGCCGAGGTCAACGCCGGGCTGCTGCGCATCTGGGCGGTGATGCAGGCGTGCGTGGCGCGCGGCTGCCGCACCGACGGCGAGCTGCCCGGCCCGTTCAGGGTCCGGCGGCGCGCGCCCGAGCTGTTCCGCAACCTGACCGAGCACGCCGAGCGCGCGCTGGCCGATCCGCTCTCGGTGATGGACTGGGTCAACCTGTACGCGATCGCCGTCAACGAGGAAAACGCCGCCGGCGGGCGCGTGGTGACGGCGCCCACCAACGGCGCGGCCGGCATCATCCCGGCGGTGCTGCACTACTACGACCGCTTCGTGCCGGGCGCCAGCCCGCAGGGCGTGATCGATTTCCTGCTGACCGCCGGCGCGATCGGCATGCTGTACAAGCTCAACGCCTCCATTTCCGGCGCCGAGGTCGGCTGCCAGGGCGAGGTCGGCGTGGCCTGCTCGATGGCCGCCGGGGCGCTGGCCGCGGTGATGGGCGGCACGCCCGGGCAGGTGGAGAACGCCGCCGAGATCGGCATGGAGCACAACCTCGGGCTGACCTGCGACCCGGTCGGCGGGCTGGTGCAGATCCCGTGCATCGAGCGCAACGCGATGGCCTCGGTCAAGGCCGTCAACGCCGCGCGCATGGCGCTGCGCGGCGACGGCGAGCACTATGTGTCGCTCGACTCGGTCATCAAGACCATGCGCGAGACCGGCGCCGACATGAAGACCAAGTACAAGGAAACGGCGCGCGGCGGGCTAGCGGTGAACATCGTGGAGTGCTGAGGCGCGCGCGTCGCCCGTGGCAAGCCGAACCGGCGCTTTCTGCTACGCTAGCCCGGCTACACCATCACGACGCGCCACGCGCGCCACAACGGAGACCCGGCATGATCAAGATCAGCATCCTCTATCCGTACCGCAAGGACGGCAGGTTCGATTTCGACTACTACCGCGCGCGCCACATGCCGCGCGTGGCCGAGCTGTACGGCGCCCAGCCCGGCTACCGCGGCGTGGCGGTGGAGCGCGGCCTGGGTGGCGGCGCGCCGGGCTCCGACCCGGCCTACACGGCGATGTGCCACATCCTGTTCGATTCGCTGCCCGAGTTCGCGGCGGCCTCCAGGGCGGCGGGCAAGGAACTGCAGCAGGACATCCCCAACTACACCGACGCGGTGCCGGTGGTGCAGGTCAGCGAAGTGGTGGAAATCGGCTGACGACCGGCAAGAATGGCGCCGCGCGCGCGTGCCGCGGCGCTATCATGCGAGCAAACCACCGACCGGGCGGGCCGCCATGCAGACTTTCCACCAGTTGTTCGACGAGACCTCGTCGACCTACACCTACCTGCTGATCGACGCCGCCACGCGCGAGGCGCTGCTGATCGACCCGGTCGACCGCCAGCTCGCGCGCGACCTGGCCTGCCTGCAGGCCAGCGGCGCCAGGCTGGAATGGGTGGTGGAAACCCATGCCCATGCCGACCACATCACCTCGGCCGGCCACCTCGCGCAGCAGACCGGCGCGCGCACCGCGGCGCCCTCGGGCTGCGACATCCGCCCCGCGCAGATGCAGCTGATCGACGGCGACACGCTGCGGTTCGGCACCCAGGTGCTGCGCGCGATCCACACGCCCGGGCACACCGCCGGCAGCATGAGCTACCTGTGGGAAGAGCCCACGCCGGCGGGCACCGTGCGCCGCGTCTTCACCGGCGACGCGCTGCTGATCGACGGCTGCGGCCGCACCGACTTCCAGTCCGGCGACGCCGGCACGCTGTACGACAGCCTTACGCGCAAGCTCTTCACGCTGCCGGACGACACCCTGGTCTATCCCGCCCACGACTACAAGGGCCGCACCGAATCCACCATCGGCCACGAGCGCGCGCACAACAGCCGCGTGGCCGGCCGCACGCGCGCCCAGTTCATCGAGATCATGGGCCAGCTCATGCTGCCCAGGCCCAGGCTGATGGACGTGGCCGTGCCCGCCAACCAGCGGCTCGGGCTGCGCGACGGCGAGCAGGTGCCGCACGGGGCCTAGCGGCAGGCGGCGCGGGCCAGGCCCGGAAGGCGGAAGAAGGAAGGCGGAGGGCAGAACGCGCGGCGGCTCAGCCCGCCCAGCTGTCGCAGGTCTGGCGCACGGTCTCGCGCAGGCTGCGCGTGTCGGCGTCGATCTGGCGCACGCGCTCGGCGTCGCCGTCGCGGCTGCGCGCCAGCGCGCGGATATTGGCCAGCGCGTCGAGCGAGCCGAGCGCCTCGGCGTGCGGCACCAGCGCGTCGCAGATCGACACGATGTGATCGGCGATGGGCATGCGCGTGAGCTCGTTGGGATGCACGTACTCGCCTTCGAGGCCGAAGCGGCACGCCTGGAAGCGGTTGAAGGTGTAGACCAGGTAATCGTCTTCCTGCGGCATGAACGGGCGCGACAGCAGCAGGTAGCGCGCCAGCGCCTGGATGTAGGCGGCCACGTCGCAGGCGCGCTGCACGGTCAGCGGCGTGTCCATCACGCGGACCTCGATGGTGCCGAATTCCGGCTTGGGGCGGATGTCCCAGTAAAAGTCCTTCATGCTTTCGATCACGCCGGTCTTGCGCATCTTCTCGAAGTAGGCGGTGAACGCATCCCAGGTCAGCAGGTGCGGCGCGCGCCCGCTCATGGGGAAGGCCGCGACCGAGTTCAGCCGCGCCGAGGCGAAGCCGGTGTCCACGCCCTGCACGAACGGCGACGACGCGGCCAGCGCGATGAAGTGCGGCACGTAGCGGCCGATGGCGTGCAGCAGGAACAGCGACTCGTCGGCGCTCGGGCAGCCGATGTGCACGTGCTGGCCGAACACGGTGAACTGCTTGGCGAGGTAGCCGTACAGCTCGGAGATGTACTGGTAGCGCGGCGAGTCGGAGATGGTGCGGTCGGCCCACTGCTGGAACGGGTGCGTGCCGCCGCCGCAGATGCCGAGGTTGAGCGAGCGCGAGGCGTCCACCATCAGGTCGCGCATGGTGCCGAGCTCGTCCAGCGCCTGGGCGTAGCTGTGGCAGATGCCGGTGCTGATCTCGATCATCGACGGGCTGATCTCGGGCTTGATGTCGCCGGCGTGCTGGGCGCCCTTGAGCGCGCGCAGCAGGTCCGGCGCGAACGGCGCCAGGTCATAGTCGTGGCGGTTGACCAGTTGCAACTCCAGCTCCACGCCGAAGGTCAGCGCCTCGGAGTGCTTGAACGGTTCGAGTGACATCAGCGCCCTCCTCCATTGCCTCTGACCTCGCCCGCATAGCGAAGTGCCCAGGCGGCCACGGCGGGCCCCAGCAACTGCTCGATCGCCAGCGTGCACAGGATGATGGCGGCCAGCGGCTCGCCGGTGGCGGGATAGAGCCGCGCCACGTCGCTCATCAGCAGGTAGGCCAGGCCCGACATCGGCGCCAGCGCCAGGCCCAGCGCCACGCACTGGCGCAGGCTCAGGCCCGAGAACGACCCCAGCGAGGCCACGCCGGCCAGCTTGGCGAGGTGGCGCAGCAGCACCAGCGCCACCGCGGCGCCGCCGCCGATGGCCCAGTCGTGCGCGGTCAGCGGCAGGCCCAGCGACACCACCATGACGATGATGAGCAGGCTGCCGGCGCTGCCGAAGTGCGCCGGCCACACGCGCGGCTGGCTGTCCTGGTGCTTGAACACCACGCCGGCCAGCATCAGCGTGAGCGGCATCGACAGCTTGAGCACGCGCGTGAGCGCCAGCGTGAACAGCACCAGCCCCACCAGCACCAGGAAGCTGTAGTGGTCGTCCGAGGCCATGCGCGCGTAGATGGCGTGGCCGAGCTTGCCCACCGCCCAGGCCAGCAGGCACGAACCCACCAGCAGGTAGAGCGGATGCAGCAGCGCGGCCCCCAGGTTGCCGTACTCCGAATGCAGCCAGCCGGTGGCGACCTGCACGATGGCCGCGGCATAGATGCTGTTGAGCGCGGCCATCGCCAGCAGCCGCTCGGTCACTTGCCCGTCGGCGCGCAGTTCGTTCTTCAGCTGCAGCACGATGGTCGGCGAGGTGCTGACCGCGATGCCGCCGGCCAGGATGGCCACCGCCGGCGTCACGCCCATCCATTGCAGCACGGCCGCCACCAGCCCCCAGGTCAGCAGGCTCTCGAAGGCGCTGGTAAACAGCAGCCAGCGATTGGCGCGCAGCCACGTCAGCGACAGGCGGTGGCCCAGCTCGAACAGCGCCAGCGCGAGCGCCATGTCGATCAGGATGCGCGTCTGGGCGATCATGTCGTCGGTGACGATGCCGCGCCCGAGCATGCCCGCGAGCAGCCCGGTGGCGGCATAACCGACGATGCGCGGCAGCCGCAGGTAGCCGCGGCACACCTCGCCCGCCAGGCCCGCCCCGACCAGCGCCAGCCCGACCCAGAACAGTCCGCCCGGTGCCAGCGGCAGGCTTGGAAACAATTGGCTCAGTCCATTCATGGGTGACATGGTAACGGAGCGCCATGACATTCCGTGTCAGAGTTTGTCCGACAGGGCACGTAAGTTGCAGGGAACGTGATGCGTTCATGCATAAAAAAACGCCATCTGGCGGGATGGCGTTTTTTGGAGCGTCCTGCGGGCAGCCCGCTACACCCCCCAGAACTTCCACGCCGGCCGCGTGGCGCGCAGGCCGGTTTCCATGCGCGCGTACTGCGCGCGCGTGCGGCCCTGCGCCGCGCCGGCCGCGCGGGCCTTGTCGAAATAGGCCAGCGCGGTCTCGCGCTGCGCCAGCCCGAGCGCGGCCTCGACCGCGCCGAGCCAGGCCTCGCCGTCCCAGCGGTCGCGCGCGGCGAAGGCCGCCTCGAAATCCGCCAGCGCCTCGGCGTGCAGCTTGTCGCCGTTGCGGATCAGCGCGCGCTGCACGCGCGGCAGGGCCTGGTCCCACGGATCGCCCTCGGTCAGCACGATGGCCTGCTCGAACAGCGGCAGCGCGCGCTCGGGCGTGCCGAGGTCGCGCCACACCAGGCCGAACGCGTTGTACAGCCAGGCGTCCTCGATCAGCAACGCGCGCCGCTGCAGGGCTTCGATCTCGGCCAGCGCGTCGGTGCGGTCGTGCTGGTCCATGCTGGCGGTGCCGTTGCGCAGCAGGCCGGCGAAATGCGCGCGCGCGTGGGCCAGCGCGTGGGCGGCCTGGCTGCGCTCTTCCACCGGCAGCGCGTCGGCGCGGGCATCCATGTGGGCCAGCGCGTCGCGCGCCGCCGACGTCACCTCGATGCCGCCGATGCCCTTCCAGGCATCCATCAGGCGGCTGAACACCCAGCCCACGTTGGCCGGGTCGCGCTCGAGCGGGTAGCGGTTGAGCACGTCGCCGGCCACTTCCACCGCCTTGGCGTGCTGGCCGCCGGCCACCAGGCCGTCGAGCAGGTCGATCCAGTGCTCGATGAACTCGCTCGCCGCGATGCCTTTCTCGTGCAGCGCGATGCGCTCGGCGCGCTGGTCGGCGCCGTCGAGCCGCTGCGCGAGGTTGTGGCACAGCATCGAGTACAGGTGCGGGTCGGCGTCGTCGTAGCCGCCCTCGCCGCTGGCGAAATACCGCTCGAAGCGCGCCAGGCCGAGCCGGTAGGCATTGACCACGTGCGGCGCCAGCGCCGCCTCGGCGGCCGGCACGGCGTCGATGAACTCGGCCAGCGCCACGCCGGCGTGGTAATAGCCGGCCGCGTCGGTGGCGTTCTGCGCGAAGGCGAAGCGCGTCCACGGCTGGTCCTCGCCGGCCTGGTGGCGCCATTCCAGCTCGCGCACCTGGGCCTTGGGGTCCGGCGCCTGGCGCTGGTAGGTGGCGAGGTCATCCCATGCGCCGTCGAGCTCGCCGGCGCGGTAGCGCAGCGGCGCGCGGATGCGGCGCGCGTGCGGGTGGTCCGGGCGGGCGGCCAGCACGATGCCGGCCTGCTCGGCGGCGAACGCGTCGCCGGCGGCTTCGTCGAGCTCGAGCAGGTCGGGGTTGTCCAGCCCGATGCGCGCCAGGCACAGGCGCAGCATCGGCTCGGCCCGCTCGCCGGCGGCGTTCACGTGGGCCGCGGCCTGCGCCAGGATTTCCTCGGCGCCGAGGTCCGGCGCGCGGTACAGCAGGTCGTACCAGTAGGCGCCGGCGCCGGCGAAGTCGCCGAGCCGGTAATGCGCCAGCCCCGCATGCAGCCGCGCGCTCCACTCGCCCGAGGACAGGCCGTTGCGCAGCGCGGCCTCGTCCAGCCACGGCTGCGCTTCCTGGAAGCGCTCCATGCTCATCAGCAGCATGCCGTAGCGGTGCGCGATCATGCCGCGCGAGGACCAGCGGTGCGCGGGATGCAGGTCCAGCCCGGGCAGCCTGGCCAGCGCCGCGTCGAGCACGGCGAAGGCCTGCGGGGCGTCGCCGCGGTCGAAGTGCAGGCGCGCCCGCAGGCAGTCGAAATCCACCACCTGCGGCTGCGCCTGCGAGAGCTGGTCGAGAATGACCAGCGCCTCGTCGTAGCGCTCGGCATTGGCTAGCTCGATGGCGTGGTCGTAACTGACTTCCTGCACGGACACGGACAGCTCCTTCTGGGGTGGCATGGGCGAGTGCGGGATTATGCGCCATGCGCGGGTTTCCCGGTCCGCAGTGGAAGGGGGCCTTCCCGGCCTGTTTTCGCGGCGGCCAGGCCGGCGCGGGGAGCCCGGCGCGGCCGCCTGCCCCATTCAGGTGCGCCGGGCCGGCTTGGCCGACTTGACCGACTTGATGGGCCGGCCGGCGCCGCGCAGGTCCGACCATTCGAACAGGCAGGCCAGCAGCAGGTAGACGCAGGCCACCGCCTCGGCGCGGAACAGCGGCGTGGTTTCCGCGTGCACCGGCAGCGCGCCGGCCACGCTGCACAGGACCAGCAGCAGCGCCAGCCACCAGCCCTTGAGGCGGCCGTCGAGAATGGGATCGGCGCCGAACACGGCGGCGTTGAACCACAACCAGGCGACCGCCGCCAGCCACGGCTCGGCCGACAGGTCCCACCGCATCTGCGCGGCCAGCAGCGCGGCGCCCGCGGCCAGCGCCGCGCACTGGCCCTGCAGCAGGCGCGCGCGGTGGCGCTGGCGCAGCCACGCGCGCGTGGGCAGCACCAGCGACAGGTTGGCGCAGGCCAGCAGCAGGCCGAGCGGAAACGCCAGCGCGTACGCGAACGGCGCGAACAGCAGCACCGCCAGCACCACGTACATGCCGCCGATGGTCAGCGCGCCGCCCACGCCGATGCGCTGCAGCGCCGGCAGGTAGAGCAGCGCGAAGGCCAGCAGCAGCGCATACAGCTCGGCGCCGACGAACCAGCCGTAGAGCCGCGGCAGCGTGCCCGCGAACATGGCGAACGCGCCGATCACGGCATGGAGGCCGAACCAGCTCCACTGCACGCCGGGCCGCGCGCGCCAGCGCGCCAGCCGCTGCGTGACGGCCTGCTGCCAGCACCGCACGTACCAGATCCACAGCAGCATCGGCGCCGCCAGCACGGCGCCGCAGGTGCCCAGCGCCAGCCACGGCGACACCGCGCCGCGCCCGGCGCGCTCCTCGTGCATGACCAGGATCATCAGCGCCACGCTGGCCGCGATGGCGCCGATCCACAGCGCGTGGAACAACTGGCCCCACGACAGCAGCGGGCGCGACACCGCCGCCTCCCACGCCGCCAGCACCGCGCCGTCGAAGTGGAAATGGCGCGTCTCGGGCGTCTTCCAGCGCAACTGCTCCAGCAGCGCGCGCATGTCCCTGACGAAGGCGCCGCTCATCAGCATGCGCCAGCCGGCGCGGGCCGGCGGCGGCGCCAGCAGCGCCCGCGCCGCCGCCGAGCCCCTGGCGTAGGTGCGGAAGAAGCTGAACTGCCGGTCGGCCAGCGCGCGGGCGACGACGTGCCGGGTCAGCGCGCCGTCGCGCCGCGCCAGATGGGCCGACTCCGCTTCCCAGCCGAAACCCTCGAACAGCGCCGCGCGCGCCGCCGGGCTGGCGTCGTCGCGCGCGCAGTAGCGCAGCGCCAGCCACTCGAAGCGGTCGCGCGCCTCGATGCTGACGAAGGCGTCGTCCCGCAGGCAGCGTTGCAGCGCCTCGGCCACCGGCAGCGACTGCGCGGCCAGCTCGCCGCGGTCGGGGCCGGCGTGGCTGCCGGCGGGAGCGTCCGGCGGCGGCGGCGGGAAACTGGCGGCCAGGCGCGCCCACATCGCCTGCGCGAGTTCGGCGGGGTCGGGTAGCGCGGACTGCGGCGCCGGCAGCGGCGGCAAAGCGATGGCCGGCAGGCTGCCGCGCACCGGCGAGGCGGCCTTGACCAGCGGCGACGGTGGCGATGATGGCGACGACGGCGGCGCGGCCCCGGCCTGCGGCGGGCGCGACTCCGGCGTGCCGTCCGGCGCCGGGCCGGCGGTATCGGGCGTGCCGGCGGCGTCCGCGGCTGCTTCGTCCTGCGCGTGATGGCGCGCCCATTCCAGCGCGAACTCGTAGGCGGCGCGCAGCGCCTGGAAGGCCTCGGCGTCGTCGTCGGGGCGCGTGACCTTGAGGCGGGCGGCGTAGGCGGAGCGGATGCGGCGCGCATCGGTGGTCGGCGCCAGTTGCAGGACTTGCCAGTGCATGGAGCGGAGAGCGGAGAAGGTACGCGGGCGAATGTGCGGACGGATATGCGGGCCGGTCAGTCCCAGAGCTGGGTGTCGAGCGAGTCGAGCAGGCGCCGGATGGGCGCGCGCAGCGCGCGGATGCGCTCGCCGTCCTGCGCTTCCAGCGCGGCCTGGAACTGCGCCAGCGCGCCGCTGATCTGCTCGCGCTCGTGGCCCAGGCACTGCTGGTAGAGGCGGTCGGCGCGCGCCACCAGCTGCGCATTCTCGGCCTGGTCGCGCGGGTGGATCTTGATCTCGGCGAGCGCGGCCAGGCGCTCGGCCACTTCCTCGTCGCTCAGCACGCCGGGGTTTTCCTGGATCACGATGCGGTGCGCGGTGTTGGTGGCCACCACGGTGGCCTGCACTTCGAGGATGCCGTTGACGTCGTAGGTGAAGCGCACGTCCACGCCGGACTCGGCGGCGCTCAGGCGCGGCAGCGGCACGGCGATCTCGCCGAGGAAGACGTTCTCGGCCACCATCCGCCCCTCGCCCTGGAACACGCGCAGGGCCAGCACTTCCTGCTTGTCGGCAAGCGGGTGGATGCGCTCGACGCGGCTCACCGGCACCACCGAGTTGCGGTCGATCACGGGCTGGTAATGGCCGTGCGTGAACCCCTCCGGGCCGACCCGCCGGCTGGTCTCGATGCCCAGCGAGTACGGCGCGACGTCGGTCATGACGACTTCGTCGAGCGCCGCGTCGCGCGCCTTCAGGCCGGCCTGCACGGCCGCGCCGAGCGCCACCACTTCGTCGGGATGCAGCTCGGTGACGGGAAAGCGGCCGAACATGCGGCTCACCAGCCGGCGCACCAGCGGCATGCGGGTGGCGCCGCCGGCCAGCACCACGCTGTCGAGCTCGGCCGGGCGGATGCGCGCGTCGCGCATGGCCTGCTCGATGGGCTTGCGCAGGCGCTCGAGCAGCGGCGCGCTGAGCTCGGCGAAGCCTTCCTGGGTCACGGCGGCGGCGAACGCGCGCTCGTCCCACTCCACCGACATGGCCACGCTGGCGGCCTCGCCGAGCGCCCGCTTGGCGCTCTCGGCGGCGTTGCGCACGCGCTCGCGCAGTGCCGCGGGCCAGCGCTCGGGCTGCTCGTCGCCGGCGAAGGCGCCGCGCGCCGCGAGGTGGGCGTCGAGGCCGCTGTCGCGGCTGAACGCGCGCATCAGCGCGCCGACGAAGTCCTCGCCGCCGAGGAAGTTGTCGCCGGCCGAGGCGCGCACCTCCATCACGTTGTCGAACAGTTCCAGCACCGAGACGTCGAAGGTGCCGCCGCCCAGGTCGAACACCAGGAAGCGGCTTTCCTGCTTCTGCTGCAGGCCGTAGGCCAGCGCCGCGGCGGTCGGCTCGTTAAGCAGGCGCTCCACGCGCAGGCCGGCCAGCTCGCCGGCCACGCGCGTGGCGCGGCGCTGGGCGTCGCTGAAATAGGCCGGCACGGTGATCACCGCCTCGTCCACCGGCGTGCCGAGCCAGGCCTCGGCGTCGGCCTTGAGCGCACGCAGCAGGAACGACGACAGTTCCTCCGGCCGGTAGCGCCGCTCGCCCAGCGCGGTGGCGCGCGCGGTGCCCATATGGCGCTTGAACAGCGCGGCGCTGTGCGCGGGATGGGTCAGCAGGCGGTCGCGCGCGGGCTCGCCGACCACGATGGCGCCGTCCTCGAGCACGCTCACGCAGGACGGCGTGAGGCGCTTGCCGAGCGAATTGGGAATGATCTGCGCGTGTCCGTCGCGCCAGACCGCGGCCAGGCTGTTGGTGGTGCCGAGGTCGATGCCGATGATGGTGTGCTTGGGTTCCATGTTCCGGTCTTGCTGGTGGCGGCGCTCCTGTGCGCAGCAAACGCAACATTAAGCGGCAATCCGGCAGGATGGAAATGGTGGCGGCACGCCATGTTGTGCCTGCGAGACATTGTGGCGGGCGCGCAAGAGCCGGGCGCGCAAGAAAAAGCGCCACCCGAAGGTGGCGCCTTGCGTGCCGGGCGGGGCAGGCTGGCTTACTTGCCGCCGACCGTCTCCAGCACGGTCCACTTGCCGCCGACCACCTTGTAGACGGTGATGCCGCCGTCCTTGAGGTCGCCGCGCGCGTCGTAGGCCAGGGTCTTGGTGGTGACGCCCTGCATGCTGGTGGCGGCCAGCACCGGCAGGTAGCGCGCCGGATCGGCCGAGCCGGCCTTGATCATGGCAGTCATCATCGCGGTGGCGCCGTCGTAGGCGTAGGGCGAGTAGGTCTGCACCTTGCCGCCGAAGCGCTTCTCGTACTTCTGCTCGTAGGCGGTGCCGCCGGGCATCTGCTCCAGCGGCAGGCCGGCCAGCGACACCACGGTGCCTTCGGCAGCCGGGCCGGCCAGCTTGAGGAAGTTGTCGGTCTTCGACATTTCGCCCGACACCAGCGGCGACTTCATGCCGAGTTCCTTGACCTGCTTGGCCATCGGCGCGGACTGGGTCTCGGCGCCGCCGTAGAAGATCACGTCCGGGCTGCTGCGCTTGATGTTGGTCAGCACGGCCTTGAAGTCCACCGCCTTGTCGTTGGTGTACTCGCGGCGCACGATCTTGCCGCCGGCGGCGCGCGCGGCCTTCTCGAACTCGTCGGCCAGGCCCTGGCCGTAGGCGGTGCGGTCGTCGACGATCGCGATGTTCTTGGCGCCGAGCTTCTTCACCACGAAGGCGCCGATCACCGAACCCTGCTGGGTGTCGGAGGTCATCATGCGGAAGGTGGTCTTGAAGCCCTGGCGGGTGTATTCGGGCGCCGTCGCCATCGCGATCTGCGGGATGCCGGCGCGGTTGTAGACCGTCGACGCCGGGATGCTGGTGCCGGAGTTGAAGTGGCCGAGCATGCCCTGGATGCCGCCGTCGACCAGCTTCTGCGCCACCACCGAGCCGGTCTTGGGATCGGCCTGGTCGTCCTCGGAAAGCAGTACGAACTTGACCTCCTTGCCGCCGATCTTCGGCTTGGTGGCGTTCATTTCCTCGATCGCGAGGACCACGCCGTTCTGCATGTCCTTGCCGTATTGCGCCTGCCCGCCGGTCATCGGCGCGGCGAAGCCGAGCTTGATTTCCTGGGCCTGGGCGAAGGCGGCCGAGCTGGCGCAGACGCCGGCGATGGACAGGGCAACGGTCAGGGCCGTCTTGTGGAAAGTCGAGTTCATCAGTTCTCCTTGGTGGCTTCAGCCTTTTGCAGCGTTTCTGGATGCGTCCGGGTGCGGCGCGAAACGCTCCCCTATTGTCATACGCGAGACCTGCGGGATCACCGCTGCCTCGCGTCCCTTCGAACGACGTCCGGCCGGTCAGCCGATCGTCATCAAACTGGCATTGCCGCCCGCCGCCGCCGTATTGACGGACAGCGAACGCTCGATCAGCAAACGCTCGATGGCCACATTCGGCTCACCGTGCGCCAGGCCCTGGACCGAGACGATCGGGCCGGGGCGCGAGGCCAGCTGCTCGCTGACCGCGCGCAGCTGGTCGGAATCGCCGTGGTGCAGCACGGCATCGAACGCGGCGTCGCCGGCGGCCCAGTCGGGCACCAGGCGGACGCGCGATTGTACTGCCTTCGGCAGCCGCGCCGACAGCGCGCGCGCGTGCGGCTCGTCCGGCCACACCGCCTGGCTGCCGGCGGCCAGCACGGCCGCCAGTTGCACCGCCAGGTCGGCCTCGTGCCGGGCCAGGCACAGCACCGCGGCGCGCGGCAGCAGCGTGTAGGTGTTGCGCTCGCCGGTGGGGCCCGGCAGCGTCACCGACAGGCCCGCCGGCGACGCCGCGGCGAAGCGCTCGCACACGGCGGCCAGGCCGGGCAGCGCGGCGCTTTCGCGCCCGGCCCATTCGCCCAGCGCCGCCAGCGCGTCGCTCACCGCGGCGCGCGTCGGGCCGGCCTCGCCCGTGCCGCCCGCCACGTCGGCGGCGCGCACCACGCGCGTGACCGCGTCCTGCGGGCAGACCGACAGCAGGCGGTGCAGGTAGAGCGGGCCGCCGGCCTTGGGGCCGGTGCCGGACAGGCCCTCGCCGCCGAACGGCTGCACGCCGACCACCGCGCCGACGATGTTGCGGTTGACGTACAGGTTGCCCACGTGGGCGCGCTCGACGATGGCGGCGATGGTCTCGTCGATGCGCGTGTGGATGCCCATCGTGAGGCCGTAGCCGGTGGCGTTGATCTGGTCCAGCAGCGCGCCCAGGGCGGTGCGCTGGTAGCGCACCACGTGCAGCACCGGGCCGAACACCTCGCGCTGCAGCTCCTCGATGCTGTCGAGCTCGATCAGCGTGGGCGGCACGAAGGTGCCGTGGCGCGTGGCGGCGTCCCCGGCCTCGCCGCGCGCGGCCTGGTGGATGCGGCGGCCCTTGGCGCGCATGGCTTCGATGTGGCGCACGATGTTGCCGCGCGCTTCCTCGTCGATGACCGGGCCGACGTCGGTGGACAGGCGGTCCGGGTTGCCCATGCCGAGCTCGTTCATGGCGCCCTTGAGCATGGCCAGCACGCGGTCGGCCACGTCTTCCTGCAGGCACAGCACGCGCAGCGCGGAGCAGCGCTGGCCGGCCGAGTCGAAGGCCGAGCCGACCACGTCGCCGACCACCTGCTCGGCCAGCGCCGAGGAGTCGACGATCATGGCGTTCTGGCCGCCGGTCTCGGCGATCAGCGGCACCAGCCGGCCGGCGGCGTCGAGGCGCCCGGCCACGCTGCGTTGCAGCAGGCGCGCCACCTCGGTGGAGCCGGTGAACATCACGCCCTTGACGCGGGCGTCGCCGACCAGCGCCGCGCCCACGGTCTCGCCGCGGCCCGGCAGCAGTTGCAGCGCGCCGGCCGGCACGCCGGCCTCGCGCAGCAGGCGCACGGCCTGCGCGGCGATCAGCGGGGTCTGCTCGGCGGGCTTGGCCAGCACGGTGTTGCCGGCGGCCAGCGCGGCCGCGACCTGGCCGGTGAAGATGGCCAGCGGGAAATTCCACGGGCTGATGCAGACCACCGGCCCGAGCGGGCGGTGGGTGTCGCCGGAGAAGGTCGCGCGCACCTGGGCGGCGTAGTAGCGCAGGAAGTCCACCGCCTCGCGCACCTCGGCGATGGCGTTGGCGAAGGTCTTGCCGGCTTCGCGCACGATGATGCCTATCAGCGACTGCATCTGCGCTTCCATCAGCTCGGCGGCGCGCTCGAGCGCGGCGGCGCGCACGTCGGCCGGCGTGGCCTGCCAGATCGGCGCGGCGTTGACGGCGGCCTGCAGCGCGGCTTCCACCTCGGCCATGCCGGCCTCGGTGACATAGCCGACGATGTCGCGCAGGTCGGCCGGGTTGCGCACCGGCGCGGGCGGGTTCGCCGGCGCGCCCGGCGCCACCTCGGCGCCGAGCAGCGGCACGGCGGCGACGCTCTCGCTGGTGCCGGCCAGCAGCGCCGACGACAGCGAGGCCAGGCGATGCTCGTTGGACAGGTCGATGCCGGCGGAATTGGCGCGCGACTCGCCGTACAGCGTGCGCGGCTGCGGGATGCGCGGGTGCGGCAGGCCGAGCGCGCCTTCCTCGGCGTTCATGCGCTCGACCACGGCGACCGGGTCGGCCACCAGTTCGTCGAGCGAGATGGTGTCGTCGGCGATGCGGTTGACGAACGAGGTGTTGGCGCCGTTTTCCAGCAGGCGGCGCACCAGGTAGGCCAGCAGCGTCTCGTGCGTGCCGACCGGCGCGTAGATGCGGCACGGGCGGTTGTACTTGCCGTCGGCCAGCGGCCCGACCACCTGGTCGTAGAGCGGCTCGCCCATGCCGTGCAGGCACTGGAACTCGTACTGGCCGGGATAGTAGTTGTGGCCGGCGATCTGGTAGATGGCCGCCAGCGTGTGCGCGTTGTGGGTGGCGAACTGCGGGTAGATCGCGTCCGGCACCGACAGCAGCTTGCGCGCGCAGGCCACGTAGGACACGTCGGTGTAGACCTTGCGCGTGTAGACCGGGTAGCCCTCCAGGCCGTCGACCTGGGCGCGCTTGATCTCGCTGTCCCAGTAGGCGCCCTTGACCAGGCGGATCATCAGGCGGTGGCGGCTGCGGCGGGCCAGGTCGATCAGGTAGTCGATCACGAACGGGCAGCGCTTCTGGTAGCCCTGCACCACGAAGCCGACGCCGTTCCAGCCGGCCAGCTCGGGCTCGAAGCACAGGCGCTCGAGCAGGTCCAGCGAGATCTCGAGGCGGTCGGCTTCCTCGGCGTCGATGTTGATGCCGATGTCGTAGCGGCGCGCCAGCAGCGTGAGCGACTTGAGGCGGCCGTACAGCTCGCCGACCACGCGCTCGTGCTGGGCGCGGCTGTAGCGCGGGTGCAGCGCCGAGAGCTTGATCGAGATGCCGGGGCCTTCGTAGATGCCGCGCCCGCGCGAGGCCTGGCCGATGGCGTGGATGGCCTGCTCGTAGGAGGCCAGGTAACGCACGGCATCTTCCTCGGTCATGGCGGCTTCGCCGAGCATGTCGTAGGAGTAGCGGAAGCCTTCGGCCTCGTACTTGCGCGCGTTGGCGAGCGCCTCGGAGATGGTCTCGCCGGTGACGAACTGCTCGCCCATCAGGCGCATGGCCATGTCCACGCCCTTGCGGATGAGCGGCTCGCCGCCCTTGCCGATGATGCGGGTCAGGGCCTTGGAGAGGCCGGCCTCGGTGTGGGTGGCGACCAGCCGGCCGGTCAGCAGCAGGCCCCAGGTGGCGGCGTTGACGAACAGCGACGGGCTCTGGCCCAGGTGCGACTGCCAGTTGGCGCCGCTGATCTTGTCACGGATCAGCGCGTCGCGCGTGGCCTTGTCCGGGATGCGCAGCAGCGCCTCGGCCAGGCACATCAGCGCCACGCCTTCCTGCGACGACAGCGAGAACTCCTGGATCAGGCCCTGCACCAGCCCTTCGCGGCCGGTGCCGACCTTGCGCTCGCGCAGCCGGGTGGCCAGCGTGCGGGCCATGTCCAGCGCGGCCCCGGCCTGCGCCTGCGGCAGCCGGGCCTGCTCCAGCAGCACCGGCACGCACTCGGTCTCGGGGCGGCGGTAGGCGGCGGTGATGGCCGCGCGCAGCACGGACTGCGGCTGCACGCTCTGGGCGAACTCGAGGAAGGGCTGCGGCGCGCCTTCGGTGGCGGCGGCGTCGAAGCCGTCCGCGCCGTCGGCCGCGCCCTCGGCGGGGCTGCCGGCGGCGCCGGCTTCGGCGGGCTGCTGGCCACGCTCGACCTGCTCCAGGTAGGTGAAGATGGCTTGCTTGATGAGCCAGTGCGGCGTGCGGTCGATCGACTGGGCGACGCGCTTGAGGCGCTCGCGGGCGGCGTCGTCGAGCTTGACGCCGAGGGTGGTGGTGGCCATGCGCTTGATTCTCCGAAGGATGCGGATGCAAGGCGCCGAAACTCCCGGAACGCCCGCGGGTTGGCGCGATCATACTCCCGGGGAAAGCAAAGGTGCAACTAAGTACAACCACCAGCCATAAACCGGGTCATGGGTTGCACCAACTCCGTGCCGCAAGCGCCGCCGCGGTGCCGTTCAGATCCGCAGCGGGTCGATCTCCAGTTGCCACCTCACGCCCTTGGCGTCGGCCAGCGCGTCGCCGAAAGTCCGTACCCACTCGCTGACAAACCGTTGCAGCGCCGCGCGCGAGGTGCTTTCCACCAGCATCTGCGCGCGCTCGCGGTTGGCCACGCGCACCATCGACATCGGCACCGGGTCGTGGAGTTGCACCTCGGGCGCCATGCGGCCGGCGTCGGCGCGGTCGCGCGCGCTCTGCAGGAAGGCCAGCGCGCGCTCCAGCTGGGCGTGTTCCGCCGTGACCAGCACCTGGTAGGCGAACGGGGGCAACCCGGCCTGGCGCCGCTCGCGCAGCTGCGCGGCCGCGAATCCATCATAGTCATGGCGCACCAGCGCCTGCAATGCCGAAGCGTCCGGGTAGCGGGTCTGGATCAGCACCTCGCCGGCCAGCCCGGCGCGCCCGGCGCGCCCGGCGACCTGCATCAGCGAGGCGAACAGGTGCTCGGCGGCGCGGAAGTCGTGGCTGAACATGGCGGCGTCCGGGTGGACGATGCCGACCAGCGTGACGCGCTGGAAGTCGTGGCCCTTGGCCACCATCTGCGTGCCGACCAGGATGTCGACCTCGCCGGCGTGGACCTCGTCGAACATGGCCTGCGCGCTGCCCTTGCGGCGCGTGGAGTCGGCGTCGATGCGGGCGATGCGGGCCTGCGGGAAGCGCGCCGCCAGCGCTTCCTCGATGCGCTGCGTGCCGCGTCCGAGCGGCGCGATGTCCACGTCGCCGCAGTCCGGGCAGTGATGGGGCACCGGCGCCTCCAGCCCGCAATGGTGGCAGCGCAGCCGGCGCTCGGGCCGGTGCAGCACCAGGTAGGCCGAGCAGCGCGGGCAGCCCGACAGCCAGCCGCAGCTGCCGCACGCCAGCACCGGGGCGTAGCCGCGCCGGTTGAGGAACAGCAGGCTCTGCTCGCCGCGCGCCAGGCGCGCCTCGATGGCGCTCAGCAGCGGCACCGAGAGCCCTTCGTAGAGCGCGCGCTGGCGCTGGCGCTCCTGGTTCAGGTCGACCAGGCGCACGGTGGGCAGCGCCGCGTCGGCCTGGGCGCGCTCGCGCAGCACCAGCTTGCGGTAGGCGCCCTGCTCGGCGCGCCACCACGATTCCATCGACGGCGTGGCCGAGCCCAGCACCACCGGGATGCCGAGCTGCTTGGCGCGCCACACCGACAGGTCGCGCGCGGAGTAGCGCAGGCCTTCCTGCTGCTTGTAGGAGGTGTCGTGCTCCTCGTCGACCACCACCAGCGCGAGGTGCGGCAGCGAGGCCATCACCGCCATGCGCGTGCCGAGCACGATGCGCGCCTCGCCGCGGTGGGCGGCCAGCCATTGCAGCGTGCGCTCCTGGTCGGCCAGGCCGCTGTGCAGCACCGCCAGCGGCAGGTGCGGGAAGCGCGCGGCGATGCGGCCCTGCAGCTGCGGCGTGAGGTTGATTTCGGGCACCAGCATCAGCACCTGGGCGCGCGGGTCGCGCGCCAGCACCTCGGCCATCGCGTGCAGGTAGACCTCGGTCTTGCCGCTGCCGGTCACGCCGTGCAGCAGGAACGGGGCAAAACCCCGCGCCTGGCCGATCGCCTCCACGGCGGCGCGCTGCTCCTCGTGCAGCGGCGGCGCGGCCGAGGGCGCGGCATCCGGCGCGACCGCCAGCAGCGGCTGGTCGGCAGCCTCCGCGCCGATCCAGCCGGCCGCCAGCCACTCGGCCAGGCGGGCCGGCGCGGCGCTGCAAAGGGTACGCGCCGCGGCGGCGGAGACCGCCCCGCCCTGCTCACCGGCCGCCGCCAGCGCCTGGGCCAGCGCCAGCACCGTGCGCGCGCGCGCCGGCACCGCGGCCAGCAGCGCCGCCGCCTGGCCCGGCACCACGCGGTAATGCTCGCTGCGCGCGCGCAGCGCCAGGCGCGGCCAGCTCTCGGCCTCGCGCAGGCCTGGCGGCAGCGCCGGCAGCATGACTTCGCCGAGGCAGCGGTGGTAGTAGAGCGCGGCGAAGCGGGCCAGCGCGATCCAGTGCGCGCCCAGCGGCGGCAGCCAGTCCAGCCGCTGCGCGACCGGGCGCAGGCGCTCCGGCGGCACGTCCGACCGGGTGGCGCGCATGACGGCCACGCCGACCAGCAGGCGGCGGCCGAACGGCACGGTGACGAGGTCGCCCGGCTGCACCTCGGGCGGAGCGAGATAGTCGAAGACGTCGTCGGCGGGTGTATCTAGCGCCACCCGCACGACGGCCAGCGGCGCGGCGTCCGCGTCCTCCGGCATCGGCGTCGGCGTCGGCGCGGCGGCGCCGGGATGCGCGGGCGCGTTCACGATGCCGCTCCGGCACGCAGCACTGGGTACGGCCCAGAATGGGGCAGCGGCGCGGACGGGCCGGCCCAATGCAAGTGCAGGACAGGGCCGGGCCGCATGCCGGACAAATTGAGTGTGCGGCGCAACATCAACTTAAAGTAACGCTTCAAATGTGCCCCTAAGTCGATGATAGATGGCCGCTTTTCCCGCTTGCGCACAGTGCCTGTGGATAACTTTGTTGAAAACTCGTCCGGCGTTCCCGCCAAGCCCCGTAAATCAAGGCTCCCACGGGCATTCGGCCGCGCACTTGACCAGATGCAAAGCCTTGTAAATCAAGGACTTGCGGACCTCCCTCAGATGAGTTAGGGACTAACCCCCTCTTGCACTGCGGAAAACCCATTGATGTGCATAAGTCAAGCCTTGACAAGCGCGAAGCGGCACCGAAAGGGCGAAATATTGCAAAATAGTTTACTTGACAGCGCTTCGTGCCAGCCTCCCGCGCCACCCGGATTCACCAGTGCGGCGCAGCCGCCACGCTCGCTGCGCCGCACAGGCCGCGCGCGCCGGCCAGCGCGGGCGCATGCGCCGCGTGCCACCTGGCCCGTCACCTGGCGGCGCTGCGCAGGTGGCGGCTGTAGCGATGCACCTCGTCCACCAGCACCGTCACGTTCTCCGGCGGCGTGAACTGCGAAATGCCGTGGCCCAGGTTGAACACGTGGCCGTCGCTGCCGCCGCCGGCGGCGTAGCTGTCGAGCACGCCGCGCACCTGCGCCCGGATGGCGGCTTCCGGCGCGAACAGCACATTGGGATCGATGTTGCCCTGCAGGGCGACCTGCCCGCCGGTGCGGCGGCGCGCCTGCTGCAGGTTGACGGTCCAGTCCAGCCCGAGGGCGTCGGCGCCGATGCCGGCCAGCTCTTCCAGCCACAGGCCGCCGCCCTTGGTGAACACGATCACCGGCACCTGCTGCCCGTCGTGCTCGCGCTTCAGGCCGGCCACCACCTGGCGCATGTAGGCCAGCGAGAAGGCCTGGTACATGCCGTCGGCGAGCGTGCCGCCCCAGGTGTCGAACAGCATCACGGCCTGCGCGCCGGCCTCGATCTGCGCGTTCAGGTAGGCGGACACCGCCTGCGCGTTGATGCCGAGGATGCGGTGCATCAGGTCCGGGCGTCCGTACATCATGCTCTTGACGGTGCGGAAATCCGCCGAGCCGGCGCCTTCGACCATGTAGCAGGCCAGCGTCCAGGGGCTGCCCGAGAAGCCGATCAGCGGCACCCGCTGGCGGCCGTCCTGCACCAGCGCGCGGCGGATCTCGCCGACCGCGTCGAACACGTAGCGCAGCGAGGCCATGTCGGGCACCGCCAGCTTCATCACGTCGCCCTCGGTGCGCAGCGGATGGGCGAAGCGCGGGCCCTCGCCCTGCGCGAACGACAGGCCCAGGCCCATCGCGTCGGGCACGGTGAGGATGTCGGAGAAGAGGATGGCCGCGTCGAGCGGGTAGCGCTCGAGCGGCTGCAGAGTGACCTCGGTGGCGTAGGCCGGGTTCTTGGCCAGGCCCAGGAAGCTGCCGGCGCGCGCGCGCGTGGCGTTGTACTCGGGCAGGTAGCGGCCGGCCTGGCGCATCAGCCACAGCGGGGTGTACTCGGTAGGCTGCCGGCGCAGTGCGCGCAGGAAGGTGTCGTTCTGCAGTGCGGTCATGGTCATCCTCGTAAGACCGCCATTCTAAGGGATGGCCGGGTGGCGCCGGCGCGCTGCCGTCAAGGCGGCGGCGTCAACACGGTGCCGTCGGCGCGCTGCCGTCAAATGTCGTCGGCCAGTTCCCTGAAGGCCTGCGCGGCGCGGCGCATCCATTCGCGCGCGCGCGGCGCCTCGGGCTGCAGCCGCGCGAAGCCGTGCGTCATGCCGCTGGCTTCGAGCGTGATGACCGGCGCGCCGTAGCGCACCAGGTAGTCGGCGTAGGCCAGGCCGTCGTCGCGCAGCACGTCGTGGGCGGCCACCAGGACCACGCTGGCCGGCGGCAGGTGGCGCGGCGCGGCGCCCATCAGGTGGATGCGCGTGTCCTCGATGGCCGCGCCGGCGGCGAGCTGCTGCTCGCCGATGAACTGGGTCCAGAACCACGCCATCTCGTCGCGCGTGAGGCCCGGGCCGTCGGCGAACGCGCGATAGCTTTCGGTGGTGAGCGCGGGCGCGGTGACGGGGTAGATCAGCAGTTGCGCGTTGACCAGCCCGGGATGGCCGTGCGCGTTGGCCCAGCGCGCGGCCTGCGCCGCGAGGTGGCCGCCGGCGCTGTCGCCGGCCACGGCCAGGAAGCGGGTGTCGAGGCGCAGGCGGGCGCGCTGCTCGGCGAACCACAGCACGGAATGCAGCGCGTCGTCGCACGGCGCGGGGAACGGATGCTCGGGCGCGAGGCGGTAGTCGACGCTGGCCACGGCGCAGCCGGTGTCGGCGGCCAGCAGCGCGGCCACGCTGTGATGGGTGTCGTGCGAGCCGACCACCCAGCCGCCGCCGTGGAAGTAGACGATCAGGCGCGGCTCGGCCACGCCCTCGGGCCGGAACAGGCGGGCCGCCAGCGTGCGCCCGTCCAGCGGGATGGCGAGGTCGGTGGCGACGATGCCCTCGGGCTCCGGCGCGAGCGAGAGCGCCGCGATCTCGGCGAAGCGCGCGCGGCGCGCGGCGGCGTCGGCCGGCGCGGGCTGCCCGGCATAGCGTTCGGCGAGGCGGCGGTAGTAGTCGAGGATCTGGGGGTCGATGGCCATGTCGGGATGAGACGGGTTCGGTCGGGTCGGAACTGCGCATGCCGCGGCGGCGCTGCGCAATCCCGCAGTGTAGCGGCGTTCGCGGGTTCGGGTGTCCGGGGCGCTCGGGGTGTCCGGGGTGTTCAGGCGGGCGCGCGCATCAGCTCGATCTTGACGCAGCGGTCCTGCACCGCCAGCAGGCCGGCGGCGCGGGCGCGGTCGAACGCTTCGTCGTTGACGATGCCGAGCTGCAGCCAGACGCCGCGCGCGCCGATGGCGATGGCGTCCGCGACCACCGGCGGCACGTCCTCGGCGCGGCGGAAGATGTCGACCCAGTCGATGCGCTGCCCTTCGGCGGCCAGCGCGCGCGCCGCGTCGGCCAGGCTGGCGTGGCAGGGCTGGCCCAGGATCAGCGTGCCGGCGTGGCGCGGGTTGACCGGCACGATGCGGTAGCCGCGCGCCTGCATGAAGGCCGCCACCTCGTGGCTGGCGCGGCCGGGATTGTCGGACAGGCCTGCCACGGCGACGGTCTTCATCGCCAGCATGCCCTGGATGGCGGTCTGCATCTCGCTCACGTGCGTGCTTCCTTCTGTTCGGGTTCGGGGATTCTGCCGCGGCTCTCGCCGGACGGGCGGGCGCAGGCGCCCAGCCGCGCGAACGGCACCGCGGCCCGGTAGGCGCCCTTGGCGAACGGGCCCACGGCATAGGGCGCATAGTGCAGCACCACGCCGCCGCGGTACAGGGTGAAGGGCGTGCGCGCGTCGTGCAGGGCCGCCTCGTCGAGCAGGCCGCGCTCCGGGTCGGCGGCGCCCTGCTGCCGCAGCGACGCCTCCAGTTCCGCGTTGAGCTTCTGCAGGCAGGCCTTGCCGGGCGCCAGCAGGTCGGCGAGCCGCACCGGCACGTAGGCGGCCTCGGCGGCGGAGGCCGCCGCGGCGTCGTCGCGGCGCCATGTGCCGCCGGCGTAGTCCAGGCTGCCGTGGGCGCCGCCGCTGTAGCGCCAGGTGGTGCGCAACAAGCTGACCACACCGGCGTCCAGCGTCGCCAGCTCGACGGCGCTGCGGCATTCGAGCCCGCCCTCGCCGCAGCCGCCGGCGCGCAGCGAGGCGATCAGCGCGTCGACGGCCGCGCTGCCGGTTTCCGGGTAGCGCTCGGCGAAGCGCGCGCCGCCCACCTCCGCCACGCGCTCGCGATAGACCGCCGTGCGCGTGAGCATCAACTGCCTGGCGCTGCCGTCCGCGCCGGTCCACACGCCGGTGGCGGTGCGCCCGTCGGCGGCGACGGCCCCCTCGAAGCGGACGTTGCCGGATGCCTGCGCATCGCTGGCGGCGGTCGGCGGCGCGTCGCGCTCGCGCAGGCTCAGGCGGCCGTCGGCTGTCAATTGGCCATCCAGTTGACGCGGGGTGGCCGCGAGCCTTGAATCGTAACGAAGGGTTCCTTCGACCATCTCGGTGCCGGGACGCGGAAATAGCGTCAGCGAAACCTGCCCGGACTCGCCGGGCTCGCCCTGCCAGAAGGTGCCGGCGATGGCCGGCGGCCCGTCCGCAAGCGCCAGCGCGCAGGCCGGCGGCGCGGCGCCGAGAACGGCGGCGAGGCCAAGCTGGACAAGGCCATTTCGGACTTGTACGCATTCACGGCGAAGCGGGGGAATGGCGGAAGGAAGCGGCATGGCGGTCGGCGGCCAGACCGCGGCGCGGATGGCTGGCAAGCGAAAGCTATGGGACCGGCGGCGCCCGGTGGTGTTCCCGCCGCCTTGCGGCAAAGGCGGAAATATGCGGACGATGAAGCCTATTTGAACGACGTTTCGGTTACGGCGCTTTCAACTTATTGCAAACCGATACATTTTGTTACTGCCATTGCCAAAAGTTTCCCCCACAATGCTTTAACACAATCAGTTTTTGTGAAAGGCGTTCCCTCCCCCAAACAGAAAGGGAGGGCGTCGTGAAGAAAGCCTTTGGAAGCAATTCCCACCCAGTTTGACCGGATCGCGAGCCATGCCCGCGGTCGGTGTACCAGGTTGTGAAGATTGTTGGCGCGTTTCGGTTCCGGCTGGCTGGATCGTCTGATTGCGATCGGTGCCGCCTGACCGGATGCTGAACCACCTTGCCGGATGCGATGATCCGACTGGAAAGTGGCCGGCGCCTGTTGAATGACCTGGACCTTACCCGTTCCTTCGAATTGACCCCTCGAAGGGATTTTCCCGTCCGCGCGGTGCCTCCCCGGCCCGCGCGCTTTTTTTTTGTGCTGAGCCGTCAGAATAGTCGCAGCATCGTGAAAAAGGCAGCCTCGCGGCTGCCTTTTTTTGTCGCCACAGCCAAAAAACAACAGCTGTCGCGGACTGCGCCCGGTGCCGCGTTGCTCAGCGCTTGCGGCGCAGGCGCGCGATGGCCGCCAGTTGCGCGGCCGCAACAGCCAGCTCGCTCTGGGCACGTGCCAGGTCGAGGTCGCTGCTCTGGTTCTGCATCAGCTCCTCGGCCGCGCGCTTGGCTTCCTGCGCCTTGGCTTCGTCGAGATCGCTGCCGCGAATGGCGGTGTCCGCCAGCACGGTCACGTGCTTGGGCTGCACTTCGAGAATGCCGCCGGCCACGAACACGAACTCTTCGCTACCGTCTTCCTTCTCGATGCGCACCGCGCCCGGCTGGATACGCGTGATCAGCGGCGTATGGCCCGGCAGGATACCCAGCTCGCCCGACTCGCCCGGCAGCGCCACGAACTTCGCCTGGCCGGAGAAGATCGACGCTTCGGCGCTGACGACGTCTACAAGAATGGTTGCCATGTGAATTCCTTTGTTCCAGAAAGCGTTGGCTTCCCGTTGCCAGGAAGCAGGTTTCCCACCTTCCGGCCGGCGCGCGCGCCGCGGACAATCCCCGTCCACGGCATGCGCGCGGGCCCGCGCGAAGGCGAAAGACCCCGCTTACTGGAGCTTCTTGGCCTTCTCGAAGGCTTCGTCGATCGAACCGACCATGTAGAACGCCTGCTCGGGCAGGTGATCGCATTCGCCGTCCACCAGCATCTTGAAACCACGGATGGTTTCCTTGAGCGGCACGTACTTGCCCGGCGAACCCGTGAACACTTCCGCGACGTGGAAGGGCTGCGACAGGAAACGCTGGATCTTCCGCGCGCGCGACACCGACTGCTTGTCTTCCGGCGACAGTTCGTCCATGCCCAGAATCGCGATGATGTCGCGCAGTTCCTTGTAGCGCTGCAGCGTCTGCTGCACGCGGCGGGCCACGTCGTAGTGTTCCTGGCCGACGACCTGCGGGTCGAGCTGGCGCGAGGTCGAGTCGAGCGGGTCGACGGCGGGGTAGATACCCAGCGCGGCGATGTCACGCGACAGCACGACGGTCGAGTCCAGGTGCAGGAAGGTGGTGGCAGGCGACGGGTCGGTCAAGTCGTCCGCAGGGACGTACACGGCCTGGATCGAGGTGATCGAGCCGGTCTTGGTCGAGGTGATGCGCTCCTGCAGCTTGCCCATTTCCTCGGCCAGCGTCGGCTGGTAGCCCACGGCGGAAGGCATGCGGCCCAGCAGTGCCGACACTTCGGTACCGGCCAGCGTGTAGCGGTAGATGTTGTCGACGAAGAACAGGATGTCGCGGCCTTCGTCGCGGAACTTCTCGGCCATGGTCAGGCCGGAGAGCGCCACGCGCAGACGGTTGCCCGGCGGCTCGTTCATCTGGCCGAACACCATGGCCACCTTGTCGAGCACGTTCGAGTCCTTCATTTCGTGGTAGAAGTCGTTCCCTTCACGGGTACGCTCGCCCACGCCGGCGAACACCGACAGACCGCTGTGCTGCTTGGCGATGTTGTTGATGAGCTCCATCATGTTCACGGTCTTGCCGACGCCGGCGCCACCGAACAGGCCCACCTTGCCGCCCTTGGCGAACGGGCACACCAGGTCGATCACCTTGATGCCGGTTTCGAGCAGGTCCACGGAAGGCGACAGCTCGTCGAACTTCGGCGCCTTCTGGTGGATCGAGCGCTTCTCGTCCGAAGCGATCGGGCCGGCTTCGTCGATGGGGCGGCCGAGCACGTCCATGATGCGGCCCAGCGTGCCGTGGCCGACCGGCACCGAGATCGGGGCGCCGGTGCTCTTGACCGACATGCCGCGGCGCAGGCCGTCCGACGAACCCAGGGCGATGGTACGGACCACGCCGTCACCGAGCTGTTGCTGCACTTCGAAGGTCAGGCCCTTCTCGGCGAACGAGGCTTCGTTGCTGTCTTCCAGCACGAGCGCCTCGTACACCTTCGGCAGCGCGTCGCGGGGGAACTCGATGTCCACCACGGCGCCAATGCACTGCACAATATTTCCGATACTCATTTCGTATCTCCGATAGCTTGAATACTTGACGCCTTAGACGGCAGCGGCACCGCTGACGATTTCCGACAGTTCCTTGGTGATCGCTGCCTGACGGGTCTTGTTGTAGACCAGTTGCAGTTCGCCGATCACGTTCTTGGCGTTGTCGGATGCCGCCTTCATGGCCACCATGCGCGCCGACTGCTCGGACGCCATGTTCTCGGCCACGGCCTGGTACACCAGCGCCTCGACGTAGCGGACCAGCAATTCTTCCACCACGGTCTGGGCGTCGGGCTCGTAGATGTAATCCCACGAGTAGGCGCGCTTTTCATCTTCGGTCTGGGCAAACTTGTCGGCGGGGAGCGGCAGCAGCTGCTCCACCATCGGCTCCTGTTTCATCGTGTTGATGAACTTGGTGTAAGCCAGGTACACGGCATCGACTTCACCATTGGTGAAAGCGTCGAGCTGGACCTTGATCGCGCCGATCAGTTTTTCCAGATGCGGGGTGTCACCGAGGTGCACCACGTGCGAAACCACCTTGCCGCCGATGCGGCCCAGGAACTGCATGCCCTTGGAACCGATGGCGGTGCTCTGCACCGTCACGCCGCGCGCCTGCAGCTCGCGCAGTTCGTTGGTCACCGCGCGCAGCACGTTCGTGTTCAGGCCGCCGCACAGGCCCTTGTCGGTCGTCACCACGATCAGGCCGGCGCGCTTGACTTCGCGCGCCACCATGAAGGGGTGCTTGAACTCGGGATTGGCCGCAGCCAGGTGCGCCGCGATGTTGCGCACCTTCTCGGCGTAGGGACGGGCATTGCGCATCCGTTCCTGCGCCTTGCGCATCTTGGACGCGGCGACCATCTCCATCGCCTTGGTGATCTTGCGCGTGTTCTGCACGCTCTTGATCTTGGTTCGAATTTCTTTCGTTCCGGCCATATCTTCCTCTCCATTCGTGCCGCGCCGGGGCCGTCATGGCAACGGCGGCCCGGCGCAGATTCGTGGAATTACGCGGTTAGAACGCGGCGGACTTCTTGAAATCCTCGATCGCGGCACGCAGCGCGGCTTCGTCTTCCTTCGACAGATCCTTGGTCTCTTCGATGCGGTTGACGAGGTCGGCGTACTTGGTCTTCAGATGGTCGTGCAGGCCCTTCTCGAAGGGGAGAATGTCCTTCACGTCCACGTTGTCGAGGAAGCCGTTGTTGGCTGCGTACAGCGACGCGGCCAGCTGCCACACCTGCAGCGGCAGGTACTGCGGCTGCTTGAGCAGTTCGGTCACGCGGCGGCCGCGCTCGAGCTGCTTGCGGGTGGCGTCGTCCAGGTCGGAGGCGAACTGCGCGAACGCGGCCAGCTCACGGTACTGGGCCAGGTCGGTACGGATACCGCCGGACAGCTTCTTGACGACCTTGGTCTGGGCGGCACCGCCGACGCGCGACACCGAGATGCCGGCGTTGATGGCGGGGCGGATACCGGCGTTGAACAGGTCGGTTTCCAGGAAGATCTGGCCGTCGGTGATCGAGATCACGTTGGTCGGCACGAACGCGGACACGTCGCCGGCCTGCGTTTCGATCACGGGCAGCGCGGTCAGCGAGCCGGTCTTGCCGGTCACTGCGCCCTTGGTGAACTTCTCGACGTAGTCGGCGTTCACGCGGGCGGCGCGCTCGAGCAGGCGCGAGTGCAGGTAGAACACGTCGCCGGGGTAGGCTTCGCGGCCCGGCGGGCGGCGCAGCAGCAGCGACACCTGGCGGTAGGCCCAGGCCTGCTTGGTCAGGTCGTCATAGACGATCAGCGCGTCTTCGCCGCGGTCGCGGAAGTATTCGCCCATCGTGCAGCCGGCGTAGGCGGCCAGGTACTGCATGGCGGCCGAATCCGAAGCCGAGGCGGCGACCACGATGGTGTATTCCATCGCGCCCAGTTCCTCGAGCTTGCGCACCACGTTGTTGATCGTCGAAGCCTTCTGGCCGATCGCCACGTACACGCAGAAGACGCCCTTGCCCTTCTGGTTGATGATGGCGTCGACGGCCACGGCGGTCTTGCCGGTCTGGCGGTCGCCGATGATCAGCTCGCGCTGGCCGCGGCCGATCGGCACCATCGCGTCGATCGACTTCAGGCCGGTCTGCACCGGCTGGCTCACCGACTGGCGCGCGATCACGCCAGGGGCGACCTTCTCGATCACGTCCGTTTCCTTGGCGTTGATCGGGCCCTTGCCGTCGATCGGCTGGCCGAGCGTGTTGACCACGCGGCCGAGCAGTTCGCGGCCGACCGGCACTTCCAGAATGCGGCCGGTGCACTTGACCGGGTCGCCTTCCGAAATGTGTTCGTAGTCGCCCAGCACCACGGCGCCGACGGAGTCGCGCTCGAGGTTCAGCGCGAGGCCGAAGGTGTTGCCGGGGAATTCCAGCATCTCGCCCTGCATCACGCCGGACAGGCCGTGCACGCGGCAGATACCATCGGTCACGGAAATCACCGTGCCGGTGTTGCGCACTTCAGCGTCGGCGCCAAGACCCGAGATGCGGGACTTGATCAGCTCGCTGATTTCTGAGGGGTTCAGTTGCATCACAATGCTCCTAATTCTTCAATCCGTCGGCCGCTGGGCGCTTGCGCGCCTCAGGCGGTCAGCGCGACTTGCATCGCAGCCAGGCGGGCACGCACGGAGGTGTCGAGGACTTCGTCGCCAACCTTGACGCGCACGCCGCCGATCAGCGACGGGTCTACCGCAACCGTGGGCTGCAGCTTGCGGCCGAACTTGCGTTCGAGCGCGCCGACGAGGTCGGTCAGGGTCGCGCCTTCGATCGGGAAGGCACTCGTGATCTCGACATCGGCCGACCCTTCGCGGGCGTTCTTGAGCGCATGGAACTGCTCGGCGATCTCCGGCAGGACTGCCAGGCGGTGGTTTTCCACCAGCAGGCCGACGAAGCGCTTGGCCTCGTCGTTGACCGGAGACTTCAGGGCCGACAGGAACAGTGCGGCCAGCTTGTCGCCGGGCACGTTCGGATCGCCAGCCACCGCCTTCATGTCGGGATTGGCGGCAACCTGCCCCATCTCCGACACCAGCTCGGACCATGCATCCAGATTGCCGCTCGACTCGGTCGCGACGCGGAACAGCGCCTCGGCGTAGGGACGGGCAATGGTTGCGGTTTCAGCCATGATTAGAGCTCAGCCTTGAGTTGATTGAGCAGGTCGGCGTGGACCTGCGCGTTCACTTCGCGCTTGAGGATCTGCTCGGCACCCTTGACGGCCAGCACGGCAACCTGGTCGCGCAGCTGCTCGCGCGCGCGGGTGACCTGCTGTTCGGCTTCGGCCTTGGCCTGGGCGATGATGCGTGCGGCTTCCGCCTGGGCGTTGTGCTTGATCTCGTCGGCCGTCAGCTGGGCGCGCTTCTCGGCGTCGGCGACGCGCTGCGCGCCTTCGGTGCGGGCTTCGGCCAGGGCCTGGTCCACGCGCTTGTTGGCCAGTTCGAGCTCAGCCTTGCCCTTTTCGGCAGCGGCGAGGCCATCGGCGATCTTCTTTGCGCGTTCGTCGAGCGCCTTCACCAGCGGCGGCCAAATGAATTTGGCAACAACCCACCACAGGATGAAGAACACGACCATCTGCGCAAGAAACGTTGCGTTCAGATTCATGGTGTGTTCCTTTCGGTAATCAAACTACAGATAAATGCGCAAGGGCGGCCAGGCTAAGTGGCCCGCGCCGCCCGTCAGCATCATGCAGACCGAAAAGAAATTACTTGATGACAGCCAGCAGCGGGTTGGCGAATGCGAACAGCATTGCAACGCCCACGCCGATCAGGAATGCCGCGTCGATCAGGCCAGCCAGCAGGAACATCTTGGTTTGCAGCGGGTTCATCAGCTCGGGCTGACGTGCGCATGCCTCGATGTACTTGCCGCCCATCAGGGCGATACCCAGGCAGGCGCCGATTGCGCCCAGACCGATGATGATGCCGATACCGATGGCGGTCAGACCCTGGATGTTGGCGAGATATGCTTGCATGACGACTCCTTAAATTGAGAAGAGACTTAGAACCAAAAAACCAAAAACCAAAAAACCGGAAAATCAGTGGTGGTCGTGTGCCTGGCCGATGTACACCAGCGTCAGCATCATGAAAATGAAGGCCTGCAGCAGGACGATCAGGATGTGGAAGATCGCCCAGACGGCACCGGCCAGCACGTGACCGACGAAGCCCAGCGCGGACAGGTCCGCGCCGAACGTCCAGATGGAGCCCAGCAGCGCGATCAGCAGGAACACGAGCTCGCCGGCGTACATGTTGCCGAACAGCCGCATGCCGAGCGAAACGGCCTTGGCCAGGAATTCGATGACGTTCAGGATCAGGTTGAACGGGGCCAGGTACCACTTGGCGCCGAACGGGGCCGAGAGCAGTTCGTGCGCGAAGCCGCCGACGCCCTTGATCTTGAAGCTGTAGTAGATCATCAGCACCAGCACCGAGCACGACATGCCCAGCGTGCCGTTCAGGTCGGCCGTGGCGACGGCGCGGTGGTGCGGCAGGTGGATGTGGAAGATGCCCAGGAACTGGTTCAGGCCGGTGACCCAGTCGACCGGGATCAGGTCGACCGCGTTCATCACGGTGATCCAGCAGAACACCATCAGCGCCAGCGGCGCGATGAAGGAGCGGTCGCCGTGGATGATGCCCTTGGCCTGGTCGTCGACCATCTCGACGATCATCTCGACGAAGGCCTGGAAGCGGCCCGGCACGCCGGCGGTGACGCGGCGCGCGGCGGCGTACAGGAACACCACGGCGATCAGGCCGCACAGCACCGCCCAGAACACGGTGTCGTAGTTGAGCACGCTGAAGTCGACCACCGAGGCTTGCTTGCCGCCGACGGAATTCAAGTTCTGCAAGTGTTCGGCGATATAGCCGGAGGGAGTGAGCGCCTGTTCGGCGCCTTGAGCAGCTGACATGTCGAAACGAACCGTAATATTGCGAAACCAGTTGCCGGCATGCTGCCGGTACGCTTCTTGCACCGCCTTCAGCGTGAGTCGCTGGTCACCGCGGGCAAGGACGCCTTAACCTTATCTGCGCCGCGCTTCACCGCTGTGACGCGCCACGCCAAAACACTCTTGATATTCCGTTTTCGTGCCCCACCTCGATGGAATGCACTACCTGCGAACCTCCGCGCCACGCCGCCTCGCCGCTCCCGCGGACTGGCCCGCGGCGCCTGCGCGCCTCAGCGAATCGCCAGCGCCACCCAGTAGGCCTTGAGCGTCAGCAGAAACGTGACCAGCATCGGCACCCAGCGCAACTCGCGATACAGCACCACCACCAGCACGAACAGGGCGACGGTGGCAAACACCTTGATGGCCTCGCCGACGACCAGCCCGCCGACCGAGGTGCGCTCGCGCGACATCCACAGGCGCAGCGCGAAGAAGCCGCTCGGCACGAAACACACGACGCCGCCAAACAGCGCGGACCAGCCTGCCGCCGCGGCATTGCCGCCGGCAAACAGTCGCCAGGCAAGGGCCGACAAGATCGTCACCGCCACCTGCGCCAGCACGACCCTGCCCGGCGTCATGCGCGAAGGGCGCAGCGCGCGCGCGCCGAACAGCGTTTCCGCGTCCGCGCGTGACAGCGGTTCGACCGCCTCTTCTTCGCGCTGCGCCTCGTCATCCCAGGCATCGCGCGGCTGCCCGTCCTTTTCCTGACGGGCATCTCGACGATCTGAAACCACCTGCTTATTGCCTCTGCTGGTTGTTGACTCCATCCGGAACTTTTCCGAACCGGCCAGATTTCAAACCGCACGATTTTACGAGGAATGCACCATCCGAGTCAATCTGCTTACAGACTCCTTGCAACGGTGCGCAACCTCGCGCCCACATGCCGATACTGGCCGCGCGGCCAGCGCCAGCCAATGACGCGGCAGGTAATTGAGGCGATCGGCGCGGGCGGCGCATCATCATCGTTGATCGCGCTTGCGCAAACCTTACGCAGCATCGCCGCGCGGCCGCGCGCGCCGCACCGCGGCCGTGGTCGCGTGCGCTAATCGCGCACTATTTTCGGGAAAACGCGGCGATGGCCGCTCAGGCCAACTCAGGCCGGCTCAGGTCGTCGGCTGGCTCTCGCCCTGCTCGCGCAGCCGCGTGAGCACGCCGTCGAGCGCGTCGTTGCTGGTGAAGTGGATGGTGAGCTGGCCCTTGCCGCGCACGCCGAGCTTGATCTGCACCGGCAGGCCGAGCGCGTCCGACAGCTCCTCTTCGAGCCGGGCCACGTCGCGCGCCGGCGCGGCGCCGTTCTGGCGCACCGAGCGCAGATCGTGGGGCTTGAGCGTGGATGCGACCAGTTTCTCGGTTTCGCGCACCGACAGGCGCTTGTTGACGATCTGGTTGGCCAGCGTGATCTGGTTGGCGCCGTCCACGGCGAGCAGCGCGCGCGCGTGCCCCATGTCGAGATCGCCGGCCATCAGCATGGTCTGCACAGGCTGGGCCAGGTTGAGCAGGCGCAGCAGGTTGGACACCGCGCTGCGCGAGCGCCCCACCGACTCGGCCGCCTGCTCGTGCGTGAAATCGAACTCGCGCACCAGGCGCATGATGCCCTGCGCCTCCTCGAGCGGATTGAGGTCCTCGCGCTGGATGTTCTCGATCAGCGCCATCGCGGCCGCGGCGTCGTCCGCCACGTCCTTGACCAGCACCGGCACTTCTTCGAGCCCGGCGATGCGCGAGGCGCGGAAGCGCCGCTCGCCGGCGATGATCTCGTAGCGGCCCGGTTCCGCCACGCGGCGCACCAGGATCGGCTGCATCAGGCCCTGCGCGCGGATGCTCGCGGCCAGCTCCTGCAGCGCGCCCTCGTCCATGCGCGTGCGCGGCTGGTACTTGCCGGGCTGCAACTGGTCCAGGCGCAGCACCGACGGCGCGCCCTCCTGCTTCACGGCATCGACGATCTCCGCCGGGCTGCCCAGCAAGGCTTCCAGTCCGCGGCCCAGGCCTTTCTTCTTTGCGGTGCTCATCTCGTTATCCTGACTTGGTGGCGGCTCGTCGCCGCCGGTTGCTGCCTGCCGGCTCCCGGCATCCTTCCCGCGCACGCGGCGCGGCGTAGCGTGGCGGGCGGCGCTCAGTCGAGCAGCTTGACCCGCGCGATCATTTCCGCGCCGAAGTCCAGGTAGGCGCGCGCCCCCTTGGAGGACGGATCGAAAGCTACGCCCGGCACGCCATAGGAAGGCGCCTCCGCCAGCCGCACGTTGCGCGGGATCACGGTCTTGAAGACCTTCTCGCCGAAGTGCGATTCGAGCTGCGCCGAGACCTGCTGCTGCAAGGTCACACGTGGATCAAACATCACACGCAGCAGGCCGATCACCTTCAGGTCGCGGTTGAGGTTGGCGTGCACCTGCTTGATCGTGTTGACGAGGTCGGACAACCCTTCCAGCGCGAAGTACTCGCACTGCATCGGCACGATCACGCCGTTGGCGGCGCACAGGCCGTTGAGCGTCAGCAGCGACAGCGACGGCGGGCAGTCGATCAGCACGAAATCGTATTCGCCGTCGACCTCGGCGATGGCGTTCTTCAGGCGGCGCTCGCGCTGGTCGAGCTCGACCAGCTCCACCTCGGCGCCGGCCAGTTCGCGGTTGGCGGGCAGCACGTCGTACTTGCCCGACTCGGAATGCTGGCGCGCCTGGGCGATCGTCGACAGGCCGACCAGCACCTGGTAGACGCTGTGCTCGAGCGACTGCTTGTCGATGCCGGAGCCCATCGAGGCATTGCCCTGCGGATCGAGGTCGATCAGCAGCACGCGCTGCGCCTGCGCCGCCAGTCCGGCGGCGAGGTTCACCGTGGTGGTGGTCTTGCCGACGCCGCCCTTCTGGTTGGCGATCACGAATACCTTGGCCATAAGCTCTTAGCTGCTCCTGCTTGATTTCAACCTGCCGGGGTGGACACCGGCGACAACCACCGGCCGGGTCAGCGGCGCGACAGCACCACCAGGTGACGTTCTGCGTCCAGTTCGGGCACGGTCAGGCGCGGCACCGCCTCGACCTGCCATGCGGCCATCAGGCCGGCCGCTTCCATGCGGTCGAGCTCGGGCTGCGGATACACGCCCTTCATCGCGATCAGCTTGCCGCGCGGCGCGAGCAGGTGGCCGGCGAGCGAGACGAAATCGCTCAGCTCGGCGAACGCGCGCGAGGTGATGACCGCGTAGCCCTTGTCGTCTTCGAGCTTCTCCACCGGACCCCAGTGGGCGGCGGCGTTCGACAGGCCGAGTTGCGCGCGGCACTGCGTCAGGAACGCGGTCTTCTTCTGCACGATGTCGACCATCAGCACCGACAGGTCCGGGCACGCGATCGCCAGCGGCAGGCCGGGCATGCCGCCGCCCGAGCCCACGTCGAGCACCCGGCCGCGCGCACCCTCTTCCACCGCCGCGCTGCGCGCCGCCTCGGCCAGCGCCGGGACGGCGGCCAGCGAATCGAGCAGATGGTGCGTCAGCATCTCGTCGGGATGACGGATGGCGGTCAGGTTGTAGATGGCGTTCCACTTGCGCAGCAGCGCCAGGTAGGCGAAAAGCTGGTCGATCTGCGCCGCCGTCAGCGCGAGGCCGATGGCGGACAGGCCGGCTTCCAGCCGGCGGCGCTGGTCGGCGTCGTCCACCGCGGGGTAGCGTTGGCCCCGCACTCAGGCCGCCTCTTGCGTGGTGCCGGGCTTGGCGCGGCCCATGCCCTTCTTCTTCAGGTGCACCAGCAGCAGCGAGATCGCGGCCGGCGTCACGCCCGAAATGCGCGAAGCCTGTCCGAGCGTTTCCGGGCGATGCTGGTTCAGCTTCTGGCTGACCTCGAAACCGAGGCCGCGCACTTCGGTGTAGTCGAAACCCTCGGGTAGGCGCGTGGTCTCGTTCGCTTCCAGCTTGTCGACCTCGGCGGCCTGGCGCGCGATATAACCGTGGTACTTGATGCCGATCTCGATCTGCTCGCGGATCTGTGCGGCCAGCAGCGGATCGGCGTCGAGCGGCTGCGCGGGCGCGTACTTGCCGCCCTGGAGTGCCATCAGCGCGTCGTAGGCGACCGCCGGGCGGCGCAGCAGGTCGGCGAGGTTGTACTCGCGCTCGATGGCCTTGCCCAGCAGCGGCACGGCGTCGGCCTCCGGCAGCAGCGCCGGATTGACCCAGGTGCTCTTCAGACGCTCTGTTTCACGTGAAACCGCGTCGCGCTTGCGATTGAATGCATCCCAGCGCACATCGTCCACCACACCAAGCTCGCGGCCGACCTCGGTCAAGCGCATATCGGCATTATCTTCGCGCAGGCTCAAACGGAATTCCGCGCGGCTGGTGAACATCCGGTACGGTTCCGACACCCCGCGGGTGATCAGGTCATCGACCAGAACCCCAAGATAGGCCTGGTCCCGGCGCGGTGTCCAGGCATCGCGCTCACGCACGAAGCAGCCGGCGTTGATGCCGGCCAGCAGGCCCTGGGCCGCCGCTTCCTCGTAGCCGGTGGTGCCGTTGATCTGGCCGGCGAAGAACAGACCCTGGATCGCCTTGGACTCCAGCGAGGCCTTCAGCGCGCGCGGATCGAAGTAGTCGTACTCGATGGCGTAGCCGGGCCGCAGGATGTGCGCGTTCTCCATGCCGCGGATCGAATGCACGAGCGCGAGCTGCACGTCGAACGGCAGGCTGGTCGAGATGCCGTTGGGATAGAACTCGTTGGTGGTCAGCCCTTCGGGTTCGAGGAAGATCTGGTGGCTGTCCTTGCTGGCAAAGCGATGGATCTTGTCCTCGATGCTCGGGCAGTAGCGCGGCCCCACTCCCTCGATCACGCCGGTGTACATCGGCGAGCGGTCGAGCCCGCCGCGGATGATGTCATGCGTGCGCGTATTGGTATGGGTGATCCAGCACGGCAGTTGCTGCGGGTGCTGCTCGGCGCGGCCGAGGAACGAGAACACCGGCACCGGGTCCAGGTCGCCCGGCTGTTCCTCCATCACCGAGAAGTCGATGGTGCGGCCGTCGATGCGCGGCGGCGTACCGGTCTTGAGGCGGCCCTGCGGCAGCTTCAGTTCCTTCAGGCGCGCCGACAGCGAGACCGAAGCCGGATCGCCGGCGCGGCCACCGGTGTAGTTGTCCAGCCCCACGTGGATCTTGCCGTCCAGGAACGTACCGGCGGTCAGCACCACCGCGCGCGCGCGGAACGCGATGCCGACCTGGGTAACGGCACCGACCACGCGGTCGCCCTCCACCATCAGGTCGTCCACCGCCTGCTGGAACAGCATCAGGTTCGGCTGGTTCTCGAGCCGCGTGCGGATGGCCTTGCGGTACAGCACGCGGTCCGCCTGCGCGCGCGTGGCGCGCACGGCCGGCCCCTTGCTCGAATTGAGGATGCGGAACTGGATACCAGACTCGTCCGTGGCCGCCGCCATCGCGCCACCCATCGCATCCACCTCCTTGACGAGATGGCCCTTGCCGATGCCGCCGATGGACGGATTGCAGCTCATCTGGCCAAGCGTCTCGATGTTGTGGCTCAGCAGCAGCGTCTGACAGCCCATGCGCGCAGCGGCGAGTGCGGCTTCAGTGCCGGCGTGGCCACCACCGACGACAATGACATCGAATTCTTTTGGGTAAAGCATGGACGAACCTCCTCCGGGAGGCTGGCGGGAATCATTCGGGATGCCGAATTATAGCGGCAATCGCTGCTGCTTTTTTGCGCAGCGGCATGTTTCACGTGAAACATGCTGTTTCGACAACTTGGCTGTGTTCCACGTGAAACAAAAGCGTTGGGTGCGGCGTTGGGTGCATGACGCGGCTTTCCGTTTTCCAGCTTTGCCGGCTAATGTCACCGCCCCCCTGCTCCCGCAGATACGCGGCAATCCCGCTCGACCCGCTTGCCGAGGTCGGCTTGCCGCCGGCCGAACCCAGCGTTGCGTTCGCACGTCGCCGCTTCCATGTACAGCGGACGGCGGATCTCGATCCGCGGGCTGTGGCGATGCACGACCGGCTGCCCGATTCGCGCGATCAGTCGCACGCCCTTGCATGGATCATTGCGGGCCACCGTGTAGCCCATCGCCCGCAGTTCGTCTGCCACCAGCGCCACGACGGTCGACTCGCAGGTGATGTCTTCACTGTCGCCGAGCAGGAAGTCAGCCAGTGGCCTGCCGCTCGAATCTGGAGGCGCTCGTAGGCATCGTTCGGCATCGAATGCAGGCTCCCGCGCCAAACCGCGCCTAAGCGTGGGCATGCGTTACCTTCACCGTGGCCGACCGGGCGGTAGTAACTGTCGATCCGGCTGCGTACCTCTTGCAGCGAGGGCTTGCGATCATGGAGTGGTGTGGCCGCATCGAGGTCGCGCCAGATCAGCCCGTAGCCGAGGCGAGTCTTCTCGTCCGATGTCAGCGGCTCCGGCCAAATGCCGTCGAGCAGCGCCGGATCGAGATCGTCGGGCAGGCGATCCGAATCGATATAGACCCGGCGACCAGCGTGCCGCCGGCCGGAGGCACGACATCCCACAGCGCCTCGCCTGGTTATCCTCGCCGCCGCACAGCCTCGGCCCGGACAGCGCCGCGCGGAGGTCGACCGGATATCGCGTGCCGCCATGCGGCGATTCGCATACCAGCGGCAACGCCGCTACCACAGCCCGGAAAGTGGGAACACCGGCGATGCCGGGATGTCTCGAAATCGTTGCCTATGCCTCAAGCAACTCGGGCAACTCGTACCCAGCACCGCCAGCGCGAGCAGGCGAACGGATTTCACGCAAGGCAGCGCAGACGAAAGGTTGTCCCCTGCCCTGCCGCCGCATCGTTGATTGAGTGCCAGCCCGGCACTCTTGTACGACCCACGCAGCAGCGTCGATCCATGCCGATGGTGTGACTGTCCGGCACTACTCGCGCAACGGACTCCATGCCCGCCGAGCCGCCCGCGTCTCCCTTGTTATTCATCACGATCGGCTGCCACGCCTTGCACCCGCCGAACGCCGCCATGAACCGCACCGCGAGAACCAACGGCCGAACCGCTGCGGTTCCACACCTTCGCGGCCACCAACGGGCAGCACTGGCCGTGGACGGCAGGCGTACCCAGTGCTGCGCCCGCAATCACCACCGGCTTCGGCCAGATCTCGATCTTGATGCAGGCGCTTCGAGTCCGACATGGACGCAGCCGTGCCACGGCGCTGCCGGGTACGCAACGAGATCACAGCCGACCGCTTGGTGGCGGCGCCGCTCGACCTGCCGATCTCCCCCGCGCGGCGATCTCCCGTACACACCGCGTGAGCAGCGCACCCATCCGGCATTTGCGCTGCGCCCTGCGTCGGGCCATAGCTGCTGGAAACGGCGGCGCAGGATCTGGATCTGGTTGGCGTGGAAAAATCGGCTGGATAAATAGAACCATCCTAAGAATTATCCAATTTATCCATACCGTGGATACATGCAAATCACCATGACGCCAATCATTCTAGAGATAGATATTATCGTCACACTAAACAGAGTTATATTCATCACAAAAATAAAACCTGCCACCAACCAGCCAAGACGCCGGCCCGGCAATCACCTCCACATCCAACTCATGCATAAACAGCGGCCAGCGCCATGTTTGCGCATGATCCGCCCGCGATCACATCATCGTGGTTTTCACCACAGCGATCCGAGGCAGGCAATGTTGAATCCGGACTCCGGGAATGAGGCAGCACGGAAAAGAGATGCGAAAAAGAGAGCCTTGTTGTTGGCTGGCCTCCTCATCTGCGGCGCGGCGGCAGGCGCGGAATGGCTCAACGAATATCGCGCGGCCAGGGTTCTGTACTCCATCTATGGCGGTCATCTCGGCGACACCATCGCCCCTGCCCGTGGCGACAGGAAAATCGCCTTCGAGGTATCGGGCAAGGCCGCGCGGGACATCTTCGATGCCATCGGTCCCGACCGGCGCGACGCCTGCATCACCGACGCCGCCACGAGAAGCCGCTATCTGGACGATGGCAGGTTCGCCTGCCTGCGAAACCGCGAGGGCCAGTACTTCTGCCACTTCGGCTTCGATCTGACCTCGGGCAAGAGCATGGGCGGGGCGGTCTGCTGAACGGCGATGAGGACATTATTCAGCGGATGTATGCAGCGAGAACGATGGCGACCGCACTTATTCGTTCGGTATATCGAAGTGCCCTCCACCCTCAAGCCGCCTTCCTCACCAACCCCAAATACGTCTCGATCACCTTGGGATTCGCCGCCAGTTCCGCCGCCGGCCCTTCCATCGCCATGTCGCCGGTCTCGATCACGTAGCCGTAGTCGGCCACCTGCAGTGCGGCGCGCGCGTTCTGCTCGATCAGCAGCGTGGCCACGCCAGTCCGGCGCAGGTCGCTGATGATGTGGAAGATCTCCCTGACGATCAGCGGCGCGAGGCCGAGGCTGGGTTCGTCCAGCATCAGCAGTTGCGGCTTGGCCATCAGCGCGCGGCCGACCGCCAGCATCTGGCGCTCGCCACCGGAGAGCGTGCCGGCGTCCTGGCGGGCGCGTTCCTTGAGGCGGGGGAACAGGCCGTAGACCACCTCCATCTGGTCGAGGAAGTGTTTCTCGCCGGCGCGCTTGCGGCGGTAGGCGCCGAGCACGAGGTTGTCGGCCACGCTCATCGATGCGAACAGTTCGCGCTTCTCGGGCACCAGGCACATGCCGCGCGCGACTCTCCCCTCCACCGGCAGGCCGGCCATGTCGTGGCCGAAGTAGCTGACCGTGCCCGACGCCGAGCCGCCGGCCGGCAGCGCGCCCATGATGGCGTTGAGCATGGTGGACTTGCCGGCGCCGTTGGGACCGATCACGGTGACGATCCGGCCGGCCTCCACCTTGAGGCTGGCGCCATGCACGGCTTCGACCTTGCCGTAGCGCACGTGGAGGTCCTTCACTTCGAGGACGAGGCTCATGGCTGTCTCCTTACTCCACGCCGCCAAGATAGGCTTCCAGCACCGCCGGGTTCTTCTGCACGTCCTCCGGCACGCCTTCCGCGATGCGCGTGCCGAATTCCATCACCACCAGGCGGTCGGTGAGGTTCATGACGAAGTCCATGTCGTGCTCGACCAGCAGCACGCTCATGCCTTCGCCCTTGAGCTTCCCGAGCAGTTCGGCCAGCGCCTGCTTTTCCTTGTAGCGCAGGCCCGCCGCGGGTTCGTCGAGCAGCAGCAGCGCCGGGTCGCAGCACAACGCGCGCGCGATCTCCAGGATGCGCTGCTGGCCCAGCGCGAGGCTGCCCGCTTCCATGTACATGCAGTCGGCCAGGCCCACGCGCTCGAGCTGGCGCGCGGCCTCGAACAGCAGCTTGCCTTCCTCGGCCCGGTTCATGCGCAGGATCGCCGCGGCCACGCCGCCCTGCGCCGCGAAGTCGCCGCGCAGGTGCGCGCCGATCGCCACGTTCTCGAGCACCGTCATGGCCGGCAGCAGATGCACGTGCTGGAAGGTGCGGCCGATGCCGCGCTTGACGATCTCGCGCGACGGCAGCCCCGAGACCGGCTCGCCGCGGTAGCGCACCTCGCCGCGCGTCACCGGCAGCACGCCGGTGACGAGATTGAAGGTGGTGGACTTGCCCGCGCCGTTGGGGCCGATCAGCCCGACGATCTCGCCGGCATGCACCTGGAAGCTGACATCGTTGACCGCCACCAGCCCGCCAAACTCCTTGCGCGCGGCGCGCACGTCGAGGATCAGCTCGCCGGCCCGCGGCTTCTCGCGCTGCGGCAGCGGCTCGGCGTGCCGTGGCGCGAGCGCCGGCGGGCCGCCCGGGAACAGCTTGCGGACAAACGGCCAGATGCCGTCGCGCGCATGCTGCAGCAGCAGCACCATCAGCACGCCGAACACGATGGTCTCGAAGTTGCCGTTGGCGCCGAGCAGCTTCGGCAGCACGCCCTGCAGCACGTCCTTGAGGATGGTGAGGATGCCGGCGCCGAGCACCGCGCCCCACACATGCCCGACGCCGCCCACCACCGCCATGAACAGGTACTCGATGCCGTAGTTCAGGCCGAACGGCGTCGGGTTCACCGCGCGCTGCAGGTGCGCGTAGAGAAAGCCCGAGATGCAGGCCAGCACCGCCGCCACCACGAACACCACCACCTTCATCCACGCCGTGTTCACGCCCATCGCCTCGGCCATCGTGCCGCCGCCCTTGAGCGCGCGGATGGCGCGGCCCGGGCGCGAGTCGAGCAGGTTGTGCATGGCGATGGCCGCCAGCAGCACCACGGCCCAGATCAGGTAGAACATCGCGCGCCCCGAAGCCAGCTCGATGCCGAGCACGCGCAGCACCGGAATGCCGTTGAGGCCGTCGTACTTGCCGAGGAACTCCAGGTTGCCGAACAGGAAGAACAGCGACAGGCCCCACGCGATGGTAGCCAGCGGCAGGTAGTGCCCGGACATGCGCATGGTGATGAGCCCGATCACGTAGGCCGAGGCCATCGTGATGACCAGCCCCACCAGCAGGCCGAACCACGGCGACAGCCCGAACTGCGTGGTGAGGTACGCCGTGCTGTAGGCGCCCAGCCCGACGAACGCGGCTTGGCCGAACGAGGTCATGCCGCCCACGCCGGTGAGCAGCACCAGCCCGATGGCGACGATGCCGTACAGGCCGATGTAGTTGCCCAGCGTGATCCAGAACTCCGGCGTGGGCAGCACCGGCAGCAGCGCCAGCACCACGGCGAAGGCCAGCAGGCAGAGGCGGTTGCGGCCCGCCACGCTGCCCGGCCTGTGCGCCTTGTGCGCCCTGTCCACCTTGTCCGCGCCGCCGGCCACGGCGCCCTTGCCGTCCGCGTTCTTGACGTTTGCATTGCTCATGGCCTGCTCCTTATTCCTCGTCTTCCACGTGCTTGCCGTTGAGCGAGCGCCACAGCAGCACGGGCAGGATCAGGGTGAACACGATGACCTCCTTGAACGCGCTGGCCCAGAAGGACGAATACGATTCGAGCAGCCCGACGAGGACGGCGCCCGCGGCCGCCACCGGATAGCTCACCAGCCCGCCGACGATGGCGCCGACGAAGCCCTTGAGGCCGATCAGGAAACCGGACTCGTAATAGACCGTGGTCAGCGGCGCGATCAGGATGCCGCACAGCGCGCCCATCGCCGCGGCCAGCGTGAACGACAGGCGCCCGGCCTGCGTGGTGCCGATGCCCACCAGGCGCGCGCCGAGCCGGTTGACGGCGGTGGCGCGCAGCGCCTTGCCGGTGAGGGTGCGCTCGAAGTAGAAGTACAGCGCGGCGATCAGCAGGCCCGACACGCCCACCACCCACAGGCTCTGCCCCGACACCGTCAGGCTGCCCACCTCGAAGCGCGCCTCGGAGAACGCCGTGGTGCGCGAGCCCTCCGCGCCGAACATCACCAGCCCCAGCCCCACCAGCGCGAAGTGCACGCCGACCGAGACGATCAGCAGCACCAGCGTGCTGGCCTCGGCCAGCGGCTGGTAGGCCAGGCGGTACAGCATCGGACCCAGCGGAATCACGATCAGCAGCGTGAGCGCGATCTGCGCGGCCATCGGCATCGGCTGCGCGCCGTATTGCTGCGCCAGCAGGTGCACCGCGAGCGGAAACGCGAGGTACTTGCCCGCCAGCACCGCCAGCCGCGTGCCCGCGGTGCGGCGCAGTTCGGCGTTGCGCAGCACCGTCGCGGTGTCGTAGACGAAGGTCAGCGCGCCCATGCCCAGCAGCAGCCAGCTGCTCTGCGGCGCGTGGCCGGCCTGGATCGCCGCCAGCGTGAGCGCGCCGTAGGCGACGAACTCCCCTTGCGGAATGAAGATGACGCGCGTCACCGAGAACACCAGCACCAGGGCCAGCGCCAGCAGCGCGTAGATGGCACCCGAGGTGATCCCGTCCTGCGCCAGGATGGCGGCAATCGAGAGGTCCATTGTCTCCCCGTATTTGTTTGATATGCCCGGCCGGCGGGGGCGCCGGCGGGCTGGCATTACGGATTACGAAATAGTAAACAAGTTACGCATAGCGCAAATCCCGACCAACCCTAGCTTGCGCGGCACGAGCCGCCGCGACAGCGCGGCGAGACAAACAAAAAGGGCGCATGGCTGACCATGCGCCCTGCCCTGGCTTCAGCCCCGAAGCCGGCCTACTTGGTCTGCAGCTTCCACTTGCCGTCGGCGATCAGCACCATCACGCGCGCGCGCTGGTCGAGGCCGAGATGGTCGTTCGCCGTCATGTTCATGATGCCGTGCGAGATCGGCAGCTCCCTGGTCTGCTCCATCGCGTCGCGCAGTCCCTTGCGGAATTCCCTGGTGCCGGGCTGGCCCTTCTTCAGCGCTTCCGGGATCGCGCGCTGCAGCAGCAGGCCCGCGTCCCAGGCATGGCCGCCGAACGTGGAGACCTGTCCGCCGAAGGCTTTCTCGTAGGCCGTCTTGTAGGCCAGCGCGGGCTTCTTCACCGGGTTGCCGTCGGGCAGTTGCTCGGCCACCAGCAGCGGGCCGGCCGGCAGGAAGGTGCCTTCGCAATCCTTGGCGCAGACGCGCAGGAAGTCCGCGTTGGCCACGCCGTGCGTCTGGTAGATCCTGCCCTTCCAGCCGCGCTCCTTGAGCGCCTTGGCCGGCAGCGCGGCGGGCGTGCCCGAGCCGGCGATCAGCACCGCGTCCGGGTTGGCGGCCATCATCTTCAGCACCTGGCCCGTGACCGAGGTGTCGGTGCGCGCGAAGCGCTCGTTGGCCACCACCTTGATCTTGCGCATCTCGCCGACCTTGGCGAACTCCTGCGCCCAACTGTCGCCGTAGGCGTCCGCGAAGCCAATGAACGCCACCGTCTTCACGTTGTGGTCAGTCATGTGCTCGGCGATGGCGGTCGCCATGTGCGAGTCGTTCTGCGGCGTCTTGAAGACCCATGCGCGCTTGGCGTCCATCGGTTCGATGATGCGCGCCGAGGCGGCCAGCGTGATCATCGGCGTCTCGTTCTCGGCCGCCACGTCGACCATCGCCAGCGAGTTCGGCGTGACGGTGGAGCCGATCACCACGTCGACCTTGTCCTCGCTGATCAGCTTGCGCGTGTTCTTGACCGCGGTGGTGGTGTCGGAAGCGTCGTCGAGCACGATGTACTCGATCTTCTTGCCGGCGATCTCCTTCGGCAGCAGCGAGATGGTGTTCTTCTCGGGGATGCCCAGCGAAGCCGCGGGGCCCGTGGCCGAAACCGTCACCCCTACCTTGACCTGTGCGCTGGCGGTGCCCGCGCACAGGGCGGCGGCGGCGAAAGCCAGCAGGCTGGCGCGCTTGAATGTCATCGTGTCTCCTCCGTTGCGGCAAACGAAAAGGGCATCCGCGCCGGCTTGCGGCCGGTCGGATGCCCCGGTCTGGTCTTCTTGGGCCCGATCTCGTGCCTGCCCTTGTGCCTGCCTGTCTTGGTCTTGTTCCGGCGTCCTCGCGGACCCGTGTCCAGGCGCAACGCCGGCGCCTGCCTGCTGCCCGGCGCGCGCCGAACCCGTCCGCCGCGCACCGCCTATCTCCCGTCCTGCGCGTCCACCCCGTCGGCACGTTGCCGCTGATGCCGCTGATTCGCCGACCGTACGGTCGGGAATGCGTAGCGAGTCTAGCAACAGCGATATGACGCGCAAAGCAGGATTAACCCGGAGCGCCGCCCGCGCGACACACCGCGCGCGGCCGCGCAGATGCCGCGCTCAATGCCCGAACGCATCCCACGCGGTCTTCACGATCAGCGCCGCCACCACCACGATGAACACGCGCCGCACGAAGCCGCTGCCATGCTTGAGCGCCAGCCGGCTACCCACCTGGCTGCCCGCCACGTTGGCCACCGCCATCACCAGGCCGAGCTGCCACCACACGTGCCCCTTGGCCGCCAGCAGCAGCAGGGCCGCGAGGTTGGTGGCGAGGTTGACCACCTTGGTCGAGGCCGAGGCGTGCAGGAAGTCGTAGCCGAACACGCGCACGAACACGATCATCAGGAAGCTGCCGGTGCCGGGACCGAACACGCCGTCGTAGAAGCCGATCGCCGCGCCGGCCAGCAGCGCCGCCGCGCGCTCCCGGCCGCCCGAGAGCGTGGGCGCGTGCTCGGTGCCCAGGTTCTTCTTGGCCACCGTGTAGACCAGCAGGATCACCAGCACGAATGGCAGCGACTTGCGCAGCGGCCCGGCCGGAATCAGCGTCAGCGCATAGGCGCCCGCCATCGAGAAGGCGAACGCCGACAGCATCGCCGGCAGGGTCGCGCCCCAGTAGATGCGCACGCTGCGCCCGTAGCGCACCGCCGCGTTGGCGGTGCCCGAGAGCGAGGCGATCTTGTTGGTGCCGATCAGCGTGGCCGGCGGCATGCCGGGATAGGCCGAGAACAGGGCCGGGATCTGCACCAGCCCGCCGCCGCCGGCGACAGCATCGATCAGGCCGGCAAGAAAGGCGGCGACAGCGAGAAACGCGAATTCCATGAACGCTCGGGAAACGGAGAAGGGATGAAGGAGGAAGGCGAAAGCGGAAGCGGAAGCGGTGATGGCGACGATGGCGACGGCCGCGGAAAACGGCGCGCCGATGGCGCCGCCTCAGCCAAGATGCTTGTGCGCGGGCGCCAGGCCGCGATGCCACAAGCCGCCGGCATGTGGCCCGAAACCCGCGGCCGCCGCCTGCGGCGCCGTCAGCAGCGCGGGCGCGAGCAGCAGGTGGCGCACGCCGTGCGCCCGGCACCAGTCGGCCAGCAGGCCGCAGCAGGCCAGCAGCAGCGCCGCATCCCGCGCGGCGGATTGTGCATCGTCTCCGGCGACTGGCGGCATCCACCATTCCGCGGCGAACGCCGCCAGGCCGCCAAGGCCGAGATGCGGCACCAGCGTGGCCGGCAGGCAGCCCAGCAGCGCCGCCCCGCCCTCGCCCGCCGCGGCCACATCGGAGGCCACCGTGTCGGCCGCGCCTTCGGCCGCAGCCTCGGCCACTACGCAGGCGCCGCGCTCGGGCCGCGCCAGCAGGCTCTCCACCAGCGCCTGCCGCGCGCGCGCGGCGGCCACCGGCAGCGGCTGCGCGGCCTGGAGCCAGGCGTCCAGCCGCCTGGCATCGGCCGCAACCGCGAGGCGCACGCGGGGCGATACGGCGGGCATCGACGGAACAGGCGCATCCTGCCGCTCATGAGATGCATGAGACGCATGAGGCAGCAAAGGGGAAGAATCGGAAGACATGGCGGGCACGGAAGGTGGAGACGGATTGTCTCATGTGGCCCTGGCCGTCCTTATGCAGATTCCGCATGGCGCGCTCCGGCGCACCAAAAGCGGGCACGAAAGCGGTGCGCGCGGACATGAAAAAAGGCGTTGCCAGGGATCACCCGGCAACGCCCTCGTCTTATATTGACACTGCAGCCTAGTGACCGCGCGCCTGTCGTCTCCTCGCTTCCGCCTCCATCTAACCTGCGAAAACCGTATATGCAATGTAACGAAGCGGTGCGTTTTGGACAAGCTAGAAGAAACCCTAGCCCCAAAATCGGGCATGTCTCCCCGTGATCACTCGCGGGCCCTGCCCAAGCGGGCCAGCAGCTCGCCCATGATGCCGCGCCGGAAGGTCAGCACGCAGATCACGAAGATCACGCCGGTGACCATCGTCACCGACTCGCCCAGCGAGCCGAACCACTCGATGCCGGTGGCCGAGGCCAGGAAATTGCCGATGTCGCCGAGCTTGTTCTCCAGCGCCACCACCACGAAGGCGCCCACCAGCGGGCCCGACAGCGTGCCCAGGCCGCCCACCAGCGTCATCAGGATCACCGAACCCGACATCGACCAGTGCACGTCGGTCAGCGTGGCGAAGCCCAGCACCAGCGCCTTGATCGAGCCGGCCAGCCCGGACAGCGCCGCCGACAGCACGAACACCATCAGCTTGAAGCGGTCGGTGCCGTAGCCCAGCGAGATGGTGCGCGGCTCGTTTTCCTTGATCGCCTTGAGGATCTGCCCGAACGGCGAATGCACGGTGCGCACGATCAGCGCGAAGGCCAGCACGATGATCAGCAGCGCCACGTAGTACAGCGTCAGGTCGCTGTCCAGCGGCAGCACGCCGAACAGCTTGCCGCGCGGAATGCCCTGCAGGCCGTCCTCGCCGCCGGTGTAGGGCACCTGCAGGCAGAAGAAGAACAGCATCTGCGCCAGCGCCAGCGTGATCATGGAGAAATAGATGCCCTGGCGGCGGATCGCGATCCAGCCCACCACGTAGCCGATCACCGCGCCGGTCAGCGTGCCCAGCACCAGCCCCACTTCCGGCGTCACGCCCCACACCTTCATGGCATGGCCGGCCATGTAGGCGGCGCCGCCGAAGAAGGCCGCGTGCCCGAACGACAGCAGCCCGGTGTAGCCGATCAGCAGGTTGAACGCGCACGCGAACAGCGCGAAGCACAGCACCTTGAGCACGAACACCGGATACGCCCCGGCCATCGGCGCCACCAGCAGCGCCACCAGCAGCAATCCGTACCCCAGCCACAGTTTCTTCTGCACGCCCCGCCCCTGTCTTGTCTGCCCGGCGGCCGCGGCCGCGCCCGATGTCTGGCTCATCACTTCTCCCTCCCGAACAGCCCGGCCGGGCGCAGCATCAGCACGATCACCATGATGAAGAACACCACCGTGGACGACGCCTCGGGGTAGAACACCTTGGTCAGCCCCTCGATCACGCCCAGCCCCAGGCCGGTGAGGATCGAGCCCATGATCGAGCCCATGCCGCCGATCACCACCACGGCGAACACGATGATGATCAGGTTCTGCCCCATCAGCGGCGAGATCTGGATCACCGGCGCGGCCAGCACGCCCGCGAACGCCGCCAGCGCCACGCCGAAGCCGTAGGTCAGCGTCACCATCAGCGGCACGTTGACGCCGAACGCCTCCACCAGCTTGGGGTTCTCGGTGCCGGCGCGCAGGTAGGCGCCAAGCTTGGTCTTCTCGATCAGGAACCACGTGGCGAAGCACACCGCCAGCGACGCCACCACCACCCAGGCGCGGTAGTTGGGCAGGATCATGAAGCCGAGGTCGGTGGCGCCGGAGAGCAGCTCCGGCGTCGAGTACGGCAGGCCGGACACGCCGTAGATCGAGCGGAAGATGCCTTCGATCACCAGCGTGATGCCCAGCGTGAGCAGCAGGCCGTAGATGTGGTCGAGCTTGTAGATCCAGCGCAGCATGGTGCGCTCGATCACCACCCCGAGCAGCGCCACCACCAGCGGCGACAGCACCAGCATCACCCAGTAGTTGAGCTCGAAGTAGTTCATGCCCATCCAGGCCAGCACCGCGCCCAGCATGAACAGCGCCCCGTGGGCGAAATTGATGACGTTGAGCAGGCCGAAGATCACCGCCAGGCCAAGGCTCAGCATCGCGTAGAAAGCACCGTTGACCAGCCCCAGCAGCAACTGGGACAGCATGGCGGGCAAGGGAATACCGAAGATGTCCATCGCGGGCGTTACCGTTCGCGCGCCGGCCGGGAGGCGCGATGGCCTCCCGCGCGGGCGCAGTCAGATGAAGCGAAGCCGCGGCGCCCGCAACCCGGGCCGCCGCGGCGGGGACAGCACTCGCAGCTCAGGCGCTCACTTCTTCAGCAGCGCGCACTTCGATTCCGCCACCGTGGTGAAGGCCTGGTCGCCCGGGATGGTGGCGGCCACCTTCAGGTAGTCCCACGGCTTCTTCGACTCCGCCGGCGACTTCACCTGCATCAGGTACATGTCGTGGATGGCGCGGCCGTCCTGGCGGATGTAGCCCTTGGTGTAGAAGTCGTCGATCTTGGCCTTCTTCAGCTCGGCCATGACCTTGTCCGGATCGTCCGTCTTGGCCGTCTCCACCGCCCTCAGGTAGGTGCGGATGGCGGAGTAGTCGGCGGCCTGCAGGCTGCTCGGCATCTTCTTGGTCTTGCCGAAGAAGCGCGTGGCGAACTTGCGCGTCTCGTCGTTCATGTCCCAGTACCAGCTGTCGGTCATCAGCAGGCCTTCGGTGTTCTTCAGCCCCAGGCTGTGCACGTCGTTGATGAACATCAGCAGCCCGGCGATCTTCATCGACTTGGTGATGCCGAATTCCTTGGCCGCCTTGATCGCGTTGATGGTGTCGCCGCCGGCATTGGCCAGGCCCAGGATCTGCGCCTTGGACGACTGCGCCTGCAGCAGGAACGAGGAGAAGTCGGATGCGTTGAGCGGATGGCGCACCTGGCCCACCACGGTGCCGCCGTTGGCCTTCACCACCGCCGCGGTGTCCTGCTCGAGCGAGTGGCCGAACGCGTAGTCGGCGGTCAGGAAGAACCACGACTTGCCGCCCTGCTTGACCACCGCGCTGCCGGTGCCCTTGGCCAGCGCCACCGTGTCGTATGCGTAGTGCACCGTGTACGGCGAGCACTCCTCGTTGGTCAGGCGCGCCGAGCCGGCGCCGATGTTGAAGTAGACCTTCTTCTTCTCCGCCGCCACCTTGGCCATCGCCAGGCCGGTGGCGGAGTTGGTGCCGCCGAGCAGCATGTCCAGGCCCTGCTGGTCCATCCATTCGCGCGCCTTCGAGGCGGCGATGTCGGCCTTGTTCTGGTGATCGGCCGAGACCAGCTCGATCGGCTTGCCCAGCGCCTTGCCGCCCGCGTCCTCGATCGCCATCTTGATGGCTTCGAGGCCGGCCGGGCCGTCGATGTCAGCATACAGGCCCGACATGTCGGTGATGTAGCCGATCTTGACCGTATCGCCCGAAACCTGTGCCGAGGCCGAGCCCGTTGCCACGCCCGTTACGATGGCCGCCAGAGCAGCCGCCAGCCGAGTCATTTTCATTACCTGTCTCCTTAGTTTCGGCGGCACTTGTCGCCACCCGTTCCTGCCCTGAAACAAATGCCCGCGATGCCCGCGCGCGGCGCGCGCCGCATCAGACCCCGAGCAGCTCGTTGAGCACCGGCATCTTGGCCTGCAGTTCCGCCGCGGCGAAACGCTCGACGATGGTGCCGTGCTCCATCACGTAAAAGCGGTCGGCCAGCGGCGCGGCGAAGCGGAAGTTCTGCTCCACCATCACCACCGTGTAGCCCTTCTTTTTGAGCATCAGGATCATGCGCGCCAGCGCCTGCACGATCACCGGCGCGAGGCCCTCGGAGATCTCGTCGAGCAGCAGCAGGTTGGCGCCGGTGCGCAGGATGCGCCCCACCGCCAGCATCTGCTGCTCGCCGCCCGACAGGCGCGTGCCCTGGCTCTGGCGGCGCTCCTTGAGGTTGGGGAACATCTCGTAGATCTCGGCCTCGCTCATGCCGGCGCCGCCATTGCCGCCGCCCTTGCCCTTGAGCAGCGGCGGCAGCATCAGGTTCTCCTCGCACGACAGGCTGGCGAAGATGCCGCGCTCCTCCGGGCAGTAGCCGATGCCGCAATGCGCGATCTTGTGCGTGGGCATGCCGATGGTCTCGGTGCCGTTGACGCGGATCGAGCCCTTGCGCTGGCCGGTCAGGCCCATGATGGCGCGCAGCGTGGTGGTGCGCCCGGCGCCGTTGCGGCCCAGCAGCGTGACCACCTCGCCGCGGTTCACGGTCAGGTCCACGCCGTGCAGAATGTGCGATTCGCCGTACCAGGCGTGCAGGTCCTTGATTTCGAGTGCGGGCGTCGCCGATGTTGTGCTCATGCGGATTCCTCAGTGCGCGCCCTGCAGCTCGGCCTCGACGGTGCCCATGTAGGCTTCCATCACGCGCGGGTCCTTCGACACCTCCGCGTAGGGCCCCTCGGCGAGAATCGCGCCGCGCTGCAATACGGTGATCTTGTCGGCGATCGACGACACCACGTTCATGTTGTGCTCGACCATCAGGATGGTGCGCCCGGCCGCCACCTGGCGGATCAGCTCGGTGACGCGCGCCACGTCCTCGTGGCCCATGCCCTGCGTGGGCTCGTCCAGCAGCATCAGCTCCGGCTCCATCGCCAGCGTGGTGGCGATCTCGAGCGCGCGCTTGCGGCCGTACGGCAGGTTGACGGTGACGATCTGCGCGGCGTCGGCCAGGCCGACCTGCTCGAGCAGGTCCATGCTGCGCTCGTTGAGCACGTCGAGCGTGCGCTCGCTGCGCCAGAAATGGTAGGACGTGCCGAGCTGGCGCTGCAGGCCGATGCGCACGTTCTCCAGCACCGTCAGGTGCGGGAACACCGCCGAGATCTGGAACGAGCGGATCACGCCGCGCCGCGCGATCTGCGCGGGCGCTTCGCGCGTGATGTCGATGCCGTTGAAGAGAATGGTCCCCGTGGTCGGCTCGAGGAACTTCGTCAGCAGGTTGAAGCATGTCGTCTTGCCGGCGCCGTTGGGGCCGATCAAGGCATGGATGGAGCCGCGCCGCACCTTCAGGTTGACGTCGCTCACCGCGGTGAACCCCTTGAATTCCTTCGTGAGGTTCCGCGTCTCGAGGATCGTGTCTTGCTCGCTCATGGTCTCCTGCCCGCCCTCTTGTCGCGGCGCCGGCTTCTGGTCGGCACCGCCAAATGGTCAGAACCGTGGCGCTGTTTGCGCCACCACCGCACGAGTCACGCCAATCCAGTCGCGCTCCCCGTGGCTGTCGCGGCTTGCCGCGGCTTGTCTGCCGCTTATGCGCCGCTTGTCTTTTTTCGTTGCCGCCGATGCGGTCATGCACCCGCGCCACGCGCCGGGCCTTCAACGCGCGACGCGCCCTGGGTAGGGCGCGCCAATGTGAGCGCTGCTGCACGGCATCTGGGCGTCTATTGTGTGCGTCTGCTGCGTCGCAAAACATCCGGGTTTGCACTGATCATGAAACATGAACCAGATGTCAGGTCCGGCAATCAGGTCCGGTGCTCAGGTCCGTGCCGCCGCGCCGCCCTTCGCATGGAGCGCGTCGGGCACGCCGGCCGCGGCAACGGCGCCGGCCGCCGCCGCGCCCGCCACCGCCGTGCCGCCGATGCGCCGGCGACGGTCCTCGCGGATCATGTCGCTGGCGCGCTCGGCGATCATGATGGTCGGCGAGTTGGTGTTGCCCGACGTGATCAGCGGCATCACCGACGCATCCACCACGCGCAGCCCGTCGACGCCGATCACGCGCAGGCGCTGATCCACCACCGCGTCCGGATCGTCCGCGCGCCCCATGCGGCAGGTGCCGACCGGGTGGAAGATGGTGGTGCCGATCTCGCCGGCGGCCTGCGCCAGCTGCGCGTCGGTCTCGAAGGCCGGGCCCGGCAGCCATTCCTGCGGCTTGTACGGCGCCAGCGCCGGCGCGGCCACGATGCGCCGCGTCAGCCGCAGCGAGTCCGCGGCCACCTTGCGGTCCTCTTCGGTGGCGAGGTAGTTGGGCTCGATCAGCGGCGCCTTGCGGAAATCGGCGTCGCCGATGTGCACGCTGCCGCGCGAGGTCGGGCGCAGATTGCACACGCTCGCGGTGAACGCGTTGAAGCGGTGCAGCGGATCGCCGAACTTGTCGAGCGACAGCGGCTGCACGTGGTACTCCAGGTTGGCGCGCGCCTGCGTGGCGTCCGAGCGCGCGAACGCGCCCAGCTGCGACGGCGCCATGCTCATCGGCCCGCTCTGGTTGATCGCGTACTGCAGGCCGATGCCGAGCTTGCCCCACCAGCTTGCCGCGCGCGTGTTGAGCGTGCGCACGCCCTCCACCTTGACCACGGTGCGCAGCTGCAGGTGGTCCTGCAGGTTCTCGCCCACGCCCGGCAGCGCATGGCGCACCGCGATGCCGAGCGCGCCCAGGCGCTCGGGCTGGCCGATGCCGGACAGCTCCAGCAACTGCGGCGAATTGACCGCGCCGGCCGCGAGGATGACTTCCTCGCGCGCCGCGGCCGCATGCGCGGCGCCGCCGCCCAGATAGGCCACGCCGCTGCAGCGGCGGGCGTCGAAGTTCAGCGCGCTGACCTGCGCGCCGGTGATGATGGTCAGGTTGGGCCGCTCGGCCGCGCGCCGCAGGAAGGCCTTGGCGGTGTTCCAGCGGATACCGCGGCGCTGGTTGACCTCGAAGTAGCCCACGCCGAAGTTGTCGCCGCAGTTGAAGTCGTCGGTGCGCGGGATGCCGGCCTGCCCGGCCGCGTCGATGAAGCGCTCCAGGATGTCCCAGCGCAGCCGCTGGCCCTCCACGCGCCATTCGCCGCCGGCGCCGTGGAACGCGCTGGCGCCGCGGTGATGGTCCTCGCTGCGCGTGAACAGCGGCAGCACGTTGTCCCAGCGCCAGCCGTCGTCGCCGGTCAGGCGCGCCCAGTCGTCGTAGTCCTCGCGCTGGCCGCGCATGTAGATCATGCCGTTGATCGACGACGAGCCGCCCAGCACGCGCCCGCGCGGATAACCGAGCGCGCGGCCGTTGAGCCCGGCCTGCGCGGTGGTGCGGTACATCCAGTCGGTGCGCGGGTTGCCGATGCAGTACAGGTAGCCCACCGGGATGTGAATCCAGTGATAGTCGTCGCGCCCGCCCGCCTCGAGCAGCAGCACGCTCACGTCGGGGTCCTGGGTCAGGCGGTTGGCCAGCACGCAGCCGGCCGATCCCGCGCCGACGATGATGTAGTCGTAAGTCTCCATGCTTTTGTCTTTGTCTGGCCTTGCGCCGCGGTTGCAATGGTTGAAGATGGGCCTGCGCCGGGGCGCGGCCTGCCGGTCTTGGGCCGTCGTGGCGCGCGATGGTTCACGCGCCCGCGGTCATGCCTGCGGTTGCAGGTGCTGGCGCAGCCAGCCGGCCAGCGCGGCGAACACCTCGCCGCGCAGCGGCTGCGCTTCGTTGAAGATCTCATGGTAGCCGCCGTCGAACCAGCGCATCTCGCGCAGGTCCGGCGGCGCGGCGTCGAAGAAGCGGCGGCTGCCGGCCGCGTCGACGATGCGGTCGGCGCCGGCCACCAGCAGCAGCGCGGGGGCTTCGAGCAGCGGCGCGTCGGCCTGCGCCTGCGCCATGCCGCGCACGAAGGTCTCCAGCACGCCGGCGCTGATGGTGCCCTGCACCAGCGGGTCGGCGCGGTACTGCGCCACCACCGCCGCGTCGTGCGACAGGTAGCGCGCCTCGATCGGATTGGGCACGCGCAGGTTCGGCGCCAGCGTCAGCAGCGCGCGGTGCAGCATCAGCATCGCGCCGGACAGGCGCAGCGCCAGCGCCGGCGACGACAGCACCAGCGCGCGCACCGGCCGCACGCGCGCGGTGGCGAAGCGCGCCGCCACCAGCCCGCCCATGCTGTGGCCCAGCAGGAACGGCAGTTCCTGCCATTGGCCCACGGCGGCGTCATGGATCTCGGCAAGGTCTTCGACGTAGATGTCGGGATGCGGCGCCACCATGCGCGCGCCGCCGCTGGCGCCGTGGCCGCGCTGGTCGTAGGCGCGCACGCGCAGGCCCAGGCCGCACAGCAATTCGGCCACGTGCTGGTAGCGCCCGCAGTGCTCGGCCAGGCCGTGCACCAGCAGCAGCGAGCCGGTGGCTTCGGGGAACAGGGCGGGATCGGGCTGCCAGGTGCGCAGCAGCAGCTCGGTGCCGTCGCGCATGCGCTGGCGGCTCTCGGCGGGCACCAGCGGCCGCGCGGGCGCGCCCTGGTCCTCATTCGGGCCGGCGTACCCACCCGCGCCCGGCGCGGGCCGCGGCGCGCCGCCGGGCTCGGCGGGAACAGCAGGGACAGCGGTACTCGGTTGGTCCATCCGGTTGGTCTCCATGTCCGTTCCGCTCGCGTTGCGCCCGCCGGCGCGCCTGTGCCGGGGCGCGGCTAGGCCGCCGCGCCGTGGCGGTGGCAGGGCGGCAGCGCCATGTCGCCATCGCCGCCGCCATCGCCATCCGCGTCTCTGTCCGCTTCTCTGTCTGCTTCTCTGCCCGCTTTTCCGTCGACTTCGCCGTCGCCGAGCCGCGCCATGTCGGCCAGGATCGGGCAATCCGGCCGGTGGTCGCCGCTGCACGCCTCGGCCAGTTGGCGCAGCGTGTCGCGCATGGCGGCCAGCTCGGCGATGCGCTGCTCCAGGTCCGCCACGTGGCGCAGGGTCAGCGCCTTGACGTCGGCGCTGGCGCGCGCGCGGTCGTGCCACAGCGACAGCAGGCCGCGGATCTCGTCCAGCGAAAACCCGAGATTACGGGCCCGCCGCACGAAGCGCAAGGTGTGCACCGCGCGCTCGTCGTAGCGGCGGTAGCCGCCCTCGCTGCGCGGCGGCGGCGCCACCAGGCCGATCGCTTCGTAGTGCCGGATCATCTTGGCGGACACGCCCGAGGCCTGTGCCGCATCGCCGATATTCATGCTTGTTCTCCCGCCGGTTTCCAGCGCCGCAGCAGCAGCGCGTTGCCGACCACGCTCACGCTGGAGAACGCCATCGCCGCGCCCGCCACCACCGGGTTGAGCAGGCCGGCCGCCGCCAGCGGGATGCCGATCACATTGTAGAAGAAGGCCCAGAACAGGTTCTCGCGGATCTTGCGCACGGTGCGGTGCGAGATGCCCAGCGCGTCGGCCACCAGCGCCGGGTCGCCGCGCATCAGCGTGATGCCGGCGGCATGCATGGCCACGTCGGTGCCGGTCGACATGGCGATGCCCACGTCGGCCGCGGCCAGCGCCGGCGCGTCGTTGATGCCGTCGCCGACCATCGCCACCACCGCGCCGCCGGCCTTGAGCGCCAGCACGCGCTCGGCCTTGTCGGCGGGCAGCACCTCGGCCTGCACTTCGTCGATGCCGAGCGCCTCGGCCACACGCGCGGCGGCGCCGCGGTTGTCGCCCGACAGCATCACGGTGCGCACGCCGGCCGCGCGCAGCCGCTCGATGGCGCGGCGCGCGCCGGGCTTGATGGCGTCGCCGAAGGCCACCAGCCCCAGCACGCGCGGCGCGCCGGCCACGCCGACATCGATCAGCCACGACACCGTGCGCCCTTCGTCCTGCAGCGCCTGCCCGCGCGCCTGCAGCGTACCCGCCGCCGCGCCCAGCGAGGCGCGCAGCCGCTCGCTGCCGAGCTGCAGCGCCATGCCCCCGACCGTGCCGGCCAGGCCCACGCCCGGCAGCGCGCGCACCTCGGCGGCGGCGGGCGCCGTCACGCCGCGCGCGCGTGCCGCGGCCAGCACCGCGTGCGCGAGCGGATGCTCGCTACCGGCCTGCAGCGCGGCCAGCAGCGCCAGCACGCGCAGTGCCTCGCCTTCGCCCGCGCCCTCCGGCACCGCCAGCGCCACCACTTCCGGCTTGCCGACCGTGAGCGTGCCGGTCTTGTCGAAGGCCACCACCTTGACGCGGTGCGCCACTTCGAGCGCCTCGGCGTCCTTGATCAGGATGCCGGCGCGCGCGCCGGCGCCGGTGCCGGCCATGATGGCGGTCGGCGTGGCCAGCCCCAGCGCGCACGGGCAGGCGATCACCAGCACCGCCACCGCGTTGAGCAGCGCCGCTTCCCAGTCGCCGCCGAGCACGCCCCAGCCCAGCAGCGTGAGCAGCGCGATGCCCAGCACCACCGGCACGAACACCGCGCTGACGCTGTCGACCATGCGCTGGATCGGCGCCTTGACCGCCTGCGCGTGCTCCACCATGCGGATGATGCGCGCCAGCACCGTTTCCGCGCCCACCGCCACGGTGCGCGCCACCAGCCGGCCTTCGTAGTTGATGGCGCCGCCGGTGAGGCGGTCGCCGGGCGCCTTGGGCACCGGCAGGCTCTCGCCGGTGAGCATCGATTCGTCGGCGTGGCTGGTGCCCTCGGTCACTTCGGCGTCCACCGGCACGCGCGCGCCCGGCAGCACCACGATCTCGTCGCCCACCCGCACCGACGCCAGCGGCACCGTGGCCTCCACGCCGGCGCGGCGCACGATGGCGCTGTCCGGGCGCAGCGCCGCCAGCGCGCGGATCGCCTCCGCGGTCTGGCGCTTGGCGCGCGTCTCCATCCACTTGCCCAGGCGCACCAGCGTGATGACCACCGCCGCGCTCTCGAAATACAGGTGCGGCATGCCGTCCGCGCCGCGCCACATCAGCCACAGCGACAGGCCGTAGGCCGCCGAGGTGCCGAGCGCGACCAGCAGGTCCATGTTGCCGGCGCCGGCGCGCGCGGCCTTCCAGCCCGCCTTGTAGAAGCGCCAGCCGAACACGAACTGCACCGGCGTGGCCAGCAGCCACTGCACCCACGCCGGCAGCATCCAGTGCACGCCGAACCACCCGGCCACCATCGGCGCCACCAGCGGCAGCGACAACGCGGCCGCGAGCGCCACCGGCCACGGCCCGGACCAGAAGCTCTCGCGCGGCGCCGCGCCCGCCGGCTGCTCCTCGCTCACCGGCACCGCGCCATAACCGGCGCGCGCCACCGCGGCGACCAGCGCGGCGGCGTCCACCGCGCCGCGCGGCACGGTCACGGCCGCGCGCTCGGTCGCCAGGTTGACCTGGGCGTCGACCACGCCCGGCACGGCCTTGAGCGCGCGCTCCACGCGCGCCACGCAGGACGCGCAGGTCATGTCGCTGATCGACAGCTCGACGGCCTGGTACGGCACTTCGTAGCCGGCGGCCTTCACCGCCGCCGCAGCAGCCGGCAGCACGGCGGCGCTGTCGGCCTGCAGCGTGGCTTCCTCGGTGGCGAGATTCACGGCGACCTGGCGCACGCCGGGCACCTTGGCCAGCGCGTTCTCGACGCGCCGCACGCACGAGGCGCAGGTCATGCCGCCGATGGGCAGGCGCCATTCGGCATCCGGCGCGCCGGACAGGGGAAGAGTCTGGGATGAAGCGGACATGGCTTGAAGGGAGAGGATTCCACGGTGACGACAAGCGCATCATGGACCTTACCATTTTGGGAAGGTCAAGGCCGGAATCAAGCCATGCCCAGGTCACTTTGCCGCACCCGGCGTTTCGCCGGAAAAGCGCTTGCGCTTCCCACAGTGGGAAGGTGCACACTTCACACCGTATCGCAGGGCCGGCCGCCGCGCGCAGCGGTTGGTACGCTCCGGCGATTGCGCTTTTGTTTACGCCCATTTCCGTTCCAACAGGAGAACCCAGATGATCCAGTTCCAGGTTGAAGGCATGTCGTGCGGCCACTGCGTGGGCGCCATCACCCGCGCCGTGCAGGCCGTCGACCCGGCCGCCAAGGTCTCGGCCGACATCCCCGCGCAGGCCGTGACCGTGGAAGCCACGGCCAGCGCCGAGGCGCTGCGCGCGGCCATCGAGGAAGCCGGTTATCCGGTCAAGGGCTGAAGCGCGCACCGCGCGCCTCTGCCCGCCCCGCGAAGAAAAAAGGGCTTCCGGAAACGGAAGCCCTTTTGCGTGGCGCGGCGTGCGCTCAGAAGCGGTAGCCCACGCTCAGGAACGTCACCACCGGGTCGATCTTGATCTTGGTATGCGACTGCACGGTCTGGTTGGCGCCCGCGCCGGCGTTGCGCGCCGTGAAGCTGGCGGTGGTCGACAGCGGCAGGTAGGACACCGAGAGGCCGACGAACCAGTTGTCGGTCACGGCGTAGTTGGCGCCGACGTTGAACACCGGATTCCACGAGCTCTTGGCGCTGGCCGTCATGGTCGCGCCCGGGCCGAACTCGGATTTCACGAAGGTCTGGTTGCTGATGGTTTCGTCGGTAAACCACGTGTAGTTCACGCCGATGCCGACATACGGGCGGAACCGGGACTTGGCTTCCAGGAAGTGGTACTTCACCAGCATCGCCGGGCTCCACTGCTTCACGTTGCCCAGCATGCCGTACTTGGCGAAGGCGCCCTCGCCCGCGACGTCATGCTTGGGCGGGAGGCCGACCACGAACTCGACGCCGATGTTGTCGGTGAAATAGTGCTCCAGCGAGATGCCCACCGTGTCCGCCGTCTTGACCTCGGCACCCGTGCCGGCCTTGGGCACGCCGACCGGGAAGCCGTTGATGCTGTCCACGGTGAGCGGGTCCGCCGAGCTGTTCGGCATCAGCCGGAACCAGCCCAGGCTGACGACGTTGCTGCCGGCGCTCTGCGCCTGCGCGGCGCCTGCGATCAGCATGGCAACGCTGGCCACCAGGATCTTTTTATGGGTCATGCCTGCTCCTTGTCGTTTCTCTCTTCCTCGAGTTGAGGGGTGCATTATCCCGTCTGGGGTGTGCCGCCTGTTTCAAACGTGCAACGCTTTCATAGAGCGAGGCCCCTAAAGAGCGGGTTAACCACTAAGAAAATGGGGAGTACGCCAGAAAACCGCGCGAAAACTGTACCGAATTTGCGACGCCTGCCCGCCGCAAAACCTACTCCGCGGTAAAGGCCTACTGGGGACAAGGGAATTCAGGCGGGCGCGGCGGCGGCGGGCGCCGCTTCGGGATGCCTCAGGCGGCACCCGCCGCGCCCGGCGCAAGCGCGGCGCTGGCCAGCACGCAGGCCGCCAGGTCCCACAAGGCGTAGCCCACGCTCTTGAACACCAGCGGGCTGCCGCCGCGCGCGTGCAGCGCGTCGGCCGCGAGGATGGCCTGCTCGAACGGCTGCACGGTGGCCCAGTCGATGCCGGCCTGCAACAGGTCGCCGGCCTCGTCCTCGATGCCGAACAGGGTGTCAGCCAGCAGCCGGCCGCTGGCCGACGCGGCCCGGCACAGCGCCGGCGGCAGCTCGCACATCTCGGGGCGGAAGGCGCCCACCGCGGCGATGAAGTGGTCGTCGCGCCACAGGCCGCTGTCGAGGTCGGGCAGCACCGGCGCCAGGCTGGAAGTCACCGTGACCACCATCGACACCCGCGGCAGCACCGCGCGCACGTCGTCCACCGCCTGCGCCTCGGTGCCGAGCGCGCGTGCGTGCGCGGCCAGCGCCCCGGCCTTGGCGGCGGTGCGCGAGTGCAGCCACACGCGGCGCGGCGCCAGCCCGGCGATGAAGGCTTCGAGATGGGTCAGCGCCTGCACCCCGGCACCGACGATCAGCAGCTCGCCGTCCGGGCGCGGCGCGAACCGCTGCGCGGCCAGCAGCGAGACCGCCGCGGTGCGCCGCCCGGTCACGGTGGGCCCGTCCAGCAGCGCCAGCCGCCGGCCGGTGTGGGCGTCGGCCACCACCACTTCGCCGAGGATGCTGGGCAGGCCGCGGCGCGGGTTGTCCGGGTGCACGGTGATGTTCTTGGTCATCACCAGCTCGCGGTTGCAGGCCGGCATCACCAGCAGCGTGCCCGCGCCGCCCCCGGCGTCGCCCACCGGCAGGGCGATGCGCGGCGGCGCCGTGGCGGTGCCGGCGCGCAGCTCGGCCAGCATGTCGGCGATGGCGCGCGCCAGTTCCGGGTACGGCAGGCGGGCGGCGGTCTGGTCGGCGTCGAGCGGGGCGAGGGACACGGCGGGTGGCTCCGGAAGCGGTTTGCGATGCGGGATTATCCGCGATTGCCGCCCTTCCCCGCTCGCCCGTTCAGCGCGCCAGCAGCGGCATGACCTGTTCCGGATAGCGCGTACCCGCCGCTGCGTCGGGCGGGAACACGGCGTCGATCGCCGCCAGGTCGGCCGCGTCCAGCGTCACGTCCAGCGCGCCGAGGTTGTCGTCGAGGTTGGCCACGCGCCGCGTGCCGGGAATCGGCACCACGTCCTCGCCGCGCGCCAGCACCCAGGCCAGCGCCAGTTGCGCCGGCGTGCAGCCCTTGCCGCGCGCGATGTCCCTGACCTTGTCGGCCAGCGCCAGGTTGCGCGCGAAGTTCTCGCCGACGAAGCGCGGGCTGGTGCGGCGGTAGTCGTCGGCGGCGAAATCGTCCGGGCTGCGGATCGCGCCGGTGAGAAAGCCGCGCCCGAGCGGGCTGTACGGCACGAAGGCCACGCCGAGCCGCCGGCAGGTGGCCAGGATGCCCTGCGCGCCGCCCGCCTCCACGTCGCGCGTCCACAGCGAATACTCGCTCTGCAGCGCGGCGATCGGGTGCACCGCGTGCGCGCGCTCAAGCGTGCCGGCGCCGGCCTCCGACAGGCCCAGCCAGCGCACCTTGCCCGCGCGCACCAGCTCCGCCATCGCGCCCACGGTTTCCTCGATCGGCACCTGCGGGTCCACGCGGTGCTGGTAGTACAGGTCGATGTGGTCCAGGCCGAGCCGCTTCAGGCTGGCGTCGCAGGCGGCGCGCACGTACTCGGGGCGGCCGTCGACGCCGCGCGCCACCGGGTTGGCCGGATCGCGCACGATGCCGAACTTGGTGGCCAGCACCACGCCGTCGCGGCGGTCGGCGATGGCGCGGCCGACCAGGCGCTCGTTGGTGTGCGGGCCGTAGATGTCGGCGGTGTCGATCAGGTTGATCCCGCGCGCCAGCGCATGGTGGATGGTGCGGATCGATTCGGCGTCGTCGTGCGCGCCGTAGAACTCGCTCATGCCCATGCAGCCGAGGCCGAGCGGAAAGACTTCGGGGCCGTGGCGGCCCAGCTTGCGTAATGCGGTCATGCCCACTCCTGGAAAGACGTTGGCGGAACACCGGCGGGCGGCGGCCCGCCCGCGCATGGCGCGCCCGCACGGCAGCGGGGGCGCGCAACCCTGGCAGCATAGGCCGGATCGGCGCCGCGTGCCGGCCTGCCGGCGGGCCGCCCCCGTGCCGCTCAAGCGCCTCAGCCGCGCGGCGCGCCCTTCGCCACCGCGCCGCGCACCTCGATGCCGATGCGGTCCACCACCTTGCCGCCGGCGTCGAGCAGCTCCACCCGGTGCCGCCCCGGCCACGGAAACCACGCCATCTGCGCTCCGCGCCCGAGCGGCTTGCCGTCGACGCGCCAGCGCACGCCCTGCGCCGCCCGCCCGCCCGCGCCCTCGGCGCGGAACCAGACCCGCTGCGCCGCCGGCGGGATGTCCGGGTCGAGCGCGAACACGGTGCCGTCGGCGGGACTGCCGATGGCGGGCACGCCATCCCGCGCCGGCGCCACGCCGGCCACGTCGACCCCATCGACCCCATCGACCATATCGACCACGCGCATGGCCGTGCCCGCGAGGAACACTTCCTCGCGCGCCGGCTCCAGGTCGCCGGCAAAGCGCAGCGCCACGCGCTCCACGCCGGCCGGCATGGCCGGCGCCGCGCTCGGCACCGCGCGGTGCAGCGCTTCCATGACGTCGTGCCACACCGGCGCGGCGCCCGCCACGCCGGACACCTCGTGCATGCTCGCGCCGCTGGCGTTGCCGACCCACACGCCCACGGTGTAGCGCTGCGACCAGCCGATGCACCAGTTGTCGCGCATGTCCTTCGAGGTACCGGTCTTCACCGCGGTCCAGAAGCGCGTGGTGAGCGGGCTGTCCAGGCCGAAGGTGCGCGCCCGCGCGTGGCGGTCCGACAGCACGTCGGCGATCAGGTAGCTGGCCGCCGGCGACATCACCGCGCGCGCCGCCGGCGCGGCGGCCCCCGCGCGCATGCGCACCGGCGCATAGGCGCCGCCGTTGGCGAACGCGCGGTACGCATTGGCCAGCGCCAGCAGCGGCACGTCGGCGCTGCCCAGCGCGAGGCTGTAGCCGTAGTAGTCGCCGGCCTGCGGTAGCGGCAGCCCGAGCGCGACCAGGCGCTGGTGGAAGCGGTGCGGCGTGACCATCACCAGCGTGCGCACCGCCGGCACGTTGAGCGACGACGCCAGCGCCGCGCGCATGCTGACCCAGCCGGCATAGCGATGGTCGTAGTTCTGCGGCACGTAGAGCCCGCCCGCGCCGCCGGCGGGCAGGTTGACGGGGCGGTCGTCGAGCAGCGAGGCCGGCGTCAGGCGCCGCGCCTCCAGCGCCTGCGCGTAGAGGAAGGGCTTGAGCGTGGAGCCGGCCTGGCGCGGCGCCGCGGCGTGGTCCACCTGCGCCGCGCCGGACAGCGCGCCGGACGAGCCCACGTAGGCCAGCACCTCGCCGCTGGCGTTGTCGAGCACCACCACCGCGCCGTCCTCGACGTTGCGCCCGGCCAGCTCGCGCAGGTGCCGCCCGAGGCTGTCGGCGGCGAGGCGCTGCAGGCCGGCGTCGAGCGTGGAGGTGATCGATGCCGGCACCGCGCCGGCCGCGCGCGCCTGCGCCACCAGCAGGCGCGCCAGGTGCGGCGCGAGGTCGGGGCCGGACACCGCGGCCGCCGCAACCGGCGCGCCCGCCGCGGCGCCGCCGCGCGGCAGCGTCAGTTGCGCGAAGCCGTCCAGCCCTTCGCAGGCCTTCGGCAGGCCCTGCTCGCGCAGGATGCCGCAGGCGCGCTGCGCGACCTGCGCCGCGCGCGCGTTGGGCGCGCGCACCAGCGCCACCGCCAGCGCCGCCTCGCGCGCGTCGAGCCCGCTCGGGTACTTGCCGAACAGCGCCTGCGACAGCGCCGACAGGCCCACCAGCTCGCCCCGGAACGGCACCAGGTTGATATAGGCCTCGAGGATCTGGTCCTTGCTCCAGTCGCGCTCGAGCGCGGCGGCGCGCAGCGCCTGCGCCATCTTCTGCCCCACGCTGCGCCCGCCCGCGCGGCGCAGGTCGTCGTCGAGCAGGCCGGCAAGCTGCATGGTCAGCGTGGAGGCGCCGCGCGTGCGCGTGTTCCACAGGTTGGCCCACGCCGCCGCCGCCACGCCCTGCCAGTCCACGCCGCTGTGCGCATAGAAGCGCCGGTCCTCCGACAGCACGATGGCGGTGCGCACCGCCGGCGAGATTTCCGCCAGCGTGACCCAGTCCCCGCGGCGCGCGCCGAAATCCTCGCGCACGCGCGACAGCGGCGCGCCGTGGCGGTCGAGCACGATCACGTCGGCGCTGCGCCAGCCGGCGCGCACGCTGTCGTACGAGGGCAGCGCGTGTGCTGCCGCGCTTGCCGCCATGCAGGCGGCGGCCAACGTGGCGCGCGCCGCGCGGCTCATTCCCCGCGCCCCGCCACCACGCCGGCCACCAGCAGCACCTGCGCCGCAGCGTAGGTCCACCAGATGCCCAGCGCGAAGGTCTCGAACGGCACCAGGAAGCGCGCGCTGCCGATCAGCGCGTCGGACACCGCGAAGCACAGCGCGCCGATGGCCGCCAGCGGCGTGGGCAGCCTCGCCGCCAGCGCCGCGCACGCCATTGCCGCGAGCGCGATCACGTAGACGGTGACGGGCGCGGCCAGCGCCCCGAGGTTGGGCCAGAAGCGCCCGAGCATGGCGCCCGCCGCGCCCATCACCACGCCGCAGCCGACCAGGCGGTGCGGCCGCCAGTCGCCGGCCATCGGCACGAACAGGCCGAGGTAGGCCAGGTGCGCGAGCAGGAACGCGCCCAGGCCGCCGATGAACGACACCGACAGCCACGGCATCGCCAGCAGGAAGTCGCCCACCGCCGAGCACAGCAGCGCCGCCATCAGCCAGCGCCGCTCGCGCGGCACCGGGTGGTAGCGCGCCGCGCGCGCCAGCATCAGCGCCATCGCCGTCTTCCACACCGGCTGGAAGGCGATCTGGCCGCTCAGCTGCGCGCCGGGCTGCGCGTCCATCGCCACCGTGACCAGCATGCCGCCGTAGACCAGGCCGGCCAGCGTGCCGGCCAGCCACCATTCGCGCACGCGCGCGGGCATCATCATCGCAAGCCAGCTCAAGGGCGCGCTCCTACGGTCAGCCTTGCATTGGGTTGGGCGCCGAACACGTCCGGCGCGTACATCGCTTCCACACGCGTGGGCGGCAGCGCGAACTCGCCGGCGTTGTTCAGGCGCACCGTGTATTCGACGGTGGCGCTGCCGCGCGGCAGGTAGGCGTAGTACTCGCGGTAGGCCTGCTGCGTGCGCTCGGTGAAGGCCGGCCACGCGCCTGTGCGCCGCTGGCCGCGCGTGGCGATGTCCGAGTCGCGCCCGAGGCCGCTGCCGAGAATGGTGGCGCCGGCGGGAACGGGGTCGCTCACCACCACCCAGGTCATGTCGGCCTGCGCGTCGACCTGCAGCGTCACGCGGTAGGTATCGCCGCGCGACCACTTGCCCGCCACCGCCTGCTCCACCGGCGTCACGCTGCGCGTGATGCGGTAGCCGGCCGCGAGCGGCGCGGCCAGCGGCACCGCCGCCAGCGCGCGCACCGTGGCCCACGGCCGCCCGGCGCCCTGCTGGTCGGCGCGCAAGGTGGCGGTGCCGTCCTGCGGCCACGGCAGGCTCACGCTGCCCGCGGCCACGCCGTCGCGGCTGGCCGCGCGCGCCCACTCGAACGCGCGCGTGGCGTCCGGCACGCCCGCCACGCCTTCCAGCGCCACGCGCGTGGCGCCGGCCACCGGCGTCTTCTCGAAGGCCTGCGCGAAGCGCGCCACCGCCAGCGCGCCCCACGCGTTGGCGGTGGTGGTGCCCCACGCGCCGCGCACCTGCCGGCCCAGCAGGCCGGCGGCAAGCTGCGCGGCCTCGTCCTTCCAGCCGGGCAAGTCGAGCGACAGCGCCAGCAGCCGCGCGGCGTTGAGATCGGCGCCGCTCATCAGCCACCACCAGTTGTCCTCGCGCTCGGTGGAGAACGCCAGGCGCGTGCCCTGCACGGTCAGGCGCGCGCGCAGGATCTGCTGCGCCTGCGCGAGGCGCGCCTCGCGCTGCGGGATGTCGTGCACGCGGCTCAGCAGCGCGATCCAGTCGAGCAAGGCGGAGGTGGGCCACTGCTGCGGCAGGATCTGGATCGCGCCGAGCATGCGCGCCTGCGCGTGGCCGCTGCGCGAGAGCGCCTCGAGCGCGGCCAGCTTGCGCACTTCCAGGTCCTGCGTGGGCGCCCAGCGCTCGCGCTTGATGCGGCCCTCGACGAAGGCCGCGAGGCCGCTCTCCATGCGCGCGCGGGTCTCGTCGGGCAGGCGCAGCGGCAGGCCCGCGCGCACCGCCTCGTCCGACAGCGCGAGCAGGTAGGCGGTGAGCACCTCGCTGCCGGCGGCGTCGTTCTGCAGCGGGAAATACGCCGCCAGCCCGTCATCGTCGAGATAGCCCGGCAGCTGCGCCGTGAGCGCGCTCCACTGCGCGGCGTCGCCGAGGCCCACCGCGCGCGAGGCGCGCTGCTCCAGGCACGAGAACGGATAGTCGCGGAACCACGCGCGCACGCCGGGCATGCCGCCCGCGAGCGACGCCTGCAGGTCGACCTGCAGGCCGCCGCGCGGCCGGCCCGCGGCGTCGGCCAGCGCGCCCTGCGGCGCGCGCACCGGCACCGCCAGCGCGGGCGCGAGCTGCGCCAGCGTGGCCTGCTGCACCGCGAGCGGCACCGCCGGCACCAGTTGCTGCGCGAGCCTGACGCGGTCGGCCGCGCCGCCCTTGCCCTGCTCGCCGGCCTCCACCTCCCACTGCACCGTGCCTTCCTGCGCGAACGCGCCCGCGGGCAGCAGCGGCGCGCTCACGTCCCAGCCGATCTCGCGCGACGCGCCGGCCGGGATCTCCACCGTCTGCGCCGGCAATGCCGGCGCCGCCTGTTGCGCAGGCTGCGAAGGCCCGCCCATGCGCGCCACCGCCTGCACCGTCATCGCCCGCTGCGTGGTATTGCGCAGCGTGAACATGGCGCGGTAGCGGTCTTCCTCGCGCACCAGCGGCGGCAGGCCGGAGATCAGCTGCAGGTCCTGCGTGGCGGCCACCGTGGCGCTGCCGCTGCCGAAGCGGCTCACGCCGAGGTCGGCCACGGCGACGATGCGAAAGCGCGTGAGCGAATCGTTGAGCGGCACCGTCAGCGTGGCGCGCCCGGCGCCGTCGAGCGGCACGCGCGGGTTCCACAGCAGCAGCGTGTCGAACAGCTCGCGCGTGGGGCTCTTGCCGCCGCCCCCGCCAGCCGGCACCGCCTTGCGGCCATAGTGCCGGCGGCCGACGATCTCCATCTGCGCGGTGGCGGTCTCCACGCCGTAGGCGCGCCGCCGCAGCATGGCGCCGAGCAGGTCCCAGCTGGTGTTGGGCATCAGCTCGAGCAGGGCCTCGTCCACCGCGGCCAGCGCGACTTCGCCGTTGGCCGCGGGCTTGCCGTCGGGCAGCGTGACCTGCACCGCCACCTGGGCCTTGCCGCGCACCGGATAGCTGGCCTTGTCGGGCGTCACCTTGACGTCCAGGCGGTAGCCTTCGTCGCCGACGCGGATCTCCGCCAGGCCGAGGCGGAAGGCCGGCTTGGACAGGTCGACCAGCGCGCTCGGCGCGGCGTATTCGCGGCCCTCGCTGCGGAAGGCCTGCCACCATGCGAGCGGCTGGCGCCAGCCCCAGGTGAAGAACGAATACCACGGCACCTCGCGCAGCCGCCCGCGCAGCGCCAGCACCGAGACGTACACGTTCGGCCCCCACTCCGGCCTGACCTTGACGCGCACGGTCGGGTCGCGCCCGTCGAGCTCGACCACGCTGGCTTCCAGCACGCCTTCGCGCTCCACCGACACCAGCGCGGTGGCATGGCGGAACGGCATGCGCACCTGGAACACGGCGGTCTCGCCCGGCGCGTAGGCCTTCTTCTCGGGCAGCAGGTCGATGCGGTCGTTGTTCTCGCCGCCGAACCACAGCTCGCCCTGGCGCGTGACCCACACGCTGGTGGCGGCCTGCGACACGCGCCCGGCGTTGTCGCGCGCCTGCGCCACCAGCTCGACCTCGCCGGCCTCGGGCAGCGCCACCTCGCACTGCATGCGGCCCCGCGCGTCGGTGCGGCCTTCGCAGACGCTGCCGAGGTCGCGCGTCTGGCTGCTGTTGTCGTAGCGGTAGAAGCCGCCCACCACGCGCTTGCGCACCGAGGTGGTGGTGCGCAGCAGCGCGCGCACCGCGACCGGCGCGTCGGCCTGCGGGCGGCCCTGGGTGTCGAGCACGAGGCCGTTGACCTTGAGCTTCTGCCTGACCGACACCCAGTTCTCGGTGCGGATGCCCGCCACCACCGCCGCCGGCCACAGCGGCACGGTCTGGCGCAGCGTCTGGATCTCGCCGTTGGGGTCGGCGAAGCCGGTTTCCACCACGAGGTCCCTGGGCGCATCCACGCGCGGCAGGTTCTTGAGCGTGAGCGCGCCGCCGCCGTTCTTGTCGAGCCTGAGCGGCAGCTTGTCGGCGACCAGCTTCTGGCCGTCGTCGCGCGCGGCGCCGTCCTCGCTCTCGTCCTCGTCGCCGGAGGACGGCTCGCCGCCCTTGCGCTGCGGGCGCGGCGGCGCGAAGGCGTAGTCGCCGTAGTCGGCAAAGCTCACGGACTTGCCGCGCAGCAGCGCCGACACCTGCACCGGCAGGCCCGCCGCGCCGCCGCCCGACACGTAGTGCACTTCCAGGTCGAGCGGCACCTCGGCCGGCGCCACCAGCGCGCCGCCGCCACCGGCCTTGAGCGTGCCGGCCAGCACCGGCAGGCGGAACGCCTCGACGCGGAAGCTGCCGCTGTCGAACGTGCGCTCGCGCGCATCGCTGAACGACACCGTGTAGGCGCCCAGCTTGGCCGCCGCCGGCACCGCGAAGGCGCTCTCGGCGCTGCGCCCGCCGGTGGCGGTGGTCCGCCACCGCACCGGCTGCTCGTAGGTCTGCCCGCTGCCCTCGTGGCGGATCACCATCTTGCCGGGCATGGCCTCATCGCCCGACGGCAGCGCGAAACCGTTCGCGGTCTCGGTGCGGATCAGGTGCTTCATCGACACGGTCTCGCCGGCGCGCAGCAGCGTGCGGTCGAACACGGTGGCGATGCGCACGTCGGGCGTGGCGCTGGTGTCGGTGGGCACGTTGAAGCGCCAGCTTTCGATGCCCTGGTTCCAGCCGGACATGACGAAGGCCATGTCGGCCTGGCCGCGCGCCTGCGGGTGGTCGGCGCCGATGCGCGCGGAGACGAAATAGCCGGACAGGCCGGTATCGCCGCAGTCGCGCTCGCGCGCGTCCTCGACCGCGCCGAAGCTGGCCAGCCCGGCGGCGTCGGTGCGCGCCGAGGCCAGCAGGCGGCCGCCGCAGTCGCGCAGCGCCACCGCGGCGTTGGCCACCGGCTTGCCGTCGTCGAGCGTCGTGACCCAGGCCAGCGCGGTCATCTTGCCGGGGCCGCGCGCGAGCTTGAAATGCACGCCGAGGTTGGTCACCAGCGCGGCGGTGCGCACGTACATCGGCGCCTGCCGGCCGAGCAGCGCCTCGCCCAGCATCGGCGAGGCGATCTCCACCACGTGGAAGCCGGCCTCGGGCAGCGGAATGCCGACCACCTCGAACGGGCGCGGCGCCTTGCCGCCCGGGTCGGACAACTGCGGGATGGCGAGCTTGCGCGCGCCGGGCACGCCCTCGAGCAGCGACACCGAGCGCGTTTCGATGGCGGGCGCGTTGCGCGGGTTGACGACGTCGCCAGGCGCGCGGCCGGCCAGGATGGCGTCGAGCTCGCCGCGGGTCCAGGTGCTTTCGTGCAGGCGGCGCACCAGCGCGTACCAGCGCAGCACCGCGCCGTCGTCGTCCACCTTGAGCCGGCGCACGGTGCCGGCCTGGGCGCGCACGCCGAGCGCGGGCAGGTCGGCCTCGACGTTGCGCAGCGTGACCGGCAGCAGCGCTGGATAGTCGGCCGGCGCGCGGCCCTTGGGCAGTTCGCCGAAGCGCTCCAGCACGCCGAACGGCGCGGCCGAAAACTTCGCCAGCGGCGGCATGGCGGCGGTGGCGAACTTGAGCGGGAACAGGTCCGCGTTGGCCAGCGCGCGGCCGCTGTCGTCCTTCAGGCCCGCGGGCACCGACAGCGTGAATTCGGTCTTCTCGGCAAACGGCGGCGCGAAGGTGACGCTGCCGACCGGCGCGTCGCGCGCGGCGCCGGACTCGAACTGCGGCGCGCGCGGGCCCTTGGGGGTGTTCAGCACGATGTGCTCGGCGTCCTTGCGCGAGATCGGCGCCGAGAACGACAGCGACACCGGCCGCAACGGCGTGCACGGCGATTGCGCGCGCTCGCGCTCGCACGAGAAGCTGGCGGTGAAGGGCTCGCGCACCGTGTAGTCGAAGCGGCGCTCGTCGCGCGCGGCCACGCCGGACGGCGCGGCGATGCCGCCGCCCAGCACCAGCTGCATGCGCGCGCCGGCGGGCAGGCGCTGCTGGCACGCCAGCAGGTGCACGGTGTCGGCCTGCTCCGCCTTGAGCTTCCAGCGCAACGCGGCCAGCACGGCCTCGCGCTCCTGGCCGCCGAGCAGCCGCACCGGGATGCGCTCGCCCAGGCCCTGCGCCTGGCACCACGCGGCCGCGCGCACCGAATCGGGCGTGGCCGCGCCGTTGAAGCGCAGCGCGAAGACCTGCTCTTCCTCGATCTCGCCGCCGGCCGGGCGCGCCGACACCACCGCCGGTCCGCCGGTCTCGAAACGGTATTCCGGCTTGCCGGCGTAGGCCTTGCCGGCCTCGCTCCGGAGGCCGGCCGCCATGCGCACCGCGCATTTGACGCCGGGCGGCAGGTCGCGCGTGAAATCGAACACCCAGTTGCGCGCATCGACCCAGCGCGCGTGGCCCTCGACAGCCGCGCCGCTGCACGACACGGCGGCGGGCGCGGCGGCCTGCGCGTCGCCGAGCGGCACCATCGCCTCGTCGAAGCGGATCGCCACCTGCCGCGCGCGCGCGGCCTCGCCCTCGGGCGAGAAGCGGACCACCTGCGCGGCCTGCGCCACGCCGGGCAGCAGCGCCGCCAGGGCACCCGCCAATGCCAGCGCGGCAGCCTGCCAGGGCCCGCGCTGCGCGCGCCTGCCAATCCGAGCGACGATCTGCGTCATCCTGTCCCCTTCCGTTTGCGGCACCGGGCGAGGGTGACATGCGCCGATGGCAAGTGCAAGTAGGCGCACGTCGGCGCGGCACCGACGCGGCATTGGCGCGACATTGAGGCGACAGCGGCAGCCCGCGCGCGCTAGCGCAGGTGCGACAGCGGCAGCGGCCCGTCGCGCTTGAGCGCGGTCAGCACGATGTTGGAGCGCACGCTCTCCACGCCGGGCACGCGCATCAGCTTCTTCATGGTGAACTCGGCCAGCGTGGGCAGGTCCGGCACCATGATGCGCAGCAGGTAGTCGGCCTCGCCGGCCACCGAGTAGCACTCCTGCACTTCCTCGAGCAGCAGGATGTCCTCGCGGAAGCGTTCGACGATGGTGTCGCCGTGGTGGGCCAGCTTGACGCTGGTGAAGACCAGCACGCCGAGGCCGAGCAGCGGCGGCGACAGCACCACGCGGTAGCCGGTGATGACGCCGTCGGCCTCCAGCCGCGCCAGCCGCCGGCCGATCTGGCTGGGCGACAGGTGGATGCGCTCGGCCAGTTGCTGGTGGGTGGAACGGCCGTCGGTCTGCAGCGCCGCCAGCAGCGCGAGATCGAATGGATCGAGATTGAGCATGGTGGGTTCGCCTTGGGAATCGTGTCGCGGGCAGCGTATCGGGGGGCATGGGGGGCGGCCCGGCCACGCGCGCATGTTTTCCGCAGACAATAACAAATTCCTGCGGTTTATGTGCATTACAAAACCAAAAGAGGCCGTTTTCGCGGGCCGCTTGCAGCGTCTGCTCGCTAAACTGTGCGGTAAATCTGCAGGAGATACCGCACATGGAAGCCACCGCGATCCGCCAGCCCGAAGATGCCGCCGCGCCGCCCGCCTTTGCCGGCACGCTGACCGACAAGCTCAGGGAACAGTTCGACGCCGGCCTGCTGTCGGGCCAGGCGCTGCGCGACGACTTCACCATCGAGCAGCCGCTGGAGCGCTATACCGAGACCGACCACGCGGTGTGGCGCCAGCTCTACGAGCGCCAGTCCTCGATGCTGCGCGGGCGCGTCTGCGACGAATTCCTCGCAGGCCTGTCCGCGCTCGGCATGGCGCACGACCGCGTGCCCAGCTTCGCCCGCCTCAACGAAACGCTGATGCGCGCCACCGGCTGGCAGGTGGTGGCCGTGCCCGGGCTGGTGCCCGACGAAGTCTTCTTCGAACACCTGGCCAACCGGCGCTTCCCCGCGAGCTGGTGGATGCGCAAGCCCGAGCAGCTCGACTACCTGCAGGAGCCCGACTGCTTCCACGACGTGTTCGGCCACGTGCCGCTGCTGATCAACCCGGTCTTCGCCAACTACATGGAAGCCTACGGCAAGGGCGGGCTCAAGGCCGCCTCGCTGGGCGCGCTGGACATGCTCGCGCGGCTGTACTGGTACACGGTGGAGTTCGGCCTGATCCGCACGCCGGCCGGGCTGCGCATCTACGGCGCGGGCATCCTGTCGAGCCAGGGCGAGTCGGTCTACAGCCTGGACTCGGCCAGCCCCAACCGCATCGGCTTCGACGTGCGCCGCATCATGCGCACGCGCTACCGCATCGACACCTTCCAGAAGACCTACTTCGTGATCGACGACTTCGCGCAGCTGTTCGACGGCACGCGCCCGGATTTCGCGCCGCTCTACGCGGCGCTGCGCGGGCTGCCCACGCTGGGCGCCGGCGACGTGGCGCCCGGCGACCTCGTGCTCAACCGCGGCAGCCGCGAAGGCTGGGCCGACAGCGACGACATCTGAGCGCGCCGCCACTCACGCCCGCGCCCGCCCCGGGCGCTTTGTGAAACAATGCCCGCATGCCCCGCAGCAGCGCTCGCCACCGGGCGCCGTGGCGGCAGCGGCCGGCATTGCGCCCGTCCCGTTCCCATCCACACCATCGAGCCCATCATGTCCCCTGCGCCCCTCGTGCCACTTTCGCCGGAAGAACGCGCGCCGCTGCTGGCCGGCCTGCCCGGCTGGCAACCCGTCGAGGACCGCGACGCGATCCGCAAGCGCTTCACCTTCGCCGACTTCAACGCCGCGTTCGCCTTCATGACGCGCGTGGCGCTGGCCGCCGAGAAAGCCGACCACCATCCCGAGTGGTTCAACGTCTACAACCGCGTCGACATCACCCTGTCCACGCACGACGCCAACGGCCTGACCCGGCGCGACATCGACCTGGCCGGGTTCATCGAGCGCGCGGCCGCAACGCTGGCCAGGCCGTAAGGCCCGGCGCCCGCTGTAGGGAAACCGAAAGGTCCGCAAAGGCGCCGGCCTGTACAATTGGCGCCTGAGCGCCCGCCGCCGCCATTGCGGCGGCCGCGTTCCGCGTTCCTGCCCTGATCCGCCCTTGACCCGTTTCTTTCCCGGATTCCCCCTGCTGCCATGCGTATCCTTCTGATCGAGGACGATCGCCAGATCGCCAGTGGCGTCGAAGCCGGCCTGTCGCAGGCCGGCCACCAGGTGCGCGTGGTGCACGATGGCGTCTACGCCACCGAGCACCTGCTGCGCGAACAGCACGACCTGGTGATACTCGACCTGGGCCTGCCCGGCATCGACGGCATGACGCTGCTGGCGCGCTACCGCGCCCGCAACCGCACCACGCCGGTCATCATCCTCACCGCGCGCGACGAGCTCGAAGACAAGCTCTCCGGCCTGAACGCCGGCGCCGACGACTACCTGGTCAAGCCCTTCGCGCTGCCCGAGCTGGAAGCGCGCGTGCGCGTGCTGCTGCGCCGCAGCCAGCACGGCGAGGCCGCGCCCGAGCGCGACGTGCGCCTGGGCCGGCTGCGGCTGTCGGGCAACGACCGCCGCATGTTCATCGACGGCAAGCCGCTGGAGCTGTCGCCGCGCGAGTTCGCCGTGCTGGAGCTGCTGCTGCAGCGCCAGGGCCGCGTGGTCAGCAAGGCGCAGCTGCAGGACCACCTCGCCACCTTCGCGCATCCAGCCGGCGAAGGCGGCGACACCGTGGGCGACACCGCCATCGAGGTCTACGTGCACCGCGTGCGCAAGAAGCTCGAGGAAAGCGACGTGGAAATCGTCACCGTGCGCGGCTTCGGCTACCTGCTGCAGATCCGCGCCGGCGCCTGACGCCGCGCGCCCGGCCAGCCAGCCGCCCGCCCCAGTCCAGCCCAGCCCGCCATGTGGCCGCGCCCCCGCCCCCCGAAGGTTTCGCAGGCCATCGCCAGCCCCGCCGCGGCCCCCGACCGCCCCGCCGCCCAGGCCGTGCGCCCCGCTTCCACGCAGAGCCTGCGCGTGCACCTGCTGCGCGCGCTGGCCACGCCGCTGTTCGCGCTGGTGCTGACCAGCGGCTCGCTGTCCTACTGGCTCGCGGCCCACTACACCACCCAGGTGTTCGACCGCGCGCTGTACGGCGTGGCCAACAACATCGCGCAGCAGATCCGCATCGCCGGCCCGCGCCTGGAGCAGGACATCCCGATGATCGCGCAGACGCTGGTCGAGGCCGAGGGCACCGACCGCATCTACTGGCGCATCCACGGCCCCGACGGGCTGATCGGCGGCATGGACACGTGGCTGGGCTACGGCACCGGCCAGACCTCGCTGCATGACGCGCGGCTGTTCTATGCGTGGTTCAGCGGGCGCCAGGTGCGCGCGGTGCGCCTGCCGGTCAACCTGCCCAGCCCGGCATCGGACGAGCTGGCCACCAGCGAGGCCGGGCGCGCGCCGCGCGGGCCGGTGGTGGTGGAAGTGGCGGAGCTGCTGGACCGGCGCGAGACCGCCGCCAACGAGATCCTGCTGTCGGTGTCGGTGCCGCTGATCCTGCTGCTGGTGGTGGGCAGCCTGATCCTCTCGCACGTGCTCAAGGAAGAGCTGGTGCCGCTGCAGATCCTGACCGACAAGCTCAACCGCCAGACCGCGCGCTCGCTGGCGCCGCTCGACGAGACCCAGGTGCCGGCCGAGGTGGAGCCGCTGATCCGCGCGCTCAACGCGCTGCTGGCGCGGCTGCGCGACGCGCTCGACGCGCAGCGCAAGTTCATCGCCGACGCCGCGCACCAGTTGCGCACGCCGCTGACCGCGGTCAAGCTGCACGCCGACCGCGCGGTGCAGTCGGACGACCCGCAAGTGACCGGCCACGCGCTGCGCGAGCTGCAGTCGGCCGCCGACCGCGCGGTGCGGCTGTCCAACCAGCTGCTGTCGCTGGCGCGCGCCGAACCGGGGCTGTCGCTGGAGCGGCTCGGGCCGATCGAGCATTTCGACCTGGCCACGCTGGCCTTCGAGACCGGCGCCGAGTGGGTGCCGCAGGCGCTGGCGCGCCACATCGACCTGGGCTTCGAGACCCTGCCCGGCCCCACCTTCACCGGCGCGGCGCCTTCCACGGTGCGCGGCAACCGGCTGCTGATGCGCGAGGCGCTCAGCAACCTGATCGACAACGCAGTGAAGTACGTGCCCTCGGGCGGGCGCATCACGGTGCGCGCCGGCGGCGAGACGCTCGGCCATCGCGGCATGGCAGTGGTGATGGTGGAAGACAACGGCCCCGGCATCGCGCCGGCGCGCCGCGAGGAAGTCTTCAAGCGCTTCTTCCGCGGCGACCACACGCCGAGCGGGCCCGGCGGCAACGCGCCGGCCCAGCCGCCCGGCGGCGCCGGCCTGGGACTGGCCATCGTGCACGAGATCATCGGCCTGCACCAGGGCTCCATCCGCATCGAGGACGTGCCGCCGCCCGCGCCCGGCACCGAGGCGCGCGGCATGCGCTTCGTGATCCGCATCCCGTGCGAGGCGCCCGGCACCGCCTGAGCCTGCCGGGCGCGCATTCAGGCGCGTTCAGGCACGTTCAGCGCGTCTTCTTTTCCTTCGGCGCCAGCATGGTGCCGCGGCACTGCGGGTTGCCGCAGCGGCACTCGAATTCCTTCTTGAGCTTCTTGGTGTAGCGCGCGTCGATCACGAGGCCATAGTCGTAGAACAGCTCCTCGCCGCCGGCGATGTCGCGCAGCGCGTGGATGAACACGCGGCCCTTCTTCTCGCGCGCCTCGCAGTTGGGCTCGCAGGCATGGTTGATCCAGCGCGCGCGGTTGCCGCCGAACTTGGCGTCGATCACGTCGCCGTCTTCTAGGCTGAAATAGAAGGTGTGGTTGGGATCGGCGGGATCGTGCGGGTGGCGCTTGAGCGCTTCCTTCCAGGAAATATGCTCGCCCTTGTACTCGATGATGCGCTCGCCTTCGGCGATCGGCGCGATCGCGTAGACGCCCTTGCCGTGCACGCCCGAGCGGCGCACCTCGATGCGGTCGGACGCGGTCTTGCGCTTGCCGTCCTTCGCCTTCTGCCTGCCTTCCTGCTTGCCCTGCTTCTCGCCTGCCGCCGCGTCAGCCGCGGCGCCCGTGCCGTTCTTCATGTCGCTGGTTTCCTGTTCCGCGCCGCTGCGCCCTGCCTGTTCCGCCATTTGCCATCCCGTCGTGATCCGCCGGCCTGCCACCCAGTGTGGCTGCGCGCTGGCGATGATACCCGCGCGCCATCGCGGCGGCATCCCCCTTGTCCGGTATACGCACGACCGCAGGTGGCCGTATACGCAAAAGCGCAGCAGGAGGCCCCTGCGTAAACGTATACGGCGCGTGTACGGCGCACAGGGCCCAACTGCCGCGCATGTGGATAAACCCGCAAAAATCTGTGGATAAGGACGCGCGAATCATGTGGGCCGCCTGGGGTTGGCATGGGGATGCCTCGGGCATAAGTCGGAGGCTCCGGTTTACCTCCCTCGGCCAAACGACCGAGTCATCCACGCCGGCCAACACCGGGTCCCGGGACTTTCATGTCGCACAAGCCATTGATTTATATGGAGTAAATTCAGTTATCCACAGAAAGGAGCGGCGTTTACCTACTACTACTATCTGTATACATGAAAGAAAGAAGTAAACCGAAAGGACTACGCCCGCCATCGGTCGAAAAGCGCGGCAGGCAGGAAAAACAGAGCGGTGGAACGGCTTTTTGGCGGGGCTACTTTTTTAGGCAGGGGAAATCGTGCGTATACGACGTCGGCGTATACGCGGCGACGGGCGGTATACGCGCGTCGACTTCCTGTCGTATACGCCGCGCACCGCCGCGCAATGCCTTGCCTGGACGAGCATTCGCGCCGCGAATAGCGCCGGCACGCCCCTGCACGATAGTGCAGCCGCACCGCTTTTCAGGCCGGTCCGCCCTTCCCGGCAACGCTGCAATGGGTACGCTGCGGGTTGCATCTTCTGCCGGCAGGTTTGTGGCGTTGCGCAGGCAGCCGGTCCCGAGGCCGGTTGACACCCCGTGGGAAGGCTTGCCTGGCGCTTCGGCACGTATACGCGCTCCGGAAGGCGCCAGGCGCCTCGCAAGGCGTCCAGAAGCGTCCAGGAGGGCCCAGGCGCGTTTTTTTGCCGCTTCGTGCCCGGGAGGACACCTGCGGTCCCGTTTCGCCTGGAGCGCTTTCCTGGACCGCGCGGGTCGTCCGGGGCCGCTTCGCGATCCCGAGCCGGCCCGTTTTTTTCCCTCAAAGCCCCAGCCGGCGCGGCCTGGCGCGCCATACGCTGTAACAATCTGTTCCCGGTCGGTCTTGCCCGACACGGTATGATGTGGCCCGCGGCGCCTTTGCCGAGGCCGGTGCCCAGCGCGGCGGCCAGGGCAGGCGTCCCTGTTTTATCAACTCGAGACGGAGTGAAGCATGACGAAAACCGAACTGATCGACGCCATCGCGGCCGGCGTGGACGGCCTGACCAAGGCCAAGGCTGAACAAGCGTTGAACGTGACGCTGGGCGCCATCATGGACGCCGTCGCCAAGGGCGACACCCTGAGCCTGATCGGCTTTGGCACGTTCAGCCAGGGCGAGCGCGGCGAACGCATGGCGCGCAACCCGCGCACCGGCGAGGAAATCAAGGTGGAAGCGGCCAAGACCGTCAAGTTCAAGGCCGGCCAGAAGTTCAAGGACGCAGTGAACCAGTAAGCAGCAACGTCCCGCGGGCGGCCTTCGCGCCAGCCTTGCAGGAACAACCCCGCCGTGTCGCCGCCAGCCGCCTGGCGCGGGCGAGCGCCAGGCGGGGAGCGTTATCCACAATGCCGGCGCGGTGGTTATCCTGACGCCACGCGGTATACGCGGCACCCTCCGCCAGCCGGGTAAGATTGAGCCTTGTCGGCGCCTTCCCTCAATAAATACAAGGGTCTACGGCGTCCTGCCGAGTCGGACCAGCATGGACCTCAGATCTCCGCGTCGCAGATTTCCACAGTCTTATTCACAGCGTTTCCCACAAAATTTTCCACAGGCGCGCCTGGTCGGGCTGAGCCTGCTGACGGCGCTCGCGCTGCTGTGCGGCTGCACCACGCCGTCGCAGCCGGCGCGTCCGGAAGCCGCGCCGCTGCCCGACACCGAAAGGCCCGTCACCACGCCCGGCGCCAGCCCGCGCCAGCGCATCGTCGAGATCGCCTGGCAGGAGTGGCAGCGCTGGGGTGGCCAGACCGTGCGCCTGGGCCGCGACGACACCGCCTGCGTGACGGACAGCCCGCTGCCGGCGCCGCTGCTGCCGGGCGCGCCGCCATCCGACACCGCCGACGCCGAGCCGACCGATGCCACCGACCGCACCGCCGACCGCGAGGATGACGAGGGCGCGGCGGCGGACTGCCTGCATTTCCCCGACGGCACCGGCATGGAAGCCACCGCCGAAGGCTGCAAGCTGGCCCAGCGCTACTGGGCCATCGTCGGCAAGGCCGTGACCTGCCGCCAGATCACGCAGGGCAACTGGGCCTGGTCGGCGGTCTTCATCTCGTGGGTGATGCGCAAGGCCGGACTGGACGAGCGGCAGTTCCTCACCGGCGACTCGCATTCGATGTACGTGGTGGACGCGCGCGACGGCATCCTGCCGGCGCCGGCCTTCCGCGTCGAGCCGCTGCCCGCCCTGCCGCGCCCGGGCGACATGGTCTGCGCCGGCCGCGGGCGCGACAAATACCTGGCCAGCGCGGCGGAGATCGGCTTCGGCACCACGCCCATGCATTGCGACATCGTGGTCGAGGTGGACCCGGCCGCGCGCCTGGTCAAGGCCATCGGCGGCAACGTGCAGCAGTCGGTGTCGATGGAGGAGATCGAGCTGGGCGACTCCGGCATGATCGACGGCGTGACCAATTCGCATATGCCGTGGCTGCTGATCATGCGCAACACCCTGCCATAGGCCGCGGGCCGGCCGGGGCCGGCGGGCCGTGCCGCAGCACTGGGTACGCGGGATGCCGCGGTGCCTTCGGTCAGAATATCGGTGGAATAATTCCGGCGACGAATGTTTAGTCGGGTTCGCGAGCTGGTATCAATAGATGTGGTGAATTTTTTGACCCGAAAAGCAGGCTGGGCGGTCCTGCTCATCCAGCCTGCTCCGCCACATGTTGGTGATTTTGATCGATGGGATGGATGCTATCGTCATCGTTGTGACTTGATTCATAAATGACATGAATTCAATGGCGCCCATCCCGAGCCTGTGCCATCAGCTTCCAGCCGACGCTCCCGCGCGCCGGCGCCCCGCCAGCAGCCCTTCCGCGGCATAGATCGCCAGCGAGATCCAGATCAGCGCATAACCGGCCTGCTTGCTGGCCGGGAACGGCTCGTGCCACAGCCACACGCCCAGCAGCAGTTGCAGCGTCGGCCCGGTGTATTGCAGCAGCCCGAGCAGCGACAGCGGGATGCGCCGCGCGCCGGCGGCGAACAGCAGCAGCGGCACCGCCGTCACCGGCCCGGCCAGCAGCGCCAGCAACTGCACGCCGCCTTCGGCCTGGCTGAAGCCGGCCTGGCCGCTGGCGAACAGGTAGGCCAGCGAGGCGGCTGCCAGTGGGAACAGCAGCAGCGTTTCCAGCGACAGTCCCTCCAGCGCGCCCAGCGTGGCGGTCTTGCGCAGCAGGCCGTAGCCGCCGAAGCTGCTGGCCAGCGCCAGCGCGATCCACGGCAACTGGCCCGCGGCCACCGTCAGCCACAGCACGCCGGCCGCGGCGATGGCGATCGACAGCCATTGCCCGGGCCGCAGCCGCTCGTGCAGGAACACCACGCCCAGCAGCACGTTGAACAGCGGGTTGATGAAGTAGCCCAGGCTGGCGTCCACCACCCGCCCGTTGGAGACCGACCAGATGTACAGGAACCAGTTGCCGCTCAGCAGCAGCGCGCTGGCCACGAAGCCGGCCAGCAGGCGCGGGTTCGACCACACCGCGCGCAGCCAGCCCCAGTGGCGGCGCCATGCCAGCACCAGGCCGAGGAATACCAGCGACCACACCATCCGGTGCAGCAGGATCTCGGTCGGCGCGATGCCGTGCAGGGATTTGATGTAGAGCGGCAGCAGGCCCCAGATGACGTAGGCCAGCAGCGCGTAGAGAATGCCGATTTGCATGAGAAGTCCAGGAGGAATCGGGCATTTTACCGGCGCAAAAAAGCCCGTGCAGGGCACGGGCTCCGGCGGGGGCGCTCGGTCTGGGGGGCGCTTACAGCTTGCGCGCGAAGCTGAATTGCGAGAAGGCCTGCTCGGCCACGTTGAACCAGGCCGCCTCGTTGTTGCGGAACACGCGCCAGTCGTCGTAGATCTTCTTGAACGACGGGTTCTTGGCGGTTTCGTCGGCGTAGGCTTCCTGGGTGGCCTTGAAGCAGGCTTCCATGATTTCCTTGGAGAACGGGCGCAGCTTGACGCCGTTCTCGAGCAGGCGGGCCAGCGCCTGCGGGTTGAGCGCGTCGTACTTGGCCATCATGTTGGTGTGGGCCTCGATGGTGGCGGTCTCCAGCGCGCGCTTGTACTGCGACGGCAGCTTCTCGTATTCGGTGGCCGAGGCGTAGAACGACAACTGCGCGCTGCCTTCCCACCAGCCCGGGTAGTAGTAGTACGGCGCCACCTTGTAGAAGCCGAGCTTCTCGTCGTCATAGGGGCCGACCCATTCGGCCGCGTCGATGGTGCCCTTTTCCAGCGCCGGGTAGATGTCGCCGCCGGCGATCTGCTGCGGCACCACGCCCAGGCGCGACAGCACCACGCCGGCAAAACCGGCGATGCGGTACTTCAGGCCCTGCAGGTCCGCCACGGTCTTGATCTCCCGGCGGAACCAGCCGCCCATCTGGGCGTTGGTGTTGCCGCCGAGGAAATTGACGACGTTGTATTCCTTGAAGAATTCGCGCATCAGCTTCATGCCGTTGCCCTGCATCATCCAGGCGTTCTGCTGGCGCGAGGTCAGGCCGAACGGCACGGTGGTATCGAAGCACAGCGTCGGGTTCTTGCCGAAGTAGTAGTAGCCCGCGGTGTGGCCGATCTGCACGGTGTTGTTCTGCACCGCGTCCAGCACCTGCAGGCCCGGCACGATTTCGCCGGCGGCGAAGACCTTGATGTTGAACTTGCCGTCGGTCAGTTCCCTGACGCGCGTGGCCAGCAGCTCGCCGCCGCCGTAGATGGTGTCGAGCGATTTCGGGAAGCTCGAAGCCAGGCGCCATTCCACCGCCGGGTTGCTGCCCACCACCGCGGGCGCGCTGGCGGCGGCCGCGGCAGGCGCCGCGGGTTTTTCGTCCTTGCCGCAAGCGGCCAGCGCGCCGGTGGCCGCCACGGCCGATGCCTTCAACAGAAAGGAACGACGTTCCATGACTTGTTCTCCTCTTTTATCGGTTCTTGTAATGCGGCAGCAGGCGCGGCGGCCGCGTCTTGCGCGGAACGCCGCTCTTGTGCCGAGACGCGCGTGGAGCCGGATACGGGCGATGCGGCCGTGGGCGCAGCAATGAGCCTGTTGCGAAGGCATGCCACGGTGATGACGTATGCTGGCATGCCTTCGCAACAGGCTCGAAAGGCCGGCCCGTACCCGTCGGGCTGGCCAGATGATTATAGCGGTGGCCCTTTCGCCACGGGGGGCCGGCAAGGTCCGGGTTTTCGCTAGGAGAGGCCGCGCGGCAAGGCCTGGCGCGACGCCGCGGCGAGGTCGGCGCGGGCATGCCGCAGGCGGCGCGCACGGCGCTTTTCGGCTTGCCGCCGCCGCGTTTTCCGTATGGTGGAAAGGCCGCTTCGCCGCGGATTTTGTAACCCCGCTTGCTGTCCAATCGCTCGACTGTTAAAAAATCACGCCTTGCCTGCCTAGCCTATGTTGTCCGCTGTCCCGCCCGTTTCCGGCCGTCCGCCGGCCCGCCGCCCGCACTGCCTCGTCCTGGCCATCCTGGCCGCCTGGGGTCTCGACGCGTGCGCGCAGGCGCCCGCCGGCACGGAGCTGGTCCCGCCGGCAGTGCAGGCCGCGCCGCACGCGGTGGCGCAGCCTGCGCAGCAGGCTGGAGACGATCCGCTCGGCGCGCTGATCTCGGGCACGCAGGACGCAGGCCGCGCCGCCGCGTCCACGGCACCCGAGGCGCCACCCCAAGCGCCGCCCGAGGCCACACCCCAGGCCGCGCCCGAGGCGGCGCAGGCCCAGGCGGCGCCCGACGCGCCCGCGCCCGAAGCCTACGTCATGCCGCCACCGCCCGCGCCCGCCACCTGGGTCAACGCCGGGCTGGCCGACGACGGCAGCGAGCTGGCCGGCCCGCCCGATCCCGAATACCCGCTCGAGCCTTACGTCGCCCCGCCGCCGCCGGTGGTGCTGTTTCCCGCGCGCCTGGGCCAGTTCGTGGCGAACGCGCCGCCGCTGCCGGCCAGCGACGCCCCCGAGGCGCCCGCCGCCGAAGGTTTCTCGCTCACTTCGCAACTGCCGCCCGACGATCCCGCCGGCGACCAGATCCTGCGCCTCGGCTACAGCGGGCGTGCCGCCTACGACGACCGCACCCTCGCCGCGCAGGCCTGCCCCGGCGGCGGCACGCTGTCCGCCGGCCTCTCCGGCGTGGCCTGCCGCAGCAGCGGCGAGGTCAAGGTCAAGGAATCGCTGTTCTCGCTCGACGGCGGCACGCAGGTGCAACTGGTGGCGCAGGCCAAGGGCACGGACGCCACTTCGGTCAACGGCCGCCCCGCCGCCGTCGACCAATACGCGCTGCTGCCGCAGTTCTACACCGCCGTGAGCGGCCTGCCGGTGCTGGACGGCGCCACCATGTGGGCCGGCCGGCGCGAGGATTCGTCCTTCCTGATGTCGTCCGGCCTGCTGCCGCCGAACTCGCCGGCCATGCGCGTCGGCGTGGACAATGCGCGCTTCGGCGACATCGCGCTCAACTACCAGTACACCGCGCGCAACGATCTCAACGGCGCCAACCTGCCGAGCTACCACTCGCTGCGCACCGCGCCCATCTCGACCAACGACAAAGGCTCGGTGCAACTGGGCTACACGCGCGTGGAGGCCGAGCCGCTGATCCAGCAGACCGGCAGCGCGTGGTGGGTCTCCGCGATGCACGAGCAAAAAGGCGTGCTGGCCGGCACCAACCGCCTGGGCATGCAGTTCGGCGAAGGCAGCCGCAATGCGCTGACCGGCTACACCGGCATGGGGCCGTCGCTGTCGCGCGTGCGCGTGGCCGAATCGATGGAATGGAAGCGGGCCTCCGGCCTGGGCCTGGCCGGCTCGGTCGAATCGAGCATGCAGTTCGACCGCTCGCCGGTCGGCACGCTGCAATGGACCACCACGCGCGTGCGCCCGGCCTATATCGCCAGCGACCAGTTCAAGCTCACCTTCGAAGTCGCGCGCGACCAGATCACCTCCGGCTTCGGCACCAGCGGCCAGCGCACCGCGGTGACGGTGGCGCCGACCTTCACGCTCGGCAAGGCCGCGGGCAACGCCAACCTGCGCGCCTTCTACACCTACAGCCGCGCCACCGACGTGGACGGCATCGCCTTCACCGCGCCGGCCGATACCTGGGCGTCGCAGAATTCGGGCTCGATCTTCGGCGTGCAGCTGAATCGGCGCTGGTAGGCGCCGGGGCAGTTTGCGGCGATGCTCGCGACGCGCGCAGGCGCATCCCGGGCAGATTCGGCATGCGGATTTCGGGGGAATTTCAGGCAATGCCGATAATCGCGGGCGCGACGGCATGAAAGACGAGGGCGAATCCCTTGAAGAGTAGGCGGTGAACGAGGCCGGCGCAAGGCAGGCGAAGCGGCCGGGCCGGTCGCCGGGCCCGCGCACGCCGCTATCCGACCTCGACCCTGTTCCTGCCCGTTTCCTTGGCCTTGTACAGCGCCAGGTCGGCGCGCTTGAGGATGGCCTGGGCATCGCGCTCGCCGGGTTTGCGCGACGCCACGCCGATGCTGACGGTAAACGGGATCGGGATGCCGATGCGCCAGTTGTGCGTGAAGTCCTGCTGCTCGAACGTCGATTTCAGCGCTTCCGCGGCCGCCCTCGCCTGTTCGGCGTCCAGCCCCGGCAACGCGGCCACGAACTCCTCGCCGCCCCATCTGGCGAACACGTCGACCTTCCGGCTGGACCCCATGCCCACCTTGGCCACGATGCGCAGGACCTCGTCGCCGACGTCGTGTCCGTAGGCGTCGTTGATCTTCTTGAAGAAATCCACGTCGAGCATGAACACCGCGAGGTCTTCCTCCGTGTCCAGGATATTGGTGACGACATCGAGGAATTCACGGCGATTGGGCAGGCCCGTGAGCTCGTCCGTCACGGCCTGCTTCTGCAGCAGGTCGATCAGGCGGACGCGGTCGGTGATGTCGCGGATCACCGCGGTGAATTCGATCAGCCCTTCGACGTTGATCTTCGAGATCGCGATTTCCACCGGCAGCATCGAGCCGTCGCGGTGCAGCCCGTAGACGCGGTTGCGCTCGTCCATCTGCCGCGAGCGCACCGGGGAGCGCGCGAACTGCTGCACGTACTGCGCATGGTGCGTCCGGTATTTGTCCGGCAGCAGGCACTCGATGGGCTGGCCGACCATCTCGGCCGACGAATAGCCGAACAGGTTCTCGGCGGCCCGGTTGAACAGCGTGATGTTGTGCTGCTGGTCGATCGTGATGATCGCGTCGTAGGCCGCGTCGACGACCGAGCGGAAGCGCGACGTCGTCGCCTCCAGGTCGCGCGTGAGCTGCATGCGCGAGGTGATGTCCAGCCCGGTGACGAGGATCTCCAGCACGGTGGCGCCGCCGTTGGCATGGCGGAACGGCTTGAGCGACAGCCGCCACCAGTGGGTTCCGTCGCGCAGGTCGTAGGCCTGCTCCAGCTCCTGCGCGATGCCCGAGGTGAAGCACTCCTGCAGCTTCTGGCGAAACTCGTGCCGGGCGTAGTTCGGGATCAGGGTATCGAACGGGACCGGGAACGCCCGCATGCCCACGCGCTTGCCGCCCGTCATCTGGATGAAGCCGTCGTTGCAGGCCGGCACCATCAGCCGCCCCGACTCGTCGTGGCCGATGACCGCCACGCTGGCAGCGATGCCGTCGACGAATTCCTGGATCGTGTTGCACGAGTCAGCCATCTTGTCCCCCGCTGGAAATGCCGCGCCGTTGTCACGTCCCTGACGCCCGCAACGCCCCGCAATGTGCCGGATTCCCCGGATGGTAGTGCAGTTAGCTGGCGATGGCGCGCGTCTGACGGAGAATGCCACGGCTACGGGATGCGTATGGCGGTATTTTGGAGGGGAGGGAAAGCGGTGGGCGGCGCGCCAGGGCGCTGGAAGATGGTGCCCCAAACGAGGCCCAGACGAAAAACGGAGACCGAAGTCTCCGTTTTCTTTCAAACCTGGTGGCCTGGGACGGAATCGAACCGCCGACACAAGGATTTTCAAAACAGGTGACAAGGGACGCCAAACTTGGCTTCTGCCTATATCTCCTTGCAAATTCTGTGATTCTGCAATGTCTGTGAGGTCAAAATCCGGGCCAGCCGCGGGCCAGATGCCCCTTCCCGACTCGTCAGCGACCGGACCTGGACCGGAGCCACTTCCGCGCATACCGCGTGACGACCGTGAGAAACGGACAAACAAATCCGAAAAGTCATTGAGGCGGAGTAAAAATTCAAAACTGAGCATTACGAGTAGAAAATGATAGGCTTCAGTCATTACCTACAAAGTGGGGTTCATGTCACGCCGATTGCCGTTAGAATCTTTGCTCGCGGATAATTTTCGGGGAAGGTTCGATGTTGTTAGAAAAATTGAAAATAACCAATTTCTGCTCATGCCGGGATGTGGATTTAGATCTTAGGGCATATAATCCGATTATTGGTTACAATAACTCTGGTAAATCAAATATTGTACGAGCTGTTAACTGGTTGCTGAAAAAATCAGTGCTGTCGCCGGAGAAGTTCTTTGACCAAAATCAACCTGTCATCGTTGAAGGTGTGGTTTCCGGGGTCGCAGCCAAAATGCATCTTCTGCCCCCACTTCAGCAACGTCAAGTTACGCCATATGTAATTGATGACAAGCTTTCCTTCAGAAGAAAGCAAGACACACCTGGCGGATCAGCGCGTGATGTTCGCATTGAAGTAAAGGATGATCAAGGGAACTGGGTTGCAAATCCGACTGGCCTAGATAATGCTATTGGGGTACTTTTCCCTGATCCCATATATGTCCAAGCAATGGATGATGCCGAGAGTGATGTCGGAAAGGCCACTGCAAAGAACACAATTGGGTTGTTGCTCAAGTATGTAATAGACCAGATCGTAGAAAATCAGGTTGCAATAAATGCGGTTCAGGCTGCGCTGGCTCAAGTGGAGCAACATTTGAATGGGCCTGCTCGCTTAAATGAGCTGTCGCAACTCGAGCTAGATGCCTCAGCAGCGATTCGAAGTTTCTTTCCTGGATTGGCGTTACATCTCGATATCAAGACTCCCAAGCTCGAAGAGCTTGTGAAGTCTGCGGAGGTCTCCCTGTCGCACGCCGGTGGTGTATCGCGATCATTCGCCTCTTTTGGGCATGGGGCGCAAAGAACGGTGCAAATGGCTTTGATCAAGCTGCTGGCTTCGAGAGCAGCAGCCGGCCAGAATGGACATGGAACCGTTGTACTGCTTATTGATGAGCCTGAGCTTTATCTTCACCCACAGGCTATTGAAATTCTTAGGGACTCACTGAAGTCCCTCTCAAGTCACGGATTTCAGGTAATTTTCTCAACTCATTCCCCACTTCTTATTGATCGGGATGATGTCTTGGCGACGTCAATTATCTACAATGAGGCGCCAAATGGGACAGTTGTAAGGAGAACGCTGGCATCGGCAACACAGGCAATGCAGCAAAATGCAAATGCCGCTTCGGTTATTTATTCCCTTCAGAATTCAAGTTACATTCTGTTTTCGGAAAGAATAATTCTTGTTGAGGGAAAGACGGAGCAGATTGTTCTTCCCGAAGTGTATAAAGTCGTAAAAGGTGCGTCGCTCGCGAGTAATCGAGGATATATGGTTGGGGCCGCGGGAAGTGGAACGATTAAGCCACTAATGGAGGTTCTTCGTGGCATTGGGTATGAGCCAAGAGCCGTAGTTGACCTCGACTATGCTTTCAAGACGGCACCCCTGTGTGGCCTGTTGGCACAGAATAATCCAGAGATCGCAGCTTGTGTGCAGTGGTTTCGAGCAAACCAAGCCACGCATCAATGTAATCTCGATCCATCTGGTTTGCCCCAAAAAGGGGGGGTCAATAATGCCGCAACCGGGTATGAAATTCTGGCGCAACATATGCCAAACGAAATCGGGCTCCTGAAATCACAACTGCTTAATCACGATATTTGGCTGTGGGATAGAGGCGCAATTGAGGCACACCTGGGAACGCAGAAAAATGAAACTGCGTATGCCAACTTTCTTTCCATAATGAAAACAGCAGGTAATTTAGTGCATGCGGCTGACGCAAATGGCCTGTCTGCACTGATGCATTGGCTTGCTTGACGCGGTCAGTAAGTGGGATCGTGGGCTAACGCTGTAACTGCTTAATCTCAGAAAGGCGAAACCCTCGCATGCTGGATGCCAGGTAGTTGCAAAGGCCGATTGCCTCTCAGCTACATGTGAAGGGTTTCGCGGAGCCCAGGCCTGTCTAAGGCGTACTGGCGGTTGGAATTTGCAACCGCCAGTCGCATGAATGGCTGGTACACGCTGATCCGTCACACATGTCGTGTGATCTAGTAACCACATCAACCAAGTTGTAGTGATCCGGCGCCGAACTCGTTCCTCGGCAAAATGTAGTCTTCTAGGGTAGTACGAAACATATGAACAGAATTCCGGAAATTGACCCTTCGCCCATCGGCGCAAGGATGGCGACGAACGCCAGCACCCAAGGAGCCCCCCTGACGCTCTAAGGATCGGCACGCCAGCCCTGCACGATATGCAAGGCTCGACCCCTAGCAATTAGGCACTTACCACGGTTGATGCTCTTCTCATGGAAGGCATCATGGCTAAAACTAATCTCTCTTCCTCATGCCAACAGGAACGGCGTGACCCTGTAGTAGATCAACTTATTCGTATTGCCTACCCAAGCGGCGTTGAATCGTACAGCGTGCGTCTCCCTCGTAGGTATCGCCGCAAACGTCTATCTATAGGCGATTCTCGGGCACTGACACTCGATCAAGCCCGCATGGAAGCGTTCCGGATCCTGAGCGATCCGCACGGCGCTCGCACTCCCTCGGTCAATAGGCTGTTCAACGAATGGCAAGACATCGCCATCGCGAACCGGAAGCGAAGCCAGAAGCTCGACCGCACTCGGTTTGCGCGTTATGTGGAGCCCTACATCGGCTCAGTCGGTGTCGACAGGGTGACTCCCGAGCAAGTATCGGCCATCCTCGTCGCGGCATCACAGACCGTCGCGGATGCCACACGGAACCGCGTCCTCAGCTCAATTAAGGCGCTCTTCAACTTCGCTGTCCAGCGAGGCTACGCGACGAAAAATCCCGCACATGCCTTCAAGCCGTTGCGGGAGGTGCCCCGCACCATCCCAGAGGCGACGCCGCTCCTGTACCTAGCCGTTTTGCCAAGGCCATTTGGATTCTGCAGAAGGATGCACCCTTAGCCGGCGCACTCGTCGAGCTGCTTACGTTGACGGGTATGCGGCTGAACGAGGCTCGTACCCTGCAGTGGCCGCACGTGGATTTCACACTAGGGCAGGTTCGACTGGAACGCACCAAGGCGAAACCGCGATTTGTGCCGCTGAACCCGAACGCACAGGCGCTACTGCATCGCCTGCAGCAGCAAGGCGCGGCATCTGCTTTTGTTTTTCCCGGCAAAGATGGCACGAAGCCCATGGCGATTCCACATCGACGCGTGAAGGCCGCCTACCAAGCCGCCGGCTTACCTGCGGATTTCTGCTTCCACTCACTACGACATCTCTTCGGCAAGATGGCGGTGGGTGCAGGCGCATCCCCGTTCGAGGTGAAGGGGCTCTTGGGACACTCAAGTCTGCGCATGACCGAGCGATACGCCGCAGCAAGCCACGAGGCTCTTGCCCTGGCTAGTCGGCGCAGCGTTGCCGCGTTTGCAGCAGCGGGAGCGCAGCTATGAAGATTCAGCCCTTCCGTTTTTTTTCCAAGGCCTCGATCACGGGTGCTGTTGCCAAGCAGCTCGCCCATGCCGGCTGCACCGTTCTGTCCGATGCTGGGGAGGACATTACCGCTTCTGTCCAATGTGGGGACGACTACGAACAAACCACGATCGATTCGCCTAGCAGCAACTGGGTGCTGCGTATCCCCCGTACCTGCAAGCATCAAGATGCGCTCGTGCAGCGTTTCAATGCCAACGGTCCCATCTTCAGGGCGGCTGGCGATGCCTACGTACCACTGCTCCCCGGCAAGGTGAAGTGCACCGAACTCCTGAAGGTATATCGGGATGGACTGGCTGCGGTCGGCGGGGAACTGCAGGACTCTGATGCGTTCTCCGAGACCATCTGTGCCGGCACATGGCATGCGCAGACTCGCGGGGAGTCCAGCGGTATCCTGACGCTAAGAAAGGCACTTGAGCTGGTGGACAGTGCCGATATCGCGTTACGCAGCCATCTGTTCATGGTGGAGCGGCTGGACCAGTATGCGCAGGAGATCGACGGGGTCTACCACATCCAGGAAGACAAGCCACGTCAACGTGTCGGTCCCCCTGTCGTGGTCCTGGCCATGCAGCGGAACGATGAAGATCAATCGTGCTACCTCAAGCTGGGCGTCATCGTAGAAACGGCGACCGAGGAGCGGCTCGAAATCCTCATGGTCGACAACGCGACCGCCCAGACCCCTGCGGACCTTAAGAAATACATCATCACCCGCATCCCCACGGCCGTGAACCAGGCCAAGTTCGGGAAATTCATGCATGAGCTGCTATCCCATGCATTTCCACGGCTCCCCCTCAAGCGCGGCATTAGCCGGGAAGGTTTCGTGTCGGGGCCGGATGGGAAACTAATTGGCTGCGTGCTCGGGCGCACCTTGGTTGCCGCCGCCGATGCCAAGACCGATGACCTTGTCGTGTCGGTCGAGTCGCCTCTGCTTTCAGTAAAGGGACATCTGCCGGGCTGGAACGATGAAGTCCTTCGCCATGCGTCGCGATCGCCGCTGATGCTCGGCGCACTACAGCTCGCCTTGGCGGGGATGCTCCTGCCTAGGATGCCGAACGTCACGGGGGGCATGTTCACGTTCTTTGGCGGCGCGGGACGCGGCAAGACGTTGCTGCTGTCGGTTCTCGCCAGCCTGTACGGCAACCCGGCAGGACCAAGCCGAGCCAGTACGGATACGTCGCCGAAGCTGATCACGACCTTCAATGCAACGATGATGGCGATCCAGTCCATGAGCCAACGGGCAACCATCGCGCCGGTCATCGTCGACGAGTTGGGCTCGAACAATTTCAGCGCGCTGGACCAGTTCGTTTACATGATCGGCAATGGTGCTGCGAGACCCAGGGCGACGAACACGGGGGGCTTGATCGCCCAGACACCTCGGCCGATCTTCCTGTTCAGTTCAGGTGAATGCGCGTCGGTCGAACTGGTGGGCCGCAATGCCAAGCAAGGCGTGATGGATCGGACGGTCGACATCTATGTCGGGGGGGCAACAACCGCGTTCCCGGACGGCCTGCAGTTCGGGGAGGACGACGGTGCGTCTCTCCTTGATCCGTCTTCGATTCCCGCCCTGGCAGCGGGTCTGGGCAAGCACTACGGGTCGGTGGCCCCTGCGTTTGCGGCGGCTGTCATGCAAGAGATAACAAAAGGGGGGCTGGATGCGGAGCTCCTGGAGATTCGGAACACGCTGACCGGCCAAGCCTTCCATGTACCGAGCGACGGTGCACTGCGAGTGTTCGACCGCTTCGCCCTTGGGCTGCTCGCTGGGCGCATCGCTTTGCGCAATGGGGTGTTTGACGCCACTATCGTTGATGAGGACGCGCTGACGGACGGCATCCTCGACTGCACGTTGGCATGGGCAAGTCTTCGGTGGTCACATCTCGTCGCACTTCGCTCCGCCCTTCCGGCGCATGGTGAATTTGCCGAGAACGATGTCGAGATGAAGCTGCATCGCGATATGCACGCTGCTTGGCCGACTGTCATGATCGAGAAGGAAGTGTTCGAGCAACTCGTCGCGCCTCTTGATGCCACCGTCGTCAGCAAACGTCTGCGTGACGAAGGGCTGCTGCATCGCAACGATGTCGGGCGCAATACGGTGGGCAAGAACCCGCCGTACTACCACCTGCGTACGCACTGGTTGAGCGATCTTGGCGTGCGCTGGGACGCGCAAGACGACGCCTTCGTCCTGGACACGTTCGAAAACGCCGCTGTCGCCTAAGCCCCGTCCGGTGCTGGCCAGAGATGGCTGGCACTTATCCGAGGAGCCCGGCGCATGCAAACGTCGAAGTCGACCGGGCTCCAAACCGTATCCGGGCGTGGCGCCATCGCACGTGCTGCCCGCCCACACAGGAATTACAAAAATGTCAAAAAAATACCGTCATGAATACAAACTGGTCCAAGCCAAGCTCATCCCGACGATCGATCTCGAAGAGTACCGAGACGAGATCAAAAGCTCCATACTCGCTGAACTCCGCTTTCCCTCGCCCTTTCAGGATAAGTACAAAGTGGGTATCCGCGTCTATCCAGGCCGCTATGAGATCGACTAGTACCGCCCGTTAAGTAAGACGGAGCGCCGGTTCATCGGGGAGGCGATTGCAGCGCGTTGTCCGAGCCTTTGCCAGCAGGCGATGAAGTATGTTCCCTCTACGTGTGGGAAAACCGGCGCGCCACGCCTGTCACGGCAGCTTTTCAAGTGCACCCGGGAGGGCTATCTTCTGTAACTCTTCCCCGCGACCCAACAAGACAAAATGAACGTGAAGGGATGCCAGGCGAATGGGCTCGGCATCCCTTCTAATCAGGACGCCTTCCCGTAGCCTTCTCTTGCCAATTTCGCCAGCTCTGCGAGCGTTTGCCATTGCTTTTCGTCGCAAATGGGATTCACGCGAAGTCGGTACTGCCGGAACTGCGTATCGTAAGCCAGCATCTCGATGCTGGCTTCTTCAAGTTGTTCGTCGATGTCCTGCTGCTTCGGCAGCTTGAAGGACATGATCACATGGTTTCGGCGTGGCATGAACGCGACGAAATTCATCGGCGACCGTCTCAGAACGACCCTCTCCGGACCTTAAGCCCTGCCTCACCTCTAGGTCCGCTTTGAGATGTTAAGCGACCATCCACACATGCGAATCGGCTGGGAATTGACTCCCTAGTGCGGAACTGCGATCAGAGTAGCTACCCTGCTCACATCCGGTCGCCGTCAGCCTTCGACATTCCGGGACTCATCGAGGCTCCTTCCCGGAAACTCGACATTCTGACCTGCTGCACCAACGTCCTATTGACCGCTGAGGTTATCGGCCGAGGCAGTGTGATATCAAAGGCACATTTAAAGACTGATATCACTCCAGCAATATGGCAAACTTCTCGTTACTTCGGGAAGAAACCACGGGTGAACGATCATGGGATACCGGAATAAGACGTACGTCATTTTTGACGGCGACAAGGACATGTGGGCATACGGCTTCATGCTCGGCTGGAACAAGAACGAGCACATGGAGTTCAGCTTCTATGACGCACACGACCTGCGGCCGATGGAAGGCACCGCTAGCGAAGCGTACGTTAAAAGCGTCCTCAAGCAACGCCTTCAAAACACCAAGCAAGCCATCGTCATAGTTGGAGATAGCACCAGATACCTGTACAAGTTCGTGCGGTGGGAAATCGAGACGTGCATCGAGATGGGCATCCCGATTGTGGTCGTGAACCTGAACGGCCTAAAGGCAATGGACACGGATTTGTGCCCTCCGATCCTGCGCGGTACATGCACGATTCACGTGCCGTTCAAGGCGAAGGCTATCCAGTTCGCGCTGGACGACTTCTGCGATGGATTCGCCAACTACAAGAGGCAGGGCTTCACTGACTTGTATCTGAAGCCTCACGTCTATGCGTCGCTTGGCCTATGACGGAGGGTGATTTTCCCCCGCTGTACCAGGCGGCTGATGATGCATCGAAGAAGGCGCAGAAGAAGTTCCTCTGGGCGTTGGGTGGAAACCTGACGCTCCTTGTGGTCGCCGCCGCAATGTCTGTGGCGAACGTCCAGACGAGTCGTTTTGCGCTTCTCCAAATGGGTCCACTTGTTGGAACGCTACTGCTGACCTTGTACCTTGCCGTCATGCGACCGCAGCGCATTTGGTATGGCACGCGTGCCTTAGCGGAATCGGTGAAGACAGTCTCGTGGAGGTACATGATGCGCGCTGAGCCATTCAACCGGGATGAGGCTTCTGACCGCAACCACTTCAAGGACTCGCTCACCGACATCTTTACTACAAACACTAACATCTCGGCTCACGCAGTGACGATGACATCCGGCTCGCAAATCACGCAAGAGATGACGCGCGTTCGGAATCTGCCGCTTCAGCAACGCATCGACTTGTACGAGGCGGAGCGGGTTGAAGATCAGCAAGGCTGGTACAGTCGTAAAGCGAGACTCAATCAACGCTCATCTACGCTATGGTTTAGCGGTTTGATTCTGATGAACCTGCTGGCATTGGGGTTCGCCGCAGCAAAGATCGCTCACCCGACCGTCAACTATTGGCCGACAGACATTCTCGTGGCCGCTGCGGCTTCCGTCATGGCGTGGATACAGACAAAACGCTTTCAAGAGCTGGCTGCCTCGTACACGCTTACGGCGCATGAGATCGGGTTGCTGCGGATAGCCTTGCCGAATCCACCGACGGCTGACAAGTTCTCGAAGTACGTGGGCGATGCTGAGAATGCCTTCTCACGAGAGCATACGCAGTGGCAGGCGCGACGGGACGTTGACTAGTGGCGCGCCTTCCTGGTCCCGTCAGCCTGCTGACGGGTGTAAAGCCTTCCTGTTAGGAACAGTTGCGCCCTATTACGAGCATTAACTTTCCGGCCGCCCCGTCGTATAAAATCTGAGAAAATCGTCAGCCAAGAAAAGCGACGGTGGCAAGGAGATCGGTTTGTTTAATCTATTGGTGCAGTTCAACCCTTGGGGCGCAGGGCGCGACACAGTTCCGGTTGGTCGGTTGTTTGAATACACCGACGACGACGTCGCTGCATCCTTTCGCGATGGTGATCGGATCGCCCTCGACCGCCTTATCCGCCTGCCGTGCGTTTTCATGGAAGAAGGTACTGACGATCAGCTGGCGCGGGTCGGGACGATTACGCATGCTCGACTTGCCGGGCGGGAAATTGCCATCGAATACACCTTCGATATGGATATCCCGCCCCTCCTGAACAGCGCGATTTTCGCGAACAGGAACGATTTCGATATACCTCATGACTTCGAGTTCTCTCGGAGCCATTGGGCCGTAAAGGACGTAGACCTTTACAGGGTTCTTATCCGAAATACGCAGTCACGCCGGCAGCGCCCTACCGTATTCAATATCACGGAGCATGAACGGATCGAACCCAGGTTGCTTTCGGCCATGATGCCGTTTGACGCGTCCTTCACGCCTGTCTATGAAACCCTTCGGCAGACTGCGGAAAACGTCGGGCTTCGTTGCCGTCGCGCTGACGATATCTGGGAAAACCCCGCGATTATTCAAGATATCGTCTCTCTGATCGACCGTTCGCGCGTTGTCATCTGCGATTGCACAAACCGTAACCCGAACGTCTTCTATGAAATCGGCATAGCCCATACCTTGGGCCGCGAAGTAATTCTCATCACCCAGAACGCCAACGACATACCGTTTGATCTCCGCCACCTTCGCTATGTACCGTACCTGAATAATGCAGAGGGCCGCCAGGTCTTAGGTCAAACGCTCCAGCGACGCTTGGAAGCCATCGTTGGGGGCTAGTAAACGCCCCACGGCTTCGAAAACGCGCCCTTGGTCTGTTGGTCGTGCTCTTCCAGCAAAAAGGTGAGATAGCTGCGCGCGAGGTTGCAGTAAAGACGCGCCTCGTGCGGCTGGATCGCGATGCCCTCTTTGAGATCGGTCCCGTGACGGACCCCGCCTCCCGTCGGCGATGAAAGGTAGTCGTGCAAGGTCGTCATCCACGTCAAAATATTTTCCTGCGCCTTGCCCCGCTCCCGCTTTTTCATCTCGTTAATGATAGGCCCGAAATACTTCCCCTGAATCGTCACTGTGTCCTCGCCCAAGCCCCGAAATGCTGTCGTGATCGATTCTAGAAGGAAGAGGATTTCTTGGACCGCGCGCCGGCCCTGACCAGCATCGAGCAGCCGTTCGGATTCTGCCAAACACTCGTCAATAAGCGCCCGGGCCTGTTCATCCAGCGATGGCGCCTGACGCGGAACAGTGATCGGCGTATAGGCGCGCGTCGCGATTAAAGCGGGTGGTTGAATTTCATAGCCTGCATCATGTTCCGCCAGGATAGCGTTGATAATTTGAACGTCTGGCACGCCCAAGCCGGACTGTTCGAGATCTTCGCAGCAATTCCAAAAAGCCTCGATGAACACAGGCGCATTCTCAGCCGAGTTATTCATGAACCGAGATAGATCGCTCCACGCCCAATCCAGACTGCTGCTTCGACCATTCCCGCCGAAGCGGCTTTTGCATAGCTCAATCACGCGCCATACATCACCCTGCGCCGCAATTTTTTCGATCAGATCGTAAAAATCACGGACAACGCCTTGCGGGATAGGCCCCGGGCTTTTGAAACGCCACGATTTATCGAAGTTAAGCAATTTACTTGTCCTCGCGATCATCCAGAAATCCCCGCATCGACGGCGAGAAGGGATGTGTAATCAGCCTTTTGGCGATTGTCATTAGGTTGGTCAGTTTAGTTTAGTTCAGTTCGAAGAAGGAGGTCGCTGCCAGCGCGTAGCTTCGCTTCGCGGCAGTCCGCAAGCTGGTTGCGAGCCTACCAAATTCCGCATGAGGCCGGGCAGCGCCCGCTTGCTAACCTCTGCTCAATGACCGTCTCCGAGGAACAACGGCACCTGAACGTCCAAATTTCGTTGCGGCCGGATGACCGCTCCTGGCCGTTCAGAGTCCTCCGCTGCTGCCCAAAAAGGCAACATTGCAGGAAGTGCCTAAGAAAGTTTGATGGACACCGCCGTGCTTGCAGCGACCGGAGTTTGCCGCGGCTGAAGTGGCCACGCTAAAGCCGGGATGCATCCTCGACGGTAAGATGCGCGCGCTCGATGAGATCAGACGTAGCGACTTTGATCTGGTCCATTCGCGAGTGCGCCGGCGCGGCCCGCCATGCCGTGAGGAAGAGCGCGCCGTGTACTGCATTTTCGATTTGCTCGTGCTCGGGAATCGCGATATACGAAGCGAGCCACCGGTACCTTGCTCTATCGCGGATTCCGTGAGACCGACGTTGTTACATGATCAAACCGAAAGGATGTGTAAGTTCGCCGTACTTATACGTAGCCGCAATCGTACTTCTCAACCTGAGGAAAGCCTATACTCATTGCATAGATCGCGTCACGATTTAAAGGGTTGCATTTTGGACCAAGCCAAATTTCTGGGGCCACAACTGTAGTCGATGGTTTTTCATCGGAGTGTGAAGGCACAAACTTTGTCTCCACGTATGGTACAAGCAGCGACCCTGAAACCCGGACTGACGCTTCACCGAGTTTAACAGAACGAATTGCACGGACCTCCTGTTCCTCTGCGAATGCAGGATTCTTCAGTGCAATGAGATCTTCAATCAACGGGCATATTAAATTGCCGTTTTCTCTCACCCAATCTGCAAAATCATTTTCTGCTATATTGAATTCGCGAGCAGTCGATATTTTATCGACTAAAACTTTATGTTTTTCGTTCAGTGTGGCAGCGTAGTCTTCGTGTGACTCATAATGGCACGGCTTGAGTTCGATCGACGAAAATTTCAACATCGCTTCGCTGAACCCCAGGGCGATTCCAGTGCCATCGCTAGCGTAAGCGCGCCATTGACTCAAAATCCTAGGAGACTTCGAGAGACTCAGTACGCAGTGATGAGTGAAGCGGCCATGCCAGAAAAAAGCCGAATCAACGGCTTTTCGCGAGCGGTCATCTAATCCGTTGAGGAATAGTTTATATCCCTGAAAAAGCTCGTACTTGTCATTGAGGAACCGATAGTCGGTCATCCAGAATGATCGGGACTGAAGAATCGCGAATGCTCCCGCGACGTTAGTGTAATGATAAAAAAGCCCGTTCATATATGTTAGATTTTACAGCGCATAATTTATAAGAAAGGATGACGCCTGTCATCTCAATCGGACGATCAGCCTGGAAAGGCGGCTAAACGTGACCGTCACTTAACGTAATTATATCGACACCAGAAGAGGCGTTCTTTACATGAGGCTGACGTTGGCCAGCGCGGTCCCGGCGCTCGCGGACATTGTTTCCGGATTGCATGCAATCTAGGCCAGTATTGACGAGTGGCGGCTTCTGGCCGATCTCGGTCTGATGCTCCCGATCCGGGCGACCTACCCCGGAAATCGGCGATGAACCAAAAAAAGGGCTGCCGAAGCTGGCCCAAAGACTTCCTTAGTATTCGGCAGGAAGTAGTACAGCTGTGGTGGATCGATCCGCTTCCGTGATGATCCACACCATTTCCATGGGGGAAACCCGATACCGGGATAGGATCATCCCCCCATTCCTAACGGCGGCCTCGTTAGCTGCGGCGTCGGGGATGGGCAGGATGCCCCAGTCGCCGGAGCGGTGTCGATCTAGAAGCCGGGCCAGCGGCATTTTCTGGACGCGAAGGATATGTAGAGCGCGAGGTGTAGCCACGATTTGCCCGAGTGGAAACAGCCACTGGTCGTCGGATGATGACATGGATCGGTTGTCTAACTATGGTTGATTGTGGATGGCGCGGCTTGGTCAGCGTGTGACAAGTTCTGCAACGTGTGCTGATGCCCGTCGCAGGTTGTCGGAAGCGAGATGCGCATAACGCTGCGTGGTGCGGCTGCTGGCATGGCCTAGGAGGTGCTGCACTTCGTACAGGCTGGCGCCATGGTTGATTGCCAATGACGCGAACGTGTGACGCAGGTCGTGGATACGGATGGTGTCGACCCCTGCTGCCGTTAGCGCGCGTCGAAACGCTTTCCTCGGGTTATTGAGCGGCTTACCCTCCTTCTCGCCAGGAAAGATGTATCCGGAAGTCGATCGGGGAAGCGCCAACAGCAGGTTCACAGCAGCGTCGTTGAGCATCACAAAACGCTGCTTCCCGCTCTTGGTCATGGGAAGGCGCCACAGCTTCGCTTCGAGATCTACGTCGCTCCACTTAGCGTCCAGTGCTTCTTGGCGTCTTACGCCGGTCAGCAGCATCAACTTGATGGCATGTGCTGCCGTCTGGTTGCGCTCCGAGTCCAGTGCAGCCCAAAGCCTTCGCGCTTCGTCAACGCTGAGGAAGCGTTGGGATTGATTGTTCTCCGTGTGCATGCGAATGCCTTTTGCAGGGTTGGCCTCCATGTAGCCCCACAGAATGGCAAGGTTGAAACAACGCTTAAGCAATGCTAGATGCCGGTTGGCGGTTGCCGGCGCTTTGCTCGTACGCAACTCATCGTGATACCGCTGGATCTCCTGTCGTGTGATGCTGGTCATGACCGCGTTGCCGAAGCGGGGAAAAAGGTGAATGCGAAATTTGGATTCATCATCCTTCGCGCTTCGCTTACTGGCCTTGGCATGCGGCAGGTAGTGACCGTGAACGAACTGACGGAACGTCATGCCGGCTGAGGTGTCCGTCTCCTGTGGATCGACGCCTTTGGACAACATGGCCTTGTGCTGCAGTGCCATCGTTCGAGCTTCTGCGACGTCGATAACACCGTAGTCACCCAACTTCATACTGCGCTTCCGACCTTGAAAGGTGTAACGCAGATAGAAGAATTTGCGGCCCTGCCGGTTCACCAGCAACTTCAGGCCAGAAACTTCAATGTCGGAATACTCGTCTTCCCGCGCCTTCGTGTCTGCCAGATGCGCCGGCAGCGCGTCGATCAAGCGACGTGAGAAGCGGAAGGCTTTACTCATTGGACCTCCGAAAGCAGCACGCGTTTGAGCTATCCCTGGGTCAGCTTGTAAGGCCGACCAGGGATAGTCATTAACGCAGTGGATTGTTGGTAGATTGGTGGTGTAGGAGGAAGCGAGCTGATTAGCCCTCCCCTTCCGGTTCATTTCCGGTCAGCTGGAAGAACCGGCAGGTTGATTGCCAGGCTTGTCGTTCGGCTTCGACTCGGGAGAGGCCACCGCAGAACTCGGCAATTGCAGCGCGCTCCTCGAAGAACTCCCTTTGGCTTCCGGTCAATCTGCGTACTTTCTCGCGCAGCGCGGGGTCGATCGGATCAATCATCGATCCTTCGTCCCAATACACAGCGGCAGCATGGCAGGAAGCAACTGAAGGGCCGGTGGAGCCTGTTCCCTGTATTAAATGGGCAAGCTAAGTCCATCATTGCTGTTCCTCTTGGTTGCTAAGCGCAGTTGCCGCCCTAATGACGTCAGGGTGAATCCCTTGAACCTTCGGCACGAAGATGCAGATCGAGACGAGATCAGTGAGGACCATGACAAGCTCGAAACACTCGCCGTGATCTTCGACCGCTTCGAAGCCGTGACGGTATCCGGGCTCGCCGTAACGCCGCTGGCCATCGCTGGATACCAGGAGAGGTCGAAAGCCTCGAATGGGGACCGGATCATAGGGATCGTCGCCAATGCCCCACACAATGAACCAGCCTAGCTCGTCTGCGCTCCAGTCTTGCCCGTACTCCTTGAACAATTCCTGAAAGCGGTATTCGATGCGTCGCCGGATCGCTGCATGGGGAATTTGCGCTATCGCTTCAGGCTGTCTGACGATTAGCATGAGTGGTGTCCTTACGGGTCGATTCGTTTTCGCTCGCTGCAGCGGCTTCGATGGGCTTGCCATCCATGCGAACACGGATGGGCTTCCCTTTCTGGCTCAGTTGCTTCTTGAGCCAGTTGTCAATATCACCGGTGGCATGCAGCCTCAGGCCATGTACCCCATCCTTCTTCAGCAAGCCTTCGCTAAGCAGGGCAGCAGCCAGGAACGGTGCGTTGTTACTGGACTGGCCGGAAAAGGCTGGTCGAAAGACTTTGCTGGTAACGCCGGACAACGTAGCGGCAGCCTCATCAAGAATGGTGGCGATCTTCTCCGCATCGACCCACTCGCGGCTGAAGTAACCTTTGCTACCGCTGTCCTGCAGAGAAAGATAGATGTGCTTCTTGTCCGGGGTGCTCGCAATCTGATAGGTGATATCGCCGGCAGCGCCAACACTGAGTTTATTGCAGGTGGCTTGCTTCAGCAGCACGAGTTCGACGACAGGAATGGCGCTGGTTTGATTAGCTTTCATTTGTGAGGCTCAAAATAAAAAGGCCCTGCGCGATTGCAGGGCCTCAGTGTTGAGAGGGGCGTCAGCTGGTACTACAGAAGCTTAGTAGCGATGCCGAGGCTCGTTTGAATCTTGTCGTGGATAGATACGTCAGCACTCATGAGGGTGTCTTTATGACACACAATTTCATGTGCAAGCGTGAGCGCGAATATGATCGTATTCACAAGGTACACTCCATGAATTTATGGCGGATTGCCATAAAAATAATATATTCGTGAATGGAGTGCCGATTCGGTGCTCTCTTATAGTTCATCGCCGTCATTTCATACCGGAGCCAGAAGGGCTAGAGCATGAACGTTCCGCGATGGGTCGGTTTGGGGCGATCGTGGATCTTCGGGCAGCGGCACGTGGAGTACGGCCATGACTCGCCGCTCGCGAGTGTCTGCATGTGTACGTGCTTGCCTCGTGTCCCCAGCATCAAGCGACGTCCGAGGGCGCCACGTTGCTCGCCCAGCAATCGCGAGCGCATGAGATCATAAGTGTCAGCGTCACAATTACCGTCATGAAATCGATCATCTTGAATCCCGCCGAAAGCTTGCGCAGCCCTGACACCGTGGCAGAACCAGACGCGCGCACGACGATGCTCGCCGGGGAAGCTCTGCCGTCCTCACCACCGTGATATCGAGGCAATTCAGCTCACCGTCGGCGTGCCGGAGGCCGTAGCCATTCAGTTTGAAACGGCTCGTAACCTATACCTCTATGCATGGTACGTGTACCGCTTCTTTCCAGTGGCTCAGAGCCAGGCGTTATTCGCACTGGAGTTTGGGCTCAGAGTGCGATTTCCCGATAGACTGCCTGAGCGATATCAGCATCCAAGGCATCCGCAACCGATGCTCGCCGGTCTGCTAGGCTATGCGATAGATCAGGGGCTCATCCGAAACGACGGCTTCCGTCGCTGGCATCGGGCCACAGAAGATCATGCGCGGCGGCGTCGATCAATGGAAGTCCTCCAAACCATGATCGATCAGCAACTCGAAAGCATGGAGATCGACGAGGACGAACCCGTCAAGATCACTCCAGAAGATCAGAGTTGGGATCTCGTGCAGATCCTTCGAAGGAGCCTTCCCGGTTTGCGGAACGAGTTGGCCCATGGCTCGTCGATTCTGACGAATCAAGCGCTGGAAACCATTGAACTGGTCGCGGAGATCCTGTCCCAGATCTACGCGCCGGACTTTGGCGGAACGGTTTCTGAGACCACCGAGCGCCAGCAGTCGGTCTGACCGGTGCGACGTCCGTACAGCAGCGGCACAACATCGCCATTTTCCGTTGGGCCCAACTGCGCGATAATGCCGGTGGTTTCCGTGCCGCTGGATCCAGCTTCGATCGCAGCAGCGCGTATCGCTAGGGTTTCGGATATTTGCTGCGCCACGGCCTTCACCAGCACAACAAAGGGGCGGCTCCGCATAGCCGCTGAAGCGACAACATACCAAAATCGGCCATGGACAAAATTGTCTCGGTTCGAGGGCAGTGCCAAAGAGAGACTATGAGCACCCAGATGGGGATCGGATTTAAACAAAAACGCAATCTCGACGCGGCCAAGGCAAGAAAGAACGATGAATTCTACACGCAGTGGGCAGACATCGAGCGTGAGATGAACGCCTACCTTGAATACGATCCGAACGTATTCCGGGGCAAGACGATCTTGCTCCCGTGCGACGATCCAGAATGGTCCAACTTCGCCAAGTTCTTTGCGCTGCACTTTGTCGACTTCGGCCTGAAGAAGCTCATCTCCACCTCCTACGCGCCCAACAGCAACCCAGCTGGTGAGTACTACCAGCCGAGCTTGTTCGAGACCGGCGACCCCAAGTTCGACGAGACCAAGACGCGGGCCAACGGTAAGAAATTCGTTCTGGAGCCCAAGGACATCAGCGGTGACGGTGCCATCAACATCGAAGATCTCCAATGGGATTACTTGGAGGGTGATGGAGACTTCCGCAGTCCTGAGGTAACCGCGCTCCGCGACGAGTCCGACATGATCATCACGAACCCACCATTCAGCTTGTTCCGGGAGTTTCTCGGCTGGGTAGTCGAGGCTGGCAAAGAGTTCTCGATGATCGGTAATAGCAACGCCGTGACCTACGTGGATACGTTCCCGCTCATCCAAGCGAACCGCCTTTGGAAGGGCGCGACCGCGAATCACACGGACATGGTATTCGGCGTTCCCAAGGGCGTTGAGATCAAGGAATCTGACCGTCTCAAGGCCGAGAGGCTTGGCTACCCTTCGGACGATGAACGTGACTACACGCGTCTTGGCAACTCCTGCTGGTTCACGAACATCGACCACGGCCGGCGTCACGAGCCTTTACAGATGATGACCGAGGCCGACAACATCAAGTTCAGCAGGCACAAGGATGTGAAGGGAATCGGCTACCGCCGCTATTACAACTACGATGCCATCGAGGTGCCTTATGTGGATGCTATCCCCGATGACTTCAACGGCATCATGGGTGTCCCCATCACCTTTCTAGACAAGTACAACCCAGACCAGTTCGAGATCATCGGCAGTTCCGAGGACATGGAGCAAATGGGTGAATTGGGCGTTACGCCGCTTGGAGACGAATTCGTGAAGATCTACAAGAAGATGGGCGGTACCGGGAGTGTCAGCTCCGGTCACCGGAAACTCGGATTGACCAAGCCGCGCTACTACGTTCCCTTCAAGCGCATCCTTATCCGTCGAAAGGACACCTTGTGAAGACCGACCTAAAGCAATACACCGTCGAAGACGTCGTTGCTGGATTTGTCTACAACGAGCTTGAGGCTAAGGGCCTTTATGGCCTGTCAGGCAAGCTCGTCATTCAGCCCGAGTATCAACGCAATTACATCTACAACGATGGCAAGAGGGATGTAGCTGTCATCGATTCTCTGCTGAAGAAATATCCGCTCGGCCTGATCTACTTCAACGTTGATGGCGATGTCCTTGAGATTCTCGACGGGCAACAACGGGTTACAAGCATTGGCCGGTTCATGACCGGCAAATTTGCGATCCGCGTTGATGGAAAGGAACAGACGTTCTCGTCTCTGCCGCCAGAGGATCAGGAGCTGCTCAAGAAGAGCGAGTTGCTGGTTTACGAGTGCCAAGGCACCGAGAAGGAAATTAAGGAGTGGTTTCAGACCATCAACATCTCGGGCGTCCCACTCAACAAGCAGGAGTTGTTGAACGCTATCTATTCTGGCCCGTTCATCACGAAGGCGAAGACCGAGTACAGCAACTCGAACAACGCCAACATGCAGAAGTGGCTGTCGTATATCAAAGGGGACCCGAAGCGTCAAGAGGTTCTCGAAGTAGCACTCGACTGGATTGCGTCCGCCCAAGACAAGAGCACCGACGCCTACCTCGCGCAGCACCGGCAGGATGGCAACATCGCTGAGCTAAAGGCCTACTTCACCTCGGTGATCGACTGGATCGGCAGTGTCTTTGTTCGCTCGCCCGACAAGGAGATGAAGGGTCTTGAATGGGGGCGACTCTACGAGCAATACCACTCGACTGCGTACAATGCAGCGGCCCTCGACGTCGAGGTCAATGCGCTTCGCGGCGACCCGGCCGTCCACAACGCCAAGGGGATTTATGAATACCTGCTCGGTGGCAAGTCAGATCCACAACTGCTAACAATCCGGCTATTCGACGACAAGATTAAGCGTGCCGCGTACGAACGGCAAACAAATGCCGCCGAGACAAGCGGCCTGTCCAACTGTCCGCTATGCGCGGTCGGTGGGAATAGCAACTCCAAGCGCACATACAAGCTGAACGAAATGGACGCCGACCATGTGACGGCGTGGGCGAACGGCGGAATGACGGATCTCGACAACTGCGAGATGCTGTGCCAGACCCATAACCGAGCGAAAGGGAACAAGTGAAGAACCCGCAGAACTCGAGCCGAACTAGGTTTGAATTGCTTTCCAAGGTGGACGAAGAGGGCTTTATCGCTCTGGCTTGCCTCGTAGTTTGATGGATGTGCGTAATATGGTGGGCTGGCCTGCTCGACGTAGGTAGGTCGCAGAAGGCTGAAAGCCGCGCTCTCCGCGTAAGCCGCGTGACAGGGGTGGGGTGCAGAATTCGTCGACGCGAATTGACCTGAACTGCGCGAGGACACCCAGGGTGTGGCGATTTGGGGTCGGTCGGCCAAGGGGTATTGCATGTGTGCCGACAGCGTCGTGGTGAGCCCCTATCGGCCGCCGTTGAGCGACGTTTGTGAGCAGCTTGGCTCGTCGCGTAGATATCGCTCAGTGGAGCGGCTAAGGGATAGTCCCGATGCTCCTGACGTGCGGATGCCCTGCGTTGGGCTGCCCCGGTCCAGAAATGGTCCAGAACGGATAGAGACCAGAAAATAAAAAAGCCCAAGACCTGATTAGATCTTGGGCTTTCTTGACGTTCTGGTGGCCTGGGACGGAATCGAACCGCCGACACAAGGATTTTCAATCCTCTGCTCTACCGACTGAGCTACCGGGCCAAAGAAGCGAAATAATAGCAGCGCTTTTTGACCCGGTCAAGCGCCGCCGGCAAAATTCCTCACTGCTCCGCGGGCTCGGGTTTGTTGCGGCCCAGCTCCACGCCGAGCTGCTTGAGCTTGCGGTAGAGGTGGGTACGCTCGAGGCCGGTTTTCTCGGCCACGCGCGTCATGCTGCCGTGTTCGCGCACCAGGTGGTATTCGAAGTAGGCGCGCTCGAACAGGTCGCGCGCCTCGCGCAGCGGCATGTCGAACGAGAAGTGCATCTCGGCTTCGGGCAGGCGCTGCGGGCTGCCGTTGGCGGTCTCGGCGGCGGCTTCGGCGGCGGCCGGCGCGGCGGCCTCGCCGTTGCCCGCGGCCGGCAGCGCGGCGCCGGTCGCGGCGGCGCCCGCGCGCGGGCGCTCGATGCCGCGCGCCAGACCCTGCTCGACTGCCGACAGCAGTTTTTGCAGGGCGATCGGTTTCTCGAGGAAATTGAGTGCGCCGATCTTGGTCGCTTCCACCGCGGTATCGATGGTGGCGTGCCCCGACATCATGATGACGGGCATGCAGAGCAGACCTTGCGCCGACCATTCCTTGAGCAGCGTGACGCCGTCGGTATCGGGCATCCAGATGTCAAGCAGCACCAGGTCGGGCGTATTGCCGGCACGGTACTCGCGCGCCTTCTGCGCGTTTTCTGCCACTTCGACCACATGGCCTTCGTCGCTGAGGATTTCCGAGAGCAGCTCCCGGATACCCATTTCGTCGTCGACTACGAGGATGGTTGCCATACTTCCCCTCTTGACCCCACCGCGGCTCACCGGGTTCGGGGCCGCTACATTGTGACTATGCCAGTTTAACGAACAGGATGGAGATCTGCGCCCCGATGAGCTCGGTGCCCTCCATGCGATTGCGCAGTTCGATGCGGGCGCCGTGTTCGTCAATGATCTTCTTCACCATCGCGAGCCCCAGGCCGGTCCCCTTGGCCTTGGTGGTCACGTAGGGTTCGAACGCGCGGCTGAGGATGCGCGGGGCGAAACCGGGACCGTTATCCGCAATGGTGAGCTTGACGGCCTGCCGGTCTTCGCCGGCAGAATCTTTGTATTCTACAGTCTCGGTGTGCAGAGCGATACGGGGCGCCGGACGGGCCGCCGCGACGTTGTCCGCGACCGCATCCTGCGCATTCTGCAGCAGGTTGTGGATCACCTGGCGCAACTGCGTCGGGTCGCCCTTGATCTCGGGCAGGCCCGCCGCCAGCGACGGATGAATCACGGCATGCTCGTGCACGCCGGCGTCGTCGATGCCGTACAGATGCAGCACCTCGGCCACCAGCGCGTTGAGCTGCAGTGACTGCAACATCGCCGGCGGCGTGCGCGCGTAGTCGCGGAAGTCGTCGACCATGCGCTTCATCGCCGCTACCTGGTTAACGATCGTAGTGGCCCCGCGCTTTAGCACATCCGCGTCCGGACCCTCCAATTTAGGCGAGAGCTTCATCTGCAGGCGCTCGGCCGAGAGCTGGATCGGCGTGAGCGGGTTCTTGATCTCGTGCGCGAGGCGCCGCGCCACTTCGCCCCACGCCACCGAGCGTTGAGCCGAAATCACATCGGAGATGTCGTCGAACACCACCACGTAGCCGGGCTCGTCGCGCTCGCTGCGCTCGCCGCTGCCGCCGCCGGGCAGGCGCGCGCCGCGCACCAGCAGCGTGAGGGCCTGCTCCTCGTCGCTCTGCGGCAGCTCGATCTGCTTCTGCCAGTGCTGCGAGCCACCCAGCATCTCGCTGGTGCTCTGCTCGGAAAAGGCCTGCCGCACGATGTCGCCGAAGGCGCCCAGCACCGGGATGGCCTCGATGGGCTGGCCCAGCGCGCCGCCGAACGGCTGGCGGAAGATGCGCTCGGCGCCGGGGTTGGCGGTGATGAGCACGAAGCGGCGGTCGAACACGAACACGCCGGCGGTGAGATTCTGCAGCACGCTTTCCAGGTAGGCGGTGGATTTCTCCAGCGCGCTGCGGTTCTGCTCCACCGCGATGCGCGCCTCGGACAGCTGGCGCGTCATCATGTTGAACTGCTGCGTGAGCATGCCGAGCTCGTCGCGGCTCTTGAGCTCGCGCTTGGGCGAGAGGTCGCCCTCGGCGACTTCCTTGGTTCCCTGCAGCAGCATCAGCAGCGGCCGCGCGAGCTGGCCGCCGAGCAGCAGCGCCAGCATCACGGCGATGAACACGGCGAGGAACAGCGTGAGCGTGAGCGTGCCGATGTACATCTTGCGCAGGCCGGTGCGGCCGAGCGCCTTTTCCTGGTACTCCTGGTACGCGCGCTGGACTTCGTCGGCATTGCGCGCGAGCGCCGCCGGCACCGGGTGCACGACCTGCAGGTAGCGCTCCTCGCGCACGCTTTCCCCGACCAGTCCGAAGCCGGACGAGGCGGCGTCCTCGGGGCGGCGCTCGATGGACAGGCCCGAGCCCGCCCAGCGGCTCACCGCGGCCGGCGGCGCCTTCGCCGCGGGCCGGCTGGCGGCGCCGGCGGCCTCGGCGCCGGGGGGATGCTGCGCGCTGTCCTGCGCGGCCGGCGCGGGGCCGAGCGGCACGATCACGCGCAGGCGGTACAGGTGGCTGACGTCGGTGCGCTCGGGCTGGCGGCCGTCGACGGCCGGGTCGGTGCCGCCTTCCACCGCCGCGTAGCCGCCGGCCAGCCGCGCCTGCTCGGCCAGCACGCCCGAGGGCAGGTCCGGCACCAGCGATGCGTAGTTGCTCGAGGCGGTGGCGATCACGCGCCCGCTGCCGGTGAAGATGGCGGCTTCCTGCACGCCGTACTGCTCGCGCAGGCGGTTGAGCTGCAGCGAGGTGGCCACGCTCGACGAACTGGTGAGCTGGTCGGCCATCAGGCGCGCCTTGCCCTGCAGGTCGGACAGCGCGCTGTCGATGGTGGAGCGGCCGAGGTTGAGGCCGGCCTCGAGCGCGGTCTCCACGCGCACGTCGAACCACGACTCGATGCTGCGCGAGACGAACTGCAGCGACACCAGGTAGATCAGCACGCCGGGCAGCACACCGACCACGCCGAAGAACACGGCGAGCTTGGTCATCAGGCGCGTGCCGAACTTGCCGCGCCGGTAGCGCAGCCACAGGGTCAGCGCCAGCGCCCCGATGATCAGCACCAGCAGCACGCCGATCACCAGGTTGATCTTGAACAGCAGCGTGAAGTAGCGGTCGAAGAATTCCGTGTTGGCCGAGGCGCCGGCCAGCAGCGCCACCAGCACCAGCGCGAGGAACACGATGATGCCCGCCACCACGCGGTAGAGCACGCGCCGGAAGCGGCTGTCCCACAGGCTGGTGCTGGCGATCATGGCTGGCTCGCGGCCGGCTGCACCAGAGTGGTGGGCGAGAGCACGGTGGACACGGTCTGCGCGAACGGCACCGCGCGGGTCTCGCCGGCCACCGGCGCGGACGCGGCCGAGGCGGGCGCTGGCGCGGGCGGCGGCACCGGGACCGGCACGACCGGCACGACCGGCACGACCGGTACCACCGGCGGCGCGGGTGGCGGCGATGGCGGGTACTCGGTCGGCACCGTGAAATTGAAGTGGCGCCACTCGGAGGCGAGGTTCCACTCGCGCGTGTTGACCGCGTTGATCTGGAACGGCTTGGGCAACTGCGTCAGGTCCAGGCGCATGCGCGCCTCGGCCTGGTAGGTCTCGCCGGCCTTGACCATGCCGCGGTCGAACACGCGCCAGCCGCGCACGCGCTGGATGAACTGCAGCGCGCCCTTCAGGCGCGTGAACGGCAGTTGCAGCCCGCCGGTGGACACGCGGTACTGGCGCGTGAGCGGATGGTAGGACAGCCGCACGCTGCGGCTGGCGTTGACGGGCTTTTCGTCGAACCAGTACCAGCGCGGGCGCGTGAGCTGGAAGTCGACCACGAAATAGAGCGAGATGCCTTTGTTGAGCGCATCCTCGAGCGGCGGCGGCAGGTCGAAGTCGAAGCTGGCCGCGAGGTCGAAGCCGCCGTCCTGGTACTCGATGCGGGCTTCCGTCACCTCGATGACGTCGGCGCGCGCGGTGCCCGGCAGCGCGGCCAGCGCCAGCAGCGCGGCCAGCGCGAACATGGCGGCGAGCCACCACGACGCGAGCCAGGCGCGCGCGCCGCGCGCACCATGCCGGGGACCGCCTGCCGCCAGGCATACGCACGCATTGTCGTCAGGGACGCGAAGGACGAACAAGCGAAGCGGATTCGGCATTGGCAGCGGTCGGGAGCGGTCAGGGTCGTTTCTGGAAGCGCGCGTAGAAGAAGCCATCGTGATCGGAGGGCAGATTGTCCCGGCCGGCACTCCCGCCGCCGGCCGCCTGCGCGCCATGCTCTCTACTGCCCGGCAGCATCTGGCCGGGCGCCTGCAATCGTATCGCATCTGGTAGCTGTGCACCAAACCAGCGCGCCTGCTCCTCGCCCTCCGTTGGGAAAATAGAACAGGTGACGTAGACCAGGATGCCGCCCGGCTTGAGCAGGTTCCAGAGCTGCGAAACGATGCGCCGCTGCTCCGTCACCAGGCGCGCGATGTCCACCTCGCGGCGCAGCCAGCGGATGTCCGGATGGCGGCGCACGATGCCCGAGGCCGAGCATGGCACGTCGGCCAGGATGCGGTCGAACGGCTGGCCGTCCCACCAGTCCTGCGGGCGGCTCGCGTCGCCCACCACCACCTTGGCCTGCTGGCCCAGGCGCGCGAGGTTCTCGTCGATGCGCGCGGCGCGCTGGGCATCGCTCTCGAGCGCGGTCACGTCGACGCGCGCCAGCTCCAGGATGTGGCCGGTCTTGCCGCCGGGCGCGGCGCACGCGTCGAGCACGCGCTGGCCGTCAGCCAGCTCCAGCAGCGGCGCGGCCAGCTGCGCGCCGGCGTCCTGTACCGAGACGTCGCCCTGGGCAAACCCGGGAATCTGCGACACCGGGAACGCGCGCACCAGCCGCACCGCCTGCGTGCCGATGGCCGTGCCCGCCATGCCGGCATTGGCCACGCGCGTGAGGTAGTCGGGCACCGGGACGCGCGCGGTGTTGACGCGCAGGGTCATCGGCGGGCGCACGTTGGCGCTTTCGGCCAGCGCGGCCCACTCGCCGGGATAGGCGTCGCGCAGCATCTTCAGCCACCACGCGGGCAGGTTCCAGCGCGCCTCGTCGTCGCGGCGCACGTCTTCGAGCAGCGCGCGGCGCTCGCGCAGGAAACGGCGCAGCACCGCATTGACCAGCCCGCGCGCGTGCGCGGTCTTCGGCTCGGACGCGGCGGCGCTGACGGCCTGGTCCACCACCGTGAACTCGGTATAGCCGCCCTCGCCCTGCTCGTCCTCGACAAGCAGCGCCAGCGCCACCGCCAGCAGCGAATCCACCTGCGCGCCGGGCGGGCGCGTCACCAGCTTCGTGACCAGCGCGCGCGCCGTGCCGAACTGGCGCATGGTGCGGTAGGCCAGGTCCTGCAGCGCGCCGCGCGTGGCGGCGTCGCGCACGCGGTCGAGGCGGAACTGCGCGGCGGCGTTGTCGATGGCCAGCGGCAGCGCGCTGCCTTCGTTGACGCCGCGCACGGCAGTCGCGGCGGCGAGCATCTGGAAGGCGAGGGATTCGTGTGGCAGGCGCATGACAGTGGGCAGTGAAGCGGTAAGGCGATGGCGCGGTGACGCGGTGGCGCGAAAAAAAGCAGGCAGCCGCGCCGCGGGCGCTGGCAGCGGGCCAGCCAGGCCGGGCGGGGCCGGAAACGAACTGCCCGCCGTTTCCAGGGGAAGCACGGCGGGCAGTTTACCTTGTATGGCCGCGGCCGGCTTTTTTGCCGGCTGCCGGGTCAGATCGCCATCGGACGGAGCGGATGGATCGGATGGCTCCGATGCATCGCGCCGCTTCAAGCCGAATCAGGCCGCTTCAAGTCGGATAGGTGCCGGTCTGCGCCATCTGCATCAGCCGCGCGATGCGTTCCTCGGTGGCCGGATGGGTCGAGAACAGGTTGGCGATGCCGCCGCCCGAGAGCGGGTTCATGATCATCATCTGCGCCGTGGCGGGATGTTCCTCCGCGGTCTGGAACGGGATGCCCTGCGCGTAGCGGTGGATCTTGTCGAGCGCCATCGCCAGCGCCTGCGGGTCGCCGCTGATGGTGGCGCCGCCGCGGTCGGCCTCGAATTCGCGCGCGCGCGAGATCGCCATCTGGATCAGCGAGGCCGCCAGCGGCGCCAGGATCGCCACGGCGATGCTGGCGATCGGGTTGGCGCGGTTGCCGTTCTCGTCGCGCCCGCCGAAGAACATGGCGAAGTTGGCCAGCGCGGCGATGGCGCCGGCCATCGTGGCGGCGATGGTCGAGATCAGGATGTCGCGGTGCTGCACGTGGGCCAGCTCGTGCGCCATCACGCCGCGCAGCTCGCGCTCGGACAGCACGCGCAGGATGCCGGTGGTGGCCGCCACCGCGGCATGTTCCGGATTGCGGCCGGTGGCGAACGCGTTGGGCGCGTCCTCGTTGATCAGGTACACGCGCGGCATCGGCAGCTGGGCGCGCTGCGCCAGCTCCTGCACCATGCGGTAGAACTGCGGCGCGGTGCTGGCGTCGACCTCCTGCGCGTTGTACATGCGCAGGACCATCTTGTCCGAGAACCAGTACGAGAAGAAATTCATGCCCAGCGCCATGACCAGCGCGAACATCATGCCGCTGCGGCCACCGATCATGCCGCCGATGACGATGAACAGCGCCGTGATGGCGGCCATCAGCATGAAGGTCTTGACCCAGTTGAACATTGCCTTGGCTCCGAAGAAGTCAGTTCCGCAAGCGGTTCCGCGGCACGGTGCGGAAGGCCGGGCCGGCCATGTCCGGCAAACCCGGCATGGTGATCTTTAGATAGTATCCCGCGGCCGGAATTCAACCGTCCGCTGCCTGTTTTTCAGGCAGCGGGGCCAGCGCAGCATCGGCGCCGGGCGCGCGCCCGGCCCGGTGAAGGCGACGCCGGCGAAGCGGTCCAGCCAGCACTTCAGGCGCGGCGCCGAGACCACGCCGGCCACTCTGCGCGGCGCCCGACGATGCAGGCGGTATCCGGGTCCGGCGTCACATCGGGCAGGAACACCGCGCCGACGCATCGTGGCCTCCTGGCGGGAACGGAAACGACGGAGCGCGCGAAACGACGGCGCGGCATGGACGGCATCGGCGGCATCATGCGCCGGCTTCGGGCAAGGCGCAGCGCGTGCCCGGCGGCAGCGGCATGCCCTGCAGGAACGCCTGGGCCGGCAGGCGGCGCCCGCCCGGCTTCTGCAGCTCGGTCACGCGCAGCGCGCCGTCGCCGCAGGCGATCACCACGCCGGCGGCATCGGCGGCCAGCACCGTGCCCGGCTCGTGGCCGGCATGATCGGTGGCGTGGCCCGGCAGCGCCTCGGCCTGCCAGCACTTGATGACGGTCGGGCCGACCTGCAGCGTGGCGCCCGGGAAGGGATTGAACGCGCGCACCTGCGCGGCCAGCGCGGTGGCCGCGCGGCGCAGGTCCAGCGGAGCTTCGTCCTTGCCGATTTTCTCGGCGTAGGTGACGCCCGCGGCCGGTTGCGGCGTGGCCGGCAGGCGCTCGCCCGCGGCCAGCCGGCGCAGCGCGTCCACCACCATGCGCCCGCCCAGCGCGGCCAGCGTATCGTGCAGCGTGGCGGTGGTGTCGCGCGGGCCGATGGGCACCGCTGCGCGGGTCAGCATGGCGCCGGTATCCAGGCCTTCGTCCATCTGCATCAGCGTGATGCCGGTCTCGGCGTCGCCGGCCTCGATGGCGCGGTGGATCGGCGCCGCGCCGCGCCAGCGCGGCAGCAGCGAGCCGTGGATGTTGAGGCAGCCCAGGCGCGGCAGCGCCAGCACCTCGGCCGGCAGGATCAGGCCGTAGGCGGCCACCACCATCACGTCCGGCGCGATCCGCGCGAGCGTGTCGACGGCGGCGCCGGCTTCTTCCGGGTACTTGCCGTGGCGGCGCAGGGAGCGCGGCTGCAGCACCGGCGCGAGACCCTGCTCCAGCGCGTACTGCTTGACCGGGCCGGCCTGCAGTTGCAGGCCGCGCCCGGCCGGGCGGTCCGGCTGGCTGAGCACGGCCACCACCGGGAAGCCGGCCTCGTGGATGGCGGCCAGCGCCACGCGGGCGAACTCGGGCGTGCCGGCGAAGGCGACGCGCAGCGCCGCGCACGGGCTGGCGGGTTGGGACACGTCTGTCATGGAGCGCTCCGGCGTAAAGCGGCGCCGGCCGCATCAGCGGCCGGCGGGGGAATCATGGGGAAGGCAATACGATAGCAGAGCGGCACGCGGTGCCGGCGCTGCATGCGAACTACATGCGCGCGCGCTCGCGCTTGTGCAGCTTGGACTTGATGCGCTGGATCTTGAGCGGCGACAGGTATTCCACGAACACCTTGCCCTTGAGGTGGTCCATCTCGTGCTGGATGCACACCGCCAGCAGCTCGTCCGCGTCCAGCTCGAAGGTCTCGCCCTTCTCGTTGAGCGCGCGCACGCGCACGCGGTCCGGGCGCTCCACGCGGTCGTAGACCTCGGGCACCGACAGGCAGCCCTCTTCCCACACCTTGCGGTTGTCGCTGGCCCAGACGATTTCCGGGTTGATGAACACGCGCAGCTCGTCGCGGGTCTCGGAGATGTCGATCACCACCACCTGCTCGTGCACGTTGACCTGGGTCGCGGCCAGGCCGATGCCGGGCGCTTCGTACATGGTCTCGGCCATGTCCTGCACCAGCTGGCGGATGCGGTCGTCCACCGCGGCAACCGGTTTTGCCACGATATGCAGGCGGGGATCGGGGTAGGTCAGGATGTCGAGTTTGGCCATGATGCTGGGGCGCAACGCCCACTGCTCACACATGTGGCCCGCGTTGCGGCGACGGGTGTTTACATGCAGAATCGGGGCGCAAGTACAAAAATTCAAGGCGCGCCGCAGCAGGCACGCTCTCCAGGGTCAATCCGGCTGTTCTGCCAGCCGGTTCGAGAAAATGCGCGATCTTACCAAAGAACACCAGGCGGCGCCCCGCCGCAGGCAGTACGCGTTTGCCCGTTGGATGTTGTGTGCGGCTGGCATCACTGCCGCCGCGGGCGCGGCGGCGCAGGCCACCGGGCGCGCGATCACTCCGGTCACGCCGGCCCAGCAGGCGCAGGCCCAGGCCACCGCGCAGCAGGGCATCCCCGCCGCCGACCTGGCCGCGGACGCGCCTCCCCAGTACGTGGTGCGCGGCGGCGACACGCTGTGGGGCATCTCCGGGCGCTTCCTGCGCCAGCCGTGGCGCTGGCCCGAGCTGTGGGGCATGAACCGGCAGCAGATCCGCAACCCGCACCTGATCTACCCGGGCCAGGTGCTGTACCTGATTCAGCGCGACGGCCGCGCCTGGCTCTCCACCACGCCCGCCGACGGCGACACGGTCCGCCTCACGCCCGCGGTGCGCGGCGAGGGCGGGCCCGACGGTGCCATCGCCAGCATTCCCGCCAAGGACATCGAGCCCTTCCTGATCCGCCCGCAGGTGGTGGACGAAGGCACGCTGGCCACCTCCGCGCGCATCATTGCCCTGCCCGAGCCACGCGTCTACCTCGGCATGGGCGACACCGCCTACGTGCGCGGCATCTCCCCGCCCGAGGCCGTGGTCGGCAGCGACTGGCAGGCCTTCAAGCCGGTCAAGCCGATCCGCGACCCGGCCAGCGGCCGCGTGCTGGCGTTCGAGGCCGAATACCAGGGCAACGTGCGCGTGTCGCGCCCGCCCGAAGGCTTCGAGGCCGTCACCACGGTGCAGGTCACGCAGGCGCAGCAGGAAATGGGCACCGGCACGCTGCTGATGCCCCAGCCCGCGCGCGAGCCGGTGCGCTACATCCCGCACGCGCCCGACATGCTGGTCGACGGCCGCATCGCGGCGGTCTACGGCGGCGTGCAGTTTGGCGGCGCCAAGCAGGTGATCGTGCTTAACCTCGGCGGCGCCGCGGGCCTGGAGCCCGGCCACGTGGTGGCGCTGTCGCGCGCCGGACAGGTGGTGCGCGACGCCACCGACGGCAACCGCAAGGTCCAGCTGCCCGACGAGCGCTACGGGCTGGCCTTCGTGTTCCGGGTGTTTCCGGGCGTGGCCTACGCCCTGGTCACCGATGCCTCGAACTCGATCGAGGTGGGCGACCGCATCACGTCCCCGCGTTGACGGCACGCACGGCAGCGGGCGCGGCCTCGACGGCGGCGGCCACCACGGCGGACGCCGCCGAGATCGCGGCCTGGCTGCGGCTCACGCGCGTCCCCGGCCTCGGCAAGGCCGCCGTGCGGCAGTTGCTGGCCGCGTTCGGGCTACCGCAGCAGCTGTTCGCGCTCGATGCCGCCACCCTGTCGCGGGTCGTGCCCGCCCGCCATGTCCGCGCGCTGCTGGCGCCGCCGGACGCCGCCACGCTGGCGCTGGCCGGGCGCACCGCGGCATGGGCGGCCGAACCCGGCAACCACGTGCTCACGCTGGCCGACGCGGCCTACCCGCGCGCGCTGCTCGATCTGGCCGACCCGCCCCCGCTGCTGTACGTCAAGGGCCGGCTCGACCTGCTGGCCCGCGCCGCCGTGGCGATGGTGGGCGCGCGCAACGCCACCGTGCAGGGCGCGGAGGACGCGCGGCGCTTCGCCGGCGCGCTGTCGCGGGCTGGGCTGGCGGTGGTGTCGGGCCTGGCGCTGGGCATCGACGGCGCCGCCCATGACGGCGCGCTGGCCGGCCCGGGCGGCACCGTGGCGGTGATCGGCACCGGCGTCGACGTGGTCTACCCCGCGCGCCACCGCGCGCTGGCGCACCGCATCGCTGGCGCCGGCGCCATCGTCAGCGAATTCCCGCTCGGCACCGCGCCGCGCAGCCAGCATTTCCCGCAGCGCAACCGCATCATCGCGGCGCTGGCGCGCGGCGTGCTGGTGGTGGAGGCGGCGGCGCGCTCGGGCTCGCTGATCACCGCGCGGCTGGCCGCCGAGCTCGGCCGCGAGGTCTACGCCATGCCCGGCTCGATCCACGCGCCGCTGTCCAAGGGCTGCCACCTGCTGATCCGGCAGGGCGCCAAGCTGGTGGAGACCGCGCAGGACGTGCTGGAGGAGCTCGGCATGGCTGCCCGCGGCGCGGCGCCGGCCGCCTCCACGCCGGCGCCGCGCCCCGCCGACCCGCTCGGCGCGGCGCTCACCCACGGCCCGGTCGCGTTCGACACCCTGTGCGCGCGCGCCGCGCTGCCGCCCGAGCAGGTGGCGGCCGCGCTGCTGGCGCTGGAACTGGAGGGGGCGGCGGAGCGCCTGCCCGGCAATGTCTACCGGCGGCTGGGCTGAGCGTGGCGCACGCTTTTTTCGCCGACCGCTACAATCAAGCGATTCCCGTGCCTGAAAAGGCTCATGTTTAGGCTGCCATGACCGTTTACTTTCCGGAGCACAATGCGGGCGAGCTCGCCCAGGCGCTGGCAGCGCGTGCGCAGGGCCGCCTGGTGGCCTGCCTGTGCGCTGCCTGGTGCGGCACCTGCCGGGACTACCTGGAGGCGCTGCAGGCGCTGGCGGCGCGTTTCCCGGACGACTGCTTCGTCTGGATCGACATCGAGACCCACGCCGACCGGCTGGGCGACCTCGACATCGAGAATTTCCCGACCGTGCTGGTGCAGCCGGCGGCCGGCGGCGCGCCGCAGTTCTACGGCACGCTGCTGCCGCACATCGAGGTGCTCGAGCGTATGCTGGCGCGTGGCGCGGCCATGACGCTGCCGGCGGGCGCCGAAATCCCGGACGTGCTGGCATGGCTGCGGGGCGGGGGCGGCACCGTTTGAAGGCGCCGGCGGCGGTGGCCGGCTTGCACCGCCGTCGGAACCGCGCTTATTATTGGCGCCTCAAAGCCCCCGGCTCGCTGTTTACATATAGTGCAGAGCCTTCAGTGGCAACAATTCGCAGGCTCGCCGACGAGCGGCCAGCAAGGACCGATCCATGTCAAAAGCCCTCATCATCGCGGAAAAGCCATCGGTTGCGGCCGATATAGCCCGTGCCCTCGGGGGCTTTACCAAGCATGACGAATACTTCGAGAGTGACGATTACGTGCTTTCGTCGGCCGTCGGCCACCTGGTGGAAATCGCCGCCCCGGACGAATACGAGGTCAAGCGCGGCAAGTGGAGCTTCGCCAACCTGCCGGTGATCCCGCCGCACTTCGACCTGCGCCCGATCGCCAAGACCGAGTCTCGGCTCAAGGTGCTCAACCGCCTGATCAAGCGCAAGGACGTCACCGCGCTGGTCAACGCCTGCGACGCGGGGCGCGAGGGCGAGCTGATCTTCCGCCTGATCCAGCAGCAGGCCAAGGCCCGCCAGCCGGTGCAGCGCCTGTGGCTGCAGTCGATGACGCCGCAGGCCATCCGCGACGGCTTCGCCCGCCTGCGCGACGACGCCGACATGCTGCCGCTGGCCGACGCCGCGCGCTGCCGTTCGGAGGCCGACTGGCTGGTCGGCATCAACGGCACGCGCGCCATGACCGCCTTCAACAGCAAGGGCGGTGGCTTCTTCCTGACCACCGTGGGCCGCGTGCAGACGCCGACGCTGTCGATCGTGGTGGAGCGCGAGGAGAAGATCAAGAAGTTCGTGCCGCGCGACTACTGGGAAGTGCGCGCCGAGTTCATCGCCGCCGCGGGCCTGTACGAAGGCCGCTGGTTCGATCCCAAGTTCAAGAAGAACGAGTTCGATCCCGAGGCGCGCGACTCGCGCCTGTGGAGCGAGGCCGAGGCCAAGAGCATCGTCGCGGCCTGCCGCGACAAGACCGGCACCGTCACCGAGGAATCCAAGCCCTCCACGCAGCAGTCGCCGGCGCTGTTCGACCTGACCACGCTGCAGCGCGAGGCCAACTCGCGCTTCGGCTTCTCGGCCAAGAATACGCTCGGCCTGGCGCAGGCGCTGTACGAGAAGCACAAGGTGCTGACCTATCCGCGTACCGACGCGCGCGCGCTGCCCGAGGACTACATGGACACGGTCAAGCAGACCATGGACATGCTCGCCGAGAGCTCGCCGAACTACCTGCCGCACGCCAAGAAGGTGCTGGCCAGCGGCTGGATCAAGCCCAACAAGAAGATCTTCGACAACAGCAAGATCAGCGACCACTTCGCCATCATCCCCACGCTGCAGGCGCCGAAGAACCTGTCGGAGCCCGAGCAGAAGCTGTACGACCTGGTGGTGCGCCGCTTCCTGGCGGTGTTCTTCCCGGCGGCCGAGTTCCTGGTCACGACGCGCGTGACCGAGGTCGCCGGCCATCACTTCAAGACCGAAGGCAAGGTGCTGGTCAACCCGGGCTGGCTGGTGGTCTACGGGCGCGAAGCCCAGGGCGCCGAGGCCAACCTGGTGGCGGTGGCCAAGGACGAGCGCGTCAAGGTCGACAAGGTCGACAGCGTCGGCCTGACCACCAAGCCGCCCGCGCGCTACAACGAAGCCACGCTGCTGTCCGCGATGGAAGGCGCCGGCAAGCTGGTGGACGACGACGCGCTGCGCGAGGCGATGGCCGGCAAGGGCCTGGGCACGCCGGCCACGCGCGCGGCCATCATCGAAGGCCTGCTGGCCGAAAAATACCTGGTGCGCGAAGGCCGCGAGCTGATCCCGACCGCCAAGGCCTTCCAGCTCATGACGCTGCTGCGCGGCCTGGGCGTGCAGGAACTCACGCAGGCCGAGCTGACCGGCGAGTGGGAGCACAAGCTGTCGCAGATCGAGCGCGGCGGCCTCAAGCGCGACGAGTTCATGCGCGAGATCGCGCAGATGACCCAGCAGATCGTCAAGCGCGCCAAGGAATACGACAGCGACACCATCCCGGGCGACTACGCCACGCTGCACACGCCGTGCCCGCAGTGCGGCAGCAAGGTCAAGGAGAACTACCGCCGCTTTGCCTGCACCGCGTGCGACTTCTCGATCAGCAAGATCCCGGGCGGGCGCCAGTTCGAGATCGACGAGGTGGAAGAGCTGCTGCTCAAGAAGGAGATCGGTCCGCTGCAGGGTTTCCGCAGCAAGATGGGCCGCCCGTTCGCCGCCATCCTCAAGCTGTCCAAGGACGACGAAGGCCACTACAAGATGGAGTTCGACTTTGGCCAGAACGACGACGACAACGACGGCGAGCCGATCGACTTCAGCGGCCAGGAATCGGTCGGCGCCTGTCCCAAGTGCGCCGGCGCGGTGTACGAGCACGGCATGAAGTACGTGTGCGAGAACGCCGTGGCCAGCCCGAAGACCTGCGACTTCACCACCGGCAAGATCATCCTGCAGCAGGAGATCTCGCGCGAGCAGATCGGCAAGCTGCTCGGCGCCGGCCGCACCGACCTGCTGACCGGCTTCAAGTCCTCGCGCACCGGGCGCAACTTCAAGGCCTTCCTGGTCAAGCAGCCGGACGGCAAGATCGGCTTCGAGTTCGAGGCGCGCGAGCCCAAGGCCGGGGCTAAGCCGGCCGCCAAGGGCGCCGCCGCGAAGAGCGCGGCCGCGCGCGCCGGCGACGACGAGGCGCAGGCCGCGGAGAAGACCGCCAAGCCGGCCGCCAAGGTGCCGGCCAAGAAGGCGCCCGCCGCCAAGAAGGCCGCCGCCAAGAAGGCCGCCGCCAAGGCGCCGGCGGCCAAGCGCGCCACCGGCAAGTCGCGCGCCGGCGACGAGGCTACGGCCGACGCCGAGGAGTAAGCGCGCCGGCGGCAGGCTGACCGGCGACAGGCGGACCAGGCGGCGCGGCGGCGCGCCGCCCGCCCGGGTCCGCCTTCACGCCGGTGTCAGTCCTGTTTCAGTCCTTGTCGTCAGCCCTAGCCCTGTTCCTTGCTGCGCTCGATGCCCTCCTCGAGGAGGAAATCGATGAACGCGCGCACCTTGGTCGGCAGGAACTTGCGGCTCGGGTAGACCACGCTGATGTCGCGCCGCGGCAACTGGTACTGCGGCAGGATGTGGGTCAGCCGCCCCGATTCGATATTGGGCCGCGCCAGGTACGACGACAGCATCGCCACGCCCATGTCGGCCAGCGCCGCCTGGTGCGCCAGCTCGGCGTTGCTGCACAGCAGGCCGGGCCGGATCGGCACCGTCACCTCGCCCTCCGGGCCCGACAGCGTCCACTCGTGCTCCACCGTGGGAATCCGCATCGCGATGCAGCGGTGGTTGGTCAGCTCGTGCGCGTGGCGCAGCGGCGGGTGCTGGCGCAGGTAGGCCGGCGACGCGCACAGGATGATCTCCGCCGACAGCATCGGCCGCGCCACCAGGTGCGAGCCCAGTCCCAGGTCCGACAGCACCACGCCCACGTCGCGGCCCTCTTCCACGATGTCGACGATGCGGTCCGAGAGCTGCACGTCGAACACCACCTCCGGGTACATGGTCTGGAAACGCATCATCGCCGCGGGCAGCAGATGCAGGCCGAACATCACCGGCGTCACCAGCCGCAGCGTGCCGGACAGCGACTGGCTGCGCGCCGTCACCACCGACTCGGCTTCTTCCACGTCCTCGAGGATCTGCTGGCAGCGCTGGAGATAGGTCTCGCCGGCATCGGTCAGCGACAGGCTGCGCGTGGTGCGGTTGAGCAGCCGCGTGCCCAGGTGGCTTTCCAGGTCGGCCACGTAGCGCGTCACCACCGCATTGGACATTTCCAGTTGCTGCGCTGCACGAGCAAAACTGCCCAGCTCGACCACTTTGGAAAAGACGCGCATCGATTGCAGCCGGTCCATGAGATAGTCTCCAGTCTTGCCCGCGAACTCTTACGGATAGTGGGATATTTATTGTGAAAACTAGAACTAATCATTGCCCGCAACGATATTTATTCATATGAGGGAAATGCCTAATATCGAGTCATCGGATGCCGCATTGCAGCGAAGCTGCTGAAAGAGGCTTTGGCGTCCTGCCTGTGGAAAGGAATCGTCATGAAAACCCAACGCTACGCCCTGCTCGCTGCCGCCGCCGCGCTTGCCGCCGCTCTCTCGGCCGCCCCCGCCTTTGCCAAGAGCGGCAAGTTCGATACGTTCACCGACGGCGCCAAGGCCGGTAAATTCGACAGCTTTACCGACGGCGCCCGCGTCGGCAAGGTCGATCCGTTCACCGATGGCGCCAAGCTCGGCAAGTTCGACCCGTTCACCGACGGTGCCAAGGCCGGCAAGTTCGACCCGTTCACCGACGGTGCCAAGGCCGGCAAGTTCGACAGCTTCACCGACGGCATCTGAGGCTGGTTGCCCGCCGGCGGTGCTGCATCTGGCGGCATCCGCGGCGGTTGTCGTTCCCGGCTGGTCTCCACAGGCCGGCGGGGTTGGCGCGCAGCAGCGCGCCGGCCCCGCCTCTCTCGCCTCTCCCGCAAACATGCCCGTACCGCGCCGGTACGGGCATGTTTGCTTTCGGGCTCCGCACTGGCCGCCGCGCCGCCTCCAAGTGATGAATGATAGCCTTCGCGCGGCCGCCTGCCGGCGGTTTTTTCCGCGCCCGGCATCGGACGCTTCCGCACCATGAAAAAACGGGCCCCGATGGGGCCCGTTTTTCGTCCTGTCGCCGCCGCGCCGCCGCTCAGTCGTGGTGATGGCGCTTGTTGTGCTTGCGCTTGTAGCCGCCGCGGCCGCGCTCGTCGTCGTAGGAGTTGCTGCGCGACACGTTGCCGCCCAGCGCCGCGCCGGCGCCGCCGCCCACGGCCGCGCCCAGCAGGCCGCCGGTGCGCCCGCCCATCGCGTTGCCGGCCGCGGTGCCGGCGCCGCCGCCCAGCGCGCCGCCGATGATGGCGCCGGTGCGCTCGCGGCGGTTGGAGGTGACGGCGCCGCCGGCGCCGCCGCCGACCGCGCCGCCGATCACCGCGCCGGTCGAGCCGCCGACCGCGCCGCCCACGGCCGCGCCGGCCACGCCGCCGAGCGCGCCGCCGAGGGCATTGTTCATATCGCCCGCGAATACCGGCAGCGCGGATGCCGCCAGGGCGATGGCCAGGGTGAAATGACGAACGGTGTGCCGAGACATGTTCTTCTTCCTTGAGTTGATCGTTTTCTTGACCGGTTCCGGTCTGCTTTGCCGCAAGTGTAGAGAGGTCGCCCCGCGCTTGCTGTAACCACGTGTAAGGCCCTGTAACCGCTGCAGAAAGGCAGAAGGGCCGCCTCGCGGCGGCCCTCCTCAGGCATCACTTCGGCTAGCCCGCACCGCCCGCCCCGGCGGGCACGATGCGGCGCTTCAGCAGCACTTCAGCAGCACTTGCCCTGCCCCCCGCCGTAGCGCGCTTCCTGGCGCTCGCGGAAGAATTCCTCGTAGCTCATGGGCGCGCGGTCCGGGTGGATGCTTTCCATGTGCGCCACATAGGTCTGGTAGTCCGGCAGCCCCACCATCAGGCGCAGCGACTGGCCCAGGTAGCGGCCCACGGTGCCGAGTTGTTCGAGCATGGCGATTCTCCTTTGCGGTGCGCGGGCGGTGCCGGCGTACTCAGTGCTGCGCCGAGGCGGAAGCCGGCAGCGGCTCGAACGGCGTCTCGCGGTCGGTCGGGCGGCTCGCGGCGCGCGCGGCCAGCGCGGTCTTGAAGCCGTAGAACACGATCGACAGCACCACGAACATGAACAGCGCGCACAGCCCGGCGTCGAGGTAGTCGTTGAACACGATGCGGTGCATCTGCTCCATCGACTTGGCCGGCGCCAGCACCTTGCCCGCGGCGATGGCGTCGCTGAACTTGCCGGCGTGGGTCAGGAAGCTGACCTTGGGATCGGCGTCGAACAGCTTCTGCCAGCCGGCGGTCAGCGTGCAGATCAGCAGCCACACGGTCGGCACCAGCGTGACCCAGGCGTACTGGCCGCGCTTCATCTTGACCAGCACGCAGGTGCCCAGCACCAGCGCCACCGCGGCCAGCATCTGGTTGGAGATGCCGAACAGCGGCCACAGCGTGTTGATGCCGCCGAGCGGATCGACCACGCCCTGGTACAGGAAGTAGCCCCACGCCGCCACGCACAGCGCGGTGGCGATCAGGTTGGCCGGCAGCGAGTCGGTGCGGCGGAAGGCCGGCACGAAGCTGCCCAGCAGGTCCTGCAGCATGAAGCGCCCGGCGCGCGTGCCGGCGTCGACCGCGGTCAGGATGAACAGCGCCTCGAACAGGATGGCGAAGTGATACCAGAAGGCCATCATGGCCTGGCCGCCCACCACCTGGTGCAGGATGTGGGCGATGCCCACGGCCAGCGTGGGCGCGCCGCCGGCGCGCGAGATGATGGAGTTCTCGCCGACGTCCTTGGCGGTCTGGATCAGCACGTCCGGCGTGATGACGAAGCCCCAGCTCGACACCACCGACGCCACCGCTTCCGGCGAGGTGCCGATCACGGCCGCCGGGCTGTTCATGGCGAAGTACACGCCCGGCTCGATCACCGAGGCGGCCACCAGCGCCATGATGGCGACGAAGGACTCGGCCAGCATCGCGCCGTAGCCGATGAAGCGCATGTGCGACTCGTTCTCCAGCAGCTTGGGCGTGGTGCCCGAGGAGATCAGCGCGTGGAAGCCCGACACCGAGCCGCAGGCGATGGTGATGAACAGGAACGGGAACAGGTTGCCCGACCACACCGGCCCGCCGCCCTGCGCGAACTGCGTGAACGCCGGCATCTTCAGCTCCGGCGCCACGATCAGGATGCCGATGGCCAGCGCGATGATGGTGCCGATCTTGAGGAAGGTCGAGAGGTAGTCGCGCGGCGCCAGCAGCAGCCACACCGGCAGCACCGCGGCGATGAAGCCGTAGACGATCAGCATCCACGTCAGCGCCTTGCCGTCGTAGGTGAACAGCGGCGCGAGCACGGCGCTTTCATGCACGTACTGGCCGCCGATGATGGCCAGCATCAGCAGCACGAAGCCGATCACCGACACCTCGCCGATGCGGCCCGGGCGGATGTAGCGCGTGTACAGGCCCATGAAGACGGCGATGGGAATCGTCACGCCCACGGTGAAGGTGCCCCACGGCGAGCCCGCCAGCGCCTTCACCACGATCAGCGCCAGCACCGCCAGGATGATGATCATGATCATGAAGCAGCCGAACAGCGCGATCATGCCGGGCACCGTGCCCATCTCGGACTTGATCAGGTCGCCCAGCGAGCGGCCGTCGCGGCGCGTGGAGATGAACAGCACCATGAAGTCCTGCACCGCGCCGGCGAACACCACGCCGGCCAGGATCCACAGCATGCCGGGCATGTAGCCCATCTGCGCGGCCAGCACCGGGCCGACCAGCGGGCCGGCGCCGGCGATGGCGGCGAAATGATGGCCGAACAGCACCGCCTTGTTGGTCGGCACGTAGTCCAGGCCGTCGTTGTGGCGCCAGGCCGGCGTCATGCGCCGCGGGTCGAGCTGCATGACCTTGTCGGCGATGAACTTGCTGTAGTAGCGGTAGGCGATCAGGTAGATGCAGATCGCGGCGACCACGATCCACAGGGCACTGACGGCTTCGCCGCGAGACAGTGCAACGGTGGCGAAGGCGAAGGCGCCGAGCACGGCGACGGCCAGCCACACCAGGTGTTGCCCGATGCGATTCATGATGAGGGTCTCCTCAGACCATTTGTAGGAATGCCGGCGGCGGCAGGCCCGGCATGCATGGCGCGGCTGAGGCGTCCGGGTGGACGGCACGCCGGGGACGGCGGGCTGACGATGGATGGCGCGGTTGTCTCCTGCCAGGTTTTTCGTCGGCGCCCGGCAAGTCTCGCAAGCTCCGGATCTGGTCGTCGCAGGCGGGCGATGCCGCCGGCAGATCCTCCGATCGCCCGCCGCACCCGCTGCGCAGGACGCATGCGTGGGGGCTTGGGGGCAGCCGTCGCGCGTCCGGCGTGTAGTATTGACACCCGTTACTGGCGGCACAAGCGCGGAACTACGCAGCGGGGCTGCGTGGTACTACGCAGATCCACGGCCGGATGCCGCTTGCGCGGCATCCGTGTTTACCCCGGTACATGGCCGCGAGGCCGTCCAGGCACCTCCCAAGCATTGCCCCGGCACCGATGAAACTCCGTCAGAAGATCCTCCTGCTGGCCGTCGCGCCGCTGGCCGTCGCCATGTTCGGCATCGCGCTGGCGGTGCGCTACCAGGCCACCGAGCTGGCCCGCCACGAGCGCGCGCTGGTCGAGGCCGCCTACCTGCAGAGCAAGGAAACCGAGCTGCGCCACTACGTCGAGCTGGCGCAGAGCGCGATCGCGCCGATGGTGCGCTCGGGCCGCAACGACGCCGCCACCCGCGACGCCGCCATGCAGGCGCTGGCGCGCCTGGACTACGGCCCCGACGGCTATTTCTTCCTCTACGACATGCAGGGCCGCAACCTGATGCACCCGCGCCAGCCCGAGCTGGTCGGGCAGGACCTGTGGAGCCTGCGCGACCCCAAGGGCGAGCCCACCATCCAGCAGCTGATCGCCGCCGCGCGCGCCGGCGGCGGCTCGGTGCGCTACATGTGGAAGAAGCCGTCCTCGCAGCAGATGGCGCCCAAGCTCGGCTACGTGGTCGGGGTGCCGCAGTGGAACTGGATGCTCGGCACCGGCATCTACCTGGATGACGTCGAGCGCACGCTGCGCCAGCTCGACGCGCGCGCCGAGACCGACATCCGCGAGACGATGGCGTGGATCGGCGTGATCGCCGGCATCAGCATCCTGCTGGTGGCCGCCAGCGGGCTGGCCCTCAACGTGAGCGAGCACCGCGAGGCCGATGCCAAGCTGCGCCAGCTCGCGCAGCGCGTGGTGCAGTCGCAGGAAGACGAGCGCGCGCGGCTGTCGCGCGAGCTGCACGACGGCATCAGCCAGCTGCTGGTGTCGGTCAAGCTGCTGCTGGAGACCGCCGCCAACCGCCTGCGCCTGGCGCCCGGCGACGGCGCCACCGTGGCGCCCGTGCTCGGCACGGCGCTCGGGCGCCTGGACACCGTGTTCAACGAAGTGCGGCGCGTGGCGCGCAACCTGCGCCCGGCCCTGCTCGACGACCTCGGCCTCTATGCCGCACTGGAGCACCTCGCGCGCGAGATGCAGGACGGCAGCGGCCTGCGCATCGCCGTCACGCGCACCGGCAAGCCGCGCGAGCTGCCCGACGAGCAGGCCACCGCGCTGTTCCGCATCGCCCAGGAGGCGCTGACCAATGTGGAGCGCCATGCGCACGCGCGTCACGTGGCGCTGGCGCTGGACTTCGACGCCGACGCCACCCGCCTCACGGTGCAGGACGACGGCGCCGGCTTCGACGTGGCGCGCATGCAGCACGACCCCAAGCGCGGCATCGGCCTGCGCAACCTCGGCGAGCGCGTGGCCGCGCTGGGCGGGGAGTTCGAGATCGAGTCCCGCGCGGGCGCCACCCGTTTGCGCGCCGCCGTGCCGGTGGTACGCTCGGCCCCGCCACCCCGGGACGTACCAGGAAAGACCGCATCATGAGCCAAGCCCCCGCCCGCATCCTGCTGATCGACGATCACGCGCTGGTGCGCGACGGCATGCGCATGCGGCTCGGCCTGCAGCCCGAGCTGACCGTGGTCGGCGAGGCCGACGACGGCGAGGCCGCGCTGGCCTGGCTGGCGCAGGCCGGACCCGAGCAGATGCCCGAGCTGGTCATCACCGACATCGGCATGCGCGGCATGGGCGGCATCGCGCTGGCCGCCGCGCTGCACGACGACTACCCGGAAATCGCCGTGCTGATGGTGTCGATGCACGACAACCTCGAATACGTGCGCCAGGCCATCCGCGCCGGCGCGCGCGGCTACGTGCTCAAGGACGCGCCGGCCGACGAGCTGATGGCGGCCATCGGCGCGGTGCTGGCCGGGCGCGTCTTCTACAGCGCCCGCATCGCCCGCCGCATGGCCGAGGAGTCGCCGTCCGCCGGGCCGCTCGACGCGCTCACGCCGCGCGAGCGCGACATCCTCAACTGCATCGGCCGCGGGCAGGCCAACAAGGACATCGCCGCCGCGCTCGGCGTGTCGGTGCGCACCATCGAGACGCACCGCCTGAACCTGCGCCGCAAGCTCGGCATCGAAGGCCGCGCCGAACTGGTCAAGTACGCGGTGGAGCAGCTCGACGCCGGCGGCGGCAACCCGGCGTAGACGACCGGCGCGGTGCCGGCCGCCGGCTCATGTTGCCGTTTGCGTCGCTCAGGCCGCGAGGCGCCTGGCCAGCGCCTCCTTGGCCTCGATCAGCGCCTGCGGCAGGTGGTGCCGCAGTTGCGTGAACAGCGCGTCGTGCAGCGCCAGCTCCTGCTGCCACGCGGCATGGTCGATCGACGTGACCTGCTCGAACTGCGCCTCGCTGAAGGCGAGGCCGTTCCAGTTCAGGTCGCCGTAGCGCGGCGAGGTGCCGAACACGTGCTCGGCGCCCTGGCCGCGCCCTTCCACGCGGTCGATCATCCACGACAGCACGCGCATGTTCTCGCCGAAGCCCGGCCACACGAAGTTGCCGTCGGCGTCCTTGCGGAACCAGTTCACGCAGTAGATCTTCGGCAGGCGGGCGCCGGCGGCCTCGAGCTTCTTGCCCAGCGCCAGCCAGTGGCCGAAGTAGTCGCTCATGTTGTAGCCGCAGAACGGCAGCATGGCGAACGGGTCGCGGCGCACCACGCCCTGCTGGCCGGCGGCCGCGGCGGTGGTTTCCGAGCCCATCGTGGCGGCCATGTAGACGCCCTCGGTCCAGTTGCGCGCCTCGGTCACGAGCGGCACCGTGGTCGAGCGGCGGCCGCCGAAGATGAAGGCGTCGATGGCCACGCCGGCGGGGTTGTCCCAGTTCTCGTCGATCGACGGGCACTGCACGGCCGGCGCGGTGAAGCGCGCGTTCGGGTGCGCCGCCTTGGCGCCGGTGGCCCTGGCGATCTCCGGGGTCCAGTCCTTGCCCTGCCAGTCGATCAGATGGGCCGGCGCTTCCTTGCTCATGCCTTCCCACCACACGTCGCCGTCGTCGGTCAGCGCCACGTTGGTGAAGATGACGTTTTCCTTGAGCGTCGCCATCGCGTTGTAGTTGGTCTTCTCGCTCGTGCCCGGGGCCACGCCGAAGTAGCCGGCTTCCGGGTTGATGGCGTACAGGCGGCCGTCCTGGCCCGGCTTGATCCAGGCGATGTCGTCGCCGATGGTGGTGACCTTCCAGCCCTCGAAGCCCTTGGGCGGGATCAGCATGGCGAAGTTGGTCTTGCCGCAGGCCGACGGGAACGCCGCCGCGACGTGGTACTTCTTGCCCTCGGGCGAGGTCACGCCGAGGATCAGCATGTGCTCGGCCAGCCAGCCTTCGTCGCGGCCCATCGTCGAGGCGATCCGCAGCGCGAAGCACTTCTTGCCCAGCAGCGCGTTGCCGCCGTAGCCCGAGCCATAGGACCAGATCTCGCGCGTTTCCGGGAAATGGACGATGTACTTGGTGGCGTTGCAGGGCCACGGCACGTCCTTCTCGCCGGCGGCCAGCGGCTTGCCCACGCTGTGCACGCACGGCACGAACGCGCCGTCGGCGCCGAGCACGTCGTACACGGCGCGGCCCATGCGGGTCATGATGCGCATGTTGGCGACCACGTAGGGCGAATCAGACAGCTCCACGCCGATGTGGGCGATCGGCGAGCCCAGCGGGCCCATCGAGAACGGCACCACGTACAGCGTGCGCCCGCGCATGCAGCCGTCGAACAGGCCGCCCAGCGTCTGGCGCATCTCGGCCGGGGCGGTCCAGTTGTTGGTGGCGCCGGCGTCTTCCTGCTTCTGCGAGCAGATGAAGGTGCGGTCCTCCACGCGCGCCACGTCCGACGGGTCGGACAGCGCCAGGAAGGAATTCTTGCGCCTGGCCGGGTTCAGGCGCTTCATGGTGCCGGCGGCGACCATCTGCTCGCACAGGCGGTCGTATTCCTCCTGCGAGCCGTCGCACCAGTGGATGTGGTCGGGTTTGGTCAGCGCGGCGATCTCGGCGACCCAGGCGATCAGCTTCTGGTGCCGGATCCAGGCCGGGACGTTGAGTGCGGGCGTGCCCTGCATGGTGGGGTGGTTCATACAGCTTGCTCCAAGGCAAAAAAGAATTCTTTGCAAAGCCCGGGCCCCGCCTGCGCGCCTTCCGCGTCTCTCGCGCTTTCCGCGCTCCTCGCGCTCCTCGCGGCGCCCTTTGTGTCTTCCGCGTCCCTCGCGCCTTCCATGCCACATGGCCGGCGGCAGCCCATGCAGGGCAGACCGCCGCGTCCGGGCGCGGGTTCCGCGCCGCGGCGGCATTGCCGGCATCGGCGGCGCGCCGGCACCCGTCACATCCCGTTACAACTCCACGGCCGTCCGGGCCGCGGAAAAGGCCGCGAAAGGTCGCGGCAGGCCCCGCGGCTGCGCTACAGTTGCGCTTTGCCCGCGGCAGGCTTTGTCCGGCGCGATCCGGAAGGCGGGAGCAGGGCTCGACCGGCAATCCGCACACTGCATCGGAGCCGGCAAGGATACCATTGCACCGCGCTGCTGTTTTTTGCTCCGCAGCAATGCCGGCGCCTTGCCGCGGCGCGCCGCCGGACTGTCCGGCAGCGCACATTTGCCGCTCGCCAAAGTGGCTGCGCCGCACGCCGGGGCGGCTGCGGCGGCGCGCCGCAGGTGCTAAAACCATACCGTGGATGCGCGCGCCGGTCTGTGGGCGCGCGCACCTTAGCCATTGCCAAAATAGAGTTGCCGATGAAGATTGCCGTACTCGACGATTACCAGGATGCGGTTCGCAAGCTGTCCTGCTTCAGCCTGCTCGACGGGCATGACGTCAAGGTGTTCAACAACACCGTCAAGGGCGTCGGCCAGCTCGCGGCGCGGCTGTCGGACGTGGAGGCCGTGGTGCTGATCCGCGAGCGCTCGCGCATCACCCGCCAGCTGCTGGAGAAGCTGCCCAAGCTCAAGATCATCAGCCAGACCGGGCGCGCCGGCGGGCACATCGACATCGAGGCGTGCACCGAGCGCGGCGTGGCGGTGCTCGAAGGCGCCGGCTCGCCGGTGGCGCCGGCCGAGCTCACCTGGGCGCTGATCATGGCGGCCCAGCGCCGCATTCCCCAGTACGTGGCCAGCCTCAAGCACGGCGCCTGGCAGCAGTCCGGGCTCAAGTCCACCACCATGCCGCCCAACTTCGGCCTGGGCCAGGTGCTGCGCGGGCAGACCCTGGGCATCTGGGGCTACGGCAAGATCGGCAAGCTGCTGGCCGGCTACGGCCGCGCGTTCGGCATGAACGTGCTGGTGTGGGGCCGCGAGAACTCGCAGAAAAGCGCGCGCGAGGACGGCCTGGCCGTCGCCGGGTCGCAGGAGCAACTGTTCGCCGACAGCGACGTGCTGTCGTTGCACCTGCGCCTGAACGACGAGACCCGCGGGCTGGTCAAGCTGGCCGATCTGACCCGCATGAAGCCGACCGCGCTGTTCGTCAACACCAGCCGCGCCGAGCTGGTCGAGGAAAACGCCCTGCTGACCGCGCTCAACCGCGGCCGTCCCGGCATGGCGGCGGTCGACGTGTTCGAGTCCGAGCCGATCCTGCAGGGCCACGCGCTGCTGCGCATGGAAAACTGCATCTGCACGCCGCACCTGGGCTACGTGGAGCGCGAGAGCTACGAGCTGTATTTCCGCATCGCCTTCCAGAACATCCTCGACGTGCTGGCCGGCCAGCACGACAGCATCGCCAATCCCAAGGCGCTCACGCCCGCGCTGTCGCGCTGAGGCGTGCCGCGGGGCGGCGCGGCCGCCCCGTTTTTCTTCCCGGCTTCATTCGCGTTGCGTACCGGCAAGCTCTCGGCCGAGGCTTGCAGGCTCATGCCTGCGTGCCGACCAGCTTGCGCGAGTGCGCGACCTTCGCGCCGATGTGGTTCCAGGTCGAGGACCTGATCGGCATGTCCCGCGCGGCGTGCGGGAAGTGTTCCGCGGCCTCGCACACCTGGTCGAGGACGGCCACGGCTTCGTTCTTCCTGAGACCGGCCTTCGACGCCAGGTCGGTCAGGTGCGATCGCCCGATGCGCAGTGCTTCGCCGCAGACATCCATCTGGTGGTAGCCGCCCGGCCCCTCGTTGAACGTGAGGTCGTATCCCGGCGCGACACGCCACCTGCCATCGCGGCGCATCAGGAATGACAGGTTTTTCGCGTGGTCGTCCCGGTTGTGAAAGACCACGTTGAACACGCAGCGCCGGTACATGCCGAGGACTTCGCGCTCGTCGGCCGTCAGCAGGCGCGTGAGCCTGAGCACGGACAGGTAGTCGAGCGCCGGGTGCCGGAAGTCGGCATGTGCCAGACCGGAAACCGTATGCACCGGGACGCGCATTCCGTCTTCGCGGTCGAAGCGTTCGATGCCGAACGCGGTCAGGTCCTTGGCAAGGGCGAAGAAGTGCGTCGCCGGCATCGGGATGCCGGCCCGCCGGGCCATGTCCGCATAGACGTGTTCGATCGCGCAGACCTCCGGGTCCTCGTTCTGCCCGGGGAACTTGACGAGCCACGGCGTGCCGGGCCCGTCCTCCGATCGCGAGGCGACGCCGCTGGTCCAGTCGAGGTTCACGCGGACCTTCGGGCGGGCGCCCTGCGGCGAGCCGCCCATCAGCGCGAGATCGCGCAGCATGCCCTCGCTGTCGCCGGACAGGACGCCGCGCACGCTGTTGGCGACCTCGAGCAGATCGACGTCGCGTTTTTCAAGCTCGCGCGGCGACGGCGGCTCGAATGCAAGCGCGCCCATTGCATCCTCTCCGATGAACGCGAGCCGGTCGAGCGGCGAGACCGTGGCAATATCGATGCCGTTCCTGCGGAAGAGCCGGTCCATCACCAGCAGGCCCCAGCCGTCCGGCAGCGCGTCGCTCACGAGACCCGGCAGGCGTTGCTGGTGCTGCGGAAAATCGCGATACGCGTCGCGGGAGAGCGGCAGGTTGTAGGGCGACAGTTCGAGCCCGCGAGCCAGTGCCTCCGGGGTGTACTGAAACAGCAGATCGCGTCCGTCGTCGGCCAGTCGCGCCAGCGGGAAGCGTTCGCCCCAGCCGGCATACATCACGGTCAGCTTCCTCATGCCTCATCCTTTCTTGCGGCCGGCGCGGCGGCGCGAGTGGCTGGCGGCTTCCATCTGCTCGATGCTTGCCGGGCGCGTGACGAACACCGGCTCGAGCTGCTGGACCACTCCCAGCGTGGTGGCCACGCGCAGCAGGACCTCGACGGTGACGAGCCCGGTGCGCTCGAGATTGCGCAGGGCGCCAAGCGAGACACCGGCCCGCGCGGCCGTCTCCGCCTGCGACTGATTCAGGGACAGGCGGCGTGCCCGCAGGCGCTGCCCGAGTTCGCCCGCGACCTCCTGGGGTGTGGCCAGCTTAAAGAGCATTGATATGGCGGTTATGCGAGAAAATATTTGATAACTATCATTGTAATGACTGATATATGAAAATCAACCGGCACCCGGCAAGATGCCGCATCGGTACGTAACGCGAACAGCGCTTTTTCTCTCTCCCTCTTCCTCCCTCCTTTTATTCTCCCGGCTTGTGCCCCGGCCGCCATGCCGAAACGCGAACCGGGCAAACCCGCTACACTCGCCGCACCGCGCGGCCCGGGTGACGCGCGGGCCGCGTTTCCGTCCGCCCTTCCCCTGTCCCCTCGTGGCGCCTCGCGGCGCCGGCCGCAATGGATCCCAGGCTCCTGACGCTGTGCTTCGGCAATTTCGTCATCGGCACCGGCGCGATGATCGTCACCGGCATGCTCAACCACATCGCCGGCGACTTCGGCCTGGGCGCGGCCACGGCCGGGCAGCTGATCTCGGTGTTCGCGCTGGCCACCTGCGTGGGCGCGCCGCTGTTCGCCACGCTCGGCTCGCGCATCGACCGCCGCGTGCTGCTGGCCGGCGCGCTGCTGGTGTACGCCGCCATGCACCTGGCCGCGGCGCTGGCGCCGGGCTTCGCCAGCCTGATGGCGATCCGCTTCGCCACCGCCGTGGGCGCGGCCATCTACACGCCGCAGGCGGCCGCCACGCTGCCGCTGCTGGTCAACGCGCACACGCGCGGGCGCGCCATCAGCTTCGTGTTCCTGGGCTGGAGCGTGGCCAGCGTGGTCGGCGTGCCGCTGGGCACGTGGATCGCCAGCACGGCGGGCTGGCGCTTCAGCATGGCGCTGGTGGGCGTGATGGCGCTGGCCGCGGCGCTGGCGGTGTGGCGCGTGCTGCCGCCGCGGCTGTACGTGGCGCCGGTCGGCCGCGCCGCGTGGGGCGCGGTGCTGCGGCACACGCCGATGGTGCTGGTGGTGGCCACCACCATGATCCAGTCGGCCGGCATGTTCACGCTGTTTACGTATATCGCGCCGCTGCTGCGCGACGTGCACGGCATCAGCGGCGCCGCGCTGAGCCTGATGTTCCTCGCCTACGGCGCCTGCGGCGTGGCCGGCAACGTGCTGGCCGCCGCGCGCATGGACCGCGCCACGCCCGCGCGCATCGTCCAGCTGGCCATGCTGACCTCGCTGGCGGCCATGCTGCTGTGGCCGCTGGCCGCGATCGGGCCGGTGGCGCTGGTGCTGATCTTCATGCTGTGGGGCGTGGGCGGCTTCGCCACCAACAGCGCGCAGCAGGCGCGGCTGGTGGCGCTGGCGCCGGAACGGGCCTCGGCCTCGATCTCGCTCAATTCTTCCTCGATCTACCTCGGCCAGGCGCTCGGCGCCATGGGCGGCGCGGCGATCTACGCCACCGCCGGCGCCGACGCCCTGCACTGGGGCGCCGCCGCGCTGATGCTGCTGGCGCTGGCCGTGTCGCAGCGCGCGCGGGCGCTGGGCTGCCGCTGGGGCGCCGCGCGGCAGGCCTGAGCCGGGCCTGAGCCGGACATACCCCGTGGTATCCCCCGGATTGCCGTCCCGCCCGCTTTTCCGCCCGCGCATGGGCCGGCATCGACAACATGCCGCCGGAATGTGTCGCCATGTCATGCTTTTCTGCTAATGTTTGGCTTTCGATACAAGTACGGATAGGCTGGAGCGAACAGGTCTCGGCGGTGCGCTGTAATACGTTGTAATGATCCGGCATGCCAAGTCGCTAGCCGCCGACGGTCCCGATCCTGTACTAGTAGCGGTTTTGTCGCGAGGCGGCATCGGTTCCAAGAAGCCGGGTCGTCGGGGAGCAGCGCGTGACGCGCGCACTGTAAGAGAGACCTCACATGAAAACGAATGGCATCGACCAGGCCAAGGGCTTTGTCGACGGTAAGTGGAGCCCGGCCACGGGCACCGGCAAGGGCCGGGTCTCCCTGTGGCTGCTGCTCGCGGTCCTGGCCGTGCTGGTGGCCGGCGGCTGGTATGGCTGGCGCACCTGGATGGCGCCGAAACCCGCCGCCAAGGCGCCGGCCGCGGTGGTGGTCAGCACGGCCGTGGTCCAGCAGGGCGACGTGCCGCTGCAGGTGAGCGCCAACGGGACGGTCAGCGCGCTGTCCACCGTGGAGGTGCGCCCGCAGGTCTCGAGCACGGTGCGCGCCGTGCACATCAAGGAAGGCCAGTCGGTCAAGCCGGGCGATCTGCTGTTCACGCTGGACACGCGCATGGACGAGGCCAACCTCGCCAAGTCGCAGGCCCAGCTGCTGCGCGACCAGGCCGACCTCGCCGACGCGCGCCGCACGCTGGCGCGCAGCCAGGAGTTGCTCGAGCGCAACTTCATCTCCAAGAGCGCGGTGGACACGGCGCAGGCCAAGGTCGACGGCTTCGAGGCCACCATCCGCGCCGACCAGGCCGCCATCGAGGCCAGCCGCGTGGCGGTCAGCTACGGCGCCATCCGCGCCACCATCGCCGGGCGCACCGGCGTGATCAACATGTTCCCCGGCTCGCTGGTGACGCCCACCAGCGCGCTGCCGCTGGTCACGATCGCGCAGATCCAGCCCATCGCCGTCACCTTCACGCTGCCCGAGCGCCAGCTCGCGGCGCTGCGCGAGGCGCTGCACGCCGGCCCGGTCGCCGTCACCGCCATGCCCAACGACGGCAGCAAGACCCCGGTGACGGGCAAGATCAGCTTCGTGGACAACTCGGTCGACCCGCAGTACGGCAGCATCCGCATCAAGGCGCAGTTCGACAACGAGGAGCAGCGCCTGTGGCCGGGCACCTACGCCAACGTGGACGCCGTGGTGCAGACCCTCAAGGGCGCGCTGTCGGTGCCGCCGCAGGCGGTCGTGACCGGCCCGGAAGGCCGCTTCGTCTACGTCGTGCAGGCCGACAACCGCGTCAAGCCGGTGCCGGTCAAGGTGCAGATCTCGACCGCCAGCGCCGCCGTCATCGACGGCGTGCAGCCGGGCGCGCGCGTGGTGGTGGAAGGCGCGCAGAACCTGCGCGCGGGCAGCCTGGTGCGCGAAGCCCCGCCGGCCGCCCGGGGCGCCGCCAGCGCCCCGGCCGCCGATGCCAAGCCTTGAAGTCCAGAGCCCCCAAGCCATGAACCTGTCCGAGCTCTGTATCCGCCGTCCGGTGATGACGGTGCTGCTGTGCCTTGCGGTGATCGTCACCGGCATCGCGCTCTACCCCACCATCCCGATCGCCGCGCTGCCGTCGTTCAACTCGCCGGTGATCCAGGTCACCGCCACGCTGCCCGGGGCCAGTCCCGAGACCATGGCGGCCTCGGTGGCGATCCAGCTGGAAAAGCAGTTCGCCACCATTCCCGGCGTGTCGGTGATCAGCTCGTCGAACACGCTCGGCAACTCCAGCATCACCATCGAGTTCAACAACGACCGCGACATCGACGCCGCCGCCGTGGACGTGCAGGCCGCGCTGTTCCGCGCGCAGCGCTCGCTGCCGATCGAGATGACGGTGCCGCCGTCGTACCGCAAGGTCAACCCGGCCGACGCGCCGGTGCTGCTGCTGGCGATCAACTCGCCGGCGCTGAGCCTGGCCGAGCTCAATGCCTTCGGCGACAACCTGATCTCGCCCACGCTGGCCACGCTGCCCGGCGTGGCGCAGGTGCAGGTCAACGGCCAGAAGCGCTTCGCGGTGCGCGTGCGCGCCCACCCGGACGCGCTCTCCGCGCGCGGCCTCACGCTCGACGAGCTGGCCACCGCGCTGAACCGCGCCAACGCCAACACCCCGGTCGGCACGCTCGACGGCGCGCGCCAGACGCTCACCATCCAGGCCAACCGCCAGCTCGCCAGCGCCGACGCCTTCCGCAACATCATCGTGGCCAGCCAGCCCAGCGGCGCGCTGGTGCGGCTGTCCGACGTGGCCGAGGTCGAGGACAGCGTCGAGACCATCAAGACCGGCAGCTGGCTCAACAACGAGCGCTCCATCGTGCTGGCCGTGCTGCGCCAGCCGGACGCCAACACGGTGGCCGTGGTGGACGCCATCAAGGCCACGCTGCCGCGCCTGATCCAGCAGATGCCGGCCTCGGTCAGCGTCAGCGTGGTCAACGACCGCTCGGTGTCGGTCCGCGAGTCGATCCACGACGTGCAGTTCACGCTGGCGCTGACCGTGGCGCTGGTGGTGATGGTGATCTTCCTGTTCCTGCGCCGCGCCGCCGCCACGCTGATCCCCACCGTGTCGCTGCCGATCTCGCTGATCGGCACGGTGGCGCTGATGAAGGTGTTCGGCTACAGCCTGGACAACGTCTCGCTGCTGGCCATCACGCTCGCCGTGGGCCTGGTGGTGGACGACGCCATCGTGATGCTGGAAAACATCGTGCGCCACATCGAGGAAGGCGTGCCGCCGCTGCGCGCCGCGCTGATCGGCTCGCGCGAGATGGGCTTCACCATCCTGTCGATCTCGATCTCGCTGATCGCGGTGTTCATCCCGATCTTCTTCATGCCGGGCGTGATCGGCCTGCTGTTCCACGAGTTCGCCGCGGTGGTGTCGCTGTCGATCCTGGTCTCGGCGCTGGTGTCGCTCACGCTGATCCCGATGCTGTGCGCGCGCTTCCTCTCGGCCGAGAACGTGCCCATCGACGAGTCGCAGCACACCTACGGCGACCACGCCGGGCAGGCGGCGCACGCGCCCGCCGCGGCGCAGAAGCAGACCATCGGCCTGCGCTCCACGCAGTGGTTCGAGGACCTGTTCGAGTTCACGCTGCACCGCTACGCGCGCGGGCTGGACTGGTGCCTGGCGCACCGCAAGTCGGTGCTGGCGGTGGCCGGCCTGACCTTCGTGCTGACCGCGGTGCTGTTCGCCACCATTCCCAAGGGCTTCTTCCCCGAGGAAGACATCGGCCAGATCCAGGTCAACGCCGAAGGCCCGCAGGACATCTCGTTCGACGCGATGGCCGAGCGCCTGCGCGACGCCGCCGAGCGCATGCGCAAGAACCCCGCGGTGCGCAGCGTGGTGGTGACGATCGGCGGCGGCAACTCGCCGGCCATCAACACCGGCCGCATGTTCGTCGAGCTCCAGCCGCACGGCCAGCGCCCGCGCATGTCCAAAGTGGTCGAGTCGCTGCGCCACGACGTGTCCGGCATTCCCGGGCTGGCGGTCTATTTCTCGCCGGTGCAGAACCTGCGCCTGGGCGGGCGCCAGAGCAAGAGCCGCTACCAGTACACGCTGCAGAGCGTGAAGGCCGGCCAGTTGCAGGAATACTCGGACAAGCTGATGGCCAGGATGCGCGCCGACCCCGTGTTCCGCGACGTCACCAGCGACTCGCAGCAATCCGGCCTGGAAGCGCAGCTCTCCATCGACCGCGACAAGGCCAACGCGCTCGGCGTGCAGATCCAGGACGTGCGCCAGGCGCTGTACTCCGCGTTCGGCGAGCGCCAGGTCTCGACCATCTACACGCCGATCGACAACTACTACGTGATCCTCACCGCGGCCGACATCGACCGCGCTGACGAGACCGCGTTCTCCAAGCTCTACGTGCGCAGCAAGACCGGGCAGATGGTGCCGGTCTCGGCCTTCTCCACCACCGAGCGCCGGGTCGGCCCGATCGCCGTGAACCACCAGGGCCAGCTGCCCTCGGTGACGGTGTCGTTCAACCTCGCGCCGGGCGCGGCGCTGGGCGCGGCCTCGTCCAAGATCGACACCTACCGGCAGGAGATCGACATGCCGACCTCGATCTTCACGAGCTGGGGCGGCGACGCCGCGGTGTTCCAGTCCTCGCAGGCCACCCAGGTGTTGCTGCTGGTGGCCGCCATCGCGGTGATCTACACGCTGCTGGGCGTGCTGTACGAAAGCTACATCCACCCGCTCACCATCCTGGCCGGCCTGCCGTCGGCGGCGGTGGGCGCGCTGCTCACGCTGTTCATCTTCAACGTGGAGCTGTCGCTGATCGCCACCATCGGCGTGCTGATGCTGATCGGCATCGTCAAGAAGAACGCCATCATGATGATCGACTTCGCGCTGGCGGCGCAGCGCGAGCAGGGCATGGCGCCCGCGCGCGCGATCCGGCAGGCCTGCCTGCTGCGCTTCCGCCCGATCATGATGACCACCTTCGCCGCCGTGGCCGGCGCGCTGCCGCTGGCGCTGGGCCTGGGCGCCGGCGCCGAGCTGCGCCAGCCGCTGGGCCTGGCGGTGGTGGGCGGGCTGCTGTTCTCGCAGGTCATCACGCTGTTCATCACGCCGGTGATCTACCTCGCGCTGGACCGCTTCTCGGGCACCGGGCCGCTGCAGATCGACTCGGAAGGCAACCGCCTGCCGGAACTGGTCGGCGGGGAGGCGGCCGGCGCCAGCCACTGAGCGGGCCGACGCCACGGCGCGAGCCGGGAGAAGACAGGGGCGGTGCCGGGTCAGCCGGCGCCGCCCTTTTCGTTTGCGCCGGCCGGCGCGCGCGGGGCGAGGTGCGCAGCGCGCCGCCCGCAACTGGGCAATAATGGTCGCCATGCGCGCCAGCCACCACATGAAAAATCCGGACTTCCCCGCCATGCAGACACGTCATCGCCTTGCTTGCCGGCCTGCCGGCCGCCGCGCCGGACTGGCGCTCGCCGCCGCCCTCCTCGCTGCCTTCCTCGCCGCGCTGGCGGGCTGCGCGGGCACGCCGCCGGCCACCGTGGCGGGCGACGTCGCGCACCAGTTCACCGGCAAGACCTACGTGCTGCTCGGTGAAGTGCACGACAACGCCGACGGCCAGAAGCGCCGCCTGCTGGCGCTGTCGAGCGCGCTCGCCGCCGGCTGGCGGCCCGCCATCGCGATGGAGCAGTTCGACCGCGAGCGCCAGCCCGACATCGACCGCGCCCGCCGCGAGCGCCCCGGCGACGCCGCCTACGTGGTCGCGCAGGCCGGCGGCAAGGGCTGGCAATGGGAGCTGTACACGCCGGTGGTGGCGCTCGCGCTGCAATACGACCTGCCGCTGGTGGCGGCCAACCTGTCGCGCGCCGATGCCGGCAGGATCGTGCGCGGCGGGCTCGACGGCGTGTTCGAGCCGGCCGAGCGCCAGCGCCTGGGCCTGGCCGCGCCGCTGCCCGCCGACGTGGTCAGCGAGCAGACCGCCGTGCTCGACCGCGGCCACTGCGGCAATTTCCCCAAGGCCATGCTGCCCGGCATGCTCGACGCGCAGGCCGCGCGCGACGCCGTGATGGCCGCCGCCATGCGCGCCTATGCGGACCGCGGCGCCGTGCTGATCGCCGGCAACGGCCACGTGCGCCGCGACGTGGGCGCGCCGCGCTGGCTCGCGGCCGAGCCGGGCAAGATCTACAGCGTGGGCTACCTGGAGCAGGCCGGCGCCGGCGAGGTGGGCGAGTACGACCGCGTGGTGCTGGTGCCGGCGCGCAAGCGGCCGGACCCGTGCCAGGACGCCCGGCCCGGCGCGGGCACCGCGCCGGCCGGCATGGGCTGAGGCGCGCGCGGCGCGGGCCCGCCTAAGCGAACAACTCTTCCGCCACGGTCGGGTGCAGTTGCACCGTGGTGCGCAGGTGTGACAGCTTCACGCCGAGGCGCAGCGCCACCGCCAGCGTCTGGATGATCTCCGGCGCGGCGTTGTCCATCATGTGCGCGCCCAGCACGCGGCCGCTGCGCGCGTTGACCACCAGCTTCACCATCGACGCCTGCCCGCTGCCGGCGAAGCGGTTCTCCAGCGAGACGAAGCGGCGCACCACGCTCTCCACGCGCTCGGCCTTGCCGGCGGCCGCGATGGCCTCGTGCTCGGTCAGGCCGACGCTGCCGATGGCGGGCTCGCAGAAGACCGCGGTCGGCACCACGTCGAAGTCGGCGCGCTCGCCGCGCCGGCCGAACAGGCGGTCGGCCAGCCAGCGGCCCTGGGCGCTGGCCACCGGCGTGAGGTGCAGGCCGTCGATGGCGTCGCCGACGGCGTGGATGGAGCGCACCCGGCTGCGGAACGAGCGGTCCACGCGGATGCCGCCCTGCGCGGACTTCTCCACGCCGAGCGCCGCCAGGCCCAGGTTTTCCCACTGCGGCTCGCGCCCGATGGCGGCCAGCGCGGCCTGCGCGCGCACGGTGTGGACGCGGCCGCCGCCGCCGCCATCGATGCCATCGCCATCGGGCGCGCCCTGCCGGTAGCACACGTCGATGGCGCCGTTGGCCTGGTTGAGCAGCGTGACCTCGGCATTGAAATGCAGGCGCACGCCCCTGGCGGCGAGCGCCTCGGCCAGCGCCGCGGCGATCTCGTGGTCGAAGCGCTCGAGCAGGCGGCTCTCGCGCACCAGCATCTCGACCTTGACGCCGTAGCGCGAGAGGATCGAGGCCTGCTCCACCGCGATGTAGCCGCCGCCGATCACCACGATCGAGGCCGGCAGGCTCTGCCAGGTGAAGACGTCGTCGGAGGTACTGGCCAGCTCGCCGCCGGGCACCGGCAGCGTCTGCGGGCGCGCGCCGGTGGCGATCAGGATGCGGCGCGCGTGGATGGTCTCGGCGCCGACCTGCACCAGGTCGGGCGCGGTGACGGTGGCCTCGCCGTGCAGCAGCGTCACGCCGGCTTCCTGCAGGCGGTGGGTGTAGGCCACGTGCAGGCGCGCCATCTCGGCGTTGACGCGCACGATGGCGTCGCCCCAGTCCTCGCGCCCGCCGGTGTGCGACAGGCAGCCCGAGAGAATGGCGGCGAGGGTGCCGCCGTAGGACAGCATCTTCTTGGGCACGCAGCCGCGGTTGACGCAGGTGCCGCCGATCGCGTCGCGCTCGATCAGCACCACGCGCGCGCCGTGCGCCGCCGCGCGGCGCGCCGCGGCCACGCCGCCGGAGCCCGCGCCGATCACCACGAAATCCGCCTCGCGCTGCGCGCCGCCGCGGCGCCTGCCGCGGCGCGGCACGCGCTCGACGGGCTGCTCGGATGTCGCCCTGCGCGCGCTCTGGCGCTCGCTTGCCGGTCTTGCCTGGCGTTTCGTCATCAATGCCTCCTGTGGCGGCGCGAAGGCCGCGTTGCACATCGAGATGACAGAGCCGCAAGGCCGGCCGGCGCGTCCGAAGAACGCTATGCGGTGGTGCCGAGCTCCGTCTTCATGACAGACGGCCATTCGCGCAGAAAGGTTTCCCCGTCGCGCTGGCCGAGTTCGTAGGCAGCGATCATCGCGCCGGGCCGGGTGTAGTCCCAGCTCGAGATCGGTACCCGCTGCGAAGGTTGCAGATAAAGCCGCCGCTGCCCGCCGTGCCGCAGCACGAAGCGCCGCGGGCGCGGATAGAGCCGCGTCACCAGCACCAGCACGTTGCCCGGCGTCGGGTCGAGCGCGTCGACCGGCACATTGTCGACCATGCCGCCGTCCAGCACCGGCCGGCCGTCGCGGCGCAGCACCGGCGTGAACGGCGGCGTGGAGGCCGACTGCAGCAGCAGGTCCGCCAGCTGCTCGGGCGAGCCGCAGTCCTGCGCGCGCACGAACTCCGGACGGAAGCCGAGCCTGCGGCCCAGCCGCGGGTGCAGCGTCCTGAGCCAGTGCTTCTCGATGTTGTAGGCCACCAGGCCCGCCAGCACCGCCATGCGCGGCCCGCTCCAGCGCGGAATGTGCGCCACGCCGACGCGGATCTCGGGCGCGGCCTGCAACTGCGCCAGGCGGCCATCGGCGAAGATGCTCAGCAGCGCGCCGCGGTAGATGCCGTAGTGCGGGAACACGCGCTGCCGCGTCAGCAGGTTGCTCCAGTAGACGTTGCGCCGGTTGTCGGCCAGCACCTCCTGGTAGTACGCCATGACCTGGCGCGCGTCGTGCGTGTAGATCATGCACGCGGTGGCGGCGCCGGCCGAGATGCCGGCGATCACGCGCGGACGCAGGCCCAGCTCGGGCGCCACCCTGTCCCACCAGCCGGCCTGCCACCAGCAGCGGTTGCCGCCGCCGGCGAACACCACCTGGTCGAACGGCGACGCGGCGCGCATGCGGTCCGGCTCGCGCGGCGGGGCATGGTCGGCACCGACGGGCATGAGGGCGGATTCCGGCTTCGGCTCTGGCATGGCGGTTCAGGTTGTTCCTGGTCCTGGATTGTGGCCGGGTGGCCGGGCTGCTATTCGGGTGGCCGGTGCGGCGCGGGTTGGGGGAATGATACAGGGGGTGGGGGGAGGGGGCCCTGTTGGGGGGCTGGTGGTGCGTTCTGGGGGGAAAGGGGCACTTTTTTCTTTCTGGGTCTTGACGTTCAAAGGCTACTTCAAAGTCAGCGGCTGAACGTCGAAGTTAAGTGCTGAACGTCAAAGTCAACATCAAAGTCAAAATCAACTTCAAAGTCAAAGTCAAAGGCTTTCGCTCCCCCGGAGCGACCTACTTTCTTTTCCCCGAAAAGAAAGTAGGCAAAGAAAGCGGGCTGCCTGGCCGGCAGGGGCAGAGCCGAACAGGGATACGAGGGTTATTGGTTTCGTGGTGGGGCCTGCGGTTCTGCTGGCATTCTGCCGGTACCGGTGCGAGCGGCCACGACACTGCTGGCTGTAGTGGTTTCGTGGTCAGACCTATGATGGCGGGCGCACTGCTGGTTCGAGCATCTGCCGTTACCGGTTTGGGCGGTCACGGCGTAGCACCGGCATGGTTTCGTGGTGGGCGTGGTGGATCCGGCGCGGGTGTGTTGGGTTGCTTTGAACCCGACTACCTCTCAAGTCGAAACCGTTCGGCACCGCGCTCGAACAGGAGCCACCGCGCCCACCACGAAACCAGTACCGCCCCTATGACGCACCCATCCGCCCCGGTCGCGGCAGCAGCCCGGAGGGCCTGGGCCTCCGCCATCATGCAGCGCCACCACGAATCGAACACCACCCGAAAGAACGTGGACGCAAAAGCTGGTAACGGCAGAATGCCAGCAGAACCGCAGGCCCCACCACGAAACCAATAACCCTCGTATCCCTGTTCGGCTCTGCCCCTGCCGGCCAGGCAGCCCGCTTTCTTTGCCTACTTTCTTTTCGGGGAAAAGAAAGTAGGTCGCTCCGGGGGAGCGAAAGCCTTTGACTTTGACTTTGACTTTGAAGTTGATTTTGACTTTAACTTTGACGTTAAGAAGTTGACTTTGAAGCCGCTTCTCAAGCCGAACCCAATCTTTAAAGAACCCTCCCCCAATAAACCAATAAAAAAAGCCCAACACCGCAAAAGTGTCAGGCTTCGCCAACATAATCACCCCGCCGCCACGCGGCAAGCCAACTCAACCCGCCGCGTCCACCACCCCCCCACGCCGCGCGGCGCGCCGCGCCAGCCACCCCAGCACCCTCGGAATCACCACCACCGCCACGGTCATCGCCAGGATGGTCGCCGAGATCGGCTGGGTCACGAAGATCGACCAGTCGCCCTGGCTGATCGACAGCGCGTTGCGCAATTGCTTCTCGGCGATGGGCCCCAGGATCATGCCGACGATCACCGGCGCGGTGGGGAAGTCGAAGCGCCGCATGGCCATGCCCAGCACGCCGATCACGAACAGCAGCAGCAGGTCGAACCACGACTGGCGGATGCCGTACGCGCCCAGCCCCGCGAAGATCAGGATGCCGCCGTACAGCAGCGGCGTGGGAATGCGCAGCATGCGCACCCACAGGCCGATGGCCGGCAGGTTCAGCACCAGCAGCATCACGTTGCCGATGTAGAGCGAGGCCAGCAGGCCCCACACCAGGTCGCCCGAGGTCTGGAACAGCATCGGGCCGGGCTGCAGGTTGTAGTTCTGGAACGCCGCCAGCAGGATCGCGGTGGTGTTCGAGGTGGGGATGCCCAGCGTCAGCAGCGGCGCCAGCGTGGCGGTGACGGCGGCGTTGTTGGCGGCCTCGGGGCCGGCCACGCCTTCGATCGCGCCGACCGTGCCGAACTCGTCCTTGTGCCTGGACAGCTTCTTCTCGGTGGCGTACGACAGGAAGGTCGGGATCTCCGCGCCGCCGGCCGGGATCAGGCCGAACGGGAAGCCGATGAGGGTGCCGCGGATCCACGCCGGCACCGAGCGCTTCCAGTCCGACCTGGTCATCATGACGCTGCTGAGCTTGTTGAAGCTGCCGTCGGGCTGCGGGAAGAAGGCGTTGAACAGCGCCTCGCCGACCGCGAACAGGCCGACCGCCACCACCACGATGTCGATGCCGTCGTAGAGCTCCTGCACGTCCATCGAGTAGCGCGTCTGGCCCGACAGCGAGTCCATGCCGATCAGGCCGATGCCCAGCCCCAGGAACAGGCTGGTCATGCCGCGCAGCAGCGACGAGCCCAGCACCGCGGACACCGTGGTGAAGGCCAGCAGCATGATCATGAAGTACTCGCCGGGGCCGAACTGCAGCGCCACGTCCGCCGCCACCGGCGCGAACATCGACAGCAGCACGGTGGCGATGGTGCCCGCCGCGAACGAGCCGATCGCCGCGGTGGCAAGCGCCGGGCCGGCGCGGCCGCTCTTGGCCATCAGGTTGCCTTCCATCGCCGTGACCATCGTCGACGATTCGCCCGGCGTGTTCATCAGGATGGAGGTGGTCGAGCCGCCGTACATGGCGCCGTAGTAGATGCCGGCGAACATGATCAGCGCGGCGGTCGGCTCCACCTTGGTGGTCAGCGGCAGCAGCATCGCCACCGTCAGCGCCGGGCCGATGCCGGGCAGCACGCCGATGGCGGTGCCGAGGAAGCAGCCCACCAGGGCCCACATCAGGTTGATCGGGGTGATGGCCACGGCGAAGCCGTGCATCAGCAGGTTGAGAGTGTCCATGAGTCAGCTCCGGTCAGAACCCGGCGACGGGCAGCAGCGGCAGGTTGATGCCGAGCAGGAATTCGAACAGCGCCCACATCGGCAGCGTGATGCACAGGCCGATGAAGCCGTCGCGCACAAAGCGCTTGCTGCCGTAGCCGCGCGCCACGCAGATCATCAGCAGCGTCGAGGCCAGCACGAAGCCGAGCGTGCCGATCAGCGCCATGTTGGCCACCAGCCCGGCGGCGACCCACAGGAAGCCGCGGAAGTTGTGCGGTGCCGAGGGCAGCTCCGCGTCTTCCTCGGGCATGTTGCGAAAGCCCCCGCGGATGCCCTGCCAGGTCAGCGCCGCGCCGCACACGGCCAGGCCGATGGCGACCAGCGTGGGCATGAAGCGCGGCGACAGCCCGGCATAACCTTCGTCGCCGGAGATGCCCGGCAGGCCGACGAAGAAGAACAGCGAGAGCAGCAATACGGCAATGCCGATCGCCAGGTGCGAGGGTTTCATCAAGGGCTCCTTCAGGCGGCGGCGCGCTGGCCGGCCGCGGTTTGTCGTCCCCGCGCGGCGGGGGCCCGGCGACTGATGGTCTGGTGCTGGCTATCGCAGGTGGTGGACACCGGGCCCCCGCCTGCCGCATGCGCACCAGGCGTCACGGTGCGCCGCAGGCGGGGCCGACAGGTGAAACGGCAAAGCGACACCGCGGCGGCGCCGTCATGCCGGCGCGCGCGCCGGCACGGAACTTACTTCGCCACGCCCAGCTCGCGCAGCGTGGTGCCCAGGCGCGCCGACTCGCCGTCCACGAACTTGCCGAACTCGTCGCCGGTCAGCAGGAACGGGGTCCAGTCGTTGCGGGTCAGCGCCTCTTTCCAGGTCGGCGTCTCGGTGGCCTTGACCACCGCGTCCACCAGCGCCTTGCGCTGCTCGGCGGTGATGCCGGGCGCGCCATACACGCCGCGCCAGTTGTAGATCTCCACGTTCACGCCCTGCTCCTTGAGCGTGGGGATGTCGGCGGTGCGTTCCTTCGACGTCACCGCCAGCGCGCGCATCTTGCCGCTCTTGATGAAGGGCAGGAACTCGGACACGCCGGCGATGCCAACGGTCACGTGGCCGCCCAGGATCGAGGCCGACGCTTCGCCGCCGCCCTGGAACGGCACGTAGTTGACCTTCTTCGGATCCACGCCGATGTCCTTGGCGATCAGGCCGGCCAGGATGTGGTCGATCGAACCCTTGGAGCCGCCGCCCCAGCTCACGCTGCCCGGGTTGGCCTTGAGCTGCGTGGTCAGGTCCTTGACCGACTTCAGCGGCGAGTTGGCCGGCACCGTGATGACCATCGTGTCCGCGTACAGGCGCGCTACCGGCGTGGCGTTCTTGAGCGTGACCGGCGGCTTGTTGGTCTCGATCGCGCCCACCATCACCGCGCCGGTGACGATCAGCGCGTTGGGGTTGCCCTTGTCGGTGTTGACGAACTGCGTCAGGCCGATGACGCCGCCCGCGCCGCCCTTGTTGTCGTACGCGGCGGTCTTGGCCACGCCGGCGGCCACCAGCGCGGCGCCCAGCGAGCGGCCGGTCTGGTCGTAGCCGCCGCCCGGGTTGGCGCCGATCATGAACTTGACGTTGTCGAGCGCGAACGCGGGCGCGGCGGCCACGGTGGCGGCCAGCGCGGCCGAAGCCATGACGGCGTGGGCGAAGCGGTGAATCGAGCGGCGCATATCGGTCTCCTGCTTGTCTTGAAGGTTGCCGGCGGCCGGGCATGGCATGCGGTGCCTGGCGCGGTCCGGACCGGGGCGCCCGGCTGGTGTGGCGCTGGCGCGGGGCAGGAAGACACCCCCGGCACGCCGGGGGGCGAAGGGCTCGTCTCCTGTCCGCCGCTGCGCGTGCATGGCCGGACTTGTTCTTTGAGTTCTTTCCGTGCGGTGGATTGCGCGGATCTGGCTCTTATGAGCCATTGGGGGGGATTCTAGGTGGGGGAAACTGTCAAAAGGCTGTCAATTTGACAGGGAAAGGGGTGGGGTTTACGTGGGGGTGAATGTGTGGACATTTGGGGGCTGGGGGTGTTTTCTGGGTTTTTTTAATGGTGGGGCGTTGGCTTTGGAGGGTTAAATTTAGAGTCTTTAAAATGCTAAAGTCGACTTCAAGGTCAAAGGCTTCAACTTCAACTTCAACTTCAACTTCAACTTCAACTTCAACTTCAACTTCAACTTCAACTTCAAAGTCAAAGTCAAAGTCAAAGTCAAAGTCAACATCAAAGTCAAAGGCTTTCGCTCCCCCGGAGCGACCTACTTTCTTTTCCCCGAAAAGAAAGTAGGCAAAGAAAGCGGGCTGCCTAGCCGGCAGGGGCAGAAACGTTGGGATTTCTAGTGTTGCTGGTTTCGTGGTGGTGGCGGTGGTTCTGCTGGGATTCTGCCGGTACCGGTTTTGGCGGCCACTGTCTCTCGGGTGGTGTTCGATTCGTGGTGGCACTGCATGATGGCGGTGGCCCAGGCCCTTCGGGCTGCTGCCGCGACCGGGGCAAATGCATACGGCATAGGAACGGTGCTGGTTTCGTGGTGGGCGTGGTGGCCCCCATTCGATCTCAGTGCCAAATGGTTTTGACTTGAGAGGCAATCCGGTTCCAGCAACCCCGCACACCCGCGTGGGGTCCACTGCGCCCACCACGAAACCAGTGCCGGTGCTACGCCGTGACCGCCAGCACCGGTAACGGCAGATGCGCGAACCAGCAGTGCGCCGGCCATCATAGGTCTGACCCCGCAACCCATACCGCCAGCCAGATCGTGGCCAGCCGAACCGGTAACGGCAGGATGCCAGCAGAACTACAGGCCCCACGACGAAACCACCAACAACAAGAAACCCCAACGTTTCTGCCCCTGCCGGCCAGGCAGCCCGCTTTCTTTGCCTACTTTCTTTTCGGGGAAAAGAAAGTAGGTCGCTCCGGGGGAGCGAAAGCCTTTGACTTTGATGTTGACTTTGACGTTAAGTCTTTGACTTTGAAGTTAAGCCTTTGATTTTGATTCTAGTCTTTCAAAGACTTCGACTCCAATCCTTCCCCCCTCCCCCACCGGCAACCCCAACACCGCCCGGACCCCCCGTCCCTGCGTGCCCTCGCCCAGTTCCACCGTGCCGCCGAAGCGCGCCGCCATCTCGCGCGAGATGGCCAGCCCGAGGCCGGAGCCGGGTTCGGTGTTGCCCACGCGCCGGTAGAAGCGCGCGAACACCTTCTCGCGTTCTTCGGCGGGAATGCCGGGCCCGTCGTCCTCGACGACAAGGCGGGCAACGTCGCCGGCGCGCGCCGCGGACAGCGTGATCCGGCTGCCGCGCGGTGAATACTGGATGGCGTTGTGAACCAGGTTGGCGAACGCCTCGCGCAGCAGCGCGGCGTCGGCGCGCACCGGCAGCGCCAGCCCGGCGGGGCGTTCCCAGCCGAAGTCCTGCTGCTTGCCGCGCGCCAGCGGCAGGTAGTCCAGCGCGACCTGTTCGGCCACCGCCACGGCGTCGGTCAGCGGCGGCGGCTCGGCGTCGCCGGGGCTGTCGCTGCCCGGATGCTGGCGCACGCGCGCCAGCGCCAGCAGCTGGCTGGTGAGGCGCGCGGCCTGCTCCAGCTGGGTGACGATGCCGCCCACGGCCTCGCGCGCGGCCTGCGGCGCGTGGGCCGGATCGGCGCCGGCGCCCAACTGGCGCTGGGCGAACTCGGCCTGGGTCTTGAGGATGGCCAGGGGCGTGCGCAACTGGTGCGCGGCGTCGGCGATGAACTGCGCCTGCGCCTGCGCCATCGCGCTGGAGCGCGACACGTGCAGGTTGACCGCGTCCACCAGCGGGCGCACTTCGAGCGGCACGTGGTCGAAGGCCAGCGGCGTGAGGTCTTCGGCCCGGCGCGCCTGCACGTCGTCGCGCACGCGCGCGAGCGGGCGCAGCACATAGGTGATGCCGGCCACCAGCACGCCCGCGCTGACCAGGATCAGCAGCACGTCGCGCGCCAGCGCGCCGCGCCACACGGTGGCGATCAGGTCCAGGCGCGGCTCGGCGCTCTCGGCCACCTGCACGATCACGCGCATGTTGGCGTTGGGCCGGTAGACCGGGTGCGCCAGCGCGGCGATGCGCACCGGGTCGCCGCGGTAGTCGGCGTCGTAGAAGCGCGGCTGGTTGCTGGCCAGCGCGCCGGCTGGCAGCGGCAGGTCGTCGTAGCCGGTGACGGTCTCGACCTGGCCGTTGCGCTCGAGCGAGACGCGGTAGAACACGTGGGTCTGGGTGGCGGTCTCGAACATTTCCATCGCCGCGTCGGGCAGCGCGATCTGCACGCTCTCGCCGGCCATGCCGATGGCGTTGTCGATGGCGCGCACCGAGCCGTACAGCGAGCGGTCGTAGGCGGCGTTGGCGGCGTCGCGCAGCGTGCCGTAGGTCAGCCAGGTGTCGAGCGCCATCATCGCCGCCAGCGCCGGCACCAGCAGGACCAGCAACTGGCGGCGCAGGCTGCCCTGCAGCCAGCGCCGCAGCCAGTGCCGGGGCAGGCGGTGCAGCATCAGGCCGGCCCTTCCGGTTCCAGCAGGTAGCCGAAGCCGCGCAGCGTGACGATGGTCACGCCGTGGCCGGAGAGTTTCTTGCGCAGGCGGTAGACCAGCACTTCGATGGCATCGGGGCTGACGTCGGCGTCGAGCGAGAACACCTTGTCGAGCAGCTGCGCCTTGGTCAGCGGCTGGCCGCTCCTGGCCAGCAGCGCGCCCAGCAGCGTGGACTCGCGCGGGGTGAGCGCCAGCGGCGCGCCGCCGAGCGTGAAGCTGCGGGTCTCGCCGTCGAACACCAGCGAGCCGCATTGCAGGCGCGGATGGGCGCGCCCGCGGCTGCGCCGGATCAGCGCCAGGATGCGCGCCTCCAGCTCGGCGATGGCGAACGGCTTGGGCAGGTAGTCGTCGGCGCCGAGGTTGAGGCCGCGCACGCGCTCGTCGAGCGTGTCCTGCGCGGTCAGGATCAGCACCGGGGTGCGGTCGTCGCGCCCGCGCATGGACTTGAGCACGGACAGGCCGTCCTTGCCGGGCAGGCGCAGGTCCAGCACCACCGCGTCGTATTCCTCGGCGATCAGCCGCGCCTCGGCCTGCAGGCCGTCGGCCACGTGCTCGATCACGAAGCCGCCCTGCTCCAGCGCGCGCGCCACCCAGCGCGCCAGCTCGATTTCGTCTTCCACCAGCAACAGGCGCACGCCGGTCCTCCCATGCTCGATAAGCGTCCGTTGTTCACAATGCGGCACAGCGGCCGCCGCGGGGGACTGGCCGCGGGCGCCTATAATACCTCCGCCCCGGGCCGGGCGCGGCGTGCGCGCCAGGGCCCTGCCAGGCAGCGATGTCAGCCACGATGGTTCCAGCCTTGCGCAAGTTGCCCCCCGCCCACGCCCTCTCTTCCGCCCCGGCCGGCCCGTCCGCGCCGGGCGCCGCCGCGCCGCCGAGCCGGCGCCGCCGCCGCGTGCTGGCCGGCGCCGCGGCGCTGGGCGCGGCGTGGAGCGCGGGCCTGAGCGCGCCGCTGCGCGCGCAGTCCGCGCCGCCGGTGCCGCCTGGTTATCCACAGAGCTATGCCGAGATCATCGCGCGCGCGCTGCGCGAAGGCGCGGTCAACGTGCACGCCTCCACCGACGCCGACATCGCCCAGCCGCTGGTGAGCGCCTTCGAGGCGCGCTACCCAGGCATCAGGGTGCGCTACCGCGAGCTCAACACGGTGGAGCTCAACGACGGCTTCCTGGCCGAAGGCGCGCGCCTGGCCGCCGGCGAGCCGCCCGGCGCCGAGACCGCCGACGTGCTGTGGAGCACGGCGATGGACCTGCAGATCAAGCTCGTCAACGACGGCCACGCGCTGCGCTACGCCTCGCCCGAGCGCGCCGGGCTGCCGGCCTGGGCGGCGTGGCGCGACGAGGCCTGGGGCACCACCTTCGAGCCGGCCGTGATCGTCTACAACCGGCGCCATTTCGCCGGCATGCAGACGCCGCGCAGCCGCACCGGGCTGGCGCGGCTGCTGCAGGAGAACACGCCGCGCTGGCGCCAGCGCGTGGTGACCTACGACGTGGAGAAATCGGGCGTGGGCTACCTGCTGGCGCAGCAGGACGCGCGCATGGGCGACGAGTTCTGGTACCTGGCGCAGGCGCTCGGGCGCTGCGGCGTGCAGTTGTCGGCCTCCACCGCGAACATGATCGAGCGCATCGCCTCGGGCGAGTTCGTGATGGGCTACAACCTGCTGGGTTCGTATGCGCTGTCGCTGATGGAGCGCGGCGCGGAGATCGACGTGATCGCCCCGCGCGACTACACGCTGGTGATGTCGCGCGTGGCCTTCATCGCGCGCCGCGCGGCGCATCCCAACGCGGCGCGGCTGTGGCTGGACTTCCTGCTGTCGCGCGCGGGCCAGACCGTGCTGGGGCAGAGCGCCTCGCAGCTCTACACCATCCGCACCGACACCGACAGCGTGCACACCGCGGCGGCGCTGGCCGAGCGGCTGGGCTACGCGCTCAAGCCGATCAGCGTGGGCCCCGGCCTGCTGGCGGCGCAGGACACGCTGCGCAAGCGCGCCTTCTTCGCGCGCTGGCGCGACGCCACGCGCGGCTGACGGAACGGGTGGCTGGGCGGGGGCTGCCTCAGCCGGCCTTCGTGCCGCGCGCAGGCCTGGCGGTGGCTTTCGGCGTGGTTTCCGGGGCTGTCTTCGCTGCCGTTTTCGAGGCGGCCTTCCGGGCCGGCTTCGGTGCCGCCTTCGGCGCAGCTTTCGACGCGGCCTGCTCCGCCTCCTTGGCTTCCTTGGCCTGGGCTTCCTGGCACATCGAATCGATTTCCTCGTTCAGCGCGGCCACCGGCGGCGCCACGTAGCCCTTGCGCAGGGCCGGCGACAGCCGCAGCGTGTCGATGAAGGCATCCGACACGCGCGCGGCGTTGGTCTCCAGGTCGAAGTCCTCCGGCGCGAACAGCCAGTGCGACAGCATGCCGCCGATGGAGGCGTGGAAGACATTGACGGCGAGGTCGAGGTCGAGGTCAGCCGGCAGCTGGCCGCGGTCCACCGCCAGGCGCAGGTGGTCGCGCATCTTCACCGTGCCTTCCTGGTGCGACTGGCGCTGGCGCTGGAAGATGGCGCCGTTCTCCTCGACCATCTCGCACTTGTGGAAGACGATCTCGAACACGCGCCGCCATTGCGGGTTTTCCACGGTCTGGCGCAGCGCGAACGCGCAGATGTCGCGGATGCTGCCGAGCGGGTCTTCCTTGCTGGCGATGCGCTCGGGCTCGCACAGCGCCTCGAGCGGCAGGTGCACGCGGTCCGACATGGCGGCGAACACGTCGCTTTTGTTCTTGAAGTGCCAGTAGATGGCGCCGCGGGTCACGCCGGCGGCCTCGGCGATGTCGGCAAGCGACGGGCGTGCCACGCCGCGGGCGTGGAACACGGCTTCCGCCGCGTCGAGAATGCGGTGGCGCGTTTCTAGCGCCTCTTCCTTGGTGCGTCTGGCCATGATGTTCTCGGCTGCCGGCCAGGTCTGGCCGGTCTGTTATCTCTCCCGGGTGCAGTCGACGGCGCCGCCGGGCACGGGCATGCGCTAGCGCGCGCGGCCTTCGCCGGGCCGCTGATATATGGGGCAATTATCGCCGCATTGCAACAGACACTTACATACATGCGCGAATGTATCTATAATACGCGTTCGCCTGACGTTCAGCCAGCCCGGGCGGGCTGAAGCGGCGCCGCGATTTCCGCGCCCGTCCTGCCGTGGCGGGCGGTTTTCCGCGGCGTCCCGCCGGCGTGCCGTGGCCCGGTTTTTCCATTTGTCACACGCGTAGCGCCAGCGCGCCCGTAAGTGACCAGCAGCACTCTTTATGCCCGCCGCCGGCCTTTGCCGGCCGGCGGGCCGCGCCGTATCCGCGCACGCTGCCGGAAGCGCATGCGGCCGATCTCAAATTGCCATCATGGGGTTATCGATGAGGAAGTCCCAACGTATTACCTGCGTTGCCGCTGCCGTTTTGTCGGCGCTGGCGCTCACCGCCTGTGGCGACAAGCAGCCGCAGGGCGGCGCCATGCCGCCGCCCGAAGTGGGCGTCGTCACCGTGACGCCGACCACGGTGTCGGTCATCAATGAACTGCCGGGCCGCCTCGAAGGCGTGCGCACCGCCGAGGTGCGCGCGCGCGTGGCCGGCATCGTGCTGTCGCGCAACTACCGCGAAGGCGGCGAGGTCAAGGCCGGCCAGCTGCTGTTCAAGATCGACCCGGCGCCGTACCAGGCCCAGCTCGAATCGGCCAGGGCGAGCCTGGCGCGCGCCGAGGCCAATGCCGTGGCCGCGCGCCAGAAGGCCGAGCGCTACAAGCCGCTGGTGGCCGTGAACGCGGTCAGCAAGCAGGAGTACGACGAAGCCGTGGCCGCCGCCGGCCAGGCCGCCGCCGACATCGCCTCGGCCAAGGCCGCCGTCACCACCGCGCAGATCAACCTCGGCTACACCGCCGTGACCGCGCCGATCGGCGGCCGCGTGGGCCGCGCGCTGGTGACGGAAGGCGCGCTGGTCGGCAGCGGCGAGGCCACCAAGCTGGCCACGGTCGAGCAGGTCGACCCGATCTGGGTCACGTTCACCCAGCCCGCCAGCGAAGTGATGAAGCTGCAGCGCGCCATCGGCAGCGGCCAGGTCAAGGGCGTGGACGGCGGCGCGCGCGTGCACCTGTTCATCGAGGACGGCCGCGAGTACGAGCAGACCGGCAAGCTGCTGTTCTCCGACATGACGGTCGACCCGACCACGGGCGCCATCACGCTGCGCGCGCAGTTCGCCAATCCCCGCCGCGAGCTGCTCTCGGGCACCTTCGTGCGCGTGAAGATCGAGCAGGGCGTGGACGAGAACGCGCTGACCGTGCCGCAGCGCGCGCTGGTGCGCACGGCGCAGGGCGCCTCGGTGCTGGTGGTGGGCGGCGACGGCAAGGTGGCCTCGCTGCCGGTCACGGCGCCCCAGGCGGTCGGCGAGAACTGGATCGTCACCGCAGGCCTCAAGGGCGGCGAGAAGGTGATCGTCGAGGGCCTGCAGAAGGTCAAGGTGGGCGCGCCCGCCAAGGCCGTGCCGTTCGCGGCGCCCGCTGCCGCGCCTGTTGCCGCCCCCGCCGCCGCGCCTGTCACCGCCGCTTCCGAACCGGCCGCGCAGCCGGCCAGCGCGGGCGCCTCGGCGCCGGCGGCGGTCGCCGCGGAGGCGGACGGCAAGGCGGCCGGCAAGGCAGACAAGCAGGCCGGCGCCAAGCAAGGCTAATCACAGCGCAATACCAAGGGAGCCAGTTCTATGGCCAAGTTTTTCATCGACCGGCCGGTGTTCGCGTGGGTTGTCGCGCTGATCATCGTGCTGGCAGGGGTGCTGTCGATCCTGCAGTTGCCGATCGCCCAGTATCCCAACATCGCACCGCCGACGATCTCGGTCACGGCGACCTACCCGGGCGCATCCGCCAGGACGCTCGAAGACTCGGTCACGTCGGTGATCGAGCAGGAGCTCAACGGCGCGCCGGGGCTGCTGTACTACCAGTCCACCAGTGAAGCCACCGGCCTGGCGACGATCACCATCGCCTTCGATCCGAGCTCCAACGTCGACCTCGACTCGGTCGAGGTGCAGAACCGCCTCAAGCGCGTGGAAGCGCGCCTGCCGGCCGAGGTGCGCCAGCAGGGCGTGCGCGTGGACAAGGCCGGGAACAACTACATGATGTTCCTGACGGTCTCGTCCAAGTCGGGTCGGGCCGATGCCATCGAGCTCGGCAACTACGTCTCGGCCAGCGTGATCGACTCGATCCGCCGCGTGCCCGGCGTGGGCCAGGCCGACCTGTTCGGCACCGAGTACGCCATGCGCATCTGGGTGGACCCGTCCAAGCTGACGGGCTTCAACCTGACGCCGCAGGACGTCACCGCGGCCATCGCCGAGCAGAACGTGCAGGTCGCCGTGGGCGAGCTGGGCGGCGCGCCGTCGCCCAAGGGCACCGAGCTCAACGCCACCGTCACCACCGAAAGCCGCCTCACCACGCCGGAGCAGTTCGCCAACATCCTGCTGCGCGTGAACCCGGACGGCTCCTCGGTGCGCATCAAGGACGTCGGCCGCGTCGAGCTCGGCGGCGCCGACTACTCCACGCTGGCGCGCACCAACGGCAAGCCGGCCGCGGCCATCGCCATCAAGCTCGCGCCGACCGGCAACGCGCTCGCCACCGCCACCGCGGTGCGCGCCAAGATGGAGGAGCTGTCCAAGTTCTTCCCGGGCGACTATGCGTACAGCGTGCCTTACGACACCTCCGCCTTCGTCCAGATCTCGATCGAGGAAGTGATCAAGACCCTGCTCGAAGCCGTGGTGCTGGTGTTCCTGGTGATGTACCTGTTCCTGCAGAACTTCCGCGCCACGCTGATTCCCACGTTGGTGGTGCCGGTGGCGCTGATGGGCACCTTCGGCATGCTGCTGGCGTTCGGCTTCTCCATCAACGTGCTGACCATGTTCGGCATGGTGCTGGCGATCGGCATCCTGGTCGACGATGCCATCGTGGTGGTGGAGAACGTCGAGCGCATCATGAGCGAGGAAGGCCTCTCGCCGCGCCAGGCCACGCGCAAGGCGATGGGCCAGATCACCGGCGCCATCGTCGGCATCACGCTGGTGCTGACCGCGGTGTTCATCCCGATGGCGTTCTTCTCCGGCTCGGTGGGCAACATCTACCGCCAGTTCTCGCTGTCGCTGATCTCGTCGATGGCGTTCTCGGCGCTGCTGGCGCTGACGCTCACCCCGGCGCTGTGCGCGACGCTGCTCAAGCCGGTGGAAGCCGGCCATCACCACGAGAAGCGCGGCTTCTTCGGCTGGTTCAACCGCGGCTTCGCGCGCGCGGCCACCGGCTACCAGGGCGTGGTCGCGCGCATCCTCGGGCGCGCCGGGCGCTACCTGGTCATCTACGCGGTCATCCTGGCCGGCGTGGTGGTGCTGTACATGCGCCTGCCCTCCTCCTTCCTGCCCGACGAAGACCAGGGCTACATGATCACCGTGGTGCAGTTGCCCAACGGCGCCACCCAGGAGCGCACCCTGGGCGTGCTCAAGCAGATCGAGGACTACTACCTGCAGAAGGAAAGCAAGGTGGTGGACCAGATGATCACGGTGGCGGGCTTCTCGTTCTTCGGCCGCGGCCAGAACGGCGGCATCGCGTTCGTCAAGCTCAAGGACTGGAAGGAGCGCACCGGCGCGGACGAGACCGCGCAGGCGCTGGTGGGCCGCGCGTTCGGCACGCTGTCGTTCATCAAGGACGCCATCATCTTCCCGCTCAACCCGCCGGCGATCTCCGAGCTGGGCAATTCCTCGGGCTTCGACTTCCGCCTGCAGGACCGCACCGGCCAGGGCCACGCCAAGCTGATGGAAGCGCGCAACATGATGCTCGGCATGGCCGCGCAGAATCCGGCGCTGGCCGGCGTGCGCCCCGAAGGCCAGGAAGACGCGCCGCAGCTGCAGATCGACATCGACCGCGAGAAGGCGCGCGCGCAGGGGGTCTCGGTGGCGGACATCAACGCCACGCTGGCCATTGCGTTCGGCTCGTCCTACGTCAACGACTTCATCTACGAAGGCCGCGTGCGCAAGGTGATCGCGCAGGCCGAGGGCAGCGACCGCAAGCTGCCCGACGACCTGAGCAAGCTGCGCGTGAAGAATAAGAACGGCGACATGGTCGCGTTCGCCTCGTTCTCCACCTCGCAGTGGATCATGGGCTCGCCGCGCCTGGAGCGCTACAACGGCCTGCCGGCGGTGAAGATCGCCGGCCAGGCGGCGCCGGGCCACAGCACCGGCGAGGCGATGAAGATCATGGAGGACAACTTCGCCAAGCTGCCGCCGGGCCTCGGCTTCGAATGGTCCGGCCAGTCCTATGAAGAGCGCCTGGCCGGCTCGCAGGAGCCGATGCTGTACACGCTGTCGCTGATCATCGTGTTCCTGTGCCTGGCCGCGCTGTACGAAAGCTGGTCGATCCCGGTCTCGGTGCTGCTGGTGGTGCCGCTCGGCGTGCTCGGCGCGCTGCTCGGCGTGACGCTGCGCGGCATGCCCAACGACGTGTACTTCAAGGTGGGCCTGATCGCCACCATCGGCCTGTCGGCCAAGAACGCCATCCTGATCGTGGAGTTCGCCAAGGACCTGCAGGCGCAGGGCCGCGGCGTGATCGAGGCCACGCTGGAAGCGGTGCACCTGCGTTTCCGCCCGATCCTGATGACGTCGATGGCCTTCATCCTGGGCGTGCTGCCGCTGGCGATCGCCACCGGCGCGGGCTCGGGCGGCCAGCGCGCGATCGGCACCGGCGTGATCGGTGGCATGATCACGGCCACGGTGCTGGCGATCTTCATGGTGCCGGTGTTCTTCGTGGTGATCCGCAGCCGCTTCAAGGGCCGCGCGCCCGAGCAGGACCTGGACCAGGACCCGAAGCAGGATCAGAAGTGGCTCGAACCCAAACAGGAACTCTGACCATGACCAAGACACTGACCACGCTGTTGCTGGTGGCGGGCGTCCTCTCGGGCTGCACGCTGGCGCCGACGTACGAGCGCCCCGCGCCGCCGGTGGCCACGCAGTACCCGGCCGCGCCCGACGGCTACGCCGCGGCCGAGGTGAAGACCGGCGAGACCCGCCGCGCGGCCGACATCGGCTGGCGCGAGTTCTTCCGCGACCCGCGCCTGCAGGCGCTGATCGCGGCCTCGCTCGAGAACAACCGCGACTTGCGCACCGCCGTGCTGCGCATCGAGGAAGCGCGCGCGCAGTACCAGGTGCAGCGCGCCGACCTGCTGCCCACGGTGAACGCCACCGGCGGCTACACGCGCCAGCGCATCTCGGGCGCGCAGTTCGGCTCCAGCCAGGCCGGCACCTCGGTCTCCGAGTACTACCAGGCCGGCGCCGGCATCACATCGTTCGAGCTCGACCTATTCGGCCGCGTGCGCAGCCTCTCCAACGCGGCGCTGGCGCAGTACTTCTCCACCGAGGAGGCGCGCCGCGCGGCGCAGATCTCGCTGGTCTCGGAAGTGGCCAAGGCCTACCTGTCCGAGCGTTCCTTCGCCGAGCAGTACGAGCTGGCGCAGAACACGCTGCGCACGCGCGAGTCCACGCTGGACCTGGCGCGCCAGCGCTTCGACGCCGGCGCCACCTCGGCGCTGGACCTGCGCGACAACGAATCGCTGGTGGCGCAGGCGCGCGTCTCGGCCGCGCAGCTGGCGCGCCAGCGCGCGCAGGCGCAGAACGCGCTCGAAGTGCTGGTGGGCAAGCCGCTCGGCGGCATCGCGGACCTGCCCGAGGCAATGCGCCTGTCGGACGAGCGCATCATCAGCGACATCCCGGCCGGGCTGCCGTCGGACCTGCTCGAGCAGCGCCCCGACATCCGCCAGGCCGAGCAGCAGTTGCTGTCGGCCAACGCCAACATCGGCGCCGCGCGCGCGGCCTTCTTCCCGCGCATCACGCTCACCGCCAACGCCGGCGCGATCAGCCCGACCTTCTCGAGCCTGTTCGATTCCGGCACCGGCGTGTGGTCGTTCGCGCCGCAACTGACGCTGCCGATCTTCGACTACGGCCGCAACCTGTCCAACCTGGACCTGGCCAACGTGCGCAAGAACATCCAGGTCGCCAGCTACGAGAAGACCATCCAGACGGCCTTCAGCGAAGTGGCGGACGCACTGGTGGCGCGCGGCACGCTCGAAGAACAGGTGCACGGCCAGGAACAGGTGCGCGACGCCGAGCAGGCACGCTTCGAACTGTCCACGGTGCGCTTTCGCAGCGGCGTGGCCAACCAGCTCGACCAGCTCGACGCGCAACGCCAGCTGTTCACCGCCGAACAGGCACTGATCCAGGCGCGCCAACTGCGCCTGAACAACGCCATCGACCTGTACCGCTCGCTCGGCGGCGGCCTGGCGGAAGCCGGCCCCGTGGCGTCAGCCGACAGCATCAAGCCGGCGGTGACCGCGCAGTAAGGCGGCCACAGATAGCTGGAGGTTTGCTCCCCTCTCCCATGAAATGGGAGAGGGGCCGGGGGAGAAGGCAGGCGCCAGCGAATGGCGAAAGCGATCACTTCGTGGACACGCCGGCCCTCTCCCCCGCCCCTCTCCCGCAAGCGGGAGAGGGGAGAAAACAATCGATACGCTGGCCTGGCAGGCAAAAAAAAGCGAAGCGCAGATGCGCTTCGCTTTTTTTATGGAACAAGGGCAAAGAGAAAGAAAAACGAGAAAGAGAAAGAAAAACAAACGGGAGCCACCGAGCCCACCACGAAACCAGCGTCGCTCCCATGACGCGCCCATCCGCCCCGGTCGCGGCAGCAGCCCGAACCACCTGTGCCACCGCCATCAAGCAGCGCCACCACGAATCCAATGCCGCCAGCGACGTCGCAGGCAAGCAACCCGGTAGCGTCAGCAGCCTCATCGAAGCCAACGCCCGCACCACGAAACCACCACCAGACATAAAGTCTGAGCGCCCAGCCCCCCTGCAAGGGGTCGTTTTCTTTTGGTTACTTTTCTTTGTCGAGACAAAGAAAAGTAACGATCTTCACCAAGCCCGAACCACCAAAACCGCTCGAGCCTCAAGGCCCACAGAAGCCAGAACAAAAATCCCAAGCCCGAACCACCAAAACCGCTCGAGCCTCAAGGCCCACAGAAGCCAGAACAAGAATCCCAAGCCCGAACCACCAAAACCGCCCGAGCCTCAAGGCCCACGAAAGCCCGAACAAGGACCCAAAGCCCGAACCGCCAATCAAGCCCGATCCCCAAGGCCCACAACAGCCCGCACAGGACCCCCCAAATCCCCGAACCCGACCACCTGCGCTAGCATAACAATCCCCGACGCCAACCCTCCCCCACCCCAATGGAAGTCCGCCCCCTGACCCCCGACGACCTAGACTTAGTCTGCTACCACCGCGAGGAAATGTTCCGCGAAGCCGGCCGCGATGACGCCGTCCTGCGCGCCATGACCGAACGCTTCCGCCCGTGGCTGGAACCGCGCCTGCGCGACGGCAGCTATTTCGGCTTCGTGCTCGCCGAGCACGGCCGCGCGGTGGCGGGCATCGGCCTGATGGCCATCGACTGGCCGCCACACCCCGCCCATCCCACCCAGGACAAGCGCGGCTACGTGCTCAACGTCTACGTGGAGACGTCCCACCGCAAGCAGGGCCTGGGCCACCGGCTCATGCAGCTGGCGGAGGAGGAGTTCGCGCGGCGCGGCGTGCAGTACGCGATCCTGCACGCGACCGAGACGGGCCGGCCGCTCTACGTCGCGCTCGGCTGGCACGCCACCACGGAGATGGCCAAGGACCTCAGTCCGGCGGCGTGTCCCTGAACGCGGGCAGCGCTTCGGCGGCGGCGCTGAACGCCGCGAGCGCCGGGTAGGCGGCGGCGTCGGCCGCCTGCGGCAGCATCATCTGCGTGAAGCGCCACGCCACGGCGGTGGTCACGTCGGCCTGCGTGAGCCGGCGCTCGTCGGCCGGCGGCGCGGTGCCGGCGATTTCCTTTTCCAGCGCCGCGTAGGCCGCGCCAAGCTGGCCGCGCACGCGCGCGAGCCACGGCTCGTACTGCTTCTCGTCGGGCCGCAGGTTGCATTCGTAGACGATCTGCACGGTCTTCTCGCAGGCGGCCAGCGCCAGCCCGGCCACGCGCAGCGCGTGCTGGAGCGCGGGCAGGTCCGCCGGCATCAGGCTGCGGCCGGCCAGCACCGCCAGGTAGTCGAGGATCAGCCCCGACTCCATCAGCACCGTGCCGTCGTCGCATACCAGCGTGGGCGCCTTCACCACCGGGTTGATGGCCTGGAATTGCGTGAACGTGCGGAACACCGACACCGGTTTGTGTTCGAACGGCACCCCCAGCAGCCGCAGCGAGATGGCCACGCGGCGGACATAGGGCGAGTCGAGCATGCCGATGAGTTGCATATTGCCTCCAAGGAAAAGCCGGCCCGGGAACGGGCCGGCGAGGCATCAGCATAATCGATCCGCGGCGCGCCGCCGCGCCGGCTTCAGAACTTGTACGTCGCCGCCACGAACACGATGATCGGGCTCGGGCTGATGTCCGCCTTGGAGGTGGACAGCACGGTGCCGTCGGCGGCCTTGACGATCATCGACGAGGTGGTCTTGAGCGGGATGTACGTCACCGACGCGGTCAGCCCCCACTGGTCGGTGATGGCGAACGAGCCGCCCAGGTTGAACACCGGCGCCCACGAGCTCGACGCCTTGGCCTCCACCGAGGTCGGGCCCGGCTTGCCGGCGCCGGCCGCCAGCGTGGCGCCGAGGTTGTTGTTGACCGACGCGGCGAAAGCCGGGTTGAGGTCGATGTTGGTGAAGAAGTTGTACGACACGCCGATGCCGACGAACGGCCGCACGCGCGCGGTCGGCTCCAGGAAGTGGTACTGCGCCATCACCGCCGGGCTCCACTGGCGCGCGCCGGTGATGATCGGGTTGAGGCTGGGGTCGCCCAGCGGCTGGCGGCCCAGCGCGCCGGCCGGCCCCGGCGGGATCAGGTCGCCGTGGCCGTGGAGCTTGAACTTGGGCGGCACGCCGGCCACCGTCGTCAGCGCGATGTGGTCGGTGAAGAAGTGGCTCACGGTCAGGCCCAGCGTGTCGGCGTTGGAGGTGCTGATGCTGCTGCCCGGCGCGCTGAACGAGGACGGCAGCCCGAGCGGGCCGTTGATCGGCGCGTCGATCACGCTGGTGGTGAAGGGGCTGCTGTGTCCGCTGGTGCTGATGTGGAACCAGCCCAGCGCGACCACGTTGTCGCCGGCCTTCTGCGCGTGCGCGGCCGGCATGGCGCCGAGCCAGGCCAGTGCCGCGGCCAGCAGCGGCGCGGCGAATCGAATGGCGTTCATCGTCATGTTGTGTTCCCGGATGTGTGTGGATCGCATGGCGGTCATTGCACGAACGCGCCGATGGTGAAATACGGGCTGCCGCCGCGCGACTCGAGGAAGCCGAACACGCCGCCGGTGAACATGAACTTGCCGGTCGGACCACCCGCGGCGCCACCCTTGCGCGTGGTCGTCACCATGCCCGGCACCTGCTGCGCGTAGTCCAGCGCGAACGCCGTGGCCAGCGACGCGTCCGAGGCGCGGAACGGGTCGAGCATGGTGGCGTCCGGCCCCACCAGCGCGGTGGTGCGGTAGTCGAAGCTGCTGTCCACGCCCACGTATTCGCCGTTGACCGAGCCCTGCGCGACGGCCGCCGCCGGCGCCATCATGCCGATGCCGATCTCGTCGTCGGCACCGAGCGGCATGCCGCCCAGCACGCCGCCGATCGAGCCGCTGGCGTAGCCCACGCGGATCATCACCGGCACCAGCTGCCCGCGCAGCTTGCCCACGATCAGGTAGGCGCGCCCGAGCGTGCCGCCCAGCGTGGGCGGCAGCTCGGCCGCGTAGTTGGTCGACAGCAGCGCGCCGCCGGCGGTGGGCACGAACTTGTTGCCCTTCTGCGCGCAGGTGCCGCCGGGCTTGTTGTCGCACACCAGGAACGAGCCGTCGGCGGCCAGCGTCATGCGGTAGTCCTGCGCCACGGTCTGGAAGTTCTTCGACGGCACCTCGTGGAAGCCCGAGCCGTTGTACTGGCCGGCGATCTTGCCGAGGTCGGTCTCGGTCTGCGCGAAGCCGATGAACTGGAAGTACGGGAAGGTGGTGTCGGGCACCACGCCCGCGCCGGCCACGCCGTCGAACTGGATGCGCGCGCCGGGGATGGTGCCGCCGGCCACGCCCTCGCCCACGAACAGCCGCGCCGGGCGGTTCGGGTCGAGGCTGGCGCCGGCGAGCTGGAACGCGCACTGGTTGAGCTTCTCGGTGGGCAGCCCGGTCTCGGGCTGCAGCTTGCCGCTCATCACGTTGCTGCCGCTGGCGGTGTCGCTGCGCGTGGGCTGCACGGTGCCGGTGGCGCGCGGCACCGACGAATCGAGGAACGTCACCTGCCAGGTCATCTTGCTGGTGTCGATCTGCACCTTGACCAGCTCGCCCGAGCCGGTGCCGCCGGTGAAGGTGGTGGTGTAGTCGAGCGCGGCCGGGCACAGCCGCACGGGGATCGCCGCGGCCGGCGCGGCGCTGGTGTGGTCGCCGTCGCCGCCGCCGCCGCCGCCGCAGGCGGCCAGCAGCGCGGCGCCGGCGAGCGCCAGCGCGTAGCGCGCCAGCCGGGACGCGCGGCGCGCGCGGGCCGGCGAAGAGAACGCCGGCCGCGCGCCGGACGACGGGAAAAGGGGGGCCTTGTGCATGATGTCTGTCTCCTGAAGCGCCTTGTGTGCGGCGCGTGGTTCCTGGCCTGTTGTTCTGTTTTTCCGCGCGGGTGCCGCGAGGCGGCACCGTGCGCTGCCGGCCGCCGCGCGCGCCTCCTCCGGGCGCGCGCGGCAGGCTTCGATGCCCGCCGGCTCAGGGGCTGGCGAATACGCTGACGCGGAAGGTCGGGTTGGCGCTGCCGGTGCCCGCGAGGTGCGCGAAGGCGTGGCCGGTGGCGATCAGCGTGCCGGTGGTGCCGCTGTTGTCGGTGGTGCCGATCTGGCCCGGGCGGGCCTGCGAGAAGTCGAGCTGGAAGGCGCCCTTGACGTTGGTGGTGAGCGGGTCGACCAGGCCGACCAGCTTGTCCTGCACGATCGACGAGGTGTAGACGAAATCGCTGCCCGAGCCGACGTAGGAGCCGTTGAGCTGCGCGCTGGTCAGCGTGGCGGCCGGGGCGAGGAAGGCCAGGCCCGATTCGTCGTCCACGTTGATCGGGTCGAGCAGGTCGGTCAGGTCGATGTGCGCGTAGCCGGTGCGGATCAGCAGCGGCACCAGCGCGCCGTTGAGCTTGCCCGCGACCAGGATGCCCTTGGCCTTGGTGGTGGGGCCGCTGACCAGCGACTGCGTGTAGAAAAACGGGTATTGCCGCGTGCCGGCGTCGTTGTTGCTCTCGAACGCGCCGTCGTTCTGCGCGCGCGGCCGCCACGGGTTGCCGGTGGACCGGCAGCTGCCGCTGGCCGCGGTGCAGGTGCCGTCCGCGTTCAGGGTCTCGACGGTCTGCGCGGTGGCGGGGATGAAGTTGCCGGCCGGGAACAGGTTGCCGCCCGACGGCACCAGGTGGTAGCCCAGCATGTTGTAGGTGCCCGCCACCTTGGCGAAGTCCGTCTCGGTCTCGGCGAACGCCAGCACCGGGTAGATCGGGAAGGTCTTCGCGGGGATGGCGCCGATCGGCGCGCCGATGCCGAGGTCCACGCCGGGATAGGAGATCGTCGCGCCCGGGATGCCGCCGCCGGCCACGCCGTTGCCGACGAAGATGATGGGCGGGTCGGCGGGGTCGATGACGGCCTGCGCGCCGCCGTCGGACGGCACCGCGCTGCGGATGGCCAGCGCGCAGCGGTTCTGCTCGGCGCTGGGCAGCGAGGTCAGGCGGGCGATGGTGCCGGTGTAGGTCACGCCGGCGCGCGTGGGCTGCACGCTGCCGGGCGCCTTGGGCACCGGCGACGCGAGGATCTGCAGCCGGTACGTGAGCGCCGTGGTGTCGAACTGCATCTTGACGAACTCGCCGCCGCCCGAGCCGCCGGTATAGACGGTGGCGTAGTCGAGCGAGGCCGGGCACAGCGGCGCTGGCGCGGGGCCGGACTGCGCGGGGCCGCTGGCGGGGCAACTGCCGGTGCTGGCGCAGGATGCGACCTCGGCCGAGCCGGGGCTCGGCGCATCGCCGCCGCCGCAGCCGGCGAGGGTCAGCGCCAGGCTTGTGCCAGCCAGCGCCGCAAGGCCGTTGAATACATTCAAGCGGGCCATCGTTTGTCTCCTTTTTATCGGTTTTGTATTTTTGTGTCGTGCCGGTTTGTCCGGTCTTGTATATGACCTGTTGTGCAGTGACTCTCGCCGTTCGCCCGCGCGAGCGTCAATAGAGCGCCCGTTCCAAACACCGTGCGCCGCGCGCCCGCCACCGCCATGCAGGCGCTCGCGCCGCCTGTTCAAACCGCGGCGCGCCCGCGCGCGCGGCGCAATTCAAACGGCGCGCGCGGCTTCCCCGCGCGGCGCCGGGTCCGGCGGCATGGTTTCAGAACCTGTAGTCGCCGTTTTTCGCGTCGAACGTGTCGGCGTCGAATGTCTTGCGCACGGCCTTCTCGAAGACAATCTTCTCCACCATGTTTCCATCGGCGTCCCACGCGGTCTCCACGCGCGGCCACGGGTTCTTGAGGTCCAGCATCAGCTGCACGCGCTTGGCGTAGTAGCGCGGCGCGCCGGCGGGCAGCTCCCAGGTCAGCGCCACCATGCGCGTGCCCTGCTCCTGCACGATCTCGGCGCGCGCGAAGCGCTCGGAGAGGCCGGCCGCGCGCAGCGAGCGCGCGTCGCGCTCGAGCATCGCCACCACGTACTGGAAGCCGAGGTCGCGCACGGTGTGGTTGGACTGCGCGCGCGCGATGGTGCCGTCGAGCGCGATCCACATCGAAGTGAAGCCCAGCAGCCCGCCCAGGTGGCCGTACATCTCGTCCTTGCGCCGGGTCTCGTCGTAGAGGATCTCCTGGCCGGCCTGGCTGCCGCCGGGCAGCCACTTCGCATAGAGCTGGCGCGGCGCGTGGCGGTAGCGGATCAGCATGCGCGCGGGCTGGTCCTGCCACTGTCCGTTGAGGCGCTCCTGGCGCGTCATCCAGTACTCGTACTCGGGATAGCGGCTCACCTCCGCCTTGGCCCACAGCAGCGGCGTCTCGGGCTGGAGCGCGTTGAACACGGCCAGCAGCTGCTCGTCGGGCAGCTTCGCGAGCTCGCCACCGGCGACCTGCTTCGAGAGCAGTGCGGCCTGCTGCTGCGCGGACAGGCCGTCGTAGGCGGTGCCGGCCGGCGTGGCGGCGGTGGCGGCGGTGGCTGGTGTGACGGATGCCTGGGCATGCGCGACGCCCGGCAGCGCCATTGCGATCACGCCGGCGGCGGCGAGGCCGCGCAGCAGGCCGGCGGGCCGGGCCCCCGGGAATGCGCGCAAGGCCTGGCGCAGCGTCTGGAAAGAGAGTGGCTTCATGATGCGGGTCTCCTGTCACGGCACCGTGCTGCGCCAGGCGCGCGTGGCGCGAAAACGCGGGCAGCAGCGGGCCGGCGCGTGCTCGCGGCACGCGGCGGGTCGGCGAAGCGGATTGCCTGGGCGCGGGTTGCCAGGGCGGCGGCGGGGATCGTGGAACGGCAAGACCCCGCCACCGGGCGAAGCGCGCGGCCGGGCGGCGGAAGGCGCGCGGGACGCGCCGCTAGGTCCTGGAGCGGGTACGCATCCAGTCGTCGAGCGGATTGCTCGGGAAGACGATGGGCGGGTGCTCGCGCGCGCCGCGCACCGCCATGCTGGTGACGGCGGCGCGCGTGGCGCCCTCGTTGCGCGCGGTGCGGCGCGTCTTGCGCGCGGCCGCGGCGTGCGCGTCGGCGCGCTGCGCCTGCTCGGCCACCAGGCCGTCGAGCGAGGCCTGCGTGGCGCGTTCCTCGGCGTGCTGGGCCTCGCCGATCACGAACACGTCCTGCAGCGCGCACAGTTGCTGGCTGGCCGGCACCGGCGCCTTGAGCGCGGCGATCACCATCGCGCTCAACTGCGCCAGCACCTGCGCGTCGCTCACGTCCTTGCCCTGCGTGAAGGCCGGCAGCAGGTTGCCGAGCTCGTCGCCGGCCAGCACGCCGGCCAGCGCCTTGAGCGCGAAGTTCAACCGCCAGCCCAGCTCCTGCGGCGGGATCTCCGGCAGCGCGCGCGCAAAGGCGCCCGAGAAGCGGCCGAACACCGGCGCGTAGTGGCCGAGCAGGTAGGACTGGATGAACGGTGAGGTGTCCGAGTACACGCGGCCGAGCAGCCGCAGGAACGACGGGCCGCCGAGCTCCGGCTCGCGCGCCATCTGCAGCGCGGGCACGAACAGCGCGCCCATGACGTGCTCGCAGCGGATCTGGTTGCCGGGCCAGCGCGCCTCGCAGGCGTCGAGCACGGCCAGGCGCCGCGTGTTGAGCGGGTCGAGGCGGCGCCCGAGCACCGCCTGCATCATGATTTCCTTGCTGCGGAAGTGATAGTTGACCGCGGCCAGATTGACGATCGCGCGCGAGGTCACTTGCCTGAGCGAGGTGCCTTCGTAGCCGACCTCGATGAACAAGCGCTCGGTGGCGTCGAGAATGCGGGCCTTGGTGTCTCCTGCCGTGCCTTTACCGGTCTTCATGGGGGGCGCCTCTTGTCTTGTCATGCATCGAACCCCAGCAAAATGCCATGCCGTTCCTGCTCCCTGCTCTGTCGGCAAACGGATGCTTGAAACGGTTGTACGGAGCCTAGCCAGCGCCGCGAGCGTTTCACAAGCGCAAAATTTGAGGGTTGCCTCTAACGTTGTTTCCAACGTTGCCTCGGACTCCGCCTCCTGTGTCGTGGCGCCGCGCGCGGGGCGCGCCGGCTCCTTGCGCGCCCGTTTTAATTGTGGACTTGAAGCGCGCGAGCGCGCACCGCTTTGTCTTACCCCTCTTGCGTGGGGCGGCCGGGCGGCGCTCACCGCACCAGCCGCGCGGCCAGCCCGTGCGCGTTCTGCGCGCTCAGCGCGAACACCGACAACTGCGGGTTGGCGCCGATGCTGGTGGGAAACACGGAGCCGTCCAGCACCGACAGGTTGTTCAACTGGTGATGGCGGCCGCCGCTGTCCACCACGCCGAGCCGCGGCTCGTCGCTCATGCCGCAGCCGCCCATCAGGTGCGCCGAGAACAGCGCCGCGCGGAATTTGGCCAGCGGCAGCGCGGCGATGCCCGCGCGCGCGCTGGCCCAGTCGGCGTAATACGGCGCGTCGAGATGCGCGGGCCGCACCCGCAGCGCGCCGGCGGCGAACTGCGCCTCGGCCATGCTCAGCCACGCGCGCCGCACGCCGTCCCAGAGGTAGTCGTTCATGTCGTAGTCGAGCACCGGGCTGCCGTCGCCGGCGATGCGCACGCGCCCGCCTTCGCTGTGCGGCACGAAACCGTCGCGCAGCAGCGCCAGCATGGCGTTGGTGCGCGGCAGCGCGGCCATGTCGGCGCGCAGCGCCTCGCCCACGCTGCCGAACACGCCCGCGCTGATGCCGGGCAGCAGCGGCGGCACTTCGAGCTTGTAGCCGATCGCGCCGGTGGCGCCGTCTTTCCACTGGAAGTGGTCCGAGGCGACCGACTGCGGCGCGCCGTAATACGGGTCGACCTGCTCCGGCATCACCGCGATGCTCAGGTTGACCGGATGGATGAAGGTGCGCAGGCCGAGGCGCTGGTGCGGGTCCGGCGCGCGCGAGCGCAGCAGCAGCGCCGGCGTGTTGATGGCGCCGCCGGCGGCCACGTAGTGGCGCGCGCGCACCGTCACCGCCACGCCGGTGGGCGTGCGGCCGTCGGCGCCGAGCGCCTCGCCGGCGAGCGCGCCGACGGTCTTGCCGTCGTGCGCGAACGCGCGCACGCGCACGCGGTGCACGAGCGTGGCGCCGCGCGCCAGCGCCGCCGGGATGGTCGACACCAGCATCGACTGCTTGGCGTTGACCGGGCAGCCCAGGCCGCAGTAGCCGGAGTTCCAGCAGCCCTTCACGTTGCGCGGGATCACGTGCGACTCCCAGCCCAGCTTGTCGCAGCCGCGCTTGAGCACGCCGTTGTTGCCGTTCGGCGCCATGCCCCACGGCGCCACCGACAGGCGCGCCTCCATGCGCGCGAACCACGGCGCCATGTCGGCCGCGGCGTGGCCGCTCACCGCGTGGTGCGCGGCCCAGTGCGCCAGCGTCTGCGGCGGCGTGCGGAAGCTCGACGACCAGTTCACCGTGGTGCTGCCGCCGACCGCGCGGCCCTGCAGGATGGCGATGGCGCCGTCGGCGGTGGCGCGCGCCGCGCCCTCCTGGTAGAGCTCGCGGTAGGCGCGGCCTTCGTCCATGTCGCGGAAGCTGTCGGAGGTGCGCAGCGCGCCTTCCTCGAGCAGCACCACGCGCAGGCCGGCATCGCTGAGGATCTCGGCGGCCACGCCGCCGCCGGCGCCGCTGCCGACGATGGCCACGTCGGCGTCGAGCGCGAGCGGCGCGGCGAGCGTGGCGGCGTCCACCACGTTCCAGCCGGACGCGATGCCGGCGCTGTAGAGGTCGGGTACGGTCATGGCGTCAGGCGTGCAGTGCGTTGAAGACGGCGGGATTGGGGCCGGGATAACCGGCGCCGGCCCACGCGGCGGGCAGCAGGTAATAGGCCACGCCGCACAGCTTGACCAGCACCACGGCGCCCGCGTTCAGCGTGGCGAAGCGGCTCGCGCGCCAGCGCGCGAGAAAGCGCCGTGCTTGCGCCGCGTCGGTGTGCCGCCAGTCGTCGCGCACGCCGCCCAGCACCCGGCGCAGCGGGCCGATGGCCAGCAGGTCCAGCAGCTTGCGCAGCTCGGCGCGCGCGTTGGCGTCCATCGCCGCGCAGGTGTCGTCGATATTGTGCAGCGCCTGGCCGAGATGCAGCGCGCGCTGGCCGGGCTCGCGCGCGGCCAGCTCGTCGGCCACGGCGGGCAGCAGCGCGCCGAACAGCGCCACGTCGCCGTCGCGCAGGAAGCGCATGCCGGCGGCCGGGTTCGTGGGCGCGGGCGCGCAGCCGCTCAGCGCCGGGAGCAGTCCCGCGCAGGCCAGCGCCGCGGAAAAACCGAGCCCGACCTTGAGGAAGCCGCGCCGCGAGAGCGCGCCGGGCGGCGCGGTGCATGGGGCGTGCATGGTGTCTCCTTCTCTTGTTCTCGTGCGCCTCGGGACTGCGTGAACTCGTCGATCGTTGTCGATTGCCCGCATTGACGCTCGCCGCAGTCTGGATCAAGATCGGCCCCCGGTCTTGATTCCGCATGACAGGTCATTTGATGCCACGCGCCAATGCGGCCGCCGGCGCTGCCGGCGGCACCGTCTCGCTGCCCTACCTGCGCACCGTGCTCGACCACGGCGAGGCCGCCGGCATCGCGCCGGTCCGCCTGCTCGCGCTGGCCGGGCTCGATCCGGCGCTGTCCGACGCCGCCGCCGGTCCCGCCGCGCGCGTGCCCGCGGCCGACTACCTGGCCCTGCTCGACGCGCTCGCGCGCGCCACCGGCGACCCGCTGGCCGGGCTGCACGCGGGCGCCGGCTTCAAGCCGCGCCACTATGCGGAGATGGGCTACGTGGTGCTGACCACGCCGACCGTGCGCGAGGCCATCCTGCAAGGCATCCGCTATGAAGTGCTGGCCAACGACATCGGCCGCACCCGTCTGATGGAAACGGCGCGCGGCGCGTGCATGACGTGGGAGGCGCTGCACGGCCCGCTCTCGCGCCACGCGCACGAGCTGCACATGGCCACCTGGATCTGCTTCGCGCGCTGGCTGCTCGGCGAGGGCTTCTTCGCCGAGCGCATCGAGTTTCCGCACGCCGCGCCGCCCGGCGGCCATGCCGACGGTTATGCGCGGGTGTTCGGCTGCCCGGTGGCGTTCGACGCCGGCCGCCACGCCTTGCACATCGACCCGGCGCTGCTGGCGCGCCCCTCGCTGCAGGCCGACGCCGAGATGCAGGCGCAGATGGCGCGCATCGCCCAGGCCCAGTTGCGCGCGCTGGAGGCGGACGGCGGCGGCGAGATCGCGCAGGCGCGCGCGTTCATCGGCCACGCGCTGCCGCGCGGCGAGGTGCCCATCGCCAGCGTGGCCGCCCATCTGGGCCTGCCGGTGCGCACGCTGCAGCGGCGGCTGCAGGCGCGCGGCATGAACTACTCGGCGCTGGTCGACGGCGTGCGCCGCGCGCAGGCCGAGCACTACCTGGCCGATCCCGCCGTCAGCCTCGCGCAACTGGCCATGCTGCTCGGTTTTTCCGAGCAGAGCGCGTTCAGCCACGCATTCAAGCGCTGGACGCGGGAAACCCCGAACGCCTGGCGCCGGCGCGTGCTTGGCGGCGGGCGCGCCTAGGGCGTGCCGGCACCGGCAGCGGACTGGCCGGCGCCGTGCTCCCGCCTCCGGCGGTTTCAAACGCAGCAGTGGGTACGCTTGCCAGTGCGGCCAAAACGCGCCTAGTCACCGTTTAATACGGCGAACGGCCCGCTAAAATCCGCCAAAAATTAGAAGCGACATTCCAATCCCGGCATTGACCCGCGCTGCCGCGCTGCCTACGATGACATCCATCAATGTCACAATCAATGATGTTGCGGCGCGTCAGGGCACCCCGCCCGGCGCGCCCGCGGCACGAGAGACAGCCTATGAACGCGCCAGCGGACCTGCCCCCCGAGTTGTCCACCGCCGGACCCCAGCCGCCGGGCCCCGGCGGCGCCGGCCCGACCCAGTATTGCGACATCGCCATCATCGGCAGCGGCTTCGCCGGGCTGGGCATGGCGATCCGCCTCAAGCAGGCGGGCCTGCACAATTTCGCCGTGTTCGAGAAGGCCGGCTCGGTCGGCGGCACCTGGCGCGATAACCACTACCCGGGCTGCGCCTGCGACGTGCAGTCGCATCTCTATTCGTTCTCGTTCGCGCCCAACCCGGACTGGTCGCGCATGTTCTCGCCGCAGCCGGAGATCCGCGCCTACCTGGAGCGCTGCACCGACCAGTTCCGCCTGCGCCCGCACCTGCGCCTGCGCCACGAGCTGCGCCGCGCCACGTGGGACGAGGCCAGCGGCACCTGGCAGCTGGAGATGGCCGACGGCAAGCGCGTGCAGGCGCGCGTGCTGGTGTCCGGCATGGGCGGCCTGAGCCGGCCCGCGTACCCGGCCATCCCGGGGCTGGAGCGCTTTCGCGGCGAGACCTTCCATTCGCAGCACTGGAACCATGACTACGCGCTGGCCGGCAAGCGCGTGGCGGTGATCGGCACCGGCGCCAGCGCCATCCAGTTCGTGCCGCAGATCGCGCCGCGCGTGGTGCACCTGGACCTGTTCCAGCGCACCCCGCCGTGGATCATGCCCAAGCCGGACCGCAACGTTTCCGCGGCCGAGCGCTGGCTGTTCCGCCGCCTGCCGTTCACGCAGAAGCTGGTGCGCGGCGGCATCTACTGGATGCTGGAGTCGCGCGTGCTCGGCTTCGTGGTGCACCCCAAGCTGATGAAGGCGGTGGAGCGCATCGCGCGCGGCCACATCCGCCGGCAGGTGAGCGACCCCGCGCTGCGCGCCGCCGTCACGCCGGACTACACCATCGGCTGCAAGCGCGTGCTGATCTCCAACGACTACTACCCGGCGCTCGCGCGCGCCAACGTGGACGTGGTGACGGCGGGCATCGGCCACGTCGAGGAAGACGCCATCGTCATGCGCGACGGCAGCCGCCGCCCGGCCGACTGCATCATCTTCGGCACCGGCTTCCACGCCACCGACCCGATTCCGCGCGGCGCCATCCTCGGGCGCGACGGCATCGACCTGCTCGATGCCTGGCGCGACGGCGCCGAGGCCTATCTCGGCACCACCGTGGCGGGCTTTCCAAACCTGTTCATGGTGGTGGGGCCGAACACGGGCCTCGGCCACAGCTCGATGGTGTTCATGATCGAGTCGCAGGTGAACTACATCCTCGGCGCGCTCAAGGCGATGGGCCGGCACCGCGTGCAGGCCATCGACGTGCGCGCGCCGGCGCAGCGCGACTACAACGCCGGGCTGCAGCGCAAGCTGGCGCGCGCGATCTGGTCCGAAGGCGGCTGCGCGAGCTGGTATCTCGACCCCAAGACCGGCAAGAACACCACGCTGTGGCCGGGCTTCACCTGGCAGTTCCGCCGCGCCACCGCGCGCTTCGACATGGCCGACTACGAGACCCGCTCGCTGATGCACCCGCAACTGTCCGCGGCTGCGCGGCAGCCGGCGCCGGCCGCCCAGGCATGAGCCGCGCATGAACCGGGCAAGAAACAACCACCAAGAACAAACGACCCGCGAGGAGACTCCCGCATGAAGCAATTCAGGAACAAGGTGGCGGCCATCACCGGCGCCGGCTCCGGCATGGGCCGCGCGCTGGCCGTGGCGCTGGCGCGCGAAGGCTGCCAGCTCGCGCTGTCGGACCGCGACCAGACCGGCCTGGCGCAGACCGTGGGCGAGGTCATGCGCGCCGCGCCCGCGCTGATGGTCACGCAGCACGTGGTGGACGTGGCCGACCGCGCCGCCATGCATGCGTGGGCCGCGCAGGCCGCGCACGCGCACGGCCGCGTCAACCTGATCTTCAACAACGCCGGCGTGGCGCTGTCGAGCACCATCGACGGCATGAGCTACGACGATCTCGAATGGATCATGGGCATCAACTTCTGGGGCGTGGTGCACGGCACGAAAGCCTTCCTGCCGCACCTCAAGGCCAGCGGCGAAGGCCACGTCGTCAACACCTCCAGCATCTTCGGCATCTTCGCGCAGCCCGGCATGAGCGGCTACAACGCCAGCAAGTACGCGGTGCGCGGCTTCACCGAATCGCTGCGCCAGGAACTGGACCTGCTCGGCTGCGGGGTCTCCGCCACCTGCGTGCATCCGGGCGGCATCAAGACCAACATCGCGCAGGCCAGCCGCATCGCGCCCAACGTCGCCGGCTTCCTGGTCGAGAACGAACAGCAGGGCCGCGACGACTTCGAGAAGTTCTTCATCACCAGCGCCGACAAGGCCGCGCGCGTGATCCTCAACGGCGTGCGCCATGATCGCCGCCGCGTGCTGATCGGGCCCGACGCGGTGGCCGCCGACCTGATGGCGCGGCTGCTGCCCGCCGCCTACCAGTCGCTGGTGGTGCGCGGGGCGCGCCGCAAGAGCCCGCTCGGCAAGCCCGCGTCCGCGGGCGGCACCGTGGCGGCCAGGCCCGCCGGCGGCGGAGACGCGCCATGAGCCGCGCCGCCGCCGCGGACGCGCGCCTGCGGCGCCCGCCCGGCGCCTTCACGCGCTGGTTCGGCCAGGGCCGCATCGGCCTGTTCAGCCTGTCGCGCGAGACGCTGGCGCGCCGCTACGCGCTGCCGGCCTCGCGCTGGGTGCAGGTGATGGGAACGCTGGTCCACTACACCGACGAGGGCGCGCCCGACGGCGAGCCGCTGCTGCTGATCCACGGCTTCGGCGCGTCGCTGCATACATGGCAGGGCGTGCTGCCGGCGCTGTCGCAGCGCTACCGCGTGCTGCGTGTGGACCTGCCGCCGTTCGGCCTGACCGGGCCGCTGCGCGACGCGCGCGGGCGCATCGCCACGATGGACGTGGACATGTACCGCCGCTTCATCGACGCCTTCTGCCAGGCCATCGGCCTGCGGCGCGCCAGCGTGATCGGCAACTCGCTCGGCGGCCTGATCGCGTGGGACCTCGCCGCGCGCCGCCCGGCCCAGGTCGACAAGCTGGTGCTGGTCGACGCGGCCGGCTTCCCGATGAAGCTGCCGCTCTACATCGCGCTGTTCAACCACGCGCCGGTGCGCTGGTCGGCGCCGTGGATGCTGCCCGAGGCCATCATCCGCGCCGCCACGCGCGACGTCTACGGCGACGCCGCGCGCGTGGACGAAGCCACCTTCCGCCGCTACGTCGATTTTTTCTACGCCGAGGGCAGCCGCGAGGCGGTGGGCCGCATGGTGCCCAGGCTCGATTTCGCGGCGCTCGACACCGACGCGCTGGCCGGCATCCGCGCACCCACGCTGGTGCTGTGGGGCGAGCGCGACCGCTGGATTCCGCCCGCGCATGCGCAGGCCTTCGCCGGGCGCATTCCCGGCGCGCGCCTGCAGCGCTATGCCGGCCTCGGCCACGTCCCGATGGAAGAAGACCCGCAGCGCGTGGCGGCGGACCTGCTGCATTTCCTCGCCGGGCGCGGCAACGTCGCGCAGCCCGCGCCCCACGCCATCCAAGCCTAGACAGGAGTTCCGATCATGATGCCAGTCCGACGCGATGTGCATCCCCACCTGCCCGCCAGCCGCATCGCCGACTGGCACGTGCGGGGCCGCCACGTCACCCATTTCGTCAACGCGCTGTCGATCTTCTTCCCGGCCGGCGAACGCTTCTTCATGGACAGCGTGCGCGCCTACCGCGACGACGTGGCCGACCCCGAACTCAAGCGCGCCATCGCCGGCTTCATCGGCCAGGAAGCGATGCACACGCGCGAGCACATCCTCTACAACCGCCTGATGAGCGAAGCCGGCCTGCCCGCCGCGCAGCTCGACAACACCGTGGCCAAGCTGCTCAACCTGCTGCGCCGCATCCTGCCGAAGTCATGGCAGCTCGCCCACACCATCGCGCTGGAGCACTACACCGCGATGCTGGCCGGCGGCCTGCTGGCGGACCCCGAGCAGATGGGTGGCTCCGAGCCGGGCTACCACCAGGTGTGGATCTGGCACGCGCTCGAGGAAACCGAGCACAAGGCGGTGGCCTACGACGTGTGGAACACGGTGATGAAGCCCGGCTTGTCGCGCTACCTGCTGCGCACCTTCACCATGCTGACCACCACCGCGACGTTCTGGGCGATGGTGTTCGTGTTCCACGTGCGGCTGGTGATGGCCGACCGCGAGTGCCGCAACAAGCTGCGTGGGTTTGGTGGGGTGATGTGGTTTCTGTGGGGCAAGCCGGGGGTGCTGCGCAGGATGATCCCGGAGTGGTTCGACTATTTCCGGCCGGGGTTTCATCCGTGGGATCATGATAACCGCGCGCAACTCGCGAGGATTGAGCCGCTGATCGCGGAGATTGAGGAGAATTCGCGGAGAGCGGGGGTTTCTTTGCGGGCGCCTTCTATTAGGGGGTCTTTTTGAGGGGGACGGTTTTGGGGTTCAAAGTCAAAGGCTTTAGCTTCAAGGTCAAAGGCTTAACGTCAAAGTCAACATCAAAGTCAAAGTCAAAGGCTTAAAGTCAAAGGCTTTCGCGCCCCCGGCGCGACTTACTTTCTTTTATCCGAAAAGAAAGTAAGCCAAGAAAGCGGACTGCCTTGCCGGCAGGGGCAGAGCCGAACAGAGTTGCTTGGGTTGGTGGTTTCGTGGTGGGGTTGGTGGTTCTGTCTGCATCTGCCGGTACCGGTTTTGGCGGCCACTATCTCTCGGGTGGTGTTCGATTCGTGGTGGCGCTGCATGATGGCGGAGATCCAGGCCCTTCGGGCTGCTGCCGCGACCGGGGCAAATGCATACGGCATAGGAACGGGGCTGGATTCGTGGTGGGCGCGGTGGCCCCTATTTGAACGCAGTGCCGGACGGCTGAAAAGCAATCCCGGTTCCAGCAACCCCGCGCACCCGCGCTGGGTCCACCACGCCCACCACGAAACCATGCGGGTGCTACGCCGTGACCGCCCAAACCGGCAACGGCAGATGCCCGAACCAGCAGTGCGCCCGCCATCATAGGTCTGACCCCGAAACCCATACCGCCAGCCAGATCGTGGCCAGCCGAACCGGTAACGGCAGGATGCCAGCAGAACCACAGGCCCCACCACGAAACCACCCACAAGAGAAATCCCAACGTTTCTGCCCCTGCCGGCCAGGCAGCCCGCTTTCTTTGCCTACTTTCTTTTCGGGGAAAAGAAAGTAGGTCGCTCCGGGGGAGCGAAAGCCTTTGACTTTGATGTTGACTTTGACGTTCAGCCGTTGACCTTGAAGTTAAGCCTTTGAATCTGACTTTAATTCTTTAAAGCCTTTGTCTTAAAAAACAAAATAACCAAAAAAAGCCAAGCCGCTCAGGCCCGCTCATCCCCATCATGCAAATGCTCAATAATCGCCGCCACCCGATCTCCAAGATACTTGTTCGCTGACAACTCCAGCGCCCGCATCATCTCCGCTTCCACCGCCACCATCGCCAGCGGGCGGATACGCCAGAGGATGTCCACCAGCCGCGGCACGTCCTGCGGCGGTGGCAGCTTGCCTTCGCCGAAGCGGTCCAGCTCGCGCACCACCATCGCCACGATGCGGTCCGACACCGCTTCGAAATGCCCGCGCGCATGTTCGATGATGGCGAGCACGTCCTCGATCGGGAAACCCGCGCGCGCGATTTCGGCGCCGGCGGCCAGCGTGCGCGGGCTGTGCGCGAGGTATCCCATGCCGTCCGGCTCCAGCAGCCCCAGCGCGATGGCCTTGGCCAGCGCCGGGCGCGACACCGCGCGGCCGAACAGCCTGGCCAGCGCGAGGTAGGAGTAGTGCCGCGGCACTTCGTCGGTCCACGGGCTGGCGATGGCGGATTCCAGTCCGAGGATGGAGCGCAGGTCGTGGCCCTCGACGATGGCCTTGAGCAGTTCCTGGATGTTGTTGAGCGTGTAGCCGCGCGCCAGCAGGTGGTTGATCAGGCGCAGGCGGCCCAGGTGCGCCTGCGTGTAGATGCCGACGCGGCCGCGCCGCTCGGGCGGGTCGATCAGGCCGCGGTCCTGGTAGGAGCGCACGTTGCGCACCGTGGTGCCGGCCGCGCGCGCGAGTTCGTCGATGGTGTACTCGGCGGGCGCGCTGCCTGTCGCGCCGTCTTTCGCGCTTCCCGGTTTCGCGCTTCTTGGCGCGCTTCTCGGCGTGCTGCCCGGCGCATTGCCCGAGGCACTGTCCGGCGGGGAACTGGAGGAGGACGCGGCGCTGCGCTTGAAGAGGGCCATGCGAAAAATTCTACCCGACTCGCGCGGCGCCCGTATGGCCCATGTATGGCACACGTATGGCACACGTATGGCGCCCGCGCGGTGTCCAGGAGAAGTCTGCACGGTGCCGGCATGCCGCTACAATGTCCGCGCCGCTTCATCGACTGTCAACTTCACCGCACCTTCCCATGCATATCCGCTGGCTCGAGGATTTCGTGTGCCTGGCCCAGGCCGGCAGCCTCGCGCGCGCGGCCGAGCTGCGCAACGTCACGCCGCCCGCGTTCGGGCGCCGCATGCAGGCGCTGGAAGTGTGGGCCGGCGCGCCGCTGATCGACCGCAGCGTGTTCCCGGTGCGCCTGACCGACGAAGGCCGCCAGTTCCTCGAAGCCGCCGGGGACGCGCTGCGCACGCTGGACGAGGCGCGCCTGTCGCTGCGCGCGGCGCACCGCGCCGATGCCAGCACGGTGGTGATCGCCACCGGCAAGACGCTGGCGCGCTCGATGGTGCCGGCATGGCTGGCGGGCCTGCGCCACGCGCTGCGCCACGACCCGGTGGCGGCCGGCTTCCGCACGCGCCTGTCGACGTTCCCCACGCACGACGCGCTGGCCATGTTCACCGAGGGCGACGCCGACTTCCTGCTCTGCTACAACTCGCCCGAGCAGCCGGTGACGCTGGACGAGGCGCGCTACCAGCGCTATCTCGCCGGCGAGGAGCGGCTGGTCTGCGTGAGCGCCGCGGCGCCCGGCGGCGGCCCGCAGTACAAGCTGCAGGCGCGCGGCCGGCACGCGCCGGTGCCGATGATCGCGTATGCCGAGACGCTCACGCTGGGCCGCATGGTCGACGGCGAGATCGCGCGGCGCCGGCTGGCCGCGCGCCTGGACGTGATCGCGGTGAGCGATTTCCCCGAATCGGTGCACGAGATGGTGCGCCAGCGCATGGGCCTGGCGTGGCTGCCGGCGCGGCTGATCGCCGACGACCTCCATGCCGGGCGCCTGGTGCGCGCGGGGCTGGAGGCCGGCGGCGAGTCCGACCTCGCCATGCAGATCCTGCTCTATCGCACGCGCGCGCCCATGCGCGCGCTGGCCGAGGCCTTCTGGCGCGCCGCCACCGTCGCCTAGCTTTTTCCTTTTCCCGCGCCGCCTTGCCGATTCGGCAAGCGCCGTTGCCAAAGCCGCACGTTGCTGCGCCCGCCCGCTCTCTAAGATCGCCGCACATCGCCATATCCGCATATCCATACATGCGCACGGCGGCGAGACCACGAATCCACGAAGGGAGAGAGCCATGAACAAACTGCTGCGCGCGGCCGCCGCCGCGTCCTTGTGCCTGCTTGCCGGCGTCGCCGGCGCGGCGGGCTGGCCCGCCAGGCCGATCTCGCTGGTGGTGGGCTACACCGCCGGCGGCAGCGTCGACCTGGTGGCGCGCACCATCGCGCCGGAGCTCGGCAAGCGCCTGGGCCAGAGCGTGGTGATCGAGAACCTCGGCGGCGCCGGCGGCACCATCGGCGCGGCCAGGGTGGTCAAGGCCGACGCGGACGGCTACACGCTGCTGATGGGCTCGGGCAGCGAGGTCTCGATCGCGCGCCTGACCAATCCCGCCGTGCGCTACGACGGCGAGCGCGACCTCGCGCCCATCACCTTCGTCGGCACGCAGCCGATGGTGCTGGTGGGCAAGCCGGGGCTGCCGGCGCAGAACGCCGACGAGCTGATCGCGCTGGCGCGCGCGCAGCCGGGCAAGCTGGCCTATGCCTCGTCGGGCGTGGGCACGCCGCTGAACCTCGCCGGCGAACTCATCAAGCAGCAGGGCAAGGTCAACATCACGCACGTGCCCTACAAGGGCGCGTCGGCCATGTCGACCGACCTGCTCGGCGGCCAGATCGACCTCGCCGTGATGGTGCTGTCGTCCGCCCTGCCCCATATCCAGGCCGGCCGCGTCAAGGCCTATGGCGTGACCGAGGCGCACCGCGCCCAGGTGGCGCCCGGCGTGCCGGCGCTGGCCGAGAGCAGCGCGCTCAGGGGCGTGGACATGGGCGTGTGGTTCGGGCTGATGGCGCCGGCCGGCACGCCGCGCGCGGTCGTCGAGCGCCTCGACGCCGAGATGCAGGCCGTGCTGGCGCTGCCCGAGGTGAAGAAGAAGCTGGCCGAGGCCGGCGTGGCGGTGGCGCCGGGCGGCCCGGCGCAGTTCGCCGCCTTCGTCAAGCGCGAGACCAGCAAGTACAAGGCCATCGTGCAGGCCGCCGGCATCCACGAATAACCGCAATGCACCAATAATGGCAACGATGGCGGCAAACGGCGGCAGGCGTGCCATTTGCTTGCCACCAGCGGCGCCCGGATTTCCGGCCGCCGGGATTCCCGCTCAAACAGGCAAGCTAGCCAACCCACACACATGCATACCCAAGTCCCTACCTTCGACGCCTATCCGGTCGAAGTCGAATTCCCCGACATCCGCCCCTACGCCGCCGGCAACGCGGGCGTGCCCTACGTGCACACCTTCGACAGCGGCGCGCCCGGCCCGCACGTGATGATCAACGCGCTCACGCACGGCAACGAGGTGTGCGGCGCCATCACCGTCAAGGCGCTGCTGGACGCCGGCCTGCGCCCGCGCCGCGGCCGCCTGACGCTGGCCTTCGCCAACGTGGACGCGTACCACACGTTCGACGCGGCGAAGCCCGACGCCTCGCGCTACGTCGACCAGGACTTCAACCGCGTGTGGACCGCCGCCGTGCTCGACGACGCCGGCCGCGACTCGTCCGAGCTGCGCCGAGCGCGCGCCATGCGCCCGGTGATCGACACCGTGGACCTGCTGCTGGACCTGCACTCGATGCACGAGAAGAGCCTGCCGCTGATCGTCTCCGGCCCGCTCGACAAGGGCATCGAGCTGGCGCGCGCGGTCGGCGCGCCGGCCAACGTGATCGTCGACGAAGGCCACCCCGAAGGCCGCCGCATGCGCGACTACGAAGGCTTCGGCGACGCCGCCAGCGCGAAGAACGCGCTGCTGATCGAATGCGGCCAGCACTGGGAAACCGCCTCGGTGAGCGTGGCGAAGGACAGCACCGCGCGCTTCCTGCTCAACGCCGGCATCATTGACGCGGCCGACGTGCCCGCCGGCTGGCTGCAGCCGCCGCGGCCGCAGCGCGTGGTGCGCGTGACCGAGCCGGTGGTGGCAGCCAGCATGGACTTCCGCTTCGCCGGCCCGTATACCGGGCTGGAGACCTTCCCCGAGGCCGGCACCGTGATCGGCTGGCGCGACGGCGAGCCGGTGGTGACGCCCTACCCGGACTGCGTGCTGGTGATGCCGTCGCTGCGCCAGTTGCGCCCCGGCGTGACCGTGGTGCGGCTGGGCCGGCTGGTCGGCTGAATGGTTGGCTGATTGGCCGGCGGGATGATCGTTCGGGCGTGATCGTTCGGGCATGATCGGGCGCGGCGCGTGGGCAGGACGCGCGGCAAAGTGCACCACAACGAAGCGCCGGCTGCACCGCGCGCAAGCTAGAGCCGCGCTTCTAGGCGATTTCGCCGCGCGGCGGTCAAGGCCGCGGCGCGCCCGCCGTAAACCTCCGCAATGGCGACGCGCCGCAGAGCGCGCGCCGCCCGTGCGCCAGGTGGCGCATGGCACTCATTGACGGAGCTGCTCTTGCGTTCAACTGTCACTGCCCATGCCGTGGCGGCGCCCCTGGCGCCGGCCGCCGCACCGTCCCCGCGACCTGCCGCGCCGTCCCCCGCCTCGTCTTCCGGCAGGCCACCGTCCGCGCGCCCGCTGCGCGCGCGGCTGCACCCCGGCGCCTGGAGCATCGGCACGCGCATCGCCGCGGTGGTGCTGCTGGTGCAACTGGCGGTGTTCGGCGCCTACGCGCTGGCCCTGTCGGCCAGCAGCATGAACCTGCTCGAGGCGCAGGCGCGCAACGCCATCGTGGCCGAGGCCGACACCCTGCGCGAACTGGTGGGCCAGCTCGACGACACCATGCTGCAGGAGTCCGACCGCTTCATGCTCAGCTTCGCCGCGCAGGTGCCCGGCCCGTACACGCTGGACGCGGCCGATACCGTGGAGGTGGCCGGCCAGGCCACGCCGCGCTTCAGGAGCGGCGAGGTCACGCTCAACGGCAACTTCGCCATTCCCGACAGCTTCCAGGCCACCACCGGCGGCGCCGCCGCCACGGTGTTCGCGCGCAGCGGCGAGGACTTCGTGCGCATCGCCACGTCGCTCAAGAAGCAGGGCGGCGAGCGCGCCTTCGGCACCGTGCTCGACCGCACCCATCCGGCCTACGCCGCGCTGATGTCGGGCCGCGCCTACCGCGCGCTGGCGTGGCTGTTCGGCAAGCCGTACATGAGCAAGTACGAGCCCGTGCGCGACGCCACCGGCCGCGTGGTGGGCGCGCTGTTCGTCGGCGTCAACGTCAATGCCGAGCTGGCCATGCTGAAGAACCGCATCCGCCGCAAGCAGGTCGGCGGCGACGGCGAGTTCATGGTGATCGACGCGAGCCCCGGCCCCGACCAGGGCCGCCTGATGGTCGGCCGCGGCGCCGCCGAGGGCAGCGTGATCCTGAACGCCACCGACGCCGGCGGCAAGCCCTGGGTGCGCGACATGATCGCCGGCAAGCAAGGCGTGATGACGCACACCGCGGCGCTGGGCAACACGCCCGCGGCCGAGCGCGTGACAGCCTTCACCACCTACCCGGACTGGCAGTGGATCATCGCCGGCTCGGTGCCGGTGCAGACGCTGCGCGCCGGGCTGGTGGCGAGCCGCGACCGCTTCCTGCTGGCCGGCGTGGCGCTGGCGCTGGTGGTGTCGGCGGGCTTCTGGTGGCTGCTGCGGCGCATGGTCAGCGTGCCGCTCGGCACCGCCGCCCAGGCCGCGGCGCGCATCGCCGGGGGCGACCTCGGCACGCGCATGGCGAGCCGGCGCCAGGACGAGATGGGCCGGCTGCTGCGCGCCATCGACGGCGTGGGCCAGGGTTTGTCGGACATCGTCGGCACCGTGCGCGCGAGCGCGGCGGCCATCGCCAGCAGCACCAGCCAGATCGCCAGCGGCAACGCCGACCTGTCGGCGCGCACCGCCGCGCAGGCGACCAGCCTGGAGCGCACCGTGTCGAGCATCGACGAGCTCTCCGCCACCGTGAAGCAGAACGCGGACAGCGCGCACGACGCCAACGAGGCCGTGCGCAGCGCCGCCGAGGCCGCGCGCACCGGCGGCGCCACGGTGGCGCGCGTGGTCGGCACGATGGCGGGCATCCACGGCAACGCGCAGAAGGTGGTGGACATCATCGGCATGATCGACGGCATCGCCTTCCAGACCAACATCCTCGCGCTCAACGCGGCGGTGGAAGCCGCCCGCGCGGGCGAGCACGGGCGCGGCTTCGCGGTGGTGGCGGGCGAGGTGCGCGGGCTGGCGCAGCGCAGCGCCGGCGCCGCCGGCGAGATCAAGACGCTGATCCAGCGCACCGTGGCCGACGTGCGCGCCGGCAACGAGGCGGTGCAGCAGGCCGGCGCCGCCATCGAGGACATCGTGCGCCGCGTGGAAGGCATCGCCGCGCTGATGGGCGACATCACCGTGGCCTCGCGCGAGCAGGCGCAGGGCATCGCGCTGGTCAACGGCGCCGTGAACGAGATGGACAACGCCACCCAGCAGAACGCCGCGCTGGTCGAGCAGGCCGCGGCGGCCGCGCAGAGCCTGCACCAGCAGGCGCAGGAGCTGCGTCAGGCGGTGGAGGTATTCAGGCTGGCGTAGCGGACGCGGCCGGCGCGGAAGGGGCTGCCGGGACCGACGGCGCGGTGCCGGCGGCGGCCGGCCGGGGCCGCATGCCGGGCAGCAGTTGCTCCACCACGTCCTCGATCTTCTGCCCGGGCGGGATCAGGTCGCTCAGGTTGATGCCGCCGGCGCTGCGCAGCGCGTCGTATTTCGCCTGGCCGGCGCGCTCGCCGTTGATGTAGACCACCATGTCCAGCGAGCTGAGGAAATCGCGCCAGTACGACTGCCGCTGCGCGTAGTAGGTGGCGGTATAGGGACAGGCCGCCACCGACGAGCCCGGCGCGAGCTGCTTGAACTCGAAGCCGCGCGCCTCGAGCGACTCGCGCAGCGCGCCCAGGTAGGCGTTGCCGCTGGACTGGTTGGTGATCACGCAGAACAGCGTGCCGTCGGCCGGCTGCATGGAGGCGATACGGTCGCCGCGGTCGACCGGCACGACCGCCTGGTAGGTGGCGCAGCCGGTGGCCAGCAGGCCTAGGCTGGCGGCAAGCAATGCTTTTTTCATGATGTTCCTGGGCGCATGGCGGGTGGGCGCGTGCTCCCGGCACGCGCGCCCGCCAACTTTAGGCGTGTTGCCGCGCGGTCAATCGGTGGAACAGAGTGGGAAAAACGGTCCGCCAGCCCGGAAAAACGCCAGCCGGAGACGGCTGGCGGACGGCGGGAGTTACCGTTGGCGACCCGAAGCGGCCGCGCTGGTCCGCCCGCGGGACGCGCCCCGCAAGTCTCGTGTCCGGCATTTCCGGGCCGGCGCGGGTGGCGCGGGCATCGCAAAGCCGCGGGAGCGGCCTGCCGAAGCGCCGCGCGTGCCGCTCAGCCGGCGGCCGGCGGCGTGGCCATGCTGCCGACCGCCACCAGGCAGATCGCGGCCAGGAACACGCCGACCAGCAGGATCTGCAGGCGGCCGACCGGGCGGCCCTTGAGAAAGGCGTTGCTGATGAACGGCGGCGAGACCAGGCCGACCGCGGTCACGATCAGGATGGTCAGGGCGAGGACGGAGAGCAGGGTTTGCATGCGGAAGCCGGGAAACGGGCGTGGAATCGATGGAAAAAAGCGCCGGCGCCGCTCAGTTGGCGCCGCCGCGGACCAGGCAGCCTTCCAGCAGCGGCGAGCCGTCCACCTGGCCCGCGCCGGTGCATTCCACCGCCACCTTCTGGCCGCGCCGGACCATCGTGGCGCGCGCCTCCACTTCGCAGGTGCGCCCGGCCGGGCCGCAGATCTGCTGGGGCAGCAGCCTGGCGCGCACCGCCACGGCCGGGTTGTTCGAGCGGATGTCGAGGAACACGTTGTCGCCGCTCTCGCGCCGCACGCCGGCGGCCACGCCCTCCACGATGAAATACTGGTCGCGATAGCGGTCGTTCGCGGCGCCGGGGTTGTCCTGGTAGTCGTCCACCAGCGTATCCGCCTGGTATTGCGGCAGTACGTCGGTGGAGCGCGCCGGGTCGATGCTGATCGGGTCGAGCGTGCCGTTGCGCGGCACGCCGCGCGCGCCGCTGGCCGCCTCGGTGGCGGCCGCGGCTGCGGAGGCATCGGCGGCGGCATCCGCCGCGGCCGGCTCGAGCTGCTGCTGCTCATGGTTGCCGGTCAGCCACAGCATGGCCAGCACGGCCACGGCGACGACGCCGATCAGGGTCTTCTGGGTACGGTTCAACATCCGGGGTTTCCTGCGGTAAAGAGGGGGCGGGCAAGAAGGTCGGGCGGGACGGGCGCGGCCGGCACGGGCGGGCAACGCCGCCGGCATGGCGGGGATGGCGGCGTTCGCGGCGGGTTGCCCACAATCTTGCCCACAGCTTTGCCCACAGGGTTATTCGGGCTTCTCCACAGACTTGTCCACAGGCATGGCGCGCGCCTCACAGGTCATGTGGGTCATGCGGGCCACGCCAACGGCCTCAGTGCAGCCGGTGCAGCCCCGGTTCGCCGTCGTCCTCCTCTTCCTCCTCGGCTTCCCAGTCCTCGTGCTCGATGCCGAAGTCCAGCGCCATGTCGAACACCGTGGAGTGGTGCTGCACCGTGAACCACTCGCGGAACTGCTCGAGCGTCAGGGCCGCCGGCCAGGCCGACTCCTCGAACCACTCGCCCAGCATGAACTCGAAGAAGGCGCGCCAGCGCTCCTCCACCCATTGCACCGCCTGGGCGGCGTTGGAGACCTCGTCCGGCACCAGGAAGGTACTCTGGTCCTCGCGCACGTTCTCGAGCGTGAGCGACGGTACGGGGTCGGTGTCCACGGCCATGATCCAGTCGAAGAACGGCTGCTGGGGCACCAGGATGACGAGCGAGCGATTGAGGGTATAACGCGGATAATCGGACATGGCAGTGGCTCGTTCGCTGAAACGGCCCATTGTAGCCCCTGCCGCGTTCCCCATCGCACTTCACTGCGCCGCCGTTCCCGGCGGCATGCCGGCGCGGGACGCCGCAAGGAGGGCATCCGCCATGAAGTTCAGGCTTGCGTTCGCGCTGGCGGCCGAGGCGCTGGTCTTCGCCGCCCTGCTGTTCGGCGCGGCGGGCACGCTGGCGTGGCCCGCGGGCTGGGCGTACCTGGCGCTGTTCTTCGGCGGCGCCGTGGTGGTGACGTGGCGCATGGCCCGCTACGATCCCGCGCTGCTGGCCGAGCGCCTGAAGCCGCCGGTGCAGCGCGGGCAGCCGCTGTGGGACCGCGTCTTCATGGTGGCCGTGGGCGTGGCGTGGTGCGCGTGGCTGGCGCTGATGGGGCTGGACGCGGGACGCTACCGCTGGTCGGTCATGCCGGCGTGGCTGCAAGGCGCGGGCGCGGTGCTGCTGGTGCTGTCCTATGCCGCCATCGACCGGGTCTGCCGCGAGAATACCTTCCTCGCCCCGGTGGTGCGGATCCAGTCCGAGCGCGGGCATCGCGTGGTGTCCAGCGGCCCCTACGCGCTGGTGCGCCATCCGCTCTACGCGGCCGTGCTGGTCTTCCTGCCGGCCAATGCGCTGCTGCTGGGGTCGTGGTGGGGCGTGGCGGGGTCGCTGCTGCTCGCCGCCGGCATCGTGTTCCGCACGGCGATGGAAGACCGCGAGCTGCTGCGCGGGCTGGACGGCTACGCCGCCTACGCGGCCCGCGTGCGGTACCGGCTGGTGCCGCGCGTGTGGTGAGGCGCGGCGGCGCTGCCACCGGCGCCACCGTCCGCTAGTGGACCTGCATGCCGCGCATGGCGTGGATGCGCTGGTGATGCCACTGCATGCCCTCGTACTGGCGCTGCACCACCGCGCGCACCTCGGCCGGCATGTCCCCGGTCAGGGCCGCCTGGTATTCCCGCCTGGCCGCTTCCTCGTCGCGCTCGCACAGTTGCAGCACGGCGTCGTCGTTGTGCGGCGCGATCACGTGCAGCACCTCCATCCAGCCGCGGTGCAGCGCGCCGCCCATGCTGCCGCGGTCGCGCGGCTGGGCGCCGAGCGAAGTCACCAGCGCCTGCAGCTCCATCACCGAGGCGCGGCAGGTTTCCGCGGTGCCGGTCAGGATGGCGCGTATCTCGGGGCTCTGCACTTCGCGGGCGCCGGTCGTGCAGCTCAGTTCGCCGTCCTTGCCGACCTCGATCAGGTGGTTCAGGGTACCGACGAGATGTCCTTGCGCATTGATCATGACGTTCTCCTAGCCTGGGTCCGGGCCGATGTGGATCCGCGCGTACACCAGCGCCGGCCCGTGACGCTACGCGCGGAAGGCTGTTCCAGCGGTTCCAGTATAGGAGCGCCCGCGGCGGGCATCGGCAGCGGTGCCGCCATGTACCGCAAGGAGTACGCGAGCGGGAGCACGCGCGATCGTCCCGGCGCGAGCGCGCCGGCCGGCCGCCGGTCAGTCGCGCGAGCGGACCGGCTGGATCGCGTCGAGCAGCCGGTCCCGCAGCGCCCGCCAGGCGCGCGGCACGTGGTTCAGCCCCGCGGTGAGGCCGGGATCGTAATAGTGGAAGATCAGCGAGCGGCGCTCGCCCGCTTCGACGTGCAGGTTCGCATGCAGCGTGATGAAGCCGTTGAACACGTAGACGTTGCCCGGCACGCACGCGACGCGCTCGCAGCGGCCGTGCGCGAGATGGTGAAAGGTCAGCGCCCGGCGCACGACGAACGGCAGCGAGCGCATCAGGATCAGCCGCACCTTGGTGATGACGTTCTTCCACGCCGCCACGGCTTCGCGCGGATGCCGGTAGAGGATCAGGTCGCCGTTCTCGCGCGACGGCGCCGCCTGCTGCAGCGGAATCAGCAGCGTCAGGATATGGGAATCGTAGTGCCGCAGATGGCTCTGCCCGCGCAGGCCGCCGTTGATACAGCGCAGCACGTACAGCGGCTGGGCGCGCTCGATGGCCCAGCCCGCCTGCCGCGCGCCTTGCCGCGAACGCGCGCAGGCCTGCCGCTCGGCCAGCCGGAACGGATCGTGCCGCCGCAGCAGCTCGGCGAACTGCGCCGCCGTGTCCGTGGCGCGACGGCCATCCGCCGGCCGCCACGCCTGCCTGCAGGCGTCGACGGTCGCATTCATCTCCGCCAGCAACTGCCGGGGAACGACACCTTCGAATACTTGTAGCCGGGGCGGCTGCGCTTCGATGTCGTGGTCACGCATAGCGTGTAGCTCCGCTGGTGCACAGGCCAGGAGCGAGGCGGAGCCGGCCGAGCACGGCAAGCCGCGCATGGCCGCTGCCGCCGCCGGCGCGTCTTGCCCCTGGCGGGCTGCCTCGCATCCCGTGCTACGAATCTATGGCTTGGGGCCGACATCGAACGGACAAAGTTGCTTGCGGAGCCGCCAAAACCGCACAGGCGGGGTGTCATATCGACAACGCAGCGGGATGGAGCGCTGTCCTTGCGCAGCGTGCACGGACAGCGTCAATGAAGAGCGACAACCTGCGGTGATTCTGGATGAGTCATCGTTGATACATGGCGCGGCGGACGCAGACGCCGGTGAAACATTTACGCGACTCTTGGCTGTATCAGGAGACCTCAGCCTGCCTCACTTCCCAATACAAAACCGCGTAAAAATAGTCCCCAGCAAATCGTCGCTGGTGAACTCGCCCGTGATGCTGTTGAGATGATCCTGCGCCAGGCGCAGTTCCTCGGCGAACAGGTCGAGCGCCTGCGCCTGCTGCTCGGCGCGCTCGGCGGCGAGGTCGAGGTGGGATTGCGCGTTGCGCAGCGCGGTGAGATGCCGTTCGCGCGCGAGGAAGGTGCCTTCGTTGCCGGATTGCCAGCCGACCAGGCGCAGCAACTGGCCACGCAGCAGGTCGATGCCGGCGCCGGTGCGTGCGGAGATCCAGACCTCGGCGGGATTGGGGCCGTTGGCGGCGACCACGTGGGGGCGGTTGGCGCCGAAGTGCCGGGCGCCCACGGCGGGGGCAAGGTCGATCTTGTTGACCACGCGCAGGATCGGCGAGCCGGGCGGCAGGTGGCCGGAGAGGCGATCGTCGATGGCGTCGTCGGTCTCGGACAGGCCGTGCTCGACGTAGTCGGCGGCGTCCACGAGGTGCAGCACGAGGTCGGCGCGGCGCACCGCTTCCCAGGTGCGCTCGATGCCGATGCGCTCGACTTCGTCGGCGGCGTCGTCGCGCAGGCCGGCGGTGTCGACGATATGCAGCGGGATGCCTTCGATCTGGATGGTTTCGCGCACGCGGTCGCGCGTGGTGCCGGGAATCGGCGTGACGATGGCCAGCTCGGCGCCGGCCAGCGCGTTGAGCAGCGAGGACTTGCCGACGTTGGGCTGTCCCGCCAGCACCACCGACAGGCCTTCGCGCAGCAGCGAGCCCTGCTTGGCCTGCGCGAGCACGCCGCACAGCGCTGCGCGGATGGCGGCGAGCTGGCCGCGCGCGTTGGAGGCTTCGAGGAAGTCGATTTCTTCCTCGGGGAAGTCGAGCGTGGCTTCCACCAGCATGCGCAGGTGGATGACCTGCTCGACCAGCGCGTGGATGGCCTGCGAGAACTCGCCTTCCATCGAGCGCGCGGCCGAGCGCGCGGCGGCTTCGGTGCTGGCTTCGATCAGGTCGGCCACGGCTTCGGCCTGGGCCAGGTCGAGCTTGTCGTTGAGGAAGGCGCGGCGCGTGAACTCGCCGGGCTCGGCCAGGCGCAGGCCGGTCTCGCGGCCCGCTTCGAGGCAGCGCGCCAGCAGCATCTGCATCACCACCGGGCCGCCGTGACCCTGCAGTTCGAGCACTTCCTCGCCGGTGTAGGAATTCGGCGCGGGGAAATAGAGCGCGAGGCCGTGGTCGATGGCCTTGCCGTGCGCGTCGAGGAACGGCAGATAGGTGGCATGGCGCGGCTTGAGCGCCTGGCCGCAGACGGCGCGCGCGATGGCGCCGACATCGGGGCCGGACACGCGCACCACGCCGATGCCGCCGCGCCCGGGCGCGGTGGCGATGGCGGCGATGGGCGTGGCGGCGGCGTGGGAGCGGGGCTGGGATGCGGTCATGGCGATATTGTCGCAGATCAGTCCCGCGCGGACGGTGGGGGTGGCGGGGATGGCGGGGGTGGCAGCGATGGTGGCGATGGTGGCGATGGTGGCGATGGCGCCTGCGCGCCCGGCGCGGGCGTGTTCATGCACTCGGCCATCAGGCGGCGCGCCACGGCGTTGTCGACGGTCTTGCCCAGCTGGCCCTGGCGCCTGACCAGCTTGTCGTGCAGGCGCTGGCCGAAGCGCTTCGGCAGCACCGGCGCCAGCGCCTCGATGGCATAGCGCAGGCGCTTGCTGCCGATGCGGTAGCGGTGCACGCGCGCCAGGTCCGCGCCGCGCGCGGCGCGCGCCAGCGCCTTCACCCGTTCGCGCGCGCGCCGGATGCGGCGGCGCGCGAAGGTGTCCAGGCGCGCCCGCGCGCCGGCGCGCGGGCCGTGCACGGTGCCGCTGCCGAGGTGGGCGAGGTCGCGGTGCAGCGCCGGCAGCGGCCAGTGCTGGTACTGCGCCAGCTGCGCCATCATGGTGGCGCGCGCGAGGTGGCGCCGCATCGTGGCGACGTCGCTCAGCGCGGCCAGCACGGGATCGCCGGGCTGCCGGTCGAGCGCGGGCCGCAGCGTCTCGCCGATGAACACGTCCCAGTCGCGCACGTCGCCGGCGGCCCGCGCGAGCTGGCGCAGGCTGTCGCGCCAGCGCGCGCGCATGGCCTTGGGCAGGGCCGGCCCGAAGGCCCAGCAGACCGCGCGCAGGTGCCGCACCGCGACCCGCAGCGCGTGGACGTCGTCGGGATGGTCGCGCCGGTTCAGCGCGTCGAGCTGGTCGGCGATGGCGGCGAGGCCGTCATCGGCCAGCACCACGAAAGCGTCGATGGCACGCATGCCGGCGTGCAGGCGGCTGGTGGGATTGGCGGCGGGCATGGTGGTCGGCGGTGGCTTCCGGGCCGGTGTCCAGGCGGGACGGGTATAAGCCAGTGTAGGCGATTGTGGCGGGTGCGCCGCACCTTCCGGACGGGATGCCCATGCGGCCAGTCAAAGAGTGAGCGAGGGGCCACGCATTGACAGCGCGCCGGCTTCGCGCTGCAATGGGCGCACCGGGCCGTCCGCCTGTCGGGAGCCCGGCCACCAGAGCGCGAGGAGGCGGCCATCATGTCCACCGAACAGGAACGGCGTTTGCTGCGGGATACCATCGAGGCTGGCTTCCGTGATGCCGCCTTCGTCACGGACGTGGGCATCCGCCTGGTGGACTGCGGGCCCGGCTGGTGCGAGAGCGAGCTGCTGGTCACGCCGCGGCACCTGCAGCACGGCGGCGTGGTGCATGCCGGCGTGCAGGCCACCATCGCCGACCACACCGCCGGCGCGGCGGCCGCCACCATGCTCGACGCCGGGCGCCACGTAGTCACCGCCGAATTCAAGATCAACCTGCTCAGGGCCGCGCGCAGCGACCGCCTGACCTGCCGCGCCGACGTGCTCAAGTCCGGCCGCGCCATCATCGTGGTGGAGGCCGACGTCTTCGCCAGCGTGCACGGCGAGGCGGTGCTGGTGAGCCGCTTCAACGCCACCATGAGCGTGCTCGACCTGGCCTGAACGGCCATTTTCTTCAAGGAGAAACCGAAAGATGATCGATCACACCGGAGTGGGCGTCAGCGATTTCGCCAGGAGCCGCGCGTTCTACACCGCCGCGCTCGGCGCCATCGGCATGGTCAAGGTGATGGAGCTGCCGGCCAGCGTGACCGGGCATACCGACGTGGCCGGCTTCGGGCCGCCGGGCAAGCCCGAATTCTGGATCAACGGCGGCGCGCCCAACCAGCCGCCGCTGCATGTGGCCTTCCGCGCGCAGACGCGCGCGCAGGTGGACGCCTACTACCAGGCCGCGCTCGCCGCCGGCGGGCGCGACAACGGCGCGCCGGGGCTGCGGCCGCACTACCACCCGAACTACTACGGCGCCTTCGTGCTCGACCCGGACGGGCACAACATCGAGGCGGTCTGCCACGAGACGGAATGACGCCCGGTACGCGGCCGGGAACCCAATAAAAAGCCCGGCGCATGCGCCGGGCTTTTTGTCGTGGCCAGCGGGTTCGTCACCCGCCGGCCCGAGCCGTCTCTTCGCCTCAGGCCTTGGCGGCCGCGGCCGCCTTGCCCTTGCCGAGCATCCGGTTGATCTGCCATTGCTGGGCGATCGACAGGACGTTGTTGGTCACCCAGTACATCACCAGGCCGGCCGGGAAGAAGAAGAACATGAACGAGAACACCAGCGGCATGATCATCATGACCTTGGCCTGCACCGGGTCCGGCGGGGTCGGGTTCAGCTTGGTCTGAACGAACATCGACACGGCCATCAGCACCGGCAGGATGTAGAACGGATCCGGCACCGACAGGTCGTGGATCCAGCCCAGCCACGGCGCGCCGCGCATTTCCACCGACGACAGCAGCACCCAGTACAGCGCGATGAACACCGGGATCTGGATCACGATGGGCAGGCAGCCGCCGAGCGGGTTGACCTTCTCGGTGCGGTACAGCGCCATCATCTCCTGGTTCATCTTCTGCGGATCGCCCTTGTAGCGCTCGCGCATCGCGGTCATGCGCGGCTGCAGGTCCTTCATCTTGCCCATGGACTTGTAGCTCGCCGCCGACAGCGGGAAGAACACCAGCTTGATCAGCACCGTCAGCGCGATGATCGACCAGCCCCAGTTGCCCAGGATGCCGTGGATCTTCTCCAGCAGCCAGAAGATCGGCTTGGCCAGGATGGTCAGCCAGCCGTAGTCCTTCACCAGTTCCAGGCCCGGGGTGATCTTCTCGAGCATGCGCTCTTCCTGCGGGCCGGCGAACAGGCGCGCATCGGTGGTCACGGTGGCACCCGGGGCGACCTGGCCCAGCGGCTGCTGCACGCCCACGCGGAACAGGTTGTTGTCGATCTTCTCGACGTAGAAGCTGTGCTCCTTGCCGGCCTGCGGGATCCAGGCCGAGGCGAAGTAATGCTGCACCATCGCCACCCAGCCGCTGCTGGTGGCCGCCGGCACGCTGGCCTTGCCCTTGCCGATGTCGTCGAAGGTGATCTTGTGGTACTTGTCGGCGTCGGTGTAGATGGCCGGGCCGGTGAAGGTGCTGTAGAACTGCGACTGCTCGACCTTGCTGCCGTCGCGCGTCAGTTCCAGGTACAGCGTCGGCGAGACCGGCTTGCCGCTGTCGTTGGTCACGGCGAAGCGCGTGTCCACCACATAGCTGCCCTTGTGGAAGATGTACGTCTTGGCCAGCTTCACGCCGTCCTTCTCGCCGGTCAGCGTCACTTCCACCTTGTCCGTGCCGGCCAGGTCGCGCGGACCGGCCGAGGCGGCGAACACCGTGGTGTGGTTGGGCATGTCGCCGCCGGTCAGGCCGGAGCGGGCCAGGTAGGTGCGGGTCGCGTCGCGCTCGAACAGCACCACGGGCTGGCCGTCCTTCTCGTGCTGGTTCAGCAGCTCCAGGCGCGAGAGGATGCCGCCGGCGGTGTCGATGGTGGCACGCATCACGTCGGTGCTCACCACGATCTTCTCGCCGGCCGGCTGCACGGCGGCTGCCGGCGCGGCTGCCGGTGCCGCGGCGGTGGCGCCGGTGGCCGCGTTGGCCTTGGGCACGTCGCCTTGCGCGGCCGAGGCGCCGCCGGCCGCCGGGGCGGCCTGCTGGTTCGCGCTCGGGAAGAACATCGACTGATGACCGTTGGCGCGCTGCCAGTTGTCGTAGAGCAGCACGAGGGCCATCGAGAAGATGACCCAGAGTATGGTGCGTTTGATATCCATGTCTCGCTGTGGTCGGAGGAAATCAGGGGCGGGGTAGCCGGATCGTGACTGGCGCCGGGCCAGACGCGGCGGATCCCCGGTCTTGCTGTGTTGATGCTGCCGGTGCTGCTGGCGATGCGGGCGGCACCGGATCATACCCGCCATCCGTGAACGGATGGCAACGGCACAGCCGGCACGCGGCCATCCAGGTGCCGCGGCCCGCGCCGTGGCGCAGGATCGCCTCGCGGGCGTAGTCGGAACAGGTGGGCAGGAAGCGGCACTGCGAGCCGAAGAACGGGCTCAGGGCGATCTTGTAGATGCGCAGCAGGGCTAGCAGGATTCGCTTCATGGCGGGTCAGGCAGGGGTGCCGGAAGGCGCGGACTTCGGCGGCGACACCCCGGAAGGCGCGACGGACGGTGTGGCGGGGCCGGCGGGACGTGGCGCAAGCGGACGCGCCGCCACCTCGAACAGGCCGGTCAGCTCCGCCAGGCAGACCCGGCGGACGGCGCTGCGGCTGGCAAACTCCGCGCGCGGAAACTTGGCCTGCAGGCGCAGCAGCACATCGTGGCCCGCGAGTTGGTCCTGCCGATGGCGGAACAGTTCCCGCACCATGCGCTTCACCATGTTGCGCTCGGCGGCGCGCGCCGCGAATTTCTTGCCCACCACCACGCCGAGGCGCGCCTGCGGCAGGCCGTTCTCGCCCACATACAGCACGAAGTGCTGGCTGCGCCGGCGCGGGCGCAAAGCAAAAACGGATGAAAACTCATCCGTCTTTGTGAGCCTCGCGGCTTTGGGGTAGGCATGGGTAGGCACGCTGGGCAAAGCTAGCGGTAAAGCTGCACCTGGCTGCGGGCTCCCGGCCATCCGAAAGGCGAGGCGGTTGGCCACGACGGCGCGCTGGGCGCCCTCATGGCCGGTCGCCAGGCCCTTAGACTGCCAGGCGCTTGCGGCCCTTGGCGCGACGAGCGTTGATGACGGCACGGCCGCCGCGGGTCTTCATGCGCACGCGGAAACCATGGGTACGCTTGCGGCGGGTAACGGAAGGTTGGTAGGTACGTTTCATGTTGCACTCTCTGGTTGATCTTGGCTCGCCCGGCCTCCGGCGTGAGCCGGGGCGCCGTGGCCGCCGCGTATGGTTCGCTTGGGCTGCCGCGGATGCGGTCTTGCCGACTGCGGTGATTGTCTTGCCGCCGGCCGTGTATCTCGCGCGCCGACGATGTCGGCGCTTGCGACGCAGGTTCGGGAAGCCTGCTCGGCCCGCTGCCTGTTCCGGCCAATCCAGCCATTTCCGGTGCGCCCCAGCCGGCCGAAAGCCGCGTGGAACGAAACCGGTCTTGCACGGAACAGGTCAGACCCGGCGATGCGCATACGTGATCCCCTGCCGCATCGCAGAACCCGCCATTTAACTGATTTTCGCGCGATGTGTCAAGGCGCCATATGGTCGAGAGACTTGCGCGGCACCCCTGCCGCAAAAATATGCAGTCCGCTGTTGTATTTCATTGTCCACAATCGCCAGTGGGTAAGTTTTTTTGTATCCGTGCGGCCCGCCAGGCCCTCCGAAGTCGAGCGAAGTCTCTGTTTGGATTGGCTTTTCGGGTGTTTTGCCTACCCGGAAACCCGCGCCGGACAAGGGGTTGTGCACAACAATTCACTGCATCTCCACAACTTATCCACAGACTTATCCTTTGTGGATAACTCAGGGCGGGGGGTACAATCCGGGTCCAAACACCACACGGGCTGCGTGGCGCAAGCGCAACCCCGGACTCACCCCTGGCACGCCGGACAACGGACGCGCAGCGGGCGGCGGCGAACTCGTCTCATTCGCCGCGCGGCCCGCCGGCGGCTCCCGCTTGTCGCGTCGAGTGTCGCGTTCCGTCACAGGGGAAGCCGGGCTTGCGGGGGTCAGTTGCGGATCGCGATGCGCGGTCGCTTTATCAGGCTGAAGGGTATACAGGACAGGACCGGCGGAACAGCCGGCAGGGATGCGCCACCGATCCCTGCCGGCCATTCCGCCGTCCCGCTGTCCTTTACGTTGCCCTTCCGGCCGGACTGTCCGCGCAGCCCGTGGCGAACACCGAACAAGAAGACA